>NZ_CP103836.1:0-2172500 GCF_032697525.1 Xanthomonas hydrangeae
AGGACCCTGCAGCAAACCCGCATCACCGAGGGCGCGATGCCCTCACCGCTCCAGAGAGTTGATCGGTTGCTTTGTTTAAAACCATGCACACCGACCATCTCCACTGGTCCTTGCCCGCCCACCGTCGCGGGACCTTACGCGGCATGGATGCCGCGTAAGAGCCTACAGGGACGTACTTGCGGCGTGTCCCGCGACGGTGGGCGGGCAAGGGCCCTGCAGCCAAACCGCAGATCACCTGCTCTGCAATCGATAGGCGCTGATGGTCGGTTTGTCGCAGCAAGCCAGCAAATCGAACCAACTCACCCATTGTCGAGCAGAAAGCGCGCCTTGTTGGCTTGGCCTTGCTCCGGAAACTGCTCCAGCACCAGCCGCAACAAGCGCGTACGCTGCGCGCCGTCCTGCAGCTCGCCATGGCGCAAGGCCAGTACGAACCAGTGCTGCGCCAACTCCGCGCGCGACGCACTGAGTTCGCATTCTTTCAACAGCCGCTCGGCGTCGGCCAGCAGCCCATTGCGCATACACGCACCGATCAAGGCTAGCCGTGCCGGCAGCGCGCAATCAATCTTGGCCTTGCTCAACTCGGCAGCGACCGCCAGCTGGATGCGCGTCTGCTCGGCGTGGTGCGTCTGCAGCTGCAACAGCGTCTGCGCATGCCGCAAGCTGTCCTGGCGATGGCCCGCGTTGCGCGCGGTGCGATAACGCGCCAGTGCCACCTCCAGATTGTGCGGCTGCTCGCCGGCCAACTCGGCCAACAGGCGCTCGGCCTCCACGTTTTCCATGCGCCCCAGATGCCGCTGCGCGCGCTCCCAGCGATCGTCCACCAGCACTGCATCGCTCTCTTCCATGAAGGCAGGTCGGGTGCGCCGCAACAGCACCAGCAAGGCACCGAGCAGCGCGCCACTGACCAACCCGCCGGCATGCGCCTCGAAGGCGACCGCAGCATTGTCGCTCGACAACAGGCTGTACAGCTCCCAGCCCAACCATAGCGGCAACAGCAGAATCGCCGGGCCGCGCACATAGTTGAATACCACGAAAAACCAGTAGAAAAACCGTACTTTGCGCCACCCCCAGACCACGCAGAACGCGCCCATCAATGCAGCGATCGCACCGGATGCGCCCAACCCGCCGCCCGGCTCGCCCCAGCGCCACCACAGGCTGGCCACGCTGGCGCCGAACCCGCCGAGCAGATACAGCAGCAGAAACCATCCACTGCCGATCGCCCCTTCCAATAGGGTGCCCAGCGCCAGCAGGAACAGCATGTTGCCCAGCAGATGATCGAAACTGCCATGCAGAAATGTCGCCGTCAGCATCCGTGCTGGCGACCACTCCGAACTGCGCTGCAGATGGCGCAGCGTAAACACCTTGGACAGGCGCGCGTCGTAGGGCGCACGCAATGCGCGCCATTCGCGCAAACGTTCCTCGTCCTCGAACAGCGTGCCGCTGCGCAATGCCTGCGCGAACGCCACATCGTTCATCGTCCGATGCGCCAGATACGCGATGCGCTGACGCGCCGGCACGCTGCCCAGCCTGGCCTGGCGCGCGGCGCGCAGCTTGGCCTCGCCGGTCTGCTCCAGATAGCGCGCGTGGGCTTGCGCCTCCAACGCGCCCAGCCCGGAGTCGACGTAATAGCGCACCGCGTTTTCGACCAAAGCGTCGTCCTTGCGCTGATAGCCCAGGTAGACCACCACATTGATCAGCACCAGCAGCAGCGTCACCCAGGGAATGTTCTGGCGCGACCAGGGTTTGTGCAGCGGCATCAGTAGCATGACGGCGTCCGTGTCCGAGAACGCAAAGCTTCGCTGTGCGGCGGCAGATGCGCAAGCAGGTCATGCGCGCTAGCATCGCGTCCCCGCCGACCGACACACCGCCCATGAGCCGCTGGCGCCCGCCTGCCGAAAAAAGCACTGCGCTGATCACGCCCGACGGCCATGCCCGGCTCAAGGCCGAGCTGGAAGAGCTCTGGCGCGTGCGCCGGCCGGAGGTGGTGCGTGCGCTGGCTGCAGCCGCTGCAGAAGGCGACCGCTCGGAGAATGCCGAATACACCTATCGCAAGAAGCAGCTCGGCGAGATCGACCGCCGTGTGCGTTATCTGAGCAAACGGCTGGAAGCGCTGCGCGTGGTGGATACCGCGCCGACCGATCCGCGCGCGGTGTTCTTCGGCGCGCAGGTCGAGCTGGAAGACGCCGACAGCGGCGACCTGCTGCACTACCGCATCGTCGGTCCGGACGAAACCGACGCGGGCCGCGGCTGGATCAGCATCGACTCGCCGCTGGCGCGCGCATTGCTGAAAAAACGCGTGGACGATGAGTTTGAAGCGCAGCTGCCGTCGGGCAAGCACACCTTCGTGGTGGTGTCGGTGGATTACGCCAGCCAGTAGCCGCGTGATCGCCATCCGCTGACCTGTAGGAGCGCACTTGTGCGCGACAGGGCGTTATCGATAACGCCTCTTCGCGCGCAAGCGCGCTCCTACGGACCGCGGTGTCCCGACACCTGACCGGTTACACCATCTGCAGATTCAACGACCGTCCTTGCTGGATCGGGGCATTGGCCGGCAATGCATCGCCGAACAGATCGTGCTCATCGCTGTCAGTGATCTCCACATCGACCAGATCGCCGATCTTCAATCCAAGCTCGCCGCCGTTCTGGATATGCACCAGCCCGTCGATTTCCGGCGCGTCCGCGCGCGAACGGGCCACCGCGATATCGTCTTCGATCAGGTCGACCAGGCATTGCTGCACGCTGCCGATCTTGGCTTCCAGCCGCGCGGCGGAAATCTCCGCCTGCTTGGCCATGAAACGCGCCAGCCGCTCCTGCTTGAGCTCTTCCGGCACTGGGTCCGGCAATGCGTTGGCGCTGGCGCCTTCCACCGGCGAATACGCGAACGCACCGACGCGATCGAGCTGGGCCTGATCCAGGAAGTCGAGCAGGGATTCGAATTCGGCATCGGTCTCGCCGGGGAAACCGACGATGAAGGTGGAGCGCACCGTGATCTCCGGGCACATCGCCTTCCAGCGCTGCACGCGTTCGAGCGTCTTTTCCACTGCGCCCGGCCGCTTCATCAGCTTGAGGATGCGCGAGCTGGCGTGCTGAAACGGGATGTCCAGGTACGGCAGCAGCTTGCCTTCGGCCATCAGCGGAATCACATCGTCCACGTGCGGGTACGGATACACGTAATGCAGGCGCGTCCACACGCCCAGCTCCGACAAACCTTCGCACAGCGCCTTCATGCGGGTTTGGTACATGCGGTCGCGCCACGGGCGCTCGGCGTATTTCAGATCCACGCCGTAAGCCGAGGTGTCCTGCGAGACCACCAGCAATTCCTTGACCCCGCCGCGCACCAGCCGCTCGGCCTCGCGCAGGACCTCATCCACAGGGCGCGAGGCCAGATCGCCGCGCATTGACGGAATGATGCAGAAACTGCAGCGGTGATTGCAGCCTTCGGAAATCTTCAGATACGCGTAATGCCGCGGGGTCAGCTTGATGCCGTAGTCGGGCACCAGATCCACGAACGGGTCGTGGCGCGGCGGCAACGCGGCGTGCACCGCCTCCATCACGCTCTGGTAGTCCTGCGGACCAGACACCGCCAGCACCTGCGGGTAGGCCTCGCGGATCTGCTCCGGGCGCTTGCCCAGGCAGCCGGTGACGATCACCTTGCCGTTGGCGTTCATCGCCTCGCCGATCGCGTCCAGCGACTCGGTCACCGCCGAATCGATGAAACCGCAGGTATTGACCACCACCACGTCGGCAGCGTCGTAGCTGGGCACGATGTCGTAGCCCTCCACGCGCAGCTGGGTGAGGATGCGTTCGGAGTCGACGAGCGCCTTCGGGCAGCCAAGGCTGACGAAGCCGACTTTGGGGTTCAGCTGGGACATGGAAGCAGGAGCCTGGGGAACGGAGCGGCCTGGGGCCTGAGTGGGGCAATTATAGCGGCGTGCGGGCAACGCTCTGAACCGCCGTGCCTCGCCAGCCCGGCCGGCTTTGCGAAACCCTCACTTTTCACGATGCCGGTCCGGTCGATAATGCGCGCATCCCTCGCTGCACATCAGGAATTCCCATGGGTCACTGGACCACGCTCGACACCCCCGACGGCCAGGTCGCCGCCTGGCACGCCACTCCGACCACCAGCCCGCGCGGCGGCCTGGTGGTGATCCAGGAGATCTTCGGCGTCAACGAACATATCCGCGCAGTGGCCGATGATTACGCCGCACGCGGCTACGAAGTGCTGGCACCGGCCTTCTTCGACCTGGAAGAAAAGGACGTGCAGCTGCCCTACGACCAGGAAAGCCTGCAACGCGGCCTGGCCCTGGCCAATGCAGTCGGCCTGGAGCGCGCGGTGGAGGTGATCAAATCCGCCGCCACCCTGCTCAGCCGCGCCGGCAAGGTCGGCACCGTGGGCTATTGCTGGGGGGGCTCGGTGGCGCTGCTGTCGGCAATCCGCCTGGGACTGCCCTCGGTGAGCTACTACGGCGGCCGCAACACCCAGTTGCTGGACGAAACCCCCAAGGCGCCGGTGATGTTCCACTTCGGCGAGCGCGACACCAGCATTCCGCCCGAGGCGATCCAGGCCCACCGCGAGAAGCTGCCGCAGATGGAAACCTTCGTGTATCCGACCGGCCACGCCTTCAACCGCAGCATCGACCCCACCCACTACGACGCCGACAGCGCCGAGCGCGCGTTGGAGCGCACCCTGGGCTTCTTCGAAGCGCATCTGGGATGAGCGGGACTGCGGCAAGCGAATCTGCCCCAAGCAGGTCCGGAGCGAGCGGCTTCCAGCTAGATCCGCGCCTTGCGGCCGATAGCGTCTTCGTCGCCGACGGACCGCTGTCGCAGGTGCGGCTGATGGACGACAGCCGCTTCCCGTGGATCGTGCTGGTGCCGCGGGTGGCCGAGGTCAGCGAATGGATCGATCTGGATGGCGGCCAGCAGCGCCTGTTGCTGGCCGAGATCAATCAGCTCTCGCAGTTGCTGCGCGTCGAGCCCGAAGTGACCAAGCTCAATATCGGCGCGCTGGGCAACATCGTGCGGCAGCTGCACGTACATCTGGTCGGCCGGCACCCAGGCGATGCCGCCTGGCCCGGCCCGGTGTGGGGTAGCGGCAGCGCGCAACGTTTCGCGCCCGATGCGTTGCAACACCGTGTCGCTGCGTGGGCGCAACGGCTACGATAGGCGCCCGTCTTTCAACCACCCTTCCGCATGAAATCCAATGTCGTCGCCGCGCTGATCCTGATCCTCGTCGGCCTGCTGTTTCTGGCCAATAACCTGGGCTGGACCAATGTCAGCCTTGGTCGGCTGATCGCCACGTGGTGGCCGGCGGCATTGGTCGCTTGCGGTGTGGGGATGTTGTTTGGGCGGGGCAAATAGCCGGGAATGGGGAATCGTAAGAGCGGGCTTCTGGCGCTGTTGATTCCCGGACTGTCCGGCCGTAGCTGCTGATCTGTCATTGATCGAATGCGGCAATGCGCCTTGATGCGCGGCTCTATCGCCTGCGCGCATGATGGGCGTCGGCTCCCATAAACATGGAATGGAGCGATTCCAGCAGTCGATCGGTCCAGCGCATGGTCGGAGCGCCAACATCCCTTCTCCCGTCGGGAGAAGGTGCCCCGAAGGGGCGGATGAGGGTACGCGCGAAGCCTCATGCGCTAGCCGACTGCACCCGTAGCAAGCCAGAGTTCCTGTCTCCCTAACAATGCCAGCGAACACGACATGGCCACCAATGCAGCCATGACCTTGCGACCTTGCCGACATGACGTCTGTCATCCGCAAGAGTTGACTTCCGGCACCTGATCGGTGGGCGTGTTGCGCGCAGCATGGGCGCACACCTACCGAGGACATTGCCATGCACTATCGCCTGATTCCCGCCCTGTTCCTGATCACGCTGGGCACGCTGTTTCTGCTGGACAACCTCGGGCTGGCCCGTATCGACCTGGGCAACCTGGTGTCGACCTGGTGGCCGGCACTGCTGATCGCCGCCGGCGTACGCCAACTGCTGCGCTACCGCGAGCGGGCCACCGCGACCTGCTGAAGGCCGCGGCTGCTCCACTGCATCAGGTGCGCGGCAGGGTCACGCCGGTCTGGCCCTGGTACTTGCCGCCGCGGTCCTTGTACGAGGTCTCGCAGACTTCGTCGGACTGGAAGAACAGCATCTGCGCCACGCCTTCGTTGGCGTAGATGCGCGCCGGCAGCGGCGTGGTGTTGCTGAATTCCAGGGTCACGTGACCTTCCCACTCCGGCTCCAGCGGGGTCACGTTGACGATGATGCCGCAGCGCGCGTACGTACTCTTGCCCAGGCACACCACGAGGGTGTCGCGCGGGATGCGGAAGTATTCCACCGTGCGTGCCAGCGCGAAGCTGTTCGGCGGGATGATGCAGACATCCGATTCGATATCGACAAAGCTGCCCGGATCGAAGTGCTTCGGGTCGACGATCGTCGAGTTGATATTGGTGAAGATCTTGAACTCGCGCGAGCAGCGCACGTCGTATCCGTAGCTGGAGGTGCCGAAGCTGACGATGCGCTGGCCGGCGGCGTCGTGCTTGATCTGGCCGGGTTCGAACGGCTCGATCATCGCCTGCTGCTCGGCCATGCGCCTGATCCAGCGGTCGCTTTTGATGCTCATGTGATGTTCCTTGAAGACGGAAGGCAACGGGCCAAGCGGCCCGCGCGAAGACCGCGAATTCTAACAAGCGGCCGGCACTGCTGGCCGAGCCGCGCGCTACAGCAACGAGGCCGAAATCGGAATGCTGGCGCGCGGGCGCTTGCCCAGCTCCTCGGTCAGGCGCGCAGCGGCGGCCAAGTAAGCCTTTGCTGCTGCCGACTCGGGCGCGGCAACGACAATCGGCTGGCCGGCATCGCCCTGCTCGCGGATCGCAATCTCCAACGGCAACGACCCCAGCAAGGGCACGCCGTACTGCGCCGCCATGCGCTCACCGCCGCCTTCGCCGAACAGATGCTCACGGTGGCCGCAACTGGAACAGGTGTGCACCGCCATATTCTCCACGATCCCAAGTACCGGCACCTCCACCTTTTCGAACATCTTCAAGGCCTTGCGCGCATCCAGCGTGGCGATGTCCTGCGGCGTGGTGACGATCACCGCGCCGGCCACCGGAATCTTCTGCGACAGGGTCAGCTGGATGTCGCCGGTGCCTGGCGGCAGGTCGATCAACAGATAATCCAGGTCGTCCCACAGCGTGTCGTTGAACAGTTGGGTCAACGCCGAGGTCGCCATCGGCCCGCGCCAGATCATCGGCGTGTCCTGATCGACCAGCAGGCCGATCGACATCGCCTCGATGCCGAACGCGCGCAGCGGCTCGATCGACTTGTTGTCCGGGCTGTCCGGCCGCCCGCTCAGGCCCAGCATCGCCGGCACGCTCGGCCCGTAGATGTCCGCATCCAGCACGCCCACGCGCGCCCCCTGCTGACGCAAGGCCAGCGCCAGATTCACCGCCGTGGTCGACTTGCCCACCCCACCCTTGCCGGAACCGACCGCAATCACATTGCGGATCCGCGGATGCGGCGCCAGCGCACCCTGCACCGCATGCGCGGCAATCCTGCGCGCGCCACTCATGCGCGGCACACCTGCGCGGGGGCGATCGTCGCGCTCACAACACCTTCCAACATCGTCGTCATGCCTACCTGAATTCGTCGTGGGCGCAGCGGCAGCGACGCAAGAACGCCGCCGGGTACTGCGCCATGGAAGTGGTCAGTGTACCGGCTCGTCCAGACACATCCGCCTGGCGACTTCGCTGAAGAAATTCACAAGCAGCTACGAATATGTCAAGTGGAGACATATTTCACAAATATAGACACATGATTAAGGAATTGTTACGTTCGGGTTCTAGTTCAGCCAGCGCTCAGTGAGCACAGCTGTTTCGCCAACTCCCAGCGAGGAATCTGTCAGGTCATGTCGAGTCGTCTTCCGCAACACGCACACCGTCATCGTTTGAGCACCGCATTATTTGCCGTACTGGCCGCTTCTGCCGGACAAGCTGCGGCGCAATCAGAAAACGGTGTCGCGCCCGGCACCACTGATCTGGACAAGGTCACCGTCACCGGCTCGCGCATCGCGCGTACCGGCTTTGTGACGCCCTCGCCGGTCACGGCGATCAGCGCCGAAGAAATCCGTGCCACCGGCGCGACCACCATCAGCGACCTGATGGCACGCATGCCTGCGCTGGCGCCGAGCTACACGCTGGGCAATTCCACCCGCTTCATCGGGACCGCCGGTCTGGGCCTGCTCGACCTGCGCGGCATGGGCGTGGATCGCACCCTGGTGCTGGTCAACGGGCGTCGCCACGTGAGTTCCAGCCCGGGTTCGACCGCCGTGGACGTCAACACGATCCCGGTGGAATGGGTCGAACGCGTCGAAGTCATCACCGGTGGCGCCTCGGCCGTGTATGGCGCCGACGCGGTGGCCGGCGTGGTCAACTTCATCCTCAAGAAGAACTTCACCGGTTTCGAGACGCGCGCGCAGACCGGCCTGGCCGATGAGGGCAACTACAATCGCTCCTTCGCCAGCTTCTCGGCAGGCACCGACTTTGCGGACGGCCGCGGCAACATTGCGGTGTCCGGCGAATACAGCAAGCAGGACCGCTTCGGTCGCGGCAACCGCGCCATCGGTCGCGAGTATCTGGTGTCGGTTCCCAATCCCTCGTTCGACCCGAGCCAACCGCCGAGCGAGCGCAATCCGCAGAACGTGCTCAGCGGCCCGGGCGGCAATCATTCGACCTCCTATGGCGGCACCTTCAACCTGGGTACCTTCGATTTCCGCAACCCGGCCAGCTATGGCAACCGCTACCTGTTCAACGAAGACGGCAGCTTCCGCCGCAATCGCTACAACGGCACGGTGGTCAGCAATACCTCCTGCGTGGATTGCGATTTCGTCGATCTGAATGCGGTTGCCGACCTGCAGCCGGGCTTCGATCGCAAGAGCGTCAACACCATGATCAACTTCGAGATCAGCGAGAACCATCGCCTGTTCTTCGAAGGCAAGTACAGCGAGACCGATTCGGAATTCTTCGGCCAGCCGGCCTTCGACAGTTCGCTGCGCGTGCGTCGCCAGAATCCGTATGTCAGCCCCGAACTCGGTGCGCTGATGGATGCGCGCGGTGCCACGCAGATCCTGATGAACCGCTTCAACGTCGATGCCGGCCGTCGCGGCGAGAACATCGAGCGCAAGACCTACCGCGCAGTGCTCGGCGCCGAAGGCAATTTCACCGACAACTGGAGCTACGACGTGTCTGCCAACTACGGCAAGACCACGGTCGATCGCCTGAACCTCAACAACCGTATCAACGAGCGCTGGCAGGCCGGTATCGACGCCGCACGTGATGCCAGCGGCAACATCGTCTGCCGCACCACGCTGGATCCGAACGCGATCAATCCCCACACCAACCGCGTCTATTCAGCCCTGGCGCGCGAAGGCTGCGTGCCGTTCAGTGTATTCGGCAACGGCGCGGTGACCCCGGAAGCAGCGGCGTGGTTCAACACCACCGCGCGCGCGCAGGCCAAGATCCAGCAGACCGTATTCAGTGCATCGGTAGCCAACAGCAACCTGTTGTCGCTGCCGGCCGGCGACATCGGGTTTGCCGGTGGCGTGGAATACCGCAAGGAGCAGAGCGAGGAGATCACCGATCCGCTCGCAGCCTCGGGCGCGACCTTCCTCAACGCCATCCCCAATAGCGGTGGCGAATACACCGTCAAGGAAGTCTTCGTCGAGAGCACCATTCCGTTGCTCGCCGGCCTGCCGGGCGTGGACCGGTTGGCGCTGGACGTGGCAGGACGCTATTCGGACTACGACAGCATCGGCTCGACCAAGACCTGGAACGTGGGCCTGGACTGGACCATCATCCCGTCGCTGCGTCTGCGCGGCACCGTGGCGCAGGCAGTGCGTGCACCCAGCATCGGCGAGTTGTACGACTCGCAGAGCGAGAACTTCGCGACCATCAACGATCCTTGCAACTACCTGCCGACCAATTCCAATCGTCCTGGTACCGCCGGCGACGTGGCATTGCGTCAGGCCAACTGCAGCGCGCTGGGCGTGCCGGTCGGTTGGATCGACACGTTCACCTCGACCCGCCCGGGCGTGAGCGGCGGCAATCCGCAGTTGAAGCCGGAACGTGCACGCAGCCTCTCCTACGGCCTGGTCTGGCAGCCGGAGTTCTTCGAAGGCTTCGGCATGTCGATCGACTACTGGCGCATCGACTTGCAGGACGCAATCGGCACGGTGACTGCAGAGACCAACGCAACGCGCTGCGTGGACAATCCGGGCGGCATCGACAACAGCTTCTGCGGCTTCGTGCAGCGCGCCCCGCTGGGTGGATTCACCGACCCGCAGGGACGCATCTATCCCGAACACAGCATCATCGGCTGGCAGGCGCTCAACGAAAACCTGTCGCGCTCGCGGCGTGTAGGCGTGGATCTGGAAATGGACTACCGCTTCCAGCTCGGCCAAGGCAATACGGTGCTGCGCTTTGTCGGCACGCGCCTGATCCAGTCGCGCGAATGGGTGTTCCAGGACTTCCCGGCCGAGTACGACGAGTACGTCACCTACGTGACCGACCCGCGCTGGCGCGCGCAGTTCCAGACCAAGTACAACTGGAACGAATGGCGTGCCTCGTGGGACATGAACTATGTGGACGGCAACCTGCGCGTGACTCCGGAAAGCTACAACAGCAACCCGGGCTCGGCCAGCCCGATCAAGAACGGCTCGTACACGTACCACAACTTCCAGTTTGGCTATCAGTTCCCCGGCTCGAAGATCGACGTCTACCTCGGCATCGACAACGCCTTCGACAAGGACCCGCCGCGCAACTACTTCGGCTCGGATTTCAATTCTGCGCTGTATGACAACGTCGGGCGGTTCTTTTACCTGGGCACGACAGTCCGGTTCTGAGGCCTGTTGGCGATGCATCGAAAAGACCCCATTTGACGGGGTCTTTTTTGAATCCATGTTTCAGATGAAACCAGTCAACCAGACGCGACAATCAGTTACTGATATGGCGGCAAGGTAGCGTTCGGTTGGGCCGCTCGATGTCACGCCGCATCGCGCGCACTGACAAAAATGAATACTAGCGTGACCCAAGCCGGGCGGTATTTGCATGCCAGGCAATTTGTGCGCGGATCCGCATATTCGGTGCGGATCTCGCCCTTTTCATTAACGAATCATTCAAAAGGCTTGCGACTCAGCCCACAGATTCATTACGTTCGGGTTAAGGCCATCTGACTCTTCGATGACCGCCACTTCTCCCGATACCCAGTTGAAAGGTTAGGAATGAGCAATCAATTTCGTCGCCACGCCCTCAAGCGCACCGCTCTGGCTGTTGTGCTCGGCGCGTGTCTCGCCAACGGTGCGGTCTACGCACAAAGCACGACCGGCAGCATCTACGGTAGCGCTCCCTCGGAAGCGGGCAGCACCATCGTCGTGCAGAGCGACACCGGCCTCAGCCGCACGATCACCATCGACGCCAATGGCCGTTACAACCTCGGCTCGTTGCCGGTGGGCGCCTACACCGTCACCCTCAAGCGTGGCGATCAGGTCGTCGATACCCGCAAGAACGTGCAGCTGCGCGTAGGGTCCGGCACAGAGGTGTCGTTTGCTGGCGAAACTGCCAGCGGCAGCACCGACGCAACAACGCTCGGCGCGATCACGGTGACCGCCGCCAACGCACCGAAGATCGACGTCAGTTCCACCAGCTCGCGCTCGGTGATCACCTCCGAGCAGTTGGCAACCCTGCCGCTGGGACGCAGCGCCGAAGCGATTGCGTTGCTTGCGCCAGGCGCGATTTCCGGAAGTGGCGCCTTCAACAATGGCTCGCGGTCCACCATCTCGTTCGGCGGCGCTGGTGTAACGGAAAATGCCTATTACATCAACGGCGTTAATGTCACTAATCCGTTCAACAACCTCGGCGGGCTCAGCCTCCCCTACGGCGCAATCGACCAACAGGAAACATATACGGGCGGCTACAGCGCGAAGTACGGCCGCTCGACCGGCGGCGTCATCAGCCAAGTGGGTAAACGCGGCACCAACGAGTGGCATTTTGGTGCGCAAGCGGTATGGGAACCGAAATCGCTGGCGAGCTCACGCGGCGATGCTTGGTATCCGAATAGCGAACTTCCGGAGAATTATGGTTATGAAGATGATGACCTGCCCGGGACGATCTATCGCCGCGGCAAGGGCGACGTGCAGAACAGGACCGTTTACAGCGCGTACGCGGGTGGTCCGCTGATTGAGGATCGCCTATTCCTGTTCGTGGCCGGCGAAACGGACAAGGTCGACGGAGCAACCACCAATATTGCGACGGCCGCCAGCGACCAGGGGCGCAGCCATTATGAGAACAGTTCGCCGAAGTTCTATGGAAAACTGGACTGGAATATTAATGACAGCAATATTTTAGAATATACGCGCATCGAAAATAACGACCGACGTTCTGGCGTGTACAACAACTACGACTATGCAACACTTGCGGATCAGGGCCCTTCTGGCTTGTTCACGGATACGTACAAGCTCAAAGACAGTGTCGATATCGTCAAGTTCACCAGTTACATCACAGACGACCTGACCCTCAATGCAACGTGGGGACGCGATACTCAGCACAACCAACAGTTCAACCCCGGTGCTTCGGCATTGCCCAACATCGCCAGTTCGACTCTACAGGACCCTGCCATCACCGGCGGTCGGCGCATCACCAACGGGCAGGCCACTACGACTGTCAAGGCAGCAGACCCGATCAATAAGAGCCGCAATCTGCGCCTGGAACTGAACTATCGTCTGGGCGATCATGATTTGACCGCCGGCGTGGATAATATGTACTTCAATGCTTACGACGAAGGCGTCTTTACCAGTGGTCCAGGGTACCGCTGGATCTACGGCAGGCAGGACGATCCCAGCGAACCCATCAATGGTGCTCTGGGCGTCGGCGCCTCCGGAGGTAATGGCTACTTCGTGAACCGCCGTATCTTCACCACAGTTACCAGCATGGCCGTCGAGCAGAAGGCCTACTACTTGGAAGATCGGTGGCAAGTCAACGATAACTGGCTCCTCACGCTGGGTATCCGCAACGACAAGTTCACTAACTACAACAGCGATCATGTGGCTTACGTGGACAGTGGTGACCAGTGGGCTCCGCGCGTCGGGGTGAGCTGGGATGTCTTTGGCGACTCTTCCTTCAAGGTGTTCGCCAATGTCGGTCGCTACTATCTAGCCTTACCCAATCAGGTTGCGATCCGAGGAGCATCCGCCTCGACGTTCACCAATGAGTATTTCGCGTATTCGGGGATCGACGCCAACGGCGAGCCGACCGGTCTGACTGCACTGGGTCCTGGCCCGGTTTCCTCTAATGGTGAATATGGTCAAGCCCCGGATCCGAACTCGTTCGCACCAAGCGATCTGAAGTCGCAGTATCAAGACGAGTTCCTGATCGGCTTCGAAAAGACGCTTGGCGAGAAGTGGAATTCAGGCGCCAAAGTCACCTACCGTAAATTGCAGACCGCGATCGATGATGTCTGTGATCCCGGTCGTATGTCCGATGCGCTCGAAGCAGCAGGCGGCGATGCCAGCAGCGTGAGCATTCCTGGTTGCGTGATGTTCAACCCTGGCGAGACCAATACCTACAACCTTGCCAACACCGATGGCTCCGGCTACACCCAGCTGCGCATGTCGCAGTCCGATTGGGGCTTTACGGACAAGGCCAAGCGCAACTACGTGGCGGTGGACCTGTTTATCGAGCATCCTTTTGATGAAAAGTGGTATGGCCGCGTCGATTACACATGGTCGCATCTCTACGGAAACACCGAAGGACAGGTGAAGTCAGACCTCGGGCAAGCCGATATTTCCAAAACCCAGGATTGGGACGCAGCCCAGCTAATGTCCTACGCCGGTGGCAATCTGGCCAACGATCGTCGCCATCAGTTGAAGGCGTTCGGCGCCTACCAATTCACTCCAGAATGGCTGGCATCTGCCACGGTCAGGGTGATGTCGGGCACACCGAAGTCGTGCCTGGGTTATTACGCCGGCCCTGACGCTGCAGCGGTAAATTATGATCCGGTGGGTTATGGTTCGTCGTATCACTACTGCTATGGTCAACCTGTATCTGCGGGCGGCGCTGGCGAGACTCCATGGATCAAAAATCTGGATCTGGGCGTCACGTATCGTCCAGGCTTCGCCGATCACAAATTGGCGTTTTCGCTCAATGTGTTCAATGTGCTGAATGACCGTTCGGTCAATCGCGTCTCCAGCACCAACGAAGTCACTCGCCGGACTGTGTCCAATACATATGGACTTGGCACCGAAGCGTGGAGCTACAACCAGCCGCGCTATATGCGTCTGACCGCCTCATACGATTTCTGATCGTTTGATTGCGAGCGAAGGCGAGGTGTATTCACTCGCCTTTGCCCTGCAGGCGTCCTGTCTCCGGCCCCGGTCTTTCCGGGGCTTTTTTTTGGCTGCCAACGCGGCTGCGTCAGCTGTCCAAAATAACCCGCGCAGCATTATGCCCAGGCGCGCCGGTCACCCCGCCGCCGGGATGCGTCCCGGACCCGCATAGATACAGCCCGGGTATAGCGCCGCGATAGGCGCCCTGGCCCAGCATCGGACGTGCGCTGAACAATTGGTTGAGGCTGAGCGCGCCGTGGAAGATGTCTCCGCCGATCAGGCCAAAGATTCGCTCCAGGTCGAGTGGACTCAGCACCTGCCGGCCCAGCACCGATGCAGCGAATCCTGGCGCGTAGCGCTCCACCGTTGCAATCATCAGATCTGCGACCTCCTCGCGATGATCGTCCCAGTGCCGACCATCAGGCAGTTGCGGCGCCACGTGCTGGCAAAACAGGCTGGCCACATGCTGGCCGGGCGGTGCCAGCGAGTCGTCCAGCGTGCTGGGAATCAGCAGTTCGACCACCGGCTCGCGCGACCATCCGGATGCGCGCGCGTCCTGCCAGGCGCGGTCCATGTAATCCAGACTCGGCGCGAGAATGATGCCGGCGGTGAGATGGTCGCCCGCACCCGGCAATGCGGTAAATTCCGGCAGGCGAGAGAGCGCCACGTTCATGCGGAACGTGCCTGATCCACAGCGGTAATGCGCCATGCGTTCGTGTGTGGGCACAGGGACATCTTCTGGACGCATCAGGCGTTGATAGAGCAGTTTCGGATTGACGTTGGCAACCACTGCACGCGCTCGAATCGTCTCTCCGTGAGCGGTGAGGACACCGACCGCACGCCCCTGCTCCACCAGTACGCGATCCACCGCACAGCCGGTACGCATCTGCGCACCGTATTCGCGCGCGCTGGCGGCCATTGCCCGGGTAATGGCGCCCATGCCACCGATGGCGTGGCCCCAGGCGCCCTTGACGCCGTTGCTTTGCCCGAACACGTGGTGCAACAACACATAAGCCGTGCCCGGCGCGTACGGGCTGGCGTAATTGCCGACGATGCCGTCGAAACCAAACAACGCCTTGATCGGCGCGCTTTCGAACCAGCGATCCAGATACTCGGCTGCGGAAATCGTGAATAAATCGAGCAGGTCCTGACGTAACGTGAGCGGCAAGCCCTGCAGCTGCAGCCCCACCTTTGCCGCTCGCCACAACTGCGGCAACGCTTGCAGCCAACCACCCTCGGTGACATCGGGCGGCGGCTGCAATGCCAGCGCACGCAAGACATCGGCCAGTTGCTCCAGCCGCGCTTCATAGGCAGGCAGTGCAGCGGCATCGCGTGCGGAGAATTTGGCGACTTCCGCAGCGGTGCGCCCAGCACCGGCCAGCAGATACTCACCATCCGGTAGCGGCAGAAAGTTGTTGATGCGGCGCGCAACCACGCGCAGGCCATGTCGCTCCAAAGCAAGATCGGTGATGACCTTGGGCTGCAGCAACGACACCGTATACGCCGCCACTGAATTGCGAAATCCGGGATGAAATTCTTCGGTGACTGCTGCGCCGCCGACCACATCGCGCGCTTCCAGTACCAGCACGCGCTTGCCTGCCTTGGCCAGATATGCAGCGCACACCAGGCCATTGTGGCCGGCGCCGATGATCAGTGCGTCCAACGGTTCGGAGGCGGTAGGCATGCGCTCGTATATAGCATCGCTTGCCCGGGTCGGCCATTCGCGCAGTGGCGATCATCGTCACCGATGTGCGCTCACCATCACCGACAGGGTCCATGTCTGCCGAGAACATGAACCAAACACCCGCGCGATGCAGATTGAGAAGGCCGCAGGCTCCCTACCCAGCGCGTCACGGCACGTACGCCACGTTGCCATCCAGCAGCCGCATGCCAAACAGCCGTCAGCCCAACGTATCTACACACGCCGCACCCATGACCTTCGACACCATGCCATCCGGCTGGCGAGGCGTAGAGTGCCGGCCACGGCCCTGGCGACGGGGCTTCCCAATCCGCTGCTTATGGAGCCTTTGTGATTCGAACACCTCATTTATTGACGCTGACCCTGGCCGTGGCCACCGCGCTGAGCGCTTGCAAGAAGTCTGAAGACGCCGCGCCTGCCGCCCCCGCGGCCGACACAGCGGCAACCACGCCCGCTGCACCCAAGACGCTGACCCTGGACCAGAGCAAGCTGCCGGCGGTGAACCAGTTCACTGCCGCCGACCTGGATGCCAACGGCAACGCCTGTACCGACCTCAACGCCTACGCCAATGCCAAGTTCCTGGCCGCCAATCCGGTGCCGAGCGATCGCACCAGCTGGGGCGCGTTCGAGATGCTCGACGAGCGCTCCAATGCGATCCAGCAGCAGCTGGTCGAACAGGCTGCGGCCGACACCAGCGCCAGCGGCGTGGAAAAAATCGTCGGCGACCTGTGGTCGACCGGCATGGACGAAGCCAAAATCAACTCTCAGGGTATCGAGCCGCTGAAGCCTGAACTGGCCGCGATCGACGCCATCAGCGACCAGGCCAAACTGGTCGACTATCTGCGCAGCAGCGCGGCCAAGGGCAACAACGAACTCTTCAGCTTCGGCGCCGAGGCGGACTTCAAGAAGTCCAGCCAGAACATCGCTTACGCCATGCAAGGCGGCCTGGGTTTGCCGGATCCGGAGTACTACACCAGCCCTACCAACAAGGCCAAGCTGGAGGCATACCAGGCGCACGTCGCCAAGGTGCTGGAGCTGTCCGGCGTGGCTGCGGCCGATGCCGCCGCGCAGGCCAAGCAGGTGGTCGCGTTCGAAAGCCGTCTGGCCAAGGTCTCCAAGACCAGCACCCAACTGTCGCGCGATGCCTCGCTGGCCTACAACCCGATCTCGCCGGCCGATGCCGACAAGCTGACTCCGAACTGGTCGTGGACCGAGTTCTTCAAGTCGCAGGGCGTGACCACGCCGGAAATGTTCTCGCTGGCGATCCCGGCCTTCCATCAGGAAGTCAGCAAGATGATCGCCGACACCGACCCGGCAATCTGGCGCGCCTACCTGCGCTTCCACACCGTCGATGGCGCCTCGCCGTTCCTGAGCCAGCCGTTCGTCGATGAGAACTTCGCGTTCTACAACAAGACCCTGCGCGGCCAGAAGGAAATCAAGCCGCGTTGGAAGCGCGTACTGGCGACCATCAACGGCCAGACCGGCGAAGCCTTGGGCCAGATGTACGTCAAGGTCGCGTTCCCGGCAGATTCCAAGGCCAAGATGGAAACGCTGGTGACCAATCTGCGCACCGCGCTGAAGGCCCGCATCGAAAAGCTCGACTGGATGAGCCCGGAGACCAAGACCAAGGCGATCGCCAAGTGGGAGAGCTTCACGCCCAAGATCGGCTACCCGGAAAAGTGGCGTGAGTGGAACGGCTTGAACACCAGCCGTGACAGCTACCTGGGCAACGTGATGGCCGCGTCCGAATACAACTACAAGTGGAACCTGTCCAAGATCGGCAAGCCGGTGGACAAGACCGAATGGGGCATGAGCCCGCAGACGGTCAATGCGTACTACAACCCGCTGCAGAACGAGATCGTGTTCCCGGCGGCGATCCTGCAGCCGCCGTTCTTCGACCCGAATGCACCGGAGGAAATGAACTACGGCGGTATCGGCGCGGTGATCGGCCATGAGATGACGCATGGTTACGACGACCAGGGCAGCCGCTTCGGTGCCGATGGCAACTTCATCGCCGATCCGGGTTGGTGGACGCAGAAGGACCTGGACGCGTTCAAGGCGCGCACCGGCAAGCTGGTGGCGCAGTTCGACAGCTATCGCACCCCGGCTGGCGACAAGGTCAAGGGCGACCTGACCCTGGGCGAAAATATCGCCGACCTGGGCGGCCTCAACACCGCCTACGACGCGATGAAGACCGCCACCGCCGGCAAGGACGATCCCAAGAGCGACGGCATCACCCGCGACCAGCGCTTCTTCCTCAACTGGGCCACGGTGTGGCGCCGCAACTTCACCCCGGAAGAACTGGTGGTGCGCCTGAAGACCGATCCGCATGCCCCGGCCAACTTCCGCGCCATCGGTGCGCCTTCGAACATGCCGGCGTTCGCCGCCGCGTTTTCCTGCAAGGCGGGGGATCCGATGGTGCGTCAGGGCGATCAGCAGGTCGTGATCTGGTAATCGTAGTCGCAAGAAAGCGGTAACCAACGCGGGCGGCGATCGGTTGATCGTCGCCCGTTTTTTTGGGCATTTCCGAAACGCACGTTCGCGACGCGTGCGGACTGCACGAGATTGTTTCCGCAACGCAGGCAGCAGGCACTCGCATGCAGCAGCCACTTCGCTTTCGACGGGATTTCTGCGCACACACAAACGCATCGCCTGCGCATCTATCCGTGCTTGAAGCGTGAGTTCGTCACTCAGCCATCGAGAGCATAAACACCAAGCCTCAACAAAGCTCAACGCGTGCTCTCGCAAAGACGCACGCGCTTATGCTCGGTGTCCTTTCATGCGACTGGACTTCCATGTCACCGATCAAGACCTCTACGCTCGCTCTGGCACTGGTTGTGGCCCTGGCGGGCTGCAAGCGCGAAGCCGACGACAGCAGCACACCCGCGCAAACGGCTGCGCCGACGCGCGCATCGGCAACCGCCGCCACCACAACCAAATCCTCGTTCGACATCAATGAGCTGGACACGGCAACAAACGCTTGCCAGAACCTGGATACGTTCGTTAACGCCAAATGGGCCAAAGCCAATCCGATTCCGGCCGACCGCACCAGTTGGGGCGTGTTCGACGAACTGACGGAAAAGAGCCTGGTCACGCAGCGAGAGATTGTTGAAAGCGCCGCCAAGCAGGCAGACAAGCAAGCCGACCCGCTTGCACGCAAACTTGGTCTGCTTTACGCCTCGGGGATGGACGAAGCCGCCATCGAGGCGGCGGGAGACCAGCCGATCCGCCCGCAGCTGGAGGCCATTGGCGCGCTGAAATCCGCCAAGGATGTCGCCGCGTACATCACCAGCCGCTATGCGGAGGGCGATGGCAAGGTCTTCGAGTTCGGCGCAAGCGAAGACTTCCACAAGGCAGATCGGCAAATCGCCTTTGCCAACGAAGGCGGCCTGGGTCTGCCGACCAAGGACTACTACACCGCCGCCGAATACGCCCCCATCCGTGAGGCCTATCTGGCCTACATCGCCAAGTCGTTCGAGCTCACCGGCAGCGATGTCGACGCGGCCAAGGCGCAGGCGAAGGACGTGATGGCACTGGAATCGCAACTGGCTGCCGCGTCGCTGGCGCCAACCGATGCACGCCAACCCAAGAACCAATATCACTTCGTCAGCGTTGCCGAGGCAGACAAGCTCACCCCGCATTTTTCATGGAAAAACTTCTTTGCCGCGCAAGGCGTGGATGTCGGCGCCGGCTTCTCGTTGTCGCAACCGCGTTTCTTCGCAGCGTTCGACCATCAGTTGGCCAGTGCACCAATTGCACAGTGGCAGGCCTACCTGCGCTTCCATACCATCGACGAGGCATCCAAACAGCTCAGCAAGGCATTCGTCGACAACAACTTCGCCTTCTATGGCAAGGCCCTGTCCGGACAACCGGAGCAACGCCCACGTTGGAAACGCGTCCTGCGCGCGGTCGACGAGGCCATGGGCGAAGGCCTTGGCCAGCTCTACGTCGCGAGAGTGTTCACGCCAGAAGCCAAGCAACGCGCGGCCGAATTGGTCGACAACGTCCGCGCAGCGCTCAAGACGCGCATCGAAAACGTCGACTGGATGAGCAACGAAACCAAAACAAAGGCGCTTGCAAAGTGGGAGGCCTTCCTGCCCAAGATCGGCTATCCGGACACCTGGCGCGACTGGTCGGGGCTGGAGATCGTTCCCGGGGCCTACTACCGCAATCTGCAGGCGGCGGCCAAGTTCAACTATCACTACGACATCGCCCAGATCGGCAAACCCACCGATCGCAAGCGGTGGTCGATGCCTCCGCAGACGGTCAACGCGTATTACAGCCCGAGTACCAACACCATCAATTTCCCGGCCGGCATCCTGCAACCGCCGTTCTTCGATGCCAACGCCGACGATGCCCTGAATTATGGCGCCATCGGCGCGATCATCGGGCACGAGGCCACGCATGGCTTCGACGATCAAGGCAGCCAGTTCGATGGCGCGGGCAACAACGTCAATTGGTGGACTGCGCAGGATCGCAAGGCATTCGAGCAGCGTGCCGACGGCTTGGTGAAGCAGTTCGATGCGTATGTTCCCTTGCCGAGTCACCCCAAAATGCATGTCAACGGCAGACTCACCCTGGGCGAAAACATCGCCGACCTGGGCGGTATCAACATTGCCTACGACGCGCTGCAGACCGCACTGCGTCAGCACCCTGAGCGCGTTGCGAATATTGACGGGTACAGCCCCGATCAGCGGTTTTTCCTGGGCTTTGCGCGTAACTGGCGTGGACTCACACGCGAGCAGCAACAGCTGGTCTACCTCGCGAGCGACCCCCACTCACCGGACAATCTGCGCGCCATCGCCGCACCCTCCAACATGCCGCAATTCGCCACCGCGTTTGCGTGCAAGCCCGGCGATGCGATGGTGCGGCCTGAGAAAGACCGCGTGGTGATCTGGTAGGCGCTGCGCCAGCCACTGCCTGCAAGCGCTTTCAGCACGACGGCAACACGCACAGGCCCGCCCACGCGGGCCTGTCGCGTTCATGCAAGCGGCCGGCACCGAGGACGAACGGCAGCTCGCGCCCGCCTGCACGAGGCGCAGCCTTGCTAAACTCCGCCGACTTCAATCTGGCCACCCTTCTTCTCGATGCCCACCATTCGTCCGCTTGCCCTCGCTCTTGGCTTCAGCCTGATCACGCTGCTGTCCGCCCCCGACGCCGACGCCGCGCGCAAGAAGAAGGCCGCTCCCAAGGCCCCGGCCGTCTCGGCGGCGTGTACCGATTTCTACGATTACGCCAATGCCGGCTGGCTCAAGGCCAATCCGTTGCCGCAGACCGGCGCCGTCACCGCACTGGGCCAGTTGTCCGAGCGCGCCCTGCAGCAGCAGCGCGAATTGCTGGACGCCTCGATGAAGACCCCGCAGGGCAACGTGCAGAAGCTGCTCGGCGACTTCTGGGCCAGCGGCCTGGACGAAGCCTCGGTCGAAAAGGACGGCTCCAACCCCATCGCCCCCTTGCTGGCGCGCATCGACGCGATCAAGAAGGCCAAGGATGTGCCCGCTTCCATCGCCGCGCTGCATCAGGTCGGTATCCCGGTCGGCTTCAACTTCGGCCCGGACGTGGATCTGAAGGCGCTGGATCGCCACATCGGTTACTTCATGCAAGGCGGCATGGGCCTGCCCGATCCGGCGTTCTACACCCGCACCGATGCCGACACCCAGGCGCTGATGGGCCGCTACCGCAGCTACGTCAAGCAGATGCTGGCGCTGACCGGCACCCCGGCCGACCGCCTCGAAGCCGATGCGGCGTCGGTGCTGCAGATCGAAACCGCGCTGGCACGCAGCGCGCAGTCCGTGCAGGGCATCAACAACCCGTTCAACAACTACGCCCCGATCGCCACCAAGGAGCTGACCAAGCAATACAAGAACCTGCGCCTGGCCGACTTTCTGGAAGCGCAGGGCGTCAAGGACGATCTGGTGTCGATGGCCGACCCGGCCATGTTCAAGCAGCTCGACAGCATGATCGTCAGCATCAAGCCGGAGCAGTGGAAGGCCTACCTGCGCTGGCGCGTGGGCGATGCGATGGCGCCGTACCTGTCCAAGAGCTTCCACGATGCCGAATACCAGTTCCGCGGCCGTCTGCTGCGTGGCGATGCATTGCCGCCGCAGCGCTGGCAGCAGGTGCTGGATGCGATCAATATCGCCGCCGGCCCGATGCTCGGCCGCGAATACGTGGCGCGTTACCTGAGCAGCGACACGCGCCGTCAGGCCGAAGCCATTGCCGACCAGGTGCGCGATGCACAGCTGGCCGCGCTGGAGCGCACCGGCTGGGGCAATGGCGAGGCGATCACCGAAGCCAAGGCCAAACTGTCGGCGATGAAGATCGAAGTCGGCGCACCACGTCGCGATCTGGACTACACCGTGCAGCCGATGGGCCGCGGCAGCTTCGGCGGCAACATGCTGATCGCCTCGACCTGGCGTCACCGCGAAGAAATGAAGCGCATCGGCAAGGGCAACGCCGACCGCCGTTGGGACGTGCTGCCGCAGCAGCCGGCAGTGGCCTACGACATCGCGCAGAACCGTCTGATCATCACCGCCGCCGTCTTGCAGGCACCGGTGCTGACCGCCGGCAGCACCCCGGCCGCGCAGTACGGCGCCTATGGCGCGCTGGTGGCACACGAAATCACCCGTGCCATCGACGCCAAGGGCTCGCTGGTGGATGCCAAGGGCGAGTTGCGCAGCTGGTGGACGCCGGCCGAGAAGACCAGCTGGACGCTGCTGACCGGCAAGGTGGCCAATCAGTTCGCCGCTTATCCGTACCCGGGCGTGCCCAACGTCAAGGTCAACGGCGCGCAGACCGCCGAAGAAAACTTGGCCGACCTGGCCGGCATCGAACTGGCCTGGCAGGCCTTCAGCAAGGCCCAGCCGGCCGCCACCGAGGCCGACAAGCAGGCGTTCTTCACTGCCTGGGCCGGCCTGTGGGCACAGCAGCTGTCGCCGAACGAAGCAGTGCAGCGTGCAAGCGCCGATATCCGTGCACCGGGCCAGTGGCGTACCAACGGCCCGCTGTCCAACTTGCCCGAGTTCGGTGCAGCATTCACCTGCAAGCCGGGCCAGCCGATGCAGCGTGTGGATACCGAGCAGTTGAAGATCTGGCGCTGATTTCAGCGCCAGGCAGTCACTGGAAATCAACACGCAGTCACTGGCAATAAAAAAGAGCGCGGATTCCGCGCTCTTTTTTTGTCTGTCTCGTTTTGTCTGTCTCGCGCGTTCTTCCATCCGGAAGAACCACGCCCTGCTCTTCGTAGGACGGTCCTGGCCGCGATGAGGCGTTACCGATAACGCCCCATCGCGGCCAAGGCCGCTCCTACCGTTCAGCGCCTATCTGATCCGCCGCCACTCTCTCAACGCACCACGCGCAACGGCGGCTTGCGACCACCTTTACCACCCTTGCCGCTGCTGCCGCCGAACGGCGATTGACCGCGCCAGTAGCGAATCATCAGCCAACCGAACAGCATGCCGCCCAGATGCGCGAAATGCGCCACGCCCGGCTGCCAGCCGGTCGCGCCCAGAAACAGTTCGATCGCACCGAAAACGATCACGAAGGTGCGCGCCTTCATCGGGATCGGTGGAAACAACAGCATCACCCGCTGGTTGGGGAACAGCATGCCGTAGGCCAGCAACAGCCCGAACACCCCGCCCGAGGCACCCACCACCGGTGCGCCACTCTGGGTGAACCAGGCCATCAGCAGCTGGCACACGCCGGCACCGGCCACACACACCAGGTAATAGGTCAGAAAGCGCTTCTGGCCCCAGGTCTGTTCCAATGCTGCGCCGAACATGAAAAGCGCCAGCATGTTGAAGAACAGATGGTTGAAACCGCCGTGCAGGAACGCATAGGTCAGCAACTGCCACGGCATGAAGCTGGCGCCGGGCGAGAACGCATCGAAGCCGTTGGAAATCGGCCACAACATCAGCGACGACAGCGCCGCATCGGACGGCAACACGCCGGCGCCCAGGTCGCCCAACGCCCACTGCAACAGGAACAAGCCGATATTGGCGATCAATAACGCTTTGGTGACGGGCGGTAGTTGTGGCATGGCGGCATCCTTCGGAATGCCAACCATCATAACGGCAGGCTTATGAAGGCCCCCACACAGCCGCATCCAGGGTGTGCGCGGCACTGGCACGGCGCACGCGCCCCTGCTCCACCGCAACGCCTTCGGCGCGCAGGCGCTGGCATTGTTCCTGATAGCCTGGCGAGCCTTCCGGCGACGCGATCCGGCCATCGCTGCGCAGCACACGATGCCAGGGCAGCTGCGGATCGTCGTTGCCGCTGAGTACGCGCGCCACCAGCCGGGCCCGACCGGGAAGGCCGGCACGCAGCGCGACTTCGCCGTAACCGGCAATCTGGCCGGAAGGAATCGCACGGATCACTTCAAGAATGCGCAGTCGTGCCTGCTCGCTGGAGAGCACTGCACCATTGGACGCGGAACGCGCAGTTGGTTTGGCAGACGGATGAGGACTGGCTTGGCGAGGCTTGGACATCACGCAAGGATGCCACTTTAAGGATCTAGAGCCCCTCTCCCGCCGGGAGAGGGGCTTTGAGTTGCTGCTCTCGTCCGCGCAGCTACAACAGCCACAGCTGCCGCAACCACCACCTCAATGCATCAATACAATCTCTTCGGACGAAGTGGGATGAATCGCCACCGTCTCGTCGAAGTCGCGCTTGGTCGCGCCCATCTTCACCGCCACCGCGAACCCCTGCAGCATTTCGTCGGCACTTTCGCCCAGCAGGTGCACACCGACCACGCGCTCTTCCTCGCCCACGCACACCAGTTTGAACAGGCTGCGCTGGGGTGAATCGGCCAGCGCATGCAGCATCGGGCGGAAGTTGCTGCGGTAGACGCGCACCGCACCGTGGTAACGCTCGCGCGCCTGCTCTTCGGTCAGGCCAACCTGCCCGAGCGGCGGATGCGAGAACACCACACTCGGCACGCCTTCGTAGTCCATGCGCGCATCCGGCTGATTGCCGAACAAGCGATCCATTAGCTTGCGACCGGCCGTGATCGCCACCGGCGTCAGCCCGACCTTGCCGCCGACATCGCCGATCGCATGAATATTCGGCACGCTGGTGGTCTGACCCTCGTCCACCACGATTTCGCCTTTTTCGCCCAGCGCGATACCAACCGCCTCCAGACCCAGCCCTGCGGTGTTGGCGCGTCGACCCACGGCAAAAAACACCTTGTCGAAGACATCATTGCCCTGCTCGCTCGTATGCGCCGGGTGCCCATGCACACGCAGCCCACCTTCGGCATCACGCTCCAGGCCGGTGGTACAAAATCCGAAATGCAGGCGAACGCCGAGATGGCGCAGGTTGTCGGCCAGCTGCAGGGTCAGTTCGGCATCGAAACGCTCCAGCAGCCGTTCGCCTTGCACGAACAGATGCACGCGGCTACCCAGCGCCTGCAGCAAGCCGGCGATTTCCACCGCGATATAGCCGCCCCCGACAATCGCCACCTGTGCGGGCGCGTGACAGAGATTGAAGAAATCGTCGGACACTTCGCCGTGCTCGGCGCCGTCCACGTCCGGGCGCAGTGGATGCGCACCGGTGGCGATCACGATGTGCTCGGCGGTCACCGGCACGCCGTCGCTGCCCATGAGGGTGTGCCGGTCCTGCAACACGCCGCGTTGCGGAATCATGACCACGCCATCCTCATCGAGCCGGCGCCGATAACTGGCATGGATGTTGGCGATGTAGCCCTGCCGATGCGTGACCAGTTCCTGCCACGCCAATGTCGGCCGCGGCACATCGAAACCGAGCGCGCTGGCCAATGCGATTTTTCCGGCCAGATCGGCTGCCAACCACATCGCCTTCTTCGGCACGCAGCCCAGATTGACGCAGGTGCCACCCAACTCGTTCGGCTCCATGATCGCCACGCGGGCGCCGTGTTTTGCTGCGCGAAATGCCGCCGCCAATCCACCGGAACCGCCGCCCAGGATCACCACGTCGTAGTCGTAACGGGCACTCATGCGAATCGCTCCGCGCGGTAAGCAGGCAGGTCCAGCGCAGGTGCGCGGCCCGTGATCAGATCGGCCATCAGTTGTTCGCTTGCAGTGCTCATGCTGATGGCGAGCATGCCATGCCTTGCCGCGAGCCAGACGTGAGGACGGACGGCAGGTCGCGCATGGCCTGTCTATCGGCTGCAATCGGGCGTAATCCAACCCGTCACCGGCGATCCAGTCGTCATGGCAGCGGCGAGCAATGCGTCACGATCCTCCCCACCACTGCGTGCTGGCCTGCGTGCCTGGCCTGGCAACTGTGAGCAGTACATGCCGCGCAACCCGCAGCAATACGCGCGCGACGACACGTGTCACTCCAGGCACGCGCGGCCATGTCGCATCGGCGGCACACGCAGATAGGTCACGCTACGCCACAGCCACTCCATCGGCCCGAAGCGGAACCAGCGCAGCCACAGCCGACTCAGCACCACCTGCAGCGCGAACAACCCCAGCGCAAACGGTAGCTGCCACACGCGCGGCAACTGCTCGAAATAACCGAGCCCGTAACCGTAGAACACCCACGTGCACAGCAACGACTGCAGCAGGTAGTTGGTCAATGCCATGCACCCGGCCGGTGCCAGGCACGCCAGGCGCGGTGCCAGCTGCACCACCCATGCCGCATACCCCAGGCTCATCAACGGCCCGGCGATCAACGACAAGGCGAAGGCGCCCGACACACGCAAGTCCAGACGCGCCGGATCCATCCACGGCTCCAATGCATAACTCATCAGCATCACGCCCAGCCCGAGCGGCAACACGCCATAACGCAACATGCGAAACAGACGCGGAAAGCGCTCAGGCGCGGCAATCGCGCCGCTGCGCACAAACCAGCTGCCCAACAGAAACATACCAAGCATCGCCGGGCCATTGATGCTCAGCCCGCTCATCGCTTCCTGCAGGTCATGCCAGCGCTGCAGCGTCGCTTGCAGGTACGTGCCGCTGCCGTATGCGGCGCGCTGCGCCTGCACGCTCGCGACCGCCTGCTGCGCCGCGTCGGCCATCGCCGCCTTCCACTCCACCGCAGCTGCCGGATCGGCCTGCGTCAACGTCCCTGCTACGCCGTACAGCAGCATCAAACCGGGCGCGCAGCAGTACACCAGCGCCGCAACCCACGGCAGCGTCACCGTCGGCACCGAGCGGGTGGCCAGCAACAGCAACGCCAGCAAGGCGTAGGTCACCAGAATATCGCCGGACCACAGCAGCAATGCATGGGCCAGCCCGATCGCCAGCAATCCAAGGGTCCGCCGCAGATACATGCCGAAAAACCCGCGCCCGGCCTGCTCGGCGCGCTGCGCCATCACCGCAAAGCCCATGCCGAACAACAACGCGAACAAGGTGTAGAACTTGCCCTGCACGCACAGGTAGACCAGCGCATCGGCAACACGATCGATGCCATGCCAGTGCGGATCCACGCCGGTGAGCGCCAGATCGAGCGGGCCGACGAAGGCTTCGATATTCATCAGCAGGATGCCCAGCAGCGCAAAGCCGCGCAGCACATCCAGCACGACGATGCGCTCGGTTGCGGCAATGGGCTGCAGAAAATCGCGTGGTTTCATCAAGGCTCGGAGCGTGGTGTGCACGATAAAAAGCAAACAGCCCGCCGGGATGGCGGGCCGTTTAACCCACAGCGGTCACCCGGAGTGGCTGGCAACACGTCGCAAGCCCTCGTTGGCTGGAAGCGGAGACGATCCAGAAACCGGCATGTCTGCGTGGCACATGCCAAGTCCAGACACCGGCCAAACCCGCCCGACGGCAGCGCGACCGTGTCAATCACCGCTCTCAGTGGTGATGGCCGCCTTCCCCATGCACATGTCCGTGGTCGCGCTCTTCCTGGGTGGCTTCACGCACGTCGATGATTTCCACATCGAAGTGCAGATCCTTGCCGGCCATCGGGTGGTTGAGGTCGACGTCGACCACACTCATGCCGACCTTCTGCACCGTCACTGCGCGCGGGCCGAAGTTGGTCTGCAACATCACCTGGGTGCCCGGTGCCAGCTTGGTGGCGCCGAAATGCTTCTTGGGCACACGCTGGCTCAGGCCTTCGCGGTATTCGCCGTAGGCCTCGGTGGCCTTGACGTCCACGCCGAAGCTCTCGCCGGCCTCCTTATCCATCATGGCCGCTTCCAGGCCCGGAATGATGTTGCCGTGGCCGATCATGATCGCCAACGGGTCACGTTCCTTGGAGCTCTCTATCGGCTCCTGGCCGATCTCCGAAACGGTGTAGTGGAAGCGGACGACGCTGTCTTTTTCGATCTTCATGCCTGGCTCTGAATGGGCTGCCCGGTGGCAGACGGTGGAGGACGGCTTGTCGGCCGCCGGGTGCGCCGCCATCATGGCGACCTGTTCGAACCGACCATTATCCCGGCTCCATGCCTATCACGCCAGTTTTCGCCGCTCACACCCGTCGTGTCGCGGCCAGTGTATTGCTGGGCCTGCTCGTGCTGTTGAGCGGTTGCGCACAGACCCCGGTGCATCGCCCGACTGCCCCAGCGCCGACTGCGCGCGTATGGCCGCAGGTACCGCCGGCAGACCCGGCCGCCGCCAACAACATCCTGATGCGCGCCTTGGGCCTGGTCGGCACGCCGTACCTGTTTGGCGGCAACACGCCGGAAACCGGTTTCGACTGCAGCGGCCTGGTCGCCTATGTCTACAAGGATGTATTGGCGTTGGCGCTGCCACGTACCTCGCGTGAGCTGGCCGCCATCCAGGGACCCAGAATTTCGCCCGAAAAGCTGGCGACCGGCGATCTGGTGTTTTTCGGCTCCAGCGGCAACGTCACCCATGTCGGCATTTATGTCGGTGAAGGCCGCTTTGTGCATGCCCCCAGCACCGGCGGTACAGTCCGCTTAGATTTCCTGGACGGAGCCTACTGGCGTGACCATTATTCAGGTTCAAAGCGTGTTTTACATTGAAACGTGACGCGCATCACAAGTCTCATAACGGAAATTTAACTTTTTTTGAACGTAACGATTCTTTCACCAAGGCATCATCGCGCATCGACAGCAGAAATGTGATTCCCGCGTGACGAACGACGAACAGATCAATCCTGGCGCCGCACCGCTTCCGCCCCGGAAACCGCTCCGCCTGCTGTGCGCCACCGCTCTTTGGCTCGCAGCCCTTCCCGCTCTGGCACAGACCGCCAACGCTCCCTCATCCGTTCCGCAGACGACCACGCCAGACAGCGCCGTCGCCGCCGAGAAAGCCGCAACCCGCAGCCGCGCCGACGCCGCTGCCACCGCAACCCTAGCCGCCCTGCTTCCGCATCTGGCCGCCAATGACGCCATTCCGCTGATGGACCGTTCGGCAATGTTCGCCGGCGACCTCAGCCGCCTGTTGGCCAATTACGACGTTTCGCAGAGCGCGGCCAACGCCGCCCAGAATGCCGTGGCCGACAGCCGTGTCCAAGTGATCCTGCAACGCGCCATGGCCCTGCTCGGCACCCCGTACGTCTGGGGCGGCGAGTCCACCGAGGGCTTCGACTGCAGCGGCCTGGTCGGCTATGTGTTCAAGACCGCCCTGGGCATCGACCTGCCGCGCGTCTCGCGTGATATCGCACGCGACGAATCGGCCGAACTGATCAAGGACCCCTCCGCGCTCAAGGCGGGCGATCTGGTGTTCTTCGGCCGGCGTGGTCGCATCGACCATGTCGGCCTGGTGGTCGGCGACGGCAAGTTCCTGCATGCGCCCAGCCGCGGCAAGGACGTGCGCGTGGATTCGCTGGCCAGCGGTTACTGGAGCGAGAAGTTCATCCAGGCGCGTCGGGTGCTTTGATTGACGAACGTACGGCATAAAAAAGCCGCGGCATTGCCGCGGCTTTTTTGTTAGGACTTGGTATGTCGCAATTTGCCGGAGGCCACAGTCCGGTCCACCTGATCACCGGCGATACTGGACAGCGCAGGGCTGTTCACAGCCTGGTCTGACTCCCCTCTAGTGCCGGTCGGTCGACCTCGTTGGACGAGTTGCCGGTACGTCGCCACGTCCCCGCTTTGCCGACACGCACGCCTTCGCCAACAGCTGGCGAACGCGGCGCGATGGCACTGCGCCGGCGTGCAGTGCCCGATCTAACCGGGGGTCGGCAGGCTACTAGGCCCTGAAACGCAAGCACCCCACATCAGCAGCGCAAGGTCGACGCGGACAGTCCCTGTCCGCGTGCGTGTCACGCCGATACCCAGCGCCGATGTGGCGTGCTTGAACGGCGTCTGCCGGCAACGTTCTGCAAACACGCTGCATGTAGCCACCGGGCAGGCAGCGATCGATTCTGCGCCATCGTCGTGCCGCAGGTTTTATGGATTCCAGAATCCAGTCCAGATCCTGGAATTTGCAACGCCGCACCTGTCAGCTCACAGGTCGCCCGACGCGCAGCACACTCTCGCGAAAAGCTGCATCTGCTTGATCTGCAACGCGTCCGAGGATTGATTCAGGCACAACGACCAGATTGGCATGCGTTCTGCTTTGCACTCCATAAACGCGGCATTCCGCCCGTGTCGGAGTAGAGCCTTGCTATCCACATTGATCCACACACCCTTGTTCGAATTGCTTTCGCGATTCTGTATCGATATTGCTGCAGTGCTGGCGTTGATCTTCGCCATGTATTACCGCCGCCATCAGGACAAGGAACTCGTTACTGCAGCGGCACTGTTCAACATCTTCGTGTTTGCGGTGCTCACCATCCTGTCGAGCGTCCAGTTCAGTGTGGCCGCCGGTTTTGGCCTATTCGCAATCCTCGCGCTGTTTACGCTTCGCTCCGAGCCGATCACCAAGATCGAGATCACCTACTTCTTCGGCAGCGTTGCCATCGCGGTGATCTGTTCGGTACAGGGCACCACGCTTTCGCTGATCGCGGCCACGGTGGTGCTGGTGCTGGCGGGCGCCTATGTCTTCGACCACCCGCGGATCGTGCGCTCGGTCGAGAACATCAAGATCACCTTCGACCAGATCCATATCCACGCGCTCTCCGATCCGACTGCGATGAACGCCAGCATCGCCGAGCGGCTCGGCGTGGACGTCGTGTCCTACGAAGTCCGTGCCATCGATTACCTCAACGACACCGTGAGCATGCGGATTTTTTATCGCAAACCTTGAGGACGCCGCCATGCATACATTTGCCTGTCCACCCGCTTTGCCGCGTCACCGGTTCACCGATGGGGTTCTGCTCTCGCTGTCGCACAGTGATGCGGCAGCCGTTACCGGGCGCGCTCAAACGCCCGTCGCCACAGCCATGACGTGCCCGGAGCAGCAGTTCCGCGCCATTGGTCTGGAGCGACTCAACGCCACCGCATCGATGTTGATACGGCGCGACAACAAGTACGTGGTGCACGAAGATCGGCTGGCACCGGCGTGGGCGGAGCTGATTGGCCAGTTCGACATCCTGGAAATCGATGGAAAGCGCGACTTCATCTACGACACCTGCTATTTCGACGATCCGGGCCATACCAGTTACTTCGATCATCATCGTGGCCGTCGTCAGCGCTGCAAGATTCGCATGCGTAGTTATGTCGATGCACAACTGTGCTTTGCCGAGATCAAGCTCAAGGGCAAACGCGGCCAGACCGAAAAACGGCGCATCGCCTGCCCGGTGGACCAGTACGGTGTACTCGGCGCGCACGCACAGTCGCAGATCCGTTCGGCCTATCGCGAACTCTACGCACGCGACCTGACACAGGCGCTCGAACCCATCTGCTGGATGCGGTATCGCAGAACCACGCTGGTGGCCAAGGAGGGAGGCGAGCGGATGACGATCGACCGCGGCATGGTCTTCATGGATGCCTCTGGCACCTGCCGGATCGACGATGGCCTGGTCATCGTCGAAACCAAGTCGGGCAACGCCAACGGCATCGCCGACAAGATCCTGCGCAGGCTGCACCAGCACCCCACCAATAGCGCTTCCAAGTACTGCGTCAGCCTGGCCGCGCTGCGGCAGGTCTCCAAGTACAACAAGTTACTGCCTGCGCTGCGCAAGCTCGCAGTGGTTCCCACGCACGCGGAACCGACGGCATGACGTACGCGCCGCTCGGCGCACATCCGCGCTGCATCACACCTTCCCTCATTTCCGACAGGACCCCTCCATGCACCTGAACCTCCTTCTGACTGCGGGGTTGGCCACCGTGGGACTGCTGACAACGTGCACACAGGACCCCCACGTCACGACCGGCATCGCCGTTCCGTCACACACCGAAACCTCGCCACCGCAGATCAATGCACGATCGGATAGGCATCGCTTCACCTTCCCGCCCACGGCAAGGGTGGGAAACGTTCCTCTTACCGAGCTGTCCGCCCTGGCCTGGGACGCGGACGAACAGCTGCTCTATGCGCTGTCCGACACCGGCTACGTGTTCCATTTCCGTCTCAACCTGGATGACAATGAGATCGTGAGCGTGGAGCCGGTCCACTCGGCGGCGCTGGTAGACGCAAAGACGGGTTTGACGTCCGATGCGTTCAATGCGGAAGGGCTGGCGCTCAACAACGCCGCCAACGGCGTATCGGGCGACACAGAACTGGTCGTTTCGCTGGAAGACAAGCCCTCCCGGATCGTACGTTTCACCCCGACCGGCAACCTGCTGGGCGAACTCGCTGTGCCCTCGCCTGCCGACGACCTGGGCCGCTATCGCAAGAAGGGCCGCGGCCTGGAAGCGGTGGCGCTCCATCCTGCGTACGGTCTTCTGACAGCGCCCGAGTCGCCCCTGCTGGAGCAACCGGAGGACCGGCACACGGTGTATGCGAAACACCGGCGTTGGTCGTTCCTGCGACATTCCCCTGACAGCCGCCTCAAGGGACTGGACGTACTGCCTGACGGCAGCCTGCTGGTGCTTGAACGCGACAAGGTAGGCGCCAAGGACAGCTTCGCCGCCAGCGTGCGCCGGCTGGACCTTGCCGCCTGCAGCAGGGACGGCAGCTGTGCGACCGACACCGTCGCGATTCTTCCGGTCGGGCGGGACAACTTCGAAGGCATGTCCGTGATCGACCTGCGGCACATCCTGCTGGTCAGCGATAACGCGGGACTGGTGACGCAGGACACTACCTTCGTGTTGGTGCGGCGGCCATGAGCGTCGTTCAATCGCATGACGGGACCATCGCATGAACAGGCCGCTGTTTGTCTGGCTGTCGGTGGCGTGCCTGTCAGCGACGCAGGATGCGCACGCGTTCGAGACCCACTTCGGCGGCCGCCTGCATCTGGATTACGCGACCTACCGGGCCGACGTCAGGCAGCTCGATGACGCCTTTCTGCTGCGGCGTGCCAAGCTCGATGCCGATGGCAAACTCAATGACGATTGGTCGTTCGAGGTCGCCTACGACGTCGCGGCTGTCTACACCGTCACCGATACCGGCACCCACAAGCAGGGCGCATTCAAGGAAGGCTTCGATGGCGTGGCGCTGCAATACGATGGCTGGAAGCAGGCCGACCTGGATCTTGGCCAGTTCAAGGTTCCGTTCGGACTGGAGGAATTGAACAGTTCCAACAACATCACCTTGATCGAACGCGCCTTGGCCAGCGATGCCTTCGCGCCGTCGCGGCGGTTGGGCGTGGGCGTGAGCCGCAATCGCCGAGGCTACACGCTATCTGCCATGGGCTTCGGCGGGTCGATCGATGGCCGCGACAGGGGCCATGGCGCCGCGCTGCGGGCCACCTTGGTGCCAGTCAACACCGGCGACGGCGGAACATTGCTGCATCTGGGCGCGGCGGTCGTCATCGAACGTCCCAGCGGCGAGGTCAAGTTCAATGCACGGCCGGAATCCAGGGCTCTGGATGTCCGATTCTTGAACACCGGCGATCTGGACAGCGTCGATCGCATCGATCGCATCGGGCTGGAAGCCGCCGGCAATGCCGGCCCGGTTTCGGTGCAGGCCGAATGGATGCGTGCTGCGCTCAAACGCAGCCGCAGCAGTGCCGATGCGCAGCTGCAAGGCTGGTACGTGATGGGCAGCTGGGTGCTCACCGGTCAGTCGCGCCAGTACAAGAACGGCAGGTTCAGAAGCGTTTCGATGCAGCAGCCTCGCGGCGCCTGGGAACTGACCGCACGCTACAGCCATCTCGACCTGGACGACGGCCAGGTACGGGGGGGAGAGGAAAACAACGTGACGGTCGGTGTCAACTATTACGTCAACAATCGCTTGCGTATCATGCTCAATTACATCGATGTGCGAAGCGAGCGCCGGGGCCGAACGGACAATCCCGACATCTTGCTGGCCCGCACGCAACTATCGTTCTGACGTGCGCGTGGCGCTGCCGGAGACAAAAGATTGGCAAGAACCCGAATCCTGATTGTCGATGACGAGGACAGCATCCGTTTTGGCATGCGCGACTTCCTGGAATCCCGTGGCTACGACGTGATCGACGCCGATAGCTGTCGCAGGGCGCGGGAGCTGTTCCAGGCATCGTCGCCGGATGTCGCGGTCATCGATTTCCGGCTGCACGACGGCAGTGCGATCGACCTGCTTGGCGACTTCAGGCAGATCGACCCGGACGTGCCCATGATCGTACTGACGGCCTACGGCTCGATCGACCTGGCGGTGCAGGCGATCAAGCAGGGGGCAGAACAATTTCTGACCAAGCCGATCGAAATGCCGGCGCTGCACGCCATCGTAAAGCGGCTGCTGACCAATCGGCGGCTGCATCGACAGCAGCAAGTGGTGAGCAAACGCGAACAGCGTGAGCGGGTGAATCCGTTGCTGGGCGATAGCCCCGCCATCCGGATGCTGGCCGAGCAGGCAAGCAAAGTGATGGGCAGCGACAGCCCGATCCTGATTCTTGGAGAGACCGGCACCGGCAAGAGCATGCTCGCCAAGTGGCTGCATCACCACAGCACGCGTGCCGACGAGCCGTTCGTGGATCTCAATTGCGCCGGGCTCTCGCCGGAATTTCTGGAAACCGAATTGTTCGGCCACGAAAAAGGTGCCTTCACCGGGGCGAGCGCCCTCAAGCAGGGCATGCTCGACATCGCCGATGGCGGCACCGTCTTCCTTGATGAGATCGGCGATGTCGATCCACGCGTGCAGCCGAAGCTGCTCAAGGTGCTGGAAGAAAAACGTTTTCGCCGGATGGGCGCGGTGCGCGAGCGCGAAGTGGACATCCGGCTGATTGCCGCCACCCACCACGACCTTGCCGGCAAGGTGAAGGAAGGCACGTTCCGCAGCGATCTGTATTTCCGGATCAGCAGCATTCCGTTGACGATGCCGGCACTGCGCGACCGCAAACAGGACATCCTCTCGCTCGCTTCCACGCTGCTGGCACGCCTGGTCGCTGACCCGGCGCGGCAGGTGCAACTGACCGATGACGCGCAACAGGCGCTGCGCGACTATGCATGGCCCGGCAATATCCGCGAACTGCGCAACGTGCTGGAGCGCGCCGCATTGCTCTGCAATGACGACACCATCACCCGACGCGACCTGCGTTTCGAACTGCCCGCAGCGCAAGACGTGCCGGCCAACACGATGGATCTCACGCTTCAGCAGCTCGAGCGACAACACATCCAGCGCGTTCTGCGCGATGTGGGAGGCAAGGTCGAGCAGGCTGCGCTGCGCTTGGGGATTCCACGCAGCACGCTCTATCAAAAGATCAAGATGCATGGCATCGGCGCGGCATCGCACGATCCCGGCTAAGCCCGCATACCGGGGTTGAGCGCTCAACGGGTCACATTTGCACGCACGCGAGGAGTGCGACATGGTCAAGGCGAAGATCTATGCAGGCATCGCGATCATCGTCGCCTTCGGCGTGATGTCGATGCTCTACGTCCAGCGCGGACTCGACGACGTCGTCGGCCATCTGACCAGACTCGAGCAGATCGATGCACCCTTCAGCATCGCTGCCCTGGAGATGGAAAAGAATGTCGGTGAGTATGCCTATGGTGTGCTGCAATACATCGCGCAACCGCTTGCGGATACCCGCGCGGAAACCGTCAACGACAGCGCCGACTTTTCCCGCTACCACGCCAACTACATGCAGTTGAGCAGCACCGACAGGGAAATCGAGTTGGGCAAGCACCTCGCTGCCGACTTCAAGACTCTTTCGGGCATCGGCACTGCGCTAATGGAAAAAAGAGACGCGCTCGACGTCACGTTCGAGCGTGTCACCGGGCTCTTGAAGGACATCGACGTGCTTGCAGACCATCGCATGGTGGCGGCTGCGCCCACGATCGAACCAGCGCGAAGGCGCAGTCTGGCCGCGATCGCGAACATGCAAGCACAGGCAGCGAAACTTGGATTCTGGTTGTCGGCATATGAGCGCAGGACGACGGCGCTGACAACCCGGCAGTTGCTGGAAAGAATTGCCGGCCTCGACGATGCCATCTCCGAGTATCGGCGTTTGCCGCTGGCGCCGGAGGAGCGACGGCTGGGCGATGATGCCGAGGCGTTGCGTGTGCAGATCAGACGCGGTGTCGATGAACTGCTTGTGGGCGAGGACGCCATCGACGCACTGGCGAGGCAATTTGTCAGATTGCAGAACCATATCGACGATGTCTCCGACGATGAGATCGAGCCGTTGGCAGCCAAGGGGCTGACGGCACCGCAGAAGGAAGCGGACCGCATCGCGGTACGGGTGCTGAACATGCTGGGGTATGCGATCCCGCTGTACCTGCTGGTTGCAATGGTGGTGGGCGCATTGCTGATCATGACGGTTGTCAGGCCATTGCGAAAACTGGCGTCGGGTACCAAGGCCATTGGCGACGGCAATCTTGGCTACCGCATCGCCGAACGCGGCAAGGACGAGTTCGACGATCTGGCACGGCAATTCAACCTGATGGTGGCGCGACTGCAGGAAAGCACCGTCTCCAAAGCGCTGCTGGAAGACAGCGAACAGAAACTGCGGCTGACGGTATCGGACCTGCGCCAGGAAATCGCAGAACGCGCACGGTCCGAACGGGAACGCGGAAAGCTGCAGGCCGAGTTGCGACGTAGCGAAGCCATGGCGGCCATCGGCGCGCTGATGGCCGGCGTTGCCCACGAGGTGCGCAACCCGTTGTTCGGCATTTCATCGACCCTGGATGCGATGGAGGCAAGTTCCCACGGCGGCGGCGGAAGCGGCCGTCACCGGGAAGTGCTACGCCGCGAGGTGCGCCGACTCAACAAGCTGATGACGGACCTGCTCGAATACGGCCGGCCGCCGACCGAGGAATTCACCAGCGGGCGCCTGGGCAATGTGATCGCCGAGGCCAGCCATATCTGCGGCCCGGCTGCCGACGCAGCGACAGTTGTCATCGTCAACCAGGCCAACGTCTATGACGGCGTGCTGCCGATGAACCATGGCCGCCTGCTGCAGGTGTTCGTCAACCTGATCGAGAACGCAGTCCAGCATGCGCCTGCCGGCACCGAGGTAACCATCACCGCCAACACGATCGAGGACAACGGGAATCGCACGGTGGAGTGCCGTGTGCAGGATCGCGGCGCGGGCTTCGCCGCCGAGGATCTACCGTTCCTGTTCGACCCATTCTTCACCCGGCGCCGCAAGGGCACGGGGCTGGGCCTGGCCATCGTGCAGCGCATTGTCGATGAGCACCGCGGCTCCATCCAGGCCCATAACGGTCCACAAGGCGGCGCGGTCATGGTGCTGCGCCTGCCGATCACGGGCTGGTCCGACGACGAGCGCGATCTGCCGGCCGGATAAAACATCGCATCCCGCGCGCCGAGGCCCCGATTGCGCCAGGCGCCGGGAGTGATGTGGCGGATGATGCATCGCGGGGAACGCAGCGTATGGCGACTCAGCCAGCTCGTTGCCGCAGCCGGGTCAGTGATCGGTATCGGCCTGGTAATGCGACATGGTGTCCTCGATGCCCTTGCTCAGTTCCATCACCTTGAGCGCGTACTCGGCCAGGCGCTGATCCTCAGGCGTGTCCGGCTGCCACGAGGGCACTGCCACCGGTGTGATCCCGTCCGGATCCATCGCCACGAACACGATGATGCAATGCGTGCACAGCCGCGAGTCGCCGCCCATGGGGCTGCGTGCGCGCACATCGATGGCGAAATGCATGCTGGTGCGCCCGGTGTAGACCAGCTTGGCCGACACCGCGACCAGATCCCCGATCCGCACCGGCGCCACGAAACGAATGCCGCCCACCGCCACGGTGACGCAGTAGTGCCCGCTCCAGCCACTGGCTGCGGCAAAGCCCACCTGGTCGATCCACTTCATCACCACGCCGCCATGCACCTTGCCGCCGAAGTTGACGTCGCTGGGTTCGGCCAGAAAACGAAATGTCAGATCACGCTGTTCGCCAATCACCGCCCGCCCTCGTCAATGGATGAGCTGGCAGTGTGCCATGCAGGTGCGACAGAAGCGCGCAGGGACATTCGAGGTTCCGCGTGTATTCGATCAACCGCGTATCGCTTCAATGTTGTCCTGCTTGCGCAAACACAACCAAGGGAAATGCAGCTGTTTCAACTTGAACATCCGCCGCAGGCGCGCACTCGGCCGTCGCGGGTCGAATAGCAATTGCACTGCAAACCGATCGAACGTGGCGTAGGTGTGTTGATGATAGTGCGCGGCCAGTGCGGGCACGCCCAAGTCGGTGAAATAGCGCAGGCTGCGCACGGCGCTTTCGCTGGCGCGTTGCGGGTCTGCGTACAGCGGGCTGTCGAGGATGTGCAGTTCGCCGCCGTCGCGCAGTTGGGCGAGCAAGCGGATGACCAACACGGCGGGGTCGGCGAAATACTGGATGCAGGCCGGCAGCACGATCACGTCGAAGAGATCGCGCGGCAGTGCCAGGGTCTGGATGTCGGCGGTGATGAAACTCAGGCGCTGGTCGTGGCCGAACACGCGTGCGGCCTGGGTCAGTTCGGTGCGATTGACGTCGATACCGCAGACGTCGCGTTGCAGCGATTGCGCCAGCAACTGCGACAGCCAGCCGTTGCCGCAACCCAGTTCGGCGATGGCGCCCTCACCTACCTGCGCACGCAGGTGCTGGACCAGCAACGCGCTGGACAGCGCACGCACCTGCCATTCCAGACTGGCTCCAAGCTTGCCGCCGGGACGCGGCAGGCTGCGCACCTGTGCATCGGTGTAGAGCCGGCCTTCCTTGCGCCGGATTTCCAGATACTGCTGCTCGAACGGGTCGTCGGCCAACGAGCGCTGCACGAACACGCCGTCGATGTTCTCCAGCTCGGACAACTGCTGCAGCCGATCGCGCAGCGCGGGAAATCCAACACTCATCGGTCGGTCGCGCTCAGCGCTGCGAGCTGGCGCGATCGGTCAGCGGATCTTCCAGCCCCACATTGGTCGACGCCGACTCGTAGACCGCCTTGTCCAACAAACCGGTTTCCTTGGCCACCAGCACCGGCACCAGCATCTGCCCGGTCACGTTGGTCATCGTGCGCATCATGTCGAGGATGCGGTCAATCGCATACAGATAGCCGATGACTTCCAGCGGCAGGTTGGCCGCACTGAGCACCACGGTGGCCATGATCACCGCAGTGCCCGGCACGCCGGCCGTGCCGAAGCTGCCCAGTACCGAAGCGATCAGCACCACGAAGTATTGATTGGCGGTCAGTGGCACGCCGGTGTATTGCGCAATGAACACTGCGCACAAGGCCGGAAAAATCGCGCCGCAGCCATCCATCTTGATGCTGGCACCCAGCGGCACCGCGAATGCGGCGTAATCCTTGCTGACGCCCAGGTTATGCGTGATCGAGCGCATCGCCACCGGCATCGCGGCAAAACTCGATGAGCTGACGAATGCCACCTGCATGCCCGGCGCCGCACCACGGAAGAACTTCCACGGATTCAACCCATGCAGCAACAACAGGCTGCTGTAGACCACCACGATGTGGATCGCGCAGGCCACATACAGCGCCAGTACGAAATTGCCGAACGGCAACAGCTTCGCAAAGCCGTAGCTGCCCACCAGACTGGCGATCAGGCCAAAGGTGCCGAGCGGGGTCATCTCCAGCACGAAGCGGGTGACCTGGATCATGATGTCGCTCAACTGCGCGGTGAGCTTGCGCGCCTCGGCCACGCGCTCGCCGAGCTTGACCATCGCAAAGCCCAGCAACGCAGCGAAGAAGATCACCGGCAGGATCGATCCGCGCCCAGCCGCCAGTACCGTTTCGCCGGCCGCATTGGTCTTGGTGCCGATGCCGGTCAATGCGTAGAACGGATTGGAGGGCACCACGTCCAGCAACACCTTGATCGGGCTGGGCACATCGCGCGGTTTCCAGGCCGAATCCACGCTCAGGCTGAAATGGCCGGCGCCGGGCTGCATGAGCGTGCCTACTGCCAGGCCCACGCCCACCGCCAGCGCGGCGGTAATGACGAACCACAGAAAGGTACGCCCGCCAAGTGCGGCGACGGATTTTTGCCCGTGCAGCGACGAGATCGCATTGATCACCGCGAAGAACACCAGCGGGATCGCGATCATCTTGATCAGGGTGACGTACAGATCGCCGAGTGGGCCGAACCACACATCGGCTGCAGGGCCCATGGCCGCTCCGGCGATCGCACCCAGCACGAAGCCGGCCACCACGCGTTGCCAGAACGGAATGCGCAACCAGGCCGAGACCAATGTCATGCGTCGAATCATCCGGGGGGAGAGTGCATGCACGATAGCTCAGGCCCGCGCTGGCCGCGAGACCACGACTGGAACAGCGGTGTGTCATCTGTGTGACACCAGGCATCCCGGCATAATGCGCGCTGATTCAGTCACGAGTTCGATGCCGATGCGTTACCGCCTGCCTGCCCTCGCCGCCCTGACCACCTTGTGTGTCGCCGCCTGCGCTTCCACCACCGGCACCAGTGCGTCCGCGCCTGCCGCCGTGCGGGTGGAGGTGCCGCAGGTGACCCATCCCGCCGGCGAGACGCCGCAATGGTGGTACCGCTCGGGCGCCGCCCGCGCAGCCGGCAATGGCGCGATGGCCGGGCGCGCGCGCAACGTGATCCTGTTCCTGGGCGATGGCATGAGCCTGACCACGGTGGCCGCCGCGCGCATTCTGGATGGCCAGCGCAAGGGCGGGCCCGGTGAAGAGAACCTGCTGTCGTGGGAGCAATTTCCGGCGACCGCTTTCAGCAAGACCTACAACACCGATTCGCAGACGCCCGATTCGGCCGGCACCATGACCGCAATCACCACCGGGGTGAAATCGCACATGGGCGCGATCGGCGTCAGTAGCGGCAACCGCAGCGACTGCGCCGACAGCCTGGGCAAGGGCTTGCTGAGCTGGCTGCAACTGGCCGACAGCGCCGGCATGGCCACCGGCATCGTCACCACCACCCGGCTGACCCACGCCACCCCGGCGGCCACCTACGCGCATTCGCCGGACCGCAACTGGGAAAACGACACCGACCTGCCCGAGTCCGCGCGCACTGCAGGCTGCCAGGACATCGCTCAGCAACTGCTGTCCACCGCGCGCTTCGGACGCGGCCCGCAAGTGGTGCTGGGCGGCGGGCGCAGCCAGTTCCAGACCGTGCAAGAGCGCGACCCCGAGTACGACGACAAGGTCGGCCTGCGCCTGGACGGCCGCAATCTGGTCGCCGAATGGAAGCAGGCGCACCCGCAGGGCGCCTATGTCTGGAACGAGCAGCAATTGAAAGCAGCCGCCGGCGCACCCGCGCTGCTGGGCCTGTTCGAGCCGGATCACATGCAGTTCGACCACGACCGCAATCGCACCGCGCAAGGCGAGCCCAGCCTGACCGAGATGACCCGCACCGCGATCCAGTCGCTGTCGCGCGACCCGACTGGGTTCGTGCTGATGGTCGAAGGCGGCCGCATCGATCACGCCAACCATGCCGGCAATGCCTATCGCGCGCTCGACGAGACGGTGTCCCTGTCCGAAGCGGTGCGCGCCGCCGTTCAGACCGCCCCGCCGGACACGCTGATCATCGTCACCGCCGACCATTCGCACACGCTCAACTTCGTCGGCTACCCGGTGCGCGGCAATCCGATCCTGGGCAAGGTACGCGGCACCGGCGGCGAAGAAGGCGACCGCACCCAGCTGGCCACCGACCTGGCCGGCCAGCCCTACACCACGCTTAGCTACGCCAACGGCCCCGGCTACACTGGCACGAGCAACGCGCAGCCGGCCGGACCGAAGAAGTACCCGCACGAACCCAGCAGCAGCGAGCCTGCTTCCGGACGCCCGGATCTGACCCACGTCGACACCGAAGCCCCCAGCTACATGCAGGAATCGCTGGTGCCGACCAAATCCGAAAGCCATGGCGGCGAAGACGTCGGCATCTGGGCCACCGGCCCGGGCAGTGCGGCGTTTCGCGGCACGCTGGAAGAGAACGTGATCTACCACGTCATCGTGCAGGCCACCCCGCGCCTGCGCGAGCGCCTGTGCAAGGCCGGCACCTGCGACAGCGCCGGCGTGCCGGTGGAGTTGCCGGCATCGGCCGCGTTCGAGACTGCGAGCAAGCGTTGATGCGCAGCGCTGCGCATCGGCGATCGGCGATCGGCGATCGGCAATGGTGCGCCGTCGCAGGGCACGCCTCGCTGCAGCGCTGCCGCAGTGGTCGCACACATAGATGACCGTCCTGGCGCTCCCCGCGACGCCGCCGGGCCCGATCCTTGTCGCCTACAGCGGCGGCATGGATTCGAGCGTGTTGCTGCATCTGCTGGCAGCCACGCCGCGCTATCGCGACATCGGCTTGCGCGCGGTGCACGTGCATCACGGCTTGCACGCCGATGCGGATGCATGGGCTGCGCATTGCCAGCGCCAATGCGATGCATTGCAAATTCCCTCGCAGATCGCGCGCGTGCAGGTCGCGCGCGACAGCGGCCTGGGTCTGGAAGCGGCCGCACGCCATGCACGCCACGCCGCGTTTGCCGAAACACTCACGCCCGGCGAATGGCTGGCGCTGGCGCACCATCGCGACGACCAGGCCGAAACGTTCCTGCTGCGCGCACTGCGCGCTTCCGGCCCGGACGGCTTGGCTGCCATGCGCGCGCAGCGTCCATTCGCAGGCGGCATGCTGTGGCGTCCATTGCTGCACCATGCACGCACCGACTTGCTGGCCTATGCGCAGGCACATGGGCTGGAATGGATCGAAGACCCCAGCAATGCCGACACACGGTACGACCGCAACTTCCTGCGCACCCAGCTCATGCCTCTGCTGCAGCAACGCTGGCCACAGGCCGCCGAGGCGTTGGCGCGCAGTGCGCACCTGAGCGCCAACGCCAGCGCGCTGCTGCTGCAAGAGGACACCGCGCTGCTGCCCGGCATGCTGACCGCCACCGGCGCCCTGGATCTACAGCGGTTGCGTGCGCAGCCGGCGACACGTCGGCCGCGCCTGCTACGCGCCTGGGTGAGTGCGGCACACGCCCCGCCGCTGCCCGCACACGGCATCACCGCGCTGGAACAGGAAATCGACAACCACGCACCGGACCGGCAAGCGCGCTTTGCCTGGCAACAGGTCGAAGTGCGTCGCTGGCGCCAGTGTCTGTATTTACTTCGCCCACACACCGCATGCCCGCCGCAGTGGCAGACGCACTGGGATGGCCAGGCAGCGCTGCACCTGCCCGATGGCGCGCAGTTGCAGTTACACGGCGCCCCCGGCCTGCGCTTCGCGCAACCGCTGCTGGTGCGCGCACGCCACGGTGGCGAGCGCATCGTGTTGCCGCAGCGTGCGCATTCGCATCGCCTCAAGCACCTGCTGCAGGAACTGGATCTACCACCCTGGGAACGCGAACGCCTGCCGATCCTGTGGGACGGCGACCAGGTACTCGCCGCCGGCGATCGCATCATCTCGGCCGCATTGAACAACTGGCTGCAGGCCAATAACGCAGCGTTGCGATGGCACAGCAACACAGCTGCGAATTGACCCGCCTGCGCGCGCGCCGCACACTTTAACGATGGTCAAAAAATCCTTGAACGAAACATCCCCGGTTGCCCGCTTCGAACAGTCGCTGGAAGAACTCGAGCAACTGGTGCAGAAGATGGAAGTCGGCGACCAGAGCCTGGAGCAATCGCTCATGGCCTATGAGCGTGGCATCGGCTTGTACCGCGATTGCCAGCAGGCACTGGAACACGCAGAACTGCGCGTCCGCATGCTGACCGACCCCGCCCGCCCCGATCTGGCCGAAACCTTCGAACCGCCGTCGCCGGACGGCGGCTGAGGTGAGTTCGGCGTTGTTCGATCACTGGATCGCCCGCACCGAACGCAGCCTGGAGGCGTGCCTGCCAAGCCCGGCACTTGCTCCGCAACGCCTGCACGCCGCCATGCGGCATGCGGTACTGGGCGGCGGCAAGCGCATGCGTCCGTTGCTGGTGTATGCGACCGGCGCGCTGTTCGGCGCCGACGAAGACAGCCTGGACACGCCTGCCGTGGCGGTGGAGCTGATCCATGCCTATTCGCTGGTGCACGACGACCTGCCGGCGATGGACGACGACGCGCTGCGCCGCGGCCAGCCCACCGTACATATCGCCTTCGATGAGGCCACGGCGATTCTGGCCGGCGATGCGCTGCAGACGCGCGCGTTCGAGTTGTTGGCTGCGGCATCGGTGAGTGCCGACCTGCGCGTCGGCTGGCTGCAGAGCCTGGCCAGCGCTGCAGGCGCTGCCGGCATGTGCGGAGGCCAGGCACTGGATATCGATGCCACCGGCCAGCTGCAATCGCTCAGCGAGCTCGAGCGCATGCACGCACTCAAGACCGGCGCACTGATCCGCGCGGCGGTGCGCATGGGCGCGTTGACCGGTGGCGCCGCGCATGCCGACCAGCAGCGTCTGGACAGTTTTGCCGATGCGCTGGGCCTGGCGTTCCAGGTGCGCGACGACATCCTGGACGTGGAATCGAGCTCGGCGCAGCTGGGCAAGACCGCCGGCAAGGACGCTGCGCAATCCAAATCCACCTATCCCGCCCTGCTCGGGATGGACGGCGCCAAGGCCAAGCTGGCAGAGCTGGCCACGCGCATGCACGACATCCTGCAGCCCTACGGCCAGCCAGGCGAAACGCTGGCGACACTAGGCCGGTTTGCGGTGGACCGCGCACACTAGCGCGACGCTCAGAACGACCACGCAGCCATACAAACGGCCCACGCGATCAAACGCAGACCTCGCTGCGTGGTCACTCCCCAGCGGCAGCGATGCATGCATCGATCCTGCAATCGCGCCTTCTTCTGCGCACACCGTGCGCCAGCGCACGGTGCAGTCGTGGATCGTCCTCGAATAACCGGGGTTCCGCGTCACAAAACGTAAATTCTCTTTACTTAGATTTTCACAAGGGAATTTATGCATCGCGCATTAAAACTGTGGATGGACGCACAACTTGAAGCCAAATTGTCGCCATCGCTGTCCATATTTTCCATTCCAGCGCCATCAGCAGGCCAAAAACAGCACTAATCGATTGTCTTGTCGTGCCCGCTCGCCGTGCCTAGGTTGGTCTGCCCGCGTTCAGCGGACATCCCCCGATCACATGGAGAGTTGCTGGTGAAGAATGTTTTTCTCGCATCGTTTGCAGCAGGCACGTTGGCCGTTGTTGGCGTGCTCGGATCGGCGCAGGCGCAGTCCGTGCGCGGCCCGGTTCCGTTGACCATCGAACTGGCGCCGGTCGCCGATCAGGCTGGGCGGCACCAAGGCAAGATCGCCGTTACCGTTACCAACAACGGCAGCCAGATCGCGCGCGTCCCGACCTATCAGCTGCCGCTGAAGTCACTGGATAACGGCATTCTGGACGTCAGCCGCGATGGTACGCCGGTGAACTATACCGGGCGCCTGGTCAAGCGCGGCCTGCCCAAGGCGGCCGACTTCACCATCCTCAAGCCCGGCCAGAGTGTGCAGGGCGAGGTCGATCTGGCGGGTGCCTACGATCTGTCGACCAGCGGCAATTACACCATCCAGGTCCGTTCGTCGCTGCAATACGCCTCACTGTCCGACGGCAGCCTGATGAAAGCGGCCAACGGCGAGCCCGCGGTGGCCACCAGCACCCCGCTCACCGTCTGGCTGGACGGTGTGCGGCGCGGCGTGCAGCGCCAGCTCGCAGTCGGCCCGACCGCCGTGGTCAACGGCATCAACTACCTCAACTGCAGCACCACCCGCACCAACCAGGCCGCCAGTGCCGTCACTGCCGCGCGTAATTACTCTCAGAACGCGCGCACCTACCTCAATGGCGGCAGCACCGGCGCGCGCTATACCACCTGGTTCGGCGCCTACAACGCCTCGCGCTATAGCCGGGTCAGCTCGAACTTCGTCAACATCGACAACGCGCTGGACCAGAACAACGGCCAGCTGACGATCAACTGCAGCTGCGAAGCGGATCTGGCGGACGCCTTCGCCTACGTCTATCCGAACCAGCCGTACGAGATCCATGTCTGCAACGCGTTCTGGAGTGCATCGACAACCGGTACCGACTCCAAGGCGGGCACGCTGGTGCACGAGACCAGCCACTTCACCGTGGTGGCCGGCACCCAGGACCGCGTCTATGGTCAGTCCGGCGCGCGTAGCCTGGCGATCAGCAACCCGGCCCAGGCGATCACCAATGCCGACAGCCACGAGTACTTCGCCGAAAACACCCCGGCGCAGAACTGATCCAGCCATCGCCTGAAACGCCAAGGGCCCGGCATCGCTGCCGGGTCTTTGTCTTTCGCATTGCGACCGGTTACTTGATCAGGCGCAGCGTGAACGGATACCGGTAATGCTCGCCGTTGTTGGCCTTGACCGCGGCCAGGATGCACAGCACCAGATTGGCGATCCATACCAGCGTCGGCACGAAGAACAGGATGCCGAACGACACGATGGTCAGGATCACCGCAGCCACATAGGCGATGATCACGGTGATCTGGAAGTTCAGCGCTTCCTTGGCCTGATCGGTGGCGAACGGCTTGGACGGGCTGGCGTCCTTGCTGATCAGCCAGATCACCAACGCGCCGATGAAGGACGTGAGGATGCCGAGCAGATGCGCGGCAAGCGCCAGGGTGCGCTCTTCCGACGGCGAGCTGGTGCCGATCGGCGGCGGCGGCGGTGCAGCGTGTGACTCGAAGTCGCTCATCATGTCTCCCCATGCATGGTTGTGGTGCGGCGGACTATAGCAACCCGTCAGCCAGCCACCAGTGCGGGAAGACATGGTCTCGTTCACGATGCTCCGCGGCAGTGGCCGGGAGCGGTGAGCACAGTCATCGCGACCGGCGCGCTCAGCTGTCGCCTGCCACCGTCATGCGGTTGAGCAGCACCGCACCGATCTTGACGTGCGAACGCGGATCCACATCGTTGCCCACCGCCTCGATGCCGGCGAACATCTCGCGCAGGTTGCCGGCGATGGTCAGGCCGTCGACCGGATAGGCGATCACGCCGTTCTCGATCCAGAACCCACCGGCGCCGCGCGAGTAATCGCCGGTCACCGGATTGACGCCGTTGCCCATCAGTTCGGTGACCAGCAGACCGTGCGACATGCCGGACATCATCGAGGCCAGATCGCCCGCATTCGCAGTGACCTGCAGGTTGTGCACGCCGCCGGCGTTGGCGGTGGTCTGCAGGCCCAGCTTGCGTGCCGAATAGCTGCCGAGCACATACCGCTGCAGCACGCCGTCGGTGATCAGCGCCGAACGCCGCGTCGCCACGCCCTCGCCATCGAAGGCGGCCGAGCGCAGCCCGCGGCGCAGATGCGGCAGCTCCTCGATGTTGAACCAGTCCGGGAACAACTTGGTGCCGACACTGTCGAGCAGGAAGCTGGCACGCCGATACAGCGCGCCGCCGGAAACCGCGCCGAGCAGATGGCCGACCAGCGAGCGCGCCACTTCCGGCGCAAACAGCACCGGCAGCTGGCCGGTGGGGAGCGAACGCGGTTGCAGCCGCGCCAGGGTGCGATCGGCAGCGTGGCGGCCGATCGCCTCGGGCGCTTCCAGGTCTTCGCGTGCCAGCGCACTGCTGTACCAGCCATCGCGCTGCATACCGTCGCCCTGCCCGGCGATCAGTGCGCAGCTGATCGAATGATGGGTGCCGCGTTCGCGCCCGATGAAGCCATGCGAGTTGGCGTACACCGACAGGCTGAGCCCGGTGCTGGCCGAGGCGCCATCGGAATTGCTGATCCGCGCATCGGCATCGCGCCCGGCGGTTTCGCAGGCCAGCGCCAGGTCCACCGCAGTGTCGGCGTTCAGCGCCCACGGGTGCCAGCTGTCCAGTTCGGGGAACTCGCGCGCCATCAGTTCCGGATCAGCCAGGCCGGCGGCCACGTCGTCTTCGGTATAGCGGGCGATCGCGCAGGCCTGGGCCACGGTGGATTCCAGGCTGGAATCCTGCAGATCGGCGGTGCTGGCGCTGCCCTTGCGCTTGCCGAAGTAGACGGTGACCGCAATGCCGCGGTCGCGGGTGGATTCCACCGTTTCCACATCGCCCAGCCGCACATTGACATCCAGGCCGCGCTCTTCGCTGCAGCTCACTTCGGCCTGGGTGGCGCCGGCCGCACGGGCGCGCTCGAGCAGGCGCTGCGAGATGTCGGTGAGCGCGTCCAGGCGCTGCAGGCTGTCGTCGTGGACACGTGTTTCGGAGGAGAGTGCGTTCAATGCTTTATCCTAGTCTCGTAGCGCGAATGACTTGATTGCGGGTCCTTCCGCAAGAGCCCGGCCATCCGTGGCCGGACTTGATGTATGGCGGATCCTTCCGCAAAAGCCCGGCCATCCATGGCCGGACTTGATGTATGGCGGATCCCTCCGCAAAAGCCCGGCCATCCATGGCCGGACCGTCTAATGATTAATAACTTCTTGTTTTGGATGGATTGCAATGCGCGGACGCGACGAAGACACCGGTGAATTTCGCGGCGCCAGCCGCAGCCAGCAACGGCGCGAGGCGCTGGAAATTTTCGACCTGGGCGAAAAGCTGGTGGCGCTCACCTCGGCGCAGCTGGCCAAGTTGCCGGTACCCGAATCGCTGATTCCGCATATCGAAGAGAGCAAGCGCATCACCTCGCATATCGCGCACAAGCGGCAGCTGGCGTTTCTGGCCAAGCACATGCGCCGCGAGGACGACACCACGCTGAACGCGCTGCGCGATGCGCTGGATGCCACCAGCGACACCGCGCGCCGCGAAGTGGCCGCGATTCACCGCGTCGAGCGTTGGCGCGAGCGGCTGCTGGCCGAGAGCGATGTGGCGCTGGCCGAATTGCTGGAAGCCTATCCGGCCGCCGACCGCCAGCAACTGCGTCAGCTGGTGCGCAACGCCATCAGCGAGCGGGCCAAGAACAAGCCGCCGCGCGCCTACCGCGAGCTGTTCCAGGTGCTGCGCGAGTTGTCTCAAGAGCCGGGATTGGAGATTGGGGATTCGGGATTGGAAGACGACGAATCGGCATCGGAAGGCGACGAATAGGGATCCGCCCGATTCATCCAGCCCAGCAACGGCCATCCCGGCCGTTGCGAATCCCGAATCCCGAATCCCGAATCCCCGCATCTCAGGCCTGCGTTCCGCCAACGGTGATGCCGTCGATCAGCAACGACGGCTGGCCGACGCCGACCGGCACGCTCTGCCCGTCCTTGCCGCACACGCCCACGCCTTCGTCCAGCGCCAGGTCGTTGCCGATCATGCGCACCTTCTGCATGGTCTCCGGGCCGTTGCCGATCAGCGTGGCGCCCTTGACCGGCGCGGTGACCTTGCCGTCTTCGATCAGATAGGCCTCGGTGGCCGAGAACACGTACTTGCCGCTGGTGATGTCGACCTGGCCGCCGCCGAAGTTGACCGCGTAGATGCCCTTCTTGACCGAGCGGATCATTTCCTGCGGATCGTGCTGGCCGGCGCGCATGTAGGTGTTGGTCATGCGCGGCATGGTCAGGTGCGCGAACGATTCACGCCGGCCGTTGCCGGTCGGCGCCACGCCCATCAGGCGCGCGTTGTGGGTGTCCTGCATGTAGCCGACCAGCACGCCGTCTTCGATCAGCGTGGTGCACTGGGTGGATGTGCCCTCGTCGTCGATATTGAGCGAGCCGCGGCGGCCATCCAGGGTGCCGTCATCGACGATGGTCACGCCCGGCGAGGCCACGCGCTCGCCGATGCGGCCGGCGTAGACGCTGGTGCCCTTGCGGTTGAAATCGCCTTCCAGGCCGTGCCCCACCGCCTCGTGCAGCAGCACGCCGGGCCAGCCCGGGCCGAGCACCACCGGCATCACGCCAGCCGGTGCCGGAATCGCATCCAGATTGACCAGCGCCTGACGCAGCGCCTCGCGGGCGAAGCCTTCCGGGCGGCCATCGGCGAACAGTTCGGCATAGCCGTAACGGCCACCGCCGCCGGAGTAACCGGACTCGCGCCGCCCGCCCTGCTCGACGATCACCTGCACGTTCAGGCGCACCAGCGGGCGCACGTCGGCGGCGAGCACGCCGTCGCTGCGCGCGATCAGCACCGTGTCCACACCGCCGGACAGGCTCACCATCACCTGCTTGACGCGCGGATCGGCGGCGCGCACGTACTGGTCGATCCGGCGCAGCAGATCGACCTTGGTCGCGCTGTCCATGTCGTCGATCGGGTCGGTGGCCGGGTACAGCGCACGGCCGTTGCCGCGCACCAGCGAGCGGGTGGATTGCGCACCGCCCTCGCGCGAGATCGCGCGCGCGGACTGCGCCGCCTCCAGCAAGGCGTCGCGCTGGATGTCATCGGAATAGGCGAAGCCGGTCTTCTCGCCGGCAATCGCGCGCACCCCCACGCCTTGTTCGATGGAATGCGCACCGTCCTTGACGATGCCGTCTTCCACGCTCCAGCTCTCGCGTCGCGAATGCTGGAAGTACAGGTCGCCGAAGTCGATGCCCGGGCCCAGCAGGGCGCCGAAGGTGCGGTCGAGATGGCCGGTGTCCAGGCCGGAAGGAAGCAGCAGCCGGGTTTCGGCCAGAGTGAGAGCGTTATCGGTCATGCAGTCAGGATGGGGCCCGCGCGCCGGGGAGACAAGTCGTTCGGCTGAACGTGCGGCGCAGCTATCATCGCAGGCCCGCTGCCCTGCCGACGCCCGCGCATGAAGCTCACTGCCCACGTCCTGGATGGCCATACGCTGGACATCCGCCCCGCCCCACACGAGCGCGACTGGATGGACGCCACCGACCAGCGCTATGCCTACCGCTGCCTGCCGCTGGCGATCGCCAATGCGCATGGCTGGGAGCTGCTGTGCCAGGCCGGTTTCGCAGCCAGCTGGAACGGCGGCGATGGCCTGGACGCCATCCAGATCGTTGCCGATGCCGGCAGCGCATCGCCGGCGATCAGCCACTTCGGCTACGGCGTGCTGACCTTCCACGTGCCCTGCCTGTTCCGCACCGAAGAAGGCATCGATCTGTTCGTCACCGGGCCGTTGAACCGGCCCAAGGACGGTATCGGTGCGTTGAGCGGCATGGTCGAAACCGACTGGAGCCCGTACACCTTCACCATGAACTGGCGATTCACCCGGCCCGGGCGGGTGCGCTTCGACGCCGGCGAGCCGTTCTGCCATCTGTTTCCGCTGCCGCGCCGGCTGATCGAGCAGGTGCAACCGCAGTGGCAGCCGCTGTCCGAGGCGCCGGAACTGGCGCGGCAGCATGCGGACTGGACCCACAGCCGCACGCGGTTTCTGGATGAATTGCCGGATGCGCAATCGGCCGCCGCACGCGAGAAATGGCAGCGCGGCTATTTCCGTGGCGTGGCGGGCGCAGATCAACCGCCGAGGCCGGGCCATCGTTCGCGGCTCCGCCTGCCGATGTTCACCCGTACTGCCAGCGAAGACGAGGCGGATAACGGGACGCCAGCAGACTGAGCACGTCAGCGTATGGGCGCAGCTCGCCATGTGCAGAGCTGGCTGGATGCCCGGCGGGCGCTTCAACGCCTCAGCGCGACGGTGTGCGGTGTGCGGTGTGCGGTGTGCGGTGTGCGGACTGAATGGAAGCATTGCGCTCGGCGGGCTAGGCGCATTCGACTGACCCGCGCGCGCCGCACATTTGGGCGCCTCAGCGCGGCGCTGCACCAGGCTTGCTGGAACTGGTACCTGGCGCACTCGAAGAACTCGGCTTGCTCGGCACACGCTCGCGCGCTTCGCGTTCCACCACGTCCACCTGCGGCTCCTTCCACGGGCCGGTGACGTGATAGGTCTTGGCACCGATCGCGCCCAGCGGCTTGCTCAATACCGCATTGGCGGCCGCGCCCACCGCCGCGCCGACCGGGCCACCGGCCACGGCGCCGACCACGGCCAGCAGGTTGCCGGCCTTGGGATTGACGTCCACGGTCTGGTCGAAGGTCTGCGCACGCAGGTCGGTCAGCCCACGGATACTGATGTCGGCGGCCGGGCCTTCGATGCGGATGGCGTCGGTGCGCGCGAAACCATCGCCGAAGCGCACCTCGCCGGCCAGCTTGTTGAACGCCAGCCCCTTGGAGAAGAAGTCGCGGAAGTCGAACATCAACCGGCGCGGCAACTGCGCCACGCTGAGCAGGCCGAGCACGCGGCCGGCGCCGGGATCCACCTCCAGCAATTGGCCGTTGCGTACGTCGATCTTGAGATCGCCGTCCAGCGAACCGAGCGCAAAGCCGGTCGGCGAGCCCTGCCAGCCGGCGTTGAGTTCCAGCTGGCCTTCGCCGCCGCGCAACTGGCCGCCCAGGGTGAGGTTTTGCAGCAGATTGCCGAGATTGCGGCTGTCCACGCGCGCCGATAGCCGGGTGCTGGCGGATTCGCCCTTGCCGCGCCAGGCGCCGGTCAGACCAATGCTCTGGTCGTTGGAGCGCAGTTGCAGCTGATCGACCTGCATGCCGTCGCTGAGCCGGCTGCTGCGCAGGATGGCGGCGCCCAGGGTCATCTTGCCGACCTGCAAGTCATCGATATCCAGCGACAACGGCGGAATCGACACCGGGTCGAACTCGGCCACCGCGCGGCGCGCCGGCTCGGGCAGGGCGCCGGCCAGCGGGTCGCCCGGCTCGGGCGCGGCCGGTTCGGCCGCCACCACCACCGGCTGCCAGTGCACGGTGCGCAGCTTGCCCTGCACGGCGGCGCCGTCGGCATTGGGCACCGTGAGCTGGCCGGCCAGCGACGGGCCGTCCAGCGTCACCGCCACCGCGTCGCGGGTCGGGCGCAGCCGCAGCCGGGTCTGCGGGAACACGCCGCCGATCATCAGCAGTCTGTCTGCCTGCACGTCCACCTGCTGCAGCGGCACCGTGCTTTTTTTGGTCTCCGGCTGGCCCGGCAGCGGCGGCATCTCCGGCTCGCTGCTGCCGCGCGCCAGGCTGATCCAGTCGATCGCATCCAGCGAGGCGGTGCGGCCGGTGACGATCAACCCGTTGGCCGGTGGGCGCTCGCTGACCGTGTCGGTGCCCATCACCACGCGCACGCCGGTCTGGTTGCCCTGGCTGCTTGCCTTGAGCGCCACCAGCTTGCCGAACGCCACATCGATATCGCCATCGCCGACCGGCAAGGCCACCTTGACCTGGGTGTCCAACGGCTGGGTGGCCGCCTTGTCCAGCGGCGCAGGCAGATCCAGGGTGGTGCCGACCAGGTCCGAGCGCAGGCTCAACATCGCCTTCGCATCGGTCTGGCCCGGCGGCGGCAATGGCACATCCACGCCCACCTGCCAGGGCGCACTGCCGTGCACGTACGGGCGCAGCCATTCCATCTGCGGCGCGCGGTCGAACAATTCCTTGGCATCCAGGGTGGCGGCAAAGCGCGCTTCGAACGCCTGCTTCGGGTCCTGCACGAAGCCGCCGGCACGCAGGGACAACGCGCCGCTGCGGCCCTGGTGCTGCACGCTCAACTGCTCGGCGGCAAAACCGGTGTCGCGGTAGTCGGCCTGGCCGCTGACCTGGTCGAAGGCCAGATTCCAGCGCGCATCGGCCAGCCTGGCACCCTGCAGCGCGACCGTGCCCTGCAGGTGCCCGCCCACGCCCTTGCTGCGTAGCGGACGCAGCAGATCGAAGCTCACCGTTGCCGGGCCGGACACCGTGAGATTGCGCAAGGTGTCGCCGTAGCGACGCTCCAACGGACTTTTGCGCAGCATGCTCAGCAGCTGCGCAGCGTCGGCCTGGGTGGAGGCACGCACGTAAAGCTCGGAGGTGGCGAAATTGGGAATGCCGGCCTCAAGCCGGGTGATTGGCGCGCCGGCCAGCTCGCCACTTCCCTGCAGCGAGAAGCCGTTGCCGAGGAAGCTCAGATCGGCCTGCACCTGCTCCATCGCCGGCCAGTCGGGATTGAAGGGGATCACGCCGTCGCGAATGTGGCCAAACGCTTCGAAGCGCCCGTCATTGCCTTCGAACGGCCAGTCGTCCAGATCGCCACTGACCAGGCCGGTGCCGCCGGTGATCACGCCGCCGGCCACCGCCTTGTCCAGCCAGTCGATGGCGGGCTTGCTCATCTTCGAGCGGATCCAGAATTTGCGCGCCACCGGCAAGGCGACATCGTCCAGTTGCGTGGCCAGCTGGATGCGCGGGCGGCTGCCATCGTTCTGGAACCACAGCCCGCCGCGCACATTGGCGCCGTAATCCTTGGCCTGCACCCGCAAGGCCGGCGTGGCGACCTGCCAGCCGGCGCCGTCGCGCCAGCCGACGAGCTTGCCGGCCAGCTGGATCTCATGCACCACCCCGAAGCCGGTCGGCCAGTCGAAACGCACCGTGGCATCGGGCGCGGTGTCCAGCTCGACCGCCTGCGCATCGCCATCGATAAGGCCGCGCAAACCGCTGATGCCTGGCGCGTTGCCCACCGGTAGAAACGCCAATTCGTCGATCCGGCCCTGCGCGCGCAGTGCACCGCCCTGCTCGCCTGCAACCTGCAGGTCGGTCACACGCAGCTGCGGTTTGGACAAACTCAACCAGCGCCGCAAGGTGGGCGACAGGTGGTCGCTCAATGCCGCCGCTGCGATCAGACCGGAGACATCCACATGGTTGCCGACCACCGCGTAACGGCGCCCGCCAGCGATGCTCAGCCCATCCAACTGCTGCAATTTGGCCGCCTGCCCCAGCCGCAGCAGCGGCGCATCCATCCGCCAGCCGCCTTCGATGGTCTGCCAGCGCGCGCGTGCCTGCAGCCGCTCCCACACCAGCGTGCGGCGTGCGGTTTCATCCGGCAGTGCGGCACCGGACAAGCGCACCTGTTGAAGATCGGCATCCACGGTGACACCGGTGATGCGGCGCGCACGCAGTTGTGCCCACGCCTGCAGCCGTCCGCCGCCGCCATCCACGCGCATGCCGCCGACGTGCAGCAACGAGGCCCACGCGGCCAGATCTGCGGGGTCGGCCTGCGCGTAGGCGCTGCCGTCGCCGCTGTTGCGATCGAATTCCAGCACGGTGGTCAACGGCGCGCGCTGCACATCGATCCAGGCATGGCTGCCTACTTTCACTGTCGAACCGCTGACACGCAGACGCAGATCGATGCGCGGCAACGTGGTGTCCAGGCCGATCGAGGGCGCGGTCACATGCAAACGCGCCTCGGCCACCTGAATTTCGCCGAGGCGACGCAACGCTTCCAAGGGGTCGGCACGCCGCGCGGCCGGCAAGCCCTGCACCGACCACACGCCGTCATCGCTACGCTGCAGCGTCAGCGCCAGACCACGCAGGCGGACTTCGGTCAGCGAATGGCCGGGCAACAGGCCGGCGTACATCGCCAGCAGGATTTCGGCCTGGCCCACGCGCACATCGCCATGCGGGCCGATCCGCAACCCATCCAGCCGCAACAGCGGCCCGCGTCGGGTCCACTCGGTCTGCAGGCGATCGAAGGCAATGGGCTGGCCGGCGCGCTGACTCAGCCACGCGGCGATCTGCTGCGGCCGCTGCTCGGCAAGCGGCAACGCCTGGCTGGCCGCACCCACCAGCAATGCGATCGCCACCAGCACGAGTGCGGTGGCGGTGATCGCATAGCGGCGAAACAGACGCAGACGGCGGCGCAGCGGGGTAGGCATTAACGGCGGGGAATGGTGAATAGGGAATAGGGAATCGCAGGAGCACAAACCGCGCCGCGCACACGATCATCCATCCGCGCGCGCCGCCATTCTAAAGATGTCACCGGCACCCCGCAGAGCGCCTTTCGCTCCACCCCCATTCCCGATTCCCGACTCTCCATTCCCCGCCTCACAGCAGCACCACATCGAACTGCTCCTGCAGATACTGGTCGTCGGACTGGAAGCGGATGCTCTTGCCGAGGAATTCCTCCAGCTCGGCCACGGCCGCCGACTCTTCGTCGGTGATACGCGCCACCACTTTGGACGAGGCGATCACCAGCAGCCGCGCGGCGTCGAACTGGCGTACCGCGCGGGTGATCTCGCGGAAGATCTCGTAGGTCACCGTCTCGGCGGTCTTGATGGTGCCGCGCCCGCTGCACTGGCCGCAGGTTTCCGACAGCTGCCGCTCCAGGCTTTCGACGGTGCGCTTGCGGGTCATCTCCACCAGGCCCAGCGGCGAGAATTCGTACACGGTGGTCTTGGCGTGATCGCGTGCCAGCGCCTTTTCCAGCGTGCGCAGTACCTGACGGCGATGCTCGGCATCGTCCATGTCGATGAAGTCGATGATGATGATCCCGCCCAGGTTGCGCAGCCGCAGCTGCCGCGCCACCGCCTGCGCGGCCTCCAGGTTGGTGCGGAACACGGTTTCTTCGAGATTGCGCTGGCCGACGAACGAACCGGTGTTGACGTCGATGGTGGTCATCGCCTCGGTCTGGTCGATCACCAGGTAGCCGCCGGACTTGAGCGGCACCTGCTTGTTCAGCGCGCGCCCGATCTCGTCCTCGACCCCGTACAGGTCGAAGATCGGCCGGTCGCCGGTGTACAGCTCCAGGCGCTCGGCCAGCACCGGCATGTACTTGGCCACGAACGCCTGCAGCTGCACGAAGGTCTCGTTGGAGTCGACCTTGACCTTTTCCACGTCGCGGCGGATCAGGTCGCGCACCGCACGCAGCGGCAGGCTCAGGTCTTCATAGATGATGCTGCACGGCGGCGCTTCGCGGCCGCGCCGCTCCACAACGTTCCAGACCCGCGACAGATAGGCGATGTCCTCGGCCAGCGCCTCGGCCGGCTGGCCTTCGGCATTGGTACGGATGATGTAGCCGAAGCCGCCGTGCTGGGCCGAGACCTCGCTGACGATGGTCTTCAAACGCAGCCGCTCGGCCTCGTCTTCGATGCGCGCCGACACCCCGACGATCTTGGATTGCGGCAGCAGCACCAGATAGCGCGAGGGAATGCTGATCTGGGTGGTCAGCCGCGCGCCCTTGGTGCCGATCGGGTCCTTGACCACCTGCACCACGATGTCCTGACCGTCGCGCAACAGCTCCACGATCGGCACCGAGGCCGCCGGCGGTGGCGGAATCGGGGTTTCTTCGGTATCGACCACACTGGCCGGTGCCGGCGCCGGGCGGATCACGTCGTTGGCGTGCAGGAACGCGGCGCGCTCCAGACCCAGTTCGACGAACGCCGCCTGCATGCCGGGCATCACCCGCTGCACCTTGCCCTTGTAGATATTGCCGACCACGCCCCGGCGCCAACCGCGCTCGATATGCAGTTCCTGCAGCATGCCGTTCTCGATCACCGCCACGCGGGTCTCGCGCGGGGTGACGTTGACCAAAATCTCTTCCGACATCAATGCGCTCCGAAGGCTGTGAGCAACTGCGAGGTGTGAAATAAGGGCAATCCCATCACGCCGGAATAGCTCCCGGACAGATGGCTGATAAAACGTTCGGCGCGTCCCTGGATCGCGTACGCACCGGCCTTGCCCATCGGCTCGCCGCAGGCCGCATAGGCAGCGATCTGCGCAGCATCGAGCGTGTCGAAAGTGACCTCCGATACCACCAACGCCTGTGCCGGGGCGCGTTGTGCGCAGACTAGAACCACCGCCGTGAGCACCTGGTGGGTGCGCCCTGACAGCAAGCTCAACATCGCGATCGCATCGGCCACATCGACCGGCTTGCCGAACACCCGCTCGCCCAACACCACCTCGGTATCGGAGCCCAGCACGATCGCATCGGGGTCGCTGGCCTGCACCTGCGCCAGCCCGGCGCGCGCCTTGTCCAGCGCAACGCGTTGCACGTAGTGCGCGGGCGATTCGTCGGGAGCGCGCAGCTCGGGCACGTCCAGTTGCAAGGTCTGGAACGGCACATCCAGGCGTTGCAGGAGTTCTTGTCGGCGCGGCGATCGGGAGGCGAGATAAAGCATCCTTCCAGCATACCTGTTGCCCATGCTCGCCCGCTTGCTTGCATGGCACACAGTGGTCGCGTTCGACTCACAACATGTTCATCGAACTCACAACACGCTCTGCAGACAGACAAGGAGATCTCATGCGTACCACCTTCAAGCCGTTGTTGCTGGCCCTCTCGATCGCTGCCGGAACCGCCATGACCGCCCATGCTCAACCTGCGTCGAGTTACACCATTCCCAACGACGGCACCTTGCTCAATGTGTCGGCCGAAGCGGAAGCCAAGCGCGTGCCGGACATCGCCACGCTGTCTGCCGGCGTGGTCACCCAGGCTGCCGACGGCAACGCCGCCATGCGTCAGAACGCCGAGCAGATGAACAAGGTGCTGGCCGCCGTCAAGGCCGCCGGCATCGCCGACAAGGACGTGCAGACCAGCGGCATCAACCTCAGCCCGCAGTACACCTACAAAGAGAACGAAGCACCCAAGATCAACGGCTACCAGGCCAGCAACACGGTCAACCTCAAGGTCCGCGACATCACCCGCCTGGGCAAGGTGCTCGATGCCCTGGTCGCCCAGGGCGCCAACGACATCAACGGCCCCAGCTTCTCGATCGACCAGCCCGAGCCGGTCTACGACGAAGCGCGCGTGGCCGCACTGAAGAAGGCCCAGGCCCGCGCCGACACCTACGCCAAGTCGCTCGGCCTGAAGGTGCGCCGCATCGTCAGCATCTCCGAAGGCCGCAGCGGCGGCGGCGTGCGCCCGATGATGATGGCCGCCTCGATGCGCTCGGCCAAGGCCGAGATGGACACCCCGGTCGCCCCGGGCGAAAGCACGCTGTCGATCAATCTGGATGTGACCTTCGAGCTGGGTCGCTGAAGAAGCAGAGATGCCGTCACGGACGCGTCCCGCACTGACCTCTTCGGAGGGCAGTGTCGTTTTGTGGACTGCTGTTGCAAAAGCCACCCGCAAACACGTGAAACCGGAGCGTGATACAGGGCGGCAACGTTCTTCCAAAACTTGAATACTTGGCAACTTGCAAGTGCCCCATGCCACACTTTATGGAGATGAATAGGCGCTTTGTTAGGTTTGTGCTTAAAAAAACATGAAATTTAGAGAAATCATTCTTTAAGCAGGCTCTACAGCTCTCTAGCATCGGTTGTCAGCGTACCGTCATATTCGTGATGGCGCTCCTCTGGAGAGAGATGATGACCGGCCACGCCGCTTCGAAGCGCACATTCCATCCCCCCTCGCGTCCTGCACCTTCGCGTGCACGCTATGCGCGCATCAGCGTGCTTGCGCTTGCGCTGAGCGGCGCCGTCGGTGGACTGGTCTCCGGCACTGCCGCCGCGCAGAGCACAACTGCAGGAATCTATGGCAGCGCGCCCGCTGCCGCCGGTGCAACCGTCACGGCGCAAAGCGATACCGGCTTTGCACGCACGGCGACCGTCGACGCCAACGGGCGCTACACCATCGGCAATCTTCCCGTCGGTACCTACACGGTCACCTTGCAACGGGAAGGCCGGGCCGTGGAGACACGCAAGAACATCGCCCTGCGCGTCGGTGCCGGCACCGATGTGTCGTTCGGCGGTGCTGACGCTAGCGATACCGCCACCCTTGGCACGATTACGGTGACCGGCAAGAACATCTCGCCGGTGGATGTGTCCGCCACTGCCTCGCGTATCGTGATTACCGCCGAGCAGTTGCAGCGCTTGCCACTGGCGCGCTCGGGCGAAGCCATCGCATTGTTGTCGCCGGGGGCCGTGCAGGGCAGCGGCTATTTCGGCAATGCGATTTCCTTTGGCGGCGCCGGCGTCACCGAAAACGCCTATTACCTCAACGGCTATCTCACCTCCAATCCGCTCTCCAACATCGGCGGCGTGACCCTGCCGTTCGGTGCCATCGACCAGCAGGAAACCTACACCGGCGGTTACAGCGCCCGTTATGGGCGTTCGGCCGGTGGCGTGCTCAGCCAGGTCGGCAAGCGCGGCACCAACGAGTGGCACTTCGGCGCGCAGGTGCTGTGGCGTCCGAAATCGCTGTCCAGCGACTACAAGAACGTGTTCTATCCCTCGACCACGCCGCCAGACGGTTATGAGTACAGCGACCCGACCCTGCCCGGCACCTTGTACCGCAGCCGCAAGGACGACCAGCTCTGGAACACGGTGTACAGCGTCTACGCTGGTGGGCCGCTGATCGAAGACCGCCTGTTCGTCTTCGTCGCCGCCGAGCAGGAACGCAGCGAAGGCGTGTCGACGGCGCGCCGCGACGACCCGGTGATCGGCCGCAACAACTACCGCATCGACGAGCCGAAGCTCTACGCCAAGATCGACTGGAACATCAACGACAGCAACATCCTCGAACTGACCGGCATCAAGAACAATTACCGCGAAGGCGGCGCCTACAGCGACTTCCTTGGCTACGAAGGCCTCGGCGGCGATGCCGCCGGCGCGTTCGCCGACACCGTCAAGGTCAACGACCGCTACTACATCGGCAAGTACACCAGCTACATCACCGATGACCTCACCCTGAGCGCGACCTACGGTAAGAGCCGCCAGACCGACTTCCGCAATAACCCCAGCACGGCACCCCAACTCAACAACACCAATCTGCAGGACCCGGCAATCACCGGCGGCAGCGAGATCCGCAACAACCAGACCTCCAGCCAGGCACGCGACGGCGAAAACACCACCCGCGGCCTACGGGTCGATCTGGAGTACGTATTGGGCACACACACGCTGACGGCGGGCGTGGACAACATGCACTTCGATGCCAGCAACGAAGGCGTGATCACCACCGGCCCCGGCTATACCTGGAGCTACGGACGCTCCTCGCGCCCCACCTCGCCGATCCGCGCCGGGCTCGGCGTTGGCCCGGCCGGTGGCAATGGTTATTTCGTCAACCAGACCGTGTTCAACACGGCCACCAGCATGTCGGTCGAACAGAAGGCGTATTTCCTTGAAGACAAATGGCAGATCACCGACACGCTACTGCTGACGCTGGGCATTCGCAACGACAAGTTCACCAACTTCAATGACGTTGGCGTCCCCTACGTGCGCAGTGGCGACCAGTGGGCTCCGCGCCTGGGCGTGAGCTGGGACGTGTTCGGCGATTCCTCGCTCAAGGTGTACGGCAACGCCGGCCGTTATTATCTGGCGCTGCCCAACAGCGTGGCGATCCGTGGCGCCTCGCCGTCCACGTTCACCAACGAGTACTTCACCTACAGCGGCATCGATGCACAAGGCAATCCCACTGGCCTGACGCCGGTAGCGGTGGATGCATCGGCAGGCTTTACCTGTTCCGGCAATGTGGTCTCCGCCGGGCTGGAATGCGGCCAAGCCCCGGATGCGGCCGGTATCGCCGCCACCGATCTGAAGTCGATGTACCAGGACGAGTTCATGCTTGGCTTCGACAAGACGCTTGGCGAGAACTGGGTGACTGGTGCCAAGGCCACCTACCGCACGCTGGGCGCCACCATCGACGATGTCTGCGATGCCGACCGGATGCGGACCAAGTTGACCGCGATCGGCGTGGATCCGAGCACCGTCAACGTGCCCGGCTGCATCATCTTCAATCCCGGCGAAACCAACTCTTTCAGCCTGGCCAACCTGGACGGTTCCGGCCGTACGTCGGTGTCGATGTCGCCGTCGGACTGGGGCTTCGACAAGAAGGCCAAGCGCACCTATCTGGCGGTTGACCTGTTCCTGCAACACCCGTTCGACGGCAAATGGGAAGGCCGCATCGACTACACCTGGTCGCGTAACTTCGGCAATACCGAAGGCCAGATCAAGTCCGATATCGGCCAGACCGATGTCTCCAAGACCCAGGATTGGGATGCCGCTGCGCTGATGTGGTATTCCGGCGGCTATCTGGCCAACGATCGCCGGCACCAGATCAAGATCTACGGCTCTTACCAGATCGCACCGGAATGGCTGATCGCAGGCAATATCCGCGTGCTCTCCGGCACGCCGAAGTCCTGCCTGGGCTATGTCAGCATCAACGGCATCAGCGAAGATTCCGACGCTGGCGACCCGATCGGTTATGGCTCCGCTCACCACATCTGCAACGGGCAGCCGTCGCGTCCGGGCGATGCCGGCCGCTTGCCGTGGACCAAGATCGTCGACCTGGGCCTGACCTATCGCCCGGCGTTCGCGGACAACAAGCTGGCCATGACCCTGCAGGCCTTCAACATCTTCAACGAGCGCAAGCCGCTGCAGGTCGATTCCACCTGGGAAGACGGCGCGTTCACGCTGTCGAACACCTACAACATGGGCAGGTTCTTCACCCAGCCCCGCTATGCCATGTTCTCGGTGTCGTACGACTACTGACGCACTCTCCCGTCAGCGTCGTTTCCCCAGCCCCGCAACGGGCTGGGCTTTTCTACCGCGAACGCCCAGCTTCGGCTGGGCGCTTGCATGCCAGTGCTCGTGCGTAACGGTGCCTTGAAAGGCAAGCCGGTCATCGATACCGACATGACGGCGAAATCGCTCCGGCATCCTTCGCAATATGGCGCGTCCCTGGCAGATGCACGCCGTGCTTGTGCAGCCACGCGCGCTGCGGTAAACCTACGCTACCGGATGGTGTACTGCGTCCGGGTCGCGCTGGTACTTTCCGCAGTTCCGTTCGAGGAGGTGGATGATGGTTCGCACGCAATCGCAGGTTTTCCCCCGATCCACAGGCATCGACACCTCGCGCGTTCTGGCGATGAGTACGGCCGTGGCGTTGCATTTGCTGGCCGGTGGGTTGTTGTTGATTCCGCTCTCGTACCGGGCGATTCCGCAGCAGCCCGCACCGAAAGAACGCTGGGTCATGCCCATCACCATCGAGACGCCGCCGCAACCGGTGTTTCCGATCGAGGTGAAGTTCAAGCCGAAGGCAACGCACACACCGCCGACCACGGCGCCGGTGCAGGTGCAGACCCCGGTGGTCAGTGAGCCGGCCGTGGTCGACAGCGCAACGTTCGCCTTACCTGCGGCCTCGGATGCGGTGTCTGACAGCGCACCGGCGATTGCCGCACCCAGCGGCCCGGTCGAGGCAGGCCAGCTGCAGTATCTGAGTTCACCGGCGCCGAGTTACCCGGTGGCAGCACTGCGTGCCGGGCAGAAGGGCACGGTGCTGCTGCGCGTGTTGGTCGGCACCGATGGGCGCCCGGCCGAGGTGAGCGTGCAGACCAGCAGCGGTCATCGTGCGCTCGATCTGGCGGCACGTAGCCAGGTGCTGCGCAACTGGCGCTTCCAGCCGGCGACGCAGAACGGCCAGGCCGTGCAGGCCTACGGTCTGGTGCCGGTGAGTTTTTCGTTGAACTGATGCGTCATCACCTGCGGCGACTCGGATGCCCGGTCGCCGCATGGTCTGGCGTTGCGCAGCCGGCTGCTGCGAGGCCACGGTTTCAGCTGTTGCATGCGCATCATTGCATCGCGCCTTGCGTGCACACGACGACGTGCGGTCTCGCGGATCGGGTTGAGGATGCGCCCGGCTACTCGCCCGCACACCCATCTCGAAAGCGCAGCGGCTACGCGCGGATTCCTGCCGTCGCGCATGCCGATTACGCACGGTGATACGGATGATTGGCCAGCATCGCCGCAGCGCGATACAGCTGCTCGGCGACGATCAGGCGAACCAGCATGTGCGGCAGGGTCAACGGGCCGATCGACCAGCTCTCGCTGGCGGTTTTCAGCACATCGGCGGAGTGACCTTCGGGACCACCGATCAGGAAGGCCAGATCGCGGCCCTGCCCGCGCCAGTGCTCCATGCGTTGGGCGAGCTGCTCCGAACTGAGCGGGCGACCCGGGATATCGAGCGCAACCACGTAGGCGTTCTTGGGCAGCGCGGCGAGCACGCGGCGGCCTTCGTCGTCGGTGGCGCGTTGCGCGTCGCGGCCCTTGCCGCGCAGGCCGGGTTCGATCTCGACCAGCTCCAATGGCATCCAGTGCGAAAGACGTTTCTGATATTCGGCAAAGCCCTGCGCCACCCAGGCCGGTGCGCGCTCGCCGGTAGCGATGAGTCGGCATTTCATCGCGACATGATATCCGCGTCACAGCCTGGGTATCGGAACCGGGTCGATCACAGCGGTGTCATGGTGCGGTTACAGCGGGCATCTAGCGTCGGCGCACTACCCAGCCAGCAGGAGTCGTTCGATGCCGATTTTCGATCCCGCCCGCCGCCAGGTGCTCAAGGGCAGCGCCGCCGTGATGGCCGCCGGTGCGCTTGGCAGCTTGAGCGCACTGCAATCGCGCCAGGCCCAGGCCGCCAACAGCGCCTCGTTGCCGCTGCAGCTTGCCCCGGTGCCCAGCCGGTATGGCCCGCTCGCCCCGGTCGCCGACCAGAGCACCGGGCTGCCGTTGCTGCAGCTGCCGCGTGGTTTCAGCTACCGCTCGTTCGGCTGGAGCGGCGATCGCATGGACGATGGCCAGCCCTGCCCCGACCGTCATGACGGCATGGCCGTGGTCGGCCTGCGTCGGCCCGACTGGCGCCCCGGCAGCGATCCGCTGCGCGGCCTGGAATATGTGCTGATCCGCAACCACGAGCGCGGCGCGACCACCCCGTTCCGCGCACCAGCGATGTACGACACCGGCATCGGCAGCGGCAGCGGCAGCCAACTGGCCGGTGGCGGCACCACCACCTTGAGCTACGGTCGCCGCGGCTGGGGCAGCCTGGAGCCGAGCCTGGGCGGCACGCTGGTCAACTGCGCTGGCGGCCCCACCCCCTGGGGCACCTGGCTGAGCTGCGAAGAGATCAAGACCAATGCGGTGTCCAGCACCGGCCGCAAGCACGGCTACGTGTTCGAAGTGGACCCGGACAGCCAGCGCACCACCGGCCGCCCGCTGGTCGGGCTGGGCCGCTTCAGCCATGAAGCGGTGGCGATCGATCCGCGCACCGGCATCGTCTATCTCACCGAAGACGACCGCAACAAGGCCGGCCTGTATCGCTTCATCCCCAACGACCGTCGCGGCCGCAATGGCTCGCTGGAAAATGGCGGCCGCCTGCAGGCCGCACGCGTGCGTGGGCGGCGCAATGCCGATCTCATCGTCGCCAGCATCGGCCAGCAGTTCCAGCTGGAATGGGTGGATATTTCCGAGCCCGATCTGGATGGCATCGCCGCACCGGCCGGCTTCCCCGATATCGGCGCCAACGACACCCTGAGCGGTCCGTTTGCGCAGGCGTGGGCCGATGGCGCGCTGCGCATGAGCCGTGGCGAAGGCATCTGGTACAGCTACGGCAAACTCTTCATCGTCGACACCAGCACCGGCGTGGATGCGCAGGGCCGCCGCGGTTACGGCAACGGCGCGGTATGGGTGCTGGATCTGTTTACGCAGCGCTTGAGCGCATTGTTCGTCAGCGGCAACCAGCTGGCCGCGCACAACCCGGACAACGTCACCGTCAGCGCGCGCGGTGGCGTGGTGCTATGCGAAGACGGCGGGGAGAGTCCGGACGAATATGGTCCCGGCGCGCGCCTGCTCGGGCTCACCCGTGGCGGCGAATCGTTCTATCTGGCCAAGAACAACGTACAGCTGACCTCGCAACAGATCGCCGATGCCGGCAAGACCATTGCCGAGGGCGATTACCGCGATACCGAGTTCTGCGGCGCCTGCTGGGACCCGCTGGCGCGCACCTTGTTCGTCAACATCCAGACGCCGGGCATCACGCTGGCGATCACCGGGCCGTGGGAGCGCGGGCCGTTGTAGGCGGTCCTTGCCAGACAAACGGCCGACGCCGCTGCCGGACGGACCGTCGTTCGCTCGGCAGTTTTCCATGATGCCGGAGCAGGCCTCACGCGGCCGGCAGAGACAACCTGCGCGAATGCAGATCTGCGGGAATACGGGCGCTCGAAGCATCACGCCCTAGCTGCAGGACAGCTGCGCGCTCACCACTAGCGGTCGCTGCGACGCAAACGCGACGACTGCGGCCGCTCGCTCCATGTGCACGGCTGGCACCACCGCCTGATGAACCGCTCAGCGGCGTGCGCTTTCAGTCGAGCGTGCAGGCAGCGCGCGAGTCGTGGGCCTGCGTGTCAGAACCAGGGCGCGTCTTGCGCGCTCGACATGGCGCGCTGCAATTTCAGCCAGCGCTTGAGCGAGTGCGGGTCGGCCAGTTCGCGCAGGCCCTGCCGCGCTTCCATCAGATCGTCTTCGACGTCGCGCTTGAGTTGGGCCATCAATCTACCCAGTCGCTCGGGCTTGAGCCGCGACGGCAGGTCCAGAGCATACTCTGCGCAAAAGTTCTCCGACTGCTCCTGCACCCGCTGTTGCAACTCCCTGCACTGCCGGTCCAGTTCGCGGTTGTAATCCTGCAGCCGCGCCGCGCTCATCGCATCCACACCTTGCGCGTCCAGCAGGCCGATCTCGGCCTGCAGTTCGAGCAGGCCGAGCAGATCGCCGGCCTTGTAAGCCGCATTGAGCCGTTGCATCAGGATGGTGCGCGAGGCGTGGTCGTCGGGGTCCTTGGCGCGGTCCGGATGCAGATTGCCGGCCAGTTTGCGATACAACTCGCGCAACGGTGGCGGCTCGGCATTCCCGGCAACCGCTTTTTTTTCGGCACGCTTGCGGCGCTGGGCGTTGCGCTGCTGTTGTTGCGCGTGTTCCTGCTCGAGACGCTCGCTGACGCGTTCGAAGAGTTCTTCGGGCGAATCGATGCCGTCCAGTTCGTCGGCATCCAGCCCATAGGCCTGGCCGAGAATCTGCTTCATCAGTGCATCGGATTCGGCCACTTCCTGGTCGTAGCCCATGACACTGTGGCGATCGTAGATCGGCCGCAATGCTTCATGTCCCGCTTCGATCAGCGGGCCGGCGATATCGCACAGCAGCTCTGACAGAAACGCACGCTCGGCCTTGCTCAGCTTGACCGTGGCATGCGCGCGATCGAGCTCTTCGACCAGCGCCACATCGGCCGCGCGCCGATGATCGAGCAAGGGCTGCAGCTCGGTGTGATAGCGCTCGCGCCAACGCGTGAGCGCCGTTTGCCAGGCCTGCAGTTCGTTGCGATGACGCTCCAGATCGCGCAGCAAGCGGTCGAAGCGTTTGCGCGCCGGCGACAACGGCTGCGCGGCGGCCTGCGCCGGCTGGCTGCGCAGTTGCTGCAGCGCCGGCGAGGCAGGTGTCTCCGTCTGGGCTTGGGATTTTCTCGCCATGCCGTGGGTCAGTTACGCCTCGGGATCGGCATCCACATCGTCCGGACGCTGGTCGCCTACGGTCCACAGGCGCTCCAACGCGTAAAACTCGCGCACGCGCGGCAGCATCACGTGTACCACCACATCGCCCAGGTCGACCAGCACCCATTCGGCTTCGCGCTCGCCTTCCACGCCCAGGGGCATCACGTCCAGACGCTTGGCGAACTTCACCACTTCTTCGGCGATCGACTTGACGTGGCGGGTCGAGGTGCCCGAGGCAACCACCATGTAATCGCAGACGCTGGACTTGCCACGCACATCGATTTCGACCACGTCCTTGGCTTTCAGCTCCTCCACGGCCTCGCGCACGGTGGCCAGCAGGGCCGGCACGGACGGCGGCGGGTTCGGAATGGAGGTCTTGATGACTTGGGCTTGGGTGGTCAAAGCGGGCAACTCGATGGAATTCGCGTGAATTATAGGCCGGTCCGGCCGGATGCGTGTTGAGCTAGACGGCTGCGCGCTGCCGTAAGGGCATTCGCGCGCGATAAACGCTGCCACCGACGGCGGCACCAGCGCCTGCCAGTCGCCGCCGGTGGCGATGCGCGAACGCACCGCGCTGGCCGACTCGCCGCGCAACGGTTGATGCAACCGCCACAGGCGGCCGGCCGGGGTGGTGCCCAGTTCGCCAGCGCTGGCAGCCCATCTGCCCTGCACCGCCTGGGCAAGCTGCGGCACATCTGCCAGATCCAGCGGCACGCCTGGACGCTCGGCAACGACGAAATGCGCCAGCTCGAACAGCGCCTCCCACCGATGCCAGCTGCTCAGGCCGACAAAGGCATCGGCGCCCAGCAACCAGGCGATCGGCGTCGCAGTGCCGAGTTCGGCGCGCAGTTCGCGCAAGGTATCGACGGTATAGGACGGTGCGCCACCCTGGCTGGCGCGGCGTAGCTCGCGGGTGTCCAGCACCAGCCCGGGCGTGTCGGCGAGCGCCAGTTCCAGCATGCGTGCGCGCTGCGCCGCAGTGGCGCCGGGTGCGGGGCGATGCGGCGGGTCGGCGGCTGGCACCAGATGCACGAGGGCGCCCAGTTCGTCGCGCGCGGCGCAGGCGATGGCGAGGTGGCCCAGGTGGATCGGATCGAAGGTGCCGCCGTAGTAGAGGTGGAGCCGGGATGGGGGATGGGGGATTGGGGATTCGGGGTGAAGCTGGGAATCGGAAATCGGGATTGGAGATTCGAAAAAGCGGGCATCCAGCGCTGGGGACTGCGAATCGAGGTTCGGTGAGATGGGAACAGCGAAAGCCTCAATCGCAGTCGCCTGCGTATCCTGGCTTGGGATTGCGCTGTTCTGAAGCTCCCGGTTCTCGGTCTCGACCTTCTGGTCTCCAGTTCCGGCATCCACCGCTTTCACGCCAGCAATCTCACCGCACGCGCTTCGGCCACAGCCACCAGCAGGCGTTCCAGGCCGACCCAGGCGTCGCCGTCGGCGCGGCCTTTGGCCATGCGATCGACCAGCCCGGCTTCGGCGACGAAGCGTTCCCAGCGGCGCGGTTCCGGGTGCCGTTGCAGCGCGCGCTTGAACGGGGCCTGGCGCGATTCCCACAGCCCTTGCGCCTTCATTTCGGCGGCGAGGTTGCCGCCATTTGCCTGCACTTTCGCCAGCGATGCGGTGCGCAGCAGTTCCTTGATCAGGATCGGCATCAGTGCAGCCACCGCCTCACCCTCGGCGCGCAGGCCGGCGAGCATGCGGATCACCGCCGTCGGCTGCCCGGAGAAGGTGGTTTCGGCCAGCCGGAACACGTCGTAGCGGGCGGCATCGGCGACCAGCGACTCCATCGCCTCCAGGTCCAGCACCCTGCCATCGGCCAGCAGCACCAGCTTGTCGATTTCCTGCGCGGCGGCGAGCAGATTCCCCTCCACCCGCTCGCTCAGGCGCTGCACTGCGGCAGCGTCCGCACGCAGGCCGTGGCTGCGCAGGCGGCGCTCGATCCAGTCGGACAATTCGTGCGGCTTGATCGCCCAGGCCACCGAGATGGTGCCGATGCGGCCGACCGCATCGGCCCACTTGCCCTGGTGCGCCTTGCTCCAGTCGTTGGCGGTGATCAGCAGCACCACGTCCGGCGGCGGATTGGCGCAGAAGCGGGTGATGACATCGGCACCGTCCTTGCCCGGCTTGCCGCTGGGCAGGCGTATTTCCACCAGCCGGCGCGGACTGAACAGACTGGGCGCGTTGAAGGTCGCATCCAGCTGGTTCCAGTCGAACTCGCGGCCATCGGCGTCGAAGACTTCGCGTTCGCTAATGCCTTCGGCACGCGCTCGGGCGCGCACCGCATCGGCCGCCTCCAGCACGCGCAGCGTCTCGGGGCCGGCGATCAGATAGACCGGCTGCAACGGCTGGTTGGACTGGCCGGCAAGCTGCTCGGGGCGGAGTTCCATGACTGCGAGCGCGCGCGACGCTTAGTTGTTCGACGCAGGCGGCAACGCGGCCGGCACGCTCGACTCAGGCGGGGTCGGCTGCACTGGCGGCGTGGGAGCCTGCGGTAGCGGCGCGGTCGGCGTGCTTTCCAGCGTCTCGCCACGCTGCACGCGCGCGCGCACCACGCTGTCGATACGACGCAGGATCGAGGCCGACATGTCCTTGCGCAACTCGTCGGCAAGGATCTCGCGCTCGGTCGCGGTACCGGTGGCGTCCACCGGCGGCGACACGTAGTCGCGCGACAGCTCGATCACCTGCTGCGGCACCAGCACCGCGCCATTGGCGGTGGTGACGGTGAAGATGGCGGCGTAGCGCAGGCTGTATTCCTGCGCACGGCCCTGGCTGTCGATGGCGATCGGCAGATCGCCCCAGCGCTCGGACAACACCTGCACCTGCGCAAAGCCGGTCTTGGCGTCTTCGTCGGCCAGGGTGGCGCCGGCAGCCTTGAGGCCACGCCGCAGCAACTTGGCCAGCTCGCTGTACTGCACTGCAGACTGCACCTTGACCGCTGGCGTGTCCGGCGGCAACGCCAGCGAATTGCGCAGATGGAAGCCGCAGGCGGTGAGGCTCGAGACGAGCACGAGGGACGCAGCGAAGGCAGTAGGAAATCGAATCATGGGCACAGTCTGGATGAGCGCCCCGGCGGCGGCAACAGGCGGCTAGCCTGACCGACACCGCGTGAATGGGGCTTGAGAGGCGCCGCAGTAAAACTGCGGCGCCCAGGATGAAAAACGCGTCGCCACGCGCCAGTGAAATGAATGACCAGAAGCCACCCCAGCAATCTCACCGGCGCGTCGTCACGCGCCGGTGCAGTGAATTGACCAAGACCGCTGCGGCAACCACCACACGCCTGTGTAACACATTGCCAAATTGCCGCAGCAGCCTTGCAACCGCGTTGCCACGCCGAGCCGGCGAACTACCCGGAACGGCGATGGCAACGCGACCGATCAACAACGATCACCCCGCCACGATGTTCACGATCTTGCCGGGCACGATGATGATCTTGCGCACGCTCATCCCTTCCAGGAACTTGGCCGCGTTCGGCTCGGCCTGCGCCAGCGCTTCGAGTTGCTCGCGCCCGGCATCGGCAGCCACCTCGATGGTGCCGCGCAGCTTGCCGTTGATCTGCACCGCCAGGGTTAGCGCGTCGCGCACCAGCGCGGCGGCATCGACCTGCGGAAACGCGACATCTTCCAGCAACGTTTCGCCACGGCCCAGCACCTGCCACAGCGCGTGGCTGGCATGCGGGGTAATCGGGTTGAGCAGCAGCACCATCGCCTCCAACGCTTCCTGGCGCACCGCCCTGCCCTGGTCGCTGGCGTCGTCGAACTTGGCCAGCGCGTTAGAGAGCTCCATCACCGCGGCAATGGCGGTATTGAAGCTGTGGCGGCGGCCGTAGTCGTCGCTGACCTTGCCGATGGTTTCGTGGGTCTTGCGGCGGATCGCCTTCTGCTCGGCGCTCAGGCTGGCAGCATCCAATGCAGCGGCGGCGCCCTCGCCTACATGCTTGTGCACCTGCACCCACAGCCGGCGCATGAAGCGTGCCATGCCGTCGACGCCGGCCTCGTTCCATTCCAGCGACTGCTCCGGCGGTGCGGCGAACATCGAGAACAGGCGCACGGTGTCGGCGCCGTACTTGGCCACCATCGACTGCGGGTCCACGCCGTTGTTCTTGGACTTGGACATCTTCTCGGTGCCGCCGATATGCACCGGCTGGCCGTCGGCGATCAACACCGCGCCGGTGACGCGGCCGCGCTCATCGCGCTGGATCTCGACATCGGCCGGGTTGATCCAATCCTTGCCGCCGTTGTCGGCATCGCGATAGAAGGTGTCGGCGATGACCATGCCCTGGGTCAGCAGGTTGGTCACCGGCTCGTCGCTGTCCACCAGCCGCGCGTCGCGCATGAGCTTGTGATAGAAGCGGAAATACATCAGGTGCAGGATCGCGTGCTCGATGCCGCCCACATACAGGTCGGCCGGCATCCAGTAATTGGCGCGGCGGTCGACCATGTCGCGTGCATTGGGGCTGGTGTAGCGCGCCACGTACCAGCTGGACTCCATGAAGGTGTCGAAGGTATCGGTCTCGCGCTCGGCCGGGCCGCCGCACTCCGGGCAGGTGGTCTGGCGCCAGGTGGGGTCGGTCTTGATCGGCGAACCAGTGCCGGCAAATTCCACGTTTTCCGGCAGCACCACCGGCAGCTGGTCTTCCGGCACCGGCACCGCGCCGCACTTGGCGCAATAGATCACCGGAATCGGGCAACCCCAGTAGCGCTGGCGGCTCACGCCCCAGTCGCGCAGGCGATAGTTGACCCGGCGCTGGCCCTGGCCCTTGCGCTCGAAGCGCTCGGCCAGCGCTTCGAAGGCGCCGCCGAAATCCAGCCCGTCGAATTCGGCCGAATTGATCAGCTCCAGTTCGCGGCTCTTGTCGGTGTACCAGTCGCGCCACTGGGTGGCGTCCCAGGTCTGCTCGTCGTCATTGCGCGGCTCGCGCAGCTTGACCACCTGCACGATCGGCAGAGCGTACTTGTTGGCGAATTCGAAATCGCGCTGGTCGTGACCCGGCACGGCCATCACTGCGCCGGTGCCGTAGCCCATCAGCACGAAGTTGGCCACCCACACCGGCACCTGCTCGCCGCTGATCGGATGCACCGCGGTCAGGCCGGTGGCCATGCCGCGTTTTTCCTGGGTTTCCAGTTCGGCTTCGGAGACGCCGCCGTGCTTGAGCGTTTCCAGCAGCGCGGCCAGTTCCGGATTGGATTTGGCCGCATGCAGCGCCAGCGGGTGCTCGGCGGCGATCGACACGAAGGTCACGCCCATCAGCGTGTCCGGGCGGGTGGTGAACACGCGCAGCGGATCCAGCGCAGCGCCATTGGTGTCGCGCACGTCGAACTGGATCTCCAGCCCTTCCGAACGGCCGATCCAATTGCGCTGCATGGTCTTGACCGAATCCGGCCAGCCGTCCAGCTGATCCAGGCCGTCGAGCAGTTCCTGCGCGTAATCGGTGATGCGCAGGAACCACTGCGGGATCTCGCGTTTTTCCACCAATGCACCGGAGCGCCAGCCGCGGCCGTCGATGACCTGCTCGTTGGCCAGCACGGTCTGATCGATCGGGTCCCAGTTCACCACCGCATTGCGGCGGTAGGCCAGGCCCTTGCGCATCAGCCGGGTGAACATGCGCTGCTCGTGCACGTAATAGTCCGGCGAGCAGGTGGCGAACTCGCGCGACCAGTCAATCGCATAGCCCAGCGACTTGAGCTGCCCGCGCATGTGTTCGATGTTGGCGTAGGTCCACTTGGCCGGCGCGGTCTTGTTCTTTATCGCGGCGTTTTCCGCCGGCAACCCGAACGCGTCCCAGCCCATCGGCTGCATCACGTTGTGGCCGGTCATGCGCTTGTAGCGGCTGACCACATCGGAAATGGTGTAGTTGCGCACATGGCCCATATGCAGCGCACCGGACGGGTACGGCAGCATCGACAGGCAATAGAACTTCGGCTTGTCCGAGTTCTCATCGACCTGAAAGGCGCGGGTGGCATCCCAGAACTGCTGGGCGGAGGTTTCGACCTGCTGCGGGTCGTAGACGTTCGGTTCGACGGTGGACATTGGGAGCGGATGCTCGGGCGGTGCAAAGCGGCACAGGGTACCGCAGTGCAGCAGGCGCTCCAAACGCGCGCGTCAGAAGGCGGCTTTGGCCGGCCAGCTCCAGCCGGCAACCGCCAGCCAGCCTACCCAGGCCAGGAACGCCACACGCTGGGCGATTGCCTGGCGCAGCAACCCCGGCGGCCCGAATGCCAGCACCGCCACCAGCAGCCCGGCGCCCAGACTTAGCAACGCCAGCGCGCGGGTATCGGACTGGTTGAGCAGCGCGGCGGCGATCAACAGCATGGCCGGCACGAACGCCACCGCCCATAGCAGCCAGGCGGTGGCGTGGGCCTGGCTGGCGCGGCCATCCAGGTCGGCGGGATCCAGCGGCAGCAGACCCATGCCCAGGAACGCCAAACCTGCCAGCACGATCAACTGCCCGCCCACGCGCAGGCTCCAGCCGGACTTGGCCGGCATGCGCGCCAGCAGACTGATGCCGGTGGCCATGCCCAACCCACCCACCAGCGCGAACGCCAGCAGATTGAAGCCCAGCGCGTGCGGAACGCCGTCTGCGCCCAATAACGCCACCGGGTGGCTGGCCTGCAGATAGCCGGGCAATGCCAGCCCGAAGCCGGCCACCGCCAGCACGAACACAGTTGCCGCGATCAGGCCCAGGGTGCGCTGCATGCCATCGATGCTCGCCATTCGTCTTGCTCCAACGCGGGCGCAGGTTGCGCCGCCATGACGCGGCATTGTGGTGCCGGGGGCGGGTGGCGTGAACCCCTTGTCTGATCCCGGCTGGCGTGATTGCTGGCGGCCTGGTCGTCGCCGGCCTCGGCCGGCCTTGTCATGACCGGCCTGGCGATAACCGCCGGTTGGCCCGATCCCGGCCAGCCTTGTGTCGGCCGGGTTTGCCACCATTACGTCCCACTGTTGCCGTCATCTTTTCAGGAAGCCCATGTCCGACAAGCCGCACGTATTCGATGCCACCACCGACACCTTCGAGACCGAGGTCCTGCAGAAATCGTTGACGACACCGGTACTGGTGGATTTCTGGGCCACCTGGTGCGGCCCGTGCAAGTCGCTGACGCCGATCCTGGAAAAGCTCGCCGCCGACTACAACGGTGCGTTCGAGCTGGCCAAGGTCGATGTGGACAAGGAACAGCAGATCGCTGCCGCGTTCCAGATCCGCTCGGTGCCGACGGTCTTCCTGGTCAAGGGCGGCGAGTTGGTGGATGGTTTCCCCGGCGCGATGCCGGAAGGCCAGATCCGCGAATTCCTGACCCAGCACGGCGTGTTGCCGGCCGAGGCGCAGGCGGTCGAAGAACTCCCGCCGGCGCCGCTCGACCCGCAGGACCAGGCCGCCGCGCTGCGCGAGGCGATCGCCGCCGAGCCGGACAAGGACGAACTCAAGCTGGACCTGGCGCTGGCACTGCTCAAGACCGGCGACACCGCCGAGGCCGAGCAGCTGATCGACGCCCTGCCCGCCAACCTGGCCACCGACGACCGCGCGGTGCGTGCCAAGGCGCGGCTGAGCTTTGCCAACGTCCTGAAAGACGCGCCGGATGCGGACGCGCTGCAGGCCGCCGTGGCCGCCAACGGCGCCGACCTGCGTGCGCGCCATCTGCTCGGCGTACGCCATCTGCTCGACGGCAATGACGAAACCGCGCTGGAGCAGTTTCTGGAAATGCTGCGGCAGGACCGCGCCTTCGACGACAACCTGCCGCGCCGCAGTCTGATCGATGCATTCCGCGTGATCGAGGACGAAGACCTGGTCGGCCGCTATCGCCGAAAGATGTCGTCGTTGGTGTTCTGACAGCCGATGGCGCTGCGGCGCCACATGGATACGTAGGAGCGGACCCGGCCGCGACGAGGCGTTACCCGCCAGTCGCCGATAAGGTGTTCCCGGGTAGCGCGCCGTCGCGGCCAGGTCCGCTCCTACGAAGGCTGCCCCGCAACGGCGGGCCCTTGCCCGGGTGTGCACCAAGCGGCGAGGCACAGCGCGCGACTGCTCGGCCGGCGATGACGCGCCGTCTGGACCGGCTCGCAGCACGGACACGACTGCTTCGATGTCGACCTGCGGCACGCCACCATACGCATGCGAATGTTATGCTGAGGTATCTGCCCTTGCCATGGAACCTGGCCGCATGCGCGCTTCACTGTTCAAGCTCGGCATCAACCTGTGGCCGCCGTATCTGTTCGCCGGCATCCACGTCACCGTGCTGTCTGCCGATTACCGCTATGCACGCGTGGAGTTGCGCCAGCGCCCGTGGAATCGCAACTACGTCGGCACCCATTTCGGCGGCAGCCTGTTCGCAATGACCGACCCGTTCTGGATGCTGCTGACCATGCAGAACCTGGGGCGCGACTACTACGTCTGGGACAAGGCCGGCAGCATTGAATTCATCAAACCCGGGCGCGGCACGGTGAGCGCGGATTTCGTCATCGACGACAGCATGCTCGCCGAAGTGCGCCAGGCCACGGCCAGCGGCGAAAAACATCTGCGCTGGTTCGAAAACGACGTGCACAACCGTGCGGGCGAGGTGGTCGCGCGGGTGCGCAAGCAGTTGTACGTCAAGCGCAAACCTGCACGCTGAAGCGCGCATCCACCGCATCACTGGCTGGCGCAAACACACGTACCGGTTCCAGGCGCGTCCGCGCGATGTGATCGTGGCGTGCGCAACACCGTCATCGCAGCGCGCACGCTCACGAGCTGTTGCGCACTGCCTGCAGATTCTGAGGGCTCTCAACCCACATGGACTGCCTGCATGAAAGCGATCAACGTCATCACCCTGGTGCTTCTTATCATCGGCGGCATCAACTGGGGCCTGGTTGGCCTGTTCCAGTTGGATCTGATCGCCACGCTGTTTGGCGGGCAGGACGCGCTGCTGTCGCGTGTGGTTTACACGCTGGTCGGCGTCTCTGCGTTGTGGCAGCTGGTCCCGCTGTTCCGCAACGACCACACCGCGACCGATCACCACACCAGCCCGCACGTGCGTAATTCGTAAGCGTGCATCACCCGGCATGCAGCGTTGAGATGTCGCTGTCAGCCTGCAGCTTTCAATCCGCAATTGCAGTAGGCAACTGATCGATGACACGACGCCGGCACACTCGCCGGCGTCGTGCTGTGTGGCGCACGTGCTTTGCGTCTTGGCGCGTGGTCGGCAAGAATCAGTCACCTTCTCCGCTTGGCTGCCTTCATGCTCCTGCGCACCTTAGCTTCCGCCTGCCTGCTCGCGTTGTTGTTGCCCGCTGCCGCCAATGCGGCCTATCGCAGCCCGCAACAGATTCTGGACAGCTCGCCGGCCAGCGCATGGCGTGTGCTCGATCCGGATCGCACGCTGTACATGGAACTGGACGGAGGCCGGGTGATCATCGAATTGGCGCCGCAATTTGCGCCCGCGCATGTGGGCAACATCCACACCCTGGCGCACGAGCGCTTCTGGGACGGGCTGACCATCTATCGCTCGCAGGACAACTTCGTGGTGCAGTTCGGCGACCCGGACGGCGAAACCCCGGCCAAGGCCAAATCGCTGGGCTCGGCGAAGACGCATCTGCCGGCCGAATTCGAACGCGCATCGCAGGGCCTGGATTTCCAGCGCCTGCCCGATAGCGATGGCTGGGCGCCGCAGGTCGGCTTTGTCGATGGCTTTCCGGTCGGGCGCGACAGCGCCAGTGGCAAGACCTGGCTGGCGCATTGCTACGGCACGCTGGGCGCTGGCCGCAACAACGACGAAGACAGCAGCATCGGCGCCGAGTTGTATGTGGTCACCGGGCAGTCGCCGCGCCAGCTGGACCGCAACATCACCGTGGTTGGCCGCGTGGTCAAAGGCATGGAATTATTGAGCGTGACACCGCGTGGCCCGGACCCGATGGGTTTCTACGAAGACCCTGCGCAACGCGCACCGATCCGCGCCATTCGCCTGGCCAGCGAAGTGCCGCTGCCCGAGCGCACGCCATTGCAGTTATTGCGCACCGATAGCCAGACCTTCCGCGATGTGGCCGAAGCGCGCCGCAATCGCAAGGACGATTTCTACAAGCGCCCTGCCGGACATATCGATCTGTGCAATGTGCCGTTGCCGGTGCGCGCGCCGCACGCGGCCGGCTGATTCGGGATTCGGGATTCGGGATTCGGGATTCGGGATTCGGGATTCGGGATTCGGGAAAGCATAGCCAAGCTCAGATATTTTCAGACCTGCGCGCCCGCTTGGCGTGCTCGCTCAGCGGGCGCGCTGACTGAAGGCCACGCTGCCCAGGATCAGCACCGCGGCCACCAGCATGGTCCAGGTCAACGGCTCGCCCAGCAGCGACCACGCCAGTAATGCGCCGAACACCGGCACCAGATAGGTCACCGTGGAGGCCCGCGCCGGGCCGATGCGCTGGATCAACCGGTAATACATCAAAAACGCCAACCCGGTGCACACCACACCGAGTGCGGTGGCGCAGGCCCAGGCCACCGCCGGCACCGGCGTGGTCGGCCACTGCCACCACGCCAGCGGTGCCAGCAGCAAGGCGCTGCAGCCCAGCGTGGATGCCGCCGATGCGGCAGGTGGCAGATCGCCCATATGGCGCTTCACCAGGTTGTAGCCGATGCCGTACAGCAGCGACGCGGTGGCGCCAGCCAGTGCCGCAGGCCCCACGCTCAACCCGGCCGACTTGCCGGTGGCCAACACCAGCACGCCGATGAAACCGATCAGCAACGCCAGCGCGCGACGCGTGCCGATCTTCTCGCCGAAAAACAGAAACGCGATCAATGCGGTGAACAACACCGTCATTGCATTGCAGATCGCACCGACCGCGGCCGGCGCGTGTTGCGCGCCCCAGGCGAACAACAAAAACGGCAATGCCGAGTTGAGCACGCCGATCGCTGCCAGCATCGGCCAGCGCTGCAAGGGGAAGCGCTCGCGCGCCAGCCACAGAAACGGCAACAACACCAACGCACCCAGCGCCAGGCGAATTTCCACCAGCACCACGGTGCCGAACTTCGGCGCGGCTACGCGCATGAACAGGAACGAGCAGCCCCAGACGATGCCGAGGAAACCCAGTTCCAGCGGGGTGCGCCATTCGCGTGTTACCGCTCCCGGCTGTGTCGACGGTTGCGCACTCATGAACGTGCCTCCGGACGCTGCCTTGATGTGCTGAAACCGCAGGAAACAACACCAGGCAGGCAAACGGACATGGCACGATCATCGCGAGGGGGTGATGCAGCATCGGCTGCAACCGCAGGCACGACAAGCGCGTAGTATCGAGGCGAGCCACAAATCTCACTCATGCCTCGATGAATCTGCGTCCGACCCTGTTACCTGCGCTGGGCGTGTTTGTCGCCGCTGCGCGCCACCAGAACTTCGCGCATGCCGCCGAAGAACTGCACCTCACCGCCAGTGCGGTCAGCCACCACGTACGCAAGCTCGAAGCGTTGCTTGGCGCAACCTTGTTCCAGCGGCTGCCGCGCGGGGTCAAGCTCACCGCCGAGGGGCGTCAACTGGCCGATGCCGCCAGTGCCGCGCTCGCAGAAATCGCTGCAGTCGCCGGCAACCTGCATCCACGCGAAGACGCCATCCCGCTGCGCGTGACCACACTGCGTTCGCTATCGTATTGCTGGCTGTTGCCGCGGCTGCCGCGCTTTTGTCGCGCGCACCCGCATATCCGCATGGACCTGCAATCGGACGCGGCGTTTTCGCGCTTCGAAGAAGGTGGCCCGGACCTGGGCATTCGCTATGGCCAGGGCGCATGGCCCGGGTTGACCTCGCATCATCTGATGGACGACGAGTTGTTCCCGGTGGCCTCGCCGTCCTTGCCGGAGGTCGCCGCACTGCGTACACCGGCGCAGATCGCGCAATTGCCACTGCTGAGCGACATGTCGCCGCAAGGCTGGCGCGACTGGTTCCGCGCCGCGCAGGTGCGCGGCACCACGCTGCCGCCGATGCACACCTTCAACGACAGCACCGATGCCATGCGCGCCGCAGTCTATGGCCTGGGCGCAGTGCTGGCGCGCAAGCACATCGCGCAACCATATCTGCAGCGCTACGAACTGGTACGCCTGCCCGGCCCCACCCTCAAGGCACGCTACGCCTACTACATCGTGCACCCCAGCCATCGCGTCCCCAGCCCTGCGGCAACCGCCTTTATCGACTGGCTCAAACGCGAAGCACTGGACGAACGCACGCCGATGCCGGCGCTGCCGGCCGAGTTGGTGACGTTGCCGGAAAGCGAGACCTTGAGTGAGGCGCGTGTGGGTCGACGATCGCGCAAAGCGTCGGCGTCGGAATGAGGTCGCGCAGGAATCGTCTTTGCATACAACACGGCGCGAGCATTCCTTCTGCCTCCGGGACATTGCCTTCTTCATGGGAAAAGGTGCCCGAAGCAGCAGCAGCGAAGTCTGGAGCGGCTGTCCCTTCTCCCTCCGGGAGAAGGTGCCCCGAAGGGGCGGATGAGGGTACGAGCGAAGCCTGGTGGAGTTTGAGTGCAAGTGTGGCTTCGCCCCGTACCCTCACCCCAACCCCTCTCCCGACGGGAGAGGGGCTTTATCTCGAGCGGCAAAAGCGCTCGATGAATGGAACGGTAGATGGAGCATCTAACGCGCACCATCACCTCGTTTTTTCCTCTCGATGCCTAGGCTTTAGCTCCCAAACCCCTAGGACATTCCCATGCCAACTCTTCGCATGCGTATCACCGGCACCGACGACGACGCGCGTGCCATCGCCAATCTGCTGCAAAGCATCGAAGGCATCGAGCACGTGGAAGAAGTCGACGATCTGATGCCGCATCTGGACGACGACGATTCCAGCTCCGCCGGTCTGTCCGACGACGAAGGTCCGGGCAGCCACGAATTCGAAGTGGAAGCCGGCAACGAAGCCACCGCGCAGAAGGTGCGCGATGCCGTGCAGGAACTGGCGCTGCAGCTGGATGTGTTTGTCGAGTACGAAGTCGACGAAGGCTGAGCACGCCGTAGCGACGACTGCGCGGCCATGGCGCACGCGCGGTCGTCGCTCAGCGGCGTTGCATCACAGCGTTCGCTGCAATGCCGCCTGCGTCAGGCGGGCGGCGCGCACACGCACTCTCGCTTTCTAAATAAAGCCGAGCACGTGCAAGCTGGTGCAGCATCGTCGACCAGCTTGACCACCAGACCGAAAATGCTGCGCTGAGCCCAGCAGCTTCTCGACGTCACCGCGTAATGCGGCGCCGCCGCGCGCGCCAGCGCCAGGCCTGCAGCAGCAACCAGCCGGCAATCAGCGCGACCACCACGACCGGCAGCAATGCCGCAACCGCGCGAATCACGAAGGCCACGCTGGACGCGAACACCTGGCCGAACTCGGCGCCCGCTTCGGCAATCTCGCCCCTGCCCTGCTCGCCGCCGGTGCTGCGGAAATTGAGCGTGAGCAGTTGCGTGCGCACACGGCGTTGTTGCTGCGCCGCTTCTTGCTGAGTCTGTTGCGCTTCGGCTTCGATTTCGGCCAGGCGCTTGGACAACGCCAGCAGATCGGTCACCGCCAGATCGCGGCGTTGCTGCAATTCCAGCAAGCGTGCGTGTTCTTTCTGCAGACGCGCCTGCGCCAGGCCGGTGTCGGCGATCTGCTGCGCCAGGTCCTCGGCGCGCGTGCTGCGCGCGGCGACATCGCCGTGCTGGCCGGCCAGTTGCACCATCGGCTCGATGCCATCTGGCGCCAGCCGCACGCTGACGCTGCCGCTGGGGTCGCGACCACCCGTTTGTTCGACCGCCAGCAACGCGCAATCGCCGAACTGCGCCGCCTGGCAGGCATTGCGCACCGCCACGATGCGTTGGCCGATCTGGTCGGCGGGCAGCTCGATGCGCACATCGTGCTCATACGCCAATGCATTGCCTTGCGCGGCGGGCGGTGCCGGCGCCGGAGCGCCACCGTCTGCGGCCATGTCCGCCGAGTGCCTGGCGCACCCGCTCAGCGCCCAGCCCAGCAGCAGGCCGACCGCGTAACGCTGCACGCCGCGCCTCATCGGCTGGCTCCATCGACCGCATGTACCTGCAACGCGGACAGATCCAGAGTGGGAAGGCAGCGCACATTGACCGCCACACTAGACTCGCCGGTTCGGGGATTCATGCCCTCGCTGAACGGGGCAATGCCGCAGTGCGGGCAATGATGATGGTCGAGATGATGTTGATTGAAGCGGTAGGTTCCCAGCGCCTCCGGCTCACTCTGCAGACGCAGTTGCGTGCGCGTCCCGAACCACAGCAGGCCGCCGCGGCGGCGGCACAACGAACAATTGCAGTCGTACGCCTCGGTGATCGGCGCATCGGTCTGAAGATCGAACGCGATGCGTCCGCAATGACAGCTACCGGCGTAGTGCATGGTGATCCTCCTTGGAATCAGGCCACTCTAAACCAATGGCGGATGCGGACAAGCGCATAGCTGCCTATGCTTGCGCTTTGATTCCATCAGGATCCACGATGCGTCAACGCCTGCTCGTCCTCGCCCTGCTCGCCGGCCTCGGCGCCTGCCAACAGCAACCCGAATCACCGCGCGCCGGCACCAGTGATGCCGGCACCCAGGAGGCGCAGACGCCGGACGCGCGCTTTGCCGCACTGTCCAGGCGTGCACTCGACACCTGGATGCAGCTGTCGCCTGTCACTGCCACCCAGACCGGCGATCACCGCTTCGACACGCAGATCGACGACCTCAGCACCGCCGGCCGTCAGCGCAGCCTGGATGCGGGCAAACAACTACTGGCCGAGCTGGATGCCATCGAGGTGGCCAAGCTGTCGCGCGAGAACCAGGTCGATGCAGCCATTTTGCGCAATCAGCTGCAATCGGAAATCTGGAATACCGAGGTGCTGCAGAGCTGGGCCTGGGACCCGCAGGTCTACAACGGCCTGGCCGGCAGCGCGCTGTACGGCCTGATGGCGCGCGAATTCGCGCCGCTGCCCGAGCGGCTGACCTCCGCCACCCAGCGCATGGAGAAGATTCCAGGCATCTTTGCGCAGGCCCGCGAAAACCTGGACCCGGCCCGCGTGCCCAAGATCCATGCCGAAACGGTAGCCAAGCAGAACAAGGGCATCCTCAGCATCGTCGATACCTTCATCGCGCCCAACATCGGCCAGCTCGGCCCGATCGAAGCCGCCCGCGCGCAGGCCGCCATCGACAAGCTGCGCAAGGCCGTGGCCGAGCAACAGACCTGGCTGGATACCGTGCTGGTGCCCAATGCCAAGGGCGATTTTCGCGTCGGTGCGCAGATATACGATCAGAAGCTGAAATTCGCGCTGCTGTCGTCGCTGTCGCGCGCCGAGATCAAGCAGCGCGCCGAGTCCGAACTCAAGCGTGTGCGCAGCGAGATGTACGGCATCGCCCGCACGGTGCTCAAGGACAGGCCCGGCGCACCGAAGCTGCCCGAGACGCCCAACGACGACCAGCAGCAGGCCGCCATCGAGGCGGCGCTGGAACTGGCCTATGCCGACAAGCCGGCCCGCGACAAGGTGGTGGACGACGCCAAGGCCGCACTGGCGCAGTCCACCGAGTTCGTGCGCCAGAAGGATCTGATGACGCTGCCCGATTCGCCGGTGGACATCATTCTGATGCCGGAATTTCAGCGCGGCGTGGCAGTGGCGTACTGCGATTCGCCCGGCCCGCTCGACAAGAATCTCAAGACCTTCTACGCGGTGTCGCCGATTCCCGACGACTGGAACGAGAAGCAGGTCGACTCCTTCCTGCGCGAATACAACAGCCGCATGATCCACCTGCTCAGCATTCACGAAGGCACCCCTGGCCATTACCTGGAAGGCTGGCATTCGGGCAAATTCCCCTCCACGCTGCGCGCAGTGCTGCGCTCGGGCATGTTCGCCGAAGGTTGGGCGGTGTATACCGAACGCATGATGCAGGAGCAGGGGTATCTGGATAACGACCCGTTATTCCACCTGGTGCAGCTCAAGTTCTACCTGCGCACCATTGCCAACGCCATCCTCGACCAGGGCGTGCATGTGGACGGCTGGGAGCGCGACAAGGCGATGCACCTGATGACCCACGACACCTTCCAGCAAGAGAGCGAAGCCTCGGGCAAATGGGTGCGTGCGCAGCTGTCTTCCGCACAATTGCCGACCTATTTCGTCGGCGTGCAGGAACATCTGGATACGCGCAAGGCAGTGCAGGCCAAGCTGGGCGACAGCTTCAATCTCAAGGCCTACCACGACCAGATGCTGTCGTACGGCGCACCACCGGTACGCTTTGCGCGCGAGTTGATGCTGGATCAGCCGATCGAGTGACCGCGTCCTTCTTCCCTCGGGAGAAGGTGCCCTAAAGGGGCGGATGAAGGTACGGGCGAAGCTTCGTGTAGTCCAACTAGCGAGTGGCTACGCCCCGTACCCTCACCCCAACCCCTCTCCCGGCGGGAGAGGGGCTTGCCAGTGTCGTCGCTGCCGTTGTTGCGCGTTTTAAGCAATCTACCAACCAACTACATCACCCATCCGCCGCAACGAACCCTCCCGTCTGCCGCGCCCACAACCGCGCATACAGCCCGCCCTGCGCGATCAATTCCACATGCGTGCCGGTTTCAACGATGCGTCCCGCATCCATCACCACCAGCCGGTCCATGCGCGCGATGGTGGAGAGCCGGTGCGCGATCGCGATGACGGTCTTGTTGCCCATCAACGCATCCAGGCTGTCCTGGATCGCCGCTTCCACTTCCGAATCCAGCGCCGAGGTGGCTTCGTCCAGAATCAGGATCGGCGCGTCCTTCAGCAGCACGCGCGCAATCGCGATGCGCTGCCGTTGACCGCCCGACAGCTTGACCCCGCGTTCGCCCACATAGGCATCGAAGCCGCGCCGGCCTTCGCCATCCACCAGCGTGTCGATGAAGCTCTCGGCGCGCGCCTTGCGCACAGCCTCCAGCATCTGCGCTTCGGTGGCCTGCGGCCGCCCGTACAACAGGTTGTCGCGGATCGAACGATGCAATAACGAGGTGTCCTGGGTGACCAGGCCGATCTGCCCGCGCAGGCTTTCCTGCGTCACCTGCGCGATGTCCTGCCCGTCGATCAGGATGCGCCCCTGCTCCAGGTCGTACAGCCGCAGCAGCACGTTGACCAGGGTCGACTTACCCGCGCCGGACGGCCCGACCAAACCGATCTTTTCGCCGGCGCGCACCTGCAGATCCAGCCCGGCAATCACGCCGCCGCGCTTGCCGTAATGGAAATGGATGTGCTCGAACTGCACCTGCCCCTGCGTTACCTGCAGCGGCACCGCATCGGGCAGGTCCTGCACCAGCACCGGCTGCGAGATGGTCTGCATGCCGTCCTGCACGCTACCGATATCTTCGAAGATGCCGTTGACCGTCCACATGATCCAGCCGGACATGTTGTGGATGCGGATCACCAGGCCGGTGGCCAGCGTGATCGCGCCCACGCTGATCTGGCCGCGGCTCCACAGCCACAACGCCAGCCCGCAGGTGCCCACGATCAGAAAGCCATTGGCCACCGCAATGGCGGTATCCATCGCGGTGGTCACGCGCGTCTGCCTGCGATGCTTCACCGCCAGCTCGTCGATCGCATCGCGCACATACGCCTGTTCGCGGCCGGCATGTGCGAACAACTTGAGCGTGGAGATATTGGTATAGCCATCGACGATGCGCCCGGTCGCCTTGGAGCGCGCATCCGAGGCGATCCAGGCACGCGCCTTCATGCGCGGCACGAAAAACGCCATGAGCGCCACATACACCACCAGCCAGATCAGCAGCGGCACCATCAACCACGGGTCGGCTTGCGCGAACAACCACAACGCGCTGCCGGTATAGACCACGATGTACCAGAGCGCATCGACCATCTGCACCGCCGATTCGCGCAGCGAGGTGCCGGTCTGCATCACGCGATTGGCAATGCGGCCGGCAAAATCGTTGTGGAAAAAGCCCAGGCTTTGCCGCACCACGTAGTTGTGCATCAGCCAGCGCGAGCGGTTGCTCAAGCCCGGCACGATCGCCTGATTGACCAGCAGGTTATGCAGGCCGGTGAACAGCGGCCGCGCCACCAGCGTGATCAGCGCCATCCACACCAGTTCGCTGGCATGGCGACGGAAGAACGCCGGTCCCGGTCGCTCGGCCAGCATGTCGACGATGCGGCCGAGGAAGTCGAACATCGCCACTTCCACCAGCGCCAGCAACAACCCGGCGATCAGCGTGGCCAGCAGGATCGGCCACAACGGCCGCAGATAATGCAGATAGAACCGCCACACGCTGCGTGGCGGCATCTGCCGCTCGATCGGCGGGAAGATATCGATCAGGGATTCGAACCAGCGGAACATTGCAACCACGTCACTGACACCGGGACGTCAGGCTAGCCGATCGCGCGTCAAGCCGCAGTGGCGTCGGCGCTGGATGGCAGTGTCATCCAGGGTGCCGTTCGCTACGCGGTGTCAGCCACGTTCAGTCGCGGACGCGCGCAAGCAACCGATTGACTTCGTCCAGATCGAAATGCGCCGGATCGAAGCGGCCACCCAACGTCGCCAGTACTTGCACGTGTTGCGCGTGGCCTGGGTCGGCGATGATCTGCAGAAATTCCAGGTAGTGCTCGATGCCTTCGCTGTTTTCCGGCGGGCAGGCATTGGCGCCGTCCACACAACGGGCGCCACGCAGGCCCGCATCCGGCGGCAGGATCGCCTCGACCTGCAGGCGATGCTGCCAGCCCGCGCCGCTGCCGTAGAAATAGTCGAACCACTCCAGATCGCCCACCGCACTTTCCAGCGTGACGCGGGCGGCATGCTTGAGCCGTGGGCGGTCGGGAACATCCAGCCCGGACTCGCCGTAGCGGCCGCCCCCCAGGTCGAACTCGTACGGGTGCGCGCTACTCCAGCCCATCGCCGGCTGCAGCACGCGATGCAGCGCGGCCAGGCGCAGCGACCCGGCCACCAGCAATCGGCGCCACACCAGCGGCGTGCTGCCCACCAGCGCGAGATGCAACTGATAGATCGGCACAGGCGTTTGCACCACCTGCTGTGCGGCTTTCTTTTTTTTGGCCTTGCTCATCGTGTCTTGGCTACCTGTCTGCGGTGCAAGTATGCAGCGATGCGCCACCGGCTGCATCGCAGCATACTTGCAGCTGCCCAATTGCAGGCGGCCACTATCGATGACGCATGCAAGGACGCAAGCAAGCGCACGCAGGTGGCAGACGCGCTCTCAGGACCTCGCAGCGTGGCGTGGCGGCATCAAGTAATTCCACTGCACTACAGCGCCACGTCACTTTTTCCCCTGTATCTGCAGGAGCTGCGAAGAACCCTCAGCGCTGCTGCAGACTCGGCACCGCATCGCTCACGTGCGCGTGGCGGCGCATGATCCAGTTGAACAGCGGCGTGGCCATCAGCGTGGACAGGATCGCCATCAGCACCAGCACCGAGAACAGGCCTTGTTCGATCACACCGGCCTGCAAGCCGATGTTGATGATGATCAGCTCCATCAAGCCACGTGCATTCATCAACGAACCGATCGCCATCGCATCGCGGTTGTTCTCGCCGGTGGCACGTGCAGCCGCCCAGCAGGCCAACCCCTTGCCGATGAACGATGCGGCCAGAATCGCCACGCCCGCCAGCATGATCTGCGGCTGCAGCAGCACGCTGAGCTGGGTCTTGAGACCGGAATAGGTGAAGAACATCGGCAGCAGAAAGACCACCACGAACGGCTGCATCGTCTCGCGCAGTTTTTCGGTCAACGCGCCCCTGGGCAGGCAAACGCCGAGCAGGAAGCCGCCGAACACTGCGTGGATGCCGATCGCATCCATGGCCCAGGCGCTGAGACAGAACAGCATCAGGATCACCGCCAACACGCCATTGCTCAGCGGTTGGTCCGCCACCACGTAATTCTCGAGCCGCAGCAGCAGATGGCGGCCGACAAAAATCATGAACAACGCGTAGGCCACGCCACCACCGATGGCCAGATACGCGCCCCCCCAACTGCCGCCGAAACTGGCCAACACGATCGCCAGAATGCACCACGCCGCCGCATCGTCGAACGCGCCGGCCGTCAACGCCAGCGTGCCCAACGGGCTGTTGGTCAGACCGCGCTCGTGAATGATGCGCGCCAGCATCGGGAAGGCAGTGATGGCAATGGCCGCGCCCAGAAACAGCGAAGCTTCCGTCAACTTGGCTTTTTCCGAAAACAAGCCATCCACGTTGATCAGCCACGGACACATCGCAAAGGCCAGCGCGAACGGCACCGCGATCCCCGCCAACGACACGCTCATCGCGCTGCGATAGCGCGCGCGGAAATGATCGCTGCGGAAGTCGGTACCGACCAGGAACATGTACAGCCCCACGCCGAACTGGGCCAGCACGTAGAGCACGTCCAGCGTCTGCTTGGGAAACAGCGCCGCCTGCACATCCGGCAGCAACATGCCGAACAACGAAGGGCCCAACGCCACGCCGGCAATCATCTCGCCCACCACTTGCGGCTGCCCCACCCGCTTGGCCAACAAACCCACCAGACGACAGATCAGCAGGATCACTGCAGCCTGCAAGAAGAAATACACCGACATCTGCGGAGTGGTCATGCGTTCGGCAACATCCCTGAAAAGTGTCGGGATCATAACGAGCCATGCCGGCAGGCGATAGCCATCGTGCCGCTGGCGCCCGGGCATCATCTGCCGTCGGCACGCCAGCCTGCTCCGGCAGGCAGCACCAAGTGATGCGCGCGCGCCGAGCTCGGTTGCCGGCACGCGCCGTGATCAATACCTACCGCAGTCCGCATTGCGGCGCAGATGGCACCCCAACGCACTGCAATCGGTTGGGGACAGGGTGGACGCTGCGCCGATGCTGCCGTGGCCGCCGGCCACTACGCGCTCCGTGCAGTGAGCGTGACCCGCTTGCAGGACGGATGATGTGTCACTTGCGCCCCGGCTGCTCAGGCTGCCCCGCTGCCACCGGCGTCAACACCAGATCCTGGAAATCGAAGCTGAAATCGGTCAGCGGCGAGATTGCCTCCATGCGCATCTCGCGCACCGCGCCATCCGGGGTCAGTACGAAATTGACGAAGGCATCGGCATTCAAGCTGCGGTCGTCCCAGCGCACGATGAAGGTATCGTGTTGCCAGTGCTCCAGCGTGCCGACCAACTGCGCGGTCTTGGAAAACTGCATCCGCAGGCGCTTGCCGTTCTGGCGAATCACCACATCGCCGTACCACGGGTCGCGATAGTTCGCTGCATAACTGCGCAACGGCAACGACGGCGTGGAGCGCGCCGCGCGTGCATCGAGATGCGTCTTCCAACTGGCCTGCGCATTGTCCTTCGCCATACCCTCCGCCTTGGCATAGGCGGCAGTCCAGTCGGTCGGCGGTGCCTGCAAGAACGCATCCAGCACCTCCAGCGTCACTGCCTGGAATGCCTCCCCGGACTCCTGGTTGGTCAGTACCACCACCCCCAGCTTTTGATCGGGCAGCATGGTCACCCGAGACAACATGCCTGGCATGGCGCCGGAGTGCAGGATCATCCGATGGCCGCGGTAGTCGCCGACCATCCAGCCCTCGCCGTAGCCGGCGAAGTTGGGCCGTGCCGCAGCAAGTTCGGGCAAGCGCGGCTCGGGAACGCTGATCGGGGTGATCATCGACCACATCTCGCGCTGGCGCGTGGGACTGAACAACGGTTTGCCGTTGGCAAGTGCGCCACCGGCCAGCTGCACCTTCATCCACAACGCCATGTCGTGTGCGCTGGAATAAATGCCGGCGGCGCCGGAGTTGTTGGACAGCGTCATCGGTGGAACCGTGCGCAGTTTGCTGAAATCGTACTTGGCATGCGCCACCGCAGCGACATCGCCCGGCTGCAGATGATCGGCATTGAAGCGGGTACCACGCATGCCGACCGGCGCGAAGATGCGCTGCTGCAGGAAGTCCGCATACGACATGCCGGATGCCTGCTCGACCAGTTTCTGCGCCACCGCATACAGGATGTTGTCGTAGGCGTAGCGGTCGCGGAATCCGCCCTTGAGCGGCACCTTGGCAAGCCGTTGCACCACCTCTTCGGTGGTGTAGCTGGTGGCCGGAAAGTACAGCAGATCGCCGGCGCCCAGGCTCAAGCCGCTGCGGTGCGCGAGCAGGTCGCGTACGCGCATTTCCCCGGTGACGTAGGTGTCGGACATGCGGAACCACGGCAGGTGGTCGATGACCTTGTCGTCGAGCGAGAGCTTGCCCTCGTCGGCCAGGATCGACAGCGACGCGGCAGTGAACGCCTTGGTGTTGGACCCGATGGCGAACAAGGTATCGGCTTGCACTGGCGCAGGCTTGCCGATCTCGCGCACGCCATAACCGCGCTCCAGCACCACCTTTCCATCCTTGACGATGGCCACCGCAATACCGGGCACATCGAACTGTTTGCGCACCCGTTCCACCTGCGCATCGAACTGCTGCATGCCGGCCGGCAACGCGCCCGCCTCCACCGCTGCGGTGACCCCGCTCGCGGTCATGCCTGCCAGTGCGATCGCTGCCGACACCATCCACGTCGTCAGTGTCATGCTTCGCTGTGTTTGCATCGATTGATTCCCCAAGCTGGCGCTAACCGGTGACATAAACGTCCGAGAGCCAATGGTAGCTGCGGCTTGGGGATGCACGGGCAGAGGGTTCCGTTTGCGCACCACGGCTTCGCTTCGACTCCGTCGGCAGCGATCAGCGCAGCTCTGCCACCGGCGTCAATACCAGATCCTGGAAATCGAAGCTGAAATCGGTCAGCGGCGAGATTGCCTCCATGCGCATCTCGCGCACCGCGCCATCCGGGGTCAGTGCGAAATTGACGAACGCATCGGCATTCAAAGAGCGGTCGTCCCAGCGCACGATAAAGCTATCGTGCTGCCAATGCTCCAGCGTGCCGATCAGCTGCGCGGTCTTGGAAAACTGCAGACGCAGGCGCTTGCCGTCCTGGCGAATCACCACATCGCCGTACCACGGGTCGCGATAGGTCGCTGCATAACTGCGCAGCGGCAGCGATGGCGTGGAGCGTGACGCGCGCGCGTCCAGATGCTTCTTCCAGCTGGCATCGGCATCGCCGTCGGCCTTTTCCAAGGCCTTGGCATAGGCAGCAGTCCAGTCGGTGCCCGGCACCTGCAAGAACGCATCCAGCACCTGCAAGGTCACCGCATTGAACGCGGCGCCGACTTCCTGATTGGTCAGCACCACCACGCCCAGGTGTTGATCGGGCACCAGGGTCAGCCGCGACACCATGCCCGGCCAGCCACCGGTGTGCCACACCAGCCGATGCCCGCGATAATCGCTCAGGCTCCAGCCCTCGCCGTAGCCGGCGAAATTGGGGCGCGCCGCGGCCAGCTCCGGTACCGCCGGCTCGGTGATCGCAATCGGCGTGATCATCGACCACATGTCCTGCTGCCGCTTGGCACTGAACAACGCGGTGCCATCGGGCAACGCGCCAGCGGCCAGTTGCAGCTTCATCCATAGCGCCATGTCGTGCGCGCTGGAATAGATACCGCCGGCACCGGAGTTATTGGACCAGGTCAACGGCGCAACCGTGCGCAGCTCGGTGAAGTCGTACTTGGCATGGCCCACCGCCACGTTGTCGCCAGGCTGCAGGTGATCGGCATTGAAACGCGTACCGCGCATGCCGACCGGGGCAAAAATGCGTTGCTGCAAAAACGCCGCATAGGTCTGACCGGACACCTGCTCGATGACCTTCTGCGCAACTGCATACAGGATATTGTCGTAGGCGTAGCGATCGCGAAAACCGCCTTTCAACGGCACGTTGGCCAAGCGCTGCACGACTTCTTCGGTGCTGTAGCTGGTGGTCGGCCAGAACAGCAAATCGCCCGCGCCCAGGCTCAACCCACTGCGGTGCGCAAGCAGATCGCGCACGCGCATCTCGCCGCTGACATACGGGTCGGACATGCGAAACCACGGCAAATGATCGATGACCTTGTCGTCGAGCGACAGCTTGCCCTGGTCGGCCAGCATCGACAGCGAGGCCGCAGTGAACGCCTTGGTGTTGGATGCAATGGCGAACAAGGTATCGGCCTGCACCGGCGCGGCCTTGCCGATCTCGCGCACGCCGTAGCCGCGCTCCAGTACCATCTGTCCATCCTTGACGATGGCCACCGCAATCCCGGGCACATCGAACTGTTTGCGCACGCGCTCCATCTGCGCATCGAACTGCTGCATGCCGGCCGGAAGCTCGGCTGCCTGCGTTGTCGTCATCACGCCTGCCAGCATCAGCACGCCTCCACTCAGCCATCGGTTCAAGGTCACTGCCACGTCCTTATTTTCTCGATCAAATCGGTCCGCCGGCACTGTCCAACGACAGCGGCAGCGCTGCCACCAACACGCCGTTGGCATCGGCGTACAGCCAATGGCCCGGCACGAACGCCACCCCGGCGAAATTTACCGGCACCTCCACCTCGCCCAGATCGCGCCGCTCGGTGCGGCGCGGGCAGGCTCCCAGTGCCAGCACGCCCAGCGACAGCGTGGCGAGAATCTCCACATCGCGCACGCAGCCATGGATCAACACACCGGCCCAGCCATTGGCCACTGCCTGCGCGGCGATCTGGTCGCCCAGCAACGCGTGCTTCAACGAGCCTTGCCCGTCCACCACCAGCACGCGACCATCGCCGGGCGTGGCGGCCAGCTCGCGCACCCGCGAGTTGTCCTCGAAGCAGCGCACCGTCACGATCGGCCCGGAAAACGCCGCACGCCCGCCGAAGTGGCGAAACAGCGGCTCGGCGACATGCACCTCTGGGAAGCGGTCACACAGATCGGGCGTGGTCCAGGTCATCGGTGCGATCTCGAGCGGCGATATCCGATGGTAGCGGCATGGCAACGTCCGTGTAAGCCGATGGTCGGCTGGTAGGCAGAAGGTGTGGCTGCGGCGCTTACGCCTTGCAAGTGCGCGTCGCCGTTTTTTTGAATGGCCACAACGATGCATGACGTCACCGGACCAACTCGATCACCCGTGCATGCCACATGCGCACTCAACAGTCCCTGGCCGCAGCGGACTTCATCCCTGCACGCCGGGCGACGCTATCATCCAGCCAGGCATGCCTCGATCTACCCGCAGCTGGGCACACGTGGCTGTCATTACGCCACTGTGGAGTCCGCCATGACCGACCTATTTGACGCACCCCCGCCCGCGCTCGATGGCATCCATGTCGGCATTGGCGGTTGGGTGTATGCGCCGTGGCGTGCCGGAATGTTCTATCCGCAAGGGTTGGTGCAGCGGCGCGAGCTGGAATACGCCAGCCGCCACGTCACTGCGATCGAAATCAACGGCACTTACTACGGCGCGCAAAAACCGGCCACGTACGCGAAGTGGCGCGATGAAGTGCCGCCGGGATTCATGTTCTCCGCCAAGGCGCCGCGCCGTATCACCCAGTCGCGCAAGCTGGCGGGCACCAAGGCGCAGGTGGAAGACTTCATCGGCGGCATTGTCGAGCTTGGCGCCACGCTCGGCCCGTTGGTGTGGCAGTTCGAGCAGGGGCATTGCCTGCAGGCCGATGACCTGGATGGTTTTCTGTCGCTGCTGCCCAAACGCGCCGGCAAGCGCATGCTGCGGCATGTACTCGAAATCCGCGACCACGCTGCGGTGGATGCATCGTTGCTGGCATTGGTGCGCCGGCACGGCGTGGCCACGGTGTTCACCGATTCGCAGGAGCATCCATCCTTTGCCGATCTGTCCACCGATTTTGTCTATGCGCGCCTGATGCGCAGCCAGGCGCGTCTCGCTGCAGGTTATCCGGCGCCGGCGATGGCGCGCTGGGCCGAGCGTATCCAGGCCTGGCGGCGTGGCGAGGATCCGGCGGATCTACCGCACATCGAAGCCGAGCCTCAAGCCAAAGCCACACCGCGCGAGGTGTTCGTATTCTTCATCAGTGCCGCGAAAGAGCGTAATCCCGCTGCTGCGATGGCGTTGCTGCAGACGCTGGGTGCGCGCTAGTCCCGCCAGCGCGTGCCGCCGTCGGCAACCCCCGTGCATGGCCGCTCGACGTGGTTGGCGCGCAACCGGCGCGTGTTTGGTGGCATGACGAATTAGGCGACAATGGCGCATGCCCACGACCGATCTGCGCAAGGCGCAACTGCAAATCCATTTCTGCGTCCTGCTCTGGGGCATCACCGCGATCCTGGGCAAGCTGATCACGCTGCCGGCGTTGCCGTTGGTGTGGTGGCGGATGTTGATCGTGGTGGTGGCATTGGCACTGTTGCCGCGGGTGTGGCGCGGGCTGCGCGGCTTGTCCGGGCGGGTTGTGCTGGGCTATTGCGGCATCGGCGCACTGGTGGCCTTGCACTGGCTGACCTTCTACGGCGCGATCAAGCTGGCCAATGCCTCGGTGGCAGCGACCTGTATCGCCCTGGCGCCGGTGTTTACCGCCGTGATCGAGCCGTGGGTGACGCAGCGGCCGTTCCGCCCGCGCGAATTGCTGTTCGGGCTGGCGGTGTTGCCGGGCGTGGCGCTGGTGGTCGGCGGCGTGCCGGACGGCATGCGTGCCGGCGTGGTGGTTGGCGCGATTTCGGCGGTATTTGTCGGATTATTCGGCTCGCTCAATAAGCGCATGGTGGCGCATGCCGACCCGCTCACCGTCACTGCCTTGGAGCTCGGCGCCGGCACGTTGACCTTGACCTTGCTGGCACCGGCAATGCCGCTGCTGTTGCCGTCGTTGCATGGCGATCTGCTGATTGTTCCCGGCGTGCACGATGGCGTGCTGCTGCTCGTACTGTCGCTGGCCTGCACCTTGCTGCCGTTTGCACTGGCGCTAGTGGCCTTGCGCCATCTCAGCGCCTACTCGGTGCAGCTGGTGACCAACCTGGAACCGGTCTACGCCATCGTGCTGGCAATCGCGCTGCTCGGCGAACAGCGCGAGCTGACCCTGCAGTTCTATCTGGGCGTGACGATCATTCTCGGCGCGGTGTTCCTGCATCCCATGCTGGAACGCCGGCGCAAGATCGTGCACCCGGAACTGCTCGGCACCGCCGAAGCGAAGAACATCGTCGAGTGACTGCGCAGCGCAGTGCGTCCGAGCATCGACAACTCCCATCGAACGCCATCGTAGGAGCGGCCCAGGCCGCGACAGGCGTTATCGATGAAGCATCGGCGCGCGCAGCAGCACCGCCCTACCCCAATGCCACCACCTGATCGCGCCCACCGCGCTTGGCCGCATACAACGCCTGGTCGGCACGCTTGATCACCGCTTCCACGTTTTCCTGCGGATGCAGCGTTGCCACGCCGATGCTTACCGTCACCGGCAGCGCGATCGTCATCACCGCCACGCTCTGGCGCAGGTATTCGCATTGCACGCGCGCCTGCAGCAGATCCACATTGGGCAGCAGCAACACGAATTCCTCGCCGCCGTAACGGGCGATGGTGCCGGCACCGGCGACATGCGCGCGCAGCAACGCCGAGAGCTCACGCAGCACCACATCGCCCTGGTCGTGCCCATGCACGTCGTTGACGGTCTTGAAGTGGTCCACGTCCAGCAACGCCACCGACAACGGCTGGCCTGCCGCACGGGTCTGCTCGGTCGCCGCCGCCAAGGCAGCCGCAAAGGCACGCCGGTTGGGCAAGCCGGTCAATGGATCGGTGCGGGTCTGTTCGACCAGATCCGCGTTCAACGCATCCATCTGCGCGTAATAACCGGCCATCTGCTGCTCGTACCATTCGCGCTCATGCAACTGCTGACGCAGGCGCTTGCCGGCCAGGCGCAGCTCCAGCAGATACGAAGCCTGGCGCGATAACGCCTGCAAGGCGTTACGCTGCTCATCGCGCAGATGCGTCGGGCTCTGGTCGAAGACGCACAGCGAGCCCAGCGCCATCCCTTCGCTGGTCACCAACGGTGCACCGGCGTAGAAGCGCACCGCAGAAGTACCGGTCACCATCGGGTTGTCGTGGAAGCGCGGGTCGAGCAAGGTGTCGTCGACCATCAACACCTCGTCCGGACGCAGGATCGCGTGCGCACAGAACGAGATGTCGCGCGGTGCTTCGCCGCGTGGCGCGCCATGCGCAGACTTGAACCACTGGCGGTCTTCGTCCACCAGCACCACGGCCGCCATCTGCGTCTCGCACAGCGTCGACGCGATCATGGTGAGGTCGTCGAACGCGCGCTCAGGCGGCGAATCCAGCACCTCGTACTGGCGTAGCGCTGCAAGCCGCTCGGCCTCGTTGTCCGGCAATTCCGGTTTGATCACCTGCCCGCTCCCCAGCTGGCTATTTGCGGCGAAAGTATGACCGAGCGCGTCAAGCTCGACTATCGGGGTGCGCCGGACCACCCGAGACACTGTGTCGCTTCCGTTCAGCCCATGCCTTGCGGCGTCACCACTCGGTGCGCTGCGGCAGCAAACCGCGCAGTTCCGCATCGCTGAGGTTGCGCCATTGCCCCGGCTTGAGCGCAGCCAGCTTGATGTTGTCGATGCGCACCCGACGCAGCTGGGTCACGCGGTAGCCGAATTCGGAGGCCATCAGGCGGATCTGCCGATTCAAGCCCTGCTCCAGCACGATGCGGAAGCCGAACTTGGCGATGCGCGCGGTGCGGCACGGTAACGTGGTCTCGTTGTGGATGCGCACGCCGCGTGCCATGCCACGCAGGAATTCGTCGGTGACCGGCTTGTTGACCGCCACCAGATATTCCTTCTGGTGACGATTTTCCGCACGCAGGATCTCGTTGACGATGTTGCCGTTGCTGGTCATCAGGATCAGCCCCTCGGACTCCTTGTCGAGCCGGCCGACCGGGAAGATGCGCTGCTCGTGGCCGACGAATTCGACGATATTGCCCTTGACCGAGCTCTCGGTGGTGCAGGTGATGCCGACCGGCTTGTTGAGCGCGATGTAGACATGCTTGCGGCCACCGGGCTTGCTGGCAGCGCGGGTGCGCAGCGGCTGGCCGTCCACCAGCACGGTATCTTCCTCGCCCACCACCGCACCGGTGCCGGCTGGCACGCCGTTGACGGTGACGCGGCGTTCGCCGATCAGCCGATCGGCCTCACGGCGGGAGCAGAAGCCGGTTTCGGCGATGTATTTATTGAGTCGGGTTGTCATTTGCCGATTATCGGCGATTTGTCGGCGATCGTGAGCCATCGCACCTAGCCGGTCACCACCTGCAGCGGCATCGAGACGTGCAACAGGTCTTCCAGCGGGCATGGGCGATGCAGGCTGAAGCCCTGCACCTGGCCCACGCCGGCCTCGCGCAGGCCGGCAATATCGGCCTCCGACTCCACCCCTTCGGCCACCACTTCGATCCCCAGCGCCAGGCCGACCTGCGCGATCGAATGCACTGCGGCGCGATCGACCGCGTCGTGCGCGTAATTGCGCACGAAGCCGCAATCGATCTTGAGTACGTCCACGGTGAACTGCTTGAGGTAACCGAACGAGGCCAGACCGCTGCCGAAATCGTCCAGCGCCACATGGCAGCCACGCGCCCGCACGCTCTGCACGAAGCGCTGCGCCTGCTCCAGATTGCCGATGACCGCGGTCTCGGTGATCTCCATGCACAGCTTGGGCACCAGCGTGGGGTAGCGCTCGAACAAGGCGCACACGAAGTCGAGAAAATCCGGCTGGGCGATCGATTGCGCCGACAGGTTCACATGGCACAGATCCAGTCTCGCCACATGCAGCGGGTTGGCCGCCAATTGCGCGCACAAGGTTTCCAGCACATGCACATCGACCATGCGACCCAGGCCATAGCGCTCCACCGCAGGCAGGAATTCGCCCGGGCTCAACACGCGGCCGTCGCGCGCGCGCATGCGCACCAGCACTTCGTACTGCAGGCGTCCCGGTTCGCTCAGCACCTGGATTTTCTGCGCATACAGCAGCAAACGCTGTTCGGCGATGGACTGCTGCACCGCGCTGATCCAGCCACCGTCGTGGCGGCGCCGCGCCAGCGCCAGATCGTTTTCGTCGAAACAGCGAATGCGGTTGCGCCCTTCTTCCTTGGCCGCATAACAGGCCAGATCGGCGGCGGTCATCAAGGCGTTGAGATCACTGGCGCCCTGGCGGATTTCCACCACGCCGAAACTGCAACTGGGCGTCAGCGGCTTGCCGCCCTGATGGCTCCACGGCTGCCCGAGCACCCCGTGCATATGGGTAAGCAAGGCCTGCGCCTGCAGCAGATCGGTATTGGCCAGCAGGATCGCGAACTCGTCGCCGCCCAGCCGCCCCAGCCAATCGCCGGGGCGCAACTGCATGGTGATCACGTCGGCGAAATGGCACAGGAATTTGTCGCCGACCGCATGCCCGAAGGTGTCGTTGACCAGCTTGAAATGATCCAGGTCGACAAAGCACAGCGCATGGCACAGCTGCGGCGATTGCGGTGGCTCGATCAGGCGCAGCAGCCGGCGTTCGATCTCGTGGCGATTGATCAAGCCGGTCAAGGCATCGTGGCGCGCGTGGAAGGACACTTCGTCGGCCAGCTCGTGCGCATGCGAGACATCTTCGATCACCGCCAGCACCAGCGTCGGTTCTTCCGGGCCCGGCTCCACCAGCGAGGCGCTCCAGCGCCCCCACATCACCCCGCCGTCGGCGCGCAGAAAGCGCAGTTCGCCGGACTGCATCAATCTGGGCCAGTCGATCATGCCGCGGCTGTCCAGCGCGATATCGTCCGGGTGCATCACCTCGGCCAGCGTGCAGGCCTGCAGTTCCTCAGGCCGGTAGCGCAGGATGTTGGCCAGCGAGGTGTTTGCATCGAGCACGCGACCGCGCAGGTCGAACTTGACCATACCCAGCGCCGCCTGCTGAAACGCAGTGCGGAAGCGGCCTTCGTGCGAGAGCAGATAATCGCGGATGCGGCGCATCGCCAGCATGCAGGTGGTCAGCACCAGCAGCAAGGTGGCCACGCTGCAGAACACCATCACATCGTGCAGCAGTCGTGCGCAGCGGATCAGCAAGGCCTGAAATTTTTCGGCATCGCCGCGCATGCGCGCATCCAGCAGATGCAGGTCCTCGCGCAGGTTCTGCAGTGCGCGCGGATCGGGCCGGCTGGTGGCTTGCGCCGATGCCGCCCTGTCGGCCAGTACGCTCAGCTGCAGGATGTCGGCATCGGTGTGTTTCCACAGTGCGATCGCCTCGCTCAGGTACGGAAACACCTGGCCGTAGCGGTACAGTCGCACCATTTGCGGCATGTCCTGCCGGGCATTGCGCCCTGCGGCCAGACCGGCGTACACCGCGTCCCAGTCGATCACCGGCTGTTCGACCGCCTGACGCGCCGCACGATCGCCCAATGGCACCTCCAGTGCGCGACAGGCGGCCTGCAGGTCGGCCGGATCGCCGCTGACGAGATAGCGCTCCAACCAGTACACCGACTCCTGCTGGGCATTGGACCAATGGCTTTGGCCGACGATCCAGGCGGTGGCGCCGGACTGGACCTCGATCATCAGCGCCGAGAGCATCGCCATGCCGACAGCCACACCGATCAGCAGTGCCAAGGGAAGTGTCAGCCAGCCGCGCACCATGTGCATGGTCCGACCACCGCTTTTGCCGCGTGCCGCCTGCGCCATCGCCATCCTCGTCCCCCACCGCTGCCCAATGCGATTCAGGCGCCCAGTGGGCGCCTGAAGGCAGTAGCGGCCGCAACGACCGAGTCTGTATGGCAATGCGCACCCGGCGAGCGCAACTGCCTCACGGACTTAGCATGACTAACAAAGCATGGCTGGCGATGGACGCCTATTGAAGAACAAGACGCGGGAACCGGTATGCGTCAATAAACATATCGACTCCGGACGCCGACTGCGTGGACCGGGCGGCCGCACGCAGCGGGTTTGTCAGCTGCGCTTACTCGCCGCGCGGCTTGGGCGGACCCTTGCGATGCGGTGCGCCGGCACGGTCCATCGGACGACCCGGGCCATTCGGACGACCGGCCGGCTTGCCGCTACGCGGGAAGCGCGGCTTGGAGGGCGACGCAGCGGCCTCGCCCTCTTCCAGCTTGCGCATGTTGAGCTGCTGACCGGACACCCAGACCTTTTTCAGGTGGGTCAGCAATTCGCGCGGCATGTCGGCCGGCAGATCCAGAATCGAATAATCGTCCTGGATGTCGATACGGCCGATGTAGCGGCTTTCCAGACCCGCTTCGTTGGCGATCGCGCCGACGATATTGGCTGGCTTCACGCCGTGGGTGTGGCCCACTTCGATGCGGTAGCTCTCCATGCCGACCTCCGGCTCGCCACGCGGGGCGACCGGCTCGCGACGCGGACGCTCGGCGCCAGCGCCGTCACCGCCAAACGCAGGGCGCTCGGCACGCGGCGGACGCGCAGCGCGCTCGCCATCGGCACGCGGGCCACGCTCGAACTTCGGCTCGAAGCGTGGACGCTCGCCACGCTCGCCGCGATCGCCGCGCTCGTTGCGCTCGCGCGGTGCGAATTCCTCGCGTGCGCCACGCACCGGTGGGGTCAGCAGGAACGGCGAGTCGCCTTGCAGCAACTTGGCCATTGCCGCGGCGATATCGATCGCCGGCACGTTGTTCTCGCTCTCGTAGCGCTGCAGCAGATCGCGGTACATCTCGATCTGGCCGCCGGCCAAGGTCTCGGTGATGCGGGTCATGAAACGCGCCACGCGGGTGTCGTTGACCGCGTCCACGCTGGGCAGCTGCATTTCTTCGATCGGCTGGCGGGTCGCGCGCTCGATCGAACGCAGCATGCCCTTCTCGCGCGGAGTGACGAACAGGATCGCATCGCCGGTGCGGCCGGCACGGCCGGTACGGCCGATGCGGTGCACATAGCTTTCGGTGTCGTACGGGATGTCGTAGTTCAGCACGTGGCTGACGCGCTCCACGTCCAGGCCGCGTGCGGCCACGTCGGTGGCGACCAGGATGTCCAGCTTGCCGTCCTTGAGCTGGGCAATGGTCTTCTCGCGTGCCGCCTGCTGCATGTCGCCGTTGATGGCGGCAGCGGCCAGACCGCGCGCCTGCAGCTTCTGCGCCAGTTCTTCGGTACCGGCCTTGGTGCGCGCGAAGATGATCATGCCGTCGAACGGCTCGACCTCGAGAATGCGGGTCAGCGCATCCAGCTTGTGCAGGCCGCTCACCCACCAGTAGCGCTGGCGGATGTTGGCCGAGGTAGTGGTCTTGGCCGCGATGGTGACTTCGGCCGGATCCTTCAGGTATGTCTGCGCGATACGGCGGATCGCCGGCGGCATGGTCGCGGAGAACAGCGCCACCTGGCGCTTTTCCGGCAGCTTCTTCAGCACCGCTTCGACGTCGTCGATGAAGCCCATGCGCAGCATTTCGTCGGCTTCGTCCAGCACCAGCGTCTTGAGCTGGGACAGATCGAGCGTGCCGCGATCCAGGTGATCGATCACGCGGCCGGGAGTGCCCACCACCACATGCACGCCGCGCTTGAGCGCGCTCAGCTGCTGGGCGTAGGGCTGGCCGCCGTAGACCGGCAGCACCCGGAAGCCGGGAATGGCTTCGGCATATTTCTGGAATGCCTCGGCAACCTGGATGGCCAGCTCGCGGGTCGGGGCCAGCACCAGCGCCTGCGGCTTGAGCTGGTTCAGATCGGCGTTGGACAGCACCGGCAGCGCGAACGCGGCGGTCTTGCCGGTACCGGTCTGCGCCTGGCCGAGGACGTCGCGGCCGGCAAGCAGCGCGGGAATGGTGGCAGCCTGGATCGGCGACGGCGACTCGTAGCCAACGTTGGCTACGGCTTTCATCACAGCGTCCGAGAGGCCGAGGTCTGCAAACAGCAGCGGCGCGGAAGATTCTTGGGTCATTGGTAACTCCGGAGGCGCCGCACGGATCCGGCAGGCGCAAAGCAGCATAGTGTGCGCCTTCAGGCCCCCTGCTGTCGAAATTTCCGTAACAGTCCGTTCAGGTTGTGAGGATTCGCCCTGTCTGGCGAATCATCTCTTCGAACCTTCTTATCTCCTTGCGCGGCCGGAGCCATGTCCCTGGAAACAGACCTGCACACCCGCTTCAACGCCTTGCTGCAGCATCACCGCGGCATCGTCGTGAAGGTCGCGGCCAGCTATTGCTGGAACCCGGACGACCGCGCCGAGCTGGTGCAAGACATCACCGTGCAGTTATGGCGCGCGTTTCCTGGCTACGACCCAAACCGGCGTTTTTCCACCTGGATGTATCGCATCGCATTGAACGTGGCGATCAGCGATCTGCGCGGCCGCAGCCGGGCTGCGCACAACCCGGTGCCGCTGGAGGCGGTGGCCGACAGCATCGCCGATCCACTGGCACGCGACCCGGCGCACGAGCAGCAGATCGCCGCGCTCTACCGCTTCATCGCGCAACTGCCGCAGCTGGAGCGCGCACTGATGCTGCTGTACCTGGACGACCACAGCTACCGCGAGATCGGCGAGGTGCTCGGCATCAGCGAGACCAACGTCGCCACGAAACTCAGCCGTCTGAAAGCGCGCATCCGCGCCGAACTCTGACCCACACGACCCGCAAGAGGACCAGCACATGGAACTGGACGACATGCAACGCACCTGGCACGCAGTGCACCAACGCCTGGATCAGCAAACCGCACTTACCGGCCAACTGCTCGGCGAGGTGCGCGGCCACGCAGCGGGCGCCAGCCTGCGCCCGCTATGGGCGAGCCAGACCGCGCAATTGCTGTGCGCCATCGCGCTGAACATCGTGATCGCCCGCAGTTGGCTTGCCCACGCGGACCAGGCTGCGGCGATCATCGGCGGCGTGCTGCTGCAGGCGTGGAGTATTGCGCTGGCGATCTCCGCACTACGTCAACTGCAATTGGTGTCGCAACTGGATTTCGCCGGACCGCTGCTGCAGACGCAGCAGGCGCTCGCGCAACTGCGGCGCTGGCGAACGCGGGTGGCGCCGTGGCTGGGCATCGCGTTCTGGGTACTCTGGGTCGCAGTGGCCGATGGCCTATGGCGCACGCTCACCGGCATGACGCTGCCGCACAGCTGGCTGCTGATCAATGCGCTGGTGGGCGTGGTCGGCGCCATCGGCACCTGGCTCGGCTACCGTCGACTGCAACGCACCCAGCATCCGTGGCTGGAGCGCATCGACAACGCGCACGCCGGAGCTGGCGTCATCCGTGCCCAGAGCATGCTGGACGAAATTGCACGCTTTCGACGCGAATAAATCCACTGGCGCCACGCGCGAGCCACAGCGTGTTGGATGCTGCCGACGCGCTTGCGTGGTGACGGATTGATCCAGCCGCCGCCCTTCACCTTGCCGCAGTGGTGTTGTCGCCAGCGACAGGCGGATAATCGCCGTCTTCCTGTTAGCGAGCGCACCATGCAATTCCTGGAATTCGACCTGGACGGCGAGTACATCGAACTCAACCAGCTACTCAAGCTGGCCGGCATTGCCGACAGCGGCGGCCAGGGCAAGGCGATCGTCGCCAGCGGTGCGGTCAGCGTCGATGGCGTGCAGGAACTGCGCAAGACCGCCAAGATCCGCCCCGGCCAGCTGGTGCAACTGGACGATGTGGAAATCCGCGTACTGGCGCTGGACCCTGATGCGGACCCGGCAGAATGAAGGTGGTGGAGGTCAGCTGGCGCAATATCGCGCCCTCGGCAGAAGATCCGGACCACGATGTCTATATTTTCTCGATCGATGCCGATTCGGCGACGCCGTTCTGGTTCGAGCAATCCATCCGTGGCGGCCACGCCGAGCGCGGCGGTTGCAGCATGCTGGCCTTGCACGAGCTGGAGGGCTGGCGCGGCGACTGGCGCGCAGATGTGACCAAAGCCGGCTGCGCCTGGGTGATTCCCCTGCTGGAAGAAGCCTTGCGCAGCGGCGATGCGCAGACCGCGATCGATGCGATTCTTGCGCGGGTGGGCGCAGCTGCCTGAGTGCAGTCTGTTTGGCGGCAGTGAGCATGCGTGCATCACGGGCAACCCCGGATGATCGGCCGATCATGGTGTCCGCTCACGCATTGAAAACCCTTGCAACGCAATCTCGCAGCGCGGTGGAACCCCCTTGCGTAATGCGTGACGCCTACATGGCGACAGCCTGATGATCGCCTGACACCGCTGTCCGCTCACGCATTGAGAGCCATCGCAACACAACCTGGCGCAGCGATGCACCAACGTGGCAAGGCAGGTACTGCTTCCACCGTGACCCCTTCAATGCATCAAACGCTCCGCTGCGTCAGATGCGCCGCAATTGCCTGTTTGAACGGTGCCACCGCATGCGCCGCACGCAAGGCACCACGTCGCAGCAGGCGGGCCGGCGCACGATCGTCGGTATACAGCGCGGCCAGTGCATTGGTCGCTTCGTACAGCGGCCGTGTTGCCAGCCGATGCGCGCGTTCGTAGCCGTGCAACAGCGACGCAGCGCCGATATCGCGCCCTGCACCTGCGGCGGCACGCACGCGCTCGGCCAGGCGTGCCTGGCCCTGCAAGCCGAAGTTGAAGCCATGCGCAGTGACCGGGTGCATGCCCACTGCCGCATCGCCGATCAGTGCGGCACGCTCAGCCACGAAACGCTGCGCGTACGCCGCCACCAACGGATACGCATGCCGGCTGCCGTCCTGCTGCATCGGGCCAAGCCGATGTTCGAATGCCTGGGTCACCGCCGCGCTGAAGTCCGCCTCGTTCATCGCCAGCAAGGCCTCGATCTGTCGCGGCGGCAATGTCAGCACTGCGCCAGCGCTGTTGCCCTGCAGCGGCAACAGCGCCAACGTCTTGCCATAGCCGAACCACTCCCATGCCGCCTGCCGGTGCGGCAGCGCATGCCGCATGCGGCACACCAGCATGCTCTTGCCGAAATCGCGCAGCTGCGCGCCGATACCAAGCAGGCGCCGGGTGCTGGAAAATCGACTGTCGGCCGCCACCAACAGGCGCGCCGACAGTGTTGCCCCATCGGATAACTGCAGCACCACGCGGTCGCCACGCTGCTCTACAGCCTGCAGCGTGCATGCGCAACGGATGTCCAACCCAGGTTGTGTCTGCACGGCCTGCCAGGCGGCGCGACGGATCAGATGATTCGGAACCAGCCAGCCCAGATCGCCAGCACCGGGCGCGGAGGCCGCAAAGGTCAATGCGAACTGCGAATGCCCATCCATGACGCGTGCATCGCGCAGCGGGGAGATTGCATCTGCGGAAAACTGCTGCCAGATCCCCAGCTGTTCCAGCAGCGCACGCGAGGCGTGCGTCAATGCGATCTCGCGCCCGTCGAATGACGGATCGGCGAGTTGCGCGCGCGGCTGTTGGTCGACCAACACCACCGACAGGCCACTGCCGGCCAACGACCGCGCAAAACTCAGGCCCACCGGCCCCGCACCAATGACCGCGATATCCACCGATTGCATGCTGCGCTCCGCCACCACCGATACGCCTAGTTTAGCGGCAGCGGTGTTGGCGGCCCTTTGATCAGGATCAAGGAGACTGAAAGCCGCCGGCGACATCGCTGCAGCGGCCAGGCGACGGCTTGCAACGTTCCGTCAGCAACGCCTCAGCGGTCTGCGTGAACGCAACCTACGGCACATCACCAGCCCAACAGCGCCCGCACCAGCTTGACGATGCCCCAGAACGACACCACCCAAATCGCACTACGCAGGTAAGGGATGCCTGCTGCATAAACCGGCACATAGGCAACGCGCGCCCACAGATACAGCTGCACGGCGAGCGCGGTCTCTGCGTTGGTGCGTCCGGCAACACTCACCGCCAGCACTGCAGCCGCGAAGATCGGAAAGGTTTCCTGATAGTTGCGGAAGGCGCGGTCCAGCCGCGCCGCAACGCCGGTCAACGGCTTGATCTCGCCATCGCGCGCGCTGGCGTTCCACTTGCTGCCGCGCTGGGCGGTCATGCTGGCCGAGGCGGCCAGCAATTGCACCAGGCCGAGCACCATCGCCCAGCCCAGCATCTTTAGTTCGATTGTCAGTTCCACTCAGAGTCTCCGGTTGGCAGCTGCATCACTTGATCGACGCGCGCAGGCTGTAGCCGGCAAGCCGCCAGGTCTTGTCCTCGTCCAGCCGAAACGACACCAGCTCGCGCACCGGTTGCTGGGCCTTGGCAAACCGGGTCGGGAAGCTGACGTTGACGTACAGCCCTTCCGGCACCTGCGCGCCGGGGCCGTACTTGACCCGTGTCACCGAGCCCTGCCCGCGGCCGACCACTGCGCCCAGGCGCGTGCGCTCGGCGCCGATCTGGCTGACGAACACATCGCGCTTGACTGCCGTCTTGGCCACCGTGGAGGCGCCATCCCATAGCGGTGCGACCTGATTGGTATCGACCATCTGCGCCACACGCAATGCGGCCTGGGTCATTTCGGTGTTCTGCTTGACCAGCTGCGCCTGCTGCGCGGTAGTGGCTGCAGGCGTGCCTGCGGTTGTTCCGGAGGCCGTTGTTCCGCCAGCAACCGGTGCGGCGGCCGGGCGCGCGCCGGTCTGAGGGTGTTGTGCGAAGGCAAGCGACGGAGCCAACACCAGCACGGCAAGCAAACGGGGACGGAACATTGGGTAGATGACCTTGTGCGTATATCGACGGAGAGAGAACAGTCGCACGCTGGGTGCGCCCGGAACGGCAGTCTAGTGCGTGTTGCGTCTATGACGTTGAGCGAGCAGCGCCATGGCACATCGACATCAGGCGTGCCGGCAACAAGCTTCACTGCATGACCGGCAGCGTCAGGCGTCTCCGCTCGGCGGGACCGTCGCAACGCTGCGCGGCCGCCACAACCGCCAGCTGATCCACAGCGCACGCGCCGTGGCTGCAATCAACGCGACCAGACTCAGCCAGACCGCCAGCGTGGCCGGCCATTGCACCTGTTTGGCTGCGGCGAGCATCTGCAGGAGCTCGGCAATTCCGAATCCACCCAGCACCAGCAGGGCCGATGGCAGGTACGCCAGCATCACGCCTTTCGTTTTCCCGATCATGTTGCCCCCCGGCGCCGTTGTCTGCAGCGACGATAGGCAGCGGACGGTGCGGTGCGCGTGAAGCTCAGCCTTCGCGATGAACAGGGGCCGGCGCCGGCTCGGAGACCGATTCGGCAGCGGACGGTGCCGGGGCCGGCGTGGCGAGCTGGGTGTCGCCCGCAGCCGCGTCCGCCGCCTCCGCCGGGTCGGAAGTCGCAGGCAAGGCGGCGGCATCGGTTTCGGCCAGCGGGCTTTCTTCCGGGCAGGTGGCATCCGGGAAACCGAAGCGCTGCTTCAAGGCCAGGCCGCAGGCGTTGACCGCCTCCAGATCGGCGCCGGCGCCCTTGCACTTCTGATCGAAGGCGACCAGAAACGCATCCTTGCGCCGCACGAAGGCGTCGCCGCACTTGCGCATCTGGCGGATGCGCTCCAGATCGTCCTGCACCGCGTTGGTGCCATCCAGGCCGTACTCGCGCAGCTCGTCCATCGTCAGCAGGCGCAGGCTGCGGTTGGGCACGGTCATCATCAGGTCGGCCACTGCCACCGCCACGCCGTTGCGCTCCAGATAATCCTTGACGTTGCCGTAGACCTCGCGCAGTTCGCGATTGAGTTCCGCGCGCGAGGTGGCCTTGGAACTGATCCGCATCATGCGATGGATGCCGATCTTGCCGGCCACCAACCGGTTGTCGCCGGCAGCCAGCACGAACACGCAGGCGCTGTGGCAGATCGAGCCTTCGCGCACCCAGATGGTCCAGTTGGATTCGCCGATCGTATCGCCGGCGCGGATCGCCGCTTCCACCTGCCCGCCGCTGGAATCCAGATCCAGGATGCGATGCGGCAGCTGCAGTTGCTCGGCCACTGCCGCCAACCGCCATACCAGCGCAGCGAAACCGGCGTTGATCTTGCCGGCGTAACGCACCCGCAGCAGCGCGGTGTCGCGACACGGCGCCAGCGCCGCTTCCACACTGGCGCGATCCAGCGCCGGCAGCAGCGTGCCGTCGCCGGCGGCGCTGCTGTAATCGGTGGCGCAGCTGATCCAGGCCTTGCCTGCGTCCAGCTCCGCCTGCGGCCACCCCGCCTCGCCTGTTTGGGCGGCACGCGGGCGCGGGGGCGTCGCCACCGGTTCGGGCGTATCCACCGAGACCATATGGTCGCCATCGCCGGCCTGCCCCGCGCCGTTCTGCTGCGCACCCGCAGCATCGGCCGACGTGCCGGTGCGATCGCAACCGGACAGCGCAAGCACGCAGCAAAGAGAGAGGCAAAACAGTTTCAGCATGAGGTAGGACACAGACCGCGACCGAGATCACCCTCAGTCTATGGCTGAATGGGCCAACCGGTTGACCCTGCCATGAACACGCATACCCTACGCAGCGTTGTCCGAAAACGGCCAGCCCGGGTCGGAACGAGCGCATAGACTGGGACCATGCAAACCGCCTCGCCCGACCGAATTCAATGCGACCGCGCCCGCTTGGCGCGCGATGCACGCTTCGACGGGCTCTTCTTCACCGCAGTGCGCAGCACCGGTATCTACTGCCGGCCAGTATGTCCGGCGCCGCCGCCCAAGCCGGGCAATATCAGTTACTACACGACTGCGGCAGCGGCCAGTGCGGCCGGCTACCGGCCATGCCTGCGCTGCCGGCCGGAACTGTCGCCGCAGGCGCAGCAGCATCTGGGCGAAGAAAGCGTGCAGCGTGCGCTGGCGATGATTGTCGAAGGCGCCCTGCAGGAGCAGCCGGTGCAGACGCTGGCCAATGCGGTCGGTTTAAGTGCGCGCCAGCTGCAGCGGCAGTTCGTGCAGCAGCTCGGCGCCACGCCGATCCAGGTGCATGGCACGCGCCGGCTGCTGCTGGCCAAGCAACTGCTGACCGAAACCGCATTGCCGGTCACCGAAGTCGCACTGGCGGCCGGCTTCAACAGCCTGCGGCGCTTCAACGCGGCGTTTCTGGATGGCTGTGGGATGCCGCCGTCGGCGTTGCGCAAGCAGCGTGCCGAGGTGCCGGGTGGCGAGCTGACCTTGCGACTCGGCTATCGGCCGCCGCTGGATCTGCCCGCAATGCTGGCGTTTCTGCAGCGGCGTGCGATTCCCGGCATCGAGCAGGTCGACGACTGCAGCTACCGGCGCGTGATCGGCACACCGGGCAAGGCGACGCTGATCGACGTCAGCGCAGCGCCGCAGCGTGCGGAGTTGTTGTTGCGCATCGGTGCGACCGACCCGCGCCAGATTCCGCAGATCGTGCGACGCGTGCGCCGGTTGTTCGATCTGGATGCGGATCTGCAGGCGGTGCACGCCACGCTGGCGTCCGAACCGTTGCTGGCCGAGGCGATCGCGCGCCGCCCCGGCCTGCGCGTGCCGGGTGGCTGGGACGGCTTTGAAGTGGCGGTGCGCGCGGTGCTGGGCCAGCAGATCAGCGTGGCCGGTGCGGCGACGCTGGCGGCGCGGCTGGTCGAGCGCCATGGCGGCCATCATGTCGACATGCCGCCGGGCCTGGATCGCATCTTTCCCACGCCGGAACAGCTGGCCGAGGCGCCACTGGAACACCTCGGCCTGCCGCGTGCACGCGCCGCCACGCTGCGTGCATTGGCATCGGCATGCGCGCAAGGCCAGCTGCATTTTGGCGCCGGCCAGCGCCTGCCCGAGTTCGTCGCCGCCTGCACTGCGTTGCCCGGCATCGGGCCGTGGACAGCGCAGTACATCGCCATGCGTGCGCTATCGCATCCGGATGCGTTTCCAGCCGGCGACCTGATCCTGCAACAGGTGCTCGGCACGCCCGAGCGCCTGAGCGAACGCGCCACCGAAGCGCGCTCGCAGGCATGGCGGCCGTGGCGCGCCTACGCCGTATTGCACCTGTGGCATCTCGCCGTCGATCGCAAGGACACCCGTTCATGAGCACGTTGTATTACGACACCTTCCCCTCGCCGATCGGCGCACTCAGCGTGGCCGCCGATCACGCCGGCGTGCACCACATCCTGTTCGCGCAGAATCGCTACGACGCGCTCGGCCGCGCGCGTTGGTTGCACGATCCCGATGCACCCTTGGTGCGCGAGGCGCGCGAGCAATTGCTCGATTATCTGTACGGCGGGCGGCGCAGTTTCGATCTGCCGTTGATACCGACCGGCACGCCATTTCAGCTGCAGGTCTGGCACACGCTGGCGCAGATTCCGTTCGGGCAGACCTGGAGCTATGCGCAACTTGCACATGCGGTGGGACGGCCGGCCGCCAGCCGCGCAGTCGGTGCCGCCAATGGCCGCAATCCGCTGCCGATCGTGCTGCCCTGCCATCGCGTGATCGGCGCCAACGGTGCGTTGACCGGCTTCGGCGGCGGCCTGCCGACCAAGCAGGCGTTGTTGCAGCTGGAAGGGTGGTCGCCGCGCCAGAGCGCACCTGCCGACGATCTATTCGCCGAACTCTCTGCAACCAAGGTGCGCTGACTTCGCCAAGTCATTGCCACGCCGTAAACTGGCGCGATGATCGATCGACGTTTTGTGTTTGCCGCCACCGCGTTTGCGCTGCTCACGGCCTGTACCAGCACTATGCCGCGCAGCGCGCCACCGGCCGCCTCCAGCGAATCGGCATCGGCGGAAGCGCCATCCAGCGACACGCCGCATCCCTTGCTGCTGATTTCCATCGACGGCCTGCGCGCCGACATGCTCGATCGCGGCATCACGCCCAACCTGTCGCAGCTCGCGCACGACGGCGTGCGTGCGCGCTGGATGACCCCGTCGTATCCGTCGCTGACCTTTCCCAATCACTACACGCTGGTCACCGGCCTGCGCCCGGACCACCACGGCATCGTGCACAACAGCATGCGCGACCCGGTGCTCGGCAGCTTCTGGCTGAGCAAGCCCGACGCCGTGGGCGATGCACGCTGGTGGGGCGGTGAGCCGATCTGGGTGGGTGCCGAAAACAACGGTCTGCATGCAGCGACCTGGTCGTGGCCCGGCAGCGAGGCAGCGATTGCAGGCGTGCGCCCCACGCGCTGGCGCCACTACGAAGAAGGCACCGGTCTGGACGCGCGCGTGGACGAGGTGCTGGGCTGGCTGGACGCATCAGGCGCCGCAACCAACCGCCTGGTCACGCTGTATTTCGAACACGTGGACGAAGCCGGCCATGACCATGGCCCGGAGTCGCGCGAGTACGCCGACAGCGTGCGCGCGGTGGATGGCGCGATCGGCCGCCTGCTGGCCGGCATGCAGCGCAACGGCACGCGCAGCCGCACCAACATCATCGTGGTCTCCGACCACGGCATGGCCGAGGTGCCGCCCGGGCATGCGCTCAGCGTGGAAGACCTGGCGCCGCCCACCATCGCCACTGCAATCACCGAGGGCCAGGTGATTAGCTTCGATCCCTTGCCCGGGCAGCAGGCGCGCGCCGAAGCCACCCTGCTCGGTGCGCATGCGCAGTACGACTGCTGGCGCAAGGCAGCGCTGCCCGCACGCTGGCAGTACGGCACGCATCGGCGTATTCCGCCGATCGTGTGCCAGATGCACGAAGGCTGGGACGCACTGTTTCCGGACAAACTGGCCAAGCGCGTGCCCGGTCAGATGCGCGGCTCGCACGGCTTCGATCCGGCGCTGCCGTCGATGCGCGCGGTGTTCCTGGCGCAAGGCCCGGATCTGGCGCAGGGCAAGACCTTGCCGGGTTTCGATAATGTCGATGTGTATTCCCTGATGACGCGGCTGTTGGGAATTCCCGCCGCGCCCAACGATGGCAATCCCGCCAACTTGTTGCCGGCCTTGCGCGTGCCGCCGGCCGACGCACGCTGAGTGACGCGTCGCGGCTACGGCGCGCCGATGCGACAATAGCGGCATGTCTGCTTCCGATCCCTCGCCGCGCCGGCTGCGGCCGTTGTTATCCAGCGAAGGCTGGCGTCGCCGCGCCGCACTCTGGGGTGGCGCCATTGCGGTGGCGCTGGTGGCGATCGTGTTCGCCAAGGCCAGCGATGCGGCCTTCCAGTTGTTTCAGGGCATCACCGCGCATTCGATCTGGTGGGCGCTGCTGCTGACGCCGGGCATCTTCGCCTTGCTGGCCTGGCTCACCTCCGGCGCGATGCGACCCACGCGCGGTAGCGGCATCCCGCAGGTCATCGCCGCGCTGGAACACAACGGTCCGGCGTTTCGCGAAACCAATCTGTCGTTGCGCGTGTCGATCGGCAAGCTCGCCCTGACCACCTTGTCGCTGTTCGGTGGCGCATCGGTGGGCCGCGAAGGTCCCACCGTGCATGTCGGCGCCAGCCTGATGCATGTGTTCGGGCGCTGGTTCGGATTTCACGATCCGCGCGAGCTCTCGCATTTTCTGCTTGCCGGCGGCGCGGCCGGTATCGCGGCGGCGTTCAACACGCCACTGGCCGGCGTGGTGTTCGCGATCGAAGAATTGAGCGGGCGTTTCGAGCACCGCTTCTCCGGCACCTTGCTCACGGCGGTGATCGTCGGTGGCGTGGTGTCGCTGGGCCTGTTGGGCAACTACACCTATTTCGGCAAGGTGGCGGTGGCGTTGCCGCTGGGTCAGGCGTGGTTGGCGATTGCGCTGTGCGGCGGCGTGGCCGGTCTGCTTGGCGGGGTGTTCGCGCGCCTGGTGCTGGCCAGCGTCAGTGGCAAGCCGCGCTGGCTGGCGACGCTACGCCAGCGCCATCCGGTGCTGCTGGCCGCGCTGTGCGGGGTGGCCCTGGTCGGCCTGGCGCTGGTGTTCGGGCAAGGCGCGTTCGGCACGGGCTACGAGCAGGCGCGCAGCCTGGTGCAGGGGCATGCGGTGGTCGGTCACGAATTCGGGCTGATGAAGCTGGTGGCCAATCTGGTCTCGTATCTGGCAGGCATCCCAGGCGGATTGTTCTCGCCGGCACTGGCGGTGGGCGCCGGCATCGGCCACAACCTGTCGGTGCTGATGCCGGGCGTGGACCCGCGCACCTTCGTGCTGCTGGGCATGTGCGCCTATCTGACCGGCGTGACCCAGGCACCGCTGACCTCGGCAGTGATCTCGCTGGAACTCACCGACACCAGCCAGATGCTGCTGCCGATCCTGGCCACCGTGCTGATTGCGCGTGCGGTGTCCGGGCTGGTGTGCAAGACGCCGATCTATCGCGGACTGGCCGAACAGTTGCTGGCGCCGGCGGCGGCCAGCCAATCGCCGGTTGCGGAAACGACGCGCTAGCAACGACGCGGGCGTTTGCGCTGACCTCGGACATAAAAAAACGCGGCGCAAGCGCCGCGTTCTGGTGTCGCGAAGCGGGCTAGGAATCAGCCGGCCTTGGCGACGGTCTTCTTGGCTACAGCCTTCTTGGCCGGGGCCTTGACCACGCCCTTCTTGGCAACCGGGGAAGCTGCACCCACGACAACCTTGCTCACCGCGTGCGAACGCGAATTGCCGTAGCTGGAATTGTAGCGCTTGCCCTTGGCGGTCTTGCGGTCACCCTTACCCATGTTCGTCGACTCCTGAATGTGAATACTGAATACAAAAATCCCCGCGCTGAACACGGGTCTGGCGAGGTTTACGCCGGCGGCGCCCTCGCGCAAGGCCGGCAAGCCTACCACGACGGCCGCGGCCAGCGCAGCCTGGGCTAGTGTGCGCAGCTGGCGTCGTGAACGTGGGCATGCCCGTGGTTCAGGCGCAGATTGACCAGATGGGCGATGCCGACCAGCGCACCGCCCAGCGTCATCACTACCGCATGCGGGATCGCCGAATGGTGCAGCGGGTCGTACAGCAGGCCGGCCCACAGCAGCAGCAACCCCGGCAGCAGCAGCGCCAGCGCATGCAGCGCCTTATGGCGGCGATAGCCCAATACCAGGCTGAAAAGACCCAGCAGGCTCACGAACACCACAATCGCCAGCTCGACGCCATCGCCCAGCCAGAACGACAGGCCTAACGACGGCGCCAGCGCCAGCACCAACGGCAGCACGGCGCAATGCACGGCACACAGCAGCGAACCGGTCGCACCGAAGCGGTCGAGCACATGGCGAAGGGACGGTAGAGGCATGACTTCCAGCAGGTGTTCGCGGCGACGTGGAATAATATAACATCTTGCTTGTTCCAGAGCTTACTCGCTTCCGGATCCGCGTCACTGCACTGTGCAGCCGCAGATCTCGCCGTCGGCCCAGCAGCCAAGCTGCGCCTTATCATTGATATAAAGTAACAATCACAGAGTCCGGCCCGCCATGCATCCTCGCCTCGCTTCCTCGTTCCGCCGCTCCACGCTCACGCTGGCCCTGACCAGCCTGCTGACCCCTGTCCTGGCCATGGCCGAGGACGCGCCGGCCCCGGCCGACCCGCAGACCCCGCCCAGTTCGGACACGCGCCACGACGCCACCGCTTCCAGCGGCCGCCACATCAAGGACCTGGACAAGGTCGTCGTCACCGCCAGCCCGTTGCGCGATGCGGCCGGCGAGTTGAGCCGCCCGGTCGAAGTGCTGGCCGGCGAGCGTCTGGACGAAGTGCGTAGCGAGAGCCTGGGCGAAACCGTGTCCAGCCTGCCCGGCGTGCAGAGTTCCAACTTCGGCCCCGGCGTCGGCCGGCCGATCATCCGCGGCCTGGACGGCCCGCGCGTGGCGGTGCTGCGCGATGGCCTGTCCACACAGGACGTGTCAACGGTCAGCCAGGATCACTCGCCGGCGATCGAGCCATTCCTGGCCAACCAGATCGAAGTGTTGAAAGGTCCCTCCACCCTGCTGTACGGCTCCGGCGCGATCGGCGGCGTGGTCAACGTGGTCGACGGGCGCATTGCCGAAACCCCGGTGGACGGCTTCAGCGGCCGCGCCGAAGTGCGCTTCGACGGCGGCGACAAGGACGGCAACACCGACATGTTCCGCGTCGATGCCGGCAATGGCAGCGGGCTGTCGATCCATGCCGACGGCGTGTATCGCAACCAGAACGATTACGACACCCCGCAAGGGCGCCAGGCCAACTCCTGGATCGACTCCAAGGTGGGCTCGATCGGCGCCTCGCTGTCGGGCGATTGGGGCTTTGTCGGCCTGTCGGCGTCCCGCTTCCGCGACAACTATGGCAACCCCGGCGAACCGGGCGATCTGTCGATCGGCGAGCGCGGCGTGTCGTTGAAGCTGCAGCAGGACCGCTACGACCTCAAGGGCGGGCTGACCGATCCGTGGGGCGAAGGCAGCGCGTTGCGCTACAGCTTCGGCCATACCGATTACGCGCACACCGAATTCGAAGGCGACGAAGTCGGCACCGTATTCACCAAGCGGGCAAACGAAGGCCGCGTGGAAGCGTCCTTCACCTTCAGCGGCGGCTGGCAGACGGCGTTCGGCCTGCAGGGCAGCGACACCACCTTCCAGGCAGTGGGCGAAGAATCCTTCGTGCCCAAGACCGACACCCGTTCGCTCGGCGTGTTCGGCGTTGCGCGCAATAGCTGGGATCGCGTTACTGCGGAACTCGGCGCACGCGTGGACAAGGTCAAGTACCAGACCGACATCGGCGTGGACCGCGACTTCACCCCGACCAGTTTCTCGCTCAGCGGTGGTTTCCGCTTCAACGAACAATGGCGCTTGACCGCCAACCTCGACCACGCCGAACGCGCGCCGGCCGAAGAAGAGCTGTTCGCCAATGGCCCGCATATCGCCACGCTGGCCTTCGAGATCGGCGATGCGAATCTGAAGACCGAAAAGGCCAACCAGGCCGAGCTGGGCCTGAACTTCCAGAACGAGTGGGTGGATGCCAAGGTCGCCGCGTACTACAACCGCTACAACGACTTCGTCTACATCGTCGACACCGGCAACCAGTGGTTCAATGAGGAAGACAACGACTTCCTGCCGATCCGCCAGTGGACCCAGGCCGATGCGATCTTCCACGGTTTCGAAGGCGAGGCCACCTTCCATCTGGCCAACAACGACACCGGCGCGTGGGATCTGCGCGTGTTCGGCGACACCGTGCGTGCGCGCCTGAACGATGGCGGCAACCTGCCGCGTATCGCCCCGGGCCGCGTCGGCGCTCAGATGCGCTGGAATGCCGACCAGTGGCGCGCTTCGCTCGGTGCCACCCGCACCATGAAGCAGGACAAGATCGCCGTGAACGAAACCGCGACCGATGGCTATACGTTCGTCGATGCGCATCTGGCCTACCACGTGGACCGCGGCAGCAATGCGTGGGAAGTGTTCCTGGATGGCAACAACCTGACCAATCAGGACGCACGCGTGCACACCTCCTTCCTCAAGGACGACGTGATGCTTCCTGGCCGCAGCGCTTCGTTCGGCGTGCGGATGTTCTTCTGACGGCGCACTCTCTCCCGCCGTCATAAGCGAGGCCGCCTTCGGGCGGCCTCTTTTTTGGCGTTGCCTATCCGATCGCTGCGCCAACATTGCATCGCGTACCGAAAAGTGCATCGTGCCGCTGCGACCTGCTCAGCGCCCGAGGCCGGCCCGCTGCGGGCTCTGCTGCCTGGTGGGTCGGTGGGTCGGCGTCGGACGCAGTACTGGACCTCTCACGCACAACCAGGCGACACGGCTGGAGACCGCAAGCCATCGACAGCGGCCAGCGTTCGCATGGATGGCGACAGCATCCTGGAACGTTCCAACTGGAACTTGCCAATAGGTGCATATACACGCATTCTGCTTGCCACTGTGGAGGCATCCCATGTCCAAGCTCAGCGGCTGTACCTGCTTTCATCTGCGCCGTGCTGCACGGCGTACCTCCCAACTGTACGACCGCGCGTTGGCGCCGGTGGGTCTGAGCCTCAACGAGTACTCGATCCTGCGCCGGCTGGACGCGGCGCAATCGCTGGGCGCGCTGGCACACACGTTGGGCATGGACCGCACCACCCTCACCCGCAACCTCAAACCGCTGCTGGCGGCCGGATGGATCAAGACCCAGCGTGGCGAGGATGCCCGGCAGAAATGGCTGGTCCTGAGCCGCAGCGGCCGTGGGCTGCTGGTGCGCGCACGGCCGCACTGGTTGGCGGCGCAGGAACAGCTCCAGGCGCTGTTCGGTGCGGCACCGACCGCACAGTTGCATGCGACGCTGGAACGCCTGGATGCCTTGCTGGAGACAGCCGCATGAGCGCCCCGGTGACAGCGCGTGCCAGCGCGCATTGGGGGTTGCTGCTCACCGCCTCGGCGATGCTGATGCTGACGATGGGCGCGCGCCAGACCACCGGCTTGTTCGTGGAGCCGATCCATCGGCAGGCCGGGATCGGCATCGCGTCGATCAGCTTCGCGCTGGCGGTGGGGCAATTGGTCTGGGGCGCGGTGCAACCGGTGTTCGGAGCGATTGCCGACGAGCGCGGCCCGTTGCCGGTGCTGCTGTTCGGTGGCGTGTTGTTGTCGCTGGGCTTGGGGCTGAGCCCGTGGATGGCCAGCGAATGGGGGCTGATCGTCTCGCTCGGCATTCTGGCTGCCGCCGGCGCGGGCGCAGGCAGTTTTTCGGTGCTGATCGGTGTCACCGCCGGGCGTATTGCGCCGGAGCGGCGTTCGTTCGCGGCCGGGCTGATCAATGCCGGCGGCTCGCTCGGGCAGTTCGTGTTTGCGCCGCTGGTGCAGTTGATGATCGGCGCAGCCGGTTGGGCCAGGGCGATGACCGGGCTGGCAGTGATCTCGTTGTTGACCTTGCCGCTGGCCTGGCCGCTGCGACGCCGATCATCGCCGTCAGCCACGCGCAGTGCGGTCGCAAACGACGACATCGGTTTGCGTGCGCAGTTGCGCCTGGCAGTGCGCGATCGCAGTTACTGGTGCCTGCATCTGGGCTTTTTCACCTGCGGGGTACACATCGCGTTTCTGGTCACGCACCTGCCCGGCGAAATCGCACTGTGCGGCCTGCCCGCCAGCGTGTCGGCGGTATCGATCGCGCTGATCGGCTTGTTCAACGTGGCCGGCAGCCTGGTCGCCGGCAAACTGGGCGAACGCATCCGCATGAAGTGGTTGCTGTGCGCGTTGTACGCCAGCCGTGCGGTGTTGATCGGCCTGTACCTGATTGCGCCGCCAACGCCGCTGACCTTCTACCTGTTTGCCGCGGCACTGGGCTTTACCTGGCTGGGCACGGTGCCGCCGACGGCAGGATTGATCGGCAAACTGTTCGGCCCGCGCTATCTGGGAACCTTGTTCGGCCTCACCTTGCTGTCGCATCAGGTAGGCGGTTTCTTCGGCGCGTGGCTGGGTGGGCTGGCGCTGGAGCGCTTCGGCGATTACAGCTGGATGTGGTACGCCGACATGGCGCTGGCAGTGGTCGCCGCACTGATCAATCTGCCGATTCGGGAAGCGGCACCGGTACGCGCAGCGGTGTGAAGCGCGGCAAGCGCGCGCGGGCATCGGTTGACGCGGCGCACAACAGCTTTTGCTGGCAACTCCGTTAGAACAGCAACGCAACGTGCGTTACCGCGTTGCGCTACCGGCGCGGTGATGTGCTGCCGGTCACTTTGTTGGCAGAGCGCGCGCGACTGCACGCATCGCTGCCAGTTGCGACGCTATCTCAGGAGAGCTTTCATGTCGTCATCGATGCCACGCTATGCCTTGTCCCTTGCCATTGGCGCACTGCTTGCGCCCGCTGTGCATGCGCAAACCTCGACAGCAGAACCGCACAGCGACGCCACCACATTGGATGCAGTGATCGTCAGCGGCACAGCGCGCTTCAAGGGCCTGGCCAAGCGCGATGCCAGCTTTTCGATCACCACCGCCAGCGCAGAACAGATTCAGCAGGCGGTGCCGCAGAGCACCGCAGACCTGTTGAAGATCGTGCCGGGCGTGTGGGCCGAGCCCAGCGGCGGTGGCACTGGTGCCAACATCTTCGTGCGCGGCATGCCGTCCGAAGGCGACGCGCCGTTCGTGACCATGCAACTGGATGGTTCGCCGTTGTTTCCGCCGCCGACCTTGTCGTTTCTGGAAAATTCCACCTTGTTCCGCGTCGACGACACGGTCGAGCGCATGGAGGTGTTGCGCGGCGGTTCCAGCCCGATCTTTTCCAACGGGCAGCCGGGGCTCACGGTCAATTTCATCCAGAAAAAAGGCCAGGACGAACCCGAGGGTAGCGTGCGCCTGACCGGCGGCAACAACGACCTGCGCCGCATCGACATGTTCAACAGCGGGCCGATGGGCAACGGTTGGTACTACAGCGTGGGCGGTTTTTTCCGCGAAACCGATGGCGTACGCGACCCGCAGTTTTCCGCCGACAAGGGCGGCCAGTTCAGCGCCACCTTGAGCAAGCGCTGGGACAGCGGCGAAGTGTCGTTGTACGCGCGGCATACCGACGACAACAACGCCTTCTATACCGCCATTCCACTGCTATCGCGCAACAACGGCAACGACCTGTCCAGCTTCCCCGGCTTGAATGCGCAGACCGGCACCCTGCTCGGCAGCGACTTCCGCAATGTCGATCTGCTGGTCGGGCCGAATGGACAGACCATCCGACGCGATCTGGCCGACGGACGCGGCGTCAATATCGATGTGTTCGGTGGCGAATTGAACTGGGAAACCGGCGCCTGGACCATCGCCGATCGCTTCAACGTGATGAGCGGCAGCGCGCCCACCTATGCGCTGTTCACCGGCGACGCACCGCAGCGCTTGAGCGATTTCATCGCCAGCTACGGCACCACCGGCAGCGGCAGTTTCACCACCGGCGGCGGCGCGGTCGATCCGAATCAGCAGGTGCTGGAAGCCGGCCGGTGGTCGGTGGACAAGCGCTTGAACTCGGTCACCAACGACCTGCGCCTGAGCCGCGAACTGTTTGCCGGCAATACGATTACCGTGGGCACGTACTACGCCAAGTATTCCTCGGCCGACACCTGGTATCTGGGCAACACCATGTTGCTCACTGCACAGAACAACGCGCGGCGTATCGATCTCACTCTGGACAATGGACAGCAGGCCACGCGTCAAGGCTTCACCAGCACCGCATTCTTCAACCTGCGCGCGAACTACGACGGCGAGAATATCGCCGCCTTCGTTGCCGACGAATGGGAACTCAACGAGCGCTTGCGCCTGGACCTGGGTGCCCGTTACGAACGCCAGAGCGTGACCGGCGACGTGCACGATACCGCCAGCGTCGATCTGGATGCCAACCCGGCCACGTTGTACGACAACGCCACCTCGCTGGCACTGGCCAGCACGCGCCGCATCGATCAGGACGACGAAGCGTTTTCGTGGACTGCGGGCCTCAACTTCACACTGGATGATCGCAACAGCCTGTTCGCGCGCATCAACTCCGGGGTGAAGTTTCCCGGCTTCGACAATCTGCGCGATGGACAGAATCGCGTGCAGGAAGTGGATCAGTACGAACTCGGTCTCAAGTCCGGCGCCAGCAACTACGATCTGTACCTGACCGCGTTCTATAACACCTTCAAGAACTCGCCGTTTCAGGCGTTCCTGGCCGATGGCACCAACTTCACCGCAGTCGGCGATTCGCGCGCCTACGGCATGGAAGTGGAAGCGGCAGTCCGCCCGTTCGGCGGTTTCGAGCTGGCCGGTACCGGCGTCTGGCTGGATGCCAAGTACCGGGATTATCAGAACTTCACCGGCAACCAGGTGATGCGCCAGCCCAAGCGCCAGTTCCGCATCACGCCCAGCTATTACTGGATGCTGCCGTTCGGCGATCTCAAACTGTTTGCCACCTATTCCTACGTGGGCGAGCGCTTTGCGGATCTGGCCAACAGCCAGCGCCTGCCCTCCTACGACATGGTGGATATCGGCGCCAACCTGCATGTGGGCGAGCATTGGGAAGTGACTGCCAGCGGCAGCAATATCACCGACACGCTGGGCCTGACCGAAGGCAATGTGCGCGTGCAGGGAGCGGCAACCGGCGGCGTGTTCATGGGCCGGCCGATTGCCGGGCGGCAGTACCAGATGTCGGTGGCGTATCGCTGGTAGGCGGTGCAATCGAGAAGTGCAGGCGCTGACGCCTCGCCACGCGCGGCATCGGCGCCTGCGTTGGTCCTGCTGGCAACCGACGTTGTCACGTTGGAGGTGCGTGCACGTGCGCAGCGCTGAACGGTGCGAGATGCATGGCGGCGCAGGTACTAGCGACCGTTCTTCATAAAGCACGACAGGAGCGACGCAGCTGATGCGTGCATGCTGCGACCAGGGCGCATTGCCTTCGCAATCGGCGTAGCGCATCGATCCAAATGCGAAGCAGATTCGCGCATTATGATGTTTTCTATCAATAGATTCCGGATAGATCGCAAAATATAGCAGCCAATCTCGTGCCGAAAACTTCGCATTGCGCGCGTGAGTCGGCATGCCTTGCATAAACTGCGCAGCGGGTCACGTGCATGTCACCTGGTGCCTGGCTTGCGAACAAGAATTGACCAGTCTTTAATCGGATCGCTGCCGATGCATGCGCATCGCCAGCGTCGGTTGCGCGGACGCGTACAGGGGAGCCGACGGACGACCTGGTCGCATCCATCCAGCGTTTCGGACGGATGCGTTTCACTGGCTCTTTCGGGATACACGGACATGCACCTTGTTGCTGCCTGTTGGCATTTTTCTCTTGCACGCTGCATCCAACCCGACCTGGTACTGACGGCTTGCCCGTACTGCCAGGCGCATGCCTCCGGCGTTGCCTGATCGGGTTTCCTCAACGCGGCCATTGCCGCGTGAATTCACTTTTCAACGTCTACTGACTCTGCCGATTCGGGCTTGATAGGCACGGCCCGAATGTGTTGAAGCAGTTGCACTGGCCGATCGCCTGATCGACCGGACGGGGAACTGTGTCGCTTTGACCGTGCCTACCCTTTGACCGGAATCAAACGGAATGAACCTTTTTCACAGGCGACACCTCGCACTGCTGATCGGCGCCGTGCTGATCGGCAGCCCACCAATCGCTGCGCTTGCCGCACAGCCGGCGACCGCTGCCCGGGCCAACGCAGGCGATCCGCTGCTGCGTTATCAATGGCACATCTCCAACCAGGGACAGGCCGTGATCGGCGACAGCCGCCCGGTCCCTGGCGTGGATATGGATGTGGATATCCTGCACGCCATCGACATTCGCGGCCGCGGCGTGCGGGTTGGCGTGGTGGATGACGGCCTGGAACTGCGCCACGAGGATTTGGCCGACAATATCCTGCCGAATGGCTCGCACAATTTCGAAGACGGATCGCACGACACAACTCCCATCGATCCCGAGAATGCGCATGGCACGTTGGTGGCCGGCATCATCGGTGCGGTCGGCTGGAACGGCCGCGGTGGGCGCGGCGTCGCACCGGAAGCGCTGCTTGCCGGCTTCGATTTGTTCGGGCGGGCGTCGTCCATCTCCGATGCCAGCGTGCGCTATGCGTGGGGCGATGGACCCGAGGCGCGCAACATCGATGTGTTCAACAATAGCTGGGGGTCGGTTGCGCCGATCTACTTCGACTTTCCGGTAGAGGAGCAGCAGTCCTGGGAAGCCTTGATGCGATCGACCCGCGGCGGTCTTGGCGGTATCTACGTCAAGTCTGCGGGCAACAGCTTCAGGCGCCTGCGCGTGCCGGACCAGACAGGAAAGCCCGTCAACATCTGCAGCGCGCTATCGCGCACATTGAATGTCGGCTGCGCCCTGGCCAACATCGATCCGCTGGCCAACCTGCCGGGCACCATTGTCGTTGCCAGCGTCAATGCCAAGGGGCAACGCGCCTCGTATTCGTCGTCGGGTTCTGCATTGTGGGTGTCCGGTCTGGGTGGCGAGTTCGGGCGACAGCGCAAGTTCTATCCCAATGCAGCGCAGATTTTCGCGCCGGATACCGCACCGTTCGCTTACGACCCGGCCATCGTCTCCACCGATCTGAGCGGCTGCCAGGCAGGCTATAACGTCGACAATCCCGAGGCGGTCTTGAACGCGCTGGACGGTAGTGCTTCCAGGATCGATGCATCGTGCAATTACAGCGGCATCATGAATGGCACCTCGGCAGCGGCGCCTACGGTCTCCGGTGTGGCCGCGTTGATCCTCAGTGCCAATTCCAGCCTGAGCGCGCGCGACGTCAAGTACATCCTGGCCACCACCGCGCGGCAGATCGATCCGTGGCAACCACGTGTGGCCTATCAGGGCAGCGTGATCGATCCGGGCTGGATCACCAATGCCGCCGGGCATCGCTTCAGTAACTGGTATGGCTTCGGGTTGGCCGATGCGGCGGCGGCCGTTTACAAGGCCAGCAACTTCACGCCACTGCCGCCGATGCGCGACACACGCTGGGTCAAGTCCGGCAATGCAGGCAGCCAGATCGGGGGCCCGGCCCGGCCGGCCACGCAGCGGATTCGTATCAAGCAGGCAATGAAGGTCGAATCGGTGCAACTGTCGCTGGAAACCGCGCATCTGACGCCCAGCAATCTGCGGGTGGTGCTGGTATCGCCCAGTGGCACACGCAGCTATGTGCTCACGCCGTTCTCGGCGTTGGATGCCGATGCCTATGCCAAGACCGGGTTCTACATCGACCTTACCTCCAGCAACGCGTTTCTGGACGAAACCTCGCAGGGCGTGTGGACGCTGGAAGTCACCGACATGAGCGAGCCCAGGACCACTGCTGCACTCAAGACGTTCAAACTCCGCATCGTGGGGCACTGACATGAAGAACACACTTGTTGTTTCGTTGTTGCTCGGTTGCGTTGCAATGTCCGGCCTGGCGCAAGCCGCACAGTACATGGATGCCAATACGCTCAGCGCCGCGGCCACCGGCGAGCGTTTCAAATCCGGAGCCGACATGTTCCGCATGCTGCCAGGCTCGGTGGTCGCCGAGACCCTGCCGGCTGACGATGCGGAACGCTCAGCGCCTTTTTCCGGCAAGGCGCGCGCAGGTGCTACTTCTTCAGTCGCCACAGGCAAGGTTGCCGCACGCATCGGCCCGTATGCCGTGGTGCTGGACAACACCGCGGGCGCTGCGCGCAGCGCTGGCGTCTCCGGCACCGAACGCACATTGGCAGCGGCAGTGAACGAGCGCACCGGACGCGTGGTGCTGGTCAGGCCGCAACTGAAATTGACCGGCACCACGCCAGCCACCGCAACCTCGCTGGCAGGCAGCTCCGGCGGAATCATCGCCTATGCCTCCGAGGTGGATGGCAGCGCGGTGATCACCTATCCCTCGATCGAACAGGCACAGCGGGCGGTGGCCCGTCTGCAAGGCAGCAGCGGCATCGCGCAGGTATCGCTGGTGGTGATGCAGGCGGTCATGCAACCGATGTGAGTGCAACGGCCGCAGGCACACGCCTGCGGCCTGGTTGCATGACGGCGCTGTCCGCGGTGTCGGCGCCGCATCCTCCTTTCTCCTTCCGATGAGACCTCATGACGACTCCCGCTTCCAGGCGATCCGCGCTGTGCTCGGCTGTGGCATTGGCGCTGTGCCTCTGCGCATGTACCGCTACCGCCGTGGCGCAACCGGCTACCACTACCCCGCCCTCTCCCAAGGCGAAACAGGGCGACGACCCGCTGTTCCGTTATCAATGGCATCTGCGCAATCAAGGCCAGCCGGTGTTCGGCGATGGCAGACCGGTCGCGGGTGTGGACCTGGATGTCGACATACTGCATTCGCTGGGAATTCGCGGCGCAGGTGTCAAGGTCGCGGTGATCGATGACGGCCTGGAGATCGCGCACCCGGACCTGTTCGACAATATCTTCGCTACGCCTGGGGCGACGGGCCGGAAGGGCGCGCCATGGAGGTGTTCAACAACAGTTGGGGCGGTGCGTCGCGCGTGTATCCCTACACCGAGGTCGACGAACAACAGTCGCTCGAAAGACTGATGCAGGCGCAGCGTGGCGGGAAAGGCGGGGTGTATGTCAAAGCTGCCGGCAACGAGTTCTTTGCCCTTATCGAGAACGATGCACAAGGCAATCCGGTGGATCGCTGCGCAGACCGGACCCGCAAGCTCGGTGTCGGCTGCGCACTGGCCAACACCGACCAGTTCAACAACCTGATGACCACGATCGTGGCCGGTGCCGTCAACGCCGATGGCGTGCGGGCGTCGTACTCATCTTCAGGCTCTGCGCTGTGGGTCTCCGGGCTGGGTGGCGAGTATGGGTTTCAGCGCGCCTTCGATCCGCACCCGGAAACAGCCCGGCCCTCTTATGGGCTCACCAACCTTCTGCCACTGCGGCGCTTCTATAAAGCCGCAATCGTCACCACCGACCTCAGCGGCTGTGCAGCGGGCAACAACCGTGATCGCACCCGCCAGATGCAGAACGCGCTCGACAGCAGCCGCTCCAAGATCGATGCGTCGTGTAATTACACCGCGCGCATGAACGGCACCTCGGCGGCATCGCCCACCGTGGCGGGCGTGGCGGCGTTGATGTTGGGCGCCAATCCGCAACTGACCCTGCGCGATGTCAAATACATCCTGGCCACGACCGCGACCCAGGTCGACCCGGCTCAACCCAAGGCCGTCTACAACGGCACCGTGATCGACCCGGGTTGGGTCACCAACGCGGCAGGCCATCGTTTCAGCAACTGGTATGGCTTCGGGCTGGTCGACGCCGCTGCGGCTGTGGAACGTGCAGTGCATTTCACCTCGCTGCCCACCCAGCAGGACACCAGCTGGAAAGTGTATGAAGGCAACAGCAGCACCATCGGGGGTGTCGCGGCACCGGCCAGGTTGTCACTGAACATCACCCAATCCTTCAAGGTGGAAGGCGTGCAACTGTATTTCTCGGCCACCCACAAGGACCCCAGTCACCTGCGCGTGGTGCTGGTGTCGCCCAGCGGCACGCGCAGCACGGTGATGACGCCGTTTTCCACACTCGATCAGACCCCCGACGGCACCGTGGTCTGGCTGACATCGAGCAACGCCTTCCTGGACGAACCCTCGGCCGGGCGCTGGACCCTGGAGGTCGACGACATGCTCGCCGACCAGGGCAAGGAACAACTGGAGGAATTCGAAATGCGCGTGGTGGGCCACTGACATGAAGACATCCTTGCTCACTCTGCTCGCTGTCGTTGCAGCCGGCGTCTGCGCTCCCGCATCGGCGCAGCTGGTCGAAAGCAAACGCCTGCACGCTGCGGCGACCGGGCCGACCATCACTGCAGGTCGTACAAGCTTCCGGCTGATTCCCGGCGCAGTGGTCAGGCTGGCCGACGGCGCGCCGGCAACGACCGCCGCACGCGCGGTGCCGGCGTCGCAAACCACCACAGACGCCCCGGTTGGACTCTTCGACCGCTACGCGATCTATCTCGATGCCGGCACTGCCGCACGCAAGGCCGCCGCGGTTCCGGCCGGGCAACAGCCGCGTGTGGCCGCAGCGCTCGAAACCCGCAGCGGCCAACTGATCTTGCTGGGCTCCTCAATCAAACTGTTCAATACCACGCCCGCTATCGCCGGTGCATTGGCCGCACGTACCGGCGGCACACTGGTATATGCCTCGGCCATCGATGGCAGCGCGATGATCGGCTACGACTCGGTGGCTACCGCGTTGGACAACTGCAGGCAGCTGCAGGGCAGCAAGGGCGTGGGATCGATCATGCCCGAGGTGATTCCGCGGGCGGCACGGCCGTTGTGATGCGTCACTTATGACGCGGCCGTTATGAAGCGGCTGTGGTGACGCAGGCCACGCTGCAGCGATCGGGTTGCAGCGTGGTGCAATGACGCAGCCCGGGTTACACCTGCAGCGGGCTGCGTTCGGCAAAGTGCCCGCGCCAATAGGGGTAGTACGGATACGGCGGCTCCACCGCACTCACCGCATCCAGGCGCGCACGCTGCTCCGGTGTCAGCGACCAACCGACCGCGCCCAGGTTCTGGCGCAGCTGCGCCTCGTCGCGCGCACCGATCAGCACCGTGCTCACGGTCGGCCGTTGCAGCAGCCAGTTGATGGCAAGTTGCGGCACGCTGCGGCCGGTTTCTTCGGCAATGGCGTCGAGCACATCGACGATGTCGAACAGGCGTTCGTCGCTGATCGCCGGGCCAGCGGCGGCAGTGGCATGCAAGCGGCTGTGTTCCGGTAGCGGTTGGCCGCGGCGCACCTTGCCGGTCAGCCGGCCCCAGCCCAGCGGGCTCCACACCACCGCGCCCACGCCTTGATCGATACCCAGCGGCATCAGCTCCCATTCGTAATCGCGCCCGGCCAGCGAGTAATAGGTCTGATTGGCGACGAAGCGGTTCCAGCCCTGCGCATCGGCCACTGCCAACGACTTCATCAGCTGCCAGCCGGCATAGTTGGATGCGCCCAGGTAACGCACCTTGCCGGCGCGCACCAGCGCATCGAGCGTGGACAGGGTCTCTTCCACCGGCGTCATCGCATCGAAGGCATGCAGCTGCAGCAGGTCGATATAGTCGGTGCGCAAGCGTCGCAATGAAGCATCCACGGCACGCAACAACCGGAAGCGCGAAGCGCCTGCATCGTTGGGCCCATCGCCTAACCGCAAGCCGGTCTTGGTGGAGATGATCACCTGATCGCGGCGGCCCTGCAGTGCCTGACCGAGGATGTCCTCAGAAGCGCCATCGGAATACACATCGGCGGTGTCGAACAGGTTCAGGCCTGCCTCCAGACATAGATCGATCATGCGCCGTGCCTGCGCCACATCGGTGTCGCCCCATGCGGAAAACAGCGGCCCCTTGCCGCCAAACGTGCCGGCACCCAGACCAAGCACCGGCACCTTGAAACCGGAACGGCCGAGAAAACGTGTGTCCATTACATGCTCCTGGAAATCGAAAGAAACGCGCGCAGTGCCGGTCGATCGAAGGATCGAATCAACCCGCCTGTACGCATGCGGCGGGCGCGTTCGCCCCACGACGCTGCAGATGCACGCTCCACAACGCGATGCCCAGGCCCACGGCGGTGAGCAATGCGGCAACCCACGGCGTCGCCACCAATCCGGCGCGCGTGGCGATGACCAGCCCGCCCAGCCACGCACCCAGTGCATTGCCCAGATTGAACGCGGCGATATTGAGGCTGGAGGCCAGGTTCTGGCCGGCGCCGCGTGCATGCTCCAGCACGCGCAACTGCAGCGGCGCCACGGTGGCGAACGCGGCCACGCCCAACAGGCCGACGAACATCACCATGGCGATCTTGCTATGCAGGAAAAAGCCCATCGCACCGAGTACCACCACCAAGGCGGCCAAGCTGCCCAGCAGGGTTGCGGTGGGGCGCCGATCGGCCAGGCGACCGCCCAGCAGATTGCCGACGATCATGCCCATGCCGAACACCAACAACACCGGCGACACCGCCGCCTGCGCGAAGCCGGTGACATCCACCAGCAGTGGCTGGATATAGGTGAACACCGCAAACACACCGGCATAGCCGATCACCGTCATCGCCAATGCCAGCAGCACCTGACCGCGTGCCAGCACCGCCACTTCCTGCCGCCACGGCACCGGCGCGGCAGCGCCTGCGGCCGCCGGCACCCATAGCGCCACCGCAGCCGTGGCCAGCACGCCGATCACCGTCACTGCCCAAAACGTCGCGCGCCAGCCCAGTTGCAGACCCAGCCACGCGCCGGCCGGCACGCCCAGCAAGGTGGCGACGGTGAGACCGGCAAACATCAGCGAAATCGCCGAGGCGCGGCGGTCGGCCGGCACCAGCGAGGTCGCCACCACCGCGCCCACGCCGAAGAAGGTGCCGTGGGCGAGCGAAGTCAGCACGCGCGCGGCCATCAGACTGGCGTAACCGGGCGCCAGCGCGCAAGCCATGTTGCCCAGGGTGAAGATCGCCATCAGCCCGACCAGCACCGCTTTACGCGGCAGCCGCGCACTGGCCAGGGTCAGCACCGGCGCGCCGACGAACACGCCCAGCGCGTAGCCGCTGATCAACAGGCCGGCGGCGGTCAGCGACACATTCAGATCGGTGGCCACCTGCTGCAGCAAGCCCATGATCACGAACTCGGTGGTGCCGATGCCGAACGCACCGATGGTCAGCGCGAGCAACGCCGGAGGAAAACGGGAAGAACGCACGGAAGCGGACATGGGAGTGGGCCAAGGAGGACTGCGCACAGCCTGCGCCGCTGCGTCTTTCGTAAAAACCCCTAGTATCCTGATTCACTATCAACGCAGCATTGAGAATCGTATGGACCGTCTCGGCGACATCGCCCTGTTCGTGCGCGTGCTCGACGCAGGCTCGATCACCGCCGGCGCACGTAGCCTGGATCTGTCCGTGGCCGTGGCCAGCCAGCGCCTCAAGCGGCTCGAACGCGATCTGGGCGTGCGCCTGCTGCACCGGACCACGCGCCGCCTGCACCCCACCGCCGAAGGCCAGCAACTGGCCGAACGCGGCCGCGTGCTGGTGGAAGATCTGGATGCGCTGGCCGACGATCTGCGCGAGAGTGCGCACGATGTCGGCGGCACCTTGCGGGTGACGCTGTCGGCCTCGTTCGGGCGGCAATACGTCTCGCCGTTGCTGCCGGAGTTCCAGGCCCGCCATCCACGGGTGCGCATCAGTGCGCACCTGAGCGACGACTTGGTGGATCTGGTCAAGCAGGGTTTCGATCTGGCGATCCGCATCGGTACGCTGGACGACTCCGGGCTGGTGGCGCGGCGCATCGCCGACAACCGCCGCACCCTCGCCGCCTCGCCCGACTATCTACGCCGCCACGGTACCCCGCGCACGCCGGACGATCTCGCCGGGCATGCCGGCGTGCTGCTGATGGGCCGCGACGGCCGCCAGGACGTCTGGACACTGCAGACGCCCGAAGGCGGTCTGGTGCGGGTGCGCATGCAGAGCCGCTTCGAGAGCAACTTCGGCGAGCTGATCCGCGATGCGGTGCTCGCCGGCCAGGGCATCGCGCTGCATTCGTACTGGCATATCGCCGATGAGCTGCGCGCCGGCAGCCTGGTCGCAGTGATGCCGGATTACCCACCGCCCACCTCGCAGATCAGCGCGGTGATGCCGGCACGCCAGCTGCAACCGCCGCGCGTGCGCGCGTTCGTGGAGTTTCTGCTGGAGCGCCTGGGCGAGGTGCCGCCATGGGAAGTGGCTACTTGAGCGTTGGCGCGGTGGTCGCTTCGGCAGATGCTGGCAGGGTGTGGATCGATGCGTGCTGTTAGAGCCGGATGCTTTCAACAATCGCAGCCTTGCGCTCGCCTTGGGAGGTGAGCGAACGGTGTGGATTGGTTGGTTGTAGAGCGGATGATTTGCGGGTTTGCTTCAGGGCCCTTTCCCGCCCACCGTCGCGGGACACGCCGCAAGTACGTCCGTGTAGGCTCTTACGCGGCATCCATGCCGCGTAAGGTCCCGCGACGGTGGGCGGGCAAGGACCAGTGGAGATGGTCGGTGTGCATGTTGTAAGCAGGGCATGACGCCCGTTGTTCGGATAACGGCGCGTTCGGTCATCTTCCCAATACAGGTCGAGCAACGCACAAGCTTTTAAGAAAGCAGCCGACCAACTCTCTGGTGCGGTGTCCTCGCCGATTGCGGGACCGTGTGGCGGCATGGATGCCGCCACCGAGCCTACATGGACGTACTTGCGGCGTGTCCCGCGAGCGGCGAGGACACCGCGCACTCGACCAACCAAGCTTTTGATCGCAGCTAAAACGGCGCAACGACTCAAAATCTCTGTATTTGATCTCTGCACTTCATTCGTCAACAAAGGCGAGTGTGACCAACATTCGCGGCCATCGATGCAGCACTCCAGAGGCCTGACTAGCCGCTCTTAGCGCCCGGCACGCAACAGGCGCTTGTGCAATCCGCGCCGCTGCGCGTCGCTGAGCAGATGCCCATGGGTGGTCAACAATCCCAGGATCTGCTGATGCGCCTGCTCCGTGCGCCGGGCCAGTTCAGCGCTGGCGGCGGCCTCGAGCGCCTTCCAGTCGGCGGGGCTCGTCGGTGCGGGGATGGTCGAACGTTTTGCGGGCATGGGCGAGACGATCACGGAAACAGACGCCCATGATACGGCGCGCGCGTGAGCGCCCTATCAGATCGTGGCCGACCCTTCATTTTTGAGGCGCTGGGCGCGCGAGGGCCTGAACGCAGGTGCCGGCGCCAAGCGGCGCTGCCGTGGCCTGCCGCTGCTACGGACATGCCGGCTGCATGACATCCGGTCTTGTACGATCGACGGCATCGCGGCCGCCTGGTGCCACTGCCGAGTCCTGCATGTCCGCATTGACCGAGATGACCGACATCCTGCTGCGCCACGCCCCCGGCGACGGCATGCACGCCACCCGGATTGCCGGGTTGCAGATCATGCGCAGCGCCTCGCCAACCGTGTCGGTGCCCACGGTCTATACGCCGATGCTGTGCCTGGTGGCGCAGGGCCGCAAGCAGGCGATGCTGGGTGCGGCAGCGTATCTCTATCACCCCCAGATGTATCTGGTGGCCTCGGTCGATCTGCCGATCGTCGGCTCGGTAATCGAGGCCAGCGCCGCGCAGCCATATCTGTGCTTCTGCCTGGATCTGGACACCGCTGTACTCAGCGATCTGGCCATCAATCACCCGGAGCTGGTGGAGCCACGGCGCGATGCGGCGCAGGCAGGACTATTGCTTAACCACAGCACCCCGCAATTGCAGGACGCTGCATTACGGCTGGCGCGTCTGCTCGATCAAGCGCACGAGATCGCCGCGCTCGCGCCGCTGATTATCCGCGAAGTGCTGTACCGCCTGATGGCCGATCCGGCCAATGCTGTGGTGCGCCAAATGGCCATCGCCGATAGCCGCCTCAACCAGATTTCCAAGGCCATCGCGTGGCTGCGCGAACACTACGCGCAGCATTTCAGCATCGAGCAGATTGCCGATCTGTCGGCGATGAGCCGCTCCACCTTTCATGCGCATTTCAAGACGGTCACCTCGATGACGCCGCTGGAATACCGCTCGCATCTGCGTGTGCAGGAGGCGCGCCGGCTGATGCTGGCCGAAGCGCTCAACGCCGCCGATGCCGGCTTCCGCGTCGGCTACGAAAGCGCATCGCAGTTCAGCCGCGACTACGCGCGCATTCTCGGCGTACCGCCTGCGCGCGATGCGCAGCGGCTACGTGCAAGTGGGCAGGATGCGACCGAGGCGGCGTAAATCCTGCGCGCACGCAGCGGAGCGTCGTCACACGTGCGGCGCGAGACATCAAACAGGGCGCCAGCGATGACGCGGCGATCTGATCGCACGCCTCATCGCCGACGACCGTTCACTCCGCCGCGTACTGTGCCTCGCTGACCTGCTCCAGCCAGGTCACCGGCGAGCCGTCCTGCGCTTCGGCGATGGCGATATGCGTCATCGCCACTGTCGCGTTGGCGCCGTGCCAGTGCTTGACGCCCGGCGGAATCCACACGATATCGCCGGGGCGGATCTGCTGCGCCGGCTTGCCCCATTCCTGCACACGCCCGGCACCGGCGGTGACGATCAGCGTCTGGCCCAATGGATGGGTGTGCCAGGCAGTACGCGCGCCCGGCTCGAAGGTCACCGTGGCACCGCCCACCCGCGCCGGCGCGTCGGTCTGGAATGGCGCATCGATACGCACCTTGCCGGTGAAATACCCGGCCGGGCCGACTGCAGAGGCCACGCCACCGGCCTTGCTCACCCTGATCGGTTGTTGCTCTTCGCCGCCGGGCACGGTAGCAGCCATCATCGACAGCGACATCGCAGTTGCGAACAGATTCATTGCAGTGCTCCTTGATCCAGTGCTTGAACTGTAGCGCGCATGCGTACACCGACTACTCACCCGATTGCGCATGCACCTAGAAACACAGCGCATCAATGCGGGCAATGCACTCGGATTTGAAGCCATCACGTACTATCACGCATGATGCAGCCGCATGAATGGCATGCCTGACGCCGGCATTCGCATCGATGGCGCGTGAAAATCTCAACGATTTGCAGGTCTTCGTCACCGTGGCACGCGAAGGCAGCTTCACCCGCGCCGCCGCGCAACTGGGCGTCTCGCAGTCCGCGCTGAGCCATACGGTGCGCGCGTTGGAAACGCGCCTTGGCATTCGTCTATTGACTCGTACCACACGCAGCGTGTCGATGACCGAAGCCGGTGCGCGCCTGTTCGACACCGTGGCACCGCGCCTGGAAGAAATCGACGACGAACTCTCGGCGCTCACCGAATTTCGCGACAAACCGGCCGGCACCATCCGCATCACCACCGCCGGCCATGCCGCCGATGCCTACATCTGGCCGGCGCTATCGAAGGTGCTGCCCGACTATCCCGATCTCAAAATCGAGGTCACCGTCGATTACGGCCTGGCCGATATCGTCGCCGAACGCTACGACATCGGCATCCGGCTCGGCGACCAGGTGGCCAAGGACATGATCGCAGTGCCGATCAGCTCGATGCAGCGCATGGCGGTGGTGGCGGTGCCGAGCTACTTCGTGCATCACACCATCCCGGCGGTGCCGGCCGAGCTGGCGCAGCACAACTGCATCGGCTTGCGCCTGCCCACGCACGGCGGCTTGCTGCCCTGGGACTTCGAAAAAGACGGCCGCGAAGTCAAGGTGCGGGTGGACGGGCAATGGACCTTCAACGGCAGCAGCGCGATCCTGCGCGCCGCGTTGGCTGGCGGTGGACTGGCGTTTCTGCCGGAAACCATGGTGCTGGAGCATATCGCCGCCGGCCGGCTGCGCCGCGTGCTGGACGACTGGTGCGACCCGTTCGACGGTTATTACGCCTATTACCCCAGCCGCCGCCAATCCTCCAGCGCTCTCAAGGTGGTGATCGATGCGCTGCGGCACGATCTGGTGCGTTGACGCGGGCACAAGGGGCGCCATGGGTGCCGCCCTGGAGACAAGCACGTACTTACGGCGTGTCCTGCGATGGTGCGCAGGCATGACTCTGCAGCCACGCCGCAGATCAGCCGCTCTACACCTGATTTATCCGCACTGCTCAATCACTCCAAGACAACCGAGACTTCGCGTCGTCGCGTCGTTTGGATGTAGCCGAATACTCAATCGCCTGGTTAGTCGAGCGCGCGGTGCCCTCGCCGCTCGCGGGACACCGCACCAGAGAGTTTCCTGGCTGCTTTGTTCAAAGTCATGCACCGACCAACTCGACTGGTCCTTGCCCGCCCACCGTTGCGGGACCTTACGCGGCATGGATGCCGCGTAAGAGCCTACATGGACGTACTTGCGGCGTGTCCCGCGATGGTGGGCGGGCAAGGGCCCTGCAGCAAACCCACAAATCAGCCGCTCTGCTAATTACCAACCAGTTTCTGCCGCTCGGGGCTGTACCGCTCACCGATAATCGCCACGGCATCCAGCGCCTGTTGAATCCGCGCAAGATCCTCGCCGCTCAACGCCACAGCAGCGCCGCCCAGATTCTCTTCGAGTCGATGCAGCTTGGTGGTGCCGGGAATCGGCGCGATCCACGGCTTGCGCGACAGCAACCACGCCAACGCGACCTGTGCCGGCGTTGCGCCCTTGTCGGCGGCGATGGCCTGGATGCGTTCGACCAACGCCTGATTGGCCTGACGCGCCTCGGCAGCAAAACGCGGCACGCTGTTGCGGAAATCGTCATCGGCAAACTGCGTGTCGGCCTGGATGGCACCGGTCAAAAATCCCTTGCCGAGTGGGCTGAACGGCACAAACCCGATGCCGAGTTCTTCCAGCGTCGGCAGCACGCTGGTCTCCGGCTCGCGCCACCACAGCGAGTATTCGCTTTGCAACGCGGTCACCGGTTGCACCGCGTGCGCGCGACGAATGGTGTCGGCACCGGCTTCGGAGAGGCCGAAGTGTTTGACCTTGCCTTCGGCGATCAAATCCTTGACGGTCCCGGCGACCTCTTCGATCGGCACCGCCGGGTCCACGCGATGTTGATAGAACAGGTCGATACGGTCTGTCTTCAGGCGTGCAAGGCTGGCCTCGGCCACAGCACGAATCCGTTCGGGGCGGCTGTCGAGGCCGGCATCGGCATGTCCGTTCTTGAAACCGAACTTGGTCGCAATCACCACCTTGTCGCGATGCGCGGCCAATGCCTCGCCCAACAGTTCCTCGTTGACGAAGGGCCCGTAGGCTTCGGCAGTGTCAAAGAAGGTCACGCCCTGCTCCACCGCCGCATGCAGCAGCGCAATGGCGTCCTTGCGCGCAGTCGCCGGCCCGTAGCCGTAGCTCAGGCCCATGCAACCCAGGCCCAATGCGGACACCTGTAGCCCACTGTTTCCCAACTGTCGTGTTTGCATCGTTTACTCCCGCAGCACACGGCCGCATTGGATGAGTCGGCCGCAGGCGGCATCACCGCTGCAGCACCGATGCCACACCATAATCCCGCGCCACGCGCACATTGCACAGCGGCTGGCGCTAACGGTTATGAGCGCGCTTCATCAACGCAATGGTCGGCATGCGTGTCGTGAAGCGAGTGATGGCCGTATACAAACGCGATGGACACGCGCAAACAGACCCCGCAAGCGCGGTTCCAGCGCGCCTAGAACCCGCTCGGCACTTCGCGCCTGGTTGTGCCCACCGTGCGCGCAACATCCAGCCGATACGCACGCAAGAACAGCGCGACCGCACCGCTCACATAGCGATCCTGCTGCACAAAATCCGCATCCACGCCACCGCCACGCATCGCCGCATTTGCAGGCAAGCCGGTCATCAAGCCGAAAAAATGCACCGAGGCATCGGGCAGATTGTCGATGACCAGGCTGCCCCGCTCCACTTCGCGCGCCAGCAGCGCGCGCATCATGTTGTCGTAGCGCTCGAAGGACAGTGTCCACATCTCTTCGCGCATCTGGCTGGGCAACAACGGCGGCCGCACCAGGCCATACGCCGCATCGTCCAGCGCGCCGCTGGTGGAGATCCGCAGCACCACCTTGGCGACCGCCGCCAGGCGCTGCTCCAACGGCGCCTGCATCTCCAACAACGCGTCCCATCGATTGGGCGATGCATGCGCCAGCGCTTCCAGCGTGGTGCGGAACAGCACCTCCTTGGACGCGAAATGCGCATACACCGTGGCCTTGGACACCATCGCACGCTCGGCGATGGTGTCCATGCTGGTCCTGTCGAAGCCTAGCTGCGGAAACAACTGCCGCGCCGCCGCCAGAATCGCGTCACGTTTGTCGTGTGGCGCGCGTCTGGGCGGGCGTGCAGGCGCGGCATCAACGTCCGTCTCAGCCATTGGGCTGACCTGTCGCGGTGGTGGCCACACTGGGCTCTGCCGATTGCAGCCAGCCGCCGCCCATCGCCTTGTAGAACGTCGCCAGGTTGGTGAAGCGCGACAGCTGCGTGGTGATCAGGGTCTGCTGCGCGCTGTAGAGCGAACGCTGCGCATCCAGCGCCTGCAGATAGCTGTCCACGCCGCGTTCGAAGCGCGCCTGCGACAGCCGGTAGCTGTCGGCAGTGGCATCCACCAGCGCCTGTTGCGCCTGCAATTGCCGGCCCAGGGTCTCGCGCTGCGCCAGCGCATCGGACACTTCGCGGAATGCGCTCTGGATCGCCTTTTCGTACTGCGCCACTTCGATAGCGCGATTGGCCTTGGCCATGTCCAGGTTGGCGCGGTTACGCCCGGCGTTGAAGATCGGCAACGTCAGCGTAGGCACGAAACTCCAGGCGCGGGTACCGGAATCGAACAGGTTGGACAGACTGCTGGTGGACGAGCCCTGCGATGCGGTCAGGCTGATGCTGGGAAAGAACGCCGCGCGCGCCGCACCGATATTGGCATTGGCCGCACGCAAGTTGCGCTCGGCTTCCAGGATGTCCGGGCGGCGTTGCAGCAACTGCGACGGCAATCCGGCCGGCACGCTGGCCAGCACGTTGCCGTCCACGCTGGCGCCATCGGGCAAGGCACGCGGCAACAGGTCCACCGGCACCTGCGTGCCCACCAGCAGCACCAGGGCATTGCGATCCTGCGCCACCTGCGCGGTATAACGCTCCACATCCACGCGCGCGGTTTCCACCGTGGTCTGCGCCTGGCGCAGGGTGAGCTGCGAGGCCACGCCCAGCTCGAAGCTGCGTTGCTGCAGGCGATAGCTGTCGCTCTGGCTGCTCAAGGTGGACTGCGCCAGTTGCAGCAACTGCTGATCGGCCGCCAGCGTCAGATAGGCGGTGGCCACTTCGGCCACCAGGCTGATGTGCGTGCTGCGGCGGGCCTCGGCGGTGGACAGAAACTGCTGCAGTGCCTGTTCCTTCAGGCTGCGCACGCGCCCGAACAGATCCAGTTCGTACGCACTGACGCCGATGTTGGCGCTGTAGGTGCGAAACACCTGCGGCTGGCCCGGAATCGCCAGCTCCGACGGTGTACGCGCGTTGTTGGAAGTGCCGGTGCCCTGCACCGACGGCAGCAGCGCAGCGCGCTCCACCCGGTACTGCGCGCGTGCCACTTCGATGTTGAGCGCAGCCACGCGCAGATCGCGATTGTTCTCCAATGCCAACGCGATCACCTGCTGTAGCGCGGGGTCGGTAAACACCTGGCGCCAACCGATGTTGGCGATATCAATCGCCTCGCCGGTGCCGGTGCCGGTGCCGGTGCTGGCGGCGTCGGTGGCGTGCGAAGCAATCGTGATATCGGTGCCGGCAAAATGTTCCGGCACCGGCGCGTCGGGCCGTGCATAGCGCGGCATCAGCGTGCAACCGGACAGCACGCTGGCCACCGCGATCGCGGTCAATGTCATGCGAATCGGGGTCATCTCAGTGTCCTGTCGGTTGCGGGGCGGGTGAAGTGGGCTGGGCGCGGCGCTTGAACAGGCCCATCACCAGGACGAAGAACAACGGTACGAAGAAGATCGCCAGGACCGTGCCGGACAACATGCCGCCGATCACGGCCGTGCCCAACGCATGCTGCGCGCCTGCACCGGCACCACTGCCGAGCACCAACGGCACCACGCCCAGGATGAAGGCCAGCGATGTCATCAGGATTGGCCGCAAGCGCATGCGTGCCGCTTCCAATGCCGAGTCGATCAGGCTCTTGCCGCTTTCATGCAGCTCCTTGGCGAACTCCACGATCAGGATCGCGTTTTTCGATGCCAGGCCAATGGTGGTGAGCAACCCAACCTGAAAGTACACATCGTTCATTTTCCAGGTCAGCATCGCGCCCAGCAGCGTGCCGAACACACCCAGCGGCACCACCAGGATCACCGAGAACGGAATCGCCCAGCTTTCGTACAACGCGGCCAGACACAGGAACACGATCAGGATCGACAATCCGTACAACAAGCCGGTCTGACCGGTGGAAGATTTCTCCTGCCGCGACAAGCCGGTCCACTCGAAGCCGATGCCCGGCGGCAACTTGGCCGCCGCCGCTTCCACGATCTGCATCGCTTCGCCACTGGATGCCGCGCCGGGCAGCGCCATGCCAAGGATTTCCACCGACGGCACGCTGTTGTAACGCTCCAACCGCGGCGAGCCCGACTGCCAGCTGGCGGTGGCGAAGGCGTTGAACGGCACCATGGTGCCGGCGCTGTTGCGCACGAACCAGCGGTCGATGTCCTGCGGATTCATGCGGTACACCGCATCGGCCTGCAGCATCACTTTCTTGACACGTCCCTTGTCGATGAAGTCGTTGACGTACACGCTGCCCCACGCACTGGAGAAGGTGTTGTTGATGTCGGCGATCGACACGCCCATGGCCTGCGCCTTGTGCGCATCGATCTCCAGCTTGAACTCGGGCGTGTCTTCCTGCCCGTTCGGGCGTACCGCCACCAGGCGCTTGTCCTGCGACAGCTCGCCCAACAATTGATTGCGCGCCTGCATCAAGGCGGCGTGACCAAGATTGGCGCGGTCCTGCAGCATCAGGTCGAAACCGGTGGCATTGCCCAACTCGGACACCGCCGGCGGTGCGAACGCGAACACCCTGGCATCGCGGATGCCGGCGAAAAAGGCACCGGCCTTGGCCGCAACATCGGTGACGCTCTGCCCCTTGCCGGTACGTTCGTCCCACGGCCGCAATTTGACGAAGGCAAAGCCCACGTTCTGGCCGGTACCGGCAAAACTGAAACCGGACACGGCGAACACGCCGGCGACCGAGTCTTTTTGGTCGACCAGAAAGTGATGTTCCACCTGCTTGAGCACCTCACCGGTGCGCGCATCGGTGGCACCGGGCGGCAACTGCACCAGCACGAACAGCGTGCCCTGGTCTTCGTCCGGCAAAAACCCCACCGGCAATTTCATGAAACCGAACACCACCAACGCCAGCAACACCGCGTAGGCCAGCATGTAGCGCCAGCCCTTGCCCAGCATGTGCCGCACCACGCCCTGATAGCCGTTGTTGCCGCGATCGAACACGCGGTTGAACCAGCCGAAGAAGCCGGTGGTCGCCAGGCCATGGCCTTTTTCCACCGGCTTGAGCAAGGTGGCGCACAAGGCCGGGGTCAGGATCATCGCCACCAGTACCGACAAGGTCATGGCAGAGACAATCGTGATCGAGAACTGCCGATAGATCACACCGGTGGAGCCACCGAAGAACGCCATCGGCACGAACACCGCCGCCAGCACCAACGCCACACCCACCAGCGCCCCAGAGATCTGATCCATCGACTTGCGCGTGGCTTCCTTGGGCGACAGGTGTTCTTCGCCCATCACACGCTCGACGTTTTCCACCACCACGATGGCATCGTCCACCAGCAGGCCGATCGCCAGCACCATCGCGAACATGGTCAGGGTATTGATGGTGAAACCGAACACCGCCAGCACACCGAACGTGCCCAGCAACACCACCGGCACCGCAATGGTGGGGATCAAGGTGGCGCGGAAGTTCTGCAGAAACAGATACATCACCAGGAACACCAGCACCACCGCTTCGATCAGCGTATGCACCACCTGCTCGATGGAGATCCGCACGAACGGCGTGGTGTCGTACGGCTTTTGCACCTTCATGCCGGGCGGGAAGAATTTCTCCTGCTCCTCCAGGCTCTTGTCGATGGCGCGTACGGTATCCAGTGCATTCGCGCCGGTGGCCAGCTTGATCGCCAGACCGGCCGCCGGCTTGCCGTTGTAGCGGCCCACCGTGTTGTAGCTCTCGCTGCCCAGTTCGATGCGTGCCACGTCGCGCAGGCGCACCTGCGCGCCATCGGACTGCGTGCGCAGCAAAATGTTCTCGAACTCCTCGGCGGTCTTCAGCCGGGTCTGCGCGGTGATGGTGGCATTGAGTTGCTGATTGGCCACCGCCGGCAACGCGCCCAACTGACCCGCCGAGACCTGCGCGTTCTGCGCCTGAATTGCGGTGCGTACATCCACCGGAGTCAGGCTGAAGTTGTTCAACTTGTTGGGGTCCAGCCACACCCGCATGGCGTACTGCGAACCGAACAAGGTGGTGTCGCCCACGCCTTCGACGCGGCTGATGGTTTCCTGCACGTTGGCAGCCACATAGTCGGACAGATCCGAATCGCTCATGCTGCCGTCTTCGGAAGTGAAGGCCAGCACGTTGAGGAAGTTGGTGGCCGACTTGGTCACGGTGACGCCTTGCTGCTGCACTTCCTGCGGCAACAACGGGGTGGCCAGCGACAACTTGTTCTGCACCTGCACCTGCGCGGTGTCCGGATCGGTGCCGTTGTCGAAGGTCAGCGTGATGGTCACCGCACCGCTGGATTCGCTGGTGGAGGCCATGTAGCTGAGGTGGTCCAGCCCCTTCATCTTCTGCTCGATGACCTGGGTGACGGTGTCTTCCAGGGTCTGCGCCGAGGCGCCCGGGTAGTTGGCGGTGATGGCGACGGCGGGCGGTGCGATGCTGGGGTACTGCGCAATCGGCAGTGTGGCGATGGACAGGATGCCGGCCAGCATCACGATGATGGCCAACACCCAGGCGAAGATCGGACGATCGATAAAGAAACGTGCCATGACGTGTGATCCCGCCTCAGTTGGCCGCACGCGGTGCGGTCGGGGCGGAAGCGGTGCCGGCTGCATTACCACCAGCAGTCGCGGGCTTGCCCTTGGGCTGCCACGGCACGGTCTTGACCTCGATGCCGTCGCGGGCGCGCGAGACGCCTTCGACCACCACTTGCTCGCCGGTCTTCAGGCCGCTGCGCACCAGCCACTGGTCGCCGACCTCACGGTCGGTTTCCAGCACGCGCAGCTGCAGCTTGCGGTCGGCACCGACCACGAAGGCGGTCGGCTTGCCGGCGCCATTGCGCGAGACCGCCTGCTGCGGCACCAGCACGCCCTGCTCCTTGATGCCCTCCTGCAGCACCGCACGCACGTACATGCCCGGCAGCAACTCCGCATTCGGGTTCGGGAACACCGCGCGCAAGGTGATCGAGCCGGTGTTCTGGTCGACGGTGACATCGGAGAACGCCAGCTGGCCCTGCAGCGGATAGGTGCTGCCGTCTTCCAGCAGCAGCGACACCTTGGCCGCGTCGTCGCCGGCCTTTTCCAGATCGCCGCGCGCCATCGCCTGCCTGAGCCGCAATAACGCCGCGCTGGGCTGGGTGACGTCGATATAGATCGGGTCCAGCTGCTGGATGGTGGTCAGCGCGGTGGCCTGGTTGGCGGTCACCAATGCACCGGGGGTCACACTGGAGCGGCCGATGCGACCGGAGATGGGTGCATCCATGCGCGCGAACGCCAGGTTGATGCGGGCAGTCTCCACGCTGGCCTTGCCGGCGGCCACATCGGCCTCGGCCTGGCCCAGCGCAGCATCGGTGTCGTCGCCCTCCTGCTGGCTGATCGCCTTGATCTGCACCAGTTCGGTATAGCGCTGGGCCTTGAGTTTGGCGGTGCGCAGATTGGCCTGCGCCTTGGCCAGGGTGGCCTGGGCGCTGGCGTAACTGGCGCGATAGGTCGCCGGGTCGATCTGGTACAGCGTCTGCCCGGCCTTGACGTCGCCGCCCTCGGTGAACTGGCGCGTCTGCACGATTCCGCCCACTTGCGGGCGAACTTCGGCGATCAGGTAAGGAACGGTGCGTCCGGGCAGCTCGGTGGTGAGCGTCACCGGCTGCGGTCTGACGGTCAGCACGCCCATCTCGGGCATGCCCTCAGCCGGCGGCGGACCTCCCGGCGGGCTGCCGCAGGCACTCAGCAGAACGGTGGCGGCAACGGCAGCGGCAAGCACAGGCAGGCGAAACGAAGCATGAGGACGCACAAGAAGGTCTCCGACGGAACGGATGAGGAATAAATCTAAACGGTACGGTTTGGTATCCTAATAAGCTCATCCGTAGCCGTCAAGCATTTCTGCCCAGTCGGTATACTTAAAGTTCAAAGTGGAGTGAGTTGATGCGGGTCAGAACCGAAGAAAAACGCGACGCCATCGTGCAGGCGGCCAGCGAGGTCTTCCTCGAGCTGGGCTTCGAAGGCGCCTCGATGTCGCAGATCGCCGCCCGCGTGGGCGGTTCCAAGCGCACGCTGTACGGCTACTTCCCGTCCAAGGAAGAGCTCTTTATCGCCTTCGCCCAGGACACGTCCGACAGCTACATCGATCCGATGCTGGATGCGCTGACGCGCAGCAGCGGCCCTGTCGCCCAGACGCTGCAGCGCTTCGGCGAAGATCTCCTTGGCTTCCTCTGCGCACCCAGCTCGATCACGATCTGGCAGACCATCATCGGGGTGTCAGGACGCTCGGAGGTCGGCGCGTTGTTTTTCAATGCCGGCCCCGAAGAAGGCATGCAGCGCATGGCCGAGTATCTGCAGCAGCAGATGGACCTGGGCCTGATGCGGCGCAGCGACGCGACCCTGGCCGCCAAGCAATTGGGCGCGCTGCTGGAAGCGCAAACCCTGATGCCCTGCCTGTTCGGCGCACTCAAGGATCCCTCACCGGAGTATCTCCGCGATGCGACGCAGCGCGCAGTGGAGCTGTTTCTGGCGGGCTATGGATGCAGGAACACCGCCGCAGCGTGATGATCGGCGGTGTTCGATACGTTGGGTAAGCGATGAGTCGCTAACGCTCTGGCTTCTGCGGCTGCTGCACAGCATTCGTGCACGCGCGTGATGTTCGAGGCCTTGTTGGTGTGACAACAACAGCGCATTTGTCTGCAGCGGATTGCTGCGTCTGCGCACTGCCGGCAACTAAGAGCGGCTAACAAAACTACTTCACGTCAGCCTACTGCAAGCCGGCTGATCTGCTGCCTGGCTGATCTGCGGCCTGGCTGCAGGGCCCTTGCCCGCCCACCGTCGCGGGACACGCCGCAAGTACGTCCATGTAGGCTCTTACGCGGCATCCATGCCGCGTAAGGTCCCGCGACGGTGGGCGGGCAAGGACCTGTCGAGTTGATCGGTGCGCATGGCTTTCAATAAAACAGCCGGCAAACGTTCTGGTGCGGTGTCCTCACCGCTTGCGGGACCGTGTGGCGGCATGGATGCCGCCACCGAGCCTACATGGACGTACTTGCGGCGTGTCCCGCGAGCGGTGAGGGCACCGCGCGCTCGACCCACGCAGCGTTCTGGACCTCTGACTGCATCCACCAAGATACCGCCGACAAAACCAGTGCACTCACTGACAGGCGCTAGCTCGCTAGGTTTTGTCAGCCGCTCCAAATGAACCGCCCTGCGCTTGCCTGGCGATCCTTACTCGGCCACCGCGCACTTGGCGCACAAGCCATGCACTTCCAGCGTCTGCGCCTGCGGCTGAAAACCCAGCGCCTTGGCGCGGGCTTCCAGTTGCGAGACCACGTCGCGGTCTTCCAGCTCCACCGCGCTATGGCAGCGGTCGCAGATTAGAAACGGCACCGAGTGCTGGGCGCTGTTGGGGTGGTGGCAGGCGACGAAGGCATTGACCGATTCGAGCTTGTGCACGAAGCCATTGGCCATCAGGAAATCCAGCGCGCGATACACCGTGGGCGGCGCGTCGGCGCCGACGCCCTTGCCTTCGCGCACCCAGTCCAGCAGCTCGTAGGCCTTGACCGGCTTGCCGGCATCGGCAATCAGGCGCAGCACATTGGCGCGGATCGGCGTCAGCCGCAGGCCGCGCTCGCTGCACGCACGCTCCACCGCGCGCACGAAGCCGTTGGCGTCGTCAACGTGGTGATGCGGTGCAGTGCAGGCGTGTTCGTTGGTTTTCATCACAGGCTCCGGCGGTCAGCCCGCTCCTATCTTGATGAGTGCCGCATCGATGCGTTTCAAGGCGCCCTCGCGTCCGGCCAGGTACACCGTCTGCGAAATGTCCGGGCTGACCTGGGTGCCGGTGATGGCCACGCGCAGCGGCTGGGCGACCTTGCCCATGCCCAGTTCCAGCGCAGCGGCCGCATCGTGCAGCGCGGCCGAAACGTTTTCCACACTCCATTCGCTGACGCTGGCCAGCAGTTCGCGTGCCTTGCCCAGCGGCACTTCGGCGCCCAGCTTCAGGTGCTTGATCACCGCGGCTTCGTCATAGATTTCCAGCGGCTGGTACCAGACCACGGCTTTTTCGGCCATTTCCCTCAAGGTCTGCACGCGCTCGCGCAGCGCCACCACCACATCGGCGGCGGCCGGGCCGGCGGCGACATCAATGCCGAGCTTGGCCAGCTGATATTCCAGCTGCGGGGCGATGCTGGCCGGGTCGTCGGTCTTGAGGTAATGCTGGTTGACCCAGCCCAGCTTGGCCATGTCCAGCCGCGCGGCCTTGGAGTTGACGTCCTTGACGTCGAACAGGTCGAGCAATTCCTGCTGGGTGAACAACTCCTGGTCGCCGTGCGACCAGCCCAGACGCGCCAGATAATTGATCAACACATGCGGCAGATAGCCGGCGTCCCTGTACTGCATCACGTCGGCCGCACCGGTGCGCTTGGACAGCTTGGCGCCCTGCTCGTCCAGGATCATCGGCATGTGCGCGAATTTCGGCACCGGCGCGCCCAGCGCTTCGTAGATGTTGATCTGGCGCGGGGTGTTGTTGATGTGGTCGTCGCCGCGGATCACCTCGGTGATGCCCATGTCCCAGTCGTCCACCACCACCGCGAAGTTGTAGGTGGGGAAGCCGTCCGGGCGGAAGATCACCATGTCGTCGAGCTCGCTGTTGGCGATCTCGATGCGGCCCTTGATCAGGTCGTCGAACACCACCGTGCCGGCTTGCGGATTCTTGAAGCGGATCACCCGGTTGGGGTCGTCGCGGTACGGCAGGTTCTGCTCGCGGGCGGCGCCGTTGTAGCGCGGTTTTTCCTGCCTGGCCATCGCGGCTTCGCGCATGGCGTCGAGCTCGGCGCGGGTTTCGTAGGCGTAATAGGCCTTGCCCTGCGCCAGCAGCTGCTCGGCGACCTCTTGATAGCGGGCCACGCGCTGGGTCTGGTAGATCGGGCCTTCGTCGTAGCCCAGGCCCAGCCACTCCATCGCCTCCAGGATGGCGTCGATCGCCTCCTGGGTGCTGCGCTCACGGTCGGTGTCTTCGATGCGCAGCACGAACTGCCCGCCACGACGGCGCGCCTCCAGCCAGCAATACAGCGCGGTGCGGGCGCCGCCGATGTGCAGGTAACCGGTGGGGCTGGGGGCAAAACGGGTGCGGCAGGTCATGGAGCGCTCGGCGAAACGGGGATCGGCCGATTTTACCTTGACCAGCACGGACCTGCCCGCACGCGGCTCAGCGGTTGCGCAACAGGTCGCCGTAGACCACGTCATCGCCGCCGCTGCGCGCCGGGCCTGGCGCGTCGTACAGCACCAGCCACGTGGGCGCGTTGCCGGCAAGGTGTTTGGGCAGATTGCAGATCGCTTCGGCGCGGTCACTGTCGGTGCCATGCGGCAGCACCGCCGATTCCAGCAGGTCGTGCTGGAAACGCACCGGCGCCTGGTTGGCGGCCAGCACCGTGCGCGCGTCCGGCCATTTGAACAGGCGGATTTCGCCGTTCAGCACCATGGTCGGCCCGGCTAACAGGTACAGATCGTCGCCGGAATAATGCAGGTCGCGGATGCCCAGCCCGCCCAGTTGCAGGAAGTGCTTGCGCAGCAGCGTGCCGTCTTCGTCCAGCGGCGCCAGGCGCAGATGGTCGCCATGCGCCTCGACCCGGATCTCCAGCATTGCCGACCAGCCGCGCAACACCGGCCCACGCAGGCCCAGCAACAAGCGCTGGCCGTCCACCACGATGCCTTCGATATCGAAGCCGTTGTCCTTGCCGGGGATTTTCAGAAACGGGCCGAAATGCGGGTCGTCGGCCAGCAGGTCGGTGAGCTGGTTGTGCTTGGCATCGCCCTTGAGCCGCAGCGCGCGGCGGCCGTCGGCGGCTTCGCGCACCAACCGTGGCGTGCCGTCGGCATCGCGTTCGATCGGCAGACAGGCCAGCAGGCGACGGTTGGCATCGAGTTTGAGCTTGGTCAGGCGCTTGGCGTTTTCGGCATCGTCGCGACTGCGTTTGGCGTTCTTGCGCTTGAGCCCATGCGAGCCGATCACCCACAGAAATCCATCCGACAGCGCCATGCCTTCCAGATCCGCCTCCTCGGCCGCCTCGCCCGGCAGATCCAGCAGCTCGGCCAGCGCAAAGCTCTGGCCTTGACCGAAGCGCAGCGTCTCGCGCTGCACGGGGTCGAGCTTGCGCAGACGATCCACCGCGCAGGCCTCGTCGCCGGCCACCCACAGCCAGTCGTCGGTAAAGGCCGCGCCGGACAGATTGCTGTGCACCAGCGCACCGGGCGCGAATTCGAGACGGACGCTGTGCGGAATCAGGGTTTTCTTGGCCATGGGAACCTGGTGGGTGGCGATGCAAGGAAGGAACGTGGCTGAAATACCGGAGCGCTGCCCGCGTTGGGGCGCGCGCGGAACATTGAGCGTACAGGTGACAGCTGCCGTCGCGAGTACCGACTGCGCGCGCCCGGCGATGCGCATCGTCCGTTGATGGTCGCGCTATCCGTCGAAGCTGGCCAGCGTGGCGCGCGCGAGGTAAGCACCCAACTGCCCATGCCAATCGCGGTCGTTGGCGACCTGCGCGTGTGCGCGGCTGGCTTCGAAGGCGTCGAAGTCCAGCTCCGCATAGGCCCACACCGTATCGCCATGCGTTTGTGCCAGCACGCCATCGGCCGGGAAGCCGACATCCATCGGCGCGAACACCGCCGCCTCGCCGGTATTGACGTCCAGTGCCGGGCTCCATGGCGCCTCGCCGGCGGTGACCGATTGCGCCACGAACACACGATTCTCCAGCGCGCGCGCCAGGCAGCCGACGCGCACCCGCATCGCCCCGGCGGCGGTGTCGGTGCAGCTGGGCACGATCAACAGCCGTGCGCCGGCTTCGTATTGCGCACGCACCGGCAGCGGGAACTCGCTGTCGTAGCAGATCGCGATCGCCGCGCGCACGCCATCCAGCTCGAACACCCTCAGCGCATCGCCGGGATCGATCAGCCCGGTGGCCTTTTCGAAGCCGGTGAGCTGCAGTTTGTCCTGCCAGCCGTGCCGGCCCTCGGGCGTAAACCAGTCGCTGCGATTGCGGTAGCGGCCCTGGCCCAGATCCAGCAGAAAACTGCCGGCAATCAGATGTACCTGATGCTGCCGCGCCAATCCGGCAAACAGCGCCAGCCACGGCGCACGCAGCGCCTGGATCGCCGCCAGCGACTCCGGCAAACCGGCAGAAATATGCGTACCGAAGGTTGCGCCCAACTCCAGCGCCAGATACTCCGGCAGTACCAGCACACGTGCGCCGGCAGCGGCGGCTTCACTCACCAACGCGGATTGACGCGCAGCGAAGGCAGCGAAATCGGCGGGTTTGCCGATCGGGTATTTGGCGACGGCGATTTTCATCTGGTGGCCTTGTTCTGATCGATCGAAGAATGACGACGCGGCGACAGGGTCGTCAGTAATTAAGACGACAACCCCCGCGTCCATACGCTCAAACTGTGGTCGATCTCGCCGTGTTGCAACTCCGCCCACGCGAGCTGCACGCGCATGCCCGGTTGCGGTACATAGCCACGCTTGCGCCAGAACACATCATTGGGTCGGTAGTCGGCCGGCTTGCGCGGATCGTCGAGCGCGCGCTCCACCGAGCAAAACGCACTCAATGCGAAGCGATTCAACGCCCGTGCATGCGCTTCGCGCCGGTCGAAAAAGGCGTGACCGATCCCCTGCCCGCGATACGCCGGCAGCAACACCGATTCGCCGAAATAGAACACGCTGGCCGGGTCGATGCCGGCCGCGCGAAACGGCACGTGAAAAGCCTCGCTGTCGTCGAGCAGCGGCAAACCGGTAGAGGCGCCGATCACCGCATCGCCATCGCGTGCCAGCACGAACACGCTGTCTGGCGAGGCCGCATAGGCAGCCAGATAACCGCGTTCGTAATCGGCATCGCCGTCATACAGATACGGCCATGCGCGGAACACCGCGATGCGCAGCTGCGCCACCGCAGCCAGATGCGGCAACACGTCCGTGCCGCGCACCGTTTCGACGATCAGGGAGGAACCAGTCATGCCTGCATGGTAAGCGAGCCTGACCCGCCTGCCACATCGCGCCTCACCGCAGCCAACGGCCGTTGCCCGGACCCGCCGCATCGGGTTGCTGCCATAGCAGCCACACCGCCGCTTCTTCGGCGGCCAGCAGCACCCCGAGCAGTGCATCGGTACTACGAGTCCAATAGCTGCCGTTGTTCAACCGCTGCCATGGCCCGTAGCGGTGCGTCGGCGCCGTGCTGGGCGGGGCTTTGTGCTGCTGCGCCGCCTGCAAAAAACCGGCTCCGCCCGTGCGCAGCGCCTGTGCAGTGGCTGCATGCAGGCGCAGGCCGATCACGCCGCCGCGCCCCTCACGGCCGAGCGGCAACGCCGACAATGGCGAACATTCCCAGCGTTGCAGTGGCGCTGCGGGAAGCAGCGCCACCGTGTCGATCCCGGCGGGCAGCAAACGCTGCGCCCGCCGGTGTACCTGTGCGTGAGCGAGCATGCCGGCCTCAGCGCAGACTGTTGCCAAGCTCGTACCAATCGAGCTTGCGGGTGACCCACATGATGCTGGCCAGGATGCCGAACAACAGTAACGATCCCATCAGCAGCGCGTTGTCTTCGGAGACCAGCAGGCTGTAGAGCACTCCATACAACGCAGTGAGCATCACCGAGAACCCCGCAGCGCGCGCCCAGCTGCGCAACACCCCGGACAGATAGAAGAACTGCAAACCGATACACGCAGCGGCCGACACCAGATACGCCTGCCAGAACGCGATGTGCTCGGAAAGGCTCAACAACAGCAGGAAGAAGATCGCCAGCGCCAGACCCACCAGCAGGTATTGCAGCGGATGAATCGGCAAACGCTTGATCAGCTCGAACAACACGAACGCCACAAACGTCAGCACCACGAACAGGATGCCGTACTTGCTGGCGCGGTCGGCCTGGGTATACACATCCACCGGATCGACCAGCCGCACTTCCAGCGTATCCAGCGACGATTGGCTGGACTGCAATTGGGTCTGCGCCCCGGTGGCCAGCGACGACAGCGACCAGCTGGCATCGAAGCCCTTCGGCCCGATGCTCGGCGCGTTCGGCAGGAAGCGGCCGCCGAAGGACGGGTGTTGCCAGCTGGAGCGCAAGGCGATCTCGTTGTTGTCGGCGATCGGTGCGATGGCAAGCCGGCGCGTGCCGTCCAGCACGAACTGCATGTCCACCACGTTGCCGTCCTGCACGCGGCCGGCGACCGGGTCGGCCAGCGGGCTCAGTTGGGCGTGGATCCCTGCCGAGCGATCGGCCAATGCGCCTGCGCCGCTTTCCAGTGCCAGCGTGCGTCCATCCACCTGCAGGCGCGGTGTGCCCACCAGCCCGCGCACATCGGAAATGCCCACCGCCAGGTGCGGCCGGCCATACACGCGGGTCGGCGCGGCAGCGTAGTCAAACGGCGCGTACTCGGCATGCAGGGTTGCTTTCCAGGAATACACCTGCACGCGATAGAGGCCCACTTCGCGCACCGACGGCACCATGTTGCCGCTGAGTTTCAGGCTGCGCGGGGTCTGCAGCAGCGCGCCTTCGCGCTTGCGCCACACCTTGCGCTGGTTGCCCTGCTCATCCGGCTCGGTGACCTGCACGTCTTCGGTATACGGCAGCACCCGCACCGGCGCGATGAATTGCTGCTCGCCAGCCTTGCTCTGCGCCACCCGCTCCACCGCCTCGTCGCGGTAACGCGCACGGTCCTGCACCGTGCTGCGGATCAACAGCAACGGAATCAGCAGCAACAGGATCAATCCGCCAATCGTGGCGAAGCGCAACAACAGTTTCAGGGATTTCATCGACCATCCTCATTCGGGGAGGTGGCCAGGGTGCGACGCGCCGGTGTCGGGGGTTTGAGGCGAATTTGAAGCGAATGTGAAGTGGGCGACCGGCAGGATCGGCGACCGGCACTGTGACCCAGTTAGGAAATGCAGTTTTCACACTGCAAAAATGCAACAAAGGCCCAGGACATGCTTCCGTTGCATCGCCAAGGTTTCGCATCACCGCCGCGCGCCTGGCCGCCAGGCGCAACGATGCGAATGCAGTTTCGCATCACGGGGCCATTGCTTTTTTTCGAGTCTGTGTTGATCACGGCGTTCTAGTTCCGTCGTTCTGCGGCGTCCTCATTCAACGTTACGCGCACCGCATCGGCGGTGTCGCACACGCATGCCCGCTTGCCGGCCGTGGTTCCAGAAGTGCGCACCACTGCATTCCTCTCTTGCCTGGAGTTTGCCTTTCATGAACAAGCAACGTTCACTCAGCCTCTGCCTGCTCGCTGCGCTGAGCCTGTCCTCCGCCGCCGCACAGGCGGCAATGCACGGGATGGGCCTGAAACCCTCGGCATTGATGCAGCCGGTCACGCCCTTGTTCGGCATTGCCAGCGCCGCCAAACCCCTGCCCGCCACGGTGGACCTGACTGCCTGGGCCATCACCCCAGGCGACCAGGGCCAGGTGGGGTCATGTGCGTCATGGGCAACCGCCCACACCCTGACCGGTTGGTATGCCAACGCCAACAAGCAGGCGCAAACCCGCTTCGCCCCGATGTATCTCTACAGCCAGGTCAACAACGGCGTCGATGAGGGATCCACGCTGGAAGCGCCGCTGGACGTCGCGCTGGCCCAAGGCATCGACACCGAGCAGCACTACTCGTGGGGCAACTACAACTGGAAGAACCCACCCACTGCAGCCGACCGCGCCAACGCTGCCAAGAACCCCACGCCGTACCGCAAGTACACCGTGCTGTATTCGGGCGACGGCAATGGCGGGCGGGCCCTGATCGAACAGATCAAACTCGCGCTGGCCTCGTCCACGCCGGTGGCCATCGGCTTCTATGTCCGTCAGGGGTTCGAAGACCTCACGCCGAAAAACCAGGTCGACTACGACACCAAGACGCCGATCCTGGGCGGGCACGCGGTGATCGCGCTGGGGTACGACAGCGAGGGGCTGATCGTCGAAAACAGCTGGGGCACCGAGTGGGGCAACAAGGGCTTTGGCAAGCTGTCCTGGTCGGTGGTCGCCAAGGACGTCATCGGGGCCGACGTGGTGCACTAGCACACAGCGGCTGCGCACCGTGGTGATGCGCGGCTGACACGGATGCGGCATGTGCCCTGGCGCATGCCGCTTCAGTGCCACCGCGATGCCGCCGCCATCGGCAGCCGGCCTGTGCACATACGGCATGCAAAGCCGTTTAGCCGATGGGCAGGCGCAGGGTCGCGACCGCACCGCCACCGTCCCGATTGCCCAGTGTCGCCTCGCCGCCGTGCAGGCGCGCGACTTCGCGCACGAACGGCAGGCCAAGGCCGGAGCTGCGTTGTCCGGTCTGCGGGCGGGCCAGCGAGTAGAAACGCTCGAACACCCGTTCCAGTGCGTAATCCGGCACGCCGCTGCCGCGGTCTTCTACCACCAGCTGCACCTGTTCCTTCAGCACCTGCGCACGCAGCTGGATGGTGCTGTCTTGCGGCGAGAACGCGATGGCGTTTTCCAGCAGGTTGATCAGCGCCTGACGCAGCAGGAATCCATCGCCCAGCACGTACTGCCCGCGCGCCGTGTCGGAGCCGGCATCGCTTTCCAGCCGCACGCCGGCCGCTGCCGCGCGCGGCAGCACGGCGTCCATTGCTGCCTGCAGCAGGCCGGCCACCGCGATGCGCTCGCGCGTCTGCAGCCAGCCATGCTGTTCCACCTCGGCCAGCGCCAGCAGCTTGTCGATGGTTTCGGTCAGGCGCAGCTCCTGCGCGCGGATGCTGGCGACGAAGTGTTGGCGATCGGCTTCCGGCAGTGGCTCGCTCAACAGTTCGGACGCCCCGCGGATTGCCGCCAGCGGGCTTTTCATCTCGTGCGTCAGCGACTGCACGTACTGCTCCACGTAGGCCTTGCCTTCGAGCTTGCGCCGCATGCTTTCCAGCGCCTGGCCCAGGTCGCCGATTTCATCGCCGCGCGGTTTTGGCGGCGGCACCGGAATGCCCGCGCTCACCGCCTGCGCGTAGCGATTGAGCCGGCCGATGCCGCGCATCAGCCACCAGGTCATCAAGATGCCGATCAATGCGGAAATACCGATCAACCAGGCACCCCGCTGCAGGATGTTGCGCTGGCTGGCTTCGATAAACGGGTCGATGCTGCGATTGGGCTGGGCCAGCGTCAGCACGCCGATCAATTTGCCTGCATCGTTGGGTGCATAGATCGGTGCGGCCACATGCATCACCGTGGCGGTCGGGTCGCCATCGACCTCGGGGCTGGAGCGCGCGCCGTATTCGCCGCGCAAGGTGCGATAGACATCGTTCCAGCGCGAATTGTCGCGGCCCACATCGCGGCCCAGCGAATCGAAGACGACCATGCCGCGCGCATCTGTCACGGTGACGCGGTATGCCACGTCGTTCTTGCGGAACCGCCACACCCAGGCCTTGGGATCGCGCCGCTGCGCCTGCGCCACGTTGCGCGCAAAGCTGCCGGTGGCGATGGTGCCGACGGCCAATTCGCCGCTGGCCATTTCCGCCAGCACATTGGCCGCATCCACCAGCGTGGATTCCATCGCCTGGCGCACGCCCGGCTTGACCTCGTTGACGAACACCCGCATCACGAAGAACGCGGCCAGCCCGACAATCAGAAAGAAGCCCAGGAACAGCTTGAGACCGAGCCGCATGTCAGACCCCGGCCTGGAGAACAATGCGACGCCTGCGCTCACCCATGCCTACAGCTCCAGCGCGTAGCCAAGGCCACGGTGGGTGCGGATCGGGTCGGCCGGTACGCCGGCCTGGCGCAGCTTGCCGCGCAGCGTCTTGATATGGGTATCGACGGTGCGGTCTGCACTGTCGGCGCTGGCATCCCAGCCGCGATCCATCAGTTGTGCGCGGCTGAGGATCGCGCCGGGGCGCTGCAACAATGCCGACAGCAGCGCGTATTCGTAGCGGGTCAGCGGCAGCAGCGCCTCGCCATAGCGGATGCGGCTGCCCTCGCGATCGATCGCAAACGCACCATGCGGCTGCCAGCCCGCCTCCGCGACTGCGACCACGTTGCGGCGACGCAGCCGCGCGCGCACCCGCGCCACCAGCTCGCGCGGGGAGAATGGCTTGGCCATGTAGTCGTCAGCGCCCAGCTCGAAGCCGAGCACGCGGTCGATCTCGTCGTTGCGCGCGGTCAGGAAGATCACTGGCACGTCGCTGAAACTGCGCAACGCGCGGCACACCTCGAAGCCGTTGATGTCCGGCAGGCCCACGTCCAGCACCACCACATCGGCCGGGTCGGCGCGCAGCCGCGCCAAGGCATCGCGACCCAGCAGGCAATGCTCGGGCGCATAGCCTTCGCTACGCAGCGCGTACAGCACGGGGTCGGCAATGGCGGCTTCGTCTTCGACGACGAGCACGCGGGCGGGGGACTCGGACATGGCGCGCAGCATAGCCGCATGCTGGCGCGGCCCGTACACTGCCGCGATGAACTATCGTCACGCCTTCCATGCCGGCAACCATGCCGACGTGCTCAAGCACATCGCCTTGCTGGCGCTGATCGACACCCTCAAGCGCAAGGACACCCCGTTCTTCGTGCTCGATACCCACGCCGGGCGCGGGCGCTACCAGCTCGGTGGCGAAGAGAGCCGCAAGACCAACGAGGCCGATGCCGGGGTGATGCGGCTGATGGCCGAGTCGACCCTGCCCGAGGTGGTGGAACGCTACCTGCGCGCGGTGCAGGCCGACAACCAGACCGTCGCCCGCCCGGCCACGCCCGGTCAGAAGCCGGCGCGCGCCACCGCGGGCATCCAGATCAATCACTACCCGGGCTCGCCGTTGCTGGCGGCACAGGCGCTGCGCGAGCAGGACCGCATGGCGTTTTGCGAGTTGCAGCCGGAAGAGGCCGAGGCGCTCAAGCGCCTGTTCGCCAGGGACAGCCGCGTGCGCGTGCATGCCGGCGATGGCTATGAGGCGATTCGCGCCTTCGTGCCGCCGCGCGCGGGCGAGACCAGGATCGGCCGCGGGCTGGTGCTGATCGACCCGCCGTACGAGTCGCAGGAGGCCGAGTACCCGCAGGTCATCCACAGCGTGCGCGAGACCCTGGCGCGCTGGCCGCAGGCGATCTGCATGGTGTGGTACCCGATCAAGCTGCGCCGCAGCCTGCAGCCGTTCATGCGCAAGGCCGCCACGCTGCCGGCCAAGTCGGTGCTGGTGGCCGAGCTGCAGGTGCGCCCGGACGACTCGCCGCTGCGCCTGACCGGCAGCGGACTGCTGATCGTCAATGCGCCGTGGCAGTTCGACCAGGTGCTGGCGCCTGCGCTGCCGGTGCTGAAGAAGCACCTCGGCGAGGCAGCTGCCTCGACCCGGCTGGAATGGCTGCGCCAGGACGCCTGAGGTATCAGGGCTGGGCGCCCCTGTGCGCCGGCAACCGCAGCTGCATACTCACGACTGGATCACGGTATCGCTCGGTACAGTGAGGTGGGAAGCACTGCCACCCTCCAAACGGCCCCCAGCGGCGCACCGGATTCATTCACGGTTGTGCGCTGGGCTGGTGCCAGAATCTTCCGATCTTCAAGGAACACCGGTCATGGCCATTCGCAATCGCATGCCTCCCTGGCATGAAAACTTCAGTCTGCCCAATGGCCGCACCCTTCTGCTCCGACCGATCCGTCCCGAGGACGGTCCGCCGCTGCAGGGGGCTTTCAGCCTGTTGGGACCGGAGGAAATCCGCGAGCGCTTCGTGCGCTCCTCCGCCGAAATCACGCCGGAGATGGTGCAGCGTCTGACCCACCCCAATCCCAAGAGCGAGATCGTGCTGGTCGCTGCCGAGCAGTTGCCGCCAGGCGAGGCGCTGGTTGGCGCAGTCGCGCGCGCTGCATTGGTGCCGGGCACCCGCCAGGCCGAGTACACCATCCTGGTCAGCAGCTTCGTCGCCGGCCAGGGCCTGGGGCGGCAGCTGATGCGCAAGCTGGTCAAGTGGGCACGGCGCAAGTATCTGGACTGCCTGTTCGGTGACGTGCTGCAAAGCAACGTGCCGATGCTGCAACTGGCAGAGTCGCTGGGCTTCAAGCCGCAGCCGCATCCGGATTCGCCGGAGCTGGTACGGATGGTGCTCGAGCTGGATGCTTGAGGGGCTGGGATTCGGGATTCGGGATTCTGCCTAAAGCCGATGATCTGTCGCTTGGTTGCAGGGCCCTTGCCCGCCCACCATCGCGGGACACGCTGCAAGTACGTCCTTGTAAGCTCTTACGCGGCATCCATGCCGCGTAAGGTCCCGCGACGGTGGGCGGGCAATGACCAGTCGAGATGGTCGGTGTGCAGAGCTATTTGAAATGCCGCTTGGTGTGTAAGTGATTGAATACTGCGGATAGGGCAGTTGCAGAGCGATTGATCTTCCGCTTCGCTGGAGGGCCCTTGCCCCCACCATCGCGGGACACGCCGCAAGTACGTCCATGTAGGCTCTTACGCGGCATCCATGCCGCGTAAGGTCCCGCGACGGTGGGCGGGCAAGGACCAGTGGAGACGGTCGGTGTGCAGGGTGCAAGCAAAGCACGACCTGCGTTGAGTGGATAACGGCGCGTCCGCTCAGCTTCCCAAAACAAGCCGAGCAACCGACAAGCTTTTAATAAAACAACCGACTGACTGTCTGGCGCGGTGCCCTCACCGATTGCGGGACCGTGTGGCGGCATGGATGCCGCCACCGAGCCTACATGGACGTACTTGCGGCGTGTCCCGCGAGCCGTGAGGGCACCGCGCGCTCGACCAACCGGGCTTTTGACCTACGCTTCCGACTGTATCTTGCACCACGGGGTGCTTTCCAAGGTTTGCCAGGTGCCAGAAAGGCGGTACGTAACGCTAGACCCTGCAGCGCCCTTCTGCGCAGATGGCCAGACGCCGGGTTTCACACCGGATGGACCGGTCGCAGCGGGCGCTCTGATAAAATTACGGGCTGATGCCGTCGCCAACCACCTTCCCCTCTCCGCCGCTGCCCAAGTCCGGCCAGCTTCGTGCCTATTGGCGCGCCCCGTCTTCTCCGACTGCGCTGGCCTGGTCGATCGCGCGCGCCGCCGAGGCGCATGCCGGCCCGCTGCTGGTGATCGCGCGCGATAACCAGAGTGCGCACCAGATCGAATCGGATCTGCACGCCCTGCTCGGCGAACACGCCACGCTGCCGGTGGTGCCGTTTCCCGATTGGGAGACCCTGCCCTACGACCAGTTCAGCCCGCACCCGGAAATCATCAGCCAGCGTTTGGCTGCGCTGCACCGTTTGCCCACACTGACCCGTGGCGTGGTGATCGTGCCGGTGCAGACACTGATGCAGCAACTGGCACCGCTGAGCTACATCGTCGGTGGCAGCTTCGATCTGAAGGTCGGCCAGCAGCTGGATCTGGATGCGGAAAAACGCCGCCTGGAAAGCGCCGGTTACCGCAACGTGCCGCAGGTGATGGACCCGGGCGATTTCGCAGTGCGCGGCGGCTTGCTCGACGTGTTTCCGATGGGAGAGGCCACACCGTTGCGTGTGGAGCTGCTGGACGAGGATATCGATTCGATCCGCGCCTTCGACCCGGAATCGCAGCGCTCGCTGGACAAGGTCGATGCCGTCAAATTGCTGCCCGGCCGCGAAGTGCCGATGGACGATGCCAGCATCGAGCGCGTGCTGGCCTGCCTGCGCGAACGCTTCGATGTGGATACCCGGCGCAGCGCGCTGTATCAGGATCTGAAATCGGGTCTGGCGCCCTCGGGCGTCGAGTATTACCTGCCGATGTTCTTCAGCAAGACTGCCAGCTTGTTCGATTATCTGGACAAGCGCACGTTGCCGTTGATCGCCACCGGCGTGTCCAACGCGGCCGACACGTTCTGGGCGCAGGCGCAGGATCGCTACGAGCAGCGCCGCCACGATGTGGAGCGCCCGCTGCTGACGCCGGACGAGTTGTATCAATCGCCGGATGCACTGCGCGAGCGGCTCAACAAGCTGGCACGCATCGAAGTCTGGGCCAGCGATCACCCGCGCATCGACGAGGCCGCCGCACTCGGCGACCAACCGTTGCCGCCGCTGCCGGTTGCGGCAAAGGACGCCCCGGCCGGTCAGGCGCTGGCCTCGTTCCTGAGCCATTACCCGGGCCGCGTGCTGGTGGCATCGGATTCGGCCGGTCGCCGCGAGGCCTTGATGGAAGTGCTGGCCGCCGCGCAGTTGAAGCCGGAGGTCGTTGCCGACCTGCCCGCCTTCCTGGCTGCCGGCAAGCTGCGCTTCGGTATCACGGTAGCGCCGTTGGAAGACGGCTTTGCGCTGGACACCCCGCAGATTGCGGTGCTGACCGAGCGCCAGCTGTTTCCCGAGCGGGCCAACCAGCCGCGTCGCACGCGACGTGTGGGCCGCGAGCCGGAAGCGATCATCCGCGATCTGGGCGAGCTGTCCGAAGGCGCGCCGATCGTGCACGAAGACCACGGTGTGGGCCGCTACCGCGGGCTGATCGTGCTCGATGCCGGTGGCATGCCCGGCGAGTTCCTGGAGATCGAGTACGCCAAGGGCGACCGGCTGTATGTGCCGGTGGCGCAGTTGCATCTGATCAGCCGTTATTCCGGCGCCTCGGCCGAGACCGCGCCGTTGCATTCGCTGGGCGGCGAGCAATGGACCAAAGCCAAACGCAAGGCGGCCGAAAAGGTGCGCGACGTGGCGGCCGAATTGCTGGAAATCCAGGCCCGCCGACGCGCGCGTGCCGGGCTGGCGTTGCAGGTGGACCGCGCGATGTACGAGCCATTCGCAGCCGGTTTCCCCTTCGAAGAAACCGCCGACCAGTTGGCCGCCATCGATGCGACGTTGCGCGATCTGGGCAGCAGCCAGCCGATGGACCGCGTGGTCTGCGGCGATGTGGGCTTCGGCAAGACCGAAGTTGCGGTGCGCGCCGCGTTTGCTGCGGCCAGCGCCGGCAAGCAGGTCGCGGTGCTGGTGCCGACGACGTTGCTGGCCGAGCAGCATTACCGCAATTTCCGCGACCGCTTCGCCGATTACCCGATGAAGGTGGAAGTGCTGTCGCGCTTCAAGAGCACCAAGGAAATCAAGGCCGAGCTGGAGAAGGTCGCCAGCGGCGATATCGACGTCATCATCGGCACGCACCGCCTGCTGCAGCCGGACGTGAAGTTCAAGGATCTGGGCCTGGTCGTCGTCGACGAAGAACAGCGCTTCGGTGTGCGGCAGAAGGAAGCGCTCAAGGCGATGCGCGCCAACGTGCATCTGCTCACGCTCACTGCCACGCCGATTCCGCGCACGCTGAATATGGCCATGGCCGGCTTGCGCGATCTGTCGATCATTGCCACTCCGCCGCCGAACCGGCTCGCCGTGCAGACCTTCATCACTGCCTGGGACAACGCGTTGTTACGCGAGGCCTTCCAGCGCGAGCTCAGTCGCGGCGGGCAGCTGTATTTCCTGCACAACGATGTGGAAAGCATCGTGCGCATGCAGCGCGACTTGTCCGAACTGGTGCCGGAGGCGCGCATCGGCATCGCGCATGGGCAGATGCCCGAGCGCGAGCTGGAGCGGGTGATGCTGGATTTCCAGAAGCAGCGCTTCAACGTGTTGCTGTCGACCACGATCATCGAATCGGGCATCGACATTCCCAACGCCAACACCATCATCATCAACCGCGCCGACCGCTTTGGCCTGGCCCAGCTGCATCAGTTGCGCGGCCGCGTCGGTCGCTCGCATCACCGCGCGTATGCGTATCTGGTGGTGCCGGACCGTCTCTCGATCACCGCCGATGCCGAGAAGCGTCTGGAAGCGATCGCCTCGATGGACGAGCTCGGTGCCGGCTTCACCCTGGCCACGCACGATCTGGAAATCCGCGGCGCCGGCGAGCTGCTGGGCGAGGACCAGAGCGGGCAGATGGCCGAGGTCGGCTTCAGCCTGTACACCGAGTTGCTGGAACGCGCGGTGCGCAGTATTCGCCAGGGCAACCTGCCCGATCTGGATGCCGGCGACGAGGTGCGAGGCGCCGAAGTCGAACTGCATGTGGCCTCGCTGATTCCCGCAGATTATCTGCCCGACGTGCATACACGGCTGACGCTGTACAAGCGCATCTCCAGTGCGCGTAACAGCGATGCCTTGCGCGAATTGCAGGTGGAAATGATCGACCGCTTCGGCCTGCTGCCGGATCCGGTCAAGCATCTGTTCGCCATTGCCGAGCTCAAGCTGCAGGCCAACGCGCTGGGTGTGCGCAAGCTGGATCTGGGCGAAAACGGCGGCCGTCTGGTATTCGAGGCCAAGCCGTCGATCGACCCGGTGGCGGTGATCCAGATGATCCAGAAGCAGCCCAAGATCTACACCATGGACGGCCCGGACAAGCTGCGCATCAAGCTGCCGCTGCCGGAAGGTGTGGACCGTTTCAACGCTGCGCGTGGCTTGTTGACGATGCTGGCGCCGAGGTAACGCCGGGGCGATGTCTGCAAACAGGCCGGATGCAGATAGATCGGACCTCGTCGGAATCGGAGACGTCTGCGGGCATTTATTGCGAAGTGGATTTGCGAAGCGTGATCTCACGATACTGACCGCGATCACCGTATCGCGGTCCTTTCTTCTCGAACTCGGCACATAGCCTGCCTTCGCCGCAGGCAACGAGGTTGGCGCGGGTCACACGATCCAGATAGTCGATCTCTGCACGACGCTCTTTGGCTTCGGCCAGAATCGGCGTTGCGCTTTTGACAGCGTAACCAGCCGCGCCCACGCACATGATCGCCCCAACGATCATCGCAGCGAATCCGATCCACATGCGTCGCGTGGCTGTTGTTTCCAGGGAGTGCTGTGCCTGAGCATAGTGCCGGGTGGCCTGCTGAAGGGTTTGCTCCGCATGGGCCATCTTCTTGTTGAACCGCTCGGCCGCAGGTTCCAGCGTCTGCGCCAATGCCTGATGGGTCAATTGCGTGAGCCGTGGGAGGGCGTTCTCCACCACCCGATTGACGCGTTGATCGGCGTTATTGATCGCGCTCTGTAGCAGCTGCAGTTGTTGCCGCACGAGATTTTCCAAGGCCTGTTCTCGCTGTTGCAGCACCGCGATCAGTCCTGCCATGGCCTTGATTGATTCTTGCGTCGCATGGTCCAGCTGGCTGGCTTCAGGCAGCGCCGAGGTGTTCTGCATGCCCATGATGTTTTCCTCAATATTCCACCGAGTACAAGGCCTTTCCGCTACCCACCTCCACCGTCGCCACCCCCACCTCCGTCACCCTGCGGGCCGCTTTGCATCGCAGATCCATGGGCGAACTGCGGCAGCGTCATCACCATCACCGGGCCACGGCTGGTCTGCACCTCTGTCGAGACGTCCATGCCCAACGCCTGCTGTGTAGCCACCTGTTCCTGTGCTTCCTGCAGTGCTTTAGCTTCCAGGTGTTCGCGGCCCTGCTGCGCTAACGCATTGGTGTGCGCACTTTTGGCGATCCGGCTCAAGGCGTGCTCGATTGCAAGATCATTCTTGGAGTCGATGGCGTACAACAGATCGTCCACATCCCGATCGCCGGTAATGTTCTTGCGCGTTGGCTGCGGCCGATCGTCCTGCTCGCCAACCGCTTGCGCATCGGCAGCAAAGGCATGACGTTGCGGCACGGCGTCCACCAGCGCGGGGGCTGGTTGTCTTAGCGCAGAGGGGCCGTCCGGATCGTACCCATTACGTAATTCCAGCTCGGTAAACGGCTGCTCACCGCGCTCCACGCGCGCTTGCCGCGCTTCTGCGACGCGGGTTTCTGTTTCGAGATCCTGTTCGATCTGGATGCGGAGCTCACGCATGGTGCGCGTTATTTCCTCCCAGGAGTCTGGATCCGCAGGGACATGGGTGGCAGGCAGATCTTGCTCATCTGCTTGGGACACGGAAGGCAACTGCCGCGCATCGGCCACACCCTCGGGCATATCGGTAGAACGGTCAGCCGTCGGCATGGCCAGGGATGGCGCTGCCGCTCGTGCAAGGTGTGCAAACGATGGCAACGCTGCTGGGGCATTGGGCGCTTCCAGCACGGAAGGCAGCGGCGTCTGTTGCTGTTGCTCGTCGCTGCTTTCTGCAACGATCGATGTAACGAGCGATGACGCAGCAGGTGGCGCGCTTCTCATCTGAGCAAGATGCGCGTGCGCTTGCTCTTCTGTCAGCTGCGCCAACGCTTCATGATGCGCAGCCGAGGCTTGCATCGTCGGCAGCTCTTTGCCGGGATGCGCACCCGCATCCTGCTGCGGATATGCCGGCGATGCATGCGCGGTCGCGGTGGTCTGCTGTGACGGTTGCGTGGCTTCTCGTGTGCCGGACTCTAGCGTTTGCGGGCCTTGCGCCTGTTGCGGAGCGATATCGATCGTATGCAATTGCCCGAGCTGGGCCTGCTGCTCTGGCGTGGTTTGGGCGAGCTCAGTCTGGACCTGACGCTGCTGCTGTTCGCGCGCGTGAATATCCTGCGTTTGTAACTGCGATGGCTGGTACTGCTGTGCGTCCCGTGCCTGATACTGCTCGCGCTCTTGAACACTCTGCGTATGGATGGACGGCAGCTCGCGCTGCTGCGCGTGTTGTACCTGAAGCGATTGCGCCTGCTCGCCTTGCGGCGCCTTCGGACCATGAAGCGGCTGTTGTTCATGCCGTTGAGCGTTCTGCGCTTGTTGCTGTTCCTGCTTGTGTTGCTGGGCTTCCTGCACCTGATGTGTCTGGGTTTCGCGCTGCTGAACCTGGCGCTGTTCTTGTTGGATCTGTTGTGTGTCCTGCGCCTGGCGTTGCTGCTCACGCTGTTGGGTGTGCTGTGTATGCTGTGCTTGCTGTTCCTCTTTTTCCCGTTGCTGCAGCACCTGACCCTGATGCGCAAGCGTTGCGTGGGCTTGCAGCGCCTGTGCGGCGCGCCCACGTTCTTCATGTGCGGACTGCGCTTGCAACATGTGCTCGCGCACCTGCGCAGCCTGCTGCTCCTGTGCCTGGCGCTCCTGCTGCTCGCGTTCCTGACGCGCCTGCGCCGCGCCGGCTGCCTGCATCCGCACCTGCATATCAAGCACCAGCTGGGGGCTGGCAGATGCGTTGGAACTCGACGTGTCGCTGTCGTTCGACCCGTCGGGTGCTTGCGCGGTGGATGTCGGTCGCTGCGCAAGCACATCGGCAGCGGACGAACGCGTTTGTCGTTGCGCCTGCACTTCACTCAGGGCCTGGCGAATATCCTCGGTACTAGTCACGGCCGCAATGCGATCCACGCCATCGGCCCCGCGCTGAAAATGGGCGACGGGGCTGTCGGCCCCGAACGCGCCGCCTGGCCCGCGCTGCAATTGCATCGCGCCATCGCCGGAGAGCCCCGCTGTTTCGCGCGTGCGCTGCATCGCCAACTCGATCGCCTCGCGCCACTGCGGCTGCAACTCCGTTCCAACAAGACGGTAGCGATACAACGTCTGCTCGCGGTGCACGTCCTGCGGCGATGACGGCGATTGCTGGATGAACGCAACCGCCTGTGCATGCTCGGCCAAAGCCGGTTGCAGGATCGCGCGAGTGGTGTCGAGTTCCAGCGCGACATTGCCTGCCGCAGCACCATCCTCACCGGCCCAGCGGCCGTCTGCATCGCGGCGATACTGCTGGCCGTCCGATGCGGTCAGTGCATCTGGATTCGGCAATGCCTTCTGTACCGCTGCCGACATCGCAAGGCCGTCGGCAGCCCAGCCACTGCGGTGATACGCCAGCTCATAACGCGCCGCAATCGCGTCGGGGCTGTTGGCGATGTTGCGGGCGATCACCGCCTCGGCTTGCGCGTCCAGTTCTGCCGCGCGCGCAGGCGCTGCGGTTTCCTGCGCGTAGACGCCGCGATCGTTTGCGCCCGCGATGCCGGTCTTGATCTGGCGATGCCATTGGCCATCCGATGCATCGCGCATCCAGTCGGCGGCGCTTAGGCTCGGGGTGTCGGTGTCGCTCGCAGGAAGGCGATAAGGATTCTGCTGCGGCGGCGCGTCCCGCAACGCCAGTTCTGCCGCCGCATTGGTGGCCTGAAAATTCAGTTCGCGCGCCTTCTCATAACTGGCCACTATCAGGGTGCGGGTCGGGTTGCCCACCGCATCATTGCTAGCATCGGCCATGCCCTCACGCGCCCAGGCGGTGCCGTTGAAGGACCATTGCACGCCCTGGCGATCGGCCTGCTGGTAGATGGCGCGGCTGTCGAACAGGTCGGCAGCCTTCTCGCCGGCCTTGCTCATGAAATACGCATCGGCGGCGATCAGCGCCATCGGCCCAGCGCCGGAGGCACCCAACGCATACGCAGCGGCCGTGCCACCGGCCCAGCCGCCGACATTGCGGCCGGCAAAATGCGCCAGCTCCGAGCGTGAGGCCAAGGGGTTGTCTTGCGAGAGGAATGTGGCGATCTTCTCGCCGGACTGTGTCGCTTCGTAGAGCGTGGCGGCTACGCCCAGCGCCCCGGCGGCTTTGACGCCGGGGCGGTCGAGCATAGGGGGTGGGTAAGGCCTGACTTCGACACCGGGCGCGCGCAACAAGCGTGCCGTCAGCGAATCGCCCTCTGTCAACGCGGCATCGGCCACCTGCGCGCTGCGTTGCACAGGCCGTGCGGTCTGTGCCATAGGCGCAAATGTGCTGTGCAGCGGTTCGGGCATATGCGAAGGCAGTTGCACCACCTCGCCCGGTTGCGCATAACGTGCGTAGTCGGCGGCAAGTTGATGCACCTGCCCGGCGGCCGTGGCTCGGTCCATCTTCGGCGTGCTGCGGAACAGCACATTGCCCTCTTCCGAGCGGTGAATCACATTCATGCGCGCATCGGTGGGCTCGTACATGCGCGGCAGCAATGACTCGCTGAGCAAGCCGTTGTGGTAGTCGGTCATCAGGTTGAGGCTGCGCACGCCCAGCCCACCGCGCAGGTAGCTGCCGCCGATGTCCGAATGCGCACCGGCCACGGTGACATGCAGGAAGCGGCCATCTTCCGAGGCGCCATGCGGAATGATTTGATCCACCGGAAACAAGCCCCGCCGTTCATCCGCGGCGCTGACCTGAAAGCCGGACACCACCGACGGCGGCAGGCGCCGGTCGAACAACTCCATGTAGCCGGTAGGCACCGGATCGTACAGGCTCAGGCTCATCGGCGTCAGACCGGGAGCCTGGTGATAGCGGTTGTAGAGAGGCAGCCCGTTTTCATGGATGCCTCGGATGCCGCCGTCAGGGTTGGGAATGCCCCGCGCATCGATCATGCGGGCCAGCATTGGGACCTGGCTGGCGCCACGGCTGAAACCTTCCAGATGGAAAGCAATCTTGGCTTGCGGGTCGGTCTGGAAGATTTCTTGCGATTGCGTTCTCATCCGCTCATACATCTCCTCTGCACGCGCCAGGCTAGTGCGCCCGGTGGCACCGTCTACGGTGCGCGCCAGTATCTGGTCCTGGGTGCCGGCACCTTCGATGTATTCGACGCGGATGCGTTCCACGCCAGCGTCTTTCAAATCTCTAACTTGCTGACGAAATTTGGCGACATTGGTGGCATGCAACGGATCTTTGTCGGCATCGTTGCCGGTGCCATCCATCAGGCCAACGATCAGATACGAATGCGGGTCGGCACGGTCGAACAGCTGCGGCACCTTGAAGCGATACAGGCCCTGCGCCGCCTGATCGTAGGTTTGCAGATGCTCCGGCGTGGCCGCGTAGTGCGACACATCATCCAGCGGCAGGCCGTCTTCACCCAATTGCAGAACCGTCTTCTTGTCCATGGCGAACGTTCCGTCAGTAGGTCTTGGTCCAGGCCAGGATCAGTTCCCCTCGGCTGATTTTCAGATTGGGATCATGCTCTGGATCAGCCAGGTGTTTCGTCAAAATCCGGCTACGCATATACACATTGATCGTGCGGTCATTGACTTCCAGCAAGATGTAAACGTGATGCCGCCCGTTTGCCGAGTAGCCATAGACCAAGAAAAATTCATCAACATCCTCTTTGGGGACGTTGTGCAAGATCAAATGGCCTGGAAAGATCGTCTCAAAATCGATCTCGACATAGCGCTCCACGCCGTCCATTGCGGTCCAGCGGATATCCACCGTCGATGGAAACCCGCGCGTCTCGAACTCTTCGGTACTGCCGAAGCCGCCTGTCCAGTCATCTTTCCAGTTCGGCTTGGGGGGCGCACCAGAGGGCTTGTCTAGATAACTGGAATGCTGCTGCCGCGCAAAGATGATGCTGCACCGCATAACGTGATAACACCGCGGATCAAACGAATAACTATCAAACCGCAGCGGCCACGGCTCGCCCGGCTTTTTTCTTGCCAGATGCAGATTAGGAATGTTGAACATGTCGGGGGGACTCCATGTCGAGGGGCGCGGGAGTAAATTAGGTGGGTATCAGACAATGCACACTCAGCGGAATATAGCAAAGCGGGCTCTTCCTGCATCCAAGAAACACAACGCTGCGACGCCAGCTCGATCGCCTCGCGCCACTGTGGCTACAACTCTGTCCCCACAAGGCGGTAGCGATACAACATCTGCTCGCGTTGCACTTGCTGCGACGATGGCGGCGAGTGCTGGATGAAGGCAACCGCGTGAGAATGCTCGACCAAGGCCGGTTGCAGGATCGCGCGGGTGGCGATGTTGCACAGCAAGCTGCTCAGTCCTTACGGGCCAAGCTCACCACCAGTTCGCCGTCGCGCATGCGGATATCAAGCTTGCTGCCAATGACAAAGCCCAGTTGCTCCAGCCAGCGGCCGCGCAGGCGCAACGTCGGCACGCGTTGCTGGCTGGCAGCATAGTAGCCATAGCCAATGGTGCACTGCTGTGGTGGACGCGGGCGGCGCGCGGCGCGTTGCTGACGTGCAAGATCTGCGGCATTTGCTGCCCTACTTCGCCGGCTGTGAGCATGCGAGGAGATGATGACTCCACGATGCGCCAGACCGCGTCGCGCTTGGGCTGATGTGGTACACGCTTGCGCGCATTGTTGGGGCTGGACGGCGGTTGACGCATGACAAATCCTCCTTGCCGAACAGGCCCCGCCGCCACGTGGCGACGGGATATCGGGAGGTTAGAAACCGCTAGTAGTCGGCGGGCGTATTTCCCCGAAGGGTGTTGTATTAGCCGCCGTCCCGACGCAGGCATCACGTCGGCTGCACCTGCAAAAAAATGCAGGCACAAAAAACCCACCGGTTTGACGGAGGTGGGTACCGCTACTAGGGATGGTCTGATCAATGAGACCTGAGGACGCGGGACGTGCATTTCTCCAAGGAACTGCGTTTGGATCGTCGGAATTTGCACATTTTTCGGCGCGATCCGGACGTCATATCCCGATTACAGGCGCACGCCCCCCGCGGCGGACAGTAACTGCTTGCGCTTCATCCACAGGTTTGACAGCGCAAACAACGTCAGCACCTGCGCCGTGTTCTTGACCAGGCCGCGATAGCGGACCTTGGTGTAGCCGAACTGGCGCTTGATCACGCGAAACGGATGTTCCACCTTTGCGCGCACACTGGCTTTGAAGTGTTCCCAACGCGCTTCCTGAGCACGCTCACGTTTGTTGCCAATGGCTTGCATCGTCGAGCGTTTAGCGGCAATGAAAAATGCTGCCTCGCAGGTCTGCAGTTCTTCGCGTTTGTCTGCACCGGTGTAGCCGCTGTCGCCAAACACACTGTCTTCCTTACCGTGCAGGAGCGCGTGCGTCACCGTGACATCGGCGACATTGGCCGCTGTGCAATGGACGTGGTGCACCAGCCCGGAAAACTCATCCACGCCGACGTGCGCCTTCATCCCGAAATACCACTGACTGCCCTTCCTGGTCTGATGCATTTCAGGGTCGCGCGCATGGTCGGCGTTCTTGGTCGAACTGGGCGCAGCGATCAGCGTTGCATCGACGATCGTGCCCGACCGTAGGCTCTGACCCTTGCGCGCCAGATGCGCGTTGACGGCCTCCAGCATCTGCGCGGCAAGGCCATGGGTTTCCAGCAGACGGCGAAAGTTGAGAATCGTGGTCTCGTCAGGAACATTGTCCAAGCCGCCGAGCTGGGCAAAACGCCGTAAGGTCGGGATCTCATGCAACGCTTCTTCCATCGCCCGATCGCTCAACACATACCAGTGCTGCAGCAGATGAATCCGCAACATCGTCGCCAGGGCGTAGGGCTGCCGACCCGGCCGACCCGACATCGGGTAGTGCGGCGCGATCAGACCGAGCAATTGCTCCCACGGAACCACCTGCTCCATCTCGGCCAGAAAGATCTCGCGCCGTGTCTGCTTGCGCTTGCCCAGGCCCTCAGCGTCACCGAACGTCAGTTGCATGGATCACTCCTCAACATGAGGCGGGTAGTGTCGCGTATCTGTGGTGCGTTGTTCAGAGGTTACTTAGGTCTCCCCCCTTCTAGGCGTTCGAAAAGTTTGTTGGTTGTTAGCGTTCACCTTGACCCCATAAATGACGATATCGTCATTTAATCTCCTCACAGACATTTGCCGGGCAATCTATTGGACGCAGATACCGTTTAAGCAAGCTTTACCGACATTGAGCGAAAGCGCGATATCGGCCCCTCCTGCGCTGTCAGCAAGCGTGGCCTGCAGCAGGCTCGCCGCTCCGTCAAGCTCAGATACCGCAAACCATCTGCACGGCTTAGCTAGCCACGGAGCTGAGAAAACACATCGCCAGAAGTGCATCACGCGCAGGTACGCGTGAATTTCACCCGGCGATTAGCTCAGTAGGCCTGCCCAATGACATCTGACATGTCCTCGCAAAATCTTTCGAATCCAGCGCCTCCATCGTTCTCGTCAGCGGTCCAGTAGAGCGTGGACGTTGCAGTGAGCGCGAGTATTCTGCCCCCGGCTTTTGCATCGAAGTTTAGCCACTCTGCGTCGGCGTAAAGTTGCTGCAGATGATTGAACACGAGCTCGTTGATAGGGTCGAGACGACGACTCTCTCCAAAGTGGCAGTACTGGTTTCTCGCCCCATGAACGATGACGCCTAGGGGCAGGTGTCCCACTTCTCTGCCAACGCAAAATTTCAGAGGAAGTTCGAACTTCTTCTTGATCCGGGCACCCGGATAATCGTGGATTAGACGGTTGATTTCAGATTCAAAGTGCAGCGCACCTGTTCCCTTAACCGGCGAGGCGCCATGCAGGTCAATGATTTTGTGAGCCAGCACTATCAACGATCCTGCTAGCATTTCGCAGGCCACATACTCAGACCCTGAAGAGTTAAAATCCTTTAAGGAAATCTTAGGCTGGCAAAGTGCGGTGAGCGCTTTGAATTGCGAGGATTGCCGCTGATGCTTGATCGCATCGAACAGTATCTTGGCCGCTACTTTGCTGCCGGCCAAGAACTCGTCCTTTTCCACCGCATGGGTCCAGATCCCTAGTCGTTCCTAATGTTCTCAGTGTCGAGGCTAACGCAAATTTTGCGTGAGAGTGGCGACCTGCGACCTCTGGTCTAGGCGCCTTGCCTGGCGGACCACTGGCTAAGAGCCTGTTCAAAGGCTCGTTAACAGCAACGCCAGAGACGCCGAGTGGATCATCTGTAAGCTGGCATTAGTGGTCCAGAAGCAGCCCAAGATCTACACCATGGACGGCCCGAACAAGCTGCGCATCAAGCTGCCGCTGCCGGAAGGTGTGGATCGTTTCAACGCTGCGCGTGGCTTGTTGACGATGCTGGCGCCGAGGTAAAGGCCTGCTTCATCGGTTGCGTTTGCTTCGCGCACCGATCTCGACAATAGACGACGCAAGGACGCGTCGATCGCGTTGCAATCGCGGAGCAAGGATATGCGAACTCGATGCGGCACTTTCACCAAAACCCATCGCACTCTGCGATGCCGGCCCACGACACGGTTGCCTTTTTAATGCGTATTCTCTGCAATGGCACTGCAGAAAATCCATCCCACACGCATTAAAGAATTCGGCCGGAATGCGGCTATCTGTCCCGCAGGACTGTCCGGGACATTCGACTCCCGAGCCTGCTTGCGACAAACCTGAGCAATTAATGCCCAGGCAGTGATGGATTTCTCAAATCCGTCACCGCACTGAATTTTGCCTAAATATTCCCGCCGCGCGCCGATACCTGCATAGACCGGCATGTCCCCGTGTGCAGAGCTGCCCACGCAAGCCCACGCCGGAGCGACCTTCTTCCGCGTCATGGCGCGCATCCGTGCGCCATCGCATCGCTTGAGGCATCAATGAACACGCCACTGTCCGCTCTACCCGCGCCACTGACACTCGCCCTGGAAGGCGAGATGACGATCCGTCGCGCTGCAGAACTCAAGCCGCTCTTGCAGCCGGCATTGCTGCACCCGGGTGGATTGCATCTGGACCTCGCTGCGGTCAGCGAGATCGACACCACCGGCCTGCAGTTGCTGCTGGCCACCAAGCAGGCGATCCAGGCCGATGGGCGGCCATTTTCGCTCACCGATTCCAGCCGTGCGGTGGTCGATGTGATCGAACTGCTGGGCCTGCTCGAAGCGCTGTACCCGCATGCGGTCGCGTGCCTCGGCGAACGCATTCACTAACGGACAGGTAACACGCGCATGGACATGAACCAGCTGATGCAGACCTTTCTGGCCGAGAGCCGGGATCTGCTCGAAGACATGGAACGCCATCTGCTCGAAGCCGAGCGTGGCGAGTCTTCGCCCGATGCGGTCAACGCGATCTTTCGCGCGGCGCATACCATCAAGGGCTCGGGCGGCTTGTTCGATTTGCCGCAGCTGGTCGGCTTCACCCATGTGCTGGAAAGCGTGCTGGATCTGGTGCGCGATGAAGCGCTGAGCCTGAGCTCTGAATTGATCGCGCTGCTGCTGGTGTGCTGCGACCACATCCATGCCTTGGTGGAAACCGCGGCCGATCCAAGCCACGCCGATGCGGCCGCATTGGCGACCGAGGCCGAGCCATTGCTGGCGCAACTGCAGACCTATCTGCAAGGCAGCGTGTGCGGCGTCACTGAGGCCGCCATCCAGCTCGGCACACCTGAAAAACAAAGTGGTTACTGGCGTATTTCGTTGACGCTGTTTGCCGATGCGCTGCGCTTCGGCAACTCGCCGCTCAAGCTGATTCGCAATCTGCGCGGCCTGGGTTCGGTCGAATCGATCAGCACCGACTACAGCCAATTGCCGAGCTTCGAAGCGCTCGATCCGGAAGCCAACTATCTCGGTTTCCAGATCCTGTTGCGCAGCGATGCCGACCGCGCCGCAATCGAAGACGTGTTCGAGTTCGTGCGCGAGGATTGCGATCTTGAGATCACCTCGGTGCCGGCACCGACCGAGGCTGCCGCCCTTCTCGTCAGCGAGCCTGCGGCTAGTGCACCGGTCGCCAGCACGCTCGCGGCAGTGCCCAATTCAACCTCGGCTGCAACGCCGCCACGCGCCCCCCAGGACCCCGCCTCACGCAACGCCGAAGCGCGCTCGATCCGTGTGGACGCCGACAAACTCGATCGCATGATCGATCTGGTCGGCGAACTCATCATCGCGGTGGCCGGCACCAACGCCAACGCGCAGCGCACCGGCGACGCCCAGTTGTTGGAATCGGCCTCGATCCTGGCCGGCCTGGTGGAAGACGTACGCGAGAGCGCCCTGCAACTGCGCATGGTCAAGATCGGCGGCACCTTCGGCCGCTTCCAGCGCGTAGTGCACGACGTGGCGCGCGAACTCGGCAAGGACATCGCGCTGGTGGTGGCCGGCGAAGACACCGAGCTGGACAAGTCGGTGGTGGAAAAGATCGGCGACCCGCTCACCCATCTGGTGCGCAACGCGATGGACCACGGCATCGAGCCGGCAGATGTGCGTGTGGCGTGCGGCAAGCCAGCACGAGGCACCGTGGGCCTGAACGCCTATCACGACTCCGGCAGCATCGTCATCCAGATCACCGACGACGGCGGCGGCTTGAACCGCGACCGCATCCTGGCCAAGGCGCTGGAACGCGGGCTGATCGAGCCGGGCCGCCAGCTCAGCGACCGCGACGTGTTCGCGATGATCTTCGAGCCAGGGTTTTCCACTGCGGAAAAAGTCACCAACCTGTCCGGGCGCGGCGTTGGCATGGACGTGGTCAAGCGCAACATCACCGCGCTGCGCGGCACTGTGGAGATCGACAGCGCCGCCGGCGTGGGCACCACCATTTCGGTGCGGCTGCCGCTGACGCTGGCCATCATCAACGGCTTCCAGGTCGGTGTCGGCAAGTCGGTGTTCGTGGTGCCGCTGGATGTGGTGGAGGAATGCGTGGAGTTCACGCCCGACTACGCCAGCGACTACATCGATCTGCGCGGCAGCGTGCTGCCGTATGTGCGCCTGCGCGAATTGTTCGCGCTCGGCGGCAAGACACCTGCACGCGAAAGTATCGTGGTGATCCGCCAGGGCGCGCAGCGCTTCGGCCTGGTCGTGGACACGCTGCTGGGCGAATGGCAAACCGTGATCAAGCCGTTGTCCAAGGTCTTCGCACAGGTCAAGGGCATCAGTGGCTCCAGCATCCTGGGCAGTGGCGATGTCGCGCTGATTCTGGATGTGCCCAGCCTGCTCCAGCAATTGCATCCCAACCAGGACGCCCTGGCGGCCTGAGCGTTTACACCATCACTCCCCACATCACCGCGTTATTCGTTGTTCCCTGACCCCAGGAAGCTGCCGCCATGTCACACCGTCTCCCAATCGCCACCCAGTTGTGGTTTACCGCCGCCCTCGCCCTTGTTCTGCCCGTCGTCGTGGTCGTGGCCGGCTTTGCGCTGACGCTGTCGCACGGCGCCCTGCTCGCCGCCAGCGTGGTGGCCGCCCTCGTCAGCGGCGCATTGCTGGCCTGGTCGATCCGCATCGCCAACGACTCGTTGAGTATCGCCACCACCACCCTGGACGCATTCGCACGCGGCAACTTCGATGTGGCCATGCCGCAGGTGCGCGATGAGCAGGCTTGTGAGGTCTTGCGTGCACTGCGCAAGGTGCAAAGCAGCATTCGCCATGTCAACGACGAGATCAACCGCGTCTCGCAGGAACACGACGCCGGCGAGATCGATGTCCGTATCGACGTGGCGCGTTTCGACGGCGACTTCCGCACGATGGGCGAAGGCATCAACCGCATGGTCGCCAACCATATCGCGGTGAAGAAACAGGCCATGGCCTGCGTGGCCGAGTTCGGCCGCGGCAACTTCTCCGCCGAGCTCGAGCGCCTGCCGGGCAAGAAGGCCTTCATCAACGAGATCGTCGACCAGATCCGCGGCAACCTCACCGGCATGGTCGCCGAGGTCAACCGCATGGCGAGCGAGCACGATGCCGGCGATATCGACGTGGTCATCGACACGCAACGTTTCACCGGCGATTTCCGCCGCATGGCCGAAGGTATCAATGCGATGGTCGCCAGCCACATCGCGGTCAAGAAGCAGGCCATCGCCTGCGTGGCCGAGTTCGGCCGCGGCAACTTCACCGCGCAGCTGCCGCTGCTGCCGGGCAAGAAGCGCTTCATCAACGACACCCTGGAACAGGTGCGCGGCAACCTCACCGGCCTGATCCGCGAGATCAACCACATGTCGGCCGAACACGAAGCCGGCGATATCGATGTGGTCATCGACAGCAGCGGCTTCGATGGCGATTTCCGCAGCATGGCCACCGGCATCAACCAGATGGTGGGCGCGCATATCGCGGTGAAGAAACTGGCGATGGGCGTGGTGGCCGAATTCGGTCGCGGCAACTTCGATGCCCCGCTGGCGCAGCTGCCGGGCAAGAAGGCCTTCATCAACGACACCGTGGAGCGGGCACGCGGCAACCTGCGCAGCATTTCCGAGGTGATCCAGGTGATGGGCGCGATGGCCGACGGCGACCTCACCCACACCGTGGAAGGCCGCTACGAAGGCGCCTTCGCCGACATGCAGCGCTACGTCAACACCACCATGAGCCGGCTGACCGAGATCGTCGATGAGGTCAACCGCAACGCCGAGAACCTGGCCAGCGCCTCGGAACAGGTCAGTGCCACCGCGCAGGCGCTTGCACAGGCCGCCAGCGAGCAGGCAGCCGGCGTGGAAGAGACCAGCGCCTCGCTGGAACAGATGACCGCCTCCATCGCACAGAACACCGAGAACGCGCGCGTCACCGACAGCATGGCCGCCAAGGCCGCCAGCGAAGCGGCCGACGGCGGCGACACCGTGCGCGCCACGGTGGTGGCGATGAAGGACATCGCCAAGAAGATCGGCATCATCGACGACATCGCCTACCAGACCAATTTGCTGGCGCTCAACGCCGCCATCGAGGCCGCGCGCGCCGGCGAGCACGGCAAGGGCTTTGCGGTGGTCGCGGCGGAAGTGCGCAAGCTGGCCGAGCGCAGCCAGATCGCCGCGCAGGAAATCGGCGAGGTGGCCGGTTCCAGCGTGGAGCTGGCCGAAAGCGCCGGCCGCGTGCTCGGCGAGATGGTGCCCTCGATCCGCCGCACCTCCGACCTGGTGCAGGAAATCGCCGCTGCCTCCGAAGAACAGACCGCCGGCGTCAGCCAGATCAACACCGCCGTCGGCCAGTTGAACCAGACCACGCAGTCGGCCGCTGCCAATGCCGAAGAACTGGCCGCCACCTCGGAGGAAATGAGCGCGCAGGCCGAGCAGCTGCAGCAGTTGATGGGCTTCTTCCGGCTCGGCAACGGCTCGCGTGCGGCGGCATCGCCCAGCAACAAGCCTGGCCCGCGCCGGATCGCAACGCATGGCAGCAGCACCGCGGTCAGCGCACCGCCGCGTCGCAGCAACGTGCGCCAGATCAGCGCGGTGGCGGCCACCGCCGATGCGATCGACGAATCGCAGTTCGCCAGCTTCTGAGGAACCGACGATGCAATCGCACAGCGCAGCCATCACCACCAGTGCGCCGTCCTCGACGGCACCGCAGCAATACCTGACCTTTCTGCTGGGCACGGAGATGTTCGGCCTGGGCATTCTCGGCATCAAGGAAATCATCGAGTACCGCACGCCCACCGACGTGCCGATGATGCCGCCGGCCCTGCGCGGGGTGATCAACCTGCGCGGCGCTGTGGTGCCGGTGGTGGATCTGCAGCAACGCTTCGGCCGCAGCGCCAGCGCAATCACCAAGCGCAGCTGCATCGTGATCGTGGAGATCGCCCATGGCGGTACGCAGCAGGTGCTCGGCTTGCTGGCGGATGCGGTCAGCGAAGTGCTGGACATCGCGCCCGACGACATCGCCGGCGCGCCCAGCTTCGGCGCCGGCATCGCCCGCGATTTCATCCAGGCCATGGCCAAGATCGGCGAGCGCTTCGTGATCCTGCTCGATGCCGATGCCGTGCTGAGCAACGACACCCTCGCCCAGCTTCCTGTCGCCGAGCTGGCGGCCTGACATGCTCCGCATGCACGCAAGGACTCCCATGCGCCCCACCCTTCTCTCCTGCAGCTGCGCGCTGGACGGCCCGGTATTGGTCGTCGACGACAGCGTGGTCCAGCGCGAGCATGCGATGGCGCTGTGCCGCCAACTGGGTGCCGTTGCGGTCGATGGCGCGGTGGACGGCCACGCTGCGCTGGCCTGGTTGAGCAGCGCCATCGCACCATCGCTGCTGCTGATCGATCTGGAAATGCCAGGCATGGACGGCGTGCAGCTGCTCGACGCGCTGGCGCGCGGCAAGTACAGCGTACCGGTGGTGGTGGTCTCGCAACGCGGTGGCGCCCTGATCGATGCGGTGATGCAGCTCAGCCGCAGCGCCGGCGTACGCGTGCTCGGCGGCATCGAAAAACCGATGCATCTGCAGGACCTGGCCACCGTGCTGGAGTGCGAACCCGAACTCGCCGCCAACCCGACGGTATTTGCGCCGATGCCGATCTCGCCGCTGATGTCCAGCGGTGGCGCGGCCGCGTCGCGACTGGACCGCGCCATGCGCCGCGGCGAAATCCGTGTGGCCTATCAACCCAAACTCGATCTCAAGGATGGCCGCCTGCGCGGTGTGGAAGCGCTCGCCCGCTGGCGCCGCCCGCAAGGCGACATGATCGGACCGGACCGCTTCATCCCGCTGGCCGAACGCGAAGGCCTGATCCACGCATTGACCCAGCAGGTGATCGACAAGGCGATCGCGCAATTGGTGGACTGGCGTGCAGAAGGCTTCGCACTGAGCCTGGCACTGAACCTGTCACCCAATCTGCTCAGCGAGCAGGGTTTTCTCGAACAGCTATGCGCCAAGCTGAGCGACAACGGCCTGAGCCCCGCCGATCTAGTGCTGGAACTCACCGAAAGCGCCATCGTGGAGCCGGCCAATGCCTTGAGCATGCTGGCGCGACTGCGTCTGCATGGCTTTGGTCTGTCGATCGACGATTACGGCACGGGATTCTCCTCGCTGCAGCGCCTGGCCAGCATTCCGTTCACCGAACTCAAACTGGACCGCAGCTTCGTGCATGCCGCGCATCGCAGCCGCAGCCAGCGCACCGTGCTCGAATCCACATTGGAACTGGCGCACCGGCTTGAACTGACTGCCGTGGCCGAGGGCGTGGAAACACCCGAGGACTGGCGCCTGCTGCGCGAGCTCGGCTGCGATCTGGCGCAAGGCTATCTGATGGGCTCGCCGATGCCCGGGCCGATGCTGTCGGAATGGTGGCGCGAACACGCCGTGCGCATCGCGCGCCTGAGCGACAGCGCGCTGGCCAGCGATGCGGATGTCGCCTGACCATGAGCACCGCCACCGCCATCACCGAACAGGAATTCGGCCGCTTCCAGCGCTTCATCTTCGAAGCGGCCGGCATCAGCATTTCCTCCGGCAAAAAAGCCATGTTGTGCGGCCGCCTGGGCAAGCGCCTGCGCGAACATCAGTTCAGCAACTACACGCAGTATCTGCAGTTGCTGGAAAGCCGCCAGGATCGCGCCGAGATCCAGACCGCGATCGACCTGCTGACCACCAACGAAACCTATTTTTTCCGCGAGCCCAAGCACTTCGAGCTGCTGCGCAAGCTGGCTGGCGACCATCGCGGCGGCCTGCCGCTGCGGTGCTGGAGCGCAGCCAGCTCCAGCGGCGAAGAGGCCTACAGCATGGCGATGGTGCTGGACGACACCTTGCAAGGCCGCCCGTTCGAGGTGGTTGGCAGCGACATCAGCACCCGCGTGCTGGCCAAGGCACGCACCGGGCATTACGCCCTGCAGCGCATCGACGGCATTCCGCAGGCGTATCTCAAACGCTATTGCCTGCGTGGCCAGGGCGAGTACGAAGGCACCTTGCTGGTGGAACGCCGGCTGCGCGATCGGGTGAAGTTCGTGCACGCCAACCTCAATACCGCGTTGCCGGCGCTGGGCAGCTTCGATGCGATCTTCCTGCGCAACGTCATGATCTATTTCAATGGCCAGACCAAGCGCGAGGTGATCCTGCGCGTGCTGTCCAATCTCAAATCGGGCGGGCATTTCTGCATCGGCCATTCGGAAAGCCTGAGCGAACTCGACATCGATCTGGTCCAGGTGGCACCCTCGATTTTCCGCAAGGCCTGAGCCAAGGATCGCCCGTGTCGACAGCCTTCAACCGCCCCGCCGCCAGCCCGGCTGCCAGCACCAAGACCATCAAGGCCATGGTCGTCGACGACTCGGCGGTGGTGCGCCAGGTGCTGGTGAGCGTGCTCAATGACGCGGCCGACATCGAGGTCATCTCCACTGCAGCCGACCCGCTGCTGGCGATCGAGAAGATGCGCAAGCAATGGCCGGACGTGATCGTGCTGGATGTGGAAATGCCGCGCATGGACGGCATCACCTTCCTGCGCAAGATCATGAGCGAGCGGCCTACGCCGGTAGTGATCTGCTCCACGCTCACCGAAAAAGGCGCGCGCGTCACCATGGATGCGCTGGCCGCCGGCGCGGTGGCGGTGGTGACCAAACCGCGGCTGGGGCTCAAGCAATTCCTCACCGATTCGGCCGACGAACTGGTCAATACCGTGCGCAGCGCCGCACGCGCCAACGTCAAACGGCTGGCCGCGCGCGTCACTGCGGTGCCGTTGGAAGCGGAGGTCAAGCACACCGCCGATGTGATCCTGCCGGCGCAGAGCGGGCGCGCGCTGGCGCAGACCACCGAGCGCATCGTCGCCATCGGCACCTCCACCGGCGGCACCCAGGCGCTGGAAGAAGTGCTGACCGCGTTGCCGCGCGTGTGCCCCGGCATCGTGATCGTGCAGCACATGCCGGAGAAATTCACTGCTGCCTTTGCCGCGCGCCTGAATGGTTTGTGCCAGATCGCAGTGAAAGAGGCCGCCAACAACGATCGGGTGATGCCGGGCCGCGCGTTGATCGCACCCGGCGGCAAGCACCTGCTGCTGCGCCGCAGTGGCGCGCAGTACTTCGTCGAGGTCATGGAAGGCCCGCCGGTCAACCGCCATCGTCCGTCGGTGGATGTGCTGTTCCGCTCCGCCGCACGCGCCGCCGGCAGCAATGCACTGGGCATCATCATGACCGGCATGGGCGACGACGGCGCTGCCGGCCTGCTGGAAATGCGTCAGGCCGGCGCACGCACCGTGGCGCAGGACGAGCACACCAGCATCGTGTTCGGCATGCCCAAGGAAGCGATCAAGCGCGGCGGCGCCGACCGCATCCTGCCGCTGGGCGCGATGGCACGCGAGATAGTGACGCAGCTGCAGTAACGCGCTGCGCAAAGAGCACGGGCGTTACAACTGCGACTCCAACGGCAACCAGCCCATCACCGTCGCTGCACCACGCCGCCACACGCTCGCTGCCGGCTCTTGCGACCACACCTCGGGCGGTTGCGCCGCATCGTCGTGCCAGCGCAGCTCACCCTGGTCCAGGGTCACGCGATAACTCAGCGCTGCACTGACCTTGTGGCTGTACAAGCGTTCCAACTCTGCGGTCACAGTGCGGTCGTCGAACAGCAAACCCATCTCGGTATTGAGGTTCATCGAGCGCGGATCGAGGTTGAACGATCCGATGAAACCGCTGCTGTCGTCCACCACAAACGCCTTGGTATGCAGGCTGGCACCGCTGGAACCGAACAGGCTGCCGTCCGGCTTGCCCATCGGCTTGAGCTCGTGCAGGCGCACGCCTTGCGTGAGCAAGGGCACCCGGTAATCGGCGTAACCGCTGTGCACCGCCACCACATCATTGGCAGCCAACGAATTGGTCAACACGCTGACGCGCACATCGCGCCGACGCAACGCGCCGATCCAGCGCATGCCTTCTTCACCCGGCACGAAATACGGCGAAATCACTTTCAATTCGCGCTGCGCGTGCGCCATCTCGCCGATCAAGGTCGGCGTCATCCAGTCCGCTTGCGGCGGCGCGCCCTCGGCCTTTTGCGGCGGGTCGGAGACGATGCGCGCCCGATCCAGCCAATGCACCTTGCGCTCGCCCTGCGTCAACGCCTGCACGCTGGGCGATCGACGCAGCCGCTCCACGTAGGGATGCGCGCGTGCCGATTCCAGCCCGGCATCCAGACTGCCGCGCAACGCATCCAGTGCCTGCGGCTTGGCCGTCACCAGCGCGGCCAGCGGCAGCGCATTGGGGCTGTTCCAGTAGGCATCGAACACCTGCTCGGCCTGGCCCACGGCCGGCCCCATCACCGCTGCGTCCATGTCCATGAAGTTGGTGTCGCGCGCCGCGTCGAAATACTCGTCGCCCACATTGCGGCCACCTACAACCGCGATGCGGCCATCGGCGATCCAGGCTTTGTTGTGCATGCGTCGGTTGATGCTGAACATGCGCAGCACCATCTCCACACCACGCATCAACGTGCCTTCGCGCGCGCGGGTGGGATTGAACAAGCGGATCTCGATCAACGGATGACTATCGAGTGCTGCCAGCACCGAATCGCTGCCGTGGATGTTCATGTCGTCCAGCAGCAGGCGCACGCGCACGCCGCGATCGGCCGCGTGCAACAGTTCGTTATGCAACAGGTTGCCGGTGAAATCGGCATGCCAGATGTAGTACTGCAGATCCAGGCTACGCCCGGCCGCACGCGCGGTGAGCGCGCGCACCGCAAACGCATCGATATTGTCGGGCAGGATCACCATGCCGGTTTGATCGGCATGCGCCTGCTGCAACGGCGCGACGACGTGATCGATCGGCGTCGCCAATGCGGTGGCTGGCAACGCATGACTCGCCGGGCCACGCTGGCGATCGGCAAAGCGGCCGTAACCGTACAGCGACAGCACGCTACCCAGCACGAGCACCAGCGCCCCGATGCCGATCCATTTGAAGATGTTTCGCTTTGTCACTGCCGGCCCCGTATTGCAGAGCGCGGCAGTCTAGACGCTGCACATGCATGCCGATGTGCAGACGCTAGCGCACAAGCGAGCTCGACAAACCCCGCAAAAACAGCGGGTTTTCGGCGAGCACTGCCGCAACAGTGCTCGCCGGATGCAATCACGCTTACCAGATCGCGACGCGATCCTTGTCCCCACGCACCATCGCATCGCCCGGCTTGCACTGGAATGCCTGCGCAAACGCCGGCATGTTCGACGGCGCACCATTGGCGCGGAAATTGGCCGGCGCATGCGGGTCGGTGTTCAAGCGCACGCGCAATTCGCCATCGGTGAAGTTGCGGCGCCACACCGTGGCCCAGTTCATGAAGAAGCGCTGATCCTGCGTATAGCCATCGATCTGTTTGTTGGCGTCCGGCTGTTCCTGCAATGCCATCTGCAATGCATCGAAGGCCACGGTCAGGCCACCGAGATCGCCGATGTTTTCGCCCAGGGTCAGCTTGCCTTTGACGTGTACGCCAGGGATCGCCTCGTAGCCATCGAATTGCGTCACCAGCTGATCGGTGCGCTGAGTGAACAGCTTGCGGTCCGCATCGGTCCACCAGGTATCGAAGTTGCCCTTGGCATCGAACTGGCTGCCCGAATCGTCGTAGCCATGCATCATCTCGTGCCCGATCACCGCGCCGATACCGCCGTAGTTCAACGCCGGGTCGGCCTTGGGATCGAAGAACGGCGGCTGCAAAATCGCCGCCGGAAACACGATCTCGTTGCGGGTGGCGTTGTAGTACGCGTTCACCGTTTGCGGGGTCATGTGCCACTCGCGCTTGTCGACCGGCTTGCCGATCTTGTCCAGCATGTAGCGATAGTTGAACGCCTGCGCGGCCTGCATATTGGCCAGAAACCCATCGCCACGGGTTTCCAGGCCCGACCAATCGCGCCACTGATCCGGGTAGCCGATCTTGGGCGTGAAGCTGGCCCATTTTTCCAATGCACGCTGCTTGGTTTCCGCGCTCATCCAGTCGAGTTTTTCCAGCCGCGCCTTGAGCGCGACGGAGAGGTTCTGCACCAGCTGCTGCATCTGCTCCTTCGACTCGGCAGAGAACGCAGATTGCACATAGAGCTGGCCCAGCGCCTCGCCCATTGCCTCGTTGACAGCGTTCAAGGTGCGCTTCCAGCGCGGCAGCATGTCTTTTTGACCACGTAGCGTCTTGGCGTAGAAATCGAAGTTGGCCTGCTCGAACGGCTTGGCCAGATACGGCGCTGCCTCATCCACGCTGTGGAAGCGCAGGTACGCCTTCCAGGTCTCCAGCGGCGTGTCGGCCAGCATTGCATCGAGCTCGGCAAAGTAGCCCGGCTGGCTCAACGAGAAGGTCACTGCCGGTATTTTGAGCGCGCTGAAAAACGCCTGCCAATCGAAGTGCGGCGTCACTGCGTTGGCGCCGGCCACATCGACCGGGTTGTAACGCTTGGCCGGGTCGCGCAGTTCGATGCGCGACAGCGAGGCATTGGCCAGGCGCGTTTCGAACGCCATCACCGCCTTGGCCTGCGTGGCCGCCTGCGCTGCCGGAACGCCGGACAATTCCAGCACGCGTGCGATGTAGGCCACGTACTGCTCGCGGATCCTGGCCTGCGCCGGATCGGTGTAATAGCCCTTCTCGGGCAGGCCCAGACCGCCCTGCCCCGCGTAGGCGATCATCTGCTCGGAATGCTTGTAATCGGCATTGGCGCCGAACGAGAACATGAAGCCCTGGCCCTGCGCATAGCTATTGCGCAACCACGCCGCGATGGCCGGCGCATCGGTCAGCGCGTCGATGGCCTTCAACTGCGGCTGCAGCGGGGCGATGCCGGCCTTGTCGATCGCCGCCTCGTCCGAACCGGTGCGCCACAGGTCGGCGATCTTGGCATCCACCGAGCCGGCCGACAGATTGCCGCGCGCAAGTTGCTCCACCAATGCATGCTGGATGGTCAAGGAACGCTCGGCCAGCACTTCGAAACTGCCCCAGCTGGTGCGATCGGGCGGCACCGGGTTGGCCTTGAGCCACTTGGCGTTGACGAATCCGTTGAGGTCCTGGCACGCGTTGATGGCCGGATCCAGATCGTTGATGCCGAACGCCACGATCGGCGCATCGAGCTTGGAGACATCCACCCTGGTCGGCGCGGCCTGTGGCGCAGTAAACGCCGGCTTTGCAGCGTCATCGGATTTGCCACACGCCGACAGCATCACCGCGATGGCCACCGCAAGCGATAGCGGGGCGAACTTGCTCAACATCATTGAATTCTCCAAGGCACAAGACCGCGTCATGCGCAGTCGAAAAGTAGGCGATCGTCCGAAAGACAACCACGCAAGTCATTGCAGCGACACCACGACGCCCTGACGTCAGAAATCGCGCTTTGGGGAAAAATCATCTATGCCATCCAACCGGGCGCTCACGACGTCCTGTCGTCAACTGATCGAACGCTGCGTTCCGGCGCATGACGCGCCATCGAATGCAGTTACTTGCGTGCGTAAAACGGTGCCATCAACAGGTACACCGGATACGCCAACACCATCAGCACCAGCGCGATCTCATGCCCGGAAGCTGCGTCCGCCCAGGATTCCATCTGCCGCGACGGCCCAAACAGCCCGAACGCCAGCAGCAACACCCCAACGACGCAGATCAGCAGCGCCACCCCCATCGCCGAACCGGACACACGGCCATTGGCCAGCACACCGAACGCACCGCCCCCACCGGCCAACAGCAGCCCCAACGTCACCAGATACGCGCGGCAGTAAGTGGCACTCATCTGCTGCGTTTTACGTTTGCCGGACATCATGTCTCCCCTGCAAGAACACCCGCATGCGGCGCCTGTTCGATCCACGAACAGGCACCGCTCACGCTTCAAACCCGCAGGCCTCATCGACCGCGCGAAGCGAAACCCGCGACGCGCTACGCGCAATGCACGCAGCGCAGCCAGCGAACGCCGCGCTTACTTCGCCTTGCCCTGATTGGCCACCGCTTCGGCAGCGCGCTTGGCCGCTTCCGGGTCGCCCAGGTAGCGAAAGCTCTGCACCTGCAGCTCGTCGTCCAGCTCGAACAGCAAGGGGATGCCGGTCGGGATGTTGAGCTCCAGGATCTGCTCTTTGGAGACAGCGTTGAGGTACTTGTACAGCGCGCGCAGCGAGTTGCCGTGCGCGGTCACCAGCACGGTCTGCCCGGCCTTCAACTGCGGCGCGATCGCGTCGTGCCAGTACGGCAGCACGCGCACCAGCGTGGTCGCCAGCGACTCGGTGCCCGGCAATGCATTGCGATCCAGCGTGGCGTAACGGCGGTCGTGGCACGGATGACCCGGATCGTCGACGTCCATCGCCGGCGGCGGAATGTCGTAGGAACGGCGCCAGATCTTGACCTGTTCCTCGCCGTGCTTGGCGGCGGTTTCGGCCTTGTCCAGGCCCTGCAGGCCGCCGTAATGGCGCTCGTTGAGGCGCCAGCTCTTGGAGACCGGCAGCCAGTCCTGGTCGAGCTCCTTCAAAGCGCCCTGCAGCGTGTGGATGGCGCGCTTGAGCACCGAGGTGTGGGCCGCATCGAACTGCAGGCCCTCGTCCTTCATCAGCTTGCCGGCGGTAGCGGCTTCCTGGCGGCCCTGCTCGGTGAGTTCCACATCCACCCAGCCGGTGAAACGGTTGTCCAGATTCCATTGGCTCTGGCCATGGCGCAGCAGTACGAGTTTGCGGGTCACTCAGGTTCTCCGATGGGGGGCCGATCAGTCTGCGATTGTAGCGGCAGCCAGCGCATCGCTGGCGTGCACGAGATCGCCACCTGCGGCGCGCGATGCTGTGACCATGCAAGCGACGAACACTCCCGTCTTTGCCGGTTGGGACGGCAGCATCCTTCAGGCAAGACAGTTGCAACAGCAACTGGCACAGCGCGTGGTGGTGCAGGATCAAGTCAGTACGGCACCGCGGGTGCTGGCCGGTTTCGACGTCGGCTTCGAAGACGATGGCCAGACCACGCGCGCCGCAGCGGTGCTGCTGGATGCGCACACGCTGCTGCCGCTGGAAACGCATGTGGCGCGCTTGCCCACCTCGATGCCGTATGTGCCCGGCCTGCTCAGTTTTCGCGAACTGCCTGCGTTGCTGCAGGCACTGGCGTTGCTCTCGCGCACGCCTGATCTGGTCTTCATCGACGGCCAGGGCATCGCGCATCCGCGCAAGCTGGGCATCGCCGCGCATTTCGGCGTGGTGACCGGGTTGCCGTGCATCGGGGTGGCCAAGCAGCGCCTGGCCGGCAGCTTTACCGAACCCGGACCCGAACGCGGCGAGCACAGCCCGATCCTGCTCGGCGGCGCGCAGATCGGCTGGGCGCTGCGCAGCAAGCCGCGCTGCAACCCGCTGATCGTCTCGCCCGGGCATCGCGTCTCCATGCAGGGCGCGCTCGCGTGGACACTGCGCACGCTGCGCGCGTATCGCCTGCCCGAGCCCACGCGTCTGGCCGACCGGCTGGCCTCGCGGCGCGGCGAGGTCATGTCCGACGTGCAAGGCGACCTGCTGGGCTGACCGCCGGCGCCGGCAACAACGCGCAACGTACCGTCTTGCCCAACCACTCGGCCGCCATCGCGCGCGCGTGCGAAGCTTGCGTTCTCTTTACGATCGCCACGAGCCGCCGCCATGACCACGATCATCGCTCCACGCGTCCATGACATCGGCGGGCTGGAAGTTCGCCGCGCCGTGCCCACCCTCCAGGCGCGCAGCATCGGCCCGTTCGTGTTCGTCGACCAGATGGGCCCGGCCGTGCTGGAACCGGATCACGGCATCGACGTGCGCCCGCATCCGCATATCGGCCTGGCCACGGTCACCTTCCTGTGGTCCGGCGAGATCGGCCACCGCGACACGCTCGGCTCCGATCAGGTGATTCGCGCCGGCGACGTCAACTGGATGACCGCCGGCCGCGGCATCGCCCATTCCGAACGCACGCCCGGCCCCGAGCGCGCCCGCGCGCATGCGTTGCACGGCATGCAGACCTGGGTCGCGCTGCCGCGCTCGGCCGAAGAAACCGCACCGGCGTTCTATCACCACGCCGCCGCCAGCCTGCCGCAACAACGCCGCGATGGCGCCTTGCTGCGCGTGATCGCCGGACGTGCCTATGGCGAAGAATCGCCGGTCAAGGTCTTCAGCGATACGCTCAACGTGGCGATCGATCTGCAGCCCGATGCCGAAATCGATCTGGACACCGGCCACCTCGAACGCGCGCTCTACATTCTGGAAGGCGATGCGCAACTGGACGGCGCGGATGTTCCCGCCCGCCATCTGATCATTCCCTCGCCCGGCGCGCGCGGACGGCTGCGTGCCAGGACGCCGGTCAAGGCGATGCTGCTCGGCGGCGAGCCGCTGGATGGCCCGCGTCACCTATGGTGGAACTTCGTGTCCAGCTCCAAGGAGCGCATCGAGCAGGCCAAGGACGACTGGCAGGCCGGTCGTTTCGGCAGCATTCCCGGCGACGACAAGGAATTCATTCCATTGCCGGAAACCCCGGCGCCCAAGCCGGTCAACTACCCCTGAAGACAGCGATACGGGCGCGGTGATGCGCCAAGTCTCGAATCGATCCCGAAGCCCGGGTGCCCCTGCGCACAGCCAATTCCAGCCATGCTTGCGACCACGCTTGAGCTTGCAGACAAAACTGTGGTAGTGATGTCGCTCTAGGTCGGGGGCATGTTGCGTGCGAGGCACAGCCGGGCGGGGAGCGCACGGGCTGTGACGACGACACGCTGGAAGGCATCGCCCCTGCGCAGTCATCCATCGCCGGGGAACACTTGAATGAAGTCCGCATCCTGCCTTGTCGGCCTGAGCTTGCTGTTGGCCGCCGTTACCGCTTACGCACAAACCTCGCCGGTCTGCCCGCCACTGCCGCCGGCCTCCGGCCTGCAATGGAACGAACTCGCAGGCGCCGACTATCTGGTCTGCAAGGCCGTGACGGCCGACGGTCGCCAGGTCGTGGGCGTCATGCTCACCACCCGCGACCCGGCAATGACGCTGGCACGTGACCGACGCGCCGAAAAAGGCCAGATCCAGCAGGAAGACTTTTACTGGTACAAGCTCGATCTGGGCGGCCGTCAGCTGCCGGGCATGGAATCGCGCCGCGTCACCGTGGTCGAACTGGGCAAGAAGCGCTACGCACAGCTGTGGATCGACGGCGCCAATACCGAAGAGCTGGCCTTGATGCAGTCGCTGGTGCAGAACATGGATCTGCAGCCGGCCAGCCTGGCGTTACAGCGCTAAACCCATCCGGGCTGCAATCCACGCGGCATGGTACTCAAGCAGCGATGAGCGATGACCAGCGACGAGCTAACCGTCGCTGATCGGCCGGCCGGGCCGCGTCGCGCATTCTCAGGTTTGGGTTGTTCCAGTGTCTGCCACTGTGCCGGTTTGCAATGCGCTGTCGATTTGCAACTGCCCGGTCAGCAGGCGATGGATCGGGCATTTCTCGGCCACTTCCAGCAGGCGCGTGCGCTGATCCTCATCCAGCGCACCGTCGAGCACGATCTCACGCGTGATCACCGTGCCCGCAGCGCCGCGCTGGGCGTAATGCAGATGCACATGCACCGCCGTCAGCGGCCACTGCTTGCGCGTTGCCACCATCGACACCGTGATCGCAGTGCAGGCACCCAACGCGCCCAACACCTGCGACTCGGGATCCGGCCCGGCGTCGGCACCGCCGTTGGCCGGCCGGGTGTCGCCGCTCCAGGTGTGCCGACCATCGTGGATGCTCACGGTGTACGGCACTGCGCCGGTGCTGACGCTGACGGGTCTGTCACTCATGACGCTCTCCCACGGTGGATCGAGCGGGCCGGTTCAAAACCGACCCTCCTGGAAATCGACGAAGGCCTGCATCAATTCCTGCTTGGTATTCATCACGAACGGGCCGTGCCGCATCACCGGCTCGTTGAGCGGGCGGCCCGCGACCAGGATCAGCTGCGCACCGTCTGCACCGGCCCGTAGCGTCAAACGCTCGCCACCGCCCAGCACCGCCAGCTCCTGCGCCGGCAGCGCACGCGCGGCATCGCCCTCGCCCACCGTCAGCGCGCCTTCGAAGGCATACGCAAACGCGTTGTGCCCGCTGGGCAGCACGTAGTCCCAGCTGACGTTCGGCGCGAGTGCGATATCCAGATACAGCGGGTCGGTGGCAGGTTGCACGATCGGCCCGCGCACCTGGCCCACGGTTCCGGCGATCACCTTGACCGTCACACCGGGCGCCGGCTGCGCGACCGGAATGCTCTCCGGTGCGTATTCCTGATACTTGGGCTCGGTCATCTTGTCGCGCGCCGGCAGGTTCACCCACAGCTGGAAGCCGCGCATGCGCCCGGATTCCTGCTCGGGCATTTCCGAATGGATCAGCCCGCGCCCGGCAGTCATCCACTGCACGCTGCCCGGGGTCAGCAGGCCCTCGTTGCCGTGGTTGTCCTTGTGCCGCATGCGGCCGTCGAGCATGTAGGTCACCGTCTCGAAGCCGCGATGCGGGTGGCTGGGGAATCCGGCCAGATAGTCTTCGGCCTTGTCGGTACCGAACTCGTCCAGCATCAGAAACGGATCCAGGTCCGGCAGCTGTTGGGTGCCGATCACGCGGGTCAGCTTGACCCCGGCTCCGTCGGAGGTGGGCATGCCGCGAATCGTGCGCAGCACCGCTGCGGTGGTGGAGGTGGCGCTCATCGAACTCTCCCTGTGCGGATTGAATAGCCTCACATGATGGATGCGCGCGACAGGCGTCCCAACCGCGGCCGGCGCAACCGATCGTTCTATTGCCTGGCTGCCGCGTCCGGCTGCTGCGGCTGACTGCCACGACGCGATCGCCCACTGCAGCCAAGACGCTCTACAACTAAAGTTTTACTCCGGCCCGGAACGGCGCCATTGACCGCAGGCAGGCAGGGGGTGACCCTTAAGTGAATCGTTCCTGAGGGGCATGCATGAAAGGGTTCTCGAAGTTGGCCTGGGGCGCGCTGGCGCTGCTGGCCGCGTTCTGTCTGGGTACCGTGGCGCTCAGGCGCGGCGAACATATCAACGCGTTGTGGATCGTGGTTGCCGCCGTCTCGATCTATCTGATCGCCTACCGGTTCTACAGCCTGTTCATCGCCGACAAGGTGATGCAGCTGGATATCACCCGCGCCACGCCGGCGGTGAGCAATAACGACGGCCTGGACTACGTGCCCACCAACAAGCATGTGCTGTTCGGCCACCACTTCGCCGCGATTGCCGGCGCCGGGCCCTTGGTCGGCCCGGTGCTTGCCGCACAGATGGGCTACCTGCCCGGGCTGCTGTGGCTGGTGGTCGGCGTGGTGTTTGCCGGCGCAGTGCAGGACTTCGTGGTGCTGTTTCTGTCCAGCCGCCGCAACGGCCGCTCGCTGGGCGATCTGGTGCGCGAGGAAATGGGCCAGGTGCCCGGCACCATCGCCTTGTTCGGCGCCTTCCTGATCATGATCATCATCCTGGCGGTGCTGGCGATGGTGGTGGTCAAGGCATTGGCGGAAAGCCCGTGGGGCATGTTCACGGTGATCGCCACGATGCCGATCGCGTTGATGATGGGCGTGTACATGCGCTACATCCGGGTCGGCAAGATCGGCGAGATTTCGGTGGTCGGGCTGATCCTGTTGCTGGGCGCGATCTGGCTGGGCGGCAAGGTTGCCGCCGACCCGAGCTGGGGCCCGGCCTTCACCTTCACCGCCAAGCGGATCACCTGGATGTTGATCGGCTATGGCTTCGTCGCCTCGGTGTTGCCGGTGTGGCTGCTGCTGGCACCGCGCGATTACCTGTCCACCTTCCTCAAGATCGGCACGATCCTGGCGCTGGCGATCGGCATCCTGGTGGTCATGCCGGACCTCAAGATGCCGGCCCTGACACAGTTTGCCTCCACCGGCGACGGTCCGGTGTGGAAGGGCGGCATCTTCCCGTTCCTGTTCATCACGATTGCGTGTGGCGCAGTCTCCGGCTTCCACGCGCTGATCGCCTCGGGCACCACGCCCAAGCTGCTCGCCAACGAAGGCCACATGCGCTACATCGGCTATGGCGGCATGTTGATGGAATCGTTCGTGGCGGTGATGGCGCTGGTAGCGGCCTCGATCATCGAGCCGGGCATCTACTTCGCGATGAACAGCCCTGCTTCGCTGGTCGGCAGCGACACCGTGGCGGTAGCCGCAAAAGTCTCCGAGTGGGGCTTTGCGATCACTCCCGAGATTTTGGAAGCCACCGCAAAGGACATCGGCGAGCACAGCATCCTGGCACGCGCCGGTGGTGCGCCCACACTGGCCGTGGGGATCGCGCAGATCCTGCACCAGCTGCTGCCGGGCGAAGACACCATGGCGTTCTGGTACCACTTCGCCATCCTGTTCGAAGCGCTGTTCATCCTCACCGCGGTGGATGCGGGTACGCGCGCGGGCCGCTTCATGCTGCAGGACCTGCTGGGCAACTTCATCCCGGCATTGAAGAAGACCGAGTCGTGGACCGCCAACATCATCGCCACCGCCGGGTGCGTGGCGCTGTGGGGGTATCTGCTTTACACCGGCGTGATCGATCCGTTCGGCGGCATCCAGACCTTGTGGCCGTTGTTCGGCATCTCCAACCAGATGCTGGCCGGGATCGCGCTGATGCTGGGCACGGTGGTGCTGTTCAAGATGAAGCGCGACCGCTACGCCTGGGTCACCATCGTGCCAGCGCTGTGGCTGCTGATCTGCACCACGTATGCAGGGCTGATCAAGATCTTCGACAGCAACCCGGCGCAGGGTTTCCTGGCGCAGGCGCACAAGTATCAGGACGCGATCGCCAGCAACACCATCACCGCGCCGGCCAAGACGGTGGCGCAGATGCAGCAGATCGTCACCAACGCCTACGTCAACACGGGGCTGACGGTACTGTTCCTGTTCGTGGTGGGCTCGATCCTGATCTACGCGGTCAAGACCATCGTGATTGCGCGCCGCAACCCGCAGCGTAGCGACCGCGAAACCCCCTACGTGGCCTTGCAGCCACATCAGATGGCGGACCTGTAATGGGCACCCAACTCGTCCTTGCCAGCCAATACCAGGTGCATCGCCGCATCTGGCGACGCCTGATCCAGACCGCACGCCTGTGCTGCGGCATTCCCGATTACGATAACTACGTGCGCCACATGCTGGAAAAACATCCCGACAAACCGGTGATGGACTACCCGGCCTTCTTCCGCGAGCGCCAGGACGCGCGGTACGGCGGCAAGAGCGGGTTTCGTTGCTGTTGATCGGTGATCGGTTGATCAAGAAGTAGAAACGCAACAGGGCGCGATGCGAATCGCGCCCTGTTGCGTTGATGTGGACGCGAGATCGCGGTTTTCTTTACGCGATTGGACATTTCGGCAGATTGGTTGCAGAGCGGTTGATCTGCGGATTTGCTGCAGGGCCCTTGCCCGCCCACCATCGCGGGACACGCCGCAAAGCAGAGCGGCTGATCTGTGTCTTGGCTGCAGGGCCCTTGCCCGCCCACCGTCGCGGGACACGCCGCAAGCTGACAGGCTGATCTGTGGCTTGGCTGCAGGGTCCTTGCCCGCCCACCGTCGCGGGACACGCCGCAAGTACGTCCTTGTAGGCTCTTACGCGGCATCCATGCCGCGTAAGGTCCCGCGACGGTGGGCGGGCAAGGGCCGATCAGGATGGTCGGTGTGCATGGTTGCAAGCAGTGCAATACGCGCGTTTTTTAGATGACGGCGCGAATGATGGCGCTCTTGATCAGCGTCGCAACGCGAACGAATAACAAACAGGCTTTCAACGAAGCGGCCTACGAACTCTCTGGTGCGGTGCCCTCGCCGCTTGCGGGACCGTGTGGCGGCATGGATGCCGCCACCGAGCCTACATGGACGTACTTGCGGCGTGTCCCGCAAGCGGTGAGGGCACCGCGCGCTCGACTAACCAGGCTCTTGATCTAACGCATTTGACTGCAGCTAAACCAAACGACGACTCGACCTCCTCAGCCAGCGCGCTTTTGCGCGAGCCGCTCGAACAACGCGGGCAAATCGTGCATATCGTCGAACACCTCCAGCACGCCGATCCGTCGCAGGGTGTCGCCGTGCCCTTGCGGAATATGGCTGGCACCGGTAAAGCCCAGCACCTGCATGCCCGCCGCCAATGCGGCAGTCGCACCGGTGGGGCTGTCTTCGATCACCAGACAGCGCTGCGGCGCCACGCCCAGTGTGCGGGCGGCCAGCAGATAGACATCCGGCGCCGGCTTGGGCCGCTCCACCATATCGGCACTGAAGATATTGCCCGCCGCGCGTGCGGTGAGGCCGACGCGTTCGACCGAGGCGATCACATTGTGACGGCGGCTGTTGGAGGCTACCGCCAGCGGTAACGGAATCTGCTCCAGCGCGGCGCGCGCGCCTGCAATCGGCTGCACCTGCGCCTTGATCAAGGCTTCGCTGCGCGCCTGAATCTGAGCCAGCAACGTCTCTGGCAACTGCACCGAGAAATGCTCCTGCACCCGCAGCAACACCTCACGCGTGGTCTGCCCGAACGTGGTCCCCAGCAAATGCTCCAATGCCTCGGCCGGCACGAATGTAGCCAGTGCCTCACGCATCACTTGGTCTGCCAGTATCTCGCTGTCGACAAGCACACCATCGCAATCGCTGATCAATAAGTCGTAGACCATTGCACCCATCTGCTCGCAAAGCACCATTATGCCGGCCACGTTGTGACCGTTGGCTGTGGCCGGTTGCACGCGTGCGCGATGCCCGTCGTAATGCACAGACCAACGAGCGGCGGCAAGCGGACTGAACAAGTGAAATCCGCAGCGCCGGCCCATGTCACACAATCTTACCGCGCGCCCTTCGGGCAGCTGATAGGATCGGCCCCGCTGCGGAAGGACTTCATGCAGCGTCATCAGGAATGCGATCAGGAGAAGGAGATTTCGATGCAACCGCGATTCCCTGCCCTGCTCGTTCTTGCGACCTCGTTTCTCGCGGTCTCATGCACCGCCTCGCCCGGTGCCAAGGAGCAAACCACCATGTCAGCTACGCTGCAGGACCACACCGTCGCCTTCCGCGACCCCAGTCTGAGCGACATCGCCAAGGCCATCGCCCACGGCGACGTCGCCCGGATTCGTGCACTCGCCCCCACTGTCGATCTCGCCGCACACGGCGATCAGAACGTCACCTTGCTGGAGTGGGCGATCTGGAACGAACAACCACGCGCACTGGCCGCATTGCTCGACGCAGGCGCAGACCCGTCGTTGCCGGGCATGGATCAGGAAACGGTCGTGCATATGGCCGCGATGGCGCAGGACCCGGAGTATCTGCAGATCCTGTTGCAGCACGAGGCGCCGATCGATGTGGTCAGCGCGCGTGCGGGTTGGACGCCGCTATTCCGCGCGGTGCAGAGCAAGCGCGATGCGCAGATCGATTTGCTGATCAAGGCCGGCGCCGATGTGCAGCGCGTCGACCACACCGGCAACAGCGTGCTGCATCTGGCCGCGCAGAGCGGCGCGGCGAGTGCTGCAGTGCTGCAACTGCTCAACGCCGGTGTGGACCCCACGCTGCGCAATGCGCAGCAGAAAACCTTCCAGGCCTATTTCTTCATCACCCCGGATCGCCTGCTCAATGCCAGCGGTCAACAGGTCAGGTCGGATGTGCGCGCGTGGCTGAGCGCCCACAACATTCCCGTGGAAAGCAGCCGCTAAGCGGGCTTTTCGCACGACGAACGCAAGGAGCCGCGCATGAGCCCGTCCAATCCCACTGATTCCTCCACACCGTTCGCAGAGTCGATCCGCGGGCAACAGCCACGCCCGGAAGACCAACAGTTTCCGGCAGTGTTGCAAGACCTCTAAGCCACCGCTGCGCAACGTCGCGCTAGCGGCGCCGAAACTTTTGCCAGCTTGCCCAATGGCTGGTCGCGCATGGACGACAGCGCGCTCCAACAAGCCGGCATCGACCCCGGCTTGCTGCACGACGCGAAAAGCGGTTTCGATGCCGCGTTCTACCGCAACGATCGAGGCAACGTGGTGCTCGGCTTTTGCGGCACCGACGAAGGCAAGGACTGGAAGCACAACATCGGCCAGGGCCTGGGCTTCGACGACGCGCAGTACGCCTCCGCAATTCAACTGGGCAGCCAGGCCAGGCAGGCATTTGGCGACCAGGTGGTGATCACCGGTCACTCGCTCGGCGGCGGTCTGGCGGCGGCATCGGCAATGGTCAACGACATTCCCGCCGTGACCTACAATGCCGCAGGCGTCAACGACCGCACGCTGGAGCGGCAAGGTCTGGATGCATCGGCGGCCAAGGACTATGCCAGCAGCGAATTGATCCGCGGCTATCACGTCAAGAACGAGATTCTCACCCATCTGCAGGAAGACAGCATTCCGCTGAAGTGGACGATGCCCAATGCGGCCGGCCACCAGATCGAGTTGCCGGAGCCGGATCCGTTGTCGTTCGGGCAGCGCCTGGTGCCGGGCATGATGCTCAAGCATCGGCTGGACCTGCATGGCATGGAGTCGGTGATCAAGGCGCAGGACATGCAGTCGCCGGGGCAGGCGCAGGGCACGACCCTGCACACCGGCAGCCAGCTGTTCAACGACGCGGTGGTGCAACTTGACGGCCAGCGCGACCGCCTGGGGCTGCGCGACGATACTGCGTTTCTCAACACGGCCGCCAGCGTAGCCGCGCGCGCAAGCAGCGATGGTCTGCAGCGGATCGATCATCTGGTACCCAACCGTGACGGCGACAGCCTGATTGCGGTGCAAGGCCGGATGGACGACCCGGCGCATCTACGTAGCCAGGTGCAGACTGCGGCGGCAGCCAACGAGCCGGCGTACGGCAATGTCGGTCAGTTGCAGCAGCAGAATCAGCAGCAGGCGCAATCGCAACAGCCTTCCCAGCAGCAGGAAGCGCAGCGGCGCGGCCTTCAGCAGTAATCGCGACCGGGCACTGGCGCTGACCAGTGCCGGCTCGAGATGGCTGCCAACACTCCGCAAGCGGTCCTCGAACGGATACGGCAGTGCATTCGGCGTCACGGCAAACGCGTGATAGCTCTCGCGTAATGCCGACACGCTTCCCCCGACGGCGCCCCAGTCACCGCGACAGGCTTTATCAGCCCGCCCCAGCCATCGCGCGCAAGGTAATCCCAACCAGATAGGCCAGATAGGTGCCGGTGGCATAGCCCATCGTGCCGAGCAGCACACCGACTGGCGCCAATGCCGGATGGAAGGCCGCAGCGACCACCGGCGCGGACGCAGGGCCACCGATGTTGGATTGCGAGCCGATCGCGAAATAGAAGAACGGCACCCGCAGCAACCGGCCCAGACCCCACAGCAGCGCGATGTGCACGGCGATCCAGATCAGCCCGAGCAGGAACAGCCATGGCCGGTCCAGCAGCGCCAGCAGATCCATCTGCATACCGATGCAGGCGATCAGGAAGTACAGCAGCAGCGTGCCGATTTTGGAGGCACCAGCCCCCTCCAGCGTACGGGCGCGGGTGAAGCTCAGCAGCAAGCCCAGGCTGGTCGCCAACACCACCACCCAGACGAACGGGGTGTCCAGACTGAACTGGCTGGCCCAGCTCAAGTTGGCCTTGCACCATGCCGCGAGCGGATTGGCCAGCGCATGCGCCAGGCCGACGCCGCCGAACGCCACCGCCACGATCACCATCAAATCGGCCAACGTGGGAATGCGCGCGTGTTCGGCCTGGAAGCGCGCCATGCGCTCCTGCAAGGCATCCAGCGCGCGGGTATCGGCACCGCTATGCGCATCGATGTTGCGCGCCCGCCCGGCCAGGAAAATCAGCACCGCCATCCACACATAACCGACGCCGACATCGACCACCGCAAACTGGCCGAAGGTGGTGGCATCCACATCGAACACTTCGCGCATCGCCAGCATGTTGGCGCCGCCGCCGATCCAGCTCCCGGCCAGCGCGGCCATGCCGGCCCAGGTATCGCCCGCCACGGTGGCCGGATGCAGCCAGCGCATCACCCAGAACGCGACCACCGCACCCAGCATGATGCTCAGCGAAGCGCCCAGGTACATGGCCACCAGCTTGGGCCCCAGCCCCAGGATCGCGCGCAGGTCGATGCTCAGGGTGAGCAGGATCAGCGCGGCCGGCAGCAGCACGTCGCGGGCGATCGGGTTGTACAGACGGGTGTTGGCACCGTCGATCAGGCCGACGGTGTTGTAGATGCCCGGCAGCAGATAGCACAACAACAAGGCCGGCACCACGGCATAAAAGCTCCGCCACGGGCCGCGCTCGCGCGAGGAGGTCCAGAACACCGCCCCCAAGGTGGCGGCGATCAAGCCGAAGACGACGATATCGTTTTGGATCAGCGCAGAACCGGCGACATTCACTACGGGCGGACATCCAGAAAGTGGCCGCCAATGCGCGGATCGACCTACAGCGGCCGATGGCATGAATCTAGCCGACCCGGGCCTCTACGCACACCCTGGTATCGATGCTGACACCAGCATCGTCACTACGAGCTTGCCGCCGAGATGATTCGTGGGCGTGCGGGAAAGCCAATCGCCGATGTCGCAGATGTAAAGCGAACAGAGGGAGTTCTAGATGTTTGTCAGACGCTCTCAGCCATACCGCCGCACCACGCGTTCGCCCTCGGCGGTCTTCAACACCACGCCGCTGGGCTGGCCAGTGGTCAGGCAATGCAGTCTGGCCATCGCCTCGGCGTTTTCCAACGCGCCCTGCTCGCGCAGATAACGCAGCGGCGACCACTGCGGCCGGGTGACCCACCAGCCGCCCTGCTCGGGATGAATGCGTACAACGTAGCGGGACTCGTCCATCAGGCCTCCGGCCAGTGCGTGCAGCGATCGAACGATGGTGGGTAACGCGTGCGGGCTATCCCAGCGCGCTGCGTGGGAACGCGTTCTTCCATCAGCATGCCGACGTGCCCTTACTCAAGGGGCCGCGGGAGAGTGGCCAAGGGCCCCGCGTCCGGCATAGCCAGAATGTTCTTTCAATTATGGGAATACCGTCGGGTGGACACTGGCAGTGCGGTAGGAAAATTCTTACATGACACCGGTCAGGCGCAGCGCTACAGTCGATCCCGAGCGGCGAACAGACGTCGCGAGCGGCCGTCAGGTAGCGCGGACGGTGGCAGCGGGGAGGTCAATCGCGCTTGGGAAGTGCCTCGGGGGAGGAGTTGCATGCATCTGCTCAGGAAGTTCCAGTTTCCGGTCAAGTCCGCGCTGGTGGTGGGTTATGTCCTGGTGATCCGGGAAGCGATCGTGCTGTGGTCGTGAGTACGTCGGGCCTCTGACGCTCAGGCTGCCGCATCGCACGGACCGAGACCCGTCATGGCGTCTCAGTCCGCATCCACCCAGCCACGCTGTTGTGCAGCTGCCAGGTCGGCGGGCGTGTCCACGTCCAGGGCGAGCGCCGGTGCGCTCACGCAGCCCAGCGTCTGCACGTCCAGGCTGGCGAACAGGCCGCGCAGGCCGCTATCGGCCTGCAACGGCACTTCTGCCCACGCGGCATGCGTCACCACTGCGGGGATGCCGCGTACCCCGGCGTAGCCGCTGGTGGCACACCCCGAGACTGCATGACTGGCCTCTTCGAGTAGCGCACGCAGATGCGGCGCGTCCAGCGCGGGTTGATCGCAGCCCAGGATCAGGCTGCGCCGCAGCGTGGTGTCGTCCTGCACGTAGTGCCGCAACGCGGCCAGGCTGGAGCCCATGCCGGCTGACCAGTTGCCGTGCCGCAGCACTTCCACTTCCAGGCCTTGCAGGACATCGGTCAGTGCATCGGCCTCTGCGCCCAGCACCACCACGCAGCGGCGCGGCGCGGTCTGCAGCGCGAGACGCGCGAAGCGACGCAACAGCGGCTCACCGTCGCGCATCAGCAATTGCTTGGAACGGCCCAGACGACGGCCGGCGCCTGCCGCCAATATCAGTGCAGCATGATCGCTGCTCATGCGCTCGATGCCGTGTGGCGTGGCGACGAATTTCGCGGTGTCGGCTGTGACTCGCGCTGTGGACTGCCGACCTGCACAGTGCAGGCGGGAACTGTGCTTGCAGGCGACGGACATTGGTCAGCGTCGCGAGAGGCGTCGTCATAGTGATCAGAAAATACGGTCATGGCGACGTCGTGCGTATTGGGAATGCGCTCAGCGTAGAGATCCGAATGTGCGTGCGGGGTGACTACGTGCTGCGTGTCTACCGCGCATGTTTGTCAGGAGTACGCATCTCATCGGAATTGCGCTGTGGGCTATAGCGCCACGTTGCTTATCGAGCCGGAAATTCGCTGTATTCGTGCATCCACGCAGCGATTCGACGAATCAGTAGGCAAGCACTGTTGAACCAACCCGGGCCTTACATGCTGACGAATCTAATGCATGCCTATTAATGCATATTAGAAATAATTCGAATCAAGCAACGCGTGGATTGGATGAAATTCGGCGCTTCCGCTTTCAGGCAACCATCGGATCTGGAACGCTCGTGCACCAATTCAAGCGCAGCGGCATATCGCGTTACGCAACACGCGCATCAATACCGCGAGCCGCCGCGTCACTTACCGCGGCCGCCTGCAGATCGGCCACCACCTGTGTCGCCTCGGCGATGATGCCGAGCGCAATGGTGTGCGGCGACGAACGCCCCATGCGCCAGCCGGCCGGCAGTCGTAACCGGGCCAACGCTGCATCGTCGTGGCCGAGCGCACGCAGTGCCTGCAGGCGCGCTTCGCGTTTATGACGGCTACCCAGAATGCCGATACAGGCGACGTTGGATGCCAGCCCGCGATGCGCGACCTGCAGATCGATATCGCTGTCATGGGCCAGGCTGTACAACGCGCTGTCTGCATCCAGCACCAGATCCTGCAACGCCTCGCTCAACGCGCGGCGATCGTAGTGTTCCGGGGCCAGGCCAGGCGGCGGTTCGCTGGGGCCGTGCGGTCGCAGCACGCGCAGCTCGATGCCCATCTGGCTGGCCAGGGTCACCAACACCAGCAGCGCAGGATCGGCGCCGACCAGCACCAATCGCAATGGCGGCCGATGCGTTCGCAGGAATTCGCTGGCGCGTACATCTTGCGTATTCGCCGGGTAGCGCACTGCGCCGGACGCTCGATCCAGCGCGACATGGAACGCGCGGCGATGCTGACGCGCATTGCGCCAGCGCGCCAGATGCTCGCCCAGATCCGGCACCGGCCAGACCAGCACGCCGATGCGTCCGCCACAGCTGAGCTGGATGTCGAGCACCTCGCTGCCCTCGCCGTAATCGAGCCAACGCGGCTGGCCGTCGCGCAGTGCCGCGATGGCTTCGTGCGCCACCGCCGCTTCCACGCACCCGCCGGAGACATAACCGGCCACCCGGCCGTCTGCGCTGATCGCCATCTCGCTGCCCAACGGGCGCGGCGACGAGCCTTGCACGTCGATCAGCGTGGCGATCGCCACCCGCTGCCCTGCCCGATGCCAGGCGGTGAGCATCGGCAGCAAATCGTCGTGCAACGCATAGCTCGGCCATGCCGGCCACGCCGGCTCGACCGGCGTGGCATGCGCGACCGGGGCCACCAACGCACTCACGCGCGCAGCAACTCGGGCATGTGCGGCAGCAGCTTGTCGAGCGTGACCGGATACTCGCGCACGCGCACGCCGGTGGCGTTGTAGACCGCATTGGCGATGGCCGCAGCGACGCCACAGATGCCCAATTCGCCCACGCCCTTGGCCTTCATCGGCGAGGACAGCGGGTCGTTTTCTTCGAGAAAGATCACTTCCTGATGCGGGATGTCCGCATGCACCGGCACTTCGTAACCGGCCAGGTCGTGATTGACGAAAAAGCCCAGTCGCTTGTCGACCGCCAGCTCTTCCATCAAGGCGGCACCTGCGCCCATGGTCATGCCGCCGATCACCTGGCTGCGCGCCGATTTGGGGTTGAGGATGCGTCCGGCCTCGCACACCGCGAGCATGCGCCGGATGCGTACCTCTGCAGTGGCGATATCCACGCCGACTTCGACAAAGTGCGCGCCGAACGTGGAGAGCTGATGCGTCTTGGACAAATCGCCGAATTCGATCTTGTCTTCCACCACCAACGCACCGTTGGCCGCCGCATCGCCCAGCGCGATCCGCTTGCCGCCTGCGCGTACATGGCTGTCGGCGAATTCGGCCTTGGCCGGATCCAGACCGAGTTGCTTGGCAACGGCTTCGCGCAGCTTCACCGACGCTGCATACACGCCGGCCGTCGAGCTATTGGCGCCCCACTGACCGCCGGAACCGGCCGATGCCGGAAAGTTGGAATCGCCCAAACGCACGTCCACCCAATCCAGCGGCACGCCCATCATCTCCGCAGCGGTCTGCGCAATGATGGTGTAGGAGCCGGTGCCGATATCGGTCATGTCGGTTTCCACCACCACGCGCCCGCCCTGCTCCAGGCGCATGCGCGCGCCGGAGGTCATCGCCGGTGAATTACGGAATGCGGCTGCCACCCCCATGCCAACCAACCAGCGACCATCACGGGTGCTGGCCGGCTTGGCCTTGCGCTTGGACCACTCGAAACGCTTGGCGCCGTCTTCCAGACACTTGACCAACTGCCGCTGCGAGAACGGACGCTGCGGATTTTCCGGATCCACCTGGGTGTCGTTGACGATGCGGAACGTGACCGGATCCATGTCGAGCTTTTCGGCCATTTCGTCCATGGCCACTTCCAGCGCCATCAGCCCCGGTGCTTCGCCGGGCGCACGCATGGCGTTGCCTTCCGGCAGATCCAGCACGGCCAGACGCGTGGCAATCAGGCGATTGGCACCGGCATACAGCAACTGCGTCTGCGCAGCGGCGTTCTCGGCACCGCCCTCAGGCAAATCGCCCGACCAGCTCTCATGCGCAATCGCGGTGATCTTGCCGTCGCGCTGCGCACCGATGCGGATGTGCTGCACGGTGGCCGGGCGATGCGTGGTGTTGTTGAAGATCAGCGGCCGCGGCAACATCACCTTGACCGGGCGCCCCACCTGGCGTGCAGCCAACGAGGCCAGCACCGCATCGGCGCGCAGGAACAATTTTCCACCGAAGCCACCACCGATATACGGCGACATCAGGCGGACGTTTTCGCGCGGAATATTCAGCGTTTTCGCCAGATCGCCGGCACTCCAGTTGATCATCTGATTGGAGGTCCAGACGCTGAGCTTGTCGCCTTCCCACTGTGCGATGGATGCATGCGGCTCCATCATCGCGTGCGAATGGTCGGGCGTGGTGTATTCGGCATCCAGCTGCACCGGTGCGGCTGCGAAGGCGCCGGCGAAGTTACCGACCGCACTATTGGGCGCGCCGCCTTCCTTGGTGACCTTGGCGCCATCGCGTGCTTTTTCCAGATCGTAGGCGCCAACATGGCGACCGTAGTCGACCTTGATCAGCTGGCCTGCGGCACGCGCCTGTTCGAAACTCTCGGCAACCACCACGGCAATGGCCTGGTGGTAGTGCTGAATCTCCGGCCCGCCCAGCAATTTGGCCGTGTTGTATTTGCCTTTGTCCAGCTTTCCTGCGTTCTGCGCAGTGACGATGCCCAGCACGCCGGGTGCATTGCGTGCAGCACTCAGATCGATGCTGCGGATGGTGCCTTTGGAGATGCCTGCACCGACGACATGGCCGTAGGCCGCGCGAGCAGGCAGGTCGTGGTGTTCGTACGCATACGGCGCCTGGCCAGTGGTCTTGAGCGGACCATCGATGCGATCGACAGGCTTGCCGACGACCTTGAGTTGATCGATAGGATTGGTACCGGCGGGAGTGTCGAATTTCATATCAGGCCCTCGTGTCGGCCAGGATCGCGGTCAAGGTGCGCTCCACCAGCGGCAGCTTGAATGCATTGTGTTCGGTCGGCTGTGCGCCATCGAGCAGCACAGAGGCGATGGCACGCGCGCCTTGGCGCGACTGCGCTTCGGCGGCTTCGCTGCGCCAGGGTTTGTGCGCAACGCCGCCCACACCCACACGTGCGCTGCCGTCGCGCTGCACGACTGCTGCAACCGACACCAATGCAAACGCATACGACGCGCGGTCGCGCACCTTGCGATAGACATGCGTCCCGCCGATCGGCTTGGGCAAGCTCACCGCAGTGATCAGCTCGCCGCGTTCCAGTACGGTTTCCAGATGCGGTGTCTTGCCGGGCGCGCGATAGAACTCGGACAACGGCACGGCACGCGTCTGCCCATCGGGGCGAACCGTTTCCACCACCGCATCCAGCACGCGCATCGCAATCGCCATGTCGCTTGGATGGGTGGCGATGCAGTCTTCGCTGACACCGATCACTGCAAGCTGACGGTTGAAACCGCCGATCGCCGCGCAGCCGCTGCCAGGCAGGCGCTTGTTGCAGGGCTGATTGGTGTCGTAAAAATACGGGCAGCGGGTACGCTGCAGCAGATTGCCGGCGGTGGTCGCACGGTTGCGCAACTGCCCCGAGGCGCCTGCCAGCAAGGCACGCGACAACAGCGCGTAATCGCGGCGCACGCGCGCATCTGCGGCCAGATCGGTATTGCGCACCAGCGCACCGATCCGCAGGCCACCCTCCGGCGTAGCGTCGATCGTGTCCAGGCTCAGGCCGTTGACATCGATCAGGTGCGAGGGGATTTCGATCTGCAGCTTCATCAGATCCAGCAGATTTGTACCGCCTGCGATGAACTTGGCGCCCGGCTGACGCGCAGCCTTGGCTGCCGCATCGGCTGGCGAGGTGGCGCGCTCGTAGCTGAAGGCCTTCATGCGCGGTCTCCGGCGACATCGTTGATCGCGTCGACTATGTTGGAATACGCGCCGCAGCGGCAGATATTGCCGCTCATGCGTTCCTGAAGTTCGGGAGTGGTGAGCCTGGTCTTGCCAGTGAGATCTTCAGTGACGTGGCTGGGAATGCCGCGCTTGACTTCGTCCAGCACCGCCACCGCCGAACAGATCTGGCCCGGCGTGCAGTAGCCGCATTGATAGCCGTCGTGTTTGACGAACGCGGCCTGCATCGGATGCAGCTTGTCGGGCGTTCCCAGTCCTTCGATGGTGGTGATCTTGCCGCCCTGATGCATGACGGCCAGCGACAGGCAGGCGTTCATGCGCTGCCCATCGACGATGACCGTACACGCACCGCATTGGCCGTGGTCGCAGCCCTTCTTGGTGCCGGTCAGGTGCAAGTGCTCGCGCAAGGCGTCCAGCAACGTGGTGCGATTATCCAACGTCAATGTCACCGGCTTGCCGTTGACCTCGAAGGCAACCTGGCTCGACGGATTGGCCGGTTCGACCGCTTGACGCTGCGACATCGCATTGGCGGCAGTCGCCGCCATCGATTGGGTTGCGGCAACGCTGGCTGCCGACGCCGTGCCAGCGATCAGTACCTCGCGACGGGTCATCTTGATGTCTCTCATGGCTGGCATCTCCAACAATGCTGGCTTATTCAGTTCTTAAATAATGTGAAGCGTGGCCGGTCACAAGCGCGTGAGTAAGTGCCATCGGCGCGGACTGGAACACGGAGGTGAACCACAGGAATGGGCCGAGTTTAGTGCCGGTCTATGCGCACATTGGCGGCATGGGGTGCATGCGCCTATGAACCCCGCTCATCATTGCGGCCAAGGATTTCACGACGTGTTCGCATGCGCGCAGCAGGCGAGTTTCTCGTCATCCAACCACGCGCGTGGCCGCTCGCAGGCAAGCCGGACAGTACAACTTCGGTCGATCAAATGACCGCTGCCGAGCACATGCGGTGACAATCACAGATTGGTGCAGTTCTATTGAATGCCGTACAGCTGCGGTCCAGGGCAACGCGTACGCTGGCACACCCATTGCAGGGTTTTGGTGTCCAGACAGGTAGCCACAGTGACATCAGTCAGCAAGCAACGGCGACAACGTGCACAGCGCATTGCGCTGCACTTCGTGCTGATCGCCTCTTGGCTGCTACTGCTGGGTTCGGAGTACTGGTCGATCCACGAGGAACGCGCCACCGCGTTGCGCACCGCCGAAGCGCAGTCCTCGAACCTGGCCAACTCGCTTGCGCAACATGCCGGCGACACTATGGCGATTGCAGATGCAGTGTTGTCGGGTCTGGTTGCGCGGGTAGAACACGATCAGGCCTCGGCAGCCGCGCGATCGGCGATGCATGGATTTCTGGTGCGCGAGGCACGCCGCTCGGATCGGCTGCATGGCATTTTCATCTACGCCGCAGATGGCAGTTGGGTGAGTTCGTCGTTGAACAGCGCACCTAGAAAGCAGAACAATGCCGACCGCGCCTACTTCAGATATCACCGCGATCATCGCGATGCCTTGTCGCTGGTCGGCCCGCCCGTCCAAAGCCGTTCCGATGGCAGCTGGGTGCTTACCCTGAGCCGGCGACTCAACACGCCCGGTGGCGAGTTTGCAGGGGTGGTATTGGTCACGCTGCAACTGAAGTATTTCCAGAACTACTACAGCACTTTTGAAGTGGGACCCAATGGCACGATCGGCATCATCAACGACGATGGCATCGTGCTGGTACGCCGGCCCGACAAACAGGGCGTGATCGGCACCTCGATCGCCGGCACCGCGATCTACGTCAACATCCGCGCGCACAAACATGGCACTGCGACCTATCGCTCACCGATCGACGGTGTGAAGCGCATTTCCAGCTTCGCTCCCGCACGCCCGTATCCGTTGACCGTGCTGACCGGCGTGTCGGTGGACGATGCATTGGCAACCTGGCGGCAATCCGCACGCCAGCGGATCGTGATCGCCACGCTGGGGTTTGCACTGTTGCTGGCGGTCGGCCTCTGGCTGGATCTGCAATTGCGCCGCATGCATCGCAACGAAGCCAAACTCAGCTCCGAAGCGTGGGTGGACGCGCTGACCGGCATCGCAAACCGGCGTGCATTCGACTACCGGCTGTCGCGCGCGCTGCAGGACGCGGTGCGTCTGCAGGCGCCGTTGTCGGTGCTGATGATCGATGTCGACCACTTCAAGCTCTACAACGACACCTATGGTCACGTGAACGGCGATGCCTGCCTGCGTTTGATTGCGCGTGCGATCGCCGAATGTTCGCGGCGCAGCGACGACGTTGCCGCGCGCTATGGCGGCGAAGAATTCGGCATGATCCTGCCGCACACCGACGCTGCCGGCGCGCTGCGCTTGGCCGATGCCGTGCGCAGCGCGGTCGCCGGACTCGGCCTGATGCACCTGTCCAGCCCCACCAGCGCGCACGTCACCGTGAGCGTGGGCGCGGCGACGTTCGAACCGGGCGAAGCGCCACTGACACCCGACGCGTTCGTGCACGACGCCGACTCGGCACTGTATCGCGCCAAGCAGAGCGGGCGGGATCGGACGTCGGCCTGAGTAAGAGCGGCTAACAAGACTACTTCACGCCAGTCTACCGCAGGCCGGCTGATCTGCTGCCTGGCTGCAGGGCCGTTGCCCGCCCACCATCGCAGGACACGCTGCAAGTACGTCCTTGTAAGCGCTTACGCGGCATCCATGCCGCGTAAGGTCCGGCGACGGTGGGCGGGCAAGGACCAATCAAGATGGTCGTACTCAGCTCTTCTCAAAGCGACCAGCAACCTGTCTGCTGCGGTGTCCTCACCGATTGCGGGATCGTGTGGCGGCATGGATGCCGCCACCGAGCCTACATGGGCGTACTTGCGGCGTGTCCCGCGAGCGGTGGGGGCATCGTGCATTCGACCCACTCAGCGGTGATCTGGACTTCCGACTGCATCCACCAAGATGCGGCTGACAAAACCACTGCACTCACTGACAGGCGAGCGCTCGCCAGATTTTGTTAGCCGCTCCAAGCCGTCGCACGCATCAGATGCCGACAAGCAAGGCAATTGGTGCAAGCCGGTCGGTCGGCTCTCATCGCATGGTTGGGCCACCCCATTGCGGGATTCGCCCGGCCAGAAACACCGCGGCTTGCCACGCTCAACCTAGTTCAATGCTTCGCGGTGATGCCACAGCGGGGGAATGCTGGTTTCTCTAGGCCAGAGTTCATCCAGTGTTGGCACCTCGCGCAAACGGCCGCCCAGCATCACCGCGTCGATCTTTTGCGCGTTACGGATATCCAGGCGCGGGTCGGCTTGCAGGATCACCAGATCGGCCAGCTTGCCCGCCTCCAGGCTGCCCAGTTCCGCACCACGGCCGATGCTGCGCGCACCGCCCAGCGTGGCCGCCTGCAATACCTCGGCCGGGGTCATGCCACCCTCCACATGCGCCTGCATTTCCCAGTGCAGGCCGGGCCCGGCGATCTCGCCATGCGAGCCCATCGCCACCAGCCCGCCCGCACGCTGGATACGCGCCACGTCGCCGGCGATGCGCGGATAAAGCATCAGCGACGGATCGATCCAGCGCTGCGACTGCACCTGCTGCATGGCCACCTCGTACGGGCGGGTTGCGCGGAACGTGGCATCGCCCAGCGGCCGATCGCCAATGACGTAGTTGTTCTGCGCCGCAGGGCCACCGTTGGCGATCATCAGCGTTGCGTCGTAGCTTGTGCCACTGCGTGCCATCAGCTCGATCACGTCGCGGTACAGCGGTGTCGGCAGTGCGTGTTCGTGCCCGGCATAGCCGTCCATGACTTGATTGAGGTCGAGTTTCAGCGCCAGCGAGCCCTCGCTGGTGGGGCGCATGCCCAGCTCGTGCGCCGCCTGCACCAGCCACTGGCGCTGGCGGCGATTGCCGAGCAGATATTGTTTGACGGTGCGTGTGCGGTAGTGGTCGCGATAGCGGTGAAGCAAGGCGCGCGCCTCATCCAGCGAGGCGATGCGGTTGAACGAGAACATCGCCATGCCCGTGGTCGGCGCGCGCGCGCCCACTACCCTCCCGGCATCGACCAGATCCTGGTAGGCCAGCATGTCGATGCTCAGCGACGATGGATCGAAGGCGGTGGTAATCCCGTAAGCCAGTCGCGCGCGCAGGCCCCAAGGCCGCATGTCGAGCAGGTCGCGGCGAAAATCGGCGACGTGGTCGTGCACATCGATCAGGCCCGGAATGATGAAGCGCCCACTGACATCGCGCAGTTGCGCGCCGGCCGGCACTTCCACGCTGCCGCGCGGGCCGATCGCGGCGATGCGTCCATCGCGCACCAGCAGGTCGGCATCGGCAATGGCCTCATCGCCACGCTGCGTGAGCGCAGTGGCGCCCCGCAGCAGCAGCGTGCCGCTGGCCACATCGCGCGGGACGTCCACCCTGGCTTGCACAACCTGCGTGTTCCGCCCTGGCGTTGGCACGTCTGCATCCCAGCCCGGCGCATCGGCAGCATGCAGGGCGATGTCGGCGCGTGCACGGCGGTAGACGCTGGAACCGATCGACCAGGTCATCGTGCGGCCGTCCGCACTCCACCCGAAATAATCCGCGCCGACATCGGTGATGCGCCGATGGCGCATGCCCGGCGCCAGCAGATCGACCGTTGCTCCCTTCTTCGGCACCGGCAGCAGGTGCAACTGCTGGGCGACCTGGGCAAGCAGCCACTGCCCGTCGGGACTGATCCGCAGGTCGTCCACCGGCACGCTGCCGTCCTGGAAGTACCAACCCGGCCCCTTCACCACGATGGGTGCATCGGCAAGGCCGCTGCGCAGATCGATGCCGAGCAGGCCGCCGCTGCCCATCGCGTAGACGCGATCGGTATCCGCACCGAAGTGCAACGTGCCGCCCAACGTCCCGCGATGGAGGACCCTGGCCTGGCCGCCCTGCGCCGACAGCCGTTGCAGCTGCGCCTCACGCACGCTGCCAAACACCATCGAGGCCTGCATGCGCGCCACGTTGTCGGAGGCCACCACCAGCACGTCGCGCCCATCACGGGTGAACACCGGATGGGTGTAGTACGCGCCAGGCCCGCGGCTGAGCTGGCGCGGCGCCGTGCCGCCGGGCTGCAGCGACCAGACCTGACCGCCCTGCCCGCCTTCCCAAGTGACGTAGGTCAGCGCGTTGCCATCCGGCGCCCAGCTGGGATGGAAGGCCGGCACATCGCCGGTGGGCAGCCGCTTCGGCAGCGCGCCATCTTCCATGTCCATCAGATAGAGCGCGCCCAACGCGGAGAACGCCACCCGCCTGCCGTCCGGCGACACCGCAGGATCCTGGATCAGACGCGCCTGTACCGGGCCGGCGTCCTCACGGATGTCAGCGCCGGTCAACGGCCCCAGCTCCAGGTCGACCGAGGCGACGAACGGAATCGCGCGTGAGGCCTGCCGATCCAGCGCGATGCGCTCGAAGCGGCCGTTGCGGCTCAGCAGCAGCGCACGCCCGTCGCGCGTGAAGGCATAGCGCGGCACCAGATCCTGCCAGCTTTGCGCCTGGCTCTGGTCGTGTTCGATCGGGAAGGCGATCCAGCGGTCCTCGCCGGTGGCGAGCGTGCGCAGGCGCAGACCGGTCTGGCCCTGCTGGCGAGTGGCATAGGCCAGCTGCTTGCCGTCCGGCGAGAGCTGCGGTCTGAAATAGGTACCGGGAAACGGCCGGCGCCCCGGAACGCCGGGCACCGGCAAGACCGTTTCTTCCTTGCTGGTGGCCAAATCGCGTCGCACGATCGACCACAGCTCCAGCTCGGCGCTGTCCTTGTCGCCGCTGCGGCGCGCGGCGTAAAGCTGCCTGCCATCTGGCGACACCACCGCGCCCAGCGTGCTCTGCTTGCTGCCGGCGCCCTCCGCGCGGACCGGTGCGACCAGGCGTTCGCTGCCATCCAGTCCGTAGCGCCACAGCTCGTAATCGTTGACCGACCAGCGGAAGCGGCTGGCGTACAGGGCGCTGCCATCGGGCGCCCAGGCCGGCGACACCAACACGGTATCGTCGTTGCCGAAAGTGAGCTGCTGCGCATCGCGGCCATCGGGCCGCATGCGCCACAGGTTTTCCGCACCGCTGCGGTCGCTGACAAAGGCGATCCAGTGTCCGTCCGGCGAAAACGTCGGCTGGCTGTCGAAGCCCAGGCCGCGGCTGATCGCCTTGGCCCGGCCGCCACCAGCGTCCAGCGTGTACAGATCCCCGAGCAGGTCGAACACCAGCCGGCCATCGCGCGGCGACACGTCCAGCCCCATCCAGGTGCCTTCATCGGTCTCGAAGGCGATGCGGCGCGTAGCCTGCAACGGCAGCGTCTGTCCCGGCGCCTGCTGCGGGCGCGGCAGGCTGGGCGTGGCCGCTGCACCGGCCGCATCGGCCAGCAACGGCAGCGGCAGGTGCTCGGCGGGATCGTGGGCAAACGCGGCAGCCGCAGCGATCGACAGATAGCCCATCAGGGCAAGACCGAACCACTGACGCACGCCACGCTCCTTCATCAAGGCGCCACCCTCCTCAGGCGGCGTCGGATCATGCCAGAGTCCTGCGCGGTTGCATGGCGCAGGCCGGTTTCAAGCACGACTCACAGATCGATCGAGAACGAGACGGTGAACGTGCGCGGTGCGGCCAGGACCAGATAATTCGCACCCGAAGCGCCACCGACCGATGACCAGAAGCTGCGGTCGAACAGGTTGTCCACGCGCGCACGCACGCCCCAGGCCTTGCCGGCGGCCTGGAACGCATAACGTGCTCCCAGGTCGAAACGCGTCCAGGACGGAATTTCCAGCACGTTCACCGCATCGGCGTATTGACGATCGGTGTAGACAGCGCGCCCGTCGACCGTCAGGCCCGGCAGCGCAGCGATATCCCATTCCAGGCCCAGATTGGCCTGTTTTTCCGGCACACCGAGCACGTCATTGCCTTCGTTCACGCCGTCCTGGGTCTTGTTGTAGCCGGCATCCAGCAACGTGATGCCGCCCAGTGCGCGCAGGCCCTCGATCGGCTGGCCGTAGAAGCTCAGCTCTAGGCCCTGGTTGCGCTGCTCGCCGTCGCTGGTCAGGCGTGCATTGCTGACCACGGTATTGGGCTGGTTGATGCGGAACAGCGCCGCGGTTGCGCCGTAGCTGCCGGCGTCGTACTTGGCGCCTACTTCGACCTGCTTGGACTTGAACGGCGCCAGCAGTTCGCCGGCATTTTCCAGCGGCGTGCTGCCGGACACGGCGGGCACTTCCTGGCCGGGCAACAGCGCTTCGGCGTAATTGGCATACAGCGACACCGCCCGGCCGAACTTGAAGACGACCGCGCCGACCGGCGTCACCACGCTGTCGCTGTAGCTGCTGAGTTGCGCGCCGGTGTTGTAGTCGTAGCCGTACTGTTCCAGCTTCTGGTGGCGTGCGCCCAGGGTCAGCAGGATGCGGCCGTCATCGAAGGCCAGCGTGTCGGCGATGGCGACGCTGCGGGTCTCGTTCTTGCTGGTGGTCAGCGGCTCGAACAGCACGCCACCGGGGAACAGGCCACCCAGCGGTGCCACCGCCACCGGGTCGTACAGCGTACCGACCGCCGTGCCGTAGCTGCCGAATGCAAAGGCATTCTTGGAGTCCAGCTTGAAGGCCGACGCCGATGCACTCAGGCGATGACCGACGCGGCCGGTGTCGAATGTCGCGCGGATGCCGACATCGCCGGTGGTGACCTTGTCTTCCCGGTAGTTGTCGAAGCGGCCGGTGTTCAAATTGCCGGCAGCATCGGCGTTGGGATTCGCCAACACGTTGTGCTCGTCACTGTCGCGCATGCCGACCGCCGCCCAGGCCATGACGCTATCGGTCAGGTCGTATTCGGCACGGATCACGCCGAAGGTGTCGCGCTCTTGGGCGAAGGTCCAAGGCTGGGCGAAGTTGATATCGGCATCGGGTGCGATCGGAATTCCACCCACCGGAGTGATGCTCGGACGCGGACGGTCGGTACGCTGGTCCTGCCAGCCGATGTCAGCCGACAGGCGCAGCCGCTCGCCACGATAATCCACGCCCAGCGAACCCATGCCCAGCTCGCGATCCTCGTCGGTGGCGTTCTCGCCATCGCGGCGCGCGAGGTTGGCGCGCAGCCCCCAGGCACGGTCCGGGCCGAAGCGGTAGGACGCATCGGCCGCGGCATACACCTGCCCGCCGGTTTCGGTACCCAGCGTCAGCCGGGTGACGTCGCTCTCGCCCGCGCGCTTGGGCACCAGGTTGAACGCGCCACCGACCCCGCTGCCGCCGGGCGCGGCGCCGTTGATGAAGCTGTTGGCGCCGCGAAACACTTCCACCCGCTCCAGGAACTCGGCCGCCACGTATTGGCGCGGCAGCAGGCCGTACAGGCCGTTGTAGCTCATGTCGTCGGAGAACACGGGGAAGCCACGCACCACGTACAACTCCTGGAAGTTGCCGAACCCACGCGCCACCCGCACCGCCGGGTCGTTCTGCACCACGTCGGCCACGCTGCGCGCCTGCTGGTTGCGCATCAACTCGGCGGTGAAGTTCATGCTGTTGAACGGCGTGTCCATCACGTCGAGGTTGCCGAACAGACCGACGCGACCGCCGGTAGCGACCTGGCCGCCGGCATAGTCGGGCGGCAGTTCGACCTGCGAACCGTCGGCAGTGACGGTCAACGTGTCGAGCGTCTTGGCAGTGTCGAGAGGCGTTGCAGCTTGCTGCGACCACGCGATCGGTGCGGCACAGCAACAGGCGATGGCAACGGCAAGTCGCGCGCGCGGACGCAGCGACAGGAAATGCGGGACATAGGCGCGCATGCAGGGGACCTGGTCAGCTTGAAGTGAGACGCTGGCTGGGGACGCGGGTTCCCTGGCTGAGTAGCCGTCCAGAAGCACGCAGACGACGGGCGATTATTGCATCTTTCGCCTGGCGCCCCGACTTGATGACATCGGCGTGGGCAAGACGTTGGGCATCGGCGTTGGGGTTCGAACTGCCTTGGCTGGGCCGCCGCGGCTGCGCGCCACGAGCACGTACCCAGCGCGCGCAATAGCCGGCATCAACAGCAAAAATCCCGGTAGGCGCAAGACGTTATCGGGATTCTGGTGACACAAAGTGCTGTCGAGATCAGAACGGAATATCGTCATCCGCAAAGTCGTCCATCGGCGGCGCGGACTGCTGCTGGGCCGGCTGCTGACGACGCGGTGCGTAATCCTGACCGCCGCCCTGACCGCCACCGCCGCCACCCTGCTGCTGGCGCGGAGCCTGCGCGCGCTGCGGGCGATCGCCGCCCATGCCGCCACCGCCACCGCCGCCTTCACCACGGCCGCCGAGCATCTGCATCTCGTTGGCGACGATGTCGGTGCTGTACTTTTCCACGCCGTCCTGGCCGGTGTACTTGTCGTAGCGCAACTCGCCTTCGACGTACACCTGCGAGCCCTTGCGCAGGTACTCACCGGCGATTTCGCCCAGCTTTCCGAAGAACACCACGCGGTGCCACTCGGTGCGCTCCTGGTTGTTGCCTTCGCGGTCCTTGCGCATGCTGGTCGTGGCCAGGCTCACGCGGGTGATCGCCATGCCGGCCTGGGTGTACTTGGTGTCGGGATCGTTGCCGAGGTTGCCGACGAGGATGACTTTGTTGATGCCGCGGGCCATAGATAGTTCCGAGATGGTGCGCCGGCGCCAATGGGGCGCGGCGGTGAATGTCTTGGCGCCAATGTTACCGCACTCCCCGCGCCCGACACCGGCGCGTTGGCGCACCTGCGGGCCGGGGAATACCGCGCGGACAGGTCGGGATCCTACATCTCTGCGCCATGCCGGCATCAAGTGTCACAAGGGTTTGCGACCGATGTGAAGGCCGGCGACAGCGCCGGCGGGACGGATCTGGCCCAGGCACCTATAATCCACGTACATCACGAACGCCTGCGCATGACCATCGCCGAAGACCTCCCCACCGTTCTGGGCCTGCCCCAGATCCAGTCCCTCGCCGCGCCCGACATGGCCGCGGTGGATGCGTTGATCCGCCGTCGTCTGGCGTCGGACGTCGTGCTGATCAACCAGATTGCCGATCACATCATCTCCGCCGGCGGCAAACGCCTGCGTCCGATGCTGGTGATGCTGGCCGGCCACGCCGCCGGCGGCTCCGGCCCGGAGCACCATCAGCTGGCGGCGATCGTCGAGTTCATCCACACCTCCACGCTGCTGCACGACGATGTGGTGGACGAATCGGATCTGCGTCGCGGCCGCAGCACCGCCAATGCGCTGTGGGGCAATGCGCCCAGCGTATTGGTGGGCGATTTTCTGTATTCGCGCAGCTTCCAGTTGATGGTCGAGCTGGACCGCATGGAAGTCATGCAGATCCTGGCCGACACCACCAACCGCATCGCCGAAGGCGAGGTGCTGCAGCTGCTGCACGTGCACAACCCCGACACCGACGAAGCCGCCTACTTGCGGGTGATCGAGCGCAAGACCGCGGTGTTGTTCGCGGCCGGCACGCGCCTGGGCGCGTTGGCCTCGGGTGCGGATGCGCAGGTGCAGCAACGCCTGTACGACTACGGCATGCAGTTGGGTTTTGCCTTCCAGATCGCCGACGACGTGCTCGACTATGCCGCCGACGCCAGCGACCTGGGCAAGAACCTGGGCGACGATCTGGCCGAAGGCAAGGCCACGTTGCCGCTGATCCACGCCATGGCGCACTCGGATGCAACCACCAGGGAGCGTCTGCGCCAGATCGTCGAACAAGGCGATGCGAGCGCAATGCCTGAGGTGCTGGCGGCGATTCACGCCACCGGTGGTTTGGACTACAGCCGCCAGCGTGCCGCCGAATATGCCGCCGCCGCCGAACAGGCATTGGACGGCTTGCCGCCCAGCCCTGCGGTTGCGGCATTGCGCGGCCTGGCGCGTTACGCCGTGGAACGCACGCATTGATCGAGCGGCGTTGGCGCCGCACCGGTCGCCAGCGCCTTTGTTGAAGAAATCTTCTAGCGCAGGGAATGCGTAGTTGGCTGCGCGCAGGCCCTACAGGCACACGGCGCCAACGCACTCGCCAGAGTGACGCGGGATGGACGAAACCGCGGCTGGTGCGAATGTTGTGATGCGTTGATCGGCACCTGATCGGCGCCGATTGAACCTACTGCACACCCAATCCAGAAATCGCACTGATCGCGGCCGGGTCGAACCCCGCCAGCTGCGCGAAGTGCCGGCCCCGCGCGACGTAGTCGCCATACGCGCCGAAGCTGGGCGCCCCTGGCGATAGCAACACCACTCCGCCCTGCTCTCCCAGCGCATCGCGCGCCAACTGCATGGCGTGCTCCAGATCGTTGGCAGCATGCAAACCGAAGCGACCGGCTTCCGCCAATGGAGCCAGCAGCGCGTGGATACGCGGCCCATTGGCCCCCATGGTGACGATTTCCAGCGGGGCGTGATGCGCCATCTGTTCGGCAAAATCGTGCCAATCCAGCCCCCGATCGTGCCCGCCAATCAGCAAGGCCACGCGACGCTGCGCAAAGCACGCCAGCGCCGCCAACGAGGCATGCGGCGTAGTGCTGATCGAGTCGTTGACGTAGCTGATGCCATCCACGCTGCCAAGCAACTGCAGGCGGTTAGGCAACGGGCGAAACGTCAGTGCGGCCGCTGCCAGTGCTGCGGCGTCCAGACCCAGCGCTTCTATGGCAGCCAACACTGCACACAGATTGCGCCGGTTGTGTTCGCCCGGCAGCGGTACGTCGGCGGTATCGAAGATGGCCTGTTCGCCGCGATAGACCACATCGCCGCGCAGATGCCAGCCATCGGGATGGTTGAACCAGCGCACGTCGCTGTCGGGCAGTTGTAAATGGACAAGATGCGGGTCGGCGGCGTTGAGCAAGGCGATGCGCGGGCGGCCTTCGGTCACCAGCGACAGCTTGTCGCGCACGTAGCGCGCCTCGTCGCCATGCCAGTCCAGATGCTCGGGAAAAAGATTCAAGACCAACGCCAGTTCCGGACGCGCGCCGCTGCGCCCGACTTCGCCGGTCTGGTAACTGGACAACTCGATCGCCCAGTATGCAGGCGGCGGTTGTGGTGCCAACACTTCCAGCAACGGCTGACCGATGTTGCCGACCAACGCGGTGCGATGCCCGGCCGCGCGCAGCAGATGCGCCAGCAACGCGGTGGTAGTGCTCTTGCCTTTGGTGCCGGTGACGCAGATGGCGCCGGACACGCTGCCGTCAGGCTGCGCGTGTTCGGCAAACCACAATGCGGTGCCGCCGATGAACAGCGTGCCGTGCTCGGCTGCCGCAGTTTGCGCTTGCGCGCCATACGGGCTGATACCGGGCGACTTCACCACGATGTCGAACCGGCCCAGCGCCTGCGCGCTGGCCTCGGTTTCTACATGCAACGCGGGGTCGGCCAGCGCATCGAGCTCGCGCGCTTCTTCGGCGTTGCAGAACACTGTCAGCGATTGCGTGGGTAGCACGGCGCGCAGCGCGCGATATGCCGCGCGTCCTTCGCGCCCCCAGCCCCATAACGCAACCGCCCTGCCTTCAAGCTGCGAAATTCGCACGCACGCGCTCCCACAGCGCCGACGGAATACGGTGCTCGCCATCGATGGCCATCAACGGCTCCACTTGCAGCTCCTGCTGGTCCAGTTGCGGCTGTATCTCACGGCTGAAGCGCATCACCAACGCGTCTTCCTTCCACTCGGCACGGCTGGCCAGCACCGCCATCGCCGCGCGCGATTCGCGGCCTTCGCCGACGCATTCGAACGGCTTGTGATCTTCGAATTCCAGCAGCGCATCGTAGCCGCCGGCCTGCGCGGGATCGTCGAGCAGATTGCGCCCGAAGATATTGACCAGGCGCGTCTTCGGCATGAACGGTGCCAACGCCAGAAACACGAAATGGCACTTCGGGCACACCCCGCACCAGCGATGCACCGGGCGCTCGCCCATGATGTGGAAGTTGCGGTTGCAGCTGGAAAAATGTGCGTCGTAGTGGTCGGTCTTGGCGAACTGACGCGCCACCGCCAGCTCCGACAACGGCCGCAGCAACGAGTAATAACGCAGATCCGCGGCCACATGCCGCTGCACGTAATCGCCGAACGCCTGCTCGAACGCCCAGCCCTTGGACCATTGGTGATTGACCTCGCCGGTGCCGGGAATCTGGCTGCCGTAACTGGCCGAACGTTCATTGGAAAACACCACCTGATCCACGCCATTGAGCAACGCAGCCAGCACAAGAATCGCCGAGTTCACCGCAGTGACCGGAATATGCCCGTTCCACGCGCCCTGGCGATTGAGTTCGAACAGCTCCGATGCAAGCACGCGGCCGATATTGAGCACCGGCAAACCGGTGCGCTCGGCGCAGGCGCGGATCAGCTGCGAGCCACCGATCCAGCTCACGGTCTGCTCGATGCCGGCATGCCGCAGCGCTTCGATACTGACCAGCGAATCCTTGCCGCCACCGATCGCGACCAAGGCATGCTCGCGCAGGCCGATCGCAGGCGCATCGCCAGCAGTTCGTGTGCCGACCGGAAAGTTGATCTTGCCGTGCAGGTTCAAGCCATTGCGATAGGCGAACTCGCCCAACCCGTGCAGATAGACGCTCTCCACCAGCGCAGCGGTGTCGGCATCGATCGCATATTCATCGATCTGGATGGTCGGCGGCACCGCCGCCTTGAAATAACTCACGCCCGCGATGAGATGCAGGATGCGCAGCGCCTGCTGCACGGCAACGGCATGCGCACCGTCCAGCGCGAACGGTGCGCCCGGCACCGCGACGGTCTCGACCAGCTCCGGGCCTTGGTCGAAGGCATACACCAGCGTCGCCACGCCGGTCTGCGCATCGAGTGCGCAACGCACGAAACGAAAAGTGGAGATCTGGTGTTTGTCGAAAGCGCTCATGGACTACCTGCAGGAACACGTACGCGACGCAGATAACGTCGGCACAGGACATATTCAATCATGGAAAACGGCACCGCAGCCCACAGCAACGGCAGGCAACCGAACAGCACCGCCAACAACAGCACATCCAGGCGTCCGGCCGTTGCATCGCCAGACACCGCGAAGGCGATTGCGAGATACAGCGCCACCACCGGCACATAACTCAGCGCGCTCAACAACACCGTGCGCACCGCCATCCCGCCGCTGCGACGCGTGGAAATCCGCGCATCGCCTCGACGTTGCCAACGCAAGGCCAACCACGCACCGCTACCGGCGGCGACCAGCGCGGGTAGCGCCCATTTGAGCGTATCGGACCACAGCATGCCAAAGCTCAGTTGTTGGAGCGCGGTGGCGAACATCATCGCAACACCACCGGCCAGCGTGCTGAGCGCGATGAACTCAGCCTGCGGGCGCATCGATCACCTCTTCGCGCGGCAATTCGCGCTGGTTGTAGGTGCTGGCCATCGAATACCCGTAGGCACCGGCATCGGCCAGCAGCATCACATCGCCCGGTGCGGTCGCCGCAGGCAGACGACGGCGCTTGCCGAACACATCGGAGGATTCGCAGATCGGCCCGACGATATCGAATGCGCTATCGGCAGGCGCGTCGAGCTGGCTGAGGTTTTCGATGTCGTGCCAGGCGTCGTACAGCGCCGGGCGGATCAACGTGTTCATGCCCGCATCCAGACCCACGCGCTGCACGCCGTCCTTTTCGATCACCTGGGTCACCTGCGCCAGCAGCACGCCGGCTTCGGCCACCAGATAGCGGCCCGGCTCGATCGCCAGCCGGTAGCCTGGATGCACCGCCTTGACCTCGGCCAGCCCCCTGGCCCACAGCTCCAGATCGAACGGCTCGTCTTCGGCGCTGTATGGAATCGGCAGGCCACCGCCGATGTCGATGGTTTCCACCGTGCCGATGCGTCGCGCAAAGCCGGCCAGTTCGTCGTACATCATCCGCCAGTGTTCGCCGGTCTCCACGCCACTGCCCAGATGCGCATGCACACCAGTGATGGTGACTTCGAGCGTGCGCGCCAACTCGACGAACTCATCCACGCGCGTGGAGGACAGGCCGAACTTGGACGCCTTGCCGCCGGTATTGACCTTCTCGTGATGCCCGTCGCCATGCCCCAGGTCGATGCGCAGCCACACGTTGCGGCCGCGGAACACCTCAGGCCAGCGCTGCAATGCTTCGACGTTGTCCACGGTGACGGTCACGCCCAGCGCGAAGCCGGCTTCGTATTCGGCCTTGGGCGCGAAACTCGGGGTGAACAACACGCGCCGCGGCGACAGCTCGGGCAAGGTGTCGAACACGCGGCGCAACTCGCCGTGCGAGACGCATTCCAGCCCGAAACCGGCCTGCTCCAGCGCCATCAGGATCGCCGGATGCGCATTGGCCTTGATCGCGTAATAGCGCTGGTCCACTGCAGCAATCTGCGCCAGTGCATGCGCCCGCGCACGCACGGTGGGCAGGTGATACACATAACGCGGCGTACCGGCCTTGGACAGCGACAACAGATGCGCGCGCTCGGCATGCCACCACGGTGTGGGCCGCGGGCGCACCGAGCCGATGATCTCGCGCCAACGCGGGCCGAACACTTCGCCTTCGCTCACAGGCATCGCGCCGCTGTCGATCAACTCCGCATGCAGGATCGGCAGCAGGCCATCGGCATCGGCTTCGTCGATGACGAAGGTCAGATTCAGGTCGTTGGACGACTGCGAAATCATGTGCACGCGCTCCTGCCCGAACGTGGCCCACACATCGGAGAGCTTGTGCAGCAGCGAACGCATGCCGCGCCCGACCAGCGTGATTGCCGCGCAAGGAACAATGATCTTGACCTTGCAGATCTGCGACAGATCGGCCGACAGCGCCGCCAGCACATCGGTGTTGACCAGGTTCTCGCTCGGATCCAGCGACACCGTGACATTGGTCTCTGCCGAGCCGATCAGATCCACCGACAACCCGTGTTTCTTGAACAGCGTGAATACATCGGCCAGGAAGCCGACCTGCTGCCACATGCCGATGCCTTCCATCGACACCAGCACGATCCCGTTGCGGCGGCTGATCGCCTTGACGCCCAACACCGGCTCGGCATTGCCGTCGATGCTGGTGCCCGGCAGATCGGGGCGCTCGGTATCCAGAATCGCCATCGGCACGCCGGAATCGCGGCATGGTTTGATCGAACGCGGATGCAGCACCTTGGCGCCGGTGGTGGCGATTTCCTGTGCTTCGTAATAGTCCAGGCGGGTCAGCAGCCGCGCATCCGGCACTTCCTTCGGATTGGCGCTGAACATGCCAGGCACGTCGGTCCAGATTTCCACGCGGCTGGCGCCGAGCAGCGCACCGAAATACGCCGCCGAGGTATCCGAACCGCCGCGACCGAGAATCGCGGTGCCGCCATCGGCGTGCCGCGAAATGAAGCCCTGGGTGATCAGCAGGCGCGTGGGCTGCGCATCGAAACGCGTGCGCCACTGCGCATCTGACTGCCACTGGCAGGATACCGACAAACGCTTGGACCATTCGCTCTGATTGGGCTGCGGCGGCAATGCCGACAGCCACTGGCGCGCGTCCAGCCAGCCCATGTCCAGGCCATTGGCATGCAGATACGCCGCGCCGATGGTGGAGGACAGCAACTCGCCCTGCCCCAGCACCTCGGCCTGCCAGTCCAGCGTGCGTGTTGCCGCGCGCGCATCGCCCAGCAAGGCATGCAGCGCGGCGAGTCGCTTGCCCAGCACCGCATCGGCGTCCAGTTCCAGCTCGGCCAGGAATTCGCGATGACGCTGCTCCAGCGCAGCCACGCGCTGTGCGCTGTCGGCGGCGCCATCGGCGATCGCGGTGAGTTCGTTGGTCACGCCCGACAGCGCAGACACCACCACCAGCACGCGGCCGCCGGTCTCGTTCGCCCGTTTGCTCGCCAGTGTTCCAATCGTGTCCCAGCGATGACGACGCGACACCGAAGTGCCGCCGAACTTGAGGACGATCCAACGATCGGTAGTGTGGGGAGCTGACATTGAGATAGGCGTTTAGAATGGGGGAAAGATGCCCGGTACGCCGGGCGGAACCTCCGATTCTACTGCCAATATCGCCCGCATGACCCCGGGTGCGATCACAGCACGCCGAGCGCTGCGTCCACTGCCGTAACGGTTTGCGCTGCAACCATCGCCGCGCATTCCATCGATCGGAACTCACCCCCCATGAGCAAGTACCGCTACCTGCAACTGGATGTCTTCGGCGGCCAACACGGCAATGGCAATCCGTTGGGTGTGGTCCTCAACGCGCAGACGTTGTCGTCCGCGCAGATGCAGCAGATGGCCGCCTGGTTGAACCTGTCGGAGACGATCTTTTTCCTGCCGGTCAGTGCGCCCGATGCGGACTACCACATCCGCATCTTCACGCCGCGCGCCGAGCTGCCGTTCGCCGGCCACCCCAGCGTGGGTGCGGCATGGGCGGCGGCAACGCACGGGCTGGTCGCGTTCGAGCCGGACGGCCTCATGCGCCAGCAATGCGCTGCGGGCGTATTGCCGGTGCAGGTGATCGACCGGCATGGCGCACTGCTGGTGCGGCTGCGGGCACCGCGCGCGCGGGCGATCGCGACCGGCGAGGTGCATGTTGCGGCGTTACGCAATGCCTGCGCAGGACTGCGTGTGGCCGAACATCCGGCAGCACTGTGGAACAACGGCCCCAACTGGTGGCTGCTGGAACTGGCCGATGCGCAGGCGGTGCGCCAGGCAACGCCCGATCTAACCGCCATCACCCGCCTGACCCAGACCAGCGCAGCCACCGGGCTGGCCATTTACGCGCCGGATCCCCATGGCGACGCCGACCTGGTGGTGCGCGCATTCTGCCCTGGCGACGGCATTCCGGAAGATCCGGTCACCGGCAGCGCCAACGCCTGCATCGCCGCGCGCCTGCACGGCGAAGGTCGCTTGCCGGGCACCGGGTTGCGCTATGTCGCCAGCCAGGGCCGCGAGGTCGGCCGCGATGGGCGCGTCCACATCGACGTCGATGACGAAGGCGAAGTGTGGATTGGCGGAACGACGCGACAAGTGATCGAAGGTCGTATCGATTGGTAAGCTGCCGCGCCCTGTCCGCAGATCAGTCACCATGACCACCCGCCGTTTTCTGCAACTGGATGTGTTCTCCGCCCGCCCCGGCAGCGGCAATCCGCTGGCCGTGGTGCTGGATGCCGAAGGCCTGGACGATGCCGCGATGCAGGCCATCGCACGCTGGACCAAGCTGCCGGAAACCACCTTCGTGTTTGCGGCGCCGGACGTCCACAGCAGTTATCGGCTGCGGATGTTTTCCCCACAAAAGGAAGTGCCGTTTGCCGGCCACCCCAGCGTCGGCACCGCGCATGCGGTGCTGGAGGCCGGCCTGGCCGCGCCGCACGACGGCGTGCTGATCCAGGACGGTATCGCCGGCCAGTTGCCGCTGCGCGTGGAGCAGATCGACGATCACCGCAGCATCGCCATCCGCACCCCGCGCGCGCGCGTGGCCGAGCAGGTGCAGGCCGACGATCCGCGCCTGCGCGATGCCTTGCGTGACTGGCCGCTCGGCAGCCTGCCGCCTGCACTGATGGACGGCGGCCGTACCTGGTGGGTGGTGGAGCTGGCCAGCGAGGCCGCGCTGCGTGGTCTGCAACCGGAGTGGGAGGCAATCGCTGCGCTGGCCGAATCCACCGGCAGCATGGGCGTGTTCGCTTACGCCCGCGCCGCCGCGCCGGGCGCCTACGACCTCGCCGTCCGCGCCTTCGTCGGCAACGGCCGCCGCTTCGAAGATGCCGCTTCCGGCGCGGCCAATGCGGTGCTCGCCGCATGGCTGGACAGCCGCCAGGCATTGCCTGGCAAGGCGCGACGCTATGTGGTCAGCCAGGGCCGCGAGATCGGCTTCGATGCCTTGCTGGAATTGCGCATCGATGCCGATGGCGATGTATGGTCCGGCGGCCAGGTGCAGACGGTGATTCGCGGGACGCTGGATTGGGCTTGATTGCTTGATCGAGCGATCGCACACGGCACTGCATGCGCACCGTGGGTTGCGCAACAAAAAACGCTGCGAACGATCGCAGCGTTTTTTGTTTTCGACAACGCAGCGTTCGTCAATCGACACACGCCACGCCTTCTCGCACCGATCAGTCGGGACGCACGTCCACGCGCACGCGGATGCGATCGCCAGGGTTGTAGTCGCTACGCGTGTGATAGGTGCGGCCCGCATATTCGTATGTCACATCGTAACCTTCCACACGATCGCTCTCACGACGGTAGGACACCGGCTCGCATACGCTGACGTTGCCTTGGTAATTGCGATTGTTGGCTTCGTAGATCGAGCGGCCCGCCGCAACACCGGCCATGGTGCCGACCGCAGTACCGACCAGGCGGCCATTGCCGCCGCCAACCTGGCTGCCAAGCACCGCACCGGCGATACCGCCGATCACGCTGGCCACACCGCGATTGGACACACCCGACTGGCCATAACCGCCACCATCGCGATAGTAGCCATCGTTGCTGGTGTAGTAGCCGTTGGACGGGCGGTTGTAGCAGCGTTCGCTGCTGCGCTCTTGATACGAATCGGTCACGATGATCGGATCGACACGCACCACGCGTGCGTATTCGTAACGTCCGTCCTCGTAGCCACTGCGGCCGCCATCGCGGTAGCCGCTGTCATAGCGCTGTGCCGTTGCGTTGCCCGCAACTGCCAGACCCATCACCAGAGCACCAAGCACAAGAGTTTTCATTGCGGCAGCTTCACAGGGGAGGACACGATGCCGATGCTCGGCCTGCACCGGTGAAACCGCCCTGAACCAAACCGGCCTTGCAAAGCCCTATTCAGGTTGCCGCCAGCTGCGCGCGCCGGCATGCAGCACCGACGCGTCGCAGCCTGCGCTGGATCAGCTGGAGAATTCGGTTTCCAGGCTGATCGGCACTGCGCTCAATGCCTTGGACACCGGGCAATTCTTCTTGGCGACGTCGGCCAGTTCGCGGAACTTGGCTTCGTCGATCCCCGGCACCACGGCCTTGAGCTTGAGGCGAATCTGCGACAGCTGCGGGCCGCCTTCCATCGACAGATCCACGTCGGCGCGCGTGTCCAGCGAGGTCGGCGGAAAGCCGGCTTCGCTCAGCTGTGCGGATAGCGCCATGGTGAAGCAGCCGGCATGCGCGGCGGCGATCAGTTCTTCCGGATTGGTGCCCTTCTCGTCGCCGAAGCGGCTGCTGAAGGCATAACGCGTGTTTTCCAGCAAACCACTTTGCGGCGTGCTGAGCTGACCCTTGCCGGTCTTGAGGTCGCCTTCCCAGTGAGCGGTGGCGTGACGTGAAATACCCATTGCGATCTCCTGCGATGAAAGGAGCTGCCACGATAGGCCAGTGGGTGTTACGGCTTGGTGCCGAGATGGGGGATTGGGGATTGGGGATTCGCAAAGGCGACGCGCGCTGCACGATCTTGGCAGCAAGGTTCTAGGTACTTGCGATGCCTATCCGAGCAACGACCGCGCACTATGGCTACGCGGTCGCCTTGCTGCGTTTGCTTAGCCGAGCAAGGTTTCCAGCACGGCCATGCGCACGGCGACGCCGTTGGCGACCTGGCGCAGCACGCACGACTGCGCGCCGTCGGCAACTTCGTCGGTGATTTCCACGCCGCGGTTGATCGGGCCCGGATGCAGCACCGCGGCATCGCGACCGGCGCGTGTCAGGCGCTCGCGGGTGAGCCCGTAATCGGCGTGGTACTGCTCCAGCGACGGCACCAGGCCTTCTTCCATGCGCTCACGCTGCAGGCGCAACATCATCAGCGCATCGACACCTTCGAGCATCGCGTCGAAATCCTCGCCGACCACGCAGCCGGCCAGCATGTCGTCATCGGGCAGCAGGCTGGCAGGGCCGCAGACGCGGATCTCGCCCACGCCCAGGGTGCGCAATGCGTGCAAGTCCGAGCGCGCCACACGCGAGTGCTTCACGTCGCCGACAATCACCACCTTGAGCCTGGAAAAATCGGTGCCCTTGGCCTGACGCAGGGTGAGCATGTCGAGCAGGCCCTGGGTGGGATGCGCGCTGCGTCCATCGCCGGCGTTGATCAAGGCGGTGCCCTCGCCTGCGGCCTCGGCCAGCGCTTCCACCGCGCCGTCGTCGGGATGGCGCACCACAAAGCCGCGCACGCCCATCGCTTCCAGATTCTTCAAGGTGTCGCGCGCGGTTTCGCCCTTGCGGGTGGACGAGGTGGACGCATCGAAATTGAGCACGTCCGCGCCCAGCCGCTGCGCGGCCAGATGAAACGAGCTGCGCGTGCGCGTGGACGGTTCGAAAAACAGCGTGCACACCGCAGTACCGGCCAGCACGCTGCGCTTGCCGACACGCCCTACCGCCGCGTCGCGGATCTGACCGGCACGATCGAGCAGTTGCAGCAGGGTGGTGCGCGGCAGTCCTTCCAGGGTGAGCAGGTGGCGCAGGCGTCCGTCCGAATCGAGTTGCATGGTGGTCATCGCAGGTCGGGAAATATCAGGAAAGAGGAGTGGCTTGGTCGGGCGCGGCCAACCAGCGTTCGACGATCACCGCCGCCGCCATCGCGTCCAGCGCCTCGGCATCGCGGCGGCGCTTGCGCCCGTCGGCGCGCTCGCGCGCGAAACGCTGCGCGGCCTCGACCGAACTGGAGCGCTCGTCGATCAGCACCACCGGCAGCGCATAGCGCTCGCGCAGTTGGCGAGCAAAGGCATGGGCGCGCTTGCGTGCGGGTTGGTCCTTGTCGTCCAGGGTAAGCGGGTCACCGATCACCAGGCCGTCTGGTCGCCATTCCTTGTGCACACGATCCAGCGCGGCCCAGTCGGGACCGGTGGCATGCACATTGATGACGGCGACCGCGCGCGCGCCGGCACCGAGCGCGGTGCCAACGGCCACGCCAATCCGGCGCGACCCTACGTCGAAGCCCAGCACCGTGCCATCCGGGCGGATCGCGCCCGCCTCAGGCATGCCCGGAATAATCCGTCAGCCGGAACAGATCCACGCCGATGCGCCCGGCAGCGGTCTGCCAGCGATCTTCCAGCGCAGTGGCGAACAGCACATTGGCATCCGACGGCGCGGTGAGCCAGCTGTTCTCGCCCAGTTCGAACTCGAGTTGCCCCGCGCCCCAGCCGGCACAGCCCAGCGCCACCAACGCATTGCGCGGGCCGTCGCCGGCCGCCATGGCTTCGAGAATATCGCGCGAGGTAGTCAGGAACACGCCCTGCCCCACTTCCAGGCAGGAATCCCATTCGCGCGCATCGTCGTGGATGACGAAACCGCGCTCAGGATGCACCGGCCCGCCGCTGAGCACGATCTGCTCGCGCAGGTGCTCGTCGACGGTGTCGATGCCCATCTGCGACAGGACTTCGCCCAGGGTGTATTCGGAGGGCCGATTGACCAGCACGCCCATCGCGCCGTTCTCGTCGTGCTGACAGATCAGCGCGACGCTGCGCGAAAAGGTGGGGTCGGACAGCGCCGGGAGCGCAATCAGCAGTTGGTTGGCCAGAGGCGTGGGCAAAACGGACATGGCCGCATTCTAGCCGTTCGCTCCGCCGCGCGCAGAGCCGCTGCCATACTTGCTGCATGCTGGCGGCACCGGACTGCCGATGCTACCGATGACAGCGGCCTCGCAGACGCCACCGATGGCATCCGGCAGGCAAGGCCGGCCCGTTCAGATTGCTGGCGGCTTCGCGGCGCGGACCTCGAGCTGCGCCGTGCTGCGATTGATCTGCTACGGCACCGCAGTCGATGCGTGCACCCACGCGTCGCTGTTCGGTCGCTATCGTGGCAGGCCCGACTCCCGGCCATCGCGCCGGCCGCTGGTCCACCTACACCTGCTCCACCTATCAACAGGCATCTCATGAGCGGCTACTGCAGCATCGCCCCGGGGCATCCGGTCCACGGGCACTACCACGACCACGAATACGGCTTTCCGCAGCGCGAGGAGCGCGAGCTGTTCGAGCGCCTGGTGCTGGAGATCAATCAGGCCGGGCTGAGCTGGGAAACCATCCTGCGCAAGCGCAGCAACTTCCAGCGCGCCTACCACGGCTTCGACGTGGACACGGTGGCCGCCTATGGCGAGAGCGACATTGCGCGGCTGCTCGGCGATGCCGGCATCATCCGCAACCGGTTGAAGGTGCTGGCGGCCATCCACAATGCGCAGGTCATCCAGCAGTTACGCGCCTCGCACGGCAGCTTCGCGCACTGGCTGGATGCACAACATCCGCTCGCCAAGCCAGACTGGATCAAGCTGTTCAAGAAGATCTTTCGCTTCACCGGCGGCGAAATCACCGGCGAATTCCTGATGAGCCTGGGCTACCTACCTGGCGCGCATCATGAAGGTTGCCCGGTGTTTGGGCATATCCAGGCACTGTCTCCGCCGTGGATGCTGAGCGAAAAAGCGTAGCGGCGACAAGATCAAGCGCATGCTGGCCGCTAGAAGCAGTGTGCACACGTTGCAGTGCGATGCGTTACATACCGCCCCGGGCACAACCCACACAGTTGCCGATCACTGATCCGCCGGCCACGCGCAAACGACCGCCGGGATCACACGCCCATATAACGATGCGGACGGTGATTGAACATCAACACCAGACTCAGCATCAACGCACCCAGTGCCGAATACAGCACCTTGTCCGGGGTGAGGATGGTGAAGGCCACCAGCATCAGCATCGCATCGAAACTCATCTGCACCTTGCCCGCGCTCCAGCCGCGCTCGCGCTGCAGATACACCGCCAGGATGCCGATGCCGCCCAAACTGCCGCGATGGCGGATGAAAAACAGGATGCCCAGGCCCGCCAGCGCACCGCCAACGATGGCCGAAAACAGCGTGTTGATATGCGCGTACTCGGCCCAGCGCGGCATCAGGTCGGTGAGCGCACCGCAGGCACCCACTGCGGCGAAGGTCTTCAAGGTGAATTCCCAGCCCATGCGGCGCATGCTCAGCCAATAGAACGGCAGATTGACCAGCACGAACACCAGACCGAAATTCCAGTGCAACGCGTAATGCAGCAGGAATGCCACACCGGCCATGCCACCGATCATCAGGCCGCCCTTGGCGAAGATCGCCAGGCCCAACGAGGCCACCAGCGTCGCCAGCACCATGCCTTGCGCGTCTTCGGCCACCGAGTGGTGATAGGCATGATCGTCGGCCCCAGTGCCTGCCGAATCCGGCGGCGGCGTCAACGGGCCGGAGGTGACCACAGCGCCGTCATCGGGCAGCGGCTCTTGCTCCGGACGCAGATCGGAATCGGGAAGGCTCACAGGTTCGGGCACTGCAATGGGGTGCGATATTAGACACTATCGGCCCGCCTGGTTACATCTGAAACGTCATCGCATGCGCGCACTGCTGCGCTGCATGCCATCGACCACAGCGCGATCTTTACCCTGTCTTTTTTGCAGCAGACGCCTGCGCGCAGAGATGAGGTGCCAAGTTCCGGCAACCTTGTGCAGGTGAATTTCTTCAGCGTGCTACGCCACACCATGCACCGGAATGCACCAATGCGTCCTGGGCGACTCACCGAACCTCGGCAATCTCCACACCATCCATCCCCTGCGCCAGCGTCTTGGCGTCGCCGCCCTGCGAGAGTTTGATGCGCAGGCGCACTTCGTTCTGCGAGTCGGCGTAACGCAGCGCGTCTTCGTAGCTGATTTCGCCGGCCTGATACAGCTCGAACAGGCTCTGATCGAAGGTGCGCATGCCCAGGTTGGTGGACTCCTTCATGATCTCCTTGAGCTTGTGGATCTCGCCGTCGCGGATGTAATCCTGCACCAGCGGGGTGCCCAGCATGATCTCCATCGCCACGCGGCGGCTGCGCCCGTCCGGCGTCGGAATCAATTGCTGCGCGACCACGCCCTTGAGATTGAGCGACAGATCCATCAGCAGTTGGTTGCGGCGATCTTCCGGGAAGAAGTTGATGATGCGGTCCATCGCCTGGTTGGCGTTGTTGGCGTGCAGGGTGCACAGCACCAGGTGGCCGGTTTCGGCAAAGGCCACGGCGTGATCCATGCCTTCGCGGGTGCGCACCTCGCCGATCATGATCACGTCCGGCGCCTGGCGCAGGGTGTTTTTCAGAGCGTTTTCCCAGCTGTCGGTATCGATGCCGACTTCGCGCTGGGTGATGATGCAGCCTTCGTGCTTGTGCACGAATTCGATCGGATCTTCGATGGTGATGATGTGCCCGGTCGAATTCTGGTTGCGGTAACCGATCATCGCCGCCAGCGAGGTCGACTTGCCGGTACCGGTGGCGCCGACGAAAATGATGATGCCGCGCTTGGTCATCGCCAGCGTCTTGATCACCGGCGGCAGGCTCAACTCTTCCACTGTGGGAATGCGCGTTTCGATCCGGCGCAGCACCATGCCGACCTGGTTGCGCTGATAGAAACAGCTCACACGAAAACGCCCGACCCCTGACACGCCGATGGCGAAGTTGCACTCGTGCGTCTTTTCGAATTCTTCGCGCTGCGATGGCGTCATCACGTTCAACACCAGATCGCGACTTTGCTGTGCAGTCAGCGGTGTCTGGGTGATCGGGCTGATCTTGCCATTGACTTTGATCGCCGGCGGCATTCCCGAGGTGATGAACAGATCCGACGCCTTCTGGTGCGCCATCAGCTTGAGGAACGAGGTGAAGTCGATAGTGCTCATGGCGTGCTCCTTCGGAGCCGGAAATGGGGAATCGAGAATCGGGAATTGGAAAAGCCGGGAGCCGGGACCGGTCAGGGGTGCGTGCTTTTGCGATTCCCCATTCCCGACTCCCTATTCCCGAATCACTCGAATATCCGCTTGTCCTTGGCGTACTCGCGCGCCTGGTTGCGTGTGATCAGGCTGCGCTTGACCAGGTCCTGCAGATGCTGATCCAGCGTCTGCATGCCGTATTGCTGGCCGGTCTGGATCGAGGAATACATCTGCGCCACCTTGTCCTCGCGGATCAGGTTGCGGATCGCCGGGGTGCCGACCATGATTTCCCAGGCGGCGGTACGTCCGCCGCCGACCTTCTTCAACAACGCCTGCGAAATCACCGCGCGCAGCGACTCGGACAGCATCGAGCGCACCATCGGCTTTTCGCCGGCCGGAAATACGTCGATGATACGGTCGATGGTCTTGGCCGCCGAGCTGGTGTGCAAGGTGCCGAACACCAGATGGCCGGTTTCCGCAGCGGTCAGCGCCAGGCGGATGGTTTCCAGATCGCGCAACTCGCCGACCAGGATGATGTCCGGGTCTTCGCGCAAGGCCGAGCGCAGCGCCTCGTTGAAGCCGTGCGTGTCGCGATGCACTTCGCGCTGATTGATCAGGCACTTCTGCGAGGTGTGTACGAACTCGATCGGATCCTCGACCGTGAGAATGTGGCCGTATTCGTTCTTGTTGATGTAGTCGATCATGCCGGCGAGCGTGGTCGACTTGCCCGAACCGGTCGGGCCGGTGACCAGGATCAGGCCCTGCGGCTGGTCGATCAGCTGGCGGAAGATCGGCGGGCAGCCCAGGTCTTCCAGCGTCAGCACTTCGGAAGGAATGGTACGGAACACCGCACCGGCACCGCGGTTCTGGTTGAACGCGTTGACGCGGAAGCGCGCCAGCGACGGAATTTCGAACGAGAAGTCGACCTCGAGGAATTCCTCGTAATCGCGGCGCTGCTTGTCCGACATGATGTCGTACACCAGCGCGTGCACCTGCTTGTGGTCCAGGGCCGGAATATTGATGCGACGGACATCGCCATCGACACGGATCATCGGCGGCAAGCCGGCCGACAGATGCAGGTCCGACGCCTTGTTTTTGACAGAAAACGCCAATAGTTCAGCGATATCCATGCGCTGCTTTTCCCCTAGGCTGCGATTGGAAGGTACTCCCCGAGCGGCAGTATAGCGTTCTGCCCCCGCCCTGGAAGAGCCCGCGCATCGGTTTCATTGCAGCGAACTGGCCGCCTGCTGCCGGCATCCACTGCGGCCAGCCCAGCCCGCCAGATTCACGGCAGAACCTGCCTACGCCTAACAATCGTCGCGCCGGCAGCCATGCCGGCATGAACGGTAAAGCTGCGAGGCCGGTTCTCCAGCCCCCGCAATCATCCCCAGCTTGCGCAAGCGCCGGCCATGCGCCGATCGCCGCACGACGCAGCGCGATCCAGCTGCACGCCGATTGTGCGCAAACGCACCGTCCGGCCGCGCAGTTGCGCCTGAAATTCAAGCTGTCATCCACACAACATCGTGACGCAATCCGGCTGCGCACAATGACGCAGGCAGAGCGGACTGAACGATGACGCGTTGCCCGGGCCGGCACATGTACAGCCCGTGGCACACGTTGGCGACCGCCCCTGCATCCGTTGCAGCGCCCTCCCCAATGAGTGAAACACCATGAAATCGCTGCTGATCGCCAGCGTCGCCGCTTTGCTTTGCCCTTTTGTCACACATGCGAACGAAGCCTGGAACCACGACGACATCAAACCCATCCCCGAGAAGGTTCCCGCAGGCCCGATCGGCCAGCGCGACTGGGATTACCGGCCGTACCTGTTCGTGCACAACGGCTGCGTGCCGTTTCCTGCAGTCGATCAGTGGGGGCATCCGAGCAAGGGTTTGAAGCCCACCGGGGCGTCCAATGGCGGCTGCAGCCACAGTCCCGGCCAGGTGTACGTGCGCTCGGGCTGGTACCGGGGCGTCTGGGCCATCATGTACAGCTGGTACTTCCCGAAAGACTCGCCATCCAGTGGTTTGGGACATCGCCATGATTGGGAAAGCATCGTCGTCTGGATCAACAATCCATCGGTGCCGCGGCCGACGGTGTATGCCCTTTCCTACTCGGCACATGGCAACTACTCCTACCTGCGCAATCCCGCTGCCAGCCTGCGCGACAATCACCCCAAGGTGGTCTACGGCAGCACCTGGCCGACCAACCATGAGATGTTCATCGGGCCCTACAACCCGGTCGGTGGCATGCAGCCGCTGATCGCATGGGAATCGATGGATCAATGGGTAAAGGATGCATTGACGTACACAAACTTCGGTGCCGCCAACGTTCCTTTCATCGACAAGAACTTCAACCAGAATCTCGGCAAGGCCTGGTACTACAACTGACCCGGCACCTGCATAGATCGCGTGCGGCAAACCGATGTCCGGTGGTCAACGGACCGGACATCGGCGCCCATGCGCTGCCCAGAACGCACCACCTGCTGGAAGGACCAGGGCGCTGGCCTCACTATAGGCGGCCATCCCTCAAGCCAAGGGCGCCACGTGCCGGCATCGTCGCTGCAGCAGATTCTCGACCGCATCCGAGTCGCATCGGAAAACGCCGCTGGGCGTCCCGCCCGGCTACTGGCGGTCTCCAAGACCCAGCCCGCCGGCGCAATCCAGGCGCTGGCGGCGCAAGGCCAGCGCGCGTTCGGCGAAAACTACGTGCAGGAGGCGCAGGCCAAGATCACCGAACTGCATGCGCTGGGGTTGGAATGGCATCTGATCGGCCACCTGCAATCCAACAAGGCCGAACTGGCCAGCCACTGCTTCGACTGGGTACAGACCGTGGACCGCGCCAAACTGATCCCGCTGCTGGCGCGCTACCGGCCGGACGATCGTGTGCCGTTGAACGTGCTGATCCAGGTCAATATCGACGACGAGGACAGCAAGCACGGTTGCGCGCCGGAGGCGATCGATGCGCTGGCCCGGGACATCGCGCTGCAACCGCGTCTGCAGTTGCGCGGGCTGATGGCGATTCCCGCGCCGTTACCCGAGCAGGCACGGCGCGCGGCTGCGTTTACGCGGATGCAGGCGCTATTCGAAGACCTCAAGGGCCGCTATCCGCAGGTGGATACCTTGTCGATGGGCATGAGTTCGGATTTCGCCGAAGCGATCGCGGCCGGTGCCACCATGGTGCGCGTCGGCACCGCGTTGTTTGGCGAACGCGCCTCGTCGCCGGCCGCCGCTTCCTGATCGGCCTCGCGTGCCGACCACCGATCTTTATGACCTAAGGTGCTGCAATGACTCTGCCCTCTTCGTCCGCGTCTTCGCATCCCAGCGCTGCAATCACCGCGTTCGTCGGTGGCGGCAACATGGCGCGCAGCCTGATTGCCGGGTTGATCCGGCAAGGCGTGCCCGCAACCAGCATCCGCGTGGCCGAGCCGATTGCCGAAGTACGCGATGCGTTATCGCGCGACTTCGGCGTGCACGCCGTGGAAGACGCCCGCACCGCCGTGGACGGCGCGGCCATCTGGATATTGGCAGTCAAACCGCAGGTGCTGCCTTCGGTGTGCGCACAGCTGGCCGACCTTGCGCAGGCGCAGCAGCCGCTGCTGCTGTCCATCGCTGCCGGCATCACTGCAACGCAACTGCAGCGCTGGTCGGGCGGTGACGTGGCAGTGGTGCGCGCAATGCCCAATACGCCCGCCCTGCTCGGCGCCGGCGTCACCGGGCTGTACGCCACTGCGCGCGTTTCCGACGCGCAACGCGTGCAGGCGACCCGCTTGCTGGATAGCGCCGGCGTCACCGTGTGGATCGACGAGGAAGCGCAGATGGACGCGGTGACCGCCGTCTCCGGCAGCGGCCCGGCCTATGTCTTTCTGCTGGCCGAAGCGATGGAGGCTGCTGCGCAGGCGCAGGGTCTGCCCGCCGACACCGCACGCACGCTGGTGCTGCAAACCGTGCTTGGCGCCGCGCGCATGCTGACCGAATCTGGCGAAGCACCGGAGCAGCTCCGCCACCGCGTGACCTCGCCCAACGGCACCACGCAGGCGGCGATCGAGGCATTCCAGGCCGGCGGCTTCGAAGCGCTCACCGCAAGGGCAATCGCCGCAGCCACCGAGCGCGGCCGTAGCCTGTCGGCCGCCAACGATTAGCGAATCCACTATCGAAGAAGCGCAGGATTTGCTCGCAACCAAAGTTGATCGCAGGTCTGCAGTCGATCCGTCGGCACTGCAGAGATCCTGCACAACGGCGATCCATCCGCACTTGCCACGCCGACCAACGCCATCAGCCAGCCGCAGATTTCGGCAACACCCAGCACCAGATCGCCTGCTCGATCATGCGCGCAAGCTCGCGCTGAAGACCTGCTGCTCTGCGTCAGACGCTTCGTCAACGCGCACACCGCAACCGACTCGACAATGCGTTTCGTACGCGTTTTCTGCCGCTGGTGAACGAATCCCCGTCGGAAGACGCTTTTTTCGCGTTGTTTCATCGTTTGCCTATTGGCGGCGCGCAGCAGTTGCCCTACATTTCGCGTTGCCGACTGGGTCGGCAGACCCAACACCACCTACGAATACGGAATACATAACTCATGGCAAAAACCGCCGCTAAGAAGGCTGCCCCCAAAAAGGCAGTGAAAAAGGTCGCCGCCACCAAGACCGCAAAGCCGGCGAAGGCCGCCGCTGCCAAGTCCGCCGCGCCGAAGCCGATCAAGGAAGCACTGAGCAAGACCGGCCTGGTCGCGCACATCGCCGAATCCACCCAGCTGGCTCCGAAGGACGTCCGCGCCGTTCTGGCTTCGCTGGAAGCCACTGCACACGCCTCGCTGAGCAAGAAGGGTGCTGGCACGTTCACCCTGCCTGGCATGCTGAAACTGACCACCGTGCATGTGCCGGCCAAGCCGAAGCGCAAGGGTATCAACCCCTTCACCAAGGAAGAGCAGACCTTTGCTGCCAAGCCCGCCACCACCAAGCTCAAGGCGCGTCCGTTGAAGAAGTTGAAGGACTCCGCGCTCTAATCGAGCACGCATCCGGTGTAACGAAGGCGGCCTGCGGGCCGTCTTTTTTTTGCGCGCGCGATACCGCATGCGTGACTACCCACATGCCGCTCATCGCCGCTTGCCTACCCTGCGTGCTGATTCGCAACCCAGCAGGTGCATGTGACCGTTCCATCGCCCCACCCTCCATCGACTACACCGCCGGCCACCGCCAGCCCCGCACGCCGCGTGCGCCGCCTGCTGGTGTCGGTCGCCCTGATGTGCGCCTTGGGTGTGGCCGCACGCTGGGCCTGGCAGTTGCCGATCGCCGAGCAGCTGCGCACCAGCTGGGAGCTGTCGCGGATGCCGCCGCCGACGTCTTTGCAGATCCCGGTCGAAGGCGTGCAGGCGCGCCGCATCGCCGACACCTTCGGCGCTCCGCGTGGCCGCGACCGCAGCCATGCCGGTGTGGACATCTTCGCGCCACGCGGCACGCCGGTGCTGTCTGCAACCCGTGGCGTGGTCAGCGCCATTCGCGATCAAGGCCTGGGCGGCAAGCAGGTCTGGGTGCTGGGGCCGGCCATGCAGCGGCATTACTATGCGCATCTGGACGACTGGGCCGCAGGCTTGGAGGTCGGCGATGTGGTCGAGCCCGGCACACCGCTGGGCATGGTCGGCACCACCGGCAACGCGCGTGGCACGCCGCCGCATCTGCACTATGGGGTCTATGGGCGCAACGGTGCGTACGATCCGCTGCCGCTGCTGCGCAAACCCGCACCACAGCCGGCACAGTAAACATGTTGGAACACTGCGTCATGGCATGCCCTATCGAGGCCACCGCACGCTGCGCCTATGGTGGAGACAGCCCAGCAACGACGCCATCTCCATGCCCCGAAAACGCTATCGCATTACGGTCACGCCCATCGAAAGCGATGGCCGCCCCTGCGACGACCGCTGCACCATTGAGTTCGAACAGCGCTCGCGCGCAGACTGGATGCGGCTGCTCGAAGAGTTGCACCTGCGCCGCGACCTGAGCAGCGACGAATGCGCCGCGCTGACCGTAGGCTCGCAGCTGCTGGAAGATCTGGCCGCCCGCCCGCGCGCGCAGCCCAGCGATGCGCTGGATGTATTGCGACCGAAGCTGCAACTGCTGCTGGAGCGCCTGCAGCGCGTACACCCAACGCCAGGCGCTTGAGGCCTGGATCGCCGCATTGCGCGGACCGTTACACTGCGCGCATCGGGGATGGGACGCGCCATGCACTGGGGTGGAATCGTAGTATTTGCCGCTGCAATCGCTGGCTGCAGCTGTCAGCGCACCGAAGACAAACGCACGCCTGTTGCTGCGCCATCGTGGCCGACCCAGGCTGTGACAGGCACTCCAAGCACAGTCACCGACGCTGGAGCGCCAGCGCCACTGGTGCCGGCACCGGATCCCAACGACGGCACAGCGCGCGCCGACTTCGCCAAAGCAAGCGCCACCGTGCAGCGGTATCTGGGCGCACTACCCGGTGCGGCACGCGCGGATGCCGATGCGCTGTGGACCGGCGGTCGTCCCTCACCGATGCCGGACGACGCAGCGCTACGCGGCATCACCAATATCCGATCGATGCACATCAACAACGCCCCCCCCCTTTGCCTTGGACCAGCAGCTTCCGCCCAAGCTGATCGAAGTGCCGGTACACCTGACCGTGCGCACCACCGTCGGCACGCAGCCTCTGGTCGGTACGTATCGACTCCAACCCCGTGCCGGCAGCGACACATGGGAGATCTATTCGGCAACCTTGCAACCGGTGCTGCGCTAACCCGTGGTTCACCGGCGCGAGCTAAGGTGATCTCATCTGCTACCGGAGTCACCCGATGAAACTGCGTTCGCTTGCCGGATCCATGCTCGCCCTCGCCCTGGCAATGCCCGTCGCCGGTGCCTGGGCCACGCCGCAGATCCAGGGACATCAAATCAGTGTGCAGGGCAGCGATCTGCAGCAATTCCTGGGTGGCCGCTTCCCGCAGACGCATGACGCACTGGGTGGCCTGGTCGAAATGAAGGTCAGCAATCCGGCGCTGTCGCTACCGCCGGGCGACCGGCTCAAGATGGCCTTCGATCTGGCCCTGGCCACCGCAGGCGGCGCGCCGGCACCGGTCGGCAATGTGACCTTGACCAGTGCGCTGCGCTACGACGTGGCCAAGCAAGGCTTTTATCTTGATCAACCCAGCATCGATGACTTCCGCCCTGCCAATGCCGGCGCCAAGCTCGATCACAGCACCCGCCAGTTGCTCAATGCCTGGCTGGCCGATTACGCGCGCAAGGAGCCGATCTATCGCATCGACCCGGCCATCGCTGCGGTGATGGGCAATGTGCAGGTGGAGTCGGTGGGTATCCAGAACGGACGGGTGGCGGTGAACTTCAATCAGAACATCGAGCAACTGGTGCCGGCGACAGCGCTTTCCGGCAAGTAGACGATCCGCGCTGCGCCAGCGCGGGGCTCGCTGACCGGCGCCACTGCGCGGAAAGCGTTGCATACACACAAAGGCCCGGTGCATCGATCGCCGGGCCTTTGTTGCAAAAGACGTCTGGTAAGACGGCAATGCTGTTGTTGGAAGCGATCCACTAACAAGTGAATCGACTGCGTCAGCATGCAGGTCGAACCCGCGTATTGGGCATTCCTGGTTGCGCACTCCTGAAAGAGAGTGCGCATCGCATCATCGCAATGCCGGCACGCGCATGCTCAGCGCTTGGGCTGCAGCATCGTGCCGGTGCAGTTCTTGGAGCCGCAGCGACATTCCCAGATCTTCTTCAAACGCGGCGTGTGACGCTCGGCCAGCGTGATGCCGTAGTTATAGGTGAGCTCTTCGCCGGCCTTGATTGCACGCTTGGCCTCGATGAAGATCTTGTCCTTGCTGCGATCGTCGCCTTCGGCCTCTTCGATCACCGCTTCGCAATTGGGCTTGCAGCTGTGGTTGATCCAGCGCGCCACGTTGCCTTCGTAGTTGGCATCCAGCACGTAGTCGTCGCTGAGCGTGAACAGGAAGGTGTGGCCACTTTCCACATCGCCGGTGTCATCGGCGTCCACTTCCGCATGCGTGCGCAGGCGCCCCTTGTATTGAATGATGCGCTCGCCCTTGCGGAGCGCGGCGAGGGCGAACATGCCATTGCCGTGGATACGTGACTTGCGGGCGGCAACTTTGCGCGACATGAACGGGGTCCAGTGATGGGGCCGCTCATTGTGACCGCAGCGCGACGATGCGCCAAGCACAAGCGCATTGCCAACGGCAACGCCCAACGCTTGCCGGCGGCTGAACCGCGCGGTTGGCCCTGCCCCACTCGAAAGAGTACAATTTCGGTCCGCTTTAGGATTTATCTGGCCTCCTCATGTTGCGCGTCACCAAACTCACCGATTACGCCACCGTCGTGCTGACCGTACTGGCTGCACGCGGCGATCAGGTGCTCAGCGCGAGCGAGCTGGCCGAGCAGGCCGGCCTGGAAGCGCCGACCGTGAGCAAGATTCTCAAACCGTTGTCGCAAGCGGGTCTGGTCGAAGGTTTGCGCGGCGTGCATGGCGGCTACCGGCTTGCGCGCGCGGCCAGCGAGATCACGCTTGTTGAAATCGTCGAGGCAATGGAAGGCCCGCTGGCGATCACCGAATGCAGCCAGGACCACAGCCAGTGCGGCATCGCGCAGACATGCGGTGTGCGCTCCAACTGGCGTTTGATCAACGACGTGGTCGGCGATGCATTGCGTCGCGTCACGCTCGCGCAGATGTTGCAACCCCTCTCTCTCCCTGGCGACAGCAGTCGGCGTTCCATCGCCGCACGCGTCGCGACCACCTGACCTGTAGGCAGCCCGATGGCCACCGAACTTGCTCCCCCGCAGAACGCCGAGATTATCGAACGGCTGGGCCGACGTTACGACGCCGGCTTCATCACCGACATCGAATCGGACTCGCTCCCGCCCGGCCTGGACGAGGGCGTCATCCGTGCCTTGTCGGCCAAGAAAGAAGAGCCGCAATGGATGACCGACTGGCGTCTTGAGGCGTACCGGCACTGGCTGAAGATGCCGATGCCGGAGTGGGCGAAGTTGCAGATCTCCCCGATCGATTTCCAGGCGTTGAGCTATTACTCCGCGCCCAAGGGCCCCAAGTACGCCTCGCTGGACGACGTGCCCAAGGAACTGCTCGATACCTACGACAAGCTTGGCGTGCCGTTGCACGAGCGTGCCCGGCTGGCCGGCGTGGCGGTGGATGCAGTGTTCGACTCGGTCTCGGTCGGCACCACGTTCCGCAAGGAACTGGCCGAAAAGGGCGTGATCTTCTGCTCGATGTCCGAAGCCATCAAGGAACATCCGGAGATCGTCAGACAATATCTGGGTAGCGTGGTGCCGGTTGGCGACAACTATTTCGCCGCGCTCAACTCGGCGGTGTTCTCCGATGGCAGCTTCGTATTCATTCCCAAGGGCGTGCGTTGCCCGATGGAGCTGAGCACCTATTTCCGCATCAATGCCGGCCATACCGGCCAGTTCGAGCGCACCTTGATCGTGTGCGAAGACAAGGCGTATGTGTCGTATCTGGAAGGCTGCACCGCGCCGATGCGCGACGAAAACCAGCTGCATGCGGCGGTGGTCGAGCTGGTGACGCTGGAAGACGCCGAGATCAAGTATTCGACGGTGCAGAACTGGTACCCGGGCGATGAAAACGGCGTTGGCGGCATCTACAACTTCGTCACCAAGCGTGCCGAATGCCGTGGAGACCGCAGCAAGGTGACCTGGACCCAGGTCGAAACCGGCTCGGCGATCACCTGGAAGTACCCCTCGTGCGTGCTGCTGGGCGACGATTCGGTGGGCGAGTTCCACTCGGTGGCCCTCACCCATCATCGTCAGCAGGCCGATACCGGCACCAAGATGATCCACATCGGCAAGCGCACCAAGAGCAAGATCGTCAGCAAGGGCATCAGCGCCGGGCGCGGGCAGAACACCTATCGCGGTCTGGTCAAGGTGGATCGCAACGCCGATGGCGCGCGCAACTACACCCAGTGCGATTCGCTGTTGATCGGCAAGCAGTGCGGCGCGCATACCTTCCCCTACATCGAGGTGAAGAATCCCGGCGCCACCGTCGAGCACGAGGCAACCACCTCCAAGATCAGCGACGACCAGCTGTTCTACTGCCGCGCGCGCGGCATCAGCCAGGAAGATGCGGTGTCACTGATCGTCGACGGTTTCTGCAAGCAGGTGTTCCGCGAACTGCCGATGGAATTTGCAGTGGAAGCCAAGAAGCTGCTGGAAGTTTCCTTAGAAGGCAGCGTCGGCTGACACCTTTCCCCTTCTCCCCTCGGGAGAAGGTGGCGCGCAGCGCCGGATGAGGGTACGGGCGAAGCCAAGTGCACCCAAACAGCACGCTGCTTCGCACGAACCCTCACCCCAACCCCTCTCCCGGCGGGAGAGGGGCTCAATCACTGGATACGAATATGCTCAAGATCAACAATCTCCACGCCAGCATCGCCGGCAAAGAAATCCTCAAAGGCCTGTCGCTGGACATCAAGCCGGGCCAGGTGCACGCCATCATGGGGCCCAACGGCGCGGGCAAATCCACGCTGGGCAATGTGCTCGCCGGGCGCGACGGCTACGAAGTCAGCACAGGCAGCGTGCTGTTTGAAGGCAACAATCTGCTCGACCTGGCACCGGAAGAACGCGCCGCTGCGGGCCTGTTCCTGGCCTTCCAGTACCCGGTTGAAATCGCCGGCGTCAACAACACCTATTTCCTGCGTGCCGCGCTCAACGCGCAGCGCAAGGCGCGTGGCGAAGAAGAGCTGGACTCGATGCAGTTCCTCAAGCTGGTGCGCCAGAAATTGGCGGTGCTGCATCTGAAGGACGAGCTGTTGCATCGCGGCGTCAACGAAGGTTTCTCGGGTGGCGAAAAGAAGCGCAACGAGATCTTCCAGCTGGCCGTGCTCGAGCCCAAGCTCGCCGTCCTGGACGAAACCGATTCGGGCCTGGATATCGACGCACTCAAGAGCGTGGCCGACGGCGTCAACGCGCTGCGCTCGCCGGAGCGCTCGTTCCTGGTGATCACCCATTATCAGCGTCTGCTCGACTACATCACTCCGGACGTGGTGCATGTACTGGCCGAGGGCCGCATCGTGCAGAGCGGTGGCCCGGAACTGGCGCTGGAGCTGGAAAAGCACGGCTACCAATTCCTCAAGGACCGTGTGGTACCCGAGGCGGCTGCCTGATGAGCGCCCTGCTGGAATCCCTCGCACGCGGCTTCTGCGGCAACGATGTACGCCGTGCCGAACTCGATGCCGCGCTGCAGACCGGCCTGCCCGGCCCGCGCGCCGAAGCCTGGAAATACACCTCGCTGCGGCAGCTGGAGCGGCGCAGTTTTCAAACGGCGCCCTTGGTACCGACGCTGGTCGATGCATCCTTGCTGGACGATATCGCCTCGCCACGGCTGGTGTTCGTCAACGGGCGCCCGTCCGAAGCACTGAGCGACTTGTCGACGCTGCCCGACGGCGTGCGGCTGGAGACCTTGTCCGCCTCGCTGGCTGCCAGCGATGACGCGCAGCAGCTGCTCGGTCGCCGTTTCGAAGGCAGCGATGAAATCTTCGCCCGCCTCAATGCCGCGCTTGCCGACGAAGGCGTGCTGGTGCGCGTGCAGGAAGGCGCGCAGATCGATATTCCGCTGCACCTGGTCTTTATCAGCGTGGCCGGCGAGCACGACCTGTCCTGGCACCACCGCCACTTGATCGAACTGCGTGCCGGCGCTGCGCTGAACGTGGTCGAGCACCACCTGCATGTCGGCGATGCCGCGCATCTGGATAACAGCCTGATGCATGTGCATCTGGCCCAGGATGCGGTGCTGTCGCATGCGCGCGTGCAGGCCGACAGTGCCCACGCCACTTCGCTGCTGCGCACCGATGCCGTGCTGGCACGCAATGCGCGCTACCAGCGCGTGGATCTGGAACTGGGCGCCAACCTGTCGCGGCACGAGCTCAACGTGCGCCTGGAAGGCAACGACGCCCAGCTCACCGCCAATGGCGTGCTGCTCGGCAACGGCCGCCGCCATGTCGATACGCGTCTGGGCATCCAGCACATCGCACGCGATACCAGCTGCGAGCTTGTCTGGCGCGGCGTGGGCGCCGATCGCAGCCGGGTGGTGTTTCATGGCGGCATCCACATTCGCCCCGGTGCAGACGGCAGCGATGCGCGGCTGTCGAACAAGAATCTGCTGCTGTCGGCCAACGCCGAGATCGACACCCAGCCGGTGCTGGTGATCGATGCCGAAGAAGTGCAGGCCGCGCACGGTGCCACCGTCGGCCAGCTCGACGACAACGCCCTGTTCTATCTGCGCTCGCGCGGTCTGCCGCAGGCCGATGCACAGCGGTTGCTCAGCGCCGCGTTCTGCCACGAGCCGCTGCGTGTGCTGCCCACCGCGCTGACTGCGGTCCTGGCGCTGCAGCTGGACCGCGCCCTGACCTCGGCAGGCGTGGCATGAACGCGCCCGCCGTCCCGCAACTGGCCGTGCCGGATTGGGAGCGCGTGCGCTCGGATTTCCCGTTGTTGATGCGGCAGGTGCACGGCAAGCCGCTGATCTATTTCGACAACGCCAACACCGGCCAGAAGCCGCTGCAGGTGATTGCCGCGACCGACGAGTTCTATCGTCGTCAAAACGCCAATGTGAGCCGCGCGGTGCATGCGCTGGGCACCGAAGCCACCGATGCGTTCGAAGGCGCGCGCAGCAAGCTCGCACGTTTTCTCAATGTGCGCGCCGACGAGCTGGTGCTGTGCAGCGGGACGACCTTTGCGATCAATCTGGTCGCTTATTCCTGGGCGCTGCCGCGCCTGGGCGCCGGCGATGTGATCCTGATTTCGCGCATGGAGCACCACGCCAACATCGTGCCGTGGCAACTGGTGGCGCAACGCACCGGTGCGACCATCCGCGTGGCCGAGATCACCCCAGACGGCGCGCTGGATCTGGATGCCTTGCGCAAGGCGATGACGCCGGAGGTCAAGCTGCTGGCGATCACGCACGTGTCCAATGTGCTGGGCACGGTCAACCCGGTGCGCGAGATCTGCCGCGAGGCGCGCAAGCGCGGCATCGTCACCGTGGTGGACGGCTCGCAAGCCGCGCCGCATCGGCGTATCGACGTGGCCGGCATCGGTTGCGATTTCTACGCCATCACCGGCCACAAGATGTGCGGGCCGACCGGCACCGGCGCGCTGTGGGCACGTCGCGAACACCTGCAGGCGATGCCGCCGTTTCTGGGCGGCGGCGAGATGATCAAGGAAGTCAGTTTCGAGGGCACGGTGTTCAACGATGCCCCGCACAAGTTCGAAGCCGGCACGCCCAACATCGCCGGTTTCATCGGCCTGGGCTCGGCGGTGGATTACCTGGAGTCGGTCGGGCTGGCGCACGTGGAAGCACGCGAAGCCGAGTTGCTCGCACACTTCACCGAAGAACTGCAGCGTATCGAGGGCCTGCGCATTTTCGGCACCACGCCGGACAAGGCCGCAGTGGTGTCGTTCCTGATCGAAGGCGCGCATGCGCATGATCTGGCCACCTTGCTCGACCTGGAAGGCATCGCCATCCGCTCGGGCCAGCACTGCGCGCATCCATTGCTGCAGTACTACGGCGTCGCCGCCACCTGCCGCGCCTCGCTGGCGTTCTACAACACGCACGACGAGATCGAGCGCTTTGTTGCTGCGTTGGTGAAGGTGCGTCGGCTGCTGGCTTGAGGCAGTGATTGGTGAGTCGGGATTAGGGATTCGGAGAACCTTTCGCCGAGTTGCGGTGCTTGCGCCAGACGTCCGTGCGCTAGCGCACGTGCACCCACGTTAGACTCAGAGCAACGCCCCAATTCGGGCATCCGGCAAGGCATAAGAAACAGCGTTTCTTGCGCTTTGACCAATCCCCAATCCCGACTCCCGCTAAACTGCTCCCCATGCAGACCACTACTTTCCGCACCGCCACCGTCGACGATATCGACGCACTCGTATCGCTGGTGACTTCGGCCTATCGCGGCGATGTCAGCCGCGTTGGCTGGACCACCGAAGCCGACTTTCTCGACGGCGCACGAATCGATCCCGCCGTGCTGCGCGAAGACCTGTTGCGTGACCGCAGCCTGGTGCTGCTGGTCGAACAGGACGGGCGACTGCTGGCCTGCGCGCATATCGCCGACGACCACGGCGCCGGGTATTTCGGCATGTTTGCCGTCGACCCGTCGCTGCAAGGCAGCGGGCTCGGCAAGACGCTGCTGGCCGAAGCCGAACGCATCGCTTTCAGCGAGTGGCAGCTCCCGGTGATGCGCATGACGGTGATCGACATCCGCGATGAGCTGATCGCCTTTTACGAGCGACGCGGCTATCGCCGCACCGGCATCACCAAGCCGTTTCCGTATGGCGACGTGCGTTTCGGCGTGCCGCTGCGCCAGGACCTGCGCTTCGAGGTACTGGAAAAACCGCTCGGCGGCGCAGCGCTGTGAGCGAGACCTGGACCTTCGTCTGCGCCAGCGAGGCGCTGCTGCCCGGCGAGTTGCAGACCGTCTGGGATGAGGTGACCGACGCCCCGATCGTGGTCTTCAACCTCAACGGCGAGCTGTATGCGCTGGAAGACCGCTGCAGCCACGAAGACTACGAGCTGTCACCTGGGACGTTCGACCCGGCGGCCGGCACCATCGAATGCCTACTGCACAGCGCCCGCTTCGATATCCGCGACGGCCGCCCGCTGTGCGCGCCGGCCTATACCGCCGTGCCCAAATTCCCGGTCAAGCGCGAACACGGCGGCATCTGGGCACGCGACGACCGCTGAGAGCGGTGAGATCAGTGGGTGCGGTAGGTCGGCTGTGGCTGTGATCGTGGCTTTAGCCGTAGAAGCCAAGGTCAAAAAGCCTAGTGAGTCGAGCGCGCGGTGCCCTCGCCGCTCGCGGGACACGCCGTAAACCCATCCTGGGGGCTCGGTGGCGGCATCCATGCCGCCACACAGTCCCGCAATCGGCGAGGACACCGCACCAGAAAGTCTGCTGGTTGCTTTGTTGAAAGCCATGAAAACCGACCATCTCGACTGGTCCTTGCCCGCCCACCGTCGCGGGACCTTACGCGGCATGGATGCCGCGTAAGAGCTTACAAGGACGTACTTGCACCGTGTCCTGCGATGGTGGGCGGGCAAGGGCCCTGCAGCGAAGTGGCAGATCAGCGGCCGCAGACAGGCGTGAGTAGGTTGGTCCGCCAATTGTAATTTGGTCAGCCAATTTAATAGCGCACAACCTTTCTGCCACAACGCTTCATGCAGCGGGAACCACCGCGCGACGTCGGACGACGACAAAGATTGCAAAGAAGAATGATTTGCATTTAAGATCGCAGCCCTTCAGACCTTCTTAACAACTGGCCTGCCCTGCGATCCCATGCGCCCAGCTCTGCCAGACCGTTTTCTCCTGCGTTCGCCCCGCCTGCGCCCTTCCGCGCGGCGCCTCGACGTGCGCGACATCGGGTCATGTCAGCACATCGCATCGGGCTAGCCGGCGCGCACCGTCGATCCACCTCTTTCAATCCTTAGCCCATCCCCGCATCCGCCGAGCCGTCGCCAGGCCGGAGCCTCGCTTCCCTCTTCGAGACGCCTCATGACTCCCAGGATTTCCCCGCTCACCTCGGCCGTGCTGCTGACGCTGTCCGCTCCTGCCTTCGCCCAGCCCGGCGATGCGCCGGCACCTCCGGGCGCGGTGGATCTGGATGCCATCCGGGTGCAGCAGGAACGCGCACAGAAGCCGTCCTCGCCCAAGTACACCGAGGCCCTGCGCGACACGCCGCAGACGATCACCGTGGTCACCAAGCAGACCATGGACCAGCAGAACCTGCTGTCGCTGCGCGATGTGCTGAGCACCCTGCCCGGCATCACCTTCGGCGCGGGCGAAGGCGGCGGCGGCTATGGCGACAGCATCAACCTGCGCGGCTTCACCGCCAGCAGCGATATCACCACCGATGGCGTGCGCGACAGCGCGCAGTACAGCCGCAGCGACACCTTCAACCTGGAAGCGGTGGAGCTGATCAACGGCGCCAACTCGGCCATGTCCGGCGCCGGCTCGGTCGGCGGCAACATCAATCTGGTCACCAAGACCGCCGGCCAGGGCGACTTCACCAATGTCGTGGTCGGCGGCGGCAGCGACCGCTACGGCCGGCTCACCGCCGACAGCAATTACGACTTCGAAAACGGCACCGCCGTGCGCTTGAACGCGATGGGCCATACCCAGAACGTGCCGGGCCGCGATGAAGAATTCCGTCACCGCTGGGGCTTTGCGCCGTCGGTCGCGTTCGGCCTGGGCTCGGATACGCGCTTTACGCTGAGCTATCTGCACCAGCACGACAACAACCTGCCGCAGTACGGCGTGCCGTTCGCGCTGAGCCCGTTCAACAACGGCCCGCTGCCGGGCGTGGACCGCGAGACCTATTACGGCTACCGCAATGTGTCGCGTCAGGAGATCGACGTGGACATGCTGACCGGCGTGCTGGAAATGGACTTTGACGACAACGTCAAACTGCGCAGCCTGGCGCGCGTGCAGCGCGTGGATCAGACCACCACCGCGACTGCGCCGGAAGGCACCTGGTGCCTGCCCAACAACACCAACGCCTACACCGGCCGCGCCTGCGTCGGCCAGCCGCCGGCCACCTGGAACCCCAACAGCGGCCCGCGCGGCCTGGTGCGCGAGACCGAGAATTTCATCGCGCACAGCCAGACCGATCTGACCGCCACCCTGCATACCGGCGCGATCGAGCATCGCCTGGTGGCCGGCGTGGCCTTCAGCAAGGAAGACTTCGAGCTCAACAGCGGTTCGATCTTCCGCAACGCCGATGGCTCCACCACCGGCATCACCTATCCGCTGCAGTCGTTCGACAATCCGTACAACATCTGGACCGGCCCGCAGAACTACTTCCGCACCGGCCGCAGCAAGGGCAGCCTGACCAATCAGGCGGTGTACCTGTTCGACACGCTGCAGTTCAACGAGCAGTGGATGCTCAACCTGGGCGGCCGCTACGAGCACAACGAGGGCGACAGCACCACCTACACCGTCAACGCCGCCGGCAATGTCACTGGTGTGACCCCGGGCTTCCCGGCCGGCAGCGAAGAAGACCTGTTCTCGTATCGCGCCGGTCTGGTGTTCAAGCCGGTCGAGAACGCCAGCCTGTATCTGTCCTACGCCAACAGCAAGACGCCGTCCAAGGCCTCGGTCAACGGCTCGTGCACGCCGATCGCCACCGCCACGGCGGGCGCCAATTGCAATGTCGAGCCGGAAAGCGCAGTCAACATCGAACTGGGCGGCAAGTGGGACGTGTTGAACGAGCGTCTGGCGCTGACCGCTGCGGTGTTCCGCAACGAGCGCGAAAACTACAAAGTGAACAGCGGCGACCCGCTGATTCCCGAGCAGGTGCTGGACGGCAAGGCCCGCGTGGACGGCATCGCACTCGGTGCGGCCGGCTACCTGACCGAGCGCTGGTCGATCTTCGCCAACTACACCTTCCTGGACAGCGAAGTGCTGCAGAGCGTGTCCAACCGTACCGCCAGCCTCACCGGCGACCCCATCGCCGGGCGCGAACTGGTACAGACCCCGCGCAATGCCGGCAATCTCTGGACCACCTATCAGCTCAACCAGTGGACCTTCGGCTACGGCGCCACCTACCAGGGCAGCTTCTATCCGAACAACACCTCGACCGCGGTCTACCGCAAGACCGACGCCTACTGGGTACACCGGGCAATGGTCGGCCTGCGCGTCAACGACTGGCTCAGCCTGCAGTTGAACGTCAACAACCTGTTCGACAAGGAGTACTACACCAGCATCCGCAACAACCTCACCGTCAACGCCGCAGGCACCGTCACTGCCGGCAGTGGCTGGGCGTTGCCGGGCGATGGCCGCTCGGCGGTGTTGAGCGCCACTTTTAGTTTCTAAGCCTCCGGCACGCCCTCCGCACAGTGCGGGCGGCGTGGAGATCTGCGCATGTTGCTGCCCATTCCCGATGTCCTCACTCCCGCACAACTTGCCGAGTTGCATGCGCGGCTGGACGCGGCCGACTGGGCAGACGGCCGCATCACCGCCGGCCATCAGTCGGCGCAGGCCAAGGACAATGCGCAGTTGCCAGAAGACAGCGCTGTGGCGCGCGAGGCCGGGGCACTGGTGCTGGAGGCACTCGCGCGCAGCAGCACGTTCTTTTCGGCGGTATTGCCCCGGCGTATCTATCCGCCGCTGTTCAATCGCTACAGTGGCGGGCAATCGTTCGGGTATCACGTCGACAACGCAATCCGCTACGACCGTAGCCGCGGCGGCGCAGACCCTGTGCGCACCGACGTTTCCGCCACGTTGTTTCTCAGCGACCCGGACAGCTACGACGGCGGCGAGCTGGTGATCGAAGACACCTACGGCACGCAATCGGTGAAGCTCCCGGCCGGGCACCTAGTGATCTATCCCGGCACCAGCCTGCATCGGGTGATGCCGGTGACCCGCGGCACCCGCGTGGCGTGTTTTTTCTGGACCCAAAGCATGCTGCGCGACGATGCGCAGCGCCGCCTGTTGTTCGAGCTGGATGTCTCGATCCGTCGGCTGACACAAGACACCCCCGGCCATCCCTCGCTGATCCAGCTCACCGGCGTGTATCACAACCTGTTGCGGCAATGGGCCGATGTCTGAGCACGCACCGGACACCGCGCAACTGATCGACCTGCTGCGCACCCAACCCCATCAAGCGCTTGCACTGCTGCGCAAGGCCGCTGCACGCCAGGACGTGGAGGCACAGCTGCTGCTCGCGCAGATATACGCCGAAGGCCGCGGCGTCGCGGTCGATCCGGCCATGGCGATGCTGTGGTACGAAGTCGCCGCCAATGCAGGGCATGCGGAAGCGATGAATCAGCTGGGGCGTTGCCACGAACTCGGCTTCGGTACGGCGTGCAATATCGTATTGGCAGCGCTGTGGTATCGCCGCGCCGCCGAGCACGGGCTCGATTGGGGCATGTACAACCTCGCGCATCTGTACGGCTCCGGCCGTGGCGTGGCGCAGGACCACGCGCAGGCGTTGGCGCTGTACCGCACCGCCGCCGAACGCGGGCATGCCAAGTCGATGAACTTTCTGGCGCGCTATCTCGACCGGGGCCTGGCCTGCGATGCCGATCCAACCGCTGCGCGCGACTGGTATCGCCGCTCTGCCGAAGCAGGCGATTTCCGCGGCCAGGCCAGTTACGCCACCTCGCTGGCAGATGATGGCGACCTCGATCAGGCCGAGCACTGGATGCGGCGTGCGATCGCAGGCGGACATGCCGGCTTTCTGCAACAACTCACACCGCTGCTGGCAAGTGCGCGCCAGCCACGCTTGCAGGCATTGCTGAGCGAGGTCGCTGTTCGGCAAGCGCTGCTGCAGGTATCCGCCGCGGCGGATGCGGCCTGAGCGCGCCATGTCGCCCCCCAACGACACCATTGCCACCACCCAGCAACGTCGCGGTTTCTGGCTGCGCATGCTGCATCAATGGCACTGGATCAGTTCGGCGCTGTGCCTGATCGGCATGCTGCTGTTTACCCTCACCGGGCTGACCTTGAATCACGCCGCGCGCATCGAAGCCAGCCCTTCGACCGAACACCGCACGCTCACGCTGCCGCCTGCCTTGCTCAAGACTTTGGGCAACCAGCAGAACGGCAATGCACCGCTTCCGCCGCGCGTGGCGCAATGGTTGGGGCGCGAACTGGATATCAGCGTCGGCACACGCAGCGGCGAATGGTCGGCCGACGAGGTGTATGTCGCGTTGCCGCGACCTGGCGGCGATGCGTGGTTGAGCCTTGACCGCAGTACCGGCGCAATCGAGTACGAACATACCGGGCGCGGCGCCATCGCCTATCTCAACGATCTGCACAAGGGACGCAATGCCGGGCCGGCCTGGGGCTGGTTCATCGACGTGTTCGCCATCGCCTGCCTGGTGTTCTGCATCACCGGGCTGTTCCTGCTGCACCTGCATGCGCGCCAGCGCCGGATGACCTGGCCGCTGGTCGGCCTGGGTCTGCTGATTCCGTTGCTGCTCGCCCTGCTGTTGATCCACTGACTTTTTCCCACCGGAGACGACTATGCGCGCCACCCTGACCATCGCCCTGAGCGGCCTGCTCGCCATGCCGGCATACGCGGCCACGCTCGACATCAACGTCGAGATCCCCAAGCTCAACGTCGCCGAATATCACCGCCCGTACGTGGCGATCTGGCTGGAAGGTGCAGACCAGAAGGTCGCTGCCAATCTGTCGGTCTGGTACCAATCCAAGGACACCGCCGAAGGCCACGGCACCAAGTGGCTGCCGGACCTGCGCCAGTGGTGGCGCAAGAGCGGTCGTACCCTGGATGTGCCGGTCGATGGTGTCACCGGCCCCACCCGTCCGGCCGGCGCGCATGCGCTGTCGTTCTCCGACACCAAGGGCGCGCTGAAGTCGCTGCCGGCCGGCCAGTACACGCTGGTGGTGGAAGCCGCGCGCGAAGTCGGCGGACGCGAGTTGGTCAAGGTGCCTTTCACCTGGCCGGCAACGACTTCGCAAACCGCAAAAGCCAGCGGCAGCAGCGAGCTCGGTGCTGTCAGCCTGGTCGCAAAACCCTGAGCGTTGCGCAGGCTGTTGTTGCGGTCGCACACCGTGTGCGCGGCGAGCAACGGCGCAATGCACGCGCACTCTTTTGCTCGAAAATAACGCATCCACGCATCCACGCATCCACGCAGCGCCACACCCTCGCGCTGATCAGACACGTGATCCACCGTCCTCATCGTCCTTCAAGGAGTTGTCATGAAACGTTCTCTCGTCCTGATCGCCATGCTCGCCGCACTGCCGGTCAGCGCACTCGCCCACAAGGCCTGGTTGCTTCCATCGCAGACCATCATCGCCGGTGAGGCACCGTGGATCACCGTGGATGCAGCGGTCTCCAACGATCTGTTCTACTTCAATCACGTGCCGCTGCGCCTGGATAATTTGAGCATCACCGCGCCGGATGGCAGCGCGCTCAAGCCGGAAAACCCGGCCACCGGCAAGTACCGCAGCGTGTTCGACCTGCAACTCACCCAACCCGGCACCTACAAGCTCAGCATCGTCAACGCCGGCCTGTTCGCCAACTGGAAGGAAGACGGCAAGCCCAAGCGCTGGCGCGGCGACGAAGCCCGCTTCGCCACCGAGGTGCCGAAGAATGCGCAGGACCTGCAGGTCTCGCAGTCCTTCAATCGCGTGGAAACCTTCGTCACCCGTGGTGCTCCCACCACCACGGTCTTCAAGCCCAGCGGCAAGGGCATCGAGTTGATCCCGGTGACCCATCCCAACGATCTGGTCGTCGGCGAAGCGGCGCAGTTCACGCTGCAACTGGATGGCAAGCCGGCAGCAGGGCTGGAGATCGACATCGTGCGCGGCGGCACCCGCTATCGCGATGCGCAGAACGAGATCAAGCTGAAGACCGATGCCAAGGGCGGCTTCAGCGTGACCTGGCCGGAAGCAGGTATGTACTGGCTGGAAACCACCACCGAAGACAAGAAAACCTCGCTGCCGCAAGCCAAACAGCGTCGCCTGGGTTACGTCGCCACGCTGGAAGTGCTGCCGCAGTAATCGGCACGCATGCGGCAGGGCTGCACCCAGCGTGCATCCTGCCGCACCGCCTTCATAAGATTTCTCCATGCCTGCATCGTCTTCCGCCGACCACGCCATCGCCACCCTCGGCGGCCGCAGCATGGGTACCACCTGGAGCGTGAAACTGATCGCGCCGCGTGGGCGCGATCTGCATCCGTTGCATGCCTGCATCCAGGCCGCACTCGATCGTGTGGTCGCGCAGATGAGCACCTGGGAAGCGGATTCGGATATCAGCCGCTACAACCGCGCGGCTGCTGGTCAGTGGCAAACCCTACCTGATGAATTCCATACCGTGCTGAGCGCAGCGCTGCAGATCGCACAAGCCAGTGAGGGTGCCTTCGATCCCACGGTCGGCCCGATGGTCGAGCTGTGGGGCTTCGGTGCCTCGGGCGGGCGACGGCAGGTGCCTGCAGTCGATCAGATTGCCTTGGCCAGCGCACGCTGCGGCTGGCAACGTGTGCAACTGGATGGCATGCGCGTGCGGCAGCCCGGCGCACTGGCGCTGGATCTATCCGGCATTGCAAAGGGATTCGGTGTGGACTGCGTGCATCGCGCGCTGCTGCGGGCCGACATCGACAGTGCATTGATCGAAGTGGGCGGCGAACTGTTCGGTTACGGACGCAAGCCCGATGGCAATGCGTGGCGCGTGCTGGTCGAATCCGCACCCGACGAAGACGCCGGTGCTGCATTGCCAGCGCGCGTGCTCGCGCTGGACGGGTTGGCGGTCGCCACGTCCGGCGATCGTTGGCACCGCTTCGATGCCGGCGGCACCCGCTATGCGCACACCTTCGACCCACGCATCGGCGCGCCCGTTCCGCATGCGCCCGCAGCGGTGAGCGTGCTCGCACGCGATGCGATGCAGGCCGATGCCTGGGCCACCGCGATGACCGTGCTTGGTGCCGATGCCGGGCTTGCCTATGCACGCACTGCAGCGTTGGCCGTGCGTTTTCTTACGCGCAAGGACGGCGTTCTGCTTGAATCGATGAGCCCGGCCTTCAAGCAGCAGTTGGCTGCGTCATGACCGCCACCAACCTACGCATGTGGCTTGGCAACGGGCTGGTTCTACTTGCCCTTGCAGCCATCGTCGGCTGGCTCGGCGGCTTGCATGCTGGTGCATGGTGGAGCGCACCAACCCCACATCGCTGGCAGCTGGCAGGTCTTGGGTTGACGCTCTACCTGGGCATGTGCGCGGTCGTGCTGTTGCTCGCACGCCGGCGCGTGGGCGCACAGCGCGCAGACGCCAGCGGCGTGCTGATCGTCTGGGCAAGCCAGACCGGATTTGCGCGTGAACTGGCCGAACGCAGCGTCGCTGCGCTGCAGTTCGCAGGCGTCGGTGCGTACGCACTGCCACTGGACGCCGTCGATACCGATCAACTTACGCGTGTGCCGCGGCTGCTGTGCATCGTCAGCACCACCGGCGAAGGCGATGCACCCGATCATGCGCAAGCAGCCGAGCGCGATTGGCTGGCCGGCGATGCGCAGGATCTGACGGCCGTGCAGTACGCCATGCTGGCGCTGGGCGACCGTGGCTACGCGCAATTTTGCGCATTTGGCCGACGCATCGACGATCGCCTGCAGGTACGCGGCGCCACCCGTTTGTTCGAGCGCATCGAGGTCGACAACGCCGACCCGCGCGCCCTGCAGCAATGGCAACGGCGTCTGGCAGAGCTGGCGCCAGCGCTTGCGACACAACCCGACTGGAGCCTGCCGGCCTACACCGCCTGGCAGCTACGCGAGCGTGTCCGCGTCAATCCCGGCAGTGCGGGCGCACCGATTTACCGACTGCGCTTGACGCCCAGCGATGGACCGTTACCGCAATGGAGCGCAGGCGATATCGCGGAGATCGTTCCGCACAACGCACCGAATGCAGTGGAGTCCTGGCTGCAACGCAACCAGCGCGATGGCGCCCAGCGCATTGGCGGACGCACGCTGCGCGAATGGCTCAGCGGCGCGCAACTTCCCGTCGATGTCGATGTCGATGTGGGTGCCATTGCCGGCCCCGGCCCAAGTGCTGGTGCCGGCACCGATGCCGATACCGATGCCAAAGTCAAAATCGGCCCGGGTACTGACACAGTCACAGCCACTGATACAGGTGCAACTACAGGCACAACTTCATCGCTAGACGCAGATGCATTGGTGCGCCGCCTTGCCGCCCTGCCCCATCGCGACTATTCGCTCGCATCCATTCCCGAAGAAGGCCACGCCGAACTGCTGGTGCGCGAGCACCGGCACGCCGACGGCAGCCTGGGTCTGGGTAGTGGTTGGCTCTGCATCCATGTACCGATCGGCGCGCCCATCGCGCTGCGCCTGCGCAGCAACTCCGGTTTCCACCCGCCTGCACCCGAGCAACCAATGTTGCTGATCGGCAACGGCACCGGCATCGCCGGACTGCGCGCGCATCTACGCGCCCGTATCGCAGCCGGCGCACGTCGCAACTGGCTGCTGTTCGGCGAACGCAATGCCGCCCACGATGCGCTCTATGCTAACGAGCTGCAGCAGTGGCAACGCGATGGCTGGATCGAACGCCTGGATCTGGTGTACTCACGCGATCAACAACAGTCAGTGCGCTACGTACAACACGCACTGGCCGCTTCCGCCGACCACTTACGTCTGTGGGTCGATCAAGGCGCCTGCATCTACGTCTGCGGCAGCCTGCGCGGCATGGCACCCGAAGTCGACCAGACGCTTGGGTCGATCCTCGGCACCGATGTCAGACAAGACCTGCTGCGCAAAGGGCGCTATCGCCGCGACGTGTATTGAAGGTGGCTAACACCACCTGACGAACGGCCACCAACGGAGTATGCGTCGATGTCCTAGATGTCCAGAATGAATGCTGCCCGGAACCGCGAGTAGCGTTGGTTGTCACTAGAGCGGCTAACAAAATGTCAAAGTCTGGTTGATCGAGGGCGCGGTGCCCTCGCCGCTCGCGGGACACGCCACAAGTACGTCCATGTAGGCTCGGTGGCGGCATCCATGCCGCCACACGGTGCCGCAATCGGCGAAGACACCGCACCAGACAGCTAGTCGGTTGTTTTATTAAAAGCCTGTCCGTTGCTTGGCTTGTTTTGGGAAGCTGAGCGGACGCGCCGTTATCCAAGCAACGCAGGTCGTGCTTTGCTTGCACCCTGCACACCGACCATCTCCACTGGTCCTTGCCCGCTCACCGTCGCGGGACCTTACGCGGCATGGATGCCGCGTAAGCGCCTACACGGACTTACTTGCGGCGTGTCCCGCGAGGGTGGACGGGCAACGGCCCTGCAGCCAAGCGCAGATCAGCCGCTCTGCAATAGACCGGCCTGAAGTAGTTTTGTCAGCCGCTCTTAAACCAGACCTCGATCAATACACGGACACTGCGTCATCGCACGCACGACCGACAACTAAACGGGACTCACCCGGATCGCCAGCAACTCGCCACCGCCATCGAGCACGTAGCGGGTGCGCGTGGAGGCACTGAGCCAGGCAGTATCTCCGGCCACCAAAGGTGGCAAGCCGCTATCGCGCCCAAAACTGGCCTGGCCGGCGAGCAGATGCAGCGCCCAGGCGCTACCCGGATCTGCAAAGAACAGCATGGTGCCGACCAGCGGACGATGCAGCAGCTCGGCCTGCAGCACATCGCGCCGCCACATCAGGTTGAAATCCTGGGTCGGCCCGTCGAGCAGCGTTGCACTGACCGCTTCTTCGCCAGCGAATCGGACGCGTTGGTAAGGCGGCAGCAAGTCGTAGCTGCGCTCACTGCTGCCGGGAGCATCGGTACCGCCGTCGGCGCCTACGCCATGGCCGCTGCGGTCCGCGCCGCTGCCGTCATTGCTACCGCCGCCATCGCTTTCATTACCACTGCCACTACCAGTGTTGCTACTGCCAGTGCCGGTGACACTCGCACCATCACCAAACCGTAGCCGCATGCCATTGCCATGCAACAACACCAATTCGCGATCGATGCCTGGGAAAGCAGAAAACGCCGCATTCTGCTCGATCTCGGCGATCGACAAGCGCAGCGACCACGCGTCGGCATCGCCGAAGCGCAGGATCTCGCGCGTCCAGCCCAGTCGATTGCGCCATCGCTCGCGCCGGTAGTCGGTGGCCGGAATCACCCGGCTGCTCAGATCTGTCAGCTGCATTGGCGCATTGTGCCCCAAGCGTTGCGCTGGGGCCGTCATGTGTGACCAACATGCCGCTGCGTTATGCGTATCAGCAGTACACGCACAGCGACCTATACCTCATGCCAGATGCTGTGACTTACGCTTCATGCCCTGACTGGCGCCGCATGCTGCCACCGCCACTTCCCTGCAGTCACCTACGCATGTGTACGCTCGCAACTCATGCGACCCCAAAACGAAAAACGCCCGGCTGCACATCCAAGTGCAACACCGGGCGATTCCACGTCCTTGTCGGCTTCCAGCCATCCCCCGGACATCCTGTCCAGTTAGGTTGCGGCCACGCATCCTCGCGTCGAACCGTATCTCGGATCCCTTCCCCTTAACGCCGTCCCACCGGTTTCACCGCCGCCCCCTTGGCAGCCTTCTTGGCGGGAGCCATCGTGGCTCCTACTTCGATCAGGTCTCGATTCCGTTCGACCGTCTTGAGTCCGATGCCCTTGACCAGTGCCAGTTCCTCGGCACTTTTGAAGGGACCGTTTGCCTGACGGTGCTCGACGATTGCCTCGGCTTTTGATCGCCCGACATTCGTCAGCACCTTGTCCAATTCCTCAGCAGACGCGGTGTTGATATCGACCTTGTCGAGTGCATACGCATTCGAGGACAACAGCAACGCCAGTAGCAGGGACTTCAGGACTACGGTAAATGACTTCATTGCAACGCTCCTTGTGGCTTGGGTGATGGTCCTAGCCAGCATTCCTGCCGGCGGAGCCAGTGTCCCGCGCCACATGCAGCAATCCTATCGCCAACGAACTTTTCACACAGCAGGTGAACTGCGCGCCACCTTGTAGGGAAATACCTACCCCCTCCCCTCGCAAAGGCGGCCAGCAGGCCCAGGCGTAGAATGTGCCGTTACTTCACGCATTCGGAGCCTTCATGGACAGCGCCAAGATCGACCAATTCATCAGCGACACGTGGGATCGGGAGATCGTCCCGCAATTGGTCGATTACATCCGCATTCCCAACAAGTCGCCGATGTTCGACACCGATTGGGTGGCGCACGGCTACATGGAGCAGGCGGTCACCCTGATGGAAACCTGGGCGCGGGCGCAGGCGATCGAGGGCATGCAGGTCGAGGTGGTGCGTCTGGAAGGCCGCACGCCGTTGATCTTCATCGAAATTCCGGCCACCGGCGCCGAATCCGGTGACGACACCGTGCTGCTGTACGGCCACCTGGACAAGCAGCCGGAAATGACCGGCTGGGACGCCGACCTCGGCCCGTGGAAGCCGGTGCTGCGCGACGACAAGCTGTACGGGCGCGGTGGCGCCGACGATGGCTACGCGATCTTCGGTTCGCTGGCGGCGGTGCTGGCGCTGCGCACCCAGGGGCTGCCGCATGCGCGCTGCGTGGTGCTGATCGAGGCCTGCGAGGAATCCGGCAGCTACGACCTGCCGGCCTATGTCGATCATCTGGCCGCACGCATCGGCAAGCCATCGCTGGTGGTGTGCCTGGATTCGGGCTGCGGCAACTATGAGCAGCTATGGTGCACCACCTCGCTGCGCGGGCTGACCGGCGGTAACCTCAGCGTGAAGGTGCTGGAGGAAGGCGTGCACTCGGGCGATGCCTCCGGCGTAGTGCCTTCCAGCTTCCGTTTGCTGCGCCAGTTGCTGTCGCGCATCGAGGACGAAGCCAGCGGCCGCATCCTGCTGGAAGGCCTGCATGTGGAGGTGCCGGCCGAGCGACTGACCCAGGCCAAGGCCGCAGCGGCGACGCTGGATACCGCCATCTTCGACAAATTCCCGATGGTCGAGGGCCTGGTGCCGATGCATGACGACCTCACCGAGCTGGTGTTGAATCGCACCTGGCGCCCTGCGCTGTCGATCACCGGTGTGGACGGCATGCCGCCGCTGGCCTCGGCCGGCAATGTGCTGCGCCCACAAACCGCTGTGAAGTTGTCGTTGCGCTTGCCGCCGACCGCCGATGGCAAGGTGTGCGGCGAATTGCTCAAGGAAGCGCTGCTGCGCGACCCGCCCAACGGCGCGCAGGTGACTCTGGAACTGGAAAAGGCATCGTCCGGCTGGAATGCGCCCGAGATGGCGCCGTGGCTGGAAAAAGCCATCGACGACGCCAGCCTGGCGTTCTTCGACAAGCCTGCCATGTACATGGGCGAAGGTGGCTCGATTCCGTTCATGGGCATGCTGGGCGAGAAGTTCCCCGGCGCGCAGTTCATGATCACCGGCGTGCTCGGCCCGCATTCCAACGCACATGGTCCGAATGAGTTCCTGCACATCCCGATGGGCAAGCGCGTGACCGCCTGCGTGGCCAAGGTGATTGCCGAGCATCATGCCGCCTGCCTGCGTGGCGAGACCAGCGGCTCGCCGGTGGCCGCCGACAGCGGCACCCGTCACGGCGGGCATGGCTGTTGCTGAGGTGGCGGTTTAACCGATGTAGGCCATTGGCGTGCGTTCACTGGTGCTAGATCGCACTGGTGAGGGTTCGCGCGCAGGTGCGTGGGTGGTTTGGCTGGGTGATTTTTACGCATCGCCTTGCTGCGTACTCTCACCCCAACCCCTCTCGCGATGGGAAAGGCGTTTAGAGCTTGCTCTTAGTGAAGTGCTAGTCTGCCGATCCCACTTACCTCAGTGCCTGCGATGAACAATCTCTTCGGTAGCGACAGCTGGCTTTACATCATTCTGGTCGGTTTCGTGGTCGGGCTGCTGGCCCGTTTCATTACGCCGGGCACGCAGCGCCTGGGTTGCCTGCTGACCATCGTGCTGGGCATCGCCGGTGCAGTGGTGGCCAGCTGGTTCGGGCGCTACATGGGCTGGTACCACGCAGGCGAACCGGCCGGCTTTCTCGGTGCATTGCTGGGTGCGATCGCGATTCTGGCGTTGCTACGGCTGTTCAGCGGCAGCAAGCGTTGATCGACCCGCCGCCACTCTGACGTGGCGGCGCCTCACTTCACGACACAGCATTTACTCATGACGTCATCGTTGCTTCCCGATACCGCGCGCGATGCGCTCCGTCTGCAATGGGCGCGGCACGCGTTGAACGATCCGCAGGTCACACTGCAACGCGCGTCGGTCGATGCGGGATTTCGCAGTTATTGGCGTACCCAAGGGAGCGGCATGGATCGCATCCTGATGGATGCGCCACCGGAGCTGGAAAATGTGGCGCCGTGGTTGCGCATGCATGCACTGCTCGGCGAGCACGGCGTGCGGGTGCCGCTAGTGCTTGCGCAAGATCTTGAAACCGGATTCTTGCTGTTGGAAGACCTGGGCGTACCGACGCTGGCGCAGGTACTGACCGACGCTAATGCCGACGCGTTGCTGGATGACGCGATCGATCAGTTGTTGCTGCTGCAGCGCATTCCACCGCCCGCCGACAGCGGTGTATTCGGCGAGGCGCTGCTGCAACGCGATGCTGGCCTGTTTGAAGAATGGTTTCTCGGTCGCCATCTGGGGCTGCAGCTGGGCTGCGAGCACACCGAGCAACTGCAACGGGTGCAGCGCCGTTTGATGGACAACGCACTGGCGCAGCCGCGCGTGTTCACCCATCGCGATTTCATGTCGCGCAATCTGATGCCGGTCAGCAATGGACCGGCGGTGCTGGATTTTCAGGACTGCGTGATCGGCCCGATCGCCTACGACCCGATCAGTCTGTTCAAGGACACCTCGGTCAGTTGGCCGATCGCACGCGTGGATGCTTGGCTGGAGCGCTATCACGCACGCGCCCTAGCGGCCGGATTACCGGTGCCGCCGCTGGCGCAATTCCTGCGCGATGCGGACTGGATGGGCGTGCAGCGGCACCTGAAGAATCTGGGCATCTTCTCGCGCCTGAGCCATCGCGACGGCAAGCATTGGTATCTGGATAACGTGCCGCGCTTCATCGCCTATCTGGACGACGTGCTGCCGCGCTACAGCGAACTGGCGCCGCTGATCGGGCTACTGGAAGACCTGGTCAAACCTGCCTTGGCGGCACGCTCCACGCAGGCCGGCGCATGAAGGCCCTGATCTTCGCGGCCGGATTTGGCGAGCGCATGCGCCCGCTCACCGAACGCACGCCCAAGCCGTTGTTGAAGGTCGGCGGCACGCCGCTGATCGTCTGGCATCTGCACAAGCTGGCCGCGCTGGGCGTGGACGAGGTGGTGATCAATACCTCGTGGTTGGCCGAGCAATTTCCGCCACTATTGGGCGATGGCAGCGCGTTCGGGCTGCGTCTGAACTATTCCTACGAGGGCGCCACACCGCTGGAGACCGGCGGCGGCATGCTGCATGCGTTGCCGTTGCTGGGCGATGCCCCGTTTCTGTTGGTCAATGGCGATATCTGGACCGACTTCGATTTCGGGCGGCTGTCGAGCGCGCCGGCAGGACTGGCGCAACTGGTGCTGGTCGATCAACCTGCGTATGCGGCGCGTGCAGATTTCGCGTTGCAGGCTGATGGCAAGGTCAGCGCCGTTCTGCCTGCAACCCACACTTACGCCGGCATCGGTGTCTATCGGCCTGCACTGCTGCGCGATTGGCAATCGGTCATCGGTCAGCTACCGGAGCAGACCGGCACGGCACCGCGGTTTGCGCTGGCACCGATCCTGCGCGCGCAGATGGCGGCAGGTTTGATCGACGGACTCCACCATCCGGGGCGCTGGACCGATGTGGGCACACCGCAGCGGTTGGCGGAACTGGATGCGCAATTGCTGCGTGATGGCAGTTGATTGCACCATGCCGCTGCAAAAAACCGCAATCGAGAGCGGCTGACAAAACCTCTTGAAGGTTGTATCGATGGCGGCAACGTGTTGGCCGCCGAGATTTCGAGTCGTCGCGGCGTTTAAATGCAGGCGAATGCTTGGGCCAACAGCCTGGTTGGTCGAGTGCGCGGTGCCCTCGCCGCTTGCGGGACACGCCGTGAATCCGTCCCTGGAGGCTCGGTGGCGGCATCCATGCCGCCACACGGTCCCGCAATCGGCGAGGACACCGCAGCAGAAAGTGAGCCGGTCACTTTGTTGAAAGCCTGCCTGTTGATCTCGTTGCGTTGCGAAGCTGATCGGACGCGGCATTATTCAAACAGCACCCGTCATGCCTTGCTTGCAACCATGCGCACCGACCATCTCGACTGGCCCTTGCCCGCCCACCGTCGCGGGACCTTACGCGGCATGGATGCCGCGTAAGAGCCTACACGGACGTACTTGCGGCGTGTCCCGCGATGGTGGGCGGGCAAGGGCCCTGCAGACAAACCGCAGATCAGCCGCTCTGCAGCCGACGCATCAATACCGTTCAATCAGCTCACAGCAACAAAGATATCGACTTATGTTGTTTAGATGCATTCACACGCTGTAAGTCAAAAGCATGGTCAGTCGAGTGCGCGGTGCCCTCGCCGCTCGCGGGACACGCCGTGAATCCGTCCGTGGAGGCTCGGTGGCGGCATCCATCCCGCCACACGGTCCCGCAATCGGCGAGGACACCGCACCAGAAAGTGAGCCGGTCACTTTGTTGAAAGCCTGCCTGTTGATCTCGTTGCGTTGCGAAGCTGATCGAACGCGGCGTTATTCAACAGCACCCGCCACGCCTTGCTTGCAACCATGCGCACCGACCATCTTGACTGGCCCTTGCCCGCCCACCGCCGCGGGACCTTACGCGGCATGGATGCCGCGTAAGAGCCTACACGGACGTACTTGCGGCGAGTCCCGCGACGATGGGCGGGCAAGGGCCCTGCAGCCAAACAGCAGATCAGCCGCTCTGAAACTGATCTATCAGTAGTGTTCAGCGCCTCTCGGAACACGCGGCGCACGCAGTGGCTTTGTCAGCCCCTCTAAGAATCGCGATCCTCAAGCACGCGCCGCAAAAATGGCACCGTGATACGGCGCTTGGCAGCCAGCGATTCGCGATCCAGCCGATCCAGCAAGGCCACCAGCCCAGCCAGTTCGCGTTCGCTATGGGTCAGCAGCCAGTCGATTGCTGCCTCGTCCAGTGCCAGCCCACGCCGTTGCGCACGATCGCGCAACACCGCCGCGCGCCCTGCGTCATCGAGCACAGGCAGGCTGATGCGGATGCATTGCGACAGCCGCGAGCGCAGATCCGGCAATACCAACGCCAGGCCATCGGGCATCTGCCGCGCGGTGTAAAGCAGCGTCGTGCCGGCAGCGCGCGCACGGTTGTGGAAATCGAACAAGGCCACTTCGTCGTCGCGCTGCCCGGCAATGGTGTCCAAACCATCCAGCACGACCAGGCTGCGCCCTTCCAGTGCTTCGAGCGCATCGCGCAATCGACCTGCCGCCGCATGCAGCGGCAGATAGGCCGAAGCGCGACCGGCCTGCTCGGCCGCCGCGCACAGCGACAACGCCAAATGCGTCTTGCCGGTACCGGCGGGGCCAGCCAGATACAGCCAGTCGCTCACCTGCCCCGCCGCCAAGGCCTGCAATTGCGCGAGTAACCCCTCGGGCGCGGCGACATAACTATCGAAGCGCTGATCCGGCGGCGCGCGCAACGCCAGTGGCAACTGCGGAACACTCACAACCGATCTGCGTCCTTGCCGGGTTCGACGATCACGCTGCGCTCGGTAGTACCCGATTGCAGCACGATGCCGGCGCGCTCGCCTGCGTACAGATCGCTGTGGGTGTACTGCTCATGTGCGTAGCGCAGCAACACGTTGGCCACCGCTGCCACCGGCAGCGCCAGCAGCATGCCGAGGAAGCCGAACAACTGGCCGCCCGCCATCACTGCGAAGATCACCGCCACCGGATGCAGGCCGATCTTGTCGCCGACGATACGCGGGGTCAGCACATAGCTTTCCAGCAACTGGCCGACCGTAAACACCACGCCCACGCCGATCAGCAACTTCAGATCCAGACCCTGTGCCTGTACCACGGCCGCCAGCAGGGCGAGCACGATGCCGGTGGTGGCGCCCAGATACGGAATGAAGCTGATGAAGCCGGCAATGATGCCGATCAGCAGCCCCAGATTGAGCCCGATGATGGACAGGCCGGTGGCGTAGATCACGCCCAGCGCCAGCATCACCAGGAACTGGCCGCGGATGAAGCCGCCGAGCACGTCGTTGGACTCCAGCGCCAGCCGGCTCACGGTGCCGATGTAGGCACGCGGGATGACCGCCGCCACGCGCTCGACCAGGCGGTCCCAGTCGCGCAGGAAGTAGAACGCCAGGATCGGCAGCAACGCCAGGTTGATCACCCAGGTCACCATCGCAAAGCCCGAGCGCTGCACGTAACCGAAGAAGGTCTTGGCGGCGCCACCAGCCTGCTCCCAATGGCTGCGGATCCAGTCGATCAGGCGCTCCGGGTCCAGCCAGCCCATCAGCTCCACGCCGGTCTTGGCTTCCAGCCACGGAATGGCGGTACTGATCGCCCAGGTGCGCATCTGCGGTAGCGCATCGATCAAGGTCATGATCTGGCGCTCGATCATCGGCACCAGGATCATCAACGCCAGCACGAACAGCAGCAGCGCCAGCACGAAAACCAACGACACCGCCATGTTGCGCGAGCGCCCGGCACGCTCGATGCGATCCACCAGCGGGTCGCCCAGCCAGGCCAGCAGCAACGCCAGCACGAACGGCGTCAGGATCGGCGACAGCAGCGAGACCACCCACAGCACGCCGACAATCACCGCCACCCATTTGAGGCGGCGCAGGAACAGGGCAATTTCGGCTTCGGGAGTCAAAGTCATTTCAGGCGGTACTCGGCGTGCTCGTTTTCGAGAATGATCGGGCCCTCGGTCGGTACCGACACCGGTACCAACGGGCTGTTGTCGCCGAGCATACGGTTGAGGCCGGAAATGCCCGTGAGCAATTCCAGATCCACTTCCATGCGGTCGCCGTTGGCGCTGACCGGGCGGATGCTGCGCACCACCGACACGCCCTGCAGCGCGGCCGAGACACGCAGGTAATCGTCAGCGCTGGTGATACCGGTGATCACCGCGCGATAGACGCCGGGCACGCCCGAGTCCACCCGCTTGGCATAGCGCTTGACCAACGCATCAGCCGCGCCGTCGGCACCGGCGGCCATCGCGCGTCGCGCGTCGCCGTCGTTACTGGTCCAGCTGGACAGCACGTTGCCGTTGTCGGCGAACACCCAGTCGGCAGTCCAACCGGCGTCGGTGCGGTAGAGCTTGCCGATCAGCTGCATCGGCGGGCTGTATTTGGCCGATGCGCGCGACACCGCAGCGGTGTCCTTGCGCCAGATTGCGCCGGCCAGTGCCTGCTCGGCGGCCGCGCCACTTGGCAGGCCGAGCCGGTAGCCACGCTCGATGGCCCGGTCCAGCACGCTGCGCGCCGCATTGGCCTGGGTCACGCTGACCAGACGCGGGCCGCTGCCGTCGTCGATGGCCAACCATAGCACCGGCTTGGGACGCGGCAGTGGCCACACCGGCAAGCCCAGCGCCGCGATCAGACTATCCACATCGGTTTGCCGGAAGCGCGCCACCAGGGTGGTACGGAAGGTCGGCGCACCGGTGCGCGAGGTGCCCTGATCCTGGCGGTAGTCGTAGTTTTCGACGTAGTTGGGCGCATTGCGCAGCGCCTGCGACACCCCGGGGCGACTCATCGCGCCGCGATCGCCGGAGACCTTGCCCAGTACCGCGCCCAGCGCGCGCGCCAGGGCGCCAGGGCGATCGGACTCGCTCTGGCTGTTGACCGGTACTTCGGCATCGTAGGCACTTTGCGCCTTGGCGACATCGCCTTCGGTACGCAGATCGGCCTGTGCGAAGGCCGGCAGCACGGGCGCGGCGACCACGAGGGCGAGAAAGAAAGCGAGACTGCGGCGCATCGACGGTTCCATGACTTAAGCGTATCCGGGTGAATTGTTGCCCGAATGGGACGCCAGCGCCAACGTGGCTGCTAAAATCGCCGCCTTTACAGCCGAGCCCTCCCCGCCCGTGACCAGCCCAACGCCTTCCAATCCCTCGCCCATGACCTACCGTGAGGCGGGTGTCGACATCGATGCCGGCAACGCGTTGGTCGAACGCATCAAGCCGCTGGTCAAGCGCAGCTTCCGGCCGGAGGTGATGGGTGGCCTGGGCGGTTTCGGCGCCTTGTTCGACCTGTCGGGCAAATACAAAGAGCCGGTGCTGGTGTCCGGCACCGACGGTGTGGGCACCAAGCTCAAGCTGGCGCAGCAACTGGGCCGGCACGACACCATCGGCATCGATCTGGTCGGCATGTGCGTCAACGACGTGCTGGTGCAGGGCGCCGAGCCGCTGTTCTTTCTGGACTACTTCGCTACCGGCAAGCTCGACGTGGACACCGCCGCGGCCGTGGTCGGCGGCATTGCGCGCGGCTGCGAGTTGTCCGGCTGCGCCCTGATCGGCGGCGAAACCGCCGAAATGCCCGATATGTATCCGCCGGGCGAATACGACCTGGCCGGCTTCACCGTGGGCGCGGTGGAAAAATCGCAGTTGCTGGATGGCGCGCAGGTGCGTGCAGGCGACGTGCTGATCGGCATTGCCTCTTCGGGCCCGCATTCCAATGGCTATTCGCTGATCCGCAAGATCTACGAGCGCGCCGGCGCCCCGGCCGAGCTGGTGTTGGAGGATGGCGTCAAGCTGATCGATGCGCTGATGGCGCCGACCGCGCTGTACGTCAAGCCGATCCTGGCGCTGCTCAAGTCGCACGGCCCGACGATCCACGCCATGGCGCACATCACCGGCGGTGGGCTGACCGAGAACATCATCCGCGTGATCCCGGACGGCCTGGGCCTGAACATCGACGCCAGGGCCTGGACGTTGCCGCCGGTATTCGCCTGGCTGCAGCGCGAAGGCGCGGTGGCCGATGCCGAAATGTGGCGCACCTTCAACTGCGGCATCGGCTTCGTGCTGATCGCCGCGCCCGAGCAGGCCGCCGCGCTGGAGCAGGCCCTGGATGCGCAGTCGCTGGCGCATTGGCGCATTGGCCAGGTAGTGACGGCGCAGGGCGACGAGCGCGTGCGGATCGGTTGATCCAGGAGACTGCATGGACGCCTCCCCACTCACCCGGCAGTTACTGCTCCTTCCTGCCATCGGCACCGTGCTTGACGTATTTAAGCCGGTAGTGCTGCAGCGTCCGCAGGTCAGGGCACTGTTCGTGCCTGTCACCGCTGCAGCGTGACACGCACTGCCCCATGACATCAGCGAATCCGACCGAATGAGTCTGCGTCTGGCCGTGCTGGCTTCCGGCCGCGGCAGCAATCTGCAAGCCATCCTCGATGCGATCGCCTGCGGCCGCCTGCAGGCCGAAGTGGTCGGGGTGTTTTCCGATCGTCCGCAAGCACCGGTCCTGCAGAAGGTGGGCGAGGAACGGCGCTGGAGCGCCAGCCCGCGCGACTTCGCCGACCGCGCTGCCTTCGATGCCGCGTTGGGCGATGCCATCGCAGCCGCGCAGCCGGATTGGGTGGTCTGCGCCGGTTACATGCGCATCCTCGGCGAGCCGCTGGTGCGTCGCTTCGCCGGGCGCCTGCTCAATATCCACCCCTCGCTGCTGCCCAAGTACCGCGGCCTGCACACCCACGCCCGCGCACTGGAGGCCGGCGATGCCGAGCATGGCGCCAGCGTGCATCTGGTGGTGCCGGAACTGGATGCCGGCACGGTGATCGCACAGGCGCGCGTGCCGGTGCTGCCCGACGACACCGCCGAGCAGCTGGCCGCCCGCGTGCTCGCGCGCGAACACCCATTGCTGCTGGCCACGCTGGACCTGCTCGCCAGCGGGCGCGTGGAGGTGCACGGCGATAACGCCCACATCGACGGTCAGTGCCTGTTTACGCCACTGCGACTAGAGTCCGATGACACCGCACTTGCTTGAATGCGGATACGCCCCCCCCTTCATCCTGCCTCGGACATCCTTGCGGGCCTCGTGCCTCGCTCTCAGCGCATGAACGTCATCCCGATCGCCGCCGCGCTGTTGACCACCGCCCTGCTCGCCCAAGCCGGTACCGGCCGTGCGCAACAGGCCCCTGCCGTGCCTGCGCAAGCTGCTCCTGCTCCGGTTGCGGCGCCGCCGGCTGCGCCGGCCTCTGCAGCTGCACTGCCTGCCAGCACCTGGACGCCACCGCCACTGCAACCCTTCGTGGCGACTTACCAAGCGTTTTATCGCGGCAAGGAAGCCGGCGATGCCACCATGCAGGTCAGCCACGGCGAGGGCAGTCAGTGGCGCATCGACATGTCGGTACGCGGCCGCAAGGGCTTTGCCAGCATTCTGGGGTTGAACCTGGAGCAGAGCACCGTGTTCCAGGTCGATGGTGACACCTATGTGCCGCTGAGCCAGAGCACCGTGCGCAAGGCGATGTTCTTCGGCAAGAAGGTCACCGGCGTCTACAACTGGCAGACCGCCAGCGCGCAGTGGGACGGTGATCTGAAGAAAGAGCGCCAACAGCCGATTCCACTGCAGCGTGGCGACCAGAGCGCACTGTCGTTGAACCTGTCGCTGATGCGCGACGCGCAACCCGGGCGCAGCCTGAGCTATCGCTACGTCGATGTCGGCCGGGTGCGCAAATACGATTACAAGGTCGCCGATGCCACCGAAGTGGTGCAGGTCGGCGATCTGAGCTACGACGCGTTGCGCGTGTACCGCGTCAACAGCGGCGACAACGAAACCATCCTCTGGATCGCCAACGGGGTTCCTACGCCGGTGCGCATCCTGCAACGTGACAAAGGTGAGGATCAGGTCGATCTGCGCCTGGTCGAATATCAAGGAGCCTGACCCATGAAATCCATTTCTCGCACGTCTTCGCTGATTGCCGCTGCCGCACTGGCCGTGGCCAGCCTGCCCGCATTCGCCGTGCAGCCGTTCCAGGCCGATTATTCGGCCAACTACATGGGCATGCAGGCCAACGGCACCATGACCCTGGCCGCGGCCGGTGACAAGCAGTGGCGCTACACGCTCACCATCCAGAACCAGCTGGCCAATCTGACCCAGAGCACCGTGTTCGAAGAGAGCAACGGTCAACTGCGCCCGGTCAGCAGCAACGACACCTCGTCGATGATGGTCAAGCGCCGCAACGTCACCGCCAATTACGACTGGAAGACCAGCCAGGCGACCTGGGGCGGCGACATCAAGCCGGACCGCCGTGGCCCGGTCAAACTGCAGCCGGGCGACATGGACGCGTTGCTGATCAACTTGGCGATCACCCGCGACCTGGCCGCCGGCAAGCCGCTGAACTACCGCATGGTGGACGAAGGCCGCATCAAGCCGATGAGCTACAAGGTTGTCGGCAAGGAAACCATCACCGTCAACGGCAAGCAGGAACAGGCGACCAAGGTCTCGCGCGTGGACGGCGACAAGGAACTGATCGCCTGGGTGGTCAAGGACCTACCGGTGCCGGCGCGTTTGCTGCAGAAGGAAAAGGGCCAGGACGCGCTGGACCTGACCATCAGGGCGCTGCGCTGAGCGCGCTAAAGCTTCGACCAGAGGCTTCATTGCCAGCGTAGTTCCGGTCGTAAAGTTGTTTAGCGCAGTCAAATGCTACTGAGTCGAGGGCGCGGTGCCCTCGCCGCTCGCGGGACACGCCGCAAGTACGTCCATGTAGGCTCGGTGGCGGCATCCATGCCGCCACACGGTCCCGCAAGCGGCGAGGACACCGCACCAGAAAGTCTGCAGGCTGTTTTATTGAAAACCATGCACACCGACCATCTTGACTGGTCCTTGCCCTCTCACCATCGCGGGACCTTACGCGGCATGGATGCCGCGTAAGAGCCTACAAGGACGTACTTGCGGCGTGTCCCGCGATGGTGGGAGGGCGAGGGCCCTGCAGCAGAGCCGCAGATCATCTGCTCTAAAAGCGATCTATCCGCATTGTCCAACTACTCAAAGCCAACCAATCTTTCGAGTCGGCGCGTCGTCATAGATGCAGTCAAATGCTTGGGTCAAAAGCCAAGTTAGTCGAGCGCGCGGTGCGCTCACCGCACCAGAGAGTTAGTCGGTTGCTTTCTTAAAGCTTGTTGGTTGCTTGGCTTGCGTTGGAAAGCTGACCGAACTCACCGTTATCCGAACAACATGCATCGTGCCTTGCTTGCACCATGCACACCGACCATCTCGGCTGGTCCTTGCCCGCCGCCGTCGCGGGACCTTACGCGGCATGGATGCCGCGTAAGAGCCTACACGGACGTACTTGCGGCGTGTCCCACGATGGTGGGCGGGCAAGGACCCTGCAGCCAAACAGCAGATCAGCCGCTCCACAAGTGATCTGTCCGCACAGACTGATCACTTGCTCCAAAGGTGATCCATCCGCACCCACCTATCACCCCTCAGGGCTTGGCCGCAGCCTTGTCATCGCTGGTAGTGAACACCGTGCGGCAATCCACGCGGATCTGCGCATCGGTGCTGCGCCAATAGAACAGGTCGCAATGGCGCTTGCCTTCGACCGTCTTCTTGACCGCCACCGCGTAGAACGACTGCGCAATCTCGTCACGGCTGGCGGTGCCGTCGTTGTTCCAGTCCATATCCTTGAACTCGACGCCCTGGGTGATCGCCATGCCCACCGACCAGGCGTAGGCCAGCCATGCCAGGATCAGCACGATCACGCCAAGCAGGATCTTGCGGCGGGTGGTGAAGCGTCCGCGCAGGATCATGCGGTGCGCTGGATGGTCGCGCCCAGCGCCCCCAGCTTCTCCTCGATGTTTTCGTAACCACGGTCCAGGTGGTAGATGCGATCGATGGTGGTATCGCCGTCAGCGACCAGGCCGGCCAGGATCAACGACGCCGAAGCGCGCAGATCGGTTGCCATCACCGGCGCGCCGCTGAGGCGTTCGGCGCCGCGCACGATCGCGGTGTGGCCTTCGACCTGGATATCCGCACCCAGCCGCAGCAGTTCGTTGACGTGCATGAAGCGGTTTTCGAAGATGGTTTCGTTGATCACGCCCACCCCGTCGGCCACGCAGTTGAGCGCCATGAATTGCGCCTGCATGTCGGTCGGAAACGCCGGATACGGCGCAGTGGTCAGACTCACTGCGCGCGGGCGCTTGCCGTGCATGTCCAGGGTGATGCTGTCGGCGGTGGTGGTGATGGTGGCGCCGGCTTCGGTGAGCTTGTCCAGCACCGCATCCAGGGTTTCCGGACGCGCGCGACGCACGGTGACGCTGCCGCCGGTCATTGCCGCAGCGACCAGGAAGGTGCCGGTTTCGATACGATCCGGCAGCACCGCGTGGTGCCCGCCACCCAGGCGCTCGACGCCCTGCACCACGATGCGCGGCGTGCCGGCGCCTTCGATCTGCGCACCGAGCGCGATCAGGCAATCGGCCAGGTCGGTGACTTCCGGCTCCATCGCCGCGTTCTCCAGCACCGTGGTGCCTTCGGCCAGCACCGCAGCCATCAGCACGTTCTCGGTGCCGGTGACGCTGACCATGTCGAACACGTAGCGCGCGCCCTTCAGGCGCCCATTGCTGGTGGCCTTGATGTAGCCGTTTTCCACGTTGATGTCCGCACCCAGCGCCTGCAGGCCCTTGATGTGCTGGTCGACCGGACGCGAGCCGATCGCGCAGCCGCCAGGCAGCGACACTTCGGCATTACAGTAGCGCGCCAGCAGCGGGCCCAGCACCAGGATCGAGGCGCGCATGGTCTTGACCAGCTCGTAGGGCGCGATCTGGTGGGTGACCGAGCGCGGGTCGACCAGGATAGAGCGCCCCTTGGCCAGCGTGCCCTCGTCGATGGTGACCTCGGCGCCGAGCTCGCTGAGCAGCTTCACCGTGGTGATCACATCGTGCAGGTGCGGCACGTTGCTGATCTCCACCGGCGCATCGGCCAGCAGGGTCGCGCACAGGATTGGCAGCACCGCGTTCTTGGCGCCGGAAATATTGACCTCACCGTGCAGCGCTTGGCCGCCGGTCACTACGATTTTTGCCATGGGATCTAAGGGAATCTGAAAAGGATGTCGGGGGAATGAGATGAGTGGCCGGGAGCCTGTCGGGCGCTTGCGATGGAGGCGGATGAGCAGCCCGACCAGCCAAGGCCCGACAAACGCTCAGCCTTCGTCGGGGGTCAGCGTCTTGAGCTGCAGCGCGTGGATCGCCCCGCCCATCAGCTCGCCCAGGGTCGCGTAGACCATGCGGTGGCGCGCCAACGGGGCCTTGCCGGCAAATGCGGGGCTGATCACGGTCGCCTCGAAGTGCACGCCGTCGTCGCCGTGCACGTCGACGCGGGCTTCGGGCAAGCCGGATTCGATGAGTTTACGGATGGTTTCGGCGTCCACAGGGCGTTTCCTCATAAAATGAGCGCACATTCTACTCTTCACCCGAGTCCCGCATGGCCGTCTCGCACCTGCCCACCGCCACCGTCAGCGACGCCAGCCTGGTCGCCAGCGGCCAGCGCGTGCTCGAGATCGAGCGCGAAGCGCTGGCCGGCGTGGGCGCGCGGATCGGCAGCGACTTCGCCGCGGCCTGCCGGCTGGTGCTGGCCTCGCGCGGGCGTGTGGTGGCTACCGGCATGGGCAAATCCGGACATATCGCGCGCAAGATCGCCGCCACCCTTGCCTCCACCGGCACCCCGGCGTTCTTCGTGCATCCCGGCGAAGCCGGCCATGGCGACCTGGGCATGATCACCGAGGCCGACATCGTGCTGGCGCTGTCGTATTCCGGCGAATCCGACGAAGTGCGCATGCTGCTGCCGGTGCTCAAGCGCCAGGGCAACCCGATCATCGCCATGACCGGGCGGCCGAGCTCTTCGCTGGCCCAGGCTGCCGATGTGCATCTGGACGTGAGCGTCTCCGCCGAAGCCTGCCCGCTGCATCTGGCGCCCACCTCCAGCACCACCGCCTCGCTGGCGATGGGCGATGCGCTGGCAGTGGCGCTGCTGGACGCGCGCGGCTTCACCGCCGATGACTTTGCGCGCTCGCATCCGGCCGGCAGCCTGGGTCGGCGCCTGCTGCTGCATATCACCGACGTGATGCACAGCGGCGATGACCTGCCGCGCGTGCGCGAGGACGCCAGCCTGAGCGAGGCGCTGATGGAAATGAGCCGCAAGCGGCTGGGCATGACCGCCGTGGTGGACGCAAACGAACGCCTGATCGGCCTGTTCACCGACGGCGACCTGCGTCGCGCGCTGGACAGCGACATCGACGTGCGCAGCGCCGGCATTGCGCAGGTGATGACGCGCAACCCCCGCACCATCGGCGCCGACCAGCTGGCCGCCGAGGCCGCGCGGCTGATGGAGGATTACAAGATCAATGGCTTGATCGTGGTCGATGCGCAGCAGCGCGCGGTCGGCGCATTGAACATTCACGACCTGTTGCGCGCCAAGGTGGTTTAACAGGTTCAGTTTCAAACGTTGGAACCCCGTTCTCACCGATTCGTACCGATGCCCTATTCCCCACTGCAGCATCTGCCCGCCGAGCTGATCGACCGCGCCGCACGCGTGCGTCTGGCCTGTTTCGACGTAGACGGCACCCTGACCGACGGCCGCCTGTATTACGACCACGCCGGTAACGAGAGCAAATCCTTCAACGTGCTCGACGGCCAGGGGCTCAAGCAGCTCGACCACGCCGGTATCCATGTGGCGCTGATCACCGCACGCGCCAGCCTGTCGGCAGAAAAGCGCGGCCAGGATCTGGGCCTGCATGTGCAGATCGGGGTCAAGAACAAGCGCCTGGCGGTGCTGGCCCTGTGCCAGGAGCACGGCCTGTCGCTGGACCAGGTGCTGTTCATGGGCGACGACCTTCCCGACCTGCCCGCCTTGCTGGCGGTCGGCCTGCCGGTGGCACCCGCCAACGCTCATCCGTGGATCGCCGAGCGCGTGCAGTGGCATACCCGGGCACGTGGCGGCGAAGGTGCCGCACGTGAAGTCTGCGATGTGGTGCTGGCTGCGCAAGGCCAGGTCGAGGGCATCATCGAAAGGTTCTCCGCATGAGCTGGAACTGGCGCACCACCCTGGGCGTGGTGCTGTTCGCCGCCGCCGTGATCTCCGGCTGGTCGGCCTGGCAACAGCGCGCGCGCCCGGTCGCGGCGGCGGTCGACGACTCACGCGCCGATTACGTGTTGCGCGATTTCGAACTGATTGCGCTGGACAAGCAAACCGGCAAGGAATCGATGACGCTGCGTGCGCCGGAAATGCACCGCAACCGCGCCGACCAGACCTCGGACATCACCACGCCGGTGTTTCTGCTGCCCGACAACGCCAATCAACCGTGGACGCTACGCTCCAAGACCGGCTGGATCAGTCCCAAGGGCGACGAATTGCGCCTGCGTGGCGATGTCTCCGGCGACAGCCCCACCACCGGCGCGACGCCGCCGACCACGTTCCGCACCCAGAGCCTGGACGTGTTCCCGCAGCAGAATCTCGCCAAGACCGCTGCCCCGGTGAGCATGACCCGGCCGGGTATCATGCAGAGCGGGGTCGGCTTCGAGGCCGACCTCAAATCACGCCAGTACAAGCTCCTTTCTCAGGTCAAGACCCGCTATGAACCGAATGCTGCCCGCTAAACTGGCGTTTGCCGCGCTGCTGCTGCCCGCCCTTGCGATGGCCAAGACCAGCGACCGCAATCAGCCGATGGCGATCGATTCCAACGCCAACGATTGCAACATGCTCGACGACAGCGGCAAGTGCCGCTTCAGCGGCAATGTGGTGATCACCCAGGGCACGCTGGAAATCCACGCCGACACCGCCGATATCTTCCAGAAGAACGGCCAGACCGACCGTGTGGTGCTGGTCGGTAAGCAGGCCACGCTCAAGCAGCAGATGGACGACGGCGCGATGATGAACGGCCAGGCCGACAACATCGAGTACCAGGTCGCCAACGAGATCATCGTGCTGACCGGCAATTACAAGGTCGACTCTCCCAAGGGCACCAACGCCGGCCAGCGCATGGTCTACAACACCAAGACCGGCAACATGCAGAGTGGCGGCGACGGCAGCCGTGTGCGCACCATCATCCAGCCGAAGAATGCGGCGCCTGCGGCGGCGACGCCTGCTCCGGCACCTGCCGCAAAGCCCGCCGCGGCCAAGCCGCAGGGGAAGAAGTAATGCTGGTCGCCACCGGTCTGCGCAAGAAGTACAAGCAACGCGAAGTGGTCAAGGAATTCGGCCTCACGCTCGAGGCCGGCGAAGTGGTCGGCCTGCTCGGCCCCAACGGCGCCGGCAAGACCACCTGCTTCTACATGATTGTCGGCCTGGTCGAGGCCGATGCCGGGCGTATCGAGCTGGACGGCCGCGACCTCACTGCCGAGCCGATGTACGCACGCGCCAAGCTGGGCGTCGGTTATCTGCCGCAGGAGCCCTCGATCTTCCGCAAGCTCACCGTGGCCGACAACATCCGCCTGGTGCTGGAGCTGCGCGAAGACCTGGACAGTGCGGGGCGCGAGAAGGAACTGACCTCGCTGCTGGAAGAACTGCAGATCACCCATGTGGCCGACCAGCTGGGCGCCAGCCTGTCCGGTGGTGAGCGGCGCCGTTGCGAGATCGCGCGCGCGTTGGCCGCCAAGCCGCGCATGATGCTGCTCGACGAACCCTTTGCCGGCGTGGATCCGATTTCGGTCGGCGAGATCCAGCGCATCATCATCCACCTCAAGGAACGCGGCATCGGCGTGTTGATCACCGATCACAACGTGCGCGAAACCTTGGGAATCTGCGATCGCGCGTATATTCTCGCTGAGGGGGGCGTGCTGGCGCAGGGGGCACCAGATGCATTGCTAGCCAATCCCGACGTCCGTCGCGTGTATCTGGGGGAAACTTTCCGCCTTTGAGCGCCGCGCCGCGCCATCGATTTTCTCAGTCAGTGCCTGCATGAAAGCCCGGCTTCAGACATCGCTAGGACAACAGTTGGTCATGACGCCGCAATTGCGTCAGGCGATCAAGCTATTGCAGATGTCCACCACCGAGCTGGAACTGGAAATCGCCGAAGCGGTGGAGACCAATCCGCTGCTGGAATGGGCCGACGAAGCCGCGCATGCGGCAAGCGAATCACCGATCGCATCGTCGTCGGCCTCCTCCACCGACGACACCCCACGCGAAGACCCGACGCCTGCAGAGCGCGACGACGACTGGTCGCAGGACGAACTGCAGTGGACCGGCTCGGGCAGCGGCGGCAGCTTCGACGACGACGAGTCCGGCGATGCCGCCGAGCGCGTGGCCGAATCCGAAACGCTGGCCGATCACCTGCTGTGGCAATTGCATCTGTCGCCACTGTCGCCACGCGACCGCCAGATCGGCGCGATGCTGATCGACGCGCTGGACGAAGACGGCTACCTGCGCGAACCGCTGTCGGCCATTCTCGAAACGCTCGCGCTCGGCGCGGTGGTGGACGAGGCCGAAGTGCTCACCGTGCTGCACCAGATCCAGCGCTTCGACCCGGTTGGCGTGGGTGCGCGCACCCTGGGCGAATGTCTTGCGCTGCAGCTGGCCGTGCTCGACCCCGCCACCCCGAACCGCGAGTTGGCGTTGCAGATCGTCGCCGGCCCGCTGGAGCGTCTGCCGCGCAGCGGTGTATCCGGGCTGGCCCACGAACTCAAGCGTTCCACCGCCGACGTGGACCAGGCAGTGCAACTGGTGCGCTCGCTGGATCCGCGCCCGGGCAAGCAGATCGGCGACCTGTCGCAGGACACCTACGTGGTGCCGGACTGCGTGATCTGGCGCCAGCGCGGCGTGTGGCGGGCCTCGCTGGCCGGCCGCGCGCAGCCCAAGGTCACCATCCACCGCGGCTACGAGAACCTGATCCGCAGCTGTGGCGAGTCCGATGCCGGCTATCTGCGTGGGCAGTTGCAGGAGGCGCGCTGGCTGCTCAAGAGCCTGGAAGCGCGCGGCGAAACCCTGCTGCGGGTGGTGCGCTGCCTTCTGAAGCACCAGTCCGGGTTTCTGGAATTCGGCGCGCAGGCCTTGCGCCCGTTGACCCTGCGCGAGATCGCCGGCGAGCTCGGCCTGCACGAATCGACCATTTCCCGCGCGATCGCCCGCAAATACGTGCGCACCCCGCGCGGCACCATTGCGCTGCGCTCGTTCTTCGCCTCCGGCATCGACACCGACAGCGGCGGCGAGGCCTCCAGCACCGCCATTCAGGCGATGATCCGACGCCTGATCGATGCGGAAAACCCGCGCAAGCCGTTATCCGATGCCAAGTTGGCAGATCTGCTGAAAACTTCCGGCGTACCTGTAGCGCGGCGCACCGTTGCGAAGTATCGTGAAGCCATGAACATTTCCGCCTCCCACGAACGCGTGCGCATCGCCTGACGTTGCAACCACCGCAACGCCGGCCTGTGCCGGGTTTGTCGGACCACCGGAAAGGTTCATTGGCCCACCGACCAATGGAGGTATCCGATGCGTATCGAGACGTATGGCCACCAGCTTGAAGTGACCCCCGCCCTGCGGGAGTACGTGGCAAGCAAGCTGCAGCGACTGCAGCGCCATTTCGACCAGCACTGTGAAGTTCGAACGCAGCTGGCCGTTCGCAAGCCAGACCACCATGTGGTCGCCACCGTCAACCTTCCCGGTCGCACCCTGCACGCAGATGCCAGCGGCTCCACCATGTATGCGGCCATCGACCTGTTGGTCGACAAGCTGGACCGCCTGGTGCTCAAGCACAAAGAAAAGAAATGTAACCACCACGCACGCGAGGTGCGCGACAATCTCGCATGACGCTTCTCGCTTGATGCCCTCATGCCTTTAACCGATCTGATGGCGGCCGTGCGCACCGTGGTGTCGCCGGCCGCCGATCGCGACACTATCCTGCATACCGCCGCCGATCTGCTGTCCTGTCGTCAGGCCGGCGCAGACGAGCTCTACGCCAACCTGTGCGAACGCGAGGCGCTGGGCAGCACCGCCATCGGCCACGGCATCGCCATTCCACATGGGCGCTGCCCCAACCTCACCGAGCCACGCGGCGCGCTGCTGCGGCTGGATACGCCGGTGGCCTTCGGCGGCGATGAACCGGTGGATCTGATCTTTGCAATGGCAGTGCCTGCGCATTACACCCATCAACATCTGATGCTGCTGTCGGAACTGGCCGAGCGGTTTTCCGATGCGGAATTTCGCCTGCAATTGCGCGCCGCACCCAATGCGGACGCCTTGATGGCGTTGCTCATCGACGCGCCACCACCACAGGCCAGCGCCGCATGAATACCAGCATCACCGCACGCGAACTGTTCGACCAGCAGCGCGACAAACTGGCGCTGCGCTGGGTGGCCGGCCAGAAAGGCGAACACCGCGAGATCGAGGCCGGCAGCAACAATGCGCGGCGTCCGTCGCTGGCCGGTTATCTCAATGTGATCTACCCCAACAAGGTGCAGATCCTGGGCACCGAAGAGCTGGCCTGGCTGGACTCGCTGGATGCACGCCAGCGCTGGGAGACGATCGAGAAGATCATCCAGGTGCAGCCGCTGGCACTGGCGCTCAGCAAGAATCAGTCGTGCCCGGAAGACCTGCGCGCGGCCGCGGACGAATCCGGCACGCCGTTATGGATCTCGCCCAAGCGCGGCCACGAGCTGCTCAATCATCTGTCCTACCACCTGGCGCGCACGCTGGCGCCACGGGTCACGTTGCATGGCGTGTTCATGGAGATCTATTCGATCGGCGTGCTGATCACCGGCGAGGCGGGATCGGGCAAGAGCGAGCTGGCGCTGGAACTGCTCAGCCGCGGCCACCGCCTGGTGGCCGACGACGCGCCCGAATTCACCCAGATCGCACCCGATGTGCTCGACGGCACCTGCCCCGAATTGCTGCAGGACCTGCTGGAAGTGCGCGGCCTGGGCGTGTTGAACGTACGCGACATGTTCGGCGACACCGCGGTGAAGAAGAACAAGTACCTGCGCCTGATCGTGCACCTGACCCGCCCGATGAACGAGCCCACGCCGTCGGGCTACGAACGCCTGACCGGCGATTCCGGCAGCCGTCACGTGCTGGATCTGGACGTGCCGCTGATCACCCTCCCCGTGATGCCGGGCCGCAACCTGGCCGTGCTGACCGAGGCGGCGACGCGGCTGCATATCCTGCGCACCAAGGGTATCGACCCGGCGGCGATGTTCATCGCCCGCCACAGCAACCTGCTGGAGCGACGCACGCCATGAGTAGTACCGCGCCCTCCACGTTAATGATCGTGAGCGGGCTGTCCGGCTCGGGCAAATCGGTCGCGTTGAAGACCTTCGAAGATCTCGATTACTACTGCTCCGACAATCTGCCGGTGGAACTGCTGCCGGATTTCGTGCGCAGCCGGCTGCGTGGCAACCCGCTCGGCGATCAGCGACTGGCGGTAGGCATCGATGTGCGCAGCCGCAGCGATCTGACCCAGCTGGCGCAATGGCGCCAGGCCGCGCAGGAATACGGCATCGAAGCACGGCTGCTGTTTTTCGAAGCCAGCGACGAAGCGCTGATCAAGCGCTATGCCGATACCCGCCGCCGCCATCCGCTCAGCCACCTCGGCCTGGCGTTGCCGGAAGCGATCACCCGCGAGCGTCAGTTGACCGAACCGCTGCGCGCGCAGGCCGATGCCATCATCGACACCAGCGCGCTCAACGTGCACCAGTTGCGTCGCCGCGTGGTCACCGAGTTCGCGCTCGGCACCAGCGACCGGCTCTCGCTGCTGTTCGAATCATTCGCCTACAAGCGCGGCGTGCCGGCCGAGGCCGACTTCGTATTCGATGCGCGCGTGCTGCCTAATCCGCATTGGGACCCGGAGCTGCGCCCGCTCACCGGCCGCGATGCCGGCGTGCGCGAGTATCTGGACGGGCAACCGGACGTGGTGCGCTACAGCGCCCAGATCGTCGACCTGCTCGATACCTGGCTGCCTCGGTTGCGCAACGACACCCGCAGTTACGTGACCATCGCCTTCGGCTGTACCGGCGGCAAGCACCGCTCGGTGTATCTGGCCGAGCGCATGGCGCGGCATGCGCGCGAGCAGGGCTGGCCGGAAGTGGCGACGTTCCATCGCGAGCAGGATTGAAATTCCGGGATTCGGGAATCGGGAATCGTCAAAGCGGTGCCTTGCAGTTCTGTGAGGTCTGTAACCAGGGCGTCGCTGCAACTTCGCAGCGCAACAGATGCGGACTGCAGCGCTCGCTTGCGGTTCGACACGCATCACGACACACCCCACATCACAAGTCATCACGACACAGGCAGCAGCGCGCTGCCTGCACGCGTCGTAGCCAACCTGTTGCAGCGCTCGCCTAAACGGCTATTCATCTCGCAACACATCGGTGCCGGCAAACGCTATCGCGCGGTCATGCCGACCTGTTAACGTTTCGGCATGGCCTGTGGCATTCTCCTCATTACTCATCCCGGCATCGGCGCGGCGTTATTGAACGTGGCGACGGGGCTGTTGCGGCAGTTGCCGTTGAAGACCGAAGCATTCGATGTACCGCTGGATGCAGACCTGGACGCCTTGCTGCCCCAGGCGTCATCGGCGATGCGTCGGGTCGACAGCGGCGACGGCGTGCTGGTCATGACCGACCTGTACGGCGCCAGCCCCAGCAATCTCGCCAACCGGTTGGCCAAGCTGGGCACGCCGGTTCGCCGGGTATCCGCGCTGAGCCTGCCGATGCTGCTGCGGGTGATGAACTATCCCGAACAAGGTTTGCAGGAGCTGCCCGCCACCGCGGCGGCAGGCACCCGCAACGGAGCGATCATCGACGATGCTTGAACGCGAACTCATAGTTTCCAACCGACTCGGACTGCATGCGCGGGCAACCGCCAAGCTGGTGCAGACGCTGTCGTCCTATCGCAGCAACGCCACCCTGGCGGCCAAGGGCCGCGAGGTGAATGCCAAGAGCATCATGGGCGTGATGTTGCTGGCCGCCGGCCAAGGCACCAGCGTGGTGGTGCGGCTGGATGGCGAAGACGAAGCGCAGGCCCTGCAGGCGCTGGTGGACCTGTTCGAGCGTCGCTTCGACGAGGACAGCTGAGCATGCGCCACCTCGCTGCGGTGCACACGGACACCACGCGGCTGCGCCAGGGCCGCGCATGAGTCTGCGCTTGCGCGGACACGGTGCCTCGCGCGGCAACGCACTCGGGCGCGCACGCGTGCGCCAGAGCCACATGCTGGAAATCGCCGAGCAGCGCGTGCCCGCCAACCAGGTGGAAACGCAGCTGCAGCGCCTGCATGTGGCCATCGAAGCGGCGCGCACCGAGATGCAGCAACTGCGCGACCGCCTGCATGGCGCGCTGGCGCGCGAGGTCGGCGAATTCCTCGAGCTGCATGCATTGCTGCTCGACGACCCGGAGCTGCTGCAAGGCCTGGACGAATTGATCCGCACCCACCGCTACAGCGCCGACTACGCCTTGCGCGTGCAGCGCGACCGGTTGGCGGCGGTGTTCGACGGCATGGAGGATGCGTACCTCAAAAGCCGCATGGACGATCTGGATCATGTGATCGGCCGCATCCACGCGTTCTTGCACAAGCGCGCGCCCGACCTCAAGGGCGTGGCCGGCGAGATTCTGGTCTGCGACAACGTGGCGCCGTCCGAACTGGCGCAGCTGCAGTCGCAGGGCGTAGTCGGCATCGTCACCACCGCCGGAAACACGCTCTCGCACAGCGCGATCCTGGCGCGCAGCCTGCATCTGCCGTTGGTGGTGGGCGTGAGCGATGCGCTGCAGCGCATCGACGATGGCGATGTCTTGATCGTCGATGCCGGCTCGGGCCAGGTGATCGTCGATCCCAAGCCCGAGCATCTGCGCGACTACCGCGAGCGTCTGCGCGCGCTGGCCAAGGAACAGCGCGAGCTGGGCCGGCTGCGTTCCAAACCCACGCGCACGCGCGACAACGTCGATATCACGCTGCTGGCCAATGCCGAATCGCTGGAAGACGTGGCAAAGGCGCATGCGCTCGGCGCCAGCGGCCTTGGGCTGTATCGCACCGAATTTCTGTTCCTGCAGCGCAACGAATTGCCGGACGAAGAGGAACAGTTCCACACCTACCGCGACACCGTGCTGGGCATGAGCGGCCGCCCGGTCACCATCCGCACGCTGGATCTGGGCGCCGACAAGGCCGATCGCACCGGCCTGACCCTGAGCGATGAAGACAACCCCGCGCTGGGCTTGCGCGGCGTGCGGTTGTCGCTGGCCCGGCCTGCGGTGGCGCAGGCGCAGTTGCGCGCGATCCTGCGTGCCTCCGGCTACGGGCCGGTACGCATCCTGGTGCCGATGGTCAGCGGCCGCGAGGAAATTCAGCTGCTGCGGCGACAGATCAAGAAGCTGGCCGTGCAACTGCGCGAACAAGGGCACGAGATCGCCGAGCACATTCCGCTGGGCGCGATGATCGAAGTGCCTGCTGCGGCGCTGGCGCTGGACTGCTTTATCGACGATATCGATTTCCTGTCGATCGGCACCAACGATCTGGTGCAGTACCTGCTGGCGGTGGATCGCAACAACGAAGCCTTGGGCGAGTTGTATTCGCCATTGCATCCGGCGGTGCTGCGGCTGATCGCGCAGGTGATCGCCACCGGGCGCGCGTATGGCAAACCGGTGGCGGTGTGCGGCGAGATCGCCGGCGACCCGCGCTTCGTGCCGATGTTGCTGGCGTTGGGGCTCACCGAGTTCAGCCTGCATCCGGCCACATTGCTGGAAGTGCGCCGTGCGGTGCGCGACACCCATCTGGGCGAGTTGCGCGTGCAGGGCGAAAAACTGCTGCGCGCGCGCGACCGCAAGGGCATCGAGAAGTGGTTGGCGGCCGTTGCGCAGGGTTTGCTGCGCTGAGAGCCCCAGCAAACCTGCTGCGCTTACCGCCAGACGGGTGCAGCCGATACTCGGCATCCTCATGTATCGCGGATAGACGCCGGCTCCGAGCGCGCCTTCCCTTCTCCAGCTGACGACCGCTCGCCAGGTTTCTTTCAGCCGCTCCGGCTTGGCGGCTGCATCGCGCAGGCGATGTTCAAGCGCGTTGCGCGCGGCACTGTATGTTTCGTCACCATGCGCAAGCGATAATGCCGTGCTGACTCAGCACCGCGTCTTCCATCGGGACGTGTCCACTCTTCCAGGGAGCCGCGCATGGCCGAAGCCGTCCGCCACGACAAGACCGCGCGCCAGCTCCGATTGCTGTCCGACGCACTGGATAGCGGGCGCCTCGGGCCGGTACGCCGGCTGGTCAATACGCTGGCGCCGGCGGAGATCGGCAACCTGCTCGAATCGCTGCCGCCCGGCAAGCGCGAAGTGGTGTGGGGGCTGGTCGACCCGGAAGACGATGGCGAAGTGCTGCTGCATGTCGGCGATGAAGTGCGCGAAAGCCTGCTGGCCGACATGGACACCGACGAGATCGTCGCCGCGGTCGAAGACCTCGATATCGACGACCTGGCCAATCTGGTCGAAGACCTGCCCGACACCGTCATCGACGAAGTGCTCAAGTCGATGGACCGCGAGAACCGCGAGCGGCTCGAGCAGGTGTTGTCGTACCCGGAGTACACCGCCGGGCGATTGATGAACCCGGACGTGGTGACGGTACGCGCCGACGTCAATGTCGATGTGGTGCTGCGTTACTTACGCCTGCGCGGCGAGCTGCCCGACCACACCGATCATCTGTACGTGGTGAGCCGGCGCCATCAATACCTGGGCCGCGTGTCGCTGGCCGCGTTGGTCACGCATGAGGACAACACGCCGGTCAATCGGCTGATCGACGACGAACAACCGGCGATCGATGTGGGCGATGGCTCCGATGAGGTCGCACGGCGCTTTTCGGATCACGACTGGATCTCCGCGCCGGTGGTGGACGACAACAACATCCTGCTCGGCCGCATCACCATCGATGACGTGGTCGACATCATCCGCGAGCAGGCCGAGCACCAGGCCATGAGCGCGGCCGGTCTGGACGAAGACGAAGACATGTTCAGCCCGGCGCGGCGCGCATTCCGCCGCCGCCTGATCTGGCTGGGCATCAACCTGTGCACTGCGTTTCTGGCCTCCAGCGTGGTCAGCAAGTTCGAAGGCACCATCGAAAAACTGGTGGCACTGGCGGCGCTGATGCCGATCGTGGCCGGCATGGGCGGCAACGCCGGCACGCAGGTGTTGGCGCTGATGGTGCGCGGCCTGGCGTTGGGCCAGATCGGCTCGTCCAACGTAATGACGCTGCTCAAGAAAGAGCTGACCGTGGCGCTGATCAACGGTGTGGTGCTGGGCGTGAGCCTGGGGCTGATCGTGCTGGCCTGGTTCCAACAACCGATGCTGTCGCTGGTGATCGGCACCGCGTTGACCTTGAACATGCTCACCGCGGCGTTCGGCGGGGTGCTGGTACCGGTGACGTTGAAACGCCTGGGCTTCGACCCGGCGCTGGCCGGCGGCGTGATTCTGACCACGCTGACCGATGTGATGGGCTTCCTGAGCTTCCTCGGCCTGGCCACGCTGATTCTGCTGCCGTAGCGCGTGCTGTGCACGTTGGGACGACACTGCAACACAAAATCGTCGCACCGCGACATGCCAGCGCACCTGCGTGCGGCGATACTGCAGGTATGTCATCGGTTCGGTCAGGAGTGCTGCGTGATTCGTCGCTGCCTTGTTCTTGTGGTCTTCGCGCTGGTGCTTGCCGGCTGTTCCAGCATGGGTGAGCGCCACCACGATGCGCGCCGTGGCCACTTCGTCACCCGCACGCTGGAGATCGAAGGACGGCTGTACCGCTATCAGGTATTCGTGCCGGCCTCGAAGATGCCGCAACCGCTGCCCATCGTGCTGTTTCTGCATGGCTCGGGCGAGCGCGGCGACAACGGGCGCGATCAGGCCGAAGTGGGCGTTGGCCCTTACCTGAGCGAACACACGGCCGAGTTTCCCGCGTTGGTGGTGCTGCCGCAGGTGCCCGACGATGAAGAGTGGCTGGGCGTCAATGCACGCATGGCAATCGCTGCATTGGATGCGACCAGCGCCGAGTTCGCTGCCGACCCGCAGCGCACCTATCTCACCGGCATCTCGATGGGCGGCTACGGCGCCTGGGAAATCGGGCTGATGCAGCCGCAGCGTTTCGCGGCGATCGTGCCGATCTGCGGCGCGCTCAAGGCACCGCGCGATGAGCGTCGCACGCTGTACGTCAGCCTGGTGGCAAAGGAAGCCGACCCGTACACCGCCGCAGTCACCCAGCTCAAGCACGTGCCGATCTGGATGTTTCATGGCGCCAAGGACGATTCGGTACCGCCGCACGACGACCGCGCGCTGTATCGCGCCGCCAAAGGCATCGGCGCCAATGTGCGCTACAGCGAATATCCCGAGGGCAACCACAACGCCTGGGACGCGACCTACGCGGATCCGGCCATGTGGGAATGGATGTTCAAGCAGCGCCTGCGTTGAGCAAGCCGCTCATCGCGCGGATGCCGTCTCCGCTCGATCAATGGTGGTACCCGGTGTCCGCCGTGACCTTGCCACGGAACACGCGGTACGACCACACCGTGTAGCCCAGGATCAGCGGCAGCAACACCACCAGGCCGACCAGTGCGAACAACTGCGAAGACGGCGGCGCAGCAGCCTGCCAGATCGTGTAGACCGGCGGCACCAGATACGGCCACATGCCCAACACCAGGCCCGCAAAACCGAGTACGAACAAGCCCATCGCCAGCAGAAACGGCGGCGTATCCGGCCGCCCCGCCTCAGTCGAACGCCAGAGCGCAACCCCCACGAGGGCGACCAGCACCGGCACCGGCATCAGCCACAGATAATGCGAGCCGCTGAACCAACGCTCCATCACATGCGACTGCAGCGACGGCAGCCAGGCGCTGACCAGGCCGATAAAGATCAACACGCTGATGGTCAGCGGCCGGCTCAACTGACGCGCGAGCTGTTGCACATGGCCTTCGGTCTTGAGGATCAGCCAGGTGCTGCCGAGCAAGGCGTAGCCGAACACCAGCGCGGCACCGGTGAGCATCGCGAACGGGCTGAACCAGCCCCAGATGCCGCCGACATAGCGGTCGTTCTCGATCGGCAAGCCCTGTACCAACGCGCCCAGAATCACGCCTTGCGCAAAAGTGGTCAGGATCGAGCCGGCGGCGAAGGCATTGCTCCACAACCGCCGCGAGCGCTGCGCCTTGAAGCGGAACTCGAACGCCACGCCGCGAAACACCAGCGCCATCACCATCAACAACACCGGCAGATACAGCGCCGACAGAATCACCGCATACGCCTTGGGAAACGCGGCCAGCAGCCCTGCCCCGCCCAACACCAGCCAGGTTTCGTTGCCGTCCCAGATCGGCGCGGCGGTGTTCATCATCAGATCCAGTTGCGCCTCGTCCTTGCGAAACGGCGCCAGGATGCCGATGCCGAGCACGAAGCCATCCAGCACCACGTACATCAGCACCCCGAAGCCGATCACCGCGAACCACGCCACAGGCAAAACACTCGTCATGTCCATCAGGCGGCTCCGTCGATCGGTTCATCGGCCGCGGAGAGCGGCCGTGCAGGCGTGTGCTCGCCGTGGTCCAGCTGCGGCGCGTCGTGCGGGGTCGGCCCGATCTTGCCGATCTTGACCAGGTACCAAATGCCCCAGCCGAACACGAACGCATAACCGGCGACGTACACCGTCAGCGAGATCGCGGTCATCAGCATAGACTGCGGACCCACCGCGTCGGCGGTACGCAACAGCCCATAGACCACATACGGCTGCCGCCCCATCTCGGTGACGAACCAGCCCGAGACCAGTGCGATGAAGCCGCTCGGCAGCATCCAGCGCCAGATCGCCAGCAGCCAGCGCCACTGCAGCAACTTGCCGCGCCACCACGCGAACGCCGACACCCAGGCCACCAGCAGCATCAACGAGCCGATCCCCACCATGATGCGGAAGGCGAAGAACACCGGGGTCACCGGCGGGCGATCGGCCGCCGGCACCGAAGTCAATGGCGCGATGCTGCCGTCCAGGCTGTGGGTCAGGAGCACACTGCCCAGGCGCGGAATCGCCACCTCGTAATCGTTATGTTCTGCCTGCGCATCGGGCAGCGCAAACAGCACGAGCGGGAAACCCTTGCCCTGCTCTTCGTCATGCCAATGCGCTTCGATCGCCGCGATCTTCATCGGCTGGTGCTTGAGCGTGTTCAAGCCATGCATGTCGCCGACGAAGATCTGCAGCGGCACGGTGATCGCCGCGAAGGCCACCGCCAGCTTGAGCATGCGCAGGCCGGACTCACGATGCACGCCGCGATGCAGGTACCACGCACCCACCGCACCGACCACAAAGCAGGTGGTGATGAACGAGCCCAGCGCCATATGCGCAAGCCGGTACGGGAACGACGGGTTGAAAATGATCTGCAGCCAGTCCTGCGGATGCACGATGCCGTCGACCACTTCATACCCGGCCGGGGTCTGCAGCCAGCTGTTGGATGACAGGATCCAGAACGTGGAGAACAACGTGCCCAGCGCCACCATGCAGGTGGCGAAGAAGTGCAGGCGTTCGGAGATACGCCCCCACCCAAACATCATCACACCCAGGAAACTGGCTTCCAGAAAGAACGCGGTGAGCACCTCGTAGCTCAGCAACGGGCCGATCACGCTGCCGGCGATCCGGCTCAGCTCCGGCCAGTTGGCGCCGAACTGGAAGGCCATCACGATACCGCTGACCACGCCCATGCCGAACGACACCGCGAAGATCTTCTGCCAGAAGAAATACAGCTCGCGCCACACCGGCAGGCGGGTGCGCAGCCAGCGCCATTCCAGAAAGGCCAACAGGCTGGACAGCCCGATGGTGAATGCCGGAAACAGCACGTGGAACGCGATGACGAACCCGAACTGGATTCGCGATAACAGCAAGGCATCCATGGAGAGCCCTCCTGGAAAGTGAGGAAGCATCCGCGCGCAGACGGCAGGTCAATCGCCGCAAGACAGTGCGGTGTTCGATCGCAACGTCTGCGCTACCTGATCATCATAAGGACGGTCGTGCTCGTTCCCGATGCGACACGGCGTCGCATCTGCGGCAAATTGCCGCGCTTGCGCTGCAACGCGATGCTACGCCCGGCGTGCGATGCAGCACGGATTTGCTGGGCGCGAATGGGATCGCAGCGAGGCTGCTGCAGCAAGCCGCCACGTCGCTGACCAGCGCACTGAGCGCATGCGAGCCGAATCGACGGCAACCGCGCGCAGGTGCCTGCCGACGACGCCGACAGCGCCGCCGCATCCTGACGGCCGTCACCTTAAGGTACGCAACACCGCAGGCCTACCCTCTTACCTCTCCCATCCGAATACGGGTGTACTGGAAAACGCTACGGCCGCACCCGCTCCCAGACCCGCAGGAAATTGCCGCTATACACATCGACGATGCGTTGGGTGGGCCAGCCGGCATCCATCATCGCCTGCGTGAGCCTGGGCAGATCCGCACCGCTGCGCATCCCGGTCGGCAAGCTGGAAATGCCGCCATCGAAATCGCTGCCGAAACTCAGGTGTTTCCACGGATCTTCGACAATCCCCATGTCGGCGATCTGTCGGGCGAAGGCTTCGTAATAGCCGATGACAAACGCCAGATCGGCATCCATGTTCGGCTTGCCGTCCGCCAGATAGGAATGCCGCAAAAAGTACGGCGCCAGAATGACGCTGATGCAACCGCCGGTCTGCACGATGGCGCGGATCGCCGCGTCGTTGAGCCCGCGGTCGAGATGGCGCGACGGCCGCGTCTGCGCACCACGGGTGACGCTGCGCGATGCGGCATGCGAGGCGAAGGCCGGCACGTTGCGGCGCGCGCAAATGGCGCACGCATCGAGTATTCCCTGGCTCGACGTATGCGAAAGATCCACCAGCAGTCCAACCTTGATGCAGCGCTCCACGACGTCCCTGCCGAACTCCGACAGCCCCGCGCCCTCGATCCCGCGCCATGGATTGAGCGGCGCATAGCCGGACTGGGAGATGTCGGTATGGCTGAAATGGTTGAGCGTCACATAGGCAGCGCCGGCCTTGGCAGCCAGGTCCAGGCGCTCCAGTCGCAGCGCCTGGCTGCGGATCCCGCGTGGCCCAAGCATATGCGCCCCCTCCAACGACAGGATGGCGCAGCAAAGACCGTCGGCCCGAATCGCGCGTAGCTCGGCGGCGCTGCGTGCCAGCCGCATCCGACCGTTACTTGCCGCCACCACCGCCTCGACATAGCGCTGGTGATCCACCCAGTGTTTCCAAGGGTCGAGAAAAGGCGCGCCGATCAGGTTTTCCCATAGTGCGTGGGCGCTGAAACACGCACCTCCGTAACCGCCCGCGAGAAAGTCCGGGCCACTCACGTGGTGCATCAGCGGTTGATTGCGACCTCTCGGCGAGGTTTTGAACATCAGCCAGATGATCAGCGAGCGTCGATGCGCTTTCCAGTCGCCCTTCCAGAAATCGTAACCGGCCAGGCGCGACAGAAACAGGGAGTCCAGATGTGTATCGACTGGATAGGCCAGCGCATGCACTGCATCCAGCGTATCGGCGGCAGACAAGGCAGCAGAATTCTCGGACGAAACGGCATGCATGCACGAACCCCGGCGATGACTCCTGAAACAATCAAAGAATTAAGAGCGGCTACCAAAACTACTACGCACGTTTTTTTAGCCACTCTAACGCGATGCGTTTCTATCGTTATTTAGCAGTAAATCGATATACCCTAGGCAATTCGATGCAACGAACAAGTTCGACCAAACGACAGTAGCTGACCTGGATCAGCAGATCCAGAGGCTCGCCTGCTGGATGGCAAAGAAACCGCAAGACTGCTCGCGCGTTCTCGCTTCGAAGGTGTGCACAAGCTCACTGCAGCCTGCTTTTCGCTGCTGCATGATCACGCGCTCCGCACGTGGACCCAGATGGTCACGGCCGGCTACGGACGCGTCGCGCCACTTCGCTGACCACCGCAATGACCGCAGTCAAACCGACCATCGACAGGAACTGCGCACGGGTGTCTGCCGACGAGGCCAGCAGCACGAAGATCACCGCCAGGATCGCCAGCGCCAGCAGGGTCAGAAACGGATACCCGCGCATACGGAACGGCAACGTGATGCCGGCGCGGTCGGCGCGTGCGCGCAGAATCAGCTGCGACAGCAACGAGATCGTCCACACCAGCAGACAGGTGGCACCGACGATATTGAGCAGCATCGGCAATACCTTGTTGGGATACAGCAACTCCAACGCTGCTGCCGCGAAGCCGAACAACACGCTGGCGATCACCGCCACCAGCGGCACCTGCTCGCCGCTGGTCCTGCCGAGCAGGCGCGGCGCTTCGCCGCGTTGTGCCAGCGAAAAGATCATCCGCGAGGCGCCATACAGATTGGCGTTGAGCGCCGACAACAAGGCCACCACGGCGACCAGGGTGATGGCGGTGGCCGCGCCGGGGATGCGCGCCACCTCCAGCACCGCGGCAAACGGCGAGCTGAGCGCCGCACTGGTCCACGGCACCACCGCCACGATCACGCTGATCGAGCCGATGTAGAACACCAGAATGCGCCAGGCCACGGTACGAATGGTGCGTGCCAGGCTGCGACCGGGGTCTGCGGTTTCCGCGGCGGCCACCGCCACGATCTCGGTGCCACCGAAGGCGAACACCACCACCAGCAACGCCGAGCCGACGCCCACCAGACCCTTCGGGGCGAATCCGCCGTGCTGGGTGAAGTTGGACAGCCCCGGCGACACCACATCCGGCAACCAACCCGCCAGCAAGGCCACGCCGATCAGCAGGAACACGATGATCGCGGCGACCTTGAGGATGGCGAACCAGAATTCGAACTCGCCGAAGTTGCGCACGCCCAGCAGATTGATCGCCGTGAAAGTGGCCATGAACAGCACCGCCAACAGCGGTACCGGCAACGCCGGCCACACCGAGGCGAGCAAGCCTGCCGCACCGACCGCTTCGGCCGCGATCACCACCACGATCTGCAGCCACCACAACCAGCCCACCGTCGCACCGGCGGTCGGCCCCATCGCATCGGCCGCATACACCGAGAACGCGCCGCTGGTCGGCTTGGACGCGGCCATTTCTCCCAGCGCATTCATCACGATGATCACCAGGGCCCCGGCGATCAGGTACGACACCAGCACCGCCGGTCCCGCCGCGTGGATGCCCACGCCCGAGCCCAGAAACAGCCCGGCACCGATTGCCGTGCCCAGGCCCATCATCATCAATTGCCGCGGTTTCAACGCATGGCGCAACGCGGGCGCGGCGGACGGAGCGTTCTCAGCAACGGGATCGGTCGGAAGCGGCATGGACGGGCTTGAAGAGATGGAATCGCGACACGATACCGCGTCGCGGCGCCTGCCGCGCCTCTTGACGCGGGCCTGGCGAAAGAGTGGACAAGCCAGGCAATCGCGCCTTGCCTCATCGTACCAGCAGCTCGTTCGCACTGGCCTCCAAGTGCGTGACACGCTCCAGACCCGCTTCACTGCACGCAGCTGGTGGACAAATCCGCCGCACGCTGCATGCCGCATACAAAGACCCCCGGGCAAGCCGGGGATCGGTGTCACTGCAACGTCTTGTGGCCGATCATTCCGCCAGGTTCTTGCCGGCACCTGCAGTGGCGATCACCTTGGCCTTGACCTGCGCGGCCGGGGTGATGCTGTAGGTGTAGCCCAGCGGTTCGGGGAACACCTTGGTGGTGATCCAGTTGGTGGCGTTGGCGTAGGGCTTGCTGCCATCCGGCGTGCCCCAGGTGATGCCGCTGCCGACGTAGTTGTTGATCAGGTCCCAGTAGCCGATCTCGCTGCTGTCGCGTGAGGTCACCGGGTTCTTGATGTTCTCGAAGTAGTTGGATTCGATCTTCGCCACGCCGCCCATGCGCACATTGATGCCCGAGGTGGTGACGTTGTTGAAGTAGTTGTTGTAGATGTGGCTCAGCCCGCGACGCTGCAACGGCACGCGCGACTCGACGTTCTCGAAGCGGTTGTGGTGATAGGTGGTGCGCGCGGCCGAGTTCTTGGTGTCGCTGTCGCTGAATCCGTTGAGCGCGACCTTCTGGTAGTTGTAGACGTGGTTGTAGGACACGGTGACGTGGTGCACGCCCTTCTTCATGTCGATGCCGCCGTCGAACGAGGCATCGCCGGCGCCGGAGCACTTGGTCAATGAAGCGAACACGGTGTTGTGGTCGACCCAGATCCTGGACGGCGAACCGCTGGAATTGCCTTCCAGCGAAATCGAATCGGCGTCTTCGCCGCCCTGCAGCAGGCCGATGGTCATATTCTGGATGATGATGTTGTTGGCGTTGCCCACCACCCACACACCGAAGTTGGCGGCCGAGCCGTTCGCGCCCTTGATGGTGACGTCGCTCTTGTTCTTGATCTGCACCGTCCTGGCCGGCAGCTTCCACTGCGCGCAGACGTCCTTGATGGTGCTGAAGTCGAACTTGCCGGTGTAGTTGAGCACCAGCCCGCCACTGCCGGAATAACTGTCGATGGCGGCCTGCATCGCTTCGAACGTGGCGACGTTGACCGGGGTCTTGTTGCCGCCGCCGGTGGTGGCGGCACCGTACCCGACCGGGCCGGCGATGGCACTCGCAGCGCAAGCGGACAGTGCAAGCGCGAGTGCGCCATTGCGTGTCTTGATGATCATGCAGCCTCTCCCAAATGAAATCGAAAAGCGATGCGTGGCGTCGGCGCAATGGCATCGACGGCGGCAAAGCGGTGCGTGGGGGCCGCATTCTTCGCGCGGTTTAAAACATAAAACAATTATCCATCTCTGAAACTTTGACGCACCACGGTGTTCTCCTTGCAGGACATGCAAAAGAGACAGCGGGAGACATGCAGGACAGGACACTGCTGCAAGGTGCGCGATGTTGTTTTCATGTCTGCAAACGCATGCCGATGCGGCACTTGCTCACGCGCGCGTTTGATTGCGCGTGGTAGTCGCAGATGGGACGCTGCAGTGCCGGCCGCATGGCGACGCGCTGCACGTCAGTGGAGGTGCAGGACTATCTGCATCGAAGTGAGTGATGGTGCGAAGCGACAGACTGCTATCAGGCGCACGTGCCTGCGTTATGACGTGCGGTCTTGCTGGAGGTGACGCGCACTTGATGCTGCAGCTCGATCACAACGGCTGGCGAGTGCTGCACGCACCACTATCGCGATGGACAACGTCGTAGCGCTTGAGCGCGACAACGTCGTGGGTCAGACCATGTTCGACCTGGGCTCGCTGCTCGGCACCGCATTGCGGGGATGCAATGCCGCGCTACTCGCGCATGGCGACACCAGCCACTGCCGAATCCACGTCAACCATTGCTCGCGCAGACGCATGCGATGCGAAAGCAGCGCAGCGCAAGTTCAGTCGATACGAGGAAGCGCTGAAGCGTCAACGCGCCAGGCACGCCGCATGCACAGACACCGGCAGCTCAAACAGCGCGACTCGCCAGCGCCGATGTATGCACCAGCTGCTCGCCGGGCCACGGCGTGTGGTCGTCGAGGAAGTTGCCCACCAGCCGCATGCAGGCAGCGCGTTCTTCCACGTGCGGCATATGGCTGGAATTGGCGAACACATGCCAGTGGGCGTCCGGGATCAGGCGTGCGTAAGGCTCGACGGTTTCCGGCGTGGCCTCATCGTATTTGCCGGACAGCACCAGTGCCGGCGCGGTGATGCGATGCAGGCGTTCGATGATGCTCCAGTTGCGCAGGCTGCCCACCACGTGGAATTCGGTCGGGCCGTTCATGGCGTGGTAGACGGTGGGGTCGGCATCGATGGCGGCGAAGGTGCGCGCCACTTCCGCGGGCCATGGCAGCAGCCGGCAGACGTGCTGCGCGTAGAACACCTGGCTGGCGGCGCGGTACGCCGGATGCTCCAGCGTGCCGGCGGCCTCGTGCTCGTCCAGTGCCGCCTGGATGTGTTCGGGCAGGCGTGCACGCAAGCGCAGCGCGGCGGCGCGCCACAGGCCCATCGATGCCGGCGAGTTGGCGATCACCAAGGCACGCAGACCGGCCGGCCGGCGCACCGCATGCTCGGCCGCCAGCATGCCGCCCCACGACTGCCCCAGCAACGCGTATTGCGACAGGCCAAGGTGGGTGATCAGGGTCTGCAGCTCGTCCAGAAACAGCCCCACCGTCCAGAAACCGGGGTCGGCATTGGGAAGATGGGTGGAGTTGCCGTTGCCGAGCTGGTCGTAATGGATGACCGCGCGGCCATTGGCAGCCAGGTCCCTGAAGCTGTCCACATAGTCGTGGGTGCAGCCGGGGCCGCCGTGCAGGACGATCAGCGGGCAGGCGTCACTGCGCAGGTCGCCGGTGATGCGGTACCAGGTGCGGTACCCACGGAATTGGACATAACCCTCAGTGGACTGCATGACCTGCGCCTGCCTACGGCAATAGTGAGCGCTCAGCCTAGCGACCCGGCCTGCGCACGCTAACTGGTAAAACTCTCAGGTTGATGGCGGTTTCAGACGCGCGGTTGGGCGCGCAATGCCGTTTCAACCAAATAGGCGATCCAGCCTGCCGATCGCATGCTGCGATCGATAGCCGCAGACTTCGTTTACGGCTCCAGCAATCGATAATGCATCCCGCGCACCACCGCCTCGACGCGATTGCGCGCGCCCAGTTTGCGTGCGGCCGAGTTCAGATGCAGATTCACCGTGGCGGTAGAGCGATTGAGCGCGGCCGCGATGCTTTTGGCGGTCAGCCCCTTGGCCGAGTACTGCAGGCACTCGCGCTCGCGGCGGGTCAATGCGATGTGGTGACAGCGGCGTTCCTGCGGATCCAGCAGTTCCTGCGCGCGGGCCTGAAACGCGTGTGCCAGTAACAAGAATGGCGACAGCTGCGCTTCGGCCAGCCGTGGTGCCTCGGCCGCAGCCGCATCGACTGCGCCACTGAAGGTCGCGAAAGCACCGCCAGGCAAATGCAAGGGCACGGTGACACCGGTTCCCATGCCGCTATCGCACAGATAACGCGTCACCTGCCGATGCTGGCCGCCGACATATTCCACACCTTCCTGATCGCCGTCGGTACGGTACGACCACACGAATGGCATCATGCGCCGCGTTGCGCGCTGCTGAACAGGGTCATGTTGGTAGTACCCATGCTCGCACCAGACATGGCGCATGTCGCCCGGCGCGTTGCGCTGCATGAACACCGATGGCGTGATCAGCGCGCCCTCCATACTCAGCGGGACCGGCGCGTAGTCGTAGACCAGCGACTGGAAACCGAACGCACAGACGTCGCGAAACACCCGATCCAGGCAGGCATTGAGCGTATGCAGCGCCTGCAAATCTCGGCCCAGGCTGGCCAGCGTGTCGAACATGGTGGGTCCTTCGATGACAGCAGGTGCCGCTGGACGACATCCAGCATGGAAAACCTAGCACTTTTACCAATGGATGGGCTTGTCGGCCACATTATCGTCACAATGCCGGTCAGCTAGCTGCAACGCAGCATTCACGGACAAGCGCCCAACCGCGCATGTCGTGCGACCCGGCATTCCTTTCAGCGGATACCTGCATGACCGACACACCACGCCGCGACGACGCGGCCACGCTGGAACGCTTTGGCTACACCCAGGAGCTCAAGCGACAGCTCACGCTCAAGGATCTGCTGATCTACGGGCTGGTGTTCATGGTGCCGACCGCGCCGTTTTCCATCTTCGGTGGCGTATTCGATATCAGCGCGGGAATGGTGCCGCTGACCTATCTGGTCGGCTTCGTGGCGATGCTGTTCACCGCCTTGAGCTACCAGCAGATGTCGCAGGCGTTTCCGGTGGCCGGTTCGGTGTATGCGTACGTGGGGCGCGGATTGAGCAGCGGCATGGGGTTTCTCGCCGGCTGGGCGATCCTGCTCGACTATCTGTTGGTGCCCACCCTGCTGTACGTGGTGGGCGCCAATGCGATGCACAACGTGTTGCCGGCAGTGCCGCAGCCGGCGTGGATCGCGTTCTTCGTGGTGCTCAATACCGTGGTCAATCTGCGCGGCATCGAAACCACTGCGCGGGCCAATCGTTTTTTTCTGTATGCGCAGTTGCTGGTGCTGGCGGTATTCGTGGTGCTGGCGAGCCTGGCGATCCAGCGCGGCGTCAACGGTGCGCGCTGGAACCTGCGTCCGTTCTACAACCCGCAAGCATTTTCGCCGCAACTGATCTTCAGTGCGTTGTCGGTGGCGGTGGTGTCGTTTCTGGGCTTCGATGCGATCTCCACGCTGTCGGAAGAAACCCGTGGCGGCAACCGTGTGGTCGGACGCGCCACCTTGATGGCGCTGCTGATGGTGGCCGGCCTGTTCGTGCTGCAAACCTGGCTGGCCGCATTGCTGCAGCCGAACCTGCAGCGCTACCCCAGCGCACAGGCCTCCAACGATGCGTTCTTCGAGATCGGCCGGCTCATTGCCGGGCCGTGGCTGCAGATCGTCATCGCGCTCACGGTGGCGATCAGCGCCGCGATTGCCAATTCGCTGGTTGCGCAGGCGGCCACCTCGCGCTTGTTGTTCGCCATGGCGCGCGACCGTCAGTTGCCGGGGTTCTTGCGCTACATCCATCCGCGTACCGGCGTGCCGCAGCGCGCCATCCTGCTGGTTGCGGGTTTGAGCATGGTATTGGGCGAAGTGTTCGTCGGCCAGATCGCGTTGCTGTCCTCGTTGTGCAACGTCGGCGCGCTCACCGCTTTCATCCTGTTGCACGTTGCGGTGCTGTGGCACTTCCGTGGGCGAGGCCGTAGCCTGCCATTGCATGTTGCGACGCCGTTGATCGGCATCGTGATCCTGGCCTACGTGTTGATCAATGCCGACCGGCACGCGCAATTGGGCGGCACCGCGTGGATGGCGGTGGGGTTAATGGTGTTGGCGTTCCTGAAAGTCAGCGGCCGCTCCACCGAGTTCCGCGCCAGCGACGCGTTGGAATAGCGGCAGCTGCCGGTGTCGCTGTGTAGCACTGCGCTGCTATGCAGTGATCGTCGGCAATGGACCTTGAGTATCAGGCCGTGCAGCGCGCACGGTGTGCAAGCGTTATCAGGCGTTCGCCGGGACTACGCCATCGCACGCTTTCCATGATCGTTTGCGCGGCCGCGCGCATGCGTCTGCCCGCGATTTCCCCCGCGCTGCCGCACTACGCTGGACGCTTGCGCATGCGCCGTTTACCCAACCATCCCGATGACGCCTTCCATACGCGTCGGGTCGCACCGTGCGTGCGTGACAAATCCAGATTTATGCTTCCGAACGCGATCATCTTTTTCTTGACTGCCGACCTCTGAACGAGATTTTCAGCACATATTCAGCTTTAAACATTCGCTAGTCTCGTTCGGCGCCACTGATGGCGCCCGCACGCTGCGGCCCCCGCCGCAGCCTGTCGTTCCCTGACGAGTAAGGACTACCCATGAATCGCAAGAATGCGTTGTACCTGGCGCTGTTTTCCGCCCTTTCCGGCTCCGCACTGGCAGCCCCGCCGACCGAGATGGACGCAGCGCCGGTGAGCACTGCGCCGCAAGCGGCCAAACTTGGCGCGGCAACATTGCAATCGGCAAGTCTGCGTGGCGGGATCCTGCCCACGCGCGTGGTGCAACTCACTGCGCCCACCAGCACCGAGATCGGTCGCGTGCGTGAGCGCCGCATTGCACAGGTCAAACATGGGCAGCCCTTGCAGATCGGTTTTTCGCGCGCGGTCGCCAAACCTTTGGTGAATCTGGGCACGCTAGATTGGCAGATGGCCAATGATGGCTCGCGCGTTGCGACCTTGAAGGTCAGCTCTGCACAGGCGGCCTCCTTGCGTGCCTCGTTAACTTTGCGTGGTGCCGGCGCGACGCCGGGCGATCCGTCCAAGGTGACGCTACGCTTTGCCGGCGACGACGGCCGCGTGTTCGAGCAATCCGGTGCAAGCTTCGCTACCGGCGGCAACGACATCGGTTGGTCGCCGACCGTGAGCGGCGAGAATCTGTTGGTCGAACTCTCGCTGCCGGCTGGCCAGTATCCGGAGAACTTCAGCCTGAGCATTCCGCAGCTGTCGCATCTGGACATCAGCCCCACCGCCAGCGCGCGCGACATGATGACCATTGCCATTGGCGAAAGCGATTCCTGCCAGAACGATATCGTCTGCCGCGCCAATCCCACCGCCGGCTTCACCAGTGCGGCAAAAGCGGTGGCACGCATGGTGTTCACCACCAGCCAGGGCTCGTTCCTTTGCACCGGCACCTTGCTCAACAACACCAACTCGCCCAAGCGCAATCTGTTCTGGACCGCCGCGCACTGCATCAGCACGCAGACCGTCGCCAACTCGCTGCAGACCTACTGGTTCTACGATGCGGCCAGCTGCAACGGCAACACTGCAAGTTCGCAGGCAACCACGCTGAGCGGTGGTGCGTTCCTGCGCCACGCCAATACCACGCGTGACACCGCATTGCTGGAACTGAAGACCGCACCGCCAAGCGGCGCGTTCTACGCGGCATGGAACAGCGCGGCGATCGGCGCCACCGGTACCGCGATTGTCGGCATCCATCACCCGTCCGGCGACGTCAAGAAGTACTCGCTGGGCAGCGTGAATGGGCTGAGCACCTCCATCGACGGCAAGAGCCCGCTGTACCGCGTGGTCTGGAACGATGGCGTGACCGAAGGCGGCTCGTCCGGCTCGGGCCTGTTCACCGTCGCCAGCGGTGGCGCGTATCAGCTGCGCGGCGGCCTGTATGGCGGCTACTCGTTCTGCAGCGCGCAGACCGATCCGGACTACTACTCGCGCTTCTCGGACGTGTATTCCAGCATCTCCACCTACTTCGGCCCGTAAGCGGTTGCTGCACGTGGCAGGCGGTGTCTCGTCTGCCACGTGCAGCTGCACTTGGCGGACGTACAGCACTTCATCTGCATCGGCTTGATGATGCAGACTTGGCAGCTCGTCCTTCACCTGGATCTGCATGCCCGTTCAACGCAATCGCCCTCTCATCGCCGCACTTGCACTGGCGACCTTGTCGCTGCAGGTCGCCGCCGGCGCAGCCGGCAAGCCCGCCAATCGCGACGAGGTCAAGGCATACGCGCTGCAGCTATGCCTGGACAACAACTATGCGCGCAGCGGCAAATACACCTCCGATCAGCTGCGCGATCGCTCGTATCTGCTGACGACCTATGCGCTGGACAATGCCAAGGCCGGCGCCACCGACCGCCTGCATCGCTATGTCGCCGAGCAGACGGCGGACTTTTATCGTGCCGAAGTGCCGATGAAGGACGAAGCGCGGCGAGGCCCGTTCAACAGGATCTTTGCGCAATGCATGGGCTTCTATCGTTCGCCTGCACTGAGCGAGTTCATTGCGCAAGAACTTTGACTTGGAGCGGCCAACAAACCTACTTGACGCAAATCTACTGCAGGCCAGCTGATCTGCTGCAGGGCTGCAGGGCCCTTGCCCGCCCACCGTCGCAGGACACGCTGCAAGTACGTCCCTGTAAGCTGTTACGCGGCATCCATGCCGCGTAAGGTCCCGCGACGGTGGGCGGGCAAGGACCAGTCGAGGTGATCGGTGCGCATGGCTTTCAATAAAACAGCCGGCAAGCTGTCTGGCGTGGTGTCCTCGTCACTTGCGGGACCGTGTGGCGACATGGATGCCGGCACCGAGCCCCCCAGAGACGGGTTTACGGCGTGTCCCGCGAGCGGTGAGGGCATCGTGCCCTCGACCCACGCAGCGTTTGATCTGGACCTCTGACTGCATCCACCATGATGCGGCCGACAAAACCACTGCACTCACTGACAGGCAAGCGCTTGCCAGGTTTTGTTAGCTGCTCTTATAGTGCGTCGTCGCACGCCTGAGGGGCTCGCGCTAGCCTGATACAGCGCCAGCACGCGTACTCAATACTTCGACAGGAGCCGCAATGCCCGCACCTTCTACACGCCGTTCCCGTCGCGAGGTGCTGCGCATCGCGCTGGCTGCGGGCACGCTGAGCATGGCAAGCCAGCTTGGCGCTGCACTACGCGGCGAGCAGAAGGATGCAGATTCGTCATCGGATTCACTCTCGCCAGCACCCTTCCCGGCCAACGGCAGCGTGCTGGTCCTGCTCGGCACCAAGGGCGGCCCGACGCCGTCCCCGCTGCGCGCGGCAGCCGCCAATGCGTTGGTCATCGACGGGCAGCCCTACCTGATCGATTGCGGCAATGGGGTTGCGCAGCAACTGGCCAAAGCCGGCATCCGCCTGCCTACGCTGCGCGACATCTTCCTGACCCATCACCACTCCGATCACAACGCCGACCTGCTCAACGTGGTGTGGCTGGCGTGGGCAAGCGGGCTGCAGACGCCGGTGCACCTGTACGGCCCACCCGGTATCGCAAGGATGGTGGATGCGTTTGTCGAGATGAATGCCATCGACATCGATGCGCGCATTCGTGAGGAAGGCCGCCCGCCGTTCAAGCAGCTGATTCAAGTGCACGAGTTCGACCAGCCCGGCACGGTGCTGCAGAACGAGCAGGTCACCGTCACCGCCACGCTGGTGGATCACTACACGCTCAAACCTGCATTTGCGTACCGCTTCGCCGCGCGCGACCGCACGGTGGTGTTCTCCGGCGATACGCGCTACCTGCCCGCGTTGGCCGAGTTCGCTAAAGACACCGACATCCTGGTGCACGAGGTGATGTACTTGCCCGCGCTGGAAAAGATGCTCAAGACCAACGACAACGCGCCGACCTTGCTCGACCATCTGCTCAAGAGCCATTCCACCAGCGAGGAAACGGGCAAGATCGCTTCAGCGGCCGGCGCAAAAATGCTCGTGCTCAATCACTTCGTACCCGGCGGCGACCCGACGATCACCGATGCGATGTGGAGCGAGGGCGCGCGCAAGCACTATGCCGGGCCGATCGTGGTCAGCAAGGATTTGATGCGGTTGTAGCGGACCAGATGGGCACTACGCCACCACCGGGCTGCGCAGGCCCCACGCGCTTGCGTCAGCTTTGCAGTACGCATCGATAAACGCCTGCTGCGATGGCATCTGTTGCACCGCGCGTTGGATCGGCTGCGCGATGCCGTCCAGCAGGCGATGCAGATCGCGATCGGACACTGCGCGCGCCAGCGGGTGATGCTGTGCAGGAATGATGCCCTGCCCCATCAGCACATGGGTCCAGGAGTCGACGCGAAACAATTCATCGGCGCCTTGCCAGGCATGCGCACGTTCGCGCCAGGCGCGTAGGCGCAAGGCGAGCGACTCGGGCAGTTCCATCTCACGGCATTGGCGCCATAGCGGTTCGTCGCGCTGGGTGGCGTGGTAATGCAGGATGATGAAGTCGCGCACGTGTTCCATTTCGGCGCGGCTGATGTCGTTGAACAGTTGCACCTGCGAGGGTGCGATGCCGTCTGCGGGGAACAAGCTGATCAGGCGCACCACTGCGGCGATGGTGAGATGGATGCTGGTGGATTCCAGCGGTTCGATAAAGCCGCTGGCCAGGCCCAGCGACACCACGTTCTTGTTCCAGGCCTTGCGCCGGCGGCCGGTGCGGAACGGCACCAGCCAGGGATCCTTGAGCGCAGGCGCAGCCGCGTCGCGCAGCAGCTTGGCGTGGGCTTCGTCATTGGAGAGATGGCGACTTGAAAACACCAGGCCGTTGCCGACACGATGCTGCAGCGGGATATGCCAGCGCCAGCCGGCCTCGTGCGCGATGGCGCGGGTGTATGGCACCGGCGGACCGACGGCTTCTGTCTGCACTGCCACCGCGCGGTCGCACGGCAACCAGTGGCTCCAGTCTTCGTAGCCGGTGTGCAACGCCTGCTCGATCAGCAGGCCGCGAAAGCCGCTGCAATCGATAAACAGATCGCCATCGATGACCTGCCCGTCTTCCAGCACCAGCGTGGCGACGTCTCCACTGTCCGGTTGCAGGGTCACTTGCTGGATCTTGCCTTCGATGCGCTTGGCGCCAAACGCTTCGCTGCGTGCGCGCAGAAACTTGGCATACAACGCCGCGTCGAGATGGTAGGCGTAATTGACCGCAGGCTCGCGCAACAGTGCGAAGCGATCCACGCGCGAGGCCACGGTTTCCAGACAGTAGTCGCCGAACGTGCCAGGCATGCCACGCCGCTGACTTTCCAGCCAGAGGTGATGAAACGCGCACACCAGCGTGCTTTGCCCGGTGATGCCGAACGGATGGAGATAGCGCTCGCCCTGACGACGCCAATGCTCGAAGGAGATGGACAATTTGAAGGTGCCGGCCACTGCGCGCAGAAACTCCTGCTCGTCGATCTGCAGGAAGCGATGAAAGGTGCGGATCGGCGGCACCGTGGACTCGCCCACGCCCACGGTGCCGATCTGCTCGGACTCGACCAGGGTGATCTCGAGCAGCTCGCGGAACTGGTGCGACAGCGCGCAGGCAGCGATCCAGCCGGCAGTGCCGCCACCGACGATAACGACCTTGCGAATCGGGGCCTGGGTCACTGCGCACTCCTGTGGGATGCATGTAGGGCGATATGGACCATCAGCGATTGAGCTTGCCGATCAGCATGGCGCGCAGTTGTCGCGCGAGGATCGGGTCGATCGGGCCCAACGCATGTCGCGCCTGCTGGGGTAGATGTTCACCAGCACGCTCTGCGGGACCGAAGACGTAGTAATCGAACAATGCGCGCCAGGCGTCTTTTTCGGACGCCGGCCGGTCGCGAATCGCCCATAGCGCGTGATACAGCGCAGGCATCGGCGCCGGCAACTGCGCGGGTGCGCTGCTCCACCAGTAGTTGACCAGCACATTGAACGGCTGCAGCGATTGCACGTGATGCCACCACATGCTGGGAATGAACAACGCATCGCCCGGTTCCAGTACGGTGGTGCGCGCATGCGCCAGCGCAGCGGCAAATCGCGGATATCGCTGCAGATCCGGGTTGGCGATATCCACCATGCTCACTACCTGCCCACCCGGCGTGGGATCCAGCGGACCGGGGTACAGGTTGGCCACCTGCTCTGGCGGAAACAGCGTGAACCGACGTTGCCCCACTGCGCAGCACGCCAGGTTGTTGGGCGCGTCGTAATGACACGAGGCAATGACGCGATTGCCGATCCAGATGCTCGGCTGCACGGCGATGCCGCTGGCGGCGAAATCCAGATCGTTGCTTGCACGCAGGCCGGGCAGGTGGTTGTCGACCGGCAACGACGCCAGATAATACGTAGGCGGCTGTGGGTCATCGCGATGCGCGGCGATAGCCTCCAGCAAGGTGCTCAGCGTGCCACGCTGCACGTCGAAATTCAGCGCACTGCAGTCGTTGGTGTAAAACGGCCGGCTGGCGATTTCCGGGCCGCCATGGGAATACTGCAAGGCATGTCCGCTGTCGTGCGCGCGCAGCAGCGTCATCGCCTCGTGGGGGCTGCGCAGCCCGGCCTGCACCAACGACCAGTCGCGTGCGATGCCACGCACTACCACTGGTTCGGCGGCGGCGCAGAGCGCAGTAAGCGGCAAGGCGTCAGGCCGGCAGTCTGTACGCTCTGCGATGGGCGCGATTGCGGCAATTGAAGACATGATGGAGGCGCTCACAGCCATGCGCTCAGGCATACGCTTCAGCAGCGGGCGCGGCCTGCGCGTGTTGCAGGCGACGTTGTTTCTCTGCCATCAGCCGACGCACGTTATGTAGCGATGCCAGCATCAAGAATGCGCCTTCCAGATAACCGGTCTGATGCAGTTGGTGCAGCGCTTGCGCATCGAGCGCGGCAAGGCGCTCGCGGTCGATGGCGAACAGACCTTGCAGATGGGTGGCGTGGTTGGCATCCAGCGTCACGTCCAGCTGCACCGGTTGGATCAGACCCAGCGCATCGAAGGTGGCCGCCATCGCCTGGCCCGCATCCACGCCGTCGCGAATGCCACGCAGCACACTGATGATGTGCTCCAGATACGGGCTATGACCGCCCTGCGGCAGAAACACCGTCTCGCCTTCGTCGCGGCTGACGCGCGGGTGCTCCAGGTCGATATGGATCACCGGCTCCTGCACCAGGGCGCCGTCGATGCGCTGCTCCTGGAAACCGATCAGAAACGGCCCCTTGGCGACGATGCCCGGCAGGTAACCGGCAGTCCAGCGCCCGTCCTGCAGAAACAGATTCTCGTCCTGTGCAAAGCCCAGCAGCGCCACCGCCTGGTAGGCGCCGGTGACAGGATCCTTGCGAAAAAACAGCGGGTATTCGCGTTGCAGCTCGGCGAATTCGGTGACGAAGGCCGGCACCAGGCCGAGCGCATCGCCGAACTCGGCGCCAAAGCGCAGGATGACGCGGATGTCGTGATGCGCCACGTTGTTGAGCACTGCGTATCGCGTCATCTGAAGCTCCAGCAGTGATCCGCGATGGACGACCGCATTACGGGGGTATGAGTCGATCATGCGGCACCATGCCGTGCCTGCTGGAGTCGAGCATTGCCAAAAAGCAGGAAGCCGGCAAGCGGCACAGCAGCATTGGTGGCAGGCCCGCACAACCAGCGTCGCGGCGATGCCCCAGCCACCATCGTGCTGGCGGCAGTTTGCGTGTCGGCGATCGCAGCGGATGCGTCCGGGCATCCAGCCTGGCAGTGCGGTCGCGGCCGCCAGCCGGATCGGTGGCTGCGCAGACATCACGACTTAACTCATCTGCGCGGAGCGGCCAACCAACTCTTATGCGCTGCCGTCGGAGCGCACGAACCGTGCGCTCTGAGCAGCATGCGCGCGGTGATTTCCACCCCGCCGCACACCGCACAACGCGCACCTGAGATGCGCGCAGCGGCTTGTCAGTCGCTCTCAAAACGCATAACGCACACCCAACGTATAACGCGGTTGCTGGTCGATCAGGCGGATCATCTGCTTGTCAGAACGCCCATGCCAACGCACGTCTTCGCCAGTCAGGTTGATCGCCTCAAAGCCCACCGACAGCTGCTTGCTGAAGCTGTAACTCAGGCTCAGGTCCCATTGCTGGTAGGCCTCGACGTAGTAAGGATTGCGGTTGGCGCCATCCTGGTTTGCCGCGATCAGATACTCGTCGCGCCAGTTCCAGGCCAGACGTGCGCTCCAGCCGTACTTTTCGTACATCAGCATGACGTTGGCGGTGTCGCTCAAACCGAGCAGTGCGAACTGGTCGCGATCGATCACGGTGTTGTCGAAGCCTACATCGCCTTCGACGATGGTGTAGTTGGCGTAGATACCGAAGCCAGTGGTGTCGAAGAAGTACTGCCCGCCCAGTTCCCAACCATGGATGTTGGCCTTGTTCTGGTTGACCGGCCGCGACACATCGAACTGATACAGCGGATCGGAGGCATTGCCAACGATGTCGTAGGCATTCTCCAGGGCCAGACTCTGCGCGGAACTGCCGTTATAGGCGGCCAATCCACCGGTGGCCGCGGCGTTGCGCAACAACGCCATCGCCGCGAACAGCGAGGTGTCGTTGGCCGAACAGGCAGCGGCAACGTCATTGCCCGAAGCGCCCACTTGCGCGGCGCAGGCACCGCTTTGCAGGAAGGCCAGCGCCGATTGCGCGTCCGGCCCCGAGGTGGGATCCCGCAACCCGTACAGCGATTCGCGCGACACCGTATTGCCGATGAAGTTGCTGACGCGCTTGTTCCAGAACGTGGCCGATAGATAGCTGGCGTCGGCGAAATACCATTCCAGCGCCAGATCGAGGTTGTCCGATTCCAGCGGATCCAGCGTGGGACTCTGCGAACTGCCGGAGGCGCGGGTGGAGGGGTTGATCAGGATCGAACCGCTCGGTGTATTGGGCGTCGGCCCGGCGATCAGATTGTTGTAAGGCGCACGCGCAATGGTCTGGCCGAACGAGGCGCGTCCTTTCAGCTGGTCGGTGATGTCGATGCTGAAATCGAGATTGGGCAGGATGTAGTTGTAGCTGGTCTTTTCGCTGAAGGGCTGCAGGTCGGTGGAACGCAACAACTGGAAGTCGTTGTTGGCCTGCCAGAGCAAGGCGGTGGGCGTGGCCACCTGCGAGGTGGATTCCACATCGGTACGCTCATAGCGCAAGCCCAGCCGCGTATTGGTGGTCATGCCGGAGATATCGCCCTTCAATTCCAGCTGTACGTAAGCGGCGCGGGTCTTCTCTTCGACCTGATTGTCGGCGCTGTAGTTCGGGTTGTAGCGCGTCGTGGCGCCGTACTGGCTGCCACCCCACAGGGCCAGCTGATCGGCATCACCGCGCCATGCGTTGGGCGCCGCACCGTTGGCGTTGAAGTCCTTGAACATGCCGGTGATGCTCACCGGGCGCAGCAACGCCTGCATGCCCGGCTCGTTGCCGGCATTGGCCACGCCCCAATCGCCGAGTGTGGAATAGTTGTCGCTGGTGAGCCGGTTCATGGTGGTGTTGGCGCTGCTCACGCCGAACTGAAAGCGGCCGTCGTCGAAGTCGAAGGTGCCATCCATGCGCCCTTCCTTGATCTCGGTCACCTGCGATTGATAGTAGATGCGCAGCACCTGCGAGCCGAGCTCGGCCGGGGTGAAGTCCGGATTGACCACACCGTTGGTGCCGGCCAACGAATCGGCAGCGGTGGGATACCAGGTGCGCGCACCGATCGGCAGCCCGTTATTGAAGCGCAGCTCCTGCCCCCATTGACCGCCGCAGGACGGGCCGTTGACGCAGTTGTTGGTGCCGGCGAAGCTGAAATAGGTGGCACTGCCGCCGGTGATCGGATCGTTGGGCAGGCTCTTGGTTTTCGAGTTGTGCGCATCGAACGACAACTGGAAGCGGTCGCTTACCTGCCAATCCGCATTGAAGCCCAGCGAGCCGAGCGTGTACTTCTGCTCGTTGCGCTGCTGCTCCATGCCGAAGTCCTTGGCACCGTTGGGGACATCGCGCAGATAGATCGGCGTTGCCACCGCCTGGCCGGTATCGAAGGTCAGATCGGTGAAGCTGTTGGCGCGCTGCAACCAGATGCCCTGCTCGCCTCGTTCTTCGCGGATTTCATTGGAGGAATAGGTGTAATCCAGGGTCAAGGTCAGGCTGTCGCTGGGTGCGAACTGCACCACCGCCTGGCCGTTGGTGCGCTCGCGGTGGAAGTCGGCGAATGCGTAACGCAGGTCGTTGGGCATGCCGTACAGCTGGCCGATCGCCGGCGCGTTGGTCACCACCGCGCCCGGGCGCAAGGCTGGATCGGTACCGGTCCAGGGCTGGATGTTCCAGGTGTTTTCGGTGGCCTGCACCGAGCCGCCATGACGCTTCTGGTAGCTGCCGCTCAAGCCGATGCCGAAGGTCTTGTCGGGATTGGTGTAGCTGAAAATGCCCGACACTTCCGGGGTGAGCGAATCGCCGAACGGCTGCGAACGGTCGGACACCATCTTGGCGCCGGCATTGGCCACCACACCGGAATGATTGAACGGCTTGTCGGTCTGGATGTTGATGGTGGCGCCGATCCCGCCGCTGGGCGCGGTGGCGCGGCTGGTCTTGTAGACCTCGATCCCGGTGATGGCCTCGGAGGCGAGCTGGGCGAAGTTGAAGGCGCGCGTGCCCACGTCCACGCCGCCGATCGGCGTCTGTCCTGGCGCGCCGAAGGCGTCGGCACCGGGAATCAGCCGGCCGTTGAGCGTGACCGTATTGAACTGCGGGCCGAAGCCGCGGGCGGTGACCTGCGCGCCTTCGCCGTCGCGGCGTTCGATCGAGATGCCGGTGATGCGTTGCAGCGACTCGGCAAGATTGGTATCGGGAAATTTGCCGATGTCTTCGGCGCTGATCGCATCCACCACGCCGGCAGCGTCGCGCTTGATGCCCATCGATTGATCCAGGCTGCTGCGAATGCCGGTCACGTTGACGGCGTCGAGCGTGGTGGCGGTTTGCGCGCTGGATTGCGGCGGCGGCACTGGCGGCGCGGGAACGTCCTGCGCGAAGGCCGGATTGATGACCAACAGGCCACCGACGAAGGTGAACATGGCCTTGGACTTGAAATTGCTCAACGTACGACGCATCGATCTATCCTCGGGTCTGGAGTCCAACACCCACGGCCGTCGTCGCGGAATGCGACGCGGCGATTGTCTGGCCACGCGCCTTGCACGGCACGCGACATACCTTCCGTTGCAGAACGTCATCTGATCCCCCGCATCGAACCAACGGCGGATCCCCCTGATGCCAACCGTGCACGCGCCACGTCCATGACGGACGCTGCCTGCAACGATCTGTACAGCACGTGCGACTGCCTTCCCTACCCTGGAATCTGTGGTTGACGCAGGCTTGTGCGCCACCTTGTTGAACGACTGCGATCGCTACATCAAGCGTGATAGCGCTACCACGCGGCGCAGACTAGTCACGCGTGTCGGTGCTTGTCACCCTGCGTTGCAACAAACACGCGGTGACACATCCAGGCACTCAACAACACGCGCGCTTGAGCCCGCACGGCATACGCAGACCTGCCGTGGCTGTAAGCGTTATCAGCAGCCACTGCAGTGATTGCGCTTTGGTATTGGCGCTTCAGGCCAGGGCGATGATTGCCACAACGCCGCTTTCAAAAGTTGCGCAAAGTGTCACTGCGATCGCACTACGCAAGTGCGGCACAACGGCACTGTTGACGCTGCAAGGCAACACCATCGCGAACCATGCGAGCACATCCGCTACAGCAACGCGCAGCGTAGATGGCCATGCAAGCAGATACAAAAAACGGCGCAATCGCTGAAATCGATTGCGCCGTTTTTGGCATGCCTCCGTCGTGTCTGCGTCCCGCGCATCCGCGCCATTGCAGCGCGGACGATTGCATCGGCGCCGCTAGCCGATCACATCCACCTGGTTGTCGCCACGCTGTGCATCGGGCAGCGCGTGATCCGGATCCAGTCGCACGTGCAGCACCTTCTGCGTGGTCGGCAGCGTCAGCTTGGGCGCGGTGTTCTGCAGCCAGGTTTCCACCGGCACGCGGCGGTCCAGGTGGCTGCCGTCGGCCAGATCCACGCGCACCGTCACCGGCATCACCAGTTTCTGACTGCTGCGCAGCGTCAGTTGCACGCCCCTGGCAGGATCGTGATCCACGTAATGCGCCTCGCTGATGCCCATATCCAGCTGCCAGTTGTTGAGATACCAGCCGCGCCACCACCAGGCCAGATCTTCGCCGCTCTCGCTTTCCATCAGCCGGAAGAAATCCGACGGCGTGGGATGTTTGTAGGCCCAGGTGGCGATCTACTTGCGAAAGGCCGGATCGAAGCGGTCCGGCCCCAGGATCTGCTCGCGCAACAGCACCAACCCCAACGCGCCCTTGAAGTAGGTCAAGGAATGGCGGTAGGTCTCGCTGGTGGAATCGGCGTTGTCCATCAGCGTCGGCGCGCTGGTGTCGGCCAGCAACGGCAGGATTTCGTCGACCGGGTTGCCCCCCTTGGGCGCATATTCCGAATCGCGCTTGGGCGCGTATTCGCCCTTGTTGAAGGCATCCGATGCGTACACGTCGATAAAGGTATTGAAGCCTTCATCCATGAACGCATGCCGCCGCTCATTGGAGCCGACGATCATCGGGAACCAGGTGTGGCCGATCTCGTGCGCGGTGATCCAGAACAACTCCTTGCCGCTGTCTTCGAAACCATCGAAAACGATGCCCGGATACTCCATGCCCGCGCCATAACCGCCCAGATTGAGCGCGGCCGGCCACGGATACGGGTACCACTGCGAGAAATGTTCGATCGCGCCTTTGACGTATTCGGTGGAGCGGTTCCACTTGTCCGCGCCCACGCCTTCCAGCGGATACACCGACATTGCCAGCGACTGCTTGCCACCCGGCAGCTTGATGCGCGCGGCATCCCAGACGAACGCAGGCGATGCAGCAAACGCCACGTCACGGGTGTTGTCCATATGGAAGCGCCAGGTCTGCGTGCCCTTGCCCGTCGGCTTGGCCGCACGTGCAGTCACTTCGGCAGGCGTGCGGATCAGCACCGTGCGATCGCTGCCGCGTGCCTGTTCCAGGCGTTGCTGCTCGGTGCGGCTGAGCACCTCGGCCGGATTGGTCAGCGCGCCGGAGCCGGCGACCAGAAAGCCCTCCGGCACGGTCACCGCGTAATCGAAGTCGCCGTATTCCAGATAGAACTCCGAGCCCAGATACGGCTGCGTGTCCCAGCCGCGCAGGTCGTCGTACACCGCCATGCGCGGATACCACTGCGCAATCTCGTAGATCTCGCCCTGCTTGCGGGCACTGAACGCGGTGCGCCCGCCCCAGGTACCGGGAATCGTGTAGCGGTAGCGGATATGCACGGTCAGCGCCTTGCCCTGCCCGGCCAGCGGCTGCGGCAGGTCCACGCGCAGGCGGGTGTCGTCGACGACGAAGTGGGCCGGCTGGCGGCGCCCGCCATCGTCGATCTCGATGCTGGCGATCTGCATGCCGTCGGTGAACTGGGTACGGCGCGATGGCCGGCTGGCGGCAGCGCGCGCATCGGCGCGGTAGATGTTCTGGTCCAGCTGCAGCCACAGCACGTCCAGCGTGTCGGGGCTGCGGTTGGTGTAGCGGATCGCCGCCTCGCCGGTGAGCGTGTGGGTCGCCGGGTCGATGCTGGCCTTCAGGTCGTAATCCGCACGGTTCTGCCAGAACAGCGGGCCGGGCACGCCACTGCCGCTGCGGTAGGCGTTGGGTGCATCGGGCAGTTGCAGTGGCGCGAACAAGGCCAGCGGATCGAAATGGCTGGCCGGAGCGGGTGCTGCGGTTGCGGAACTGGCTGGTGCGGGAGCGGCAAGTGCGGGCGCAACGCACGCCAGTGACAGTGCAACGGTAAGCGATCGGCGCACGGTGGGGGTCATGCGAAGTCCTGCGGCGTGGGGGACTCCCATCCTACGGCGCGCCTCGCCGCGCGCGGGAATGCCATTGGTCCCGGATGGCGGTACACGATTCGGCGGCAGCAGCGCTCCGTTCGACGATCTGCGCGACGGCATGCCGGTGATGCTGAGAGCGGCTACCAAAACTGACCCACGCCTGACTACTGCAGAGCGGCTGGTCTGTTGATTGGCTGCGGGGCCCTTGCCCGCCCACCATCGCGGGACACGCCGCAAGTACGTCCCTGTAGGCTCTTACGCGGCATCCATGCCGCGTAAGGTCCCGCGACGGTGGGCAGGCAAGGACCAGTCGGGATGGTCGGTGTGCATGTTTTCAACAAAGCAGCCGACTCACTCTCTGGTGCGGTGTCCTCGCCGCTTGCGGGACCGTGTGGCGGCATGGATGCCGCCACCAAGCCTCCATGGACGGATTTACGGCGTGTCCCGCGAGCGGCGAGGGCGCCGCGCCCTCGATCCACTCAGCGTTTGACCTGGACTTCTGACGGCATCCACCAAGACGCGGCCGACAAAACCAGACTCACCGCCAGGCCCGCTCGCTACGTTTTGTTAGCCGCTCTTATTCCGCAATCAAGCTGCCCAGTCGCAAAGCCCCCTCACCGTCGTGGCCCAGGCTGTCGCCCGGATTGCTCAACCGGCAGCGGCGCAGCGACAGACACCCGCAGCCGATGCAGTCGGTGAGCTGGTCGCGCAGCGCCTGTAGTTCGCTAATGCGCGCATCCAGTTGTCCGCGCCAGCGCGCCGACATGCGCGCCCACTCCGCACGTGTGGGGGTGCGCTGCTCCGGCAACACCGAGAACGCCTCCAGCACCTGCTGCAAGGGCACGCCAAGCCGCTGCGCCACGCGGATCACCGCAATCCGCCGCAACACATCGCGCGCATAACGGCGTTGGTTGCCTGCGGTGCGCAGGCTGCGGATCAAGCCCTTGCGCTCGTAGAAATGCAATGCCGACACCGCCACGCCACTGCGCTTGGCCACTTCGCCCACGGACAACTCACGCTGCATTGCTTTGACCTCAACCTCGGTTGAGGCAGGATGCTGCGCGGCCATGACCGGTGCAAGCACCGATGTCATGGCTGTGCTCACGTTCGTTCCTGGATCTTCGATGCCCACCGACATGCCCGCCGCAATCACCACGCCCGCCACGCCACTCGGCGCCACGCAACCCACTTCCATTCTCGCCGCGCCGTATCGCGCCGCAACGCTGGGCATGGTCGCGCTGGTATCGCTCAATGCCTTCGAGTCGCTGGCGGTTGCCGCCGCCATGCCGACCGTGGCGCGCGAATTGAACGGGCTGCCGCTGTACGCGCTGGCCTTCGGCGGCACCTTGGCGACCAGCGTGGTCGGCATGACTGCCGCCGGGCGCTGGAGCGACCGGCGCGGCCCGGGCGGAGCGCTGGGTGCGGGACTGCTGTGCTTTGTGATCGGGCTGTTGATCGCCGGGTTGGCGCCAAGCATGCCGCTACTGATCGCAGGGCGCTTGCTGCAAGGCCTGGGCGCCGGCGCGTATTCGGTGGCGCTGTACGTCATCGTCGGGCGGCTGTATCCGGAAGCGTTGCGGCCGCGCGTGTTTGCCGCGTTTTCGGCCGGCTGGGTGGTGCCGTCGTTGATCGGGCCGGGCATCAGCGGGCTGATCGTGCAGCATGTGGGATGGCGCTGGGTATTTCTGTCGGTGCCGCTGCTGGCGATTCCGGCCGGGCTGATGTTGTGGCCGGCCATCCGCGGGCGCGCGTGGTCGGGCGAACCGTCCGCCGACTCCAACGCCGCGCTCGGCTGGGCGATCGGTGCAGCATTGGGCGTGCTCGGCGTGTATCTGGGCGGGCAGCTGCACGGCGTGCTGGCGTTGCTGGCGATGACGCCAGCGCTATTGCTCACACTGTTCTGCGCCTGGCACCTGTTGCCGGGCGGCACGCTGCGGCTTGCACGTGGCCTGCCCAGCGTGATCGCGCTGCGCGGCATTGCGGCGGCGGCCTTCTTCGGGTTCGAGGCATTCCTGCCGTTGCTGCTGTCGCGCGAACGCGGCCTCTCGCCGCTGCTGGCCGGCGTGGCGCTCAGCGTGGGTGCATTGGGGTGGTTCAGCGGCTCGTGGTATCAGGGCCATAGCCGCGCCGGTTGGTCGCGCCCACGCCTGCTCAAGACCGGTGCGCTATTGATGTCGCTGGGCATCGTGATCAGCGCGGGCGCGGTGTGGCCGCTCATTCCGGTGCCAGTGGCGATCACCGGCTGGGCGCTGGCAGGCCTGGGCATGGGCCTGCTGTATCCGAGTCTGTCGGTGTTGACGTTGTCGTTGTCGCCACCGGCGCAACAAGGCGCGCACAGTTCGGCGCTACAGTTGAGCGAAGCGATTGCGGTGGCCGGCATGCTGGCGCTGGCCGGCGCGTTGTTCGCCGCGCTGCTGGATTCAGCGACGTTGGCCGCATACCTGAGCGTGTTCGCATTGGCGTGGCTGCTGGCGGTGGCGAGCTTTTTCGTGGCGCGGCGGGTGTGATGGCTGTGCAGCCGGCTTTGCCGATCCTGTCGGGATCGTTCAAATCTCGACTGGAAAACCATCGCCGCGAGCGGTTGGTCATTTTTTCGCCACCCATCTTGACAGCGTTGCAGGCCGCGGCCTGAGCTGACTTGTCCACAGCCTTGTGCAACTTCCATCCACAGGGGGTGTGGAAAACCTGCACTGCTCGGCTTGCAGTAAAGGGCTTGCGCGCAACCAAGGCGTGTGCAAGGCGATGAAGAGCGTTGTCTGCGCTGTGCGGGGCGGGACCATTGCGCAGAGCGCAGCCACGTAACCGGCGAACCTCACCAACGGCCACAGCGGCGGCAATCGCAACACGCAACACCGCCACCTTGCGGTGGCGATGCGCACTCACTACTGCATCAATCCACGATCACGTGCGGCACGAAGCGCGAGGTGTCGCGGGTGATCGGGCCATCGTCGTCGCGCATGCCCAGCCCGGCGGGGCGATCGGCCACGACCCAACTGCCCACCAGCGCATGCCGCCCATCGAACACCGGTAACGGATGGTGCGCCTGCAGGATCGCCGGCCCATCCACATACGGCCCGTCGGTCTGTGCGGCGTCGCCCTGTGCGGTGACCAGAGAGATGTTGGCGCCCTCGCGCGAGAGCAGCGGCTTGCGCACCCAGCCTGCCGTCGGCGCTTCGCCGGCTTGCGCAAAGCGTGCAGGCAGCAGATTGGGATGGCCTTGATGGCGCTCCCACAGCAGCGGCAGGATGCCCTTGTTGCTCAGCACCGATTTCCATGCCGGCTCGATCAGGCGCACACGGTTGGCAATCAATGCCGGGCCGAAGCGCTCTTCCATCATGAATTCCAGCGGGTAGAGCTTGAACAGCGTCTGGATCACCCGGTCCTGCTCATCGGTGAACCAGCCATCGGCGCTCAGGCCGATATCTTCGATGGCCACTTCCTCGGTGCTGATGCCCACCTGGTGCGCGCAATCGCGCAGATACCGCACCGTGGCGCGATCCTCCAGCGAATCGCGCACCGCTGAAAAATGCATCTGCGGCCCGATCGCACCTTCCACCGCCAGCGCGCCCAGGGTTTCGCACAGCAGGTCCTGGATCAGGTTGTACTGGTCGGTGCCCTTGGGCAACGCACCGGCAGCGATCTGCTGTTCCAGCCACAGCCACTGAAAATACGCCGATTCGTACAGCGAGGTGGGCGTGTCGTAATTGAGTTCGTACAGCTTGGCCGGGCCGTCGCCGGCATAGGCCAGATCCATGCGGCCATACAGATGCGGGTCGCGGTCTTTCCACGAGTTGGCGATCCAGTCCCAGTAGAACGGCGGGATCGCCAGTTGCGTCATCAGCTGTTCCGAGCCCACCACCTCGTCCACCAGCTGCATCGCCATGTCGTGCAGTTCCTGCGTGGGCGCTTCGATGTCGTTCTCGATCTGGCGCAGCGAGAACGCGTAATACGCGCTTTCGTCCCAATAGCGCTCGCCGTCGATGGTGTGGAAATGGAAGCCGAGCGATTCGGCCTGCTCGCGCCAGTCCGGGCGCTCGGCGATTGCGATCCGTTGCATGTCAGCCGCCGTATCCGGAGCTGCGCCCGCCACTGCCGAACGAACTGCGCGCCGCCGCACTGGAGCCGAAACCCGAGCGCGAGACGGTGATCGCACGCGAAGGCATGTCGATGGCGCCATTGCGCCCGCGCACGGTGCCGACGCGGTTGCTGGCCAGATCGCCATTGGGCTTGTAGTACCCGCCGCTGCGGTAATCGCGGTACAGCGGAATCGAGCCGCCATAGCGATAGCCGCCACCGCCGGTCATGTTGCCCAACGCATAGCCCAGCAGGAACCCGCCCATCGGCGGGATCCAGCTCTGCTGGCCCTGCGCCGTCTGTACCGCCGTACAGCTGCCGAACTGCTCGTCGCACTCGTAGCGCGTATTGAAGCGCGGCGCGGCCTGCTGGTGCTTGGTCACCACCTCGTCGTAGGCCTTGAGGCACTGCTGGATGTCGGTCTGTTCCTGCTTGATCTGGTAGCAGTCGGAGGCCGACTGCAGCACCACACCTGTCTCTGGTTCGGAACCACAACCGGTGACGAGGGCGGCCGGCAGTGCGGCCATCAAGGTGAGTTTGAGATTGCGTGATCGCTTCATGCCTGCGCTCCGTTACGGCGTGATCGCCGCGGCATTGATCAGCCCGACCGCGATCGACACGCCAGCCGAGAAGATGCCGGCGGCGGTGACGTTGTCGGTGATCTGCCGCGAGATGCGCCCGGCGACCAGGTTGGCCAGCAGATACGCCACGATCTGGATGCCGCAGGCGACTGCGCCCCAGATCAGCGCATCGACCAGGCTCACCGAATGGGTGATGGCCGAATGCAGCGGCAATGCCACGCCGATCAGGTTGCCGGCCAGGGCGGTGGCCGCCGCCACGTTCCCCTGACGCAGCAGGGTGAAGTCCTTATGCGGGGTGACCAGGGTCACCAGCACCACCGCGACGATCAGCACGCCCAGACCGGTGCCGAAGTAGGAAAGAAAGGCGAGAAAACTCTGCAGGTTGATCGGGTTCATGACAGGACCAAGGTAAGTGGAAGACGGGCGCGCACGCTCAGGTGATATCCAGATCGGCGACGGTGACATCGATGCCGACCGCATAGGTGACGCAGAACTCGTTGGGGCCGGAATCCTCGCCGGTGACCAGCAGGAATTCCTCGCGCTGCAGCTCCGGCACATCGCGGCTGTAGAGCATGGCGTAGTGGGTCAGATCGCCATCGCGGCGCGGCGGCTGATAGCGGTACAGCACTTCGTCGTAGGCGATCGGCGGAATCCGCGCCGCATCGTCGGTGGACTGGGTGGCGCGCTGCCAGCGCTTGCCGGCGTACTCGATCTGCGCCGCACCCAGATGCGGATGCTGCATCACGAACTCCTGAAACGCCTGCTTGCTGGGCGGATTGACCGTCTCGCAATACACGAACGCCTTCATCGCTTCCAGATCGCCGCCCACCGTAGTGACCTGCAGGAACGCATCGTCGTCCAGATAGAAACGGTGCAGGGAATAGCCATCGCCCAGATTGACGTGGCCGTAGCACGGAATGCCTTGATGCCCGCCCGGCAACTCGGCGGTCATCGCCTCCGGTGCCATGCGATACAACGTGGTGTCGATCTCCACCTGGCCACCCACACGCAGCCCCAGCGGCAGTGCGTGACCGATGGCGCCAGTGCCGGAGCCGGGCAACGGCGGCGGTTGTGGTTGACCGAACAACTTGCTGAAAAAACTCATCGTCCTGCACCTTGTGGCGATGGGGAATGGGGAACGGCGGCGGCGCGCAGGGCCTGCCATGCGATGGCATGCACGGGCACGCGCTGCTCGGCCAGGTAATACAGCATGGCACCGGCCGGCACGGCGGTGTGTGCTGGCGGGTTCAAGCGCAGCGCGCCATCGGGCGCGCGCAGGCCCAGCAACAAGGCGCCGCGCTGGCTGAAATCGGCCGCCACGACGCGGTAATCCAGCGTTGGCACATCGCCCGGAACCAGCAGGCCGAACTGGGTCGGGCCATCGTCCACCGACAGCAGCTCGGCGGTGATCGCGGCGCTACCCGGGTCCTGTGCGGCACGCGCCAGGATCTCGGCGGTCATCGGCCGCGTGCATTCGATCGCCGGATAGTGGCAGTTGACCAGCCGCGCCGCACTGCCCGAATCGAAGTGCGCCACGATGTGCGCACGCGGCGCATGCGCCATCAACGCGAACACCGCCGCCAGGGTCTGGTCGTCGGACGGCGGGTTGACGATCACCCGCGCCGCGCCCGCAATGCCCGCGCGCAGATACACGTCCGTGTGCGTATACGACTCGGCGGCGATGAAGCGCATGTGGTCGGGTATCGGGTTCTCGGCCACGCCCTCGGCGATCAGCACCACGCCTTCGTCATCGGTGGCGGTGTCGGAGAGCAACAGCTCCAGCAAGCGCGTGGAGGCGGCGCCCTGCCAGCCGATCAGGATGGTGTGCCCGCGCAGATCGGCGTAAGCCATCTTGCCCATGTAGTGGCGCCTCCAGAAAGTGATGAGCACGCCGCTGGTCTTGGCCAGCACCGTGGCAAACAGCGCCACCGCACCCGGCATCAACACGAACGCGGCGATATAGCGCCCGGCCACCGAGCCCGGCGACAGGTCGCCATAGCCGATGGTGGTGGCGGTGGTCATGTAGTAATACGGAAACGCGTCAAGGCCAACGAGCTTGTGCTCGCCAGCCATCATCAACAACGCCCAACTCACGCCCATATGGGCCAGCAGGGCCAGCGCCACCATGCCCCAGCTGACGCGGCGCACGTGGCGCCGCAGTACCCGGATCAAGCGTCCGACGATGATCATGGCGCGTCCTGTGCCGTGGGGTGGATCAGCTGTCGCTGCGCGGAACCTGCTGCACGTCGCGCACCTGGCCGATCAGCGGCGCGCTGCCGCTGGCGCTGTCGTGGCCGAGCTGGGCCGGCTTCTTGAAGCGTGCCAGCACGGCGGCAGCGTTGGATTCACCTTCCATCAGGCCGGCTGCGGCCAGACGCCGGTTCAGATCGCCATCGCCGCTGGACGATTCGAGTTCTTCGGCCGATTCGATCCGTGCGGAGGTTTCGGCCTGACGCGCCTTGATCCGCTCCAGCGATTCCAGTGCCGAGCCCATCTTGCTGCTGGCGCCGGAATGGCGCGCGGCAATCGCCGCCTGCGCCTTCTGCACCGCGTCGGTGGCCTTGACCGTGTCGATCTGCTGGCGCATGCCGCGCAGCTGGTTCTCGGTCTTCTGGATGGTGGCCTTGAGCGTCACCACCGACTGGTCCAGCGAGGTCTTGGAGGCCTTGTCGCCGGCGTCCTCGCTTTCCAGCGCAGCCAGTTTGGTCGCCACATCGTGGGCCAGCGATTCGTCGCCCTTGGCCAGCGCACCTTCGATATAGCGCGTGTACTCGGCCATCTTGCCGGCGCGCGCGTCGATCTTCTGCTGGGCGAGCTTGCTTTGCGCCATCAGCTTGGTCAGCTCTTCGCGCGAGCGCGTGAGCTGGGCGCCGGCATCGCGCATTTCCTGGTCCAGGATGCGCAGCGCATTGGCGTCGACCGCCTTCTGGCCGGTTTCGTGTGCAGTGCCACGCAGCAGCGTGATCAGCTTTGAAAAGATACTCATGACAACACGCCTTTAGGAAAAGTACGGCTTGAGAGATTCGGCGGCATCCAGCGTATTGGCCGCCAGGGTCTGGATTTCCTCGTCGATCTGGTCGAGCGTGGACGACGCCGACAGCTCGCCGAAGACCACATAGCTATCCTTGCCGTCGACCTGCACCAGCCCCAGGTTGGATAACGGATTGAGCGGATTGAGCCGCAGGCAGGCGTCGTTGAACGCCGCGCGATCGCTGACCTGGTCGGCGTTGGCCAGCAGCGTGGAAACGAACACCTGCGAGCCGGAGGCAGCGACCTGGATCTGCATGTCGCCGTGGTCGGCCAGGGTGAGGTTGATGGCCGGCTCCAGCCCATCGATCAGTTCGACCTCGATCGGCTGGTCGCGGTAGCGCTCGGCCAGCAGGCCGTGCAATTCGACAGTGGTGTACTGCGTCATACGATGTCCTGTCCTTTGGTCATGCAGCGGTGGTGATGCAGCTGCGCTCATGCAGCAACAGTCGTGCAATGGCCGGACATACTACAGACTGTTTGCGACCGGCAGAAAGGGCCGGAAGTCAGCCGATCAGGCCAACGGCGGGCGGCCCCCCCCCCCCCCGTTCAGTTGGCTCGCAGCCACACGCCGTCTGGACGGGCTGCAGGTCGGCGATGCTGTGGTCGGCATGCGGCCCACGGCCAGGCGCAAGGCCTGCGCAGCTGCGCCAGCCAAGGTACGCACACGCCAGCGGGCCGGCGCGCTTACGGATACAGCATCCGCTTGCTCCAGCGGCTGGCCGCATCGGCCTCGTAGCGCCAGCGCTCGTGCAGGCGGAACCTGGCGCCGTACCAGAACTCGAACGCCTGCGGCACCACCCGGAACCCGCCCCAGCCATCCGGGCGCGGCACCGCGCGGCCCTCGAAGGTGGCCTCGACCTTGGCGATGGCCGCGTCGAACTCCTCGCGCGAGCCCAGCGTCTGCGACTGCAGCGAGGCCCAGGCGCCGATCTGGCTCATGCGCGGACGCGAGGCGAAATAGGCATCGGATTCGTCGGCGCCGACCAGTTGCACGCCCCCTTCGATGCGCACCTGGACGCCGGCCTCGCGCAGGCTGCGCCACAGAAACAGCAAGGCGGCCTGCGGATGGGTCTGCAGGTCGCGGCCCTTGGCGCTGTCCAGATGGGTGTAGAACACGAACCCGCGCGGATCGAAGGCCTTGAGCAACACGGTCCGCGCGCTCGGCCGGCCGTCCACGTTGGCGGTGGCCACGGTCATCGCGCTGGCTTCGAGTTCGGCGCTGGCGTGCGCCTCGGCGTACAGCGCGGTGAAGGTGGCAAGGGCTTCTGCGTACAGATCGGTCATGACGGTGCGTGGGCAGCAAGATTGGCGCCTATTGTGGGCGCATCGCGTGTGCTTCGCCTATGTGCGCGCTGTTGCAGCCGTCGATTTCCACGCGGTGGCGGCAGGTGCCGATGCCGATGCGTGCAGTCGACTGTCATCCCGCAGGATGGTTTCAAACCGCGACGATCGGCCCGGCGCAAGGGCGTGAATGCTACGATCCCTGCGCATGAACCCCGCTCCCAATCTCGTGATGGTCGGCCCGATGGGCGCCGGAAAAAGCTGCATCGGCCGTCGCCTGGCCGAGCGCTTCGGGCTGGACTTTGTCGATGTGGATCAGGCCATCGTCGAGCAGGCGGGCAAGAGCATTCCGGCCATTTTCGAACAGCACGGCGAAGCGCGGTTTCGGCAGCACGAAGTCGAGACCTTGCAGGCGCTGCTGCAGCAGGACAACAAATTGATTTCCACCGGCGGCGGCGCGGTGCTGGATCCGCTCAACCGCCAGCGCATCCGCGAGCGCGGCTTTGTGGTCTATCTACACGTGAGCGTGCCGGCGCAGTTGACGCGGCTGGCGCGCGATCGCAATCGCCCGCTGTTGCAGCGCGCCGACCGCGAGCAGGTGCTGCACGCGATGGCCGCGCAGCGCACCCCGCTGTACCAGGAGGTCGCCGACCTCAGCCTGGAAACCGACCATTTTTCCCCCGCCGAGGCCACCGCGCAGCTGGTGCTGCGCCTGGCCGCGCAATGGCGCATGTCGAGTACCCCTGCATGACACTTCCCCGTTCCTCGCGCAACGTCGATGTCGACGGCGCGCAGCCCTACACCATCACCATTGCACCCGGCCTGCTGGCCGACGGCGCGCGTCTGGCCAGCCATGTACGCGGCCGCCACGCGCTGCTGCTCAGCGACGCGCAGGTGGCCCCGCATTACGCAGCCGGAGTACGCACCGCACTGTTGCAGGCGCGCCCGGACCTGCAGCTCGGCGAGCTGGTGATCGCGGCCGGCGAAGCTTCCAAGACGCTGGATAACTTCGGCGCTGCGATCGCCGCGCTGGCCGAGTTGGGCGCCACCCGCGACGCCTGCGTGTTCGCACTCGGCGGCGGCGTGGTCGGCGACCTGGCAGGCTTCGCAGCGGCCTGCTGGATGCGTGGAGTGGATTGCGTGCAACTGCCCACCAGCCTGCTGGCGATGGTGGATTCCTCGGTCGGCGGCAAGACTGCGGTGGATATCCCGCAGGGCAAGAATCTGGTCGGCGCGTTTCATCCGCCACGCGCGGTGATTGCCGACACCGACACCCTGCGCACCCTGCCCCCGCGCGAGCTGCGCGCCGGTCTGGCCGAAGTGATCAAGTACGGCGCCATCCGCGACCCGTTGTTCTTCCAGTGGCTGCATGCCGAGCGCCGCGCGCTGCTGGACAGCGACGCCGCCGCGCTGGCCCAGGCCATCGCACGCAGCTGCGAGCACAAGGCCGAGATCGTGGCGCGCGATCCGCTGGAAAAAGGCGAGCGCGCCCTGCTCAACCTGGGCCACACCTTCGGTCACGCGATCGAGACCGAACAAGGCTACGGCGCGCCCGGCAACGACAACCTCAACCATGGCGAAGCCGTGGCGGTGGGCATGGTGCTGGCCGCACGGCTCTCGGCCGCGCTGGGCATGAGCGCTGCGCAGGACACCGAGGCGCTGCGCGCCCTACTGCACGACTTCGACCTGCCCACCGAGATCCCGGCCGGTCTGTCGCCGGAAGCGCTGCTGGGGCGCATGCGGCTGGACAAGAAGAACATCGCCGGCCGCCTGCGCCTGGTGCTGTGGCGCGGCATCGGCAAGGCCGAGGTGGTGCCCGATGTGGACGAGGCCGCGGTGCTGGAGATTCTGGCGGGCTGAGGCCTGCCAGCCAGCCGAACACGGATCGCTGGACCGCACAGGTAGGAGCGCCCCCGGGCGCGATGGGCTTTCCCGATCAATCCCCATCGCGCCCAGGTGCGCTCCTACGCAACGCCTGCTGCCGAACATCGTTCACGCAGGAGCGCGCCGGCCTCCGGGCATCTAAACCACCGATTGCCAACCACTGCCGATGGATCTTCGCAACCGGAGCAACCCGGCGCGCCCATCGCCCCCAGCCTTCAGCACCGCCCGGCTACAATCGGCGCCATGCGTATCCACTTGCAACACGATCCCGGCGGCAATGCGCCGCTCCGCTACGTCCAGCTGACCCTGCAACCGGATCTGTTCGGCGGTTGGGAACTGCTGCGCGAGAGCGGCGAGATCGGTGGACGCTCGCAGTTGCGACGCGACCAATACCTGCTGCAGGACGAAGCGGACCGGGCCTTCGACAAGGCGCGCGACACCCACCTCAAACGCGGCTTCCAACTCATCACCGGCGGCGCCGACGCGCCGCTTTGAGGACATCTCTCCCCATGCTCAAGAACGATCGCCTGCTGCGCGCCCTCAACCGCCAGCCCGTGGACCGCACCCCCGTTTGGCTGATGCGCCAGGCCGGCCGCTACCTGCCGGAATACCGCGCCACCCGCGCGCGTGCCGGCAGTTTCCTGGGCATGGCCAAGAACCCCGAGATCGCCTGCGAAGTGACGCTGCAACCGCTGCAACGCTTTCCGCTGGACGCGGCGATCCTGTTCTCCGACATCCTGACCATCCCCGATGCGATGGGCCTGGAGCTGTATTTCGTCGAAGGCGAAGGCCCCAAGTTCCGCCACCCGGTGCGCGATGCCGCCGCGATCCATCGGCTGGGCGTGCCGGACATGGAAACCGAGCTGCGTTACGTGATGGATGCGGTGCGCCTGATCCGCCGTGAGCTCGATGGCGCGGTGCCGCTGATCGGTTTCTCCGGCAGCCCGTGGACGCTGGCCTGCTACATGATCGAAGGCGGCGGCAGCAAGGAATACGCGCGCATCAAGGCCATGGCCTTCAACGCGCCAGAGGTGCTGCATCACCTGCTCGGCACCGTCACCGATGCCGTGATCGCCTACCTGTCCGCGCAACGCGCGGCCGGTGCGCAGGCGCTGCAGGTGTTCGACACCTGGGGCGGCGTGCTGTCGCCGGCGATGTACCGCGAATTCTCGCTGCCCTACCTCACCCGCATCGCGCGCGAGCTGGAACGCGGCGACGGCGCCGAGCGCACGCCGTTGGTGTTGTTCGGCAAGGGCAACGGCGCCTACGTGAGCGAGCTTGCCGCCAGCGGCGCCGAAGCGGTGGGCGTGGATTGGACCATCGCGCTGGCCGACGCCGCACAGCGCGCCGGTGGCCGCGTTGCCCTGCAGGGCAACCTGGACCCGGCCACCCTGTACGGCTCGCCCGAGGCGATCCGCGCCGAGGTCGGCAAGACCCTGAACAGCTACGCACAAGGCAACGGCGGCTCGCGCGAAGGCCACGTCTTCAACCTCGGCCACGGCATGTCACCGGACATGAATCCGGATCATGTCGGGGCGCTGGTGGAAGCGGTGCAGACGCTGAGCAAGCGGTAATGCCAAGGCACGGGTCGACAGCGCACCTGTGCTGTCGACCGTCGCTCAACGCGCGCACCCGGGTAGCGCGCGCTGAGCTTGATGACGGGTGGTGGCTGCATCGGCAATAGGTCGGCAGCACCGCCGGTACGTATCTGATGCTGCCAGGCCGCCCCAGGCATGGGGCACAGTGATGAAGGCATTCTTCGGCGAGAGCAAGCCCAGCCTCCATGCCCTTATCAGCATCGCGCTTGCATCCGCTCCAACGCGGCCTTCCTGCATCGTTCCGTGAGCGTTATGCCGCCACACCAATGATGTGTGGCAGTGCGCACGTCCATTGCCGACGTCAATCCCGCCTGATGCGCACCGAGCTCAACAGCAACGCTGCCAATCATCGGAGCGCGTGGACTGGGGTTTCGTGGGGCACCGATAGCGCGGCGGCTGGCCATTAACTAGCTGCAAAAAAATCGCCAAGCGGACGCGAGCTTTCCCGGCTTGCGTCAATAGCATCCTGTGCTCGTCTGTTCTGCATGGCCTTTCTGTAATCCGCTTTGCGATTCCCCGCGACATTCCCCGCACGCCGTTTCAAAACGCCTCTTTACATCGCATACCGCTCTAAAGCGGATCGGGCTTCACGTCGATAAGTCCGGCATTGCCGTCGTTTAAACCAATTTTTCCAAACAAAGGAGATTTACTGTTTCTCCACGGTGATGCGGTGCCACTGCAACACATCTCCGGACAGGCAGGCCGCCTGCCGAACCTCGACATCGTCACGTTTGTTCAAGCGCTTCACTCATTCGAGCAACAGGGAGAAAAGCATGGCATTTCCAACCGCCGTCAACGACCAGATCACCGACTCCGTCACACAAGCCAATACCAAGGTGCTGGGCGATGCCCCGGCCATCGCCATGGGCAATCTGTACCAGGCCACCGCACAGGCGCTGGCCAATGCCGCCCATAACGCGACCAACGCACAACAGCAGAGTTATGTCACTGCGCAGTCTTCAACCACGATGGGGGTCGCCACCCTGTACTCCATCGATACCGCCACCACCGGGGTAGCGACCAAGCAGATTCTGAGCACTGGCGTGAAGGGCCTGGGCTAAGTCAATCGTGATTTCTGGCACACAAGGAGCAAGCAATGGCATTTCCGACCGCAGTCAATAATCAAATCACCGATTCCGTTACCCAAGTAAATACGAAGGTTCTGGGCGACGCACCGGCGATCGCGATGGGCAATCTATATCAGGCAACTGCGCAAGCGTTGGCAAATGCTGCCCACAACGCAACCAACGCGCAGCAGCAGAGCTATGTCACTGCGCAATCGGCCACCACGATGGGCGTGGCGACGCTGTACTCCATCGACACCGCCACCACCGGCGTCGTCACCAAACAGATCCTGGGCGTCTGACGGCCCGGCTAACGCCAAGGACATTCGCCAATGGCATTTCCCACCGCCGTCAACGACCAGATCACCGACTCGGTCACCCAGGCCAACCTGCAGGTACTGGGAAGCTCCCCTGCAGCAGCCATGGGCAATCTGTACCAGGCCACCGCGCAGGCGCTGGCGAACGCGGCCCACAACGCAACACTCGCGCAACAACAGATGTATGTCACCGCACAGGCAGCAACCACCATGGGCGTTTCGCTGCTGTACTCGCTCGATACCGGCGCCACGGGTGCCGCCACCAAGAAGATTCTCGGCTAACCGCTAACGCCGCAGGCTCTTCGTTCTTTCCCTACCTCAAGGAGTTTTCACCATGGCCTTTCCGACTGCCGTCAACAGCCAGATCACCGATTCCGTTTCTCAGGTCAACACCAAGGTCCTCGGCGATGCGCCGGCGATTGCAATGGGCAATCTGTTCGTTGCCACCAGCCAGGCGCTGTCCAACGCCGCGCATAACGCCACCAACAACCAGCAGCAGTCCTACGTGACGATGCAGGCATCGACGACGCAGGGCGTGTCCACCCTGTATTCGATCGACACCGCGTCCGATGGCGTCGCCACCCGGGAAATCCTGAGCGCCGGGCTCCGGTAATCGGCAGCCAGGCGCCGCTGCCACAGCGCGGGCGGCGCCTGGTTCGATACGCGATGCCCTTGTTACTACCACGCATCTTGCTGGTCGAATCGAGAAAGGACGCCTCATGCTGCAACTACGCCATATTCCCACGTCCAACACCCTGGACGTCGTAGTGAGACTGATCAGGGGCCGCACCATTGTGGCGACGTTCGCACCTCACCAAAAGGCGGTGATCAACGTCGAGTTCGACGGCATCCTGCCTGTGATTCCCGGAGCGCAGCCGTTGGTCTATCGCCAGAAGCTGGACCGCGTGATCGACGTGCCGCACGGCAATTTTGCATTCCTCGAACGCGTGCCCGATGGCGTGGCCTTGCAGTACGCGTGCAAACACGCGCCACAAAACACCGTCATGTTCTCGGCGTCGGCTGGCGTTGAACAGCGCAGGCCCTCGTTGGCCTAGAACGCCGACGCCAGTGCCCCGTCATGGAGCCAAGCGCGCAGGCTGCAAGCGTCGTCAGCCTGATCGGCACTGCCGCTACAGGTGCGGCGATGGCCATCGGGCAAGCGCCGGCCTTCGCGATGGGGGCGACCTACCTGGCGCTGTCGGATTCCATCGCGCTGGCAATGGAAAACGCCGTCGCCAACCAGCAGCGCGGACAGGTGCTCGCCGATGCAGCTCTCACTCAAATCCTTGCCTTAATCATCCAGAAGGGAGCGACTTCGTCATGATCGACGACAGTAGCGTGAACAGCCAGGTCGTCGATGCGGTGAGCAGCATCGTGACGCTGACCACCGGTCAGGCACCCGCACAGGCGCTCGGCATGCTCGATGCCGTGATGCTGGAGACGCTGGGCATGGCGATGCACAACGCCGTCAATCGGCAGCAAGGCGCCGGCATGATCAATGCAGCAGCGATCACCGCCGCCTGCGCCAAGATGATCTCCGCACCGTTCCCGGTTCCGCCGCCACCACCGCCTGCACCACCCGGACCACCACCGACGGTCGCGCCGTTGCCCGGCCCGCCCCCCGTACCGCCCCCGCCTGCAGCACTCATCGCCGCTGCAGCGGCGGAAGCCAAGGTGGCCGTCGACGTGCTGAAGACGCAAGCACAAGGCGCCTCGGCAGATGCCGCGACCGCCACCGCCGACCTCATGGAAGTGCATGCGCTGAGCGTCCCGCCGCCCCTGCCCGCCGCTCCCCCCGCCTCCGGCGCCGGTCCCAATGATGCTGCCACTCCTGATGCTCCTGCTGCTGCACCCGCAGTTCCACCCGCAGCCGCAGCTGCTGGCGCACCCCCTTCTGCACCTGCACCTGCTGCTCCTGCTGCACCTGCATCTGCACCTGTGCCTGCACCTGCACCTGCATCTACAACGCCGCCTCCGCCATAAACCGTCTGCATAGAGGCGCGTTTCACCACCAGGCCTCATTGCCAGGCCGCCGATCAATCCACGGGAGCCGAGATGGAACCGAGCAAGGTCAATGCCCAGGTCATCGATGTGATCAACCAGACACAGATGGCCACCATGAGCCCGCAGGTCGTGCTGACCAGCGGGGCCGGAAAGGCCTATCAATCGGTGGCGCAGTCGACCGCCATCGCGGTGCAGGACGCCACCGACGCGCTACGCAATGTCTCCACGATCGCCACCACGGCCGTCGGCGTGGCGATGGCGCAGTACCTGGCCACCGGCGACGCGAAGTACGTCACCGCGCTCACCCAGGCGCAGGCGCTGATGCAGGGCGCCACCGACGACTTTGCCAGGATCGGTTCGGCGGCCGGCCTGGTACTGAAGAATTTTCCCGCCGGTTGAATCCACAAGGAGTCATGCAATGTCCGTTTCAATCGCAGGCCGCCTGATCTCGATGCCGACGATGCTCTCGACGCTGGGCAGGCAGTGCCTCGCCTTCATCGATGGAGGCACGCAATGGCTGGCATGGGCGATCCAGTCGCCCGGTGTTCGCTATGACTTTCCCGACGAGAGCAGCTTGCTCGACGAGGTGCAGCAAGGCCTGCATGGCTCGCGCCTGGCCTTGTTGCCACAGTTGGAGCTGAAGGTCAGCCCGGTCAAGCTGATGACCTTGAGCCCGACCGACCTGGGCACGCTGGCGCAGGCAGAAGCAGGCGACACCGGCTCGGTGGTCAAGGCGCAGCTGCAGCGGATCTTCCGCGACAACGCCCTGCACACCGCAAGCGACCTGGCCGCAGGCCGCAGCCTGCTGACACAGTTGAACGTCGCTGGCGCCGGCGTGTTCCAGTCGCTGGACCTGGAAGAAAGCCTGGCGCTACGCCAACTGGCCGCCGAAGCGCCGCCGGCCGACGTCACGCCAGCACTGCAGCAGGAGGCAGCAGCATTCGCTGTCGAGCAGGCGCGGACGCCGCTGGAATTCTGCGATTACTACCGCTTCTATCTGGCCTGCAGCGCCACCATCACAGCTGCTGACGAGCGCGCGCATGCGGCAGCATCGGCGCTGCAGACGCTGTTGCCGCAGCTGTTCACCACCCTGGATTGCCCACAGGTCCAGGGGCTGCCTTCGCCCAACGAGGTTGAACGCAGCGTTGCCGAATGGCTGGCACGCGGTCGCCAGATCGGCTTCGCGCGGCTATCGCTGGCGGCCCAGCAGATCGTCCAGCACACCCGCTACCGAGGCGACGGCGACGACCAGGCGGCAGGCGCAGGCGACGCGATCCGCCTCTACCTGCAGTCGGCGCAGGCATTCCTGGCGGCCAACCGGCCCAGCCGTGGGGTGCTGGGCCAGGACGGCAGCAGCTGCATGTTCTCCATGCACAACGACTCCCTGGCTGCGCTGCTGCAGGTCAACAACGGCGTCATCTCACTACGCGATTTCGGTGCGGCACCCGCGCCCAACAGCGCGACGCCCGCTGCGGAGACGGAGGCCTCGGAGTGAACGCATCGAGCTCGCTTCCCGCGGCCACCGAACAGGCCCCGCCTGCGATCAGCGCCGCCGACGCGGCCCGCGACGCAGTGCATGCAGGACGCGGGGCCGCCCTGGCGGCCGCACGCCAGACCATGACGCAAGCCGAACACGCACTGGGCGAAATGCTGCGCACGCTCGCAGCGCAGCGCCCGCCCGATACCGCACCACTCATCGCGCCGATCCAGCTATCGCGCACCGATGCCGTTGCCCCACTCCATCCCGCTTCCACTTCAGGAGACACCAGCATGTCCGACGATACCCAGCCCACGCCTCCGAACCAGACACCAGCCACCACTGCGCAATCGCCAGGATCGTCGCAGGTCGAAGCCGCGCTGAAAGCGGCGCAAGCCCAGATCGATCAAGCGATGGCGGCCAGCAATATGGCAGTGCAGGCCGCCATGCAGGCCGCAACCGCGGCGACTGCCGCAGCCGGCAACGGCCAGGCTGCCGATAGCGCAAACCAGGCACTGCAGCAGGCCGACCAAGCCGCTGCCGCTGCGGTGGCGGCCGCGCAGCAGCAGACCGAGCAGGCAATGGCGGCCACGTCGCCGACGAATCCGAACGCCGATGACGGAACAGCCAGCTGACGGATCGATGCGCTTCGGCGTTGCGGTGATGCCGGTTCTTGCGGTGAACCATCCGGTTCTCTAGGGAACCGGCCACCCGATTCCTTGCCGCAACGTCGATCAGCAGTGCAGCCCATTCGCTCCGACCCATTCTCGACCCGGCCCAGCCAACGCCCGATCCGAAGGAATTCCGACATGACGTTCTACACAGGCTTCGACACCGATCAATTCCCCGGACTCCCCGCCCTCGACTGGCTCAAGAACGAGACCGGCCTGGCATGGTGCGGCTACTACCTGGCACCGGCGCCAAGCCATGCCAATACGGGCTGGATGGGCCAGCGCGACGCGTTGACCGCGCAGGGCTGGGGCCTGGTGCCGGTCTACTTGGGTCAGCAGACGATCGGCCCGGGTTCGCACGACGTCACCGCCCGACAGGGCAGCATCGACGGCGCACAGGCCGCAGCGCTGGCGCGCGCCGAAGGCTTCCCTGACGGCACGGTGGTCTATCTCGACTGGGAAGATGGCGGCAGCCCGCCCCAGGCCGCCATCGACTACATCCGCATGTGGATCGCCGCCTTGGTGGGGCATGGCTACTCGCCAGGCCTCTATTGCTCGCATGCGCGCGCAGTGGAATTGCTGTCGCGGATCGGCCCCGGACCATCCCCGCGCGTCTGGGCCTGGCGCGTCTCGACGGCAGGGCGCCATCTCTACGCCGGCGACATCCAGCACATCCAGCCCGCCGATCCGGCCGGCTGCGGCTATTCCCAGGCCATGCTCTGGCAATACGAACAGGATGCGGTGCTGTCGCTCCCCGGCACGCCGTGCGATGGGCTGGAATTTGACTTAAGTTATTCGATCCATGCCGATCCAGGCGCGCGCTAGCTCTGCGGCCCCACAGCTTCGAGAAGGGAAGCTTCAAATGCACGGACGAGCATCAATACGAATCGGATAGAAGAGTTCGATTTTTCCGGGCGCATTAAAAAATCCAAGCGGCAAGCGCTGCGACTGTCGCGCACTAGCAGTGCATTATCGACGACGGACACCAGCATTTAATCGCTTCAGAGCCACACATTATTCCGCAACTGCTTCGATCCGTCCTAAATAGGACGCGAAAAACGTGGACTCAATCCACCGCATAAATAAGGCACAGGGCATTGGCTACCAGAGCCCGTTTTAGCTTTAGTCGGCACGCCTACTTATGCCTCGCCATGCAAGCATAGAACACATCATTCAAAAAATTAACTGAGAGGTATATGTATGAAATTTCTGGTGGGAATATTCTCCCCATATAAAAAGTGGTACATGAATAATAACAATCATGATCGCATCACAATGCTGAATAATTTTTGCCAAAAAATAGATGAAGTAGTACGCAAAATAAATCAACCAAACATTGACCAGCAAGAATGCCATTCCATGATAATCCTCCCTGAGTATTACTTCAGCAGGAATATGAAGAGCGCGCTAGTCGCCAAAGCCATGGATGAGGATACCAAGAATAAATTATTTAAAGGCCTAATAGAAACAAGTAAACTACATTCGAAAACCTTACTTATCCCAGGAACGATCGCGTTCCGAAAATCGCTTAAAACAAAACCAAATCGCTTTGAAAAGTTATTTTCACACCTTAATAACGATAAAATTAACGAGCCATTCGATCAAGATTATTATGGCAAGAAAGATGCACACAACCCCGGATCCATTGAGCAGCTTGTGCAGCTAGTTTATTCACGAATATTTTTTGGAGAAAAATATGTTTTAGAAAATTTCCACATTTATCAAAATAAAACTTACGCCATGCTAAATGGCGAAACTAAATTTAAATACGCGAAAAAAGCAGGTTTTTTTGAAACTCAGGGCGCTACTAGCGAAATTCAATTTCACGCGCCAGACACACAACGCAGCGGCTTTGCAGAAATCCTCGGAAAGAAATTCTGCTTCGAAATCTGTTACGATCATTCTGAGGGAATTGCAAGGAAAGAAAAAGAAAAAAATGACCCCTTCAGTCTCCCCCCCCCACTTTCATATAGTACTTTCAGATGCAGTCGAATTCAACGAGGGCAACGCCGTGGTCAGGCCAAACGGATACTTTATACATGCATCAACAAACCGCGAGGAAAGCGGAGTAAAAAAACTAGAAAATAACATATGGTCCAAGATTCCGCCACTCAACAACAACCCCGATGAAGAGTTACTATTTTATTTAGTTGACGACGCCCCCCGGCAACCTTGAGTGGCTGCCGCGCCTATATTCCAAAGGGTCATGATATCGACGTTGGATATTGGGCACAGAGGCATCATGTCACCAATTGCGTTACTGACCCAACCCTCGCTGTATTAGCCTCGCTACTGTTCGGTCTGAGTACTTGCATGCAGCGGCGTTGGCAAGTAGTTCTTGTTGAGGCATTTATCGGGAAGCCTGCTTTTTAACTATTTGATGTAAGCATTTTGATATGGCTTGCCAGGCTGGATCAGGTTTAACTGCACACCACAAACATGCGCAGAAGCTTTTTTTCCTTGCCTTAGAAAATCTTGCGATTATATACATACAAGTTCCGCAGCAGCTAAAGTTATTTTTTACCGCTTGTGGCCAGCTGTGGTCTTAAAAATTTGCACGTCGCAGACGAATCCGCCCTCATCGCTTTGGCGCCACTTTGGGCGCAAGTTTGTAACTGCGTCGAAAACTCAAGGCGTAACGAGGCCGCCCATCCTGCCTCGCATGCATTGAAGGATATACACCATGACTACCACCGTGAAGGAAGTACCTAGCTTCAACACCATCGCGACTGGCAACAACATACAAGTCCATGCAGGTAACCCCACCCAGTATCTCGTAGCGCACATCGCGCCCTATCCCAATGACAATCTGATCGTTGGCAACACCTATAACATCTCAGACCCAAATCATGCGGCCGGGATTGTCGTAGAACTGGTAGCCCCGCCGGGCGGTGGCATGCAAACTGCCACCTTCCAGCGGCAAACTTGAAAGTTGTGCATGGACACTCGTCTTAGCGAGGGGCGTGAGCTTATCGGATTTATCTCAGTAGAGCTTCGTGCCGGGCCATCCGCGAGGGGCCCAGCACGAAGCGCCCAAGAACACCGCTACTCGGGGTTAGTCGATCCCACCGCCTCTCTCGGCGCTCCGGAACTCACGCGGGCTCACCCCCACCAGCCGCCGGAAGCTCTTCTCGAAATGGCTCAGGTCGCCGAAGCCCACCTTCAGCGCCACCTCTGTGATGCGCAATTTCCGTTGCTGATGCAAAAGCTCCTTAGCCTTTTCGATACGCAGCTGCTGCAGCATCGGTTTGAACGGGGTACCGAGTTCGTCGCGGAACAGGAAGCCCAGATGCGACTGGCTGACGTGCGCCTGCCGGGCCAGATCGCCCAGGGTCAGCGGCTCGGCATAGTGTTCGCCCAGATGCACCAATGCGCGCCGCAGTGCGTCGTGCAGGGTGGCGAGACGTTGGCCGGGGCGATGCGGAAGGCCGTCGATCCAGTCGACGGGCGTTTCCGTCGTGGTGGGCTCGGCGGGAAGATCTGCCTGTCGCGATGTCGTTGAGCGCCCATCGCCCTGCCCTCCGTGCCCCCGGCTTTCTACCAGACGCGGCGCGTGGCGCTGGATGTCGGCAATGCCGATCGGCCTGCCGGCAGTCATGACCGCCAGGCGCAGCATCACCCGTTCCAGCTCCTGGAGGTTTTCGGGCCATGGGTAATGCGTCAGCGTTTCCATCAGCACGTCGGTCACCAGATGACCATAATCCAGGCCATGCCGGTACAGCACGCGCTCGACATGAAACCCCATGTCTGCCCGCCGCTTGCGCAAAGGGGCAAGTTCAATCGACAGGACATCCAGCTGCGACAACAACGCGCGTGAGAAGCGCCCCGCCCGTACGCGGCGCGACAGATCAGCGGTCGTGGAGGCGATCACCCGCGGCCAGGCCTCGCCGCCCGACCCAGCCCACGGTGTGTATTGACCCCGAAGATGCCCAGCAAGCTGACGCTGCAGGGCGTCTTCGAGCTCGTCGACGCCCTGCAGGAACAGCGTCCCTCCCGCCGCGCGCGCGAACCATGTTGCCGGCGTGTCGTCGGGAGCGGCGCAGTCGACCGCAACGAACGCCCCCTCTCGCCAGGGCGCAGCTGCATGCAGCAAAACCGCCACCTCCTCCTTCTCGGTCCCGAACTCGCCGCGCACGATGACTGGCAAGCGACTGTCTGCGGCCTGCTCGATGAACGCATCGATCATCCAGACGTCTTCGCAGACCCCCGTCATCATCAGTGATCGAGCGAGCCGATCTTCCGCCAAGGTCCGCGCTGCATCGCGCTTGATCAGATAGGCACAACACTTTGCGATCTGCTGACACAGCATCATCGCTTGCGTGGTCATGCCGCCGTGGACCAGGGTCACGTGCAGCGTGCCGAGCACTTGCCTGGCATGCTGGACGGGAAAGCGACGCTTCATCGTTGCCTGGTCGTTCGCCTGATCCGAAGCAGGCAGATCGCTTTCCTCCGCTCCGAAAAACTCGCATGTCGCGCCATTCAATATCTCGCTCTGTGCCAATTCCGCAACAATCTTGCCGAGCATTGCCGCCAAGCGATCGCCTGGGAGATAGGCGCGCTGCAATAGATTAAAGACCTGCTTTTCCATGAAATGTCCGACCTGATCACTGGCGCGCTCAGAAGGCGGCCATACCCAAGTCGCGCCATCCCTGACCAGACCGTCGGCAAAGCTCCAAGAAATGATTTCCGCTCTTTAGGTTCAACGCTCCCCTCGCCTCCCGCTCGCTCGATCCATCGCAATGCAGGGAAACCCTTGCTTGCCTTGGCTGAACTCGTTTGAGGCGTAAGAGATTCACCAGCGAATCAACCGCTTGTCGCAAGCCATATCGGGCATTAGCACGCTGCCACTGCCCTGTCCCGACGATTCGTGACATGTGGCTGGCCTGACATTCAATTGGGTGAGGTTCGTCTCATTCGTTGCCGATGCAGCGATACATCGCTGCGGCGGACTCAAGCAACGGCGTACCGCATGCCGTTGCGACTTCCTGCACAGTGGCGCGGGGATAATGCGTCGTCCTCCCTACGACGATGCTCATGTCTCAGCCCGTTCCCGTCTTACGTGACTACGACAGCATCAAGCCGTTGCTGTGGCTGGTGTCGCTGGCGATCTTCATGCAGATGCTGGATGCCACCATCGTCAACACCGCGTTGCCGTCGATGGCAGCGAGCCTGCATGAAAGCCCGCTGCAGATGCAGTCGGTGGTCTTCAGTTATGCGTTGGCGGTGGCGATGTTCATCCCCGCATCGGGCTGGATTGCGGATCGCTTCGGCACCCGGCGCACCTTCCTGGCTGCGATCATCGTGTTCACGCTGGGCTCGTTGTTGTGCGCGGCCGCGCAGCAGTTGCCGCAGCTGGTTGCTGCACGCGTGGTGCAAGGCATCGGCGGGGCGATGTTGCTGCCGGTGGGACGCCTGGCAGTGCTCAAGACGGTGGCGCGCACCGACTTCCTGCGTGCGATGAGCTTCATCGCGATTCCGGCACTGATCGGTCCGCTGATCGGCCCCACCTTGGGCGGATATCTGGTCGAAGTCGCCTCCTGGCACTGGGTGTTCTTGATCAATCTGCCGATCGGCGCGATCGGGTTTATCGCTGCACTGAAGATCATGCCGGATCACTATGGCGATGCGCGCAAACGCTTCGATCTGATCGGCTATCTGATGCTGGCGTTCGGCATGGTGGCGCTGTCGTTGGCCTTGGACGGCATCTCCGAACTCGGCCTGCGCCACGCCTTCGTGATGCTGCTGGCGATCGGCGGGCTGGCCGCGTTGGCCGGTTACTGGCTGCATGCGGCCAGCGCGCCGGCGGCGTTGTTTCCGCTGGCCCTGTTCAAGGTGGCCAGCTTTCGCATCGGTATTTTGGGCAATCTGTTTGCGCGCGTGGGCAGCGGCTCGATGCCGTTCCTGATTCCGCTGTTATTGCAGGTGGGCCTGGGCATGAGCCCGATGCATGCCGGGCTGATGATGGTGCCGGTGGCGCTGGCCGGCATGGCCGCCAAACGCGCCGCAGTCAAGTTGGTCGGCCGCTTCGGTTACCGCCGCATCCTGATGCTCAACACCGTGCTGGTGGGACTGGCGATGGCCAGCTTCGCCTTGATCGATGTCGGTCAACCGCTCTGGCTGCGCTTGCTGCAGCTGGCATGCTTTGGCGCGGTGAACTCGCTGCAATTTACCGTCATGAATACCGTCACCCTGCGTGACCTGGACCACGGGCAGGCAAGCCCCGGCAACAGTTTGCTGTCGATGGTGATGATGTTGGCCACCGGCTTCGGCGCGGCAGCAGCGGGCAGTCTGCTGGCCGCGTTCAACACGCATCTGGGCGACAGCCACGGCGCCACGGCGGCGCTGCACGCCACCTTCCTGTGCGTCGGCGGTATCACCTTGTCGTCGACATTGATCTTCTGGCAGCTGGCCGAGACGCGGCCGCACCCCAAACATGTGGAAGAAGTTGCCGAGTAGCCATGCGTGTGCGGCAGCAACCGGCGCAGTGCGCGTGCGGATGGCCGCGCACGATTTCAACCGCAGCACACAGCCCAACGAGTGGCTGACAAAACGCTGCGAGCAGTCGCCAGATGTGAGTGCGGATGGTGCGGAGGGACTGGTGTGTAGAAGCGTACATGCCGATTCCGAGTGCCGGCCGTGCCGGCCTGGCAACTGCGCAGTAGTTAATAGTCGCTTTAAATCTCCTCGCGCGGGCGCTTGCTTCGCAACGCCTCGGCAATGGTGTCGGCAAGCATGTCGCCAGTGAGTGGCTTGCGCAGGAAACTGTCGAATCCGGCTTGCTCCGCAGTAGGCTCGGCGGCTTCGTCAGAGCGCGCGGTGACTGCAATCAGCGGCATGTCGTAGCCGAACACGCGCAGCTGCCGCGCCAGCGCGAAGCCATCCAGGCCCGGCAGATCCAGATCCAGCAGGGCAAGGTCGAAAGTGTTGTCGGCCGCCTCGGTCAGTGCGGCCAGCCCGTGCGGTGCGTGCACCACCGAGTGGCCTTGCGAACGCAGCAGGCCAACGATGACCTCGGCGATGGTCGGGTCGTCTTCCACCAGCAGAATGCGCTGCGGGGCGACAGCGCCACCGGCACGCGCCACCTCGCCGCCGAGCGTGGCGTTGGAGGCGACCCAGCGCAGCGGTAGATCGACCACGAAGCGCGTGCCGGCGCCGAGGCGACTGATCACTTCGATATGCCCCCCCATCGCCATTGCCAGTTCCTGGCAGATCGCCAGACCCAGGCCGCTGCCACCGTAGCGCGAGGCGGTCCTGGCACCGTCGCCTTGTTCGAAACGCTGGAACAGACGTGCTTTTTGCTCGGCATTGATGCCCGGCCCGGTATCGGCCACCTCGAAACGCAGGCCTTGATACGAGCCCAGCGTGGTCAGCTTGAGCCCGACCACGCCGCGCTCGGTGAACTTGATCGCGTTACTGAGCAGATTGAGCAGAATCTGGCGGATACGGGTGACATCGCCGCTGGCGGTGATGTCGCCGAGCAGGCCCACTTCCAGGCTGAAACGCAGACCACGCTCCTGCGCCAGTGGCGCCATCAGACCTTCCACCTCGGCCACCAGTTGGCGTACCGAGAACGGCTGCAGATCCAGCTCAAGACGCCCGGATTCGATCCGCGCCAGGTCCAGCGCATCGTTGACCAGCCGCAGCAGGTGCGCACCGGCGCGACGGATCGATTCGGTATAGCTGCGCTGTCTGTTGTCCAGCGAGGTCTTGAGCAACAGCTCGCTCATGCCCAGCACACCGGTCATCGGCGTGCGTACTTCGTGGCCGAGGGTGGCCAGGAAACGTGTCTTGGCGAGCGAGGCCTGCTCGGCAATTTCCTGCTTGTGCACCGCCAGCTGCAATGCGTTCAAGCGACGCAGGCGACGGCGATACAACAGCACCGCCGCGGCGATGACGCATAGTGCGAGCAGCCCCAAAAAGACCAGTCCCCAGGGCGCCAGCCACCACGGCGGCAGCACCTGAAAGCGTAGTGTCTGGCTCGCCGACCAGATGCCCTCGGCGGTGCGCCCTTGAATTTCCAGCGTGTAGTGGCCCGGCGACAAACGCGAAAACTGCCGCTCGCCACTGGGCCCGACGTCGATCCAGTCAGGGTCGTAGCCGCTGAGGCGGAAGCGGTAACTATTGGACTCGGAATCAGCCAGGCTGAGCAGGCGCGCAACGATGTGAAGATCGCGATCGGCGTCCTGCATTGTGAGCGGCTCCTGTCCGGTGATATCCAGCCCACGCTCCCCGCGCCGCAAGCCCACTCGCTCGATAATCAATGGCGGCCTGCGTGTGCTGGGACGCATCGTGGCCGGATCGAACACCACGACGCCATCAGGCGCCGCGCCAACGATCTGCCCGCTGCCCGCCTGCACCAGGGTGTTGATTAGCAACTGCTGATTGGGGAGCCCATCGTGCACCCCATACACACGCACCAATCTGCTGCCAGGATCGATCCGGATCAGGCCGCGCTGACTGGACACCCAGGCCACTCCCCTGGCATCGACCACCATTCCATTGGGCGCCACCATCGGAAACTCCTGGTCTTTTCCGACGGTATCCAGGTGCTTGAGCTGCTTTCCATCCCACAGATATCGGCGTATCTCGCCCGCCAACCCGGTCCAGACCACGCCGCCCTCGCCAAGCCGGAAAAGATGGGTCGGCACGGACGGCGCACCGTCGACGGGGATAAATCGGTCGGCAGCGGGGTCCCAGCGCCGTAGACCGGCGTTATTGCTCAGCCAGATCTGACCGTTGGGACCAAGGCGTATGTCCAGAATGGTCAATGCTTCCAGTCCATGACTGCCATTGACGATGGTACGAAGCAACTGTCCATCTTCGTTCCGGATTTGAAGACCGTGCTCCAGCACAGTCACCCACAGTCGGCCCTGCGCGTCCTCTGCCATCCAACTCGGTCGGTCCGCGGCACCGTCGGGATCGGGTTCCACATCTTCCCGCAGTTGCCAGCGTTTGACTTGCCGTGTGTGCGGGTCATACCGGACCAGTTTTCCTTCTACGCCGATCCAGACGAAGCCGCGCCTGCTTTCGAGCATGGAGTCCGGCTGACGGGCTTTGTCGATTTGAGCCAGATGCGTCTGCAGTCGGCCTGTCGCCGGATCGAGATATTCCAGCACATGCCGTGAGCCAGCCAGCCAGACACCGCCTGCAGCCGAAGGCGTTGTCGCCAGCACGGACGGGTTGGTCAGCGACTGTGGATCCCCGCTGTGATGCGCCAGTACCGCAAAGGTGTCCCAATGCGGAGGCAGATGCCACAGGCCGCCTTCGAGCGCCGCAAACCACAGCCCGCCTTCCCGATCTCCGTAAGCCGTAATCCAGTTTCGCCTGACCAGACCGTGTGCCGCCAAGCTGTAGACCGGCACGCTGCTGATGTCGGTTCCTACGGAAGACAGGCCTAGGCCACTGTCGGTGTCCAGCCAGTAGCGCCCGCTACGATCATGCAACAAGACACCCATGACATGCCGCTTGCTCGCGTTGTTTTGCCATGGCTGTGGGCTCGCCTGGCCGTCGGCGTCCACACGAAACGCATCGCCGCCGACATCCGATACCCATAGCGTGTGGCCGCCGCGCTCCATGTACAACCGATTGACGGTCTGTGTGGCTCCAGGAAGCGGCACTCGCTGAAAATGCGTGCCGTCCCAGCGAGCGAGCCCGCCATGGGTGCCGATCCATAATGTTCCGTCGGGCGCGACCTCGAACCCGATCACGCTGTCGGACGGCAGGCTGGCGGGGTCGCCAGGCACGTTGACAAATCGCTGCATGCTGCCATCGGGACGCCGCCGATACAGCCCATGGGCAGCAGTACCAAGCCAGATATCGCCGTTCGGGGTGTGGGCAAGCGCCCACACCGTGATTTCGCGAAGCTCCGGGAACTGCGCATTCTCCAGGCGCTTGAACGCGCGCGTTTTGGCGTCCAGAAAGCCGGCACCGCTGTTCTCGAAACCCATCCACACCCGATTGTCGCCATCGACGCAAATGGTCCAGATCGCGTTGCTGGTCAGCCCTTCTTCCATCCGCCAGATGCGGTAGTTGCGTCCATCGAATCTGGCCAATCCGTCATCGCTGGCGATCCACAGATAACCCTGCTCGTCTTCGGCGAGTTCATTGACGGTGTCCGAGGGCAGGCCGTCGGCGACCGTGACCTGACTGGGTACCGGCGTGAGCAGCGCGCGCGTGGTCGCAAGTGCAGGTTGCACTGTAACGCACAGAAGCAGCGCCACCGCAGCAATCAGCCAATAGGAAAAACACAGAAAAAGGCGCACTGGACACGTTTCACGACAAGTCGCCGCATAGTGCGGGCCAAGCGCGGTGCGGGCAAGCCCGGGCCCGCTTGTACCGCTACTGCCGCTCATCTTTCCCATGCCTACGACGCGTAGGGCAGCGTCAAAGACCAATCCGCTGTCTGCCGCAGTGGTCACGAACACAGCGCAGAGGCCTGCATCCAGCCGAAACGACCCGGACGCCCCGGAAGATCGCCGGCACGACGCATCGCTGTTCAAGCTGCCCGTTACCCGACGAAGGCGCCGCACGACGCCCGAACACCACTTGTCTCCACTGACTGGGCATCCGCTCTATCCGTCCCCGCGCGGACGCACGCTTCGCAACGCCTCGGCAATGGTGTCGGCCAGCATGTCGCCAGTGAGCGGCTTGCGCAGGAAGCTGTCGAATCCGGCTTGCTCCGCAGTAGGCTCGGCTGCTTCGTCAGAGCGCGCGGTGACTGCAACCAGCGGCATGTCGTAGCCGAACACGCGCAGCTGCCGCGCCAGCGCGAAGCCATCCAGGCCAGGCAGATCCAGATCGAGCAACGCCAGGTCGAAAGTGTTGTCGGCCGTCTCGGTCAGTGCGGCCAGCCCGTGTGGCGCATGCACCACCGAGTGGCCTTGCGAACGCAGCAGGCCAACGATGACTTCGGCGATGGTCGGGTCGTCTTCCACCAGCAGGATGCGCTGCGGATCGATTGCAGCACGAGCACGCTCCACTTCACTGCTGAGCGTGGCATTCGAGGCGACCCAGTGCAGCGGTAGATCGACGACAAAGCGCGTGCCGGCGCCGAGGCGACTGATCACTTCGACATGCCCCCCCATCGCGAGCGCCAGTTCCTGGCAGATCGCCAGGCCCAGGCCGCTGCCGCCATAGCGCGAGGTGGTCCTGGCGCCGTCGCCTTGTTCGAAACGCTGGAACAGACGTGCTTTTTGCTCGGCATTGATGCCCGGCCCGGTATCGGCCACCTCGAAACGCAGGCCTTGATACGAGCCCAGCGTGGTCAGCTTGAGCCCGACCACGCCGCGCTCGGTGAACTTGATCGCGTTGCTGAGCAGATTGAGCAGAATCTGCCGGATACGGGTGACATCGCCACTGGCGGTGATGTCGCCGAGCAGGCCCACTTCCAGGCTGAAACGCAGGCCGCGTTCCTGCGCCAGCGGTGCCATCAAGCCTTCCACTTCTGCCACGAGTTGGCGTACCGAGAACGGCTGCAGATCCAGCTCAAGACGCCCGGATTCGATCCGCGCCAGGTCCAGCGCATCGTTGACCAGCCGCAGCAGGTGCGCACCGGCGCGACGGATCGATTCGGTATAGCTGCGCTGTCTGTTGTCCAGCGAGGTCTTGAGCAACAGCTCGCTCATGCCCAGCACACCGGTCATCGGCGTACGCACTTCGTGGCCGAGCGTGGCCAGGAAACGTGTCTTGGCGAGCGAGGCCTGCTCGGCAATTTCCTGCTTGTGCATCGCCAGCTGCAATGCGTTCAAGCGACGCAGACGACGCCGATACAACAACACCGCCGCGGCAATGACGCATAACGCGAGCAGGCCCAAAAAGACCAGCCCCCATGGGGCCAGCCACCAGGGAGGCAACACCTGGAAACGTAGCGTCTGGCTGGCCGACCAGATGCCCTCGGCGGTGCGCCCTTGCACTTCCAGCGTGTAATGCCCCGAGGGCAAGCGCGAAAACAGCCGCTCGCCGCTCGGCCCGACGTCGATCCAGTCCGGGTCGTAGCCGCTCAAACGGAAGCGGTAGCTGTTGGATTCGGAGTCGGCGAAACTGAGCAGCCGCGCAACGATGTGCAGATCGCGATCGCCGTCTTCGACCACCAGCGGCTCGACATGGCTGAGGTCCAGCCCCCGTTCGCCGCGACGCAGGCCTACCCGTTCGATCACCAGCGGCACACGGCGATCATTGGGCTTGAGCTCAGCCGGGTCGAAGATCACCAGCCCGTCCGGCGTTGCTCCGACGATCAAGCCCTTGGCCGACTGCACCAACGAGCGCGGCACAAACTGCGGATTGGGTAAGCCGTCATGCACGCCATACACACGCACGCCACGGCTCGCCGGATCCACCCGAATCAGCCCGCGCATGCTGGACAACCACGCCACGCCATCGCGATCAATCACCAAACCGTTCGGCGCCAGCGCCGGAAACTCATGCTCGCTACCGACGGTGTCCAGGTGCTGCAGCGCCCCATTCTTCAACAGATAGCGGTGCAGTTTACCCAGCCCGGCAAGCCAGGCGACTTGATTATCGCTAAAGCGGAGAGTGAAAATTTGTTCGTTGGGTGCGCCCGAAATCGGTTCGAAGCGCGCGTTGCTAGCATTCCACTGGAGCAAACCGCGATTGGTCGCAAGCCAGAGGTTTCCTTCCGGGCCGGTCTGCAGTTCGTGCACGACCTGATCGCGATCCAGTCCGTGACTGCCACGCAGCACGGTCCGGATGACATGCCCGTCCTCGTCGCGCTCCTGCAACCCCACTGCGGTATTGATCCATATGTGTCCATCGCCGGTCTGCTGCAAAATGTCCGGCAAGGCATCTAACGCAGCATCTTTACTCTCGGAATGCGCCGTACCTGCGCCGGCTTTCCAGATCAGCAGTTGGCCGTTTGCCGGATCGAAACGCGCCAGTTCGGCGTATTGACCAACCCAGACCCTGCCCTTGCGATCCTCCAGTACGCTGCTGGCCCAGCTCTGCGTGCCGAAGCTCGCCAGCACCCGCTCGATCTTGCCGACGCCCGGATCGACACGCTCGAGCACGCCGGATGTGCCCACCAGCCACATCCGGCCATCCCGTGACCTGGCCGCAGCTTGCGTTGCGAGATTTCCGCCCTGGCCTCCATCGTCCATGCGGTTGAACACCACTGCAAAACGGCGCCAGTTCGACGGCAGATGCCAGAGCCCGCCATTGGGGCTGGCAAACCAGACTCCGCCCTCACGGTCCTGATAGGCCGACTCCCAATTGGGACGGATGCGGCCATGCGCCGAGAGGCTATACAAGGGCACATTGCGCACATCCTTGTCGATCACGTGCCCTAGCCCGGCCAATGTATCGAGCCAGTAACTGCCGTCTTGATCCCGTAGCAACACGCCCAGGACCGAATATTGCGCTGGCGTCGTCCAGGAATGCGGACTCAAGCTGCCATTGGGGTCACGCCGGAACAGCTTGTCGTCGCTGGTGCCGATCCAGACACTGCCATCCTGATCTGCAGTGAGCCGGGTGATGATTTGCTCAGTCCCGTCCGGAAAGGCCTGTCGTTCGAAGTCCTTGCCGGTCCAGTGCGCGGCGCCATCGGCCGTACCAACCCACAAGATGCCGTGCGTGTCCACCTCGAGTTGGTAGATGGCGTCATTGGGCACGCTGCGCGGATCGTCGGCCCGATGCACGAAATGATCCAGTGACCCATCCGGCCGCAGTCGATACAGCCCGTTTATTTCGGTACCGAACCAGATGCTGCCGTCTTCGGTAGATTGGATATTCCAGATTGCCGCGCCGCGCAGTTCCGGATAGCGCGCGCCGTCGTAGAAGGTAAAGGCGCTACGCGAGGCATCCAGCATGGCCAGACCGGCCATGCCGGTACCGATCCAGACGCGGTTGCGCTTGTCGACGTGGACAGCCCAGACCTGGTTATCGCGCAGCCCCTCTTCGATACGCCAGATGCGGTAATTGCGGCCATCGTAGCGGGCCAGCCCATCGCTGCTGGCCAACCACAGATAGCCGTTTTCGTCCTCGTCAAACCCATACACCACGTTGGATGGCAGCCCATCGGCCACCGTCAACTGGCGCAGCTGCGGCAACACCGGCACACCGCCCAGCACCAACGTCGGCCAGCCGCATATCAGAGCCAGGCACAGCAGCAGTCTGCAGCGCGCAATCAGATTGGTCGCAAGCATGCGACGGAAGGGAGAGCGTGGTTGCAGCATGCGTTCTTGTTTTTCCTTTGAACGCATAGTGCGGACCGGGCGCGATGCTGGCAACACGCGAAGCTGGGATCCTGGCGTCTATGTCATTGGACAGGCGTCGTGTTCGAGCTTTTACTCTGAAGCGCAGCGGCGGGATTAGTCTAAGACAGTTACCACTGGCCAGCTATCTCAACCGCTCAAGTGCATCGGCTGCGTATCAGCACGTACCCGCGCCGCCGCGATCGCCTCGACCAACATGTCGGCGGTGACCGGCTTGCGCAGGAATCCATCGAAACCTGCTGCTTGCGCCTGGCGCTCCGCATCGCCGTCGGCACGCGCGGTGACCGCGAGCAGTGGGAACCCATGCCCGAGCCGGCGCAGTTGCGATGCCAGCGCAAATCCATCCAGGCCGGGGAGATCCAGATCCAGCAGCGCGATGTCGAAACCGCCATCGACCGCCTCCGACAGCGCCGCCAACCCTTGCGCGGCATGGACCACGCGATGGCCGCGGCCCATCAGCAGTCCGGAGATCACCTCGGCCACGGTCGGCTCGTCTTCCACCAGCAAGATGCGCAACGACTCACCGGCAACCGCGCGCAGCTCGCCAGAAGCGATGCGCACGCCGGAGCGGTCGATCGGCAACGGTAGGTCCACGCTGAACTGGGTGCCGACGCCGAGCCTGCTGCGCACGCGGATCGTGCCCTTCATCGCCACGGTGAGCTCCTGGCAGATCGCCAGCCCCAGCCCGCTGCCGCCGTAGCGAGCGCTGGTGCGCGCTCCATCGGCTTGTTCGAATCGCTGAAACAAGCGCTTCTGCTGCTCCGGGCCGATGCCCGGCTCCCTGGCGGGACTGCACTGTACCTGCTTCGCTGCGGCCGCCCCTAGTCGGCAACCGGGTCTTCCTGTGCATCGCTGGCGTCAGCAAGCGCGCGCGCCAGTGCCTGCGCGAGCAAGTCGCCGGTGACCGGCTTGCGCAAGAATCCATTGCACCCGGCCGCCATCGCCTGCGGTTCTGCATCGGCGTCGGCGCGTGCGGTCACCGCAACGATCGGAAAACGCACGCCGCGCGCGCGCAATTGCGCCACCAGTGCCGCGCCGTCGATGCCGGGCAGGTCCAGATCGCACAGGCCGGCATCGAAGCTGCGCGTGCTCACCTCGGCCAGTGCCGCAAGACCATGCAACACATGCGTGACCTGATGCCCGCGCGTCTGCAGCAGGCCGACAATCACCTGCGCCACGGTGGGGTCGTCTTCGACCAGCAGCAGCTGCAGCGGCGCCTGATCGTGAAGCGGCGTTGTGCGTGCCGCATTCGGCGTCACTGCGGGTAACGCAGCCACCCAGCGCAGCGGCAGCTCGACCACGAAACACGCGCCCTGCCCCAATTCGCTGCTGACCGTCACTTCACCGCCCATGGCCGCTGCCAATTCGCGGCAGATCGCCAGCCCCAGGCCACTGCCGCCATGCCGCGCAAGCGTGAGCGCGCCTTCGGCCTGCTCGAAACGCTGGAACAAGCGCCCGCGCTGTTCTGCACTCATGCCGGGGCCGGTATCGCGCACCTCCATCCGGATGCCTTGCTTGTGGCCTTGCGGCAGCACTGAGACACGCAAACTCACACTGCCGCGCTCAGTGAACTTGACCGCGTTGAACAACAGATTGAGCAGGATCTGCTGCACCCGGCTGGCATCGCCGTGCAGTGCCGGCGGCAACGCATCCTCCAGCTCGCACTCGAAGACCAACTGCTTCTGCTCGGCAGTCGGGCGCACCAGCTCGGCCACTTGCCTGATCAGCTGGCGCAAATCGAAATCGCGGTAATCCAGTGGCAGCTTGCCGGCCTCGATCCGCGCCAGATCCAACGCATCGTTGACCAGCCGCAGCAGATGCTTGCCCGCCGACTGGATCGCGCTGGCATAGCCCTGCTGACGTCCATCCAACGGTGTCTGCAGCAGCAACTCGCTCATCCCCAGCACACCGGTCATCGGCGTACGCACCTCGTGCCCCAGGGTCGCAAGAAACCGCGTCTTGGCCTGCGACGCCTGCTCGGCAAGTTCGCGTTTGTGCTGCGCAAGTTGCCATTGCGCACGCATGCGCACACGCCGGCGGTAGGCGGCGGCAAGCAATGCGCTCAGCAGCAATCCAAGCAGGCAGATCAGCGCGATGCCGACGTCGCTGCGCCACCAAGGTGGATTGACCGAGAACTGCAGGGTGCGCACCTGCGAGCGATTACCCAAGGGGTCTATACCCTGCAGCGCGAGCTCGTAGTTGCCGGCAGGCAAACTGGCAAATTCGCGGATCCCCGCGTTGCCCGAGGTCTGCCACTCCGTATCGAAGCCTTTCAAGAAACTGCGATAACGATTGGAAAGCGGATCGCTATACGACAGCAGACGACTGACGATCTGCAACTACCGGTCCCCGGGACCCAGCTGAAACGGGCGATCCATCGGCAACGCGATGCGTGCACCATTACGCAGCACGCTGAGATGTTCCAACTGCAATGCGGGCACAAACGGCGCGATATCGGGCATTGCGGTATCCAGCAACACGGTGGAGCCATCGCTGGTCGCCCCGATCAAGGTGTCGCCCGCCATCAGCAGGCAATGCTGGACGAATTCCTGACTGGTCAACCCATCGCGCGTGCCGATATTGCGCAGCCGTGCCGGCGTCACCGAGGGATCGATCCGCCAGAGCCCACGCAAGCTGGAAATCCAGACACTGCCATGCGGGTCGATCTGCATTGCAGAGGCGTCGAATCCGGCCAGCCCGTCGGCTTCGCCCACGTGGCGTACACGCGTCCAGCCTGTTGCGGTTTTTTTCCATTGTTCCGCACCGGTGGCGCGGTATACCCACACCGTCTCCGGCGATTGGCTGGCAAACGCCTGGATCGGGGTTCCTTCGAGACCTGCAACCGGCACAAAGCGGCTAGAGGTGTCGTCCCAGGCAAACATGCCGCCCTCGCCCGCAGCCCAGACACGCCCGTCGGGGCCTTGTTCAAGCTGCTGTACAGCGATGTCGCTGAGGCCATGCAGGTCTTGCTGAGTGATGCGCTGCAAGACGCGGCCGCTACGTAAATCGCGCTGCTGCACCATGTCGATGAATGCCATCCACACCGTGTCGCCCTGCTCGATGATCCAGTCCGGCGCCGACAGCGCGGATGCCGGTTCGGGACCATCGGACGGCCAGTGGATGAACTCACCAGTGCGCAGATCCATCCGCGAGAGACCAAAGCTTAAATTGCCCAGCCAGACACGCTGCAGACGATCCTCCAGCGCCGACACCAGCTCCATGCCCTTGAGATGCGGCGACTGCAATCCTGTCTGAAACGTGTCGCCCGTGCTCGGATCAACGCGCAACAAGCGACCGTCTGTATCCACCTGCCACAAACCCCCAGACCGTGTGGCGGGTGCCAGATTGCAATAAATGGCATCGCCGGTCGGCGCGGCGGGCTTGAGCACGGCACTGCGCTTCCAATCCGCCGGCAAATACCCCAGGCCAGTGCCATGCATCGGAACCCAAAGCCCCCCATCGGCCGCTCCCAGCAGGCCGACCACATTACGGCGCGACAACGGACCCTCCCCGCTGAAGGCAGGGACCGGTGGACGCTCCCCACGCGTCCGCCATAGACCGCGTCCGCTCCCTAGCCAGAACTCGCCGTCCTGAGCAGCCACCGCGCCCCAGAACTCGTTGCCACTACCGAACATCGTTCCCCAGGGAAGCGGCTGCCATTGATCGTTGGCCCCCATGACATGCAACCCAGACTCGCTGCCCAGCCACAGACGGTCGCCGGTCCATTGCAGACCGAAAATGGCCGACTGCCGGTTCGGCTCGTCCGGGACATATTCGCGACGCAGATGTTTCCCGTCGTAATAAGCCAGGCCATTACTGGTTGCGATCCACAGCCGCTGCCGGTTGTCCGCCGCAAGATTCATGACCATGGCCTGGTCAAGATCGCCATCGACCGCGCCCAGGTCCACCGACGACATCGTCCCACCAGCATCGATGCGGACCAGCGCGCCGGACGTGGTCCCGGCCCAGATATCGCCGTCGAACGCAGCGATGCTGTAGATCTCGCCGTCCTTCAGCAAAGGATGGTCCGCAGTGCGATAGTGGCGAAAGTGGCGTCGCCCGGCATCCATGACGCTCAGCGTCTTGCCGCAGCCGATCCATATCCTGTCCAGCGCATCGATATGCAGCGCCTGGACCGCATTGCAGGGCAACGACGCAGGGTCGTTCGGATCGTGTCTCCAGGTCCTGAATCCCGCGCCGTCGTAACGCACCAGGCCATCCAGGGTGCCAAGCCACAGATAACCGGCACGATCCTGGTGGATCGCAACCACCATGGTCGATGGAAGTCCATCGCTGGGCCCTACAATGCGGAAACGGGGAATCTCGGGAATCTTCGCCGCACATGGCAAAGCGCCAAGCAGCAAGACAAGCACAACGATGAGCGCACGCATGTGGGCATCCTTTCCACGTCCAGCCCGCATGCTCGCAACGGATCGTTGCGAGCGCAAGCCAAGCGGAGCGCAGCGGGAATGCCTAGAATCCGCCCATGACAATCCTCGCCCGCCTGTTGCTGCTTTCCTCCCTGGTCGTGACCAGCCTTGCCGCAACCGCTGCGCCGGTGCGTTACGCGCTGGATCCGGTGCACACGCGGGTACTGTTCGCAGTCGAACATGCCGGGTTTTCCAAGGCGTTGGGCACCGTTTCCGGAAGTAGCGGCACGCTGGTGTTCGACCCGGACGACTGGGCCTCCGCACGGCTGGATGTCAGCGTGCCGCTGCACCGCGCCGACCTGGGCGATGCCAAGTGGAACGAGGCCACGCTGGCGCGCAACCTGCTCGACGCCGAGCGGTTTCCCGACGCGCATTTCGTCTCCACGCAGGTGGTCGCAAGCGGCGAAAACCACGCCAAGGTCACTGGAAATCTGACCCTGCACGGCGTCACCCGCCCGGTCACCCTGGATGTCACCCTCAACGCGCTCAAACGTCATCCGCTGCCGCCGTTCCGGCGCACCGCCGGTTTCTCGGCCACCGCCACGCTGAGCCGTGCCGAGTTCGGAATCGATGCGTGGAAGTCGATGATCGGTGACTCGGTGGAACTGCGCATCGAAGCCGAAGCCGTGCGCGAGGGCCGCGCCGAAGACGACGCACCGCAACCGCAGAACACACCCGCCGCCCCTGACGCTGCCACCAGCCCGGAATCGTGAGCATGAGCCTGAAGAACATCGAACGTTGGGGCGGTGTCAGCCAGACCCTGCATTGGCTGATCGCTCTGCTGATTCTGGCGTTGGGCGTGGTTGGCCTGATCATGGGCGACCTGCCCAAGACCCCGAAATATTTCTGGGTCTACACCGCGCACAAGTCGGTGGGTCTGACCGTGCTGGCACTGGTGATCGTGCGGCTGGGCTGGCGCATCTATGCAGGCGCGCCGCCGCCGGTAAGCGGTACCCCGCGCTGGCAGGAACGTATCGCCGGGCTCACCCACTGGCTGCTGTACGCCATGATCTTCGCCATGCCGTTGTCGGGCTGGCTGTACGACTCCACCAGCGGCCTGCGCCCGTTCCGTTGGTTCGGCTTGTTTGCCGTCCCCAAGCTCAGCCCGCCGGACGAACAACTGCGCGCGATTGCGCATTTCATTCACGAGTGGGGCTTCTGGTTGTTGATTGCGGTGGTGCTGGCGCATGCCGGCGCTGCGCTCTACCACCACCTGTTCCAGCGTGACGCCACCCTGGTGCGGATGTTGCCGCGCGGTTGGCTCTCTTCCAAAACCTAAAGGATTCCCCATGTCGTCCAGGTTGTTCGCCTCTCCCCTGCTGGTCGCCGCCTCACTGGTGGCCACGTTCGCTGCCGCCCCGGTCCTCGCCGCCGATTATGTGCAGGCGCCCGGCTCATCCCTGGTGTTTGCCAGCAAGTACGACGGCGAAGTCTTCACCGGCAAGTTCCCCGGGTTCGACACCACGCTGAGTTTCGATCCGGCCAATCTCGCCGGTGCCAAGCTCGACGTGCGCATCCCGCTGGCAGGCGCAGTCAGCGGCAATGGCGACCGTGATTCGACCCTGCAGGGGCCGGACTTCTTCAACGTGGCCAAGTTCGCCACAGCACGCTACCGCGCCGACAAGTTCCGCGCACTCGGCGGCAACCAGTACGCCGCCGACGGCACGCTGGAATTGCGCGGCATCAGCAAGCCGGTCACGCTGACCTTCACCTGGACACCCGGCGCGCAGCCGGTGCTGGCCGGCAAGGCGGTGGTGAAGCGCCTGGACTTCGGCGTGGGCGGCGGCGACTGGGCCGACACCAAGACCATCCCCAACGAAACCGCGATCAGCACCAAAGTCGTGTTCAAGGCGAAGTAACGCCACCGGCCGCAACCGGACGCGGCCACTAAACGGCGGACTACCTCGTCGGGTCCGCCGTTTTTTTTGTGCCTGGCGATTGAATGACACCGCACGACAGCTAGACTCGGCACTCGCCCAAAGGACGCCGACGATGCGCACACACGGAACGTTGACCCGCTGGAATACCGATCGCGGCTTCGGCTTCATTACCCCTGCTCAGCCGGGCGATGACTTGTTCGTGCATATTTCCGCGTTTCCCAGAAGCCCGGATGCGCCGCGTATAGGCGAGCTGATTTCCTTCGAGATCGAACCAGGCAAGGATGGGCGACAGCAAGCGGTGCGCGTGATGCGCGCCGGAGCGCGTGCACCCGAGCGCAGCCCACACCGGCAGCATGCAGCGGAGCGATCGACATCGGCTCATAGGCCCGTCGGGCTTGGCAAAGTCATGTTGCTCTTGCTTGTGGCAGGCGCTGGCGGCTATGCGTATGTCAATCGGGACACGCTGATGCCGGAGCCTGCGCCCACTGAAACTTCGTCAGCGGCACCGGCACCGGCACGAACACCGGTAGGCAGGACGCTGCCAGACCGCGCCTTGGCTCAGAGCTCGCCTGCGGTAACGGCACCTGCGTCGGCAGGCAGAACGTCCGCTACGCCCGCTTCCACACCGCACTACAGCTGTGGCGGACGCACGCACTGCTCGCAGATGACCTCCTGCGACGATGCCACTTACGTGTTGCAGCATTGCCCAAATACCGAAATGGACGGCGACCACGATGGCGTGCCCTGCGAGCAGCAATGGTGCCGTTGAATCAAAGCGGCCGCCCCCTTGAACGGGCGGCCGACAAGAATATTTTGTCAGCCGCATCTTTTAGATGCAGTCAAACGCCCAGGTCAAACGCTGAGTCGGTCGAGCGCGCGGTGCCCTCACCGCTCGCGGGACACGCCGTAAACCCATCCCTGGGGGCTCGGTGGCGGCATCCATGCCGCCACACGGTCCCGCAAACGGTGAGGACACCGCACCAGACAGTTATAGGTTGCTTTGTTCAAAAGCATGCACACCGATCAACTCGACTGGCCCTTGCCCGCCCACCGTCGCGGGACCTTACGCGGCATGGATGCCGCGTAAGAGCCTACACGGACGTACTTGCGGCGTGTCCCGCGATGGTGGGCGGGCAAGGGCCCTGCAGCAAACCCGCAGATGAGCAGCTCTGCAGCTCTGCAATAGACCAACGTGAAGTCGTTTTAGTAGTCGCTCCAAGTGCACAATCTGGCGCGTATCGGGTGCGCACGCGCCGCATCAGCGCGTGCCGGCATTCAACCACTCGCGCAAACGATGGCTGTCAAACGGCCACCCCAACTCGCGCCCAACCGCATCGCGCAATACCGGCACACGCTCACCATAAGCGGACTCAAGCGCCGCATCGCCATCGATGAACACGCTACTGAACTCGCCCGCGCGCGACTGCGCCAGCACTTCCACGGCCTGATCGCACAGGTGGCACTCATCGCGCTGGTACAGGATCAGGCCCATTGGGAGGTCTCATGCTGCGCTGCAGCCGTGCCGCAATCGCCGAAAGACTAGAATAGCCGCCTTTACGCTCACCTCTCCGGCAAGCATGGCTGTCAGCACGTTCGACCTGTTCAAGATCGGCATCGGTCCGAGTTCCTCCCATACCGTGGGGCCGATGCGCGCCGCCGAACGCTTCGTGCACCGCTGGCTGCTCGACGCCGGACGCCTGCAGGACGTGGTGCGCATCCGCGCCGAGGTCTTCGGCTCGCTTGCGTTGACCGGTCGCGGCCATGGCACCGACAAGGCCGTGCTGCTCGGTCTGGAAGGCAACCGCCCCAACCTGATCGACCCGGACATCATCCCCGCTACGCTCGAGCGCATCCGCGCCAGCAAGCGCATCAATTTGATGGCCCAGCACACCATTGCCTTCGATGAAAAACGCGATCTGCCGATGAACAAACGGCAGAAGCTCCCGTACCACACCAATGGCATGCGTTTCACCGCCTACGACGCCAATGACGCCGTGATCGCCACTCGCGATTACTACTCGGTCGGTGGTGGTTTTGTGGTCAACCAGGACGATGCCGCCGACGATCGCATCGTCGCCGACGAGACGCCACTGCCCTACCCGTTCCTCAGTGGCGACGAACTGCTGGCGCAATGCGCACGCAGCGGCCTGAGCATCGCCGCGTTGATGTTCGAAAACGAAAAGAGCTGGCGCAGCGAAGACGAAATTCGCGCCGGCCTGCGCGAACTGTGGGCGGCGATGCAGTCGTGCGTGGAACGCGGCATCCGCCAGGAAGGCACGCTACCGGGTGGCCTGCACGTCTCGCGGCGCGCACCGGCGTTGTACCGCGAACTATCTTCCAAACCGGAAGCGGCGATGCGCGATCCGTTGACCACGCTGGACTGGGTCAATCTGTACGCGCTCGCGGTCAACGAAGAAAACGCTGCTGGCGGCCGCGTCGTTACCGCACCCACCAACGGTGCGGCCGGCATCATTCCCTCGGTGCTGCATTACTTCGATCGCTTCTGCCCCGGCGCATCCGAGCAACGCATCTTCGACTTCCTGCTCACCGCTGCGGCCATCGGCATTCTCTACAAGGAAAACGCATCGATTTCCGGCGCCGAAGTCGGTTGCCAGGGCGAAGTGGGCGTGGCGTGTTCGATGGCCGCTGGCGGCCTGGTCGCAGCGCTGGGCGGCAACCCGGGGCAGATCGAAAACGCTGCGGAAATCGGCATGGAACACAATCTTGGCCTCACCTGCGACCCGATCGGCGGCCTGGTGCAGATCCCGTGCATCGAGCGCAACGCCATGGGCGCGGTGAAGGCCATCAACGCCAGCCGCATGGCCATGCGCGGCGACGGCAAGCACAAGGTCTCGCTGGACAAGGTCATCAAGACCATGCGCGACACCGGCCGCGACATGCAGGACAAGTACAAGGAAACCAGCCGCGGCGGCCTGGCGGTGAACGTCATCGAATGCTGAGCGGTAGCGGGTCCTGCTCGGCTGCATTGGCAGGCAACTGCGCGCGATCGTGAAGGAGCGCCTGAGTGCGATGAGGCGTTAGCCGCAATGCCTCATCGTCTGCGATAAGAGATTTGCAGCCACCCCGCGCGCCTGGTGCATCGCACCGGAAATCAGACGCAGCGAACTGATCCGACACAGCTGGCGTTCCCGCACGCGGGTTGCCACATTGAACGCAATCACCACATGCACGTGTGTACCGTCGAAGGCTGAATTCCGACGGAGATCGCGATGCGACAGCTTGTTTGCACTCTCGCCCTGGCCCTGGCCTGCAGCCCATTGATGGCGCAGGAAACCAGCTATGGCCCGCGCCTGGAAGGCTTCGACTACCCGTATCCGGTCAAAACCTTCGCGTTCACTTCGCAACAGCAGCCGCTTGAAATGGCGTACCTGGATGTCGCACCCACCGGCAAGCCCAACGGACGCACCGCCGTGCTGCTGCATGGCAAGAATTTCTGCGCTGCCACCTGGGAGCAGACCATCGCCGCGTTGAGCAAGTCCGGCTACCGCGTCATCGCGCCGGACCAGGTGGGTTTTTGCAAATCCAGCAAGCCGGCGGCCTATCAATTTTCCTTCGCACAACTGGCCGACAACACGCAGGCGCTACTGAAAAAATTGGGTATCGACCGTGCCGTGGTGGTCGGTCATTCGATGGGCGGCATGCTCGCCATCCGCTATGCGCTGATGTATCCGCTGGCCACCGAGCATCTGGCATTGGTCGACCCGATCGGCCTGGAAGACTGGAAGGCCGAAGGCATTCCGTGGCGTAGCGTCGATGCCTGGTACGACAACGAACTGAAGATCAGTTTCGAGCGGATCAAGAAATATCAGATGGAGGTCTACTACGCCGGCCAATGGAAGCCGGAGTTCGAACGCTGGGCGCGCATGCAGGCCGGCATGTCGCTGGGCAACGGCAAGCAGGCCGTCGCCTGGAACCAGGCACTGACCTACGACATGGTGTTCAACCAACCGGTGGTCTACGAACTGCCCAAGCTCGCCGTGCCGACCACACTATTCATCGGCCTCAAGGACCGCACCGCGATCGGCAAGGACACCGCGCCGCCGGAGGTCAAGGCACGCGTCGGCGATTACACCAGGCTGGGGAAACGTGCGGCCGAGACGATTCCGAATGCGAAGCTGATCGAGTTCGCCGATCTCGGACATTCGCCGCAGGTGCAGGACCCGAAGCGCTTCAATGCTGCGTTATTGAAGGCGATTGCGCAGTAAGCGGACGACGCGCAGCACTGCGATTGCCACGGCGAGCGCTGATCTGAAAAACCGCAGCTCGGCGATAGCGGAGCTGCGGTTGGATACATGTTGACGCTTATGTAGCGCTGCATCTCTCAGTACAGGATTGCTGCGCGGTCGGGATGCTGGAACCTGATCAAGCCAGCGGCCTGTCCTCTTCAGAGTTCTTCAAACAGCAACGATTACCTGTCACCCAGCCACAATCCGCAACACATCATCCAGCAACGCGGCCGCAGTCACTTCGGCACCCGCGCCCGGTCCCTGGATCAACAACGGCTGTTCGCGATAGCGATCGCTACTGATCGCAACGCGGTTATCGGTGCCGGCACCACCGGCCAGCGGATGATCCAGCGCCAACTCGCGCAGGCCGACGCTGGCACCATGCGCATCCACGCGACCGACAAAACGCAGGCAACGCCCTGCGGCACGCGCTTGCTGCCAACGCGCGCCCACGACCTCGTCCAGCGCGCCCAGCTGTGCATCCAAGGCGTCAAGCGGCACCCGCGCAATACTTGCGGGCACAAGCGATTCCACATGCACCTGCTCGGCCTCCAGCTGCCAACCTGCGGCGCGCGCCAGGATCAGCAACTTGCGCCGCACATCCTCGCCGGACAGATCGATACGCGGATCCGGCTCGGTGTAACCGGCCGCCATCGCCTCGCGCACGCACTCGGAAAACGCGCCGCTGCCGTCATAGCGATCAAACAGCCACGCCAGCGATCCGGACAACACGCCTTCGATCGAATGGATATGGTCGCCGCCCGCCACCAGCGCGCGCACGCTGCTGAGCACGGGCAGCCCAGCCCCCACCGTTGCGCTATCGCCATAGTGCGCACCGCTGGCGTGACGCGCCGCGTGCAACGCCTGCGCCCGCGACAACGCGGTGCCCTGGCCCAACTTGTTGGCGGTGACCACGTGCACACCACGCAACAGCCATTCCACATGCCAATCGGCCACCACGTCGCTGGCAGTGGCGTCCACCAGCACATCGCCGGCACGCAGCGCAGCGGTCTCGGCCCACGGCTGCAACACGGCCTGGCCGCGCGGCGCTGCATTGGCCTGCTGCAATGCCTGCTCCGCACTGGTGCCGCAGTCGTGGGCAATGCGCGAATTGGCCAGCCAATCGAAGCGCGGCAGGCGCAATTGACGTTCCTGCAGCGCGGTATAGCGCGTCACGAACGCGCGCCCCACAGTGCCGGTGCCCAGCAAGGCCAGACGTGGCGTCGGTGTCACCGCAGCCGCCGAAGCGCGACGCGAAGCAGGTAGCACAATGCTCACGCGTCGACCTGTTTGCGGCTTGCGGTGGTCAGCGTCGCTTCGGCACGTGCCAGGCCGGCGCGCAGATCGATCAACAGATCCTCAGCCGATTCGATCCCGATCGACAACCGCAGCAGCCCGTCGGAAATCCCGGCCGCAGCGCGGGCTTCGGCGGTCATCGCCGCATGCGTCATCGAGGCCGGATGCGCGATCAGGCTTTCCACACCGCCCAACGACTCGGCCAGGGTGAAGTACCGCAAGCCATCGACAAACGCGCGCACTGCAGCTTCGCCACCCTCCAGCTCGAAGCTCATCATCGCGCCGAAGCCCTTCTGCTGACGCGCGGCCAGCGCGTGCCCCGGATGCGACGCCAGGCCTGGGAAATACACTTGATTGACCGCCGCATGCCCGTCCAGCAACGCAGCGATCGCGTCGGCGTTTTCCTGATGCACGCGCAGGCGCGCATCCAGCGTGCGCAAACCGCGCAGGGTGAGGAAGGCATCGAACGGCGAACCGGTCAGGCCCAACGCATTGGCCCACCACACCAGCTGCTCGTGCAGCTCCGCGTCGCGCGCAACGACCGCACCACCCACCACATCGCTATGGCCGTTGATGTATTTGGTGGTGGAATGCAGCACCAGATCGGCACCGAATTCCAGCGGCTTCTGCAGTGCCGGCGACAGGAAGGTATTGTCCACCACCGTCAACGCGCCAACCTTCTTCGCCGCTTCGATGACGAAGCGCAGGTCGGTGATGCGCAGCAGCGGATTGGACGGGGTTTCGATCAGCACCAGCTTGGGCGAATGCGCCAGTGCATCGGCCAGCGAGCGCGGGTCGGTGAGGTCGGCGGTGATCAGCGCGAAGTGGCCTTTCTTGGCCAGCGCGTTGAACAGGCGCCAGCTGCCGCCGTAGGCATCGTGCGGCACCACCAGCGTATCGCCCGGTTGCAGCAGCGCGTTGAGCACCAGATTGATCGCGCCCATGCCGGTGGAGGTGATCACCCCGCCGGCGCCGCCTTCCAGTTCGGCCAGCGCTTCGCCGAGCAGATCGCGGGTGGGATTGCCGCTGCGCGTGTAGTCGTACTGGCGCTTGTTGCCAAAACCATCGAAGGAGAAGTTCGACGACAGCACGATCGGCGGTGTTACCGCGCCATAGGCAGTGTCGCGATCGATACCGGCGCGGACAGCGGCAGTGGCAGCGGTACAGGGGGCGTCGGTGGGGTCACGAAAGCTCATGCGGTTTCTCCGGTGATGCGAAGGGCAGTGGTGAGGATCGCGTCGATGCGATCGATTTCTTTCAGAAAGGCGTCATGGCCATACGGCGAGCGCAGCACGCGCAGACTGCCGCGCGGCCCCAAGCCTTCGACCAGCGTGACCAGGTCGGCCAGCGGCACCAGACGGTCGCCCTCTACTGCAACGACAACGGTGGGCACGCGCACTTGCGCGGGGTCGATGCGATGCAGGTCGATGGATTCGGACAACCTCAAATAGGCATTCACCGGCGTGCGCGCCACGTATTGCGCGCCCGCAGCATCCAGATAGTCTTCGGCTGCCACACGCACGCGGCCGTTGATCACTTCCGGAGGCGCGTCGAAGCGCTCGCTGAATTCTTCCGGCGTGCGGTAGCTGAGCATGGCGAACTGCCGTGCCAGCGCCAGCCCATGATTTTCTGCGCACTGCAGCTGGCCTAGCGCCACCGCGCGGCGCTGCAGTGCGCGCCAGGCAGCGGCATACGGATGCGCGCGATGCGCACCGCTCACTGCCACCAACGTGCCAACACGGGCGGCATGGCGGGTGGCGAATTGCAGGCCGACCAGGGCGCCATACGAGTAGCCGACAAAGCCATGCAAACGCGCGATGCCCAGCGCATCCAGCAGCGCGGCGATCGCATCGGCCTGGTCGGCGGTATCGATCGGCGCATCCAGCGTGCCGTCGGCGCCGAGAAAGTCGAATGCCAACAGCCGGCGCGATGCCGGATCCAACGCGCGGCCCGTACCAACCAGGCCATCCACCCAGCCCTTTTCGGGAAACAGACCGCTGGCGGCCAGGTGGCGATGTGCAGAGATCCCGCCGGCCACGAACACCACCGGCGCATTGGCCGCGCCAACCAGCTCATAGCGCAGCCGCAGCTCGCGCATGCCGGCATGCCGCATCGGCAGCGCGATGACAAGATCGCCGCGCACGGCAATCAAACCGTCATCGGTGGCGGCGGGCGTATAGGCGTAGTCGGTAGTAGAGGGCGATGCTGTATTCACGAGGCTCATGGCGATATCCGGGGTGGATCGGCCATCGAGCTTCGCGGGAGCTCGCGTTCGACGTGCACAAGGCACAAATCGAACCATCTTTCGGCGGACACGCGGGTCCCCGCAGGATTTGGCACCAAACGCGGGCGCTTGCGCGCTCCGCTGGCTGCCCCGGCATCAAAGGGCCTGTCCCTCCGCCGGTCTCGATGGTGAGGCTACGATGCCACCGCCTTTTTGCGATGTCAATCTCTTCATGCGGATGGAAAGATATATTTTCATCCGATACCACTGCAGCGTGTGATGCGCCGCATACTGACGCCTCTCCCGTCCGAGCCGATCGCGTGCCCCACCACGTGTCTCGCACTGCCCTGCGCGTCCTTGCATCGGTCTTGATGACCCTGCTGCTGGCTTGCGCTGCACCTGCCAGCGCCCAGCAGCGCTGGCACTGGCCCGGTGCTGCGGCGGCAACCCCGTCTGGAACTTCGGCAACCCCGCCTGTACCTGACGCCGGCGACACAGGCCCCTTGCTCCAGCTCGAATGGCAAGCGCCGGCCTATCTGACCTGGGTCGGCAACCCGCTGGCCGGACCTGTGCAGGTGCGACTGAGCGCACCGCCCAGCGAGGACTACCGCGCCGTGCCGCAGTTACCGTTGACGGTAGAACTGGCTGCGCACGAACGCCGCCTGCTCGCCCGGCTGTATCCGGCCAGCAACCAGCGCGCCCTGGGCGGGCTTGGACTCAAGCTCGACGTCGTGCCCGGCGACCCACAGGCGCGCCCGCAGCCCGTGCGCTACCAACTCCCGTTCCGCGATGTGCCGGTGCAGGTGGACCAGGGCTTCGGTGGGCACTTCAGCCACACCGATGCGCCCAACTGGTATGCGGTGGACTTCGCGCTGCCGCACGGCACTCCGGTGCTGGCAGCGCGCGATGGCGTGGTCATGCAGGTGCAGCGCGACAGCAGCGAAGACGGCCCGCATGGCCCGGCTGCCGGTGGCGGCAACCTGGTGCGGGTGCTGCATGCCGACGGCAGCATGGCGGTGTACGCGCACCTGGCACCCGATGGCGTGGCAGTGCGCGCCGGCCAGGTCGTGGCTGCCGGCGAGCGGCTGGGCAGCTCGGGCAATACCGGTTTCAGCACCGCCCCGCACCTGCATTTCGCGCTTCAGCGCAATGCCGGGATGCAGCTGATCTCGCTGCCGTTCCGAATGATGGGCCCGCAAGGCGAGCTGAAGTTTCCATCGCCGGCGCCCTGACCCGCAGGCGCCAGGATGGTGCGTCGCCATGGCCGACTGGCTCGACCCGGTCATGAAAGGCGTGCCGGAGCGAAGCGGCTATAATTACCGGCTTCCTCAGTTTCCGCAGGCGTCCGACCGGGCGCGCCCAGCCCATGTCCGACGTCTCCAACGAAGCCGCGCGCCGCCGCACCTTTGCCATCATTTCCCACCCCGATGCGGGCAAGACCACGCTGACCGAAAAGCTGCTGCTGTTCGGCGGTGCGATCCAGATGGCCGGCTCGGTCAAGGGCCGCAAGGCCGCCCGCCATGCCACCTCGGACTGGATGGCGCTGGAAAAGGAGCGCGGCATCTCGGTGACCTCCTCGGTGATGCAGTTCCCGTACGAGGGCAAGGTGATCAACCTGCTCGACACCCCCGGCCACGCCGACTTCGGCGAGGACACCTATCGGGTGCTGACTGCGGTGGACTCGGCGCTGATGGTCATCGACGTGGCCAAGGGCGTGGAAGAACGCACCATCAAATTGATGGAAGTCTGCCGGCTGCGCGACACCCCCATCATGACCTTCATCAACAAGCTCGATCGCGAGGGCAAGAACCCGATCGATCTGCTCGATGAAGTGGAAACCGTGCTCGGCATCCAGTGCGCGCCGGTCACCTGGCCGATCGGCATGGGCCAGCGCCTGAAGGGCGTGGTGCACCTGATCACCGGCGAGGTGCACCTGTACGAACAGGGCCGCAACTTCACCCGCCAGGATTCGACCATCTTCCCGTCGGTGGATGCGCCCGGCCTGGTCGAGAAGATCGGCACGCAGATGCTGGCCGAGCTGCGCGACGAACTGGACCTGGTGCAAGGCGCCAGTAATCCTTTCGACCTGCAGGCGTATCGCGCCGGCAAGCAGACCCCGGTGTTCTTCGGTTCGGGCGTCAACAACTTCGGCGTGCAACCGCTGCTGGACTTCTTCATCGAGCATGCACCGCCACCGCAGGCGCGCGACACCACCGGCCGCCGGGTCGAGGCGACCGAGGCCAAGCTCAGCGGCTTCGTTTTCAAGATCCAGGCCAACATGGACCCGCAGCATCGCGACCGCGTGGCCTTCATGCGCGTGTGCTCGGGCAAGTTCACTGCCGGCATGAAGACCCTGCACGTGCGCAGCGGCAAGGACGTCAAGTTGGCCAACGCGCTGACCTTCATGGCCTCCGATCGCGAGATCGCTGCCGAAGCCTGGCCGGGCGATGTCATCGGTATCCATAACCACGGCACCATCTCCATCGGCGACACCTTCACTGAGGGCGAATCGCTGTCGTTCACCGGCATTCCCAACTTCGCACCGGAACTGTTCCGCCGCGCGCGCCTGCGCGACCCGCTCAAGCTCAAGCAGCTGCAAAAGGGCCTGGCGCAGCTGTCCGAAGAAGGCGCCACGCAGTTCTTCCGCCCGTTGATGAGCAACGATCTGATTCTTGGTGCGGTGGGCGTGCTGCAGTTCGACGTGGTGGCCTACCGGCTCAAGGACGAGTACGGCGTGGATGCGATCTTCGAACCGGTGGGCGTCACCACCGCGCGCTGGGTGCATTGCGACAACCCGAAAAAGCTGGAAGAGTTCCGCGAGAAAAATGCCGGCAATCTGGGCATCGATGCGGCCGGCCAGCTGGTCTATCTGGCACCGACCCGGGTGAATCTGCAGCTGGCCCAGGAACGCGCGCCGGACGTGCGCTTTTCCGCAACGCGCGAACATGCGCATGCCAAGGCGATCGATTGACCGCTGCTTGAACCGACGCATGAAAATGCAACTGCTGGCGATGCGAATTGCTCGCAGTTACGGTACATTTTTGGCATGAACGCAGACGCCTCCCCCTCGACCGACCTGCGCGACGAGATAGCCAGTGCCGTGACCCACGGCCTGGGCGCAATTGCCGCATTGGCCGGCGGTTCGGTGCTGATCACGCTGGCCGCCATTTATGGCGACGGCTGGCAGCTGGCCACCTCCATCGTCTTCAGCGCCACCCTGGTGCTGCTCTACGTCGCCTCTACCTTGTTCCATGCCATCCCGCATCCGGGTGCCAAAGCACGGTTGCAGATACTGGATCACTGCGCGATCTATCTATTGATCGCCGGCACCTATACGCCGTTTACGCTGATCAATCTGCGCGACTCCTGGGGTTGGGGATTGTTCGCCGCCATCTGGACGATTGCCGCCGCCGGGGTGATCTTCAAACTGTTTTTCACCGGACGCTTTCGCCTGCTGTCCACGGTGCTGTATCTGGCGATGGGCTGGCTGATCCTGGTCGCGATCCAGCCCCTGTTACGCTCGGTCGATACCTGGTCGCTGTGCTGGCTACTGGCCGGCGGGCTCTTCTATACCTTGGGTACGTATTTCTATCAGCGCGACACCCAACGCTATTTCCATGCGATCTGGCATCTGTTCGTGCTTGCCGGCAGCGCTTGCCACTTTGTCGCGGTGATCGCGCAAGTGGTGTGATCTGTGCAGGTGCTGTGATAGACGATCGATCGCGCGTTCGCGCGCCGTGCACGAGGCATCGCCAACCATGGCCCGCGTGAACACTGTGACCAACACCTCTGCTACGCCCCCTCCCCGCACATCGCGTCGTCGACGCTGGTTGATCGGGTTCGGCATCGCCGCCGTCCTTGTGGTGATCTTCGTGTTGCTGTTCGAGTGGAACTGGCTACGTGGCCCGGTCGAGCGCGTGGTCAGTGCCAAGACCGGTCGCGAATTTCATCTAGGCTATCTGGATGTGAAACTGGGCCGCACCACCACCGTGCGTGGTAACCGGCTGAGCCTTGCCAATGCGCAGTGGTCCAAGCGCGGCCCGATGGCCGAACTGAATTCGGCCGAGATCGATGTCGAGTTATGGCCATTGCTGCGCGGCAATGTGCGCTTGCCGGAAATTCGTCTGGATCATCCGAAGGTACTGCTGGAAGCGGGCGACGACACGCACCCGGGCAACTGGGTGTTCGATCAGGACGATGGCGACGGCACGCTGCCACGGCTTGGGCGCCTGCTGGTCCACAACGGGCGGCTGCAATATATCGATGCCGCCAACCGCTCGGATGTGGATGTGGCGATCAACAGTCTCGCACCGCCCAGCAGCGATCAGCGTGCAGCACCGATCGGCATCGACGGCAAAGGCCGCTGGAAGGGCTACCCCTTCACGCTCAAGGGCGACACCGCTTCGCCGCTGGAGCTGAGCCAGAGCGAGCATCCCTTCCGCATCGATCTGCGCGGCAGCGCCGGCGCCACCCGGACGCACGTACGCGGCACGCTGACGAATCCCTTCCAGTTCCAGGTCTTCGATCTGCAGATGGCGCTCAGCGGTCAGGACATGCAGGATCTATATCCGTTGACCGGCGTCGCCATGCCGTCGACGCCGCCGTACAAACTCGACGGACATCTGCGCCGCAACGGCGAGATCTGGCGCTACGAAAAGTTCACCGGCACCGCTGGCGACAGCGATCTTGCCGGCACTGCCGAAGTGGATCTACGTAACAAGCGTCCGTTCCTGCGCGCGGATCTGGCCTCGAAACGCCTGGATTTCGACGATCTGGCCGGCTTCATCGGCGCGCCACCGAAGACCGGTACGAATGAATCGGCAAATGCCGAACAGAAAAAACAGGCTGCACAACTTGCCGCCAGTGCGCGTGTGTTGCCCAGCACGCCCTACGACTTGTCCAAACTGCGCGCGATGGATGCGCAGGTGCGTTGGCGCGCACAGCGCATCAACGCACCATCGTGGCCGCTGGACGACATGGATGCCTCGCTGACGTTGAAGGACGGCCTGTTGCAATTGGACCCACTCAACTTCGGCGTTGCCGGCGGCGATATCCGCTCCACCATCCGCATGGATGCGCGCAACGAAGTGATCACCACGCAACTCAAGGCAGGCCTTCGCGGTATTCGGCTGGATCAGCTATTCCCCGACACCGCGCTCGCAAAACAAGCCTCGGGCGCCATCGGTGGCGAGTTCGATCTGCGTGGTCGCGGCAACTCGATCGCCGCGATGCTCGGCACCGCCGATGGCACGATCGGCGTTGGCATGGGCCGGGGTCATGTGGGCAACCTGATCATGGAGCTGGCCGGCCTGGACATTGCCGAGTCGCTCAAATATCTGTTCACCAAGGATCGTCAGATTCCGGTGCGCTGCATCTTCGGCGACTTCGGTGTGCAAGAAGGCCTGATGCAATCGCGCGCCCTGGCCTTCGATAGCACCGACACCATCATCATTGGCGAAGGCAGCATCAGCCTCAAAGACGAAACGCTGGATCTGCTGCTTCGTCCGCGTCCGAAGGACCGCAGCATCCTGAGCCTGCGCTCGCCGCTGCGCATCGGCGGCACCTTCAAAGACCCCAGCTTCCGGCCGGACTTCAAAGCATTGGGACTGCGCGGAGCGCTTGCCGTCGGCCTGGGCATGATCGCCCCGCCCGCAGCATTGCTCGCAACCTTCGAACCGGGCCCCGGCAAGGACAGTGACTGCGGCGGCAAGTTCGCAAAGTAGCCCAACTGCGCGACTTGAAGTGGCCAACAAAACAGCTCGAGCGCTGTATGCAGTGCGGCAGAATCTTCGCCGCACTCGCCTTCGCTGACGAGTGAAGTGTCGGAAATAGCGGTGACCTCGGTCGAATCGAACTGAGCTGAGCAGATAGCACCGTCATCGGACGCCCACGCAGCGGGCATTACTCGACCACGCACACCGACCATCTCCACTGGCCCTTGCCCGCCCACCGTCGCGGGACCTTACGCGGCATGGATGCCGCGTAAGAGCCTACACGGACGTACTTGCGGCGTGTCCCGCGACGGTGGGCGGGCAAGGGCCCTGCAGCCAAGTCGCAGATCATCCGCTCTAGAACCGAGCCATCCGCACCGTTCAATCCCCTAGCAAGCCGGACGAGAGCTGCAGCGCAGTTTAAATGCTCCCAAACCCAGCGGATCGCGGGCGCGACACTCTCACTGCTTGCCGGACACGCGGTACATCCATCCATGCAGCTCCATGACGGCATCCATGCCGCTACAAGGTCCCGCAAGCGCTGAGAACATCGCCCTTTGCAGCGTGGTCGTGTACTGATGGCAACCACAAAGCCGGCCGCGCCAACCTAGCGGTGAGCGCAGTAATTTTTGTAGCCACCCTGAGCTGGCAAGGCTTCAGCCAGCGCGGCGTTAGCTGGCGATATAACGCTGCAACTGATCGATATCGCGCTGCTGGTTCTCGATCACCGCCTTGACCAGATCGCCGATGGAAATCACCCCGTGCACGCGGCCGTTTTCGACCACCGGCAGATGCCGGAAGCGTCCATCGGTCATCAATTGCATGCAACGGTCTACCGTGTCCGATGGCGATACTGTCACCACTTCGGTGCTCATGATCTCGGCAACGCTGGTGGTCGATGAGGCCCGATCGCGCAATACCACTTTGCGCGCGTAATCGCGCTCGGAAACGATGCCAGTCAGGCGCGGCCCGTCCATCACCAACACCGCACCGATGCCCTTCTCGGCCATCAAGCGGATCGCCTCGATCACTGCGGCGTCGGCCGCAACCGCAAACACCTCAACCTGTTTGGTCCCCAACAGCTGTCGTACGGTCTGCATGGCCCGCTCCGCGCTTGGTCTGGTGATCGCAGACTACTCCCACCGCGCCGCAGTGGGTATCGACCAGATACAGCGGGCGCTGCTTGGCCTCGTCATACAACCGGCCCAGGTATTCACCGATCAAGCCCAACGCAATCAGCTGGATCCCGCCCAGAAACAGGATCACCGACATCATGGTCGGCCAACCCGCCACCGGGTCGCCCAGCAAGGCCGCCTTGATCACCACCCAGCCACCGAACAGGAACGCCACCAGTGCGGTCAGCAAACCGAGATAGGTAGCCGCGCGCAACGGCACCGTGGAAAAACTGGTGATGCCATCCAGCGCGAAATTCCACAATCGCCACACGGTGAACTTGCTGCGCCCCGACAGCCGCGGCGCACGCCGATACGGCAATGCCACCTGGCGAAAGCCAACCCAGCCAAACAGCCCTTTCATGAAACGGTGGCGCTCGCGCAGCTGCTGCAAGGCCTGCACCACACGCGGCGACAACAACCGGAAATCCCCGGTATCGGCGGGAATCGGCGTGCGCGACAATTGCCGGATCACCCGATAGAACGCATGCGCCGCACCGCGCTTCAACCAGCTCTCGCCCTCGCGGCAAATCCGCGTGCCGAAGATGTTGTCGTAACCGGCACGCCATAGCGCAACGAATTCCGGAATCAACTCGGGCGGGTCTTGCCCATCGGCATCCAGCAACACCACCGCGCCCGGCAGCACATGGTCCAACCCTGCGGAGATAGCCACTTCCTTGCCAAAATTACGCGACAGCCGCACCGCGCTCACCTGTGCATCGGTCTCGACAAGTACCTGCAACACATTCCAGGTGCCATCGCTGCTGCCATCGTCGACATACAACACGTGCGTCTGCAATCCGCTCAAGCCCGCCAGCACCGCGCACAACCGCGGGTGCAACAGCGGAATGCTGGCCTCTTCGTTATAGGCCGCAATCACCACCGTGAGGCGCTCTGCTGCAACCGGCAATTGCGCTGAATCGAACGCGCTCACGCTCATGGCGCCTGCAGATACGCGGGGCCGCCCAACTGGCGCGCCTGTCGCTGAATCCATGCGGTGCGCCGCTGCACAAAGGCCCCGGGGCGGCGTGCGTCATAGCGCCGTGGCGAAGGCAGCACCGCCGCCAGGCGCGCCGATTCGCCTGGCGACAGCCCCGCTGCATCCTTGCCCCAGAACTGCCGGGCAGCGGCTTGTGCGCCATACACCCCATCGCCAAATTCGGCCACGTTGAGATACACCTCCAGAATGCGCTGCTTTGGCCACAACAACTCGATCAGCACGGTGTACCAGGCCTCCAACCCTTTGCGCACCCAACTGCGGCCTTGCCACAGGAAGACATTCTTGGCGACCTGCTGGCTGATCGTGCTCGCCCCACGCACGCGCCCACCGCGCGCATTGTGATCGCGCGCCTTCTCGATGGCCTGCAGATCGAAACCGTGATGCACCGGAAACTGCTGATCCTCCGCAGCCACCACCGAAATCGGCAGGCTGACAGCAATCTTGTCGTAGTCGCGCCATTGCTGATGCAGCGAAAAATTCCAGTCGCCTTCGCCCCAGGCTTCCAGATAGCGGCCCACCATCATGCTGCTGATCGGCGGATCGACCACCCGCAGCACCAGCACCTGCACCACGCTCGCGGCGGCGAACAACAACGGTGCCGCCAACACCCAGCGCAGCCAGCGCCGAGCGCGCTGCGGTGGCGCTACCTGCTTGCCATCCAATGCATCCGTCCCCATTGTTTGCTACGACCTATTCATCCCGATGCCTGCCGCATTATCCGGCAACCGGCGTCCCTTACGTCCGATGTTCCCATGACCGATCACGATCAGCTTTCCCGTTTCCTGCTGCCTGCCGCCGGCGTGCGCGGCGTCCACGTGCGCCTGACCCAGGCCTGGCACGACATCCAGGGCGCAGTCGACTACCCGCCCGCCGCACGCCAGTTGCTCGGCGAAGCCGCAGTGGCTGCGGCATTGTTCACCGGCCATACCAAGGTCGACGGGCGCCTGTCGGTGCAATTGCGCGGCAACGAGACGTTGCGCACCTTGTTTGCCGAATGCACCGCCGCCGGCACCTTGCGCGGCATCGTGCAACTGGCCGATGGCGCCGATGCGCCGGCTGACCTGCGCGAACTTGGCGAAGCCGCCCTGCTCGCGATCACCATCGAAAACCCCGGTCTGGACCCGCGCGAACCGCAGCGCTACCAGAGCCTGGTCGGTATGCAGGCCCCGGATCTGGCCGAAGCCTTCGAAACCTATTTTCACCAGTCCGAACAGTTGCCGACCCGCCTGTTGCTGGCCGCAGGCCCGGACCAGGCGGCCGGCCTGTTGCTGCAGAAACTGCCCGGCGACGAGGGCGACAACGACGGCTGGACCCGCATCGGCGCGTTGTTCGACACCCTGGGTGCCCCGGAACTGCTGTCGGTGGCTGGCGAAGACCTGTTGCACCGTCTGTTCCACGAAGAAGAGCCGCAGTTGCTCGGCGATAAGCCGCTCAGTTTCGGCTGCTCCTGCTCGCGCGAGCGGGTCGCTTCGATGCTGCAGTCCCTGGGCGAAGAAGAAGCCCGCGCAGCGGCGGAGGCCACTGGCGAAGTCGAGGTGCGCTGCGAGTTCTGCGGGCGTGAGTATCACTTTCCGTTGACCGCCCTCGACGTACTTTTCAGCGCAGCGCAAGCCTCGCTGGAAGCGCCGGAAAGGTTGCAGTAGAAAGGTTTGACGGGTGCGTTCTGGGGAACGCACCCACTTGTTAAATAATCATAAACACCCTAGCATTCTCGTCGCCCGCTCTCGGGAACTTAACAACTCCTCCTGGGTCTGAACTCTGGTATGCGACACCTCCTGCGCCTTCCGCTCGCTTTGCTGGTTGCCCTTGCGGCAGCCACGGGTGTGCACGCGCAGTCGGCCGCCTCCCAGCAGCTGCGCGAGAGCACCATCCTGCCGGTGTGGAACAAGGGCAGCGGCAAGGTGGAAGCGTTTCTGTATCTGGAGCCCACCGGCGAGCAAAAGGCCGGCGCACGCTGGCACTTCGGACGCAATTCGCTGGATGCGGCCTTCGGCCTGACTTCGGGCGATTCGCTGGGCCTGATCTGCAACAGCAGCCGCGGCACCAACATCAACGGTCTGGCCAGCCATTGCCTGCTTGCCGGCATCGGCGACGAAGAAGACGACAGCGCTGCCGCATCGCGCCGGGTCTCGGCCACGCTGGGCTTCAACCGTGCTGGCGCCCGCGCTGGCGTCACCGCCGGCACCGGCCGCGACACCTTGCCCGCCTGGTTGATCGGCGCCGGCAAGGCACCGTTGACCCGCGTCGAACAGAACGACCTGACCGTGTTCGGCCAGAAAAACATCGGCCGCGAAGGCTTCGTCTCGATCGGCGGCACCTATGCCCGCGCGCGACTGGTGCCCTTGGCAGACGTCTCCCCGGCCATCGCAGACCAGTGGGACACCAAGACCCTCAGCGTCGGCGGCGGCTACGGCGCCTTCAGTGCCAACGTCATCGGCCGCGTGGTCGATGTCCCTGGCCAGCCGGAAAAATGGGAAGGCTTGGGCCTCGGTCTGACCTGGCGCACCCCCTGGAGCGGACAGTTGACAGTCGGCGCTGAAAATGTCATCTCCCGCGGCAAAAATCCCTTCGCTCCGAACAACGAAAGCAATAACGACGGCACGATTCCGTATGTTCGGTACGAACAAGACCTGTAAGCCACTGATTCAAAAGAGCTCCACCAGAGCGCCACCGGTTCGTCGCCGGTGGCGTCTTTCGTTCTGGATGTTGCCGCGCATATCTGTTTCACGCCTTTCTTCTTTTTCGTTAACGGGACTTTAATTCTTCGCGCAACGCATATACCATCGGTTCACCCTGACGTTTTGGATCCGCTTCTTTCGGAACCCCCGACAGGCAAACAACCCTTGGCAGTACCCAAGATCACTTGGAGAGAGAGCTAATGAATTGCAAGTCCAACAAGCTGCGCGATGCAGTTGTCCTCGCGCTTGTCGTGGGCGTGGCCGGTACCGGTACCGCCGTCGCGCAGGAAGCCGGCACCACCAACCTCGACAAGATCGAAGTGACCGGTTCGCGCATCAAGAGCGCAGACGTTGAAACCTCGCAGCCGGTTCTGACGTTGACTCGCCAGGACATCGATAAGCAGGGCGTCACCTCCGTTGCAGATGTGCTGCAGCGTGTCGCGGCCAACGGCGCAGCCCTGAATCGCACCTTCAACAACGGCGGCGACGGCAGTTCCGGCATTGCGCTGCGCAACCTGGGCAGCGCGCGTACGCTGGTATTAGTGAACGGCCGCCGCTGGACCACCGGCCTGGACGGCAGCGTCGACCTCAACACCATTCCGACCGCAATGGTTGAGCGCATTGACATCCTAAAGGATGGCGCTTCCACGATTTACGGTTCTGACGCCATCGCCGGCGTAGTGAACATCATCACCCGCAAGAATTTCGACGGCGCCGAAGCCGGCGTCAACGTTGGCCAGTACAGCGATGGCGACGGTCAGCGACAGGCTTATGACTTCACCATCGGCACGACCACCGATCGCTCGACCTTAATGGTTGGTGCTTCCTACGTGAAGGAAGATTCGGTGATGGCTGGCGATCGCGAGATCTCCGCCGGCGGCCCGCCGTTCTTCAGTGGCCAGAGCGGCACCGGCTTTCCGGGTTCGTATGTTCGCAACGGTTCGCGGCGCATCCTCATCAACGGCGTCGAAACGCCGTACGTTGCCAATGTGCACGGCTATAACACCGCGCCGGACAACTACCTGCTGACCCCGCAGGAGCGCACCTCGCTGTTCACCCAGGGTAGCTTTAACTTCACCGACAACGTGACGTTCCGCACCGAGGCTATGTACAACGAGCGCAAGTCCGAGCAATTGCTGGCCGCAATGCCGGTCACGGGCTTGACCCTGAGCGCAGATAGCCTCTACAACCCATTCGATCAGAACCTGACCAGCGTCAACCGTCGCTTCATCGAGACCGGTGGCCGTTCGTTCAATCAGAACGTCAAGAACTGGCATTTCTATGGTGGCCTGGAAGGCTTCTTCGAGTTCGCTGATCGCAGCTTCGACTGGGACGTGGGCTATCGCTATGACAAGTCCGACGAAAATGTCCTGACCTACGGCCTGTTCAACCTCGCCAATCTCAACAGCGCCTATGGTCCGTCGGAACTGCGCGGTGGCGTGCCGGTGTGCGTCTCCGCTCCAGGCGGCGATGTGATCCCCGGTTGCGTGCCGGTCAATCCGCTGGGACCACGTGGTTCAATCACTCAGGATGCGCTGGATTACACCAGCTTCACGGCACACGATTCGTCGTCCGTTGAATCCAAGGGCTACACTGCAAACATCAGCGGCGATATCGTCGACCTGCCGGCAGGCCCGCTGGCCTTCGCTGCTGGCTACGAATACCGTAAGGAAAGTGGCCAGTTCGATCCGGATGCCTTCATCGCAGCCGGCCTGAGCACGGGCAACGGCGCACGCCCGACGGCCGGCTCCTACAGCCTGGACGAGTTCTACCTCGAACTGTCGGTTCCGGTTCTGGCCGATCTGCCGGGCGCACAGTTGCTGGACTTCAGCCTAGCGACCCGCTACTCGGACTACAGCAACTTCGGCGATACCGTGAACAACAAGTTCGGCTTCCGCTGGAAGCCGATCCAGGACTTGATGATCCGCGGTAACTACAGCGAAGGCTTCCGTGCCCCGAGCATCAACAATCTGTTCGCAGGCAATTCCGATTCGTTCGAGACCTACGCCGATCCGTGCTCGAGCCAGTCCGGCCAGCTGAGCAACCCGGTGGTGGCGCAGAACTGTGCAGCGGCAGGCGTGCCTGTGAACTTCGTGCAGCCTGGTGCAGGCAATGGTGCCAAGCAGACCCTTGAGCCGTTCACCTGGACCTCCAACGATCAGCTGCAGCCTGAGACTTCGACCAGCCGCACGCTGGGCTTTGTGTTCAGTCCGAGCTTCGCGCAAGGCCTGAATGTGAGCCTGGATTGGTGGCAGATCGAGATCGAAAACGCGATCACACGTCCGGAATCCCAGTTCATCTTGGACAAGTGCTACGGCGGCAGCGCGGGTGAGCAGGCTGAGTACTGCGCGCTTGTCACACGCGATCCGAACTATGCCGATGGCGCTTACACCGTCACCAACATCAACATGCCACTGTTGAATTTGTCGTCGTATAAGGTGGAAGGCTGGGATCTGGCCATCAATTACCGCCTGCCGGAAACGGCATTCGGCCAGTTCACCATCAGCTGGGATTCGACCTATTTGTCGAGCTGGGAAACCAAGGCAACTGCCGATTCCGAACTCGAACAGTTCCAGGGTCGTTACCTGAACCAGGATCCTTACTGGCGCATCCGTTCCAACCTGTATGTCGACTGGTCGTTGGGTGACTTCGGCATCAACTGGGGCCTGCGTTACAAGTCCGGTGTAGCAGAGTCCTGCCCCTTGTCAGCGGCATTGGCGCAGGCTTACTGCTCCGATCCTGATCGTGTCACGGCCGATGGTGCTGACCCGCGCAACCACATTGGCGCGACGACGTATCACGACATCCAGTTCCGTTACAGCACGCCTTGGAATGCGACCGTATCGCTCGGCTTGAACAACGCGTTCGATAAGGGTCCACCGGTTTCGTACAGCACGTCGGCCAACAGGTTCGACCCGCAGTACGACGTGCCGGGCCGCTACATGTACATGCAGTACCGTCAGCGCTTCTGATCGAAACAGCTGATAAAACCAGCTGCGTAAAGCAACTACGGCCCCAATCGGGGCCGTAGTCATGTCTGGGTTTCAAGAAGCGAGCAACTCGCTATCTACTGTTTAGCTCACACAGGAATCAACGTCTGAATCACATGCTCGACATAGGCTTCGAAGTCTTCGCGGGCCTGCTTGGGCTGCTGTAGTTGCAGCGACAGTTGCAGGAAACCGACGTAGGCGGCATAGGCCAGGCGGGCGCGGTGTTGGGCGTCGGTGCGGGTGAGGCCGGCCTGGCGGAACGAGGCGATCAGGTAGTCGAGGCGGCGTTGCGAGACGCGGTCGATGACCGGGCGGACCGCCGGGTGGTCGAGTGCCTTGAGCAGTTCGCTGTAGATGACATGCGGTTTGACTTCGTGCGCGACCAGTTGGAACAGTGCGCGTAAGCGTGCGCTCGGATCCGGGACGTCTTCCAGGCTGCCGAACACTTCTTTTTGTTCGAAGATTTCCCAGCGTTCGAGAGCTGCCTGCAGCAGCGCGTCGCGCGAGGGAAAGTGCCAGTAGAAGCTGCCCTTGGTGACGCCGAGCCGGCGCGCCAGTGGTTCTACGGCGACTGCACCGACACCTTGTTCGGCGATCAGGTCCAGCGCGGCCTGTGCCCAATCGTCTGCGCTGAGGCGCTGACCGCGACCGGGACTGGCGCGGGGCGTGGTGGAGCTGGAATCGGTGGTGTCGTTCATTGTGACGATTTAACCATACGCTCGGGTCGATTGCAGTATGCGGCAGAAAATGCAGGCACAACTGCCGGGATTCAACGGATTAACCGTCCATACCAGTGAGTATTGACAGTGAGCACGCCACATCCATACCATTAGGTATGGTCACTTCTCCTTCTAGCCTCGCCCGTATCCCGTCTGTCGCCAACATCCGTATTGGTGAGACGTTGCTTGCGGTATCGGCGCAGGGCACGGAGCACGCACCGACCGTGCTGTTGGCACATGGATTCGGCCAGACACGACACGCATGGGAAGGCACGGCCACTGCATTGGCCGAAGCCGGCTACCGGGCGCTGTCTTACGACGCGCGCGGGCATGGCGATTCCAGCGTCAACGATGCTGAGGTGCCCTACTCGGCCACGCAATTCACCGACGATTTGATCGTGCTCGCCGGTGAGCAATCCGAGCCGCCGGTGCTGGTCGCCGCCTCGATGGGCGGGCTGTTTGGTCTGCTGGCAGAGGCGCGCTGGCCGGGTTTGTTTCGGGCGATCGTGCTGGTCGACATCACGCCGCGCTGGGAGACGCGGGGCGTGGAGCGCATCCTGCGTTTCATGACTGCGCATCCCGGCGGATTCGCATCGCTGGATGCGGCGGCAGACGCGATTGCCGCATATTTGCCGCATCGTCCGCGCAAGACCGCAGACCAGTTGCAGGCATTGTTGCGGCAGCGTGCCGACGGGCGTTGGCACTGGCATTGGGACCCGCGCCTGGTCGACGAACTGACGGGGCAGGATCCGCATATACAGCAACAGGCATTGCTGGAGGCCGCGTCACAGGTGCGGTGCCCGATGCTGCTGATCAGTGGCGGGCGCAGCGATCTGGTTACCCCGGACACCATCAGCGAATTCCTGTCGATCGCGCCGCATGCGCAGCACGTGCAGTTGCCCGATGCCACGCACATGCTGGCCGGCGACGACAACACGACGTTTACCGCCACCGTGTTGCATTATCTGGATGCACTGCCCTCGGTTGGCACCATCGCAGCGTCCAACATTACCGAGCATGTCACTGGAGCAAGACCATGAGCATCGTTGCACCGTTCCTCCTCGTCATCCTGGCGGCGGGCATCGCTGCCTACCACCGCATGCGCCTTGCCACGTGGGTCGCGCTGAGCGCCTGCGTGCTGGTGGCCTGCTGGTTGCTGGGTGCCAACCTCACCGCCACCATCGTCGCTGCCGTACTGGTGGTGCTGGTGTCGGCGCCTGTGTTGCTGCCGTTCCTGCGCAAGCCGCTGCTGACCACGCCGCTGATGGGCTTCTTCCGCAAGGTGCTGCCGCCGCTGTCGCAGACCGAGCGCATCGCGCTGGAAACCGGCTCGGTGGGCTTCGAAGGCGAGCTGTTCACCGGCGACCCGGATTGGCAGAAGCTGCTCAACTACCCCAAGCCGCAGCTGACCGCCGAAGAGCAGGCGTTCCTGGATGGCCCGGTCGAAGAGTTGTGCAAGATGGTCAACGACTGGGAGATCACCCATGTCCACGCCGATCTGCCGCCGGAGCTGTGGGAGTACATTAAGAAGCAGAAGTTCTTCGGCATGATCATTCCGAAGCAGTACGGCGGCCTGGGTTTCAGCGCGCTGGCGCACCACAAGGTGATCCAGAAGCTGTCCTCGATCTCCAGCGTGGTCAGCTCCACCGTCGGTGTGCCCAATTCGCTCGGGCCGGGCGAGTTGCTGCTGCATTACGGTACGCCGGAACAGAAGGACTATTACCTGCCGCGTCTGGCCATCGGCGCCGAAGTGCCGTGCTTCGGTCTGACCGGCCCGTTCGCCGGCTCCGATGCGACCTCGATCCCGGACTACGGCATCGTCTGCAAGGGCGAGTGGAATGGCGCCAACGTGCTCGGCGTCAAGCTCACCTTCGACAAGCGTTACATCACCCTGGCACCGGTGGCGTCGCTGATCGGCCTGGCGTTCCGCATGTACGACCCGGAAGGCTTGATCGGCGACAACAAGGACATCGGCATCACCCTGGCGCTGTTGCCGCGCGAAACGCCGGGAGTGGAAATCGGTCGCCGGCATTTCCCCTTGAATTCGACCTTCCAGAACGGCCCGATCCGTGGCAACGAGGTGTTCATTCCGCTCAGCCAGTTGATCGGTGGCGTGGACATGGTCGGCAAGGGCTGGAACATGCTCAACGAATGTCTGGCGGTGGGCCGTTCGATCACCCTGCCCTCCACCGCCAGCGGCGGTGGCAAGTACGCGGCGGTGGTGACCGGTGCGTATGCGCGCATCCGCAAGCAGTTCGGTCTGTCGATCGGCCGCTTCGAGGGCGTGGAAGAAGCGCTCGCACGGATCGGCGGCAAGGCCTATGCGATCAGTGCGCTGTCGCAGGCCACCGCGGCGGCGGTGGATCGTGGCGATGTGCCGTCGGTGCCGTCGGCAATCGCCAAGTACCACTGCACCACCATGGGCCGCGAAGTGGTCAGCGACATGATGGATGTGATCGGCGGCAAGGGCATCATCCTGGGGCCGCGCAACTTCGCCGGCCGCGCCTGGCAAGCCGCGCCAATCGGCGTGACCGTGGAAGGCGCCAACATCATGACCCGCAGCCTGCTGATCTTCGGCCAGGGCGCAATCCTGTGCCACCCGTGGGTGATGAAGGAAATGAAGGCGGCGCAGGATCCGGATACGCGCCGTGGTCTGGAAGACTTCGATCAGAGCCTGTTTGGTCACATCCGCTTTGGTATCTCCAACGCGGTGCGTTCGTTCTGGTTCGGCCTGACCGGCGCACGTATCGGCGCTGCGCCGGGCGATGCGTATACGCGTCGTTTCTTCCGCAAGCTGGATCGCTATTCCGCCAACCTGGCGCTGATGGCCGACGTGTCGATGCTGATGCTGGGCGGCAAGCTCAAGTTCAAGGAATCGCTGTCCGGTCGCTTGGGCGATGTGCTGAGCCACATCTACCTGACCAGCGCAATGCTCAAGCGCTATCACGACGAAGGCGCACCGGCAGCCGATCAGCCGCTGCTGGCCTGGGCCTTCCACGACAGCGTGCACAAGATCGAAACCGCGCTGTCGGCCGCGCTGCGCAACTTCCCGATCCGTCCGGTGGGTTGGCTGATGTGGGTGCTGATCTTCCCGCTGGGTCGTCGTGCCGAAGCGCCGGGCGACCGTCTGGGGCACCGCGTGGCATCGATTTTGATGACGCCGAACGAGGCACGCGACCGTCTGGGCCAGGGCGTGTTCCTGACCCCATGTGCCAACAATCCCGGCGGCCGTATCGCCAGCTATCTGGCCAAGGCCGTGCTGGCCGAGCCGGTGGAGCGCAAGTTCCTCAAGGCGCTCAAGACCAAGGGCATCGAGGCACTGGATTTCCCCGCGCAGCTGGACGAGGCCGTGGCCGAGGGCGTGATCACCATCGACGAGCGCAAGCAGCTGGAAGAGTTGCGCGCGATCATGATGGATACCATCACCGTCGACGACTTCGATCCGCATGAGTTGCGTGCGGCCAGCTACTACGACAAGCCGCAGGCACAGCAGCCGCGCGAAGCGGCGTAAGGCGCAGGCCAAGGTGACAACCAGACAGCGGCGGGCTTCGGCCCGCCGTTGTCGTTTATGGAGATTGGCTACTGTGGAGACCGACCATCTCGCGGCTGCGTTGCCTGCCGCCAGCGTTTTCGACCAGTTCGCGACAACTGCAATTCCAGCGAGCTTTTTGGTAGGAGCGGGCTTGCCCGCGATGAAGCTCCACCGGTAACACCTCATCGCGGGCAGGCCCGCTCCTACAGACAGCGAGCAAGCCGCCTCAGCGCGGCAACCACAGCAACGCCAGGGCAATCAACGCGGGCAAGGCCTGCACGAAAAAAATGCGGCGGTTGACGCTGTAGGCGCCGTAGCAACCTGCCACGACAACACAGCCCAGAAAGAAGCTCAGCACATCCTCGCGTGTCTGCAGCGCGCCCCAGAACAGGCCCGCCGCCAGGAAACCGTTGTACAGGCCTTGATTGGCGGCCAGCACGCGCGTGGCCTGCGCCTTCTCGAGGGTATTGCGGAAGGTCTTCAGGCCCAGCGGCCGCGTCCACAGCACCATTTCCAGTACCAGGATGTAGACGTGCAGCAGAGCGACGCACAGGCCGGCGACGATGGCGAACAGGGACATGGCAGATCTGCGTGATGGATGTGGCGGCCAGCATAGCGGCGATTGCGGCCCTGCTGTTCAGAGCAGGCGATGGAACCCAGCGCGCCGGCGAGAGATGGGAGATGTGCAGGACCTGCAGGCACGATCGGAGCATCGCGATTGCGGACATCGGCGGCGTGTCCTGCGATGGTTGTTGGGCGGGCACAGGTGCTGCAGCCAAGTTGCAGATCAAGCGCTCTACACCTGATCTACCTGCTCGCCACACTCGCCCAAAGGCAAACGCGGCTAGTTCAAACAGCGGCATCGCTAATGCATGTCATGCCCTGCTTGCCTGTGCAGACCGACCATCTCGACCGGTCCTTGCCCGCCCACCGTCGCGGGACCTTACGCGGCATGGATGCCGCGTAAGAGCCTACATGGACGTACTTGCGGCGTGTCCCGCAAGGGTGGGCGGGCAGGGCCCTGCAGCAAACAAAGCCTCCAGGGCGCGGCGAGGACACCGCACCGGTTGCCGGCTGTTTTGTTGAACACCATGCACACCGACTAGCGCGACCGGTCCTTGCCCGCCCACCGTCGCGGGACCTTACGCGGCATGGATGCCGCGTAAGAGCCTACACGGACGTACTTGCGGCGTGTCCCGCGAGGGTGGGCGGGCAAGGGCCCTGCAGCCAGGCAGCAGATCAGCCGCTCCAGCCCTGAGATCATCCGCTCTGCAAAAGAGCTACCAATACTGTCCAACTACTGGAAGGCAACAGAGATTTCGCTGCCTTGAAGTGGCCGACAAAACGTCGCGAGTAATGCGCAGGCAGATATGCACGGCGCTCTCAGAACCAGCTGTATCAGTGGTACACGCCGTACCCAGCAACAGTCGCGTCCGCCTGATGGCGGCAAGTAGTTTTGCCAGCCATTCTTAGTCGGACACCTGCGTTGCGGTCTGCGCATCTCGCTCGGCAGGCAGCTTGCGCGCCTCGCGCAGCAGACCGAATGCGCCCAATGTCATGCCCGAGGCCACCAGCAGACCGACGCCGAACACTGCGCTGGAGCCGAATGCCGACACCAGCTTGTGCACCCACACGAAGGTGAGGTCGCCACCGCGGTAGATCACGGTGTCGATGGCCGCGCCGGCCTTGTAACGCCATTCCCGGTCGACGCGCGTGTACAAGGTCTCGCGCGCCGGCTTGGCCAGTGCGAACTCGCTGGAGCGGGTGATCACCTGCACGATCGCGATCATCATCGGCAACGGCGAAGCCGTCAGCACGGCATAGCCCAGCGTGATCGCCACGCCCGGAATCAACAGCGCCGGTGCGATACCGAAACGCGACAACAGCGCGCGCGTCACCAGCAGCTGCAACACCAGCGTGAGCGCGTTGATCGCCAGATCGATGCTCGCGTAATACGCGGTGGCTGCCGCTGCGTCGGTGTATAGACGCCGTACCAGCGCTGCCTGCTCGTTGTAGAGCAAGGTGCCGACGCCCACACCGAACAACACCATGAAGGCCAACCAGCGCAGCAACGGCTCGCGCACGATCAACTTGAGCCCGCCGAGCACATCGCCGCCCATCGGTACTTCGCCGGAGCTCAGCTGTCGCTCCTGCTCGCGCGCAACCGCCCACAAGCGCAGACGCAGCACGCAGACCACGCACACCGTCAGAAACCCGGCCGACACCAACATCAGATGCGCGATGCCGATACGCTCGACCAGGGTGCGGGTGAGGATCGGCCCGAGAAACGCACCCAGCGTGCCGGCCGCACCGATGTAACCGTAGTAGCTGCGCGCTTCAGCATTGCTGAAGACGTCGGCCATGAAGCTCCAGAACACCGCCACCGCAAACAGGTTGAACACGGTCACCCACAAAAAGAACGCCATGCCGCGCCCGGGCACCCCGCTATCGAACAACACGTAGAACAGCAGCAGGGTCGCGATGAAGAAGCCATACACAACCGGCAGGAACACCCGGCGCGGATAGCGGCTGACCAGTGCGCCGTAGACCGGCTGCAGCAGCACCATGATCAGGAAGGTGCAGGTAAACAGCACCTGCAGGGTAAAGTCCTTGAGCGGCATGCCATGCGCGGCGAAAAAGGCGATCATGCCGGTGGGAAAGATCGCTTCCACATCCGCCGAGGCGCTCATCGCCTCGCGCACCGGGCGCAGCACGTAATACCCGCTGAGCAGGCAGAAGAAATACAGAAAACTCCACGCCAGCGGCGGCGAGCTGCGCAACGCGCCGCTCAAACGGCCAGCCGCAGACTGCGACGAAGAAAATCGGCTGGTCATGGTGAACAAATCGCCTGCACAAACGGGCCCGACAGCGAGGACATGGCAGCGGCGGCACCCGCGAAGGAAGCGCGCAAGTTAGCCGATGCGGCGCAGCATCACCAGCGCCGCGGTGCAGAACACAACGGACTGATCGTGCATCCAGACGGCACGCCGCTTGCAGCCACATCTGCATAGGTGCCGAGGCGCACTCGAAGCGCTCCGCGCCGCCCGATTTCTGAACCTAAAATCATCAATAGGATCAATATGATGCCCATTCATCTTCTGGCAGTTTGTGCTATTGCGAAGCGCGGCGCTAGAATCGCCGGAGGCAGTGGAACAGGCGGGACAACCATGACTGAAATGCGCAGGCCCCGACGGTTTCGTCCGTTGGCCATCGGGCTGCTCGGGGCGTTATTGCCCCTGGCCCTCTCTTCCACCGCGCAGACGCCCGCGCCAGCTGCCTTTGCGCTGCAGCCGGCCACCGCCGCACAGTCGCCCACCGCTCCGCTGCAATATCGCGCCTCGCTTCCGGCCAGCCGTGTGCTGGCACCGGCGGCCGGCTTCGATGTGGCCGCGTTCGAATCGATGGCCAATCAGTTGACCTACGGCAACCGCGTGCCCGGCATTGCGATGGCGATCGTGCAGGGCGGCAAGGTGCTCAGCGCGCGCGGCTATGGCGTCACCGACGTCAATCATCCGCAGCCGGTCGATGGCCACACCGTGTTCCGTCTTGCTTCGCTGTCCAAGGCGTTCGCAAGCACCATGGCCGGCCTGCTGGTCAACGACGGCGTGCTGCGTTGGGACAGCAAGGTGGTCGATTACGTGCCCGGCTTCCAGCTCAGCGATAACGTCGCCACCCATCAGCTCACCGTCGCCGAGGTGCTCAGCCACCGCGTTGGCCTGACCCGCAACGCCTACGACCGCGATATCGAATCCAACGTCGACTACTACTCGCTCAGCCACAAGCTCGCCGCTGCGCCCTTGCGCTGCGCGCCGGGCGATTGCTATGCGTATCAGAACGTGGCCTTCAGCCTGGTCGGCGATGTGGTGTTCGCCGCTTCCGGCAGCTTCTATGAGCAGTCGGTGGAGCGCCGCATCTTCAAACCGTTGGGCATGAACGATGCGAGCATGGGCCTGGCCGGCATCCAGGCCAGCCCGCATGCGGCACGCCCGCATGTGCGCAGCCGCGGCGGTTGGGTGGCACTGACGCCCAAGCCGACCTACTACCGCCTGGCGCCCGCTGCCGGCGTCAACGCCAGCGCCAGCGACATGGCGCAGTGGTTGCTCGCACACACCGGTCACCGCACCGACGTGCTGCCTGCGCCGCTGCTGGCGACGCTGCACGCGCCGTTGATCTCCACACCGGGCGAGATGCGCTCGGGTTGGCGCCACGAGCGTGTGGACGCTGCCAGCTACGCGCTGGGCTGGCGCGTGTTCGATTACGCCGGCCATCAAGTCATCTTCCATGCCGGCGCGGTGCAGGGGTATCGCGGCCTGGTCGCGCTGCTGCCCGAGCGCGACCTTGGCATCGCCATCATGTGGAACGGCGAGAGCGGCCTGCCGTCGGGCATGCTGCCGACGATTCTGGATCGCGCACTCGGCCTGCCGGCCAAGCGTTGGCTGGACATCGACGTGGATGGCGACTTCGGCAGCGAGAACATGCTGGCCGAGCGCCCCGCCCCTGCCGGCAAGGGCGCCTCGTCCGGCAAGTCGGTGGCATCGCCGCGCTGAGTTGGCGTTTGCAGCGATTCAAGACAGAGGCGGCTTCGGTCGCCTTTGTTGTTTTTGGCGTTCGCGATTATTGAGAGCGACCCAATAAAAAAGCTCCCTCCCCGCTGGGCGTCGGGGAGAGAGCTCGATGTTTACGGCGATCGGGTGTTGCAGATCAGATCAGCGGCGCCGGAGTTGCGGGCAGCGCGACCGGAGCGGCCTTCTTCTTGCGAACGGCCGGCTTCTTCTTGGCGACCTTCTTTACGGCAGTCTTCTTGGTGGCGGACTTCTTGGTCGCCTTCTTCGGAGCTGCTGCTTTCTTGGCGGTCTTCTTGACTGCTTTCTTGGCGGCCGTCTTCTTGGTCGCCTTCTTGGCAGTCTTCTTCACTGCCTTCTTCGCGGTCTTCTTCACTGCCTTCTTGGCGGCAGTCTTCTTGGTTGCCTTCTTGGCAGTCTTCTTCACTGCTTTCTTGGCGGTTGCCTTCTTGGCAGTCTTCTTGACGGCCTTCTTGGCAGCAGCCTTCTTCACTGCCTTCTTAGCGGTTGCCTTCTTGGCGACCTTCTTGACTGCCTTCTTGGCGGCAGTCTTCTTCACTGCCTTCTTGGCGGTGGGTTTCTTTTTTGCAGCTTTTTTAGTGGCCATGTAATTGGCTCCTCGTCAGTGAACTATGGAGGTGAAACGCCCAGTTGAACCAAACCCCGCGACGGCATGCCGTCGTCGGGAACCATCCGCAGGTGATGCGCGACGGGACGGATACAGAAACACCCGCATCGAACGGCGACACGGGTGCTTGATCGGAACGACTGCTGCTTTTTTGGAGAGAAGCGGACCCGACTCCACCGTGGATAGCGCTTCGGTGGACATCTGGAACAAGCGTGTCGGCTTGATGTCGATTCTGCTCACTCTCTTTCGCAGCAACGTCTGCTGGGCGAAACCTAATCACGCTTTTTTTTACTGTCAACACTCTTTTGCAATTTTTTTTCAGCCCGCCATCGCAATGCGGCGCGTCGAGGTGATCCAGACAGGCCTTGCACTGGCATGCGCGTGCGAGCGACGCGCGCATTCGTTCAATAGGGTTTTCAGAAAACCACTTCTTTTGTGCTGTTTTTTTGAAGCGGTCAAAAATGCAGCGACTGGATCGGCATGACGGACCCTTCGCAAGGTGCAAGGCAGTGATGTCTCGCTTCGCCTGTCCGCCAGCTGAAAATTTTTTATCCAACGACTGCTCTTGGGGCGTCGCATCAGCGTAAATGCGCAAACTTATTGCGCCCTTCGATCGCCTTGCATGCGTCTGCATGGACGACGCGACGCATGCATGCATGCCTTGCATCGCGTCCAACGATCGACCATCGACGCATGCGAGCGCCAGTTTTTTCACCACGCACACGCCGTGTCCTCACGATTGGCTCACGCCAGAAATCCGACGCGCCTGCATGCGGACATCCTTCGACGCTGTGGTGGTGATGCGTGCCTGGCGCGTGCGGTGTTTTTCGATCGGCCGCCGAGCACGGCGATGGAGACCGCCACCTGGCATGCAGGCATCGTTCGAGGACTCGGCAACGCGGCAGTTCGCTGGCCACTGCAATCGATACCGGCGCGCCGGCGCCAGCGTGGCGTGCAAAAAAAATGGCCGCTCCAGGAGCGGCCATCCGAGGTTGCGATGTGCCAGACGCGATCAGTTCGCGTCTTCTTCCAGAAGCTCGGCATAGTCATCCGGCGACAGCAGGTCGTTGAGCTCTTCCTTGTCGTCGAGTTCGACCACGAAGATCCAGCCATCGCCGTAAGCGTCTTCGTTGATGGTTTCCGGCTTGTCGCTGAGTGCGCTATTGACCTCGACGACGGTGCCGCTGACCGGGCTGTAGACGTCGGAGGCGGCCTTGACCGACTCCACCACTGCCGCGCCATTGCCGGCCTGCACGGTGTCGCCGACGCCCGGCAGTTCGACGTAGACCAGGTCACCCAGCAAGCCCTGCGCGTGGTCGGAGATACCGACGGTCACACGGCCGCTGTTTTCGACGCGGGCCCACTCGTGGGATTTGAGGAACTTGAGGTCGCCAGGGATCTCGCTCATGTGTGCTCCGGGGAAACTGGGGTTAGGGACAGGTGGCTAGTTTAGACCGCGCGACAAGACAGGTGCACGCGCGTGCAGGACTGCTTGCTTGCTACCGATGTTGCGCACTGCCGACCGTCTGCACGCCCGGCAGCGTTTGACTCATTGCCCAAGCACGCCGGGCTGTACCTGGCCATCGCGCACGAACGGAAACTTCACCGCGCGCAACGGCACCTGCTTGCCGCGGATGTCCACGCGCAGGTCGTCGATGCTGCCGGCCGGCACGCGCGCGAACGCGATCGCCTTGCCGAGCGTGGGCGAGAAGGTGCCGGACAGGATCTCGCCTTCGCCGCTGGCGGTGAACACGCTCTGGCCGTGCCGCAGCACGCCCTTCTCATCCATCACCACACCGATGAGTTGACGCGGCGCGCCCTGCGCCTTTTGCGCTTCGAGCACTGCGCGACCGATGAAGTCGCGGCCTTCGTCCAGGGTAATCGTCCATGCCAATGCAGCTTCGTAAGGAGTGACCGCGTCGTCCATGTCTTGCCCGTAGAGATTCATGCCTGCCTCCAGACGCAAGGTATCGCGCGCGCCCAGACCGGCCGGCTTGACGCCTTGCGCGAGCAGCGCGTTCCAGAACGCAACCGCCGCGTCCTGCGGCAACACGATTTCGAAACCGTCTTCGCCGGTGTAGCCGGTGCGTGCGAGGAACAGTGCGATGCCATCGCGCGAACGCGTCTGCAGGGCGGCGAAACGGCCGAGCTTGCTGGCTGCAGCGCTGTCTGCAGGATCCACCAGCTCGATGACCTTGGCGCGTGCGTTGGGCCCTTGCACGGCGATCATCGCAAAGTCGCTGCGCTCTTCCACGCGCACATCGAAGCGCGCGGCCTGCTCGCCGATCCACTGCAGATCCTTTTCGCGGGTGGCGGCGTTGACCACCAGGCGGAAGAACTCTTCGCTCATGAAATAGACGATCAGGTCGTCGATCACCCCGCCCTGCGGGTTGAGCATGCAGGTGTACAGCGCCTTGCCAGAGACCTTGAGCTTGTCTACCGAGTTGGCCAGCAGGTAGCGCAGAAATTCGCGCACGCGCGCGCCGTGCAGATCGACCACGGTCATGTGGCTGACGTCGAACATACCGGCGTCGCGACGCACCTGATGGTGCTCGTCCAGCTGCGAGCCGTAATGGATCGGCATGTCCCAACCGCCGAAGTCGACCATCTTGGCGCCGAGCGCACGATGGGTGTCGTTGAGGATGGTCTTCTGGGTCATGCGCGCCGGTCCAAGGGAAAGAGGACCATTATCGCCGCCCGGCCGCGCTTGCGGGAACGGCGTGTTCGCCGCGCCGCAGCAATTTACGCGGCCATTCCTGCGGGCTGCCATCGAGTCCCTGCATCCGCACGTTGCGATGATCGGCGCCGTCGCCAGCGTGGCGCTGCATCAGCCGCACTACCTCGCCATGCGCGCGATCAGACGCTGCGCGGCGAAAACATGATGATGGCCATGCCAAGCAGGCAACAGGCGGCGCCCAATAGATCCCAACGCGTCGGCGTCACCCGGTCCACCCACCACAACCACAACAAGGCGCTGGCGATGTAGACGCCGCCATAGGCCGCATACACGCGCCCGCTGGCCTCGGGATGCAGGCTCAACAACCACACGAAGATGGCAAGGCTCAACGCGGTCGGCAGCAACAACCAGATGCTGCCGTCTTTGCGCAGCCATAGATAAGGTAGATAGCAACCGACCAGTTCGGCGACCGCGGTGGCTGCGAACAGCAACAGCGTGGTCGCTGCGGAATTCATGCGCGGTCTGGCTTGTCGAAATCTTGCTTGTTCAAATCTCGCTGGTTGCGGTCTGCCTGATGCGGGTCGGAGGCATCGAGACCTTGCTCGCCGACCACTGACTGATAGGTGGCAGGTTTGCCAGCGACCAGCTGGCCGAAAGCAGCCGGTTCCTCGCCTCGCTCGCCGCGCTTGACCTGTTGCCACAGCGCTTCCTGTTGGTCCAGGGACAGTGCTGCCAGGTTGGTGTCTACGGTCTGCGCCAGCGCTTCCATGGCGCGAAAGCGGCGCTCGAATTTGAGATTGGCGTGGCGCAGTGCGGCGCCCACATCGACCTTGGCGTGCCGGGCCAGGTTGGCGCAGACAAACAACACATCGCCAAGCTCGTCTTCCAGCCGTGCCTGGTTGTCGGCGACCGGGCCGCGTGCGAACTCCACGCGCAACTCTTGGATTTCTTCCTGCAGTTTTTCCAGCATCGGTGCAGGGTTGGGCCAATCGAAGCCGACCCGCGCCGCGCGCGACTGCAACTTGGTGGAGCGTTGCCACTCCGGCAGGCCGCGTGCGATACCGGCAAGTGCGGAGTCGTCCTGATGGCCGGCTGCACGCCGTTCTTCGCGCTTGATCTGCTCCCAGTTGGCGCTCACGGCCTGCGCGCCGTCGAGCTGTTGATTGGCGAAGACATGCGGGTGGCGACGCACCAGCTTGTCGCTGAGTGTGGCGACCACGTCGGCAAAGTCAAATGCGCCCTGCTCTGCTGCCATCTGTGCATGGAAGACCACCTGCAGCAGCAGGTCGCCCAACTCGTCGCGCAGGCCCGTCAGGTCGTTGCGATCGATGGCGTCGGCGACTTCGTAGGCTTCTTCGATCGTGTAGGGCGCAATGCTGGCGAAGGTCTGCTCCACATTCCAGGGACAGCCGTGCTGGCGATCGCGCAGACGCGCCATCAACTGCAGCAGACGCTGGATGTCGCCGGTGGGCGGGGTCTGAGGCATAGCGACGCTCATACCAGCCAACTGCGCCACGGCAGATTCGGATCGCCCAGCGCGATGAAATCACCGTTGAGCAAGGTGTCGCGGCGGTTGTAGCGGAACGGCTTGCCGGAGCCGCCCGCCAGCAATACGCCGCCGGCGGCATGCAGCACACACTGGCCGGCAGCGGTGTCCCACTCGGACGTGGGGCCGAAGCGTGGATAGACGTCGAGATCGCCTTCGGCGATGCGGCAGAACTTCAACGACGAGCCCTGCGCCACCACATCGATCTCGCCCATGCGCTCCAGTGCGGCCGCGGTGCGCGTGTCGCGGTGCGAGCGGCTGGCGGCCACCCGCAATGGAGTAGCGGCGGGCGTGCGCGTCTGCAGCATTTCGTCGCGGAGGCCATCGCGGCGGTAGGCATTCTCGCCACGCGCCGCGTACCAGACCCGGCCATCGACCGGCGCCTGCACCACGCCGAGCACGGGCGCGCCCATGTGGATCAGCGCGATGTTGACGCTGAACTCGCCGTTGCGCTTGACGAACTCGCGGGTGCCGTCGAGCGGGTCGACCAACCAGTAACTGGTCCAGTACTGGCGTTCTTCCCAGGCGATGTGCGCGGATTCTTCCGACAGCACCGGCACGTCGGGCGTGACCCGGTGCAGCGCATCGACGATGACGCGATTGGCGGCCAGGTCGGCCTGGGTCAGCGGGCTGGCGTCGTCCTTGATCTGCACCGCGAAGTCTTGCGCGTAGACCTGCATGATCGCCTCACCCGCCTCGCGGGCGATGGCGATCACGGTTTCGCGCAGTTCCATCGGAATGCGGATCATGGATTGCGCTCCAGCCACTCGCGCGCAATGAACAGGGCAGCCAGCGAACGGCCTTCGGAGAAATCGTCGCGCAGCATCAAGTCGTCCAGACGGGCAATCGGCCAGGGAATCACTTCCATCTCTTCGGGCTCGTCGCCAACCAGCCGTTCGGGGTAGAGATCGCGCGCCAGCACCAACCAGGATTGGTGACTCATATAAGTAGGAGCGAGCGTCATCGCGCGCAACACCTGCACCTGGCGCGCGCCGTAACCGGCTTCTTCCTTGAGTTCGCGGTCGGCCGCCTGCTCCGGCGTCTCGCCGGCATCGATGCGGCCCTTGACCAGACCCAGTTCGTAGCGATGCACACCGGCGGCGTACTCGCGCACCAGCAGCACGGTCTGCGCATCCAGCATCGGCACCACCACCACCGCGCCGTGGCCCTGGCTGAGTTGGCGTTCGTACAAGCGGCGCTCGCCGTTGGAAAATTCCAGATCCAGTTGCTGGCGACGGAACGGCCCGTCACCGAGATCGGTGATCTTGTGGATGGTCGGCAGACGCGGGCTCATGCGTGACACGCAGCGGCTGAGGCGACCGATAGAATAGGCGGATGCATCGACATGTTCATGAGCCCGAAATCCTAGCAGACCCGGCAGCCTCTCAAGCTGCCGAACATTGGCGGCAACGCGATCTTGAGGTGCTGTGGCACCCCTGCACGCAGATGCGCGAGCACCCGCACACACTTCCACTCGTGCCGATCGCACGTGGCGACGGGGCGTGGCTGGTCGGCTACGACGGCCGCCACTATCTGGACGCGGTCAGCAGTTGGTGGACCAACCTGTTCGGCCACACCGAAGCGCGCATCGGCGCGGCCATCGCGCGCCAGGCCGGCGAGCTGGAGCAGGTGATGCTGGCCGGCTTCACGCATGCGCCGGCGGTGCAACTGGCCGAGCACCTGTTGGCGATTGCGCCACGTCAGGCCGGCCGCGCGCCGCTATCTAAAGTGTTCTATGCCGACAATGGGTCGGCCGGCGTGGAAGTGGCGTTGAAGATGGCCTTCCATTATTTCCACAACCGCGGCGAGCATCGCCGCACCCGCTTCGTGGCCCTGGAAAACGGCTACCACGGCGAGACCATCGGCGCGCTGTCGGTCGGCGACATTCCGCTGTACCGGCGCGTGTATGCGCCGCTGCTGCTGGAATCGATCTTTGCGCCTTCGCCGGATGCGTATCTGGCCGAGCCCGGGCAGAGCGCAGAAGACTATGCGCTGCAGGCCGCCGATGCGTTGCAGGCGTTGTTCGAACGATCGCCCGGCGAGATCTGCGCACTGATCCTGGAGCCGCGCGTGCAATGCGCAGGCGGCATGCGCATGTATCACCCGGCTTACCTGCGGCGTGCGCGCGAACTGTGCGACGCGCATGGCGCGTTCTTGATCGCCGACGAGATCGCCACCGGCTTCGGCCGCACCGGCACCTTGTTCGCCTGCGAGCAGGCCGGTGTCATGCCCGACCTGCTGTGTCTGTCAAAGGGATTGACCGGTGGCTTTCTGCCGTTGTCGGCGGTGCTGGCCACGCAGCAGTTGTACGACGCGTTTCTCGATGATTCGCGCGAACGTGCGTTTCTGCATTCGCATAGCTACACCGGCAATCCGCTGGCCTGTGCGGCGGCACTGGCCACGTTGCAGATTTTTGCAGACGACGATGTGATTGCGCGCAACCAGCACACGGCCGCGCGCATGCGCGCACTGGCCGCGCAGATCGGCGAACACCCCGCCGTGGCGGACGTGCGCCAGGCCGGCATGATCGTGGCGTTCGAGCTTACCCAGGGAGGCGACAAACGCACGCCGTTCCCGGCAGCGGCGCGGGTGGGCCTGAAGGCCTATCGCGCGGCCCTCGACAAGGGCGTGGTGCTGCGGCCGCTCGGCGATGTGCTGTACTGGATGCCGCCGTACTGCGTGGACGAGGCACAACTTGCGCTACTGGCTGCCACCACCCGCCATGCCATCGAGGAGGCCGTTGCATGCGCCTGACCCGCTCGCATGTCGCGCTGCCACTGCACTGCGATCAAGAGGTGACGCTGCCCGAAGAGTCAGCCAATCACCTGCTGCGTGTGCTGCGGCTGCGCGAGGGCGATGCCTGCATTCTGTTCAACGGCGATGGCAGCGACTACCACGCACGCATCACGCTGGCCGGCAAGCGCGAGGCACGCGCACGGGTGGAACGTGCGCAGCCGCTGTGCAACGAATCGCCGTTGTCGATCACCTTGATCCAGGGGATCGCACGCGGCGAGAAGATGGATCTGATCCTGCAGAAGGCGACCGAGCTGGGGGTTGCGGCGATCGTGCCGGTCAACGCCGAGCGTACCGAGGTCAAGCTGGATCCGGCGCGGATGGAAAAACGCGTGACGCATTGGCGCAGCGTGGTGATCTCGGCCTGCGAGCAATCCGGGCGTGCACGCGTGCCCACGGTGGCTACGCCACTGGGCCTGCTGGACGCGGCGCAGACCAGCGAGCCGCATGCGTTACGGCTGACCCTGGACCCGCATGGCGAGCATCGCCTGGCCACGCTGCCGGTCGCCGCGCAACAGGCTGTGATCGTCGCGATCGGGCCGGAAGGCGGCTGGTCGCCGCGCGACCGCGCAATCCTCGGCGAGGCCGGTTTCAGCGGGTTGCAATTGGGTCCACGCATTCTGCGCACCGAAACCGCAGGGCTTGCGGCGATTGCGGCGCTGCAGTCGCGGTTTGGGGATCTATAGGGCGGCGATGCTGCGGGTCATCTGACGCTCGCTCTACATCGTAGGAGCGCCCTTGGGCGCGATGAAGCGTTATCGACAATGCCCATCGCGCCCAAGGGCGCTCCTACGGGACTGCGGAATTGGTCGGCTCGGTGCAGACAGATTGCTGCACCGAGCGATGCGCGATGCTCAGCGCCCGTGCTGCAAAAACCAGCTGGCGGCGCCGATCACACCGAGCTGGCCGTGTTCGACGATGCTGACCGGCACCTGCTCCAGCGCCGGACGCAAAGCGCCCTTGTCGAGCAGGCGCGCGACGAAGTCGCTTTCCGCGATGAAGGTGGCGATCTGCGGCAGGAAGCCGCCAGCCAGATACACACCGCTGCGCACGCCGTACAGCAGGATCATGTCGCCGACCACGCTCCCCATGAAACCGCAGAACGCCTGCAAGGCATCGCGTGCCAACGCGTCGTTACCGGCCAATGCGGCGGCGGTGACATCGGACGGGCCGGCGTGTACGGCCGGCTCGCCGCGCAGTGCGGCCAGCGCGGTATAGAGATTCAACAAGCCCGGGCCGGAAAGCAGATGTTCGGTGGCCACGTGCGTGCGCGTGCGGCGCAGTTGCTGCAGTAACGCCACTTCCAGATCGCTGGCTGCAGCCAGTGCGGCGTGGCCGGCTTCGGTCGGCAATACCACCGCGTTGGCGCCGTTGGGAATCCACAACGCTGCGCCCAACCCGGTGCCTGGGCCCAGGATCAGCGCCGGACCCGCTGCACCTTGCGGAGGGCCAGACAACTGCAGGACCTGATTGCCGACCATGTAATTGGCTGCATAGGCGACCGCTTCGAAATCGTTGACCAGATGCAAGGCCTGCATGCCGAGCTGGCTGCGGATCTGCTCCGGTGCCAGCACCCACGGAAGATTGGCGGTGATCACGCTGCCGTCTTCCAGCGCGTAACCGGCGCTGGCGATGACGCCGCGCTTCACCGGCGCGCAGCCCAGCTCCGCAAAGAATGCCGACATGATCTCGGCTAGTCCCGGGTAATCGGCGCAGCGGTACTTGCGGTAGTCCAGCACGGTGACCGGCTTGCGTGGATCGATGCTTTCGCACACCAGCGCCAGGCGCACATGCGTCCCGCCTACATCTGCGGCAACGAAGGTTTCGGTGCGCGGAAAAGACACCGCGTCCATTGGGCTGCTTGCGCTCACGCGTTCTCCTGATAAATGGCAGCGGGCCGGTGTCATGCCCCGTTGGCCGACGAACGGTAACGGGTAGACAACGTTGTCAGCAATCGCCCTGTAACGCAACCGTCGCGATCACGATTTATGCAGAGCGCTGTTGATTTCATCATCCACCAAAAATCCGCATCTGTGACAGCGATTTCCGCACAAATCAGCGGCGAGACGCATTGCATTGCGAATTCACCATAGAAACAGCGAATCGCGACGCGCACGGTCTCACGCCGTGCCGCGCACCTGCATCGGCGCAAACGGAACCCTGTCGCAAATTTGCTGCATTGCAGCGCAATCGCAGGCGCTTCAGAGATCTGTGACGATGTGTTGACAACGCTGTCAACGCTACGCGAGACTCGATCCAAATCAGGGTTCTGGCAGGAGGGGCCATGGACTGTTCGGGACTGAACCTCGGGCCATTCCCTCGCCTGCCGATTCCGGATTCGTGAGTGGTGCGTCACCCGACGTTCGACTCGCTGAAGTCGCATTCGCCACACCGCTTCACCACACGGGGGACACCTCCTCTACCACGCGAATCGCCTGGACCCGCTTCTCACGACGCGTGCCAGCGCAATCACCGCGATCGGTCAGGGCGTGTTGTTTTGCCGGCCACGCCGAGCGCGTTGCGCCCCACTACGGGTCAGGCGCGCTCAAAGCACTAACCAATGAGGTTTAGCCATGCACAGCCGCACCACGACGTTAGCACTCTGTATCACCGCCGCTCTGTACTGCTCCGGCTCTGCCATGGCTGCCGGACAAGAACAGCAGGCCACTCCCAGTGCGCCCTCGGCCACCACCGAGCTGGACACCATCACCGTCACCGGCTACCGCGCGTCGCTGGAGAAGAGCCAGTCGGTCAAGCGCTCGGCCAACTCGATCGTCGATGCGATCAGCGCCGAAGACATCGGCAAGTTCCCGGACATCAACGCTGCCGAATCGCTGTCGCACCTGCCGGGCATCAGCGTCGACCGCCAGTTCGGCGAAGGCGAAAAGGTCAGCATCAACGGGACCGACCCGGCCTTGAACCGCGTGCTGCTCAACGGCCAGACCATCGCCTCGGGCGATTGGGGCGGCAACCCGACCGACACCAGCGGCCGTACCTTCAACTACACCCTGCTGTCGCCGGAAATCATCGGCCTGATGGAGGTCTACAAGACCCCCGAGGCACGCATCGACGAAGGCTCGATCGGCGGTACCGTGATCGTGCACACCCGCAAGCCGCTGGACCTGCCCAAGAACACCATCCGCGGCTCGATCGGCTACAACTACAACGACCGTTCGGAAGAAGGCAATCCGCGCGGCTCGGCGCTGTGGAGCTGGAAGAACGACGACGAGACCTTCGGCGCGTTGATCTCCGCCACGCACGACAAGCAGGACCTGGCGCGCGCCGGTATCGAGTACTTCGGCTACACCACCGGCCAGGGCATTCCGCCAACTGCCACCATTACCGGCGACGGCAGCGATGTGGCCACCGCACGCGTGCCGGCCGGCATCAGCAGCGCGTTCTTCCAGCAGACCCGCGAACGCAGCGGCCTGCAGGGCGCATTGCAGTGGAAGCCGAACGAGCAGAACGAATTCAACCTGACCGGCCTGTACATCAAGGGCAAGTACAACAACTTCAGCCAGGCGCGTTACGTGTGCCCGGCGTGTAATGACGACCGCCAGAAGATCACCAGCGCCAATGTGGAAAATGGTGTGGTGACCTCGGCCACGGTCAGCGATGGCGCAGCCGGTCAGCCGTACGCGCAGCTGGATGCCAACTACCGCGAGAGCACCGTCACCACCAAGAGCCTGAACCTGCGTCACGACTGGTCCGGCGAGAAGTGGGTGTTCACCAGCCAGATCGGCAGCACGCAGGCCACCGGCGGCAAGAATCCCGAATACCTGATGAAGTTCCTGATGCAGGACGGCGGCTACAACTATGCCTTCGATGGTCAGAACACCGCGGTGAACTACGACAACGGCGGCGCCTCGAACTGGGTGTTGCCGGGCAATCCGGCAGGCCTGGCTCCCGGCCAGCAGGGCAATATCCCCGGCACCAACACCGGCATCATGCAGGCCGGCGGTATCGCGTACCAGAAGAGCAAGGACGAGGAAAAGTACTTCCAGTGGGATGCCTCGCGCGACCTGGAACTGGGCCCGTTCACCAAGCTGCAGTTCGGCTACAAGTACATCAACCACAACAACGGCGTGGACGCACGCGGCAACCGCATCAACTCCACCGACGCGGTGTCGCTGACGCAGTTCAATCCGGGTAGCACACCGAGCAGCCTGTACGACGGCCTGGGCGCCAGCGGCGACCTGACCACCTGGCCGACCGCCAGCCTGAACTCGGTGCGCAATTATCTGTTGTCGCAACCGCAAGGCCCGTACCGCACCGATTTCGGCGCCTCGTTCCAGGTCAAGGAAATCACCCAGAACGTCTACACGCAGTTGAACTTCGAATCCGGCCAGTGGCGCGGTAACGTGGGTGTGCGCCTGGTCGACACCACCGACAAGTCCGAGTTCTGGCAGAGCAACGATGGCGGCACCAACTTCGACCGTGTGGCCGAGACCAACGACTATCGCAAGGCACTGCCGAGCTTCAACATCGCCTACGACATCACCGACGACACCGTGCTGCGCTTCTCGGCAGCCAAGGTCATCGCGCGTCCGCGCTACGCCGATCTGGCCGGCACCTTCACCATCAACAGCGGTACCGGCGATCTGACTGCCAATGGCGGCAACCCGGATCTGAAGCCGTACGAATCCACCAACTACGATCTTGCGGCCGAGTGGTATTTCGCCCCGTCCAGCATGTTGTCCGGTGAAGTGTTCTATCGCGACATCAGCTCCTACATCGTCAGCACCACCACCAGCCAGCAGCTGAATCCGGCACCGCCGGCCATTGCCGGCCTGTATCAGGTCACCACGCCGGTCAACGTGTCGGACGCCAAGGTCACCGGCGTGTCGGTCAATTACCAGCAGACCTTCGGTCTGGGTTTTGGCCTGCAGGCCAACTACACCTTTGCCGAATCCGATTCCAGCTCCGGCTTGAACCTGCCGTACCTGTCGCGCGATACCTACAACGTGATCCCGTACTGGGAACACGGCGACTGGACGGTGCGCGTGAACTACAGCTACCGCTCGAAGTACTTCACCCAGATCGGTCGCCTGCAGTCGCGTGACTTTGCAGATGCCTATAAGCAGCTGGATTTGAACGCCTCGTATCAGATCACCGATTACATGGGCATCACCTTCGGTGCGACCAACCTGCTCGATTCCACCTATCGGGTCTTCAGCAACACCCGCGATACCCCCACGGCGTTCTACAAGAACGGCCGCGGTTATCAGGCCCAGTTGAACTTCAAGTTCTGATGTAGCACCGGCGCGCCACCGACCCTCCACGGTGGCGCGCTTTTTTTGAGCTGTGCGTTGCATGCAGCGCACAGCTCGATGTTGTACCAAGGAGTGGTACTGGCCACGCCCCTTCGCGGTTGAGGGAGCATGGCCAGGCCCGCTTTCGCCATCCACGTGCCGGCTGCACTGCAACCGACATGTCTCGCTTGAAGGAGTGCAGTTCCCATGACGACCGATAGCCGCCCCGCGGCTCCATCCCGCCGCCACGCCGGAGCTGCACCCAGAACGCGAATGCTCGCGCTCGGTCTGCTGCTTGCGTTGCCTGCTGCCACGCTCAGCGCGCAATCGCCCACCGCGCCAACCGCCACCACGCTCAGCCCCGAACAGATCGACCAGCAGTGGCTCAGCGCCACCGCCAAGTACGCACCCGAGCGCGAGCGGTTGGTGCGCGAAGCCGAAGCCGGCGCGCGCAAGGGCCCGTTCCGTCCCGACTGGGCCGCACTCAAGGCCTACCAGTCGCCGGCGTGGTACGACAACGCCAAGTTCGGCATCTTCATCCACTGGGGCGTGTTCTCGGTGCCGGCGTTCGGCAGCGAGTGGTATTCGCGCAACATGTATCTGCAAGGCTCCAAGGAATTCGCGCACCACGTGGCGACTTACGGGCCGCAGGCGAGTTCCGGCTACAAGGACCTGATTCCCAAATTCACCGCGCCCAAGTTCGACCCGAATGGCTGGGCCAAACTGTTCCGCGAGTCCGGCGCGCGTTATGTGGTGCCGGTGGCCGAACACCATGACGGCTTCGCGCTGTACGACTCCAAGCTCTCCGACTGGACCGCGGTGAAGATGGGGCCCAAGCGCGATCTGCTGGGCGAGTTGTCCAAATCGATCCGCGCGCAGGGATTGCACTTCGGGTTGTCCTCGCACCGCGCCGAACACAACTGGTTCTTCGACGGCGGGCGTAAATTCGATTCGGACGTCAATGATCCGCGCTATGCGGCGCTGTATGGCCCGGCGCAAGTGCGCCTGCCGGGCAAGGACGATGCCGATGTGGCCAACGATTGGACGCCGGTGTCGCAGGCCTGGCTGGACGATTGGTTGGCACGCACCACCGAGTTGATCGATACCTATCAGCCGGACCTGATCTATTTCGATTGGTGGATCGCCCACCCCACCTTCCGCAGCAGCCTGCCGACCATGCTGGCGTATTACTACAACCAGGGCGCAGCGCGTACCGAGGCCGATCGCGGCGTGGTGGTGAACTACAAGCTCGGCGCATTCCCCGAAGGCGCCGGCACGCTGGATATCGAGCGCGGCCAGCTCACCGGCATCCATCCCACCCATTGGCAGACCGATACATCGGTAAGCAATGCCTCGTGGGGTTACATCGAAAACGACACCTACAAGTCGCCGACCTTCATCATCCACATGCTGGCCGACGTGGTGGCCAAGAACGGCAACCTGATGCTCAACATCGGCCCGCGTGCCGATGGCTCGATCCCCGAGACCGAGCGCGGCATCCTGCTGGCCATCGGCAAGTGGCTCAAGACCAACGGCGGCGCGATCTACGACAGCAAGCCGTGGCGCGTGTATGGCGAAGGCCCCACCGAAGTGGTGGGCGGCACCTTCCAGGACGTCAAAACCAAGCCGTACACGGCCGAAGATTTCCGCTTCACCACCCGCGACGGCGCGCTGTATGCGATCGAACTCGGCTGGCCGGCCGGCGGCAAGGCGGTGATCCGCTCGCTCACACCCGCCGATGGCGTGCGCGGCGTGACACTGCTGGCCAATGGCAAGAAGGTGCCGTTCGAGCAGCAAGCCGACGGCCTGCATCTGAGCCTACCTGCCAAGCCGGTGGGCGAACACGCCTACGTACTGCGCATCGATCTTTCTTCCTCCACTCCCTGACGGATGCTGTTTTCATGAGCAAGCGATTGACCTGGATACTGCTCGCGCTGGCGTTAGCCTGCGCGCCTGCCTTGGCCAAAAACCCCACGGCGTTGTTCTATCTGATGAACACGCAGAAATCGACCAACTCGTTCATCGCCAACGTCGACAAGATCGATGTGGTGGTGCCGACCTGGTACGGCGTGGATCAGAACGGCCTGGTCAACGGTACCCCCAACACCTACCTGTACGACATCGCCAAGCAGAACAAGCTGCGGGTGATGCCGATCCTGTCGATGACCACCGGCCGCGACGGTTTCCACAAGCTGATGCACGACGAAGCGGCCAAGAAGCGCATGATCGAGTCGCTGCTGATCCACGGCAAGCAGCACAAGTACTACGGCTTTCAGTTCGATTTCGAGAACATCGCCTGGACCGATCGCGACGCCTACACGCTGATGGTCAAGCAGACCGCCGATGCGCTGCACAAGGCCGGTTTCAAGATGTCGGTGGCGGTGGTGCCGAATGCGCCGGGCCATGCCGAAGGCGGCCAGTTCTCCAAGTGGATGTGGGAATACTGGCGCGGTGCGTACGACCTGAAGGCACTGGGCCAGGCCGCGGATCTGGTCAGCATCATGACCTACGACCAGCACACCCGCTGGACCACGCCCGGCCCGGTGGATGGCATGGTGTGGATGAAGAAGCATCTGGATTACGCCATCACCCAGGTGCCGAAGGACAAGCTCTCGCTCGGCATCGCCACCTACGGCTACCGCTGGTACACCGGCAACCCGGTGAAGGAAGACGGCACCGAAGCGTCGAACATCGCGGCAACCTATATCGATGCCGACGAATCGTTCCCGCTGGCGATCGAACAGAACGCCACCGTGCAATGGGATCCGGTCGAGCAGGAATCGTGGTTCTACTTCTACCGCGACGACATGCGCGAGTGGGTGTTCCGCCCGGATGCGCGCAGCTTCAAGGCGCGCTACGACATGGTGAAGCAGTACGGTCTGGAAGGTTTCAGCTGCTGGGTGCTGGGCGCGGAAGACCCGAAGGTGTGGGACGAGTTGCCGAGCGCGCAGCGCTAAGAGCAACCAACAAACCTACTGCGCTCACTGCCAGGCGGGCGCGGTTCGGTGCTTGAATCGGGAACAGACACACGATTCCTGCATCGCCCGCGCCCGCGTTGCAGCTGCTGGCGAGAGTGCATTCGCCTCTCCCAACGCAGCACGCCCCCTGCGCGCACCCGAACGAAGCGTGCGCCAGTCCCTGCGTCATCCGGCATGGCTTTGCTACTGTGCGTGGCTGCCGTGTTCTCGCCGCCACATCGGGATGTGATTGCATGAAGTCGAACTCCGCACCTGGCTTGCGCTTGTCGTTATCGCGCCTGCTGTCGCTGCGCAAGCCATCATCGAGCATGGGGTCGTTGCGCATGCAGTCGTCGCGCCTGCTTGCACTGGCGTTCGCTGCGATGGTGCTAGCTGGTTGCGGCCAACGCGATGTAGCGAGCACGCCGGCTGCGGCCAGTCCCGGCAGCGCCTCGACACTGCCTGCGACCAATGCACCGCTGCCCCTGATTCCCGCCCCGGCCGAAGCCAGGCGCGGCAGTGGCAGCTTTCGCGTCGGCACCGGCACGGTGATCTCGATTCCCACCGGCAACGCCGAAGTACGCCGCAGCGCCGAGACGCTGGCCAGCCTGCTGCAACGCACCCGCGGCCTGACCCTGGAAGTGCGCACCGAAACCGACGCCTCGCCGCACAGCATCCGCCTGGAGCGCACACCGCAGGCACCGCTGGCGCACAAGGAAGGCTATAGCCTGGACGTGGATGCCAAGGGCATCCGCATTGCCGCACGCGATGGTGCCGGCTTGTTCTATGGCGCGATCAGCGCCTGGCAACTGATGACACCGGACGCGCGCAAGGGGGAGGTCGAGGTGCCGTCGGTGGCGATCCGCGACTGGCCGCGTTTCAGTTGGCGTGGTCAGCATCTGGATGTGGCCCGCCATTTCCATGACGTGGCCACGGTCAAGCATGTGCTGGATGCGATGGCCGCGCACAAGCTCAATGTGCTGCATTGGCATCTCACCGACGACCAAGGCTGGCGCATCGAAATCAAGCGCTATCCCAAGCTCACCGAGGTCGGCGCATGGCGCACCCCGCCCGGTGCCGGCCGGCACGGCACACCCGAGCGTTACGGCGGTTTCTATACGCAGGAACAGATCAGCGAGATCGTTGCCTATGCGGCGCGTCTGCACATCACCGTGCTCCCCGAGCTGGACATGCCCGGGCATGCGCAGGCCGCGGTGGCGGCGTATCCGGAAGAGGTGGGCGTGCCCGGCCAGCGCACGCAGGTCGGTGTGAACTGGGGCGTCAACCCGTATCTGTTCAACACCAGCGAACGCAGCCTGAGCTTCATCACCAATGTGCTGGATGAAGTGCTGACATTGTTCCCGTCGGCGTATATCCACATCGGTGGCGATGAGGCGGTCAAGGACCAATGGGAAGCCTCGCCTGCGGTGCGCGCGCAGATGCGCAAGCTCGGGGTCAAGGATGCGCACGCGATGCAGGGCTGGTTCAACGCACAGCTGGCGCAATACCTCACCCAGCACGGCCGGCGCATGATCGGCTGGGATGAAGTTCTGGAAGGCGGCGTGCCGGCCAGTGCATCGGTGATGTCGTGGCGCGGCATCGAAGGTGCCGTGACGGCGGCAAAGCAAGGTCACGATGTAGTGCTTGCACCAGGCGACTGGCTGTATCTGGACAATCTGCAGACCACGCGCAGCGACGAGCCCAACGGCCGCCTGACGATCCTGCCGCTGTCGAAGGTCTACGCGTTCGACCCGGTACCAAAAGAACTCAGCGCCGAGCAGGCCACGCATGTACTCGGTGCGCAGGGCGCGTTGTGGTCCGAATACATTCCATCGAAGTGGCATATCGATCACGCGCTGTTCCCGCGCCTGTCTGCCGTTGCGGAAGTGACGTGGTCGCCGGTGGCTGCGCGCAACTGGAAGGGCTTTCTGACGCGCCTGCCGGCGCAATTGCAGCGCTACAAGGCGCTGGGCATCGACTATAGCGACGGTGCATTCGCTGCCGATATCGCACTGGAATCCGGCCCCAATCCCGTGCTGGCCGGTGGCCCGGCCAAGGTGGCGCTCCGCACCCAGACTGGCGCAGGTACGCTGCACTACACCACCGACGGCAGCGATCCCTCGCCGGCATCGCCGCGCTATGAGGCGCCGTTTACGATTCAGCTGCCGACCACGGTCAAGGCCACTGCATTCGAATCCGATGGCACAGCGCTGGCCGCCACGCGCAGCCGCACGTTCGATCGTGCCGGGTTGTTGCGCGTGGATACGCAAGGCCTGCGCGACTGCGTCGAAACGGGGGCGCTCGGCCTGCGCTTGCCGCTGCTACCGGAGATGACCGCTGCCGATACGCCGGTCTACAACGTCGATCTGTTCCATGCCTGCCGCCTCTATCCGCAGGCGCGCCTGGACGGCATCGGTGCGATCAGGGTCGAGGCCGCACGTCTGCCGAACAACTTCGGTCTGGCCCACGAGCAATCCAAGGTCGTGCAGTACCCGGCCAAATCGCGCGGCGGCGAGCTGGAAGTGCGACAAGGCTGCGAGGGCGAACTGCTGGCCAGCGTGCGTCTGCCCCAGGGCGACAGCGTGGGCGAGCAGCTCACCCTGGAAACCCCATTGCCTGCACGCACCGGCGTCCATGATCTGTGTCTGCGTTTCACCGCACCGATTCGCGGCCCGTTGTATGCCATCGGCGCCGTCGAGTTGATTGAAACCACCGCGCAGGCGCCCCCCGCCGCCACGCGCTGATCCATCCAAGGAGAGTCACCCATGCCCCTGTCCCGTCATCGTTTCGTCCCCACCCCCGCCCGTCTCGGGCTTGCCCTGGCCTTCGCCATCTCGCAGGCCTGGGCCGCGCCGCCCACGGCAACGACCCTGGACACAGGCTGGCAGGTGCGGCTGGTGCCGGGTCAGGAACAGGCCAAGACCTATCCGAAAGCGGCGGCTTGGTTGCCGGCGCAGGTGCCGGGCGCGGTGCAGACCGATCTGATCGCCGCCAAGATCGTGCCGGACCCGTTTTACCGCGACAACGAAGGCAAGATCCAGTGGGCGGGCCTGAGCGATTGGCAGTACCAGACCCACTTCAACGTCGATGCGGCCACGCTCAAACGCGAGCATGTCGAACTGGTGTTCGACGGCCTGGATACCTTTGCCGAGGTCACCCTCAACGGCAAGCCGCTGCTCAGCGCCGACAACATGTTCCGGCAGTGGCGCGTGGACGCCAAATCCCTGCTCAAGCGCGGCGACAACCTGCTCGAGGTCAAGCTGTTCTCGCCGATCAAGAAGATCCAGCCGTGGTTGGCCAAGCAGCCGTACGCGCTGCCGGGTGCCTACGATTCGGCATTCGGCGACGAGCCCGAGTCGCGGCACAGCTCCACCTACGTGCGCAAGGCGCCGTACAACTTCGGTTGGGATTGGGGCCCGCGCATGGTCAACGCCGGCATCTGGAAGGATGTGCGTGTGGAAGCCTGGGATGCGCTGCGCGTGGATGGGCTGCATATCGCCCAGCAACGTGTGGATGCCGAGAGTGCGCAGTTGCAGGCGCAGCTGGAACTGCAGGCCGGCCGCAGCGGCCCGGTGCAGGTGACGCTGGATGTGCTTGGGCCGGATGGGAAGAGTGCCGGCCAGTTCACCCAGCAGGCGGTGGTCGACCCGGGCCGGAACCGCATTGATCTACCGGTGCGCATCGCCCAGCCCAAGCGCTGGTTTCCGGCCGGCTACGGTGCGCAGGACCGCTACACCTTCGTGGCCAGCGTGCGTGATGCCGATGGCGACAGCCAGCAGATCAAGCGCATCACCGGCCTGCGCTCGGTGGAGCTGCGCCGCGAAAAGGACAAGTTCGGCAAGAGCATGGAAATCGTGATCAACGGCATCCCGATCTTCGCCAAGGGCGCCAACCTGATTCCGCTGGATGCGTTCCCCGCGCGCGTGAGCCCCGAGCGCATGCGCAGCACCCTGCAGGATGCGCGCGATGCCAACATGAACATGCTGCGCATGTGGGGCGGCGGGCATTACCAGGACGACCATTTCTACGAGGTGGCCGATGAACTCGGCATCATGATCTGGCAGGACTTCATGTTCGGTGGCGCGGTGCCGCCGTACGACGTGGAGTTTCGCGAGAACACCCGGCAGGAGGCGATCGAACAGGTCAAGCGGCTGCGCGATCACCCCAGTATTGTTCTCTGGTGCGGCAACAACGAAGTGCAGACCGGCTGGGAAAACTGGGGCGACCGGGTCAAGTTCAAGCAGTCGGTGGATCCGGAAGAACGCACGCGCATCGAGCGCGGCATGACCACCTTGTTCGGCACCGTGTTCCGCGAAGTGGTGGCCACCTACGACAGCGACGTGCCGTACTGGTCCACCTCGCCGGGCACCAACTTCGACGGCGCCGCCGACCAGGCCACCGATGGCGACATGCACTACTGGAAGGTGTGGGGCGGCCCCGCGCTGCCGGTCACCGAATATCTCAATGTCACCCCGCGCTTCATGTCCGAATACGGCCTGCAGTCGTTCCCGGACATGCGCACCGTGCGTGCGTTTGCCGAACCCGGCGACATGGATCCGGAATCGCCGGTGATGCGCGTGCATCAGAAGTTCGACAAGGGCAACGGCAATAAGCGCTTGATGCTGTACATCCGCCGCGAATTCGGCGAGCCCAAGGACTTCGAAAGCTTCGTCTACCTGAGCCAGCTGATGCAGGCCGAGGGCATCAACCTGGCCGCCTCGCATCTGCGCGCCTCGCGTCCGCAATCGATGGGCTCGCTGTACTGGCAGCTCAACGATGTGTGGCCGGGTGCGTCGTGGTCCAGCGTGGATTACTACGGCCGCTGGAAGGCGCTGCACTACCACGCACGCAGGTTCTACGCGCCGGAGCTGATCGCTGCGCTGCGTAACGACAAGGGCCAGACCGAAGTGTCACTGGTGTCCGACCGCACCACCCCGCTGGCGGCCCGCTGGCGCATGCGCGTCATGAGCATGGATGGCAAGGTGCTGAGCAAGCGCGAAGAGAAAACCACCGTCAAACCGCTCAGCAGCCTGCAGGTAGGCGACTTCAGCGACAAGCAATTGCTGGGCAGCGCCGATCCGAAGCGCAGCTACGCAGTGTTCGAGTTGTTCGATGGCGAGAAACTGCTGTCGCGCGAAGTGGTGTTCTTCGCAGCGGCCAAGCAGTTGGCCTTGCCTGCCGCGAAGATCGACAGCCAGTGGCGCGCCGATGGCGATGGCTACGCGCTGACGCTGTCCAGCGACACGCTGGCGCGCGAGGTATGGCTGTCGTTCGGCGATGTGGATGCCACGCTGTCGGACAACGCCTTCGACCTGTTGCGGGGCGAGCCGTTGACCGTGCACGTGACCAGCAAGGCTGCGCTGGCGCAGTTGCAGTCCGCGCTGCAGGTGCGCGATCTGGCCAGCACGCTGGCTGGTGCACCGCCGGAGCCTGCCGAGACGAAGTAAGCCGCCGGAAAAAGCGTCGGCTGAGTGTCATTAAGCGCTGCCCGCAGTGTCACTACGGGCAACCCAAGAACAACGCGTGGCGGCCAGTGCCGTTGCGCAGGAGTGAGCAGATGTCGTTGTCCGTGTTTCCATGCCGCCTGGCCGTTGCGCTGAGTCTGGGTCTGGGCCTGCCGCTGATTGGCGCGCCGGCATTCGCCGCAAAATCGACCAATGAAGCGCCGGAACAGCGCGCCGCCGCGTTGGTGGCGCAGATGAGCCGTGAGGAAAAAGTCGCGCAGGCGATGAACGATGCGCCGGCGATTCCGCGCCTGGGCATCCCCGCCTACGAATGGTGGAGCGAGGGCCTGCATGGCATCGCGCGTAATGGCTACGCCACGGTGTTTCCGCAGTCGATCGGTCTGGCCGCCAGCTGGAATACCGCATTGATGCAGCAGGTGGGCACGGTGGTCTCCACCGAGGCGCGCGCCAAGTTCAATCAGGCCGGTGGCCCGGGCAAGGACCACAAGCGTTACGCGGGCCTGACCATCTGGTCGCCCAACATCAATATCTTCCGCGACCCGCGTTGGGGCCGTGGCATGGAGACCTACGGCGAGGACCCCTTCCTCACCGGGCAGTTGGCAGTGGGCTTCATTCGGGGGCTGCAGGGCGACGATCTGGATCATCCGCGCACCATCGCCACGCCCAAGCACATCGCCGTGCACAGCGGGCCGGAACCGGGCCGGCACGGCTTCGATGTGGACGTGTCGCCGCGCGATGTGGAAGCGACCTATACGCCCGCGTTCCGCGCTGCATTGATCGACGGCCAGGCCGGCTCGGTGATGTGCGCGTACAACTCCCTGCATGGCACCCCGGCCTGCGCAGCCGACTGGTTGCTCAACGGCCGGGTGCGTGGCGACTGGGGCTTCAAGGGCTTCGTGGTGTCCGACTGCGATGCGGTGGACGACATGACACAGTTCCATTACTTCCGCCCCGACAACGCCGGCTCCTCCGCCGCATCGCTCAAAGCGGGGCACGATCTCAATTGCGGGCATGCCTATCGCGAACTCGGCACCGCGATCGAACGCGGCGAAGTGGACGAAGCCTTGCTTGACCAATCACTGGTGCGCCTGTTCGCCGCGCGCTATCGCCTGGGCGAACTGGAAGCGCCGCGCAAGGATCCGTATGCAAAGCTCGGCGCCAAGGACATCGACAACGCTGCCAACCGTGCGCTGGCGCTGAAAGCCGCCGCCGAATCGATCGTGTTGCTCAAGAACAACGCCAACACCCTGCCGTTGAAAGCCGGCACGCGGCTGGCAGTGATCGGCCCGAATGCCGACGCACTGGCCGCGTTGGAAGCCAACTATCAAGGCACTTCGTCCACGCCGGTGACGCCGCTGCTGGGTTTGCGCCAGCGCTTCGGTGCGCAGAAGGTGAGTTACGCGCAAGGTGCGCCTCTGGCGGCGGGCGTGCCCGGCATGATTCCGGAAACCGCGCTGCGCAGCGATGGCAAGCCGGGATTGCGTGGCGAGTATTTCGACAATGTGGACATGGAAGGTGCGGCGCGCGTAGTGCGACAGGACCGCGCCATCAGCTTCAACTGGGATCAGGTCAGCCCGGCCAAGGGCGTGCCGGCCGATCGTTATGCGGTGCGCTGGAGCGGCGAGTTGCTGCCGCCGAGCGCGGGCGATTACACGCTGGCGGTACGGGTGGCGCGCTGTTTCGACTGCGCCGGCCACGATCCGGTGCGCCTGTACATCGACGACAAGCTGGTGGTCGCCGGCAACGCCGAAGACAAGCACGTGCCGGCAGGTATGCATAACGCCGATGGCCGCAGCGTGGAAACCGTGCTGCATTTCGAAGACACCCGCCCGCGCAAGATCCGGCTGGAAATGGAACACCGCGGCCAGGACCAGGGCGTGCGCCTGGAGTGGCTGGCACCGGCGGCGGCGCAACTGGCCGAGGCCGAGCAAGCCGTGGCGCAGGCCGATGCGGTGGTGGCCTTCGTTGGCCTGTCGCCGGATGTGGAAGGCGAAGAACTGCGTATCGATGTGCCCGGCTTCGACGGCGGCGACCGCAACGACATCGCCCTGCCCGCCCCGCAGCAAGCGCTGCTCGAGCGCGCCAAGGCCTCCGGCAAGCCGCTGGTGGTGGTGCTGATGAGCGGCAGCGCGGTGGCCTTGAACTGGGCCAAGACGCATGCCGACGCGATCGTGGCGGCGTGGTACCCGGGGCAGTCCGGCGGCACCGCGATCGCGCGCATGCTGGCCGGCGACGACAACCCCGGCGGGCGCCTGCCGGTGACCTTCTATCGCTCCACCAAGGACCTGCCGCCCTACGTCAGCTACGACATGAAGGGCCGCACCTATCGCTACTTCAAGGGCGAGCCGCTGTTTCCGTTCGGCTACGGCTTGAGCTACACCAGCTTTGCCTACGACGCGCCGCAGTTGTCCACCGCCACGCTGCAAGCCGGCAGCACCTTGCAGGTGACCACCACCGTGCGCAACACCGGCACACGCGCCGGCGATGAAGTGGCGCAGGTGTATCTGCAGTATCCGGATCGTCCGCAATCCCCATTGCGCAGCTTGGTCGGCTTTCAACGTGTGCATCTGAAACCAGGCGAACAGCGCACGCTCACCTTCACCCTGGATGCGCGCGCCCTGAGCGACGTGGATCGCACCGGACAGCGTGCAGTGGAAGCCGGCGATTACACGCTGTTTGTCGGTGGGGGCCAGCCGGGGACCGGCGCGATTGGTGAAGCGGCGGCGTTTTCGATTTCGGGGCGTTCGCCGTTGCCGAAGTAAAGAGTTCGACCGCAGGACATCAACAGGCGTCGGCTGTCATGGCCGGCGCCTGTTGCGTTATGCATCTGTGTTGCAGTGCATCGCAAGATGCGGCCATCGCGCCTGCGCAACATCCAATTGGTGAGCTATCCGCAGGCAATACGACGATCTCCGCACACACTTCACACCTGCTTGACAGACGCGGAAACGAGGTCTATCACTGACCGCAGTCGGCAACACGCGCCATCGGCGATGCGCTCGACTCACCTTGATGGCAACAGCGTTTCCACGCAGCACCTGCACTGGGAGATGGTTGGATGCAGCATCGTCGTACCGACCAGCGCCTGCGTGTTGCCGCTCTTGCAGTGCATCGCACTCACGCATGCTGCGCTGCTGTCACGCTGGTGCAGCCGTCATGACCAAGCACTACAAATTGAGCGCGATGCGCTCGCGCTCCAAGTGCATCGCCGGGTACTCCCCTCCTCGCCACTGACGCCTGCATAGCTGTAACAGCTGGCAGACGCTCCGGCGCCAATCCCGTTCGGTCTTTCGCACACGCTTCCATTGCGTGCCGTGCGTTGCCGTGCGCGCACACCGCCGTGCAGACCGTCTGCCCTAGAGCAAGGCATCGCAAGGGCGTTGCCATCGGCAACGTTGCCCAGCATCTGGCGAGGTGGCACGTGGAAAAGCGTGAGCGTACGAACGGCAAGCAATGGATCGTGGCAATCCTGACCGTGACCGGCATGGCCTCGGCCGCAGCCGCAGTGGCCGGCACCGTGGAGGGAGACCTGACAGAAAGCAGCAGCGGCAAACCCGCAGCCAATGCGAAGGTGCGCATCGCCGGCACCGCCTACAGCGCGGTCGCCGATGCGCGCGGGCACTTCGTCATCCGCGATGTGCCTGCCGGGCAGTACGCACTGAATCTGGACTACCCCGGCTTCAGCGCAGCAGAAACCAGCGTGCAGGTCGGCGAGACCGGCACTGCATCGGTGGCCATTGCGCTGGAGGAGGTCAAGCAACTGAAGGCTGTCAGCGTGGTGAGCAACCGCTACGACGCCAGCGACCTGAAGATCAACGCCGCCAACACGGTGGACGTGCTGTCGGCCAACGATCTGCAACGCACCGCCGTGCACAACGTGGCCGAAGCGCTCGGCCTGATCGCCGGCATCAACATCACCAGCACCGGCTCGGGCTACTTCGGCGGCATCGACGGTGCAGCGCGTGGCGAAGGCATGTTCGCCTCGGTGCGCGGGCTGCCGTCCGAATACAACGTCAACATGATCGACGGCGTCACCGTGGCGCAAGGCATGCCGTACAGCCGCAGCGTGCAGCTCAGCCTGTTGCCGCCGAGCGGCCTGCAGACCATCGTCGCCAACAAGACCTCCACTGCCGACATGGACGGCGATGCGATCGGCGGCACGCTGGATTTCCGCACGCCCACTGCCTACGACTACAAGGACACCAGCAGCGGCAGCATCACCGGCAGCGGCCGGGTGGAAAGCCGTGCGCGCGATTACGGCGGCGACGGCCTGGGCGGCGGCTTCGGCGGCGAGTTTCAGCACAAGTTCGGCGACGCACAGCAGTTCGGCGTGTATGCCAGCGCGTATTACGACTACCGCACCACCACCAACAGCGAAGTGGCCGCCGCCACCAGCGCGCTCAACGACGGCTCGTGGGAATACTTGAACACCGATGCCGATGGCCGCAACTCCGCCGGTTTCGATCCGCAGCACAACCTCACCAGTACCGGCATGAATGTGGGCATCGCTGCCGGCTGGGAGCGCCGCTACGGCGGCAATGCCTCGTTCGACTGGCATGTGGACGACAGCCTGTCGCTGTACGCGCGCATGACCTACGCCTATGCCAAGACCGAGCAAGGCACCACCTTCGTACAGTTGCTGCCGCAGGATGTGAGCTACGTGCCGACCGGCACGCCGGGCGTGTTTACTCCAAACATCGGCCGCATCGCCTCGCGCTTCTGGTACGAGACCAACCCGGAAATCGCCGACCTGGCCACCTTCCAGATCGGTGCGAAAAAGACCGCAGGCGGTTGGACCTTCATGCCCAACCTGTTCTACAGCTTCGGCAACAACGACCGCCCCGACCATGTCGAAATCGACGGGCGCGAAGACAAGTTCACCCAGGACAACTACGCCTATTCCGGCAACACGTTCATGCGCTATGGCGGCGGTGCGTTCCCGTATCCGCAGCTCACGCCCGCACTGCTGGCGCAGGTCAACAACATCCCCGCGTTGTTTGCCAGCAGCTATGGCGAGCAGACCAAGATCTACTCCGGCCAGAAGAAAGGCGGCGCGCGTTTCGACACCCGCTACGACTTCGAAGATGGCGCGCTGCGGTCAGTGCAGTTCGGGGTGAAGTACAGCAAGAGCCGCCGCCGCTACACCAATCGCGACTGGTATACCGGTGGCGTGGACGGCACCACCACGCTGGGCGATCTGGGTATCTTCACCGGTACCTATGCCTCGATCTTTCCCGGCAAATACAGCTGGAATACGCCGCGTGTGAGCGAAGCGGCGGTGGCCGGGGTGATCGCCCAGCACCTTACCGACGATGACCTGGACACCTGCGGCAGTGCGTTCTACATCAACAACTACAACTGCAACACCATGCGCGGCACCGAGGCGGTCAGCGCCGCCTATGCCACTGCCACCTTCACCATGGGCAACCTGGATATCGTGCCCGGCGTGCGCTTCGAGCACACTGCCATCGACAACACCTTTTGGGTGAGTCCGGTGGATGCGGACGGCAACGAGATCGTGGGCTACTTCGATCACAACAGCACTTCCTACAACGAACCGCTTCCCAGCGTGTTCCTGACCTGGCGGCCGGACCTGCGCACCGCATATCGCGCATCGTTGTGGACCAGCTACACGCGCCCGGCGTTCGTGCAACTGGGCGGCGGCAGCCAGATCGACATCTCCAACGGCGTTACCACCATCACCCAGGGCAACCCCGATCTCAAGCCGATCGAATCGACCAACCTGGATCTGTCCGGCGAATGGTCCACCGAACGCGGCGGGTTCTTTTCGCTGGCCGGGTTCTACAAGCAACTGCGCAACTACATCTACGACGCCGGCTCGGCCCAGGCCAATGGCAACACCAGCGGCAGCGGCACGGTGCTGTACCACATGCCCACCAATGGCGGCGATGGCAAGATCTACGGGGTGGAACTCAGCGCGCGGCAGAAGTTTCAGGATCTGCCCGCACCGTTCGACGGCCTGGGCGTCAGTGCCAACGCCACCCGCCAGCATGCGCGTGCCGACCTGGGGCTGGATGGCTTCGACAACGAGCACATGCAGTCGGCGCCGTCGGCGATGGCCAACCTGGAGTTGTTCTACGAGCACAACGGGTTCTCGTTGAACCTGAGCTACCACTTCAGCAGCTCGTACCTGCTGGGCTACGACTTCCTGCATGAAGGCGCACCGTGGAACGACCTGTGGGCGCGCCCGACCCGGCGCGTGGATCTGCACACCGGCTACCGCTTCGACAACGGCGTGAGCATGGATCTGTCGATCTCCAACCTGACCAAGGAATACAGCTACTGGGCGCATGTGGGCCGCGACAACCTGGCGATCTCCGACATCGTCGATGCCGGTAGCACCGCGTTGTTCACGGTCAAGTACGCGTTCTAGCGGCGCGCTGCAGTGTGTGGCGCCGCTCACTGCGCGGCGCTGCGCAGTGCAGCAGTTCCTTCTACTCACCTGGAGAAGCGATGAAACGCAGAAGCCTGTGTACGTTCGGCCTGCTCGCACCATTCGGCCTGGCGGCCGCGCCGGCGGTGCTGTCGTCGCTGCATGCGCCGCTGCCGGATGGCCGGCCGCATGCGTTCGGATTCGAGCGTGGCCAGTTCGTGCTGGATCAGCAGCCATGGCAACTCCGTAGCGGCGAAATGCATCCGCTGCGCATTGCCCGTGCGGATTGGCTGCAGCGCATCCGCATGGCCAAGGCGATGGGCTTGAACACCATCGCGCTGTATCTGATGTGGAATGCCTACGAACGCGAGCCGGGGCAGTTCGATTTCGACACCGGCGAACGCGATTTCGTTGCCTTCATCCGGCTGTGCCAGCAGGAAGGGCTGTGGGTGTATCTGCGACCTGGCCCGTACGTGTGCGCCGAGTGGACGCTGGGCGGGCTGCCACCGTATCTGTTGCGCGAGCCGGGCATGCGCCTGCGCGATGCCAGCGATGCGCGCTACATGGCAGCAGTAAAGCGCTACATCGCCGCAGTGGCACCACGCATCGCACCGCTGATGGCAAGTGCCGGCGGACCGGTGCTGATGCTGCAGATCGAGAACGAATACAGCATGCAGGGCAGCGATGTGGGCTATCTGCAGGCGCTGGCTGTGCTGTGGCGTACGCACGGTATCGATGGTCCGTTCTCATTGGCCGAAGGCATAAAGGATCTGCGCCGGCGCAAGGCCTATCTGCCCGGCGCCGCGCTGGGACTGGATGGCGCCGATCCGGCTGAACTGCAGGAAGCAAAACAGATCGCAGGCGATGCACCGGTGTGGGTAGCCGAAGGCTATCCCGGTTGGCTGACGCACTGGGGCGAAGACGCGTTCGCCCGGCGCGATTACGCGCCGATGCTGCAGCAGCTGATGGCGGCCGGGTACTCGTTCAATCTGTACGTAGTGCACGGCGGCAGCAATTTCGGTTTGAGCGCCGGTGCCAATGCCGAAGACGACGGCTCGCAGTTCCAGCCTGCTTTAACCAGCTACGACTACAGTGCACCGATCGACGAAGGCGGCCGCGCCACGCCTGCGTACATGGCGCTGCGCCGGATCATCGCCCAGCACAGCGGCACTGCGCTGCCAGCGATCCCGGACGCGCCACCCCGCGCGCGCTTTGCATCGGTCCTTGCACGCCCGGTCGCCGCGCTTTGGGACAACCTGAGCACCGGGCCTGTCCACACAGAGCGGCCAACCGACAACCAGACCCTGCTCAAGCAGAACCTGGGGCTGGTGGTCTACCGGCGCCGTATCGCGGCCGGCACGCAGCTGGATCTCGGGCAGGTGCACGACTACGCCGTGGTGCAACTCGACGGTGAAGAGGTCGGACATGTCTCGCGCATGCAGCACGCGCGCCTCAACAGCGCGCCGCAGCTGGCGCTACCCAAGGCCACTTCCGATGAACGCACATTGGACGTCTTAGTCGACAGCTTCGGCCATATCAATTTCGGCCCCGCCCTGGGCGATGCGAAAGGCTTGCTCGGCCCGGTACAACTGGATGGCAAGGAAATGCGCGATTGGCAGGTCCATGGCTTGCCGCTGGATGGCGACAACGCGCCTGCACTACGTGCGCTGCAAGGCCCACCTATACGGCCCGGCCTGTTCTTCGCAGCCGACATCGCGCTGGAAACCGTCGGCGACATCTACATCGACATGGGCCAATGGCGCAAAGGCTATCTGTGGATCAACGGACGCCTGCTCGGGCGTTACTGGGAGATCGGCCCGCAGCAGTGTCTGTTCTGCCCGGGCGCGTGGTTGACGCAGGGCAACAACACAGTGCTGGTGCTGGATCTGCATCAGCTGCAACCCACCGCGATTCACTGCGCAGACGGGCTGACATCGACACGCATTGCGACCAACTCAGCGGCAGTCGCGCACGCAGAGCACCACACATGCTGACCGCACCCACCGTGTTGCCGGCGACCCCACAGGCCTCGGCACCGCCGCGCACGCTCGGTTTCTGGAGTGCGCTGTCGGCCAACCTGCTCAACATGATCGGCATCGGGCCGTTCATCACCATCCCGTTGGCGTTGTCGGCACTGGCCGGGCCGGCGGTGTTGGCCGGTTGGGTCGCGGGCGCACTGTTGTGTCTATGCGACGGATTGGTGTGGGCCGAACTGGGCGCGGCGATTCCGCGCTCGGGCGGGCCGTACCACTATCTGCGCGAGGCCTACGGCCGCGAACGTTGGGGGCGCTTGTTCGGCTTTCTGTATCTGTGGCAGACCCTGCTGACCGCACCGTTGTCGGTGGGTTCTGCCGCGGTCGGCTGCGTGCAATACCTGGCGTTCCTGATGCCGGGGCTGGGCCATGCCCAGCTCACCGCGATCGCGATGGCGCTGTGCGCGTTCAATACCTTGCTGCTCTATCGCAAGGTGCGCTCGGTGCAGCTGCTGTCGCTGCTGGTCAGTGCGGTGGTGATCGGCGCTTGCGTGTGGATCATTCTCAGCGGCGTGCTGCATTTCGACTTCGGCATTGCATCGGCGTTCTTGCACGCGCGCCCCGCGTCGCCGCATGGATTCTGGCTGGGCTTCGGTGCAGTGGCCTTGATCGCGGTCTACGACTACGGCGGCTACAACAACGTGTGCATGCTCGGTGGCGAAATCCGCAAGCCGCGCCGCACGATTCCGCGCGCAGTGCTGATCTCGATCCTGATCGTGGCGCTGCTCTACCTGGGCCTCAACATCACCTTGCTCGGCGTGCTGCCGTGGCAGCAGGCGGCGCAATCCAAGGCGGTGATGGCCGACTTCATGCAGGCCATCTACGGGCCCATCGGCAGCACCGTGGCGGTGGCGCTGATCGTCGTCGCCAGTTGGGGCTCGGCGCTGGTGGTGCAGTTGGGTTATTCGCGGGTGCCGTATGCAGCCGCGGCGGCCGGGCAGTTCTTCGGCGTGTTTGCACGGCTGCATCCGCGCGGCGGGTTTCCCACCGTGTCGCTGCTGTTCGTCGGTGCGACCTCGGCGCTGGCCTGCCTGCTGTCGCTGAACGATCTGATCGCCACCTTGATGATCATCCAGATCCTGTTCCAGTTCCTGGCGCAATGCCTGGCGGTGGTGCTGTTGCGCCGCAGGCGAAGTCGGCGGGCATTCGCGATGCCGCTGTATCCGTGGCCGCTGTTGATCAGCGTGTTCGGCTGGCTGTATCTGCTGGCGACCAGCCCGGGACGGCGCCTGCTCGCCGCCGTGGCGGCGCTGTGCGCGGGCAGCGCCTTGTATCTGATCCAGGCACGGAGGCAGCGCGCATGGCCGTTTCAGCTGCAATGACCACCCCGCGACTCGTGGTGGTCGGCGAGGTCTATCTGGACCACATCTTCAGCGGCTTCGACCGCTGGCCGGCGCCGGGCGAAGAAGCGCTTGCGCGCCATTACACGCGGGAACTCGGCGGCGGCACCCTCATCACCGCCTGCGCGCTGGCGCGGCTTGGCTGCAACGTGCGCGTACTCGGTGCGATCGGTGCGCAGGACCGCGCGGTGTTCGCGCAGCGTCTGGGCGAGTTCGGTGTCTCGGCCGATGGCTTGATCGACTCGGCTGCAGGCACCGGCGTCACCACCAGCGTGTCGCTGCAGGAAGACCGTTCGTTCTTCACCTACCTCGGCGCCAATGCCGAATTGGATGCGCTACTGCTGCGCGAAGACGCCATCACCGCGATGTCGGCGGCGACGCATGTGCACTTCGCGATGCCGTTGCCAGCCGCGTTGGCAACCACGTTATTGCCGCGACTCGCGCGTGCAGGCTGCACCACCTCGCTGGACGTGGGCTTCAGCCCTGCCTGGCTCACCGACCCGGCCAACCACGCCACCTGCCGCGCGGTGAGCTGGTTTCTGCCCAATCAAAAAGAAGCCGCACTGATGGGCTGCGGCGATGACGCCACTGCCTGCCTGGCGTGGGCGCATGCACTCGGCCTGCGCCAGGCGGTGATCAAGCGCGGCGCCGCCGGCGCGATGGTGATCGACGACAACGGCGCACGCCCGATCGCCGCGCCCATCGTGCCGGTGCGCGACACCACCGGCGCCGGCGATGCGTTCGATGCCGGCTTTCTGGCCGCCCAGCTGCGCGGCCTGCCGCTGGACGAGAGCGCACAGCACGGCTGCCATGCCGGCGCCGCCTGTTGCAGCGCGCTCGGCGCGCTCGACGGCCTTTTTCTTTTATCTCCCCCCACACACGAGGACGTTCCATGAGCAGTTCTGTCGACAATCGCAAACTGACCCTGATCGGCGGCGGCGGCGTACGCACGCCGCTGGTGGTGTACGGCGTCAACGAGGCCGCCGAAGCGCTGGGCGCGCGCGAGATCGTGCTGTACGACCCCGACCAGGAGCGTTTGGCGCTGATGGTGGCGATGGGCCGCGCCATCGTCGCCGAGTCCGGTGGCGCGCTGCAGGTGCATGCCGCGCCATCGCTGGAAGCGGCGATCGAAGGCGCGCATTTCGTACTCAACAGCATCCGCGTGGGCGGTATTGCGCAGCGCGCCTCCGACGAACAGACCATCATCCGCCACGGGTATTCCGGCCAGGAAACCACCGGCCCCGGCGGCGTGGCCAAGGCGCTGCGCACGGTGCCGGTGGCGATCGAACAGGCGCGCATGATCGAGCGCCTGAGCCCGGACGCCTGGCTGGTCAGCTTCACCAACCCGGCCGGGCTGATCACCCAGGCCATCAGCGCGCACACCCGCGCGCGCGTGGTCGGCATCTGCGACACGCCGGTGGAGCTGTTCCACAACATCGCGCGCGCGCTCGGCGAGCCGGCCGAAGACGTGGAATGCGACTACGTCGGCCTCAACCACCTGGGCTGGATCCGCGCAGTGCGGCTGCGCGGCGTGGACATCATCGACCGAGTGCTCGCCGACGACGCCATCCTGCGGCAGCTGTACCTGGCGCCGTTGTTCGACTTCGACATGCTGCGTGCGCTGCGGCTGATCCCCACCGAGTACCTGTACTTCTTCTACGAGCGCCGCCGCGCCCTGGACAACCAGCGCGCCAGCGGCGCCAGCCGCGGTGGCGAGATCGAACGGCTCAACCGCAGCCTGATCGGCGACCTGCGCAGCCGCCTGGAGGCCGGCGACACCACCGGCGCGGTGCAGACCTATGCCGCCTACCTGGCGCAACGCTCCGGCTCGTACATGAAGCTGGAGGCCGAGGCCGGCTCGGCCTTCGCCCCGGACCTGGCGCCGCAGCCGGACCCGTTCCGCGCCAGCACCGGCTATCACCGCATCGCGGTGGACGTGATGAGCGCGCTGACCGGCGCGCGCCCCAGCCGGCACGTGGTCAACGTGCGCAACCAGGGCGCGATGGCCGAGCTGGCCGACGACGACATCGTGGAAATCGCCGCCGACATCGACCGCGACCGCATCGTGCCGATCCCGGCCGCACCGCTACCCAGCGCGGTGCAGGGCCTGGTGCGCTCGTTCAAGGCCTACGAACACGCCGCGATCGAGGCCGCGCTCAGCGGTAGCCATCTGGACGCCTGCAAGGCGATGCTGATCCACCCGGCGATCGGCGAATGGAGCCCGTCGCGGCGCATGCTGGATGCGCTATTCGGGCACGACCACGACGACGGGCAGTGCGCGGGTCCAGCGCATTGGCGCAGGCACGCCGCTGGCGGATAAGCCTGCGCCTGGGTCCTGGCCTGGCGGGCGCGACACGCACGATGCAGCGGCTCAGCTGGACCGCGACACGTTTCCGTTGCCAGGCAACCGCCCTGCGGCCCACGCATACGGCGCCGAATTGTGCGAACGCACTATGCACATTCGGCGAACACGTTGTATGGTCATCGGGAATTGGTCCTGCATAGGTCTCATCGTCGGTCCGGCGCGCCACGCCGCTGATGGAAGGGTGTCTGCTGCGTCGACCGCTTGCCGAATCCAAGGAGTTCCAGGTCATGCACACCCGCCGCGACATCCTTCAGTTGCTGGGCGCCAGCGCAGGCGCCGGCTTGCTGGCCGGCGCGCTGCCTGCCTTCGCGGCCCCCCCCGCTGTCGGCACCTCCACGGCCACTGGCGCGTTGGTCAGCAAGCGCCCGCCCAAGGCGCAACGCCGGTTTGTCAGCAAGGCGGTCGAGCAGCAGATCGTGCAGATCAAGGCGCGTATCGCCGATCCCGAGCTGGCCTGGCTGTTCGAGAACTGCTACCCCAACACGCTCGACACCACGGTGGAAACCGGCACCCGCAACGGCAAGCCGGACACCTTCGTCATCACCGGCGACATCCACGCGATGTGGCTGCGCGACTCCTCCGCCCAGGTGCATCCCTACGTGCCGCTGGCCAGGCGCGACCCGGCGTTGCGACGCATGTTCCATGGCCTGATCCAGCGCCAGGCGGCGTGCATCCGGCTCGACCCGTATGCCAACGCCTTCCTGCCCGATGGCCAGACCCAGCGCCTGAAGTGGTCGCTCAACGACATCACCGAGATGAAGCCCGGCGTGGGCGAGCGTAAATGGGAAATCGATTCGCTGTGCTACCCGATCCGCATCGCGCACGAATACTGGCGCGCCACCGGCGATGCCACCCCGTTCGACGACGACTGGCGCGCGGCGATGCACGTGGTGGTGCGCACCTTCCGCGAACAACAACGCAAGGACAACCGCGGCCCCTACGTGTTCCAGCGCCCCTCCCCGCTGGCCACCGAGACCCTGGTGCTGGAAGGCTACGGCCAGCCGACCAAACCCAACGGCATGATCCACTCGATGTTCCGCCCCTCCGACGATGCCTGCGTGTATCCGCTGTTCGTGCCGGCCAACCTGTTCGCAGTGACCTCGTTGCGCCAGCTGGCGACGATGAGCACGGCATTGCACCGCGACGCCGAGTTCGCCGCCGACTGCACCGCGCTGGCCGACGAAGTGGAAGCGGCTACGCGTCAGTTCGGCCAGCAACGCGACGCCGATGGGCAGGCGTACTGGGCATTCGAAGTGGACGGTTACGGCAACCAGTTGTTCATCGACGACGCCAACGCCCCTGGCCTGCTCAGCCTGGCCTACCTGGGCTGCTGCGACCGCGCCGACCCGGTATTCCTGCGCACGCGCCAGCTGGCCTGGAGCGAACGCAACCCGTATTTCTCGCGCGGCACAGCGGCCGAAGGCGTGGGCAGCCCGCACAGCGGCATGGGCACGATCTGGCCGATGTCCATCATCCAGTACGCGCTGGTCAGCGACGACGACGCCCAACTGCGCCAATGCCTGCAGTGGCTCAAGACCACCCACGCCGGCACCGGCTTCATGCACGAGGCCTTCGACAAGGACAACCCGAGCACCTTCACCCGCGACTGGTTCGCCTGGGCCAACACCTTGTTCGGCGAACTGATCATCGACCTGCACCACCGCAAACCCCAGCTGCTGCGCAGCGCCTGATTTTGCGAACGGCCCGCCCACCCTTCCAACGCGGAACTGCAGAGCGCTTGATCTTCCCTTCTCCCGCCGGGAGAAGGTGCCCGAAGGGCGGATGAGGGTACGGCCCGCCCCACTTCGTGACATCCAAGAGCACATCACCATGGCAACACGACGCGGTTTTCTCCAAGGCGCCATCGCAGCGGCCCTGTTCGGCAGCACCGGCCTGGCGGGTCTCGCCCGCGCACGCGCCGGCAACTACGCACTGCCGGCCGATGCGCGCACCCGCGCCGAGCTCACCCGGCATGTGGATGTGTTCATCGGCACCGGCGGCCATGGCCACACCTTTCCCGGCGCGACGCTGCCGTTCGGCATGGTGCAACTGAGCCCGGACACCTACAACGCGGTCTGGGACTCGTGCTCCGGCTATCACGAGTCCGACGGCTCGATCATGGGCTTTTCGCACACGCATCTGTCCGGCACCGGCATCGGCGACATGCTCGATTTTCTGCTGGTGCCTGCCACCGGCGAGGTGAAACTGGTGCCCGGTGCACTCGACGCCCCCGACACCGGCTACCGCTCGCGCTACGACCATGCCGATGAAGCCGCCTCGCCCGGCTACTACCGCGTGCGGCTCAAGGACAGCGGCGTGCATGCCGAACTCACCGCCACCGCGCGCGCCGGCCTGCACCGCTACCACTTCCCCAAGGGCAAGCCGGCGCATGTGCTGCTGGACCTGTGCCACGGCATGCAGGACAAACCCGGCATCCCCACCCGCGTCAGCGATGCGCAGCTGCGCGTGGTCGACGAGCGCACCCTCACCGGCGGCCGGCGCGTCTACCAATGGGCGCAGGGGCGCTACATCTATTTCGCGATGCGCCTCTCGCGGCCGTTCAAGCAGGTGCAGTTGTACAACGAAGACCAACCGCTGGCCGCCGGCACGCGCAGCGTGGACGGCGTGCACCTCAAGGCCGCACTGCACTACCCCGATGCATCCGACGCACCGCTGCTGATCAAGGTCGGCATCTCCGCCGTCAGCGCCGACAATGCGCTGGCCAACCTGGATGCGGAACTGCCCGATTTCGACTTCGCCCGCGTGCACGCGCAAGCCGTGGCCGCGTGGGAAAAGGAACTCGCACGCGTGCGCATCGACAGCGACGACGACGACGACGCGCAGCGGCGCATCTTCTACACCGGCCTGTATCACAGCCTGCTCGCACCCACCCTGTTCAGCGACGTGGACGGCCGCTATCGCGGCATGGATCTGCAGATCCACACTGCGCCCAAGGGGTATCACAACTACAGCACCTACTCGCTGTGGGACACCTACCGCGCTGCGCATCCGCTGCTCACCCTGGTGCAACCCGAGCGCGTGCCGGACCTGGTGCAATGCCTGGTGCGTGGCGCCAACGAATGCCCGGACGGCGTGGGCATCTGGCCGCTGCAAGGCGTGGAAACCGGCTGCATGATCGGCTACCACTCGGCGGTGGTGCTGGCCGAAGCGCACGCCAAGGGCTTCACCGGCATCGACTACACGTCTGCATGGCCGGCGTACCGCAAGCGCGCGATGGACGACACCACCCACGGCCTTGCGTACTACCGCAAGCTTGGCTACATCCCCGCCGACAAGGTGGACGAAGCGGTCAGCCGCACGCTGGAATACGCCTACGACGACTGGGCCTGCGCGCATCTGGCGCAAGCCGCCGGTGCCACCGACGATGCCCGCGCACTGCGCGAGCGCTCGCGCAATTACCGCAACGTGTTCAACCGCGACAGCGGCTTCGTGCAGGCGCGCCTGGAGGACGGCAGCTGGGCCAAACCATTCGACCCGCGCGGCATGGGCCACATCGCCAAATGGCGCGACTTCACCGAATCCAATGCCTGGCAGGCCACCTTCCTCAACCAGCACGACCTGTACGGCTACATGGACCTGTACGGCGGCCGCGACGGTTTCGTCGCCAAGCTCGACGAACTGTTTTCCACCAGTTCCGAACTGCCCGCCGATGCACCGCCGGATATCGACGGCCTGGTCGGCCAGTACGCGCATGGCAACGAGCCCAGCCACCATGTGGCCTATCTGTTCGCCTACGCCGGCCAGCCGTACAAGACCCAGGCGATGGTGCGCCGGCTGCTGCGCGAGCAATACCACGATGCGCGCAATGGCCTGTCCGGCAACGAGGATTGCGGGCAGATGAGTGCGTGGTTCGTGCTCAGTGCGCTGGGGCTGTATGCAGTGGATCCGGTCAGCGGCAACTATGTGCTTGGCAGCCCGCTGTTCAAGCGCGCAGAACTGGATGTCGGCAACGGCCGCACGCTGCGCATCGTCGCCAACAACAGCAGCGCGCAGAACGTCTATGTGCAGTCGCTGCAGTGGAACGGCACACCGATCAATCGCAGCTGGATGCGGCATGCCGATCTGGCCGCTGGCGGCACGCTGGAATTCACCATGGGTGCCAAGCCGAATCCGGCCTTCGGCGCCAACAAGGAGGATCTGCCGCCTTCGTTTGGTTGATGCTCGTTCTTACTCGTTACAAGTCACTTGTCACCGCCGAGAATTTCCCATGCTGCGCACCACCCTTGCACCGCTCGTTCTGGCCCTCGCGTTCGCGCTTCCCGTCACCGCCAGCGCCGCCGACACCACCATCTGGCCCAGCTTCGGCACCCAAGGCACGCAGTTCGTGCGCGACGGCAAGCCGTATCAACTTCTCTCCGGCGCCATCCATTTCCAGCGCATTCCGCGCGACTACTGGAAAGACCGCCTGCAGAAGGCGCGCGCACTGGGCTTGAACACGGTGGAGACCTACGTGTTCTGGAACCTGGTCGAGCCGCAGCAGGGCCGGTTCGACTTCACCGGCAACAACGATGTGGCCGCATTCGTACGCGAAGCCGCCGCGCAAGGCCTCAACGTGATCCTGCGCCCGGGCCCCTACACCTGCGCAGAGTGGGAAGCCGGCGGCTACCCGGCCTGGTTGTTCGGCAAGGACAACATCCGCGTGCGCAGCCGCGACCCGCGCTTCCTCGCCGCCAGCCAGGCCTATCTGGATGCCGTGTCCCAACAGGTGCGTCCGCTGCTCAATCACAACGGCGGGCCGATCATCGCCGTGCAGGTCGAGAACGAATACGGCTCCTACGACGACGACCACGCCTACATGGCCGACAACCGCGCCATGTACGTCAAGGCCGGCTTCGACGACGCCTTGCTGTTCACCTCCGACGGCGCCGATATGCTCGCCAACGGCACCCTGCCGGACACCTTGGCGGTGGTGAATTTCGCGCCGGGCGAAGCCAAGAGCGCGTTCGAAAAACTGATCAAGTTCCGCCCCGACCAACCGCGCATGGTCGGCGAATACTGGGCAGGCTGGTTCGATCACTGGGGCAAGCCGCACGCCAGCACCGATGCCAAGCAACAGACCGAAGAACTGGAATGGATCCTGCGCCAGGGCCACTCGGCCAATCTCTACATGTTCATCGGCGGCACCAGTTTCGGCTTCATGAATGGTGCCAATTTCCAGGGCAATCCCAGCGACCATTACGCCCCGCAGACCACCAGCTACGACTACGACGCCATCCTGGACGAAGCCGGCCGTCCCACACCCAAGTTCGCGTTGATGCGCGATGCCATCGCCCGCGTCACCGGCGTGCAGCCGCCGGCGCTGCCGACACCGATCGCGATCGCGGCACTGCCGGAAACCCAGTTACGCGAATCCGCCTCGCTGTGGGACAACCTGCCCGCCCCGATCGCCATCGACACCCCGCAGCCGATGGAGCACTTTGGCCAGGACTACGGCTACATCCTCTACCGCACCACCGTCACCGGCCCGCGCAAGGGGCCGCTGTACCTGGGCGAAGTGCGGGATGTAGCGCGGGTGTACGTCGATCAGAAGCCGGTCGGCAGCGTCGAACGCCGGCTGCAGCAGGTCTCCACCGATGTGGATATTCCTGCAGGCCAGCACACACTGGATGTCCTGGTCGAAAACAGCGGCCGCATCAACTACGGCCCGCGCATGGCCGATGGCCGCGCCGGGCTGGTCGACCCGGTGTTGCTGGACACCCAACCGCTCACCGGCTGGCAGGCCTTCCCGCTGCCGATGCGCTCGCCCGACAGCCTGCGCGGCTGGACCCGCAACCCCGTCGAAGGCCCGGCCTTCCATCGCGGCACGCTGCGCATCGGCACACCCACCGACACCTATCTGGACATGCGCGCCTTCGGCAAGGGCGTGACCTGGGCCAACGGCGTCAACCTCGGCCGCCACTGGGCCATCGGCCCGCAACGTGCGCTGTATTTCCCGGCGCCGTTCCAGCGCAAGGGCGACAACACCGTGGTGGTGTTCGATCTGGACAGCACCGCCAAGCCCAGCGTGCGTGGTTTGCAGCAGCAGGTGTGGATCACGCCGAAGGAGTAAGCGCGGCCAAGAAACCACCGCGCTCATCATCAGACGGGCGCAGCGTTCGCTTCGATCGGTTAAGAGCCGCCAACAAAACTACTGCGTGGCCACCAGACGGTCGCAGTCGGTGCTCGGAATGAGGATTGGCAGGGATTCGTGTAAAAAATAGCCAAAAATAAGGCAACCCGCTGCCAGCAAAGAGCTTTTTAACGAATTGCTGCCGACCCTCTATCGCCGATGGTCGAATTGCTAGAACTTCCACCACTTGCTTTTCTTTTTCTTGTGTTCGATAGATCGTTCGGGAACTTGCCTGACGCTGCTTTCTGCTGGAGCTTGCTCCGCTTGGACAAGACGATCCCTCTCCGCTTGGGCAAGACGATCCCTGATCATCCCGCGGTCTGGTTCGATTTCGCTCAGGTCCCTGCCGTCCGCAGAGTCGAACGTGCCGTCGATCACCCTGTGAGCCAGCGTCTCTATCCCGGTGAGCACATGATCGCCGCAGGAATAACCGTTCGGCTGTATCGCGGTGGGCATTTCGTGAGTTTGTTTATAATCAAGGCCGAGGTGATAGGCCGCCATGTCGGCAAGGTAGCGTTGCTGTGGCTGCGTCTGTGCCATGGAATCGTAGTAGTAGGCTGCGGCAGCGTCCTTGTTGCGACGGTCGACGACGAGCAATGACCAATGAAAGTTGGGCTGATTGATCGGCAGGAACACGATAGGTGGGACGTCGTCTCCGACAAGAAGGCGCCGTGCGCGGACCTGTTGGCCTGGATCTGTGGAGCTCAGCATGGTCACTACCTGCGAGTCGGCAAAGTGAAGTAAATGGGCATTGGGCTGCCCTCGCAATCGGCGAGCGAGGTCGTCGGTGTAGGCGCGCAAATGTCCATCTAGCAGCCACGAAGTGGACGTCGCTTGAGGAAGCTCGGGGTCTGGGACGTCCTGGGGCGACGGCAGATTGTCCACATCGATCCTCTCGGGACTCATGGCCGAGTGCCCCACGGGAGTCTGCGTGCCGTAGTCCCAAGGCTCTTCTTCTTCCTGGGGGGTGTTGAGGTCGAATTCGCGGCCATAATGGCTCATGGAGGAGAGGCCACCGAAGGTCGAGTCCGTGCTTTGGGCGGGCATGGCGTACTGCCACCCTGGCTGCTCGATTTCCTGGGGGGTGTTGAGGTCGAATTCGCGGCCATAATGGCTCATGGAGGAGAGGCCACCGAAGGTCGAGTCCGTGCTTTGGGCGGGCGTGGCGTACTGCCAACCTGGCTGCTCGATTTCCTGGGGGGTGTTGAGGTCGAATTCGCGATAACCATAGTTCTGCCTGGAGTCCAAGGACTCGAGATCATCGAAGGTGGAACTCGATGCTTCGGGCTGGGCTGGCCATGCACGATAGGAAGAATCAGCCGGAGTATCGGGATTCCACTCACCTGATGCATTCTGCGGCCAACCGCCAGAGGGGGTGGGCGGGAACAGGGACGAATAGGAAGAATAGGAAGAATAGGAAGAACCCGCCGGAGTCTCGGGATTCCACGTTTCTTCTGGCCGATGGAAGGCCTGAGGAGGGCTGTTTGGAGGCAGGTCCGGTTCTTGATAACGCATTCTGAAGTTGGCGCGAATTGCCGTCTGGATGCCTTGGGATGCTCCTGAAATCACTGCTTCACCCAGACAAGTCAGTTCGCCGGTTTCCTCGTCGACCATTTGTTCGAGGTATGCTTGTGGTAAATATCCGCTGCTTGCATCGTCGATACTGCACGTTCTACTGCTGAATTTGCCTGAAATTTCAAGAAGCAAATTTGGTTGTTGATGGAGGGTTCGGAATACGCCTTTTAGAGGCTTGCTTTTTGGAGCGGCCAAGGCCAGCTTGCGTCTCTCGATTGCCAGATCAAATCTTTTCTTCTGATCCGGAGTGATGTATGGAAGGATGTTAAGTAGCGCCCGGCCAAATGAGCCATCACCACACAAGTAATTATGTAAGTTCACAGCGCCTGGCACTTCCTCTAATGCTTCATATCTTGGTAGATATCCCATAATTTCGCTGATCACCCTTTTGGCTTCTTTGGCTTCGGCTTTGGCTTCGGCTTTGGCTTCGGCTTCGGCTTTGGCTTTGGCTTTGGCTTTGGCTCCGGCAATGCGATCCAAAGCGGCTTGGCTCAGCACCATATTTTGACTGCAAGCCAACTCCAGGTTGCTCAGCGCGAATTCTCGATCTTTAGGATCCAAGACATTCTCAATTCGTCTTATTATTTGATATATGACCTGGTCGCGTTGACCTTCGTTCAATTCCCGAAGCATCTGCATGCCACTCTTACGTGACAGGCTGCTTTTTGCCAAAAAGCGAGAAAAACCTGGAAATCTTCTTCGTAGCTCGGCAATATCTTTGCCATCGCCATATGCGTCGATTAGTTCTAATACTTTTGAGTAATCTCTATGAATTTTGGAGGTCGGCGCGGCTGCGCGCATCTGATGGACCGAGCTATCGGCATGCACTTGCGTGGGATTTCTTCGCGGGAGGGATTTAAGCAGCGGATGCATGTCATAACCCGCGCTGTGGTTTTCCCTGTATTCTTCAGGGGGCGGAGAATTGCGGTGATCATTTGCCGTTTCCGTCATCTCCCGATATTTTTTATAGTCAAAATTAAATAATCCGTCCATCATTTGAAATACCTGTGAGAGGGGTTTATTTTTTTGTATTATCAGATTTTCATGATGCAAGTAACTCTCGGATGCGAATCCATTTTCTTGAAAGCGACCTTTTCGTGTCGCAGTTTGGCGAGAAGCGCTCCGTTTCGCGGTGGCTCACCGAAGTTCTGGTTGAGGCGACGAAGCAGTGATACGCCCAGGGCTCCGTAGACACTCAAGACCCTCGTTGCGCGTAGCGCCGTTCAAACTCTACAGGGGACAGATCGCCAGTTGAACCGTGGCGGCGGTTGGGGTTGTAGAACATCTCGATGTCGTCGAATACCTCGGCGCGAGCGGCGTCCTTGGTGGGATAGATCCGCCGCCTGATCCGCTCGCGTTTGAGCAGGCCGAAGAAACTCTCCACGGGTGCGTTGTCGTGGCAGTTGCCACGCCGACTCTTGCTGCACACCAAGCCATGGGACGCCAGGAAACTGCGCCAGTCATCGCTGGTGTAGACAGACCCTTGGTCCGAGTGAACCAAGCAACCAGCGTTGGGTTTGCGCCGCCACACCGCAGACAACAGGGCCTGCACGACCAACTCGGTATCGGCCCGATCGCCCATCGCCCAGCCGACGACCTGCCGGGAAAACAGATCGATCACGACAGCCAGGTACATCCAGCCTGCATGCGTGCGGATGAAGGTGAAATCGCTCGCCCAGGCCGTGTCCGGCTCAGTCACGTCGAACTGTCGGTCAAGCAGGTTGGCCGCCGCCTTGCACTGCATTCCTCAATGGAAGCGCGGTTTGCGACCATAGCCCACCTGGGCACGCAGTCCCTCGGTGCGCATCAGCCGATGCACCCGATGGCGACTGCAACGCTCACCCAGATCGCGCAGATCCGTGGTGATCTTGCGATGCCCATAGACACTGCCGCTGGCCAGCCAGTGGTGCTTGATCAATCCCAGCAAGCGCTCATCTTCCTTGGCGCGCTCACTGTCGGGCGAGCGTCACCAGCCGTAGTAACCCGCCCGGTTGACGCGCAACACCCGACACATCGCGCACAGCCTGAATTCGCTGCGACGGGCCTGCATGAACGCGTACTTTGCCTTTACCCCTTGGCAAAGTACGCGCCTTTTTTAGGATGTCGCGCTCCTCGGTCACTCGACGCAACTCTGCCTTCAGCCGCCGAACCTCGGCGCTCTGGTCCACCTCGGCGCGCTGCACCACGCCAGGCTTGCCGAACTTGCGCAGCCAGGCGTAGAGGCTGCGCGTGGTGACACCCAGGCGCTCGGCGACTTCTGCCACCTTGAACCCACGGTTAGTCACTTGCCGGACCGCCTCGATCTTGAACTCATCCGTATACCGCTTGCTGCTCATGGACACCTCCGAATCGACCATTTTCCATGGCCTTGAGATGTCTAGGAAACCCTGGGCGTATCAGACGCCAGGTGAGTCCCGCTGGTAAAAAAGATGCCGCGGTTGCTGATCGCTCAAGGGCTGAATGACGGTATTGCTGCGGCCGCAGCGCCTTCGCGGATGCGCGCGGCCTGCATTTCAGTGGCCAGCAACGTGCCGCGCACATCGGTAGTGTGCCGCCGGGCCTGTTTCATGCAGAAATGCGCAAAGCCCGCACTTCCCGGCTGCGGCGTGATCGCGTTTGCGGTCAACGCACCGATCAGGCGTTGTTGCAGCCCTTGCATCCTATTTTCTGCTCGCTGGATCTTTCGCGTGTCCGAACTTTCCAGTTCCTCGTTTGCCATGCCCAGTTCTTCCAACATCAGGCTGACGGATCGCAGCTGGAATTCCTCGCGCTCACGCGCTTCATGCAGTTGCGTGGTCAGGCGCGCCTGCGCCTGCGCAGCCGCCGTGGCGGTGGTCTCTGTCTCGGAGAATGCATCACTGGCGGCATCCACCGCCGGCAGCTCCACCTGCAAGCGCAGTTTCGCGTCTAGATACTTCTTTTGTAGCTCAAGACAACTTTGCATGTACGCGATCTGAGACTTGACCGAGCCTGGCGTTTGCAGCCACTGGTTCAACGCTGTTTCGGTCAATGTATCGGTATGTTTTGCATAGCTTCGCGCGGCTTTTTCGCCAGCGACGCGGGGTTTTCCTGTGAGCACTGCTCGCCCGTAGTTCGCCCCCGCAAAAAGCGCTGCCCTGGCTCGCTTCGCGAGCGAGGACGGTTGAGCCGCCTGACCAGTTGCTGGGCTCTGATCGGTAGAGCGAGGCACTGCCCGATAGCGTTTCTTCATGTCGTTGGCGCAGCTCTGCAAGAGCGCGTCCCGTGCTTTTTCCTGACCGTCGATGCAGGCGTACAGGGCGCTGCGCAGTTCGAATCCATGCTGCGGAACGGCAGCAGTTGCCTCCGTCGCGGCTGACGCGTCGTCGGCTGCAGGCGATGCCTGTTTTGCCGCTACCGACTGGGCAGCCGCCGTGTGTTCGGTTGAGCCGGGCATGACATGGCCAGACTCCAACTGGTCACCAGTGCCGGTCGTCACGACGGTGCCCGACGCTTTTCCCGAGGCACCGTCACTGACGCGTGGTGTGCCATGCGGATCCACTTCCCCCGGTGAGGCAGCGACGCCCGCCTCGGTGGTGGGCAGCAGGTCGGCCATGGCAAGCAATGCCCGGTCCACGCTGGGCATCTCCGCAGTCTCGTAGTTGCGATACCGTTTTTGCTTGCCATGCGCCAGCAGGAACTGGTGGCCCCCAACACCCATCGTCACCGCACCCAGCAGACCGGCACCGACCACCAAACCGGTGCCCACTGGCCCGGCTACGGTGGTTGCACCAAGCAAGACTGCAGTGCTGACTCCGGTTTTGGTCAAGGTGCTGGCCGTGTAGGTGACGCCGCCAACGACAAAGCCCTTGTTCCAGTTGTTGAAGCTGCCGGCGAATCCGCTGCGCTGGGCCAGCTTGGTGCTCAAGAAGTGCTGGTAGCGCTGCGCGCCAGGGCTGAGCTCGCCCGGTTCCAGGCATTGCAGGAAGTCTTCGACACGCGCCACATCGGCAACCACGCGTTTTTTCTCCTTGCGTGACTGGTGCAGAAACGCACCGCCCAGCGTGGTGGCAGCGACGCTTGCCAGCGGAGCCAGCACAAATGTGCCTGCGATACCGGCCGCCGAGGCTGCGCCTGCGGCGGCGGTGCTGTGGCCTATCAAGCCAGCAGCATTTGCGTTGTTGGCGCCGAGTGCCAACCCGCCCTGGATGCCGAGCTCTGTCGTGGCCTTGGTAAAGATCACGCCTGCGGACGCCATCGAGGTCACCGCGATGGCGCCATCACGTGCGTTGCGCTGTTGTTGGTAAGCGACGGTATCGATCGCTTCGCTCAAGGCATGGATCTGGGCGCCTGCAACTGCAGTCAATGGGCCGCTCCCAAGCGCAGGTTGCAGCAACGCCCTCTCCGACTGCAGTTGACGTTTGCGTTGGCGCAGGGCACCGCGTTGTTCGGTCACTTCGCGGGTTTCCTTGTAGGCGGCGTAGATCGCAAGGCCAGAGAGCGGCAGCATGGCGCCACTGATGCTCAAACTCATTGCCAGATCGGCAACGCCTCCCGGCCCCGCCTCCTCAGCCAGGGTGTGCAGGAGACTCTCGTGCGCTGCAGGCTCGATCGGATGCGGATCCAGGGAGTGCGCCGCGTCGATACCGGGCTGCGTCTGATGGTCTGCCGACACCTGCGTGTGATCGATCGGCGTGTGTTCGTGGGAATGCGCAGGTTGCTCGGCTTCCGGGGAATGTTCCGGTTCGCCCGAGTTGGGCACTTCCGCGATGAGTTCGGCCGTATTGTCCAAAGTGCCATGCAGTGGATCGGCAAGATACTTGGCGACTACGAATGCATCGTAGACTGCCTCTGCCTCCTGAATTTCGGCCATGGCGTCTTCGCCGGTGCGCCTCCCGGACGCTTGCCTGGAAGAGGAATTTCTCCGACGCGAACCTTTTTTTAATGATTCCAGGACAATAGGCCAGCCATTGGAAGCGGGAAGATCTTCAACTGAAACAGGCACATCTGGAGCGGGCGAATCAGACGACCCAACATGACTGCTTATGTGTTGCTGGATGCGCATAGCTCAGACTCCGCATACGTGACGCAGCGAGGCTACGCCTCCTGCCCACGGGGATCAGTCGACCTGCGAATACACTTGCCCGGGAGCGAATCGCGGAGCAAGGCGCATTCAGGGCTGACTTACATGAGGACTTCGCCTGAGAAAGCATCGTGTGTTTTCGCTCTATCCATCACGCGTGTTTAGTGAGCGTATTACCGCAATTGCAAGTCACCTCGCCTTGCCTTACATGACCTCGTACAAAGGTGCCGCGTGCGCTGCATGCCTGGGTAGAAAGTCGCGCGAGCGTCCGCGCGACGTTCGAGATTGCAGCTATCCCCGTCATGCCTACCCTGACAACTCCCTGCGATTTACCAGCCACTCACATCAACGATTACGGCACGTGTCTCTCACCATGAAAAAGATCTCATCCACTTCTCCGGTTGGCCAACATGGCATGCAAGCGGATGGCGATCCATCCGAGACCTCGACGCATCCAGCATCCGAACAACATGAGCCCGCCGCACCCGTCCAGGATCACCTGCTCAACCTGCTGAAAAAAAGGAGAAGCGGAAGCGTAGAGTTCGCTGTCCCAGAGTTGAGTGTGAACATAGATCGCCCACCTGCTCGACTCATAGTGTCACGCACCCTTTCACGCTCGCAGTCCAGCGGCAGCAGCACACCGACAACGCCAGGCTCCGATTCCAGCCCCATATTGACGCCATACCCCAATTTGCCGCTACTGGCATCGCTACTCGACCCGCATACACCTGGCTCTCTCGCCCTGACACCGTCTCCCTCGAGTGCCTCCGGCATCCTGCGAAACGAAAGAATACGGACACGGGACATGCGTTATCGTCAACAGGACGTCTCGCTCAGTCCGCGCATAATAAGGGAACTCACCACCAATTCTCGGCGTTCAGAACTGATCGAACGACTGTCATTGTTGAAACCTGGTGCGCTGGAAATCGAGAACGGCTTCCTCCCTGTGCGGCTTGAGCCAACGCACGCCGGCAGTTACCAAAGCCTCAAGAACATGCAGCTGATTGGCAAAGGCGTTTCTGGGAGAGCCTATGCTGTCCGTCTGGCTGAGGATTTCTGGCGAGCCGGAGAAAATTGCGGGCGGGACTTTGTCTTCAAGGCGATGTTGAACCCCGATCCCCAAGATCCGATCCCGACCAAACTGTATGACAAGCGCTTCCAGGAAGATGCGCCCGATCCAAAAAACCCTGTCTCGTTGCACAAAGCCAACATATACAGGGAATATCAAATGACCGTGTCGCTGGATGGGGGGTCTCGCATCATGCGTGCCTACGGTCTGGTGCAGATCGAGAACGTATTCGGCATGCTGCTGGAAAAAATCCACGGCACCACTGTCGGCAACCTCGTCGAGCTCGCGCGCCCGGCATTGCAGCAGGGGACGATCACTGCGCCGGAGTATCTTGACATGACAAAGCAGCTGATGGCCGATGTCTTGATCGCCTTGTCCTGTTGTGAAGAAATAGGAATCGTGCACCAGGATGTTTCGCACAACAACGTCATGTACGACCGGTCCAATAAAATGTTCCGGCTGATCGATATGGGCCTGGGTGGAGAAGAGGGCGAGTCCGCCAACATGGGCACACCCGGCTATATCGAGATGAATTTGAAAGCAAGTCATCGACGGGACGTCTACAGCGCTGCCCAACTCCTGGTGCATTTCACCAAACGCCCGAATTACCACATGGGCTATGTGGGCATTTCCGTGGCAAAGTCAAAGGAAGACTTTCCGCTCATGGATGCGCTGCAACAGCTGCCCTCGGAACGCAAGCAAGAGATCGCCTGTTTTTTCAACCGCATGATTGGCCAAGATCGTGCCACGGCAGAGGATTTGCTGGCGGACCCATTCATCAAAGATGCCGCGCAGCGGTTCCAGGAAGGTGTCCATGCAACCTTCGAAAAATTGACTCGATAAATTGCCCCTGAAAATCCGTTGAAACCCAATCACCAGCAGCGAACGATGCGCTGCACGCAAGAACACCACTTTATCGCGCCGACCCAGGTACGCATCGCGCGAGTTGCCGCATACGTCAGCGCGAATGTTTCAAACAGGCCCACGCGAGGTCGCTGTTCAACCGATTTCATCCAGGACAAGACGCACCTGGTCTGCTAAGGAAGATCTGAAAAACTCCCTCTGATCCTCCGACAATCGTGCAAAGCCCAGCGGAACAACGACGATGGAACTGTATTTCGGCGACGCGGAGTACAACGACAAGCGCAAGCGGACACGGCGCGATGTGTTCTTGTCGGAAATGGATCAGGTGGTGCAGTGGAAGGACCTATTGACGCTGATCAGGCCGCACTATCCGACGTCGGCGCAGCCGGAGCGACAGCCGTATCGGCTGGAGCCGATGCTGCGCATCCACTTTTTGCAGCAGTGGTACGCTTTGAACGATCCGTCGGCCGAAGAATCCCTTTACGATACGGTGTCGGTGCGTCGTTTCGCCAAGATCGGCGGCCTGGATGAGGTGCCGGACGAGACCACGATTCTCAATTTCCGCCACTTGCTGGAGCAACACGATTTGGCGCGCAAGCTGTTCAACCGGGTCAACGCGCACCTGTCGCGCAAGCAGCAGAGCCTGCACGGCGGGACGATCGTAGACGCCCGATCATTGCTGCGCCGAGTTCGACCAAGAACAAGGGCGGCGAGCGTGGTCCGGAAATGCACCAAACCAGGAAGGGCAACCAGTACTATTTTGGGATGAAAGCGCACATTGGCGTAGACGATGTGTCCGGCTTGGTGCACCACGTGGAATGCACGGCAGCCAACGTCGCCGATATCACGCAGGCGCACTAGCTGCTGCATGGCAAGGAAGACACGCTCAGCGGGGGTAGCGGGTTACACGGGGTTGGACAAGCGCGCGGAGATGGCGCGCAAGCGCAAGTTGCGCTACCTGATTGCAGAGAAGCTGTCCAAGCTCAAGCAGATCAAGATCGACACACATCCGCGTTGACAAAATCACCCGCCCGCATATTTCAAACAGGTGCGTGCAGCGTCGCCGGCCAGCGCGCTTCATCAAGAATCAGACGTACCTGCTCTGCCAGCAGCTCTAGACAGAGCGCCAGCTCGTCCATGCGAATCGCCAGTTGCGGGGCCTGCTCTTCTGCGCGCGTGCGCGGCTCCGCAATCCGCGCCAGAAAACGCATGTGCTCGCCAAGCTTCTGCAGGCGGTCCTGCGCCTGCTCGGGCAAGTAATAACCCAGCACGGAGCCATCACCGTCAAAAGATTGCTGCATTCTTTTCTCCCGTCACATACCGAATGGCGTGCTCTCTCGTCAGGAGGCACTGCTCCTTGACCATGAGATTACCAAGCAACCGGCTTTCGCGCACCCATTTTTATTGCATCAAATCAAATGAAGCACAAATTTGTTGACAGAAATAGGGTTTTTCTTCATTGTGCGCTTCATGATCAATCATGCACTCATCACCACCCTTGCCAAGCACGCGGATGTCCGCATGGGCTACCCGTTTCGCGGGTCGATTCCTGAGGTTGCCGGGGGCAGCGTGCGCGTCGTCCAAATCAGGGACATCCCACGCACCCGGCTCTGCACCTACGACGCGCTTGTCGCAACAGAGGTGGAAGGCCGCAAGCATCCCGACTGGCTCCTGGATCAGGACGTCGTGTTCATCGCCAGAGGGTCCAACACCTTCGCGGCGCTGGCACAGGCACCGCCGCCACGCACGCTCTGCTCACCACACATCTATGTCATCCGGGTGAAGGCACCGCAGCAGTTGTTGCCCGCCTTTCTCGCGTGGCAACTCAATCAGGCGCCGGCACAACGCTATCTGCGCCAATCGGCCGAGGGCAGCAACCAGCTGAGTATCCGCCGCACGGTGTTGGACATGACCCCCATCCGCCTACCCCCACTGCAACTGCAACACGCGGTCATTGCGCTGGAGCAGGCCGCACACGCAGAGCGCGCCGCCTTACACGCGCTGATCAACAACCGCACAACAGAGCTGGCGATCCTCGCCGAGCGCCTTCTCGCCTAAGCCTTTGGAAACCCCCATGAGCAAGACCGATATCGCCCAGGACACCATCAACGCCGCCGTCTGGACTGCCTGCGACACCTTCCGCGGCACCGTGGACCCCAGCGTCTACAAGGACTACGTGCTGACCATGCTGTTCCTGAAATACGTCTCCGACGTCTGGCAGGACCATTACGACGACTACACCGCCAAACACGGCAACAAGCCCGGCCTGATCGAAGAACTGCTCAAGAACGAGCGTTTCGTACTGCCGCATCGCGCCAACTTCTACACCCTGTACGACCAGCGCCACCGCCCCGGCAACGGCGAGCGCATTGACACTGCGCTGCACGCCATCGAAGACGCCAACCTGGGCAAGCTGCGCGATGTGTTCCAGGACATCAGCTTCAACGCCAACAAGCTCGGCGAAGAGCAGCAGAAGAACGACCTGCTGCGCCATCTGCTGGAAGACTTCGCCAAGCCCGCGCTCAACCTGCGCCCCTCACGCATTGGCCAGCTCGACATCATCGGCAATGCCTACGAGTACCTGATCAAGCATTTTGCCTCCAGCAGCGGCAAAAAGGCCGGCGAGTTCTACACCCCGCCAGAAGTCTCCACGCTGATGGCGCGCCTGATGGACCCGCAACCAGGCGACGAGATCTGCGACCCCACCTGCGGCTCTGGCTCGCTGTTGCTCAAATGCGGCCGCCTGATCCGCGAGCGCACCGGCAGCGGCAAGTACGCGCTCTACGGCCAGGAGGCCATCGGCAGTACCTGGGCGCTAGCCAAGATGAACATGTTCCTGCATGGCGAGGACAACCACCGTATCGAATGGGGCGACACCATTCGCAATCCCAAGCTGCTGGCCGGCAACCACCTCAAGGACTTCGACATCGTGGTGGCCAACCCGCCGTTCTCGCTGGAAAAGTGGGGCCACGACAGCGCCGATACCGACCCCCACGACCGCTTCCGTCGCGGCCTGCCGCCGCGTACCAAGGGCGACTACGCCTTCATCCTGCACATGATCGCCACCATGAAGCCGCGCACCGGCCGCATGGCCGTGGTGGTGCCGCACGGTGTGTTGTTCCGTGGCGCCGCGGAAGGCCGCATCCGCCAGAAATTGATCGAAGAAAACCTGCTCGACGTGGTGATCGGCCTGCCGGAGAAGCTGTTTTACGGCACCGGCATCCCGGCAGCCGTGTTGGTCTTCCGCTCCAAGAAGAAAGACAAAAAAGTACTGTTCATCGACGCCAGCCGCCAGTACCAGGACGGCAAGAACCAGAACCTGCTGCGCGAGAGCGATCTGCAACGCATTCTGGACACCGTGCAGGCGCGCCAGAATGTAGACAAATACGCCTACCTGGCCAGCCCGGACGAGATTGCCGGCCACGACTACAACCTCAACATCCCGCGTTACGTGGATACTTTCGAGGAAGAAGCAGAGATCGACCTGATGGCAGTGCGCCGCGAGCGCGAGCAGTTGAAGGACGAACTGGCAACACTCGAAACGCAGATGGCCCGCTATCTCAAGGAGCTTGGCTATGAGTGATGAAAAAAACGACATCGCCACGCAGGCTGACGCGGGCTTCCCGGCACAGGACAGTGCCGCCGTCCGGCGCACATGGCACCAAGGCCAATGGTGGTTTGCGGTCATCGACCTGGTTGTCGCACTCACAAACTCGGAGAGTCCGGAAAACTATCTACGCAACTTGCGTCGCCGCGACGAGGTGCTTTCCGGCAGTTGGGACTCGCTGGTGACGCCCTTGCGCGTCACCACGGCGGGCGGGCCGCAGTTGTTGAACTGCACCACGCTGGAAGGCGCCTTGCGCATCATTCAATCGATCCCCTCGCCCAAGGCCGAACCCTTCAAGCGCTGGCTGGCACGCATCGGCAACGAACGCCTCCAGGGCGAAGAAGCCGTCGATTTCGATGCCCTGAGCGAAAACCAGCGGCGCCTGTTCCTGCGCGACCAGATGAGCCGGCACAACAAGGATCTGGCCGCTGCAGCCAAACAGGCCGGTGTGGAGACACCGCTGGAGTACGCCGTCTTCCAGGACCACGGCTACAAGGGCTTGTACGGCGGCCTGGGCGCAAAGGACATCCATGCACGCAAGGCCCTGAAGAAAAGCCAGACGATCCTCGACCACATGGGCAGCACCGAACTGGCGGCCAACCTGTTCCGTGCCACGCAGGCCGAAGAGAAACTGCGCCGCGACAACGTGCAGGGCAAGACGGCGGCCAACCGGACGCATTTGGAGGTGGGTCAAACGGTGCGCAAGACCATCCAGGAACTGGGCGGCACCTTGCCGGAGAACCTGCCTGCACCGGAAACCAGCATCAAGCGGCTACAGAAGGATGCCAAGCCGGCGCCGGGTCAGGACAAGGACAAAAAATGAACAGCCGCCTTGCCACTTTGGAAATCAACCACTTGCCGAAAGGGGGGGGTCAATTTGACCCCCCCCTTCCCAGGGCGATCCGGACAAGCGCCTTGCCTGGCTTGCAGCGATGGGCATCGCCATCACAGGCCCGGACTGATGCGTCAGCCGTCGAGGAACCCGTGACAACTGCCGCCCACGGTCAGAAGACCGCTGCGCACCTGGTGGTCGAACCTGCCAAGCCCAGCAAGCCCCACATCGCACTGACCGGCGGGAAAGCCAGCCGCGTGCGCAAGAACGATCTCATCTTTGCCAGGAACGCTCTCGACCCAGAGAAGGTCGCGCAGTTGAACCGCGTCCCCTCAATGTTTTTGAATTACGCCGAGGACCGCGCCAGCCAGCGCCGGGACTTGCGCATGGACGACTGGCGCCAACACGTGGACCGCTTTGTCGAATTCAACGAACGGCCGTTGTTGAAAGATGCCGGTACGGTCAGCCACGAGCGCATGCAGCAGATCGTGCATGAGCGCTATGCCGCGTTCGATGCCAAGCGGCGCCTAGCAGAACCCTTGGCGGCGCATGTGGAAGACATCAAGGCGCTGGAGTCGTTGGATAAAGCAGCGCGTAAAGGAGGCAAACGTGCCTCTTGATGATTTGAATTTGATGCCGGCTAGAGAAGCGCCTGGGCCGCAAAGTGTTGGGGTTTTCAACCTGGCACGGCTAACCGAAATAACAAAGCGATTAAATAAGAAAGGATCCAGCAATGCTTCCTGATGGATGGGTAAAAACAACTGTCGGCAAGAGTTGCACAATCAGAAACACGTTGCGATTTCCACTAAATGCAACGGACCGGGCGAACATGCCTGGTGAGTATCCGTATTTCGGCCCGACCGGAAAGATCGACGCGATCGATCACTACCGAATCGATGAACCCTTTGCGCTCATAGGCGAAGACGGCGACCATTTTCTAAAGTTCCGGGATCGCCCGATGACCTTATATTTCGAGGGAAAAGCAAACGTCAACAATCATGCGCACATCATCGGCAATTCGAAGGAGTGCCTGGCAAAGTGGTTTTACTACTGCTTCATGCACAGGGATCTGACCGCGACTCTTTCCCGGCAGGGCGTAGGTCGTTACAAGCTGACAAAATCCGGGCTTGAACAGCTTGAGTTGGCGCTGCCACCAAAGCAAGAGCAAGCTGCGATTGTCGAAGTGCTTTCGACCTGGGATCAAGCCATCGCCACCACAGAGGGGCTACTTGCAAACGCCTGCACGCAGAGGAAAACCCTCACGAACGCGCTTTTCGTACATGGAAGACACAGCAGCATGACCACCCACGGATGGAAGTTCGCCGACCTTGATGAAGTCTTTGAACGGGTGACACGCCGAAACACAACTGCAAACTCGAACGTACTGACCATCTCCGGCACCCGCGGACTGGTCAGCCAGCGTGACTACTTCAACAAATCCATCGCAAGCGAAAACCTCTCCGGCTATACGCTACTTCAACGCGGCGAATTCGCCTACAACAAGAGCTATTCGGCAGGCTATCCGATGGGCGCGATCAAGCCGTTGACACGCTACGACCAAGGCGTTGTGTCGAGCCTTTACATCTGCTTCCGGCTGCGCAATGAAGTCGAAGCAGATGCGGACTTCTTCCGGCATTACTTCGAAGTGGGGATGCTCAACGAAGGGCTTTCGGGGATCGCGCAGGAAGGTGCGCGCAATCACGGATTGCTCAATGTGGGTGTCGGCGACTTCTTCAAGCTGCGGCTGCACATTCCAGGCGTGACCGAGCAACGGCGTGTTGCGGCCATCCTCAACATGGCTGAGCAAAAAGAACAGCTGATCGCAGCGCAACTGGACAAGCTCCGTGATGAGAAGAAAGCCCTGATGTCCCAACTCCTCACCGGCAAACGCCGCGTGCGCCTGCCCGCCGACGAGGCAGAACCGGCATGACCCACAGCGCCCCGGACACCCGCGAACAGGCCAGCGCGCAGCTGCCCGCGTTGCACCTGCTGTGCAACCTGGGCTGGCGCTACCTCAGTGCCGCGCAGTGCCTGGCGCTGCGCGGCAGCACCCGCGAGGTGCTGTTGCTGCCACGCCTGATCGAGGTGCTGCAGAGCCGTCGCTTCGACTATAAGGGGCAGACCTATCCGCTCTCGCCGAGCGGCATCGACCAGATCGTGCGCGAGCTGTCGGCGCTGCCGCTGGGCGATGGGCTGCTGGCCGCCAATGAGCGGCTGTATCACCTGCTGACGCTGGGCATTACCGTCACCGAGTTCATGCCCGACGGCAAGAAGCACCAGCCCACCATTGCGGTGATCGACTGGGGCGATGCAGCCCACAACCTGTGGGATATCACCGAAGAGTGCGAGGTGCTCTCCACCCACGGTACGCATACGCGCACGCCCGACATCGTGGGCTACATCAACGGCATCCCGCTGGTGGTGATCGAAACCAAGCGCGCCGATGCCGGGCATGCCGGCAAATCGCTGGTGGCCGAAGCGGTGAGCCAGCAATTGCGCAACCAGCGGGCAGAAGAGATTCCGCAGTTGTTCGCCTATGCGCAAGTGTTAGTTGCCATCAGCCTGACCGAGGCGCGCTACGGCACCACGCACACCCCGGCCACCTTCTGGGCGCGCTGGCGCGACGAGCAGTTCGACCAGGCGCAGCTGAGCCGCCTCAAGAACCTGCCGCTGCCTGCGGCTACCCGCGATGCCCTGCTGGCAGACAAGCCGGCGCCGCTGCGTGCCTACTGCCAGGCGTTGTGGGCCAAGCCCATGCTGCCCACCGAGCAGGACCTGCTGTTGGCCGGGTTGCTCACCCCGGCCCGGCTGCTGGAGGTGCTGCGCGGTTTCGTGCTGTTCGACCGCAAGGTCGGCAAGATCGTGGCGCGCTACCAGCAGTTCTTCGGCATCCGCGCGTTGCTGGCGCAGATCCGCACGCGTCGCCCCGACGGCGGACGCCAGGGCGGCGTGCTGTGGCACACCACCGGCTCGGGCAAGAGCTTCACCATGGTGTTTCTGACCAAGGCGCTGGTGCTGGATACGGCCTTGACCCAGTGCCGGGTCCTGGTGGTGACCGACCGTACCGACCTGGAGGCGCAGCTAGCGCGCAACTTCATCAGCGGCGGCGCGTTCGGCTCTGCCGTCGGCACCAAAAAAGAGGGCGAGCGCAGCAAGGCCACCACCGGCCGCGATCTGGCGCGCCGCATCGGCCAGGGCAGCGAGCGCATCACCTTCTCGCTGGTGCAGAAGTTCACTACCGCCGCCAAGCTGCCCGAGTGCCACAACGCCTCGGCCGATTTGATCGTGCTGGTGGATGAAGGCCACCGCAGCCACGGCGGCGAAACCCACGAGCGCATGCGCAAGGCGCTGCCCAATGCGGCCTATCTGGCGTTCACCGGCACCCCGCTGCTCAAGAACGAGAAAGCCGCCAACAAGTTCGGCCCCATCCTGCATGCCTACACCATGCAGCGCGCAGTCGAAGACCAGACCGTGGCCCCGCTGCTGTACGAAGAACGCGTGCCGGAGCTGGAGGTCAACGCGGCGGCGGTCACGCGCTGGTTCGACAAGATCACCGCCGGGCTTTCGGACGCGCAGAGCGCAGATCTGAAAAAGAAGTTCGCCAGCAAGCGCGCCATTTATGGGGCGGCCAACCGCATCGAACTGATCGCCTGGGACATTGCCGCGCATTTCAACGAGAACATCAAACCCTTGGGCCTGAAGGGGCAGCTGGCAACCGACAGCAAGCGCGACGCCATCCGCTACAAGCGTGCACTGGACGAGACCGGCCTGCTGACAGGCGCGGTGGTGATCTCCCCGCCCGATACCCGCGAGGGCAACAGCGATGTCGATGAAGACACCTTGCCCGAGGTGCAGAAATGGTGGAAGCAGGCCATCACAGACCAACGGCTGGATCCGCAGGAGTACGAGCGGCAGACCGTGCGCGACTTCGGTGGCGATGGCGATCCGGATCTGCTCATCGTGGTGGACAAGCTGCTCACCGGCTTCGATGAGCCGCGCAATGCGGTGCTCTACATCGACAAACCGCTCAAGGGCCACAACCTGATCCAGGCGGTGGCACGGGTGAACCGCCTGCACGATGCCAAGCGCTACGGCATCCTGGTGGACTACCGCGGCATCCTGACCGAACTGGACACGGCGGTACGTGCGTATCAGGACCTGGAAACCCGTACCCAAGGCGGCTTCGATGTGGCCGATATCGAGGGCCTGTACCAGGCGATCAGTACCGAGTACAGACGCTTGCCTGCGCTCAATGCCAGGTTATGGGCGTTCTTCGACGGGCTGGCCAGCCATGACGACCCGGAGCAGTTCAGGCAGCGCCTGAGCCCGCGTTTCGTCGCTGACGAAGAGGGCGCCGATTACGACGCGCGGCAGAAACTGCGCGACGACTTCTCCGCCGTGCTGACCGAGTTCGGCCTGTGCCTGCAGACCGCACTCTCCTCGCGCAGCTTCTTTGAAGACGCTGCCTTTCCGGATACCTTGATCGACCGCTACAAGCGCGACCTGCGCTTTTTCTCCGGGCTACGCAGGACCGCACGCCAGGACGCCATGGAGACCGTGGACTACAGCATCTACGAAGAGCAGATCCGCAAGCTGGTGGACAAACAGGTGATTGGCCGCGAGGTGCGCGAATCCACGGGTGCGTACGTCGTTCATGAATTGGGCAAGCGCGAAGATCCGCAGACCTGGTCGGAGGAGAAGACCCGCAACGAGGCCGATCTGATCCAGACGCGTCTGCGCAAGACCATCGAACAGGAGTTGGCCAGCGACCCGTACGCGCAAAAAGTCTTCGGCGAGCTGTTGCGAGAGGCCATTGCCGAGGCAGAAGCCATGTTCGATCATCCCTTGAAGCAGTACGCCGTGTTCAAGGCCTTCGAGCAGCGCCTGGAGGCCAGGAAGATCCCCAGTATTCCAGTGGCATTGGCCGACAACCCGCATGCCAGTGCCTACTACGGCGCGATCCTGCTGGAATTGGGCGAGGATGCCATGCACGCCAAGCGCGCTGCCGAGGCAACGCATCTGGCCGATCTGGCACTGACGATCGATGGCGTGGTGCGCACCGCCATTGCCGAGAACTCATTGAACCTGCACAGCATCGAGTCGCAGATTCGCCAGACCTTGCTTCCCCCCATCTTCGATCTGGTCGGGCTGGACCATGCCAAGGCCATCGTGGAGCAGATCGTGCACATCACGCGCATTGGGCTTAGCCGCACGTGACACCGATTCAGACCAACGCCGAGATGGTGGTGACCTACGGCGAGCGCCGCATCCACTGCCAGATCCAAAGATCCGCGCTACGACGCAGCCAGCGCGTGGCCATCCATGTGGAACCCGATGGCCGCGTACGGCTGGACGCGCCGCTGCAGGCGACCGACACCCAGATCAAACGGGCGCTGATCCAGCGCGCACGCTGGATCCACTTGCACTTGATGGAGATCGAGCAACGCCTGCGGCACGTCACCCCGCGCGAATACGTCAGTGGCGAAACTGTGCTGTATCTGGGGCGGCGCTACCGGCTGAAGGTGATCCTTGACGACCAGATGCATGACGTCCGCCTGCGTGGCGGCTACGTCGAAGCACGGGTGCCCAGCCGTGCGCCCGAGGTAGTGCGCGCAGCGCTGGAAGACTGGCAACGCGAGCGCGCCAGGTTGCTGCTACCGCAGCGCGTGGCCGACATGGCCGCCCAACTCCGCTGGATCAAGCAGGTGCCACCCCTCTCACTGCGGATGATGCAGCGCCAGTGGGGCAGTTGCTCACCCTTGGGAAGGATCAGCTTGAATCTAGGCCTGATCCGTGTCCCGGGCGCCTGTATCGATTACGTCATCCTGCATGAGCTGTGTCACCTGAAAATCCACAATCATGGCAAGGCCTTCTATCGCCTGCTCGATGCCCATCTGCCTGGTTGGCGGGAGATCAAGCAACGCCTGGATAGTCTGGCCGAGCTGGCGTTGCGTCACTGAGCAATTGGATCAGTCGGGCTTCTCCGACCGCCTGGGGCAAGCGTTCGGGTGGTCGGCGTAGTGGAGGCTTACTGCTTCCGCTTACCGCCTACTAGCTGCTACGTGCTACGTGCCGCCTGCTGGGGCAAAAGTTCTTGGCTGCTCCGCTGTATGCGTTGCTAGAACGTGAACCAGATCAGCTAGAGATGTTTGTACTCTCAGCAACGCCCCTTCAGACCGCCGCGCGCCCGCCGCTATCTGGACGTCCACTGCCCACGCAGCGTCTGCGACCAATTGTTGTATCGAACGGATCGCATTCCAGGCAAGATCACCGGCTCACGCCGTTGTGGAAGGCAGTGGCGCATTCCCGTCGTTCCATCGAGCGACGGTCGGTTGGTGAGTTCCAGGAGCGTTTCATGTCGTCGTCCACCGTTACGCAAGACCCTGTCTCCCCGGTTCCGGAGCAGACCCAGCATGCCTTTGCCGAACACGTGCACAGCAAGCCCGCGCCCGGCCAGCCGATCGGCAGCACCGAAGCGGCGCACCTGATGACGTTCCTGTGCCAGACCCACTCGGCCAAACAACCGCAGATCCTGCTGCCGCCGCAAGCGCGCGACGACGACGCGGCCTGAGTGCACCGACGCACTCGTGTCAGCAACATTGGCGACAGCACTGCCGCTGTCGCCAACCGACATTACTTGCCGGTGCTGAACGCATTGAGCACGGTGAGCAGACTGGTCAGATTGTCGGCGACGCCCGCTTGCGCGACCTTCTCGACGTCCGCCGCCGAAGCGGTGATATCGAGACTGTAGATCTGCATCACGCCCTGATTCGTGGCGGACTGCGCTAGCGTGTTTTGTTGCTGCTGCGCGGCCACCGCGTTAGCAAAGAGAATCCCGTTCGAATGGGCCATGCTCTGGTAGATCGTGCCCATCGCCATGGCGGGCGCTTCGCCGATCACCTTGACGTTGGTCTGCGTGACGGCATCGGTGATCTGATCGCTGACTGCGGTTGGAAAAGCCATACGTGTGCTCCTGAGTGGACGGATACACGGCGCTGCGCGTTGTTGCAAGCCAACCGCACCTGCCTACTGCGCGCGGTGCGCCGACCATGCAGCAGCCCACCGCACATCGTGTCATCTCGATAACGGCCTGCGCGCGTGCGACTGAATCCCTGCAATACCACTACTACGCAATGCACATCGCAGGCGCAGCTAAGTTCTGCGCGATGGCGGCCGTCAGGCCAAGTGCGGCCAGTCAGCGCAATGGGGAGAGCGGGTATGAAGACATCGCGGGACCTCGCAGTGGTCGGCGACCACGGCCGCCAGGGTTGAATAGAGCACATGGTATTTAATAGATGATAAATAGGTATCTTTAAAATCCTCACAGGACTGGACCACGATGCCGCTGTCACGCCTGCTGACCTGCCTTGTTGCGAGCCTTGCTGCCTACGCAGTTCAAGCTAAATCGCCCATGCCGCGGCCCTCACCAATCGTGCTCAGCGAGTTCATCGCCGACCCGGCACCGACGCCGCAGGCGCACGCCTCCACGCTATTGGAAACCCGCGACGGCACCCTGCTGGCGGCCTGGTTCGGCGGCGCACACGAGGGTGCGGCCGATGTTGGTATCTGGCTCGCCCAACGCGGCCCGCAGCACTGGAAGACACCGCGCCGCATCGCAGACGGCGCGCACGCAGGCGCAGATGGCGCCGCACTACCGGCCTGGAATCCGGTGCTGTTTCAGTCCACCACCGGGCCAGTGCAGCTTTACTACAAGCTCGGCCCGAATCCACGCGATTGGTGGGGCCTGCGCATTACATCGACCGATGACGGTGCGCACTGGTCGCCACCGCAGCGCCTGCCCGACGGCATTCTCGGCCCGATCAAGAACAAGCCGGTGCAATTGCCGAACAGGCGCATCCTCGCACCCAGCAGCAGCGAAGACCGTGGCTGGCGCGCGCATCTGGAATGGAGCGACAACGACGGCGCACATTGGCAACGCGGCATGCCGCTCAATGATCCGACAGTGATCGGCGCGATCCAGCCCAGCGTGTTGCTGCATGCAGACGGCCGCGTGCAGATATTGGGCCGAAGCCAGCAGAACAGGCTTTTCAGTACGTTCTCCACTGATGGCGGCCTGCACTGGCAACCGATGCAATTGCTGGACGTAGAAAACCCCAACTCCGGAACCGACGCAGTAATGCTGCACGACGGCCGCGCTCTACTGGTCTACAACCCGGGCATCGCCGGCAAGGACTGGTGGGACGGCCGCGGCACACTTGCGGTGGCGCTATCGACCGATGGCGTGCACTGGCAGCGTGCACTCACGCTGGAAGACAGTCCGAAAGACGAATTCTCGTACCCGGCAGTGATCCAGGCCCACGATGGCCTGGTGCACATCAGCTACACGTGGAAACGCCGGCGCATCAAACATGTCGTGATCGATCCTGCGCGCTTGATGCATGCGCGGCCTGCCCGATGCCTGCAGTTAGTGCCACCTGAGCACGGCACAACAACTGACGGCCACACCGTCGACGCTTCGCCCTGCCAACTAGGGAAGCCCTGAACGACCCACCAGCATGCTGCAGTGTCCATCTGCGCGATAGAGATGCCGTGCAAACGTGGCTTTTGCGCGGTATTCCATGCTGCATTTGGCGGCTCATCCAGCCACCAGGCAGTATTACCCCCTGACCGGCAGTCACTGCCGGCGCACCATCCACGGATTGGAGGGCGCAAAAAAGTCAGCACCGAACGTCAGTTGCATGGATCACTCCTCTCAGCCGAGCGTTTGCCCCGGAGGGCTTTTTCGAACAGACAGAACTCCGCGCGAGCACGCCAACGGCACAACCGACGCGAAGGTCCGGCAGCAGCTCCACGCGGCATCTCGGGTCAACCTGTTCTCACTATTTCAAAGGGCACAATCGGTCACGTATCGCGACATGCCGGGACGGCTGCGCACGTTGGTTGATAGATACTGTGGCTTTGCCGTCTGACCGCGCACCAACTGCGGCCCCTCGCGCGTAGCGAGACTTCGTCATGACGATCAGGTCTTCGCGCATAACCTGGTATTCAGTGCTCCCCTGGATTGATCATGTCGCGCCGACGCCATGCATCGAATGAGGAACGCCATGCCACGCATCAACGGCTCACGACCGCCAGAAGCCCCAGGGGATACTCGGCAAGACCCCGACTTGAATCCGCGCGGCGCGCACAATCAGCAGGCAGGGCTGCCTCGCAATCCACAGCGCTCAGCGGGCCTGCTCAGCGGCCTGGAGAGACTCGTGCCCCGGCAGAACCGGCGCCGTAACGCAACGTCGTCGGGGAGCGAGGCGACATCGAGCCAACAAGGCGTCTCGGATGCGCGCCACGATCCGGGCGGATCTGGCGGGCATTGGGCACTCGATCAAGCTTCTGTAGATGCGTTCCAGCCGCATGCACTGCCGCAGCTTGCGCCTGACGAACGGGTGCGCTTCCACGCTGCTGCAACGGCTTCTCCGCAGATCCTGGCGCCGCCTTTGCGTACAGGCGGCCCAACCCTGCGACGCAGCACGCAGGTTCAACCTTATGAGAGCGTGCTCTCGCAATGGCGCCAGCAATGCGAGGCGGACTTCTCGCAATGGAGCCACGCCTGGAATTCTAGTAATGCGGCGGTCGAAGGCATACAGCGCGACCCTCGCCTCGGGCTGCAATTCACCGCAACGCAGCTGGCGCGTGCCGAGTCTCCCGACAACGACGCGTTGATGGTTGAATACAACCCCTTACCACGGCTGCCTGAGCCGATGTTCCACCTTGCGCATCTGCAACGCATAAGCATCTCTAACGCGGGTCTGATGGAGCTTCCCGAGTCCATCAGCCAGTTGGCCAACCTGCGGATTTTTGAGTTGCATGGCAATCCGATCGATAAGCTGCCTGCCTCCATTTCCGGACTGGGACAATTGGAGCAGCTCTCCATCCGCTCCTGTCCCAACCTGTCCGAACTCCCAAAGGATCTTGCGATTCGCAACGTCGATAACCGACGCGAAGGATTGGTCAAGCTGCGGCAGCTTGACCTGTCGCGAACAGGGATCCGCTCGCTCCCGAAATCGCTCAGATACTTGAAAGATCTGAAGAAAATAAGGGTCAGCTCCTCACCACTGACCGCCCTCGATAAAGACATTCATCTCCTGCCCAATCTGCAAGAGCTGGACCTGCACAGCTGCACGCACCTACGCGAATACCCCTCGATTTCGCGAGGACGACCGCCAATGGAGAAACTCATCCTGCGGGACTGCAGCAACCTGCGCACGTTGCCACACGATATACACAAACTGACCAATCTCCGAAAGCTCGACCTGCGCGGGTGCAGCAATTTGCGCTCACTCCCCCGCACGATTTCCCGCTTACCTGCCGATTGTATGATCCTTGTACCTGCACATTTGCAGGAGCAACTCAGTCAACTCCGCTCCGAAGCGTCTTCCGCCCAGACCGGGCACCCTACTCCCTTTGCCCAGGACGCTGCGGGCCCTTCCCATCGCCACACGGCCGGTGCAGCGTCCCCCGCCACGACATCCACCAATCAGGACACGCGGCAACAAGACAGCGAAAAAATCCTCAATACCGCTTACGCCCTCCTGGAGGTCATCGGGGAGGAAAGGAACCCGTTTGTCGAGGGCGCCCCGCCTTTCAATCCGGAACAGCGCCCGGCTGAGGCTCCCACCACGCTCGGCCAGGTGCCTGCGCTCAGGACAATGCTCGCTGAAAGCAGAAATCAGGTTTTCATGACGAAACTCAAGGATTTCGCAAAGCGTCAGCGTACAGCAGCTTACGCCCGTGCCCAGACCAGAGACGAACTGGCGACCGCCCCCGACATGGAGTGGAGGGAGGTGATGAGTTCCCATCTTGGCCCCCATACCGAGAAAGACAGCGACGGGGTTAAAAAGCAAATCGAAAATTTCACCGAGAATAGCCAGATCAATATTTTCAATCTCTCCAAAGCAGTACAGATGTGGAAGATCCGCGAAATGCTTGTTCTCGACGACCCCGCTAATGCGAATATCTTCCCCGAGATTCCACTGTATCTCCCACCTGAAGATGCCGGAAGTGACTGAAGAGCGGTAAACAGAACCTGGCGAGCGCACGTCCTTCGCGCGCAGACGGCGCGAAGGAAACGCAGTGCCAGCGAGTTCCATGCCGACCGGGCACCGACCGCGTGCGTCTGGCACCCCACCGTCGTCGTGTTGTCCGTTCCGAAACACGTAGAACCCTCGCGAGCAGCCGCCTGCAGCGCACGGATAGCCGGCGCCAGCAATCATTCACGCTGGGGCCCGGCAGCCGGCTTGCTCGGACATCGCTTGCAATGTCTCCACCATCCGCCGCACCCGAACGGCATCGGTGCGTTGATAGTGTGCCCCCAGATCGTGGATGTAAGGATGCGGCCCCGGCACCTGCGCGGCGACGGCGCTTCGGGCGGAAGCATGAAACTCATGGGCGCCAGTGCGCTCGCGCAGCAGACGAATGTTGTGCTCGGAGACCCCGGCACCGGGCATGACGCTCGTCCGATCGCCGGCCTGACGCACCAGTGCCGCAATGGTGTCCACACCTTCAAGCGCGCTCGCACGCGCACCCGACGTCAGCACTCGCTCGCAACCCAGCGTGATCGCATCTTCCAGCGCGCGCGACGGATCGGCACTGACGTCGATCGCACGATGGAAGGTCACACCCAGCGATCCCGCCGCCTCGATCAACACCCGCATTTTGGGCATGTCGACCTGCCCATGCGGATCCAGCGCGCCCAACACCACGCCATCGCAGCCCAGCCGCACACATTGCTCCACATCACGCCGCATCACTTCGACCTCGTCCGCATCGAAGACGAAATCGCCCACGCGCGGACGGATCAACACATACAGCGGAATCTGCAATCGCTCACGCACCACCGCCAGCGTGCCGAACGACGGCGTCAACCCGCCGCCGTCCAGACCACCGCAGAGCTCGACCCGCATCGCACCGCCCTCTTGCGCCGCCAATGCCGACCCCACCGAATCGGCCGCCACTTCCAGCCCCGACACGCTCATGCCGCAGGCTCGGTGGTGTAGTGGCTTTCGCCGGGCACCAGCAGGTCCTGCCGCTGCGCATCGCAGACCGCATAACTGAAACCCTTCTGGATCGCGAACGCACCCACCTCGCCGCGCTTGTTCATCGCCAGAAATCCGACCTGCAAGGTGCGGGTGAGTTCGGGCTTGCGCCGGATCAACCGCATCACCACCTCGCGGCAGGCATCGGCCGGCGACTTGCCCTGGCGCATCATTTCCACCACCGCAAAACTGCCGACATTGCGGATCACCTCTTCGCCAACGCCGGTCGAGGTCGCGCCGCCCACTTCGTTGTCCACATACAGGCCCGCGCCGATGATCGGGCTGTCGCCCACCCGGCCGTGCATCTTCCACGCCATGCCGCTGGTGGTGCACGCGCCGGACAGGTTGCCGTGCGCATCCAGCGCCAGCATGCCGATGGTGTCGTGATTATCCTTGCCGCCCGGCAATTTGGCATCGCGCCAGGCGCGGTTTTCGATATTGGCTTCCGGCGAATACTTGGATGTCTTCAACCACTCCTTCCACGCCGCCTCCGAGCTCGGCGTGAGCAGCTTGGTCTGCGAAAAGCCCTGCTCCAGCGCGAACTGACGCGCACCGTCGCCGACCAGCATCACATGCGGGGTTTTCTCCATCACCGCGCGCGCCACCGAGATCGCATGCACCACGTCTTCCAGCGATGCCACCGCGCCGCAATTGCCCAGGTGATCCATGATGCACGCGTCCAGCGTCACCCGCCCATCGCGGTCCGGATAGCCGCCCAGGCCCACGGTGGGATTGTTCGGATCCGCTTCGGGCACGCGCACGCCGGCTTCCACCGCATCCAGTGCGATACCGCCGCTGCCGAGGATGTTCCAGGCCGCCTGGTTGGCGGCAATGCCGAAATCCCAGGTGGAAATCACCCGCGCCGCGCCGCGCGGCAACGCGGCAATGCGTCCAGCCGTGCTGGCACCGACCGCCGCCTGCGCACGTGCGCCCCACCCGGCCAGGCCGGAAGCGATTGCACCAAGCGTGGCGCTCTTGAGGAAGTGACGACGTTGGATCATCCGGGAACTCCATGAAGGAAACAGGCAGCCGCACCGCGCGGCGGCAGCCTTCCATGATGCGGCAGCGCCGCGTACGGATAAACCGTATTGCGGCGCCCAGCAATGCGGATCCGCGCATAACGCACGGTAATGGCTGTAAAGCCCCTCTCCTGCGGGGCGAGAAGGCACGGCTTGCGCGCCACTGGCGCGCGTGCCTTGGAGCGCCCGCGCTGCTGGCGCAGGCCGGGGCGCGGAGCGGAGTTGGGGTGAGGGTACGGGGCGACCGACAGCGCCCTGCCCAGCCGTACCCTCATCCGGCGCTACGCGCCACCTTCTCCCGATGGGAGAAGGGAAGAATCTCCCTCTCCGCTGGCACTGCACACGGCAGCACGCACCAGCGACCGAAAAAATCTTCAATCCACTTAACCCCATTTGCCGCACTGGCCCGTTTACTCAACAGAGGCGCAGTGCACGGCGACCTCGGGCTGTCCGGTTGTTCACCCATCCCTCTTCGCCACGCAAAGGATTCCCATGCCACGTCATAGCCTTCTTGCGCTCGCCCTGCTGCTGAGCGCCTGCTCGCACGAGCCGACCGAGCCGAACAACGACAGCTCGCGCACCGCCACGCTGCCTGCAACCGCGCGGCCGTCGCACCCCACTGCTTCGACAACGCCGCAGATCGAGGGCAATCTCGCAGCGCCTGTCCACGCATACCCCATGCAGCAGCCGGCTGTGCCGAGCCCACCACCGATATTGTCATTACCATCGGTATCGCCATCAGCGCTGGCATCGCCGATGCCGATGCCGATGCCAGCGGCACCCATCGCACTTGAAGCCTCCGCTACACAACGCGCACCGGCCGCCAAGTTGGTCGCGCGTCGCCCAATGCTCGACAACCTCATGCCGATGCCGCCGATCCTGCCGGCACCCGCCGAAAACCGCGAAACCTACCAAACGCTAAGCGACAACCCGATCGTGCAGACCGCGGCGAATCCGGTGTCCACCTTCAGCATCGATGTGGACACCGGCAGCTACAGCAATGTGCGGCGCTTCCTGAGTGCAGGCACGCTGCCGCCGGTCGACGCAGTGCGCGTGGAAGAACTGATCAACTACTTCCGCTACGACGATCCCGCACCGGCCGACGGCAAACCCTTCGCGGTGCGCACCGAACTGGCGCCCACACCCTGGAACAACGACAGCCTGCTGCTGCGCGTCGGCATCGCCGGTCGCGCTATCGCAACCGCCGATTTGCCGCCGGCCAACCTGGTGTTTCTGGTCGATGTCTCCGGCTCGATGGAATCGCCCGACAAACTGCCGCTGCTGCAGTCCTCGCTCAAGCTGCTGGTGCGCCAGTTGCGTGCGAAAGATCGCATCACCCTGGTGACCTACGCCGGCAACACCGCGGTCGTGTTGCCACCCACGCCGGGCGACCAGCAAGGCCGCATCATCGAAGCGATCGACGCCCTGCAGTCGGGCGGTTCCACTGCCGGTGCCAGCGGCATCGAACTGGCCTACAAGGCGGCGCAGCAAGGCTATCTGCGCGGCGGCATCAACCGCATCCTGCTCGCCACCGACGGCGACTTCAATGTCGGCGTCACCGACTTCGATCAGCTCAAGGGCATGGTCGCCGAGAAGCGGCGCTCCGGTGTGGCGTTGTCCACGCTGGGCTTCGGCACGGGCAACTACAACGACACCTTGATGGAACAGCTGGCCGATGCGGGCGACGGTGCCTACGCCTACATCGACTCGCCGCTGGAAGCACGCAAGGTACTGACCCACGAGCTGGGCGCCACGCTGGCCACGATCGCCCGCGACGTCAAGATCCAGGTCGAATTCAATCCCGACACGGTCAAGGAATATCGTCTGATCGGCTACGAAAACCGTGCCTTGCAACGCGAGGATTTCAACAACGACCAGGTCGATGCAGGCGAGATCGGTGCCGGCCACAGCGTCACCGCGTTGTATGAAATCACGCCGACCGACGGCCACGCATCGGTGGACCCGCTGCGCTATGCCACCACCACCGCGCCTCGGCAGCAACGTGCGGTCGACAGCGAACTGGCGCACGTCAAATTGCGCTACAAACTGCCCGACGCACAGCGTAGCCAGCTGCTCGACACGGTGGTCCGCAGCGAGCAACGCCGCGCCTTGAACGCCACCAGCGATGCCTTCCGCTTTTCCGCCGCAGTGGCCGGGTTCGGCCAGCGCCTGCGTGGCGGCAGTCAGTTGCGTGGCTGGGATTATCCGCAGGTACGCGCCTTGGCTGCCGGCAGCCTGGGCAGCGACCGCTTCGGCTACCGCGCCGATTTCCTGAGGATGGTGCAGCAGGCCGACACGCTGAGCACCCGGTCACTCGCCAACACCGACTGATGCACGCGGCGCTTGCCTATACTGCGCGCATGCAACCTGCCGATCTTGCGCATCTTCCTGACGAGGAGCTCATGCTCCTCGTCGCCAATGGGTTTGTCGAACAACCGGCCACCGAGTTGTTCACGCGCCACAACCGCGCCCTGTTCAATTTTTTGGCCTGGTTGTGCGAAGGCAACCTGAGCGAAGCAGAAGATCTCGCGCAGAAGACCTGGGTCAAGCTGATGACCCGCTGCAGCGACTATCGCCCCGGGCAAGCGACGTTCGCCAGTTTCCTGTTTCAGATCGCGCGCAACGGCTGGATCGACATCCGCCGCAGCGCCTATCACACCACCTCGGTTGCGCTGGACGATGCGCATCTGCAACTGCCCGACGACGATCTGGGCACCGAGCAGTTGGCCGTGCTCGGCCAGCAGCAACACCGCGTGCGCGCCGCAGTGATGGCCTTGCCGCACGCACAGCGCGAAGTGGTGGTGCTGCGCTTCTTTGCCGAACTCAGCATGGAAGAAATCGCGCAGGTGATCGGCGAAGGCTTCGAGACCGTCAAGAGCCGGCTGCGCTATGCGTTCGCAAAACTGCGCCTGAGCCTGGATGCGACACAATGAGTAGCGCATTCGACCGCTTTCTCGCGGGCAGCGATGGCCTTGCCGCACTGCTGCGTGCCCTGCCGGCGTATACACCGCCTGCGTCCATGGATGCATGGTTTGCGCAGGCCGCGCGCACTGCCGATGCCGAACGCAATGCAGCGACTCCCGCACGGGACGGATTGCAATTCGAAGCACCCTCCACAATGGCAGCCGTGTTTGCCGCCGCCGCAGCGCAAGCCGAACAAGCGCAGGCAGCACAGCGCGCTGCCCTACAGGCGCGTCTTGCGCAGGGCGAGCGTGCCGATCAGGCATTGGGGACGGAGTTGAGCGCATCTGCGCGTGCGTGGATCGAGCAGCAAGCCCGCACCGATACGGCAGATGTGCAGCCCACTGTGGAGGTTTCTCCAGCGGCAGCTGCGTTGATGGATGCGGATGCATCTCCAGCCATGGATGCGTCGATGGCGTTGGATGTCTCTCTAGCTTCAGATGCGTCTACAACTGCGGATCTGTCGGCATCCTCGAATAAAGCAGCAGATGCCTCTGGAATTACATCACGCGCTATATCTACGTCTGGAATCGCATCTGCATCTGCATCTTCATCTGGGTCTGGGTCTGCTGCTCAGGCTCAGGCTCAGGCTCAGGCTCAGGCTCAGGCTCAGGCATCAACACTGCCAGAACTCCAATCAAGCGCAACCTCTACTCAGACCAGCCACGCAGCCGCCTCCCGGCGCAGCCGCCGGCGCCCGCGCTGGATGCCGACGCTCGCCTTCGCTGCATCGATCACCCTGGCCGTTGGCATTGGCCTGCATTGGCAGGCCAGTCAACCCACGCTGGAGCTGCCGACCGCTACGACGCCTGATACGGCATCGGCAGAGCCGCAAAAGGCTCAACAGGCAATGCGCGACGCCCACCAGGTTGATCGCACAGCAGACAGCACATCCGAGATACCTGCACTGCCTGCACTACCTGCACTGCCGGCGCCAGCCTATGCCGAGGCACCCAATGCGGCCTCGCCTTCGATAGCGGCGTTGCCATCGCGGTCGCCATTGCCCCCAGCGCAGCCATCGCCAGCTCCGGCCCTCGCTCCGGAACCAGTTAGTGCGCCACCGCTCACTCCTGCACCTGCACCTGCTGCTGTGCCTGCGCCTGCGCCTGCTGCGGCGCCTCCACTTGCAGCCATGATCGTCGCCGAACCCGCGCCAGATGTTGATGCGCAATCCATCGACGCGCAGGCACCAGCAGCGCCCCCCCCGCCTGCTCCCACCGTCGCAAGCCCGGCCGATGCGTTCGTCGGTGGCTCGCTTGCCGCAACCGCAGATCGCAGCGCACCCGCACCCGCACCCATTGCACCAGACGCGGCATCGGCACCTGCATCGCCGCCAGCGCAAACCTCACTGGTCGAGCGAGCACAGACAAACGCGTATGCAGCAGAAACACCGCTCATCTCCCGCGCTGCGCCTGTCGCAGGCCAGGCTGCTCCGCTGCGCGTGCGCAATGCACCCACACCGCGCCTCGATGTCTATCGCGATGCATCTCCATCATCCAGACCAACCGGAAGCACAGGCGCGCCGGACGCAAAGGCCTACCAAGCAAAAGGCAGCATGGCCCGCAAGCCCGGTCTGCTAAAACTTTCCACTTCGCCACGCGACTGGCTTGCGCGTTACGCACTGTCTGCCGATCGAGCGCCTGCCCAGATCCGCCTCCAGGCCGCCACAGCGGATGCGCCCGAGGTGCAGAGCTGGGCCTCTCAACTGCGCGATCAACTCAAGCAACGCGGCTGGTCGACGCAGGTGGATATCGTGCAAGACACGCATCTGGCAGCTGACCAGCTACGCCTCGAACCAATCGACACTGCGCAATAAGGGCGTCCCCCTTTCAGCACAACGCTGCGATCAACGCAGGTATCAACGCAAGGTAGCGTCACTGGGCAACGCGCGCAGTTGTGTAAGCCCTGCCCTTTTGGTGGATCAGTCGTCTCTCAAACGTCAGACGCTGCACAGCGCATCGCGAATAAACGCTCAGCAAATCGACCGAGCACATCAGCAACTCAACGCTTACTCCGCAGGCACTAAGCGCCAACAGCCCGGTCGTCGTCGCGCAATTTGCTGGTCAACACATGGTCGCGCCAGACGCCATTCAATTGCAGATAACGCCGCGCATAACCTTCGATCTGGAAACCCAGCCGCTGCAGCACGCGCGCACTGCGCAGATTGTCGGGGACGTATTGCGCCATCACCCGATGCAGCCCGAGCGGGCCGAACGCGAAGGCGATGCCCTGCGTGGCCGCCCACTGGATCAACCCGCGTCCCTGCCGCTGCGCATCCAGGCCGTAGCCCAGATGGCAGCCCTGGAAGGCGCCACGCTGGATCTGGGTGAAGCCGACCGTGCCGATCACCTGTGCCTGGCGCAATAACACCAGTTGCAACTCGCGCTCGCCGGGCACCGCAGCGCGATAGGCGATACTCAGCCGCCGCCAGCCGTCGGTGGTGTAGAACGCAGGCGGCCGCAGTGGCATGGCACCGGCCAGATGTTCGCGGTTACGGGTGTGGTACTCGGCCATCGCCGCCGGATCGACCACCGCCAGATCGCACAGCACCACACCGTCTGCATGATGCACTGGCGCGAAGACGGGAAGGCTCATGACAGTGCGCGTGGTACAGATGCCGCCGTGTAGTCGTCTTGCCAGTCGCGCTTAGGCAGCAACCGCCGCGAGCGCCTGCGCAACCTGCGCTTCGATCGCATCCAGGTTTGGCAGCAGTGCGCTCTGCTCGCCCAACAGCACACGCATGTGCACGCCGTCGGGCAGTGCGTCTTCGGAGGCGTCGGCCAGCAGGCCGTCGCGCGGCACCGAGATCAGCTGCGGGAACGAGGCGGTGAGCAGCGCGAAATACGGCAGTGCCGGATCGCCACCGAGCGCCTTCAGCACGATCACCTTGTTGTTGACTGCGGCGGGCTCTTCGCCCATGCCGCTGAGGCGCGCGAACGAAAGCAACGGCACTTTCCAGCCGTACCAATCGATGCGCCCGACCACCCAGCGCGGCATGTCGGCCATCGGCTCGACCGCTACCCGCGACATGACCTCTGCCACGGTGGCATTGGGCAGCAGCACGCGCTCCTGTCCGGCCTGGATCAGGACGCCGCGGATTTCGTCATTGTTGGCGTAGCTCATCGCACTTGTTCCGATCTGAGAGGAAGCGCCCGGCTTACGCCGGCCAGCGCTGTGCCAACGCCTGCGCCAATTGCGCGGGGTCGCCGGTCAAAATGCCTTGGCGTGCCAGACGCGCTGCTGCGGCCGGGTCGTAGCAACCGTCGGCGGACTGACCCGCCAACCAACCGCCCTGTTCCGCCAGCGCCAGCGATGCATCCACCAGCGCCTCGTTGGCACCGCTGAGCATCAGCACCGCACTGTCGGCCGGCGGCAACGCGGCCACCAGCGCGGCAGGATCGGTCTGCGCAATAAAGGCCAGGGCGCCTGCATGCTGCTGCACACCGACTTCTTCGGGCAGTACATATACCTTGCCGGCCACGATCACCTGGCCGGCTTCAGCCAGCTCGACCGGCAGCGCAGACACACGCCCCATCTGCCGCACCAGGTTGCCGTACTGGCCACCGTCCAGCGTCATGCGCACCAGCACGGCGCGCGGAAACTGCGGCGGCAACGCGCCCAGCAGCCGACGGATCGCATCCGGGCCACCGATACCGGCCATCACCAGCACCGCACCGGCGGTCTCGCCAGTGTGGTCCAGTTCCACCAGCGACAGACCGCCGGTCGACAGCGCCGCCACGTCCAGCTCGGCACGCGGGCGCACCACCACGGCGACCTCATCGACCAGGCCCCAGGTGCTGGAATCGCCCAGCGACAGGCCCGGTTTGTCGTCAACAACCGCAGCGGCATCAGTGCCGCCGGAACGCGTGAAAAATCCATCGCCGGGAATGCGTTCGAAGATCTGCGCCGCCGCTTCCAGATGTTGATCGAGCTGCAGATCCGAATGCTGCCGCGGCGCCAGTTCCAGGCCCGGCTCGGGCTGCAGCGAGGGCTCGCTCTCGGTACCCGGCGGCAACACGTCGGCATGGCCGTGCAACTTGGCGGCCAGATGGCGCACCCAGCGCTGCGCTTCCCAGCCCTCGCGCCGCACGGTCAGCTCGGCCTCGTCGAAGATCACCGTGACGCCGGGCATGTTGAAGGCAGGTTCCAGCGCTTCGAGTGCGTCTTCGATCGACGGCTCCAGCGCGACCAGCACCGCCACCGGCTCGGCATCGCGCAGCATCTGCACATCCACCGCAGAGGGATCGTCTTCCAGCACCACCTGCGCGCCGGCCAGACCGAGCGCTTCACGCAGGCGCTCGCGCGCCGGACCGGGCCGGCCCAGCAGGGCGACCGGCGTTCCCATTGCGCCATTATTCTCGGACACGGGCGATCCCCAGCAGGTCATACACGTTTCGCATCAGATCCAACTCTTGGTAGGGCTTGCCCAGATAACGTTGCACGCCGATCTCGAAGGCGCGCTGGCGATGCTTCTCGCCACTGCGCGAGGTGATCATCACGATCGGCACGGCCTTGAAGCGCGGATCGGCGCGCATGGCGGTCGCCAGCTCGTAGCCGTCCATGCGCGGCATTTCGATATCCAGCAGCATCAGGTCGGGCACGCGCTCTTCGAGCAGCTCCAGCGCCTCGACACCGTCGCGGGCGGTGGTGACATCCAGGTTGTGGCGTTCCAGCACGCGGCTGGTGACCTTGCGCATGGTCAGCGAATCGTCCACCACCATCACCAACGGCACCTGGCGCTGCGCTTCGGCCGGCGTTTCCAGCGCCGGACGCGCCGGCTGGCTGAGGTAACGACGTACCAGCGGAGCCACGTCCAGGATCACCACCACGCGGCCATCGCCGGTGATGGTGGCGCCGTAGATACCCGGCACCGAGGCGATCTGCAGACCCACTGGCTTGACCACGATTTCGCGGTTGCCCAGCACCTGATCGATCGCCACTGCCGCGCGCAGGTCGCCTGCACGCACCAGCAGCAACGGCACCTGCGCCTGGCCATCGGCGCGCGCAACCGGCTGGCCGACCAGCGAGCCGAGATCGTGCAGCACGTACTCCTCGCCCGCGTAGTGGTAGCCGCCCTCGCCCGACTCGTAACGGCTGCGCGAGATGCGGCCGATACCGCTGACCGAACCCACCGGCACCGCGAAGGTGGTATCGCCGATACGCACGAACACCGCCTGGGTGACCGCCAGCGTCTGCGGCAGGCGCAAGGTGAAGGTCACGCCCTGGCCGCGCACCGAGTGGATGTCCACCGAGCCGCCGAGCTGACGCACTTCGTTGCGCACCACGTCCATGCCCACGCCACGGCCGGCCAGCTGGCTGACCTGCTCGGAGGTACTGAAACCGGAGGCGAAGATCAGGCCATCGAGTTCGGCCTCGCTGAGCTCCTGGCCCGGTTCGATCAGGCCGCGCTGCTCGCCGCGGCGACGGATCGCCTCGCGGTCCAGCCCGGCGCCGTCGTCGGCCACTTCCAGCACGATTTCCGAGCCTTCGCGACGCAGACGGATCGCGATGCTGCCCTCTTCCGGCTTGCCCGCCTCGCGCCGTTGCTCCGGCGCTTCCAGGCCATGCGCCACCGAGTTGCGCAGCATGTGTTCCAACGGCGCGACCATGCGATCGAGCACGTTGCGATCCAGTTCGCCCTGGGTGCCTTCCAGCACCAGATGCACCTGCTTGCCGGTATCGGTGGCCGCCTGGCGCACCACGCGGCGCAGACGCGGCACCAGCCCGTCGAACGGCACCATGCGCGCGCGCATCAGGCCGTCCTGCAGCTCGGAGCTGACGCGCGACTGCTGTTGCAGCAGGCCGTCGTACTGACGCGAGAGATCTTCCAGCACGCCCTGCAGACCGCCCAGGTCGGCCGCCGATTCGTTCAGCGCGCGGCTGAGCTGCTGCAAGGTGGAGAAGCGGTCCAGCTCCAGCGGATCGAAGGTGCGATCGCCCTGGTCCTGCTCGCGCTGATAACGCGCCACGATCTGCGCTTCGGTTTCCAGATCCAGACGACGCAGCTGGTCGCGCAGACGCGCGTTGGTGCGATCCAGTTCGCCCATGGCGCCACGGAAGGCGCCCATCTGCTGTTCCAGCCGCGAGCGGTAGATCGCCACTTCACCGGCGTGATTGACCAGACGGTCGAGCAGGTCGGCACGCACGCGCACCTGTTCCTGCTGCGCGCGCGGCATCAGTTCTTCTTCGACCTGGCCCTCGACCGGGATCGGCGCCGACAGCGGTGCCGGTTCCACCGACGCCTTGGCGATCGCGCGGACATCGGCGTCGCTGGGCTCTGCGGCATTGCGGCCGCGGGTACGGGTTTCGAAAGCTTCCACCAGGTCGGTCGGCATCGCCACGGCGCGGTGCATGCCGGTGCGGGTCAACAGCTGATGCAGGCGGTCGAAGCCGCGCTCGAACAGGCGTACGTCGTCGCGATCGATATCGGTGCGGTTGGCCGCCACCGCTTCGAGCAGCGATTCGATCGCATGACCGAGGTCGCCGATGGCGTTGATGCCGGCCATGCGCGCGCCGCCCTTGAGCGTGTGCAGATCGCGCTGCAGTCCGTTGAGGACATCGCGGTCTTCCGGCACTTCGCGCATGCGGGCGATCAGACCATCGCAATGGTCCAGCAGGTCGCGGCCTTCCTCGACGAAGATGTCGACCAATTCGCCATCGAGCTGATCGAAGTTGAGCTGGCCGATATCGAAGGCAGCGCCGGCATCGTTGGCAGTGGGGTCGGCCGGTGCGGCTTCTTCCACCGGCGCGCTGAAGGCTGCGGCTGTGGGGTCTTCCTGCTCGCTGGCGTCTGGTTCGCTGGCCGATTCTTCACCGGCCGGTTCGATGTGCTCGATGTGTTCGGCTTGTTGAGTGTGATCCACGTACTCAGTGAGTTCGACATGATCCGTTGCCACGGTCGTGTCGTGCGTTGCGTGTTCGTCGCTGCGTCGAGCGTCGGCATCGGTGTTGCCGTCCTTGTCGGCATCCGCATCGACATCTGCAGGCGCGTCGGCATGCAGCTCCGGTGCGATCTCGGACTGCGGATCGCCGATCTCTTCGACCTGATCGGCCACCTGCGCCATCTCGAAAGCCTGCACCGACTCGATGGTGTGCTCGGGTAAGGCTTCGGCAGCGTGCTCGGCCTCTGCGGTTTGCTCAGCCGCTGCAGTCTGCTCGTCTTCTGCAAACTGTTCGGCCTCTACAGGTCGTTCGACGTCAGCAGCTTGCTCGCCTGCCGCAGCTTGCTCGACTTCTCCAGCATGTTCTTCGGCAGCATGCTCGTGCGCTTGTGCGTCCGACAGCACTTGTTCGTTCGAGTGGGCGTGTTCTTCCGAACGCGCCTGATCGTCCGTCTGCGCGTCCGAATGAACATGCGTTTGAGCTTCCGCATGCTCATACGAAGGCGCGGGCTCTTCCGAGTGCACCTGTTCGCCAGGCTGGGCGTGTTGTTCCGAATAGATCTGCTCGCCCAACTGTGCTCTGTCTTCCGAACCCAGCTGTTCGCCATCTTGCGCGGCAGCATCGTGCGGCAACGCTGCATCGCTCTGCTGCACTCGCTCGTCAGCAGGCTGCTCCGCGCTGTCTTCCGTGGCCACGGCAGCATCGTCGTGCGCTGCGGTAACCTGTTCGTCCTGATCGGTCGATACGCTGCCCAGCGCTGCGGTTTCCGGCGTCCAGTCTTCGGCCGTCGATGCAGGCATCTCATCGGCCACCGGGGCCTCATCGTGTACCGCTTGCAACGCTTCGATGGTCTCGACAGGCGCTTGGTCAGCAGACGGCGTGCCGTCGACCAACTGCGCGCCGGCGTCCTGCGCCGGTGCGTCGCCATCGATCTGCGCGTGCTGATCGTGCTGGTCATGCACGGCCGTATGCTCAGTCAGCGCCTGCTTCTCGCCGCCTGCATGCTCGGCCTCTGCGCGCTCTGCATCTGCGCGCTCTGCATCTGCCAACTCAGCGTCCGGCGCAACGAGCGTTTGCGTATCACCCAACGCAGCTTCTGCGTCGGCCAACTCGTCCACCGCAACGTGCTCGGTCGCTTCAGGCACGTCGCGTGTTTCGTCGTCATGCGACGCCGTGTCGGCAATCGGGGCGTGCTGCAGTTCGGTCGCATCCCAGGCGTCGGCTTCGACCACCGGCTCATCGGCCGGGGCGTCGTGCGCTTCGGCAGTGTGCGATGCGCTTTCGTCCATGCGCTCGTGCTGCGCAACATCGCCCTGCAGCGCGTCAACGACCTGCTCCGACTCGGCGGCAGATGCGAACGCATCACCGCTCGATGCATGCGCGGCCTCGGCCACATCGGCACTCTGCTCTGCCGATGCAACACCCTGCTCTGCCGACACAACGTCGGCGGTCTCGTGTGCTTCGCTCGGTGCAGGCGCTTCCAACGCGAGCGCCGAGGTGTCTTCGGCTTCCGCTTCGGCCAGCTCGTCGACCGCGATCGGTGCATCGGCATCGACGGCGGCCTGCGCATCGGCATCCTGCGTCGCCTCATCGGCGCCATACGCCGGCGCGGCGGTATCGGCCGGATGCGACGGCAATGCGCCCGCATCCAGATACTGCGATAGATCCTGCATGCCGGTCAGCTCGACCGCCGTGTCGTTGCGGATTGTCTCGTCGCTGGTCGCGTCGAGATCGTCCAACTCCTCCAAAAACACCTGCGGTGGCCACTGCGCTTCCGGCAGCGTATCCGCCAGCGCGCGCAGGCGCTCGGTCAACGGCGCAAACGAGGGGATCAGCGGCGCATCGGCGCGCAACGCCGTGACGGTGGTGGCGATTGCGGCGGCGGTCGCCTTGATGGCATCGATGCCGTCGGCCGATGGCACGACCGAGGCGGCAAGCAGACGCTTGACGTAACTTTCGGCCGGCGTCGTCACCAGGGTGATTTCCGGTACATCGGTCATCGCGAACGCACCACTCATCGTGTGCACGGCGCGCAGCACTTCTTCGCTGACCAACTGCGGCTCGACCTGGGTGGCCTGCAGCCAGGCGTTGACGGTTTCCAGGTGGGTGGCGACCTCTGCTTCCAGAATTTCGCGCAGCACGCTGTCTACCGACGCGGGGGTGCCGCCGCTTGCGGGCAGCACGCCTGCAATTGCCGGGATGTCTGGAATGACCGCGACATCGGCAACGCCAGCCGTCGATGGCGCCATCGGCGCAGGCACGTAGTAGAGTTCTTCGCCTGCAGCAACGCGCTCGGCAACTGCCTGGATTTCAGGCAGATCTGCACTGATGCGGCCCTGGTCGCGCAGCGCCGCGTTGAATTGCGGCAACACGTCATACGCAAGCTGCACCATCGCCACGACCGCCGGGCTGGCCGGCCGCGAGTTGTCGAGCACGCGGTTGAGCATGCTCTCGATCTTCCAGCTGAACTCGCCCAGCACATGCGCGCCGACCAGCCGACCGCTGCCCTTCAAGGTGTGAAAGACGCGGCGGATCGGACGCATGGTTTCGGGGCTGTTCGGGGCGGCACGCCACACCGGCAGCAGCTGCCCGAGATTGACCAGCTCTTCGTCGAACTCTTCCAGGAACACGTCGCGGATATCGTCATCGATATCGCTGTCGCCGAAGCCGCCAAAGATGCCGGCGTCCGCAGTGCCCTGCACGGGTTCGCTCAGCGTCTGCACCGGTGCTGTTTGCGCAGTGTCTGGCTCTGCGTGGGTGTCAGCGGCAGCGTAGGAAGTGGTCTTGGTCGTCAACGGCGCCTGCGGACGATTCACGTCGAACTGCGCAGCGGCAGCGTCGAGCTGGGCCAGGAACGCGGCCGATGCGTCGTCCAGTTCGAACTCGCCGACCACTGCCTGCTGCACGCGCGGCGGGCTCGACTCTGCGGTGTCTTCCACCGGCGGAGCCTGCGGCTCTGGCTCGGCATCGACGAACGGGTTGTCCGGTTCATGCGGCGGCAGTGGCGGCAACGGCGGCGGCGAGAACGCGTCGTCGATGCTGGTCTGCGCGCGGCGGGTGCTGGCCTCGGCCTCGGCGATGAAGTCCAGGGGTACTTCGGTCTGATCCGCATCGCCCGGCAGATCGATCTGCTCGATCTGCAGCGGCGCCTGCTCGGCGACCACCGGCGTTGCGATGTCGTCCTGCTCCAGCGCGCTCAGATCCACCGTGTAACTGACCTGCGCAAGCTCGGCCGGCACCGTGCCGTCCTGCTCGGCCGATACCGGGTCGAACGCGGAGGTGGCGATCGGGGCGGTTTGCTCGGTGGTTTCCAGCTGCCAGTCGCCGGGCGCCTGCGCGCCATCGTCGGACAGGTCCAGCGGCGCGACCGTAAACGGCACATGCGCCTGACCGGACACGGTCTCTTCGGCAGCGACCGGGTCGAACGAGAACGCCGTATCGGTGGCGGCAGCGCCGGTGTCGTGCACCACGCTGGCCGCGAACGGCGCCTCGGTCACGGTTTCGTTGGCCCATTCCAGCGAAGGCGTAGGCGTAATGTCGTTGGCGGCCACAACGCCCGGCGCAGCGGCAAGCGGTGCGAACGCGGCGGCAACCGGCTGCGGCTCGACCACGTCGCCCGGCTGGTCCGCGCCCACCGGCAATTCGGACGGCTGGCCCGACGGCAGCGGCCAATAGCGCAGCGTTTCCAGGCTGTTGCGGGTGATGTCCAGAATCTCTTCGCGGCCGGGGCGGCGCTCGCGCAGGGCTTCCAGGTAATACTCCAGGCTGGCCATCGCATCGGCCAGCGTGTCCAGCTGACGCCCGCTGGGCACGCGCTGCTTGCCGATCAATTCCAGATCGACGTAACGGCGCACACCTTCCAGATAATCGGCCGCCTGCGGCAATTCGAGGATGCGCAAGGCGCCGCCGACTTCGCCCAGCAGATGCGGCACATTGCTCAGACGCGCGTGGTCCCAATTGGTTTCGATGAAGGCGACGAAATGCTCGCGCGCCGCACCGAAATTGGCGATCGCTTCCTGTGCCAGCACGTCCACCGTGCGCCGCACTTCCGCCGAGGTGGCGCTGCTGCTGCCGTCGTCGTTTTCGCTGAAGTCGGCGCCCAGACTGGCGACCTGGTCGTCCAGCGAGGCATCCACATAGAGCAGCGCGCCGGCGATATCCAGCAGCACGCCTTCGTCCATCTGCACATGGCCGTCGACCACCCGTGCCAGCGCATCGCGCTGCTGCACGACCACGTTGCGCGCCACGCCCAGGCCCATCATGCCCAGGGTGTCGGCAACGCTGCCGAGATCCTTGACCTGGGTCTGCAGCTCGGCAATGTCGCCGCCGGTCCGCAGGTGCAGATCCAGCGCGTCCTTGACGCGCAGCAATTCTTCCTTGACAGCGTTGCCGACAGTGTCGAGCAACTCGCGATTGCGCCCGCTCAGGCTGCCGCGTGCGTGATCCAGTTCGGCTTCGGTGGCGACACCGGCCTGCGGATCGAACGCGAACAGCACGCTCTCGTTGAGGCCCGGTTGACCACGCGTGGCACGGATTTCATTGAGTAGCGGCAGCAGCACGATCGGAATATCGCGATGGCCGTTCTGCAGGCGCTCCAGATAATCGGGCAGCAACACGGTGCCGCGCATCAGCATGGCGCAGGCTTCGTCGCGGTCGGCCACCTCGCCCACCTGCACGGCCTGGGCCAGCAGCTCGAGCTCCTCGGCCACCATGGCCGGGGCGTACAACTCCACCATGCGCAGCGTGCCCTGCACCTGGTGCAGATAGCCGGCGCAGAAGCGCATCCGACTGGTGTCGGACGGTTCTTCGGCAAAATACTCGATCTCGTTGCGCGCCTGGCGCAACGTCTCGTCCAACTCCGGCTTGACCCAGCCCAGCGCGGCGTGACTCATCGCATCGCGAAGCGCACTCATTGCAGCCCCCTGCCTACGACCGAGGCACCGCTCACGCGGCTAACGGTCTGTTCCTGCATCGACGTAACGCGACTACGCGCCATCTGCTGTGATCCTTTCCCGTTGCGCGTCGTGGTCACGCCGGCAGCTTGAAGTCGGCGACCGAACGGCGCAGGTCGGCAGCGAGCTCGGCCAGATTTCCGATCGATTTGGCTGTTTTCTCCGCACCCTGCGATGTCTGGCTGGTGATCTGACGGATCACGCCCATGGTCTGTGTGATATCCGTCGCTGCGGCCGACTGCTGGTGCGCGGCGATGGAGATGTTCTTGATCAGGTTGTTCAGGGCGTTGGACACGCGCTCGATTTCGGTCAGCGCGGTGCCGGCGTCTTCGGCCAGGCGTGCACCGGACACCACTTCGGAGGTGGTCTGCTCCATCGAGCTGACCGCCTCGTTGGTATCGGCCTGAATGGTCTGCACCAGGCCTTCGATGCGCCGGGTCGCGCCGGAGGTACGTTCGGCCAGGCGCTGCACTTCGTCGGCCACCACGGCGAAACCGCGACCGGCCTCGCCCGCCGAGGCGGCCTGCACCGCGGCGTTGAGCGCCAGGATGTTGGTCTGCTCGGAAATGTCGTTGATCAGTTCCACGATCGAGCCGATCTCCTGCGAGGACTCGCCCAACCGCTTGATGCGCTTGGAGGTTTCCTGGATCTGGTCGCGGATCTGGTCCATGCCCTGAATCGTCTCGCGCACCACGCCGGCACCTTCGGCGGCGATCACCACCGAGCGCTGCGCCACTTCGGCCGACTCGGTGGAGTTGCGCGAGACCTGTTCGATGCTGGCGGCGATTTCGCTGATGCGCTCGGAGGCGGTGGTGATCTGGTTGGCCTGCTGGCCGGCCGCGTCGGCCAGCTGCATCGCCGTGGCCTGGGTTTCCTGGGTCGACACGGCCACTTTCGCCGAGGTGTCGTTGATCGTGGTCACCAGGTGGCGCAGCTCGTCCACGGCGTAATTGATGGCGTCTGCGATCGCGCCGGTCATGTCCTCGGTCACCGAGGCCTTGACGGTCAGATCGCCCTCACCGAGCGAGCTGATTTCGTCCAGCAACCGCATGATCGCCTGCTGGTTGCGGCTGTTGAATTCCACCTGCGCCTGGTAGCGCACGTCCTGCTCGCGCGAGCGCACCCGCACCGAGCTCCAGACGAAACCGATGATGGCCAGCAACGCCAGCAGGCCGGACACCACGCCCAGCCAGAAATTCGGGAACAGGCGCGTGTCGCGTACCGAACCGAACGCCGAGAACGCGTCGAACAGCTTCTTGCTGTCGTCGAGCATCTTGTTCGAACCGACGGTCAGCGCGGCAGCGGAGGACTGCGCGGCGAACAGGTTGCGCGAGCTGGCCAGGATGGCGTCGACGTCCTTCTTCATCGTCGTCCACTGCGCCTGCGACTGCTCCAGCGCCGACAGCGCGGCCGGGTTGCGCACAGCCGCGATACCCAGTTCGTCGTTGCCGGTGCGCAGGCCTTCGAGCATCTGCGTGAACACCACCGAGTCGCGGGCCAGCGCATCGCCGGAGGCGGCCGCATTGGCGCCACCGGCGCGCATTTCGGTGACCCGGCGCGCCATGGTGCCGGCGACCACCACCTGCTGCAGCGTGTTGTAGATCTGCGAGGCCGGCGCGCCGCTGACCGTCATCGCGCGCACCACTTCGTTCAACTGCGCCTGCAACTGCGGCACGCTGCCGGAGAAGCGCTCGGCGTTGCCGGCCAGGCCGAGCACCGCCGGTTCGCTGGCGATGATCTGATCGGCGTTCTTGCTCAGCGGCACCCAGGTCGCCTTGAGCTGCCCCATCGCACTGGCCACCGAGCCTTCCTGGCCGTAACGGCCATCCAGTTCGCTGACCGTGCTGTCGATGCGGCTCTTGGTCTCCTTGAACGTGGCAAATGCCTTCGCATCGCCGGAGACCGCTTCGCGGCCCTGGTTGGCCAGCTGCTGCGACAGCACCTGCAGATCGGCCGCGCCGGTGCCGGCGCCGGCCAGGCGACTGCCCTGCCAGGTGGCCACGCCGGTGTTGGCGCCAAACACGATCATCGACAACACCAGCAAGCCAAGCCAGAAGCTGGTGCTGACGCTGCCGAGCTTGTTGGTCTTGCGGGCGTCCGGGGCGGTACTCATGGTTCGACCTCGATCTGTATGACGTGGCGGGGTCGCGGCTTAGGCCGCGGCCTGCCGGAATTCGGGAGTGCGCGACAGCAACGCCAGGGAGAACACCCCCCAGTCCTGCGTCTCGTTGCGGAAGGCACGGTCGATGAAATGGGCGTAGCGGCCTTGCGCCAGCTCGCCGGGTTCGACCGCCTGGGCCTGCTCGAAGCTGCGCTGGCCGTACAACTCATCGATGGTCAGTGCGACGTCGCCGCCGCTCTGGCGCATGATCAGCACACGCTGGCCTTCCTGCAGCACCGTGCGCCGGCCCTCCAGGAACTGCTTCAGATCGATCACCGGAAACAGGTTGCCGCGCAGGTTGCCCACGCCCAGCAGCCAGGGCTGTGCGCCCGGCACCGGGGTCACCGGCGGCATCGGCACGATTTCCGCCACTTCGCGGAAATCCGAGACCAGCCGCCGGGTACCGACGCGATAACCGACGCCGCGCCAGACATCGGCCGAGAACTGGCGTTCCGGCAGCGCCGTGGCGTGCGCGAGACTACGACGCTCGTAGTCTTCAAGAATGTCGAATGGAGAACGCATCAACGCACCAGTTGTTTGATGCGGGCGATCAGATCGTCTTCGCGCGGCGGCTTGACGATGTAGTCGCTGGCACCTTGTCGCAAACCCCAGGCCTTGTCGGTTTCCATGCCCTTGGTGCTGACCAGCAGCACGGGGATGTCCTTGGTGGCCTGGTCGCGTGCGAGTGCACGCGTTGCCTGGAAGCCGCTCATGCCGGGCAGCACCACATCCATCAACACCAGATCGGGCGCCTGGCTGCGAATCAGCTCAAGTCCCGCTTCGGCGTTGTCGGTGGCGACGACGGTGTGGCCTGCTTTTTCCAGCCATTGACTGAAGACTGCCCGGTCGGTGGGCGAGTCCTCGATCAATATAATTCGAGCCATGTTGCCTTTCCCCCTGGTCAGGCGTGGACGTACGTGCGAATCGCGCTCAGTAGTTCTTCACGAGTAAATGGCTTGGTCAGATATTGCTCGGAGCCGACGATGCGGCCGCGTGCCTTGTCGAACAGGCCATCCTTGGACGACAACATGATCACCGGCGTCGACTTGAAGAGCTGGTTGCCCTTGATCAACGCGCACGTCTGGTACCCATCCAGGCGCGGCATCATGATGTCGACAAAAATGATCTGAGGTTGCTGGTCCGCAATTTTGGCCAGTGCCTCGAAACCGTCCGTTGCTGTCACTACTTCACACCCTTCTCGCTTCAGCAGCGTTTCGGCGGTGCGGCGAATAGTCTTCGAATCGTCGATGACCATCACCTTCAGTCCTGCGAGTTCCCCACCCGCAGCAATGTGTTCACTCATGCAAATATCCCCGGACGTGCAACGCTTCTTCCTTTCCGTCGTCGCTACGAAACTGCATGTATATCCCAAGACCCGCATTGACTGTCAAGGGCGCATTGCCGGGGCCCCGCCAGGCGGACGTTCCGACCGCGTCTGGGTGCGTCAAGACCGGCTAGTCGCGCACTACGACCCGCCAGGCGCGCCATCGCCCACCGCTTGAAGTTACCATCGGCAGTCTGTTCGAAAGGTTTAGTCCCATGTCGCTCGACGTCGTTGTGGTGATGGATCCCATCGCCTCCATCAAAATCGCCAAAGACACTACCTTCGCCATGTTGCTGGAAGCGCAACGCCGTGGCCACCGTTTGCAGTATGTGCGCCCCGGCGGACTCAGCCTGCGCGACGGACGCGCGGTGGCGCAGGTCGCGCCCCTGAGCGTGCGCGAAGACACCGCCAACTGGTTCACGCTGGGCGAATTCGCCGAGCTGGCGTTCGGTCCCGGCCAGGTGGTGCTGATGCGCAAGGACCCGCCGGTGGATGCGGAGTTCATCTACGACACCCAGGTGCTGAGCGTCGCCCAGCGCGCCGGCGCGCAGGTGGTTAACGACCCGCAGGGTCTGCGCGATTACAACGAGAAGCTGGCCGCGCTGCTGTTTCCGCAATGCTGCCCGCCGACGCTGGTCAGCCGCGATGCGGCCGCGTTGAAGGCGTTTGTGCTGGAACATGGGCAAGCCGTGCTCAAGCCGCTGGACGGCATGGGCGGGCGCTCGATCTTCCGCAGCGGCACCGGCGACCCCAACCTCAACGTGATCCTGGAAACGCTGACCGATGGCAACCGCAACCTGACCCTGGCGCAGCGCTTCATCCCCGACATCACCGCCGGCGACAAGCGCATTCTGCTGGTGGATGGCGTGCCGGTGGACTACTGCCTGGCGCGGATTCCGCAAGGCGACGAATTCCGCGGCAACCTGGCCGCCGGCGGACGTGGCGAAGGCCGGCCGCTGTCCGAGCGCGACCGCTGGATCGCCGCGCAGGTCGGCCCGGAGATGCGCCGCCGCGGCATGCGCTTCGTCGGCCTGGATGTGATCGGCGATTACCTGACCGAGGTCAACGTCACCAGCCCGACCTGCGTGCGCGAGCTGGATGCGCAGTTCGGTTTGAACATCGCCGGGCTGCTGTTCGACGCGATCGAGGCCGGCGCTGCGCAATGAGCGCGGCTGCGGCACTGCCGGCCCCCATGGACGAGCGCCGGCGGCTGACCACGACGCTGGTGATCTCGTTGCTGCTGCACGGCGTGCTGATCCTGGGCGTGGGCTTTGCGGTCAGCGAAGACGCGCCGCTGGTGCCGACGCTGGATGTGATCTTCAGCCAGACCAGCACCCCGCTGACGCCCAAGCAGGCCGATTTCCTGGCCCAGGCCAATCAGCAGGGCGGCGGCAATCACGCCACCGCGCAGCGCCCACGCGACAACCAGCCCGGCGTGGTGCCGCAGGACCGCAGCGGGCTGGCAGCGCAGGCGCAGCGTGCGACTACGGTGCAGGCGCCCGAACCGACCCAGACCCGCGTGGTCGCCAGTCGCCGCGGCGAGCAGACCGTGCCGACCCCGCAACCGAATCCGCAGACCGACCCGCTCACCCCGGCCGATGCGCAACGCGTGCAGCGCGACGCGGAAATGGCCCGGCTCGCGGCAGAGGTGCATCTGCGCTCGGAGCAATACGCCAAGCGCCCCAATCGCAAGTTCGTCTCGGCCAGCACGCGCGAATACGTCTACGCCAACTATCTGCGTGCGTGGGTGGACCGCGCCGAGCGCGTCGGCAATCTCAATTACCCGGATGAAGCGCGCCGGCGCCGGCTCGGCGGCAAGGTGGTCATCAGCGTGGGCGTACGCCGCGACGGCAGCGTGGAAAGCAGCCGCGTGCTGATCTCGAGCGGCACCCCGGCGCTGGATGCGGCAGCGCTGCGCGTGGTGCAGCTGGCGCAGCCGTTCCCGCCGTTGCCCAGCACCAAGGACGATGTGGATATCCTGCAGGTCACGCGCACATGGTTGTTTTTGCCCGGCGGCGAGCTGCACGACGATCGCTGAGGTGTGGTGGGTTTGATCGATGATGCGACCAAATATGTCGCCATCTTTTGCCAACTGCTCGCGACGGTTTTTCAGCCACCTTAAGACCGTGAGATCTTGGCTGTGTTGGGAGGAGCAGAAGCAGAGCTGCCGATCTGCCACTTGGCTGAAAGGCCCTTGCCCGCCTACCATCGCGGGACACGCCGCAAGTACATCCATGTAGGCTCTTACGCGGCATCCATGCCGCGTAAGGTCCCGCGACGGTAGGCGGGCAAGGACCAGTCGAGATGGTCGGTATGCATGGCTTTCGACAGAGCAACCAGCAACCTGTCTGGTGCGGTGTCCTCACCGATTGCGGGACCGTGTGGCGGCATGGATGCCGCCACCGAGCCTACATGGGCGTACTTGCGGCGTGTCCCGCGGGCGGTGAGGGCGCCGCACGCTCGACCGACTCAGCTTTTGACTCCATCCAAATGCCGCTAAGACTCGAAATCTCGATTGCCTTGGAATCGTTGGACAGTTGTTTTGCAACTTCCAGATCCGCAACCTTGCCGCCATCAATACAGGGTTCGAAAGGTGTTGTTAGCCGCTCTTGGCGCCGGCTGCCTTTGCAGCGCGTGCGGCCTGCTGCTCGACCAGGGTCAGCGCAACGTTATCGCGCAGATAAGCCGGTTCGACCCGCTCCGGCGCCACGCCTTCGCCGCGCAGCAGCGCCGGCACGGCGAGTGTGAGCAGATCGGCAGCGTGCGGGAGCGCGGCTGCATCGATGCTGGTCAGCTGCGCTGCGAATCGCTGTTGCAGCAGTGCATCGGCAGCGGCGAATCCGGTGCCTACACCGGCAAAACGTTGAAGCGTATTCGGTAGAACCAAGGCGTCCGGTGCACAGACCACTTCCGGCGCCAGTTCCAGCAGCGTGTCGCCGTGGCGCTCGAACACGCCGGCATACACCTCGCCCATGCGCGCATCGATGCAGGCCAGTACCTGCGTCGCATCGGCGGGTGCGCGCAAGGCCAATACTTGCAGCGTGGAGACGGCCAGCACCGGTACATCAAGGCCCAGGGCGATGCCTTGCGCGATGCCGATCGCCAGCCGTACGCCGGTGAAGGCGCCCGGGCCACGACCGACCGCAATCGCGTCGAGCTGGCGGCGCGCGATACCGGCCTCGGCCAGCAGTTGCTCGGCCCACGGCAGCACCAGCTCGGCATGGCGACGCGGCGCCAGTTCGAAGCGCTCCAGCACGCGGCCATCCACGTGCAGCGCGACGGAACAGGCTTCGGTGGAGGTCTCGAACGCGAGGACTTTCATGGCAGGACCGCAGGCAGGAAGGGGAAGCTCACGCGTCGCCGAACGGCAACGCGCGCACGCCATTGTCGCCCACCGGCGCGGCGACGCCAAAGAATGCGCGCACGTCGCCGATCTCGCGGGTGCGCGCAAACGGCGGCAGCGAATTCATGAAGGTGCGGCCGTAGCCCTTGTTCAACAGCCGCGGGTCGCACAGCACCAGCACGCCGCGATCGGTCTCGCTGCGGATCAGCCGGCCCACGCCCTGCTTGAGCGCGATCACCGCCTGCGGCAATTGCTCGTCGCGGAACGGGTTGCCGCCCTCGCGGCGGATCGCATCCAGGCGCGCTTCGAAGACCGGGTCGTCGGGCGCGGCAAACGGCAGCTTGTCGATCACCACCACGCTCAATGCATCGCCGACCACGTCCACGCCCTCGCGGAAGCTGGCCGACCCCAGCAGCACGCCATTGCCGGAAGTGCGGAAACGCTGCAGTAACGTGGCGCGTGGCGCTTCGCCTTGCACGAACAACGGCCACGGCGCGCCACGCAATGCCTCGGCGGCTTCGCGCAGCGCGCGGTGCGAGGCGAACAACAGGAATGCGCGGCCGTTGGAGGCTTCCAGCACCGGCGTCAGCGCGGCGATCAGCGCCGTACCGAAGCCGCGCGCCGCCGGATCGGGCAGATTCGGCGGTAGATAGCACAGCGCCTGGCGCGCCCAATCGAAGGGACTGGGCTGCAGCAAGGTCACCGGATCGCTCAAGCCCAGGCGCTGCGCGATGTGGTCGAACTCGCCGCCCACCGCCAACGTGGCCGAGGTGAACACCCAGGCCGCGTGCGATTTTTCGCGGTGTTCGCGCAGCGGGCCGGAGACATCCAGCGGCGTGCGTTGGCAGCGGAAACCGCGCGGGCTCAGCTCGTACCAGAGCACATCGTTGTCGACGGTGTCCGGTAATTCCTGCGCAAAATCCAGCACCGGCGCATCTTCGCCCAGCCACCGCGACAGCCGCGCGAGCGCCTCCTGCGCGCGTGCAGAGCAGCCATCGAACCCGGGCGACGCCTCGCGCAACGGCAACAGGGACTCGCCCAACCGCGCCAGCGACGACAGCACCGCATCGAAGCCCTCGCGCACCTGCGGCTTGGCCAGCGCGCGCCATTGCGTGCCGCGTGGCGGCAGGCCTTCCATGCCTGAGCGTAGGCCGCGCAACGCTTCGTCCAAAGCGAGAATCGGTTCCTGCAGGCTGGCCTGCGCGCCGGCCACCAGCCGCGCTTCGACCATGCAATCGCGGGCCAGCTCCTGCCAGGGCCGCATGCCGAAACTTTCGCCAAAGAAGTTCGCTGCCAGTTCCGGCAGCTGATGCGCTTCGTCGATGACGAAGGCCTGCGCGCCAGGCAGGATCTCGCCGAAGCCTTCCTGCTTGAGCGCCAGATCGGCCAGCAGCAGATGATGATTGACCACCACCAGGTCGGCGGCCTGCGCGCGTTGACGCGCCTGCACCACAAAACACTCGCTGTAGAACGGGCATTCGGTGCCCAGGCAGTTGTCGACCGTGGAAGTCACCAGCGGCAGCAGTGGCGAGTCGTCCGGCAGGGCTTCCATCTCGGCCATGTCGCCGAACTGGGTACGCCCGCTCCAGGCAACGATGCGATGGAACTGCGAGACCTGTTCGGGCGTAGAAAAACGCGGTTCGCCGCGCGCCTGCTGGGTGCGGTACTTGCACAGATAATTGGCGCGCCCTTTCAGCAGCGCGCTGCGCAGACCGATGCCCAACGCGGCACGTACGCGCGGCAGATCGCGATGGAACAACTGGTCCTGCAGCGCGCGGGTGCCGGTCGAGATGATGGTCTTGAGCCCGGACAGCAGCACCGGCACCAGATAGGCGTAGGTCTTGCCGGTCCCGGTGCCGGCCTCGGCCAACAGCACATCGCGCTGCTCGAACGCCTCGGCGATGGCGCCGGTCAGGCGCAACTGCGCAGCACGCGGCGCAAACGCATCGAGCTCACGCGCGAGCGCCCCGCCCTCGCTGAGCGCCTCGATGCTGGCAGTGGCAAGTTGGGACATGGGATCGAACGGATGCGGGACACAGAAGCGCGACAGCCTAGCGCGTGCGCAGTGATGCTGCCGGAGTTGCGCTTTATGGATTGCGGACAAGCGCCATTGCGCCAGCAACAGCCACCTACCGTGCCTGCATCACCTCAGACGGCCTGCATAACGCAGCGAGCAGCATTCACATCGGCAGAGGGCAGCGTTGCAACCACCGCTGCGCGGCAGTGACACCAGCCGCACCAAGCGCCGACCGCGCCCGCCTGGCGGTGAGCGCAGTCGGCTTGATTACTGCAATCAGTACCGCTTCACACCAGGCACCGTGCACCCGGCAATCTGCACCTTGGCCGAGGCGGCATTTTCTTTTTCGCCACGGGCAATCCGCGACTGCTCGATGGTGGCCCAGTGACGACGGCACAGCGGGCCGGTCTTGGAACCCAGTTCGATGGCCTGTTTGGCAAAGCGCTCGGCGGCCGGCCAATCGGCTTGCAGCACGGAAATTTCCGCACGCTCCTGCAGCACGGCCGGGTCGCCGGCGACCAGACCCAACGCCTGATCCAGTGCTGCAGCGGCGCCGGCCAAATCGCCAGCCTGGCGCTTGGCCTTGGCGGTCTCGCGCAGATCGTCCACCTGCGGGTCGCGCAGCGGCTGCACCGACAGCTCGGTGTCGTCGACGCCGGCCTCGCGTTCGATCAGCAACAGCCGCTGTGTCGGGGTGGTCGGGTCCACAGGCGCCGGCGGCGGCGGCGCGGGCGGCGCACTGACGCAGGCAGACAGCGCGGCAAGCACGCCGAAAAGGGCAAGGAGGCGGTGCAGTCGGTTCATGAGGTCACTCCAATTCAATGCGCGGGCGGGGGCGAGGCAGGCGCTTGCGCGGGTTCTTCCGGCTTTTTGTCCAGACCGAAGAAGCGGCGCCAGCCACCCCCGCCGGATTGTTCGGCAGGTGCTGCAGGATCGCCGGGCGCGCCTTCGATCGACGGTGCATTGCCGGCACACGGGGCGTAGGCCGGCGTGAACCCGACCACGAACGGGAACTGGCGCGCGCCCGGGCAGCCGGGGTCGGTCACGCCGGTGCCGGCCGCATCCACCCACTGCCAATCCAGGCCCTTGCCGCTGACCTTCAACGGCGCACTCGGCAGCCGCGCGAAGATGCTAGACCACACCCGCATCGCGCCGGTGGCGCCGTACAGGCCGGTCTGCTCGTTCTGGTCGTTGCCCATCCAGATCACCGCCAGATGGTCGCCGGTATAGCCGGCATACCAGCTGTCGCGGCCGTCGTTGGAGGTACCGGTCTTGCCGGCCGGCGAAAGCCGCCCCAGGCCATCGCCCAGCAACTGCCGTGCGGTACCGCCGCTGACCACCTGCTGCAGGGCGATGCTGATCAGGTTGGCAGCCACCGAGTCGCCCTCCTGCGCCGGCGCCGGGGTCTTGTCGTAGCGCTTGAGCAGCTTGCCCTGCGGATCGAGCACACCGCGCACCGCATGCAGCGGCTGGATCTCGCCCCCGGCGGCCAGGAACTGATACAGCTGCGCCATGCCGTACGGGCTCTGATCGGTGGCACCGAGGATCAGCGAGGGATTGGTGTCGGCCTTGATGCCAGCCAGCACCTGGATCAGTTGCGCGATGCGCTCCGGGCCGACCTGCATGCCCACGCGTACCGTGGCCTGGTTGTAGGAATGCGCCAGCGCATCGATCAGCCGCACCGTGCCGTGACTGCGGTTGTCGGAATTGCCCGGCGACCAGGTCTTGCCACGGCTGAGCTGCACCGTCACCGGCGCATCGTCGACCCAGCTGGACAGCGCCCAGCGATCCGGCGAGGCCAATGCCAGCAAATACACGAACGGCTTGAGCAACGAGCCGACCTGCCGCTGCGCCTCGACCGCGCGATTGAAGCCGGGCTTGGCCACATCGCGGCTGCCGACCACCGCCAGCACGTCGCCGTTATGCACGTCGGTGAGCACCAGGCCGGCCTGCAGCGGCGGGCGCTTCTTGTTGTCCAGCCGCTTGATGGTGCCGGTCACTGCGCCTTCGGCGTACGCCTGCGCGGACGGCGACATGCCGGTGAGCACGCTCATGCCGGCGCCTTGCAGCACGCCTTCCGGGTAATCGTGCGCCAGCTGGCGCCGCACCAGATCCACATAGGCCGGGAAGCGGTTGGCGGCGACCAGACCGGGCTCCTTGGGCACGCCCAACGGCTCGGCCAGTGCGCGCTTGTATTCGGCCGCGTCGATCAGGTTGTTTTCGTGCAGTTTGCCCAGCACGAAATTGCGTCGATCCAGCGCCCGTTCCGGGTTGCGTCGCGGGTCGTAGTAGGACGGTCCCTTGACCAGCCCGATCAGCAAGGCGATCTGTTCGGTGGTCATCGAGTTGAGTTCGCGGCCGAACCACAGCTCCGCGCCCGAGGACACGCCATGGATCGCTTGCCCGCCGCGCTGCCCCAGATACACCTGATTGAGATAGGCCTCCAGGATGGTGCGCTTGTCGTAACGCGCCTCCATGATCACCGCATACAGGATTTCGTTGAACTTGCGGGTAACCGTCTGTTCCTTGCCGATACCGAGCAGGCCGCTGCGTGCCAGCTGCTGGGTCAAGGTGCTGGCGCCCTGGCGCACCTGGCCGCCGGAGCGCGCCATGATCCAGGCCGCACGCACCATGCCGCTGAGATCGATGCCGTGGTGGCTGTTGAAGTCGCGGTCCTCGACCGCCTGCAGGCCGGTGACCAGCAGCTCAGGCACTTCTTCCATGCGCACCAGGCGGCGCTCTTCCTGCTTCTGCCCGTACAGCGTGGCGATGCGCGCCGGATCCAGACGCGCGCTTTTCAGCGCCTTGCGGTCGCCGGCATCGCGCAGGCTGGCCACACGCCCACCGGAGAGGCTGACTTCCACGCGCTTCGCGGGCACGCGCCCGTCCACATCGATATAGCCGCGGCTGGCGATGGTGAAGCGACTGCCGTCCTGCTGGTAGGTGCCGGCCAGCTTGGCTTGCCCGTCGTCACGGTACGAGGCTGCATCCAGCTCGGTCTTCAAGGTGGCCGCATCCAGCGCATCGCCGGGCACCAGCACCAACGGCCGCCCGTACACGCGGGTTGGGATCTGCCAACGCAGCTCGCCAAAACGCTGGGTGACCTGCTTGTTCAGATACACCGTGTAGGGAATCAGAAAACCAAGCGCCAGCGCGAATGCCGCAAAGGCCCAGACAATCAGCCTGCGTTGCCAGCGGGAGCCTTGCTCGTTGGTGTCGTCCTCGAAATCGTCGGGAGCGTCGTGGTCGTCGTGGCGTCGGGGCACAGGGATGCGAGAATGTAGAGTCCGGCGAGTCTAGCGCAGCGCTGTGGTGGTTGTGGTCAGCCGGACCCTTTGACTTAAGCTGGAGTTTCAACGCGATGTCGATGTCCCTGGCCGATGCACGCTATCTGTTCAATCGCGTGCTTGGGCTGATCCACCGCAGCGTGGCAAGCATGCGCACACGCGGCTGGCGCGCCACCTGGCAGCGCATTCGCGTGCACACGCAGGCGCCGCCGGTCGCGCTAGGCACGCCGCTGTGGTTGCCGGACCCCGCACCGTTTGCCGCGTTTGCGGTGCCGCATAGCGCCACGCCGCGCGTGACGCTGGTGATTCCGGTCTACGACCACATCGCACACACGCTTGCCTGTTTGCGTGCGCTGGCCGCACATCCACCGCAGCTGGATGTGGAGATTGTGGTGGTGGACGACGGCAGCAGCGATGCCACCGAAGCGCAGCTGCCGCAGGTGCAAGGGCTGCACTACCACCGCCGCGCCAGCAATGGCGGTTTCATCGCCGCCTGCAACGACGGCATCGCACTGGCGCGCGGCGACTACGTGGTGCTGCTCAACAACGACACCATTCCGCAACCCGGCTGGCTGGATCGGCTGATCGACACGTTCGCCCAGCATCCCACCGCCGGCATGGTCGGCGCGCAACTGGTGTATCCGGCCGGACGCCTGCAGGAGTCCGGCGGCGTGGTGTTCGCCGATGGCAGCGCCTGGAGCTATGGCCGCTTCGAATCGGCCGACGATCCGCGTTACGCCTATGTACGTGCGATGGACTATTGCTCGGGCGCGGCGATCGCGCTGCCACGCGCGTTGCTGCAGACGCTGGGCGGGCTGGATCGCCGTTACATGCCGGCGTACTACGAAGACACCGATCTGGCGTTTGCGGTGCGTGCGGCCGGGTATCGGGTGCTGGTGCAGCCGGCCAGTGTGGTGGTGCATGACGAAGGCACCAGCAACGGCACCGACACCCGCACCGGGGTGAAGGCGTATCAGGTCCGCAATCAAGCCGTGTTCGCCGAAAAATGGCTAAAGGCGCTGGCAATGCAGTTGCCGGTCGGCGCCGTGCCTGCGCCTGCGCTGCTGCATCGCAGCCAACGCCAGGTACTGATCCTGGACGAGAGCGTGCCGCAGCCGGACCGCGATTCCGGCTCGTTGCGGCAGTTCAATCTGATCCGCCTGCTGTGCGAAGAAGGCGCGCATGTGGTGTTCGTGCCCACCCGCCGCGAACACGCCGGGCGACACACGCAGGCACTGCAGCAACTGGGTGTGGAAGTCTGGTACGCGCCGTTCCTGGAGGGCATCGGCAGCTGGCTACGCACACATGGCGCGCGCTTTGCGGTGGTGCTGCTGGTACGCCATCACGTTGCGCATGCCTGCCTGCCGTTGTTGAAGCAGTACGCACCACAGGCGCGCACCCTGTTCGACACCGTCGATCTGCATTACCTGCGCGAACGCCGCGGCGCCGAGTTGGCCGGCGATGCCAACCTGTTGCGCGCGGCAGAACGCACCCGCCTGCGCGAACTGGAGATCATGGCCGCTACCGACGTCACGCTGCTGGTCTCGGCGGCCGAACAGACGCAGCTGCAGGCAGACGCACCGCAGATCCGCACCGCCCTGCTCTCCAATCTGCATGAAGTGGCCGGTAACGGTCATCCCTTCGCGCAACGTCACGACCTGGTGTTCGTCGGCGGCTTCCGGCATCCGCCCAATGTGGATGCGGTGCAGTGGTTCATCAGCGCGATCTTTCCGCAAGTACGCGCGCAGTTGCCGGACGTAATCTTCCACTGCATCGGTGCGGATATGCCGGAGGCACTGAAGCTCTTGGCCGACGAGTGTCCGGGCGTGCAATTGCACGGACATGTGCCGGATCTGGTGCCGTATATGGACACTGCGCGCATCGCGGTGGCGCCGTTGCGCTTCGGCGCCGGCGTCAAGGGCAAGATCAATCTGAGCATGGCGCATGGGCAGCCAGTGGTCGGCACTACCTGCGCAGTGGAAGGCATGCATCTGCGCGATGGCGAAGATGTATGCGTAGCGGATAACGCCGACGCCTTCGCCGCTGCGATCGTGCGCCTGTATCAGGATGCAGCGCTGTGGCAGCGACTGGCCGACAACGGTTTGCGCAACGTGGCGCAGCATTTTTCGCTGGATGCCGCGCGTAGCACGGTACGCGCGTTGTTTATCGAGGCTTGAGTTGCCTGCCACTGGCGTGCGTGCCTTGGTACACCCGCGCTGCCAGCGTGGGCCGGGCACATAGCGGGAGTTGGGGGGGGCGAAGCCGCCACTCCCTGCGTGCCGCTCAGGCATCGCGCTCGAGGAAGCGCCGTCAAAATCGGCCTCCACCTCAACGCTGCTCAGCTACCGCCTTGACCCGGCGCGTGAACTCGACCAATTCCGGCAGCCCCGGATCCAGCTGACGCGCCTCGTCCTGCGCGCGCCGCGCGAACGCCGCATCCTCCTGCCCCAGGCGCTCGCTGCCCACCGCAATCCAGCGCTGGGCCAGACGTCGGCGCCCCCCGATCAGCGCCTCGCCGTTCGGTGTGAGTGCCTGCCACGCATCCAGACAACCGCGCGCGGCACGCAGACGGTTGTTGCGCAACTCGTCCTCAAAACAGCGCTGGCTCGCCGGCGCCACCCGTGCAGCGGCCTGCAGCACGCGCGGATCACGCGGTGCCAGCGCCTGCGCTGCTCGCACCGCATCGTAGGCACTGGCGCCAGGAGGGGTCATCCATTGCTGCTGCGCTTCGGCATCTGTCACCCGTTGCAGCAGCGCGCGCAGACGGCGCTCGCGTGCACCACGCGACAAACCGGTTTCGGGACTGCGCTGTGCATCGCGCGCGCGCGCAATCGCCTGTTCTGCCTGCGCGATCGATGCAGCGCCCGGTACCAAGGCGCGCGCCTCCTGCAGCGATTGCAGTGCAGCGTCGAAGTGGAAATCCGCCGCCTGCCGGCTGGCCTGCGCCGCGTATTCGCTCGCGACCTGATCGAGCCCGCGACGCGCCGCGGCGTCGTCTGGCTCGGCCGCCAGCACGGCGTTGAAATCGCGTGCGGCCGGCGCCAGGCGACCACGCCGTAACAAGCCTTCCGCACGTTGACGGCGCTGCTCCAGTACGCGGTGGTAATGGCCTTCGGTCAGCGGTACATCGGCATGTCCGGCGTCGTAGCGCTTGGCAGCGGCCAGCAACATCCCAGCATCGCCGAGCGCATCGCGCGACAGTGCATGGCGGGCCTGCGCCAGCAGATCGGTCAGGGCATCTTCGCGCCCTTCCAAGGCATCGGTGCGGTCCGGCGCCAGGGTCAGGATGCGTTGGTACAACGGCAATGCACTGTCCGGCGTGCCATCCAGGCGTCCTTCTTGCTGCGCGGCCACGGCCTGCGCGAACAGGGCATCCAACCCGGCGCGACGTGCCTGCAACGCGCGCAAGCGCAGCGTGACTGGCGCGATCTGCGCTTGCGGCACTTCCAGCGCAGTCGCCAGCGCCAGTGTGCGTTGCGCTCCGGCGGCGTCCCCGGCCGCAATTGCCGCACGCGCCTGCACCACTGCGGCGGCACCGGTACGCGCCAGTCCGGCACGGGCTTCGCTGCGATCGCTATCCAAGGCGAGCGCGGCAGCAAACAGTTCGCGCGCGCCATTGCCATCGGCGGCACTGAGTTGGCCGCGCGACAAGGCTGCATTGCCCCGTTGCAGCAACTGCTGGATACGCGTATCCGGCCACAGCCAATCGGCCAGCGGCTTGCGCACTACGATCGTGGTCAACAGCAGGCATGCGCACAGCACCAATGCCACGCGCCATAGCACACGGCTGCGCAACGGCGCCCAGAGGCGGGGCGATCTGGCCCAGCGCGGAAGCGGGAGCATGCGGTGGCGTCCATCCTTGGCGCGACCTGACGGGGACGCGTTCACCCCGCTATGGTAGCCGGCCGCTGCGAAGACGATGTGCGCTTCGGGATTCGGGATTCGGGATTCGGGATTCGTCAGGCAAGCACACCTTGCTCGCTGTATGCCGCCTGTTCAAATCGATTGGCGCTGGCGAGGTGTGCGGCACGCCTAGCCGAGTCGCCGTACCTCGCTCACCCCGGGCAAGGCATCCAGCTTGCCAAGCAAGCCGGACAGCTGGTCGTAATCGCTGACCTTCAAACGCAAACGCAGTTGCGCGCGGCCGGTGTCGCGCACGTTGTCGCTGTTGATCTCCAGCACATGCGCGTCTTCCTGCGCGATCAGGTTGGTGATGTCCTTGAGCAGCCAGCGTCGGTCGACCGCGCGCACCTGCACATCCACTTCGTAGCCGCTGCCGGCCTGGCCCCACTCCACCGGCAGCACGCGCTGCGGATGCGCCGCCGCCAGCCGCGACAATGCCGCGCAATCGGTGCGATGCACGGTAATGCCGCGGCCGCGGGTCAGATAGCCGGCGATCGGCTCGCCCGCCACCGGCTGGCAGCAGCGCGCCAGCTGCACCAGCAGATTGCCCACGCCCTGCACGGTGAACTTGGATTTGCCCAGGCCCTCGCGCCGCGCGGTGGGCCGTGGCGGCGCCGGTACCGCAGGCTGCGAGGCGGCGCGCTCGGCTTCCAGCAGCGCACGGCTGACCTGGTTGGGCCCGGTATCGCCCAGTGCCACCTGGATATACAGATCGTCGATGTTTTCGGCGTGGAATTTACGCGTCGCCACACTCAGATCGGAGTGCTGCAGGCCAAGGCGCTTGAGCTCGCGATCCAGCAACTCCTTGCCCGCGTGCACGTTGCGCGCGCGGTCGAGCTTGTGGAACCAGGCGCGCACCTTGTCGCGCGAGCGCCCGCTGGCCAGGAATCCGTTGGACGCCAGCAACCAGTCGCGGCGCGGATCGGCTTCCTTGGCGGTCATGATCTCCACGCGGTCGCCGCTGCGCAGCCGGTAGGTCAGCGGCACGATGCGATCGTTGACGCGTGCGCCGCGGCAGCGATGCCCCACCATGGTGTGCACGTGATAGGCAAAATCCAGCGGCGTGGCGCCTTGCGGCAGATCGATCACCTCGCCCTTGGGCGTCAGCGCATACACGCGGTCTTCGATCAGCTCGGCATCCAGCGCACCGGCCAGCTCGCCGTGGTCGCCCTCCTGCACCTGCTCCAGCAGCTGGCGCATCCACAGGATCTTGCGGTCGAACGCCTTCTCGGCACCCTTGCCGCCCTCTTTGTACTTCCAGTGCGCCGCAACCCCGAGTTCGGCCTGCGCGTGCATCTCGTGGGTACGGATCTGGATTTCGATCGTGCGCCCTTCCGGGCCGAGCACTGCCGTGTGCAGCGAGCGATAGTCGTTGGCCTTGGGCCGGGCGATGTAGTCGTCGAACTCGCTTGGCACCGGTGCCCACAGCGAGTGCACCGCCCCCAGGGCGGCGTAACAGGCGGCCACGTCGTCGACCATCACCCGCACCGCACGGATGTCGTATAGCTGGTCGAACGACAGGCGCTTTTTCTGCATCTTCCGCCAGATGCTGTAGATGTGTTTGGGCCGCCCGCTCACTTCCGCACGCAGGCCCTGCTGGGTCAGCGACGTCGACAAGGTGCGCTTGACCGTTTCGAGATAGCGCTCGCGCGCCACGCGGGTTTCGTCCACCTCGCGGGCGATGCGGCGGTAGGTGTCCGGCTCCAGATGCCGAAACGCCAGGTCTTCCAGCTCCCACTTCACCTGCCAGATGCCCAGCCGGTTGGCCAGCGGGGCGTGGATGTCGCGAGTGAGCTGGGCAAGCGCGCGGCGTTGTTCTTCGCTCAGGCGGTCGGCCACGCGCATGCGCGCCAACTGCCGCGCCAGCAGGATCGGCACCACCCGCAGGTCGTGGATGATGGACAGCAGCAGCCGCCGCAAGCCTTCGCTGTTGCGCCCGGCCTCGCGCCCGGCATGCAGCGCCCAGACCTGGTCGGCCGCATCCAGCCCATCGAGCAAACCTTCGACCACCACACGTCGTTCGGCCGGTTGCCATGGCAGGCTCGCGACCACGCCGCGCAATGCGGGCAGATCGAACAACAATGCAGCGATCAAGGTAGCCTCATCGGCCGCCAGCAACGCCAGCGCATCCAGCGTGTCGGCAAGCAGCGCCCACGGCACGGCATCGGCTTGCGCTGGCGGCACGTTCTGCCAGGCCTGCGCCAATGCATCGCGCAAGGCGGGCGCGATCGACGCAATGGCAGGACGCTGCAGCACGGCATGCAGGCGGTCGAATGAGGAACTGGTCACAGCGGTGGACACGGGCGTGGGCAACAACAATGGTCTGACAGCTACGGTAACGTGCGCGTCACCTTCTCCACAACGCGCAATCGCAGCGCAGCCACGGAAATCCGGTGCCTTCGCGCTTATGCCCGGTTCACCCGCCAACGCCTTGATTCGCAACCCCTCTGTGCGGAATCCGACGCGGTTGCGCCCACGAAATCAGCTTCGTCGACGGCTTTTTACATGCCCTTTACAATTCAGCCAAACCGGCTGCCTATGCTCCCTTGGCGTGGTCGCTGCCCAGTGCTGCGGCAACGTCATTCCAACCAACTGCGAGGTAGCCGATGAAGACCTGGAAGAAGCCTGTCGTTCGTGAAGTCAATTGTGGCGCCGAGATCAACTGCTACGTCTCCGGCGAATTCTGAGCGCACCTGCCGCCCTTCCTCCCGATGCATGACCGGCAGTCGCCGGCAGATAGGTAACAGTTCTCCATGCGCATCATCGTTCTGGGATCGGCGGCCGGCGGTGGGCACCCGCAGTGGAATTGCCACACCCCCGCGAGTCAACGGGCGTGGCAACAAACAGACGGTGCCCAACGTCGTACCCAGGCCAGTATCGCCGTCAGCGCCGACGGCCAACGCTGGGTGCTGATCAATGCTTCACCCGATTTCCGTCAACAAATTCTCGCAACGCCTGCACTTTGGCCGCAGCACGGTCTGCGCCATTCGCCGATCGAAGCGGTGCTGCTGACCAGCGGCGAGATCGACCATATCGCAGGGCTGCTGTCGATGCGAGAGAGCCAGGCGTTCTCGCTGCATGCCAGCAGTCGTGTGCTGGATCTGCTTGCGCAAAACCCTATCTTCGATGCGGTCAATCCGCAGTATGTGCAGCGTCAGCCATTCGCGCTCGACACGCCGTTGTCGCTGCTGGGCCTGCAGCTCACGCCATTTTCGGTGCCCGGCAAGGTGCCATTGTTCATGGAATCGCGCAGCGGTGGCGACCTGGCCGGCTCCAACGAAGAAACCCTCGGGTTGACCATCGATGATGGCCAGCACCGCGTGCATTACATTCCCGGCTGCGCGGCGATGACCGATGCCTTGCGCGCGCGCCTTCAAGGCGCCGAACTGGTGTTCTTCGACGGCACGCTGTGGCGCGACGACGAGATGGTGCAACTGGGCATCAGCCGGAAGACCGGCCAGCGCATGGGCCACATGAGCATCGACGGCCCAGACGGCAGCATTGCCGCTTTCGCCCCGCTGGAGGTGGCGCGCAAGATCTTCATCCATCTCAACACCACCAATCCCGTGCTCGACATCCACTCGCCGGAGTACGCCAGCGCGCGTGCCAGCGGCTGGGACGTCGCGCACGACGGCCTGGAGATCACCCTGTGACCGCCCTGCTCACCCCGGACCAGTTGGAAGCGGACCTGCGCGCCATCGGCGCACGTCTGTACCACGACCAGCATCCATTCCACGCGCTGCTGCACGACGGCAAGCTCGATCGCGGCCAGGTCCAGGCCTGGGCGCTGAACCGCTTCGAATACCAGCGCTGCATTCCATTGAAAGACGCCGCGATTCTGGCGCGCATGGAAGATCCGGCGCTGCGGCGGATCTGGCGTCAACGCATTCTCGATCACGACGGCAACAGCCCCAGCGATGGGGGCATCACGCGCTGGCTGCACCTGACCGACGCGCTGGGCCTGGATCGCACACTGGTTGAATCCGGGCGCGCACTGCTCCCCGGCACGCGCTTCGCGGTGCAGGCCTACCTGCAGTTCGTGCGCGAAAAAAGCCTGCTCGAAGCGATCGCCTCCTCGCTGACCGAGTTGTTCGCCCCCAACATCATCGGCCGGCGTGTGGCTGGCATGCTCAAGCACTACGAGTTCGTCTCGCCCGAGGCGCTGGCCTACTTCGAGCATCGCCTGACCGAAGCGCCGCGCGATTCGGATTTTGCGCTCGACTACGTCAAGGAGCACGCCACTACCGTCGAGAAGCAGGAACTGGTCAAGGCCGCGTTGTATTTCAAGTGTTCGGTGTTGTGGGCGCAGCTGGATGCCTTGCACGTGGCCTACGTCACCCCTGGCATCGTGTGGCCGGATGCGTTCGTGCCCGAGCGCGACGCAAGCCGAGCAGCTGCGTGAGCAGCATCACCCGCGACAGCCAGCCAGCCCTGCGCGCGGGCGTGCGCCTGCAGCACGACCGCGCACGCGACCAGTGGGTGCTGCTGGCGCCCGAGCGCGTGGTCGAGCTGGACGAGATCGCGCTGGTGGTGGCGCAGCGTTACGACGGCGTGCGTTCGCTGGCGCAGATCGCGCAGGAACTGGCTGCCGAATTCGACGCCGACGCGGCAGACATCGAGATCGATGTGATCGAACTCACCAACACCCTGCATCAGAAGCGTTTGCTGCGGCTATGACCGTCGCCCCGCCGCCACTGTCCGTGTTGCTGGAGCTGACCCATCGCTGCCCGTTGGCGTGCCCGTATTGCTCCAACCCGATCGCACTGGCAGCGCTGCGCGAGGAAATGGACACCGCCGGCTGGCGCTCGTTGCTGCAGCAGGCCGCCGACATGGGCGTGCTGCAGGCGCATTTTTCCGGTGGCGAACCGATGCTGCGCAAGGACCTGCCCGAGCTGGTGGCGCATGCGCGCGCGCTCGGGCTGTACAGCAATCTGATCACCTCCGGCGTGGCCGGCGGCGAGCCGATGCTGGATCGATTGCAGGCTGCCGGACTGGAACACGTGCAGTTGAGCGTGCAGGACGTCGACCCGGCCGGCGCCGACCGCATCGCCGGCTATCGCAACAGCTTGTCGAAGAAGCGCGACTTCGCTGCCGCCGTGCGTGCGCGCGGCCTGCCGCTGACGCTCAACGCGGTGCTGCACCGTCATAACGCCGAGCGCGTGCCGGGCATGATTGCGCTGGCGCTGGAATGGCAGGCAGAGCGCATCGAAGTGGCGCACACCCAGTACTACGGTTGGGGTCTGCGCAATCGCGCCGCGCTGATGCCCAGCCGCGAGCAACTGATGGCCACCATTACTGCGGTGGAAACCGCACGCCGCGAGCTTGGCGACCGCCTGGCGATCGACTTCGTCACCCCCGATTACTACGCCCGCCAGCCCAAACCCTGCATGGGCGGCTGGGGCCAGCGCTTCGTCAATATCTCCCCGCGCGGCGATGTGCTGCCCTGCCATGCGGCCGAAACCATCGAGGGCATGCGCTTCGACAATCTGCGCGAGCGCTCGCTGGCCGACATCTGGAACAACGGCGAGGCGTTCGTGCGCTTCCGCGGCACGGCGTGGATGCCCGAGGTGTGCCAGGGCTGCCCCAAGCGCGAGATCGACTGGGGCGGCTGCCGTTGCCAGGCCCTGGCGCTGGCCGGCGATGCGGCCACGCTGGACCCCGTGTGCGAACGCTCGCCGGTACATGCCGAGGTGCGCGCGACCGCCGAACGCGAGGCCGCTGCGCCCGCACCTGAGTTTGTCTACCGCCGTCCCGAACGCGCTGCGCGCGCGACTGTAGCGACGGTAGACGAGGAGTAATTCACAGCAGCTTGGGCCTTTTTGCGCATCTGCCTGCCACCTCTCCATGCGGCGTGAAAAGGCCTGGAGCTTGTGGAGGCGAACACCAGCAGCGCGCGCCGTAGGCCAGGCTGCACGATGCGCTCCAGCGTCTACACTAGCGGCCTCTTCGTCTTCCGGATCGCCTCCATGTCGCTCGCGCGCCGCATTCCCCTGCTGGTCTGCCTGACCTTCGCGTTGACCGCTCTCCCGGCCCTGGCGCAGCGCGCCGTGCAAGGCGATCTGCAATCGCAGATGAGCGCCGAGCAGTTCAAGGCAGCCGGCCTGGACAAGCTCAATGCCAGCGAGTTGGCCGCGCTCAACGACTGGCTGCAAGGCAAGGTCGCCAAGGAAGCGGCCGTGGTGGTCGAACAAGCCAAGGAAGCCGGCCGCCAGGAAGTGATCGTCAAGAACCGCGGCTTCTTCGATTTCGGCAGCAAGGAGCCGATCGAAAGCACGATCGTTGGCGAGTTCAAGGGCTTCTCCAAGGGTCGCGTGTACACCCTGGCCAATGGTCAGGACTGGGAACAGACCGACGCCGCCAGCTTGGCCGGCGTTCGCAAGGATGCGCCCAAGGTCAAGATCAAGCCCGGCCTGGTCGGCGTGTGGTATCTGCAGATCGAGGGCTACAACACGCCTGCCAAGGTGCGCCGGGTCAAGTAAACGCGGCTGACTTACGACAACGCCGTCTTGTCCAAACAGGCTTGCGGCTACAAACACGGTCCACCGACAAACAGGCGCTACCCCGGTTGGGGAGCGCCTGTCCTGTTTGCGCATTGAAGTCCGCACAGACACCTCCAAAACCGCCTGTTTCGCGCTTGAGTGCGTCAACAAGATCGATCCAACCCGACTGATCCATTGACATCGTTGTCACCAACTCCTACACAGGCCCGTACTCGCCACGGCATCGGACGATCGGCGAACCCTTGAGGATTGAATGTGGCTGCGACCTCGCGCTCTGCTCACGCTGCTGTCTTGCCCGCTTGCCCCGCTGCCACCGGCTTCATCGCCGCCGATGTCGGTGGCACGCATGTGCGTGTCGGCCACGTGGCGTATGCGGGCAACGCAGCGATCGAGCTGTCGCACTACCGCACTTATCGCGGCAGCGAGCACGCCAGTCTGGAGGCGATCCTCGGCGACTTTCTGCAGCAGGTGCGTGGTGTCGATGCGGTGGTGATCGCCAGTGCCGGTGTCGCACTGGACGATGGCAGCTTCATCAGCAACAACCTGCCGTGGACGATTTCGCCAAGCCAGGTGCGTCACGCGCTTGCAGTGCGCAGCGTGCATCTGGTCAACGATTTCGAAGCGGTCGCCTACGCCGCGCCACAGATGCAACAACGCGCCGTGCTGCAGCTCAGCGGGCCGACACCACGGCATGCGCGGGCTGCAGGCCCGATCCTGGTGGTCGGTCCCGGCACCGGGCTTGGCGCGGCGGTGTGGATCGATGCCAAGCCTCGTCCGATCGTGCTCGCCACCGAAGCTGGCCAGGTCGCGTTGGCCAGCACCGACGAGAGGGAGCTGCAACTGCTGCGGATTCTGCTGCGCGGCCAGCCCTATCTGCCCCTTGAGCATGTGTTGTCCGGCCCCGGTCTGCTCAATCTCTACAACGCCGTGTGCGCACTGCACGCGGTGCCGCCACGCCATCGCCTGCCTGCCGCGATCACGCATGCAGCGCTGCACGAAGACGATGCGGTGGCGCTCGAGTGCCTGCACTGCTTTTGCGCATTGCTGGGCAGCGCGGTCGGCGATATGGCGCTGGCCTACAGCGCTGCCGGCGGCATCTATCTGGCCGGCGGGATCCTGCCGACGATCGGGCAGTTTCTGGCCAACAGCACTTTTCGCGAACGTTTTTTAGCCAAGGGAAACATGCGTGCGCTGCTCGAGCGCATCCCGGTCAAGCTGGTCGAGCACGGGCAGCTGGGCGTGCTCGGCGCGGCCAACTGGTATCTGCAACAACACGTCCACGTGTCGTAAGCGATTCACCACGCGTTTGTGCTCCCCGCAAGACGCGCGACATCAAGACCCGCATCCGGCGAGCTGTCGCTCGCCGTCCATCCCTGTGCGTGATGAGGAGAGACATCATGAAATACAGCACCACCCTGCTGTCCAGCGCGATCGCATTGTCGTTGGCATTCGCGGCGCAAGCCCAGGACAACGGTGACCCGCAAGCCACCGACCTGGACGCCGTGCAAGTCGTCGGCATCCGCGCGAGCCTGGAAAAATCGCTCGACACCAAGCGCAATAACACCGGTATATCCGAAGCGATCACCGCCGAAGACATCGGCAAGTTTCCCAGCACCAATGTGGCCGAAGCGCTGTCGCAGATTCCCGGCGTGACCCTGGACCGCCGCTTTGGCCAGGGCGAACGGGTCAGCATCGACGGCACCGACCCCAGCCTCAATCTGTCGTTCCTGGACGGGCATCCGGTGGCGCAGGCGATCTGGTTGTACGGCGAGCAGCCCAGCCGCGGATTCGATTACACCTTGCTGGCACCGCAGATTCTGGGGCGTGTGGAAATTCTCAAATCCTCCGAAGCGCGTCTGACCGAAGGCAGCCTGGGCGGCACCGTGTTGATGCACACACGGCAACCGCTCGATCTGGAGGTCAACGAGGTCGCCGCCTCCATCGGCTACAGCTACAGCGCGCAAGCCAGCCAGGGCAACCCGAATGCGGCACTGCTCTACAGCTGGAAAAACGCCGCCGACACCTTCGGCATCGCGGTGTCGGCGCAGCATTACGAAGAACGCGTCGACCGCCGCGGCATGGAAGTGTTCGGCTACGCGCCGGCCAGCAGCTTCGCCAATGCGGCAGGCGACGTACCTGCCGACGCGGACGTGCCCAATTCGATCAATGCGGCCTGGTTTCAGCAGGATCGCGAACGCGACAGCGCGGTGGTCAACCTGCAACTCAAGCCCAGCGACGCGCTGGAGTTCAACCTCAGCGGCCTGTACATCAACGAGAACTTCGACAACTACAACCAGTCGATGTACAGCTTTCTGACCTGGAATCCCGGCACGGTGGCGGCAGTGGATCAACTCGGCGGGCTGCGCAATGGCGTGGTAACCAGCGGGCATTCCAGCGCCAATGCCGACCCGCTCGGCGGCACGGTGATCTACGACAACAACGTGCGCGAATCGGAAGTGACCACCAAGGGCCTGGACCTGCGCGGCGCATTTCGCGGCGACGGCTGGGGCTTGAACGGGCAGCTCGGCCAGAGCAGGTCGGAGAACAAGGACCTGTCGCAATACTTCATCGAGCCGTTCTACAACGGTGGCTTCAGTTGGGATACGCAGCGTGGCATTCGCTTCGACGATCCGGCGCGCGCGCGCGACCCGGCCAACTGGGGATCGGCGGGTGGCTGGTTCGGCAATAACGGCATCTTTTCGACCGAAAGCAAAGACACCTATGGTCAACTGGATCTCGCTGTGCAGTTCGATAGCGTGTTCAATCAGTTGCTGCTGGGCCTGCGCCACGGCAAGCACGAGGAACGCTTCGCGCTCAATGTCTATGGCGGCGTCACGCCTGGCACGCTGGCCGATGTGGGCACGATCGGGCTGACCGATCTGCAGGACTTCTATCCCGATCATGGGCAGCATGTGCAGGCAGGTCGCAACAATGTGCTGAACTGGATCCGCAACAGCCCGGTGGACTACGGCGCGCCGGACCCATCCAGTTATCTCAACAACACCTGGGCGCTGCAGCAGACCAATGATGCGGCGTACGCGCAGTTGAATTTCTCCGGCGGCGGTCTGCGCGGCAACCTCGGGCTTCGCTATGTGGACTCCAAGACCGAAGGCAGCGGCTTTGTCTACAGCGGCACGCCGTCGCTGCTGAATGCCGACAGCCTGTGGCAGACCCGCACGCGCAAGCAAGACTTCCTGCTGCCTTCGCTCACGCTGGCCTACGAGGCTGCAGACGACTGGGTGTTTCGCTTCGCTGCGGCCAAGGTGATCGCCTGGGCGCCGTACAACCAAATGGTCAACAACAGCTTCCTCAACGACACCACGCTGACCGGCAGCGGCGGCAATGCGGAACTGTCGCCGTACGAATCGTGGAATTTCAACCTGTCGGCCGAGTACTACTTCGCGCAGCAGTCGGTGGTGGCATGGTCGGTGTTCTACAAGAAGATCGACAACTACATCGACACCAGCGCCAGCGTGGAGCGCCAATACAACGCGCTGCGCGACACCGCCCCGCAGAGCTGGGCGCAACTGGTCGGCAGCAATGGCTGCAGCGCAGATGGCTACTGCGATTACAGCATCCAGCGGCCACGCAATGCCGGCGACGGCAAGGTCAAGGGATTCAATATCGCGTTCCAGCAACCGTTTGGCGACAGCGGCTTTGGCCTGACCACCAATTACACCTACGCCAATGGCGAAAACAACACCGGCGATGCGCTGCCTTACCAATCGCGCAACAGCGTTGCCTTCAGCCCGTACTACGAGAAAGGCCCGCTCAATGCACGGCTGACCTACAACTGGCGCGACAGCTACCTGGCAGGCGGCTACGTGGCCGGTGCGGCACCGGCAAGCGTGGATGACTACGCCGAACTCGGTGCGAGTGTCGGCTATGCGTTCAGCCCGAACTGGTCGCTGCAAGTGGATGCGCAGAACCTGTTGGACGAGGAGTACCTGCAGTATCTCGGCGACAAGCAACATCTGGCCGGCCGCTACAAGAGCGGGTGCCGCTATATGGCGAGCCTGCATATGAAGTTCTGACGGCATGACCAAAGCCCGGGCGCAGCGTCAGCAAGCTGCGCCCGGGCAGCATGGACCAATCCACGCGGCGGGCTCCAGGTATGCCGCTCGCACCTGTCTGACAAGCGCTCAGCAGGTTTCTAGAGGCGTCATGTGGCTGTCTGCGCTAGCCGCTCCGATGCGATCTGTCGGAGCGGCCAGTGGATGTCGATCCGCATGGATCAGCGCGTCTGGTGATCGCCTCGACCCAGGCGGATCCGGCACCATTCAACCGCGCAACGCAGCCACCCGCTGCGACAACTTTTTCGCAGACACGCCCGACTTGGCACCCAGCTCCTGCGCGAACACCGAGACCCGCAACTCTTCCAGATCCCAGCGCAGCGACTCCCACTCCGGGCGCTGCTGCAAGCCACGTGCGGCCGCATCGCCCAGCGCATCCACGAACGGTTTGAGTTCGAGCATGCGGGTCTGGTCGCGAGCCGGATCGCGCTTGGCCCGCTCGGTGCGCAGGATCATCGCCTTGAGATAACGCGGATAGTTGGCCAGCGCCTCGGCCGGGGTCTCGCGCAGGAAGCCGGCATGCACCAACGCGCGCAACTGCTGCTCCATATCATCCAGATTGCCGCGCGCCCAGCCCATCAACGGCGCTTCCAGCAAGGGCTTGAGTTCGGCCACGGCACCGAGAATGCTTTCGGCCAGTGTCAACCGCTCCATCGCCTCGCCGAACAGGCGCTTGGTCGCATCGTCGCGGCGTTGCGCAAATGCACCCGCGTCGCGAATCGCGCCCAAACCGTCCGCCAACACCGCATTGAGCGCGGCATCGACAAGATCGCCGCGCAGCCGCTCCTGCGACTCGATCGCCGCGTACAACAACCCGGTTTTGGGCGACACCGGCAGCTGCTTGCGCGCCTGCTTGATCTTGTCGGCAAGCGCGATTTCCAGCAGCCGGCGCACGCCGCGCGGATGCGCCTGGGCCGCTTCGTTGCGGTCGGCAAAGATACGCAGCGCTGCGTCGTCGCCCTGATCCACCAACGCCGGATACGCCGGCACACCGGCCTCGCCCGACACCTGTTCGGGGATCGGGGTGGCCGGGAAATCGCGCAAGCCCTCGGCAGCCAGGGCGCGGCCCGCACGTGCGGCAAACGCCTGCCCCGCACGCTCGCCAAAGCGTGCGCGCAACCCGTCCAGATCGCGCGACTCGGCCAGCACCTTGCCGTCGTCATCGCGCAGGCGCAGGTTCATCAGCAGATGCGTGTCCAGCGCCTCTTCGTCGAAATCCAGCGCCGCCACCTGCGTGCCGGTGGCCTTGCTCAGAAAGCGCGCCAGCTCGCCACGGATATCGTCGGCCGAGGCAATGCTGTAGGCCTCGTAGAACGCGCGCCCGAAATCCGGCGCCGGCACATAGTTGCGGCGCTGCGCCTTGGGCAGGCTGCGAATCAATGCCGATGCCTTGTCCGCAACAAAACCCGGCGCCAGCCACGACAGCCGCGTCGGATCCAGCGCATTGAGCAGATGCAACGGCACATCCAGGGTGACGCCGTCATCGATGGCCCCCGGCTCGAAGCGGTAATGCAACGGCAGCCGCGCATCGCCCAGCGGGAAATACTTCGGAAACCGGTCGGCCTCGCTGCCTTCGCCCGGCAGCAGATCGTTCAACGACCAATGCAGGCTGCGGCGTTTGTCCGGCGGCAAGGTTTTCCACCACGCATCCAGGCCGCTGGCCGAATGCAGTTCCGACGGAATGCGATCCAGATACCAACGTGCCTGCCACTCTTCGTCGGCCACGATGCCGGCGCGACGCAACTTGGCTTCTTCTTCGCGCGCCTGCTCCAGCACCTTGAGGTTGTCTGCCACGAACGCCGCACGCGTATTGATTTCGCCCGTTACCAGGCCCTGACGCACGAACAGGTCGTGCGCCGCGGCCGGGTCGATCTTGCCGAAATGCACCGGCTTTTTCGGCGCCAGTACCAGCCCGAACAGGCTGATCTGCTCGGAGGCGACCACCTGCCCCTGCGCACGCGACCAATGTGGGTCGAAATGCTTGCGCGCCAATAGATGCGGCAACTCGGTAATCGCCCAATCCGGCTCGATCGCGGCATTGGTCATGCCCCACACTTTTTGCGTGTCCAGCAGTGTGGCGGCCAGAATCCACGGCGGCGGTTTGCGCGCCAACGCCGAGCCGGGGAACGGCACGAACCGGCGTTGCCGCGCGGCGAGAAAATCGCCTTTTTCGGTGCGATGGCCGATCTGCGTCGGCAGGCCGGCCAACAGTGCGCGATGCAAGGCCTGATACGCCGCAGCGCGTTCGCGCTCGCTGGTGCGTGCCGATACTTCAGCGGCCTCGGCCTGCTTGTTCGCAGCTGCAGAGGTGGTGCGTGCAGGTGGCGCACTTGGCTCCGGCCTGCCTTCGCGCGCCAGACGCGCGGCGCGATGCAACTGCCCGCGCGTGGGCCGGTTGGCATTGTGGCCATCCTCGCGCGGCGGTGCGCTGGCACCGGCCAGCAGCGGCGCCATCATCACCCCGGCCGGCTCTTCGCTCCAACCGAGTTCTTCGCACAACAGGCGTAACTGCCGATGCAGTTCGCGCCACTCGCGCATGCGCAAAAAACCCAGAAAATGTCGATTGCACCAATCGCGCAATTTGGACTGGGTAAGCTCTTCATGCACCTGCCGGTACGCCTCCCACAAGCGCAGGATGCCGACGAATTCCGAGCGCGCATCGGCAAACAGCGCATGTGCGTTGTCGGCGGCCTCGCGCGCTTCGGGCGGGCGCTCGCGCGGATCCTGGATGCCCAGGAAGGAGGCAATGACGATCATCTCGCGCAGGCAGCCGTGCTGCTGCGCGGCCACCAGCATGCGCGCCAGTTTGACGTCCACCGGCAGGCGCGCCATCTGGCGGCCGGTAGCAGTCAGGCGGCGCTCGCCATCGATTGCGCCCAGCTCCAGCAGTTGCTGCCAGCCGTCGGCCACTGCACGCTCGTCAGGCGCTTCCAGAAACGGAAAATCCTCGATCCGCCCCAGGCCCAGTTGCAGCATGCGCAGGATCACGCCCGACAACGACGCGCGCCGGATCTCCGGGTCGGTGAACGCCGGCCGGGCGGCAAAGTCGGCTTCGGCATACAGGCGGTAGCAGATGCCCTCGGCGATGCGCCCGCACCGGCCCATGCGCTGGTTGGCGCTGGCCTGCGAAATCGGCTCGATATGCAGCCGGTCCAGCTTCTGACGCGGGCTGTAGCGCTTGATGCGCGCAAAACCGGGGTCCACCACATAGCGGATGCGCGGCACCGTCAGCGAGGTCTCGGCCACATTGGTCGCCAGCACCAGGCGTCGACGCGGGCCCGGATTGAACACCCGGTCCTGATCCTGCGCAGACAGCCGCGCGTACAACGGCACCACTTCGGTCTCGCGGTACTTGCGCCGCTCCAGCGACTGATGCGCATCGCGGATCTCGCGCTCCCCCGGCAGGAACATCAGCACATCGCCACGCGGGTCGATGCGGGTGATCTCATCGATCGCCGCCACGATCGCATCGTTGACGGTGCGCTCGCCATCGCGGCCGTTGCCTTGCTCGCCGTCGCTGTCATCGCCGGCCTCGCCTTCGAGCGGGCGGTAACGCACCTCCACCGGAAAAGTGCGGCCTTCCACATTGATCACCGGCGCATCGTCGAAATGCCGCGCGAAGCGCTCGGTATCGATGGTGGCCGAAGTCACGATCAACTTGAGGTCGGAGCGCTTTTGCAGCAGCTGCTTGAGATAGCCGAGCAGGAAGTCGATGTTGAGGCTGCGCTCGTGCGCCTCGTCCACGATGATGGTGTCGTAGGCCGACAACCAACGGTCGCTGGCGATCTCCGCCAGCAGGATGCCGTCGGTCATGAACTTGATCCGCGAATCTTCGCCAACCCGGTCGGTGAAGCGCACCTGGAAGCCCACCGTGGTGCCCAACGGCGTCTTCAACTCCTCGGCCACGCGTGCAGCCACCGTACGTGCGGCGATCCGGCGCGGCTGGGTGCAGCCGATCATGCCGGCCGCCCCGCGCCCGGCCGCCAGACACAGCTTGGGCAGCTGGGTGGTCTTGCCCGAGCCGGTTTCGCCGGCAATGACCACCACTTGATGATCGCGGATCAACGCGATGATGCGCTCGGCCTCGCGCGCGATCGGCAGTTGCGTGTCCAGCGTGATGGCGGGCTGCTGCTCGGCGCGCGCCTTGCGCTGCGCCTGCGACGCCGCCAGCGCTTGCTCGAAGGCCTGACGCAGCTGCACGTTGCCGGGTTTGCCTTGCCAGCGCGACCACAGGCCTAGCAAGCGGCCCCGGTCGCGGCTCATGCCGCCATCGACGGCGCTACGGCGCTCGCGCAAGGTGGTGGCCAGGTCGGTATCGATAGCGCTCATTGATGAAAAAATGTGAAAGATTGAATGACGAGTGATCCTTTAGAGTGACTATTGTGACCCGATATCTGTTCCCTCAGGAGGACCATTCCCATGTCCAAGAAAAAGAACGCCAACAAGCCCGTCGTCATCATTGACGGACCAGACGCCTTACCGGTTGCCGCCGCATCGGCCCCGCACATCGATATCGGGATCAAGGACGGCGATCGCAAGAAGATCTCCGACGGTCTGGCCCGCTACATGGCTGACGCCTTCACCTTGTATCTGAAGACCCACAACTTCCATTGGAACGTCACCGGGTCGATGTTCAACTCGCTGCACACCATGTTCGAAACCCAGTACACCGAGCAGTGGGCCGCACTGGACGAAGTGGCCGAGCGCATCCGCGCCCTGGGCTACAACGCGCCGGGCTCCTACAGCGAGTTCGTTGCCCTGACCTCGATCCCGGAAGAGCAGGGATTGAGCGACAGCGCCGACTGGCGCGAGATGGTGCGACAGCTGGTCAGCGGCAACGAAGCGGTCTGCCGCACCGCACGCAAGGTGTTGGGCACCGCCGACGACGCCGGCGACGACCCGACCGTGGACCTGCTGACCCAGCGCCTGCAGACCCACGAAAAGTACGCGTGGATGCTGCGTTCCTTGTTGCAGTAAACCCTTCGGGCTTCGCCCCCTGCGGGTTTGCCCAAGGTTGCGCCGTTGGCGAAACCTTGGGCCCCTGCTCAATTGCCTGCCACACCCCGCGCCTTCGGCGCGCCCCCTGACTCAGGGGGCTATTGTTGGTCGGGTTCTCGGTGAGGGAGCTCTTGGTGGACGAGTTAGGCAGCGCTCAGTTCGGGTATTCGTCTCTGCCGCGTGATCAGCATGGACCCTCAGGCAGCAAGCCCCTCTCCCCGGGAGAGGGTTGGGGTGAGGGTAAGGAGCGAAGCCCAACTGGCCCAGCTCCACGTTCGGCCTTCTGCAATCTCCCGCGCAGCACGCCCCACACCCAGCGACTCGCATCAGCAGTCGTAGGCGCCATCACATCGCGGCGATTCCTGACCCGTCATCGCGCACCATCGCCGGCATGAGACCAACCAGCGCTTGACCCGCGCGGTATCCTAGACCGATGTCTTCCCCCGCCCACGAACTGCTCAGCCGCGTCTTCGGTTACGACGACTTCCGCGGTCCTCAACAGGCCATCGTCGAACACGTTGCCGCGGGTAACGATGCCCTGGTGCTGATGCCCACCGGTGGCGGCAAGTCGTTGTGCTACCAGGTGCCTGCGCTGTTGCGCGATGGCATCGGCATCGTGGTCTCGCCGCTGATCGCACTGATGCAGGATCAGGTCGACGCCTTGCGTCAGCTCGGCGTGCGTGCCGAATTCCTCAACTCCACGCTGGATGCGGAAAACACCCAGAGGGTCGAGCGCGCCTTGCTCTCGGGCGATCTGGATCTGCTCTACGTCGCGCCAGAGCGCTTGCTGACGCCGCGCTTCCTGTCCTTGCTGGAGCGCAGCCGCATCGCGCTGTTCGCCATCGACGAGGCGCATTGCGTCTCGCAATGGGGCCACGACTTCCGCCCCGAATACCGCCAGCTCACCGTGCTGCACGAGCGCTGGCCGCACATCCCGCGCATGGCTTTGACCGCCACCGCCGATCCACCGACCCAGCGCGAGATCGCAGAACGCCTGGATCTGGTCGACGCGCGCCACTTCGTCAGCTCCTTCGACCGCCCCAACATCCGCTACACCGTGGTGCAGAAGGACAACGCGCGCAAGCAATTGCAGGAATTCCTGGGACGTCATCGCGGCTCGGCCGGCATTGTCTACGCCATGTCGCGGCGCAAGGTCGAAGAAACCGCGCAGCAGCTGTGCGCGCAAGGCTTCAACGCCCTGCCCTACCACGCCGGTTTGCCGGCCGAGGTGCGTGCGGAAAACCAGCGCCGCTTCCTGCGCGAAGACGGCATCATCATGACCGCCACCATCGCCTTCGGCATGGGCATCGACAAGCCCGACGTGCGCTTCGTGGCGCATGTGGATCTGCCCAAATCGCTGGAAGGCTACTACCAGGAAACCGGCCGCGCCGGCCGCGATGGCGACCCGGCCGAAGCCTGGCTCTGCTACGGCCTGGGCGACATGGTGCTGCTCAAGCAGATGATCGAACAGGGCGAAGCGGCCGAGGAGCGCAAGCGCCTGGAGCGCGCCAAGCTCGATCACCTGCTGGGCTATTGCGAATCGATGCAATGCCGTCGCCAGGTGCTGCTGGCCGGCTTCGGCGAGACCTATCCCAAGCCCTGCGGCAACTGCGACAACTGCCTCACCCCGGCGGCCGCCTGGGATGCCACGGTGGCTTCGCAAAAAGCGCTCAGTTGCGTGTACCGCAGCGGGCAGCGCTTCGGTGTAGGCCACCTGCTCGACATCCTGCGCGGCAGCGAGAACGAGCGCATCAAGCAGCTCGGCCACCACCAGTTGAGCACCTACGGCATCGGCCGCGACCTGGACGAGCGCACCTGGCGCGGCGTGTTCCGTCAGTTGGTGGCCGCCAGCCTGCTGGAGGTCGACAGCGAAGGCCATGGCGGTCTGCGCCTGACCGACGCCAGCCGCCAGGTACTCAAGGGCGAGCGCCAGGTCATGATGCGCCGCGAGAACCCGGCTGCCGGACGCGAGCGGGAGCGCGGCACGCAACGCACCGGCCTGCCGGTGCAGCCGCAGGATTTGAGCTTGTTCAACGCCTTACGCGGCTTGCGCGCAGAGCTGGCCAAGGAACAGAACGTGCCGGCGTTTGTGATCTTCCACGACAGCACGCTGCGCAACATCGCCGAACAACGCCCCACCAGCATCGATGCGTTGTCGCATATCGGCGGCATCGGTGGCGGCAAGCTGGCCCGCTACGGGGCGCAGCTGATCGAGATCGTGCGCGAACAAGGCTGATGCAACGGCGTGTGTCATCGGCATACCAACGCCGGCACAAAAATCCGCAAGATCGACAGCGCGCATTCAATCAGCCGTTGCTAGTTTCACAAGGCGATCTGGCACGCGCTGTCAGTCCCTCATGTAGAGTCCACTCGATGAAACGCAGCCTGCTTCTCCTGGCCACTCTGTTTGCCGCTGGCGGCGTGCTCGCCCAGGCAGGCGACGGCAGCGCCGAGCCGGTCACGGCGCGCTCGCTCGATCTGAGCATTCCGCAGGCACCGGTGCAGTACCGCTCCGATCCCGAGGTCCCCACCGATCCGCCAGGCACCTTTTACGGCGACAAAAGCGGTCCCCAGCCTGCGTTGAGCCGACCCAGTGCCGCCGCCATCGCCGCCGAACGCGCCGAGCAATGCCAGGGCAAGCTGCATGGCGCAGTCGAAACCGGCATGGGCTACGCCAGCCGCGGCGGCAACAGCAACTGGCAAGCGGTCAATCTGAATTCCTGCAAGACCTATTACGACGACGACGGCAAGGCGCACCAGATTGGCGTCAGCATCAGTGTCGGACGTGGCGAAGGCCCGATTTTCGGCCCGCGTTATGGGCCTGGCGGCTACGGTCCCGGCCCGTTCGGCTGGTAACTATACGGCCCCGTCTGCGTTGACGGAGGGTTCACCCCTGCATCGCTGAGAATGCGGCTTGCCTTACGAGACGCGCTCATGTCACAGAACAAGGAACGGCCGGTTGTCTTCGTCGTCGAAGACGGCGATGGCACCCGACAACTCAGCTGCCTTGTGCTGGAGAGCTATGGGTTCACCTGCCGCAGTGCAGGCTCGGTCGAAGAAGCGCTGACCCTGATCGAAAGTGACCCGCGCATCGACGTGCTGTTTTCCGATATCCACTTCCCCGGCGGCCTGACCGGCGTGGATCTGGCGGTCAAGACCGCGCAGGCGCCGTACAAGCTTCCGGTATTGCTCACCTCCGGCCTGGCGGTGGAGTACGTGGAAGAGATCCTGCCGGACGGCGTGGCCTTCCTGGAAAAGCCTTACACCCCCGAGCAATTGTTGACCGCCATCCGCAGCGTGATGGCCAAACACCGGGTGCTTCCCACCCCGGTGGCCTGACGTCGGCCGCCGCCACTGGACGGCGGCCCACAATCCCGGTATGAAATGCCAGCCGTCGCGCCATGCGCCGGTCACGGGGATTGATCAACACACGCGTGTGCCTAAGGATGCGGCGCCATCGCCCGCCTGGCACGCTCGTGCTTTCACGCCAGGGGAAAACATGAAACATCTAGTGACCGCAGCCATCACCATGGTTGCGTTGAGCGGCTGCGCGACGGTACTGAACGATGCGACCCAGCCGATCCGCATCGATACCAAGACCGCCGACGGGCAGACCATTTCCGGCGCGGATTGCGCCATCAGCAACGACAAGGGGCGCTTGACCCTGAAGTCCGGCCAGACCGCGCAGGTGCACCGCTCCTCGCACGATCTGGATGTCACCTGCGTATTGCCTGGTCAGCGCGATGCGTCCGGCCGCTCCATCTCGCGCGCCAACATGGGCATCTGGGGCAACATCCTGATCGGCGGTGCCATCGGCGCCATCGTCGATCACAGCAAGGGCACGGGTTACACCTATCCGAGCTGGATCCAGCTGGTGTTCGGGCAGACGCTGAGCTTCGACCGCCATCGCGAAGACCGCGGCCAGCCATTGCAGGGCGAAAATGCGCAAGGCGTTGTGGTTGCAGCGAACGCCGGTGCGAACGGCAACGCCCACAGCGGAGCCGTCACTTCGCCGCTCGCCACAGAGCTTGCTGCACCGGCGCAGACACATGCTGCAGCACCGCCCGCCGCTGCCTCTGCGTCCACCGCCTCACCCGCACGTGCAGCGATGTCGACCGAGTCGGTGGTGGCACGCGCACAAGGCATCAGCACCGGCTTGAGTTGCGGGCAGGTGCAGGCCAACAGCGCCACGCGCTTCAGCGCTACCTGCAGCAGCGGCAGCACGGTGCAGATCGACTGCTCCGGCTTTCGCTGCACACCCACCTTCCGCTGACGGCACAGGCTGCGCTCCGTGGCGAGCGCAGCCTTGGCGCTGCATGACCTTGGCGCTGCATGTTTGTGTGCGAGCATCGTTCGCCGACGTATCCAGACGCTGCAGGGTCTGCTTGCCGAGCTGCGTCAGACAGTTCGATTAGGCACCAACAGCCATACGTCCATCGCACGACTGGGCACAACTGCAGCACGCAGAAAAACGTCCTGGCCCCACGCATACGTCGTATTTCACGCGATCAAGCACGCCGCTCGCTAGGCTGGTTCGAATGCAGCGCTTTGCTGCCAAAGAACTCAGGAGATCCCCATGGGCGACAACTCGTTTCTGTCACCGGCTTTCATCATCTTGGTCGTTGCGATCATCGGCGTGGTTTTCTGGCTGGTGACGCGTGCCAAGAAAAAGCGCAACAAGAAGTAAGCGACCCGGGCATCGGTTCGAAGGCAGCGAGTCGTCGCATTGCCTGCAGGTTGCCGCCAGCGTTGAACGCAAGCGGCACACTCAAAAACGCTCGCCCGCCGGCAGGTAGCGCCATTCGCCGATCGCCAGTTTGCCCAGCGAGATGCGGCCCACGCGCAAGCGCCGGATGCTCACCACGTCCAGCGCGACTTCCTTGCACATGAAGCGCAGTTGCCCGGGCTGCACATGTTTGATCGCAAAGCGCAGCCGCTCTTCGTTCTGCCAACTCACCTTGCACGGCGACAGGCTGCGCTGCTGATAGACCAGGCCATGCGCAAGCCGCGCCATGCCGTAGGGGCGCAGCTCGCCGCTGACTTCCACCAGGAATTCCTGCTCGATGGAGGTTGCATCGGCGCTGAGCCTGCGTAGCACGCGGCCATCCTGGCTCAGGACCAGCAAACCGCTGGCCTCGTCTTCCAGCGGCAACGGCGCGCTCAGACGCAGGAAATGCCGTTTCAGGACGCGCACGTTGGCCTGATCCAGACTGCTGCGCGCGGCCGGCACGGCCAACCCCAACGCGGCCTCGGCCGTCATTCCAGCAGGCTTGTGCAGCAGCAACGTGGCTGGCTCGGCAGGCGCAAGCACCGCATCGGCTGCCAGCGTCACCTGCGGCGCGGTGGTCAATGTCTGCGGCTCCTCGACCACCACACCGTCCACGCTGACCCAGCCGCCTTCGATGTACTGCTGGGCCTCGCCACGCGAGCAGCCGAACAGCGCAGCAACGCATTTGTCGAGACGGATCGGTTCGGACATCGGACGAGCTCAGCATCAGGGCACGGCAGTGTACGTGCTGGGTCCGTGGATGCGCGAGGTTGGCCTCACTGGCGCGGCGCTGAGGCTCTACCAGCAACTGGCGGTCCGTCGGCATCCATGTGAACGCCAACGAATCAGCGCCGTCACTGGGGTAGCCATGCAGGCTTCGCCCGGCACGTTGCTGCCATCGCGCTTCTGCCGCGCCCGACAAAATGGGAAACTGGGCGCTCACACAGGAGATTGCAGATGTTCATCAAATTCGGCACAACCCGGATCCGCCTTGCCCATATCTCCGTCGTCAACGACCCGTTCAACGCCGGCGAGAGCTTCGGTTCGTATTGCCACTCGGTGCGGGTCGGCCTGATCTCCGGCGACGAGGTGTTCGCACGCTTCAACAACGAGGCCGATGCCGAACAGCTTTACGCCAACGTCCTTGCCGCGCTGGAGAGTTGAGCGCAAGACAACACCCATCGCGCCATGCTTGCTGCGCGCGACGGCGCGATGCATCAGTGGCTCGCTAAAAAGTAGCCGGTACAGGCCGGCTCGCGATGTGCACGGGCAGGCTGCTCTGCTGCCCAACATCAACCGAATCGCTCGCGGCATTGATGCATGCGCAGCAATCCTGCGGTTCTCATCCGCCCATACCGCACACGTCAGCGAACTCGACCATTCGTCAGTTCCAATCGTTGGCTGTGCGCGCTGCGTTATCCACTTCAGCGCGTCGGTAAAACGTCGGAAAATCGTCCTGCCATTGGCACGCTTCGATCCAGCAATGACGCATTAAACAAGGCGCTTTTTGTGGGATGTCAGGCAACGGCGGACAGCTGTCGGGAAATTTCTTCCACGTCATGAATCCGTCATAAGCATTTCCAAATACAAGCCTTTAGCTCCTCACTCTCCGGCCGCTAGCTGGGCAAGACGCTTGAGTGGATGCACCCCGCATTCACTGAGCCCTTCAGCTGCACAACCTGGATGCGGTGATGAACCAATATCTGCAACACCTCAATGTCGGCCGCCGCTTGGGCGTGGCCTTCGGCATCTTGATCTTATTGTCCGGCCTGCTTGTGGCAACCGGCCTGGTCACCATGTCCACCGCCCGTCTCGAGTTGGACACCATCGTCAACAACAACATGGAGCGGATCAGACTCTCCACCGACATGCTGGACGCCAACACCAACGTGGCGATCGGCCTGCGCGACATCGTCATGGTGTCTGGCGATGCTGCCAACCGCAGCGCAATGGAGATGATCGAAAGCAACCGCGCCCGTTATAAGGCGGCGCACGATGCGCTGGCGGCCATGCCGAGCACCGACGGCGAAAAGAACGCGCTCAAGCTGGTGCAGGAAAAACGCGACATCTCCGTCAAGTACAACAACCAGATTCTCGAATACGGCATTCATGATCAGAACCAGGAGGCGCAGGCGCTGTTGCAGGGCGCCGCCGCGGTGGCGATGAATGAACAACAAGCCGCCATTCGCGCCAACGCAGCACTGGAAAGCCGCCTCAGCAAACAGGCCTATGCCGCAGCGGTGGCATCGATGCATCGCGGCAAGGTCACGCTCGCCAGTGGCGGCATTGCCGCGTTGGCCATCAGCGCCCTGCTTGCGTGGATGATCACGCGCAGCCTGACCATGCCGCTCAGCCAAGCCACCCGCACTGCCGAGGCCATTGCCGCCGGCAACCTGCAGAACGACGTCCACACCACCGCTACCGATGAAACCGGCCGCCTGTTGCAGGCAATGGACAAGATGCAGTTGCAGCTGCGCAACCTGATCGCCGCGCAGACCGACATGGCCAGGCATCACGACAATGGTCAGATCAGTTTCCGCATCGATGCCTCGGCATTCCCCGGCGATTACGGGCGCATGGCCAACGACACCAATTCGCTGGTCGCCTCGCATGTGGCGGTGCAAAACGATCTGGCCCGCATCATGGGGCGTTACGCCATCGGCGAACTCTCCGAAGACATGCAGCCACTGCCGGGCGAAAAAGCCGCTTTCAGCGACACCATGTCGCAGGTCAAGCTCAATCTGTCGGCGATGAATCACCAGATCAAGCACCTTGCCCAGTCGGCCGCCAATGGCGACTTCACAGCGCGTGGCGATGTCGAGCGTTTCCAATTCGATTTCCGCATCATGGTGGAAAGCCTCAATCATCTGATGTCCACCGCCGATGGCAATCTGCAGTCGCTATCGTCGTTGCTGCAGTCGATCGCCTCTGGCGATCTCACCGCACGCATGAGTGGCGAGTTCCGCGGCGTGTTTGCCCAGATGCGCGACGATGCCAACGCCACCGCCAGCCAGTTGGCGCAGATCGTCGGCAACATCCAGCAATCGGCGGTCTCGATCAACTCGGCTGCCAGTGAAATCGCTGCCGGCAATCAGGACCTGTCGCAGCGCACCGAGCAACAAGCGGCCAACCTGGAAGAGACAGCTGCCTCGATGGAAGAGCTGACGTCCACCGTCAAACAGAATGCAGAGAGCGCACGCGAGGCCAATCAGCTCGCGATCGGCGCCGCACGCGTGGCATCGCAAGGCGGCGAGGTGGTGGGCAAGGTCGTCCAGACCATGACCGGTATCGAAGCTTCGTCCAAAAAGATTGCCGACATCATCAGCGTCATCGATGGCATCGCGTTCCAGACCAATATCCTGGCCTTGAACGCAGCGGTGGAAGCCGCGCGTGCCGGCGAACAGGGACGCGGCTTTGCAGTAGTGGCATCGGAGGTGCGCACGCTCGCACAGCGTTCGTCTGGCGCGGCCAAGGAAATCAAGAGCCTTATCGACGATTCGGTGCAGCGTGTGGCCGAAGGCTCGGCGTTGGTGCACAGCGCTGGCAAGACCATGGGCGATGTGGTGGCCAGCGTGCAACGTGTGACCGACATCATGAGCGAGATCTCTGCGGCCTCGCAGGAGCAGTCCGCCGGCATCGAGCAGGTCAACCAGACCATCACGCATATGGACGAGGCCACCCAGCAAAACGCCGCGCTGGTGGAAGAAGCCACGGCCGCCGCACGCTCGATGGAAGAACAGGCTGTGCAGCTCACCGACGCGGTGGCGATCTTCAAGATCGATGCACGGCAGGCAAGCCAGGCACAGACGCGCGCCGCAGCACCGGTCGCGCATCTGTTGAACAAGGTCCGTAGCGCCTGAGGAATTGGGCGGTGAAATCAACGCCGCCCTCAACAGCGTCGTCGGCGTGGTTCCACTGACGACGCTGGCTGGGGCTTGCATAGATCCGCCCCCGGAATGTCGTCTACGAAAAGCGTCTGGCAAGGCGCTTTTCGTTGTTTCCGACCGTTTAAACCGCGGCCACGCAGATCACGTCCACGACTGCAGGCCTGATCAGCTGCTAGGCGCGCAGCAGCTTGCTATGGCCCTTGCCCTGATGCTCTGGCAGCACGAAGACATCGCCCAGATATGCAACCGTTGCGTAATCGGAAACCACCCGCGCGAACGCCACCTGAGCGCACTCCACAAACCCGCCAAAGCACAGCGAGTTGGCGATGGAGCGCTGCAGCAGCGACAACGGGATGTCCCTGGCCCACGTGGTGTGCTGCGACAGATAGCGGTGGATCATCGGCACATCGAGCTCGGACGTGTCGGTGCTAATGCGCAACGGCGGCATGACAGTGACTCCAGTCATAGGGGGGGGGGGCGTCAGAGTAGCGCAGCATGCGATGGCAGCAGCAACAAGGCGCACAGCACCAGCATGAACACCGCGATCGATGCGTCCAGTACGCGCCATGCGCGCGGATCACGAAAGGCCGGCTGCAGCAAACGCGCACCATATCCCAGGCTGGAGAACCAGGTAACACTGGCAAGGCACGCACCCGACGCAAACGCCCAGCGCAGCTGGCCTGGATAGCGCGCAGACACGCTGCCCAGCAGTACCATCGTGTCGAGATAGACGTGCGCATTGAGAAACGTGAATGCCAGGCAGGTGAGCATCGCGCGCTGCCAAGCCTGCGCGTCGCTTGCTGCCGGTGCCAGTGCTCCCTTGCCGTGCCAGGCCCTGCGTGCAGCCAGGATTCCGTACGCCGCCAGGAACGCAGCGCCGGCATAGCGAAGAACTTGCAGCACGTCCGGCCACTGCTTCACCAACGCACCGATCCCGGCGACGCCCAGCACGATCAGCACGATATCGCCGGCTGCGCAGATCAGCACGATCAGGCCCACATGCTGACGCTTGAGCCCCTGCCGCAACACGAACGCATTTTGTGCCCCGATCGCAATGATGAGACCTGCGCCAGCGATCAAGCCGGCCGCTGCTGCCTGAACGAACATATGCATCTTCCGAGAACCAGGTCTGCATCGTGACCGCAGCGAGCGATTCAGGAAAACTAAATATTCTGTAGGCTAGTTAGAAATTCTAATCCAGCAAGGAGATGCCATGGATCTGCTGCATCCACAGCTGGCGGCGTTCGCAGCCGTTCTGGAAGAAGGCAGCTTCGATGCAGCTGCGTATCGGCTGTCGGTCACTCCCTCGGCCATCTCGCAGCGCATCAAGGCACTCGAAGACCGGCTTGGCCAGGTACTGGTGATACGAAAAGCACCCTGCCGCCCCACCCCGGCGGGTGAACGCCTGTTACGTCGGGCAAGACCGATGCAGGTACTCGAAGCCGAGGCAATGGCCGACTTCCTGCCCGGCGACGGCGCAGCTGGACATCCACGCACCATTGCCATCGCCGTCAACGACGATTCACTGCAGACCTGGTTCCTGGCTGCACTGGCGTCCTTGCATCAAACGCATGGGTTTCTCTTCGACGTCCATGTGGACGACCAGGACCACACCCTGGAATTGTTGCGTGCGGGCACCGTGCTTGGCGCCGTCACCTCGGAGCGCAAGCCGCTGCAAGGCTGCAATGTCGACGCATTGGGTGTGATGCGTTACCACGCCATCGCATCGGCCGCCTTCGTTGCAAGGTATTTCGCGCAGGGTTTCAACGCTACGGCGCTGACGCGTGCGCCGATGCTGGTCTTCAACCGAAAAGACACGCTGCAAGCCCGCTTCGTCCGCCGCATCACGCGCGCGCAGGTGGCGCCACCGGTGCACTATCTCCCCACCTCCACCGGCTTCGTCGAAGCTGCAGCGCGTGGACTTGGATGGTGTCTGGCCCCGGACTCGATGGTCGTTCCGGCAGTCCGGGACAAGCAGGTGGTCATCATCGATCCCACGCGCTGGCTCGATTTGCCGCTGTACTGGCAACGCGCGGCAGTGCGCTCAAGCGCCTTGCACCATCTCGGCCAGGCACTGAGTAAGGCGGCAGCTGCCAGTTTGCTGGGCGGCAGGCAGTAGCTTTTGCTGTCGCGTGCACCCGCACGATGCCTCGATCCGGCAAAGCGTTATTCACTCGCTTTGGCTGACCTCGGCAATTTTCAAAAGCGCGGACTAGCCGGCGCTTGTCTGCTGCAGCAGCGCCAATGCGGCCTGCAGATCACGCAAGTGGAAGGGCTTCTGCAAACCGTGCCGATGCTGGAATTTCTCGGGGATGCCACCCACAGAATAACCAGTCACGAAAATATACGGCACTCCGCGGGCATCCAGTTCCTCGGCGATCGGAAAGGAATAGCTGCCGCCAAGATTGACGTCCAGCAACGCCAGATCAAGATTCCCCTTCTGCACTTCCTCAAGCCCCGCATCCACGTCTCCCACCGTCGCCGCGATCTCGTATCCCAGTTCGATCAAGCAGTCTTCCAGCAGCATGGCAACCACGGATTCGTCTTCGACCAACAAGACGCGCCCGGTCACGTGTGCGCCTCGACCAGCTCGGCCGGCAGCGGCATGCAGACACGGAACGAAACGCCCGCAGGGTCGAAAACGAGTTCGACATCGCCCTTGAGGTCGTGCTTCAAACCACGCTCCAGCAATCGGGAGCCGAAGCCTTTTCGCGTTGGTGGGCGGACGGCCGGCCCGCCGCGCTCCTGCCAGACCAGTTCGAGCTGCGCGTCTGCATCCTGCATTCTGCGTTCCCACGCGATCAGCACGCTGCCTTCCGGAACAGACAGGGCGCCGTGCTTGAGCGCGTTGGTACACAGCTCGTGCAGCGCCATCGATAGTGCCAACGCCCGCCGAGGATCGAGCCGACATGATTGGCCCTGCAGCGCGAAGCGCACGCCATCGTGCGATTCATACAGTGCGGCAGCATCGCGGGTCAGCTCGAGGATATCGGCACTGACCCAGTTCTCGCGGGTAAGCGTGTCATGGGCTCTGGAGAGCGCCAGCAGACGCGCATCGATCTTTTCTTGCGCATCCGCAAGGCTGGTCGCGTTATTGAACGACTGGCGAGCCAGCGACTGCACCATGATCAGCGAATTGTTGACGCGATGATTGAGCTCGTTGATCAACAACTGCAGGTGCTGCTCATGCTGCTTGTGTTCGGTGATGTCACGCGTGGCGCCAGCGATCGCCTCCACCTCGCCATCAGGCCCGAAGACCGGTGTAAAGATGTACTCGTACACACGCAGGCCCTTGGTGGTATGCGGAAACGGCACCTCGCCTCGCAGCGGCTGGCCGGTCGCCTTCACCTGCTCGATTTCGGTATCGTGCATTGCCGCATGCCAGGGCTCGTAGCCAATTTCAAGGCAGGTCTTGAGGTGCGCCTCTTCCCAGCGCATCCCCCACATCGTCAACAATGCCTCGTTGGCGTAGATAAAACGATGCTGGATATCGAACACGTACAGAAGGTCCGGAGTCGCTTGTAACAGCGCCTTGTAGATACGCGATTTCGCGGCGTCTTCCTGCTGGTCGGCCATCACGTCATGGACTCCGGATTCGACCCGCACAATAAACCGCTAACCGTGAACAAAAAATCATGCGGCCGCCACTGCAACGTTGACTGGATGGGCCGTGTGGCGATGTGGAATCCAGGAATCCGGGAATCCATGCAGTGTCTCTTTCAGCGGTATAGCGTCAATAAAAAGGCGCTCAGGACATTCAAACCCCAGGCCTCGACCGGATGCCAGAACTCCTTGGCAGGACCATGCGGCAATAGCGCGCTGTCGCCGTGCAACGCCGACCCTGCTAGCCTCTCCGCTTCCGTTGTTACAGCCTGATCCGTCATGAAAAAAGCCGTAGTTCTGTTGTCCGGTGGCATGGATTCCGCCGCCGTCGTCGCGCTCGCGCAGGAACAGGGCTTTGCCGTGCACGCCCTAAGCGTGCGCTACGGCCAGCGCCACACCTCCGAACTGGACGCGGCCGCACGTGTGGCCACCGCGCAAGGCGTCATCGCCCACAAGGTGGTCGACGTGGACCTGCGCAGCATCGGCGGCTCGGCGCTCACCGCCGACATCGACGTGCCCGATGCCGGCGGCGACGGCATTCCGGTTACCTATGTGCCTGCGCGCAACACCATCATGCTGTCGCTCGCGTTGGGCTGGGCCGAGGTGATCGGCGCCGACGACCTGTTCTGCGGCGTCAACGCGGTGGACTATTCGGGCTATCCCGACTGCCGGCCCGAGTTCGTCCGCGCCTTCGAAGTGCTGGCAAATCTGGCCACCAAGGCGGGCGTGGAAGGCGCCGGCCTGCGCGTGCATGCGCCGCTGCAGTTCCTCAGCAAGGCCGATATCGTCCGCGAAGGCGTGCGCCTGGGCGTGGACTTCGGCCTCACCGTCTCCTGCTACCGCGCCGACGCCGACGGACGCGCCTGCGGCCACTGCGACGCCTGCCGCCTACGCGCCGCCGGCTTCGCCGACGCCGGCATCCCCGACCCCACCCACTACGCCATTTCGTCTTGACGCCGGTGTAGGGTAGAATGCGCACCCCGGCGCACTGCCGGGACAGTGGGCCGTTAGCTCAGTCGGTAGAGCAGAAGACTTTTAATCTTTTGGTCGATGGTTCGAATCCATCACGGCCCACCAATCAAATCAGTCACTTGAAGAGCGCCTAAGGCGCTTTTTTTGTGCCTCCGGAAAACTAAACCGGTTCCGTGTCTAGCGCCGGCCGCATGCATCGCGCATCCGCGCGAGGATCAACAGGCGAACTCATGGTTTGTCGCCATTCAAGCCGCAGACAAGGTCCTTCAAGCCATCAAAACCTGAAACACCGACAGGTCCGGTCATACGAATATCTCAGCCGACGCCCCTGCGCCCATGCAGTGCAGGCCTCGGCAGCGATCAGCCAGGGCCACATCAAACGCGAATTCACAAGCCGCACCACGTTTCCTATCGTTGCTGGCTCAACGACACGCGAGCGCAACGCCATGACCAACATCGACAAAGCCGGAACGTTTCTCCTGGGTGACCGTCAGGTCACCCGCGTCGGCTACGGCGCAATGCAGCTTGCCGGCCCTGGCGTGTTCGGCCCGCCCAAGGATCGCGATGCGGCGTTGGCGGTGCTGCGCGACGCCATTGCGCTGGGCGTCAACCATATCGATACCAGCGATTTCTACGGGCCGCACATCACCAATCAGCTGATCCGCGAAGCACTGCATCCGTATCCGCACGATCTGACCATCGTCACCAAGATCGGTGGAGCGCGTGGCACGGATGGAGCGTGGCTGCCGGCTTATTCATCGCAGGAGCTGGTCAAGGCCGTGCATGACAACTTGCGCAACCTGGGCCTGGACGCGCTGGACGTGGTCAACCTGCGCGTGATGTTCAAGGCCCAGGAGCCGGCAGAAGGCTCCATTGCCGAGCAGTTGGAGACCTTGGTCAAACTGCAGCGCGATGGCCTGGTGCGGCATATCGGCATCAGCAACGTCACTGCAACGCAAGTGGCCGAGGCGCGCGCCATCACCGACATCGTCTGTGTCCAGAACATGTACAACATCGCGCATCGACACGACGATGAAATTATCGACGCGCTCGCACGCGACGGCATCGCTTACGTGCCGTTCTTCCCGCTTGGCGGCTTCTCGCCGTTGCAATCGTCCACGCTTGCCGCTGTTGCCGAGCGCCTGGCCGCAACCCCGATGCAGGTGGCACTGGCATGGCTGCTGCAGCGCTCACCCAACATCCTGCTGATTCCGGGGACGTCGTCGGTGGCGCATCTGCGCGCGAATCTATTTGCAGCAGAGCTGAAACTTCCGGCCGATGCCGTCGACGAGTTGAACCAGATCGCGGCGTAAAAACGCGGGCGATTGCGTCTTGGCAAGCGGCGCCTGACAACCGGGCTTCAGCGCCCTGGTTCGTCGTTCCACAGCAACTTGTGCAACTGCATCTGGAACCGCACTGGCAGACGATCGGCAACGATCCAGTCTGCCAGCTGCCGAGGCGTCACTTCGCTTTTGCTGGGCGAAAACCACACCGTGCAGCGACGGTCCAGCGCATGCGCGGCGACAATCTCGCGCGACCATTCGTAATCGGCGCGGCTGCAGATCACGAATTTGATCTGGTCGCGCGCGGTCAGTAATGGCAGGTTGTCCCAGCGGTTGCGCTGTTCTTCGCCGGAGGCGGGCGTCTTGATGTCCACCACGCGCGAGACGCGTGGATCGACTGCGGATACATCCAGTGCACCAGAGGTCTCCAGCGAGACATCAAGGCCGGCGTCGCACAGTTTCTGCAGCAGCACCAGGCAGCGCTTCTGCGCCAACGGCTCGCCGCCGGTCACGCAGACGTGGCGCACGCCGTGGCTGGAAACCTCGGCGACGATCGCATCGATATCGTGCCACTCACCGCCATGGAAGGCGTAAGCGGTGTCGCAGTAGTGGCAGCGCAGCGGGCAGCCGGTCAGGCGCACGAATACGGTCGGCCAACCGGCAGCCTCGGCCTCGCCTTGCAACGACAAAAAGATTTCGGTGATCTTCAATCGCGGCAATGGCGATTGGACGATCTCGCTGGGGACGGCGGCGGCGTTCATAGGCAAAGTATGCGCCGCGCCCGAAGGCGCCGACGCGCGGGCTCAGCGCAGTTGCTGGCCGAGACGGATGGACTGCAGGCGTTCCTGGGCGACACGCGCCGCATCGGAGCCGGGATACTGCGAGACAACCTGCTGCAAGGTCTGCTGGGCTTCGTCGTTCTTGCCTTCGCCATACTGCGACAGGCCGAGCTTCAACAAGCCGCCAGCGGCCTTGTCATGCGTGGGATAGCGGCCGACGAGATCGCGAAACTGCGCCTCGGCCAGCTGAAAATTTCGGGTGGCGTAATAGCTTTCGCCCAACCAATACAACGCATTGGGGGTGTAAACGCCGTTCGGATAGAGCTCCAGAAAGCTCAGGAACAGTTGCGACGCATCGTCGTACTTGCCGTTCTTCAACGCATCGAACGCCACGTTGTAAGCCGTGCGTTCTTCGTTACTGACGGTCAGCGTGCCGGAGTCGCCATGCACACTGGGCGGCTTCTCGGAAGTTGCCGCCGCTGCAGGCCGCGCGGCCGGAGCCGGGGCTGGGGTGACGCTGCCGGCAGCCGGTGGCAATGGCGGCGTTGTTGCACCACCTGCACCTTCCAACCGATTCAGACGCCCGTCCAGGTCCAGATACTGGTCCTTGGACTGTTGTTTGAGTTGTTCGTTGTCGTGCTGCAGCTGTTCCACCGTCGCTCGCAATCCCTGCAGGTCAGAACGCGCCTGCTGTAGCTGATTGAGAAGATCGTTGTTGGCCTGACTGTTGGCCTGCTGCTGCTCGAGAACGGCAACACGATCAGCGAGACTGGCTCGCTGCGCGTAAGCCGGCGCGGCGACCACAAGGGCCGCCGCGACGAACAGAGATGTCACTCGAAAGCGCATCGCTTCTTACTGAGCCGTGTACACGATTTCGACGCGACGGTTCTGCGACCAGCAGCTTTCGCTGGTTTCGGTGCAGACCGGACGCTCTTCACCGTAGCTGACGACGGTCAGCTGGCTGGCGGAACCGCCAGCAGCCTGCAGCGACGAGGACACGGCATTGCCGCGACGCTCGCCCAGGCCCATGTTGTACTCACGCGAGCCGCGCTCGTCGGCATTACCCTGCAGGGTGATGCGCGAGGAAGGACGGTCACGCAGGTACTTGGCGTGGCAAGCCATGATGGCCTGGAATTCCGGCTTCAGGGAGTCCTGATCCAGATCGAAGTAGACAACGCGCTGGCGCAGGCAGGCATCGGTATCCAGGTCGCCCGGGCCGTACAGGCCTGAGGTTGCCGGGCCGGTGGGAACGGAGGAACCGGTGGTGGTGTCGGTCGGAGCAGGCGGAGTTTCCTTCACCTTTTTCGAGCAACCAGCCAGCACGGCAACAGACAGCAGGGAGACAAGCAAGACGCGGGTGGACTTGTTCATGGGATACCTATGGTGGCTCCTGGGCCAATGGGGTTTAACGCAGCGAAATATTAACATTAATGCGCGGTTCGGTAAGGCCCCCATGCGGGTTCTCTTACATCACCATCGGCCAGGACCAGACGCTGGCGGACCCGAGCGTCGGAAGAGACGGCATACAGCACGCCCCGGCCACCCTCGCGAGCGGCGTACAGAATCATGCTGGCGTTGGGCGCGAAGCTCGGGGATTCGTCCAGCGAACCCGGCGAGATCGTGCTCCAGCTGGGCGAACCCAGGCTGCGATCCATCATGGCGATACGGTAGGTATTGCCGCTGCCCTGCGCCACGGCGACCTTCTTGCCGTCGAACGAGACGCTGGCAGTGGCGTTGTAATTGCCCTGGAAGGTCACGCGGTTGGCGCTACCGCCGCTTGCAGCCACCTGATAAATCTGCGGGCGACCGCCGCGATCGGAGGTGAAGTAGATGCTGCCGCCATCCGGCGCCCAGGTCGGCTCGGTGTCGATGCCGAAGTGGTTGGTCAGCTGGGTTAGCTGCTTGCTGCCCAGATCCATCACGTAGATCTCCGGGTTGCCGCTGCGCGACAGCGCCAGCGCAAGGCGACGGCCATCGGGCGAGAACGAGGGTGCACCATTGATGCCGCGGAAGCTGGAGACCAGTTCACGCGCACCAGTGGAGATGTCCTGCAGATAGATCGACGAATTGCCGCGCTCGAAGCTCACATAGGCCAGCTTCTTGCCGTCCGGGCTCCAGTTCGGCGACAGCAACGGCTCGGCAGAACGCACGATGGTCTGCGGGTTGTAGCCATCGGAATCGGCCACCATCAGCGCAAAACGCATCGAACCGCCGCTACCGCTGGCAGTGACATAGGCAATGCGGGTCCAGAACGCGCCACGCACGCCGGTGATCTTTTCGTAGATCGCATCGGCCATCTGATGCGAGACATCGCGCATCGCATTGGCGCGTGCGGTCATCGCCAGGCCAAGCAGGCGTTCGCCCTTGGCCACGTCGAACAGTTCGTACTCGACGCGGTAAGCGCCTTCGCCGGCATCCATCACGCGGCCGACCACGATGTAGTTCTGCTTGAGCGTGCGCCAGGTCTGGAACTGCACCTCGGTCCCGCGGGTCGGCTTTTCGACGATCTGCGCGGCCGGCAAGGTCCGGAACTGACCGGAGCGGTCAAGATCGGCGCCAACCACGGCCGCCACATCGGTCTGCGGCGCGGTGCCGGAGCCTTGGTAAGCCATCGGAATGACAGCGATCGGCGTAGCCGAAGCGCTACCGCCGACGATATCGATAGTGAGCCCCTGCTGCTGCGCGAGAGCACTCAGCGGAAGCAACAAGGCGGTCAGGGCAGCTAACCAACGCAGCGGTTTTTTCATGGACGGCTCGGATCGGGCAGGAAAAGTGTGCAAGAGATACCAATCAACGAGTGAACATACTCGCAATCGTGAACGAGACAGCGTGAAAGTGGAGCGAGTGGCCGCAGACAGCACGACACCTCTGTATTGCCAACCGACCGCTCGTCCAGACCGGCCGTTACTGATCCTGCGCAGTGAACACAAAGGTCAGATTGCGCTGGAACACCGATTCGTAGCCGCGATACGGCAGCGGCTGTGCGCTCAACACGGCGGCCTCGATCGAGCGTTGGCCGGCCTCGTCGTACGGGCAGCCCGGCGCGACCTTGGCTTCCATCACCTGCCCGCCCGGCAATTGGCGGATGTTGATGGTGCATTTCTGACCCGGCGGCACCGACGGCGGGCGCACCCACTGCCCCAACACCTTCTGCTGGATGGCCGCAGCGTACTTGGCCGACAGATCGGTATTGGTACCGCCCTGCCCTGCCGTCGGCTGTGCGGTGGCAGCGGCGGCCGAAGATGCCTGTTGCGCACGTGCAGCGGCCACCTGGCGCAGCTTCTGCTCGGCCAGCGCAGCTTCCTTGGTGGCCTGTTCGCGCTGCCGGCGGATATCGGCAATCTTCTTCTGGCGTTCGGCATCTTCGGCCTGCTGTGCGGCAGCCTGCTTCTTCTTGGCGTCGGCCTCTTCCTGCTGCTTGGCCAGGCGCAGCTTCTGCTCGGCCTCTTCCTGGCGTTTGCGCTCGGTGAGGTCGATCTGCTCCTGGCGACGCTTGGCTTCCTGTTCCTGCTTGGCCTTTTCCGCCGACAGCGCGAGTGCGTCGACGCGCTCCTGATCGACCTTGTCCGGCTGGGCCACGCGCTCCTGTGCCTGCGCCTGTTGCGGCGTGGGCGCATCCTGCGGGCGTGGCTCGGGGATCGGCTGCGGTGGCGGCACGCTTTCTTCCGGCGCCGGTTCGGGCACCGGTGCAGGCGGCGGCGTCTCCACCGGGGTCGCCTTCAACGCCTGCCGCGCAACGCGCGCTTCGGCTGCGGACACGTCCAGCGAGGCTTCCATGCTGGGATCGCCAGCGGCCGGTTCTACCGAACGTTCGGGTGACCACAGCCAGCCGGCGATGAACACCAGCGCGACCAGCACATGCACGACCAGGGCCAAAGCGACCGGTCGGAACCAGCCATCCTCGCGCGCGGTCTGGGTGGGGAGTGCGTCAGCGTGCATCGCTACCTGCAGCACCGCCAGAGTCGGAAATCAGGCCGACCTTTTCGACCTTGGCCTGCTTGAGCACGTCGATGGCGTCCATGATCTTCTGATACGGCGCGGCGCGATCGCCGGCCACCACCACGCGTGCCTCTTTGTCCTGGGCCACGATGGCGGCCAGCTGCGCCTGCAGCGCGGCCACGTCCATCGCCTGCGGCTTGCCCTTGGGCAACTGCAGTGCGAGCTGGCCGTCGGCGGCAACCACCACCACGATCGGGTCCTGCTTGCTCTCCAGCGCCTTGGCGCGCGAGCTCGGCAGGTTGACGTCGGTGCTCAGGGTCAACAGCGGCGCGGTCACCATGAAGATGATCAACAGCACCAGCATCACGTCGATGTACGGCACGACGTTGATGTCGGATTTGAGCTTGCGCTTCTTACGGCGGGAAATACTGGAAATCATCGCGACACGTTCCTATTTAATCCCCCGCACATGGATGTGCGGGCTCTTGCGAGGGACTCGCCCATCCGATCCCTCGCACATGCGTGTGCGCACTGTCGCGAGGGCCTTGCCCATCCTGTCCCCGCACACGAAGGTGCGCGCGTCTGCGAGGCACTCGCATGCAAGCCGGCTGTTGCGAGGCAGCGGCATCACTCGTCGGCGCCGGCCTGGCGCTGCAGGATCGAGCTGAACTCGTCGGCGAAGGTTTCGTAACGCACCGACAGCCGTTCCACGCGGGTGGTGAAGCGGTTGTAGGCCCACACCGCCGGAATCGCCACGAACAGGCCGATGGCGGTGGCGAACAAGGCTTCGGAAATACCCGGTGCCACGGCAGCGATACCGGCCTGCTCGCCGCTGCTGACCATGTCGTGCATGGTCACCATGATGCCGAACACGGTGCCGACCAGACCCACATACGGCGCGGTGGAGCCGATATTGGCCAGCAATTCGAGATTGCGCTCGAGCTGGTCGACCTCGCGGGTGAAGGCGGTGCGCATGGCGCGCTGGGCGCCTTCCAGCTGCACCCGGCCATCCAGGCGACGGCGATCGCGCAGGCGCGAAAATTCGCGGAAGCCGCTTTCGAACATCGACTCCAGACCGCCGACGGTGCGGTTGCGATCGGTGGCCGAGGCATAGAGCTTGGCCAGATCGGCGCCGGACCAGAAGCGGTTTTCGAACTCGTCCGCCTCGCGGTTGGCCTGCTTGAAGGCGCGCGCCTTGCGGAAAATGATCACCCAGCTGATGAACGAGCCGATCAGCAGCAACAGCACGATGATCTTGACCGGGATGCTCGCCCGCAGGATCAACTCGACATAGTTGATGCCGCTGTTGTGCGCCACGCTGGCGGTCTGTGCCGCAGCGGCGGCAACGTCCTGCGGTAGTGCTTCCACTACCGTGTCCTGCAGGGCCAGGAGCAATGCAATCGACATCCGTTTGTTCCTCAGTCTTCTGATTCTGTGGTTTCTAAAGCTTTCAACACATCGTAGAGCGCATCGTCCATCCCGCGCGGACGGAAGTCGCTGGCACCGAGTGCGGCAATGCGCACCTGCGCGGTCAGCAGCACTTCACCCTCGCGACGCACCGACTGCGCGAACAGCAGGCTGGCACGTTTGCATCTGAGCAACACCGCCGACACCGACAGCGCGTCGTCGAGCCGGGCCGGTTTGAGGAAATCCAGTTGCATCGAGCGGACCGCGAACACCAGATCGTGCTGCTGGCGCAGGCGTTCCTGCCCGTAACCGGCCGCGCGCATCCACTCCGTGCGCGCACGCTCCATGAAGGCGACGTAGCGCGCGTGGTAGACCACCCCACCTGCGTCGGTATCTTCCCAATACACGCGTGTCGGCCAACTGAATCGGGGATCAACCGACATCCTCGTCCTCCACGAACAGGTCCGGTGCCGGCGCGGCCTTGGGCTTGAGCCCGAGGTGGCGATAGGCCTTGTTGGTCGCCATGCGCCCGCGCGCGGTACGGATCAGAAAGCCCTGCTGGATCAGATAGGGCTCGATCACGTCTTCCAGGGTGCCACGTTCTTCCGACAGCGAGGCGGCCAGCGATTCCACCCCGACCGGGCCGCCGTCGAAGTGATCGACGATCACCCGCAGCATGCGCCGGTCGAGCTCGTCAAAACCTTCCGGGTCGACCTTGAGCATCTGCATCGCTGCCTGCGCCACCGGCAGATCGATATGACCGGACGCCTTGACCTGGGCGAAGTCGCGCACCCGCCGCAGCAGCCGATTGGCGATGCGCGGGGTGCCGCGCGCGCGGCGTGCGATCTCGGCGGCGCCATCGGGCGTGCAGTCGATGCCCAGGATTGCGGCAGAGCGGATCACGATGCGGGTCAGCTCTTCCGGCGAATAGAACTCCAGCCGCTGCACGATGCCGAAGCGGTCGCGCAATGGCGCGGTCAGCAGGCCGGCACGGGTGGTGGCACCGATCAGGGTGAACGGCGGCAGGTCGATCTTGATCGAGCGCGCGGCCGGGCCGTCGCCGATCATGATGTCGATCTGGAAATCTTCCATCGCCGGATACAGCACTTCTTCCACCACCGGCGAGAGCCGGTGGATCTCGTCGATGAACAGCACGTCGTGCGGTTGCAGGTTGGTCAGCAGCGCGGCCAGATCACCGGCTTTTTCGATCACCGGGCCGGAGGTCGAACGCAGGCTCACCCCGAGCTCGTTGGCGATGACATGACTGAGCGTGGTCTTGCCCAGGCCCGGCGGGCCGAAGATCAACACGTGATCCATCGCTTCGCCACGCGCCTTGGCCGCCTGGATGTAGATATCCATCTGCTCGCGCACCGGCTGCTGGCCGAGATAATCGGCAAGTCGCTTGGGGCGGATGCTCGCATCGGCGGCATCGTCTTCGCGGGTGGCGCTGCTGGCGATGATGCGGTCCATTGAAAAGCCGGGAATGGGGAATCGAGAATGGGGAATCGAGCGGACAATAGTAGCGGTTACCGGCACGGCTGGTGCCCTTTTCAGCCGCCGCCGAGTGTCTCGGGCTGGCGCAGGCCGTTGCTTTTCCTATTCCCCATTCCCGCCTCCCGATTCCCAAGGCCGCGACGCTGTCGCGGCCTCAGATCTCGACCTGCGCGCCCAACTCCACCAACCGGTTGCCGGGGATGCGGAAGAAACCTGTCGCCGGGGCGGCGTTGCGATGCATCAGCGCGAACAACTTGTCGCGCCAGATCGGCATGCCGCGGTTGGCGCTGGCCACGATGGTCTCGCGGCTGGCGAAGAAGGTGGTGTCCATCGGGTCGAAATGGATGCCGCCCTGGTCGCAGGAACGCATCAATGCCAGCGGCACGTCGGGGGTTTCCATGAAGCCGAAGCGCACGTAGACGCGATAGAACTCGTCGCCGATCGATTCGATCTGCAGGCGCTTGTCGGCCGGCGCATACGGAATCGGCAAGGTATCGACGTTGAGGAAGATGTTGCGCTCGTGCAGCACCTTGTTGTGCTTGAGGTTGTGCATCAGCGCATGCGGCACGACCATCGGGTCGGCGGTGAGGAACACCGCCATGCCCGGCACGCGCGCCGGCGGGGCCAGCATCAGGCCCGGCAAAAAGCTGTCGATGCGGATACCGTCCTTGCGGATTTCCTCGCGCAGCAGCGCACGGCCACGGCGCCAGGTGCGCATCAGGGTGAACACCACGATGCCCAGCGCCAGCGGGAACCAGGCGCCCTGCAGCAACTTGGCGCCGTTGGCGATGACGAAGGCCAGCTCGATGATGAAGAACACCACGCACAGCGGCAGCACCCAGTTGCGCCAGCGCGGCCACAACGAGCGCGCCACCAGCGCCAGCAGCAAGGTGTCGATCAACATGGTCATCGACACCGAGATGCCGTAGGCCACCGCCAGATTGGTGGAGCTGCGGAAGATCAGCACCAGCGCGATCACCATCACCATCAACAGCCAGTTGATGCCGGGCACATAGATCTGCCCGATGGTGGTGCGCGAGGTGTGCTTGATCAGCATGCGCGGGATGTAGCCCAGCTGCATCGCCTGGCGCGCCACCGAATACGCACCGGTGATCACCGCCTGCGAGGCGATCACCGCCGCCAGCGTGGCCAGGATGATCATCGGATACAGCGCCCAGCCCGGCACAGCCTCGAAGAATGGGTTCTTCAGCGCCGACGGATGATTGAGCACCAGCGCGCCCTGGCCCAGGTAATTGAGCAGCAGCATCGGCAGGACGAAGAAATACCAGCCGTGGCGGATCGGCTTGGCGCCGAAGTGGCCCATGTCCGCATACAAGGCTTCGCCACCGGTCACGGCCAGCACCACGGCGCCGAGAATGAACACCCCGTGCCAGCCATGCTCCATGAAGAAGCGGATCGCCCACCACGGGTTGAAGGCCTTCATCACTTCCGGCGCATCGACGATGTTCCAGATGCCGATCGCCCCCAGCGACAGAAACCACAGGCAGGTGATCGGGCCGAACACCTTGCCGACCTTTTCGGTACCGAAGCGCTGCACCATGAACACCACCAGCAGCACCACCACGGTGATCGGCACGATGAAGGGATGCAGGCTGGGCGCGGCGATTTCCAGGCCCTCCACTGCGCCCATCACCGAGATGGCCGGGGTGATCACGCCATCGCCGAAGAACAGCGAGGCGCCGAAGATGCCCAGGATGCCGACCACATACGCCGAGCGCGACCCGTTGCGCATGGTGCGCTGGGTCAGCGCCATCAGCGCCATGATGCCGCCCTCGCCCTCGTTGTCGGCGCGCATGATGATGGTGACGTACTTTAGCGTCACCGTGACCATCAGCGCCCAGAACGCCAGCGACAGCACGCCCAGCACGGTGTCGTGATCGCTGGTCAGCCCGTAGTGCGGCGAGAACGCCTCCTTGAGGGTGTACAGCGGACTGGTGCCGATATCGCCGAAGACGACGCCGATGGCGCCGATGACCAAGGCCATATGGCTATTGGCAGGCGCATGGCCGTGGCCAGCTGCGGGAGTGGGGGTCTGGGACATGAAGTGGGCAGGGTATCGCCAAGTGGCGTGAAGGAGAGGAAGACAGCGCAGCCTAGCGGAGCGCGGCCTGGAGGGCCTTGCGAATGACCGTGGCGACTTCGTCGCCTTCTGCCCCGGCCTCGCGTGCCATGCGTGCGGCCTCGGCCGGCTTGTAACCCAGTTGCTGCAAGGCCACCGTGGCTTCGGACACCGCATCCGGGCCGAGCTGGCCGGTGATCGGCGCACCGCTGCTGAAGTCGGCGGCGCGGTCGCGCAGCTCCACCACCATGCGCTCGGCGGTTTTCTTGCCGATGCCGGGGATGCGGGTCAGCGCGGTGATGTCGCCGCTGGTGATCAGGCGGGCGAACTCGTCCACGCTGACCCCGGACAACACCGCCAGCGCGATCTTGGCGCCGATGCCGGTGACCTTCTGCACGTCGCGGAACAGCCTGCGCTCGCCTTCGCGCAGGAACCCGTACAGCGACACGCTGTCTTCCTTCTGCGCGTAGTGGGTGAACAGGATCACGTCGCGCCCGACATCGGGCAGGTCGTAGAAGGTGCTCATCGGCGCCTCCAGCTCATACCCCACCCCGCCCACATCGATCACCAGCCACGGCGGCTGCTTGTAGGCCAGGATCCCGCGCAGGCGGCCGATCATTGGGCACCGCCTTGGCGGTGCCGGGAATCGGGAATCGGGAATCGGGAATCGCAAGAGCGCTCGCTGCCCTGGACTCTGCTGTTGCTATTCCCGATTCCCGATTCCCGATTCCCGATTCTCATTTCTTGCGGCTCCAGGCCTGTTGGGTATTGACGCCCAGGCGTTGCGCGGTGGCGCGCACGTGGGCGTGAGTGATGGCCACTGCCAGTGCGTCGGCGGCGTCGGGCTGCAGCTTGCCTTTCAGGTTGAGCATGATGCCGACCATGTGCTGGACCTGCACCTTGTCCGCCCCGCCCTTGCCGACCAGCGCCAGCTTGATCTCGGTGGCAGCGTACTCGTGTACCGGCAGGTCGCGCAGCACGACCGCGCAGATCGCCGCACCGCGCGCGTGGCCGAGCTTGAGCGCCGAGTCGGCACTCTTGCCCATGAAGACCTTTTCGATCGCCACTTCCTGCGGCCGGTAGGTGTCGATCACCTCGCCCAGCCCGTGCAGCAGGCGCTTGAGCCGCTGCGCAAAGTCGCCCTCGCCCAGCAGCACCAGCGGCGCGTGATAGACATGCCGGCTGCGACCGCTCTCGTCGATGTCGATGACGCCAACCCCGGTGCGCTGGGAGCCGGGGTCGATGCCCAGGATGCGGGTCATCGAGGGGCCGGGAATTGGGAGTCGGGAATCGGGAATGGGTAACGCGGCCTCCTGGCGTGCTCGACGCTGCCGAGCAATGCAGGATGCGGCTGTTTCGATTCCCGATTCTCCATTCCCAATTCCCGGCGCTTACGCGCCGAGCGCCGCTTGATCGACGTTCGAATACACGTCCTGCACGTCGTCCAGGTCTTCGAGCATGTCGAGCAGCTTGCGGACCTGCACGGCGGTGTCGCCGTCGACGGCGATGTCGTTTTCGGCGCGGAAGGTGATCTCCGCATGCACCGGCTCCAGGCCGGCGGCGGCGAGCGCCTGCTTGACCTGAGCAAAGGCGTCCGGGGCAGTCAGCACGTCGATGGCGCCGTCTTCCGGGTAGACCACCACGTCGTCGGCGCCGGCTTCGATCGCCGCGTCGGTGAGGGTGTCCTCGTCGGTGCCGGCCGCAAAGCTGAGCACGCCCAGGCGCTTGAACATGAAGGCCACCGAGCCGTCGGTGCCCATGTTGCCGCCGCACTTGCTGAAGGCATGGCGCACGTCGGCCACCGCGCGCACGCGGTTGTCGGTCAGGCAGTCCACGATCACCGCCACGCCGCCGGGGGCGTAACCCTCGTAGCGCACTTCCTCGTATTCCACGCCTTCCAGCTCGCCGGTGGCTTTCTTGATGGCGCGCTCGATCACGTCCTTGGACATGTTCGCCGACAAGCCCTTGTCCACCGCCACGCGCAGGCGCGGGTTGTTGGACGGATCGCCACCGCCGCCGCGCGCGGCCACGCTGATCTCGCGGATGATCTTGGTGAACATCTTGCCGCGTTTGGCGTCGGAGGCGTTCTTGCGGCCTTCGATGGAGGGGCCTCTACCCATGGGTGATTCCAGACTGGCTTGGATGACAGGGCGCGGATTTTACCTGATTGCTCGCCCGCACCGGGGCGGCAGCGTTCAGTGGCGGACTCAGTGGCGAAATCGGCCGGTCCGCAGGAAGCTCAGCGCCTGCTGCGCGGCCTCGGGCGAGCGCAACACACCGCTATGGCTGGCGGGCACCACGCAATGGTCGCGCAGCCCGGGCAGGCGGGTTTCGGCCAACGCCACGGTGCCGTCCGAGCCGCCGTCCAGCGGCGCCAGCCAGCGCCCGACCCCACGCGCCACATTGCCGGCGACCTGACCGATCTCGGCCTCGCCCTCCCATTGCACAAACCCTTGCTGCAGCAAGCTCGCGCTACGCCCCAACGCCCACTGCCCGCCACGTTGGGCCAGGCCGCGCGCGGCGGCGCTGCCGCATAACGGCGAGCCCAGACAGACCACGCGGCGTACCGGCAGCTCGGGCGCGGCGCGCAGGGCCTGCAACGCCATCAGCCCGCCCAGGCTGTGACAGACCAGCAGTTGCGCGCCGGTCGTCTGCAGGCGTTCGATCAGCTGCGGTACCGCATGCGCGGGGCCGCCGAGCACGCTGGCGTAGCCGAACAGCGCAGGCGCCAGGCCCTCTGCACGCAGGCGACGCGCGAGCGGCAGCAGCCAGTGCGCGGTATTCCAGATGCCGTGCACCAGCAGCACGTCGGCGGTGGCGGTGGTCGGTGCAGTGCGCGCAGTGCGTCTGGATGCAGCTGGAAATGCAGAGGAACTGCTGGGCATCAGCAAGGTTTCCAGGACGTGGCGCGCGATCGCCGGGCTGCTGCGGACGGCGCCTGCATGCGCTCAGTCGGCCGCGACGATCGGCTTGCGGCGCAGGATGTGCTCGCGATCGACAATCTTGCCGACCGGGAAGTCGTACTCCCCGACTTTCTCGAATCCGTAGCGGGCGTAAAAGCGTTGCGCGCCGAAATTTTCCGACCACACGCCGATCCACAGCGTGCGTGGGCCGTTGCGTTCAAGCCATTCCATCGTGGTTTCGAACAGGCGGCTGCCCCAGCCGCTGTTCTGGTAGTCCTTCAGCAGATACAGCCGCTTGAGCTCTCCATCGCCGGGGCGCACGTCTTCATGCGGCAGCCCGCACGGCCCGGCGGCGGCATGGCCGACCAGCAGGTTGTCCATCTCCAGCAGCCAGATCGCGTAGTCCGGATGCGCCAGCACGATGCGCGCGCGCTCGACCGCATAGGTCTCTTCGAGAAAACCGCGCAGGTCTTCTTCCGGATACAGATGCCCGAAGGTTTCGGTAAAGGTTTGCGCGGCCAGCAGCGATAACGCTTCGGCATCGTCCGGTGTGGCGCGGCGGATGCGGGTCATGCGGAGCCTCTCGTGCCATGTGGACATGGCAGCTTCTCGCATGCAGATGCGCTACCGCAAGCGGGGATTGGGGATTGGGGATTGGGGATTGGGGATTGGGGGATTGGGGGAATCGGGAATCGGGAATCGGGAAGCGGGAAGCGGGAAGCGGGAAGCGGGAAGCATCTGCGATGCGTGGATTCCGCGTGTGCAGGATTCGGCGTGGGCGCTGACGGGTTCAACCAAGCGCGCACGACCGGCTCCGCATGGCACCGCGCAGGAAAGATAAACACTGCGAGGGATGGCTATCTACTTGCGGAGCTCAGGCGCGCTTGGGACGGATCTACAGGACGCACTGCCGCCGGTGATCGGCGGCGGCTGGACGGCGGTGCCCCGTGCGCAACACCCAGCCCTGGCGCTAACGGTTCCACCAAAGCGCGCAGCGCTGGCTGCGCTGGGCGCCTTGTACAGATGACCACGCACACGGCATGGCCATCTGCTAGCCCAGGTCAGACCTGCTTCGGCCGCACCTGCACGTGCACTTCGGCCAGCTGCTCGGCCGGGATCGGCGACGGGGCGTCGGTCATCAGATCCTGCGCGCCAGTGGTCTTGGGGAACGGGATCACGTCGCGGATCGATTCGGTGCCGGCCATCAATGCAGCAATGCGGTCGATGCCGAAGGCGATGCCGCCGTGCGGCGGTGCGCCGTAGTTCAGCGCATCCAGCAGGAAGCCGAACTTGGCGCGCGCTTCGTCGGCGCCGATGCCAAGCAGCTCGAACACCGCGCTCTGCATGTCCGGGCGATGGATACGGATCGAGCCGCCGCCGATTTCATTGCCGTTGAGCACCATGTCGTAACCGCGCGAGACCGCCGTGCGTGCGTTGGCGCGCAGGTCGGCGATGTCGTCCACGGCCGGTGCGGTGAAGGGGTGATGCAGGGCCACGTAGCGCTGCGCCTCCTCGTCCCATTCGAACATCGGGAAGTCGGTGACCCACAGCGGCGCCCAGGTGTCGGCGACCAGCTTGAAATCCTTGCCGGCCTTCAGACGCAATGCACCCATGAAATCGGACACGGTGCTGTAGCCGCCGGCACCGAAGAACACGATGTCGCCGTTGCCGGCACCGACGTGCGCGAGCAGCGCAGCAAACGCCTCTTCGGAGAAGAACTTGGCGATCGGCGAGCTGACTTCGCCGGTTTCCGACAGCTTGATGTAGGCCAGGCCCTTGGCGCCGTATTTGGCGGCGTGCGCGGCGTACTCGTCGATCTGCTTGCGCGACAGCGCGGCACCGCCGGGGATACGCAGCGCGGCCACGCGGCCGTCGGCATCGTTGGCGGCGGCGGTGAACACCGGGAATTCGCTGGACTCGACCAGCTCGGCCACGTCGACCAATTCCAGCGCGATGCGCAGGTCCGGCTTGTCCGAGCCGTAGCGACGCATCGCCTCGGCCCAGGTCATGCGCGGGAACTGCGCGGCCAGATCGACGTCCACCACTTCCTTGAAGATGGCGCGGATCATGTCTTCGACAAAATCCTGCACGTCGCGCTCGCGCACGAAGGCGAACTCCATGTCGAGCTGGGTGAATTCCAGCTGGCGATCGGCACGCAGCGCTTCGTCGCGGAAGCAGCGCGCGATCTGGTAGTAACGGTCGAAGCCGGCCACCATCAGGATCTGCTTGAACAGCTGCGGGCTCTGCGGCAAGGCGTAGAACTCGCCCGGATGCATGCGCGCCGGCACCAGGAAGTCGCGTGCGCCTTCCGGGGTGGCCTTGGTCAGGATCGGGGTCTCGATGTCCTGGAAATCGCGCGCATCCAGATGCCGGCGCAGCGCCTGCACCAGCTTGATGCGGGTGCGCTGCATGCGCTGCATCTCCGGGCGGCGCAGGTCCAGATAGCGGTACTTCAGGCGGGTTTCTTCGCCCGGATTTTCGTGCGCGTGGAACGGCAGCGGCGCGGCCTTGTTGAGGATGGTGATACGCGTGGCGATCACTTCGACCTTGCCGCTGCGCAGCTTGTCGTTGACCGCATGCCGCGCACGCACCACGCCTTCGACCTGCAGCACGTCCTCGTAGCCCAGGCTGGCGGCCACCGGGAACACCTCGGCGTTCTCGGGTTCCACCGTCACCTGCACGATGCCTTCGTGGTCGCGCAGGTCGATGAAGCACACGCCGCCCAGGTTGCGGGCCACGTCGGTCCAGCCGGCGAGAGTGACGGTTTGGCCGATCATGGTCTCGTCGACCAGGCCGCAGAAGTGGGTACGCATCGAAAGCTCCGCTGAAAACCCGACACAGGACAGCGCCGGAGAGCCGGATATTCTGGGGCCGGCGGGCGACAGGAGCAAATGCGCAGGCGCTCATGGTCGCTTAAGTCGCCGCCCGGCTGAATAGGCGCAACGCCCCTCCCGCACCAAGGACGACACGATGCTGCGCACTGCCCTGCTGCTCTCCGGCTTCGGCCTGATCTCCCTGACCGGCCTGCTCACCAGTGCCCCTGCCGCAGCGCAGGACCGCGGCTGGAACGGCCCCAGCATCACCTGCTCCAGCAACGACAACCGCCGCCGCGAGTGCGATACGCCGTTCCGCGGCCGCGCGGTGCTGGTCGAAAACATCTCCGGCACGCGCTGCATCGAAGGCCGCAACTGGGGCAGCGACCGCGGCCGCGTGTGGGTGGACAACGGCTGCCGCGCGCGCTTTGTGGATGGCCGCAACGGGAGCGGCGGCTGGGGCGGCAACAACGGCGGCGGCGCTGGCGGGGTGGCCGGCACGGTGCGCTGCGAGAGCAACGACCAGCGCCAGAAGATCTGCGATACCGGTTGGCGCCGCGCCATGCTGGTGCGCCAGCTCTCCAACACGCCCTGCGTGGAAGGCCGCAACTGGCGCCAGGACGGGGGCCGGATCTGGGTGGACGACGGCTGCCGGGGCGAGTTTGCGCAAGCGCGCGGTGGCGGTTGGGACCGTGGCGATGGCGGCTATGGTGGCCGCGACGAGCGCCCGCGTAACGATTACGCCATCAGCTGCGCCAGCGACGACCGCCGCCTGCGCACCTGCGCCTGGGATGGCCGCTACGGACGTCCGGTGCTGACCCGCCAGTTGTCGGACACCCGCTGCGAAGAGGGCCGCAGCTGGGGTTACGACGAGCGCCGCGCGACGGTGTGGGTGAATGACGGTTGCCGGGCGCGGTTCGAGGCGCGTTGAGTCGGCGCGCGGGCCGGTCCTGGATCCGGATCGGCCTGGGCCCTCCACCTGTCATCGATCGATTGGCGGATGACACGCGTTCCCGGCGGGATCGTGCGCTACCGCGACTCCGCTTGATCAGGTCTCCAGCTGGAGACGCTCGTCTTGAAACTCAGACGATGCCGACTGCCCGGCCAATCGACCGGCTCAACTTCCCCAAGGCGCGGGCGGCAAAGCAACCGGCTGGGCGAGATCGAATTCGACCCGGAACATCCGCCCGCCTGGGCGACTCAGTTCGTAGACGACGCTGCGGCCGGGCTGGATTTCCATCGCCCAGGTATTACTCAGCGAAGCGGTCGAGCCAAGGCGTTTGAATAGCGCGATGGAGTCGGCATCGACCGGGAATTCCTGTCGGTTCGCGCTGCCTGCATCGATGGTAGCGCCGCCGTATTGGGTCAATGCGTCCGCGCTGCCGTCGGCATGGCGATGATCGTGCTTGAGGCGCAGGCCGTTCCCGGTGCGCGTCAGTACCCAGGTGCGCGAGTGGTCGTCGCCCACGTGAAACGGCACGCGCAGTTCGCGTGCAGGGTCGTCGCAGCCGCGCACATGCATCAGCAGCGGCTTGCCGGCAAAGGCGCTCGGTGCGGTGGATGCGGGCGTGTCGACAAGCACGCGGCCAGCGAAGGCCTGACCGCAGTGCACGGCGAGCGCGGCCAGGAAGCGGTCGGCGGACACGGCGCTCATCGGTGTGGGCGACGTGGCAGACGTGGACTTGGACCTGGAAGAAGTGGCGCATCCGCTCACGGCGGCGACCAGCATCAGCAACGTCAGCCCAGGAGCGATCAACGAAACAAGGCGAGCAGGCCGCTTGATCACTGCGCCAAGCTTCATGCCGCTCTCCGGCCTGCGCGCCCGGCCGTGGATCATGCCGGATCGGCTGGCTTGGACGCGGGCTTGGACGCGGGCTTGGCAGCGGGTTTGCTCTCGGCGGCTGCGGCCGGCTTGGCCTCGCCACCGCTGCTGCTCTCGGTGAGGTTTTTCTTCTTCTCGCCCGCCGACTTGAAGTCGGTTTCGTACCAGCCGCTACCTGACAGGCGAAACGAGGGCGCGGTGATCTGGCGCTTGATCGTGGCCGCCGCGCAGGCCGGGCAGGTCTGCGGATCGGGGTCGGCCATCTTCTGCAGGCGGTCGAAGGCGTGACCGCAGGTAGTGCACTGGAAACCGTAGATGGGCATGGCAGGATCAGCTGATGACGATGCAGGGGCGCAGATTCTAGACGGATGCGGGCAAGCCGGTGCAGGGGGCTGTCTGGGCGCTGGCGCGTGGGGCCTTGTTGCAGGCAACAAGCATCGATCAATCGTCGCTTTGTCACACCTGCACGCTGACGCGCACGTTCAACGCCGCGGTTGCCGCCTGCAGATGCAAACGCCAACTGCACATACCGAAGTCTCTAGCAAACGTGACGAGTCGTTATCAGGTCAGCTGGATTGCGCGGAAGACAGCGTTCGTCCTGCAGCGCGCAGACAACCGGCACGTTGCGCCGACTTGACGACCACCAGCGACTGCCGAGAGCCGTAGAGATGAACCAATTGAATCAGCCTGCACCACACGTTTCGATCAAGCCGCCACACAGCGGCCTGCTACACTCGAACACGTGATCGACGCGCCTTTTCCCCCACAAGAGCCGCATCCATGTTGCGACTGACCGCCTTATTGCTGGGCGTGGCCCTGTTGCTGACCGGCAGCGGGCTGCTCGGCACCTTGCTTGCCGTGCGCGGTAGTCAGGCCGGCTTCGATGTGCGTGCGCTGGGCCTGATCATGTCCGGGTATTTTGCCGGCTTCTTTCTCGGCACCTTCTTCGCGCCGCCGCTGATTCGTCGCATCGGGCATATCCGTGCGTTTGCTTTTTATGCGGCATTGGCCGCCATTGCAGTGCTGCTGCATCCGATCTGGTTGAACGCGTGGGGCTGGGGATTGCTGCGATTGGTCACCGGCGCGGCCCTGGTCGGCCTGTACACGGTGATCGAAAGCTGGCTCAACGCCGAGCCGGATGCGCGCCGACGCAGCCGGGTGTTTTCGGTGTACATGGCGATCAATCTTTCTGCACTGGCGCTGGGTCAGATCCTGCTCACCGCCGGCGATGCAAGTGCGCCGGCGATGTTCACGCTGACGGCGATCCTGATCTGCGCGGCGGTGATGCCGGTGATGACCACACGATTGATTCCGCCCGAGGTGCCGCACGTGTCGCGTTTGCGCCTGAAAACGCTATACGCGTTGGCGCCGGTGGCGACCATCGGCGCGGGGTTGTCGGGCCTGGCGATGGGGGCGTTCTGGGGCTTGTTGCCGGTGTACGCCAACCGCATCGGGCTGGATGCCGATGGCGTGGCGATATTCATGCTCACCGCGATCATCGGCGGGGCGGTGTTGCAGTGGCCGATCGGGCGCATCAGCGATGGCCATGACCGGCGCATCGGCCTGGTCACGGTCAGTGTGCTGGCGGCCGGCATTGCGATTGCCGCCGCGGTGCCGATGGTGCAGTCGCAGACCACCATGCTGTTCATGCTGTTCTTCGTGTATGGCGGGCTGGCATTCTCGCTGTATCCGTTTGCGGTGGCGCATATGCTCGATTACCTGCCGCGCGAAGATCTGCTCTCCGGCTGCAGCAGTTTGTTGCTGGTGCATGGCGTGGGCGCGGCGATCGGCCCGGCCCTGGCCGGTGGCGCGATGCAGAAATTCGGCCCGGCAGCACTGCCGGTGTACTTCGCTGTGATGCTGCTGGCACTGGCCGGCTTCACGCTGGCGCGCCTGCTGCGCTTCACGCGCCGCCGCACCCATCCGATCTCCTTCCGCCCGATGCTGCGTACGACGCCGTCGGCACTGGAATTGATGCCTGAAACGCAGCAGACCGAAGCGGCGCCTCACACCCAAAATGGCTGACAGAACTGATCCGCCTTGGTCTATTGCAGAGCGGATGATCAGGGAATTTGCTGCGGGGGCTGATCTGCGGCTTGGCTGCAGGGCCCTTGCCCGCTCACCGTCGCGGGACACGCCGCAAGTACGTCCGTGTAGGCTCTTACGCGGCATCCATGCCGCGTAAGGTCCCGCGACGGTGGGCGGGCAAGGGCCGGTCGAGATGGTCGGTGTGCATGGTGCAAGCAGTGCATCGCGTGCTTCTAGCTCGCTAGCTCACACGCAGTTATGCGATCAGCATTGGCAAACCAAGGCAACTCGCGAGAAGGCCAGCCTTTTTAACCAGCTACCGACCAACTCTCTGGTGCGGTGTCCTCGCCGATTGCGGGACCGTGTGGCGGCATGGATGCCGCCACCGAGCCTACATGGACGTACTTGCGGCGTGTCCCGCGAGCGGCGAGGGCACCGCGCGCTCGACCAATCAGGCTTTTGACTGCAGCTAATGAATGACTCTGCGACTCAGATCTCGGCGGTCTTGCAAACAACGCGGCCTTGAAAAAATACCCAGACAACACCTACTCCTAGTCGTCCTGGCGGTGAGGCTACTCACCTGCACTTGGTGATCGCGGCCCCACCTGTAGCGCGGTCATCATCACGCAACGCAAGTGCGGGAGTCTTTGCAGACTCCCTCCCCGCTTGTTGGATTGCAATGGATTCGACGTCTTCATCGCGCATGCGCCATCCGGTCACGCTCGCGTTGCTGCTGGTTCCGCTCACCCTGCCCGCCTACGCCCAGCAGGTCCCGGATGGCGCAGCGTCCGGACCGGCCGCGGCCGAACCGAACAACACTGGCGAACAGGTGTCCATGCTGGATCAGGTGCAGGTGGTCGGCCAGGCGATGACGTATTCCAAGACCAATGTCAGCAAGGAAATGCTGGACCGCCAGTTCGTGCTCGGCAGCGTCAACGATGCGCTCAACGAACTGCCTGGCGTGGTCGTGACCGAGGCCGATGCGTTCGGCTCGTCGGACTGGGGCACGCAGATCAGCATGCGCGGCTTTGTCAGCAATCGCGATACGCAACAGATCGGCACCACGATCGACGGCGTGCCCAACGGCGGCTCGGCGTATGGCGGCGGCTCCAAGGCCAACCGCTTCATCGACATGCCGGATCTGGAAACGGTGGAGGTCAGCCAGGGCACCGCCGACATCGCCTCGCGCTCCAACGAAGCGCTGGGCGGCACCTTGAATTACCTCACCGGCGAGCCGCTGGAAACACAGCGCGTGCGCGTGATCGGCGGCATCGGCGACAACCAGGGGCGCAAGTATTACGCGCGCTACGACACCGGCGTGCTCGGCGGCAACACGCGCGCCTGGGTCAGCGGCTCGTCCGCGCGCAACGACGACTGGATCGATGGCAGCGGCCACACCAGCCGCGATCACCTGGCCGGCAAATTCGTCAGCAGCTTGGACAAGTGGACGCTCAGCGGCTATCTGTCGTACGACGATGCCGACGAATCCGAATACACCAGCGTGACGCCCGAGCAGTTCGCGCGAGATCCCGAACACGATCTGTTGACCGGCACGCTCACCGGCATTCCGTATCTGGACCAGAACTATCGCTCCGGCTCGCGCGCCCTGCGCAAGAACACGTTCGGCTATCTGCGCGGCGCCTTCGATGGCGGCAACGGCTTCAAGACCACGCTCACCGGCTACGCGCATCGCATGCAGGGCCGTGGCGACTGGATTCCGCCGTATCTGGTGGATGTCACCAACGACGGTGCGGGCGCGCCGGAATCCGAAGCGCGGGGCGGCAACACCGTGTATGCCGGCAGCGACCTGGGCAAGCTGTATTACCTCACTCCGGGCGGCGCAGCCGCGACGATGCTGGCCGGTTGCGCCGGCAGCGATGCGGTACCGGCCGAATCCAACCCGGCCTGCTATCCCGCAGGCTCGGTGCCGGTGCAGTCGTATCGCCACAGCCACTACGACAACCACCGTGCCGGCGCGATGGCCGATGTGGAGTGGCGCCACGACCTGGGCGCCATCGACAATACCGTGCGCGCCGGTGCGTGGCTGGAACGTTACGACCGCAGCGTCACCCGCGACTGGCATCGCCTGCTCAATGTGGGCACCAATATCAGCTTCGATCATCAGCCGTACTGGGTGCAGTTCAAGGACGACTACCAGACCGACGAGCAGATGTATTACGTGGAAGATGTGATGCGCTATGGCGCGTTCGCGTGGCGGGTGGGCGTCAAGCAGTTCTTCGTCGACCAGACCCGCGACCGCCGCATCGGCGATGCGCAGCATGTTGAATCGGATTCGCACTCCGACCCGCTGCTGTCGGCCGGCCTGACCTGGACCACCCCGGTGCAAGGGTTGGAAGCGTTTGCCGGTTACTCGCAGAATTTCGCCGCGATTCCGTCCGGTGTGCTCGGCGAAACCGACCCGGTCGTGCTGAGCCGCGTGCAACCGGAAACCGCAGACAACGTCGAGCTCGGCCTGCGCATCAGCCGCTGGCCGTTGACCGGCAGCGTGACGCTGTACGACATCCGTTTCGATAACCGCATCGTGTATGTGCCGGCCAACTTCGTCACCGGCATCGACTATCTCGGCGAAACCGATGGCGTGTACGAAAACTTCGGCGGCGTGCATGCGCGCGGTGTAGAGGCAGCGCTGGGCTATGGCTGGGACAACGGCTGGCGCATCAACGGTGCCTACACCTACAACAAGGCCGACTACCTGGGCAGCGGCGATGCCGCGCGCGATGCTGCGCTGGAGATCACGCCCGGCGCGCAGGTGATCGGCCAGCCGCGCAACACCTTGGTCCTGTCGGCAGATTGGCGCGGGCAGGCGTGGCGTTTCGGTGTATCCGGGCGTTATCTGGGCAAGCGCTATCTGGATGCCTCCAATCGCGCCGCACTCGATGGCGTGACCACCTTCGATGCGAACCTGGGGGTGGAACTGTCGCAACTGACGTCGCAGCTGCAGGGCCTGCAACTGGCGCTCAATGTCAGCAACCTCACCGACAAGCGTTATCTGGAAGGTGTGGACGGCAGCGACAGCGCGTTTATCGGCGCACCGCGTACGGTTGGTTTGACGTTGACGCTGGATCTCTAACTTAGCAGCACATGGCCGACGGCCTGCGGGGATAGGATTTCCAACGTGCGGGAGCGGATCGAGTGAAAGGCACGCCACTCGATCCGCTCCCCCGCATCCGTTCTTCCGCATGTGCAAATTGGCGTGATCGGCGGTTTTGCAAGCACGCAAGAGAACACACGCGCTGACGAGTTCGGTACGCTCGACCCGCCCCAGCGCAGACAGGATTGGAGTTCAAACCAGGTGACACGATGATCGATCTTCCCCGCCGCCGCGTGTTGCAGACCGGACTCGCCGGTGCCGCCGCCGCGCTGTTGCCACCCAGCATCGCGCGCGCCGCGGCCATCGCGCCGGACCGTCGCAGCGGCACGTTGGAAGACCTGCAGCATGTGGTGATCCTGATGCAGGAAAACCGCGCCTTCGATCATTACTTCGGCACGCTGCCCGGCGTGCGCGGGTTCGGCGACCGTTTTCCGATTCCTGCGCCGCCACTGCCGGGTGCGCCTGCACGCACGGTGTGGCTGCAGCCCAGCGAAGACGGTGGCCAGTGGCTGACGCCGTTTGCGCTGGATACTGCGGCGCAGTTCGGCTTCATGCGCGTGCAAGGCACTCCGCATAGCTGGGTGGATGCGCAACGCGCCTGGGACCACGGCCGGCTCGGCCATTGGGCCGCCGCCAAGCACAATCACGCGCTGGGTCATTACGTGCGCGCGGATATCCCGTTTCAATACGCGCTCGCCGACGCCTTCACCATCTGCGATGCGTACCACGCCTCGATCCAGACCGGCACCAACTCGAATCGCGTATTTTTGTGGAGCGGCGGCAATGACCCGCAAGCGCGCGCCGGTGGGCCGGTGATCGGTAACTCGCACGACAACTTCCCGGAGCTGGGTGGTTTCGCCGAGGCGTATCGCTGGACGACCTACGTCGAACATCTTCAGAAAGCGGGCGTGTCCTGGCAGATCTATCAGGACATGCGCGACAACTTCACCGACAACCCGCTGGCAGGCTTCGCGCCGTTTCGGCAGGCGTTCGGTGCTGCGCCGGGTCACGATGCGCAACTGCGCGCGCGTGGCGTGAGCACGCGCGATGTGGAGCAATTACGTGCCGATGTGCTTGGCGGGCAACTGCCGTCGGTGAGTTTCATCATTGCCGATGCGGCCGGCAGCGAACATCCGGATCCGTCCAGTCCTGCGCAAGGCGCGGCCTACACCGCACGCGTGCTGGATGCGCTGACTGCCGATCCGCAGGTATGGAGCCGCACCGCACTGCTGTTGATGTTCGACGAGAACGACGGCTTTTTCGATCACATGCCGCCGCCGGCGCCACCGTCGCTGGATCCGCGTGCTGCCGCCGGTTTTGCCGGTGCATCCAGCATTCCCATCGACGACGAGTACCATCGTCAGCCAGCACCCGGCGAGCAAAAAGTGGATCTACCGGAACTGCGTGGCCGCCCCTATGGCCTGGGCCCGCGTGTGCCGCTGTACGTGATCTCGCCGTGGAGCCGCGGCGGCTGGGTGGACTCGCAGGTGTACGACCACACCTCGGTATTGCGCCTGCTGGAACGTCGCTTCAGCGTGCCCGCACCGGAGATCACGCCATGGCGGCGTGCAGTCTGCGGCGATCTCACCAACGCATTCGATTTTAGTACCGCGGATGCGCGCCCGTTCATCGCTGCATTGCCCGATGTCAGCGCCACTGCAGCACGCGCGGCAGCGATGCGCGAGCACACGTTGCCGCCGCTGCCTGTTTCGTTGCAGGCGCCGCAGCAGCCATTCGGTGTACGGCGTTCGCGCGCAGTGCCGTATCGTCCGGCTGTGCAACTGACTTATGTGCAGGAGCGCGGCGACGTGGTGCTGCGCATGTCCAACAACGGTGCTGCGGTCGTGCTGCACGTCTACGACCGCTACGACCTGGCGGCGATTCCGCGTCGCTACACGCTCGGCAACGGCGCCACGTTGGAAGGCAGCTGGACCACCCACGATGGTCGCTACGATCTGTGGTTGCTCGGCCCCAATGGCTTCCATCGTCACTATCGCGGCGATCTGAGTGCAGCGCTACTGCTGGCCGATATCACGCAGGACGCCAACGATCCAGCCGCGTTGTCGCTCTTGCTGCACAATCCCGGCACCACCGCAGTGCAGGTGGCGTTGCAACCAGCGGCCTATGCGAATGCGCAGCCACGCGAGCAACTGACCGTGGCGCCGGGCAGCACCCAGCGACGCAGCTGGAAGGCCGCAGCGAGCTGCGGCTGGTACGACCTGTGGCTGAAGCAGGATGGTGCGCGTCAACGCCTGGCAGGTCGCGTCGAAACCGGCGCCGATAGCGTGAGCGATCCGGCGATGGGTGGGCCGGCGCAGTTGTATCAGACCGAATTGGCCGATGCGCCGGGATCTTGAGTGATCGATGCTGTGGCTTGACTGGATAGGCCGGATAGGCCGGACCGTCGATGTCGAGATCCTCCACTGCGGCCATGATCTCGTCGGCGCCTGTCGGCCGACAGGCTTTCGCGCACTTTGAGTATCGGTATCGCGCTTGATCAGGACTTAGAGCGGCTAACAAAACTACTTCACGCCACTCCACTGCAGGCCGGCTGATCTGCTGCCTGGCTGCAGGGCCCTTGCCCGCCCACCATCGCAGGACACGCCGCAAGTACGTCCATGTAGGCTCTTACGCGGCATCCATGCCGCGTAAGGTCCCGCGACGGTGGGCGGGCAAGGACCAGTCGAGATGGTCGTTATGCATGGTTTTAAACAAAGCAACCGATCAACTCTCTGGTGCGGTGTCCTCGCCGCTTGCGGGACCGTGTGGCGGCATGGATGCCGCCACCGAGCCTACATGGACGTACTTGCGGCGTGTCCCGCGAGCGGTGAGGGCACCGCGCATTCGACCCACTCAGCGTTTGATCTGAACTTTTGACTGCATCCAACGAGATGCGACCGACAAAACCACTGCACTCACTGACAGGCGCTCGCTAGGGTTTGTTAGCCGCTCTTAGTCACTGGCGTTAGTCACTGGCGTCGAAAAAACGCCCGCCGCGCTGCGTGCAGACGTGGCCTCGACGCGGAGTGCTGCAACTGCAGTCCGCTGCAGACACTGCGTCGACCTCCAACAGCCGACCACGCTGGTTCGCAGCTTGCAGATCGGCGATTCGATCGCGCTGTGAAACGGGCCGCTCCAGAGTCCGCCGCACACGCATCAAGCAGACACGTAGCTCGCCACTGCCTGCGCCACTGCCTTTAACGCCGCATCGCGCGCATCGCTGTCGACGTTGGCGCCATTCAAGTACGTGGTGAGCAGCAGTGGCGCCCTGCCCTCCGGTGGCCAGATGATGGCGATGTCGTTGCGGGTGTCGGTGCCGTTGCTGCCGGTCTTGTCGCCGATCTTCCAGTCAGGCGTGAGCCCCGCACGCAGGCAATCGTCGCCGGTACGGTTGTCGATCATCCAGTCGGTCAGCTGCTTGCGTGAGGTGGGTTGCAGCGCGTCGCCGAGTAGCAGCGTGCGCAGCGTGGCAGCCATCGCTGCAGGCGTGGTGGTATCGCGTGGGTCGCCGGCGGCGAACCGATTCATCTCCGGCTCGTGACGGTCGCTGCGGGTCTGGGTATCGCCAGTCCCGCGCAGGAAAGCAGTCAGGCCTTGCGGATCGCCGACCAGCGGGAACAGCAGGTTGGCGGCCGGGTTGTCGCTGTAGATCATCGTGGCCCGGCACAGCTCGGCCACGCTGAGCGAACCGCCGACATGGCGCTCGGTCACCGGCGCATGCGACAGCATGTCCGAGGCACGGATCTTGACCTGTTGCGCCAGTGTCAGCTTGCCCTGGTCCACCCGCTGTAATACTGCCGCAGCCAATACAAATTTGAAGGTACTGCACATCGGAAAGCGCTCGTCTTCGCGCTGCCCGAAGTGCTTGCCGGTGGCGCTGTCGAGCAGGCCGATACCCAGGCGGCCACCGGTGCCACGTTCGATCTCCGCCCAGCGTGCCCGCAGCAGATCGCCCGTTGGCTCGTGCAATGTCGCCACCCGGGAGAGCGGCCATGCGGATTTGGACGCAGCAAGCAACACACTCGCACCGGTCACGGACAGGAACTGCCGTCGGTTCAACATGGGGCCACCTCATTGGGAGAGCCCGCAGTATCGACGCAGGCGAAGCAGCCGACCATCGCGATGTTTCGATCCCAGGCATGAATTGAACTAATCTCTGCGCATGCCTCGGCCCCGCCTCCCGCTCAATGCCCTGCGCGCTTTCGAGGCTGCTGCGCGTCATCAGAACCTGACCCGCGCGGCCGGCGAGCTATGCGTGAGCCAGGCCGCGCTGAGCCACCAGATCAAGGCACTGGAACAGCAGCTGGGCACCAGCCTGTTCCACCGGCTACCGCGCGGAGTGGCGCTCACCGACGAAGGCGCTGCGCTGGCGCCGGTGTTGGGCGAGGCCTTCGATCGCATCGCTGCCACCCTGGAGCGCTTTGCCGATGGCCGCTATCGCGAGGTGCTCAGCGTCGGCGTGGTCGGCACCTTCGCCACCGGTTGGTTGCTGCCGCGTGTGGATGCCTTTCATGCGGCGCATCCGGAGATCGAGCTGCGTCTGTCGACCCACAACAACCGTGTCGATCTGGCCGGCGAAGGGCTGGATCTGGCAATCCGTTTCGGCGATGGCGACTGGCACGGGCAGATCGCCCATGCGCTGATGGAGGCGCCGTTTGCACCGGTCTGCGCGCCGGCAATGGCGCGCGCGTTGCGCACGCCGGCCGATCTGGCACAGGTGCAGTTGCTGCGCTCGTATCGACTGGACGAGTGGCCGCAGTGGTTTCGCGCGGCAGGTGCAGCCGAAGTCGCAGCGCGCGGTGCGATGTTCGATTCGTCGCTGACATTGGCCAGCGCCGCGGCGGCCGGTGCCGGGGTGGCGTTGTTGCCGCTGCCGATGTTTCGACAGGATCTGGATGCAGGGCGGCTGGTGTGCCCGTTCCCGATCCAGATCGACGCCGGGCGCTATTGGCTGACGCGGCTACGCTCGCGGCCGGAGAGTGAGGCTGGGCGAAGGTTGCTTGCTTGGTTATTGGTGGAGCAAAAGCTGGGCTGAGGTTGTGCGTTCGAGTGAGGCCTGCATGCGTGTACTCAAACAGAGCCATCTCTATTGAGATGGCTGTCTTCCGCCGTACCCTCACCCCAACCCCTCTCCCGCAGGGGGAGGGGCTTTAGCCCCCTTCTTCCTGCGGGAGAAGGGGGCGCGCAGCGCCGGATGAGGGTGCGGGCGCGCAGCGCACTTCCATCACTTTCGAGCTCTATGCATCATCGATCAACACACACCATCACCTCGGCCCCACCCTACGCGCCCTCTATCAACTCCATCCACGCCGCCTCTGCCGCCGACAACAACTGCGCGGTGGCCTCGCGATCGCGACCCAGCACGGCCATCTTTTCGCTGTCGGGGTAGTTGGCCGGATTGGCCAGTTGCCGGTCCAGTTCCGCCAATGCCGCTTCCAGCTCGCCGACACGCTTTTCGGCGCTGGCCAGCTTGTGCGGGTTGACGACCTTCTTCGGCGGCAGCGGTTTGGTCGGTGGTGGCGGGGTCGGGGCGACCTCGGCCAGCTTCTGCTTGGTGCCTTGCGCGGCCGGGCGGCTGCGCAGCCAGGCGGCGTATTCGTCCAGGTCGCCGGCGAACGGTTCGACCACGCAGTCGGCCACGCGCCAGAAGCTGTCGCAGACCAGGCCGATCAGATGGCGGTCATGCGAGACCATCACGATGGCGCCTTCGAAGTCGCTCAGCGCTTCGGCCAGTGCCTCGCGCATTTCCAGGTCCAGATGGTTGGTCGGTTCGTCCAGCAGCAGCACGTTCGGCTGCTGCCAGGCGATCAAGGCCAACGCCAGACGCGCGCGCTCGCCGCCGGAGAAACCGTCCACCACTTCGAACGCGCGGTCGCCGGCGAAGTTCCATTTACCCAAGAAATCGCGGAACGCCTGATTGGCGCCATCCGGCGACAGCTCGCGGAAGTGGTCCATCGGCGACTGGCCTTCGTGCAACGACTCCACCGTGTGCTGGGCGAAGTAGCCGATGCGCAGATCCGGATGCGCGCTGCGTTCGCCAGACAACGGCTCCAACTCGCCCACCAAGGTCTTGACCAGCGTGGATTTACCCGCGCCATTGGGCCCCAACAACCCAATCCGGTCGCCCGCTTCCAACCCAAACCCGACATCGTGCAACACGGTAATCGCATCGCTGGACCCACGCTTTTGCGATTCCCCATTCCCGACTCCCGATTCCCGCGGCGCAGCCGCATACCCGCAAGCCGCATGATTCAACCGGATCAGCGAAAACGGCAGCCGATTCGGCTGTGCGAATTCGATGCGGAATTCGCGCTCGGCGCGCACCGCTTCGGTACCGGCCATCTTGGCCAGCCGCTTCATGCGGCTCTGCGCCTGGCTGGCCTTGCTGGCCTGCGCCTTGAAGCGGTCGATGAAGCTCTGCAGATGCGCGCGCTCGGCCTGGCCCTTTTCGTGCGCGATCTGCTGCTGGCGCAGGTGTTCGATGCGCTGGCGTTCGAAATCGGTATAGCCGCCGACATACAGCTTGGCGGTGCCGCCGTGCAGATGCAGCGTGTGGGTGGCCACGTTGTCGAGAAACTCGCGGTCATGCGAAATCAGCAGCAAGGTGCCCGGGTACTTGAGCAACCACTGCTCCAGCCACAGCACTGCGTCCATGTCCAGGTGGTTGGTCGGTTCGTCGAGCAGCAACAGGTCGCTGGGCATCATCAGCGCGCGCGCCAGATTCAGGCGCACGCGCCAGCCGCCGGAGAACGAGGACACCGCACGGTGATGGGTCTCGGCCGGGAAGCCCAGGCCGTGCAGCAGCTTGCCGGCACGCGCTTCGGCGTCGTAGGCGCCAAGCTCTGCCATCTTCTGGTGCGCGTTGGCGACCGCTTCCCAGTCCTCGCGCGCGGTGGCCGCCGCCTCTTCCTGCAGGATGGCCGACACCTCGATGTCGCCACCGAGCACGAACGACAGCGCCGGATCGGGCAGCGAGGGGGTTTCCTGCGAGACGCTGGCGGTGCGCACCTTGCCGGGCAGGTCGACGTCGCCCTTGTCCGCTTCCAGTTCGCCCTTCACTGCGGCGAACAGGCTCGACTTGCCGGTGCCATTACGGCCCACCACACCGACGCGGTAGCCGGCATGCATGGTCAGGTCGACGTTGGACAACAGCAGACGCTCGCCGCGTCGCATGGAGAAGTTGCGCAGGGAAATCATTGATGGACAGTCCGATAGAACGAAAAGGAATGAGCAGATGAGCAGCATTCCTGCGACGCCATTCTAGCGTTAACGAATAATTAGCGCCTTCAGGCTGGACGCCGGCTTCATTCGCGATTGGCTTTTTGCGCCCAGACCCTGCCCAGTCTTGCTGGTCCTGCTTGGACCCTCGTTCGGAGTTGTCATGAATTACCCGTTGTCCACGCTCGCAGCCGCCGTCGTTGCGGCGCTGCTCGCCTCCCCCGCCCTCGCCCAGACCACCGCGCAGGCCACTGTCCCAGCTGATGCGCCCGCGAATACGCTCGATACGGTCATCGTCACCGGCACCCGAGTGTCCGACCGGACCGTGGCCGAGTCGCAGTCGCCGATCGACATCATCAGCGCAGAGTCGTTGCAGGCCACCGGCACCTCCGAGCTGGCCACCGCGCTGGCGCGTGCGCTGCCCTCGCTGAACTTCCCGCGCCCGGCGCTGAGCGACGGCACCAGCGCGATCCGCCCGGCGCAGTTGCGCGGCCTGTCGCCGGACCAAGTGCTGGTGCTGGTCAACGGCAAGCGCCGCCACACTTCCTCGCTGCTCAACCTCAACGGCACCATCGGCCGTGGCGCGGCAGCGGTGGATTTGAACACCATTCCGGTGGCGGCGATCGCGCGGGTGGAAGTGCTGCGTGACGGCGCCTCGGCGCAATACGGCTCCGATGCCATCGCCGGGGTGATCAACATCGTGCTCAAAGGCGCGGAAAAGGGCGGCAGCCTGCAGGCCGGTTTCGGCCAGTACTCGGCCGGCGACGGCAGCAACTACGAACTGTCCGGCGACACCGGCGTGGCATACGGCAACGAGCGTGGCTGGCTGCATGTGGCCGCCCAGCTCAATCAGCAGGACCCCACCGACCGTGCGCGCGCTTACGCCGGCGCCCCCAGCGCCTCGCAACCGGCCGTGGGCCAGAAGGCGTTCAAGATCGGCGACCCCGACGTCAACGCGCAGGCGGTGTCGGCCAATACCGAGTTCGCCTTCAGCGACAGCATCACCGGCTACGCCTTCGCCACCGCCAGCAACCGCGACATCACCTCGTTCGCGTTCTTCCGCGCGCCGGGCAGCAGCCAGAACATCCTGTCGGTCTATCCGCAGGGCTTCCTGCCGGAGATCCAGACCTACGCCAAGGACCGCTCGCTGGTGGCCGGCGTGCGCGGGTCCACGGCCAGCGGCTGGGACTGGGATGCCAGCTACAACTACGGCTACAACAAGATCGATTTCCACACCCGCAACACGCTCAACGTGAGCCTGGGCCCGACCTCGCCGACGTCTTTCTACGATGGTGCGCTGGAGACCACGCAGAACATCGTCAACCTGGACGTCAAGCGCGGTTTCGACTGGGGCTTGGCCTATCCGGTGACGGTGGCCTTCGGTGTCGAATACCGCAACGAGAAGTGGAATCAGTCGCCGGGCGAAGTGGGCTCGTATTTCCAGGCCGGCACGCTGGCCGGTGGCGCGCAGGGTTTTGGCGGATTTGCGCCGAGCGTATCGGGGCAGTATTCGCGTGACAGCTACGCGCTGTATGCGGATCTGGAAGCCGATTTCACCGACAAGTTCTCCGCCGGCCTGGCTGGGCGCTACGAGGACTTCAACGATTTCGGCAGCCAGGCCTCGGGCAAGTTGTCGGGGCGCTATGCCTTCACCGACAGGATCGCGTTGCGCGGCACGGTGTCTTCCGGCTTCCGTGCGCCGTCTCTGGCGCAGCAGTATTTCCAGTCCACCAGCACCACCTTCCTGGCCGGCAATCCGAACCCGTTCGAGATCCGCACCTTCCCCGCCGACAGCACCGTGGCGCGTGCGCTGGGGTCTGAGCCGCTGGATGCGGAAACCTCGCTGTCCTACAGCCTGGGCCTGGTGCTGCAGCCGACCGATGCGCTCTACCTTACCGTGGATGCGTACCAGATCGATGTGGACGACCGCATCGTGCTGTCGTCCAACCTCACCGGCACTGGCGTGCGTAACCTGCTCGAAGCGCAGGGCATCTTCGGCATCAACGGTGGGCGCTACTTCACCAACGCGGTGGACACGCGCACGCGCGGTGTGGACGTGGTCGGCAGCTACCGCTGGCAGCTGGCTGCCAGCAGCGTGGACCTGACCGCCGGCTACAACTATTCGGAGACCGAGGTGCGCAGCGTGGCCGCCAATCCGGCCGCGTTGTCGGCCAACGGGCTGAGCCTGGAGCGCATCGACCGCACCGAACGTGGGCGCATCGAAGAAGGCTTCCCGCGCGACAAGTTCCTAGTCAACGGCAGCTGGAACCTGGAGCACTGGACGCTGGCACTGGGTGCCACGCGCTATGGCAAATACAGCACACGCCCGGCCGCGGCGATCAACGACCAGACCTTCGGTGCCAAGTGGGTGGTGGATGCCTCGGCCAGCTACAAGATCGATCGCTGGACGCTGACCCTGGGTGCGGACAACCTGCTGGACGAATACCCGGACGAGAACAACTTCGCCAATTCCACCAGCGGGCAGTTTCCGTACAGCAACCTGTCGCCGTTCGGTTTCAATGGCGCCTATGTGTACGGCCGCATCAACTATCGCTGGTAACGCGGTGATCCAAGCTGCTGCCGTGTTGCCACGCGTTTATTGCTGACGCACGCCGCACGATTGCATCCTGACGCCTGACCACACGCCCCGGCTTGCCGGGGCGTGTGCGTTTGTGCCCGTTGTGCTCGCAACTTTTTGATACAGCCATCCAGATGTGGGCATCGATGCGCCGTGAAGAGCTGCCGGCGGCCGCGGTGGTATCAACAGCGCTTCCACCCTGCCGGAGCACCCAACATGGACGCAGCGCAGCTCTCACGCGGCCGTCTGATCGATCACCTGCACCTGGTCGTCCACGACCTGGCGGCGAGCCGACGTTTCTACCAGGCCGTTCTCGATGTGCTGGGCATTCCGATCGGTGGCGAAGGCGAGGGATTCTTCTGGGCCGACGAGCTGTTCGTGTCCGATCGCCACACGGTGGCGCAAGGCGTACTCACCGGCCGCCACCATCTGGCCTTCCAGGCACACGATGTCGCCGTGGTGCATGCGTTCCATCAGGCCGCCCTCGCCCACGGCGGGCGCGACAACGGCGCGCCGGGCGTGCGCCCGTATCACCCGAGCTACTACGCCGCCTTCGTGCTCGACCCGGATGGCAACAACATCGAAGCGGTATTCCACGGTCCTGCGCAACGCAGTGCCGATGCGGTGCAGATCACGTTCTGATGCAGAAGTTTCATATCTGGTATCGATGTCCATGATGGTGCAAGCAAGCGGCTGATACCGCAGGTCTGGTGCAAACAACGCATCACTTTGGTGCACGATGACAACGATGGCATTAGCACGCCATGCATGACAATTACATACGCAACGTAACCAAAATTTGACATGTGGTTACACGTGGTTAATGGTTGGGAACGCACCGCAGCTGCCGCAACGGACGCGGCCCGGGAAGGGGGCCCCTGCGATGCATCCGTTCCCCACTCGGAGTTGTCACCGCATGAATTGCAAGACCAGTCCACTCGCAGTTGCCGTTGTTCTTGCACTGTCGTTTTCCGCTTCAAGCGCATCCGCGCAGTCACAGGCTCCCACTCAGAAAACACTCGATACCTTGATCGTGACCGGCACGCGCGTGGCCGATCGCACCGTGGCCGAATCGGCATCGCCGATCGACATCATCTCGCCACAGGCACTGGAATCGACCGGCACCACCGAGCTGGCTACCGCGCTGTCACGCGCGATCCCCTCGTTGAATTTCCCCCGCCCGGCCATCTCCGACGGCTCGGACGCAGTGCGCCCGGCGCAGCTGCGCGGCCTGTCGCCAGATCAGGTGCTGGTGCTGGTCAACGGCAAGCGCTACCACAGCACTGCGTTGATCAACCTCAACGACACCCAGGGCCGTGGTTCGTCGCCGGCCGACCTCAATACCATTCCGATCGCCGCGGTGGAGCGCATCGAAGTGCTGCGCGACGGCGCGTCGGCGCAGTACGGCTCCGACGCGATCGCCGGCGTGATCAACATCGTGCTCAAGGGCAGCGGCGAAGGCGGCAGCGTCAACGGTCGCTACGGCAAGTACAGCGCCGGCGACGGCGAGCAGTACCAACTGTCCGGCGATGCCGGCTTCAGCTTCGCCGGCACCGGCAAGGTGCATCTGGCCGCGCAGGCCGGGCATTCGGATCAGACCAACCGCGCGCTGCCGTTCCAGGGCCGCGTGGAGCAGCGTTATGGCGACCCGGACATCGACCAGGGCGCAGTGTCGTTCAATGGCGAATACAGCCCCACCGATTACCTCACCTTCTACTCGTTCGGCATGGTCAGCCGGCGCGAAGTGCTGTCCAACGGTTACTTCCGCTTTGCCGGCGACAACCGCAACCGCCCGGAAATCTATCCGGACGGCTTCCTGCCGCAGATCTACAACGTCAGCAAGGACGTGTCGTGGGTGGGCGGGTTGAAGACCTCCACCGAAGGCGGTTTGAACATCGATCTGAGCTACAACTACGGCCAGAACAATCTCACCTTCGATGTGCGCAACAGCTTGAACAACAGCCTGGGGCTGGCCAGCCCCACCGACTTCCACGCAGGCACCCTGGAAGTCACCCAGAACGTGCTCAATGCCGACTTCACCAAGACGCTCGATTGGGGCCTGGCCTACCCAGTCACGCTGGCCTTCGGTGCGGAATGGCGCGGCGAGAAGTTCAACCAATCGCCCGGCGATGCGGCGTCCTCGGCCAATGGCGGCATTCCGTCGGCGGCCGGTACGCTGATCCCGGGCGCACAGGTGTTTCCGGGCTTCAAGCTCTCCGATGCCGGTTACTACAACCGCAACAGCCACTCGGCCTACGTGGACCTGGAAGCGGATCTGACCGACAAATTCTCGGCCGGTCTGGCCGGGCGCTACGAGAAGTACAGCGACTTCGGCGACACCGCCACCGGCAAGCTGTCGTTGCGTTATGCGTTCACCGACAAGGTGGCCGTCCGCGCCACTGCCTCCACCGGTTTCCGCGCGCCGTCGTTGCAGCAGCAGAACTTCCAGTCGATCGCCACCCAGTTCCTCAACGTGGCCCAGCCCAACGGCACGGTCACCGCGATCCCGTTCGAGATCGGCACCTTCCGTACCGACAACCCGGCCGCCATTGCGCTCGGCGCCGAGCCGTTGAAGGCCGAGGAATCCAAGAACTACGGTCTTGGCGTGGTGCTGCAGCCGATCGAAAACCTGTACATCACGGTCGATGCGTATCGCATCGAGATCGATGACCGCATCGTGCTCTCGGAGAACCTCACCTCCGTTGCGGCGCGCAATTATCTGCAGGCCAATGGCTTCCCGGGCATCGGCGGCGGGCGCTACTTCACCAACGCGGTGGATACCAAGACCCAGGGCGTGGATGCGGTCGGCACCTATCGCTGGAACCTGGACGGCGGCAGCGCAGAGCTCACCTCCGGCTACAACTACAACAAGACCGACGTGGAACGGATCGCCGACAACCCGGCTGCGCTGGAAGCGATCGATCCGGGTGCGGTACGCATCGGCCGCGCCGAACTCGGCCGTATCACCGAAGGCACGCCGCGCGACAAGTTCTTCCTGGGCGGCACCTGGTCGCCGGGCAACTGGTCGTTCACCGGCACCGCCACGCGCTGGGGCGAGTTCAGCACCTTCGGCACCAACGCCGGCAGCGATCAGACCTATGCGGCGAAGTGGACGCTGGACCTGGCCGCTTCCTACAAGTTGAACGACTGGAACTTCACCATCGGCGGCGACAACGTGCTCAACGAGTATCCGGACCGCCAGGAAGCCGGCCTGGGCACACGGACCTACCTGCCCTACAGCAGTGCCTCGCCGTTCGGTTTCAACGGCGCGCTGGTGTACGCCAACGTGAGCTACAAGTGGTAAAGCGCTGCGCGCTGGTCGGCAACGGCCAGCGCTTGTCTTGCCTCGCAAAACGCACCACACAGCGCTGAGGCGCTGCAGGTAAGTAACGCCGCAGCATCGCTCCCCCTCTTGCATCGATGCGCGAGGGGGAGATCAACGCTCTTCTTCAGCAAGGATGCGCAACGCAGCAGCATGGCTGCGTCACCGGCCGACGTCATTGCTGCACACGCCGTCTCCGCCACGCGGAACACATCTGGCGCGCAAGCACGACGGGCCACGCAGTACGCAGTCGCACTCCAGTCGCACTCCCCCGAGCAACACGCGCATTTCCTTCCTGCGTCCTTCATCCCCTTTGAGCCTTCATTCCCATGCACACCTCCAACGCACTTTCGCTTGCGATTTCGGTCGCACTCACCGTCTGCACGTTCGCCGCCAGTGCGCAGTCGCAATCGACCCAGCCGCAGAAAACCCTGGATACCCTGATCGTCACCGGCACGCGCGTGAGCGATCGCACGGTGGCCGAATCCGAATCGCCGATCGACATCATCACCGAGCAATCACTGCAGGCCACCGGAGCGACCGATATCGCCAGCGCGCTGGGCAAATTGCTGCCGTCGCTGAACTTCCCGCGCCCGGCGATCTCTGACGGTAACGATGCCGCGCGCCCGGCCACCCTGCGCGGCCTGTCGCCGGATGCGGTGCTGGTGCTGGTGGATGGCAAGCGCTATCACACCTCGTCGTTGATCAATTACAACCCGTACGTGGGCCGTGGTTCGGCACCGGCGGATCTGAACTCGCTGCCGATGTCGGCGATCGCGCGCATCGAAGTGCTGCGTGATGGCGCCTCGGCGCAATACGGCTCCGATGCGATCGCCGGCGTGGTCAACATCGTGCTCAAACATGGCGCCGATACCGGCAGCAATACCGTGTCGATCAACGGCGGCATCATGGACAAGGGCGATGGCGAGCAGAACGGCATCGACGGTTCGGTCGGCATACCCTTCGGCGGCAGCGGCGGCGATACGGCACCGGGCTGGGTGCGGCTGTCCTGGAACTACCAGAACACCATGAGCACCAATCGTGGCGAAAACACCAACCGCGCCACCACCGTGCCGGGCACGCCCAATCCGGGCGGTGTGCCGTATCAGCGCCATGGCGACCCGGCCTCCAACTTCTATCAGGGGCTGGCCGCCTTCGGTTACGAGTTCTCGCCGAACCTGGAACTGTACGGCCACCTCAGCATGAGCCGCCGCGAGGTCACCTCCAACGGCTATTACCGCGCGGCCGACAACACCGCGCGCAATGTGCAGGCGATCTATCCGAACGGCTTCCTGCCGCAGATCTACAACCCCACCAACGACCGCTCGGCGGTGCTGGGCCTGAAGGGCAGCACCGAGAGCGAATGGAATTGGGACGTGTCGGCCACCTACGGCAAGAACGACATGAACTTCAATATCCTCAACAGCATCAACACCAACCTGTACTACACCACCGGCAGCTCGCCGACCAACTTCAATTCCGGCGGCTTCGAAACCGAACAGGGCACGATCAACCTGGACGTCAACAAGTCCTTCGACTGGGGCCTGGCGTATCCGGTCAATGTGGCCTTCGGTGCCGAGCATCGCCAGGACCGCTACCAGATCACCGCCGGCTCGCCGGAGTCGTACTTCTTCGACCCCAACACCATCAATCCCGACGACGGCGCGCCGTATCCGGGCGGCGCACAGGTGTTCTCCGGCCTGGAGCCGACGGTGGCCGGCAAGTTCGGACGCCACAGCAATGCGGTCTACGCCAACCTGGAAGCGGACATCACCGACAAGCTGTCCGGCGGCATCGCCGGGCGTTACGAAAACTACAGCGATGCCGGCTCCACGCGTTCGGGCAAGCTGTCGGCGCGCTACGCCTTCAGCGACACCTTCTCGCTGCGCGGCACCATCTCCAACGGCTTCCGCGCACCGTCGCTGGCCCAGCAGAACTACGCCTCGGTGGTGACGCTGATCCAGAACGGCGAGCTGGTGCAGGTCGGTACCTACCGCACCTCCGACCCGGTCGCAGTGGCGCTGGGCGCCGGCCCGCTGAGCCCGGAGAAATCCACCAACTACGGCCTGGGCGGCGTGTGGCAGCCGACCGCCAACTTCACCTCCAGCCTGGACGTCTACCAGATCCGCATCTGGGATCAGATCCTGTATTCGGACCAGTTGCAGCTGGCGCAGCCGATCGGCCAGGTGGCTGCAGTGCAGTTCTTCGTCAACGGCGCCACCAGCCGCACCCGTGGCGTGGACTGGATCAACAGCTACCTGGCCGATCTGGGCAACTACGGCAAGCTCAATCTCAGTGCCAGCGCCAACTACAACAAGACCACCATTCTGGAGTTGTCCAACCCCAACTTCGGGCGCGCCAGCCAGGGCCTGCTCACCGATGCCACCCCGCGCACCAAGTACATGGCGGCGGCGGACTGGACGCTGGGCGGCTTTGCGCTCAACTTCAACGCCACCCGCTATGGATCGATCAAGCGCATCAGCGACCCGGTCGATGGCAGCCAGGACCAGACCTACGACGCGCGCTGGTTGTTGAATCTGGCCGCCAGCCAGACCTGGAACGCGTTTACCTTCACCGTGGGCGCGGACAACCTCACCAACCAGTATCCGACCAAGGCACAGTTGAACACTGCCTATGACGACCGCGCTGGCGGCCTGCAGTATTCGTCGTTGTCGCCGTTTGGTTTCAACGGGCGCTACTGGTATGGCCGGGTTACCTACCGGTTCTGAGTAGCGGCGCTTGATCGTAAAGTGCTGATCAAAAGTTCCGATCAGCACATCTATCACGCAAACACCGCCGAGCGATCGGCGGTGTTTGTCGTTTTGGGCATTCACAATGCACTTGAGACTCCATGGACGGATTCACGGCATGTCCCGCTAACGGTGAGGGCATCGTGCCCTCGACCAGCTCGGCTTAGGAACATCCAGACTCCGCTGAAGTTCAAGAGCTCGGTCGCCTTGAGAGGTAATCGAACGGTGTGGATGCGTCGGTTGTAGAGCGGATGATCTGCGGGTTTGCTGCAGGGTCCTTGCCCGCCCACCATCGCGGGACACGCTGCAAGTACGTCCCTGTAAGCTCTTACGCGGCATCCATGCCGCGTAAGGTCCCGCGACGGTGAGCGGGCAAGGACCAGTCGAGATGGTCGGTGTGCAGGGTTGCAAGCAGTAGACGCGAAGGCGGGTGTGGCCTACACGTTGCCGCCATCTGTGCAGTGTCCAGGAGGTTTCGTTGGCTGCTCTTGAACGCTCACCTCACCAGCAGGCAAGCAGCGCATCCACACCACGCAGGTTGGCGCGATCGTTCCAGCTCAACGCGTCGAGTTGCTGCAGGCGAAGTGCCGGCAGATGCTCGAGCAATGCGGCAAGCGCGGCTTCCATTTCGATCAACGCCAACCGATTGCCCAGACAGTGGTGGATGCCACCACCGAACGACAACGCGCGGCCCTGCTGGCGTCGGATATCCAGCACCTGCGGGTCGGTGAATTGCAGCGTATCGTGGTTGGCCGCGCCCAGCATCAGATACAACATCGTGCCCTTGGAAACGGCCACCCCATCGATCTCGAAATCCTGCAACGCGGTGCGCGTGGCGATCTGCACCGAGCTGTCGTAGCGCAGGCATTCGAGCACTGCATTCGGCATCAGGCTCGGGTTTTCCTGCAGCAGGCGCAGTTGCTGCGGATGCCGATGCAAGGCGACCAGCGCATTGCAGATCATGTTGGAGGTGGTTTCGTGGCCGGCGAAAAACAGCAGGATCACGTTGGAGACGATCTCCTCATCGCTCAAGCGGCGGCCCTCGTCTTCGGCCTGGATGAAACGCGAAATCAGATCCTCGCCGCCGTTGTTGCGACGTTGCTCGATCACGGTGTGGAAATAGGTTTCCAGCTGGATGAAGGCAGCGCTGGTGGTCTCCAATTCCGCAGGCGTCATCATGGGATCGAAGACTTTTGCCAGGGCGCTGGTCGCGTGACTCAGCGCGGTGACATCGGCTGCATCGATATCCAGCATCCGGCAAATGATGGCGATCGGCAGCGGAAACGCGAACTCGGTCAGCAGATCGCAGTGGCCCCTGGCTTGAAACGTCTCGATCAAGCTGGCGGCAGTGTCGCGGGCGATTTCGCGCATGGAGTCCATCTGCCGCGCACCGAAGGCCTGTGTCATCAATCCGCGCAACTGGGTGTGCACTGGCGGGTTGAGCAGCAGAAACATGCGGCTCATGCCCTGAAATAGCGGCATTTGCACTGCCGACTCGCCGTAGCGCAGGCGGATGCTTTCCAGATAATCGCGTCCCACCCGGCGATCGCTGAGCAGGCTGTCCACGATCTTGTAGTGGCCTGACATCAGTCGCCTTTCGGCCACCTGCACCAGCGGCCCTTCGGCACGCAAGCGTGCGTAGGTCGGATACGGATGGTGCCGAAAGACGGGTGTTGCGAAATCGCTGAGATGCATGGCCTGGCTCGTGTGGGGTCACCATCCGCAGATGGACGATGGGGGCTGGGGCGATAAGGACTTGGACGTGATGAAGAACGCAGGCTCTTCAACAGGAAATGGCTGATTGTCAGCGGCAATTGTCGGCCGACATCGCGCACGTGCCTTGCCCGGGCGCGAAGCCTTGTCGTCAAAGTTGATTCGGCGTTGCCTGTCTGTGCAGTGCATCTCGCTGTCACTGGCGCACGCACGCTCGTGCAGTCCACATGCCGCGCCCAACGCGTGCATCCGTTTGCGTGCATGCGCCACGTGTCGCATCGCGTTAATCAAGCGCTGTGTACTATGGGCGTCCGGCCAACCGGACCAGCAACGCGGTCCTGTTCCCCCCGCGCCGGACTCCAGCCATGACTACGCAATGCCCGCAGGCGATGCCCGGCGCAGTGCCGTTGGCTGGGTCGCCCTCGATGTTCTCGGACACTCTCACAACGGATTGGAATGCATCACGACACCAGCCTCATCGACATCATCGCCGTCGGCCTCGCGGTCGCTTTCGTGCTGGGCACGCTCGCACAGAAAGTGAAGCTCTCGCCGCTGGTCGGCTATCTGCTGGCCGGCGTCTGCGTCGGGCCCTTTACACCCGGCTTCGTGGCCGACCAGACCATGGCCAACCAGCTGTCCGAGCTGGGTGTGATGCTGCTGATGTTCGGTGTGGGCCTGCACTTCTCGCTCGACGATCTGATGGAAGTGAAATGGATCGCGATTCCGGGCGCGCTGGCGCAGATCGTGGTCGCCACGCTGCTCGGCTGGGCACTGGCCTGGAGCATGGGCTGGCCGTTGATGCATGGGCTGGTGTTCGGTCTGGCGCTGTCGGTGGCCAGTACCGTGGTGCTGCTGCGCGCACTGGAGGAGCGCCGCCTGCTGGAAACCCAGCGCGGCCGCATCGCGGTGGGCTGGCTGATCGTCGAAGACCTGGTGATGGTGATCGCGCTGGTGATGTTGCCGGCCTTGGCCGAGGTGCTGGGCACCGGCGCGCCAACGGCCGCGCATGACCGCGAATCCACCTCGCTGCTGGCCGCGCTCGGCTTGACGCTGTTCAAGATGGTGGCGTTCGTGGCGGTGATGCTGGTGGTCGGACGCCGGGTGATTCCGTGGTCGCTGGAAAAGGTCGCCGCCACCGGCTCGCGCGAGCTGTTCACCCTGGCCGTGCTCGGTATCGCGCTGGGCGTGGCGTTCCTGTCGGCCACGCTGTTCGGGGTGTCGTTCGCACTGGGCGCGTTCTTCGCCGGCATGTTGCTGAAGGAATCCGAGCTCAGCCACAAGGCCGCCAGCGATTCGCTGCCGTTGCGCGATGCATTCGCGGTGTTGTTCTTCGTGTCGGTCGGCATGCTGTTCGACCCGATGATCCTGGTCGAGCATCCGTGGCAGGTGCTGGCCACGTTCCTGACCGTGACCCTGGGCAAGTCGCTGGCCGCGTTCGTGATCGTGCGTGCGTTCGGCCACCCCACCGGCACCGCACTCACCATTTCCACCAGCCTGGCGCAGATCGGCGAGTTCTCCTTCATCCTGGCCGGGCTGGGCGTGCAGCTGGCGATCCTGCCGGAAACCGGGCGCGACCTGATCCTGGCCGGTGCGCTGCTATCGATCATCGCCAACCCGTTCCTGTTCTCGTGGCTGGACCGTTGGCAGGCCAGGCAGGCGCAGGACGCCCCGGCCAAGGTGGAGCCGGAACTGCCGCCCGGCCCGCCGCTGCCGCTGGACGGCCATGCGATCGTGATCGGCTATGGCCGCGTGGGCAGTGCGCTGGCGCAATTACTGCGCAGCCGCGGCGTGCCGGTGCTGGTGATCGATGACAACGGCGACCACGTGGCCAAGGCGCATGCGGCCGGCATTCCCGGCATCCGCGGCAGTGCGGCGGCCGACCGCGTGCTGGCCGAAGCGCGCCCGGAGCACGCCAAGATCGCGATTCTTGCGATCCCTCAGCCGCTGGAAGCCGGCGAGGCGCTGGCCAAACTGCGTGCGATCAACCCGTCGCTGACGCTGCTGGCGCGTGCGCACAGCGATACCGAGGTCAAGCACCTGCTCGAACACGGCGCCGACGGCGCCGTGCTGGCCGAACGCGAGCTGGCCTATTCGCTGGCCGAGATGGTGATGTCCACGCCGCCGTACCGAGCATTGCGCGTGCCGGCCTCGTAAGCTGCAGCGCAGCATCAGGCGACACCGTACGAACAAAAAACCCGCCGACGCTGTCTGCGGGTTTTTTATTGGCCGCCATCATTCAGTACGGAAAGGCCTGCCGCAGTGCCTTGATCAAACTGCGACCAGGGCACCACAAACCGCCCTCCAGACACACTTGATAATCATTCCCATCAAGAGCAGGATGAGCGCCCGTTTCCTTGGCGGCCTCATCCATGGCGTTTGCGGTTGGCGTTCTCAATGCGTTGCCAAGCGTGCAGCTGTGCGAGCTGCTGGGCCGGATCGGCTATGGCTTTGTGGTGCTGGATCTGGAGCATGTGCTGCGCGCGCCAGATGAGCTGGAACACGCCATACGCGCATGCGAGCTGTCCGGCTGCGAGGCCTGGGTGCGCGTGCCGGAGGTGGACGAGAAACTGATCGGCCGGGTGCTGGATGCCGGCGCGCGCGGGATCGTGATTCCGCGCGCCGAATCGGCCGCACAACTGGCTGATGCCATCGCCGCCGCACGGTTCCCGCCACTGGGCCGGCGCGGCATCACCGGCGGGCGTGTCACCGGCTTTGGCAACGTCGATCTGCCCAGCTACATCGCACGAGCCAATCGCGATATCCGCATCGTGCCGATGATCGAAAGCGCGGCTGGTGTTGCTGCGTTGCCCGAGATGCTGGCCGTGCCCGGTGTGGCGCTGGTGATGGAAGGCGCACTGGATCTTGCGCTGGATCTGGGCCTGGGCCCGCAACCGACCCATCCACAGGTGTGGGAGCTGCTGCTGCAACTGCATGCGCACTGCGTTGCGGCCGAGGTGCCGTTCTGCCCCAATCCGCGCACCGATGCGCAACGCGCGCACTGGCTGCAACAGCCCGATCTGCGCTGGCTGCTTGCCGGCGAAGACCGTGCGCTGATTCAACGCGCACTGCGCGCTCACCTGGCCACGTTCGCCGCACCCACTCCACCACCCGCCTGCAGGAGCACGCCGTAGATGTCGACGTTCCGTTTCCACGCCCTGGCCATCGCCATCGCTGCGATCACTTTGACCCTGCCGCAGTTGGCGTTCGCCATCGAGTCGCCGGATGTCGATGCCACCGATGCGCAAACGCCGATCCGCGCACTGGATGCGATCCAGGTGCAGGGCAGCCTGCTCGGGCGTTCCAAACCCGACGATGTGCAGCGCTATGCCGGCAGCCGCCAGGTGATCGATCGCGAACAGCTGCGCAACGGTGGCAACCGCTCGCTGGACGATGCGTTGCAACGCGTGCCGGGCATCAAGATCTTCGACGAAACCGGCACCGGCGCGTTGCCGCAGCTGATGCTGCGCGGCCTGTACGAAAGCCGCAGTGGCCGTTTGCAGGTGCTGGAAGACGGCATTCCACTGGCATTGGCACCGTATGGGCAGACCAGTCTGTCGCTGTTTCCGGTGGGGCTGAATCAGATCGACCGCATCGATATCGTGCGCGGCGGTGCGGCCGTGCAGTACGGGCCGAACAACGTGGGCGGGGTGATCAATCTGGTCAGCAAGGAGATCCCCAGCGCATGGAGCACCACGCTGGCGCACAAGGTCACCGCCGGTGGCCAGGGCCAGTTCCTGCAGGACAGCGCGCTCAGCAGCGGCGGCTATCTCACCGATAATTTCGGCCTGCAGGTCGACGCCAATCGTACCTACGGCGAGTACTGGCGCGCGCACAGCGATACAGACATCAGCAACCTGCGCGTGCGTGCGGAGTGGTGGCTGGACGACACCAAGTTGCTCAAGGCCAGCGTGCAGCGTTATCTGGTCGACATGGATCTGGCCGGCGCGCTCAGCCCGGACGATTATCGGCGCGACCCGCGTCAATCCACGCGCCCGCTGGACAGCTTCAATGGCCGCACCACGCGTGCATCGCTGAGTTATGAGCAGCTGTTTGGAGACTGGGGGCCGCTGAAGGATGTCCGGTTGTCCTGGACCAACTTCAGCGCGCGCAGCAGCCGCAACTTCATCGTCGGCATGCGCCAGGCCGCCACCGAAACCTGGCGTTCGGACCTGCCGCCGCAACTGCGCCAGACCGCACCGCGCGACTTCCGCGTGGTCGGCAGCGAGCCGCGGCTGAGCTGGAACATGGGCGATGCCGGTGGCGTGCGTCAGCAGTGGACCGCCGGTGTGCGCGCCGTGCACGAAGACATCGATTTTCTGGTCGGCAATCTGCGCCTGCGCGATGGCCTGTTCACCAGCGTGCGCGATTGGCAGTTCGAAGATCGCGCGTTGGCCGCGTATGTCAGCAACGCGATCACCCTGCCTGACGAACGTTTCACCATCACCCCGGGCCTGCGTTACGAGCGGCTGGATTCGCGTTATTTCAATCGGGCCACCGGCGTCAGCACACTCAACCAGACCCGCGATGTGTTGCCGGGTCTGACGGTCGGGTTTCAGGCCAACGCACAGTGGTTCTTCTATGCCGATGGGCAACGCTCGATGCGTGCGCCGCAGGTCACCCAGATCATCTTCGGCAACAATCTGGATGCCGAACTGGCCTGGAACTACGAGGCCGGCACGCGCTATCAGCCCAACGAGCGCACCCGCATCCAGCTCGGCGCGTATCTGATCGATTTCGACCAGCAGATCCAGCTGGACAACACCACGCGCGTGTTCCGCAACCTGGGTAAGACCCGTCATCAAGGCGGCGAGCTGGAACTGCAATGGAGCCCGGAGAATCTGCGTGCGCTCACGCTCAATGCAGGCTATGCGTATCTGGATGCGAGCCAGGAATCGGGCGCATTTCGCGGCCTTCGCGTGCCTTACACCTCACGCAATCAGATCACGCTGGGCGGCAACTACACGCTCGGTCGCACCACTGTCGCACTGTCGAGCTACTACTTCAGCAAGGCCTATAGCGACGCGGCGAACACCGTGCAGGAGAATGCGATCGCCTCGGTGGGCCAGTTGCCGGCCTACATGGTGTGGAACACGCAGGTAAGCCATACCCTGCTCGAACGCGATGGACAGAAATTCAGCGCGTCGCTGGCGATCAACAACCTGTTTGATCGGCAGTACTGGTTCCGCGGTGTGGATACCAGCCCGTGGGGCCGCCAGGCCGCGCCATCGCGCACCGTGACTGCCGGGCTGGAGTACACGTTCTAAGCCTTCCACCTGGCACCTGCCGTAGCGACCGACGTACAGGGGCGTCGGTGGTCTGACGGCAACGGCGTTCGCGCTGGCGAGCGCCGCAGACAACACGGCGTGCATGAGGCACGCCTCCCTGCCGCAGCATGCGGCATGCGATCACCGTATCGCAGGCCACCCAACGCCCCGCGGCGCCAGGCAGCCCGTTTCGATACCGGTTTTTCCACCGTCCTGTTGAACGAGAGCTGCCATGACTGCGACATCCGCTGCACCGTTGGTGATCCTCACCCATGTCTGCCATCCGGCCATCACCGAAGGCTTTCTGCCTGCCGCGCACGCGCTGGACCTGCCGGTGTGGCTGCTGACCGATCACCGACTCGATCACCTCAGCCATTTCCGCGAGCACCCGGCACACGCACCGCAGCGGGTGATCGAATGCGATGTGTTCAATCCGATCGGCGTGCTGGATGTGCTGCACGACGCCGATGTGTCGCCGCGCGCAGTGTTCAGCAACAGCGATCATCTGCAGACCAGCACCGCGCTGGTTGCCGCCGGTCTGGGCCTGCCGGGCAAGGATTGGCAGGTGTGCTACGCGGCCAAGAACAAGGCGGCGATGCGTCAGCGTTTACGTGCGCGCGGACTGCCATCGCCGTGGTTCTGCACGCTGGCGCCGGGCGCAGCGTTGCCGGCCGAGATTGCGTGGCCGGTGGTCGCCAAGCCGCGCGAAGGCGTCGCCAGCCTGGACGTGCGCCACTGCGCCGATGCCGTGCAACTGCAGGCCTATCTGGACGATGTGTGGCAACGCCATCCGCAGCGCACCGTGTTGCTGGAGGGCATGCTGGAAGGGGCGCTATTTACGCTGGAAACGCTGGGCGACGGCCACACGCTGCAGGCGCTGGGCGGCTTCAAGGTGCGCTTGTCGCCGCCGCCGCATTTCGTGGAATGCGAAGCGCAGTGGGATGCACGCGTGGACACGCCGGTGATTGCGCAGGCGCTGGAACAACTGCGCGCTTTTGGCGTGGGTTTCGGGCTGTGCCATAGCGAATTCATTCTTACCGCCAACGGCCCGGTGCTGGTGGAGATCAACTACCGCAGCATCGGCGACCGCCGCGAATTCCTGCTCGACAGCATGTTCGGCAAGCAGTGGTTCAACGCCGCGCTGGCGCCGCATCTGGGCCTGCCGCTGCCGCAACTGCGCAGCGATCGCGCACATGCCTTGCTGCGTTACTACGTCGCCGAGCAGGACGGCGAGTTGGTGGCCGCCAGCGAAGACCGCCGCCATCACACCGCGCACAGCGATGTGCAGTACCGGCGCATGCGCGCGCCGGGCGAACGCATCCGGCTGAGCCATTCCAACAAGGATTACCTGGGTGTGCTGAGCGCGCTGGCCAGCGATGCACAGGCGCTGCAACAGGCGGTGGTGCATGCCGAAGCGGGGCTGCAGTGGCGGATCGATGGCGCGGAGCTGCGCGCATGAGCAGTGCCGCCGACCAACGCTATATCGCCAGCCGCATCATCGATGCCTGCCTGCGCGAAGACCTGCGCGGGATCGCCACCCGTGGCAGCGCCGCAACGCCCGATGCAACGCTGCTGGCGATATGGACCGACCCCAGCCCGGTGGAAGGCTGGTGGCGCATCGCGCATCTGCCCGATGGCACGCTGTGGTTGCCGATCCATCGGCAGGGCTATCTGCAGGACATCAGCGCCTGTGGCGATAGCTGGATTGTGCAAAATGCTGACGGTGCGCATGTGGAACGCGGTGCGCAGGCCTGGCTGCAACGCATGAGCGCCCAGCTCGACATGGGCACGCAGCAGTTGCATCGCGCCTATGCCGAAGAAGCAGAATGCGCCGCTGCCCACCTCGGCCTGGCGCGCCAGGCCTTTGATGCACAGGCACCTGCGCTACTCAACGCGCTGCAGCATGCAGATGCGGCCGAGCGTGCGTATCGCTGCGATCAGTTGGCGAGCTATCGCGATCATCCGTTCTACCCGACCGCACGCGCCAAGGCCGGGCTGGATGCCTCGGAACTGCGCGATTACGCACCGGAATTCGCGCCTACCTTCGCGCTGCGCTGGCTGGCGATTCCGCGTGCGCAGGTCACCTGTACCAGCGCGTTACCGGCCGAGCTGTGGCCGGACTTCGCCACGCTGGGTCTGCCGCCCGAGCTGGCCGATACGCACATCGCCTGGCCGGTGCATCCGCTGGTGTGGGCGCGGCTGGAGCAGGACGGCTTCGCGCTGCCTGCAGGCAGCTTGCGTGCACCGCAGGCCTGGCTGGAGGTGCGCCCTACCCTGTCGGTGCGCACGCTGGTGCCGCTGCTGCATCCGCAGCTGCATCTCAAGTTGCCGATCCCGATGCGCACGCTGGGCGCGCTCAATCTGCGTTTGATCAAGCCCTCCACGCTGTACGACGGCCACTGGCTGGAACGTGCATTGCGCCGCATCGATGCGCTGGATCCCGCACTGCGCGGCCGCTGCGTGTTCGTGGACGAATCGCATGGCGGGCATGCGGGTGAGACGCGTCATCTGGCCTATCTGCTGCGGCGTTATCCGCCGCTGGGCGACGCTACGCTGGTGCCGGTTGCTGCGCTATGCGCGCTGTTGCCGGATGGCCGGCCGATGGCGATCCATCTGGCCGAGCGATTCATGCAGGGCGATGTCTTGCGCTGGTGGCGCGATTACACGGAGCTGCTGCTCGCCATCCATCTGCGCCTGTGGCTGCGCTACGGCATCGCACTGGAAGCCAACCAGCAGAACAGTGTGCTGGTCTACGCCGATGGCCAGGCGACGCGGCTGTTGATGAAGGACAACGACGCCGCGCGCGTCGCGCTGCCGCAGTTGCGCGCGCAGCTGCAGGACCTGGATGCGTTGGGCACGCTGCACGATGCGCGTATCGCGGTGGACGACCCGCACGCCCTGGCGCAGATGTTCTGCACCATCGTGCTGCAACTGGATCTGCAGGCGGTGCTGGAAGGTCTGGCCGAATGGCAGCCCGCGCTGCGTGCGCCGCTGTACACGCAGCTGCAGACGCAGTTCGCCCTGACGCTGGCGCAACTGGACGTCGATGGCATCGACACCAGCCCCGCGCGCCGCCTGCTGGCCGCGCCGCGGCTGCCGGTGAAGTACCTGCTCAGCGCCGGCAGCCTGCTCAGCAAACAGCTCACCGGTGCGAGCGACATCAACAAGTTCTACGGCGATAGCGCGCCCAATCCCTTCGGCGAGGCATTCGCTGGCGCGCAACACACGCTGCGTCGGCAAGCGGGCGCTCAGCGATGAAGCGTGTGCTGGGCCCGGTGCTGGCGGCGCACTACCTGGCCGCCTTTACCGCGTTGGGCATGCCGTTGTTTCTGCCGCAGGTATTGGCCGAACTGGCGCCGTCGGCAGCGATTGGCTGGAGCGGTGTGCTGTACGTGCTACCGACGCTGTGTACGGCGTTGACGGCAAGTACCTGGGGACGCCTGGCCGATCGCTATGGACGCAAGCGATCGCTATTACGTGCGCAACTGGGGCTCGCAGTGGGCTTTGCGATCGCCGGCTTCGCGCCGTCGCTGACCTGGCTGGTACTCGGGCTGATTGTGCAAGGCACCTGCGGCGGCTCGCTGGCGGCGGCCAATGCCTATCTTGCCAGCCAGCCGCAGGCCGGACCGTTGGCGCGTGCGCTGGACTGGACGCAGTATTCGGCGCGCCTGGCGATGGTCAGCGCGCCTGCGTTGTTGGGCCTGGCATTGGCGCTGGGCCCGGCGCAGTCGCTGTATCGCGCGCTCGCGCTGTTGCCGCTGCTGGCGTTCGCGCTGACCTGGCGTTTGCCGGCCGATCGGCCTGCGGTGCCGCCGACAGCTTCCACTGCGAAGTCGATGCCCTCCAGGCACGCAGCTGGGTCGGCGCAGTCGGCCTCACCACAGGCAACCACCACGGCCAGCGCACTGTGGCCTGCACTGATGATCGCGCAATTCCTGTTCTGCTTCGCGATGGTGGTGACCTTCCCCTACTTCATCCCGTATGCGCTGGCGCGCGGCGCCGGCCACGACGCGCTGGCCGGCCTGCTCTACAGCCTGCCGCATCTGGTCTATCTGGTGGTGCTGCCGTGGTGGCGTCGCGGCGATGGCGAGGCGTGGCTGGTGCCCGGCCTGGTGCTGTTCGCCGTGGCCTGCGTGTGGCAGGCGCTGTTGCACGACCCCATCGCGCTGGCAGTTGCGCGCGTGCTGTTCGGGTTCGGCATGTTGTTCGGCCTGCGTGGGCTCAACCGCAGCCTGGCGATGGTCGCCAGCGGACACGGCGCCGGGCGCTTGTTCGGTCGCTTCGATGCCTGCGGCAAATGGGCTGGCGTGTTCGCCGGTGCCGCTGCCGGCGCGCTGGCCCAGGCGGCCGGTCCTGCAACCCCTTTCCTGGCTGCCGCGCTGGCTGCGGCGGCCGCTGCGCTCACCGTTCTGGTGCGCTTCCCTTCGAGGAGATCCGCCGATGTCGCCGCACACGATGCATGACCCCTGGTACGACAGCATGGCCGACGCGCAGGCCTGCACCTGCTGGTTGAACTGCTACCTGCGCGAATTCGCGATTCCGCAGCGCGCAGTGGACTTCGATTATCGCGGGCTGGATCGCCCAGGCCCGCGCGTGGCCGAGCAGCGCTGGCTGCGCATCGCTCTGGGCGACACCGGCGCGCTGTGCGTGCGCATTGCCTATGCCGATCGCCTGGGCCGCTGCCGCTTCGCCTCCACGCCGTTTCTCAAGAGCGCCGGCCAACCGTGGCAGAGCCTGGATGCGCATGCCTTGGCGCGCTGCCTGCTGCAGTCGCTGGGCAGCACGCAGGCGGTCAATCCGGAACTGCTCGCGCAAAGCGCCAACAGCGTGGCGATCACTGCTGCGTTGTTGCGACAGGCACAAGGCACCTTGCCGACCGGTGAGGCGATGATCGATGCCGAGCAATCGATGCTGTGGGGGCATGCCTTGCATCCCACTCCTAAGAGTCGCGAAGGCATCGATCTTGCGCAAGTGCTGGCCTGCGCGCCGGAAACGCGTGCGGCGTTCCAGCTGTTCTGGTTCCGCATCGACCCACGACTCTTGCGCATGCAGGGCCGCGATGTACGTGCAACCTTGCAGCAGCTGTCCGGCAGCGAGGATCTGTATCCCTGCCATCCGTGGGAAGCGCAGCGGCTGCTCGACGACCCGCTGCTGCGCACCTTGCAGGCGCGCGGCGTGATCGAGCCGGTCGGCATGCTGGGCGATGCACTGCGGCCAACCTCCTCGGTGCGCACGCTCTATCACCCGGGACTGGATTATTTCCTCAAGTGTTCGGTACATGTGCGGCTGACCAACTGCGTGCGCAAGAACGCCTGGTACGAGCTGGAAAGCGCGGTCGCCCTCACCGAACTGCTGGCACCGAGCTGGCGTGCATTGGCGGTGCAGGTACCCGGCTTCGATGTGATGCTGGAGCCTGCGGCCACATCGCTGGAGATCGCGCAGCTCGACCCTGCGCTGCACGCCGCCGACCCGCTGGCAGCGCGTGGCTTGTCCGAGAGCTTCGGCATCCTGTATCGGCAGACCCTTCCTGCCGCGCAACGTGCGCGTTGGCAGCCGCAGGTGGCTGCCGCGTTGTTCACCTGCGATGCGCAGGGCAACAGCGTGTGTGCGGCACGCTTGCAGGCCTTGGGCAGCGCGCAGATGGATCGCCACACCGCCACGTTGCTGTGGTTCCGTGCCTATGCCGGCTTGTTGCTGGATGGTGTGTGGAGTGCCTTGTTCCAGCACGGCATCGCGTTGGAACCGCACCTGCAAAATACCGTGATCGGTTTTGCCGATGGCTGGCCGACACGGGTATGGATCCGCGATCTGGAAGGCACCAAGCTGCTCGCACACCACTGGCCCGCCACGCGTTTGCAGGGCGTGGGCGAGCGCGCACGGCAATCGCTGTACTACACGCCGGAACAGGGCTGGAATCGTGTGGCGTATTGCGCGCTGGTCAACAATCTGGCCGAGGCGATCTTCCACCTCACCGAAGGCGATGACGTGCTCGAAGCGCGCCTGTGGCACTGCGTCGGCGAGATCGCCGCACGCTGGCAGCAACGTCATGGCGCGCACGCCGCGCTGCAGGGCCTGATCGACGGCGCGCCGCTGCCCGGCAAGAACAATCTGGGCACGCGGCTGTGGCAACGCGCGGATCGTCAGTCCGATTACACCGCGCTGCCCAATCCCATTCCACACGTCGCGACCGCGCGCCAGGTGGCGGCATGAGCCTGCGCATCGATACCGCCGCAGTGATGGAGGCGTTGCCGCACCTGCGCGAACACAGCGATGGCCCGATCTGCGCCTACGTCTACGACCTGGCCGCACTGCACGCGCATGCGGCATGGATGCGCGCGCAATTGCCGGCCGAGTGCGAGCTGTTCTATGCGGCAAAAGCCAATGCGGAGCCGCCGATCCTGCGCACGCTCGCCCCGCACATGGATGGCTTCGAGGCGGCCTCCGGTGGCGAACTGGCCTGGCTGCATCGGCAACAACCGCAGGCCGCGTTGTTGTTCGGCGGACCCGGCAAGCTCGATAGCGAACTTGCCCAGGCCGCCGCGCTGCCCGACTGCACCGTACATGTGGAAAGCCTTGGCGAGCTGGAACGCCTGGCCGCCACTGCAGCGCAGGCCGGCCGCTGCGTGCCGGTGTTCCTGCGCATGAACATCGCCGTGCCCGGCGCGCAGAGCACGCGTCTGATGATGGGCGGGCAGCCCTCGCCGTTCGGCCTAGACCCGGACGATCTGGATGCGGCGATCCATCGGCTGCGTGCAAGCCCCTCGCTGCGGCTGGAAGGCTTCCATTTCCATCTGATGTCGCACCAGCGCGATGCCGGCGCGCAGCTGCACCTGATCGCCGCCTATCTGCACACCGTGCAGCAGTGGCGGCAACGCTACGGGCTCGGCCCGTTGCGGGTGAATGCAGGCGGTGGCTTCGGTGTGGATTATCTGGCGCCGGAATGCTCGTTCGATTGGGCCGGCTTCTGCGCCGGCTTGCCCGCGTTGCTAAGCGAACATGGCGACGCACTGCGTCTGCGGTTGGAGCCGGGGCGCTATGTCAGTGCCAGCTGCGGCTGGTATCTGATGGAAGTGCTGGACCTCAAGCGCAGCCACGGCGCCTGGTTTGCGATCGCCCGCGGCGGCACCCATCACTTCCGCACCCCCGCCGCGCAAGGCCACGATCACCCGTTCCATGTGTTGCGTGGCGCACGCGCGCCCGTGCTGCGCGACATGCCGGTGACGCTGGTCGGGCAGCTGTGCACGCCCAAGGACGTGCTGGCGCGCGACCAGCCTATCGCGGCACTGGCGCCGGGCGACTGCCTGGCCTTCCCGCTGGCTGGCGCGTATGCGTGGAATATTTCGCACCAGCAGTTCCTGATGCATCCACCGCCGCAGATGGTGTTTTTGCCAGCATTAACTGATTTATCGCTCAGTCCGCGAGAGGCGAAGACTTAGAACACAGAGCAGGCCAGTTGCTAAAGACAACAGTCAAGGCTCATGTAAAAACTCTCAAGCCAGCACGAAGACAGGGCATTTCTTCCTCAACCAACCTGGACTATTGGGAAGCCTGCTTTTTCACGATCGAACGGTAATCTTCAATTTGAGGATAAGATCTTCGTACCGTCAGATGCAGGAAGCTCTATGGACCGTGCAGCATGGTTGACTCAGGAAATCGAGCCCGAGGACAGAGGCTTGGAAATCGGACCACTCGATCGACCGATCGTGTCACATACCAGTCATGCAATTCAGTACGCAGACCATTTGGACCGGGTTGGCTTGATCAATAAGTACAGCGCACATGGCGGCGTCAACCCGCAGAGCATCCCTGAAATCGATTTCGTTATCGGAGCAAGTGGCCTGCTAGAGGCAGTCGGCGAGCACCGCTTTCGTTACTTCATTGCATCGCACGTGATCGAACACGTTCCAAATCCAGTCGGGTGGCTGAATGATATCCACGACCTTCTTGAGGACGGCGGGTGGGCGGCATTAGCAATTCCGGACCATCGCCAGTGCTTTGATGCACTAAGAACGCTAAGCACAGCTGGCGAATGGGTTGAGGCAGCACTAATCGGCCACCCACGCCCTTCACCGTCAAGAATATTTGATGCACTAAGCAATGAAGTGAGCGTCGATGGCGCCATTAGTTGGAATCATCATCCTGGCCTGGAGGAGATGCGCCTTAGCCGATCGCCAAGACGTGCTTTAGATATTGCTCGCCATGTTCTGGCAAGTGGCGAATACTTCGACGTGCACTGCTGGACGTTTACTCCTGAGTCTTTTTGTAATCTTATGCGCACTGTAGTTGCCGCGGACCTAATTCAACTCCATTTATTGGATATTACACCCCGCCGTGACAACGAATTCCTGGTGCGCCTTGGCCGCAACGACGCGATGTCCCAACTTGATCGGCGAGCGTCTTATCCTGCAAGTGGCGAGCGTTTCCGCAAATTACCCGAGGACTTTTGTGCAGCCCGCTACTATCGATTGAACCCCGACGTCGCTGCAGCAGGGGTCGATGCCAATGATCACTATGTCGAGTTTGGAGCAACCGAAGGGCGGGCATGGCGATGATCTTCCAGCAGGAAACCCGATAAGCCACTCACAATTGGCCGCTCGTGATCAGCGCCAACTTTGAGAACACGGAATTCATGTCTGCATATTCCATACTGCGCTACCGCACCCAAATGCGAAATAAAATCCACGAACTCGGCATACAACATTCGATTAGCGCCAAGTCACCTGGCTCAGCACACGCCACTGCGCCAACAGAAAGCAGTAGGTAAGCAGTAGGTAAGCAGTAGGTAAGCAGTGCCATTATGCCTTCAACCCGGCATATCACTCAGATGTACTTGTTACAACGCTATCGAACGATTCAACAATCTTCGTCAGCCTCTGCATGCGTTTGCACCGGTACCCGGATGTCTGCACGCAGCTCGCCCTCTGCCACTGTTTCCGGGTCGTCCAGGTAAAGGTAATGCAGCGGCGCATCGCGTAGCGCGTAGCCGCTGTCGGGTAGCCACTGCGCGAACACGCGGTCGAGCGCGTCTTCGATACCTGCATACGACCCTACATGACGCAGCACCGCGTGCGCGCCACCGTCGAGCTGGCGCAGGTGCAACGGCGCCGGCGGCGACAGTGCGGCGTCGAAGGCCATGCCGCATTCGAACAGGTGCTGCTGGGCCGGCACATCGCGGTGGCCGCTGAGCGGCAGGCCGATCAGTGACTGCAGCTGCTCGATCGCACCGACCCGCTCGGCCCAGGCGGCGATGCGGCCGAAACCACGGTCCAGATCGTCGAACGCGCCGCGCTGGCGTAGCACCACCACTTGCAGCGGATCGAGCACTTGCACCATCACCTGCAACGGCGCGCCGGACAGCTGCGACGGCATGGAGGGCGCGGCCAGTTGCTGCAGTTTCTGTGCCCGCAGCGACGGTGTATTGCGCAGCCTGCTCGGGCTGGCCTGCAACACGGCACGGAACGCGCGTGCCAGCGCCTGCGGGGTCTGATAGCCCACCGTCAGCGCCACCTCGGTCACCGAGCTTGCCTGCTCACCCAACAGATGCAGCGCATAACTCAGACGCAGCCGCGCGATGGTCTGCCCCAGGGTTTCGCCCGCCAGCGCGCGATAGACCCGGTGGAAATGATGCGGCGATTGCTGCGCCACCGCCGCCAGTGCAGCCAGATCCGGCAGCGGCTCGCCAGCGCGAATGCTGGCCTGCAGATGGGCCACAACGCGCTCGACGCTGCGTTGCCGATTGAAACTGAGGGAGGCTGCTGGCATGGACGATTCCTTGTTGGCGGCCCCAGCATCGCGCAGATCGGCGTGACGCGCGGTCCCGATCTTGCGCAGTGACGGCGACGCAATCGGCTGCGCTGCAGCCAGCCTTCGCACAGCGCGTTTGCCAATTCGATGGCGAACGAGGCGCAGCGCTACAGCGTGGGGGCGACCACTACTTCCCAGACGCCGGCGGTAGGCGTGCGCAGCTGCTGCCAGCCCAACGCGGTAAGCGGGCTGTCGAGCTGGCCGCGATAGCTGCGCTGGCCGGTATCGCCGTGTCGCAACACGCTGATCTGCGCACTCAGCCGTCGGACACGCCGGCTTCGGCGAAGGTGGCCATGCCGTTGTGCAGTGCGCAAGCGTGACGCAACAGCGGAATGGCGACGGCTGCGCCGCTGGCTTCGCCCAGGCGCAGGTCCAATTGCAGCAAGGGTTCGGCATCCAGCGCGCGCAGCAACGCGGCATGGCCGCGCTCCTGCGAGCGGTGCCCGAACAACAGCCATTCGCGCACGCCGCCATTGAGATGGGTGGCGACCAACGCGGCGGCCGTACTGATGAAGCCATCGACCAGCACCGGAATACCGGCCTGCGCGGCCGCGATATAGGCACCGACCAGGGCAGCAATCTCGAAACCGCCTAGCCGACGCAGTCGCTCCAGCGGCGTGGAGGCATCGGCATGCAGGGCCAGCGCGCGAGTGATCACGTTCGCCTTGTGCGCGATGCCTTCGGCATCCAGCCCGGTACCGGCGCCGGCCATGGCCTGCGGAAACTGCGAGAGCAGCGCGCAGCCAAGCGCGGCGGCAGCAGTGGTGTTGCCGATGCCCATTTCGCCGCCGACAAACAGCTGCGTATCGCAACTCCTTGCCTGCGCAATGCTTTCGGCGCCTGCGGCAAGGGCATCGCGCAACTGGGTGGATGTCATCGCCGGCTGCTCGCAGATGTTGGCGCTGGACGGCGCGATCCAGGCACGGCGCACACGCGGCAACTCGCCCGGGTCGTTGACCACACCCAGATTCACCACTTCCAGGCGTGCGCCGAGCTCGCGCGCCAGCACTGCAATGGCGGCACCGCCGCGGGCGAAATTGCGCACCATCTCGCCGGTGACCGCCTGCGGAAACGCAGACACGCCCTCGGCCGCGACGCCGTGGTCGGCGGCATACACGGCAATCCAGATCCGCTGCACGGTGGGGGATTCAGTGCGCTGCCAGGCCGCCAGTTGCACGGCCAGGTGCTCCAGCCGACCCAGCGCGCCAGGCGGCTTGGTCAGTTGTCCCTGCCGGGCCAGCGCCGCTGCCCGCACACGTGCATCCGGCACCGCACAGGCACCCTGGATCCAATCGATACTCACACCGCGTCTCCTTTCAGCACCATCGGCAAGCCGGCCACGACGAACACCACGCGCTCGCACTGTACCGCCAATGCCTGATGCAGCAGACCGGCCTCGTCCACAAACCGGCGCGTCGGTTCACCCAACGGCACGATGCCCTGCCTGGCCGCGTTGCCGACCAGCTCGATCTGCCCCGGCAACTGCGGCAGGATGCCGAGCAAGGCATCACGCTCGCGCACGAATACGCCGGCATCCGGATCGCCCAGCAGGTTGCTCAGCCACAGCGTGAAGCAATCCACCAGCACCCAGCGGTCGGGCGCGGCCAGTGCCTGCAAGCTGGCAGCCAGCGCGATGGGTTCTTCCACGTGCTGCCAGTGCGGCGGGCGTTGGCTGCGATGATGCGCGATGCAGGCGCGCATCTCTTCGTCCAATGGCGCGGCCGTCGTCCAGTTGCAGCGATGGCCTCGTCAACGCGGCGCCCGTACTGATGCCGCAGTGGATCGCGTAGCCGCTCACCGCCGCGTCGTTCGATGCAAGCCGCCCGTGCACGCGATGCAATGGCTTGTGCGGCTGCAGTGTGGCTCGCCCGACGGTGAGCACGGCCGGTGTGATCGCCGCGCTTACTGCGCTGCTTGATAACGCAGCGTCAGCAGATAATTGCGCCCCGGCTGCGCGTACCAGCGCGCGGTTTCATACTGGCGATCGAACACATTGTTGGCAGTGAGCGCCACCTTCCAATCCGCATTCACTGCATAACTCACGCGCAGATCCAGCAGACCGTAACCGGCCAGGCGCTCGGTGTTGGCCAGATCGTCGTAACGCTTGCCGGAGCCGAACAGGCTGGCACCGACGCCGAACACACCGAAGCTGCGGTCCGCATCGATACGGCCGCTCTGCCGCGCGCGCCGCGGCAACCAGTTGCCTTGATTGACGCCGCCATCGGCTTCCGGCTGCAACCAGGTCAACGCGCTGCGCACGGTCCAGCCAGCCAGCTCGGTGTCGTAACCGGCTTCCACACCGCGGATGCGCGCCCGGTCGATATTGTTCGGCTGCCCGAACGGATGCGCCGCATCCACCAACGACGCGTCGTAGGCAATCAAATCGTCGATGCGGGTCTGGAACGCGCTCAGCGTCCAGGTGCCCCAGTCGTAGTTGCCGCGCAGACCGAGCTCGGCGCTCTTGGAGGTCTCCGGCCCCAGTAACGGATTGCCGAAATCGGGGTAATACAACTCGTTGAAGGTCGGTGCCTTGAACGCGGTGCCGTAGCTGGCGGTCAGGCGCAGATGCTCGGCGAAATCCCAGCCCCACAGTAGGCTGCCGGTGGTCTTGCCGCCGAACTGGCTGTTGTCGTTGCGACGCAGGCTGGCCTGCAGCGACTGCGTGCCGAAGCTCTGCTGCCATTGCGCGAATGCGGCGCGGTCGATACGGCTGTCGGCATTGTAATTGTCGCTGCTGGCGATGGCATCGCGCTGCCAGTCGAAGCCGACCGTCAGCAGGCCAGCGCCGGCATCGATATCGGCCTGCAACGAACCTTGCTTGCGGCGGGTGTCGTAGGTGGATAGATACGCACCGTCGTAATACGCATCGCTCAAATCGGAACTACTGCCGATGCTGGCAGTGAGCTTGAGCGCATCGGCGGGTGCGTAACGCACACGGCCACCGACTGCCTGCTGCACGCCCTTGGACAAGTTGCCGCCGAAGGCCGAGCCGTCGTATTCGTTGCGGCTCTGCGCGCGCAAGGCATGCACGTCCGCATCCCACTGGCGATTGAAGCGCCAGCCGCCCTGCACGCTCAGCGAATCGTTGCGATAGCCATCGCGATCCGGATCGTAGTCGCTGGAGCTGGTGTCCAGATAGGCGTTGATGCCATCGGTTTCGTCATGCACCGCGTTGGCCGAATACCAGCCGCCGCGCTCGCTCAGATCGCCCTGACTGCGCCCGGCCACGCCCGCGCTGTAACGACGCGCGTTGTCGCTGCCGGCCGCCGCGCTGAAGGTGGGCACGAAGCTGCCCTGCGGGCGGCGGGTAAAGATCTGGATGACACCGCCCAGCGCTTCGGAGCCGTAGAGACTGGAGAACGGGCCACGCACGATTTCGATGCGCTCGATCTGCTCGATCGGCAGGTCCTGCAGCGCCGCGCCGCCCGAGGTGGCCGAACCGATGCGCACGCCGTCGATCAGCACCACCACCTGGTCGGACTCGGTGCCGCGCAGGAACAGCGAGGTCGGCTTACCCGGGCCACCGTTATTGGCCAGCGACACGCCGGCTTCGCCACGCAGCAGATCCTGCAGCGAGTTCACCTGGCGACGCTCGATCTGCGCACGGTCGATCACGGTGACCGGCGCCAGCGTCTGGTCCTGGGTCTGCGCGGTACGCGAAGCAGTGACCACGACCTGGTCGAGATCGATGGCGGCTTCGGCATGGGCGGCATCGGCCACACCAAGCGCGACGCAGATGGCCAGCACCGCACGGCGCGACGAAACGGAAGAAACGGACATCGATTGCTGCTCCTGGAACCGCGCATACCCGCGCGGGGGCAATGGGGCGGCAGGCAGCAACGGGCCAGGCGCCCGACGCCGCAGCGCCAGACGATCAAGGCCACGCCCACCGCGTGCCGGGTCAATTCCTCAAGGCCGGTCTCCGGGCTCGCGAGTGGAAGCTTGCGCCCCCGATGCCGCGCCTTCCCATGCGACTGCACAGTGGCGTAATGCGGCATCTGACCTCGCCCACCGTTGCGGGGGCAGCTCCGGAATTGCAGCTCGCCAAGGCGATGCGCGCACCGGATTCCCGTTTAAACCACCGGAACTCCGGCGGTCACCTCAGGGGCGCGCATGGTAGCAGGATTGTCGGGGGCGCCTCCGCAGTCAGCGGCAACCAGCCAAGCGCAGCGCCTCGCCACGCACCTTGATGGTGTATCCCCAATCCCTTCTCCCGCCCGGCGAAGGTGGCGCGCAACGCCGGATGAGAGTGCGGCTACTGAGAAATATTTGGTCAACCGTACCCTCACCCCAACCCCTCTCCCGACGGAGAGGGGCTAAAGCTGTCCTTCTCCCATTGGGAGAAGGTGCCCCGAAGGGGCGGATGAGGGCACGGGGCGAAGCCTCATGCCATGTATGGAAGCAGCGTGCTGGGGTTGCCCACATGTCCGCCACCGGGCTTCATCTCGCACATACGAGTGGGCTTCTCCCCCGTACCCTCACCCCAACCCCTCTCCCAGCGGGAGAGGGGCTTCAAACCACGCTTCATTGGCTTGTTCAAGATTTCTTGGTCATGGAGGCGACGTACCGAGGCGGCAGCGTGGCCGGGGATTGGCGGAGAGCGGCACACGGATGTGCCGCGCGGCGAGTCAGACAGGATGTCTGACCGAGCCGAGGAGCCGATCCCCGGCCACGCTGCCGCCCCTTACCGAAGCTAGTACCGGCGCAGGCATCGTGCTTCGCCATACCCTCACGCCAACCCCGCTCCGCGCCCCAGCCCGCGCCAGCAGCGCGGGCGCACCAAGACACGCGCGCCGGTGGCGCGCAAGTCGAGCCTTAGTGCCCCGCAATGCCAGCCGGAGAGGGCTAGCTCGTCCCTTCGCCTATTCCAACTCATAACCTCACGCGCCTTGCAGCGCCTGCTCCAGATCCGCCAGTAGATCGTCGATGTGTTCGATGCCGATCGACAACCGCACGGTGTCTTCGCTTACCCCGGCATGTTCCAGTTCCGCCGGGCCCAACTGCCGATGCGTGGTGGACGCCGGATGCGTCGCCAGCGACTTCGCATCGCCGATGTTCACCAGCCGCGTGAACAACTGCAGCGCATCCAGAAACCGCGCACCGGCCGTACGCCCGCCGGGCAGCCCGAAGGTCAACACACCCGAGCCATGACCGCCCAGATACTTCTGCGCCAACCCATGCTCGGGATGATCCGGCAGCGCGGCATAGTTGACCCACGCAACCCGCGCGTGCCCTTGCAGATAATTCGCAATCGCCAGCGTATTCGCGTTGATGCGCTCCATCCGCAGTGGCAGCGTTTCGATGCCTTGCAGGATCAAAAACGCATTGAACGGCGACAACGCCGCACCGGTGTTGCGCAATGGCACCACGCGCGCACGACCGATGTAAGCAGCATCACCCAACGCTTCGGTATAGACCACGCCGTGATAGCTCACATCCGGCTCGTTGAGACGCGGAAACCGCTGTTTGTGCGCGGCCCAGGGGAAGCGCCCGCTATCCACGATCGCCCCGCCGATGCTGTTGCCATGGCCACCCAGATACTTGGTCAGCGAATGCACCACGATGTCGGCGCCGAACTCGATCGGCCGCAACAACGACGGCGTGGCCACGGTGTTGTCTACGATCAACGGCACCCCATGCGCATGCGCCACCGCGGCCACGGCCTCGATATCGGTGATGTTGCCGCGCGGATTGCCGATCGACTCGACGAACACGGCTTTGGTACGTTCGTCGATCAATCCCGCGAAGGCCTGCGGATCGCGATAATCGGCGAAGCGCGTGCTGATGCCGAACTGCGGAAACGTATGCGCGAACAGATTGTAGGTGCCGCCATACAACGCACTGGAGGAGACGATATTGTCGCCAGCCTCGGCAATGGTCTGGATCGCATAGGTCACCGCGGCCTGCCCCGACGCCAGCGCCAACGCGCCGATACCGCCTTCCAGCGCAGCCACGCGTTGCTCCAGCACATCGTTGGTCGGATTCATGATGCGGCTGTAGATATTGCCCTGCACCTTGAGGTCGAACAGATCCGCGCCGTGCTGGGTATCGTCGAACGCGTAGGCGACGGTCTGGTAGATCGGCACCGCCACTGCACGCGTGGTCGGGTCGGGCGTGTAGCCGCCGTGCACGGCGATGGTTTCGGGCTTCCACTGCGGATCGGTCATGGCGCGGCTCGCTCTCGGACGGAGTGCCGACCATAGCCGGGCCGGCGCGCGCGATTGCAGACGAGCGGTAATGAGCTTATGCCGCCGTGTTGTGAGCGCAACGATGCGCCGCATGCGCCATCTACATCATGCGAACGGGCACTGCCTGCGCAGTGCCCGTTGGTTGTCTTTCAACCTTGGCTACCGATGCGGCACACAAGTACCCCAAACATCAGCCCTTGGTAAATGCCAGACGCCCACCCTCGACGCGCACGCGCACGGTGTCGCCGCTGAGGTAATGCCCGGAGAGGATCTGCTGGGCCAGCGGATTCTCCACCTGCGACTGGATCGCACGCTTGAGCGGGCGCGCGCCATACACCGGATCGAAACCGACATTGCCCAGCAATTCCAGCGCGGCATCGTCCAGATCCAGTTTGAGGCCGCGCTCGGACAAGCGCTTCTCCAGCCCATGCAACTGGATGCGCGCGATCGACTTGATCTGCGCCTTATCCAACGGATGGAACACCACGATGTCGTCCAGCCGGTTGATGAACTCCGGACGGAAATGCGCCTGCACCACGCCCATCACCGCCGCCTTCATCTGCGTATAGGCCTCGGCGCTGCCGTCGCCGGACAGCTCCTGGATCTGGTGCGAGCCCAGGTTGGAGGTCATCACGATCACGGTGTTGCGGAAGTCCACCGTGCGGCCCTGGCCATCGGTCAGGCGGCCATCGTCGAGCACCTGCAGCAGGATGTTGAAGACATCGGCATGCGCCTTTTCCACTTCGTCCAGCAGGATCAGCGAATACGGGCGCCGACGCACCGCCTCGGTGAGATAGCCGCCTTCTTCGTAGCCCACATAGCCCGGAGGCGCGCCGATCAGCCGCGAGACCGAATGCTTCTCCATGAACTCGCTCATGTCGATGCGGATCATCGCCTCGGTGCTGTCGAAGAGGAAGTCTGCCAGCGCCTTGCACAACTCGGTCTTGCCCACGCCGGTCGGTCCCAGGAACAGGAACGAGCCACTCGGGCGATTGGGGTCGGACAGGCCCGCGCGCGAGCGACGCACCGCATCGGAGACCACCTTGATCGCCTCGTTCTGACCGACCACACGCTGGTGCAGTTCGTCTTCCATGCGCAACAATTTGTCGCGCTCGCCTTCAAGCATCTTGTTGACCGGAATGCCGGTCCAGCGCGACACCACCTCGGCGATTTCCTCGGCGGTGACACGGTCCTGCACCAGCTTGAAGTCGTGATGTTCAACCTCGTTGGCCAGCGCCATCTGCTTTTCCAGCTGCGGCAAGACGCCGTACTGGATCTCGCTCATCTTGGCGTAGTCCTGGCGCCGTTGCGCGGCCTCCAGCTCCAGCTTGGCGTGCTCGATCTGCTCCTTGACCTTGGTGGTGCCCTGCAGCGCGGCCTTCTCGGATTTCCACAACTCGTTGAGGTCGTAGAACTCGCGCTCGAGCTTGTCGATATCGGTTTCCAGATCGGCCAGGCGCTGACGCGAGGCGTCGTCCTTTTCCTTCTTCAGCATCTCGCGCTGGATCTTGAGCTGGATCAGGCGGCGCTCCAGGCGATCGAGCTCCTCCGGCTTGGAGTCGATCTCCATGCGGATGCGCGATGCCGCCTCGTCCATCAGATCGATGGCCTTGTCCGGCAACTGGCGGTCGGTGATGTAGCGGTTGGACAAGGTGGCGGCGGCGACGATCGCCGGGTCGGTGATCTCCACGCCGTGATGCACCGCGTAGCGTTCCTTCAAGCCGCGCAGGATCGCGATGGTGTCTTCCACCGTCGGTTCGCCCACGAACACTTTCTGGAAACGCCGCTCCAGCGCCGCGTCTTTTTCGATGTACTTGCGGTATTCGTCCAGCGTGGTGGCACCGATGCAATGCAGCTCGCCGCGCGCCAGCGCCGGCTTGAGCATGTTGCCGGCGTCCATCGCGCCATCGGCCTTGCCGGCGCCGACCATGGTGTGCAATTCGTCGATGAACAGGATGATCTGGCCTTCGTTCTTGGACAGATCGCTGAGCACCGCCTTCAGCCGTTCTTCGAACTCGCCGCGGAATTTGGCACCGGCGATCAGCGCGCCCATGTCCAGCGACAGCACGCGCTTGCCGCGCAGGCCTTCGGGCACTTCGCCATTGATGATGCGCTGGGCCAGGCCCTCGACAATGGCGGTCTTGCCCACGCCGGGTTCGCCGATCAGCACCGGGTTGTTCTTGGTGCGCCGCTGCAACACTTGAATGGTGCGGCGGATTTCTTCGTCGCGGCCGATCACCGGATCGAGCTTGCCGCTCTCCGCGCGTGCAGTCAGGTCGATGGTGTATTTCTCCAGCGCCTGGCGCTGTTCCTCGGCGTTTTCCGATTGCACGGTTTCGCCGCCGCGCAGCTTGTCGATGGCAACCTCGATCTTTTTCTTGTCGCCTCCAGCAGCACGCAAGGCCACGCCCAGCGGGCTGGCATCGTCGGCCGCGGCCAGCACGAACCACTCGCTGGCGATGAAGGCATCGCCATGTTGCTGGGCCAGTTTGTCGGTCTGGTTGAGCAGGCGGTTGAGATCGTTGCCGATCGACAGGTTGCCTTCCTGACCCGACACCTTGGGCAGCGTATCCAGCGCCTCGCCCAGCCGCTCGCGCAGCAGCGGCACATTGACGCCGGCCTGGGACAGCAGCGGACGCGTGCTGCCGCCACTCTGATCGAGCAACGCGGCCAGCACGTGTACCGGCTCGATGATGTTGTGGTCGCGGCCAACGGCCAGCGACTGCGCGTCGGCCAGCGCCTGCTGGAACCGCGAGGTGAGCTTGTCCATCCGCATGGGAAAATCCTCTGAACTGGTGGCCGGTGTCTCCGGCGATACCGTGCAGATGCGGCTGCTGTGCGGGGTTTCAAGGTTTAGCGGGTGCGGCAAGTGCAGATGAGGGCCATCAAGCCCGGCTCACGCTGCTCGGCGTGGGGCTGCACGATGTTGGAGAAACGGGTTTGCCTTGCGCATTGGCATAGGCGTTGGCTTAGACAGACTCGGGCCGACGACCACCCTGCTAGACGATCCGCCGCAGTGGCACAGTGGCGTGCGTCGCAGCGCCCTGCCGCGCATCGACATCCTTGGCGTCCTCGGCGTTCTCCTTGGCCGCTGGCGCCTGCAGCTGCGCCGTCCCCAGCAAACGCGACAACACCTGCGCCTGGATTGCCGCCAAGGCCGGTGCACCTGGTGCGCGCGGATGCGGTACCGGCACCGCCAGATCCAAGCCAACCTGGCCGTGCTCGATCAGCACGATGCGATCGGCCAGCGCGCTTGCCTCGGCCACGTCGTGGGTGACCAGCACCAAAGTGAACCCGTACTGCCGCCACAGCTGCACGATCAGCTGCTGCATCTCGATACGCGTCAACGCATCCAGTGCGCCCAGCGGTTCGTCCAGCAACAACAGCCGCGGCCGATGTACCAGCGCACGCGCCAGGGCCACGCGCTGGCGTTGACCGCCCGACAACGTTGCCGGCCAATCGCCGCCGCGTGCGCCCAACCCCACCGCGTCGAGTGCGGCCTGCGCCTGGGCACGCCCGGCACGGCCCAGACCGAGCGCCACGTTGTCGATCACCCGCTTCCACGGCAGCAGCCGCGCATCCTGAAACATCAGCCGCACCGCGTCGCTCTGCGCAGACAACGACGCGTGCCCGCTAGCGACCGTGCCGGTATCGGCCGCTTCCAGCCCGGCGATCACGCGCAGCAAGGTGCTCTTGCCGCAGCCGCTGCGCCCGACAATCGCCACGCTGGCGCCGGGCGCGATGTCCAGATCGATGCCGCGCAACACCTCGACATCGCCATAACGCTTGCCGATCCAGTGCAAGGTCAGCGGCAGGCCGGTCTCGACCGCGCTCATCGGCGCAGCTCCGCACGCTGTTGCTGCGCCGGATGCCAGCCCAACCACCAGGCTTCCAACCCACGTGCAGCCAGATCGGCCAGCTTGCCGAGCAATGCGTACAGCAAGATGGCCACCACCACGATATCGGTCTGCAGAAATTCGCGCGCGTTCGTCGCCAGATAGCCGATGCCGGAACTTGCGGAAATCGTCTCGGCCACGATCAAGGTCAGCCACATCAAACCCAGTGCAAAGCGCAACCCGACCAGAATCGACGGCAACGCACCCGGCAACAACACATCGACAAACAGCTCCGGGCCACGCAAGCCGTAATTGCGCGCCATCTCGATCAGTGCCGGGTCCACGCTGCGGATACCGTGATAGGTATTGAGATAGATCGGGAAGAACGTGCCCAGCGCCACCAGAAACAACTTGGCGCCCTCGTCGATGCCGAACCACAGGATCACCAGCGGAATCAGCGCCAGATGCGGCACGTTGCGTAGCATCTGCAAGGCGCTGTCGAGCAGGCGCTCGGCCACGCGCGACACACCGGTGAGCAGGCCCAACGCAAAGCCAATGCTGCCGCCGATGGCCAGGCCTACCGCCGCACGCCAGCTGCTGATCGCCAGGTGTTGCCACAACTCGCCGCTTTGCACCAGCGTGACAGCCGCACGCAGCACCGCGTCCGGCGCAGGAAGAATGCGCTGCGGCAACCAGCCACCGGAGGCGGCGACCTGCCAGGCCACCAACAAGGCCAATGGCAATAGCCAAGGCACTAGTAGATTGCCCAAACGACGCGAGCGGGTACTCATTGCGGAACCTTGATGATGTGGCGACGCATCGCAACAACAGCGCGCATGTGCACGTTTGCGCGGGCCCTGCACCCATTCCCGATCCCGCTTGCGTTTGCATCTCTGGTCCCGCGCATCACTTGCCCGCCGCCTGTTTGCCCGCCGGCGATGCAACGGCAACCGCTGGCGCGTGCCACACCGCCGGCGCCACCAGCACCCGCTTGGGCAACAGGCGCTGTGCGTAGAACAGATTGGCGGTTGCCTGCTGCGCCTTGATGACCTCGGCGCTGAGCGGCTGCACGCTGGCCGGCGGGCGATGGGCCAGCGTGCGCTCGACCACCGCAGGCGACAGCCCGCTCACCTGCGCCAGCACGCGAATGCTGCCGGCGCGATCGCGCTCCAATAGTCCGTCGGCTTGATTGAGCTGCCCCATCACCTGCTGCACGAACGGGCCCCAAGCGCTGGCATAGCGCCGCGAAGACAGAAAGAAGCCGCCGGTCAATCCAAGCCCTTCGCCGTTGGCGAGCAGGCGCGCACTGCCATCCAGCGTCAAGGCCGAATACCACGGGTCCCAGATCGCCCAGGCATCCACCTGCCCTGCAGCGAAGGCTGCGCGTGCATTGGCCGGCGACAGATACAGCGGCGTGATGTCGCGCATGCTCAGACCCGACTTGGCCAACAAGCGCAGCAGCAGGTTGTGCGCGCTGGAGCCTTTCTGAAACGCCACCCGCTTGCCTTTGAGATCGGCCACCGTGCGCAGCGTGCTCCTGGCCGGCACCAGAATGGTCTCGGCCTTGGGCGTGGCTGGCACCCAGCCCACGTACACCAGATCGGCACCGGCGGCCTGCGCAAACAATGGCGGAATATCGCCGGCACCGCCCAGGTCGATGCTGCCCACGTTCAAGGCTTCCAGCAATTGCGGGCCGGCCGGAAACTCGATCCAGCTGATCTTGGTGCGCGGGAAGCGTTGTTCCAGCAAACGATGCTGCTTGGCCAGCACCAGGCTCGACACCGCTTTTTGATAGCCGATACGCAACTGCGCCGGCTCGGCCGCCCATGCGGGTTGCAGCCACGCGATGCTCGACAACAGCAACGCAACAAACACAACGCGGTAGCGCATCGGAATCCTCCTCATTGCCAATCGGTGGACGGTTTTTCCCAGAGGTTGACGCCACCCTCGACTGCAAATCGATCGATCTCGGCCAACTCTTCGACACTGAACGCAGGCGACTGCAAGGCCGCCACGTTTTCGATCAACTGCTCCGGGCGGCTGGCACCCAGCAAGGCCGAGCTCACGCGTGGATCGCGCAGCACCCAGGCCAACGCCAACTGCGCCAGACTCTGCCCACGCCGCTGTGCGATCGCATCCAGCCCGCGTGCGCGCTGCAGGTTGTCCTCGGACAGATGTTCCGGCCGCAGCGACTGCCCGCCCGGACGATTCACCCGCGCATCGCTGGGCACGCCATTGAGGTATTTGCCAGTCAACAAGCCCTGCGCCAACGGGGTGAACGCGATCACGCCGGCACCCACCTCGTCCGTGGCATCGAACAACTCCTGCTCGGCCCAGCGATTGAACAGGTTGTAGGCCGGCTGGTGGATCAGCAGCGGCACCTTCCACTCGCGCAGCAAGGCAGCGATCTCGCGCGTGCGCGCCGCCGAGTACGACGACACGCCCACGTACAAAGCCTTGCCCTGCTGTACCGCGCTGGCCAATGCGCCAGCGGTCTCTTCCAGCGGCGTGTCCGCATCGAAGCGGTGCGAGTAGAAGATATCCACGTAGTCCACGCCCAGCCGCTGCAGGCTCTGATCCAGGCTGGACAACAGGTATTTGCGCGAACTGCCGCCCTGCCCGTACGGGCCTGGCCACATGTCCCAACCGGCCTTGGTGGAAATGATCAATTCGTCGCGATACGGCTTGAAATCCTCGCGCAGCAGGCGGCCGAAGTTGATTTCCGCGCTGCCATACGGCGGGCCGTAGTTGTTGGCCAGATCGAAATGGGTGATGCCCAGATCGAAGGCGGTGCGCAGCAAGGCGCGCTGCGTGTCGATCGGCGTGCTGTCGCCGAAGTTGTGCCACAGGCCCAGCGACAGCGCAGGCAGGACAAGGCCGCTGCGGCCGACACGGCGGTAGGCGAGGCGGTCGTAGCGATCGGGATGTGCGAGATAGGTCATTCAGAATGTCCGGTAGATCAGCGTGCGCTGAAGCGATTGGCGGGGCGTGCCAGCCCCAGATGATCGCGCAACGTGCGCCCCGCATAGTCACGCCGGAACAGCCCGCGTCGCTGCAGCTCCGGCACCACGTGATTGGCGACATCGGCCAGGCCGCCGGGCAGATGCGGCACCAGCACGTTGAAGCCATCGGCTGCGTCTTGCTCGAACCAGGCCTGGAGCTCGTCGGCAATCTGCGTGGGCGTGCCGATCAGGCTGTAATGCCCGCGCCCGCCCGCGATGCGCCGACCGAGCTGGGCAATGCTCAGTTGCTCCTGCCCGGCCAGCTCGGTGAACAACTGCTGGCGACTGCGCTGGCCGGTTTCGGTGAGCGGCAATTCCGGCAACGGGCCATCCGGCGGATAGCCGGACAGATCGAAGTTGCCCAACATGCGCGAGAGCAGCGCGATGCCCACGTCAGGCTCCACCAGCTCCTGAAACTGCTCGAACTTTTCCTGCGCTTCGGCCTGGCTTTGCCCCACCACGACGAACACGCCTGGCATCACCTTCAGTGCATCGCGCGAACGCCCGAACTGTTCCAGCCGCCCCTTGATGTCTGCATAAAACGCCTGCGCCTTGGCCAGCGACGACTGCGCGGTGAATACCACTTCTGCGGTTTCGGCCGCGAGCGCACGCCCGGGCTCCGACGAGCCGGCCTGCACCAGCACCGGATGCCCCTGCGGCGCACGCGCGATGTTGAGCGGGCCGCGGACCTGGAAGTGCGCGCCGCGATGGTCCAGCACATGCAACCGCGCCGGATCGTAGTGCACGCCGGCGGCGGTGTCGGCGATAAAGGCATCGTCGTCCCAGCTATCCCACAGCCCTGCGACCACTTGCTGGAATTCACGCGCCCGCGCATACCGCTCGGCATGCACATAATGCGCATCGCGGTTGAAATTCAGCGCCTCGTCGGCGGCGTCGGAGGTGACCAGATTCCAGCCGGCACGCCCGCCGGACAGATGATCCAGCGAGGCGAACTTGCGTGCCACGTGATACGGCTCGTTGTAGCTGGTGGTCATGGTGGCGATCAACCCGATGCGCTCGCTCACCACCGCCAGCGCGCTGAGCAGCGTGAGCGGCTCGAACAGGCTGGAACGCGCCATCCGCGATGCCACCGGCCCGCCGGCCGCAGCCAGGCTGTCGGCGACGAATACCGCATCGAACTTGGCGGCCTCGGCAATGCGCACCATCTGCCGGTAATGATCGAACACCAGCGGATCGGCACTGGTGTGTGGATGCCGCCATGCGGCCACGTGATGGCCAGTGGCCATCAAAAACGCGCCGAGCGAAAGCTGACGTGCGGCGCTCATTGCAGCCTACCGTGGGTAACACCCGCACTGTTCAAATCGATATCGAAAACCATCACACGCATCGTCAAAAATCCTTGTGCAACTGCAGCCCGACATAGCGCTGATCGTCGCGCGGAACCAGCCGGTACACATTGCCGGTGGCATTGGCCAGCAGCGGTGCATACGAGCGGTCGCCGAGATTGCGGCCAAGCACTGCCACACGCCAGCCATGCACGTCATCGGCCAGCGCGATGCTGGCGTTCCAGATCGCATACGGGCCCTGGATGGTCTGCGGCGTCTGGCTGAGGTCGTACTGCACGCTGTCCTGCCAGCTCACATCGCCGTTGAATTCCAGCGCCAGACTGCCGCGTAACGGCACCCGGTAACCGGCGCGCAGATTGCCTTTCCAGTCCGGCGAAAACGGCAGCGGCCTGCCGTCGACATTGCAGTTGGCCGCTGCTGCGGTGGGGCAGGCAAAGCGCAGGATGCGCGCCTGCGTGTAGGCCAGCGATGCCGCCAGGCTGAGCCGCTCGGTGGGCCGATACTCCAGATCCAGTTCCAGGCCTTGCGTGCGCACCCGCCCGGCGTTGATCAAGCGCGTCACCACCTGCCCGGCCACGGTGTCGAAAAAGTTGGCCTGATAGTTGGCGTACTCGGTATGGAACAGCGCGACGTTCGCGCTGAGGCGATCGTCCAGCGCACGCGCCTTCAAGCCGAGTTCCCAGGCGTTGGAGGTCTCCGGCTTCAGCGCCGGCGTGTCGCGCGGCTGCATGTTGAAGAACACGTTGTAGGCCGGGCCCTTGTAGCCGCGCGAATAGGTGAGGTAACCGGTAGTCTGCGCATCAAAGTCGTATTGCAGGCCGGCGCGACCCGACACGCCGTTTTCTGCGGTGCTGCCGCTGCTCGCCGTGGAGGGCTGGATGCCGGTGACTGCGGCTGCGGAGCTGGACACGCGCCTATGTTGATAGTCGAGCGTGTCGCGGGTGAAGCGCGCGCCCAGCAACGCGCGCAGATCGGGCCGCCAATGCCAGGTGGCCTCGCCGAACGCCGCATACGTTTCTGCACGCGTTCCGTAATCGGCCACGCCCAGGTTGCTGGCGGTTGGCGTCGTCACCGTGCGGCGATAGGTTTCGTCGTTGCGCGCATGCAGGTAATACAGCCCGGCCACCGCTTCCACCGCACGGTCGCGCGGGGTCTGGATGCGCACTTCCTGCGAATACTGTGTGTAACCCAGATCGCCACGATCGTGCGAGGACGGAAACGCCGCGCTGCGTTGCGCAGTGCGATCGCCATCCTGGAACTGGGTGTTATCCCATTGCCGCCACGCGCTGATCGAGGTCAGCAGCGCCTCGCCGATGTGCTGATCCAGCTGCAGCGAGGCGCCCTTGTTGATGTCTTCCAGATGCGTGCGGTAATCGCTGTTGATCTGCCGGTTGTCGGCACTGGCAGTGACTGGCGCAAGGGCTGCGGCGAAGTCCGCACGCGTGCTGGCCACCACGACACCGCTGGGCGCGTCGCTGCGCGACTGCAGGTAGTCGGCGAGCAGCGTCGCGTTCAAGCTCGGGTTCGGGGTCAGGTCGAGCCGCAGCCGTGCGCCGGAGCGCTGGTAACCGTTGACGGTCTGTCCGTCGGCGACATTGCGCACATTGCCGCCGTACTCGGCCCACAACGCCGACACGCTGGCCTTGAGCAGCTCCGGCACCAGCGTGCCGCCGACACTGGCGCGCACGCGGTCTTCGTCGCCGCCACCGAAGTGCGCGTAATCCACATAGCCGCCGAACAGCTCCGGCGCAGGCTTGCTGACGATATTGAGCACGCCGGCCGAGGCGTTCTTGCCGAACAAGGTGCCCTGCGGCCCGCGCAGGACTTCGATGCGCTCGACATCGAGCAGATCCAGCGTGGCCTGGCCCGGCCGCCCAAGCACCACGCCATCGATCACCGTGGCCACGCTGGGTTCCACGCCCGGCGAGGTGGAGATGGTGCCCACGCCACGCAGGAACAACGAGGTGTCCTTGTTGGAGGCACCGGTGCGAAAGGTCAGGCTGGGCACCAGCGCCGGCAGGTCGGCCACGCTGTTGCGGTTCTCGCGCTCCAACGTGTCGCCCTGCACCACCGACACGGCCACCGGCACTTGTTGCAAGGTGGTTTCGCGGCGTGTGGCGGTCACCGTCACCGCGCCCAAGGTCTGCGCGGCGCGATCTGGTGTGGCCGCAGCCTCGCCCACTTCATCGGCCAGCACCGGCGTACATGCCCACGCCAGACTCCATGCCAACACCTGCGGCTTAGCCAACCATTTCGAAGCAGCGAAGATCCTTGCAGGGGTCCGGTGTCGCGCGGGCATGTATGTCCTTTCGTGGTGTCGGCTGTCTTGTGGCAGCGCTTGTGGATTTCGGTTGTTCGAGAGCGCAGTGCACGCACCGCGAACAGGGCGCAGCGCAGGCCGGGAAGGCAGTGCAATGCAATGCAATGCAATGCAATGGCGCATGCTGTTTGCAGCGGTGGCAAGCGTCAAATAACCAATGTTTAGGTGGTTATTCACTGACGCACCGCAGTGCGTGCGCATAGCCGGCGCCAAGTGCGCTCGAAGACCACCGATGCACAACATCGATTCAGTGGCGATAATGGCTCCATGGATGCACCCAAGCCCTGGCTCCTCTACCTGCTGCTGTGTCGCAACGGCAGCTATTACGCCGGCATCACCAACGATCTGGAGCGCCGCTTCCAGGCGCATCTGCGTGGCGCCGGCGCGCGCTACACACGCGCAAATCCACCACTGGAAGTGCTTGCCAGCCACCCGTATGCGGACCGCGCCGCCGCCTCGCGCGCAGAGTGGCAGCTCAAGCAGCAACCGCGCGCGCGCAAGCTGGCCTGGTTGCTGGCGCAAACGCACGACAGCACCGAGTCACAGCTCACTGACGCATCGATCACGCCCACCTAGCCATGTGTTTTCTACGCTGCACCGCCATCAATCGCGGAGCAGCGCGTGCACTATCAGCTCTACTACTGGACCGGCCTGCAAGGCCGCGGCGAATTCGTCCGCCTCGCACTGGAAGATGCCGGTGCCGACTACACCGACGTGGCGAGAGTGGAAGGCGATGAAGTGATGAATGCCTTTCTGGAAGGTCACCAGGCCGGCGCCCAGCCGTTCGCACCGCCCTTCCTCAAGGCCGGCGACACGGTGGTTGCGCAGGTCGCAGCGATCCTGCATTGCATTGGGCCGCAGCTGAAGCTGGTACCGGAATCGGATGCAGTACCCATCCAGGCATTGCAATTGCAGCTGACCATCACCGACCTGGTGGCCGAAGTGCACGATACCCATCATCCGATCGCCACCGGGCTGTATTACCAAGACCAGAAAGCCGAAGCGGCCAAGCGTGCCAAGGACCTGCGCGACAACCGCCTGCCCAAGTTCCTGGGCTACTTCGAACAGGTGCTGCAACAGGCCGGCGGCATCCATGTGCTGGGCACGCACTCGTATGTGGATCTGTCGCTGTTTCAGCTGATCAGCGGGCTGGAATACATGTTTCCCAAGCGCATGGCAACGCTGTCGACCGATCTGCCCGGCCTCAAGGCCTTGCAGCAGCGCGTGGCCGAGCGTCCGCGGATTGCCGCCTATCTCGCATCCGAGCGACGTGTGGCGTTCAACACCAATGGCATTTTTCGCCACTATCCGGAGCTGGATGCGGCGTAATCGATACGGCGGCGTCTCCTGCATCGCAACGCAAGTGGCACCGAAATCACCTGCTCCGATGCCGACGCAGGGCGCATGCCACCGCAGCATGCAAAGCCGCGTTCGGTGCGGCCTCATCCTTGCGTCGATCGCAAGCCGCCTCAACGTCCCTGCAGCAATGCCGTCCGAATTCGCTGCAACTGCACCTTCACCGCAGCGGCCTGCGCCGGCCCCAGCCGCAACACTGCTTTTTGCCCAACCGACAGCGCTTCCAGCGCAGGATCGACAAAGCGATAGCGACCGCGTTCGTCGCGCACCACCTTGATCGGTTGCGCCGGATCCGGCGTGCGTAACAGATGATCGATCACATCGATCACGCGGTCGTTGAAGTAACGATCCGGCGCGCCGAGATCGGCATATGCCTGCTGAAACAGCGGGTAGAAGCGCACATAGCTGCGCACCAACGCCTGCGCATCCACCTGGGTGAATGCCGCCACGTAAGGTGCATAACGCCCCGCATTGGCCTGATCGATCACAACAGCGCCGGCGGCATCGGCGACCTGCAACTCACCAGGCACCGGCTGCAGCACCGAGACACGGCGGCTGATGCTGGGCTGGGTGAGATTGTCGATCATCACCACAACGCGCTCGATCAGATGCTTGCGTACCACGATCGACAACGCGCCATCGTCCTGCACCAGGTCCAGCAATGCCTGCCAGGCAGCCGCATCGCTCTGTGCCAGCGCAGGAATCGCGGCGTCGGCGGCATCGGCCGAAGGCGCCTGCACCGGATGCCGTGGCCCGGCCGGCACGGGCGGCGCTGGAGTCACAGCGGCTGCCACAGCGCTTGCGGTCTGGCTGATCGGCGCAGGCAACGCGCCCGGCGCAGTGGATGACCCGCCAAACAGCCACCAGGCGGCACCGGCCACGATTGGCACCGCCAGCAGCCACGGCCAACGCGAAGACTTCGATTGCATCGTGAAACTCCTTACATCGACAACATCCATGGTGTGACCATGAGATGGCGCCGTGGTTCCATCGATTTAGTCGGTCGAGGGCGCGGTGCCCTCACCGCTCGCGAGACACGCCGTGAACCCATCCCTGGGGACTCGGTGGCGGCATCCACGCCGCCACACGGTCCAGCAATCGGCGAGGACACCGCACCAGACAGTTGGTCGGTCGCTTCTTTTTTTCTTTAAAAGCCATGCACACCAACACTCTCGACTGGTCCTTGCCCGCCCACCGTCGCGGGACCTTACGCGGCATGGATGCCGCGTAAGAGCCTACACGGACGTACTTGCGGCGTGTCCCGCGATGGTGGGCGGGCAAGGGCCCTGCAGCCAGGCTGCAGATCAGCCGCTCTACACCTGAATCTATCCGCGCTGTCTAACCACTCAAGACAACCAAGTTATCGAATTGTCGTGTCATGTGGATGCAGTCAAAAGCAGAGTCGATCGAGCGCGCGGTGCCCTCACCGATCCAGCACGTTGGTCGGTGGCCCAGGTAAAAGCATTCCCGATGCTCGACTTGCGTTGGGAAGATGACCGGACACACCGTTATCCAAACAACGCACTGATGCACCGCTTGCAACCATGAACACCGACATTCTCGACTGGTCCTTGCCCGCCCACCGTCGCGGGACCTTACGCGGCATGGATGCCGCGTAAGAGCCTACATGGACGTACTTGCGGCGTGTCCTGCGACGGTGGGCGGGCAAGGACCCTGCTGCCAAGCCGCAGACCGCAGGCTTCGGCTTCAGCTTCGGCTTATCCACATTACCTGGTCTCGGACCAGAACGCCTGGCGTTGCCGCATCAAGCAACAACGCCAGCCGTCTCATATGCGGGAAGTTAGGTGCGCCCGCCGCGCTCAGCTTGCGAAATCCAACCGCGCGTTCACCCAAGCTGCCACGATCGCGGCAGCCACCTGATCGGCCTGTGTCGCAGGCAGGCGCTTCTCGCGCACCAGCCACGCTGCCGTATCGGCACGCACCTTCGGCAGCAGCGCGCGCAGGGCCTTGCGTAGTGTCGCCGGCCAATCGCTGTCTTCCCCGTTCCAGGCCGCAATCGCCTTGTCCGGATCGTCGCCGTAGCGCTTGCGCAGTGCAGGCGTCAGATACAACAACGGCGACACCGACGCGCGTAGCGCGATGATTTTCCACTCGGCGTAACTGGCGTAGCGAATGGTGCCGGCATCCTTGCTCAAGGCCTCGATCAACCCGGCGAAGCCCGCATCCAGCTGTTTCCAGCTGGCCATTGCAAACAGACCGCCCGGCGGCTTGCAGATCGGCGCAAACCCGTCGCGTGTCGACCCATACAGCGAGCCGAACGCCTCGTATGCCGGCTCACCCACCGCAGCGAAGATGAAGCAATGCACGTAAGGACGCTGATCGCTGTCGTCGCGCTCGATCCACAAGCGTAGCAAGGTCAAGACGCGTTCCGGTGCCTGCATGGCAGGCATGCCATCCACATCGTCGAGCAACGACGCCGCAAACGTGTCGACCTTGCGCAACGCCTTGCGCGCACTCTCGAACCGCGCATTGGCCAGCGCTGCATCCACCCCCGCCGCAGGCACGAACTGATGCAAGTAAGCCAACCACGCCGAGGCCTGCGGCGTGTCGTAGCCCTGCAACTGGCGCGCCGCGTCGGCAGGCGCCGTAGGAATGCTGGCGATGATGCGATCCAATGCCTGTTGCTGTGCAGTCAGCGCCTTGGCCAGCACATCGGCTCTGGCCTTCAATGAGCGCTGCAGGCAATCGTCCAGCTTGGCGTCCTGCGCGCAGGCATTGCGCTGCCGCAGCCACGCCCGTTGCTGATCGCGCACGCTTGCCACCGAACTGCGCGGCGTAGTCTCCACCAGCGCCCGATAGGACTCGTCCAACTGATCGTCCAGATTGCCGAGCGCCGGCACCGCACACAGCCGTTTTTCGACCGCAGTGCTTGCCTGCTTGCAATCGAACGAGGCCGCCCAGGCGCCGCTTGCACCGAGCAACAGGGCGCCACCAACCACTCTCCGCACCGCAGCCGAGCGATAGTTCATTGCAACGCCTCCTTGCGTGCAGGCAGCAGCGACAGCAGCAACAACGTCACCGCCAGCGCGACATAGGCACCGACGAACTGCCAGCTGATCACCCGCGCCAACCCTTGCAGCGACCACGGCAGATAGATGCCGCCGCGCGGGTCCACCGAATGGATCAAGCCGAACAGCGTCAGGCCAGCGGCCACCAGCAGAAACACCGCACCGCGTCGCAGCCGGCCATCGATCATCGCCGCCACCGCGGCGATCCACAGCATCGCGGTGATGATGAAACCATTGCCCAGCGCGAAGATCACCGCCAGCTCCGGCAAGCCGTGACCATCGAGCTTGGTGGTCAGCGCACTCAATTGCTCCGGCGGGATCCAGCCAGGCGCCTTGATGGTCAGCAGGTACGCCACCGAAGGCAGAAAGCCCAACACCATCGCGCCCGCGTGATGCTTGGGCGTGGCCTGAAACGCCTGCGTGGTGATGTCGATCGACACGTACACGATGATCGGTGCCAGCACCGCCAGCGGCACCCATTGCACCAGCCCGCTGATCACACCCAGCATGCCGCCGATGCCGACGAACAACCCGGTCAGCAACGTATAGCCCGAACGCGCGCCCATGTGCTTGTACGCAGGCTGGCCGATGTACGGCGTGGTCTGCGCCACGCCGCCGCACACGCCTGCGACCAAGGTGGCGAAGGCCTCCACCAGCAGAATGTCGCGGGTGCGGTAGTCGTCGCCCGCCGCGCGTGCGCTTTCGCTGACATTGATGCCACCTACCACCATCAACAGACCGAACGGCAGCAGCAACGGCAGGTATGCCACCGTGGCCGGCAGTCCTTCGATAAAGCCCAGGTTCGGCAGCGGCAACACGATCTTCGGCGTCGCCCAGTCCGGCACTGCAAAACCCGGCGCACCCAGTCCGGCCAGTCCCAGCCCGTAATACAACGCGGTGCCGATGACGAAGGCGACCAGCACGCCGGGCAACTTGGTCGGCAACCGACCCTTGGCCAGCAGCACGTACAACAGCAGGCCCAAAGTGACAAAGCCGGCCACCGGCGAACGCAGGGTTTCCAGCAGCGGCAGCAAGCCCATCAGCACCAACGCGATGCCCGCGATCGAACCGAGCAGCGCCGCACGCGGCAGCGCGCGCGTGACCGCCTCGCCAGCAAACGACAGCACCAGCTTGAGCAGGCCCATCACCACCAGCGAGGCCATGCCGAGTTTCCAGGTGGCGATGGCGGCCGCTTGCGGATCCAGCCCCTGCGCCTTGAAGCCGACAAACGCCGGGCCGAGCACCAGCAGCGCCATGCCGATGCTGGTGGGCGCATCCAGGCCCAGCGGCATCGCGGTGACGTCGTCGCGCCCGCTGCGTGCGGCCAGCCGCCGCGCCATCAAGGTGTAGAGCAGATTGCCAACCAGCACGCCGAACGCGGTGCCAGGAAACATGCGTTCGAAGATCACGTCAGCGGGAAACTGGAATATCCCGATGAGCGCCATCGCGATGAAGCCGAGGATGGAGAGATTGTCGACGACCAGGCCGAAAAAGCCATTGAGGTCGCCGGCGACGAACCAGCGCGGCGATGCCGCAGTACGCGAGGAAGAGGCCGACATGGGAGCCAGGAAGCGTGGGGATCGGCCGATGGTAGCCGCTGCCCCGCATGCGCGACAGCGGCGCGATGGATCAGAGCGTGTCGTTGCGCTGGTCGATGCAAGAGCGCGCCCGTGCGGCGTTTGCCGGCACGCTGACGCCCGCAGTCGCTACTGCGTCCGCTCCTGCATCGCCGCAGCGACCTCGATCCAGCCGACGCTGTCGCTGCGGCCGGCACTGCGATAGCGCACCTGCACGCGCGTGGCATCGGCGCTGACATCCAGCGCGTCGGCCCGATCGCCCTGCACCAGATAGCGCTTGGTGCTGGTCGCAGTCGGCGTGGCGTACAGCGGCAGGCGCGCCACCTGCACACGCAGCTGCACCGGCATGGGTGCCTCCAGCGTGGTGCCGATCTCGCTTGAAACCTTCGCCCCGCGCGCGTCGTAACGCGGCCACACCGAGAGCGGCATGCCATCGTCGGTGCCTGGATCCAGCAAGGTCTGGATATCCGGCGACGCGATCGGCTGCTGCGTCGTAGCCACATACAGGCGCCCATCGGCGGCGTAGCGATAGACGTCGGCGTACCACATCGGCCCACTGCGGCAGGAGCTGGTCAAGCTGCGCTGCTGCTTGTCGGGCGTCAGATTGAAGAAGCCTTCGCATTGCACCGCCGGGCGCGTGGGCGCGGTCAGCGCACGAAAGCGGCGTTGCGCCGGATCGAACACGAACACCAGCACAGCCTCGTTGACCTGGCCGAGCATCGCCGACACTGCCAGGTCCGGATACCCGTCGAAGTTGTAGTCGTCGCTGTCCACGCCGGTGCCGCCTTCGCCGTCGTCCACGTTCGCGTCGAACCATTGCTCCTTGCCGCCTTGGCTAAACACCACCTGCAGGCGTGGGCCGACCAGTGTGGCGGTCGCACGCGTGTGCGCGTCTATCTGCAGCTGCACGCTGGTGTCGCGTGCCAAGGACGCGAACGACACCCCGCCAAGCGCGGCGAACAACAGCGCGCGCGCAGCCCTCACACGCATTCGGCGCAGATATTCAAGGCGCGTGTTCAGCAGACTCAGAACGACACCTCAACCGCCTGCCGCGACCACAGCACCGACTGGTGCCCGGTGGCCTGCTTCCAGGCCAGGCGGATCGCCTCGATGTCGTTGCGCCGCTGCGGGGTGTCCTCGTGCAGGATCACCAGCACCTTGGTGCCCAGCCGGTTCGGCTCCTTGGCGCCGCGGAACAGCCACTGCCCGTAGGCATCGAACACGGTCAGCCCGTCCGGGAAGCGCGGGGTCACTTCCTTGTCCAGGAACGCGCGCCATTGGGTGTCGTCGATGGTGCGGGTCTGCGGGCGATCGGCCGGGCCGGTCTCCTCGCCCACGCCGAAGTACAGCTCGCTGCGCACCCAGCCGCGCGCCGTCGCCGGCCGCGCCGCATCGCCTTGCAGGCTGGCAGTGGCCGAGCCCGGCGCGCCGCCGGGAGTGGTGGCGCAGGCGGACAACGCCAGCATGGTGGCAAGCAGGCAGGACGGCAGCAACTTCATCGACTTCTCCACAACGGATATTTTTACAACGCGTATTAGGCAGGCTCATGCAGGCCGGGCATCAGCTGATGCCGGCGTGCGCGCACTGTGCCATCTCGCACGCGTCTGAACAACGCGATAATATCTCTCTATCCGGATGAATGTGGACGATCCGAACCCCTTTGCGCCCCTGCCCGGCCGGATGCCGACCGCGCGGCGCGTTCGCAGTTGCTGTCGCAGGAGAGAGAAATGACCCGCCCCACCCTTTCGGCCATCGGCCTGGCCGTCGCCGCCGTGTTGAGCGCCAATGCACAGGCCCAGCAGGCCGACTCCGGCGCCCCAACGCTGGACACGGTGATCGTCACCGGCACCCGTGCCAGCGACCGCACCGTGCTGGAATCGACCGTGCCAGTGGACGTGCTCACCGCCGAAGACATCCGCAAGGCCGGCGTGGTCAACGGCGAGCTGGGCAGCGCGCTGCAGGCGCTGCTGCCCTCGTTCAACTTCCCGCGCCAGTCCAACTCCGGCGGCGCCGACCATATCCGCGCCGCGCAACTGCGTGGGCTCTCGCCCGACCAGGTGCTGGTGCTGGTCAACGGCAAGCGCCGCCACACCTCGGCGCTGGTCAATACCGACAGCAAGATCGGCAAGGGCACCACGCCGGTCGATTTCAATTCCATCCCGATCAATGCGATCAAGCGCATCGAAGTGCTGCGCGACGGTGCCGGCGCGCAATACGGCTCGGACGCGATCGCCGGCGTCATCAACGTGATCCTGGACGACAACCCCGAGCGCGGCGAGCTGGAAGCCAGCTTCGGCGCCTACAACACCGATGTGGAGCCGATCAATCGGCGCGTCACCGACGGCCAGACCAGCTATGCCAGCGCCAAGGTCGGCAGCCTGCTCGGCGATGACGGCGGCTTCTTCAAGGTCGGCCTGGAGCTGAAGAATCGCGAGGCGACCAACCGTGCCGGCTTCGACCAGATCCCGCCGTTCGAAGAACAGACCCCGGCCAATCTGGCCCTGGCCGGCCAGCGCAATTACGTGCTCGGCGACGGCGCCACCAAGGGCCTGAACGCCTGGCTCAACACCAAGATTCCCTTCAGCGCCAACGGCGAGTTCTACGCCTTCGGCACCTACAACCAGCGCGACACCGAAGGCGCCAATTACTTCCGTTACCCGGATGGCAGCGCCAACTGGCGTGAGATCTATCCCAACGGCTACCGCCCGATTTCCGAAGGCGAGAATCGCGATCTGCAGATCGTCGCCGGTGCCCGTGGGCAGCTCGGCAACTGGGACTACGACGCCAGCGTCAACTACGGCCGCAACGACTTCACCTACCGGCTGCGCAATTCGCTCAACGCCTCGCTCGGCCCGGGCAGCACCACGCGCTTCAAGACCGGCGATTTCGCCTTCGCGCAAACCGTGGGCAATCTGGATCTGACCCGCGTGTTTGATGCCGCCGGCGCCACCCACACCTTCGGCACCGGTGCCGAATTCCGCCGCGAGCAGTACCGCACCCACGCCGGCGATCCGGCCAGCTATGCGGCCGGCCCGTTCACCGATCGTCCCACCGGCTCGCAAGCCGGCGGCGGCCTCACACCGCAGGACGAGGCCGATCTGTCGCGCAATGTGGCCAGCGCCTACGCCAACGTCTCAAGCCAGTTCGGCGACAAGTTCTCCACCGACCTGGCCGGCCGCTACGAGCATTACCAGGATTTCGGCAGCCAATGGACCGGCAAGCTGGCGGCGCGTTATGCGTTCGCACCGGCGTTCGCGCTGCGCGGGGCGGTCTCCAATAACGTACGCGCGCCCTCGCTCAGCCAGATCGGCTACGAAGCCACCTCCACCGGCTACGACGCCGCCGGCCGCCTGACCCAGGGCCGCCTGCTGTCGGTCAACAACCCGATCGCACGCGCGCTCGGTGCCACCGACCTGAAGCCGGAAAAGTCGCTCAATTACAGCCTGGGTTTCACCAGCAAGCTGGGCGATCACTTCGACCTGTCGCTGGACTTCTTCCAGATCGACATCGACGACCGCATCGCGCTGTCCGAAGACATCACCGGCGATACGCTGACCGATTTCGTGCAGCAGAACTTCGGCGTCACCGGCGTGCAGAGCGCCAGCTACTTCCTCAACGCCGCCGACACCCGCACCCGCGGCGCCGAGCTGGTCGGCAATTGGCGCCAATATGCTTTCGGCGGCGACCTGCTGCTGACCGGCACCTACAGCTATGCCAAGACCGAGTTGAAAAACGTCATCGGCACCCCGGCGCAGCTGCTGGCACTGAACCCGGACTACGTGCTGTTCGGCGTGGAAGAGAGCAATACGCTCACCGATGCCGCGCCACGCACACGCGCCGCACTGGCGGCCAACTGGAACAACGAGCACTGGAACCTGCAGACCCGCGTCAATCGCTACGGCAGCGCGACCCGCGTGTTCGACTTCGGCGGCGGCTTCGTGCCACGCCAGACCTACGGCGCGGAATGGCAGCTGGATCTGGAGGCCGAGTACCACCTGGGCACCCAGTGGACCTTGGCGATCGGCGGCCAGAACATTTTGGACAACTACTCGGACCGCTCCATCGACGACATCGCCTACTTCGGCAACCTGCCCTACGACGTACTCTCGCCGATCGGCAGCAATGGCGCATATTGGTATGGGCGGGTGCGGTATAGCTTCTGAGTGCAAGTGAAAAGCTTAAAAACCTCTCTTCCTCAGAGAGTGCTTTAGCCCCTCTCCTACGGGAGAGGGGTTGGGGTGAGGGTACGGAGCGAAGCCCTTGTGGCGTCCAACTGCACGTGGCTTCGCTCGTACCCTCATCCGCCCCTGCGGGGCACCTTCTCCCGACGGGAGAAGGACAGGCAGTCCTACGTGCCTGACCAGCACTCCCCCGCTACTGCATAACCTGAATATCACACCGCTTTGCGCACACTAGCGCGATGGCAGACGTGCATTCCCCCCTTCCGTCGCCGCCATTGCTGGACGATGCCTGCGCATTGTTTCTGGACGTGGACGGTACCCTCATCGACTTTGCCGACAGCCCCGAGGCTGTGCGGCTCTTGCCCGAGGTCCGCGAGGCCATCGGCCGCCTAAGCGACCGCCTGCATGGCGCAGTCGCACTGGTCAGCGGGCGACCGCTATCGCAACTGGATGCCTTGTTCGCACCGCTGCTGCTCCCGGCCGCCGGCCTGCACGGACACGAACTCCGCAGCGACATCGCCGCACGCGCGGCGATGCCGCAAGACACCTCCGAGTGGCTGCATGGCCTGCACAAACGCGCCGCCGCACTCACGCATCGACACCCCGGCGTGCTGGTCGAAGACAAGGGCGTCAGCGTCGCATTGCATTGGCGCGCGCAACCGCTCGCCGGCCCGGATGTTCTGGCCTTCGCGCAACAGGAAATCGCACAACTTTCCGGCTATCGCCTGCAACCTGGCGACCACGTGGTGGAATTCGTTCCCGAAGGCAGCAACAAGGGCCTGGCGGTCGAACACCTGATGCAGCACGGCGCATTCGCCGGCCGCACACCGGTGTTCGTCGGCGACGACCTCACCGATGAATTCGGTTTCGAAGCGGCCAATCGCCTCGGCGGCTGGAGCGTGCTGGTCGGCGATCGCGCGCAGACCAGCGCGCGCTTCCGTGTCGATGGCACTGCCGATGTGCATGCGTGGTTGCAACGCAACGCGCGCCCAGCCTGAGAGCCGCGCGCCTTCCCCTCTTCTCTTCAAAAGGATCGTTCGCACTCCATGACCGAGCCAAACCTGGATCTGGGCGTCATCGGCAACTGCAGTTTCGGTGCATTGGTCGATCGGCAGGCACGTGTGGTGTGGAGTTGCCTGCCGGCTTTCGATGGCGACCCTGCATTCTGCTCGCTGCTCTCGCCCAAGGGCGACGGCGGCGACTTCGCCGTCGAGCTGGAGGACTTCGAAAGCAGCGAGCAGCATTACCTGCCCAACACCGCCGTGCTGCGCACCGTGTTGCGCGACAGCCACGGTGGCGAAGTGGAAGTGATCGACTTCGCACCGCGCTGGCGCAATAACGGGCGTTTTTATCGGCCGGTGAGCATCATCCGGCAGATTCGCCCCCTGGCCGGTAACCCGCGCATCATCGTGCGCGCACGCCCGTTGGCCGACTGGGGCGGCCGCACGCCGGAAACCACCTGGGGCAGCAATCATATCCGTTGGGTACTGCCCGAATTCACCCTGCGCCTGACCACCGATGTGCCGGTGCGCTTCGTCCGCGATGGCTTGCCGTTCGTGCTCAGCCACCCGGTCAATCTGGTGTTGGGCGTGGACGAATCGCTGACCCGCTCGCTCACCGGTTACGTGCAGGAAGCGCAGGAACGCACCGAAGAATATTGGCGCGAATGGGGTGCGCTACCTGTCGATTCCGCTCGACTGGCAGGAAGCGGTGATCCGCAGCGCGATCACACTCAAGTTGTGCCAGTACGAAGACAGCGGCGCCATCATCGCGGCGATGACCACCTCGATTCCGGAAGCGCCCAATACCCCGCGCAACTGGGACTACCGCTATTGCTGGCTGCGCGATGCCGCGTTCGTGGTGCGCGCGCTCAATCGCCTGGGCGCCACGCGCACGATGGAGCAATTCATCGGCTATATCTTCAATATCGCCACCAGCGACGGCACCTTGCAGCCGCTGTACGGCATCGGTTTCGAATCGCAGCTGGAAGAGCACGAAGTCGACACCATGGACGGCTACCGCGGCATGGGCCCGGTGCGACGCGGCAACCTGGCCTGGATTCAAAAGCAGCACGATGTGTATGGCAGCGTGGTGCTGGCTTCGACGCAGCTGTTCTTCGATCTGCGTCTGAAGGATCAGGGCGATGCGGACACTTTCCGTCGCCTGGAGCCGCTGGGCGAGCGCGCGTTCGCGCTGCACAACGTCCCCGATGCCGGCCTGTGGGAATTCCGCGGCCGCGCCGAAGTGCATACGTATACGGCCGCGATGTGCTGGGCCGCCTGCGATCGCCTGTCCAAGATCGCCGACCGCCTGGTGCTGCCCGAGCGCAGCGTGTATTGGAGCGAACGTGCCGACAGCATTCGCGAGCGCGTGCTGACGGAAGCCTGGAGCGACGAACACGGCCACTTCACCGACACGCTCGGTGGCCACCGCCTGGATGCCTCGCTGTTGTTGCTGGCCGATATCGGCATCGTGGGCAACGACGACAGCCGCTTCGTGCGCACCGTGGAAGCCGTCGGCCGCGTGCTCAAGCATGGCGATGCACTGTATCGCTACATCGCACCGGATGACTTCGGTGCGCCGGAAACCAGCTTCACCATCTGCACGTTCTGGTACATCGACGCGCTGGCCGCGATCGGTCGCAAGGACGAAGCACGTGAACTGTTCGAGCGCATTCTCTCGCGCCGCAATCACCTCGGCTTGCTGTCCGAGGATCTATCGTTTGAAGACGGCGAAGCCTGGGGGAATTTCCCCCAGACCTATTCGCATGTGGGTTTGATCATTGCAGCGATGCGCTTGTCGCGGAGCTGGCAGGAGGCGTCATGAGTCGTTTGGTGGTGGTATCCAACCGCGTTGCAGTGCCCGGCGAAAACCGTGCGGGCGGCCTGGCGGTTGGCTTGTTGGCCGCGCTCAAGGAGCGCGGTGGGGTGTGGTTCGGCTGGAGCGGCAAGACCGTGCGCGGCGATAGCGGCGGCATGCATGAGCAGACCGATGGCGACATCAAGTTCGTCACCATGGACCTCAACAAACGCGACATCGATTCGTACTACAACGGCTTCGCCAATCGTACCCTGTGGCCGCTGCTGCACTTTCGTCTGGACCTGGTCGATTACGACCGCGCCACGCGCGAAGGCTATATGCGCGTCAATCGGCTGTTCGCCGAAAAACTGGCGCCGTTGCTGAAAGACAGCGACACGCTGTGGATCCACGACTACCACATGATTCCGCTGGGCGCGATGCTGCGCGAGCTGGGTGTGGGCTGCAAGATGGGCTTCTTCCTGCACGTGCCGATGCCCTCGGCCGACCTGATGCAGGCCATGCCCGATCATGCGCGTTTGTTCAGCACCTTCTATGCGTACGATCTGGTGGGCTTTCAGACCCAGCGCGATGCGGAGCGCTTCAAGGCCTACGTGCGTCTGTTCGGCGGTGGGCGCATTCTCGAAGGCGACATTGTCGAAGGTCCGGGCGGGCGTCGTTTCAGCGCAGCCTCCTTTCCCATCGGCATCGATACCGAGTTGATCGCCAACCAGGCGAAGGCCTCGGTCGGCAAGCAGGCGGTACGCGATCTGCGCGAAAGCCTGCGCGGCCGTCAGCTGGCGATCGGTGTCGATCGTCTGGATTATTCCAAAGGCCTGCCGGAACGCTTCCAGGGATTCGAGCGCTATCTGGAACGCTATCCGGAGCAATCCGGCAGCCTGACCTATCTGCAGATCGCGCCGGTCTCGCGCGGCGACGTCAACGAGTATCGCCAGCTGCGCGGGCAGTTGGAGCAGATCGCCGGCCACATCAACGGTGGACATGCAGAGCCGGATTGGACGCCGCTGCGCTACGTCAATCAGAACTTCAGCCATGCCACGTTGACCGGTTTCTATCGCGCCGCCTCGGTCGGGTTGGTCACGCCGCTGCGCGATGGCATGAATCTGGTCGCCAAGGAATTTGTGGCCGCGCAGGATCCGCAAAATCCAGGCGTGCTGGTGCTGTCGTTATTGGCCGGTGCGGCCGACGAAATGAAAGAGGCGCTGCTGGTCAATCCGCACGATCTGGATGGCGTAGCCGATGCGATTGCGACTGCCGCCAGCATGCCGTTGGCCACGCGCATCGAGCGCTGGCGGGCGATGATGGATCACCTGCGCAAGAACAACATCAACCACTGGCGCCAGCGCTACCTGCAGGCACTTGCAGATATCTGACTCCGGTTTCCGCAAGCTGTCAGCACCATGCTGTTGGCAAACAGAAGCGCTGCGCACCGGCAGCGCCCCCCTTCTCCCCTCGGGAGAAGGTGCCCGAAGGGCGGATGAGGGTACGCGTGCACGTACAAGTCAAAATTTCCGAAGCGCAAACCCCAGCTTCCAGAAATCTCCCCTCCCGAATGCCAAATCCCCGCCTCGCCGCCTGAGTCAATAACTCAATAGAACTACTGCAGGATCCTGCATTTGCCACCACACGCGAATGCACCCGACACCGCCTGCCACCCAAAGCAATCTCCAGCCGCATCGGATTTGAGCAATTCCAACGTTCCAGATGTACAGCCTGGAACGTTGGTTCTCATTCCGTCACGGACACGAGCGTGGTTGCGGTCTAAAATATTCACATGAGTAGCGCTGAGGACCCTGGGAGGGGCTGCGCGTTCATATCCGGACGTTCGATTTAGGACGTTTTTGTTAGATCGGGGCCGCCCTTTGCCAGCCTGTGATCTTTCTCCCTCCACGACTCGCCACCGTCTGCCGGTGCCTGGGTCCTTCCTGACATCTCAAAATGACTGATCAATCCTCAAAACGTGGGCTAGGCACTTGGTTGCTGGTGGCCTATGCGGTGGTGATCGCCGTGCTCGGTGCGGTGCTCGCCTACGAAGGCGGCCGCCTGGTTGCCGTTGGCGGTTCCTGGTACTACCTGTTGGCAGGCATCGGCCTGTTCCTGGCTGGCGTCTTGCTGGCGCTGGGCAAGCGTGCCGGCCTGTGGCTGTTCGGCGCCACGCTGGCGGCCACCATCGCCTGGGCGCTGTGGGAAGTGGGCCTGGATGGCTGGGGCCTGGTCCCACGTCTGGCCATGATCTCGGTGCTGGGCCTGGTGCTGCTGCCGTTCTGGGGCGTGGCGCGCAGGCGCATGCAGCCGTTGTCGGGTCTGGGCTATGTACTGGTGACCGGCGTGCTGCCGATCCTGGGCGCAGCGCTGATCCTGTGGCCGTTGCTGCTGCCGCGCAATGTCGAACTGGCCGATGCCTCCAAGCTGCCGGCCGAGAACGCAACGCCGTTCAGCCGCGCCAACGTGCCTAGCCCGGACGGCAACGTCGCGGCCAACCACGATGCCAGCAACTGGACGTCGTACGCCGGCTCCAACCTGTCCAACCACTACACTCCGGGCGCGCAGATCACCCCGGAAAACGCCAAGCAGCTCAAGGTGGCCTGGGAATTCCATACCGGCGATCTGAAGCCGGCCGGCTCCAAGCTGGGCTACGCCTTCCAGAACACCCCGCTCAAGGTCGGCGAGCTGCTCTACATCTGCACCCCGACCCAGAAGGTGATCGCGGTGGAAGCGGCCAACGGCAAGGAGCGCTGGCGCTTCGACCCGCAGACCAACCCGAAGGCGATGGCCGGCGTTGCCGCCACCACCTGCCGGGGCGTGTCGTACTACCAGGCGCCGGAAGGCACCGCCGAGTGCCCGACCCGGATCTTCTGGCCGATGGTCGATGGCCGCCTCGGCGCGCTGGACGCGCAGACCGGCAAGCTGTGCGCCAGCTTCGGCAATAACGGCTATGTGGACCTCAATGCCGGCACCGGCAACACCAAGCCGGGCTTCGTCGGCCCGACCTCGCCGCCGGTGGTGATGCGCGGCGTGGTGATCCAGCCCACCGGCCAGGTGCGCGACGGCCAGGAAGGCGATGCGCCCTCGGGCGTGGTGCGTGGCTTCGATGCGCTCACCGGCCAGCTGCGCTGGGCCTGGGACCTGGGCAATCCGGAGATCACCGCCGAGCCGCCGGCCGGCCAGACCTACACCCGTTCGACCCCGAACGTGTGGTCGCTGATGTCCGCCGACGACGAGCTGGGCTTGGTCTATCTGCCCACCGGCAACGCCTCGGGCGATTTCTTCGGCAAGGGCCGCACGCCGCAGGATGAGGAATACACCGCCTCCCTGGTCGCCGTGGACGCGGCCACCGGCAAGGAGCGTTGGCACTTCCGCACCGTCAACCACGACCTGTGGGATTACGACATCGGCCCGCAGCCGAACCTGGTCGATTGGCCGGTCGCTGGCGGCGGTACCCGTCCTGCGGTGATCCAGGCCACCAAGTCCGGCCAGGTGTTCGTGCTGGACCGCGCCACCGGCGAGCCGATCATGCCGGTCAAGCAGATCGCCGTGCCGCAAGGGACCGATCACGGCGACTTTACCGCTGCCACGCAGCCGATCTCGCCGGGCATGCCCAATACCGTGGGCGCGCCGAGCCGCGAGTACGAAACCATCGTCGAATCCGATGCCTGGGGCATGACCCCGTTCGACCAGCTGGCCTGCCGCATCCAGTTCAAGCAGCTGCGCTACGAAGGCATGTTCACCCCGCCGACCCTGCAGGGCTCGCTGGCCTTCACCGGCAACCACGGCGGCATCAACTGGGGCGGCGTCTCGGTCGATCTGCAGCGCGGCATCATGGTGATGAACAGCAATCGCCTGCCGTACACCTTGCAGGTCTATACCCGCGAGAAGATGGACGAGCTGGGCGTGGTGTCGGTGTTCGACGGCAAGAGCAAGACCCCCGGCTACATGGCGCAGAAGGGCCTGGCCTACGGCGCGCGCAAGGAGCCGTGGATGTCGCCGCTCAACACGCCGTGCGTGGCACCGCCGTGGGGCTACATCTCCGGTGTGGACCTGCGCACCCAGCAGGTGATCTGGCGGCGTCCGCTGGGCACCGGTTACGACCAGGGCCCGATGGGCATCCCGTCCAAGACTAAGTTCGAGATCGGCACGCCCAACAACAGCGGCTCGCTGGCCACCGCCGGCGGCGTGACCTTCATCGGCGCGACCCTGGACGACTTCATGCGCGGCTTCGACACCCGCACCGGCAAGCAGGTCTGGGAGACCCGCGTGCCGGCCGGCCCGCAGGCCGCCCCGCTGAGCTACACCATCGACGGCAAGCAGTACATCGTGGCCGCCGTGGGCGGACACGACCGCATGGAAACCAAGTCCGGCGACAGCGTCATCGCCTGGGCATTGCCGGACGATGCGCAGGCCACGCCGGCCAAGTAATCGGCCGACACTGCGTTAGTGAATGCAACAGATTGAACCGACCGTCGCGAGACGGTCGGTTTTTTTATGGGGAATTGGGAATCGGGAATCGGGAATCGGGAATCGCAATAGCGTGTGTGAGCGTCGCGGCTGATGGGGCGTGCGTCTCGCAAACCCGCGCCGCGCATTGCCCGTCTCCCAGGAAATTTGGCGAGATTTCAGGTGATTAGATTTCACACGGAATTTACATTTCAGAAGGCGAGCGGCAGACCTGATCCGCAGTCCGTTGTGTACCGAGCCGCACTGAAACCGCTTCCAAATCAATCACATCGGTCTTTTTAGCCATATAGGTCGCACGTTCCGACGAACGGCAATTTCACGCCGTCATGATTCGGGCTCAGCCGCCGATACCCCATTGCAGCGTATTTCCTGCCGGACGCGTCCCCATCCCAGATCACCTAGTCGGACCCAGCCTATGTTGCCTTCACACGATGCCACCGCTGTCCCCCGCCCATCTGCCGGCAGGAGCCTTGCGCGTGCCACCGGAACGGCCTGGGTGCCCGCCGCCGCGCAGATCGGCTTGCTGTGCGTGCTGATGCTCTACGCTGCCACGCTGGTTCCCGGCGGCTTCTGGGCAGGGCTTGGGAAGATGGTACCGGCGCTGCTGGTGCTGAGTGCAGGCAGCGCCGGTCTGTACTGGTGGTCGCGTCGCCGCAGCAGCGCGCAGTTGGAACAGGCGATCGGTGCAGTCACCGCGATCGGCAATGAGCGCTTCCAGCGCCTGGATCTGCGCAACGCCTCGGGCGAACTCGCCCCGCTGCTGCATGCGCTGCAGGCGACCCAGGACAAGCTGGCGATCCGCATCGACGTGATGGAACAAGGCCTGCGTCATGGGCAATTCGTGATCAAGGCACTCGACGATCTGGACACCATGATCCGCATCGCCGACGACGACGGCCAGGTGCTGTTCGCCAACCGCAAGCTGCTCGCGATGCTCAAGCTGATCGAGCCGGATGTGCAGAGCTTCCGCCCCAGCTTCCATGCCGAAGGCTTCGTCGGCGGCAGCATCGGCGACATCTATCCGGACAGCCAGGCCGCCATCGACCGCATGCGCGCATTGAATGCCTCCAAGGCCGTGCGCGCGCCGTTCTTCGGCCGCCAGATCGACTTCGTCTACAGCCCGATCATCGCCGCCGACGGCACCAAGCTGGGCACCATCGCGCAGTGGGTGGACGTCACCGCGCAGGTCAACGCCGAGCAGGCACTGATCCAGGTCATCGATGCCGCCGCGGTCGGCGATTTCAGTCGGCGCATGCAGATGGACGGCATGGACGGTGTCCTGCTGTCGCTGGCCCAGGGCATCAACCGCATCTACGACTCGGTGGAAACCCACCTGGCCGCGTTGGCACGCGTGATCGGCGCCATGGCCGAAGGCGACCTCACCCAGCGTGTGGAGGGCGATGCGCACGGCATCTTTGCGCGCCTGCGCGACGACACCAACCAGACCGTGACCCGGCTGACCGAGATCATCGGCGGCATCCAGGTTGCCTCCGACACCATTCGCCAGGCGGCGGTGGAAATCGCCGCCGGCAACACCGACCTGTCCGAACGCACTGAGCAGCAGGCGGCCAATCTGGAAGAAACCGCCAGCTCCATGGAAGAACTCACCTCCACCGTGAAGCAGAATGCGGAAAGCGCGCTGCAGGCCAATCGTCTGGTGGTGCGCACCGGCGAAGTGGCGCAGAGTGGCGGCAAGGTGATGGACGATGTGGTGTCCACCATGAGCCAGATCAGCACCGCCTCGCGCAAGATCGGCGAGATCATCGGCGTCATCGACGGCATCGCCTTCCAGACCAATATCCTGGCGCTCAACGCTGCAGTGGAAGCCGCACGCGCGGGCGAACAAGGCCGTGGTTTCGCCGTGGTCGCCTCGGAAGTGCGCGCATTGGCGGGGCGCTCGGCCGATGCGGCCAAGGAGATCAAGACGCTGATCGCCGACTCCACCGACAAGGTGGAACTGGGCTCGGGCCTGGTGCACCGCGCCGGCGCGACCATGCGCGAGATCGTCGGCTCGGTGAAACACGTCACCGACATCATGAGCGAGATCACCGCCGCCAGCGCCGAGCAATCCAGCGGCATCGAACAGGTCAACCGCACCGTCGCGCAACTGGACGAAGTCACCCAACGCAACGCCGCGCTGGTGGAAGAAGCCACCGCCGCTGCACGCAGCCTGGAAGAACAGGCAGTGGAGCTGGCCGATGCGGTGTCGATCTTCCGCCTGCAGCCTGCCCATAGCGGCAACGCAAACGTAGTGCGTGCAAGTTTTGGAAACGCGGCGGCGTAAGTCGTCGACGCACCGAATCGCGGAATCAGCGTTGGCGACAAGCAAATGTGCCGGTCCGCAGTTCCAGATCCAACACATGCGACCGAATAACCAGCCATCGTGAAAATCGGGGCGCTATCGTAGGAGCGTGCTTGCGCGCGATGAAGCCTTATCGGTAACGCCCATCGCGCACAAGTGCGCTCCTACGCGGAGCTCGCTCGCTGGGATAAGCGCTAATCCAGAAACCGCGCACGCTGCTCGGGGCTTGGCAGCATGCAATGCTCGGTGCGACCGAACCAGCGATAGCGATTGCGCGCGATCAGGCGATAGCCGGTGTCGCGCACGCCGCTGGGCACCACACGCAACACAGTGGCCAGCCGCCAGATGCCGCCTAAGCCAGCCAGGACACGCACGATTGCATCGCTATCGGTCCAGGCGCCGCTGGCATCCACCAGCAGGAACGACAGCGGGTCGTCCGGATCCAGACCGTGCTGCAACAACAGCGCGCGTCCGGCCTGGCCCTGCATTGCGGCAAAGCGATAATGCCCACGCCGATCGTGACGCAGCAGAAATTTGACCCAGCCATTGCACAGCAGACACACGCCATCGAACACGATGATTGCAGGCGCCGCGTGCGGCTTATCGCCAGGCGGCTTCACGCGACACGGCTCTGAATGAGACAGCGCCGAGTGAGACGGCTCTGAGTGAGACGACTCAACGAGCGGTGGATCAACGCGGTTCAAGCCAACCCTCATAGCGAATGAACGGGCCGACCAGCGGCAGGTGCACGTCGACCAGAAATCCATAGCGCCCAGCGTCGGCATGCTCGCGGCACCGCACCTGATCGAACCAGCGCGCCGGCAAGGGAATCCAGCCGAATGCCCACACCCGGGTGGCCTGCCAGTACAGCGACTGCGTATCGGCGTGCAGCGCGAATTCGAAGCGCACCGCGCCCAGGTGTTCGCGCAAGCCGTTGCCGTGCCGCCACAAGCGCGAGTGCATCGGCAGGCCGTCAAAACAGCGATGCCAGCGCTCGCCATTCGCGTCGGCAAGAAACTCCACTTCGACCTCCACTTCGCCGCTGCGCGGCAACCGGCTCAGCAACGCCAGCACCGGCACCAACAGATGGCGACCGCGCTGGATCTGCGCCCGACCGGCAAAGGTCTGCCGCTGCTGCACCGAATGCAACGCACGCACCGGCGCAGGCAGCTGCGCGAACGCGCCCTTCCCCAGCACCTGCGCGAACAACGGCATGCTCAGGGCGCGATCCAGGCCAGTGTCGCCATGCGCCCGCTGCGGCGATCGCGACGATGCGAGAAGAAGCGTTGCGGGTCGGAAATGGTGCACAACCCGCCACCATGGATGGCGCCAGCCGGCACACCGGCCCGCTGCAGGCGCTGACGCGCCAAGACATACAGATCCACCAGCCAGTGCCCCGGACGCGTGGCGACAAATGCGCTCTGCGCCTGCGCATCGTGCGCATCGTGCGCGACGAAGGCGTCGAACACGTCCTGCCCGATTTCGTACACCTGCGGTCCCGCTGCCGGCCCCAACCACGCCACCACGTGCTGCGGCGGCGTGCGCATGGCCGCCACGCTGCGCTCCAGCATGCCGTCGGCCAACCCGCGCCAACCCGCATGTGCGGCGGCGACTTCGCTGCCATCGTCAGCGGCGAGCACGACCGGCAAACAATCGGCGGTGAGGATCGCCAGCACCACACCTGGCACGTCGGTCACCGAAGCATCGGCAACCGCTTCCTGCGCACCCGGCGCGACATCGTCCGCGGCACTGATCGGCTCGCCGGTCGCAACCGGCGGCGCAGCGAAGCGCACCACCTCCACCCCATGCACCTGGCGCAACCAGTGCGGCGTGCCGGGCAGTGCCAGCGCCTCGACCAGCAGCGCCCGGTTGCGCTCCACACGTTCCGGCACGTCGCCGTCGGCAGCGTTGCGATTGCCCAGATTGAGCGTGTCGAACGGCGCCTGCGATTCGCCCAGGCCGTAACGCAGCGTGGTCAGTGCGTGGATGCGCGGCGGTGCCGGCCAATTGGCCTGCAACACGAACGGCGCGACGGCTGCCACCTTAGCGGCGTGCCTGCTCGGCGGCGCGCGCGCTGTCTTCGCGCAGCGCGGCCATCAGCCGCTGCAGGTCGGCCGGCACCGGCGCGCTGGCGCGCACCGGCTCGCCGCTGACCGGATGCAGGAACTCCAGGGTTTCGGCATGCAACGCCTGGCGCTTGAAGGTGCGCAATTCATGCACCAATTCGTCGCTGGCGCCCTTGGGCAACTTGAGCGCGCCGCCGTACAGTGGGTCGCCGACGATCGGCGATTTCAGATGTGACATATGCACGCGGATCTGATGGGTGCGCCCGGTTTCCAGCCGGCATTCCAGCGCGGTATGCGCGCGGAAACGCTCGCGCAGGCGGTAGTGGGTGACTGCATCACGGCCGTCGTCGCGCACCGCCATCTTCAGGCGATCGCGCGGATGGCGGTCGATCGGCGCATTGGCGGTGCCACCGGAGACCAGCGCACCCACCACCACCGCCAGATACTGGCGATGCACATCGCGCGCGGACAGCTGCTCCACCAGCGCGGTCTGCGCCTGCACGGTGCGCGCCACCACCATCACGCCGCTGGTGTCCTTGTCCAGACGATGCACCACGCCGGCGCGCGGCACCGCCGCCAGCGCCGGGTCGCGGAACAGCAGCGCATTGACCAGGGTGCCGTCCGGGTTGCCGGCGCCCGGGTGGACCACCAGCCCGGCCGGCTTGTCGATCACCAGCACCTGGTCGTCTTCGTACAACACGCTCAGCGGGATGTCCTGCGGCTCGGAATGGGTCTGGATTTCCAGCACCACCTGCACCTGCACGCTCTCGCCGCCGCGCAAGGTGTCGCGCGGGCGCGCCATTTCGCCGTTCAGCAGCGCATCGCCGGATTTGATCCACTCCGACAGCCGCGAGCGCGAGAATTCGGGGAACAGCTCGGCCAGCACCGCGTCGAAACGGCGCCCTGCGGCGTTGTCGGGCACGATGGCCTGGCGGATGGACGGGTCGAGGGGGTCGGCAGAGGGGTCGGACATGGACACAGGCACTCAGGCAAAAGCGGGAATTTGGGGTCCGGGCGGCGGGAGTCAGTCGCCGGACAGGCCACTAGGCTATCATCGCGCTCTCGTTTTCCTGATGCGTCCTGCCCAGACCCATGATCCGACGGTCCACGTTTTCCGCGCCTGCGCGCCTGATTGCCCTCATGCTGGTGATGGCGTTCGTCGTCACCGGTTGCCACCGCGGCGCCAAGAACAAGAATCCCGACGAAGGCATGCCGGTCGAGCAGCTGTACGGCAAGAGCCACGGTCTGATGGAGAAAGGCAACTGGGCCGGCGCCGAAGCCAGCTACAAGCGCCTGATCGCCCAGTACCCGTACGGCCCGTATACCGAACAGGCGATGATCGAGACTGCGTATGCGCAGTACAAGGCCGGCAAGCACGACGACACCGTCTCCAGCGTCGACCGCTTCATCCGCACCTACCCGACCCATCGCAACATCTCGTATCTGTACTACCTGCGCGGGCTGGCCAACAGCAACCGCGACACGGTGTTCCTGCGCCGCGTGTGGTCGCTGGACCCGAGCCGTCGCGATCTGTCCTCGCCGCAGCAGGCCTACAACGACTTCAACACCGTGACCGACCGCTATCCGAACAGCCGTTACGCGCCGGATGCGCGCAAGCGCATGATCGAACTGCGCGACGTGTTCGCCCAGCATGAGCTGGACAACGCGCTGTACTACCTGCGCCGCAATGCCTGGGTCTCGGCGGCCGGTCGTGCCAATTACCTGCTGGAAACCTATCCGCAGAGCGCCTACCAGTACGACGCGGTCGCGGTGCTGGCCGAGGCCTATACGCATCTGGGCAACAAGACCCTGGCCGCCGACGCGCGCCGCGTGCTGGAACTCAACAGCCCGCAGCATCCGTGGCTGACCGGCAACTGGCCCAAGTACCCGTGGGCCATCCGCAAGCTCAACCCGTTCGCTGGCGAGAAATCCGCCGCCAGCGGCGAGCGCAACTCGCAGATGAGTCGCGACTGAGACAGCGGACGCAGCTGAAGACACAAAGGGGCCGCAAGGCCCCTTTTTCATTACGGCAATGCGGATGCAGCAACACGCCTGCGGTGGCGGCGTGCCGATTGCCGCAGGCCATTGCGGTGCCAGACGACGGTCACGTCTGATCCACCGGGCGACCGACCGTCCAGCATGACGTATTCGCTCGCCGGCACCCCACGCGTTCTCGCAGCCCTGAGCGCTCCGGCCTGCAGCGCTTGCGAGCACGTCGCCAGACCTGGCACCAGGTCACCGAACCGCCCGCACGCGCTGCCTATACTCGGCCTCGAAGAAGATCCGACTCCCCACCGGCGCCAGCCAAGGAGGCCGCATGTCTCGCTCCATCGTGTTGTCGATGCTCGCGCTGTTGCTGGCGACACTGACCGCGACCGCTACTGCGGCGCCCATCGTCTACGGCGTCAACGCCCACGACAATCGCCCCGGCTACCCCATGGCCCAGGCCGAGGCACGCTTCAAACTGCTGGCCGCGCGCAACCTGCGCAGCTACCGGTTCGATGTGGACCCGCGCGATTACGCGACGCTGGATGCCCTGGTCCCGCTGGCGCGTCAGTACGGCATCACGTTGCGCCCGATGGTCTACCCGATGTCGCGCGAGATCGGCTATCAACTGGCGCGTCGCTATGCGGCCGACATCAAGGTCTGGGAGATCGGCAACGAACAGGATCTGGTGCGCGCCGAGGCCGATGCCCGCATCGCGGCGATGACCACGATGTATCTGGGCATGCGCCAGGCTTCCAACGAACTGGGCGCCGGCCTGCGCTTCACCATCAACATCACCGCCTGCAACAGCGACGACCGCAGCGCCAACGCGCGCTGCCCGGGCGATCGCAATGGCTCGTTGTGGTTTCTGGCCAAGGCCAAGGCGGCCGGTTTCGACTTCGACCACATCAGCTTCCACTACTACGCCTTCCACCACGATGCCGGCTACTGGACCGAGTTGTACCTGGGCCAGCTGCGCACCGCCGCGCAGACCTACAACACGCCGATATTCTTCAACGAGCTGAACTGTGCAGAGATCTATACCGGCAATACCACCGGCGGTGCGGCAGGCGATCGCGGCTGCTACGACAGCCTGGCGCAGTTGCTAAGCAACGTGCGCGCCAACTATGCCGATGTGGTGTCCGAAGTGAACGTGTACGAATTGCTGGACCAGACCACGATCCAGGGCGCCGAAGGCCACTTCGGCCTGATGTACGACCTGGCGCGGCCCAAGCCCACCCTGGACCTGCTCACCCGCTTCGCCCAACCGCCGGCCACCGCAGCGGCAGCCGGCGCGCCCGGCTACTGACCGGAGTAGCCATTGGTGATCGGGTAACGCCGCTCGCGACCGAAGGCGCGCCGCGACACCTTCGGGCCGGGCGCGGACTGATGGCGCTTCCACTCGTTGAGCCGCACCAGCCGCAACACATGTTCGACCGTATCGGCGGCGTAGCCGGCGGCGACGATGTCGTCGCGCGACTGCTCCTGATCGACGTAGCGATACAAAATGCCGTCGAGCACGTCGTACGGCGGCAGCGAATCCTGGTCGGTCTGGTTGTCGCGCAACTCGGCAGAAGGCGGGCGCGAAATCACTGCCGGCGGAATCACCGGCGCGCCGCCCACGGTATTGCGCCATTTGGCCAGGCCGAATACTTCGGTCTTGTACAGGTCCTTGAGCGGGGCGTAGCCGCCGCACATGTCGCCGTAGATGGTGGCGTAACCCACCGCGTATTCGCTCTTGTTGCCGGTGGTCAACAGCAGCCCGCCGAACTTGTTGGACAGCGCCATCAGGATCACCCCGCGGCTGCGCGACTGCAGGTTTTCTTCGGTGATATCCGGCTGGGTGCCTTCGAACAGTGGGCCGAGTGCGGCGAGCAGGCCTTCGAACGCCGGCTCGATCGCAATGGTTTCCAGCTTGACGCCCAGCGCGCGGCATTGCTCCTCGGCCAGATCGTTGGAAAGATTGGCGGTGTAGCGCGACGGCAGCCGCACCGCGGTCACGTTGTCGCCCCCCAGCGCATCGACTGCCATCGCCAGCACCAGCGCCGAATCGATGCCGCCGGACAGGCCCAGCCACACCTTGGTAAAGCCATTCTTGCGGCAATAGTCCTGCAACCCGCGCACCACCGCGCGCCAGGCCAGCGCGTCCATGCTCTCGTCGCCATCGTCCACCCACACCACCGGGGTGAAGCTGCGCTCGCCGGCGGCGTAGTCCACCACCAGCCACTGATCGACGAACGCGGCAGCGGCCGGATGCACGGTGCCGTCGGCATCGGCCACCACCGATGCGCCGTCGAACACCAGCGCGTCCTGGCCGCCGACCACGTTGAGATAGGCAATCGCCGCCCCGCTCTCGCGGGTGCGCTCGGCCAGCAAGGCATCGCGCTGCGCGTGCTTGCCGCGCTCGTACGGCGAGGCATTGGGCACCAGCACCAGCTCGGCGCCGGCCTGCACGGTCCTGGCCAAGGGCTCGGCGAACCACAGGTCCTCGCAGATCACCACGCCCACCTGCACGCCCTTGACCGTGACCACGCAGTTGTCGCCATCCGGATCCACGTCGAAATAGCGGCGCTCGTCGAACACCGCATAGTTGGGCAACTCGCGTTTGCGATAGGTCGCTGCGATGCGCCCGTCGCGCAACACGCTGGCCGCGTTGTAGACCACGCTGCCGGCACTCTGCGGCCAGCCGACCACTGCCACGATCCCGCGCGTGCTGGCGGCGATGCGTGCCAGCGCTTCTTCGCAATGCGCCAGAAAACCGGGCCGCAGCAGCAGATCTTCCGGTGGGTAGCCGCTGATCGCCAGCTCGGGAAACAACACGATGTCTGCCCCGAACTCGTCGCGCGCTGCCACGATGAACTCGATGATGCGATCGGTATTGCGCGCCACGGCGCCGACCGGGAAGTCGAACTGCGCCATGGCGATGCGAAGGGTCTGGGACATGGGAAGGCCTATGCGAATGCGGCTGGAGAGGCGTGGCTGCTCCGCACCCCGCAACAGACCGGGATGCAGACCGGCGTCGCCGCCAAGCCTGCATTATTCCAGAAGCGCGCGAACCTGCCGCAGTCCGCCGCTGCGCCAGTGCGTTTCGGCAAGCCCAACCCAAATAGTGACGCGCTTCGACGACCAGAACGACCCGGCGACCGGCGAGCCGGTGATGACCTCGGCCGCATTCCATGCGTGTGCGCGTAGCACGCCGCATAGCGCGACCTGCGTTGCATCCAGCAGCAATCAATCAGACGGTGCGCACTGTCGGGTGGATGTGGGGCCGCGTTACGGAATGCGCAGCGCGACGCAGGCATGACGGATGCCGCACGCCGCGCGCACCGAACCGATAACGGCTCGCCACGGTGTGCGGATCCTGCAATGGCTACGCCCAAAAGCCGAACGCGCACCGATGCTGCGCGTTCGACACACAGCGGCAACGGCCTCAGTCCGCCGCCAGTGCCCGTACCACCATCGCGCTATCCACCACCTGCTCCATCCGCACGATCTTGCCGTCCTGGAAGTGGTAAAGATGCGCAAACGAAGCCTGCATGGTCTTGCCGGTCTTGCGATAACGCCCGGAATACACGCCAAATGCAGCCACGCGCTCGCCGTCGGCCAGATAGGCATGCACCTTGGCCTGATAGCCTTCCCACTCGGTGGCCAGACGCTGAAACACATTGGCGAAGATGGCATCCGCGCCGACGTAGGTGCCCGCATACGGGAACCCGGCCGCTTCGGTCCAGTGCGCATCGGCGGCCAACGCGGCGCGTAGGTGCCTGGCGTTTTCTTGCGGCGCGTTTTCGTAGGTGTTGCGGATGATCTCCAGCGGCGTCGTCATTGCATCAGCCCCACTGCATCTCGCCGGTGGCGACCTTGGCGCCGATCTGCAATGCCACCGCCATACCGGCATCGGGATAGCGCGCGGTCATGGCCTTGATCAGGTCGGCACTGTTGCTGTGCCTGGCCAGCTCTTCTTCGAACGCCAGCAGATAATCGTGCGTATAGGTGATGGCCGATGCATCGGTCGGCGCCCCCGGCACCATGTGCCCGGGCACGACCACCGAGGGCGACCGCGCCGCCATGCTCTGCAGCGTCTTGCGCCAGGCGGCACGCCCTTCGGCACCGCGCGTGTCGGCTGTCCACACATGCGTGCCGGAAAACACCAGCACGCCACCGACGATCGCCTTGAGCGCCGGCACCCACACGTAGCGTCGATTGGTCAGACCGTCGGCATCGACGATCTCCAGTGCGTGGTCTTCCAGGGTGAGCGTATGGCCGTCGAACGCCTCCGGCATCACGATGTCGGCCAGGGTCTGCGGGCCGTTTTCCTTCAGCTGCGGGCCCCAGGTGGCCAGCTTCTTTTCGATATTGCCCTTGATCGCCGCGATGGTGGCCGAGGCGGCGATGACGCGCGCCTTGGGAAACGCGGCCTTGATCGGCGCCAGGCTGAAGTAATAGTCCGGGTCGCTCTGGCTGATGTAGATGCTGGTCAGCGTCTTGCCGCTGGCACGGATGGCCTCGGCCAGCGCCTTGCCGTCGGGCAGCGTAAAGCCGCCATCGATCAGCACCGCATCGCGTGCGCCGGAAATCAGGACTGGCGCGCGGAAGAACCCATGTTCGCCGGCGGGGAAATGGTGATAGGTCAGTGTGGTCTGTGCAGCCATGGCGGTATTCGCTCCAAAGAAGGCCGTCGCGACACTCGCAACAGCCAGGGTTTTGATGACGTCTCGTCGGGTTGGCATTGGTTTTGGCCTTTTGGGATGGCGATGGTTTGAGGTGGAGTGGAGCTAGGGCTGGAGTTGGGTTGAAACGCTTTGATCAGCGCGCGTGCAAAGCGAAGCCTGGGCCGGGGCAGCACGTGCGCCCTTCCCCTCATCCGGCGCTACGCGCCACCTTCTCCCGATGGGAGAAGGGAGCGAGAGCCCCTCTCCCGCCGGGGCACCAGGGCACGGCTTACGCGCCACTGGCGCGTGTGCCTTGGTGCGCCCGCACCACTGGCGCGGGCCGGGGCGCGGAGCGGGGGTTGGGGTGAGGGTGCGGCGGGAGACAGCCCCTTCACTGGAGACGTGTGTGGGTGAAGGTCCGCTGCGAGACAGTCAACCCCACAACGAGAAACCAGTCACCCGGCCGCCTAAAAATGCCCAGCATCCAACTGCCGCAGGACTAGATCGGGGTTCCCATAACCCGCCCCGACATCCAGCAACCACCGCTTGCCAGACGACTGTGCAACCAACGTCGGCACGCCGCGCACATCGAATTCCTGCAACAACGCCAGCGCCTGGTCGATACGTGCCTGCGTCAGCGCAAGCAGCTGCGCATCCGGCGCGGCGATCTGCTTCGCGGCCTGCTCCAGACCCAGCGATTGCAGCAGGCCAGCCAGCGTGCCCAATGCAGTCACATCATCGCCCTCCACATAACGCGCCTGCTGGATGGCACCGAGCAAATGCACTTCGCGCGAGGGATCGATGTGTGCCACCGCCGTCAGCGCCAGCGTCGCCAGGCCGCTGTCGAAGCGCTGCTGGCGATCGCCAAGCACGCGCTGACGATACTGCTCGCTGAAAACCTGGCCGGTCAGCTGCGCAATGCGCTGATCGTTGGACCAGGCGTAGCCGGCGAAGGTGTCGTCCATTGCCCTGGCGCCAGCGCCCAGAAACAGGCCGGCGGGCAGCAATTCCAGGGTGACATCGGCCCGCGCCTGCAACGCCGAGACCACCGCCGTTGCGCCGTAGCACCAGCCGCACAGCGGGTCATAGAGGTAGTGAACAGTGGTGGACATGGCGGCGGCATCCAGTGGCGATGGATGCATCCTAGGCCGCCTCCGTTGACTCTTAAATCCATCCGCAATAAACATACCGTATGCCAACAACACACAATCGAACCGAGTCCGGCCCCGGTGGCCTGGGTAATCTGCGCCGCCTGGCGTATTTCGTGGCGGTGGTAGACACCGGCTCGTTCACGGCAGCCGCCGAGCGCCTGGGCATTACCAAAGCCGTGGTCAGCCAGCAGGTGGCCCGCCTGGAACGCGAATGCCGCACTTCGCTGCTGGTGCGCACGACCCGCAAGGTGCGCACCACCGAACTCGGCCAGGCGTTCTATCAGCGCTGCGCGGCGATCCTGCGCGATACCGACGATGCCTTCGATACGCTGACCGACACCGCCGCCGAACCGTCCGGCCTGCTCAGGCTCACCGCCCCGCTGGACTACGGCGTACACGTGGTGGTGCCGGCCATCGCGGCCTTCACCCGGCGCTATCCGGCCTGCAAGGTCGACGCGATCCTCAGCGACCAGACCCTGGACCTGATGACGGCCAACATCGAGCTTGCGATCCGCGTGGGCTGGCTGGCCGAAAGCAGCCTGCAGGCACGCAAGATCGGTGCGTTCCGGCAGTTGCTGGTCGCGCCTTCCACGATGACCGCACAGCTGGCCGGGCTCACCGCGCCACAGGACATCGCCACACTGCCGTTCATCGCCAACACTGCATTGCGCGATCATCAGCGCTGGCACTTCGCCCATGCCACGCATGCGCCGCAGAGTGTGGACGTGCAGCCCGGCATCTTTCTCGACGCCACCCTCGCCGTGCGCGAAGCGGTCTGCCAGGGCGCGGGAATCTCGGTACTGCCGGATTATGTGGTCGCCGACGATCTGGCCGCAGGTCGTTTACTGCATGTGCTGCCGCAGTGGCAGTTGCCGTCCGGTGGTATCCATGCGGTATTCCCGGCAACGCGCTTTCGACCGGCAAAAGTGCGTGCGTTCGTGGATGTGTTGCTTGAGCAGACGGCGCAGCAGCACGCCCTCTAAATCGAACGCTGCGAGCCGATCGAATTAGCCGATAAGCCACAACAGGCGACGGCGGCCACGAAGACGCTGACACAACGCGGCAATGAGCCATCGGATTTTGCAATCCAATATCGCCACCATAAAAAAGGCCACCCGAAGGTGGCCTCTCTCACACTCACACGCTTGCGCGCGATGCGTGTTTCTTACTTCACCAGCGCAGCAATCGCCGCACCCAGATCGCCCGGCGAACGGACGGTCTTGACGCCAGCAGCTTCCATCGCCGCGAACTTGCCTTCGGCCGTACCCTTGCCGCCCGATGCGATCGCACCGGCGTGGCCCATGCGCTTGCCGGCCGGAGCCGAGGCACCGGCGATGAAACCGACGACCGGCTTCTTCACGAACTGCTTGATGTACTCGGCACCGGCTTCCTCGGCGTCGCCACCGATCTCGCCGACCATGATGATGCCTTCGGTCTGCGGGTCTTCGTTGAACAGCTTGAGGCAGTCGACGAAGTTCAGGCCGTTGATCGGGTCGCCGCCGATCCCGATGCAGGTGCTCTGGCCCAGGCCCACTTCGGTGGTCTGCTTGACCGCTTCATAGGTCAGGGTGCCCGAACGCGACACGATGCCGATCTTGCCCGGCTTGTGGATGTGGCCCGGCATGATGCCGATCTTGCACTCGCCCGGGGTGATCACGCCGGGGCAGTTCGGCCCGATCAGCACGGTGTCCGGATGGGCACGGGTCAGCACGTTCTTGACGCGCAGCATGTCCAGCACCGGGATGCCCTCGGTGATGCAGACGATGACCTTGATGCCGGCCGCAGCCGCTTCCAGGATCGCATCGGCCGCGTACGGCGGCGGCACGTAGATCACCGAAGCGTCAGCGCCGGTGGCAGACACAGCGTCGGCCACGGTGTTGAACACCGGCAGGTCGATATGCGTGGTGCCGCCCTTGCCCGGCGTCACGCCGCCGACGACCTGGGTGCCGTACTCGATCATCTGAGTGGCGTGGAAGGTGCCCTGCTGGCCGGTGAAGCCCTGCACGATCACCTTGGTGTTCTTGTTAATCAAAACGGACATGGATAGTTCCTTCGGTGTCGTGAATCAGGCGGCGTTCTTGACAGCTTCAACGACTTTCTTGGCACCGTCGTTGATGTTGTCGGCCGGGATGATGGCCATGCCGCTGTCGCGCAGCAGCTGCTTGCCTTCTTCCACGTTGGTGCCTTCCAGGCGCACCACGACCGGAACCTTGACGCCCACTTCCTTGACCGCGGCGATGATGCCCTCGGCAATCATGTCGCAGCGGACGATGCCGCCGAAGATGTTGACGAAAATGCCCTCGACCTTGTCCGAAGACAGGATCAGCTTGAACGCTTCGATGACGCGCTGCTTGTTGGCACCGCCGCCCACGTCCAGGAAGTTCGCCGGCTCGCCGCCGTTGAGCTTGATCACGTCCATAGTGGCCATGGCCAGGCCTGCGCCGTTGACCATGCAACCGATGTTGCCGTCCATGGTGACGTAGTTGATGTCCAGCTCGGACGCGGTCACTTCGGTCTCGTCTTCCTGCGTCTTGTCGCGCATGGCGACCAGCTGCTTCTGACGGAACGCGGCGTTGTCGTCGCTGTCGAACTTGCCGTCCAGCGCGTACAGGTTGCCGTCGTCCAGGATCGCCAGCGGGTTGATTTCAACCAGCGCCAGATCCTTTTCGTTGAACAGCTTGTACAGGTTCACCATGATGCTGGCGAACTGGCCGGCCTGCTTGGCGGTCAGGCCGAGCTTGAAGCCGAAATCGCGGCCGTGGTAGCCCTGCACGCCTTCGACGAAGTCGACGTTGAGCGCGTGGATCAGTTCCGGGGTTTCGGCAGCGACCTGCTCGATTTCCACGCCGCCTTCCGAAGAAGCGATGTAGGTGATGGTCTTGGTGCCACGGTCGACCAGCACCGACAGGTACAGCTCCTTGACGATCTCACCGGCGGTGGTCACCAGCACCAGGTTGATCGGCAGCTCGACGCCGGCGGTCTGATAGGTGGACATCTTGGTGCCGAGCATCTTGGCTGCTGCGGCCTTCACGTCGTCGGTGGTCTTGCAGAACTTGACGCCGCCAGCCTTGCCGCGGCCGCCCGCGTGGATCTGCGCTTTCACCATCCAGGGGCCCTTGCCCAGGGAATTGGCGGCTTCGACCGCTTCGTCCGGAGTAGCCGCGACCTTACCGGCCGGGACGGGAATGCCGTACTCGGCAAGCAGCTGTTTTGACTGGTATTCGTGGAAATTCATGCGTCACCGTGGGAAAAGGAAACGACCGCTGCGTGCAACGCAGACCGCCAGGGCGGCACGTCAAGAGACGCGAACGGGCCGCCTATTGTGGCTGACCGCGCCGTGCGGCGCAAAATTCGACGATCGTGCCGGCCCGATTGCAGCGCTTGCACGCCGCGCCGCAGTGTGCACACGTGCTGCGCACACCGCGCACCTGCCTATACTCGCGGCTCGTTCCAGCGGGGGAATCGGTTTGCCATCCAGCGCATCGCTTATCGACCGGTTCCAGTCAGCGCCGCAGCGCGAGCTGTACTTTTTTTCGCTGTACCGGGTGCTAGTGGCGGGCCTGATCGCCGCACTGGTGTTCAGCCCCTTGTCCGATGCCATCCCCGAGCCGCGCTACCCGCGTCTGGCCGCCGGTGTGGCGATCGGGTACCTCTGCATCGCCGTGCCGCTGCTGTTCGGGGGCCGCAGCGAGCGCAGGCTGACCACCACCGTGTTCTGTTCGGTGCTGGCCGACATCCTTGCCGCCACCCTGGCCACGCACGCCCTGCCCGGCGCCAGCGCCGGCATCGCGATGATGTTGCTGTTCAATGTCGCCGCCGCCTCGCTGCTGCTGCGCCTGCGCTACGGCATGAGCATCGCGGTGCTCGCCAGCGGCGCCATCGTGCTGGAATACCTGTGGACCCTGCTCGAAGGCGGCGGCGCCGCCCGCCCGGTGGCCGAACTGGCCATGTTCGCCACCAGCTACGTCGCGGTGGCCTTCATCTGCGAACAGATCGGCTCGCGCGCGCGCCGCAACCAGGTGCTGGCGGAAGAACGCGGCGCGCAGGTGGCCAATCTCTACGAAATCAACGAACTGATCATCCGCCGCATGCGCACCGGCGTGCTGGTGGTCGATACGCACAACCACATCACCCTGGCCAACGAAGCGGCACTGGCGTTGTTGGGCGATGGCGACCAGCGCAACGCCCCGGCCGACCTGTCGCTGGCCGCACTCACCCCGGAACTGGCGCGCCGCCTGCAACGCTGGCGCAGCGGCTGGCGCCAGGAAGAGGCCCCCCTGCAGCTGGGCGCCGACCGCCCGGAAGTGCAGCCGCGCTTCGTGCGCCTGCTCGCCGACAGCGACCTGGTACTGATCTTTCTGGACGACGCCACGGTGGTCTCGCGCCGCGCCGAATCGCTCACCCTGTCGGCAATGGGGCGCTTTTCTGCCAGTCTGGCGCACGAAATCCGCAACCCGCTCGCCGCAATCAGCTACGCCTCACAGTTGCTGGAAGAATCCCCGGACATCGGCGATGCCGACCGCCGCCTGCTGCAGATCATCCACCAGCAATGCCAACGCACCAACGGCATCGTCGAAAGCGTGCTCGCACTGGCCCGGCGCGAGCGCGCCAACCCGGACAACCCGGACAACCTGGATCTGGCCGCATTCGTGCGCCGCTTCGTGGTCGAGTACCGGCAGACCCTGTCGATGGAAACCGACATTCTGGAAGCCAGCATCCAGGGCGCCTCGGTGCATGCGCTGGTCGACCCAAAGCACCTGCACCAGATCCTGACCGCACTGGTCCACAACGCACTCAAGTACGGCCGGGTCATGGACGAACCGGCGCGGGTCAAGCTGCGCGTGGAGCGCCTGGAGCGCATGGCGGTGATCGATGTCATCGACCGCGGGCCCGGCATTCCGGAGACGGTGGCCGCACAACTGTTCCGCCCGTTCTACACCACCTCCGAGCACGGCACCGGGCTCGGCCTGTACATCGCCCAGGAACTGTGCCGCGCCAATCAGGCGCAACTGGATTACGTCTCGGTGCCGGGCGGCGGCGCGTGTTTCCGGATCCTGTTGCAAGGGCCCAATGGCCTGCTTGGGAAGTGAGCGATTACTGCGCCGCATTGTCTGCAACGCGGACCCAAGGTGATAGCGCGACCCATTGATGAACGGACGTGTGTAGTCGCTCTGCGTGGGCGCAAACCCCGACGACAATTGTCGTCCGTCATCGCGCTGGGCTATCGTGCGCACCATGAGCGAACCCAAAAGTGCCTTGGTTGTCGATGACGAGCGTGATATCCGCGAGTTGCTTGTTCTCACCCTGGGCCGGATGGGCCTGCGCATCAGCACCGCGGCCAACCTGGCCGAAGCGCGCGAGCTGCTGGCCAACAACCCCTACGACCTCTGCCTGACCGACATGCGCCTGCCAGACGGCAACGGCATCGAACTGGTCACCGAAATCTCAAAACAGTATCCGCAGACCCCGGTGGCGATGATCACCGCGTTCGGCAGCATGGACCTGGCGGTGGAAGCGCTGAAGGCTGGCGCGTTCGACTTCGTCAGCAAGCAGGTGGACATCGGCGTGCTGCGCGGCCTGGTCAAGCACGCGCTGGAATTGAACAACCGCGACCGCCCCGCCCCACCGGCGCCGCCGCCGGAACAGGCCAGCCGCCTGCTCGGCGACTCCGGTGCGATGGAAGGCCTGCGCGCCACCATCGGCAAGGTCGCGCGCAGCCAGGCGCCGGTCTATATCGTCGGCGAATCGGGCGTGGGCAAGGAACTGGTCGCACGCACCATCCATGAGCAGGGCGCACGCACCATCCATGAGCAGGGCGCACGCGCGGCCGGCCCGTTCGTGCCGGTCAACTGCGGCGCCATTCCCGCCGAACTGATGGAAAGCGAGTTCTTCGGCCACAAGAAGGGCAGCTTCACCGGCGCGCATGCCGACAAGCCCGGCCTGTTCCAGGCCGCGCATGGCGGCACGCTGTTCCTGGACGAAGTGGCCGAATTGCCGCTGCAGATGCAGGTCAAGCTGCTGCGCGCGATCCAGGAAAAATCGGTGCGCCCGGTCGGCGCCTCCAGCGAGTCGCTGGTGGACGTGCGCATCCTCTCGGCCACCCACAAGAACCTCGGCGACCTGGTCTCCGACGGTCGTTTTCGTCACGACCTGTACTACCGCATCAACGTGATCGAACTGCGCGTCCCGCCACTGCGCGAACGCAGCGGCGACCTGCCGCAACTGGCCGCCGCCATCATCGCGCGCCTGGCGCACAGCCACGCCCGCCCGATTCCGCTGTTGACCCAATCCGCGCTCGACGCGCTGGACACATACGGTTTCCCCGGCAATGTCCGCGAGCTGGAAAACATACTCGAACGCGCCCTGGCCCTGGCCGAAGACGACCAGATCAGCGCCAGCGACTTGCGCCTGCCCGCCCACGGCGGCCACCGCCTCGCCGCCAGCCCCGGCAGCGCCGCCATCGAACCGCGCGAAGCCGTCGTCGACATCGACCCCGCCTCGGCCGCGCTGCCCTCCTACATCGAGCAACTCGAGCGCGCCGCGATCCAGAAAGCGCTGGAAGAAAACCGCTGGAACAAGACCAGAACCGCCGCGCAGCTGGGCATCACGTTTCGGGCGTTGCGTTACAAGTTGAAGAAGTTGGGGATGGAGTGAGGGGGGTACACCAAATCTCACCCTCGCCCATACGGGTATAATTGCGATAGCCACGTGTCCGAGAAGTCGTCATGAAAAAGCCCAGGCTTGAGACCGTTGTCGAGCATTATCGCGCCACCCGCAGAGACAACTTTGCCGCCAGCCAACGTCTGGAAGGCATAAAAACCCCTGACACGGCCGCAAACAATCAGAACCCCTTACCCAGCAAAGATGCATTGCGCAAGAAGTACTTGGCCCTTTCCCGCCCAGTATGAAAGGCAAATATGCGGTCGTTGCTGACCCTGCCTGCTATGCCGGCACAAGTGTTCTCCGGAACAAACTGAACATCGTCGACCCGGATATGTTGGAGGCGGCCGAAGCCGCCTTCGCAGCAACCGCAGTGCAATCCATCGAAATAGGCGCGCCGCCATTCGATCTTGCTTATCTTTGCAGCTTGCATCGGCAGCTGTTCGATGAAGTCTACGATTGGGCAGGCATGCTCAGAACCGTGGATATCTCCAAGGGCGCCACGCGATTTTGCATCAGCAGTCGCATAGAAGCCGAAGCAAATCGCGTTCTGAGCCAGCTGGACGCTACCGATCCGACCACCCTGCCTCGCTCCGCGCAGATACAGTTAGTCGCGGAGCTCTATGGCGAACTGAATATGATTCACCCCTTCCGTGAGGGCAACGGTCGGACGCAGCGCCTATTCTTTGAGCATTGGTTGCTGCTCAATGGACTGGCGGTCTCGTGGAAGCATGTGAGCGCAGGCACCTGGCTTGCAGCCTGCATCGCTGCAGTGTCATGCGATTACGCACCGCTGGAAAAAGTGTTCGATAGTTGCATCACGCAGATCGAAGAACCGTCAGTCGATCAGGATTACGACTGACGCTCCACTCAGTCCTTGGTCACCCGATTGATCTCCGCCAGGCTCGTCACCCCATGCGCCGCCTTCACCAGCGCCGACTGCCGCAAATCGCGGATGCCGATCCTCTGCGCCGCCTCGGCGATCTGCATCGCGTTGCCGCCTTCCAGCACGATCGCGCCGATCTCTTCGGTCATCGGCATCACCTGATAGATACCGGTACGGCCCTTGTAGCCTTCGGTGCACTCGTCGCAGCCGACCGCTTCATATAGCTCAATACCTGCAGCGATCTGCTGTTGCGTGAATCCTTCGGCCAACAACGCATGCTCGGGCAAGCTCGCCTTGCGCTTACAGTTATTGCACAGCCGACGCGCCAGACGCTGCGCGATCACCAGGGTCACCGACGAGGTGATGTTGTACGGCGCGATGCCCATGTTCATCAAACGCGCGATGGTCTGCGGCGCATCGTTGGTGTGCAGCGTAGACAACACCATATGACCGGTCTGCGCCGCCTTGATCGCAATCTCGGCCGTCTCCAGGTCGCGGATTTCGCCGACCATGATGATGTCCGGGTCCTGGCGCAGGAACGAGCGCAGCGCCGCGGCGAAGGTCATGCCGCGCTTGTTGTTCTGCTGCACCTGGTTGACCCCGGGCAGGCGGATTTCCACCGGGTCCTCGGCCGTGGAGATGTTGCGCGTCTCGTCGTTGAGGATGCCCAGCGCCGTATACAGCGACACCGTCTTACCCGAACCGGTCGGCCCGGTCACAAGCACCATCCCGTAGGGCTTGTGGATCGCGTCCAGGAACAACTTTTGCTGATCCGCCTCGTAACCCAGCTTCTCGATCCCCAGCTTGGCTGCGCTACCGTCCAGAATACGCAGCACCACCTTCTCGCCGAACAGGGTCGGCAAGGTGCTCACACGGAAGTCGATCTGCTTGGTCTTGGACAGGTTGAGCTTGATGCGCCCGTCCTGCGGCACCCGCTTCTCGGCGATGTCCAGCTGCGACATCACCTTCAGGCGCGCCGCGATGCGCTGGCTCAGCTTCACCGGCGCCTTGGCTACGTTCTTCAGCAAGCCGTCGATCCGCAACCGCACCCGGTAGTCGTCTTCGTAGGGCTCGAAATGGATGTCGGAGGCTCCCCGCCGGATCGCATCCACCAGCACCTTGTTGACGAACTTCACCACCGGCGTGTCGTCGCCCTTGGCATCGACCCCGGAATCCCCGCCGGCGCCCATGTCCTCGTCTCCGGTGGAGACGTCTAGATCCCCCATCTCATCGTCATCGTCACCCATTGACGAGCCAAGCGCCGCATTGCTGGCTTGCCACTGCTCCAAGGTGCGACGGATCTGATCCTCATCAACCAGGATTGGCTCGACCACCAAATTGGTGTGGAATTTGATGTCATCCAGTGCCCGAGTCTGGGTCGGGTTGCTCACCCCCACGAACAACCTGTTGCCGCGCTTGAACAGAGGCAGCACCTGGTACTTCTGGAGCAACTCTTCACTGACTAGCTTGACCGCGTTCTGGCTGGCATCAAAGACAGAAACATCCATCAAGGGCATGCCGAACTCAACCGCATTAGCGGCGGCAAGTTGGGAAGCTGTGACCAACTTTTTCTCGGCGAACCACTGCGGTAACGGGACCTTGGCCGATGCGGCCTGATCCATCGCTGCTCGTGCGATAGCTTCGTCCAGTACACCGTCCTGAACCAGACGACGAGCAATTCCGGTGATCCCGACTAGATTGACAGTGGCAGCTACGTTCATGAAAAAGGTTCCTGGGAACAGCAGACTAAAAGTACTCCATTGTCACTGAGTGCAATGGAATCAGCGCAGTGGATTGCAGTAATCAGTAGGCTTAACTACTACGCCAGATGTCCAACTACCATTTCAGCAAGGTAACAATCCTGTCGCATTAAAAACAAACGGGCCCGCAAAATTTGCGGGCCCGTCACAAAGAGCAGCGAAAAAAAACATCAGATCGATTCAGTCAATTTCTCTCTGCCTTGTTCAAGGCTGAGTATTAGGTTCCACCGCAGGTCTTGGGCTTCAGCTTCTGAGCAACGTTTGTGGCGCAAGTCCAAGCGCCTACAACACCAGCGGTGGTATCAGCTGCGCGGCTCCAAGTAATGGTTTGCCCTGCAACTTGAGCATTGCCCTTCAGGGTGCAAGTCACGGTGGAAAGACCCGTCGTTGCTACGTTTACAGTGTAAGCGCAGCGGTCAGAGCTGGGTTGCAAACCTACGTCCCCCGGAGCGCTGTAGGCGGTAGTGATGCCGTCTGCAACCTTAGTTTCAATATTGACCTTGGCAGGCGTGATCTCTGCCAAACCTGCAGCGACCTGCGACTTCGCGGTGTAATCCTGGTAGGCCGGCAGTGCAATGGCAGCCAGAATGGCGATGATCGCAATCACGATCATCAGTTCGATCAGCGTAAAACCTTGTTGCTTCTTCATAGATGTCCCCTAGAGTTGTTGAGTGTTCGCCCACGGGCCACTCCCTTTGGGCGCCGCGTAGCGGAAGCCACGTGCAGGGTTGTGCAAGCAGGATGCATGCCAAGTATTCGGCAACCACCCCAGTTCCCCCTACGGCAAATGATGACGCATGTTGCACGCGCCTTGGGAGCCACGATGCGGAACTGGGACACGCTCCTCGACCAGCCCCCAGCGGTCACTAGGTGACGTGAAACGTCAGGCCCTAACGCTATCTGAGATGGCATCGGGGGGGCAGGAAGCAGATGCCATGCATCCCGGAACGGGTTACCATCTAAAGGGTGTTCACCTGGGGATGGTGAATGGGGGTCTCACATGTCAGCAGTACGTAGTGCCATCAAAAACAAACCGACCGCACAGGTAGATCAGATGAGTCCGTTTGTCTGGGAGGGAACAGACAAGCGCGGCGTCAAGATGAAAGGCGAGCAAACGGCCAAGAATGCAAATTTGCTACGCGCAGAATTGCGACGCCAGGGCATTACGCCGACCGTTGTCAAGGTGAAGCCCAAGCCGCTGTTCGGCTCTGCTGGTCAGAAGGTGACTTCAAAGGACATTTCGTTCTTCAGCCGGCAAATGGCAACAATGATGAAGTCCGGTGTACCGATCGTCGGTGCGCTGGAGATCATTGGCAGCGGCCACAAAAACCCGCGCATGCGTAGCATGGTTGGACAGATTCGTAGCGATATCGAAGGTGGCTCATCGCTGCACGAGGCAATCAGCAGGCACCCGGTGCAGTTCGACGAACTGTATCGAAACCTGGTCAAGGCTGGCGAAGGCGCCGGCGTCCTTGAGACGGTGCTGGACACCGTGGCTACCTATAAAGAGAACCTGGAAGCATTAAAGGGAAAGATCAAGAAGGCCCTGTTCTATCCCGCAACGGTGGTCGCGGTAGCGCTTTTGGTCAGCTCAATTCTGCTGATCTTTGTCGTGCCGCAATTTGAAGACGTTTTCAAAGGCTTCGGTGCGGAACTTCCTGCGTTCACCCAGATGATCGTCAATGCATCAAGGTTCATGGTGTCTTGGTGGTGGTTGATCTTGTTTATCGTAGTCGGCGCGGTGGTTGGCTTCATTTATGCGTACAAGCGCTCCCCATCAATGCAACACGGCATGGACCGTCTAGTGCTCAAGGTGCCGATTATTGGCAAGATAATGCACAACAGCTCGATCGCCCGCTTTTCCCGCACCACAGCCGTGACATTCAAGGCTGGCGTGCCGCTGGTCGAGGCACTGAGCATTGTTGCTGGCGCCACGGGTAACTCAGTCTACGAGAAAGCTGTGCTGCGCATGCGAGACGATGTATCGGTAGGCTACCCAGTCAACGTCGCGATGAAGCAGGTCAACCTGTTCCCGCACATGGTGGTGCAGATGACTGCCATCGGCGAAGAGGCAGGTGCACTTGACGCCATGTTGTTTAAGGTCGCCGAGTACTTCGAGCAGGAGGTCAATAACGCGGTCGACGCCCTCAGTAGCTTGATCGAACCACTCATCATGATATTCATTGGTACCGTTGTCGGCGGCATGGTCATCGGCATGTACCTGCCTATTTTCAAGCTAGCCACTGTAGTTGGATAAAACGTAATGGCATTTCTCGACCAGCATCCCGGTCTCGGCTTTCCCGCCGCGGCCGGACTGGGACTGCTGATCGGCAGCTTCCTGAACGTGGTAATCCTGCGCTTGCCCAAGCGCATGGAGTGGCAGTGGCGGCGCGATGCGCGCGAGATCCTGGAGCTACCAGACATCTACGAGCCGCCGCCGCCGGGGATCGTGGTGGAGCCCTCGCACGACCCGGTCACCGGCGACAAGCTCAAGTGGTGGGAGAACATCCCGCTCTTCAGCTGGCTGATGCTGCGCGGCAAGTCGCGCTACAGCGGCAAGCCGATCTCGCTTCAATACCCGCTGGTGGAGTTGCTGACCTCGATCCTGTGCGTGGCTAGCGTCTGGCGCTTCGGCTTCGGCTGGCAGGGCTTTGGCGCGATCGTGCTGAGCTGTTTCCTGGTGGCGATGTCGGGCATCGACCTACGCCACAAGCTGTTGCCGGACCAGCTGACCCTGCCATTGATGTGGCTAGGCCTGGTCGGCTCGATGGACAACCTCTACATGCCCGCCAAGCCCGCCCTGCTGGGCGCGGCGGTGGGCTATGTCTCGCTGTGGACGGTGTGGTGGCTGTTCAAGCAGCTCACCGGTAAGGAAGGCATGGGCCACGGCGACTTCAAGTTGCTGGCTGCGCTCGGCGCCTGGTGCGGGTTGAAAGGCATCCTGCCGATCATCCTGATCTCCTCGCTGGTCGGCGCCATCCTGGGCTCGATCTGGCTGGTGGCCAAGGGCCGCGACCGCGCCACCCCGATCCCGTTCGGCCCCTACCTGGCCATCGCCGGCTGGGTGGTGTTCTTCTGGGGCAACGACCTGGTGGACGGCTACTTGCACCTCGCAGGCCTGCGTTGACCGGGGTATGACGATGAGCGACTTCATCGTCGGCCTCACGGGTGGCATCGCTTCCGGCAAGAGCGCCCTGGCCGCCGAGTTCGAGAAGCTGGGCGTACCCGTGATCGATGCCGATATCGTTGCGCGGCAGGTCGTGACGCCCGGTCCCATTCTCGATGCCATCACCGAGCAATTTGGCCACGGGATCCTGTTACCGGATGGGACACTGGACCGCCAAGCGCTGCGCCAGATCGTCTTCGGCGATCCCACGCAACGGCGGGCGCTCGAAGCGATCACCCATCCTGCAATTCGGGCCGAGCTGCAACGTGCGGCACTGGCCGCCGATAGCCTCTACGCCATCGTCGCGATCCCATTGCTCACCGAAGCCGGCGGGCGGGCGACGTATCCCTGGCTAGACCGCATCTTGGTTGTGGATGTATCGGTTGCGACGCAACATGACCGCTTGATGCAACGTGACAGCATCAAGACAGCCCTAGCCCATCAGATGATCACCGCACAGGCATCCCGCGAGCAGCGATTGGCCATTGCGGATGATGTCGTCAGAAATGACCGCAATCCGGAACGACTAAGAGAGGAGGCGCTCAAACTGCACATAGACTATCAGGAGCATGCACAAGCAAAGCGGCATACGGCAAAAGCCTCCTAGCTGTCATTCTGATGTTACTTAGTTGAAAGTTGAATTTTTCAGGAGTTTTTTGACCTCATTACAATAGCAGGCGTCTCCACATGCACATAGATGCAGCAGCGCCTACCATCTAGGAAAAAGAGATTGATTCCAACGTAAAAATGTCGGCAACTCGAGCAAAGGGTGCATCAGCGCAGTTGACGCAACCCAAATTTCGGAAGAATATCAAAGGATCTGGCACCAAGCCCCGCATAGCCAAAGCAACAATTAAAAGGATTTAAAGTGAAAATCGAATCACGTGGATATTCAGGGAAGAAGTCGCTTGCATGGGCGTTATTGCTATTCATCACATCACTTGTTACTACCAATAGTTCAGCGTATGCGGCGAATACTCGCTTTTGTTACGAAAGTGCATGTTTTCAAACACTCGGCGAAGCCGAATCAGAGATGCGAAGCCACTTTGCATATGGAAAATTCCTAGAGAGAAGTGGGACTGAAGTTGCGTCCCCTCCGCCAAACTCCTCGATTCACCTTCTATACCTTGCGCCGGATCAGCCACCGGAAAAATTCAATCCACCAAACTACTCAATTGGAGGATGGGACAACGAAGCTTCCGCAGGCTTTTGCCAGCCGGCGGGTGATCCGAACTACCCTAATCGCTGCGCCAAGGAAGAAGAAGCGATCGAGAGTATGAAAGCGCGTTGGCAGAGCACATATCCAAACTGCTCTTTTACCAATTATCGAATTGAGGGAATTTATGGAGAGCCATTCGTTTCCTCGAAACAACAAGGTCCTGTTGGCTTACTACAATTCGCCACACCACAAGACCGATATTTGAAATACGACACGCATTGCCCAGGCTGGGGGAAATCAGAACCTGGCGAATTCTGGCTATTAAAGTTGCAAACCTTTGTTTGTCCGGGGGGATACTGGGCAATCTCAGGATTCAATCCCGCCTTTAATACATCAGGAAACCCAGACGCCGTCGCTGAGTGGCCCTATCTTTGCACTGCGGGAAAGCCAGTACATCAAATTGCAAAAATTGATCCTATTGGCCCTAAGCAAACCAGCTCTTGCCCGGCCAATGAAAACCCTTGCTTCCCTGCCACCGGGGACAAGATGCTCACTGAGCCGGACCTCAGCTTTGCAGGCCGTGAATTTAGCCGATTTTATCATTCCCTTCAAGAAATTCAAATTTCAAGCTCCATCGGGCTTGGCTGGGGTCACACATTTCTAGAAAAACTAAACTACAACGGAAACACCAACCGACCCCAATTATTCAACGAAAAAGGGTATTTGCAAACATTTACCTCAGCGGGCAGCCGCATTTACCGAGGGGATCAAGATGCAACCGATCAGCTGCGCTGGCTGGATGACGGCTCATGGATTTTAACCAAGGGAAGTGGCGAACGGCGCACATATTCTTCAATCGGCGACCTGCAGGAAATATTTTCACCATCAGGTCCAATCTACAACGTAGCCCTATCGTATAGCCGTGGCCGTCTGGCAGTGGCTCTAGACGGGGCTGGGAGAGCGTTACGCTTTTCCTATAATGGACAAGGGCTGCTCCAGCGCGTGGCTCTGGATGACGGCACAAGCGTATCGTACGAGTACGATCAGAGTAAGAATCTGGCCAAAGTGATCTATCAGGATGGATCGTCTAGATCCTATCGATACGACGAGCCCGACCTTGCACCAAGTGGTATTGGCCATCTTCTCACCGGCATTTTTGATAACGATATTCGCTATGCGACGTTCCGCTACGACCCCCAAGGAAACGTGAGCAGCAGCATGCTGCATGCTGGCTCGAACTTGGTGGCCAAGACAGTCATCGCGTACGCCGCTGCAGGGCCAGCAACCGTGACAGGCCCTCTTGGCGAGGTGTCGACCTACACCCTATCTCCTGGACCCTTCCCGCAAGTGACAGGGATTACCAACTCTCGCGGCTCGCTTAGTTCCATCTTCGATGAACGAGGAAGGCCTAGAGGAGGTACGGATCGTAACGGCGTTTCAACGTACCGGGACTTCATAGACACCACAGATTCCGGGTTATTGGTCCGTGAGACCTTGTCTTCGCAGGCCGGACAACTGAGAACAACTGAGGTGACGCGTAATACTAGTAACCGTATTGTCAGTCGCAACATTATTTCATCGTCTAGCACAGTCAGCGCCGAAACATCGACATACAACGCGCTAGGGTTGATCCTGTCATCGTGCCGCTACGATCCTGCGATTGCGCAACCATCGGTATATGAATGCGGCAGTCAATCGTCGGCGCCTCCGGGCGTGAGGCAAACAACCTATCAGTACTGCGATGCATCCGGGCAAACGGGATGTCCGCAGGAGGGATTATTGCGTCAGACCATCGCGCGCGGACCTGCCGTTCGGTACACCTACTTCGATACTGATGATGTCGGTTGCGGTTCGCTTGGTGGCACATGCCTTCACCGCAAAGGTGACCTATGGAAAATCACCAACACCCTCGGCCAGACAACCGAATACCTCGCCTACGACGGCGCAGGCCGCCCGCTATCCATCAGGGACACCAACAGCATCGTCACCGACTACACCTATCACCCACGCGGTTGGCTGACTGCCACCAAGGTGCGTGGAAGCGATGCGTCCAGCGAGGCCGATGACCGCATCACTCGCATCGACTACTGGCCCACCGGCCTGGTCAAGCAGGTCACCCAGCCCGATGGCGCATTCACAGCCTTTACTTATGATGCGGCGCATCGGCTGACTGATATCGCCGATAACGCGGGCAACACCGTCCACTACACGCTGGACAATGCCGGCAACCGCATCAAGGAAGACACCAAGGACGCGGCCGGTACGTTGAAGCGCACGCTCTCGCGTGTCTACAACCAGCTCGGCCAGCTCAAGACCCAGGCCACCGCCGTGGGCGACCCCACCGACTTCGGCTACGACGCCAATGGCAACACCACCGCCGTGACCGATGCGTTGGGCACCGCCACCCAGAGCGAGTACGACCCGCTCAACCGCCTGTCGCGCACGCTGCAGGATGTCGCCGGCATCAAGGCGGGCACCACCTTCGACTACGACGCGCTGGACAACCTCACCAAGGTCACCGACCCCAAGGGCCTGGACACCAGGTACGAGTACAACGGCTTCGGCGATCTGGTGAAGCTCACCAGCCCGGATACCGGCGTCACCAGCTACACCTACGACAGCGCCGGCAACCGCGCCACCCAGACCGACGCGCGCGGCAATACCACCGCTTACGGCTACGACGCGCTCAATCGCCTGATCAAGGTCACCTACCCCACCACCAGCCTCAACGTCAGCTATACCTACGACGTGACGCAGACGGCCTGCGCGAGCGGGGAGACCTTCTCCATCGGTCGCCTGACCAAGATGCAGGACGGCGGCGCCATCACCCAGTACTGCTACAACCGCTTCGGCGATCTGGTGCGCAAGGTGCAAACCAGCAACGGCAAGGCTCTGGTGCTGCGCTACGACTACACCGTCGGCGGGCAGTTGCGGCGCATGACCTATCCCGATGGGGCGGTGGTCGATTACGTGCGCAACGCGCAGGGCCAGACCACTGAGGTCGGCGTGACCCCGGCCGGCGGCAGCCGGCAGGTGTTGCTGGGCAACGCCAGCTACTACCCGTTCGGCCCGGCCGCCGGTTGGACCTACGGCAATGGCCGCACCCTCGCCCGCCGCTACGATCTGGACTACCGCCCGCAGGCAATCCAGGACACCCGCCCGGGCGGGCTGGAAGTCGGCTTCGGCTTCGACCCGGCCGGCAATCTCACCGCACTGACCCCCGCCGGCAATCCCGCGCCGGAGATCGGCCTGGGCTACGACACCCTGGGCCGCCTCACCGGCCTCAAGGACGGCCGCACCGGCACGCTGATCGACGGCTACAGCTACGACGCCACCGGCAACCGCCTCAGCGCCAAGGTCGGCGCCACCACGCAGATCTATACGTATCCAACCGATAGCCATCGCCTCAGCGCAGTGGCCGGCGTCGCCCGCACCTACGACACCACCGGCAACACCACCGCCATCGGCGGCACCGCGCGCCAGTACACCTACGACACCACCGGCCGCATGACCCAGGCCCGCCGCGCCGGCGCGGTGACCATGAACTACCGCTACAACGGCCGTGGCGAACAGGTGCGCCGCTTCCTCGGCACCACCAACACCTACACGCTCTATGACGAAGCCGGCCACTGGCTGGGCGATTACGACACCAATGGCGTACCCAAGCAGCAGGCAATCTGGCTGGACGATCTACCGGTCGGCCTGCTGGCCAATACAAACACGCTGCACTACATCGAACCCGATCACCTGGGCAGCCCACGCGTGGTGATCGATCCAACCCGCGATATGGCGGTGTGGACGTGGAGCTTGAAGGGCGAAGCCTTCGGCAACACCGCGCCGAATCAGGATCCTGATGGCGATGGTGCGGCGTTGGTGTTGGATCTGCGCTTCCCGGGGCAGCGGTTTGATGCGGCGAGCGGATTGAATCAGAACTACTTCCGGGATTATGAGGCGGCGACTGGGCGATATGGACAGAGTGATCCGATTGGACATGAGGCCGGACCTTCCACATATTCATACGTCGGCTCATCCCCTCACGTTAATGTCGACCCTACGGGTCTAGCGCACCTTGTTGGCTTCAGCGTTCCACGACAGACTCAAGTTTTGCTAGCCCTAGCTGATGCCCGTGAAAAAATACGCAGGTGCGATATGGGCCAGTGCTATGAGGGATTGGAAGATTACTTCATGAACAGCTCGGACCGTGAGCACATACTTGAAAAACTAAATACTATGACTGTAGTTTATAATCCAGGCCTCATGGCAGGCCTAGGCTATGCACCGCAATTCCAAGACAGCACAATCCAAATCGGCCCACTCGCCTTTAATAGCACCTGTGAACTTGCAGCCACGCTCGCCCACGAGGCAAATCATCTGGGGCGAAACTGGGCCGGAGGACGTGGCGCAAATGAAACGCGCTCAGAATATATAGAACAAAAGTGCTTTGGCTGCGGCGGAAACTTTGCAAAGTACAAAAAATAAATAAATGAAAACCACACAGCAAAAGCCAGCAGAAATTTTATTTATCATTAGAATAGCTGCATGTATTTTAATGGCGCTTTTTGCAACCCCCGGATTAGCAAAATGCCTTGATAAATACTATACTATTGCGGGATCAATCATTAATGAGGATGGAAGCATAGCTGCCGATGCTTTAGTCGGCGTTGCGTGGACTGAAAACGGCGAAGCTGCAGGCCCTGCAATTTCCAAAACGAATTCCAAAGGAGAATTTTTAATTAACTTCAGATTTCGCACATTTAGTGGAATTAACTCGCAGGGAGACGAGTGCAAGGGCAAACTCAGAAATGTCAGCCTTTCAGCTAGAAAAAGCAAAATAAAATCAATTCATCTCAAAGTCCCAGTAGAAAGCACTACAACAAATAATATAAATCCAATTAAAGTTCCGCCCCTGCCATTAACATTGCCCGATGAGAAGTGACTACTTGTTCCGCGCGCCAGATATCCCGAGCGATAAAATTCTCCGAGAGATGGCACAAGCCTGTGAAGCTACTGATAGAGTGGAACACCTCGTATAAAGACAGTTGACTTTCCAATCAACCAGTAGCACCCTTCACCTCAAGGAGCGTAGAAACTCCTCTCATAGCGGTACCCACCTCCGTCAAACTGGTGGGTTTTTTGTGCCTGTTCGCAGGTGCAAACCGACGCGATGCCTGCGTCGGGAGGGCGGCTAATACAACACTCCTTCGGGAGGAATACGCCCGCCGGCTATGAGCGGTTTCTAACCTCCCGACATCCCGTCGCCGGCCGGCGACGGTGCCTGTTCTTCGAAGGAGGCGTTGTCATGGCAAATGTATCGATCTTGCAGGTGAGTGAGCATCGTCGCTCCATGGTGCTGGCGGAGGTGAGGCGATGAGCCGGGCGCGGTCTCCAACCTCAAAGCGGTCCAAGCCGGATGCCAAACGCACCGCTATCGCCAAGCAGACTGAGCGCGCGATCGATGCACAGCCCGTGCGGCTGGTTCCATCGCCCACGTTCGATGTGGACAACCTCGACTTCGACCATCGCCCCAGGCGCCGCGTGGACGATCTGCCGCCGCGCCCACCCCGCAAGGCGCGCACGCCCACGCGCTGCACGGTGGGTTATGCGTTCTACGAGGCGGAGCCGGGCCGGCCGCACAGCCAGCGGATTCCCAGCGTGCGCTTGCGCGGGCTGTGGCTGGAGCAGTTGGGGTTTGCGGTTGGCTGCAAGCTGCAGATCACCGCGCGTGAGGGCGAGTTGGTGGTGACGGTGGAGCGCGCACCCTCGCAATGAACGAGTGACACATCACCGTAATGACATCGACATTACGGAGGCGCTACACTGCGCCGACTAGCAGGAGCCAACGCATGTCCACACCCAACACTACGCCCGGCAAGCGCGAAACCTTGAATCTCCGCATCAAGCCCGAGGAACGCAACCTGATCGACCGGGCCGCCAAGGCGCGCGGGAAGAACCGCACCGATTTCGTGCTGGACGCGGCGCGCTCGGCTGCCGAGGAAGCCTTGCTGGACCAGACCCTTATCGCGGCCAGCCCGGACGCCTACGCCGCCTTTCTGGTACGGCTGGACATGCCGCCGCAGCCGAACGCGCGCCTGCGCAAGACGATGCAGACGCCCGCTCCTTGGGAGAAGGCATGACGGTATCGGCGCCGGAACCGCTGACAGCGCATCACCGGGTCGAACCGTTCGCATCGGGCGTGGAGAGCCTGGACCACTGGCTCAAGCGCCGCGCCCTGAAAAATCAGGCGACCGGTGCGTCACGGACCTTCGTTGCCTGCGCGGATGAACGCGTGGTGGCCTATTACGCCTTGGCCTCGAGTGCGGTCGCCGTGGACGCGACGCCCGGCCGCTTCCGTCGCAACATGCCGGACCCGATCCCCGTGGTGGTGCTTGGCAGGCTAGCTGTCGACCAATCCCTGCACGGCAGAGGGTTTGGCCGCGCCCTTGTGCAGGATGCTGGCAAGCGCATCCTGCATGCGGCCGACATCATCGGCATTCGCGGGCTGCTCGTGCATGCACTCTCGGCGGACGCCAAGGCGTTTTACGAGCGCATCGGCTTCGAACCTTCCCCGCTGGATCCCATGCTGCTGGTCGTCACGCTGGAAGACCTGAAAGCCAGTCTGTGATCTGGTCGAGGGACGCGGTAGAAGGTGGGAGACCGTCGCGGACGGTGGTGCGCTTCATGATTCCAGAACTGCCACCAATCGCCGGGTGAAGCTTTGCCGGTAAAGCCCTCGCGCACGAGTGCGCTCCTACAAAAGCGCGCGTGGTTGGTTAGCGATGGAATGCCAGTGTTGCGATGACGCCGCGCTCCTGGCCTGGGCGCACGCTGACGCGCCAGCCGTACAAGTCGCATAGCCGGCTGACGATCGATAGGCCGATGCCGCCGCCTTGCGAGTGGCCGGCGTGGGTGCCGCGGTAGCCGCGCTGGAACAGTTTGGCGGCGTCCTCTTCGCTCAGGCCGGGGCCGGAGTCGATCACTTCCACACAGTCGCCGCGCACGCGCACGCGTACCTGGCCGTCCTGGGTGTACTTGACTGCGTTGCCGATCAGGTTGCCCAGCGCCACCGACAAGGCGGATTCGGGCGCGTCGATGACCAGATCGCGCTCGCCTTCCAGCAGCAGTTCCAGCGGTTTGCCGCCGAGTTGGGCGCGGTGCGCATCGATCAGTTGTTCGGCCACCTTGGCGACATTGCTGCTGCCCTGCCCGCGCTCGTTGCGCGAGAGCAGCAGCAACGAGCCGATCAGGTCGCTGCATTGCAGTTCGGCGCGCTGGATGCGTTGCAGGCGTTGCAGCATCTTTTCGTCGAGATTGGGCTTGCTGAGCAGCAGTTCGGTGGCGCCGCGGATCACCGCCAGCGGGGTGCGCAGTTCGTGGCTGACGTCGGCGTTGAATTCGCGGTCGCGCTGCACCACTTCTGTTAGGCGGGCAGAGTAATCGTCCAGGGCTTCTGCGAGCTGGCCCACTTCGTCATCGGGGAAGTGCGCGGCCAACGGCTTGGGCTCGCTGGTGCCGCCACGGTAGGCACGCAGGCGCGCGGCCAGATCGGACACCGGGCGCATCACCTTGGACGCAGACCACCAGCCGATCACCAACGAAAACCCGCTGAAAACAAGCACCGAGAGCATCAGGGTGCGCTTGAGCTGGATCTCGCCCTTGAGGGTCTGGGTCATGTCGTAGGCGAGGAAAAACCACTCGCTCGGCGTCTTGCGCACCGCCAGTTTGTACGAATACGCGTTGCCGCCCTCGTCCACACCGGAGATGGTGTGGATGCCGTCGGGCAGCTGGTACCACTCGGGCTGCTCCAGGCGCAGCGCTTCGAATTTGTCGCTTTTGACCACCCGCCCACGCATCTGCTGCACCGGCAGATCGGGGTTACGCAACGGGTCGGAATAGAAACGCTGCGCGAAGGCGTCGATATTGCGGTTCATCACATCTTCGACCAACTGGTTTTCCACGCGCGAGCGCGCCCAGTTGGTGGCGAAGGCGAACAGTGTGGTCAGGCAGAAGCCCAACAGCACGAACGACAGAATGATGCGGCTGCGCAGGCGCCGCCGGTAGCGGCCACGCCTGCGGGCGGGCCGCGCGCCGTTATTGCTTTCAGGCATCGGGCGAGGCGATGCGATAACCGATGCCGTGACGGGTCTGGATCATCGGCACGTCGAACGGCTTGTCGACCACCGCGCGCAAGCCGTGGATATGCACGCGCAGCGAGTCCGAATCGGGCAGTTCTTCGCCCCAGACGCGGGTCTCCAGCTCCTGGCGGGTGACCACGGCCGGCGAAGCTTCCATCAGCGATTGCAGGATCTTCAACGCGGTGGGGTTGAGCTGCAACAGCTTGCCGCGGCGGCGCACTTCCAGCGTGTCCAGGTTGTATTCCAGGTCGCCGGTTTCCAGCACGCGGGTGTGCACGCCCTTGCCGCGACGCGACAACGCGTTGAGCCGCACTTCCACTTCCTGCAGCGCGAACGGCTTGATCAAATAGTCGTCGGCGCCGGAGTCGAAGCCGGCCAACTTGTTGTCCAGCGAATCGCGCGCGGTGAGCATCAGCACCGGCGTCTGCTTGCGCGCTTCGTTGCGCAGCTTGCGACACACTTCGATGCCGTCCATGCCGGGCAGGTTGAGGTCGAGCACGATGGCGTCGAACTCATGCACCACGGCCAGATGCAGGCCGGTGACGCCGTCGGCGGCGAAATCCACCGTGTGGCCACGGTCTTCCAGATAGTCGCCCAGGTTGGCGGCGATATCGCTGTTGTCTTCAATTACTAGAATGCGCACTTAAGCCTCAATGCTCGAAAGTCGGGAGAACTAGCGGTTTGGATCGATAATCTTTGGCACACGCTGAGCCGTAGTCAAATCGCGCTCACCTTGGTCTCGGGAGCGACGACGCTCAGCGACGGTTTGGCAGACCGTGCTGCTGCGATGAGAGCCTGTCGCCTTTTCGCGCAGGCAAATTAAACGACTCTCCTCACCCGCTTTGGTCAGAATTGTGTTGACTAACTCCTGCTCGTTGTAAATCGCCACCTTTCGGTCCAGCGGCAGCTTCTCTACATCGCTGTGCTCGGCGACTGCAATTTCGATGCGAGTAAGGGCACTTAGCACTTTAGCGCGATCTTCCTGACTGATCTCGGAGTACTTCGCACCACTGCTTAATTCCGTGCGCACCTGCGCCGCTTGCTCGGCGAAGGGTTTTCTAACATCTAAGCTTGCAGACGTCGCTGCTTGTGCGGTGAAGACTAAAGACATCAGTGCTGCAGAATTCAGAAGGTTGCGCATGGACATGTCGATTCCTTGTCGTTTTGACTTTTAACATTTCCGGACTGTGACGCGAATCCACGAGCGGGGCAAGCAAGCCATTACAAAAAGGCCCAGGTGCCGCTAGGCACCCGGGCCAAAAATGCATCCCGATCACCGTCACTGCCGAGAGCGGAGCTACGGTCGGGAGAGGCTAGCGGGGCAAGGATTACGGTTTCGTTATTTTTTCGATAAAAATGTTAAATCCCCCATCAACGGGCCGTCTGCTCCAGGTACTCAATGATCGCGGCGGCCACATCCACGCCACAGACGCCTTCCACGCCTTCCAGGCCGGGGGTGGAATTGACCTCCAGCACCAGCGGGCCGCGATTGGCGCGGATCAGGTCTACGCCGGCCACCGCCAGGCCCAGGGCGCGCGCAGAGCGCACCGCGACCTCCTGCTCCTGCGGCGTGGCTTCGGCCACGGCGGCAGTGCCGCCCAGGTGCAGGTTGGAGCGGAAGTCGCCCTCGGCAGCCTGGCGGCGCATGGAGGCGACCACCCGGTCGCCGACCACGAAGCAACGCAGGTCGGCGCCCTCGGCCTCGCCGATGAATTCCTGCACGATGAAGTTGGCGTACAGCCCGCGCAAGGCCTCGACCACGCCGCGCGAGGCGCTGGCCTTCTCGGTGAGGATCACCCCGGCGCCCTGGGTGCCTTCGTTCAATTTCACCACGTGCGGCGGCGGGCCGAGCATGGACAGCAGGTCCTGGGTGTCGTCCGGGTTGTCGCCGAACACGGTCACCGGCATGTCGATGCCCTGGGCGGCCAGCAGTTGATGCGCGCGCAGCTTGTCGCGCGAGCGCAGGATGGCGTCCGAAGGATTGGGCGTGTAGCTGCCCATGAATTCGAGCTGGCGCAGCACTGCGGTGGCATAGCGCGTGACCGAGGCGCCGATGCGCGGGATAACCGCGTCGAAGCCGGTGATCGGCTTGCCCTTGTAGTGCAGGCTGAAGCCATCGGCGGCAATGCGCATGTAACAGCGCAGCGGGTCGAGGATGCGCACGGTGTGCCCACGCTTGCGCCCGGCCTCGATGAGCCGGCGGGTCGAATACAGCTTGCTGTTGCGGGAAAGGATGGCGATTTTCATCGCGGAGGGTGCGCGGCGCGGCCTGGACATGGTCGGAGTCTAGTGACGAAGTGACCCAAGTCCGTACGTCTGCCGGTCGATCGCGCGTGCGGGCTGCAACCCTGCCCTGCACGCTTCGATCCAACTGGTGTGCGACGGCCCCGAGGAGGGAAAGGCGAAAGCTGCCAGGCAACGCGATTGAAGCGGCGCGGGTGTTGCGCAACCTCAATGGCCTGGATGCTAGCAGGGCGGCCGCGCGACGCTCAAGCAATGCGCACATGCGTTGCGCTAGATGCTGCGCGCATGCGCCTTATCTGTGCCTATGTCTGTGCCGAATGCGCCAACCAGCACCGACGCCAGTGCTGCTCGACCCAGTCGGCACAGCGTTGCGTGGGCACGCCCAGGTATAGCCGCGCTGCGCAGTGATCAGGCGAGCGCAGCGACTGCCGCATGCCGCCCTCACGCCGTCCCCCTGCGGCCGTGACGCGTTTTGCACAGGCAAAACCGCAATGCTTGAGTCCCCTAATGCCGGCATGCCGGCGCACCCGAGACTCTCAATGCGACGTCCAGCAAGCGCGGCCTATGCCAACCCCTCCCGCATCCGCGAGGGGCGCCCGTTCCCGCGTGGCACGCTCTTCGATGGAACAGGCACCAATTTCGCGCTGTTTTCCGCGCATGCCACGCGCGTGGAGCTGTGCCTGTTCGACGAACAAGGCACCGAGACGCGGGTCGATCTGCCCGAATACACCAACGAGATCTGGCACGGCTATCTGCCCGACGTCAAACCGGGCCAGCGCTACGGCTACCGCGTGCATGGCCCGTACGAGCCGACCGAGGGGCATCGCTTCAACCACAACAAGTTGCTGATGGATCCCTATGCGCGCGAGCTGGACGGCGATCTGGTCTGGGCGGACGAACTCTACGGCTACACCGTGGGTCACCCGGATGGCGACCTGAGCTTCGACGAGCGCGACAGTGCGCCCTTCATGCCCAAGTGCGTGGTGGTCGAAGACACCTACGACTGGGAAGACGACGCGCGTTTGCTCAAGCCGTGGAACGAGACGGTGATCTACGAGACCCACGTGCGCGGCTACACCATGCGCAATCCGCAGGTGCCGGAAGCGGTGCGCGGCACGTTTGCCGGCCTGGCGCAGCCGCAGGTGCTGCAGTACATCAAGGAGCTGGGCGTCACCGCCGTCGAGCTGTTGCCGGTGCATGCGTATCTGGACGACCAGCATCTGCTGGACAAGGACCTGCGCAACTACTGGGGCTACAACACCATCGGCTTTTTTGCGCTGAAGTCGCGTTATCTCTCCAGCGGCCACCGCGACGAATTCCGCGACATGGTCAAGGCCATGCACAAGCAGGGCCTGGAAGTGATTCTGGACGTGGTCTACAACCACACCGCCGAAGGCAGCGAGCTGGGCCCGACGCTGTCGTTCAAGGGCATCGACAATGCCAGTTATTACCGGCTTGCCGAAGACAAGCGCTACTACATCAACGATACCGGCACCGGCAACACGCTGAATCTGAGCAATTCGCGGGTAATCCAGATGGTCAACGACTCGCTGCGCTACTGGGCCGGCGAGATGCATGTGGATGGATTCCGCTTCGACCTGGCCACCATCCTGGGGCGCGAGCCGAGCGGTTTCGATCAGCGTGGCGGCTTCCTGGATGCCTGCAACCAGGATCCGCTGCTGACGGAAGTGAAGTTGATTGCCGAGCCGTGGGATTGCGGCCCCGGTGGCTATCAGGTGGGTCATTTCCCACCGGGTTGGTCGGAGTGGAACGACAAGTTCCGCGACAATGCGCGCGAGTTCTGGAAGGGCGAAGAAGGCACGCTCGCCGAGTTTGCCACCCGCTTTACCGGCTCGGCCGATCTGTTCGATCGGCGCGGTCGCCGCCCATGGGCGGCGGTCAACTTCATCACCGCGCATGACGGTTTCACCCTGCGCGATCTGGTGAGCTACAACGAGAAGCACAACATCGCCAACGGCGAGGACAATCGGGACGGTTCGTCCAACGATGGCTCATGCAACTACGGCGAAGAAGGCGATACCGACAACGCCGAGATACTGCAGATTCGCGAGCGGCAGATGAAAAACCTACTCGCCACCTTGCTGCTTTCGCAAGGCACGCCGATGCTGCTGAGCGGCGACGAGCGCGCACAGTCGCAAGGCGGCAACAACAACACCTATTGCCAGGACAACGAGATCACCTGGCTGGATTGGGAAAACGACCCGACCGATGGCCGTTTGACAGAATTCGTCAAGGCGCTCACCGGCTTGCGCAAGCGCTACCCGATCCTGTCGCGCGGTCGCTTTCTCAACGGCCAGTACAACGAAGAGGCCGGCCTGCGCGATCTGACCTGGCTCAATCCCGGCGGCACCGAGATGGACGACGCGCATTGGACCGATGCCGGTGCGCGCTCGGTGGGCCTGCTGCTGGAAGGCAAGGCGCAGACCTCGGGCGTCAAGGAACTGGCCAACGACGACACCTTGCTGATCGTCATCAATGCTTACCACGAAGGGGTGACCTTCACCCTGCCCTCGTCCGATGAACCCGTGCACTGGAAGCTGGTGCTCTCCACCGACGAAGCGTTGGAAGTGGACATGATGCCGGCCGGCGCGAGCGAGTTCCTGGCTCCGCCACGCAGCGTGTCGGTATTCGAGTGCAAGAGCGACCAGTAACGTTGTTCAAGCGGTGTCACACGCTCGCTGTCTGCTGATATCTGGCAGACAGCGAGCTTTTTTGTGCGCTTCAAAAACCCACTATATCAAAGATGCCTGGATCAAAATGGCGGACGTTCAGAGCGGCCAACAAACCTGCTGCTACGTTTTGTTAGCCATTCTCAGCCCCGCTGATACGGTGACGGAAAGCTGATCAAGGCATGCGAGAATATCGGCGATCCGCTCTCTTTGGACACTTTTAAACAAAGCAGCTAAAGATTGGCGCAGCAAACTTTAACCAATCATCGCAATGGCTAACAAAAGCTTTTATCGAATAAACAGACAAACCAAGCAGCGCTCAAACTGGAACAGAGCTTCAACCTGGATAGAGCGGAAACCGCTTGTCCGGATGATTGGCTTTCCATTCCTTGTACGAACTGGTGCCTTCCCAGGCCTTGAAGGCGCGCGGGGTACGGCCACGTCCGGACCAGGTCTCGCCGGAATGCGGAATCCAGTACTTGGCCACGACTTCGCCGGTGGACGATAGCGGGCCTTTGGACTTGCCGGTCATTGCGAGGGACGCGATCTGGCTTTTCTGTTTTGCGTTGAAGCGGCCACCAAACCGGGTCAGCACTTCGACGACCTGGTCGAAGGCTTCCAGCGTCTGGGCATATTTCAGCTGGGCTTCTTCCTGTTCGAGCTTACGCAGCTCTTCCAGCAATTGGGCTTTGGCGGCGGCGGAGGGTGAAGCAGGCGGAACCTGGCGCATTGGCAAAACTGAGGTTGGGCGGATCAACGAGTATTGCCGTTGCGCCGGCTAGCGTAAAGCGCTGTGGCCTACGCGAGTCTGGAAGCGGTCAGCGAGGGCGCAGCAGGGCATGCTCCCGGGCCATGCTCAGCACCGGCCCGATCCGCCCGGCGCGGATCAACTCGCTGCAGTGCTTGCCCACGAACTCGACCCTGGGCGCGGAAAACCACTGCATCACCCGCTCCGGCTCCCCGGCATTGATCGACCACGCGTGGCGCACCGTCTCGCCCAGCTCCTCCACCCCCACCAGGCCCAGCTCTCGAATCTGTTCCGGGTCGAGTGCAAACATCTCCAGCACCCTGCCCGCATCGGCCGGCGTGCCGTAGCCGCTATTCATCTGCCTGGCGGTCCCTGCGCTGTAAGCAACCGATGCGGCGTGTGCGGACTCGGCGCGGCGCATGCCCTTGAGAAGTGCGCCGATGAGTTGAGGATGTGTCGTGGTCATGGTGCTCGCTCGATCATGGCCACAACTATGACCACCATCGGCGATGCGCTCAATCAGGAGGTTCCTGACCATGCGCAAGGAAATCACGAAGCGTGCCATCGGGGTTTTTCAGGCAATCACTTTCTGCAATCGATGTCATTTCGATGTCTGCCTAAACAGGCGTCTTCTAGCGAGCGATACCAAAAGCCAGTACCCGACATCGGGGCCGATTCATGCGTAGAGTCGACCGTCCCAGCGTCACGGTGGAGATTCCCATGTCCAGCCCGGCCACGGTCACAATCGACAACCGCTCCAGCTACACGATCGTGACCCACGTCACCCGGAATTACTGGGTGGAAGGCGACGGCGACTCCATCGATGGCAAAACCATCGAAGCAGACTCGAAACAGACCTATACCGTGAAGGCCAAGACCGCCCACCATGGCGAGTTGGACATCGACCTCATCGATAGCGCGACCTCCACTGTCATCGCGACGCTCAACATCAACAGCATCAAGGACCCGCAGGACGGCAGCGGCCTGGCCGGCACATCGAAAACGGCCACTCTGCAGATAGCGGCAGTTGGCCATCGCAGCTCGCCCGGCGACGAGGATCTGAGACGGATCGACGTCACCCTGGTGGATGTGAGCACCGGCCGGTTGCGTTACAACGACGTCTCCATGAAGGCCTCGCACAACAGTTATCAGCGCGACGAAACCTTGCGCGAGCAGATCACCTGGAACCCGAAAAATCACTACGACTGCGGGTGTGGCGGGTTGGAACTGGATATCGCCCAATCCGACGATGGCCTGGATTGGTCGGTTGGCCACAAGGGTTCCTACGATAAGCACTACCGTCAGCTCTCCGGCTTTTTGAGCGACCTGGCGGTGTGGTCGAAAGAGAATGACGGCCACGACGTGATCACCTTGCACCTGGACCTCAAACACACTGCGACCAAAGACTTCCCTGATCGACTGGATGCGTATCTCAAGGACAGGCTGCCGCGCATCTATACACCTGGCGAACTGATGGGGTCACAAGAGACGCTGGCACTTGGCGCCGAAAGCAATGGCTGGCCCTTCATTGAAGACTTGAAGAACACGTTTCTTGTCTGCGTGACCGGCAACAAGCAGGACAAGCAGACCTATGCGGAGACCGCGCCGAAATCGCGGCTGTGCTTCGCCGACAAAGACACCGATGCCGACGAGAATCCCTCGGATCCTCACCGGGTCTTTTTCAACTTCCACATCTTCCATTCTGATCGCGATCAATGGATGAAGACATTCAAGGCCTGCGTCGGCAGACGCGAGGTCATCATCCGTGCGTATCTAGCCAATAGCGAAGACAACTGGAACGACTGTCTCGACAGCGGTTGTTGCGTGATCGCGACCGACAAGATCAGCGACCACGCCTGGGCATTGGTCGGCGCGCAGCGCTTCGCCAAGCGGGTGCCGTTGTTGTAAGTGAAGGAATTCCCTTACGGCCCCGCTCGTGGTTCCTGACAGCGATGCGCGTGGTTTTCTGGCAGAATCGGCGGCCTGCGGGCTGATGGACCATCGGCGTCGGCCCGCAGGCATGGACGCCAAAAGCGCCAATCAACCAAGGTCAAGGAGGATCACGATTGGGAATGTCATCGATTCGGCACGTGGGCGACTATCAGCTCACCGCGCATGTCACGCCCGGCCAGGGGCAGTTTTCGGCTGAACTGCTGCTCAGCAAATCCGGCGGCATCACCTTGCAGCGATACCGTGTGCCGGGCGATGCGTTCGCCGACCGCATCGCCGCGCATGATCACGCCAGGCAGTGGATGGCGATATGCGAGGTCTCCAGCGATGGGCACGTGCGCTTCGATGCGCATGCCTCGATCAGGGCCGACTTGCAGTAGCCGCCGCCTAAGCAGGCGGGAAGCATCGGGTGAGCCGCTCGTTCCAGAAGGCGAGTTGCTCCAACGTGTGCGACTCGATGGGTTTTTCCACTGTCGACGACGCTTTGCGTTGCGCCACTGTGGCAATCAGCGATGCCGCCAGGCGATCCCAGCACAGTCTGAGCAAGGCCGGTTCGGGATGCGAAGCAAGCATGGCTTCCAGCATCGCCCCTTGCGCGACTCTTGATGCCTGCAATTCGCTCAGCGCATCGGTCACTGCCGTCATCCATTGCTCGGTCAACTGCTCCGTCATTTCCGCACGCGATCCTTTTCAAGATGCACAGGCTATCCGCAATGCACGGGTTTGTACCGGCTGCGCGCAAGATTCGCCAAGACATTACTGAACCGTATGGCGGAGGTTTTGAGCGAACCTCTCAAGCGACTCCTTTTTCATCACCGAGCGCTGCCGACAGTGCGTTGGCAAGATCGGCTTTCACTTGAAGTCGAGACGGCTTTCGACTCGATGAAAGATCTCAGCTGCGAACTTGCCGCCACTAAAACCGATGCCCGGCCTGACGGAGCGAATGACTGAGCTTGTCATCGAGTCAAGATTTCGTGAAATCTGCCGATAACGGATTGAGACACCCCGGCAAGCGCTAGCGAACCAGGCAAGCCGGTCGACGTTGGCAACAACGCCTCAGGTTGCTCGGGCAGGCCAGTCACTCGCCGGCTCCTCCCACTCCTCCGCTTCTTCCCCAGGTCACAGCATGCTACCCACGATCAAGAGCAAATTTATATTGGCATTGTTGGGAACGCTGATTCCGAGCATCCTGCTGTGTCTGTTCCTGCTGAACAGCCTGCACACCTCCAAGAACAATGTCGGCACGCTCTACAATCGCGACTTCACCGGCTCTGCGCTTGCCAGCAGCATCGACGGTCAGCTGACCCGGGTGGATATCAACATCCTGCGCATGATCGCCATCGGCACGCCCGAGCTGATCACGCAATGGAAGCAGGAAAACCAAACGCGCTTCACGCAAGTCGCGGCCAGCATCGTGGAACTCAAGCAGTTGCTGAGCCAGGAAGCCGAGCACACCGCCCAGCTGCAAAAGATCACGGCAAGCTATGCGCTGATGCAAGCGGGGATGCAGCGCCAGATCGAGTTGATCGAAGCAGGCGATATCGCAGGTGGCGCCGAAGTCAATCGGACCCAGGTCAAGGACAACGCCAACGCCACCTTTGCCGGGCTTGCCACCTTGCGTGACGAACTGGCCGCCTCTGCCAAGCTGCGCTATCAGCAGCAACAGGCCACCAACACGCGCGCCATTACCTTGTCGGCGATCGCGTTGGGGTTGATCGCGCTGGCCGGCGTGAGCATCGCGATGCTACTGGGGAACGCGATTTCACGCTCGATCCAGCGGGCAGTTGCCGCCGTCGAGCAGTTGTCGCGCGGCGTGCTCGATGTCGATATCAAGGTCACCGGCAAGGACGAAACCGTGCAGTTGGCCAGTGCGGTCTATCGCATCCGCGATCGCCTGCAAGGCGTCATCGCCGCCCAGCTGGAAATGGCACGCCGGCACGATGCCGGCGAGATCAGCTACCGCATGGACGAAAATGCATTTCCTGGCGAGTTCGGTCACATGGTGCGCGATGCCAACGCCCTGGCCAGTTCGCATATCGCCATGACGATGCGCCTGACACAGATCATCGGACGCTACGCCATCGGCGACCTGTCCGATGAGATGGATCGGCTACCGGGCGAGAAGGCGGTTGTCACCGAGACGATGAATCAGGTCAAACAGAATCTGCAGGCGATCAATCAGGAAATCAGCCGCCTGGCTTCGGCAGCGGCAGCCGGGGACTTCAGCGTGCGTGGCGACACCGAGCGCTTCCAGCATGATTTCCGCGCCATGGTCACCAGCCTCAATGACTTGATGTCCACCGCAGACGGCAACCTGCAATCGCTGTCTGCACTGCTGCAGTCCATCGCCGCAGGCGACCTCACGGCGCGCATGAGCGGCGAGTTCAAGGGCGTGTTCGCGCAGATGCGTGACGACGCCAATACCACCGCCACGCAGCTGGCGGAAATCGTCGGACGCATCCAGCACTCGGCAATCTCCATCAATTCGGCTGCCAGCGAAATCGCCGCCGGCAATCAGGACCTGTCGCACCGTACCGAGCAGCAGGCGGCCAACCTGGAAGAAACCGCCGCCTCGATGGAAGAGCTCACCTCCACCGTTCGCCAGAACGCCGAGCATGCACGCCAGGCCAATCAGCTGGCGATCGGTGCGGCAAGCGTGGCCTCGCAAGGCGGCGAGATCGTGAGCAAGGTCGTGGGCACCATGGCCGGCATCGAAGCTTCGTCCAAGAAGATCGCCGACATCATCAGCGTCATCGACGGCATTTCGTTCCAGACCAATATCCTGGCGCTGAACGCGGCGGTGGAAGCCGCACGCGCCGGCGAACAGGGCCGTGGCTTTGCCGTGGTCGCCTCGGAAGTGCGCACGCTCGCTCAGCGCTCAACCGCAGCTGCGAAGGAGATCAAGGGCTTGATCGACGACTCGGTACAGCGCGTTACCGAAGGCTCCACGCTGGTGCACACCGCCGGCAACACCATGGCCGAGCTTGTGGCCAGCGTGCAGCGCGTAACCGACATCATGGGTGAGATCTCTGCAGCCTCGCAGGAACAGTCGGTCGGCATCGAGCAGGTCAACATCACGGTCACGCAAATGGATGAGACCACCCAACAAAATGCGGCACTGGTGGAAGAAGCCACCGCAGCCGCCCGCTCGATGGAAGAACAGGCCGGTCAGCTCACCGAAGCGGTTGCGGTGTTCAAGATTGCGCAGACGAGCACGCACAGCGCGCGTTCGGCACCAACCGCATCATCAAAGCCCAGCCTGGTCAGCGGCCGAACAGTAGCACCGGTCAAAGCCGCTACCCGCCAAGCGTCTGCACCGAAGAAACTGGCTGCCACTGCCTCCGGTGACGGGAGTAACTGGCAGGAATTCTAAGCCTCGATCGCATTCAAAGACCCGGCAATGCCGGGTTTTTTTTGCCTCATCAAGGCACGTCCAGACATGTACGTGCAGGTTGTCCATGCGCCTGATCGTCTTCATTGGACGCGCTCCCAACTGGTAGGCGACCGAGCGTCTACGTAATCGCCCCACGCTTAAATTCATAACGCGCTGGCGAGCCGCTCGATGCCCGAATGTTGCGCTGTCTACGCAATACTCAGCGTCGCCCATGCGAGCAAGGCGTACCGGGTGGTCTTGGCGATCGCAACCAGCGGCAGGAACACGCGCAGCGGCTCGCGCATGACGCCCGCCGCAAGTGTCAACGGGTCGCCGATGATCGGCATCCAGCTCAGCAGCAGCGACCATTTGCCGTATTTTCCATACCACGCCTGGGCGCGCAGCAATGCAGCCGCTTTGATCGGAAACCAGCGCTTTGCCTGAAAGCGCAACACCTCGCGCCCAAGCCACCAGTTGATCAGCGAGCCGAGCACGTTGCCGATGCTCGCAGCAGCCACGAGCCCCAACGCAGAATCGCCGCGCAACAGCAGCGCCACCAATGCCGTCTCCGACTGCGCAGGGAGCAAGGTGGCTGCGATAAGCGCAAGCGCGAGAAGCGAGAGATACGTCATTGGCTACGTTGCGCGTGTTGTGATGGTGCAGAAAGTCGGGCGATGCATCCGGCGCAACATCTGCGCGACGATAAACGCCAATGCGACATGGCGCGGCGTTATCACTTGACCGGCTTTCGCCGCTTGCTCTGGTCGTCAGGAAACACTCTGGCGCACAGAAAGTCGACAAACGCCCGCACCTTCGGCGAAGAATGCTTGCTTGCCGGCCAAAGCACGTGGAACGCGCCGCTGCGCCGCACGTGCTCGGCCAACACGGGAAGCAGGCGCCCGTCTGCCAGCAGGTCGCGGATAGCGAAATCCGGCAGGCAGGCTATTCCCAGTCCTTGCACTGCGAAGCACACCCGCGTTTCGATGTTGTTGCAGATCATCGAGGTGGGAAGTACCAGTTCGCCGCTGTTGCGCCGCGTATGCAGTGGCCAGGCTTCCAGTTTTCCCGAGTTGGGATAACGGTAATGCAGGCAGGCATGCTGCAGCAGATCGACCGGCACACGCGGAGTGCCGCGCTGCGCGAGATACTCGGGCGCCGCCACCAGCATCATCTGGAAGCCACCGAGACGCCTGGCCGAAAGGCGCGAATCGCTCGGCTCGCCGGTTCTCACCACCGCATCGAACCCTTCCTCGATCACGTCGACCATCCGGTCGCTGAAATCCAGATCCAGTTCGATCTCGGGATAGTGGCGCATGAAGTCACCCAGCACCGGCAATACCAACGCACTGACCAGCGGCAGGCTCACCCGCAAGCGCCCGCGCGGCGCGGCGGTGGCTTGCGAAAGCTCCAGTTGCGCTGCTTCGATCTCGGCGAGGATGCGGCGGCTACGCTCCAGGAACAACGTGCCTTCGGCTGTCAGCGTGACGCTGCGCGTGCTGCGATGAAACAGCCGCACGCCGAGTTTTTCCTCCAACCGCACCACGCGCTTGCCGACCGCAGACGCCGACACGCCCAACAAGCGGCCAGCCGCGACGAAGCTGCGCGTTTCGGCAACCTGCACGAACACCACGAACCCGCTCAGGCTCTCCACCACGCTCCTCCATTGCGGATGCTTGGTTCCGCACAACGCGGAACTCTACCCCAGTTTTTCTTTAATCGAAGGCTGTCTACGCTGCCTGCACTGTCTCTCGACCGACCACGCTCATGACAACACTGCTCTCTACGCCGCGCATCGCCAGGCCGCCCGCACTGCTGGCCAGCAACATCCAGACGGTCGTTCAGCACGCCCTGGACGATCGACGGCTGGTGGGAGCGGTCGTCCTGGTCGCCCGCAATGGGGAGCTGATCCACCGACAGGCCGCTGGCTGGGCAGACCGGGAAAGCCGTCGCGCAATGCGTGTGGATGCGCTCTTTCGGTTGTCATCGGTCAGCAAACCCATCATTTCAACCGCCGCGCTGGTGCTGGTCGCGCAAGGGCGCCTGGATCTGGATGCAGGCGTCGATCGCTGGCTGCCCGAGTTCCAGCCACGGCTGGCCGATGGCCTTCCCGCATGCATCACGGCGCGTCAACTGCTCAGCCATACCGCCGGCCTTGGCTATCGCTTTCTTGAAGCAGACGCCAATGGTCCTTATGCAGTCGCAGGCGTCTCCGACGGCATGGATGCCGCTGACATCACCCTGGAAGAAAACCTGCGCCGCATTGCCAGCGTGCCGCTGCTTTATGCGCCGGGCACGGCCTGGGGCTACTCGCTGGCAACCGACGTGCTGGGTACGTTGATTGCGCGTGTGTACGGCGCCCCGTTGAACGAGGCGGTGCGCGCGTTGGTGACCGGACCGCTGGGCATGGCGGACACCGATTTCGTCACCTCCGAAACGCAGCGTGTGGCGACCGCCTATGTCAATGCAGCGCCACAGCCGCATCGCCTGGCAGAAGCAGAAACCGTCTCGGCCTTCGAAGGTGCGATCGGCATCCGTTACAGCCCCGCCCGCATCTTCGATCCGCAGGCATTTGCCTCTGGCGGCGCCGGCATGGTGGGCACCGCCGAGGATTTTCTGGGTCTGCTCGAAACATTGCGCGATGGCAATGGCGAGCTGCTGCCTAGCCCGTTGATCGAGGAGATGGCGAGCGATCAGACCGGAGGCGCTGCGCTGCAGGATCTGCCAGGGCTTGGCTTCGGGCTGGGGTTCTCGGTCTTGCGCGACCCCGCGCTCGCCGCATCGCCGGAATCGGTGGGCACCTGGCGCTGGGGTGGCGCATATGGCCACTCGTGGTTCGTTGACAGGGCGCTAGGCCTGAGCGTGGTCGCCTTCACCAACACCTTATACGAAGGCATGTCGGGCAGCTTCGTCACCGATCTGCGCGATGCGGTGTATGCCTGCCTGGAAGCAAGGCAATGAGCTCGACTGCGAAAGGCCGCCTGCCACTGGCACCCTTGCTCGCGCTTGCCATGGCCGCCTTTGTCACCATCCTCACCGAGGCCCTGCCGGCGGGTCTGCTGCCGCAGATGGCAGATGGCTTAGCGGTCTCCGAAGCCTGGGTCGGTCAGACCGTCACCCTCTATGCCCTCGGTTCCTTGTTGGCAGCGATACTATTGACGATCGCCACCCAGGGCATTGCCCGTCGCCCGCTGCTGCTGGCGGCCATCGCCGGCTTCGCCATCGCCAACACGATCACCACGCTGTCCAGCAGCTATGCGCTGACGATGGTGGTGCGCTTTCTGGCAGGCGTCTCGGCCGGATTGTTGTGGGCGTTGCTGGCCGGCTATGCCGCGCGCATGGTGCCCGAACATCAGAAAGGCAGCGCCATCGCGATCGCCATGGTTGGCACACCGCTGGCGTTGTCGCTGGGCGTGCCGGCCGGCGCGTTCCTTGGCAGCCTGGTGAGCTGGCGTGTGTGCTTCGGCATCATGAGCGTCTTGGCTGTGATCCTGATGCTGTGGGTGCGCCTGCAGGTGCCGGATTTCGCAGGGCAGGCGCAAGGCAAGCAGCAACGTCTGGCGCACGTGTTGAGGTTGCCCGGCATTCGGCCGGTGCTGTTGGTGGTGCTGGCTTTCGTGTTGGCTCACAACATTCTCTACACCTACATCGCCTCGTTCCTGGCGGAGGCCGGCATGGCGCAACGCACCGATCTGGTGTTGCTGGTCTTCGGTGGCGCCTCGCTGATCGGCATCTGGATCGTGGGCGTACTGATCGACCGCCATCTACGCGCTCTGACGCTGACCAGCACGCTGCTGTTCTGTGCGGCGGCATTGGCACTGGGCCTGGCCGGCACGTCTCCCACGATCGTCTACATCGCGGTCGGCGTCTGGGGGCTTGCCTTCGGCGGCAGCGCGACGTTGTTTCAGACAGCGCTCGCCAAATCGGCGGGAGACGAGGCCGATGTGGCTCAATCCATGTTGGTGACCGCATGGAATACCGCCATCGCCAGCGGCGGCCTTCTCGGAGGCGTGCTGCTCGACCAGCTCGGCGTTGGAGCGTTCCCGCCTGCGTTGCTGGTGCTGCTTGCCGCAACGCTGATGGTGACGTGGATGGCCAAGCGGCATGGCTTTGCGGCATCAAACGATGAAAGCGACGTGTCGCGGCCGGCTACCGTCGGAAGACAGGCATAAACGCTGGAAGTAGGGAGCCAATGCCACTGCGCAGCACTGCTTGCGCAGTAAAGACGCATCGAATTGCGGCGCGCACTGAGGATTGCGGAGCGGGCAGATGTGCCGAAGCGCTTGGCTCGACAGCAAGCCTCTGCTGGGGCATGGTCCATCCGACCTTGCATCGCCAAGGCCTGGGAACGGATTTGCTCTTGGCTCGGCTCGAAGCCTTGCGCTTAACGCCGAACATCCAGCGAGTCGTGTTGGACACCAGCCAACACACTCAAGCGTTTTATGCCCGCTTCGGGTTTGTCGCACAGCACGTTGTGCGAGATGGCTATGGTGCAGGCTTGGACCGGTGGGACATGGCCCTGGAGTGCTGAGCACTCAACGCAGCATCAAATAGATGTTCGTGAGCAGTGACTACGGGCAAGCTGATTTTCAGCAAAACTTCGTTCCATCGTGGACGGCCTGGCGAAGCTTGCGTTGCATGGTGCGTTTGAATGAAGCACAGGACTCTTTGTCAATCGCGTTGATCAAAAGTCGAGCGCGCGAGTTCAACCGCACTACGATTTTTCTGCACCCATTTTGCCAGCACCTCCAAGGGTGCTTTGAGCGAAAGACCGAGGGGTGTCAATTCGTATTCGACTTTCGGCGAAACCGTCGCGAATGCGGTTCGCTTTACCAGACCGTCCCGTTCGAGTCCGCGTAGCGTCAACGTCAGCATGCGATGAGAAACGCCGGGGACGGCTCGCTGAAGTGCGTTAAACCGCATCGCACCACCCGAAAGCATGCCAACGACCATCACCGTCCACTTGTCGCCCACGCGATCCAGGATGTTGCCTAACGCTTTGCAAGTGTCAGCATCGGGGCCGTGAATCAAAGGATTTTCCGTGTTCATGAGGGAGCTTCTCCTGTCTTCGTAACGCACATGGCTGTGCCTACGAACAGCCATGTGCGTTCTTGCAATCTACCGAAGCCCGGACCACATTGCACGAACATTTTGTTCGTAGGAAGTTGGTCATGAAGATCGGTGTCAGCGGAGCAGGCGGGCAGCTTGGGCGAGCAGTTCTGCAAGAAATTACCGCGCGTCATCCGGAGGTAGATCTGGTCGGCATTTCCCGCTCTCCAGACGCGCTACCGGCAGAAGTTGAAGCACGGCAAGGCGATTACGATCGCCCCGAGACCCTACCCCGTGGCTACGCAGGCCTGGATCAGCTGTTACTCATTCCTAGCTCCGATCTGCGTCGGGGTGTCCGTGCAGCCCAGAACATCGCAGCGATTGATGCGGCCATTGCCGCAGGCGTCAAGCACATTGTGCTGCTGTCTGCGCTCGGCACCCGGCAGCAGGAAGAGCCTGCCGTCGGTGCGTCCTACTGGGTCGGCGAGCAGCACCTCATCAAGAACGCGCCGTCCTGGACCATTTTGCGCTTGAGCTACTACGCCGAGGCATTCGCCCAAGAGGCACAGGCATCGGCGGCGTCGGGGGCTCTTGTGGGGCTTGGTGAGAGCCGGGTTTCCTACGTTTCAAGAGGCGACATCGCTGCTGCAGCCGCTGGTGTCCTGACCAGCGAGGGACACACAGGGGCCATTTATGCGATGACAGGGCCTGAGCGACTGACCAGTGCACAGAGGTCTGCCGCTGCGACGTCCTTCGCCGGTAAGCATGTAGGTTTTGCCGTAGTAACCGAAACGCAACTGCGGGAGGGCATGAAGCAATCTGGTCTGCCGGAAGAAGTGGTGGACGCGGTCATCAGCATCCAGCGCGACTTCGTGAGCGGCGCATTTGACGTAGTGACCGGCGATGTCGAACACCTCTCTGGCCATGTTCCCAAGACGCTGGAGCAGGTTCTGCATGCTCTTTCGACAGGGACACTGCCAGCATGACCGCACTGAAGATTGACCTATATACCGAGATCTCGTGCCCGTGGTGCATCATCGGAATGCACAGGCTCGACAAGGTGCTTGCCGAACGCTTCCCCGACCTTGCTGTCGACATCACCCATCATCCGGTGATTCTGATGCCTGAGTGTCCTCCAGAAGGCGTGCGCATCGTCGATCTGCTGAAGTCTCGCTACGGCGTCACCGATCCTGCCGCAACGTGGACGCGACCTCATGCCGAAGCACGGATGTCGGGCCTGGACCTGGATCTGTTTCGTCAACCGTTCGCCTACCCCACGCTGGATGCGCATACGCTGATCCGCCTGGCGCGTGCACGTGGCACCCAGCACGCACTTGCCGTTGCGATTTCCAACGCGTATTTCATGGATGCACGCGATATATCCGATGCAAAAGTGCTTGCCGAGATCGCAACCCGATATGGCTTCACACACGATGAGGTGACCCATCTGCTGGCCGATGCGCAAGCGCGGGCACAGACGCAGCTAGAGGTCGAGCGCGCGTTCGCGGCTGGAGTGCAGTCGGTTCCGCACGTCATCTTCGACGAGCGATTGGCCCTGATCGGCGGGCGCAGCGAAAATGAGCTTGCGCAGGCCATCGCAATGACGCGAGAGGCGGCGTTTCGATGATCATCGAGCGTAAGATCCAGCAGTCAAACTTCGTATTTTTCGGTGGATCTACCGGCATGGGCCTGGCCACTGCCGTAGAGATCGCACGCCGCGCAGGCAATGTTCTCACCGTTGGCCGCAGCGAGGCAGCAGGCCAGGCTGCCGTCACACGATTGCTGGCCGAAGGAGCGGCATCGGCTGAGTTCCTACAGGCCGATGTGTCAACGCTTGATGGAATGGCCGCTGCCGCGCAGGGCGTCAAGGCCTGGCGCGCAGAACTGCATGGCCTCGTGCACACGGCCATGTCGGCGTCGGTCGGCAAGCAGATCACCGTAGACGGTCTGGAGTTCGCCTTCGCGCTGCAGTATCTGGCGCGTGCCGTCCTGAATCGCCTGCTGGCCGAGAATCTGGCACGTTCCGGAGATGGCCGGGTGGTGTTGGTGTCCGGCAACGTGCCGGCATTCTTCATGCCGCCTCTGGACGACCTACAGTTCGAGCGGCGCAAATGGGCGCATATGAAATCGGTCATGGGAACGCACCTGCTTGGACACCTTCATATCCAGGAAGCAAGCCAGCGGTGGAAGGATCTGCCCATCACGCTCACTGCAATCTGCGTTGGACCCACCAAGACCAAGGTGATGAGCGATCCCAGAATGCCGTTGTTGATGCGGATAATGGGACGCTTCGGAACCACCCCGGAAGCATCGGCGGTGAACATCGTTCGAGCGCTCACAGTCAGTTCCGCCGCCCAGATTGACGGTTCCAAATTGCCAAAGCCCAAGGCCTTTGTCGCCGAGCGCATCGATCTGGATACAACGCTGGCAACCAAGCTATGGTCGATCACCTCGGAAATCGCGAGCCGACGGGCAATTGCACTCCCTTGAATGACGTGATGTAGCGCCGTGAGAATTTGGTCTGAGCTGCGCTATGTCAGACCGCTCTAGATCCAAGCAATGGAAGTTTCTGTAGAAGGTTCTTCAGTTCGATGGCATCCCAGGGCAGATGCTCTGCGATGCCCAATCCCACGATGTCCACCGCGCCAGCGACATCCTGAATCAGCCGCAGGACCTGCGGTATGGTCATCTTTCCCTGGGGAATGCCGTCGAACTGGCCCGGGGCTGCATCGGGGCGAGAGAAATACAGGGCGCGAAACTTGGTCGCATCAAGCACGTCAAGGTCGAGATGGATCGCGACGTGCTTTGCACCGATGTCTTTCAGCCAGCGCATCACCGGTTCGCTTGTGGTGGCCAGCGCGTCTGAGCCAGCTTTGCGCAGACCGTGTTTTTTGATGAAGTCCGTTTCCATCTCGCTTGTCTCCTGCAACCCCGCATACATGATGTTTTGCGGCTTGATGGGCTCCTTCACCTGAGCGGCCAGTTCCGGATCACCCAGCCCCATCAGGTTGCGCAGCACCATCGCATGGGCGTTCTGGAATTCCGCCGGGGTCAACACGTCCGGATGGGCGTCAACCCACAACACAGCAAGCTCGCCGTCGTATCTTTCGTTGAGGTAGGAGAACGGCACCAGATCAACCGCGCAATCCCCCCCAAGCACGACGATTCGGTCGGGGGAATGTTTTTCGATGAGGCGCCGGGCAGATGCCGCTTGGCCCAAAATCGCGGAGCGCCCCAGGATGCCATTTTGCAGCGGCTGTTCCGTGCCATCCGGTGCGACTACGTCGACCGTTTCTTCCGGACCCTCTGCTTTCGGACCCAACCATGCAAGGAGCTGCGAGCCGAAATGGTAGGCGTCAAGGTTGCCGCCCTGCCACTGGGGAAAGTTGAGGCGCAGGGTCGTGCTCGAGAATGTGGTCATCGTAATGCTCCTAAGCGGATTGGGACTGGATCAAACAAAAAGGCTATCTACTCATGATTTGCGTGCCCGCCACAGAAGCACTGCGCTCAGCGCCACGGCTGCCGACGCCAGCCAGAACGTGGTGGCTAGCCCGCTGTGGTCGACAACGAAACCGCCGGCACCCGAGCCCAGTGCAATGGCGGTCTGGCAGGTAAACGTGAATACCGCAGCGGTGGATTCACCATCAGACTCGGAGGCGGCGCGATTCCATGCGTTTAGGCAGACCGGTAGCGCACCCCACGCCATGCCCCAGATCACCAGCAGCACCATCTCGGTGGGCGCTGACGAAACCATCAATGGCATGCACAACAGCGGCACCAGCAGTATCAACTTTGCAGAAAGCAGCGTCGCCTCCATCCGCTTGGCCAGGAAGTGGCTCGCCACGAAGTTCGACACGAATCCAGCAAAGCCGTAAGCAAACAGCAGGAGCGTGATATCGGCGGCACTGATATTCGCCTGCTGCAGCAGCGGCGCAACGTAGGTGTATGCGCCGAAGTGTGCAGCAAACATCAGCGCGATCATCAACATGCTCAGCTTGGTTGCAGACGGACGTGCGGCGTTTAACAACGCGGCAAACTGAAAGCGCCCCTGCGCTGGAACCGAGGGCAATGAGAACGCCTGTAGCAGCATCGCCAATGTTGCGATACCGCCGGCTGCAAGGAATGCGCCGCGCCATGAGTAATGGGCGGCAACCAGGTTGCCCAGTGGCACGCCCAGGATCATGGCAGCGGTGACCCCGGCGAATACCGCAGCCGACGCCTTCTGGCTTTTCGCGGCAGGCACCAAACGAACGGCAACCGCCAGAGCCATCGCCCAGAAGGCACCCAGACTCATCCCGACCAGCGCCCGCCCGATCAACAAGATGGCAAAGGATGTAGCAAATGCCGAGAGCAGGCACGACACCAGCAGAATCGCTGACAGCAGCAGCACGATCCTCTTACGGTCACTGCGCCCGGCGACAAGCATGATGCCCGGTGCGGACAATGCCGCTAGCACGCCGGGCAACGTCATCATCAGGCCAGCACTTCCCGAAGAAATTCCGAAGCTTCGCGCAATCTCTGGCAGCAGCCCGACAGGCAGGAACTCCGCTGTCACGGTGGCGAACGAGCCAATAGCCAGTGACATAACGGCAAGCCAGGCACGGAAGGTGTTCCGTGCGGTGTCTCCATCATGATTGTCGTGGGTGGTGGAAATGCTTTTCATGCGGTCTATTCGTAGCTGATCGTTGATCTCAAGAAAGCTGCACGACAATCGACCCGATCGCTTCGCGCGATGTCAGTCGTGTGTAGGCATCTTCGAAGTCAGCCATGGGGTAGCAGCTGTCGATCACCGGCTTGAGCTTGCCCGCCGCCGCCATCTCCAGGATGGTCTGCAATGCACTCCGCACAGCGTGCGCAGACTCAGCATGGACTGTGTAGCCTCGCATGCCTTTTTCATTGACAAGCACGTCGACCAGGTCAATCTCCGCCCGCTGGCCTCCGGTAAAACCGATGGAGATCAGCAAGCCGCCTGTTGCCAGCGAGCGCATCATTTCGCCCGTTACGTCACCGCCCACGGGGTCGAATGCGAGCTCGGCGCCCTTGCCGTCAGTCAGCCGGGCGACCTCGTCGGGTAATTCTTGCGTAGAAAGGTCGATAGCGGCATAAGCGCCAGCCTTGAGTGCATGGGTGGCCTTCCTTGGGGTCGATACCAGCGCGATAGGACGTGCGCCGAGTGCATTGAGGACCTGAACCAGTGCGTGCCCTACTGATCCGGTTGCGCCAGAGACCAACGCATACTGGCCAGCCTTGATCGTTGCTGTCCGCGTCGCGGCCAGATACGCGGTGAGGTAGTTCACCAACAAAGCAGCCGCCTCTTCAAAGGTCAGCGCCGTGGGCAACTCAAAGATGCGACTGTCGTCGACAACGGCCCACTGCTGGTATAGCCCGTCCTCGGTAATTCCCAACGTGCCTCCGCCATAGATGGCAACACGGGTGTCGGCGGGAAAGCGATCACCTTGTTCGACCACACCCGATCCCTCGTTTCCGAGCACCAACGGCGGCGATGCTGCCCCTATCGTGCCCTTGCGCAGGCTATTGGAAAGCTGATTGATCGTTGCCGCCTGCATGCGGATCAACGCGTGGCCTTCTTTCAGCAGAGGCTGCTGACGCTCCGTCACGGCCATCTGCGGTGACGGTCCGAACTTCGTGGTTACGATCGCTTTCAAGGGAGGTGGCTGTCTGCTGCCAAATTGGCCGATGGGCCATAGATGGGTGCGCTTTAATTCCTACAAAGGTGTAAAAATTGTCAACTCTATCCATAGTGGTGGACAATGAAGTCGCTCCCGGAGGAGGCCCATGAATCAACTTCTTGCGATACGCGCCTTCATTCGGGTCATTGAGACAGGCTCTTTTAGTCGCGCTGCTGTGCAGCTGGATCTTCCGAGGTCGACGGTCAGCAAGCTTGTTGCTGACCTAGAGCAGCACCTGCGGGTCAAACTGATTCACCGGACGACGCGGACCGTTGCGGCGACGTCGGAAGGCCTCGAATATCTGGCTCACGTATCGCAACTCGTCACAGCGTTCGATTCGGTCGACGATGCGATGCGGGGAAACAAGCTGCGGCCCAGCGGCCACTTGCGTATTGATGCGCCTGCGGCATTTGCCGTGCATTTGCTAATCCCCGCCCTGCCACAGTTCCACGAGGCCTATCCTGAAATTTCAGTAGCGGTCGGGATCAGTGACAGAACCTTGGACCTCATTGGCGAAGGCGTGGACTGCGCGATCCGTGGCGGCGCATTGAACGAGCTCAGTCTGATTGCCCGGCGTATCACCGACATGCCCTACGCCACCTGCGCCTCACCTGCGTATCTTGCAGCTCATGGCGTTCCGTCCAACCCGATGGAGGTAAGACATCACCATCATCTGGTGGGCTACTTCTATTCGCTCTCCGGCAAACCGGAGGCGTTTGTTTTGCAGCAGGGGGCTGAGCGCCATACCTTTGAATCGGCACGTTTCAGCGCTAATGAGGGCAATGGCCTGACCGCGCTCATGCTCGCAGGCCTTGGGATCGGCCAGCACCTGCGGCCAATGCTCCAGCCATACTTGGACTCTGGGCAACTGGTCGAACTGCTCTCCGATTGGACGCGCCCGAGACTGCCGTTTCATGCCATTTACCCGCCGAATCGAAATCAGAATGCGAGACTGAGCGTCTTCATTGACTGGCTAATGAGCACATTCGGCGACGGACCTGCTTGAGTAATCCTCCTTCCGAACGGGCGCACTCCGGCACGGATCCGTATTCCGACCTGGCCCGGATGTCATCATCGTATTCGCGAAGGTTGGCCCTGTCCGGCTGCTTCCGCGAAGGAGACCCATTTGGAAATTTATTCCAAATGGTTGCACCCAAGTCCGGGTAAAGTCTCTTCAAATAGTAACGAGCCCCGAGCGCAGCCCAGGCCGCTCTCGGGGTCCACCTTAGTGTTGCCTATATCGCGCGTGTGTTTGATGCTTGTTACAGTGTTGGCACTTCGTTCCGTCAACAGGCTTGCAAGCATTGAGGAATAGCCTGGCGTGACAGTATCTTCATAGATATCAGTGGTTCCAACATAGGGTGCCGGACGTTGATAGCGCCACGTTTCGTCGGAGTGGTTGAGGTATTTCCCATGCCCAGGATTTAGAACAACCAACCCCTCTACAGGAGCTGCGGCAGCACTTGTGCTCGCACCAGCTCTTTTCTTTTTCAAATACTCCGGCGGATAGATCTCATTAATCTCCTTGCCGCCAATTCGAACCTTGATATAACGAAACTTCACTACACCAGCTATCAGCTCATAGCCTTCGTTTTCAATATCTCTAACCAGCGCACCGAAGTCCTCCGTGAAAACCGGCGCATCCTTCGGCAAGTAGCCAGAATCGAGGTCAATCCACACTATGCCCGTGACGGGGTCTGGCGTGGCCTTCACCAGCACTTGCTTGGCCTGGGTTGGCAAGCGCTTTTGTTGGTCAACAAACCTTTGCAGCGCTGGCTCGATTTCTTTAGCGACAGCTCGACTACTCTGAGCAGTGAGTGCAGGAACATCCGCACTCACCCCCGCTTGCGCATAAGCACCTGCGCTAAACATACAGCTCAGAACAGCCCCCACCACACACATCACCAACTTCTTTCCATGTCTTGCGCGCATCATGCACCTTCCATTTTTCCTGTCTTTCTGACCTCAAACGAGAGGCCTTCGTTCCCCCTGCTCATTTTTTGATGTGTTTCCTACTACTTACCGCAAACAAATGTCCCAGGAATGACAAGCCGTGCGCACACTTGTGGGCCCGCCGATGCAACCAGGAATCGATACGTGCCTCGCTCCGTCTACCATCCCTGTTTTGAGTGGTGGACAAGCGGTGGACTAAAAATTCTGCCGCAAGCAACTGACGAATACGACTGTCCACTAGGCTCAGGGAGCATAGCTCAGCTCGACGCGTATTTGATGGTCACTAGCCGCTACCCGTGCCCGCGACTAGATACTCTGGTTGCCGGCTTGACGCTGTTCAAGCCCCCCCCCCGAGGTGAGCGACCATCGGTCCCGCGTCCAGCAGAATCAGATTGTGTTTCCGACATTTCGTAGCCCATAGGGTTCACACCCCTTGGGTTGTCAGGAAAGTCTGAGCCCGCCGTCGCCACGATTGATGGGCATTGAACAAACCATTGAGGCTGGCTCAGCTGAAGCCGGGCGGCTCATGGTTCGGACGGGTCTTCATAGCCGCCCCGATTCCAAGACCGGTAGCGCAAGGGTGACATCCTCCAGAAACGTGATTCGCGGGCTCGGTAGTGTGCCTAGCGGTGCCAAGCTGCTCTTCAACCGCTCGGCTTGCGATTCGGGAACGAGGAGCCAGGGCCTCATCACCCAGTCCAGCGGCATGCCACTATCTCGGTCCAGGGCAGTCCGCACGCCCAACCAGTTCACATTCCATCCCTTCAAGCGAGCAATCAAAGACGGGGTACGGGCTGCGTAGCTGATTTCGCACAAGTAGGCCGCTTGCTCCGTGAAGCTGCCGGCAGCAACTGCGCGGTGGCCTCGCGATCGGGGTCCGGATGCAAGGCAAGCATCGTCTCTAGCAACACGCCCTGAGCCACTCCTGCCGCCTGCAGGTCACTCAGTGCATCCGCCACTGCCGCCACCCATTGCTCGCTCAACTGCTCCATTTCTTCCACAGTGCCGAGTCGGAAGTAGATAGCCTAGCCGGATCCGGCTGCCGTGATATCCATCGCCTGTTATCGGCAACGCGGCTAACCAGCAAGGAAGCGAGCGCCGCCTCTTCCAACGCTCGCAATCACTCGTCTGACATGCGTCGGGAGCACCCCGACAGCGAGCCTGATCGATGACTCGGTCGAGCGCGTCACCGAAGGTTCCGCGCTGGTGCACACGGCAGGCACCACGATGGCCGAGATCGTCTCCAGCGTGCAGCGCGTCACAGACATCATGGGTGAAATCTCCGCTGCCTCCCAGGAACAGTCGGCAGGCATCGAGCAGGTCAACATCACGGTCACTCAGATGGATGAAACGACGCAGCAGAACGCCGCACTGGTTGAGGAAGCCACTATCGACAAACAGAAGGTCCTTCCGGTCCGCGCAGCTCCTGTCACATCAGCCATTGCTAGCTCAAACAGCAAAAAGACGGCAGCGCCGTTGAAGACACATGCAAAACTCGTCCCGCACCGGGCACCACGCAAACTCGAGTCACTTACTGGTTCAACAGACGGCGCAGGTTGGCAGGAGTTTTGACCCAGCCGAAGTGGGCCCAGATTTCTGGGCCCACTGGAGTTCTGGTCTGACACATCATTTCGCAGGACCAAGATGGCAAACGCTTGTCCTGCATTTTCGAGTCCGCTGCAGGCTCCACGAGCTGGCTTAACAGCACCGACATAATGGTTGGGTAGCTTGTTCCTCACGGCCAGACCAGAAGCAACGGCTATCGTTTGCGCATCAAAGGGCATGAATGCAGAGACTGACAAGTGACCTGGAAGTGCTACTGGCAGCGTGGGATGCGCAAGCAAAAAATTTTGATTCATGCGACATGCCTGCGTCCGCACTTGCCTTTCGAGAATGTCAGCGACGCTTGGGTCTGGTCTTGGCATCGCATGCTCGCCACCCCATCGCACGCCAGAGTGAAGTCAACTCTATCTCTTAGAGGCTGCCGGCATGACGCTGCTCAAGCGTCGCGCGAGGTGAGCGACCATCGGTCTCGCGTCCGGCAAGGTCAAATTGCGCCGCTGGCGTTTCGTGCCCCATGAATCTCGCACTACTCACGATGTCAGGAGCTCTGAGCTACGCGTCATCCAGGCGGAGAGACCCTTCGCAAAGCGATCGAACTCACAGCCCATCATCTATGCCAGAGGCTTTGAACTACAGCCGCGTTTCTTGAGCGACTTGATGCTCTTCAAATGCGATTACATACATCACGCAAGACACTCTTCTGCTCAAAGCGCATCGCACCTAACGTGCCTAGCGTATAAAATAGAACGAGTCTCGTTTGCATTTTCTACCGTGCTCTCCGCTACCGCTCTTTCTTCCATCCATGCCCCTGCCACACAGGAGAGTCGCTGGCAAAGGCTTACTGCGGGCATTGCGACGGTTGTCATCCATGCACTCATCGCGTGGCTTGTGCTTGATCAAACGCGCTTTGACGGCAGCATTCCGCCTCAGGAAGAAGTTCGGATGCGCCTCACTCTTCTTCCTGCAGCCGCGCCCCCCACACCGGTCGCACCAGTCCCGGCACCCAAACAAGTTCTACAACAGTCACGGACCACTTCTTCGTCCCCACCTCGCTTAGAAGCGCCCCCTGTCGAGCGTCCGACACGACAGCCCACGCCCGCCTCGTTACCCAGCATTAGTCCAATCCCGCTGTCCGATGTTGTCGAACATTCAATGGGAGCATCGCTTGGGCAAGAAGCTGCCCTGACGCAAGCTGCTGCTCCAGCCGCGCCCCCTGCTCCGCCAGCCCCTGCTGCCGGAATGACAGACCCCAATTGGGAGGGGCGCGTTTTGGAACGCTTGCAGCGCTTCCGTCGCTATCCCACTGCCGCCAGGGTACATCGACAAGAAGGTGTCGTCTTCGTGCGCGCTCTGGTCAATCATCAAGGCCGGGTGCTTGCCGCACGGGTGCACCTTGGGAGCGGCTACCTAGCCCTTGATGATGAAGCCTTAGGCACCTTTGCCCGAGCACAGCCGCTTCCTCGGCCGCCCCACACATTGCCCGACCCGGTGGAGCTGGAAGTGCCCGTAGAATTTTTCTTGCAATAAGAAGCAGGCCTTCAAAGCGTTTCCAAGAACGCCACGATGGCGTCGCGCTCTTCTTTTTGTAGGCCAAGGGGCCGCAGTAAGGGATCAGGTTTCGGGAAGAGTGGATCATCGACCTGCTCGCCTTTGGGCTTTGGCCTTGGCATGCCTGCGTTGTAGGCGTTGACAACACTGCGCAGATCCGCGAAACCACCTGTATGCATGTAGGGCCCTGTCTTCCGCACATTGCGCAGTGACGGCGTGCGGAACTTCCCACTGTCTCGAACATCCTGGGTGACCTCATACCGGCCCAGATCCTGGCGCTGACGTCCATAGAAATGAAGCCCAAGATTGTGGAAACGATTATCGGCAAGCGTCGGACCGCTATGGCAATTCATGCAGCGGGCTCTGGTTCTGAAAAGATGCAAGCCCCACAGCTGCTGATCGGTCAACAGCTCCCGTTGCCCTTGTAGAAATCGGTCGTAGCGATTGGCGCGAGGCACCAAGCTTCGCTCAAAGGCTGCCAACGCCTGAGCAATGTCTTTCTCCGTGATACGTGATGAACCAAACAAGCGTCCGAACTCGCCGGGATAGTCATCACTTCGATTGAGTCGCTCCACCATGGCAGGAGACGAAAATGCCATTTCCTTGCCGTCTTCGATGGGGTGGCGGATCTGCTCTTCCAACGACCCGGCACGTCCATCCCAGAAGAGTGACTCGGCAAAGCCGGACATGGCCACACTTGGCGCGTTGCGTCGTCCTTGTTGTCGATCATGGCCAAAGGACACGCTGCGCCCATCTCCCCATCCAAGCTCTGGATCGTGGCAGCTTGCACACGCGATCTGTCCTGAGCTCGATAGTCGGGGGTCTTCGAAGAGTTTTCCTCCAAGAGCAACTTTCTGCGCTGTTGTTGGGTTATCAGCGGGTGCCGGGGCCCTCGCGGGTAAGGGAGCAAGTTCTTGCCACACCACGCCCTCGGAGATCTCAGGCTTCGGCCATGACGCTTGCAGCCCTGCGTAAGCCAGGCGCAGACACGCAACATCCACGCTGTTGGATGACAAGGCGAGCGTTGCCCGGCAGTCCGAAGGAACGAGCGTGTTCGTCCTCTCCGGCACGGCAGGGCCCGCAACACAGCATGCGGCCAGCACCAACCACCAACGCCAACGTGGCGACTCAACGCGAGCCACTGTTCAACCGCCCAAGCGCATTGGCAGACTCATCTTCATTAGAACCGATAGCCCGCTTCCAGCCAGTAGCTGCGCCCTTGCTCAAAGTAAGACGATGACGATGTTGTGCCAGCAACCTTGTTGATGCGATTGAGCACATTCATGGCTTCCACACGCACATAGAGCTGCTGCTCGGATGGCAAGCTCAGGTTGTATTCGAGGGTTGTGTCCACGGTGAACGCACGTGGATAGCTCACATCTTGATAGACGTCATAGACCTCGCCACCGACGTCTTCACTTCCTCGCTGCACGATGTCGCGAAACCCATCGCGATACCTAAAAAAATTGCTCCAGAGAAGTTCGCCTGGTCCGATATCCACGCGCGACTGCGTTGACAGGCGTGCTGTCCACTTGCGCGCAAAGTCGGTCGCCGGCAGATCGTAGAGCCAAACTCGGTTGCCTTTATAGAGCACCAACTGGTCGCTCTCATCGCTCCAGCTGGTTTGGTAGTTGCTGTAATTTCGCCGGGTGTCGGTGTAGTCGAAGGCAAACTGCACTTGGGTCCGACTTGGCCCCCAGACCAGGCTGTTTTCAGGGCTCACGCTCAGCGTGTAGACATCGCTTCGGCTGCGCCCGCTGTTCACATACTCATAGACGCTACTTGTGAATGCGCCGGACGGATCGTTACTTCGAACCGATTGTCGCAGCACCTCATCGCGGTTATCACGATTGACATACTTCAGACTCAGATCCAGTCCTTTCCAACGCTGATCCAGTCCGATGGTCCATTCATTGGTATACGGGATGTCGACATCGCTCAGCCGGTTGGTCGAACCAGCAGATGTGCCCTCGATACTCTCCCATGCCGTGCGCGCGCTCGTGCGCGTCTTGACCAGAGTCAGGCGTTCACGTCCCTCACGAAGCAGATAGCTAAAGAAGTTGCGCCCGTAGTAGCGGTTGAGCCCACCCGTCAGGATCGTGGTCTTGTCGCCGAATACATCCCAGGACGCGGCCAAGCGTGGAGAGAGCGTGGTCTTGTCCCAAATGCTGTCCTGGTCCAGACGCACACCACCACGAAGGCTCACGTTTCCAAGGCGCACGTCGTCTTGAAGCCACGCAGCATAAGCCTGCCCGCTGACTTTGAACTCTCCTGCTTGATAGGTGGTTTGCCGGCGAAAGTATTGACCGCGCCCGGCGACAACCGTTCCGGTGACAGAGGTCAGGACCGGTGACAGCGAGCAGCTGTCAGTGTCCACTGCGCCATTGCTACTGGTGCAGCTTGTGGTGGCATAGGGTTGCAGGTAGTTGTAGTGGTCATTGAGGCGCTCGTAGTTCGCCTCTCGATGCTGAAAAGACATGCCGAGCTGCACATTGTGTTCGGTCGCTCCCCAGGCAATGGGCTCCCGATCAAACTGGGCTTGATAGCCCACCTTGCGATCATGCTGATCGACATTGCCCCAGCTTCCTTCCCGGCTGCTGTTGTTAACCCCCCAATCGAATTCCCGTGACTTGGCCCAAGACTTCCAGTGGTCGACCTGGCTTCGCCGGGAGCTTTCCAAATCGCTGTAACTCAAGGTATTGCCCATCGTCCAGGCCCCACGCTCGACATTGGCACGCAGCGCGACAACAGGACCACCCGATTTCAGATCGAACCACGAGTTCTTGGCGCTTTGGATGAAGTAACGATCATCGGTCGGCGCATAGGTGATGCTGGCGCCGAGTTCAATGCCGCTATCGCTTTTCCAATCGGCCGACAGGGACGTCGCTGTGTTCTGCCGGGTTTGGGTTTTGCTGTTGGCATCGCTGCTACTCACATCCCCCGAGGTATAGCCTCGAAGGGGGATCTCCGAGCGAGTCTGCGTGACAGTCCCAATCAGCCCAATGCCGCTCTTGGTCCGCCCTTCCAGCCTCGCCCCGAATTTGAACTTGTCGAACTCGGGCTGGAAATCGCTGCTTGCTGACTGCTCGAAGTCCTGCTCCTGCCCTTGAGGGATGATGATGTCATTCCACACCGAACGCGCCATGCGAAACCAGACTTTGCCGTGTAAACGGTCGCCTGCCTTGCGGGTTTTGGCGTCCACCACCCCGCCGGTAAAGTTGCCGAAGGCTGCCGGCACGTTGCTGTCGTAGACGGTCACGCCTTCGAGCAGGTCGGTATCGACCGCGATGCCCTGCGACTGGCTAGGGACATCAGCATAGTGGTCAGCGTTGTTGAAGACCGGATCGATGTCGTTGTTGAAGCTGATGCCATCGATCAGGAACAGGTTCTGGTAAAACGGCGCGCCGTTGATGCTGAAATCTGCCGGGCGGATCTCGCCGGCATTGCGCGAGCTTCTTGCTGTGTCGCTGAACTGCACCGATGGATTGATGCGCAGTAGCGTGGCGAGATCGCTTTCTCCCCGAGGCGCTGCATCAATGTAGGCTTGATCCAGTGCAATTCCCTCCGAGTAAGGGAACGTGCGCTGCGCTCCGATGCGCAAGGGCGACAGTGGAATGATCCCGCTGCTCGCAGCAGGTGCGCGAAGCAGTGTGTAGCTTCCATTTGAGCGTGCAAGCAAGCGCAATCCCGAACCCGATAGCAGCCGCTCCAGGCCTTCGCGATCGGTCATGCTGCCCTCGATCGATGGTGCTGTCAGCCCCTCGGTCAAGGCGGGATCGAAGGACAACGCGATCCCACGTTCGGTGGCAAACGCGGTGAGCGTTGCGCCCAGCGGCCCCGCAGGTAATCGAGTTGGCGTTGCCTGGGCAAACGCCGAGCCGGAGACGGTAACCAAGGCAAGGGCTAGAAGACGAGTCCGCAGGGGGCGGCAAAGACGACGCATGACAGCGCTCAACAATAGGGGTTCTTCCACTTGCCCCGCGAGATTGAAAAAAGGGTCACTCCGACTGCTTTTTATTTTGGGACGACCGTCGTCCACCAGCCTTTGGCTTGGCGCTCGATGGCCAAGCCATGTGTCTGGGCGATCATGTCGAGGCTCTGGTCGATATGAGCCAGTAGGAACACACCTGACACCAAGAGATGCGCCACAGACGGATCACAACGCAGCACACCATGGTGATAGCGCCCAAGCTCTTCAAGCACCTGTCCGAGTGGCTCGGCATTGATGACCAACAGGCCCTTTGACCAGCCCGTCAATTGCTCGGTTGGCTTCGGAGCGATGACGCAACGATTGCGGTCAAACCAAACGGCAAAGCCGGCATCCACCCGACACGACGAGCGCGTGCTTCCTCCGAGCTCGATGCGCACCGCACCATCGAACACCGCCAAGTGTGTTCGATGCTCCTCTACGCGCACATTGAAACGTGTGCCCAATGCCTGCATATATCCGTGCGTCGTGGCAACCCGAAAGCATCTCGGTGAGGGCATGATGTCTGGCGCGGTTGTGATCAGCACCTGACCTTGTTGCAAGCGCAGCAGGCGTTGTTTTGAACCATATGCAACGTCCAGCGAAGTCCCGGAATCGAGCTCTATCTGGGTTCCGTCCGCGAGCTGCTGGTGCTGCCACTCCCCGGTGCCCGTCCTGAAGCGTTGATCCCAGTTCGATTGTTCCCACAGTTGCCAGGCAAGCCACCCAGCCGGGGCAGCGAGTAGCCAGGCGCCTAATTGCTTCATGGCTAAGCGACGTCCCGGGTGCTTGGGGCGATCCAATACGGGACGTGCAATCGAAGGTGGGACCGCGTTGATGGTCCCCAAGAGCTCTTCAACCCTTCGCCATGCCCGTGCGTTGTCGGGGTGCTGTTGCTGCCACCGCTCACAGGCAGCTTGGTCCTGAGCTCCACCATGCTCTCCTAATCGCACTACCCATTCGGCGGCTTGTTCGAGCACGCAGGGATCAAGTGGCGTTGGGGACTTGGTGTCGTCAGGGCGCATAGGCCAGGCATGCGAGCCAAGCACGCTTCATATGTCGCTTGACGGTGCTCAGCGACAGGTCAAGCTTGCAGCCGATCTCGCCATACCCAAGACCTTCAAACTGGGCCAGCAGGAAGACTTGGCGCACAGCCACAGGTAACCCTTCGAGCATTGCATCGATGAGGCAAAGCGCCTCGCAGACGATCGCTCGCTCCTCTTCTGATGGCACGATTGCAGCGGGAAGCGCAGTCAAGCTTTCCAAGTAGGCACGTTCCAACGATTGGCGACGAAACCAATTAGCCATGAGGCCCTTGGCCACCGTCGTTAGGAACGCGCGTGGTTCATTCAATCCGCAAAGGTCGCGCCCACTGAGCAAGCGAGTGAAGGTGTCCTGCGTCAGGTCTTGCGCAACCTCTCGAGACCCAACCCGGCCACCGACCCAGCGCTGTAGCCAAGGCTGATGATCGCGGTAAAGCGAGGCAAGCAATGAGTGGTCGACAGCCATGAAGAACCCTTGAAAGCGAGGGCGGCTTCAAACCACGTGGCTGACCCAAAGATGAGATTCATTCTCAATTATGACGCATCATGCATTGTCTGACTACCGATGATGGTCACCACACGCGTTTGGCGCGTTTCTTCACTGATCAGTCGGATCTTCATAAGCACCACGGTTCCAGGAACGATAGCGCCAGGGCACAACATCCTCAAGGAACGTGATTGCTGGCGCGGTAGTGTGCGTAGCGATACCTAGCGCGCATCAAGGCACACGTTCAAAAAGCAGCGTGTCGCGTTGACCCTTGACGAACATCGAAAGCGTCGCGCTGCCATCCGGACGAATCTGCATGGCGGCTTGGCCGTCGCTGAGCTGACGGCAATATCCGCGGTCATTAGCGCCGATCCATGTGGTCAACGCACCATCGACGCGGCCGGCGTATCGCAACTCGACTTGACAATCCCTAGGAGCGCCATAGCGCAGGCGACCAAGCACATCCCCAGGCCGGACGCTGGTCGCAACAATCTCTAACTGTGCGGCGATAAGGCCCGCACCTCGCCAGCGACCGGCTTCGGTCAGCTTTACGCTCGCTTGGTCTAAGCCGACAATCAAAGGCGTCCCACTGCTTGGCAGGGTAAGTTTTAGGCCGGCTGTCGGTCCCTCCACCACCTCAAGCTGGGCCTGTCCACCTGACAACGCGTCACAGAACTTTCCCCCATTGCGAGGCGTTAGCGTGTAGGCATCGTTCTGCGCCCGCAATTCCAGGGCGCAGTTGAAGGGAGGTCCAAACCGCAAGTCCGCGGCCTGGGGGCCGCTGGCACCTGAAGCGCGCTCACTCAAGCGGACATAAACCGGGCCTGTGGCTTCGCTCGTGGACAGGATTCCGCGCCAATCACCGGGTGGAATGCCATCAACCGGAGCTGCCTGAGTTACAGCTGACGTTAGACAGCTCGCTAGGAGCAACGCCACGAGGAAGATGTGATTAGGACTAGACATTGGTGCCCCTTACCGGCTTCAGCAGGATGGAATGATCAATGACGCTTTGTTCCGCACGCTGCCAGCGGCAACCAGGCGACACGTATATCGTTACCATAAATGGCCTTTGGGACCGAGACCTTTAGCAGAAATTTCAGAGCCAATCCCGGCACGGCATGCCCTTACCCAGCAATACCAGTGCGGACCGCTGCCCGGGTTGGCGCTCTTGTTAAGCTAGATGCAGCACGGATGCAACCAACCCCAAGAAAAGAAATCTCAACTGGGCATCAAACATGGTCGACGTCATTGCGCTTGCCGGATGAAACGCATCTGCCGTTGCAGGCGAGTAGTAGCTTGCGTCTATACGCCCATAATGCTTAGCGATCTGACTGACCACGTCCCGAACTTGGCCTTCAATTGCTAGTCGGCCAGGAAGGGCGCTGCGGTTACTCCACCCGCAGCAAGTTCCACAACAAGCGCCTCCAACGGTTGCAATTTGCGTGCAACCAAAGCCACTGCATACCCTTCCCTCCCGAACCGCCGACCAACAGCCAGGCCGAGGCCATTCCCTGCACCAAAAATAACAATGACTTTTTGCGTGTGGGCGCTACTCCTTAAACGTTGGACGGCATGAGGTGGGTGTTGATGTCTTTGTTGAAAGGCAAATCCAAATAGGGGAAACGACTGACAGTAGTTCGGATGCGGCGCTGCTCTGTGCCTGGGTCACCCCAGAGCACTTCAACTTCATTGCCGATGACGGCATGCTCGATGTCGAGCAATGCCAGAGAAAGCATTACGCCGTAGTAATGACTGAAGATGCGACCGCTGGAAATTCCGATTCGTTTGTCGCCAACCATGACCTCGTCGGCGGCGACCAAGGACATAGCATTCATATCCCAAATGGGGTTAGCGGGCCACTCCATGATCTGAACCTTGCTGCTTGGCGTGAACTGAGCGGCAAAGATCGCCAAGACATCGTCCTTGGACCATTCCAAGGTGACGATGGCCCGTTTGGGCGCACCCATGACCTTTTTCAACGCCTCACTACCGACGAAGGGATGGTCGAACGTGATCATGTGCCCCCATCCCAACTCAACGGGATTTGCATAGCGGGTTTCACCCGCAGGCCCTGCGCTCCCCGGAAGCCCGTTGAATGCCGCGCTGTATCGGCCGCCTAGATATTTCATGAACTCGGCATCTTCACTCCACGCCGGCAGGAAGTGAATGAACGACTGTGCGAACCCGCCCTCGGTATGGTTCATGCCGTAGGTCTGCAGTCCAAGTTTCTCCAATCCGAATTCCTGCCCCGCAGCCGTAATCGCCTGATAGACCTGCTCGGCCATTTCAAAGGGACCGTGCACCTCGTAGGCCAGCGTTCTCGCTACTCCCAAGCGAAATACCCGCACGTCGACCAACGTCCCGTCTTCAATGGGAATGCGCGCCGTGCGGTGCCAAAGAAATGAAATGTCACGCAGAGACTCGCCAGTAAGCTTTTCCAAGACCGCCAGCGACTTCGGTCCAGCGACCTGGAAGAGGAAGACCTTGTCACTCAGATCTTCGCCCTTGACGTCGTATCGGCCAGACTCGACTAGGTAATCGATGTAAGGGTTGAGGAAGAACGACACGAACTCGCTCTCAGCAAGACGCATCACGATCCCATCGGACATGACATTGCCCTGAGCGTTGCACATCACCGCATGTTTGGAAGCGCCAACGGAAAATTTGCCGAAGTCATTGATACAGGCGTCGGCGAGTAGTTTCAGTGCTCCCGGACCTGACAGGCGATAAGGCGAGGCCGGGTTCAGGCCGCCATGGAGATAAACGCCCTCCTTCCACGACAGCGACTCGCGCTGCCAGCCGGCGTATTCCCACGCAGTGAGATGTCCGAATGCCGGACTGTAAAGCCGCACTTTCGGATCAAAGGGCACGTAGGGGCTATGAGAAAGCGCTTGACTGGAAGGCATGAAGACTCCGCTTTGAACAGCTGAATGACCGCAACACCCGAGTCGCCGTCGCGTCGTAACTATACATTACATCCGGTATAGTTATGCTCTACTTTTTATCGGAGATCGTCCATGCGGTCTGCCCACAACACGCGCTGGCTGCTCCTGATCACCGTTGCCGCCGGGCTGCTGCTGATCACCTTGGACAACTCTGTGCTCTACACGGCACTACCAACGCTCGCCAGCGAACTGGAGGCCTCCCCTGCCCAGGCGCTGTGGATCATCAATGCCTACCCACTGGTCATGGCAGGCCTGCTGCTGGGGTCCGGCACCCTCGGCGATCGCGTTGGTCACCGCAGGATGTTCCTGGTTGGCTTGACCATCTTCGGCGCTGCCTCGCTCATGGCGGCGTTTGCCCCCAATGCCACCCTTCTGATTGCGGCTCGGGGCGTGCTGGCTATCGGTGCGGCTGCGATGATGCCCGCTACCCTGGCGTTGATACGGCTGGCTTTTGAAGACGAACGTGAGCGCAACCTCGCCATCGCTGTCTGGGGCTGCCTGTCGATCGTAGGCAGCGCGCTTGGGCCAATCATTGGAGGGCTTTTGCTTGAGCACTTCTGGTGGGGTTCGGTCTTCCTCATCAATGTGCCCATCGTCGCCTCGGCGGCCTGCGGCGCGATGGCTTTTGCCCCTGAAGGAAAGCCCGACCCGACCAAGTCATGGGACCTGCCCTCCTCGCTCCTGGCACTGAGCGCCTTGTCAGGCTTGGTGTTTGCGATCAAGGCCCTTGCCCATGCACCGCCCTCATCGAGCCAAGCGATCGTCGCTCTGGCGGTCGCTGTGACGTCGGGGGCATTGTTTGTGCGGCGTCAGTCGACGCTGACCCACCCCATGCTTGAGCTATCGATCTTCCGTAATCCCGCCTTCTTGTCCGGCACCTTGGCAGCCGCGTTTGCCATGTTTGCGATTGGCGGCCTCCAGCTGCTTACGACACAACGCTTTCAACTCGTGGGCAGCTACAGCCCGATGGAAGCCGGACTGCTGGTATCAGCAGTAGCTCTTGGCAGTCTGCCCAGTGCATTACTGGGAGGTGCCTACCTGCACAAGATTGGTTTGCGCCTGCTGATCAGCGGTGGCCTGGGGCTGGGAGCGCTCGGTGTTGCAATCGTCTCACTGAGCTTGGTGCATGGCATCGGCTGGGTCGCCTTCGGCCTTGTCTTCACCGGACTTGGCGTTGGTGCAGCGATGGCCGTGGCATCGAGTGCAATCATTGGGAACGTGCCAGCTGACCGTGCCGGCATGGCTTCTTCTGTTGAGGAGGTCTCCTACGAATTCGGAAGCCTGATTGCCGTTGCGCTGCTTGGCAGCTTGGTGGCTGCGCTCTACAGCGCTTCGTTGGAGTTCCCTGCTGGCATCAGCGAGTCCGCAAGGACCGACGTGGCAGCTGCTATGGCATTGGCGCGTGAGCATGGACGACATGACCTGGCACAGGCTGCTGCCACCGCTTACGATGCCGCCTACATCACTGCGCTCTACCTCATTGCGGCAGTGATGATGATCGGTGCAATTGTCACCGGCGTGCTCTTACGTCGACACGGTGCCGGCTCCACTTCCTCCATGGCTTTCCACTGATTCGATGAGACCTAGCAATCGCTCCAAGATCCTCGATGCCGCCTTGCGCGTGATTGACCGCGAAGGTGTTACTGCAGTGACCTTCGAGTCCGTTTCCAGTGAGGCGGGCATCACTCGTGGCGGAATGCTTTACCACTTCCCCTCACGCGACGCGCTGATCAATGCGATCCACGCTCACTTGGCCGCCAATTGGGAAGCGAGTATGGAGGCAATCGGGGGCAAGCCAGCTGCTGACCTGACCGCACAAGAAAGGCACATGGCGTATGCCCGCGCCTGTGCTCAAAGCGCCACCCGTGCAGAGCTGCAGTTCATGCTGGAATCTGCCACAGACCAAGCGCTAACAGAGCCGTGGGCGGCTGTATTAGAGCGCTGGGCGCCGCCTGTGCCGACAGATACTCAAGACGAGGCTGCTCTGGACGACTTCATCGCCCGGCTCGCTGCCGACGGGCTATGGGTCTATGAGTCGCTTTCATCGACGCCCCTCGACAAGGGCTTGAAAGCGACCATCGCTGAGCGCCTTGCCAAGATGCTTAGGAGCACTTCGAAAGCATCCGGCCCGCGGAGCTGAGTCATGGGGTAGTTTCCGATGTGGCCCGCAGGAATGCCGCAACGCTTTCATACAAGGACCAGCGTTGGCGTTCCAGGTGCATCACGTGCGTGCCCGACGTCCCCCCGTCCTGAGTAGCAGCGGGGTTTAGAGTCCGGGGTTGATTGACCCACCCCCGATTGCAGGGCCATCAGTCGGTAAAGATTTCGATCTCTTTCGGCGCCCGAGAATTCGCTTGGGACCCGTGTTCTCGGGCGAACTCCGCAGGGGTTTTCCATGCCAATGCAGTGTGGGGCCGTTCCTCGTTATAGAACTTCCGCCACGCCTCGATTTTGCTCCGCGCATCGGCCAGCGACAAGAACCAATGCTCGTTCAGACACTCCTGCCGTAGCCGGCCGTTGAAACTTTCTACCATCGCATTGTCCGTCGGCGTGCCACGTCGGGAAAAGTCCGGCTCCACGCCGGCCTCATACGCCCAACGATCCATGACCTTGCCGGCAAACTCACTGCCGTTATCCACCTTGATCGCCTCCGGCTTGCCTCGCTGTGCGACCAGACGCGCCACTGCCCCGACGACATCGTCAGCACGTAAGGACTGGTCCACGACGATATCAAGGCATTCATGCGTGAAATGATCCAGCACCGGTAACAGCCGGAAGCGACGGCCATCGAACAATGCGTCACTCACGAAGTCCATCCCCCATAGGGTGTTGGGCGCTGTTGCCACCTTGATCGGCTGCCTTCGACGGCTGCTGCGACTACGACGCGGCCGACAATGCCTTAAAGACAAGCCTTCTTCCTTGTAGATGCGATGGACCCGCTTATGGTTGTCACGCCAGCCTTCGCGACGGAGCATCACCAACACCCGCTCGCAGCCGTAATGGATCCGCGTCTGGGTGATCTCGCGCATCCGCAGACGGATGGCGCTGCAATCGCGCGCCTTGGCCTTGGCCTTGTACGAGAACGCTGAGCGCGACATTGCCACGATCCGCAATGCACGCCGTTCGCTCACGCCAAAACGCTCTCTCAAGCGGGCAACCCAATCGCGCTTCTGGGTCGCCCTCAGAGTTTTTTTGTGACCACCTCTTGGAGCATCGCCTTGTCCAGGCTCAGGTCGGCCACCAGCTGCTTGAGCTTGCGATTTTCCTCTTCCAGCAGCCGCAAACGCTTGAGCTCGGATGGTCCCAGCCCACGTACTTCTTGCGCCATACGTAGAACGTGGCCTCCGCAATGCCCATCTTGCGGCACACCTCGCCAACGGACATCCCCAGCTCGACTTGCTTGAGCGCGTATGCGATCTGCTCCTCGGTAAAACGGGACTTCTTCATCGCCTGACTCCTCGTGATCCACGGGGCCCATGCGGGGCGAAGTCTCTACTTTACGATGGCCCAGTTTTGTGGGGGTGGGTCATGATGATATCGGTGTTGGCCAGGTGTCTGGTGTAGTCGGCGGGTGTCATGCCGTCGATGGCCTTCTTTGGGCGCTCCTCGTTATATTCCCGGCGCCAACGTTCGATCTCGGTGCGTGCGTGTAGCAGCGTCGGGAACCAATGTTCGTTGAGGCATTCATCGCGCAGGCGGCCATTGAACGACTCCACGTAGGCGTTCTGGTTCGGCTTGCCGGCCTGGATCAGTCGAAGCTGCACGCCACGCCCATGCACCCAGCTCACCATCGTCTTGCCGCAGAACTCCTTGCCGTTGTCGGTACGGATCACCTGCGGCAGGCCGCGACTGATCGCCTGGCGGTCCAGGACGCGGCTGACACCATGGCCGGAGATCGCACGTTCCACCTCGATCGCGACCGCTTCATGTGTGGCGTCGTCCACGATCAACAGCAATTTGATCACCCGCCCATCGGCAGTGCGGTCGAACACGAAGTCCATCCACCATACCTGGTTGGCCCGTGCTGGCCGCAGCAGCGGCTGGCGTTCGCCCACCGGCACCTTCTTGCGCTTGCGACGCCTGACCTGCAACCGCTGTTGCTGATACAGCCGCTCCACGCGTTTGTAGTTCACGACATGCCCTTCCTGCCGCAGTTTCAGGTAGATCATTCCGACGCCATACCGTTTGTGTCGGTGCGCCAGCGCCAGGATGCGCTGGCGCAGGTCGACGTTGCGGTCATCGCGCGGGACATAGCGCAGTGCACTGGCACTCATCCCGATCATTGCCAGAGCGCGACGCTCGCTGGCGCCACGTCCGATCCACTCGCGCACCAGCGTGCGACGCGCTGGTGCGCTCACCACTTTTTTCGCAGCGCATCCTTGATAAAGTCGTTTTCGAACAATTGCTCGGCCAGCAACTTCTTCAGCCGGGCGTTCTCCGCCTCCAGATCTTTGAGCCGCTTGGCATCGGGCACGCTCATGCCACCGAACTTGCTACGCCTCAGCCATTGCGGGCCTATCCCGAGTAATGCCAAAAGAGCTGCCCTAGCGATCCCCTCTGTCAGCAATGCCTTTTAAAGAACTCCGGCAGCCCTGGCGTCCGCTGTCCTCTGTGAAAAATCTTCCACCGCGGCACTCATGGCTTCCTCCACAGACCTGCGACGAGCCATCGCGGCCTGTCGCATCTGGAGAATGGCACTGCGGCCAGCCACCAGGTCTGCCTCGATTTGGGCCCTTCTTGCTTGAATAGTTCGATCCAGATCCGCGACCTGCCTTGGATCGATTGAAGAATTCGGGTCGAAGCGGAATCGCGCCTCCTTTTCCTGTCGCCACTTCATCAAGCGGTCGGTCAGCGCAGGCCCAAATCCTGGAACGTTTAGAACCGCATTGCGGTTCACGTCTGCTGCCGTCTCGATGCCAAACGATTCCAGCATGACTTTCTTCGCCGCCCCGATGCCTGGAATAGTGGCCCGCTCGATCTCGAACTGATCCAAGAACTGTTTGCGTGCGATCTGTTCGCGATTGTTGGACAGCGCTCGATAGCGCCTTTCTCGTTCCGCCTGCAGACCGGCATGCTCATCCCGCAACGGACGAAGCTGATTCTGCTTCGCTTGAAGCTGAGTGTCCGCTTGCTCTTGCTTCCATCGAGCGACGAGCCCGTCGTATTGGGCTTTCGCTTGCTTATAGCCGGATACCAGTGGTGCCAGGTCCGAACGGCCACGGCTGTTGAACCATGCGCCCATCGCCCACCCCAAACACGCCCATACGGGGCCCAGCACTGCAGAAAGTGCAATGCCAAGCACCGTAATCAGCAGCCCCACCAGCCAACCGGTCGTTTTCCAGAACGTGCGCCGGCTGCCCAAGGCTTGAACTTGGGGATTGGCAGGCACTGCCTTCACCTGAGGCAGCGCATGCATGTGTGGCAACACTGCTGTCGTGATATCTCGCCAAACCGAATCTAGGTTGAAGGGACCAGATGCCAGCTTGGGGATAACGACCGCTGCACCGCCAAAGAGCGCAATGCCTGCACGTTCAATTGGGCACCACGGACACTCAGTAAGCCCATCGAAATAGAAATGGGACGGCCTGGAAGAACACCGTTTGAAGTGCTGCTCCAGCTTCGTCAGGGCCTGGACCCAGTCTTCTGCCTTCGGCCTCCCACCAGGCTTCGCCCCATCGAAGCCAAAGGCCTTTTCCCAGAGGCCTGCAACCCAAGGCGACGCTGCGGCCGGCGCCGCACTGAGCGGCGGAGGACTCATACGTGTCCGAGCAGTGTCTTTGCCGTAGGCGTAACGGAACTCCGGAATCGCCTTTTCGATAGGCATATCGCCCGGCCCACTGTATCGGCCAGCAAAGGGATGCCGACCATTCATGAGCATCTGAAAAATCAGGACGGCCAGGCCGAAGTTGTCGTGGTTGGCGGTGCGTGTGACTTGTTTAAAGGCCTTTCCGTGGAGCTCGGGCGGTGTGAAGTCCTGGACGCCGACCTCACAAAGGAAGGTGCGCCCTTGATGCGAAATCTGGAAGCTGTCTGTGTCGATCAGCTTCACGGTCGCATCCGGTGACACCCGCACACCGCCGTGATTGACGTCCCCAACCAAGTGACCTGCTTGGTGGATAACCGAGAATGCTCGCGCAGTGTTCAAGGCGGCACGAACCACTAGCCTCCAGTCTGCCTGGGGAAAGTCCGCCAAGCGGCTTTTGGGGCTGTAGAGCTTATGAATATCCTTCGATGCGCGAAGGTTGGCCATGACAAAGCCACAGACCTTGCCATCGGATTCCCGCAGCACGTCAGTAGGCCAGGCAGTGAGCTGATCCAGCGCAGCAGTCCGAAGGGCAGCCATGGCCACCAGCTTGTCGGCTCTCTCACTGCTTACCGCAGCCAAATAAATTTTGGCAGCCGAGTCCGGCCTCCCCTCGACCTCGAAGACCGTTCCCTCTCCCCCCTTGCCCAGTTGCTTTCCCAGCCGGACCGGTCCGGATTTACTAACCAAAGCAGGTGAAACCACTTAGGCGTCCTCTACTGGCGCCGGTGCGGCTGGCAGCTTCGTCAGCCGACTGGCAAGCAGGAGTGTCTTGTCGTCGTCCGTCCGCTCGCAGATCACTGGCGAGGCAAGATAGGCTTCCAGCTTAGAGGACAAATCTTCGCTGTAGCCTGCCCCTTCTAAGGCACGGACCGGCGCGAATATCTTGTCGAAGAAGGGCGAATGAACGCTCTGCGTGGCTTGGTGGAGCACCAAGGCTTCGATGCCATCGGTGAACACCGCGACCTCATCCACCGCGCCCACATTGCAGAAGAACTCCGCGTTCAACACGGCAGCCGGATCGGTGACGAAAACGGTCGTGTTGATGTATTCCCCGTGCTGGGGCCAAAACACATAGGCCCAATCATCGCCGCGAGGGCGAATAACAATGGCCCCGTCGCCCACCTGGAAGAAGCATGTATGCGTCGGGGAGACGATAGCCGCCACCAACGTGCAAGCATACTCTCTGACCTCCAACCCGTCGGCCGCAGCCCTGTGCGCAATACGGGTCGTAACGCCGGCAAGCCAGTTCAAGACCACGTCCCGCGTTATCTCTTCAACGCCATGGCCGTCTTCAAAGTGGTTGCGCACACAGTCCCGAATCTCCAACGTCGCTAGCTTCGCACCGGTCTCTGATTGAGATGCACTTCCCGCACCATCCGACGCCACCAAGAGCACGGTGCCGTGCTCTGGAAAGAATTCCTGTTCATAGGCGTCCTGGCAGTCCGTTCCAAACTTGATGTGGGATGTGCCAATGGATGAGGCCGCAACAATGCGCCAATCCTGGAGATCCATTACACGCTGGCCCAGCCGTCGGGGGCAGCGGGATTAACCAAAGGCACATTGTCGCCAGGAGTAGAACGGGACACCGCACCCATGGAGTTGGACAGCCACTTGAAGAGTTCCTTGAACTGGAGCCCCTTAAGGTTTAGCGGCGCACGCGCGGAGATCTGCCCGAGGATGTCCATATCTGCCCCTTTCACGCCGACCGCAAAAAACTGGAAGTTCTTCGTTGCCTCTCCTTCCCGAACTAACGCCGCAGCGCGCTGCCAATCGTCGGTCGGCGAACCATCGGTGAGGAGAAAAACCCAAGGTCGATAGTAGGAGACGCCGTTGGCTTTGTAGACCTCCTTGCGTTGCCGAACCATCTCCAAGCCTTGCTCGATCGCCGCACCCATCGGTGTGTCACCAGTGCAAGACAGCACGGGAGGATAGAAGCTATCTGCCGTAACGAAGTCGGTCACGGTCTGGACCGGACCGAAGGTGACAATGGCGACCTCCACCCGTTTGGCGGCGAGCGAGTCCGAGTTCAGTTCTTCCTGAAACTGCAGCAGGCCAGCGTTGAGCTGCTCGATGGGCTTGCCGCCCATGGAACCTGATGTGTCCAGCAGAAGCAGGCACGCGCACCGGTTCTCGGGGTTTTCGGCAAAATCGCTGGCGCCGAAAGGCACCTGTTCAAAATCGTTCATTACGCTGGATCTCCCTGTCCATTGGCTTGAAGCGGCATCATAGCTCTGACAATCAACCCAATCTATGATGGGCCATGGCCACTCGCGCTACTCCTTCCTCATTACCAGCTTGGGCGCCGCAAGGAGTCGCGGATTGGACTCCCTTAGCTGTTTCTGCACTGATTATCCTCACCATGGCGGCGTCACTAGCACTTCGCCCTTCTGATGTAGAGCGCGCACCAGATAAGACGACATTAGGGACAGCAGCAAACTCATCAGTAACGCCTCTGTTGCGTGCAGGAACCCCTGCTTTTTCGACTGAGCGCGTCGGTTCCATAAGGCTGGTGCCTACCACTCAGCTGCCGCCGGTAAAGCAACCTCTGCAGGCCGACGAGCGATGCCCTCTGTCGTCGCTGCCTAACTCATCCCCTGAGGCCAAGGCGGCTATCAATGCGGGCTGGCACGTCAGTGCGGACATGACGTTCAAAGGATTTCGCTTCGTCATGGTGGACGCCGGTGCGAAGAGGGCTTCCGCTGGCTGCGTGGCTATTGGAGCCAGCGCTCTAGTATTCAATGCCCAAGGCCTCATTGCCATTGCTTACGACCGAAACGCCAAACAGTCGTCCAGGTTGAGCTCGTTAACCATTACGCAATCTGGTGTCTTACAGCTTGGAGCATTGAAAGGACCACTTGCTGAGCTCAGGGTCAATGACCAGGAGATCGCTCTCAAGCCGCTAGTCACGAACAAGCAGAAACCAGCTTCCCGGTGATGCAAGACATGCCCGCTTCTCGCCATACAGCTATCGCAGCAGCATGTCCCCCGAACCGGCAGCCCTGCCCGCTCTTCCTGGGCCCGTTCGCCTTCATCGTCGGGCCGTTGATGGCTCGACCGAGGCCTGCGAAAGGCGGAACGGCTCTATGCGCAAGAAGCCTAAGCAGCTAGGCAGCGCGACCAGGGCCTCAGCTGGGCCCGATGGTGGCTCGTGACGCACTTGACGGTCACCATGGGCTTGGGAGCGATGGCCGTCCTGAAATCGTTGCCGATACTGTCCTTGATGCTGTGGCGCAGTAGGCGAACCTGTTAAATTACAGCACACTCCCAAATGCAAATGCGTCTCACCCACTGCTAAAATGCGACCTACCAAGCTTTTGGCGCGGCGTCGTTGGCAGGAGTTGATCACCAAGGAAGAGGAAGGGAAAATTTTGGAAAGAAGAACATTTGTCAAGGTGATGGCGTCGGCAAGCTTTGCAGCCGCCTGGCTATCTAACAAAGTAAGCGCTGCTCCGGCATCGAACACGATGGCGAAAACCGTTGAATCCATCAGAAAAGGGGCATCACCGAAAAGCCTCCTGTTATCAAGTTCCCCAGATGCTGTTTTCGGCCAACAGCGCATCCCCTTGATATCCTAGTCGCGACACACGGCAGCCTCGCCCAACTTAAGGCCCTTGCCGATGCAGGTGCCGACCCGAACGCCGCTAGTTCCCTCGGCCATACAGCGCTCAAAGCTGCACTGATGCGCGCGTCCGTGCCCCAAGTTGACTTCTTGCTGCAGAGGGGAGCTCGCGTAAAAGTGCCTGGACGGCAGGACGAGTTACAGGCTGCCATCATCGGCGGCAGCGAGGACTGCATAGATCTTGTCCTCGCTGAGGGGCTGCTTCCCTGCGCAACATCGATAGTGACAGCACTTCGGCTGCGGAAACATCGCATAGCCGAAAGCTTATGGAGATCAACTACTTATCCAGCAAATACATTGGAGCAAATCCATAGTCTCGCGACTGATAATGACGATTTCGCATCGACGACCAGCAGGTGGCATCCATGACCATGATGGTGAGGTTTTTCTATGCCATCGCCGCTTTTCTAATTGGCTGGGCTTCCGAAGGCTTGCTCGGGGAATTCACCGAAGAGGTCGCAAAGGAAGGCAAATGCGTGAGGAAATATAGAGTCCAGAGTTCCGCATCGTGCATCCAATGCGGGATATGCACGACAAAGCTTCAAGAAGTTATCGACAAAAGCGGATTGAAAGACGGTGGTTCGGCGGATGTCAGAAATGAAGACATCATTGAGTTCATGAACGAACTTAAGGAAGTCTGCCCGGCCGGGATGGTGGAAGAAACAATTGAATGCACTGAGGGATAAATAATGTTCTTAAAAGTAATTTACGCGCTATTGCTGGCTTTTGGATGCTTGGGACTGTTTTCCTATGCAGCCTTTTCGTTCAATGTTCGAAACGAACTGCTCTTGATCATGCTCATGTTGCTTGGGACGATGGTTTATCACAGCAAGCGAGACGCCTAACAAGGGTAAGTATGGTGCTGGACAGACGCTCATCTGAGACCAGCCTATGCGGGCGGGGAGCTCTAAAACTCCACGAAAAGCATGACAGCAGCTCACATGGGCGCCAGCTACCCGAATAAAGTCTTGGCTTCTAACTCACCGCTGGTCGGCGGGATTTTTGCTCCTACCCGTTGCGCTCCGTGGTGTGGCGTGACGGCTAGCAGCGGCCGCCGGTAGAGAGTGCCTTTATTCGAGAGCAGCTTATGCCCCCGTCAATATGGCCAGGGCTTCAGGGGGGGGCAGTGGTGGGGGATGACGCCGCTGACCGTCATTGATCACCTCTGTGCTCAGCGCACTCCCATGGTGCTTTGGGTGCAGCTGACCCGATGAGTTTTTAAGCATCGTGCTTTTCCCCGGACCGTTAGGCTCATCGTCGAGCCGCTGATGGCCCGGCGGGGAATACGGAAGGTAGAACGCCTTTATACGGCCGATGCTCGTGTGGCCCAGGCTAGGGCTAAGGGTTTCTCATGGTGGCAGTGGTGGGTCATGACGGCATTGACACGGACGGGCGCGCTCGAAGCCTTCGCTGTGCTGAGTGAGCTGCCAATGTTTCTGCTCGTGTTGCATGCGCAGTTGACTCAGTAGCCAGCACAGCGGGCGCTGCTCAATAAACAATAAAGGCTCCGCAGTCGCGGAGCCTTTATTGTTAGGTAACTCTGAAATTCCGCCCGATTGACACATGCGAAGAAGATGGTAAGAAGCATCACTTTAAGGAGAAAACGCATGACGAACGGCAAGCTTTGGACGAAAGCATTTATTGCGGCACTTGGGAGAGTTACGGCTGAAGAAGCGAAAGTAGAGGCTGACAAGGCTGTCGAACTGTTTGCGCAGCACCTGAAAGATGCTAAGGATAAGCCTGTAAAAGGTAAGCTTATCAGGTGGCGCGATCAAGAGATGAACTGAGTCTTTCAAGCAATCCCTCAAAGGCAAGCTTTGCGTTGTCGAGCGACTCTGCAACCGATATGACGCGGTTTTGGTTCAAGTCTATGTTCCAAAATAGCCTCGACGGCTGATCTTCATCATCGTAGGGGATGCCGCCTGACTGGCCTTCTAAGCGACCGAGAATTCCCGCAGTGTCCTAAAACACCGCACGGGCAATCGCAAAAATCTCTGGATCAAGACTAATAGCTTTCGGCGCAATGATCGGCTTCCACTGACGGATATTTTTAATCAAATCAATAACCTCATTTCTGGGGAGCGAGTTAGTCAATGCTCCGGGACTCCGCGCTCCGTGGGAAACCCAAGAGTCAGACGGTGCGTAAAGCCTGAACTCGGAGCCGGACTTCAAACTGGTGAAATATATAAGCTGAACGACAATGACATCCTTCACTCGCATTCCGCTCTGCATTGCTTATGCTCCTTACGTCAAGTCATGACTGCCCACAGCAGCTGCTCACCTGTTTTCGTTGGGCATACGCAATAACTTTGTTTGAGGCGACGATGCGATGACACAGGACACATGTCCGGTTTGCGATCTGACACGGGGTCAAGAGGTTCGGGTCGATTCGCCCCCCCCCCCTCTTCCGTCACCTATTTGTCTGGCTCAGATTGTCTTTAAATTGCCTTGGAGTGTAGCTAGGCAGCTCAGCCGGGGCATTCAACTTTGCCAGCGTCGCCACTCAGTCCGGCAAGCTCCTCCGATCGATGTAAAACTTCTCCAACACGGTCTGGCCAGTCCCATGCCCAGTGAGTGCCCCAATCGCGGAAGCCGACACCCCCGCCTCGTCGAGCTTTGAAGCGATGGTATGGCGGAACCCATGGAACCCCTGCCCTGCCCCTTCTCCGATACGCCTTGTCGCTTGATGTAGACGGAGAACTGGCGGCTCAGCTGGTGCCCATAGCCCAGCCCTGTCGAGTTGGGCAGGTCTGGAAACAGCCGCTCAACCCCGGCTTGCCGGGCCTCTTTCACGTATTCCAGGAAGCCGCAATCGATCACCGCCTGCGCCAGCGGAATAAACCGCCGGCTGTGCTTGTTCTTGATGCTCTGCTTCTTCCCGATCTTGCGGACGAAGAAGCCCGGCACCCCGTCGATGGTGTCGATGTCCTCCAGCCGGAGCTGCGCAATCTCGTTCACGCGTGCTCCCGAGTAGAGGCCGAGGATGGGCCCGAACCAGCGATGCGGATACTTCGATGCCCACTTGGGAAACTCGACCGGGTCGAAGATGGCCTTCAACTCAGCATCCGTGAAGGGTGAGCCGGTGTCTTCCGAATCCGGCGTGGCTATCGCCCGGATACTCGCAAGCGGATTCACCGACAGGTGTTTGCCCTCGACCAGCGACACCAGGAAGACGCTCAACCACTGCCGGTGCTTCGCCATGGTCCACGCCGCCGGCTCCGGTTCCTGGTTCTTCTTGGCCAGCTTGATGACCTCGGGCACCGACAGGTCTCGGTAGGCCGGCCGCTTGGTCGCATTCGAGGGCAACGCACGCCCTCAAAGAAGGCCCGCACGTGATCCTGGGTCAGCGAGGCCACGGGGACGTCCTTGCCGATGATTCCGGCAAACAGGCGCAAGGTATGGCGGCTTTCCAACACGGTCTTCTGATTCAGACGGGCCCCGGCCAGGTCCCTCAAATGATCGGCCATCGCCTTGGACAGCACCAGCGCCTTCGGTGCGTCCCCGGAGATGCGCTGACTGCCCTCGCGCAACTGTTGCCGACGCTTGGCCACCCTCGCCGCCATGACCTCGGTGGGCTCTGTCTGCCGCGACCGCACCATGAGGTCTCCGAACATCCCGGCATCGGCGGGGTTATCCAACTGCGCCTGGGCAATGCGCGTGCCGTCCGGCAACGTCACATCTTTCAGCGTCAGCTCTTTAGATGTCCCCACTGCGGACTTTCCTGAGCAGTTCGTCCAGATCCACGGTCATCCCTTTCCGCATGGCATCGAATGCAATCGATAGTGCCATCCCCATCGTGGCCGCCGCCAGCCTGGCGTGGTCACCACGACGGTTTCCCAGCGATCGGACAAGGTAACGCGAGCCAATCATGGCTCGAAGATCGGTGGGAACAAAGAAGCGCGCATACAGGCCGGCTGAGCGCGAAATCATCAGAGGCTTGGGCAAGATTGATACCTCGATTGATACCTCGAAGGGCATCGCTCGGAATCATCAATCGGCCTGAATATCCAACTCAATCAACCAGTTACGGACTGAATGGTCGCTCTGGAGCGGGCGAAGGGAATCGAACCCTCGTCAGTAGCTTGGGAAGCTACAGCTCTACCATTGAGCTACGCCCGCGTGGCGTTGTGAGAGTTTAGGCGGGTGCGGGTGTCGGGCGCAATGCACGAACGTGACGAGGGCCGGTTGCCCGGCCCTCGTGTCTTGCAGATCTACCGCGTGGACAACGGTGCGGCGTGGATCAGAAGTTGCCGCTGAAGTTCACGAACAGCGTCGCATCGCGGGCGCTGCGCTGGGCGGTGGTGGTACTCAGGCCGATGTTGCTCTGCAGGCCCCACAGGCCGGTGCGGGCGCCCAGCACGACGGTGGCGTAGTTGCGATCGAAGTTCTGGCCCGGCACGGTGTACATGCCGACTTCCGGCATCGACTGCAGCCAGGCGCTGGCTTCGGTGCCGTCCTTGAACTCGTGGTCGTAGGTGGCCTGCACGTAAGGCTTGACCGCAGCACCGTCCAGACGGACCTGGAAGCCGATGCGGCCCACCAGCGAGTCGATGTCCTGATCGGCGTAGCCCAGCGCGGTGGAGCTTTCGTTGCTTTCGGTATAGCCGTCGAGCTTGAGCTTCTGCCAGGTCAGGCCGACCACCGGGCCGTACTTGACGTTGCCTTCGCCCAGCGAATAACCGGCGTTGACCGCAGCGGTAAGGTTGCTGCCGTCCGGCGAGCCGCTGTGCACGCGCGTGGCCGGCCCGAGCTGCACTTCGCGGTCGACGTCGTAGCGCAGCGCGCTGTAGCTGAGCTGCGCATTGACCCACACCGGGCCGGTGTACCAGCCGAAGAACGCGCCCAGGGTGGTGTCGTCCTGCTTGAAGCTGCCGTTACGGTTGCCGAAATCGGCATCCATGCTGCCGAAGCCGGCAAAACCGCCGAACACCAGATCGCCCGCGCTCCAATCCACACCGAACAGGCCGGCCGGTGCCATGCCGTCGTACAGATCGGCATGGTCGTAGCGCTGCATGTCGCCGCGCACGCTGCCCCACCAACGCAGGCCGTCGGCGTCGGGCTTGCCGTCAAGATGCCACGCCACCTGGTCGGCGCGTGCGCGGCCAATGGCCTGCGCGGATTGCGTCAGCACCTGCTGCAACCGCGGCGCTTCCAGCAGCGAGATGGCGTACTGGCCCAGGATCTGGTGGGTGGCGGTGGTCGGGTGGATACCGTCGGCGAACACATAGGTGTTCTGTGCATTGGCCGCGACCAGGCTGGTCGGGTTACACGCCGGTAGCGGCACTGCCGGGTTGCAGGCGGTGCTGGTGACGTTGCTGAAGCCGTAAGTACCCGGATCGGCAACCACTTCCTGCAGGATGTGGAAGGTGTCGACCGGGATCACGCGCAGGCCGGCCGAGCGCAGGCCATTGAACAATGCGGTGTTGTAGGCGGTTGCCGCAGCAGTGCCCTGCGCCATCGCGGCGGCACCGCCGGCGCGGAAGCGCGGGGTGATGCCCACGTCCGGAATGGTCGGCACCATCACATAGCGCGCACCGGCGGCCTGCAAGGCGCCGACTGCACCGACCTGCGCGGTGACAGCGTTGCCGATGATGGCCTGCGCCTGGGCCGGTGCGGCGGCAGCGGCGAGCAGATCGTTGGCGCCGCCCCACACGGTGTAGAGCGCGTTCGGATTGGCCTGGCCGCCGTTGGCGCTCAGGTAGGTGTTGATCTGGCTGGTCACCGACGGCGCGGCGCCGAGCACGCTGGTCGAACCGGCCTGGATGCGGGCGCCGCCGGCAGCGTAGTTGTCGCCGGTCTGGCCGTTGCCGTTGGGCGCTGCATTGGTGCCGTAATGGTCGGCGACGTATTCGGCCCAGACCCAGCCCGGGTTGGTGGTGAACTTGCCGGTGACTGCGCGCGAGGCGGCCGGCAGCAACGGGTTGTAGTAGCCGCTGTCGGTGAGGCTGTCACCGAAGAACACGGTCTGGTCGAAGGCAGACGCGGCCACGGCCGGGGTGGCCGCAATGGCGATGGCCACGGCCATCAGGGAACGGATCGGGCGAAGAGTTGAAGCCATGGAAGTGCCTGCTCAAGGTAGTGTGGAACTGGACCGGACCTGCTGACGTACGCCGGCGCATGGCACATGGTTTCACCCTCGCCGCCCGCGCTCACGCTGCATTGCCGCATAACGCAAAAACGCGCGCCCTTATGGCACGCGATGCCACAATGATGACATGAACATTCAACTCAACGGCACCCCGCGCGACATTCCCGACGACTTGCTGCTGGCAACCCTGCTGGAGCAGGAAGGTCTTGCACAGCGGCGCGTGGCGGTGGAGGTCAATGGCGAAATCGTGTCGCGCGGGCGGCATGCCACGCACCGGTTGCGTGCCGGCGATGTGGTGGAGATCGTGCACGCATTGGGCGGCGGTTGATGCGGCGCGCAGGCCGGCGCAGCTGCGCGCGATCGGTGATAATTGCCTGATGACCAATACCGCCCCCTCTGATGCGCTGATCATCGCCGGCAAGCCCTACCGTTCGCGCCTGCTGACCGGCACCGGCAAGTTCAAGGATCTGGACGAAACCCGCCTGGCCACCGAAGCGGCCGCCGCGCAGATCGTCACTGTGGCGATTCGCCGGGTGAACATCGGCCAGGACCCGAACGCGCCCAGCCTGCTCGATGTGCTGCCGCCGGATCGCTACACGCTGCTGCCCAACACCGCCGGCTGCTACACCGCTGAAGATGCGGTGCGCACCTGCCGGCTGGCGCGCGAACTGCTGGACGGCCACAACCTGACCAAGCTTGAGGTGCTCGGCGACGAGCGCACGCTGTATCCGGACGTGGTGCAGACGCTCAAGGCCGCCGAGCAGCTGGTCGCCGACGGCTTCGACGTGATGGTCTATACCTCCGACGATCCGATCCTGGCCAAGCGGCTGGAAGAGATCGGCTGCGTGGCGGTGATGCCGCTGGCCGCGCCGATCGGCTCCGGGCTGGGCATCCAGAACAAGTACAACCTGCTGGAAATCATCGAAAACGCCAAGGTGCCGATCATTGTCGATGCCGGCGTGGGCACGGCATCGGACGCAGCGATCGCGATGGAGCTGGGCTGCGATGGCGTGCTGATGAATACCGCCATTGCCGGCGCGCGCGATCCGATCCTGATGGCGAGCGCGATGCGCAAGGCGATCGAAGCGGGGCGCGAGGCGTTTCTGGCTGGGCGGATTCCGCGCAAGCGATATGCGTCGGCGTCGAGTCCGGTTGATGGTGTGATTGGATGAGTGGGTGTGCGGCGTTGACAGTGCGGTCGATGCGCAATGATTGGCCGTGTGGCGTGCCGGATGTTGCCGTTGCTAGATCGCGCGTTGCTGCGAGTGCCTCCTCACCCCGTACCCTCACCCCAACCCCTCTCCCAAAGGGAGAGGGGCTTTGTTTTCTGATGTGACTTACTCATGACCGATCCTTTCAGCAGCGACGGCGCCAAGATGCCGCCCAAGCCCTTCACCATCGAAGAGGGCCGCCGGCAGGTGCGCAGCTTCGTGCTGCGGCAGGGCCGCTTTACGCCTGCGCAACAGCGCGCGTTCGATGAGTTGTGGCCGCGCTTCGGTCTGGATTACGTCGGTGCGCCGCGCGATTTCGATGCCGCTTTCGGCCGTGCCGCACCCAAGGTGCTGGAAATCGGTTTCGGCAACGGCGCAGCGTTGCGCTTTGCCGCGCAGCAGGATTCCGGCCGCGACTACATCGGCATCGAGGTACATGCGCCCGGCGTCGGTCGTTTGCTCAATGCCTTGCACGACGACGACAGCACGCATGTGCGCCTCTATCACCACGATGCGGTGGAAGTACTCGAACACGAAATCGCCGATGGCGCGCTGGACGAAGTGCGCATCTATTTCCCCGATCCATGGCACAAGAAGCGCCACAACAAGCGCCGCCTGATCCAGCCGGCGTTAGCGCAGCTGCTCGTGCGCAAGCTGCGCGATGGCGGCCGCCTGCACGTGGCCACCGACTGGGCCGATTACGCCGAACAGATGTGGGACGTGCTCGACGCCACACCCGGCCTGGTCAATCGTGCCGGTCCGCGTGGTCACGTCGAACGCCCCGCCTGGCGCCCGCAGACCCACTTCGAAACCCGCGGCCAGAAACTCGGTCATGGCGTGTGGGATCTGCTGTATGACCGGGATTCGGGAATCGGGAATCGGGAATTGCAGGAGCAAACGGCGGCGCCCCCCGGATAACTCACAGCGTCAGCGCTTTCCCGCTCTGCCAATTCCCCATTCCCGACTCCCCATTCCCGGCCCCCAATGGACACCGCGCTGACACTGACCAACGATATGAAGCTCGTCCTCGGGCTGGTCGGTTTCACGATGGCGATGTTTTTGTTCGAGCGCATCCGCGCCGATGTGGTGGCGTTGATCGTGCTGGTGGTGTTGGGCGTGACCGGGTTGGTGGCGCCGGAAGAACTGTTCGGTGGCTTCTCCGGTAACGCGGTGATGAGCATCATCGCCACCACCATTCTCGGTGCGGGGCTGGAGCGCACCGGTGCGTTGAATCGCTTGGCGACCTGGCTGCTGCGGCGTTCGCACGGCAGCGAACAACGCTTGATGATGATGACGCTGGCCATCTCCGGCCTAAATTCGTCCTTCATGCAGAACCCGTCAGTGATGGCGCTGTACCTGCCGGTCGCCTCACGGCTGGCCGCCCGCACCGGGCTCACCTTACAACGCATGCTGCTGCCGATCGCGGCGGCCATCGTGATGGGCGGCGCACTGACCATGGTGGGCAATTCGCCGCTGATCCTGCTCAACGATCTATTGGTCTCCGCCAACAACAACCTGCCCTCGGGCATGGCCAGCATCGAGCCGTTGACGATGTTCGCTCCGCTGCCGATCGGCGTGGCCTTGCTGATCGCCGCACTGCTGTACTTCCGTTTCTACGGCGACCGCAAGCTGATCGAAGAAGAACGCCTGATCAACGAAGGCGTCACGCCCTCGCGCACCGAGAGCTATTTCGCCAAGACCTACGGCATCGACGGCGATGTGTTCGAGCTCACCGTCAGTGCAGAAAGCCCGCTGGTGGGCATGACCCTGGGCGAAGCCGAGGCGCTGCACGACGCGCCGTTGCTGCTGGCCCTGAAGACCGGCAACGACACCCGCCTGGCGCCGCCGGCCGACATGCGCATCTGGGTCGGCAGCGTGCTCGGTGCGATGGGACCGCGCCAGGAAGTGACCGACTTTGCGCAGAACCAGTTCCTGCGCATGTCCTCGCGCCTGCGCAATCTGGGCGATCTGTTCAATCCCAGCCTGGCCGGCATTTCCGAAGCGCTGATTCCGCCCAACTCGCGCCTGATCGGCAAGACCGCTGCCGAGTTGCGCCTGCGCAAGCAGAGCGGCATCAGCCTGCTGGCGATCAACCGCGACAAGCAGGTGATCCGCGAAGACGTGCGCAATGTGCCGTTGCGTGGCGGCGACATGCTGGTGTTCCACAGCATCTGGCAGGACCTGGCGCAGGCGGCGGAAAGCCGCGATTTCGTGCCGGTGACCGACTTTCCCAAGGGCGAGCAGCGCCCGCACAAGTTCAAGATCGCGATGGCGATCTTCGCCTTCACCATCCTGATCGCATTGACCTCGCGTCTGCCGGTGGCGCTGACCTTGATGACCGGCGTGGCCTGCATGCTGGTCAGCGGCGTGTTGCGCATGGACGAGGCCTACGCCTCGATCAACTGGAAGACCATCTTCATGATGGCCGGCCTGATCCCGCTGGGCTGGGCGATGGACAGCAGCGGCACCGCAGCCTGGGTGGCCGGCCACACCATCGACCGCCTGCCCGAAGGCGTGCCGGTGTGGGCGCTGGAAATCAGTCTCGCATTGCTGACCACTGCGTTTTCGCTGGTGATCAGCCATGTCGGCGCCACCATCGTGATGGTGCCGATCGCGGTCAACCTGGCGTTGGCGGCCAACGGCAATCCCACCGCATTCGCATTGATCGTGGCGTTGTCGGCATCCAACAATCTGATGACCGCCTCCAACCCGGTGATCTCGATGGTGGCCGGCCCGGCCAACTATCAACCGCGCGAGTTGTGGCGCGTAGGCGCGCCGCTGTCGCTGATCTACATCGTGGTCATGGTGTCGATGATCAACCTGATGTTCTGGTGGGCGGCGCGCTGAATCGGTGTAGCGGCTTTTAGCAGCACGCGAGCTGCAACGCGACCTGGCACGCAACCACCACGGATATCGCCGACACGCTGCACGCACTCGCCCGGGCTTGCACGCAACGTCGCTGCCGGAGGAGCCGAGCGACCTAGCCCAGGAAAACCTGCTCGCCCTCGATGCGCACCGGCACCGTCAACAACGATTGACCGCGGCATGGGCCGCTGATGCATTCGCCGCTGGTGAGCTCGAAGGCAGCGCCATGTGCGGCGCAGACCAGATGGCCTTCCTTGGTCTTGAGGAACTGGCCTGGCGCCCAATCCAGCCGACGGCCGGCATGCGGGCATACATTCAACCACGCACGCACCTGCGTACCTTCGCGATACAACACCAGCGATTCCGGGCCGCCATCCCACACCGCTTCGACTTCCAGAAATCCTGCGTCGGGAATCTGCGCCAGTTCGACAAGCGTGGTGGGCGATGACGAAGACATGCGATCAGCCGATCGAGAACGAATGTCGATTGTGGCATGCATCTGGATCGCTGCTGCACTGGACTACCGGCGGGATCGGCGCATCAGCGCACATCGAATACCTCGCCCATCGCAGGCCGCAGGCGACGACGAGGCAAACCTATGCGCTAGGCCGAACGTGATGGCCGCCGCAAAACCAGAGTGCATTTAACGAACTTTTCACTCAATGACATGAAACCGCAACGATACTGCCTGCCTGTTTCCTGCCCGGCAACCCACCGCCATGCCCGCACGCATCTTCCAATTCGGCAACATTCACCACCTGTTTGCACCGCGCAAACCGCGTCACCCGTTGGTGCGCGTTGCTGCGGGTCTGGCCGGTCTGGTCATTCTTGCGGTGTTGATCTTCTTCAGCGTGTTCGTCGGTGCGGCCATGATCCTGGGCGGCATCGCCTGGAAATTGTTGAGCAAGTCCAATCGACGTGCGCCGCAGCAAGCGCGCGTGGTCGAAGCCGAATACCGCGTGGTGCGCAAGCCCGCGTTGCCGTTGTCGCACTGAGCGACGCTGCGCGCATGTCGCGCAGACGGTGTTGTCGTACACCGCCAAACGGCTAGACTCACGCGTCCCGTTCCCCAAGGATGCGTGCATGACCCACGATGTGATTCCCGCCGCCGATGTTCCGCGCATTCCGGTGGTTGGTGGCGGCAACTTTCCGGTGCACCGCATCTACTGTGTGGGCCGCAACTTCGCCGATCATGCGCGCGAGATGGGCGCCACCGCGCCTGCCTCCAAAGCCGAACGCGGCCAGCCGACGTTTTTCATGAAGCCTGCCGATGCCATCGTGGTCGGTCACGGCGACCACATTCCGTATCCGCCCGGCACCAAGGAACTGCACCACGAAGTGGAGCTGGTGGTGGCGCTGGGCCGCGATGCGCCGGCCGGCGAGTTGCCGGTGGATCAGGCCGAAGCCTTGATCTATGGCTACGGCGTGGGACTGGATCTGACCCGTCGCGATCTGCAGGCAGCCGCCAAAGCCAAGGGCCTGCCGTGGGACATCGCCAAGGGCTTCGATCATTCCGCGCCGGTCAGCGAGCTGGTGCATGCCGGCGAGGTAGGCGCGCTGGACGCGTTGAATCTGTCGCTGGAGGTCAATGGTGAAGTGCGCCAGCAATCGCTGCTGGATCAGATGATCTGGAATGTGCCGGAGATTCTGCATGAGCTCTCCAAGCTCTATGCATTGCGCGCGGGCGATCTGATCTTCATGGGCACGCCGGCCGGTGTCGGCCCGTTGCTGCCCGGCGATCAGTTCAGCGCCCGCCTGGAAAACGTCGCCGAGCGCCACGGCATCATCGCGGGCTGACACGCAGCCCGCTACGATCTCATTGCGGCAGTTGGTCCGCGACCGCATCAGGAGTGCGCTATGGGAATGGTCAGCGAATTCAAGCAATTCGCGATGCGTGGCAATGTCATCGACCTGGCGGTCGGTGTGGTCATCGGTGCGGCGTTCGGCAAGATCGTCACCGCGCTGGTGGAGAAGATCATCATGCCGCCGATCGGCTGGGCCATCGGCAATGTGGATTTCTCGCGGCTGGCGTGGGTGCTCAAACCGGCCGGCGTCGATGCTACCGGCAAGGAAATCCCGGCCGTGGCGATTGGCTATGGCGATTTCATCAACACCGTCGTGCAGTTCGTGATCATTGCGTTTGCGATCTTTCTGGTGGTCAAGCTGATCAACCGCCTCACCCAGCGCAAACCGGATGCTCCCAAAGGCCCGAGCGAAGAAGTGCTGCTGCTGCGCGAGATTCGCGACTCGCTGAAGAACGACACGCTGAAGACGCCAGGCGTGCCGTAAGCGGACACATCCACTGCGCAACTTCGCGCAGGAGGATGACCTTTCGCACGCAGACGGGGGACCTCGCGCTGATAAGCTCGGGGTCCCCCTTGTCGTTGGAGCCGCCCTGCATGCGTCGTCTCGCTGTCGCCATCTCTGCCCTACTCGCTTGCGCGCCCGCGCTGGCCGCACCAACCACCATCGCCGATAGCGCGCTGCGCACCGCCGCACAGCTGCGCGAGCAGGCGTTGGCCGACAGCACCGGCTTTGCAGTGGTGGAATCGTTGACCACCGAAGTGGGCCCGCGGATTGCCGGCGGCGAAGCCGATCCGCGCGCGGTGGCCTGGGCCAAGGCCAAGTTCACCGCGCTGGGCTTCGACAAGGTGTGGACCGAGCCGGTGACGTTTCCCAAGTGGCAGCGTCGCAGCGAGCAGGCCACGGTGATCGGCGCGCATGCGCAGCCGTTGCACATCACCGCGCTGGGCGGCAGCCCGGGCGGCACCGTCGAAGGCGAGGTGGTGCGCTTTGAAAATCTCGCTGCGTTGCAGGCTGCACCGGCCGGCTCGTTGACCGGCAAGATCGCATTTGTCGATTATCAAATGATCAAGGCGCGCGACGGGAAGGATTACCGCAATGGCGGCGCGGTGCGCAGCAAGGGCCCATCGGAAGCGATCCGCAAGGGCGCGATCGGGTTTGTGATGCGCTCGGCCGGCACCGACTCGCATCGCGTGCCGCATACCGGCATCACCCGCTTCGATGAAGGCGTGGCGCCGGTGCCGGCAGCGGCGTTGTCGGTACCGGACGCCAATCAGCTCGCGCGGCTCACCGCGCTGGGCAGCACGCATCTGCGGCTGGCACTGGATTGCGGTTGGGACGGCACGGCGACCTCGTACAACGTGATCGGCGAAATCACCGGGCGCAGCAAGCCGAAGGAAGTGGTGGTGATCGGCGGGCATCTGGATTCGTGGGATCTGGGCACCGGTGCGATCGACGATGGTGCCGGCGTTGCGATCACCATGGCCGCGGGCCACTTGATCGGCCAACTCAAGCAGGCGCCCAAGCGCACGATTCGCGTGGTGGCCTTCGCCAACGAGGAGCAAGGCCTGTACGGCGGCAAAGCATACGCGGCCGCACACGGCAAGGATGCCAAGGACATGGCGCTGCATCAGATCGGCGCGGAGAGCGACTTCGGCGCCGGGCGTATCTATGCGTTCAACACCGGCTCGGCGGCACCGGAAGAGTCGCGCGCAGCGACCAAACAAATCGCCGAGGTGCTGGCACCGCTTGGTATCGCATATGAGCCTAGCAAGGGCGGCCCCGGCCCGGATGTCGGCCCGATCTCGGCCAAGGGTGGCGCTTGGGCATGGCTGGCGCAGGACGGCACCGACTACTTCGATCTGCACCACACCGCCGACGACACCCTGGACAAGATCGACCCGAAAGCGCTCGCGCAAAACGTGGCTGCCTACACCGTGTTTGCGTATCTGGCGGCAGAGGCGGATGGCGATTTCGGTAGTCGCGCGAAAGTTGTGCAGCCACCGAGCGAGTAAATGCGTTTGAAGACGTTGCGGGCGGACGTCGGTTGAGCACAGGCGGCACAGATGACGCGCACGGTGTGCGTTATCTGTGTCACTAGCGAACATCGACAGCGCCAATGGCCTGCGGCGACGCATGTTTTGAGTTGCTGCAGACTTCAAGCGCACCACCTGCCCTTTCGCTTCCACTCCAGGACGAACACACACAATGGCGGCCAAGCGGCAACGCAGTGCGAACACTGCAGCGACTCTGCTGGATGTCGCCAAACACGCTGGCGTCTCGCCGATGACCGCCTCGCGCGTCATCAACCGCCACCCGCATGTCGGTGAAGACATGCGCGTGCGCGTGGAAGCCTCGGTGCAGGCCTTGGGCTACCGGCCGAACCTGGCCGGCCGCTCGTTACGCACCAGCGGTCTGTTGCGTATCGGTGTGCTGTACAGCAATCCCAGCGCCGCCTATCTCAATCAATTCATGCTCGGCTTGCTCGAACAGAGCAGCCTCAATGGCAGCCAGGTGCTGGTGGAAAAATGCGGCGCCATCCGCAGCCAACGTGCCGCGACCGAGCGCTTGCTCGCCGCAGGCGTGGACGGCGTGATATTGCCGCCACCGCTATGCGATTCGCGCCAGACCATCGCTGAACTCGATGCACGCGGCATCCCGGTGGTCGCAGTGGCCAGCGGCGCGCCGATGGCGCAAATCAGTTCGGTGCGCATCGACGATTATCAGGCTGCGCGCGCCATCGTCGATCATCTGATCGAACTGGGCCATCGCCGCATCGCCTTGATCAAGGGCGACCCCAAGCACACCCCGAGCGCATTACGCGCCAATGGCTATCTCGACAGCTTGCAGGCTGCGGGTTTGACGGTCGCAGACGCGTTAGTCGCCGAGGGATTATTCACCTATCGCTCCGGCCTGCTCGCCGCACGCAGCCTGCTCGCACAAGCGCAACCGCCCACCGCCATCTTTTGCAGCAACGACGATATGGCCGCTGCTGCAGTGGCGGTGGCACACGGGCTGGGCTTGCGCGTCCCGGAAGATGTATCGGTGGCCGGCTTCGACGACACCCCGGTCGCCACCACCATCTGGCCCGAACTCACCACCGTGCATCAACCGGTCACCGCGATGGGCCGCGCCGCAGTGTCGCTGCTCGCCGATGCGATCCGCCAACGGCGCAAGGGCGATGCCACACAAGGCGTGCATCAGGTAATGAAGTACACGCTGGTGAAGCGTGGCTCCACGGCTGGGCCGCATCAGGCGTAATGCATCGGCACACGGACGCACAGGCTCACACCGCTGCATCTGCGGGCCGTGTGTCGGCTGCAGGATCGATACCACTACATTGCATCGTGCAATGCACGATCGATCAGCATGTCATCGGCCCATCACCGACACAGATCGACGCTGCGCTACGCCCCTACAACATCGCAACGAAGCCTAGGAAAGCAGTGCTGCCGTGCGCGTCTATCCACGCACCACATCGACCTGCGCAACGCCCAATAGACCGGTCAACGGCACCACTGCCTTGCGCTGCTTCGGGCTGGCGACCAGACCCTGGCTGCGTAGTGCGTCCAGCAGGCGCTCGGCCAATGGCATCACCATATGCCGCCCCCAGCAACGCTCGGACGCGTGCCCGAACGGAAGATAGCCAGGGTGCTTGTCAGGATCCAGGTGGTCCCAACGCTCTGGCCGAAACGCTTCCGGCGCCTCCCAGAGCACGGGATCGCGATGACTGAGCAATGGCAGTACCAGCACATCGTCCTGGGTGCCGATGCGTCCATCGAGTGCGGGATATTCCGGCGATGCGTTGCGCAAGATATTCCACGACGGCGGCAGCAACCGCAGCGACTCGTAGACCAGATGGCGGCTGGGCACTGCGGGGTCGAATGGCGATCCCAGCCACAGCGCATTGGCCACCAAGGTGGAAATGGTGAAGCACACCGGCGCGGCAGTGCGTCGATACAACCCCATCGCATAGCGGCGCTCATCGTAGTTGCCGGCCGCAGCGGTCAATGTGGCAAGCGCCGAGGCGCTTTGCTGCAGCTTGAATGGCATCAAGGCACCTGTGGCGATGACGACCCAGGTCAACTTGGGCGTCAGCTCAAGAATACGGTCCATCAGCACGCGCAGCCGTAACGGATCGCCAGCCAACAGCAAATCGCGCAGATAGAGGTGACCCACCTGCGGCCATGGACCAGACAGATTCACCTGCGCCGACACGGGCTGCTTCAATGCTTCGCGCACGTCGCGCCCAATCGCCTGCATCAGCTTGGAGGCATCCGTGCGCGGAATCGAACGGCCATGCAACGGCTTGAACGTGGGCCGCTCAATCTCGGTCGCCGGGCGCGCGTCGAGCAACCTGTGCGTCAGCAATGGCCCGGCCACACCCACGGTATCGGCATCCAATCGAAACACGTCCTTGCCTATGTGCTCGCCCAACAGCGCCTGCAAACGCGGCGCAAACACGGTGGTGCGCGCAAACCCATCGGCAGTCAGCACAGGCATGGGACTCTCCGCTCGATAACGCCCGCGCTTGGCAACACGCTCACCTCGCGCGGGCGAGGGACTACCAACATAACATCAGCACGAACGCTGAATTGAACTCAGTACCAGATGTACCAGGCGTAGGACTTGAGACTCTTCTTGGAGGCCAACATGTGCTTGATCGAAAAAAGCATCTTCATGAGCGAGATCCTGCTGGGAGGGATTGCCCTTTCGGGGGATTTTTACCGACGATCAACGCTTGGTTCTTGCACGCGAACAACAATGGTTGTGCCCGCCACCAGGACGCTACGCTGCAAAGATGGCTGGTACAACACTGAAAAACTGCGTTCGCGCACAGATCGAGCCATGCCCGACGCCCATGCCTACCATCCTTCGTTTTTTAGGTAAACGACTTCGCAAACTCAAGAAATCGGAGCTGGCGACCCTACGGCCGCCAGCTCCGACCCTTCAAGGACATCAGCAACGCGGCAATGGGCTAAGTCAATCTGCGAGACCACACCGCACGCTGCCTTCGCCAGTCATCACCATGCGGGCAATGGACCCCCAGACCTCCTGCTCTGGCGGTATGCGGCGCAACGTTGAACGATGCAATCGTTACCGCAGCGGCCTGGCCTTCACCACCGCCGAATCCACACGCGCGCCTGCCTGATTATTTGCCGTCACCACGTAGTCATACGCCACGCCATTGCTGACGGCCTGATCGGTATACGACGTGGATGCGACATTGAAACCGACCGTTGTGAATGCATCTGCGGCACCGGCTCTACGTTTCACGGTATAGCTGGTTGCGCCCAGCGTCGGAGACCAGCTCAGCTTCACTCGGCTGTCGCCAACTGTGGCGGTGAGGCCCCGTGTTGCAGTCAGCGCGGCCATTGGTGCCGGCGCAGCCAACGTAGTACTGGCCGTCCCGATCACCGGGTAGGCATTGTTCACCAGCTCGACAAACTGGTTGTGGAACCATGCACCCGAAATCGGTGCGCCTGCCAGTGCGCCGGTCAACACGTTATCGGCGGTCGTATAGCTGGGGTCGCACATGCGGTCGAAGCCTTTCCCCTCGTTGTTGGGAATGAGGGTGCTGGAACCATCGGATTCACCCGGCGGCTTGACCCACGCATACGCATCCAGATGCGGGGCTGGCGCCGCGACCGGCAGGGCACCAATGCCTGCACCACTTTGATTACACCAGTTGCCGCGGTGGAAACGACGATCGATGCGACCCACATTGACGTACGTGTTGATATCGCTGCCCGACGCGCCAGTGGGGCGATTCGGCCCACCCCATCCGTTGCGGCCCGTATCGATAATGAAACCGATCGTGCCTGGCCAACCCGCGCTGACGAAACCGCTATACAACGCCTGGGTAAAATCGGTCTCGTCGAAATAGGGATTCCATTCGTAGTATTTTGCCGATTTGATCGGCTGCCCATTCACGCTCAACTCGGGATTGGGCAGGTTGGGCTCGTTCAGCGGCGTGGTGTTTGCAGTATTGGTAACAAACCCGTCCACGCTTGCCAGCCCTGCGCTTGTGCCCTGAACCACCCTGGTATACAGCGAGATGGTCGGGCCGCGATTACTGTCCCACCCCAACCAGCCGGAATGGCCAATATCCAGATAATTGTAGGTATTTGGAATGGCATGCAGCTTGTTGATGGCGTACTTGATGCCCTCTTCATAAATCCCGGTGGAGTTTGCCAACGCACAGCGCATATCGTTTAGATTGGTCACCAGATTGGGCAGGCTATCCGGTTCGATCACATTGACGATGCGGATCTCCTTGTATTTCGGATCTGCAAACACGGCGGCAATGACGTCGATATATTCTTTTTTGTAACGCTCCAGGGCTGCCGGGGTCAAAGGCAATTCGCCATTGGAGGCCAATGCGTGGCAATCACGCCCAGGCAGGTCATAGATCACAAAGCTGGCCGTGATGGGCGTATTTGCTTTTTTCTGTGCCAATGCCGCATCCAGATGGGCTCTCAGACCGAGACGGCCTGCATTTTTCGAACCGCCAGCGATCGCATCGATACGATCCAGCCAGACCGCAGTGGGAAGGGTCTTCACCACGCCCATCTTGGCCTTCAGCGGCGCACCGTTCACCTTCGCAATCGATGCATCGACCTTCTTTGCGTAATCAGGATTGACATAGCCGGTCGCACCGACGAAAGGGTTATCGACATGCACCTGAGCGCAAACAGTTGCCACGAGGAATGGATTCACAACCAACAGCGATAGCGCCATCGTGCGCTTGAAGTGGCGACGGATGCTTTTTCTGGATTTCATAATATTCACCTTGGTTTTTGATGGTTTTTATGAGACTCGAATACAGCACTGCCTTTGGTGGCCTGCGATCCTTCCTTCGTTGAGGCACCCATTAGAGATTTCTCAAGCCAAGCGAAACCACTCCATCAGCGCCAGGCCGAAGAGATTTGCATGGCAACAATCGGTGACGCCCAGGCAGGAACTCAGGCCACATGGCCTGCCCTGCTTTCTGGAACGATTCACCCAAGCCCTCAGCGTCTGTAGAGACAAACAGCGGCATCACGCCATTATCTTCGCGGCCGTTGCCTCTGTGATGTGCGGAGTATCTCCAGGGAGCGAATGAGCGAGCAGCATTGCTGCTGTGCCTGCGAGTGGTGCTGGACTCGCCATGCGGAAACTACGCCGCATACCTGGTAGACGCAATCGTCAAACATTGCGGTTGAACACAGATCCAGACACTGGCCGCAGCGGCATTTCAACTGCCGGCATTACTACGCAAATGTATGTGCCATCACGCACAAAAAATGGCCGCATCGCTTCCCGACGATGCGGCCGAATGGGAGGGTGCCCGACGTTTCCGTCGGGCGTACTGCAGCGCCGCAACTAACGGCGACGGGAAGAAGACGCAATGGCCGCTTGGAGAGTGACAAGCACGAAACATGTGCGACACAGCGCGCGGGTGCGCTGTGTCGCACAACGATGCAACCGAATCAGAAGCGCAGACGCAGACCTGCGTAGTACCGCCGCTCGAAGATGTTCTGATCGAAGTAGTGGTTGGTCCACTGCGCGTAACGGCGTTCGCTTTCGCCGGTGAGGTTGGTGGCCTGCGCGTAGAGCGTCAGGTGATCGTTGACGTCGTAGCTGAGCGATGCATCCAGATAGCCCACATCATCGTTCCAGATCGCCAGTTCATCGCCCCACGCTGAGCTGTTGACCTGACTGAAGCGCTTGCTGCGCCAGTTGTAGGCCACGCGCGCCTGCAGCTTGTCCTTCTGGTACCACAGCACCGCATTGGCCTGGTGCTTGGAATTGTCGCCGATCGGCAGCGTGTTGCCGTCGATATCGGTGTTGTCGGTGTCGGCATCGGAGAAGGTGTAGTTGATGTTGGTGCCGAAGCCGCTGAGCCAGCCGGGCAGGAAATCAAACGCCTGTTGGTAGCCGATTTCGAAACCCTTGATCTTGCCGCCGCCGCCGTTGACGATGCGCTCGACCGGCCCGCCTGCGCGTACCACACCATCCGCATCGGGGAGCAGTTCGATGTTGGTGACGGTGGTGGGGAACGACTTCACATCGATGAGGAACGCACCCACGCTGATCAACGAGGCATCGGCGAAATACCACTCCCACGAGGCGTTGTAGTTGGTGGCGCGGTACGGATCCAGATCCGGGTTACCGGAGCGTCCGTTGAGGAACAACACCGCATCCGAAGGCAGCGAGGGATCACGCGGCGGCGTGCCATTGACTGCATAGAAGCTCACCAGGCCACGCCCAAGATCGGGCAGATCCTGACGCGCCACTGCCTTGTTGTAGGCAAAACGCAGCTTCTGCGCATCGCTGATGTCCAGCGACAGGTTGGCGGTGGGCAGCACGTCGGTGTATTGGCGGTTCAATCGATTGGTACCGATCGCCGGGCTGACGCCGTTCCATTCGACATTGCCGATAAACACATTGCCGCTGCTCAGGTATTGATCGATCGCCAGCTTGGTCTGCACGATACGGGCGCCGATGTTCGCCGTCCACGGTACGGCGCTGCCGGTACCGCCTTCCAGATTGGCCAGAAAGTACGCCGCCGTGCTCTTTTCGGTGACCTTGTACGAATCGGAGGCCTGCTGGTACGCCACATTGCCCGGGTACAGGCTATTGAGATAGGCCACCGGGTCCTTCATGACCTGCGGGTTGATCGCCGGCAGGCCCTGGCTACCCAGGCCGGTGACCTTGAGCGGATCGAAATCGTTGAAATACGCCCAATAACCAGGAATCGAATTGAACGGCAGCAGGCGCGCTTCGGAGACACCGCTGCAGGTATCCACGATCAGTGGATCCTTGAAGTAGTACAGCGAGCGATTGGGATCGGCGCAGCCGGTCGACACCGGCGAGAGGTAGCGATAGGTATCCAGCTTGACCTCGCGCTCGCCATAACGGATGCCGAACTGGAAGCCGCGCACCACGCCCTCGTCGAACTCGAAAGTACCGTCGGCGCGGAACGCATCCATCGTCGCTTCGATCTTGTTGCCCTGCGCCCAGGTGGACATCAGCTGCCAGTTGTCCGGGTTGGACACATCGGTGCCGAGGTTGACCGCCGGATAGGTGCCACGGAAATCCACCGAGGCATCCACCGTTGGCAAGCCATTGGCGTTTGCCCATTGCGTCACGCCGCCGGCGCGGGTGATCTGGTCGCCGCGCGTCACCACCGCATCGGCGCGCGCTTCGTCGTAGGTGCGCTCGGCATCGCCGTGCACCCAACGGAACGATGCGCGAAACGGGCCGCCATCGTCGAAGCGCAGTTCCAGATTGGTGTTCAACGCATTCGAATCGGCCACACCGGCCATGGAATGGGCTTGAAAACGGTTGTAGCGGAACTGGCCATATTCAAGCACGCCATTGGGATCGACGATGGACCCGGGCTGCAGCTGATTGGTCGCCCAGCCGGTATGCAGCTGCGCGGCCACCGAGGTGTCCTGATCTTCGAGCTTGGTGTAGGCCGCATCGGCCAGCACCGTCCACGACTCGTTGATGTTGAACTGGAACGAGCCGTTGATGCCGGTGCGCTGGCGGTCGGTGCTGCGGTTGTCCAGTTCGGTGGCGACCCAGTTGTAGAAATAGTCGCGCGGCAGGTTGGACGGATCGGTATTGCTGCCGATGCGCCCGTCGCCGTTGAAATCGAAACCCACATTCTGCTCGGTGGATTTCTGCGCGCCATTGGAATACACGCTGGGGTGCTTGTTTTCCAACGTGGCATCGGAATACGACACCGCCAGCAACGCACCCCAGCGTTCGGTGCGGAAGCTGGCCAGGCCCGAGTACAGTTCGTTGAGTTCCTGCACGCGATCGCCGTAGGACCCTTCGGCCTGGCCGCTGAAGGTCCAGCCTTCGGGCAGGTCGAACGGGCGGCGAGTCTTGAGCGATACCGTGCCGCTGATGCCGCCATCCAGATCGGCCGCAGTGGGCGATTTGATCACATCCACGCCACTGAACAAGGTCGGCGGAATGTCGACGAAATCCGGCTGCGCGCGGCCGATGTTCGGCTGGCCGTACTGGTCGCCGCCGCCGGCGCTCAGGTACAACTCGCCGTTCATGGTGGTCTGCACCTGCGGCATGCCGCGGATATTGAGCTGCGAGCCCTCGCCGGCCGAACGCCGGATCTGCACGCCGGGCACGCGTTGCAGCGAGTCGGTGATGGTGACATCGGGCAATTTGCCGATGTCCTCTGCAGAGATCGAGTCGATGATCTGCGCGGCGGTGCGCTTGTTTTCGATGGCCTCGGCCTGCGCGCCGCGCACGCCTTTGACCATGACCTTGTCCAGTTCGGTGACGCCAGGAGTGCTGCTGGCGTCCTGCGCGTTGACGCTGCCGGCAAGCAAGGTGAGCGCTGCCGCGAGTGCGGCAGCCAGTGGGGTGTGGCGGGTGTTCCAATGCAGCTTGTTCATGGTCCCCTCCCAGGGATGACGACAATCCACGACCGTTTCGAATGGCATTGCAGCAACGGCAATGCGGTATTGGCTGACGCGCAATCGGCGCGTCAGTGCGAACGCCGTGCGGGGGCACGGCGTGGCAACTCGCTGGCGCCGCTACGGAAGCCCGTTGGCGACGCCTGTTGATGGTTCGACATTCCAGCCGCGCACCTGCAGCGTGGCATTGCGCAAGCTCGCCGCGGACGGGCCGCGGATCTCGACCTCGCGCTGTTCGCCCGGCACCAGACTGAGATAGTTGTCGCTGTAGTACGCCGGCAGGATGCGTTGGCCTTGCGCGTCCACCAGAGTCAGCTTGGTGTTGAGCGCCACCTGCTGCGAGGCGTTGCGCACGGTGGCGCGTAGCACCGGTTCCGCCCCCTCCTGCAGCTGCGTGCTGAGCTGCACCGGCACTGCCGCCAGCGCATCCAGGCCGCGCATGGCCGCCGCATCGCGGGCCACCCAGTAGAAATTGCGCGAACGCACGACCGCATCGCGATCGAGCAACTGCAGCCTCACAAAACCCAGGCCGTTGGTGTCCTTGAGCAACGGCGCCAGTTGCAGCACCGGTGCCGAGACCGCAACCGGCGCGGCGTCCACGGCCTGTTCGCGTTGCTGCAGCAATGCACCATCGGTGCCGTAGATCTCTGCACGCACGCGTAGGCCACGCACCGGGTCGCTGGCATTGTTGACCACCACTACCTCGTGGCCGGGCAGGTTCATCTGCACATGCAGCATCTCTGCCGCGTTGCGCACACCGTAGTAGGCCGCGTGGGTGTCGTAGTCGTGGCTGTAGATCTGCCACATATTGCTGGGCCAGGCCGGATGGCTCATCCACAGCAGGCGCCCGCTGTTCTTGGTCCACAGCTGCGCGTTGAAGCCTTCGAAGATGGCGCGATGGGTGTCGTAGTTGAGCAACTGCGCCTTGCGCTCGAAGTCCTCGAGACTGGTCGGTGCACCCAGCTTGTCGGTGAGCGAACGCATGAAGCTGGCGGTGTCGCCGTTACCGGACTGGTGCCAGTCGTGATAGGCCCAGGCATCGCTGATCGGCCACTGGTCCTGCGCTGCCGGGACGGAAGCCTTGAACGACTCCAGGGTGGAGAACGACGGCGTGCCCACTTCCACCGAAAAGCCCTGTGCCAAGGCGTTGAAGTACCCCACCGGCTCGCGGTAGTTGTACGGGCCGCTGCCCTGCAGATTGACCTGGTTGGAACTGCCGGTGTACCAGCGCGTGCCGTCCAGTTCAGCAACCAGCGCGTCCAGCCCTTCGTTGAGGATGGGCGCGGGCACGCCTTCGTTGCGGCCGAACCACAGCACGATGGAGGGGTGGTTGCGGAAGCGCTTGATCACCTCGGAGGCGTTGTCCAGGAACAGCGCCGCATCGGCCGGCTCCATGTTGTAGTTCTGGGTGGACTGCCAGAAGTCGTTGAAGACCAGCATGCCGTATTCGTCGGCCAGATCGAAAAAGCTGGCTTCGGTGTTCTGCCCCACCCAGTTGCGCACCACGTTGAAATGCGCGTCGCGTTGCAGGCGGAAGTACGGCTCCAGCCGCTCGCGCGAGACGCGCTTGCGCCAGTCGTCCATGCCCCAGTTGCCGCCCTTGACGGCAATGCGTACGCCATTGATGCGGATGGCCAGGTAAGGTGCCAGCGCGTCATCGCTCAGCGGCGTGACTGCCGGCGATGCCTGCGCGCCGGGATAGAACGATTGCGCATCGCCACCGGGCACGGGGCGAATCGCACTGTGGCGGGCATCGACAATGCGTTCGCCACGCTGACGTGCCTTGTTGAAATCCACCAGTACACGGCGCAGCGCACCGTCCTGGTCGAACAGCGACAGCTCGTAGCCGACCTCGCGAATGCCGAAGCGCAGCTGCTGCGTGTCCGATGGCGTACCGGCCACTTCGACGCTGGCCTGCAAGGTATACAGCGCAGGCTCGCCATAGCCGTTGGGCCACCACAGGCGCGGATTGGCAATGACCAGTTCCGGCGTGTCGGCGGCGCTGAGCGTGAGCGTGGTACCACCGGCCGGCACGTTGACCTGCCGCTGGATGCGCACATCGCCGACGGCCAATTGCAGTGTGCCCTGCACCGCTGCGGCACTGTCGTTGCGTAACGGCACGCTGATTTCAAGCTCGGCACGCCGGTGATCCGGGGCCAGCCGCGTCGTCACCACCCGGGTGTCGCCAAGCGCCAGCGGCCCGGTGGCGTGCAACTGCACGTCCTGCCACAGGCCGGCGTTGCGATCGCGTACCGCCGGAATCCAGTCCCAGCCTTCGCTGGCGATGAAGGTCGGCCCGTCCAGCGCCTGCACACCGCCGTTCTCGCCCACGCCTGCAGTCATCGATTGCTCGTGCGCAATGCCGGGATGCGGCGGCGGCGAGATGCGCACTGCGATGATGTTGCGGCCAGCCTTGAGCTGCTTGCTGACATCGAAGCGGCCGCGTGCAAATGCACCGCGCGTACGCCCGACCTGGGTGCCGTTGACCCAGACCTCACCCGCGTAGTTGATGCCGTTGAACAGCAATTCCAGCCGCTTGCCCTGCGCTGCAGCAGGCAGATCGAAATGGCTGCGGTACCACCAGTCCTGCCGGCTCAGCGACTCGGGAATGGCCATGTTGTTGAGACCGATATCCGGATCCGGATACACGCCGCGATCGACCAACGTGGTGAGCACCGTGCCCGGCACCGTAGCCACGTGCCAGGCCGCGGCGGCGCCGCTGTCATCACCGCGCGACAGGCTGGCGCCCGTGGCCTGCCCCAGCTCCGGCGCCGCAGCCAGTTGCCACACGCCGACCCGCCATGCCGCTGCATCCAGCGGCTGCAACGCAGGCGTCGGTTGCACCGGCTTGGCGACCGGCGCAGAGAAGGCCGCCGCACTGCGTGGCAGCGTTGCGGGCGCCTGCGGTGCGACTTGGCCAGCCATCTGCCTGACCTGCACCTGCCAGGCCGGCGAGGCGTCTTCGAAACGCTGCAAGGCCTGATCCGGCGCCTTGGCCGCAAGCTGCGCGATGGCCGGCGCATCCAGTGCAGCAGAGTACGCGAGGAAACCGGCAATGTCGCCACCGAAGTGCTGCGTATAGGCGGCGGGCTGCTCGCGCGGACCGAACATCAGCACGGGCGCGACCGCGCTCTGGCGAACCGCGCCACTGGCGACCTGACGGCCATTGGCGTACAGCGTCAACCGCCCCGCTCGCGCCACTGCAGCTACCTGCGTCCAGGTCCCCGCAGGCAACGCCTGCTTGCTGCGCAGCACGGTATCGGCGCCCTGCACGAAGGCGAGCCTGCCGTTGTCGATTGCGAAATAACGCCCGGCCGATTTCGGATCGCCCAGACCGGCGATCAATGCCGGGCCGGCATTCGCACGCGAGGGACGCACCCAGCCGGACACGCTCCAGTCTGCGTCGGCAGCCAGCAACCGCGCATCGACGGCAAGCTTCTTGGCCAAGCCCATCCCGCCCGCCAGTACGCGGACATCGTAGGGACCGGGCGATTGCACGTCGACGGGCGCAGCCTCCACTGCCGCCCAGGCCATGCAACCACACACCACCCACAGCGCTCCACGGCGGAACGCCTTGCGAACCATCAGCATTAGAGGCCTCTCCCAAGCTCTACTGCCAAGCAACGGTGCACATCACTCGCACGCAACCGACAAGACGACTCGCAGTCATGGTGTCGCTTGCTTTCGAATGATGCCGCCCGTGGCTGCCGCCCCTGTTTCAGCGGCCATGGTGCGAGGTAACGTTATCCCAGGTAGATACCGACAACAACCGTTCTGCGTTAGGGTTGGCGCTCTCAGGAGGAGGGACTCATGCGAAACCTGATCCATTCCGCATTACCGGCGGCATGCGCATTGCTGTGTGCGATTGCACTGCCTGCAGCTGCGCAGCGTTTGCAGGTGCAATCGCCCGATGCGCGCACGCAGGTGGAATTCACGCTGCGCGACGGCGGCGTGCCCAGTTATCGCGTGCTGTATCGCAACAAGATCGTCCTCGACGACGCGCCGCTCGGGCTGGATCTGGGCAGGGCCAACACCCTGGGCAAGGCGATGACGCTGCAGGGCAGCACGACCGACACGCATGACAGCCAGTTTGCCTTGACGGTGGGCAAGACGCGTCAGGCGCGCGATCGCTATCGCCAATTGCGCGTGCAATTGTCCGACCCGCAACAACGGCGCCTGACGGTGGAATTGCGCGCCTACGACGACGGCGTTGCACTGCGTTATGTGCTGCCCGACGCCGGAGAAGTACGGATTCGCAATGAGCTCACCAGCTTTGCGTTTCCGAGCGATTACCCATGCTGGACCTTGAACCTGGGCCGCTTCGGAACCAGCCACGAGGGCGAATACGATGCGATCCCTGCATCCCGATTGCGCCCGCACAATCTGCTCGAGTTGCCGCTGGTCTGCCAGACCGATGCCAGCGGCACCACGCTGGCGATTGCCGAGGCCAACCTGCGCGATTACGCCGGCCTGTATCTCACCGGCCGCGAGGATGGCGGCCTGGGCGTGTCGGCCAAATTATCGCCACGCCTGGACGACCCCAAGCTGGCCGTCAGCTTTGATGCCAAAGGCCGCGATTTCGCCACCCCGTGGCGGGTGATCATGCTCGGCGACAACCCGGCCAGCCTGATCGAATCCAACCTGATTTCCGCACTCAACCCGCCGCCGGCCTTCGATGCGAGCTGGGTGCGCGCGGGCAAATCGGCGTGGGATTGGTGGTCCGGCTCGCTGGCCAGTGGTGTGGCCAATCCGGGCATGAATACCGCCACGATCGAGCGCTATATCGATCACGCCCAGCAATTGAAACTGCAGTACATGTTGATCGACGACGGCTGGTATTTCGGCAGCACCGGCGATGGCCAGTACAACGTCGATGCCGATATCCGCAGGCCGGTGGAGCAACTCGATCTGCCGGGCCTGGTCAGCTACGCCCGTCAGCGTCACGTCGGGCTGTGGTTGTGGGCGCACTGGCGCGCGCTCGACGCACATATGGACGAAGCACTCGCCTGGTACCAGCAGCTCGGCATCAAGGGCATCAAGGTCGACTTCATGGACCGCGACGATCAGCAGATGGTGGATTTCTATCACCGTCTGCTTGCCAAGGCCGCCGAGCACAAGTTGCTGGTGGATCTGCATGGCGCCTATCACCCGACCGGTTTGACCCGTACCTATCCCAATTACCTCACGCAAGAAGGCGTGCTCGGCGCCGAATACAACAAGTGGACCACGCGCATCACCGCAACCCACAACCTCACGCTGCCGTTCACGCGCATGTTGCTCGGGCCGATGGACTACACCCCGGGCGGCTTTCGCAACGTGCGCCCGGCCGAGTTCAAGATGCAGCACATCGCACCGCAGGTGATGACCACGCGCGCGCAGCAACTGGCGATGTATGTGGTCTACGAAAGCCCGTTTGCGGTGGTGTCCGACAGCCCGGAGCAATACGAAAACGTGCCGGCAGCGCAGTTCCTGCGCGATGTGCCGGCAAGCTGGGATGAAACACGCGCACTCGATGGTGCGATCGGCGAGCACATCGCGCTGGCGCGGCGCAACGGCAAGGACTGGTATGTGGGTGCGATGACCAACGAGCAGGCACGCACGTTGCAGCTGCCACTGTCATTCCTGGGCAAAGGCAGCTGGACAGCGACGATCTATGCCGATGGCGACGCACCGACCGAGGTCCGTATCGACACGCGCAAGCTCACACGTAACGACACGTTGCAGCTCGCATTGGCAGCCAATGGCGGCGCTGCAATCAGGCTGCAAAAAAAGTAAGAACAGCCATGCTTATAGTGGCGTGACCATGCACACCTTTGCGCATGCGTCATGCGCCGTACGCAAGGGTGTGCATGACCATCGACATGGCATCCGCTTAGCGCATTACGCTTGCTGTGTGCCTGATGTCACGCAATGCGCGTCAGGCGATCTATTTTTTTTCTTGGCAGTTAGGATGCGCACGCCTTCAACGCAGGCATGCGCCACCGAACGAAGCTCGGGACGCAACTGCGTACTGGGAGCACTGCGCTGCACGCTGCGCCGCGTGCAGGCAGTTTCGTTCTGGCGTCAGGGGAAAAACACATATGACCTTCCGTTCTCATAGGCCGATGTCGATCGGCCGCGCCGTTGCTGCGCTCTGCGTTTGTGCACTGGCTCCCACCGCCGGCGCCGCCACGCTGCTACCGCCATCGATCTCGGCAAGCAGCGACCGCAGCATCGACACGCTGATGCCACCGCTACTGCGAACACCTGCCACCGCAAGTGTCGCATCCGTGCAACGCGATACGCTGCGCGCCTCGCCGTCGGCATCGCGTGCATTTCCGCAGGTCACACGCGACTTCAAGGAGTTTCTGGAGACGCAGGCGCAGCTCAGTTACGCCACGCGTGGCACCGCAGCCAAGGTCAGCGACCCCACCGCCTTCGCCGAAATGCAGCGCTATGTATTCAACCGTTACAACGGCTTGACGGTGCTGCGCAGCGTGCAGCAGGACGGCAAGGTGTTCGATTGCATTCCAAGTGCACAGCAACCTGCCTTGCGCGATGGCAGCACGCCGGCGGCACCGCCCACCCTCTCCAGCAACACGGGCACGCTGCCACCGATGAATGCGGCGCAACGTTGCGACACCGGCAGCGTGCCGCTGGAACGCATTGGCCTGGCCGAGATGAGCAAGCATGCGGATCTGCGCAGTTTTCTGCGCGGCACCACTCCGAGCGTGATCGCACCCAGACAGGCGGATGCCGCCCCGGCCGCGGCGTCGGTGACGCATTACTACTCCATCGTCTATCTGGATACCGCCGGCACATCGGTCACAGGCGCAGGCGCCGACCTCAATCTATGGGCACCCGCATTACGCTCTGCCGACGAGACACAAACCATCAGTCAGATATGGATCGTCGGTGGCAGCGCAGGCAAGCAGACGCAAACGCTTGAAGTGGGCTGGGAAATCCAGCCAGCCGCAGGCTGGGGTAACAAGCCCATCATTTTCATCTATTCGACCCAGGACGGGTACGTCAAGACAGGTTGCCATAATCTGAATTGCAGCGATTTCGTGCAGACCAGCACGCGCTCTGTCCTGGGTGCCCAGCCGGTGGCCGGATTCAGCACGGCAGGCGGCAAGCAGACCATGCTGGGCGTGGAATTCCAGAGGAATACCGACGGCAACTGGTGGCTGCGCCTGGATGGCGAATGGATCGGTTACTACAAGGCGGCGCTGTATTCGGGCGATCTCGCCAACGGACGCGTGGCGTACGTGAGCGCAGGTGGCGAAGTCTCGACCGACAGCGGGATAGCGAGCCCGCGTATGGGCAGTGGTCAATTTGCAGCAGCGGGCTATCGCCAGGCCGCGTTCCAGGCCAACCACTTCTATCGCGATGCGGCAATGGCCACCCATCCCGTGCAGCGCCTGTCGTCACTGAGCGTGGAGCATCCGTCTTGCTACACGCTGGCGATGGCCGGTTACACCTATCCGTATGCACTGGGCGCAGGCGTCACCCGCACCAGCTTGTCGCCGGAAATGCAAAACGGCGGCTTCTACTTCGGCGGGCCCGGCTGCACCCGTTGAGGTGAGGTGAGTCGATCGCGCGTACCGCTTCGGTGCGCGCGATCGATTACGGCAAGTCCACGCCTGCACACACGGCCGGGCGTGCGTCCTTGAGCTGGCGCACGCCAGTGGCGTCGAACTGCAGTGCCGCATGCCTGGCTGCGAACGCAGGCCAGGCCGGCAAGCCCTTGGTGTTGGGATTGCCACGCTGCACGAACGCGGCCCAATAGCGCTGCAGACTCACCGGCGGCTGGCCGATCGGCAGATCCTTGAACAGGAACGGCAGCTCGGCGCTATGCGTCACCTGCCCGCCCGGTGCGGCGGTATCGAACACGTAATGCCACACCGGCACGCCGAGCGCGGCCTGCTGCTGCGCGACGGTCACTGCCGGGCAACGGAAGGTGAGGTCGGTGGACAGCTGCATCGCCGCGTCGCCCTGCCGGGCGGCACGCTGTGCCGCATGCGTGCGCTGCGCCTGCAGTACGGCATCGGCCTGTGCGGAATAGTCGCGACGCAGCCGCGCCTGCGCGCCCTGCTTGCCGCCGTACTCCAGCTCCTGCACCACGTAGCCGATCAACAGCGGCACCTTGGCCTGTGCACCGTCGGCCAATAACGCGGCCGGCGCACGTGGCAGCACGCGTCCATCGACCACCGCCTGCAGCCAGATGTAGCCATCGTCATCCAACGCCGGCACATCCACATCCTGCCCGGCTTTGATCACCTGCTCCACCGGCAACGCGCGCAGCTGTGCCAGGCGTGTGGCAGGATCGTCGATGCCTGCGCGCTTGGCGATCTCTACACCCAGCGCGCGATTGTCCTCCAGCGAACGCGCCGGCAATCCGAAACCGGCGGTGCCGCTCTGCTCGATCGCCGCCGAAAACAGCCCGCGTGCCAGCGGGCTGAGCATCAGCAAGCCCACATCCTGACCACCGGCCGACTGCCCGGCGATGGTGACGCGCGCAGGGTCGCCGCCGAACTGCGCGATGTTGTCGCGCACCCACCGCAGCGCGGCGATCTGATCGAGCAAGGCGTAGTTGCCGGCCGCCGCATTGTCGCCATCGTGCAGTTCCGGCAGCGACAGAAAACCGAGCGCACCAAGCCGGTACTGTAGCGTCACGACCAACATCTTCTGCGCGACCAGATTGGTCGGCAGATGACCATCCGCGCCGCCAGCCACATTGGCGCCGCCGTGAATCCACACGAACACCGGCAGCGGCTTGGCCGGTTGCAGCGTTGGCGTCTGCACTTCGACGTAGAGACAATCTTCCGTACCGCGCTTGGCCATGGCGTTGTTCCAGCCCAGCGCCGGCTGCACGCACGGCGTGGCGGCCTGGGTCGCATCGCGTACGTCCGACCACGCCGCAGCCGGCTGCGGCGGCTGCCAGCGCAGCGCGCCCAATGGCGGTGCAGCAAACGGAATCGCACGAAACACCGCACTGCCGTCGTCCTGCCATTGTCCGCGCACCACACCGTGATCGGTGCGTACCTGTGGTGGTGCGGCAGGCGTGGACGCCGCTGCGGCGTGAGCGCTGACGCTCACTGCGCAGGCGCTGGCGAGCAGCCAGGCAGTCGCGCGCATCACGGTGTTACGCCCAACGCGCGCGCGCGCCAGGCGGCCTGGAACACCGCCGTGGCCGAGGCCACGTTGAGGCTTTCGACCTTGCCGCTGCCGCGGATCGACAACTGCAGGTCGCAATCGCGCGCGAACTGGCGGTCCATGCCCTCGCTCTCCGCGCCCATCACATAGACCAGCCGCTGCGGCAGCGCGGCGGCGAACACGTCTTCACCACCTTCCACCAGGGTGGCCGCCACCGCGAAACCGGCCTGACGCAGCTGCGCCATCGCCGTTGCCGTCTCGGGCAGCTGCACCAGCGGCACCGCCTCGGCGCCCCCTTCGGCCACGCGTGCGGCTGCGCCGGACAGGCCCAGCGTGGAGCCGGCAGGCAGCAACAGGCCGGCCACCCCGAAGTGCGCGGACGAACGCAGGATCGCGCCGAAGTTGTGCGGGTTGCCCACGCCATCCAGCCACAACGCCAGCACCGGGCCGGCCGGCAAGGCGGCCAGCCAGTCCTGCAACGGCTGCGGGGCCATGCGCAGCACCTCGGCCACCACGCCTTCGTGGTGCGTGCTGGCGGCCAGCTTGCTGAGATCGGCCTCCTCCACCACGCGGTAACCGATGCGCTGGGCAACGCACCAGGCCAGCAGGGCCTTGAACTGCGGAATGCGCGCCTGGCTCAGATACAGCTTGCGCAACGCCTCCGGCCGCGCCTTGAACACCGCCTGCACCGCATTGATGCCGTACAGCCGCACTTCGCGCGCGTTGCTCCCAGAAGTCGAAGACGCAGCAGGCGTGGCTGATGGTGCGTACGGCGCAGGCGCCTGCGCTGCGGGTGGGCGCGCTGCAGGTGCGCGCGGCGCGGCGCGGCCCCAGGGATTGTGCGAGGCGCCGGAGCTGCCCCCATCGCGCGGCGGGCGTGAGCCCCGTCCATCATGCTGTGTCATCGTCGTATCCAAAGTTCGTGGTGCTTGCCGGGTCTGCAGGGACCGTATCGCCCCTCTCCGCCACCAGCGGTGTTCGTCATCCTGCAGGCCGGCGCTGCCGGCGGTGCAGGAGCATGGCGACGATGGTAAGCCACTGGCGCAGCCAGCCGTACACGAGGCAGCCGACGCATGGCTTCCGAGTCCCTGCAGCCCGACACAACTCCGGTTGCGCTTGATGCAGCGCAGACCTTATCGGGAGCTACGCCATGTCTGTGACCGGTCCGCGCGAACCGCAGCGCGCAAGCGCGCCTGGCCGACAAGTGCGCCAGCGCGCACAGTCGGCATCATTGCGGATCGGCCGGCAAGCCCACCCGCGCGAACACGCGCAGATCGTGCAGCCCATCCGGCTTCAGGATCGCGCAGCGGCTGGTGCCTTCTTCGACAAAATTGTTTCGCAGCAGCACCTTGGCCGATGCCGGATTGGTATCGAGGACGGTGGCCTGGACGCGATAGAGCGGCAAGGTCTGCATTGCCCAGGACACGTAGGTGCCCACGATGCGCGTCATCCAGCCACGGCCCCAGTACGCACTGCCGATCCAGTATCCCAACTCGGCCGAAAAGCGTCGCTCGCCCTGTCCCGGACGCAGCGCGATCGTGCCGCAGGCCTGGCCATCGATCTCGATGGCCAGCACGGGGTGTTGCATGTCGACTACGCGTCCGGCCAGGAAGGCCTCGCCGTCGGCGCGCGTATACGGATGCGGGAAGCGCTCGCTCAATCCGCGTGGCACCAGCGGGTCGTTGGCGTGCCGCAGCAAGGCGTCCAGGTCGTCCTGGTGCCAGCGGCGCAGCACGAAGCCATCTCCGTGCAGCGTCAGTGATTCATCCATCGCTTCGGCCTTGGTGTGCGCAACATCGACACTGCCGATACTGCGCACACAGGCCGTAGGCCGCAACTCAGCGCCTGGCGGTCTGCGCCTGCCTGAGCGCGGCGCACAGGCGGATGGTCTCGCCGGTCTGGGCCATACCACGGTCGGCACCGCTGAGCGTGGCCAGGCGCGGCTTGAAGAACGCATCCATGCGGTCGGCTTCTTCCACGCTGCAGCCGCCGGACGCGCCCAGCGCCGGCAACCCGCCGCCATCGAACGAACCGCTGCGCTGCACGATGCGGTCGAAGTTGGCGGTGAACCACGGCCACATCGAAGCGTGCGAGCTCTCGTAACTGTGGCCGCGCGTCAGCAGGCTCTTCATCTCGCCCACCTTGATCGCATCGGTCAGCGCGAAATCACGCACCTGGGTGAGCAGCGCCGGGTCCTGCACCGCGCCCAGGGCGGCGATCATGGCGTTGCGCTGCGCCGGGTCGGCATGCGTGCGCAGCGCAGCGATCAAGGTCTGCACCGCCGGTGCGCCGCGGTCCTGCGCGGTCACTGCCAGGGCGGTACCGAGCAGATCCGGGTTGGCTTTGGCGAAGTCCAGCGCGCCGTTGCCTCCGGCCAACACCGCATCGCCTTGCGCGAGCAGCGCCTTGCGCACTTCCGCGTTCTGCAGGCGCAGCGCGAACAGGCCAGCCAACGCCGAGCGCAAGCTGGTGTCGTCGATCGACTCACCGCTACGCCGCGTGTAACCCAGCTGGCGCAGACGCGGCAGATAGGCCTGTTCGGCCGCCTTGCGCAGTGCGCCGCGTTGGGCCTCGGTGGTGGCCTGGTAGCGCCAGATCCACACGAAGCGGTTCAGCAGCGCCGTGGAGACATCGGCCGATTCGGACGGTGCCAACTGCTTGAGCGCTGCCAGCACCGCATCGCTGTCTGCATCGCCGTGGCGGTAGGCCGCATCGATCGCATCGGCATAGGCCAGCTGTTCGTTGTCGTCGAGCTGGCCGACCTGCTTGCCCAGTTCAGCCAGCTGCTTCTTGGGCAGACTGAAACGGTAGTAGCCGGCGCCACGCGCGTTCGGGAACACCCAGGTGCTCTTGCCGGCGCCGTCCAGCACGATGCTGCCGCTGCCGTCTGCAAGCATCTGGCAGGCGGTGCCGACCTGGTTCTTGCCCTTGCCGTACTTGACGCACACCGGCACGCCCCATTGCTGCGCGGTGGAGCCGGCGGAGCCCAGCGGCAGATAGCGTTGCTGCTGCAGCTTGACCACGGTCTTGCCGCCTTCGCGGGCGAGCTGGGTCTGCAGATACGGCACGCCCGGCTGATTGAGGAAGCTACGGAATGCGGCCTTGAACTCCTCACCCTTGCCGGCGGCCTCGGCGATCGCATCGACCAGATCGTCGGCGGTGGCGCTGCCGAACTTGTGTTTGGCGATATAGGCGCGCATGCCTTCGCGGAACACGTCTTCGCCGACGAAGGCTTCGAACATCGCCAGTACCGCCGCACCCTTCTGGTAGGTGATGCCGTCGAAGGCGGTTTCGATATCGCCATTGCCGGTGATCGGCTGGCGGATCTTGCGCGCACTGACCAGGCTGTCGTTGTCCATCGCGTGCTGTGCGCCGCCGATGCGGTCCAGATTGGCGCGGTATTCCGGGTGCAGCTGCATGGTGATCTTCTGCTGCATCCAGGTGGCAAACGCTTCGTTCAACCACAGGTCGTCCCACCACTCCATGGTGACGGCGTCGCCGGTCCATTGGTGGGCCAGCTCATGCGCGTTGGTGTTGAAGGAGCGCTGCACGTTCTCGGCCGGCGAGTCCTTGTCCAGCAACAGCAGCCAATCGCGGAAGGTCACAAAGCCGGGGTTTTCCATTGCGCCGGCGCTGAAATCCGGGGCAGCGACCAGATCGAGCTTGTCGAACGGATAACCGAAGGCGTAGTAGTCCTCCAGCGCGGCGATGATCGCCGGGGTCTGGTCCAGCGCAGGGGTGATGCGCGGGCCCTGGCCCTTGGCGGCGATGCCACGCAACGGCGTGGCGTTGGGGCGCTGCGGGGTGGCCGGCATTGCCGGCACATCCACTACATCCCACGGGCCGGCGGCGTAGGCGACCAGATAGGTCGGCAGCGGCACGGTCGGGGCGAAGGTCACCGTTTTCCAGCCCTTGCCGGTCGGCTTGGTCGAGGTGGCGATGGTGTTGGCCAGTGCCTGGTCGTCGGTGGGCACGGTCAGGCTGAGGTCGAACGGGGTCTTGAATGCGGGTTCGTCGAAACCGGGGAACGCATAGCGCGCGCTGATCGGTTCCATCTGCGTCATCGCATAGGACTGGCCCTGATACTTCACCTGGTACAGGCCCTGCAGCTGCTGATTGAGCGGCGCGCTATAGACGATATCCACGGTGAGCGTCTGCGGCTGCAGCGTGCGACCGAAGTCCAGGCGCACCACACCGGCCTGCGCATCGGCTTCCACATAGCGTGCGGTCAGCGGCTTGCCTTTGCCCTTGCTCTTGGCCGGCGTGATCGTGACCTTGCTGACCTTCAATTCCTTGCCATGCAGCCAGAGGTGATCGGAGGCCTGCTTGAGCTGCACGCGGATGCTGGTGCGGCCGCTGAACTCGGTCTGGTCCGGGTCGATCTTGAACGACAGGCTGTAACGCTCGGGCACCGCCCAGGCCGGCAGCCGGCCGTTGGGCACCGGCTCACCGGAGGATTGCGCCAGCGCGGTGCCGCAGCACAGCGCAAGGAGGGAGGGAGCAAGTAGGCAGGCAAAACGACGCATTGGCGATTCCGGTCAGGGTAACCGCCGAAGTCGACCACAGCCGGGCATGACTGTCATGTGACCTTAGTCATTGCGCGGGCTTGGCGCGTTGGTAACGGTGCGTGCGACCGCTGAGCCACGCAATGGCGCCAGGGCCAGTTGGCGCGGTCTACGGCACCGGCCACAGCACGAACATATCCACGACCAGCAGCACCAGCGCAATGGTGCCGAGCAGGGCCGCGCGCAGGATCGGGCACTGCCATGGAGCGATGTGTTGCGGTGGTTCGCCCGCCTCTGCTCGGTTCGCGCATGCCTGCATGGGAACAGCAGCATCCGCTATAGACCGCTGCCATCTGCCCGGCGTCGCGTCTGGCCCAGCGAGTGCGGCAACATCGCCCGCACGCGACGCACCGCACTGCGGACAACGCTCAGCAGCCAGCAGCGCCGAGGGATGATGATTGACCGAAGACAAGCAAGGCATCGCATGCACTCCTGTGATGGATTGCGACCTCTGGATCGATCACGCGGCAGTGCAACACGCATCTCCGACGACGTACCGGCAAGCCGCACGGCGTGCGCAACTGCATCGCATCGGTTTGCGTTGGCCTGGCATTGACGCATTCGATGGACACAGCGTGCACCGCGATGTTTGGGTTTTGTTTGCCATAGCGGCGCACGCAAACGCAGTCACCACTGTCGATGACGCAGCATCACCGTATTATCGAAAACCGGCAGCAGCACCCACTGCCGGCATCGCTCAGGCGTGCCCACCCACCGACGGCGTCTGCGCCTCCAGGGTCTCCAGCTCGCGTGCCACCGCTTCGGGCGACTTGGTATACGGGGCGATCAAACTGTAGAACGCCGGCACCACGTACAGCGACAGCAACGTGGACAGCGACACACCGAAAATCACCACCACACCGATGGTGGCGCGGCTGGCCGAGCCAGGGCCGCCGGCCACCACCAGCGGAATCGCGCCGACCACCGTGGCGATCGAGGTCATCAGGATCGGACGCAGGCGCACCGATGCCGATTCCACGATTGCCTCATGCACGCTGCGGCCCTCATCGCGCAGCTGATTGGCGAACTCCACGATCAGGATGCCGTTCTTGGCGGCCAGGCCCACCAGCATCACGATGCCGATCTGACTGAACAAATTGAGCGTGCCACCGGTGAGCCACAAACCGACCAATGCACCCAGCACCGCCAACGGCACGGTGAGCATGATCACCAGCGGATGCGCGAAGCTTTCGAACTGCGCGGCCAGCACCAGATACACCACCAGCAGGGCCATGCCGAAGGTCAGCAATACCGCGCTGCCGGATTGCTGGTACTCGCGCGATTCGCCCTTCCAGTCCACCTGCGCGTACTCGGGCAATTCCTCGCGTGCGGTCTGCTGCGCCCAGGCGATCGCCTCGCCGAGCGGATAGCCCGGTGCCAGGCCGGCGCTGATGGTGATCGCACGCAAACGATTGAAGCGATTCAAGGTGCCGGCCTCGGCCACTTCGCTCAGCGTGACCAGGTTGGACAACGGAATCAGTTCGCCACGGATCGAACGCACGCGGATGGCGGTGAGATCTTCCGGCGCCATGCGGCCTTCGCGGCCGGCCTGCAGCATCACGTCGTATTCCTCGCCGTTGTCGACGAACGTCGTCACGCGGCGCGAGCCCATCATCGCTTCCAGCGCCCCACCGATCGCGGTCACCGGCACGCCCAGATCGGCCGCGCGCAGGCGGTCGATATTGACGCGCATCTGCGGGCGGGTTTCCTTGTAGTCGGAGTCAGGACCGACCAACCCGGGATTGGCTTCCATGCGCTGCAGGATGCGATCGCGCCACTGCGCGATCTCGGCATAATCCGGCCCGCCCAGCACCAGCTGGAACGGCTGCCCGCGGCTGCGCACCAACCCACCGCTCACCTGCGTGCGCGCACGCACACCACTGAGCACGTTGAGTTTTTGCTGCAGTTCGTCGGCCACTTCGGTGGTCGGTCGGGAGCGCTTTTCCCAATCCTGCAAAAACACGCTGACCCGGCCGGTGTGCATTTCCTCGCTGCTGCCAAAGCCGCCCGGCACGCGCGGATTTGCCCGCACGATGGGCTTGTCCGGGCCCACGTAAGGGCCAAGGATGGCCTCGACCTGATGCATCTGCCCCACGGTGTAATCGAAGCCGGCGCCTTCGGGCCCATCGATCATGATCTGGAAATTTCCGCGGTCTTCGGCCGGCGCCAGCTCGGAGGGAATCCGGCCCATCAACCACGCGCTGGCGCCCAGCGCCAGCAGCATCAACAGCGCGAAGATCCAGGTGCGATGCACATGCCGCTCCAGCGAGCGCCCATACGCGCCGGACACCGCCTGCATGCGGCCATCGAACCAGCGATGGAAGCGATTGGGTTTGGCCTGCCCGTGCGAGCGCAACAACTTGGACGACATCATCGGCGTCAGCGTGAGCGCAACGAACGCAGAGATCGCCACCGCCGCCGCCAATGCCACCGCCAACTCGCGGAACAGGCGTCCGGTATTGCCTTCCAGAAAGCCCACCGGCAGGAACACCGCTACCAGCACCGCGGTGGTGGCAATCACCGCGAAGGCGACTTGGCCGGTACCGCGCTTGGCCGCCACCAACGGCGGCTCGCCCAGGTCGATGCGGCGCTGGATGTTCTCCACCACCACGATGGCATCGTCCACCACCAGGCCGATACACAGCACCAGTGCGAGCAGGGTCAGCAGGTTGATCGAAAAATCGAATGCGTACAGCGCGATGAAGGCGGCGATCAGACACACCGGCACCGTCACTGCCGGAATCAGCGCCGCACGTGCGCTGCCCAGAAACACCCAGATCACCACCAGCACCAGCACCACCGCTTCGATCAGCGTGTGGTACACGCGCTCCACCGCCGCGTCGATAAACGTCGTGGTGTCGAAGGCGACGAAGATGTTGGTGCCCTGCGGCAGCGACTTCTGCACTTCTTCGGCCTGCGCGCGCGCCTCGCGTGCCACGTCCAGCGCGTTGGCGGTGGAGTTGCGCACGATGCCCAGGCCTACGTTGGGCACGCCGTTGCTCTGGAAATACGCGCGCCGCTCGGCCGAGGTCAGCTCCACCTTGGCCACGTCGCCGAACCGCACCACATAGCCGCCCTCGCCCTTGCTGAGCGGCAGCTTGGCGAAGTCCTCGGGCTTGAGATAACTGCGCTCCACGCGCAAGGTGAAATCGCGCTGCGCCGATTCGATGCTGCCGGCCGGCAACTCGACGTTTTCGTTCTGCAGCGCCGCTTCCACATCGGCCACGGTGAGTTCGCGTGCAGCCAGCTGGTCGCGATCCAGCCAGATGCGCATCGCATAGCGCTGGCGTCCGCCGATCCGCACCTGCGCCACGCCGTCCAGGCTGGAGAAGCGGTCCACCACATAGCGCTCGGCGTAATCGGACAGCTGCAGCGTGTCCATTGTGCTGGAGCTCATGTTGAGCCACAGGATGGGGTCGGCGTCGGCTTCGACCTTGGAAATTTCCGGCGGGCGCGCCTGGTCGGGCATGCGATCGGACACGCGGCTGACCGCATCGCGCACGTCGTTGGCGGCCGCTTCCACATCGCGCGACTGCACGAACTCGATGCTGATATCGGAGGAGCCATTGCGGCTGCGCGCCTCGATGGTCTCGATGCCTTCGATACCGGCGAGCGCGTCTTCCAGCACCTGGGTGATGCGGCTTTCCACCACCGCTGCCGAAGCGCCGGTGTATTCCACATCCACCGAGACGATGGGCGGGTCGATCGCCGGCAACTCGCGCAGCGTGAGCCGGGTGAACGACATCACCCCCAGCACGATCAGCAACAGGCTCATCACCACCGCCATCACCGGGCGGGTAATGGACAGGTCGGAGAGTTTCATTGCGCCGCTGCCCGCGGGCGCGCCGGTGCGGGCGCGGCCTGATCGACCACCTTCAAGCCCGGACGCAGCTTGCCGGTGCCATCCACCACGATGCGCTCACCGGCCTTGACCCCTTCCAGAATTTCCACCTTGCCATCGCGGCGCTCGCCCAGCCGCACATCGGCGCGCTCCACGCTGCTGTCGGGCTTGAGCCGAAACACATAGGACTCGCGCCCCACCTGCACCACCGCAATCTCAGGGATCACCACCGCCTGCCGCGCCGGCTGGAACAGCCGCACATCCAGCAGCATGCCCGGGCGCAGCCGGCGATCGCCGTTGGGGAAATCCGCCCGCACCGTCACCGAGCGGGTGGTTTCGTCGATCCGCGAATCGATCGCCGCCACCACGCCTTCGAACTGCGCGCCTGGGTACGCTGCCGCCGTGCCATTGACCGCATTGCCGAGTTGCACCAGCCCGAACTGCGACTCGGGCACCTGAAAGTCCACGTACATGCGCTCCACATCGTCCAGCGTTGCGATCACAGTGCTGGAGGTGATCAACGAGCCCGGGCTGATCTGGCGGATGCCGAGCACGCCGGAGAACGGCGCACGCACTTCGCGGTCGGTGATCTCCGCGCGCATCTGCTGCACGCGCGCCTGCGCCGCATCGCGCAAGGCGCGTTGCGTATCGACGGTGGACTTGGCCACCAACTGCTGGCCAACCAGACTCAACTGGCGCCGATACAACTGATCGGTTTCTTCGAAGGTGGCCTGCGCGGCCGTCAGCGCCGCCTGCTGCGAATTGCCGCGCAGGCGCAGCAGCAACTGCCCGGCCTTGACCTCGTCGCCACTGTCGAAATTGACCTGCTCCACCACATCGCTCACCGCAGCGGTCAGCGCCACCGATTCGCGCGCACGCACGGTGGCGATCGACTGCACGGTCGAGTTCCAGGGCTGGGTGGTCACCGCCTGCACAGAGACCGGAATGGGTTTGGCAACGGCGGGCGCCGCAGCCTGGCGGCTGCAACCGGCCAACGCAGCGGCCAAGAAGAGCGCGGCGCAAAAGCGCGCGCTGGGCAGAACAAGCATCAGAACATCCTGGCGAGGTACGTCGAAAGTTTAACGACCTAGCCGCCAGGGTGTTGACAGAAAGGCGTGCTTTGCACCATGACCAAAGACCCTTGCCGTCGCCAGCGCGATGCGCTGGTCAACGTTCCAGTTCAAGAAACTCGAGCACATGGCGCGCCAGCGCCTCTACATTCTCACCATCGGCGTGAAGATGGATCTCCGGCGCTTCCGGCGCCTCGTACGGCGAATCGATGCCGGTGAAATTGGGAATCTGCCCGGCCCGCGCCTTGCGGTACAAGCCCTTCACATCGCGCGCCTCGACGACCTCGAGCGGCACGTCGACAAACACCTCGACGAATTCACCCTGGTCGAAGCGCTCGCGCGCCAGTTGCCGCTCGGCGCGGAACGGCGAGATGAAGCTCACCAGCACGATCAGGCCGGCATCGGCCATCAGCCGTGCCACCTCGGCCACGCGGCGGATGTTTTCCACGCGGTCTTCGTCGGTGAAACCCAGATCGCGGTTGAGCCCGTGGCGCACGTTGTCGCCGTCCAGGATGAAGGTGTGATAGCCCAGCGCATGCAGGCGCTTGTCGACCAGATTGGCAACGGTGGATTTGCCCGCGCCCGAGAGGCCGGTGAACCACAGCACGCGCGGGGTCTGGCCCTTGATGCGCGCACGCGCGGCGCGATCCACATCCAGATGCTGCCAGTGCACGTTGCCGGCGCGGCGTAGCGCGAACTCCAGCGTGCCGGCGGCCACCGTGGCATTGCTCTGCCGGTCGATCAGGATGAAACCGCCCAGCACGCGATTGCGCGCATACGGCGAGAACGCGATCGGCTCGTCCAGCGCCAGATTGCAGTAGCCCACTTCATTGAGCTCCAGCCGCTTGGCGGCCAGCCGCTCCTGCGTATTCACATCGACCTTGTGCTTGATCTCGCTGATGCTCGCGGTAACCGTGCGGGTGCCGATCTTGAGCCAGTACGGGCGGCCCGGCAGCAACGCAGCATCGTCCATCCACAGCAGATGTGCGGCGAACTGATCGGCCACTTCCGGCGGGTCGTCGACCGCGGCAATGATGTCGCCACGGCTGATGTCGATCTCCTCGCGCAAGGTCAGCGTGACCGCCTGGCCGGCGCGCGCGCTGTCCACCTCGCCATTGGCATCCAGCACCGATGCCACCTGCGTGCGCCGCCCGGACGGCACCACCACCACGGCATCGCCAACCCGCACCTGCCCGGCCGCAATGGTGCCGGCATAGCCACGGAAATGCTGGTTGGGACGATTGACCCACTGCACCGGCAAGCGGAACCCGCTGCCTGCTTCCGGCGCCTCCAATTGCACGGTGTCGAGATGCTGCAACAGATGCGGACCGCTGTACCACGGCATCCGCGCCGAGGCGCTGGACAGATTTTCGCCATCCAGTGCCGATAGCGGAATGCACTGCACATCGGCAATGCCCAGCTGCGCGGCCAGCACGCGATAGGCATCGGCGATCTCGGCGAATACCTGTGCGTCGTAGTCCACCAGGTCCATCTTGTTGACCGCCAGCACCACATGCCGGATGCCCAGCAACGACACGATGTAACTGTGCCGGCGCGTCTGCGCCAACAATCCCTTGCGCGCATCCACCAGCACCACCGCGACATCGGCGGTGGATGCGCCGGTGGCCATGTTGCGCGTGTACTGCTCATGCCCGGGGCAGTCGGCGACGATGAACTTGCGCTGGTCGGTATCGAAATAGCGGTACGCCACATCGATGGTGATGCCCTGCTCGCGCTCGGCGGCCAGCCCATCCATCAGCAATGCGTAGTCGATGCCCTCGCCCTGCGTGCCGTGCCGGCGGCTATCGCTCTCCAGCGCTGCGAGCTGGTCGTCGAACAAACGCTTGCTGTCGTACAACAAGCGCCCGATCAACGTGCTCTTGCCGTCATCCACGCTGCCGCAGGTGATGAAGCGCAGCAGCGGCTTGGCTTCGTGCTGGTGCAGGTAGGCGCCGATGGCGCCGGGAATCGGGAATCGGGAATCGGGAATCGCAAAGGCGGCCTCCTCCCTCATCTCGTTCGCGGCGAACTGCTGTTCCGATTCCCCATTCCCGATTCCCAAATCCCGGCCCATCAGAAATACCCCTCAAGCTTCTTCTGCTCCATCGACGCACCCGGCGCATGATCGATCATGCGGCCCTGGCGCTCGGAGCTGGTGCTGACCAGCATCTCGGCGATCACCGCTTCCAGCGTGTCGGCGGTGGAGTCGATGGCGCCGGTCAGCGGATAGCAGCCCAGCGTGCGGAAGCGCACCGAGCGTAGTTGCGGTGTTTCGCCTTCATGCAACGGCAGGCGATGGTCGTCGACCATGATCCACGCGCCGTCGCGCTCCACCACCGGGCGCGGTGCGGCGAAATACAGCGGCACCACCGGAATGCGTTCGCGGTAGATGTACAGCCAGATATCCAGCTCGGTCCAGTTGGAGAGCGGAAACACGCGCACGCTTTCGCCCGGCTTGGTGCGCGCGTTGTAGAGATTCCACAACTCCGGGCGCTGGTTCTTGGGGTCCCAGCGGTGGCGTGCATTGCGGAACGAGAACACGCGCTCCTTGGCACGCGATTTCTCCTCGTCGCGGCGCGCGCCACCAATGGCCGCATCGAAGCCGCCCTGCTCCAGCGCCTGCTTCAGGCCCTGGGTTTTCATGATGTCGGTGTGCACCGCCGCGCCATGGCTGATCGGGCCGATGTCCTGCGCGACGCCGTCGGGGTTGATGTGCACGCGCAGGTCCACGCCGGTCTCGGCCGCACGGCGGTCGCGGAAGGCGATCATCTCGCCGAACTTCCAGCGCGTATCCACATGCAGCAGCGGAATCGGCGGCGGCGACGGCGCAAAGGCCTTGAGCAGCAGATGCAGCAGCACCGAACTGTCCTTGCCCACCGAATACAGCATCACCGGGGCCCGGAACTCGGCGGCGACTTCGCGCAGGATGTGGATGCTTTCGGCCTCGAGCCGGTCGAGGTGAGACAGGGGCTGCAGAGTCATCGGGGTGTCGTGGCATCGGCGGGCAGACCAGCCGATGGTAGGGCAAGGCGCCGCAGTGTGTAGCGCAGGCCGCCCGCACCCAAATAAGCGGCCGGCATAACGCGATAACGGCTCATCCTTTCTGGCCGCCGCAACGTTTCCATAACATCACTGGTCTCATCAATGCCCCCGGATCCAAATGACCGCCGCCAGTTCCGCGCTACCGCCCAGCCCCTTGCCCGACGAGCGCAAGGCGCTGCTGGAACGGTTGGTGGACGGCCTGGATTCTGCGTCACTGTGGTGGCTGTCTGGTTACACCGCCGGGTTGGCACAAGGCCAGCCGCCGCGCTCGCTCGCGGTCCTTCCCGGCGGCCAGCCCCACGCGATCGCGCAAGCGAGCCAGCGCCTGACCGTGCTGTATGGCAGCCAGACCGGCAATGCCCGCCGCGAAGCGGAACAACTCGCTGCCGAGGCCGAAGCCGCGGGTTTGAGCGTGCGCTTGCTGCGCGCCGACGCCTACCCCACCCGCGAACTGGCCAGCGAGCGCTTGCTGTATGTGGTCATCAGCACCCAGGGCGAGGGCGACCCGCCGGACGATGCGATCGGGCTGGTCGAATTTCTCGCCAGCCGGCGCGCGCCCAAGCTGCCCGAGCTCAAGTACGCGGTGCTGGGGCTGGGCGATTCCAGCTACGCGGATTTTTGCGGCATTGCACGCCGCATCGACGAACGCCTGGCCGAACTCGGCGGCAGCCGCGTGCAGCCGCGTGGCGAAGCCGATCTGGATATCGACAGCGTCGCCGCACCCTGGCGTGCGCAGGCACTCACGCACGCACGCGAGCACCTCAAGAGCGGCCCGCCTTCGGCCACCATCACGCCATTGCGCAGCAGCGCGGCCGCAGCAGTGTGGTCGCATCAGCACCCGTTCGCTGCAGAGGTGCTGGCCAACCAGATCGTCAGCGGGCGCGACTTCAAGGGCCCGCAATTCCGCGTCTATGCACTGCCAGGCAAGCGCGTGCGTCATCTGGAATTTTCGCTGGAAGGTAGCGGGCTGAGCTACGAGCCCGGCGATGCGCTGGGCATCCGTCATCGCAATCCGCCCGCATTGGTGGATGCAGTGCTGGAGACGCTGCGCCTGGATGGTCATGCCGCGGTCACCATCGGCGAAGAGACTCTGGCCTTGAACGAGTGGCTTGCCACCCGACGCGAACTGACCAAGCTGTCGCGGCCGCTGCTGGCCGCACATGCCGAGCGTGCGCGCGCCGAGGAGCTGCAGACGCTGCTCACCCCGACCCAGACTGCCGGCCTGGCGTCGTTGCTCTCCGATCACCAGTTGATCGACGTGCTGCGACGCTGGCCGGCGGATTGGGACCATGGCGGCCTGCTGGCCGCCCTGCGTCCGCTCACCCCACGCCTGTACTCGATCGCCTCCAGCCGCAAGCGCGTGGGCGAAGAAGTGCATCTGGTCGTGGACGAACTCACCTACCAGGCGCACGGCCACGCGCATCTGGGCTCGGCCAGCGGCTTTCTTGCCGCCCTGCGCGAAGGTGACACCGCACCGGTCTATATCGAGCCGAACGAACGCTTCCGCGTGCCGGCCGACCCGGACCGCGACATCCTGATGATCGGCCCGGGCACCGGCGTGGCACCGTTCCGCGGCTTCGTGCAGGAGCGCGCCGAAACCGGCGCCAAGGGCCGTAACTGGCTGTTCTTCGGCGCCCAGCATTTCAATACCGATTTCCTGTATCAGGCCGAATGGCAGCAGGCCTTGCAGCGCGGCGAACTGCATGCCTTGGACCTGGCGTTCTCGCGCGACCAGGCCGAAAAAATCTACGTGCAGCATCGCCTGCGCGCGCGCGGCGCAAAGGTCTACGCCTGGCTGCAGGGCGGCGCGCATGTGTATGTGTGCGGCGCCATCGGCATGGGCAAGGACGTGCATGCGGCATTGCTCGACATCGTTGCCACCCACGGCGCACTCGATGCCGAAGCCGCCGCTGCGTATCTCACCCAGCTGCAGGTGGAGGGGCGGTATGCGCGCGATGTCTATTAGTGCCGGGAATCGGAAGTGGGGAATCGGGAATCGGTACAGCCCGCGACTGACCTTTCCTGGCAGACCAAGCCGCTTTTTACGATTCCCTATTCCCGACTCCCGATTCCCATGACCCATTCCGTCGAAGACATCAAATCCGAAAGCCGTCGTCTGCGCGGGTCGCTGGAACAGAGCCTGGCCGATGCGGTGACCGGTGCGTTGCGTGAGGACGATCAGACCCTGATCAAGTACCACGGCAGCTACCAGCAGGACGACCGCGATATCCGCGATGAGCGGCGTCGCCAGAAGCTTGAGCCGGCGTATCAGTTCATGATCCGCACGCGCACGCCGGGCGGGGTGATCTCGCCCACGCAGTGGCTGGCACTGGATAGCATCGCCACGCGGTACGCCAACCATTCGCTGCGCATCACCACACGCCAGGCGTTCCAGTTCCATGGCGTGATCAAGCGCGAACTCAAGGCGACCATGCAGGCGATCAACGCGACCTTGATCGATACGCTGGCTGCCTGCGGCGATGTGAATCGCAATGTGCAAGTGGCCGCCAATCCGCTGCTGTCGCAGGCGCATGCCACGCTGTATGCCGATGCCGCACGCGTGTCCGAGCATCTGCTGCCCAATACGCGCGCGTATTACGAAATCTGGCTGGACGAAGAGCGCGTCTCCGGCTCCGGCAGCGAAGAGGAACCCATCTACGGCGACCGTTATCTGCCGCGTAAGTTCAAGATCGGCTTCGCCGCGCCGCCGCTCAACGATGTGGACGTGTTCGCCAACGATCTGGGCTTTATCGCCATCCTGCGCGAGGGCCAATTGCTCGGCTACAACGTCAGCATCGGCGGCGGCATGGGCGCCAGCCATGGCGATGCAGAGACCTGGCCGCGCGTGGCCAATGTCATTGGGTTTGTCACCCGCGATCAGTTGCTCGATGTCGCCACTGCGGTGGTCACCACGCAGCGCGACTTCGGCAACCGCGCAGTGCGCAAGCGCGCGCGCTTCAAGTACACCATCGACGATCATGGTCTGGACACCATCGTGGCCGAGATCGAACGCCGCGCCGGTTTCGCGCTGCAGCCAGCGCAGCGGTTCGCCTTCGAACACAACGGCGATCGCTACGGCTGGGTCGAAGGCGAAGACGGGCTGTGGCATCTGACCCTGTCGCTGCCGGCCGGACGCATCGCCGATACCGAGGCCTCTGCGCATCTGAGCGGCCTGCGTGCGATTGCACAATTGAACGTCGGCGAGTTTCGCATGACGCCCAACCAGAATCTGGTCGTTGCCGGCGTGCTGGCCAGCGAGCGCGCGCGCGTCGATGCCTTGGTTGCGCAGTACGGCCTGGATACCGGCAACCGCGCGCCCACCGCACTGGCACGCGGCGCCATGGCCTGCGTGTCGCTGCCCACCTGCGGCCTGGCGATGGCCGAGGCCGAACGCTACCTGCCCGACTTCAGCGCGGCCTTGCAGCCGTTGCTGGAACAACACGGACTGGCCGACACCCCGATCGTGCTGCGCCTGTCCGGCTGCCCCAACGGCTGCTCGCGTCCGTATCTGGCCGAGATCGCGCTGGTGGGCAAGGCGCCCGGTCGCTACAACCTGATGCTGGGCGGCGATCGCCGTGGCCAGCGTCTGAACACGCTGTATCGCGAAAACATCACCGAAGCCGACATCCTCGCCGCACTCGAACCGCTGCTGGCGCGCTATGCGGCCGAACGCGACCAGGCCGGCGACGAAGGCTTCGGCGACTTCCTGCATCGCAGCGGCCTGATCGCCCTGCCGCCCTACCCCACCCACCGTCACCTCGACCTGGAATTGCTCGCATGACCGCGCTGCCTGCTGCATCGATCGCACCTTCCGCGCTGGACGATCTGGACGCGCTCAACGCGCAACTGGAAGGCCTGCGTGCCGACGAGCGCGTGGCCTGGGCACTGCAACACGGCCCGCAGGACGCGGCGCTGTCGTCCAGTTTCGGCGCGCAGTCGGCGGTCACCCTGCACCTGCTCACCCAGCAGCGCCCGGACATTCCGGTGATCCTGATCGATACCGGCTACCTGTTCCCGGAAACCTACCGGTTTGCCGACGCGCTGGCCGACCGGCTCAAGCTCAATCTCAAGGTGTATCGCCCGCTGGTCAGCCGCGCCTGGATGGAGGCACGCCACGGTCGCCTGTGGGAACAGGGCATGGTCGGCATCGACCAGTACAACAACCTGCGCAAGGTCGAGCCGATGCGGCGCGCATTGGACGAGCTCAATGTGGGCACCTGGTTCACCGGCCTGCGCCGCAGCCAGTCCGGCGGCCGCGCGCAGACACCGATCGTGCAAAAGCGCGGCGAGCGCTACAAGGTCAGCCCGATCGCCGACTGGACAGACCGCGACGTGTGGCAATACCTGCAGGCACACGATCTGCCGTATCACCCGCTATGGGAGCAAGGCTACGTGTCGATCGGCGACTTCCACACCACGCGCCGCTGGGAACCGGGTATGCGCGAAGAAGACACGCGTTTCTTCGGGTTGAAGCGCGAGTGCGGCATTCACGAGGACATCTGAGCACAGCAGCGCGTCGTGATTTCTTCGCGGTAATTTCAAGCGCTGCGGTGCGCTGAATGTTTCTGCTGGCCATCCCAAAGAGTAAGGCCTCGCCGCAGCGAATGCTCAGCGCGATGCAGCCGCAGACACGCCGCCCCTCATGGTGCTGCGATGCCAGTTTGATCGCGCTGCATCCAGTAGCGATCGAACAGCCACATCAGCAGCAACGAAAGTCCGACCAGCGGGAAGATCAGCCCGCAGATCGCCAGCAGCAGCATCAGACCGCGCAGCGTGCGTGGTTCGGCCGGCAGCGGCGGCACGCCCAGCCCGCCGGCCGGGCGACGCTTCCACCACATCACCGCAGCGCTCACGCACAACAGCACGATCGCCGCGCACGCCAGCAACAGGATCGACTGATTGGCAGTGCCGTATTGCTGGCCAAGGTGCACGTTGATGCCCCATTCCAGCGCGCGTCCCACCGGCCCGTAATCGCGATAGGTCATGTCCAGCAGCACCGCACCGCTGTACTGATCCAGATGGATCACGCGCTGCCGTTGCAGATCGGCCGGATACACCGAGGCGGTGTACACGCCGTTGGCGCCACGCGGCGGCGAAATGCTGTAGCCCGGCGCGATGCCGAGCGCATCGAAGCGCGCCATCGCCGCATCCAGCCCTATCGCACCATGACCGGGCGCAGCGACGCTGCCAGTGCCGCCGTGGGCTGCATGTTCCGACTGGCTTGGGTGTTCGGAGTGTTCGGAGTGTTCCGGGTGTCCCAAGTGTTGTGAGTGCGTTATGTGCGCTATGTGCTCCAGATGTTCTGCATGAGCAGGATGGAAGTTAGCCCCTCTCCCCTCGGGGCGATCAGGCACCGCTTGCGCGCTACTGGCGCGCGAGCCTTGGAGCGCCAGCGCTGCTGGCGCGGAGCGGGGGTTGGAGTGAGGGTCGACCGCACGCACCGCATCCGCCTGCGGCACACCCACCCGCCCGTCCTGCAAACCCTCATCCACCCCAACAGCTCCACGCCCAGGCACAACAGACTCCGGCACGCGCGCCTGCCGCAACGACCACGCCGGATCGGTCGTCTCGGTCAACCGCTGCTGCGACATCGGCTGCCGTACCCGCAGCCCAGCCGGATACCCGAAATCCTGCCCATTGACCCAGCGATTGACCTGCGCGCCCCACAGCCACGACCACGGCATGCCGGTCAGCGCCAGGAACAGCAACGCCGCGCCCACACTCGCCCCGGTGACCGCATGCAGATCGCGCCAGAACAACCGTTGCGCCGGCTTGCCGCGCACGCTCAACACCCCGCCGCGTCGCCCGCGCGGCCACCACAGATACATACCGGTCAGCACCAGCACGATCGCCCAGCCGGCCGCCATTTCGATCAACCCGCGCGCATACGGCCCGATCAACTCCAGGCTGTGCAGCCGACGAATCGTCCAGCCCAGGGTGCCATGCTCGGGCAGCGTGCCCAGCACGCGTGCGCGGTACGGATCGACATAGACCACTTGCCGCATGCCGTGCGCATCGACCAGCCCGATCTCGGCGCTGGCATCGGCACGACTCGGCGTGGTGTAACGGAACAAGGTGCCGCCATCGCTGCGCTGCGCCGCATCGACCAATTGCTGCGCAGACATCCGCAGCGCGCCCACCGGCACGACTTTCAACCCGTGGTGCACGCTGCGATCGATCGCGTCCTGATACAGAAACGCCGCACCGGTCAGCGCCAGCCAGATGATGAAAGGCAGCACCAGCAAGCCGGCATAGAAATGCCAGCGCCATACCGCACGATAGAAGCGCCAGCGGCTGTCCTGACGCAGCTCGGCACCAATACCCTGAGCAGTCGATACGCGCATCAGAAGCTCCAATCCCACGACAGCGACAACGCACGCCCATCGCCCGGCGAATAACCGGAACTTCCGGTGTCGTACCACGCGTACACATACGCACGATCGGTCACGTTGCGCAGCTGCAGGCTGAGCGCGTTGCGCGCATCCACGTTCCAGCGCGCGCCCAGATTGAGCAGGGCGTAACCACCGGTGCGGCCCAGCGTATTGCTGCGCTCCAGATAATAATCGCCTTGCGCATTGCCCCAGGCGCTCAGCTGCACGGCCGAAGTGAGCTGCCATTCCAGCCCGGCAGTGGCCAGCCAATGCGGCACGTTCTCGATCTCCTTGCCGCGCGTGGCCGGTGCGCTCGGATCGGGTGTAGCGATGCTGGCCTTCTGCCGCGAATACGACAGCCAGGCCCGCCAGTGTTCGGCCGGCTGCAGATTCAGTTGCGCATCCCAGCCGCGCCGCAGCGTGCGCCCCACGTTGGCCACATCGCCGACACCGGCCACGCCGTTCACTCCCAGAATGGTGGCGACTTCACCGGACGCGCGCTGTTCCCAATACGCCAGGCGCCCGTCCATCACCGCCGATGGCGCGAACTTGAAACCGGCCTCCCAGCCGTCGTTGATCGATGGGCCCAGATTGCCGGGCTGGCGACGATACGCGCCATCGCCGCTGCCGATCTGGAAGCTACGCCCCCAGTTGGCGTACATGCTGCTCTGCCCGACAAGCCGATAGCTGGCGCTGAACTTGGGCTGCTTGATGGTGCCGTAGTCGTAGGTGGGCGCGTAAATGCCGGCGCGCACATCGTGCAGCTGCCCATCGACGCGGTCGATGCGATAGCCCGGCACCACCTGCAGGCGCTCGATCGGTGTCAGCACCGCCTGCACATAAGCTCCGCGTGTGCGCAGGTCGTAATCCCAATCGCGCAATTGCGCACCGCGCACGCGCGCCACGGTGCGGTAACGCTGCGACTGGTTGTCCTGCCACTGCGCATCCACGCCGGCTTCCAGGTCGGCGCTCAGCGCGCCCCAATCCGGCTGCCAGTTGCCACGCAACAGCAGGCCGCGATGGGTCTCGTCGGTATCGCGTTCCTGCTGCAGACCGGCTGCGGAAAACCGCACCCAACGCCAATTGCGATAGTCGTTTTGATAGGCCTTTGCGATCCACTGCGCATCGGCACCGAGCGTGCCGTCCGCATGCAACGCGGTCTGTCGTAGCTGGCGTTCGCTGCGATCGTCCTGCGCATAACCCGGCGAACTACGCGGCGCCGTACGCGCGCTGGCCGCATCCAGATAGCCCGCTTCCAGCGCATGATTGTCGTAGTAACGCGTGGTGAGCCCGGCGCGGAACGCACCATCCGGGTCGGTGTAGAACCACTTGCCGGCCACGCTGCGCTTACGCGCCTCGGCATGGTCGCGATAGCCATCGGAATCGCGCCACGCCAGTACATAGTTCTGGCTCCATGCGCCCTGTTCGAAGCCCTTGCCCAGCTGCACCTCGCGCGCACCGAAGCTGCCGCTCGTCACGCTCAAACGGCCATCGTTACCGCCGGTGCGGGTCAGCACGTCCACGCTGCCGGCAATTGCATTCAGACCGTAGCGCGCATCGTTGGTACCGCGCACGATCTCGATCGCGCTGATGTCCTGCGCAAACACCGCATCCAGATACGGCATGCCACCGGCATTGTCGTTGCTGGGGATGCCGTCGATCAGCAGCTTCACTGCATTGATCCGCCCCTCGCCGTTGAAGCCACGGAACGAGAACCGCCCCGCATCGGTGCCCATGCGGAACTGGGTGACCTGCACACCCGGCGCGCGCATCAGCAGCTCCCAACTGTAATCCACGTGCTGATCGTGCACCAGCTCGCCGCCGATCACATCCACCGAACTCAGCACGCGCGCCGTGTTCGGGCTGCGCTGGGTCTGGCTCACCTGCACCTTGCCCAGCGTCAACGCCGCATCCTGTGCCTGCACCTGGCAGACAGGCCACCACACCAACGCCAACGACGGCGCATACCACATCGTTTTCAAGAACCGCAGACGCATGACCAACCCTTCGCCGTGCCGGCACGGCAACACCGCCATGCGCCGCGGCATAGCAGCGGGCACAGGCATCACTTCAGGAAAGCGGGCCGTCCATGCAGCGGCAGGCGGGCACGCCGGAAGATCAGGCGTGCAATCAGCACGACGCAGCGGACACCCGCGATGGGGCCAGACTCACGCCTGCAGCGGCGGCCCACGTGCCCCGAGTGCGGCCCAGCGCACAACCGACCACGCCCGTGCATGGGTGTGCACGGGCGTCGGCGCCGACCGAAGTTGCAGCAGACACAGCACCAGCAGCGCCAGCCACGGCAGCAGGCGCGCAGCCAGCACGCAGTAATCGCAAGCTTCGCCGTGCATGCCGGCAGCGTGTTCGCCAGCTGGAGGCTTGGCTGGCGACGCGGCGCTGTCGTGATGATGCGCGGCAGTCTGCGCCGGCATGGCCTGGTCGCCTGCGTGCGACGACCCGCCTGCGTCCAATGCCGGCCCGCTCATGCACATCGGTTCGACCGACTGCGCCTGGCTCCAACGGCTGATCAGCGGCGCCACCAGCATCAGCGCCACCGCCAGACAGGCAAGCAGGTGCAGCCAACGGTGATGACGGAACGAACGCATCGCGCGAGTGTAAGCCGCCGCCTGCCGCGCGGCGATGCTTGCGGCCGGTGCGCGACCGGATGTCGCACCCTGATTCGTACCCTTGGGTCGTCGCCCCCCCTTGGTACTGATCGTTGCTCCGCCGCAACACACCGCGCAATCTGCATCACGACATCGCAAACAAACCAAAACCCCACCCCTCCACTGTCGAGGCCGGCAGTCACAGTTCCATCTACGAGCGTGATCGCACCCACATGCCAGCCCCTGCCATGCCCTATGCTTGTCGCTCTATTCCATTCATCCTGCGCGCGCATGAGCGTCTTGTTCGATTCAGCGGCTGAGCCCTTTCCCTGCGCGCCCAAACCCGCGAGCGAAGCGTTGCGCCTCCAGGCGCTGCGCAGCTACGGCATTCTCGATACGCCGCGCGAGGCGGCATTCGAAGACATCACCAAGTTGGCCTCGATCATCTGCCAGACCCCGATCGCGCTGATCAGCCTGGTGGACGCCGACCGCCAATGGTTCAAGAGCGAGCGCGGCATGGGCGAGCGCGAGACGCCGCTGTTCAAGTCGATGTGCGCGCATGCGCTGCTCGACAACGACGTGCTGGTGGTGCCCGACACGCGCGAAGACATCCGCTTTGCACGCAACCCGCTGGTCACCGGCGAGGTGCCACTACGGTTTTATGCAGGTGCGTTGCTCAAGACCAGCGAAGGCCTGCCGCTGGGTACGGTGTGCGTGCTGGACCGGCAACCGCGTCAACTCACTGACGAACAGGTCGAAGCGCTGCGCGCACTGGCGCGCCAGACCATGGCGCAGCTGGAACTGCGCCGCGCGCTGCAGAATGCCGAAGAGTCCGACCGCTATCGCAGCCGGCTGATGGCGATCGCCGGGCACGACCTGAAAACTCCGCTGCGCACTGCGGCCTATGCCATCGACAAGATGCGCCGGCACGCCAATGTCGATTCCGTTCCCACCCTGGTCACCGCACGCGATGCGATCGGCATGGTGGCACGCAGCCTCGACGAACTGGCCACACTGGCCGCGGCGAGCAAGAGCTCCACCCCGGATCTGCAGCCGCTGGCACTGGAAGACGTGCTGCACGCGGTCCTCGGCGTATGGCGGCAACCGGCGAGCGACAAATGCCTGGCCTTGCGCCACGTGCCCACTTCGCTGCGCGTGCGCAGCCACGCCACGCTGCTGACCACGCTGATCGGCAACCTGGTCGGCAACGCGGTCAAGTACACCGAACGCGGGCGCGTGCTGGTCGGCGTGCGCCGCCGCCCCGGTTACGCCGTGGTGGAAATCATCGACAGCGGCATCGGCCTGAACCTGGACCATCCCGAACAGGTGTTCCAGGCGTTTCGCCAGGCGGATCCGAACAGCGAAGGGCTGGGCATCGGTCTATGGATCGTGCACCGCACTGCCGAAACCCTGGACTGCGAGGTGGATGTGCGCCCACGCCCGGCAGGCGGTACCTGTTTCTCGGTGCGCATCCCGCTGGCCTGAGCGCGGCAATGCGTCGCGCATAAAAAAAGGCGGACCCGGGCTCCCGACCCGGATCCGCCGCCAAGCACGCCAGGTCTCTCCCCAGGGACCCGGGTGCGCCAGCCGCGTCATCGCGCAGCCTCGCGCAATGGTGATGCGACAGCGCTGGCAACCTCTCGACGACACCGCCAAACAGACCGGCCATGCGATCACTGCATCGCCGGTCCTGCGCCGTCCACCCCTAGACGTCCGAAAGTGTCGCGTTATGGTTGCTATAAGGATTTACGACAGCGCAGCGCGCAACTTGATACGGGCCGATGACGCCGATCCGGCGGCCCTGACACGTGTAGGGAGAATCACTGACAGCGTGTTTCCGGGTTAGTGCGAGACTGCGCGCAGGCTGTTGATCGCAGTGAGATTTTTCGCAACCACGTACGTTGCAGTGCAGCATCCAGGGCAGGCACGCGTGCAACAGATGAGGCCGTCAACGCTCAGGTTCGGCCGCATCCTGCCGCGCAAACCACTCGGCCGAATGCACCTCTTCGGCTGCGACCTCCAACAGTTGACGCAGCGCCGCCAGCGGAATCTGCACCTGGGTGTCGCCGGCCTGCACTGCCACCCATAACGCTTCGTCGTGCGGGTCGGCCAGTACCGTCAGCAACGCATGCTCGCGGCCGTCGAGGTTGGCCGACAGCTGCAACGACATGCCGCCGTCCTGGTCGGGCGACCACAGTCGGCTGAAAGGCGGACGCAGTGGCTCGGTCAATCGCTCGGTCATCGGTTGCAGCGCCTCACAGTGGCGAACGGGGATCGCGCGCGCGCAGCAAACCGGAATCGGTACACCCCGCGCGCAGACCGCAGTGTACGAACAGTCCTACCGATTCCGAACACCGACCGCCAGCATGACGCGGTTGCACGGTTGCGACGTGGACGTACTTGCGGTGTGTCTCATGCTGGTTACGCATGCAAGCGCCATTAGTGACCGGAGCATTCGCGTAAAACTGGCAGGCACCGTGAGCGGCGATAGTCGATGCGCGGTGCCGCATCCGGGAGCGGGACACGCGCAAGCGCCCCTCAGTGACCGAAGCACTCTCACAAAACCGGCAGACGGTGGGTGCGGAATTGGCCTGTGCGCCGCCGCTGATCGGCAGGTAATGCCTTCGCTTTCCTGCAGAACATGCACCGCATCGATCCGGCAAACTTGCAACTTTCGATAGCCGCTCAACCAGCGCTCATGCGGCCGTCGCCAGCCGCTCAGCTGGTAATGGTCTGGGTCAGCGACTCCCAGGTCGGCGGCAGCGGCCAGTTCGGCGCCTGGTTGCCATCCAGCACACGGCGCAGATCGCGCTTGTCGATCTGCGGCGCCAGCACATGCACCAGATCCAGCGCGTAATCGCGCAGTACGCGGTCGCGCGGCAGCACCGCCCAGGCGATGCAATCGGCAATGGGCGCCGGCGCCGGCCAGGCGCGCAGATCCTCGTCGTTGGCGCTGACCGCCATCTCCGCCACCAGGCCAACGCCCAGGCCGGCACGCACATAGGTCTTGATCAGGTCCGCATCCAGCGCGGTCAGCGCGATGCTCGGCTCCAGCCCGACCTGCGCAAATGCCCGCTGCAACGACGAACCTGGCCGCGTGGACGACTCGTAGCTGATCAACGGGTATTGCGACAGCGACTGCATGTCCGGCGCGGTACGTGCCTGATCCAGCGGGTGGCCGCGCGGCACAATCACCAGCCGACGCCAGCGGTACAGCGGCACCGCAATCCCGGCGCTCGGCTCGCCACCGGCTGTGCTGACCACCGCAATATCCGCATCGCCCTGGCTGAGCAGATCCAGCGCCGCGCTTTCGGCGGCCTGCTGCAGATGCACGCTCACCTGCGGGTAGGCGTGCTTGATCTGCGCCACCGCCGGCGGCAGCACGAAGCGCGCCTGGGTATGGGTGGTGGTCAGGGTCAGCTGGCCCTGGCTCTCGCGGCGCTGGTTGGCCGCATAGGTGCGGATGTTATTGGCTTCCGACAGCACCGAACGCGCACGCTCGATCACTTCCACCCCTGCCGGCGTGACCGCGTCCAGGCTGCGCCCCTTGCGCACGAACAACAGAAAGCCCAGTTCGTCCTCCAACTGTTTGAGCTGCTTGGACAGACCGGGCTGGGTGGCATGCACACGCGCGGCTGCCAGCGTGATGTTCAGCTCGGCATCGGCGATGGCGACCAGGTAACGAAGTTGGGTCAGCGTCATGGGCTTATATCCAAAAAAGCGCGAGGCGCCACAGGGACTCGACTGTAGAGGAGTTCTATGGGTCAGCTTATAACCGAACGCTATTTCCAGGGTGTATGAAGTCATTTCCGACGGCTATATGCCGGCGTTACGGTCTGGCCCTCCCTTCTCGATGCCCCTGCCGTGCCTCCTGTGTTCCCGCTCATTGCCGACCTGCGTGGCCGTGCCGTCCTGGTGGTCGGCGGCGGCACCAATGCCGAGCGCGCCACCGCCGGGCTGCTGCAGGCCGGTGCGCTGCCGTTGGTGGGCGCACCGGAACTCACTGCGCAATTGCGCAACTGGGCGCAGGCCGGACAGGTGCACTGGCTGGTAGGCGGGTTCGACCCGGCATGGCTGGAACTGCCCGACCAACCGGTCTGGCTGACCATCGCCGCCAGCGCGACAGCCGAACTCAACGATGCCCTACGCGCTGCGGCAACCGCGCGCCGCCTGCTCACGCACGACGCCAGCCCGGCCGTTTCAGCAGCGACACCCGCAGCTTCCCCCACGCCGCGCACCGCAGTGGGCACGCTGGCCCCCGGCAGCGTGACCCTGGTCGGTGCCGGCCCCGGCGATCCCGGCCTGCTCACCCGGCATGCCCTGCGCGCGCTGCGCCAGGCCGATGTGCTGCTCTACGATCGCCTGGTCAGCCCACAGATCCTGCGCCTGGCGCGTCGCGATGCGCTCTGCGTGGAAGTCGGCAAGGCCGCCCAGGGACACAGCACCCGCCAGGAGCAGATCCACGCGCTGATGCTGGAACACGCCCGCGCCGGGCGCCGCGTGGTGCGTCTGAAAGGCGGCGACCCGTTCGTGTTCGGCCGTGGCGGCGAGGAGCTGGAATTCCTGCGCGACCACGGCATCGCTTTTCAGGTCGTTCCCGGCATCACCGCTGCGATCGCTTGCGCCGCTTATGCCGGCATTCCGCTCACCCATCGCGACCACGCGCAATCGCTGCGGCTGATCACCGCGCACTGCAAGGATTCGCTGGACACGCTGGACTGGCAGGCGCTCGGCCAGGAACGCCAGACCCTGGCCTTCTACATGGGTGTGGCCGGGCTGGACGGCATCCAGCAACGCCTGTTGCAGGCCGGCCGCGCGCCCGCCACACCATTCGCGCTGGTGGAAAACGGCTCGCGCCCGCAGCAACGCGTGATCACCGGCACCCTTGCCAGCCTGGCCGCCACCGCGCAGCAGCACGCCGTTCGTGCGCCTGCCTTGCTGATCCTGGGCGAGGTCGCCGGGCTGGCCGCCAGCCTGCACTGGTTCGGCGCAGCGCCGTTGACCGCCCGGCCGCCCCCGCACTCACCCATCGCAACGCCCGACGCGCCCACACTCGCCCACGCAGCCTGATTCCGACGGAGACCCCATGGCCCTGTACGACAACATCCTCGACACCATCGGCCGCACCCCGGTGGTCAAGCTCCATCGCCTCGCACCCGCGCACGTGACCCTGTACGTCAAGGTCGAGTCGTTCAATCCGGGCGGCTCGGTCAAGGACCGCCTGGCGCTGGCGATCATCCTCGATGCCGAACAGCGCGGCCTGCTGAAGCCCGGCGACACCATTGTCGAGGCCACCTCCGGCAATACCGGCGTGGCGCTGGCGATGGTGGCCGCCGCGCGCGGCTACAAGTTCGTCGCCACCATGGTGGAAACCTTCTCCATCGAACGCCGCAAGCTGATGCGCGCCTATGGTGCCAAGGTGATCCTGACCCCGGCGGCCGAGCGCGGCAGCGGCATGGTGCGCAAGGCCAAGGAACTGGCCGAGCAGCACGGCTGGTTTCTGGCCAGCCAATTCGCCAACCCGGCCAATCCGGCCTATCACCGCAACACCACTGCGGCCGAAATCCTGCGCGATTTCGCCGGCCACCGGCTGGACCATTTCGTCACCGGCTGGGGCACCGGCGGCACGCTCACCGGTGTAGGCGAAGTGCTGCGCGTGGCCCGCCCGGAAGTGCGCATCACCGCCACCGAGCCGGCTGGCGCCGCGCTGCTGCAGGGCCAGGACTGGAAGCCGCACAAGATCCAGGGCTGGACCCCGGACTTCGTGCCGGAAGTGCTCAATCGCGATGTCGCGCATGAAGTCCTGAGCGTGGAAGACACCGATGGGATCACTGTGGCCCGTCGCCTGGCCGCCGAGGAAGGCATCTTCACCGGCATCTCCGGCGGCGCCACCGTCGCCACTGCATTGCGCGTGGCCGAAAGCGCGGTGCCCGGCGCCGTCATCCTGGCAATGCTGCCCGATACCGGAGAGCGGTATTTTTCCACGCCGCTGTTCGCCGACATCAACGAGGGCTCCGACGACGATTGGCTGGCCGGTCTGCCCTGATCGTCGCGTTGTGTCTGCATACAAGGCCGCGCCCTCAGCGCGGCCTTTTTGTTTGTGGTCGATCCAGCCATCGGCCTCGCCTTCCTCGGCATGCGATTGCGTCATGCAATCGCATGGTGCCGCAGATACCTCGGACATCGCCAAGCTTTTTGTAGACCGCAGTGTGCGGAGCAGCTCGCACTACGGCACCCGTGCACTCCCGTCCATGTCAAGGAAACGTTAGGATGGCGGCCGTGATGCAGGGAGAAACGTGGTGAACAACCGGCCGTACGGACACAGCGACACCCGCACCTCGCGGGCGCCATGGCTGGTCAAGATCACCTCGCCTGCTCACTTCGCGCTGGCACTGGGCCTGGGTGCCTGGCTGCAAAGCGCGTTGGATCTGCCAGTGCCTGCGCCCCCCCTGTTGGCGTGGATCGAACTGGCCGGCGGCGGCATCGCCGGTCTCGGGCTGGCGCTGGCGGTGAGCTGCTTCATCCTGTTCGCGCGCCAGCGCACCACCATCATGCCCAGCGGTCATCCCTCGCGGCTGGTGCTGGACGGCCCGTATCGCTTCACCCGCAACCCGATGTATCTGGCGCTGGTGCTGAGCTACATCGGCCTATGTCTGCAGCTGGGGCTGCTGTGGGCGGTTGCGTTGCTGCCGCTGCCATGGCTGGCCTTGCAGCGCTACGTCATCCCGTTCGAAGAAGCGCGTCTGCGCAGTGAATTCGGCCGCCATTACAGCGCCTATTGCGCGCGCGTGCGGCGCTGGCTGTAATTCTCGATCGCCGGTGACATCTGCGTTGCGATTGATCCGAGCGATCGCAACGGCACCTTCGCACCGCCGCCGCATGCGATCGACGCGCGGCATCGACGTACACGCGCCGGGTGGTCGCAACAGATGAGATGAATGGGCGATAGCGTGCCCATTCCGCAACGCGCGCCCCATCACGCGTTCCTCATGCAAATCCCTTAACTATCGCGCTATGAAGATCGAAGTCTGGCAAGGCGACATCACCGAACTCGACGTTGACGTCATCGTCAACGCCGCCAACGAATCGTTGTTGGGCGGTAGCGGCGTCGATGGGGCCATCCATCGTGCCGCCGGCCCGCGTTTGCTGGAAGCCTGCGAAGCGTTGCCGCAAGTGCGCCCGGGCGTGCGCTGCCCGACCGGCGAAATCCGCATCACCGACGGCTTCGATCTGAAGGCACGCCATGTGTTCCACACCGTCGGCCCGGTCTGGCGCGACGGCAAGCACAACGAGCCGGAACAACTCGCCAATTGCTACTGGCAGTCGCTGAAACTTGCCGAGCAGATGATGCTGCATTCGATCGCCTTTCCGGCGATCAGTTGCGGCATCTATGGATACCCGTTGTATCAGGCCGCGCGCATCGCCGTGACCGAAACGCGCGATTGGCAGCGCTCGCACAAGGTGCCCAAGCACATTGTGCTGGTGGCTTATAACGAGGCGACCTTCAAGGCGTACCAGCAGGCATTGGCCGCCCAGGAAACTGCGGCCGCCTGAGGCGCGATGCAAAGGTTGAAGTGACGAGCGCCGCGAGGCGCTCGTTGTGTTTTGGCAAGGCGACTGACGTGCAGTGCCATCACTGCCGCCGACAGTCTTTCAACGACTTCAGTGCCGTATGAAGGTGGGGCCCGGAATCGCGCCCGGTCAGCGCTGTCGCTCTTGATCGGGGCAAACAAAAACGCCGGCATTGCTGCCGGCGTTTTTTCGTCTTATCGATGCGACGGTCTTGCAGCCGTCATCAACCGATCAACCCTTCCACTTGCCCAGCGCGGCCAGACCGTTTTCCTTGGCGCGCTCATAGATGATCTGCTGCGCCTTGGCGAAGTTGCCGGTCATGTCCTTGGCCCACAGCTTCAGTGCGGCCTGCTGCATCGCGCGACCGTAGGAGAAGCTCAGCGGCCACGGCAGATTGACGAGCTGGTGCATCTCGTTGAGGTGCGCGGTGGACTGCTCGTCGCTCTGGCCGCCGGACAGGAACACGATGCCCGGCAGGATCGCCGGCACGGTCGACTTCAGGCACATCACGGTGGACTCGGCCACTTCTTCGATGCCGGCCTGCTCTTCGCAGCCCTTGCCGGAGATGACCATCGAGGCCTTCAGGATGGTGCCTTCGAGCACGACATTCTGCTCATACAGTGCGCCGAACAGCGAACGCAGCGTGGCTTCGGTGACTTCGTAGCAGGTCTCGATGTCGTGGCTGCCGTCCATGATCACTTCCGGCTCGACCATCGGCACCAGGCCCTGCTCCTGGCACAGCGCGGCGTAACGCGCGAGCGCATGCGAATTGGCCTCGATGCAGGTGCCGGACGGAATGTCTTCGCCGATGTTGATGACCGCACGCCACTTGGCGAAACGCGCCCCCAGCGTGTAGTACTCCTCAAGCCGTGCACGCAGACCGTCCAGACCTTCGGTGACCAGCTCGCCCGGCATGCCGGCCAGCGGCTGCGCGCCCTTGTCGACCTTGATGCCCGGGATGATGCCGTGGGCGGTCATGTACTCGGCGAACGGCACGCCGTCCTTGGTCTTCTGACGGATGGTCTCGTCGAACAGGATGGCGCCGGAGATGTAGTCGCTCAGCTTGGGCGTGGTCAGCAGCAGTTCGCGATAGGCGCGACGGTTTTCTTCGATGTTCTCGATGCCGACGCTGGCAAAGCGCTTGGCGATCGTGCTGGTCGATTCGTCGATGGCGATGATGCCCTTGCCCGGGGCGACCATGGCCTGGGCGGTTTCGGCAAGCTGTTCGATGCTCATGTAGTTCCTGTGGCAGCTGCGGGGGAGAACGAAAGTATAGCGACGAAAGTCGCAGACATTCCTTCACGGAATGTCTGCAACCGATTACACGTGTCCTGCATGACAGGATGTGTGGCGCGGCGCGCATCGCGATGTGCACGCATGCCGACGATGCCGGTGGCCGCGCATCGGGCGGAGGCGCGCACTGGTCTTGTCTGGCATCTTGCGTGCGCAAACGTTCCGCAACAAACCTCACCCGGACATGCCACACAGCACAACGGCGACCCACAGGCCGCCGTTGTGTTTGTCCTCGCGATCACCACACAGCGCGCGTTTCGCACGCGCGCCATGCCATCACAAAACAGCCGTGACTACAGCTCGCCCAGTCCGCTGGCGCGGCCGTCTTCGCCCACTTCCAGCAGGCGCAAGGTGTTGGTGGCGCCGTGGGTTTCCATATGCTCGCCGCTGGTGAATACCACGCGGTCGCCAGGCCCCATGCGCTCGTTCTCCACCAGCAGACGGATCGCCGCACGTGCGGCTTCGCGCGGGGTCAGGCCACGGCTGTCGAAGCTGATCGGAAACACGCCGCGCATCATCGCCATGTGGCGGCGCGCGCCATCGTGACGGGTGAACGCGTAGATCGGCATGTTGGAGCGGAAGCGCGACAGGTACCGCGGCGTGCCGCCGGATTCGGTCAACGCGACCACACCGGCCAGACCGATGTGCTCGGACAGGAACATGGTCGCCATCGCGATCGCCTGGTCGGCGCGCTGCAGGTTGCGTTGCGCGGCTTCGAAGTCGGTATCGAATTCGAACTGGCGCTCGGCACCCAGACAGATGCGCGCCATCGCTTCCACCGCACGCACCGGATAGGCACCGGCCGCAGTTTCGGCCGAGAGCATCACCGCGTCGGTACCGTCGATGACCGCATTGGCAACGTCCAGCACTTCGGCGCGGGTGGGGATCGGGCTTTCCACCATCGACTGCAGCATCTGCGTGGCGGTGATGACCACTTTGTTCTGCGCCAGCGATTCGCGGATGATCTTCTTCTGCAGGCCCGGCAATTCGGCATCGCCGATTTCCACGCCCAGATCACCGCGCGCCACCATCACCACGTCGGAGGCTTCGACGATCTCGACCAGGTTCTCGATGGCTTCGGTGCGCTCGATCTTGGACACCAGCGCGGCATCGCAGCCGTGCTGACGCGCGATGCGCCGTGCATCGTTCATGTCTTCGGCATTGCGGCAGAACGACACCGCGATGAAGTCCACGCCGATCTTGGCGACGATGCCGATCAGCTCCTTGTCGCGCTCGGTCAGCGCGCCCAGCGACAGGCCGCCGCCCTGCTTGTTCAAGCCCTTGCGATCGGACAGCACGCCATCGTTGAGCACGGTGGTGACGATGCGCTGACCCTGTACCTCGGTCACCTGCAACTGCACCAGACCATCGTCGAGCAGCAGCACATCGCCCGCGGCCACGTCCTGCGGCAGGCCCAGGTAGCTGACGCCGACCTGGTGCTGGTCGCCCGCAGGCGCATTGGGATCGGCCACCAGGTCGAAACGCTCGCCGGTGGTCAGCTTGATCTTGCCTTCGGCGAAGCGTTCGACGCGGATCTTCGGGCCGGGCAGATCGGCCAGGATGCCGACCTCGGCACCGACACGTACCGCAGCGGCGCGGACTTCGGCCGCACGCTTGGCCTGGCCGGACGGATCGCCGTGGCTGAAATTGAGGCGCACCACGTTGACGCCCGCCTTGAACAAAGCGTCCAGCACACCGGGCGGATCCGTGGCCGGTCCGAGCGTTGCGAGGATCTTGGTGCGGCGTTGACGTTCTTTCATGATGGCCTCCCTGTAAAAGCCGCGAAACTTAACACACGCGTCACCTACCGAGGATGGCATTGCGGCATAGCCACCCTCGCATTCCGGCATGTCCTATAGACAGTGCGGGACAGTACGTACACTTTCCGCACCACGCTGACGCGCTGCGGGCTGAAACTGTGGGCTGCCACCCTAACGCGGCGGCGGTGAAGAACAGACTTTTCAAGCGTCAACGATTTGCGTCGATCAATGCACGCAACTCGGCCGGGTTGTGTGCGATTGCACCGGCACCGGCGGCGCGCAGTTCGGCTTCGTCGCCGAAGCCCCACAACACACCGATGCTGTGGATGCCGTGGTGAGTGGCGCCATCGATATCCATGCGGCGGTCGCCGATCATCACGCAGCCGGTTTTTTCGATCTGCAAACGGCGCAATGCTTCGGCGATCAGGTCCGGCTTGAAGCGACGTTCGCCGTCTTCGCTGGCGCCGATCACGTTCTCGAAGCATGCACCGAAGGGCAGATGCTCGACGATACGGCGCGCGTAGCGCTCGTTCTTCGAGGTCACGACCGCCAGGCGATGGCCGGCGCGCTGCAGCTCGATGACGACCTCACCGATACCGTCGAACACGCTCAGTTCGGTCCAGCCCACCGCGTCGTAACGCGCGCGGTAGGCGGCCAAGGTGCGCTGCACCAGCTCAGGGTCATCCGGAAAGCACTCGGTGAAACTGTCGCGCAGCGGCGGGCCGATCCAGGCGCGCAGGGTCTGCGGCGACGGACGCGTTTGGCCCACCTCGTCCAAGGCATGCACGATGCTGGCGACGATGCCCGGCTCCGAATCGACCAGGGTGCCATCCAGATCGAAGAACAGCGTGGCTGCGCTCACTTGCCGCGCGCCTCGAGTGCGGCCACCGCCGGCAGGGTCTTGCCTTCCAGGAATTCCAGGAACGCACCACCGCCGGTGGAGATGTAGGTGACGTCCTTGGCGATGTCGTACTTGTCCACGGCAGCCAGGGTGTCGCCACCGCCGGCAATCGAGAATGCCTTGGAACTGGCGATCGCACGCGCCAGGGTTTCGGTGCCGTGGCTGAAGGGCTCGAATTCGAACACGCCAACCGGCCCGTTCCACACCACGGTGCCGGCGCTGGCGATCAGCTCGGCGTAGCGCTTGGCGGTCTGCGGACCGATATCCAGAATCAGATCGTCGGCCTCCACGGCATCGAGCGACTTCACGGTGGCCTGCGCATCGGGCAGGAACTGCTTGGCGACCACCACATCGGTGGGCAACGGAATCTCCGCGCCGCGCAGCTTCGCATCGGCCACGATCTGGTTGGCGGTGGGGATCAGGTCCGGCTCGCTCAAGGACTTGCCCACGTCGTGCCCGGCTGCGGCGATGAAGGTGTTGGCGATGCCGCCACCGACGATCAGCTGGTCGACCTTGTTGACCAGGTTGGACAGCAGCTCAAGCTTGGTGGAGACCTTGCTGCCGGCCACGATCGCCAGCAGCGGCTTGGCCGGGTTGTCCAGTGCCTTGGCCAGTGCATCGAGCTCGGCCATCAGCAGCGGGCCGCCTGCGGCCACCGGGGCAAAACGGATCACCCCATGCGTGGAGGCCTGCGCGCGATGGGCGGTGCCGAAGGCGTCCATGACGAACACATCGCACAGCGCGGCGTACTTGCGCGACAGGGTCTCGTCGTCCTTGCCCTCGCCGATATTCATGCGGCAGTTTTCCAGCAGCACCACTTGGCCCGGCGCCACCTCGACCCCGTCGATCCAGTCACGCACCAGCGGCACGTCCACGCCCAGCAGCGCGCTCAAGCGCGCGGCCACCGGTGCCAGCGAATCTTCTTCGGTCCAGCTGCCTTCCTTGGGGCGGCCCAGGTGCGAAGTCACCATCACTGCAGCGCCCTTTTCCAGCGCCAGCTTGATGGTGGGCACCGAGGCGGTGATGCGCTGCTCGGAGGTGATCTGGCCGTTGTCGATCGGCACGTTGAGATCCTGGCGGATCAGCACGCGCTTGCCGGAGAGATCGAGGTCGGTCATGCGGACGATGGACATGGGGTCAGCTCGCTAGGTCTGGGGAATGGAGAATCGGGAATGGGGAATCGAAGAAGCCGCCAGTGCGCAGAGCGCTGACGTCTGCGCGCTGCGCAGGTAGGTGGCTTTGGGTAGCCGTTGCGCGCTGCCGTTGCGTCCCCGTGCAGATCGCCGGGATTGCGCGTTGCCTGTCACGCATGTCGCTGCCAACAGGGCTGGCGACGCGGGAGATGGTCGGTCGAAGACGACGGGCAATGCGGCTGCCTTGGCGACGGGGGACGCCCATTGTCGGACCTTCGCGCCGCAGCGGCAAACCGCCGTGCGGCGCGCGTCGCTATCCGGCGTTGCGATTGGCCGCCGAGCTACGCTGCAGACTCACTGCGAAACCGCCGACCAGCAAGGCGCCGCCGACCAGCAGGCCCCAGAGCAACCAGCGCTTCCAGTCGCGCGGCGTGGTGGCCGGCTGCAATGCTGCATCGCCAGCCAGCGGCTGTGCCTGCGCGGCGACGCTGGCCTGGGCCGGTTGCCACTGCGCACCGCGTTCGCGACGTAGCGCCTGCAGCATCGAGGCCAGCGGCGCTTCACCGCGTTGCACGCGCGCGCTGCCGGCAACCACTGCGTATGGCGGCTGGCCCTGCGCGAGAAACATCACCCGCTCCGGCTGGTAGCCCACCCGCAGGGTCGGCACTGCGGTGCTGCGCCCTTGCGCGGCGAGCAGCCGCCATTGGCGATCGCGCACCGGGGCGGACAGCACTTGCGGCGGCGAGGCGGCCGCCGCGCCATTGCCCAGGCGATAGGCCAACCACGGCCCGGCCCGGCGCTGCCACGGCGCATCGTTGGCATCGCGGCTTTCCACGATCCATTCGACCGCTTCGGCCTGACCGCCGCCGACATCGATCTGGGTGATCGGGAAGCGCCCCGGCAGGACGTAGACCACGGCTGCGTCCTGCGCAGTGCCCGGCAGCTCCAGCCATTCCGAGTGTGCAGGTGCTGCGATGCCGTCCAGCTCCGCATCGACCACACGCAAGGCCGGCAGCTCGCCCGAGACCGGCACGATGCGTAGATAACGAGCGCCCTTGTCCAATGCGATGCGCCGTTGCTGCAGACGCTGTGCCCGATTGTCCAACGCCATCACGGTGGCGTCGGAGGCGAGCACGCGCCAATCGCGCAGATCGTCGCTGCCTTCCACGCGCAGTTGGGCCTGCACCGGCATGTTGCCGTCCCAGTCCAGCCACAGCGCGCGCGCACGATCGCGCAATGCGCTGGCATCGATCAGCCAGCTGCCGCCGGCGCCCGCTGCCGCCGATGTGCCGGTCGCAAAGCGGCCTTCCAACCGGCGCACCGCACCACTGGCATCGCGCTCGGCGATCAGCTGCAGATCGCCGTTGGCAGGCGCCGCACCCGCCGGTAGCGCAAACAACGGCAAGCGCTGCCGGCGTGGCGCGACGGCTGGCGCTGCGTCCACGGCGAGTAATGCAGTTGGCACCTCTTCGCCACGCGCATCGATCACGGTGACATCGCGCAGCGCTGCGTCGTCTGCGCTGCGATAGAGCGCATCGTTCAAGCTCAGCTGATACATGCCGGCATCCGAGCCGGCCACCTGCAACGGCCATTGCTGACGATAGTCCTGGCGCACATCGGCCGCCTGCGCCATCAGCGGCACCAGCAGCAGCCATCCCCATTGCCTCGCTTTCATGCCTGATCCTTTTCGACGCCATCGTCTGCGACAGCAGGTTCTTCCGCGGCCGCCTGGCGCGGCGGCGCCGGTGCCAGATAGCCCACCACGGTGCACAACAGGCCATAGGCCATGAACGAGCCGATGCCGAGCAGATTGCCCAGATGCTGGCGATCCACCAGGACCAGCTTGGCCAATACCAGACCCATCAGCAACGCCCCACCCAGCCACAGGCCGCGTTGACCGCGACGCGAGCCGACCACCCAGCCCAGCACGCCCAGCACGCTCCACACGATGGTCAGGCTGGTCTGCGACAAGGTGGCGTTGATCAAGGACGCATCCCACGCCACGCGGCCCCAGTGATGCACGCTGTGCAAGGTGCTGCCGGTGATCGACACCCAGCCCAGCACGCCCAGCGCAGTCACCCGCCAACGTTGCAAGGCTAGCGGCGCTTGCGCAGACCATGCCCAACGCGCCAGCAAGGCCAGCACGGCCAGTTGCGCCAGCTCGGCCGGGTTGAGCACGGGCAGCCAAGGCAATGGCGCGGCGCTCACCGGATCCAGCAACACGATCAACCAACCGATGCCCAGCACTGCAAACACACAGCTCAGCAAGGCATTGCGCGCAGGATCGAAGCTTGCGCCCTGCGGCCACGCCAGCCACGGCCAGCGCAGCAGACCCACGGCCGCCACGGCAAGCCAGGGCGCGGCGAGCAATGCGCAACGCCAACCATTGGCGAGCACGAAGGCATCGGCCAACCAGGCTGCGCCCAACGACACCACCAACGGCCACAGCAACCACCAGATGAACTGCGCGGCCACAGCGCCGGCACCGTGCTGCATGCGCAAGCACCACAGTGCACGCGCACCGGCCAACGCAAACGCCAACCACGCCAACGCGCCCCAATGTGCGAACGGCTGAGTATGCGCATGGCTCTGCCACAGCGCCAGCGGCACGGCCAGCGTCAGCCCGGACATCACCGTCCACACCAACGCCGTTGCGGGGCGATGCCGATGCACCTCGGCAGCCATCCATACCGTGAGCGCCACAAAGCCCAGCAGCAGATCCGGTTCGCTGCGCAGATCGCCAGCAAAACTGAAGATCTCGTGCACACCGCAGAACGCCCACCAGCCCAGCCCCCACAGATACGCAACCAGTGCACGCCGTGGATGCCCTGCATCGCGCAGGAACCAGGCACTGGCGCAGCCGGCAATGGCAAGCAGCAAGGTGCTCATGCAGGTGGCATTGGCAATGGCCACCATGTCGTAACGCCACGCATCCACGCCGAAGGCGACGCCGACCGCCGCAAACAACTGCAGCGCCACACCGCTGAACTGCGAGATGCGTCGCTGCTGCCGCAAGCCCAGCCACAACAAGCCCACACCTTCGAGCGCGAACACGCTGGCGGTGGCACGCGCCGACAACGCCAACGGCACCGCCAGCGTTGCAAAGCCCACCGCCAGCATCGCGTGCGCTTGGCCCAGCAAGCGCGTGGAGGCGCGGCGCAGCAGCCAGCGCGCCAGACCTGCATACAGCACCGCCACCGCCAGCGCGCACAACGCCAGCGGCAACCGATCGCCTTCCAGCAGACGCGCCTGCAACGCGAACGCCACCAGTGGCGTGCCGAACAACAGGCTGCCGTCGATGACCTTGCCTGCACTGCCATCGCCGCGACGCGCATGCAGCACTGGAATCGCCACATACATGGCGAAGAACAGCAGCAGGAACGGCTCGGTACTGGCGAATTTTGCCGGGCTGTATTGCAGCGCGCCCCATAGCGTGCCGATGCCGAAGGTAAAGGCGAATCCGAGCAGGTTCAGCACCCGCCACGGACGCGTCCAGGCGATCGCCACGATGCCGGCGTTGAGCACGGCGTAATACGAGAACAGCGCAACATGATTGCCGCTGCCGGTGGATAGCCAGATCGGCGCGAGGAAGCCGGCCAACACACCGAGTACCGCGAGCGTGCGCGAATCCTGCACCACCGCCAGCACACACATGCCGGCAATCAGCACCACGCTGATACCCATCGCCAGGCCGGCGCCGAGCAATCCATACAACTTGAAGGCCGCAAACACGGTCAACAACAACCCGCCGATGGCGCCGCCCTGCAATGCCAACGCAAAGCCCGGCCGCTGCAGTCGTTGCTTCCAGCCGAACACCAGGCCGGCGAGCGCCAGCACACTGATGCCGGCCAGCCGCAGCTCGACCGGCATGCGCATCCAGCCCTGGTCGCTGGCGTACTTCAACAACGACGCCACACCGGCCAACAACACCAGCATGCCGACCTTGACCGGCACATTGCCTTCGGTGAACCAGCGCTTCACTGCGCTGGCTGCGCGCGCGATCGGGCCGGGTTCGGACGGGATGTATTGCGGTTGCTGCTGTGGCTGTGGCTGTGGCTGCGCAGGCGCAGTGGACGAAGTCGGCGCATCGCCAGCGCTAAGTGCTGCAGAAGAAGCGAAAGCATCGGCGGGCAATGATGGCGGCATCGTCACCGGCATCGACACGACAGGCGCTGGCGCAGCTGGCAGGTCTGCTGCGCGAGGCGAGTCGGGCTCGCCAAATGTAGACACACCGACGTCGGATGCGTCTTGCTGCGGCTCCCACGCCCTGAAAGGCGTTGGCGTTGGCGAATGCACCGCCGCCGCATCCGCGGCCCCCGCCCCGCTGGCCTGCCACTGCGCAAGCCGCTGCTCCAGTGAATCCACGCGCCGCCGTAGCCCGGCGATCCACACCAGCGCGATCACTAAACCCACCGGCAACGCAAGCAGAAACAGCACTACCAACCCGATCATCGTTTCCAACGCAGCAACCCCTGAGTCGGCATCCGGCCGAATGCGCGAACCATACAGGCTCAGGACGCGTCTGGGCAGCCAAGCCGGTGGGAAAGCCCTGCAACGCGATGACGTCAGCAGCTCCGGGACGCAATGGCTGCACGTGCGCAAGCGCGCCCAAAAAAAACGCCCGGAGAACCGGGCGTTTCAAACTTATTCGCGGTAGCCGCTGTCGTTCTTGTTATGGATGATCCAGACCAGGTTGCCGCCGGTACCCATCGACTTGCCGGCAAACACCAGACGGCCCTGGCCCTTGTAGGCCATCTCGTACCGGTAACGGTCCCCACCGAAGAAGAACGGAATGAACGCCTTGCCAGTCACATAGGAACCCTGGTCGTCCGGCTGCCCGATCAGATCGGTCACCTGCTTCATCGGCATGCCGATCTTCAACTGGGTGAACTTGCTGTCCGGCGCCGGCTTGCCGGTGATCTCGCCCTCGTAATCGTTGACGCCCTTGACCGTCTCGCCGTAGCCCGCCTCGACATCGGACGACTTGATCACTTCACCATCGGCATTCATCCAGGCCGGCGTACCGGTCTGCTTTTTCGCCGCCCAGCTGTTCGACGGAGCCGAAAACGCAATCACCACACCGAGCGCCAATGCGCCCGCCAGAAATTTATTCATCGTTATGTTCTCTCGATCCATGGAGTTCCCCGATCCTTCGTACACGACACGGGAACGGCCGCCGTGCACGCAAATTAGCGCACGTGAGCCTCTCAAAGTCCACATCCTGTACTGGCGACGAAGCGGTGACGGCGCATGTCCACATCACATTCCGACAGACAAAAAACGAAAGGCCCCGGCATGCCGGGGCCTTCAACGCGTCGCCTAAGCGCGCGATTTACTTCGCCACAACCCGCACCATTTCCAGGCACTTGTTGGAGTAGCCCCACTCGTTGTCGTACCAGGACACCAGCTTGACGAAGGTGGAATCCAGCGCGATGCCTGCGTCGGCGTCGAACACCGAGGTGCAGGTCTCGCCGCGAAAATCGGTGGCCACCACCTTGTCTTCGGTGTAACCCAGCACGCCCTTCAGGGCGCCTTCGCTCTGCGCCTTCACTTCGGCACAGATCTCGGCGTAGGTGGCCGGCTTTTCCAGCTCGACGGTGAGGTCGACCACCGAGACGTCGGAGGTCGGCACGCGGAAGCTCATGCCGGTGAGCTTCTTGTTGAGCTCCGGAATCACCACGCCGACGGCCTTGGCAGCGCCGGTGGAGGACGGGATGATGTTCTCCAGGATGCCGCGCCCACCGCGCCAATCCTTGTTAGACGGGCCGTCCACGGTCTTCTGCGTTGCAGTGGCCGCGTGCACGGTGGTCATCAGGCCGCGCTTGATGCCCCACTTGTCGTTGATCACCTTGGCCAACGGCGCCAGGCAGTTGGTGGTGCACGAAGCGTTGGAGACGATCGCCTCGCCCTTGTAGGTCTTGTCGTTGACGCCGAACACGAACATCGGCGTGTCGTCCTTGGACGGTGCAGACAGGATCACCTTCTTGGCGCCCGCGTCGATGTGCTTCTGGGCGGTTTCCTTGGTCAGGAACAGGCCGGTGGATTCGATCACCACCTCGGCGCCGACCGCATCCCACTTGAGGTTGGCCGGGTCGCGTTCCTGGGTCAGACGGATCTTGTTGCCGTTGACGATCAGCGTGTTGCCGTCGACCGATACATCGGCCTTGAAGCGGCCATGCACCGAGTCGTATTGCAGCATGTAGGCCAGATAGTCGGGCTCGAGCAGGTCATTGATGGCCACGATCTCGATGTCATTGCCGAAGTTCTGCACCGCAGAGCGCAGCACGTTGCGGCCGATGCGACCGAATCCGTTGATGCCAACCTTGATTGCCATGTTCACTAGCTCCTGCGGCCGCGACAGCGCGGCGGATGGAAAGGGACGGCCATTCTAGCAGCGTCGCACTCGCGCAGCCGTGCGCTTGAATGCTGCGCAGTACCGCGTGCAAGGACGTTGTGGCCAGGTGCAGCCGCACCCATTGCAATCATCCCCTAACCACTGCCGGTAGACGCAGCGCCGGCCCTGGATACCTGCGCTCGCTGCATGCGCGATGCACGGCACCACATGCAAGGACAGACCTGCTGATCCAGGGCCTGCATGCACCGCGCTGGCAGCGGGCTCGGCAATAGCCTGTGCCCTACAGAGGGCAACGGCGTATCGCTCTCAAACGGGCATCCGCGCGGTGCTCAGCGCCCGACGCTCGGCGCAACGAACAATTGTCTGCACAACAGGTAAAACTTGAAGAAGTCTATAAATCCTCATTAAGTTATTTATTTTCAATCGCTTATAAATATCCAAACTACGCCAGACAGCATACTCAAGACTATGCCGAACAGCAGAATTTCGGCGCTCCGTGGATTTCGATACTGGCCCTGCCTGCTGAGGCACCCATCAATCACAACGGAGATCCCCCATGCGTCGCACCCTTCTCTCTCTGGTTCTGGCTCTGGCCGCCACCCCGGCGCTGGCTGGCGGCGTGATGCATTACACCGAAAAGGCAACGCTGCCCGCCGATGGCGAGGCGCGCGAAGTGGCTGCACTGTTCGACACCTGGAACGCGGCGCTGGCCACCGGCAACCCGCACAAGGTTGCCGACCTGTATGCACCGGACGGCGTGCTGCTGCCGACCGTCTCCAACGAAGTGCGCGCCTCGCGGGCGCAGATCGAAAAGTACTTCGAGATGTTCCTGACCAAGAAGCCGCAGGGCGTCGTCAACTACCGCACCGTGCGTGTGCTCGATGACGACAGCGCGGTGGATGCCGGCGTCTACACCTTCACGCTGACCGACAAGGACGGCAAGAAGAGCAAGGTGCAGGCCCGCTACACCTTCGTGTACGAAAAGCGCGACGACAAGTGGCTGATCATCAACCACCACAGCTCGGCGATGCCGGAAGTGGATGCGCCCAAGGTCGCCAAGGTCAAGTAAGTGCTCGGTCCCTGCAGCCATCCGCTCGCGGCCTGCTCCATCGCGCATGCAAGCGTCGGCGCTCCTCCCCCGCCGCCGCCTGCGCCAGGCGCATCGCGTTGCACCTCGGACGCGATGCGCCGGTGCGATCACCGCCACGGCGCGCACCGCTGCTGTCAATGCCAGCTCCTGCTCACACCGCTGCATGACCCACAGGGTCATGGCGCCAACGGATTGATCAGGATCAAGGCAGCCCTCGGGCAAACCCACAAGACTTACTCCATCTTCTGCACACAACGAGAATTTCTATGCGCATGCGCTCTACCCTTCTGCTCGCCGGCCTGGCCGCCAGCTTTGCCAGCGTCCCCGCATTGGCTCAATCCAAAGGCGACTGGACGGTTGCCGTCGGCGCCCACCAGGTCGCGCCCAAATCCGATAACGGCCGTCTGGTCGGCGGCACGCTCGAAGCAGACGTCGGCAAGGACATCAAGCCGACCTTCACTGCGGAATACTTCATCGCCGACAACCTGGGCATCGAAGTTCTGGCTGCGCTGCCGTTCGAGCACGACATCGCGCTCCGCGGCATGGGGCGCGTCGGCAGCACCAAGCATCTGCCGCCGGTGATTTCGCTGCAGTACCACTTCAACAGCCAGGGCAAGCTCTCGCCGTTCGTTGGCGCGGGTATCAATTACACCCGTTTCTTCAGCACCGACACCCGCGGCGCGCTGGCCGGCAGCGATCTGGAACTGGACGATTCCTGGGGCCTGGCCCTGCATGCAGGCGTGGACTACAAGCTCAGCGACCGCGGCGCCCTGCGCGTGAACCTGCGTTGGATCGATATCGACACCGAAGCCAGCCTCGATGGCAACCGCATCGGCACGGTCAACATCGACCCGCTGGTCTATGGCGTGGCGTACGTGCACCGGTTCTGATCCACTGCGTGCGCGGTGCATCTCTGGCACACTGGACGTCCAGGGACGTGCATCCACCGCCGGAGTTGCGGACAGGTTGGTCACGTCGACCGCCTGTCCGACCTACCGGGGATTCCATGAGCATGCTGATCCGTACCGCCCTCGCCATCGCACTGGCCGCTTCGGCCACACCCGCCCTTGCACAGTCGGCCGGCCACTGGACGACCGGCTACGGTGCCGGCTATGTCTCGCCCAAATCCGACAGCGGCACCTTCGGCGGCACGCGTGCCGAGATCAAGGGCGCACCGGCGCTGTCGTTCACCTACGAATACTTCATCCGCAACAATCTCGGCATCGAGGTGCATGCTGCCGTGTCGGGCAAGCACGATCTGGAACTCGACGGGATCGGCAAGGTGGGGAGCTACTGGTCGGTGCCGCCGAGCGTGCTGTTGCAGTACCACATCAACGGCTACGGCACGGTGTCGCCGTTCGTGGGTGTGGGCATCAACTACACCACCTTTCTCGGTGAAGACGTCGATGCGGCATTCGGCAATGGCGATCTGCGCTTCGACGATTCGGTGGGCGCCACCGCGCATATCGGCGTGGACTTCATCTTCAACGAGCGCAGCGGCCTGCGCCTGGATGCGCGCTGGACCGGCTCGCAAAGCAACGTCGACTTCAACGGCGCGCGGCTGGGCAAGGCGAAGATCGATCCGCTGACCTATGGCGTGTCCTACCTGGTGTACTTCTGATCGTATTGCCGAGGCCACGCTGAGGCGTGGCCGTCGTGCGACCGGGACGGCCATCAAACCGTCCCAAAGCGATGCGTACAATTGCGGGATGAAGACCTTCTCCCCTTATGTTGTCGTTCTTGCCGCAGCCGTTGCCGCGGCACTTCAGCCCATCGCCGCATTCGCCTGGGGCCCGCAGGGCCACCGCTTGGTGGCGCGCGTTGCAGAAACCGAACTGACGCCGCAAGCGCGTGCGCAGGTGGCGCAATTGCTGGCAGGCGAGGCGCATCCGGGCCTGGCCGGGGTCGCGACCTGGGCCGATGAACTGCGCGAACACGATCCGGATCTGGGCAAGCGCTCCGGGCCCTGGCATTACGTCAACCTGGGCGAACACCAGTGCGGCTACGTGCCGGCGCGCGACTGCCCGGATGGCAACTGCGTGATCGCCGCGCTCGAGCAGCAAACCGCGTTGCTTGCCGATCGCAGCCAGCCGTTGGACGTGCGGCGGCAGGCATTGAAGTTCGTGGTGCATTTTGTCGGCGACATCCATCAGCCCATGCATGCCGGCTACGCGCACGACAAGGGCGGCAACACGTTCCAGCTGCAGGTCGATGGCAAGGGCAGCAACCTGCATGCGCTGTGGGACAGCGGCATGCTCAACGACAGCCACCTCGGCGACGATGCGTATCTGCCACGTCTGCTGGCGTTGCCGGCTGCCGCTGCAATGTCTCCGGTGCTGCCGCCGCCCGCTGCTGCCTGGGCGCAGGCGTCGTGCAAGATCGCGATCACGCCGGGCGTGTATCCGAGCGAGCATGTATTGCCGGACAACTACATCGCCACCTATCGTCCGATCGCCGAGACGCAATTGCGGCTTGCCGGCGACCGACTCGCGGCCGTGCTCAATGCGGCGCTGGCCGCCCCCTGAGATGGAGACGCCGATGCAGCCCGAGGTCCTTGCGTTCTTCCACGCCGACAGCGGCACCTTCACCTATGTGGTCGCCGATGCGGCAACCGGTGCAGCGGCGGTGATCGATCCGGCGCTGGACTATGCGGCCGACACCGGCGAGGTCAGCACGCACGCCGCGCAGGCCATCGTCGATGCCATCGCCGAACACGGCTGGCAGGTGCACTGGCTGCTGGAAACCCATGCGCATGCCGACCACCTGTCTGCCGCGCAATGGCTCAAACAACACTGGCCTCAGGCGCGCATCGGCATCGGCGCAGGCATTCGGGATGTGCAGCGAACGCTGGCACCGCGTTATGCCTTGCCAGAGGACTTCCGCGCCGATGGCTCGCAGTTCGATCACCTGTTCGCCGATGACGAACGCTTCCAGCTCGGTGGCATCCAGGCGCGCGTCATCGCAGTGCCCGGGCATACCAGCGACAGCATTGCGTATCTGATCGGCGATGCGCTGTTTCCCGGCGATTCGTTGTTCATGCCCGACGCGGGCACGGCGCGCTGCGATTTTCCCGGTGGCGATGCGCGGCAATTGTTTGCCTCGATCCAGCGCCTGTATGCGCTGCCGGAAGACACGCGTGTGTTCGTCTGCCACGACTACGGCCCGGGCGGCCGCGCTGTGGCGCATCAGACCAGCATTGGCGAACAGCGGCGCAGCAATCTCCATGTGCGCGATGGCGTCGAGATCGAGACGTTTGTGGCGCAGCGGCAGGCGCGTGATGCCACCTTGCCCGAGCCCAAGCTGATCCGGCCTGCGCTGCAGGCCAATCTCCAGGCTGGCCGACGTGGTGGAGTGGATCGGTAACGTTCCAGTGTGGTCGCCACGCGGCGCACGGGGTGCAGCCGCTATGATCGGTCTCTGACCCTGCTGGAGCTTACCCATGCGCACGATCGGTTTTTGGCAGCGCGCGTTCTGCGTGCTGATGCTCGCCCTGCCCGTGCTGGCCACTGCGCAGACTGCACCGGTGACGGTGTTTGCCGCAGCGAGCTTGAAGGAATCCATGGACGAGGCCGCGGCCGCTTACGAAAAGGCGACCGGCACGCCGGTACGCGTGTCGTATGCCGCCAGCTCCGCACTGGCACGCCAGATCGAGCAAGGCGCACCGGCAGACGTGTTCTTCTCGGCCGATCTGGAATGGATGGACTATCTGCAGCAGCGCGGCCTGGTGCTGCCGGCGCAGCGCCACAACCTGCTCGGCAACACGCTGGTGCTGATCGCCCCGGCCGCCAGCAAGGTGCGCGTGGACCCGCGCAAACCTGGCGCGATTGCCAAGGCGCTCGGCGACAGTGGCCGGTTGGCGGTTGGCCAGACCACCAGCGTGCCGGCCGGCAAATACGCCGCCGCAGCGCTGCGCAAACTCGGACAGTGGGATGGGGTGAGCAACCGCCTGGCCGAGTCGGAAAGCGTGCGCGCAGCCCTGATGCTGGTCTCGCGTGGCGAGGCGCCGCTGGGCATCGTGTACGGCTCTGACGCACGCGCCGACCCCAAGGTGCGCGTGGTCGCCACGTTCCCCGACGACAGCCACGATGCGATCGTGTATCCGGTCGCCGCGTTGAAGAACAGCAGCAATCCCGACACCGTCAAGTTCGTGCAGTGGCTGAGCAGCAAACCGGCCAAGGCGATCTTCACCCGCCGCGGTTTTTCGTTGACCGATTGAGGCGCGCCGTTGTTGATGTTCACCCCGCAAGAGCTGACCGCGATCGGCTTGAGTCTCAAGGTCGCGATCGTTGCCGCCATCGCCAGCCTGCCGCCGGGTATCGCCTGCGGTTGGTTGCTGGCGCGGCGCCGCTTTCCGGGCAAGGCCCTGTTGGACGCGTTGCTGCACTTGCCCTTGGTGATGCCGCCGGTGGTGACCGGCTACGCGCTGCTGGTGGTGCTGGGCACGCAGGGGCCGGTCGGTAGCTGGCTGCTGGACTACTTCGGTGTCCAGTTCGCGTTCCGTTGGACCGGCGCGGCGCTGGCATGCGCGGTGATGGGCTTTCCGTTGATGGTGCGCGCCATTCGCTTGTCCATCGAAGCCACAGACCGCCGCCTGGAAGCGGCCGCCGCCACGCTCGGCGCCGGTCCGTGGCGGGTGTTCTTCAGCATCACCTTGCCGCTGGCCTGGCCGGGTCTGGTGGCCGGCACCGTGCTGGCCTTTGCCAAGGCATTGGGCGAGTTCGGCGCCACCATCACCTTCGTCTCCAACATCCCTGGCGAAACCCAGACCTTGTCGTCGGCCATCTACGGCTTGATGCAGGTGCCAGGCATGGAATCGGGCGTGTGGCGGTTGGCTGGCGTTGCGTTGGCGATTTCGCTGGCCGCGCTGCTGCTGTCCGAATGGCTGGTGCGCAGGCCGCATCCGCGTGAGGAAGACTGATGCTGGACATCGAGCTGCAATTGCAGCGCGGCAACTTCCAACGCCACATCCGGATTCAGGACGCCGCGCGTGTGGTGGCCTTGGTCGGCCCGTCCGGTGCCGGCAAGACCACCGTGCTCAATGCGATCGCCGGGCTGGTGCAACCGCAGGCCGGGCATATCCGCATCGACGGGCGGTGTCTGTACGACGCCCGGCAAGGCGTGAACCTGCCTACGCACAAGCGCAGCATCGGCTACGTCTTTCAGGATGCGCGGCTGTTTCCGCATCTGGATGTGCGCCGCAATCTGCGTTACGGCCGGCATGCACGTGGCGCGGCGCCGTTCGGTTTCGACGATGTGGTGGCATTGCTGGGGATTGCGCCGTTATTACAACGCCGGCCGCGCAATCTGTCCGGTGGTGAAGCGCAACGCGTGGCGATCGGCCGCGCCTTGTTGTCGCAACCGGCGATTCTGTTGTTCGACGAGCCCTTGTCGGCGCTGGATCAGGCGCGTCGCGAAGAATTGATTCCCTACCTGCAACGCGTGCGCGACGAGATCCGTCTGCCGATGTTGTACGTCAGCCACAATCCCGACGAAGTGCAGCGCATTGCCGACAGCGTGCATGTACTGGAGTAAGCGCAGCCGGCAGCGCTGGTGCGTTGCGTCTACCCGCTGACGCAAGGCCTGCGTCAGCGGGCAACCTTGCCGGTGCGCACGCTGACCTTGCCCTGCCGCACCTCAAAGGTGAATGCGAACGACAGCGTCACCGGCACCGGTTCTTCGCCGGTTGCGCCGGTGCAGTCGTCCAGCGCGGCCGGTTGTGCCACACCAGGCGCAAACGTGCACATCGCGGCCGGCACGAACTGCCATTGCTGCACCGTGGTACGCACCGCCTGCACCAGATCGGCGTTGCCCGGCAGCAGGCCGGCCGCGCATTCGCCGCGGTCGGACATCGGATCGACGCGCTGCACCGCGCCTTCGGCAGTCAGGATCACATGCGCGCACACGGTGGTCGGCGGCAAGCTCTGCCGTGGCGAATCGGCCGACAGCACCGGCGCCGCGCTGCGTAGCGCGCGCGGCATGCGGAAGCGCTGTGTCGGCGCCAGCGTATAAGGCTGGATCGAAGAATCGCCGTCTCCTCCCGACTGCGCGCTCAGCATGCGCTGGTCCACCGAATCTTCGCGCTGGCTGCGCTGCTGTTCCTGCACACGTGGCGTTGCGCATGCGCCAAGCGACAGCGCCAGGACTACGGCGCAGATCGGAGCACCTCTCATCGCAGCGCCTCCTGCATCGCGCAGCCTGTCAAAGCGCAACCGGCAGGGCGCTCGGACGTTGGCGCATCCGATCGTGCGGCGCTGGCGCTGGTATTGGAGGTCCCGGTCGTTTGCTCAGGCGCATCCAGTTCGAACTTCACCGGCACGCGCACGTTCGATGCAATGGCCTTGCCCTGTGCGTACGCAAATTTCAGTCGCCATTGGCGCGCTGCATCCAGCACCGCCTGATCGAAGACACCGGCCGGCGTGCTCCGCACGACGGCGATGTGCTGCGGTACGCCGCCTGAATCGACCTCCATCTGCAGTTCGACAAAACCCTCGATACCGCCATCCAACGCAGGTGCAGGATATTTAGGCGGTTGCATCGTGGTGAAATCCGCATAGTTCGACTCCCGCATGCGGGTGACACCCGCCGCATCGCTGTCTGCAGGCGCGGCGTAAGACGCTGCTGCGATACGCGCTGGCTGCATGGCCCAAGCTGCGGCACTGAGTGTTACCGCGAGCAACAGCACACCCCCACTGCTCCAGCGCGAACGCCTGGCATCTTTCAGTGGCTTGCGCAGCGCTGCAATGCGTTGCGTCAACGGATGCGCTGCAGCCCAGTGACAGGCGAGCGGTGTGCAACCGGCACCCAGCTGGGTCTTGAGCATTGCGGCGGCGTAGCTGCGGCGCTTGCCTGGATGCCGTGCCAGCACCGCCGCATCGCAGGCCAGTTCCTGATCCAGCCGGAACGCGCGCCAGGCCAGATGCATCAGCGGGTTGAACCAACCGATGCAGAGCATCAGGGCCGCAAGCAGATTGGCATGCAGATCGCCGCGGCGCAGATGCAGCCGTTCGTGCGTCAGCACCAACGCACGTTCGGCAGCGCAATAGCGCGTAGTGAAATCCGACGGCACCACGATACGTGGGCGCCAGATTCCCAATGATGCCGGCAGCCCGGCGTCATGCGTTGCCGACCACACTGCATTGTCCAACGCGTACAGAGGACCCAGGCTGCGCACGAAACGATACTGCCGCCGCCACAGCATGGCTGCCATCAGCCCGGCACCAGTCAGCCACACCGCCAATGTCAGCGTCGTCCACGCAGCAGCACCGTCATGCGCATTGGACAGAGCCGGCATCGCAGCAAGCAGCGGCACCTTCAACATCGCAACATCCGATTGCGGGCTTGGCAGCACGGCGGCCAGCAAAGCCAGAGGAACGCATGCCCAGATCGCGTACGCCGCCGTTGCACCAAGCCAGCTGCGCAATGGGCGCCGCAGGAGCAGACAGATCGATAGCGCGGCCGCGGTGCAAAGCGTTGCGCGCAGCAGAAGCGGAACCAGTGCGTCAGGGCTCATCGTCCAACTCCTTGATCAGCTTTTTCAATTCTGCGATGTCGGCCGCACTGAGCTTTCCGCGCTCGCTGAAATGCGCCACCAATGGCGCCACCCGCCCACCGAAGAGCCGTTGCAGCAATCCTTCGCTCTGTTGCTGTACCCACTGCTCGCGTTGCAGCAGCGGGGTATAGAGATATTTGCGCCCGTCTTTCTGCGCGGCGATGGCGCCCTTGTTGAGCAGGCGATTGAGCAGCGTCTTGATGGTCGGCTCGGCCCAACCGGTCTGTGCCAGCGCTGCGACCACCTCTTCTGCCGTGCGCGGAGCGCCGTCCCAGAGCACTTGCATCACCACCGCTTCCGCATCGCTGATCGACATTCGATTACACCTGTAATTTTTACTGATTACATGTGTAAACCCAGTGGTTGTCAAGCCTGTTCCTCCTCGGGCTTCGAGCAGCGATTGCAGCGGCCAACCGCAACGCCAACTGCCCAAGCAACCGGCTGGCCATCGGCTCGGCTACCCTGCACGGATGACCGAACACCTCACTGACCTGCCCTCCGCCGTGCGGCGGGTCCTGCAACGTATCGAAGGCCCCTTGCGCGTCGGTGCGCCGCTGGGCATCGGCAAGCCGCATCGGCTGTTGAACGCGCTGTATGCGCAGCTCAAGGACACACCATCACGACCGCTGGCGCTGTACACGGCGCTGTCGCTCAATCCGCCCAAACCCGGTTCGGGACTGGAGGCACGCTTTGCCGCGCCGTTCGTCGCACGCCATTTCGGTGAGGACTTTCCGCGCTTGGCGTATGTCGACGACATGCTGCGCGACGCATTGCCGGCGCATGTGCAGGTGGAAGAGTTCTACATGCAGTCCGGCGGCCTGCTGCACTCCACCCAGGCGCAGGCCGACTACACGAGTCTGAACTACACGCACGCCGCCGCGGCGGTGGCGCAACGCGCGCCCAACCTGATCGTGCAGAAAGTAGCGCGCGAACCGGGCGGCATGCGGTTGTCGCTGTCGTGCAACAACGACATCACCCAGGACACGCTCGATGCGGTGCAGGCGCTCGGCCTGCCACGTCCACTGTTGGTGGCGGAAATCGATACGCAACTGCCGTGGATCGGCGGCACTGCAGCGGTGGACGAGGCGTTCTTCGATCTGGTCATCGACCTGCCCGGCCCGTCGCCGCGCCTGTTCGGCTTGCCGCGGCAACCGGTGAACACCATCGACTACGCGATCGGTTTGTATGCCAGCACGCTGGTCCGCGATGGCGGGACCTTGCAGATCGGCATTGGCACGTTAGCCGATGCGCTGAGCCATGCGCTGGTGCTGCGACAGACCGACAATGCGACCTATCGGCGCGTGCTGCATGCATTGGATCCGGAGCTGGAACAGCATCCTGCGGTGCGCGCCAGCGGTGGTCTGGAGCCCTTCCAGATCGGCCTGTACGGTTGCAGCGAAATGCTCAATGAGGGCTTCAAGCAGCTGGTGGACTGCGGCGTGATCCGCCGCAAGGTGCACGACGATCTGCCGCTGATGCAGCGCATCGCCGACGGCAGTGCCGATGCAGCCGATCACGCGCGGCTGGCACGCGAAGGCGAGTTTCTGCATGGCGCGTTCTATCTCGGCTCACCGGACTTCTACCAATGGCTGCGCGATCTGGATGCGGAGACCCGCGATGCCATCGGCATGCGCCGCATCAGCGAGATCAATCAGCTCTACGGCGGTAACGAAACATTGGAGCGCTTGCAACGCCATCAGGCACGCTTCTTCAACTCCTGCATGATGGCCACCGCGCTCGGTGCAGCGGTGTCCGATGGGCTGGACGATGGCCGCGTGGTCTCCGGTGTCGGTGGCCAATACAACTTCGTGGCGATGGCGCATGCCTTGCCGCAGGCACGCAGCGCGCTGATGCTGCGGGCCACCCGCGATGCCGGAGCACATGCAGCGAGCAATGTGCGCTGGAATTATGGGCACACCACCATCCCGCGCCATCTGCGCGATCTGTACATCACCGAATACGGCATCGCCGATCTGCGTCACCAGACCGATCAGGACTGCGTGCTGGCGATGGCGGGCATCTGCGATGCGCGCTTTCAGGATGCATTGCTTGCCACAGCAAAGACATCACGCAAGCTGCGTAGCGACCCTGCACTGCCTGCCCGCGCACAACGCAATACACCGCAAGCGCTGGAACAGGCATTGGCGCCGTTTCGCCGAGTGGGCAGCCTGCCCGACTACCCACTCGGCAGCGACTTCACCGAAGTCGAGCAACGCGTGCTACGCGCCCTGACCTGGCTCAAACGCGCCACTGCCAGCAACAGCGCAAAACTGACGACAGTGTGGCGCGCACTGCTGTCACGCGATGCGCGCGATGCAAACGACGCTGCCTGCCTGCAACGCATGGCATTGGACACGCCACGCGGCATCGGTGAGCGCATGCAGGCGCGGCTGCTGGCATATGCATTGCGCAAGACCAGATCGCACTGAGAGCGGCTTTGCCGGGATGTGCCGAGAAACGATGTCATGGCGCGTTTATCGCATTGTGACCCACGACGGCAACACTGCGGAAAGCGTTGCGTCAAATTTGGCCGGGATGATGGCGACCACCTTCTTTCCGGCTTCGGTGCATGCGCTTTCTACACGCTCTTTCGGCTTTGAATCCAGGCGACGACAGCAAAGCGAAGCCATCGCGCACCAAGCGAAGCAATACGAGACACGCTGCATTTTTCAGCGTGTTGATGATGGCCAGCGTCACTTCACATGCCGCACCTCGCCTCACCGATCTGCAGTACATCGGTAGCCACAACAGCTACCACGCCGGCTTCGCCCCCAGCGAAGCGGCACTGCTGAAACAACTGAGCCCGGAATTGTTCGCAGCACTGGATTATCGTCATCCAGCGCTGACGCAACAGTTGGACGATGGCGTCAGACAGCTAGAACTGGATGTGTTTGCCGACGCGAACGGCGGCCGCTACGCGCACCCGGCGATCGTCGCGCAGATCGCCAAGGCCGGGTTACCACCCGCACCGCCAAGCGCACCAGCTGGCGTGATGGACAAGCCCGGCTTCAAGGTCATGCATGTGCAGGATGTGGATCAGCGCAGCAACTGCCAACCCCTGATTGCCTGCCTGCAGGAAGTACGCGCGTGGTCGAAGCAGCACCCCAAGCATGTGCCGATCTTCATCCTGCTGGAAACCAAGCAGGCGCCGGTGCAGCTTGCCTTTCCGACCGTGCAGCCGGAGCCGTTCGATACAGCTGCGCTGGATGCGCTGGATGCCGAACTGCGCTCGGTATTTCAGCCCGGCGAGTACCTCAGCCCCGACCAGGTCCGTGGCACGGCAGCTACGCTCAACGCCGCTGTGCTCGCGCATGGCTGGCCATCCTTGCACGAAGCACGCGGCAAGGTCGTGTTCCTGCTCGACCAGCGCGCGGTCGGTGCCAGTTACCTGCCCGGGCATCCCTCGCTGCGTGGACGGATGTGCTTCACCAACGCCGTGCCGGGCGAAGACGATGCGGCGTTTACCGAACTCAACGATGGCCCCGTCGAGAAGATCAACCAGCTGGTGAAAGCAGGCTATCTGGTGCGCACGCGGACCGACGCAGACCTGAAGGAAGCGCTGCACAACGACACCACACGCCGCAACAGCATGCTGGCCAGTGGCGCGCAATTGCTCAGCACCGACTTCCCCGCACACGAGCCAGCCAGCAACGGTTACGTGGTGCGCTTCGACGGCGATGCGGTCGCACGCTGCAATCCGCAGCTTCCGCACGCGCATTGCAAGGGTGTCGACCTCACGCACTGAGTGGGGTCACGTCCGCAATCGCACCACCCACGCCAAACACACAGACCTGTCGCAATGGAAGGCGTCGGCGATGCACGCCTGCGCCCGCGTTATCGGGCCTGGCACCCCACGTTCTCCAACTACGCGAGCCAACTGCATGCAGCACCCCCGCACCTTCCATCGCCTGACCTGCGCCATTGCACTGGCGCTGTCCGCACCCGCGTTTGCCGAGACTCCCGAGCCCGCTACCACCACACTGGATTCGGTCAACGTACAGGCCAAGCACGCTGCCACACCGGGATCGCTCAACGAACAGCGCCTGTCCAGCAGCGTCAATAGTGTGATGAGCAAGCAGCAGATCGATGCCATTCCGTCGGGCGGCATCGCCGATGTCGTGTCGCACATGCCGGGCCTCTCGGCATACAGCGACATGCATCTGGGCCAGGCCACCACTGGCGAAAATGCCTACGTCAGCATCCGCGGCATGGATGCCAGCTACAACGCATATACGCTCAACGGCTTCGGCATGCCCGAGACCGATTCGTCCACGCGCGCCATCTCGTTGAACATGCTGGCACCGTTCGGCATCCAGTCGGTGCAGGTGTCGAAATCGCCCACACCCGATATGCCGGGCGATTCGATCGGCGGTGCGATCGACATGCGCACGCCCAACGCCTTCGACTTCGATCGCGACGTCTATGCCAAGACCACCGCGCAAGGTCAGTTCAACGCGCTGGCCTCCGACCTGGGCGGCAAGGACACCGGCGGCACCTTCCAGCAGGAGCTGGCCTGGAAGTTTGGCGACGGCCATGCCTTCGGCCTCTACGCCTCGGCCTATTACGGCAAGAACAACAACATGGCGCAGGCGCCGGCGCCCAACAGCAAGTACGTGCCGGCCGATCCTGCATTCGCCAGTGCAACGGACCTGCGCGATGTCGGTCCATTGATCAGCACCCGCTACAAGTACAGCCTCTACACCAGTCAGATCGAACGCTATGGCGGCAATCTCTCGCTCGATTGGCAGGGCGACAACAGCGCACTCTATGCGCGTGCCATCTACGGCAGCTACGGCGTGACCGGGCAGCAGGATCAGTCCAGCGCACGCCTGGAGACCTATCGCAACCAGCCTACCGCTGTACGCGGCGGCTACTTCAACACGCACGATATCGACGAGAAGCTGGCAACGCTGCAACTCGGCGGCCAGACCACGCTGGATCGCCTGCGCTTCGACTATGGCAGTTCGGTCGGTCGCGGCACCCGCAGCCGACCGGACTATGTGTCGGCCAGTCTGTATGGTTTTACGCCAGGCAGCTTCGCCTTCGACCTCAGCAACCCACGCTATCCGAGCATCGCGCCAAGCTCGCCTGCATTGAGGGACTTCTTCTACAACCTGGATTCGTCGCTGCTGTGGAAGGTGCAGGGGCATGACGCCGGCAGTCACGACAACCGCGTCAACGCACATACCGATATCACTTATCAGGTCGATGGCGATGTGCTGGACAGCGTCAAAGTCGGCTTGTCTGCCGATCACTCCGACCGCGGCGCCTACGATCATCCGTTCTTCCACAAGGACGGCAACTTCGTCACCAATGGGCCTTATTTTGGCGGGCCCAATTACGCGTTTCCCACTGCCGGCGGCCCGCCGCTGAGCGCGATCCCGGGACGTGTCACCAATAACGCGTTCGATGGCCGTTACGCAGGTCCCTTCAAACTGCTCGATCGCAACTGGATGCTCGCGCAGGCGTTGCCTTACAAGTACGTCAACGAGCCCAATGGCGCGGGCGTCTACACCGCCAACGACTACAACGCCAACACCACCTCCAGCACCGAGGCGATCTATTCCGGTTACGCAATGGCCGCGCTGCATATCGGCTCGGTGAGCGTGCTGCCCGGTGTGCGCTACGAGTTGACGCGCTACTCGGCCCAATCCTGGCAATCCAGCGGCGATGGCAGCACCGGCAGTTTCGTCGGCACCGGCAGTACCTATGGGCAAGTGTTGCCGGGCATCAGCGTCAACTATCGGCCAGACGATCTCACCGTGTATCGCGCGTCATTGCGCCGCAGTTTCAGCCGCCCGGCGTTCGGCCTGATTTCCGGCGAGACGGTGTACACCATCGACGACACCCAGCAGGTGGTCGGCATCTCCAAGCCCAATCCCGATCTGCATCCGAGCAAGGCCGACAACGCCGATCTCTCCGCCGAGTTTTACGACCACAACGGCGGCGTACTCAGTGCATCGACCTATTACAAGCGCATCACCGGCTTCATCTACACCTCGCAATCGGCGACCAGCAACGACAACACGCTGGGCGGCCTGGTACCGACCGGCACCACGTTCGAAAACGGCGTGCCGGTGACGATGCCGCAGAACGGCGGCACCGCCAAGCTCTATGGCCTGGAGTTGGCGGCGAGCAAGCGCCTGCAGGACTTGCCGGGCATCTGGAGCAATTTCGGCGTCACCGCCAACCTCACGCTGCAACACAGCCAGGCAGACAGCAAACGCAGCGATCAACCGGAAAAAACCTGGCTGCCGCGCGCACCGGAGCGCATCTACAACCTGGATCTGTTCTACGACGATACGCATCTGCGCACCGACCTGAGCTACAACTACACCGGCCTGCAATTGCTGGGCTTGACCAGCGACCGGCTCAACTACTACCTGCAACCGGTGAAGTCGTTGGACTTCAATGCGACCTACCATTTGCCGCACCATATCGATGTGGGGGTGTCGGCCAAGAACCTGCTCAATGCGGCAACGTTCTACGAAACGCAGGGCAAATCCAGACGCTACATGGCCTACGATCCCGGCGCCGATGGTGCGTATGTACAGACCGGCCGGGTGTACATGCTGACGTTGGGCTATACCTACTGACGGCAGACCTGCAGACAGATGCGGCGCGATGTCTGCAGCTGCAACGACCAGGTTTGCGCTGATCCAATCGATCGCCTGACGGACACACAGGCGATCGATTGTTGCGCGGTGCACGACTCCCTCCACCGCCCGGGTAGACGCATGAGCAGCCGGCGGACGCGTCGAATCGGCAACTGCGCGGAGGCGAGATAGCAGGTATCCACTTCTGACCCGCATCGATACCGCGTTCTCAGTCAGTCCCGGTGCAGCCATTTCACGCAGACCACGCAGGCAGCTCGGGCAAGGTGCGCGCATGCCTCTTTCGGACCTGCTCATGCCCTCACGTTCCCACGCTCGCGCCTGCCTGCTCGCTCTCGCCCTGGGCGCTTCACTGTCTGCACTGGCGCAAGCGCCGCAGCCGGCCGCTGCACCTGCAGCAACGCCTGCGGCGAATGTCGTGCCGAGCGGCCCGCGTTCGGATCTGCACGCGCAGGTACTGCTGGATCGCGCGCATTTTTCGCCGGGACAGATCGATGGCAAGCGCGGTTCCAATCAAAAGCGTGCCGTCTCCGGGTTTCAGGCCGCGCGCAACATCAAGGTGACCGGTGAGTTGGATGACGCGACCTGGCAGGCCTTGCAGGCCGACGCCACGCCGGCGTTGGTGCAATACACGCTCACCGCTGTCGATGTCGCCGGACCGTTCCAGCCGATTCCCAAGGGCCCGGCCGAGCAGGCCAAGCTGCCTTCGCTCGGCTACACCTCGGTGGATGAGGCACTGGGCGAGCGGTTTCATGCCGACCCCGAACTGCTACGCCAACTCAACCCCGGCGTGGACCTGAGCAAGGCCGGTAGCGTGATCCAGGTTCCCAACATCGACGGTGTCCCGCCATTGGCCAAGCCGGCCAAGCTGGTGGTCGACAAATCCGAGTCGACGCTGCGCCTGTTCGATGCCGACGGCAAGGTTTATGCGCAGTTCCCGGTGTCTTCCGGCAGCAAGCACGACCCGTTGCCGATCGGCCGCTGGAAGGTACTGGGCGTCGCGCGCGATCCGGTGTTCAAGTACAACCCCAAGCTGTTCTGGGACGCAAAAAAGGGCGATCAAAAGGCGACCTTGCCGTCGGGTCCGAACAATCCGGTCGGCCGCGTGTGGATCGACCTGTCCAAGCCGCATTACGGCCTGCACGGCACGCCGGAACCCGGCCATGTCGGCAAGACCGAATCGCATGGCTGCGTGCGCCTGACCAACTGGGACGTGGTCACTCTGGCCAGCGTGGTCGGCCCGTCCATGCCGGTGGTGATGCAGGAGTAAGCATGAAACTGCTGATGATGCTGGTGGTAGGTATGCTGCTGGGTGCAGCCGGCTATTGGTGGCTGGAACGTGAAGCGCCGCAGGCGGCAGTAGAGCCAGCGCCCACTGCTGCACCCGTGGCAACACAGCGCGACGCGGCGCATACCGAACTGGCAGCATCTGCTGCTCCGGCAGTCGCGCCCCTGCCAGCCGTTGCCGCTGCGCCGGTAGCCGATGCGGCGCCAGTCAATACGCCTGCGGCGGCAACGCCCGTGCCACCAGCTGACGCCGCAGTTTCAGGTGCTGGCTTGTTGATTCCGGTACAAGGCATCAGCAGCAGCCAGCTGCAGGACACTTTCACCGACGCACGCAGCGAAGGTCGCGTGCACGATGCCATCGACATCCTCGCACCGACCGGAACAGCGGTCCTCGCAGTGGCAGACGGCACCGTCGAGAAGCTCTTCAACAGCGAACGCGGCGGCCTGACGCTGTATCAGTTCGACCCGAGTGGCACGTATTGCTACTACTACGCACATCTGGAGCGCTACGCTGACGGTGTGGCGGAAAAACAGTCGATCAAGCGCGGCCAGATCATTGGCTATGTGGGCAGCACCGGTAACGCAGACCCTGCGGCACCGCATCTGCATTTCGAGATCCATCGCCTCGGGCCGGAAAAAGAATGGTGGAAGGGCGAAGTCGTGAATCCGTATCCCGTCTTGCATGGCGATCAGACACTGCAGTGATGCACTGACGCGGTGGCGTACACAAAGGCCTGCGCCTCATGCGCAGGCCTTTGTACTTAAGAGTGGCTAACAAAACGTAGCGAGCGGTCGTCAGGTGGGTGCGGGCGGCGCGCTCAGAACCGGAGTGTACGAGCGGTACATGAGGATTCCGAGCACCGACCGCGCCCGCCTGGCGGCTGCGCAGTAGGTTTGTTAGCCGCTCTAAATCAACATCCCACCAGACACCTCGATGCGCTGCGCATTGATCCAACCGGTGCCCGGCGCCAGCAACGCAGCCACCACCGGCCCGATATCGTCCGGCAGCCCAGGGCGGCCTAATGCAGTGACCGAGGAAACCATCGCGTTGACCTGCGCGTTGTCACGCACGCTGCCGCCATTGAAGTCGGTTTCGATCGCACCCGGCGCCAGCGTATTGGCACGGATGCCACGCGCGCCCAGCTCTTTGGCCAGATAGCGGGTGAACACTTCCACCCCGCCTTTCATCATCGCGTAGGCCGACGAACCGGGCAGCGCAAAACGTGCAAGGCCGCTGGACACGTTGAGGATGCGTCCTCCATCGGCAATCAGCGGCAGCAACGTCTGGGTCAGGAAGTACGGTCCCTTGAGATGGATGTTGAACAGCGCATCGAATTGCGTAGGCGTGGTCTCGGCAATGGGCGCATGCAAGCCGGTGCCGGCGTTGTTGACCAATGCATCGAAGTGGCTGCACCCCCAACTGGTCAACACTTCCTTCAGTTGAGCAGCAAATGCAGCGAAGCCCTCGACATTGGCAACATCCAGCTGCAAGGCATGCGCGCGGCGCCCCAGCGTCTGGATGTCTGCGACGACTGCAGCAGCCTCGCCTGCTTCGCTGCGATAGGTCAGCACAATGTCGCTGCCGTCGGCAGCGAGCGCGAGTGCGGCGTTGCGGCCCAGGCCGCGGCTGCCGCCGGTGATCAACGTGATGGGGGTGGTGTTCGGCATGCTGTACTCCGGGGGCGAGGGATGATGCCGAGAACGACCGCACGCCTGTACGGATGTCAGGCGCGTCGGTGCTTGGCATCGGTGTCTGCCAGTGATGTTGTAGCGCGCGTTTGCGCGCCAGCCTGCGACGGTATGGGTATCGCGTCGTTGTAAAGACTATTGCGCTTGCCGCGCCGCATAAATCAGCTCAGGCTGATTGCACCGTTCAAGAGTGTCGACCAATCGATGGACAGCATGGAGTCGTTGCGCGCATTCCTGCGTGTGGCCGAGCTCGGCAGTTTCACCCGCGCCGCCGAAACCTTGGGCCTGCCCAAGGCCAGCGTCTCCACTGCCGTGCAACGGCTTGAAGCGTCGCTCGGCACCCAGCTCTTGCATCGCACTACACGCCGTGTGCAACTCACTGGCGACGGCGCCGCGTTCTATCAGCGCGGCCGCGATTTGCTCGATGACATGGACGAGTTGCAAGGCATGTTTCAGCGCGACCGTAGCCAGTTGAGAGGGCGCTTGCGGGTGGACATGTCGTCCGGCATTGCGCGCAATTTCGTGATTCCCGCCTTGCCGGTATTTCTGGCACTGCATCCACAACTGGAAGTGGAGATCAGCGGCACCGACCGCCGCGTGGATGTGGTGCGCGAAGGCTTCGATTGCGTGTTGCGCGTGGGCACGCTCGAAGACACCAAACTGGTCGCGCGACCGCTCGGCGCGTTTCGCATCATCAACTGCGCCAGTGCGGATTACCTGACGCGGCGTGGCATACCGCGCTGTCTGGACGATCTGGCGCAGCACGATCTGGTGCATTACGTCACAACGCTGGGCCAGCGGTCGTCCGGCCTCGAGTACCACGACGGACAAGCCTACCAACTCCTTCCGATGCGCGGCCCGGTGACGGTCAACAACGGCGATGCCTATCTTGCTGCCGCATTGGCGGGCCTGGGCATCATCCAGGCGCCGGCCAGCCCGTTACGGGCGCACCTGGATAGCGGCGCCTTGATCGAGGTGCTGGCCGCCATCGCGCCCGAACCGATGCCGGTCACGCTGCTCTACGCGCAGCGTCGCCACCTGCCGCAACGCGTACGCGCGTTCATGGATTGGGTGGCAGAGGTGATGGCGCCGCATCTGGAACCGCTGTAGCCCTGGTCCACCGTCGATGCGATTGCCGGCACGTCTTCGCGTGTGCGTGTGCAGGTAAGCCTATGCAACGTGCCGACACGTGCGGGAAAGGCTTCCGCTTGCGCGCCAGGTCGGCACCACCGAAGCAAACTGATGTCAGCACGCAGCGCAGGCAGTAGAAAGCGCAGCAGATCTACGATCACCCAGAAGGAATGCAGACACAAAAAAACAGGCACCTTTTGCAAGGTGCCTGCAGCGTTGCAACAACAGGCCAGGCGCTGAAATCGCGCCCGACATGGTCTGCGATCAGAACGTGTAGTTGAAGGTCAGCATGCCATTACGCGATGCGCCCCATGCGCCATAGCCGCCGTTGAACTGCGAGTAATAGCGCTTGTCGAGCAGGTTGTCGACATTGAGCTGCACCGAAAACTGCGGCGACAACCGGTAGCGCGCGAATGCACTGACCAGCGCATAGGCACTTTGCTGGAAGGTGCCGTACACCGGGTCCACGTAGTACGAGCGGTTCTGCCAGTTGACGCCGCCGCCCACGGTGAGATCGCTCCACACGCCTTGCGGGGTGTAGCTGTTGAACAGCTTGATGGTGGTGCGCGGCAGATGCGTGTTGATCGAGGTGCCGTTATCGTCGCGGGCGGTGTAGTGCGAGGCGCCGAAGGTGGTGTTCCAGCTCTCGGTCACACGCCCGGAGATCTCGAAATCGAAGCCTTCGCTGACCACGCCATTTGCGGCCTCATAAGCAGACTCGCTGCTGCCCGGCACAAAGCCGCCGGTGGCCACGCCCAGGTTGTCCTGCTCGATGCGGAACACCGCCAGCGAAGCGTTGAGCTTGTCGTCGAACCATGCTGCCTTGACGCCGGCTTCGTAGCCCTTGCCGCTCAACGGATCCAGGTAGCCGCCATTGGCATCGCGCAGTGTCTGCGGGTTGAAGATTTCGGTGTAGCTGACGTATGTCGACCAGACATCGTTGATGTCGTAGACCAGGCCGGCGTACGGGGTGACTTCGGTCTGGGTGTCGGAGAACGGCACCAGGCCTTGCGTCGTCGAATCGAAGTTGCGGCCATCGATCTGCCAATCGGTATAGCGCGCTCCCACCAGCAACGTCAGCGGATCGGCCAGCGAGAAGCGCGCCGCCACGTAGGCGGCCTTCTGCTTGATGGTGCCGTCGCTCTGCACCGTGCGCGGGCTCCAGTTGGGCTCCGGGTACGCGCCGGTCCAGCCGAAGTAGCTGTCCAGCGGCGCCGGGAAATCGAAGGTGCCGTTATTGACGTACTCGCGGCGGTTGTAGCTGGCGCCGGCCACCAGCTGATGCTCGCGGCCGAACAGCTGGAACGGGCCTTCCGCATAGACATCGGCGCCATCGGCCTTGCGCTCGGTCTGGTAGTTGCCCGAGTACGGCACCACGCCGCCACCGGTGGCGCGGTCGAAGCCGAAGATCGTATAGAACGGGTAGAACAGGTGATTGGCCGCTTCGGTCTTCTCGTGGCTCACATTCGCCTTGAGATTCCAACCGTTGTCGAAGCTCTGCTGCAGGCTGGCGAAGGTGCGCTGCAGACGCGTATCCCAGAACGTCCAGTCGGCCGCCGGGTTGAACGAGCGGTCGTAGTTGGTGCGGGTGCCATCGCTGTAGAACAGCGGGAAGCCGCCCCAGGTGACATCGTTCGATTCCTTCTTCTGGTACTCGTAGCCCACGCTCAGCAAGGTGCTGTCGGTGAGGTCGGCATCGATGATCGCCGAGCCGATCTTCTTGCGCATGCTGTAGCGGTCCATATCCGACTCGCCATCCTGGTACACGCCGATCACGCGCGCGCGCACGGTGCCTTCCGGGCTCAGCGGCACGGTGACATCGGCCACGCTGCGGGTCTTGTTGAAATCGCCGCCGCCGACCGACACGGTGCCGGTGAAGTCACGGCTGAGCGCATGCTTGCGCACCAGATTGATCGAGGCCGACGGATTGCCCGAGCCGGTGAGCAGGCCGGTGGCGCCGCGTACCACTTCGATACGGTCGTACAGCGCCACGTCCAGCGCCGAGTCGCCGTAGCTCCAGGCCTGCTCCATGTAGGCCGGGATGCCGTCGAACTGGTAGTTGTCGATGTAGAAGCCGCGTGCGAAGAACTCCAGCCGCTCGCTGTCGCTCTGCGCCACCGAGATGCCGGTGACGTTGTTGAGCACGTCGGTGATGCTCTGCAGGTTCTGGTCGTCCATGCGGTCGCGGGTGATCACGGTGACCGACTGCGGAATCTCGCGCAGCGACAGGTTCATACGCGTGCCGGCGGTGGTCTTCTCCACCGTATAGCCCTTGGCCTGCTCGCCCTGCACGATCAGCCGGTCCAGGGTGGTGACCTCCGCATCGGCGGCGGCAACGGGCGTCTCGGCCAGCACCTGGCCGGCGGCCATCGTGCACAGCGCAGCGACCAGCGCACGCGGCAGGACATGGCGACGCGCGCCCACGGAAGCAAGACGCAATTCAGTACTACGGATCATCGGGGACTCCAACGCAGACGGACCAGACCACGCGCTGCGAAGACGCCGCGCCGGCAACAAGGGGGAGGAACGGTGTGCCGGACGACCGGCAGTGCGCCATTTTAATGGGAATGATTCACATTTTAAACAGCTGGATTGACATTTTTTTAGCATTCGCTTGACATAAGCGAGCGCTACCGCCTCTGACCCACAGATCGATCTGCACGACCGCAGTCCGCCATTCGCCATACTGTCCGGCCATTCAACGCGGCCAGGAGCTGGCCGTCGCGAAGGAGATCAGCAAGGCCTGTTTCGATGGATTGCCTGCGCAGACCAGGCAACTTCTGATACTGCCACGCAGCAGGCACGATCCCATCCCACCGATGCTGGGCGCACAGTGGCAAGTACTGGCCATCTCCGCGCATCGGCGCCGGCCAACGTCGCGCAATGGCACGCGCAAGGGGTCCGTTGCACGCTGACCCATCGCGCACGAGGCCCCACAAAAAAAGCCGGCTTCCGCCGGCTTTTTCTTTCAGACAACACGCAAGGCCTTACAGCGCCTTGGCAGCCGCAACCACATGCTCGGCGGTGATCTTGAAGTACGCATACAGCTGATCCGCCGGCGCCGAGGCACCGAAGGTGTCGATGCCGACCACATCGCCATCCAGGCCCACGTACTTGCGCCAGAAGCCGGTCACGCCCGCTTCCACCGCCACGCGCTTGCGCACCGCATTCGGCAGCACCGACTCGCGATAGGCCGCATCCTGGCGATCGAACACATCGGTCGACGGCATCGACACCACGCGCGCCTTCAACCCGGCCGCATCGAGCGTCTGCTTGGCTTCCACCGCCAATCCGACTTCCGAACCGGTGGCGATCAGGATCACATCGGGCGTGCCGCCTTCGGCATCGGCCAGCACATAGCCACCGCGTTCGATCAGCTTGATCTGCTCGTCGCTACGCGGCTGGTGCTGCAGGTTCTGGCGGCTGAACACCAGGCAGCTCGGGCCGTCCTTGCGGGTGATGGCGGCCTTCCAGCTCACCGCCGACTCCACCGCATCGCCCGGGCGCCACACGTCGTTGTTGGGGATGTAGCGCAGCGAGGCCAGGTGTTCCACCGGCTGATGGGTCGGGCCGTCTTCGCCCAGGCCGATCGAGTCGTGCGTATACACATGGATGGCATGCGCCGGATTCAACGCGCTCATGCGCACGCCGTTGCGCGCGTAATCGCTGAACACCAGGAAGGTGGCGTCGAACGGAATGAAGCCGCCATGCAGCGCCAGGCCGTTGGCAATGGCGGTCATGCCGAACTCGCGCACGCCGTAATACACGTAATTGGCATCCGGGTCGTCGGTGGCCACCGACTTGCTGGCCTTCCACAGGGTCAGGTTGGAATGCGCCAGATCGGCCGAGCCGCCGATCAGTTCCGGCAACAGCGGCGCGAACGCTTCGATCGCCAGCTGCGAGGCCTTGCGCGAGGCGATGGTCTGGCCGTCCTGCTGCGCCTTGGCGATGTAGGCATCGGCCTGGGCGATGAAGTCGGCCGGCAGCTCGGCGTGCGAGCGACGGGTCAGTTCGGCAGCTTCGGCCGCGTATTGCTTGCCGTACTTGTCGAACAACTGCTCCCACTCGGCCTGACGCAGGGTGCCGGTGCCTCCTGCACGCCAGCCGGCGTAGATCTCTTCGGGAATTTCGAACGGGCCGTACGGCCACTCCAGCGCCTTGCGCGCGCCTTCCAGTTCTTCCTTGCCCAGCGGCGCGCCGTGCGAGGATTCCTTGCCGGCCTTGCTGGGTGCACCGAAGCCGATCTTGGTGCGGCAGCAGATCAAAGTCGGCTTGTCGCTATTTTCCAGCGCCGCTTCAATCGCCGCCTTGATCTTGTCGGCGTCGTGCCCGTCAACATCGCGGATCACGTGCCAGCCATAGGCCTCGAAACGCGCCGGGGTGTTGTCGCTGAACCAGCCATCGGTATTGCCGTCGATGGAGATGTGGTTGTTGTCCCAGAACGCGACCAGCTTGCCCAGGCCCCAGGTACCGGCCAGCGAGGCGGCTTCATGCGAGATGCCTTCCATCATGCAGCCATCGCCCATGAACACCCAGGTGCGGTGGTCGACGATTTCCAGCTCCGGGCGGTTGTAACGCTGCGCCAGCAACTTCTCGGCCAGCGCGAACCCGACCGCATTGGCAAAGCCCTGCCCGAGCGGGCCGGTGGTGGTCTCCACCCCGGGGGTTTCGCTGCGCTCGGGGTGGCCGGCGGTCTTGCTGTGCAGCTGACGGAACTGCTTGAGCTGCTCGATCGGCAGGTCGTAACCGGACAGGTGCAGCAGCGCGTACTGCAGCATCGAGCCGTGGCCGTTGGACAGCACGAAACGGTCGCGGTTGAACCACTGCGGATTGTTCGGGTTGTGCCGGAAGAAATCGTTCCACAGCACTTCGGCAATATCGGCCATGCCCATCGGCATGCCGGGGTGGCCGGATTTGGCGGCTTCGACCGCATCGGCGGCGAGAAAACGGATGGCGTTGGCCAGCTGGCGGCGGGTGGGCTGGGTCATGGGCGTCTATGGAAGCGGAGGGGAACACCGCTGGAAGCGGAGCCGCTTATTCTCCCACAGAGCGCGTTAGGGAGCCGGGATTGGGGATTGGGGATTGGGGATTGGGGATTGGGGATTCGGAATTTGAGATTGGTGAAGCCGAGCCAGAGCCTCTGCAGCCTCGTCTGCTAGACAGCGGTGCAACTGGCGGCGCAAACGCGTTCGCAGCACCGCAAACCTGACCTGGCACCTGACGGTCGCAGCAGTCCGCTCTAACGAATCCCCAATCCCAACTCCCGAATCCCTACTCCTCGCCCTTGGCAACCAGGGTCGTCAGCGCCAGATCCCCAGTCACATTCAGCGCCGTCCGACACATATCCAGGAAGTGATTGACGCCCAGGATCATGCCGATACCGACCGGATTGACCCCGACCATCGCGCAGATCAGCGCCACCACCGGCAGCGAGCCCGACGGCACACCCGCGGTGCCGATGCCGCCCAGGATGCAGACCAGCATCACCATGAATTGCTGGCCGAGGCTCAGGTCCACATTGAAGAACTGCGCCAGGAAGATCACCGTCACGCCCTCGAACAACGCGGTGCCGTTCTGGTTGGCGGTGGCGCCCACGGTCAGCACGAAGCGAGACACCCGCGGCGGCAGGCCCATCTCGTCGGCCACGCGCAGGGCGGTCGGCAGGGTCGCGTTACTGGACGCGGTGGAGAACGCCATCATCGTGGCCTCCTGGGTCTGCCGGAAGAAGCCGATCGGCGAGCGCCCGGCGAACTTCACCGCCAGCCCGTAGCTGACCACCATGTGCAGGCCCAGCGCCAGCACCACCACACCCACGTAGGCGCCCAGGCGGATCAACAGATCGAAACCGAACAGCGCGGCCAGGTTGAACATGAAACAGGCCACCGCATACGGCGCCAGCCGGATCACCAGGCCGATCAAGGTCATCGAAATTTCGAAGATGCCTTCGATACCGCGCTTGAGCGTGGCCACCTTTTCATCGGCGGTGAGCACCATGCCCACGCCAAACATCACCGCAAAGAACATCAGCGACAGGATCGCGCCATTGCTGGACGCTGCGGCGATCACGTTGCTGGGCACGATCGACAACAGCATGTCCATGCCTTGCGGCTGGGTGCCGGAGCTGGAAATGATCTCGCGGGTGCGCTCGGCGTTTTCCTGGATCAACTGGTTGGCCAGTTGCGGATCCACGCCTGCGCCTGGTTTCAGCACGTTGACCAACACCAGCCCCAGCAACACCGCCACGCCGGACAGCACGATGGTGTAGCCCAAGGTGCGCCACCCCACGCGCCCGAGCGCGCGGATGTCGCCCATTTCGGAAATGCCCATCACCAATGCCGAGAACAGCAGCGGCACGATCAGCATGAAGATCAGATTGAGGAAGATCTGCGAGAACGGAGTGGTGACGTACTTGGTGACCACGCGCACCCAGTCGGCATCGCTGCCGGCCAGGTAGTAGACGGCCAGACCCAGCAGCAGGCCGACGGCGAAGCCAATGCCCATCTTCCAATGCAGGGGCAGGCCCGGGCGGCGTGTGGCTGAGGATGCAGTCATCTGGTCGGGCCTTGATCTGTACACAAAGGCCGGAGCTTAACAAACGCCATCGATGCGGCCACCTACCCGGCATGCCGCTACGCGCCTGCGCGAGGGTAGGTGTCCCTCTCGACGTCAGGTGATGCAGGCGCGGGAGCGGGAGCGGGCGAGAGTCCTGCAACCAGTCTGCTGCCCTAATCGCTCTGCAATTTGCGCATCCACATCATCTAATCAGCTTGAAGTGGCAAAGATTTCGAGTCTTGCCGTTGCTAGATGCAGCCAAAAGCCTGGTTGGTCGAGGGCACGGTGCCTTATTAGCTTTAGATCAAAAACCTGGTTGGTCGAGGGCGCGGTGCCCTCGCCGCTCGCGGGACACGCCGTGAATCCGTCCGTGGAGGCTCGGTGGCGGCATCCATGCCGCCACACGGTCCCGCAATCGGCGAGGACACCGCACCAGAGAGTCTGCAGGTTGCTTCGTTGAAAGCCTGCCTTCCGTTTGCCTTGCGTTGAAAAGCTGATCGGACAAGCCGTTATTGAACCAACGCACGTCTTGCCTGCTCGTAACCGTGCACACCGACCATCCCGACTGGTCCTTGCCCGCCTACCGTCGCGGGACCTTACGCGGCATGGATGCCGCGTAAGAGCCTACACGGACGTACTTGCGGCGTGTCCCGCGATGGTAGGCGGGCAAGGGCCCCTGCAGCAAAGCCGCAACCCCAGAGCTCTGCTTTCATCAACACGTCAGCAACCCACGTGTAACCGGAATCAACGAGTCGCAACGCTACACGGCCTGGCGACCATCCAAGAACCCGTTAGACACTGTCGCTGCAGCGCAGCCGATCAACGCGCCGGCGGATACAGCGGCGCCAATATCTCCGGTTCCGCAGCCGTTGCGTGGCGCCAACGCGGGCCTTTGGAAAACGCCTCGCGCAGTGCCGCACGCGCAGCGGCCACATCGCCATCGCCGCCCCAGCGCGCGCGCTGCATCTGCGCCACTGCTGCGCGCTGGGCCGGGTCGCTCAACGCGGCCAGCACGCTATCGATGTCGGCAACACCGGCCATGCCGCAGAGTACCGCCGCCACATCGTCCATCCCGCCGGTATCGAGCGCACGCCGCAATTCGGCCACACCATGGGTGGCACGCCGACCGGAGCCGGGTGCATCGCTGCCATTGGTCACCGGCGCACCGCGCGAACCGCCGCGACGCAGCAGCAACGCCCACGCAAGCGTGGCGATCCACAACAACGCGAAACCGATTGCCGCACCGATCCAGCCCCAAGGCCGTTGCGCAACGGCGGGTTGCTGCAGGCTCACCGTGCTGGGAGCTGGAGTTGGGGCAGCGTTATCCGGCGACGGATTGGCAACCGGCGCAGGCGCAGGCGCCGCAAACGCACCGCTACCCGCAGCCACATCCAATGTGAGATCCGGCAGCGATGCAGTCTTGGCCGCCGCCGCGTCCACATCCCACCACGCCACCTGCAAACCCGGCACCACCAGCGGACCGGCGCGGTTGGGCACGATCGAATAGCGCCGGGTCAGCCGCAGCTGCGGCGAACCGTCCAAGAAGCGTTCTTCATACTGCGCCGGCTCGGCGAACACCTGCGCGTCGGGCACGCTAGGAGTGGGCAGTTCAGGAAACTGCGCCTGGGTGGCGCCGCGTGCGCTGGCTTCCACCACGATCTGCGCCGCCTCGCCGGCAGTCGCGCGCTGCGGCGTGGTGGTGTAACGCAGTTGCAGACTGCGCAGCGGCAACCACGGTTGCGGCGCGTTGGCCGGCTGCGCACGCACCTGCAGTGGAATGCTGGCGCTGCGCGCGGTCAGCTCGCCATTACCGCGACCGAAGTAATCATCGAAAAACCCACCGACCGAACGCCCATTGAAACGCGCCGACGGCAACAGCAAGCGCCCACTGCGCTCGGGCACCAGCAAATAGCGCCGCTCCACCACGTTGTACTGACGATTGTTGACCAGCTTGACCGAACTGACGTCATCGCCAATGCGCTGCAACGATGCGCCATCGGGCGCTTCCAGATCCAGCTCGCCAGACGCAAGCTGCGTAGCGAAGTACAAACGCACCACCACGCCCACGCTTTGCTGCACGTAGGGCTGCGGGTCGTCCACCTGCGTTTCGACGAAGGCGTCTTCATTGCCCTGCGCCGCGCTCGGCCCGGCTGGCGCGCTGCCACCAGCGCTGCCGGTGCCCGCATTGTTTGCCGCCCCAACCACCTGCAACCGCAGCGGCTCGGTGCGCTCATTGCCGACGCGTATCGCCGGCACGATCAGCTCACCGCTCCTGCGCGGCGTCAACACCACGCCGAACAGCGCACGCATCGTCACCGATCCATTGGTCACCTGCATCTGCTGGTTGGCGCTCTTGGCACCCAGTGCGAAATCGTTGCGCAACGGCGTGTAATCCGGATCGACGCCGCGTTGATCGGTTTCGATATTCAACATCACCACGTCGCCGGCATTGGCGCTGTCGCGGTCCAGCCAGGCGCGCGTCACCGCACCGACGGGTGCGGAAGCGAGCATCACCATGCTGGCCAGCATCGCGATCGCCGCGCGGCGTAAGTGGTGTGTGCCAATCATCGTCCGTCCCGTTGCCTGCGTTCGTGTTCCAGCCTGAATTTGGTGCGCAGCAAGCTGCCCGGATCGTCCGGAACGCGCCGCAACCAGGCGTCCACCGCCTGCCGTTGCTCGCGCTGTTCCGGCGTCTCGCTGACGGCTGCAGCTTCCTGCTTGCCGTTTGCATCGGCGCTCTTCTCGCCGGCCTGCGCCATCGCCTGCTGCATCTTTTGCCGCTGCGCGGCATCGGCCTGCTGCTGCGCCTGCGCATCGGCCGATTGCGGCGGCGCGTCCTGCTTGCTCTGCTCGCCTTGCCCGCTCCTGGATTGCTGGTCTTGCGACTTTCCATCCTGCGGCGTCTGCGCCGGAGAGGGCTGATCCTTGCTGTCCTGTTTGCCTTGGGCGTCCTGCTTGCCCTGCCCGTCCTGGCCAGCGTTTTGGTTGTCTTGTTTGTTCTGTCCGGACTGATTTTGGCCGGGCTTGTTCTGACCGGATTGCTTCTGGTCTTTGGACTGGCCCTTGCCGTCCTGACTTTTGCCGTCCTTGTTGTTCTGCTGTTGACGCTTGCGCGCCGCATCCACCGCCGCACGATTGGCGATGGCGTCCTGCTGGTCGGGGTGTTGCTTCAACGCACGGTCGTACGCCGCAATCGCTTCGTCGTACTGCCCCTGCCGGGCCAGCGCGTTGCCAAGGTTGTACAGGCCCTCATCGGTGGGCACACCTTCAAACGCTTTCTGTGCCGCAGCGAAATCGCCTTTGCGATACGCCTGCACGCCTGCATCCAGACGTTGTTGTTGCACCTGATCGGCGCGTTGCCACAACGTACGTTCTGCTGCGTGCGCGGGCTGAGCCAACGGCAACACACACACCAACGCGAGTACCGCCACAACCGCACGACGTCGGAACGCCAGCAGCGCCAACAGCATCACCGGCAGCAGTAGCCAGTAGCCTTCGTCCAGCCAGGTCTTGCCGCCATTGGACTCGGCCGCTTCATCGGCCAAGGGCTGCTGCGTAGGATCGAGCACCCCCAGCGCACGCAAATCCGAATCATCCGCTGCAATGCGCGCATAACGCCCACCGCCCTGCCCGGCCAGATCGCGCAGGCTGGCTTCGTCCAGTTTCGCCTGTGCGATTTCGCCCGTATTGGTGCGATAGGCAGCGCCGCGCTCGCTACCCACACCGAGCGCAGACACGCTGAATCCACGCGAATGCGCCAGCCGTGCAGAACTGCCAGCCCCACGATCCGCACTATCGCCGACCAACAGAATGTCGCCTTGCTTGAAGCCCGCCTGCAGCAGCAACTGCGTGGCCGCATCGATCGCCGCATCGGCGCGCTTGCCATCCACCGGCATCACCGATGGCGACAACGCATCCAGAAACAACGCCACATTGGCCGTGTCTTCAGTGAGCGGTGCTACGGTGAAGGTTTCGCCTGCATAGACCAGCAGCGCGACTTCGCCACCGGCGCGCTTGCGCAACAGCGTGGCCAGTTTCGCGCGCGCCTGCAGCAAGCGCGATGGCGGCAAATCGGTGGCATTGATGCTGGACGACAGATCCAGCGCCACCACCAGCGGCATGCTGGAGTGATACACCGGCCGCTCGACCTGCCGCCAGCTCGGCCCGGTCATTGCCACCACCGCAAGCGCATACGTCAACGCAGCCAGCACGAAGCCGAGCCATCCGCGCTGACCACCGGAGACCAGTAATTTGGGCAGCAGATGCGCATCCACACTGTGCCGCCATACCTCCGCATTGCGTCGGCGCAGATGCCACAACAGCGCTGCCGGCACGATGGCCAGCAGCGCCCATAGCAAGGTCGGGCGCAGCAGATGCAACGACTGCAATGCCGCTGTCAGCTCGGCCAGCGCGTTCATCGCCATCTCCGCGGCAGCACGTAGGCCAGCAGCGCAATCACGATGGCAGCGCCCAACGGCCAGTAATAGCGCTCCACGCGCGGCTGCACCGACGGCCCCATTGCCTTTACCGGTTCCAGCCGATCCAGTTCGGCATAGATGCCGGCCAGTTCCTCGGTGTCGCGTGCGCGGAAGAAACGCCCGCCGGTCTGTTCGGCGATCTTGCGCAACCCGGCTTCATCGATATCGTCATTGCCACCGGCTGGAATCGGCACGCCGAACAACGAATACCCACCGCTGCCGCCGAACGCAATCGTGTGCACGCGTACGCCTTCGGCCTTGGCAAGTTCGGCGGCTTTCAGTGGATTGAGCACGCCAGCAGTGTTGACGCCATCGGTGAGCAGCACCACCACGCGTTGCCCCTGCTTCTGCTCGCGCAGCCGCTTGACCGACAATGCAATCGCATCGCCAATCGCGGTTTCGCGCCCGGCCAAGCCCACCACACTGTCGGCCAGCTGGTCGCGCACGGAGGTCAGATCCGCGGTCAACGGCGTCAGCGCATAGGCGCGTTGGCCAAATACCAGCAAGCCGACACGATCGCCTTCGCGGCGATCCAGAAAGTCCGACAACACCGCCTTGGCCGCCGTCAGGCGATCGACGACGCTGCCGCCGAGCACCATATCCGGCTCGCTCATGCTGCCGGACAGATCCACCGCCAGCATCATCTGTCGCGCCTCGCGCGGCGGCTGGATCACCTCGCCCAGTTGCTGCGGACGCGCAAGCGCCGCACATAACAAGAACCAGCCCAACCATGCCAACCAGCGCGGCATCCGCAACGCCGGTAAACGTTGCGCCTGTGCAACCGCCCGCAATTGATCGGCGTATGGCACGCGCAGCGCAGCCGCATCGGCACGCCCCTGCGGCCAGAACCACATCAGTAACGGCAGCGGCATCAACCACCATGCCCACGGCCACGCGCAGTGCGCGAGCGCATCCTGCCATTGCGACCACTGCAGCCAGTTCATCGCTTGCCCCGCATCAGACTCAGAAAACGCTGTCGCGCCAGTGTCTGCACCGCATCCAGATCGGCCACCGCCGGCGCGCGTTGAAATCCGCCATCCAGCACGGCGCGGCCCGGCCCTTGCGAAAATGCATGGGTCTTGCTTTTGCGGCCATCCAGAAACTGCAACCACGCCTCGCCCTGCAACCGATCGGCCTGCGCATCGACGCTGCGCGCCGCACGCCGCAACAACACCGACAGCGTCGCCAATCGCTGCGCGGGAGTTGTCGCGCTCTGTAGTTCGGCATCGAATGCCGCCAACCAACGGCGCTGCTGACGGCGACGACGCCACCACCAGAACCATGCGGTGCCGAGCACCAGCACCACTGCGGCGATCACCAACCACCAACCCATCGCCAACGGCCACCACGGCGGCGGGGGCGGCAGATGGACATCGCGTAGCGGGAGCGATTGCGGCGCCATCGTCATCGACCCCGCACGGCGTTACTGCCGCCCAACCAGGCATCGCTGGCATCGTCGGTGGACAGGCGATGCAAGCGCACACCGCGTGCCTGCAATACCGACGTCAGTTGCTCCAGCGGCGCCACGAATTCGGCCTGCCAGCGCGCACGTCCGGCCTGCGTGGAGAGATCGATCGCAATACGCTCGCCACGCACATCGAAGGTGAGTGCACGTGCAGGTGGTGACAATTCCAACGGGTCGACCAGCACGATCACCACGACCTCGTGATGCAATGCCAAGCCCGACCAGCGCGCCGCGGAGATCTTGCTGGCGCTACGTGCATCGGCCAATACGGTCAGCCGCGCGCCGGGGCGCAGCAAGCGTGCAGCATGATCCAATGCGACATCCAGCCCGGCATCGCCCGACGGCGGCTGCGCGTACCAGCGCGCCAATGCGTCCAGCACCGGCAACACACCGCGCTGGCCCGAACGCGGCGCGATCGGTGCCTCACTGGCGGTGCCACGTAGTGCGGCAATGCGGTCGCCCTGCCGCTGCGCCAACCACGCCGCAACCGCGCCGGCACGCGCCGCCTGCACCGATTTGTAGCGCACCCGCGTGCCGAAAAAGAGCGATGGCGCGGTGTCGGCCACGATCAGGCTCAAGCGTTCGCGCTCGGCCTGGAAGAGTTTGGTATGCGCTCGCCCGGTGCGTGCGGTGACGCGCCAGTCGATATGCCGCGCATCGTCGCCGGCGACGTACTCGCGCGATTCGGCGTATTCCATCCCACGCCCGCGCGTTGCCGCCGGCACCGGCCCCACCAAGCCATGCCGGCCACGGCCTGGCTGACCGCGATGGGTCACGGTACCGCGCAGCGCGATCAACTCCGCAAGCGTCGGGCGCAGGCCATCGCCGGCGACGGACGACGGAACAATTGCAGAGGGCGGAGACGGCATCGAAGACATCGGATTCTGGCGAGAGGGCGGCATACCTCAGCGACACGCTACCCGATCAGGGCAGCGGAATCTTTTCCAGCAAAGCGGCGACCAGGCGTTCGCCATCCCAGCCTTCGGCGGTGGCTTCGTAGCTGGGCAGCACGCGGTGGCGAAGCACGTCCGGCGCAATCGCGCGGATATCGTCCGGCGTCACGTAGTCGCGCCCCGCCAGCCACGCACGCGCACGCGCGCAGCGCTCCAGCGCGATCGAACCGCGTGGGCTCGCGCCCCAGGCAATCCGCCGCGCCAATGCCGGGTCGTAGCGCTGCGCATCGCGCGAAGCCAGCACGATCTCGATCAGATAGCGCTCAAGCTGCGGCGCCAGATGCACATCCAGCACCACACGTCGCGCAGCGAAGACGTCTTCCAGCGGAATCTTGTCGGGCACCGTCTCGTGCTTTTCCAGCGTATCGCGTGCGGCCTCGCGCGCCAGGCGCAGAATCTCCGCCTCGGCATCGGCCTGCGGATAGCCGATACGCACATGCATCAGGAAGCGATCCAGCTGCGCCTCGGGCAACGGGAACGTGCCCTCCTGCTCGATCGGGTTCTGCGTTGCCATCACCAGGAACAGCTGCGGCAGCGCATAGGTGTGCCGGCCCACAGTGACCTGGCGCTCGCCCATCGCCTCCAGCAGCGCCGACTGCACCTTGGCCGGCGCGCGGTTGATCTCGTCGGCCAGCAAAATCGGATGGAAGATCGGCCCCGGCATGAACTCAAACCGGCTGTCCTGCGGCCGCCAGATCTCGGTACCGGTCAGATCGGAAGGCAGCAGATCCGGGGTGAACTGCACCCGCGCGAAATCCGCTTCCAGCCGCGAGGCCAGCGCCCGGATCGCGGTGGTCTTGGCCAACCCGGGAGCGCCTTCGACCAGCAAATGACCATCGGCCAGCAAAGCGATCAGCAGCCGTTCGACCAGCGCAGACTGGCCCACGATGCGCTGCGTCAGCGACTCGCGCAGCAAGGTGAATTGACGATGCAGCCGGTCCTCGGTGGGCGCGGCGGCGGCTTCTGGGGGTAGCAGCGGCGGTGCGTTCATAGGCTCAGTGTGACCGATTCGAGCGCGATTGGTTCACTGAAGGGCATCGCGATGTTCAGTGAATGCCGCCAGGCATGACAGGCGTCACCAACCCGGCAGGAAGCGCCAGCTGATCGGATCGAACACTTCGGCAGCGCAACGAGGTCTCAGGCTTGGTCAATCTTTGACATCAAAGAACCTAGAGACCGACAGCAGCCGGAGCTCGGCAAATCGCTTGTGATTGTTGGCGGTGCACTCCCCCACCGCAAAAAGACAAGGCCGCTTTCGCGGCCTTGTCTGTATCGATTGTATCTTACGGAGTGGCGCTAGCCACACGCAGTACCTTCGGAGTCACGAAGACCAGCAACTCGGCCTTCTCCTTGCTACGCCCACGCTTCTTGAACAAGTTACCGAGGAACGGGATGTCGCCCAGGAACGGAACCTTCGCAATGCTCTCTCGATCAGTAAATTCGTAAACGCCACCGATCACCACAGTCTCGCCATCTCCAACAAGAACGGCAGTATTGACTTCCCGTCGATTGATTTCCGGCACGGTGCCATAACCCTGCAGCACAATAAACCGTGCCACTTCATCCTTCTTCACATTCATATTCAAAAAAACACGATTGTCATTGGTGATCGTCGGCGTGACCTTCAGCTCTAGCAGGACTTCTTTGAACTGAACGTTTGCCTGAGCCTGACCACCGTTACTCGAGCCACTGATTGTCACATAGCCGATTTCACGGCCCTGCTTAATTACGCCTTCACGTTGATTCGCAGTCACGATCCGCGGGTTGGAAACAACCTCGCCGCGCCCCTCCTCCTGCATTGCCGACAATTCCATGTCGAGAGCAAAATTCCGCCCTAGCAAGGTATACGCAATTGAACCCGCAGTACTGGTCGTGAATGTCCCGGCAGGAAGATTAAAGTTCAGTCCCGCCGGTACGTTGTGCAAACCGTCATTGATAATGGATACGTTGTTCGTCGTACTACCGCTGATAACGCCAGTGTTGTCACCATACTGACGACGGCCCGCAATACCAAACCGAGCTCCAAGATCCCGCGCGAACGTATCGGTCGCGATCACGATGCGACTTTCAATCAAAACCTGATCCACCGGACGGTCGATATGCGAGATCAGCTCGCGCATCTGCGCGACCTTCTTCGGGATATCGCTGATCATCAACGTATTGGTGCGCTCATCGGCCACAAGCCGACCGCGAGGAGACAGAAAACCGTTGTCCTGCTGCCCTGCACCACCGCTACCACCCTGACCGCCACCACCACCACCGATTCCCTTGGCCTCGGTCAACGCCTTAAAAATGGCAGTTGCATTGTGGTAATTGATCTGCACGTAATCGGTAATCAGGTCCTCGCGATTCTCGATCGCGATGCGGGCGTCTTCTTTATCCTGCTCGAACTTGGCCAGCTCCGGCTGCGGTGCGACCCACACCACGCCGCCGTCGCGGCGCTTGTCCAGGCCCTTGGCGCGCAGCACGATGTCCAGCGCTTGGTCCCACGGCACGTTCATCAGGCGCAGCGTGACATTGCCCTGCACGGTGTCGGAGGCGACGATGTTGAGGTTGGACTCCTCGGCGATCAGCTGCAGCACGGTACGCACCGGCACGTCCTGAAAGTTGAACGTCACCGGGCGGCCGCTGTAGCCGCGCGCAGCGATCTGCGCTGCTGCCTGGGTGACCGCTGCGGGGCTCACGCCACCAACCGCCGGCTGGCCTTTGCGTGGGGTGATCTCGACCACGTATTCGTTGCCGGTCTGATAGGCCAGCGAATCGAACGCGCCCTTGGTCGACAGCACCAGCTGCGAACCGGAACCAGACGGCTTCACTTCAACGCGCTGCACCGGCGTTGCGAAGTCGGTGACGTTGAGCGGGCGCTGCAGTTCGGCAGGCAACCGGGCGTTACTGATGTCCACCAGCACGCTGTCGCCCTGCGTGCGCAGATCCGGGCTGGCGCCCTGGCCGTCGAACTGCAGGATCAGACGGCCAGAACCATCTTCGCCACGTTTGAAATCGATCTTGGACACCGCCAGACTCGCCGGAGCGACTTTGGCCGGATCCTGCGCAGGCTGCTTCAGCGCCGCCGCTGCGAACGCGCTGCCGCTCGCCACTGCCAGCGCGAACCCCAACGCACAGGCCTGGAACATCGCGTGGCGTCGAACCGGACGCAGCCGCCGGGCATTGGAAAACGTCATCGTGCTATCCCCTATCACTTTATTGATCATCCAATGCGAGTGCGGCCGGCCGTTCAAGCCATCCACCCGCACCGTCCGGCACAAGTTCAATCAGCTCGATGCGGTCTTCGTAGACCCCGGTCACCCGGCCATCGCTCTGTCCCAGATACACACCCGGCCGCACCCGGTAAGTCACCTTGTCAGGCGCCATCACCAGCGCGATCAGGCCCGACCCACCGCCAATGGTCCCCACCATGTCGAGGGCGTCGAGCGGATAGGCTTCCAACGGTTCCTTGCGCCGGTTCGGATCCGGACGCGTACCGTTGCTGCCTTCCGCAGTGACCCAGGCATCGCTGAACGGGTCGCGCATCACCTGCGCGGCGTATTCGAATGTCTCGAACTGCTGCATCACCGGCAATGGCTCCAACGGCGGTGCCGGACGTGCGCGCACCTCGGCAACCCAGGCTTCCAGATTCGGCGCATCGCCCGGTGTGCTGGTCACACCGCGCGTGCACGCCGGCAATACAGCAATTAACGCCACGCAGGACAGGATCTTGAGCAGTTTCATGGTCATTGGCCGCCCTTCTTCGCAGCGTCGGCCGCAGCCTTCTCCTGCTCTGCCATTTCCTCATCGTCCAGATAACGATAGGTCTTGACCGTGCCGGAAAGTTCCAGAGCCCCGCGCGGGGTGATACCGGCCTTGGGGTCCTTCGGCTTGAGGTTGATGTCGTGCATGGTCAGGATCACCACGCGCGGCAGCGAGGCGACACCGCTGACGAAGGCACCGAACTGGTGGTAACTGCCCACCATGCGCAGCGCGATCGGCTTCTCGGCGTAAAACTCCTTCGGCGATTCCGGACCCGGCTGGAACAGCTCGTTGGACAGGCCGCTGGACAACGCGGTCTGCGAGATGTCGATGATCAGGTCCGGCATTTCGGTCTTGCTGGGCAGCTGACGCAGCATCTGCTGCAGCACCTGTTCCATCTGTGCGAGCTGCTGCTTGAGCGGCTCCAGATTCACCGCGCGTCCCTGCTGGGTCTCGAACTCGGTGCGCAGCTGTGTTTCGGTGCCTTCCAGGCCTTCGAGTTCATCGCGCTTGCCGCTGATCAACAGGAACCAGGCCAGCACCAGAATGAACAGACCAACCACCACGCAGAACACGATGCGTGCCTGCTGCGGCCAGCCGCCGATGTTGTTGAAGTCCAGATCGCTGAGCTTGAAGGATTTCTTACTCATGACGCTGCCCCCTGCTGCGGCCGATTGGCGGGCGCCGGCGCCGGCTGCGGTGCTGCCGCAGGTGCGCTCGGCGGCGTTGCAGGCGCAGCAGGCGTGGCACCAGCCGGCGTTGCGCCCGGTGCAGCGGTACCCGGCGCAGCCGGATCCACCACCGCGGGCGCGGCGCCGTTCTTGTCGGCCTCGTTCGGATTGGCCAACTTGACCTTGAGCGTGAACACGTACGGCAGCGCCTTGGTTTCCATCGACGATCCCGCAGGTTGCCCGGCCTTGTCCTGGCTCTTGGCCTCGATGATCGACAGATCAGGATTGGTCATCCAGCCCGAGCCTTCCAGGTTGCGCATGTAGGCACTGACACGCGCATTGGATTGCGAGCGGCCTTCCAGGGTCAGGATGTCGCCGTCCTGCTTGATGTTGGTCAGCGCCACGCCATCGGGAATGGTGCGCACCAGCGAATCGAACAGATGCACCATCTGCGAGCGATTGGCCTGCAGTTCCTCGATGACCTTCTTGCGCGCAAGCAGGCGGTCCTTCTTCTTGTCGAGTTCCTTGATCTCTTCGTTCTGTGCCTTGACCTTGTCGATCTCGGTGGTCAGGAACGCATTGCGTTCGGTCTGGCCACTGATCTGCGCGTCGTAGTAGAACCAGATCAGTCCGGACAGCAGCACGCCAGCAAGCGCTGCGAAGCCGAGCATCGAATAGAACTCACGCTCACGCGCCTTCCGGCGCTCGGCGCGCCAGGGCAATAGATTGATTCTTGCCATCAGTCAAAGCTCCTCAGGGCCAGGCCGGTGGCAATCATCAATGCAGGCGCATCCAGCGCCAGCGCATGGGCCTGAACCTTCGGGCCGAGCGTCATCTGTGCAAGCGGGTTGGCGACCACGGTGGTCACGCCGAGCTGCTCTTCCACCATCTCCGGCAGGCGCGACAGCGCGGCGCAACCGCCGGCCAGCACGATGCAGTCGACGCGATTGAATTCGCTGCCCGCGTAGAAGAACTGCAACAAGCGGCTGATCTGTTGCACCGTCGCCTCTTTGAACGGCTCCAGCACTTCGACCTCGTAGCTCTCCGGCAAACCGCCCTGACGCTTGGCCAGGCCGGCTTCTTCATAGGTCAGGCCGTAACGGCGCATCACTTCATCGGTGAGCTGCTTGCCGCCGAACACCTGCTCGCGGCTATACAGACTGCGACCGGAACGCAGCACGCTCAGCGTGGTCATGGTCGCGCCGATGTCCACCAGCGCAACCACTGCATCGGCGGCCACCGGCAGCTCGCTGGCGACCAGGGCAAACGCGTTTTCGACCGCAAAGGCCTCCACGTCCATCACCTTGGCAACCAGGCCACCGAGTTCCAGCGCGGACTGGCGCAGTTCCACATTCTCCGAACGCGAGGCAGCCAGCAGCACCTGGACCATGTCCGGGCTGTTGGGCATCGGGCCGAGCACTTCGAAATCGAGATTCACTTCCTCGATCGGGTACGGAATGTAATTGGTGGCCTCTAGTTCGACCTGGGCTTCCATATCGCTGTCGTCCAGATCGGCCGGCATCGGGATCAACTTGGTGATCACCGCCGACCCGGCCACGGCCGCAGCCGCGTTCTTGGCCTTGCTGCCGGAACGATTGATGGCGCGGCGAATGGCTTCGCCCACCGCCTCCACTTCGACGATGTTCTTTTCAACGACCGCGTTCGGCGGCAACGGTTCCACCGCGTAATGATCCACGCGAAAACGATTCCCGCTACGTGACAGCTGCAAGAGCTTGACCGCAGTGGAACTGATATCGACACCAATCAGTGGCGATTGACTCTTGGGTAGAAGCCCCACGGAAACTCCCCTGCCGACGGGCACTTGGACGCATGTCTGCGCCCTCGTATTAATAATCAAATTTTAACAGTTGACAAGCCCTTCACGCGCAAAGCAATCGCCCCACGACGTAATCCCCAGCGCGGTCTTCTGCGATCCCCAGAGTTCGGCCCCAGCCAAACCCGGCGTCATCTATACTCTGTGACCAAGAAATCTGCAATCGGAATCTCTCTTACATGCCCCGTATTCGCCGTTGGTTGGGCTGGATCCTGGCCACGCTCGTCGTGCTCGCACTGCTTGGCGCTATTGCTGCCGGCGGCCTGTATTACGCCATTTCCTCGAAGTTGCCGGACGTGCAGTCGCTCAAGCAGGTCGAGCTGCAGGAGCCGATGTACGTCTATGCCAGCGACGGCCGCCTGATGGCCGTGTATGGCGAGACCCGGCGCTACCCGATCCAGATGAAGGACGTGCCGCTGCGCCTCAAGCAGGCCTTCCTGGCCACCGAGGATGCGCGCTTCTATCAACATGGCGGTGTGGACTACAAAGGCATCGGCCGTGCGGTCTGGCTGCTGGCAACCACCGACGCCAAACGCGTGCCGGGTGGCTCGACCATCACCCAGCAGGTGGCGCGCCAGTTCTTCCTCAGTTCCGAGTACAGCTACACCCGCAAGCTCGCCGAGATCCTGTTGGCGCGCAAGATCGAGAGTGAACTGAGCAAGGACGAGATCTTCGAGCTGTATCTCAACAAGAGCTTCTTCGGTAACCGCGCCTACGGCGTGGGTGCCGCGGCCGAGTACTACTACGGCAAGAAGATGAGCGAGTTGAGCCTGGATGAGATGGCTTCGCTGGCCGGTATCCCCAAGTTCCCCTCCAGCGGCAACCCGATCAGCAACCCGGAGCGTGCGCAGGAACGGCGCGATTACTATGTGCTGCAACGCATGGCCGAGCTGGGCTTTGTCACCCAGGCCGAAGCCGATGCCGCCAAGGCGGTGCCGATGCACGCCAAGCCGCACGAGCCGCCGGTCGAGGTGTACGCGCCTTACGTGGCCGAGTTGGTGCGTCAGGAAATGATCGCCAAGTACGGTGGCGACGTGCTCAACAAGGGCTACCACGTCACCACCACCATCGACGCGACGTTGCAGACCGGCGCCGATGCGGCGATCGCAGAAGGCCTGCGCCTGTACGACCACCGGCATGGCTGGCACGGCGTGGAACAGCATTTCGATGTCGCCGCCGATGCGGATGCACCGGCCCTGGCCAAGCATCTGGCCGGCGCGTTCACCCAGGGCGGCCTGCGCGCGGTGATCGTGGCACGCACCAATGCCGACGGCGGCGTGACCGTGGTGCAGAGCGACAAGACCGAGTTGACCTTGCCCGCGAGCGCCAGCCGCTGGACCAACAAGACGCCGGCCAAGCTGCTGACGCGCGGCGACCTGACCCGCATCCGCGCCGGTGAGAAAGACGGCGAGTGGATCATCGACCAGTTGCCGCGCGGCCAGGCCGCGCTGGTGTCGCTGGACGCCAACAGCGGTGCGCTGCGCGCACTGGTCGGCGGTTTCAGCTTTGCCGGCAACAAGTTCAATCGCGCCACCCAGGCACGTCGCCAGCCGGGCTCGAGCTTCAAGCCGTTCGTGTATGCGGCCGCGTTCGAGAAGGGCTTCAATCCGGCCTCGATCGTGCTGGATGCGCCGGTGGTGTTCCGCGACCGCCGCGGCAAGACCTGGTCGCCGCAGAACGACGGCGGCGGTTTCCGCGGCCCGATGCGCCTGCGCGAGGCATTGGTGCAATCGCGCAATCTGGTGTCGGTGCGGCTTTTGGACGCAATCAGCGTCGATTTCGCACGCAAATACATCAGCCAGTTCGGTTTCCAGGAAGCGGAGCTGCCGCCCAACCTGTCGATGTCGCTGGGCACCGCATCGCTGACGCCGCTCTCGGTCGCGCGTGGCTATGCGGTGTTCGCCAACGGCGGCTCACGGGTGGAGACCTGGATCGTGGACGAGGTCAAGGACCGCGACGGCAACGTCATCTTCAAGGAAGTGCCGGCCGTGGCCTGCCGCACCTGCGCGACGCAGGGCGGCACCGCCGCACCGGTGAGTCAGGTGGTGGACGGCTTCAACTTCGGCGCGCCGGCGTTGCCCAAGTCGATCGAACCGGCTACCGCAGCGCCGGCCACACCAGCGGAGACCACCCCGGCAGCCGTTGCCGAAACCAAGATCGCGCCGCGCGCCATCGACGAGCGCACTGCGTATCAGTTGGTCTCGATGATGCGCGACGTGGTCCAGCGCGGCACCGGCACTGCGGCCAAGGTGCTGGGGCGCGAGGACGTGGGCGGCAAGACCGGCTCGACCAACGATCACCGCGACGCCTGGTTCTCCGGTTTCGGGGGCCCCTACGCCACGACGGTGTGGGTGGGTCGCGACGATTTCCGCTCGCTCGGCTATCGCGAGTACGGCGGCAAGGCCGCACTGCCGATCTGGATCGAGTACATGCGCGTGGCGCTGAAGGACAAGCCCATCGCCGCCAACGACCCGCCCGACGGCATGACCCAGGCCACCATCAATGGCGCGGTGGAATGGGTGAAGAACGAAGATCTGGATCGTCTGCAGGATTACGACTACGGCCTGCAGGAACAGCAGGACGAGAAGGCATTCGATATTTTTTGAGTGCCGGGATTGGGGATTCGGGATTGGGGAATCGCAACAGCATCGCCAGTTCGGTTCCCCGATCGGCTTAGCGGCATCGACTGTCTCCAGTCGCAGTAGAGGGCACTGGGCAATCACCTTAGCGTGATTGCCCTTCAAGGGAAGACAGACCGCATTCGCCACGCCGTCATGCGGCTGTTGTAGAGTCGAACCAGGTTCATTAGGGGAGCCCGGTCATGCACCACGCGCGCGAGCACGCCGATACGCGAACCCGAGAGCGTCGCCATCGATTGGCGCACGAAGCCGCCCGGCTGATGGCCGAAGGCGGCATCCGCGATTTTCATCAAGCCAAGCTCAAGGCGGCCAGCCGATTGGGCATCCATGACGATGCATCGCTGCCACGCAACCGTGAGATCGAAGACGCATTGCGCGAATATCAACGCCTGTTTGCCGGCCCAGCGCATGGCGTGCGACTGCGCCAGCGGCGCGAAGCCGCATTGCGTGCACTGGAGTTTCTCGGCCCGTTCCAGCCGCGACTGACTGGCCCGGTGCTCGATGGCACCGCCGACGCCAATGCGCCTGTGCAATTGCAGCTGCACAGCGACGATGCCGACGCAGTGCAGCGGTTTCTCGAAGAACACCGCATTCCGGCCGAATTGCGCACGCGCCGGCTGCGCCTGGATCGCGAACGCAGTGGCGAGTTCCCGGTGTGGCTGTTCAGTGCCGAGGATCTGACCTTCGACCTGACCGTGCTGCCTTACGACGCGCTGCGCCAGGCACCGCTATCGCAGCTGGACGAAAAACCGATGCCGCGTGCATCGGCCGCGCAAGTACGTCAGCTGCTGGCCGACGAGGACGGCCGCAACTCTTTGCAACAGCTGCGCTGACCGCAGCTCGCCGTAACCACCGGCGACCGATGGCAACGCCCCAACCATCAAAGCAAACGCCCCGCAATGCGGGGCGCTGGTTCAAGCAGACAACTGCAAGCGCTTAGCGCTGGCCGGCATCCTTGTAATCGCGCTGGTCGTAGCCGGTGTAGATCTGGCGCGGACGGCCGATCTTCATTTCCGGATCGACCTGCTGCTCCAGCCAATGCGACACCCAGCCGGCGGTGCGTGCGATGGCGAACATCACGGTGAACATTTCCACCGGGATATTCAGCGCCTTGTAGATCAGGCCCGAGTAGAAGTCCACGTTCGGGTACAGCTTGCGCTGCACGAAGTAGTCGTCCTTCAGCGCGGCTTCTTCCAGCTTCAGCGCCACTTCCAGCAGCGGGTCGTTGACGCCCAGCTCGCCCAGCACCTTGTGGGTCATCTCGCGGATGATCTTGGCGCGCGGGTCGAAGTTCTTGTAGACGCGGTGACCGAAGCCCATCAGACGGAACGAGGAGTTCTTGTCCTTGGCCTTGGCCACGGCGGACTCGACGTTGTCGGCGGTGCCGATCTCTTCCAGCATCTTCAGCACGGCTTCGTTGGCGCCACCATGTGCCGGGCCCCACAGCGCGGTGATGCCCGCTGCGACCGAGGCATACGGATTGGCACCGGTCGAACCGACCAGGCGCACGGTCGAGGTCGAGGCGTTCTGCTCGTGATCGGCATGCAGGATGAACAGCAGATCCAGCGCCTTGGCCACCACCGGATTGATCTCCAGCGGCTCGCTCGGCACTTCGAACATCATGTGCAGGAAGCGGTCGACGTAGTTGAGGTTGTTGCGCGGGTAGCGGATCGGCCAGCCGATCGAATAGCGATACGCAGCAGCAGCCAGGGTCGGCACCTTGGCGATCAGACGGATGGCGGCCTGACGGCGCTGCTCCGGATCGTTGAGGTCCAGGGTGTCGTGATAGAACGCCGACAGCGAGGCGACCGAACCGGCCAGCATGGCCATCGGATGGGCGTCATGACGGAAACCACCGAGGAAGTTCTTCAGCGACTCGTGCATCATCGTGTGATGCGTGACTTCGTGGTCGAACTTCTGGAATTCGTCTGCCGTCGGCAGTTCGCCGTTCATCAGCAGATACGACACTTCCAGGAAGCTGGACTTCTCGGCCAACTGTTCGATCGGGTAGCCGCGATACAACAACACGCCGTTGTCGCCATCGATGTAGGTGATGGCCGACTTGCAGCTGGCGGTGGCGGTGAAGCCCGAGTCGTAAGTGAACAGACCGGTTTCTTTGGTCAGCTTTGAAATATCGACGCAATCATTGCCAAGCGTGGGCTTGAGTACCGGCAGAACAACCGACGTGTCGCCGGCGTTGAGCGTGACCTGATCAAGATCGGACACTGTGTACGCTCCTTCAGTGGAAGGCGCCTGTCACCAGATGGGCAGGCACGTGATGGAAGTCCAGGGCATCGCCCCGGATCACGTCATTATCGCACAGCAACATTTTGGCCGTCGCTTGGACAGAAGTCGTAGACGCGCCCGTCCGGGGCGCAAAAACGAAGCTTTCACGGCACAAAAAACAACGGCCGCGCAATGCGCGGCCGTTGCCGGTACAGCCCGTCCTGCAAGTTCAGCGCGCGTAGCGCTTCTGGAACTTGTCGATACGGCCGCCGGTGTCGATCACCTTGTGCTTGCCGGTATAGAACGGGTGCGATGCGGAGGAAATATCCACCTTGATCAGCGGATAATCCTGGCCGTCTTCCCACTTCACGGTCTCTTTCGAGCTCATGGTGGAACGGGTCAGAATCTTGAAATCGGACGTCACGTCGTGGAAGACGACGTCGTTGTAGCTGGGATGAACGTTATCTTTCATGGACTTGGCGCCGGGCTGCCTGGATAAGCCGGTCATTATAGCGGCCTACCTTTGCCCGGCGCAAGCTGCGTCCTAACCCGCTGCCAACGCCGCCTCGACCAGGCCGTAGAAATGCTGGCGGTCGTACTCCAGCAGCAGGCTGGCGTTGTCGGGCGCGCCACCCTGCCGGTTCCAATCCACCAGGGTCATGCCGCGGGTGTGGGTGCCGGTCAGCTCGATGTGCACCGGCCGCTGCTCCAACCGCTGCGCGCCTTCCGGATGCAGCGCGAAGGCCATCGCCAGCGCATCGGCGGCGTACCAGTGCTCGCCACGGCTGTCTTCGGACCACAAGCGGGTCTTGCGCGAGATCTCTTCGTAGAACGTCGCGCGCGCCGAGTCGGCCGCCAGCCATTGCTCGACATCCCGATGCAGCAGGCCGTGCGCGATGGTGGCCTCCCAGTCGGCGACATCGAACTGCGGAAAGCCGCGGAACACGATATGCGCCGCTTCCGGGTCGAAGCCGATATTGAACTCGGCCGCCGCAGTGATGTTGCCGTGCCCGGTCAGCGCCCCGCCCATTACCACCAGCCGCGCCACGCGTTGCGGCAGGGTCGGGTCCAGCGTGAGTGCCAGGGCAAGGTTGGTCAGCGGGCCGAGCGCAACCAGCAACAGCTTGCCCGCGTGCTCATGCGACAGGCGCAGGATGGCCAGCGCGGCATGCTCGGCCTCGGCAGTGCGCCTGGCCGGCGCCAGGCCGACATCGCCAAAGCCGTCGATGCCATGCACATGCGCCGCATCCACAGAAGGGTGCAGCAGCGGCTGCGGGCAGCCGGCGTAGACCGGCACATCGTCGCGGCCCGCAATCTCGCAGACTTTCAAGGCGTTGCGCACGGTATGTTCCAGGCCCACGTTGCCGGCGGCGATGGTCAGGCCGACCACCTCATGACGCGTGTCGTTGAACGCCATCAGCAGCGCCAGCGCGTCGTCCACGCCCGGGTCGGTGTCGATCAGCAGCGGTATCTTTTTGGTCATGGGATTGGAGATTGGTCATTCGGGATTCGTTGCCGCATCTTCGCAAGGATCGGCGAGGCATGCGAATTCGTTACACACCCACATAGCAGCGACCTAGGCTTTACCAATCCCCACTCCCGAATCACCAATCCCCGCCGCTCACGCGGCGGCGTAACGCACCGCACTGCCGATCCAACGCGCAACCACACGATCGGCGATCTCCGGCGCTTCGGCCAGCAGGCGTTCGGCAAGCACCTGCACGCGCGGCAGCAGCCCGGCATCACGGGCCAGATCGGCAATGCGAAAACTCGCCAGGCCGGTCTGCCGGGTACCCAGCAATTCGCCCGGGCCACGCAACTCCAGATCCTTTTCGGCGATCACGAAGCCGTCGTTGGTCTGGCGCATGGTTTCCAGACGCTGGCGCGCCATCATCGACAACGGCGCCTGATACAGCAGCACGCAACTGGACGCGGCGGCGCCGCGCCCGACCCGGCCACGCAGCTGATGCAACTGGGCAAGACCCAGACGCTCGGCATTTTCGATGATCATCAGCGAGGCGTTGGGGACGTCCACGCCCACTTCGATCACAGTGGTAGCGACCAGCAGATCGGTTTGGCCCTGCTTGAAATCCAGCATGGCTTTTTGTTTTTCGGCCGGCTTCATGCGGCCGTGCACCAGCGCCACGCGCACGCCCGGCAACTGCGCAGACAAGGCTTCATAGGTGACTTCGGCGGCTTGCGCTTCGATCTTTGGCGGGCCAGGCGGCGCGCCTTTGCCGGGCTCTTCGCTTTCTTCGATCAAGGTGCACACCCAGTACGCCTGACGCCCTTCGGCGCAGGCGGCGCGGATGCGCTCTACCAGATCCGGGCGACGTTCTGCGCTCAAGACAATCGTCTGTACCGGCGTGCGCCCGGGTGGCAGCTCGTCGATAGCCGAAACATCCAGATCCGCATAGGTCGACATCGCCAGGGTGCGCGGGATCGGCGTGGCGGTCACCACCAACTGATGCGGCACGCTGCCGGCAGCCGCACCCTTGTCGCGCAGGGCAAGCCGCTGATGCACACCGAAGCGGTGCTGCTCATCGATGATGGCCAGCGCGAGGTCGTAAAAGACCACCGCCTCCTGCATCAATGCATGCGTGCCGACAACGACCTGCGCCTGGCCGGAGGCCACCTCGGCCATCGCCGCAGCACGCGCCTTGCCGGTGACCTTGCCGGCCAGCCAGACGATGCGCACGCCCAGCGGTTCCAGCCAGCCACGCAGGTTGGTGAGGTGCTGCTCGGCCAGCAGTTCGGTCGGCGCGGCCAGCGCCACCTGCTTGCCCTGCTCCACCGCCAGCATCGCCGCCAACGCGGCGACCACGGTTTTACCGCTGCCGACATCGCCCTGCACCAGCCGTAGCATCGGCGATGGCTTGGCAAGATCGCGCGCAATCTGCTCGAACACGCGCTGCTGCGCGCCGGTGAGCTGGAACGGCAATGCCGCGCGCAGTTGCTGCACGAGGTTCCCCGTGCCGGGCAGCGTGGGCGCATGAAAGCGCTGCAAGGCGATGCGTTGGCGGCGCAGGCTGAGTTGATGCGCCAGCAGTTCCTCGATCGCCAGGCGTTGCTGGGCCGGATGACCGCCCGCGAGCAGTTGCTGCGGGTCGGTATTGACCGGCGGGCGATGCATGGTCAACAGCGCTTCGCGTAACGAGGGCAGTTGTTCGTCCTGCAGCCAATGCGGGGGCAGCAATTCCAGCGCGGCCTCGGGCGGCAACCGCTCCAGCGCCTGGCCGATGAGCTTGCGCAGCGTGGCCGGCCCGACGCCCTCCAACACCGGATAGACCGGGTCCAGGCTATCGCCCAGCCCGGCGTCTTCGCCCTCCGCCAGCACACGGTAACTGGGGTGCACGATTTCCCAACCGTTCTGTCCCGGCTTGGGTGTGCCGAACACCCGCACCCGCGTGCCCGGCGCGAACTGCGCCACCTGGGCCGCGCGGAAGTGGAAGAAGCGCAGCACCAAAGTGCCGTGCGAGTCGTCCGACACCGCTACCCGCAGCACCGGCCGGAAGCGGAAGCCGCGCTCCATCGCATCGACGCGGCCTTCGATCTGGGCCGGCACGCCGCCCTGCAACTGCGCGATCGTGGTCAGCCGCGTGCGGTCTTCGTAACGCAGCGGCAGATGCAGCCACAGATCCTGCAAGGTAAAAATGCCACGCGCAGCGAACTTCTCGGCCACTTTCGGGCCGACCCCGGGCAGGCTGGACAGCGACGCCTGGCCTGCGACGTCCAGGCTCGGCGTGACGGTGAGCGCGCGTGGCACGGCAGATCGAATCGGATCAGTCGAACTGGATCACTCGAGCACCATCACCGCATCGACTTCGAAACCGGCGCCCTTGGGCAGACCGGAGACTTCGATGGTGGAACGCGCGGGGAACGGCGCCTGGAAATACTCCTGCATCACCGCGTTGACGGCGGCGAACTGGCCGAGATCGGTCAGGTACAGGCCCAGGCGCACGATCTTGTCGAGCGAGCCGCCGGCTGCTTCGGCCACCGCCTTGAGGTTGTCGAAGCAGCGACGCGCCTGCGCACCGATGTCGCCCGGCACGATCTCGCCGGTGGCCGGATCCAGCGGGATCTGCCCGGAGAAATACACCGTGTTGCCGGCACGCACGGCCTGCGAATACGGGCCAATGGCGGCAGGCGCCTGGTCGGTATGGATGATCTGGGACATGGAGACTCCGCTGCAAAGGTGTGTGCAGCAGTTTAGGCGTTTGTGCGGATTTGCTCGACTGTTGCGCGCGTTTTAGAGCGGCTGACGAAACGTAGCGAGCGGTCGCCAGGTGGGTGTGGACGGCGCGCAGGAACCGGAGTGTACGAGTGGTACATGCCGATTCCGAGCACCGACCGCCTGGCGGTGAGCACAGCAGTTTTGTCAGCTGCTCTTATTGACGGCCGACGCTTTGCACCACATGCAAGCGCCGCAGCCGACGCATCACTTCGGCCAGATGGCGGCGGTCGCGGACCTGGATATTGAAACGCAGCACCGCCGCATTGAAATCGCGGTCCAGGTAATCCACACGCTCGATGTTGGACTGGCTCTGCGCGATCGCTGCGGCAAGCTGCGCCAGCACGCCGGTGCGGTTTTCCACCTCGACCACCAATGCGGTGTCGTAATCGCCGGTGACGCCCGAATCCCAATCGATCGGCACCCAGCGTTCGGGCGATTTGCGCAGTTCGGCCAGGTTGGTGCAATCCAGCCGGTGCACCACGATGCCCTTGCCGGCGGTGTGGTAGCCCATGATTTCGTCGCCGGGAATCGGCTGACAACAGTTGGCGAAGCTGATCACGCCACGCTCGCTGCCGTCGATCAGGATCTTTTCGTGCGAATGCTTGGAATGCCCGCCGCCGCGCAGTTCGGCGTAGGCCATCAAGGCCTGCGCGGCCTGGTTGGGCATCCAGTTACCCAGCGCCACGTCGGCCAGCAAGGCTTCCAGACGCGGATAACGGTGCTCGCTGAGGAAGGCGTCCAGGCGGCCCTTGGGCAGCCGTTCCAGCGAACTGTCCATCGCTTCCAGCGCGCGGTCGAGCATGCGGTGACCGAGCTGCACGGCATCTTCGTGTTCGAGCTGCTTGAGCTGGTGGCGGATCGCAGTGCGCGCCTTGCTGCTGACCACAAATTCCAGCCACTGCGGTTTGGGCGTGGCCGAACGCGCGGTGATGATTTCCACCGCCTGCCCGCTGACCAGCTTGGTGCGCAAGGGCACCAGCTTCTTGTCCACGCGCGAGGCGACCGCGCGGTTGCCCACGTCGGTATGCACCGCGTAGGCAAAATCCAGCGCGGTGGAATTGCGCGGCAACGCCAGGATCTTGCCCTTGGGCGTGAACAGGTAGACCTCGTCCGGAAACAGGTCGACCTTGACGTTGTCCAGAAACTCCAGCGACGAACCGGCAGCGCGCTGCGAATCGATCAGCTCCACGATCCAGTCGTGCGCGCGGCTCTGCGCGCTGTTGGGCGAGGTGGAACCGACCTTGTAGGTCCAGTGCGCGGCCACGCCGCGTTCGGCGATCAAATCCATTTCTTCAGTGCGGATCTGTACTTCGATCGGCGAGCCGTACGGGCCGAACAACACGGTGTGCAGCGACTGGTAGCCGTTGGCCTTCGGGATCGCGATGAAATCGCGAAAGCGCCCGTCCAGCGGCTTGAACGTGGCATGCACCGCGCCCAGGGCGTGATAGCAATCGGCCACCGAACGCACCACCAGACGGAAGCCGAATACATCCATCACCTGGTCAAAGGATTTGTTCTCTTCGTGCATCTTGGAATAGATGCTCCAGGGCGTCTTGATGCGACTGACCAGCCGATGTTCAAGCCCTTCCTTGGCCAGCCGCTGCGACAGCTGCACTTCCACCTGCGCCATCGATTCGCGCCGCACCACCGGCTGGCTGCGAATGTGTTTTTCGATGATGGCGTGACGCCACGGATACAGCGCGCGAAAGCCCAGGTTCTGCAACTCGGACTTGATCAGGCTCATGCCCAGGCGCTGTGCGATGGGCGCATAGATTTCCAGCGTTTCGCGCGCGATGCGGCTGCGCGCCTCGCTGCTCTGCGCGCCGAGTGTGCGCATGTTGTGCAGGCGGTCGGCGAGTTTGATCATGATCACGCGCAAGTCGCGCGACATCGCCAGCAGCATCTTGCGGAAACTTTCCGCCGCCGCTTCCTGGCGGTCGCGGAACTTGAGCTTGTCCAGCTTGGTGACACCATCGACCAGTTCGGCCACCGCTTCGCCGAACTCGGCCGCCAGCTCTTCGCGGGTCAGCGGGGTGTCTTCGATGGTGTCGTGCAGGATCGCGGCGATCAGCGATTCCATGTCCAGGCCGAGTTCGGCGAGTACGCCGGCCACGGCGACGGGATGGGTGATGTAAGGCTCGCCCGACTTGCGGGTCTGGCCGGCATGCGCGGTGGCACCCACTTCCCAGGCACGGCGCAGGATCGGCAGCTGCTCCTTGGGAAGGTAGCTGGCAGCGCGTTCGAGGTGCAGGACGTAATCGGGGATGGCCGGGTCGGGAGACGAGGACGTCACGACGGTCGCCTGGGCAGTGGGGCCTGGGTTCATGGCGGAAGACTATGCCAGCGGCGCAGTCACGGCAAACGTTTGCGCACTACGCGCGCGAAAGCGGCCCGCAAACGAAAACAGCCCGCACAAGGCGGGCTGTTCGGATCGATCGCAGCGATGCGAGCAATCAATCGTCGTTCTTGGACATGTCTTCGTCGGCGACCACTTCGGCGGCGGCCCATTCCAGCGCTTCGCGCTCGGCACGCTCGCGCTCGGCCTTCTCGACTTCATCGATCAGCGCGTTGTCGATCCGGCGTGCGGCGATCTCGCGCAGTGCCATCACGGTGGGCTTGTCGCTGGCGTCGGCATTTTCGATCAGCGGCTGCACGCCGTTGGCGAGCTGACGGGCACGCTTGGAGGCCATCATGACCAGCTCAAAACGGTTGTTCACGACTTCCAGGCAATCTTCTACGGTAATGCGGGCCATGCGGGCTCCCGGCGACCAGCAACGGCCGCGCATCGAATGAGGGAAAGGGGGCGGAGTGTACGCCGGGGCCACTGGGCGGGCAACCGGCTTTCATTCAGTTTGCTTTGGAATCAGCCACTTGGACAAATCGATCAAGACGCAGCGCCGTCCTGGTGCGCAGAACAGCCCCGCACGCCTGGCCGGCCGTTTCCCCCAAGCCGCAGCGACATGCCGGGCAGAATGCCGATCTTCAGCTGCGGCGTCGTCGCGCCGTGACACCCAGGATCGCCACTCCACCCACCACACCAGGAACTCAGTCAAGCAGCGCCTGGATCAGGCCGGCATGCCGCTGCTGCTGCGCCTGCCGACGCAGCCGGCTGGCGGTGAAGATCGCGCACATCTCCGACACCGCCGTCTCGAAGGTCTCGTTGATGATGACGTAATCGAATTCTTCGAAGTGCAGCATCTCTTCGCGTGCGGCGGCCAGGCGCTGCGCCATCACGTCCTCGCTGTCCTGACCGCGCTTGCGCATACGCTCGTCCAGCGCCTGGCGCGAAGGCGGCAGGATGAACACACTGACCGCGTCGGGGACTTTCTGGCGCACCTGGCGCGCGCCCTGCCAGTCGATTTCCAGCAGCACATCGTGGCCGGCAGCCAGCTGCGGCTCCACCGACTGCCGCGCGGTGCCCTTCCAATCGCCATGCACCAGCGCATATTCGAAGAAGTCGCCCGCTTCGATCATGCCCTGGAACTCGTCGGCGGAGACGAAGTGGTAGTGCTCGGCATGCCGCTCGCCCGGCCGCGGCGCGCGCGAGGTGAACGAGATCGACAAGGCAATCTTGGGATCACGCGCCAGGGTGGCGTTGACGATGCTGCTCTTGCCGGCGCCGGAGGGGGCCGCAACGATATAGAGGGTGCCGCGCATAGGTCGGGGATTCGTGATTGGGGGAGTCGGGATTCGCAAACGGGTTGCGGGCCGGTGCCACCGGGGTCGATATGCTACCGGGATTGGCCGCAGCACGCCGACGCATGCCAGTTGCCATCAGCCAATCCCGAATCCCCAATGCCAAATCCCGGCTATTCGATGTTCTGCACCTGCTCGCGGATCTGGTCGATCAGCACCTTCAGATCCACCGCCGCGTTGGACGTGCGGCTGTCCACCGACTTGGAGCCCAGCGTATTGGCTTCGCGGTTGAATTCCTGCAGCAGGAAGTCCAATCGACGGCCGACTGGTTCGCGCTGCTTGAGCACACGGCGGATCTCGGAAATATGGCTGGACAGGCGATCCAGTTCCTCGTCCACGTCCAGCTTCTGCAGCCACAGCACCAGTTCCTGCTCGGCGCGCCCCGGGTCCACCGGATGCGGCAGATCGGCCAGGCGTGCGGCGAGCTTGGCGCGCTGACCTTCGCGAATGGCCGGAATCAGCGTGCGCACTTCGGCGGCGATACGTTCGATGGCATCCACCCGCTCGCTGATCGCCTCGGCCAGCTTGCCGCCTTCACGCTCGCGCGCGGCGACGAAACTGTCTACCACCTCATCGAGCAATGCCAGGGCCTGCGCCTGCAGCGCCGGTGCGTCCACGTCCTGCACCTGCAGCACGCCGGGTAGCTGCAACAGATCGGTAAATCCGACCTGCAACTTGGGAAACACACCGTCGAGCCGCGTGGCCAGTGCGCCCAGTTCCTGCAGCAGGGATTCGTTGACGGACAGGGTCTGCGCGTTGTCCGGCGCGCGCAGGCGCAGCGCCAGATCCAGCTTGCCGCGGCTGTTTTTTGCCGCCACACGTTCGCGCAGCATCGGCTCCAGCGCACGCAGTTCTTCGGGCAGGCGCACGCCCACTTCCAGAAACCGGTGGTTGACCGAGCGCAGCTCGCAACCGAGCGTGCCCCAGGGCGTGATGCGTTCGCCGCCAGCAAACGCGGTCATGCTTCGAATCATCGTCAGTCCCGTACCTTCAAAGCGCGAATGGTACCCTAGCCGCCCGCGCTGGCTGACCGCCTCGCCACGCGCTGACCCAGACCCACCTCCCGACTTCCGGACTCATCGCATGACCTTTTCCCGTCCCAGCGGCCGCACGGCCGACCAGCTGCGCCCGGTGCGCATCGAACGCGCTTTCACCCGTCACGCCGAAGGCTCGGTGCTGGTCAGCTTCGGCGACACCCGCGTGCTGTGCACCGCCAGCGTGGAAAACCGCGTGCCGGGGTTCCTGCGCGGCAAGGGCGAAGGCTGGGTGACCGCCGAATACGGCATGCTGCCGCGCTCCACCCACACCCGCTCCGACCGCGAAGCCGCACGTGGCAAGCAGGGCGGGCGCACGCTGGAAATCCAGCGTCTGATCGGCCGCGCACTGCGCGCCTGTGTGGACCGCAATGCCCTGGGAGAGCGCACCATCACCCTGGACTGCGACGTGCTGCAGGCCGATGGCGGCACCCGCACCGCTGCGATCACCGGCGCTTACGTGGCGCTGGCCGATGCGGTGAACCTGCTGCTCAAGCGCGGGGACATCAAGAAGCATCCGCTGATCGGCGCGGTGGCCGCAGTGTCGGTAGGCATCTATCGCGGCGAGCCGGTGCTGGATCTGGACTACCCCGAAGACAGCGACTGCGACACCGACATGAATGTGGTGATGAACGATGGCGGCGGTTTCATCGAGCTGCAGGGCACCGCCGAAGGCCACGCGTTCCGCCGCGACGAACTCAACGCGCTGCTCGCCCTCGCCGAACAAGGCATGAGCGAGCTGTTTGCCCTGCAACGCGCTGCGCTTGCCGGATGAGCCGACGCATTGCCCTGACCACCTTGCTGGTCGCCGATTACGACGCGGCCATTGCCTGGTACACCGGTGCGCTGGGTTTCCAGGTGCTGCAGGATCGCGCACTTGGCGACGGCAAGCGCTGGATCGTCATCGGCCCGGGCAGCGCGCAGGAGGCCGCGCTGCTGCTCGCGCAGCCGGGCGACGACGCGCAGCGCGCGCGCATCGGCGACCAGACCGGTGGGCGGGTGGATCATTTTCTCTACACCGACGACTTCTGGCGCGACCACGCGGCGATGCAGGCGTTCGGCGTGGAATTCCTGGAAACCCCGCGCGAGGAACCGTACGGCACGGTCGTGGTGTTCCGCGATCTGTACGGCACCAAGTGGGACCTGCTGGAGCCCAAGCAATGAAACAACTGGTCCTGGCCAGCGGCAATGCCGGCAAGCTGGAAGAACTGCGCGCCATGCTGGCCGACCTGCCGCTGCACATCGTGGCGCAAGGCGAGCTCGGTGTGGAAGACGTGCCGGAAACCGGCCTGACCTTCGTCGAGAACGCTTTGATCAAGGCGCGTCATGCCAGCGCGGTCACCGGCCTGCCGGCACTGGCCGACGACTCCGGCCTGATCGTCGATGCGCTCGGCGGCGCGCCCGGCTTGTACAGCGCGCGCTACGCCGGCAGCCCGACCGATGCACAGGCCAACAACGCCAAGTTGCTCGATGCCCTGCGCGACGTGCCGGCCGAGCGCCGCAGTGCGCGGTTCTACGCGGTGATCGTGCTGCTGCGTCACCCGGAAGATCCGCAGCCGCTGATCGCCGAAGGCAGCTGGGAAGGGGTGATCACCACCGAACCGCGCGGCGATGGCGGCTTCGGCTACAACCCGGTATTTCTGGATCCGATGCATGGCCTCACCGCTGCGGAAATGGACACCGCGTTGAAGAACCGGCTGAGTCACCGTGCGGTGGCATTGGCCACGTTGCAGCACAAGCTGCACGCCCTGTCGCTGTGAACGATGGCCTGATGCAGTGTCCGACCTGATTCCACCGCCGTTGTCGCTGTACGTGCACCTGCCCTGGTGCGTGCGTAAATGCCCGTACTGCGATTTCAACTCGCATGCGGCCAAGGGCGTGCTGCCGTTCGAGGAGTACGTGGATGCGTTGATCCGCGATCTGGACAACGATTTGCCGCTGGTGTGGGGCCGCGTGGTGCATTCGGTGTTCTTCGGCGGTGGCACGCCCAGCCTGTTTCCGCCCGAGGCGATCGATCGCTTTCTGCAAGCCGCGGCTGCGCGGCTGCGCTTCGCACCGAATCTGGAGATCACCCTGGAAACCAATCCAGGCACCGCCGAGCATGGCCGCTTCGATGGTTATCGCGCCGCTGGCGTGAACCGCCTGAGCTTCGGGGTGCAGACCTTCGACGATGTGGCGCTGCAGCGGCTCGGTCGCATCCACGACAGTGCCGAAGCCGAGCGCGCGATCAAGCTGGCGCAGGATGCCGGTTACGACAATTTCAATATCGACCTGATGTACGCGCTGCCCGAGCAGACCCTGGCGCAGGCCGAGCGCGATCTCGAACGCGCCTTCGCGTTGCAGCCCACGCACATGTCGCATTACCAGCTCACGCTGGAGCCGAACACGGTGTTCTTCGCGCGGCCGCCCAAGGGCATTCCCGATGACGACGCGGCCTGGGACATCCAGGAACATTGCCAACGCCTGCTGGCCGAGGCCGGCTACGCGCAGTACGAGGTGAGCGCCTACGCCAAGCCCGGGCGGCAATGCGCGCACAACCTCAATTACTGGCGCTTTGGCGATTATCTGGGCATTGGCGCCGGTGCGCACGGCAAGATCAGTTCCGGCGCCGAGCAGCACGTACTGCGGCGGTGGAAGCACAAACATCCGCAGAGTTATCTGGCCAGCGCCGGCAATGCGGCATCGATCGGCGGCGATGAGGTCGTGCCGCGCGCCCGGCTGTCGTTCGAATACATGCTCAATGTATTGCGCCTGCACGAAGGCTTCCGGCTGAGCGATTTCGAAGCCTCTACCGGTCTGGCGGCGTCCGAGATCGCAGCGCCGTTGGCGCGCGCGGTCGCGCAGGGCTGGATGACCGAGCAGGACGGACGCGTGATACCGACCGAACTGGGCCGCCGCTTCACCAACGATGTGGTCGAGTTGTTCCTGATCTGACGCTGGCCAGCAAACCCTAGCGAGCGCCAGTCATCCGCGCGTGATCGGCACGGCAGGTCTGGAGTGTTCGAGGGGTCCATCGCACCGAGCAATGGCCGCGCCTGGCCGCTCCAATGTCGCGCGGCAACGCGGAAAACATGCTACATAGCTCACGCTTCGAACCGAGCACACCTCCACGGATGTCCACGCCCGCCTCTTCCCTGCAGCACACACTCAGCGGCCCGATTGCCGATGCGCCGGTGTCCGCGCGCGGCCGGCATCTGCTCGCGGCACTGCATGCGCACTGCGTGCAGGCGCTCAGCGGGCCGCTGCGGCTGACCATCGTCGAGCTGGAACGCGAGTTGCTGCATCAGGCCGAACATGCGCGCAACAGCCAGATCCAGGCCGAAACCTACGCGCAGACGCGTGGCCTGCGCGATCATATCGATCGGTTTCCGCAAGCCTTTCTGCAGCAGCTGGCGCAGGATCTGGCCAACCTGCGCCAGCGCCCGTCGCTGACACCGCTGGCCGATGCGCCGGCGCATCCGCAGATGCTCACGCTGGTGGAAGACACCGATATCGACCGCGACATCGTGCTCAGCGAGATCGCACGCCGCGAAACCTCGCGCCGTGCCGATGCGCTGCAATTGCTGGCGCAACGGTTGGCGGTGATCGGCGTGGTTGCCGAATTCGAACTCGAAGAAGTCCCGCTCGGTCCGTACGCGCTGTGCCGCCTGCTGCGCCAATGCGGCGAAACGCTGGGGCTGAGCCTGGATGGGCAACTCACGCTGTACCGCGTGTTCGAGCGTCAGCTGATCGAGCGTTTGAACGATCTGTACGAGCGTGTCAACAGCGTCCTCGCACAGGAAGGCATCCTGCCGGGGCTGATCTACCACCCGTATCTGGTCAAGCCCACGCAGGTGCAGGCGCGGCGTGCGCTGCCTGCATCGGCCACTGCATCGAAGGATGCTGCACCCACCAACGCGCGCGCGATGCCGCCGCGTGGCGGACAACCGGCGACCGGCTGGAGCGGGCAGTCCGCACCGACACCGTGGCAGAGCGCCTTGCTGGATCCGTCCGATTTTCCGATGACACTGGCTGCAGCTACATACGGTGAGCAGGCAACACCTGCATTGAGCGATGCAATGCAGGCGCTTGGCGGCCTGATGTCGTCGGCACGTCAGTCGCAGGCGGCCGGCAACGCAGGCCCATCTGCGCATCACAGTTCATCGAATCACAACTCTGCGCATCACGGCGCAGCGCCCGCAACAGGCTCGCAGGCAACACCTGAAAGAGCATTTCCCCAGCTTGCTTCCACGGCAGTGCCCAAAGCTGCGCTCAGCGACGCGCTGGCCAGCCTGCAAGGCGCGTTAGCCGCGCAATCAACTGCAGCGGCCGGCATCGATGCGGTGCAGCGGCAGGTGCTGGAACTGCTGCGCGCCCAGCACGGCCCGGACGCGGCGCTATCGCCGCAAGACACCGACACCTTCGACCTGCTCGGCCTGCTCTACGCGCAGATGCAACGCGAAGTGCGCGAGCAGACCCCGGCGCAGACCTTGCTTGCCAAGTTGCAGGTGCCGGTCGTGCGCGCGGCATTGGCCGACACGCATTTTTTCGTGCGCGATCAGCACCCGGTGCGCGAATTGCTCAACACCGTGGCCGAGTCCGGTGCGGTGTGGCTGGGCGAGGACGATGTCGACCCGCAGTTGCTGCACAAGCTGGGCAATGCGGTCGACAAGATCGTCAACGACTATCACGGCGACGAAAGCGTCTTCGCTGCGGCCAACGACGAGATCCAGACGCATCTACGCGCACTGGCGCGCAAGGCCGAGGTCGCCGAGCGGCGCCATGTGGATGCCGCACGCGGCAAGGAACGGCTGGAATCTGCCAAGCAGCAGGCCGCCGAGCGCATCGAGGATCTGTGCGAGCAGAGCGCGCCACCGCGTTTCGTGCAATCGCTGCTGCGCCAGGCGTGGTCGGACGTACTCACGCTCACGCTGCTGCGGCAAGGCGAGCAATCGCCCGAATGGGATGAGCGCCAGGCGCTGACGGCGCGTATCGCCGAGGTCACCTGTCTGAGCAAGGGTCAGCCCACCGACACCGCGCTCGGTGGCGATGTCCAAACCGCACTGCTGCAGATCGGCTATCACCAGGACGAAGCGGCGGCGATCGCGCGGCGCCTGTCCACGCCCGGTGGCGAAGACGAGATGACCTCGCGCACCGAACTCACCGCCAAACTCAGGGCGCGCACGCGGCTGGGCGACCAGGGCGACAACGCCCCGCGCAAGGACATCGCCACACCGCGCTCGCCGGCCGAAGAGGCGTGTTACACGCAGTTGCGCAGCCTGCCATTCGGCACCTGGTTCGAATTCGTGGTCAACCAGCAGGGCGACCTGCGTCGGCAACGGCTGTCCTGGTACAGCCCGATGACCGACAACGCGTTGTTCGTCAATCAGCGTGGGCAAAAGATCGGCGAGCAGTCGCTGGATGGTCTGGCGCGGCTGATGACCGGCGGCCAGGCGCGCCTGCTGGTCGAAGAAAAATCGCGTCTGATCGACCGCGCCTGGCATGCCACCGTGCGCACGTTACGTCACCTTGCCGGCCAGTCGCCTGCTGCAGAGGTCGCCCCATGATCCAGGACACCCGTCGCGCACCGCGCCGTCAACCGACCGATCTGGTGCCGGTCACCGACATGCTCAGCGAGGCGCAGATCGGCCGGGTCGGCAATGTGTCGGAAACCGGCATGCTGCTGCTGGCTTCGGTTCCGCTGCATGACGACGCCTTGTATCAACTGCGCTTCACCCTGCCCGAGCGCGTGGGCCGCGCCACCGAGATCGATGTCGGCGTGCACCTGCTGTGGTCCGAAGCCGCGCACGCCCCCGGACAGGCCTGGGCCGGTTTCCGCTTTCTGACCATGTCGGAGCCACATCGGCGACGCCTGCGCGCCTGGATCGCCGAGGAACACATGGCCGGCTGAAGGCACAGCGCCGCTGCCAGGATTGCGGCAAAATTGCGCATTGCCTTTGCATTGCCGATCGAGCCCCGCATGACCCAGCTGTCCTTGAGCCACCTGTATTCCGACCACCTGCGCACGCTGACCGCGCGCGCCGATCAGGCGCTGCAGCGCGGCGGCTTCGATCATCTGGTCGTGCCCAGCGGCAGCCTGCATTACCAGATATTCGACGACCGCGATTACCCATATGCGGTCAACCCGCAATTCAAGGCCTGGGTGCCGCTGACGCGAGTGCCCAACAGCTGGCTGATCTACACCCCGGGCAAGCGCCCGACGGTGATCTTCTACCAGCCGTTCGACTACTGGCATGTGGTGCCCGACGCCCCCAGCGGCTGGTGGGTGGAGCACTGCGACATCCACATCATCCGCACCCCGGACGCGGCCTTGGCGCTGCTGCCCAAACAGCCCGAGCGCTGCGCGATTCTTGGCGAGGCACAGAGTGCGCTCGGCGCCTATGTGCCCAACAATCCGCAGCCGGTGATCGATTATCTGGACTACCAGCGCGCCTTCAAGACCCCATACGAACTCGCACTGCTACGCATTGCCCAGCAGCTGGCAGTGCGCGGCCATCGCGCCGCCGAAGCGGCATTCCGTGCAGGCCAGAGCGAGTTCGGCATCCACATGGCGTATTGCGCAGCCGTGGGCCAGGACGCCAACGAACTGCCGTACGGCAACATCATCGCGCTCAACGAACACGGCGCAGTGCTGCACTACACCGAACTCGGCCAGCAGCCGCCGCAACCGCTGCGCAGCTTTTTGATCGATGCCGGCGCTTCGGCCTACGGCTACGCCAGCGACATCACCCGCACCCATGCCGCCGACCCGGGCAGCGAATTCCAGGCACTGATCGATGCAGTCGACGCCGCACAGATCCGCATGGGCCAGAACGTGCGCGCGGGCGTGGATTACAAGCAGCTGCATGTGGAGGCGCATCTGGCGTTGATGGGCATCCTCAAGGACTTCGGCATTCTCACCGTGTCGCCGGAAGCCGCGCTCGCCACCGGTGTCAGCGCCGCGTTCTTCCCGCACGGGCTGGGCCATCTGATCGGCTTGCAGGTGCACGATGTCGCCGGCTTCGCAGCCAGCGACCGCGGCGGCCGCATCGAGCGCCCCGCCGGTCACCCGTATCTACGCCTGACCCGCGTGCTCGAACCGGGCATGGTGGTCACCATCGAGCCGGGCGTGTACTTCATCGACATGCTGCTGGACGAAGTGAAGAAGAACGGCCACGCCGCCAGCATCGACTGGCAGCGCGTCGACCAGTTCAAACCCTACGGCGGCATCCGCATCGAAGACGAAGTGGTGTGCACCGATGGCACTCCGGAAAACCTGACCCGCCCGGTCTTCGCCGCAGCATGAATCATCGCGCACAGCACGGAGCATCGCCATGAACGATCCACGCCAACCCTCGCACCCCGACCATCCGATGTATCAGCAGATCGAACGCGGTGTGCACGCGATCGATGCCGCACACGGGCGCGAGCCCGACCAGACCAGCGCACGGCTTACCGCCGCGTTGCTGCCGCTGGCCAAGGAAGGCGGCCTGTCGCGCGTGGATCACGTGCTGATGAGCGAGGCGAACGACAAAGGCGTGCACGGTGGCGAGAACGTCTTCGTGGTGCAAGGCGACCCGGCCAACCCGGCGCATCTACGCGCGCATATGAAGACCGAACAGGCATTGAGCACGCCGGAAGAGCAGTCGTTTGCGCGCGCACAGCAGCTTGCATCGCCAGCTGAGCAGGTTCAGCCACCCGAACCCACTCAGACACCGCGGTTGGGGCAGTAAGATCGGCTAATAAAACGACTGAGCGGATGCCTGACAGTGCGCGCAGGGTTTTGTCAGCCGCATCTTGGTGATTGCCGTCAGAAGTCCAGGTCAACCGCTGAGTCGGTCGAGGGCGCGGTGCCCTCGCCGCTCGCGGGACACGCCGCAAGTACGTCCATGTAGGCTCGGTGGCGGCATCCATGCCGCCACACGGTCCCGCAATCGGCGAGGGCACCGCACCAGAAAGATTGCTGGTCGCTTTGTTTAAAGCCATGCACACCGACCACCTCGACTGGTCCTTGCCCGCCCACCGTCGCGGGACCTTACGCGGCATGGATGCCGCGTAAGAGCTTACATGGACGTACTTGCAGCGTGTCCCGCGACGGTGGGCGGGCAAGGGCCCTGCAGCCAGGCCGCAGATCAGCCGCCCCGCAGTAGGCCAGCATGAAGTCGTTCTGTCAGCTGTTCTAAGTAAGGCGATAAACCGGATTCGACGCGTCGTCGATGCGACACGCATTGGACGCAACATTACGCAACGCTGCCGGCCATCTCCGCTTCGATCTCGTCGGCACTGCGCGCCAGCGCATCGGTCAACACGCGATGGCCTTCGGCGGTGATCAGCACGTTGTCTTCGGTGCGGATGCCGATGCCGCGCCACCTGGCCTCCACCGTGGTGTCGTCGGCGCTGATGTACAGCCCCGGTTCGATGGTGAATACCATGCCCGGTTCGAGCAGGCGCGAGTCGCCCGCCAGCCGGTAGTCGCCCACGTCGTGCACATCCAGGCCCAACCAGTGGCCGGTCTTGTGCCGATAAAAGCGCTTGTAATGGCCGTCGGCGATGTTGCGCTCCAGCGTGCCCTTCAGTAGCCCCAGGCGCAGCAATCCTTCGGTCAGGGTTTCCACTGCGGCCAGATGCCCGGCTTCGTACGCTACGCCGGGGCGCGCCTGCGCGAGTGCTGCAGCCTGCGACGCGCCAACCAGATCGTGCAGCGCGCGCTGTGCCGGCGTGAAGCGGCCATTGACCGGGAAGGTGCGGGTGATATCGGCCGCATAGCCGCGATATTCGGCGCCGGCATCGATCAGCACCAGCTCGCCGTCGCGGCTGCGCGCGTTGTTGGCGCGATAGTGCAGCACACAGGCATTGCTGCCGGTGCCGACGATACTGCCGTACGCCGGCCACGCATCGGCAGCGCGAAATTCGCGCTCGACCTCGGCCTGAAATTCGTACTCATGCACGCCCGGCCGCGCCAGCCGCATCGCGGCGCGATGCGCACGTACGCTAATGTCGGCGGCCTGCTGCATCAACGCGATTTCATCGCGCGATTTGAACAGCCGCTGCTCGTGCAGCAGATGTCCCAATTCCAGGAATTCGTGCGGCGGTTGCGCGCCATGACGCACCTGCTCACGCACGCGCTTGAGCCAGCCGATCAACTTGAGATCGAAATCGACATCGCGCCCGAAATGGTAGTAGACGCGGCTACGCCCTTCCAGCAACCCCGGCAGGATCTCGTCGACATCGTCGATGGGATACGCATCGTCCATGCCGTAATGCGCCACCGCGCCTTCCTGACCTTCGCGCGGGCCATCCCAGGCTTCGCGCTCGGCATTGCGCTCGCGGCAGAACAGGATCGCCTCGCCATGCTTGCGCCCGGGCACCAGCACCAGCACCGCTTCGGGCTCCGGAAAGCCGCTCAGGTACCAGAAATCCGAGTCCTGCCGGTACGGGTAATGGGTGTCGTGGCTGCGCACCCGCTCGGGTGCGGCCGGCAGGATCAGAATCGCCTGCTCGCCGGCCATCTGCATCAACTGCTTGCGCCGGCGCGCGTATTCGGCCGCGCCGATCCCGGTGAGCTTTTTCATGTCGGTCGTGCGGTCAGTTCAAACGTTGGCGGAAACGCGGCCCCATCACGCAGTCGCCATGCAGCAGCAGCACCGCCACGCGCACGAACTCTTCGATCTCGGCCAGCGCGGTGTCGTCTTCGTCTGCGGCATCGAAATCGTCGCTGGAGGCCTGCGCCAGCCGCGCCAGGTCCTGCAGCGCTTCTTCGCCCTCTTCGGTCAGTACCGGGCGCTGCTTTGCAGCCAGACCGAACCCGCCCAGGAAGGCACGACACCAGTCGAACAAGGCATCCGTGCGCGCCGCCAGCGGTGCGCCGTCGTCGATCAACAGGAGCTCGAAGGCGAAATCGCGGTCTTCCAGCTGCGCCACCGTGGCCTGCCGCATCTGGTCCAGGGCGCCGCCCTGCTTGGGCGGCACCTGCGCCACATCGGCCAGCACGTGCCCCAGCCAGTCGCCGCTGTCGGCGCCACCACCGGAGAGCCACCCGCACAGCCCACCGTGCAACTCCGCCGCAGAGGACGCCAGCGCCAACTGGCGACTCTCGTTTTGCACAGCGGTTACGTCAGGCAGATCCATCAGGTCATCCAGGCGAAGAACAGAAGGGGCCGGCACACCGGCCGGCGATCAGACTTCCCAGTGTATCAAGGCACCCCGCCCCGGCTGCTACTGCCGCGTTCCATGCAGCGTTCCACGCGCACGGGGCAGGCTCGGCTCGAGTCAGCGACAGCCCTTGTCGGGATTGGCCTGACGGCGGGTGAGCGGGCCGTGATCGCACGCTTGACCGCCGCGCGCACGCGCCCCTATCGTGAGCGCATGGACAACGCTGCCGCCCTCGCCCAACTCCGCGCACTTGCCGCCCGCGTGGAGGCGTTGGTCGAGCGCACCCAACGGTTGACCGACGAGAACCGCAGTCTGCGTCATCAGCAGGAGCAGTTGATCGGCGAGCGTGCGCAGTTGTTGACCAAGAACGAACAGGCGCGCTCGCGCGTGGAAGCGATGATCGTGCGCTTGAAGTCACTGGAGCAACATACGTGAGCAACAACGAGCCGGTGAGCGTGCGTATTCTGGATCGTGAATACACGGTTGGCGTCACCGCAGACGAACGCGAGAGTCTCACTGCGGCGGCGCGTCTGCTGGATCTGCGCATGCGCGAGATCCGCGGCAGCAATCGCATGGCGGCGGTGGATCGCGTTGCAGTGCTGGCCGCGCTCAATCTGGCGCACGAATTGCAACAACTGCGCGAACAGCAAGCGCTCTACGAGCGTGAATTGGCGAACACGCTGGACAACTTGAATCGTCGTCTCGACAGCGTGGCCGACACACCGCGTTGAGTGCAATTCGCACTGTCGTCGCAAATATGAATTTTCAATCGTGCCGACGGACGAATGGGCTAGCCATCGCGCAGCAGAGGTCTATACTTCACCTGCGTTCTCTGCTGTAAACGACAGCGTGCAAAACATTCGCCTTGTCCCTTAATTACGACCACGGGGGCGCGACGAAGCCGGGAGTGCAAGTCCGCCTTGTAGCGGGAAGCCCGATGGCTTCACAACGTCCCCACTTGAACCCCGGGTTCAAGGTCGTTTCGCCCGCATCGTTCATGGCGGAGAATGCAAATCTGAAACGGCGCCTTCGGGCGTCGTTTCTTTTTGTGGGTCTGGACTGTCCATCGTCCCTGCAACACCGACGTCCGCGCAGTGCGGTGGCAAAGCGCCGCTAGGCACGCGCCGGCTTGGCATCGACAATGCGTCACCTGTTCCACTGCGAGATGCCGATGACCGACGACCGAGATGGATGGCGCCAGCAGTTGCGTGCGCTGCGCCGCAGCCTGCCGGCGACGCAGCGGCTGTCTGCGGCCGATGCCTTGGCCGAGCGTTTGCTGGCGCTCCCTTTCGCGCCGCGCAGCGGCGCCGTGGCCGGTTACTGGGCCATGGACGGCGAAATCGCATTGCATCGGTGGCAACTGACCCTGCCCGAGGGGCTGCGTTATTGTCTGCCGGTGCTGGATGGCCGCGCACTGCGCTTTGCGCCGTGGCGGCCGGGGCAGGCTCTGGTCAGCAATCGCTACGGCATTCCCGAACCGGACGTGGCCCGTGCCGACACGCTCGCACCGGAAGAGATGGCGCTGGTGATCACGCCGCTGACCGGCTTCGATGCGCAGTGCCGCCGGCTGGGCATGGGGGGCGGCTGGTATGATCGCAGCTTCGCGTTTCGGCATCGCCAGGCGCCGCCGCCCTGGCTGGTCGGCGTCGGCTTCGCTGCGCAACAGGTTCCCGCCTTGCCCGCCGAATCCTGGGACGTGGCGGTGGATGCCGTCTGCACCGAACGCGCCACCCTCCTGAAAGACGACACCGTGTCCGTATGACTGCCCGCAAGCGCTATTGGTTGATGAAATCCGAGCCGGACACGTTTTCCATCGATGATCTGGAGCGCGTCGGCACCGAGCCGTGGAACGGCGTGCGCAATTACCAGGCGCGCAATTTCATGCGCGACGGCATGCATGTGGGCGATGGGGTGTTCTTCTACCACTCCAACTGCAAGGTGCCGGGCATTGTCGGCATCGCCAAGGTCGCCAGCGCGGCCTACCCGGACGACACCCAGTTCGATCCCAAATCCGATTACCACGACCCCAAGGCCAGCCGCGAAGATCCGCGCTGGATGCTGGTGGACGTGGCCTTCGAGCGCAAACTCAAGCGCACGATCGCACTCGACGAAATCAAGCAGCAGGCCGACGCACTGGGCGAAGGCTTCCCGCTGATCGCCCGCGGCAACCGCCTGTCGATCCTGCCGGTGACCGCCGCGCAGTGGAAATTGTTGCTGGCGATGGAATAGCCGGGAGCAGAGATTTCGGGATTTGCGATTCGCAAATCCCGACGCAGCCCATCCGCTTTTGCGATTCCCGATTCCCGATTCCCGATTCCCGATTCCCCAATCCCGAGCTCCCAAATGTCCGAAGCAAAACGCCTGGCTGCCGAAAAAGCGATCGATTACGTGGAAGACGGCATGATCGTCGGTGTCGGCACCGGTTCGACCGTGGCCTATTTCATCGACGCACTGGGCCGCATCGCCCATCGCATCAAGGGGGCGGTGTCCAGCTCCGAGCAGAGCAGCGCGCAGCTCAAGCGCCACGGCATCGAGGTGCTGGATCTCAATCACACCGGCAACCTGTCGCTGTATGTGGACGGCGCCGACGAGTGCGACCCGAACCGCTGCCTGATCAAGGGCGGCGGTGCGGCGTTGACGCGCGAGAAGATCATCGCCGAGGCCAGCGAGCGCTTCATCTGCATCGTCGACCCGAGCAAGCAGGTGCCGGTCCTGGGCACTTTCCCGCTGCCGGTGGAAGTCATTCCGATGGCGCGCAGTTTGGTGGCCCGTCAGATCCTGGCGCTCACCGGCGGCCAGCCGGTGTGGCGCGATAACGTGATCACCGACAACGGCAATGTGGTGCTGGACGTGCACAACCTGCAGATCACCGACCCGGTGGCGCTGGAGCGCAGCTTGAACCAGATTCCCGGCGTAGTCTGCGTGGGCCTGTTCGCGCGTCGCCCCGCCGATGTGGTGATCGTCGGTGGCGAACCGCCGCGCGTGATCTGAGCGGTGACCTGCGTGCGTTCGCGCGCGCATTTCCGGCCTGCGGCGCGAAGCCACTGCGGGCCGGCCACCTACTGCACGCAATGACCGGCCCCATCCACCACGCCGGCTTGACGCACGCGGCCGCTTGGCAGATGGTGCGCCATTCCCGTCCGTTGGTACGCCGCATGCGCCATTTTCGCTTTCTCGCCCTCGCCTGCCTGATCCTGCTGAGCGGCTGCGCAAGCGCCGGTAGCGCGTGGGTGGAACTGGCCGGCACGCGTTACCAGGTGGAACTGGCGCAGAACGATGCCGACCGCGCCAAGGGGCTGATGTTCCGCGATGCCATGGCCGACGATCACGGCATGCTGTTCATCCACGACCGCCAGGAGCCGCTGGCGTACTGGATGAAGAACACCAAGATCGCGCTGGATATCCTGTATTTCGACAACCAGCGCCGGCTGGTGTCGCAGCAACGCGACGTGCCGCCGTGTTCGGCCGGCGATGCCTGCCCGCCCTACCCCAGCAAGCAGCCCGCCCGTTACGTGCTGGAGCTCAATGCCGGCCAGGCCGCCAAGCTCAATCTGCAGGACGGCGCCACGCTGAACTTCAGCCCGGACATCCCGAAGCTCAAGTAAATCTCACACCACAGGCCATTCCTGTCAGGAAGTACCGGACTTGAACCACGCGCCGCTTGCCGACACTCTTGGCAGCATGGTCGACATGCTCCCACTTCCCCATTGGACCGCGCTCGCCAGCCTGGACGACGACGCGGTGCCGTTGATGTCCACCGCGCTGCTGATCGCACGCGACGAGTATCCGCAGCTGGATGCCGAGCTGTACGACACGCTGGTGCAGAGCCACGTGGAGCATCTGCGCCGTGAGGTGGAGGCGATCGATCTGTGGCCGCTGAAGATGGCCGCGGTGAATCGCTATCTGTTCGACGAGCTAGGGTACTCGGGCAATCACGACGAGTATTACGACCCGCGCAACAGCTACCTCAATCAGGTTTTCGAGCGCCGCCTGGGCAACCCGATCTCGCTGGCGATGGTGCAGATCGAAGTCGCGCGCCGGCTGGGCATTCCGCTGGCGGGGGTGTCGTTTCCCGGGCATTTTCTGGTGCGTTTGCCGGTGGACGATGGCGTGCTGGTGATGGACCCGTTCAACGGCGGCCGCCCGCTCGGTGTGGACGAATTACGCGAGCGTGCGCGTCCGCATCTGGGTGGCGAGGTTCCCGACGACCGCGCCCTGGCGCAGATTCTCGACCCGGCGCCGCACCGCGCGATCCTGATCCGCATCCTGCGCAATCTGCACGGCGTGTACGCCGATGCCGAGCACTGGGACCGCGCCGCCCGTAGTGCCGACCGCATTCTGAAGCTGGTGCCGGATCAGCCCGAAGCGCTGCGCGACCGCGGCATGGCCTATCTGCATCTGGGCCACCGCAACGGCGCCCGCCACGATCTGTCGCGCTATCTGGTGCTCAATCCCGGCGCGCAGGATGCGGGCAATCTGCATGAGCATCTGGTCGAACTGAACGGTCAGCGCGCGCACGCGCACTGAAATCACCGCCAGCTGCGCGTTCGTCGGCGTCGCGCTAGCCGGCGCAGGCGAGGTTCTGGCGCGAAAAACGCAGTAACCCAGTGGGGCAGCCAGGGCCTCAGTCGATCTCGACCATCTCGAAATCGTCCTTGGTCACGCCGCAATCGGGGCAGATCCAGGTCTCCGGGACGTCTTGCCAGCTGGTGCCCGGGGCGATGCCTTCTTTGGGGATGCCGTCGGCCTCGTGGTAGAGAAACCCGCAGACGACGCACATCCAGGTGCGGTAGGTGGTCGTGGATGTCTCGCTCATCGGATAATCGCGGTCACGCAACGTTGGGACTGCATTGTCCCATCCCACCCACCGCTTCCGGAAGCGCTGCCATGCCCGACTTGCACAACGCCCGCGGCGTCTACCTGATCACTCCAGACGAGCCCGACACTGCGCGCCTGCTCGCGCGTACGCGACCGCTGCTGCCTGCCGTCACCTGGCTGCAGTACCGCAACAAGCAGGCCACCGCGCCGCTGCGATTGGAACAGGCCAGCGCGCTGCGCGAGGCCTGCGCCGCGCACGGTGTGCCGTTGATCATCAACGACGATGCGCAGTTGGCGTTGCAGGTGGGCGCGCAGGGCGTGCATCTGGGCGAGGACGATGGCGAGGTGGCGGCGGCACGCGCGCTGTTGGGCGCGCAAGCCGTCATCGGGGTGTCGTGCTATGACGAGATCGCGCGTGCGCAGGCGGCGGTGGCGGCCGGTGCGAGCTATGTGGCCTTCGGTGCGTTCTTCCCGACCACGACCAAAGTGACGACACGTCGCGCCTCGCCTGCGCTGTTGCAGCAGGCCGCTGCGCTGGGAGTGCCGCGCGTGGCGATCGGCGGCATCGCGGCTGCGCAGGTGCCGGAGTTGGTAGCAGCAGGCGCCGAGTTGATTGCGGTGGTCAGTGGCGTGTACGCCGCGCCGGATCCGGTCGCAGCAGTGCAGGCATATCGGGCCGGGTTTGCGCAGTAGCGCTGCTCGCAGACGATGGAGTTGCCGGCGACACGTGCTGTCCAAGACACAGACCACCAAAATTTCGAGTCTATAGAGTCGTTGGATGCAGTCAAAAGCTTATGTAGGTCGAGCGCGCGGTGCCCTCGCCGCTTGCGGGACACGCCGTGAATCCATCCCTGGAGGCTCGGTGGCGGCATCCATGCCGCCACACGGTCCCGCAAGCGGCGAGGACACCGCACCAGAGAGTTAGTCGGTGGCTTTTTTAAAGCCATGCACACAGACCAACTCGACTGGTCCTTGCCCGCTCACCGTCGCGGGACCTTACGCGGCATGGATGCCGCGTAAGAGCTGACAGGGACGTACTTGCAGCGTGTCCCGCGATGGTGGGCGGATAAGGGCCCTGCATCAAACGCAAAGAACTCAAGTGCGCGCTGCTCTCGCAGCTCAGGGGGACACGCCGTGACCCCGTCCCTGGGGGCTCAATGCCGGCATCTTTGCAGCCAACGGTCCCGCAATCGGCGAGGAAACCGCACCAGACTTTGCTGGTTGCTTGAAAACATGCACACCGACCATCTCGACTGGTCCTTGCCCGCCTACCGTCGCGGGACCTTACGCGGCATGGATGCCGCGTAAGAGCCTACATGGACGTACTTGCGGCGTGTCCCGCGACGGTAGGCGGGCAAGGGCCCTGCAGCAAACCCGCATATCAGCCGCTCTAAAAGTGATCTATCCGCATCGTCCAACCCACTCAAGACAACCGAATGATCGAGTCGTCGCGTCGGATAGATGCAGGCAGAAGCTCAGTGGGCCGAGGGCGCGCTGCCCTCGCCGCGCCAGAGCGTTGGCCGTGACCCGGTAAAAAAGTCGCGCGGGTTGCGCACCTTATTCAGACGATTGAAGCTGGTTAGAGCCCCATCACCCAAAAAAACAGCGACGCGTGCCATCACGCGTCGCTGCTGGTTTTGACTCCGTCGCCCAACGCGATTAGAAGTCGTAGCTCAGCGTCACCCGGCCCGAGCGCGGTGCCTGATAGGCGACGACCTGATTCCATAGCGGGTTGGTGGTGTTGTCGGGCAGCTGCGAGAACGGGTAGATGTTGGTCGCGGTCTGCTCGTTGGTGATGTTGAACACGTCGAAGCGCAGTGCCAGCTTGCCGGCGGCGAATGCCGGCTTGTAGGTCACACCCATGTCGAGCTGCGCGATCCAGCCAAGACGCCCCTGCGAGCCCGGAGGCGATGCCACGCCAGTGCCGGTTTCCGGGTTGTAGCAGTAATGGTACGGCCCGCCGGTGATCGCGCTGCCGCCGTAGCCGGCCGGGTCCGTGCCGGGATAGTTGTCGCCGTAGTAGTTGCCCAGGCAGTTATGCGGCGCGCCCGAAATCAGGCTGAAGTTGGCCGACGCGCCCCATTGCGGATTGAACTGATAGAAGCCGAACAACTTGAGCTGATGGCGGTGATCGTTGGATTGATCGCCGTTGAAGTGTTCCATCAGCGCCGCATGGTCCCAGCTCTGCGTGGTGGAGACCGACGCCTGGCCCTGATAGCTGCCGAGTGCCCCGCCGGTGCGCCATAGATCCGAACGCACCTGACCTTCGGTGGTGCCGTAGCTATGCGACCAGACGTAGTTGACCTTGGCGTACCACTGGCCGTCGAACGGGCGCTCCAGGTTGAACTCCACCGCCGAGTAATTACGCTTGAACTTCGGGAAGCCCGCAGCCTCGCGGCTTACCGCCACTTCATGGAACTGGCCATCGGTGCCGATCACGCCCCAGGTGTTGGTCTGGCCGGGATTGATCAGCGATGCACCGGCAACCTGCGAGAAGTCGATGGTCACGCCCTGCGCGGCGGCAGCGGCGATCAACGCAGTGTTGGAGACGTCGTAGTTCTGATCGTCGATACCCGCATTGAGGCGGCGATGCGTGCCGCGCACGCCCAACACCCAGCCGGTGTCCAGCTGCTTGGTGAAACCAAGGATGATCTCGTCCTGGTTCTCGCCTTCGATGTCCTTGACCACCGCGGTACGTACATCGGCGATGCGACCGAAGCGCGAGTTGGCCGACACGGCCGAACCCAGCTGCTGCGCAAGAATCGGCGTGCCGTCGGCATTGATGCCGCTGTAGGTGAAATAGGTATCTGTGGTGATCTGAGGTGTGAACAGACCTACTGCCGACAGCGGCAGGCCGAGGTAATAACGGCCGATGTTGCCGAACACCTTCAGGCTGGAATCGCCGTTGACGTCCCAGCTGAAGCCCAAGCGCGGCGCCCAGGCATTGTCCACTTCGATATAGGGGTCGCCGGACGGGGTGTAGTTGGTGAACTCGTCCTTGCGCAGACCGATGCTCAGCAACACGTTGTCGGTGACCTGCCACTTGTCTTCGATGTAATAGGCGCGTTGCTTGGCCTCGTACGAATATAGGCTGGTATTGATGTTGCGCACCACGTAATAACCGCTCGATCCGTTGACAGGATCGACCAAGCCAGGACTAGGCGCGCCGATGCCGCCGGCTTCATTGGCCGACTGACTGACCAGTCCGCCCGTCCCTACACCGTTAGGATCATCGGTCTGGCCGTAGGTCCACGAGTATCCAGGGCCACGTAATTGGGAACCAACATCGATACCCTCGGACTTCTGGTTGTCGATACCGAAGTTGAGCGTGTGGTGACCGATGCGCCACTCAAGGTTCAGACGCTGATTGTCCTTCTTGTAGGCACGGTCAGGCGACGTGATCGCCGTATTTACCGGCTGCCGTCCTTCTATTGGCGTACCGCCCGTGTAGGCAGGATTTTGCAATGCGGTGCTGTCGATGAACGGGCCATCCTCAGCGTTGTAGTTGTACTGAGTCAGCTCATCAGGCGTTTTCATCTTGCCGTACAGCGCAGTCACGGTGAGGTTGTCGCTGAGGTAGCCGGTGTACTTGCCGGTGAACAGCGTCGGGCCGCTCTTCCAGGTCGCGTCGTTAGTGATATAGCTGCCACGCTCACGTGCCAGGTAATCGTAGCGGTAGATGGAGCCGTTGGTTTCGGCCTCGTCGCTGGCGCCGGTCACCTCGATCAGATGATTGTCGGTGATGTTCCAATCCACCTTGGCGTACCAGCGCTTCTGCTTGTAGTCGTAGTCGGTGAGACCGCCGGTACGGCCGTTGTCGGTATCGCGATTGGTGCCGACGCGCACGCCGTCCGAATCCACCTGCTCGGCCGCCAGGAAGAAGAACAGCTTGTCCTGGATGATCGGCCCGCCGACATAGGCGCTGTAGGTGGTCTGGTTGGCTTCGGCCTCGCTGGCCGGCTGGTACAGGCCGTTGGCTGCGCGGGCATACCGGTAGGCGGCATTGTTGACGGTGCTGCCCTGGCTGTCCGGGCGCCAGTAGATATCGCGCTGATTGGCGCGCAGGCCGTTCGGCTCCCAGATGACCGCTGCGCCGAACTTCCACTCGTTGGTACCGCGCTTGCCGATCTGGTTGATCACGCCGCCGTTGGCGCGGCCGTATTGCGCGCCGTAGCCGCCGGTGAAGATTTCCTGCTGGTCGATGGCGCCGTACGGCAGGGTCAGACCGCCAAGATTGTTGCTGATGGTGGTGGTGTTGAAGCCGTTGAGGTAATAGGCGTTTTCGCTGGCGGCCGAGCCGCCGAAGCTGGGCAGCGAACCGCCGAGCGGACCGTTGTCGAAGCCACCGCTGTTGACCACCACGCCCGGCGCCAGCAGCGCGATGGCTTCGGCGGTGCGGCCCAGCGGCAGTTGCTGCAGCTGCTCGGCGGTGACCACGGTGCGCGTGTCCACGCTGCTGACGTCGATGGTGGTCAGGCCTGCGGCAGTGACGGTGACGCTATCCAGGGTCTGCATACCGCTCCCCGCAGCGGCGGCGAACGACACATCGGTGTTGGCGCCAACGGTGATCGCGACGTTTTCGCGGGTGTCCACCACTGCGCCATCGCGCTTGACCGTGACCTTGTACGTGCCCAGCGGCAGATTGCCGGCGGTGTAGCGGCCGCGCGCATCCACCGGCACTTCGCGGGTGAAACCGCTGTTGTTTTCCACCAGCACGCTGGTGCCGCTGCTCTGCCCCACGCTGCCGACGATGCTGCCGCTGGTGGACTGCGCGTGGACGCTCCCCATCGCCACGACCAGCGCCAACGCCAAGGCACGCTTCTGGATACTACGGTTCATGCTTTCTCCCCAAGTCTGGAACTGTCGGCAACGCGACAAAAATGAACGGCGCCAGTGGCTACCGGAATCACACTTTCTGAACATCCGTATCGAAGCGCCAATGACCACCTGCCATCAGCTCATGCCCCAAACCATCGATACCGTCCCGTTCGATCATAGGCAGCTGCGTTGCCCTACCCGCCTGCTCCGACGGGTAGGCAGGCACACGGTGGGTAGGCGGATAGGGTGCGCAAGCCTGACAATGGCGCGTGCGCTGCCCGTGGTCGGGCAGCGCCGCCCCATCGGCATCACTCAAGGATCTATGCGCATGAACCACTCCCGCTCCCACGCCCTGTTCGCCCAGGCGCAGACCCTGCTGCCCGGCGGCGTCAACTCACCGGTGCGGGCGTTCAAGTCGGTGGGCGGCGAGCCGTTCTTCGTGGCGCGCGCCGATGGCCCGTATCTGTACGACGTGGACGACAACCGTTACATCGACTACGTGGGCTCGTGGGGGCCGATGATCGCCGGCCACAATCACCCGGCGGTGCGCGAGGCGGTGGAGCGTGCGATCCGCGATGGGCTGTCGTTCGGTGCGCCGTGTGCGGCCGAAGTGACCATGGCCGAGACGATCAATCGGCTGGTGCCCTCCTGCGAAATGGTGCGCATGGTCAATTCCGGTACCGAAGCCACGCTGTCGGCGGTGCGCCTGGCGCGGGGCGCCACCGGGCGCAACCGCATCGTCAAGTTCGAAGGCTGTTACCACGGCCACGGCGACTCGTTTCTGGTCAAGGCCGGCAGCGGCATGCTCACTCTGGGCGTGCCGACCTCGCCCGGCGTGCCGCCCGGCCTGAGCGAGCTGACCGCCACCCTCACCTTCAACGACTTCGAAGGCGCCACGGCGCTGTTCGACGACATCGGCGCCGATGTGGCGGCGGTGATCATCGAACCGGTGGTGGGCAACGCCAACTGCATTCCGCCGCAGGCCGGCTACCTGCAGCACTTGCGCACGCTGTGCACGCGGCACGGCGCGCTGCTGATCTTCGACGAAGTGATGACCGGGTTCCGCGTCGCGCTCGGTGGCGCACAGGCGCATTACGGGGTGACCCCGGACCTGAGCACCTTCGGCAAGATCATTGGCGGCGGCATGCCGGTGGGCGCATACGGCGGCCGGCGCGATTTGATGGAGCAGATCGCACCTTCCGGCCCGATCTACCAGGCCGGCACCTTGTCGGGCAATCCGGTCGCCATGGCGGCGGGCCTGGCGATGCTGGAGCTGGTGCAGGCGCCGGGCTTCCACGCGCGCCTGAGCGCGCAGACCAGCGCGTTGTGCGAGGGCCTGGAAGACGCCGCGCACGCGGCCGGCATCGCGGTCACCACCAACCAGGTCGGCGGCATGTTCGGGCTGTTCTTCACCGACCAGATCGTGGAGAGCTACGCGCAAGCCACCGCCTGCGATATCACCACCTTCAACCGCTTCTTCCACGCGATGCTGCAGCGGGGCGTGTATCTGGCGCCATCGGCGTACGAAGCCGGCTTCATGTCCAGCGCGCACGACGCTGCGGTGATCGAAGCCACGCTTGCAGCGGCACGCGAGGCATTTGCCGAAGTGGCGCGCTGAGGCGCATGCATGCGGGGCGCTGCGGGATTCGATTTGCGCAGCGACTACCGCAAACTTTGCTTTTGTCTTGTGGCTGTCATACCTTTCTGAAAGGTGTCCACGGACGGGCATGGGTGGGGACCCTCGAAGCAGCGGATGTGTCGTCGTCGCCGGCCACGGTGACGCCTGGTGCGTCGCCGCTGTTTCATCACGATCTGCAGTGCGTCGAGTCGGCGCGCTGCCGACGCTTGCCACGGCCGCCCTCGCCTCATGCTCAAGCCTGTTGCGTTGCTTACTTCGCGCCCGTCACCGTCGCGCGATTCCGTTCTTCCCGATTGGCTGCTTGCCAGCAAGCTGGAGCCGCCGCTGTCGCGCCCTGGTGCGGTGGTGCGTAGCGCGTTGCTGGCTGCGCTGGATCAGGCACACGCCCGCCCGCTCACGCTGTTGCTGGCGCCGCCAGGGTTTGGCAAGACCACCCTGCTGACACAGTGGCATGCGCAGCTGTGCGGGCGCGATAACGCCGCTGTGGCGTGGCTGTCGCTGGATGAAGAAGACGCCGACGCCGCGCGCTTCCTCGGCCATCTGGCCTTGGCGCTGCAAAGCGCAGGGGCGGATCAGGCACTGTGCGCAGCGGTGCTGCATAACCGCGACCAGGACCCGCGCGAGGCGGTGACGGTGCTGATCCGCGCGCTGCGCGCCGCACCACGGCGCATCAGCGTGATTCTCGACGACTACGACCGGCTCGGCAGCGGCATCGTCGACGAGCTGGTGTTGCGCCTGGTCGAACACAGCGGCGGACGTCTGCACCTGTTGCTGGCCACCCGACGCATACCGGCGCTGCCCTTGGCGCGTCTGGATCTGCAGGCGCTGCTCAGCCGCGTGGGCAGCGCACAACTGGCGCTGGACGAGCGCGAAGCGCAGGCATTGCTGGGGCCGCAGGTTCCCGCGCCGGTCGTGGAAGAATTGCTGCGTTACACCGAAGGCTGGCCGGTGGCGCTGCATCTGGCGCGGCTGTGGCTGGAAGGCGGTGCGCAACGTCAGCAGGAAGTGGCTGCGCGTTTCTCCGGGCGCAGCGCGCAGATCGCCGCGTACCTGGCCGAGCAGGTGGTCAACGATCTGGATGCCGACACGCGCGATCTGTTGCTGCGGACCAGTGTGCTGGAGCGCGTCAACGCCGCGCTGGCCGATGCGGTGCGCCAGCGCGACGACAGCGGCCGGCTGCTGGCGCGGCTGGAACATTTCCACGGCCTGCTGGTGCCCATGGATGGCGAACGCGAGTGGTTTCGCTATCACCCGTTGTTCGCCGACTTTTTGCAGCAGCTGCTCGATCGCGAGCATCCTGGCCAGGCCATGCAACTGCATCAACGTGCCGCGCGCTGGTTCGGCGATCATCAGTATCTGGCCGAAGCGGTGCGGCACGCATCGCGCGGCGATTGCGGCGACCTGGCGGCCAGCTACATCGCGCGCGCCGGCACCTGGCAATTGTTGCTGACCCACGGCACGCATGCAGTGCGCGCGCTGCTGCGTCACTTCGAACACCGCACCATCCGCGACACCCCGGCGCTGAATCTCACTCAAGCGCATCTGCATGCGAAGCTTGGCGAATTCAGCCACGCGCGGTTGTTGCTGGAACGTTTCCGCGACTTTCCCGCTGCACTGCGTGAGCCCTTGCAGCGCGATTACACCGTGGTGGTGGCGGCACTGCGCGATCGCCTCGATGAGATCTGCGGTAACCCGCATGGCCTGACTCAGATCGCTGCACAAGCCTCCGCGCTGGACGAAGACGACCATCTCGGACGCGGCATGCTGCTGTGCATCTGTGCCACCACCGCCATTGCGCAAGGCGCCTTTGCACTAGCCGAACGCTATGCCTTGAACGCACGCGATGCGATGCAGCGTGGCGGCAGCGAACTGGGTGCGGGCCAGGCGCTGTTGTCGTTGGGCCAGAGTTTTTTCTATCGCGGTCGCCTCAGCGACGCCGAGGCCTGTTACCAACAGGCACTGAGCGGGTGCGCACGCACGCCGCAACTGGATCGCGTGCTGGAAGCAACGGCCAACTGCCTGCTGGCGCAACTGCATTACGAACGCGGGCATCACGACGATGCGGCCGATCTGCTGCATCCTGCGCTGGAATTGCTGGAGCAACATGACGGTGGCATGGACGTGCTGGCGGCCGCTTACGACACCGCACTGGGATTGGAGCGCGTGCGCGATCACAGCGGGCGCAGTGCCTTGGCGCTGCTCGAGCACATCGAACAGATTGCGCATGGGCGCAAGCTGATGCGGCTATCGGAACTGGCCGCAGCCTGGCGCCTGATGCTGTTGCTGGAACATCCAGGCAATGCCGCCATCGACGTCCTGATCGCGCGCACCGGCGGTGAATCCGGATTGGCACATACCCTGCGCTCGGCGCACCGTTGGCGCGACCGCGCGGCGATGGGCTTTGCACTGGCACGCTGGCATCGCCTGGCCGGGCGCAGCAGCGCGGCACTGACCATCCTGGGCCAGATCGAACACGCCTGCCTGGCCAACGACAATCTGTGCCACCTCGCCCGCACCCGCGCACGTATCGCACTGGTGCTGCAACAACGCGGCGAACTGATCGCGGCGCTGCCGCATCTGTACAGCGCGCTGGATCATGTGGCGCTGACGCAAAGCTGGCAGGCGATCGTCGAACTCGGCCTGCCGGCCAAGGCGATGCTGCGCTCGCTGCGTCAACACGACCCGCATACCGTGGGCGGCACCACGCGTGCGCTCACCATTCAAGCCTTGCTCGAACGCCTCAGTGGCGACGAAGACCCGGCCGGCGACATCTTCAGCGAACGCGAGCTGGAAGTGCTCGCACAACTGGCACGCGGGTATTCCAACAAGCAGATCGCACGCTGTTTGCACCTGTCGGAAAACACCGTCAAGTTCCATTTGAAGAACCTGTATCGCAAGCTCGACGCGCGTAGTCGCGAAAGCGCCTTGGCGCAGGCCTTGCAACGCGGATTACTGCGGGAGGCCGATCCGCATGCCGGCCCGGATGCGGCACCGAACTGATCCGAGCGCGCGTATCACAGCCTGCGCTGGACGCGCATATGCGCATATTGCGACATCGTTTGTCAGGCGATGTCGCAGACCCCATCAACCAAAACTCAGCGTGCCTTTCATCATTGCCCAATGCCCCGGGAATGAGCAGAAAAAGGTGTAGTCGCCGCCCTTGCTCAACTTGCTGGTGGGAAAGCTCACGGTGGCGCTGTCGCCGCCGCCGATGACCTTGGTGTGTGCGATCACGCGCGCGTCGGCCTTGGGCAGATAACTGTCGGCGATGGTGGAGCGTACGCCGGCATTGGCGACAGCCTGGAAGTCGGCGGTTTTGGTCAGCACCCAGTTGTGGCCCATCACCGTGGCGGCCATCTTGCCGGAGTGCTCGAGGGTGAGGTCCACCTGCGTGCAGTCGGGCGCCAGCTTGATCGCGCTCTGGTCGAACTTCATCTGATCGTTGCCGGTGATGGTCACCGCGCAGGTACGCGCCCATGCCGAAGGTGCCAGCAGCACCAGTCCAAGCACCGCAATCGTCGAAAACAGCTTCAAAGGAACACTCCTGCGATAAAAGATGCGCGACGCCCAGCGCGCCTGGTCACCCCAACGCGTTCGCATGCGCCGGTGTGACCAGAGTAACGCTTCATGCGTATCGGAAAAAAGCATCCATCGGATCCTGCACATCGGCGGTGGCTTCCGTCAGCGGCAATGGGCCGCGCTTGCCGGCCATCACCTGCACGAACGCCTGCTTGAAGCGCGCCATCTCCGCGTCGGTGCCCACGGTAATCCGCGACCAGGTCGGCCACACCGGCCAGCTGCGGCCGATGAACACGCCATGGGTGGCCATGTCGTCCTTGAAGCCGGCAGCCGGGCGCTTCACATCGACCATGAAGCAGTTGCTCTCCGATGCGGTGCAGGCGTAGCCCTGCTTGGCGAGAAACGCCATCACATCCTTGCGCGTGGCCGCCGTGCGTGCGCGGCGCTGCGGCACCAATGCCGGATCACGCAGGCTGGCCAGGCCTGCAGCAGCGGCAGTCACTGGCAGGCTGTTGACGCTGTAGAACATCAGCTTGGCCAGCAGGTCCGGGCGTGCAGCTGCATAGCCCAGGCGGATGCCGGCCATGCCGTAAAGCTTGGAGAAGGTGCGCAACACCACCACGTCCTCGCCTGCGGCGACCATGTCGACCACGCTGCTGGTGCTGTTCGCAAAGTGGATGTAGGCCTCGTCCACCACCAGCACGCTGCCCTTGGGCTTGTGCGCCAGTGCGTAATCCAGATCCTTGCGCGCAGTCACCGAGCCGGTGGGGTTGTTGGGATTGCAGATGTAGATCACGCCCGGGCTGGCGTCGGCGGCGCACATCGCTTGTACATCGTGCGAGAAGTCCTTGCGCAACGGCACCTTGATCAGTTTGGCGCCATTGCGGGTGGCGGCGCGCCAACCGGATTCGTAGGTGGGATCGGCGGTGACGAGCGCGGCGCTGGGCGAGGTGAACGCCAGCATCGTGTAGTCCAGCGGCTCGGTGGAACCGGCGTAGGCCATCAGGTGATCGACCGGCAGCTTGAGCTCGGCGGCCAGGGTATTCATCAGTTCCATCTGCACATCGCGCAGATAGCGCCCACCTTGCGGTGCGATCTGTGCAATGGCCTTGACCGCTGCCGCCGATGGGCCGTCCGGGAATTCATTGGAGCCGATCATCACCGGCGACAATGCGCTCGCCGGTGTCGGCACGATGGCGGCGGAGCGTTCGGCGGCGCTGGCCAACAGCGGCAGCGCACTTGCCCCTGCAGCGCCGGCAAACAGCGCGGAGTCACGTAGAAACGTGCGGCGCGAAAGAGCAGTTTTCATCACAACCTCCAACAAAATGGCAATGCGGATTCAAGGACGAACGGCGACCACTTCGATTTCCACCCGATACAGCGGATTGCCCAGCGCGGCGATCTGGAATGCAGAGCGCGCCGGCAGATTGGGTTGCTCCTTGGTGCCGAAGAACTGGCGGTAACCCTCCATGAAACCGTTGAAATCCATCTTGCCGCCCGTCGCTGGATCGCCGACCAGAAACACCTGCATCTTCACCACATCGCCCATGCCCAAGCCCAGCGCTGCGAGCTGCTGTTTGATCTGATTCAACACGCTGACCGTCTGCGCCTTGGTGTCGCCATACGCAGCGGCCGAGTCCTTCGGCGCGCTGGTGTCCACCACGGCCGGCACCTTGCCGCTGACGTAGACGGTGGCCTTGCCGGCGGGAATTTCCACGGCGGCAGCGATGGGGAAATCACTGTTGGGGATCTTGTGGCGGATCACCTCTGAAGCATGCGCGGCGGTGAGACCGGCGGACCACAACAGGGCGGCGGTGAGAACGGCTGTCACTGGACGGGACATGGCAACTCCTTGCATGAGTAGAGACAAAGGGAAAATCAGTGGCGCAGCAATTTGACGTCGTCGGCGGTGACGACCTCGGCGTGATCGTTGCCAAAATGGGTGCGTACATAGCTCACCACTTCGGCCACCTGGCGATCGTTGAGCATCTCGCCGAAGCCGGGCATGCCGGCGTGGCCGTCGAGCACCATCATGGTGACGTAGGGGCCGGCGGCCAGCTTGGGATTGCCGGCAAGCGCGGGGTATTCGCCGGCACCTTGCGCGCCGCGCCCGGCCGGCATGTGGCAGCCCTGGCAGATCGCCTGGTAGACATCCTGGCCGGATGCCTTGGCAAAGCCCTGTTGCGGGAATAGCTGGGTGGCATCGGAACTCTGCGCCTGCGCGTCGTACGCGCCCGGTGGCACCAGTAGCGCAGCGATTGCTACGACGAATGTGGCAGCGGCCACTCGTGATAACAGGCTCATGCGCGACCTCCTCCGGCCAGCACTTTGCGATGCAAACGGCCCACGACATCGTGCGCGGACAGAATCGCCCCTTCCTGCCAGGCCGGAATATAGGACACGTGTTCACCGGCCAGTGCCAGGCGCCCGTCGATCTGGCACAGCGGCGTGTAGTGTTCGGCACGCGCCTGCTCGCTCCACATGCCGAAACAGCCATGCGTAAACGGCACGCGATGCCAGCCGACCGAAATGCCGTTCTCGAACTCGCGTGGATATTGCGGATGCAGTTGCGTGCCGTATTCGACTGCCTTGCGCACGCGCTGCTCCGGGGACATCGAGGTGAACTGGTAGGCGTCCAGTCCCCAGACGTAGGCACCGAGCAGCACGCCCTTGCCGGGGCTGTGATAGTTGGTGCTGGGATAGCTGATCAAGGTGATCGGCAGATCGGTGTAGCTGATGCCGCCGTAGATGGCTTCGTCCTCTTCCCAGAAACGGCGCTTGAATTGCAGGCCCACTTTCACCGAGGCCGCATACGGTACCTGGCCGATCGCGGTGGTCATCGCGTCGCTGGCGGTGACCGGAATGCGGCTCAGCACCGACAACGGAATCGTGCAGATGCACCAGTCGGCACTGGCAATGCGTTCTTCGCCGCCGTGCGCGGCGTCCTGCCAGGACACGCGCACGCCGCTGCCGTCCTGATCGATCCTGGTGACCTTGGCGTTGTAGGTGATGGCATCGCCGAGGCGGCCAGCGAACGCCTTGCCGATCTGGTCCATGCCACCTACCGGCTGAAACATGGTGGTCTGCATTTCGTAGTTGTTGCCGGCCGCCAGCGTGGTCCACAGGCGCGAACGCAACACATCCTGCACGCTGAAAGGATCGGAGAATTCCGGCTTGCCGGACAAGCCTCCGCCGGGATACCGCGCAAAGCCGCGCCGCTCGCTGCTGTCCTTGCCTTTGACGTAGCCGAACTTGTGATCGAGCGCGCCCCAGGTGCGCAAGGACTCCAGCAACACTTCCTGGTCTTCGCGGCTCACGCTCTTGTCCAGCGCCTGCTGCTGGGTGCACTTGGCCAGCAGCTCGGACACGTGGCCCTTGTAATCGGCATCGATGGCGCGAAAGCGCTGCGGTTTGCCGCCAAAGCCTTTCTGGCTGTGCAGCAGCGCGTTGTAGTTGACCTGGTTGAAGGCTTCCAACGCCACGCCGAATTGTTTGCAGTAGCTCAGCACCGCCTTGTGGTGATGCGGAATGCGCCACGGCCCCGGATTGAGATACAGCCCGTCATCGAACTGGCAGTGTTGTGTTGCCCCGCCCAGTTCGGTGTAACGGTCGCCGCCGCGCAGCGTCCAGTTACGCCCACCGGGGCGGTCGTTGTATTCCAGCAACTGCACGCGGTACCCCGCCTTGCGCAGTTCGAAGGCCGCCGCCATGCCGGCCAGCCCCGCCCCCAGGATCAGTACCGAGGCGCCTTTCGGATCGCCATCCAGCTGCAGCGGCCCCTTGAAATCGGATTCGGCGGCCATGCCCAGGCTGCTCATCGCCTGGTACATCATCGCGCCGCCAGCGGTCATGCCGATGCGCGCCAGCAGTTGTCGCCGCGTCATCGCCCCAAAGTGATTGCCTTGCATCAACGCGTAGTCCTTGCATGTCATGGATCGAGTGCGACTGACAACACCAATGGCGCGGCCGGCAATGACGCCGGCCGCATCACCCCTCAGAATTTGTAGGCCAGGCTGGCGAACAACTGGCGCGGTGCAATCAACTGATACGAGCCGGAGCTTTCGTTCGGGAACACCGCACCGATCGCATCGTCCTTGTCGAACAGGTTGTAGACCGACAACTGCAGTCGCCCACCGGCAAGAAACCCTGCATCCGCGCCCTGATAACCCACGCTGCCGTTGACGATGAAGGTGGCATCCACCTGATCGGTGTTGAGCGTGTCGCCGTAGCGCTTGCCGGTATATTTGGTATCGAGGTTGACGAAGAAATGTTCGCCTTCCCAACCGCCGTTGACGCTGAACATCACCTTGGGCGAATCCGGCACTTCGTTGCCTTCCACCTGCACCAGGTTGCCACTGACCGGGCCGAAATAGTTGTCCTGGAATTCGGATTTGTTCCAGGTCAACGAGGCGCCCAGCCGCCAGCCCGGCGCCGGCTTCCACATGCCGGACACCTCCGCACCATAGGTCTGTACGTCGCCGACATTGGCGTAGACGGTGGGTGCCACCACCAATGGATCCGGATCGGTCAGCGCGATGATGCGGTTTTCGTAATCGATCTTGTAAGCGGCGATGTAGCCGCTCCACTGGCTGGATTCGGCGCGGATGCCGATGTCGATGTTGGTGGATTCTTCCGGCGCGATATCCGGATTGAACGCACCGGAGGTCAACGCCAGCCGCGGGGCGGAGCTGAAGTTTTCTGCGTAGTTGGCGAACAGTTGCACGCCTTCGGCAAGCTGGAAGCTGGCACCGACCTGCGGCTGGAACCAGTCGCTGTTCTTGATGGTGACATCGCGGCGCACACCGACATTGAAATCATCCAGATTGGCGATGCCGTTGTAATCGCGCTTGACATCCAGGCCCTTGGCGCCGAATTCCATCGTGAGCCGGTCATCGAGCAGGCGCAGCGTGTCCTTGATGTAGAGCTGCTTCACCTCGGTGGAAAAGTGGTTGTCGTAGTAGATGACGATCGGCAGCGAGCCCTTGAGCAAGGCGCCGGTGGCAGGGTCCAGGTTGTACAGCGGGCGCACCTGGTCGAAGTCGTAATTCTCGTACCAGGCACCGACTTCGAGCTTGTTGTGCTCGGTCTCCCACGACACTGCGGTGGTCACACCATAACGATCGCCGCCCATGATTTCTTCGCGCCTGGTCATCGCACCGACGCGGGTGACGTTGCCGTTGGCATCGACGATCTGGGGGTCGTTGATGGCGATATCGGTACGCCCAGGCGTGCCGGCGATGGCATCGTTGTATAAACCGGTGGCGGTGCTTGGCGGGGTGCCGCCGACGCCGTAACCATGCTTGTTTTCGTAGTAGCCGGTGAAGGTGAAGCCGATCGCATCGTTGAACAGAAAATCGCCGTGCAGGCTGAGCAGCGAGTCGCGTCGGCCGTTCTGCCATTCGCTGTAGTGCTCTGCATCCACTTCCGGATTGCCGGTGATGCGTTCGTGCAGATCCCACGACACCGAGCCGTCGGAGTTGTACGACTGCACGTCGTAGTCCTTGCGGTTGTTGTAGATCCAGCCCAGCGTCAGGCTGCCCACGTCCCAGGCCTGGCGGATCTTGGCTTCGAAGTGGTCGCTCTTTTGCGTGGCCGGTTCCATGTCCCACACCCCGCCCTGCGTGCGCGATGCGGAGAGGTACGCGCTGGGGCCGCCTTCCCACCAATCCGGCGTATCCAGGCGCACGAAGCTGCGCACCAGATCGTCCGAGCCGATGGTCTGGGTGAGATTGCCGCTCCAGCTGTCGCCCCCCTTCGGTGGCAGGCTGGTGTAGCGGATCGCGCCGCCGAGTGCGTGATACGAGGGCTGGGTGACATCGCCGGAACCTGCCGACACGGTGACGTCGAGCAGGTTCTCGCTGGACACGTAGCGGGTGATCGGCCCGCCTTCGCGGGTGTCGAAGGTTTCGATCGGGATGCCGTCCAGGGTCACGCCGATCTGGTTGGCAGAGAAGCCGCGGATGGTCATCGAGTCGCCGAACTCGTACAGCCCGAACGGATCGGTGGTCTGCACATTCACCCCGGGCAGGCTCGCCAGTAACTGCTGCGGCGCCACGCCGGGCACCTGGGCCTGGATTTCGGCCACCGAGATCGACGCGGTCGTGCGTGTGGAACCGGTGCCGACCACGCTGACGGCGTCCAGCGTGCGCGCTTCCTGTGCCAGTGCGGGCAGGCTGTGTGCGCCGGCCAGCAACAAGGTCATCGAGGCAAGCGTGCGGCGACGCGTGGCGGTGGTGAGAATGGCGGCGACCGAGACCGCCAGCTGATCGGTTTTGAAGCGCTTAGGCATGCAATCGACCCCTGGATGCGTGTGGCGTGCTGAGTGACCGGGCCGCTCCCCCAGACCGGCTGACACCGCAAATGCGGCATGCATCGACCATAACCAGCGCAGTTCCGCCGCAAGCTCCGCGCGGAGGGTAGGGGCGGCGCGGGTGGGTAGGTTGCTGCCGAATTCAACGATCTGAATACGTACTGTCCCCACCCACCTGCGCGCATCCGGTCATACCAGCTCTCGCATGCTTGCCATGAGGTCGCAGATCGACAACGCTGCGCAGCCGCATCACGAGTCCGCGCATGCCGCTTGCAGCACCCTCTCTGTTACTGCTCGATTTCGATGGCGTATTGGCCAGCTACTCGCGGCCGCGCCGCGTGGCTGCACTTGCTGCAGCAGCTGCCTGCACGCCGCAACGGGTGCAGCAGGTGTTGTTCGAGCAAGGTCTGGAACGTGTCTACGATGCCGGGCTTATCGACACGCAGGACTACCTGGCGCAGTTGAGCGAAGGGCTGGGCGGCGTGATCGATCGTGCCACCTGGATCGACGCACGCGTGGCGGCGTGCCGCGCGGACCCCTTGGTGGTGGCACAGGTGCTGGCGGTATCGGCGACGACGGCCGTGGCGGTACTCACCAACAATGGGCCGTTGATGGTGGAGGCAATCGAGCGGATCGTGCCTGCGCTGTTTCCGTTATTGCAGGGCCGCGTGCTGTGCAGCGGCGCACTCGGCGGCCGCAAGCCCGATGTGCAGGCGTATCAGCGCGCACTTGCACAGCTGGACGCCACTGCCGCGCGCACCTTGTTTGTCGACGACCTGTTCGTCAACGTGCGTGGCGCGCGTGCAGCAGGCCTGCACGCGGATACGGTGCGCGATGGCCGCGCCTTGCGGCGGGTGTTGAAGCGGTATGGGGTGGCGTAGGAGAGCCGGGATTCGAGATTGGGAAATCGGGAATCGCCGGCGGATCTTCCTCCGCCATCGTGGCCGGCGCGGTGCCGGCCACGATGGCGCGGAAAGCGCAGCTCTGCATCACTGCGGCGCTACGTACTCGGCAATCGCAAGGCGCAAACGTTCCAACCCATCAGCCAGCTCGGCATCGGTCAGATTGAGCGCCGGCACAAAACGCAAGACATCCGGCCCCGCCTGCAACAACAGCAAACCATGCTTGGCCGCAAAATCCAGGATCGCCCCGGCCTGCCCGGCATGCGCCGGCGCCAGCACTGCGCCCAGCATCAAGCCGCGCCCGCGGATTTGCGCAAACACGCCAAACTCGTCGTTGAGCGCGTCCAGACCGGCGCGCAACGCGGCCGACTGACGCTCTACGTTCTCGGCGATCTGCGGCGAGGCCAGCTTGCGCAGCGCCACGCGCGCCACCGCTGCGGCCAACGGATTGCCGCCGAAGGTGGTGCCATGCGCGCCGAACTGCATGGTCTCGGCCACCTTGGGGCCGGCCAGCATCGCGCCGATCGGGAAGCCGCCACCCAGCGCCTTGGCCAGCGTCACGATGTCCGGCGTCACCTGCTCCTGCCAGTGCGCAAACAGCGTGCCGGTACGGCCCATGCCGCACTGGATCTCGTCCAGCACCAGCAGCGCATCGTGCTGATCGCACAGCGCGCGCACGCGGCTCAGAAAGCCCGGCGCAGCCGGCATCACTCCGCCCTCGCCCTGAATCGGCTCCAGCATCACCGCAGCGACATCGCCGGCCGCCATGGCCGTTTCCAGTGCCGCCACATCGTTGAAATCCACATAGCGAAAGCCGCCGGGCAGCGGCTCGTAGCCTTCCTGATACTTGGGCTGTGCGGTCGCAGTGACCGAGGCCAGGGTGCGCCCATGGAAACTGCCGCGGAAGGTCACGATGACGCGCTTGTCGGCCGGGCGGCCCAGATTGCTGGCCCACTTGCGCACCAGCTTGATCGCCGCCTCGTTGGCCTCGGTGCCCGAGTTGCAGAGAAAAACCTTCTGCGCGAAACGCGAAGCGGTGACCAGTTCCTCGGCCAGCTTCAGCGGCGGTGCGCTGAAGAACACGTTGCTGGTGTGCCACAGCTTGCCGGCCTGTTCGGTGAGCGCGGCCATCAGATCCGCATCGTTGTGGCCCAGTCCGCTGACCGCGATGCCGGCGGACAGATCGACATATTCGCGGCCCTGGTCGTCCCACACGCGACTGCCCTGCCCACGCTCCAGCACCACCTGGCGCGGGCGGTAGACCGGCAGGTAGTAATGCGCGAGGGACAGGGGCGAATCGGCAGCGGTGCTCATGATGGTGGGTCGCAGAAGCGGAGGGAGAACCCGCATTCTCGCGCATTCGCCGGCCTGCGGCACAATGCGCGGATGCGCCCTTTCTCCGATCCTCAGCTCACTCCTGCCACCGACGACGGCTGGCGCCGGCAATGGTTCGACATCATCTACCGGCACGACACCCGCCCGTCGCGTAATTTCGATCTGATGCTGGTGGTGGCGATCCTCACCAGCGTGGTGGTGATCATGATCGACAGCGTGCCGCGCATCCATTCGCATTCGGCGCACTGGTTGGTGCCGCTGGAATGGGCGTTCACGGTGCTGTTCACCGTCGAATACGCGTTGCGTCTGGCGGTGGTGCGGCGCCCGCTGCATTACGCGCTCAGCATCTGGGGCGTGATCGATCTGCTGTCGATCCTGCCCAGCTATCTGTCGTTCTTCGTCCCCGGTGCGCAGACGCTGCTGGTCGTGCGCGTGCTGCGCATCCTGCGCCTGTTTCGCATCCTCAAGCTCACCCGCTACATCGAGGAAAGCGGGCAACTGGTGGACGCGCTGTGGCGCAGCCGGCGCAAGGTGATGGTGTTCCTGTTCAGCGTGCTCACCATCACCGTGATCGCCGGTGCCACCATGTATGTCATCGAAGGCCCGCAACACGGGTTCACCAGCATCCCGACCAGCATGTACTGGGCCATCGTGACCATGGCCACGGTGGGTTTTGGCGATCTGGTGCCACAGACCACGCTGGGCCGCTTCGTTACTTCGGCCCTGATCCTGATCGGCTACAGCATCATCGCCGTGCCCACCGGCATCTACACCGCCGAACTGGCCAGCACGCTGCGCGAAGGCGGCCACGCCGGCAAGCGCGATGTCCGCAATTGCCCGCGTTGCGGGCTGGAAGGCCATGCGCCGGATGCGCGTTATTGCCGGCAATGTGCCGAGCCGCTGCCGGAACTCTCCAACGGCTAAATTGTCTTGGAGTGGTTGGGCAGTGCGGGTCGATCAGGTGTGGAGCGGCTGATCTGCAGGTTGGCTGCAGGGTCCTTGCCCGCTCACCCTCGCGGGACACGCCGCAAGTACGTCCGTGTAGGCTCTTACGCGGCATCCATGCCGCGTAAGGTCCCGCGACGGTGAGCGGGCAAGGACCCGTCGAGATGGTCGGTGTGTGTGGTCCAAGCAATGCATGGCGTGCGTTTTCTGATAACGGCGGATCCTGCCACCTTTCCAACACAACGCGATCAACAGGCTGGCTTTCATCCAGTCACCGACCAACTTTCTGGTGCGGTGTCCTCACCGATTGCGGGACCGTGTGGCGGCATGGATGCCGCCACCGAGCCTCCAGGGACGGATTCACGGCGTGTCCCGCGAGCGGTGAGGGCACCGCGCCCTCGATCAGTGAGCTTTTGACTACATCTGAATGCAGCTACCACTCGAAATAGCGGTGCCTTCGGAACTTGCACAATCACCTGTTAGATGCGCTTCCACAATGCGACAGAGACGCGTGCACAGCATCAATGCGACATGCGGTTGCTCATGTCGATCAGATCGTTGTAGCTGGCCAGCACTGCCTGGCGTGTGCCACCCGGCGGCATCGAGCCGCTTTCCAGCAGCATCTGCTCGCTCTTGTTCAATGGTGTCTTGGTGCGGATACGCTCGACCAGTCGCCCCGACTCGCGCGCCAGCTTGTCGGCGGAGCGTTCCATGTGGCCCCACATCGCATCGCCCTGGCCGATCTTGGCCTTCTGCGCCTCTTCCAGAATGCCTTGGTAGCGCGCGAGCTGGGACTGCGCTGCGGCAAGGTCCGGCGTGTCGTTATCGAGGACTTGCACCAGCTGCTTGCCTTCGCCGATGATCTTCAGGTGATACCAGGAAGCACTGCGGCCTTCTTCCTTTTCGATCGCATCGATCTGGGCCTGGCGGCGCGTGTCTTCATTGTGTTCAAGCGCGGTATTCATGGCTTCGCCGGCTTCGAAGAATGCGTGATAGGCCTGCATCAGCGGCGCGTGCAGCGCCTTCATGCCCTTGCCGTCGTCGCGCAGATAATCCTCGCGGTCGTAGTAGCGCACCGCTTCCCCGATACGTTCGTTGAGCGTGGTGAAACGGTCTTGATAGGTCTTGGCCACCGGGTCGAGCTCGGGGTTGGCCGGCGCTTGCGCCAATGCCGCAGTCATCGGCGCGCCACATTCGTCCACGTGATGCGAGAGCACCGTGCCCGGTGCATGGATACCGCTTTCCTTGCCGGTCGGACCAGCCTCGGGGTCCTGCATCCAGCCGATGTATTGCTGATAGCTCTCATGGATCGGCTGCTCGACGCCGTTGAAGCAGGTGATGTAGGCATTGATCTTGTCGGCGCCTTCCACCGCGGCGGCGGGTGCGTTTTTCTGGCAGCCGGCAAGCAGCGCAGCGAAAGCCATCGCCGCGGTGAGCGGCGCATAACGAAGTTGATGGGTCATCTTGCGTTCCATTGATGGGTTGAAGAAGGTGGCGCCGCAGCATGCGGCCGAATGACATCTGGCGCAGCCGATCGCCCAGCACACGAACGATGGCTAAGGACAGCAGTGCCTACTCACGATTGCTTTCGGACACCAGTGCGTTGTAAGTGTTGAGCAACTTGCGAGACGAGCCTTCGGGCGCCAGCGTGGGACTATTCAGCCAGCCCTGTTCCAGCTTGCTATAGGGCGTTTTTTCGACCGCGCGTTTCACCCGCGCCTTGGCTTGTCTGCGGAAGGTTTCTGCAGCGGTTTCGAAACTGTTCCAGGCCAGCCTGCCTGGCTCCTGATCGGCCACCTTGGCATGCGCCTCATCGGAGAGACGGTTGAAGCCATCCAGCAGCGCGGTGACACGTGGCACGTCGACCTGATCCTCTTCCAGCGCATCGGCGATCTGCTTGGCGTCGAGCATCATCGCCAGCCGGTAGTACTCGCGCGTGCGGCCCTCGCCCCACTCCAGCATCTTGAGTTTTTCGCGTTGCGCCGCGTCGTTTTGCAGGTCCAGTTCGGCGCTGAAAGCAGTACTGGCATCGGCGTAGGTCGCCAGCGCATCCATCAACTCCGGATGCAGCTGTTTGCCCTTGGCGAACTGGTCGTCTTCGTAGTCCTGCCGCGTGTAGTAATCGGCCACCGCGTGACTGATCGGCTGCAGCGCCTTCAATGCCGCGCGATAGTCGCGTGCCGCCTTGTCCAATGCAGACAGCGATGGTTTCGCCGCAGCGGCCGCACTGACGGGCGCATCGCACTGCTTCATGTCGTCGTGGTCGAGATCGTACGGACCGGTCATGCCGGATTCGCGACCGGTCGGGCCGGCGAACGGGTCCTGCATCCAGCCGGTGTAGTACCTGGCGCCGGCGTGCACTTTCGCGTTGACGCGGTTGAAGCAGTCGATGTAGGCGCCGAGCTTGGCGTTGACGCCTTGCAAGGAATCCAGCTGCTTTTCAGTCGTCTTGGTATCGGTACCGGTTGCAGGCTGCTGCGACTTGCCGCCACAGGCGGTCGCCAGCACGGACACGCAAGCCACCAGGACAAGCACACGGAACTTCGGAGACACGCGCGATACATCCCTGTTGGAAACGTTTTCAGCCGCTCACGATAACAAACCCCACTGTGAACTTCTTGTGCTCACTGTAGGACGGGCGTGAGACAGCTGCACCTCGAAAACGCGACCGCTGGTCTGCCACATCGATCCTCAGAATCGCGGTACCCCGCACGCCGATTGCCGGCCGCCCTCGGTATCCAGTCAAGCGCGCTGCGATGTTCGCCGCACTCAGTCGAGAAACAGATCCGGCAACAACGCACGCGACGGATCGACCGCATAGCCGCTCAGGTCGGTGATGCCGGCCTGGGCCAGCACCTCGTCGTCGATCAGGAACTGGCCATGAAATCCGGCCGCCTCGCGCGTGAGCACTGCATGCGCGGCGTCGGCCATGATCTCCGGCCGGCGACACGCGGCCGCATCCACGCCATCGATCATGTTGATCGCATCGGTGGCGATCACGGTGCGTGGCCATAGCGCGTTGACCGCCACGCCTTGCGGGCCGAACTCGGCTGCCAGCCCCAGGGTCACCAGGCTCATGCCCATTTTGGCCAGGGTGTAACCGGTGTGCGCGCCCCACCACGCCGGGTTCAACGATGGCGGCGGCGCCAGGGTGAGGATGTGCGGATTGGGCGCCTGCAACAGATGCGGCAGACAGGCCTGCGCGCACAGAAAACTGCCGCGCGCATTGACCTGCTGCATCAGATCGAAGCGCTTCATCGGCGTGTCCAGCGTGCCGCGCAACCAGATCGCGCTGGCGTTATTGACCAGGATGTCGATACCGCCGAACGCCTCGACAGTCGCGGCCACCGCCGCACGCACCTGCTCTTCTTCGCGAATATCGCACTTGAGCGCCAGCGCCTGCCCACCGGCCGCAGTCACCGCCGCGGCCGCGCTATGGATGGTGCCCGGCAACTTGGGATTGACCACCGCCGATTTGGCCGCAATCGCCACGTTGGCGCCATCGCGCGCCGCCCGCAACGCAATCGCCAGGCCAATCCCGCGCGAGGCACCGGTGATGAACAGGGTTTTACCGTTTAAGGTCATGGGAATTGGGAATCGAGAATGGGGAATCGCAAAAGCTTAGCGCCTTGAACGTTCAGCAGCCGACGCACGATCAGCTGCCGCGATGCGCCCTACCGATTCCCTACTCCCGATTCCCGGCCCTTCAAGGCTTCGGCCCCTGCCCCTCGTTGTCTTCCCAATGCAACACGCGGCGGGTCACGAAGCGATAGACCGGTTTACCGGTGGCGAACCACAGCTCGCGGACCCAGGAGGTGCGCTTGAGCACGCGGCGTTCCACCGGGGTGATGGCGGCCGGGCAATACATGCGCTTGTGCTTGAGCAGGTGGCGCAGATCCTCGCGTGCAAGCAGGCGCATCCAGCGCGCACGCGGATTGCCGCGCACCGCGAGCTGGAAATCGATCACCGCCGGGCTGCCGTCGTCCTGCACCAGCCAGTTGGCTTCCTTGGCCAGGTCGTTGTGCGCCACCCCGCAGCGGTGCAGCTGCTGCAGCAACTTGCGTGCGGTACGGAAGTAGGCAAGATCGCCGCGCGGCGGGCGCTGGTACATCGCATCGCCGGCCAGATAGCTGCGATCCAGCCGGCGTCCATCCCAGCGCAGCAGCCGTGGTGTCCGCGGCAAGCCATCCAGCTGACGCAAGGCCAGGGCTTCGCGTCGCGCCAGCCACCAGGCCACGCCGCGCAACAACCACGGCGCCACGCTCAGATCGCGCCGCACGAACACGCGATCGCCTTCGCGGATCAACAGGATGCGCCCGAAGGTATCGGACTTCAGTGGCAGATGGCCGGCGGGATCGTCACTCATCCCTACATTGTAGGCGGGCCGTCCGCTTCGCCACACAGCACGCGTTGCCTGCGTGTCACACAAGCGTGCAACGTTGCCCGCTCGCAACCTGAGGTGAAGCAGGCAGGCCGATGTGATGAAGGCGCAAGTCCCCTCGTCGCCACGCCCACCTATAATTCGGCAATGAACTCATGGATCGACGCCACGCTGGAGTGGATCGGACACCACCCCACCTTGGCTGGCGTGGTGATCTTTGCCATCGCATTTTGCGATGCGGTGATCGTGCTGGGCGCCATCGTGCCGGCGCTGCCGTTGCTGTTCGCCATCGGCGTGTTGATCGGGCTCGGCCAGATCAACGGGCCGTATGCGGTGGCCTGCGCCACGTTGGGCGCCTTTGTCGGCGATGCGCTGAGCTTCTGGGTAGGCCATCGCTGGGGCCACCAGCTGCACACCTATTGGCCGTTTCGCCGCTACCCGCAATTGCTGGAACGCGGCGAGCTGCTGTTCCGGCGCAATGCCTTCAAGAGCATCCTGATCGCGCGCTACGTGGGCGCGGTGCGGCCGTTCGTGCCGGCCATCGCTGGCATGTCGCACATGCCGTTCAAGCGCTATCTGTTTGCCAGCGGCCTGGCCTGCGTCTCGTGGGCGCTGCTGTTTCTGGTGCCCGGCTGGGTGCTGGGCACCGCCTACGACGCGGTGGCAGCAGTGGCCGGGCGCTTGTTCGTGGTGGTCACGCTCTTGATGGCGGTGATCGGGCTGGCCTGGGCGGTGGTGTTGTACTCGTATCGCTGGTCGGCTGGCCATCTGGATGCGCTGCTGGCGCGGCTGCTGGAGTGGTCGCATCGGCATCCGGTGCTGGGCAACTGGTCGGTGAGCGTGTTCGACCCGCGCCGCCGCGAATCGGTGCCGCTGGCGATGATGGCGTTGATGCTGCTGCTGTTGGGCTGGGGCTGGTTCGTGCTGTTGATGGTGGTGCTGGCGCATGGCGAGCCGCTGCGCGTGGACCTGGCCGTGCACGATCTGATGCTGGCGCTGCGCAACCCGCTGGCCGACTACCCGATGGTGGCGCTGGCTTCGCTGGGCGACTGGCAGGTGCTGTTGCCGGCGATCGCCGCAGCGATGGGCTATCTGGCCTGGCGCCGACGCTGGATGGCGGTGGCGCATTGGGTGATCGCGCTGGCCTTTGGCCTGGCGTTGACCCAGTTGCTGGGCGCCACCGTGCAGGTGGTGCGTCCGCCTGCGGCCAGCAGCGGATTCGGGTTCCCGTCGGTGGCCGTCACCATGGCCACGATTGGCTTCGGCTTCTTCGCATTGCTGATCGCGCGCGAGCTGCCCGGCCGGCGGCGGGTGTGGCCGTATCTGGTCAGCGGCGCAATCGTCTCGCTCATTGGATTTGCACGGTTGTACCTGGGCGCGCACTGGCTGAGCGATGTGGTCGGCGGCATGTTGTTCGGCATTTTCTGGCTGCTGGTGCTGGGCATCGCTTACCGACGCCGCGCCACGCGCGCGTTCTGGGTCAAGCCGGTGTCGTGGATGTTCTATGGCGTGTTCCTGACCTGCGCGATCATCTTCGCGCCGCGCAATCTGGAAACCAAACTGGCCAAGTTCGAACCGCCGCCGCCGCTGCTGATGGAGTTGCCCGCCAGCGACTGGTGGGACGGCCAGTGGCGCCTGCTACCGGCGCGCCGCAACGAATTCGACGACGACCAGCGCTGGCCGCTGGACGTGCAACTGGCCGGCCCGCTCGCACCCCTGCAGCGTCAGCTGGAAGCACGCGGCTGGCGGGTGCAACCGCAGGCCGGTTGGGAGCAAGCGCTGCATCTGCTCGATGTCAGCGGCCGCCCGGACGAGGTGCCGATCCTGCCAGCCACGCTGGATACGCAGGTCGAAGCGCTGCTGATGGTGCGTCATGCCGCGCCCGGCCATGTGCATGTGCTGCGCCTGTGGCCGGCGGCGGCACGCCTGCAGCCAGGTGCACAACCGCTGTGGGTGGGCAGCACCCAGACGCTGCGCTACAGCCGCCATTTCAGCCTGATCGGGCTGTGGTATCCGCTGCGTGGCGTGGACCCGGCGCTGAGCGCATTGCGTGAAGCACTCGGCCCATTGCCGCATCGCGTCGAACAGCGTCGGCGCTCGCAGGTACCAGTGATCTTGATCGACAGCACTTCCGGAAATGCGGTGCGGCGAGAGGACAAAGACAATGCCGCACCGCAGACGGAAACCACTGCGTCCGACCCGGCTGCATCGGGTCCGTCACAACAGCGTCGTTGATCGATCGATTGATCAGCGGCGGCGAGCGGCCGGCAGACGCGCAGTCCTGTAGATAAGAGCTGCTAATAAAACGTCTTGAACGCTGTATCGATGGCGGCAACACGTTCGCGTCACTTGGACGCAGTCGAATGTTTAGGTCAACAGCCTGATTGGTCGAGTGCGCGGCGCCCTCACCGCTCGCGGGACACGCCGCAAGTACGTCCATGTAGGCTCGGTGGCGGCATCCATGCCGCCACACGGTCCCGCAATCGGCAAGGACACCGCACCAGAGAGTTAATCGGTTGCTTTGTTCAAAACCATGCACACCGACCATCTCGATTGGTCCTTGCCCGCCCACCGTCGCGGGACCTTACGCGGCAAGGATGCCGCGTAAGAGCCTACACGGACGTACTTGCGGCGTGTCCCGCGAGGGTGGGCGGGCAAGGGCCCTGCAGCCAAACCGCAGATCCCGCCGCTCCGCAACCGAAGCACCCGCACCGTTCGATTACCTGAGAGCTTGCGCTTCAGCGCCGTGGATGTGCACAAACCGCATTGGTCAAAGGTGCGATGCACTCACCACAACACACCATCCACCGGCTGCATCGGCTCAGGCGCCTGCTCGCCAATCGCCTGTAACGCATCGATTTCCACCGTGCGGCACATGCTGTCCAGCGGCAGATCGTGGATGGTGTTGGCGAAGGGATCGACCAACTCGTCGCCGATCTTGAGCACTGCCAAAAACATCAAACCCGCAACGGTCGAACCCACCGGCGTGGCGTATTGCAGTGTCTCCACCAGGCCGATCGGCAGCAACACGCAGAACAGCCGCGTAAACAGGTTCGGATAGAAGCGATATTGATACGGCAGCGGCGTATTTTTCAGCCGTTCCATACCGCCTTGTGCGTTGGCGATGTCCACCAGAATGCGCTCGACACTGGCCTGCTGGATGCTGTCGATCCAGCCATCGCGACGCGCCTGCTCGACGCTGCGCCCTGTGTTATCCAGCAGGCCATTGGCGACGTTGGTGCGCTTGATCACCGAGGCCACTTCATCGGCATCCAGCCGCGATTCCAGCACCGCATCCACTGGCAAACGACGTAGCTGACAGCGCAGCGCATGCACGTAGGCGACCTGGCGCAACGCGATCGTGCGCCCCAGCGCTGCGGCTTCCGGCGCAGACAACATGCTGATGCTCAGACGTACCAGGTTGCGCGATGCATTGATCATCTGGCCCCACAGCACGCGCCCTTCCCACCAACGTTGGTAGGTCGAATTGGCACGAAAACCCAAAAACAACGCCAACGCCGAACCGAAGATGGTCAGCGGCAACGCTGGCGCGCGGAACGGCAGCACGTAGTAGATGATCGTGATCAACACGTCCCAGACGAACAACACCGCCAGGGTCCGCCAGACCTGGTCGAACACATCGGATACACGCGGTTTGACATCGATGATCAAGGCACACTCCATGGATCGATAACGAATGACGCCGTTGCGCGCATCCAGTGCATGGATGCCATCGTCAGCGCACTCAAGCGTGGCGAGTGTGCCGCTGCAGCGGTGCAAGCGCGGTGATGGGTCACCCGCGCCACAGCATCACCGCGTTACGGCATCCACGCCAGCAACTGATCCAGGCGCCGATGCGGGTCGTCCTGCTGCAACAACGACAGGCGTTGTTGTTCGGTCAGCGGCAGCAGCTCGGCCAGCCGCCAACCCACCCAGGCCGCTTGATCCAGCAGGCCAGGTCCGGCCGATGCGAATTCGCCACCCACCTGTTCGAGCATGCGCTCGAGCACGGTGGCCAACAGGCTGTGTTCGGGGCGCAGCTCGTCATCGCTGTCGGGCTCGCACCAACTCACCTCGCCCACGACAAGTCCATTATCGCGGATGCGCGAACGCTGCACATGGAAGCGCCGCGTCCCACGCAAACGCAGTACCAGCACACCGTCGGCACCAACGTCGAAATCCTCGATACGCACTTCGGTGCCGAACGCCGCCGGTGTCGCCGGTACGCCGACTTCTGCGCCATCCAGAATCAGACACACCCCGAAACTGGTGCCGGTGCGGCCGCACTCGCGCACCAGATCCAGATAGCGGCGCTCGAACACGCGCAAGCCCATCGCAGCGCCCGGCAACAGCACGTTGTGCAGCGGAAACAGCGGCAGTGCGCTGCTGTCGGCAGTGATCGTCATTTCGTTCATCAGGACAGCTGCGCCAGAAAGCGACGCGGCGCGCCGTCGAAGCCGCCATTGGACATAAACACCACATGGTCGCCGGGCTGCGCAATCTCCCCCAGCGTATGCAGCAATGCATCCACGTCGTGCGCCACATGTGCATCACCGCGCACCTGCGCAACAATCGGCGCCGCATCCCAGGCCAATGCGGGCCGATGCAGGAACACCACCGCATCGGCATCTTGTAACGATGGCGCCAACGCCTGCGCATGCGCGCCCAGCCGCATCGAATTGCTGCGCGGCTCCATCGCCACCAGCACGCGCGCCGCCCCGACCTTCGCACGCAAGCCCTGCAGCGTGGTCGCAATCGCGGTGGGGTGATGCGCAAAATCGTCGTACACGGTGATGTCGCGCGCCTGCCCCAGCACTTCCAGTCGCCGTTTGACGCTTTGAAAGCGTGCCAGCGCCGGCATCACCGTTGCCGGATCCACACCCACTGCATGCACGGCGGCCAGCGCCGCCAACCCGTTGAGCACGTTATGCCGCCCGACCAGCGGCCAGTGCACCTGGCCGATCTCCACACCGCGATGCAACACTGCAAACACGCTGCCATCGGCGGCGATCAAGCGTGCGCTCCACTCCAGCGCCGCATCGAAACCGAAGCGCTCCACCGGCGTCCAGCAGCCCATCGCCAGCACCTCGGCCAGGCGCGCATCTTCGCCGTTGACGATCAGCCGCCCGCGCGCCGGCACCGTGCGTACCAGATGATGAAACTGGCGCTGGATCGCCGCCACGTCGGGAAAAATGTCCGCATGGTCGTATTCCAGGTTATTGAGGATCGCCACCAGCGGCCGGTAGTGCACGAACTTGCTGCGCTTGTCGAAGAACGCAGTGTCGTACTCGTCGGCTTCCACCACGAATTCGCGCCCCTGCCCCAACCGCGCCGACACGCCGAAGTCTTCGGCCACCCCGCCGATCAAAAAGCCCGGCGCACGCCCGGCCGCCTCAAGCAAAAAGCTCAAAATGGTGGTGGTCGTGGTCTTGCCATGGGTACCGGCAACGGCCAGCGTGTCGCGACCCGGCAGCACCTGCTCGGCCAGCCACTGCGCACCGGAGGTGTAGCGACGCCCCGCGTCCAGCACCGCTTCCACGGCCGGGTTGCCACGCGACAAGGCATTGCCGATGACCACATCGGTGGTATCGGCCGACATATTGGACGGCGCGTAGCCCTGCGCCAGCGCGATGCCGAGCGTTTCCAGCTGCGTGGACATCGGCGGATAGATGGCCTGGTCGCTGCCCTCTACCGGCCAGCCCAGCTCGCGCGCAAGGGCGGCGACACCGCCCATGAAGGTCCCGGCGATGCCGAGGATGTGGAGTTTGGTCATGCCGCACATTGTCGCCGATCGCCGGAGTTACGGGACATTCCGATCCATCGCCAACGGCGCTGTCAGGAAACTCCTACCGTACTGTCGGGAATTTCCCGATATGCGAACTCCATCACATATATCACCATGCTGAACGCCAGTCGCAGCACCCTTTTGGTCCTACTCCCCAAGTGGCCAAAATCCCCAGGGGGGCTCATGCTGTCGGGGCTCTGAGCAAGCCCATCGCTGGCGTTATTCCGCCCCGGCCGTCTTGTACGACCGGGGTTTTTCTTTTTGCGGCATCGCACACGCGAAAAGGCCGCGCAGCCTGACGGCGCGCGGCCTTGTGAACCAGGTGCGTAGGCCAGGCATCGCGCCCGGCCCCAGCCGACTCAGCGGCCCAGCGCCTTGCTGATGCGCTCGAGCACTTCGTCCAGCGAACCCACGCCATCGACGCGCGCCAGCTTGCCGCGCTGCTCGTAGAAGCCGATCACCGGTGCAGTGGAATCGGTATAGACCTGCAGGCGCTTGCGTACCGACTCGGGGTTGTCGTCTTCGCGGCCCTCGGCCTTGGCACGACCGGCGATGCGCTCGACCAGCAACTCGCTGGCGACATCCAACTGCACCACTGCATCCAACGGCTGACCGATCTTGCCGAGCAATTCGTCCAGCGCATTGGCCTGCGCCACATTGCGCGGATAGCCATCGAGGATGAACCCCTTGGCGACATCGGCCTGACCGAGCCGCGCCTCCAACATGCCGAGCAGGATTTCGTCGGACACCAGATCGCCACGCGCCATCACTTCCTTGGCCTTCAGGCCAAGCGGTGAACCAGCGGCCACTTCGGCACGTAGCAGATCGCCGGTGGAAATATGCGGGATCTCAAAGGTGTCTTTGAGCCGTGTCGCCTGGGTGCCCTTGCCCGAACCGGGCGGTCCCAACAGAACCAATCGCATCAGTGGACTCCACTTTCGAATAAAAACGCGTTGCGGTTGGCGGCGTTAGACTCAGGTCTTCGCCAGCGCTGACCGTATGGTCGTGCAGCTTACCGCATCCGGGGAATGTCCCGGCACTGTCCCCTGCGCCATGCCCCCATTGAGGAGCCTGTCCCCTATGACCACTGGCAACTTGCTGTATGCCCAATCCGGCGGCGTCACCGCCGTCATCAACGCCACCGCCGCCGGTGTGATCACCGAGGCGCGCGCGCGCAAGATCAAGGTGCTGGCCGCACGCAACGGCATCCTGGGCGCATTGCGCGAGGAGCTGATCGACACCTCGAAAGAATCCGCCGCCGCGATCGCCGCGCTGGCGCAGACCCCCGGCGGCGCATTCGGCTCGTGCCGCTACAAGCTCAAGTCGCTGGAAGAAGACAGCGCCAAGTACGAGCGCCTGCTCGATGTGCTGCGTGCGCACGACGTACGCTGGTTCCTCTACAACGGCGGCAACGACTCGGCCGATACCGCGTGGAAGGTCTCGCAGCTGGCCAAGGCTTACGGCTACCCGCTGCACTGCATCGGCGTGCCAAAGACCATCGACAACGATCTGGCGGTAACCGACACCTGCCCAGGATTTGGCTCGGCGGCCAAATACACCGCGGTCTCGGTGCGCGAGGCCGCGCTGGATGTCGCCGCCATGGCCGACACCTCCACCAAGGTCTTCATCTACGAAGCGATGGGCCGCCACGCCGGCTGGCTCGCCGCCGCGGCAGGTCTGGCCGGCCAAGGTCCCGACGATGCACCGCAGATCATCCTGCTACCCGAGCGCGCCTACGACCAGGCCGTGTTCCTGGCCAAGGTCAAGCAGGTAGTGGAAAAAGTCGGCTGGTGCGTGGTCGTTGCCAGCGAAGGCATCCAGGACGCACACGGCAGCTTCGTCGCCGATGCCGGCGGCGCGGCCGACTCGTTCGGCCACGCACAACTCGGTGGCGTGGCCTCGTTCCTCGCCGCGCAGGTCAAGCGGGAACTCGGCTACAAGGTGCACTGGACGCTGCCCGATTACCTGCAACGCTCTGCACGCCACCTCGCATCCAAGACCGACTGGGAACAGGCGCAGGCCGTCGGCAAGGCCGCGGTGCAATACGCGCTCAAGGGCATGAACGCGGTGATCCCGGTGATCGAACGCGTCAGCGACGCACCGTACCGCTGGAAGATCGTGCCCGCCCCGCTGCACAAGGTGGCCAATCACGAAAAGAAGATGCCACCCAGCTTCCTGCGCAAGGACGGCTTCGGCATCACCGAGCGTGCCCGCCGCTATTTCGCCCCGCTGATCAAGGGCGAGGCGCCATTGGCTTACGGCAGCGATGGCCTGCCGAAGTATGTGACGTTGAAGAATGTGGCAGTGGCGAAGAAACTGCGGGCTTGGGAGGACTGAGTTTGAGGTGTTGCCAGGCGGAAGAATCCATCGCTTCCATCGAGAGGACCGCATGCGCAACCCGCCCTAGCCTTCTCAGCATCCTGTTGCAGAAAGCCGAGAACAAAAGGCATCGGTGGATTGGCTGATTCCGCCAATACAACCTGGCAGCAAGAACTCGCTTGATTGTGCAATCACTTCAGCGCTACATCGTCGGCTTTCGAAGCCGACTAAAAGACAAAACAACGCACCCGGGCAATGCCGGGGTGCGTTGTTTTTAATATCTCGAAATGAAACCGAATGGCGCGTTTACTGGCACGCCTTGCCCTCCACGGTCATCTGCGCGGCAAACATTGGCACCTGCGGCACCTTTCCGGCGGCGGCCTGTTGCTTGGCGTCTTCCAGATAGATGCGCGACTGGCCCTGTCCATCGAGTTGCGGCTTTGCCTCCACCGGCTTGCGCCAGATGCGCACAACGGCCTGCTGCGCCGGGCAGGCGGCGCTGGGGACGCGGATCACATCGTTGAAGATCCAACCCGATGCGACGCTGGGCGTGGCCTTGGCGAAATCCACGAAGCGCGCGCGTGGCTGGCAGGTCGGGCTGCTACGCACGACCGAGAAGGTGTATGGCTGCGCAGCGTTGCCGGTGAACACGCCTTCTAGGCGAGCGCAGGCTTCGGGAATCTGGCGCAAGGTGTGCACGGCACCGACCGCTTGTGCGGTGCCCGCTGCACGCTGTTGCAACTCCGGCGTTGGCTCAGCGGCAAGCGCGTAGCTGGTGAGCAACAAGGCTGCAATCGTCACGGCAGACTTCGACGCGGCATAGTTCGACATACACACTCCTGGATCGGGTCTATCACGTTGGGCCGCAGGCTGTCACGCCGCGACTGAACAACGTGCCAAAGCCGTGGTGGTGGCAGCCTCACAAGGTGCGGCGCATACTCGGCCGCGATCCGGCCACATGAACATCGCGACGCGCGTTACGGTCATTGTGGCCGTCGAGTTCGTATTCGCCAGTCTACTCGCTGCGTGCATCGCCCTTGGTTCGTCCCGACCGGACGACATCCATTCTCTTGGGAGGGGTCATGCTGGAACATTACGGATTACTGCTTGCACTGGGTTGTGCGGTCCTGGCAATCGTCTATGGAATTGTGTCGGCACGCTGGGTGATCGCGCAGCCGAGTGGTAACGCACGCATGCAGGAGATCGCCGCCGCGATCCAGGAAGGGGCGCGCGCTTATCTCAATCGACAGTACCTCACCATCTCGATCGCCGGCGGCGTGCTGTTCGTGTTGGTCGGCCTGTTTCTGAGCTGGTACACCGCGGTGGGCTTTGCGATCGGCGCGGTGCTATCGGGGCTGGCCGGCTATATCGGCATGAGCGTGTCGGTACGCGCCAATGTGCGCACCGCCGAGGCCGCGCGGCATGGCATCGGCAAGGCGATGGATGTGGCCTTCCGCGGCGGCGCCATCACCGGCATGCTGGTGGTGGGTTTGGGATTGCTCGGCGTGGCTGGTTATTATGCGGTGCTGCAGGCGATGGGCCTGCCGCTGGAGCAAAACCTCCACGCACTGGTGGGGCTGGCGTTCGGGTCTTCGCTGATCTCGATCTTCGCGCGCCTGGGTGGCGGCATCTTCACCAAAGGTGCAGACGTGGGTGCGGATCTGGTCGGCAAGGTCGAAGCCGGCATTCCCGAGGATGACCCGCGCAATCCGGCGGTCATCGCAGACAACGTTGGCGACAACGTCGGCGACTGCGCAGGCATGGCGGCGGATCTGTTCGAAACCTATGCCGTCACCGTGATCGCCACGATGTTGCTGGGCAGTCTGACGCTGGCAGACACCGGGCCGCATGCGGTGCTGTATCCGCTGGTACTCGGTGGCGTGTCGATCATCGCCTCGATCGTGGGCGCGGGCTTCGTCAAGGTCAAAGCCGGTGGCTCGATCATGGGCGCGCTCTATAAAGGCGTGATCGTCTCAGGCGTGCTGGCCGCACTCGCCTACTGGCCAATCACCCAGACGCTGATGCGCGACAACACCCATGGCGCGACGTCGTTGTATGTATGCGCATTGATCGGCCTGGTGCTCACCGGCCTGATCGTCTGGATCACCGAGTACTACACCGGCACCCAATACAAGCCTGTGCAGCACGTGGCAGCGGCGAGCACCACCGGCCATGGCACCAACATCATCGCCGGGCTTGGCATTTCGATGAAATCCACTGCGCTGCCGGTGATTGCGGTGTGTGCGGCGATCTGGGGTGCGTTTTACTTCGGCGGTTTGTACGGCATTGCGACCGCAGCGACGGCGATGTTGTCGATGGCCGGCATGATCGTCGCGCTGGATGCGTATGGGCCGATCACAGACAACGCTGGCGGCATCGCCGAAATGGCCGAACTGCCACCGGAAGTGCGCAACATCACCGACCCGCTGGATGCGGTGGGCAACACCACCAAAGCGGTGACCAAGGGCTATGCGATCGGCTCGGCAGCGCTCGCCGCCTTGGTGCTGTTTGCCGACTACACCCACAACCTGCAGGCGGCCAATCCTGGCGAAGTCTTCGCCTTCGATCTGTCCGACCACACGGTGATCATCGGCTTGTTGATCGGCGGGTTGATCCCCTACCTGTTCGCGGCGATGGCGATGGAAGCGGTGGGGCGCGCGGCAGGCGCGGTGGTCGAGGAAGTACGCCGCCAGTTCCGCGAGATCCCGGGAATCATGGCCGGCACTGCCAAACCACAATACGACCGCGCAGTCGACATGCTGACCCGCTCGGCGATCCGCGAAATGATCGTGCCTTCGCTGCTGCCGGTCGTGGTGCCGATCGTGATCGGCCTGCTGCTCGGGCCACGTGCGCTGGGCGGGCTGTTGATCGGCACGATCGTCACCGGCCTGTTCCTGGCGATCTCGATGACCACCGGCGGCGGTGCCTGGGACAACGCCAAGAAGTACATCGAAGATGGCCATTTTGGCGGCAAGGGCAGCGAAGCCCACAAGGCCGCGATCACCGGCGACACAGTGGGAGACCCGTACAAGGACACCGCAGGGCCGGCAATCAATCCGTTGATCAAGATCATCAACATCGTGGCTTTGCTGCTGGTGCCGCTGCTTTGATGCGTTCCATGCCTTCTGAACGTGTGCAACCCGGCGTCAAGCACGCAGGCCGACGGCGTCTTGGCCGGTGACGACGGATGACGGATGACGGAGTAGAGCGAGGCTGATGCGGTCATCGCAGCGCGCTCCGCTGCCATTGGCATGCGGCCGGGCCGGCGACAGATGGAGCTGCGCGAGCGGCGCAGCTCCATCTGTCTCATGCTCAGAGGCAGCCGATCAGGCCGTCATAGATCGGCGGCGCGCCGTTCGGCAGCGGCTCGAACAGCGGGTTGGTCACCGCCAGCGTGCTGTACATCTCGTCCAGCCGGGTCCCGGTCTTCAACGGCGCCGTGCAACGCCAGACCCGGCTATCGGAGCGCAGATACCCGCTGCGGGGATCGACGCTGACCTCGCTGGCGCCGAAGGTCCAGATGCAGCTGCGCACCACGCCGGTCACCCGATGCACCGAGCAGCGAAAGCGTAGCGGCTGGTAGTCGCTGAATTCGCCACCGCAAAAGGTGTCGCCGCAAATATTGTCGAAATCGCGTTCCAGCCGCTGCTCAAGATCGACGAACGCCTCCCAGCCTTCGCCATTGGCGGGCCAGTCCACCGCGTCGACGAAGGTCGGCGGCGGTGTTGCCGCGGCGGCAGCCTGGGCCAACACGGACAGTAGCAGGACAACGAGCAAACGCGCGAGCTTGGACATGGCAATTCCCTTGCAGTGGATGAGCCTGCAGCGTGCGCCGCGCCTTTGGCCACAACGATCGGGGAGCTGCTCATGATGAATGCGGACTATGCCGCGTGCCAGGGTCGGCGCATTGCCCATTCAGTGTCGCTGCACCGCAACAGCCGAACGCGTAGAATCGCGCTCCACACACTGCTGAAGCCTCGGAGCTACGCGCATGGGACTGGAACTGGTCACCGCCGGCAAGAATCTGCCGGACGAAATCAACGTCGTCATCGAGATCCCCAAGGATTCCGAGCCGGTCAAGTACGAAGTGGACAAGGCCAGCGGCGCGATCTTCGTCGACCGCATCCTCTCGACCCCGATGCGTTACCCCTGCAACTACGGCTACGTGCCCAACACCTTGTGTGGCGATGGCGACCCGGCCGATGTGCTGGTGGTGCTGCCGCTGCCGCTGGTGCCTGGCTCGGTGGTGCGTTGCCGTCCGGTGGGCGTGCTGCGCATGAGCGACGAAGCCGGTAGCGACGAAAAAATCCTGGCCGTGCCGATCGAGAAGATCTTCTCCGGCTATGCGCACATCGAGGACATCAATCAGGTGTCCAGCCACTGGATGGAGCGCATCGGCCACTTCTTCGAGCATTACAAGGACTTGGAGAAGGGCAAGTGGGTCAAGCTGGATGGCTGGGGCGGTGCGGCCGAGGCCAAGCGCATCCTGGTGGAGTCGGTGGAACGCTACAATTCCGACGCAGCCTGATCGATCGAGCGTGATGCGGCCCTGCAGATGCAGGGCGATCGGGATCACGCTTTTCGCGTGATCCCGGTGACCGCCGTCGGCAGATTGGGTACATTGCCGACAGCGTATGGCCGGTGTCTGTCGCCGGTGACTCTTGGGGAAGTGTCTTGCGTATTCTGTTTGTTGGGGACGAAGCCAGCCTTCCGTCCGACCTGAGCGACTATGTCTCTGATCTGGGCGATCAGTGGCAGGCGCAGCAAGTGGCCGACGGAAATTCGGCGATCGAAGCTGCCGCGTTATCGCCGTTCGATGCCGTCATCGTTGCACCGGTGCTGCCGGACCTCACTGCCGCCACGTTGCTGGGGCAAATCCGTACGTTGCGCCCGGACACCATTCGTATCGCGTTGATCGATGCGCAGGATGGTCAACGCACCCCGCCGGCCCGCATCATCGGGGTGGCACATCGCTTCCTGCCGATGCCGCTGGCGCCGGAGGTCCTGCTCGAGGCGGTCACCAGCCTGGAAGAGCTGCGCGATCTGCTCACCAATCCGCGCTTGCGCGCCGCGATCGGGCGGATCGAGAAACTGCCGTCGCCGCCGCATCTGTATCTGAGCCTGATGCACGCGCTGGAAGAAGACGAAGGCGCCGACGCGGCCGACATCGCCAAGCTGATCGCCGGCGACCCGGCGATTGCCGCAAAGGTGCTGCAGTTGTGCAATTCGGCATTTTTCTCCGGTGGCCGCAGCATCACCGATCTGCGCACGGCGGTGACCCGTCTGGGTGTGGCGACGCTGCGCGATCTGGTGCTGGCCAGCGAAGTATTTTCGGTGCAGACCCTGACCCCGGCCGAGCGCAATGCGATGCAACGCCGCGCCCTGCTCTCTTCGCGTCTGGCTGCAAAAGTGTTGCCACCGACCAGTGCAGAACTCGGCTCCACCGCCGCACTGCTGGCCGATATCGGCCTGTTGCTGCCCGGCGTGCGCGACGAGCGCGAACCGCCGGCCGAAGGCGGCGACGAGCGCCTGGGCCACACGGAAGCGGGCGCGTACCTGCTCGGTCTGTGGGGCCTACCGATGCCGATCATCGAAGCGGTGGCCTTCCATCGCCACCCGCAGCGCTCCAGCCTGCGCAGCTTCTGGGTGACCGGCGCGGTACATGTCGCCACGGCACTGGCCAGCGGCGAAGCTGTGGACGAAGAATATCTGTCCAAGGTGGGCGTGATCACGCGCCTGCCGAAATGGCGCGAGCAGGCCGAGACGTTGTTGGGGCTTGCCGAGGCTTAAAACCAAGGCGTTACTGCTGATCTAGCAAGCCGATATAACAAGAAGGGCGCGACATGGTCGCGCCTTTTTCTTTGGCTGTTTCCAGCTGCTTCTCCCAGGGCAGTTCTTGAATAACTGTCTACAAAACACAGTGAATATAGCTGTCGCTCGCCGTGCATCACTCGCGCATCGAAACACATCCATACGCACTCCATGACTGACGTAGTTGCCTGCATCGCAGGCCTCACGCTACCTGCAGTCAGGACAAGGCGACCGACAAACGATAGACAAAAAAGACGGGCCTTTCGGCCCGTCTTTTTTGTCACCTTACGACGCTTCGATGATCAGAAGCGCTGGTTGTACTGCACGAACAGGAAGCGGTCGTAATCCAGCATTGGATCGATCGCCGCAGTGCTGCTGTTGGTGATCGAGTAGGTGATCGGTGGCTTCTTGTCCCAGATGTTGCGGGCACCCACGGTCACGCTGCCATCCCACGGAGCCTGCCAGGTGACCGAGACGTCCTGATAGGAGATCGAGCCCTTCTTGTTGGAACCTGTGCCGCCGCCCCAGCCCGGATTCGGGGTCTGGTAGTTCGGGTTGTTGCACTCGATGCCTGCCGCTGCATCCCAGCAGTAATCACGGAAACCGCCGTAGTAACGCAGGTTCCAGTTGGCCGACAACGCACCCAGCGACCAATCCAGACCCAAGGTGGCACGCACGCGCGGGAAGTTCCAGTAGCCGGCGGAGTTTGCCCACTCGGCACCGGCTTCTGCCTGCGACTTGTAGGTCGCCAGGTAGTTGGTGTCCAGGTTGACAGCGAACTTGCCGTAAGCGGTTTCCGGCATGCGATAACGCACACCGAAGTTGTAGCCTTCGGTTTCCAGACGGCCCAGGTTGACGTTGCCGCGGCTCAGCGTGGTGACCTGCCCGGTGACCGCGTCGCGACCGTAGTCGGCGCAGTAGCTGGCCAGGCTGTTGAGGTAGCAGTTGTTCAACACATCATTGGCCAACAACGCGGAGATGATGTTGGAGATCGAAATGCGGTACCAATCCAGCGAGAAGTCCAGACCCTGCACCCAATGCGGGCTGTACACCATGCCCACGGTCCGGGTGATGCTGTATTCCGGCTCAAGCTCGGCATTACCCACGCCCGAGTTGAACGGCGCATTGCCCTGCACGTCGCGACGCGTCACCGGGTTGCCTGCAGTATCGGTCTGACGGAAACCAGCCGGCAGGCCTTCGCCGGCGCAGCGTGCTGCCACACCCGCATTGCCCAGCGAACCGAAGGTCGCATCGCACGGATCGGTGAAGGTATCGAACGTCTGCGAGCCGCCACCGAAGGTGTCCGACAGCGTCGGCGCACGGAACCCGGTGCCGTAGGTACCGCGCACCAGCAGGTCGTCGATCGGCTTCCAGGTGAAGCTGAACTTGCTGTTGGTGGTATCGCCAAAGCGGCTGTAGTTGCTGTAACGCGCGGCCACATCGAACGACAATTCCTTGGCGCCCGGCAGATCCTTCAGCACCGGAATCAACAGCTCCAGATAGGCTTCGTTGGTCTGGTAGCGACCTTCGGTGGCCTGCGCAGCCAGGTCGGTAGTGTAACCGGCGCTGGACAGCTGATCCGGGTAGTCGTAGCCACTGATTTCGCGGTGCTCGACGCCTGCGGCCAAGCCCAGCTCACCGGCCGGCAGATCGAACAGACCACCGGTGACGTTGGCGGTCCACTGCTTGCTCAGGCTCTGCTGCGTGGACTGACCCAGCGCATTGATGTACTGCAGCGCGTTGGGCGTGGAGGCCGACGGGCCGCCCAGGATGTTGAACGGGGTGCACTGGCCCAGCGCATTGCTGGTACCCAGCGCGATCGGGGCCGCTGCGGTACCGCACTGCACCTGACCCTGCGCATTGAGGAACGACGGGCCCAATGCCTTCTGCAGCGCCAGCAGGTTGATGTTGCCGCGCGAAACCTGCGTCACATCGTACTTGTTGTAGTTGAAGCCCACGTCCCAGTTCCAGCCGTGGCTGCCAACGTCGAACACGCCTTCCAGCGCCGCATCGAAGTGCAGGGTCTTGACGTTGCTTTCGGTGGTGCGCGGCAGTTCGACCGTACGACGGAACCAGCTGTTGATGTCCTGGCCGATCGGGTTGTAGTAGCTGGCACCGCTGATCGCCACCGGGAACTGCGGCTGCGAAGAAGCCTGCAGCGGGTAGCCGGCAATCTGACGGTTCGAGTCGCGCTCGGAGTACATCGCCGTCGACTTGAAGGTGATGCTGTCGGTGATGTTGTAGCTGCCGGTGGTGAAGATCGACTTGTTGCGGCTGGACTGCTGCAACATCATCTGGTCGACGGAGTTGTAGTAGTCGTCGGTGGTGATGTCGTTGTGGTAATTGGCAATGTTGCGCGAATCGGCACCCACGCCACGGCCGTCGAACGAACCGGTGTGGTTGAGGATGTAGGTTTCACCATTGGAGGTGAAACGGCCCCACGGGCCGGTCGCGCTCAGGCTGTCTTCGATGTGGTTCGGGCCGGCCGAGTAACGGGTCAGCGCGCGATCCTTGGCCCACACCGGATCTTCGTTAGTGTAGTTGGCGCCGAACACCAGCGACGCTCGGTCGGTGGTGGTGCCGGCGGTGAAGGAGTACTGCTCCTTGGAACCGTCGCCACGACCGTTCTGGCCAAAATACGCCGAGGCTTCTGCACCGTCGTAGTTCTGGCGCAGGATGATGTTGACCACACCGGCCACGGCGTCGGAGCCGTAGATCGCCGAGGCGCCGTCCTTCAGCACTTCGATGCGCTCGATCAACGAGCTCGGGATGGTGGACATGTCGGTCAGGCCGTTCAGGCTACTGGTCCAACGCTTGCCGTTCACCAGTACCAAGGTGCGGTTCTCGTTCAGGTTATACAGGTTGACGTATTGGCCGCCCTGCTCCGGGTCGGAGGTCAGGACTGCAGCCTTGCTGTAGGTCTGGGTACCGGCAATCGACAGGTTCTGGAGGATGTCGCCAACGCTGACCAGGCCCGACTTCTGGATGTCCTGCTGGCTGACGGTGAACACCGGCTGTGCAGTTTCAACGTCGACCGAGCGGATGCGCGAGCCGGTGATTTCAATGCGGTCCAGCGTCGTGGTCGACGGGGCGGACTGCTCTTGTGCATTGGCGGCAAAAGCCGGCGTCAACGCGATCGCAATACCGGCGGGCAACAGGCCCAGCCGCACTGCGGAGGTGCGAAGGTTCATCAATCTCTCCAGGGTTCGTTAGTGGCGCGTTAAGCGCCCCCGTGCAAATTACGATTGCGTGAACATCGTCGCTTTGCGCGTCACGTTCCGTGGCTTTGCCGAATCTGGCGAATTTGTCGTTTGGTCGCGATAACGCGATGCGGAGACACCGAAGCGCGCACGAAACGCACGCGCAAAGCTGCAGCAATTGTCGAAGCCGCTTGCCGCCGCAACCTCGCCGATCATCATCGAGGTATCGCGCAACAAATCGGATGCACGCTCCAGGCGCAGGCGTGCCGACAAGGCCTGGGGACTCTCTTCGTACAGGCTCTGAAACGTCTTGGAGACGTACCAACTGGAGAAGTTGGTCAGCTGCGCCAGCTCGGCAATGCGCACCACGCGGTCGCTGTTGCCCTCCAGATACATGCGTGCGCGCTGCATGCGGCCAAACACCTGACGGCGACGGCTACGCGAGCGACCCGGGCAGCGCTGCTCCTGTTCGATGAAATCGCGCTGCATCGCCGCCAGGTGCAGCAGCAACGGACGCGCCGGTACACTGCCGTTTTGTGCAGCCGCATTGCGCCATAGACGCAATGCAATGCGCAGATCGCTACGCGAGAGCTGGCTGCGACCTGGATACAAGGTCGCATCGGTCAACTCGGACAACGATTGCAGGCTTTCACTATCCAGACTGACACCGACACAGAGTGCGTTGCGGTCCGCTTGTACCGTGGGATGGGAGTCCTTGTCGAAGGCGATCCAGTCGCCGGCACGCAGACGGAAGCGCCCTTCCTTGGATTCCACCCATGCGCGGCCACGCAACTGCACCCACAACGTAAAGGTGGTGGCCATGGTGCGGATGCTGCCCAGACGCGAGACCGCCAAACAGGTCGTCGATGTCGACTCGCTTGCACCATCCAGTGAAAGTGCGAGCCCGCGATCTGCGGTGATGACCTGTTGCATGCTGGCAGCCCCCTGTACGAAAGAGGGCGTAGTGTTTTGCCGAATCTGGCGCGAGTCAGGAAGTTATGACGAAGGTGTGCCGAAATTGACACGAAGCCTTTCCGAAAAACTTACGAAGCCAATTTCCTGAGTAAGAACAACGCGTTGGAGATGAAACCGGTGGTCACTGCCGCACGTTGCAGCAATGGCATGAAGGCAATCGCGCTGCCGTCTTCTTCTGCCAACGCCACGTACAACGCGCCACTGCGCTGGTCCACGCTGAAGCCGTTGATGGTGGTGAACTTGCTCACATCCAGACACTGCCCGTGCCCGCTGCGCAAGTCGCTGTCATGCGTGGCACAGCTGTCGTTGGACGACAGGTAATGCAGCTGGCCGTGCGCTCCTGCTGCCCAACTGCGATAACGCCAGCGCGATGGCTGCCGGGGATCGATCGACTGCAAGGTCTGGGCTGCCAAGGTGGGCGCGATCTGCCATAAGCCGCCACCGGTCAGGCGCGTCAGCAGCACCTGCCCGGTGATGCGGTCCAGGCGCAACTGCGAGACGTCTTGCAGCGATGCGATCGCACGCCACGGACTGCTGCGTCTGTCGTACAGGGTGGCGAAGGTGTGCCCGTCTTCTGCCGCAGCGAGCACCAGCAATTGATTGGGATCGGAAAGGTGGATTGCCTGCAACGGCCGCGGTTGCGGCACCTGCAGACGCACCACCTTGCCGCTGCTCGGGGTGACCTCGAACAGGGCCGCATGCCCGTCCGCATCGCTGCCGCTGACCAGCACGCGTTGCGAATCGGCCGACCAATCGGCGGCCTGGCGCGAATCCGGCCGCAGCCCTTCGATCAGGCGCACCGAACCCGGCTTGCCGACATCGCCCCACCAAAGCCCATACGCACCGGAACGATTGGAGGCGAAGATCAGCTGGCGTCCATCCGGCGCGATCATCGGCTGGTCGTCGCGCCCGCTGGAGGGAAACAAACGGCGTCGGATGTAACCGCCATTCATCGGGTCGCGAATGACCTGGTAGACGCCGAACTGCGGTTTGCGTTGCACGAACACCAGATGGTTCTGTGCCACGTCCGGCGCCTGGGCGTCGTCCACACCCAGGTCGTGCAGGCTGCGGTCGCGCAGGTCGAGTCGATACAAGCGCGCCTCGCTGTCCACACGGCGCCCGAAGATCAATCCGCTGCCATCCGGCAACCAGCTCCAGCCGCGGATATCGGCGTTGTCGTGAGTGAGGCGCTCGGCGGTGCCACCGGTTGCGGGGATGCGCCACAGATCGCCCAGTTGTGGATTACGCAGGAACACGATCCAGTGCCCGTCCGGCGAATAGCGCGGTGCGTAATCGAAATCCTGCGGCTGCGCGCTGTAGACCAGTGGCTGCCACTGCCCGGTTTCCAGATCCAGGCGGCGAATGCGCGGTGCACCCTGCGCGCCGGTCATGCTGCCGAACAACAAGCCGCTGCCGTCTGGCGACCAGCTGAAACTCAGCATGTCCGCACCATCGCAACGCACCACTTCACGCGCGGCAGCCGGGCCGTTTGCGGCGGCGATCATGATGCGACAGCTGCCATCCGGCGCCTGCCGCGAGAAGGCGATTTCGCGACCATCCGGCGACCAGGCCGGCAGTCGATCGGAGATGCCCGCCGCCGGCGTGTCCAGCACCCGCGGATAGGCGTTATCGGTGGTCTTGACCAGGATCGAAGTGCCGGCGCGATCACTGGTCAGCGACGCATAGGCCACCATCGCCCCATCCGGCGACAAGCTTGGTGTGAGATCGAAACCGCCACCTGCGGTGATGATCTGGTACGGGCGTTTTGGGCTGCCCAGCACTGCAGACGACGCCGCGGCGCCCTCCACTGGCGCTCGCAGCCACAGCGTGTGCGCAACCAGTCCAAGCAGCACCAGCACGGCCACCGCGGCGATCACCAACGCTATCCGGCGGCGTTTGCGCGATGCATCTGGCGCGACGGCCGACGATGCTGCGTAGCGCTCGCTGATAGCCTGAGGTTGCTGCGACGAGGCCATGTCATTGACCGCAGGAGACGCATCGACATCGGTCTGTAGACCGCTCGACGGCATTGCAGGAGGCGCGCCTGCAACCGCATGCCTTGAAACATCGGCCGGCGCTTCCCACACCACCGGCGCCATCAGGCGATAGCCGGTCTTGGCGATGGTCTCGATATGCTCGGAGCGCTGGCCTCCGTGGCTGGCGAGTGCCTTGCGCAATTGGGTGACTGCCTGGGTCACCACATCGTTGCTGGGCAAGGTGCTGGGCCAGACCTCGGCGAGCAACTGCTCGCGCGTCACCACCTGCCCCGGCTGGCGGGCCAGGGTCAGCAACACCGCCAAGGATTTCGGCGCCAGCCGTGGCGCCCTCTTCGCACCAGGAACGTGCACTTCGCGCGAGGCGATATCGACCACGCACTGACCGACACGCAGCCGACCCGATGACATTGCATTAGCGGGAGAAACACTCATCGGCAACAGAACGCATCGGCATGCAAGGACGACAAAGAACGCATCACGCACATTGCGCGAAACGCCAAATTCAGCAAAGGACCACGACCAACTGTGTCATGCATCCAATTGGTGCAAATTTTACGCTATGCCTCGTTGCTTCCTACGACAGGTGGCGACGTCAGGCTCTCTCTCTCGCCGACGAATTCAAATAATTACGACGTTCCCCTTCGCGCCTTTGGCGCGATTTTTTTATCTGCGATTCAGGTAAATGCCCTGAGATGCTGATGTGCTGTAACCGCTTGCAGGCAGTCCGCGCAACGGCACTTGCGCACCGTGACGCGTTCTGTCTAATGCGAAGCTGAATTTTTCTTAAGCAGCCTTTGGATCGCGCGGCCGACAGTCATTGCACTCAGTGTCACGACGCGCGATACACCTGCGCGCCTTGCGCGAGAAACTGCGCCGACTTCTCTTCCATTCCAGCAGACAAGGCATGCGCTTCGCCCATGCCATGCTCGGCCGCGTAATCGCGCACGTCCTGGGTGATCTTCATCGAACAGAAGTGCGGGCCGCACATCGAACAGAAATGCGCCAGCTTGTGCGCGTCCTTGGGCAAGGTCTCGTCATGGAACTCCTTGGCCTTTTCCGGATCCAGCCCGAGGTGGAACTGATCGTCCCAACGGAACTCGAACCGCGCCTTGCTCAACGCGTTGTCGCGCACCTGCGCACCCGGATGCCCCTTGGCCAGGTCGGCCGCATGCGCGGCGATCTTGTAGGCCATGATGCCGTCGCGCACGTCCTGGCGGTTGGGCAGGCCCAGATGCTCCTTGGGCGTGACATAGCAGAGCATCGCGGTGCCGAACCAGCCGATCATCGCCGCGCCGATCGCGCTGGTGATGTGGTCGTAGCCGGGCGCGATGTCGGTGGTCAACGGCCCCAGGGTGTAGAACGGCGCTTCGCCGCATTCGCGCAACTGCTTGTCCATGTTCTCCTTGATCAGCTGCATCGGCACATGCCCAGGCCCTTCGATCATGGTCTGCACGTCGTGCTTCCACGCCAGTTTGGTCAGCTCGCCCAGCGTTTCCAGCTCGCCGAACTGCGCCGCATCGTTGGCATCGGCAATGCAGCCCGGGCGCAAGCCATCGCCCAGCGAAAACGCCACGTCATACGCCTTCATGATCTGGCAGATGTCTTCGAAGTGGGTGTAAAGAAAGTTTTCCTTGTGATGGGCCAGGCACCACTTGGCCAGGATCGACCCACCGCGCGAGACGATACCGGTGACACGCTTGGCCGTGAGCGGCACGTAGCGCAACAGCACACCGGCGTGGATGGTGAAGTAATCCACGCCTTGTTCGGCCTGCTCGATCAAGGTGTCGCGAAAGATCTCCCAGGTGAGTTCTTCGGCGCGCCCGTCGACCTTTTCCAGCGCCTGATAGATCGGCACCGTGCCGATCGGCACCGGCGAGTTGCGGATGATCCACTCGCGCGTTTCATGGATGTGCTTGCCGGTGGACAGGTCCATCACCGTGTCGCCGCCCCAGCGGATCGACCACACCAGTTTCTCCACTTCTTCGGCAATGCCCGAAGACACCGCGCTATTGCCGATGTTGGCGTTGATCTTGGTCAGGAAATTGCGACCGATGATCATCGGCTCGCTTTCCGGGTGATTGATGTTGTTGGGCAGGATCGCGCGACCACGGGCGATTTCGTCGCGCACGAATTCCGGCGTGATGCGCTGCTGGATCGCCGCACCGAAGGCTTCGCCTGGATGCTGCTTGCGCAGCATCGCGTCAGTCACCGCCTCCAGACGCTGGTTCTCGCGAATCGCCACGAACTCCATCTCCGGGGTGATGATGCCGCGCCGTGCGTAGTGCATCTGGGTGACATTGGCACCTTCGCGCGCCACCCGCGGCAAGTGCCGCGCAGGAAAGCGCACTGCATCCAGGCGCGCATCGTGCTCACGGCCGCGCCCGAAGCTGGAACTCAGGTCATTCAGCGCCACGGTATCGCCGCGTTCGGCGATCCAGCGCGCGCGTAGCGGCGCCAGGCCGGCGGCAAGATCGATCGCGGCGTGCGGGTCGGTATACGGACCGGAGGTGTCGTAGACACTGAGCGGCGCGTTGTCTTCGCCACCGAACAAGGTCGGTGTGCGGGTCAATGCGATCTCGCGCATCGGTACCTGCAGGTCGGCGCGCGAGCCCTGCACGAAGATCTTGCGGGACCCGGGAACCGACTGGGTCACAGCCTCGGACAGCGACTGGGCTTGTTGCTGCAAAACGGTGGGCGCGGCATTCATGGCGTTCGTCCTGTGTGCTGGAAAACCAGCACCAATGGCGCTGGCTCTGCGAAGGATTCGCAGTGCGGACGAAGCGGCGGCGCTCAATGGCGAAGCGCCCGTGCAGGCACGGACCATCGCATCTAACGAAGCTTCCCTACGCCGGTATCAACCGGATCAGGTTCGAAGGGACTATCTCAACCACAGCGCGCTGCGGTACCCCCACTTCGGCGGCGATTAAACCACATCGCACCCGCTCGTGGCATGTGTCCGCGCACGTCATCGCAGGTCAACGCGGCACACGCGCATCGATGCGCCGGCACTGCATGGCGCGCCCACGCATTGCGCGCGTTGCGCCGCAACAAGGCGCCGATTCGCGAAAAACGGTGGCGACACCCGCTCGTTAAATTCCCGCTAAGCCTTCGTGTCATGCAGATGAAATCGCATGCCGCGGCGGTGTCATTCAACGGGATCGCCTCGTCTCCTCCTTTACCGGGAACCGCCGTACACATGAATATGCCCATGCTCCACCCGACCCTGCGTCGGGGTTCGCTCGCAATCGCCATTGGCCTGTGCGTCACCAATAGTGCTGTGGCCCAGGAACAGACCGATAAGAGTCCGACCAACCTGGACAAGATCGAAGTCACCGGCTCGCGCATCCGCTCGGTCGATGTGGAAAATTCGCAACCGGTGCTGGTGCTCACGCGACAGGACATCGAAAAACAGGGCCTGACCTCGGTGGCCGATGTGCTCAAGCGCATTCCCTCCAACGGCGCGACGATGAACTCCACCGTCAATAACGGCGGCGATGGCTCGGCCACGGTGAGCCTGCGCAATCTCGGCGCATCGCGCACCTTGGTGCTGGTCAACGGGCGGCGCTGGGTATCGGGCCTGTCCGGCTCGGTGGATCTCAACACCATTCCCTCGGCAATCGTCGAACGCGTGGAAGTGCTCAAGGACGGCGCCTCGTCGATCTATGGCTCCGATGCGATTGCCGGTGTGGTCAACATCATCACGCGCAGCGATTTCGATGGCGCCGAAGTCAATGCTTATGTCGGCCAGTACGGCCAGGGCGATGGGCAGCGCACTTCCTTCGATGCCACCGTGGGCGCCACCAGCGAGCGCGGCAATCTGGTGATCGGTCTGTCCAGCGTCACCGAAGATGCGGTGATGGCAGGCGACCGCGAGATCTCGGCCGAGCCGGTATACGGCGCCGGTTCGTCGGCCTATAGCAGCTACTCGGCCAGCGGCCGTCTACGTGCAGATGGCAACAGCGGTGCGTGGACGGTGCTGCCCGGCAGCGCGACCGCCAGCGGCGACAGCAACTACCCACGCTACGGACTGGATCAATACACCACCTTCAACACCTCCGAGTACGGCTACAACTACGCCAAGGACAATTATCTGGTCACGCCGCAGAAGCGCGATGCGCTCTATGTGCAAGGCAACTACGCACTCACCGACAACGTGCGTTTCAAGTTCGACGGGCTCTACAACCGCCGCCAATCCTCGCAGCGGTTGGCCGGCTTTCCGCTGGCTTCGGTCAACACCGGCATCCTGATGAGCGGCGACAGCTACTACAACCCGTACAACAGCGCCTACGGCGGCGACGGGCGCGATGTGGGCTGGTCACACCGGTTGACCGAATTCGCGCGCACCTATCAGCAGGACGTCAAGACCTCGCACGTCTACACCGGGCTCGAAGGCGACTTCCAATTTGCGGACAGGCAGTTCAGTTGGGACGTGGGCTTTGCGCACAATCAAACCGATCAAACTGAAACGCAGTATGGCGATGTCAATCTGCTCAACCTCGGCAATACACTTGGTGCATCCGGCATCGTCAACGGCACGGTGTCGTGCCTGGACAGCGGTGGCGCGGTGATCGCCGGCTGCGTGCCGTTCAATCCCTTGTCGCCGGCAGGTGGCGTGACCCAGGAAATGCTGGACTACATCCTGTTCACCGCGCACAACACCTATCAGTACAAGAACAGCAGCGTGACCGCCAACATCACCGGCGACTTGTTCGAACTTCCCGCCGGTTGGATGAGCTTTGCGGCCGGCGTCGAACATCGCGAAGAAAGCGGCTTCTCCTCGCCGGATGCGTTGATCTCGGCCGGCTATACCTCGGGCAATGCGTTCACCCCGACTTCCGGCTCGTACACGCTCAACGACTACTACACCGAAGTGGCGATTCCGCTATTGAAAGACATGGCCGGCGCGCAATTGCTGGAGTTGAGCGCAGCGGTGCGTTACTCCGACTACAACACCTTCGGCAGCACCACCAACAGCAAGTTCGGCTTCAAGTGGAAGCCGGTCGCCGACCTGTTGATACGCGGCAACTACGCCACCGGCTTCCGCGCGCCATCGATCGAAAATCTGTATCTGGGCGCATCGGACAGCTTCGATACGTATTCGGATCCCTGCTCGACCAACAGCACGTCCTACACCAGCGCGATTGCCGCGACATGTGCAAGCGGTGGCGTGCCGGCGAACTACGTCGCCGAATACAACAGCGCCAACGGCAACTCCGGCCAGACCATCTATCCGTTCACCTACACCAGCAACGCCAACCTGCAGCCGGAAAAATCCAAGAACACCACACTCGGTTTCGTCTACAGCCCCGCCGCGGTGCAAGGCCTGGATCTGTCGCTGGACTGGTGGAAGATCAAGATCACCGATGCCATCACCGAATTCAGCGCCAACCAGATCCTGTCGCAGTGCTATGAGTTCACTGTATCTGCGTTCTGCGATCTGGTCACGCGCGATGCCACCGGCGCCATCACCGGCCTGGTGATCCAGCCAGTGAACGTCGGCGAGCAGCGCATGCAAGGCTACGACTTCACCGCGCGTTACAAGTTGCCGGAAACGGCGATTGGCCAGTTCATGCTCACCCTGGATTCGACCTACGTGGCCGTCAACGAGCAGAAGCAGGACGACACCTCTGCGTGGGAGAGCTACAACGGCATCTACCACACCGATAACCCGAACTGGCGCACGCGCGGCACGCTCGCCCTGGACTGGAGCTACGGTAATCTGGCCGCCAACTGGGCCGTGCGTTATTACTCGGGCATGAAGGACGACGACTCGGAACTGGATGACAACGGCAACTATCGCCACGTCGCGGCCACTGCCTTCAACGACATGCAGGTGTCTTATCAATTGCCGTGGAATGCCACCGTGCGTGTGGGCTTGAACAACGTCTTCGACCGCGACCCGCCGGTAGCGCTCAGCGCCTCTGCCAACTCGTTCGATTCGGCCTATGCCATCCCGGGGCGCTATAGCTATCTGCAGTACACCCAGCGTTTCTGACCTGCCGCTGTCGACGCGCTGAGCCGCTGTCTGGATACGAGTGTTGTCACAACGGCCGCCTTCGGGAGGCCGTTGTGTTTATGCCAGCGCTGACACGCAAGCGGCCACTTGGCATGCAGCACGGCGATGGCGGCATGCAAGGACATGTCAACGGCACATCGCACCGCTAGCCTGCAGTCACTACAACAAGAAACCTGCTCTCTCTCCCTGCCGCCGATCTTCGGCGGCTTTTTTTTTGGGAGTTTGCACACACATGCACTACGAAACTTTCTCTCGCCGCCACGCCACGTCATTCCAACGTATACCCCACCCGCAAACCACCCCAGTGCTTGCGGCCAACGAAGATCGGTGCCGACAGGTCGAACATGATCTGGCCGGTGTCGCGGCGATACACCTGCAAACGATAAGGGTCGGTATGCGCACCCACGCTGCGGCCGACGCGGTCGGTGAATTTGCGCTTGGTGCGGTTACCGACCAGATCGCGCTTGGGATCGCCGGTCAGCGGCTGGGTGAAGCGCAGATTGTGCGTGGGCACGTAACCGTCGGGATTGGCGCAGATGGCGAACACGATCCACGGATGCGCATCCAGCAGCGGCTCCTGCAAGGGCGGCAATACCTCGTCGCACAGCGCGTCGAAATCGGTACTGAACTTGGGCGGCTCCACCCCGGCAATCGGCGTGTAGGTGCGTGCGAACAGCGCCGCTTCATCGATCTGGCCGCGTGCGATGGCCTGCGCCAATGCGGTGCCGATCCGTCCGGCAGTTGCCACGGCCAGTTCCTTGACGCGGGCGTGCCTGGGCACCTTCAGCGGGTCGGCCGGCAAGCGGAACAGGCCCACGCAATCGCGCAGGGTTTCGGTGCCGCGCTCCAACGCTTCGCTGCGTTCGGCCACATGTGCGGCGTGCTGCAAGTTGCTGCGACCCAACGCGACAACCCCATCCACGGCGCTTTCGATCCCGCGAATCTCGCTGTCCTGCGCCTGGATGCGCCCGGCCACCGTAGTCATCGCGCTGCTGGCCTGGCCGAGCACGCGGGTGATGCCATCGAGCACCGCTTCGGTGCCGCGTGCGGAGGCCGCGCCCTCGCCCACTGCGGCGCTGGTTTCGGCCAGGATCGCGCGCACATCGCGCGCTGCAGCGGCGGCGCGTTCGGCCAGGCGGCGGATCTCGGTGGCGACCACCGCAAAGCCGCGCCCGGCATCGCCGGCATGCGCCGCTTCGATGCTGGCGTTGATCGACAGGATATTGGTCTGGAATGCCACCGAGTCGATGACTTCGATGACCTCGCCGGCACGCGCCGCGCGCCGTTCCACTTCATGCATGGCCTGGCCCAGCGCATGTGCGGCAGCCACGCCCTGACGTGCGCTTTCATCGGCGCTGGCGGCCAACGCGATGACCTGTGCCAGATCGGCGTTGACGTCCTGCAGGCTCGACGACAGCCGTTCCACTGCGGTGCGGGCGCCGTCCAATGCTTCGGTCTGCGCCTGCGACTGGCGCACCATCTCGTCGTTTTCGGCGACCAACGGCGGCACTTCGGCGGCGATCTGCACCGACAGCGCAACCGCCTGGCGGATCGCTTCGGCCAGATTGCCGAAACCGGCCTGAAGCCGGCGGCCCATCTCGGACTCAGCCAACCCGGGCGGCAACAACAGTTCCAGCTCGCAACCGGCCAGCGCCTGTGCGGTACGTTCCAGTACGGTGCGGTCTTCGTGCTCGGCCTGCAGGCGCGCCACCAACGGCTGCAGCAGCGGCGAAATCGGCACCGGCCGGCTGTCTTCGGCCAGGCGGGTGGCTTCGCGCAGCAAGATCGCGGTTTCCACATGCGGCAGCGACAGCATCCAGCCACCATGCTCGCGGTCGCGCACATAGCGCACGCGCCGGGCCGGGTCGTCGCCCGGAGCGGCCCACACGCCGTCTTCGCCGACCAGATCGGCTGCGCTCAATCCCCACAGCGTTGATGCCGGCGCGCCTTGCAGCTCGCTGGCGGTCTTGCCCAGAACATCCAGGCCGGCGCGGTTGCAGGCCACCAGACACGCCTCGGCCGATAGCCGCAGCAAGGCGACCGGTGCATCGGGGAGCAGCGCCGCATGCGTTTGCGACGGCAGATCGGGCTGTTGCATCGGGCTCATGGGAGTTCCTAATCCATCACGATCATTAACGGCCCGCTGCGGCTGGAGTTGAGCCGCGCAGCGCATCCGCAAGGGCTTGCTCAGTAACCGGCAGCCTGCCCGTCCTTGCGGCTTTCCGAGGCACCGTAATACACCCCGTTGGCCGGATCGCGTGCAATCGCCTGATAGCCGCCATACGGGCCGTCGGCAAAGATCACCCGGTGACCTTTGCGCATCAACGCGCGGATGGTGTCGTAGGAAAAACCGGTTTCCAGATTGACCTCGCCGCCATCGCTCATCGCGGTGGCCTGGCCGGTCGGCTCGGTGGAGCCTTCATGCTGGATGCGCGGCGCATCGCCGGCTTCCTGCAGATTCATATGGAAGTCCACCAGGTTCATCACGATCTGCACGTGCCCCTGCGGCTGCATCGCCCCGCCCATCACGCCGAAGCTCAGCCATGGCTTGCCGTCCTTGGTGACGAAGGCGGGAATGATGGTCTGGAACGGCCGCTTGCCGGGCGCGTAGCCGTTCGGGTGGTCCTTTTTGAGCACGAACATCTCGCCGCGGTCCTGCAGGATGAAGCCCAGCCCCGGCGGGGCCATGCCGCTGCCCATGCCGCGGTAGTTGGACTGGATCAACGACACCATCATGCCGTCGGCATCGGCCACGGTCATGTAGATGGTGTCGCCCTCCTCCAGTTGTTTGGGCGTGCCCGGCTGCACTTCCTTGAGCGCCTTGTCCATGGAAATCAGCGCGCGGCGCTGGGCGGCGTAGTCCTTGGAGACCAGCCTGGCCAGCGGCGCCGGCTGGAAGGCCGGGTCGGCATAGAAACGCGCGCGGTCGGCGAACGCCAGCTTCTTGGCTTCGGTGAACAGGTGCACATGCTCGGCCGAGCCGAACGGGATTTTGGAAAAGTCGTAGCCCTCCAGGATGTTGAGCATCTGCAGCGCGGCAATGCCCTGGCTGTTGGGCGGCAGCTCCCACACATCAACGCCGCGGTAGTTGGTGGACACCGGCTCCACCCACTCGCCCTGATGGCTGGCCAGATCCTCGTAGCTCAGATAGCCGCCATTGGCCTTGAAATAGCTTCCGATGGCGCGCGCGATGTCGCCCTTGTAGAACGCATCGCGGCCGCCATCGGCGATCTGCTGCAGCGTGTTGGCCAGGTTCGGGTTCTTCCACAGCTCGCCCTTGCGCGGGGCATGGCCGTCGATGGTGAACTGCTCCTTGAAGCCGGGATACTGCGACAGGCGCGGCACCGAGCGGTCCCAGTAATAGGCGATGGTCTCGGCCACCGGGTGGCCTTCGCGGGCATAGCGAATGGCGGGGGCCAGGTTCTGTGCCATCGGCTTGCGACCGAAGCGATCGTGCAGCGCAAACCAGCCATCCACCGCGCCCGGTACCGACACCGGCAGCGGGCCGGTCGGCGGAATGTCCTTCAACCCGCGGCGCTGCAACTCGGCCAGGGTCAGCGACTTGGGCGAGCGACCCGAGCCGTTGTAGCCATACAGCTTGCTGGTCTTGGGGTCCCAGACGATGGCGAACAGATCCCCGCCCACCCCGTTGCCGGTCGGCTCCATCAGGCCCAGCGCGGCGTTGGCGGCGATCGCCGCATCCACCGCCGAGCCGCCGTCCTTCATCACATCCAGCGCGATCTGGGTGGCCAGCGGTTGCGAGGTGGCCGCCATCGCATGCGGGGCGATGACTTCCGAACGGGTCGCAAACGGCTGCCCGGTGATGCGGTCCGCAGCGATGAGAGGCGGCGCGAGCAGCACCAGAGCAGACACCAACAGGACAGGTACGCGACGCATGACAGGCGGCCTCCATGACACAGCAGAATGAGTCGCCAACCATACCAGCGGCGCATGCCGCCTCGTTCGATCACCGTCGATCACCATCGCGCGGCAGCGCGAATGCCGCGCATTTAGTGACCTGCATCGATCCTCACTGCCCTGCATCGATCCGGTTTCAGCGGTAACCATGCTGCTGCCATGGGGTTTCCCACGGCAACTTGCGCATGAACGTGGTCGTTTCACGCGCAAGGGTTGACACCCCACCTGTGGCGATGGTTATCTCAGTCCATGCCGCACCGCCACACCACCTCGAACGCCCCATTGTCCGCGCCTTCCGGCGCGTTGGCAGCGTCGCTTCTCGTGCTCGTACTTATTACCTCGCCAACCGCTGCGGGACGAGACTTCGTGTAGGCAACAGACACACAAGGCTTCGATCAGACCCCGCACCGGCAACGGCGCGGGGTTTCGCGTTTCAGGGACCACCAAAAGTTTCGAATGACATGAACGACATCACCGACATCGCCGCCATCTGCACCACCCGCGCCGGCAACTGCGCCGGTGCATGTGCCTGCATGGCCAGTGCCATCGTCCATCCCCGCTTTGTTCGGCCGGCCAGTGTATCCACTGCCGGCTGATTCTTTTTCCACTGCCAACCCCGCAAGGACTTAACTCCATGAGCAACGACATCCAACCGAAAATCGCGATCATCGGCTACGGCAGCCAGGGCCGCGCGCATGCGCTGAACCTGCGCGATTCCGGCTTCGACGTCACTGTCGGCCTGCGTGCCGGTGGCCCGACCGAATCCAAGGCCCAGGCCGACGGCTTCACCGTCGTGGCGCCGGCCGAGGCGGTGAAAAGCGCCGATCTGGTTGCGATCCTGACCCCGGACATGGTGCAGAAGAAGCTCTATGAAGAGGTCATCGCACCGAACATGAAGCAAGGCGCCTGCCTGCTGTTCGCGCATGGACTGAACGTGCATTTCGACATGATCACCCCGCGCGCCGATCTGGACGTGGTACTGGTCGCCCCGAAGGGCCCCGGCGCGCTGGTGCGTCGCGAATATGAAATCGGCCGCGGCGTGCCGTGCATCTATGCGGTGTACCAGGACACCAGCGGCAAGGCCGAGCAGTTCGCGCTGACCTATGCCGGCGGCCTGGGCGGCGCGCGCGCCAACATCATCAAGACCACCTTCAAGGAAGAGACCGAGACCGATCTGTTCGGCGAGCAGGCCGTGCTGTGCGGCGGCGCCTCGTCGCTGGTGCAGGCCGGTTTCGAAGTGCTGGTGGAAGCCGGCTATCAGCCGGAGATCGCGTATTACGAAGTGCTGCACGAACTGAAGTTGATCGTGGACCTGTTTTACGAAGGCGGCATCACCCGCATGCTGGAATTCGTGTCCGAAACCGCGCAATACGGCGACTATGTCAGCGGCCCGCGCGTGATCGACGCCAGCACTAAGGCGCGCATGAAGGACGTGCTGACCGACATCCAGAACGGCACCTTCACCAAGAACTGGGTGGCCGAATACGAAGCCGGCCTGCCGAACTACACCAAGTTCAAGCAGGCCGATCTGGAGCATCCGATCGAGGAAGTGGGCAAGAAGCTGCGCGCCAAGATGGTGTGGCTCAACGGCGAACAACAAGCCGCTGCCGCCCCTGCGAATCAACAAGCGGCATAACGCCGCCGCATCCCCCACCGTTTAACACCGAAGGTCCGCAACGCATGAACACCTCCGCACACAGCACGCCCCGCAACGGCGCGCGCTGGCTGACGCAGGCCCTGGAAGCCGAGGGCGTGGAAACGCTGTTCGGTTATCCGGGCGGCACCATCATGCCGTTCTACGACGCCCTGGTGGATTCCAGGCTCAAGCACATCCTGGTCCGTCACGAACAGGGCGCCGCCCTGGCCGCCAACGGGTACGCCCGTGCCAGCGGCCGGGTCGGCGTGTGCGTGGCCACCTCCGGCCCGGGCGCGTCCAATCTGGTCACCGGCATCGCCGACGCGATGCTCGATTCGGTGCCGATGGTGTGCCTGACCGGCCAGGTCGCCACGCCCCTGCTGGGCACCGATGCGTTCCAGGAACTGGACGTGTTCGGCATGACCATGCCGATCGTCAAGCACAGCTTTCTGGTGCGGCGGGTGGAGGAACTTCCGCAGATCGTGCGCGAGGCGTTTCGCATCGCGCGCGAGGGACGCCCCGGGCCGGTCCTGATCGACCTGCCCAAGGACGTGCAGATCGCCGATGCGGCGCATCTGCCCGATCACGTGCCGGCAGCGGTGCTGCCGCCTCCGGCCCCGGAAGACGCGAAACTGGCCGAAGCGCTGGCCGCCATCGCCAGTGCCGAACGCCCGGTGGTGTACGGCGGTGGCGGGATTGCATTGGCAGGCGCGGTGGACGCGTTCCGGCGGTTTGTGGAAGCTACCGGCATCCCGACCGCACTGACCTTGCGCGGCCTGGGGGCGTTGCCGCATGCACATCCGGATTACCTGGGCATGCTGGGCATGCACGGCACCCGCGCGGCCAATATGGCGATCCAGGAAAGCGATCTGCTGGTCGTGGTGGGCGCGCGTTTCGACGACCGTGCCACCGGCAAGTTGAGCGAGTTCGCTCCGTTTGCGCGCGTCATCCACCTGGATGCCGACGCCTATGAAATTTCCAAGCTGCGCACGGCCGACATCGCCGTGCCCGGCGATGTGGCACTGAGTCTGAAAGCCTTGAGTGCGGCACGCGGCAACTGCCAGGCCTGGCGCACGCGTTGCTTTGCCAACCGCGAAAAATTCGGTGCGCGCTACGACGCGCCCGGCACCGATATCTACGCACCGGCGTTGCTCAAGCGCCTGAGCGAAGTGGCCCCGGCCGACACCATCATCGCCTGCGATGTGGGTCAACATCAGATGTGGGTGGCGCAGCATTGCCGCTTCAACGACCCGCGCAATCACCTCACCAGCGGCGCGCTCGGCACCATGGGCTTCGGCCTGCCGGCGGCGATGGGCGCGCAGTTCGCCTGCCCGGACCGCACCGTGGTACTGGTCTCCGGCGACGGCAGCTTCATGATGAACGTGCAGGAGCTGGTGACCATTGCGCGCTGCAAGCTGCCGGTGAAGATCGTGCTCTTGGACAACAGTTCGCTGGGCATGGTGCGGCAGTGGCAGGAATTGTTCTTTGCCGAGCGCTACAGCGAGATCGACCTGTCCGACAACCCGGATTTTGCGGCGCTGGCGCAGGTGTTCGGCATCCCGGCCAAGCGCATCATCGCGCGCGGCGATGTGGATGGCGCACTGGCCGAACTGCTGGCACAGCCCGGCCCCGGCCTGTTGCATGTGAGCATCGATGCGCGTGCCAACGTGTGGCCGCTGGTGCCGCCCAACAATGCCAACAGCACCATGCTGGACAGCAATCCCGCACATGCGGTCAAGGAGACGCCACATGCGTTACCGGCTTGATCTGGTGCTGAAGCCGGCCGAAGGCGCGCTGGTGCGCGTGCTCGGCATGACCGAGCGACGCGGCTTCCGCCCGTGCGCCATCCAGGGCGCCGCCGCGCCCGACGATGCCGGCCGCTGGCATCTGCAACTGGACGTGGACAGCACGCGCCCACCGGAAACGCTGCGCCTGCAGCTGCAGAAGGTGTACGACTGCGAGTCGGTGGTGATCACCGCGCTGGAATCGGTCGAGGCTGCGGCATGACCATGCAGACCTCGAGCACGCAGACCTCGCGTGACCATCAGATCGCTGTCCGGAGGTGTCTTCTTCCGGATTGGCCGCGCGCGTGCCGCAATGCCTGATTCCGGCCGCCCCTCTTCGCAGGAGCCAGACGTAAGCGACGTGGCCATCAGCGTGGCCGACGTGCTGGCTGCGCAGGCGCGTCTGCGCAAATACCTGTCGCCTACGCCGCTGCATTACGCAGAGCGTTTCGGTGTGTGGCTGAAGCTGGAAAACCTGCAGCGCACCGGCTCCTACAAGGTGCGTGGCGCACTGAACGCGTTGCTGGCCGGGCTGGAACGCGGCGACGAGCGTCCGGTGATCTGCGCCTCGGCCGGTAACCATGCGCAAGGCGTGGCGTGGTCGGCGTATCGGCTGGGCGTGCAGGCCATCACGGTGATGCCGTACGGCGCGCCGCAGACCAAGATTGCCGGGGTCGCGCACTGGGGCGCCACCGTGCGCCAGCATGGCAACAGCTACGACGAGGCGTTTGCGTTTGCGCGCGAACTGGCCGACCAGAACGGCTACCGCTTTCTGTCCGCCTTCGACGACCCGGACGTGATCGCCGGGCAAGGCACGGTCGGCATCGAACTGGCCGCGCACGCGCCGGATGTGGTGATCGTGCCGATCGGTGGCGGCGGGCTGGCCTCCGGGGTGGCGCTGGCACTGAAATCGCAAGGCGTGCGCATCGTCGGTGCGCAGGTGGAAGGCGTGGATTCGATGGCGCGCGCCGTGCGCGGCGACTTCCGCGAAATCACCCCGGTGCCCACGCTGGCCGACGGCGTGAAGGTCAAGATTCCCGGCTTCCTGACCCGCCGTTTATGCGCGAGTCTGCTCGACGATGTGGTGATCGTGCGCGAGGCAGAATTACGCGAAACCCTGGTGCGTCTGGCGCTGGAAGAACACGTCATCGCCGAGGGCGCCGGGGCACTCGCCTTGGCCGCCGGTCGCCGCGTTTCAGGCAAACGCAAATGTGCGGTGGTCTCTGGCGGTAATATCGACGCAACTGTGCTGGCCACCCTCTTGTCCGAGGTGCGGCCGCGTCCGCCACGCAAGCCGCGTCGTCGCAATACCGAGCGACTGCGCAACGAACGCAGCGCCAAGGCACTTCCCGAAACACCCGTTCTTTCCCGCCCATCCGCAGTCGCTCCAACGCCTGTCACCGCCATCGCCGTAGAGGAGTCTTCCTGGTGAACACGACCGTATCCAACCAGACCCCGCGTATCCGAATTTTCGACACCACCCTGCGCGACGGCGAGCAATCCCCCGGCTGCAGCATGACGCCCCAGCAAAAGCTGGTGATGGCGCGCGCGCTGGACGAGCTCGGCGTGGACATCATCGAAACCGGCTTCCCGGCCAGCTCGCATTCCGACCGCGAAGCCGTCGCGATGATCGGCCGCGAATTGCGCCGCCCCACGCTGGCGGTGCTGTCGCGCTGCCTGCAGGCCGATATCGAAACCTCCGCACGTGCACTGGAAGCAGCCGCCAATCCTCGCCTGCATGTGTTCCTGTCCACCAGCCCATTGCACCGCGAGCACAAGCTGCGCATGAGCCGCGAACAGGTGCTGGAGTCGGTGCACAAGCATGTGACGCTGGCGCGTGGCTACATCGACGATGTCGAGTTCTCCGCCGAAGACGCCACCCGTACCGAAGAGGATTTCCTGGCCGAGGTCACCCGCGTGGCGATCGCCGCCGGCGCCACCACGATCAATCTGCCGGACACGGTGGGCTTCACCACGCCGGAAGAAATCCGCGGCATGTTCTCGCGCCTGATCGCCAGCGTGGAAGGGGCCGACACCGTCATCTTCAGCGCGCACTGCCACAACGATCTGGGTCTGGCGGTGGCGAATTCGCTGGCGGCGATCGAAGGCGGCGCACGGCAGGTCGAATGCACCATCAATGGCATCGGCGAGCGTGCGGGCAACTGCGCGCTGGAAGAAATCACCATGGCACTGAAGGTGCGCGGTGCGTTCTACAACATCGATACCGAGATCAACACGCCGCGCATCGTGTCCACTTCGCAGTTGCTGCAGCGCCTGGTCGGCATGCCGGTGCAGCGCAACAAGGCGGTGGTGGGCGGCAATGCGTTCGCGCACGAGTCGGGCATCCACCAGCACGGCATGCTGCGCCATCGCGGCACTTACGAAATCATGCGTCCGGAAGACGTGGGCTGGGAGTCCTCGCAGATGGTGCTGGGCCGTCACAGCGGGCGTGCGGCAGTGGAGCAGCGTCTGCGCGCCTTGGGCTATTTGCTGGAAGAAGACGAGGTCAAGTTGGTCTTCGAGCAGTTCAAGGCATTGTGCGAGAAGCAGCGCGTGGTCACCGACGCCGATCTGCAAACATTGATGCAGGATGCCACCGTGCAGGAAGGCTACCGCCTGGCCTCCATGACCATCAGCGATGTCGGCAGCCGTGCGAACGCGCTGGTGGAGTTGTCCGATCCGGAAGGCAATCGCGTCGCCGAAACTGCGCAAGGCAATGGTCCGGTGGATGCGCTATTCGGTGCGCTGGCCTCGGCCACCGGTGTGAAGCTGGAACTGGACAGCTACCAGGTCCACAGCGTGGGCATCGGAGCGGACGCACGCGGCGAAGCCAGCCTGAGCGTGCGCCACGACGGCGTGGAATACGAAGGCACCGGCACCAGCAAGGACATCATCGAAGCCAGCGCGCTGGCGTGGTTGGATGTGGCCAACCGCCTGTTGCGCCAGCGCCAGCGTTGCGTGGTTGCCGGCAAGACGGCCGCGGTGGCGTAGCGCTGTCATCTGCTAAACGATGTAAATCTGACGGCCGGCGGAGTGATCTGCTGGCCGTCTTGGCTTTTGGTGGTTGGTGATTTGAACGTTTTCTAAGAATGTATTGCTTGCCGATCAGCAGCCGCAAAGAGTGGGAGCGCGGCGCCGCATCGACCAATCCCACGCACGACGTCTGCCGGTTTCGCGCAAACGCCTCGATCACTGAGGGCGCTTGCACGCGTACCGGCGTGGGACACGCCGCAAGTACGTCCGTGTAGGCTCTTACGCGGCATCCATGCCGCGTAAGGTCCCACGCCGGTACGCGCGCAAGCACCTCCGAATATTGTTGGTGGCTGAAGGAGAAGCGTTACTTGATTGATTGATCATGCTTTGGAGCGCGACCTTCGCTGGCGGAATATGGCAAAGCAATAGACGAAAAACTGCATCGACTACCGACTACCGACTACCGACTGCGGAATCTGCAAGCATCACGCCTACCAAAAGGCATTGCTTGCCGATCAGCAGCCGCGAAGAGTGGGAGCGCGGTGTCGCGTCCGGGGGCGGGACCGTGTGGCGGCATGGATGCCGCCACCGAGCCTACATGGACGTACTTGCGGCGTGTCCCGACACTGGATGCGGCACCGCGCTATTGATGACCCTCAAAAACGAAAGCGGCCATCGCCCAATAAAGCGATGACCGCTGCTAGCTCAACGAAAGACAAGCTGTACGATCACGCTTACAGCGCAGCAACCACCGCATCACCCATTGCGACCGTGCCGACCTTGGTCGTGCCTTCCGACCAGATGTCGGCAGTGCGCAGGCCTTGGTCGAGCACCTTGCCGACAGCCTGCTCGATCGCATCGGCAGCGGCGGCCTGCGCGAAGGTGTAGCGCAACATCATCGCCACCGACAGGATGGTCGCCAACGGATTGGCAATGCCCTTGCCGGCGATGTCCGGCGCCGAGCCATGACACGGCTCGTACATGCCTTTATTGTTGGCATCCAGCGAGGCCGAGGGCAGCATGCCGATCGAGCCGGTGAGCATCGATGCTTGATCGGACAGGATGTCGCCGAACATGTTGTCGGTCACGATCACGTCGAACTGCTTGGGTGCGCGCACCAGCTGCATGGCCGCGTTGTCCACGTACATGTGCGATAGCGCAATGTCTGGATAATTCTTCGCGACTTCCTCCACCACCGCACGCCATAGCTGGCTCGATGCCAACACATTGGCTTTGTCCACCGAACACAACTTCTTGCCGCGCAAACGCGCCATCTCGAAGCCGGCCTTGGCGATGCGACGGATTTCGCTTTCGCTGTACGGCAAGGTGTCGTAAGCCTGACGCTCACCATTTTCCAGCGTGCGCGTACCACGCGGTTGACCGAAGTAAATGCCGCCGGTGAGCTCGCGCAGGATCAGTAGATCCAGCCCCGCAACGACCTCCGGCTTGAGCGTAGAGGCATCGGCCAGCTGCGGATACAACAGCGCAGGACGCAGGTTGGCGAACAAGCCCAGCTGCGAGCGGATCTTGAGCAACCCACGTTCCGGACGCAGCGACGGATCGATGGTGTCCCATTGCGGCCCGCCGACCGCGCCCAACAGCACCGCATCGGCAGCGCGCGCGCGCTCCAGCGTTTCGTCGGCCAGCGGGCTGCCGTACTTGTCGTAGGCCGCGCCACCCAGTTCGTCGTACACCAGGGTGAAACCCAGGCCATGTTGCGCGTCGATCCGCGTCAGCACCTTGACCGCTTCGGCCATGATCTCCGGGCCAATGCCGTCGCCAGGAAGAATCAAAATCTGCTTGCTCATGCAATCCTCGTGAGTTGGCGCCGTAGCGCCGTTTGAATCAATGCAACGCAGCACGCATCTGGCGCGACTAATCGTTGATGGATGCTGCCGAATTCACTGCAGTGTGCCGAACAACCACGGTTGGCGCACGCGATGGCCTTGTTCGAAGCGACCGATCGCATCGGCGTCCTGCAAGGTCAGGCCGATGTCGTCCAGCCCGTTGAGCAGGCAGTGCTTACGGAACGCATCGATCTCGAAGCTGTATTCCACGCCATCGGGCCGGCGCACGCGCTGCGCGTCCAGATCCACGGTGAGTTGGTAGCCCTCGGTCGCCAGGCATTGTTGGAACAGCGCATCCACTTCCGCTTCGGCCAGCACGATCGGCAGCAGGCCGTTCTTGAAGCTGTTGTTGAAGAAGATGTCGGCAAAGCTCGGCGCAATCACCGTGCGGAAGCCGTATTCGTCCAGCGCCCACGGCGCGTGCTCGCGCGAGGAACCGCAGCCGAAGTTCTCGCGCGCCAGCAACACGCTGGCACCCTGATAGCGCGGGAAGTTGAGCACGAACTCCGGATTGAGCGGGCGCTGGCTGTTGTCGCGACCGGGCTCGCCGATATCCAGATAGCGCCACTCGTCGAACAGGTTCGGACCGAAGCCGGTGCGCTTGATCGACTTGAGGAATTGCTTGGGAATGATCTGGTCGGTATCGACGTTGGCGCGATCCAGCGGCGCGACCAGTCCGGTGTGTTGAGTGAAAGGGGTCATTGAGAGGCCGGGATTTGGGATTGGGGATTCGAAAAGGCTGGGGATGGCGGAGCGGTTTTTTACGAATCCCGAATCCCCACTCCCGAATCCCCGAGTTCACGCACATCGACAAAATGACCGCTCACCGCCGCTGCCGCTGCCATCGCCGGGCTGACCAGATGGGTGCGACCACCGGCGCCCTGGCGGCCTTCGAAATTGCGGTTGGAAGTGGACGCGCAATGCTCGCCGCTGCCCAGCTTGTCCGGGTTCATCGCCAGACACATCGAACAACCCGGCTCGCGCCATTCGAAGCCGGCGTCCAGAAACACCTGGTCCAGGCCTTCGGCTTCGGCCTGCGCTTTCACCAAACCCGAGCCCGGCACCACCAATGCTTGCTTGATGGTGGAAGCGACCTTGCGGCCCTTGGCAACCGCAGCGGCGGCACGCAGGTCTTCGATGCGCGAGTTGGTGCACGAGCCGATGAACACGCGATCCAGATGGATCTCGGTGATCGGCTGATTGGCGCGCAAACCCATGTATTTCAGCGCGCGCTCGATCGAGTCGCGCTTGGTCGGATCCTGTTCGGCGGCCGGATCCGGCACATGCTGATCCACCGCCAGCACCATCTCCGGCGAAGTACCCCAGCTGACCTGCGGCTTGATGTCTTCGGCGCGCAGTTCCACCACTGTGTCGAAGTGCGCATCGGCATCGGACACCAGCGTGCTCCACAACGCGACCGCCGCGTCCCAGTCGGCGCCCTTGGGCGCGAATGGGCGACCTTTGACGTAGGCAATCGTCTTGTCGTCCACCGCCACCATGCCGACCCGCGCGCCGGCTTCGATGGACATGTTGCAGATGGTCATGCGGCCTTCAATCGACAAATCGCGGATCGCGCTGCCGGCAAATTCCAGCGCATGGCCGTTGCCGCCAGCGGTGCCGATCTTGCCGATCACCGCCAGCACGATGTCCTTGGCGGTCACGCCGAACGACAACGTGCCCTCCACCCGCACCTGCATGTTCTTCATCTTCTTGGCGATCAGGCATTGCGTGGCAAGCACATGCTCGACCTCCGAGGTGCCGATGCCATGCGCCAGCGCGCCGAACGCGCCGTGCGTGGAGGTATGCGAATCGCCGCAGACCACGGTCATGCCCGGCAAGGTGGCGCCCTGCTCCGGGCCGACCACATGCACGATGCCCTGGCGCGCGTCGTTCATCTTGAACTCGAGGATGCCAAAGTCGTCGCAGTTCTCGTCCAGGGTCTGCACCTGCAGGCGCGAGACTGCGTCGGTGATCGACTCCAGCCCGCCCTGACGCTCGGCACGCGTGGTCGGCACGTTGTGGTCGGGCGTGGCGATATTGGCGTCGATGCGCCAAGGCTTGCGCCCGGCCAGGCGCAGGCCTTCGAAGGCTTGCGGCGAGGTCACTTCGTGCAGGATGTGGCGGTCGATATAGATCAACGACGAACCATCGTCACGGCGCGTGACCTCATGCAGTTCCCACAACTTGTCGTACAGCGTCTTGGCAGTCATCGCAGCAACCCGATTGGCGGATGGTGGGTGCGCCCACCTGGCTGAGTTCGATGCTAGGAGCTTGCCTTGGATAACGCAAATTCATATTGTTTATTCAACAAATGAATTTCAGGAATAGTAATGGACCTGGGCAGCCTCAGCGCGTTCGTGGCAATTGCCGAGAGCGGTAGCTTCTCTGCCGCCGGCGAGGCGCTGCACCTCACCCAACCGGCGGTGAGCAAGCGCATCGCCCTGCTGGAAGGGCAATTGTCTGCACGCCTGTTCGATCGCCTCGGCCGCCAGGTGGTGCTGACCGAAGCCGGCCAGGCCCTGCTGCCACGCGCGCAACGCATCCTGGCCGAGCTGCAGGACACCCGCCGCGTGCTGGAACACCTTGGCGCGGCGGTCGGCGGGCGCCTGAGCCTGGCCACCAGCCACCACGTCGGCCTGCACCGTTTGCCCGCCCTGCTGCGCCGCTTTGCTGCAGAACATCCGCAGGCGGCGCTGGACATCCAGTTCCTGGATTCGGAACTGGCCTATGCAGCCGTGCTGCGCGGAAAGGTGGAACTGGCGGTGACCACGCTGGCGCCGGACACGCGTGCGCCGCTAAGCGCGCGGCCGATCTGGCATGACCGCCTGCAGTTCGTGGTGGCGCCGGATCATCCGTTGGCATCACTGCGCGCAGTGACGCTGGAGGATGTGGTGGCGCACCCTGCGGTGCTGCCGGACCCGGGCACCTTCACCCATCGCATCGTCGCCGGCCTGTTTGCCGAGCGCGGGCTGGTGCCGAGCCTGCGCATGACCACCAACTATCTGGAGACGATCAAGATGCTGGTGTCGGTGGGCCTGGCCTGGAGCGTGTTGCCGGAGCGCATGATCGATCATCAGATCGTGGCGCTGCCGCTGGCCGATGTCGCGCTGTCGCGCGAGCTCGGCTGCGTGACGCATGGTGGGCGCACCTTGTCGCGGGCCGCGCAGGCATTTGTTGCACTGTTGCATGCGGAGGCGGATCAGGGGCAGCTGTAAACATCACCGCCCCACCAAGCGATCCCGCCCCTGCCGCTTGGCCTGATACAGACGGCGATCGGCCAATGCCAGCAATTCGCGCCGGCTGGGCGCTTCATCGCTCATCGCCATGCCCATGCTGGCGGTGCAACGCACGGTGGTGCCCTGGGCGTCGACATCGATCGTTGCAAGCCGTTGGCGCATGCGCTCGAACAGCGCGCGCGCCTGCGCCGCGTCCAGGCCGATGGCCGCCAGCAGGAACTCTTCGCCGCCATGCCGGGCGGCAAAGCACTGCGCCTGATCGTGTTCGCTCAATGCCTCGCCAATCGCAGACAACACCGCATCGCCGACCTCATGGCCGTAAGCATCGTTGATGCGTTTGAAGTGATCGATATCCATCAGCGCCAACGCCAATGCCGCACCACCGGCGCGCGCTTCGTCGAACCATTGCTGCAGCACGCGCTCGGCCTCGCGCCGGTTGGGTAGCGCGGTGAGCACGTCGTGGCTGGCGCGATACTCCAGCTGGCGCATCAATGCTTCGCGCTCCTGGCTGGCCTGCTGCAGCGCGAGGTTCTTGTCGCTCAACTCGCGTGTGCGCCGGTCGATCACCGTGTTGAGCTGACGCTGGCGTCGGCGGTAACTGGCCGTGCGCCATAAGTAAAACATGTAGATCACACTGCCCAGGCCAAGGATGCCCAGCGCGATCACTTCGCCACGCCGCCACCATGGCGGCGCCAGTTCGATGACCAGGCTGGATTCGCCCAGCAACGCGGTCTGCCGCCAGTCCACCGGCAGCGACATCGCCTGCACACGGAAACGAAAGCGGCCCGGCGGCAGATTGGTGTAGATCGCCTCGATGGCGCTGTCGGCATCCACCCACTCCGGATCGAAGCCTTCCAGCCGGTAGCGATAACGCACCTTGTCCGGCCCACGAAAATTCAACCCGGCATAGCCAATGGCGATACGCCGGGTGTCTGCGCCGAATCGATGCGGGTCGTTCAACGGCTGCACCATGCCATCGACCAGCAAGCGCTCGAACACGATCGGCAAGCGATGGCCTTGCAAGGTGCCCACACGCGCCGGATCGATCACCCCAAGACCGGCTGCGGTAGGAAACAACAGCTGCCCAGACTGCGTCATCCAGCCAGCCGGCGCGCTGCTGCCGTTGCCCTGATTGCCAGGCATGCCGTCGCTGCGATCCACCACTTCCACACTCAATTGCTCGCGCGTGCCCGCATCGAGCTGGTCGAAATCGCTGCGCGCGATGCGGAACACGCCATGGTTGCTCGACAACCAGAAATAGCCGCGGCCGTCGTCGATCACCCGAAACACCTTGTCGCGCGGCAGCCCGACCCGATGGTCGTAGACGCGGAATGTCTCTCCGCGCAAGCGCAACAGGCCGCGATCGCTGGCGATCCACAGATCGCCATTTGCATCGCGCAGGAAGTCGAAGGCGTTCTGCCCGGGGAAATCCTGCTCGCCCAGCCATGCGCGGGTGCTGCCGTCCGGCGACAGCGCGGTCATGCCGCGATCGGTGCCGCTCCACACGATCCCCTGCGCATCGCGGTACAGCACCTGCACCGAACCGTCCGGCACGCCGTCGGCGGCGGTGTAGTGACGCGCCTTGCCGTTGCGCCAACGCACCAGCCCGGCGGTGGTGCCGATCCACAGATCCTCGCCATCGGGCAGCACCGCGCGCACCGACATCGACGGCAAGCCCTCGGCTGCACCGATGCGCACCAGCACGCGGCCTTGGGCATCCAGACGCACCACGCCCTGGCTATAGGTGCCCGCCCACACGCCGCCGTCGCCGGCGTCGGCCAGCGCCAGCACCGACTGTTCCAGCACGCGCCCGCCCTCGCTGGGCGACAACGACACCCGGCTGATCTGCTCGCCGCGCCAGCGGTCCAGGCCCACCGCGCTGCCCACCCACACCGTGCCATTAGGCGTCTGCAGCACGCTGCGCACGTAATCGGAGGTGAGGCCATCCTCGTGGGTGACACCATGCGCGGCGCCTTCGGCAACCCGGAACAAGCCGTGTGTGCTGCCGACCCAGATCAGGCCTTCGGCATCTTCCAGCAAGGCCGGGCTGGCCACACCGGAAATGGCGATCTGCTCGTCCGGATCGTCCGCGCCGCTATGCACCACCAGCAGCCCGGTCGACAGACTCATCCATAGATGCCCGCGTCGATCCAGCAACAACGAATCCACGCGCTGGCCCTGACGGAAGCGTTGCAGGCCGCCGCCGCGGCTCCACCACCACACCCCGTCGTCGCCAGCCACCAGCAACCCACCTTCGCGGTCGCTGGCCAGCCGTCGCACCGGCGCATCGCGCATGCCATGCGCCTTGCCCCAGGCGGTTGCCTGGCTGCCATCCTGCGGCAGGCGATACAGCCCGACCTCGGTACCCACCCACAGATCGCCGTCGTCGTCTGCCGAGAGCGCGGTGACGCGTGCACGCGGCAGCCCGGCCTGGCGGCCCACATCGACCACCCGCCCATCGGCCTCGATCCGGTACAGCGTCTGCGGGGTGCCCACCCACAACGCGCCATCGGCACGCCGCAACAATGCGCTGACCGCCAGATGCCGCGCGGAGGCATCGCCCAGCTGCTGCCAGTGGCCGTCCTGATAGTGGTAGACCCCATCGAATGCGGTGCCGAACAACATCCCGCCGGTGCTGTCGCGTACCACCACGAACACACCGCCCAGCTCGACGCCCGGGGTGTTCTGACGGTCGTAGACCGTAAAATCGCGGCCGTTGAAGCGCGCCACGCCTTCCCAGGTGCCGAGCCAGATCAGGCCGTCTTCGCCCTGCGCCACCGCATGCACCAGGTTGTGCGGCAGGCCGTCGTCCATGCTCCAGCGGGTGACGGTGTGATACGCGGTGTGTTTGAGCGGCTGGCCGAAGGCGGGCCAGGCGCCGAGCAGCAGGCCGCACAGCAACGCGCATCGCCACAGCGACGGCCACAACGGCCCGATCCGCAGCACGTACCTGCTGCGGACGCAGCCTGTATGCGTTTGCGCCCCGACCCTGTCCACGCCTTCGTCCCTCGTCCGTCCCGTCTGAAGGTCGCCGACATACGCCGACGTACCGTCAGTCAATCTATCACCGGGGTTTTTTCAGCGCCCTAGGGGGATCCCCTACAGCGGCCAGGCGGACGATGACACCGGGAGGCATTCAGATGAAACAATTAACGGCGATAAGCAAGCCGGTGCGCGACGCTCAGCAACGGTGGCGGGGCAGATGCCACAGTTTATGAGCGCTTCAATGCATCCCATAGGCATCGAGTATAAATATAGAACCCGATGGTCTAGTATTGGCGATATGTCCAGTTCGCCCCCCCTCAAGTCCAAGACCAAGAGCAACGGTCCTGGGCGTCCCAAGGATCTTGGGAAACGCGCCGCCATCCTGGGCGCCGCCCGCACCATGTTCATGGAGCAGGGCTTTGCAGGGGTCAGCATGGACGGCATCGCCGCAGCCGCCGGCGTCTCCAAACTGACCGTTTACAGTCACTTTGGCGACAAAGAAAGCCTGTTTTCCGAAGCGATCCGCGCACAATGCCAACACATGATGCCGGACGATCTGTTCGACCACGCCCCCAAAGGCAACTTGCGCGACCAGCTGATCGAAATCGCCAATGCCTTCTTTACGATGGTCAGCGCCGACTCGGCGATCGCCACCCACCGCATGATGATGGCGCCCGGTACCGGCGACGTGCATGTGCGCGAAATGTTCTGGGATGCCGGCCCCAAGCGGACCCAACAGGCGCTGGCGGATTTCCTGTCGGCGCGGGTCGCCGATGGCCAATTGGAAATCCCCGAGCTGGAGCGCGCTGCTTCACAGTTTTTCTGCCTGCTGAAAGGCGAGCTGTATGCGCTGATGATGTGCGGCCTGCATGGCCAACCCACCCGCGCACAGGTGGATGAGCACATTCAGGCCAGTGTGGATTTCTTTTTGAGGGCGTATGCGCCGCGCTGATAGCACCGCGACGTTGGTGGCGATGACTTCCGGCACTGCGTGCTTTGGCCGCGCGCGGCGATGCTAGATGCGCCAGTTGCCTCGCGCACCGGTAAAATGCCTGCCCCACTGCGTTGGATAGCCGCACCATGACGATCGATTTCTCCCAAGCCCGCGAAAAAATGGTCGAACAGCAGATCCGGCCGTGGGATGTGCTGGATCTGCGCGTGCTCGACGTGCTGGCGCGCCTGCCGCGCGAGGCCTTCGTGCCGGAGGCTTACAAGACCCTGGCCTACGTCGACGTGGAAATTCCGCTGTCGGCCGGCCACAAGATGATGAAGCCGGTGGTCGAAGGCCGCATGCTGCAGGCGCTGGATCTGCAGCCGGGCGAAGACGTGCTGGAAATCGGCACCGGCAGTGGATTTTCCACCGCCTGCCTGGCCGCACTGGCCCGCGAAGTGGTGAGCCTGGAGATCGATCCGGCACTGGCCACCGCCGCACGCGCCAATCTGGACAGTACCGGACTGGGCAGCAACGTACGCATTGAAACCGCCGACGCGTTCGGCTGGCAGAGCGAGCGTCGTTTCGATGCCATCTGCATCACCGGCGCAGTCGACACCCTACCGACCCAGTGGCTGCAGTGGTTGCGCCCGAATGGCCGGCTGTTTGTTGTGCGTGGTCACGAACCGGTGATGGAAGCAGTCCTGGTGCGTGGCGACGTCAACGCTCCGCGCATCGAATCGTTATTCGAAACCGACCTCGCCTATCTTCAGGGCGCCGCGCCGACGCCCCGATTCCAATTCTGATTCCCAAGGAAGCTTCCCCGATGATCCGCCGATCCCTCGTTCTGGCCCTGGCCGCCGCCCTGTCTCCGATGGCAGCACATGCCACCGATCTGCTGCAGGTCTACGAAATGGCCCGTAACGGCGATCCGCAGCTGGCCGTGGCCGAGTCCACTCGCCTGGTCAATCGGGAGGGTCAGGTACAGGCGCGTGCGGCGCTGTTGCCGCAGCTCAACGGTGCTTACGACTACAGTAAATCCCACCGCGAAATCGAAGGCCAAGATGGCCGCATAACCACCTCGTCGCGCTCCAGCCAAATCCAAGGCTCCCAGACGATCTTCAATTGGGCGCAGTTCTCCAACCTGCGCGCTCAGCGCGAAGTTGCAAGGGCAGCCGACTTCACACTGGCATCTGCCAATAATGACCTGATCACCCGCACCTCAGCGGCGTATTTTCAGGTCCTGGTGGGCATCGAGTCGCTGGCGGCTGCAGAGACCAACGAAGCCGCAGCCAAGAAGCAGTTCGACTACGCCGACAAACGCCTGGAAGTGGGCCTGGCCCCGATCACCGACGTGCATGAAGCGCGTGCTCAGTACGACCAGGCGCGTGCAGATACGATCAACGCCCGCAACACGCTGAAGGACTACTACCAAGCACTTACCGAGTTGACCGGCCAGCCGGTAGTTGGTCTACGTGCACTGCCGGAAGAGTTTCGCCCCGAGGTGCCTGCCGCCTACAGTGACGTCGACCAGTTGGTGGCGACTGCCATCGCAGACAACCCGGCGTTGAAGGCGCAGCAATTGCAGGTCAGCGCGGCCGAGGCCAGCATTACCGCAGCACGTGCCGGCCATTTGCCCACCGTCAATCTGACCGGCAGCGTGGGACGCAGCAATAGCTGGGGCACAGGGGCTGCGGAAAGCGGTGTGTTTACGACCCAAGGCCGCGACATCGATACCGATTCGATCGGCATCAGCGTGTCAATTCCAATCTTTGCCGGCGGCGCAACACAATCCGCAGTACGTCAAGCACTCTCGCAGCGCGATATCCAGCAAGATACCTACGAGCAGCAGAAGCGCGCACTCGATCGCAACACGCGCAATGCGTATCAGACCGTGGTCGCCGGCATCAGCGAAGTGGAAGCACGTCGTCTGGCCGTGGTCTCCGCACAGGCCGCATACGACGCGTCGCAGGTGGGTCTGGAAGTCGGTACGCGCACCGTGCTGGACGTAGTGCAGAACCAGCGCACCTTGTTCCAGGCTCAGCTGAACTATGCGCAGTCACGCTACAACTTCCTGCAGAACCGTCTGCTGCTGGGCCAGGCCATCGGCAAGCTCGACATCACCGATCTGCAGGATGTGAACCGCCTGCTGTCGCAGGACGCCGAGTCCAAGCTGCAGGGTAGTGGCTCGCTGCAGTAAGGCACTAAACAAAGCAAAAGCAGAAGGTGGGCTTAAGCCCACTTTTTTTGCGCCAAGTACACCGTAATCAACAGCACATGGCGCTAACTCCCACATAAAAAGTAGGGGAATCCCTACCAAACAACCAGACATCACATTACAGCTCAGCGCTGCATTGAGCCCGAACATCGTGGAGCCGGATGTAGATTCGCAAGAATTACTGAATCAAACAGGGCATCTTTAACTATGGAGCTGACATGAAAAAAATTATTTCCTCCGTTTTAGTAGCCGCCACTACCGTCTTAATCTTCCCTATGGCCCAAGCGGTAACTTACCAGACTGTTACCGAGGGCTACGCGCGCGATATTCAAGGAACTGTTGATGCAACTCCCCAGTGCCCAGCTGGATTCACCCCAGTATCTGGAGGATGGAATACAGGAGACCCTAACTCAGTGCGATTTTGGGGAAGGCGAGCCGAGAATAGCAACTTACAGGAAAACATGAACCTCGGTCGTTTTGCTGTCGTTGGCAGCTATCCATCAGGGAATGGCTGGCGCACTTACGGTTACACCAATGGCCCAGTTGTTGTAAATATCTATACCGTATGTGCTTCCAGCTAAAAGCTCGCATCTCAGCCACACATTCCCCCAGACATAATTAGCCGTAGTCGAGCCACCTAGTAACTGTGAAGCTCGCCGATTCGCTTAGTCCGACCGGCTTCACAGTTACCACTTCTTTTTCCGAATCTTTGTGCTACCTGGTGATTTACGCGCCTAGATAGCACTACTTCCGGCACCTGCCACACTTAGCCAAGCGCTTAGCCCCCCAACCTATGCGCTTTAAATATTTGAAGCGGAAAGACAAGAGATTGCATTAACCGACTGAGCCCCCCCCTCCCCCGGCATAGTGCGCACCAGCGACCCACGCCACAATTAAACGCGGGAATGCAAATATGTGTCCGCCAATACTTTAGGAGGCCATGCCATCACTCACCACCGGCGGCAGGTCCGGCGCAATCTGCACCAGCGTGCGCGTCACTGCGCCCTTGCCGTTGGCGACCAGCGCCAGGCCTGCGGCCGCCATCGCCTCGCGCTGGGCCGGGTCACCGAGCAGGCGCGCAAGATCGTGATACACGCTGTCGGCATCGTCGCAGATGGTCACCGCATCGGCCTCGCGCATGCGCCGCGAGATCTCCGAGAAATTATGCAGATGCGGGCCGGTGACTGCCGGCGTGCCGACCGCTGCCGGTTCGAGCAGGTTGTGCCCGCCGATCGGCTGCAGACTGCCGCCGACGAAGGCAACCTGCGCGCAGGCATAGAAACTCATCAGCTCGCCCAAGGTATCGATGATGAATACCTTGTCATGCGCCTGCGGCCACTGCTGGGTCTTGCGTGTGGACACGGACCAACCACGTTCGCGCGCCAGCGCCTCGACCTTGGGAAAGCGCTCGGGATGCCGCGGCGCCCACAACATCAACAGATCAGGAAATTGCAGTAGCAGGCGCGCGTGGATGTCGGCCACGGCTGCCTCCTCGCCTTCGTGCGTGCTGGCGGCAATCCACACCGGTCGCGTTACCGGCACGTGCGTATGAAACTGCGCGACCAGAGCCTGCAACTGTGCGGGCGCGGCGATATCGAATTTGAGATTGCCCAGCGCGATCACCTGATCGGCGCGCGCGCCCAGCGTGAGGAAACGCTCGGCATCGTCGTGCGATTGCGCCGCCACGCAGGTGACGGTGCGCAGTGCGCGGCTGATCAATGGTGCCAGCACGCGATAGCCGCGCAGCGAACGCGCCGACAGCCGCGCGTTGAGGATGTACACCGGAATGTTGCGGTCGCGGCAACCGAACAACATGTTCGGCCACAGCTCGGTTTCCAGAATCAACGCCAACCGCGGGCGGAAATGCTCCAGGAACCGACCCACGCTGCCAGGCACGTCGTAGGGCAGATAGACATGGTCCACCGCATCGCCCCACACCGCGCGCACCCGCTCGGAGCCGGTGGGGGTAATGGTGGTGATGACCCAACGGATATCCGGGCGCTGCGCACGCAAGGCATTGACCAGCGGCGCGGCAGCATTGACCTCGCCCACCGACACCGCATGCACCCACACGCGCGGGCGACCGCAGGCATGCGTGTAGGACGCATAGCGCTCGTTCCAGCGATTGAAGTATTCGCGCACGCGAAACCCGCGCCACACCAGGTGGTACACCGTCACCGGCAGCAACAGGTACAACAGCGCCGAGTACAGCCCGCGCAACAGCCATTCGATCGGGTCTTTCCGCATGCGTGCAGGATACGGGAGCGCCCACACGTGCGCATGTGCACGCTGCCAGGCGCACGCAATCACTTAGAATTAGGCCATGTCCGAGCCCGCCAACGTCGCCGTCCGCCCTTCCCTGGGCACCCCCAAGCACTGGCCGATGTATCTGGGCCTTGCATTGATGGTACTGGCCGGGCGACTGCCCTGGATGCTGCAACGCGCATTGGGCCGCGGGGTCGGCTGGCTCACGCTGCGCCTGGCCGGCACACGTCGGCGTGCGGCCGAGGTCAATCTCAAGCTGTGTTTTCCCGAACAGGACGATGCCTGGCGAGCGCGGCTGTTGCGCGATAGTTTCGATGCGCTGGGCGTGGGCCTGTTCGAATTCGCGCGCGCCTGGTGGGGCAGTATCGATGCCATTCGTCCGGGCGTGCAGGTCGAAGGGCTGGAGCATCTGCAGCGTCTGCAGGAGCAGAAGCGCGGCGTGTTGCTGGTGTCCGGCCACTTCATGACGCTGGAAATGTGCGGGCGGCTGCTGTGCGACCACGTGCCGTTGGCCGGCATGTACCGCAAGCACCGCAACCCGGTGTTCGAATGGGCGGTCAAACGCGGGCGGCTACGCTATGCCACGCACATGTTCGCCAACGAGGATCTGCGCGCCACCATCAAGCATCTCAAGCACGGCGGTTTTCTGTGGTATGCGCCGGATCAGGACATGCGCGGCAAGGACACCGTGTTCGTGCCGTTCTTCGGGCATCCGGCCTCCACCATTACCGCCACGCATCAGCTGGCGCGGCTGACCGGCTGCGCGGTGGTGCCGTATTTCCATCGGCGCGAGGGTGGCCGCTACATCCTCAAGATCGCACCGCCGCTGACAGACATCCCCTCCGACGATGTGATCGCCGATACCACGCAGGTCAATGCGGCGATCGAGGACATGGTGCGCGAGGCACCGGACCAGTACCTGTGGATCCATCGGCGCTTCAAACGCCAGCCGGGCGGGCGCAGCGATTTCTATCGGTGAGGTAGACGCAGCGCAGCTGCGTCACGCATGCATTCGCAGATGACTGCCTTGGTTTACGGAACCAGCCAGGCGTGCGTCGCGAGCGATCGTCGGGATGAGTGCGCACGTCGCGCACGCAACCGCAGTGGACGCGTGATTCCCGCCTGCCGTGTCGATCTCCCGCTAGGCGCAATCGTCTTGAGCGCCAAGCCTATCGCGACGGCGGCTGATCTGCGTCGTCATTGAGCAAGGCACCGGCATACAAGCCGGCCAGCATCAGGCTCAGGCCACCCCAGAAGCTGGAATAGAACGCCAGATGCGTGTTGAGCGGAAAGACCGTTGCCACCAACGCGATCATCGCCGGACGCGCCTGCTCACGCGCCGCAACGCTGGAATAGCGCCACGCGCGCCACGCCTGCGCCGCGCCGGCCAGCCATAGCAGCAATCCGATGACGCCGGTTTCGGCAAGAATTTCCAGCACGATCTGGTGCGCATGGAAGGCAGGGCCGCCGCCCCATGCCGGCGCCTGTTCGGGTGCCGGATCGCAGGCCGGATATGCCTGGCGGAACCCGCGCGCGCCCACACCGTTGAGCGGATGCGCGCGGATCATGCACAGCGCCGCGCCCCAGATCTGCGCACGCCCGGACAAGGCCTGGTCGACGCCTTGTTCGCCATTGCTGAAGGCCAATGCGGTGCGCTGGATGCGCTCGCGCGCTTGCGGTGCCATTGCCACCACGCCGACGGCCAACAGCGTGCCGACCACCGCCACCGCGAGCAGCCGACGGCCGCCCAGCAACTGCCAGCCGGAGAGCAGCACGATCACGCCGTAGGTGATCCACGAGGCGCGTGAACCGGCCAAGACCAGCACCACGCCCACAGCTGCCGCAGCGCCCGCCCACGCCCAGGCAGTGCGCCGCCCGAGCGCAAGCAGCAGGAACGGCGACAAACTGGCCAGGGTCTGCCCGAACTTGAGATTGCACGGGCCCAGCACGCCGCTGAGGCGGTCGACCAGTGCCAATTCTTCCGCCGTACACAGGCCATGCCCGCTGATCCATTGCTTGATCTGATCCAGGCCGAAGAACAACGGGCTGCTGCCGAATGCGGCCTGCAGTAGCGCGTCCAGCGTCCACACCCCGCCGATCACCGCCAGGCCGATGAAGGTGCGCCGGCGGCGCTGCGCATTGGCCACCGCGATCGCGCACAACCACATGAAAGGCAGATAGCGCAGATCGGTGGCCGATTTACGCAGCGCGCGCCCCACGTCCACCGCATCGAATGCCGACAACATCTGCGGCAACCAGTACGCGAAGAACAACACACTGGTCAGCGCCCAGGCAGCGCCGCTGAGCAACCGCGTGCCACCACGGAAACGCGCATGCAACAAGCGATAAGCGGCGAACACTGCGCCCAGCGACAACACCGTTTCGGCCAGCCCGGGCGTGGGCCATAGCGCCACGAACAGGATCACCCACAGCGGTGCCCAGCGACCGGCATCGGGCGTCAACGTGGGCGCGGGTGGGATGGCCTCAGCGGCGGAGTTCGTCATAGACCTTCAAGGTGGCCGACTGCATGGCCTGCAACGTATAGGGGAGCACAGCTGGCGGTGTCGGCGCCTGCTGCAGCATGCCGAGTGCCTGAGTGCTTAGCGCCTGGGCATCGAACGTCGGCACTGCGCCGGCAGGCTGCAGTTCGGCCAGCAACTCGCCGACACCACCGTGTGCCCAGCCCAACACCGGCCGGCCCACCGACAAGGCCTCCACCACGGTGCGGCCGAACGCCTCGGGCTTGCGCGAGAGCTGCAGCACCAGATCGCTGGCCGCATAGGCCTCGGCGATGCGTGCGGTGGGCTCGGTGAAGGCGACCGCCTCGGCCACGCCCAGTCTGCCAGCCTCGGCTTCCAGCTCGCGCACATAGGCTTCGCGGCCCGGCTCACGCGCGCCCGGCAGCCACAACCAGGCCGGCACGCCGGCAGCGCGCACGTCGGCCAGCAGTTGCAGGCCGTCGGCATGTCCTTTCAGGCGCGTACCGCGCCCGGGCAGCAGCAGCAAGGGCGCATCGGCCGGCAAACCGGGCAACAGCGTCCGTGCCCACTTGCGCGCACGGTGATCAGGGTGCGGGCGACGCGGAAACTGCGCGATATCAACCCCGCGCGGGATGGTGCGCAAGCGTGCAGTATCGGTCTGCGGATAGTGCGTACACACGTAATCGCGAACCGTCTGCGAGACACAGATCACCCGCTCGCCGTATGTCATCACCGCGCTATAGCGACTGGGCGAATTGAGCCCGTGCACGGTGGTGACAAAGCGCGGCCGCGTGGCCTGGGGCATGCCGCGCAGCGCGTACCAGCCCAGCCAGGCAGGCAGGCGCGAGCGCGCGTGCACGATGTCGGCACCGAGTTCGGCAAAGAGCCGGCGCAGGCCGACCACATGGCGCAAGGTCAGCAGCGACTTGCGCCCGATCTCCAGAGTGAGATGTTCGCCGCCCGCCTCCAGCAGCGGCTGGACCAGGCGACCGCCGGCCGAGACCACCACGGCGCGGTGGCCGGCACGCACCAGCGCAGCGGCGATTTCCAGGGTGGAGCGCTCGACGCCGCCGGACTGCAGCGCCGGCAGCAGTTGCACCACGGTCAGGCGGTGCATCCGGCCAGGATCAGTCGGCGAGCACGAACAACGCGCCGCAATACGGGCACTTGGCTTCGCAGTTGGGCTCGTCTTCGATCGGCAGGTACACGCGCGGATGCGAGTTCCACAGCGCCATCTGCGGCGTCGGGCAGCTCAGCGGCAGATCGCCGCGGTGCACGGTGTAACGCGATTCGGCATTGGCGGGCGCGGTGGCGGTCTGGCTCATGGCGGCACGATCGTAAAGGCAAGGCAGAGTGCGGATTCTAGCAGCCTGCGTGGTGAGCGGCCCGTTGACCGCGCTGCGTGGGTTGGGATTGCGATGGTCTCGGCGGGAGGCCGGACGGCGGCGGATGGCGCTGTGGCTGGTCCGGCAATGACCTGCCGCGCCGCCGGCACGGCAGCGCCACGCCACCACGCCGGAACATCGCGCTTATCATCACTGGGCAATTGCGCATCGGGATCGGATTGGGTGATCTGCAAAGACCGCGCACATCCGTCAACCGTACATGCCCTGCTACGTCGCTAGCCAAGGAGACATCACTACGTGACCTCGCCTGTCGTTCTGCTGCGTCCGCGTGGCTCGTTGTTCTCGATTGCCGTTGTCCTGGCCTGCGCTGCGCCACTGTCTGTCAGTGCGGCGACCGGCTTTTCGAGTTCGTTCGAAGAGGGTGAGCCCTTGCCGGTCGGCGCTGCGGCAGGCGATGTGCAGATTGCGATCGGCACGGGCCCCGCTGCACCGTATGCAGCCAGGCCGAACGCCGGCTACAGCGGTGCGCATGCGTTGCGGTATGACAGCCGTGGTGCAGGTGGGCGATGCACCTTGTTTACCAACGATGCTCTGATCGGTGCCGATACGACGCTGTCGTGGCTGGTGTTGCCGGAAAGTGTGGGCAGCGATCACGTGGCCTCGACCTATGTGTCGTTGGATCTGCTGCTGGACGACGGCACGCGCGTGTCTGCCAGGGCTGCGCGGGATCAACATGGCGTCGCACTTGGTGCACGTGCGCAGGGCGATTCGAAGACGCTGTATCCGCAGCAATGGACGCGCAAGGCGGTACGGCTGGGGGACGTGGCCGCTTTCCGTGGGCACCGCGTGGTGGCGATCGAATTGGAGGTTGCGCCGCCTACAGGTGCGACCAGTGCCGGTTGGATCGACGATATCGCCATTGCCGATGTGCCGCTCACTCCTGCAACGCGTCCTTCGGACTGGGTGCTGACCACGCGCGGCACACAGTCAAACGGCACGTTCTCGCGTGGCAATAATTTTCCTGCAACCGCAGTGCCGCATGGCTTCAACTTCTGGACGCCGGTGACCGATGCGGGAACGCTGACCTGGCTGTATCGCTGGAACGAGCACAACGCTGCGGACAACCGCCCGCGCCTGCAGGCGCTGTCGCTCAGCCATCAGCCCAGCCCGTGGATGGGCGACCGCCAGACCTTTCAGGTGATGCCGTCGCTGAGTAAGGGCGCGCCGGAGGCCGATCGCAGCAAGCGCGCCCTGGCCTTCTCGCATGACACCGAAATCGCGCGACCGTATCGCTACGCGGTGCAGTTGGACAACGGAATCCAGGCCGAGATCGCACCGACCGATCATGCAGCGCTGTTCCGCTTTCGCTTCCCGGCGCTGGGCGATGCCAATCTGCTGTTCGACAATGTGGACGCGCGCGGTGGATTGCACCTGGATGCTGCGACACAGACGCTCTCCGGCTACACCGATGTGCGTAGCGGCCTGTCGACCGGCGCGACGCGGATGTATGTCTATGCCAGCTTCGATACGCCATGGAAAACCAGCGGACTGAGCGACACCGGCCGGCCCACCGGTTGGATCAAGTTCGATGCGGGCAGCACGCGGCAGGTGCAGATGCGCATCGCCACTTCGCTGATCTCGCTCGATCAGGCCAGGCGCAACCTTGCGCTGGAGATCGCGCCGCAGGCGACCTTGGAGCAGATCGCTGCGCGTGCGCAGGATGCATGGGATGCGCTACTGGAGCGATTCGAAGTTCCCGACGCCACTGCCGGCCAGAAGACCACGCTGTATTCCAATCTGTACCGGCTGCATCTGTATCCCAACTCCGGCCATGAAAACGCCGGTAGCAACAGCGCGCCGGACTGGCGTTACGCCAGCCAGAGCAGCTGGTCGGACGACAACATCGATGGCAGTGCGGTGCGCAGTTTTGCGCCTATCCGCGATGGCCGGGTCTACGTCAACAACGGCTTGTGGGACACCTTTCGCACCGCGTGGCCGGCGTATGCGTTGTTCGCATCCGACGATGCCGGCGCATTCGTACAGGGCTTCCTGGAGCAATCGCGTGCAGGTGGCTGGGTGGCGCGCTGGTCCTCGCCCGGTTATGCCGATCTGATGGTGGGCACCAGTTCCGATGTGGCGTTTGCCGATGCGTGGCGCAAGGGCGTGCAGGGTTTCGACCCGGCCGAGGCGTACGCTGCCGCGCTGAAGAATGCGACCGTGGTGGCGCCGGATCGCCACGTCGGCCGCAAAGGCATGGCGCGTTCCACCTTTCGCGGTTACGCCGATACCGACACGCACGAAGGCATGTCGTGGTCGATGGAAGGCGCGCTCAACGACTTCGGCATTGCCAACATGGCCGATGCGCTGTCCAGGCAAGCGACGACGGCAACAGCGCGCGAGCGTTATGCCACCGAAGCGCTGTATTTTCGCCACCGTGCGGCCGGGTATTCGGCGTTGTTCGATCCGGCGATCGGCTTTTTCCAGGGCCGCAAGGCCAATGGCGATTGGCGTGTGAATGCTGCACAGTACGACCCGCGCGTGTGGGGCAACGATTACACCGAATCCAGTGGCTGGACGTTTGCATTCACCGCACCGCACGATGGCGAAGGCCTGGCCACGCTGTATGGCGGGCGCGCGGGACTGGCCGCGAAACTGGATACGTTCTTTACCACGCCCGAAACCGCCGAAGCCACGTTTGCCGGCTCGTATGGCGACACCATCCACGAGATGACCGAAGCGCGCGACGTGCGCATGGGCATGTATGCGCACAGCAATCAGACCGCGCACCATCTTCCGTGGATGTATCTGTACGCCGGGCAGCCGTGGAAGACGCAGCGCATCAGCCGCGAGATCCTCGCGCGCTTGTATCTGGGCAGCGAGATCGGCCAGGGCTATCCCGGCGATGAAGACAACGGCGAAATGTCGGCGTGGTATCTGTTCGCGGCACTTGGGCTGTATCCGCTGCGCATGGGCGCGCCGGAGTATGTGATCGGCTCGCCGCTGTTCAAGCATGCCAGCGTGGGTCTGCCCAAGGGCGGCATGTTAGTTGTCAATGCGCCACAGAATTCGCCGCAGAACGTGTATGTGCAATCGCTCAGGCTCAATGGAAAACCCTGGCGCAAGACCTGGTTGCCGCATGCGGACATTGCAAAGGGCGCGACGCTGGATTTCGTGATGGGGCCGACGCCGTCGCGCTGGGGCACCGGGCCTGACGATGTGCCGCCGTCATTGACTGCGCCTGGGGAGCGCCCTGCCCCGCTGCAGGATCTGCTTGGAAACACTGCGCGCATCACGCTGGACGATGATGGCGATGTCGCTACGTTGCATGACGACGATGCGGGAACGGTCGCTGCAGTTGCATCGACATCGACGCTGACGTTCAGCGGCATTACGCCCGGCACGCCGACGCTCTACACACTGACCAGCGGCAATACGGCGATTTCTGCAGGTGGGTGGACCTTGGAAGCCCGTGCGGCTGGTGGTGCGTGGACGATGATTGATCAGCGTCGTGATGAAGCGTTCGATTGGCCGTTGCAGACGCGGCCGTTTCGGATCGCTCGGCCTGGAGCGTATGTGGAATATCGACTGCGCTTCAGCGCGCCTGCGAAAGTGCAGCTGGCGGAGCTTGAGTTGTTGGGTGTGAAGCCTGCGGTGCGTTAAGGCTGGCGCTGTCCGCGATCCATCGTCGCGTTGTCATGGCATGACGATTTGCCGCACTCAGACAGGCGCAGGTTGCGCTCGCGCAGTTGTGGAGCACAGGCTCTGCTGCTGTCATAGAGAATCGCGCAGTACGGAAAACAAAGCGGAGAATTCGCTTGCCTTGACTGAGTCATGTCAACGACGCGCCAAGGCGGCAGCGTGGCCGGGGATTGGCGGAGAGCGGCACACGGATGTGCCGCGGCGGCGAGTCAGACAGGATGTCTGACCGAGCCGAAGAGCCGATTCCCGGACGCGCTGGCGCCCCTCACCGAAGCCAGAGACCGACAGCCGTTGCTTGGCACTCCCTGGAGAAACCGTACCCTCACCCCAACCCCTCTCCCGGGGGGAGAGGGGCTTTCGAGCATTGCTTGCTCAGCCGCCGCTTTTCATGGCCTCGGCCGCTGCCTTTCCTATCGTTGCTTTATCAGCAACCGATCTCTCAACCATTCCCCTTATCGGCTATCGCTTTTTCGGCATCGCGCTGCTTGCGGATCTGCGCATCCACCGCCGCGATCGCCGTCATGTTCATCACCCGGCGCGAGGTGGCGCTGGTGGTGAGGATGTGCACCGGCTTGGAAATGCCCATCAGGATCGGCCCGATCGCCACGCCGTCGGTGAACACGCGCACCAGGTTGTAGGCGATGTTGGCCGCTTCCAGGTTCGGCAGCACGAACAGGTTGGCGCGGCCCTTGAGCGTGCTGTTGGGCATGATCTGCTTGCGCAGCGCTTCGTCCCAGGCGGTGTCGCCCTGCATTTCGCCGTCGATGTTGAGCTCGGGCTTGCGCTTGAGCAGTGCTTCGCGCACCGCACGCATCTTCAAGGCATCGCGCGAATCGTGGCTGCCGAAGTTGGAGTGCGACAGCAGCGCGATGTTGGGCTCGATGCCGAACAACTTGAGGCGATACGCGGCCTGCAATGTGGCTTCCACCACTTGTTCGACCGTCGGGTCTTCCTGCACATGCGTATCCAGGAAGAAGAACACGCCCAACTGGTTGATCACCCCGGTCATCGCCGAGGTGGAGCTCACCCGCGGTTCCAGCGGAATCACGCTGCGGGCGTAGCCCAGCTTCTTGTGGAAGCGGCCGACCACGCCGGACAGCATCGCATCGGCCTCGCCACGCGCCACCATCACTGCGGCGATCAAGGTCGGGCGCGAGCGCATCAACTCCTTGGCGGCGGTGACGGTCACGCCACGACGTTCGGTCAGTGCGTGGTAATACTGCCAATACTCGTTGAAGCGCGGGTCGTCGTAGATGTTGGTGATTTCAAAGTCCACCCCTGCGGTCAGGCGCAGACCCATGCGTTCGATACGCGCCTCGATGACGTCCGGGCGGCCGATCAGGATCGGGAAGGCCAGGCCTTCGTCGACCACGTTCTGTACCGCGCGCAACACCACTTCCTCTTCGCCTTCGGCATACACCACGCGCTGCTTGTCGGCGCGCGCGCGGTCGTAGACCGGCTTCATCATCAGGCTGGTGCGGTAGACGAACTGGCCGAGCTTGTCGCGGTAGGCCTCCATGTCGTCGATGGGCCGCGTGGCCACGCCCGAATCCATCGCCGCCTGCGCAACGGCGGACGACAGCTCCACCAGCAGGCGCGGGTCCAGCGGACGCGGAATCAGGTATTCCGGGCCGAAGCTCGGAGTCTCGCCGCCGTAGGCCGCGCCCAGGTCGGAGGCCTCGCGCCGTGCCATCGCCGCGATCGCCTTGACGCAGGCGATCTTCATCTCTTCGTTGATGCCGGTGGCGCCCACGTCCAGTGCGCCGCGGAACAGGTACGGGAAGCACAGCACGTTGTTGATCTGGTTCGGGTAGTCCGACCGGCCGGTGCCGATGATGCAATCCGGGCGCACCGCCTTGGCCGTTTCCGGGGTGATCTCCGGATTGGGATTGGCCAGCGCGAAGATCACCGGCTGGCGCGCCATCGTGGCGACCATCTCCGGCTTGAGGATGCCGGCCGCCGACAGGCCCAGGAAGATATCGGCGCCCTCGACGATTTCGGCCAGCGTGCGCTTGTCGGTGTCGCGCGCATAGCGCTGCTTGTCCGGGTCCAGATCGGTGCGGCCGGTGTGGATCACGCCGTCGCGGTCCAGCGCCAGGATGTTCTCCGGCTTCAGGCCCAGCGAGACCAGCATGTTGACGCAGGAAATGCCGGCCGCGCCCATGCCGGTAGTGGCCAGCTTGACCTCTTCGATCTTCTTGCCGGTGACCACCAGCGCGTTGAGCACGGCGGCGCCGACGATGATCGCGGTGCCGTGCTGGTCGTCATGGAACACCGGGATGTTCATGCGCTCGCGTAGCTTGCGCTCGACGATGAAGCACTCCGGCGCCTTGATGTCTTCCAGGTTGATGCCGCCGAAGGTCGGCTCCAGGCTGGCGATGATGTCCACCAGCTTGTCCGGGTCGTTCTCGTTGATCTCGATGTCGAACACGTCGATGCCGGCGAACTTCTGGAACAGCACGCCCTTGCCTTCCATCACCGGCTTGGACGCCAGCGGGCCGATGTTGCCCAGGCCCAGCACTGCGGTGCCGTTGGTGATCACCGCCACCAGATTGCCGCGCGCGGTGAGCTCGCTGGCCTGGGTGGGTTCTTCGACGATCGCCTCGCAGGCGAAGGCCACGCCCGGCGAATACGCCAGCGACAGATCGCGCTGGGTCAGCATCGGCTTGGTCGCGGTGACCTTGATCTTGCCGGCCGGCTGCTGGCGGTGGTAGTCGAGGGCGGCCTGTTTGAAGTCGTCGTTGGACATCGGCTGTGTGGGTCTCGAAGGCGCAGGAGGGCTGAATTCTACCCTCCTGCCTGAACAAGGGCCTGTCGCGCAGCTGTCAGCGCGGCAGGGAAATCGCATGCTGCAGCGCGTCGCGCACTGCGGCCAGGGTCTGGCTCAAAGCGAAAACGGCCCTGCATCCCGCCGGCAGTGCCGACGGAAGACAGGGCCGCAGGAAGCATCAGCGTGCGCTGATCGGGGCGACAACGTCGGTCGAGGCCACCGGTGCCTGCAACGGCGGCGAGCCGCCATCCAGCACCAGCTTGAGCTGATCGCGGTCCAGTGCATTTTCCCAGCGCGACACCACCACCGTGGCGACCGCGTTGCCGATGAAGTTGGTCAGCGAGCGGCACTCGCTCATGAAGCGGTCCACGCCCAGGATCAGCGCCATGCCGGCTACCGGCACGTCCGGCACCACCGACAAGGTGGCGGCCAGGGTGATGAAGCCGGCGCCAGTCACGCCGGCCGCGCCCTTGGAGCTGAGCATCGCCACTGCCAGCAGGGTGATCTGCTGGCCCAGGCTCAGGTCCACGTTGGTGGCCTGGGCGATGAACAAGGCGGCCAGGGTCATGTAGATGTTGGTGCCATCCAGATTGAACGAATAGCCGGTCGGCACCACCAGGCCCACCACCGACTTCTCGCAGCCGGCCTTTTCCATCTTCTCCATCAGCGAGGGCAGCGCCGACTCCGACGAGGAGGTGCCCAGCACCAGCAGCAGTTCGGCCTTGAGATAGCGGATCAGCTTGAGCACCGAAAAGCCGCACAGGCGACAAACAATGCCCAGGATCACCAGCACGAAGAACAGCGAGGTCACATAGAACGAGCCCACCAGCCAGGCCAGATTGACCAGCGATTCCACCCCGTACTTGCCGATGGTGAAGGCGATCGCACCGAACGCACCGATCGGCGCGGCCTTCATCAGCATGTGCACCAGCCGGAACACCGGCGCGGTCAGCGCTTCCAGGAAGCTCAGCACCGGGCGGCCACGCTCGCCGACCAGGGCCAGCGCGATCCCGAACAGCACCGCCACGAACAGCACCTGCAGGATGTTGCCATCGACGAACGCGCTGACCAGCGTGGCCGGGATGATGTCCATCAAAAAGCCGACCAGGCTCAGCTCGTGCGATTTCTGCACGTAGGTGTTGACCGCGCTCTGATCCAGCTCGGCCGGGTTGATGTTCATGCCGGCACCGGGCTGCACCACGTGCGCCACGATCATGCCCACGATCAACGCCAGCGTGGAGAAGAACAAAAAGTAGGCCATCGACTTGGCGAAGACCCGTCCCACCGTCTTGAGGTGGGTCATGCCGGCGATGCCGGTGACGATGGTCAGGAAGATCACCGGGGCAATGATCATCTTCACCAGCTTGATGAAGGCGTCGCCCAACGGCTTGAGGCTTTCGGCGAAGGCCGGCTCGAAATGGCCGAGCAAGGCACCCAGGACGATCGCCACCACCACCTGGAAGTACAGCTGGCGGTAGAAGGGGACAGACGCCGGCAACGGGCCGGCAGGCTTGCTGATGTGCATGACACCACTCCGAGGGAACAAAGAGGGCGCCTGAGCAGGCACCCGGTGCACGCATTCTGGCCGCACGTCACAGCCAGGGCCGATAGCCCATTGGTACTACGCACTGTCCGCGGGCTGAACGCCGTCTTACACTTCAGCGGCGCCACCGCCGGCCGTTAATTTCGTTTAACACAGACAACGATTCCCTGTGCGTTCGATGCCCGGAACCTGCGCGCTTGCTGAAGCTGTTTATTGCGACCGCCATGGCAGGACGCCCGGCCCCTTCTCATTGCCGAAGATCATTCCTATGCGCCTCAATCCGCTCGTTCTTGCGTTGGCCATCGCCGCCGCGCCCGCTGCCGCCAATGCGGCCACCTCGATCGAAAACTGGCCGACCAAGTACACCTTCGGTGATGGCACCGAGCTGGGTCTGACCGGCAACTACGCCTACGACGACAATAACTTTTCCGGCGACGACCGCCTGGAAGACCGCACCGATTTCCGCCGCAAGGAATTCGGCGCCACCCTCAAGAAGAAGGGCGTCTACGACGCCATGGTGTACTTCGACTTCGAAGCCAAGCTGTGGCTGGACGTGTTCTACCGCTTCGAGACCAAGGCGCTGCTGGGCCAGGATTACGGCCGCGTGCGGCTGGGCTACATGAAGGTGCCGGTGGGTCTGGAAGCGGTGCAGAGCTCGCGCGCGGGCAGCTTCATGGAGCTGGGCCTGCCGGTGCAGGCGGTGTTCCAGGGCCGGCGGACCGGTGTGGAGTGGACCCTGGAGCGTCAGCAGTACCTGCTGCAGGCCGGCGCGTACGGCGGCCAGGATCTGCAGGGCGACAACCCGGGCACCACCCAGGCCGTGCATGCGGCATGGACCCCGTTCAAGGCCGAAGGCGACGTGCTGCACCTGGGCATCGCCGGCTCGGTCGAAAACCCGCGCGGCTTCAGCGACGGCCGCGGGGTGTCCTTCAGCCCGCGCGTGCGCCTGCGCGCCCGCCCGGAAGCCGGCCTGACCGACGTGCGTCTGATCGACACCGGCACCATCCTCGATGTGGATCACGTGATCCGCACCGGCGTGGAAGCGGTCTGGATCCACGGCCCGTTCTCGCTGCAGAGCGAAGCGCTGCGTGCCGAAGTGGCGCGTAACGACAACCTGCCGCACTTCATCGCGCAGGGCCAGTACCTCTACGGCACCTGGTCGCTGACCGGCGAGTCGCGCACCTATGCCGGCGGCGTCCCGGGCAATATCAAGCCGGCGCACGACTACGGCGCGGTCGAGCTGACTGCCCGCTACAGCCGTCTGAATCTGGAAGACAACAACGTCCACGGCGGCCGCCAGCACGACACCACCATCGGTGCCAACTGGTACCTCACCAGCCACTTCAAGATGCAGGCCAACTACAGCTGGGTGGATTCCTCGCGCAATGGCGTGCATGAGACCCCGCACGTGATGGAACTGCGTGCGCAGGTGCAGTTTTAAGCGCTGTTGAGCAGATGCAACGCGGGCCTGGTTGGCCGCGCGTTGTCTTGGTTGGCCGCTTCAACGCGGTGATGCTGTAACGCACACCAGCGTGTGTGCCTATGCGGCCGCATCCTTCCGAGGATGCGGCCGCAGTCGTTTGTCGGGGGCTCGTTTGGTGGTCATGCGGGGCGGTCGTCGGTGCGGATATCCGCGGCGACAGCTGCACGATGTACCAGCGCACCGCCATACTTGGCGCATGTACGCCTCGCAACACCGCCGCCTGCTGTTCACGCTGTCCATCGTATTGGGCGGCATGTTGGTGGCCATGTTCGCGGCCGGGCATTTTGTCGAGCAGAACGCCTTGCGCGACGAAAGCGCCACCGTGCGGCGTCAGCTGCGGCTGTATGCGCAGGCCTTGCAGCAGCGTATCGATCGCTATCGCACCTTGCCCCAGATTCTGGCGCTGGACCCGGAGCTGCGCGCTGCGGTGTCCGGGCCGTTGTCGGCCGCGCAGGTGGAACAGCTCAACGCCAAACTCGAACGCGCCAACAACGTCACCCAATCGTCCACGCTGACGGTGATCGACCGCAGTGGTATCGCGTTGGCGGCCAGCAACTGGCGCGCGCCGCGCAGCAATGTGGGCGTGGACTACGCGTTCCGCCCTTATTACCAGCAGGCACTGGCCACCGGCAGCGGCAGCTTTTACGGCATCGGCATGACCACCAGCGAGCCGGGGTATTTCCTGTCGCAAGCGATCGTCGACTCTGCCGGCCAGGTGCAGGGCGTGGTGGTGATCAAGATCGCGCTGGCCGCACTGGAACGCGAATGGCTGCAGACCCCGGACATCGTGCTGGCCTCCGATGCGCACGACGTGGTGTTTCTGGCCAGCCGCCCCGACTGGCGCTACCGCATGCTGGCACCGCTCAGCCTGCGCGATCGCAGCGAATTGCAGAGCACCCGCCAGTACGCCGACCAGGGATTGCTACCGTTGCAGCGCCGGCTGATCGAGCAGACCGGCAACGGCGGCGTATTGGCCGAGGTCCGCGAGCCAGCGCTCGCCGGCCCGGTGCTTTGGCAGACTCTTGAATTGCCCGAAAGCGGCTGGCGCCTGCATCTGCTGCACGACACCCGCGCCAGCGCAGCCGCCGGCCGCGCCGCTGCGATTGCCGCCGCCGGTGCGTGGCTGGCACTGGCCTTGCTGTGGTTGTTCGTGCAGCAACGGCGGCGGCTGGCGGCTTTGCGTCAGCGCAGCCGGGACGAACTGGAAACACTGCTGCAACAACACGCCGAAGAACTGCGCACCGCCCAGGATGGCGTGGTCACCGCCGCGCAGCAGGCCAATGCCGGCTTGAGCCGCAGCCTGGAACACCTGCCGCAAGGCGTGGTGGTGATCGACGATGCGCTCAATCTGGTGGCGTGGAATTCGCGCTATGTCGAGCTGTTCCGCTTCCCGCCGGAGTTGCTCAAGATCGGCCGCCCGATCGAAGACCTGTTCCGCTTCAACGCACGCCGTGGCCTGCTTGGTCCGGGGCCGATCGAAGCGGCCATCGAGCGCCGTTTGAACCATTTGCGCAGCGGCAAACCGCATATGCGCGAGAGCGAGAAGGAAGACGGCACGGTGCTGGAAATCCGCGGCAACCCGCTGCCCGATGGCGGCTTCGTCACCAGTTACGCCGACATCACCAGCTACAAGAACGCCGCGCGCGAACTGCGCTCGTTGGCCGACGCGCTGGAACACCGCGTGGCCGAACGCACCCGCGACCTGGCCGCCGCCAAGCGCGAGGCCGAGAGCGCCAACCGCTACAAGACCCGCTTCGTCGCCTCGGCGGTGCACGACCTGCTGCAGCCGCTCAACGCCGCGCGCATGTTCGTTTCGGTGTTGCGCGGGCAGGTGCGCGAGACCGGCAGCGCACGTGTGGTCGACAACATCGAAGGCGCGCTGGCCGCGCAGGACGCCATCCTCAACAGCCTGCTGGATATCTCGCGGCTGGAAGCGGGCAGCCTGAAAACCCAGGTGCGCGATTTTGCCATCGCCCCACTGCTGGAAACGCTGGCACGCGAGTTCGGGATCCTGGCCGAAGACCGCGGCCTGGTGCTGGATTGGGTGCCCACCTCGGCGGTGGTGTTGAGCGATGAAAACCTGCTGCGGCGCATCCTGCAGAACTTTCTCTCCAATGCGATCCGCTACACCCCGCGTGGGCGGGTGCTGATCGGCTGTCGTCGCCGTGGCGGCTGGCTGCGCATCGAAGTGCACGATCAAGGGCCCGGCATTCCCGAAACACTGCAGCATGAAATCTTCGAAGAATTCCGCCGCCTGGACGATGGCGTGGCCAACGATCGCGGCGCCGGTCTGGGGCTTGCCATCGTCGAACGCATCGGCCGCCTGCTCGGTCACCGCATCGGTCTGCATTCCACGCTGGGGAGCGGCAGCGTATTTTCGGTCACGCTGCCGCTGGGCGAGCGTGCCGCCATCGCCAAGCAATTGCCGCCGCCCACCACCACTGCAGAAAACGCCAACGACCCGATCCTGCACGGCTGCCGCGTCTGGTGCGTGGACGATGAGCCACGCGTGTGCGAAGCCACGCGCGTCTTGCTCGAACGCTGGGAATGCCGGGTGGATTTTGCCGGTGGCCCCGACGATGCACTGGCCGCCGCCAACGCCGACGATGTGCCGGAACTGCTGTTGCTGGACGTGCGCATGGGCGAGCACTACGGCCCCATCTTGCTGCCGCAGTTGGTGCAACGCTGGCAACGCGAACCGCGCGTAATTTTAGTCACCGCAGAACCCGATCCCGCACTGCGCGAGCATGCGCTGGACCTAGGCTGGGGATTGTTGTCCAAACCGGTGCGCCCGCCGGCACTGCGTGCGCTGGTGACGCAGATGTTGCTGCGGCGTGGGTAATGCTGCACGCAGCCACACACGCCACGTTCGGATCGTGCAGCACGGCTTCGTGCTCGCTGGTGCAGCAGCTCAGAATCTGCTCGACCATTGCAGCCTGCCCCCGAAAGCTGGAAATGCGATGTTCAAGACAACGCTACCGCTGCTGATGTCACTGCTCTTTGCGAGCTGTGCAGGGGGATTTCCAGCGCAGGCGGAAACGTCCTCCGGCGTCACGCAGCCAGCGCCGCCATCGCGCGTGACCATGGATCCCTACACGGTCAATAAATTGAATGCCGTGCTGGATCAGGCCTCAAACCATAGGGGATTAAGCCTGGGCCACCTGATCGACGCGATCTCGGCAGAATTTCTAGGCACGCCCTACCGCGACCATGTCTTGCAGGGCTCGGCCACCACGCCAGAGAAACTGATCATCGACTTCACCGGATTGGACTGCTTCACTTATCTGGATTACGTCGAGGCGGCGCGAAAGTCCTACTCACAGCAGGATTTCGTCAATCATCTGGTGCTTACCCGCTACGTCGAGGGCGTTGTCAGCTTTACCCATCGCAAGCATTTCTTTACCGATTGGGCCAACAGACCGTACGAGCTCGCCACCGATATCACCGCAATGGTCAGCCCCAATGCGGTCAGCGTCGCCAAAGCGCTCAACCGAAAAGCCGATGGCAGCAATTATCTTCCAGGTCTGCCGGTGGTTGACCGGACCATCACTTACATTCCCACCGAACGCGTCGACAGCACGGTTGTCAGCCGGCTGCGCACCGGCGACTACATCGGCATCTACACGCCTCTGGCTGGGCTGGACGTCACCCACGTCGGGTTTTTCATCATGACCGACAAGGGCCCGGTGCTACGCAACGCCTCATCCCGCAAGGAAAACATGAAAGTCGTGGACTCTCCGTTCATGGAGTATGTCGCAAGGACCCCGGGCATCATTGTCTATCGGGCCAAGAAGTGACCACGCACCACCGCCAGGCTCGATAAGCGCCGGCGCCCGGCGGCATCTGTGGACGCAGCTGCCGCACGCGCCGCGCCTGCCGCATCGACGCGCGTGGGAGCCGAGCACCGCTGCAGCGTGTGCTGATGTTCAACCTGCATCAGTCGATGAGAAAGCAGCAATTATCAACATCGGCCATCTCCACCAGAATCGATCGCCTCAGATGTTCCGCACATGCATACCTGTCGTGGAGGGCGATCTATGCAGACTTCCAGCCTTGAGGCAAAGGGGCAGTCGAAACTGGGAATGGTGCTGAGGGTGACCTCGGGCAACTTTCTTGAGCAGTTCGATTTTTTCCTGTTCGGTTTTTACGCAACGCAGATCGCCGCGGTGTTCTTCCCGGCAAGCAACGAATTCGCTTCGTTGATGATGACCTTCGCCGTGTTTGGCGCAGGCTTTCTGATGCGTCCACTGGGTGCAGTGATCCTGGGCGCGTATATCGATGATGTGGGCCGCCGCAAGGGCCTGATCGTCACCCTGGCAATCATGGCCAGCGGCACCGTCCTGATCGTGCTGGTGCCCGGCTATGCCAGCATCGGTTTGTGGGCACCGGCCTTGGTATTGCTCGGGCGGTTGCTGCAAGGTTTTTCGGCAGGTGCCGAAATGGGCGGCGTGTCGGTGTATCTGGCCGAGATGGCGACGCCGGGGCGGCGCGGCTTCTATGCGAGTTGGCAATCGGCCAGCCAGCAGGTTGCCATCGTCGCTGGCAGCCATCGGGTATGCGCTCAACCAGCTCATGGCGCCGCAGGATCTGGCGCAATGGGGCTGGCGGATTCCCTTTGCCATCGGTTGCGTCATCATCCCCTTCATCTTCTTGCTGCGGCGCAGCCTGGAAGAGACTGCGGCGTTCGCGCAGCGCACGCAGCGCGTCACGATGCAGCAGGTGATGCGCGGGCTGGCCAACAATGCCGGCACCGTGATCGCCGGCGGGTTGATGGTGGCGCTGACCACGACCGCGTTCTATCTGATCACCGTCTACGCACCGACCTTCGGCAAGAGCGTGCTCAAACTCAGCACCGGCGACGCATTGATCGTGACGCTGCTGGTCGGCATCTCCAACTTCATCTGGCTGCCGATCGGCGGTGCGCTCAGCGACCGGTTCGGCCGCAAACCGCTGCTGGTGACCATGGCGGTGGTGTGCGTACTGAGCGCGTATCCGGTACTCGCGTTCCTGGCCGCCGCACCGAGCTTTGCGCACATGTTGCAGGCGCTGCTGTGGCTGTCCTTCATCTACAGCATCTACAACGGCGCCATGATTCCTGCGCTCACCGAACTCATGCCGGCGCATGTACGGGTGGCGGGATTTTCGCTTGCCTACAGCCTGGCCACGGCGGTCTTTGGCGGCTTTACGCCGGTGATGTCCACCTGGTTGATCCATGTCACCGGCGACAAGGCCGCCCCTGGCTATTGGCTGGTATTTGCGTCCGTGTGCGCGTTGTTGGCAACGCTGTTTCTCTACCGACGCCATGGCAACGCAGCGACAGCGACCGGCCTCGACGCTGCTGCGGGAGCGGCGAAATGATGCGGGCTGTGTGGAAAAAATGGCTGGGTGCGGTTGTCGCCATTACCCTGCTGTCGCCGGCCGCAGGCGCGCAGGATCTGACCGTGATGACCTCGGGCGGCTTCGCTGCCGCCTTCGAGCGCCTGGCGCCGCAGTACAGCACGCAGACCGGCACGACGCTCGAGACGCTGCATGGCCCTTCGATGGGCCAGACGCCGCAATCCATTCCCAGACGGCTCGCACGCGGCGAGCATGCCGATGTGGTGATCATGGTGGGCAGTGCGCTGCAGAAGCTGATCGATGCAGGATTGGTGGATCCCGCATCGCGGGTGGAGCTGGCCGATTCCAGGATCGGCATGGTGGTGCGCAGCGGCGCACGCAAGCCGAAGATCGGCAACGTCGCACAGTTCAAGAGGGCGCTGCTGCAGGCCGATTCCGTCGCCTATTCCGACAGCGCCAGTGGCGTCTACATCGAGACCACGCTGTTCAAGCGGCTGCAGATCGAAGGACCGATGATGGCAAAGAGCCGCAAGATCGAGCGCATCCCGGTGGGCGCGGTGGTGGCCAACGGCAGCTACCAGCTCGGGTTTCAGCAGGTGGCCGAACTGCTTCCGGTGGCAGGCGTGGATTTCGTCGGCAAGATCCCCGAGCCGCTGCAGTCGGTCACGCGCTATGCGGCAGGCGTGCCGGTCACTGCGGCGCATCCGCAAGCGGCAAAGCGCCTGCTTGCCTACCTGCAGTCGCATGAGGCGCAAGCGGTCGCGCGCGCGACCGGGCTGGATCCGGTCTCACCGTGAGCGCGCGGGCATCCGTCGCACCAGTGCAGCCAGTTCGAGCGCGGCAGGTGTCAACGTGCGTCCCCGGCGTTTGAGCATCCCCACATTACGCGCTACCTCCGGTTCGACCAGCGGCACCGCCGCCAGCAGCGGATGCGGGCGGGAGGGCATTGCGATCGAAGGAACCGCGGCAATGCCGACGCCTGCTTCCACCAACCCCAGCAAGGTGGTGACATGGCGGGTTTCGCAGATGCTGGGCCGGTCCGGCGTAAAGGCAGACAGCGCCCGATCGAGCACCAGCCGATTGCCCGATGTCTTGTCGAGCGTGATGTAGTCGTGGCCATAAGCCTCCTGCCAGCTGACCTGTTCGCGCCGGGACAAGGGATGGTCGTGGCGGCACGCGATTACATAGCGCTCCTGCAGCAACGGCTCGAACTCGACCTCCGGTGCCAGGTTGCCGCTGAAGCTGACGCCGAAATCCGCTTCGCCGGAGGCCACTGCCGCACTGACATGACTGGCGCTGCCGTCGAACAGCCGGATGCGGATCTTCGGAAACAGCTGATGCAGCCCGTGAATCGCCTGCGGCATGAAGTAGTACGCCGCGGACGGCACGCACGCCACGGTCACGGTGCCCATCCTGCTCGATCCGGCATCGCCGATGCTCATCAACGCCAGATCCAGATCGTCGAGCATGCGCTCGACCTGCGGCATGAAGGCCTGGCCGACCGTGGTGAGCGCCACCTTGCGCGTCGTACGCTCGAACAACTTGACGTTCAACGCCGACTCGAGTTTGTCGATCCTGCGGCTGAGCGCCGGCTGGGTGATCCGTATCCGTTCGGCGGCGCGGCGAAAGCTGCCGTTTTCGGCAACGGCGCGGAATGCCTGTAGATCGTTGAGGTCGAATTTGATGGTCACGGTGCCGCAGCTGCGATGTTCGATGGCGGTCGGCATAGCATAGACAGTTGCCTGCTTTGCTGCGCAAGCATGCCCGGGCAGACGCATCGCGCACAGCTTGCAGCGTGAGTGCAGAACGTCGTCGAGCTAGGCCTGCACGCGCTGCTGAGCACACAGCGACTGCCTGCACTCGCATCGCAGTGCTCCGGCAGCGTAACGATGCTGCCAAGGCGTGCAGTCGCATGCTCGCAGCAGAGCGGCATGCCGGACGCCGTGGCGCCAGCGCCTGCTAGAATATCGATAATGATTCCCATTTGATCGTCACTTTCGCCCCGGCTTGCGTGTCCTGCACGCGTGCCGCCGCGTTTTGGAGTTCCTTGCACGATGAAATCTCCCGTCTCCGCATCGGCCGGTATGCCGCTGCTTGCCTCGCTCTGCCTGCTCGCCTCTGCCACCGCGTCCGCGCAATCGGATGTCACCGATACGCTGGATACGGTGGTGGTTGCCGCCTCGCGCTCCAACATGACCGTGGCCGAGTCGCCGCAGACGGTGCTGATCATCGACAAGGCGCAGATCCAGCAACAGCTGACGATCTCCAGCAACTCCTCCGACGTGCTCGCCAACCTGATTCCCTCGTACACGCCCAGCCGCGGCAAGATGAACGGTAGCGGCGAAACCCTGCGCGGGCGCACGCCGTTGATCCTGATCGACGGCGTGCCGCAGTCCAATCCGATCCGCCCCACCGGTCGCGAAGCGCACACCATCGACTATGCGATGGTCGAGCGCATCGAAGTGATCCAGGGCGCCAACGCGATCAACGGCCTGGGCGCCACCGGCGGCACCATCAACATCATCACCCGGCGTCCGCAGGATGGTGAACTGAACCAGCACGTCGACGTGCAGGCCACCGCGCCCACCTCGGAAACGCGTGCGGAAACCGCAAGCGTCGAGACCCGTTACCGCGTGGACGGCCGCACGGACAAGCTCGATTACCTGTTCTCGGCCAGCTACAGCGACCAAGGCCTGTATGTGGACGGACAAGGCCGGCCGATCGGTGCCGACAACACCCAGGGCGACCTGATGACGTCCAAGAGCTACGACGTGCTGGCCAAGCTCGGCTACGCGCTCACCGACGCGCAGCGTCTGAGCGTCAGCGTCAACCGCTACCGCATCAAGAACGACAACGACTACATCGGCATCGCCGGCAACCGTGCGCAAGGCCTGCCCACCACCTCGGTGCGCGGCACCCCGCAAGGCACCGCGCCCTGGAACGATGTACTGACCTCCAGCCTGTCGTACACCCACGACGACCTGGCCGGCATGCAGCTGAGCGCGATGGTGTTCAACCAGGAATTCGAAGGGCTGTTCGGCGCCGACAACTCGTCCACGTTTCAGGACCCGCGCATCGCACCGGTCGGCAGTTTGTACGACCAATCGCGTTCGGTCGCCTCCAAGTGGGGCAGCAAGATCAGCCTGACCAAGGATGATCTGCTCGATGGCCGGCTCAAGCTCACCGGCGGCGTCGACCTGCTGGCCGACACCGGCAAGCAGGATCTCTACGGCACCGGGCGCACCTATGTGCCCGAGTCGGACTACCGCAACCTGTCGCTGTTCGTGCAGGGCGAATACAAACTGCTGCCCGAGCTGACCCTGCACGCCGGCGTGCGCCGCGAAGAAGCCGAGTTGAAGATCGACAGCTACCAGACGCTGTGGCGTTACAACCGGGTCGCTGTCGAAGGCGGCACGCTCGACTTCAACCAGACCCTCTACAACGCAGGCCTGGTCTACACACCGGCCGAGGGTGTGAGCTTTTTCATCAGCTATTCCGAAGGTTTCGGCATGCCGGACGTGGGCCGCGTGCTGCGCGCGATCAACACGCCAGGCACGCGCGTGGCCAGCCTGAGCACGCTGGAGCCGATCCTGACCAAGAGCGTGGAAGCCGGCACCCGCCTCACGCGCGGCGCCTTCGATGCGGACCTGAGCTACTTCCAGTCCAACTCGGATCTGGGCACGCGCGTGGTGCCGATCAATGGCGCCTTCATGATGAGCCGCGAAAAGACCCGCGTGCAGGGTGTGGACGCCAGCCTGGGGTATCGCCTGGATGCGGCGCATCGCCTGCGCCTGTCGTACGCGTACACGCGTGGCCGCTACGACAGCGACAACGATGGGCAACTGGATGCCCGCCTGGATGGCCTCAACGTGGCGCCCAATCGGGTGATTGCCTCGTGGTCGGCGCAGTGGACACCGAAGTTCTCCTCGTTCGTGCAGGCCCAGCATGCCTTCAGCCAATCCTTCGACGAGGCCGACAAGCGCTTCAGCGGCTACACGCTGGTGGATGCGACGTTCAACTACGCGTTGCCGCGCGGTGCAGTGCGCATGGGTGTGTCCAATCTGTTCGACAAGCAGTACATCACCTACTGCCCTGGTCGAACCGCTGCGCTACTTCGCCGGGCGCGGCCGTACGTTTACGCTGGGTTATTCGCTGGATTTCTGATGGCGTCGCGTGACTGTCGGCAGCTTGCGCACGATACGCCTGCGTAAGCGTGCTGCTGCGCCTGGATATCGAGTCGTAGCGCCGCTTAGATGCAGTCAGCAGCCAGTTAGTCGAATGCGCGGTGCCCTCACCGCCCGCGGGACACGCCGTGAACCCGTCCCTGAAGTGACCCCCAAAAGCTGGACAGTTGGGCGATCAGGCGACCAGCTTGCTCTGCTCCCGGTATTTTACCGGACTCAGGCCCTTCAATTTGAGCTTGATCCGGTCTTCGTTGTAGTACCTGATGTACTCCACCAGCCCGGCTTCCAGACTTTCGACGCTGTCAAAGCTGTTTAGATAAAAGAATTCGGACTTCAGCGTCCCGAAGAAGCTCTCCATGGCCGCATTGTCCAAGCAGTTGCCGCGTCGGGACATGCTTTGTTTCAGAGAGTGCTTTTCGAGTTGATGCCGGTAGTTCTCGTGCTGGTAGTGCCATCCCTGGTCAGAGTGGATCATCGGCCGAGCGTCGGGCGAAAGTTTTTTGATTGCCTGATCCAGCATCTGGCCCACCAGGTCGAATACCGGTCGGCGTTTCATCTGATAGGCCACGATTTCGCCGTTGTACAGATCCATGATCGGTGAAAGATAGAGCTTCATGCCCTGCACCTTGAACTCGGTGACATCGGTCACCCACTTCTGGTTGGGCATCTGAGCTTCAAACTGGCGGCTCAGTTCGTTGGCTACGATGACATTGGCTGCGCCCTTGAATGCGCGATAGCGCTTGATGCGCACCCGCGATCGCAGCCCCAGTCCGGCCATCAGGCGCTGCACCCGCTTGTGGTTGATCCTCTCACCCTGATTGGCCAGTTCCAGTGCGATGCGGCGGTAGCCATAGCGCCCTTGGTTTTCATCGTAAATCGCGCGGATGCGCTCACACAGGTCGATCTCACCTTCATCGGGACGGGCCAGGGCACGAATCTGGTAATAGAACGTGCTGCGCGATAGCTCGGCCGCCTTGAGCAAAAGCGGCAGTGCGTAGGTCTGCCTCAATCCGTGGACGGCTTGCGCTTTGCGCGCTGCGCCGCCTGCTCTTCCTGGATCAAGGCATCGAGTTTTTTTAAGTAGGCCGTCTCCGCACGCAGGTAGGCCACTTCCTTAAGCAGCTCATCGCGGCTCATGTCCTCGGCGGGCTTGGACGAGCGTTTTTTTTTCATCGGCTTCTGGGGCGGCGATAACGCTTGGGCGGCGCCGTCAGCATACAGCCGTTGCCAATGCGCTACCGCACCGGCGCTGCCTATCTGGAAGTAGGTCGTGGCCTCGCGCGCAGACATCCCCTCTTGGCGCATCTTTTCAAGAACTTCCAGCTTGAACGCAAGATCATAGGAGCGGGCCTTGCGGTGAAACCCGCGCCAACCGTGCAACTGATAGGTCGCTGCCCAACGCCTGACCGTGGAGAACTCCAGACCATGACGGCGAGCCACCGCCTTGACCGAGATGGAGGTCTTGCAGGCCTCCTTGGCGACCTGAAGTTTGAAGCGAGCGTCATATCTGTGCATGAAATCCTCGGAGTTGGACGGAGTGTCCAACTTCCGGGGGTCACTTCACCCTGGGGGCTCGGTGCCGGCATCCATGCCGCCACACGGTCCCGCAATCGGCGAGGGCACCGCACCAGAGAGTTGCTCGGCTGCTTTTCTTAAAAGCTTTTCCGTTGCTCGGCCTGTGTTGGGAACATGATCGGACGCGTCGTATCCGAACAACGCACGTCGTGCATTGCCTGTACCTTGCACACCGACCATCTCGACAGGTCATTGCCCGCCCACCGTCGCGGGACCTTACGCGGCATGGATGCCGCGTAAGAGCTTACAGGGACGTACTTGCAGCGTGTCCCGCGATGGTGGGCGGGCAAGGGCCCTGCAGCGAAGTCGCAGATCCTGGCGTCTTGGTCGCTCACTCGCCGCCCAGCAGGGCGCACCCCTGCCTGTCTGTGATACTCCCGCCCAGTGCGGGCCGTGCGAGCGCTGCGCGCGTGTTAGTCGGCGCATTGCAATCAACGTAGCAATGCGCCATGCACATCGCATGCAAGGCTTTGTCTTGCGCGATGGTGCTGCGTGGACGATTCGGACGATCAGGCAAGGATGCCGGATAACCAGGCTCACGCTGACTCACCGGCCCGCGGCACAGTGCATCGCATGACGCACGACGCCATTACCGGGAGAACCAACGCATGAGTCGAACATTTTCGCTGGACCACTATCGCTTGCTCGGCCGCTCCGGGCTGCGTGTTTCGCCGCTGTCGCTGGGCACCATGACCTTCGGCGAACAATGGGGCTGGGGGGCAGACGCGGATGAATCCAGGCGCATCTTCGATGCCTATGTGGACCTTGGCGGCAACTTCATCGACACCTCGGTCAATTACACCAATGGCGGCTCCGAGCGCATTCTGGGCACGCTGATCAAGGACTGTTGCGAACGCATCGTGTTGGCGACCAAGTTCACCATGTCGCGCGATGCGCACAACATCAATGCCGGCGGCAATCATCGCCTCAATCTGATCCGCTCGGTCGAGACCAGCCTGCGACAGTTGGACACCGATCGCATCGATCTGCTGTATCTGCATGCCTGGGATTTCACCACCTCGCCGGAGGAAGTGATGCGCGGTCTGGACCATCTGGTCCAATCGGGCAAGGTGCTCTACCTCGGCATCTGCAACACCCCGGCCTGGCGCGTGGCGCAATTGCAGACACTGGCCGATCTGCGCGGCTGGTCGCCCCTGGTGGCGCTGCAGATCGAATACAGCCTGGTCGAACGCAGCGTCGAACACGAGTTACTGCCAATGGCACGCGCACTGGGCCTGGGCGTGCTGCCATGGTCGCCGCTGGGCGGCGGCATCCTGACCGGCAAATACAACCGCGCCGCTCTCTCCGACGACAACGCGGCCGAGGTTTCGACCAGCCGCAAGGGCGTGATCGCCTCGACCGGGCATCTCAACGCGCGCTCGCTGGACATCGCCGATGTGGTCGGCACCATCGCCGACGAACTGGGCGCCTCGCGTTCGCAGGTGGCGCTGGCCTGGACCTTGCGCCATCCAGCCGTGGTCTCGCCGGTGATGGGCGCACGCACGCTGCAACAGGCCGAAGACAATTTCGGTGCGCTGGAGATCGTCTTGAGCGACGAACAACTGGCGCGACTGAATCAGATCAGCGCGTTGCCGCCGATCTTTCCACAGCGTTTCATCGGCCGACCGATGGCACAGCAACTCATCTACGGCGCCCACAAGGTGCAGTTGCGCAGTTGATGGATGCATCGCCATGGCAGATTCCTCGGCAGCGATGAACTTCCTCACGTGGAATGATCTTTCACCGACAACGGCACGACCGATCTACCCGTCGCGTCATCCCGCGTTCGCATCGCCGTTCTGCACGGCGCTGCGTCCGAGCGCGCCATGGTCATCGCAACACACGATGCAGCACACGATCACCAGGAGCACTCAGCCCTCGCCTTCCGGCTCCAGCGCCTTGACCAGTACAGCCGCTTGCGTGCGGCTGTAGCAGTCCAGCTTCTTCAGGATCGCGGTGACGTGCACCTTGACGGTGTTTTCGGCCAGCCCCAGCTCGTGCGCGATCTGCTTGTTGAGCAGGCCGTCGGCCAGGCTCAGCAGCACGCGAAACTGTTGCGGGGTGAGCTGGGCGAGTTTGGAGGCCAGTTGCGCGTCGGCCTCGGAGCGCTCGGCGGTCATCGGCGGGAACCAGGTGCCGCCCTCCAGCACGCTGGCCACCGCGGTACCGATCGATTCGGCCGGGGTGGATTTGGGAATGAAACCGGCCGCGCCGAACTGCTGCGCGCGCCGGATCACGCGTGGGTGATCGTTGGAGGAGATCACCACTACCGGGATGTCCGGGTGCTCGCCACGCACGTGCAACAGCGCCGAGAAGCCGCGTGCGCCCGGCATCGCCAGGTCCAGCAGCACCAGCTCGGCCTGCGGGTGCGAACGCAACATGGCGCTCAGCGTGGCGGCGCTGGAGGCTTCCACCACATCGGCCTGCGGCAAGGTCTGCTGCAGCACGTGGATCACGGCGGCACGGAACAGCGGGTGGTCGTCGGCGACGAGGATGGTGAGATCGGCCATGCGCCAAGTCTGGCACATGGTTGCGACCGATGCCGCGCGCTAGCGCGGCGGCTGCGTGCTGGCGCGCCAGGCGTCCAGGAACTGCCGGCGCTTGAGCTTGTCCAGATACACCAGCAGGCCCGGGCCCAGCGGGATCGGGCGGAACGGCGGTTGCGCCGAGCCACCACGCCCACCGGCGGCCGGCAGGATCGGCATCAATCGCGCCTCGCGCGAAAGCACCTGCTGGCCGCGTGGCGAAAGCAGATAGTCGAGGAATCTGCGCGCCTCGGGCGCATGCGGCGCGGTCTTGGGGATCACTGCGGTGCGCAGCGCCACCAGCGTGTAGTCCTGCGGCTGCACGATGCCCAGCGGGGCGCCGGCATCGATGCGCGTCTGCGCGTATGAGCCCAGCACGTTGTAGGCCAGCAGCAGCTCGCCACGGCTGACGCGGTCGAGCAAGGTGCCGGTGCGTTCTTCCAGCCTGACCTGGTTCGCGCCCAACGCGGCCAGCAGCGCGCCGGCGATGCTGCCGACCTGCCCGTCCTGGGTGGCGAACAGATAGCCCACGCCGCTGCGCTCGACATCGTAGGTGCCGACCCGGCCGCGCAGCGGCGCATCGGGCGCGCGCAACAGGGCCAGCAGCTGTCTGCGCGTGCGCGGCACGCGTGCGGCCGCCAGCTTGCGGGTGTTGTAGACGATGGCCACCGGCTCGTAGCTGATGCCGAACACTTCGTGCCGCCACTGCGCCCACGCCGGCAACGCTTCGGTCTGTACGGAGCGGTGCGCCAGCGCGTGACCGTCGTTCACCAGCTTGGTCTGCAGATCCATGCTGGCGCTGATCAGCATGTCGGCGGCGGGTGTGGCCTTGCCTGGATGCAGATAGCGCGCATAGATGTCCCAGGCGATCACGTCTTCGTAGATCACCTCGGTGCCCGGATGCAGGCGCTGGTAATCCTGGATGACCGCGCCGAACACTTCCAGATCGGTGGAGCCCTGCACGCGCAATTGCGCCTGCATCGGGCCCTGCGCGGGAAACCGCCGTACATCGCCGGGCGCGGCGCAGGCGATGCCATGTGCCAGCAATACCACCATCAGCAACAGCACGCGCATCAGCGTGTCCCTCCAGGAAAATGCAACGAGGCGATCAGCCCGCCGCCGACGCGGTTGGCCAGATCGATGCGCCCGCCATGCGCCTCGACCACGCGTTTGACGATCGCCAGCCCCAGCCCCGCACCGCCGGCCGGCGCATCCGGCCCGCGCGCGAAACGTTCGAACACGCGCTCGGCTTCGGCTGCAGGAATGCCGGGGCCGTGATCGGCGATGGTGATGACGTGGTGGCTGCCATCGCTGGTAAGCGCCACCTGCAATGGCGCGCCGCCACCGTACTTGCAGGCGTTGTCGATCAGGTTCTTGAGCGCCTCGCGCAACAGCAAGGCATCGCCATGCAACAGCGCCGGTTGCGGGTCGATCGCCAGGTGCACGCGCGGCGCCCTGTCGCTACGCGGTAGCGCTTCGTGCAAGGCCTGGTGCAAGACCTCGGCCAGATCCACCGTGGCAAAGCGCTGCAGATTGGCGCGATGGATCACGCTGGCATCGCTGAGCAATTGATTGAGCAGCCGGCTCATATGGCTGGCATTGCGCTCGATCGCCACCAGGCTGCGCTGCATCTCGCGCGGGTCGTCCTCGTCCATCGCCAGCTGCGCCTGCGCGCGCAAGGCAGCCAGCGGCGTACGCATCTGGTGCGCGGCTTCGGCCATGAACGCGCGCAAGGTTTCGTTGCTGGAGGAGAGCCGCGCCATGAAGCGATTGAGCGCGGTCACCATCAGCTGCATTTCCTGCGGTGCCGACACGCTCAGCGGTTTCAGGTCGGAGGGCTCGCGCCGCGACAGATCGCGCTCGATGCGCTGCAACGGGCGCAACGCGCGATACACGCCCAGCCACACCAGGCCCAGGGCGAGCAGCGACAAGACGCCGATCGCCACCAAGGCATTGAGCACCACATCGCGCGCCAGCGCATCGCGCGCGCGGCGTGTCTGGCCCACCTGCACGCGCACCTCGCCCTGCCCGGACGCCGATGCCACCCGATGCATCACCACCGCAAAGCGCACCGGCTCGCCGCTGTAGTCGGCATCGAACAACAGCGGGCGCTCGTCGCTTGGCGGGCGCGGCGGCAGAGGCAAATTCTCTTCGCCGGTGATGGTGCGGCCTTGCGCATCGAACACGCGATAGAACACGCGGTCTTCCGGCGCCATGCCGAGCAGATCCAGCGAGGCATACGGCAGATCCACCTGCCAGTCGCCGCCGACCAGGGCCACGCTGTCGATGATCGACAGTGCCGAGGACACCAGCAGATGGTCGTAGGAGCGATTGGCCGCACGCTCGCCGTAATCGCGCGCGGCAAAGAACAGCACTACCGCGCCGAGCAGCGACAGGCTGCCCAGATACAGCAGCAAGGTGCGCCTGATCGACGGCGCCACCGTCAGCGGCTCAGCCATCGACGCCCGGCTCCACCGGCGCGTGCGGGTCGGCTTCTTCGAGTTTGTAGCCGGCGCCGCGCACGGTGACGATGCGCAGCGGCGCCCCCGCCAACTTGCGACGCAGGCGGCCGACATACAGCTCGATCGCATTGGGCCCGGCATCGTCGTCGAAACCGAACAAGCCGTTGCCGATCTCGTCCTTGCCCACCACCTGCCCCAGCCGCCCGATCAGGATTTCGAACAGCCGGTATTCGCGATTCGGTAATTCGATCGGCACGCCGTCCAGCACCAGCGTGTGCGCGGCGTTGTCGAACACGAAACCGCCGATCTGCACCACCTCGCTGGCCTGGCCACGATTGCGCCGCAGCAGCACCCGACAGCGCGCTTCGAACTCGCGGAAGTCGAACGGCTTGCCCAGGTAATCGTCCGCCCCGACATCCAGCGCCTGCACGCGGTCTTCGATGCCATCGCGCGCGGTGAGCATCAGCACCGGTGTGGTATCGCCGCGCTCGCGCATCCCGGCCAGCACCCGCAAGCCATCCAGCTTGGGCAAGCCGATATCCAGCACCACCAGATCGAAACTCTGATAGCGCAACACACTCGCCGCCGCCAGGCCATCGGACTGCCAATCCACCGCATGCCCGCTACGGCGCATGCGCCGCACGATGGCATCGGCGAGGTCGGCGTTGTCTTCGACTAGCAGCAGGCGCATTGGGCGGGCAATCGAGAATGGAGAATGGGGAATCGGAACGGCGGTTGGCTGCGGCCGGAAGGTAACAGGCCGCGCAGACAAAAGCTCTTAACGCTCTTGCGATTCCCCATTCCCGACTCCCCATTCCCGCCCCAACGACAGGTCCATGACAGCTTCGCCGGACTAGGCTGCAGCCAACGCGCCGCAGAGTGGTTGTGCGGTGCATCGCTGAACGTGATTCACACATGTACCTGGGAGGGTCTGTGAGCAACGACACCTTGCGTCTGCGCGTCTTCACCGCCTGCGCCGCGATCTGCCTGGCACCGGCTGCCCGCGCGGCCGATGGCGACGGTCCGGTCACTGCCGAGGTGGGTGGGCGCGTGCACTGGGACTTCACCATGTTCGACAACGACGAACGCGGCACGCCCGAGCGCAACGACACCCAATTCCGCCGTGTGTGGCTCGATGTGGCGGGCAAGTTCTATGGTTTCAACTACAAGGCCGAAGCGGAATTTGCCGGCCTGCAGTACGAGTCCGGCAGCCGCGGCATCCTGGCGCGCGATGTGTATATCGCCAAGAAGTTTTCCGCCGGTACGCTGACCGTGGGTCAGTTCAAACAGTATTTCTCGCTGGACGATCGCACCGGTTCCAATTACGGCCCGTTTCTGGAACGCGGCTATGCATCGACCACGCTGGCGCCGATCTATCGCAAGGCGATTTCCTGGCAGGCCAGTCGCCCCGATGCGACCTGGTCAACGGCGGCCTACAGCCTGGAAAGCATCGACAATTCGTCCACCAAGGGCGGTGCGCTCGGCACCCGCCTGACCTTCGCACCGGAGATGGGCGAGGCGCGGCTACGCCACCTGGGCGTGTCGCTGGCGCACGAGCGCTATTCGCATCCGGGCAGCGGCGGTGCGGCGCCGTTGCTGATCCGCCCACGTCCGGAGAACGATCTGGCCAACAACAGCCGCATCACCCTGGCACGCTTTGCCGATGGCCGCGATACCGATTTCGACAAATGGTCGCTGGAATACGCCGAAGTGCTGGGCCCATGGTCGTGGCAGAGCGAATTCAGCGGCGGCCTGCTCGATGACGGCGGGCAGCATGCCAAGGTGTTGGCCAGCTACGGCTTGGTCAGCTGGTTCGTCACCGGCGAGTCGCGCGGCTACGACCGCAAGACCGGGCGTTTCAGCCGCATCAAGACGCCCAATCGCCCGTCCGGCGCGTTCGAGCTGGCCTTGCGCTACGACTACATGCGCGGCGACCAGCACATGGATGGCCAGCCCAACTTCATTGACGCCAGCACGCAGTCATGGACGCTGGGCGGCAATTGGTATTTCAAGCCGAACCTGCGCGTGATGCTCAACGTGATCGACAGCCGCAACCGCGACCGCATGGTCGATGCAGTGGTCGATCACACGCTGGCGGTCACCGGTCGTTTTCAGTACGACTTCTGATGTGTCGTTCGTGACCGAGCCAGATTTCAGGCAACTGCATTCGCGTCATCGCTTCCGCGCTGCATGCGCACGCTCCACCCTCTCCCTGTTGCACGTCTCAAAGGATTTTCCCGCATGCTGACCGCGCTCGGTTTCGGAATGGTGATCACCTTCATGTACCTGATCATGAGCAAGCGGCTGTCGCCGTTGGTGGCTCTGATCACGGTGCCGATCGTGTTCGCGTTGCTGGGCGGCTTCGGCACCGGCATCAACGAGATGATGCTCGACGGCATCAAGAAGATCGCGCCCACCGGCGTAATGCTGATGTTCGCCATCCTCTATTTCGGTGTGATGATCGACGCGGGCCTGTTCGATCCGCTGGTCGGCCGCATCCTGCGCCTGGTCAAGGGCGATCCATTGAAGATCGTGATGGGCACGGCGATCCTGGCGATGCTGATCTCGCTCGATGGCGACGGCTCCACCACCTACATGATCACCGTGTCGGCGATGCTGCCGCTGTATCAGCGCCTGGGCATGAACGCACTCAACCTCACCTGCGTGACCATCCTGGCCAGCGGGGTGATGAATCTGACTCCGTGGGGCGGCCCCACGGCACGCGCCGCTACCGCCCTGCATGTGGATCCGGCCGATGTGTTCGTGCCGCTGGTGCCGGCGATGGCGATGGCGATCGCCGGCATCATCGCGCTGGCCTGGTTGCTGGGCATGCGCGAACGTCGTCGCCTGGGCGTGGTGCGTCTGCCGGCCGACGGCAACTGGCTGGACACCAGCCTGCCCGAGGAAAACGACGCGTTGCCGCGCGTAGAAGACACCGAGTACATGAAGCGGCCCAAGCTGCTGTGGGTGAACCTGATCCTGACCCTGGCGCTGATGGCCGCACTGGTGGTCGGCGTGCTGCCGATGCCGGTGCTGTTCATGATCGGCTTTGCGCTGGCGCTGATGATCAACTACCCCAACCTGGCCGAGCAGCGCCGCCGCCTGGTCAATCACGCCGGCAATGTGCTGTCGGTGGTGTCGCTGATTTTTGCCGCCGGCATCTTCACCGGCATCCTGTCCAACACCGGCATGGTCGAAGCGATGTCGCGCAGCTTTCTGGCGGTGATCCCCGACAGCTGGGGCCCGTATCTGGCGGTGATCACCGCGATCGTCAGCATGCCGTTTACGTTCTTCATGTCCAACGACGCGTTCTACTTCGGCGTGCTGCCGATCCTGTCCGAAGCGGCCGGCCACTACGGCATCACCCCGGTGGAAATGGCCCGCGCCTCGCTCGCTGGTCAACCGGTGCATCTGCTCAGCCCCCTGGTGCCCTCGACCTATCTGCTGGTCGGCCTGGCCAAGGTCGACTTTGCCGACCATCAACGCTTCACGCTGAAGTGGGCGGTGTTGATTTCGATGCTGATGTTGGCGGGCGGATTGTTGTTCGGCTTGTTCCCGTTGGCGCGCTGATCGCGCGCCGGGAATGGGGAATCGGGAGTTGGGAATCGTAAGGGCGGCGCTGTGCTGTCGTGTCGATTCCTGACTTCCACATGGACAACAGACACCGCAAGCGCGGCTCCTGCTCTACCGATTCCCCACTCCCGATTCCCCATTCCCAAACTCCGAAGGAGTTACACCAATGACACTTCGCATCGCATACGTCACCAGCGGCATGGGCAGTGTGGGTACCGCGATCTGCCAGAAGCTGGCGCGCAGCGGGCATACCGTGGTCGCCGGGTGCGGTCCCAATTCGCCGCGCAAGACCTCCTGGTTGCGTGAGCAGCGCGAACAAGGCTTCGAGTTCGTTGCCTCCGAGGGCAATGCCGCCGATTGGGATTCCACCGTGGCCGCGTTCGCCAAGGTCAAGGCCGAGGTCGGCGAGATCGATGTGCTGGTCAACAACGCCGGTGGCAGTCGAGACACCTTGTTCCGGCAGATGACGCGCGACGACTGGAACGCGGTGATCGCCAGCAATCTGCACTCGTTGTTCAACATCACCAAGCAGGTGGTCGATGGCATGACGTCGCGCGGTTGGGGACGCATCGTCAACATCGGCTCGGTCAGCGCGCACAAGGGCCAGATCGGGCAGATCAATTTTGCCACCGCCAAAGCGGCAATGCATGGCTTCAGTCGCGCGTTGGCGCAAGAGGTTGCATCGCGTGGCGTCACCGTCAACACCATTTCGCCGGGCTATATCGCCAGCGCCTCGATCAGCAGCTTTCCACCCGACGTACTCGACCGCCTAGCCACCTCGGTGCCGGTGCGCAGGCTCGGCAAACCTGCAGAGGTCGCAGGTTTGTGCGCGTGGCTGGCTTCCGATGAGGCCGCGTACGTGACCGGTGCGGACTATGCCGTCAACGGCGGCCTCTACATGGGCTAGAGCGGCCATCAAAACTACTGCGCTCACCGCCAGGCGTGCGCGGCCGGTGCACGCTACGTTTTGTCGGCCACTGTGAAGCGTCATGCCTGGCGAGTGGCAAGCACACGCTGCAAGGTGTGCACTTGCACCGGTGTGCGTACTTGCAGTGGGTCATCGCCCGCAAGCAACCGCCACTGCGATGAGTAACCCGCCTGCTGCGCGAACTGATTACACTCTGGTTTTCCGCAGCGCGTTGTCATGGCCAAACCTTCAGAACGCGCAACGCCGGGCGCCCGCCCGCAGATGGCCGATATCGCCCGCATGGCGGGCGTGTCCGAATCCACCGTGTCGCGCGCACTCGCCGGCAGCCCGGTGGTGGCCGAGCGCACACGCGCCTACATCAAGCAGATTGCCGCCGATGCCGGCTATCAGGTCGATCCGATCGCACGCAGCCTGCGCGCCAAACGCTCCAACACCGTGAGCGTGGCAGTGCCGATGATGCATGCACTCGATCAGCCGTTATCCGATCCCTTCATGATGACCATGCTGGCGTTGCTGGCCGAAGAACTGACCGGGCGCGGCTACAGCATGCTGCTGTCCAAGCTGGATCGGCATCAGGATGGATGGGTCGAACAACTCGCACGCGGCAGCCGCTCCGATGGCGTGATCGTGCTCGGGCAAAGCTCCGAACACGATGCGCTCGATGCCGCCGCGCGCGACGGTCTGCCGATGGCGGTATGGGGCAGCAGGATCGAAGGGCAGTCGTACATCAGCGTGGGCAGCGACAACTTTCAGGGCGGCGCGCTTGCCACCGAGCATCTGATCGCCAGCGGCCGTCGCCGCATCGCCTTTCTGGGCGACGACCAACTGCCCGAGGTCGCACCGCGCTTTGCCGGGTATCGGCACGCACTTGAGCAGCACGGGCTCGAATTCGACACGCGCCTGCATGCACGCAGCCACTTCCTCAGCGAGGACGCCTACCGCCTGACCCGCGCGATGCTCAAGAAGACCGACCCACCGGACGGGCTGTTCGCGGCCTCCGATGTGATCGCAGTCGGTGCGATTCGCGCCCTGGTCGAAGCCGGCCATCGTGTGCCGCAGGACATTTCGCTGGTGGGCTTCGACGACATCCCGCTGGCCGCCTACAGCCAGCCGCCGTTGACCACGGTGCGGCAGGATCTCGGGCTGGCCGCACGCCTGCTGGTGGACCGGCTGCTGGCGCTGATCGCTGGCGAGTCGGTGGAATCAGTGGAGATGGCGGTGAAATTGGTGGTGCGCGAGTCGGCGTGAAGCGGGGAATCGGGAATCGGGATTGGGGAATCGCAAAAGCGGAGGCGCTGCGCGCAGCCGTACTTCCTCGCCTCCGCGAGCGCACTCGACGGCGCCCGGTATGCAGCAATGCAGGCGTGGCGACTAAGAGCGGCCAAGAAACCTAGCGAGCGGTCGCCTGTCAGTGAGTGCAGTGATTTTGTCTGCCGCATCTTGGTGGATGCAGTCAAAAGTCCAGGTCGAACGCTGAGTCGGTCGAGGGCGCGGTGCCCTCACCGCTCACGGGACACGCCGTAAATCCATCCGTCGAGGCTCGGTGGCGGCATCCATGCCGCCACACGGTCCCGCAATCGGCGAGGGCACCGCACCAGAAAGATTGCTGCTCGCTTTGTTGAAAGCCATGCACACCGACCATCTCGACTGGTCCTTGCCCGCCCACCGTCGCGGGACCTTACGCGGCATGGATGCCGCGTAAGAGCCTACACGGACGTACTTGCGGCGTGTCCCGCGATGGTGGGCGGGCAAGAGCCCTGCAGCCAAGCCACAGATCAGCCGCTCTGCCTTGCGGCGTGTCCCGCGATGGTGGGCGGGCAAGGGCCCCGCAGCCAGGCAGCCAGGCAGCAGATCAGCCGGCCTGCAGTAGACCGGCGTGAAGTCGTTTCGTCAGTCGCTCTAAGCCGCCACCGCCTTGGGCTTGCGGACGCGCACGCATAGCATCGCGATCGCCGCGGCCAGCATCAGCGCACCGGCAAGCCGGATCACGTTGCGCGGGTCACCCTGCAACAGCCGCTCGTAATACAGCGGCAAGGTGACGATCTGGATCAGCATCGGCAGCACGATGAACAGGTTGAACAGGCCCATGTACACGCCGGTGCGCTCGGGCGGAATGCTGTCGGCCAGCATCAGATACGGGTTGCCCATCATGCTGGCCCAGGCCAGGCCAATGCCGATCATCGGCAGCAGCATCAGCCAGCGGTCCTGGATGCCCGGCAACACCCACATGCCGATCCCGGCCGCGACCAGACAGGCCGCATGCGTGTATTTCGGGCCGAAGCGGCGCACCACCGGCACCATCGCAAACGCCGCCAGAAACGCGATGAAATTGTAGAAGCCACCGATCTGCCCGTTGACCAATCCTGCCTCACGGAAGCCATGCGAGTTGGCCTCGGTGGTGCCGAACAACGTGGTCGACAGCGACAGCACGATGTATTGCCAGTAACAAAAAATCCCGTACCACTGGAACAGCATCACCGGTGCGAGCTGACGCATGGTCGGTGGCATCGCGCGCAAGGCACTGACGATTTCGCGCACCGTCGCGCCCAGGCCCGCGCCGGTCTGGCGCATACGGGCAATCTCTGCCGGCGCAATCGCCGGCTCGCGCACGCTGCGCGCGGTGAGCAGGATCGAGGCGGCAGAAAACCCCGCGCCAATCACGAACGCAGCGATGGTGACGTAGGGAATATGGTGCGCATTGGCGGCGTCCTGATTCATGCCCAGCCACACCAGCAACGGTGGGGTGAGATAGGCCAGCGTCTGCGCAAGACCGGTGAATGCACTTTGCGTGAGATAGCCAAGCGGCCGCTGCGGCGGCGCCAGCACATCGCTGACCAGGGCACGGTACGGCTCCATCGCCACGTTGTTGGCCGCATCCAGGATCCACAGCAGGCATACCGCCATCCACAACGCAGTACTGAACGGCATCGCCAGCAGGCACAGGCTGCATACCAGCGCGCCCAGCACCATGTATGGCATGCGCCGGCCCCAGCGGGTCACCGAGCGGTCGCTCCACGCGCCCACGAACGGCTGCAGCACCAGCCCGGTGATCGGCCCGGCCAGCCACAGGTACGGTAGGCTGGCGTGGTCGGCACCCAGATAGTTGTAGATCGGGCTCATATTGCTCTGCTGCAACCCGAAGCTGTATTGCACGCCAAAAAAGCCGGCGTTGAGCGCCAGGATGCGCAGGAAGGAAAGCGGTGGAGCGTTCGACGACATACAAGATCCTGAGCTTGGGTGCGGCGATCGGTGGCCGCAGCGCACTGTACGCTGACGCTGATGCAATCGATTGTAACGCTGCGATGCAACACGCTTCCGCTTTGAAGATTATGTCTTTTCAGCATGCATTGGATTGCTGCAATGCAGGATTGCAATCGATTGTATTGCAGCGTATTACTGCGCTCGCACTGCAGGCCACACGGCCACTCCCTGGGAGGGGACGATGCAGCGATCGGCACACCACCATCCGTGAGAGAGAGAACCGCGATGTCCACTTTGCACACCCTTCGCCTGCATGCCCTGGCCTGCGCGGTCGCCTCCTGCCTCTGCGTGCCCGCCGCGCTGGCGCAGGACGCCACCAGCGCAACCACCACCCCGCCGGCCGCCGACAGCGCCGCGGTCAATCTGGATTCGGTATTCGTTACCGGCACCTCCACGGCCACCACCAAGCTCAAGTCCAGCGTGTCGGTCAGCACCGTCGGCGCCGAGGCGATCGAACAATCGGCGCCGCGCAGCACTGCCGAGATCTTCCGCAACATCCCCGGCATCCGCTCCGAATCCAGTGGTGGCGAAGGCAACGCCAATATCGCCGTGCGCGGCCTCCCCGTCGCTTCGGGCGGCGCCAAGTTCCTGCAATTGCAGGAAGACGGCTTGCCTGTGATGGAGTTCGGCGATATCGCCTTCGGCAACTCGGACATCTTTCTGCGTTCGGACTTCACCCTCGATCGCATCGAAGCTATTCGCGGTGGCTCGGCGTCGACGTTCACCAGCAATGCGCCCGGCGGCATCATCAACTTCATCAGCAAGACCGGCGACACCGAAGGCGGCAGCGTCGGCGTGAGCCGCGGCGTGGATTACGACAGCACGCGCGTGGACTTCAACTACGGCGCACCGTTTGCCGAGCATTGGCAGTTCAATATCGGCGGCTTCTTCCGCCAGGGCGATGGCGTGCGCGACGCCGGTTACACCACCGAAAAGGGTGGCCAGCTCAAGGCCAACCTCACCCGCCTGTTCGAGAACGGCTACGTACGTGTGTACGGCAAATACCTCAACGACCGCGCCGCCGGCTATCTGCCGGTGCCCACCTCCGTGCGCGGCCGCGACGGCTCGCCGGACCTGGGCGGCTTCGCCGGCTTCGACCCCGGCAACGACACCTTGTACAGCCGCAATTTTCGCAGCGATGTGGGCCTGGATGGCAACAATCAGCCGCGCCGCACCGACCTGGGCGACGGCATGCACCCGATCTCGCGCACCATCGGCGCCGAAGCCTGGTTCGACCTGGGCAACGGCTGGAACCTGAGCGAGAAATTCCGCATCGCCGACAACAGCGGCCGCTTCGTCAGCCCGTTCCCGGCCGAAATCACCGATGCCGCCTCGCTCGCCTCTTCCATCGGCGGCGCTGGCGCGCAACTGGTGCAGGCCAGCGGTGCAGATGCGGGCCAGGCCTACACAGGCAACGCAATCCGCACGCATCTGTTCAACGTGGCGATCAACGACCTGGGCAACGTCACCAACGACCTCAGCGTTTCGCGCGCGTTCGACGGCGATGGCCGCACGCTCACCCTGCGCATGGGCTATTACAGCTCGCGCCAGACCATCGACATGGACTGGACCTGGAATTCCTACGTGCAGACCCTGGGCCGCGATTCGCGCCTGCTCAACGTGGTCGATGCCGGCGGCGTGTCGCGCTCGCAGAACGGCCTTTACGCGTACGGCACCCCGTTCTGGGGCGACTGCTGCATCACCCGCAGCTACGACGTGCGCTACGACGTCAACGCGCCGTACATCGCGCTCACCTTCGACAGCGGCAAGTTCAGCATCGACGGCAGCCTGCGCTACGACATGGGCGATGCACGCGGCAACTATGCCGGCACTGCGATTGCGCAGAACCTGGACGTCAACGGCGACGGCGTGATCCAGCCGGTGGAACAGCGTGTGGCCACGGTCGATACCGCCAACGCGCGGCCGGTGGATTACGACTGGAATTACCTGTCGTATTCGCTGGGCAGCAATTACCTGATCAACGACGACCTGGGCGCCTTCGCCCGCATCAGCCGCGGCGCACGCGCCAATGCCGACCGCCTGTTGTTCGGTGTGGTTCGCGACGACGGCTCGGTCTCTTCCGACGAAGGCGTCAACGTGGTCCGCCAGGCCGAAGCCGGCCTGAAGTGGCGCCGCGACGGCCTGAGCCTGTTCGCTACCGCCTTCTCGGCACGCACCGAGGAACAGAACTTCGAAGTCACCAGCCAGCGCTTCTTCAACCGTAGCTACGAGGCGCACGGCGTGGAGCTGGAAGCCAGCTACCGCTACGAAGGCTTCACCGTCAACGGCGGCCTGACCTGGACCGATGCAGAGATTTCCAAGGACCAGATCACGCCGGAAAACACCGGCAATGTGCCGCGCCGCCAGGCCGATGTTGTCTGGCAGCTGACTCCCAGCTACCGCGGCGACGGCTATCAGTTCGGCGTGAACCTGATCGGCACCACCGATGCCTACACCCAGGATTCCAACCAGCTGAAGATGCCCGGCTATACGCAGGTGAACCTGTTCGGCGACTACCGCGTGACCGATGCGCTCACCGTCGCGCTCAACGTCAACAACCTGTTCAACACGTTTGGCCTGACCGAAGCCGAGGAAGCCACCATCCCAGCCAACGGCATCATCCGCGCGCGTTCGATCGCCGGCCGTACCACCAGCATCAGCCTGCGCTACGACTTCTAAGGACCCCTCGCCGGATTCTTCCCGGCGCTTGCCAATGAGTACCTCCCCCATCGATTTCACTGTAGTGCGCGCAGCCTTTGCTGCGCCGTTGGATGCGCAGCGTGCGAATGCGCTGTTGCCGCGCTTCGATCAGCATGCGCCGCGTCTGCTCGACGCGCTGCAAGCGCTGTATGGGCAACGCCCGGACTATGCGTCGTGGTTGACGCAGTGGTTGAGCGCGCTCGGCAACACTGCGCAACAGCGCCCGCAGCCACTGCAACAACTGGACACAACGCGTCAGCCCGGCTGGTTTGGCGAACAACACATGCTGGGCTACAGCGCCTACGTGGACCGCTTCGCCGGCACGCTGCAAGGCGTGGCCGAGCGTGTGCCGTATCTGCAGGAACTGGGCGTACGCTATCTGCACTTGCTGCCGTTCCTGCGCGCGCGCGCCGGCGATAACGATGGCGGCTTTGCGGTCAGCGATTACGGACAGGTCGAACCGAGCCTGGGCGACAACGACGACCTCATCGCACTCACTACGCGCCTGCGCGAGGCCGGCATCAGCCTGTGCGCGGATTTCGTACTCAACCATACCGCCGACGATCACGCCTGGGCAAAGGCCGCGCGTGCGGGCGACGCACGCTATCTCGATTACTACCATCACTTTGCAGACCGCGCGCTACCCGATCAGTACGAAACCACGCTGGGGCAGGTCTTCCCGCACACCGCCCCTGGCAACTTCACCTGGGTGGACGACACTGCGCAGTGGATGTGGACCACCTTCTATCCCTATCAATGGGATTTGAACTGGAGCAACCCGGCGGTGTTCGGCGAGATGGCGCTGGCGATGCTGCAGCTGGCCAATCTGGGCGTGGAGGCATTTCGGCTGGATTCCACGGCATATTTGTGGAAGCGCACCGGCACCGATTGCATGAATCAGCCCGAGGCGCACACCTTGCTGGTGGCGCTACGCGCGGTCACCGATATCGTGGCACCCTCGGTGGTGATGAAGGCCGAAGCCATCGTGCCGATGACGCAGCTGCCGCCCTACTTCGGCACAGGTGCGGACCAGGGACACGAGTGCCATCTCGCGTATCACAGCACGCTGATGGCAGCCGGCTGGTCGGCCTTGGCGCTGCAACGCGGCGACATTCTGCATACCGTCATCGCGCATAGCCCGCCGTTGCCGCACAACTGCGCGTGGCTGAGCTATGTGCGCTGCCACGACGATATCGGCTGGAATGTGCTGCAGCATGAGGCGGCCGGCAATGCCGAGCAGCCACCGTTTGCGTTGCGCGATGTCGCGCGCTTCTATGCCAACGATGTGCCGGGCAGCTACGCGCGCGGCGAGAGCTTCCAGAGCAGTGGCGACGGCGTGCACGGTACCAATGGCATGGCCGCTGCGCTTTCGGGGATCCAGGCGGCACAGGAGGCAGGCGATGCGGTGGCGTTGGACACTGCGGTGGATCGGTTGGTGCTGCTCTATGCGATCGCGCTTGCAATGCCGGGCGTGCCGTTGATCTATATGGGGGACGAACTCGCCTTGCCCAACGACATCAGTTATCGCGGTGACCCGCACCGTCAGCACGAAGGCCGCTGGTTGCATCGTCCGGTAATGGATTGGAAGGTTGCTGCTCAACGTGAGACTGCGGATAGTTTGAGCGGCAAGGTGTATCGCCGGTTGCGTGCATTGATCCGGCAACGTGCTGCGCTTTCTGCTTTGGCAGCCGATCAGGCATTGGGCAGTGTGGCGCTGGGCGATCCGCGACTGTTTGCGTTGACGCGTGGCGATGGTTTCTTGGCCGTCCACAATTTCGGCGATCAGCCGCTGACGGTGGAGCTTGCTGCGATCGGGGATGGCCGATGGACACTGCTGGCTGATGACAGCGACGCAACGGTCGAATCGCTGAGCGATGACATGCGGCTGGTGCTGCCGGCTTATGCGGTACGCTGGTTGGAGCGTGGTGCCTAAGCGGTTTTGGGCAGTTGTGAAGCGCACTTCAAAGCGGATGATCTGCCAGAGCGGGCGATCTGCGGCTTGGCTGCAGGGCCCTTGCCCGCCCACCATCGCGGGACACGCCGCAAGTACGTCCGTGTAGGCTCTTACGCGGCATCCATGCCGCGTAAGGTCCCGCGACGGTGGGCGGACAAGGGCCAGCGGAGATGGTCGGTGCGCTTGGTTGCGTTGCGAGCACTTGATTGCGTCGAGCTGTCGGATGCTGCGGAATTCTGAAAGCGCACGACCAAGAGTTGAAAACGCACGACCAAGAGCAGCTACAAAACTGCTGCTCTCACCGTCAGTCGGGCGCGGCTGGTGCTCGGCATCGACATGTACAACTCGTACGTGCCAGCTCCTTCGCCCCGTCCGCACCCACCTGACGACTAATCGCTACGTGTTGTCAGCCGCTCCAAGTCAAAAGGCGCGGCTTCCTCCGGCGGTCGATGCACGACCACACGACGACCGCAAAATCAGCGCTTCAACAGCTCGAGCAACGTCTCGGCGGCCTTTTCGGAAGAGGCAGGATTCTGCCCTGTCACCAGCGTGCCATCGGTCACCACATGCACGCCCCAGTCGGCGCCTTTCTCGTAACTGCCACCGAGTTCGGTCAGCACGTCTTCGACCAGGAACGGCACGATCTTGGTCAGGCCAACGCCCTCTTCTTCGCCATTGGTAAAGCCAGTGACGCGGCGGCCATTGACCAGCGGTTTGCCATCGCTGCCCTTGACCCGACGCAGTACGCCCGGCGCGTGGCAGACCAGGGCATGCGGTTTCTCGGCAGCGGCGAAGGCTTCGATCAAGGCGATCGACTGCGCGTCTTCGGCCAGATCCCACAACGGTCCGTGGCCGCCCGGATAGAACACCGCATCGAAGTCCTCGGCCTTGACGTCCGCCAGACGATGCGTGCTGGCCAATGCCTGCTGCGCGTCGGCATCCTGCTTGAAGCGCTTAGTGGCGTCGGTCTGTGCGTCGGGTTCGTCGCTCTTGGGATCCAGCGGCGGCTGGCCGCCCTTGGGCGAGACCAGCGTGATGTCGGCGCCAGCGTCCTTGAACACGTAGTACGGCGCGGCGAATTCTTCCAGCCAGAAGCCGGTTTTCTTGCCGGTATCGCCGAGTTGGTCGTGGGAAGTGAGCACCATCAGGATTTTCATCGCATTGCCTCGTGTCGTTGCCCATCTCGGGCGAGGCGAGCAGTGTGTGGATCAGCCCGTTGCAACATCGTGTAGAACGTGTCGGCACGATGCATACGGTTCAGCGCCACTTCCGGCGAGCCACACAATCGCAAGGCCCGCTGCATCCGCAAGGGACGCGCGACTACCAAGAGCGGCTAACAACGCGTAGCGATTAGGCCTCAGGTGGTGCGGGCGGCACGGAGAAACCGGGGTGTACGAGTGGCCATGCCGATTCCGAGCATTGGCCGCGACCGCCTGACGGTGAACGCAGTGGTTGTTTCAGCCGCTCTAAAATTGCGGTGCGTGTTCGCACCTACCCGGCAAGTGTTCGCACCCTCTCGTAACGACGCTCAGACATTCATCGCCGGCGGCTGCAGCTGATCCATGCGGATGCGATTGGCGAACAACGAAAACGCCAGCATGCCGGCCAGCCCGCTGACCCGGCTCACCCACGGCGGCAGCCAGCGCGGTGCAACCAGCACGCCGCTGTCGAACAAGGGCGCAAAGCGCGCCACATCGCCCAGCGCCATCTTGCCGGCGAACAGATAACGGCACAGCTGCAGCTGGTCGCGCTGCAGGGAATGCCGGAAGAACGTGTGCACCGCGACCAGACCACGCAGATACACCGTGTCCTTGGTGAAGGCACCGCCGCCTGCGGTGGGCACCCCGCGGAACACGCGTTGCGCCGAGGAAAAACTTTCGGTTGCGCTCTGCCCGCTGCTGGTGAAATAGCGGAACACGTCGATGAAGTCCGCACCCGAGCGCGCCATCGCAATCGCCTCGATGCGCAGGCTGATGCGCTTCATGCGTTCGATATCGATGCTGCCGGTGATCTGCTCGGCGAACGTGGCCAGCCCTTCCTGGGTGGCCGTGGTGCGCGGCGAAGAGATGCCCAGGCTGGGCAGATGCACCTGCGCGCGGCCATTGAGCGCGGTAAGGGAATGCACCAGCGCTTCGTGATGGAACAACTGCGCGCGGTCGTAATCGCTGAAGGTGGCGCCGCTGCGCAGGCGGATGCGGTGCGCGCCTGCGGCCGCCTTGGCGAGCAGATCCGGGTCCAGCGTGACCGTGATGACGCGGCCTTCGAAGAACGCATCCAGATCGTTCTGCAGCTGCATGCGCAAGGCCGTCGCCGACACCGGCACCTGTTCTTCGGGCGCCAGCAGTTCGCGGTCCAGTTCCTGCGCAATCTGGATGAAGTGGCGTGCGGCTTCGCGCGTGCTCGGGCCGTTGCCTGGCATCGGGTCGTCGGGCACGCCGAACAACTGCGCCGAGTAATCGCTGACTGCGGTGGTGCCCAACGATTCCAGCAGGCCGGCCGCCAGACTCCAGCTGTGCGCCGAGTCGATCAGATACGCGCCCAGCGGATGATGCGGATCGGCGGCCTTCGCAATCGCCGCCAATTCGCGTCGGGTATCGCCGAAATCCAGCGCCGGATACTCCACCTGCGGCAGCTCCGGCTGACCACGCGCCACGCTCTGCAGAAACGGCTCCTGCAGCGAACGCGGCCAGCTGGCCAGGGCCAACAGACGCACGCCGCGCACCGCCTTGACCAGGCGCACATCCAGCGCCGCGTGATGGACGATGTCCGGCGGCGCCTTGCGCAGCGGCATTTCAGCGGCGCCCGGTGCGATCGACGCTGGCAGGCCGCCGGCCCGAGCCCTTGCCCCGGTTGTTCTGCGCCAGGCGCGTGGCGAGTTTTTCGGCCGCGGCGGCCACTTCCACGCGCAGCTTCATGTAGTTGGCCACCCGCTCCGGATCCAGCGTATCGGCCTCGATCGCCGCACGCACCGCGCAGCCGGGCTCGGCGATATGCGCGCAATCGTTGAAGCGGCATTGCGCCGCCAGGGCCTCCACATCCAAGAAGCCGCCCTCGGCCAAATCTTCCTCGCCGGTGGGCTTGAGCTCGCGCATGCCGGGCGTATCGATCAGGCAGGCACCGGACGGCAACGGAATCAACGCGCGATGGGTGGTGGTATGCCGGCCACGCGAATCGTTCTCGCGCACCGCATTGGTCTTCATCTTCTGTGTGCCGAGCAAGGTGTTGGTCAGCGTCGACTTGCCCGCGCCCGACGAGCCGACCAGCACCGCAGTACGACCATCGCCCAGCCACGGCCGCAGCGCAGCCACGCTCTCGGGATCCTTGGCATTGACCGCACGCAACGCGATGTTCTGCGCCTCCAGCTCCTCCAGTACCGCCAATGCATCCTCGGCATATTCGGTCTGATCGGCCTTGGTCAGCACCACCACCGGCTCGGCACCGCCGCCGCCGACCAGCAGCAGATAGCGCTCGATGCGGCGCGGATTGAAGTCCGCATCCAGCCCGCACACGATGAACACCGTATCGATATTGGCCGCGATCACCTGCTGGTGGTAATGCTCGCCGGCCGCCCCGCGCTTGATCGAGGTGCGCCGCGGCAGCAGCGCCACGATGCGCTTGCCCTCCATCAGCACCCAATCGCCCACCGCCGCCCGCTCATGGCTGGGAAACCGCGGCCGCTGCCACTCCGGCAACGACTCGGCCTTGAGACTGGCCTCCGGCGTATCGGCCACCACATAGCCGGTGCGATGCTGCTCCACCACCCGCGCCGGCATCGCCTGCGGATGCGCGGCAAAGAGCGCCTGCCAGGACGGGTCCTCGGGAGGGCCAGGCCAGGGCCAGCCGATGGATTGGAGAGTGGGGTAATCGGGGGGTGCGTTGCTCATGGGGCGATTCTAGCTGGCTGGCCGCTGCGGCTTGTGCAATCGGCCCTGCGCCCGGGCTGAAGCGCCCCTTGACATCGTTGCCGATGCAAGCATGCCCGCCTGCCCTATTTCCGCTACCATGCCAAGCCTCACGCCTACAACCGGCCTGCCGTATGTCCACAGCCCAGCAAAAGCCGCTCGTCATTCGCGAGCGTCTGTCCGAAGTCCGCTACGAGATCCGGGGCGAGCTGGCGCGGCGAGCGCGGGAGCTGGAGGCGCAGGGCCGCAAGCTGATCAAGCTCAATATCGGTAATCCAGGCGCGTTCGGGTTCCGTGCGCCGGAGCATCTGCAGCGCGCCATCGCCGACGACATGGGCCGCACCGATCCATACACCCATCAGCAGGGCCTGCCTGAAGCGCGCGAGGCGATCGCCACCGCATATGCGCGGCGCCAGCATCCGGATGCGCATCCGGACCGCATCTTCATCGGTAACGGCGTCAGCGAGCTGATCGATCTGTCGCTGCGTGCGCTGCTCAATCCCGGCGACGAAGTCCTGGTGCCCTCGCCTGACTATCCGCTGTGGTCGGCCGCCACCATCCTCAACGATGGCCGCCCGGTGTATTACCGCTGCGCGCCGGAGAACGGCTTCCAGCCGGACCCGGTGGAAATCGAGACGCTGGTGTCCTCGCGCACCCGCGCCATCGTGCTGATCAATCCGAACAATCCCAGCGGTGCCAGTTATTCGCGCGAGTTGCTGGAGCGCATCGTGGCGATTGCCAGCAAGCACAACCTGTTGCTGATGGTCGATGAGATCTACGACCAGGTGCTCTACGACGATGCCGCATTCGTGCCGGTCGCGCCGCTGGCAGGCGCGCATCCGTGCATCACCTTCGGCGGGCTGAGCAAGGTGCACCGCGCCTGCGGCTGGCGCGTGGGTTGGGCGCTGCTGTCGGGCGAGCAATCGCGCATCAACGATCTGCGTAACGCGATGGACCTGCTCGGCGCCCTGCGCCTGTGCGCCAACGTGCCGGGCCAGTACGCCATCGATGCGGCAGTCAACGGGCCGGACACCATCTCGGCGCTGTGCGCGCCGGGTGGGCGTTTGTACGAGACCCGCCGTGCGGTGATCGAGGCCTGCGCAGCCAGCGAGCATTTGTCGCTGGTGGCGCCGGCCGGTGCGCTGTACGCGTTCCCGGCGGTGGTAGGTCCCGCCGCGCGTAATTTCGATGACCACGAATTCGCGCTCGAGCTGATGAACGAGGAAGGCGTGTTGGTGGTGCCGGGTTCCAGCTTCAACGTGCCCTATCGTCACCACTTCCGCGTGACCCTGATGCCCGAGGCGACGGTGATGCGCGATGTGTTCGCGCGTATCGACCGTGCCCTGGCACGGCGCGCCGAAGCAGTCACCAAGGTCGTGCCGCTCAAGTCGCGCAGCGTGGCCTGATGACGGCGCCTGGTACGCCGTTGCGCTATCTGGCGCTCGGCGATTCCTACACCATCGGCGAAGGCGTTGCGGCTGCGCAGCGCTGGCCGGTGCAATTGGTCGAGGGTTTGCGTGCCTACGGATGGAACGTGGCGCCGCCGCAGATCATCGCCACCACCGGCTGGACCACCGACGAGCTGCAGGCCGGTATCGATACGGCCGCACCGCAGGGGCCGTTCGAGCTGGTGAGCCTGCTGATCGGCGTCAACAATCAATACCGCGGGCGCTCGCTGGACGAGTACCGCAGCCAGTTCGATGCGTTGTTGCAGCATGCGATCGCTTTCGCGGGCGGCCTCGCAGCGCGTGTGTTTGTGCTGTCGATTCCCGATTGGGGGCTCACCCCGTTCGCGCACGCGCAGGGCGCCGATGCGGCGCTGATTGCCGCGCAGATCGATGCCTTCAACGGCGTCGCCTCCGATCTCTGCGCCAAACGTGCCGTGCGCTTTGTCGACATCACCGCCACCAGCCGCGATGGCGGTGACGCGGCGGACATGCTGGTGGACGATGGCCTGCATCCCTCTGGCGCGATGTATGCGCGCTGGACCGCATTGGCACTGCCTGCGGCGCGCGATGCTCTAAGCTAGCCGCGCACCACGCCTCACTGCCAAGGAACGACATTGCAGACCACCGCCACCCAACCCATGAGCCGCGCCCAGGCGCTGGCAATCGCGCGCGCGTTTCTGCCGCCGCATCCGCTGGGCAATCGCTACGATTACTACTACACGCAAGCCAAGCTACGCACCGATCCGTTATATCCGGGCGTGCTGGCCGAATTGCGCAGCACCACTGCGCCAGTGCTGGATCTGGGCTGTGGGCTCGGCCTGCTCGCGCATGCGTTGCGTGCCGATGGTCAGGCGTTGGCGTATCACGGGGTGGATGTGGATGCGTCCAAGATCCGCCGCGCGCAACACATCGCGCAGCGCTCGGCACTGGGCAGTACCCAGTTCGCCGTGGTCGATCTGAGCGTGGCATGGCCGCAACACCGCGGCAGCGTGACCATCTTGGACGTACTGCAGTATCTGCAGGAAGACATGCAGGCCAACCTGCTGCGCAGCGTGGCGCAGATGCTCACACCCGGTGCGAAGCTGGTGATCCGCAGTGCCTTGGGCGATGCCAGCAGCCGTGGCCGCACCAGCCGCGTCACCGACGTGCTGGCACATCTGAGCGGCTGGATGCAGCGCATGCCGCGCAGCTATCCCACCCGCGAAAGCCTGCAGGCGCAGTTGGATGCCGCCGGTCTGCGCGCGACGTTTGCGCCGTTGTATGGCAATACGCCGTTCAACAACTGGTTGATCGTCGCCGAACCGCGCTGAGGCGATGCACGAAGTGCTTGGCTCGACTTAGAACGGCTGACAGAACGTAGCGAGCGGTCGTCAGGTGGGTGCGGACGGCGCGGAGGAACCGGTGTGTACGCGTGGTGCACACCGCAGCGAGCAGCGGCCGCGCAGTCGTTTTAACGGCCGCTCTTGACGCTATGTGGATGATCCCACGCTGCGTTGGTCGAGTGCGCGGTGCCCTCGCCGCTCGCGGGACACGCCGCAAGTACATCCATGTAGGCTCGGTGGCGGCATCCATGCCGCCACACGGTCCCGCAATCGGCGAGGACACCGCACCAGAAAGTTGGTCGGTCGTTTGATGAAAGCCAGCCTGTTGATCGCGTTGCGTTTTGCGTTGCGAAGCTGATCGGCCGCAGCGTTATCCGAACAACGCACCTGATGCATTGCTTGCACCATGCACACCAACCATCTCGACGGGTCCTTGCCCGCCCACCGTCGCGGGACCTTATGCGGCATGGATGCCGCATAAGAGCCTACACGGACGTACTTGCGGCGTGTCCCGCGATGGTGGGCGGGCAAGGGCGCTGCAGCCAAGCCGCAGATCAACCGCTCTACAACTGATCTGTCCACGCTGACCAATCATTTCAGGACAACCAGGTTATCGAGTCGCAGCGTCGTTTAGATGCAGGCAAAGGCTTGGTTAGTCGAGTGCGCGGTGCCCTCGCCGCTCGCGGGACACGCTGCAAGTATGTCCCTGTAGGCTCGGTGGCGGCATCCATGCCGCCACACGGTCCCGCAATCGGCAAGGGCACCGCACCAGGAAGTTGGTCGGCTGCTTTCTAAAAAGCTTGTTGGTTGCTCGGCTTGCGTTGGAAAGCTAACCGAACCCACCGTTATCCGAACGACATGCATCGTGTATTGCTTGCACCATGCACACCGACCAACCCGACTGGTCCTTGCCCGCTCACCGTCGCGGGACCTTACGCGGCATGGATGCCGCGTAAGAGCCTACACGGACGTACTTGCGGCGTGTCCCGCGATGGTGGGCGGGCAAGGGCCCTGCAGCAAAGCCGCAGAGCAGCCGCTCTACAACTGATCTATCCACGCTGACCAATCACTTCAGGACAACCGAGTTCTAGAGTCGCCGCGTCGTTCAGATGCAGGCCAAGGCTTGGTTAGTCGAGCGCGCGATGCCCTTACCGCTCGCGGGACCTTTGGCGGCATGGATGCCGCCAGCGGCTCGCGCCTTGAGCAAAATCAGAACTTCCAGGACACGGTCAGCTCCACATCGCGCGGGTCGCCGTAGATCAACTGGCTCTGATAGACGATGTTGGCGTAGTACTTGCGGTCGAACAGATTGCGCACGTTGAGCTGCGCCGACCAGGCTTGATTGATGTCGTAGCGCGCCATCGCGTTGGCCAGCAGCACGCTGCCCTGGGTCAACCGCTGCGTGGTGCCCTGTGGCCCGGACATCAATTCGTGAATGGCCGACTGCCAACTTAGACCACCACCCACGCGCCACGGCCCGGTTTGCCAGCTGGTGAACAGCGTGGCTTCGCGACGCGGACTGGTTGGATTCACATCGACGCCGCTGGCGTCGTTGGCATCGAACTGGGCAAAGCCGAACGCAATGCGCCATTGCTCCGAAAGCTGGCCATCGAGCTGGAATTCCACGCCCTGGCTGACCGTGCCCTTCGCCGCAAGATATGCCTGATCGGTGGTACCGGGCACCAACTGGCCGGGGTCGTTGACCGCGAGGTTGTCCTGCTCGATACGGAACAGCGCCAACGCCGCATTGAGCTGGCCGCCGAGGTATTCGCCCTTTGCGCCGACCTCGTAGCTGTTGCCTTCCAGCGGTTCGATATACCGCCCGCTGCGGTCGCGATTGCTCTGCGGTTTGAAGATGCCGGTGTAGCTGGCGTAGAGCGAATGATGATCGTCCACATCGAAGATCAGGCCCGCGTACGGCGTGGTGCGGCCGCGGCGTTCGTAAGAGTTGGCCGGCACCAGTTGGTCGGTGTTCTTCCAGTCGGTGATGCGTGCGCCGACGATGGCCTTGAGCGCATCGGTCAGGCTGAAACGGCCGGCAGCGTAGGCGGCAACCTGGCGCACATCGCGCTCTTCGCCCTTGCTCAGCGGCGTCCACTCCGGCTGCGCCATGCGGCCGGTCCAGGCGTAGACGCTTTCGGCGCTCAGCGGTTGCAGTGGTGCGTTGGACCAGCTGCGCAGGTTGCGATTCATCCAGGTGGCGCCGGCCACCAGTTCGTGCTCGCGGCCCCACAGCATCAGCGGCACCGTGGCGTAGGCATCCAGACTGTTCTGCGCACTCAGTGTGGGATAGCGTCCACCAAAGTTGCTGGCAAGGCCCAGGCCGGTGTCCCGGTCCGGGTAGTCGAGATAGCCGAACAGCACCGATTTCCAATCGGCCTCGAAACGCTGATGCGAATACTCCACATGCAGCTGCGCACCGTTGTCGAAGCGATGGGTCAGGCCGGCGAAGGCATTGGTGGTGTCGGCCACGCCGCGCGCCCAGCGCGGAGTGAACGAATCCGAGCGCGCAAAATCCGTGCGGCTGCCATCGCTGAAGTATGCCGACACGCCGCCCCAGGTGGTGCCGCGACCGTCGTTGCGCTGCTTGTTGACGCCGATGTAACCACTTGTGGCATCGCTGAAATCGGCATCGACAATGCCGTAGAACAGCGACGATTGCTTGCTGTAGTAATCGCGGAACGACTGCTTGTCTTCGTAACTGGTCACCACCCGTCCGCGCACGTTGCCTGCCGTGTTCAATGGCGATTGCAGGTCCACGGTGCCGCGATAGCGGTCCCAGCGCCCTGCCGACAGATCCACGCGGCCGGTGAACACGTCGCTGTCGGCATGCTTGCGCACCAGATCGATCGACGCGGCCGGGCTGCCCGCACCGGAGGTCAGTCCGTTGGCACCGCGGATGATTTCCACACGGTCGTAAATCGCCATGTTCTGCTGCACATCGCCGCTGTAGTCGGTGGGGATGCCGTCGATGCGGTAGTAGTCCACTTCGAAGCCGCGCGCGTTGATATAGGTACGCTCGGTATCCCAGGTCGGCGAGTTGAAGCCGGCCACGGTGTCGGTAACGTCCTGCAGCGATTGCAGATTGCGGTCGACGATCTGCTGGCGGGTCACCACCACCACCGATTGCGGCGTTTCGCGCAGCGAGAGCTGCAGCTTGGTCGAACTGCGCGCGACATCGGCGGTGTAGGCGTCGGTGCCCTCGGTGGCAGCGCCGCGATGCGCATGGATCTGCATGCGGTCCAGGTCGACCGGATCGCGCGTGCCCGACTGCGCCATCGCAGACAACGGCCATGCGCAGGCCAGCGCCAGCAAGGAATACGACAGGCGAGCGTTCAACAAACAGACATCCGCACGCACAACAGCGCGCGCAGGAGCAAAGCGGTAAGACATGGTGTCAGCCTCATGAGCGAAACATTGCCGTCCGGGACAGCCGCTGAGGCTGGCGTCATGCACGCCATCGAAAGGCACGCACCGTTTGCTGGCTGGGCGCGCATGTTCGATCCAGGTGAAAGGGCTGTCAATAGATCAGGGCACAAGGTCTGCCGCTGACGGCTGCGATTGGCGTCCGTTTGTTGCAGCGGGTGATCGCAAGCCGACAAACCCGGCGGCGACGCCGCGACAGGCACATGAGACTGCGCGCGCGTCATATCGGGCGCTGTGTCAGCTGCATCCCGGTACAGCTGACAGAGCGCAGCGAGCGGCCTCAGGCGGGCATGCACGTCGAAATCAGCACGACGTGCCGGCATCGAAGGACTAAGCACCGGGCGCGCCTCGCGGTGAGCACAGCCGCCCTGCCGGGAACCTTCAGTCCGGACGCCGCCCCACCAAGCCACGCTCCCGCATCGCCTCCAGCACGCCCCGCAGGATGGTCAGGTTGTGGCCGTGCGCGGCGCCTTCGTGCAGCAGCACGATCGCGCCGGGGCGCAGGTCGCGCACGATGCGGGCGACGGTGGCGTCCGGCTCGCAATGCACGCCATCGAAGCCGCGTGCGCTCCAGGCCACACGGGTCAGGCCGTGCGCACGCAGCGGCGAGGCGACGAACGGGTTGGTCATGCCCACCACCGAGCGGTACAGCCGTGGCGCCTGCCCGGTGATGGTGGCCAGCACGCGCTGCGCCTGGCCGATTTCCTGCGCCATGCGGCGCGGCCCCAGCGCCCAGAACCAGGCCTGCGGATGGGTGTGGCTGTGGTTGCCGATGCCATGCCCGCGACGCACGATCTCGCGCACCAGGTCCGGCCGCTGCTCGGCGCGTGCGCCGACCACGAAGAACGTGGCCTTGGCATCGTAGGCGTCCAGCAATTCCAGCATCGCCGGGGTGTCGTCGGAGGGGCCATCGTCGATGGTCAGCCACACCTGCGGCGCGTGTCCAGGCAGGCGTGCCAGTACCGGCGCATACAGGCGCGCGCGCGGCAGGAATACCGGCACCACGAACAGCGCGTGCGACAGCAACAGCGCCGGCACGCCCCAGATCCAGCCCAGGTGCCACCACAACAGCGCCACCGCGGCCTGCGAGAGGACCAGCAGGCCAACCCAGCGGTAAGGATGTGAGGGAATGCGATACAGCGTTTGCAGCGTGGTCATACCGCATGATGCCACGCGGCGTAGAATGGTCCGCCTCCACGATCTGACCGAAGTGCTGCCATGTCCCTCGATCCCGCCCTGCGTTCCCGTATCGATACGCTGCTGCAGTCCAGCCGCGTGGTGCTCTTCATGAAAGGCCAGCCCGGCATGCCGCAGTGCGGTTTCTCGGCCAAGGCGGTCGGCGTGCTGGACGGCCTGGGCATCGACTATGCCCATGTCAACGTGCTGGCCGACCAGGACATCCGCGAAGGCATCAAGGCCTATGGCGACTGGCCGACCATTCCGCAGTTGTACGTGGATGGCGAGTTGGTCGGCGGCAGCGACATCATCCTGCAGATGGCCGACAGCGGCGAGTTGAGCAGCATGCTCGGCCTGCAGGCGCCAGACCGGACTCCGCCCAAGATCACCGTCACCCCGGCGGCGGTCGAGATGCTCAAGGGCGCTCTGGCCGATGCGCCGGACGCCTCGCTGACGCTGTCCATCGACGCCGACTTCCAGCCGAACTTCCAGCTGGCGCCGACCAACCCGAACGCCATCGCGGCCGAATCCAACGGCCTGCGCGTGCAGTTCGACCTGGCCAGCGCGCGCCGCGCCGACGGCATCACCATCGACTGGGTGGACGACATCCGCGGCCGCGGCCTGGCCATCGACAACCCCAATGCGCCCAAGCCGGTGCAGGAGCTGTCGGTGCGCGATGCCGACGACCGCCTCAAGGCCGGCACGCTGACCCTGGTGGACGTGCGCCCGGCCGACGAGCGTGCGCTGGCTTCGGTTGCCGCCCCGTTCCGCACGCTGGACGCGCACGAGCGTGCCGCCATCGAGCAGTTGCCCAAGGACACCCCGCTGGCGTTCCTGTGCCACCGCGGCGGCCGCAGCCTGCAGGCGGCCGAGCACTTCCGCAGCCTGGGCTTTGGCAACGTCTACAACGTCACCGGCGGCATCGATGCGTGGTCGGACCAGGTGGACAACGGCGTGGCGAAGTACTGAGTACCACGACAATTGCGCAGCAGTTTTGACGTAGCTGTTGATTTGCCTGTGCGTATCGTTGCTGTCTCGGTTTAGAGCTGTGGTGTTCCATCGAGGGTCGAGGGCACGGTGCCCTCGCCAGAAAGATTGCTGGTCGCTTTGTTGAAAGCCATGCACACCGACCATCTCGACTGGTCCTTGCCCGCCCACCGTCGCGGGACCTTACGCGGCATGGATGCCGCGTAAGAGCCTACACGGACGTACTTGCGGCGTGTCCCGCGATGGTGGGCGGGCAAGAGCCCTGCAGCCAAGCCACAGATCAGCCGCTCTGCCTTGCGGCGTGTCCCGCGATGGTGGGCGGGCAAGGACCCTGCAGCCAAGCCTCAGAGTGAGCCACTTTTAGCCGTTCGGAAGAGAGCGCAGGGACGTACTTGCGACGTTTCCCGCAATGGTGGGCGGGCAAGGGCCCCGCAGTGAAGTAACAGCCCTAGGGACGCTGTAACTTAAACAGCGCCGAGAAACCCGCCGCCGCGCCTCAACCGGCAAATCCACCGTCATCGAGAAACTGCTGTTCTTCCGCAGTGCTCTCCCGCCCCAGCACCGCATTGCGATGCGGGAAGCGCCCGAAGCGCTGGATGATCTGCTGGTGTTGCACTGCCCAATGCGTGGTTTCGGCATCGTCCAACGCAGTGATCAGCTGCACCGCGCGCGCCTGCTCCTGCAGATCTTCCGCATGCCCGAACGGCAAATAGAAGAATAGCCGCAACTGCGCGGAGACCTGTCGATCGAAACCGCTGGCGAGCGCCTGCTTGGCATGCTGCAGCGCCAGTCCGTCGGTGGCGTAGGAATGCGCGCTACCGCGGAAGGCGTTACGCGGGAACTGGTCGAGCAGGATCAGCAAGGCCAATGCATCTTCGGCACCTTCCATCCAGTGCGCATACTCGCCGCGAGCGGCCGCAAAGTGCTGCTCGCTGAAATGCTGGCGGAAGTTGGCATCGAAGGCATCGTTGTGCGTGAACCAGCGGGCCGAGCCGGCCAGCTCCCAGAAAGCCAACACCACATCGGCCTGTTTGTTGCGCTCTGATTTGGCAATCATCGACGTTTCCCCTGACGAATACGGCACAGCATGCACGCGCGCATGTGATGAGCCCGCCGCCACCGAGAGCGCAGCACTTGGCAAGCGTCTCGCCGGCCGCTAGGTTTGCTGCTGACGTTTTCGTTGCACCGGGGAAATCTATGCGTTCCATCCTGTTCGCCGCGCTCGGCGCGGCTGTGCTGTGCGGGCCTGCGTCTGCGGCATCGCGCTTCGTGCAAGACCCGTATCCCAGCACCTATCACGCGCTCGCCTCCGGGCCGGTGCTGATCCAGCACGCCACCGTCCTCACCGGCACCGGGCAGCGCCTGGACGATGCCGACGTGCTGCTGCGCGACGGCAAGGTGGCCGCGGTCGGGCGCGGGCTGGAGGCGCCGGCCGATGCGCGTCGCATCGACGGCACCGGCAAGTGGGTCACGCCCGGCATCATCGACGTGCACTCGCATCTGGGCGTGTATCCCAGCCCCGGCGTCAGCGCGCACAGCGATGGCAACGAGATGACCGCACCGGTCACGCCCAATGTCTGGGCCGAGCATTCGATCTGGCCGCAGGACCCGGGCTTCGGCACCGCGCTGGCCGGTGGCATCACCTCGCTGCAGATCCTGCCGGGCTCGGCCAACCTGATCGGCGGCCGTGGCGTCACGCTCAAGAATGTGGCCTCCACCACCTACCAGGGCATGAAGTTTCCCGGCGCGCCGTGGGGCCTGAAGATGGCCTGCGGTGAAAACCCCAAGCGCGTCTACGGCGAAAAGGGCGGCCCGGCGACTCGCATGGGCAATGTGGCCGGCTACCGCGCCGCGTTCATCGATGCGGCCGAGTACCTGCAGAAGAACGCGCCGAAAAAGACCACCAAGAAGCGCCACTGGTGGAGCAGCGGCGGCGACAACGACAGCAGCGGCGATGCCGGCGGCAAGCGCGATCTCAAGCTCGACACGCTGGCCGGCGCCATCAACGGCGACATCCGTGTGCATATCCACTGCTACCGCGCCGATGAGATGGCGACCATGCTCGATCTGTCCAAGGAGTTCGGCTTCCACATCGCCGCCTTCCACCACGGCGTGGAGGCCTACAAACTGGCCGACCGCCTGGCGCAGGAAGACGTCTGCGGCGCGCTCTGGGCCGATTGGTGGGGCTTCAAGATGGAAGCCTTCGACGGCATCCAGGAAAACATCGCGATGGTCGACCGCCCGGCCAACAGCTGCGCCATCGTGCATTCGGATTCGGAAGAAGGCATCCAGCGCTTGAATCAGGAAGCGGCCAAGGTGATCGCCAATGCGCGCCGCAGCGGCACGGAGATTGCGCCCGAGCGCGCGATCCGCTGGCTTACCAGCAATGCCGCCAAGGCCTTAGGCATCGAGAAGCAGACCGGCGCATTGGAGCCGGGCAAGATGGGCGATGTGGTGGTGTGGAACGGCAATCCTTTCAGCTCCTACGCGCTGGCCGAACAGGTCTATATCGACGGCGCGCAGGTCTACGACCGGCATAACCGCGCACTGCAGCCGGTGTCGGACTTCATGCTCGGCCAGGAGGTGGCACGATGAGCCGCGCAACCGCTGTACGCCCACGTTTGCGCGCGATCTCTGCAGTGATCATGGCCGCGCTTGCGTTGCCCGCATTCGGCCAGCAGGTGTTGATCCGCGGCGCCACCGTCCATACCGCCACCGCACAAGGCACGCTGCGCAATACCGATGTGCTGGTGCAGGGCGGGGTGATCCGCGCCATTGGCAATCACCTGGCCGTACCCACCGATGGACGCGTGGTCGAGGCCAAGGGCCGCCCGCTGACCCCGGCCTTGTTCGGCGGCATCACCGAGATCGGCATCGAAGAAGTGTCCGGCGAAGACAGCACCGTGGACAGCGGCGTCAAGCTGAGCGATCAGCCGATGCGCCCGGAATTCGACGTCACCCTGGCCTACAACCCCGACTCGGTGCTGGTGCCGGTGGCGCGCGTGGAAGGCATCGGTTTCACTGCGTTGGGCGCGACCACCAGCGGCGCGTTTATCGCCGGACAAGGCGGCATCGTGCGGCTGGATGGCAGCCCCGACCCGATCGGCCCGCACGCCCTGTTTCTCCGCATCGGTGCAGCCGCATCCGATCTCACCGGTAGCTCGCGTGCGGCGCAGTGGATGTTGCTCGACCAGTTGGTTGCCGAAGCGCGTGGACGCGTGCCAGCCGACTCGCCGCATGCGCTGCTGACCCCGGTCGGCCGCAACGTGCTGGCCAAGTATCTGGGCGGGCAAGGTCGCATCGTGGTGCAGGTGGAACGTGCCGCCGATATCCGTCAATTGCTGCGCTGGGCGCAGCGCGAAAAGGTCCGCATCGCCATCGCCGGCGGCACCGAAGCCTGGAAGCTCGCACCGCAATTGGCGCAGGCCAAGGTGCCGGTGCTGGTGGATGCGCTGGCAGATCTGCCATCCACCTTCGACCAGATCGGCGCGACCCTGGAAAACGCCGCACGTCTGCGCGCGGCGGGTGTGGAAGTCAGCTTCACCCAGAGCGGCGATGCCTCGCACAACGCACGCAAGCTGCGCCAGTTGGCCGGCAATGCGGTGGCCAATGGATTGCCGTGGGAATCCGGCCTGGCCGGGCTGACCCGCGTGCCGGCGGAGATCTTCGGTGTGGCCGATCGCATCGGCAGCATCGCGGTCGGCAAGCAGGCCGATCTGGTGCTGTGGGACGGCGATCCGCTGGATGTCGCCCACTACGCCGAACAGGTGTGGCTGGGCGGCCGCGACATGCCGATGCGCTCGCGCCAGACCGACCTGCGCGACCGTTACATGCAAGAGGCAGGACCGTTGCCGCGTGCGTATCTGAAGTGAGCGTGCCTGTAACGGACGTGCTTGCCACGCGCATGTTCGTAGTGAGCGTGTTTGTGATGTGCTGCACCGCTGCCCACGCAGGAAGGGGGATTGCGCCGCGCGGCGCCACCCATGCCGAGAGCACACACGGCTGTCATCTGGCAGGCACACCCTGATGCCGATGTCCCCACGCGCACGCATGCTGTACCTGCTGCTCGCACTCGCCGTGCTGCTGATCGAAGTGGCGATCGGCGCCGGTCGGCTCGGTGGGCCGTGGGTGCGCGGCAGCCTGGGCGATGTATTGGTAGTGATCCTGGTCTACTGCGGCTTGCGCGGTGTGCTTGCGCTCTCACCGCGTTGGGCGGCGCTGCTGGCGGTGGCGATCGGGTGCGTGATCGAAGGCTTGCAGGCGATCCATCTGGCCGACCGGCTCGGCCTGCGTCCCGGCAGCGCCGCATCTATCGCGCTCGGCAACACCGCCACCTTGCACGATCTGGCGATGTATCTGGTTGGCGGTGGCGTGGCATACATTGGCGATGTGCTGTCATGCCGTGTCGCCGCAGCTTCCTGGCGACATCCGCAGCAGTGATGCACTCCCCCGGGTCTACCGTATGTCTTGCGCTTCACCATCGGCACTGATCGAAACAGTCGCGGCCTTGCACCGGCAGACGCGGCCGGCCTGCATGGCAGGGGTACCGCGGTGACCTCGCTGTTCCAGGGCAGCGGATTGCGCTCGATCGACCGCGTCGTGCTGCGCCAGGCACCCGCCAATCTGCAACGTGGCTTGGAAGCGGTGGGCGGGCGCTTGATCCTCACTGCCGATGCGCTGCACTTTCAGCCGCATGCCTTCAATATCCAGACCCAGTCGTTGACCGTGCATCTGGTGCAGATCGAGGCGATGCAACTGCGCTGGACACGCTTGTTCGGCTTGCTGCCGGTTGCGCCGACCTCGCTGGTGGTTCAACTGGACGATGGTGGCGAGCATCGCTTCGTGATCGGCAAACGCGAACAGTGGGTGCTGGCGATCCAGTCGGCGCGCGACGCGCTGTACTGACGCATGTCACCGCAGTGAAATGCAGGCAACACCGTCCATCGGTCGCTTCGTTCCTACAGGTTGCAGACAGAGAGCGTGACCTCTACTGCGTTTCGGCACGCCACTTCGAACAGGGCGCACGCTCTGCACGCGTGGTCATCGCTGTCACTGTCCAGCTCGCCTAGCATCGCGCGTCGGCGTCACAGCGCGCCCCACTCGGAGATCGATATGCCCCGCCCTACCCTGCGCATCCTGGCATGCGCACTGTTGTTCTACGCAAGCGTCAGCACACCTGCCATGGCTGCCTTCGGCGTCACCCGCAGCGGTGATCGCTTCATCGTGGATACCGGCGCCCAACTGGTGTTTTCGGTCAACGCCAGCAATGGCGACATCGTGTCGATGCGTTATCGCGACAACGAGTTGCAGACCACCGAGTCCAAGGGCACGCAGCTGGCCTCGGGGCTGGGTAGCGCCAGCGTGGAGGCGCGCACGGTGGGTGGGGCGATCGTGGTCTCGGCCAAGGCCGGCGACCTGACCCAGTACTACATTGCACGCACAGGCCGCAACGCGATCTACATGGCAACCTATGCACCGACACTGTCGAAGGTCGGCGGCGAAGAGCTGCGCTTCGTCACCCGCTTGAATGTCGCCAAACTGCCGAATGCACAGCAGGAACCCGATTCCAACGTGGGCACGCCGGTCGAGAGCGAGGATGTGTTCTTGCTGCCGGATGGACGCACCAGTTCCAAGTTCTACTCGGCACGCCGCATGATCGACGACAAGGTGCATGGGGTCAGCGGTTCGGGGGTTGCGGCGTTCATGCTGATGGGCAATCGCGAGCGCAGTTCGGGCGGACCGTTTTTCAAGGACATCGCCACGCAAAAAACCCGCGTGACGCATGAGCTCTACAACTACATGTATTCCGACCACACCCAGACCGAGGCGTTTCGCGGCGGTTTCCACGGCGTGTACGGGCTGCTGTTCACCGATGGCGCTGCGCCCTCCAGCGCGCAACTGGACACCAGCTTTGTCGATGCCAGCCTGGGCCTGAGCGGTTATCTCGCCGATGCCGGGCGCGGTGCGGTGAGCGGCCGTGTCAGCGGCGTGTTGTCCGGCCAGCCCGCCGTGGTCGGCCTGCGCAGCGACCAGGCGCAGTACTGGGCCACGGCCAATGGCAGCGGCGACTACCAGCTTGCCGGCGTGCGCCCGGGACGCTATCGCCTGACGCTCTACCAGAACGAACTGGAAGTGGCCCAACGCGATGTCGAAGTGTTTGCCAATGCGACGGCGCAAGCCGCGCTACAGGCAGTGGCATTGGCGGGCACGCCGAAGTGGCAGATCGGCATTGCCGATGGCACGCCCGCCGGTTTCCGGTATGCGGATCTGTTGCCGCGCGCGCATCCCTCCGACAAACGCATGAGCTGGGCACCGGTCACCTACACCGTTGGCTCCAGCAGTGTGAGCAGCTTTCCGGCGGTGCAGTGGCGCAGCATCAACACGCCGAACCGCATCGACTTCACCCTGGCGGCCAATGAAGTGCGTGGCTATCGCCTGCGCATCTTCGTATCACTGAGCCAGGTCAGCGCGCGTCCGCAGATCAGCGTCAATGCGCGCTGGAATGGACCGATACAGGCCACACCCAACCAACCCAAGACGCGCGGCATCACCCGTGGCACCACGCGCGGTAACAACACGCTGTACGAGGTGGACATTCCTGCCTCGGCGCTGCAGGCCGGCAGCAACCGCATCGAAATCGGCGTTGCCTCCGGATCGCCGGACGATGGCTTCCTCAGCCCGGCATTCGTGTTCGACAGCATCCAGCTGGTGGCGATGTAAGAGTACCTGCCCGGCATCCACCGCACGCAGACACGTGCGGTGGATGGCACAGCTCAAGAACGATGACACCAACCACTGAGCAGCGCGTCGAATGCACCTGACCGCTGGTTGCAATCGTCCCATACCATCCCTGCGCCTGAGTCCGCGGGAGCATGCCGCTTCCAGCCGCTGGTTACGCGCGGGCCGTTGATCGCCGCGCTTATTTGGCGGTGATCGCCCCACTCAGCGACACCGAACCCATCCCGCCGGTAACTTCGAAGCCGCCCTCCACCACCTGCAGATACAGCGCGTTGCTGTAACGGCCATCGCCACCACGCAACTCCTGCAGCTTGGTCAAGAACGCCTTGACGTCCGCATTGAGATTGCCCTTTGCCGGCAACGCATTGCTGTTGCCCGCGGTGCCGTGCGGGATGAAGGTGTACACGTAATAGCCTGCAGCGGAGTTATTGCCTTCCCACAGGTCATAGGTGACGCCGCCGGAGGTGATGGCACTGGCGGTGGTCAGCGTCCCCAGCGGATAGGAATTGTTGGCGCCCCAGATCATCACTTCCAGCTGCGGGTCGCCCTTGCTGGCGTCCTTGCGGAAGAACAGATCGTAGGCAAAGTCACCGGTCTGCCCACTGCCGCTGGTGGTGAACGCCACTGCGCCGCTCAGGCTGCCGATCTTGGACACCTGATGCGGAAAGTAGCTGTCGGTGGCCGGGTTCATCGTGTAGTGCCAACCGCGGCAAATGGCCGGATACCCATACAACGTTCCGCTGGGCAGGTTGTAGGTCACGGTCATGCTCGGCGTGCTGCCCGAGCCGAAGGTCGCCTTGATGTTGTTGTTCTTGTCGTTGAAATTATTGTTGTAGGCGTACTGCGTGCCGTAGACCTTGGTCTCGCCGGTAGCGGCGCCGGCGCTGGATGCGACCAGTACCAAGGCCAACGCCACAGCGCGCGGCAACCGGTTGGAACCAACAGACGTCAGCGAACGGAAACTGGCGTGCAACTGCATGGGGTGGACTCCGATGATGGATGGATAAACGTTCGTCCACCAGCGTGCAGCGCAACGCGCCGAGCGGTGAACGAACGACCATTACGCATCCGGCGCCATCGACACAGTTGCGCCACTGGCAACGGATACCCTCGCGCTGACGGGGCGAGGACGTGGCCATCCCTGCAGACCGATCACCGTGGCCCCATCCGATGCGCGACGCATGCATGCGTCGCGCACAAGACCACGTTATTGCAGATTACTGTGCGTCGAGCGTGGCGCTGACCTTGGCCCAGCCATTGCCGCGCACCACTTCAAAACCCGCTTCAACCGCATGCAGATACATGCTGTTGTTGTAGCGCCCATCCTTGGACCGGTTGGTCTGCAGCCAGGTGAGGAACGGCTTGGCATCCACGTTGAGGCTGCCGCTGGTCTTGAGCGTGGGCTGGCCGGCAGTGCCGGTCGGGATGAAGGTGTAGACGTAGTAGCCGGCACCGGAGTTGAAGCCTTCCCACAGGTCGAAGGTACGTCCACCGGCAGTGATCACCTTGCTCGCAGTCAGCGTGCCGATCGGCCAGGAGTTGTGGTCGCCCCAGATCATCACTTCCAGCTGCGGGTTGCCCTTGGCGGTATCCCAACGGAAGAAGATGTCATAGGCAAAATCGCCGGCCAGATTGGTACCGCCCGCGCTGTAGGTGAACTTGAGCGGGATCTTGCTCAGCGAGGAAATCTGCTTCGGGAACAAGGTGTCGCTGGTCGGATTCCAGTCGTAATGCCAGCCGCGCACGATCGCCGGATAGCCGTAGAGGTTGTAGTCGGCGAAGTTGAAGGTCACAGTCAACTCCGGCGTGCTGCCGGTGCCGAAGGTGCCCTGGATGATGTTGTTGGGATCGTTGAAATTGTTCACCCACGCATAGTGGTTGCCGAAGATCTTGTAGGGCCCGGCCAGTGCCGCCGGCGCGAGCGCCACCAGACCGATCGCCAATGCTGCTTTCCACCAGCGCGATGCGCGCCGCCGCGTGGTCGGCGCCTGCGCACCGGTGTGAGTGAGGGTGCTGGATTGGCTGTTGTGCATGTTGACTCTCCGTGTGGGTTCCGCGCGGCAACGCCAGTACGGCGTTGTCGAAAGCCGCCTTGCAGCGGTGGCGTCGGACCCTAGCAGCGCCGTTGTGAGCGGAGCTATAGCAATTCCGGCAGCCCTCGCTCGCCATGCACCATAGCGGGTGCTATCTGGCACGCGAAGCGTGCGCGGGTCCTCAGTTTGTGATCATTATCGGCTGCCAGCAGGATGTATCGGTCAGAAGGCACACAACGCCACGACCAGGAATGGTGCAGAGCCGCATCACGCGCAGGCAGCGATTGCGCCATGCAAGCGATCGCTTGTGCATGCCCTGAGCGATGCATCTGTGGCTGCTGCCTGTCGTCACTGGCCGACGCCGCCTCACGCCGATGAACGCGTCACCTTGCACCACGACAGCGACGCGCCAGGCGATAGTCCTACGCGCCACGGCCGTTTTGCGATAGCGTTCGCACTACAGACGACGCAACAGCCGAAGGGGGCGACGATGCGCATCGGAATCGTGGTGGACAGTGCGTGCGATCTGCCGCAGGACTTCATCCAACGCAACAACGTCATCGTGCTGCCGATCAGCGTACGCATCGGCGAAGCAGTGCTGGCCGATCACCGCGATGAAGAGGCCACGCTGAGCTTCCTGCACGCGCATGTGGCCGAGCGCGGTCACGAGGCGGAGACCACACCGTTCTCGGTCAACCAGATCCGCGATCTGTTCCTGCAGCGGCTGGTCATCGACTACGACCACGTGTTCTGCCTGACCATCTCCAAGCTGCGCAGCCAGATCTTCGATAACGCCATGCAGGCCAGCTTCGCGATCCTCAACGACTACAAGCCGATCCGCCAGGCGGCCGGCCATACCTCGCCGTTCGCACTGCGCGTGATCGATACGCTCAACCTGTTCGCAGGCCAGGGCATCACCGCGGTGGAGGCGGTGCGTCTGCGCGAGCAGGGCCAGTGCGTTGCGGCGATTCGCGCCCGGCTCGAGCAACTGGCCGAACACACTTACGGCTACATGATTCCGCGCGATCTGTATTACCTGCGTGCGCGTGCCCGCACCAAGGGCGATCGCAGCGTGGGCTTGATCAGCGCCGCGCTGGGCAGTGCGCTGGATATCAAGCCGGTGCTGCGCGCGTATCGCGGCGTCACCGAACCGGTGGCCAAGTTGAAGGGCTTCGAGCCATCCGCAGAGAAGCTGTTCGGCTTCACCGTGCGCAAGCTCCGCGAGGGCTTGATGACGCCCACCGTATGCGTAGGCTACGGCGGCGAGCTGACCGAGTTGCACGCCCTGCCCGGCTATGCCGCCTTGCAGGCCGCATGCCAGAGCCACGGTGTGGAATTGTTCGAAAGCGTGATGAGCCTGACCGGCATGGTCAACGTGGGCAAGGGCGCACTGGCAGTGGCATTTGCGGCCGGGCCGCATACGTTTTCTGCCTGAAGCAGGCTCGGTCGATGGCTTTGCAGCCAAGCGGCAGCGCTATCGCTCTGCAACTCATTCGTCTACATCCTGCAATCAGCTTACGGCTACAGAGATGATGTCGAATCGTTTAGATGTATTCAAAAGCTGAGTCATTCGAGGGCGCGGTGCCCTCACCGCTCGCGGGACACGCCGCAAGTACGTCCATGTAGGCTCGGTGGCGGCATCCATGCCGCCACACGGTCCCGCAATCGGCGAGGACACCGCACCGGGGAATTTACAGGTTGCTTTGCTGAAAACCCTGCACACCGACCATCTCGACTGGTCCTTGTCCGCCCACCGTCGCGGGACCTTACGCGGCATGGATGCCGCGTAAGAGCCTATACGGACGTACTTGCGGCGTGTCCCGCGATGGTGGGCGGGCAAGGGCCCTGCGACCAAGCAGCAGATCAGTCGCTTTACACCTGATCTATCCGCACCATCCAACCACTCCAACGCAAACCATATTTCGAGTTGTAGCATCTTTCAAATACAGCCGGACTTTTAGATCAAAAGCCCAGCTGGTCGAGTGCGCGGTGCCCCCACCGCACCAGAGAGTTCGCTGGTTGCTTCGTTGAAAGCCACGCACACCGACCATCTCGACTGGTCCTTGTCCGCCCACCGTCGCGGGACCTTACGCGGCATGGATGCCGCGTAAGAGCCTACACGGACGTACTTGCGGCGAGTCCCGCGACGATGGTGGGCGGGCAAGGACCCTGCGACCAAGCCGCAGATCAGTCGCTTTACACCTGACCTATCCGCACCATCCAACCACTCCAACGCAAACAGTATTTCGAGTTGTAGCGTCTTTCAGATACAGGTCAAAAGCTTGGTTCCAAGTAGAAGTGGATCGCAGAGAGCTACATGCCTGCACACCTGTCGACGGAATACTCACCGCCGCTGCACTAACGTGCGACGTCATCCACCAGAGTCTTCGCACATGCCCGTCAGCTATTCGATCAGCCTGCCCGACCCCAAGCTCGCCCGCGGCGGCGATGCAAGCGTGAGCTTCAGCGCACATGGCGCCGAGGCCTTTGCCGAACAGTTGCAGGCAGCCCTGCGCGACCCGGCCTGGTTTGATCGCTGGCGCCAGCTGCAGGCCGACCCGGACGCGGTGGATCCCAGCCTCGGCGTGACCGATCCCTCGGCCACGGTCACCGGCAAGCAGGGCGACCTGCGGATCGATCTGGTCGCCACCACCAGCATCCCCGGCGACCTGCTCAAACAGCGCATGCAGGCGCTGGCCGGACATCACTGGGAACTGCGCGACGTGCGTTGAAGTCCGCTGTCGCCGCGCGTAGGGCGCGGCGGCAACTCCACTCAGGTCAGCACGTTGTCCGCCACCCGCCGCGGCCAACGCCACTTCAGATTCACCGCCAGCGTCCCGATCACGATCAACGCCAGGCCCAGCCATTGCACCGGCACCAGCGCGTGGCCATAGAGCAGATAGTCCAGCAATAGCGTGACCAGCGGATAGAAGAACGCCAGCACCGCAATCGTGGCCACATGCAGATGGCGATAGGACGAATAGAACAGCACATACACGATGCCGCTGTGGATCACGCCCAAGCCCACCAGCCACAGCCAGTGCAGGCCCGGATGCAGCGCGGCGCCACTGGAGAACCCTGCCAGCAATAAGGTGCCGACCCAGCATTGCACGGTCACCACCGCCAGCGGCCGCTCGCGGCTGATGCGGCGCGACATCAGCAACGAGGCCCCGCACAACAATGCCGCCAGCAAGGTGAGCGCGATCCCGATCAGATAACCGCGATCGGCCGCCTGCCACAGCCGCGCCGGATCGGCCGAACAGGCCACACCGACGAATGCCAGCAACGTCCAGCCCAGATCGACACGCCGCGTGCGCTCGCCCTGCAGCAATGCGGCAAGGATCAACATCACGAACGGAAACACGTGGTAGACCATCGTGGCCACACCGATCGACGAGCGCGCCATGCCGGCGAACAACGCCACCCAGTTCAGCACCAGCAACACACCGCTGATGACCGCATCGCGCAACAGCGCACGCTCGCGCCACAGGCCGCGCAGCTGCCCACCGATCAAACCGCACACCGTCAGAAACAGCGCACCGAACAGGCAGCGGTAGAACACGGCAGTCACCGGATCCTGCCCACTTTCGTGCACGAATACGCCCACCGACCCGATCAACACTTCGGCCACCAGCAATTGCCAGATTGCACGTCGCGCTGCGCCCGCCGAGGTCGCTTGAGCAGACAAGGACACGCTCATAGCGCAATCCTTCCCTGCAGATACTGCACAGCGCTGCCGCGCACGTACACATGTTGCGGCTCCACCCGGCAATCGAGTTCACCGCCGCGTGCCGATGCCTGCAGCGCGCGCAGCTGCGTCTTGCCAAGCGTTTGTGCCCACAGCGGCGCCAACGCGGCATGGATCGACCCGGTCACCGGATCCTCGCTACCGCCATTGGCCGGCCAGAAATAGCGCGAGACGAAGTCATGCCCGACGCCGGGCGCGGTGACCGCCACATCGCGCGGCGCCAACGCCAGCATCCGCGCCAGATCGGGTCTCACCTCACGCACCTGTCCTTCATCGGCGTAGACGGCGATGTAGGCCTGCGCGTTTGCATAGACAGCCTGTGGCGCGATCGACAATGACTCCAACAAGGCTTGCGGCACTACCGGCACCAGCGACGGCATCTGATTGGGGAGGCGCAGCTCGAAGGTGCTCTCGGCCACCCTGGCGACCTCGATCTCACCAACCGCCGGCGCGCGCAATCGCAACGGGAACGCAGCGCCTTGATGCGTGGCAATCACCAACGCGCTGGCCAAGGTCGCATGCCCGCAGAAGCCGACCTCCCTGATCGGAGAAAACCAGCGGATGTCGAATACCCCGCTCTCGTCGCGCACGAAAAATGCGGTCTCCGACAGATTGTGTTCGCTGGCAATCGCCTGCATCAACGACTCCGGCAACCAGTCCTGCAACGGCACGACAGCCGCAGGATTGCCCTTGAAACGCACCGTAGTGAACGCATCGACGATAAACACAGGAAGCAGCACGGCCAACCTCACAGAAGAGAACACACACCTGGCGCACCCACCGGGCACAGCCAGTCTGCAGCGCAGCACACGACCATGACAGATTCAGATAGGCTGCAAATTGACCAATACAGATAAAGGGCGCCCGCACATGCTCCTGTACGAATCGCTGGCCACCCAGCTGCGGCAGCAGATCGAAGGCGGTACCCTGCGTGCCGGCGAGCGCCTGCCCTCGATCCGGCAACTGGCCGCCAATCACGGCATCAGCACGGCAACGGCAGTGCAGGCCTGCCTGCAGCTGGAACGCGAAGGACGCGTGCAGGCGCGGCCGCGCTCCGGCTACTTCGTGCGCACCACCGCCTCTGCATTGCCTGTCGCTACACCTGCAACGCGTCGGCGCAAACCCGGCATGGTCGACAACCCTGCCTTGCAGCGCGTGCTCGACACCCTGGCGCGTACCGGCCTGCTGCCGCTGCACACCGCCACTCCCGCGCCGGCGTTGTTGCCGGCTGCACAGTTGGCGGCAGCACTCTCGCGTCAGTTGCGGCGCCAACGCACCGCCGCACTGGACTACGCACCGCCACAAGGCCACGCCGTGCTGCGCCGGCAGATCGCACAACGTTACGTACACTGTGCAACCACGGTAGCCGCAGAAGAAGTGGTGATCACCGCCGGCGCGATGGAAGCGATCAGCCTGGCACTGCGCACCCTCACCGCACCAGGCGATGTGGTGCTGGTGGAAACACCCACCTACCACGGCATCCTGCAGGCGGTGGCCGCGTTACGACTCAAGGTGCTGGAAGTCCCCAACCGCGCCGGCCATGGCATCGATGTCGCGCGCCTGGACGCGCTGCTGCAACGCACGCCGGTACGCGCCGCAGTGCTGGTACCCAACTTCAACAATCCAAACGGCAGCCTCACCCCCGACAGTGCCAAGCGCGCACTGCTCGACAGCTGCGCGCGCCACGGCACCGTGGTGATCGAAGACGATATCTACGGCGAACTGGATTGGTCGGGCCAGCGCCCTCGCCCGCTACGCCACTTCGACACGCATGCCAACGTGATCACCTGCGGCTCGTTCTCCAAGATACTGTCGCCCGGCCTGCGCGTGGGTTGGTTGCTGGGCGGCGACTGGACCGACGCCTTGGTGCGCGCCAAGTACTTTTCCACCGTCGGTAGCGCCAGCCTGCCGCAACTGGCGCTGGCCGATTATCTGGCGCAGCACGATCTGGAACGGCATCTGCGCAAGCTACGCCGTACCCTGGCCGACAACGGCCAACGCCTGCGCGATGCGATCGTGCGGCATTGGCCGGAGGGCACGCGGGTGGGCGACCCGGCCGGTGGACTCTCGCTGTGGCTGCAATTACCGAACGGTGAAAGTGGACAAGCCTTGTTCGAAGCCGCATTGGCCGAAGGTATCGGCACCTCGCCGGGCCATCTGTACTCCAGCCGCGGCGACTACACAGATCATCTACGCCTGACCTGCGGCCAGCCGTGGAGCGACACGCTGGAACGTGCAATGCGACGATTGGGCAAGCTTGCGGCGCAGGTGGCGCGTTAGCTTCGTTGTTGGCATCAACTTTTGAATTGGCGTTGGCTGTTGCTGTGTTGCTGTGTTGCTGTTGCTGTTGAATAACAACAACGATGTCGCCGCACCTACTTGAGGCGAACTTTCAGATGCGCAATGGCGAGCCCCTCTCCCCACGGGAGAGGGGTTGGGGTGAGGGTACGGGGCGAAGCCGTCGTCACTTTCAAACTGCACTAGGCTTCGCTCGTACCCTCATCCGCCCCTGCGGGGCACCTTCTCCCGAGGGGAGAAGGGACATCAGGTTGCCGCTTTACTCATGACACCAGCGCACGCAACACAGCAATGCCAGGCGCCGGGCGCGCCACCTTTCGCCATCCCGGAAACCTTTCGCCATCCCGGAACACGCGCTCCGTTACTCACTCAACCAGCCATTACTCACGCAACGAAAAAATCAACCACGCAACGCCGCAGCATGATGCGCAATATGCTCGCCGATAAAACTCGAGATGAAGTAATAGCTATGGTCGTAACCAGGCTGCAGCCGCACCGTGACCGGATAACCAGCGGTCTGTGCAGCTTCCTCGAATAACGCAGTTTTCAACTGGTTTTCGAGAAATTCATCCGCGTCGCCCTGATCGATCAATAGCGGCAAGCGCTCCTGCGTCTGTGCGATCAACGCAGTGGCGTCATACGCTTTCCATGCATCACGGTCCGGCCCCAGATACTGGCCAAACGCCTTCTCGCCCCATGGCACCTGGCTCGGCGCGACGATCGGTGAAAATGCAGACACGCTGCGATAGCGGCCCGGATTCTTCAATGCGATGGTCAAGGCGCCGTGCCCGCCCATCGAGTGGCCGCTGATCGCGCGCGCGCCGGTGGTGTGGAAGGTCGCTTCGATCAACGCCGGCAATTCGTTCACCACATAATCGTACATGCGGTAGTGCGCCGCCCATGGCGGCTCGGTGGCGTCGACATAGAAACCAGCGCCCTTGCCGATGTCGTAGCCGTCCGCGTCGGCCACCTCGTCGCCACGCGGGCTGGTATCCGGCGCGACCAGAATCACGCCATGCTCGGCGGCATAACGTTGCGCGCCGGCCTTGCTGATGAAATTCTGCTCGGTGCAGGTCAGCCCGCTGAGCCAGTACAGCACCGGCAGCGGGCCATCGGCGGCCTGCGGTGGCAGATACACGCCCACCTGCATGCTGCAGTTCAAGCTCTGCGACTGGTGCCGGTAGACGTCTTGCCAACCGCCGAAGCAGGCACGGTGTTCGATACGTTCCATGAGATTCCTTCGATAAAAACCTGCGGCCGACATGGATGCCGGCCGCGGGGTTGGGCGATCAGTGCAGCAGGCCCTTATGGCGTGCCACATTGGCCGCCAATGCATCCATCAATCCCGGCGACAGGCAGTCGTACGGGGTCAAGCCGAGCTCGTTGAGGCGCGCGCGTACGCCGTCCATGTGATCCGGCGGCGTGCCGGTTTCGATGATGGAGGACACGAACGCCGCAAAGCCCGGCGGCGACCAGCCCGACTGCTGCGACAACTCGGTATGGATGAAGTCCAGACCATAAAACGCATGGTCCTTGTTCTCGATGCGGCCAATCATATGCACGCCGCAACCGGTACAGGCGTGGCGCTGGATCGCCGCGCTTTCGTCGACGATCTTGAGCTTCTCCGCATGCGCGGTGACCGTGACCTTGTCGCGCGGCACCACTGCAATCACCGAAAAGGTCGCGCCTTCCGGCTTCCAGCATTTGCTGCAACCGCAGGCGTGGTTATGCGCGGTCTGCGCACCCACGTCCACGGTCACCTTGTCGCTGGCGCAATGACATTCAAGGGTTCCCCCCTGAAAGCTTTCTGTACCTCCACGCGCAACACCACTGTCTACCGAAGGATGAATCGAGACGCTGGTCATCATGCCCCTCCCGGAGTATCGGGTACCACGTGCGCGGAAGCGGCCGCGCGCCGATTCTGGCCGTACGGTCAGAAATGGATCACGGTGCGGATCGACTTGCCTTCGTGCATCAGGTGGAAGGCCTCGTTGATCTCTTCCAGCGGCATGGTGTGGGTGATGAACGGGTCCAGATCGATCTCGCCCTTCATCGATTGCTCCACCATGCCCGGCAATTGGGTACGTCCCTTGACACCACCGAAGGCCGAGCCGCGCCACACGCGGCCGGTCACCAGCTGGAACGGACGGGTACTGATTTCCTGGCCGGCACCGGCCACGCCGATGATGACGCTCTCGCCCCAGCCCTTGTGGCAACACTCCAACGCCGACCGCATCACGTTGACGTTGCCGATGCACTCGAAACTGAAGTCCACGCCGCCATCGGTCAACTCGACGATGACCTCCTGGATCGGCTTGTCGTAGTCCTTGGGGTTGATGCAATCGGTGGCGCCCATGCTGCGTGCCAGGTCGAACTTGCCCGGGTTGGTATCGATGGCCAGGATGCGCCCGGCCTTGGCCTGCACCGCGCCCTGGATCACCGCCAGACCAATACCGCCCAGGCCGAACACCGCCACGCTTTCGCCCGGCTTGACCTTGGCAGTGTTGTGCACGGCACCAATACCGGTGGTGACGCCACAACCGAGAAGGCAGACCTTTTCCAGCGGCGCTTCCGGGTTGACCACGGCCAGCGAAATCTCCGGCACCACGGTGTACTCGCTGAAGGTGCTGCAGCCCATGTAGTGATAGATCGGCTCACCGTTGTAGGAGAAACGCGTGGTGCCGTCCGGCATCAGGCCCTTGCCCTGCGTGGCGCGCACCGCCTGGCAGAGATTGGTCTTGCCGGACAGGCAGAATTTGCACTTGCGGCATTCGGCGGTGTACAGCGGGATCACGTGATCGCCGACCTTGACGCTGGTGACGCCCTCGCCCACTTGCTCGACAATGCCGCCGCCTTCGTGGCCCAGCACGGACGGGAAGATGCCTTCCGGGTCGTCGCCAGACAGCGTGAACGCATCGGTGTGGCAGACGCCGGTGTGGGTGATGCGGACCAGCACTTCGCCGGCCTTCGGCGGTGCGACGTCGATTTCGACGATTTCCAGCGGCTTGCCGGGTCCGAATGCAACTGCTGCACGGGATTTCATTGGATAACGCTCCTGACGATGAGATTCAAGGACGGGTGCGGCATGCGCCGACCCGGTGGGAGTTCATTTGAGGTAGGACCGGACCAGGCCGAGCAATTCCTGCACCCGCTCGGCGCGTTGCGCATCGGACGTTGCGGCATGCCCGAAATCTTCCCGGATATGCGCTTCAAGCACCTGCGACATCAGCCCATTCACGGCCCCCCGGATCGCGGCGATCTGCTGCAAGACAGGCGCGCAGTCTGCGCCTGCCTGCAGCGCCCGCTCAAGTGCATCGCACTGCCCGCGCAAGCGACGCACGCGTGCTAGCGCCCGCTTTTTCTCTTGCGGCGAATGCGGCATGGCGGCTCCGGTCCAAATACTGGGGGGCAGTATATGGATTCGGACGAAAAAAGCCATGGGCGTCGGGGCGTTGTGTCGAGATGCCAGCTGGCAACGTGATGTCCGATCAACGCAGATGCGCGCGAGAATGCCGCCAGCAGGGACTGTGGCGCGGCCTGTGCACAGACACGCACAGATCGAAGTTCTGCCCTGCGCAGGAAATCCTCGACCGCAAATCAGCGAAGTGGCCGCAGTGCAGCATGACGGAGGCTGATGTGTGCATGTGCAGCATCCAGCGTCATCCCTCATCCCCCTCCAGACGCATGCTTTCCGATACCGGCAGCTCGATGGTGCAGCGCACCCCATCCGGGCCCAGCTCATAAGTGGTTTCGGCCTGCAGTTGATACGGCAGCGCGCGCTCGATCAGCTCGCGGCCGTACCCTGAGCCTTGTGGCGCTTCGCCGGGCGTTGGCATGGTCACGCCGGTTTCGCTCCATTCGATCCGCAGCCGCGTGCCGTTACCGGTGCGCAGCAGGCGCCAACGCACCTGCAGCTGGCCGCCGGGTTGGGCGAGCGCGCCGTACTTGTTGGCATTGGTCGCCAGCTCATGCAGCGCCAGCGCAAACGTCTGCACGGTGCTGGAGCGCAGACGCACGCCGCTGGGGCCATCCAGCACCACCTGCTCACCCTGGCCTTGCGCGTCGATCGCGCCCATCGCCGAGAGTTCGACATGGATCAACGCATCGAACAGGATGCGATCGCCGTCGTTCAAGCGCGAGAGCAATCCCTGCACGCGCGCCAGCGCGTCCAGACGGTCGTTGTAGATCAGCGCCAGCTCGGCGATGGTCTTGCTGCTGCGCTGGGTGCGATTGAAGACCACACGTACCACGCCCATCAGGTTGCGCGTGCGGTGCTGCAGTTCGGCCAGCAACACCTGCTGGCGATCTTCCCACTCCCGGCGGCGGGTGACGTCCTGGCCGATCTTGAGATACCCCAGCGGCTCGACACCGCCATCGCGCAGCGGCCGGGTCGCCCCTTCGATGAAGACGCGGCGGCCGTCTTTGCATTGATGCCAGCGGACATTGGGGGCAAAGCCGGTGTGGTGCGCCTGTTCGATCTCGCGCTGCGGCACCCCGGCCAGGCGATCTTCTGCAACGAAGGTCATGGCGATGTGTTGACCCACCGCTTCTTCGGCGGTCCAGCCGAACACCGCTTCGGCACCAGGGGGCCAGGTCTGGATGTGGCCGCTGGTGTCGGTGGTAAAGATCGCGTAATCCAGCGCGTTTTCAAGAATCACGCGGTAACGCTCTTCGCTTTCGATCAGCGCGCCCTGCGCGCGTGCGCGCTCCAGTGATGCCCAGGTGCGCTCTGCGGTTTCTTCGGCCAGCCGGATCTCGGCGGCCGTCCAATCGCGCGCAGTGCGCTGATTGACCACGAAGCTGGCAACCAGCTGGCCGCTCTTGATCAGCGGCACCACGATCAGCGCACCGATGGCATTGCCCAGATAGGCCGCGCGCTGGTCATCGGGCAATGCCGCATCGATGGCAATGTCGCGCACCACCCATGTCTGCGCGTCGGTCAGCCAGGGCATCGGCCAATCGCTCAGCGCGAAGCGCCGCGCATGACTGGTTTCGCCGGGTTGATGCCAATCGCGTTCCACCACGTACTGCTGCGTTTTGCGATCCACTTCAACGTAGTACGCGCGGCCTGCATGCAAGTGCTCGCCCAGCACGCACGCGGCGTTGCCCTGGATGGCGGCCGGGTCGCTCAGCGGCCGCAGCGCATCGGACAGCTTCAACAGGAACGCATTGCGATCCTGCACCTCGCGCAACGCCGCTTCGGCCAGCTTGCGGTCGGTGATGTCGAGCACGAATTCGAAACCGGTTCCATCCGGCAGCCGCTTGGCGGCGAACAACGCCCAGCGATGCGAACCGTCCTTGCGCAGATATTCGCGCTCATAGGGCGTGGTGCTGCCCTTGGCCTTCAACTCTTGAAAGGCGTGCGCGGTCAACTCACGCGCTGTCGCCGGGGTCAGGTTCTGCCAGTTGAGCGTACCGGCTTCAACATCTGCACGGCTGTAGCCGCTCATCTTCAAGAACGCATCGTTGGCATCGGTCAGGCGGCCATCCATATCGAAATATGTCGCGCCCACGGTTTCGATCGTCAATGCGGTGCGGAAGCGCTCTTCACTGGCACGCAGCAGCTCCTGCGCACGTTTCTTGTCGGAGATATCGCGAAAATACACCGACATGCCGCCATCGCTGGTGGGATACAGACTGATGTCGACCCAATGCCCCAGCACCGGCGAGGCGACATCCAGGCGAACCATCTGCCGCGTTTGCGCGGCCTGCAAATGCGCGGTGTGCGTTGCAGAGCCGATCAATGCGGCGAACTCGTCCCAGATCACCTTGCCCAGCAATTGCGCACGCGAGCGTCCCCACAGCGCCTCGGCCTTGCGATTGATATAGGTAAAGCGCCACTGCGCATCGACGCCATAGAACGCATCGGAAATGCTTTCCAGAATGTCGCGGTTACGCTCGGCCAGCATGCCCAGTTCCGCCTGCACCCGGCGTTGTCCGGTCACGTCCTGCACCACGGTCAATCCACCGGTCACCCTGCTGCCATCGCGCAATGCGACCGCAGTGACACGTAACCAACATTCGGCGGTCCCATCGAGGTGGCGGAAATCGATCGGCGCTGTGGTGTCTTCGCCGCGTAAAGCGCGCGCACCGGGAAACTGCTGCGGTGGCACCGGGTTGCCTTGCTGGTCGATACCCTGCCACTCGTCTGCGTGCACGCTATCGCGCGAGGGAATGCGATCGGTCAACCGATCGCTCAGCTGCGGGTTCTTGTACGTGAAACGGCCTTGCGTATCGAACAGACCGACGCCGATCGGAATCTGATCGAGCACCAGCGCCAGCCGCGCCTCGCTATCGCGCAGGCGTTGTTCGGCCTGCTTGCGTGCGGTGATGTCGGCGGCGGTGCCGAACCATTCGGTGATGTTTCCCTCCGCATCCAGTGCCGGCACGCCCTTGGTGGCGATCCAGGCCAGGCTGCCGTCCGCACGTCGTACACGATGTTCGAAAATGATCGGTGTCTTTGCATGGATGCCGGCATCGATCTTTTGCCGCACCATTGCCCGATCGTCATCGGGAATGTAATCCATCAGCCAGGCGCGATGGGGATCGACCGTGTCGGCCAGAAAGCCTTTCCCGGTCAATGTGCGCATCTCGCCCCAATCCGGGCTCATCCGGTAATGCACTTCGGAACTTGCCAGCGACAACGCGGCCAGCCGCGACTCGCTGGTCCGCAATGCCGCCTGAGCACGATTGCGTTCGACATAGTCGGCGGCGGTCCATGCAAGCAGCTCGAGCAACCTGAGTTCATGCTCTGCCGGCCGATACGGCAGGGTGAATTGCGTACTGAGCAAACCGAGCAACACGCCGGCACGATTGAACAGCGGAGTGAACTGCGCAGCATGAATTCCACTGCACAGCGCGGCCTCGTAATCCGGCGTGCCCTTGAGGGGGGTGAACGATTCGATGTCTTCGATCACCAGCTGCCGGCGCTCGCGGCGCACGGTATCGCAGGTCGCCTGAAAACCGTCCTTCAAGAACTGCTGCACGAACGGGCTGCGCTCGTCATGGCCGCGATAGACACGCAGCTCCATGTCGTTGCTGTGCTCGTCGACCAGTTGCACGCAACCGCACTCGGTGCGCGCGAACGTGCAGGCAAGCGCGGTGATGTCCTGCAGCGCTACACGCATGTCGCTCTGCGCTGCAAGGCTGACCTGTAGCGCGTGCAATTCTCGCATGCCGGCCAGCTCTTCCAGCATGCTTGCAGCGCTTTCGACACTTTCCACGTTGTCGATCTGCTCGCCAGGCGCATGTTTCATCGTGACTGGTTTCTCCCTGCGCGCATTATCCGATCTCTCGCCAAAGTGAAGCGACACAATGCGTAATCGCGAGCGAAGAGGCTGTAGTAGCGTGCTCGACATCTGCCGTGCCGGTGCACGCGCAAGCCCGCGTCTTTGGATGCGCAGCCGACGCGACCGCAAGGTGGTGGTCACTGGTTTGCAGCGTTATCCGGCGAAACGCCTGCAGTTTTGCTCTACGGCAACGTCCGCTAGCGGCAAGGCACCTGCGCGCATCGGTCTCAGCCGTGACGCGGCGGCGGCTCGAATCCCTCCGCTTCCAGGCATTGCAGCAACGATGACGGCAGCGGTCCAGGCGGTGGCGCATCCGGCACCGGCAACGCGATGTCTTGCGCCGTAGCGCAGGCCTGCAGCGCTGCATCGAATTCGGGATCGCGCGGCGGCGGTGGGCCATGATGGCCGCGCTCAGGCGGCGGCGGTGGCGGCGGCGCGCCACCTGGAGCGCCGCAGAGGCTGGCGCAGCCGGCCAGGCTCAGCGCAGCAAGCAGCGCAGCGGTGACGGCAAAGCTGGGGCGTGTTTGGACCATCGTCGATCTCCCTGGATGGATGCACACGTGTGCGTCGTGCATGCACGTGGCAGGGCGGGCAACGCCCGCGCTTTCGTCCAGCAAAGCCTTGCATGTGCGTGTGCCGCGCATGTGTCGCGCGCGTGTCGCCATCCGCCAAGCGCAGGCGTGCGACGGCATGCGCTGATCGTGCCGCATCCCTGCTGCACAAAAGCGCAAGCGCTGATGCGTCAGTTCTCGACGACGGCCGGTGCCACGCTGACGGCGGCGTCAGCGGCATTTTCAGGCAGCGATGCCATCACCGCAGCGCGAAAGCGCACAGCGAAGGCGGCATCGTTGGCCTGATAGAAGGCACGCGCATTGGCCGATAACTGATCCAGCTGCGCCTGTGGCAACGCCAATGCGGTTTCCACCGCGTGCGCGATTCCCGCCGCATCGACGTAGTAATACGAGGCCAGACGCCGCTGGCGCACGTCGGCCACCGGAATCAGCACGCCGTGCTCGGGCCTGACCAATTCGTTCATCGGCTCGCCGTCGGTCGCCAATGTCACCGCGCCCACGCTCAACGCTTCCATCAGGTAATGACCGAAACCTTCGGCTTCTGACGGGCAGATATGGAACAGATGCGCGTTCTGCAGCCGGCGTAGGCCGGCATCATCGATATAGCGGACCCGGTGATCGATGTTCGCAGCAACCACCGGTTTGCCGGCGGTGCGCGGGCTCTGCACCACGGTCAGCAGCGGCCACTCCGGATGCTGCTTCCAGGTCTCCAGCAGCACGCGGGTGCCCTTGGCGGTGCTGCGCCCGGCAAGATGGAAGAATGCACGCTGACGCAGCACCTTTGGATCGTATCGATCCGGGCTGGTGAATCCGATGAACCGCGTAGTGCAGCCCAGATTGCGAAAGATCCGCTCGGCGTGATGGGTCTTGCACAACACCGCGTCGAACTGCGGCAGCCGTGGCAGCCACTTGGGAAGCATCCACTCCGGATTGGGTACCAGCAGATTGGTCCGGCCCAGCGGCAGGCAGCGCGCATACACGCGTTCGGAAAAGATCTGCACCGGCACCCGCCCGAACAGCGCGCGGCTGGCCCATAGACGGGTTTCGCGCAGGGTGTCGTGCACCCGCTGGCTGGTGAATCCCACTTCCTGTACCGGCACACCGCCAGCACGCAGGGTCTGCGCCATCAGCACCATGTCGCGGGTCAGGCCCACGCCATTGTCGCGGCTGATCACCCGCATCATCGGAAACGCCTTGTCATGCGCGTACTCGCCGTTGCAGCGGCACAGTGTCGAGGTGATGGCTTCCTTGGCGATGTCCGGTTCTGTCATGTCGCGTCACACGTGTGCCAATGGATGACAAATTCAATCATTATGATGCGTGCTCCAGCCTTGCAACTGCGAGCACCATGTATCCGGTAGCCACCACCCTGCGCGGCCAAACCTCCGCGCCACCGACGATGACCTCCATGGACCTGCAACAACCCTGCGTTCTTGTGGTTGACGACGACCCGGACCTGCGCAAGCTGATCGGCGAGTTCCTGAGCGCCCACGGCTACCAGGTGGACGTTGCCGAAAACGTGGCGGAGATGCGCAAGAGCATCGCGCAGCGCCGCCCGGACCTCATCGTACTCGACGTGATGATGCCCGGAGAAGACGGGCTGAGCGCGGCCCGGGCCCTGGCCAGCGAGCGCGGTTCACCCGCGGTCATCATGCTCAGCGCGTTGGGCAACGACACCGACCGCATCATCGGCCTGGAAGTGGGCGCCGACGATTACCTGGCCAAACCCTGCAATCCACGCGAATTGCTGGCCCGGGTGCGCGCCCTGCTGCGCCGCAGCCAGGCCAGTAACGAGCAGGCCGACCACCGCGGCAACGTCTACGAGTTCGCCGGCTGGCGGCTGGATGTGGTGCGCCGCGACCTGCGCGACCCCACCGGCATCTTCATCAACCTCTCCGATGGCGAGTTCGCGCTGCTGCGCACCTTCGTCGAGCATCCGCAGCGGGTGCTGAGCCGCGACCAGTTGCTGGACTACGCCCGTGGCCGCGACACCGACGTCTACGACCGCGCCATAGACAGCCAGATCAGCCGGCTGCGGCGCAAGATCAACGAGCGCGTGCATACCGAGTTGATTCGCACGGTGCGTAACGAAGGCTACATGCTGCTGCCGGGCGTCTCGCGTCTGTGAGCAACCCGGCACGTCGCGGGCTGTCGATCTTTGCGCGTACCTTCGTGTTGCTGGCGGTGGCCCTGCTCACCGCCCAGGCGGTCGGCATCGCCCTGCTGGTGATGCGCACCCCGGTCTACGAGCCGCCGGTGCATCCGCCGGAGGTGGTGGCGTTGCTGTCCACGCGCATGCCGGCCGGTACCCAGACCTTGACGGTGCGCGAGTCCGCGCAGTCCCCGCTTCCGCCAGCAGGCCAGGTGCGCGATGCGTTCGCCGAAATGCTGCTGGCGCATTGGCTGGATGTGCCCGAGCAGCGCGTGCGCTTCTACCGCAGCGCCGACGATCGCCCGGGCCCGCGCGTCGGCATGTCGCTGCCGGGCCGACCGCAGGCGTCCGAGGCCAACGACGGCGCTGGCAGCCCTGACGGCAATCGCCGCGCTGCCTTGCAGCGATCGCCGCCAGAGCCGGGGGATTGGCCCCGCGATCGCCACCCTGGCGCCTCGCCGTTCGGCAACGGGCTGCGCCCGGACGATGCCCCCGGTGCCTGGGAAAGCGAGCGACTGACCCCGGGGGTGCCCTTGCTGGATGGCTTCACCGCCGCGCTGCAGCAGCCCGATGGCCGCTGGCGCACGGTGGAATCGCCGCCACGGCGGCTGTCGGCCGAGTTCAAGACCCACGTGGTGCTGCTGTTCCTGGCCGGCCTGCTGGCCAACGTGCCGCTGGCGTGGTGGTTCTCGCGTGCGCTGTCGGCGCCGATCAAGCGCTTTGCCGAGGCCGCCGACCGGCTGGGCCGCAATCCGGATGCCGCCGCCTTGCAACGCAGCGGCCCGCCGGAGATCGTGCGCGCAGCCGACTCGTTCAATGCGATGCAGGCACGCCTGAACCGCCTGATCAACGAGCGCACCCACATGGTGGCGGCGATCGCGCACGACCTGCGCACGCCGCTGGCGCGCCTGTCGTTCCGTCTGGACGGCCTGCAGCCTCCGCTACGCGACAAGGCACTGGCCGACATCGACGAGATGAAGGCGATGATTTCCGCCGCGCTGGATTTCATCCAGAACGATCGCCACCGCGGCAAGCGCGCGCCGCTGGATCTGCGCCTGCTGGTGGAAAGCGTGGTCGACAATGCCACCGACATCGGCGCCGAGGCCGAGCTGCTGCCCGGCCCGGAGATCACCCTGGATGGCGACCCGCTGGCCTTGCGCCGCGCGGTGATGAACCTGCTGGAAAACGCACTGAAGTACGGCAAACGCGCGCGCCTGCAGCTGCAGCGCGATGGCGAGGACGGCGTACTGTGGATCGACGACGACGGCCCCGGCATCGACCCGACCCAGCGCGAACAGTTGCTGCTGCCGTTCGTACGTGGCGAGTCTTCGCGCAACCGCGATACCGGCGGCATCGGGCTGGGCTTGTCGGTGGCGCACAGCATCGTGCTGGCGCATGGCGGCGACCTGCGCCTGGACAACCGTGCGGGCGGCGGTCTGCGGGTGACGGTGCGCCTGCCGTGCATGCCGGAGCGGCGCTAGGCGTACGCTCTTTCGTACGTGAGGTCGACAATGCCGTCTCGCGCCCGAGTCCATTCCTGCAAGCAACGACCGTGCGGTAGCCTAGCGATGCGCTACGACTGCGGCAATCCGCAAGCGCTCAATACGCAAACTCGCGGAACACCCGATCGATATCGCCGTTCCATGCACCGTGATACAGCGCCAGCTTGCGCTCGGCGGCGGTGACACCGCTCTCGGCGATCTCGGCGATCACATCCACAAAGCCGGTTTCGTCCTGACCGTCGGCATTCAAGCGCGCGCGCCGACGCAGGCCTTCGCGCGCGATCTTGACCGCTTCCACTGCCAAATCGCGCACCGTGCCGTTACGGAACGGCAGCCCGAGCGCATGCTTGGGCACGCCATCGCGCAGCGCATGACGCTCGGTGGGGCTGAAGTCCTTGACCAGATCCCAGGCCGCATCCAGCGCGGTGTCGTCGTATAGCAGCCCCACCCAGAACGCCGACAGCGCGCACAGCCGATCCCACGGGCCGGCATCGGCGCCGCGCATTTCCAGATACTTCTTCAAGCGCACTTCCGGAAACGCGGTGGTCATGTGGTCCGACCAATCGCGCAGCGTCGGCAATGCACCCGGCAATGCCGGCAGCTTGCCTTGCATGAAATCGCGAAAGCTCTGCCCGCTGGCGTCGACATAGACACCGTCGCGATAGGAAAAATACATCGGCACATCGAGCAGGTAATCGACGTAGCGCTCGTAGCCGAAGCCGTCTTCGAACACGAAATCCAGCATGCCGGTGCGATCGGCGTCGGTGTCGGTCCAGATGTGCGAGCGGTAGCTCAGGTAGCCGTTCGGCTTGCCTTCGGTGAACGGCGAATCGGCGAACAACGCGGTGGCGATCGGCTGCAGCGCCAGCGACACGCGGAACTTCTTCACCATGTCCGCTTCGGTGGCGTAATCCAGGTTGACCTGCACCGTGCAGGTGCGCGTCATCATGTCCAGGCCGAGCGAGCCGACCTTGGGCATGTAGTTCTTCATGATCTGGTAGCGGCCCTTGGGCATCCACGGCATCTGGTCGCGGCGCCACTTGGGTTGGAAACCCATGCCCAGGAAGCCCAGCTGCAACTCGCCGGCCACCTGGGCCACTTCGTCCAGATGGGTGCCGGTCTCCACGCAAGTGTGATGCAGGGTTTCCACCGCCGCGCCGGACAGTTCCAGCTGGCCGGCCGGCTCCAGCGTCACCGAGGCGCCATCGCGCAGCAGCGCGATGGTGTGGCCGTTTTCCTGCACCGGCTCCCAGCCAAAGCGGGTCAACCCGGTCAGCAGCGCCTGGATGCCGCGCGCGCCTTCAAAGGTGGGCGCGCGCAGGTCGTCGAGCTGGAAGCCGAACTTTTCGTGCTCGGTGCCGATCCGCCAGTCCGCGCTGGGCTTCTCGCCGGAGGCAAGTACCTGGACCAGCTCCGCGCGTTCGGTGATCGGCGTTTCGGCAACGTGGCTGGGACTCGACAAGGGCAGGCTCGCAGAAAAATTGAGGGGAACGATGTGGGGATCCTCCCCAGCCACCGCAAGGCCCGCACTATAACCGCCCAACATGGAAGAATTGCCGCCATCGGCCAGGTCTTAGATTTCCATCCATGCTTACTGCATGCAGATGCAGGCGAACGCCCACCGTCGCGCCGGCAACACCTGCCGGGACTTCACGCACACAGCGACAAGCGCAGGCATGGCCGGGGCTGGTCAAGGTCGGGCAGCGCCGCAGCCCTGCAGATGCCAGATGGCCACGCGAGGCCAGCATCCATGCGTGCAATAGCGCGGCAACCGCGGCGCTGTTCCAGCAAAGACATGCGCACACGATCCTGTAGCATCGCCCGGCCATGACCGTTGCGCCCGCACCCACCGACGCCCTGCTTGCGCAGATGGCCAGCCTGATGCACTGCGAGCGCGCCGAAGGCTTTGCCTGCGTGAGCGCGCGGCGCGCACACGGCGCGCGCTCGGTGGACCTGACCCAGGCGCAATTTGCGATTCTGCTGCAGGGCCGCAAACACGTACGGACCGCGACCCAATCGCTGGAGTTCGTGCCGGGCGACCTGTTCCTGGTGACGCGCCATTGCCGGATCGATGTGATCAATACACCCGACCCATTAACCGGGCTCTACCTGAGCGCGGTGGTGCCCCTCTGCGAAGAGGCGCTTGCTGCTGCGCGCGCATTGTGGAACGAGCCGCTGCCCGACGCCGGCGACGACATCGCGCGGCTGCCCGCGATCGATTTCGGCCCGACGCTGCGGCAATGGCGCGATGCGCTGCAACACGGCCTGTATACCGAAGCCCGCCTGGCGCTGGCCTCGCTGGTGATCAGCTTGTGCCGCCGTGGTCACGGCGGCCTGCTGTTGCCGCCCGCACCAAGTCTCGCCTCGCAGGTGCGCACGTTGATCACCGCGCAGCCACAGCGGGCTTGGCGCTCACGCGATGTCGAAGACAGCCTGGGCATCAGTGGTGCCACCTTGCGCCGGCATCTGGCCGCAGAACACTGCTCGCTGCGCGAGCTGATCACCGACGCGCGGCTCGCGCATGCGATGGCCCTGCTCTACACCACACGCTGGCCGCTCAAGACCGTGGCCGCGCGTGCAGGCTATCGCTCCACCCGCAGCTTCAGTCAGCGCTTCCAGCAGCGTTACGGGCTGGATCCGGCCAGCATCGGCAACAGCCGCTAGATCGCTGCAGCGAGCGCTTCGCGCAGCGCAATGAGCGAATCGCGCAAGTCGCTGCCGCCAGCATGGCGACATCGCGGCGGTTGCCGCCTGCCCTGGAGTTGCTCATGTCTGTTTCCGCCCTGCGTTCGCTGGCGCCGCTATTGCTCGCCGCAAGCGCCACGCTGGCGCACGCCGCTGCGCCCGCGTCCACCCACGCGCAGGTTCCCGGCTTTTACCTGCAGCGCATCGGCACGCTGCGCGTCACTGCGTTGTTCGACGGCAGCGTAGCGTTGACCCGTCAACAGCTGTCCAATGTGGAACCGGCAGCGCGCGACCGCCTGCTCGCGCAGGGCTACGTGCCCGAAGACGACAAGGGGCTGCAGACGGCAGTCAACGCCTATCTGATCCAGGACGGCAGCCACCTCAGCCTGGTCGATACCGGCACCGCGCAGTGCCTGGGCCCCGGCCTGGGCCAGGTGCTGACCAACCTGCGCGCCGCCGGCTACGACCCGGCCCAGGTCGACGATGTGCTGCTCACCCACGCGCATCCGGACCACCTGTGCGGCCTGCTCGATGCGCAGGGCACCCCGGCATTTCCCAACGCCACGGTGTGGCTGTCCGACGCCGACGCCGCGTACTGGCTGGATCCCGCTTCGGAGGCCGGTGCCGCGCCGATGCTGCAGTTCGCCTTTCCGCTGGCGCGCGCGGCGGCCGCGCCCTATCAGGCCCAGGGTCGGCTGCACCGTTTCCAGCCGGGCAAGACCGCATTGCCGGCCGGCATCACGACCTTGGACAGCCAGGGCCACACGCCCGGCCACGTGTCGTATCGCTTTGACGGTGGCGCCGGCAACACGCTGCTGGTGTGGGGCGATGTGTTGCACTACCACGCCGTGCAGTTTGCCCAGCCGAATGCATCGTTCGAGGCCGACAGCAACCGCAGCAAGGCCATTGCCTCACGCCGCAGCATGCTGGCGCAGGCCGCCGACGGCCGCTGGTGGGTGGCCGGTGCGCATCTGCCGTTCCCGGGCCTGGGCCATGTGCGCCGCGAGGGCAACGCGTTCGCCTGGGTGCCGACCGAATTCGGCCCGGTGCCGGCGACGCCTTGAGCGATGGGGCCCCAGGCAAGGTCCCTGTCCCGCAGCGCAGCCCGGCGTCGCCCGGTTCCGATATCGATATCGATGCCGCAAATGAAAACGGCGAGCCCTGGCTCGCCGTTGTGGACTGCCCGCAGGGCCAGGCGTCATGGCGCCCGGCCCGGCTCACGGCTCACTCCGCTGCAGGCGGCGCGCCATCCAGGCCCAGCCAGCCGCCGACGATGCCGCGCAGTTCGTCCACGCCCTGGCGCGATTCGCCGGAGTAGGTCTGCACGGTCACGCTGTCGCCAAAGCGCGAGGTCACTTCCTTCTTCACCTTCTGCAGGGTCTGCATCTGCTGGCCACGGCCGAGCTTGTCGGCCTTGGTCAGCAAGCCGTGCGCGGGCAGGCCGCGTTCGGCGGCATAGCCGAGCATCTGCAGGTCGTAATCCTTGAGCGGGTGGCGGATGTCCATCACCACCACCAGCCCGCGAAGTGCCTCGCGGGTGCGGAAATAGCGGTCGATGAAGGCCTGCCAATGCGCCTGCAGATCCTGCGGCACCTTGGCGTAGCCATAACCGGGCAGATCCACCAGATAGCGCTCGGGCTGGATCTGGAAGAACACCAGCTGCTGGGTGCGGCCGGGGGTCTTGGACACGCGCGCCAGCGCGTTCTGGCGGGTCAGCGCGTTGAGCGCGCTGGATTTTCCGGCGTTTGAGCGGCCGGCGAAGGCGACCTCGTAGCCGCCATCGTCCGGCAATTGCCGGGCGTTATGGGCGGACAGGTGGTAGCGGGCTTGTTCGATAAGGAGCGACATCCCCCTAGGATCGCACGTTCGGCGCCTGGCGGTTTTGCTGCACTGTTCGTTGACCCTGGCGCAAAGGCGTGTCGATAATCGAAGCACGCCTGCCACAGCCAGCCTCAAACGCGCGCAGGTCGGGTCCATACGGAGCTTTAGCTGATGCGCCATGCTCGTGTGCTTGTCCTCGCCGCCCTCGCCGTGCCGGTCATTGCCGCCGTGGCGTTTGCGCAATCGGCGGTGACGCCGATCCCCGATCCGCCACCCGTGCGCGTTGCGCCGTTGGAGGTGGACCTGTCCAAGACCACCTGGGGCGATGCCAAGGCCGGCCAGACCAAGGCCGCCGCCTGCGCGGCCTGCCATGGCCCGGACGGCAACCCGGCGGTGGCGATGTACCCGCGCATCGCCGGCCAGACCGAGCGCTACGTGGCGCACCAAGTCGCCCTGATCGCCAGCGGCGAGCGCAATAGCGGCATGTCGGCGGTGATGGTGCCGTTCGTCAAGGACCTCACTGCGCAGGACATGCGCGACCTGGGCGCCTACTTTGCCACCCAGAAGTCTGCCGCCGGGGTGGCCGACGATGCGGTGGTCAACGAGGGGCCGTACCAGGGCCTGAAGTTCTACGAGGTCGGCGAGAAGCTCTACCGCGGCGGCGACATCGCGCGCGGCGTACCGGCCTGCATGGCCTGCCATGGCCCGGCCGGCAGCGGCAATCCGGGCCCGGCGTATCCGCGCCTGGGCGGCCAGCATGCCGAGTACGTGGCGCGGCGCCTGAAGGAATACCAGGCCGGCACCACCCAGGAGCGCAACCCGGCGCTGTTCAATATCATGGCGCAGGTGGCGCACCCGCTGACCGAGCAGGAGATCCAGGCGCTGGCCAGCTATCTGCAGGGCCTGCACGACCGCGCCGACGATGCGGCGGCCGCGCAAGCACCCGCTGCCGGGACGCCCGCACGCTCATGAGGTGAATGCCACGGCTGCCACACCGCTTCACGACGCCGGTCCCACGACCGGCGTTGTCGTTTCCCGTCCTCCCCCTATCCCCACGGAGCCTGCATGAAGCTGTTTTCCCGTCTGTCCCTGCTGTTGTTGATCCTGCTGCCGCTGGCGGCCTGCGCTGCCGACAAGAACGCCCCGCCGGTCGAAGGCGACGACTACATCGTGATCGACGGCGGGCAGCCGTACGCGCCGCTGGCCGGCAAGGTGGAAGTGACCGAAGTGTTCGGCTACACCTGCCCGCACTGCGCGCACTTCGAGCCCACCCTGGAGGCCTGGGTGGCCAAGCAGCCGTCGTATGTGCGCTTCACCCCGGTGCCGGCGGCATTCGGCGGGTTCTGGGACGCGTTCGCCCGCGCCTACTTCGCCGCCGACATCCTGGGCGTGGCCAAGCGCAGCCATCGGGCCATGTTCGAGGCCATCCACGAGAAGCAGACCGTGCCGACCCAGAACGTCGCCCCGGAAGAACTGGCCGCGTTCTACGCCGGCTACGGCGTGCCGCAGCAGCGCTTCATCGAGACCTACAAGAGCCAGGCGGTGGACGCCAGGCTCGATGCGGCGCGCGAATTCGCCAAGCGCAGCAAGCTCCCCGGCACCCCGGCCATCATCATCAACGGCCGCTACCTGATCGGCGCGCGCAATTACCCGGACATGCTGCGCGTGGCCGATTACCTGATCGCCCGCGAACACGCCGCGCCTGCCAAACGCTGAACCGCGTAACCGCCACCAACGGCCGCCCGTGGCATCATGCGCCCCGCGGCCGTCCGGCCCTTTTCTCGCCCCACGCTGGAGATCCAATCCGATGAAGACCCGCTTCGCCCTGACGCTGATGGCGCTGCTGCCGATCCTGGTCGCCTGCAAGGCCCAGGACGGTTCGTCCGACACCGCACCTGCCGCTGCCACGCCCGCCGCTGACACCGCGACTGCGCCGGCCGCTGCCGCTCCGGCCGCAGACCCCGCCGCACCGCCGGCCGTTGGCGAGAGCGCCAGCACGCCCCCCGCCGCCACACCCAGCGCCGCCCCGCGTGCACCGAACGGCCCCGAGCCGGTCGCCGGCACCGACTATCTGGATATCGAAGGCGGCCAGCCGTACCAGCAGGCTGCCGGCAAGATCGAAGTGGCCGAGGTGTTCGGCTATGTCTGCCCTGCCTGCAATGCGTTCCAGCCGCTGATCGGGCCGTGGAAGGCCGGGCTGCCCTCGGACGTGCATTTCGTCTACGTGCCGGCGATGTTCGGTGGCCCATGGGACGACTACGGCCGTGCCTTCTACGCCGCTGAAACCCTGGGCGTGCAGGAAAAGACCCACGAAGCGCTGTACAAGGCCATCCACGTCGACCAGACCCTGAAGGGCGAGCGCGGCAAGGATTCGGTGCAGGACATCGCCGCGTTCTACGCCAAGTACGGCGTGGACTCCAAGACCTTCATCGACACCATGAGCAGCTTCGGCGTGTCGGCCAAGACCAACCGCGCCAAGCAGTTCGCCACCCGCAGCAAGCTCACCGGCACCCCGTCGCTGATCGTCAACGGCAAGTACCTGGTCAAGGGCCAGAGCTTCCCGGACATGCTGCGCATCGCCGATCACCTGATCGCGCGCGAACGCGCCACGCTGGCCAAGTGACCCGAGCGATCGCCCTCCAGTGAACGCTTCGGATTCGCGCACCCTGCGGGTGCTGACCGCCAATATCCAGGCCGGCTCCAGCACCCGTCGCTACAGCGATTACGTCACCCGCAGCTGGTCGCACGCGCTGCCGTTGGGCAGCAAGCGCACCAGCCTGGACAGCATCGCCAAGCTGGCCGGCGAACGCGACATCGTGGGCTTGCAGGAGGCGGACCCGGGCAGCCTGCGCTCGGGTTTCACCAACCAGACCCACTACCTGGCCGAGCGCGCCGGCTTCGATTACTGGAGCCATCAGCCCAACCGCCGCATGGGCGGGGTGGCGTCCAGCGCGAATGGCCTGCTCAGCAAGCTGCAACCGCTGGAAGTGCAGGACCATGCCCTGCCCGGCCGGATCGGCGGGCGCGGCGTCCTGCTGGCCAAATTCGGAGAAGGTCGCGACGGCCTGGCGGTGGCAGTGGCACATCTGTCGCTGGGCGCCAATTCGCGCATGGCGCAACTGGCCTTCATCGCCGAATTGTTGTCCGAGCATCCCAACGCAATGTTGATGGGCGATTTCAACTGCATGGCCGACCGGCCGGAGATGCAGGCGCTGTATCGGCATACGCGCCTGCAACCGCCAAGCTGCGAAGTGCACACCTTTCCGAGCTGGCGTCCGGACCGCGCGATCGACCATATTCTGGTCAGCGACAGTCTGACGATCGAACGCATCGAAGCGATTCCCGCCGCGTTTTCAGATCATCTGGCGGTTGGCATGGATATCCGCGTGCCGACGCAGTTGCTGCGTTGAATACCGCGAAAAGTGGCTACGGGTTTGCATAGGCGAACTCGACCGATGACACCCCCTCGACACCGCCTGTGCGATAACGCAGGCGGTTTTTCGTTGGGAGCACAGTCCGTGACACGCCTCTTATGAGTGCGCTGGTATGAGTGCGGTAGAGCCGCAACTGGCACCGGTGCGCACCTTGCGTCCGGTGTTCGTGTTGGCGGCAACGGTGGTCTGTACGTTTGCGTTGCTGGTGTCGTTGTTTCCGTTGGACGCAGGCCGCGTGCTGCTGGATGCGCAGACCTGGGCCTCGCGCAATGTCGGCTGGTACTACCTGCTGGCGATGACGGTGTACCTGGTGTTCGTGCTCGGCGTGGCCTTGTCCAGCTACGGCAACATCAAGCTCGGCGCCGACCACGACGAACCGGAATTCAGCTATCTCTCCTGGGCGGGCATGCTGTTCGCCGCCGGCATCAGCATCACCTTGTTCTTCTTCTGCGTCTCCGAACCGCTCACCCATTATCTGCAACCGCCACAAGGCGGCACCGGCAGCGGCGAAGCGGCCGCACGTCAGGCGATGCAGTTGTTGTTCCTGCATTGGGGCCTGCATGGCTGGGGCGTGTTCGCGCTGGCGGCGATGGCACTGGCTTACTTCGCGTTTCGGCACAACTTGCCGTTGGCCTTGCGCTCGGCGCTGTATCCGCTGATCGGCAAGCGCATCAACGGGCCGATCGGCTACACCGTGGATGCGCTGGGCATCGTGGCCACCGTGTTCGGTATCGGTGCGGACATGGGCTTTGGCGTGCTGCATCTCAATGCCGGGCTGAGCACCTTGTTCGATGTGCCGCATACGCACTGGGTGCAGGTGGCGTTGATCGTGGCGATGATGGGCGCGGCGATCCTGGTGGCGGTGTCCGGCGTGGGAAAAGGCGTGCGCTGGATGTCGGACATCAACATGCTGCTGGCGATCGCGCTGCTGTTGTTCATGCTGTTCGCCGGCCCTACGCAATACCTGCTCAACGCGCTGATCCAGAACCTGGGCGACTACCTTGGCAGTGTGGTCAACAAGAGTTTCGACGTGTATGCCTATGGCGGCCGCAGCGATTGGCTGGGCAACTGGACGGTGTTCTATTGGGCTTGGTGGATCGGCTGGGCGCCGTTCGTGGGCCTGTTCATCGCGCGCATTTCGCGCGGCCGCACCATTCGCGAGTTCGTGCTCGGGGTGTTGCTGATCCCGCTCGGCTTCACCCTGGCGTGGCTGTCGATCTTCGGCAACAGCGCCCTGGACCAGTTGCTGCATCACGGCCAGGGCGCATTGGCGCAGCAGGCCATCGATGCGCCGCAGACGGTGTTGTACTCGCTGCTGCAGGGCTACCCGTGGAGCCGCACGGTGATCACGGTGACGGTGGCGATCAGCTTCGTGTTCTTCGTGACCTCCGCCGATTCCGGCACGGTGGTGTTGTCCACGCTGTCCTCGCACGGCGGAGAGCCGCACGACGATGGCCCGCGCTGGCTGCGCGTGTTCTGGGGCGTGCTCACCGCCGTGGTCACTGCAGGCTTGCTGCTGGCCGGCAGCATGGACGCCCTGAAATCGGCCGTGGTGCTGGCCTCGCTGCCGTTCTCCGCGGTGCTGCTGCTGATGGCCTGGGGCCTGTCGCGCGCGCTCAGCGAAGAATCGCAACGCAAACGCGCGCAGCTCTACAGCCCCAGCCCGCTGATCGGGCAATCGCGGCATCACCGCGGCTGGCGTCAGCGCCTGGGCCAGGCGATGCACTTCCCGGCGCGCGATGAGGTGTATCGCTTCATGCACGACCAGGTGCGCCCGGCGATCGAAGCCGTCACCACACAATTGCAGGAAGAAGGCTGGCAGGTCAGCAGCCGGCTCGACGACGACGATATGGAAATCAGCGTCGATCACGGCGAGCAGCAAGGCTTCCGCTACCAGGTGGTGATGCGCGGTTACCTCACGCCCTCGTTCGCCGCCCAGCGTCTGCGCAATCAGCGCTATTACCGCGCCGAGGTGTATCTGTACGAAGGCAGCCAGGATTACGACCTGGTCGGTTACAGCCGCGAACAGATCATCAACGACATCATCGATCAATACGAGCGCCACCTGCAGTTCCTGCATCTCACGCGCTGAGGTGCCGCCGCTGCCGCGTGCGCCCCACAGGAGGTTTGTCATGCCACGTTTTCCCGACCAGTTGCTGTATATCGGCGGCCGTTATGTTCCCGCCCGCGGCGGCCACACCTTCGAGGTCGTCAACCCTGCCACCGGCGAAGTGCTGGCCAATGTGCACAACGCGGGCGCCGACGATCTGGACGCGGCGGTAGATAGCGCCAAGGCCGGCCAACAGCAGTGGGCCGCGCTGACCACGGTGCAACGCTCGCGCATCCTGCTGAGCGCGGTGGAGTTGCTGCGGGAGCGCAACGACGCACTGGCCGAACTGGAAACGCTCAACACCGGCAAGCCGCTGAGCGAAACCCGCAGCGTGGATATCGTCACCGGTGCGGATGTGCTGGAGTACTACGCCGGGGTGGCGCAGGCGCTGCAGGGCGCACAGGTGCCGTTGCGCGAAGGCAGCTTCTTCTACACGCGGCACGAGCCGCTGGGCGTGGTCGGCGCGATCGGCGCGTGGAATTACCCGATCCAGATCGCGCTGTGGAAGGCCGCGCCCGCGCTGGCGGCCGGCAACGCAATGATCTTCAAGCCCAGCGAAGTCACGCCGCTGACCGCACTCAAGCTGGCCGAACTCTTCACCGAAGCCGGCCTGCCCGATGGCGTGTTCAACGTGCTGCCCGGCGACGGCGCCAGCGTGGGCACCGCGCTCACCGAACATCCGCAGATCGAAAAGATCAGCTTCACCGGCGGCACCGCGACCGGACGCAAGGTGATGGCCAGCGCATCGAGTTCATCGTTGAAAGACGTGACCATGGAACTGGGCGGCAAGTCGCCGTTGATCGTCTGCGCCGACGCGGACCTGGATCTGGCCGCCGACATCGCCATGATGGCCAACTTCTACAGCTCCGGGCAGGTGTGCACCAACGGCACGCGCGTGTTCGTGCCGCGCGCGCTGCGCAATGCCTTCGAGGCGCGGCTGCTGGCACGCGTGCAACGCATCCACATCGGCGACCCGCTGGACGAGCGCACCACCTTCGGCCCGATGGTCAGCGCCGCGCACATGCAGCGGGTGCTCGACTACATCGAACAGGGCAAGGCCGAGGGCGCACGCCTGCTGTGCGGCGGCGAACGTCTGCGCGATGGCGCACTGGCACAGGGCTGCTATGTCGCACCAACCATCTTCAGCGATTGCACCGACGTGATGACCATTGTGCGCGAGGAGATCTTCGGGCCGGTACTGAGCCTGCTCACCTACGACGACGAAGACGAAGCGATCGCACGCGCCAATGCCACCACCTACGGCCTGGCCGCAGGCGTGGTGACGCCGGATCTTGCACGCGCGCATCGTCTGATTCATCGCCTGCAAGCGGGCATCTGCTGGATCAACACCTGGGGCGAATCGCCGGCACCGATGCCGGTGGGCGGCTACAAGCAATCCGGTGTGGGCCGCGAGAACGGGCTGGCCACCTTGCAAGCCTACACGCGCACCAAGTCTGTCCAAGTCGAACTGGAACGCTACGCGTCGGTGTTCTGACTGGCTGACGCCCCTGACAGGCAGTCGCCCAGCGGCACCGGCAACACGCGTGAGCCGCTGCCTGCGAATCGTGCTGTCGGATTGAGGCTGCCGTTTCGAACAAAGACCGCCGGCCCACTGCGCAATCGTTTTGAAAGCCGCTTCAACCGGCACCGCAACAAGGAGAACCTCATGCAACGCGAATACGACTACATCATCATCGGCGCCGGCTCGGCAGGTAACGTGCTGGCCGCGCGCCTGACCGAGGATCCGGGCGTCAGCGTGTTGCTGCTGGAAGCGGGCGGGCCGGATTACCGGCTGGACTTCCGCACCCAGATGCCGGCGGCGCTGGCCTTCCCGTTGCAGGGCCGTCGCTACAACTGGGCCTACGAGACCGAGCCGGAGCCGCATATGGACAACCGGCGCATGGAATGCGGGCGCGGCAAGGGGCTGGGAGGCTCGTCGTTGATCAACGGCATGTGCTACATCCGCGGCAATGCGCTGGATTTCGACCATTGGGCCAGGCGGCCGGGTCTGGAAGACTGGAGTTACCGCGATGTATTGCCGTACTTCCGCAAGGCCGAGACGCGCGACATCGGCGCCAACGATTATCACGGCGGCGAAGGCCCGGTCAGCGTGGCCACGCCGAAGAACGACAACAACGTGCTGTTCCAGGCCATGGTCGACGCCGGCGTGCAGGCCGGTTACCCGCGCACTGACGATCTCAATGGCTATCAGCAGGAAGGCTTCGGGCCAATGGACCGCACGGTGACACCACAGGGCCGTCGCGCAAGCACCGCGCGCGGCTATCTGGACATGGCGCGTCCGCGCGATGGCCTGCACATCGTCACCCATGCCACCACCGATCGCATCCTGTTTGCCGGCAAGCGCGCCGTTGGCGTGCACTATCTGGTCGGCAACAGCAGCGAAGGCATCGACGCGCGTGCACGCCGCGAAGTGCTGGTATGCGCAGGCGCAATCGCCTCGCCGCAGCTGCTGCAACGCTCCGGCGTCGGCGCACCTGATTTGCTGCGTGCGCTCGACGTGCAACTGGTGCACGACCTGCCCGGCGTTGGCCAGAACCTGCAGGATCACCTCGAGGTCTACATCCAGTACGCCTGCACCAAGCCGGTGTCGTTGTATCCGGCATTGCAGTGGTGGAATCAACCGGCGATCGGCGCGGAGTGGTTGTTCGCCGGCACCGGCACCGGTGCCAGCAATCAGTTCGAGGCCGGCGGCTTCATTCGCACGCGCGAGGAATTCGCCTGGCCCAACATCCAGTACCACTTCCTCCCCGTCGCGATCAATTACAACGGCAGTAATGCAGTGAAAGAACACGGTTTTCAGGCGCATGTGGGCTCGATGCGCACGCCCAGCCGTGGACGCGTGCATGCCAAGTCGCGCGACCCGCGCCAGCATCCGTCGATCCTGTTCAACTACCAATCCACCGATCAGGATTGGCAGGAATTTCGCGATGCGATCCGCATCACCCGCGAGATCATCGCCCAACCCGCACTCGACGCTTACCGCGGCCGCGAGATCAGCCCGAGTGCGGACTGCAAGACCGATGCCGAACTCGACGCCTTCGTGCGTTCGCGCGCAGAGACGGCCTACCACCCCTCCTGCTCCTGCGCGATGGGCACCGACGACATGTCGGTGGTCGATGGACAGGGCCGCGTGCACGGCATGGAAGGCCTGCGCGTGATCGATGCCTCGATCATGCCGCGCATCATCACCGGCAACCTCAACGCCACCACCATCATGATTGCCGAGAAGATCGCCGACCGCATGCGTGGTCGCAGCCCATTGCCACGCAGTACGGCGGACTACTACGTGGCAGGCGATGCGCCTGTGCGTGGGTGATCTGTATTTAGTAAAGGCCGCGATTTAACCTGCTCGCAAGGTGAACTGGTAACTGCTGCGGCCGTAAACCTGGGTAGTCGAGGGCGCGGTGTCCTCACCAGACAGTTAGCCGGTTGCTTTGCTGAAAGCTATGCACACCTATCAACTTGATTGGTCCTTGCCCGCCCACCGTCGCGGGACCTTACGCGGCATGGATACCGCGTAAGAGCCTACAGGGACGTACTTGCGGCGTGTCCTGCGACGGTGGGTGGGCAAGGGCCCTGCAGCCAAGCCGCAGATCAGTCGCTCTACACGTGATCTACCCACACTGTCCGATCATTTCGAAACGACGGAAATTTCGACTCGTCGCGCAGTTTGGGTGTATCAAAAGCCCAAGTCGAAAGCTTGGGTCGTCGAGTGCGCGGTGCCCTCACCGCTCGCGGGACACGCCGCAAGTACGTCCATGTAGGCTCGGTGGCGGCATCCATGCCGCCACACGGTCCCGCAATCGGTGAGGACACCGCACCAGAGAGTTTGCTCGTTGCTTGGAAAAGAGCCACGCGCACCGACCATCTCGACTGGTCCTTGCCCGCCCACCGTCGCCGGACCTTACGCGGCATGGATGCCGCGTAAGAGCCTACACGGACGTACTTGCGGCGTGTCCTGCGATGGTGGGCGGGCAAGGGCCCTGCAGCCAAGCCACAGATCAGCCGCTCTACACGTGATCTACCCACACTGTCCGATCATTTCGAAACGACGGAAATTTCGACTCGTCGCGCAGTTTGGGTGTATCAAAAGCCCAAGTCGAAAGCTTGGGTCGTCGAGTGCGCGGTGCCCTCACCAGAGAGTTTGCTCGTTGCTTGGAAAAGAGCCACGCGCACCGACCATCTCGACTGGTCCTTGCCCGCCCACCGTCGCGGGACCTTACGCGGCATGGATGCCGCGTAAGAGCCTACACGGACGTACTTGCGGCGTGTCCTGCGATGGTGGGTGGGCAAGGGCCCTGCAGCCAAGCCACAGATCAGCCGCTCTCCGCTTTACGAACGACCCGACCTGATGGACTAAAACTTCAAATCCACACGCGCATACCAGAAGCGCCCACCGGGAATGTCGTAAGTGGATGCGTCATAGCCGTTGAGGGAGCACGACAGGCACAGCGGCGGATCCTTGTCGAACACGTTGTTCAAACCGGCCGTGAGTTGCAGACCCTTGAGCCAATCGACGCGATAACCCACCTGCGCATCGTGATAAGTGATCGCATCCAGCCGATTGGTGCCCACGGCAGGATCGGAACACACCGCAAATTCCACCGCATCGCCGCATTGCTCGGTGAGTTTGGAAATGTGGCGCGCCGTCCATGATGCGGTCCAATTGCCCAGCGACCAATCCAGCACCGCATTGCTGGTCCACTCGGGAATCGCGCTATCCACCACCTCGATGCCTGGACCTTGCGGCTGCCGTTGCCCTGCCGCACCGAGTGCCTCGTAGCGGCCCACGAAGGTGTTCTGCCAAGACAACTTGAAACGGCCGAACGCGCTCTCCGGCAGCGTCCAGAACAGATCCACATCCCAACCATCGGTCTTGATCGAACCCAGATTGGTCAACCGATTGTTGAACGCATTGATGCCCCCGGTGGATGCACGCGTGATGCCGTCGCAATACAGCGCGTCCAACGTATCCACGCACAGATCCAGCTGCGTTTGCGCATTGATCGCCTGGATCGCCCCATCCACATGATGGCGATAGAACGTCATCTCCAGATCGAGCCGATCCGACCAGCTCGCATTGCTCGCAAAGCCCGGGCTGAACACAAAACCGGCACTGAAACTGCGCGAGCGCTCGGGATCCAACTGCTCGTTGCCCCCCGTGGTAACCGAGATCTGCTGATTGGCCTGTTGATAGCCCACCGGTGCACCGAGCGCAGCGCAGTTGGCAGCACTGCCGCGCGGCGCGGTGCCGCCCAGCCCGATCGAACACGGATCGGACAACTGCAGGTCGGCGCGCGCCGCCGAACCGAACAACTCACCGATGGTCGGCGCGCGGAAGCCCTCAGCGTAGCTGGTGCGCAACACCAGCTCGTCGGTGACTTGCCAGCGCAGGCCGTACTTGGGCGTGAACTCGCCGCCGAAGGTGGAGTAATCCGAATAGCGGCCGGCAATATTCAAATCGAGTTTGTCGCCCAACGACGAGTTGGCGAAGATCGGGATATTGAGTTCGAGATAGGCTTCGTTGACGTCGTAACTGCCCGAGGTCGGCAACGATGGCACACCGTTGTAGCGGCCGGCCACGGTGAGCGGATCGGGCTGATACGAACCCTCGTACTTGCGGTATTCGTAGCCGGTGGCGAACGACACCGCGCCGCCGGGCAACTGGAACAGCTCGCTGCTGAGGTTGGCGGTGAACAGGCTCAACTCGTTCTGGCTGCGGTCGCGCACCACCGGCTGGATCCAGCGCAACATCTCCGGCGTGATGCTGCCGGCGCCGCTGAAGATATCCAATGGCACGCAGCCGGCCACTGCCGCACACGCGGCCGGATCGCCCAACCCCAGATTGATGTTGAACAGGTTGTAGCTACCGTAGTTGGTCTGCTCGGCCTTGTTCTTGCTGTACATGCCGTTGACGTCCCAGAACCACGTGCGCGCCGCGCCTTCGAAGGTGCCCACCAGGCCGGTACCGAAGTATTGCGTATCGACCTGCTGCTCGAACCGACGCGCCCCGCCTTCCACCGGGCGGCGGCCGATCTGGATCAGGTTAGTGGCCGAGTTCAACTCGAAGCCGAACGGATTGAACGGATTCAGCGCCGAGATCACGATGTTGTCGGCCAGCGGATTGCCGGTACCGGCATCGGGGCCGAGAAAGATCGGCTCGGGTGCAGCCTGGTTGGTCGACTCGCGCCGGTTGCCCAACGCTTTGACGTACCACTGCACATCGTCATTGAAGTAATAGCGAAACTGCGCAAACACGCCCTTGCGCTCGGACGGCGTCAGCAGCAGATTCTGCTCGGCGAAATTGTAGCGGTCGGCCGTGCCGAAACAGTGGTAATCGTCGCTGCGTGTACAGCCGCCGCTGCCATCGTATTGCGGTGTTCCGACACCGGCATTGGGCGTCAGGTTCTGACGCACACCGGTGTTGGGGTCGACGAACTGGAAGCGGCCATCCGGCGTTGCCGAGCTGGCGAAGGTCAGCCCGGTGCCGGGAATCGGAAAGCGTGCCTGCGCGCGATCGCGCGCGTAGATCGGGTCCTGCTTGACGTAGCTGGCACCCAGAAACAGGCTGAAATCCTCGCCGCTGGTGCCCCAGGCCAGGTCCATGCCCTGGTTGGCGCCATCGCCCTTGCCGTACTGCCCGTAGTTGAGCGTGACCTGCGCACCATCGAAGCTGCGCCGGGTGATGATGTTGACCACACCGGCAATCGCATCCGAGCCGTACAGCGACGAAGCACCGTCTTCGAGCACTTCGATGCGCTCCACGATCGCCAACGGAATGGTGTTGAGGTCGGTCGACGAGCCCACGCCGGAGGCCGAGGATTCATTGACCCAACGGATGCCATCGACCAACACCAGCACGCGCTTGGACCCGAGATGGCGCAGATCCACCTGCGCCGAGCCCGCACCCACACCACCACCATCGGGCGGAAAGCCGAAATTGCCGGACGAGTTGAACTTGGCATTGAGCGCCGAGCCGGACGCGGTGAGTTCCTGCAGCACCTCGCCGATCGAGGTCAGGCCGGTGCGTTCGATGTCGGCGCGGTTGAGCGTCTGGATCGGCACCTGGCCCTGCAGTTCGGCGGTTTTGATACGCGTGCCGGTGACCTGCACGCTGTCGAGCGTGCGCGTGCTCGGGGCGGCCTCGGGCTGTTGTGCCCAGGCGAGTGTGGGAATCAGACACAACGACAACTGCACGGCCAGGCATGACCGATGAGGGCCAATCAGACGCTTCATCCGTTCTCTCTCCAGAAGGATTTCGAGTATCCGCACGCCCCCGTGCCCTGCGGTCCGCTCCAACTTTTAAACGAAACCTTAACGCGCCGCAAGCTGGCAGTGCAGCACTGCGCAGCAGGCCGCAGTGGCTGCCATCGCGCGCGCACGAACGCGAGCGTGCGATGACGCATTCCCTCACACGCTACGCCCGCACGCTGAGATGTGCGCGTTCGCAACGCTGCAACGCGTATTCACTCAAGCGCTCATGCGTGCTTCGGTATCATCGCGCAATGACTTATGCCCCCCGTCTTGCCACTGTTTTCGTCGGCCTGTTCTGCCTTGGCAGCACTGCACTGCATGCGCAAAGCCGCGACCCGCAACTCACCGCCATGCGCGATGCCATCGCCGCTGCAGAGCGCGGTCAATCCGATGCCGGTCAGCTCAGTGCGTTGAGTCGCCATCCGCTGTATGGCTGGCTGGAATTCGCCACGCTCAAGCGCAGCATCGACAGCGTTTCCAATACGCAAGCGCAGGGGTTTCTGCAGCGTTATGCGGGCCAACCGGTGGCGGAGAGCTTCCGCAGCACGTGGCTGCCAGCGGTGGCACGGCGCCAGGACTGGACCACGCTGCTGGCCAACTGGAAATCCACCGACAACCTCGGCCTGCGCTGCGCACAGCTCACCGCGCGCCAGGCCACCGGCAAGGCCGATGCGCAATGGAGCCGCGATGCGCTCACGCTATGGCGCAGCGGCAAGGCGCTGCCCGATGCCTGCGATTCGGTGGTCGCCGGGCTGGAGTCGCGGGGTGAGCTCACTCCGGCGCTGCGCTGGGAGCGCGTGGAAGCGGCGGCCGATGCACAACTGCCAGCGGTGATGCGCACCGCCGCGCGCGGCTTGCCGGCGGCTGATCTGGCACTGGCCACCGATTACGCCGCCTTTCTGGATAAGGTGCACCCGCGTGCACTGGGTTGGCCCAAGACCGAGCGCAGCCGTGGCATCGCTGTCGATGGGTTGGCCAAGCTGGCCAAGAGCGATCCGGACGCGGCCGAGCAGCAGTTGCCGCAGCTGGCCACCGCACTCGGCTTCAGCGAGGCGCAGCGCGGCCAGGTGCTATATCAGATCGCGTTGTGGACAGTGGCCTCGTACCTGCCGGATTCGGCACGCCGCCTCAACGCAGTGCCCGATGCCGCGTACGACGAACGCCTGTACGAATGGCGCGCGCGTGAGGCGATGTCGCGTGGCGACTGGCCGGCTGCATTGGCGGCGATCCGCAAGATGTCGGCCACCCAGCGCAGCGATTCGCGCTGGCAGTATTTCGAAGCGCGCCTGGCCGAGAAGACCGGCGCGGCTGCGGCCGCACAGCCGCTGTATCGCGCGGCCGCGCAATCGCCGACCTTCCACGGCTTCCTGGCCGCCGATCGTCTGCAGCAGCCGTACCGGCTGTGCCCCTGGGAGCCCAAGGACAACCCGCAGGCCAAGGCCGCGGTTGCGCGTGATCCGGCGTTGATCCGCGCGATTGCACTGTTCCAGATCGATCGCCCCGGTTGGGCGGTGGCCGAGTGGAACGATGCCGCCACCCGCTTCGACGACACCCAACGCCGTCTGGCGGTGCAAGTGGCCAGCGAAAACGGCTGGTTCGATCGCGCGGTGTTCGCGCTCGGCAAGCAGCCGGACGAACAACGGCTGTACTCGCTGCGGTTTCCGTTGCATCACGATGAGAGCATCCGCCGCGAAGCGGCCAGGAACGCGATCGACCCGGCCTGGGTGGCAGCAGAGATCCGTGCCGAGAGCATCTTCAATCCACGCGCACGCTCGCCTGCCAACGCGATGGGCTTGATGCAGGTATTGCCGGGCACCGGCGCCGCCGTGGCCAAGGGCATTGCCCTGCCCGGTTACGCAGGCGCCACCAGCCTGTACGAGCCGGACACCAATATCGCCATCGGCACCGCCTACCTGCGCCAGTTGCTCAACACCTACGGCCTGCCCTACCTCACCATCGCCGCCTACAACGCCGGCCCTGGGCCGACCGGGCGCTGGCAATCGCAGCGGCCCAACTTCGAGCCGGACTTCTGGATCGAAACCATCAGCTACAAGGAAACCCGCGAGTACGTGGCGCGCGTGCTGGCCTTCAGCGTGATCTACGACTGGCAACTCAACGGCGACATGCTGCCGTTGAGCGACCGGCTGATGGGCAAGCTGGTGGACAAGCGCTTGAAGCCGGTGTGCACGCCGGGCCAGACCGCCAACAACGCGGCGCAGGATTGATCTCCGGTTAGCCGACGAGCACGGCTGCCGTATGAGGTAGTCATGCTTGGGTCTTTGCGCTTCGGCCAAGGTGCGAATCAGACAATCTTCGCTGACGACTGTCGTATCAACATCCTCTAACGCTTCAAGGCAACGGAGGGTCGTTGCATAGGTTAGGTGCAGTCAAAAGCTTAGAACGGCTAACAAAACTACTGCGCAGCCGCAAGGCGGGTGCGGCCGGTGCTCGGAATCCTTATGTACCACTCGTACACTCCGGTTCCTGTGCGCAGTCCACACGCACCTGACGACTGCTCGCTCGGTCGAGGGCGAGGACACCGCACCAGGAAGTTGGTCGGGTCAAAACCTGCCTATCGCTACGTCTGCCTTGGGACGCTGAGAAGGTTGTAGGTCACTTGTTGAAAGCCCGCTTATTCCTCTGCTTGGCTTGGGAAGCTGATTGGGCGCGTCGTTAACTAGACGGCACACTTCATGCATTGCTTGCACCTCGCACACCGACCATCTCGACTGGTCCTTGCCCGCCCACCGTCGCGGGACCTTACGCGGCATGGATGCCGCGTAAGAGCCTACAGGGACGTACTTGCGGCGTGTCCCGCGACGGTGGGCGGGCAAGGGCCCGGCAACCAAGTCGCAGATCAGCCGCTCTCCGCTCTACGACTGATCTATCCGCACCGACCAATCGCTCGATACGCTGACCTCTACGTGTTGGTATCACTTGGCCACCCAAGCCTAGCCAGACGCCGACCACAATCAGTTCGCGGTGTTTCGACTCGCGCACCGCATCGGGCATCATGTAGCGATGAAGATCTATCTCGTTGGCGGCGCAGTCCGCGATGCCCTGCTTGGCCAGCCTGCCGGCGACCGCGACTGGGTCGTGGTCGGTGCCGATCAGGCGCAGATGGAACGCCTGGGCTTCAAACCGGTGGGAAAGGATTTCCCGGTGTTTCTGCATCCGCACAGCGGCGAGGAATATGCGCTGGCGCGTACCGAGCGCAAGTCCGGGCGTGGCTATCGCGGCTTTGTGGTGGATGCCGACCCGTCGGTGACGCTCGAAGAAGATCTGCTGCGCCGCGACTTCACCATCAATGCGATCGCACGCGACGAAGACACCGGCGGGCTATTCGATCCCTACGGCGGCGCGCGCGATCTGCAAGCACGCGTGCTGCGTCATGTAGGCCCGGCGTTCGTCGAAGATCCCGTGCGCGTACTGCGCGCAGCGCGCTTCATGGCGCGACTGGCACCGCTGGGTTTCAGCATCGCGCCGGAAACCGCAGCGCTGATGCGCGAGATGGCCGCCAGCGGCGAACTCGACAGCCTGGTGCCCGAACGCGTGTGGCAGGAATTGCGTCGCGTACTGGCAAGCGCGCAGCCCTCTGCATTTTTGCGCACGCTGCGCGACACCGGTGCGCTGCGCGTCATCCTGCCCGAAATCGACGCGCTGTACGGCGTACCGCAACGCGCCGAGTTTCATCCGGAAGTGGACACCGGCATCCACCAGGAAATGGTCAGCGACATGGCCGCACGACTGGCACCGGGCGATGCGCTGGTGGGCTTTGCCGCGCTCACCCACGATCTGGGCAAGGCACTCACACCGCGGGAAGAGTGGCCACGCCACATCATGCACGAGCAACGCGGCGTCGCCCCGCTGCAAGCCCTGTGCGAACGCCTCAAGGTGCCGCAAGAGTATCGCCAGCTCGCCGTCACCGCCTGCCGCGAACACTTGAACGTGCATCGCCTGGCCGAACTGCGCGACCGCACCGTGCACGAGCTGCTGGTGCGCTGCGACGCGTTCCGCCGCCCCGAGCGCGTCGCACAGCTCGCCCTGGTCTGCGAAGCCGACAAGCGTGGCCGACTGGGCAGCGAAAACGCAGCCTATCCGCAGGGCGAAGAACTCAAGCGCTTGCATGCTGCTGCGCTCGCAATCAACGCACGCGACCTGGCTGCAGAAGGTCTGCAAGGCCCGCAGATCGGTGAGGCATTGGCGAAGGTACGGATTGCCGCGATTGCGGCGGCGCGCGTGCTCGGCCGCAACTAAGGCGGCTGGGGCCGTTGCCCACATCGGTTATTTACGGACGTAAGTATCAGTTTTCAAACCATCACACCGCTAGGATCAAGACGCGGCAGCATCTGCACGCGCATCCTCTCGGTGATGAACGGGCTCGATGTTCGTGCCAATTGTTTCAGCCTGCCGCATCACAACCGTCGCACCTCAATTCAAGACAAAGGATCTGCTCATGAGCGAAGAGAGTCGGAACGATCTGGTGGAGTATTGGCGTAGTCATGCCGGCGATGACAATCCTGCCGGTCCGTTGTTCGTAAGCGGCGCGTATGCAGAGGCAGACATCGGCTGCGAGGCGGCTGCGGTGACCGAGCAGTGCGGCACCATTTGTACGGGGTCAGCCACGTTCCAGTGTTGTTGAGGCGGCATGGTCTCCGGCCAGCATGGCGGTGACTTCGCCACGTCGCTGGGCTGCCTGATTTCGTCACCGATCGAGAAACTGGCAGTCCAGCTCAGCGAGATGGCCTCGCTTGAACACAGCGAACGCGATGTCATCCTCCAAGCAACGCGCGATACGTTGCTGGCAGCGCTGCATGGCAAGCTCACCCGACTTCTGTTATTGGAACTCAATGCTGCGCGAGTCAACGACAAACTCGATGGCGATACCGCAGAACAGCGCTGGCTGGAGTTTCAGCAACTCACCTGCGCGTCAGATTACTGGCAATCACTGGCCCCGCATTATCCTGGCCTGATCGAGCGTATCGATACCCTGATTGCACACCGGTGTACTGCAGCGGCAATGTTCGCGCAGCGCTGGTGTAGCGATCGAAACACGTTGACGACCTTGCTGCTCACGGCGCCCGGCGTCCTTCTGGAACTGGCGTTCGGAGCCGGCGATAGCCATTGTGGCGGCCAAAACGTGGCGCTGGTGCGCTGTACTGGCGGCCAGTTGGTATACAAACCAAGATCGGTCGCGATCGATCTGGCATTGGCAACATTTGTCGGCATGCTCGCGGAGGCTCTGCCCACCAGCATGCGCGTTCCTCGTGCCATCGATTACGGCGCTTATGGGTGGGTTGAGTTCGTCGCGCATCAACATGCCGGCACGCCGGCCGGGCAGCAGGATTTCTATCGCGGCATCGGTCATTGGTTGGCGGTCATGCGGTTACTGGCCGGCACCGATCTGCACGCAGGCAACCTTATTGCGCATGGTTCCTCGCCAACGGTGATCGACTGCGAGACGCTGTTCACTCCGCGTCTTCCTGCTCCTCCGTCAGGGCTAGGCGATGCGACGGATCTGGTGGCTGCCACGATCGCAGGCACGGTCGCCAACATCGGACTGCTGCCCGGACGTGCCACCGGGCTTGGATGGCGCGGGGTCGACCATTCGGCGCTGGGATCGTTGCCCGGCCAGCAGCCGGACGTGCCGCAGCCTGCGGTGATCGATGCGGGAACCGATCAGGCGCGCATCGGGATGGGCATGGCGCGCGGAATGCCGAACGCACAGAACCATCCGGATGCACGCCCCGAACTGGCGCGCTATTGGCCCGATGTGCTGAGCGGCTTCGGCGAAATGACGCAAGTGCTGCAGCAGTTGGACGCGCGCGATGGATTAAGTCCACGCCTGGAACAGTTCGCCGGCTGCGTGGTGCGCTTCGTTGCGAGGCCAACCGAAACCTACGCCGAAATCGGCCGCATGCTCTGGCACCCGGTGTCGCTGCATAACCCGGCGCAGGCACGCCAACGCGCGTATGACTTGATGCTGCGCATGGCCGACAACGTGGGATCGGTGCCGCACGACCCCGCCATTCTGCAGGCGGAGATCGACGACCTGCTGGCTGGCGACATCCCATATTTTTCCACCATTACCGACGATGGCTGCCCGAAAGGTCCAGGAAAAACTCACTGGAAGATTGCCGACAACCTGATCGCCGCCGCGCTAGCGGATTGGCGCAACGCCGATCTCGCGCTTGAGCGTGAAGTCATCCACGCCTCGCTGATCAGCGCGTTCGTCAACGACGGCTGGATGCCGGAAGATCGCTCGTTGCTGCCAGTGGTGCCGCGACGCGGCGACATCGAGCAGCGGCGCAGGCAACAGCTTTCCGCACTGATGCGTCGATTGGTTGAGCATGCAGTCGTGGGCAAGGACGGCAGCATCGCGTGGCTGGCACCGGTGCTGGCCGCCAATGGCTGGTCGGTGCAACCGCTCGGGCCGGATGTGTATAACGGCGTAGCCGGCATGGCGCTGCTGCTGGCGGCCTACCGGCGCGAATCCGCCGAAGGGCGTGCCGATCCGGTGGATGGCATCGACCACTGCCTGCAGGCCTGCGTCACCACCTTGGCAATGGGCGATGCCAAGCGACGTCGACTCATCCGCGATGGAATCCGTTTCCGCCCACTGCCGCCTGGCGGTTATATCGGACTGGGATCGCAGCTGTGGGCATATCTGGTGCTTGCCGATTTCGGCATCGATGCTGTGTTGGAACATGCTGCAGCGCTGACGCAGGAATTTACCGATGCCGCGCAGGCCGACCAGGTGTTCGATGTACTGGTCGGTTGCGCCGGTGCGATCGTGCCGCTGATTGCGCTGGCCAAACGCACAGGCGAGCAACGTCATCTGGAGACCGCCACGGTGATCGGCAATCGTATCTGCCAGGCGGGCACGCGCAATGGCGACACGCTGCATTGGACGCATACCCGTTGGCCCGACGGCATTGGAGGCTTTGCCCACGGCGTGACAGGGATCGGCTGGGCATTGACCAAACTGGCGCGGGTGACGGAAAGCTCGCTGCATGCGGGTTGTGCAGAGGCCGCCTTCGCCTTCGAGGACACGCTCTACGACCCCACGTATGACAACTGGCGCGATCTGCGCATGCTGGCCGGCAACCCGACCGCAGCGGCCTGGTGCCATGGCGCAGTCGGCATCGGTCTAGCGCATGCAGACCTGGATCCACAACTAACCCATCCGCGCACCCGCCAGGTCCTACGGATCGCCGTTGACGCAACTGCCCGTCAAGGGCTTGGCTGGAATCACTGCGCCTGTCATGGCGACTTGAGTGCATGGGAGTTGTTCGACACCGCAGCGCGTCTGCAACCAGAGATGCACGGCAACGCACCTGCCGATCTGCTGGACAGCGTGCTGACCAGTATCGAAGATCACGGCGCATGCTGCGGTCTGCTGCGCGACACCTTGTCGCCCGGCTTGATGCCGGGGTTGGGCGGCATTGCGTATCAATTGCTCAGGACGCATCCGCAACATCGGATCCCATCGATTCTGGTGCAGGGAGGACTGGGTTTGTAACGCCATGGCAGAGCAACCGGCACAGATCCAGAACCCGTACTGGCGTATCGCATGCGACGCTTCCGCACAGGGCCTGGGCGCAATCATGGTCAAGCTGACCAGCGCGATCCGGCCGGTCCTGAGCATCGCCCGACGTGCCGCGCCGGCCGCGATCCGCATACTGGTCGCCAGCCAACTGCTGGCGGCAGCGGCAGCGGTCTGGGGATTGCTGTTGCTCAGGCAGGTGTTGGGCGTGCTGCTCTCCGGCGTCACCGCGTCCACATTGATCGCGCAGTTGCTTCCCAGCGTGTCGTTGCTGCTGGTCGCGCAGTTGCTGCGTGTTGCCGCACGCGCCGCGAGCCTGTCCGCGCAAGCGCGGTTGGTACCGAAGGTAAGGCATCTGGCCGACGACCAGATCCTGGCCGCCAGCCTGTCCATCGATCTAGCTGCATTCGACGACCCGCACTTCTTCGATCGTATGCAGCGCGCGCGCGACCGCGGCGCATTGCACATCGAGCGCGTTGCGGTTTGCCTGTCCGAAATACTGTCGGCGCTGCTGGCGGTGATGGCCGCATCACTCGCGTTGCTGTGGCTGCATCCGCTGCTGCTGCTCGCCTTGCTGGTCGCCTTTATCCCCGAAGGCTGGGCGGCGCTTGCCACCGCACGGCTGCACTATGCCGGCATGGACAAGACCATCGCGCTGACCCGGCATGCACGGATGATCGCCGAACTTGCCACCTCACGCGATGCAGCCGCAGAGATCCGTGCCTGCCAGGCGCAGAACTACGTGCTTGGCCAATACCGGCGCAGCGCGATTCCACTGCAGGAGCATCTGATCGACCAGGCCACCGTCGAAGCCCGAACGATGACGCGTGGCCGCCTGCTCTCGATGCTCGGCCTATTGCTTACCTTTGCCGGTCTTGCCGCGATGTTGCAGACAGGCTGGTTGAACCTGGCTCTGGCCGGCACTGCAGTCATCGCCATCCAGATGACCACCAGTGCATTCGCGCAATGCTTGCGCATGCTGCACGAGATCTCCGAGCGCGCGCTCTACATCGCCGACTATCACGATTTTTTAGCGTTGGCGGCAATGCAGGTTGCGGCAGGTGGCGACAAGATCCCGCCCGCGCAGCCGGACGAGATCGTGCTGGATCGTGTCGGCTTCCGTTACCCAGGCATGACCGAACGCATCGCGCTGCAGGGCATTAGCTTACGCATCCAGGCAGGTCAGACGATTGCCCTGGTTGGTGAAAACGGATCGGGCAAGACCACCCTGGCCAAACTGATTGCGGGGCTCTACCGGCCCAGCATCGGTGCGATTTATTGGGATAGTGTCGATTTACGCCAGTTTCAGACACAGGCATTACGTGAGCGCGTGAGCATCGTGCAGCAGCATCCGCTGCGCTGGCCCGGTAGCGCGCGCGACAATCTCCGGCTCGGTCAACCCGAACGTCACGACCCCTCGGACGAGCAGCTGCAGCGTGCCGCTGAGCGCGCGCAAGCCACCACAGTGATCGAGGGGCTACCTGGCGGTTGGGATTGCCTGTTGTCGCGTGAATTCGTGGGCGGTCACGATCTCTCCAGTGGTCAATGGCAACGGCTTGCAGTGGCGCGTGGCATCTTTCGCGACGCCCCGCTGGTGATCTGGGACGAACCCACCGCTCCGCTCGACGCCAAGGCCGAACACGCCGTCTTCGAATCGTTGCGCGAGCTCGGGCGCGAGCGCACGGTCGTGCTCATCACGCATCGCCTTGCGAGTGTGCGCGAAGTGGACCAGATCTTCTTTCTGCAGGAGGGCCGGTTGATCGAACAAGGCACGCATGCAGAGCTGATGCGACACAGTGGCGCCTATGCGGAGCTATATCGCCTACAGGCACGACAGCACGACACCCATGACCGACACCGTCAGGAATGACCGGAGCGGCTACGTCGCATCAGCCGCTCCGAGCATGACCCTCAAAGCTTGAAATTCAGACTCAACATGAAAGAACGGCCGTTCTTGTAGATGTAGTACGGCTGGTTCTTGTTGCCGATGTAGCTGAAGTAGGTTTCGTCCAGCAGATTGGTGGCTTCCAGCGCCACGCGCAGGCGCTCGGTGGCCTGGTAGCCGAACGAGGCATCGACCTGGGTAAACGCATCGGTCATCTGCTGGCCATTGAGCCGGCCGATCTGGGTGAAGTACTCCGAGCGCCAGCCCAGATTCACCCGCGCGCTCCATTTGCCCTGCTCGTAGTACGGGCTGATGTTGTAGGCGTTGCGCGAGTTGTACGGCAGGCTGTAATCGCCGTCGGTCTTGGAATCGGAATAGGTGTAGTTGGCCACCACGCCGAATCCGTTGCCGAAGTTGTGCTGCAGGTTGAGCGCCACGCCACGCACCTTGGCGTCGCCGGCATTGGTCGGCACGGAGGTCTGATACGTGCTCGAACCGCCGGTGGCGTTGTTGAAGAACACCCGGTCTTCCACCGTGGTCAGGATGTAGTTGGAGATGTCGCGTGAGAAGAATTCGCCGCTGAGCAGGCTGCTGTCGGAGAAATACCACTCCAGCGATGCGCCCAGATTGGTCGACTCGTACGGGCTCAGTCCGGGATTGCCGGTGGATGCGGTGAGCGTGGTGTCGTCGGTGGCCACGTACGGGGTCATGTTGGTGTAGCGCGGCCGTGCGATCACCTTGGAGGCGGCAAAGCGCACCATCAGATCGTCGCGCAGGTCGTAGGCGATATTGAAGGCCGGCAGCCACTTGCCGTAGCTGTTGAGGAAATTGACCGGCGTGTAGCCGCCGCCCGGCGCGTAGCTGAAGCCATCGGTGGAATCGCGCGTGTGCACATACCGTACGCCGATGTTGCCGCGATAGCGCTCGCCGGAAAAATTGGCTTGCAGGAACCACGCACGGTTCTGCTCTTCGATGCTGTAGTTGCCGGCGTAGCTGATCGGCAGCCCGTCATCGCCTTCCAGTCCGCTGATGTACTGGCTGATCGCGCCGCTGTTGATCGTCGACCACTGCTGCATATCGGCGCTGGTGGATATGCCATCCAGATAGCCCGACGGCGTGGTGCCCGGCGAGAACGCAGCGAGCGTGCTGCCATCGTTCGGCGTCCAGGTGCGGCTGTACGCCGATTGCCCGGTGGCGTGATTGGTGAGTTTGATGCCGGTCAGAATCTGCGTGAATGGCCCCCACTCCACCGCATGATCGAAGTCCAGCTGCAGATAGCGCTCCTTGTCGTACTGCGGGCTGTGGCTGGCCGATGCGTTGTTGAGTTGCATCGCTGCCGCGTTGGTGGGGTCGGTGCTGTAGTCCATCGCGGTGCGGCGCCCGTCGATGTTGTAGCTGTAGCCGGCAAGATTGCGGAACTGGATGCCGTAGATGCGCTCTGCACCGCCTTGCGAGCTGGTGTAGCCAACCTGGCTCGACGCATTCCAGCCATCGCCATGCCAGTCGGCACGCAAGTGGATGCTGCCGGTGGTGACGTCGCTGTTGCGCAGATAACCGTCCAGGAACGTGGTGGATTGATCGCCGAACGTACCCGAGGTGGCCACGCCATTTTCGAAGCCCAGCGCCTGCGCATCGCCCGGGTTGGAGCCCCAGTAGCCGTAGCGGCTCTGGTTGTAGTTGTCGAAACTTTCCTTGACGTACAAGCCAGTCAGATTGAGCTCGAAATCGGCATCGGGCTTCCATTGCAGTGCGGCGCTGACACCGTCGCGCTTGCGCGTCTGCTGAAACAAGGCCGTGTTGATCGAGGTCGGAAACACACCGGTGTTATTGCCCACCACACCCGGCGGAAACCCTGCGCCTTCCACGTTGTCGTAGCCGAAAATTTCCACCCCATCGCGGCGCAACACGCGCTGCGAATGCATTACCGAGGTGAGCACGCCCAGCGTTTCGTCCTGGTTCTTCCAGCTGTACAGCGCCGATGCGTTCGGCTTGGGGTCTTCGGAGCGATCGTTATAGCCGTAGCTCACCGTGCCGGTCAGCGTATTGCGCTCGAGATCCAGCGGTTTGCGTGTGTGCACGATCACGGTGCCGCCGATGGAGCCTTCGTCGATACGCGCTTCCGGGGTCTTGTAGACCTCCATCAAGCCGACCACTTCCGGTGCCAGCGTGCTGTAGTTGAACGAACGGCTATCCGGGTCGTTGGGGTCGCCGCCCCAACTGGTGGAGGCAATGGTCTGGCCATTGAGCAGCACACGATTGAGCGCCGGATCGGTGCCGAGGATGCTGACTTTTTCGCCTTCGCCGAACTGGCGGTCCACGGTGATGCCGGACAGGCGCGACAGCGACTCGGCGACGTTGGTGTCTGGGAATTTGCCGATGTCTTCGGCACTGATCGCATCGACGATCGCATCGGCATTGCGCTTGACGTTGAGTGCCTTGCCGAGGCTGGCCTGATAGCCCACCACCTTGATTTCATCCAAGGTGGACACCGATGGATTGGTTTGCGCGGGTGCCTGTTCTTGCGAGGCTGCAGCCTGCTCCTGCGCACCTGCAGGCAACGCGGCAACGCCTACCAGGGCAGCGCCACCGATCAACAGATTACGGACTGCAGTACTCAATGGCGTGCGCCGCAACGGATGCGCATGACAGAACACGTGACGGGACAACTCGAACACACGGGAAGACGGCATTGCGTAGACCTCTTGACGGATGTCAGGTGGCAACCATGTGGTTGCACGACAGCGCGCGATGCGCGTGACATGCCCGCACTCCGTCCCCTGTGCCGGATGCGAGCAGCGTCCCGCATCACCGTAGCGGCGTGCGGGTCAGCGCCAGTCCGACCAGCAGCCGGACGACAACGCTTTCAAGAATTCAGAAGTGGCTCCTGCTCGCTGACAACGTTATCAGCGAAGGTGCCTTTCGCAGCCGGGGCTGTCAACTCGCTGCCACAAATGGCCACTTTCATGCCTGAAACTGCACCGACGATGCAGATATTGGAATGACAGCGTGATCGCGATCGCATTCATTTGCTTCGATGAGCAGACCACTGCGCGTAGCGGCCTGATGCCACAAGACTGCGCAGCCCGATGTTGCGATGCAGGGTGTGTTGAAAGCGGCGATGTGGTGCATGCGGGCGTTTTATTGGTGCGCAGGCAGTATTCGCGCAATGCACCTCGCCCTGCGAACGCTGCACTCCGTGGCTAAGTAAGTCGTGGCCACCAACTCAGTTCCATACAGCTGAAGGTGCACCGACACCGGCCGTTCGTCACAATGTTTACCCGATGCACCAGCCCCCGTACAGGACGATCACTTCGAACGGACGCAGGCCTGCGTCCGCAGCCACTGTGCAGCCGCGTCGATCATATCGACCTGCGAGTCAAGCAGGACATCCGGTTGCAGCCGGCCATCATTGCGGTGCTCGTTGCGATCCTGCGTGTAGCTGGCGGCAATCGCAAGAACACCGCCGCCAGGCAGTTCCACCGAGCGATTGCCGGTGGTCTGACCGGCGCTTGGCTGACCGAAGCTGCGCGTGTTCGCACGGCCACGGAAAGAGATCGCAACCATCTCGCCCGCACTCGCCGTCTTCGGGCCGATCAAAACGGCAACCGGGCGATCTGTTTGCAGGCCGTCGGGCGAGGCAGTCGAGCGTGGCGCAGGCCGTGCCCGCCATGGCGATTGCTTGCCGGCTGCATCGACGAAGCTGCCGAGCGCTACATTGCCCAGTAGCGCATGCAGCCCGTTGATCATTGGCCACATCGTGCCGCCGGTGTTGTGGCGTAAATCGACAAGCCAGCCACAACTGGCCTGTGCGGCAGCTTGATCAAGCGCCCTCGCGAGCGATGTCTGGTAAGCACTGCTGACTTCTCTGGAGGATGTCATCAGGCCGGGGACGTCGATATAGGCAATCCCGGATGCCAACAGGCGTGTCTGCATGGCAGGCAGCTCGCGCTGTGCAACTGCTTCCACGCGACGCCGCCTGGAAGGACGCATCAGGAAACTATGGCCGTCATCGAGCTGGGCGATCAGCGCCTCGATAGCAGCATACGCATCGGCCTCGCGCATGCCTGCTGCCTGCGTACGCAGCTGCGGCTCACGCGTGGCCCAATCGATGCGGGCACTGTGCAGCGCTTGGTCCCGGATCGCGGGGATGGCGATATCCAGGATCGCGCTGGCCGATGCGGCATCGACGATTGGCTGGACGGTCAGGCGCAACTGGCTGACATCCAGCGCTCCATCGCCTCGCAGCACAACGCCGATGAACACCTTCTGCGCACCCGTCGGCACCTGCAGCGCAATGGAGCGGCTTGCACGCGTCGTGCCGCTGACCGGATCGGTTTGCGAGCTTTCGAACGCCAGGCGTTTGCCATGCGCGTCATCGGCGCGCATCCATAGCGTGGCGCCCTGCATTGCGTTGGAGGTTGCCAAGACGCCGGACAACAGCAACGACTGGCCGCGCAAAGAAACAGCGTCCAATTGTGCGGAGGCAGCGCCGAATGCTGCAGTCCGCGCGGCAACTGCGGTCAGACGCAATTGCGCACCTTCACCAGACTGCACGTCGCCTTGCACCGCAGTCAGTTGGTAATCAGCACCACCGGCAGCCGAATACCAGTCTGGATTCGCCGCCGTCGCCTGCACGCTGCACCACAGACTCAGCACCAGCCACCATCGCATCCGTGCGTACTTCATCCGTTACTCGTCGCAATCTGGGGTCAGACGCAACTCTAGCAGCCATTGCATGCGCTGCAAGGCCGTGCGCGGGCTGCGACATCCAACCCGCCGGATGTGGCAACTGGTGGCAACGCGGCTGCCGATCGCGCGCGACAATTGCGGTGGTCGGGCAGCACACCCCGCGTCGCGCGCTCATCGCTGTCTTTGGGCACGAGCGTATTCGGCCTGAGCGAGACGCCTAACCGCGCTGGCCGGCCACCCAGGTGTTCAACACCTGCACATCCGCATCCACCAGCACCAGATCGGCTTGATAGCCCGCCGCAATCCTGCCCAGGCGATCGCCCAGGCCGATGCACTGCGCGGGATACGTGGACGCCATGCGCGCGGCTTCGGCCAGGTCCACGCCCAGCCACTGCACGCTGTTGCGCACGGCGGTGGCCATGTCCAGCGCGGAGCCGGCCAGTGCGCCGTCGGCGTTGCGCACCACACCGTCCACGGCAGTGATGGTTTCGTCATACAGATCGAAGCTGGGGCTGTCGGCACCGACCATCGGCATGGCGTCGGTGACCAGCAGCACCTTGCCGCGCGGCTTGGCCGCCAGCGCCACGCGCAGGCTGGCAGGGTGCACGTGCACGCCGTCGACGATGACGCCGCACCACACGTTGGGGTCTTCCAACGCAGCGCCTGCGGCGCTGGGCTCGCGCCCGGTCAGTTGCGACATTGCGTTGTACAGATGGGTGAAGCCACTGACACCGGCAGCGATGCCGGCGTGCGCCTGCTCGTATGTCGCCGCGGTGTGGCCGGCGAACACGATCGCGCCACCGGCGACGAAGGCGCGGATGTCGTCCAACGGCACACGCTCGGGTGCGAGCGTGATCAGGGTGACGCCGTTGTCCAGCGAGGTATCGACCGCAATCTCGTGCGCGTCCGGCAGGCGGAACTTGTGCGCGTCGTGCGTGCCCTTGCGCGCCGGGCTCAGGTACGGGCCTTCCAGATGGATGCCGAGCACGCCGGGCACGCCTTGCGCGATGGCCTGACGCGTGGCTTCGATCGCCTCGGCCATCACCTCGGCAGTGTCGCTGATCAGCGTGGGCAACATGCCGGTGGTGCCGAAGCGGCGATGCGCCGCAGCGATCGTGGCCAGTGCCTGCGGGTCGCGCGCGTTGTTGAACAGCACGCCGCCGCCGCCATTGACCTGAATGTCGATAAAGCCCGGCAACAAGGTGGCGCCGCCCAGATCCACGCGTGTGTGCGCCTGCGCAACACGCGCATCGTCGGCCGCCACCACCGCCTGGATCTGCGTGCCCGCCAGCAATACGACCAGTCCATCCTGCAAGCCGTCGTCGGCGAGCACGCGTGCATTGCACAACGCTTGAATCGGGGAAGCATCCATGTTCAAACCGTTTCCGTAACCTTGTTCAAATGCGGCGGCAAATCGGGATTGTGGCCACGCTGCAGTGCGAGCGCATTGATCGCGCGATAGAAGCTCTGCACGGTCAGCAGCGGTGCGCTGGCCGGATGTGCGGCATCGGCCAGCGACAGGTCGCCATCGGGCGCGGCCAGCCACACCTGCGCGCCACGCGCGCGGAATTCGGCGGCGAGTGCGCGCGTGCCGGCACCGGTTTCGTCCGGCTGGGCAAATACCAGCACCGGGAAGCCCGGCCCCACCAGCGCCATCGGGCCGTGTTTGACCTCGGCCGAGCTATACGCTTCGGCGTGCAGGCCGCAGGTTTCCTTGAACTTCAAGGCTGCTTCCTGCGCCGCGCCCAGGCCCAGGCCGCGACCGAGCACGAACAGGTTGTGTGCGGGCACCAGGCCGGCAGTGAGTGCGGACCAGTCCGCCTGCCAGGCGTTGCGCAACTGCTGCGGCAATGCATCCAGCGCGGCCAGCAATGCGGGGTCGTTCTTCCACACCGCACCCAGGTGCAGCACTGCGGCGAGCGAAGCCAGATAGCTCTTGGTGGCGGCCACGCTTTTTTCCGGGCCTGCGCCCAGCGGAATCACCACCTCGGCCAACTGCGCCAGCGGCGAATCTTCCACGTTGACCAGGGCGACCACGCGCGCGCCGGCGGCTTTTGCGGCTTCGGCATTGCGCAGCAGGTCAGGACTCTTGCCCGATTGCGAAATCACGATGTACAGCGCGCCGCGCAACTGCAGCGGCGCTGCGTAGACCGAGCCCACCGACGGCGATGCGGAAGCGGTGACAATGCCAAGCTGGGTTTCGAACAGATACTTGGCGTAGGTCGCGGCATGATCGGAGCTGCCGCGCGCGCAGGTCACCACGAACGGCGGCGGGTTGTCGCGCAGCGACTGCGCAAGTGCGGCGATGGTGTCGGCGTTGCGGGCGAACTGTGCGGCGACCACGTCGGCGGTCTGCGCCGCCTCGCGGAACATCAAGGTATCGGTTTGGAGGGGAAGGCTCATCGGGCTCAGACGGATTCGGTGGGAGAGGATTTGGCGGCCGGCGGTTGCGCCGGTGCAGTGGAACCGCGCACGACCAGTTGCGGCACGAAACCGCGGTTCTGCAATTGCGCGGGCTGATCGTCGTAGGCATCGCTGCGCAGCTGGCTGATCAACAGACGCGCAGCGTGCCGCGCGATGTCGTCGGTGGCCTGCTTGGCGGTGGTCAATGCCGGCCACGACTGGCGCGAGAACGGGCTGTCTTCGAAGCCGGCGATCGAGAGTTGATACGGTACGTTCATGCCGGTGGACTTGGCCGCGGCCAGCACGCCGGCGGCGATTTCATCGTTGCTGCCGAAGATGGCGGTGGGCGGCTCGCGCAGCGACAACAGCCGGCGCGCGCCACGGAAGCCATCGTCGAAGGTGTAGTCGCCGGGAATCACCAGATGCTTGTCCAGGGTGATGCCGTAATCCTTCAGCGCGGCCTCGTAGCCGGCGTAGCGCTCGCCGCTGGAACGGTGCTGTGGGCCGCCCCACAAAAAACCGATGCGCTGATGGCCCAGTTGCACCAGATGTTCGGTGATCTCATACGCCGCAGCGCGGTCGTCGATATACACGCACGGGCCATCGCCGGGATCGTCGGTGGCGGCGATGATGCGCACGCTCTTGATGCCGCGCGCGGCCAGCCCGGCCATCAGCTCGGGGCGCTCTGACATCGGTGCGGTCAGCACCACGCCGGCCAGACGCGAGCGTTGCACCCATTCGGCCAATTCTTCGGCCAGCAACGGCGAGGTGGAATCGCAGGGATGGATCTGCAGACCGAAGCCGGTTTCGCGGCACGCGGCGAGCACGCCATTTTGAATGGCGATGATGTGATACGGGTTGGGGTTGTCGTACACCAGACCGATCACGAACGGCGTACCGCTGCGCAGATTGCGTGCGGACGGATCGGGCTCGTAGTCGAGATCGGCGATGGCGCGCAGCACGCGCGCGCGCGTGGCCTGCATCACCGATGGCTCGTTGTTGATCACGCGCGACACGGTCTTCAACGAGACCTTGGCGCGCTCGGCGACATCTTTGATGGTGGGCCTGCGCATGGAGGTACCTTGTTCGTCGGAACGCATCATGCCGCGTCGCTCACTTGGCCTGGGCCGGCAGGCCCACGCGATGACCGCGCAGCGAATAGAACAGGATGTACAGATAGCACGGCACCATCAGCGCAGCGAACACGACCTGGAAGTCGTAGTGCTGTTTGAGAATGGCGAATAGCTGCGGAATGATCGCGCCACCGGCAATGCCCATGACCAGCAATGCCGAACCGATTTCGGTAAAGCGGCCGAGCCCGCGAATGGCCAGCGGGAAGATCGCCGGCCACATCATCGCGTTGGCAAAGCCCAGCGCGGCAACGAAGCCAACCGACACATAGCCATGCGTGAGCAAGGCACCGAGCGAGAACAGCACACCCAGCACCGCCGACACGCTCAGGTAGCGTGCCTGCGAGATCACGCGCGGAATCAGCACCAGGCCAGCGATATAGCCCACCAGCATCGCTCCCAGCGTGTAGGAGGTGAACAGTTTGGTGCTGTCCAACGGCAGATTGAAGCCGTGACCGTAGGTGCCGATCGCATCGCCGGCCATCACTTCCACGCCCACGTACACGAACAGGCACAACACGCCCAGCCACAGATGCGGAAACTGGAAGATGCTGGATTTCTGCACGCCGGCAGCGCCGGGCGTTGCATTGGCCTCGGAGGCCTTGAGTTCGGGCAACGGCGAGAACAATACGCCGATGGCCAACAGCAACAGTACGCCGGACATCACCAGGTACGGTGCGTGAATCTTGGCGGCAAACGCAGTGAGCAAGGTTTCCTTGGTCGCGGCATTGGCACTGGCCACCTGCTCGGACAGATCGCCGATGCCGTGCAACACCAGCGAGCCGATCAGGATCGGCGCCAGGATGCCGGCGATCTTGTTGCAGATCCCCATCAGCGCGATACGCCGGGCCGCGCTCTCGATCGGGCCGAGGATGCTGATGTACGGGTTGATCGCGGTCTGCAGCAGCGCCAGGCCGCTACCGATCACGAACAGGCCGCCCAATGCGCCCGGATACCAGCGCTGGGTGGCGAACTGGCCGAACGCCGCCGCCCCCACCGCCATCACCACCAGACTCAGCGCCAGGCCTTTCTTCATGCCGGTGCGCTTGAGGATCCACGACGAGGGCAGCGCCAGAAAGAAATACGACAGGTAGAACACCATCAGCACCAGAAACGCATTGACCTCGTTGAGGTCGAACGCCAGGCGCACGAAGGTGATCAGCGGCCCGTTGATCCAGGTGAAAAAGCCGATGATGAAAAACAGCACGCCGACGATGGCGATCGAGACAACGGGATTTGCGGGCCTGGCAGTAGTCATGGATCGGCTGGCTCTGAGGTTGTCGTTGGGGGACGCCGGGTGGAATCAGCGGCGCAGTTCGGCGACGAAATCGTAGAAGTCGTTGTGGCAATAGGTGTCGGTCAATTCGATCGCGCTGCCGTCGCGGGCGTAGCCCACGCGCACCACATGCAGGATCGCCTCGCCGGTCTTCATGCGCAGGTGTTCGGCCAGCCGCGCGGGCAGATTGATTGCGCGGAAATACTGCAACGCGCGTACCACCGGCGTGCCTTGCGCATCCAGATAGCTATAGAGCGAATCGCCGATCTGCTGCGGGTCGGCGACGATGCGTTGCGGCAGCACCGCGTGCTCGTAGGCCATGACGCGGTCGTCGGCGCTGCGCAAGCGCGTCAGCGAAGCCACGGCCGCATCCGGCGACAGACCGAGCCGCAGGATTTCTTCGCCATGCGCCGGGCGCAGCCGCCGCTCCAGCCAGCGCGTGCCCGGCTCGTAGCCCTTGATGCGCAGCGTCTCGCTGAAACTGGTCAGGCCGCTGAGCTGATGCTGGATCTGCGCGGTGACGAAGGTGCCGGCGCCCTGACGGCGCGAGACCAGGCCTTGTTCGACCAGCACGTCCACCGCCTGGCGCAGGGTCACCCGCGAAATCTGCAGCCGTTCGCACAGCTGGCGCTCGGCCGGCAGCGCCTCGCCGGCCTTCCACTCACCGCCGCGGATGGCGTCGGTGAGCTTGCCTGCCAGTTGCAGGTACAACGGGGTCGGCGCGGACGCGTCCAACGCCAGATCGTCCACCCGGGGATCGGTGTCGTTCCGGGGTGCCGCCTTGGGTTTGGCCATTGCTTGTCCTCCGGACCGACTTGGATTCGTTAGGTCCAATATAGTACCAATTTGGCCGTAGCGCATCTGTGCGTTGCCGATCCCGGCGACAGCTCGCACTGCCCTGCCAATCGCAAGGTTCCGCGCATCACGCGGCGGCCGGGGCTGGCAGGATCTGGCAGGATCTGGCGGCGACAACCTGCAAGCATCGGCAGCAATGCAATCACTTGGCTCGCCGTGGCGTCACAACCGCAGATACCAGCGCCGCCGATCCATCCACCAGCCCATGCCCCAGCACAGCAGCGTGTAACTCAGTGCGCATAGCAGCGAGCCGAGCGGCCCCGGCGCGATGGTCTGGAAGACGCGGATACCGGCCCAGGCATACAGGTCCAGGCCGGAGCTGCCGGCCGGGAGCAGGCGCAGCACCACCACGAACAGTTCGGAGAACAGATAGATCGCCAGCGGGTTGCGCCCCAGCACGGTGAAAAAACCGCTGCCGCCGATCCATCCGCACAGCTCCAGCAGGTAGACGAGCAGGCCCAGGGCCAGTAGATCCAGGCCCACGGTGCAGGCGACGAACGACCCGCTCCAGAGCTTTTTCGACAGCGGCCAGGCCGGGTTCCACAGCAGCGCCAGCAGCACCAGGCCGGCGCCGGCCAGCAGCAGCGTGCGCGTGGCCGCAGCGGTCTTGCCGCGCCGCTGCAGGAAGCGCCCGGTCAGATAGCCGGCCAGCACGTTGACCGTGGCCGGCAGCGTGCCGAGCAGGCCTTCCGGGTCGAAGCCGTTGTCTTTGCGATACAGGTGCGCGCGCCCGTACAGCCACAGATCCAGCCGGGTGCCGGCGTTGCCGGTCTTGCTCAACTCGGCGCCGGGCTGGCCGAAGACATACAACACCGCCCAGTAGCCCAGCAGCAGCGCCACGCAGGCCGGCGCGATGCCGCGTGGCGGCAGATAGCGCACCAACAGCGCTGCGAGCAGATAGCACAAGCCGATGCGTTGCAGCACGCCGGTCAAGCGGAGTTGATCGATCGCGGTGAATGCCCATCCCTCACCGGGCTGCAGATGGAAGAACGGAAACCAGTACATCAGCACACCGCATAGGAAAATCAGCGCGGCGCGCTTGCCCACCCGGCCGAGAAACGGCCGATGCGGCGTGTCTGTCGCCAGCGCGAAGCTCATCGCGCTGCCGACTGCGAACAGGAACGAGGGAAACACCAGATCGGCGAGCGTGAAGCCGAACCAGGCCGCATGGGTCAGCTGCGCATACGCCTGTGCACCCGGCCCGGCAGTGTTGACCAGGATCATCAGGAAGATGGTCAGGCCACGGAAGACGTCCAGCGATAGAAAGCGTTCGCGCTTTGGCGTTAGCGTTGGCGATGCAGTGATCGCTGCAGCAGCGGGTACTTGTTCGCTCATTGCAGTTCCTTGCCCAGGCACTGCAGGTGGGTGCGAGGTGTGCGTTTGATGCCGATGGCGTGCGTGATTGCATCGCCGCTGCAGCGGTCATGCATGCCGAAGAAGCGCAAGACGGATCCGCTCATTGGGCGGCGCCTTGGACAGTTCCGTGCGTGGCGCCCTGCATGGCGTCGTCCGCAATTCCTTGCACCTCGCCTTGCACCTCGCTTTGCAGAGCGCTCGGCACATCGTCTTGCGCATCCACCTGCGCCAGCAACGTGCGCAGCCAGGTCAGTGGATCGCGTGGTGGCTGGCGCTTCGGCACGCTGCCCTGCTCTGCCCATTGGCGTTCCCAGGCTGCAAGCTGTTTGTTGAAGGCCGCTTCGTCGAACGGCGTGCCCGCCTTGCGCGCAGCCCGGTAGGCGCTCAGAAAGCGCGTCCAGCGTTGCAGATAGAAGTCCGCATACATGCCTTGCCATGCCTTGGACGCGTAATCGGCCAGATTACCGTCGCCGCCCCAGACGCTGACCTGCGCACGTGCGTTGCCGACATACACGCGACGCAACGCGGCATCGTCGCCCGCGGCAGCGGCCGCCTGGCCGGTCCAGTCGGCCAAGGTTTCATGTTGGCCGCCGACCAGTGCATCGAGTCCCTGCACCAATCGCGTCGTGCGCGCCAACAGCGCATCGCCGCGTGCGAAGTCGCCGGCGGCGTAGGCCTGCACCACCGCCTGCAGTTGGCGGTCGGCGTGCAGGCTGAGGTAATGCCGCGCGTCTTCGATCAGGTCGTAGCGGTACAGCGGTGCGTCTGCGTAACGGTCGGCTTGCTGCAATAGCGCGTCGATGGCGCGGCGCAGGCGTTGCGGATCGCCGGGGCGATCGTCGAATCCGACGATGTCGGCAGTCGGCCGCTTGAACAACAGATACGCGCCGGCCCGCTTGTTCCACCAGCGCGGCGACCAGTAGCGGGTCTGATAGATGCCCGCTTCCAGATCGGACCAGGCCTGCAGCAATGCCGCATCGCTACGACCGTAGCGGGCGCGCGTGTACTGCGTGAGCCACTGCGACCAGGACTGCTGCGGGCCTTCCCAGGCTAGCGCGTAGAGATACTCGTAGACTACCGAGTTGCTGTGCAAGCCTTCGGGAAACACGCCGAAGCCGCGCAGATTGCGTTTGTCCGGATCGGCCAGCAAGGCCTGCAGATCCTGTCGATAAAACGCAAAGTCGCCGTACAGCGGATTGCTGGCGCCGTAGTTGTGCACGTAGCCGTAGATCCATTGCTTGTTGTCGAAGGCCTGCGAGGCCTTCCAGGTGCCGGGATAACGGTCGTTGCCGATGTCCAGCACCATCAATCGCGCGTCGGGCACCTTGCCGAGAAACGCGGCGATCGCCTGCGGTTGCCAGAACTCGCGATCGGCACCGAACAGCCAGCCCTGCATCACCCAGGTGGCCTGCGGATTGACCTGGGCGATGGAGCGATACAACGCTTGACCGTACTCGGCCAGGCGTGCATCGCGTTGCGCTGGCGGCACCGCCTTTGCGCGTGCGGCATCGGAGTTGGCGATGCTGTCGCCGTACTTCGCCGCGGCCACGTCGCTGCCGTCGTCGGCCACCGGTGGCAGCATTTCGTTGAAGGCATCGGCCAGATAGAACTCGCCTGCGCCGTAGGTTTGCGTGTACAGCTCAAGGAATCGGCGCGCGACTTTGGCGAACAACGGATCGCGCGGATCCAGCCAATAGGTTTCGTGAAACCCCTCCCAGGCGCGCATGCGATAGATGCGCGCGTTCGGATGCGCCTGCGCGAATGCCTTGGGCACGTAGCCGGCAAACGCCGGGAGCACCGGCTGCATGCCGAGCTCGCGCATGCGCGTGAGGATCTGCGTCTGCAGCACGCGCTTGCTGTCGATCCACTGTTGCGGCAACGGCGCGCGATAACCCTCGATATTGCCCATGCGCTGCCACGGGGTGAACGCCGGGCCGGAGAAATACTCCGCCAACGCAGCATCGCCCACATCGAACTCGCGCCACAGCGCTTGCCAGATCGCTTCCTGCCCCTCCATCGCCAGCGGCATGTCGATGCCGTGCAACGCCATCCAGTCGATCTCGCGCTGCCAGCGCGGCCAGTCCCAGAACGGCGTGGTGTAGCCGTAGGTGCAGGTGTTGAGATAGGCGCGATGGGCAAACGGCGTGCGTACCTGGCCGCTGCTGTAGGCAGGCCATTGCGCCGGCAGTGCCACGCGGTCGCCTTCCCAACTCATCGAGGCCGCACCGGCCTGGCCGAGATACGCGTAGGCGCCGCGCGCCAAGGCCACCTGCGAGGAGCCGGCAATACGCACCGTGTCGCCACCGGCATCGATGCGATACCAGTCCGCGCCGTCGCCGCGTGGCGCCATAGTCATCTCGAACTGCGCCGCGCGCGCGCCGATCAGGCGTTGCACCACCGCTTGTGCGGGCGGCGCGGCCAGCACGGCGACTGGAATGGCGAGCAACGCGCTCAGCACTGCACCAGCAAACAGGCGCGCATGCGACGAGGGTGAAAACGATGAAGCGATCATGGCGAGGTCCGATAATGCACGGTGACGACGTCGTGGAAACCAAACGGCTGATCGGCGGCGACCTGCACGATCACCGCCAGCGTGCGCGCACCGGTCGCCGGCGCAAGCACCAAGTTGATCGGCGTGCCTGCTGCCGCTTGCGCCACCGCGCGGCCATCCAGAAACACCTGGGCCGGCCCGCTGAGCCGGCCCAGATCGAGCACGCCGCCGTGAGTCTGCACACCTTGCCACGGCGTGAACTGGGTGCGGTACAACACGTAGCCGGCGCGCTCGGGTGCGGTTTCCAACGTACCGGGTAGCGTATTGCTCCAGCTGTTGTTGTCGTTGGGACGGCGCGACAGATCCGGTGCCGGCGGCTGCGCGAAGGCGGCAGTATGGCGCCAGCTTTCGACCACCATCACTGGTGCGGTCACTGCCACAGCCGCTGGTAGCGGCACCGCCGTGCAGGCGATCTCGGTCACTGCATCTTGCAGTCCTGATGCACGCGCCTGCAGGCGCAGTACGCCGGCACCGCGGCCTGCCTGCACGATGGCCTGCGCCAGCCCGTTGAACAAGGCCACTTGCGTGGCCTGATCGGGTGCGTGCGCATTGGGGTCGCCATTGCCCACGCCCAGCAGCCGTCCGCCGCTGATCTGCAGCATCAGCGTTGCCTTGCAATCGGGCACGTGGCGGCCTTGCGCGTCCACCGCTTCCAACGTCACCGGCTGCGCATCGCGGCCATCGCCGCGTAGCTGGGTGCGGTCGGGCGTCAATCGCAGCGCGACCGCTGCGCCGGTGGTTTCCACCCGCGTACGCGCCACCTCGCGACCATCACGCCAGGCCACCGCTTCGAGGACGCCTGGCGCGTACTGCACCTGCCATTGATTCATCTGCGCGCGGTCCACCGCTTGTTTTCCCAGCGAGCGGCCGTTGAGCCACAGCTCCACCTGCGCGGCATTGCAGAACGCCATCACCTTGATCGCCTGACCTTCGCGGCCCGGCCAGTTCCAGTGCGGCAACAGATGCAGCACCGGCGCATCGTCGATCCACAACGCGCGCCGCAACCAATACGCTCCCTTGGGAAATCCGCACTGGTCCATGATGCCGAAGAACGAGCCCACCGACGGCCATTCGAACGGTGTGGGCTCACCGCGATAATCGAAGCCGGTCCACACGAAGCTGCCGGCAACGAACGGGCGCTCGGCAATCAGCTGCCAGGCGCGGCGATGGGTATTGCCCCAGTCGGCGGCCAGGCTGTCGTCTTCGGCCACCACGTGTGCGTCCAGATCGGTGAACCACGCACCGCGGGTCTGAAACGCGCTGGTGTCTTCACTGGACAGCATCGGCGTGCGCGGGCGCGCGGCATGCACGCGGTCGTAGTTGTACTGGCGATAGTTGAAGCCCAGCACGTCCACCACGTCGGCCGCGCCGCGCGTGGCGAACATGCCATCGTTCATGCCGGCGGTGATCGGGCGGGTGTCGTCCAGCGTGCGCACCACGCTGGCGGCGCGCGCCATGATGGCGTAGCCGGTGGCGGTGCCCTGCAGCGGCTCTTCGTTGAGCAGCGACCACGCAAACACGCTGGGATGGTTGCGTTGGCGCCGCACCATCGTTTGCAACAGCGCCACGTACTCGGGTGCGGGGTTGAACAGGCGGTTCTCGGCCATCACCAGCATGCCGAGCCGGTCGCAGGCCTGCAGCAATTCCGGCGCCACCGCGTGATGCAGGCGGATGGCATTGCAGCCCATCGATTTCAACCGACGCAGGCGAAACGCATGCAAGGCATCGGGCAGCGCCACACCGACCCCGGCATGGTCCTGATGCAGGCACACGCCCTTGATCTTGAGCGGCCGGCCATTGAGAAAAAAGCCGTGGTCGGCATCGAAGCGCAGGCTGCGAAAACCGATCTCGCACTCGATGCTGTCGCTACGACCGTCTTCCCCGCGCACATTCGCAAGCACCCGATACAGCACCGGTACGTCCACGCTCCAGCGCTGCGGCTGCGCGACCGAAACGCTCGCTTTTGCCTGCGCAGTGCCGAATGCAGCGACGCGTAGTTGCGTCTCGCCATGTGCCACCACAACATCACGTGCATCGCGTAGTTCGACATCTACCCAGGCCTCGGCAGGCTGCTCGCCACTGTTGACCAGCTCCAGCTCCACCGGCACCTGCCAGACATCGCCCGGGCCTTCGCGCGGCACCGCTGCCAGGCCATCGCCAGCAACATGCAACGGCGTACGCAACACCAGCCAGGTGTGCCTGTAGATGCCGCCGCCCTCGTACCACCAACCGTCCATCGCTTCGGCATCGACGCGGATGGCGATGCTGTTCAAGGCGTTGCCGTAGCGTGCAACGGGGGTCATGTCGATCACCAACCCGTTGTAGCCACTCCAGCTGCGCGCCATCAGCATGCCGTTGACCCATACGGTGGCATGGCTGGCGATGCCGTCCAGACGCAGCTCCACCGCCTGGCCGCGCGCGGACTCTTCCAGCCGCAACGTGCGCCGGTACCAGGCGATACCGCGCGGGCGATAGCCCTGCGCAATATTGGCGTCGGCACGCACCGGCTGCTCCACCACAAAATCGTGCGGCAGTTGCAGCTGGCGCCAGCCGGTATCGTCGAAGTCCGGCGCAGCCGCGCCCCAGGCCCGCCCGGCCTTGGCGTTGTCGTAGGTCTCGTCCTGCGCAAGCAGGCGCGGGAATGGCAGATCGCCGGCGTGGAAGCGCCAGCCTTCGTCCAGATCCAGCCATTGGCCACTGCCATCTTCAACCGATGGCGGCGGAGTGGCACGCGGCTTTCCGGTAACACCGGCGCGCGCAGTTGCGGCGCACGCCATGCCTGGAATCAGCGTCGGCACACCGAGCAACGACGAGGCGCAGACGCTGCCGGCGAGGAAGTCACGCCTGCGCATGGCAGCGCCCGACCGACAGCGTTGCGTACATGCCCCGCGGCCGACGCGCAGCAGCAACACCCGCAGCATCTTTGAAGTGCGCTTCCACAACAGCTGCAGCATTGCATTCGATGCGTGCTGCAGCACGCAGCCGTGCACACTGGCGCTGCGCTCCCTCCCCCGCCATCAAAGCATGTCCCACTGCATCGACAGGTAGTAGCTGCGACCGGTGACGCCAGTCATCTGCCAACGGCTGGTGATGTCCTTGTAGGCCTCTTCGGTACGGTTGGTGAGATTCAGGCCGCCCAGCTGGAAGCTGAGCTTGTCGCTGACCTGATAGCCGAGCACAACATCCAGCTGCGTGCGCGCCTTCATGGTGTGGCCTTCGCGCGCGAAGAAGCTGTCGCTGCTGTCCTGCTCGTACTCGCTGCGATGGTTGAGCGAGACGCGCGCCGAATAATGCTGGCTTTCCCAGTATGCGGTGGCGTTCCAGGTCTGCTCGGACAGATTGCGGATCTGGAATGCCGTATCGCGCTGCGGAATCACGCGGGTGAAGTTGGAGGTCACGCCGAAGCCGTAGATCGGCAGCCAGGCATCCAGCGATTGCGTCCAGCCAAGCTCGTAACCGCGAATCTTGACCTTGCTCGGATCGTTGGTGGTGGCGGTGATCTCGTAGATGTTGCCGCCGCCGTCCACGCAGTCGCCGGCCGCATTGCTGGACAGCGCGGTGCCGTTGAACGCGCCTGGGCAGACGATGCTGTTGAAGGTGCCGTTCTTGATGTTCTTCCAGAACCCGGCCACGGTGAGCGCGCCACCGTTGCCGTAATACCACTCCAGGCTCAGGTCGGCCTGGTCGGCGGTCAATGCCTTCAGATCGGTCTGGCCCTGGGTGACGATGAACGTGGTCGTCCCGCCGGTATTGGTGCCGGTGGAGATCGTTGAAGCGATGGCGGTGTTGCTGTCCAGGATCGGCCGCACCAGCACCTTGGCGGCGGCAAAGCGCAGCAGCAGGTCCTCGCGCATGTCCAGCACCAGATTCAGACTGGGCAACCAATTGGAATAGTCGTACGGCGCACGCGCGGTGCCGATCACCACGTTGGCGTCGTCGCTGGCGGCCTGCGCCTGGGTGAGGTAGGTGTCGGTGGTGCGTTTGGTGTTTTCATAACGCATGCCCACGTTGCCACGCAGGCGCATGCTGCCGATGTCGGTATCGATGCGCGCCATCGCATAGGCCGATGAAATGTCGTTCTCGATGCTGTAGCTGCTTTGCGGGGCGAACAGCACCGGCACGGTGATGCCGGCAGCCGCCAGCGAGCGCGCGTAGGCCGCGATGTCCGGGGTGACCCAGCTGTCCTGCGAGGCGAGTTGTCCGTCGAGGAAGTTGCTCACCGTGCTGTTGGCGGCCGACAGTTCCGGGAACATGTCGAAGCCCGACACGGCACCGGTTCTGAGCAGATACAGAAAATCGCGCCTGCGCACATCGCGGTCGAAGGTTTCGCGGCGGTATTTGGCACCAAAGCGCACCGCGTTCAACGCGCCCAGGTCCAGATAACGCTCGGCATCCAGTTGCAACGACCATTCCTTGTTGCTGAGCGACTGGATGCCGCCGTTGGGATACTCGCTACGCACCAGATTGGCCTTGTCCCAGGCGCTGGCATCGGTGGCGTCGGCATCGGTGATCAGCGAAATCGCATCCGGGTTCGAGGTATCCAGCAGCGTCGAGGTCGGCTTGCGGCCCAGGATCGCCGCGCGCTCGTTTTCGTCGGTCTTGCCTTCTGTGTAATTGGCCGCGCCATTCAAGGTCCAGGCATCGCCCTTCCACTTGAAGTCGTAGGTCAGCAGCCGCGTGGACAGATCGTGCTGTTCGATCTGGCGGTTGTTTTCCAGCCAGTAGTCCGACGCCGACACCTGCGTGGCGGTAAGCCCGTTGGTCTGCAGCACGGTCAGCGGGCTGCGCTCGAACGAGTACACCAACTGGTTCATGTCGTTGGCGGTCTTGTCCTGCGAATACAGCGCAGTGAGGTTCATTTCCACACTGTCGCTGGGCTTCCACTGCAGCCCGCCGTTGAACATCTTGCGGGTGGTTTCGCGCTCGATCGAGCGATAGCGCGGGCGGCGTGGAATGTACAGGGTGCCGGCGTCGGTTTGCTGCGTATACCAACGGTCGATCCACAGATAATCGGCGCGATCCTTGAGCTTCTGATACCCGGCGCTGAGCAACACGCCCAGATCGCCGCCACCGAATTTGAACTGGTCGATATAGGTCAGCACGCCCTTGGGCGTGGGCGCACCGCCGGCGAATTCGGCATATTGCGCCTTGGCCGAAAACAGCAGCTTGGTCTGCTTGTAGTCCAGCGGTCTGGTGGTGTTGATGTTGACTGTGCCGGACAATCCGCCGGCATCCATGTCGGCCGATGGCGACTTGATCACCTCGATCCCGGCGGCCACTTCCGGCTGGATGATGTCGTAGCGGAAACCATCGGTGAAATCGGCGCTCTTGATCACCTGACCGTTGATGGTGGTGGCTGAATACTGCGGGCCCAGACCGCGCACGCTGATGGTGGAGCCGCGCCCGTTGATGGTGGAGATCTGCACGCCGGGAATGCGTTGAATCGCCTCGGCGATGTTCTCGGCGGGAAACTTGCCGATGTCCTGCGCGGAAATGCCGTCGGTCATACGCACGTCGTCGCGCTTGTTGTCCATCGCGGTGATCAGGCTCTTCTGGTACGAGCTGGTGACCTTGACCGTATCGAGCTGGGAAATCTGCGCAGCGTCCGCAGGCGGCGACTCCTGCGCCTGCGCGCTGGCGCCGCAGGCAAGCAACGACAGCGCGATGGCGATGGACAGCGAGGAAGGCGAACAACAACGCAACGAGGCACGCGAGACAGGTGACATGGGAGATCCTGAGGTGGAATGGCTGGACGACGACGCGACTGGCATTCCGATCGATCAGCGATGACAGATCCCGGCGTTGGGCAACCCACCCGCACGCGCACAGGCCCCCAGTCCCGGACATCCGGAACCGCCTGCGATCTGTTGTTTGAGACACACCCCGTACGGCCCCCCGTGGGTGCCGATGCCGCCCCCTCCCAGGACGGACATCGCATGCCATTGCTGATCAACGGCCCTGACTGGCAAATACCAATTCAGTGGATTTGATTCTTATGGTCTTTAAAAGATTCTGTCAACAGTCACTATCGAAAGAGTTCGATGGCGCTGCCGGATTCGGGCTTCAATCCATCTTTTAACGGGTTTTAGTGGTGCGCGCCGGATCATCCGGGTGCAGCCCGGGTATCGTTGTCATAGGACCAGTCAGTAACCAATTCACAGACACCAGACCACTTTTTGCCGGCTCCGGACTATGTACGGCGCAGCGGAATGGGTGGAAGCTGCATCACAGTCCATCATTCCGGGCTCCTGCGTGACCGAACGCGATACGTGCGCTTCATCACTACAGCCGGTCGACTGCCGCGATGACTGCAGGCTGCGAAACGGCGACAACGTTGTCAGCGGACGGATCGGGTGTGGCGCTACATCGGCCTGGACGAAGACACCGGCCGCCACACATGCACGCTAATGGTGCAGAAGAAAGAGTGCCTGGCGCGTAGCAGGCAAAGCTGCGCTCAGCGCAGTTGACCCTGGTCGATGCGCAACAAGGTGCGCTCCGGGGTGGCGGCGAAGCCCAGCAATTGCAGGCCCACACCCAACACCGCGTCCTGACCCGGATCGACGCGCGACTGCAGCTGCCAGCGTCCGTCGCGCCACAGTTGCAGCTGTGCGCTGGCCTGCACGCCTGCAGGCAGCGCGGCGTCCGGCAGCAGCGTCAGCACCGCCGTGTCGTCCACGCACACCGGTTGCCCGGACAACCGCAACGGCGGCAAGCCCGGCAGCTCGCCCGCGCCACTCGCCAGCAGTTGCAGGCCGACCCGCCCACCTGCCTGCACGCAGCCGGTGGCATCGAACAGCAGATCCACCTGCTGCAGCTCCAACGCCAGATCGATCAACGCCATGCCCGCTGGCTGACGTACCAGCAGCTGCCCTTGCGCATCGCCGATACCGTGTTGCGTGCCATCCATCAGCAGCAGTTGCAGCTGCGTGGTCTGCAAGTGCACCTGACGCTCGCCACGCAACAACGGCCAGACGCGCGGCCGCACCGTGACATCGCCGAACGCGATGCCTTGCCATTGCACCTGCCGCAACGTGCCGGCCCATACCGGCCCTTCCACGTCCAGGACCGAGAACGGCAGCCCTTCGCGTGGCAGCACCAGGCGCAGTGGCAGCCATGCCAGCATTGCGACCAACAACATCAGTGCAAATACCAGAATCCAACGCGTGCGCGTCACGGTGCGGGCTCCGCAAACCCGCAGCGTACCCGCAGTTGGCCCTGGTCGCGCACGATGCTCAGCAGCATCGGTACCAGGCCATGTGCTTGCCGCAGCCGCTCCAGCCAGGCGAACAAGGTGGTAGCGCTCACCCCATCGATCTTCACTTCCACGCCGCCCCCAGCGCTGCGCTGCTGCGAGGTGATGCCGATACCGGCATCGCGTGCACTGCTTGCGATGATCTCGGCCAGCCCAGCTGTGCCCGCTGCGATGGGACGCTTGGTTGCCGACCTCTGCGCGGATGCATCCAGTACCATCTGCGCCGCATCTGCGTAACGCGCCTGCGCCTGTACACGCCAGTGCCGCAGCGGCAGGTAAAGCGCATACCAACCGACGAACGCGGCCACTGCGGCACACATCACGCCCAGCATCACCCGCTCGCGCGGCGCACGCGTTTGCCACCACTGCATCCCGCGTTGCAGACGTGCACTCATCGCAGGGGCTCCAGCACGAATGGCGTGCGCAGGCGATCGTCCTCGCTCTGACTGGTGCCAGCTTGCAACTTCCACCCTGCCTCGGCCAGCCGCGCGGATAGCTGCTGCACGCTGGCGGCATCGGTATGCAGCAATGTGGCCCGCAACGGCTGTGCGGATTGATAGTCGAGCTGATCCAGTTCGGCAGCGGGAATGGCATCGACTGCGGCGAACAAGGTGCCGAGCTGCACCGCCAGGGTATCGACCGCTGCGCCCGCATGCCGACGTGCCTGCAGCGCTGCCGGCACCGCCGCTGCGTCGTGCACGCTCAACTGCGCGGCGGCGCGCGACTGCAGCATGCGCGCACCGATCTCGTAGCGCAGCGTCTGCGCCAGCATCAGCAACAGTGGCGACAGCAACACCAGCGCAGCCAACGCCGCAAGACGACGCGGCGTGACCATCTGCGCAGTGGCCGGCTTTGCGGCGAATGCCTGCTGCAGCAGATTGATCGGCGCACGTGTGGCGCATCGGGCAAAGCAGGCGATCGTCAGCGCAGGATCGGACGTTGCCGGCTGTACCGGTGCGCGCTCGCCCAGCAGCATGCGTGCAACCTCGGGCTCCAGGCTGCAGGCCAGGCCTGCGGCGCGGATCAGCCAGCGGCCATCCCAGTCCATCACTGCCGCCGCAGCGTCGGCGCCGGGCTCTAGCAGCAGGCAATCGGGCACCACGGCATCGGGGGTGACGCCTAGCTGCGCTGCGCGCGCCAACCACTGCTGCATCACCGCGCTCTCCACCGCAGCCACCAGGCGCGTGCCATCGGCTTCGGCAGTCTCGGCGATCACCACATGCAAGGTCTGCGTCTCCACGGCCAGGTGCTCGGCCAGTTGCAGGCGTGCGGCGGCAACCGATTGCGCGATGCTGCGGCCAGGCAATGTCAGCCAGCGCAACTGCACGTCCACGCCCGGCACCACCAGCACGCAGCGTGCAGACGCTTCAAACGGCGCGCTGGCCGCGCGTTGCGACAGCACCTGGCCGTGCGCATCGACGCGCACGGCAATGGCTTGCGCAGTGGCATCGTCGGTCAGCAACAGCAAGGTGGTACTCATTCGTCGGAACTCCATTGGCGTGCCACCAGCCGCACACGCCCCGCAGGATCTTGCTGCAACAAGGCATCCAGCATGACCTGCGCGCCGGCATGGTCGACCTGGCTGTAGAGGGAGAAATAGCTGGTGCGTAGTGCGAATTGTGCCAATACGGCGTTGGAAGGCTCGGCCTGTATCAGCGCAGGCTGGCTCAGGAACGTCTTGGCGTCGCGCCATCCTCCGGCCGGCCGCGCGGCAATGACGCGTCGCGCAGCTGGCAATCCCAACGCGCCTTCGGTCAGCGCCACCAACACCGGTGCCTCTTCCAGGCTGAGCGTATTGATATTGATCGGCGACAAGCGCCCCTCCGGCAATGCACACACATACGGCCGCAGCTGCGCGATCACCTGCGGCGTATAGCCGGCGATGGCGCGCAGTTCGCTGACGCCCGCCAGCAAGGTCGCCCCGGTGCGCAACGGCACTGCCAGTTGCAGGTAACGATCGTCTTCGGCGCCCTGCGCACCGGGTTGGCTGTCGCTGTCGATCCAGTCCACCAGCGCATCGCTCAAGGCCTGCGCCTGGTGCGGCGCGATGCCGAGCACCTGCAGCAACGCGACGTATTGGCGTGTGCCCTCGTCGTTGCGTTGCCATTGCTCGGGAGCGCCGGCGACCACACTGTTGAGATTGAAGCAGCCGCCGCGGTCGCGCAAACGCACGCTCACCGCGCCGTCGTCCAGCGGGAAGGTGATCGGTTGATCGTTCCAGCCGCCCTCCAGCGTGGTGCGCATCGGGTCGCGCCTGGCCAATGCCTGCAGACGTTGCCGCGCAACGGTTTCGGTGCCCAGCGCGTACCACTGCGCCTGCGTCATCGCCTCGCCATTGCCGCTACGACGCAGACCGAAGCGCAGATCGTCCAGCACCGCCACCATCAGCAGCGTCATCACCGCGACCAGCAACAACACCGTCAGCAGTGCGACGCCGCGTTGCTGCGTGCGTGCGTTCAAGGCCGTCATCCGCGCCCCTCCGGCAGCAGGAACAACTGGCGCACGCGGCCCCATTGCTCCAGATCCAGCTCCAGCGAAATCGCATCCGGCAGTGCGTCGAGCCCACCACTCCATCCATCGCTCCATTGCGCGCGGTAATGAAAGCCCACGACTGCAGAGCGCACACCGTGCAACACCACCTGCGGCGTGCCGGCGACAGCGCCGTCGAGTGCTGGGCGTGCACTGCGCTCCAGGCGTCCATCGACCAGGCGGTATTCGACGTATTGCAATGACGCGCGCGGCGTCTGATCCGGGTTGCTCCAACCGCGCCGCACAAAGCCAAACAACGGCCCAGACACACCCGGCGGGCTTGCAATGAACGCGGTGCGTGCAGCGCCACCCTCGCTATTGCGCGTGCGCCGCACTGCGGCCTGTTGTAGATCGCTGCGTAGCAGACCGTGCGCAAGTTGAAACTCGCGAATCTGCTGCAGGCGTGCACGCACCGCATCGCGCTGATCGATGCTCTGCCGCATCACCACCACTGCCGCGACTGCCACCAATGCGAATACCGCCAGTGCGACCAGCAGCTCGATCAAGGTGAAGCCGGCACTGCCATGGGTACACACTGCGGCACGACGTGCGCGGATCATTCGGCGCTCCGCAAGACGCTGAGGCTGGCGATTTCCTGCGCCTGGGCTGCAGCCCGCACCTGCACCTGGATCCGCACAACGCCTGCGCCGCCGGCCGGCATCGACGTTCGCTGCCAGTCCCATGTGCGTCCGCCCAGTGCCTCTTGCCCATTCGCCGGCGCCAGCGCTGCGGCCGTAGGCGCAAGCATCGCTTCGACTGCCTGATTCTCTGCAACTACCGCAGCAAACGCACGTTCTTCCAGCACCGCCGCAGTGCGCGTACTTTCGCCGGACAAATTCAGCAAGCCAACCACGGCCATACCGAAGATCGCCAGCGCGACCATCAGTTCGAGTAGCGAAAATCCAGCGCTGTCATGGCGATTAGCGTTGTGGCGCATCGACCCGCACCACGCCGGCTGCATCCACCAAGACCTGCACCTGCTGTTGACCGTCAGCCAGCGCGATACGTTGCGGCGTCGCCGCGCCGGTAGGATCGAAACGCACGCTCACTTGCGTGCCGCCAACCGGCAATGCGGTCTGCACGCCATCCGGCCAACGCATGGCAACGAAAGGTTTTTCATCCAGCGGCACCCAACGCTGCTGCGCCTGACGTCGGAATGCATATCCACCCGCATCGACGGTCACCTCGACCATGCGCAGGCTCAGGATCGCCTCGTCGCGTGCGTGCAGCAGCGCGCTGGCCAAAGCATCGGCCTGGTCGTGCAGATCGCGCCGCGTATCGGGCAAGGTCATCACCACCAAGGTGCTGGCGAGTGCGGTGATCACCAACACCACGAGCAGTTCGAGCAAGGTGAAGCCACGCGTGCGCGCAGGCGACATGCGCACGGGTGATGGTCTTGCGGTGGCCGTCTGCGCGAGCACCGTTGCAACTCAGCGCCAGTTGCCGATATCGGCATTGTCGACGTCGCCGCCTTCCACGCCATCGGCGCCGAACGAGTACACATCGAAGCCACCACTGCGGCCCGGGCGACGGTACTGATACGCATGGCCCCATGGATCTTCCGGCAGGCGGCGGATATAGCCGCCCTGGCGATACCGCTCGGGCCGGGTCAATCCGCCCGGTGCACTGAGCAGCGCCTGCAAACCTTGTTCGGTACTCGGGTAGCTGAGGTTGTCCAACCGATAGGTTTCCAGTGCCTGTTCCAGCACCGCCACATCGGCGCGCGCCTTTTCCACCATGGCACGGTCCTGGCTGGGCATCACGTTGATCATCACCACCGTGGCCAGCAGGCCGATGATGACGATCACCACCATCAACTCGACCAGGGTGAAGCCGCGCATGCGCCCGCGCGATGTGAGCAAGCCGATGCGTGCGCGAGGATGGATGGACTGCATGAGGATCTCCAGGGATAAGCGGCCGCGCTCAACCAAGCGCGAGGGTGTTGAATTGCAGGATGGGCAGCAGGATCGACAGCACGATCACCGCCACCACGCCGCCGAGCAGCACGATGATGGCCGGCTCCAGCAGGCTCATCGCCGCGGTGGTGAACGAGGCGAATTCGCGCTCCAGATAATCGGCGGCGCGTTCCAGCATCGGCGACAGGCGCCCGCTGTTTTCGCCGCTGGAGGCCATGTACAACAGCGTCGGTGGAAAGACGCCGGCCCGCTTCATCGCCGCGGCCAGGCTGCCGCCCTCACGGATCGCGGTGACCATGTTGTCTGTGGCCAGCCGCAACGCGCGGTTGTCGACCGTGCGCGCGGCGATCATCAAGCCTTCCATCAACGGCAGCCCGCTGTTGACCATGATGGCCAGGGTGCGCGCCATGCGTGCGGCGTGCAGATCGCGGATCAACCTGCCGAGCAAGGGCGCACGCAGCACCGCGCGATCGGCCGCCAGGCGCAGCTCCGGGCGCTTGAGCAACCGCAGCGCCGCGATCACCGCAATGACCAACGCCACCAGCAACGGAATGCCCGCATGCAACAGAAAGTTGGAGACGCCAATCACCATGCGCGTCAGCAACGGCAACGCACGCCCCATCGAATCGAACTGGTCCACCACCTTGGGCACCACGAAGGTCATCAGCACGATCACCACCGCACCGGCGGTCAAGGCCAACGCCGCCGGGTAGACCAGTGCAGACTGCAACTTGCTGCGCACCTGCGCCTGCCGTTCCAGCAAGTCCGCCAGACGCTCCAGCACCTGCGGCAACGCACCGGCGCTTTCGCCCGCGGCCACCATCGCGCGATACAGCGGCGGAAACGCGTTGCCCTGGCGCGTCATCGCATCGGACAGACGAAAGCCTTCGACCACCAGCCCGTGCGTCTGGCTGGTGACCCGGCGCACGCCGCGGCGTTCGGACTGGGTGCCGATGGTGCGCAGCGCTTCTTCCAGCGGCGCGGTCTCCACCAGTGTGGCGAGCTGGCGGGTGAACAACACCAGATCCTTGCCGCTGAAACGCGCCGGGCGCACGCTGCTGGTCGCTACCGCCGCCTCCACGCGCACCGGTACCCACTGCCGCTGTTCCAACTGCGCACGCGCACTGTGCGCGTTGTCGGCAGTGATCACGCCCTGGCGGCTGTGCCCGTGCAGATCGAGCACGGTGTAATCAAACCGAGGCATGCGCATCGTCCTGTTGGCGGGTGACGCGCAACGCTTCTTCCAATGTGGTGAGACCCTGGAGCACCGCCGCGCGCGCGGCATCGCCCAGGCGCGGTACGCGTGCAAAGGCCACCGCCGCCAACGCGTCTTCGTCGGCGTTGTCGCCGATCAGGCGCCGCATCGCATCGTCCACCGCGATGGCTTCGTAAATGCCCACGCGCCCGGCATAACCGCTGTGGTGGCAGGCCGTGCAGCCCACTGCGCTATAGATCGTTGCCGCGTCCGTGGCATCCAACATCTGGCACGTGCCGGCATCCAGCGGGCGCGGTGCGCGGCACTGCGTGCACAGGCGCCGCACCAGCCGCTGCGCCAGAATCAATCGCAGGCTCGATGCCAGCAGAAACGGTTCGATACCCATGTCGCGCAGGCGCGTGACCGCACCCACCGCATCGTTGGTGTGCACGGTGGACAGCACCAGGTGGCCGGTCAGACTGGCCTGCACGGCAATCTGCGCGGTTTCGGTGTCGCGGATCTCGCCGATCATCACCACGTCCGGATCCTGCCGCAGGATCGCGCGCAAGCCGGCCGCAAACGTCATGCCCACGCGCGCGTTGACCTGGGTCTGACCGACACCGTCGATGGCGTATTCCACCGGGTCTTCCACCGTGAGGATATTGCGCGAGCCATCGTTGAGCAGGCTCAGCGCCGCATACAGCGTGGTGGTCTTGCCCGAACCGGTCGGCCCAGTGACCAGCACGATGCCGTTGGGCACCTGCAAGGCGCGCTGCACGGTGTGCATCACCGCCGGCGGCATGCCCAACTGTGCCAACGACAGCGTGCCCTGCTCCTTGTCCAGAATTCGCAGCACCACGCGCTCGCTGCTGCGCGTAGGCAGCGTGGAGACACGTACATCCAACGCTTTGGCACCCATCACCAACGACACGCGGCCATCTTGCGGAATGCGTTTTTCGGCGATATCCAGGCGTGCCATCACCTTCACGCGCGACACCAGCAGCGGAGCAATGCGTCCGGGCAAGGTCGCCGCTTCGCGCATCACGCCATCCACGCGCAGCCGCACGCGCAGGCGCGATTCATAGGATTCCAGATGCACGTCCGAAGCGCCCAGGCGCGCGGCCTCGGCGATGATGCCGTTGATCAAACGGATGATCGGCGCATCGTCCTGGCTGTCGAGCAGATCGGCAGTGGGGATGTCGTCGATCAACGAATCCAGGCTGCCGTGCAGGTCCAGCGCCTCCACCTGCACGCCCTGCTCCATGCCGGCATCGGCGTAGGTCTCCGACACGTGCCGGTCGAAGACCGACGGTGCCAGCGTGCGTACCTGCAATGGCAGGCCCAGCGCACGCCGCAGCTCGATCAGGGCCTGCACATCGCCGCCTTCGCGCAGGCCGATCTGCGCGGCGCTGTCGCTGCCGAGCAGCACCACGCCGTGGCGCTTGGCGAACGCATAGGAAATGCTGGCGCGCGCAGTGTTCATGGCATCAGCGCTGCACGGGACGCGCGCCGGGCGCAGGCGTTGCTGCCGGTGCAGGCACGGCCGACGAGGGCGCAGCCGGCAGCTGGGGCGGCTGTGCGCGCAGGTAGTCGCGCACCAGTGCATCGAGCGCGGCTTCCGGGTCGCCATCGGCCAACTGGCGATCGCGCAGATAGCTGTAGCGCGGTGCGGTCATGCGCTGCGCATCGGCCGCGTCGCGGATGATGGTCGGGCGGATGAACACCATCAGGTTGGTCTTGTCGCGATTGCGCGACTTGTGCCGGAACAGCGCGCCCAGCCCGGGCACGTCGCCCAGCAGCGGCACCTTCTCCACGGTCTGCCGGTCGTTCTGGTCGAGCAGGCCGCCGAGCGCGACGATGGCGCCGTTTTCCACCACCACGCGGGTTTCGATCTGGCGCTTGTTGAACACCAGCTCCGAGGACTGCGCGCTGACCGGCCCGGCGATCGCCGAGACTTCCTGCTTGATCGCCAGGGTGATGCCGCCGGCGGTATTGATCTGCGGGCGCACTTCCAGCTGCACGCCCACATCCTGGCGCTGGATGGTGCGGAACGGATTGACGTTGGCGGTGCCCAGCACTTCGCCGGTGGTGATCGGCACTTCCTGGCCCACCAGGATGCGCGCCTGCTCGTTGTCCAGCGTCATGATCGACGGTGTGGACAGCAGGTTGGAGCCGGTGTCGCTCTTGACCGCATCGATGATCATGCCGAACACCGCATCGTTGCTTTGCCCGGCCAGGCCGATCAAGCCACCGCTCAACCCCAGCAACGATTGCGCGGCCACATTGCGCGCCTGCTCCAGCACCGAATCTTCTTCGCCATTGTTGCTGCGCGTGCCGGCAGCCGCAGCGGCCAGCGGCACGATGCCCGACGCTGCACCGCTGTATTGCGTGGCGATCAACGGCACCGTGCCATTGCGGCCGGCTAGCAGCAGCTGCACGCCCAGGCGCTTGGCAGCGGTGTCGGAGATCTCCACCACGATCGCTTCGACCAGCACCTGCTCGCGATGCACGTCCAGCTGACGGATGACATCCATCAAGGCGCGCTGGGTTTCCGGGTCGGCGTTGATGATCAAGGCATTGGAGCCGGGGTAGCGCACGATCACCGGGCGCTTGCCGGCAGCCGGTGCAATCACCTGCGTCTGTGCACCACCGGCAGCGGCAGCCACATCCACGGCAGTCGGGCGCGCATCCTGCCCAGGCTGCCCGTCATTGCCTGGCGCCTGCCCGACCAGCTGCTGCAACACGGGCAGCAGTTGCTCGGCACTGGCGTGTTGCAGACGCACCACGCTGACATCGCCACGCCGCTCGGCGCGCCCATCCAGATCCACCGCAGTGCGCACCACGCGCTGCACCAGCGCCGGATCGCCGCGTACGATCAGCGAATTGCTGCTGTCCACCGGCAACACCGACAGCACATTGCTGCGCTCGCCGGCCTGCCCGAACAGCGAGGTCAGCGTGCGTGCAAGTTCCTGCGCCGAGCTATTGCGCAAGGTCACCGTATCGATCGCCGCGCGGTCGGTGTCGATCTGCGCGACCAGGCCGCGCACGCGGCGCAGATTGTCGGCGTAGTCGGCAATCAGCAGACTATTGCCTTGCGGCATCGCCATGATCACCCCGCCGCGCCCGATCAGGGGCTTGAGAATCTCCGCGGCGCTGCGCGCATCCACGCGTTGCAGGGTGAACACCTGCGTGGCAAATCCCAGGTTGCCGTTGGCTGCGCTGCCGGGCTGTTGCGCTGCGGTATCGTCGGGAATGATGCGATAGGTCGAAGGACCACTGGAGACCGCAATCAAGCCGTTGGCACGCAACACCGCCAGCAGCATGCCGAGCAGGTCCTCTTCCGACATCGCCTGCGCACGCGCCACATTGACCGTGCCCTGCACGCGCGTGTCCACGATGAAGGTGATGCCGGTGGCACGCGACACATCCTGGATGAAGGCACGCAGGTCCACATCTTGCAAGCGCACGGCCGGCGCGTCGGCGGCATGCAGCGACACCATCGGCACTGCCGGCAGTGCAAGCAACAACGTGGCTGAAAGCAGCCATACGGGGCGAACAGCAGTCATTGCGGGCGCTTCAAGGTCATGGTGTGGGTCTGGCCGTCGCGGCGGTAGGTCAGCGTGGCCGCCTGGCCATCGCGCAGTTCGTCCTGCAGCTCGCGCAGGTGTTCGGCATCGAGCGTGCGGCCATTGATTTGGGTCAGTACATCGCCCGGTGCCAGGCCGGCCTGGCGCAGCAGTGCGCCATCGCCGCGCGGCATCACGGTAAAGCCGCTGCCATCCGTACTTGCACGCAAGCCGGCGGTCGTCAGCAGTTGTTGCGGGTCGACGGCCGTGGCTGCAGCCGCGCCAGCCACTGTGCCGACATTCGACATCACCGCAGGTGCCGCGCTTGTCGCCGCTGTCGCGCTCGTTGCAGGCGATGCGCTCGGCGACGACGACGCCGTGGATTCGACCAACGCCAGACGCCGCACGCCGTTGCTTGCACGCAGCAACACGTGATCGCTCGCGATCGCGTGCACCACCACGCCAGGCACCACGGCATCGCCAACGCGATACGCGCCTTGCTTGCCATCGCCATTGCTCAAAAACGCGGCCGCTTGCCTACCGCCTGCGCGTACCCCATGCAACACGATGCCGTCGCTGTTGCTCTCGGGCACGCTGCGATAGAACACATCGCGGCGCAGTGCGGGCACATCCGCATTAGCTACCGTGGCGACCTGGCCAGTGCCCAGCGGTCCGATCGGTGTGATCAACACCCACAGCAAGCGCGCGCACTGCAGCGACAACACCGCAAGCAGCACGCAGGCCAACGCGGTGCGTACACCACGCAGCGTCATCAGGGGTTTCGAGGAGGGCAAAACGCGCTGCAAAGCGGACATCCGTCTCAGGATTGCGGTCGGATGACAGAATGCGGCAGCAATGTGTCAGTTCGAAGAAACCGATGACACATGCCGACACACGGCGACACACCATCAAACGCAAAACGCCCGCCATGCGATGCACAGCGGGCGTTTGTATTGACAGCAGCACGCGTTGGATCAGAAGCGCGCTGTCACACTCAGGTCATACGTCACGCCGGGCTGGTACTCGTACAGGTCCACCCGGTTGCTGCCCAGGCTCTGGTATTCCTGATACTTGGTCTTGAGCAGATTGCGTGCCGCAAAGTTCAACGACAGCGTGTTGCCCGACCATACCAGGCCCTTCTTGATCACCAGATCCAGCGAGGTGCCGGGCTTGTCGATGTAATCCGGCTGCCCCGGGCGGCCACGCGCCGACACCCGCTCGCCGACATAGTTGGCGATCAACGTGGCCTGGCTGTGGGTGCTTTCGCTTTCCACACCGATCTGCAGGTTGGCGATGTCGTCGGACTGCCCCTGCAAGGCCGAGCCATCGCGGACGAACAAGGTCGCCTGCACCGGCGCAGTGAAGCCGAACGGCTGCACGGTGTCGCCATCGCTGGCACTCACTTCCGACTTGGTGCGCGTGTAGTTGCCGGACACGAACACCCGGTTGTCGCGCCACCAATCGCCCGCGATCGGCAGGTCCAGATACTTCTTGGCTTCCAGCTCGACGCCGTACAGCGTGGCTTTGGGCGCATTGATGAAGCTCTGCACGATGCCGCCACCGGGCGCATCGTTGACGATGGCTTCGATCGGCTTGTCGATGCTCTTGTAGAACGCGCCAACGGTGACGTACTGGCCCGGCTCGAAGAACCACTCGTAGCGCGCATCCAGATTGACCAGCTCGCTATCGATCAGGAACGGGTTGCCGAAGAACTGGCGGTCGATATCCGGATCCAGATACTGCTGCGGCGCCATTTCGCGGAACTGCGGCCGTGCGATGGTCTTGGAGGCACCGAAGCGCAGCTGCTGGTTTTCGGCAAAATTCCAGGTCACCGTGGCCGATGGCAGCGCGTAGCTGTTTTCCAACGGTGCCACGCTGTCCTGGCGCGTGCCGCTGAAGATGTCGTACGGATGCACCGCCTGCGTGGCGTCTTCGTAACGCACACCGACGGTGGCGCGCAGGGTCGGCACGATGTCGCCCTCGGCCTGCAGATACGCCGCCTTGACCTTCAAGGTCGCATCGTACGCGGCCGCACCGAAGCTGCCGGTGGTTTCGCGCAGGCGCAGCAGATCGTTGCTGAGGTTGTAGTCGGAGATCAGGTAATCCACACGCTGGAACTGGTTGTAGAACGGCATCGGGCCGTCCAGCGCCAGAAAGCGGAATTCGCGACTCCACGCCGTGCGGTCGTTGTCCAGATAAGCCAGTCCCCCCTTGACGGTGAGGTCGTGCTCGATCGGCAAGCGCCAGGTCACATCCACGCCGCCGCTGGCCACGGTGTCGTCGACCTTGCTGAAACGGGTGTAGTTCTGTACGCGCGAGGCATCGTGCGCCCAGTAGCCATCCAGCAGCTCGTAACGAATGCCGGTCTCGTACGGCACATCGCGGCTGGCATTGGCCACCGCTGCGCGCCATTCGATCTTCAAGTCATCGTATTGCCCGAAGGCATGCGTACCGCGCAACTGGTTGTTGATCAGCTGGCGCTCGTACCACTCGGTGTTGTCGTCGCGCACATCGAAACCGGCCAGCTCATCGCGGCCGGCGCGGCTGCGCGCCACCTTCAAGGCGTCGTGCACATACAGGGTGGTCCAGCCGATGGTGTGGCGGCCGTATTCCCAGCCCAGGCCCAGCATGCCGTTGGTGCGCACGTTGTTGCGGGTGGTGGCGAAGTCGTAATTGGAATTGAACTCGACCGTGTCGCCGACAAAGATGCCGTCCTGCTGCTTGCCGGTGCGCGTGCGCCATTCGTTGTCGTAACTGGCCACTGCAATGATGCCCAGCTTGGCTTCGCCCACGTCCATGCTGTAGCCGGCGCTGCCGCCGACATTGACGTCCGGGGCGATGCTGTCCTTTTCCTGCAGCACATACAGGTTGGCATTGTTCAAGCTGCGGCCGATGCTGCGGATGTCCTCGCGCGAGAAGCTGCCCAGATCCACGCGCCGGCCGCTCTGGATCGCATCGCGCAACGCGGCAGGCTGCTTGCGCGTGCCATCGTCATAGCCCCACTCGTCATCGCCGGAGCCGTAGTAGGTCAGGCCTTTTTCGCCGGTGCTGACGCTGTTGACGCCGCCGCCCACGGTCAGCGACAGAAACGGCTTGTCCGGCACCGCCATCGATTGCAGATCGATCACGCCACCGCCGAATTCGCCGGGATAATCGGCCGAATAGGTTTTTTGCACGGTCACGCTTTCCAGCACGTCGCTGGGAAACAGATCCAGCGGCACCACGCGCTGCATCGGCTCGGGACTGGGCAGCGGCGAGCCGTTGAACAAGGCCGAGGAATAGCGCTCGCCCAGGCCGCGCACATACACATATTTGCCGCGCGACAGGCTCAGGCCGGTGACACGCGTCAGCGCCACCGCTGCGCTGCTGTCGCCGGTGCGCTCCATGTCCTCACGGGTGATGAAGGACGCCACCTCGGAGGTCTGCAGCATCGGCTCGGGAATATACTCGCCACGCACCACGACCTGGTCGAGTTGCTTGGGCGCGCTGGTGGCGGTGCTGCTGGTGCCATCGGTGGAGCCGGCATCGGTGGTGGTCGATTGCGCCAGCGCAGCGCCGGAAAACAGCAAGGTGGAAATGGAAAGAGACAGGCCCGTCCGCGAAAGACGGGCGACAGCGGAGGTTCGCATCGTGGGAGCCCTGGCAACTGAAAGATGAAGCTGGACGCATCACGCGGCGACCATCGGGTCGCCGCGTGATGCTGTGCCTCAGCAGGGACGATCGGCGGTCAGACCGCAGGTCCAGCCCTGCCACCAGGTGTCGTTGGCATCACGCACGCCACCGATGTAGTTCACCTGCTGGAAGAAGCTGCTCACCCCATTCAAGCCCTGGAATGCCGGCACGGCGGTTTCGTTGGCGCCATTGACGAAGGTGTTCTGCAAGGTGGACACACCGTTGGCGACGTTGTTGGTACCGGCCGCAAACTGGGTGGCCGCACGCGCATCGCTGCCGAAGGCGGTCGGGCAAGCGAAGAACACCGAGTTGAACGTGCCCAGGGTGTCGGCGTCGGCCAGGTTGAAGCACACCAGGCCATCGCCGGTGCCACCAGCAGGACGCGTAAACACCGAGTTGTAGAACGCGGCCTGCGTGCCCTGATTGAGCATGATCGCCGCACCGGCGCGCGCATTGCCCACGTAGGTGAAGTTGGCCACCTTCGGGCGCGAATACGGCTGGCGACGCAGGCTGCTCCACTCGTTCATGCGGTCGCCGCCACCGGCGCGCTGCACCACGATGCCGAACTGCAAGGCGCCGTTCCAGCCGGCGTCGGTATCCAGCGAATCGTCGTCGGCACCGGTGATCACCACGTGGCTGCCGTTGACCGAACCCCCGAACCATTCGATGCCGTCGTCGGAGCTGTTGTGGATCTGCACGTAGTCCAGACGCGTGCCGTTGCCCACACCGGCCAGGGTGATGCCTTGCAACTCGTTGTTGGGCGAAATTTCGAAGCCCGAATACATCACGCGCAGATAGCGCATGGAACCGCTGTTGTCGGTGACGCTGTTGCCGCCATAAAACGCGTTGGTGCCTTCCACCTGCGCCTGACATTCCGGCGTACCTGACACGGTGGTGCCCGGGCAGTTGTTGATGGCCGCGCGGCCCAACACCACAATGCCGCCCCACAGGCCGATGGTATTGGCGGTGACGGTGCCGTCCAGCGCCTGACGCGCGGTGAACACGATCGGTGCGGTCGCGCTGCCTTCGGCAAAGATCTGCGAGCCGCGATTGACCACGATGTAGTCACTCCCCGACGAGCCGTACAAGGTCGTGCCCGGCTCGATCGTCAAAATGCCCTGCGCGCTGCCAGCGGCCGGCGCGATGGCATTGCCGCCGCGGTCGGTACCCACGTTGACGCGACCGCTGATCGAGTACGCCGTGCCCGCACGTGCCGGTACAACCAGATTGCCGGTGATGGTGTCCGGCAACTGGCAGGCGCGCAGCGTGTTGTTGGCGATGGTGCCGACGTTGGAAAAACCGGTCGGGCAATCCGCAGCCGGGCCGGTCGGCGCGGGTGCAGGCGTCGGTGCCGGCGTCGGCGCCGGGGTCGGTGCAGGAGCGGGTGTCGGTGCGGGCGGAAACGCGCCCTCGCCAGGCGAAGCGACGCGGTCGGCACCACCACCGCAGGCGGACAGCGCCAGTGCGGTACCAAACGTCATCAGTAATGTCTTGCTGCTGTTGCGAACGGCCATGCGGCTGATCTCCAGGTCAAAAGGTCCGGTATGAAGAGGAGTCGTCAAGAATTGGTGGTGTTCCGCGCACTGCAGTGGCGAGCACGTTCAAGATCCCCGTCACTTTTATAGGGGCTATGTGTTGCATTTGTCTTACCGCGACACATTTGACATAAAGCTGCCACACGTTGGCATGCACTGTAGGGCGATGACATCGACCACTATTCCCGCCGCCCTGGGCGATTGGATCATTGCGCAGGCACTGGCCGGCCAACCGCCCGAGCAAGCGCTACAACCGCTACTGGATCAGGGCTGGAACGAGCAGGACGCCATCGACGCGGTAGAAGCATTGCTGCGTGAGCACATCCAGCAACATGCGGTGACACACAGCTTGCCGGTACCGGTGCGCGTGCCTGCGGTGTTGCAGGACAACGATGCCTCGCTGCTGGATCTGGGCGACCGCCAGGTGCGGGTACTGGTCAGCCTGCTGCTGCCGCGCGTGGTGGTGCTGGGTGGTTTTCTGTCCGATGCCGAATGCGATGCCTTGATCGCACTGGCACAACCACGCCTGGTACGCTCGCGCACGGTGGACAACGACAATGGCGCGCAGATCGTGCACGCCGCGCGCACCAGTCACAGCATGTGTCTGCAACTGGGCCAGGATGCGCTATGCCAGCGCATCGAAGCGCGCATCGCACGCCTGCTCGATTGGCCGGTAGACCACGGCGAAGGGTTGCAGGTGCTGCGCTACGCCACCGGCGCGGAATATCAGCCGCACTACGATTATTTCGACCCAACCGCCACCGGCACGCCGGTGTTGTTGCAGGCCGGCGGTCAACGCCTCGCATCGCTGGTGATGTATCTCAACACGCCCGAACGCGGCGGCGCCACGCGCTTTCCCGATGCACATCTGGACGTGGCCGCCGTCAAAGGCAACGCAGTATTTTTCAGCTACGACCGCCCGCATCCGATGACGCGCAGCCTGCATGCCGGCGCACCGGTATTAGCCGGCGAAAAGTGGGTCGCAACCAAGTGGTTGCGCGAACGCGCGGTGCGTTTGCCGGGGTGAGATCAGCGATCAAAACAGGTCGGCATTCGTCAGGTGGACGACTATCGCTCTGCAACGAAGTTTATCTACATCGCTCGATCAGCTCACAACGACATCGATGCTGAGGCGCAGCGTTGTTTAGAGGCAGTCGAAGGCTGAGTTCAAAAGCTTGGTTAGTCGAGTGCGCGGTGCCCTCGCCGCTCGCGGGACACGCCGCAAGTACGTCCATGTAGGCTCGGTGGCGGCATCCATGCCGCCACACGGTCCCGCAAGCGGCGAGGACACCGCACCAGAGAATTCGCTGGTTGGTTTGTAGAAAACCCTGCACACCGAAACTCTCGACTGGTCCTTGCCCGCCCACCGTCGCGGGACCTTACGCGGCATGGATGCCGCGTAAGAGCCTACATGGACGTACTTGCGGCGTGTCCCGCGATGGTGGGTGGGCAAGGGCCCTCCAGCGAAGTCACAGATCAACCGCTCTGTAACTGATCTATCCACACTCTCCATGCGTTTCAAGACAACCGAGATTTCGAGTCTTAGCGCCGTTTAGATGCGATCAAAAGCTTGGTGAGTCGAGTGCGCGGTGCCCTCGCCGCTCGCGGGACACGCCGCAAGTACGTCCCTGTAGGCTCGGTGGCGGCATCCATGCCGCCACACGGTCCCGCAAGCGGCGAGGACACCGCACCAGACAGTTGGTAGGTAGTTTGATGAAAGCCTGCCTGTTGATCGCGTTGCGCTTCGCGTTGCGAAGCTGATCGGCCGCGGCGTTATCCAAGCAACACACCATGCCTTGCTTGCAACCATGCACACCGACCACCTCGATTGGTCCTTGCCCGCCCACCGTCGCGGGACCTTACGCGGCATGGATGCCGCGTAAGAGCCTACATGGACGTACTTGCGGCGTGTCCCGCGATGGTGGGCGGGCAAGGGCCCTGCAGCCAGGCCGCAGCCCTGAGCACTACGTTTTGCCAGTCATTCCAAAACCGCAAAACACAGAAAAATCAGCGCGACCCAAACATCCGCTGATCCACCCGCAACATCACCAACCGTAGCCGCGTCCATGCAAGACACGACCCGGCAAGGATGCCCAAGGTATCGGCCAGCGCATCGTAGGGATCAGCACTGCGATTGGTCGTCAACGCACCTTGCGCGATCTCGATACCGATCCCCAGCAACACCAACCCGAAAGCCGCAAACAACAACGCCCGACGTGTGGCGAACAATTGCACCGCACCCCAACACAACAACGCGAACGTCAAAAAGTGCTCGGCCTTATCGCTGTTAGAGGGTAGCTCCGGAAACTCCGGCGGCGGCCCCAGGCACACCGCAATCACCACGAAAATTGCCGCGACCCACAGACCCACCCACAACCACGGCCGATGAAACGGGCGCAGCGCAGACGTTACAGCCGCCATGTGAGATCGCCCGCCAGAAATGCAGGCGCAAAATCGACATCGCGCGCAAAACCCATCACCTGGAATCGTTCGCCCATTTCGCTGGGCAAGGTCAGTCGTTTGATCTGCTCGCGCAAGCGCATGCGCCCTACTTCGTCAGTGCGCGTATCGGCCTGCGCCAATAGCGCATCCAATCCGTTGCCGAGCAGAAAGCTCGATTGCGTGCAGTAACCGGCCAATTCGAAACCGGCACCGGTGCCGGCCTCGGCCAACGCCGTGAAGTCTACCGACGCGGTCAGATCCTGCAGACCCGGCCAGCGATACAGATCCTCATGCATGCGATGGCGATAGAACGCACGCAAGGTGCCGTCTTCGCGTTGTGCACGATAGAACTCGCCACGCGGGTAACCGTAGTCGACAAACAACATCGCCCCGCGCTTCAGACCACCGGCCACCGCCTGAATCCAGTACGGCAACTGCGGCAACAACTCCGAACGATAGCCATCGGCGAACGGTTGCTGCAGATAGCGCTCCAGATGACGCACCGCTGCACCCAGCAACGCATCGGCCGGCTGCTCGCCACGTGCGAACTGCTGCTGCGCATCCAGCACCACGGTTTCCTCATACACCTCGCCATCGCGCAGCGCGAAGCGCGGCGTGGGCAATGCATCGATCACTTCGTTGGCGAACAGCACGCCGTCCCAATCGTCCGGAAACGGTGCATCCAGCCACTCGACCAGATCGAACACCGGCGGTATCAGCGTGCGCCCCAACCGCTCGCGCTGACGTTCGCGCAGGTCTGCACTGGGCTCTAGAATCGCGTAACGCTCGGGCAGCGCATCCAGCTCGAGCAGGCGCTTGAGCGTGACTTCGGCAAATGCGCCGCTGCCACCGCCTACTTCGAGCACGCGGGCACTTGGGCCGAGCTGCTGCAGCACCGGCGCCAACGCACCGGACACGGTCGCTGCGAACAACGGCCCAAGCTCGGGCGCGGTGACGAAATCGCCGGCCTCGCCAAATTTGCTGGAGCCGGCGCTGTAATAGCCAAGACCCGGCGCATACAGCGCCAGCTCCATGAAACGCGAGAACGGGATCGCACCGCCGGCAGCGGCGATTTCGGCGCGCACATGCGCAGCCAGGCGGTCGCTATGCGCCAAGGCGTCCGAATCGGGAGTGGGAAGGTCGGCGTGCATGCGGGCACCGGTTGCGGGGACAATGCACAGGATAGCCGAGCCCTTTGCAACGCCGAGCGAGTACGCCATGACAGACAGTTCCAAGGTGGTCTTGATCACCGGCGCAGGCCGCCGTATCGGCGCGCAGATCGCCACCACCCTGCATGCGGCCGGCTACCGCGTGGCCTTGCATGCGCACCGCTCCGGTGACGCGCTCAGCGCGCGCGTGGCCGCATTGTGCGCGCAACGCGCAGGCAGCGCGCTGGCCTTGCACGCCGATCTGCGCTTGCCGGAGGCACCGGCGCAACTGGTCGCCGACTGCATCGCCGCATTCGGCCGCCTGGATGGCGTGGTCAACAACGCCTCGGCGTTCTATCCCACCGCAGTGGGCGAAGCGACCGCAGCGCAATGGGACGAGTTGTTTGCAGTCAACGCGCGCGCCCCGTTCTTCATCGCCCAGGCTGCGGCCGCACAACTGCGCCAGCACCGCGGTGCCATCGTCAACCTCACCGATCTGCATGCCCAGCAGCCGATGCGCAATCACCCGCTGTACGGCGCGTCCAAGAGCGCGCTGGAAATGCTGACGCGCTCGCTCGCACTGGAACTGGCGCCGCAGGTGCGCGTCAATGCGGTCGCCCCCGGCGCGATTCTGTGGCCGGAAGAAGGCAAGGCTTCCGACGCTAAGCAGGCCCTGCTGGCGCGCACGCCGCTGGCACGCATCGGCACGCCCGAAGAGATCGCCGAGGCAGTGCGCTGGTTGCTCGATGAAGCCAGCTTCGTCACTGGCCATACCTTGCATGTGGACGGTGGCCGCCAGCTCAGTTGAGCAACTGTCCAGGCGGCCAGGTGCGCTGCCGCGTACACTCGCTCCATGAGCGCTGCGGATGACGCGCTGCCTGCAGACTCGGCCATGACGGTTCCGGGCGACTCCTTCTACGCCTGCCTACGACGATCCGCAAGCCTTGTCAGCCACGCCTTGCCGGTACTGCAACGCTGCGCTACTGCGCCACATCCGCCGCGACGGGGGCCGCCTCCAGCTCCACCGTCGTAAACGCAGTGCCGTGTTGCGGATGCGCCTGCCATAGCGCCGCCAGCGTCTGCCCGCTCAACGGGTCGACAAAGCCGGGCGCGATATCGGCCAGCGGCTTCAACACGAACGCATGCTTGAGCTCCGGCCGCGGAATACGCAGATGCCCGGGCCCTTCGATGATGCAATCACCGAAGAACACCACATCCACATCCAGCGTGCGGTCACTGAAACGCGGGCCGCTGCGGTCGCGGCCGTGCGCGTCTTCCAGCGCATGCAGCCAATGATCGAGCGCGTGCAGATCCAGATCGGTGTCCAGCACCACCGCGTTGTTGACGAAGTCCGGCCCATCGAAGCCCACCGCCGGCGTGCGGTACGCAGGCGACACGTCGAGCTGGCCAAAGCGCGCGCGCAAGGCGTCGACGGCCAAGCGCAGGTAGTGGGTCGGCTGGACATTGCTGCCGAGGCTGAGAAGCACGGTGGTCATGCGTTATTCGCGCATGCGGCCGGCGTGGGCGTCAACTGTTGCAATCGCATTGCACTTGAACAAGCACGCCTGCAACGCGCGAAAACCCCTGGATCAGGCCATTTCGAGCGCGTGCGACACGGCACGGAACACCCGGCGCATTTCCAGCGGCTTGCGCAGCACATGCACCGGGATATCTGCCGGAAAGTGCATCCGCTGCAGCGGCGCGCCGACATCTTCCAGCACGATCGCCGGGCCCTGATAGCCCAGCTCCTGCATGCTCAACAGCACGCTCACTGCCGAGAGCAGAATGATGTCGCTGTCGATGATCACCAGGTCGGGCATGGCCTGTGGCTGCACCAGTTGCAGCGCGGCTGCGCCATCGGTGGCCAGCTGCGGCTGATAGCCCTGGCTGGATAGTGCATTGCCCAGCAGCGACAGGCGCGTGGCTTCGCCGTCCACCAGCAGGATGCGTTGCCCATGGCCCAGCGGCAGCGGCGGCTCGGTATCGGCAACCGCCACCGCGTTCGAGCGCATCGGCACCAGCATGTCGAAACGCGTGCCCTCGCCCAACCGGCTGTCGACCAGGATGCTGCCGCCGTAGCTTTCGATGATGCGCTTGCACGAAATCAGCCCCAGCCCGGTGCCATCGGCCTTGGTGGTGAAGAAGGGGCTGAACAAGCGCGCGCGGGTTTCATCGCTCATGCCCACGCCGGTGTCGGCCACGCTCATGCGCACGCGCGCATCGTCATGGCGATCGGCCGACAGAATCAATGTGCCGCCACCCGGCATCGCCTGGATCGCGTTCAAGCCCAGGTTGAGCAGGCATTGCTGCAGTTCGGTGTAATTGGCCTCGATGGTCAGATCCAGGGCAATCGTCTCCATCTGCAGGCGCACGCCATCGGGCAGGCTGCTTCTGAGCAGCATCTGCACGCCCTGGAACAGACTGGCAACGGACACCTGCTCGCGCGGCTTGTTGGAGCCGCGCACGAACGAGAGCATCGACTCGGCCATCTCATGCCCGCGCCGGCCGCACTCGGCCACCACCTTGGCCAACTGACGCAGCTGCGGGTCGTCGGTGCGCCCGGCCAGCAGGTCGGGCACGATCAACAACGGCTGCAGGATATTGCGCAAGTCGTGACTCAACCCGGCCGCCAGCATCGCCAGGCTTTCCAGCCGCTGCGCGCGCATCAGTTCGCTCTCCACGCGCTGACGTTCCAGGTCGGCACGCGCTTCGCGGATCGCGCGGATCACCGCACTCGGCAAGCGGGTCGGGTTGTGCTTGATGATGTAGTCGTTGGCGCCGTCCTGCAGCGCCTTGACCGCAGTCTCCTCGCCCATGGTGCCGGAGACGAAGATGAAGGGCGTGGCGCCGTTCTGGCGCACCAGACGCAATGCCTGGTGGCCGGAAAACCCGGGCATGCTCAGATCCGACAGCACGATGTCCGGCTGGAATTCATCCAGCGCGCTGCGCAGCGAGCGTTCGCTGTCCACGCGCTCGAACGCCGCGTCGATGCCGGCATCCAGCAGCTGATCGGACAACAGCTCGGCATCTTCCGGTGAATCTTCCACCAGAAGGATCTTCAGCTGCTCCAGTTTGCCACCCTCTTGCAGCATGGTTCAGTCCAGCTCCGGTGCCTGATTGATGACCGCCCAGAACGTGCCGAGCGTCTTGACCGCATTGAAGAACTGATCGACATCCACCGGCTTGACCACATAGGCATTCACGCCCAGGTCCCAGCTGCGGGCCAGGTCGCTCTCTTCGCGCGAGGACGACAGGATCACGATCGGCAAGCGCTTGAGCGTCTCGTCACCGCGCACCTGCTTGAGCACTTCCAGGCCATCCAGCCGCGGCATCTTGATGTCCAGCAGCAACACCGCCGGCAAGCCTTCCTCGCGATCGGCGAACGCGCCACGACGCAGCAGGTAGTCCATGGTTTCCACACCGTCTTCGACGTGCACGATGGGGTTGGCCAGGCGGGCTTCGCGCAGGGCGTCGACCGCCATTTCTGCATCGGCCGGGCTGTCTTCTGCCAGAAGAATGGTACGGATGGCACTCATGCATTGAACTCTTGGTTGGGCGCTTCATGCGCAGGGGGAAGCACAAAATGGAACGTGGCGCCTTCGTCGACGACACCCTCGGCCCAGACCCGGCCGCCGTGGCGCGTCAACACGCGCCTGACGCTGGCCAGGCCAATGCCGGTACCGGCGTATTCGCTGGCCTTGTGCAGACGCTGGAACACACCGAACAACTTTGCGCTGTACTCCATATCGAAGCCGGCACCGTTGTCGCGCACACTGAATTGATGGCCGCCGTCCGGCAGCGGCCGGTAGCTAACCTCGATCTTGGCCACTTCGCGCTTGGCGCTGTACTTGACCGCATTGCCCAGCAAGTTCATCCACAGCTGGCGCATCATGTTCTCGTCGGCCACCAGCACCGGCAGCGGGGCGATATGCCATTCCACACGGTGGCCGGTGTTCTCGCTTTGCACGCTGGAATCCAGGATCGCGCGCGTCTCCGACACCAGCGACTGCATGTCCACCGCCTGCAGGCGCAGCGCACTGCGGCCCAGGCGCGAATACACCAGCAGATCGTCGATCAGCGACGCCATGCGCCGCGCCGAGCTGCTGATCACTTCCATGTAGTGACGCGATTTTTCGTCCGCCGCATCGCCCAGGTGACGCGCCAGCTTGTCCGAAAAACCGGCCACATGCCGCAACGGTGCGCGCAGATCGTGCGAGACCGAATAGCTGAAGGCTTCCAGCTCGCGGTTGACCTCGGACACCTGATCGACCTTGCCTTCCATCTGCCGGTTGAGTTCCTGGATGCGCTGCTGCGAGGCTTTCTGCAGGCTGATGTCGCTCACCGTCATCAGCACCACATCGTCGTCGTTGGTATCGGGCAGCGGCATGCGTCGCGCGTTGATCAACATGGTGCGCAGCACGCCATCGGCGCCGCGCTGCTCATGTTCGTAATCCCACAACTCGCGGTCGCGCAGCAGCACGTCGGCAAGTCGCTGATGAATCTGCGCATCGCGCCACACGCCATCGCCCACGTCCTCCAGCGACATCGATTCGTTACCGCGCTCTTCCAGGCCATACAACTCGGCGAAGGCCGGGTTGTGCAGCATGATGCGCTGTTTGTCATCCAGCAGCACGATCGGCTCGCGCACGGTCTGCAGCACCGAACTGGCCCGGCCATTGGCACGCAGATATTCCTGCTCGGCCGCCAGGCGGCGGCGGATCTGCCGCTGCAGCAACCAGATCACCGTGCCCAACAGCAGCAACTGCACGGCCAGCGTCGCCCAGCTCAGTACCGCGTAATGCGTACGTTCTTTGATGGCGCGCGTACTGCGCAGTTCCAGCAACTTGCTTTCGGCGCTTTGCAACTCGTCGATCAACAGCCGGATCGGGTTGTTCAAGGTCATGTCGTCGATCAGCGCACGGATCAGCGTGGGATCGGTCGCCACGGCGATACGCTCGGCCAGCAGCAAGCGGCGCTCGATCGTGCTCTGGATGCGCCCCATCCGCACTTGCTGAGCCGGGTTGTCCTTGGTCAGCACGATGAGCTGATGCACCGCCGTCAGCGCTTCGCGCCGGCCACGCCGCATGCGCTCCAGCAAGGCAGGGCGCACCACACCGTGCGAGCGCATCAACGCCGCCGATTCGGTGTCGCGCAGCGCCGCTTCCAGACGCTGCGCGGTTTCCTGCACGTCCTGGCTATGCGAGACCCACACCGCGGCCTGATTGGCGTTGTGCGCCATCTGCTGCAACAGCAACGAGGGCACCACCACAATCAGGAACACGGCAACTGCCAGCAAAGGCAGGCGCCAGCGATCCCATCTGTCTGCTTGGACCGTTGTCTGCATTACTCGATCTGTATCCGCTCGCTGCAAGGACCCGAAGGCACGCCGGTATTATCCCCGACCAGACCCAAGGTGAGATTAATGATTCAGATTTGTCACGCCGATCCGTGACATAGCTGAATGGGCACATCATAAGTGCAGTAAAGGTGAAAACGGTGAGACAAGTACGCCGTTTATCGGCTGTATCGTCGGCACACTGCACGACCGACGTGGCGAAGTGTGTGCAGGCAACCATGCCGCCATCTAGGCGCCGGTCCCAAGCGATCCCAAGAACGCCTGAATGAAAGACATCAAGACACTGGATCTGAACCTGCTCAAGGCGCTGGATGCCTTGCTGGACGAGCACAACGTCACCCGCGCTGCGGCCCGGCTGGGCGTCACCCAACCGGCCATGAGCGGCATGCTGACGCGGTTGCGCAAGACCTTCGACGACCCGCTCTTCGTGCGCGCACAGCGCGGTATCGTGCCCACGCAGCGTTGCCTGGCATTGGCCGGGCCGCTCAAGCAGGTCATCAGCGAAATCGGCGGCTTGCTGCAACCGCTGGTGTTCGAGCCATCGACCGCGGCGCAGACCTTTACGATTGCGGCCACCGATTACGCCTTGCGGGCGATCGCGATTCCGTTCCTGTCTGCACTCAAGCAACAGGCGCCGCACATCCGTGTGGCCCTGGTGCCGGTGGACGACCGGCAGATCTACGTTGAGCTGGAACGCGGCGAGATCGACCTGGCCCTGCTGACGCCAGAAAGCACGCCGCCCGACCTGCATGCCCGCGCGCTGTTCGAAGAACGCTACGTCTGCGTGTTGCGTGGCGACCACCCTGCCCTGCAGCGAAACCGCAAGCGCCTGACGATCGACCAGTTCTGCGCGCTCGACCATGCGCTGGTGTCGTATCTAGGCGGAGGATTCCGCGGTGTGACCGACGAGGCCCTGGCAGCGCTCGGCAAGCACCGCAGGGTCACCTTGTCGGCGCAGTCCTTCCTCATCCTTCCCGAGATCCTGCGCGCCAGCGACATGGTGGCGATCCTGCCCAGCCGGTTGGTTGCCGGCATCGAAGACCTGGCCACATTCGAGCCGCCCATCGCCATCCCGGGCTTTACCAAGATTGCCGCCTGGCATGCGCGTACCCATCACGATGGCGCGCAACGCTGGCTGCGCCAGCTGCTGTTCGATCATTGCGGAGATCGCGCCACGCGCCGCCGTAGATAGGCAGTGCGCGTGACCGCAGGGCGTCGCCATTCAACGATGGCATTCCAGCTCACGCCATCCCGGCAACTGGCAGATGCCGCGCTTACCTGGCGGCGCGGGCAGCGGCAACCAGACCGTCCAACCACTCCTGGTGACCATTGATCATCGGGTTGGGCTTGGTGTTGTGCAGCTCTTCGGCCGGCTTACCTTTCTGGGTTTCCTGCGTGAGGATGCGCACGCGGCCGCCATCCAGGTCTTCCACCAGCCAGGCATGGTGCACGTCCAGTCGCGTCGCGCTGCCCTCCTCGCCCGACCACCCGTGCCACGCAACGCGTCCGGGCTGGCCGTTGGTCGGTGCGACGAACTCGGTGCAGCGGGCATGCACCGGAAATCCGAAGGTTTCGAAATAAAAACGCACACCGTCTTCCAGCTGCGGACCGGTGTCATCGGAAAAACGCACATTGGCCGAGTTGGCGTAGTAGCTGGGCCAGCGCGAGGGCACGCTTAGCAACGGCCAGATCTCGGCGGCAGACAAGCCGGCGACGATGACCTCGTTGGAGGCAAAATTTTCGGTGAAACCCGGCACGTAGCCTTCTGGCCAGATGATCGCATTGGCGTGCGCAACGTTGGTTTGCATGAGAGATAGTCCTGCGTTGGATGAAAGTGGCCTGGATCAGCAGTGCCACGGGCGCGCAATTGCTGCCCATGCCTGTCTGTTCGGCCAAAGATGGCGGCCGAGCAGATATAAATCCAATCCTTACTTTTTATTTCCTCCATCGCCGAATCTGATATTAGCATCCGGACACTGCCACGCGATGCGATACACCTGAGTTGCGCATGATCGATCCTGGAATCGATCGCCACTGTCGCTCACCAGGCCACCGCGTCACTGCGCCAGTGGTGTGTAAGGGCTGAAAAATTCGGCGCCGGCCCACTCCGGCATCTGCACGTCGATCGCCGGGCCCCGTACGAAGCTGGATGCCTTGTCGGGGTCGCCCTTGCCATTCCACGCTGTCGTAAACGGCCAGGGATACACCGGGCGCGCTCGCATGATCGGTGCGGTGGACGGCTTGTCCGGCCCAAGCGCTGCTGCTTGCGTGCCTGGCGCAGGCGCCGCGCGCTCACCGCCCATGCCACCTGCACCTCGCGGCGCTCCAAAATCGCTCGCTGCATACTGCTGCGGTTGACGCGCCTGGATTGCATCCGGCGCACTGCCACGCTCGACCCAGGCCATCATCGGCGTCAGCAGATCCATCTGGTAGGGACCCTCGCCGTTGGAGCAGTGATACATGCCGGGAAATACATACAGGCGTGCAAAGCCGTCGACACGCTTGCTGCCCATGTATTCGCGCATCGCAGTGTAGTAGGCGATGCTGTTGATCGGCGAAATATGCGGGTCGGACCAACCGTGGAAGAGGATCAGCTTGCCGCCGTTGTCGGCAAAGGCCGACAGGTCGGGGTCAGTCGCATCGAACAGGCGATGCCGAAAGCGCAGCTTCTGAAACGTCGCCAGATCGAACTGCATGTCGGCCAGCGTGAAATCGCTCGGCGGATCAACGTCGAACGCCATGTTGCGCAGCACCGGCAGGCTGACCTTCTCACTGAAGATCGCCTCGTTGGCCGACTGCGGCACATACACGCCGGCCCAGGCTAGCTCCGACCCGTACTGCGGGCCACCGGCGCTCAGGCGCGTGCCGGTCGCAGGGTCGCGTGGGCCGTCATAAAACTTGCGGGCGACCTCGATCTCGGCCGCGCTCAGGCAGGCGGAACGATCCCGCGCATCGGCCGGGCATTGCAGCGTTGCCGGATCAAAGTGGCACACCAGCGGATTGCCGATCACCCCATCGGCCAGTCCATCGAGCGCATCGCAAGCTTTGAGCACCGCTGCATGCAGGATCGGCAGGCGCGCTGCCAGCAGCACCGGCTTGCCGTCGGCACCGGTATTGGCACGTGCCTGCCAGGCATGGAAGACCGCGTTTTGCACAATGAAATTCAGCGCGGCGGCACCGGCGATGATGCCGTCGAAATCATCCGGATAACGCTGCGCCTCGACCAAGGCCTCGCGCCCACCATCGGAGCAGCCGCTGAAGTACGCGTAGCGCTGCGGCCGGCCATAATAGGCCCGGACCAACGCTTTGGCAGCCACGGCCGTCAGGTGCTGGCCGCGATAGGCGAAGTCGGCGCGTTTGCCTGCGTCCTTGCCGAATGCGCCATCCTGATCCTGATGCCCCATGTCGGTGGCCGCCAACACGAAGCCGCCGCTATTCAAGGGCGCGCATCCATCGGCAGCGCCGACATTGCCCGCGATGCTGCCGCACAGCCCACCACAGCCAATCTGCAGATAGCGCTGTGTCCAATGCTGCATCGGCAACTGCACTGCAAAGTTGATCGTGGGCGAGAGCGTGCCTTCGACTGCGCAAATCGACCGGCCCGCCTGGTTGGTGGTTTCGACAGCAGCGGTGATCTTGCTGCCCGCCCCCCCGATCGCGCCCAGATCGAACGTCGCCAAGTCCGCGCAAGCCATCACAGGCTTGACGACATCGAGCGCGGCAGCGGCCTTTGGCAGCGCTGCCATGGCTGGAACAACGGCAGTCGGCGCATCCTGGGCCCGTGAGCAGCCTTGCAGCCCGCCGCCAAACACTGCGGCAACTACGCTAATCATGGTCGCCCGGAACAGCTGCTTGTTGCGCATGATGAAACTGGTCGGGCTACACATCGCAAGAATCCTCTTTCTTCAACGAGTCGACGCGTACGCACCGGCCGAATAGGTCAGCTCATAGCTGTGGCTGTAGATTTCCAGGATATTGCCGAACGGGTCTTCCATATAGACCATGCGATAAGGCTTTTCGCCCGGGAAGTATTCACGCACCGGCATGCGCTGCTTGCCACCGGCAGCAACGATCTTCGCCGCCAGTCCTTCGACATCCGGGTCCTGGATGCAGAAGTGAAAGACACCACTCTTCCAGTATTCGAAGTTGTTGGCCGGCTTTTCCGCGTTGCGAAACTGGAAAATCTCAACGCCCATACGATCGCCTGTCGATAGATGCGCGATGCGAAACGAGCCCCAACCGGCTCCGAAGACATCCGTACACATCACGCCGATGGCGCTGGCGTCTTCATTGATCAGGGTCGGCGGCATGATCAGATACCAGCCCAATACATCGGTGTAAAACGCGACAGCGGCGTCGATGTCAGTGACCGACAAACCGATATGCGAGAAGTTTCGCGGATAAGGCTGAGACATGGGGAGCGCACGGCGAATGAGGTGCACCGATACTAAGTGGGGATGACGGCGATGAGACCCTGCAGCGTCTTATGGCCCCGATAAGATCCTGATATAACCGCCACCACGCATGCTCGCAGCAGAAGGCGTCACATCGAGCGCGCACATCGCCGAAAGGCGTGGCAAGCGACCTTCCAGGCCCGATCAGCCACGCACACCAAAAAAAAGGCGCACTCCGTAGAGTGCGCCTTCGTGCTCAGGCCAACCGCCTCGTCGCGGCGGCCCGGCATTTGTGGCTGCGATTACTTCTTCGCAGCAACAACCTTCAGACCCACCGACTTGACGCTCTTGACGCCTTCGATGCCCTTGGCCACAGCCACGGCCTTGTCGTGCTCGGCCTTGGTCGCGACCGAACCGGTCAAGGTCACGATGCCGTTCTTGGTCTCGACCTTGACGTCGGTACCCGACACGTTGTCGGTGGCCAACAGATCGGCCTTCACCTTGGTGGTGATCCAGGTGTCGGTCACCGGCTTCTTGGACTCGTCCATGCTGGCAGCGTGGTCCTTGTGATCGGCATGTTCCTGCGGCGCCGCGAATGCCTGCGAGGCACCCAGCGTCAGACCGAGCGACAGCGACAGAGCCAGCAACTTGCGTGCATGCGTCATGTTCTTCATCCGATACCCCTTCCAGTGAATGTGGCCGCAGTCTGCAGTGGCGTTCGTCGTGCAGGTGTGACTGCCGGATGCAGAGGTTGTGAACCTAGCGCACACGGGTGTGTGCAATACCATGGACGCTTCCTCAGTCGTTGCGATGAACCGTTTTCAATGCCTAAACCGTTCAATCTGGCCGTCGTCGGCTATGGCTATGTCGGCCGCACCTTTCATGCCCCGCTGATTGCCAGCACGCCGGGTTTGCAGTTGCACAGCGTGGTGTCGTCCAAGCCGCAACAAGCGCAGGCCGACTTCCCCGACGTGGCCGTGCTTGCCGATCTGGAAACCGCGTTGGCCGACCCCGCGCTCGATGCGGTGGTGCTTGCCACGCCCAACCAGACCCATGCGCCGTTCGCCTTGCAAGCACTGGCCGCCGGCAAACACGTGCTGGTCGACAAACCCTTCGCACTGGATGCCGCACAGGCGCGCGAGGTGGTGGACGCTGCCGCAGCGGCCGGGCGCATCGTCAGCGTGTTTCAGAACCGCCGCTGGGACGCAGACTTTCTCACCGTGCGCCGGCTGATCGACGAAGGGCAGCTGGGCGAGGTGGTGGAATTCCATTCGCACTTCGACCGCTACCGCCCGCAGGTACGCGACCGTTGGCGCGAGAGCGATATCCCCGGCGCCGGGCTGTGGTACGACCTGGGCCCGCATCTGCTCGATCAGGCACTGCAATTGTTCGGCGCCCCGCAGGCGATCAGTGCGGATCTGCAACGCCAACGCAGCCAGGCACGCAGCGACGATTATTTCCATGTGACCCTGCGCTACCCGCGCCTGCGCGTGATCCTGCATGCCGGCTCGTTGGTGGCCGACAGCAGCCTGCGCTTTGCCGTCCACGGCACCCGCGGCAGTTATCTCAAGCACGGGCTGGATACGCAGGAAGACCAACTCCGCGCCGGGCGTCGCCCGGGCACCGCCGGCTGGGGTGTCGACCCGCTGCCAGGCACCGTCACCCGTGTCGATGAAGAAGGCCGCGTGCACACCCATCAACCCGACACCCTGCCCGGCGACTATCGCAACTGCTACGCCGCATTTCGCGATGCATTGGCCGGTACCGGCCCGGCACCGGTCAGTGGTGCAGACGCCGTGCAGTTGATGGAGCTGCTGGAGCTGGCGCAACGCAGTGCTGCGTCGGGTCAGGTGCAGTGGCTGGATGGCACTGGCGCCAGGTCTGGCGACCGCTGAAACGACTGCGCGCCCGCAAGGCAGGCGCGCATGAACTGCTTCACTCGCTGACGCGTTACGCGTCCTTGCTGCCGATCGTCGGCGGTGTCGCGGTGGTGGTCATCACCGCATGCCCACCGAACTGGTTGCGCATCGCCGCCAGCAACTTGTCTGTGAACGAATCCTTGTCGCGCGAGCGCAACCGCTCCATCAGCGACAGCGTGATGATCGGCGCAGACACCTCCAGATCGATTGCCTCGGCCACCGTCCAGCGGCCTTCGCCCGAATCGGCCACGAACGGTGCGATGCCGGCCATGCTCGGGTTGTGCGCCAGCGCATCGGCGGTGAGATCGAGCAACCACGAACGCACCACGCTGCCATCGCGCCAGATCTCGGCAACCTGGTGCAGATCCAGCGCGAAATCGGTCTTGTGCTGCATCAGCGCAAAGCCTTCGGCATAGGCCTGCATCATTCCGTACTCGATCCCGTTATGGACCATCTTGGTGAAGTGGCCGGCACCGCTCGGGCCAACGCGGCCCCAGCCCTTGTCCGCTGCCGGCGCCAACGTGGCCAGCACCGGATGCAGCGTGGTCACTGCCGCCTCGTCGCCGCCCACCATCAGGCTGTAGCCTTCCTGCAGACCCCAGACGCCACCGCTGGTGCCGCAATCGACGAACGAAACACCGCTGGCCTGCAACAGCGCGGCGCGGCGTTGCGAATCCTTGTAATACGAATTGCCGCCATCGATGACGATGTCGCCGGCCTGCAACAACGGCAGCAGCTGCGCCAGGGTGTCATCGACGATCTTGCCCGCCGGCACCATCAACCACAGCACCCGCGGGCTCGGCAGCGCCGACACCAATGCTGCCAGCGCATCGGCAGTGACAATGCCCTTGGCCTGCGCACTGCTACGCGCGCCCTCGCCCGGGTCGTAGCCGTGCACGCGATGCCCGCCGTGTACCAGACGCTCGGCCATGTTGGCGCCCATGCGGCCCAAACCCACCATACCCAGTTCCATAATCGCTCCTCATGATCTGATCAGTGCAGGGTGCCACGCCGGGCGTACGCTGGCGTGGCGGAATTCTCAATGGATCGTTCCGCAACGGTGCCGGCGCTGCACTGTTGCAGCTGCCAATCGATCCAGCGCCAGTACAAGGTGCTGCGCAAATTGTGCAGGGTCAGGTCGATGGCATACGGCGTGCGCGGATTGCGGTCGAGCAGTCGCGCGACGTGATAGCCGATCGGCTTGACGCCCTTGGGATGCACATAGACCAGAAAGCCCTGATAGAACGGATCGTCCAGTAACGCTTGTAGCCTTTGCAGCTGCGCCTGTTGCTGCGCATCGAGCGTGGCGCGCAGTTTTGCATCGTGCTCGTACAGCAGCCGCTCGAAGCGCCGCTTGCCCGGCCCGCGCACATCTTTGGCCAGTTCCCAGATCTGTCGATTGAGTGCGTCGTAATGCGCAAAGCCGCCGTGCTGCGCCAAGGCCTGCGCAGCCGCATCGCTGACATCCACCACCACGAAGTTTTCGGCCTGGTTATGGATGTCGTCCAGATACGATTTGTCGAACACATGCGCGATAAAGCCCGGCGCACCGACAAATGCCTGGCGCCCCAGCTGCGCGGTCTTGACTGCCTTGCCGTCGGCAAGGAACTCGCCGGCATGCGCACCCAACAAGATGCTGTCGGTGTCGTGCAAGGTCAAAAAGGTACCGATCGACAACTCGCCAGGCGTGAATACCTGATCGAATCCGGCATCGCCGTACAGCTCGCGCTGCGTGGCCAGCTGCGCCACCTGGCGCCCCACCCCGCATTCGGAACGCACCTGGCCGCTGTAGAACGCATCCAGCGCCTGCGCATTGCTGCCACGCGGCTGATAGCCGCGCCCGAAACTCTTGAATCCACTCCAGCCCTGCGCAGCGGCGCCACGCCAGCCGAAGCCGATCCAGCCCAGTTGCACGGCCGAAAACCGATAGTGCGGATTGTCTTGCAGCTGCGTCGTTGCACGCCGCGTGGCCGCGCCGACCTCGAACGCATAGGCGCACTGTGTGGCGGAATCGTCCAGCAAGGCCTTGAGCGATGCGCCGCGCTGTTGCGCGTTCCAACTTGCCGGAAGCGTCAGCTGCAGATCGCCGGCGGCGCGTGCCTGCGCGAGCGAGCCGCGCGTACACGGTTCTCCGCGTTGGATCACCGGCGCACTGACCGCAGCGCTGCGGATGTCCCAGCCCAGGCGACGCAGCAACGCTTCGACGCAGTCCACCCCTGCAGCGTTGGCTGCCTCACTTGGCGCGGCAACGGCGACCTGCAGCAATTGCGCGGCCAACAAGGCCAGAGCAAACATCCCGTTGCGGCAAGTGCGAAAAAAACTCATCGCTGCGATGTGGTGTGGATCGACAGCACGGCGCTGCACCCTCAAACGTAGAAAGCCCCGGCATGACCGGGGCTCGTAAATTCAATTCAGCAGATTCAACGACGTTCGCAGACGCGCTCGACCTGACGATTGCCGTTGGCTTGCTGACGATTGCCCTGGATGGTGCGGCCCGCAGCACCGCCGGCGACTGCACCGGCCACGGTTGCCAACTTCTTGCCATTACCGCCGCCCACCTGATTGCCCAGCAGGCCACCAACCACTGCGCCGGCAACAGTGCCGCCGACGCGATTGGGGTCAGTCGAATTCTTCTGCACTTCAACGTTCTTGCAGCGAACGCGGGTGCCGTCGTTGAACCTGCGGCCTTCGTCTGCTTCCGTATAACGGTGCTGGCGCGAATGGGTCTGGGCCTGCGCGAAGGTGCTCGTCGCCATCAGGCCGATCAGGGAAATACCCAGCAGGGAATTGCGCATCTTCATCGTGGTCTCCGTCGTTCTCGCCCACTCGGCGAGCCGTGGCTGCACTCTCGCGGCTCGGTAGAGAACGCAACGTGAAAGGCACAACCACCTATTCAGGTTCCGCAGCAAAGCGTGAACCGCGCCGTCACGGTTGAGTGGCTGGCTCGGTCTTCGGCACGTTCGTCGGCGTGGGCGCCGGCGCGGGGGGCGGATCCTGGGCCTCGACCGGTAGCGGCGCAACCGGCGGCTGTTCGACTGTTGTGGAAGCAGACGTTGCGGCAGTGGCCGGCACTACCGTCGCCGGCGTTGCAGCCGCTGCGGTCGGCACAGGTGCCGCCGTCGCTGGTGTGGCCGCTGCCGGATGCGGCGGTGCGACCGGTGCGGGGGCCGCGCTCGCCGCGGCAGGCGCGGCCTGGGTCACATTGGGCAGATACGAGTTCAAGCGCTCGAAAAAGCGCTTGTAGAAGGCCGCGTCCTGCACCGTGGTGGTGGACACACGCACCAGCGAATCGCCCGTGCTGCCCACCGGCAGCGACAACGAGCCCAGCACGCCGACACCGACGCTGGCCGAGGTCGAGCTCTTCTTCAATGCGTAACGATCCTGCAGCGCACTGACGAACACCTGCGCCTTGCTGCCCTCCTGCGTGGCGCAGGAAATGCGCAGATTGAGCTGCTCGCTCTGGTCGGCCTCCTTGAGCTGGAAGTTCTTGCTGCCTTCCACGCCTGCGGCATCGGCGCGCGTGACTGCGTAGCCCTGGCTCAACAACACGCGCCGCGCGGCCTCGCAGGCTTGCATCGAGGTGGCTGCCACACTGCGCGAATAGGTATCGTCGGAATTGAACGACTCGCGCATCAGCATCGTGTCGCCCTTGCTGCCACCGCAGCCAGCCAGGGTTGCCAACGCGCCAAGCAGCGCGCCGCGCGCGATCAGGGAAGAACAAGACATAGACAACTCCGGCATCCAAAACCGGCCAAGAGCATAGCCGCAACCCATGTGCGCGTGGCGTGGCGTTGCCGGATCAGGGCAACGGCGGTTCATCCGCCGGCAATTGCAGGTCCAGCTGCAGGCGGCTGCCATCTGCACCGATGCACTCGGCGCGCAGATAGTGGTGCGCGCGCACCGCGGCCAGCGTCACCGGCGCCCGGCATGGCTCGCCCCACAGGCTCAACACGAATCCCTGCTCGTGTAACCACGCAGTCAGGCGGTCCCATAGTGGCTGCTCGGCTTGCAGGATCAGGTCCAGATCGGCCGGACCCTGGGGCAGCAAGTCCGGCGACTCCAACCAACGCGCGTAGCTCCCGTGCACCACCACCGGCAGACCTTGCGCCCGCACCGCCTGCAGCAACTGCGCCGCCTGCTGCAGGTCCAGCCGCGGACGGCAATGCTGAAAAATCAATGCGTACTCGTGGCTGCGATTGCTCTGCGTGCCGGCATGCGTCAGCGCTGCGCCCGGCCGCTGGTAGCACAGCACCCGTTCTTCGCGCAGCGTGAACAGGCTGGCAAGGATCCGCCCCAGATCCCACGCCTGCGGGATCACCCGCCCACCGACAACGACGTTTTCCACCATCGCCACGCCAAAGGCATCCGGCAGTAATCGCTTGCGAAGCGCATGCAACACCGCACGCATGCCCGACAGATAGCCGGCGTAATCGGCATTGGCATACAGCTGCCCAGGCACTGCTTGGCCGCGCCAGTGGCAACCGAAATACGGCACGTTGGTCACACACAGATCGATCGCCGCAGCAGGCGCGGTGTCGACCAACGTGCCGACCACGACCGGCGCCTGTACGGCATGCCGTAGCAGGCGCGTGCGCGCCAGTTGCGCACGTGCAGGATCGATCTCCATGCCATGCGCGTTGCGCCCTTCCATCGCCGCAGCCAGCAGCGTGCTGCCGAAACCGCAGAACGGATCGAACACCTGCTCCCCCGGCGCACTGAAATGCCGCACGAATGGCCGCATCTGATTGACCCAGCCACAGTCGCGCCCGCCAAGCGGATCGGCTGCGCGCAGGTCGTCGGGTAGTGCCCACGCCGGGTCGTCCGGTGTTGGCGTCCACCAGCTGTGCTGATCGAGTTCATCCATCGGCCGGCTCCCACAGCACATCGGCATCCGGATCCCAACCTGCGCACAAACGGCCGTTGGCGAAGAACACCAGCTTGTAGAGGTCGCCGCTCGCATGCCGCGCGTGCATGGCCGCGTAGTCGGCGCTTTCGAACACCACTTCCAGGCCATCCTCACTGCGCATGCGCAGATTCCAGAAGTAATAGCCCTCGGTCATGCCGTCCGCTTGCCAACGCGACCACCACGGCTGCTGCATGCACTGCGCCAACAAGGTTTCCATACCGATGCGGTGCTGCGCGATATAACGCCAGGTGCCGTTGCTGCGATACGCATCGTCCAGACGCGACAACTCGCGAAAGATCACCTGCGTAGCGCCGCAGCTGTGCGCCCACGCGATGTACTGCGCCACGGCGTCGGCACTGTCCACACCACCGCGTTGCACGATGCAGACCAGTCGCACCGGCACGCGCGCCGCAATGCCTCGTGCCGTATGCTCGAAAGTGGCCGTATCGGCAATCGGCTCGTCGGGGCGAAAGCGCATGATCGCGTCGTTGCCCGCCTGCAGCGGGTGGTGACGCGACAGCTCGATCCACGACAGGCCGAAGTCCACCAAGGCATCGATCAACTGCGCACCCTGCGCACGCGCAAACCCGGCGCCATTGCTGTACAGCACGCGCTGCTCCACACGCGGGCCGTTGGGCGTTGTCGACAAGGTGTGCAGCAAGGCCTGCAACCAATCCGGATCGTCGGTCATCTCCAACCCGGACAAGGAATACGACAACGGCACCTCGTGCAGCAGCTGCAACGCAGCGCTCAACTGTGCGAAGTAGTCCGGCCCCGGACGCAACATCGCTGCGGCCAGGCCGCCGCCGTGCTGGCGCAGATTTTCCGAACAGAAACCGCAGCGCGCCGAACACGGCCGCACCGACGCATACGGCGTAAAAGTGATGGGCAACGCCACCCGATACGCGCGCTCGCCGATGCGCAGCGCATGCCATCGGCCTGTCTCGCTCTGCTGCGGCACGCGCCGCCGCAGGCTGGGCGCCGCAGCGCGCAACCCGGCCAACAGTGGCGATGCAGACAGCAACGAAGCCTCGTCGATGGAAGCGTCCATGCCGCTGCCTGCGCGCCGAATGTCAGCGACGCGCGGCATCGGCACGCGCGCGCACCTGCTCCAACGTCCATTCCTGCTGCATGACGCCGTTTTCCCACACCGTCACCAGCGCATCTTCGCTGTCCGCGCTGGCGGCCACTTCGTCGAGCAAGGCGCTGCGATAGCTGCCATCGTCACGATCGCGCAATAGCGTCAATCGCCCCCGCTTGCTCTGCTTGCCCTTGTCGGTGATCGGATCCTTGTAGACATCGATCCATTGCCCGTCCACACGCACCGCCGAGCACTTCAGCGCGAACTTCTGCGTATCGCGGTCCACCTTCTGCAGCAACGCACCGCCCATGCCGAAGGCGACGTTGTCGGCGGCATACCCGGCAGCAGTGATGCGTTCGAGAATGGCGTGCAGCGATTGCGGATTGATGCCATCGCCCTGGATCACCCGCACATGGTTGAGCACCTTGTAGCCCTTGCCGTTGAGCTGATGGCCGAAGGCGTCGTCCAGCAGCACCAGGCACTGTTCGACCACGTCCACCGGGTCGCCGGAATCGGGGCGGATCACCACCGTCGCGCCGGAGGCGATGATCTCTTCGCGCAAGGTGGTGCCCCAATGCTCGCGAATGGCACGGTAGATGTCGTAGCTGTCGGACACCACCGCCACGATGGAACCGGGCCGTGCGAATTGCGTGAGCATGTTCCGATACGCATCCACCTCGCGCTCGCGGCCCCAGCTGGTGATGGTGCTGTGCTCGGCGGCAGGAATCGAAAACCCCGCCACCGGCGTGTGGTAATGCGCGCGTGCCAGCAACAACGCCGACAAGGTATCGGTGCCGAGAAAGTTCACCAGATGCGCCGCGCCACCGAGGGCGGCCGAGCCAAGACTGGACACGCCACGCGCGCCAAAGTCATGCAGCTTGAAGGGCAACTGCCCTTCCGGGTCGTCGCTGGTGCGCTGCAGGTAATCGCGCACGATCTGCTTCACCTGCCAGCTCACCGTGGCCACGGTCACCGGGTACCACACGCGCAATAGCAGCGTTTCCAGATACGACGGCACCCAGAACGCCTTGGCGTCGGTGGATTCGATGGTCATCAGCACGTTGTGCGTGGGCACCACCGCGCCTTCGGGCACGGCGCGGATTCGGATCGGCAACTGGCCGCCAAGACGGTCGACGATATCGCGCCAGCCGGCTTCGTTGAACGGCTCGCCATGCGCGGCCAATAGTTCCTTCGCATCGTCGATATCGGCGTGCGTCACCGGCCGGTTGATGGCTTCTTTTAGGATCGACTGCAGGCCGAAGAACACGGTCTGGTCGTACACGCCACCGCGCGATTCCACATAGAAAAACGCCGCATCGGTGCCGGGCGGGTATTGCAGCCAGTGGCTGGCCTTGTAGCTGTCGGTGTTGAGCAGCAGGTTATCGAGGTAATGCATGACGGAAGCTCCTTCGCGTCGAGTGAACCAGCGGTCTATCCGCCGGCGGGAGGTCATGGTTCAAGCCAACACCTGGGATGAGCGGCTGCTTGATAGTCAGCAGCAGCACGCAGCAGGTGGTGTCGCTCTCAGCCACGACCCAGGAAAAATTCAAGAATATGCAGATGGTCTTCGTACAAGCGCGGCCCCATCGCCATCACTTCGGCGATCGGAATCCAGCGCGCCTTGTCGGCATCGTCGCCGCCGCGCACGGCGGGCAACTCGCCGGCCGGAAATTCGAAATGGAACGCATGGGTGATGGTGCGTCCGCGCAGGCTGCGCTCGGGGTGATCGAACACCTGGCGCCCGCGCAATGACCCCTTGAGCACCGGCACCGGCACCTTGAGCCGGGTTTCCTCGCGCAGCTCGCGCAGGCAGCCATCCAGCAGGCCTTCGTCCTGGCCGATGAAACCACCCGGCAGCGCCCACAACCCCTTACCCGGTTCGGCGCGACGACGCACCAGCAACACATGGCCCGAATGCACGACCACCGCATCGGTGGTGACGAAGGTCGGCGCATATGGCGCATCTTTCCACGCAGCGCGGTATTGCTCGATAAAACGGTACTCGGCCACCAGCTGCGCATAGCTAGGCGAATTGCGCCGAAACGCTTCCAGCATGTCGTACACCGGCGCCGGCACATTGCCGCGCAACATCAGCAGGCCGCCATGGAAACCGATCTCGCCGGCTTCGAACAGATAGCGGCGCAACTCGGTGGCCGACAGCGTGGCCGTATGCCGCACATCTTCCAGCGGCCACTGCGGAAACTCACGCAAGTAATAGCTGCTAGCGTCCTTGTCCATGCCGATCAAACCGATGCGTGCATCGAGCGCGCCGCCATCGGCCTGCACGGCTTCCGCCACCTGGCGCTGTACGTCGGCGATCCACAGGCTTTCGTTATAGAGATGGTCGCGCAATGGCCGCACTATCAACCGGTCGCTCTCGCCCGGCAACGCGGACTCGATCATCACCGCGCGTTCGGCAACGGTCCACGGATTGCGAATGGTGCGGGGCGTGTCGGCAGAGCCGATCAACACAATGAGCTTGTTCGCCTTGCCCAGCGCGTGGCGGGCGACGGCGGCGTGGCCGTTATGAAAGGGCTCGAAACGCCCGATAAACACGAGATAGTCATACTGCGTTGCCATGAGAATCCCTCACGGTTGAGTGGTCAGCCAGCGGTCTATCCGTTGGCTTGCTGCAAATGCTACGCCGATGTGCGGCGGCGTCAAGCCTGCGCTGCATCGATGCACAGTGATCTATCGGTCATGCCAGCTGACTAGACTTGGCGGTCTGTCCTTATCAGGAATTCGCCTGTATGCCACGCCAATCCATTCGCCTTGTGTCACGTTGCTTGCTCGCTGCAATCGCAGTGCTGTGCATCGCAGTACCCGCATTGGCCGCGCCTGCCCCCGCACCGCTGCGTGTGATGTCGTTCAACGTGCGTGTGCCGGTGGATACCGACGGCGACAAACGTTGGGAGGTACGCCGCACGGCGATGGTCGCGTTGATTGAACAAGCGCACCCCGACGTCTTCGGCACGCAAGAGTTGGTGAAAGAACAGGCGCAGTATCTGGCAGCACAATTACCCGATTACCGTTGGTTCGGTAAAGGCCGCCGCGCCGATGGCAGCGACGAACATATGGGGGTGTTCTACGACAGCCGTGCCCTGACAGTGGTGGAATCGGGCGACTTCTGGCTGTCCGAAACGCCTGAAATTCCCGGCAGCAGCAGCTGGAACACCGACCTGCCGCGCATGGCCACCTGGGCGCTGTTCGAACGCCGCAGCGACAAGCGCCGCTTCTATCTGTTTAACACCCACTTCGCTCACCGCGACCAGGACGAAGCAGCGCGCGAACACAGCGCACGCGTGATCCTGTCGCGTATCGCGACACTGCCCGCCAACATTCCGGTGGTAGTGACCGGCGACTTCAACAGCGATCCCGACAACGGCACCTACCGCACGCTCACCGCTGCACTGGGCGATGCACGCTCACTTACGACCAAGCGACAGGGCCCGGAAAAAACCTTTCAGGACTTCACCACTCACCCGACCCGGCGCATCGACTGGATCCTGTTCCGCGGCCTCACACCGACGCGCTTTTCCACATTGGATCAGCGCCCCGGCGGCGTGTTGCCGTCAGACCACTATCCGGTGCTGGCCGAACTTGCCTGGCCGCAGTGATATCGCCACAGCCCTGCCCTGCCGACCTGAGCGAGCGTCCCTGCGCGCCATTGCGCGTGACCATTGAAGCCTCATCGCACGCAAGCGCATCCACCAGTCACCAGTCACCAGTCACCAGTCACCAGTCACCATCAATGTACTGAAAGGGATGTTGGTACTGAAGGGGATGTTGGCAATGGCGGAGATTTGCTCGGATCGAAAGGAGCCGATCAGGTTGCCCGCCATCGGACGCCCGCGCAGGCACCGCTCGCAACCAGGCACACCGACCAACTCCACTGGTCGTTGCCCGCCCACCGTCGCGGGACCTTACGCGGCATGGATGCCGCGTAAGAGCCTACACGGACGTACTTGCGGCGTGTCCCGCGATGGTGGGCGGGCAAGGGCCCTGCAGCAAAACCACAGGTCATCCGCTCTCAGAGCCGCTCTTAGTCGGCATAAAAAAAAGCCACCGCATGCGGTGGCTTTTCTTGCACTACAAACAACCCACCAAGATCAATCAGCCCAACGTCCCGGCGCAGTCGACTGCGGCAACACCTGCGCCGATAACGGCTGGTCCTGCGACAGCAGACCCAGCGCATCGGCGATGATCGCGGCCGATTCGTGCAACAGCGGATCCGGACGCTTTTCTGCGGCCTTTTCGCGTGCGGTGTCCTTGACGATGTCGCGCTCGTTGCCGGTCAGGCCGTCGTCGCTGTCTTCGGCAAGCGGGTCCAACGGCAGGCCCAGCTGCTTGCGCACCTGCTGACGATCCTTGCGCTGCTGATCCTGCTTCTGACGCTCGGCAACGCGCTCGGCTTCGTTCAACGAGATGAATTTCTTGGCCTTTTCATCGCGGAACTGCTTGACGTCTTCTTCCCACCACTGGAATTCCTTGTCGGTGGCGATACGCGCGGTATGCAGGCCCTGCAACTTGGGCAGCAGCGGCGCAAAGTTGCCGTACTGGGTATGCGGCGCGGCGGCGATGCGTGTCCACGGCAGCGCGTTGTCGTAGGTGCTCTCACCGAACTCGGTGGCATCCACGCTGGCCGGGAATGCGATGTCCGGCACCACACCCTTGTGCTGGGTGCTGGAACCACTGACGCGGAAGAACTGCGCAATCGTCAGCTTGACCTGACCATAGCGCTGACCTTCGGCAGCCGGCCAACGATCAAGATCAACGATGTTCTGCACCGTGCCCTTGCCGAAGCTGGTCTCGCCGATCACCAGACCGCGGCCGTAGTCCTGGATGGCGCCGGCAAAGATCTCCGATGCCGATGCCGAACCGCGATTGATCAACACGCCCAGCGGGCCGTCCCAAGCCACCTTGGGATCGCTGTCGCCATTGACGGTGACGCGGCCGCCGGATTCGCGCACCTGCACCACCGGACCTTGCTGGATGAACAGGCCGGTGAGTTCGATGGCTTCGTCCAGCGAACCGCCGCCGTTGTTGCGCAGGTCCAGCACCACGCCGTCGACCTTGTCGGCCTTGAAGCCGGCCAGCAGCTTGGCCACATCGCGCGTTGCCGAGGCATAGTCGGCCGCGTTGCGACGACGGCCTTCGAAATCCTGATAGAAGCCCGGCAACTTGATGATGCCGATACGCCGCTCCGGCTCGCTGCCCTTGGCCGGCAGGGTAATGGTTTCGCCCTTGGCGGCCTGCTCGGCCAGACGCACCTTCTGCCGGGTCAGCGTTACGGTGCGATGCTTGCCGTCGATGCCCGACTCGGCCGGAATGTACTCCAGGCGCACCTGGGTGTCCTTGCTGCCGCGGATCTTGGCGACCACATCGTCGATGCGCCAGCCGATCACATCTTCGATCGCGCCATTCTTGGCCTGGCCCACGCCAACGATACGATCGCCCGGCTTGAGCGTGCCATCCACTGCCGCCGGACCACCCGGGATCACCTCGCGGATCACCACCATGTCATCCTGCTTCTGCAACTGCGCGCCGATGCCTTCCAGCGACAACGACATCTGCTGATTGAAGGTCTCAGCGGTGCGCGGGGTGAAGTAATCGGTGTGCGGATCGACCGCATTGGTGTAGGCGTTGACGAAGAACTGGAACACGTCCTCGCCCTTCAACTGCTTGACCGAATCGGCCAGCGAGACATAACGCTTGTCCAGCGTCTTGCGAATGTCGTCAGGCTTCTTGCCGGCCAGCTTGAGGCGCAGCCAATCGTTCATCACCGACTGCCGCCACAGCACGTCCAGCTGCTTGTCGTCTGCCGCCCACGGCACGTCCTTGCGGTCGTATTCGAATTTGTCGGTGCCGGAGAAATCGAAGTCCTGCTTGAGCAAATCGCGCGCGTACTTGACGCGCTGATCGACGCGCTTCTTGTAGACCGAAAATACCTGGAACGCCGGCTCCAGATTGCCACCACGCAGCGCATCGCCAACGCCCGTCTGCAACGGCGCAAAGCTATCGATGTCGGCCTGGGTGAAGAACTGCTTGCTGCCGTCCAACGTTTCCAGATAGCGCTTGAAGACGTCCTTGGACATCGTCTCGTCCAGCGTGCGCGGACGGTAGGCATAGCGGCTGTCGGAGAGCAGACCGTAGACCAGCTTGGTCGCGGTGGCCTGGTCGGGCGTGGCTGCCGCCGGCAACGCCGTATCGGCGCGTGCGAGCAATGCCATCGGAGTGGTCAACACCAGCGCCAGCAGGCCGGCCTTCATGGACGTAGAAACGTTGTAGGTCATCGAATGGCTCTCGGCACGGGGCCGATGAAAGGAAGGCGGTGAACGGATCAGACAGCATGACAGTGCCGAAAGTTGCTGGCGTTGTCATCCGCTGCCGAATCAGCCTAGCGCCGGGCCTGTAGCGGATTGTGAACGCGACCGTACCCTGCAGCCGACTGCGCATGGGCCGGATACGACACGGCCCCGCGCTGAGCGCAGGGCCGTGTGGCTTGCTCGACTGCCAGTGCTGACCTCAGGCCGCAACGCCAGCGCCGGCTGCCTGCCGATCGGCGTGATACGACGAGCGCACCATCGGCCCGGAGGCGACGTGGCTGAAGCCCAGTGCATTGCCGTACTCCTCCAGCGCCTTGTATTCCTCCGGCGTCCAGTACCGCATCACCGGGTGGTGGTGCGGGGTCGGCTGCAGGTACTGGCCGATGGTGATCATGTCCACATCGTGCGCGCGCAGGTCGCGCAAGGTGGCCTGCACCTGTTCCATCGTTTCGCCCAGGCCCAGCATGATGCCGGACTTGGTGGCGATGGACGGATGCTGCGCCTTGAAGCGCTGCAGCAAGGTCAGCGACCACTGGTAATCGGCACCCGGACGCACGTTCGGATACAGGTCCGGCACGGTTTCGATGTTGTGGTTGAACACGTCAGGCGGGCTCAGCGCCAGGATCTCCAGCGCGCGGTCCATGCGGCCCTTGCCACGGAAATCCGGGGTCAGGATCTCGATGCGGGTCTTGGGCGAACTGGCCCGGATGGCCGCAATGCAGTCCACGAAATGCTGGGCACCGCCGTCGCGCAGATCATCGCGATCCACGCTGGTCACCACCACGTACTTCAGGCCCATATCGGCCACGGTGGTCGCCAGGCTGGCCGGCTCGCTGGCGTCCGGCGGCTTGGGCCGGCCGTGCGCCACATCGCAGAACGAGCAGCGCCGCGTGCAGACCTCGCCCAGGATCATGAAGGTCGCGGTACCGTGGCTGAAGCACTCGTGGATGTTCGGGCAGCTGGCTTCCTCGCAGACCGTGACCAGACGGTTTTCGCGCAGCTTGGCCTTGAGGTTCTGCACCGCATTGCCGGACGGAATCCGCACGCGGATCCACGACGGCTTGCGCAACACCGGCGCATCGACGAACTGCACCGGCGAGCGATTGATCTTGTCGCCACCGATCTGCTTGACGCCGGTCTGCAGCGGCGCAGGCGCGGCGGTGTCGCCGGAGACGACCTGCAAGGGGATGGAACGGGCGATAGGCTGGGTCATGGCAATAACGGGCGCTCAGGCCGGAAGCGAAAGGTCGGGCAATGCGGAAACAGGCTGCAATACGAGACCGAACTGGCGCGCCAGCTGATCGAGCAGCACCGCCTTGACGGCGTCCATCCCGGAGGGGCCGCCCAAGTCTAGCACCGAGGTCACTTGCAGCCCCTGGTAGCCACACGGGTTGATGCGATGGAACGGCTCCAGATCCATCGCCACGTTGAACGACAGGCCGTGGAAGGTGCAGCCGCGCCGCACCCGGATCCCGAGCGCGGCGATCTTGGCCCCGCCCACGTACACGCCCGGCGCGCCCTCGCGGCGCTCGGCGACGATATTCCACTCGTCCAGCGTGTCGATCAGCGCCTGCTCGATCTTGCACACGTAATCGCGCACGCCGATCTTGAGCCGGCGCAGATCCAGCAGCGGATACACCACCAACTGGCCGGGGCCGTGATAGGTGACCTGGCCACCACGATCGACCTGCAACACCGGGATGTCGCCAGCTGCCAAGACATGCTCGGGCTTGCCGGCCTGGCCGAGCGTAAACACCGGCGCATGCTCGACCACCCACACCTCGTCGGCAGTGTGCTCATTGCGCGCATCGGTGAAACGCTGCATCGCACGCCACACCGGCGCGTACGCCTGGCGGCCGAGATCGCGCAGTTGCGCCGGCAGGATCGGAACCGCTGCCAGCACAGGCTCGGCCGCTACAGCGTCCACTTCACTTCCGGGTGTTCGCGCAGCGCCTGATGGGCGGCATCGAACTGCGCCCGGTCATCGGCGCGAAAGCCGATCCTGATGGACACATACTTGCCGGTGGACGAGTGCTTCCAGCTGATGCTTTCTTCCAGCAACTCCACGCCGGTGGCGGCAAGCAGACGCGGAAGTTCGGTTTCCAGCCCGCGTTCGGCCGCGCCCATGGCGGTGAGCTCGAAGGTGCCGGGAAACTGGAAGCCGTGATCGGGGTTGTCGGAGCTGATTTCCATCCGCCCATTATCGGGCCGCTGGCGGGCAAACCCAAGCCCGTCTGCCACTCTGACGTGTCGCAGATAGCCCAACGGGGCCACATGGGCCCCGTTGGGTCAGACCAGACGCATCACGCCTGACCTGCGTCTTGCCAAAGACTTACTTGGACAGTTCCAGCATGGCCGACGACACCCAGCCACGGTTGCCCATCTCGTCCTCGACTTCCCACATGACGCCTTCCTTGTTGCCGGTCGGGTACAGCATCATGCCCGGCTCGAGCGTGCGTACAGCCGCGCCGGAACCCTTGGCATTGCCCAACAGACGCCCTGCACGCGTGACGGTGACCGCCTGCTGGGAATTGGACGCAGCCGCGTTGCCGGACAGGCCGCCGAGCTGGCTGACGACATCGGTGTAGGCCTGCAGATACGCCAGCGTGATCACCTGGCCGATCTCGGTATTGGCATAACCGCCGGCACCGGCCGCGCCGAAATCGCCGCCATTGAACAGGTTGCCACGCGCGCCCCAGCCCAGGTCGGTCTTCTTGGCGTTGCCTTCGGCCATGGCAACCTGTTCGGACGAGCGTACATCGGTGATGGTCAGGACCACGTCGGCGGTCTTCTTGTTGAGATTCAGGCCACCGACCAGGTTGCCGGCATTGCCGCCGACCAGGCCGCCCAGCATGCCGGCAATGGCGCTGCCGCCGGCATTGTGATTCTGCGAAATGAGGTCCGGCGTCATCACATAATCGGCCGCGCGGATCTGGCCCTTGCCCACGTTGGAACGTGCGCGCAGATCACCGTTCGCCGCCATCTCGCGCTCGCGCTGCGATGCCGCCATGCCCGCGCCACGGTCCACCAGGGTGAAGCAGCGCGACTTGTTGACGAACACCTTGATCAACTTGGACGGCGCCGGCAGCTGCTGACCCGACCACCAGTTGACTGCGTCTTCCGGCTCGATGACCGACAGGCTGCCCAGCGGCTTGGCGCACACCGGAATCTGAGCCACGCCGTCCTTGCGCTGATCCTGGGCCGAGCCCTTGAAGGCATCCTTCAATCCGGCCGATGCCGGCGCGCTGACGCTAGCCAAGGCAATACCCAACACGCTGGACAACAGCGCTGCGCTCACAGAAATCGTCTTGCTCATGTAGTTCCCCTGACACCTGCGCTGCCGTTGGCAAACGCGATCCGTTGGTAATGAAATAGCCTGCGAAAGGCCGCCGTTCCTTGGGGCTGGTTCCCCCGGGGGCGGATCATATGCTATTCGCGCGAGCTTTTCATGGCTGCGCATGCCGTAAATGGAACGGACTGGTGCCGGCAGCCTCAACCGCCGCCCAAGATTGCTCGGGCATGATGCTGGCACACATTCACGCGGCGCAGCAGCGGCCGCAGGCACCTTTGCCGAACACCGTCCTTTCCTACCTTTCCAGGCCCTCCATGCTTCGACCGCGCGCGTTGTCTGCTGCCCTGCTGCTTTCTCTCACCGGGCTTTCGATGCCGGCCCTGGCGGCTGATCAATGCGACTCCAGCAGGCTGGGACGGACCCCGCCGGCGGTGAATTTCCGGGTCGACAACGATTTGTTCGGCGGGGAGGATCAGGACCAGGGCTATTCCAATGGCGCGGTACTGACGCTGGTGTCGCCCAACCTGGTCGACTACACCGACGACCCCTGCCTGCCGCGCACCGCGCGCTGGGTCAACGGTTATCTGGAACGTCTGCATCCGGGCGAGTTCGACCAGCAGAACATGGTGTTCTCGATTGGCCAGGGAATTTTCACGCCGACCGATTCCACCCGGCGCGATGTGATTCCCGACGATCGCCCGTATGCGGGCATCCTGCTGGCAAGCTTCGGCTACAACGCGCGCAACGATGCGCACCTGCGCACGACCCAGTTGCAGATCGGCGTGGTCGGCCCGTGGGCGTTTGCACAGGAGGCGCAGGATGCGATCCACGATGCGCTGGGCGATGAGAAATTCCAGGGCTGGGACAACCAGCTGCACAACGAGCCGCTGATCAATCTGGTGCACGAGCGCATGCGCCGCTGGCCGGGCGATGCGGCGGTCAATGCAGACGGCTTCGGTTGGGATTTCATTTCGCACTGGGGCGGCGCGGTCGGCAACATGGCCACGCACTTGAATGCCGGCGGCGAAGCGCGCTTTGGCTGGAAGCTGCCGGACGATTTCGGCAGCACACCGACCCGGCCGGCCGGCGAGAACACCGCCCCCAGCCGGCTCGGACGTGCCAGCGGCTGGTCCGGCCATCTGTTCGTGACCACCGATGCGCGCTGGGTGCTGCGCGATATCACCCTGGACGGCAATACCTTCCGCAGCAGCCATAGCGTGGACAAGCGCGCGTTCGTCGGCGACGTCGGTTACGGCCTGGCGGTGATGTACGGCCGCTGGAAATTCGCCATCGCCCGCTATCACCGCACCCGCGAATTCGATACCCAGCGCGAGACGCCGGTGTATGGCAGTTTCACGATCAGCCGGATGCTTTGAGGGCCGGGATTGGGGAGTCGGGATTGGGGATTCGCAAGAGCGGGCTGCTGGTGCTTCGCTCCTGCTCTCGCCTTTGCCAATCCCGACTCTCCAATCCCCAATCCCCGCAAAGAAAAAGCCGGCTTTCGCCGGCTTTTTCTTTGAATCACTCCGATTCCCACCACATCCAGAACGCATCCCAGAGGCGCTTGAAAAAGCCACCTTCTTCGACGGCGTTGATGGCGACCAGCGGGGCCTGGGCGATGATCTTGCCGTCCAGGCTGACCTTGACGGTGCCGATCTGCTGTCCCTTCTTGATCGGGGCCTGCAGGTTCTTGGCCACTTCCATGCTGGGCTTGAGGTCGTTGTAGCGACCGCGTTGCAGGCTGACCAGCAGCGGTTGGGCCACGCCCAGCTGCACTTCGTCCTGCTCACCCTTCCACACCTTCTGCTTGGTCACGACCTTGCCGGGCGTGTACAGGCTGTGGGTTTCGAAGAAGCGGAAGCCCCAGTTGAGCAGTGCCAGGCTGTCATCGGCACGCTGGCGCTCGGACGAATCGCCCATCACCACCGCCACCAGGCGCTGATCGCCGCGCTTGGCCGAGCTCAGCAGGCAATAGCCGGCTTCGGAGGTGTGGCCGGTCTTGATGCCGTCCACCGCCGGGTCGCGCCACAACAGCAGATTGCGGTTGTTCTGCTTGATGGTGCCGACCTGGAATTCCTTGATCTTGTTGTAGGCGTAGGTCTCCGGATAATCGCGCACCATCGCGCGGCCCAGCATGGCCAGATCGTAGGCGGTGGAATGATGGCCTTCGGCGCTCAGACCGTGCGCGTTGACGAAGTACGAATCCTTCATGCCGATCTTGGCGGCGTAGCTATTCATCAGCGAGGCGAAGGCTTCTTCGCTGCCGGCGACATGCTCGGCCAGGGCGATTGCGGCATCGTTGCCGGACTGGATCGCCATGCCCTTTTCCATGTCTTCCAGACGCGCGGTCTGGTTGACCGGGAAGCCGCTGTAGCTGCCGTCGGTGCCGGCGCCACCCTCGCGCCAGGCGCGCTCGCTCATCATGACCTGGTCGTCGCGCTTGACCTTGCCGTTCTTGATTTCGGCAGCGACCACGTAGGAGGTCATCACCTTGGTGATGCTGGCCGGCGCCAACTGCTGGTGGATGTTTTCACCGGCCAGCACCTGCCCGGTGGCGTAATCCATCAGGATCCAGGACTTGGACACGGCCGGCGCGGGTGCGGGCGGAACCGGCACGGCGGCCGGCGCAGCGGCAACGGCAACGGCAGGCGTCGGCTGCGGCGCAGGTGTCTGGGCGCAGACCAGGCCGAAGGCGAACGTGGCCACGACAGCGGCGGCGAAGCGGAATTTCATTGAAGAACGACTCCTGACGGGCCCGAAGGCTGGGTAATGCGAAATTGTAAGGTGCGATGGCGATCAAGGCGACGCGCCGCAGGGCATGCACGCTTGCAGAGTTCAGCGTTGTCGTAACCGTGGGGGCCGAGAATGGCTGCAGCAGCGCGTGCGTCGGGATCGAGCGAGGCAGACGACGCTGCATCCAGAGTGAGCGAGTGGACCAGCCGATTCCGCGCGCCAGCCCTGCCGGCCGCGCCAGTCGACGACTGAGCGGCTGCCTTGATCCCCGCGCTTAAGACGCAACGCCTAATTGGCGACGATTTGCGGGCGCCCGAAACCCAGCCCGGCAATGCGCTGGGCGATTTCCGAGGCATTGGCGTGGTCGCGTGCATTGACGCGCAGGCGCCACAGGGTACGCCCGCCACTGACGATGTCGCTGACGCTGGCACCGGCAATGCCGGCCGAGGCCAACTGCGACAGCGCGCGATTGGCGTTTTCGCGACTGGCGAAGCTGGCGACTTGCAACAGGATGTCGCCGAGTGCGCTCTCGGCAACGCTGGGTGCCTTGGCAGGCACCGGTTCGGGCTTGGTCGCACGTAGCGGCGCGCTGCCTGCAGGCTTGACCACCGCGACCGCCACCGGCGCAGCAGGCGCAGGCGTCGATGTCGTGGCCGATGCCGGCCGCGGCGCAACCGCTGCCGGCTTGCCGGTCGCAACACGCACGCCCTGCGACTTCATCCACGCATCGAAATTGTCCGGATTACCGGGCTGGCGCGAATCGGCCACGTGATAGCGCCAACGCTCACCTGCCGCAGTGACCGGCGCGGCGGCGATCGATGTCGCCACCGGCACGGCAGCCGAACTTGCAGCCACCGCGCGCGGAACAACCGTGCCGTTGGGCAGACGCTGCACCAGACCATCGATCTGGCTGACGCCCGAGGCTGGCCGCGCTGCGGCAACGCCGGTAGCGACAGGTGCCACGCCATTGCGGCGCTTGGCCAGCAGATTGCCGTTGTCGGCTTCGGTCAGGCCGCGCACTTCGACATTGCCGGTGCCCTTGCCGGTGATGCCCAGCTTGACCGCAGCGGCGTAGCTCAGATCGATCACGCGGCCATCGTGGAACGGACCGCGGTCGTTGACGCGCACCACCACCGAGTCGCCGGTGTCGGTATTGGTCACCAGCGCAAAGCTGGGCAGCGGCAGGGTCTTGTGTGCGGCGGTGAAGGCGTACATGTCGTAGACCTCCTTGTTGGAGGTCAGCCGGCCGTGGAATTTGCTGCCGTAATACGAGGCGGTGCCGCGTTCGACATAGTCGCCGGGGTTGTCCATCACCACGTAGCGCTTGCCCAGCACTTCATACGGCGAGCGATTGCCCACCGCCGAGCGCGGCTCGTTGCTGACCAGCGGCTCGGGAATGCAGGCAACGTTGGGCACGTGGTCCGGGGTGGTGTCCTTGACGCCGGGTTTGTACAGGCCGCCGGCGGTGTAATCGCCACGCGTGGACGGATCTTCCTTCGCTGCCGCATACGGCGAGCTCGACGGGCATCCGGTGGCGACATACGCCGGCCCCTTGCCTTCGACCTTGACGCCCTTGATCGCGCCGCTGCCTGCGCTGCCCGAACTCTTCTTCGGTGCACTGCTACAGGCCGCCAGGCCGAGCATCAGCGCCATCGGGATCAGCCACTTGGAGCCTGTCATGCTTTTCATGCCGGGGGTAACTCCTTGCCGGCGATGGCCTCGGACAGCTGGAACACGGCCATCGCGTACATCTTGGAAATGTTGTACCGGGTGATCGCGTAGAAATTCTGGAAGCCCAGCCAGTACTGCTTGCCGTTGGCATCGTCCAGGGTGATCGGGGTCGCCGTGCTGCCGGCCACTACGGGCGCATTCGGGTGGTAACCACGCGCCGACAGATCGGCCAGCGTATACACCGGCGACCAGTCGGTGGGATTGAATTCTTCGTGGCCGACGGCCAGCGTGGCCGGTACCGCGACCTGACCGCCGCGCACCCAACCGCCCTTCTTGACGAAGTAGTTGGCGACCGAGGCGAACACGTCGTTGTGGTCGGTGAACAGATTGCGCTTGCCGTCGGCATCGCCATCCACCGCAAACTGGCGGTAGCTGGACGGCATGAACTGGCCCATGCCCATCGCGCCGGCATAGCTGCCGATCAGCGTGGTGACATCGAGCTGCTCTTCCTTGCCGAGCGCGAACAGCTGGCCGAGTTCATCTCGGAAGAATAGCTCGCGACGCACTTCGCGTTCGAGTTTGGCCGGATCGCCGCTGCGCGGATAACGGAATGCCAGCGTGTACAGCGCATCCAGCACGCGGTACTTGCCGGCGTTGCTCCCGTAGCTGGTTTCCACCCCGATGATGGCCACGATCACCTGCGCCGGCACACCGGTGGCCGCCTCGACCTTGCTCAGTTCGGCGCGGTGCTCGGCCAGGAACTTGCGGCCGCCATCGATGCGCGCCTGGGTGATGAACATCGGGCGGTATTCGTTCCACGGTTTGACCCGCTCGGCCGGGCGCGACATGGCGGTGACGATGGCGTCCTTGAATTGCGCCTGCGCCAGCACCGCGTCGATCTGCGCGGCGTCGAGGCCGTACCTGGCGGCGGTGTCGCGCACGAAATTGGCACGGGCGATCTCGAACGGCACCGGGGTCAGGTCCACCGGCGGCAATGCAGGCGCTTCGGCGGCGGCGCTGACGGGCGCGACCGGCGCGCTCGGCGGCCTGGCCGGGGGCGCGCTGGCAGCCGGCGGCGGGGTCGGAGGGCTGGGCTGGGTCGCGCAGGCGACAAGGCCGAGGGTGAGCAGGCAGGTCAGGGTGCGTCGAATCATCGGCCGAGAGTAACAGAGACCAGATGAACTTCTGGCAATAAGACCATGAAACGAAAGAGCTTTAGCCGAAGTCAAGACATGCCGCAGCATTGCCACAAGCTTGCAGGACACCCAGCTGCAGGGCGCAGCACGAAAAAACCTCCATGCAGGCCCGGATGTGTCCGCTGCGATGGAATCGGAAATTCCCTCAGTCCCCACGATGCAGCACCTCGCGGCGCTGCATCGTTTTTCGCAAACGGCATTCGAAAAAAATCAGGCGCAGCCGAAACGCCGGCCACGCCCGATCGATCACAGTGCCGGGAAACGCGGTGCCGTCGAGCAGGTCGGGATTGCACCACTCAGTTGCACGGGGGCGGTCGTGACGCCGGCGCCCAACTTTTCGGCCGTCAGGTCGCTGTTGACCAGCCCGATCTGCGCGTTGCTGGCGGTGACGGCAGTGTTGCCTGTCGCAAGATTGGCCAGCACCAGATCCAGCGGCGTCTGCGCATCGAAGCCCTTCAGGATCCAGCCCTTGCCCTTGAGGCCGACATCGCCCGTGGTACGCAAGCCGTTGACCACGATCTCCTTGAAACTGGGCTTGGTCCCGCTACCACCGGTCGAATAGAACGGGTTGATCACCAGCGGGCTGGTCACCCCGAACAGGCAGATGTTGCGATAGGTGATCAGGCTGACCGGGCCGCCCTTGACGATGCTGGTCTTGATGCGCAGCCCGTTGTTGTCGGTGCTGCGGTTGCCGGCATCGTCGGTGGAGGTGATGGCGTTGTTTTCGATCAGCACATTGTTGACCCCGGACATCACTTCGCTGCCGATCGAGATGCCGTGGGTGCCGTAACAGCGGTTGTCGCGCACACTGATGTTGCCGGACTTGGAGGCAATGGTCTTGATCGCCACGCAGTCGTCGCCGCCCATCACATCGTTATCGACCAGGCTGGCGTTGACCACGCTGTCCAGGTCCAGACCATCGGTGTTGGGGCTGGTGGCCGGCGACTTCACCCGCACGCCCCAGATGGTCAGGCCATCGACGATATGCGCGAAGAAATGGAAGTACGCCGCATTGATCAGGTTGACGTTGTAGAGCGTGAAGGTGTTGGAGTTCTGCACCTTGATCAGGTCCGGACTGTTCTGCACCTGGCCTGCGTTCTTGGCGTTTTCGCCGAATTCCCACCAGGTGGTGTCCTTGCCCAGCATGGGCAGATCGCCGCGGCCGTCGATGGTGCCTTGGCGCCCGCCGGTACGCACACCCATCACGCCCGACTTGAGGCCCTTGACGCTGATCAACGGCAGACACCCACCGCTCTTGGCACCGGCAGTGCCGCAGCCGCTGCCGTAGTCGGCCGGATTGCGCGAGCCGTACAGGGTGACGCCCTGATCGATGACCAAGGTGACGCCGGTGGGAATCGACAGCGGCCCGCTGAGAAACGCAGTGCCGGTGCCGGCCTTGAGCAGCACGCTGCCGTTCTTGCCGGTACAGGCGGTCAGAGCGGCCTGGATGGTCTTGGTATCCGGCGGCGCACTTTCCGATGCAGCGTCGAACAGGCGTCCACTCGGCGTGTGGCTGGCACTCACCGGCTGGCAGGTGGCAGGAATCGCCGGCTCGGAGACTGCGCGCGTATCGCCGGTTGCAAGGTTGATGGCGCCGGCTTGTGCGGCGAGCGTAAGACAGACACCGCCGATGGCGGCGGTTAGCAATTTCATGAAGAAGATCACCTGAGAGAGGAATGGCGCGTGCCTGCTGAAGCAACGCGACCCGGCCGGCAAACTCAGCGGCGTGACGGACTCTACGGAGCAATCACAGTACATGCGCAAGGCAAGCGAACCCGGAACCGCGCGAACGAAGCGGCGCCGCGACGGTGTGTCGGCATTGCAACGCAGCGCGCAGAACGGTGCGCGATTTGCGAAGCGTCAGCTGGGTGACATGTGCGTGTCGCATGCGTGTGGCGCATGCGGCGCGCCGTGCTTAAAGCGACCAACAAAATCACTCGAACGCTGCAGCGACGACGGCAACGTGTTGGCCACATGCACCTTCGTTGACGCGCGCAGCGATGTCGGGATAGCAGTGACTCGCTCGGATAGAAAGGAGCTCCTCAGACCGCACCTCATCGAACAGCCGCGCAACTGCTCGCAACCACGCACCGACCATCTCGACTGGCCCTTGCCCGCCCACCGCTGCGGGACCTTATGCGGCATGGATGCCGCAGAAGAGCCTACATGGACGTACTTGCGGCGTGTCCCGCGGCGGTGGGCGGGCAAGGGCCCTGCAGCAAAGCGGCAGATCACCCGCTCTACAACTGATCCATCCACACTGTCGAATCACTTCGAGACACCGAGAGTCGGGGCGTAGCGGTTTTTAAGATGCAGCCAGAGGCTCAGATCAAAAGCTTTAGTCGGCCGAGGGCGCAATGCCCTCATCACTTGGCGGTATGCGGGTGGGAACCAGAAAGCCGGCCGCACCCATCTGTGGTGAGCGCAGTAGTTTTGCCAGCCGCCGTTCGCCGCACGACACGCCGGCTCAATACCCATGCACCGGACGATGCGCCTTGACCGCCATCACCAGGCCCAATCCGGCCAGCAGCGACACCGCCGAGGTGCCGCCGTAACTCATCAGCGGCATCGGCACGCCAACCACCGGCAGCAGGCCGGAAATCATGCCGCCGTTGACCAGCACGTAGACGAAGAACGCCAGCCCGGTGGCACCGGCCATCAGCCGCGAATAGGTGTCGCGCGCTTGCGAGGCGATCCACAGGCAGCGGCCGATCACGATCAGATACAAGGTCAGCACGGTGGCCACGCCGATCCAGCCGAATTCTTCGCTGAGCACCGAAAACGCAAAGTCGGTGGTCTGTTCGGGAATGAAGTTCAGATGCGACTGCGAACCCAGTCCCCAGCCCTTGCCGTCGAAACCGCCCGAGCCGATCGCGATCTTGGATTGAATGATGTTCCAGCCCGCGCCGAGCGCATCGTTTTCCGGGTTGAGAAACATCATGATGCGGTCCTTCTGGTATGGCCGCAGCAGCCAGAACCAGGCCACCGGCGCGGCTGCCGAGACGCCGCCCACGCCCACCGCCACCCACCACCACGGCAGCCCAGCCAACAGCAGCACGAACACGCCGCTGGCGGCGATCAGCACGCCGGTGCCGAAGTCCGGCTGCAGCATGATCAGGGCAGTGGGCACGCCGATGATCATGCAGGTGACCAGCACGGTGGAGATGCGCGGCGGCAGCGGCATGCGATGCAGATACCAGGCCGCCATCATCGGCAGGCTGATCTTCAACAACTCGGCAGGCTGCAGGTAGAACAGTTTCAGATCCAGCCACTGGCGGCCGTACTTGCCGGTGCCCAGCGCGAACACCGCCAGCAGCGGCAGCATCGACAAGCCGTAGACCCACGGCGTCCAGGCGCGCAGGCGCAGCACCGACATGCGCGAAATGCCCCACATCGCGGCCAGGCCGATGACGAAGCGCACGCCCTGCGCCATCACCAGATGATCGCCGTTGGCGGCGCCGCCGGCGCTCTTGAGCACCGACAGCCCGATCACCATCAGCGCCCCCAGCGCCAGGCACAGCACCCAGTCCAGGCTGCGCGTGAAGCGCGCAACCATGTCCACCAGCCAGCGCAGGATGTCACTCAATGGTCGGTCTCCTGGACCGCGTCCGGCACATCCGGCACCACCGGCTGGGCGGGCGTGTTGGGATCCAGCGCTACGGCGGTCTGGCCGATCACCACCGGCAATTCTTCCAGCGTGGCCGCAGCCGCATCGCCGGCCGCACGCGCATCGGTGGCGCCGGCCTCGAACTGGTTGACGCCCACGGCGGTCATGCCGAGCTCGCTGTCCAGCGGCTCCAGGCCGGCGGGCAGCTTGCCCAGCAGCCAGGCGTCGAAGATCTTGCGTGCGATCGGCGCCGCCGAGCTGGTACCGAAGCCGCCGCCCTCCACCGCCACCGCCACCGCGATGACCGGGTTGTCGGCCGGTGCGAAACCGACGAACAGGCCGCGGTGACGCAAATGCATCGGCAGGCTGCGCGGGTCCACCGCCGCCACGCCCCTGCGACTGACCACCTGCGCGGTGCCGGTCTTGCCGGCCATCAGGTACGGCGCGCCGGGGGTGATGGCATACCCGGTGCCGCCCGGGCGCATGGTGTCCATCATGCCCTCGCGCACCACCTGCACATGCGCAGGATTCGGGCTGATCGGCTTGCCCGGCGGCTGGATCATCGGCTGCCACGGATGATCGAAGCCGGTGCGCTGTTCCAGCACCAGATGCGGGCGCTGCAGCAGGCCGCTGGCGATCCCCGAAATACCGCGCACCAGCTGCAACGGGGTCACCTTCCAGTCGCCCTGACCGATGGCGATATTGACGGTGTCGCCGGGGTACCAGCGCTCCTTGCGGGTCTTGTACTTGTAGGCCGGCGACGGCAGGATGCCGCCGATTTCGCCCAGCAGGTCCACCCCGGTGGGCGCACCGAACCCGTACCCGCCCATGTACTGGTCGAAGCGCTCGATGCCCATATCCACCGCCAGGCGGTAGTAGTAGGTATTGACCGACTGGGCGATCGACTTGCGCAGGTCGGTCCAGCCGTGACCGCCGCGGTGCGAGTCGCCCCAGCCGCGGCTGACGCCGGGCAGGTAGAACATGCCGGTGGAGAGCACACGGTCTTCCGGCCGGCGCAGGCCGCTATCGAGCCCGGCCAGCGCAATCAGCGGCTTGAGCGTGGAGCCCGGCGCCACGCCACCCAGCACCAGCCGGTTGAACTGCGGCCGCGACGGGTTGTCGTTGAGCATGCGGAAGTCGGTATGCGAGATGCCGTTGACGAACAGGTTGGGGTCGTAGCTCGGCAGGCTGACCATGCCCAGGATCTCGCCGGTGCGCGGGTCCATGGCGATCGCCGCGCCTTCGTGCTCGCCGAATGCGGCCACCATCGCGCGCTGCAGATCGGCATCCACCGACAGCCGCAGGTCCGCGCCCGACTGCGGCGCGACCCGGCCGACGGTGCGGATCGCCCGTCCCTGCACATTGGTTTCGACCTGCTCGTAACCGACCTGCCCGCGCAGATCCTGCTCGTAATAGCGCTCCAGCCCGGACTTGCCCATGTGGGTGAGCGCAGCATTGCCCTCGCCCAGCACCGCCAGATCTTTTTCGTCGATGCGGCCGACGTAGCCGATGATGTGCGCGAACAACGGCCCGAACGGATAGCGCCGGGTCAGATACGGCTCCAGCTCCACGCCGGGAAAGCGCCAGCGCTCCACTGCAAAGCGCGCCATTTCCTCATCGCTCATGCGCAGCTTGAGGGTGACCGGCAGGAAGCTGCGGCGCGCCTTGCGCTCACGATTGAAGCGCTCCAGATCTTCCGGCGCGATCGGGATCACCTTGCCCAGCGCGGCGAGCATGGCGGCCATGTCGGTGACCTTGTCGGGGGTCACATCTAGACGGAAGGCCGGCACGTTCTCGGCCAGCAGCCGGCCGGTGCGGTCGTAGATCATGCCGCGCCCGGGCACCACCGGTTTGGGCTTGATGCGGTTGGCTTCCGAGCGGGTGGCGTAGACCTCGTGGTCGAGCACCTGCAGCTTGAAATACCAGCCGCCCAGGCCGACCAGGCACACCACCACCATCACAAAGCCCAGCACCGCACGCCGGCGGAACTGCTCGGCCTCCGCATGCGGGTTCTTGGGGTGACGACGCCCGTGCATGGCTTACTTCTTGCTCCGCTTGCCCAGCCGCACCGCATCCAGCAAAACGAACAGCGGCGGCCACAGCGCCATGCCCAGCAGCGGCGCCCACCAGTAGCTCCACGGCAGGGTCGGCTCGCCCACGGCCAGATGCACCGCCGAGGACACGATGCGGTCGTTGAGCAGCAGCCCGCCGATCGCCAGCGCCTGCTGCGAGACCGGGAAGAAGCGCATCCGCGCGCGAAAGCGCTGCAGGATGAAGGTCAAGATCACCAGCCGCAGCGCCTGCTCGCCGAGCAGCCCGCCGTACAGCAGATCGGCCAGCACGCCGGCCACGAACGCGATGCCCAGCCCGACCCGGTCAGGCTCCTCGATCACCCAGTACGCCAGCACCAAGGCCAGCCAGTACGGCCGCAGCGGCTGCACCACGAGCGGCAGCGGCAGCAGGCCCAGCACCAGCGCGATGACGAAGCTCGCCGGCAGGATCCAGGTGTTGCGCATGCGGGTCATTGGTCCGTCTCCTGCGGAGCCGGGCGGGATTGGGGATTGGGAATTGGGGATTGGTTGGAAGCAGCGCCCTGCGGCGGGGCCGGACGGGAATCGGAAATCGGGGCGTTGGATGCGTTCGAAGCGGGAACGCCAGCGGGCCTGCTGGCAGGGCGGCTGGACGCTGGCGCGCGGGCCGGCTGCGCGCCGGGCGCGGCGGGTGTCGATGCGGACCGTGCACGCGGCGCGGTGCCGGTGCCCGATGCCGCTTCGGCCGTCGGGCGTGCCGGATCGATCGCCGTGTTGGAAACTCCGCCCGCCGGCGTGCGTGGTGTTGCGGTCACCGGCGCACTCGCTGGCGCGCTGGCCGCAGCCGCCTCGACACTGTTGCCGTTGCCGTTGCCGTTGCCGTTGCGAATCCCATCTCCCGACTCCCCACTCCCGGCCCCAGGCACCACCCGCAGCGGCTTGCCCGCGCGCAGCAACAACACATCGCGGCCGCGATCGAGCTTGGCGGCGGGGGTCAGTTCGCCGACCAGGAAGGCGTGGGTATCGTCCGGATGCAGCTCGGACACCTTGCCGACCGGGAAACCCGCCGGGAAGCGGCCGCCGAGGCCGGAGGTAACGATCTCGTCGCCCACCTGCACGCCGGCACTGAGCGGGATGTCGCGCAGTTCGAGCCGGTCGCCGCGGCCGTAGACGATCAGGCGCACGCCGTTGCGCGCCACGCTGACCGGCACCGCGTGGTCGGGGTCGGTCAGCAGCAGCACGGTCGAATGCAGCGGCGTCACTTCGATCACCTGCCCCATCAGGCCGCCGGCATCGATCACCGCCTGGCCCATCAGCACGCCATCGCGGCTGCCGGCATCCAGCAGCAGGCGCTGCCGGGTCGGGTCCAGGTCGATATCCAGGATCGGCGCCAGCTGCACGTCCAGGCCGCGCCGCTCGGCCACGTTGAGCAGTTCGCGCAGCTGCGCATTGTCCAGCGCGGCGGTCTGCAGCCGGGTCAGGCGTGCATTGGCCACCAGCAGCTGATTGCGCAGCGCGCGGGTTTCTTCCACCAACTGCGCGTGGGTGGCGGCGTTATCGCGCACCTGCGAACCGATCCTCCCCGGCAGCCCGGCCACTGCCCAGATCGGCTGGATCAGCAGATTGGCCTGCATGCGCAGCTGGCTCAGCCAGCTACCGCGGCTATCGAGCGCGATCAGCACGATCGCCAGCACCAGATACACCAGCAAGCGCAGCGTGGAGGTGACTTCGCCCGGACGGGAGGCGACGGGAGGACCGGCGTAGGAGGGCACTGTCAGGGCCGGGAATGGGGAATCGGGAGTGGGGAATCGGAGGGCGATGTACTGCCCTCGGTGCGGTTGAGGCGAAAACTCACATGGGCGGGACCGCGTCGCAACCGCTCAGGGCCGCAGGCAGGGAATGCTTTCACGATTCCCCACTCCCGATTCCCGATTCCCGAACGCATCACTCCGGCGCGAAGAACTCGTTGCCGTGCATGTCCACCAGCTCCAGCGCGCGACCGCCACCACGGGCCACGCAGGTGAGCGGGTCGTCGGCCACCTGCACGTGCAGGCCGGTTTCTTCGGAGATCAGGCGGTCCAGGTCGCGCAACAGCGCGCCGCCACCGGTGAGCACGATGCCGCGCTCGGCGACGTCGGCGCACAGCTCCGGCGGGGTCTGCTCCAGCGCCAGCTTGACCGCGGAGATGATGCCCGACAGCGGCTCATGCAGCGCTTCGAGCACTTCGTTGGAGTTGATCTTGATCATCTTCGGCACGCCTTCGGCAAGGTTGCGGCCGGAGATTTCCATCTCCTGCACCACGTCCTGCGGGTAGGCGCAGCCGATCTGCAGCTTGATGCGCTCGGCGGTGGCTTCACCGATCAACATGCCGTGGTTGCGGCGCACGTAGTTGGTGATCGACTCATCGAAGCGGTCGCCGCCCACACGCACCGACTGCGAGTAGACGATGCCGTTGAGGGAGATGACCGCCACTTCGGTGGTGCCGCCGCCGATGTCGATGACCATCGAACCGCGCGCTTCGGTCACCGGCATGCCCGCACCGATCGCTGCGGCCATCGGTTCTTCGATCAGATACACGTCGCGCGCACCGGCCTCTTCCGCCGATTCCTTGATGGCGCGGCGCTCGACCTGGGTAGAGCCGGCCGGCACGCACACCAACACGCGCGGGCTCGGACGCAGGAAGCGCGACTTGTGCACCTTCTTGATGAAGTGCTTCAGCATCGCTTCGGTGTAGGTGAAGTCGGCGATGACGCCGTCCTTCATCGGGCGGATCGTGGTGATGTGGCCAGGCGTGCGGCCGAGCATCTGCTTGGCTTCTGCGCCGACGGCGGCCACCGAGCGCGTACCGCCGATTGCGCGGTCCTGACGTACCGCCACCACCGATGGTTCGTTCAGTACGATTCCCTGCCCGCGCACGTAGATCAGCGTATTGGCCGTGCCCAGGTCGATGGACAGGTCGTTGGAGAACATGCCGCGGAGTTTCTTGAACATCGGGGGAGCCGTTCCTGAGGAGTTGCGTGCCCTGCCGCCAGAGTGGCGAAAAAATGGGCGAAAAACGAAGTCCACTAGCCTAGCAATCCCCCCCGGTGCGAGCAAGGAAAAATCAGGTATTTCGGCCCGGTTTTCATGTGCCGGTCACGCCGGGCATGGCACGCGGTTGTGGCCCTGATCGATCGCAGCCGTTACCCTTTGCGCCGCGGCGTTGGCGCCGTCCCGCCGCCATGCCGGCAACTGGCGGGTATTTCCTTACGCAAAGGCCTGACTCGATGTCCGCACTGATCTGTGGTTCCCTCGCCTACGACACCATCATGGTGTTCCCGGACCAGTTCAAGAATCACATCCTGCCGGACAAGGTGCACATCCTGAATGTGTCGTTCCTGGTCCCGCGCATGCGCCGCGAGTTCGGCGGCTGCGCCGGCAACATCGCCTACAACCTGCATCTGCTCGGTGGCGCGCCGATCCCGATGGGCACCGTCGGCCAGGATTTCGGCCCGTATCGCGAACACTTCGAGGCGCTGGGCATCGACCTGTCGCGGGTGAAGATCATCGATGATCTGTTCACGCCGCAGGCGTTCATCACCACCGACCACGACAACAACCAGATCACCGCATTCCATCCGGGCGCGATGATGCGCAGTTACGAAAACCACGTGAAGGATGTGCCAGGCGTGACTCTGGGCCTGGTCGGCCCGGACGGGCGCGAGGGCATGATCCAGAACGCGGAAGAGTTCGCTGCTGCCGGTATCCCTTTCATCTTCGATCCCGGCCAGGCGATGCCGTTGTTCAACGGCCCGGAGCTGCGCCAGTTCATCGAGCAGGCCCAGTACGTGGTGGTCAACGACTACGAGTCCAACCTGCTGCAGGAACGCACCGGCTGGGACGAGAAGGACATCGTCTCGCGCGTGCAGGCCTATATCACCACGCAAGGCCCGAAGGGCGCGTTGGTGCATACGCCGGAAAAGACCTACGACATCCCGCCGGCACACGAGCGCCGCGTGGTCGACCCGACCGGCTGTGGCGACGCCTTCCGCGCCGGGCTGATCTACGGCATCCAGGGCGGCTACGACTGGCTGACGATCGGCCGGATGGGCAATCTGATGGGCGCACTGAAGGTGGAACATCCGGGCACGCAAAATCAGCGCTTCGATTTCACCGAGTTCAACGACCAGTTCAAGCAGCAGTTTGGTTACGCGCTCTGAGGCTGCTCAGATAAGCAGCGTAGAGCCCGCTCCACCCTTCTCCCATCGGGAGAAGGTGGCCCGCAGGGGCGGATGAGGGTAGAGCGAAGCCTCGCGCAGTTTGAGCAGCACAAGGCTTCGCCTCGTACCCTCACCCCAACCCCTCTCCCGCAGGAGAGGGGCTCGTTGGCCTCGCTCGGTATTGAGCGGACAACTCCCAGATCCGGCGCCTGCCATCGCTGGCCGTGGCATCCGCATCAGCAATGCATTTGCAACAACGCAATTTGCTGCAATGCAGTTGCTGCAATGCAGTTTGAGCATCAGCCCGATCTGTGCCTCTACTGACGCTTCGCGCTCACTGAGGAACGCTGGCCCATGTCCGAGCCAAGCGTTGTCGCCGCTACGTCCATCGCCCTGCCTGAGATCGAACCGGATGTGCTCCGGCAGATCCGCCGGCTGCGCGACATCGCCCCGTTGGCTGCGCCACTGTCGCGCTCGTGGCGACGCTGCCTGGACGAGCATTCGCTGTTGCCCGAGGCACCACCCGAAGCGCTGGTGCACGATGCCTTGCACGTGCGCGAGCGCCAGCAGCGTCTGGGCGAGGTGCTGCGCATCGCCAAGGTGGAAATGGAAAACCTCTACGAACAGATCGCCGGCAGCGGTTATGCGGTGATCTTTGCCGATGCCGAAGCGACCGTGCTGCACAGCGTGCACGACCCGACCCTGCTGCGCGAATTTCGCCAGGCCGGCCTGTTCTGCGGCGCCAGTTGGGCCGAATGTCATCAGGGCACCAACGGGCTGGGCACCTGCGCGGTGGAGCGCACGGCGGTGAGCGTGCACCGTGGCGAACATTATCTGACCCGCCATCTGCCGTTGTCGTGCTGCGGCGCGCCGATCCTGGACCCGCACGGCGGTCTGCTGGCGGTGCTGGATGCCTCCACGCCCGATGCGCAGGACGGCAAGCAGATCCAGCGCCACACCGTGGCCTTGGTGAGCATGTCGGCGGCGCAGATCTCGCGCTCGCATTTTCTCAATCAGTTCGGTCACGCTTTCATCCTGCGCTTCCATAGCCGGCCCGAGTTTGCCGGGTTGCTGCATGAGGCGCTGATCGCGATCGATACGGACGGCCGTGTATTGGCAGTCAACGAGGCGGTACTGGAGCAGCTCGGCAAGATCGATCGTAGCCAGCTGGTGGGCCGCAATATTTCGCAGGTGATGCAGCTGGACTTCGACACCCTTGAGCATCGTGCGGGCAGCGATGCCGGCACCTTGTGGTCGATCCGCTGCGCCTGCCACGGGCGGCGTTTCTACGCGCTGGTGCGCCCGCCGCGTGCACGTCCGGCGCTGCCGGCGGTAGGCGGGCCGGCACAGCTGGCACCGGATACCGAGCTGCAACCCGGCGAGCATGTGGGCTCGGATCCGCGCATGCGCCACAACCTGGCCAATGCGTTGAAACTGGCAGCGCACCGCGTGTCGATTTTGCTGCGTGGCGACACCGGGACCGGCAAGGAAGAGTTTGCCAAGGCGGTGCATCGGGGCTCGCCATGGGCGAATGGTGCGTTTGTGGCGATCAATTGCGCGGCGATTCCAGAAGCGCTCATCGAAAGCGAATTGTTCGGTTATGCACGCGGCGCATTCACCGATGCTGCGCGCGAAGGCCGCCACGGCAAATTGCTGCAGGCCAGTGGCGGCACGCTGTTTCTGGATGAAATCGGCGACATGCCGTTGCCGTTGCAAAGCCGCCTGCTGCGCGTGCTGGAAGAACAATGCGTCACGCCGTTAGGCAGCGAGCGCGCGGTGCCGTTGGAACTGCACGTGATCAGCGCCAGCCACCGCGATCTGGCGCAGCGGGTGGCTGCCGGCGAGTTCCGCGAGGATCTGTATTACCGGCTCAATGGCGTGGTGCTGCATCTGCCGCCGCTACGCGAGCGCAGCGACAAGGCCGAGCTGATCCGCACCTTGCTGCGCGAAGAAAACAGCGAGCACAGCGTGCGCATCAGCGAAGAAGCGATGCACAAATTGCTGAGTTACGCCTGGCCGGGCAATCTGCGTCAGTTGCGCAACGTGCTGCGCACGGCGGCGGTGCTGTGCAGCGATGGGGTGATCCGGCTACCGAATCTGCCGCAGGAAATCGTCGATGCCGGCAGCGCGCCGTGTCTGGTCGATGGCCGCGCGGTGGCGGCCGACGACATGCCCGGCCGCGTCGCACTCGATCAGGCCGAGCGCCTGGTGCTGCAGCAGCAACTCGAACGCCATCGCTGGAATGTCAGCCGCACCGCCGATGCCCTGGGTATCAGCCGCAATACGCTGTATCGCAAGCTGCGCAAGCATGGGTTGGATACGGGCTGAGCGGTGGCGGTGATTTGGGATTGGGAATTGGGGATTCGTAAAAGCCAAAGCAGGGTCTTGGTGCTGATCCTTACAGCGATCAACAGAACTACTTCTTGGCCATCAGGCGGTGGCGAGTTTGCTCGGTGCGGCATGCACCACGTACATGACGTCATTGCGGAGCGGTTGATCTGTTGCTTGGCTGCAGGGTCCTTGCCCGCCCACCATCGCGGGACACGCCGCAAGTACGTCCATGTAAGCTCTTACGCGGCATCCGTGCCGCGTAAGGTCCCGCGACGGTGAGCGGGCAAGGACCCGCCGAGATGGTCGGTGTGCATATTTTCAAAAGAGCAACCGACTAACTTTCTGGTGCGGTGGCCTCGACTTACTGCGCTATTGACTGAAGCTAAGTGCCGCCAAGACTCGAAATCTCGGTTGTCTTGGAGCGGTTGGATAGCGCGGACAAATCGCTTGCAGAGCGGCTGATCTGCGCTTGGCTGCAGGGCCCTTGCCCGCCCACCATCGCGGGACACGCTGCAAGTACGTCCCTGTAAGCTCTTACGCGGCATCCATGCCGCGTAAGGTCCCGCGACGGTGGGCGGGCAAGGACCAGTCGAGATGGTCGGTGTGCAGGGCTGCAAGCAGAGCATGACGCGAGTTGTTTCGGGTAGCGTCGCTTCTGATCATCGTCCCGATGCAACCCGAGCAACGAGCAGCTTTTCACACGACCACCGACTCACTCTCTGGTGCGGTGTCCTCGCCGATTGCGGGACCATGTGGCGGCATGGATGCCGCCACTGAGCCTCCAGGGATGGATTCACGGCGTGTCCCGCGAGCGGTGAGGACACCGCGCCCCGACCAGCGCGGCTTGTGATCATCCAGATGACGAGAGGGGCTTACGGCTTACGGCTTACGAATCCCTAATCACGAATCCCCAATCCCAGCCCCACTCATAACGCCCAGCGCACGCCGATCAGATACTGCCGTGGTACACCCGGCGCGAGAAAACGGGCCGGGCCGGTTTCCACTGGTGCATCTTGCGGGCGCGCCAGTTCGCCATCGGGGAACACGTCTTCGGCCACTGCCGCATACGTCGCGTAGCGGCGGTTGAAGACGTTGTCGACGCGGGCAAAGAGCGACAGCCGTTCGCCGAGTTTCCAACGGGCCTGCAGATCTACCAGCGCATAGCCGGCGGTGCCGATGTCGATGCGCTCGGGCGCGGGCTCGCCGTCTTCGGCGTTGTCGACCTGGCCATCCTCGTTGCCGCTGGCCACGCGCCCGGAAACCGCACGCACACCGGCGCCCAAGGTCAGCGCATCGCGCTGCCACTCCACCCCGAGCTTGAGGTTGTGGCGCGGCAATGCGGCGATGCGAAGGCCGGGACGCAAGGTGATTACACGCTCGCCGGAGAGCAATTCGCCATCACTGCGATAGGTCGCATCCAGAAAGCTGTAGCCGGCCGACCACTGCCAATCGCCGCTGCGCAGGCGTAGCGACAGATCCGCGCCTTGATACCGGGTGCGGCCGACATTGTCGAAGTAACCCAACTGCGTATCCGGCGCGCGCAGGAACAAGATATCGTCGCGATTGTCGGCGCGATACACCGACAGCGTGGCATTGGTGTTGGCCGATGGCGTCCAGCGCGCGCCGAGTTCATACGTGCGCGAGATGATCTGCTCCAGACGTGGATCGGCCTGCAAGCCGGTCGGCAAGCGGCACGGCTGGGTGGGATCGGCGCAGCCCAGTTCGATTGCCGTTGGGGCGCGGCTGTTTTGCGCGACCGAGCCGTATACCGTCAGCCCCGAATCGAGCCGGTGGGTCAAACCCAGGGACGGATTGGCCTTGGCATAGACGAAGCGCTCGCGCGGGCGGTCGCCGTCTTCGGCGGTGGAAAGAATGTTGTCCACCACCACACGGTTCCAGCGTACTGCGGCGGTGAGATGGGTTGCATCGTCCAAGGCCCAGGTGTCGGCGACGAACACGCCCAGCGTTTTGGTGCTGCCGCGCACGCCGGAAAAGAACGCGCGCTCGGCATCCGGATCGGCAGCGACCGAGCGGTCTGGCTGCACCCAACCATCGCCGGCGAATTGCTGGTAACGCACATGGCCGCGATCGAAAGTGACCCCGGTGCTGAGCGCATGCACACCCCATTGCTTGCTCAGGTTGAGCGCAAGCCCTTGCGCTTCCTGGCGCATCTGAGTGGTGTTGAGCGCGCCGGTGGGCAATGCACCGGCATCGGCGCGTGCCACATCGCAATCGGCATCCAGCGTGTTGCCGTCTGCGTCGTAACCGGAGGCGCATTCTTCGACGAATTCTTCGTAGTCTTCACCGATATCGCCATTGACGGTGTCGCGGCGGCCCACGCGCGAGTAGGCCAGTGCATGCAGTGCGGTGTCCGCATCGAAACGATGGTCCAGTTGCGCGGTGAACAACGTATTGCGATTGCGCGTGAGATCGGGCGAGGTGTACACCGAGCGGCGGTCGGCGCGATACAAGCCGGGCTGGGGGCCATCGTCGGTGTAGCGGATATCCGGTAGCAGGCCATTGCCGATCAAACGGCTGCGCCCGTGCAGCACCGACAGGCTCCAATCGGTCTGCTCGCCCTGCTTGCCTACCTTGCCGAACAGCGTGCCAAGACGTCCTTCGGAGGCATCGCGCCAGCCGTTTTCGTCGAAGCCGGTGACTGCGACAAAGCCATGCCACCCGTCCTGACTGGCGAGGCCGTAACTGGCGTCCAAGCGCTTGCGCGCGCCGCTGCCGATGCTTACCTCGCCCTGCAATCCAGGTGCGGTCAAACCGGAGGCGGTGGACAGCACCACCGCGCCACCGAGCGTGTTCGGCCCGAACAAGGGATTGGAGCCGGGCATCAAGGTCACTGCATTGATTGCCGACTCGGGCAGCATGTCCCAGCTGACGATATCGGCGAACGGTTCGTTGAAACGCACGCCATCCAGATACACCGATACCCCTTGCGAGGCGCCCGGCAAGGCGGAGGCGCGAAAGCCGTGGAAGGTGAGATCGTTCTGGAACGGACTGCCTTGCACATCGTTGCCGTCCACACCGAGAAAGCGCCGCTGCAGCAGATCGCTGAGGTTGTTGCTGCGCCCGCGCGACAGCTCGCCATTGGTGGCCGATTGCACCATGTACGGCAACTGCGCCGCGTCGATGGTGGTGCCGGGAATCGGTGTGGCGGTGACCTCGATGCGGTCCAGCCAGGTCACCTGCGGCGCGTCTTCGGCCATTGCAGTGCCGATCGTACCAGCGCACAGCAGCGCTGCGCAGGCGCAGGCAAGCCGATGTCGTTGCAATGCATCGCGGCCATGGCGTGCGGCGCGAAGCGGCGGTGTGCTGCGATACCCCAGTAAGTGATGCGTCGACCTCATGTCGTCTCCCTCAATAAAGCACGATCGATTTGATGCCGCGCGCTGCGCGCAGATCCGCCAGCGCCTGATTGATGTCGTCCAGCGCCAGGGTGCGCGTGATCAACGGCGCCAGCCGGATGTCGCCTTGCAGATAGCGCTCGACGTAGCCAGGCAGCTCGCTGCGCCCCTTCACCCCGCCGAACGCGCTGCCGCGCCACACCCGCCCGGTCACCAGCTGAAAGGGCCGCGTGCTGATTTCCTGCGTGTCGTCGGCCACGCCGAGAATGACGCTCTCGCCCCAGCCCTTGTGGCAGCACTCCAGTGCCGCGCGCATTGCACCGACATCGCCCACGCATTCGAAACTGTGGTCGGCGCCGCCGTCGGTGAGGTCCACGATCACCTGCTGGATCGGTGCGCCGTAGTCGCACGGATCCAGGCAATCGGTGGCGCCCAAGGCACGCGCCAGCGCGAACTTGGCCGGATCGATATCCACTGCGATGATGCGCCCGGCCTGCGCCAGCACCGCGCCCTGCACCACCGACAAGCCGATGCCGCCCAGCCCGAACACCGCCACGCAATCGCCGGGCCGCACATGCGCGCTGTTGAGCACCGCGCCGACACCGGTGGTGACCGTGCAGCCGAGCAGGCAGACCTGATCCAGCGGTGCATCCGGATGGATACGCGCCACCGCGATCTCGGGCAACACCGTGTATTCGGAAAACGTGCTGGTGCCCATGTGATGCAGGATCGGCCGTCCGTTCAATGAAAACCGGCTGCTGCCATCGGGCATCAGCCCGCGCTCCTGGCTGCTGCGAATCGCCTGGCACAGGTTGGTGCGCCCGGAGCGACAGAACTTGCACACGCCGCATTCGGGCATGTACAGCGGGATCACGTGATCGCCGACACGCACGCTGGTGACGCCGATGCCCACGGCTTCGACGATGCCGGCGCCCTCCTGCCCCAGGATCACCGGAAAGCTGCTCGCGTGCCCGTGCGCCAATGCATGCGCATCGCCATGGCAGATACCGGTGGCGACCAGGCGCACCAGCACCTCGCCGGGCCGCGGCGGCTGCAGGTCCACCTCTTCGATGGTCAGCGGCTGGTGCGGACCCCATGCCACCGCAGCGCGTGTCTTCATCCGGCCTCCCTGGCGCGCGTCGGCATGGCCGCCGCTCAGCGCGCGATCACCACGCCCCACGGCAATTCGCCGACGGGGATCTGTTTGATCTGCTGCAACGTCGCGGTGTCGATCACGCTCACCGTGTTCGAGCGCCCGTTGGCGACATACAGCTTGTCGCCGGCCGGTGTCAGCGCCGGATTCCACGGCCGCAGCCCGACCGCAATTTCGGCAAGACTGCGCGCGGTCTTGGTATCGATCACGCTGACCGTACCGGCACCGCCGTTGGACGCGTACAGGCGGGTGCCATCGGCCGACAACGCCACCCCTGCGGTGCGCACACCGGCCGGCAGACTGGCGCGGCGTTGCCGCGTTTTCAGGTCGATCACGTCCACCACGTTGGCGGTTTCCTGCGCGATGTACACGCTGTGCCCGTCCGGTGCGAACGCCATGCCGCGCGGATGGCCGCTGGTGGCGACCACACCGCGCGATTGACGGGTGGCCAGTTCGATCATGTCCATGTCGTTGGAGCCCTCGTTGCTGGTGAGCAACCACTGCCCGTCCGGCGTGTAGGCGCAATGCTCCGGCGCCTGCCCACGCGTGGCGATCACCTGCTGCAGCTTGAACTGCGCGGCATCGATCAACATCACCTGGTTCTGTCCTTCCACACACACCGCGAACTGTTTGCCATCCGGCGACAACGCGATGCCTTCGGCGTTCTCGCCGATCTGTACGCTGCGCAGCACAGAATCTTTTTCGGTATCGAGCTCGATCAAACGATGATGCTCGGCATCGATCAGATACAGATGCCCGTGCGGGCCCGGCAACAGCTGCTGCAGACGCTTGCCCAGTTGCCCTTGCGCGCTGAGCGTGCGCACCACCGTATCGGTGTGCGTGTCGATCACCGACACCGTCCCGCTACGTTGATTGGGCACATACGCAAACACCGGGGGGGTTGATGGCGCCGGTGTTGCTGCAGGGGCTGCGGGATCTGCAGGACTCGCAGCAGCCGTGTTCGCCGCCGGTGCAGCGCGCGACGCAGGCGCGTCAGCGTCGCGCTGGCAGCCCGCCACTGCGAGCAGCGCGCCCAGCACCATTGCGACATAGACGCGCTGCCCCCTGATCAGCGCTGACCTCATTGCGCCTTGCCCGCGGTCTTGTTGATCGAATGGATGAAGGCGAGCAGTTTTTCGGTGTCGCCCGGCTTGAGCACCGGCGCGAACGGCGGCATCTGCCCAACCACTTTTTCATGTCCGACGCGGGTCTTGCCGTGGGTGATCATCGCTGCCGTGCCTTCGCTGATCAGCGCGCGCAAGGTGTCGTCGTCGCTGCCATACACCCAGATGTCGTTGGTCAACGGCGGGCACATGCCACCGCCACCGGTGCCGCCGTGACAGGCGTTGCAACCGGCCGAGAAATAGATCTTCTTGCCTTCGGCAATCAGCTCGGGCGTGACCTTGACCTCGGGTCCCTTCGGAATCGGCACGACCGCAGCCGGCGGCGCCGGTGGCGTGGCCGGATCCGGCGCAGGCCCAGCGGCCGGGTTGGGCACCCCGGCGGTCGCCGCTGCAGGCGCAGGCGCAGCGGCACCGGTGGCCGGCGCAGGCGTACTGGCAGCCGGCGGTGCGGCGGCATCAGAAGCCGGCGCTGGCGGCGCCTCCTTGCCGCACGCGGCCAGCACCACGCTGAGCATCAACGCGCACAGCGGTGCGCGCATGGAACGATCGAAACAACCCACAGTGGACTTGCGCATGGACGAACCTTTCTGATCGGAGGGAACACCGCGCACCCCGTGCACGCGGCAGGTGACACAGTCATTGCCGAAGTCATTGCCGAGACGGACGACTGGTCTGCGTGAGCAGCGTGGCCAGCGCGGTGTCGCCGCGCGCCTGCGCCAATGCGGCGGCGGTCTTGCCGTCGCGATTACGTGCGGCAGGATCGGCACCGGCCGCCAACAAGCGCTTGGCCACTGATTCGCGCCCGGCCGCTGCAGCCAACATCAATGCGGTGACGCCAGCCTGGTTTGCGTGGCCGACGTCGGCCCCACGTGCCAGCACCGCATCGAGAATCGCCGGGTCGTCACGCGCTACCGCAAACATCACCGGCGTGAACCCGGTGGGATTGGCACGCCGCACATTCGCACCCGCTGCCAGCAATGCCTGCACCACGCCGACATCGGCGTAGGACACCGCCAACTCCAGCGCGCTCCAGCCATCGCTGGAGACGGTGTCCACCGGTGCACGCTTGCCCAGCAACTTGGCCACACTGTCGGCATCGTTGGCCCAGGCCGCCTTCATCAACGCGGTCCAGCCGCTGCTATCGCGCGCATCCAGGCGTGCACCGGCATCGAGCAACAGGCTGACCAGATCCGGTTCCTGATTGCGGATCGCCTGATGCAGCGGCGGCTCGCCGAGCAGGTTGGGACGATTGGCATCGGCGCCATGCCGCAACAGCCACGCCGCACGCACGCCATCGCCGGCATCCAGCGCATGCGCCAGTTCCTGGTTCGGGTCGGCACCGTCGGCGATGCGCAGTTGCAGCTGCGCCAGTTCCTGCGACGACGCGGCCGGGCTCGGCGCTTTCGGCGCTGGCGTCGGCGTCGCATACGGCCCGTGCGATGCCAGATCGCCTGCCACCACGCAGTCGCTACACCGCACCAGCGGCACGTGATAACTGCGCAGGATCTGCGCGATCTTTGCCGCACTCTGTTGCATGGCCGTGTTCAACGCATCGCGCAGGTCCGCGTTCTTGCGCGACACCGCCCATGCCATCGAATACTCCAGCACCGCATCGTCGACGGTGTTCAGTGGCACTAAACCCAGACCGCTGCGCTGCGCGTAATAACCGGCCACCGGGCCCCAGGATTCGGCCACATCCAGTTCATTGGCGGCGACGCGTTCGACCAGCTTGCCGGGATGTTCTTCCGGCGCGGTGGCCGAGTCGTAAAACAGGTACTGCACATCGCCGCTGATGCCGTGCTCGTATAACGCCTGGCGTGCGGGCGAACTCTGGAACACGCCCAGCCGCAGTTTTTTCAGCCCAGGATCGTCCAGCGAGGTCGGCACCAGATTCAAGCCCTTGCGCGTCACCAGCACATACGCCGAGCGATACAGCGGGCGCGTGGTCAGGCCCTGCTCGAAATCACTGTTGAGATCCATCAACACATCGCAGCGGCCGGCATTGATGGTGCTGCGTGCCAACCCGCGTTGGTAGTAGGTGCGCCACTCGTATTCCAGGCGCCGGCCCATGGCATCGGCCACGACCTGCGCGATCTTGTTCTGAAAGCCCTCGCCGGCCTTGTTGGACAACGGCATGTTGCCCGGGTCGGCGCAGACGCGCAGCACCGTGGGATCGGGCGCAGGTGGCGGCGTGTTGGCCGGCGTTTGCGCGGAGGCTGGCGCTGCAGTGGATGTAGGCGCCGCTGTGGGCGCCGCACCGGAATCAGAAGCGCGAGCCGTCGGTGAGGACGGCTCGCGTGTGCAGCCTGCGGCGACGAGTCCGAGGCTGCAAAGCACCAGCAGCTGACGCAGCTGCCGGCTCATGCCACGCGCACCGGCAGCGAACTGCCGATGCACGCTTGCAACGCCTTGCCTGGATCTCATCGTGCGGTCTTCGCTGCGGCGTTGGCGGTGCCGCCGCCTGCGGCCGCAGTGGCGGTGGCACTGGCGGTCACAGTCTTGCCGGCGCCGTCGATACGGAAGGTGTGCACCATGCCGCCGAGCGGGATCTTGTCGAAACCGGCACCGAATGCCAGACCGGCAGCACCCAGCGCGCCATACGGATCGGCCGGGTCCAGACCTGCGGCCACCGGCAAGCCGATCCAGCCACCGATGCCGGAGAACACCGCCACGTACTGGTGCCCATTGGCCTTGTAGGCGATCGGGTTGCCGATGATGCCGGAGGGCAGTTTCATCTCCCACAGCTTCTTGCCGGTGTCCTTGTCCACCGCACGGAACCAGCCATCCAATGTGCCGTAGAACACCAGCCCGCCATCGGTGACCAGGGTGCCGCTCCACACCGGGAACTTCTCCTTGATCTCCCACTTGGACTTGCCTTCCACCACATCGAACGCCTTGACGATGCCCAGCGCACCCGGCTCGTTGGGCTTCATCATCACGTTGGCGAACACGTACGGCAGGCCCATCATGGTGTTGCCGCGTTCCTGCGGTTCCAGCTCCATGTGCCAGTTGTTGGTGCCGCAGAAGAACACCGCCGAATTGGCCGGATCCACCGAGCACGGCTGCTGGTCCTTGCCGCCCATGGCCGAGGGGAACGCCTGCACTTTCTTGCCGCGTTCCAGCGGCGAATGCGCGGCCACCTTGACCGGGCGGCCAGTCTTCATGTCGATGCGTTCGGCCCAGTTGGCCGGCACGAACTTGTGCGCGCGCAGCAAGGTGCCGTCGCGACGATCGAGCACGTAGGCAAAGCCATTGCGATCGAACTGCACCACCGACGGAACCTGCTTGCCGTCGATGGTCAGATCGACCAGGATCGGCTCGTTGATGCCGTCGTAATCCCACTGGTCGAACGGGGTCTTCTGGTAGCCCCACACCGCTTCGCCGGTATCGATCTTGCGGGCGAACAGGGTCATCGACCACTTGTTGTCATGCTCGCCGTTGTTGCATTCCTCCTGCGAGGTCTTGCCGCAGCGATACGACGGGCTCCACAGCCCGGGATTACCGGTGCCGTAATAGAGCAGCTTCAACTTCGGGTCGTAGCTGTACCAGCCCCACGCCGCACCGCCGCCACGCTTCCATTCGTCGTTGGGAAAGGTCTTGACGCCCAGATCGCCGAGCTGACCATGCTGCGGATTGGCCTTGTTGAAATCCGCGCCCAGGCAGATCGATTTGTCGGTACCGGCCGCATCGCAGGACCACACCTGCTTGCCATCGGCCAGGCTGTAGGCCGCCACACGCCCGAGCACGCCGAACTCGTTGCCGCTGATGCCGGCGATCACCTTGCCGTCGGCAATGATCGGCGCCATGGTGATGGTCTCGCCCTTGTCCGGATGCCCGAGTTTCTGCTTCCACACTTCCTTGCCGGTCTTGGCATCGAGTGCGATCACATCGCCGCTCAGGCTGCCGAACACCAGCTTGCCATCGGCATACGAGGCGCCGCGGTTGACCGTATCGCAGCACGCCACCGCCACCGAGCGTTCGTCCTGTTGCGGGGTGTATTTCCACAACACCTTGCCGCCGTCATCCTGCGCCGCCAGGTCGATGGCGAACACGTTGTTCGGGTAGGCGCTGACCATGTACATGATGCTGCCGATCACCAGCGGCTGGCCTTCGTGGCCGCGCGTGGCATCGGTCTTCATCTCCCACGACATCTTGAGATTCTTGACGTTGTCGCGATTGATTTCGGCCAGCGGGCTGTGCCGGGTAAGTGCGAAGTCGCGCCCGATGCCGCCCCAGTTGTCCGGGTTGCTGGCATTGGTGGTGAATTCGCCATCGGTGTCGACCACGGCGGCGGCCGGCGGCGCAGCGGCGGGGGCGGCTGCCGGTGCGGGCGCTGCAGTTTCGGTGGCGGCGTCCTTTTTACAGCCGGACAGCGCGGCGCTCAGCGCAAGCATGAGCAGCGCACCGCTGCGAATGCTGCGACAGGAAGATTGATGCATATGCGTCTACCCCTTCGATTGAACAACCAGTCGGTTGAAACATCCGCAGCACAAGCACTGTTGCAGCCAGTTGCGTCGCAGACGTCGGAAACGTCGAGGGAGAAGAGAGCAAACGCCATGCCAATGTGCTGGTGCGATGCACCATGTCGGGGCAGCGGGGCTTTGCTGTGATGGCAGTCGCTTGAGCGAGGCGCACTGTCACGGTTTTGGCACAGTTTGCACCGGGCGTGCTGTTACATCGGTGGCGCAGATGGTTCGGTTTTTCCATGGTTCCAACGCACGGCAGGTAAGTCACCCTCCCGCTTTTGCTTCAGACGCCGACCATAAACGGCGGTGCTTGCGCGCGTACCGGCGTGGGACCTTACGCGGCATGGATGCCGCGTAAGAGCCTACACGGACGTACTTGCGGCGTGTCCCACGCCGGTACGCGTGCAAGCGCCCTCCATGAGCCGAAGCATTCGCACAAGCCGGACAGACGTTGCGTGTGTGGGTTGGTCTGCGCGCGGCGCCGCATCCGGGAGCGGGACACGCCGTGAATCCGTCCGTGGAGGCTCGGTGGCGGCATCCATGCCGCCACACGGTCCCGCACCCGGATACGACACCGCGCTCCCACTGTTCGCGCCTGCTGGTCGGCAAGCACTGCCGGTCGATGCCATGCATTTGGACTTATGCATCCGACGTCGTCGGCATCGATATTTTCTTGGCCGAGGGTCACTGTTAGCCATGTGGACGTTTGACGTTGCGCGATAACGCCCCCTGCGAACTTTCACGCTCTGTGGGGCGAGTCGCTTTCTCCGCTTGCCTGCCATTGCGATCGAATACATCGGGCAAGCTCCGCGATGCGGAGTCGCTCATCATCGTCATTCAAAGACAACGCGGAGAGCTCTGCATCGCAATCGATCCATCCGCACGCTTCGCCTACTTGCGAGACACCACGCCAGCCTTCCACCGCATCAGCAACTGCGTGCAATCCTCCAGACGCCAGTCGGCAAAGCCGGGCCAGGGGTCACCCGGCGTGTTGACCAGCACCGTGCAGGCGCCGACGGCACGACCGCAGGCCAGGTCGTTGTGGTGGTCGCCGACCATCACCAATGCCGCACCGTCGACCGACCAGCGTCGTTCGAAATACTGCAGGCCATCGGGCGCGGGTTTGGGCGCGGCCTCGTCACGGCCGACGATGGTGTCCCAGGCAAATGCATCGTGCAGGCCGATCGCCTGCAACGTCACCTGCGCCAGTTCGCGTGCGTTGCGGGTAAGCATGCCGAGTTGGCATCCGGCCGCCTGCAAGGCACGCACCAGTTCCACTGCACCGGGCGCGGCGCGTGCGGTCCGTGCGAGCTCACGCTCGTGTTCGAGTAGCCAGGCGTGTTTGGCAGCAGCCTGGTCGGCAGGTAGCGATGCCAGGTGATGCAGGATGTCGGCCTCGGGCGGGATGTCCAGCGCGCGTCGAATCAATGCGAAATCATGCACGGCTTCGGTCAGCGTGCCATCCATGTCGAACACCCAGTGGCGGTAGTCGAACAACGCGGGAGATGTCTGTGTGATGGTCATGCAGTCCATACGTGCATACGTGCGAAGACGTGAGAGTGGTGAACGCAACACGGCAGGCGATCGTCAGGCGAAAGCACAGCTTGCGCAATCACCAGGATAGACGCACGGCACACGCCGATGCAGTGCACCGACCGCGCGTCTATGTGCCGCGCGGTCGGCAGTGGCGTCTACTTCCAGCCGGGCATCTGCGTGTTATCCAGCCCGCCCACTTCGAACTCGGCGGTGCGCGTGCCGCCGGCTTTCACCGGAAACGCGATGCTGACGCGCTTGGCATTGCGCACCAATTTCCACAGCGCCTTGTCGTCGTCGATGAACATTGCGATCGCTTCGTCGGTGTCGGGGCGATGCGCGGCCATCGGGCGCGCTGCGCCGCCGTCGGCCGAGACCTGCACCTTGCAGCCGCTGTAGCAGTTGAAGTCGCCGGCCTTGAGCACCAGATAGCTATGGCGCTTCCACTGCGGGTGATCGCGGAACACCAGGCTCACCGGCTTCGGGCCGCTCCCGTCCACGTCCACGCGGTCCTTGGCATCGATCATCGCCGAGCGCTGCGTGCCGCCCTTGGCCGGCACCTGCGAGTACTGCCATAACGCCTGCATGCGGCGCAGTTCGCGCGCCTGCTCGCCCTTGGCCTTGATGTCGGCGTAACCGGGCTCGATGCGCGTGGCCGCAGCAGTGCCGGCGTAGCCTTCCAGCAAGGCGGCGCCATGCGCGCGTGCCATATCCCAGTTTTCAGCCTTCACTGCCTCGTCGTATTGCTTGGCGAGCGCATCGGCTTGCTGTTCCTTGGCTTGTGCCTGCGCGGTCTCCTGCGCCTGACGTTGTGCCTCGCGGTCAGTACAGCCACTCAATGCAGCGACGCACAGGGCCGCGCTCAGCAGATACTTCATCGTCGACTCCGGAAGGCGTGAAAACAGCGGTAACGATAACAGGCCGCATCACACGCGTTGATCAACAGGCAGGCCTGCGTGATGCTGCCGCTGTGATCTGCACCACCGACTCCTTCGTAGGAGCGCACTCGTGCGCGATGGGGCATTCCCGGTGGAGCCCATCGCGCACGAGTGCGCTCCTACAGGGCGATTGCAGGGCACGATGCCGCTAATGGAAGCGGCGGGAGGGCGTCTGCAACGCCCTCCCCTGCCATTACGGCTGCTTGGGCGGTGCCGCCTTGGCCTTGGCGATCATCTCGGCCACCGAGGCGGTGGTGATCGGGTGATAGCTGGGCTTGGCTTTCTCGAAGGCCTGTTCGGCGAAGGCGATGCCGTCCGGGGTCTTCAACAGTTCGGCGTAGATCGGCAGCACCAGCTTGCGGCGGCCGACGCGTTCGATGAACTCGCCTGCAGCGGCGCGCGCATCGGTGTAGCCGCTGCGGATCGCCAGCGGGTACCAACGCATGGCGATTTCGCCGTTCGGGGTGCCGGTGAAGTGGTAGGCATCATCCAGTTGCTTGAGCTGTTCCGGCTTCAAGGTGGCGCCCATGCCGCTGAGGAAATGCACCCACTCCTGCGTGCCCCACTCGCCGGTGACCTGCTTGTTGGGTAGCGTGCCGCTGCCGCTCCAGGCGATGCGTGCGGTGTCCACGATCGAGAAGCTGCGCGAGCGGGCTTTGGTTGCGAAGGCCGGGATGCCCGGCTGCTTCAACCACGCATCCACTTCGGCCGCGCTCACGGTATTGGGATGCTTGTCCAGCAGGTTCTTGTTGAGGTAATCGACGAACTGGTCGGTGGTGGCGCTCTGGAACGCATGATCGTCGAACCAGCCACGCAGGAAGGGGTCGAACACCGCGCGGCCGAAGCGCTGCTCCAGGAACTGCAGGAACCACGCGCCCTTGACGTAGGCCACTTGGCTCAAGGCTTCGTCGGGGTCGCGCTCGGCCAGCGGCGGCAATGCCAATGCCTGGTCGGCCGGCGCCATGTCCTTCACTTCGGCCAGCAGATCGCCCTGGTCGATCTCGCGCTCCATCTCGGCCATCTCCGCGCCGTACAACGCCTCGGTGATGCGCGCCTGCACGTAGGTGGTGAAGCCTTCGTTGAGCCAGATGTCCTTCCAGCTGGCATTGGTCACCAGGTTGCCCGACCAGCTATGCGCCAGTTCGTGCGCGACCAGCGAGACCAGCGACTTGTCGCCAACGATCACGGTGGGCGTGGCGAAGGTCAGGCGCGGATTCTCCATGCCGCCGAACGGGAACGACGGCGGCAGCACCAGCATGTCGTAACGGCCCCAGCGATACGGGCCATAGAGTTTTTCGGCGGCACCGATCATCTTTTCGGTGTCTTCGAATTCCTTGGCGGCCTTGTCGGCCATGGCCGGCTCGGCCCACACGCCCGAGCGTGCGGAAATCGGCTTGAACACCACATCGCCTGCGGCAATCGCCAGCAGATACGAGGGAATCGGCTCGGGCATCTTGAAGCTGTAATCGCCATCGCGCGCGGCCTTGGGGTCGTTGTCGGCGCTCATCAGCACCATCACGTCCGGGCGCGAGGTCACATGCGCGCTATAGGTGAAGCGCACGCTCGGGGTGTCCTGCAACGGCACCCAGCTGCGCGCGTGGATCGCCTGCGACTGGCTGAACATGAAAGGCAGCTGCTTGCCTTCGGTCATCGACGGCTCCAGCCACTGCAGGCCCGAGGCGGTGGGTGCGGTGTGATAGGTGATCACGATCCTGGACGGCTGAGTCGGCGTCTCGATGGTGAGCTTGCTGCCGAAGGTCTTGTCGGCCGGCGCCAGCGCGAACTGCAGCGGCGCCAACGCGCCCTTGCCGTCGTCGGCCTGCACCTGCGCGATGCTCAGCTCGCGCGTGTCCAGCACCAGCTGCTTGGCGGCCTTGTCCTTCCACTGGAGCGTGTAGGTGGCGGTGCCGCCGATCTGCTTGGCGTCGAAATCCAGCTTCAGGTCCAGCGCCAGATCCTTGATGACCACCAGCTGCGGCTGGGCGTAGGAGCTTTCGTCGTGGTTGCGGGCGTCTGCTTTCACGGGGGCCTTGGCGGTGGCGGCCGGTGCCGCGTTGGTAGCGGCCGGCGGCGTGGACTCATTGGAACAGCCGGCCAGCGCGATGGACACGGCCAGGGACAGCGACAGGAACGGGAAGCGCATCGACGGCACCGCAGCAAGGGGGAATCGGGCATTTTAGCGCTCTGGGCCGCTGCCTGCCCGTGCCACCGCTGGCGGCTCAGGTCACCGGATGACTGCGCGGGGTATCGTGCCCGTCGCGCACCAGGCGCCGGCCGCCGGAGAACTTGGCGCGGTACATCGCCGCATCGGCGCGTCGATACAGCTCGGTGGCATCCAGGCCCTGCTCGCATACCGCACTGCCGGCGCTGACATGCAGCGGCGCTTCGTCGGCATCGTCGCGTTCGAGCATCGACAGCCATTGATTGAGTTTGAGCGTGGCCTCGTCTTCGCCGGCATGCACGCCGATCAAAAATTCATCGCCGCCCCAACGCCCGATCCAGTCCTGCGCACCGAGCCAGCCGTACGCCGATTCCACCAGCCGCACCAACACGCGGTCACCGGCCAGATGGCCGAAACGGTCGTTGATCGTCTTGAGGTTGTCCATGTCCAGCACGAACAACACGAACGGCCAGCCTTCGCGCTGCGCGGCGGTGACCGAATCCAGCATCGCCTGCTCGCAGCCGCGCCGGTTCAACGCCTCGGTCAGCGAATCGAACAAGGCGTGCTTCTTGAGATCGCGCATGCCGGCATCGATACCGCGCAGGCTGCGATTGATCCCGCGCAGCAAACGCCCCAACTCGTCGTCGCCATGTTCGGGCAGCGTGGGCAGGCGTTGATCGGCGTAGTACGCATCCAGCGCGTCGGCGGCGATGCGCAGTGGCGCGAGCAGGCGATACAGTGCAGACAGCGTCAGCGCGGTGCCCGCCAGCGTGGCCAGCAATGCCACGATCACCACCGACCATAGCGGGCGTCCACCCAACTCGCTTTGCGATGCCAGCCAGACGATCAGCAACAGCAGCGGCAGATGGATGCCGACAAAGGTCACCGCCAGCAGCTTGGCGCTGAAGGAGCGAGGAAACACGCGCGACAGCCCTGCGTACAAGCGCATCCACGTCTCCAGCGAAAGATGGCCTAGTGTCGCCGACCATTGGTGGAGCCAACGCGACGGGAGTCTCAAAAGTTTGTCGGCAAACGCAGGCGCGCAAGTCGTGATGGCGCGGCAAGCGAACACAAGCGCAACGTCCTTGCGCGATATCCGGCGCGCGATGAACGACGCCGGACCAGACGCTCAGCCAGCGCCGCGTCGGATCACGCTCAGATCTTGTAGCCGGAGTGGATCGCCACGATGCCGCCGGTCAGATTCTTGTAGTGGCAACGCGCGAATCCGGCCTCGCCCATCATGCCCTTGAGCGATTCCTGCGGCGGATGCTTGCGGATGCTCTCGGCCAGGTACTGGTAGCTATCGGCATCGCGTGCGAACAGCTGGCCCAGCTTGGGCAAAATCTTGAACGAGTGGAAGTCGTAGATCGGCTTGAACCACTCGGCGGTGACTTCGGAAAATTCCAGCACGCGCGCCTGCCCGCCCACCTTCAACACACGGTACATCTCGCGCAGCGCGGCGTCTTTATCGGTGACGTTGCGCAAGCCAAAGGAGATGGTCACCAGATCGAAGCTCTGATCCGGGAACGGCAGCGCCTCGGCATTGCATTGCACGTAGTCGAAGCCGGCCACCAGGCCGCGGTTGGTCAGCCGGTCGCGGCCCACCGACAGCATGCCGGCGTTGATGTCGCCCAGCACCACCGCGCCTTCGTTGCCCACACGCTCCTTGAGCAGCACGGCGATGTCGCCGGTGCCGCCGGCCAGGTCCAGCACGCGGTCGCCCGGCTTCACCTGCGCGGTCGCCACGAAGTAGCGTTTCCATGCGCGGTGCACGCCCAGACTCATCAGATCGTTCATCAGGTCGTAGTTGCGCGCGACCGAGGTGAAGACTTCGCCGACCAGCTTCTGCTTGTCCTTGGCAGCGACATCGCGAAAGCCGAAATGGGTGGTGCCGGAGGTATAGGGAGATTCGCTCATGGGCGGATTATCGCACTGCTGACGCCGCCATGACCGCAACCGGACCACAATCGCCGTCTTCTTCAGCGACTGGCCCAGCGAGCATTCGGTGCGCGACAAGTACGTCCAGCGCGACTGGCAGCCCCATGAGAAGCCCACCCTGCCGGGGTCGGCCTCCACGCCCCTGCACCCCACCCGGCGGCGCATCCAGTACGGGCTGGTCGGCGTGGTGGTGGCGCTGACCGGTGGGCTGAGCAATGCGCTGGTCACCGCCAACCTGACCTATCTGCAAGGCACGCTGGGCGCCTACGCCACTGAAATGGCCTGGCTGCCGGCCGCCTATGTGATGACCAACATGTCGGCCAACCTGCTGCTGGTGAAGTTTCGCCAGCAGTTCGGGCTGCGCCGGTTCACCGAAATCTTCCTGGCGCTGTATGCGGCCATCGCCTTCGCGCATCTGTTCGTGCACAGCCTGAGTTCGGCCATTACCGTGCGTGCTGCGCACGGGCTGGTGGGCGCAGCGCTCAGTTCGCTGGGGCTTTACTACGTGATCCAGGCGTTTCCGGCCAGGCACCGGCTCAAGGCGGTGGTGACCGGGCTGGGTGTCACGCAACTGGCATTGCCGTTGGCGCGGGTGTTTTCCACCGATTTGCTGGAATTTGGCGAGTGGCAGGGCCTGTATTTGTTCGAATTCGGTCTGGCGGTGTTCGCGCTGGCCTGCGTGCTGGCGCTCAAGCTGCCGCCGAGCGATCGCTATCGCGTGTTCGAGCCGCTGGATTTCCTCACCTTCAGCCTGTTCGCGGCCGGTTCGGCCGGTCTGGCGGCGGTGCTCTCGCTGGGGCGGTTGTTGTGGTGGACCAGTACGCCGTGGCTGGGCGTGGTGTTGGCCGCCTCCATCGTACTGCTGTGCACGGCGGCATGGATCGAACACAACCGCCGCAACCCGATGATCAATACGCGCTGGCTGGCCAGCGGCGACATGCTGCGGCTGGGCCTGGCGATCCTGCTGATCCGGCTGGTGCTGTCCGAACAAAGCACCGGCGCGATCGGCTTTTTCCAGACCCTGGGACTGGCCAACACACAATTGCAGACCCTGTTCGCGCTGATGCTGCTGGGCGCGGTGGCCGGCGTGGCCGCCAGCGCGTGGCTGATCAATCCGGCGCGGGTGGCCGAGCATCTGATCATTGCGGTGGCCGCGATCTGTCTCGGTTGTTTCATGGATGCCGATGCCACCAGCCTGACCCGCCCCGAGCAGATGTACGTCAGCCAGTTCCTGCTGGCCTTCGGCAGCACCTTCTTCATCGGCCCGGCAATGGTCGCGGGGCTGGGCCGGGTGATTGCGCAACCCGGCAATCTGATCAGCTTCGTGGTGCTGTTCGGCATGGCGCAGAACATGGGCGGCCTGCTTGGCAGCGCACTGCTCGGCACGGTGCAGGTGGTGCGGGAGAAATACCATTCCAGCCAGTTGGTCGAGCATCTGGTGTTGAGCGACCCGCAAGTGGCCGCGCGCGTGCAGGCCTATGCAAGCCTGTACGGCCGCAGCATCGGCGACCCGGCGCTGCGCCAGGCCCAAGGCGTGCGTGCATTGGGCAGCGTGGCCACGCGCGAAGCCAATGTGCTCGCCTATAACGACGTGTTTCTGTTGATCGGCTGCATCGCCATCGCCACCGGGCTATGGATCCTGTCCGTGCTGGTGTGGCGGCGCTATCTGCGCCCACCCTCATCGCCCCTCTCTCCTGCTTCCACTGCGCGCCCATGAATACACCTGCAGATTCAACTTCTCTTGCCGAACAGCAGCGCCGCCGACGTCGTCGCATCGGTGGCGTGGTCGGCTTCGGCGGGCTGGCCCTGCTCGGCGTTGCGCTGGTGCTGTATGCATGGCGCCTGCCGCCGTTCGTCAGTGCCATCGAGCGTACCGAGAATGCGATGGTGCACGGGCAGATCACTGTTATCGCGCCACAGGTCAGCGGCTATGTCACGCAGGTGCCGGTGCAGGACTTCGCCCACGTCAAACACGGCCAGTTGCTGGCAAAGATCGACGACCGCATCTATGCCCAGCAACTCGAACAGGCCAGGGCGCAGGTGCAGACCGCGCAAGCCAACCTGTCCAACTGGGACCAGCAGCGGCATAGCGCCGATGCCACCATCGCCGAACAACGCGCGGCACTGAGCAGCAATCAGGCGCAACGCGATCGCACCCGCTCGGCGTACGCACGCACGCAGCAACTGGCCAGCCAGCAATTGGTCTCCGAACAGGATCGCGACACCGCCTTCGCCGCACGCGCACAGGCCGATGCCGGCGTGGCGCAGGCACGCGCTGCGGTGCAAGCCGCCGAAGAAAATGCACGCAGCGTCACCGTCAATCGCGCCGCACTGGAAGCGGCGGTTGCCAACGCGCAAGCGGCCGTGCAACTGGCGCAGATCAATCTGGACAACACGCGCATCGTTGCCCCGCGCGATGGCCAGCTCGGTCAGCTCGGCGTGCGCCAGGGCGCCTACGTCACCAATGGCACGCAGCTGATGTCGCTGGTGCCGGACACGCTGTGGATCGTGGCCAACTTCAAGGAAACCCAGATGGCGAAGATCCGCATCGGCCAGCGCGCCAGCTTCACCGTGGACGCGCTCAACAATGCACGTCTGCACGGGCGCGTGCAGGAAATTTCCCCGGCCGCCGGTTCGGAGTTCAGCGTGTTGCCGGCCGACAACGCCACCGGCAATTTCGTCAAGATCGCCCAGCGTATTCCGCTGCGCATCAGCGTCGATCCCGGCCAGCCGCTGGCAGCGCGCCTGCGCGCGGGCATGTCGGTGGTGGTGGCAATCGACACCGCCAGCGCAGTCGACTAAGAGCGGCTAACAAAACCTAGCGAGTCGCTTGTCGGTGAGTGCAGTGGTTTTGTCGGCCGTATCTTGGTGGATGCAGTCAGACGTCCAGATCAAACGCTGCGTGGGTCGAGGGCGCGGTGCCCTCACCGCACCAGAGAATCTGCTGGTTGCTTTCTTGAAAGCCATGAACACCGACCATCTCGACTGGTCCTTGCCCGCCCACTGTCGCGGGACCTTACGCGGCATGGATGCCGCGTAAGAGCCTACACGGACGTACTTGCGGCGTGTCCCGCGATGGTGGGCGGGCAAGGGCCCTGCAGCCGTGCAGCCGTGCAGCCGTGCAGCAGATCAGCCGGCCTGCAGTAGGCTGGCATGAAGTAGTTTTGTTAGCCACTCTAAGCCGACGCAGCCGCTATCATGCGGTGATGTCTTCTTCGTCCTCCCACTCGCTCTCGCTGCGCTGGCAATGCCTGCGCTTCGAGCAACTGAGCACCACGCAGCTGTATGCGCTGCTGCGGCTGCGCTCGGATGTGTTTGTGGTGGAGCAGCAGTGCGCGTATCCGGAGCTGGACGGCAAGGATATGTTGCCGGGCGTGTTGCATCTGCTCGGCAGCACTGACGACGCTGCGTTGGCCGCGTATCTGCGCGTATTGCCGCCCGGCGTGAGTTATCCCGAACCCAGTATCGGCCGGGTGGTCATTGCCGCCGCACAGCGTGGTCACGGCCTTGCGCATGCGCTGCTACGCGAAGGCTTGCGCGTGGTGCAGCAACACTGGCCGGCCAGCGCCGTGCAACTGGGTGCGCAATCGCACCTGCAAGCGTTCTACGCCGCACACGGTTTTACGCCATCTTCCGCCGTGTATCTGGAAGACGGCATTCCCCACATCGACATGCGGCGTCGCGCCGACGCCGCCACCCAGGAGCTTGCATGATCACCACCCCCGACTACCGCGCCCTGCTCGACACCGCCATCGCCGAAGCCCGCCAAGGCCTGGCCGAAGGCGGCATCCCGATCGGCGCTGCGCTGTATCACAACGACGGCCGTCTGCTCGGTTGCGGTCACAACCGTCGCGTGCAGGAAAACGACCCGTCCGTGCACGGCGAGACCGATGCCTTCCGCAAGGCCGGCCGCCAGCGCCGCTACAAGGACACCATCATGGTCACCACGCTGGCGCCGTGCTGGTACTGCAGCGGGCTGGTACGCCAGTTCAATATCGGCACGGTGGTGGTTGGCGAGTCGGTCACCTTCCAGGGCGGTGTGTCCTGGCTGCGCGAGCACGGCGTCAACGTCATCGACCTGCAAAGCCAGGAATGCATCGACCTGCTGGGCGGCTATATTTCCGCCAACCCCGATGTGTGGAACGAAGACATCGGCGAGGACTGATGCCAGCTGAGCAGACTGGACAGGGCCTGCCCGCACGGGTAAGCGCAGCGCACGCCGCGTTGCGCGTGCCATCGGCACGCAATGTCTGGCACGCTCATCCGAGTCGATATCAATCAGGGTCTTTTGACGCGCCGGGCGCTAAGCTCGCGTTTTACCCGATGGATCATTGATGGCAGCAGCCAACGAACAGGTGTCCAGCACGTCCACTGCGCATTCCCTGCAGCTGGACATCGTCAGCCTGAGCGGTGCGTTGTGGAGCGGCGAAGTGCGCGAGGTGAGCCTTCCCGGAAGCGAGGGCCGCTTCGGCGTAATGGCACGGCACACGCCGCTGCTGACCATCCTGGCCGAAGGCATGCTGCATATCCACCCGGTCAGCGGCGAGCCGTTGCAGATCTATGTCTGCGGTGGCTACGTGGAAGTGCAGCCGGACAAGGTGTTCGTGCTCGCCGATCTGGCCGCACGCAGCGAAGATCTGGACCAGGCGCGCGCGGAAGCGGCGCGGGCTGCAGTCGCCTCGCCACTGGCCACCAGCCTGACCGACACCGCCTACGCGCAGGTGCACATGGAGTTACTGCATCGCTACAGCGCCAATCTGCGCCATGGCGCTTCCCGCTAACGATGGCACGCAGTCGCCGCGCCGCCTCGTGCATGCGCGCCGCAACCAGGCATGTCACGCACTGCTGATTTCGATGCGCGATGCACGCAACGCAAAGGCCCGCCGAATCGGCGGGCCTTTGCGTTGCAAAACCCTGCATCCCTAGAGGATGTAGCGGCTCAGATCCGGATCCTGCACCAGCTCACCCAACTGCGCATCGACATACGCCGCGTCCACGCTGACGCTCTGTCCATCGCGATCCGGGGCTTCGTAGCTGAGCGTGTCCAGCAAGCGCTCCAGCACCGTGTGCAGACGACGCGCACCGATATTCTCCTGGCGCTCGTTGACCTGCGCGGCGATCTCGGCCAGCCGGTCAACCGCATCGGCACCGAAGGTCAGGTTCACGCCCTCGGTTTGCAACAAGGCTTCGTACTGCTTGATCAATGCCGCCTTGGGCTCGGTGAGGATGCGCACGAAGTCGGCCTTGGTCAGTGCGGTCAATTCCACCCGAATCGGGAAACGGCCCTGCAATTCGGGAATCAGATCGCTGGGCTTGGCCAGATGGAACGCGCCGGACGCGATGAACAAAATATGGTCGGTCTTGACCGTGCCGTACTTGGTCGACACGTTGGAGCCTTCCACTAGCGGCAGCAGATCGCGCTGCACACCTTCGCGACTGACATCGCCACCGGTCGAACCGGCTTCGCCACGCTTGGCGACCTTGTCAATTTCATCGATGAACACGATGCCGTGCTGCTCGCAGGCTTCGATCGCCGCCGCACGCACGTCGTCTTCGTTGACCAGCTTGCCGGCCTCTTCTTCGATCAGCAGCGGCCGCGCGGCCTTGATGGTGAGTTTGCGCTTCTGCGACTTGCCGCTGCCCAGGTTGGAAAACATCTGCCGCAGCTGCTGGCCCATTTCTTCCATGCCCGGCGGGGTCATGATGTCCATGCTGGCGTTGACCGCAACTTCCAGTTCGATCTCGCGCTCGTCCAGCTCGCCATTGCGCAGCATGCGGCGAAACTTGATGCGGGTGTCGTTGTCTTGCGACGACGGCTCGTTACGCGCGGCCTCCGGGTCGAAACCAATCCCTGCGGCACGCCGCGGCAGCAATGCATCCAGGATGCGGTCTTCGGCGCGCTCTTCGGCCTGATTGCGCACGCGCACCTTGGCCTGCTCGCGATACAGCTTGACCGAGGTGTCGGCCAGGTCGCGAATGATCTGTTCCACATCCTTGCCGACGTAGCCGACTTCGGTAAAGCGCGTGGCTTCGACCTTGACGAACGGCGCATTGGCCAAGGTGGCCAGGCGCCGCGCGATCTCGGTTTTGCCGACGCCGGTCGGGCCGATCATCAGGATGTTCTTGGGCATCACCTCGTTGCGCAACTCTTCGGGCAGCTGCATGCGGCGCCAGCGATTACGCAGCGCAATGGCAACCGCACGCTTGGCATCGTGCTGGCCAACGATATGACGGTCGAGCTCCTGCACGATTTCGCGCGGAGTCATGGTTGAAGTATCGGAATTTGGCATTGGGGAATCGAGAATGGGGAAGGGGAATCGCAAGCGCGAAATCAAAAGCCTATGTCGTCGGGGTGGAACCGAAACCGCTGTTGCGATTCCCGATTCCCCACTCCCGATTCACAGCTCTTCGACCACCACATTGCGATTGGTATAGATACAGATATCGCCAGCGATGTGGATCGCTTCGGTGGCGATGGTCTTGGCATCCAGTTGGGTGTGCGCCAACAGCGCGCGGGCGGCCGACAAGGCGTACGAACCACCCGAGCCGATGGCGATGATGCCGTCTTCCGGTTCGATCACATCGCCAGTGCCGCTGATGATCAGCGAGGTCTCTTTATCGGCGACCGCAAGCAGGGCTTCGAGCTTACCCAGGCGGCGCTCAGTGCGCCAATCCTTGGCCAATTCCACCGCTGCGCGAGTCAGCTGGCCATGCTTGTCGAGCTTGGCTTCGAACAACTCGAACAAGGTGAACGCATCGGCGGCAGCGCCCGCAAAACCGGCCAGCACCTGACCCTCGCGGCCGAGCCTGCGCACTTTGCGCGCATTGCCCTTCATGACGGTATGGCCAAGCGTGACCTGGCCATCGCCGGCAACGGCGACATGCCCACCACGCCGGACCGAAATGATGGTGGTGGCGTGAACGATGTTGGGATTCTGGCTGGGGTCCATGGGTCCTCCGGGGGTTTCCAATGAGGTGGGGACGCCCCTGCCGGGTTCAAGCGCGCTGCGTCGATGCGCCGCATCGCGCATGCCGACGCATGCCAAGGCGCGCCACAGCCTGTGCCTGGAGCGCCTGGCAACGCGTGCAATGAATCAACGGGTACCGCCACTGCCCGCATGCTTGCGCGCTACATCGGGCCTGCGTCATTCACGCCACACGATCCGCGCGGCACGCGTAACAGCCCTGGCGTGCGTGGTGCAGATGCACGTAGGCGATCTGCCGGTCATCCAGACACTGCCGCAACCATGCTGCGACCGCTTCCCCTTCGCATACCTCGGCGGTGACCAGATGGTCGCGATGATCGTAGCCACGCAGCGATATCAGCCGTGAACGGATCGCCAGCGGCACCGCATCGATTTCCAACTGCGCGGGCATCGCCGCAACGCGCACAAAGATCGGCCCGCTGGCGCGATAGGGCGCGTCGGCGGGCTGATGCAGGTAGGGCAACAACAGCAGCAGTTCGCCTGCAGCCGCATCCTGCAGGCTGACGCGGCATGGAAAGCCACGATCGGCATCGGCGACCACGCGCACCGCCTGATGGCTTGCCAGCGCAGCATCGTCGAGGACGTGCAAATGGGAGAACAGGGCCGGATCGAGTCCGGTCAGACGAAACGCGGCCATGGCGATCTTCCAGGGAATGGAAGCGCAGGGTGACGCGCATCTGCCGGACATGCTCGCCGTCTTCGGACACGACACACGTGCATGCGCTCTCGGCCAGTCCTGCAGATTACATGCCGAGCGCACTGATGCACATGCATCACCTGTCTGAGTCGCTCTCCCGGCTGTAACGAGGCCGCCAGCAGCCTTGCAACGACATGCCCGCCCTTGTTCGGCACGCTCGGCCGCTCACTCCGCAGCTTTCTTGCGCTTGGCACGCGGATGCGCGGCGTCGTAGACCTTGGCCAGATGCTGGAAATCCAGATGCGTGTAGATCTGCGTGGTGGCGATATCCGAGTGGCCGAGCAACTCCTGCACGCCGCGCAGATCGCCGGACGATTCGAGAATGTGGCTGGCAAAACTGTGCCGCAGCATATGCGGATGCACGTCCTTGAACATGCCCTGGCGTACCGCCAGTTGCTTGATGCGGATCTGTACCGCGCGTTGCGAAATCGCACCGCCCGCACGGCCGGGGAACACATGCGTTTCGGCACGCCCGCCGCTATCGCGCAGCCACGCGCGCAGTGCGGTGATCGCATGCGAACCTACCGGCACCAGGCGCTGCTTTTCGCCCTTGCCCAGCACCATCACCAGGCCGCTCTCCAGATCCAGATCGCGCCAGCGCAGCGCGCATAGCTCACTCAGGCGCAGCCCCGATGAGTAAAACAACTCCAGCAAGGCACGGTCGCGCAAGCCCAGCGGCGCATCGGTCGGGACTTCGACCAGGCGCACCGCTTCATCGGCATCCAATACCTGCGGCAATTTGCGCGGCGCCTTGGGCGCACGCATCGCTGCTGCCGGGCTGGCTGCAATGCGGCCATGCTTGAGCAGCCAGGCGTAATAGCTGCGGCATGCCGAGAGCCGGCGCTGCAGGCTCTTGGGCGACAGACCGCGTCGATGCTCGGCAGCGACGAACTGGCGCAACTGCGCGCTGGTGAGTTGCGCGCTGTCCAGCAGCGCAGCATCCAACGGCGCGCCATCTTCACTCTTTTGCTCGGCCGCCCAGCTCACCAACGCAGCCAGATCGCGCCGATAGGCATCCAACGTGTGCGCAGACACCTGCCGTTCGACCTGCAGATACGACAGGAAGTCTTCGACCGAAGACATCTTTAAATTCCTCGCTGCCGCGCCATCGGAGCAACCATCCACTGCAGGTCGCTCGCATCGGCGCGCCCTGCGGTGCGCATCATGCGTCGAAGCGTTGCAGTGCGACGCTCAACGATTCGCCCATCATGCGCAGAAATAGCGTTCCCATGCCGGGATAGAAGCGATTGGCATCGCTGCTGCCGACCGCGATCAGGCCGATGCCGGGCAGCGGCAGCAGCGCGGTCGATTGCACCTCGGCGGCTTGCTCGGCATACAGCAGCGCATGTTTTTCGGTCTGCAGGCGGCCGCAGATCGGCTCGCCGTCGCTCAGACAATCGCGGAACGGCGCCAAGCGCGCGTCATCGGCGGCGATGACCTGCAACCAGTCGGCGTCCAGGCCGGCGACCGGCGCCAGCAACACCAGTCGCACCAGTTCGCCATTGAAATCTTCTGCCAGCGAGGCCGCCATCGCCTTGAGCGTATCGGCCGCGCTGGTCTGACGCATCAGCGCCAGGGTCAGTTGATGCGTGCGCACCGCCAGGCGTTCGTTGTCCTGCGCATTGTGGCCAAGTTCGTGCAATCGCCGCGACAGTTCGCGATTCTTGTCGCGCAACACTTCCAGCTGATAGGTGGCCAGCGAGGCGGTCGGGCCGTCGTCGCGCGGCACCAGCAAACTCACTGCCAGGTCGGGAAACTGTTTGAGGAAGGTCGGGTGGCGTCGCAACCACGTGGCCACTTCGTGCGCGCTGAATTTATCTACGCTCTCGCTCATCAGTTCCACTCTCCATCGAACACGAAAACGGCCGGGCCGGACATCACCACTTCCTGCTGATCGCCGGCCCAGCGGATGCGCAGCTCGCCACCGGGCAAGGACACCCGCACATCGCGTTCCACACGGCCGCGCTGCATCAGCACCACGGCCGCTGCGCACGCGCCACTGCCGCAGGCCAGGGTTTCGCCGACGCCGCGCTCGAACACGCGCAGGCGCACATGCGTCGGCTCGACAACCTGCACGAAACCAACGTTGACCGAATCGGGGAAGGCGGCATTCTGCTGCAACAACGCGCCAACGCGCTCCACCGGCGCCGCATCCACACGCCCCACCTCGATCACGGCGTGCGGGTTGCCCATCGACACCGCGCCAAAGCGCACGGTCTCGCCATGCACCGGCAGCGCGTATTCCTCACGCGCATGTGCAAAGCCGGCCAAGGGGATCTGCGTGGGCTCGAAGTGCGGCACGCCCATCGCCACCGCATAGGTGCCGGCGTGCAGACGCTGCACGCGGTGCGCGGTGAACGGGCTGTCGATGACGAAATCATCGCCCTGCGCCGTGCCATCGCGCACCAACCAGGCGGCGACACAGCGCGCGCCGTTGCCGCATTGGCGCGCGGCCGAGCCGTCGGAATTCCAGATGCCGTAGGCGGCCACCGCCTCGCTGCTGCGTGGCGTTTCGATGGTCAGGATCTGGTCGCAGCCCACGCCGAAGTGGCGGTCGGCCAGGCGGGCGGCCAGCGCGGCATCCGGCGGTGGCGTGCCGTCGCGCAGGTCCAGCACCACGAAATCGTTACCGGCGCCATGCATTTTGGTGAAACGCAGACGCTCGCTGCGACCGTCAGCGCTCATTGCCGCGGCTAGCGGGCTGGTCGGTGGTGGAAGCGGGCTGGGTGTCGGTGTTCACCGGCGCAGGCGCCGGCGTCGATTCGTCCAGCGGTTGCGGCGCATCCGGCGGCTGCGGCACGGGCTGGGCTTCCACCGGCACCGGCTTCTGCGGCATCACCAGCGGGCCCTTGTTGCCGCAAGCGGCAAGCAGGACAAAGGTCGCACCAACCAGTGCGAGGCGAACGGATGGTCGGGACAGAATACTCATGCACCGAAGTATAGCCAGAACACCCTGACTGCCGTGCGCTCAGGGCGCAGTGGGCAAGGTACGCGGTGGCGGCTCGGGGCGCAGCCACAGCCAGATCGCCACCACCGCCATGCTGCCGATCGACAGGCATTTGACCCAGAACACCGGCACGCACCACAGCATGATGCCGGCGCAGACGGTCATGGTGAGCGTGGCCATCCATTTGGCCTTGCGACTGACTGCGCGATAGGTCTGCCATTCCACAATGGCCGGGCCGAAGCGCGGATGCGAGAGCAGCCAGTTGTGCAGACGCTCGGAGCCATGCGAGGCGGCCCAGGCGGAAATAAGAATGAAGACGGTGGTCGGCAACCCGGGCACGAAGATACCGACGATGCCGGTGGCCAGGCTGGCGTAGGCCAGCAACCACCAGGCCCAGCGGAATCGAGTCGGTCGCGTCATGGGTAAATGATACGACCAGTGGGCGTTGAGGTGGTCAGCGCATCCCCCTTCTCCCACCGGGAGAAGGGGCCCGAAGGGCGGATGAGGGTACGTCTACACGCAGCAGTGGGAGATTCTCGCTCTTACGAATCCCAAATCCCGACTCCCCGATCCCCGCCCCTCAACCTACTCGACCCCAAGCTGATCCAGCACGAACGCATACGATTCGGCCGCCTCGCGGTAGCGACGGAAGCGGCCCGATTTGCCGCCGTGGCCGGCTTCCATGTTGGTGCGGAACACGATCGGCTGGGTGCCGGTGTTGTCGTCGCGCAGTTTGGCGACCCATTTGGCCGGTTCCCAATACTGCACCTGCGAATCCCACAGACCGGTGCCGACGAACAACGCCGGGTAGGCCTGTTTCCGCACGTTGTCGTACGGCGAGTACGACAGCATGTAGTCGTAATAGGCCTTGTTTTCCGGGTTGCCCCACTCGTCGTATTCGTTGGTGGTGAGCGGGATGCTGGCATCGAGCATGGTGGTGACCACATCGACGAACGGCACCTGCGCGACCATCACGCGGTAGTCCTGCGGGGCCATATTGGCCACCGCGCCCATCAGCAGGCCACCGGCGCTGCCACCGGATGCGGCGACGCGATCCTTGGCGGCATAGCCCTGTTCCACTAGGCCGCGGGTGACGTCGATGAAATCGGTGAAGGTGTTCTTCTTGTGCAGCAACTTGCCGTCGTCGTACCACTGCCGGCCCATTTCCTGCCCGCCGCGGATGTGCGCGATGGCATACACCACGCCACGGTCCACCAGGCTGATTGCCGGCAGATTGAACGCCGGGTCCATCGACGCGCCGTAGCTGCCATAGGCGTACTGGAACAGCGCGGCAGTGCCGTCCTTGTTGAAACCCTGCTTGTAGACCAGCGACACCGGCACCTTGACGCCGTCGCGCGCGGTCACCCACACGCGCTCGGTGACGTACTTGCTGGGGTCGTAGCCGATCACCGGCTGCTGCTTGAGCAACTTGCGCTCGCCGGTCTGCGCATTGAGCTCGTACGTCGTTGCCGGTGTGGTCAGCGAGGTGTAGCTGTAACGCAACCAGGCCGTGTCAGGCTCGGAATTGATCGCCAGGCCCATCGAGTAAGCAGGTTCATCTGCCTTGACGTACTCATGGCTGCCATCGCGCTTGAGCAGGCGTACGCGTTCCAGCCCACCGGAGCGCTCTTCGATCGCCGTAAAGCCATCGAACAGCTCGAAGTTTTCGATGTAGACCGCATCGTCGTGCGCCACCCAATCGGCCCACTGCTTGCGCGTGGTCGCATCGGTAGGCGCAGTCACCAGCTTGAAGTTCTTGGCGCCATCGGCATTGGTGCGGATCACCCAGCGGCCGTCGAAATGCTCGGGGTGATATTCGACATCGCGCTCGCGCCTGGCCAGTACGGTGAAGCGCTCGGGCTTGTCGGCCGGTGCGTAGCGCGATTCGGACGACACTGTGCTCTCCACGCCGATCACGATGTACTTGTCGTCGCGGGTACGGCCGATGCCCATGTAGAAGCTGTCATCCTTCTCTTCATAGACCAGCACGTCGCTCTTGGACGGCGTGCCCAGCACGTGCTTCTTCACCCGCACGGTGAGCAGCGTTTCCGGATCGTTTTCGATATAGAACAGGGTCTTGTTGTCGTCGGCCCAGACCACGTTCGCGGCGACACCTTCCACGGTGTCCGGGTAGATCTCGCCGGTGTCCAGATTCTTGAAACGGATCGTGTACTGGCGACGGCCCACCGCATCGTCGGCCCAGGCCAGGATGCGATTGTCCTGACTGACTTCCGCATCGCCGACACTGAAATAGCCCTTGCCTGCGGCCATCTGGTTGACGTCCAGCAGAATCTCTTCCGGCGCCTCCATGCTGCCCTTGCGGCGCGCCTGGATCGGGTAATCCTTGCCGGCTTCGAAACGGGTGTAATACCAGTAGCCACGTGCGCGATACGGCACGCTGGCGTCGTCCTGCTTGATGCGCCCGACGATCTCGGTATACAGCGTGTCTTCCAGCGGCTTCAGCGGCGCCATCACCGTGTCGGTGTAGGCGTTCTCGGCGTTGAGGTAGGCCAGCATCGCCTTGTCTTCGCGCTTGTCGTCGCGCAACCAGTAGTAATCGTCGTTGCGGGTGGCTCCGAATGGGGCCTTGACCACATGCGGGTGCTTGGCCACGTCCGGCGGCGACGGGAGAGCTGCAAAGGCGGAAGGAACAGAGGTGGTCATCAGGCTGGCGATCAAAAGAGTCAGGACAGGCTTCATCAGATTGGGGCCCGTTGGATGAACGCAATGCCATCCCAGCGCCCGAGTGTAGAAGAGACCGGCGCGCAGCGTCATGTGCCAGGAGTCTGGTGCCGCGCGGGATAGCGATGTTGCGATTTCCGGGGTCTGGATGATCCTGTGCTGCCTTGCGGCAGGCAGGGAAGCGAGCGCTCGATCCCGATGGCCGTGCGTATCTGCGCGCAAGGACTGCGCTCGCATTCGGCGGGCACGCACCTGGTCCCGATGGTTATCCATGGTGACGCACACGCCCGGACGCGCGGTGATCTTTGCCGCGCGGTAACAAAACCTGTGCAATGACTGGTCTACCATCCTGCCGATGGATAGCACGCCTCCGCACTCCTCCGGTTATAGCCGTCGCAGTCAGGACATCGCGCCGTTCCATGTGATGTCGCTGCTGGCGCGCGCCAATGCGCTCGAACAGGCCGGCCACGATGTGATCCACCTGGAAATCGGCGAACCGGATTTCACCACCGCCGCACCGATCGTTGCCGCCGGACAGGCCGCATTGGCCGCCGGGCACACCCGCTACACCGCCGCACGCGGCCTTCCTGCACTGCGCGCAGCCATCGCTGGGTTTTATGCGCAGCGCTATGGCTGCGACATCGATCCGGAACGGATCCTGGTCACGCCCGGCGGTTCCGGCGCCTTGCTGCTTGCCAGCAGTCTGTTGGTCGACCCGAACAAACACTGGCTGCTCGCCGACCCCGGCTATCCGTGCAACCGTCACTTTCTGCGCCTGGTCGAAGGCGCCGCACAACTGGTGCCGGTCGGCGCGGACACCGATTACCAACTGACGCCATGGCTGGTGGACGCCTGCTGGAATGCCGACAGCGTCGGCGCACTGGTGGCCTCGCCAGCGAATCCCACCGGCAGTGTGCTGTCGCGCGCGCAACTGGCGGCGTTATCGCAGGCACTGCGTGCGCGCGGCGGCCACTTCGTGGTGGATGAAATCTATCACGGCCTGACCTATGGCCTGGATGCGCACAGCGTGCTGGAAGTAGACGACGGCGCCTACGTGTTGAACAGTTTCTCCAAGTATTTCGGCATGACCGGCTGGCGCCTGGGCTGGCTGATCGCCCCAACCAGGGCGGTGCCCGAGCTGGAGAAACTCGCGCAGAATCTCTACATCAGCGCCTCCACCATCGCCCAGCACGCCGCCCTGGCCTGTTTTACGCCAGACAGCATCGCCATCTTCGAAGCCCGCCGTGCCGAGTTCCAGCAACGTCGCGATTATTTACTGCCTGCCTTGCGCGCATTGGGCTTCAAGATCGACGTCGAGCCGCAAGGCGCGTTTTACCTGTACGCCGATATCAGCGCATTCTCCAACGATGCCCAGACCTTCTGCGCGCATTTCCTGGAAACTGAACATGTCGCCTTCACCCCCGGCATCGACTTCGGCTTTCATCGCGCCAATCAACACGTCCGTATTGCGTATACCCAGAGCCTGCCGCGCCTTGAGCAGGCGGTAGAGCGGATTGCGCGTGGTTTGCGGCATCTTTGATTGCGCGGCGCGTGATTTGCACGATCGATCTCTGCAGCCGCGTTTAGCCGCAGCGGCGCGCTCATTGCAGTCGATATAGACAGCCATAGCTGCTGTTTTTCTGCCTCTGAGCTTGTTCTTTTGCTTTTGCGCTTCTGTTTTTGCGCTTCTGCTTTCTGGCTGCTGGCTTGTGCCTCCCCTCGCCCTACAGCGAGCCGAGCACCGCAGCCACGCGTGGCCGAAGAGGCGCCCTGTCTGAGCGCAGCGAGTGTGGGCGCCGTGCCGCGCGTGGCGAGGAGCGCAGGGCACCGGTGCGGCTGTATCGCACCGGATCGCGTCGGGCGACATGGTTTTGGTTACTTTTGCCGAAACAAAAGTAACCCGCGCCGCAAGGCGCGGAAGCCTTGGCCTTGGCCTTGGATTTGTCTCAAGCTTCTGTTCGAGACTCTACTTCCGCAGTTGCTTCGTTGAGCAAGCATCAACTGTCGCGTGCAAACCGTACCCTCATCCGCCCTTCGGGCACCTTCTCCCGCAGGGAGAAGGAAGCATAAAAAAGCCCTGAGCCAATCGACCCAGGGCTTTCTTCAGAGCAAGACACACCGAAAGCAACTCGACTCACAGAACCACTTCCGGCCGGCGCCTCAATCGGCCAAGCGCTCCCACAGGAAGCTGTAGGCCAGCGCCGCCATATGCGCAGCCTGCGCATTGTTGGCCGCACCGCCGTGGCCACCTTCGATGTTTTCGTAGTAGGTCACGTCCTTGCCGGCCTCGATCATCTTGGCGGCCATCTTGCGTGCGTGGCCCGGATGCACGCGGTCGTCGCGGGTGGAAGTCAGGAAGATGACCGGCGGATAGGTCTTTTTCGGGTCGAACAGGTGATACGGCGAGAAGGTCTGGATGAACTTCCAGTCGTCGGTATCCGGGTTGCCGTATTCGGCCATCCACGACGCGCCGGCCAGCAGATGGCTGTAGCGCTTCATGTCCAGCAACGGCACCTGCACCACCACCGCACCGAACAGCTCCGGATACTGGGTGAGCATGTTGCCGGTCATCAGGCCGCCGTTGCTGCCGCCCTGCACGCCCAGATGCCTGGTCGAGGTGATCTTGCGCGTCACCAGGTCCTTGGCCACCGCGGCCATGTCTTCGTAGGCCTTGTGGCGGTTCTGCTTGAGCGCGGCCTGGTGCCAGCGCGGGCCGTATTCGCCACCGCCGCGGATGTTGGCCACCACGTAGACGCCGCCTTTTTCCAGCCAGGCGCGGCCCAATCCGCCGGAATAGTTCGGCGTCATCGAGATTTCGAAACCGCCGTAGCCGTACAGCAGCGTCGGTGCACTGCCGTCGAGTTTCAGGTCCTTGGGACGCACCAGGAAATACGGCACGCGGGTGCCGTCCTTGCTGGTGGCAAAGTGCTGTTCGATGCTGTCCTTGCCGGCATCGAAGAACGCCGGCATGGTCTTGAGCGGTTGCGGCGCGCTGCCCACCTCCACCCACGACAAGGTGGTGGGAGTCAGATAATCGGTGACGGTCAACCACAGCGCGTCGCTGTCGTCGCTGTCCACCGCGCTGACATCGACCGTGCCGAACGCCGGCGCACCGACGAAGGCGCTCTTCTTCCAGCCATCCTGCGAGGGGGTGACCACGCTCAGGCGATTCTTGACGTCTTCCAGCACGTTCAACACCAGGTGCGACCTGGTCCAGGCGATGCCGGCCAGCGAGGTGGTGTCGGTGGGCTCGAACAGCACATCGAAGTTGCGCTTGCCGGCCATGAAGTCGTCAAACCGCGTCGCCAGCAACGAGCCGGCCTTGTAGGTCTTGCCGCCCACCGTCCACGGATCGCGCAGTTCCAGCGTCAGCCATTGCCGCTTGACCGCCTTGCTGGCCGAGTTGGGCGCATCCACCTTGAACAGCTTGCCGTCGGCACCCTTGAAATACAGCTCTTCGTTGTAGAAGGCCAGCGTGCGGCTGACGAAATCGCGCTCGAATCCGGGCGTGTCGTCGTGCATCGCGGCGATGTACATATCGGTCGGCTTGCCTTCGTACACCACCGTGGCTGCGCTCAGCGGGGTGCCGCGCTTCCACTGCTTGGCGATGCGCGGGTAGCCGGAGCTGGTCAGCGCGCCGGGGCCGAAATCGGTGTAGACGTAGACGGTGTCCTTGTCGACCCAGCCCAGCCCGCCCTTGGCTTCCGGACGGAAGAAGCCGTCCTTGACCCACTGCTTGCCGGCCAGATCGAACTCGCGGGTGACATCGGCATCGGCACCGCCGCGCGACAGCGCGATCAGGCAGCGTTGGTAATCCGGGCGCAGGCAGTCGGCGCCATGCCAGACCCAGTTCTCGCCTTCGGCCTTGTTGAGCGCATCCAGATCCAGCACGGTTTCCCACTTGGGCGCCGGCTTGCGGTATTCGTCCAGCGTGGTGCGCCGCCACAGGCCGCGCTCGTGCTGCTTGTCCTTCCAGAAGTTGTAGTAGTACTCGCCAATCTTCTGCACGCCCGGAATCTTGGCATCCGAATCCAGCACTTCGCGGATGCTGGTTTCCATCTGCTTGAAGTCCGGCGTGGCGGCCAGGCGCGCTTCGGTTTTGGCGTTCTGGGCTTTGACCCAGTCCAGCGGTTTGGCGCCGGTGACGTCTTCCAGCCAGGCGTAGGGATCGTTGGACACGGCGGTTTCCTCTGCAGAGACGGCGCCAGCGGTGATCAGGCCGGCAACCAGGCAGATCGAGGCGAATTTGGACATGAAGTTTCCGGGAGAACGAGCGGACGGCCGGACCGTAGCACAGCCCTCCGCCCGCCCGACCCTGCCGAAGGTCAGGCCGCGCGCACCTGTGGCGCGGTTCGCGAAGCGTTGCGTCGGCGCTGCGCCTGTGGCCCGCGCCGACGTGGCGCCGCGCGTCGCGTGCCGGGCCGCAGCAGGGTCGGCAACGCGAACCGGTGCAGGCTCCACCAGGCCAGCATCGGCATGCCGACCAGCCAGAGCGGCAGCCAGCCGATCCACTGGCTGTGGCCGCGCGCGGCCGGCCACACCAGCACCAGGGCCAGCCCGGCCAGGGCAATCTGCCGGACCGGGCGCAGCACGCGCGGGTCGGGACGTTCGGAACGAGCGATAGGACGATGCGACATGGCGGCACTCCGTGGCAGGTAAGGATCACAACAGGCCGGCAGGATTGCCTGCGTCCATCTCACCGACTGCGACCTGGATGCGAGAACCCATCAAGGCTGTCCGACCGAGCGCAGTGGCGCCTGCCGCGCGGCGACCACTACCGCTCAGGCGGCAACGACACTCCGTTCGCGCCCAAACCCGGACGCCAGGTGCCGCGCCTGACGCAGTCGCGTGCGCCAGACACGACCGTTGACGCGAACTTGCCCCCTGCATGAGGTAGTGTGCTGACCCAACCGCCCCTTTCGTGATGTTGCGATGCGCCTGACCGTTTCGATCGCCCTCGCTTTCCTGCTCGTCCTCGGCCTGCCCGTGGCGCATGCAAAGGACACACCGACCAACGAACCAGCGGTCGATCTGTCCAAGATCATGGGCACCTGGTATGTGATTGCGCGCATGCCCAACCCGGTGGAACGCGGTCATGTCACCAGCCGCGACGAGTACACCCTGGTCGAAGACGGCAAGGTGGCGGTGCGCTATCTGTATCGCGACGGTTTCGGCGAGCCGGAAAAAGAAGTCAGCGCACGCGCCTCGGTAGACGCGGAGAGCGGCAACCGCGACTGGCGGGTGTGGTTCTACAAGGTCATCCCGGCCAAGCAACGCATCCTGGAAATCGCACCGGACGGTTCCTGGATGCTGATCTCCTACCCCGGCCGCGACCTGGCCTGGATCTTCGCGCGCAAGCCGGACATGAGCCGCGACCAGTACCGCAAGCTGGTCGACAAGATGCGCGACGATTATTCGATCTACACCGACAAGCTCAAACGCGTACCGCAATTGCGCGAGCAGGTGGACCGTCTGGGCTTCGAAGTGCCGAACAAGCGCTGAATTCACGCGTAGGGCGGTGGTTTCTGCACGCCGTCCGCTACCGCTTAACGAGTGCGCGTTACGTCCTGCGCGCCACGCTCAGTCGTAGTTGCTCAGCGCCAGCGACAACAATGCCTTGGCCTGCTCGCGCAACGACACCGGCTCGACGATTTCCGCATCCGAACCGTAATGCAGCACGTCCATCAGCAGTTCGCGTGAGTTGCTGTACGGCACTTTGAGCTCGTAACGGCCGTCGGGCAGAAAGCGCCCCTGCTGCTTGGAATGCCAGTGCTCGTCGGCGACCCAGCGCGCGGCCTTGGCGCTGAAGGCGATCGTCGCCCAGCCTTTTGGCGCACCCGAAAAAATGCCGTAGCTGGCCGCCAACTGCTCGTCCAGTTCGCTGTCGGGCACATCGCGCGGCACGGTTTCGAGCAGGCGCGCGTGATTGATGCGGTCCACCGCAAAACTGCGTACGCCGTCGCGGCCGTGATCCCAGGCGTCCAGATACCAATTGTCGCGATAATGGGTGATGCGCTGCGGGGAGACGATGCGCTTGGTCGATTCGTCGGTGGAGCGTGCGCGGTAGTCGAAGCTCAGCTGCTTGCGCTCCAGCACGCCAGAGGCCACGGTGCGGAAGCTCGCCTCATCCAGCTTGCGCCCGCGGTGCGGAATCACCCGTACCCGATCCACCGGCCATTGCGAGACACCGGCCTGGGCAGCCAGCAACCCTTCGATGCGTTGCTGCAACGGCGCCAGCATCGACGACAGCACCCCGCCGCCGGTGCGCGCGAGCAACTGCTGGGACGCCAGCAACGCGTGCAGCTCTTCCGAGCTCAACCACAGCCCGGGCAACTCGAAGCGGTCGCTTTCGCCGGACAGATAGCGGAAGCCGGATTCGCCATCGCCTTCCACCGGCGCCATCAGCGCATCGCGCAGAAAGGCAAGATCGCGATACACGGTTGCGCGGGAACAGCTCAGCTCATCCTGCAGCCGCGCCACCGTGACCGGGTAGCGCGCCGATTTGAGCAAGCGATGCAGGGAGTTGATGCGTTCGTAGCGGTCCATGCGTGGATTATGTCCGAGTCTTTGCGCGGCAGGGTGAGCGCGGATGGGCAGAAGCGACAATGGCGGGCCGACCGCATGCGCAGACCCGCGCAGGGCCGGCCTTGCTGCGGTGCTGCATCGCTCCTGCAAGTGACACTCGCGATAGTGGCACGCTCGATCGCCGTGCGCCTGCTCGAGGTGCGCCGGCCCGGCCAGATCAAGCCGGGCCGGCGCCATCGGCGACTACCGACCGAACCGCCAATGAAGCGCGGCGTTCACCTAGTCATGACGCAGCCGCCCAGTCCGTTATCATGAAATCGCTTCCACCCTCTTTCGCCCCTGCCTTCCAAAGCGAGCCGCCCATGCCCCGCCGTGCCCCGTTGTCTGCCCTGCTGCCGCTTTTGTTGATCACGCCTACCGTCTGGGCCCAGGCAGTCGCACCGGCGCCGGTGGACCCCGCCGCCGCTGTGATGCCGTCGCCGTGGAGCGGGAGCAGTGGCGAGCTCGGCTACGCCGCCGCCCATGGCAACAGCACCACCGACAGCCTCAATGGCCGGGTCCGCTTGCGCTATACCGACGGCGACTGGATCCACAGCCTGGACGCCACCGCGTTGCGTTCCAGCTCCGAGTACACCAACACCAACGACGACGGCAGCACCGAACGCGAGCGCCAGACCACCGCCGAGCGCTACACCGGCAGCGTGGGCAGTGCGTTGCAGTTGGGCGAACACCGCCAGCTCACCGCCACCGGCCGTTACGAACACGACGACTTCGCCACCTACGATCGCCTGGCCACCTTCGGTATCGGCTACGGCACGCGGCTGATCAACGCCGACCGTTTTTATCTGGATGCACAGGTGGGCCCGGGTATCCGCCGCGCGCACAACAGCGACGAAGATCGCAACGAGACCGGCCTGATCGGGCGCGGCCTGTTCGATCTCAAATACACCGTCACCGACAACACCGACCTGATCAACACGCTGCTGGTGGAATCTGGCGAGTACAACACTTACGCGCAGAACGATTTCGGCGTGCAGGTCAGCATGAACTCGCACTTCGCGCTCAAGGCCGCGTGGCAGATGCGCCACAACAGCGAGGTCAGCGACGGCGACAAGAAGACCGACACGCTGACCACGGTCAACCTGGTCTACACGTTCAAGTAAGCCACCGCGAAGGTCGGAGCGGCCTTGGCCGCGAGGGCTTTCTCGGTAATGCCTGCGGCTTTATCGGTAACGCCTCTCGCGGCCAGGGCCGCTCCTACGAAGGGCGGGCGCTGCGTGAGGGCGGGCATTGCTTGCTTGGCGGCAAGGTCTGGACTTGCACTTGCCGCCGCGTTGCTGCGGGCCGCGTTACAGGTCGAGGCAGCGTTGCGTTACAGCTCCGCCAACAACTGCGCGGCGCCCTTGTCGAACAGGCCTTGCGCGACCAGGCGGCCGAGTGCTTCGGTGTCCTCGGCACTGCCGTGCGCCTGCGCGTGGATCAGGCGTCCGTCGCTGGCGCTGCCGACCATGCCCTGCAGAAATAACCCGTCGCCTTCCCAGCGCGCGAACGCGGCCACCGGCACATGACAGCTGCCGTGCAGCGCGCGGTTCATGGCACGCTCGGCCTCAACGCAGGCGCGGGTGCGGCCGGCATCCAGCACCGCCAGCAGGCCGTGGATGTGCGCATCGTCGCCGCGGCATTCCACCGCCACTGCGCCCTGGGCAGGTGCCGGCAACCACTCCGGCACGTCCAGCCGTGCGGTGATGCGCGCATCGAACCCGAGCCGCTGCAAACCGGCGCAGGCCAGCACGATGGCGTCGTAACCGCCGTTATCGAGTTTGGCCAGGCGGGTGTTGACGTTGCCGCGCAGGTCGATCAGTTCCAGATCCGGGCGCGCGGCGCGCAACTGCGCCTGGCGACGCAGCGACGAGGTGCCCACGCGCGCGCCCAGCGGCAGCGCCTGCACGGTGGCGTAAAGGTTGGACACCAGCGCATCGGCCGCATCGCCACGCTCCATGATCGCCGGCAGCACGAACGGCGCGTCCAGTTCCATTGGCACGTCCTTGAGCGAATGCACCGCGCAATCGGCCTCACCGCGCAGCATCGCCAGCTCCAGTTCCTTGAGGAACAGGCCCTTGCCGCCGATCGCGGCCAGCGAGCGGTCCAGCACTTCGTCGCCGCGGGTACTCATCGGCACCAGCACGACCTCCAGCCCGGGATGGTGCTGACGCAGCGCGGTGGCGACGTGTTCGCTCTGCCAAAGGGCGAGCGGGCTCTTGCGGGTGGCGATGCGGAGCGTGGTCATCCCGCCATTATCCCGGACCGGGCGCGTAACGCCTACCTGGAGCGCAAGCGGGCACCACGCGGCACCAGCGTCGCTGACGGCCAACGGATTTCATCACACGCGGCATGGCGCGCCCTAACGCAATTGCTCGCGCAGGCTGGCCACGCAGCGGCGGCTCACTTCCAGGGGTTGCGGCACATTGCGCAGCACTGCGTGCACCTGGCCATCGCCGCTGCGGCGCAGTTCCACCAGCTCGGCGCGCGCGACCAGGCAATTGCGGTGGATGCGCACCAGGCGGTCGGCGAATTCGTCTTCCAGCGATTTGAGCGACTCTTCGATCAGGTCCTCGCCACGGGTGTGGTGGACGATGACGTACTTCTCTTCGGCCTGCAGATAGCGGATGTCGCCGATGGCGATCAGCCGCAGACTGCCGCGCAGGCGTGCGCACAAATGCGTGCGTAGCGGTGGCGGGGTGGCGCTGGGCGCACGCCCGGCCAGAAAGGTGGCCACCTTTTCCAGGGCGGCGGCCAGGCGCTCCGGGCGCACCGGCTTCATCAGGTAATCCAGTGCGGCCGCGTCGAAGGCCGACAGTGCGTGCTGGTCGTAGGCGGTGCAGAACACTACCGCCGGCGGTTGCTGGCCTTGGCGCAGCAGGCGCGCGGTTTCCAGGCCGTCGACGCCGGGCATGGCGATGTCCAGCAGCACCAGATCCGGATGCAGGTGCTGGCATTGCTGCAGCACCTGCTGGCCGTTTTCGGCCTCGCCGATCACCTCGACGTGCGGATGTTCGCCCAGCAGCATGCGCAGGCGCTCGCGCGCCAGCGGCTCGTCATCGGCGATCAGCACCCGCACTTGCGTGGCCGTCATGGACTCTCCCTCACTGCCGTGACTTTCCCCTCACGGCAGCGGCAATGTGATCTCACAGGCATAGTAGCCCTCAGTCCAGCTGGCCGCCATCCGTGCTCCGGCCCCGAACTGAAACGCCAGCCGGTGCGAGATGCTGGCCTGGGCGTGCCCGGCGCCGGCAAGCAGCGGCAACTGGGTGCCCGGCTGCGGAGCCGGATTGACGATGCGTATCTGCAACTGGTTGCCGCGCTGGCGCAACGACAGGTACAGCGTGCCGCCCTCGGGCAGGCGCGAAATTCCGTGCAATACCGCGTTTTCCACCAGCGGCTGCAGCACCAGGCGCGGCATCGGCAATTCCCACGACAAGGGTTCCTGGCGATGCCAGCGCACCTGCAGGCGCTCGCCCAGGCGCAGCGATTCGATCGCCAGATAGCGCTCGGCCAGTTCGCATTCGGCGCGCAAGGTGGACAGGCCTTCGCCGGCACCGAGCGCGGCGCGGAACAGATCCGACAGATCCAGCACCGCCTGCTCGGCCACCACCGGGTCGCGCCGCAACAGGCTGGCAATCAGATTCATGCTGTTGAACAGGAAATGTGGGCGGATGCGCGCCTGCAAGGCATCGGCCTGCGCGCGCGCATTGGCCTGCACCTGCGCTTCCCAGCGGTCGCTGACATAGAAGTAGCGCAGCGCCAGCGCGGTGATCAGCACCACCGTGGCCGCACTACCGAGGGTGAACCGCCAGAAGCCCACCAGCGGCCCCAACGGTGCCTGCCCGAGTACCGCATACAGGCCGTGCACGATGCCGGCGCCGAGCATCGCCACGACGGCGGCGATGGATAACGCAGTCAAGCCGCCCAGCTTGGGCGGCAGCCGCGACAGGCTGGGCCGCAAGACGCATAGCAGCACGGTGACAGCCAGCGCCAACCACAACGCCAGACCGCTGGCCGACACGAAACGCGACAGCGTGATGCTGCGCGCCGCACCGGCATCGGGCACCACCAGCACCACCAGCTCGGCCAGCCCCAGCATCGCGCCCAACCGTGGCAGCCGGCACAGGTCCGGCATCCAGGCGATCTGTGGCGCGCGCGGGGCCATGCACTCAGGCGGCGGTGAAGCGCGCCTGCATCCAGTTGCGCAGCGCCTCGATCTCTTCCAGGCAGACCTGATGGCCCATCGGGTAGGTGTGCCATTCCAGTTCAAAGCCGAGCGTGCGCAAGGTCTGTGCGCTCTGCTCGCCGGCACCGAACGGCACCACAGGGTCAGCGCTGCCATGCGCCATGAACACCGGTTGGCGAGTGGCAGCCGGCTGCAACTGGCCGGCGGCAGCTGTCGGGTCGGGCAGATAGGTCGACAGGGCGATCAGCCCGGCCAGCGCAACGCTGCGCTGCAGACCGACCGCCAGGGTCACTGCGCCACCTTGCGAGAAGCCGGCCAGCAGGATGCGCTCGGGGGCGATGCCGCGGGTCTGCTCATGGGCGATCAACGCCTCGATCTGGGCCACCGATTCGGCGATGCCGGCCTTGTCGGCACGATGTGCGAAATCCATGCCGACGATGTCGTACCAACCGCGCATGCGCACGCCGTTGTTGATGGTGATCGGGCGGATTGGCGCGTGCGGGAACACGAAGCGCAGCGCCGGCCAGTGCGGGCGCACCAGTTCCGGCACCATCGGGGCGAAGTCGCTGCCATCGGCACCCAGGCCGTGCAGCCACAGCACGGTCCACTGCGGGTTCGGTCCGGTCTCGCGTTCGATCACTTCCAACATCGTCCAGCTCCGCTTGCGGGCTGGGCATTATGCCTTACGACATCGGCCGGCCCGATCACGCAGCGGGCAAGCCTCGCGTGGCGATCGGTCCGGGCGTGCCTGGGGCGGCCTGCCAGGCACGACCCGCAGGCGCGGCAGGCCGCGCGCAGCGTGCCGCGCTCAGATCAGCGAAGGCTCCAGCGCAGCGGCGCGGCGCAGTTCGGCCGCACGCACCAGCACCTTGGGCGGGTCGAGTTCTTCGGGAATGCAGAAGATGCCGGCACGCCGCAGACCCAGGCCGGTGCGGCGCAACGAGGTCAGTGCCACCACCGGAATGGACAAGGCCATACCGATGATCACCGGCGCCATCCAGGCCGCCAGCGACGGCGAGACCACGTAGGCCATCGAGCCCATGAACAGGCCGAAAATGGTCAGCCCGCCGTAGCTGCGCAGCAGCGCCGGCCACGCCAGCTTGCCGTCGTCGCGCACCTGTGCGTCCCACCCCGAATCCTTGCCTGCCAGCACTTCGAACACCCCGCGCGACTGCAGATACATCACCACCGGCGCCATCAGGGCCGCCAACACAGTTTCCAGCAGGATGCTCAGCATGGCGCGAAACGCACCGCCGCAGGCACGCAGTTCGCGCGGGTTGAGCAGCAGTGCGATATAGCCCAGCAGCTTGGGCGCAAGCAGCACGAACATGGTGCAGGCGAAGATCCAGATCGCGTTGCCTTCGCTGCTGCCGTGCCAATAGCGCGCCGGCGAGAACGGCAGGCCCTGGGCCAGGTCGATGCCGGCCCCGGCCAGCGGAATGCCGATGCCGATCAGCATCAACATGCCCCACATCGGCGCGGTGAAGTAATGCCCGATGCCGATCAGCATGTGCATGCGGCTGATCCAGTGCAGCCCCTTGGCGCCGACGACCTTGGCGTGCTGCAGGTTGCCCTGGCACCAGCGACGGTCGCGGATCAGCAGGTCGGTCAGCGTGGGCGGGCCTTCTTCGTAGCTGCCCTGCAGGTACGGCACCATGTGCATGGCCCAGCCGCCGCGCCGCATCAGCGCCGCTTCGACAAAATCGTGGCTGAGCACATGCCCGCCGAACGGCTTGCGCCCGCGCAGCGCCGGCAGGCCGGCGTGATCGGCAAAGGCCTGGGTGCGGATGATGGCGTTGTGGCCCCAGTAATTGCTCTCGGCGCCATGCCACCAGGCCACGCCGAAGGCAATGATGGGCCCGTAGACGCGCCCACCGAACTGCTGCATGCGGGCGAACAGGGTCTGCCCGTTGACCACCGCCGGCAGGGTCTGGATCAGCCCCACATCCGGGTTGTTTTCCATGCCGGCGACCAGCCGCACGATGGTGTCGCCGGTCATCACGCTGTCGGCGTCCAGGATCAGCATCTGCGGGTAGCTGCCGCCGAAACGCCGCACCCAGTCGGCCACGTTACCGGCCTTGCGCGCGGCGTTGTCGGCGCGGCGGCGGTAGAAGATGCGCCCATGCCCGTCGACGCGATCGCACAGCTCGTTGTAGACCAGTTCTTCGGCAGCGCCGATGTGTTCGCGGGTGGTGTCGCTGAGCACGAAGAAGTCGAAATGTTCCAGCTGGCCGGTCTCGGCCACCGATTCGTAGATCGCCTGCAGGCCGGCCAGCAGCCGGCGTGGGTCTTCGTTGTAGGTGGGCATCAGCAACGCAGTGCGCGTGTGCAATGTCGGCAGCGGCGCATCCGGGTCGATGCCGAGCTTGCGTCCGGCGCGCGCCACCACGGTGACAAAGCCGGCCACCGCGCTGGCGAAGGACATCGCGATCCAGGCGAACAACAGTATGAACAGCCCGAGCAGGCAGCCTTCCAGCACGCTGATGCCACCAGGCCACAGCACGCTGAGCATCACCCACACCGCCACGGCAGTAGTGGCGAAGGTGCCGCCGATCAGATAGAAACGCCGCACGCCGATACCCACCGGCGCAGTACGCTGATGCGGCACCTGCAGGCTACCTTTGCGCAGGTCTTGTTCGGGCATCGCCAGCGGCGCTTCGGGCGGCAGCGTGGGCTGGCCGGCGTCGAGGGCGGAGATGGAGGGAAATTCGGTAGGTGCGGGAGAAGAAGTCACAATGCCGTCCATCAAGGCTGCCCGTCGCGCGAAGGCGACAGCGCGAGCTGAAACGGGAGATCCATCCCCGCCATGTAAAATGCCGTTGCCACACGCACCGTGTCGTGGGCGAGCCCGACGGTGTGCGACCACGTCGCAGGTTTGGCAGCTCTAAGACCACTCCGATGCACAAGCTCTCCTGGCTGCAACTTCACGTCGCGGCTCATCCTAAAGAATCGATCGTTAAGGAAGCGAAGGCCGCTTTCTGTCGTCTTCGCCCCACCCGACGAGGACAGCGCGGCAGACTACGCCGCAGCGACCGAACACAACCCCAACAGATTGCAGCCTGACGCGCGCGCTGTCACGGGCGGCGAACCACGTTGTCGTGTAAGACAACTGCAAGTGATGTGCCAGGAAGTGCAATCGGTTGCATCGCCAGTGTGCTGACGCTGGCGATCGCGGCGATGACGCTGACTGGAACTGAAGGCAGCGTGCGCGTCATGGTGTATCGGAATCAGCGATGTGGGTCCTGCACCAACTTCAATGCAAGCCACGAAAGGTGCGTTCTGCGCACACTCATCGGTTCAAGATAACCGGAATTGCGAGTCGTTGCGTCGTTCAGATGCGATCAAAAGCTAGGTGAGTCGAGGGCGTGGTGCCCTCACCGCTCGCGGGACACGCCGTGAACCCATCCATGAAGTGACCCCCAAAAGCTGGACAGTTGGGCGATCAGGCGACCAGCTTGCTCTGCTCCCGGTATTTTACCGGACTCAGGCCCTTCAATTTGAGCTTGATCCGGTCTTCGTTGTAGTACCTGATGTACTCCACCAGCCCGGCTTCCAGACTTTCGACGCTGTCAAAGCTGTTTAGATAAAAGAATTCGGACTTCAGCGTCCCGAAGAAGCTCTCCATGGCCGCATTGTCCAAGCAGTTGCCGCGTCGGGACATGCTTTGTTTCAGAGAGTGCTTTTCGAGTTGATGCCGGTAGTTCTCGTGCTGGTAGTGCCATCCCTGGTCAGAGTGGATCATCGGCCGAGCGTCGGGCGAAAGTTTTTTGATTGCCTGATCCAGCATCTGGCCCACCAGGTCGAATACCGGTCGGCGTTTCATCTGATAGGCCACGATTTCGCCGTTGTACAGATCCATGATCGGTGAAAGATAGAGCTTCATGCCCTGCACCTTGAACTCGGTGACATCGGTCACCCACTTCTGGTTGGGCATCTGAGCTTCAAACTGGCGGCTCAGTTCGTTGGCTACGATGACATTGGCTGCGCCCTTGAATGCGCGATAGCGCTTGATGCGCACCCGCGATCGCAGCCCCAGTCCGGCCATCAGGCGCTGCACCCGCTTGTGGTTGATCCTCTCACCCTGATTGGCCAGTTCCAGTGCGATGCGGCGGTAGCCATAGCGCCCTTGGTTTTCATCGTAAATCGCGCGGATGCGCTCACACAGGTCGATCTCACCTTCATCGGGACGGGCCAGGGCACGAATCTGGTAATAGAACGTGCTGCGCGATAGCTCGGCCGCCTTGAGCAAAAGCGGCAGTGCGTAGGTCTGCCTCAATCCGTGGACGGCTTGCGCTTTGCGCGCTGCGCCGCCTGCTCTTCCTGGATCAAGGCATCGAGTTTTTTTAAGTAGGCCGTCTCCGCACGCAGGTAGGCCACTTCCTTAAGCAGCTCATCGCGGCTCATGTCCTCGGCGGGCTTGGACGAGCGTTTTTTTTTCATCGGCTTCTGGGGCGGCGATAACGCTTGGGCGGCGCCGTCAGCATACAGCCGTTGCCAATGCGCTACCGCACCGGCGCTGCCTATCTGGAAGTAGGTCGTGGCCTCGCGCGCAGACATCCCCTCTTGGCGCATCTTTTCAAGAACTTCCAGCTTGAACGCAAGATCATAGGAGCGGGCCTTGCGGTGAAACCCGCGCCAACCGTGCAACTGATAGGTCGCTGCCCAACGCCTGACCGTGGAGAACTCCAGACCATGACGGCGAGCCACCGCCTTGACCGAGATGGAGGTCTTGCAGGCCTCCTTGGCGACCTGAAGTTTGAAGCGAGCGTCATATCTGTGCATGAAATCCTCGGAGTTGGACGGAGTGTCCAACTTCCGGGGGTCACTTCACCCCGGGGGCTCGGTGGCGGCATCCATGCCGCCACACGGTCCCGCAATCGGTGAGGACACCGCACCAGACAGTTATAGGTTGCTTTGTTCAAAAGCATGCACACCGACACTCTCGACTGGTCCTTGCCCGCCCCCCATCGCGGGACCTTACGCGGCATGGATGCCGCGTAAGAGCCTACAAGGACGTACTTGCGGCGTGTCCCGCGATGGGGGGCGGGCAAGGACCCTGCAGCCAAGCCGCAGATCAGCCGCTCTGCAAGTGATCTATCCGCACTGTCCAACCACTCCAAGACAAGAGAAGAGAAGACAATCGAAACGTCGAGTCGTAGCGCCCTTTAAATCTAGTCAAAAAGCTTGGTTAGTCGAGCGCGCGGTGCCCTCACCGCTCGCGGACACGCCGTAAATCCGTCCGTGGAGGCTCGGTGGCGGCATCCATGCCGCCACACGGTCCCGCAATCGGTGGGGACACCGCACCAGACAGTTCGTAGGTCGCTTCGTTGAAAACCATGCACACCGACCATCTCGACTGGTCCTTGCCCGCCCACCGTCGCGGGACCTTACGCGGCATGGATGCCGCGTAAGAGCCTACATGGACGTACTTGCGGCGTGTCCCGCGATGGTGGGCGGGCAAGGGCCCTGCAGCCAAGCCGCAGATCAGCCGCTCTGCAAGTGATCTATCCGCACTGTCCAACCACTCCAAGACAAGAGAAGACAATCGAAACGTCGAGTCGTAGCGCCCTTTAGATCTAGTCAAAAAGCTTGGTTAGTCGAGCGCGCGGTGCCCTCACCGCTCGCGGGACAGTTATAGGTTGGCTTTGTTCAAAAGCACGCACACCGACCATCTCAACTGGTCCTTGCCCGCCCACCGTCGCGGGACCTTACGCGGCATGGATGCCGCGTAAGAGCTTACAAGGACGTACTTGCAGCGTGTCCCGCGATGGTGGGCGGGCAAGGGCCTTGCAGCAAAGCCGCAGCCTATCGCTCTACGTTGGTCGGCAACGGGATGAAAGCTGTCCGTCGCCCCCCTCTTACTTGCGTGCCGCCTCGCTGGCGTCGCGGGTGGCGCGGAACTCCGAGTCGCTGCTCCAGTTCGGCCACTGGCGCGAATCGGCCAGCTGCTGGCCCAGCGCGTACAGCACGCCCAGATCGCGCGCCGCACCGGCGAAGGTCCAGTCCGGCTTCCACTCGTCGCCCTGCTGGTGATAGCGCTTGGCGGTGTAGTCGTCGGAGGCGGCCTTGCCTGCGGCCACGCCGCCCACTTCCCAATCCTGCCCGGAGGCGTACGACAACGCCGGCACGCCGCGCTTGGCGAAGGAGAAATGGTCGGAGCGGAAGAAATACCCCGCCTGCGGCTTGGGATCGGGCGTGTAGCGCAGCTTCCACTGCCCGGCGACGGTCTTGAGCTGGTCGAGCAGCTCGAGTTTTGCGGTGCCGTAAATGCCGAAATCGCGCGCCGGCACGAACGGGTTCATGCCGTCCATGTTGATCACCGCCACCGTGGTGTCCAGCGGATACAGCGGCTTGGAGGCGTAGAACTCCGAGCCCAGCAAGCCCTTTTCTTCGGCGGTCACCGCCAGAAATACCACCGAGCGCTCCGGCTTGGGCCCCGCGGCAAAACCGCGTGCCAGTTCCAGCAACGCCGCAGTGCCACTGGCGTTATCCAGCGCACCGTTGAAGATGGTGTCGCCGCGTGCGTCCGGCTTGCCCACGCCGATATGGTCCCAATGCGCGCTGTAGATCAGCGTCTGGTCGGGGCGTTTGCTGCCTTCCAGGCGCGCCACCACGTTGTGCGAGGTGATTACGTCGGACTTGACCTGGTAGCTGGCGCTCAGACCCTGGCCCTTGAGCTCGACCGGCTTGAAGCCGCGCGTTTGCGCCTGCTTCTTCAAGGTGTCGAAATCCAGCCCGGCATGCTTGAACAACTCGCTGGCCAGATCGCGCTGGATCCAGCCTTCCAGGGTGGGGTGCGCGGCGCGCGGGTTGTCGCGCACTACATCGAACATGCTGTTGGTGTTGGAGCTGGCCACCGTGTCCCAGCCGTAAGAGGCCGGCGCGGTTTCGTGCACCACCAGCACGCCGAGCGCGCCCTGGCGGGCGCCTTCTTCGTACTTGTAGGTCCAGCGGCCGTAGTAGGTCATGCCGGCACCGTCGAAGGCGCCCTTGCCGGTTTCGAAATCCGGGTCGTTGATCAGCACCACCGCGATCTTGCCCTTCAGGTCCACGCCCTTGAAGTCGTCCCAGTCGCGCTCCGGCGCCTTGACGCCGTAGCCGACGAACACCAGCGGTGCGTTGGCGATGTCGACGGTGGAGGAACCATCCAGCGCAGCGCGGATGGCGATCTGCTTGCCCTGGGTCAGGGTTTGCGGCTTGCCGGCATTCTGCAAAGCGATGGTGGGTGTGCCGACGATATCGGCGCGCCGCAGCGGCACCGCCTGGGTCCACGCGCGTTTGCCGTTGGCGAGATCGCCGCCCGGCTCCAGGCCGGCGGCAGCGAACTGCTTGCTCAGGTAGGCGATGGTCTTTTCTTCGCCGGCGGTAGCCGGGCCGCGGCCTTCGTAGGCGTCGGAGGCCAGTTCCTTGACGTCGCGCGAGATGCGCGCGCCATCGAAGGTGGGCGTCGCTGCCATGACTGCAGTCGAGACCGCCATGGCCAGCATTCCCATCGCAAGTCGCTCGATCACGGCTCGCTTCGTCACAACTTGCTTCATCACAGCTCGCTTCACTGCAGCACCCAGGTGTTGTCCAGACAGCCCTGGAGTGTAGCCACTGCGGCGTTTGACCGGGTGTGTGCATTGGCAATGTGGCTACATCACGCAGCGCGGTACTACGTTGCCATCCATGGATGACACAGGTCAGAACAGATCGACGCTGCCCACTTGCTGGGTGAGATGCTGCATCTGCCCGCTGGCGACCAACTCGGCGTAGACCTCGGCGCGGTTGCGACCGTGCTGCTTGGCCCAGTACAGCGCCTTGTCGGCCTCGTCCATCATCTGGCTGATCAAGCGGCCATGGGTCAATTCGACGATGCCGGTGCTGAGCGTGACCTTGCCCACCTGCGGGAAAGCGTACTCGGCCACCGCCAGCCGGAAGCGCTCGAACAGGCTCACCGCCGTATCGCGGTCCACCCCGCGCAGCACGATCACGAACTCCTCGCCGCCGAAGCGGAACAGCAGGTCGTCCTGACGGAACGCGCGCTGCATCAGCTGGGCAACCAGCAGCAACACCTCGTCACCGTACAGATGGCCGAAGCTGTCGTTGACGCGCTTGAAGTGATCGATGTCCACGATCCCCAGCCACACGCTTTCCCCTGCCGACGCATCCGCCGCACCGCCTGCGAACAGCCGCAGGATCACATCGTCGAAGGTCTTGCGGTTACGCAGACCGGTCAGCGCGTCGCGCTGGGCATCGTCGAGCAGGCTGCGGTAATTCTGGAAAAAACGCGCAAAGCCCTGCAGCATCGCCTGCTCGGCGGTGCCGGGAACGCGCGAACCACCCACGCGCAGGCACGTGCGGATGCCGCGCGCTTCCATCATCGGGTAGACCAGCAGTGCACGGCCGTCTTCCTCCAGCTGCACCACATCGCCCGCCCCGCGTGCGTCGGCGAGCTGCGCACGCAGCTGCGCGTCGCGGATCTCGGCCACCGTCGACGACAGCCGGCCGTCCTCACGCAGCCGTGTTTCGGCCATGGTGCGGCCGTCCGGAGCGATGCGCAGCAGTGAGAGTTCTTCAGCTGCACAGACTTCGCGCACGGTGCGCAGCAGGCTCAGATCGAGCAGATCGGCATCGCGAATGGCGGTCAGGTCCACCATCCGTTCCAGCAGCGGTTCGTTGGTCATCGCCGCGCCATCCCGTGCACGGACGCCCGCCCGCAGCACTGCTGGCGGCACGCAGGCAGACATCTCGGGCTGGAACGCACTGGCATCACGACGATCACCGGCAATCTTTGATGTCGGTTCATCGGCGCTATTCAGGCGAACTTGAGGTCGCTGGCCGGCCACGCTCAGCGTGCGGCCAGCCAGCCCGGGAGCCGGGTGCGTGCCGGCTATGTGCGGCCAGGCCGAATGCGCCCACCCGCCCTGCCGTGCTCAGGGCAGCGAAGATTCCAGCGCGTCTTCGCCCAGCGCGTGCGCCTGCATCAGCCGCCGGCTGCTGGCGTTCAAGCCTGTGACCTGCACCTCCAGGCCATGGTGACGCAGCCGCTGCACCACCTTGTCCAGCGCCGCCACTGCGGTGATATCCCAGAAATGCGCGCGGCTTACGTCGATCAGCACCGTGCGGCCCGGCACCTGCCGCGCGTCGAAGGCATCGATGAACACGTCGGCCGAGGCGAAGAACACCTGCCCGCGCACGGTATAGGTGCGCACGCCATCGTCGTCGCCATGGGCGATCTGCAGCAGCCCGGCCACCTTGAAGGTGAAGAACACCCCGCTCAACACCACACCCACTGCGACACCCGCAGCGAGGTTGTGGGTGAGCAAGGTCACCGCCACGGTGGCCAGCATCACCACGCTGGATGTGCGCGGATGGGTCACCACGGTGCGCAGCGAGCGCCAGTCGAAGGTCTCGGCCGAGACCATCACCATGATCGCCACCAACGCCACCACCGGCACCTGCGACACCCACGGCTTGAGCGCCACCATCAGGATCAGCAGAAACACACCGGCAAACAACGTCGACAATCGCCCACGGCCGCCGTATTTCACGTTGCCCACGGTCTGCCCGATCATGCCGCAGCCGGCAATGCCGCCGAACAGGCTGGCCGCCGCATTGGCGATGCCCAGCCCGGTGCATTCGCGGTTCTTGTCGCTCGGGGTGTCGGTGAGTTCGTCGACCACACGCGCAGTCATCAGCGATTCGAGCAGGCCCACCATCGCGATGGCCGAGGCCGGCAAGGCGACGATGCGCAAGGTTTCCAGCGTCAACGGCACCGACGGCCATTGCAGGAACGGCAGCGCGTTCGGCAGCTTGCCCAGATCTGCCACGGTTTTCAGCGGCAGATGCAAGGCCGTGCTTGCAACGGTCAGCAGCAGGATGCACAGCAATGGCGAGGGAATCGCCGAGACACCCGGCAGGCGCAGCCGCGGCAGGCCGTAGATGATCGCCAGGCCCACGCCCAACATCGCCCAGGTGGTCAGGTTGGCGCCGTACAGATGCGGCAGCTGCGCGGCGAAGATCAGCACCGCCAACGCATTGACGAAACCGGTGCGTACCGAGCTGCTGACAAAGCGCATCAGCACGCCCAGCCGCAGCAAGCCGAACAGGATCTGCACCGCACCGGCGAGCAGCCCGGCCGCCAGCAGATACGGCAACCCGTGCGCCGCCACCAGCGGTGCGGCCACCAGCGCCACCGAGCCGGCCGCAGCAGAAATCATCGCCGGGCGTCCACCGCAAAACGCAATCACGATGCCAATGACGAACGAGGCGAACAACCCCACCTGCGGGTCCACGCCGGCCACGAACGCGAACGCGATCACTTCGGGAATCAGGGCAAATGTTGCGACCGCACCGGCCATCAGTTCGCGCGCGGGTGAGGCGCGCCATTGCGCCAGTTCGGCACGCAAGAAGGACATGGGAAGACACTCCGGGGACAGAAAGGACAGCCTGCGGACACTGCGCAGCGGCAATAGTGTGCGGGAAAGCGACCCCGCCCGCAGCCTGCGCGTGATCGGTGCGGCAATGCGCTTTTCTGTGGTCCGGGTCACGCCAAACGACGCAACCGAAGACCAAGATGCCCCCCTCACCGGGTTCGGGTGTCGAGCCGGGTTCGCTAGGGAGACCACCATGTCCATTTTCAGGACTGCAAGCACGCTCGCACTGGCTACGGCGTTGGCGCTGGCCGCCACACCGGCCTTCAGCTATTCCATCAGCAACAACAAGGTGGTCGACGACAACGGCAAGGTGGTCCAGCTCAAGGGCGTCAACGTGTTCGGTTTCGAGACCGGCAACCATGTCATCCATGGATTGTGGGCGCGCAACTGGAAGGACATGATCATCCAGATACAGGGCCTGGGCTTCAACGCCGTGCGCCTGCCGTTCTGCCCGGCCACGCTGCGTGCCACCACCATGCCCAGCAGCATCGACTATGGCCGTAATCCCGATCTGCAGGGCCTGACCTCGCTGCAGATCCTCGACAAGGTGATCAACGAATTCAACGCCCGCGGCATCTACGTGCTGCTGGATCACCACACGCCCGATTGCGGCGCCATTTCCGAGCTCTGGTACACCAGTTCCTATTCCGAAGCGCAATGGCTGGACGACTTGCGCTTTGTCGCCAACCGCTACAAGAACGTGCCCAGCGTGATCGGTGTGGATCTGAAGAACGAACCGCACGGCGCCGCCACCTGGGGCACCGGCAACGCGGCCACCGACTGGAACAAGGCCGCCGAGCGCGGTTCGGCTGCGGTGCTGGCGGTGGCGCCCAAGTGGATCATTGCGGTGGAAGGCATCACCGACAATCCGGTGTGCTCGACCAATGGCGGCATCTTCTGGGGCGGCAATCTGCAGCCGCTGGCCTGCACGCCGTTGAACATCCCGGCTAATCGGCTGCTGCTGGCACCGCATGTGTACGGGCCGGACGTGTTCGTGCAGTCGTACTTCAACGACAGCAACTTCCCCAACAACATGCCCGCGATCTGGGAGCGTCACTTCGGCCAGTTCGCCGGCACGCATGCGCTGCTGCTGGGCGAGTTCGGCGGCAAGTACGGCGAAGGCGATGCGCGCGACAAGGTGTGGCAGGACGCACTGGTGAAGTACCTGCGCAGCAAGGGCATCAACGAAGGTTTCTACTGGTCGTGGAATCCCAACAGCGGCGACACCGGCGGCATCCTGCGCGACGACTGGATCAGCGTGCGCGAAGACAAGATGACCCTGTTGCGCACGCTGTGGGGCACGGTGAGCAGCACCACGCCGACGCCGACGCCTACCCCCACACCGACTCCCACGCCAACGCCAACTCCGACGCCCACTCCGACACCGACTCCCACTGGCAGCTTCAGCACCAATGTCATCGTGGACAGCAGTTGGAGCGGCGGTTCCTGCAATCGCGTGCAGGTCACCAACATCGGCACCGGGAGCGGCACCTGGTCGATCTCGCTGCCGGTCAGCGGCACCGTCAACAATGCCTGGAATGTCACCTGGTCGCAGAGCGGCAGTACGCTCAAGGCCAGTGGGGTGGACTTCAATCGCACCCTGGCAGCGGGTGCAACCGCTGAATTCGGTTTCTGCGCGGCCAGCTGAGTGCGGTGAGGCGGGCACGCAGCGCGTGTCCGCCGTTGCGCTACACGCTGCGGGCAGTTTGCAATGTAAGCATGCGGCGTCATGCATCGATCGAGGGATCATGGATCGATGCCCGCCATCTGCATGTTCTTGTAGGAGCGCCCTCGGGCGCGATGAAGCGTTATCGATAACGCTTCATCGCGCCCGAGGGCGCTCCTACGTTGTATCGGCAGCTATCGCATTGCTGCATGACCTGCCCCGCTCAAGCAGACGCTGCCGCAATCAGCATTCAACCCGGATGCGAATCAGCCGATATCCATGCCATAGCGCCCTGCGCGCGTTTTGGATGTCGTTGCCATGCCTGTTGTGTCGCTATTGCGTCGTCACGTTGCCAATCTCCCGCTCACCCGCAAGTTCGTCCTGCTCTGCACGCTACTGACCGTGGGTGTGATCCTGCTCGCGGTGGCTGCAGCGCGCCTGCAATATCTGGATCTGGTGGAGGCGCGCAAGCTCAGCGTCAAGACCGAGGTCGAGATGGGCCTCACCGTGATGCAGCACTATGCCGACAAGGTCAAAGCTGGCGAGTTGACGGTCGAACAGGCCAAGGCAGCGGCAAGTACAACGCTTGCCGACATGCGCACCAACGATGGCGTGGATTACTTCTTCATCGTCGATCCGCAGATGCGCATCCTGATGCATCCCAAGCGCGCCGTCGGCACCGACATGAGCGATTACAAGAGCGATGCCGGGCAGTACGTGTATCGCGACATCAAGACCGCGATCGAGCGTGGCGACGGCTTCAGCTATTACAACGCACCCAAGCCGGGTAAAAAAGAACAGTTGCCCAAGATCAGCTATGCCAAGACCTTTGCGGCCTGGAACTGGGTGTTGGTGATGGGTGTGTACGCCGAAGACATCCAGGTGCAGGCCTGGGGCTTCACGCGCACCTTGACGTTGATCGGCGGCGCGTTGGTGGCGATGGTGATCGGCCTGTGCTGGTTGATCGCCTCGGCCATGGCCGCGCCGCTGCGTGCCGCCTCGCGCACCGCAGAGGCGATCGCCTCCGGCCGTTTCGACAACGATATCCGGGTCGAATCGCGCGATGAAACCGGCCAGCTGATGCACAGCATGCAGCAGATGCAGAACCAGCTGCAGCGCTTCAACGGCGAGATGCAGACCATGATCCGTCTGCAGCAGGGCGAGAACATCGCACACCGCATCCCGGAAGATTTCCCCGGCGATTACGGCACGCTGGCGCATGGCGTGAACACGGTGGTGTTCGAACATCTGGATGCCATCAACGAAGCGATGGACGTGATGAGCGACTACGGCCGTGGCGATCTGCGCCGCGACATGCGCCGCCTGCCCGGCCAGCGCGCGGCATTGCATGAAGCGCTGGATACGGTGAAGGGCAATCTGTCGGCGATCAACAGCGATATCGCGCGCCTGGCCGATGCCGCGGCGCGCGGCGATTTCTCTGCACGTGGCGAGCAATCGCGCTACCAGTTCGCGTTTGCGGAAATGGTGCAGGCGTTGAACCGACTGATGCAGCAGGCCGATGCCGGTCTGGACGATGTGGGCCGCATCATGGCCGCCATTGCCGATGGCGATCTGTCGCAGCGGGTGGAGTCGCATTACGAAGGCGCGTTCGGCCGGCTGGCCGATGCCGCCAACCGCACCGCGATCCAGCTGACCAGCATCGTGCAGGGCATCCAGCACTCGGCCGAGATGATCAACACGGCGGCCGGCGAAATCGCCAGCGGCAATGCCGACCTGTCCACGCGTACCGAGCATCAGGCGGCGAATCTGGAAGAAACCGCCGCATCGATGGAAGAACTGACCTCCACCGTGCGCCAGAATGCCGACAACGCGCGCCAGGCCAACCAGTTGGTCAAGGGCACCGGCGATGTCGCCGAAAGCGGCGGCCGCGTGGTGCAGGAAGTGGTCAGCACCATGCAGGCGATCACGCAATCGTCGGCGCGTATTTCCGACATCATCGGCGTCATCGACGGCATTGCGTTCCAGACCAATATCCTGGCCTTGAACGCGGCTGTGGAAGCGGCACGCGCCGGCGAACAAGGCCGCGGCTTTGCGGTGGTGGCCACCGAAGTGCGCGCCCTGGCGCAGCGCTCGGCCGGTGCCGCCAAGGAGATCAAACAGCTGATTTCCGACTCGGTGGAAAAAGTCGCGCAAGGCTCGACCCTGGTGCAACAGGCCGGCAGCACCATGACCGAGGTGGTCAGTTCGGTGAAGCGCGTGACCGACATCATGGCCGAGATCACCGCTGCCAGCACCGAGCAAAGTGCGGGCATCGAGCAGGTCAGCACCACGGTGATGCAGTTGGACGAGATGACCCAGCAGAACGCCGCGCTGGTGGAAGAAGCCACGGCGGCCGCACGCAGCATGGAAGATCAGGCCGCGGATCTGACGCGCGCGGTGGCGGTGTTCCGGTTGGTGCCGGAGCAAGCTGCAACGCAACAGCGTTCGGTCGTGCAGGCGGCTTGATTGATGGATGCATAGCCCCTCGCCCTGCGGGGCGAGAAGGCACGGCATGCGCGCCACTAATGCGCATGCCTGGGTCGGCGAGGACACCGCACCAGACAGTTGCCGGTTGTTTTGTTGAAAACCATGCACACCGACCAAATCGACTGGTCCTTGCAGCCAAGCGACGGATCAACAATCAAAGCTAGGTGAGTCGAGGGCGTGGTGCCCTCACCGCTCGCGGGACACGCCGTGAACCCATCCCTGGGGGCTCGGTGGCGGCATCCATGCCCCCACACGGTCCCGCAAGCGGTGAGGACACCGCACCAAAAAGTTTGCCGGCTGTTTTATTGAAAACCATACACACCGACCATCTTGACTGGTCCTTGCCCGCCCACCGTCGCGGGACCTTACGCGGCATGGATGCCGCGTAAGAGCCTACACGGACGTACTTGCGGCGTGTCCCGCGATGGTGGGCGGGCAAGGGCCCTGCAGCCAGGCCACAGATCGCCCGCTCTGCAATCGACGCATCCACACCCTTTATCACCTCTCAAGACGACCGAGATGGTGAGCTTCATCGCGGGGAGTGAAGATTGATCGATGCGATTGCATCGCTACTCACAAAATCCAGAAGTGCAATGCGCGCTTCTGATTGATCCAATTTTTTGGGTAGGCCGTACCCTCATCCGCCCTGCGGGCACCTTCTCCCGGCGGGAGAAGGGAGTGCTCCTGATTGACGCAGCTTTGTGGGTAGGCCGTGCCCTCATCCGCCCTGCGGGCACCTTCTCCCGGCGGGAGAAGGGAGCGGCGCGCGCTTGACTACCGCGCGGCATCGCGCCCGGCAGTAGATGTGTCGTTGCCGCAGCGGGCGCGTTTTGTGGCGTACATCGCTTCGTCTGCCGCGTGCATCAGGCTGGCGGCGTCGGCGTGTTGGCCGCGTTGCCAGGCGACGCCGATGCTGGAGTGGATCGGCAGGTGTTGTTCACCGAACACGGCGCCCGCTGCGGCAGCGGTGCGAATCCGTTCTGCCACTGCCGCGCATTCGGTCTGCGGGTCTTGCAGGTCGTCCAGCAACACCACGAATTCGTCCCCGGCCAGGCGGGCCACCAGATAACGGCTGCCGGCCGCTTGCTGCAGGCAGCGACCGAAGGCCACCAGTACCGCGTCGCCGGCGCGGTGACCGTGCACGTCGTTGATGCGTTTGAAGCCGTCCAGGTCCAGGAACATCACGGCGACCGCGCGCTGTTGTTGCTGCGCCTGGGTCACCGCGATCTGCAGCGCTTCGGACCAGGCGTGGCGATTCGGCAGACCGGTCAAGGCATCGCGGGTGGCGCGTTCGTGCATCAGCCGATGCAATGACTTGTGCGCGGTGACGTCGTGCGCCATCAGGAAGAACCCTTGCGCCTGCGTCGATGCGCTCTGCGTCGCGGGCACCAAGGTGATTTCCACATCGCGCGGTGTCGCGCCGCCACGTAACACGTGTTCGAAGCTGGCGCGTTGCCCGCCGATTACCTGCGCCAGCGCAGCGCGCGCCGGGGTACTGAGGTCATCGCCCAGCACCTGGGTGAGATGGCGGCCGACCAGGCTGGACGGCTCCACGCCGAGCCAGTGGCGATGCGCTTCATTGGCGAACAGGCAACGCTGCTCGGCATCGAACTGGCTGACCAGCGTCGGTGTGGCATCGCTGATCGCGCGCAGACGCGCCTCGCTTTCGGCCAGGCGTTCGGCGGCGACATGGCGTTCGGTGACGTCCTGGATCTGCGAGACGAAATGCACCGGTGCACCGCTGCTGTCGCGCACCAGCGACACCGACAACTGCGCCCAGATCACCGCGCCCTGCTGGCTGATGTAGCGCTTGGCCATGCTGTAACTGTCGCGTTTGCCGTCGATCAATTCCTGCACAAAGCACAGATCCATCTCCAGGTCGTCGGGATGGGTGATGGTCTGGAAGGTGGTGCGCAGCAACTGCTCGCGCGGATAGCCCAGGATGCTGCACAGCGATGGGTTGACGTCGCGCCAGGCGCCGTCCAGCGAGACGATCGCCATGCCCTGCGGGGCGGTTTCGAACGCGCCCCTGAAGTGCTCGGCCGCCAGCTGCGCGGCCGCCTGCGCCTGCAGCTCGGCGGTGACGTCGATGGCCATCGCCAGGTAGCCGGCCAGTCCCTGCTGGGCGTCATGGATGACGTTGAAGCACAGCCGCACCCGCCGCAGCCCGCCGTCCTTGCGCACCAGGGTCCAGATTTCTTCTTCGAGTACATCGCCTGCGGCAGCGGCGGCCAGCTTGATATACGACGGCGGCGACAACGCAAGCGTGGCCATGTGCCGTTCGAGCTCGGCCGGCAGATGGAACTGCGCAGGGCAGCGGCCCAGCACTTCGTCCGCTGCGTAGCCCAGCAGGCGCTCGGCGCCGGGATTGAACAGCTCGATGCGCCCGTTCGGGTCGAAGGCGATGATCGCCACGTCCTGCGAAGCGTCCACCAACGACTGCAAGCGCGCACGCTCGCCCGCCAGCGCAGCCGAGGCATCGCGCAACTGGGTGATGTCGTGCATCACGCACACCGCACCCAACGCGGCGCCCTGATCGCTGACCACCGGGTCCGCGTTGCACAGTACGCTGCGCGCGGCCTGGCCGGTGGCACGGATCACCATCTCGGCATTGCGCACGTGCTCGCCGCGCCAGGCACGCACCAGGGGGATGGCTTCGGTAGGCAGCAAGGTACTGCCGTCGGCAGCGTAGAGATCGAAATGCTGCGCCCATTGCACCGGCGGCAACAGGCGCGGATCGGTGCCATGCCATTGCCGCGCGGCATGATTGAACTCGCGCAACAGGCCCTCGCTATCGCAGGCAACCACGCCATCAGGCATGGCTTCCAGCAAACGGCTCAGGGTCTGCCGCTGCGCCTGCGCGGCCAAACGGTCGCGGCGCGCCTCGAGTTGATTGGCGGCCTGGCGTGCCAGCCGGATCAGCGCCTGTTTCTGGTTTTCGTCGAGGACCCGCGATTTGGTGCTGAGCGTGCACAAGGTGCCGTATGCATAGCCTTCGCGGCCGATCAGCGGCACGCCCACATAGGAGCGAATGCCCGGCGCAGCGGTGACCAGCGGATTCAGTGCGAAGCGTGGATCGGCCTCGGCATCGGGCACCTCCAGCAGCTCGGTGCCCATCACCGCGTAAGAACAGAACGACACACTGCGCGGAGTGCCTTCCAGATCGGTGCCGCAGCGTGCCTTGAACCACTGACGGTCGGCATCCAGCAGCGACACCAGCGCCATCGGCGCGCCGCTGACGTGCGCGGCCAACCAGGCGATGTCGTCGAATTCGGCCTCGGGCTCGGTGTCCAGCACCCCCAACCGACGCACGGCCTCCACGCGCAAGGCGTCGTTGGCGGGCATCGGCACGGGCGGCAACAGGACGGTCATGGCGTGATCGGCGGGTAGCGTCTGGTCAAGGTAGGTCGCCCCAAGTAACGGCGAGGCGAGGATCAACTTGAGTCGCGCGCGGCCGGGTCCGCTTACACGGCATTTCAGATCTGCGGCCTGTCTTGGGGCACGGCAGCCGCAGCGACACTGCCAAACAGCATTTGCGGCGCCGCCAACCAGCCACTACCCTCGGCCGATTGTCCTGTTCTGGAGTGTCACATGCTGCGTCCGCTGTCCCTGTTGATCGCCGGTGTGCTCGGCGTCGCCGCCGGTACCGTTGTCCCCGTCGTCGAAGCTGCCCCGGCCAGCCTGTCCAAGGCTGCGGCCAGCAGTGCCATTCCCGAGATCGGCTACACCCGCTTCACCCTGCCCAACGGCCTGACCGTGGTGGTGCACGAAGACCACAAGGCACCGGTGGTGGCGGTGAGCATCTGGTACCACATCGGTTCCGGCGACGAGCCGGCCGGCAAGACCGGCTTTGCGCACCTGTTCGAGCATCTGATGTTTTCCGGCTCGGAGAACAACAAGGGCAGCTATTTCGCCCCGTTCGAGAAGGTCGGCGCCACCGACATGAACGGCACCACCTGGTTCGACCGCACCAACTATTTCGAAACCGTGCCGACCACCGCGCTGGATACCGCGCTGTGGATGGAATCGGACCGCATGGGCCACCTGCTCGGGGCGATCGGCCAGGAAGAACTCGATACCCAGCGTGGCGTGGTGCAGAACGAAAAACGCCAGGGCGAGAACCGCCCATACGGCCGCGTGGACCAGAACATCCTGTCCAACCTGTTCCCGGCCAATCATCCTTATCAGCACGACGCCATCGGCTCGATGGAAGACCTGGACGCGGCCTCGCTGGCCGACGTCAAACAGTGGTTCAACGACAACTATGGCGCCGCCAATACCACCCTGGTGCTGGCTGGCGACATCACCGTGGCGCAGGCGCGCGCCAAGGCGCTGCAGTATTTCGGCGATATCCCGTCCGGCAAGCCGGTGGCGCGCCAGCAGCCCTGGGTGACCCCGCTGGCGGCGCAGAAGCGTGGCGTGCAGCACGACCATGTCTCGCAGCCGCGCATCTACCGCACCTGGGTCGCGCCGCAACTGGGCAGCGATGCGGCGATCCAGCTGGACCTGGCCACCACCGTGCTCGGCGGTGGCAAGACCTCGCGGCTGTATCAGCGGCTGGTCTACCAGGACAATCTGGTCGATAACGTGTCGGCGGCGATCCAGCCGTTCGCGCTGTCCAGCCAGGTGCAGATCCAGGCCGACGTAAAGGACGGCGTGGATCCGGCCAAGGTCGAGGCAATCATCGACGAGGAACTCAAGAAATTCATCGCCCAGGGCCCCACCGCCGACGAACTGCAGCGTGCGCAGGTGGCCTACCGTGCCGGCTTCGTGCGCGGGCTGGAAAAGGTCGGCGGGTTCACCGGCAAGGCGGTGATCCTGGCCGAGGGTCAGGTCTATCGCGGCGACCCGGGCGCCTACAAACAGGATCTGCAGCGCGGCCAGGCTGCCGGCGTCGACAGCGTCAAGCAGGCCGCTGCCAGCTGGTTCGGCAAGGGCGACTATCTGCTCACCGTGTTGCCGGCCGGCAAGGATTTCGACCCCGCCGCCGAAGACAAGGCGGTGGTCGCACGTGGCGAAGAACCCGGTAAACCGGCACCCAAGCTGCCGGCCGCCGGCAAGTACAAGATCACCGCCTCCACGCTGGACCGCAGCAAGGGCGTGCCGGAGACCAATCAGTTCCCCGATCTGAGCTTCCCGCAGTTGCAGCGCGGCAAGTTGAAGAATGGCATCGAGGTGATCCTGGCCGAGCGTCACACCATCCCGGTGACCCAGGTGGAGCTGCTGTTCGATGCCGGTTATGCGGCCGACCAGGGCCACAAGCTGGGCACCGCCAGCTTCAGCGCCGCGCTGATGAACGAGAGCACCGCCGCGCTGGATTCGGTGGAAGTGGCGCAGCGCCGCCAGCGCCTGGGCGCGATCACCGCAGTCGGCTGCGATCTGGACAGCTGCAGCGCCTCGCTGGATGCGCTCAACGACCAACTGCAGCCCTCGCTGCAATTGTTCTCCGACATCGTGCGCAACCCGGCCTTCAAGGCCGCCGACATCGAGCGCATCCGCAGCCAGTGGCTGGCCGGCATCGCACAGGAAAAGACCCAGCCCAACAGCCTGGCGCTGCGGGCGCTGCCGCCGCTGCTGTTCGGCCAGAACCACCCCTACGGCATCCCGCTCACCGGCAGCGGCACCGAGGCGGCCATCAAGAGCCTCAACGCCCAGGACCTGCAGGCCTTCCACCGCCAGTGGCTGCGTCCGGACAACCTGCGCATCCTGGTCGCCGGCGACACCACGCTGGCGCAGATCATCCCGCAGCTCGATGCCGCCTTCGGCGACTGGGAGGCCCCTGCCGCGCCGTTGCCGAAGAAGAACCTGGCCAACGTCGCTGCGCAGCCCAAGCCGCGCGTGTATTTGATCAATCGCCCGGATGCGCCGCAGTCGGTGATTCTGGCCGGCCTGCTCGCACCGTCCACCAAGGCGCCGGACAACCTGGCCATCGGCGTGGCCAACGGCGCCTTCGGCGGCACCTTCACCTCGCGGTTGAACATGAACCTGCGCGAGAACAAGCGCTGGGCCTACGGTGCCGGCACCCGCATGATGGACGCGCAGGGCCAGCGGCCGTATCTGTTCTCGGCACCGGTGCAGACCGACAAGACCGCCGAATCGGCCAACGAGATCCTCAAGGAAGCCACCGCGATCATCGGCGACAAGCCGCTGACCGGCGAGGAGATCGAGAAGATCAAGAACCAGCGCATCCGCGCCCTGCCCGGCAGCTTCGAAACCACCGGCGCGGTGCTGGGTGCGATCGAAGGCATCGTGCAGTTCGAGCGCCCGGACGATTACGTGCAGACGCTCAAGCCGCGCCTGGAAGCGATCGACCAGCCGGCCGCGCAGAAAGCCATCAAGGAAATCATCGCGCCCAAGGCGATGACCTGGGTGATCGTGGGCGATCTGAAGAAGATCGAAGCCCCGGTGCGTGCGCTCAAGCTGGGCGAGGTGCAGGTGCTGGACGTGGACGGCAAGCCGGTCAAGCGCTGAGGGCGGTTGACCCACCGGCTACGCTGCTGCCAAGCGGCGCGGTCGGGTTGTATGGCGTTGGGATGTCTCCAGACGCACGGGCAGGATGCCTGCACGTGACTGCGTGCAGGCCGATCAGGAACTGCAAGGACGCAGCCTGCAGCTTCAGGCGACACCTGCGCCGCCATACAAGCTTCGGCGTTCGGCGGCGACAGGCAACCTTGCCGCATCCATGCCCGCTGGTGGCTCGCCGTGCGCGTAGTGGTTGCGCGGATCATCCATATCGGAGCTGTCGCCCAGGTGCAGATTGTTGAACAGATGCAACTGCCCATCGCGCAGCCGCGGGCCGCGCGCAGCAACCGCGTTGCTGCGTCTTCCCATGCTCGGTGTCAGGTCACGCCAACGCACCTGGCCGATATCCACGCCGCGTTATCGGCCACGGCGGTATCGTGGCAGCTCCCCTTATTCGCGCTTGTCCGGCCTATACGATGAAAGAAATGCCCATGGCTGACGAAGCCTCTCGCCAACAGGTTCTGGATGGCTACCGCATCGTCGACAGCCTGCCCGAGGACACTTATCAAGACGTCGTGCAGGTGGCGGCTTCGTTGTGCGGCACGCCGATCGCACTGATGTCGCTGGTCGACCGCGACCGCCAGTGGTTCAAGGCCCAACTGGGTCTGGGCATGCAGCAGACTGATCGCAGCCAGGCAGTGTGCGATCACGCCATCCGTAGCCCCGAGCACCTGATGGAAGTGCACGACCTCACCCAGGACATCCGCTTCGCCGATATCTCGGTGGTCGCCGGCGAGACCGGCGCGCGTTTCTACGCCGGCATGCCGCTGGTCACCTCCGACGGCGTGGCGCTGGGCACGGTTTGCGTGCTCGACACCGAGCCGCGCACGCTTACCGACATTCAACGCACCGGGCTGCAGGCATTGGCGCGCGTCACCATGCGCCTGCTGGACGAGCGCAAGCGCGAATTGCAGCTCGAGCGCGATGCGATCCTCCAGCCGGTCGCACCGGTTGCCAGCCAGGCCAGCGTCGACACCGGCTATCACCTGGTCATCCTGGAAGTGCAGGAACTGGCCGCACTGCTCGAACAGCAAAGCGAGCGACTACTGGGCCGCGCCTTGCAACAACTTGATCAGGCGCTGGCCGCGCATGTGCAGAGCGGCAGCGGCAGCGGCGACAGCGTGGACCGGGTCACCGACAGCGCCGAGTTCATCGCCGTGCTGCGCGGCCCCGATGCAGAACAGAAATTGCTGGGTTTGCGCCAGATCGCCCAACAACAACACGCGCTCGGTCTTACCGTCCTGATCGGCGAAGCGCAGGCAACCCGTGGCGATGAACCGATCGGCCAGGTATTCCTGCGTGCGGAAGTGGCGCTGAGTATCGAAAAAGACCGCTATCGGCAGAGTCTGGCGTAGGGCGGACTCAGACAAGAGTATGGCTCAGTAAGAGTATGGCGTGGACAGACTCATAGCCTGCTGTAGCGCTGGGGCTCGCCGTATGCAGAGGTAGCGCTCGGATCGGCCTTATGTAGCGCTGGGATCGGCCTTATGTAGCGCTGGGATTGGCGTTGTGTAGCGCTGGGATTGGCGTTGTGTAGAGCTCGGATTGGGCTGTTGTGAGGCGGGCGTCGCCGTGATTCGACTTCTGACGGCCATACGCGGCTGGGCGGGTTGGCTGGCCGGTTGGGCGCATGAAGGCATAGGGGCAAGAGCGGCTTGTCCCCTTCTCCCATCGGGAGAAGGTGGCGCACAGCGCCGGATGAGGGTGCGGTTGCCAAGCGATCGTGCAGCGCCTGGTGTGCAAGCTCCTGCAAACCCTGGCTGCCTCCAACCAAAACACATCCCTCACTCGTCGATTTAGAGCGGCTGGAAGGGGATTGAACAGTGTGGATGCTTCCAGCTTTAGAGCGGATGATCTGCGGCTTGGCTGCAAGGCCCTTGCCCGCCCACCATCGCGGGACACGCCGCAAGTACGTCCCTGTAGGCTCTTACGCGGCATCCATGCCGCGTAAGGTCCCGCGACGGTGGACGGGCAAGGACCCGTCGAGATGGTCGGTGTGCCTGGTGCAAGCAATGCATGATGTGCGTTAGTCGGATAACGTCGCCTCCGAAAATCTTCTCATCGCAAGCCGAGCAACAGGCAGGTTTATATCCCGCAACCGACCAACGTCCTGGTGCGGTGTCCTCGCCGCTTGTGGGACCGTGTGGCGGCATGGATGCCGCCACCGAGCCTCCACGGATGGATTCACGGCGTGTCCCGCGAGCGGTAATGGCACCGCACACCCGACCTCCTCATCCTCACGCATCAACGGTGCGAGTGTGGCCGACACGCTGCCGCTACTGACACAGCGTCAGAGAGGTTCTGTTAGCCGCTCTTGGTCAGCTGCACTAACCAACCCACTCACCCAGTCGCACACTGCTTCAACTGACGATCGGCATACCACAGCGCGCGGCGGGCCAGATCGTAGGCGCTGTCGGCCTGGCGCGGCAGCATTTGCGCGGCCATCACCGGGTCGGCGCCGTTGTTCAAGGCGTGCTCGGCGCGCTCAAGATCGCCCAGATGCGTGCGCACCGGCGACAACAGCGTCTTGCGTTTTGACGCGTCGCAACGCGCACTGCGTTGTTCCAGCGCCGCCAGCGCCTCGCGGATGCGGCGGCTGGCTTCGCCCTTGAGATCGGGCGGCGTCTCGTGCGCGATCGGTGCGGCCTTGTAGGCATCGCCGGTCGCTTCGCTGCCCATCTCTGCCCGATTGCCGGCCAACGCGGGGTTGAAGCGCACATCCGGCGGTGGTCGCGCCTTGGCCACCTGCGTCTGCGGCCCGTTGAGCATGTCGTTGAATTTTTTCATGCCGCGATTCATTTCCTGCATCGCCACATCGCCCAGCGTGCCGTCGCTCTTCCAGTCCTTGGCAAAGCGCGTGTCCTGGTATTGCACCGGGTTGACCCGTTCCATGACATTGCGCGCCTTGGCCTGCGCGCGCTCATCGCTCATGCCCGGCGGCACGGCGGCACCGTTTTGCGCCATCGGATCTATTTGCGCCGTTTGCGGCATGCGCAGACGGCCTTCGCGGGTATAGAGCTGGGCCGCCATCGATTCGTTGGCCGGCGCATTGGCGGCGGCCACCTGACGCTGCGGCGGTGGGGTCCGTGTGGGTGGCGGCGCGCTGCGGGCGGCCGATGTCGATGCGGCGGCAGGCGCAGCGCGCGGTGTGTGCTCGCGTGGTTGCGGCGGCTCCACCGGTGCCGGCAGCGTCAATTGCGGGCGCGGCACGAAATACACCTGCAAACTATCGTCGTGTCGCAGGGTTTCGCGCGGCGGCGGCATATACAGCAACAGGCAGGCAAGAAAGAACAGCATGGCGCCCGTGCATGCGACTGCGGCGACATGCGGGACAAGCGTTTCCTTCCTGCGGGTAGTCACAATGCGGGAGACCGATGAGATGAGAGATTCGCACGCCACACCGTGAACCCGGTGCAGGACGCGCAAATCTAGCGGGCGCAGCGCCCGCGCGCGTTTGAAATTCGTTGTCTGGGCAGAAAGAGCCAGCCGCCATTCACGTTGAGCGCTGGGTCACACGGCCTCCTCGCCCCGGTAAAGCCGCTGGCAGACTTCGCAGAAGAACGCACGCCGCCCGGCCTTGCCCAGGTGCTTGCGATACTGCAGCGGCGCGCCATCGCGCGGGCAGCTGGTTTTGGTATGCACCTGGTAATTCTTTTTCAGCACGAAGGCCTTTTTCCAGGTGTAGAAATCGAAACTGTACGCGCGCGCCTGGGTGACCAGTTCGCCAAGCTTGCGCGCCGGCAACGCGCCCACTGCGCTCTCCGGATGCACGCGGATGCGGTGCAGCACCTCGTTCTTGATGATGTTGCCGACCCCGGCAAAGATGCTCTGATCCAGCAATGCATCGGCGGCGAGCATGGATGGCGCGGCGCGCAACTTGCGCCGTGCCTGTGCGCCATCCCAACGTGGATTCATGACATCCGCCGTCCAGTCGTACACCTCGTCCAAGGGGCGCTCGATCAACTGTACCGAGCAGGCGTAGAAGTTCAGCAGCTGACCCTTGGAAAATTCCAGACGCAAACGCGGCACCGCATTGGGCTTGTCTTCGTCGATGCGATAACTGCCGAACAACAAAAAATGGATGCGCACGCTGAACTGCGCGCACTCGATCAAAAAGTGCTTGCCCCAGCTACGTAATGCCAGCACTTTCTGTTGATCCAGGCGCGCGATGTCCTGCTTGCTGTTGCCGGAAACACGCAGGATCTTGCGACCGACAAAGGCCTCGGTTTGTTCGCGCAGGATGACAAGGGACGGGCCTTCTGGCATGCGCCTAGTATCGAAGTCGCGGGTGAGTCGGCCGTGATCGCACTGCACACGCAATGCTGACGCGCGCGCATGCATAGAGTGCTGCCCGATCGCATCGCTCACCCGTCATGTCGTCTCGTTCGTCCATCGCCGTGCCGCGTGTGCGCTGTGGCTGTGCAGGCTGGTCGATTGCGGCCGCCGACCGCGCGGCGTTTGGCGACGGCGCCAGCGTGTTGCAACGCTACGCCACGCGTTTCGATGCGGTGTAAATCAACTCCTCGTTCCATCGCCCGCACCGTGCCAGCACATACGCGCGTTGGGCCGACAGCGTGCCGGAGGATTTCCGTTTTTCGGTCAAGTTGCCGCGCAGCATCAGCCACGATGCGCGCCTGCATGCGGCCGGTCCGTTGCTGGATGCGTTTCTGGCCCAGGCCGGCGCGCTGGGCACGCGGCTGGGCTGCCTGCTGCTGCAACTGCCGCCCAGCGCCGCCTTCGATGCGCGGGTGGCGGCCAGGTTCTTCGCGATGCTGCGGCGGCGCTGGGACGGCGGCGTGGTGTGCGAGCCGCGCCACCCCAGCTGGTTTCTGCCGCAGGCACAAGCGCTGCTGACGCGCCACCGCATCGCACGCTGCGCCGCCGACCCGGCGCCGGTGCCGCAAGCCGCCGCACCAGGCCCAACCGCCGGGCCGTACTACTGGCGCTGGCATGGCGCACCGCGCATCTACTACAGCAGTTACCACGACAGCGCGCTGCAGGCATTGGCCGACGCGGTGCGTCATACCCCACCCGACGGTATGCATCCGCAGGCCGAACGCTGGGTGATCTTCGACAACACTGCCGCCGGGCTGGCAGTACCCAACGCGCTACAGCTGCAGCGCTTGCTGGGAACCGACCGCAAGCGCTAGCCCGTGTTGATGGAGCTTGTGAGAGCACGTCCCGTCTGCGTGCGGCGGCGCGCCCAACAACACACCCCATCAACTGGATGAGCGCGGTCGGTCGCCCAGGATCGCCATCCACCTCCACATGCAGCGCTTTACAGCGGCCAACAAACCTACGGCGCGGCTGCCAGGCGGGCGCGGTTGGTACTCGCAATCGCAGCTAAGACCGCCACGGCTGGTGCGCATCTTGCAGTGAACAGGCCGACTACGCCGAACCGCACCTGCTCAAGCTGCCTCAATCCGCGCCGATAGGCCTGAATTGGCGCAACAACCTGCGACACCGCGCCGATCACCTTGCTGAATCCTGTCGTCTCCGTGCGAAGCCTGTCGGCCTACCGACACCATCGTCCGGTCCCGCCCGCCACTTCGGTCGTTTACCATGCCTTACGCCACTGCCCGTTCTGGAGATGCCATGAGTTCTGCCGCGCCCCCGTGCTGCACGTCGCTGCTTGGCCTGTCGCTGAGCATGTTCGTGGCGCCGTGCACACTGACCGCCGCGCCGATGGACACTCCGGTCGTCAACGCCCCGGCGGCCACGCCGGCCACGCCGCCCACGCCCGACCTGGCCTACCCGGAACTGTTCCAGGCGGTGCAGCGCGGCGAGCTGTTCGACGACCAGAAGCATTTCGTCGACTTTCTGCCGCTGCGCGACCCGGCACTGATCAACGCCGACTATCTGGCGCAGCACGAGCACCCCGGTTTCGACCTGCGCAAGTTCGTGGATGCCAATTTCGAAGAATCGCCGCCGGTGCAGACCGACGCGATCCGCCAGGACACCGCGCTGCGCGAACATATCGACGACCTGTGGCCCAAGCTGGTGCGCAGCCAGAACCACGTGCCGCCATACAGCAGCCTGCTGGCGCTGCCGCATCCGTACGTGGTGCCGGGCGGGCGCTTCCGCGAGGTGTATTACTGGGATTCCTACTTCACCATGCTCGGCCTGGTGAAGAGTGGGCAGACCACGCTCAGCCGCCAGATGCTGGACAACTTCGCCTACCTGATCGACACCTACGGGCACATCCCCAACGGCAATCGCAGCTACTACCTGAGCCGCTCGCAGCCGCCGTTCTTCTCCTACATGGTGGAACTGCAGGCCGGCGTGGAAGGCGAAGCGGTGTACCAGCGCTACCTGCCGCAGCTGCAGAAGGAATACGCCTACTGGATGCAGGGCAGCGATGACCTGCAGCCCGGCCAGGCCGCGCGCCACGTGGTGCGCCTGGCCGACGGCAGCCTGCTCAACCGCTATTGGGACGAGCGCGACACCCCGCGCCCGGAAGCCTGGCTGCACGACACCCGCACCGCCGCCGAAGCAAGCGACCGCCCGGCGGCCGAGGTCTACCGCGACCTGCGCGCCGGTGCAGAGAGCGGCTGGGACTACACCAGCCGCTGGCTGGCCGATGGGCAAAACCTGCGCACCATCCGTACCACCGCCATCATCCCGATCGATCTGAACAGCCTGCTGTACCACCTGGAGCGCACCCTGGCCCAGGCCTGCGCGCAGGCCGGTGCCGAGTGCACGCAGGACTACGCGGCGCTGGCACTGCAACGCAAGCAGGCCATCGATGCGCATCTGTGGAACGCGGCCGGCTATTACGCCGACTACGACTGGCAGACACGCAAGCTGAGCGACCAGATCACCGCCGCTGCGCTGTATCCGCTGTTTGCCGGTCTGTCGTCGGACGACCACGCCAAGCGCACCGCCAGCAGCGTGCGTGCGCGTCTGCTGCGTCCCGGCGGCCTGGCCACCACCGCAGTGAAGACCGGCCAGCAATGGGACGAGCCCAATGGCTGGACGCCGCTGCAATGGGTGGCGGTGGACGGCCTGCGCCGTTACGGCGAAGACGCGCTGGCACGCACCATCGGCGAGCGCTTTCTCACCCAGATACAGGCGCTGTTCGCGCGCGAACACAAGCTGGTCGAAAAATACGGTCTGGAAGCCGATGGAGCCGGCGGCGGCGGTGGCGAATACGCACTGCAGGACGGTTTCGGCTGGACCAACGGCGTCACCTTGATGCTGTTGAACCTATACCCGGACAAAGCGACCAAGGCGGCGCCGGCCAAACGCGCGCGCAAGCCCGAAGCAACGACGCGCTGAGCGTGCGCCAGTGCTGCCGGGCACTGCTCGGCAGCCGCCGGCTGCATCGCAGTTCTGACAGTCGGCAACGCTGGCAGATCACTGCGACAAGCATCGCTTGATCGTTGCGTCATTGCAGGCCGCAGCAGCGTGCTCCACTGATCGCCGCTACTGCACCACCGGCCACGCACTGCCATCGTAACTCAGCCGATTGATGCCCAGGCGCGCATCGCCGCGATCGTCGTAATAGTGGTAGACCAGAATGTCGCCATCGCCATCGCGAAACACCGATTGCCCGCCCGGGCCATGCATGCTGCCCAACCCGGACTGGATCACCGTACCGCCACCGTTGCGCATGTCCACACCGGCGCGATCCAGATACGGCCCGGTCACCGAGCGCGCACGCCCCACCGCGATCTTGTAGGTGCTGCTGGCGCCCTTGCAGCACGCATCGAACGACACGAACAGGTAGTACCAGCCATTGGCCTGCTGGATGAAAGGCGCCTCCACCGCACCCGGATACGGCCGGCTCGCCAGGCTGTAACGCGCCGTATTGCTGGACAGCTGCTTGCCGGTGCCGGGATCGAGTTGGATCAGCTTGATCCCCGACCAGAACGAACCGAACGCCAACCACCATTTGCCGCCACCATCCACCACCAGATTGCCGTCGATGGCGTTGTAGTCGTCGCTGCTCTTTGACGTGTAGACAATGCCTTGATCCTTCCATGATCCAGGCTTGCCGGTGCTGCTGCTGGCAAAGCCAATCGCCGAGGTGTTGGTGGCGAATTTGGACGCGGTGTAATACATCAGGTACTTGCCGCCGTGGAAGGACACATCCGGCGCCCACACCTGATTGTCTGCGTTGTAGCTGCGCACCCAACTCGGTGTGGTGCTGAAGATCGCGCCCGCATTGCTGAATTTCGTCCGGTCGGTACTGGTAACCACGCCGGTGGTGGCATAGATGTAGTAACGCCCATCGCCGAGCTTGAGCATCGAAGGATCGTGCACGATGGTGTCGCCGGTCACCACGCCCGGCCCCACTGCCGCTTGCGCGGGTGCGCCGTGCACGCCAATCACACTGGCGACGATGGCAAGCAGCGATGCGATCGCGCCATGGCACAGCGCCATTCCAGACCAGCCTCCTTCCACTCGATTGCCACGAACAACGCGCATCGGCCAACTCCTTGAACAACGTAAAGACGTTATCTGTAGGAGCAATCTAGCCCGGCAAGCAGTGTCGTGAATCCGACGCTGATCTCAGAAGCATTGCGCAGGCCGAGCGGTTGTTTTATTTGCGACGCGCCTTCGTGCCGATCGGCGCGCCATCCCTGCAGACGCAAGGCGGCTCGCACATCAGCACGCTTCGAAGACACCGGCCTGCCGCGTATCATGCGCACTCTTTCACGCTCCGGGATGGACCCATGGCCGTACGCACGCTCAACGAATTTCTCGCCCATTCCAAGGAAAAGGACGTCAGCCCCGATCCGTTCGAACTGGAAAACCCGCACCTGCTGGAAGTGCGCCTCAACGGCATGGTGTGGTCCAAGGCCGGCGCCATGGTCGCGCGCACCGGCAACGTCAAGTTCACCCGCGAAGGACTGCTGGAGCAGGGTCTGGGCAACCTGCTGAAAAAGGCTGTCAGCGGCGAAGGCATGCAGCTGATGAAGGCCGAAGGCCAGGGCCGGGTGTATCTGGCCGACCTCGGCAAGCTGGTGACCTTGCTGCGCTTGAATGGCGAGGCGATCTTCGTCAACGGCAACGATGTGCTGGCGTTCGAATCCGGCGTCGAGCACAAGATCACCATGATGCGCAAAGTGGCCGGCATGCTGTCGGGCGGCCTGTTCAACGTGCGCCTGAGCGGCCACGGCATCGTGGCGATCACCTCGCACTACGAGCCGCTGACCCTGCCGGTCACCGCCGCCAGCGGCCCGGTGTTCACCGACCCCAACGCCACCGTCGCCTGGTCGGGCACGCTGACCCCGGAGCTGGTGACCGACGTGTCGATCGGCACGCTGTTCGGCCGCGGCTCGGGCGAAAGCCTGCAGATGCGCTTCGCCGGCGAAGGCTGGGTGGTGGTGCAGCCGTACGAGGAAGCCAGCTTCCAGGCCAAGGGCTGATGCCCGTTGCCCAGCTGCGTGTTGCGTGGCTGGGCAATACGCGGCGATTCAACGCAACGACGCGCCGGCAACAACCTCACCTCGACACATCACACCCAACCGCGTCGACGGAACCACACCAGCGGCACCACCATGCTCAGCACGATCACGCCCAACGCCCAGTAATAGGCGTCGTGCCATTTGAGTTCGGGCATGTAGGCGAAGTTCATGCCCCAGATGCCGACCAGCACCGTGGGCGGGATGCCGACCACCGACGCCACTGCCATCACCTTCATCACGTTGTTCTGGTCCATGTTGATCATGCCCAGCACGCTGTCGAGCAGGAACTCGATGCGGTCGTCCATATGCTGCTGGAACTCGCTCAAGGTGGTCAGATCCTTGTGCAGCAATCCGATGCGTTTGGCCGCATCCTCGCCAAACCAGTCCGGCGCTTGGTCATCCAGGTAGGTGACCAGGCGCAGTAGTCCCTGCCCGGCATTGTGCAGCCCGCCCAGGCGCCGGCCCATGCCGCCCACCTGATGCAGCATGCGCTCCAGATCCTTGGTCTTGTGCGGCTCGTCGAACACCTGCCGGGTGGTGTCGGTGACCTCGGCTTCCAGCGATTCCAGCCGGTCTGCCAGGCGGCCCACCAGCTGGTCGAACATGCGCAGCAACAAATCGTCGGCGCTGTGGCAAGGCGCGTGTTCAAGCCGCGCGGCCACCGCCTCCAGCGAGCCCAAGTGCTGCTCGCGCAAGGTGACCAGCATGGTCGGCGACACCGCAAAGCCCAGCGGCGCGGTCGGGCCATCGTCGTCCTGAAAGCGCGGCACATTGAGAAACAGCACCTCGCCCTGGCGCCGCACCCGGCTGCTGAATTCGATCTCGCCGATCGCCGCGCGATCCGGCAGCGCAAACCCCACCTTGTCTGCAGCCTGCGCCAGCTCCTGTGCGCTGGGTTGGCACAGGTCGACCCAGGCACCTTGCATGTGCTGCGTTCCGGCAATCGGGTGTGTCGTGATCATGCGGCGGGCCGTGGCGATGGATGGCGGCGAGCATCCCGTTCCATCCGATCGGCGTCAACGTCGCGCGCAAAACGCGCTTAGCTGCCAGTGGCCTTTATCGCGGCGCCGTGCAGCCACAGACGCCAAAGCCCCGCAGTGCAAGGCCTTGGTGATGTCTTCGGTCGGTGAAGCGTGCGCTCAGCCTGTACGCGTCTGCTTCCGCTTTACCGCATAGCCGATCGCCAGCAGCAGGAACCACACCGGGCTGGCCAGCAGCGCCTGCCGCGTATCGGCCTGCAAGGTCAGCAGCACGATGACGAAGGCGAAGAACGCCAGACACACGTAGCACATCAACACCCCACCAGGCATCTTGAATGCCGAGGCCGCGTGCTGCTCAGGGCGCTTGCGCCGATACGCGATATAGGCGCACAGGATCAGCGACCACACGAACATGAAAAGCACCGCCGACAACGTGGTGACCAACGTAAACGCGGTGACCAGGTTGGGAATCAGATACACCAGCATCGCACCCAGCAACAGGCACACGCAGGAGAACAGCAGCCCACGCGCCGGCACCGCTGCACGCGAGAGCTTGGCGAAGCCCTTGGGCGCATGTTGCTCTTCGGCCAGGCCGTAGAGCATGCGGCTGGTGGAGAAGATGCCACTATTGGCCGAAGAGGTAGCCGAGGTCAGCACCACGAAGTTGATCAGGCTCGCCGCCGCAGGCACGCCGGCCAGCACGAACAACTCCACGAACGGGCTCTTGTCGGCCACCACCTGCCGCCACGGCGTCACCGCCATGATCGCGATCAGCGCCAGCACGTAGAAAATCAAAATGCGCACCGGGATCGAGTTGATCGCCTTGGGCAGGTTACGGCGCGGGTCTGCGGTTTCCGCAGCGGTGGTGCCCACCAGCTCGATACCGACGAAGGCGAACACCGCGATCTGGAACCCGGCAAAGAACCCGCCAATGCCCATCGGGAACATGCCGCCGTCGTTCCACAGGTTCAACAGCGAGGCCACATTGCCCGACGGCGAACGGAAGCCCCAGGCCACCAGCCCGGCGCCGGTGATGATCAACGCAGCGATGGCGACGATCTTGATCAGCGCAAACCAGAATTCCATCTCGCCGAACAACTTCACCGTCACCAGGTTCAAGCTCAGCAGCAACAGCACGCAGAGAATGGCGGGGATCCACGGCGCCAGGCCCGGAAACCAGAACTGTGCATAGGCGGCAATTGCGATGACATCGGCGATGGCGGTGATGATCCAGCAGAACCAGTACGTCCACCCGCAGAAGAACCCGGCCCACGGCCCGAGCAGATCGGTGGAGAAGTCGATGAACGACTTGTACTCCAGGTTGGACAGCAGCAGCTCGCCCATCGCACGCATCACAAAGAACAGCATCGCGCCGATGATCAGATAGACGAACAGGATCGACGGCCCAGCCAGACTGATGGTCTTGCCCGAGCCCATGAATAGCCCGGTGCCGATCGCGCCACCGATGGCGATCAGCTGCAGGTGACGATTGGAGAGACTGCGTTGCAGATGATCGGGCGCGGACGGGTCAGACATGAGGCACGGCACCGGCAAGTGAACAAGCCGTCAAAAATACGAGATCGCGGCAGCGCACACCAGCGGTTTGAACAGCAACGCCGGGTAGGCCGGCAAATACGCCTGCGCATGCCGAGCGGACAGCGCCATGCTGCGGTGCGCACAGTGCGCGCCGCGTGTTGCGCCATGCAGCCAGGGCCGCGCGTTGGCAGGGCATTCACTGTCGCGACCAAGATGGCAACCGTGCGGCATCTCGCACAAACAGCGATCCGCGTCCCAGCGCGCTCGTTGCGCTGGCTGCAGCACGCGCTCCTGCCCGCTTCCTTGACTGCGCGCACGGACCGCGCAGTGCGATTGCTGGTCTCCTGCGCGGGCCCAACCCTCAGGACACTCCCATGTACTCACGCTCCCATCTATTGCTGGCCATGACGTTGCTGGCCCCGGTCTCTGCATTGGCCGTGCAGGTCGATGCGCACGGGCAACTGATCGACGCGCGCGGTCAGGCGCTGCAACTGCGCGGCGTGACCTGGCCAGGCTTCGACCGCGCTGCGCTGGTTGCGGCGGGTCTGCGCAACAGCACGCTGCAACAGACGCTGGATCAGATGCAGGCAGCCGATATCAATGCGCTGCGCGTGCCGGTCTGCACGGCGACGCTGCAAGCCAAGCCCGTCGCTGCGGCCGATGTCGCAGACGACCCCGCACTGCGCGGCCTGAATGCGTTACAGCTGCTCGATGTGGTCGTGCGCGCCAGCACCCAACGCGGCATGCAGGTCCTGCTCGCATTTGCCGATGGCGGGTGCGATGACTCCGCACCGCAGCTGGGCGCGCAGCAGCAAGCCTGGACAGCCGGCTTGAGCACCCTCGCTACCCGCTACGGCACCACCAGCGGCGTGATCGGCATCGACTTGGGCAGCAGCGGTTACCGCAATGCCACCTGGGCCGGAAGCAGCGCAGACGCAGACTGGAATCGCATCGCTTCACGCGCGGCGACCACCGTCCTCAAACAGGCACCACGCTGGGTGGTGGGTGTGGAAGGCGTGGGCAACAACGCGCTCTGCAGCGACTCCGCGCGCAAGGCGCCCGGCAGCAATCTGCAGCCGCTTGCCTGCGTGCCATTGCGCATCCCGGCCAAGCAACTGGTGTTGATGCCCAAACTGGCGGGGCCGGATCGCGATGCGGCAGATGCCTTCGCAGCCGCCGACTTTCCACGTGGTCTGCCAGCGAGCTGGCAGCGCGACTTCGGCACGTTTGCCGCCGACCATGCGGTGCTGCCGGTCAGCATTGGCGGCGGCCTGGGCGATGGCGACCCGCGCGATCCCGCATGGCAACAGGCATTGAGCGACTATCTGGCAAGCACCGGCATGCGCAGTGCCTTTCTGGGCAGCTGGGAAATAGGCAATGCCAACAATGGCGGCCTGCTCGCCGGCGATGGCAGCCCACGCAGCGACAAGCTGCAGATCCTGCATCAAGCATGGGGCTTGGCGACAGCTACATCTTCCAGCGCATCCGCAAAAAGCGCGAACACCGCCAACGCGAGCAAGGCGACCACCTGGAACAGCACCTTCAGCGGCACAGCGACCTACACCGGCTCCGGCTACTCCGGCGGTGCAGTCCTGCTGGATCCAATCCCCAGCAACGCGTTCATCACCGCACTCAACCCGACCCAGATGAACTTCGGTGGGGTCAAGGCCGCACTTGCCGGCGCCTATCTGGAAGTGACCGGCCCCAAGGGCAAGACCGTCGTCTATGTCACCGACCTGTATCCGGACGGCGCATCCGGCGGCCTGGACTTATCACCGAATGCCTTTGCCGCAATCGGCGACATGGTGCAAGGACGCATCCCGATCAGCTGGAAGATCGTGCGCGCACCCATCACCGGCAACGTGCAATACCGCATCAAGGAAGGCAGCTCGCGCTGGTGGGCGGCGATCCAGGTGCGTGACCACGCCTACCCGGTGGTCAAGTTCGAAGTGAAGCAAGGCAGCACCTGGAAGAGCTTGCAGAAGATGGACTACAACCACTTCCTCGGTGAGCAACTGGGCAACCAACCGCTCTCCATCCGCATCACCGACATCCGCGGCCAGGCCATCCTCGATACCATTCCCGCCCTGCCAGAAGACGGCAACAAGCCGGTGTATTTCGAACCGGGCAACGTGCAGTTCCCCTGAGGTGTTGATCAATTCGCAAAACGCGGCCCAGCAACCAACACTTACTAGCCCCCAGCAAGCCCACCACCCACACGCCCCGGCAGTGCCTGATCGTCATCCTCTTCCAAATCGCCCACCTCCTCGCGCAAACCGCCTTGCTGCGGCGTCTGCTCTTCCAACGGACTTTCTTCTTCGTTGGTATCCGGATCGGGCGTGCCGTGCGCGGCAACGCCTGTGGTGAACGTGGTCATCGGGCGAGCAGTACGTGGATTGAGATGCATGGGCGACTCCGTTGCGTTCAGTGATGCGTCAACGCTAGGCCGCGCAACGCTAGTGCACCGTGAGCCTGAGCATCGCCGCGCTGACACGCTGTTGACGTGCGTTGGCTGAAAACGCGCCGAAACCAGCGGTGTAAGTCCATGGTTATCATGACGACTCATCTTCGAGGCCAAACCATGCGTCATCGCGCTCTGCTCGCATTCCTGCTGACCTGCGGCAGCGCGCATGCTGCCGAGCCTGCCTCACGTCTGGATGCAGTGCTGCAATCCGGCGTGCTGCGCGTGTGCACCACCGGCGACTATCGTCCTTATTCGTTGCTGCGCGCAGACGGGCACTTCGAAGGCAGCGACATCGCGCTGGCACAATCGCTTGGCGCCAGCCTGGGTGCACGCGTGCAATTCGTACGCACCAGCTGGCCGCACCTGCTGCCCGATCTACTCGCCGATCGTTGCGACATTGCAGTCGGCGGCATCTCGGTGACCTTGCAGCGGCAACGCCAGGCCGGCTTCAGCACGGTGCTGGACGTGGACGGCAAGATCCCCCTGGTGCGCTGCGCCGACCAGACGCGTTACCGCAGCATCGCGCAACTCAATCGACCCGAGGTGCGCGTGATCGAGCCGCCCGGCGGCACCAACGAAGCCTTCGCGCGGCGCGAATTGCCACATGCGACCCTGCGCCTGTTCGCCGACAACACCACCATCTTTCAGGAGCTGGTGGACCGGCGTGCCGACGTGATGATCACCGATGCCTCCGAGGCGCTGTACCAGCAGGCACGCCTGCCCGCGCTATGCGCCATCGCGCCGGAGCAACCGCTGCAATACGGCGAAAAGGCCTTTCTGCTGCCGCGCGACGACCACGCATGGAAGGCCTATATCGACCAATGGCTGCACATGAGCAAGGCCAGCGGCGAGTACGCGCGCATCGTCGAAACCTGGCGCGCACCGCGCCCGGAATCCACCAAGTCACCGTAACGCTCAGCTGGGAATAGGGAATAGGGAATAGGGAATCGCAACAGCATCACGCGCATCGCGACATGTCGAAACAGCGCTCTTCCGATTCCCCATTCCCGACTCCCCATTCCCGCGGCGCACCGCGCCGCCTTCAAACAATCTTGGTCCGTCGCCACCAACGCGACACCTGTTCTTCGCGTACCAGCGTGAACAAACCAGCGCCCAGAATCAACGCGATGCCCACCGCCATCGGCCAATCCAGGTGGTCGTGAAACAGCAGATAGCCGAACGCGATCGCCCACAACATCTGGCTGTATTGCGTGGGCGCCACCACGCTCACCGGCGCCATGCGCGTGGCGTACATCAGGCAGATCGCCGCCAGACCCGCAAGCAAGCCGTAGCCTGCCAACAGGTACCACTGGTACAGCGTGGGCCAGACGAAGGTCGGCAACATCATGATCCCGCCCATCACCAATGGGCCGATCACGCCGGCGCCATAGAGCGTCAAACGCTTCTCGCTATGGCCGGCCATGCGCAAAGTGATCACCGAGATCGCACCCACCAGGCCACAGACGATCGCCGCCACATGCCCGTGGGTGAGATGCCGAAAGCCGGGGCGCAACACGATCAACACGCCGATGAAGCCCACGATCACCGCCGACCAACGCCGCCAATGCACTTCTTCCTTGAGGAACACCACCGACAGCACGGTCACGAAAATCGGCATCAAGAAGATCAGCGCAAAGGCCTCGGCCATCGGCAAGGTGGTGAAGGCAATCACCGATGTCAGATTGCCGATCGCGCCGGTAAGCGCGCGCAGCAGCCACAGACTGGGCTGCCTGGCCATCACCAGCTCGCGCAGGCGGTCGTCGGGCTTCTTCAAGAACGGCACCGCCACCAGCATCAGCAACGCGCCGAGAAACAGCACTTCGTAGACCGGCAACGTGCCTTCGAGCAGCTTGACGAACGCATCGCTGATCGAATAGGCCGCATAGCAGGCGAACCCCAACAACACACCCTTCAGCATTGCCGACACTCCACGGTTGGCGCCGATCCGACGCGATGTCGGTGCGGGCAGTGCACAGTATGCGGTGCACCGTGCGTTGGAGGAATCGTTGCGCGCGGCCGGTTTTGCGCACTCCTGGGTTACTTGCAGACAACAGGATGCCGGCACGCTATGGGTCGGTTACGATGCCGATTCCTTCCTTAACACCGGCGCGCGCGCTACGCGTCCGAATCCAGACCCTGTCACCCGTGCCCCATTACTCCGGCCCACTACTCATCCTCTCTGACGCCCAAGCCCTGCTTGCCGCGCGCGGAAATGGTCTGACTCAATGGACCGGGTCGCTGGACCTGGGCCGCAGCACCGGCACTGCGCAGCTGGATGCGCAGACCTGGCAGTGGCGCGGCAGAGGCTACCCGTATCCCGGCAAGCTCAAGGAGCGCACGCTGTATTTCTGGGACGGCGACGACTTTGCGCCGATCTCGCGTTTCAACGGTGCGTTGATCAAGCTGGTGCCGACCGAATGGGGCGCGCCCACCTTCGAGATCGACGGCATCAAGATGTTGCCGTCGGCACAACTGTCGCCGTTCGACGATGCGCGCCGCAAGGTGGCGCTGGTGGATCCGCGCGGCAAGGTCGTGCTGGATACCTGCGGTGGCCTGGGCTATTTCGCCGCCTGCTGCCTGGAGGCCAACGTGGCGCAACTGCACTCGTTCGAAAAGAACGCCGACGTGCTGTGGCTGCGCACCCTCAATCCGTGGTCGCCGGATCCGGACGACGATGCCAGCGGTGGACGTCTGCAGCTGACACACGCCGATATCTCGCAGCACGTCACCACACTGGCCGACGGTTCGGTCGACGCCATTCTGCACGACCCGCCGCGCTTCGGCATCGCCGGCGAACTGTATTCGCAGGTGTTCTACGACCAGCTGGCGCGCGTGCTACGCCGCGGCGGGCGCATGTTCCATTACACCGGCGCGCCCAACAAATTCACCAGCGGGCGCGATGTTCCCAATGAAGTGAGCAAGCGTCTGAGCAAGGCTGGTTTCAGCACGCAACTCGCCCTGGATGGTGTGCTGGCGACGTTGCCTGCGCGGCGCTGAGTATCGTCTGCGCGATCAGGTCCAACCGCCCCCGCCATCATTGGGACACCTCAACGCGTGGGCCACGCAGACAGCGATAGCGGATGAATCTGCGATACTGCACCGCCCTCGACAAGGATGTTGCATGCGCCTCCATCTCACTGCCTTATGGTTGGCCCCACTCGTGCTGATGCTGTGCGCGCCAGCAGGTGCACAGACGCAATCGCAGGCACAGACACCGCCCGCGCAGCCCATGTCTGAAGTCACGCTCTCCAACCCAGTCACCACCGCCACACTGGCCGGGCGCACCATTCGCTTGGGCGAGCAAGATGGCAAATGCGCCGTGCTGCGCGACGACGAAGTGTTTCCGCTGGGCATCGGTGCGCCGTGCTATTTCAGCATCGCGCGCGACCGCAGCGCACAGGTACACCACTTCCAAGGTAGCGACATCGTACTGGTGCAGCATGCCCATCAAACGGCAAGCCCGGACTGGGACATCAAACTCTACGGGGCGATCTGCGCCTTCGAATCGCAGTCCGTGCGCGAGGTCGACGATGTACTGGAAGCCGGCATCGTCGCCAGCTCCTGGCATTGCGACCCGACACGCGGTGCCGACCAGAAAGAGTTCGTCTACAGCTACGACACCTGGCCGAAGCGCAACGCAGCCAAACCTTCGCGCAAGCGTGGGACACCGTGAAGTCTGTTCAAGACTCGCGCACAGCACTGCCAGGTGTGCGTAGCCGCTGATCTGCGGCCTGGCTGCAGGGCCCTTGCCCGCTCACCATCGCGGGACACGCCGCAAGTACATCCCTGTAGGCCCTTACGCGCATCCATGCCGCGTAAGGGCCCGCGACGGTGGGCGGGCGAGGACCCGTCGAGATGGTCGGTGGGCGTGGCCTGCCATCAGCGTCTGCCGCGACGCATGGCCTCGGCACGATCGCGCCGGTAATCCTTCCATGCGAGATACGCAAACACGCCCACCACCGCCAACAGGGCAATGGTCAACAGGCCGTCCCAGCCGATCGAGATCCAGTAGCGCTGCGGGTCGGTGTCGGCATAAAACGTCCTGGCCGGCCGACCACGAACGACGCTGACATAGCGCCCGCTGATCACCGCCTGCAACAACAACCAGAGTCGCCCGCAACAGGCCACCGCGATCACAAGGACCACCAGGCGGACAAGCCAGTCGACGATGCGGGAATTGGCAGGCACCGGCGTCGGTGGTGGCGGTGATTTGGGACGTTTTTTCAAGCAGGCCTCTCTGCAATCGTGCGACGCAGTTTACCGCTGGCGCTTTGCATCGGCGCCTGTCGGCGTGATCGCGCAGACAGGACGCGGCCTTCAACTGCAACACGACGCTATGCACGTGCAGCCCGATCGCAGCCGCTATAATCGCCGCGCAGCGCACTCGATCGAGTGACATGGAACGCTCCACGCTGCATTCGTCTCAAGGAAGATGGCCGGCAGCACTGCCACGCGGATTGTCTGGACGCTTCCTTGGATTTTTTGCTGTGACGCCATGCAACGGCGGCTACAGTCTTCCCTCAAGGATCTTTCGCTTTGAAGACGTTCACCACACTCCTGCTTGTCTCCCTCAGTCTGCTGCTTGCTGCCTGCGGCGGCGGCACCACCGGCGCTTCCAAGCTCTCCTCCAACGAGTACCTGTTGCACAATATCTCGGTCTGGAACGGCGCGGTGACCATCATCGACCCGTGGGTGTCCGGCGATCGCGGGCAGAGCCTGGTGAACGATGCGATCGCGCACAAGCCGCTGGACAGCTACAAGACCGCGCTGGGCAGCCAACGCAAGGCGCTTGCCGCCAATGCGCAGGCCAATGCCGCCGTGGCCTCGGGCGTGCCGGACAACGCCAAGGACCTGGACGGCAAGTTGTCGGCCTACCTCAAGAGCGCCGATGCGATGATGGCCGCGCTGGAGCGCTTTGCTGCACTGCCCAACGGCTACACCAATACCGAGCTGGCACCGCTGGCCAAGGACCTGGAAACCGTGTCGGCCCAGCTCAATGTCGATATCGAAGCCCTGAATGCCGCGCAGCGCGCATATTCCAAGGAGCACAAGGTGCCGATGCAGGAAGTCAGTCAGTAAGCACCACGGTATCGTCGGTGGCGCCTTGCGGACCGCGACACGTGGTCCGCAAGGCGCGATCGAGCCTTCTCGCTTCGCTTGACTCCACTGGTCACCTCACACGCGGGTGCACAACGCACTGCGATGAAAAACGTCATGCGGTTTAGAGTGGCATCGTTGCTCGATGCTGCAGCGCGACTGCAGACTCCAGCGATTTAAAAAGTGCGATCCGTAAACACGCGATCGACGCACGCACGCTCAGCACACCGCCCATTGATCGCGCCCTGCAGTCTTGGCTGCATACAACGCAAGATCGGCCTGGCTCAGCAGCACGTCCAGGCCGGTGGCGGCGGTGACACTGACCGCGCCCATGCAGAACCGCACCGGCTGGTCTGCCGGCAGGCCGGGAATCTGGATGGCGGCCACGGCGCTGCGCAGGCGCGCAAACACCGCAGGAATTTCTTCCGCGTTGCAGCCCGGCAATACCAGCAGGAATTCTTCGCCGCCCAGGCGGCCCAGGCGATCCTGCGTGCGCAAGGCCAGCTTCGAGGCGCTGGCGAGCGCCTTGAGCACCGCATCGCCGGTGGCGTGGCCGTGCACATCGTTGATCAGCTTGAAGTGATCCAGATCGATCAAGGCCAGCATGCATGGGATCTGCGAGCGCAACGCTTGCTCGATCTGCTGTTGCGCCTCGGAACGAATGGCGCGGCGATTGGGCAGGCCGGTGAGTTCGTCGCGCATCGCCAGCCGGGACAGCTGACGGCGATGGCGCGCACCGAAGGCCAGCACCACCAAGGCGCCCAGCAACAGCAGGCAGGCCGCACATAGGGCGATCCACAGCGTACGTTGGCCGGCTTCGCGCGCCTGCAAGGCCAGTTGCGCGGTCTCGCTGCGGCGGCGTAGCTCGGCGGTTTCGGCGCCACGGCGGGCATCTTCGTAGCGCGCCTGCAAGCGCAGCATCACGGTGTCGCGTTGGCGGTCCAGGCTTTGCGCGCGCAGCGTGTTGGCGCGTTGCAGTTCTTGATATGCCTCGGCATGGCGGCCTTCCGCTGCCAGCGCCTGGGCAATGGCATCGAGCAGTTGCGCACGCCGGCTCAAGGTCAGGTTCGGGTCATCCGCCGCCCTGGCCGCGACGATCTCGGCCCCCAGGCTGTCTGCCTTCAACACCGTCAATGCCTGCAGCAACACCGCATGACATGAGGCGATACGGCCAACATTGCCTTGTTTCTGCATCAGCGGCAGCGCCTCGCGCGCCATCGCCAATGCCGCATTCGCATCGCTGGTTTCGCTCAGGGCTTCGCTGGCGCTGGTCAATGCTGCGGCCACGCCGGCCTGATCGCCGAGCGCGCGGCTGAGCGCCAGAGCGCGCTTGAAATGCAGCAAGGCGGCCTCGGGTTGCTGCGCGGCCAGCGAAGTGCCGTATTCGTATTCGATCAAGCTGCGCTGGAAGCGTGCCGGCTGCCCGTGCAAGCGCGTCAAGGCATGCTGCAGATAATCTTCGGCTTCGCTGTCTTCTGCCATGCGCCCGCCGACACGGCTGGCCAGCGACCCCAGCTGAGTCAACGCGTCCAGCTCCAGGCTCAAGGTGTGCTCGCGCACCGCACACTGGTAGCTGGCCTGCGCCGCCTTCCATGCCTCATCGCTGCTGCTGGAGGCCAGCATGCTCCACATGTCGACCGCTTCCACTTCGCACAGCAGATCGTTGCGACCCAGTGCCCGCGCCCGCTGACGCAGGTCTTCCAGCCGCGTCACCATGCCGCGGTTGGGATTCTCGCGCACATCGCTCAGTGCCTGCACGGTATCCAGCCACAGCTGCGCCTGCGCGGCGTTGCCATGCAATTGCTCCAACACGGTACGCGCCTGGCTGAGCACCAGCTGGCGATGATCGTTGTCTTCCAGCGAGATCAGGATGCGCGCCTGGGCCAGCAAGGCCCAGAATTGCGCGTCGGCGTCGCCATTGCTGCGCGCCTGCTGCAAAAAGGTCTGGGCGGTCTGCAACGCGGCCTTGGGGTCGTCGATCGCGGCCGATTCGATCGCCTTCCACGGCTGCGGCTGCGCCCACACCACCGCGCTGCTCAGCAGTAATGCGATCCCCGCGAAGACCCGTTGCCAGCGTACCGCAAGGAGGCTCATCGGCGACTCATGACGGCGACAAGGCACAACGCGCCGGGACCGTGACCACGGCGTCACCTCCGACCCGAACCGGGCTTGCTGGTTGCTGTGGCATTTCAGGCACTCCCATGGGTGGACAGCGGTGGAATTGGGCGAGGTCGGCGTCTGCTTGAACGCGACATCGATGCAGCAACCGCTGCAATGATGACCGGCAGGCATGCCAGGCACCGTGATCGCGACGCTCCTGATCGAGCTCGTTATCGGCCTGATCGCACCTGGCTTGAATCGGAGCGACCGACGCAGCGAGCTGCCGGCATCCCGTGTGTGCCGCTGTGTGCCGGTCCCTGTCCGGCAGCGACGTAAACTGCCGCACGGCAGCCGCCGCCCGAGATCTGGAGACGCCGTGACATCCTGCTTGCCCCGCCTGCTCACGTTGCTTGCCGTCGCCTTGCTGGCGGCCTGCGCCACCCAGGCCCCGCGTGCGCCGCAGCGCACTCCGGACGCGGTCAAGGCCGATATCGCCCGGCGCCTGCCGGCCACACTCACCGATCGCGCCGGCTGGGCCAACGATGTGTACGTGGCACTGTCCTCGCAGGGGCTGGACACCAGCCCCGAGCACATCTGCGCGGTGCTGGCGGTGACCGAGCAGGAGTCGACCTATCAGGCCAATCCTGTCGTTCCCAACCTGGGCAAGATTTCACGCGCGGAGATCGACCGCCGCGCCAGTGCGCACCACATTCCCGGCTTCATGGTCGACGCCGCCCTGCGCATCGACTCCCCCGATGGCCGCAGCTATGCCACACGTATTGCCAGCGCGCGCACCGAGCAGGAGCTGAGCAAGATCTTCGAGGACTTCACCGGCAGCGTGCCGTTGGGCGCGCGCCTGTTCGACGGGCTCAATCCGGTGCACACCGCCGGGCCGATGCAGGTGAGCATCGCGTTTGCCGAGCAGCACGCCGAGCGCTATCCGTATCCACCGGGCGACTCGATTCGCCATGAAGTCTTCAGCCGTCGCGGCGGGCTGTGGTTCGGTACCAGACATCTGCTCGGGTATCCGGCCAGTTACGACGCACTGCTGTATCGCTTCGCCGACTTCAACGCCGGTTGGTACGCCAGCCGCAATGCCGCCTTCCAGGCCGCGCTGAGCAAGGCCAGCGGCATCGCGCTCGCACTGGACGGCGACCTGCTCACGCCCGGCGCCAGCCTGGAGGCACCCGGCGGCACCGAACGCGCCGCGCGCGCTCTGGGTAGCCAGCTGGCGATGAGCGACCGCCAACTCCGCCGGGCATTGGAAGCCGGCGATACGGCCGACTTTGAGGACACCGATCTGTATCGCCAGGTGTTCGCGCTGGCCGAGCGCAGCGCCGGCAAACCGTTGCCGCGCGCCATATTGCCGGGTATCACCCTGGAAAGCCCGAAGATCACCCGCACGCTCACCACCGCCTGGTTTGCGCAGCGGGTGAACGAGCGCTGGAAGCGGTGCATGGGCAGGTAGCCGCACCTGCCGCAGGGCGCGCGGCATCCAGCGCACCACGCCTGACACCTTCGTTCCGCGGCAAGGCACGACGTTTGGCAGGGTCGCATGCCCTGCCCGCACACGTAGCATGCGAGGTTGCACCGCCGTTGTCGGCGCGCGCCCTTTTGATGAGGTCCACATGCCCACACCGTTGCCGTTGCGCCACCTGCTCACCGTCCTGTTGTTCGCCCTGCTGCCTGTCGCCGCCAACGCGCAGGCGCCCAGCGTGACCGAGACCGACTACGCGCGTGCCGAACGCCTGATCTACTACGCCGCACAGCCCCTGGTCGATCATGCCGCCACGCGCGTCACCTGGCTGGATGCCACGCATGTGGTGTACGTCGACCACGACGCCAAGGGCGACCGCCTGCTGCAGCTGGACATCGCAACCGGCAAGAGCGCGCCGCTGTTCAAGCCCGCAGCGCTGGCCGCCTCGCTCAACACCCTGCTCAAGACCGGCGACAAACCGCTCAAGGCCGCCACGCTTGCGCCCAAGGTCAGCCTCAGCGCCGATGGCCGCTACCGCTTCAGCCTGCGCGACACCGCGGTGCTGTGCGATGCGCGTGCGCGCTGCAGCAAGCTCTATGCGAAGGACAAGGCAGAGCCGGGCGTGCTGTCGCCGGACAAGACCCGCGAAGCGTTCATCCGCAACTGGAACCTGTGGGTGCGCGAGCTGGCTACCGGCAAGGAGACCCAGCTGACCCGCGACGGCGTGGAAAACTTCGGCTACGCCACCGACAACGCCGGCTGGCAGCACAGCGACAACGCCATCGTTGCGTGGTCGCCGGACTCGCGCAAGATCGCCACCTTCCAGCAGGACCAGCGCAAGACCGGCGACATGTACCTGGTCAGCACCAAGCTCGGGCATCCGGAACTGCAGTCCTGGAAATACCCGATGGCCGGCGACAAGGACGTGACCATGATCGAGCGCGTCATCATCGACGTGCCCAGCGCCAGCGTGGTGCGGCTGAAGATGCCCGCCGACCAGCACCGCTCCACGCTGTGCGACGACGTGAGCTGCTCGCCGGGCCTGTGGGACGATGTGAAATGGGCGCCGGACAGCAAGACCCTGGCGTTCGCCTCGACCTCGCGCTTCCACAAGCAGGTCTGGCTGCGCATCGCCGATGCCGGCACCGGCGCCGTGCGCACCGCCTTCGACGAAACCGCCAAGACCTATTACGAAAGCGGCCAGGTCGCCGCCAACTGGGCCTACCTGCCCGGCAGCAACGAGGCGGTGTGGTTCTCCGAACGCAGCGACTGGGGCCAGCTGTACCTGTACGACCTGGCCACCGGCAAACCCAGGCGCGCCATCACCAGCGGCGAAGGCAACGTCACCGAACTGCTGCGCGTGGATCCGGTGACGCGCACTGCGTGGTTTGTCGGCGTGGGCCGCACGCCGGGCGTGGACCCGTATTACCAGCAGCTGTGGAAGGTGAGCCTGGACGGCGGCGAGCCGGTGCTGCTCACGCCCGAGGTCGCCGACCACAGCATCGCGCTGGCGCCCGATGGCAAGCGCTTCGTCGACACCTATTCCACCTCGGTCACGTCGCCGGTGAGCGTGCTGCGCGATGCCGCCGACGGGCGCACGCTCAGCACCATCGCCACCGCCGACATCAGCCGCCTCAAGGCCGCCGGCTGGGTGCCGCCGGAACCGATCACGGTCAAGGCGCGCGACGGCAAGACCACGCTGTATGGCCTGATGTTCAAGCCGACAAACTTCGATCCCGCGCGTAAGTACCCGGTGATCGACTACGTCTACCCCGGCCCGCAGACCGGCTCGGTGCGCGGCCGCAGCTTCCTGGCCGGCCACGGCGACAATCAATCGTTGGCCGAGCTGGGCTTCATCGTGATCGCCATCGACGGCATGGGCACGCCGTGGCGCTCCAAGACCTTCCACGACACCTGGTACGCCAACATGGGCGACAACACCTTGCCCGACCAGGTGGCCGCAGTGAAGGAACTCGGCCAGCGCTACCCGTGGTTCGACACCAGCCGCGTGGGCATCTGGGGCCATTCCGGCGGCGGCAACGCCTCCACCGCCGCGATGCTGCGCTACCCGGAGCTGTTCAAGGTGGCCTGGTCGGAAAGCGGCAATCACGACAACCGCGGCTACGAGGACGACTGGGCCGAGAAGTATCACGGCGAACACATCGTCAACAAGGATGGCACGTCCAACTACGACGACCAGGCCAACGCCACCCACGCCAGCAAGCTCAAGGGCCGGCTGATGCTGGTGCACGGCACGCTGGACGACAACGTGTCGCCGCATCTCACGTTGCTGGTCGCCGATGCGCTGATCAAGGCCAACAAGGACTTCGACATGCTGATGCTGCCCAACGCCAAACACGGCTACGGCGAGCTCACCCCCTACGTCGCCCGCCGCCGCTGGGACTACTTCGTGCAGCACCTGCTCGGCGCCACCCCACCGGCGCAGTATCAAATGAAGCCGATGCCGGAGAAGTAAGCGACGCTGCAAGCGGCATCGTCGGCCATCGACGGTGCCGCGCTATCGCGCAGTTGAACCGGGAGTGCAGAGAAAGCGGCGGCGCAGGCAGCCTGCGCCGTCGTACAGCATCGGTCCTGGGCAACACCAGACCTCCAAGAACCGTAGGAGCGGACCCGGCCGCGACGCCTTACCCGCGCACGCAAACGCCGCAACATCGCATCGCAAAAGATGCAGGCGCGCACACCGCAGTTGACGCATCAAGCTGCATGCATCATCACTGCAGGCACGCTCGATCACGCGTTCCATCAGGCAACACCCGATGAAACCTACCCCCCTTACTTCGCGGTCCCGCCACCCAGCTGCTTGCTCAAGAACGCCAGCAAGCGCGTGTAGTACTCGCGTCGATGCGCCTCGGTGTAGAAGCCGTGGCCCTCGTTGGAGAAGTACAGCGACTCCACCGGTACGCCGACCCCCTTCAAGGCGCGCTCCATGGCCTTGGTATGTTCGATCGGCGCGCGCTCGTCCTTGCCGCCGGCCGCCAGAAACACCGGCACCTTGATCTGCCGTGCCAGCGTCACCGGCGAGCGCGCGGCCAGGGTGTCGCGTGCGCCCAGCCAATCGACCGTCCAGTTCCTGGCCCAGCGCGCGGAGCGCCCGGTATCGCGCGCCATCATGTCCAGATCGTAGACACCCACATAGCCGGCCGCGCAGCGATACAGCGCCGGCTCCTTGGCCACGCCCATCAGCGCCGCATACCCGCCGTAGCTGGCGCCATAGATGCAGATGCGCGATGCGTCGGCAATGCCTTCGCCGATGGCCCAGCGGGTGGCATCGGTGACATCGTCCTGCATGCGTCCGCCCCACTCTTTGGCACCGGCCTGGGTGAACGCGTAGCCATAGTTGGCCGAGCCACGGTAGTTGACGCGCAGCACCGCGTAACCGGCTGCCGCCAGCAGCTGGGTGTCGTCATCGAATTCCCACTTGTCGAAGATCCCGAACGGACCACCATGCGGCATCACGATCAACGGTCGCGGCGTGCCGGCTTGCACATGCAATGGCTGGGTGAGATATCCATGCAGCAACAGGCCATCGCGCGCGTTGAAGCTCACCTGCCTGGTCGCCGGCACGCCATCGGGCGCAAACCATTCGCGGCGACTGAACACCCGGTCGGCCTTCTTGCTGACCGTGTCGAACAGGTAATAGTCACCGTTGTTGCGATCGCTCCACACGTACACCAGCACCAGGCGGCGGTCGCTGGTGGCCGAGGTGATGTAAACCGCGTTGCCGTCGAAGGCTTTTTCCAGGCTGCGGTACAGCCTGGCGGTGGGCGTTGTTTCGTCGAAGAAACGATTGCGCACGCGATCGCTCATGTACGACGCACCGATCGGCGTGGTGCCATCCAGATCGCGCAGGATGTGGTACGGGTCCACGGTATCGTCGTGCAGGAGCGGTGTCGTCTTGCTGGTTGCCGGGTCCCACGCCACCAGCACATCGGTGCCGGCGGCCTGCTCCACCTGCAGGTAGGCGCGGTTGCCATCGGCGGAAAACCCCAGCGGAAACTGGCGCTGTTTGCTGGTGGCGGCATCGTTGATCAGCCGCCACGGCGCATCGTCGCTGTCGCGGTAATACAGCTTGCTGACGTTGCTGATGTCCAGACCGTTGGCAAAGCGAATATGCCCCTGCTGGTCGGTCACAAACCCCGCCCGGCGTACCGGCGAGGTAGCCACGGTCGTGCGCCGGCCGGTCTGGATGTCCAGCTTGTCGATGCGGACGTTGGGATCGCCCACGAACGGAACCGCCGACACCAGGATGTTGCGCGCGTCGCCTGGCAAGGTATCCAGCATGTGGGTGGCCGGGTCCAGTTCCATCTTCAACTGCGCGCCGTTGATGTCCGGATTGGTGCCGTACGGACTGGCCAGCAGGCGGCCGTTCTTGCCGTTGGCGTCAATGGCATGCAGCTGGCCGATCGCCACCGGCTCGTCGCGCGAGCCCAGCCGCTGCGCCATCGACACCACGATGCGCTCATCGCTGGCCCACCAGAAATCGTCCACCACGCTGTTGACGCCGCCGGTGACCTTGGCCGTGGCCACCTTGTCCTGCCGCCGCACGATGCCCAACACGGTGCGATCTTCCAGCGGCATGGTCAGTGCGAAGTACGCACCGGACGGCGAGATCTTGATCCGCTCGAACTGGTCGCTCTTGAGATACGGCGCCAGATCCACGGTTTCCGGCGCGCTCTGCGCGTATCCCGGGCTCGCCACTCCCCACGCCAGCACACTCAGCACGCCCATCATCCAGTCACGCATATCGCCCCTACGATCTGTCCTTGAGAGGCGCATGGTGGCAAACGAGCGCTGCCGCGTCCATGCCCCCATCATCGCAATCGGCGATGGGGCATGCCTGCGATTGGCTGGCGTGATGCGCTCGACCCTGCTGCGGCCGATGCGCATGCACCACCTCAACCTACGGACGGCGGCCGCTGGCCAAGCAAACCGATGCGCCGGAACCATAGTTCCAGCGGCACCGTGACCAGCGGCGGCAGCGCGGCCAGCAGGCTCAGCGCCCACGCCCACCACGGCCAGCGTAGCCGCAACGCGGCAAGCACGCTGACCGCCACATAGAACAGGAAGGCCGCGCCATGCAGGCGCCCGAACAGCCACACCACCAGCTCGGTGGTATGGGTGCCGTACTTGAGCAACATGCCGAGCAACAGTCCGGCCCAGGTCAGCCCCTCGAAAAACGCAGCCACGGCAAACAGCCGACCCATCGGCGACAACGCAGAAGAAACACGCATGCAAGACTCCAGACGGACAAGGATTGCCGCGACGCGATGGCGGCGGCGACGCCCGCTGGCAGCTGCATTCTACAGAGCGATCAACGCATCGGCAGCGCGCCGCCGTTCTTGGCGATAATGGTCGCCCCTTGCACCACCTGCCGGCCTCCCATGCGCACCCTCTTCCTGCTTGCCGTGCTTGGACTGGCACTGCTGCCCGCAACCTCTATCGCAGTGCAGCTACAGGATGGCGATCTGCTGTTCGTCACTGCGGCCCGCACCGGCCTGAGTGGCGCCATTGACGATGCCACCGCCAGACAGGATGCACCCAGCTTCGATCATGTGGCGCTGGTCGCCCATCAAGGCCACACGCAAGTGGTGCTGCATGCCGACGACAAAGGCTCGCGGCAGCAAGCACTGAGCGACTTCGTCGACGAAGCCAACGCCAAGCATCGGCAGATCAGCGTGTATCGGCTCACCGAGCCCTATCGCGCTGCGATCCCCGACGCCATTGCCCAGGCACGGCGCATGCTCGGCAAGCCATACAACGAGACTTACGTGCAGGTCGACAACAGCTACTACTGCTCGGACTTCATCGAACGCGCGTTCCGTGCACATCACGTCTTTGCACTGCAGCCGATGAACTTCAAGAACCTGCAAACCGGCAAGATTTCAACCTATTGGACGGAGTTCTATCGCAGCAAAGGCATGGCGGTTCCGCAGGGCTTGCCCGGCACCAATCCCAACGACATGGCGAGCGCGTCCGCGCTGACTGATGTTGGCCGCCTGCAAGACGGCCAAGTGCGGCCAGGAGACCACGTTGAGTAAGTTACTGCTGACAGGACTATTCACCCTATTGCTCGTTGGCTGCACCGATGCGCCGCAGACGCCGCCGGCCAAGGTTGTGGAGCAGCAACCAACACCAGCTCCCGCAGCCGCTGCAAAAGCCGCGATTCCAGGCGGGTAACGTGGTGAAGGCAAGCCGTATGAAATGGTCGACAGTCAGGTCTGGGATGTCCCGGATCCGGCCTCCGGACGCAACTACCAAGTGTTCGTCGCGCTGCCTCGCGGCTACGCGGACAACCTGGGCCGTCGCTATCCAGTGCTTTAGGCGACCGACGGCGACTACGCGTTTCCGGTGGTGCGACAGATCGCACGCCGCTTGAATGGCGAAGGCCCGGCGATCGAAGATTTCATTCTGGTCGGGCTGTCGTACGCGGTCGGCGATGAGCCGATGCCCAGCCGCCGGCGCGATTACACGCCCACACCCGAGGATGGTGAAGGCGCTCCACCCGCTGCGACACATGGCAAAAGCGCCGCCTACATCGCCTACCTGCGTAATCACGTGCTGCCGTTCGTTGCCAAACGCTATCGCACCGACGAGCACAAGCGCCTGTACTACGGCCACTCCTACGGCGGCTTGCTGAGCACGCAGATCCTGCTCCAATCGCCCAAGATGTTTTCCGGCTACCTCCTCGGCAGCCCGTCCTATTGGTACGGCGAGCACGCGATGATGGCGTTGGAGGCCGCATCCGCAGCCAAGCGCAAGGATCTCCCCGCGCAGGTCTATCTGTATGTGGGCCAGTACGAGCAACGGCGTTACCACCAGAACTACGACATGGTCACCGATGCACAGGCCATGGTGCGGCGCTTGCGCGCACGCGGCTATGCATCCTTGCAGATCGAACTGGAGGTGCTCAACGACGAAGATCACCTGAGCGTTGCGCCACGCGGCATCACGCATGGGCTGAAGCATCTGTTGCGTGACAGCGTCTCACCCACCTGAAACCGGGCGCCGACGCGCGCGAACGTATCGTGGTGCTGACAGCCAAGGCCAGAAAGATGATCCCCGCATTGCAACGGCAATGGGCCGCGACAAATGCCGCAGCCGCGCAGCTCGATGCAGAGCTGTCGGTTCCACTCTCCAGCCTCCGCGGCCAAGCGATCGCCGCCGTGCATCAATGCCCGTTTTCGGCACGCATTGACGCGGCAACCGCCGCCCTGCTCCGCCCACCCACTCTCTAGCAACCACACCACATGGAGTCGTACATGCACGCACCACTGCAACCGGTTGCCGGCCGTTCCTTGATCGGGAACGGACCCACGACGCACCAGATCGAACTGGGTGATCGCAAGTTTCTGCACCCCGGGCGCCTGCGTTGGCTCCGGGCGATTGGCTGGGCGGTGGCATTGCTTGTCGTGGTTGCCACGCTGGCGCCCATGGCCGGCAGGTCCGTCGGCGGCCTGTTCCGCAAGGACTCCGGCCCCTTGCAGTTGGTCGCCAGCCTTGTCGGTATCGCGGTCGGGCTGGGTGTCTATGTGCTTGCGGTGCGCCTGGCGGAGGGGCGGCGCGCCAGCGAGCTCGCCGTGCGACCGATGCTGCCCCAGCTGATCGTCGGCCTGCTGATCGGTGCGGCCATGTTCGCCACGGTCATGGGCATCATGGCGGTGTTCGGGCTGTACGACATCCAGGCACTGGGCATGGCGCCGGCATGGACGGCAGTCCGCAAGGCCTTGCAGGCGGGCGTGATCGAAGAGTTGATGTTCCGCGCCATTTTCCTGCGCCTGATCTGGCGTGCGTTCGGCCCCTGGATCGCCTTCGCCGCGTCTGCCGCGCTGTTCGGCTTCGGCCATATCGCCAATCCGCACGCCACGGCCTTTGCTGCGATCTGCATCGCGCTGGAAGCCGGCATCCTGCTCGGTGCGTTCTACGCCTTGACCGGCCGGGTCTGGATGTCGATCGGCGTGCATATCGCCTGGAATTTCACTCAAGGCTATGTCTTCGGTGCAGCCGTGTCGGGCACCGACATGGGCCCGGCGATTGCCCGTAGCACCGCTCGCCCTGGCATCGCCGAATGGCTCACCGGCGGCCCCTTCGGCCCGGAAGCATCGCTGCCGGGCGTGCTGGTGTGCCTTGCCGTAGGCGTCACGGTCCTGTGGATGGCGTGGCGTGCGGGCAAGCTTGCAAAGCAACCGTAAGTGCGGAATGCACCCATCATGCCGCCTTGCTCACCAACTGGCGGTACGGCCGCCGTCAGTTTCGGTCAGCGCCAAGAGGCTCAAGACCCGGGCGTGTCCCTATCGGTCTGATCGCGCTGCCTGAGCGTCCGCGACCACTCCCACGCATCGCGTGACGCCAAGGCCGGCACTGCATGCCCTGCCCGGGTGCCTGCACATTGCAGGTACCACCTTGCCATCTCGCACACATGTGACGTCCTAGGCTTTGCGCTTCCACTCACGTCAGCGCTGGCTGCAGGATCCCAACCTGCACCGACTGAAGCGCATCACTGCAGAGGTCCACATGTCCCTGATTCATTCGATCCTGATGGGCGCGGTTGCAGGCATGCGCTCGATGACCCCGCTGGCTGCGGTCGCCAATGCGGCCCGCACCGGCAACCTCCCCGCCAACAACGGCGCACCGAAGCTGCTTGCCAATCCGCTCGCATCGGCCGGCATGCTCGCGCTCGCCGGTGGCGAGCTGGCCGGCGACAAGATGAAGACCGCACCCGACCGCATCGTGCTCCCCGGCATGATTGCCCGCATCGCCACCGGCGTGATCGTCGGCACGGCGCTGGCGCCACGCGAGCAACGCGGCATCGCCGCACTGCTCGGTGCCACCACTGCCGTCGCTGCGGCCTATCTCACCTTCAACGCACGCATGCGCGCAATCGAACGCTATGGCCAGACCAGCACCGGCGTGGTGGAAGACGCCATCTCGGTGGGTGCGGCAACGTTGATCGTGCGTAGCGCTGCCAAACGCTGAGCATTTGGCCGTAGGCAGTACATACGGTTTTGCCGCGACCGCGCTTCGGTCAACGCGGTTGCGGCCATGCTGACGCGTAACCCTCCCACCGCTAGAGCGACTCAAGCAGGCCGGTAGATCGCACACAGCTTGTGTTGCCATCTGGATCACGCATTGACCAGCGGCGCGGGAGCACCGAAGACGCCGCCGAGTACCGCATCGTAGAACTGCATGGATCGCGCAATATCGTTCGATCCCACCATCACATGATTGAGCACGCATCGCTCCTGCTCGTATACAAGGCGCGCAGCTTGGTGCAAGCCACGCGGCAGCGTGCCTGAGTGCGGCGGCGCGCGGCTGGGAGATACATCAACCACCACGCCCATGCGGCGCATCCAGATCCAGCACCGGCCCCATCGGAACGATGCCGGTGGGATTGATCATGTCGTGGCTCTGGTAGTAGTGATTCTTGATGTGCTGAAAGTCGACCGTGTCGGCGATACCGGGCAGCTGGTACAGCTCGCGCAGAAAACCGGACAACTGCGGATAGTCGGCAATGCGCCGCAGATTGCATTTGAAGTGCCCCACATACACCGGATCGAAACGCACCAGCGTGGTGAACAGGCGCCAGTCTGCTTCGGTAAGTTGGTCGCCGCACAGATAGCGTTGCTGGCTCAAACGCGTCTCAAGCCAATCCAATGTCTCGAACAACGACACCACCGCCTCTTCGTACGCAGCCTGCGTGGTCGCAAAGCCTGCCTTGTACACGCCATTGTTGACGGTGTCGTACACGCGCGCATTGACTGCATCGATCTGCTCGCGCAACGGCTCGGGGTAGAAGTCGCCGTCTGCAGCGCCAACCTCGTCGAACGCGCTGTTGAACATGCGGATGATGTCGGCCGACTCGTTACTGACCACCGTATTGCGCTCGCGGTCCCACAGCACCGGCACGGTCACGCGCCCTGAGTAGTGAGGATCGGCTTTGAGATAGACCTCGTACAGATGCTGCGCATGATCAATCGCATCGCCCACCACACCCGGGCCCTGCGCGAAGGTCCAGCCGTGCTTGCCCATCAGCCAATGCACCACGGAGACGTCGATCATCGCCTCCAGGCCTTTCAGCCGACGAAAGATCAACGTGCGGTGCGCCCAAGGGCAGGCCAGCGACACATACAGGTGGTAGCGCCCAGGAGCGGCCCGAAAGCCGCCCTCGCCGTGCGGACCCGCACTGCCATCGCGTGTCACCCAGTTACGAAATCGCGACTGCGACCGTTCGAAACGCCCCTCGCTCTTGTCGGTGTCGTACCAGCCGTCTTGCCACTTGCCGTCGACCAACAGGCCCATGGTGTCTTCTCCCACAACAACAGTAAGAAGCAACCCTAGCTCACCCGATTTGGAGAGTGCGTGAGCAGCCTTGCTGGCTTGGGCAAACGCACCAAGCCATGCGCTGTTGAATATCGAAGACACGCAGCAAGGCAACAAGCGCGTTGGCTTGCCGTCTATCAGTACCGCACGCTATTTAGCAATCACAGATGTGCCGGACGGCACCATGTAACACGCCTGCGCCTTTTTGCAGGCCTCTGCATTGAGCTCGGCGATCTGGCTGGCGAGGTACTGCTCAGGCGTCAGCCCCATGCGATTGCGGTAGGCGTTGTCGGCATCCGCCTTGGCGACCTGTTCCTGCTCGCGCTGCCGTTCTGCAGTCGTCGCCTCGACCAGGGTTTTGACTCGCTGCTGCTGCGCAGCGGTGAGATTCATCTGCTGCAACACATCCGGATTGGGACGCGCACGGCCAAGCGTGATGTTCTGAATCTGGATCGGCAGGCCTTGTTGCTTGACCAACGCACTCACGTTCTGTGTGACCGCGTCGTCTATCTTTTTGGCGGTGTCCGGATCGCTCATCATCTTGGTCATGTCGTAGCGCTTGACCTGATCGCGCACGATGGAGGCGTACTGGCTGGCGACATTGTTCTTGAACCAATCCTGCCCGAAACCGGACAACAGCAATGCTGGTGCCGTGATTCGATACTGGATCTGGGTAGAGAAGTCCAACAAGATGTTGTCGCTTGAAGAAAAATCATCGAATGCCACCTGCACGGTTTGCGGCGTCACATCGATATACGAAGCAGAGGTGGTCAACCAGGTATAGGTCCGGCCAGGATCGCGCACGTCGTCCAGGCGGATGCCGCCCTTGCCGAAGAACATGGGTTTGTCCACCAATACAGCCTGCTGCCCCGGATCGGGTGAGACGACGGTACAGGCGCACAACAAGCCAGCTAGCGCAGCGGCCAGCACAACATTTTTCATCGATGTCCCCTTGAACGGTCGGGCGTCAATGCCCTTCCGGTGTGATGCGAAAGATTATCCATTCTTCGACGCGACCGCATCCAGGCTGCACTCGATCCCCACGCGCTGCCGAAGGCGGCCCTGGCAGACGAATGCAATGCTCGCCAGGGCGCCCGCAAGCAGCGTGGCAAGTTGCCCCAACCGGTCAGATGCACCAACAGCACCGGTTGCGTCGACAACTGCAGTCTGGCCTGGCACCCCATTGGCGTCGACACCCCAGGATCGGCGAAAATAGCCGCCAGCCGGGCGCTCCGGCCTGCTGCAGCAGGGTCCCGGGCCGTCGCGGTCGCTGGTCCAGCTGTCCATCGCGGTCCGCCATCAGCTGCCCGCTGCGTTCGCTTCGCTTTCTGCCGCTCTTTTCGGATCCATCTTGAACACCAACGCCCCGCCCCTGCCCGCCGACGACCTGCCCCTCACCGACCGCCTGCGCGTGGCGCTGGACCTGCTGGAGGCCATCGAAGCCGACCGCAGCGTGCTCGACGCGCTACCCGAGGCCGACCGCGTGCGCCTGCACCAGGTGGTGGCCAAGGTCTATCACCCCGAGCCGAAGGCGCGGCGGCAGCTGCTCAAGCAGCGCGAGCGCGAGCGGCATCAGGAGAAGGTGCGCAAGGCCGAGGCATTGCTCGAACAACGCGGCATCCGCGCACTGCGACGCAAACCGGTGTTCAGCACGCCAAACGTCTTCCCGCCACATGCCGCCGGTCTGCACGACGCGCACAACGGCGAGAACGCAACCGCCACGCCGGAGCCGATGCATTCGCCCGAGCTGCGTCATTGCTACGTGTGCAAGCAGAAGTTCACCCAGCTGCATCACTTCTACGACCAGATGTGCCCGGCTTGCGCAGAGCTCAACTTCTTCAAGCGCACCGAAACCGCCGACCTGCGCGGCCGTGTGGCACTGCTCACCGGCGGACGGGTCAAGATCGGCTATCAGGCTGGCTTGAAGTTGTTACGCGCCGGGGCCGAGCTGATCGTCACCACGCGCTTCCCACGCGATTCGGCCGCGCGTTATGCGGAAGAGCCGGATTTTGCGCAGTGGGGCCATCGCCTGCAGGTATTCGGCCTGGACCTGCGCCACACCCCCAGCGTGGAAGCGTTCTGCAGCCAGCTGCTGGCCACCCGCGAAAGGCTGGATTTCATCATCAACAACGCCTGCCAGACCGTGCGCCGCCCGCCGCAGTTCTACGCGCACATGATGGCCAACGAGACCGCCGCGCTGGATGCCCTGCCCGACACCGTACAAAAGCTCGTTGGCCATTACGAAGGCCTGCGCACGCCCGAGCTATTGCGCGAAGCCTCGGCCACCGCGCTGCCGGCCGTGCACGGGCGCGGCCTCGCCGATGCCGATGGCCTCACCCGCGCCGCCGAGCTGTCGCAGGTCGCGTTGCTGGACGACGAGCTGGTGGGCCAGGAACATCTGTTCCCCGAAGGCCGTCTCGATCAGGATCTGCAGCAGGTCGATCTGCGCGGCCGCAATTCCTGGCGCCTGCTGATGGCCGAAGTGCCATCGGTCGAGCTGCTGGAAACGCAACTGGTCAACGCCATCGCGCCCTTCATCATCAACGCGCGACTCAAGCCGCTGATGCTGCGCACACCCGAGCGCGACAAACACATCGTCAATGTCTCGGCGATGGAAGGCCAGTTCTACCGCAACTTCAAGACCACCCGTCACCCGCATACCAACATGGCCAAGGCCGCGTTGAACATGATGACGCGCACCTCGGCGGCCGATTATCAAAACGACGGCATCCACATGAACAGCGTCGACACCGGCTGGGTCACCGATGAAGATCCGGCCGACATCGCCGCGCTCAAGGTGCAGCAGGAACGCTTCCACCCGCCGCTGGACATCGTCGACGGCGCCGCGCGCATCGTCGACCCGATCATCCACGGCGCCAACACCGGCGAGCATGTGTGGGGGCAGTTCCTCAAGGACTACGCGCCGACGGATTGGTGAGGGCTTTCAGTCGCCAGGCGCCTGGACCGGTGCCTGACGCAAATGTTGCCGCCATGTGCACAACGGCCGAGTTCCCTTGCCATCGCATTGACCGTGTCACCGATAGCGTCGGGGCCAATCAACCGAGACGCACACATGACAGAGCACGGCAAGCCAAACCCGATCATCGACACCATTTCCAACGTCATCGGCGCCATCCGTGCCGACGACGATATGCATGAGTTGGCCAAGGCCCACGATGCGCTCGAACCCAAGGCCATCGAGAAACTGACGCCTGCCGAAGCGCGGCAACAGCCGACGATCGCAGACGCGGTCAAGAAGCTCCTGCAGGACCAGGGCAAGACCGCCGACCCCGAGGTGCTGGTGCCCGGCGTCAAGCGCACCTCTCACACTCTGGAAACGCCAACAGGCAATCTTCCCGCGTTTGTCTACACCCCACAGGGTGGCGCTGCACTGCCGGTCATCGTCTACTTTCATGGCGGCGGTTGGGTGATCGCCAATGCCGAGGTCTACGACGGTGGCGCGCGCGGGCTCGCCAAGGAAACCGGCGCCATCGTGGTCTCGGTCGATTATCGCCAGGCACCCGAACACACGTTCCCCGCCGCCTGGGACGACGCACTCGCCGCCTACGAATGGGTGCTGGCAAACGCGGCAAGCATCGGCGGTAATCCGCAGCGCGTGGCGCTTGCAGGCGAAAGCGCTGGCGGCAACCTGGCGATCGCCACCGCTGTGGCTGCACGCGACAAGGGACTGCAGGCACCGACGCATATCCTTGCGGTCTACCCGGTCGGGCAGACCGGCAGCCTGCATACCGAGTCCTATATCGAAAACGCCATTGCCAAGCCCTTGAACAAGGCCATGATCGAATGGTTCGTAGGGCACCTGATTCGCAGCGACGCCGACAAGCAAGACACGCGCCTGGACCTGGTGAACGCAAACCTGCACGGCCTGGCACCGGTGACCATCATCAACGCCACCATCGACCCGCTGCGCAGCGACGGCGCCAAGCTGGAAGACGCACTCAAGGACGCCAATGTGCCGGTCGAACGCGAGGTTTACACCGGCGTGACGCATGAGTTCTTCGGCTGCGCGGCAGTGATTGCCAAGGCGAAGGCAGCGCAAGAATACGCAGGCAAGCGGCTACGCGAGTCGTTTCGCTAAACAAGGTACAGCGTTAAACAAGGCACAGCGTTGGGTACGGCGGTTGTGCGTCGCGATGGCAAGGACAGATAACGTAAAAACCCGAGGGCCGCCCTGGCATACCAGGCGGCCCTCGGGTTTTTGGGTCTCAGTTTGTGCGTTATTAAAACTATTACTGTCGGGACAGGGTATTGGCTCGAAGCCTGCCTCGTGCGCGGCACGATGCGACAAGCCTGGGACTGAAAGGACCACTGCAGCAACTTCCTGCTGCTGCGATTGCATGTACGATCCAGCCAGGGGAGGAGTCGCGGCCAGACAAGGAGTTCGTCATGAGTGAAGTTCACTCCAAACGTGCAGTTGCCTATGCGCAGGTCAGGCGCGCACTGCAATCCGGGCGGTATCCGCCCGGCCAGCGCATCGACCCGGCAAAGCTGGCCACCGAGTTAAAGATCAGCCCCACGCCGGTACGCTTTGCGTTGTATCGCCTGGTCGGCGAAGGCCTGGTCATCGATCACGCACGCTATGGCTTGCAGGTGCCGCTGCTCACCGAGGTCGCGCTGCGGGATCTTTACGACTGGATGGATCGCCTGTTGCTGATGGCCTGCGATATCGGCTTTGCATCGACGCCGCATGCCCCTGGCGAGTTGGAGCCCAACACCGCACCTGCGGACGTGGTCAAGCAGACCTGGAAGCTCTTCGACGCCATCGCCCATGCCACTGCGTATTGGTCGCTGCATCATGCCGTCAGGCAGACCAACGACAGGTTGGCACCGGTGCGACGTGCCAAACATGGCCTGCTCGACTCTCTCGAAGAAGAACTGGCAGAGCTCACGCTGCACTGGCAGCAGCGCGACCTTGCCGCGCTACGCATAGCGCTACACGCCTATCACGCGCGCCGCATCCAGGCCGTGCCGCGCATCGTGGCGGTCATGCATGAGCGCAGCCGTCAGGTTTGACAGCCCGGCCACGGACTGTCGCCAGCACCAGGCCTTGTAAGATCCACATGCTGTGCTGGCGCACCGCCGGCAGCGTGCGTCTGATGTGGCTTGAACGGCGCGATGCGACGTCACCGCCAAGCTTGCACGGTCATCTTCGATGGCGGTCACACGGTGAATTTAATTATGACGGTGTCACGACTTAATCATTTGAAAATCAACAAGCCCGTTTCCTAACGTGTCTGCGTCATGGAGCCCCATGACGCAACCAGGAGACAGCGATGAACAGCAACGACACCATCCACAGCGATGCATCCAACGAGACCACGGTGCTTGGCGTTGCCAGCACCGACACCAAAGGCGGCCCGCTCGCTGGCGAAGAGATCGGCGGCTTCAATGTGCCTGGCATTTCCGAAGAGTGAACCCGAGGCGTGCCTGAGTGCACGCCTCTCCCACCAGGAGTAGAGACCATGGATACCAGCAACAACGACGCGCACACCACGACGTTTGGCCAGGATCTCATCGTGCTTGGGATCGCAAGCCTGGACACACAGGGCGGGCCATTGGCAGGCGAAGAAATGGGTGGCATCACCACGCTAGGCATCAGCCAGGACTAGGCACTGCCAACGCGCGGCAGTCGCCACTCGGCAAGTGCCGATGAGCACTTCCCAGGCCATGGGGCGCACTCCAACGGTGCGCCCCTTCTCTCTCCAGGACAACGCCATGCGCCGCTACATGTTGCGCGACGACCTATCGTTCTGCCGCATTGGCGAGCGCCTGGTGTTCCTGGATGTCGGCAACGACCGCTACTTCCGTCTGCCCAGTGCACAAGAACACTCCCTGCTCGCCTACCTGGCGCAAGACCCGGTGTCGGAGCTGGAGATCGACGACCTTGTCGAACGGGGACTGCTGGTGGAACGGTCGCAGGCCACCGCCGGCCCGCAGCCTTCCGTCATACCTGTTGCACGTAGCGCGATGGAAATGTCCATACCAGCGCAACGACCACACCTGTCTGACAAGCTCGAGGTGCTGGCACTTGTGCTGTCCACACGCCTGGTATTGAAGCGCAGCCCGCTTAGCAGGGTACTTGGCAGCCTCTCCGCTGGAGCGCAGCGCAAGCGGGCGCAGCAAAGCTCGGTCGCCCCGCTCGAGCAACGGCTCACTGATGCGGCATCGGTCTTCAGGCACGCACGCGTGTGGGTGCCGGTCGAGATGCGCTGCCTGCTCGATTCGGTCGCGCTGGCAAGATTCCTGCGTAGGCGCCAGCTCGATGCCCGGATTGTCTTCGGCGTCGCACTCGATCCGTTTTCGGCGCATTGCTGGGTGCAGGCTGGCGATCTGGTCTTGAACGACACGGTGGGCAACGTCCACGCGCATACCCCCATCCGGGTGGTGTGATGTACCGCTACATCGCCTTGCTCAATCATCCGCAGACACACCACGATGGCGACCGCGCCGGTGTCGATGAGGCGCTGCGACAGATCGGGTTACTGCCACGGCTACGCACTGAATGCATCGATCTGTATGCATCAGACGACACGTCCGTGCTCGACCTGCCTGGTGGCGGCGCACTGATCGGCCATGTCTTTTCGCGGCGCGACAACGCCCCCTTGGTGGACGGCGCATCGTTGCATGGGTTGTCCGCAGCACAGCGGACGCGGCACCTGATCGACACGCACTGGGGCGAGTACCTGCTGTTGCATGCACCGCACGCGGATCCGAGCGCCATCACCGTCATGCGCGAGCCTTCCGGCGGCGTGGCATGCGTCTACGCGCTACAGCATGGCTTCATCACTTCAGACATCTCGATCGCCACGCATGCGGGTGTGTACACGCGTGAGATCGACTTGGACGCCATCGCCCATCATCTGCACTACCCGCACCTCAAGACCGAGCGCACCGGGCTTGTCGGCGTACGCGAATTGCTGCCGGGCAGCCAGCTGTGTCTGCATTCCAACCGCAACAGTGTCGAACAGGTCTGGAACCCCTGGGATTTCGTCGCAGCATCGCAGCGCCGGCATGACCCGTTCGACGCACAGGCACAGGTGCGTCAGGCGGTTGCCTCCAGCGTCACCTGTTGGGCGCGGACCGATGCGTCCGTGCTGCTGGAGCTCTCTGGCGGCCTGGATTCTTCCATCCTCGCCGCATGCCTGAAAGACACCACCGCGCGCGTGGCATGCTGCAATCTGGTCACGCCGGTGCCTGGTGCCGACGAGCGGCACTATGCCCGGCAGATGAGCGATCTGTTGGGCACCGAGCTGATCGTGCGGACACTCGGGTTCGACGCTGCACCCGTCGATTTCGCACCGCCGGCACATGCCGTCGCCCCCAGCACCTGGTTTTTGCAGCATGCCTCCAACGCATTGAAAGAGACCATCGCCGAGCAGCTCGCCGTCAGCAGTTTCTTTTCCGGCGGTGGTGGCGACACCGTGTTCTGCTACACCAGAACCGCAGCACCAGCTGCAGACGCCTTCCGAGCGCGCGGCCTACGCGCCGGCATGCGTGCAATCCACGATCTCGCCGAACTCCATCAATGCACGCTCTGGAAAGCAGGCAGGTTGACGATGAAGAAACTCCTCGCCAAGGCCGGCCCGCCGCGCAAGCCGGAGCGATCGTTTCTGCCGAGCACGCAGGCTGAGGTTCGGTTGCAATCGCATCCCTGGTTCGATGCCCCGCCCGGCAGCCTGCCCGGTGACCGCGAACGTATCTTCGATCTGGCCGGCACCCAGGTGTTCCGCGATGGACTGGCGCGCAGTGCATCGTGGCACCTACGCATGCCGCTGCTGTCGCAACCGGTGGTGGAAGCCTGCCTGACAGTGCCGAGCTGGATGTGGATCGCTGGCGGCCGCAATCGCGCCGTCGCACGCGATGCGTTTGCCGATGTGCTGCCTGCGCAGATCCTGCATCGTCGCAGCAAGGGCACCTTCATGAACTACTCCGGCGCGGTCTATCGTCAGGGCAGGCAGCAGATCCGCGATTATCTGCTGCATGGTCGACTCGAAGGCCAGGGGCTGCTGGATGCCGATGCGCTGCGCCACCATTTCGACCACACACTGGCCGACGGCGACCACAGCGTCATGCGCATCTTCGACCTGTGTGCGGTCGAGAACTGGGTCCGTCATCAAGGCTGATGTTGCCTGCGCTGCGTGGAAGCATGCCGTGTGCGTGGCAACGTATGCCACGCGCAAGCGGCATCACGCACGCTAATCGCCACGTGCCGGCAGTGCCGCCTTGATTGCACGCCAGCGCGCGTACTGCGCGGCCTTTTCCGGCGCAGCGTCCTGGTAATCCTGCAGCCAGAAGCGGAACCAATCTACATTGCGCGCATACACCGCCAACTTGTGCTGCGGCTGAAACTTCTGGTGCGGCTCGTTCGGAAACACATACAGCTCGGCACGTTGCGCACGCAGCAGCGGAATAACGTAATCCAGTGCGTACAGATACTCCTGCTCGGAATGCTGGAACAGGATGGGCGCGCGAATCCGCTCCAGCTTGAACGCCGGCGACAGCGCCTTCCACCGCTCGGGCGTCTGCTCCGGTGCGCCCAGGCCCCACATCTCGCGTAGTCCCTTGAGGAAGGGCTCGCCCTTCATGCTGCCGAACAGGTAGTACGTCGGCGACACCACCGGGTTGGCGACCGAGGCGGCGGCCAGCAGGTTCGATTCGGTGGCCGTCCACAAGGTCACCGCACCACCGAAGCTCAGCCCGCCCATGCCCACGCGCATGGGATCGATACCAGCCTGCGCTGACAACAACGCCACCGCACTTTCCACTGCCGCCAGCCCCTCGCCGTGCCGTTCCACCGCATCCATGGTGTAGCCGGGCAACTGGTTGATGCACAGCGCTGCGATGCCCAGCTGCGCCAACGCGGCCAGCGGCCACTCGTCGCCCATGCCACCGCGCACGAAGCCCGGGCAGCTGTAGTAGGTGACGAACAACGGCAGCTTGCCCGCGCCGGTACCGTGTGCCGCGAAGAACTGGCCGCTGTACTGCCGCCCACGTGCATCGCGCCACTGCAACAGCCGTGCGGGCGTGGCACGCGCCATGTCTGCCGCAAGCTCCGCATTGGGATCGAACAGCACCTGCCGCGCGCCATCGTCCAGGCCGATGCGCTCCAGACGCGGCGGGCGATCGGCGTCGGCGGTCACGCACACCAACGCAGCGGCCGATGCACCGCAGTGTGTGGAGGAATCGCGTCCGCCATTGATCAGACCACGCCCCTGCACCACCGCATGTACCTGCCCGGTGGCCGGATTCCAGCGCTGGATGGATTGCGCCAGGCCCAGCGCAGGATCGGTGATGGTGAACAGCACCTCCGCGCTGCCCGGGCGCCACAGCACTGCAGTGATCGCCTTGCCCACGCAGGCCGCCGCCGTGCAGCGCACGGCCTTGCGCGCATGTGCACCGGGCAACACCGACAGCGCCACCTGCGGACGGAATAGCAGGCCTTTGCCATCACCCACACGCGACAGCACCGCCACAGCCCCTCCAGGCGCACGCACGGATTGCCACACATCACCGTCGATACCGCGCAGCACACTGACGGGCGGTTCCTCCGCGGGCACCTGCGCGGCAGCGAGTGGCAGCGTAGTTGCCGTCGCCAGATCCAGCGCCACCCAGTGCTCCGGCACATCCGCCGACAACCCGGTGCGATCGAACCACACCGTGCCGAAGCGCTGCGTGGCCAGGCGTCCTTCCACATTGCCCGAGCGGAACAGGCCTTGCCCGAGCGGCACCGTCTCGTCGATGCGGATGCCCTGCGCATACTCGTCCTGTTCGGCCGCCATCACCTGCGCGCGCGTGGCACCGACGCGGTAACGCAGCACCCGCCCCTGCGCGTCCAACGCAAACTCGCGCACGTCCGCCGCATCGCGCGTCACCGCGTACGCGCCGGAGCCGTCCGCCGCCGCACGCCACACCGCAATCACCCCATCGCTTAAAGCGCGGTAGTACAGCCAGCGGCCATCCGGCGACCACAGCACCTTTGCAGGCAACGCGCCACCTGCCGAATCGCGCAGCGGCACGCCGCCATCGGCAACGCGTCTGGGCGCAGCATCCTGCAGGCCCTGCACATACCAGGCGCTGTCGTAGGTATTGCGCTGCACCGATGCCTGCTCGGTGCGAAAGGCCACGCTGCGGCCATCCGGCGACAGCGTGGGGCTGCCGATATCCACTACCTCCAGCAATCGCTGCGGCGATACCGTCTGCGCGTGGCCAACGCACGTACCCGCCGCCATCAGCACGCCTGCAAGCAGCAGGCGCCATGGTTTGTGATTCGTCACGCATGCACTCCTCTCAGCAACGCTCAAGGACCATCGCCTGCACATCGGCTGCCGCTGGCAGCCGATGCATCACCAGTGCTTGGACACCGACACGCTCACGAAGCGACCAATCGCCGAATAGTTGGTGGAGTCGTACGGCGCCACGTACAGCGGCGAGGTCACCCGATACAACGGCGGATCGCGGTCGAAGGCGTTGTCCACCGACACCCCGAATTCCAGCCCGGCCCACGCATCGCGGCGTGCGCCGGTGGCGTAGCGCAACGCCATATCGAATGTGGTGAACGATGCCGACTCCACCCCATCGGCGCGGTTGCGCACCCCGCTGCGGTAGTTGCCGAACAGCGAGGCAGTGAGCCCGCCCTGCTTCCACACCGCGCCCACGCGGCTGCTCAGCGTGGGCGGGTTGAACAGCGTGCCGGCCAGATCGAACGCCGCTTGCGTGGGCAAGGTCTGCTGCGTGCTGTCCAGCCAACTCGCCGAGCCGCGCAAGGTCAGCGCGCCGCGCGCCAACGCCACCCGGTAGCTGCCGCTCAGGTCCACACCCTCGATGTCCTGCTGCGCCACGTTGGCGTACTGCGTATAGATGATCGCCGCCACCCGGCTCGGGTCGTAGGCGACGCCGGCAAAGTTGGAGAACCGGCTGGCGAGGGCGATCACATCGGCCTGCGCCTGCGGCGTCGGCGTGCGGTCCACGAACGGCGCGTAGATCGCATTGCGTAGAGCCTGGCTGGCATTGGCGATCGGCTGCAGCACGCGGTTGCTGTAGTCCACCCCGAACCAGGTCAGCTCCGCCTCCAGGCCATCCAGCGCCTCGGGATGCCAGGCCAGCGAGACCGAGCGGGTGATGGCGCGCTCCGGCTGCAGATCCTGGTTGCCTCCATCGGCCACCAGCACCGTGGTCCCGGCGGGAAAGCCCACCCCGCCGAACGCGCCCGGCTGGAACAGCCACGCCTCCTGCACGTAGTTGCGCTCGAACAGCGTGGGCGCCTTGAACGACTTGCCCCACGAGGCCTTGAGCGTCACATCGCTGCCAGGCGCATACAGCACACCGAACTTGGGCGTGGTCACCCCGCCGAAGCTGCTGTAGTCCTCCCCGCGCACCGCCGCCGTCAGCGTCAGTCGCTGCACACCGGGCACGCCCTGCGCCGGGCCCACCACTGGCAGGTTCACCTCCGCATAGGCGAAGCGCGCGCTTTCGCTGCCGTCGATCGTCTCCACGCCATTGACGTGGTTGACGTTGCGGAACGTGTTGCTGCGATACCCCACCCCGGCGGCCAGGCGCGCATCGCCCGCCGGCAGCGCGAACAGCGGCCCTTCGGCGCCCAGTTCGTAGCTGCGGCTGTCGTTGCAGTAGCACAGGTCGGTCACGCTTACCGCACCGCTGGCCAGCGCCGTTTCCTGGCGGTATTGATCGTGCTTGCTGTTGCCGTTGGTGGCACCTAGCGTCAGCGTCCAGTCGCGGGGCAACCACACCACCAGGCTCGGCGACAGCAGCAGGCTGGTGGTGGTCGGCGTGACCCGGCTGTTGCGGCCACTGACCGCGTAGAGATGCAGCTGGTCACGCTCGCTGCGTAACGCGTCCAGGCGCAGCTCCGCGTTATCGCCCAGCGCCTGGTACGCGCTGAGCAGGCCGCTGCGCAGATCGCTGCCGGGATACAGCGTGGATGGGTCGGTGAGTTGCGTGGTGTAGCTGCGCTGCCGGCTGTAGATCGGGTCTGCCGAGACGTCCTGGTAGGTAGCGATCAGCCCACCACTGCGCCAGGTGGTGCCGGCAGTGACGCTGTATTGCCGAGAGGTGAGCCCGCCTTGCGTGGCCCGCCCGAAACGCGTGCCGACGGTGACCCCGTCGTAGTCGCACTTGAGGATCACATTGCCAACGCCACCCACCGCGTCCGAGCCGTAGATCGCCGACGCACCGTCGGCCACGATCTCCAGCCGCTCCACCGCCTCCACAGGGATCGCACTGATGTCCACCGCCTGGGTGAACCCGCCATAGGCCAGCCGGCGCCCGTTGAGCAGCGTGAGCGTGGCATCGGCGCCCAGGCCGCGCAGGTTGAGGCTCGCGCCGCCGGTCATGTTCTGGTTCGCGTTGCCGGCCCCGGCCAGATTGCCGCTCAGCACCCCCGGATTCTGCCCACCGGAGAAGTTCTGCGGCACGCTGCGGATCACCTCGCCCAGATCGCCGAAATCCTCTTCGCGGATGCGCGCCGCATCGATCGCCATCACCGGCGAGGGCACCGCACCGCCCTTGATGCGTGTACCAGTGACTTCGATGGTCTCCAACTCGGTGGCGGCTGCTGGCGTCGGTGGAATCGCCGCAGGTGCCGGTTCGGGAGAGGTGGCAGCCGCCGGGTCGCTGGTGCTCGCCGACGCGGGCGCCGGAATGCCGGCCGCAGCTGTCCGATCTGTTGCCGCTGCCTGCGGTGCCGCGGCCTGTGCCGTCGCCGCACCTGCCGCCCCGCTGCTCACAGCGAACAGGGCGAGAGAAATGGCGTCGCGTAACGTGCGTGTCTTCATGGAGCGTCCTTTGGCTTGCCTGGGTTGGCCCCGCCGACAGCGCACTCCGGTCGACCCCGGAGCGCGCAGCCAGCCGAGCAAGATCGGTCCTGCACCTGACTGCCGAAACAAAGCGCCGCCATGCCAGCGGGCAATGATTAGTATTGCTAACTGTTTGTCATACGATCAATCATCGCGCACGCAAAGCACCTCGGTGCCCACCCGGGCCCGACACGTCATCACTGCGCAAGTTGTTGCACTTCCCCTACTGCCTGCTGTGCTCCCGACGCTCTACGTCAGCGCCGTCAGCGCCACTGCAGGCATTGCCACAGCTACGTTTAACGTAGCCATCACGCCAAGACTACGTTTACCGTAGTATCGAAGTCAAGCCCGCTTTCGGAAGCTTCCGTGCATCGAAGTCCGGGACGCGCACACTCTTGGTTGAGAAACGACAGCTCCCCGTGTACAGCCGCCGGCTACGCGAGGCGCGCCAGGTCTACGGCCTGTCGCAGCGCAACCTGGGCATCAAGGCCGGCCTGGACGACTTCGTCGCCAGCACCCGCGTCAATCGCTACGAAACCGGCGTCCACCAGCCCGACCTGCAGACCATCCAGCGGCTGGCAAACGCCCTCGACGTACCGGTGGCCTACTTCTATGCCGAAGAAGACGATCTGGCGCAGATGATTCTGGAGTACCAGCGGCAGGGCAAACCCGCACCCTGAAACGGGTGGATATGGGCCAGAAGAATGGCCGCGGGTGTGCCGGGCGCGGGATCTTCAGGCAACTAGGCATTCTCCGTCACCCCGTGTCCTCCAGGAAGCCAGAGCAGACGCATGGATCGGAAGAACAAACTCCCACGTCTGGCGAAGGCATGGCTGGCATGTGCGGCACTTGCCACAACGCTATGCCCGGCGCAGCCGCACGCCAGCGTGCCCGGCTCCGCGCCGATCTCGGACAACCCCGCAGCAAGCGTCGCTCTTGCGCCCGGCGAATACATCACGGAAAAGGGATGGGGGCATCTGCTGCTAACCAAGCGCAATGGATCGCTATGGTTCTCTTTGGAAAGCACCACTGGCCAATCCATGTGCTTTCTGGAAGGCGTGATCGATGGACGCCAAGGTATTGCCATAAGCGACACGGGCCCCACGGACTGCAGAGTGCAGTTCGCAGAGACTGCCGAAGGTATCGACGTGACAAGCCCCACGCCGGTCGAGTGCAAGTCACTCTGCGGCTATAACGGCGGTTTCGAAGCACCTTACCTGCGGGCCAAAGAAGGCTGCGGCCGCAACGCCCTGGCACGCATGCGTGCGGCATTTCAGCAGCGATACGACCGCAAGGACTACAAGACGGCATTGACCACCCTGTCTCCGGTACTGGCGCAGTGCGCGCCGACACTGGAATGGGGAGAAGAGGGAGATATCCGCAATGACCTGGCAATCACGCAGTACAAGAACGCGCTGTATGCGCAGTGCCTGGAAACCTTGAATGCCTATGCCGAAGACGCAGCAGCAGAAGACGACGCAGTGATGGAGAACTGGCCACCGGTGCTTGCGGATCGCTATCTGACAATCGTGCGCGCAGCGCGAACCAATCTTGCGTTATGCAGGAAAGGGTTGGACAGGCAAAAAAACTAGAGCATTGAACTTCAAATTCAACCGATAACACGTGGCGTGCGGCTCAGCTCATCGCGATGCAAACATGCTCCCTGCGCAACCTCACGTCTGGCGTCCGCAGATTCGCAAAGTCGACCACACCTCAGCCTCCCTAGGCCGCCTTCTGAAACTCGATAGGCCCTTGGTAGCCCGGATACTTCTTCTTGATCAGGATGTGATCGGATGGCGTGACACAGCTATCTTCCAGGGAATTGGCCACATGTGCCTCATCCACGAAGAACTCCTCGTAAGGCAACGGCAGCACGGACGTTTCCCCGCCGCGATCAAATTTTAGCAGCAGGCTGTCATCGCGCTCGAAGCACAGCGTCTTCCAAGGGAAATCGGTCAACTTGCCGGCTTCGACGACCGCCGAGTCCTTGCCGGCCAGCAGCGTCACAACATGTTCGGAGAACTGCTTCTTTGAAATCGGCGGCTCGGTCATGGCGCATCCTGCAAAGGTGGCAACGACCACTGCGGCCGATGCCGAAACGTAAGAACGGAAGATAGCGAATGGCATACGGCGCGGCTCCTTCCTGCGGTAGAGCGATGTTTTACCAAAAGCACGCTGCGTACGTATACCGGCGTATCAGACCTCACACCATCCGAGGCGGCGGAGTGATCGACTGGTCGCGTTGCTGCTCTTGCTGCTGGGACTGTTGCTGCCGCTGCGTTTCACCCAAGGACTGCAATTGCGCCAGAGACTGCTCTACCGGCTGGGCGATAGCGTCGTTCGTCTTCATGTGCGCCATCTTGTGTGCGGGATCGTTCAACGCGCCTTCCACAACGAACACGTTCTCGCCTTGTCTTACGGACTTATAGCTCTCGCTCAGGACGACATGATCGATTCGAGACAGCCCGTTCTCTTTGGCTAAATACGCGCTGCTCGCTGCCAGCCGGGCGCTGTTGTCGTCATACTCGCGGCCGAGGCCTTGCTCGAGGCGGCGAACGGCCTGTTCTGCTTGGTGATGCAGCGGATCTGTTGGCAGCACTCTCGCAAGCTGCGCGGCTTCCTGTAGCGGAGATACCTGCTCACCGGGTGGCTGCGCTTCACCAATCACCTTCTGCCACCATTGCTGCTCAGGCTTCGGGTTGCTGTGCTCCTTATTCAACTCGCTCTTAGGCATGGGAGCAGGAATACTCTTGATGTCATCTACATTATCTACGGGGCTGAGATTTCCCTCAAAATCCCTATCGAATCCGTCTTTTGTCTTACGGTGCAGCCCAGCCTTATTGAGCGCATCCCAGGTGAAATCGATGCAGCTATTCTTATCACCGTGATACTCCATATTAAATCCGTGCTTAGCCGGATCCTTGCCAAATTCCTTAAGCTTTTCGTATTGCTCCTTATCGATCTCTATCGTTCTTGAATAGTAAGGATCCCTGTAGTTCTTAACATCATCGCCAGTAACCTTCCCCGGCCCAACGGATTCGCCATGCCTTGCTGGGGCGAATCCATAGCTATTAGAACTTGTGCCATCATCGATCGCGTAATAAACATGGCCCGCAACAGAGGGTTCTTTATCATATAGGAGCGGCGTCCCAGCGGCAGCCACATAGATGGTAACCGTATAGTGTTTTCCATGATGCTCCATGCCACCTCTCCTTACTTTCCTTTGTTGATGTAAGCAATCAGAAGTTGCGCATTTGTCTTAGCTAGCTCCTCAGCATTACGAGTAATGTGTAATTTTAGTCGGTAGCGTCCTGCCTGAAGTGAAGTACTGTAAGCAAAGGCAAGCTCCTCAGACGGCACCTCCAAAGAGGCCAGACCAGCCTCCTCCATGGTGGCAAAGTCCGCATCCATTGAGAATAGGCGGGGAGACAACCCATCTGCGGCAAGAGCAACAGATGTTTCCTCGCCCCTTCCGACACGCTGACCGCGTTCCAATGGCACTATCGCTGACCCGGCGGGTTGAACACGTTCCAAGCGCACTACTGCCGCGACATCGGCGCGCTTCAGCCGATCGGCGATGTCAGCTACCGCGCCTGGATCATTTCCATTCAGTAGAATTCCTATGAAGACCGGAGGGGTTGCATCGTCCGATTGCGCAGGCACGTCAAATTCGAGTTCCACCTCCCCATTATCAAATTGGGCAAGGCTTCGCACTAATGGTATTGCGGTTCGCATATCTGCTTGCTCCTTCGCAAGGTGCGTATTCGCGGTAGCGGTAGATGACTGCATGTTGCAACCTGCGCTAAGCCCTACGATGAGTGACATGAGCAGAGTGCGTATTCTGTGCTTCGCGATGAACACTGTATCTCTCCCGTGCAAGCTGCAGCAGTTGGTGGCCAAGGGTAACGCCGCCCATACTCCATGTCATGCTCAACATTTTACGATCACAGGAGCAGTCGGCGAGCGCTCGTTCCGCGCTGGCCTGAGTGCGACGCAAGTGACATCCGGCGCCCGGGTCAATGTACGCCTGCCGTGTTGCGCCCAGTTACCTACGCGATCTGCCCGATGCCGGAGACACCTCTACCGGTGCCACCACCTACATCAACAGCTGCCCCTCGCTGGCGGTGATATGCCGCTTGGTGCCGATCGCAAAGCCCAGCCATAGCCAATCGTGGCCCGAACATCACCGACATCCTGGGAGCGCGCGTGCAAGCTTTCTGTGAGCTTCACCAGATCGCCAGTGAGCGCGTTGTATTGCTCTTGGGTGAGCACGCGATAGTCGATAGGCATCACCGATCTCCTATCCAAAACTACATTAAATTAGAGTAATCCCCGATCTGATTGCAGATCTCTGCTGGCGGATTACCCACCTTCACGACTCTCCGCTTTCCCTCTGCGGCCTTGTCCTTCGGCGCGACGATACGGTAAACAAGATACAGCCCTTGCTGCGCCTCCCAGAGGCCGAATGTTGACATCTCCGAGAAGCGATAACTTGCCCCATCCGACTGGGCCGCCTCAAAGCTACATTCCGCATACGAGCCCCATCCACAACTAGCATCCAAGCGCTGCAACCCACCGCGCCCACCCAGATCAAAGCGATAGGACCGCCCGTTATCGTCTTCGGAGACCTGTGCATTGACTTGTATAGCACGGGTCGCACCTGCACTCCCCCATCCACGTGACTGCTCACAAAGCGCGTCGCCGGATAGAGCACTGATGTCCGCGCCAGCGGATACCGCCGCACATCCTGTGATGAAGAAGAGCGCGAGCGTCACGCAGCCAACAGACTTTATTTTCATGAGAATTCCTTGCGTACGAAGAAAACCATACAGCAATCGACCGTTAGCACCGACAGCCACGTAAGGTCTTGGGGCGACTAGAGCACTAGAAGATCTGAGCTTTCATTCCCATCCGACATGATGGCCTCCCTGCTCCCGCCGACCTAGCTAGATCATTTACACCTACGATACTGTCTGACTAATTCGCCGTCGGAAATGACCAGATGCTCGCCCTTCAAGACGTACAAATTATCAGCTCTTGTCTCTGGCGCGACATCTGTGGTTGCGGCAATAGCCCAAGCATGCGGATTGGTAGAAACCAGCCTGACTGAGACTGGCGTCTCCTGGTGCTCGTACCCAAGCAATCGGGCGGTCTCGATGTGTATGGGCGAATCCGAATCAGGATTTACAGGCAGCTTGCAGGATTGTGGGCCCAGGTTCCATACCCCATGGAGTTCTGTGGGATATGCAACAGGTTGACGCGCCTTCGTAGCAGGCACCGCGCTACAGCTAAGCACGGGAAGTGCTACTGAAAGGAAAGCAATCAACATCCGCCTATCTGGCCCACCCCGTGGCCATGTAAGGCCCGAGTTTTCATCTTCCTTCGCGTCGTTATCATGAAGCTTCCTTGGTCGGGACGGTTGGCGTGTTGCACCACGATACCGTGCCTGCGACTTCGTTCCAGCTACCGTCGCGCCCTGCGCGATGCGGCAGGCACCCCCACCGGCGCCAAGACCTCCATCAACAACTGCCCTTCGCTTGCAGTGATACGCAGCTTACTGCCGATAGCGAAGCCCAGTTGCTCCAGCCATAGGCCGCTGAGGCGGACGTGGGGCACGTGCTGGTCGCCGGCGTGGTCATAGGCGCCGCGGTAAAGGGTGTAGCTGACGGTGCATTGGCGCGGGCGGCGGGCGCGGCGGGGTGCATGCAAACGGCCGGGGCCTTGCGGCGTTGTGTCCGGCTCGGGCGGCAGCATCGGTGGCGGCTTGGTGCGGTGGGGTTCGGCGATGATCTACTGCACCGGCTTGGGTGCCACGGGGAGCGGACGGGCGCAAAAGCAATTAAAAGAAATCATCTTTTCCGTGAATTGATCAGTCCTCTGCAAGCACGTCCGCGAGTGATTTCAACGCGTCATCGTTGGCCCAGGCGGAGTGACTGCCTGTTGCGATTGCTCAGGCGCTTGCTGCTGCTCTCGCGCTTGGGATTGGGTTTGATTGATCGATTGCACCCGCTCGAACGACTGGCTTTCAGGCGTTTGTACCGCAAGCACAGTGGCCATGTCGGCACGGTGGTGCGCTGGGTCGCTCTGGGTGCCCTGGACCAGAAACACTTTTTCTCCGGCCGCCAGCTTGTCTGTCGGGTTATTGAGCAGCACATGGTCAACACGCGAAAGGCCTTCTTCCTTCGCCAGCACGAGCAAGCTGGCCGTCATGCGCTGACTTGACGCATCCCACTCCCGGCCGTGCTGCGCGTCGAGTTTCTCCACGCCACCTTTGATCTGCTGATACAGCGCGTGATCCTCGTGACCAGCATGCGAGGGGGAAAGCTGAGCAGATGGCGCCTGCAATGGCGCTTGCGGGTCGCGCTCCCGCAACTCCTGTTCCAGTTCGCGCGCGGTGATCGGCGAGACGTGCAGATGGGTGTCTTTACTGTGCTGAAACAACCCAGCCTTAGGTGGCTGGGAACTACTATCGAGGTAAGGCATCGGGCGGGTATCGCTACCCAGGTCGATACCATTCCACTCCAGCACATCTTCTTTAAGTTTAAGACGCTGCAGATTGAAAATCATCGGTTGCTCAGGCGTTCCTGGTGGCGTCTTGTTGTAATGGCGCTCATAGATGGCTGCGGTACCGATGACCCAAGGGCCATAATGGTTGGGGTAATCAGAGAGACCGTCCTGCCCGATCTGGGTGTCCTGCGCAGACTTATCAAAGTAGTTGGTTCCCATCGCCTCTACGTTCGCCGGGGTGGCTGACATGGTCAGATCCTGGTTCAACGACAGGTTGGGCTTCAAGGTATAGACAAGACCTTGGCTTCCAGAACTAGTGTCAATGAAGTCACGCATTCTTCCCGGGGCAGCGCGATAAATATCTTCCAAGGTTGGCTGCGGCACGCTACCCTTGACTCTGCTCACTGTCGCATTCCAGCCTGCAATCTCCGCACGTGACTCATCCTCCCGATTGGTGGAGAGCACCTTCTCAGCAGCAGCCGTGTAGTCATGGGTACTGCGTGCAATTGTGCGGGCTTCGCTCATGAACTGCTGTCTTGCGCCCTCCGCTTTTGAGCTGAAAGCACCATGCTGCAACTCGTGCCCAAGCACGAACGTCAGATCGCCGCTCGCCTGGGCGGGAACTCCTGATGGAGTTGCCAGTTTTGCCAATGGCACCTGGATGGAGTGGCCTAAAGGGTCGAATGATCCTCCCATGTGAGGATCGGTAAGGGGCTGGAAACTGGAAACAAGCTTTTGATCGACAGCCTCATTGAGTTGGCGCGCGAGCTCCGGCGAATCAGCGAACAGCTTTTTCAGCTGATCAACGTGCACCTTGGTGACGCCGGGTGCATGTCCGAAATCATCTACAACCTTCAACGCATCAGGACTGAGTGCCATGTCCGCTCCCTGGAGTTATCGGATGTAGACCCATTCGACACACTTGTGCGCCACCAACTCCTGAGGTTCGGCAGCTTCGCCCCGCGGGAAAACCTCGATGCGCATCCCTGGGCGGGTGAAAAAGTCGCTCATCCACCTGCCGTCTTCCACGACGTTGCGCTCTCGCGCGAACCCCATTTTTTCCAATTGCCTGGTAAAGCTGTCGAAGTCGAGACGGCATATCTCGGTCATCGGCGGTGAAGCGCCAGCCGTATTGCGATCAAACCGAAACTCGAACCATCGCCCATCGAGCTTGGTCTCCTCCAAGCCAAAGCCATAGCTCCAGTCATTCGTCAGCACGCCGAACGCGCGGTAACGGCGATCGTCGTCCTTCACGTTGTGAACCGCCTGCCCCATCGTCGACGAAAGGTACTCCGGCGTTAGGTCGGAGATGGTTTTGCTCCCTTTGATCAACTCCAGCAATCGGGAAAGCAAACCTTCTGCAGTGGGTGCGGCCGACGACGCGTGGGTGGGACTGGAAGAAGTCATGGCATGTGTCTCCGTGACGGTTGCCGGGGCGGGGGTGGCCGCCGTGTGGGCGCATGCGCCCAGAGCGAGGGTGGCGAGCAAGGCGTAGAGAGGCCGCGCGATCATGAAGCGTCCGTTGTGCGCTGGTGTGGCTGCGACGCTAGTGGCATCCGGCATCGAGGTCAATCGCAAGGTCTCTGGCGGCCGTAGCGTCACCGCCGCACGCTGCGCGCCTTGGCCGGCACCTCCACCGGCGCCACCACCTCGATCACTAATTGCCCCTCGCTTGCACTAATCCGCAGCTTGCTGCCGATGGCAAAGCCCAACTGCTCTAGCCACAGGCCACTGAGGCGGACGTGGGGCACGTGCTGGTCGCCGGCGTGGTCGTGGGCGCCGGGGTAGAGGGTGTAGCTGACGGTGCATTGGCGCGGGCGGCGGGCGCGGCGGGGTGCATGCAAACGGCCGGGGCCTTGCGGCGTGGTGTCCGGCGCGGGCGGAAGCATCGGCGGCAGCTGGGTGCGCTCGGGTTCGACGATGACCCACTGCACCCGCTTGGGTGGCGCGGGGCGCGCACGTTGACGGGTGGGCCGTGCGGTGGCGGACGCGTTGGGTGGGCGGCGCCGTGTCATGGCGCCTCCGGGTGGCGAGTGTTGGTGGCGGGTGCAGCGACGCACTGCTGCAGCGCCACGTCGATGCGCGCGGCCAGGCTATGCAAGGCCTGCGACAACACACCGGGTTGGCTGAGCAACTGCTGCGCGGGATCGTCACTGGCCTGCTCAGTAACTGCGCGTGCGGCCAGCCGCCGCAGCACCTCTCCTACATCCCACAGCAAGCCGTGTGCGGAGGCTGGCAACAAATAACCCGGCATAGATGCCGGCATGGATGGTGCGGTAGACATGGCAACGCCCTCCTGGAACAACCCAAGAACCGCCGCCAACGGCGACGGGATGTCGGGAGGTTCGAAACCGCTCATAGCCGGCGGGCGTATTCCCCTTGCGGGTGTTGTATTAGCCGCCCTCCCGACGCAGGCATCGCATCGGCTTGTACCTGTAGGATGCAGGCACAAAAAACCCACCGGTTTGACGGAGGTGGGTACCGCTATGAGGGGAGTTTCGACGCTCCTTGGGCCTAGATTGCGAGTGCAGCGTGTGCGTGTCAATAGCAATTGAGGAGGATGTTTGACGCGTTTGAGTAGCGTGCTGCCACACCATCGGCAGCTGAGGAATACTGACGATCACAGCCGTTGGTTGAATGCGCGATCCCCGAGGGAAGCTAGATGAGTTCAATGGATGAAGTAGCGGCGGAACACAGCGTCGACACCGATAGAGAAGCGATCAAGCTCACAGACCCGAGCTTTCCATCGCTCTCTGCGGCAATGGCCCATTACGCACAGGTGACTGAGCAGAGCCGCGCCGGCCCAGTCGAGCGGTGGAGCTTGGCGATCGGCTTGATCGGTGCGGGCGTTGGGATCTTGGCCGGCACATTGCTGAGCGGCAAGGTAGGTGTGTACTTAGCCGCCACGGGCCTGGCGGTTGAGTTGGCAGGTTTTCTGGTCTATGGCGTGCTCTCGTTCAAACGCGAGTGGCCGAGCTTCCGCCGCCCCTACGCGGATCACGCAGAACTGATGGAGCGGGAGTTCCACCAGTATCAATTGATCGTCGCGTCGCTTAGGAGCTTCCCACTGGAACAACGGCGTCGGCGCGAGGCATTCATGCGTGATCGTCGCACCAACATGCACGACCGCTTGGGATTATTCACCGGTGGCATGGAGAAGCTGGGCTTCATGCCTGTCCTGCTTGCCCTCTATCTGCAGCTGAAAGACTGGCGTTTAGGCGACTGGACGGTACTGAGCAAGATCACCCTAATCCAGGGCGTGCTGGCCTTAACGCTGCTGTTTGCCTTTGCGATGTCATGGCATCTCATTCGCCTACGTATACGCGTGCAGTCGTACGAGCAATTATTGGCTGAGGCAAACCGGCAAGATGGCGCGTCCAGCAATTAAGCGGCCGCCAAGCACGACATGCCACTTGTGGTGCAATAATGAGCGACCATGTCGTACCGACACCGCACCCTTCGTGGCTTGCCCTTGGCACCGGTGCAGCAAAACGAAAATTACCTATTGATTCCTTCGACAAGCCGCATCACCTACGACCTAACAAGAAAGGATTTGATATGTCATCGACATTTGAATGGGTAGATTTCCCCGAGGGTCGGGCACGTTTTTCTGGAGGAATCCGTGGATTTGATGAGCTAGGCCATGAAACATTCTCAGTAGAGATTGATCAGGCTGAGGTTTTTGGAGAGCTGGACCAGAAGTGGCTGGAGGATAAAGTCCACTTCAACATTCACATCATTAGCTTTGGATATCTAGATGAGTTACAGGTTGGCATGCCGCTCCCCTCTTTTTCAACCAGGGCGTTCACACTCGACCAGCTAGAAACGGTCAAGCTTTTGGTCAACAGGCTAATAGCGGCAGGTTTGCAGTTCGAAGACAGGCCGTCCGTGCTGAGGGAGTCAAAGAAGTCATTCTTTACCGGCAAGGTTATTTTCGAGCAAGATTGGGCCCTAGTGGATTCGGCTGCTTCGTTAGGACTCAGCAATGAGTGACTATAAAACCGATGTGGAACTGATTAAGCAATCCAATAGCCTGGAAGAAATAGCAAGCATTGCTAGAAAATACGCTGCCACAGCAGAAAGCGAAGGCGGAATCCTCTACAGCAGGAAAATTGGCGAAGTTTCCTCTGAAATCGCAGCTGTTGAATTATCCAAAAATACCGGACTTCCCGTAATAAATGACACACCACGCGCGCAATTTCTGTCTGACAGACAAGTCCTTACTGCAATCAAAGATAAAACCCAAGATATCTTTGAAGATCTGGGCCAGGATGCGACAGTAGCGAAGAACTCCGCAAGCTCATTTTTATACGGAGATCCTGACGTCCCATCGCAGAACCCGACATCACTGTCAAGGTGCCTATGGGGTGAAGCATCCCACGAGTTCGCGAGTTCGTTGCGTGGCGATATCAAAGTCGTTGCTTCTGCTGCCAACCTCGAGCGCGTCTTTGGACAGGTCGAAGTACCGGCCGTGCTGAATAACCCTAATGTCACTTCGCTAGGCGGAGAACCCATTCCCAAGTTGCAGGCGCTGTACGCACAGGGTGGCGCAGGCGCTGTGCTGCCGGAGGTGCAAACGCATTTTATCCAGGCTGTGCCCAAAGGCATCTTTGTTACGCCTGAGAGCATCGGAACAGACATCAAGGATGTCACTTTCTCCCGGGAATTCGCAGAAAGCTTTGAATTGAAGCAAACACACTTCAAGCCCTCCGCAGAACTCAGTGCCTCCGGCATGGTCCGCGCACCGACCGGGCTTGATGTGCCAGCCGCGAGCCTTGCGGAAACAGCGCTTACCGCAGAAGCAGCAGCGTCACGCAGGCTCTCTCCCGGCACCGTCCGTGGGCTGGGCGTTGTGGGCGCAGCGGCGGCGGTCTACGACCTGGGCGGTACGGCAAGGAACACCGAGCGGCTGGACGCGCAGGGCAACAGCACTGCGGCCGATGCAGAGGTCACTCGCTACGCCACGCGCAATGTGGGTGCCGTCGGCGGGGCTGTGCTTGGCAGTAGCGTAGGTGCAGCGTTAGGCGTGGAGTCTGGCCCGGGTTTGCTGGTCACGGGTGCGATCGGCGGCATCGTTGGCGCGGTGGGCGGCGACAAGCTGGCCGATGTGATCAATGACCATCGCATTTCCCACCAACAAGATGCACAAGGCAATACGTGGCACCTTGAGAATCACCAAACCGGAGAACGGTGGGCGCGTGACATCAGCACTGGCGAGGTCGATCCCGCTGCAATCGCCTTTGGCGAGGCCGGCGTGCCGCTCTTCAAGACGCGGACCGAAGTTGCCACGCCGGAAGTCGCGGACTTACTGACCTTCAAAGCATCTCGTACGTCTATCGAGCTGGCACTCGGCTCGCCGCCGCAGAATAAAGATCCCTACACCCAACCCGCCAACGAGCACGACACGCGCAGCCTGCGCGAGTCACCGTGGATGCACAACGCGAATACGCAGCAGTGGACGCGCAAGGTAGCCGATGGCCTGATCGATCGCACCATGAGCACACACACCGAAACGGCGAGCCCTCAGCGTGCGTCGCAACTCGATGAAGCTTCGCAGCAAATCATCAAGCAGAACGCGATGCACACGCCAGCAGCGATGGCCGCGCACTACAAGGAGACCTACGAGCAGAATGGCTGGGAGCGTCACGCCTACATGCCCGCCGCAGTCCATGACGCACTGAAGCATCCCGGCCGGATCGTCGGCTCAGACGGCGACCTCTACGAACGTGGCAAAGATGGTCAGTGGACCCATGACGGTATGCTCTGGGACAGCCACGCCAAGGGAAATTTAAAGCAAGAGCTTGATGGAACCTACGCAGCCCAGACACTGGGCACACAGCGTACGGCTGCACAGCCGGTGGCACAGACTGCTGACGAACCGATCAAAACGCTAGAGACGGTCCATGTCACTGCGCCGCGGACGCAAAGCCACGACAACGCGGACACCTCTTCGAAGAAGACTCAGGAAGACACAGATGTACGCGGCCATAGCGCCCCCGCACGGCCGCAAGCCTCGGGCCCACAAGATCCGGATCATCCCGATCACGCCATGTTGAAGCAGATCCGCGAAGGCGTGGCCAAGGTCGATGAGAGCGTGGGCAAGCCGTATGACGAAATGAGCGAGCGCGTCAGCCGCTGCCTGCTGGCCGCGTGCAAGGACAATCGCGAGCGCTATCCAGAAGCAGGCAACACCTCGCTGGCTGCGAACGCGCTGCAACGTGTGGATCACGTACTGATGGGCCAGAACGGCAACCTCGTCGCGATTGAAGGACGCGTCGACGACCCAACACACAAGCGCGCAGCTGTCTCTATCGACCAAGCAATTCATATGCCTCTAGAGCAATCGGATGCAAAGCTACAGGCGGCCAATCAAGCGATCGCCCAAGAGCAAACGCAGACACGACAACAGGAATTGGTACGAAGCCAGCAGCAAGATGCCCAGCAATCGCCACGTATCAGCGTCTGAGCACTGCGCACCACATCTAATTGTTACCGGCAAAGAATCCTAAGTCTTGTCATTTTGCTCCCATGTCATCATGACTGCCGCCTATGCGCGGACTCTGCAGTTCCCCCCACTTCCACACATGAGTGAATCTACAGCCCTTTAGAAAAATGACTCTGACGTTCTTTTAGAGCCCTGCTTCATTCGGCGCCCCAAAATTTCCGTTGCTCGCGCATGACGCCAATCCCCTCGCGCGGTTCCACAAACCACGAATTGACGCTAATCTGCACCGACACCTGCTAGGAGCCACCAGTACTTGCCAGTCCCGCTCGCATAAGAAGCGAACCATAAACTAGCTTAAATACTGATACTCCACAGCAGAGCCTTCAATCAAATTAAACGAGCTACATCATGAGTGATTACTGCTTTTACGCCCCCGACGCTCAGGACTTGGTTGAACGCGCCGGACTTGGAGCGCACATAGAAGAATTTGCGACGCGACATAAGAAACAGACTTATGTTCTTCGTAAGCCGCTATCTAAAGACGATGCCACGTATGAATATGATCACGCCGTGATCATATTTTCGGCCGGGATGCACCCGTGCTTTATCGACCTCAAACATGACCAAGAAGCCCTGGAAGAATATGCCGATGATGTATTCGAAGACATATCGTTCCTATCAGAGAAATTTAGATATAGAGAAAAAATAGGACGGAAGAAGTCATGGTCGCCTTTATTCCATTATAGAAATAGTGACAATGTAGACTTGCATGAACTAATTATTGAAAAACCGACAGATGCAAGAGTTGTCGATCTCATAACATCCCTGGTTGTTGGTAGCATCAACGATATTAGCAGAATAAATCTTGAGGCTCGCGATCTCTTAGAGGTGGTGAAGTCTAAAATCATCCTATTCGACACAGATCAAACCAGTTTTGTTTTTAGATCTGGGGGAAGCAAAAGACTTTCCATTCAAGGCCTTGCCGGATCCGGCAAGACTGAATTACTGCTCCACAAGATTAAAGAAATTTATTCCAGAGACAGCGAGGCCAGAATAGCATTCACATGCTTTAATAAGATTCTAGCCTCGTCCATGAGGAGAAGAATTCCTGATTTCTTCGATTTCATGAGAGTTGAACGTCAGATTGAGTGGAACAAGAAACTATTTTGTTTTCACTCATGGGGGAGCGGAAAAGAGCCTCTTTCTGGAATGTACCGCTACATCTGTCACACTTACGGAATCCCATTTGGAAGCCTCAGCGCCGGTCCGTTTGATTCGCTTTGCAAGCAGGCCATAGTAGACATTAAGGCTGCAAACAGCGATAACAAGAAGATCTTTGATTATGTATTTATTGACGAGAGCCAGGACTTCGGCAGTAGCTTCCTTGAGTTATGCGAGTTAGTCACGGCAAAGAAAATTTTCGTCGCTGGAGATGTATTTCAGAATATTTTTCGACCGATTGACGACCGTGTTCATCGCGCGGATATGGTTCTAAAAAAATGCTACCGAACAGACCCTACTAACCTTATGTTTTCACATTCGCTGGGGATGGGGCTTTTTGAGCATCCGGTATTGCGCTGGCTAAAACCAGACGAATGGGATGCATGCGGCTATGACTACCGAGGGCTGGGAGAGAGAGCATATCTGTCACGAGATCCATTGCGACGATTCGAGGATATCCCGTCTGGCTTTAGGAGCACTGAGATTCATCAACTGCCTCGCAATGCCACGATTTCGTTAGAGATTCTAGGACTGATTGACCAAATTAGGGAGAGACACCCGACGACAGAAGAAGGTGACATTGCCGTAATTTTTCTCGATAAAGATAGTTACATTTATGATGTTATCTCCGAGCTGAAGGTTCATGTTTTTCGCAAATTCGGGTGGGATCCAAACGTCTCATTTGAGACAAAAGAGACTGATCCAACTAGATTCTTCATATCCAATGTAAATAATGCGAAGGGCCTAGAATTCCCCTTTGTCATCTGTGTTGCAAGGGACTTAAATAGACATCCATCGTTTAGAAATGCACTTTACACGATGATGGCTCGGTCCTTTCTAGAAAGCCACCTTGTAATCACCAGCTTTGCAGATCCCGTAACCGTAGAATCTTTGAAACGCGGCCTCAACTCTCTGTATGATAATGGCTACCTAGATGTACGAATCCCTACAGAAAATGAGATGGCACAGCAAAAGGACTTCTTGGTACTCGAAGAGCAAGCATCGATTGAAGATATAGTGCGTCGGTTTTGCGTAGGACGAAATGCAAGCCCCCGTTTGATAGGTAAGCTCACGAGTCGGATGAACATGATTCTCGCAGAATCCGATTACGATGAGGATTACGTCAACAGCTTGCTCGAAGTTGAATACTCTAGGCACAGACAACTATGACATCGTTCTTCTTTAAGGAAATTCCGACTTACCACTTGACTAAATTCCGCGCAGTACGACATGCCCTCGATAACATAGAAAACCTCATCAACCTTGCAGAAATAATTAACACGTGCTCCCACTGCAGATGTGAGTCCGACGACGAAAACTATGATCTAGCGATATTTTCCGGAAATTTTCGTCGTACCTTGATCAGAAGTGGCAACGGCTATTTTTCAATGGCCATTCCATTTCAGATTATTGACGATGGTGCGTCAATATCTTTTAATTTTGACTTAATATCAGAACCAGTCAGCGGGCGTCTTGTTTCTTTTTTGAGGAACGCCAGTTTGACTTGGCGGGAGAATCCAACTCCGGATGATGTCTCGCTATCACTTTGCGACAGTTTCGGCATCGATTTCTTGGAGGCAATAAATTATTGCAATGCGTTTATTTTTCTACTAACCGAGGATCATGGTTATTTTAGATTTGATGATGATCCAGTCAACGAAAATGGACATATACATCCACGCTTTCATTATGACTTCTTCTATACAAACTCAGCCTCCGTGAAGATTGGCAGTCCAAAACCCAGCGATGTCGTTTCGTTTTATTCCCTGTGTGACGCGTCAATCGCCAAAAGATATCTTCGAGATCACGGAGCCGATTGATGATGCGATATATATTTGGAAAATCACGGTACTAGCAAGATAACCGCGCAGCCCATGTCATCCTAATCCCATTTTCCCGTTATACAGCGCTTGTAGCTAAACCCAATCTGCTGGCCGTCCAACCGCACGACGCCAAAGCATCTGGAGCCCTCTTCAGATCTCATGACTACGAAATGCTCGATCCCGGGCCCTATTTTCTTTATTACGTCTCGATGCATGCCTAATAAAGCATTAACGTCGCCTGCGTCAGCATCAGACAGCTTTTCGTCAACTTTGTAACGCCAGAGTATCTTTGAAAAGAATTCAAGAGCATCACCTTGCTTCTCGAAATTATGAATGCCGACGGTTACTGGCTTTTTAACTCCCATCCCTAAACCTCCGACGTAATTGTTGCTCGCAGCTCTGCGACTTCACGGGCAATGACTGGGGAAAATCTAAGCAGAGAAAGATCAAGAATTGCAATCTCATTCTTGGCTAGAGGCACTGTCAGCTCAGAGTTCGGATGCAGCTCCGCTAGCGCAGCGGCAGCAATTCTTGAGAGACCTATCTCTACAAAGGAACGGGCAGTGAGGCTTGAGACCCCTAACTCAAGAGCCAGTGAGAAGTCGTGTATCTGAGATCGTAGGTCCACAGGCGCAACATGTCGAATAATATCGACGTAAGCGCGACCGAGCTGGACCCATTTAAACCTCAGTTCGTCCTCAATGAATTCAAAAGCCGTCCTAACGTATCCGTCGACGCTTGCTTTTTTACGGGTCGCCTTAGAACGCTTACTTTTCACCCATTTCGAAACCAGGACCGGATATGGAACACCACGCATCCATTGCAATGCATAGTTGGCTACGAAAAGACCGTACTTCTCTACCTTGTAGCCTAAGACTTTATCGGCCATAAGATTAAATATTCTTGAGTAAGTTTTAAAAGCACGCTCCTCGCCCGGGTCACAAGGAATGTAGCGCTCTAGGTCCCCTGCATCTTTTAGAGAGTCCAGCGAGCAACGCAAGCGCGCCATACCATGCGGGTCAACCGTCCAGTTTGCTTCAATAATTGATGCTGGCAAGTTAATTAAGTTAATAGAACTAGAGCCAGCATCGGCGAGTCTCTTCTGAGTATCAATGCTCAGGCCGGAAACACGTCCTAGCAACTCAACGAGCGTTCCTTTTGCAGATCGTGCAATGATGTAGCCGGCCGCCGCTCGGATGCTCGCGTCGTCTTCAGCACTTATGCTCTGGAATGGCTCACCCTTCACAGCCAGTTCGACATTTTCGGCATGCTGGCCGATAGTGTCAGAGAGAGCTGACGTTACGCGAACCCTCACCATGTTATCGAGAGGGCTGGTTTCCCAAGAATTGTAATCAACCAAAAATACATTGCCGACGACATCCTGATTGAGTCGCCCGGCCCTTCCTGCGAAATTCCATATCAACGCCGGATCTAACTGAACCCCTTTTCCGCGAGTTGGAGTGTTCATAAAAACATTCCTAGCAGGTAGATTCACCCCTTGGAACAAGGTAGTTGTACAAACCAAGAATTTTATTGCTCCACTTTGGAAAGCAGACTCAATTGCCTCACGCAGCAACGCAGGCATCTTTCCATAGTGAAATGCAACTCCGTGGCGCACCATGTCAGCGAGTCCGTACTCGGAATGGATATGCTCTCTGATAAAAGCATCTAACTCAATTAGCTCATTAGAATTGCTTTCATTTAGTCCGATGGCCAAACTTCTTGCAAGCCTCTCCGCATCTGCCGGACCAGTTGCGTACACCAAATTCCCACCCTCTGATCCAAACTCCAACGCAACTGCTGCCAACCTTGTTTTTGCCGAGGTGACACCTCGAGTTATTCGCGCGCGGCCTAAACTTATTTGCTTTCCATCTTCAAGCAGACCTAGTTCCAACTCGTGAGAGTTTCCCGGTACCGCCGTCACAACTATGCGGTTTTGAAGCACGGGTGAAAGAGCCGTCTCATTAACTGCTACATCGCTTATACCTGTAGTCTCCATCGCCGCCTCGAATCCCGTAGCCCCCGGAGACAGCAGTAGGACTTGACAGGATGGAGAGCGATCTCGAACACGTTGGATGCAATCCTGAAGAATCATTCCGCGAGAGCCGTCGGCCAGATTCTGCGCTTCATCTACAATGAGCACGTTCGGCGATATCGAGCTTACTGATAGGAGCGCCGACAAGCGTTCCTGTGTCAAGATATAAATTTGCTTTGGACGCCCACTTGCGTCCGCTGCAGGTACCGTGGATACAGCAACATCTTGATGCCCCCCAAGGCGGGACATCAACTTACGACTTACCTCTGCAAGCAATGCTCTCGTAGGTGCAACGTAGACGATCAAAGTCGAATCAGACTTTTTCACTCGATCACATAAGTACTCAAGCACAACAAAAGACTTACCTGCCGACGTGGGAGCAGATATCGAAGCAGTCCGCAGGTAAGGGAGCATGCTCCACACTCGCATCTGAAAATCAGTCAGAGCTTTACGGGAATCAGAGGCACTTACAGTGTTCAGTTCAGCAAGGAGATGAATCTGCAGCTGATTGGCCAAGGATAGATAATCGACAGGCCTGCTACGACTTATATAATTGACGCCAGGAAAGTTTCCAATCTGGGAAAGAATGGCAAGGGATGCGGAAAAATTTTCTTCTGATTTACTAACAAAAAGAGCACTCAATGCGATTGCTTGTGCACGCGAAAGTGAAATCTCGTCACTAGCTTGAGCAAAGACAGAAGCGCAGTAAAGAAGGCGATTCACGGCCTCCTCGTGGATTACCATGTCTAAGGAAAAATCTGCGCCGTGCATTGAGCCGCGAGCACCGGCAGCTCTAATGTCATTAAAGTCACTCCAGAACTCTGGATGCTGAACTATTCTCTCCGTCAGTTGGTCTGCGAATTCGGTCATACCGAAACCCCTTCGACGAACATTTTTCTTAAGGCATTCTTGTCTGGAACAGCGACCAGACAAACCCTACAATCCGATGGTGCCAGCCCGTAGCTACTAAGCTTCTCAGCCAAGTCTTTTTGATACTTCGCATGCTTTCCTGAGAATTTTGACGCAAAAAAAGCTTCATGCTGAGACGGAGCAGTCGAGTCAGACTTTGGAAGCTTCTGGTTGAATTCTTTCTCGGGATAGCAAATCACGCCTACTGATCGCTCGATTCTTTGAGACTTCTTACTGCCGTAGACATCGAAGTAATCGAGCGCCAAATCCCTCTCTTCCTTGTCAAGTGAGTCAAGGTTACTGAGATCGGTGACTATGCTGTATTCCAGGAGGTACTGCTTTCGCTTTGGCGCAAACTGAGCAGCTGAGTCACAGTAGGCACTCATGCCGGCTGCTGCAGTCTCTGAGAGCTTGGATTCGAGAAAATATAAAATTAGAACCCCATCTTCGAATCGCGCATGTATACCATCGAGACCGTGTACGGGCATGTTCGCGCTGGTTTTCAAAGCCATCTTCGATGCGACTTGGAAAGCTCCGAGCCATTCTTGAGCGACCAAAAATGCTAGGAGCTCCCCTATCTCGCTCGCGCGCCCTGGATGCGCGGAATCAAATTCGATAAACTTTTGGCGCGCTTCAAGGACCAATCTATGCAGGGGAGAGAAATCAGAATCACCCGCTGCCGCAAGTGCGGACCTTCGCTTTTTAAGGGGTATTACATAATTAACAATTTGGGTCGCTAGAAATTCGGCAAGTGCCTCAAGATCGGCTGAGTCTTCTCGAAACCTGGCGAATAACAAGTCTACCTTTGGGTGACTTTCGCCCGCGGCTCCGCAATCGCACTTGGCTAAGAAATTCGAGACATTAGAACTTTGCTCCAACTTCTTTAGCGCGGCCTCTAGCTTATCAACGTCGTCAATGCTACTTCCCACGGCGGCTCTCTCCCTGATGCACGCACTCTATTCGAATTTACAGATTGGAAGTAAGAAAAGGCGGCTTAAAAGCCGCCTTTTCTTCTCAATCCATCAAACCCCAACAGGATTCGCCTTCTCCGTATCAATCTTGTACTGCTTGATCGCCCGGGCCACATCCTTCCCGGTCATCTTGCCATCCTTCGCCAGCGCGGCAATGGCCGCATGCGCGATGTAGTAACGGTCCACTTCGAAGAACCGGCGCAGATTCGCACGCGTGTCCGAGCGACCGAACCCGTCCGTGCCGAGCACGGTGTAGGTCATCGGGACGAAGGCGCGGATCTGGTCGGCGAAGGCGCGCACGTAATCGGTTGCGGCGATGGCCGGGCCCTGGCGGCCTTCCAGCAGCTGGGTGACGTAGGGCTTGCGCTGTTCCGCCTCCGGATGCAGGCGGTTCCAGCGTTCTACGGCGTAGCCGTCGCGGCGCACTTCGTTGAAGCTGGGGCAGGACCAGATGTCGGCGGTGACGCCGAAGTCCTTGTCCAGCAGCTCGGCCGCGGCAATGGCCTCGCGCAGGATGGTGCCGCTGCCCAGCAGCTGCACGCGCAGCTCGCCCTTCTTGGGCTTGCCGGCGTCGGTGAGCAGGTACATGCCCTTGATGATGCCCTCGGCTGCGCCGTCCGGCATGCCGGGGTGGGCGTAGTTCTCGTTCATCAGGGTGATGTAGTAGTACTCGTCGATCTGGTCTTCCATCATCGCCTTCATGCCGTGCTGCATGATGACGGTGACTTCGAAGCCGAAGGTCGGGTCGTAGCTACGCACGTTCGGGATGGAGCCGGCGATGACCTGGCTGAAGCCGTCTTCGTGCTGCAGGCCTTCGCCATTGAGCGTGGTGCGGCCGGCGGTGCCGCCAAGCAGGAAGCCACGCGTGCGCATGTCCGCTGCCTGCCAGGCGATGTCGCCCACGCGCTGGAAGCCGAACATGGAGTAGTAGATGTAGAACGGCAGCATCGGCACGTCGGAGACCGAGTAGCTGGTGCCGGCGGCCATCCACGAGGCGATGGCGCCCGGCTCGCTGATGCCCTGCTGCAGCACCTGGCCGGTCTGGTCTTCGCGGTAGTACATCAGCTGGTCGGCATCGACCGGCTTGTACTTCTGGCCGAACGGGGCATAGATGCCGATCTGGCGGAACATGCCTTCCATACCGAAGGTGCGCGCCTCATCGGCCACGATCGGCACGATGCGCGGGCCCAGTTCCTTGTCGCGCAGGGCGATGTTGAGGCTCTGCACGAACGACATGGTGGTGGAATAGCTGCGCTCGCCGCTGTCCTTGAGCAGGCGCTCGAACTTGTCGAGCGTGGGCGCCACGAACGACTTGCTGGCCTTGGGGCGGCGCTGCGGCAGGAAGCCGCCGAGCACGTTGCGGCGTTCCTTGAGGTACTGCACTTCCGGGGAGTCTTCGCCGGGGTGGTAGAACGGCACCTGGCCGTCTTCCAGCTGGGCGTCGGTCACCGGAATGTTGAAGCGGTCGCGGAAGTGCTTGACCGCCGCGTCGTCCAGCTTCTTGGTCTGGTGGGTGGGGTTGAGCGCCTCACCGGCCGAGCCCATGCCGTAGCCCTTGACCGTCTTGGCCAGGATCACGGTGGGCATGCCCTTGGTGTTCACGGCCTGGTGGTAGGCGGCGTACACCTTGTGCGGGTCGTGGCCGCCACGGTTCAGGCGCCAGATGTCGTCGTCGGACAGGCCGGCGACCATGGCCGCGGTCTCCGGGTACTTGCCGAAGAAATTCTCGCGGGTGTAGGCGCCGCCGAAGGCCTTGCAGTTCTGGTATTCGCCGTCAACGGTTTCCATCATCAGCTTGGTCAGGACGCCATTGGTGTCCTTGGCCAGCAGGGCGTCCCAGTAGCCGCCCCAGAGCAGCTTGATGACGTTCCAGCCGCCGCCACGGAACACGCCTTCCAGTTCCTGGATGATCTTGCCGTTGCCGCGCACCGGGCCGTCCAGGCGCTGCAGGTTGCAGTTGACCACGAAGATCAGGTTGTCCAGGCCTTCGCGGCCGGCCAGGGCGATGGCGCCGAGGGTTTCTGGCTCATCAGACTCGCCGTCGCCGATGAAGCACCACACCTTACGGTCGGACTTCTCGATCAGGCCGCGGTTTTCCAGGTAGCGCATGAACTGCGCCTGGTAGATGGCGGCCAGCGGGCCCAGGCCCATCGACACGGTGGGGGTCTGCCAGAACTCGGGCATCAGCCACGGGTGCGGGTAGGAGGAGATGCCCTGGCCGTCCACTTCCATGCGGAAGTTGTCCAGCTGGTCCTGGCTGATGCGGCCTTCCAGGAAGGCGCGGGCGTAGATGCCCGGGGCGCTATGGCCCTGGACGAACAGCAGGTCGCCCGGGTGGGTGTCCGAGGGCGCGCGCCAGAAGTGGTTGAAGCCCACGTCGTACAGCGTGGCGCTGGAAGCGAACGAGGCGATGTGGCCGCCCAGGTCGCCCGGCTTGCGGTTTGCCCGCACGACGGTGGCCATGGCGTTCCAGCGGATGATCGAGCGGATCTTCCACTCCAGCGCGGAGTCGCCGGGGTTCTTGGCCTCGTTGGCCGGTGCGATGGTGTTGACGTACTCGGTGGTGGGCGAGAACGGCAGGTAAGCGCCGGCGCGGCGGGTCTGTTCGACCATGCCTTCCAGCAGCTGATGGGCGCGCTCAGGGCCTTCGACGTCGATGACGGCCTTGATCGATTCGAGCCACTCCTGCGTCTCGAGCGGGTTCGGATCGTTGTGCAGCACTTCGTTCAACCAGTTCATTAGCGCTCCCGGGGGGACACACCCCGCGGGTGTGTCGACATCGTGAATTCGTGAACCCCCAAGTGTACCGCACGCACCTGTTGCCATTCCTCGCTACGGGGGCGTATGGAATGGGACGGTGTCGTGCGGTGAATGCGTTGGTGGCGGATGCCACGCATGCGGCCGCTACTGGTGTACGACCAAAGGATGAGGGTCGCCACGCGGCGGAGCCGCCGCATGCCCCCTTCTCCCATCGGGAGAAGGTGCCCCGCAGGGGCGGATGAGGGTACGGGGCGAAGCCTGGTGGAGGTTGGGTGCACGAGGGCTTCGCCCCGTACCCTCACCCCAACCCCTCTCCCGACGGGAGAGGGGCTTTATCACCGGCGCCGTTGGTATGCGAGGCGGCGGATGAGGCGGCGAGTGGGTAAGCAAACGAGGCAGGTCAAAACGCCTGCAGCGCGTCGGTCAGCTGGCCGTTGTTGTTGACCGCGCCCATGGTGTAGCCCTGCCAGCCGGGGTAGGCGTTGGGTTCCCAATAAAACACGCCGAGCACCCGCGAGCCGATGGCGTTGCTGCGGCTGAGCAGGTTGGTGAGCATGGCGCGGGTAGTGGCGGCCTGCTGCCAGTCCATGCCGACCTCGGCTACCACCACGTCGCTGCCGTAGCGGGAGATCATGTCGCGCATGTTGGTGTCCAGGCGGTTGTTGTAGTCCTGCCAGCTGCCGACCGGGGGGTAATGCGACATGCCGATGACGTCCCACTTGCCGCCGGCCGAGCGCAGGTTGTCGAAGAACCAGCGGAAGTTGGCGTTGTCGTAGCCGTTGGCCAGATGCACGATGACCTTGGCGTTGGGGTACACCGCCTTGGTGGCGTTGTAGCCGCTGTTGATGAACTGGCCCAGGTTGGCGAAGTTGGGCGTCTTGCCCTCGTTCCACAGCATGCCGCTGTTGATCTCGTTGCCCACCTGCACCCAGCTGACGGTGATGCCGTTGTCCTTGAGGTACTTGAGGATGCCCTGGGTGTGGCTATAGACATCGGTGTTGAGCTGGGCGACGGAGTGGCCCGCCCAGGCGGCCGGCTTGGTCTGCTTGCCCGGGTCGGCCCAGCTGTCGCTGTAGTGGAAGTCGATCATGATGCGCATGCCCTGCGCGGCGGCGCGCTTGGCCTTGTCGAGCGTGTCGCGGCCGTCGTTCCAGCCGCCGGACGGGTTGACCCACACGCGCAGGCGAATGGCATTGCCGCCCACGTCCTTGAACAGCTTGATGAAGTCGGTGGTGTTGCCGGACGCATCGCGAAACACCTGCGGCGGGTTGGCCGCGGCCTGCTGGTTGAGCCAGCTGACATCGGCGCCCTTGGCGATGCCTTGCGCGCCTGCACTGGCACTGACGAAGCCCAGCAGCAGTACCAACAGCAAGCGGCTATAACCCTGACGAAACATGCTCATGAAACCCTCTCCCTTGATCGATGGATGTCGCGCCACGCGGCGCCTTGCCTGATCCCCCTGAATCTCACTGCGTGCTGTGCAGCGAAGCGGGCAATGCCGCGACAGCCACGCACGTTGCGAAACGGTGGGGATTCAAACACGGCACTGCAACGCGGTTGCGCTCGCTATAGGTGCTGGGCGATTGCGGCATAGTTCGCGGCGGAAAAAACCTTGCGCCAGCGAACTGGCACTATTTTCGCCAGCGCGATGTTGTGCGGGTGCAACAGAAAAACGGCGCGGTACTGCGCGAGGCATCTGATGCTGGCGCTCTGTCGCCGCAACGACACGCATGGCCGACCGTCTGCGACCGCAATGACCCTGAGCCTGATCAGACGCGGCAACGCGCAGGCCTGCCGGCAATAGGGCACGCTGCCGGAAGCGCAACTCCTGATGCCCTGCTTGTTCGGCGCACTCAACAAGCGCTCGCCGGAGGATCGTAGCGATCCAACAAAAAACGCCGGGCAAGCCGGCGTTTTTGGTGCAACGTGCGATGGAAGCAGTGGCAGGTTGAAGCGGCACTGCGTCACGCAGGCCGGTTGGGCGAATGAACACCACCGGGCCGCCAACGCATGACCGCACTCAACTCATCGCGCGGGCGCCCTGCTGCTGTTGCTGGGTCTGCGACTGCTGTTGTTCCAATGCCACAGACTGGCGTGCGGCATTTTCTGCAACGCGCTGGCTGCTCTGCTCCAGCGGGGTGTTGATGGCGCTCATCGTTTCGACGCTGACACGCAGCTGCGCGGGGTCGTCGGCACGGCCCTGCACGGCGAAGGTGCGCGCTGCATCGGGGCTCATTACCACCTCGTCGATGCGCTTGCCGCCGATGGCATGCATTTCCGATGCGAGCGAGCCGGACAACTGGGCGCTGTGCTGATCGGGCGTGCGCCCGGCACGCGCGTCCTGCGCATGCACGCCACGCTGCGCATCCTGGAACAAGGCGTTGCCCACATGCCCGGGCTGATCGATGCGCAGCGAGGTGTGGTCGTTGCCGTGTTCGCGCGCGTCGCGCTTGGCGGGCTCGCCCGGGGCGAGCGGGCCGCGGATGGCGTCCACCGCATCCTGGCCGAGGCCGCGCGCGCTACGCGTCAAGATGGTGGTGCCGGTGCGCAGCCCATCCACATCGTTGCGGTATTCGTCGATCATCCGCGCGTTCTTTTCGGCCAGCGGGCGCGCGTTGGGATCGGTGAGCGCCGAATGCTCGCCCAGGAAGTTGCCCAGCTTGTGCGCGCCCAGCGAGTTGCCGGCCGCCACCAGCGGGTAGTCCGGAATCAGGAAGTTGGCCTTGCTGTTGCTGTAACCAGCGCCATTCAACGTGGTGATTTCATCCGGCTTGGCATAGATGCGCACCTGCCCGAAATGCGGCGAGGCCGCGCTGACCGGATCGGACGCCATGACGTGGTTGATCACGCTGTTGCCGCCTTCCGGAATGCGGTAGCTCAGGCTGGCTGCGCCGTACGAGTTGAAGGTTTCGCCCTTGAGGTCGTAATGGTGCGCGGAGACCTGTGCCAGCGCACCGCCGAGGGAGTGGCCGGTGACGGTGACTTCGGGTGCGTGACCGGTTCGCTTTCCCGCAATTTCCGCATAATCGAGCGCGTGTTTGGTCAATGCCAGCGCATCAGCTGCTTGCGGATTGGTCCGCGAGGTGACCATCGCCGCGTCGGTGAGAATGTCCTTGGCCGCACCTTCGGTACCCCGATGCGCGACTACAATCTCGCCACTGCCTTCGCGGCGGTAAATCGTGCCTTGGTAGCCAGTGGACTTGTTGTTGACGTGTTCGAGAACGGCGTAACGCTGCCCCTCAACCGTGACGATCTCTTCCTGTCCCGGCGCACGCCGACCTACCGCGCGATCCTTGTAGGCGTCTTCAGACAAGCCCGCATATTGCGGCGATGGAATGCTCATGGCGCAACTTCCTTGGCAGCCAGTGTGATGGTGAAGAGATTGTCGCGGATCTCAGGCTTGAATTTGTCAGGAGTCAGTTCGCCCACGTCAGGAAAGTCATCCATTCCTGAGCTCGGATAACCCTCTCTCCAGTAATACTTTGTCTGCGGCTGCTGCGCCGTCACCGTCTTGCCTTCGATAAACGACAAAAAGCGCGTCTCTTCTTCGGCACCGGTGGCCTTGAGCAGCACGCTGGCACCGCTGAATTCCCAATGGCAGACGCCGCGGCCGTAGTAGTCCTCGTCCTGCATCAGGTCCAGATAGACGGTGCCGCGGTATTCGGTGTCGGAGATCTTCTTGAGCGCGAAGTCTTCCTGGCTGGTGATGCGCCCGGCGGTACCGGTCTCGGGCTGGATCTTGCCGCATTCGGCTTCGTTGCTGACGTCGTATTGCGCCGCACCCTGGACCAGGCCGAAGGCACCGGGCGCCTTGTCGAGGGTGAGCGTGACCTCGAAGGCCTTGCGCGGGCTGGGATTCAATTTGGCAAGGCCGCGACCGCCCGCCTCCACGTCGGCTTCTGCAGTGGCCTCGGTTGCGGGGGATGTGGTCTGGGTCATGCTGGTCTCCGGGGCGTTACAGGCCGTAAGCAAAAGGGCCAGCAGGCTCGGTGTGAGAATCAGGCGCAAGGCCGGCCTCCATGGCGATAAGGGGGCTCAATCTAGTCCGCTTGAGCCGGTGGGGTCAATTTACGGCAGCCGACGTGAGGCAGTTGTTGCCGCCGGAAAGCTGCCATGATTCGACCTGTCCGCTAGGGGGAGCGCGTTATCGCCACGGGGTTCACATCGCCAGCCGACAACGTGGCCGTCACCCCGCGCGTGCACTGGCGGCGCAGCCTGCGTATGCGCGTGTTGCTGGCCGCCACCGCAGTGCTGGTGCTGCTGCTGGCGGTCCTGGGCACGGTGTTTTATCTGGGCGCACGCGCCGAATTGGTGGAGGCGGCGCGCACCGAAGTGGATGGCTTGACCGAGCAGACCGCGCGCAGCCTGGCGGCGATGCTGGATTCGGTGCAGGTGAGCGGCCGCACATTGGCCGCCAGCAGCAGTGCGGTGGGGCTGCAGCCGTTCAATCTGCGTGCGTTGCTGCTGGCCACGCTCAGTGGCGACCCGGATATCGGCGCGGCGCGTTTGATCATCGAACCGCGCACGCAAAAAGCCGGCGACAGCGGGTTTGTCTGGTACGTGCATCGCGATGGCACGCGCGTGCTGGAAAAATCGGTGCAGGAGCTGGGCGACGACTACCGCGCGATGCCGTGGTATCTGCGCACCCAGCGCGAAGGGCGCGCGTGGTGGTCCGAGCCGTACATCAACACCAACGGCGGCAGCGAGTTGTACACCAGTTACAACCTGCCGCTGCGTCGGCCGGGCGATGCGGTGGATGCGGCGCCGGTGGGCATGGTGAGCGTGGATCTGCCGCTGCAACATCTGCGCGCCATCATCGACCAGCTGCCGCACGACATCAGTATCCGGCCGATGCTGTTGTCGCCGGAGGGGATGGTGATGTTCAGCCCCGACCCTGCACTCAATCTGCATGACACGCTCGCGACCTACGTGGCGCGTTCGCGCCCGGATCTGGCACCGCTGCAGCGCGCAGTGGCGGCGGGTCAGCCGATCTCGTTCTCGCACACCGCGCCCGATGGCGAGCGCTTCCTGACCCATAGCGCAGCGGTGGGGCGCAGCGGCTGGACCTTCGTGCTGTCCGCATCGGAAAACTACGTGCTGGCCGGCCTGAACTGGCTGGCGGTGTGGGTGGCGTTGGCGGCGTTGTTGGGCGCGGCGGTGTGGTGGTGGTTGATGGGGCGGATCACCCGCACCTTGACGCGGCCGATCGAGGAATTGACCGATACCGCCGAGCATTTTCGTCGTGGCGAATTCGAGTACCCGCTGCGGCATATCGAGCGCGATGACGAAGTGGGCGTGATGGCGCGTGCGTTCGACAGTGCACGCGGTGCGATCCGCGACCATATCGCGCAGATCGGCGAGATGACCTCCGCGCGCGAACGCATGTACAGCGAGCTGCAGATTGCGCGCGAGATCCAGCAGGCGATGCTGCCGTCCGGGCGTACCTTCGATCGCGCCAATTCGCATCTGGAAACCTGCGCCTGGCTGGAACCGGCCAAGGCGGTGGGCGGCGATTTCTACCACTTCATCGAGACCGAGCCGGGGCTGTTGTGGTTTGTGGTGGGCGATGTCTCCGACAAGGGCGTGCCGGCGGCCTTGTTCATGGCGCGCGCCGTGAGCGTGCTGGAAATCGCCGCGCGCCGGCACACGCGCCCGGACGCCATCCTGATCGCCGCCTCCACGCGGCTGGCCGAGAACAACGAGCCGTGCATGTTCGCCACCGTGCTGTGCGGGGTGATCAATGTGGTGAGCGGCGAGTACTGGCTGGCCAGCGCCGGGCACGAGCCGCCGCTGTTGATCGACCTGGATGGCACGGTGCGGCCGTTGCCGCTGGAAACCGGTGCGCCGCTGGGCATCGAGCCGCAGCTGGCCTACCCGGTGCTGCAGGGCCGCATGAGCGCCGGGCAGACCCTGCTGGGGTATACCGATGGCGTGACCGAGGCGATGGACGAACACGGCGCCAGCTACGGGCTGGAGCGGCTGCTGGCCGCGCTGCACCTGCGCCGTAGCGCGGCGGCACAGTGCAAGGCGGTCATCGACGACATCGCCGGCTTCACCGGCCAGGCCGATGCGTACGACGACATCACGCTGCTGGCGATCCGGCTGCGCCAGGAGCATGCTGAGCCGGTGGCAGACGCTGGCCGGGACGGTCCCGGAAAGGCAACGACCGGATGAAGCTCGAACTGGCCATCGCGCCGTCGCTGGCCCAACTGGCCGGCGCCAACGACGCGCTGGAAGACTCGCTGATGCGCGAAGGCCTGCACGAAGCGCGCATCGGCCAGGTGCGGCTGATCGTGGAAGAACTCGGCTGCAACGCGCTCACCCACGGCCAATGCGCCGAACAACCCTTACGCCTGCAGCTGCAGCTGGACGCGCAGGCGCTGGTGCTGGAGCTGAGCGACCCGGGCAGCGCCTTCGACCCGCGTGCACTGCCGGAACTGGAGCTGGACGCCGCGCTCGACGATCGGCCGATCGGCGGATTGGGGTTGTTTTTGGTGCACCAGTTCGCCGATCACATCGACTACCGTCGCGATGGTGCATATAACGTCGTGCGTATCACCTTGCTGCATCCGTACGCCCCTGTCCCCGAGGCACTGCCATGACCACGCTCGCCATCCAGATCGACCCGCCGCAAGACACCCGTCAACGCGTGATCCTGACCGGGCGCCTGGACTCCCACACCTACCAGGACCTGGATGCGGCGCTGTCGCCACTGCTGGGCACCAGCATCGTCACCCTGGTGCTGGACCTGACCGCGCTGGAATACATTTCCAGCGCCGGCATCCGCAGCATCTTCAAGGTGCGCAAGGCGCTGGCGACCCATCAGGGCAAGCTGCTGGTGACCAACCCGCAGCCGCAGATCCGCAAGGTCTTCGACATGGTCAAGGCGGTGCCGCTGAGCGATGTGTTCGCCTCCACCGAAGAGCTGGATGCGTATCTGGCCGCGATGCAGCGCAAGGTCATCGAACAGCACGCCGACGGCGACAACCCGATCCAGCCGCACTTCGCCGAAGCCTGAGTTTGATCGCCTGCGCGCACATGCAGTGACGTGTGTGCGTATGGCACTTCAGCGGCATTGGGTAGGCTATGACGCCCTGCTACTTGCGTTGCAATGCCTGCACTGATCATCTTCGATTTCGACGGCACCCTGGCCGACTCGTTCGGTTTCTTTTTGAGCACGCAGCGCGTGCTGGCCGAGCGGCACGGTTTCCGTGCGGCACAAGCGCACGAGGTGGAGGATGCTCGCCGGCTGAGTACCCGAGAGCTGTTGAAGGCCTCCGGGCTGCGTGCCTGGCGCGTGCCGCTGGTGGCCGCCGACTTTATCCGCCTGATGCGCGCCGCCCCGCCGATGGCGTTGTTTGCCGGCATTGCCGACGTAGTGGAGACGCTGCATGCCAGCGGCACGCGCCTGGCGGTGGTGTCGTCGAACTCGGTGGAGAATGTGCAACGCGCCTTGGGTAAGGACTTGAGCGCGAAGTTCGCCGTGATCGACGGTGGTGCGCATCTGCTGGGCAAGCAACGCGCCTTGCGTCGTGTACTGCGCGCCACCGGGTATAGCGCGAGGCAGGCGGTGTATGTGGGCGACCAGGTCGCCGACTGGGAAGCGGCGCAAGTGGTTGGGTTGCCGATCGCTGCGGTGGCGTGGGGCTATGCGCACCCGGAGGTGTTTGCCGGGTTGGCTGGGACGCAGTTGATTGAACGTGTGGACGGGTTGCTTGGGTTGGGTGTGCAGTAGCCTGGTTTTTCAATGGCCGGGATTTGGGATTTGGGATTTGGGACTCGCAAGAGCAAGAGCTTCCCGCCGCTACGTGCGGACGTACCCTCATCCGCCCTTCGGGCACCTTCTCCCGGGGGGAGAAGGGTACGAGCGTCAGGTGCTACTGGGGTCAAGCCAGCTGCTTTTCAGCGGTTCGCCACGGCGGCTCTACACCCCGCCGACCCGCGGCAAGGGTGCCGGCACGTTCAACATGCCGCCCGCTGCCACATACGCCGCCAAGGCCTGCCCCTGGCTCAACAGATGCCCATGCATCGTGCGCTCTGCGCCCTCGGCATCGCGACGCCGTACGCACTCCATCAATGCACGATGCTCAGCCAGCGACTGCGCCATGCGTCCCGGCGTCAACAGCTGGCGGCCGCGATGCATCTTGAGGATGCGATGCAGATCGTGGGTGACGCGGATCAACCACGGATTGCCGGCGTACTGCTGCACGGTTTCGTGGATCAGATAATTATTGTGGTAGTACTCGGCCAGGTCGCCGGCCGCAGCGGCGGCTTCCATCGCCGCGTGCAGCTCTTCCAGGCGTTGCACGCCAGCCGCATCGATGCGCTTGACCGCATCGTGGGCGCAGCGGCCTTCGAGCATGGCCATCACCGGGAACAGCTGGTTGAGATCTTCCAGCGTCAACCGCGTGACCCGGCTGCCGCGGCCGGCGTCCAGTTGCACCAGGCCCTCGGCGGCGAGCAGCTTGAGGCTCTCGCGCAGCGGAGTGCGGCTGATGCCGAGTTCTTCGGCCAGCGCCGGCTCGTCGATCCACTCGCCCGGCGGCAGCGCGTAGTCGTAGATCTTCTGGCGCAGGCGCTCGGCCACTTCCTCGTACAGCGGTACGCGCTTTTTGGCGGTGCGCGAATCAGGGGCGAGGGTCATGGCGGGCAGGTCGTTGGCGTCAGGGCGGGGGCGCCCATTCTACGGGGGCGCCCCACTCCGCCGCTGTGCGCGCGCCGGCTCACAGCCAGCCCGGCACCACGAACAGCAGCCACGCGGTCAGTGGGCCCAACACCACCACCAGCCCGCTGTAGACCAGGAAGCGGCGGAACAGCGCGTCGCGCTCCTCTTTCGCCGCCGAAGCCACCACCAGCGCGCCGTTGGTGGAGAACGGGCTGACATCGACGATGGTGGAGGACACGGCGAGCGCGCAGATCACCCCGGCCGCACCCAACTGGCCCTGCATCAGGAACGGCACCGCCAGCGGGATAGTGGCGCCCAGCACCGCCGCGGACGAGGCGAACGCGGACACGATGCCGCCGACATAACAGACCAGCAGCGCACCCAGCAACGGCATGCCGATATGCGAGACGCCGGTACCGATGTAGTCCACCGCGCCGGCCTTTTCCAGCACCGCCACGTAGGTGACCACGCCGCTGATCAACAACACCGTGGACCAGCTGATGCCATCCACTGCGCCTTTCTGCGCGCTGGGCGAGATCAATGCCAGGACCACAGCGACGGTGATCGACACCAGCCCGACATTGAGGTTGTAGATCAGCGCCGCGACGCCCAGACCCAGCAAGCCCACCAACGTGATCAAGCGATCGCGGGTGATGGCGACAGCCTCCAGCGCCAGCGGATTGGTCGACAAGGTACCGCCGCCAGCGGCAACCAAGGAGCCATGCCCTTCGATCGCAAATGGACGTTTGGAGGCCTGGTCATCGGCCACTGGCACGTATTGCGCATCGGCCAGCGAGATCTCTTGCCGACGCATCAGCTTGAGCCCGCCGAACGCACAGAAGCAGATGATCGCCATCATCAGGTTGAAACCCAGGCTGGTGAGGAACACCGCCATCTCGGTGACGTCCAGCCCGGCCTTTTCGACCACCTTGTTGGTGATGCCGCCATACACGCTGATCGGCGAAAACCCGCCGCCCTGCGCGCCATGGATCACCAGCAGGCCCATCATCAACGGGTTGATGCGGTACTGCTTGGCAAAGCGCAGCGCCACCGGCCCGATGATGGCCACTGCCGCCGGCCCGAGCGCACCGAATGCAGTCAGCAACCCGGTAATGACGAACATCACCCAGGGAATCGCCACGATGCGCCCGCGCACCGCGCGCACCGCCCAGTGCACCAATAGATCGATGGTGCCGTTCTTCTGCGCGATGGCGAACAGATAGGTGATGCCGACCAACGTCAGGAACAGGTCGCCCGGAAAGCCGGCCAGTACCTCCTTGCCGTCCAGTCCCACCCACACGCCGCCGATGATGAACGCCAGCGCGAAGGCCACCGCACCCATGTTGATGGGCAATGCGGTGGCGACGATGAACATGATCACCAAGCCAAGAATCGTTGCAATTTGCGGGGTCATGCGCCCTCCCAGACACCTGATACGCGTACAGCACGGATGGCCACCCGCCACCCAAGGGTCACGCCCTGTCAGACACCAGGAGCGGCCAACAACACCGATGCGCAGCTGCCAGGCGGTTGCCTGTTCGCTATGCATTGCTGGCCTGTCTTGGCGTTACCTCATGCCGCGCGCTCGCACGCGGCGTTGACCCACTCGACAACACCTTGGGTGCTGTTGAATTCGTCCACCGACCGCGCCTCGCAGTCCGGCAATCCCTCCCGCGCCATGCGCGCCAATGCGCTGCCTGGCCCCAGTTCGAGAAACACGCGTGCGCCGCGCTCTGCGGCCTGCACCAGCACCTCGTACCAGCGCACGGTCTGCGCAATCTGTGCGGCCAGCGTGTCGATCACCAATGCCTGCGTGGTGACCACACGTGCATCGATACCGGCCAGCACGCGCAGCTTTGGCGCAGTGATTCCTGCGGTTTTCAATGCGATGGCGAATGCGTCGGCGGCCGCGCGCAACCACGGCGTATGCGCCGGCACGCTCACCGGCAGCAGCGTGACGCGCGCGCCTTGCGCCTGCGCAGCGTCGCCAAGCGCCTGCAGCGCAGCGTGCGGGCCACCGAGCACGGCGTGGTCGTCGCCGTTGATGATGGCCAGTGCCGCGCCATGGGTCTGGGATAGCGTTTCGAGTGCGCGCAGTGGCAGGCCGACCACCGCCATCAACCCGGCATTGTCCGGGCTGGCCGCATCCATCAGGCGGGCGCGGGTGGCGGCCAGCTGCAGGCAGGTATCGATGTCCATGCTACCGGCCACCGCATGCGCGGCGAGCTCGCCAACGCTGTAGCCGAGTACCAGCAATGGTGTGGGCAGTTGCGTACGCAGCACCTGCCATTGCGCCAGCGTGCCGGCGCACACCAGCGGTTGTGCAATGGCATTGGCATAACGGTTCGGGTCTGCGGCAAGCGTTTGCGCAGATGCGCCAAGCAGCCTGGTCGCGGCAGCGAGTACGCTGGCCGCAGCGGGTGCATCGGCGACACGCGCAAACATTTCCGCGTGTTGGCCGCCTTGACCCGGGCATAGCACGGCGAGCGTCATGCGCTTTCCTGCAGATGCAAAAACCAGGCGCAGGCCAGCAGATCGGCGCTGCCGCCCGGGCTCAGACGACGGGCAACGAATTGCTTACCGATGGCGTTCAAACAATCGCGCCACTGCGGTTGCGCGATGCCGCCGTCGGTGAGGAAGGCACGTGCTTGCGCTTTTGCGTAGGCCAGTCCTTCCTGACCACCACGATGCAGCAGATTCAGATCGTCCACTGCGCTGACCAACTGCATCAGCGTCTGCGCCAATGCCGCTTCCCGCGTGGCGCCGCTGTGCAACGCAGCGCGCAGGCACGGCAGCGCGACTTCACGTAACAGCGGGTAGCCGGCTGCGGCCTGCTCGCGCACACCGCTGACCTGATACTGCGCACGCATACGCTGACCATTGCTGTGCGGATTCAGCGGCGCAGCCTGCAATGGATCGCGCCACGCCTGCACCGCGTTGCAGACCGCTTCACCAGTGGGGCGGCGTCCGTGCGCGACACGCAAGCGCGCCGCCTGTGCAGTCAACAAGCCGAGGCTGAAAATCGCGCCGCGATGGGTGTTGATGCCGCCGGTGGCGCGCAGCATCGCCGCTTCGGCATCGATGCCGAGTTGGCGAAGGCGTGCGAACGGCGCGTTGTCGATGCCGGCTTGCGCGATGGCGACAAAGTAGGCGCGCAACGCGAACAGGCTGCGCAGAAAGGTGGCCGCGTCCATATCGGTGTGGCTACCGGTATCGAACGGGGTGACCAGGCCAGGCTTTGGTGCGCAGGCCAGTTCTGCGTGCAAGGCAAGCACTGCAAGGCGGCCAAGGCGGTGCGCCAGTGGACTTGCCATGCCGCTGGTGAGACGCGATGTCTCTTGTAGCAATGCACTCTTTCGAACACCGCCATGCGCGCGTGCGTCATGCGGCGCGGAGTGCGCCACGGCCGATTCGGCAACACGTTTCGCCCGCACACTCATGCCGCGCTCCACACCGGAAACAGCGCAGCACGCGGCAACAGCCGGCAGCCATGATTGGATTTCACCAGCACCTGCTGCGCGCTGCCGGCATATTCGCGCCAGTTCACGGCGGTGCCGTCGTCGGCCAGCAATAATTCGCCATCGGCACGCAGGCCATGGCGTTGTTCCCAGCGTTGCAGCAAGGCCACCACCGCATGCGCCTGTTCTGGCGAGTCGATGGACCACAACAGGTCCAGATCCGATTGCGCATGCACATACGCAAGCCCGGTGAGTGCCTGCCATGCAACGCTGCCGAACACGCGTGGCTGCACTGCATTGACCTGGGTCTGCGCCAGCAAGGCCTGCAATGCCGGTTGCATGTCGCTGGGCGCGTGTGCGATCACTGCGTCCAACAGCAGCGGTGCGGTGCTGCGTGCGATATCGGCCACATTGGCTGTCAGCGCCAGACGCTGCTTGCCTTCGCTCGGCGGCAACGGCACGCCGAGCCGCAGTGCGCCGGGTGCTTCGCTGCCGTCGCCACGCGCCACCACCGCCGGCAGGCCGGCGGCGAACCACTGCTGCAGGCGCGGATGCGCACCCGGCGTCAACGCCTGCCAGCGCGCCTCGGGATGCAACCACACCAGTGCGTGCCGGCCGGGCATGCTCAGGCCTCGCCTGCTGCCACGGCAGCGGCGACATCGCTTGCCAACGTGCGGCCGCCACGCTGCGCGCCGAGTGCACGACGTTGGTCGCCGTCGCTGGGCGTGGCCAATGCATCGAGCAACGCCTGCGCCAGATCGCCCTCCCACAACGACTCCACCGCGCCCATGCGCACGTAGTTTTCCACACCCGGCGCGAATACCGGCGAGCTCCTGCTCAGCGCCTGCAAGGTGTCCACCGATTGCTTGGTCACACGTGCCATGGCACGCAGATCCATCACGCGGATCTGTGCATCGGGCAAGGCGTGGATATGGTCGGCCATCAAGCCGAACGAGAGGAAGCCGCCGCTGACCGATTCGCCATACACCAGCGTGACCAGGCGCGCGCCGCGGCTTCGTGCAAGATCCAGCGCGCGTGCCAGATGCGCGAAATAGCCGTTGATGCCGAGCAATTCATCGCGGCGTGCGAGCCGTTGCCCGGCGGTGTCGGCCAGCATCACGATCGGCCGTTGCGGATGCGCGCGCGTGCTCGCCAACACCGTCGCCGCCAACGCCAGTGCGTGGTCCACGCCGACTTCCAGCTTGTTGGCGGTGCCGATCACGGTGACCTCGCCCGCAGCGGTCATCGCGCTGCCGGTGAGCACATCGTCGTTGCGTGCGATGGCGTGACCGAGCGGAAACAGCTGATCCAGCAGTTGGCTCAGTTCCATGGAATGCTCCGGTCGGCAGTGGCAGCGAGGAAGGCCTCGGTGTCCAGCAACGGCAAACGCTGCGCATCGACGATGCCTTGGCGCTGCCAGATCTCCAGACCGTCGCGGCAATCGCCGTAAGCGTCGATGCGCTTGGACAACTGCTGCTGCGCAAGTTCCAGCGCCTGCAATGCGGCCTCGCCTTCCGGCTCGGCAAGTGTGTCCAGCGCATGGGCAGCCGCATCGGCGAATGCGGCGATACGGTCGGCCACCAAGGTCTGCGCTTCGCCGAGCAGATAGCGATGCTTGCCGCCGGTGACGCGCCACACCAGCGCGCGATCGCGCGCGTCGAATTCTTCCACGCCGCGCACGGTCTCGATCACGTCCGGGCCGGACAACGACAGGCGGCCTTCTTCGGACATGATCACCGCGCTGCAGCAGCGCGCCACGATGCCCATGCCGCCGAAGGCGCCGTTGCCGCTGCCGATCAAGGCCAGCACCGGCACGCCGGCGGCGCGTGCGCTCAGCGTGGCGCGCATGATTTCGGAAATCGCGATCAGGCCCGCATTGGCTTCGTGCAGGCGCACGCCGCCGGTGTCGAGCAACAGCAACACCGCGTACGGCTGGGTTTTTGCGGCGCGTTCGAGCAGGCCGGTGAGCTTGGCGCCGTGCACTTCGCCCACGCCGCCACCCATGAAGGCGCCTTGCTGCGCGGCGATCAGCACGTTGCGCCCACGCAGCGTACCTTGGCCGACGACGATACCGTCATCGAAGGCGCCGGGGGTGTCGAGCTGGGCCAGATGCGGGCTGATCAGGCGGCGACGTGGGCCGACGAATTCGCGGAAGCTGCCGGCGTCCAGCACGCCGTCGATACGCTCGCGCGCGTCGGCTTCGTAATAACTGCGCTCGGCCATGGGGATGGTGCTCATACGTATCTCCCGACGACATGCGTAGGAGCGCACTTGTGCGCGACCGGGGCGTTACCGAGAAAGCTTGTCGCACTCAGGCGCGCTCCTACGAGATGAGTGGTGGTGCTCATGTGCGGCTCCCGATGGCTTGCGTAGGAGCGCACCTGGGCGCGACTGAAGCGTTACCGGGAATGCCTGTCGCGCCCGGGTGCGCTCCTACGCGATGGCTGTGGTGTGCTGGATCGTGGCGGCTCATGCGTCGGCTCCCTGCAGGACATCCATCGCCTGCTCCAGGCGCAGGCTCACCACCGCCGGCGTGGCGCCGACATCGTTGATGCTGATGCGCACATCGCGCAGCGGATGGCGCGCGGAAAAATCGTCCAGCACCGCCTGCCAGATCGCGCCGAATCCGCGCGCGGCGGTGAGGATCTCGATCTCCATCGCGCCATCGAGCGGCACGCGCTCGACCAGCACTTCCAGGTTGCCGGAGGCGACCACGCCGACCAGCGCATGCTCCAGCCCGGCGCGTGCGCCGTGCTGGCCATCGAAGCGATACCGCAGGGTTTCCATGCTGTGCCCCTACCAATTGCGAAAACGTTTCGGCGGGTCGTACAACCCACCGGACCAGCGCACCAGATCCTTGACCGTGCGCGCGGCGAGCAGGTCGCGCGTGGCATCGCGTGGGCGAATCCCCAGGTCGTCCGGCCGCTTGATGACGCCGCGATCGCGCAGGTTTTCGACCGCGCGCTTGTCGCGGCCCAGACCGACGGCGGTGTAACCGGACACGCCGCGAATCGCCTGCTCGCGCTCTTCCGGCGTGCGGCACCACAGCAGGTTGGCGATGCCTTCTTCGGTCAGCACGTGGCTGACGTCGTCGCCGTAGATCATCACCGGCGGCAGCGGCATGTTGGCGCGCTCGGCCAGTTCCCAGGCATCGAGCCTGTCGACGAAGGCCGGCGCCATGTGTTCGCGGAAGGTTTCCACCATCTGTACCACCAGCTTGCGTCCGCGCGGCATCTCGCCCGGTCGTGCCGCCTCGCGCCCGGCCTTGAGCCAGGCATCGCTGGCATGCCGGCGGCCGCGCGCATCCGAGCCCATATTGGGCGCGCCGCCGAACCCGGCGATGCGGTCGCGCGTGGCGGTGGAGCTATTGCCCTGCAGATCGATCTGCAGGGTGGAGCCGATGAACATGTCGCAGGCGTACAACCCGGCGGTCTGCGACAGCGCGCGGTTGGAGCGCATGCTGCCGTCGGCACCGGTAAAGAAGATATCCGGGCGCGCGGCGATGTACTGCTCCATGCCCAGTTCCGAGCCGAACGAATGCACCGATTCGACGAAGCCCGATTCGATTGCCGGAATCAGCGCCGGATGCGGATTGAGCGCCCAATGCCGGCAGATCTTGCCCTTCAGCCCCAGCGATTCGGCGTAGGTGGGCAACAGCAATTCGATCGCGGCGGTATCGAAGCCGATGCCATGGTTGAGCCGGTTGACACCGTATTCGGCGTAGATGCCCTTGATCGCCATCATCGCCATCAACACCTGGATCTCGGAGATCTGTGCCGGATCGCGGGTGAACAGCGGTTCGATATGGTTAGGCTTGGGCGCCTGCGTGACGAAGTCCACCCAATCGGCGGGAATATCCACGCGCGGCAGCGTGTCGACGATCTCGTTGACCTGCGCAATCACGATGCCGCTCTTGAATGCAGTGGCTTCCACGATCACCGGGGTGTCTTCGGTATTCGGGCCGGTGTAGAGATTGCCGTGGCGGTCGGCGGCCTGCGCGGTGACCAGCGCGATGCGCGGGGTCAGGTCGATGAAGTAGCGGCCAAACAGTTCCAGATAGGTGTGGATGGCGCCGATCTCGATGCGGCCTTCGCCGACCAGCCCGGCCAGGCGCGCGGCCTGCGGCCCTGAGAACGAGAAATCCAGCCGCTTGGCGATGCCGCGCTCGAACACGTCCAGATGCGCGGGCAGCGACAACACCGATTGCACCATGTGCAGGTCGTGCACGCGCGCCGGGTCCACTTCGGTAAGACAGCGCGCCAGAAAATCCGCCTGCTTCTGGTTGTTGCCTTCCAGGCAGACGCGGTCGCCCGGCTCGATCACCGCTTCCAGCAGCGCCACCACATCGCTGGCCGCCACCACACGCCCTTGCGGCGCAAGCGGGGCGGCGCGCTGCAAGCGCTGGCGCCGGCTCTCGGCCTGGGTGTTCCACTGTCGACTCATGCGGCTGCCTCATCGGGCCAGGCCCGTAATGTCGAAGTAATTACATCGTAATTATGGAGACCAGCTGTGTCTAGCCGCGCTGCAGCATGGGCGGCAGGGATAGCCAGGCCGGTCAGCCGGGCGACAGGCAGGTGCTTGCGGGCCAGCACGCTTCGATATATCTTTTCGCCATGCTTCGATATATCGAATGACGATGCGCTCCCGCCACGACGACCTGCCGAGCGAACTCGATCCATCCGCAGCGCCCAGTGCGACGCGTCGCGGCGGCGCCGGGCGCGCACGGCCGCTGGAACATGGCGACCTGCGCTTGCTGCTGCTGGCGCTGATCGAGCAACAGCCGCGCCATGGCTACGAATTGATGCGGCAGATCACTGCGTTGTTCAAAGGCCTGTACACGCCCAGTGCGGGCGCCATCTATCCGGCGCTGGCGCAGCTCGAAGCCGATGGCTGGGTGCAGAACGCGCTGGACGAAGGACGCAAGCGCTACCAGGTCACCGCCGCCGGTCGCACGTATGCGGCACGGCACCGCGACGCACTGGATGCGGCGCTGGCCCGCACCCACCGCCGCGCGCGCGCGCTGATCAAGGCACAGACCCCGGCGCCGATTCGCGAGGCCATCCACCGCATCAAGCACGGCCTGTTTGCGCGGCACGGGCAATGGACGGATGCAGAAACCACACGCATTGCCGCGCTACTCAACGCCGCCGCTGACGGCATGGAGCGCGACGACGGCTGAGCGCGCTCATCGCTGTGGTCCGAAGCCAACCGATGCCGGCTTGATTGCGCCTTGCGGCAGTGACGCGTCATCGCGGTGTTTGCGTTGCGCGGCGTCAGTGGCATGCATGAATTGCTGTCCCTGCGCTGTTCTGCGATTTGATCAGCGTGTCGCTGCAAGACATCGACCTTGCTTGTTTGGCAGATGCACGCGGCTTCGCCCGCACCCGCATCCGCCCTGCGGGGGCACCTTCTCCCGATGGGAGAAGGGTGAGCAACATCCGCTGTTCTTTGCCAGCTCGCTGGCTAGATCGTCGCATCACCGTTTGCAGTCACTCCCCCGCCGCGCATCTGCGCGCCACATCCAGGAATCGCACTATATGGCCACCCATACTCACACCCAAATCCGCCGCGACCCGCGCCTGCGCTCCGTGCAGGTGCTGCGCTGCGAATCGATCACCCCGCAGATGCGCCGCATCGTGTTTGGCGGCAACGAACTGGCCGGCTTTCAAAGCGACGCACCGGACGATCACGTCAAGCTGTTCTTTCCCAATACCGATGGCGCCTTCGTGCTGCCGACGATGACGCCGGAAGGCCCGCGCTATGACGAAGGCGCCCTGCCCTCGCCCGGTCGTGATTACACGCCGCGCGCATTCGACCCGCAAAGCGGCGAGCTGAGCATCGATTTCGTGCTGCACGGCGACGGCGTGGCCACCAGCTGGGCAGCGCGCGCACAGCCCGGCGACACGCTGAAGATCGGCGGCCCGCGCGGCTCGTTTCTGGTGGCCGACGACTACGATCACTACGTGCTGATCGGCGACGAAACCGCACTTCCGGCGATCGGCCGCTGGCTGGAAGCCATGCCTGCCGACATGCACGCCGAGGTCTTTATCGAAATCGCCGATGCCGCAGAACGCCAGGAGTTGCTCAGCGCCGCCGACGTGGACGTGTACTGGCTGGAACGCAACGGCTTCGATGCGGCCAGCAGCACCTTGCTGGAAGACAGCCTGCGCGATTACGAGCCGCACGACGGCGACACGTTCTACTGGATCGGCACCGAATCCATGCGCGCGCGTGCGATGCGCAAGTTTCTCGAAGAACACCATGGCGTGGACAAGGACTCGGTGCGCGCCAAGGGATATTGGAAAGCGAATCCGGCTGCGGAATGAGCCCCGGCCTGCCGAGTTCAGCGATCGAACTAGACGCAGGCCTTCAATGGCTTTGGAAACACGTCATCTCGCCAGGCACGACCAACGGCGGATACGCGCCGTCAGACAGACGTAATCGGTATCGAAATGGGAAATTCCCACTCAAAAAGTACGGCTCAAGTCGCGGCATCCATTGTCCTCTCACGCCCCTTCCAGAACGATCAAGTCAGGCCCCGAAACCACCATCGATCGTATGCATCGCGCCGGTGACGAAACTGGCTTCCGGCCCTGCCAGCCAGGCCACCATGCCGGCCACCTCGTCAGCACGGCCGTGACGTTTGATGGTCATGAAGCTGTGCATCAGGTCCTTCATCGGCCCGCTCTCCGGATTGGCGTCGGTATCGATGGGGCCCGGCTGCACGATGTTGATGGTGATGCCACGCGGGCCGAAGTCGCGCGCCAGCCCGCGTGCCATCCCCTGCAATGCGGATTTGCTCAGCGCATAGGAGGCCATGCCGGGCAGCGGCATGCGATCGCCGTTGACCGAACCGATCACGATGATCCGCCCGCCCTGCGGCATCTGCCGTGCCGCCTCGACCGCGGCGTGATACGGCGCGTGCACATTGATGCGGAACAGGCGATCGATCGCGTCCGGGTCCTGCTCCAGCGCATCGCCAAAGATGGCGATACCGGAATTCACCACCAGCACGTCCAGTGGACCGCTCTCGCGGACCCGGGCGATCACTGCATCGCGATCGGCACTGTCGGTCAAAAACGCCGTGCTGCCGGTTTCGCTGGCCAGGCGCTGCGCCGCGTCGGGCGAGCCGGCGTAGGTAAACGCGACCTGCGCGCCATCTGCCGCAAAGCGCCGCACGATGGCCGCACCAATTCCTCGGCTACCGCCGAGCACCAACACCGACACGTTCTTGAACACTGACATGGCTCATCCCTTCTCAATAATGTAGTGGATGATACATAATCAATCCTGGTCGCTGTCAAGGATTTTGTAACGATGACTACAAATACGTCCCGCGCCCGTGGTCGGCCGCGCGGGTTCGACCCGGAGGCGGCAGTCGTCGATGCACAACAGCTCTTCCACGCGCGGGGCTACGACGCGGTCAGCGTTGCCGACCTGACCAAGGCGCTGGGGATCAACCCGCCCAGCTTCTATGCGGCCTTTGGCAGCAAGGCCGGCCTGTACGCACGCGTGCTGGATCGATACGCCGACACCGGCGCGATCCCGCTGCAGCAGATCCTGGGTGCCGAGCGGCCATTGGCTGAGTCGCTTGCGCAGGTGCTGGAGCAGGCCGCTCGCAACTACGCAGCCGACGCCGCTGCGCCGGGCTGTCTGGTGATCGAGGGCACACGCTGCAACGACCCGGACGCGCGCGAAGCGGCCAGCGGGTTTCATGTGGCTGCACAAGCGGTGATCCGCCACCGCATCGCCGCGCAATACCCGCAGGAAGCGGACCGACTGACGGATTTCGTCGCCACAACCATGGCCGGGCTCTCGGCCAGCGCCCGCCACGGGCACAGCCTGGAGCGTCTGTTATCCACTGCACAGCTGGCGGGCAAGGCGCTGACGCAAGCGCTTGCCGAGTGAATCGTTGACCGGCGCATAGACCTCTCGCCGCTTGCGTCACGCGCGTACGTTTTGGAGTTGACCGTTACCTGCACGCAACTACACGCGCCCAAACAAAAGCCCGCCAATCGGCGGGCTTCTGCGTTCAATGCATCAGTGCGATCGCGCGCACCGATGCATCACCTGCGCAGCGAATTACTTCGCGGCAGCAGCGTCACCGGCCTTGGCCTGCAGCGCTTCGGTGGTGATGCGGATCTTCACTTCGTCGCTGACGTTCGGGGCGTACTGGCCCACGCCGAAGTCGGTGCGCTTGATGGTGGTGGTGGCGTCGAAACCGGCCGCCGGCACCTTCTTCATCGGGTGCTCGCCGGCACCGTTGAGGGTGACGTCCAGCACGACCGGCTTGGTCTGATCCTTGATGGTCAGATCGCCGGTGACGGTCAGCTTGTTGGGGCCGGCCGCTTCGACCTTGGTGCTCTTGAAGGTGGCGGTCGGGAACTTGGCCGCGTCGAAGAAGTCACCGCTCTTGAGGTGTTCGTCGAACTTGGCGGTGAAGCTGTTCAAGCCGGACAGCGGCAGGGTGACCTGCACGGTGGACTTGGTCACGTCGGCCGCGTCGTACACCAGGGTGCCGTCGACATTGCCGAAATGCGCGGTGGGGTTGGAGAAGCCGAAGTGGCTCCACTGCGCCAGCACGTCGGTGTGGCTCGGGTCCAGGGTGTAGGTGCCCGAGGCCACCGTCACGGCCGGCGCGGTCGAGGCGGCCGTCTCGGCGGCAGCGGGTGCCGGGGTAGCAGCGGCATCGGCCGGTGCGGTGGCGGCCGGGGTTTCGGCGGCCGGCGCGGCGGCGTTGTCGGCCGGCTTGGAGCAGGCGGCGATGGCCAGGGTCAGGGCGAGCGGCAACAGCAGTTTGTGGGTGGTCTTCATTGAAACTCCATGTGATGAGAGACGCGTTGGATCAACGCGGATGGGACAGAACGCAGACGGACGAGGACTGCAGGAAAGCGGGGCTTACGCTTATTCGATGCGTGCGGCTTCGTCAAAACTCAGGCGCGGCAGCCGCGGGTACAACGCGGCCGGGTCACCGTAGCCGAGATTGATTAGGAAATTGGATTTGATCGGCGTGCCGGCAAAGAACGCCGCATCCACCTTGGCATTGTCGAAGCCGGACATCGGGCCGGCATCCAGGCCCAGCGCACGTGCGGCCAGGATCAGATAGGCACCCTGCAGCGAGCTGTTACGGAACGCACCGGAGACGCGCATATCGCGCGAACCTTCGAACCAGCTCTTGGCATCGGCATGCGGGAACAGGTAGGGCAGCTTTTCGTGGAATTGCTCGTCATAACCGACGATCACCGTGACCGGCGCGCCCAGCGTCTTGGCGGCATTGGCGTCGGACAGCGCCGGCTTGAGCTTCTGCTTGCCTTCCGGGCTGGTCACGAACACGAAGCGCGCCGGCGAGCCGTTGGCGGCAGTCGGGCCCCACTTCACCAGGTCGTAAAGCTGGCGCAGCTGGTCTTCGCTGACGGGCGTGTCGAGAAAGGCGTTTTGCGTGCGGGCTGTACGGAACAGCTGATCCAGCACGGCAGCGTCGAGCAGGTCGGACATGGAGACTCCGGAAGGCAAAGGAATGGGCGACAGTAGAGTGCGGCACCGGCCCAGGTGTGAAGACCCGCAGTGTAGAGTGACGCGATTGCTGCAACACACGCTCAATCTGAAACAAATCTATGTCGGATTCGAAACGATGGCGCTGACCTGGGCGGTCAGCGATGGCCGCGCCGGCAACGCACGCCAGGCCGAGGCGCTGGCGCGTGCGCTGCAGCCAGAGCCGGTCACCGCGCTGCATCTGCAGGCCCGCGCGCCCTGGCGCTGGGTTGCGCCGCGCCTGCTACCAGGCGCCCGGGCCGCATTCGGACCCGGATTCGCCCGGCAATTGCAGCAGCCACCGGCGCTGGCCATCGGCTGCGGACGCCAGGCCGCGCTGGCCACCCGGCTGTTGCACGCGCGCGGTAGCCGGGTGGTGCAAGTCCTGGACCCGCGCCTGGACCGGCGCCATTGGGATCTGCTGATCGTGCCCGAGCACGATGCGCTGCGTGGCGCGAACGTGATCACCCTGCTCGGCAGCCTGCACCCGGTGGACGATGCCTGGCTGGCCGCCGGCCGCGCCGCGTTCCCCACGCTCGGCACCCTGCCCGGCCCGCGCGTGGCGCTGCTGATCGGCGGCCCCACCGCACACGTGCCGTGGACGACCGCGGCCTTGGCGGCGCTGTGCGCGCAGTTACACGAGCAGCTGCACGCGGTCGGCGGCAGCCTGCTGGCGACCACGTCGCGACGCACTCCGCCGGAGGCAATGGCGACGCTGCGCACGCTGTGCGCAGATCTGCCAGGCCTGCTGTGGTGCGACACGCGCGATGGGCCAAATCCATACGCCGGCCTGCTGGGCTGGGCCGATGCGATCGTGGCCAGCGCCGACTCGGTCAACCTGCTGTCCGAAGCGTGCGCCACGCGCGTACCGGTGGCCGCAGCATTTGCCGATCAGGCACAAGGGCGGGTTGAGACATATGTTCGGGCACTGCAAGCGCACGGCCGTCTATGCGAGGCAAGCGCTGTGTTCGCAGCGCAGCCGCACCTTGAACCATTGCGCGAAACCCAGCGCATTGCCACCCTAATACGTGAGCGCCTGCACGTATGATGGCGCGGCCGTGAGTGACACGGGGCAGACACAAGGACGATGCACCCGCATGCAAATGGAAGACAAACAACGCACCTGGCCTGCAACAACGCTGTTGCTCCTGTGCCTGAGTGCCGCACTGCCCGCCGTTGCCGCGCCGGTGTGCACGCCGCATTACCCGACACCGGCCACGCTGGCGGCGATGTTCGACATGGCCAGGTCCACCCAGCAAGCGCTGGATGCAGTGGAAGGCGCGCAAGTGTTGCTGCTGGCACGTGGCGGCCAGGATCTGAGCCGCTACGGGTTGAAACACAGCCACCTGGCCTTCGCGCTGCGCGAGGACGACGGCACCTGGCGGGTAAAGCACCTGCTCAATCACTGCAAGTCGGACAGCTCCGAGCTGTATCGCGAAGGCCTGAGCAACTTCATCGGCGAAAGCGCACTCAACGCGGATCTGCGCGTCGGCGTGCTGGCGCCTGCATTGCAGCAGCAGCTACACACGCTGTTGCAGGATCCGGCCCCGCTGGCGCACACGCTGCACGAAGCGCGCTACAGCATGATTGCCTATCCGTTTTCCACCGAGTATCAGAACTCCAATCAATGGGTGCTCGAAGTGCTGGCAGCGGCGCTGGCGGCGACCGATGCACCTTCTGCAACACCGGCACCGGTGCAGGATCGGCGCAGCGCGCAAGTCTGGCTCAAGCGCAACGGCTACCAGCCCACGCGTCTGCATCTCGATCTGAGCAAGCGCATCGGCGCACGCTTCTTCGTCGCCAATGCCGCCGTCACCGACCATCCTGCCAGCGAGCGCATCTCCGGCAATTATTCGGTGATCACGGTCGAGTCGGTGTTCGATTTCCTGCAGCAACGCCAGGTGCTGCAGCAGGATCATTCCATTCCACACAGCGTCAGCACGCACGGAGCGTCTCCATGAACATCCCTCTTCGATCTGCCGGCCTTGGCCTGCTGTTGGCCATCGTCTTTGGCCAACCAATGCAGGCCCACGCAGGCTTGACCACGATCACGCGCGGCGATGCCTCGATGATGTCGGCGATCCTGGTGGTGTCTGCACCGGTGTTCGTGTCGATCGCTGTCGGCCACAGTGTGGGCAGGGGCTCGGAAGCGCTCGGCGATGCATCGAACAAAGCCTCCGCCGGGCCATTGCCGCCGATGCGGGTGAAATCGGTCGAGAAAACCACCGATGGCGGCTGCGAAGTGCAGTTGCAGGATCCAGCGCAAGCGGAGAACACCGCCCTGCTGCGCTGGCCGGCACGCCAGGACGACCCGACTGCCGGCTTCCACGTTGGCGACACGGTGACCTTTCAACCGAGCCCGGCCGGCGCAGGCTGGACCGTGCAGTCGCCACAGGGCCAGGCGTTGGCATTCGTGCCCACTGCCGAAGCCGCTGCGCAAAACAGCAGCAAGACCTGGTGATGCTGGAACGCTGCCTACAAAAGCTCTCGGCTGCGATGGGGCGTCGCTGACGCCTCACGTCTCCGGACACGGTGTTACGCGCGGTGCGCGCGCGTATATCGGCCACTGTCTGCCGAACAGCCGCGCCATGGTACTGGTGCAGGCACTGGTGGCCCCGCGCAGCGCACTGGCCCGCATGCGCCAACGCGCGGATAATTCGCGCTGATCGCTCACTGCCGCACCGCCATGTCCACCACCTCACCCACGCTGTTCGCTCCGCTCACCGCACGTGCCTTGACGTGGGCGGTGCTGGCCATGGGCGCGGTGGTGCTGCTGTCCAATATTCTGGTGCAGTACCCGATCAACGATTGGCTGACCTGGGGCGCGTTTTCGTATCCGCTGGCATTTCTGGTGAGCAACCTGATCAATCGCCGCTTCGGCCCACGCGCAGCGCGCAAGGTGGCCTGGTGCGGCTTTGCGCTCGCAGTAGTGTTGTCGATCTGGCTGGCGACGCCGCGGATCGCAATCGCGTCATGTAGCGCGTTTATCGCTGCGCAGTTGCTGGATATCAGCGTGTTCGATCGTCTGCGCAATGGCAATTGGTGGCGCGCGCCGATCGTGGCCACCACCTGCAGCGCCACGCTGGATACGGCGATTTTCTGGAGCATCGCCTTTGCCGGCGTCGGCCTGCCGTGGATCAGCTGGGCGGCCGGCGATCTGGCGGTGAAGTTGGGCATGGGCGTGTTTCTGCTCGGCCCGTTCCGCGCACTGCTGTGGCGGAGTGCTCCGCGACCGAGTGCCTGAGCGTCTCGCCTTGCGCACGGGCTTTGCAGGCCAACACGCGCGCAGCCGATGCAGGCAATTGCAACGCAGCAGCGCATCCGCCATCCCGAAATGCATGCTGCGTCGCATCGCAACGTGTGACGCTGATTGATCGACGCTACAGCGATGCCACATCCTTGCCGGCCGGAAACTCCAAGCCCTGCGTGCGTGCGTTGTTGAAGATACTGCGCCGCGCCTCCTGCATGACAGGCGTCGGCGCGATCAAACGTGGCCGACGGTCCAACGTGCAACTCAGGCCCGCCTCCACCAACGTGGCGTGGGCGTGATGCAGCGGCGCTGCACTCTCGGCCGGTAGCCACTGCACCTGCACCAGCGCGTCGATCAATGCGGGCGTGGCGCAGGCCAGCAACACCGCGGGATGCTCTGCGGCCTGGCCGAGCACGCCGGCCTGCAACACGAATTCCAGATCGACCAACCCGCCTGCGCCTTGCTTGAGATCCAGTCGCCCGGCATCGCTGCGATCCAGTTCACTGCGCATGCGCGCACGCATCTTGCGTACATCCTCGTGCAGCAGTGCGGGGTCGCGCACGCGTGTCAGCGTCTGGCGACGCACCTGCGCGAACGCTTCGCAAAGCGCGGCATCGCCGGCCACCGCACGTGCGCGCACCAGCGCCTGATGCTCCCAGGTCCAGGCACGATCGCGCTGGTACTCGCGATAGCTGGCGAGCGAGGACACCAACGCGCCCTTGCCGCCGTCCGGGCGCAGCCGCACATCGATGTCGTAGAGACGGCCGGCGCCGGTTTCGGCGCCCAGCAGTGTCATCACCTTCTGCGCAAGCCGCGCAAACCAGCGCCCGGCTTCCAGCGCTCGCTTGCCATCGGAGGCTTCCACCTCGCGTGGGTGGTCGTAGAGAAACACCAGATCCAGATCCGAGCCGAAGCCCAGCTCCAGGCCGCCCAGACTGCCATAGCCGATGATGGCGAACGCACCGCCCGGCACCTGCCCATGCGCGGCGACCAATTCACGGCGCGCCAGTTGCAACACCGTCTGCACCACGGCCTCGGCAAGCCAGGCCAGTTGCTGGGTACTGTCCACGGGGTGTTGGCGACCATCGAGCGTGGCCAGTGCAATGCGGAAGCTCAACGCAAGCCGGCGTTCGTTGAGTTCGCGCAAGGCCGCTTCGGTATCGTCGATCTGCAAGGTGTCGACGCATGCGGCATGCAATGCGGCGCGGTCGGGCAACGGACCGCTGATGCGGGTATCGAGCAGTTCGTCCAGCAACAACGGATGCGCCGCCAGGCGCTCGGCCAGCAAGGCGCTGCGCGAGAGCACATCGACCAGGCGTGCGAGCGCGCTGGGTTGTTCGTCCAGCAGCGCCAGATAGCTGGTGCGGCGCAAGGTGGCCTGCAACAGGCCGAGCATGCGGCGCACGGCGGCATCGGGCTGGCTGGCGCGGGTGGCCGCATGCAGCAGCGCCGGCATCACGCGGTCGAGCCGCGCGCCGGCAGTATCGGAGAGCGCACGCACGCCGGAGGACTGCGCAAAATCGGCCAGCACCTGATGCGCGCCGGCTGGATCGTGCAAGCCGATGCCGGCCAACGGCGCGGCATCGCCTTCCGGTAACGCGCGCCAATAATCGGCAAGCGCATCGGGCGCGGTGGCATGGACGCGTGGTGCCAGTAGCTCGGCAAATTCGGCGGCAACGCGCGCGCGTTGCGGGGCCAGTGCCTGTAGCAATGCCGACCAATCCGCATAGCCCAGGCCCAACGCAATGCGTTCGCGATCCAGCGCGGCCTGCGGCAAGGCGTGCGTCTGTGCATCGCGCAGCATCTGCAGACGATTTTCGAGCCGGCGCAGGAAGCGGTACGCCTCGATCAAGGCATCGCCATTGTCGGCATCCATCTGACCTGCGGCGACCAGTGCCCGCAATGCAGGCAGCAGGCGGCGCTCACGCAGGGTCGGTTCGCGCCCGCCGCGAATCAGCTGCAGCGATTGCGCCAGGAACTCGATCTCGCGGATACCGCCCGGCCCGCGCTTGATGTCGTCCAGTCGATCGTGCCGCGCCACTTCGGCGGTGATGGCCGCCTTCATGTCACGCAAGCCATCCAGTGCAGTGAAGTCCAGATAGCGCCGGTAGACGAACGGCCGCAGCGTTTTCAGCCAGGCTTCGCCGGCGGCGATATTGCCGGCCACCGCACGCGCCTTGAGCCAGGCATAACGTTCCCAATCGCGGCCTTCGCGCTGAAAATAGTGGTCCATGCCGGTGAACGACAACGCCACCCGCCCGGCCGTGCCAAACGGGCGCAGACGCAGATCCACGCGATGGCTGAAACCATCGGCAGTGGTTTCGTCGAGCAGCTTGGCCAGCTGCTGGCCCAGACGTGCAAAATATTCCTCGGCGGCCAGCGGGCGCGCGCCATCGGATTGGCCGCCCTGCGGATATGCATAGACCAGGTCCACATCCGAGGAAAAATTCAGCTCGCTACCACCGAGCTTGCCGAGCCCGAACACCACCAGCCGCTGCACGCTGCCGTCTTCGGCAAGCACCTGGCCGTGGCGGTCGCGGAATTGCTGCTCCAATGCCTGCAGCCCGCATTGCAGGCAGGTTTCGGCCAGGCGGGTTGCGCCGGCCAGGGTGTCGTCCACGCTGTCCAGCTCAAGCACATCGCGCCACACCAGCCGTGTGGATTCCGCGCTGCGGTAGCGCCGCAACTGCGCCGGCCAGGCCTGGGGCTGTGCGGGATCGAGCAGCGGCAGTGGCAACGGTGGCGGATCGGGCTGCGCCAGGTGCTGCAGCAACGCCGGCTGGCGCGCCAGCGTATCGAGTGCAAACTCGCTGGCAAGCGCGACTTTTTCGAGCCGCTGGTCGACGTCATCGCCCGGCCAGGACTGGTCGGCAGGCAGAGCATGACGGACGCGCGCTACGGCCCGCTCGATCAGAGCGGTGAGCGCAGGAGACACGGAGACGATGGGCGGCGACATGCATGGATTCTGGCATCCCTGCGCAATGGCGGCACGTGTCTGCGATTGATCCGGCTGTGTTTAGAGCGGCCAACACAACTACAACACATGTGCTCTGTGGCTTCCGTGCAGGGCCCTTGCCCGCCCACCATCGCGGGACACGCCGCAAGTACGTCCCTGTAGGCTCTTACGCGGCATCCATGCCGCGTAAGGTCCCGCGACGGTGAGCGAGCAAGGACCAGTCGAGATGGTCGGTGTGCATGGTTGCAAGCAGTGCGTGATGAGCTTATTCGGATAAGGGCGCGTCCGATCAGCATCTCAAAGCAGGCGGAGCAGTGGGCAGGCTTTCAGCAAAGCAACCGACTCACTCTCTGGTGCGGTGTCCTCGCCGCTTGCGGGACCATGTGGCGGCATGGATGCCGCCACTGAGCCTCCACGGACGGATTCACGGCGTGTCCCGCGAGCGGCGAGGACATCGCGCCCTCGACCAACGCGGCTTTGAAACATCCAGACGACGCTGAAGCTCAAGCTCTCGGTCGTCTTGAGAGGAGTTTGAACGATGTGGATGCGTCAAGTGCAGAGCGGTTGATCTGCGGCTTGGCTGCAGGGCCCTTGCCCGCCCACCATCGCGGGACACGCCGCAAGTACGTCCCTGTAGGCTCTTACGCGGCATCCATGCCGCGTAAGGTCCCGCGACGGTGGGCTGGCAAGGACCAGTCGAGATGGTCGGTGTGCAACGCCGCACCACCTACTGCGCGCGCCAGCCAATCACTACACACGCCACGCAGCCCAGCAGCAACGCCAGCCATGCGCTCCAGCGCGGCGCGTACGCCAGGCCCAGCGCCGCCCACAGCGCGCCCACGCTGAGAAACCCCAACCACAACGTCGTTCCCACCGTGCCGCCCCAACCGAGTACGCACAGCACAAGCGCAGCAAACAACAGACAGGTAGCGATCGAGCGCAGCAACCATCGCTGCGTGATTGGTGCGGTGCTGAGACCGGTCAGCTGCTCGTAGTGGCGATGCATCGCCACGGCCAACGCCAGCATCCCGGCATGGCACAGCGCCGTGCCCAGCAGCGCAGTCATCAGCCCACCCATGGCGTGCTCCGCAGTAGCCAGTTTGCGCCAGCCAGCACTCCCAGGCACATGCCCAGCCACAACCACATGCGCAACGCATTGCGCGCGCGAAACATCCATAACACCACGACGGTGTAGATGACGAAGCTGAGTAACGTCGTGCTCAGTACCGCCACCGCAGGAAAGACGCCGGCGAACCGGGTCAGCAGCTGCGCCAGCACGCTGCAGCCGAGGGAGGTGAGTGCATAGCCACCGACACTGGCGGCCAGCACGCGACCGGCGACCGACCAGCGATCACGCGTCACCGATGCAGTGCTGGAAGCACGATTCACAACGCGTCCATCGCGGCAGTGGCGCCCCGTTTGGCACGCACCGGCGCTGGCCGCATGGCACTGCGATGCGCGCGATACGCCGCGTACGCAAATGCCACAGCAAAGAAGAGCGAGACCAGCTCGACCCCGGCGCGCTGCAGATCGCCGGCAGCCAGATACACGCCAACGTCTTGCCCGGTCGTCAGCGCATTGAGCAGCGGCAACCCAACACACAGCAGCGCGGTGACCGCCAATTGCTCCACCCATGCCCGTGCAGGCGGGCGCAGCAGCGCATGCAGCAGCGTGGCCATCCACACCCACAGGAATGCATGGATTTCGATCTGCACGCGCTCGGCATTCGCAGCAGGTACCAAGCGGTTGGCATAGAAATACGCAATGCTCGCCAATGCGGTTCCCGCAAGCGCGGCGACATTGAGTGCTCCCACCACGCGATAGATGCCGGCAGTGGCCGCACCGAACTCCTGCTCGCTGCGCCGACGCCGCTTGATCGAAAACAGCAGCGTGCCGGTTCCCATCATCAAGGTGCCGGCCAGGCCGCAGAGGAAATACAGCCACTTGCTGGTCCAGCCGCCGAAACCGGCCACGTGCAAGGTCTTGATGACCTCTTGCACATCCTGCGCGCGCACGTCGGTACGTGAGGCGTCTGCATGCTGCTCCAGCACCGCGCCGCTGTTCGCATCGAACACCACGCTATTGGCTGGATTGAGCAGACGCCGCGAGCTGCCGGTGTCGGCCACGGGCGCAATCACGCGCAGCTTGCTGCCGGGTTGATCGGGGCGCTCGATCACCAGCGTTTGCGCAGGCGCGCCGTTGAGTACCGCAGCGCGCTGCACCAACTCCGGCAGATAGGCACGCACGCTGTTCGGCGCAGTGTCGTCTGCACCTGCAACAGCCAACGCCGGCGACAGATCATCGGCATACCGCGTGTACGCGTTCTCATCGCTGCCATATACCGCCTGCAAGGGCGCGGGCATGTAGCTGGTGTAGAAATACGCCAGCCCGGTGTAGACGATCATCAGCAGAAACGGCAGCGTCAGCACCGCGGTGGCGTTGTGCGCGTCCAGCCACGAGCGCTGGCCCTTGCCCGGACGGAAGGTGAAAAAATCCAGGAAGATCCGCTTGTGCACGATCACCCCGGACACCAGCGCGATCAGCCCGCACATCGATACCCAGCCCACCAGCCAATAGCCGGGAATGCCGCCGTGCAAGGTGTAGTGGAAGCTCATGAAATGCCGTCCGCCTTCGGTCTGCCGGCCCCACGGCGACGGCAAGACTTCGCCGCTACCGGGATCCAGTGAAGCCTGGCCCTGGCCATCCGGCGTACGCCAGAACAGCGTCAGCGCCTCACCTGGATGCGCAGGCAAGGTGATCCGCCACAGGCGTGCCTGCGGCGCTAGCTGACGCAGCTGTGCCAATGCACGCGGCACCAGCGCTTGTTCCGGCAACGCCGCATGCGTGCTCGCACTTGGCAAGGCAGGTGCGGCCTGCATCCAGCGGGTGATCGGGTCGCGAAACACGCTGAGCGTGCCGGTCAAGAAGATCGCGCACAACAACCAGCCGCAGGTGAGGCCGCACCAGGTGTGCAGCCACGCCATGCTTTGGCGAAACCCCTCCTTCATGCGGCCATCGCCATGCACCATCTCGCTGCCGATGCCTGCATTACAGCGCGCCGCGCAGGGTCACCATCACATTGCGTGGTTCGCCGTAATAGCGGCCGTTAACGAAGCTGGACAGCGTGTTGTAGTACTGCTTGTCGAACACGTTGTTGAGGTTGACCGCCAGCGACCACTGCCGGTTGACCTGATAGCGCGCCAATGCATTCCACACCGCACGTCCTTCGATCGGCGCGATTGCGGTGCCGATCTGCCGATACGCCGCGCTCTGTGCACTGACACCGCCCCCAACAGTTACATCCTGCAGCACGCCCGGTAACCGATACGTCGTCCACACACGCAGCAAATGCTTGGGCGTATAGCTGTTGAAGGCCTGTCCCTGGCTGGTGACATCCTGCAGATACGTCGTACGGTTGAAGGTGTAACCGGCAAACACGTTCCAGTCGCGTAGCACTTCACCGCTCACTTCGGCGTCGAAGCCGCGGCTGCGCACCTTGCCGCTGTCGATGTAGCAGAAGTCGTTGTTGCGGCAGGTGGGGCTGGTGGTCAAGTCGGCCTGCGCACGGTTCTTCTGCTCGATCTGGAACAGCGCAAAGGCGGTGTTGATGCGCCCATCCAGCCACTCGCCCTTGATGCCCAGCTCGTAGTTGGCACCGGTCATCGGCTTGAGCATGTCGCCGGCTTCGGTCTGCGCGTTCTGCGGCTGAAAGATGTCCGCATAACTGGCATAGGCCGACCAGTTCGGGCTCAACGCATACACCAGGCCGGCATATGGCGTGACCTGCCCGGTCTCGCGGGTGTGCTCGATCGATTGCGACGGCGACAGCCCGGTGGTGGTGGTATTCCACTGGGTGTCGTGCCAGCTCACACGGGTGCCGACGATGGCTCTGAGCGGGTCGCTAAGCTGCCAGCGCAACGCGCCGTACAGGCCGAATTCGCGCGAGGTGCCGTGCCGGGCCTCACGTGCATTGGCGAAGATTTCTTCGTCGCTGATCGCCCGCACATTGCGCTGCAGATCGAACACGTTGAAGGTCTGGAAGTTGTTCTTGGTGCCGTAGACGGTGTCGACCGTGTTCTCGGCGAAATTGCTGCCCAGTACCAGCTCATGCCGGCGGCCCAGCGCGTTGAAATGCCCGATCACATTGGCATCGAAGCCGAACGCATCCGTATCGGAGATGGTGCGTGCCGCCAACAAGGCGCCGATGCCGTTGACCGGATTGATCGCGCGGCTGGAGCTGGCGTATTTCAGATCGTGCAGCTCGCGCACCTGCACCGCACTGAGCTTGAACACCCAATCGTCATTGAAGCGATGATCCAGATCCAGATACAGCCCGCGATTGGACGAGGACTGCCGGTTCCACTGCGCGCCCAGATTGGTCTCGCGCGGCAGGCCGATATCGCGGCCATCGGTGAAGCTGGGCAAGCCGCCGAAGAACGGCCGGCCTTCGACCTGTTCGTAGCTCACGCCCAGGCTGAGCTGGGTCTGCGGCGAGAACGCGTAATCTAGCGTGCCGTAGTAGGTGGGCGTGCGGCGCGTGACGCCATCCACGAACGAGCCCTGGTCCTGATAGTCGATCACTCCGCGCGCGCGCAACGCGCCATCGGCAGTGAGGTTGGCGCTGCCATCGATCAGCGCGCCGTAGCGATCCCACGTGCCACCCTGCACCATCACGCTCACGCCCGGCACATCCAGCGGGCGCTTGCGCACCAGGTTCACCGCACCACCGGGATTGCCCGCGCCCTGCAGCAGGCCGGCCGCACCGCGCAGCACTTCGGCGCGATCATAGATGCCCATGTTGGCGCTGTAATTGCTGGCCCGGCCGTACATGCCGCGATTGAGCGGCACGCCGTCGTACTGCACCGTGGTGATGTCGAACCCGCGCGAATAGATGTACTTGCCGCCCTGCGGGCTCTGCACGATGGTGATGCCGGTGGTGCTGGCCAGCGCGTCGTAGACCGAGGTGATGTTCTGCTCGTCCATCAACTGGCGGGTGACCACGCTGATCGACTGCGGGATGTCCTTGAGCGATTGCTCGCCGCGGCCGATGCTCACCGCACGCGCGGTATAGCTGCCGGTGCCGCTGGTGGCCGCACTGCGGTTGGCCTGCGCGGTCACCTTGACGGTCGGCAGCAGCCACGCATCCACCTCGCTCCTGGTCGCGCTCACCCGTGGCGCGGCGCGCAATACATAGCCGCCGGTCTCCAACGGCACTGCCTGCAAGCCGCTCCCGGCCAACAACGCCGCCAGCGCCGCCGGAGCGGTGTAGCTGCCATCCAGCCCGGCGGTGGTCTTGCCGTCGGTCTGCGCGGCGGTGAAGCTCAGCAACAGGTTGTCCGAACCGGCCAGGTTGCGCAGCGCCGGTGCCAGCGGGCCGGCGGGGATGCGATAGCTCTGCCGCGCGTCCTGCGTGGCAGTTGCGTTCTGGGCCTTTGCATCCTGCATGCCCGCGCACAACGCCAGACTGCACAGCGCGAGCGCGATAGCCGTGCTGATGGGCCGCTGTATTGCCTGCACCGAGGCGATGCGCTGAAACGAAGAAGAAAAACGTTGGCCGCGGCGGGCAGTGATCGACATGCTGTTTCCACAAGATGTTGGTGTCGCACTGACACCGTCATTGTGGAGGTGCCGCAACTGCGGCGATCGGGCAGACCGGCAGCAAACTTTTTTCGTCGACGTGCCGCTTGGCAGCGCCTCAGCCCTGCCCGGCCGCCTGCACCGTCACCCAATACCGGCTGCGCCGGCTCACCCGTACCGGCAGCACGCTGGGCAACATCGCCAGGATGCGCTCGGTGTCGTCCAGCGGAAAGACGCCGGAGACGCGCAGCGCGCCCACCTGCGGGTCGCAGCGCAGCAGCCCGGGACGATACCGGCCCAGTTCGGCGATGAAGGCATCCAGCCGCAATTCGTCGGCGATCAACTGGCCGCGTACCCAGGCCGCCGCCTGCGCATCGACTGGAGCGATGGTGCCGAGCGCCTCGGCGGTAAAACGACACTGCTCTCCCGCATGTACGCGCCCGATGGTCTGCCCGACCGCAAGCGGGCGCACCTCCACCGCGCTTTCCAGCACGCTCACCTGCGTATCGCCCTCGTCCTGACGCACGCAAAAGCGCGTGCCCAGCGCACGGATATCGCCCTGCGCAGTGCGCACCACGAACGGCCGCGCATCGTGGCCGGCGCCCAGCGCATGCGCGGTCGTCACCAGGATTTCGCCGGCCAGCAACTGCAGCAGCCGTTGGTGCGCATCGAAACGCACGTCGATAGCGCTGCGCGTGTTGAGCGTGATGCGGCTGCCGTCTTGCAGCTGCAATTGGCGACGCTCACCGGTGGCGGTGGCGTAATCGGCGGTGACGCGCTGCCAGGATTCGGTGCGCGAGACCAGCACGCCGGTGGCACCGGCCACCCCGCCCCACAGCAACAGATTCAATGCCTTGCGCCGCCCCGGCGATGCCTGGCCGTTGTTGCCGGCATACGGCGACAGACTCCGATACGCCGCCTGCGGCGTCAGCGTCTTCAACCGCCCGGTCACCGATTCGATATGCGCCCACGCGCGCGCATGATCCGGATGCGCATCGCGCCACTGCTGCCATTGCTGCAGCTGCGCCTGGCTGGCGCTGCCGGACATCAGCAGCGTCAGCCACTCGGCTGCCTTATCGGCGACCTGCGCACTGATTGGCTGCCCGCCGGCCAGCAGTGGCCGCTGGGCTCCAAGGGACTGCGTGCTGCGGGACGCGGCATCACCCATCTGCGCGAGTCACGCCGAGAGCGCGAACAGGCAATGCCGGTTGGCACGCGTGAGGTATTGCTTGACCGAGCTGCTGGACACCCCCAGCCGCTGCGCGATCTGCGCGTAGCTCAGCTCCTGCAGATGGGCCAGCAAAAAGGCCTCTCTCACCTTGGGCGGCAGGCCGTCCAGCGCCTGGTCCAGCTGCTGCACCGCTTCCAGCGCCAGCAGTTGCAGCTCCGGCGACGGCGCCACTTCTTCCGGCAGCGCCGCCAGCATTTCCAGGTAACTGGTTTCCAGCAGCTTGCGGCGCTGCCGGTGCGCCATCAACCGGCGCGCGATGGTGGCCAGGAACGGCCTTGGCTCGCGGATCTCGGCGGCCGCACCGGCATTGATCACGCTGATGAAGGTGTCCTGCGCCAGGTCGGCGGCCACGAATGCATCGCCCAGCTTGCGCCGCAGCCAGCCCTGCAGCCAGCCATGGTGGTCGGTGTACAGGCGCTCCACCTGTTGATGAAGCGCGCCTTGCGTGACCGACACGGTGACCTCCTGAACGGCTGAGCCCGGACCGCGAGGCGTCCGGCGATAAATGAGAATTGATCTCATTCTATCGGATGCCAGCGGCGCGTGCAGCCGCGCGCTCTGGGGCCGGCCTGTCTCGCTGGCTTCCGGTTGCGGGTCGATGCTGCCCCATTACGAAGCCCATTGGGAGGCATAGCTGGCCTGCCAGCCGGCTGACTTCAGGCGTTTTTCCCGCCGAGCGCAGTTGGCGGCGACTTGACTCGCCAAACCTCAGGCAATAAAAAAGCCCGCTTGCAGCGAACTGCCAGCGGGCTTTGCTCCCTCCCCCACGTCGGGATGCAGGATCATAGTGCGCGCCCCGAACGCCACTTGCACGCTGCACTGCAAAACAATACTTGGCAGTACAGAACTGGCGCTTTTCCTTCACACCGTCTTGCCGCGCGAAGACCTCAGCGCAGCAGATCGGGCTGGGCCTGATACCACTGCGGTGCGTGCAGCAGATGCCATTCCGGCGTGTCGCCGCGCAAGCCAATCGCTGCGCTCAACATCCCCCAGCGTGCAAGCAGGCTGCCGCTGCGTTGGGTGCCCTGCAAACGCAGCCGTGCATCCACCTGAAAGCGTTCGTTGCGTGCCTGCAGCCGATCGACGATGACAGTCTCGTCCTGCCAATGCACGCGACCGGTCACTTGCGCCTGCCCCGCATCCACCAGCCGCAGCATCCAGTTCGGAATCGAGCGATCACGCGCGTACAGCGACAGCAGGAATGCCAGATCGCGCACCTGGATGCGCACGCGCCCATCCACACCAATCGGCTTGCGCCATTGCATGTGCGTGTCTTCCAGCACGATGCGCGCCCACCAGCCATCGCGACGTTGTCCATCCGGGCCGGTGAATCCGATATTGCGCAATTGGATGGTGCTGGCATCGAGGCGGAAATTTTCTGCACGCAGATCGCCGCGCTGCAGACGCAGATCCGCATCCACATCGCCACGCAGTGCGAGGCCGGCAAACTGCAGCCGCGCCGCACGCGCACCGATACGCAGCCCGCCCTTGCCGATACGCCCACCGGGTTCGATCTGCAGATCGCCACTGAGCACACCGTTGCCGCCATCGAAACGCAGTTGTTGCTGTGGCAGATAGCGGTTGTAGGCACGCAGATCCGGCACACGCGCATTGGCGAACACAAGATGCGCGCGTGTGGCATCGCGCAACGTCGCCAGATTGCGTGCATCGGCACGCGTTTGCAGATCCAGACGCAGATCGCGGCCCTGCACGAACGGGCGCGTGGGCGCATCGCTGTGCGCAATCGAGAACTGCTGCATCTGCAATACAAGGGCAGGCAGCAACTGTCCGTTTGCATCGGCGTCCACACGCAGATCGGCACTGGCTTGCCCATCGATCGCATGCCCCATCACGCCGACATGCGCACGCACATGCGGCACCTGCAGACGACTGCCGGCGCCGAGCTGGCCGCGCTCGATCCGCAGATCGGCATCCACCAGTCCGTCGCCCTCCAGCGTCAGCCAGTCCACATCCGGAAACAGCGCCGGAATCCAGCTCAGCGATGCCAGTTGCCAATGCACCCGCGCATGCCCGGAGGTACGCGGCAACAGGCTGCGCATGGATTGCAGCGGCAATTGCCGGCCTTGCACGCGCAGATCCGCATCCAGCGTCAGCCCGGCATCGGCCGGCTCGGGCATGCGCACTTGCAAGCGCATGTCCTGATCGACCTGCAGTTGCGCTGTCAGTTCGCCAAGCAAGGCAGCCGGCGCGCGCGTGCTGTCGTGCAACGGCGCGCGCCATTGCAGCTGGCTGCCGGGCTGCAGCGCGCCATGCGTCCAGCGCAAGTCGCCATCTGCGCGGCCTTTGCCGGCGCGCGTGGCGACCGTGTGGCGGCCCTGCGCATTGCGTGTGACATCCAGTGCGGCAGTGTCGCCATGCACCGCCACCAGCGCGTCGGTGAGTTGCAGCAGCGCAAGCCCACGCGCTTGCTCGGGCGCATGGCGTGCGATGCTGGCTTCGATGCGCAGCTGGCCGTTGCGCAGCACTTCGCCGTTATCCCAGCGCATCCGCGCATTGTCGAAGGTCGCGCGCGAGGGAAAGAGTTCCATCGGACCGCCGCGCAATTGCTTGAACACGCCTAGCTGCAGTTGGCCATCGCCTTCGATGTGCAGCTGGCGCAGCGTCAAGGCCTGCACTTGATCGGCGACGATGCGGTCGAACTGCAGGGTCCAGGCCGGAGTAGTCGGCAGGGTGCCGGCGGGGGGGACGGCGACATGGGCGACCTTGGCGGATTGCGGCGTGCTGGTGCGCGCGCCAGTCATCTGCGTGGGCGGCTGCGTGCCGGCTGAGACCTTTGCGTTGGTCGTTGATGTGGATGTCTTGTCTTGCGCTGGCGTTGGCGTTGGCGTGCCGACTGCGCCAGTCACCGGGGCAGCGGCAACCTGCGTGCTCGGCGCTGTCGCCAGCGCTTGCGTCGCTGCAGCACCGGTCGTCGGCGTAGCGGCCTGCATCCCACCGCGCACGCCGGATGCATGCAACTCCGGCACCAGCAACTGCCGATGCAACAACGGCAACAACCGCACCTGCCCGCTCATGCGCTGCGCGCTGACGTTCCAGCTGTTACGCGTGGAGCGGCCTTGCAGGTCCACATTCCACAGCACCAGACGCCCCGGCCACCAGGTCACTGCAGGGCCCCAGTGCATGCTGAATTTGTCCGGCTTGCGGTTGAGCGCTGCCGGCCCAAGCGGTGTGTTGAGCAACAGATTGCCGAGCAGCAGATAGCTTGCATACAGCGCAACCAGCGCCAGCACAGGCCAACGCACCGCGCGGGACAACCCACGCCAGCGGGCGCGAACAGGCATCGTCATGACGGCAGGGTCCTGAAGGCCGCGCACGCGGCGTGGCGCAGTGTGCCAACAAGGCCGTGAGTGCGGCGCGCAGCGGCCGATTGCGGCTGGGCACCGGCAGGTTGCCCGTGCGCATTCGATGTGCTACACGCATGGCAGTACGCGCACTGCCTCTGCGACGACGGCGAAGCTGGCCGCATGACGCAAGGCCTGAGACAAGGCACCGCTTACTTCGCCTGCGACACCGCCGGCAACAGCCCCGGCTGCGCGTCGTACCACTCGCGTGCGCCGGCCAGATGCCACTGGCGTTGCTTGCCATCGAGTTCGATCCCGGCGCCCAGCACGCCCCAGCGCAGATACAGATCGCCGCGCCGCTGCTCCTCGTTCAAGGCCAAGCGCGCACGCAGCGACAGGCGTGCGTTCTCCGCATGCAGGTCGTCGATCAGCACCTGTTGCTTGCGCCAACGCACCCGGCCGGTGGCATCGAGCTCGCCCGAATCCAGCAAGCCCAATACCCAGCGCGGGTAATCGGCGCGCTGCGCAAACACCGATAGCAGCGGCGCAACATCGCGCATGCGAATCGCCGCATCGGCATCCACCTGGAACGGCGCACTGGCCTGGATGGTGCCGGCGCCGACCTGCATTTCCCCCCACCAGTTGGCATCCGTGCTGTCGTCGCCTACGCGCATATTGCGCAAGCGCACGCGCGTGCCGCTGAGGTCGAAGAACTTGTTCTTGAAATCGGCGCGCTGCAGCTGCGCCCGCAACTCGGCATCGCCGCGCATCTGCACGCCGGCCAATGCAAGGTGTGCCCCCTGACCGCGCAGATTCGCGTGACCGCTGCCGACCTCGCCGGAGGCGTTGAGCGCCACATCGCCGGTCAGGCTGCCGCTGCCGCCAAGCAGGCGCACGTTGTTGCCCGGCAGATAGCGGTTATAGACGGTGAGATCGGGCACGCGCGCATCGCTGAAACGCAGCTGCGCCTTGAGCGTGTCGCGCAGGCGCGCCAGTTCGGCGTCGCCATGCATGGCCAGCTGCAGAGCGCGGCCGTCCAGCAGGATCTGCTTGGGCGCATCGCGCGGCGCGGCCTTGAACGTGGGAATGCTCACCTCCAGATGCGCCTGCGGCGTGGCGGCATCGTCGATGCGCCCGTGTGCGGTGGCGACACCGGCCAGGCGTGTATCGAACACCTGCGCCACGGCTTCCACACGCGGAATCTCCAGGCTGCTGCCACTGGCGAGCCGGCCTTGCGCCAGACGCAGATCGGCCTCGACCAGGCCACCGCCTTCCAGCTGGAACCACGGCTTGCGCACGAACAACTCGGCAATCCAGTTCAGGGATTCGAACTTCCAACGCCCACGTACCTGCCCGGACAATCGCGGCAACACCTGCGCCGGATTCTGGAAAGGAATGCCGCGGCCGGCGAGGCGCAGGTCGGCCTGCAGCTCGCTGCCGGTGGTTTCATCGCGCGGCAGCCGCGCCTGCACGCGGATATCGCGCGCCACATCCAGTTGCAACGCCAGCATGCCGCGGTCGGTCGCGCCAACGCCCGCCAGCAACGGCAGCCGCCAGACCGCATGGCTGCCCGGCTGCAATGCGCCGCGATCCAGCGTGATGTCGGCCTCCACCCGCGCCGCCGAGGGCCCGCTGCGGATGTCCACGTGCGGCGCGCCGGTGTCGATCTTCAACGCCACCGTGCTGGCCTTCAGCTGCAGGCGCGCGTGGGTGATGCCGAGCTTGCGCAGGCCCGGTGCCTCATCGCGGTAATGGCGTGGAAACTGGAATTGCGCCTCCAACTGCGCGCCATTGAACACCTGCACCCCGTCATAGCTGACCACCGCATCGGTAAAGCTCGCCTCGGAGGCAAACAGCTCCGACGGCCCGCCTTTGAGCTGCTTGAGAAAGCCGACAGTGGCCTGGCCTTGCCCGGCAATCAGCAACTTGCCCAGACGCGCGCTGCGGATGCTGCTGCTGGTGATCGCATCGAAGCGCAGCGTCCAGCCCTGATCGCCACGTGGCGGTGGTGGAATGGGTGTGTCGGAGGTTTCGACTTCCGCGCTGAGGCAAGTGGCATGCAGCCACGGCAAGCGCACCTCGCGCCGGAACAGCGGCAGCAAAGCGACGCGCGCATTGGCGCGATCGGCATGCAACACGTACACGGTGCGGTTGGCCTGCCCGCGCATGCGCACGTTCCAGGCCATCACCTGGCCCGGAAACAGCGTGAGTGCCGGGCCGGTCTGCATGGTGAATTTATGCGGCTGCCGGTTGGTGACGGCATCGAACAGCGGCGTATTGAGAAAAATGTTGCCGGCCAGCAGATACAGCGCATACAGCGCCACCAGCACGACCACTGCGATGCGCCATGGCCGGGGCCAGCGCTGGAAGCGATCGCGAAGTGTGGGCATGGGCGCAGGCAGTGATGAGTCTGCCGTCACTATCGCGGTTGCGCCGGCGGCGAGGCGTGAACATGCGCATGGCCGGTGTCGCGCTCGCTCATTCCACCAAGGTCGCGCCCCGATCGAGGCATGCAGCGGCGATAATTGCGCTTCCCTCGTTTAACGCTGTGCTGCCCATGTCCGACGAACGCATCCTGCACGCGCCGCTGCGCGAACGCCTGGTTTCTGCCGGGGCCGCTGCCGCCTTGATCCAGCCAGGCGAGACCGTGGCGATGAGCGGCTTCACCGGCTCCGGCTACCCCAAGGCGGTGCCGATGGCGCTGGCACAGCGCATCGAAGCGGCGCATCTGCAGGGCCAACCGTTCCAGATCAAGTTGATGACCGGCGCCTCCACCGCACCGGAACTCGATGGCGCGCTGGCCAAGGCCGAGGGCATCGCCATGCGCATGCCGTTCCAGTCCGACCCGGATGCACGCCAACGCATCAATGCCGGCACGCTGGACTATATCGACATCCATCTCAGCCACGTGGCCCAGCACGTGTGGTTCGGTTTCTACGGGCAGATCGATACTGCGGTGGTGGAAGTCTCGGCGATCCGCGCCGATGGCAGCCTGGTGCCGTCGACCTCGATCGGCAACAACAAGACCTGGCTGGACCTGGCCAAGAAAGTGATCATCGAGGTCAACGATTGGCAGCCGGCCGGCCTGGACGGCATGCATGACGTCTATTACGGCACCGCGCTGCCGCCGCATCGCAAACCGATCCCGCTGCTGCATGGCGACGACCGCATCGGCGAGCCCAGCCTGCGCTGCGATCCGGACAAGATCGTGGCGGTGGTGCGCACGCATGGCCCGGACCGCAACAGCCCGTTCGCCGCTGCCGATGCAAGCAGCGAACGCATCGCCGAACACCTGATCGAGTTCCTGCGCCATGAAGTGAGCAAGGGCCGCCTGCCGGCCAGTCTGCTGCCGTTGCAATCGGGCGTGGGCAATATCCCCAATGCGGTGCTGGCGGGGCTTGCACGCAGTGGCTTCCGCGATCTGGAGGCGTTCACTGAAGTGATTCAGGACGGCATGCTCGCGCTGCTACGCGACGGCGTGCTGCGCTATGCCTCGTGCACCGGCTTTGCGCTCAGCCCGGAAGGCAACGAGGAGTTCAAGCGCAATATCGATTTCTATCGGCAACGCATCGTCATGCGCACGCAGGAGATCTCCAACCATCCGGAACTGGTGCGCCGGCTTGGCTGCATCGGCATGAACGGCATGATCGAAGCCGACCTGTACGGCAACGTCAATTCCACCCATGTGATGGGCAGCCGCATCATGAACGGCATCGGTGGCTCCGGCGATTTTGCGCGCAATGGATTCCTGTCCATTTTTTTGAGCCCCAGCATCGCCAAGGCCGGCAGCATCTCGTCAATTGTGCCGATGGTCAGCCATGTCGATCACACCGAACACGACGTCTCTGTGATCGTCACCGAACAAGGTCTGGCCGATCTGCGCGGGCTCACGCCCAAACAACGCGCGCGCCAGGTGCTCGATCACTGCGTGCACCCGCGTTATCGCGATGCACTGGAAGATTATGTAGCGCGTGCCAATCGCGACAGCTACGGCAAGCACACCCCGCATCTGCTGACCGAAGCGCTGTCGTGGCATCAACGCTGGTTGGAGACAGGCGACATGCTGGGGTGATCGCGCGCGTTGCAGCTGCCCGATCATGCCGCGCTCTGTGCACCTGATCGTCGTGCCGGGCAGCGTGCGCAGCATTTGGCGGATGCACGTCGGGGCGCAGCGGGACACCGATCGCGCCGCCCGCAGGCACGCGTGTTCGGGCGCAATAGCGATTGAGCGATAGCGCCATGCTCAACACCTCCGATGGCAGCGCCTTATTGCGCGACTGCACACTTGCATCGGCCGCTATGCGCTTATGCAATGACGAGCGTGCCTAGTGTGTCCATGCAGGTAATGCGCGCTCGAACACTCAGTGCAGCGCGTCATGCGAAATGGTCGCCGTTAACGCAACTCGAACTTCATTGCTGCCGCCGACATGCGGCGACATCGCATCGTCACGGACATAGCGGATAACGTTCCTGCCCGCTCGCATTCGGCGGCAGGACGGCTCTCTCCCCCTCCTGCCGCTGGGCGCGACGGGTCATCACTGGGTGGTGTCCAATCCGTCGGGCCGGCTCCCTGCACCGGCCCGACGTTCTTGTTCTAGAGTTGCCATCAACACTACGTCAGGCTGCTTGAGGCGCTCATTGCAAGGCTGTTCGCTACGTGTTGTGGGCCGCTTGTGGCGACGGGTACGCGCTTTTTTGGATGTGCTGCGTTCTGAATACACCAGATGTCGAATGTGCTGCGCTTTAGATTTGATGCGCTTTGAATATGCCGGGCGTTGAGGATGCTGGACTTTGATGAGTTGCACTCGAGTGGGCTGGGCTTTGAATCTGTTGCCCTTGCGAGTGCGCCGCGTCGTTTGTAAGCATGCAATCTAAAATGGCTGTCTTCCGCCGTACCCTCACCCCAACCCCTCTCCCGGCAGGGGAGGGGCTCTCACCAATCACGCAGCTTCGGCAACCCGCCTCGCACGACGTGCACGCACGGCCGTCGCCAGACGCTCCAGCACCTGCACCGAAGCGTCCCAATCCAGGCAGCCGTCGGTGATGCTCTGGCCGTAGGTCAGTGCGCAGCCCGGCACCAGTTCCTGGCGGCCGCCGACCAGGTGGCTCTCCACCATGACGCCGACGATGCGCGTCTCGCCGCCTTCCAGCTGCCTGGCGATGTCGTCGATGACCTTGGGCTGGTTCTCGGGATTCTTGCCGCTGTTGGCATGGCTGGCGTCGATCATCAGACGCGCCGGCAAGCCGGATTTAGTGAGCACCTGGCTGGCCGCTTCCACATTGGCCGCGTCGAAGTTGGGCTGCTTGCCGCCGCGCAGGATCACATGGCAATCCGGATTGCCGGCCGTCGCTGCCACCGCGGTGTGGCCATCCTTGGTCACGGCCAGGAAATGGTGCGGATGCGAAGCCGCTCCCACCGCGTCCACCGCAATCTTGACGTCGCCACCGGTACCGTTCTTGAAGCCCACCGGGCACGACAAGCCCGAGGCCATTTCGCGATGCACCTGGCTTTCGGTGGTGCGCGCGCCGATCGCGCCCCAGGCCACCAGGTCGGCGATGTACTGCGGCGAGATGATGTCGAGAAATTCCACGCCCGCCGGCAGGCCGAGGTTGTTGATGTCGCGCAGCAGGCCGCGCGCCACCCGCAGACCCTTGTTGATCTGGAAGCTGCCATCCAGGTCCGGATCGTTGATCAGACCCTTCCAGCCGATGGTGGTACGCGGCTTTTCGAAGTACACCCGCATCACGATCTCCAGCGCGTCGCCGAACTGCTCGCGCAGCGGGCGCAGGCGGTGCGCGTAGTCCATCGCCGCAACCGGGTCATGGATCGAGCAGGGCCCGATCACCACCGCCAGGCGGTCGTCGCGGCCATGCAGAATCTCGTGCAGGGCGGCGCGCGAATTGGTCACGGTCTCGGAAGCGCGGTCGTCGCAAGGCAGCAGCGACAGCAGCTGGGAGGGCGGGGCGAGGGCTTCGATCTTGCGGATACGCAGGTCATCGGTCACAGGCGGCATAACAGTGTCTCGGTGGGCGGTGTTGCATCAGGGATGCCAGGCGAGGCGGCAACAAAAAAGCCGCCAGTGTACGCTGGCGGCTTTTCGGGAATGCTGCTGAAGATTTCTTCAGGGTGAGCGCAATCCGTCCTCCGCCAGCGGCATCGGAAAACCGTAGTACCAAAAGTAAAACTGGCTGCGGGGTGCGTTCATTGGGTGCATTGATAACACGCGCGTTTCGACGCTGCCACTGTTTCATCGGCAACGGAACGTTGCAGCGGCGGTCGCGATGCGCCTGCAAGCCGTATGTGTCTCGACGACCACCGCGTCGCACTGACGTTGAGCGCATCGCGCGCCACGCCCAGTGCCGCATGCGCCGTGCGGCAGTGCTGCCACGTCCCACGGTTGTCACGTACGCACGCTGGATGCAACTCAGACACACGGCTTGGTAACCGTCTTGCTGAGCCCGACCGCGATGGATGCTGCGACGTGCCGGCACGATATCGGTGCGGATTGATGTCCGGTCCATTGCGTGTGTACCCATCCTCGGTGGTGACCATGAAGAGCCGGGCACACCGGGGTATTGTTTCACCTACCGACATCAATGATGCTTATTGCATAACCAAAATTTCTTTTATATCAATTGATTAGGTAGTCACTAGTGGCTTACTATCGTTTCACATATCGTTTCAGAATCTGCGCCCCATGCCCTCTCCCGACGCAGTCGAACGGCTGATCAGCGCGCTACGCATCAACGGCCCCATGCGTGGGGCCGATCTGGCGGCGCGCCTGGGCGTGAGCCGCCCTACCCTGTCCCGCCTGGTCGCAAGTGCCGGTCCTGCAGTGCTGCGTTATGGCAAGGCGCGCACTACCGGCTACGCGGCCACCGGTGAGTTGCGGGGCGAGCGTATGTGGCCGCTCTATCGAATCGATCACGATGCCCGCGTTGTACCACTGGGCCACCTGTTGGTGCTGCATAACGACCATTTCTTTGTCGACCTTTTGCAGGACAACCCCGTTCTATTGCATCCGCCGTTGGACACAGGCGTGTTCGCGTCGCTGCCGTGGTTTATCGACGACCAACGGCCCCAGGGATTTCTCGGGCGCAATCTGGCGCACCGTGTCGCCGGGCCGTTGCGCCTACCGGACAACCTGGCGCTGTGGTCGCCCAGGGACAACCTGGTGGCCATGCTGTCGGATGGTCACGACCAGGTTGGCGACCTGCTGATCGGCGAGCGCGCGCTGGCTCTGGCTTTGGAGGCGATCGAACAGCCTGGGTGCATCGCCATGCAGGCGCGCCCCGATGAATATCTCAGCCGCGCCGAAGCTGCATTGCGCGGCGAGGCCGTTGGCTCGTCTGCCGCTGGCGAGCAGCCGAAGTTCACTGCAGTGCTGGGAGAAGATGGCGCGTATCGCCCCGTGATCGTCAAGTTCTCCGACCAGACCGATCAGCCAACAGGCCGGCGTTGGGCGGATCTTTTACACATGGAGTGGTTGGCCAGCCAGATTCTGATTGCCGGCGGCATCCCTGCTGCGGCAACGCAGGTGCTGCAGGCGGGCGGGCGCGTCTTCCTCGAATCGACACGCTTCGATCGGACTGCTGCATTGGGCCGGCGCGGGTTCGTCTCACTGATGTCGCTGTTCGCTGCCTTTTACGGCGACGCGAACACCAGCAGCTGGCGGACCCTTGCTCCACTGCTCAAGCGCGATGGTTGGCTAAGCCCGCAAGACGCCGAGCGCCTGGAAGTGATCAGTTGGTTCGGCACGCTTATCGGCAACACCGACATGCACCTGGGCAATGCGGCATTGGTGCTTGCCGACACCCTGCCCCTGCAACTTGCCCCGGTGTATGACATGCTGCCGATGGCACTGCGGCCGGCATCCAGTGGCGAAGTCGTACAGCGGGATATCGAGATTCCACCGCCTAGCGTTGATCAGTTCGCGCAATGGCGGCGCGCTGCCGGGATGGCCGAGCAGTTCTGGCAGCAAGCCATGGACAACGACAAGCTGAGCGAACAGATGCGCGGCATCGCCACGCGCGCGTTGGCCAGCCTGCGTCGAACGGCGTCACGTCTTGCCTGATGCCGACGCCTACTCGCCGCGGCGGTATATCCCTGTGCCGCTCTCCGCCAATCCCCAGCCACGCTACCGCCTCGGTACGTCGTTGCCATGACTTTGAGCGACTGAAACGGCAGCGCAGCCATTGTTCGGACTCTGCATTTATGACTCGTCCGCCAAGGTCCCGAGCACGTCGTCCTTACCTGATCAGTTGTAATTATTTGAAGAGCACACAGGCTTTTCTCTCGCAGCTTTTTGATAGAGCGAGCAGGCCTTACTTCACGCCCCGACGCAATGAATGACGCTTGCAGATGAGCATGTGTTTCGCCGGAGGCCGAGCTTTCTGTTCCGCCAATGCCGCAATTCCGAAGAGTGGTCTGCGGGCCGCTCCCACGCACAAAATCAAGGCGCCAGCCAATAACGCTTTCCAGACCAACCAGCTTTCGTCACAAAATCAGCCTGCACTGCACCACACGCCACGGCGCTGTGCCGTGGCGTGTGGTGCGGCAGCCACATTCAATCAGAACGTAAACACATATTCCGCTGCCACTTCGCGGCCGATCGGGTTGAACAAGGTGGTGTTGTAGAAGCCGTAGCCGTAGAAGCGCTCCTTGTTCTCGTAGCCCACTTCGTTGAACACGTTGTTGACGTAGAAATTGACCTTGGCATGGTCGGTGAGTTTGTAGCCGGTGCTCAGGTTCCAGTAGATCGCAGGTCCCACGCGGCCGAAGTAACGCTTGCTGGTTTCGCCCAGATGCACGTTGGCGGTGTCGGTGACCACGCACTCATCGGCGGCACTGGGCTGGTAGCCGTCGTCGAAGCGTGCGCAGGTGCCCCAGTTGACCGCACGCATCGAGCCGAGCCGGCGGAAGTACACCGTCCAGTCCCATGCGCCGCCGTTGTCCCAATGCACGCTGCCGCGCACACGGCTGCGCACGCGTTCGTCGCGGCGGTTTTCGTCGCTGTCTGTGCGGTAGATCTGTTCGCGATAGGCGATCAGCGTGTTGTAGTCCAGCGACAACTGAAAGTTCCCCCAACCGGAAGTGGCCAGGCGGTATTTCAGCGAGGCGTCGATGCCGGAGGTTTCCATCTGCGCCAGGTTGATCGGGCCGCGCTCGATGCTGGCGATGGTGCCATCGGCATTGCGCAGCACGCGCGAGCTGATGGTGTCGCAATAACCGGCGCCGCCAGGGTTGTTCCAGGCGCCGCCGCTGATGGTGGTGCCGGTGCGGCAGCCGGCTTCGGCCGAGAGGATCTCGTCGCGGTCCAGATCCTTGATCATTTCCTCCAGCTGGATGCGGTAGTAATCCACGCTCAGTGACAGACCTTGCGCGATGTCCCACACCACCCCGCCGGTGAACGAGCGGCCGGTTTCCGAGCGTAGATCCGGGGTGCCGCGGCGGTTTACATCCACGGTGTAGAAGATGTTGCTGTTCTCGTCATTGCAGCCGCCGGTGAGAGACGCGCCCGAGGAAATACAGCGGTATTGATCGATCACGGTCTGGTTGGTGGAGCTGGGTTCGCCGAGCACGTAATGCATGTCCGGCGCGCGGAAGCTGGTGGCCAGCGTGCTGCGCAACAACAGGCTCTCGACCGGGCGCCATTCCAGGCCCGCGCTCCAGGTGGTATCGCTTTGCGTGCCGACATCGGTTGGAATCGCCGCCGAAGACCGGTAGTTGCCATAGCGATCGTAGCGGCCGGCCACATTCGCGCTCAATGTGGAGAGCAACGGAATCTGGAATTCCAGCCCGGCCGAGCTGCGCATGCGCTCACCACCGCCACTGTCGACCACATCGACCGGGTAGCACTCATTGGCGCACGGGTCCGGCGACAGCTGGTAGCCCTGCTTGGCCACTTCGGCCACGGTGGCAAAGCGGATCGGCCCGGCCCAGCCCTGCACCACGTCGCCGCTCAAGCTGAAACTGGCTTGATTCACCCACGAATAGGCGGAGTTATGCGACTTGGCGACCAGGTCGTCGTACTCGCTCGACGACAGTGGCGCATACAAACGCGCTTCGTTGATCGCATAAATCGATGAACCATCGGCGGCGGTGCCGGTGGGGCTGCCGAGAAAATAATCGGTCGCGCGCGCGGTATCCACGGTGCGAATGTATTCGTCGACTGTGTAGCGCGAGCGACCGACGCTCAGCTCCCAATCGAAGCGATCGGCCCATACACCGCGCAGGCCGGCGCTCAGGTCCCAGGACTGTTCCTTGTTGTAGTTGGCGAGCCGATCCCAGCCGTCGGCTTCGCGACGGGTAAGCTGGCGGATCGCATACAGCGAGCGGCCGGTGTTCGCATCCTGGAACGGGCCCAGGTACGCGTACGGCGGATCGTAGGTCCAGCGCCCGATGCTGCGGTTGGCCGACAGCGTGGCCCACGCCTCGGTGGCCTCGCCGAACTTCCAGGTGCCATAGAGATACGCCGAATAATCTTCGCTGCCGGTGACCAGACCCCAGTCGCCGTAGTCGCGCGCCACGCCACAATAATCGCCGGCGTTGGTGAGCGTGCCGGTGTTCTGGTTGTAGCTCAGCCGCTGCGCATCGATGAACTCGCCGCCGAAGCGCGCGCAGGTGCCTGCAGGCGGCGCCAGGCGCTCGCTGGTGTTGGCATCGACCAGGCTCAAACCGGTGAACGGGTTGAAGCCGTACAGGCGGTTCTGGCCGGTCCAGTTGGAATAGGACATGTCGTCCGAGTCGTCCATCTCAGGGCGATCGCGCCCGCTCAGCGGATCGCGCCGGGTGGCCTGCAGCGCGTAGGTCAGGCTCCAGTTTTCGCCGGTGCGCCCGCCCGCCCACGACACGTCGAAACTGTCGCGCCCGCCTTCGGTGGCCGTGCCGCCGCGCAGCCGCACCTGGTCGCCCTGGTAGTCGCGCTTGAGGATCACGTTGACCACGCCGGCCACCGCGTCCGAGCCGTAGATCGCCGATGCGCCGCCGGTCAAAATCTCGATGCGCTCCACTGCGGCGGAGGGGATGTTGCTGTAATTGGAAAAGTTGCTTTCGCCGCCGTACGGGAGCGGGTAATCGGCCACGCGGTGCCCGTTGACCAGCAGCAAGGTGCGGCCCGGTCCCAGGTCGCGCAGATTGATCGGCGAGGCGTTGGGCGTGTGCGAGCCCCATTGCGTATCGGCTTCCACCGAGCCCTGTTGATTCATGCTGTTGAGCACGTCGTAGACGGTGGCGAAGCCTTCCTGCTGGATCTGTTGCGCGGAGATGGTGACCACCGGCTGCGCGCCTTCGACCTGCGCGCGCTTGATGCGCGAGCCGGTGACGCTGACTGCGTCCAGGGTGGAGGTAACGCGTGGTTGATCCGGCTCGGTCTGCTGGGCAGTGGCCGATTGGGCGGCGACGGACAGGGCGAGCGACAAGGAAATCGACAAGGCAAGGCGATGACTGCGGCAGTTCATAAGATCCCCGGGAGAGGCCGGCATGGCCGGCGTGGCGTTTCACTGCAACGACGCCTGCGAGCGATGCACCGCATCGCCGCCCCCTGTCCGATGGCCCCCCGACCGTTCGGCGCAAGCGCCTGCCCAGCGACGCTAGGGCTGCTATGACATCGGTGTCAACACCCTGACATGAATATGTGATAGCCGCCTCGAAACAACCTATTCGATGCCGTGCTGCAGACGTCTGATCGGATCACGGCGTGCCCATCCATGCGCAACTGGCAGCAACGGAATCGATGCCTTGGAGCGTCGCTTCCTACCGTTGTCACCGCTTGGTCGGGCACTTCCGGTGGCAGCGCGCTACTTCGCACATCCGGTTGAGCCGGGTGCTCGCGCGCGGATCATGAAAGAACACCGAACACCGCGATTGGTGTCCCCCCATCGAACGGAGATATCCGATGCAGATCAGGAAAGCGCAGTCGGCAGGCCAGTCCTCGCCGGACGAGTTGCAGAACGCACGCGAGCGCGATGAAGGTACCGTGGAACTGCAACCTGCCGCATCGCCGACACACTCCCCGGTCAACCCGGCGCTAGCGGCACTTGCCCCGGTCGGCCGGTCAGGCACGTCGTCTGCCAGTTCCACGCCGACTTTGCCCGTGGAGCCATCTTCGCCCGCACCGCAGGCGTCTCACTCGGCACGCACGACTGCTCCATCCACTGCCAAAACGCTTAGCGCGCGCGCGCGCTCCGCGCTAGCAGGCGGCGTCCAGCATGCATCCGCTGCAGTGTCCAAGGCTGCGGTCGATTTCTGGTCGCTGACAGATCTGCGCACCATGCTGCAGATCCATGCGGACGATCCGGCATTTCTGCAGATGGTGCGCCACACCGATCCGGAACAGGTCGCGCCCCACAGCCTAGCCGCGTGCCGCCAGCAGATCACGCAGCTGCGCGGCGCCATCGAAACGGCAACCGGTCTGGAAGCACGCTTCCGTCAGCAATTGCTCGGCGACATCAAAGCCGTGGAAGACGCGCTGCAACCGCTGGAACACGGAACACCTGCGCCCGGGCGGGCGCTGAAGTCGCTGGCCAATCTGGTCAATCTCTGGCCCCTGGTGGTGCCCAGTCCGCTGCTCGCCAACCAGGCCAAGACCTTCGCCTATTCCATTGCCGCAGCAACCAAGGGCGTGATGAGTCTATCGGCATCGGCGCTGCGCCCCACCGCCGACGGGCTTCCGTTCCCGCTGATGGGCGGGCAGCTGGGGCGCGAAGCCAACGAAATGCATTTCTACGCCATCCTGCTCAACGGCATGTTTCTCACCACCGAGCTGCCAAAGAAATTCGGCAACCCGGCCATGCGGCATCAGGCAGAGGCAGTGGAAAACAACCTGGGATTTTCCGCAGCGGCATCGACGGCCTGCACAGCGATGGTGCTGATGCCTTTCCTCTGGAACAGCATCAACAAAATTGGCAATCGAATGCAGCACGGTGTCTCCCACCTGGGCGCGAGTATCGCGGACCGTGCCGGCCTTCAGGCGCAGGCTCAGCGGTTGCGCGCGCGCCTGACGCCCGGACAGATCAGCCAGCAACTGCGCACCCAACTCAACGAGATCTGCGCCGCTCTGGAGCATGGCCGCGACGCTTTTCAACAAGCGCGCCGAGACTTCACCGAACCCAGCACAGGGCACGAACTCACCCGCACGCTCAATGCTCAATGCACGCATCTGCTGGAGACGCTCGATCAATGCAGCAAGCGCCTGAGCACTGCGCTGCAAGTCGACCAGGACCAGCCAGCCACCATCCCGCGCCAACTGAGCAACCAGGATTTCTCTTCCAAGTTGGCATTGGCATTGCTGGGTGCCGGCGTGACCGGGCTGACCGTCTACCTGATCCAGCCGGATCGGATCGGCACGGTGGACCTGCTGGCCGACACGGCCGTGGTGACGACCGTGATGATGCAGTCGGCGTTGAACAAGCACGCGACCCGCCAGGACACGATGGAGCGCTTCAAGGCCATGTGCTCCGGCAGCATGGTCATGGCGCTGGCGCTGGGTGTGGAGAAGCTGTCCAAGACGTTCGCAGACAAGAGCTTGATAGAAGCATCGCCGGCATCGCCCTACTACGCTGGCGCGATCATGTCGCTGATGTCGATGACGATGCCTGGCCCAATGGCGCGTGGCGCGGAACTGGCGATGAACTGGGGCGGGCGTCAGGTCATGCGGGTGTTCGAGGGGCCCGATGGCACCCCGCTCGCAACCCGCATGCCGTCCTCGCCCGAAGAGCTGATCCAGACCGTACAAGACACGGCGAATTATGTGGCAAGTCTGCAGTCGGAACATGCGCAGCAGTACCAGGAGATGGTCGGAGATATCGCGCTGCAAGTGATCGAGGACGCGGGCGCTGCTGCTCAGACCAGGCCCGGCAGCAGCGTGACGATCACCGAAATCTCCGAAGTCGCCGAGATGGACGAGGCCGCCGGAGTCGCGGTGCAGACCGCCTCCCCGGAACCGGAAGCGATTGCGCAACCGCACCCACGCAGCGATAGCGCAACAGCACCTACAGCGCGTTCGCCCTGACATTGCAAGCAACGGCAATGGGCTGCTAGCACCCACCTGCGCAACAGGGGGGCGCACACAGGAGGCTCCGCCTTTCAGCGGGGTCTCTTGTGTGATGCAACAGCCAACGCGAGGGCTTTGCCACGCGCGATTACCCCGACTACCGCACCGGCCCACTCACACCAGATACCGCCGGAACCACTCGATGGTGCGATCCCACGCCAGCGTCGCCGCTGCCTTGTCGTAACGCGGCGTCGAGTCGTTGTGGAAGCCGTGGTTGGTGTCCGGATACACGTAGGCCTGATAGACCTTGTGCTGCGCCTTGAGCGCGGCCTCGTACGCCGGCCAGCCGGCATTGACGCGTTCGTCTTCCGCGGCGTAATGCAGCAGCAGCGGCGCACGGATGCGGGCGACCTCGGCCTCGGTAGGCTGACGGCCATAGAACGGCACCGCCGCCGCCAGCTCGGGATACGCCACCGCTGCCGCATTGGCCACGCCGCCGCCATAGCAGAAGCCGGTGATGCCGACCTTGCCGGTGCTGCGCTCGCGGCTCATCAAAAATTCCACTGCGGCGAAGAAGTCGTTCATCAGCTTGGTCGGGTCGACCTGCGCCTGTAGCGCGCGGCCCTTTTCGTCGTTGCCGGGATACCCGCCCACCGAACTCAGGCCATCCGGTGCCAGCGCGACAAAGCCGGCTTTGGCCACGCGCCGCGCTACGTCTTCGATATACGGATTCAAACCGCGGTTTTCGTGCGCCACCACCACGCCCGCCACCGCGCCGGTGACCTTGGCCGGCCGCACCAGATAACCGCGCACCTGGCCATGGCCATTGGGCGAGGGATAGGTGATGTACTCGGCCACGATGTCCGGGTCGGTGAACTCCACTTGCGTGGCGAGCGCGTAGTCGGGGCTCAGCGATTCCAGGATCGCCGCCGCACTCAACCCGGCCACCGCGAACGCGGCGGCACGATCGAGAAAATCGCGCCGACTGAGTTTGCCGTGCACGTAGCCGTCGTACAGCGCGAGCAGATCGGGGTGGAAATCCTGTGCGGTCAAACGGCGCATCGGCGTTCTCCTGGGGATGGCTGGACTGCGACGCGGGTGCAACCACACGCAGCGCAGAGAGCGGCATCGCCTACGACACAACACCGCATCCAGCCGAGCATGCCGGGGCATCCGCGGCAGTACAAGACGCAGCACAAGGATCAACAGACGCGGGATGGTGCCCATGTGCCAAGCGCTATAGAGACGACGCACTTCCACAGCGCGATAGACACCGCCTGGCACGCCTCACACACAGAAATCATCGACATGCATGCAGAAGTACATAGCGCGGCAGAGTGGTTCGGCAATGCATATCCGGCCATCCGCAAGCGCATGCCGTTGACTGCAATTGGGACACCACTGCGATCTCGGCATCGACCGCATTGCGCTCATACCGGCAGCGATTCGTTCGGGTCGCCGTGCCCTGCGCGGCCTCGCTCCCCAACGTACCGCCCACAAAAAAACCCCGCCTTTCGGCGGGGTCATTTTTTGCTGTAACAGCCAAGTGGCCTGGATCAGAAATCCATACCGCCCATGCCGCCCATGCCGCCACCGCCGCCGGGCATTGCCGGCTCATCCTTCTTCGGGGCATCGGCCACCATGGCTTCGGTGGTGATCATCAGGCCGGCGATCGAGGCTGCGTTCTGCAGTGCCGAACGGGTGACCTTGGTCGGATCCAGGATGCCGAACTCGACCATGTCGCCGAACTCGCCGTTGGCCGCGTTGTAACCGTAGTTGCCGGTGCCTTCCTTGACCTTGTTCAGGATCACGGACGGCTCTTCGCCGGCATTGGCCACGATTTCGCGCAGCGGGGCTTCCATGGCGCGCAGGGCGATCTGGATGCCGTGGGTCTGGTCTTCGTTGGCACCGGTCAGGTTACCGACGGCCACCAGCGCACGCACCAGGGCCACACCGCCGCCCGGGACCACGCCTTCTTCGACGGCTGCACGGGTGGCGTGCAGGGCGTCTTCGACGCGGGCCTTCTTTTCCTTCATTTCGATTTCGGTCGACGCGCCGACCTTGATCACTGCAACGCCGCCGGCCAGCTTGGCCACGCGCTCCTGCAACTTCTCGCGGTCGTAATCGGACGAGGTGTCCTCGATCTGGGTCTTGATCTGGCCAACGCGGGCTTCGATCGTGGCAGAGTCGCCGGCGCCGTCGATGATGGTGGTGTTCTCCTTGGAGACCTGCACCTTCTTCGCACGGCCCAGGTCCTTGATGGTCGCCTTCTCAAGCGCCAGACCCACTTCCTCGGAGATCACGGTGCCGCCGGTCAGCACGGCCATGTCTTCCAGCATCGCCTTGCGACGGTCGCCGAAGCCCGGTGCCTTGACGGCCACGACCTTGACGATGCCACGGATGGTGTTGACCACCAGGGTCGCCAGCGCTTCGCCTTCGACTTCTTCAGCCACGATCAGCAGCGGCTTGCCGGCCTTGGCCACGCCTTCCAGCACGGGCAGCAGGTCGCGCACGTTGGAGATCTTCTTGTCGTGCAGCAGGATGAACGGGTCGTCCAGATCGGCCGACTGGCTCTGCTGGTTGTTGATGAAGTACGGGGACAGGTAGCCGCGATCAAACTGCATGCCCTCGACCACGTCCAGCTCGTTTTCCAGGCCCGAGCCTTCTTCAACGGTGATCACGCCTTCCTTGCCGACCTTCTGCATCGCTTCGGCAATGATGTTGCCGATCGATTCGTCCGAGTTGGCCGAGATGGTGCCGACCTGGGCGATCGCCTTGTCGTCGGTGGTGGGCTTGGAGATGTTCTTCAGCTCGATGACGGCAGCCTTGACGGCCTGGTCGATACCGCGCTTGAGGTCCATCGGGTTCATGCCGGCGGCCACGGCCTTGGCGCCTTCGCGGATCAGGGCCTGGGCCAGCACGGTGGCGGTGGTGGTGCCGTCGCCGGCATTGTCGTTGGTCTTGGAAGCGACTTCCTTGACCATCTGCGCGCCCATGTTCTCGAACTTGTCAGCCAGTTCGATTTCCTTGGCGACGGAGACGCCGTCCTTGGTGATGGTCGGCGCGCCGAAGCTCTTTTCGAGCACGACGTTGCGGCCCTTCGGGCCCAGGGTGGCCTTGACGGCATTGGCGAGAACGTTGACGCCACGGACCATGCGGGTACGTGCGTCTTCACCGAAACGAATGTCTTTAGCAGCCATTTGTATGTAACTCCGGAAATGGGGAATAGGGAATGGGGAATCGGTAGATCAACAGCGTGAATCGGGCCTGGGTGGGATGGCGAAGGGCGCTAGCCGCTTTGCCTATTCCCGATTCCCCACTCCCGATTCCCGGCGCATGGCGCCTGATCAGCCGATGACCGCCAGGATGTCGTCTTCGCGCAGCACCTTGTACTCGACGCCTTCGGACTTGTAGCTGCTGCCGGCGTACTGGCCGTAGATGACCTTGTCGCCGACCTTGACCACCGGCGCGCGCAGGCTGCCGTTGTCCAGGGGCTTGCCGGCGCCGATGGCGACGACTTCACCCTTGGTGGACTTTTCCTTGGCGGAGTCCGGGATCACGATGCCGCCGGCGGAAACTTCGTCGGCTTCGATCGGCTTGACTACAACGCGGTCGTGAAGCGGCTTGATGCTCATAGAGAAAGACCCTCTTAAGTGATTGATTGGCCTGGAAATTATCGGCGATGTTAGCACTCGTATGTGACGACTGCCAGCACAGCGCGCGGAAAAAACCCGACAGAGCGGGTGCGGGCCAGAGATTGTGCTGTGTGGCCAGCTTTCAAGGGCTGGGGGCAAAAATTTTTTCGCCGGGCAGTCCAGTCCGAAGGCGTCAGGGCAGCTGACCAGAGCTGGCGAGCGGTTCGCCCGGTCGCTGCGGGCAGAGCGGGTTCAACCGGACTGCGCAATGGCTGCTGCGCTTGGCGCACTGGGCAGCAAAAGTAGTCGCCGGGTCAGCCGCACTAAAAATGGAACCAGGTTCCACCGATTGTCATGCGCACGTCTTACAGTCGGCAACGCATTCCCCGATCACAAGGAGCTGTCGATGAGGTTGCCGTCCCGTGCTGTGTCCCTGAGCTGCATTCTTCCCCTGGCCTGTGCGTTCGCACTGGCCGTCCCCACCGCCCACGCCGCGGTGTTCATCAACGAACTGCATTACGACGACGCGGGCGCCTCCGGCGACAGCGGCGAAGCCGTGGAAGTGGTGGCCACCGCCGGCGAATCGCTGAGCGGCTACCGCATCTATCTGTACAACGGCAGCACGCCGGGTGCGGCCACGGTCTACGCCAACACGGCGGTGCCGGCTGGCAGCCTGGTCAGCTGCGGCAGCCAGGTGCGCGTGGCCACGGTCAGCTACGCCAGCAACGGCGTGCAGAACGGGCCCAACGACGGTGTGGCGCTGGTCGACCCCAACGGGCAGCTGGTGCAGTTCCTCAGTTACGAAGGCGCCATCACCGCCAGCGGCGGGCCCGCCGCCGGCATCACCAGCCAGAACCTGCCGGTCAGCGAGAGCAACAGCAGCGCGGTCGGCAGTTCGCTGCAACTGACCGGCACCGGCAGCAGCGCGGCCAACTTCAGCTGGGCCGGCTCGTCGGCGCAGACCTTTGGCGCGTGCAACCGCGGCCAGAGCTTCAACGGCAGCGGCGGTGGCGGCGAGACCGGCGCGGCACCGACGATCACCAGCACCACCCCGACCCAGGGCGCGACCGGCTTTCCCGCCGCCGGCGACCTGAGCGTGGGCTTCAGCGAGGCGGTGACGCTGAGCAGCGGCGCCTTCGCACTGAGCTGCGCCAGCTCCGGCACGGTGGCGCTGAGCTACCCGACCAGCGGCACCCGCTTCAGCCTGTCCACCAACACCGCCTTGGTCGGTGGCGAGCGCTGCACCCTGGCGATCACCGCCAGCGCCATCCGCGATGCCAGCGGGCTGAGCCCGGCCGCCAACCAGGCCATCGCCTTCACCGTGGCCACCGCCAGCGGCGGCGGCACCGGTTACTACTCGCGGGTCAACACCGCCAATGCCAGCCAGTTGCGCTGCTCGCTGCACACCGTGATCAAGGGCCACACGGTCTATCCGTACAGCGGCTCGGGCACCAGCACCTGGACCATCCTGGAAATGGCCGACGAGGATCCCAACAACAGCGGCCGGATCCTGGACGCCTACCGCAACCGTAGCTACGCCAAGGGCAGCGACCGTGCCGGCACCGGCAGCGGGCTGACCTACAACCGCGAGCACACCTGGCCCAATTCGCTGGGTTTTGGCAGTGCCAGCGGCGACAAAGGCTTGCCGTATGCGCCCTACACCGATACCCACATGCTGTACCTGACCGACACCGCCTTCAACGCCGACCGCGGCAACAAGCCCTATGCGGCCTGCACCAGCAGCTGCGGCGAGCGGGTCACCGAGGTCAACGACGGCAGTGGCGGCGGCAGCGGGCGCTATCCGGGCAATTCCAACTGGGTGCGCACCCCCGACGGCAACGGCGGCACCTTCGAGGTGTGGGGCAAGCGCAAGGGCGACATGGCGCGTGCGGTGATGTACATGGCGATCCGCTATGAAGGCGGCCTTGATGCGGCCACCGGGCAGTCCGAGCCGGACCTGGAGCTCACCGACGACCGCAGCAAGATCGTGCAGACCTCCGCCTCCCCGGCCTACATGGGGCTGTTGTCCACGCTGCTGGCCTGGCACCAGGCCGACCCGCCGGACGATGCCGAACGTGCGCGCAACCAGGTGGTCTTCAGCTTCCAGGGCAACCGCAATCCGTTCGTGGATCACCCCGAATGGGCGACGGCGAGCCTGTTCACCTCGGCCAAGCCGGCCAGCTGCCAGCTGGCCAATTGATCCAGCCCGGCCCGGCGCTTGAGGCGTCGGGCCGAGGCATATTGATCCATCCTGGCCCGGTGCCCAGTGCGTCGGGCCGGAGCATGTGGTTTACCGGCCAATCGGCTTCGGATGCGGCTCGAATGTCGGCCCAGTGACATTATCCTGGCCGACGTTCCATTCGCGCCCCGGACCACCGCAGCGGTGGCGCTCCTGCGCAGCCGGTCATCGCACCGAACCTTGCCGGTCATCAGCGCCCAACTGCCAAGACGCTGCCCGCATCGATTGCCGAAAGCTGTATTGCGCGAAGTCACCGCCGCGTTCCGGCACGTGCGGTCGATCCCGCGTAAGCGGAGGATTACACTGCGCAGCTACGTGAGCGCCTCTTCCCTCCATGTGTTGTTCAGTACCTGCCCGGATGCCGACAGCGCCGATCGCATTGCGCACGCGCTGCTCAACGAGCGCCTGGCCGCCTGCGTCACCCAGGTGCCCGGCGTGCAGTCGCTGTACCGCTGGAATGGGGCGATCGAGCGCAGTCAGGAAGTGCAGCTTTTGATCAAGACCTGGGAAGACCGCCTGCCTGACGCCATTGCGCGGCTGCAGGCACTGCATCCGTATGAACTGCCGGAGGCGGTCGCGGTCCAAGCCAGCGCCGGGCTGCCGGCATATCTCGATTGGGTCCGGGCCGAAACCCGCAAGGAATCCTGACGTCCATGAAGTCTCTGTCCCGCTGGATCGCCCGCTGCGCATTGCTGGCCGTACCGTTGTTCGCAGCACCGCTGGCGCTGCTGGCGCCATTGCCCGCGCAGGCCGCCGTCACCGAGGCCGACCTGCTGCCGGTGGATCAGGCATTCACGCTGAGCGCCACGGCCGATAGCCGCGACAGCATCGCCCTGAGCTGGAAGATCGCGCCGGGCTATTACCTGTATCGCCACCGCATCAGCGTCAAAGCCGGGCAAGGCTTTGCCGCCGGCGAACTGGCACTGCCGGAAGGGCAGAGCAAGCACGACGAGTTCTTCGGCCAGGTGCAGACCTACCGCAAGCAGCTGCAGGCCAAGCTGGCCGGCAAGGCCGAGCCTGCGCTGCAGACCGCCGTGTTGCAGGTGCAGTACCAGGGCTGCGCCGATGCCGGCGTGTGCTACCCGCCGCAGCGTCGCGAACTGCGCGTGAGCCTGCCCGAGGCCTCGGCGGCATTGGCCTCGCCCGCCGCCGCTGCGCCTGCCGCACAGCGCGAAAACCTGGGGTCGCTGGTGCCGCGCGCCCCGGCCGCCGCCCCGCGCCTGTTCGGCAGCCCCGGCCAGGCAGCCGGCGTGGACGCACTGCCGCTGCCGGCCGAGCAGGCCTTCACCTTCGAAGCCATCGTCGGCGACGGCAACAGCCTGTTGCTGCGCTTCACCCCGGCGCCCGGCTATTACATCTACCGCGACCGCACCTCGCTGGCACTGGAAGGCGCCGGTGGCGTGCGGACCGGGCTGCCGCGCTGGCCGCAGGGCAAGGCGCACCGCGACGAGCATTTCGGCGATGTGGTGGTGTATTTCGACCAGGCCGAAGTCACCCTGCCGCTGCTGCGCGACCACGCAGATCCGGCAAAGGTGACTCTGGTAGCGACCTTCCAGGGCTGCCAGACCGACGGCATCTGCTACCCGCCGATGACCCGCCGCGTCGCGCTGGAGTTGCCGCCCGGCACGGTGTCGCCGCAAAACCAGGCGCAGACCGCGCCGCTGATGATTTCGCCGCTGGCCGCCGGGCAGACGCCCAGCGAACCGGCGCCTGCCGCAAGGCCCGACACCAGTGCAGCCCCGGCTGCCGACGCCTCGGCCGGCAACCCGCAGCGCACCCAGCCGCCGCATACCGAAAAAGGCCTGCTGGCCATGCTGGTGCTGGCCCTGCTCGGCGGGTTGATCTTGAACCTGATGCCATGCGTGCTGCCGATCCTGTCGCTGAAGGTGCTGGGGCTGGCGCACAGCGGCGAGAGCCGCAGCCATGCGCGCAGCCATGCCATCTGGTACTCGCTGGGCGTGCTGGTGTCGTTTGCGGCGATCGGCGGGCTGGTGATCGGCCTGCGTGCGGCCGGGCAAGCGGCCGGCTGGGGCTTCCAGCTGCAGCAGCCGTGGTTTGTCGCCGCGCTGGCGTATCTGATGTTTGCGGTGGGCCTGAGCCTGTCGGGCGTGTTTACGCTGGGCAGCAATCTGGGCGGTATCGGCCAGTCGCTGGCCTCGCGCAATGGCCCACTCGGTGATTTCTTCACCGGCGTGCTGGCCTGCGTGGTGGCAAGCCCCTGCATCGCCCCGTTCATGGGCACCGCCCTGGCGTACGCGTTCACCGCACCGGCGCTGCTGGCGATGCTGGTGTTCCTGGCGCTGGGCCTGGGGCTGGCGCTGCCGTTCCTGCTGATCGGCTTCATTCCCTCGCTGGCGCGGCGCCTGCCCACGCCCGGTGCGTGGATGGAAACGCTCAAGCAGGTGTTGGCGTTCCCGATGTATCTCACCGCGATCTGGTTGTTGTGGGTGTTGGGCAAGCAGCGCGGCGTGGATGCGCTGGCACTGATGCTGGTCGGCGCCACCCTGCTTGCGCTGGGCCTGTTCTGCTTCGAGCGTAGCCGCTGGAAGAGCCATCGCCTCGGCATGGGCCTGGCTGCGGTGATGCTGGTGTTGGCCATCGTGCCGGTGATTGCGGTCACCCGCCTCAGCCTACCGGCGGCCACCGCCGCCGAAGGCGTGGTGACGTTCTCGCCGCAGTTGCTCGACCGCCTGCGCGCCGACAACCGCGTGGTGTTCGTCAACATGACTGCCGACTGGTGCGTGACCTGCAAGGCCAACGAAAAGAACGTGCTGAGCAGCGCCGAGTTCCGCGATGCGCTGCGCCGGGTCGATGCGGTCTACATGAAAGGCGACTGGACCAATGTCGACCCCAAGATCAGCGCCTTTCTCGACCAGCACCAGGCGGTCGGTGTGCCGTTGTACGTGGTCTACGGGCCCGGCACACCACCGGCGGTATTGCCGACCGTGCTGACCAATGCGATCACCGAGGATGCGTTGCTGCGCGCAGCGCGGTGAGCGCGGCGCCACGCACTGTGTAAGCGCTGCGTTTGGTGTGGAGTGCCGGTGCGCGCTGCCGCATGAGGTGATGTGCGCAAGTCGATAAGAGGCTGCGCAAGCGCACAGACCAACGCACGTCTGGCACGCAGGCGCGCTCGATGCCCACGCATCCGGACACGCTCAATTTTGTGAGCTCTGATCGCTGCGCGGCCGCGCGCAATCTTCGGCCGCACAGCGATTGCGGTGCCGACTCAGCGGCCCGCGTAATACGCCGGTTGCGCGATATCGGCCAGTAATCCCAGACCGCTCGGCTGCCACCCCAACTGCTGCCGCGTTGCCTCGCTGGAGGCGGGCACATCTTCGCTGGCGAAGCCCGCGAACCAACCGAAATGCGCGGCATCGCGCGACTCCACCGGCAAGCCCAGCTTGTGCCCGATCGCTTCGGCGATCTCGCGGAATCGCACCCCGCTGTCGGCAACGGCATGGTAGGCGGCCTGACGCGTCGCACCTTCCAGCGCCAGCCGATACAGCCGGGCCGCGTCGGCAACATGCACCGCCGGCCAGCGATTGGCGCCTTCTCCGATGTAGGCCGATACGCCCTTCTCGCGCGCCAGGTCGATCAGCATCGGCACAAAAGCCATGGGTTTCGCCAACGCCGTGAACCGAGGACGGCAAGCGAATGGTGGCCGCACGCACGCCGCGCTCGCCGAGCAGACGTGTGGCCTCTTCCGAACGGCGCGGGTAGGACGGATCCGATGCAGGCAGATCGGCCTCGCTGGCGACCCGACCGAACGCACGCAACGCCGACAAGGTGGAGGTCACCAGCAGCGGCTTGTCGCTGCCTTGCAACGCATCGCCCAGCGTGTCGATCACCAGGCGATCCTGCGCGGCATTTTCGGTATAGCGGGAAAAATCGTGATTGAAGGCCAGATGGATCACGCCATCGGCAGCGCGCGCGGCCGTGCGCAGGCTGTCCAGATCGTCCAGCGTTGCGTGCAACACATCGGCGCCTTTCGCCTTCAACGTCTGCGCTTTTTCGGGCGACCGCGCCAGACCGAGCACGCGATGCCCGTACTGCAGCAACTCATCGACCACCGCTGTGCCCACCCAACCGGTGGCACCTGTGACGAACACTTGCATGTAAATCTCTACCGATTCAGAAGGAATCGCAATGCTATCGACGCCAGAGATACCCTTACAGTCGTGAGATTATCCCGGTATAACCAATAACAGGATCGGACCATGGCCGACGCCACTCTCAGTAGTTACCTGCGCGAGCGGCGCGAACGCCTGGACCCTGCCGCGCTGGGCTATCCCGGCGGCCGGCGGCGCACGCCCGGCCTGCGCCGGGAAGAAGTGGCGCAGAGCGCCAACATCAGCGCCACCTGGTACAGCTGGCTGGAACAGGGCCGCGGCGGCGCGCCCTCGGCAGACGTGTTGAACCGCATCGCCAAGGCCTTGTTGCTCACCGATGCCGAACGCGAGCACCTGTTCCTGCTCGGGCTGGGGCGCCTGCCCGACGTGCGCTATCACCCGCCCGCCGGCGTCACCCCGCGGCTGCAACGCGTGCTCGATGCGATGGAAACCAGCCCGGCCTTCATCCGCACGGTGAGCTGGGACGTGGTCGCCTGGAACGCGGCGGCCGCAGCGGTGCTCACCGACTATGCAGCGTTGCCGCCCGGCGAACGCAATGTGTTGCGGCTGATGTTCCTGAGCCCTGCATCGCGGGTGATGAATCTGGATTGGGAAGGCGTGGCCAGATCGCTGGTCACCGTGTTCCGCGCCGATGCAGCGCGCGCAGGGGCCAACGCCGCCATCGCCCCGCTGGTGGAAGAGTTGCGCAGCCGCAGCGAAGATTTCGCCCGCTTGTGGGAGGCCGGCGAGGTCAACGACCCCAGCGATGGCATCAAGCACGTCCGCCACCCCGTCCTTGGCGAGATCGAGATGGAATATTCCTCCTTCGCAGTGGAGGGCCGCACCGATCTGATCCTGCTGGTATGCAATCCGGTCCACCAGGCCGACGCCGGCAGCATCCGCGCGTTGACCGGCGGAGCTGGGTCGCGCGGGTGAGCGATGGCGCTGAGGAGCGACGCTCCGCGCGCACAACGCCGCTGATCTCCCTGCCCGCTGCTGCCAGCCAACACAGTGCGCGGCAAAACCTAGGAGCACCACTAACGGTCTTGAAGGCGTCGGGCGCCTAAGTCAGAGCGCCTGTGTGCATCCCAATCGAATCAATCAAACCGGATCGTGGATTAGAACCAACCACCTTCAATCGCCCCAATTTGCCGAAACAATTAATTATTTTTTCTCTTTAATATCAGCCGCTTGCGAACACAAGGCGCGCGCCTTACCGTAGGCCTGCCTGACCCAAGCCCTACGCCTCCCATGGCCGCTATTTCGCCGCTACGACAAGACCTTCTCACACGCTACGGCCCTCTCCTTACCTCAGAAGAAGTCGCGCGTGCTCAGGTTTAAGCGCAAAGATGCGCTGATGAAGGCACGCAGAAGGGGTGCGCTACCAATAGCGCTCTTCAGCATTCCGGGTCGAAAGGGTCTGTTCGCCACCTCGGCTGACGTTGCGTCATGGGTGGAGAGTAGTGGCACTCGCAGGCCGAACCTAAGCTGCCTCTAGTTCGCTAACTATCTGGAGCGGAATCCGCACCAGTAGCAAATTGCAAAGCGAGCACCCGCTGCTTCCGGATGAGCTTGCACGTACGCCCTGCGCGCCGCCGAAAACTTGAGGGCGCCGCGCGCGATGAGTGGAGCGATCTGGCGCGTCCGCCGCAGACGCAAGGCCTTCTCGATTAGCGAGGGCCCGGCCGCGGGTCGGTCGATACCGGGAAGCCCCGTAGCGGAGCGTCGATCGGCCCACCGAGCGCTAGCAGACGCTCCATTGCTTGGTCGTCGCCGGTACGGCGCGAACCAGCATCCGATCGGCAAGGGCCCGGACGGGGCGACGCCGCCCGGGCAGTGGCGTTACCTGCTGGTCGGCGAGAAGTTCTGAGCTCCGCGCGTCTTTCGCCACTGGATCCACGCGATCGCGGCGACGTAGAAGACGCTGCACAGGTAACTGCCTTCCGGCCCTTGCGCGCCACCGGTCAGGGTGTCGAGGCCTTGCGGGCGCAGCGCCACCAGCAGCGCCGGCAAGTGCGCATCCATGCCGGTGACGGGCAGTTCGAAGCCGGTCGCGAGCAACCAGTTCCACCCCGCGTGCCAGCCCATCACGCCCCAGATATTGCCGGTCCGCAGCGCCCAGGCGCAGGCAAACAGCGAGAACAGGAACGTGCCGAGCACGACCCGGGGCGGCTGGTGCGGACTGAAATGCAGGAAGCAGAAAACGAGCGACACCAGCAGCACTGCCACCGCGACATTGGTCTTGCGCGCCACCACCGACAGCATCCAGCCGCGGAAGATGACTTCCTCCACGCTCGCCTGGAACATGAAACTCAATAGCAGCAGACCGATGTGCAGCAGACTGACGGGCGACCGCCAGGCCTGCCCCAAGCCCGCCGCCTGCATGCCGCCAGCCATCCAGATCGCGACTACGACCAGCGCGATCGTGCCGAATCCAACGGCCAGTCCGCGCAGGAAGTTTTTCAGCGGCGCCGGACCGGTCAGCCCTATACTCGCCAGCGAGCGCCCTTCGACGAAGCGTACCCAGGCGAGCACGGCCGCCAGCGTCGGCGCGAAGCCGATCCACAGCAGCGCATACAAGCCAGCGAGGCCGATCGGATCGCCGCGCGGCGTCGACCAATGCTGCGACTGCATCCACCCGTCCAGCGCGATCACCGGTACCGCGTTGAACAGGATCATCAGGATTGGCGTCAGCCAGGCCCAGGGCAGCCAGCCCCGGGCCGGATCTGGCGAATACAGGGCAGCGGGGGTCATGCGGGGCTCCAGGTCGACGTGATCGCCGCTGCAAGTTGCCATCCGCGCGGGGGCGTGGCTACCCGTTTGCGACCAAGCCACAGAAGCCGCCGATGAATCACCCGGATCGCCGACGAAATGGCGCTGAGTCGTCGCCCGTGGTGTCCGCTTTGGGTGGCGGTTTCATATGTTCGATGGAACACAGACAGCTGCCCAAGCAGCAGGAGTGTTGCGGATGAAGCGAAGGACAAGGATTCAGTACACCGACAGCCACAAGGCCCTGATGTGGGACCGCTGGCGGCAGGGCGAGTCGTTGCACCAGATGCGAGGCTATTCGATCGGCATCACTCGTCCGTGCTAGGGGTTCTCGCCGAGACTGGCGGGATCCGGCCGGCGGTCCGTCGACGATCCCCGCAGGCGCTTAGCCTGGTTGAGTGCGAAGACGTATCGCGGGCGCTGGTTGCCGGGCATACGATCCGCTCGATCGCATCGATGCTGGGCCGCGCTCCGTCCACGATCAGCCGGAGATCGGGCGCAACGGAGGCATCGACCACTACCGGGCGAGCCATGCCGACCGAGCGGCCTGGGACCGGGCACACCGCCCCAAGGCTCGTAAGCTGGCGCTGCATCCCACGCTGGCGAGACGGGTGGCGGACAAGCTGCAGCAGTGGTCGCCCGAACAGATCGATGGCTGGCTCAAGCGGACTTACCCGGACGATCCGAGCTGCCAGGTCTCACACGAGACGATCTAACGCACGCTCTTCATCCAGTCGCGCGGCGCCCTGAAAAAGGAGCTGCTGGCGCATTTGCGGCGGACACGCGCGATCCGCCGGTCGCGCCACACTCAGAAGACGGCGGACCACGGCCGCATCAGCGACACCGTGTCGATCCGCGAGCGTCTGGCGTCGGTCGAGGACCGGGCCGTTCCCGGACACTGGGAAGGCGACCTGCTCTGCGGCAGCGGGAACAGCCAGATCGCGACGTTGGTCGAGCGCAGCACGCGCTACATGATGCTGGTGACGGTCGATCGCAAGGACACGCAGACCGTCGTTGACGCGCTAAGCCCAGGGGGGCTAGCTCCTCCACCTAGCAATGTCGAGGAGCGGTCACTAGAGGCCCTGTCACCACTAACTATGGTGAACGCGCGTCATAGATGGGGAGAATTCCCACCATCTATGCTGAGCCGCACAAGGCTCCGCGTGCTCGCTTCAGGGCAGATGACCCGGAAATTTCAATCATCCGTTTAAAACAAGGCTAACTTCGCCTATCTGGACAGCATCGGCCACATCGCGCAGACTTCCGACCTTTCCGCTCTCCCGGATGTCATGGCCCACCTGCTGCTGTTGCATGGTCCCAACCTCAACCTGCTCGGCACCCGCGAGCCGGAGGTCTACGGGCGCACCACACTGGCGCAGATCGATGCGGCCCTGGTGGACCGCGCGCAGGCGGCCGGGCACACGTTGGCCTGCCTGCAGTCCAATGCCGAGCACGTGCTGGTGGAGCGCATCCACGCCGCGCGCGAAGACGGCACCGCCTACATCCTGATCAACCCGGCCGCCTTCACCCACACCTCGGTGGCGCTGCGCGATGCGCTGCTGGGCGTGGGCTTGCCGTTCGTGGAAATCCATCTGTCCAATCCGCATGCGCGCGAGCCATTCCGCCACCACAGCTATCTCAGCGACAAGGCCGACGGCGTCATCAGCGGCTTCGGCGCCGACAGTTACCGGCTGGCACTGGAAGCGGTGATCGCGCGGCTGGAGCGCGACGCATGACACCAGCATTGCCGACGCCGGCGCCCGCGTCCAGGCCGACGTTCTGACCCCATTCCGCCGGCAACCGCCGGCACTCCCCACCGATTCACCTCATGAGGCCCGTATGGATCTCCGCAAAATCAAGAAACTGATCGACCTGCTCGAAGAATCCAATCTCGCCGAAATCGAGATCAAGGAAGGCGAAGAAAGCGTGCGTCTGGCGCGCGTGCCCAAGGGCACGACCGTGGTCAGCGCGCCGGTGCAGCAGTACGCACCCGCCCCGCTCGCGCAGGCCCCGGCCGCAGCCGCCATGCCGATGCAGTCGCCCACCGAAGCCTCCACCGGCGGTGCCAAGCAGGGCCCCGCCTTGCCGGAAGGCCACGTGCTGCGCGCGCCGATGGTCGGCACGTTCTACATCTCGCCGGCCCCGGACAAGCCGGCTTTCGTCACCGTCGGCCAGCAGGTCAAGGCCGGCGAAACGCTGGCGATCATCGAGGCGATGAAGATGTTCAACCCGATCGAAGCCGACATCTCCGGCACCATCGTGGCCATCCTCGGCGAGACCGGCCAGCCAGTGGAATTCGATCAGCCGTTGTTTGTGATCGGCTGATTGACGGGAATCGGGAGTGGAGAATCGGGAATCGGCAAAGCGGCCTCATGAACGCCTGGAGGCGTGGCGCGATTCCATGGCGCTTGTGGAAATGATCTATCGGTTCACCGAGGTCTTTCCCGAGCAGGAACGCTACGGCCTGACGGCGCAATTGCGCCGCGCGGCCGTCAGCGTCCCGTCGAATATTGCCGAAGGTGCGGCGCGACGTTCTACTCCCGATTACGCGCGGTTTTTCTCAATTGCGCGCGGCTCGCTCTCCGAACTGGATACACAGGTCCAGATCGCCGTACGACTGGGTTATAGCAACACCGAAGACGAAGACATCCTCGGCCAGCAGGTCGACCAGGTCTTCGCCAAGCTAACCGCATTGATGAATGCCTTACGCAAACGTGGAGCCGCACCATGATGCCCGCTTCTACCCATTCCCCATTCTCGACTCCCTATTCCCATGCTCGATAAAATCGTCATCGCCAACCGAGGTGAAATCGCGCTGCGCATCCTGCGCGCGTGCCACACGCTCGGCATCCGCACGGTCGCGGTGCATTCCACGGTCGACCGCAACCTCAAGCACGTGGCCATGGCCGACGAGTCGGTGTGTATCGGCCCGGCCGCCTCCAGCGACAGTTACCTCAACATCCCGGCGTTGATCGCCGCGGCCGAGGTGACCGATGCGCAGGCCATCCATCCCGGCTACGGCTTCCTGTCGGAGAACGCCGACTTTGCCGAGCGCGTGGAAGAATCCGGCTTCATCTTCATCGGCCCCAGGGCCGACACCATCCGCCTGATGGGCGACAAGGTGGAAGCGATCCGCGCGATGAAGGCCGCCGGTGTGCCGTGCGTGCCCGGTTCGGGCGGCCCGCTGGGCGATGACATCGTGGCCAACACCAAGGTGGCGCGTGAAATCGGCTACCCGGTGATCATCAAGGCCGCCGGCGGCGGCGGCGGGCGCGGCATGCGCGTGGTGCATTCGGAGGCCGCGCTGAAGGCTGCCATCGAAACCACCAAGTCCGAAGCCAAGGCCGCTTTCAGCAACGATCAGGTCTACATGGAGAAGTTCCTGGAAAATCCGCGTCACGTGGAAATCCAGGTGCTTGCCGATGGCCAGGGCGGTGCGATCCATCTGGGCGAGCGCGATTGCTCGATGCAGCGCCGCCACCAGAAAGTGGTGGAAGAAGCGCCGGCACCGGGCATCACCGAAGAACTGCGCAACGAGATCGGCAAGGTCTGCGTGGATGCCTGCATCCGCATCGGCTATCGCGGCGCCGGCACCTTCGAATTCCTGTTCGAAGACGGGCGTTTTTACTTCATCGAAATGAACACCCGCATCCAGGTGGAGCATCCGGTCACCGAGCGCATCACCGGCATCGATCTGGTCTGCGAGCAATTACGCATTGCCGCCGGGCAGAAGCTCACCATCAAGCAGAGCGACATCGTGCTGCGCGGGCATGCGATCGAATGCCGCATCAATGCCGAGGACCCGGAAACCTTCATGCCCAACCCGGGCCTGATCACCGCGTTCCATCCGCCCGGTGGCCCGGGTGTGCGTGTGGATACGCACATCTACGCCGGCTACAAGGTGCCGCCCAATTACGACTCGATGATCGGCAAGCTGATCGTGCACGGCCCGGATCGCGAAACCGCGATCGCGCGCATGCGCGTGGCGCTGAGCGAGATGGTGGTGGACGGCATCAAGACCAACATCCCGCTGCAGCAGCGCATCATGCGCGACAAGGGCTTCCAGGCCGGTGGGCAGAACATCCACTATCTGGAAAAGCGCCTGGCCGAGCGCAAGAACAAGTCGATCGCGCTGGTTTGATTGCGGCAGGCAGATAACGAAAAAGCCCGGGAAACCGGGCTTTTTCGTAGTTCACGCTGTTGACGCACAGACACCGCGCATCACTCACGCCGCGGCGCAGCCGGTTGCTGGCTACCCGGCACCGGCACGATGCCGCTGGACGAGGACGGGTCGACCACGGTCATGGTCTCGGTGGACCCATCCGGCCACACCACCTGGAAGGTCGCCCCGGCCGGCAATGCCGAAAACGGCATCGCGCTGTTGGCGCGATACACCGCTGCCACCTGGCTGGCGCCGTGCCGTCGCTGCTGTTCGTCGGCAGTGACCGTGGTCGACTTGACCGACAGCGGCTGGTAACGGTGATCGGCGGTATCGATCATCACGATGCCAACGGCCGCTGCCGAATACGCCACGAACAACGCGACCCAGAACCAGAACTTGGCGCCATGCGCCAACCGACGGTAATTCATGACTGCGCTCCCGGCTCGGACACCAGTGTATCGACCATCTCATCCACCCTGTCTGCTCCCTGCCGCGGCACCGCGGCGTCGAATACGAATGACACAAAATCCTGTGCGCTATCGCGCGAGCAGATGCCCGCGTTGGCGCAATAACTAGTAACCAGAGTGCTTTCGGCGCTGCAATCCAGGCCCAGCCGGCATGCAGCAACCTGCCAGGCGAGTTCGGCGAACTGATCGCCGGCCACGTAGCCCTGCAGACTGTCGTCGCCACTGGCACGCGCGCCCATGGCCGGAGCAAGCGCCAGATAGGCTTCCGGATCGCGCGAGGCCAGTACGCGCTGCACCAGCGCGCGCTTGTAGGTCGGCGATGTCTGCAACGGCTCGCCCAGCGCAAGCAATGCCGCCTCGGCAGCAAGATTCCCGGCGCGCGCGGCGGCCTGACGTTGCTGCGCAACCAACTGCGGGCTCACGCCATCGCTGGGCGCAAAGCCTGCGCAACGCTGCGCCACGCGCTCGCGTGCCGCGTGCATCGCCACCACGCCTGGCGTGTGTTGCGCGGCGATCCATTCGCTGTCGGCAGCGTAGCCGGCCGGGCTGGCTGCGTACGGCGCGCAGTAGTCGTAGACCCGGCTCAAGCGCCAACCGGCCTGCGCATCGCCGGCACGCACCTGCTGCTGCAATTGCTGCGCGTAGCGATACAGATCCGTCTGCGCATCCACGGTATCGCGATAGGGCGACTGCAAGACGGTGCTGCGTTCGGCAGGCGCGTGTAGCGCTGGCGCGAACAAGCTTGCCTGCGTGCTGCTCGCCGGGGCCGCTATCACTGCAGCGGGCGACTCGGTCGGTTGCGCACGCACATGCCACCACGCTGCCGCTGCCAGCGCGGCAGGAGCGAGCAACAACCAAAGATGGCGGGCACGAGCAAGCGGCATGAACAGCAGCGACCCTGGCGCGGGAAAGCCCCGCAGCGACGGCGCGGAGTCTAGCACCCGCCTTTCGCACGCCGCGGTGCGCAAGCGGGCGCTGCCTGCGCAAACTGCGGGAAGGGCAATGCATGGAGTGATGGTCTGCGCGCGAGTTCGAAGTGAGTGACGCGCTGCGGCGATTTGGTTGCCGATACGCAAGCGTGCGGCACGCCCTGCAGCGGGACACGCGCCGCCGAATGCACTGAAACGCCGAGCACCGCACCACCGGCGCTCGATGCGCTGCCTCGTCGATGCCGGTGCCACCTTTCGACATCGATCTTCAACATCAGCGTCATTGCGCACCATTGCCCAGACCGCCCCCCTCCGCGGCTTCGCGCAAGAGCCCGCCTGCACGAATGGTCTACGATGCACGCTTTCGAATTGCCCAACTGCCACGATGCCGTTTCTTGAACTGACCCTGCCCTGCTCCGATGCCACCCAGCCCCGTTACCAGAATGCGCTGGACGATATCGGCGCGCTGGCGGTGACGCTGCTCGACGCCAATGCCGATACCAGCAACGAGTGCGCCATTCTCGAACCCGGCGTTGGCGAAACGCCGATGTGGAACACGATTGTGCTGAACGCTCTGTTCGACGGCGACAGCGATGCGCTGGTGCTGCTCGCTGCACTGGAAGCGTTCGATCCCGGGCTGGACTGGAGCCAGGTCGGATTCCGCACGGTCGAAGACACCGATTGGGAACGCGCCTGGATGGATCAGTTCAAGCCGATGCAGTTCGGCGCGCGCACCTTCATCGTGCCGTGGAATCACGACCTGCCCGAGGCCGCACAAGCGCCCGACGCTGCGGTAGTGCGGCTGGATCCGGGCCTGGCCTTCGGCTCGGGCACGCACCAGACCACCGCGCTGTGTCTGCGCTGGCTGGACAGCCTGGCCGGCAGCGGCGAACTGCAGGGCCGCAGCGTGCTCGATTTCGGCTGCGGCTCGGGCATTCTCGCCGTCGCCGCGCTGAAGCTGGGTGCCGCCAGCGCGGTGGGTGTGGACTACGACCCGCAGGCGGTACTGGCCAGCGCCGACAATGCCGCGCGCAATGCCGTGGAGGCGCAGCTGGCGGTTTATCTGCCACAGGACGAGCCGGTGCAGACCTATCCGGTGGTGGTGGCCAATATCCTGGCCTCGGCGCTGGATACCCTGGCCGAGACCCTGGCCGCACGTGTGGCACCCGGCGGACGGATTGCACTGTCGGGCATCCTGCACGGCCAGGAAGACGAGCTGCTGCAACGTTACGCGCCCTGGTTCGAGCAACTGCGCTGCGAACGCGACGAAGACTGGATGCGCATCGACGGCATACGCCGCGCCTGACGCAGGTTTACCGCGGGGGCCGGCCGGCGCGGATCTGCGCGGTGGTCAGCGCGTCGGCAACGCTGATCGCGCGCAACCGGGTCACCGTCTGCCAACCATCGCGCTGCAGCGCTTCGTTGCGCCAGCGCCCGGCGTGTCTGGCCACGCGCACGCGGAGCAATGCATCGGCCAGCAACACCACCGCCCAGGCAATGGACGCTACCCACGCCTGGGCACCGATCATGGCCAGGCCGCCAGCCAGGCCCACGATCAACAGGCCCAGCGCCAGCAACCGCCATTGCCGATGACGCAGCGCCCACCCGCGCGGCGCCAGTCCGGCCGACCAGTGCACGCCTTCGCGTACTGCCACCCAGTCCGCACCGCGCTGCCAGATTCGGTAACACGGCGCGCCGCGAAAGTGCGCAACAGCTGGATCCAATGGCGAATGCGCAGGCCAGGGTGCCACCTCAGGTGGTGTCGACGGTGCTGAATACCGTCGCGCTGGATCGGATTGGGGAGCGGCTGGCTCGACCATGAACACCTTCCTTGAGTTCGCTGTGATGTCGTCGTCATCGACACATGGACAGTATCGCAAACATATGGCGATATGAAAGTTATACGAACTATCTCCCGGCGCTGCTAGAGCTATATCTCCCGGCCCTGTCTGCCATTCATCGGTGCCGTGTGAGCAAGCTGTACGAGCGAGTACGCGAAGCCCGCAGCTTCACCAAGCTGACCCAGGAAGCCCTGGCCGGCGAACTGGGGGTCACCCGCAGCGCCGTCGCTCAATGGGAAATGGCCGAAGGCACCGCGCCTTCGGTAGAGAATCTGATCGGCCTGGCCAAGCGCAGCGGCATGGCGTTCGAATACCTGGCCACCGGGCGCGGCGAGCGGACATTCGGCCCGCCGGTCTCGGCGATCGCCGAAGAACCCGCCCAATACCGTCGCCTGGACGACCAGCAACGCGTGCTGCTGTCGCGCTTCGATACGCTGGCACCGCGTCAGCGTAGTGGCTTGCTCGATCTATTGCTGGCCGAGGCCAAGACGCGTCGGCGGCGGTGATTCGGGATTCGGGATTCGGGATTCGGGATTCGGGATTCGGGATTCGGGATTCGGGATTCGGGATTCGTCAGGAGCTTGCTTGACATGCTGTCGTGCAGCGCAGGCTGCGCTGGCAGAAACCACTGCGCGTTGAGGCTGCGATTCGAGATTGGGGACTGGGAACTCGCGGTCAGCCCGCTTGGTACGTGGATGCCGCGCGCCTTGATGCGTGCATGCGAGGCACACCTGCTGCAGCACTCCGGTTCGCCCATTGGCGTGCGCGTGGTTGAATAGGGGTCTTCCCGCTGCACGTCTGCCGATGTCCGAGACTCCGCCACCGCGCCGCCCCCTGGCCACGTTCCTGCGTGCGACGCCGGCTGCCCCATCACTGATTCCCACGCCGGCCGTGCCACCTGCCGAGCCGCCCGAGCAGCCGCTGCCGGTACCGACGAGCCAGTTGCCGCCCGCGCCATTGGCAGAGCCGGCCGCTGCGCCGCCGGCAGCGGTCGTTCCGCCGCCGGTGGCGCCGCTGGTGACAGCGCCGCGCATCGACACGGCACGCGCGGACACCACCACCCCACGCAGCGATGACCGCCAAACGGCAGCAGGCGACGCCAATCCGGATCCACTGGGGTGGAGCACCTCTAGCACGCGCGACGTACCCGGCGATACCGAGGAAGACACAACGCTCGGCGCTGATGACAATCGCGATCCGGCTTCCCGCTACACCGGCACGCATCCGACTGGCGCGGTTGTCGGCAGCATCGCGGACGCAGGCCGGGAGACCGATCTCGATGCAGATGCAGATGCAGATGCAGATGCAGAGCAAAATCTCAAGTTCGATGTTGATCGCGATCCCGCACCCGACACCGCCGCCACCCCGACATCCGAGACCGCTCCGCAACCAGCCACCAAAGCAACCCTCAGCGATGCGGACCAAGCTGGCAACGTCGCCGCCGCACACTTCCAGCCACTCCCAGCCACAGCACAACCCGCACCTGCCTTCGCACGCCGCAGCTTCGCCCGGCCGCGTCTGCGCGCCAGCGGGCGGCAATGGGCGCTGTTGATCGGCTTGGTCGGTTTGTTAGCGCTGCAGATCGTCATCGCCGACCGCGCGCACCTGGCCGCGGACGCGCGCTGGCGGCCGCTGGTCGGCGCGGCCTGCGAGGTGCTGCGGTGCACGCTACCGGCCTGGCGCGAACCGGCCGCGCTGACGCTGCTCAACCGCGACGTGCGGCCGCTGCCGGCCAATCCCGGCGTGCTGCAGATCCAGGCCAGTTTCCGTAACGACGCGCGCTGGGCGCAGGCCTGGCCGTGGCTGCAGTTGTCGCTGTCGGATGCAGACGGCCGGGTGATCGGCACGCGCGTGCTGGCGCCGCAGGAGTATCTGGGCCAACGCCCGGGCGCGCAGGACACGCTCGCGCCAGGCCAGGCGGTGCAGGTGGCCTTCCGCGTGCGCGAACCGGCCGCCAGCACCGCCGCCTTCAGTTTCGATTTCCATTGAACGGACGCGACCGGCCGCCGATGGCCACACGGGCGTGGCGAGCGATGAGGTCACGCGCTAGACTCACTCCCCCTCGCCGGCCACGCATCCCGGCTTCGTGACACTGGGAAACCTCCTTTGAACGCAGCCCCCGCTCGTCCTGACACCAGTCGTGGCGCCCCGAAGTCGCCGCTGCGCGAACACGTGGCCCAGTCCGTCCGCCGTTATCTGCGCGACCTGGACGGCAGCGACGCCGATGATGTGTATGAAATCGTGCTGCGCGAGATGGAGATCCCGTTGTTCGTGGAAGTGCTCAACCACTGCGAAGGCAACCAGAGCCGCGCTGCGGCGATGCTGGGCATTCATCGGGCGACGTTGCGCAAGAAGCTGAAAGAGTACGGGCTGACCTGACGCCGGGATTAGGGATTAGGGATTAGGGATTAGGGATTAGGGAATCGTAAGAGCGGTGCTGCTTGGCTGGCCGTTAGTGCGCTCCACTTGCTCTGTTGGCGAGGGCCTAGCCGCTCTGGGCGCTGATGCATGGAGCGGCTTTCTGGATGCCTAGCTCTGCCGATGCGGATCCAGCGCTGACATGTGCGTTTCACTCTCCGTGACCCGCTTCAGGGACTGGCGACGCCAGGCGGGCGGCAGTCATCTGGGTCACTGCAATGCGTGTTTGAGCAGATCAGGCCAACTGCCGCTCATCGGGCAGTTGGCCGCAGCCGTTGATCAACGCCGCCGATCGCTTGCGTGCGTTGCTTGCTCAGTGGGGTGCATGCGCGTCAGGCGCGTGATCCGCTGCGGACGCCGCCCCGCCGCCATGCTCGAGCACGATGGTGTCGATCGTGTCGAAAGGATCGTCGAATTTTTCGACCACGTTCTTGTCGTCGTCGATCTGATAGGCGGTGTCGGCCTCGACGCCCTCCTCGCCGGTCTTGGCAATGATGTTGGTATAGCGCTTGCCGTCCCAGCATCGGAAGATCAGCACCGAGTCTTCGCCACCGGTGAGGGTGGAGCCCAGGCTACCGATCAATCGGCTGTTGGCGCCCGCGGTCAGGATGCTGTTCTTTCCGGCGGTCAACTTGCTGCGGTCGCCGGCCATCAGCGTGCAATCGTCGCCTGCGGTGAGTTTGCTGCGGTCCCCGGCGGTGAGGAAGCTGTTGCTGCCGGCCAGCAACTTGCTGCGATCGCCGGCGATCTGGGTGCTGTCGGCGCCGGCGATCAGCTTGCTGCGGTCGCCTGCGGTCTGGATGCTGCCCCTGCCGGCGATCAGCGTGCTGCGCGAACCGGCCGTCTGCGAACTCAGCTTGCCGGCGATCAACATGCTGCGATGACCGGCAATCTGGGTACTTTCGTGTCCTGCGATCAACGAGCTTCCGTAGCTTGCGATCTGGTTGCTGCCATAGCCAGCGGTCAGATAGCTGCGCACGCCACTGGTCAAGCTGCTGCCATACCCAGCGATCAGCGAGCTGTCCTGTCCTGCGGTCTCGGTGCTGCCGTAGCCTGCCGTCAGCGTGCTGTTGTCCAGGGCCATCAGGGTGCTGCCGTAGCCGGCGGTGAGCGTGCTGTCGCCACCGGCGGTCTGGCTGCTGCCGTAGCCGGCGATCAGCGTGCTGGAAAACCCGGCGATTTCGGTACTGCCGTAGCCGGCGGTGAGCGAGCTGTTTTCCAGCGCGGTCAGCGTGCTGCCGTAACCGGCGGTCAGGGTGCTTTCGTAACCGGCGGTCTGGGTGCTGCCATACCCCGCGATCAGGGTGCTTTCATAGCCGGCGGTGGAATTGCTGCCGTAACCGGCGGTCAGGATGCTGCCATGGCCAGCCGTTTGCGTGCTGCCGTAGCCGGTGGTGAGCCAACTGATTTCCTGCGCCGTCTGGGTGCTGCCATAACCGGCGGTCAAGGTACTTTCGTAGCCGGCCGTCTGCGTGCTGCCATAGCCGGCAATCAACGAACTCTGGAAGCTGGCGGTGGAGGTACTGCCGTAGCCGGTGATCAGCCAGCTGCTGCTCTGCGCGGTCTGGGTACTGCCGTAACCGGCCGTCAGGAAGCTGTCGTAACCGGCAGTCTGGGTACTGCCATAACCCGCGATCAGCGAGCTGTCCGGGCCGGCCATGGAGGAACTGCCGTAGCCTGCGATCAGCGAACTGCTTTCCTGCGCGGTCTGGGTGCTGCCATAGCCGGTGGTGAGAATGCTCTTGTAACCGGCAGTCTGGGTACTGCCATAGCCGGCAATCAGCGAACTGTCGTGGCCGGCGGTCGATGTACTGCCGTAACCGGTGGTGAGCGTGCTGCGCTCCTGCGCGGTCTGGGTGCTGCCGTAGCCGGCGGTGAGGATGCTTTTGAAGCCCGCCGTCTGGGTGCTGCCGTAGCCGGCGATCAGCGAACTGTCGGAGCCGGCAGTGGACGAACTGCCATAGCCGGCAGTGAGCAGGCTGCCTTCCTGCGCGGTCTGGGTGCTGCCGTAGCCGGTGGTCAGGATGCTCTTGAAGCCGGCCGTCTGGGTGCTGCCATAGCCGGCGATCAGCGAACTGTCAGAACCTGCGGTTGAGGTGCTGCCGTAACCGGCGGTGAGGTCACTGCCCTTACGTGCGGTTTGCGTGCTGCCATAGCCGGCAGTGAGCGAGCTGTCGCCCCCGGAGGTCTGGGTGCTGCCGTAGCCGGCGATCAGCGTGCTGTCGGCACCGGCGGTCGACGTGCTGCCATAGCCGGTGGTGAGGTCGCTGCCTTTGCGCGCGGTCTGGGTGCTGCCGTAGCCTGCAGTGAGCGAACTCTCCCCGCCGGAGGTCTGGGTACTTCCGTACCCTGCAATCAAGGTGCTGTCGGCGCCGGCCGTGGAGGTGCTGCCGTAGCCGGTGGTGAGGTCGCTGCCGCTGCGCGCCGTCTGGGTGCTGCCGTAGCCGGCGGTCAGCGAGCTGTCGCCGCCCGATGTCTGGGTGCTGCCGTAACCGGCAATCAAGGTACTGTCGGCGCCGGCCGTGGAGGTGCTGCCGTAGCCGGTGGTGAGGTCGCTGCCGCTGCGCGCCGTCTGGGTGCTGCCGTAGCCGGCGGTCAGCGAGCTGTCGCCGCCCGATGTCTGGGTGCTGCCGTAACCGGCAATCAAGGTACTGTCGGCGCCGGCCGTGGAGGTACTGCCGTAGCCGGTGGTCAGGTCGCTACCGCTGCGCGCCGTCTGGGTGCTTCCATAACCGGCAGTCAGCGAGCTTTCGCCGCCGGAGGTCTGCGTGCTGCCATAACCGGCGATCAAGGTGCTGTCGGCGCCGGCGGTGGAGGTGCTGCCGTAGCCGGTGGTGAGGTCGCTGCCCTTGCGTGCGGTTTGCGTGCTGCCATATCCGGCGGTGAGCGAACTTTCGCCACCAGCGGTTTGCGTGCTGCCGTAGCCTGCAACCAAGGTGCTGTCGGCGCCGGCCGTGGAGGTGCTGCCATAGCCGGTTGTCAGGTCGCTGCCGCTGCGTGCGGTCTGCGTGCTGCCGTAGCCGGCGGTCAGCGAACTTTCGCCGCCGGAGGTCTGGGTGCTGCCATAACCGGCAATCAAGGTGCTATCTGCACCGGCGGTTGCGGTGCTGCCATAGCCGGCGGTCAGATCGCTGCCTTTGCGCGCGGTCTGCGTGCTGCCGTAGCCGGCGGTCAGCGAACTTTCGCCGCCGGAGGTCTGGGTGCTGCCATAACCGGCAATCAAGGTGCTATCTGCACCGGCGGTTGCGGTGCTGCCATAGCCGGCGGTCAGATCGCTGCCTTTGCGCGCGGTTTGCGTACTGCCGTAGCCGGCGGTGAGCGAACTGTCCCCGCCGGAGGTCTGGGTGCTGCCATAGCCGGCGATCAGCGTGCTGTCCGCGCCGGCGGTGGAGGTGCTGCCGTAACCCGCAGTGAGGTCGCTGCCGGTGCGGGCGGTCTGGGTGCTGCCGTAGCCGGCCGTCAGCGAGCTGTCGTTGCCCGATGTCTGCGTACTGCCATAACCGGCGATCAATGAGCTATCGGCACCTGCGGTGCCCGTGCTGCCGTAGCCGGCGGTGAGATCACTGCCATCCTGCGCTGTTTGCGTGCTGCCATAGCCGGCAGTGAGCGAGCTTTCTCCGCCCGAGGTCTGGGTGCTGCCGTAGCCGGCGATCAGCGAGCTATCGGTGCCCGCCGTGCTGGTGCTGCCGTAGCCTGCGGTGAGGTCGCTGCCGCTCTGCGCGGTTTGGGTGCTGCCGTAACCGGCAGTCAACGAGCTGTCGCCGCCGGAGGTTTGCGTGCTGCCATAGCCTGCGATCAGCGAGCTGTCTGCACCGGCGGTTTCGGTACTGCCGTAACCTGCGGTGAGGTCGCTGCCCTGGCGCGCGGTCTGGGTGCTGCCATAGCCGGCAGTGAGCGTGCTCCCCCCGCCTGCGGTCTGGGAACTGCCATAGCCGGCCACGATGGTGCTGTCGGATCCGGCCACGCCGGTGCTGCCATAGCCGGCGATCAACTCGCTGCCGTTACCCGCAGTCTCGGTACTTCCATAGCCTGCGATCAGCTGACTCTGATCGGCGCCGGTGAGCGTGCTGCCATAGGTGGCGATTTCGCGGGTGCGCAAGATCGCATTCGAAGGCTGTGCGGCCTGTGGGTCGATGCCGCTAGCCGCTGCTGGACGTGGCGCGGTGGAAGGCGTGCCGCTTTCGGCTGCTGGATGTGCTGCGGTGGAAGGCGCGCCGCTTTCAACGGCCGGCGCAGTGAACTGCGCCTGCGCTGCCTTGGGAATGAAATCCGCGGCAACGACTACAGGCAGCTCCGGCTGGGGCGGGGTGTGCTGCGCAATACCCGCAGCAATGCATTGCATGGCGCCCGCACGGTTGCCGGCGTAGACCACGTCGGCCCTGGGAAACTTGATCATTCCCTCTTCGCCCAGCCAGATGATATCGGCGGTCTCCACCATGCACACCACCCAGTGCGCATCGGCATGCATGTTCAGATGCGCATTGGTTCCCTGCCCCCACAACAAGCCGGTCAAGCCATTTTCCTGTTTGACGGTAGGCTGCCAATGCCTGCATTCGACCGGACCGCTTTTCGGCCAGATCAATCCGCAATGATCGGACATGTTGTTCGTGCATGTGCGCAATGCCAAAACTTTTTCACGATTCATAAGATAATCTCATCTGAATTTTCTAAAACAGCCGCGCAAGTCAGGTTCATGCCATCGCCTTTAGAAGGATGGGAGCGTCGCCCATGCGGGCGAAACGCATCCTCCCGCTGGCAAGGACTGCGTCGGAACGGCAATGGTGGTCCTTCGGGAACGCCCTAGGGCGCGAAGTGCGCTGGGGTGTCTTGCTTGAATCGCAGGGTCATGGATCGCCGTGACGGCAAGACGCAGCTAGGGGGGAGGGCAAGGCTGGCTCCTGCGCGGCAGCCCTTGCAGCAAGTATCGGTGGACGCCTCGCCGACAGCGTCGTTGCCTTTGAACGTTAGGGAACTCAACAGATCAGCGAGTCCAGATCGTGATTCAGGAGCACGAGGCAGATGTCGCCGCAACAGAAAACATGTTTCCGATACCGAAGCGCGAAACGCGCGTTGCACCGAGATTTCCGACTTTTTTTCTAAATATGCCAACTGGTCTTGATTATGTGATTCGGCGAATCGCTCACTTTCTAACGGACTGGCAGTCCGCCGATTTTTTACAGCGAAATATTTTCGTGATTGACTCCTGATTTATTGGTGAATTGGCTCACCAAATCAATTTAAACCCGATGGTCGAATTTCGCTTTTCGGATGTGTGCTCCGTCATTTTGCGTTTGTGACGCGGACTTTATCTCCTGCATCAGCGCGCTCCTTTTCTCTGCCGGGTCGATCATGCGCGGCGGCTGCCGCATTTACGGCAAGCCGCCAGCGCGCTGCCATGACTGACATCAGCTGCACGCCAGCACACGACAACACCGCAGGCGGCCGTTCGATTGCCGGTATCTCGCCGAGTGCCAGACAGCCTTGGGTGAAGCGATCGCTTCGCGACGCGTGCGTGATCGTGTCTGGCGACCGAACAACTCGACCGAGCGGCACGTGGTCGTCACCTGCTATCGCCCTGTGCCGTTGCGCTCTGGCGCCCACCAACCCTGCTTCCGTAGCAGCGCCCGGAAGCTCCCCGCCAGCACACAGATCAAGGCCATCGCGAAGGTGTTGAGCCCATCGCACGCTGTCGCGGCCTACAATATCGGCTGCCCCGCAATGACATCCCCCACCGATGGCCTCTGATTTCCTGCCCGTGCGCCGGGCCCTGCTCTCCGTTTCCGACAAGACCGGCCTGATCGATCTGGCCCGCGCGCTGGTGGCGCGTCACGTCGAGCTGCTGTCCACCGGCGGCACCGCCAAGGCGATCCGCGAGGCCGGTTTGCCGGTCACCGACGTCGCCGAGCTGACCGGTTTCCCGGAGATGATGGACGGCCGCGTCAAGACCCTGCACCCGCTGGTGCACGGCGGCCTGCTCGGCCGCGCCGGCATCGATGAAGCGGTGATGGCCGAACACGACATCGTGCCGATCGACCTGCTGGTGCTGAACCTGTATCCGTTCGAGTCGGTGACTGCCAAGGCCGATTGCACGCTGGCCGATGCAGTGGAAAACATCGATATCGGCGGTCCGGCGATGCTGCGTTCGGCCGCAAAGAACTTCGCCCGCGTGGCGGTGGCCACCGACCCGGCGCAGTACGCCGAGTTGCTGGCCGAACTCGATGCCAACGACGGTCAATTGTCGGCGGCCAAGCGCTTTGCGTTGTCGGTGGCTGCGTTCAACCGCGTGGCGCAGTACGACGCGGCGATCAGCAACTATCTCTCGGCAGTGGCCGATAGCGCCGAAAGTGTGCCCACGCGCAGCCCGTTCCCGGCGCAGATCAATTCCAATTTCATCAAGGTGATGGACCTGCGCTACGGCGAAAACCCGCACCAGTCCGGCGCGTTCTACCGCGACCTGTATCCGGTGCCGGGCACCTTGGCCACCTTCCAGCAGTTGCAGGGCAAGGAGCTGAGCTACAACAACCTGGCCGACGCGGATGCGGCATGGGAATGCGTGCGCCAGTTCGATGCACCGGCCTGCGTGATCGTCAAGCACGCCAACCCCTGCGGCGTGGCGGTGGGCGCGGCCTGCGGCGATGCCTATGAGCTGGCCTATGCGACCGACCCGACCAGCGCCTTCGGCGGCATCCTGGCCTTCAACAAGACCCTGGATGCAGCGACGGCGAAAGCCATCCTGGACCGCCAGTTTGTCGAGGTGCTGATCGCGCCGGACTACGCGCCCGGCGCGCTCGAGTACGCGACCAAGAAAGCCAACGTGCGCGTGCTCAAGATCCCGCACGGCAACGGCCTCAACAACTACGACACCAAGCGCATCGGCTCGGGCCTGCTGATGCAGTCGTCCGACAACCGCGGCATGTCGCTGGGCGAACTGAGCGTGGTCACCCAGCGCGCGCCCAGCGAGGCCGAACTGGGCGATCTGCTGTTCGCCTGGCGCGTGGCCAAATACGTCAAATCCAACGCCATTGTGTATGCCAAGGACAGCCGCACGATTGGTGTCGGCGCCGGGCAGATGAGCCGCGTGGTGAGCGCCAAGATCGCCGCGCTCAAGGCCGAGGAAGCCAAGCTCACGGTGGCCGGCTCGGTGATGGCCTCCGATGCGTTCTTCCCGTTCCGCGACGGCATCGATGCCGCCGCTGCAGCCGGCATCAAGGCGGTGATCCAGCCCGGCGGTTCGATGCGCGATGGCGAAGTGATCGCCGCCGCAGACGAACACGGCATCGCAATGGTGTTCACCGGCGTGCGGCATTTCCGGCACTGACGTGCCGGGAATGGAGAGTGGGGAATCGGGAATCGTAAGAGCGGTTCCCTAGATACCACTCCACACCGTACGGCCCGCAGAACCAGAGACTTTGCTGTTCCTATTCCCCATTCCCCATTCCCCATTCACGGCAATCAAATGAAAATCCTCGTCATCGGCTCCGGCGGCCGTGAACATGCCCTGGCCTGGAAGATCGCGCAGTCCGCGCAGGTAAGCGAGGTGCTGGTGGCACCCGGCAATGCCGGCACCGCCACCGAGGCCAAGTGCCGCAATGTCGCGATCAAGGTCGATGACCTCGACGGCCTGCTGGCGCTGGCGCAGCGCGAAGCTGTGGCGCTCACGGTGGTCGGCCCGGAAGTGCCGCTGGTGCTGGGCGTGGTCGACCGTTTCCACGCCGCCGGACTGCGCATCTTCGGGCCTACCGCCAAAGCCGCGCAGCTGGAAGGCAGCAAGGCCTTCGCGAAAGATTTTCTCGCGCGTCATGGCATTCCCACCGCGTATTACGCCGTGCACACCGAGGTGGATGCAGCGCTGGCCTACGTTCGCGAGAAAGGCGCGCCGATCGTGGTCAAGGCCGACGGCCTGGCCGCCGGCAAGGGCGTGATCGTGGCGATGACGCTGGGCGAGGCCGAAGACGCGGTGCGCGACATGCTCTCGGGCAACGCCTTCGGCGATGCCGGCGCGCGCGTGGTGATCGAGGAATTCCTCGACGGCGAAGAGGCCAGCTTCATCTCGATGGTCGATGGCAAACATGCCTTGCCGATGGCCACCAGCCAGGACCACAAACGCGTCGGCGATGGCGACACCGGCCCCAATACCGGCGGCATGGGTGCGTACTCGCCGGCCCCGGTGGTGACGCCCGAAGTGCATGCACGCGTCATGCGCGAGGTGGTCGAGCCGACCGTGCAGGGCATGATCGCCGACGGCGTGCCGTTCACCGGATTTCTCTATGCCGGGCTGATGATCGACGCGCACGGCGCGCCCAAGGTGATCGAGTTCAACGTTCGCTTCGGCGACCCGGAAACCCAGCCGGTGATGCTGCGCCTGCAGTCGGATCTGGTCGATCTGCTCAAGGCGGCCATCGACGGCAAGCTCGACAGCGCGCAAGCACAGTGGGATCCGCGCCCCTCGCTGGGCGTAGTGATCGCGGCCAAGCCTTATCCGGAAACCCCGGTCACCGGCGAGGTCATCAGCGGCCTGGACGCAGTGCCGGCCAACGCCAAGGTCTTTCATGCCGGCACCACGTTGAATGCCGACGGTGAAGTGATCAGCGCCGGTGGCCGTGTGCTGTGCGTTGCCGCACTGGGCGACAGCGTGCTGGAAGCGCAGCGCAATGCCTACGCCGGCCTGCAGCCGATCCACTGGACCAACGCCTTTCATCGCAGCGATATCGGCTGGCGTGCGATCGCCCGCGAGCGCGACGCACAGGGCTGAGCACTCGCAACCACACGTTGCAAGGTCGTCAAGCGCGATACATGCCCGTGCAGTTGGCCGGACGCGCAGCTCACGCGGCTGCGCGCAGGCACGTGCGGCTGGGCTGCGGTGCAGGCACCGTCGTCGCGCAATCGGCTCCAATCCGCACAAACGCTGCCCTACTGACAAAGAATTAGCCGCCCTCCACACCGATGGCGCGTGCCTGCGGCAATAATGCCCGGGCACCTTGCCTTGCAGAGACTGTGGCCACTTCTTCCTTCGAAACCCGCCTGAGCCGCTTGTGGGCCCATGAAAAGGCCAGCTATGGCCTGCGCGTGTTCATCGCACTCGCAGTGGCGATGGGCGTGTGTTGGCACTGGCAGCAACTCACCGCGGTACCGGCGCTGTTCCTGGGCGCGATCGCCAGCGCCATTGCCGAGACCGACGACAACTGGCTGGGCCGCATCAAATCGGTGCTGCTCTCGCTGCTGTGTTTCGCCGCCGCTGCGGCGTCGGTGGTGCTGCTGTTTCCGTATCCGCTGGCATTCGTGATCGGCATGGCGGTGGCGACGTTTTCGCTGACCCTGCTCGGCGCATTGGGCGAGCGCTATGCCTCGATCGCGCAGGCCACCGTGGCCTTGTCGATCTACGCCATGATCGGCATGGACCAGCATGGCAGCCACGATCCGCTGGTCGCCTGGCACGGTGCGGCGCTGCTGCTGATCGGCGCCACCTGGTACGGCGTGCTATCGATCCTGTGGACCCTGCTGTTCGCCAACCGCCCGGTACGCGAGCGGCTGTCGCGGCTGTTTTTCGAGCTGGGCCGCTATCTCAGGCTCAAGGCCGATCTGTTCGAACCGGTGCGGCAAAGCGACCTGCATGCGCGCCGGCTGGCGCTGGCAGAACAAAACGCCAAAGTGGTCGGTGCGCTCAACGCCGCCAAGACCGCGATCATGAGCCGCTTCGGCCGGTCGGGGCGGCCGGGCGTGCAATCGGGCCTGTATTTCCGGCTGTACTACATGGCGCAGGAATTCCACGAACGCGCCAGTTCCTCGCACTATCCCTACGAAGCGCTGACCGATGCGTTCTTCCACAGCGATGTGCTGTATCGCTGCCAGCGCCTGCTCGCGCTGCAGGGCAAGGCTTGCGCCGCATTGGGCGAGGCGATTCGGCTGCGCCAGCCGTTCGATTACGGCGACAACAGCCGTCTGGCCACCGAAGACCTGCGGCAATCGCTGGACTACCTACACGCGCGTGCCGACCCGGCACTGGCGCGCCTGCTCGGTGCGCTGGAATTGCTGGTGACCAACCTGCAGAGCATCGAACGCAAGCTGTCGGAGGCGGCACAATCCGATTCCACCAGCGACAACCTCGATACCCGTCTGCGCGATTCATCGCCGCATACCTTGCGCGAAATGGCCGCACGCCTGGGCCAGCAACTCACGCCCGGCTCGGTGCTGTTTCGCCATGGCCTGCGTATGGCCATCGCGCTGGTGGTCGGCTACGCCATCATGCAATCCATCCATGCCGACAACGGCTACTGGATCCTGCTCACCACCGCCTTCGTGTGCCGGCCCAACTACGGCGCCACCCGCCTGCGGCTGGTGCAACGCATCGCCGGCACCTTGATCGGCCTGGTCGCCACCTGGGCGCTGATGCAGCTGTTTCCCGGCACCGAAGTGCAACTGCTGCTGGCGCTGGCCGCCGCGCTGATCTTCTTTATCACCCGCACCGATCGCTACATGCTGGCCACCGCCGGCATCACGGTGATGGCGCTGTTCTGCTTCAACCTGCTTGGCGATGGTTTCGTGCTGATCTGGCCGCGCCTGATCGACACGCTGATCGGTTGCGCGATTGCCGCGGCCGCCTCGTTCCTGATCCTGCCGGACTGGCAGGGCCGCCGCCTCAATCAGGTGATGGCCACGGTGCTGGCCAGCTGCGCGCGCTATCTCACCCAGGTGCTGGAGCAATACGCCAGCGGCATGCGCGACGACCTGCCCTACCGCATCGCGCGCCGCGACATGCACAACGCCGATGCCGCGTTGTCGGTGGCCTTGTCCAACATGCTGCGCGAGCCGGGCCGCTATCGGCGCAATCTGGACGCGGGCTTCCGCTTCCTGGCGCTGTCCAACACCTTGCTCGGCTATCTGTCTGCACTGGGCGCGCACCGCGCCGCGCTCGATGGCGAACACGACCCCAGCATCGCGCAGGCCGGCGACTACCTGCAGCGCGCACTGGGCGAAATCGCCACCGCCCTGCGCGAACGCCAGCCGCTGCCGGTGCACGACGAAACCGAAGAAGTGGCCACCGCCGAGGCGCTGGAACAACATGCCGTGCAACTGCCGCCCAAGCAGCGCCTGGTGCGCGACCAGTTGGCGTTGACCCTGCGCTTGTTGCCCAAGCTGCGTGCTGCGGCGATGGCGGTTACCACCGCACCGGCAGACAGCACCACCCGGTTGGCGATCAACAAGGCCTAACGCGTCCTTGTCGGTAGGCGCGCAGGCCTGGAACTAATGCAGCATCCATGTGGACAGCCGATGCCGGGCAATGCAATGCGATGCAAGCACAGGCCACCTCCATCCGATGGCCGCGTCGTCGCTCTATCGGCCGCACTTACTTCCACTGCTTGCGCGCCACGCTCAGCCCCACCCACCCCAACGCCGCCACAGCCAGCACCGCGCCACCGATCACCACGCCGTTCCAGCCGGCCTGCGCGTACGCCGCCGTGCCCAATGTCGAACCCACCGCGCCGCCGATGAAGTAGCAGGTGATGTAGGCCGAGGTAATGCGATTGCGCGCATTCGGATTGCGCTGATAGATCACGCTCTGGTTGGCGATATGCACACCTTGCACCGCGATATCCAGCAGCAGCACGCCGACGATCAGCAAGCCGATCGATTGCGGCGCAAACGCCAGCAATCCCCACGACAGCAGCAACATCGCCAGCCCGCCCCAACTGACCCGATCGCCATGCCCGTGATCGGACCAATGCCCGGAGCGATTGGCGGCCAACGCGCCAGCCGCACCGATCAAACCGAACAGCCCGATCACCGCCGTGCCATAGCCATAACTTGGCCCGGACAACAAGAACGCCAGCGTGGTCCAGAACATGCTGAAGCCGGCAAAGATCAGCCCGCCCAGCACCGCACGCGAACGCAGCACCGCATCGTCGCGCAACAGGGTCAGCACCGATCCCACCAGCTGCGGATACGACAGCTGCGCATTGCCCGGATGCCGCGGCAAGCCGCGCCACAGCAGCCAGGCCGTGACCAGCAATGAACCTGATGCGATCCAGTACACCGTATGCCAGCCGCCAACACCGGCCAGCACCCCGGCGGCCGTGCGCGCCAGCAGGATGCCCAGCAGCAACCCGCTCATCACCGTGCCGATCACCCGCCCGCGCTCCTTGGGCGCGGCCAGCGTGGCCGCAAACGGCACCAGAATCTGCGCCGCCACCGAGCTGGCACCGGTCACGATGGTGCCCGCCAGCAACATGCCGAAGCTGTGCGAGGCCGCGCTCACTAGCAGGCCGAGCGCGCTGAGCACGAACAGCCCGACGATCAGCCCGCGCCGCTCCAGCCGGTCGCCCAGCGGCACCAGCAACAGCAGCCCCGCCGCATAGGCCAGCTGCGCGGCAGTCACCACCGCCCCGGCACTGCGCACCTGGATCCCGAATGCCTGCGCCAACGTCTCCAGCAACGGCTGCGCGTAGTAGTTGCTCGCCACCGCCAGCCCGGTGGCGGCGGCCATCAGCAGCACCAGCCGGCGCGGCAATGGTGGATGCGCAGCGGATTCGACGGTCATGACAGAAGTCTGCTAAGGAGAGGCGCGCAGTGTGGGCGGTGACGCGGCATCTTCCAAGCGCGCAGCGGCATGCACCAGCCCACCGTGGAAGCCTGCTAGGCTGCGCGCGTTCGCAAAGGAAACTGCATGTCCGGTCACAGTCAGTTCGCCCTGCTCAGGCAGCGCCGCTTCTTGCCGTTCTTCGCCGTACAGGCGTTGGGCGCGTTCAACGACAATGTCTATCGGCAGGCCATCATCGGCCTGTTGTTCTACCTGGGCATCGATGCGGCGCAGCGCACGCTCTACACCAATCTGGCGCCGGCACTGTTCATCCTGCCGTACTTCCTGTTCTCCGCATTGGCCGGGCAGATCGCCGAGAAGCTGGAGAAGCAGAAGCTCATCGTGATCACCACCACGATGGAGATCGCGATCATGTCGCTGGCGGCGGTGGGCTTTCTCACCGAGAACATGCCGATCCTGCTGATCGCGCTGTTCTGTACCGGCCTGCAGTCCACGCTGTTCGGGCCGGTGAAGTATTCGATCCTGCCCTCGGTGCTCAAGCCCGAGGAACTTACCGGCGGCAACGGCCTGGTCGAGATGGGCACCTCGATCTCGATCCTGTGCGGCATGATCTTCGGCGGGCTGATCTTCCAGATCGCCGGCAGCCACGGCCCGGTCGCTGCGGCTACCGCAGTCATTGCCATTGCCGTCACCGGCAACCTGGTCGCGCGGCTGGTGCCCAAGGTCGATGCCGGCGCGCCCGGGCTGACCATCAACTGGAACCCCATTCCCGAATCGCGCGCCATCATGCGCCTGACCCGGCGCACGCCGGCAGTGCGCAACGCGGTGCTCGGGGTGTCGTGGTTCTGGTTCGTCGGCACCGTGCTGACCGCCCAGTTGCCCACCTACGCGCAGGTCAATCTTGGCGGCCAGCAGGATCTGTACGTGTTCGCGCTGGCGCTGTTTTCGATCGGCACCGGCGTGGGGTCGTTGCTGTGCGAACGGCTGTCCGGGCGCACCGTGGAAATCGGGTTGGTGCCGCTGGGTGCGTTCGGCATCAGCGCGTTTTTGCTGGATCTTTATTTCGCGCGTCCCGGCGTCGCGCCTACCACCGATCTGTCGATCGGCCAGTTCGTGCAGCAGCCCGGCAGCGTGCGCCTGATCGTGGATCTGGTCGGCATCGGCCTGTTCACCGGTTTGTTCGTGGTGCCGTTGTTCGCGTTGATCCAGAGCCGCACGCCCAAGGCCGAACTCTCGCGCGTGATCGCCGGGCTCAACATCCAGAACTCGTTGTTCATCGTCACTGCGGCCATCATCGGCATCGCGCTGCAGTTGCCGCAGCTGGTGCTGTTCGGGGTGCGCATTCCGCTGCCGGGCCTGAGCATTCCGCAGGTGTTCCTGGCGCTGGCGCTGGCCAATACGCTGGTGGCGCTGTGGATCTTCACCCTGGTGCCCGAGTTCCTGATGCGCTTTCTCAGCTGGGTGCTGGTGAGCGTGCTGTATCGGCTGCGCGCGCGCGACATCGACACGCACGTGCCCGATGAAGGCGCCGCGCTGCTGGTCTGCAACCACGTCAGCTACATGGACGCGCTGATCCTGTCGGCGGTGATTCCGCGCCCGGTACGCTTTGTCATGTACTACAAGATCTTCCGTATCCCGGTGATGCGCTGGATCTTCCGCACCGCCAAGGCGATTCCGATCGCGGGCGCGCGCGAAGACCCCGCGCTGATGCAGCAGGCCTTCGACCGCATCGATGCCGCGCTGGCCGACGGCGAGCTGGTGTGCATCTTCCCCGAAGGCGCGTTGACCAAGGATGGCGAGATTGCGCCGTTCAAATCGGGCGTGGAAAAGATCCTCGAGCGCCGCCAGGTGCCGGTGATTCCGATGGCGCTGCGTGGCATGTGGTCCAGCATGTGGAGCCGCCGCGATACCCGCCTGGGCCGCATGCGCGTGCCGCGCAGGATGCGCGCGCATATCGAAGTGGCCGCTGCGGCAGCGGTTCCCGGCAACGCGGCGACCGCTGCGCTGCTCGAACGGCAGGTGCGGGCGCTGCGTCAGGATCAGCCATGAGTGCGGCGAGCGCGGGCTTTGCGTCCGTCGCGCGCCGCGAGTAGCCTGTGCGCCATCACACGTTTTGCCGCCGCGCTCGCCTGGCGAACGCGACAGGTCGTATTGGGGGAAGTCGTCGTGCTCAACATCATCGCGCCTGAGGCATCTGCCGCGATCGGCTGCTGCTGCTCATTGCAGCGGCCGGCGATCGCGCCGGTAGCCATGTGCGGCCGTTGTGTGCCCGCACCTACGACCGTCGCCACTGCTGCGGCACGCGCCGGATAACCCTCCCCACTCACCCATCAGTTCGCAGTCGTTTACCACCCAAGGAGCTTCACCATGAGTGCCATCCCACCGCCGATCCATCCCTCGTCCAGCGCCGCACCCGGCCCGGTCCCCAATCACCTGATCTGGGCGATCGTCTCCACCGTGCTCGGCTTCTGCCTGTGCTGCCCGGCCCTGATCAGCGGCATCGTGGCGATCGTGTTCTCCAGCAAGGTCAACGGCCTGCTCAACCAGGGCGACATCGACGGCGCACGGCGCGCCTCCAACACCGCCAAGACCTGGTGCATCGTGACCAGCGTGCTGGCCGTCATCGGTCTGCTGATCAACATCGGCATGGTCGCCACCGGCGGCATGCAGGGCTACATGGACTACATGCAGCAGTTGCAGCACATGCAGTAATGGAGTTGCGTCCACGCTATTGGCTTGGACTCGGGGCGGCCACCAGCGTGGCCGCCTTTGGCGTGAGCTTGTTGTATCGCTTCGATCCGAACGCGAGCAACAGCCCGTTCCCGCCCTGCGTGTTCCGTGCTGTGACCGGCTGCTATTGCCCCGGTTGCGGCATGACCCGCGCGCTGTACGCGCTGGTGCACTTCGATCTCCCCGGCGCCTTCGCCATGAACCCCGCCGCCGTCCTCGGCCTGTTCACCCTGCCCGGCCTGATCGCCTGGAAAGCCGGCTGGCGCGCGCGCTGGTTCGCACCGGTCGTGACCGTGATGTCCGAACCGAAATTTTGGTTGTGGGCGTTGCCGACGTATTGGGTTGCCAGGAATTTGCCTTGGTACCCGTTTACCTTGCTGGCACCGGGTTAGCAGATCGCGAACAGCCGCTCGATCAAAATCAGTCTGCGCGGCTACCGCACCCACCCGGCAATCACCAGCAACGCCAGCACCACCATCCACAGCAGCAGCACGCGCCAGACCAGGCTCATCGCATCGCGCACCTCCGGCAGGCGACGCCACACCGGTACTAATCCGGAATCGGTGTAGTCGTGCGCTTCTTCGCGTAGCTCGGCGCTGACGCTGGCACGCGCCACCGCACCGAGAAAATGCGGCTCCAACGACCAGCGATTGCCGTGCGCTTGCCGCCAGGCGCGGAACACCGTGTCGAAATTGCCCACCAGCGCCATCGAGAATGTGATCAACTGCGCCACCGGCCATTCCAGCGCGGCCAGCAGCCAGCGCGCGCCGGCCAGATTGCGTGGCGGCAGCAGCACCGACAGCGGGCTTTCCACCGCCAATGCCGTGAGCCGGTACAGCACAGCTCCGAACGGCCCCAGCAGCAAAAACCACCACAACACCGCGAACCAGCGCCGCAGGCCGTTGACCACCACTGCTTCCACCAGCGACGGCGCATCTTCGTGCACGCTGCCGCCGGCTGCCTGCAACTGCGCAATCGCATCGCGCCGCGCGCCGGGCTCGTCGGCATCGATCACCGCTTCCACATCGCGATCCAGGTCGCGCGGCCCCCAGGTCCAGGCCAGCACCGCCACACCGAACAGCAAGGCCAAAAACCCGCGCCACACATCGTCCAGCAGCCATTGCAGCAGCAGGACAACCAGCAAGGCCGGCAACAGCGCCAGCAGCACGCCATAGCGCCCCTGCCACGCACCGCGCCCGGCCGCATGACTGTCCAGCCGGCGCAACCAGTGGGCGAACCATTCAAAACGTCGCAGCCGCACCACGTGAGCAGGCACCAGGTGCCCCAGTGCAAGTGCGACGACGACGGCAACCAGGGTGGTGAACATGGGTGGGCCTCCTCAGCCGAGTCTAGCCGAGCCGATGCCAGCGCACCTGATCTGCCCGCGTTGCACTGATCGGCCGGACTCAACCATGCGTGCGGTGCCAGTGCTCGATCAGCGCGCGCGCGATGGAAATACGTGGCGGCAAGCCGATGCTGCCCTCGTCCGCCAATGCAGCGGTGACCTCGGCATGCGTGACCCAACGCGCGTCTTCCAGCTCGCCGGTCACCTGCGGCACCTCGGTGGCTGCAGCACGCGCGGTAAAGCCCAGCATCAACGCACCCGGAAAAGGCCATGGTTGCGCGCCCAGATAGCGGCAGTCCTGCACAAGCACGCGGGTTTCCTCGAACACCTCGCGCGCCACCGTCTGCTCCAGCGATTCGCCGGGTTCGACGAAGCCGGCAATCACCGAATACCGCCCCGGCGCCCAACTTGCCTGCCGCCCCAACAACACGCGCTCGCCATCGCTGACCGCCACGATGATGGCCGGATCCACACGCGGGTAGTGCTCGGTCCGACACTGCGTGCAGTGCGCGATGAAGCCGGCACGCCGGAAGGCGATCGCCCCGCCACACACGCCGCAAAACCGCGTGCGCGACTGCCAATGCAACATTGCGCGCGCATAGGCGTAGGCAGTGGCGATGTCGGCCGGCCAATCTGCGGCGGCCTGCCGCAGATCGATGCTTTGCGGCGCCTGCACGCCGCTCTGATCGGCCGGCAAGCAAAACCAGCCGACGTCATCGCGCAGGCCCAGAAAAATCGCCGCCTCCGGCCCGTCGCCGAGCGCCGCGCCCTCCATCAGCAAGGGTTGACCCTGCGCGTCGGCGAGCGCAGCGCCCTTGGCATCGAGCAACAAGACGCGGCCCTGCGGCCACAGACGCGCCAATGCATCGGGATCGTCACGCAACAGATCGCCACGATCGAGCGGCGCGTGGGTGAAGGCACATTCGGAGGTTGAAAAGAAAGACTCGGACATCGGCGCAAGCCTGCCGATAATCGGCATCGCCTGCAACCGTCGCACACGCTCTGACGGCCTCGCTACCGGCGCGTGTTCAGACGTGGATGCCAGCAGCGCCCGCCGGTTGATTGCCGCGTGGTGACAGCAAGGCGCGCGCTGCCCGGATCGCGAGGCAGCGCGCGCAGTTGTCAAGGCACTCAGGCAACGATGTCCGACTCCGCCGTCATCCTCCGCCTCGCCGCTCGCATCGGCGCGACGGCATCACTGGGCAGGCTTGCGACAGATCCCTGACCTGCAGATCATCCGCATCCGGCAGATCGAATCGAGCCGATGACCGTCGCGTCAGCGCTGCTTGTCCAGCAACTGATGCCGCACCGCGACGATGCACGGTTCATTGGTCGTCAGATGGACGAATGCCGAGTTGTCGTTGGAGTCGCCACTGCCGATGTCGACCAGCGCTACCTGCGTGCTGCCACGACGCTTGAAGCCGGCGATCGCGGTCACCGCGTTCTTGAGCGGAATGGTCGCGTCGTTGGACGAACCGCACAGCAGCGTTGGCGTCTGCGGTTTCCACTCCAGCAGATCGTTGCGCGCCAGATCCTTGCGGAACGGGTTGTTGGGGTTGCTGGCAACATCACGGTAGAACCCGGGCTGGAAATACGCCTTGAGCTGATCGATCCCAGGCAGCGTATCGCCAAGGACCAGATCGGTCAGGCCCAGCTTGCCGGGGAACAGCGCCTCGACCCTGGCCGCCCACGGATCCTGAAACACCTGCCCCGCGGCCAGATAGATATTGCGATAGGTGTGCTGCATCGCGACGATGGCGTAGCTGCCCAAAATGATGCCGAAGCTGCTTTCGCCTACCGCATTGCTTCCGCTCCAGCTGTCCACAAAGGTCTGCTCCAGCGCGTAAGGTCCGGAAATCGGCGCGCTGGCAACCAACTGAAATTCCTTGGACAGATGCGCCTCGATCTCCCGCTGGGTGGCCAGTGCGGCATGGCCGCCTTGCGAATACCCCGACAGCATGACCTTGCCGGACAGCGGTGTGTTCAACCGCTGCAGAACGCTGCGCGCCGCGCGTAGTGCATCGACCATCGCACTCGCCTCGGACGCGCTATGCAGGTAGGGATGGAAGCCGTAGCTGGATTTGCCAAGTCCCAGATAATCGCTGCTGACCACGACATAGCCTTGGCTGGCCAGACGCGTCACCAGCGGGTCATCACCCTTGGCGTCACGGATGTCCTTGGCCTGCTCCTCATTGCGAATGGTCGCGGTCGACCGGCCCCAGCCCAGCAGCGGATAGGGCCCGCTGCAGCGCTCGCCACCCGGAATCAGCACCACGCCCGATGCGGTGGCCGGTTCGCCATTGACGCCGATCGTTGCATAGGTGAACTCGGCCACGCGCACGTTGCATTTGGGCTGTTCGGCCGCTGGCTCTGAGGCAAGCGATACGGCAATCGCATCCCGGGTGTAGCTGGTCAGAAAATTGCTGTTGAGCAAGGTGCCGCGTGCAGGCGATGCCTGGGCGCTGGGCACAAGCACCGCGCCGGCGACGCCGAGCATGGTCAACAGGCCGAACGCCGATCGGGATGCGAGTTGCAACATGCTGAGATGTTCTCTGCTGAAGGAACCGAACGGGCAACAGCGATTCACGGCACGCAGGATCGGCATCTAGCTGTCCGATCAACGCGCGGGAGCTGGCAATGTGATCGCGACGCCATGGCGTGGGATGAGTGCTGTGTGCGGCACCCTCGCGCGGCGCAATGGCGAGTGCCGCCAGCGCGCGTCAGGTCGATACAGGACGCAGGGATAAGGCGAGCATGTCGTAGCACCGGCATTGAGCATGCGGGCAGTATGGCCGCCGCCACGCGCGCGCCACCTCGCGCGCACGAAGCTTGCGCGCGCCCGGCGAAACCCGCAGCACGGAAATGTTTGCAACGCGTTAGACATGCGCTCTGCTGGCGCATCGCGCGCCACCGACACCTTGGCGATCGTCCGCGCAGTGCGTAGATCACATCATTCGGCGCTTAAAAAAACCGACCACCGCATCAGCACCACGCGCAAGCTGGAGCAAACGCGCCTGGTTTAGACGCTGAAGCTGCTACCGCACCCGCAGGTGGTCTTGGCATTGGGATTGCGGATCACGAACTGCGCACCGGTCAGGCTTTCGGTGTAGTCCACTTCGGCACCCATCAGGTATTGCAGGCTCAGCGGGTCGACCAACAGCGTCACGCCATCGGTGGCCACGGACAGGTCGTCTTCGGCACGGTTCTCATCGAACTCGAAGCCATACTGGAAGCCGGAACAGCCGCCCCCCTGGATATACACACGCAATGCCAGCTCGGCATTGCCTTCTTCCTGGATCAGCTCGCGCACCTTGGCGGCGGCGGCCACGGAAAAGTTCAGTGGCCGGTCGATGGACTGGTAGTCCGGTGCCGGGGCGGCGGTGGGAAGCGAAACGAGCGTGCTCATGGCGTCAGCATGGGGGCCAGGCGGCCCCACTTCAAGCGGTGGCTGCCGAACCCCGTGCCGCGCTTCAGCCGCGCACGAGCCACTCAGGCCTCGGCGGTTTCGGCTTGCAGCGCGTTGACCGGCCCGGCGCGGCTGGCGTCCGGCGCCGGCAACGCAGCGGTTGCGCCTGCACTGGCGGCGTGGATCAACCGTCCTGTGAGCTGCGCACCGGCGCTCATTTCCACCACTTGGTAATGCACATTGCCCTCCACGCGCGCGTTGGCGGCCAGTTCGACCCGCTCGGCGGCATGCACATCGCCGGTCAGCTGGCCGTTGATGATCACCACCGGCGCGCGCACTTCACCCTCGATGCTGCCCTGCTCGGCCACCGTCAAGGTGGCGCTGGCGCCGTCTTCGGCAATGACCTTGCCCAGGATGCGGCCTTCCACATACAGCCCGCCGCTGAACATCAGGTCGCCGCGAATGATCACTTGCGGCCCGATCAAGGTGTCGACCACGGTCTGCGCACCACGGTTGGACTTGTTTCCGAACATGAGCTACTCCCCCGCGCCATTGCCGGCGACTTTCCAGTCGAATGTCTGATTGACCGGCGCCCCATCGCCGCTCAGGGAGATTTTGACACGTTGCGGAGTGAAATCCTTCGGCAGGATCACGCTGCCGTCCAATTGCTGGAAATAGCGGAACGAATACGGCTGCCCGGCGGCCTCGGGTTTCTGGTGCAGCTCGTTCCAGCTCACCGTCACCAGCTTGCCGGCGCGCACGCCTTCCACCGCAAAGCGCAGCTGCCCCTGGCTGATTGCGCCGCGGTTGAGGTTCTGGGTCAGCACCACGCTGTAATTCCAGGTGCCGCCGGCCTCGGCGGTGAACTGCACCGAATGCGCGTTGAGCCCCTTGCGCTGCGCGGTGGAGCCAACCAGCCGCTCGTAGAAGGCCACATCGGCGCGCAGCGCGGCGATCTGCTCATCGCGCTCGGCCAGCGAGGCCTGCACCTCGGTATTGGCGGCGCGGCTGATCTTGTCGGACATCGCCAGATTGACCTGGCGCTGCTGTAGTTGCTCGATCAGCCGTCGTTGCTGGGCCTGGCTACGCTGCGCCTGCTGCAGCGCCGCCTCGGCTTCGACCAGACGCGGCGCGGCGGTGCGGCTGGCCATCCACCACACCCCGCCCAGCGATGCCAGCCACACCAGAGCGATCACCAACCACAGCCAGCGGCCGCTGGAACGGCTACCACCCGAGTCACGTTGGACGATCTGAACGCGTGCGGCTGGTCGCATGGGCATCGGGTCCGGACAGGCCGGCGCAGTCATGGGCGGCGTAGTGTGCCAGAGCGCCACCGACCGTCGCGCTAGCGCTGGACCGGCGGTTATCCCAAAGTTCTGCGATAGTTCTGCAATTGTTTGCAGAGATTGACGACGCCATGAACGAAGCCCACCTGTTCGTGATCGGCATCCTGCTGGCCTGGCTGGCCGGCATTCGTGTCTATCTCACCGTGTTCGGCGTCGGCCTGGCCGGCCTGCTCGGCTGGATCGAACTGCCGCCCGCCCTGCACCCGGCACAGTCCTGGTGGGTGCTCGGCACCTCGGGCGCACTGGCCGTGGCCGAATTCTTCGCCGACAAGATCCCCGGCGTGGATTCGGGCTGGGACCTGCTGCAGACGCTGGCCCGCGTGCCGGCCGGTGCGTTTCTGGCCGCCGCCACGCTGTCGCCCGATGGCGATCTGGGCACGGGCGCACTGGCGGCCGGCGCCGGCGTGGCGCTGACCAGCCACACGCTCAAGGCCGGCACCCGCGCCTTGCTCAACACCTCGCCGGAGCCGGCCAGCAACTGGATCGCATCGCTCACCGAAGACGCCGTCGCCACTACCGCACTGGCGCTGGCACTGGCGCATCCGTGGCTGGCACTGAGTGTTGCGGTGGGCTCCAGCGTGCTGGCCGCGCTGGTGGTGTGGTGGGTATGGCGCCTGCTGTGGCGGGGCATGCGTCGGCTGGTCGCACCCACGCGCCCGGCCACCACGCCGGCTGCACGCAGGTCCCCGCTATCGTGAAGTTCATCGCATAATCATCGCGACTGCAGGGAGTATCGATGGCCGCCCGAAATCCGGTTCCTTCCACCCGTGACGACACCGCCACGCGCAATCGTCTGCTGCGCGCAGAGACGCCGCCGGCCGACCATTGGCGCCGTTGGGTCGACGAGACGGCTGCTTCCGACAGCGCTGCGCCGGTGAGTGCGGCAATCATTCCCGCACCTGCGGGCGTGGCCGCGCCCGGAGCTCAGGCGCAAACGGTGACCTCGATCAGCGCTGCGCGCGCCACGCCGCCAGCACCGCCATCCGCAACGCAGGCGGCAACCCGCGAAGGCGACGGCAGCGTGGCTGCAGATGCGCCATATCGCGTGCTGATCGTCGAAGACGACCGCTCGCAAGCCTTGTTCGCACAAAGCGTGTTGCACGGTGCCGGCATGCATGCGCAGGTGGAAATGACCGCTGCCAGCGTGCCGCAGGCGATCCAGGACTACCACCCGGATCTGATCCTGATGGATCTGCACATGCCAGAGCTGGACGGCATCCGCTTGACCACCTTGATCCGCCAACAACCCGGCCAGCAGTTGCTGCCGATCGTGTTCCTGACCGGCGACCCGGATCCGGAGCGCCAGTTCGAAGTGCTCGACAGCGGCGCCGACGATTTCCTGACCAAGCCGATCCGCCCGCGCCACCTGATTGCCGCAGTGTCCAACCGCATTCGCCGCGCGCGCCAACAGGCGCTGCAACAGACCGGCGAACAGGTCAGCGTGCGCAGCAATCCGGAAACCGGCTTGCCGACGCGCAACCATGTGATGGGACTGCTCGCCGAGGCGCTGGAGCGCAAGCAGTCCGGCGGCTTGTTCTTTATCGAAATCGCCAGTGCGCTCGGCCTGCGTGAGCGCTACGGTTATGCCGCCTACGAGCGCCTGATGACCCAGGCCGGCCATCGCCTGGCCAGTGCTGCGCACCCGTATCCGCTGGCGCGCTTGAACGACAACAGCTTTTTGCTGCTGGGCGTGGACATGCCGGAAAACAGTCTGGAACAGCACGCGCTGGAGATCCGCCAGCGGCTGTCCGCCAATGCCTTCTCGGTGCGCGAAGAAGAATCCGTGCACGTGCGCTGCGCCATTGGCGTCGCACCGCTGGGACTAGGCTTCGACGACACCGGCAGCGCGCTGGAAGCGGTCGAACGCACCGCCTTGCAGGCACGCCTGCGCAGCGAGGGGGTGCAGGTCTATCTGGCCCCCAGCCAGGCCGAGCAACAGGAGCAACTGCGCCTGGTCGAAGGCCAGCTCGAACTGGCCTATCAGCCGATCGTGGCGGTGGCCGGCGGCGACACCGCGCAGTACCAGGTGCTGCTGCGGCTGCGCCAGGCCGATGGCACGCTGCTGTCGGCCGGCCAGGTGATTCCCGCCGCCGAAGCGGCCGGACGCATCGCCGATCTGGACCAGCAGGTCATGGATCACGCGCTCGGCCTGCTGCATCTGTACCAGCATGCCCATCCGCCGCTGCGCCTGTTCGTCTCGCAATCCCCGCGCACACTGGCGCGCGATGCCTTCGCCGACTGGCTGCTCACGGCGCTGGTCGAACGCGGCGTGGCCGGGCAATCGCTGATCGTGGATCTGCGCCTGGACGATGCCTTGATCCACGCGGTCACCGTGCAGCAGTTCTGCGCCAAGCTGATGCCGGCCGGCGTGCAGTTCTGCCTCAGCCAGTTCGAGCCCGGCGACGAAGCCAACGCACTGCTGAGCCAATTGCCGCTGAGTTTCGTGCGCATGGCCAACCGCTTTGCCGACGCCCACGGCAATGCCACAGTGCGCGATCAACTGCGCAGCGTGATCGATATCGCCCATCAGCGCGGTTTGCTGATCATCGGCCAGCGCATCGAAGATCCGCAGGCGGCCGCAGCGATGTGGATGAGCGGCGTGGACTTCATCCAGGGCAACCTGGTGCAGACGGTCGGCAAGGAACTGGACTTCGACTTCACGAACGCGGTGCTGTGAAGTGACAGCGCGGGCAGGAGGCCTTCGCGCCTGGAGCAGCCTGGCCATGCTGGCCGCCCTTGCCGCAGCGCTGGGGGCGGGCCTGCAGTGGTCTGCCATCGATGGTCCATGGCTGGCGTTGACGGCAACGTCTGCAGCGCTCGCGGTAGTACTGGGCGTATGCGCTGCCATCACCGCGTATCGCAGTGCACACGCCCAGCACGCCTTGGCGCAACGCCTCGAAGAAACCGAGGTCGCCCGCGAGCGCCTGCAGCAGGAGCTGCAACGCCAGGGCGAACTCGAGCAGGAACTGCTGCGCGCCAAACAGGCCGCCGAAGCCGCCACGCTGGCCAAGGGCGAATTTTTGGCCACCATGAGCCATGAGATCCGCACCCCGCTCAACGGCATCATTCCGATGCTGGAACTGATCTCCAGCGGCCAGCTCAGCCTGGACCAGCGCGACATGCTGCAGACCGCCACCGGCAGTTCGCTGCAGCTGCTGCGCATCGTCGACGACATCCTCGACTACTCCAAACTCGAAGCCAACAAGCTCGAACTGGAGATCACCACCTTCAACCTGCGCGAACTGCTCGACGGCGTCGTGCAGCTGTTGCAGCGCACCGCCGAAGGCCGCCAGTTGCGCATCGGTCTGGAGATCGAGCCATCGGTGCGCCTGCTGGTGCGCGGTGACCCGATCCGCCTGCGCCAGGTGCTGGGCAACCTGATCGGCAACGCAATCAAGTTCACCGAACGTGGCAGCGTGGATATCCAGCTGCGTCGTCTTGGCGAAACCCGCGCTCAGCATCTGCTGCGCTTCCAGATCCGCGACACCGGGATCGGCATTGCGCAGGACCAGCAGGCGCGTCTGTTCCGCTCCTTCGCCCAGGCCGACGCCTCCACCACCCGCCTGTACGGCGGCACCGGGCTGGGGCTGGCGATCTGCAAGCGCATCATCGACCTGATGGGCGGCCGCATCGGGGTGGAATCCGAGCCCGGGCGCGGCGCCACCTTCTGGTTCGAGATCCCGCTGCTCAAGGTCATCGGCGACCTGCAGCAGAACACCGGCGCCGACGCCGCACGCGTCATGGTGATCAGTTCCGACACGCGCCTGTCGCAGCGTCTCAAGCGCCTGCTCGACAGCTGGGGCGTGTCGAATGTGCTGATGGAAACCACCCAGGAAGCGCTGGAGCGCGTGCGCCGCCACAGCGACACCGAAGGCTTCCGCTGCGTCATCGCCGACCACGACACGCTGCGCTACAGCGCCCGCGCCGTGCATCGCGCATTGGCCCAGCCCGCAGACCTGGGCGGCTCGCGCCTGATCTGGCTCTATGGCGACGAACCGGTGCCGTCCGAACTGCAGGACCACGCCACCCTGGTGCCGCGCCAGAGTCCGGACGAGACGCTGCGCTCGCTGGTGCTGCCGCCCGATCCGAAACCGGCCCAATCGCTCACGCTGGCCTCGGCGATGATCCCCGAGCCGTTGGCGCCGCCGCTGGCCAACGCACGCGAGGTGCGCATCCTGCTGGTGGAAGACAACCCGGTGAACCTGCTGGTCGCGCAGAAGCTGCTGGCGGTGCTCGGCTTCGACGCCGACACCGCCACCGATGGCGAAGCCGCGCTAGGCAGCATGGAATCCACCCGCTACGACATGGTCTTCATGGATTGCCAGATGCCGGTACTGGACGGCTATGCCGCCACCCGGCGCTGGCGCGCGATGGAAACCGAAAGTGGCGGCCGCCCGATCCCGATCGTGGCGATGACTGCCAACGCCATGGCCGGCGATCGCGAACGCTGCCTGGCCGCCGGCATGGATGACTATCTGTCCAAGCCGGTCGCGCGCGAACAAGTGGATGCCTGCCTGCAGCGCTGGCTACCACGCCAGCCTGCGCTGCCCGGTCCGACCAGTGGCGGCGCAGCCAGTGTGGAGTCCGAAAGCGCCAGCAACGCCGCTCAGGCGCGTGCGCTGCCGATCCTGGACAACAGCGTCATCGACGAGCTGTATGAGGTGGCGGGCGCAGACACCATCACCATCCTGCAGCTGTTCCTGGAAGACGCGCCGGGCATCATCGAACAACTGGAAACCGCAGCAGCCAATCGCGACAGCATGCAGCTGCGCGATCTGGCCCACACGCTCAAGTCGTCCAGCGCCAACGTCGGCGCCCAGGCGGTCTCCAATGCAGCACGCCGCATCGAACTGGCCGCACGCACCGGCACCGTCGAACGCCCCTCGGTGATGGTGGCGCTGGTCATCGCCGAATACGCCCGCGCCCGCCTGGCACTGCTAGGCCAGGTCGCACGCCTGCAAGCAAAGACCCACGCAGCCAGCTGAGCGATCAGGAGCCTAGGCCGAGTCATACCAGCTAGCCAACAAAACGCGCCGCCCAAGAACAACCCGACAGCTGCCTCAGCAGACCTCAATCGTCCAGCTTGGTCAGCAAATAATTCGGCTCGCCAATCCGCGCCACCAGATCCAGCTGCGTCTCCAGCCAGTCGATGTGCTCTTCTTCCGACTCCAGAATGTCCACCAGCAGCTGACGGCTCACGTAGTCGTTGACGGTCTCCGCATACGCCACCGCCTCGCGCAGCACAGCCACCGCTTCGCGCTCAAGCGCCAGATCGCAACGGAACATCTCGGTCGGGTTCTCACCGATGCGCAGCTTGCCCAGCGCCTGGAAATTGGGAAGCCCCTCGAGAAACAGGATGCGGTCGGACAGCTTGTCCGCATGCTTCATCTCGTCGATGGATTCCTTGTACTCATGCTCGGCCAGTTCTTTCAGGCCCCAGTTCTTCAGCATCTTGGCGTGCAAGAAGTACTGGTTGATCGCAGTGAGTTCGTTGTAGAGCACCTTGTTGAGGCACTCGATGACTTTGGTATCGCCCTTCATGCGATGTCTCCGAGACAGTAAGCCGGCCGCACTCTAACGCGTTGGCGCGGCGCATGAAGGAACGCGAATCGTGATCAGTTGCGGGACGCGTGGGGCGACCGCTGTGTGAAGCGCCGTACCGCCCTTGGCTAGGCCGACCCGGCGCTCGATCTCGAAGAAAACCGTAGACGGCGCAATCCTGGAGAGATGTTCGAGAGACGCTGGTCGGAGCTACCGGTGGTCAAAGCACGCGGCTTTGCACGCCTCAGGCTGCGCTCGCCAGCCCCAGCATGGGCAACGGCAGCGCGCGGGTCGCGTGCGCCTGGCTCAGCAGGTCGCTGGCCATCTCCAGGCACGAACCGCAGTTGGAACCACAGCCGGTGCGCATGGTCAGCTCGGCCAGGCTGGCGCAGCCACTCTGGGCCGCTTCGCGGATCTGGTGGTCGGTGACCCCATTGCAGATGCAGACGTACACGGTATCGGTCGGGTGCTGGCGATCCGGAGAGGACCGGGGCTGATTGCACCGCAAACGAGAATAGGTGTCAATTCCAAACGTTAATCATTATTAATCCGCACCGTGCGAGCCCCGCTGCGCTTACGCGGACGCTTGCGTGGGCTGTCGTGCCCCGCTGCGCTGCTGCCTGGCAACCACGCCTCCAGCGCACGCTCGGGCATCACACCGACAGCGGCCGGCCCCGCCAGGTTCTGCGCCAGTGGCGCCAGATGGCGCAGCGCACGCGCGTAGACGCCGCGTTTGAACATCACCACATGCTCGACCGGATACCAGAAATCCACCCAGCGCCAGTGGTCGAACTCCGGGGTATCGGTCTGGTCGAGCTTGAGGTGGGATTCTTCGCCAGTGAATTGCAACAGGAACCAGACCTGCTTCTGGCCGATGCATACCTGGCGCTCGTTGCGGCGCACCGCCCGGCTGGGCAGGCGATAGCGTAGCCATCCAGGGGTGGCGCCGAGCACGGACACATGCTCGGGCAACAACCCGGTTTCTTCGCGCAACTCGCGGTACATGGCTTCGACGGGTGTCTCATCGGTATTCATGCCACCTTGCGGAAACTGCCAGCCGTCCCTGCGCACACGTCGTGCCCAGAACACCTGACCGTCTTGCCGCATCAGCACGATGCCAACGTTTGGCCGGAAGCCGTCCGGATCGATCACGATGCGGACTCCTGAAAATCTACTGTCACCGACTCTGCCACGGCGACGGCCAGCTCACAAGCTGAAAACGAAATACTTGACAACACACGGGCACGTAGTGAGAATTGCCGGCTCCCTAGGCTATGTAGCTCAGCCGGTTAGAGCACAGCACTCATAATGCTGGGGTCGGTGGTTCGAGTCCACCCATAGCCACCAAGGTATTCATGCGCACACTGGCATGCGATAATCTTGGCCCAACACGTTTTATTGCCCCGTCGCCAAGCGGTAAGGCACCTGACTCTGACTCAGGCATCGGTGGTTCGAATCCATCCGGGGCAGCCAAACACGAAAGGTCCGATCGAAAGATCGGGCCTTTTTTGTTGCCTGATGGTTTTGAGCCAAGCGCAGTCCCACATCCCAGAAACGACAAAAGCCCGGCATAACCGGGCTTTTGAAGCAGGCGCCCCGACGAGCCGGGACGCAGCAAACGCGATGGATCAGCGCTTGGAGAACTGGGTAGCGCGACGGGCCTTGTGCAGACCGACCTTCTTACGCTCGACTTCGCGGGCGTCACGGGTCATGAAGCCAGCCTTGCGCAGCTCGGACTTCAGGGTTTCGTCGTATTCGACCAGCGCACGGGCGATGCCCAGACGGATCGCACCGGCCTGGCCGGTGGTGCCGCCGCCCGAAGCGGTGACCAGGATGTCGAAGCTTTCGGTGTTCTTGGTCAGCTCAAGCGGCTGACGCACGATCATGCGCGCAGTTTCGCGACCGAAGAACTTGTCCAACGGCAGGCCGTTGACCGAAATGTTGCCGGTACCCTTGCGCAGAAACACGCGAGCGGTGGAGGACTTGCGGCGACCGGTGCCGTAGTTTTGCGTGATAGCCATGATTAGATATCCAGAACTTGCGGCTGCTGAGCGGCGTGCGGATGCTCGGCACCCGAATAGACCTTGAGCTTGCGGTACATGGTGCGGCCCAGGGGACCCTTCGGCAGCATGCCCTTGACGGCGATTTCGATCACGCGCTCCGGGTGGCGCTGCAGCGCCTGCTCCAGGCTCTCGGTCTTCAAGTTACCGATGTAGCCGGTGAAGCGGTGATACTTCTTGTCTTTCAGCTTGTTGCCCGTGACCACGATCTTTTCTGCATTGATCACCACGAGGTAATCGCCAGTATCGACGTGAGGGGTATAGATCGGCTTGTGCTTACCGCGCAGGCGGCTAGCCAGTTCGGTGCAGAGACGGCCAAGCGTCTTGCCGGCGGCGTCAACGAGATACCAGTCGCGCTGGACGGTCTCGGACTTGGCGGTGAACGTAGTCATGAGGAAGCTCTTGAGTAGTCGGGCGGATTGCAGCGGCGATGACCGCTGGAACTTTGCCACGCGTTGTGAAGGCGAAACAGAAGAGGTGGGATTGTACGGGATGCCCCGTGGCGGCGCAAGTCGCCCCACCGGCCGGCGCCGGGCGGTTGGCAGCACGCCAGCCGGGGGCCAGAATCGCCGGATGACCCAGACCTCTTCATTCCGACTGCATAGCCCGCTCGACCGGCTCCTGGTCGAAGCCCAGCGCGCGCTGGACACGGTGTTCGGCAACCCGCCTGCCGAGCGACCCAACCCAGCCGCCGACACGCCCGACATCGCGCTGGAACCAGACCAACGCCGGCATGCCGCCGGGCTGATGCGCATCAACCATGTCGGCGAGGTCTGCGCGCAAGGCCTGTACTTCGGCCAGGCGGCGGTCGCCCGCGATGCCCACACCCAGCAACACTTGCTGGAAGCGGCGCAGGAAGAAACCGACCACCTGGCCTGGTGCGCCGACCGTCTGTACGAACTGGACAGCCGCCCCAGCCTGTTCAACCCGCTCTGGTACGCCGGCAGCTACACCCTCGGCGCACTGGCCGGATTGCGCGGCGACGACTGGAGCCTGGGCTTCGTGGTCGAGACCGAGCGCCAGGTCGAAGCCCATCTGGACGAGCACCTGGAAACCCTGCCCGAGATCGACCAGCGCAGCCGCGCCATCCTGCGCGTGATGAAAATCGACGAAGCACGCCACGCCGATCAGGCCGAACAGGCCGGCGCCCGCATCTTGCCGCCGCCGATTCCCAGCGCCATGGCCCTGGCCTCCAAGCTGATGAAGACCATCGCCTACCGCTTTTAGGCGGTTCGCTTTAGGCGAGCTTCAAGCCAATCACACCGGCAACGATCAGGCCGATGCACGCCAGGCGCGGCCACGACGCGCTATCGCCGAATAACGCGATGCCAGCGATGGTGACGCCGACTGCGCCAATGCCGGTCCAGATCGCGTAACCGGTTCCCACCGGGATGGTCTTCAGTGCCTGCGTCAACAACCACAGACTGATGGCTGCCAGGCCGACCGTCAGCACGGTCGGCCACAGGCGCGTAAAACCGTCGCTGTACTTCAGGCCCATGGCAAAGCCGATTTCGAACAGGCCGGCCAACAACAGATAGATCCAGGGCATCGCATCACTCCTCACTTGGAAAACGCACAAAAAAAAGCGACCCAGTGTTTGCACACTGGGCCGCCGTCGGCTGTGGAACGCGAGGTCATCGCGTGGCGGGCCGTCCCGCCTTGCATCTTGCGCGCGCTTGCAAACAAGCACGCAACAGGTCGAATCCTGCGCTTATTCGCTCAGGTTACGCCCGTGGAACAGCTCTTCGATTTCGCGCTTCAACAGCGTTTCGATCTTCATGCGCTCCTTGAACGAGAGGTTCTTGGCGCGCTCTTCGAACAGGTACTGATCGAGATCGAAGTCCTTCAGGTGCATCTTCGTGTGGAAGATATTTTCCTGATACACATTGACGTCGAACATCTCGTAGCGCGACTTCACGTTCTTGGCCATGAAGTGCTGGATCGAGTTGATCTTGTGGTCGATGTAGTGCTTCTTGCCCTTTACATCGCGGGTAAAGCCACGGACACGGTAGTCCATGATCACGATGTCCGATTCCAGACTCTCGATCAGGTAGTTCAGCGCCTTCAACGGCGAGATCACACCGCACGTGGCGACGTCGATATCGGCGCGGAATGTCGCGATGCCTTCCTGCGGATGCGTCTCGGGATATGTATGGACAGTGATATGACTCTTGTCCATATGAGCAACCACGGCTTCAGGAATCAACTCCTTGCCGGCCTGCTTTTTGTCGATGACGGGCTCTTCCGAGATGAGGATCGTCACCGACGCGCCCTGCGGATCGTAGTCCTGACGTGCGATATTGAGGATGTTGGCGCCAATGATCTCGGCCACGTCGGTCAGGATCTGCGTCAGACGGTCCGCGTCGTATTGCTCATCGATGTACTCGATGTAGCGCTGACGCTCCTCTTCGGTACGCGCGTAACAGACGTCGTAGATGTTGAAGCTCAACGCCTTGGTGAGGTTGTTGAACCCCTGTAGCCTCAGGCGAGGCAACGGCTTGACCACGTCGGTCTGTCCTTATGGAAGGCGGGAAAGGAGTCAATTATGAGCCAAAGATCCCAGCAACGAAATGCCGACGTTGAGAATGGTTTACCTTGCATGACTCATGCCGTTAAGCTTCAGGAATTACACGCGGAACTACCATGAACCCAGGAAACACGACGGTTGTCACCACGTCGGTACGTAACGCCACCCCTTATCTGGCACTGGACGCTGGCACGATTGAGCGTTTTCTGGCGCACAGCCACCGCAGGCGCTATCCGACCCGGACCGATGTGTTCCGGCCAGGAGACCCGGCCGGCACCCTCTATTACGTTGTCAGCGGCTCGGTCAGCATCATCGCCGAGGAAGATGACGATCGTGAGTTGGTGCTGGGCTACTTCGGCAGTGGCGAGTTCGTCGGCGAGATGGGGTTGTTCATCGAATCCGATACGCGCGAGGTGATCTTGCGCACCCGCACCCAATGCGAACTGGCCGAAATCAGCTACGAGCGGTTGCAGCAACTGTTCCAGACCAGTCTGTCACCGGATGCGCCACGCATCCTGTACGCGATTGGCGTTCAACTCTCAAAGCGATTGCTCGATACCACAAGGAAAGCCAGTCGCCTGGCATTCCTGGACGTGACCGATCGCATCGTGCGTACGCTGCACGATCTGTCCAAGGAGCCTGAAGCGATGAGCCATCCGCAGGGCACCCAGCTGCGCGTTTCGCGGCAGGAGTTGGCACGCCTTGTCGGTTGCTCGCGCGAAATGGCCGGCCGCGTGCTCAAGAAACTGCAAGCCGATGGTCTGTTGCATGCGCGCGGCAAGACCGTCGTGCTGTACGGCACGCGCTAAGCGCGCGCTTAGCGGTTGTGGTCGCGGTTGGTGCAACATCGCACCGACCGCAGTTTGAGCCGCGTGTCGCAAGGCATGCGGACTGATGCAGTCAGGCGCTTTCCGCTATCGATTGCCGGGCGTGTGCTGCGCATTGCCCACCATTCCCCTGTAGCCGACTGCGTGCATTGCACCCGCTCCTTCAGCGAGCTCAGGCCCATCGCTTACTGATCGGTACTTGAGCATCAGTCCGCCAATGTGTCTGCCGGGATTGCGCTCACTGGGCGAAGCACTTTTCTTGTCTGGACTGCGCACCTGACTACGCACTGACCGCATGCCCTGCCTGAGGCGCATATGTCTCTGACAACAGGCGCTACAGCGCCTTGCCGCCGCGGTCGCGACAGCCCCAGTTGAGGATCGGTGTGCCTGCGGGCAGCACCTGACGGAACAGTGCCTCGCGATTGGCTTTGGGGTTGACCACCACCGGTGCGCGCGCGGCCTTCAACAGCGGCAGATCGGCCGTGCTGTCCGAATAGGCGATGGCGATGTCGGCATAGCCGCGCTCGCGCAGCATGCGCATCTTTTCTTCGTTGTGGCAGTGGCGCCGCGCAGTGACCGCACCCAGGCGTGGGCCGACCAGGCTGCCGATCACCGGCACGTCCTGATGCGCGACGAAGCCGAGAATCGCACGTGCCAGTTCCGGCGGTGCGCCGGTGGCGACCACGACCCGATCGCCTGCGGCGCGATGGTCGGTAAACACCTTCAACGCATGCGGCAGCAAGCGCTGCCGGATCTGCGCTTCATGCTTGAGCACGTACGCATCGATGAAGCGATTGAATTCGCGCGTGCGATGCAGGCCGAAGGTGGCGATCCACACATAGCCGGAGACACCGCGCCTGCGGGTCGGCAGCATCGCCACCATCGGGCCGAGAATTGGCGAAGCCAACAAGGCCACCAGCAGACGCAACGGGTTGCGTTTGATCAGCCAGGCAAACAGATGGCTGCCGGAATCGCCGTCGTATAGCGTGTGGTCGAAATCGAAGACCACCAGCGGGGCGTCGTCGCGCGGTGCGGGATACGACTCAGTCATGCGCAAAGAATAGCTGACGCAGCGACTCGCCGGGTTCGGGCGCGCGCATGAAGGTCTCGCCGACCAGAAACGCGTTCACATCGTGGCTGCGCATCAACTGCACGTCGGCCGGAGTGACGATGCCGCTTTCGGTGACCAGAATGCGATCGCGCGGCACGGCGGCGCGCATGTCCAGCGTGGTCTGCAACGAGACCTCGAAGGTGCGCAGGTTGCGGTTGTTGATGCCCACCAGCGGCACCGGTACCTGCACGGCGCGCTCGAGCTCGTCGATGTCGTGCACTTCCACCAATACATCCAGACCAAGTTGCATGGCCAGGCCGGACAGATCGGCCAGCTGCGCGTCTTCCAGCGCCGAAACGATCAGCAGGATGCAGTCGGCACCGAGCACGCGCGCTTCGTAGACCTGATAGGGGTCGACAGTGAAATCCTTGCGCAGCACCGGCAGCGTGCAGGCCTCGCGCGCTTGCTGAAGATACGCATCGGCGCCCTGGAAGAAATCCACGTCGGTGAGTACCGACAGGCAACTGGCCCCACCGAACTCGTAACTGACGGCGATGTCGGCCGGATGAAAGTCTGGCCGGATCACGCCTTTGGACGGGCTGGCCTTCTTCACTTCGGCGATCACGGCCGGGTCGCCGGCGGCGATGCTGGCCTGCATGGCGGCAGCAAAGCCGCGTGTGAGCGGCAGGTCGGCGCAGCGCGCGACCAGCTCGGCCAGCGGCACGCGTGCACTGCGCTCGGCGATTTCTTCGGCCTTGCGGGCAAGGATGGTGTTGAGGATATCGCTCATCGTATCGGGTCCTGGCGGGCGTGCATTATCAGTCAACACGGCCGCAACTGAGCTGGCCGCACGCCAGTGCACAGCATGCCAGCGGCACCGTGACGATGCCGGCCAGCGGTTGCCGCTTTCTCGGGGCAGGCCACACCGGCGTGGTGACATCGCAGATGTGGAGGGTGCGGACAATGCATGGATCAGGACTGCGCAGCAGCCTGACGGGTGAAGGCGACATAGGCATCCAGTTTGGCGCGCGCCGAGCCATCGGCCAGCACCGCACGCGCGCGCACCCCGCCGGCGGCGATGCTGTCGGTCACGCCGGCCACATACAGGGCCGCGCCGGCGTTGAGCGCCACGATGTCCAGCGCCGGGCCGGGCACGTTGTCCAGCACCTGCAGCAGCATCGTGCGCGATTGCGCGGCATCGGCCACCTTGAGGTTGCGGCTGGCCGACATGGCGATGCCGAAATCCTCCGGATGCACTTCGTATTCGCGCACCTGGCCATCGCGCAGCTCGCCGACCAAGGTGCCGGCACCGAGCGAGAGTTCGTCCATGCCATCGCGGCCCCACACCACCAGCGCGCGCTCGGCGCCGAGCTCCTGCAGCACGCGCGCCTGGATGCCGACCAGATCCGGATGGAACACGCCCATCAGGATGTTCGGCGAACCCGCCGGGTTGGTGAGCGGGCCGAGGATATTGAAGATGGTGCGCACGCCCATTTCGCGACGTACCGGAGCCACCATCTTCATGGCCGGGTGATGCACCGGTGCGTACATGAAGCCGATGCCGGTCTGCGCCAGCGAGGCGGCGACCTGTTCGGGCTGCAGTTCGATCACTGCGCCCAACGCCTCCAGCGCGTCGGCACTGCCGGACTTGGACGAGACGCTGCGGTTGCCGTGCTTGGCGACCTTGGCACCACCGGCGGCAGCCACGAACATCGCGCAGGTGGAGATGTTGAAGGTGTGCGAGCCATCGCCGCCGGTGCCGACGATATCCACCATGTGCTGGCGGTCGCTCACTTCCACGCGGCGCGAGAACTCGCGCATCACCGTGGCTGCACCGGCGATTTCGCCGATGGTCTCCTTCTTGACCCGCAGCCCGGTGAGGATGGCGGCAACCATCATGTCGGAGACCTCGCCGCGCATGATCTGCCGCATCAACTCGACCATTTCGTCGTGAAAGATCTCGCGGTGTTCGATGGTGCGTTGCAGGGCTTCTTGCGGCGTGATGGGCATGGGCGAGAGGACTGTGGAAAGCGTGGGAGAAGTACGAGAGGACTCTACTGTGGATCGATCAGGCGTGGAGAGACATGCCAGCGTCGGTGCAATGCCATGCAACGACGTTGCAGGCGACGCTCATTGGCCGGGACGCCGCATGCGGAAACGCGCCTGCGCCTGCACTTCGAAATAATCGGCGGCACCGCCGGCGCGCAGGATCGTCTGCACGGCAGCGGGATCGTAGATGCCGTCCTGCAGCGCCGCGTGCGCCAGATGCACACCCACCACTTCACCCAGTACCAGCCAGGTTTCGATGGTCTGCCCGCTTGCGCTCTGCAGCGGCAGCAACTGGCTGAGCCGACATTCGAAACTCACCGGGCTTGCCGCCACACGCGGCGCATCAATCAGGCGCGAAGCCGCCATCTGCAAGCCGGCCAGTGCGAACTCGTCCACCTCCGAGGGCACCATCGCCGCGCTGGCATTCATGGCCTCGGCCAACGGACGCGTGGCCAGGTTCCAGGTGAATTCGCCGGTGGCCTCGATATTGCGCAGGCTGTCCTTGCGACCGATGCTGGCAAAGCCGACGATCGGCGGCACGTAGTTAAAGGCGTTGAAGAAGCTGTACGGCGCCAGATTGGCGATGCCCTCGGCGCTGCGCGAACCGATCCAGCCGATCGGTCGTGGGCCGACGATGGCATTGAACGGATCGTGCGGTAGCCCGTGGCCCTGGCTTGGTTCGTAGAAGTGGACGTTGTCGCCAGTGGTGCTCATCGTGATCCGGATGCAGACGTTGAAGAAACGAAACGGCGAACCATCTCTGCCATGCAGGACAGATGATTGCGGGCATCGCATGCATGGGCAGCTGGTGTATCGACGTTGCTGAAGACTGCATCGACAACTGCTGTACAGGCGCGGGCGACGTGCGCTGTGCGCATTTCGCTCAGCGCTCCAGGAAGTTTTTCAGCAAGGTATGACCGTGCTGGGTCAGGATCGATTCGGGATGGAACTGCACGCCTTCGACCGGAAACTGGCGATGGCGCAGGCCCATGATCTCTTCCACCGAGCCATCCGGATTCTCGGTCCAGGCGGTGACTTCCAGCACTTCGGGCAAGGTGGTCTTGTCTACCACCAGCGAGTGATAGCGCGTGGCTTCGTAGCTGTCCGGCAGGCCGGCGAACACGCCCTTGCCCTGGTGGCGGATCGGCGAGGTCTTGCCATGCATGATGTTGCCGGCGCGGATCACATCGCCGCCATAGACCTGACCGATGCTCTGGTGGCCCAGACAGACGCCCAGGATCGGCGTGGTCTGGCCCAGCTGCTCGATCAGCTGCAGCGAGACACCGGCCTCGTTGGGCGTGCGCGGACCGGGCGAGATCACGATGCGCTCCGGCTTGAGCGCGGCGATCTGATCGACGCTCATCGCATCGTTGCGCACCACCGTGACCTCCGCGCCCAGGGCCTGCAGGTACTGCACGAGGTTGTAGGTGAAGCTGTCGTAGTTATCGAGCATGAGCAACATGTCAGGCCTATCTGATTGTTTTTAAACGGGATATACCCCGAAACCGTCCATTGATACCCGCCCTGACACCCTCGAACCTGTGTGGTACCCAAGCGACTGGGAAGCGAGCAACACCAAAGCATATCTTCGCACGGGCCCGCTGCTGCGTTCCCGGGCGATTCGCTTCCCCGCTCATAGGTGAGTTCCCGCCACGCGCCCAGCGCGGCAGGCAGCCGGCCTTGAATACGCCGATGCAGACCAGATCGTCACTCAAGCGCCGCCGTCTGACGCCCGCCTCCCAATGCACCTCCCTGCTTCGTGAAACCACCACGTCGCAGGGCGGCGCTGGGGCGACACAAGGTGTCAGGCCACCAATGCGAGCGCTGGTTTTCCATTGATGCTGCGTGAGCTGCTCTCGACACTCTCCACCAATGCGGTTGCTTGATCTTCGAGTGCACGGGCGGACGATGCCATGGTGTCAACCAGCACTGAATTCTGTTGCGTCGCTGCGTCCATCTGGGCAATGGTTTGATTGATCTGCTCGATCCCGGCACTTTGCTCGTGGCTGGCGGCCGCGATCTCACCCATGATGTCGTTGACTTGTTTCACCGACGCCAGCAGCTCCTCCATGGCTTTGCCCGCCACGTTGACCTGCTCCGCCCCCTGCCCCACCTTCGCACCGGAATCGGCGATCAGATCGCGAATCTCCTTTGCAGCCGTGGTGCAGCGCTGAGCGAGGCTGCGCACTTCGGAGGCCACCACCGCAAACCCACGCCCCTGCTCTCCCGCACGCGCCGCTTCCACGGCTGCATTCAAGGCGAGGATATTGGTCTGGAACGCGATGCCGTCGATGACGGTGATGATTTCCCCAATCTTCCGCGACGATGTCTGGATCGCTGACATCGTGCTGACGACACCATTGACCAATTGCCCACCACGCAGGGCCGTCTCTGCAGCGCTACTGGCAAGCGCATTGGCCTGGCGCGCGCCATCAGCATTCTTGCGCACGATGCTGGTCATCTCTTCCATGGAGCTTGCGGTCTCCTCGAGCGCGGCTGCCTGCTGCTCGGTGCGCCGCGACAGGTCATCGTTGCTGCGCACGATGTCTCCTGCCGCGTTGCTGAGTGTGTTTGCCACTTCGCCCAGCTGACGTCCGGCCTCCACATCCATCAACGCGCCCACCGCGCGCAGGGGGGTGCCGTCTGCCGCACGTTTGGTCAGGCCGCGTGCCCGGAACCATCGATACTGGCCGTTCTTGAGCTGCAGGCGGTACTCAATATCGAAGTTGGTGCGGCCACTGCGGTCGTTCAAATGGGCCGCGAAGGCGTTCAACGACCGTGTCTTGTCTTCCGGATGAAGCCGCGACGCCCAGCTGTCCAATACATTGGGAAATTCTTGCTCGGACTCAAAGCCCAGCAAGTGACGGAACTGCTGTGACCACCAGAACTCGTTGCTGGGATTGATCGGGTCACCCGCGATGACGCTCATGTCCCACAAGCCATCGCTCAGCATCTGCGAGCCGAGCTCAAAGCGCGTCAGTGTGATGTCGAGAAACTGCTCTCGGTCACGGCGCTCGGTGATGTCGGTGAGCGCACCCGCCACCCGAAGCGGCAAGCCTTGCGCGTCGCGCTCGGTGGTGCCGAACGCACGGAACCAGCGGTATTGCCCCGACTTCAGACGCAGGCGGTTCTCGACGTCATAAGGGGTCCGGCCACTGCTGTCCGCAAGATGCGCCGCGAAGGCGTCTAGCGTTGGCTGCTTGTCATCCGGGTGCAGGCAGGCAACCCAGCTGTCCAGCACATTCGGAAACTCCTGCTCGGAGGAGAAGCCCAACAGAGCACGCATCTGGGGCGACCACCACACCGGGCTGTCAGGATGCGTGGGGTCTCCATCGATGACGCCGATATCCCAAAGGCCGTCTGTGGTGCTGTTGGCAACCAGTTCAAAGCGTCCTTCCATTTGACGCAGTGCCGCCGCCGCATCAGCCGCCTGGATTTTCGCCAGGTCACGCTCCTGTTGGGCGGCACACAAGCGCTCTGCCATCTTCTTGAGAAGCAGGGCGGGACCGCTGCTCGGCCACTGCGCGGTGCCCCCCTGCAACGTGGCTTCAATCGCCTTGGTCAACGCCTCGACCTTGTGACCGTCGGAGAAAAACATGGCGACCTCTGCCGTTTGGTTAGGAACTGGCGCTAACGGCAGTGATCTGCATTTCTTGAGGCCAGAATTGGGTAAGGGCGATGCGGCTGCTCTGCCGTTCAGGTAAACCATCACCTTCCATGCAGCGCGTCGCTGTCACGGCATCAGCGAAAGATTGCGTGGGCCGTTCCATGGAGAAGCCTTACCCACCAGGCACAACGCCTGTCTTGGCCAGGGAATGCGTTGAAGCCGTCCGATCTTGCGCTGCCGCTCATCGGCGACATCGAGACGTTGATTCGTGCCGCTGCGCTGGCGCCAACACCATTTCGCATCCAACGATGCTGCCAGGTTGGCGGCAAGGCTACAAAGAGCGTGACGTCATCCGCCGTCGGCGCAACGCCGCGCGTTCGGTCATTCGATCCTCCTCTGCTCTTGTCCGGTGATTCCCATGCAGCTGTCGTTCCAACGCCCTGCGTCGTCCTCGATCGCGCTGTTGGCCGTGCTGGCAACCCTGACCGGCTGCGGCAAGCCGGACACACCAGCGCCGCCTGCACAGACCAAACCGGCGGCCACCCCTGCCGCCAGCGCCGGCATTGCCTGGCGCGAGGGCGACGTTGATGGCGCCTTCGCCGAGGCCAAGGCAAGCGGCAAGCGGCAAGCCGCTCATGCTGTATTGGGGCGCCGTCTGGTGCCCACCGTGCAACCAGCTTCAGGCCACCTTGTTCAAGGATCCCGCCTTTATTGAATTGACGCGCAAATTTGTGGCGGTGCATTTAAATGGGGACCTTGCAGATGCCCAGAAGTGGGGCGATCAATTCAACGTCAAGGCATATCCAACCATCATCGTGCTGCGCCCGGATCGCAGCCTGATCACACGCCTGGCCGGCTACAGCGACAATGCCCGCCTGGCCGACGCCTTGCAGGTGGCGGCCACACAGACCATGACCTTGGAGCAGTTGCTCGACCGGGCGTTGAAGACCCCGAAGGAATTGCGCGCAGACGACTGGACCTTGCTGGCCGGCTACGAGTGGTGGGGCATGGCGCGCGAGCCGTCGAAAACGCGCAGTGCAAGCGATGTGCTTGCGCATTTGGCCGCCTCGGCACCGCAGCCTGCGCTGCAGCGCAGGTTCGCGCTGCTGGCGCTGTCCATTGCAACAACGCCACCGGTTGCCAGCCCGGCGCACCTGGCATTGCTCAAGGCCGTTTTGGCCGATCCGTCGGAGGTGCGCGCAAACCGCACCGAGCTGAGTCGTTTTGCCCCACGCCTGGTGATGGCATCCACCAGCGACCCAGGCGAGCGCGCGGCGCTGTCCTTGGCGCTGAATCAGGCGCTGGACAAGGTTTATGCCGACGCCACCCTGCCGATCGTGGACCGGGTGATCACCGCCTCCACGCAGATCGAACTCGCTCGCCTGGCACAGGGCCAGACCCCGGACAGCAAGCCACAGACGCCACAACCGCCGCTGCCGGCAGCGGTGCTCGACACCGTTCGCCAGCGCGTGCAATGGGCGGTGCAGACGGCCAAGACCGATGAAGAACGACAGTCCGTCATCACCGGAGCCGCGGGGCTACTGGACGATACAGGCGATACCGCCGGTGCAGAACAACTGCTGCTGGGCGAACTGACACGTAGCAAGACGCCCTATCACTACATGCAGTTCCTCGCCGATCTGGCCGAAGAACGCAATGATCCCAAGACAGCGCTGACGTGGTTGAAAAAGTCCTACGAAGGTTCCCAAGGCCCGGTCATGCGCGTGGAGTCGGCGCTGCGGTATGCCAATGGGGTGATCCGGCTCAGCCCCCAGGACACCGCTGCCATCGAATCTGCCACTGCACAGGTGATCGGCGAGTTGGCAGGCCAGCCGGATCGATACGGTCGGCGTAACCTTCAAAACCTCAAGGCGCTTGGTACTTCGCTCAAGACCTGGAGCACGCAGCATCATCGGGAAGGCGGCGCGGTGCTGGCGCGGCTGCAGCAGAAAATGCAGGCCAGTTGCGACAGCAAGAACACCAGCGGGTGCAGCAGCTGGCTGAGCTGAAAGGAAAACGCCCGGCCGAATGGCCGGGCGTTATGTAATGTGCATCGATTGGACCTCAACCGACCAGCTTCACAACCTCATCCCCAAATCGCTGCCTGAGCTGGCTGGGCTGCTTGCCCGAACCAGGCCGCGTCTCAAGTGTGGTTGCCGCTGCGCGCACGACGGTGTCTTCGGTTAGGCGAAGATACACCCAACAGCAGGCACATTTCATCCGCACAACGACTGACATATTCCGTTGGGGAATGATCATTTCGCAACTGAAGCGTTGCGCGTCTCCGGCTTGATGGCATTTTCGAGTCACTGACGACGATGACACATGCCACACCAGGTGGCCATGAATGCCAGGGCACGCCTGAGCACTTCGATTGCACGCTGAGTAATTCGCACTGTATTTGCCCGGACCGTTGATGACGGCACGTGCGCCAGACCGTGTCTGCGTGTCGCACGTGGAGCGCGTTGTCGCGTCGATCGACGCGTCGCCACCAGCGACCCCGGCGCTGCAATCGAGGCTGGCAACGCCATGCGTCCGTCGAACGATGTGCCGGCCGTCAACGCCGCACGTCAGCAGCCTTGCAAGCCCGGGCGGCAGCACGCCGCCTTTCCCACCACAGCGAGGACATGCCGTGACGAAGATCCCTTCAGCCAGTGCTTCCCAGCCAGCGCGATCGACGAATGCAGAGTTTGTGATCGAAATGCCACCGCTACAGCAGCGCAACCAGACGCCGACACCTGCGGCGGACCCTGCACTGTCGCGCCTGGCTCCCAGACCGTCCCGACGACGCGACAACCCGGAACGCAACACAGAATCTGGCAGCCCTGCCGACAGAAACCAGCACACCGGTGAGAGCCCACTGCTGCATGCCGCGGACGCGTCGATCCTGCACGACGAAGAGAGCAGCAGCGAGCGCTTCCACAGCACCAGAAATTTCCTGGAACCATCCGATACGCCTCCAATCTTTCACGAACAACCTGCCCCGCCGGTGCACACATCTGCAACGACCACCCCACCTGCGGCAGCAGCCAGCACAAGCACAACCGCCGAGCGTCTGGGCGCGCTGGCTGCATCGATCGGAACCGGCGCAGCGCGTGGCGTACGCACCGTCCTCGGACCGACCGCCGCCGCAGTGGCGGCTGCAGCGCGCGGCGTCCTACCGATCAGTGTCGACAAGCAATACCTGGGCGCTGCGCTGGGGCATCTGGTGCACCAGGCCAGCTCGGTGGGACCGACCACCTTCGCGCGCGAGTTGCTGGGCGAAGGGTTGTTTGCCGTTCTTCGCCAGCTTCCGCCCGAAGCGGTCGTCGCCATGCAGGCAGTCTCCGGCACGCTGCAGATGGCGCTGCATACGCTGCGAAGCAACCGCGAGAACCGCAATCCAGATGCGGCTGCGCGAGGCTTCCACAATCTCAGTCTCGAACAGTGGGATGCATTGTCCGACGACGAACGCAATCACAAGAAAACCGAGCAGCAACATTACTCGGATCTGGTCACCCGCCTCGCGCTGGGCGGCATCGTGAGCAACATCGCCGTGGGTGCGGCCGGCAAATCAGCGGGCCAACCGGAGATGGCGGCCAGGCTGCTGGCCAGCGATCTGAAGATCGCCGCCTATGCCGCAGCGCGCGACACCATCCAGGCAACATTCAAGATGGTGGGCATGCGCGACCCCAACCGCTCCAATGGCGGCATCAGCGATCCGCATATCACCAGCGCCGGCAGGTTTTACGGCATGGCCAACGTCCTGACCAATCTGGCATCCAACGAGCTGGCATCGCCGGACTTTGCAGCGGCCCGGCAGCGCTGGGCCGGCCTGCACTCGCCTTTCACCCAAGGCGAGGCGACCAGCGTCATCTTGCGTCAATCGGCGGTAAACACCGCCTTGAATGTCGGCCTGGAGACGCTGGACTGGATCAACGTCACCCAGCACGAAGCCGACGAAGCCGGGACGCAGCAGATATGGGAACCCGAGTGGAAGGGCAAGCGCGAGGATTATGAGCGGGTCATGGATCATTCGGTCGCACGCACGGCCGCCATCAATTCCAATATCGCGCTTGGTACCGCCATCAACATGATTGGCGCGTGGCTCGGGTTGTCGCCCACACGCAGCGGATTGCTCTCCAATACGGTGTCCGGCGTGGTCGCCGGCATGCAATACAAGACCATCGGCGCCACCTGGCAAGCCGAGGCGGCCGTTCGCGCAGCCGAGGCGCCTCGCTCGCAGGTTGAGTAAGCACAGCGATCAAAACCACCGCGCCCGCCACCAGGCGGGCGCGGCTGGCTTGATGCCATGTGCTACACCACACGCGCTTCCGCGATCACAGCAGCGTTACTCGGCAACCACGCCGCGCTTGGTCAGAATCGCGTGGATGGCATGCGCATATTTATCGCGCTCGGCGGGCGTTTCGGAATGATAGGCGCCCACGGCGGCCCAGGTATTTCCATATTTATTGGTCATCTCGCGCAGCCGCCAGGCGGCGACATACACGCTGACGCACGGCTGCATCAACGCGTCCCTGGAGATGCCGTAACTGGAAAGACGCCGCAGATGGATCGAATTGATCTGCATCTTTCCATAATCGATCGTGCCGTTGTTGTTGCGATGGATCGCGTCGGCACGGCCACGTGATTCCTGCCATGCAATGGCACGCAGCACCCATGGATTGACATGTTGATAGCCGGCGGCTTCTTCAAAACAGTCTGCGCGTGCGAGCGGCGCGGCGCACAGCAACGCCGCCGCAATCAACACGCGTCGCCGAGGGGCGGCAGCATGCCTGGGCTTGAGCGCGCACCTCCATCGCGCGCCTACGCGCATGTTTTTCGAAAGCGTGGCACAACACAGTTGACGCCAGACATCCGTGCCGTGCACAGACGCACACGTGGTCGGCGTATCGGTCTCTTTCATGTCTGTCACCTGATCATCGTTCATTCCAGCAACGTAGCGGAGTGGACGCACACCCCCGGTTGGTCCGACGCTCCGCTCGAGCGCGACACCATAACGGTGCTGTGCATCCGCATGCACACGCTGGACGAAGCGTCTATGACGCAAACGAAATCACAACACGCAGCGTTGCAAAACAGATGTTTTCCAGGGTTTTCCCTGCGTTTTCCGCAGTCACGTTCGCAAGCAAAAGCGCACCTTCGCGTCCTGGCAGATGCACCGCCATTGCCTCTTCTACTTTGCGCTCGGGGCAGTGCAGCGTCCCCGTTGCGATCTTGCCGTTGCAGCTTTCCGGCAATCCGCGATGTATCCAGTTCAACCACATGAGACGGGAATCACCATGGACTCTATCGGAAACAACTTTTCCAATTTCAGCAACCTGCAGACGATGGGCATCGGGCCCCAGCAACACGAGAACTCCGGTCAGCAATCGCCTTCGGCTGGCTCCGAGCAGCAGCTGGATCAGTTGCTCGCCATGTTCATCATGATGATGCTGCAACAGAGCCAGGGCAGCGATGCCAATCAGGAGTGTGGCGACGAACAACCGCAGAACGGTCAACAGGAAGGCCTGAGTCCGTTGACGCAGATGCTGATGCAGATCGTGATGCAGCTGATGCAGAACCAGGGCGGCGCCGGCATGGGCGGTGGCGGTTCGGTCAACAGCAGCCTGGGCGGCAACAGCGTGGGTGGCGGTTTCAACGCCAACCTGTCGAGCATCACCGGCCAGGCCTGATTGGCAATGCGTGCAGGCTGCCGCGCCACGCGGCAGCCTGCACGTTGTCACAGCGTCGGCTACACCCCGAAGCGTTGCTCAGGGCGAGACGATATGCGGGGTCAGCAAGAACAACCGCTGCAGCCGCGAGCCGCTCTTTTGGCGATGCTTGAACAGGTTGCCGACCAGTGGAATCTTGGACAGCCCGGGGACCTTGTTCAGATCGGTCTGATCGGTATCCTGGGCATACCCGGCGATCAGCAGGCTCTGGCCCTCGTTGACGAACGCCTGCGTGGTGATCTCGCTGGAGGTGATGACGGGAATGCCATCAACGGTATTGGCGCCCAACTGCCCGTCTTCGATACGCACATCCAGGCGCATCTGTCCGTTTGGCGAGCCCGGCACCACACTCGGCAATACGCGTAGCGACACACCTGCAGACAGGTTGTAGAGGTCTGCGGCTGCGTAACCGCTGACACGCACGAATGCCTGCTGCTTGTGATCCATCACCGCTTCCACGTTGTCCAGCGTCGCCACCTGCGGGGTGGACACGATCTTGGCCTTGTCGGTCTGCTCGAGCGCCGAGACGCGCGTCATCAGGTAACGCCCTGCGTCGCCAAGGACAGCGGTCAACGTCCCGCCCAACGGCGCCGTTGCACCCGCTGCTGCGGCACCGCTCAAGCTGCCATCGTAGCCAAGCTGGGCACCACGCCCGTCGCCGGTCTGCACATCCACACGCCGGCTGTGGAACCGCCAGTCCACGCCGAGATCCTGCATGGCACCGTCGCGGATCTCGATGATGGTGGCATCGATCTGCAGCAGCTTGGGGCGGTTGTCGAGCTGCTGGATCAAGGTGCCATAGGCGGCCATGCGCTCGGGGCGGTCGCGGATGAGAATGGCATTGGTGCGCGGGTCGGCTTCGATCACCGGCGCGTCGGAAGCCTGCTCGCCGCCGCTGCCGGCGTCCACCGCCAGCGGCGCATCGCGGCGGGCCTGGCTCATCTCCGGCCACACGCTGGCCGGCGCATTGGCGCCACTGCCCGGCAACGGCGGGCTGACCGGCACGCGATCGGACGGCGACGCACCGCCGAACCACGACGCAGGCAATCCGAGAATACCGGTGTTGCCGCCACCGCCATTCTGACCCTGGCCACTGTTGCCGAAGGTGTTGGACGAGCCACCGCCGATCGGTTGCACCCGCCCGAAATTCGCGCCCGGCCCGGGCAGCGCCGCCGTGGGCGCGCCACGCACGCCGTACATGCTGCGCAACAGGCTGGCCATTCCCGGTACCTGGACGTCCTGCCCACCGATGCGGGTGCTGTGATCGGCCGCCTGCGCATAATGCAGCTGAAATACCTGCACTTCGGTGGCATCGCGTTGGCGTGCGCCCTGCTCGACCTGCTTGGCGATCGCGGTGACGGTATCCACATAACCCGGCGGGCCGGACACCACCGCCACGTGCGCCGCCTCGTCGTAACGGACCGGAAAGCGCGGATCGTCCAGCCGCATGCGCGCAAGCGCATCGCGCAGCGCACTGGTCGACGCGGCGCCCAGATTCAAGGTTGCATTCTTGGTTTCGTTGGCGCCCCAGATCCTGAGCACGGCGCCGTCGTAATACCAGACGAAGCCGAATGTCGCAGACAGATCGTCGAGGAATTTCTGCGGGCTGGCCTCGAACTTGCCACTGAGCGTGCCGGTCACTTCCGGTGAAATCCAGGTGGTGATGGATTGACTGGCGGACAGGTCGCGCAGCACTTCCTTGAGATCCTTGTGGTCGGCGACGTATTTGAAGCTGCGCGAATGCCACGGCACCTGCGCAGCATCGGCATGCGGCGGCAGCAGCGGCAGCAGGCTCAATAGCAACGCGGCGGCCAATGGCGCACGTCGATGGCGGTGAACTGGAGGACAGGCGTATGCCATGGCGTTCCCTCTGCGAGGCAAGTGAAAGAAGTCGATAGGGCGACGCTTGACAGGCAGGCGTCGGCCGGGAATTGCGTGCCGGATGCAGCGCCGTGCTGCGTACTGCAGCGTCGAGCAGCACATCGAGGGCGCGTGCGGTTCAGTGTAGGCAGCGCACGGCAGGCGATGTCTCAACAATGATCAATTCGCTGCGCCCCCCTTGCCGCCGGCGTTCGCGGCATCGTGCAACTGCTGCTGGAAATGGAGGAAGCCGAGGGCATCACCGGATTGCGCAATAAACACGCTGGTCAGCAATGCCAGCAGCAGCAGCGCAAGTACCCCACGGATCGGTTGACTCAGATTCGAAGGTTCCAGCTTGTCGGCGGCGCGCGCCACAAAGCCGATGGCCAGATCCACCAGCACCAGCACCAGCATCAACGGTGCGGCCAGCTTGACGATTGCGGCCATCATGCCGTCGGTCTGCTGGATGACGAAGGACTCGGCGACCGCGCCCATGTCCGGCGTGAGCTGGCTCAGCGGCCACCAGCGAAACGATTCGAACAGCGCACCCAGCAGCATCAGCATGCCGCCCAGCGCGTAGAAGGACACGATCGCCAACTGCATCAACACCGTGGAGACCGGCGTACTCTGCTCACCGCTCAGCGGGTTGGTCATCTGCACGTTGTTGTAGCCGGACACATCGTCGATGAGCAGGCCCACACTCTCGGCAACCCAGAACACCGTGGATGCGGCAAACCCGATCAGCAGACCGAGGAAGGCTTCCTTGAACACCAGCCCGACCAGGCCGGTCGCTTCGATTCTGGCCAGCGCATCGGCCGGCTGTCCGTAGGCGATGAACGAACTGAGCACATACACCACACCGTTGCGCGCCATTCCGGGAAGGCTGTCCTGCGCCGTTGCCGGCAGCACGAAGAACATCACGAACACGCGCACCCCGCATAGCGCCAGCAGGGTCAGCAGCGACACGCCCTGGGATGACAGCGCCAGCAGTGCGTTGGCGGTGTCGTTCATTGCCCCACTCCGCGCGCGGCGCGATGCAAGCGCAGCCCGAGCAAGGCGTCGATCGCATCTTCCTCTTCGGCCGCTTCGCGTTGGGCCTGCCAGGCACGCTGCGCGCGGGCGGCGTTTTCCGCGTACACATCCGCCTGCGCCTGCAGCTTGCTCACTGTCTGTTGCACCGTTGCGGCCTCATCGCGTGCGCTCTGCAACGCCTGCGTCGCTGCGACCAGCGCCTGCTCTGCGGCGCGGCAGCGCTCTTCCAGCACGGTGCGGAAGCGCTGGTGCTGCAGGATCGCCTCGATGCCGATCGGCTCACCCGCGCCGGCCTTGTCGGCCAGCGTGGTATCGAACGCGTTCAGGCGCGTGGTGCAGGCGGTGGCCTGCTGACTGCAACTGGCGCGCTCGCGGTCGCACTGCTCCAGCGCCCGCCTGCAGTCGCTCAGGCGCTCCTGCATCCGCTGGTAACGGCGCGTCTTCAACTGCTGCAACGTCGCCCAGGTGCCGGCACGCTCACGCATCGTCGATCACGCCGGCAAGCTGCTCCAGGGTGGCGTCATAGTCGCTGAGCTGATCGGTGGACTGGCTGAGGAAGTCGCGAATCGCATCGATCCTGGCGATCGCCTCGTCGGCGACCGCATCGCTGCCCTGGCGGTACTCTCCGACCTGCAGCAAGGTCTCCACCTCGTTGTACTTGGCCAGCAGGCGCCGCAGCTGGCCGGCGTACTGGCGTTGCTCGGCAGACACGATCTGGCTCATCACCCGGCTCAGGCTTCCCAGCACATCGATGGCCGGGTACTGGTTCTTGGCGGCGATCTCACGCGACAGAATCAGATGGCCATCCAGGATACCGCGCACCTCTTCGGCGATCGGATCGCTGCCGGTGTCGTCCTCTGCCAGCACGGTGTAAAACGCGGTGATCGAGCCCGTCTCGCCCATGCCGGCACGTTCGAGCAGGCGTGGCAACTCGGCAAACACCGACGGCGGGAAGCCGCGCCGCGTGGGGGGCTCGCCGGCGGCCAGGCCGATCTCGCGTTGCGCGCGGGCAAAGCGTGTCAGCGAGTCCATCATCAGCAGCACGCGCATGCCCTGATCGCGAAAATATTCGGCGATGGCGGTGCCGACATAGGCGGCCTTGGCGCGCTCGATGGAGGAGCGATCGGAAGTCGCGCACACCACCACGCTGCGTGCCAGACCGTCTGGGCCAAGAATCATCTCGATGAATTCACGCACTTCGCGCCCGCGTTCGCCGATCAGCACGATCACGTTGACGTCGCACTGCGTGCCGCGCGCGAACATCCCCATCAAGGTGCTCTTGCCGACGCCGGCTGCGGCGAAAATGCCCATGCGCTGGCCTTCGCCCAGCGTCATCAGGCCATCGACGATGCGCACACCGGTCGGTAGCGGATGTTCGATCAGGCGCCGGCGCATCGGATCCGGCGCCTGTGCCTGGATCTGCACCCAGCCGTCGCCGGCGACCGGCCCCCGGCCGTCCGCCGGCTCACCCAGGCCATCGAGTACGCGCCCCAGCAGCGCCTCCCCGACCGGCACCGCCAAGGGGCGCCCCAATCCGATCACGCGCGTCTCGCGCGACAAGCCCACCAGCTCGCCAAACGGCGCCAGCAAGGCGAGATGGCGGCTGAAGCCCACCACCTCGGCACGTTGCAACAGCGTGCCGTCGCGCTGGCGCAACTCGCACACCTCGCCCAGGCTGACCTGCACCCCGGCGACCTTGAGCATGGTGCCGATCACCTCGACCACCTTGCCGTAGCGACGACCGAAGGCCAGCGCAGCCAGTTCGCGCTCGAGCGTTGCCTCCAGCACCGGCATTTCAGCAGACATCCGGCACCGCCTGTGGCGCGGCCAGCACGCGGCGGATGACCCGCTGGAGGCTGCGCAGCTGATCGCGCAGATCGGTCTCGAACACGCCGGTATCCCATTCGCACACGCAGGCACCCAAGGCCAGCGTCGCATCGCCGCACAGTTCCACCGGCATGGCCCAGCCTGCGGCCGCGGCGGCCGCATCGAAGGCGCGCCGTGCGTCGTCCAGCGCCTCGGGATGCACGCTCACCCGCAGGGCTTTCGCCTCGTCCAGGGCGCCGTCCAGCGCCTGTGCGGCGCGCGCGTACAGCGCAGCGGGGTCGTGCCCGTGGAGGACCTGTTCGCAGGCGTGCGCAACGATCTTGGCCAGACGCGCGCGGGCGCGCTGCGCGGCCTCCTCGGCCGCGAAGGCATGCCGCACGCCGCGCTCGTTCCACGCGTCGAGCTGACGGCGCAGCCCGGCTGCATAGCCCAGGCGTGCACTGCGCTCGGCCTTGTCCTGGGCATCCTGGAGGATCGTCTCGGCCTGTTGTTGGGCGTCGTCGATCAGCGCCTGCGCACGCGTCTGGGCGTCCGCCAGCGTCTGCGCGCATCGCGCGTGCACCTGTGCAGTCGCTGCGTCCAGTTCCAGCACACAGGCCAATGCCTCGCGTGGGATGATCTCGCAGTCCAGGCCGACTGCCTCCGGTGTGGACCTCAGCCAAAGACGCATGGCAGCTCCGGCAACAAGGTAGGCAGCGCCTGCAGAAACGCAGCGCTCGCGCCATCTGCCGCGATGGGCACCACCTTGGCAGCACCCAACGGCAAGGACAGCGCCAGCACCTTGGCGATACAGGGGTCTGGCCAGGCACCATCGGCCTCCATTCGACGCCAGCCATCGCCGATCCATGCCGCGTGCTCGGCATCGCGCGGCAACAGCGGCACTGTCATGCCGGTGACTGCGCGATGGCGCACATGCTCAAGCACCGCCGGCCCCACCCACTGCTCGAACCAGGTCAGGCGCTCGCGTTCGATACAGCGGCGCAACGCCAGTGCGCGCGAAAACACTGCGCGGCTCATCAACACCTTGGCGAGCAGATCCGGCGCGAGCACGACCAACCGATTGGCCAGCGGATCCAGCGCCGAAACCTGCATGCGCGAGCATCCCGACCAGGCCTGGATCACGCGCACACGGCGCTGCACCGGTGCCCGTTCCCAGCCCAACGCAGCGACCGGACCCAGCCAGTGCGCCACACGCTCTGCCTCCAGCGATTGCGCCAGCTCGCGCACGGCCGCCGTCCATCGCTGAAGCCACCGTGCCGCGTTGTCGATGCGTGCCTTGTCCATCTGCCGGCCTCACCCAGCATGTTTTCTGGACAACGCGCGCAGGCGCTGCCAGCCGCCCCAGCGGCGTGCATCGGCGCTCGGCCACCAATACAGCGCTGCCGCAGCAATCGCCACGCACAGCGCCAGCGCGCATCCGGCCAGCCACGGCCACGGCCATGCGCGCGCAGGCGCCGATACAGAGAGCTGCGCATCGCTCTCCGCCCCGCCCGGCACCAGCGTGACGCTGACGTTTTCGTAGGTCAGTCCTTCCACGCTGTGCATCACCAGGGTCTTGATGCTGGGTACCAGGCTGGTCAGATCGCTGCCGACGCGAAACTTGATGAACACCGCAGCGCTGGAGGGTTTGACCGAGGTGGACAGCGGGTCGTTGTTGGGAAGCACGATCTGCACATCGGCCGCGATCACGCCATCGATATTCGACAAGGTCTGCGACAGTTGCTGCGACACGCCGTAGATGAAGCGCACGCGTTCTTCGGTGGGTGTGGAGATCAGGCCGTCTTTTTTGAACATCTCGCCGAGATTGGCGTGCCGCTCACGCGGCATGCCATGCGTGCGCAGCACGTTCAACGCGTACGCCACCTGATCGTGCGGCGCGTTGACCGCCCAGGTCTTGCCGTCATCGGGCGTGAGCTTTTCCGCATCCACACCGGCCGTCAGCAGCACGGCCAGCATGTCGTTGGCGTCGTTCTCGGTCAGCCCGGAATAGAGCTGCTGGTCGCAGCCAGACAGTAGCAGTGCGAGCAGCAACACCAGCAGATATCTGAGCTTTCGCATGCTATTGAGCTTTCGCATGCTATTGGTTCTTGAACAGCGTCTGCACGGCGTTCTTGCCCGACTGCGCCACGCCAACGCTGACATTGAGGTTGAAGCCGACCATCGTCAGCTCGTGCATCAACTTCATTTGTTGCGAGGCCATTTCCTGCAGGCCCATGGTCGGCGCCTGCATGCTGAAGGCATCGATATGCTCGGTAATGCTGCGCACGCCATCGTTCTGCACGTCGACCATGCGGCTCATCATGCTCGGCTCGCCGACACGCTGCATGGCTGGCGGCAACGGGCTGGAGGACTGCATCAGCGCCTGGAAGCGGTTGACGAGCGCCTGGTTCGGCGCCGCCGTCGGCGACACCGCTGGCGTGGACAGGCCGGTACTGGCCGTGATCGCTGGGACAGGAGGAATGAGCGTCATGACATGTTCCGCAGGCTGGGTGTGGGTCCGGATCAGGCGCGCAGATACTGGGCGTTGGGAACTTCCATCGGCGCGGCGGATTCGGCCGCCGCTTCCAGCGGCGCGGGTGCCGGGGTGTAGCGTCCTGACAGCGCCTTGACCAGGCCAACGGCGTCGGCATCGGCGTCCTCTTCGATCAGACCGTCTGCAATGCCATGCCACGACGGGTCGCCCACCGCAAACAGGCAACACGCGTACAAGGCCTTGCACAACGGCTTGGAATCGGCATCGGCCTCCAGCTCACGCAGCAGGCGCGCGCCCTCCAGATAACTGCCGCGCTTGATCGCAATCCAGGCATCGAAGGTATCCAGCGCCTTCAACTCCGGCCGCAGTACCCGCACGGCGGCCAGCACCGCTGCGGCCTCTTCGAGTTTTTCGTGGGTCAGCCCGACCGTGATCAGTTCGATCAGCCCGCTCACGACCGAACCGGGACATTCAATCTTTTCCATACCGCACCTCGTCGTTCAATGGCTGTGGACAGCATGCGTGCGTAACGTACGCGTCGGCGCCAACGAAGACTTTTCAGAAGCGAACATCGGAATACCATCGCGAACAAACAGATCGTGCTTCGTACACCCATGCATACGTTCGCCTTGGAAGCGGATCGTCCGGCGACGGCTCGCCCAGAATCGGCGTGCAGCAACAGCGGCCGGAGATCGCCATGTCGGATGAGAAGACCGAGAAGCCGACCGAAAAGAAACTGCAGGATGCGCGCAGGGATGGGGAAGTCCCGATCAGCCCGGATGTCACTGCCGCCGCGGTGCTGCTGGCCGCGCTGTTGGTGCTGAAACTGGCAGGCAGCTATTTTGTCGAACACCTGCGGACCTTGATGTCGATCGGTTTCGATTTTACCGCCAATACGCGCGATGCAACCGCCTTGCACCGTGCGCTCGGTCGCGTCGGCATCCAGGGCGTGTTGCTGACGCTGCCCTTCGTGGCGGCCTGCCTGGCCGCGGGATTGATCGGCACTTTTCTACAGACTGGGCTCAATGCCTCGCTCAAACCGGTCACGCCCAAATTCGATTCGCTTAACCCCGTCAACGGCGTCAAAAAAATCTTTTCGTTACGCAGTCTCATCAACCTGTTGAAGCTGGGCATCAAGGCGGCTGTGATCGGCGTGGTGCTGTGGTATGGCCTTCGTGCACTCATGCCGACCATCATCGGGCTCGCCTACCAACCAACGGCCGACATCGCACAGATCGGCTGGCGCGCACTGGGCATTCTGTGCGCCCTGGCGGTGCTGGTGTTCGTGCTGGTCGGCGCGGCGGATTGGAGCGTGCAGCATTGGCTGTTCATTCGCGACAAGCGCATGAGCAAGGACGAGCAGAAACGCGAACACAAGGAAAGCGAAGGCGACCCGGAAGTAAAGGGAAAACGCAAGGAATTCGCCAAGGAACTGGTCTTCGGCGACCCGCGCGAGCGTGTTGCCAAGGCCAAGGTGATGGTGGTCAACCCGACCCATTACGCCGTCGCGCTCGCCTACGAGCCGGACGGCTTCGGTCTGCCGCAGGTGGTTGCCAAGGGCGTGGACGACGGTGCGCTGGAACTGCGTGCCTATGCGCACAACCAGGGCATTCCGATCGTGGCGAATCCGCCGTTGGCGCGTGCGCTGCATGCGGTCGAACTGGGCGAAGCGGTTCCCGAATCGCTGTTCGAAACGGTGGCGGTGGTGCTGCGCTGGGTCGATGCGCTGGGCCACGACAACGATGACGGCAGCGGTCCGCTGCCCTGCTAGGAGATGGCATGCGCCTGACACGGTATTTCTCATACACCGGTGAGGTGGCGATCGCCGCCTTGGTGGTGGCGGTCATCGGCCTGATGATCCTGCCGCTGCCCACCCCGCTCATCGATACGCTGCTGGGCATCAACATCACCTTGAGCGTGGTGTTGCTGATGGTCACGATGTATGTGCCCGACTCGATCTCGCTGTCGTCATTTCCTTCATTGCTGCTGTTCACCACGCTGCTGCGGCTGTCGTTGAACATCGCATCGACTAAATCGATCCTGCTGCATGCCGAAGCCGGCCACATCATCGAGAGCTTCGGCGAGCTGGTGGTCGGCGGCAACCTGGTGGTGGGCCTGGTGGTGTTTCTGATCATCACCACGGTGCAGTTCATCGTGATCGCCAAGGGCTCCGAGCGCGTGGCGGAAGTCGGTGCGCGCTTCACCCTGGATGCGATGCCCGGCAAGCAGATGAGCATCGATGCCGACCTGCGCGGCGGCAACCTGACCGCAGACGAAGCACGCCGCAAACGCGCGCGGCTGGCCATCGAGAGTCAACTGCACGGCGGCATGGATGGCGCCATGAAATTCGTCAAGGGCGACGCCATCGCCGGCCTGGTGATCACCATGGTGAACATCCTGGCCGGCATCGTGGTGGGCGTGACCTACCACGGCATGAGCGCAGGCGAAGCGGCCAACCGCTTTGCGATCCTGTCGGTCGGCGATGCGATGGTGTCGCAGATCGCCTCGCTGCTGATCTCGGTGGCGGCCGGCGTCATGATCACCCGCGTGGCCAACGAGAACGAGGCCAAGATCAGCTCGCTCGGACTCGACATCGGCCGCCAGCTCACCAGCAATGCCCGCGCCTTGCTGGCAGCCAGCGTCCTGCTGGCCTGCTTTGCGTTCGTTCCGGGATTTCCCGCACTGCTGTTCCTGTTGCTGGCGGCGGCAGTGGGCGCAGGCGGCTATACGATCTGGCGCAAGCAGCGCGATGTCAGCGGCAGTGATCAGCCCACGCTGCCATCCACCAGCCGCAAGGGCGCCAAGGGCGATGCGCCGCATATCCGCAAAAGCGCGCCGGATTTCGCCTCGCCCCTGTCGATGCGGCTGTCGCCACAACTGGCTGCGCGGCTCGACCCGGCACTGCTGGATCAGGCGATCGAAAGCGAACGCCGGCAATTGGTGGAGCTATTGGGCCTGCCGTTTCCGGGGATCGCGATCTGGCAGAGCGAATCACTGCAGGACATGCAATACGAAGTATTGATCCACGATGTGCCGGAAACCCGCAGCGTGTTGAGCGATACGGCGGACATGCAGAAAGCGCTGGCCCAGCAGGCCATCGCGCCGCTGCATGCACGCGCGCATCTGTTCGTCGGCATCCAGGAGACGCAGTGGATGCTGGAACAGGTGGGCGCGGACTATCCCGGGCTGGTCGCAGAGGTCAACAAGGCCATGCCCGCCCAGCGCATCGCCGATGTGTTGCGGCGGCTGCTGGAGGAGCGCATCCCGGTGCGCAACATCAAGAGCATCCTGGAGAGCCTGGTGGTGTGGGGACCGAAGGAAAAGGATCTGCTGATGCTCACTGAGTATGTGCGCTGCGATCTCGGCCGCTATCTTGCGCACACCGCGACCGCAGGCACCGGGCAGCTGCCTGCGGTGATGCTCGACCACGCGGTGGAACAGCTGATCCGGCAGTCGATTCGCGCCACACCGGCCGGCAATTTTCTGGCCCTGCCACCGGAGCAGGCCAATCAGCTCGTCGAGCAGGTGGAACGCATCGTCGAAGATCAGGCGCGGCATCCACTGGCGGTGGTCGCCTCGATGGACGTGCGGCGTTATGTGCGCCGCATGATCGAGGCACGCCTGAACTGGCTGGAGGTGTATTCGTTCCAGGAACTGGGCGCAGAGGTGCAGCTGCAGCCGATCGGCAGAGTGGTGGCCTGATGCGCAAGCCACCGGTCCGCCACGTGCGCATCCTGCCGATTGCCGGCGCACCGCTGCAGCCGCACGCAGCGGCAGCACCGGCGCGTGCGACGCAACGTGTCAGCTTCATGCAACTGCGCCGACGCCTGAGCAGCGTGCCGGCCGGATTGCCGGACACGGTGTTGCCGGAGGATGGCGACGACGATCCGACGCTGCCCGAAGTGGTGGATGCTGCCAGCGACGATCATGGCCCCGCAGCGCTGCCAAGCGCACCGCCCTGCCTGGATGACGGCAGTCGTCGACAGATCGCCCGAGGCGATGACGGCGACGCACTGGGTCGGCAGATCGCCACCGAGTGGATCCGCACCCAACGCGCGCAGCTTGCCATCAACCACATCGCGCTGCGGGTGGCCGAGTTTTGCAACGCCACGCCGGTACGCGGCGCAGGTACCTGGGAGGCATGGCTGGAGATCAACCACGACATCCTGCCGAAGACCACGCTGTTCTTGCGGCTTTCGCCAGACCAGCTATCGCTTCGCTTCGACAGCGGCTCGCCGGAGACGCGCGAGGTACTTTTGAATGCAAGAAAACGTTTGGATACTGCATTGAAGGCTGCGCTCAGCGACACGCTTCAGATCAGCGTCGAGGTCGTCTAGCGCTGCATCTGCAGCAGACCAGCCATAGCGGGGGACACCGTGTTGTCAACAAAGCCGAGCCTGACGTCGCCGGCACGCGACTTGTCGCAGGCGCTGACCCACGTGCCTGCCGTGCGCGCGCAGCTGGGCAGAGTGCTCTGCGATCCGCGTGCCGCACAGCGTTGCGGCTACACCGCGCAACGCCGCGGCATCCGGGCTGCGGATGCCGCGCGCCTGCAGCTGCAATTCGACAGCGGCAGCCTGGAGTTGCGGATCGCTGCACGCGACGGCCTGGCGCTGCTGTTGAACGAAGCCGATGACGCCCTGCGTGTGGCGATCGCCGGTGTGCTGTTGAGCGATGACCTGCGCGCCCTGGCACCACTGGGACTAGGCGCTGCCGAGGTGGTCGCCTTCGAGCGCTGTACGGATGCAGTCGATCGCCTCGATATCGGCATCACCCTGGGCGGCATCGACGCGATCGCAGAAACCGCCAGCCCGCCGCTGCTTGCCGCGCTGCAAACGGCTAGCGCTGCGCCGGCTCAGCCATCGCCACTGCCGGCCTGGCTGAGCGCACTGCGGGTGACCACGCGCCTGCGTATCGGCCAGCGCACGGCAGCGGCGGCGTTGCTGCAATCGCTGCGCCCGGGTGATGTCCTGCTGCACGCGCTCGCCACGGCTCCCGTGCGCAGCGGCGAGCTGCTCTGGGGCGTCCCTGGAGGTGCGGTGTTGCGCGCTCCGGTACGCCTGACCCTGCAACAGATGATTCTGGAGACTGCCCCCACCATGCAGCACGATATGCCCGCGTCCGACTCCTCATCGCCCGCCACCGATGTGGCGGCACTGGAACTGCCCGTACAGCTGGAAGTGGACCAGCTTGCGCTGTCTCTGTCGGTCCTCTCGGGCCTGCAGCCCGGCCAGATCCTCGAGCTGTCGGTGCCGGTGGATCAGGCCGACATCCGCCTGGTCGTCTACGGCCAGACCATCGGCATCGGCAGGTTGCTGGCGGTTGGCGAACATCTCGGCGTGCAGATCCTCAGCATGTCGGAGACTGCGCATGCAGATGCCTGATGTCGGCTCGCTGCTGCTGGTGGTCATCATGCTGGGGCTTCTGCCCTTCGCAGCGATGGTGGTCACCTCCTACACCAAGATCGTGGTCGTGCTCGGCTTGCTGCGCAATGCCATCGGCGTGCAGCAGGTGCCGCCGAACATGGTGCTCAACGGCGTCGCGTTGCTGGTGTCGTGCTTTGTGATGGCGCCGGTGGGCATGGAGGCGTTCAAGGCCGCGCAGAATTACAGTCCCGGTGCCGACAACAGCCGTGTGGTGGTATTGCTCGATGCCTGCCGCGAACCGTTTCGGCAGTTCCTGCTCAAGCACACGCGCGAGCGCGAGAAGGCCTTTTTCATGCGCTCGGCGCAGCAGATCTGGCCCAAGGACAAGGCCGACACGCTCAAGCCGGACGACCTTCTTGTGCTGGCACCGGCGTTCACGCTGAGCGAGCTGACCGAAGCGTTCCGCATCGGATTCCTGCTGTATCTGGTCTTCATCGTGATTGATCTGGTGGCGGCCAATGCGTTGATGGCAATGGGTCTTTCGCAGGTGACGCCAACCAACGTGGCCATCCCGTTCAAATTGCTGTTGTTCGTGGCGCTGGATGGCTGGTCCATGCTGATCCACGGCCTGGTCCTGAGTTATCGGTGACGCCATGGACCATGACGATCTGGTGCGATTCACTTCCGAAGCCTTGTTGCTGTGCCTCAAGGTGTCGTTGCCGGTGGTCGGCGTGGCCGCAGTGGCCGGGCTGCTGATCGCCTTCATCCAGGCAGTGATGTCGCTGCAGGATGCCTCGATTTCGTTCGCGCTCAAGCTGGTGGTGGTGGTGGCTGCCATTGCAGTCACAGCGCCCTGGGGCGCCTCGGCGATCATGCAGTTCGGTCAGGCGCTGATGCAGGCGGCGTTTCCATGATCCGGCGCATTTCGCCAGGCGCTGTGCCGCCGTCGCTGCCGAGTGCGCCCGGCGCATCGCACCACCACGCCGATGCCCCGCATGCTGGCGTGCAGCCGCTGGCGGACACGGCACATCATGCACCCCGTCTGCGCCCCGCCCCGCCGCGCAAGCGGCGACGCGGCATGCGCTCGCTGGATGGCATGGACGACGAACTCGACGCCACCGAACTGGAAGAAGCCGAAGCGGCACGCGTCTCGGCGCTGCGCGGCCGGGTCAGCATCGCAGTCGCTCAGCCAGAGGGCCAGGGACAACGCCAGGATGATCAGCACGGCGAGGGCGGCAATGCGCAGGCCGACGATCCGCAGGCGGGGAGATGGCAAAGCGCTTCGCCAGTGCACCTGGACAACAGTGTGCGTGCGAGTGTCGACGGCGTTCTCGACCGCTACGCGACGACACGCGCGGCCGACCCGATGGCCAGGCGACGCGCGCTTGCCGTTGCGCTTGTCGAATTGCGCGCGATCGGCATTGCCCATCCTGCCGCAGCACAATTGACGGCCATGGTCTGGAGGTTGATGCGCGAGCATCTGCGCTCCGGCACCACGAGCACCTCTGCGGAAAACCTGCAGGCGTTACGGAAGCTTCTGGTGGAGCTGGTGCCGGCGCAACCGGAGCCATCGCCAGCGCTGCGCAATTTCCATCTACTGCTTCCGTTGGTGCTGCTCAACGCGGAAAAACCACGTAAACGCCTTGATCGTTCCAGTGCCATCACACGTCTGAACACGCTGCTGATTGAGCACCAGGAACGGACCGCTCAGGAGATTCGCGCATGACCATGCAACTTCGCGTGCTGACGGGAATCCATGCCGGCGCACGATTAGATTTGCAGCCAGGCAGCTATACGTTAGGCGCCGATCCCCAAGCCGAAATCAGGATCGAAGATTGGCCTGATTGTTCGCTCATCATCGAGGTGGATGCAGATGGTCAAGTCCGTTATCGCAGCGAAGCGTTGCCGACGACAGCGTTTGTTGCGCTGCATCCGGTGCGCTTTGGTCCGTTGGTGCTCTGCATCGGCGACGCTGCAGCCGATTGGCCGGACGATGTTGCGCTGCTGGAGCAGCTACTGTCGCCCGCCGCGACGCCGGCAGCCCCTTTGCCACGCAGGTCCAGGCGCAACGCACTGCGTGCGGTGGTGGGCGCCATGCTAGCGCTGGCCGCGGCGGCGCTGCTGCCCTCCCTGCTCCCGGCCTTTCTCTCCGATGCGGCTCCCCCGCGCAGCCAGGACAACCAGCGCAATCAGGTGCGATTCGTGCTCAAACAGCTGGGCTTGCGCGAAGCGCGCGTGGAGCAGGTCGGTACGCGCGTGCGGGTCGAGGGCCTGGTGACAAGCAGCGCGGATGCGGCACGCCTGCGCGCACAACTGCATCGGTATCAACATGCGGTCACGGTCGATGTGGTGGTGGTGGATGAGGTACTGGCAACCCTGCGCGATACCTTGGCCGACCGCGACCTGAGCGTGCGTTACGACGGCCAGGGCGTTTTTTCCATTGCCGGCAGCAGCGAAAACGCAGAGCGTGCAATCCGGCGGATCGCCGATCTACGCAGCGATCTGGGCCCGGAAATCCGCAAGCTGCACGTGGACATCGCCCAGCAGGACCCGTCCGTGAAAACGCCTGCCAACTACGACGCCGCCTTGCTCGTCGACGGACTGCATTACGTGGAGACCCCGGACGGCACCAAGCACATGACTTCCCTGCCGCAGCAAGCGGCGCCATGAGAACCGCACCATGTTCGATGCCATGACCGACACGGTCACCCAGGATATGAGCAAGATCTTGCAGACCAAGGCGCAGGATCTCTCCGGCGAGCGACTGCGCAACATCGAGGCAGCGCTGCACGCGACAGCGCAACAACTCCGTGTGCACTGGTCCGCCGCGAGCGATCAGGCTGCGCGCAACGATTTCACTGTCTTGCACGACGGCATCAACGCTGCGCGAGACATCGTCGCGCACATCGCCAGCATGCCTTGATCATCGAGTTCCTTGGCCACGTTGGTCAAGCAAAACGCGCCGACAAGCGCTCCACGTTACTTCTCTTTAGCTAAGGAGTATTTATATGTCAGTTTTACAATCGATAGGGCCGCGATTGGGCCAGGGCGGGGATCTGCTTGGATCAGACCTTTCAAGCAGATTTGACAATCACACTGCCACTCAGACCTCGGACAATCAGATGGATAGTCTGATGGGTGGCATTGGCAAATCAGCCGCAGCACAGGAGCGCATGAACAATTACCTGACCGCGAAGAAGAACGAACTTGACTTCAACGTCGCGCTCAACAAATTCATCGGCAAGGCAGGCGACAACGCGAAGCAGCTAGTTGGCCAGTAATAGGCCCTGACATGACGCAGGGCCGGTGCATGGCCCTGCGCATGTCGTACGACAGATGAGCATTACCCGATTCGAAGCGATCGTTCTACAGATGTGCGAAGCACTGGACCTGCCGGATGTGCAGGCGGTGCTCAACAATCGCGTGCTCTGGGTGGAAGGGTTTGAAGTCTATCTACACATGCCCGCAGCCCAGACCGACGATGACGCACAGCAAGCGCCGGAAGAAGAAGCGCTTTACCTACGCATCTCCTACGGCCTTGCTCCTGCTGGACGCACCCTGACGGTCTTCCGGCTGTTGCTGGAAGCCAACCTGTCGGTATATGCGCAGGACCAGGCGCAACTCGGATTGAACGATGCCGGCGTGATCGTGCTGGTCGTGCGCGTTCCGCTGGACGACGACGTCGACGGCGCCTGGATCTGCGATCTGCTCGCCCATTATGCCGAGCATGGCCGTTATTGGAACAACAACATCTTCATTGCACACGACGAAATGTTTGAAGGAATCGCAACGGGAAATTATCTGTGGCTACGTGCGTGAGATGTTCGGCTTTGCCTGCATGCCGATTGTTTTAGCCAGACATGTACGACTCCGCAGCACGCTGCCGGCGCCTTGTGCATCTCTGCGCTGTATTGCATCGCTACGCTGTCGCGCGGTTATTTCCCACCGCAGGATTTCGTTTGCCATTCATCCTCTTGCAAGGACATTCGCCAATGAATCTCGCTATTCCCTCACATACCACTGCGAGCTTACAACCGTCTTCATTTTCCCTTTCGCAGCAGCAGGCCTTGACTGCAGTGATCATGAGCATGCTGGCGTACTGCATGCAACGCATGCTCAAGGACATGCTGCAGCCACAGGATCAGCCTTCCAGTGATGGTCAGCCAACGACCAACTCCAATCCGACACCGTCTATGCCGCCATCGAACCCGCCGTGTTCCACCAACCCCGGCGGGCAACACGGCAGCGGCAGCGGTGCCGGCAATGGCAATGGCAACAACGGTGGCAACGGTGGCAACGGCAGCAACACCTCCGGAACGGGAGCCGGCAACGGCGCATCGCCCACCCACCCGGGTCACTCGGCGACGCCCACACCCACGCCCACCGACGGTGCTCACGGCACGCCAAGCCCGACCGGCACGCAGGCGCCACTGCCTCCCGGCAAGGTCGTCACCGCGCCAGCCGGCATCCAGAACAAGACCATCGTGGTGCACAAGGGCGAGGTGTTCGACGGCAAGGGCCAGCTTTACACCGGTGGCCCAGGCCTGGGCGATGGCTCCCAGAACGAGCACCAGCAGCCACTTTTCGTCGTCGAGGACGGTGGCAGCCTCTGCAACGTCCGCATGGGTGGCACCGGCGACGGTGTGCATTTCATGGCCAGCGGCAAGATGGTCAACTGCGTCAACGAGGATGTCAGCGAGGATGCGGTCACCATCGATGGCCAGGGCAACCGTGAGCACGATGCGGGGATTGCCGGCTGCAGCCCGGAAGTCAGCGGCCGGCCGAAGGTCGAAATCATCAATTGCACGTTCAAGAACGCCGCAGACAAGGTCGTGCAGGACAACGGCGCTGCCGACGTGGTGATGTCGGGCGACACCGTCAATGGTGCCGGCAAGGTGTTCCGTACCAATGGTGGACACTCCGATGTCGACTCGCACGTTCAGATCGAAAATTGCAACTTCAATCAAGTCAAGGAAGCGGTATTCCGCACCGACGCGCCCGGCGCGACGGTCAAGATTTCCAACCTGAAGACCGATGCGCCCAACGAGGTGATTGCCCCCGAGGCTTCTCAGGCGATAGGTGCAACACGTATCGGCCACAAGACCTACAGCGGCTGATCGCGCGCGCTGCACCGTCGCAGCGCGTCGATCGCGCCCGGCAGATGCATGGTTGCCGCACCTGCCGGGCGTCAGTGCCCGCCGTCGTAGGCGATGACCGCAGACCGACTATCATCGTTGCGCCGCCTGCGCGGCACGCACTGCGTCGCGGTAAGCAGACACCGCTGCCATGTGCAAACGGGCCGCTCGTCCTGTTCGGCTTTACAGCAGCGGCGAGCACAGTCGGATGCGAACCGCCACACGCGAGAGATCGACTTTGACCCGCATTCGCCCTTCCACCGTGACAGTCGGGCTGCCTGGCAACAGCCACAGCACCGCGCATGCAGGTACGCCCTCGCCGCACAAGCAGGCCCATCACCGACTGCATCAACTGGATGGGCCCGCGGCCGAGTCCGAAGCACGCGCGGCACAAATGGATGTGGCCGCACGGGTACATCGCTACACCGCAGCTGCTGCCGACACCGGACAGGGCACGCCTGCGCCGCGCGAGACAGGCAGGCTGCGCGGCGTGCGCAAGTCGTTGCAGAAGCTCGCCCGGCTCGCCGGCACGGCGGTGGGCATCGCCCGGCAGGCCACTCCCGACCACACGCGCCTGCTGCGCTACCAGGGCACGTCTGCGCAGCCTGCACCGCCCGCTCGATCGGAACCGGGCGACTGGCACGCACTGGCTCCCTTGCAGACAGCGGCATTCTCCGCCTCGCAACGACTGAGCGATGCACGGATCGCCGTGCGCAAGGCCGCAGCGCTGCAGCGCCTGGTGCAGCTGCATCTCGATCGCCTGGAGCAGGACACCGGCTTGCATGCCAGACGCGCACCGCGCCTGGCCGACCGTGCCAACGACACCCGCAAACGCCAACAGGTGCTGGCCACCTGGAACGCGCTGCTACGCAAACATATCGCCGATTGCAGCGAGCGCCTGGCGCACACCGAGCAACAGCTGCAGCAGCAACTGGACCAACTGACGGCCATGCCCGCGCCTGCGGCAAGCGATCGTCGACCGCGCCTGCGCGACATGCTCAAGCACGAAGCCGAGCTGGATCGCATCCGCAAGCTGCACGAGCACGCGCGCCATCTGTCCGCCCTGCGCGAGAAACAGCAGGCCTCGCTGCAGCGCCTGCAAGTGCGTGCCGCTAGCCTCGACACCACCCTGGCGCAGGCGCTGCAGTCTGCGCACATCGTGGCTGGCGACCTGTTCGAGACCGCTGCGCAAGCCGACGAGCTGCGTGCACTGCTGCCGGCGCTGGCGGGCCTGACGCACTCGCTCGCGCAGGAGGTCGACACCGCAGCGGCCGACGATCTGCGCGCCAGCCAGGCGCTTCGAACCGCATCGGACGCGCTGATTGCCGCGCAGATCGCGCAGACCGCATCCAGCGCAACCAATGCCGCTGCGGCCACTGCATTGCGCAAGCGCTTGTCGACATGGGCGAGCGGGCTCTCCACCACGCGTTTCGGAGACCAGGCGGTGCCTGCAGCGGGCATCGTGGCCATCGCGCTTGGCGCGCTGCGCTCGGCAGTGGCCGGTGTGCTCGGCGACAACCGTGCTGACGCGGCGGCGCTGCTGCTTGCCACCTTCGACCATGTCCACAACAGCAGCTGGAGCGCGCTGATCCCTGCCGATCCGCAACAGCACGATGCCCGACAGGGCGCGACGATGGACGAGCACACCGGGATTCCTCGCGCAGCGATCGAGGCGGCGACGACGCGCTGGCTGGAGACCCTGGCGCGCGTGCCGCGCGGCCGCCAGGTGCTCGGCCAGTTGATCCAGGCACGCCAGGAGCGTGCCGCCGACCCGGGCCGCCAGGACATCGCGCGCATCGCATTACGGGCCGATGCGCTGCTGCGTGCCACGCCTGTGGACGATGCCGCCACGCGGTGCTGGCTGAGCGGTGCGCGGCGCGCAGCCGGTGTCGCCCTGCACGCGGCCGACCCGGCGCAGGCGCTGCAGGCCTGCAGCAGCGACGAACGCGCGGCCTACCATGCGCTGCGCAACGGCTACGAGTCGCGTGCTCCCGACTCGGCGTATGCGCGCGCAAACGCCCACCTGCAGGCATTCGGCGAGGCGGTGCGCACGGCCACCTCGCCCCATCCTGCAGGCGCACACGCGAGCGCTCCCAATCCGCTGCATGCCTTGTCGGAGGGGCTGGAGGTCGCATCGGCCACCGCACTGCCGACACCGCGTCGACGCGCCAACCTGACCCTGGAGCACGCCTGCGCTGCCTTGATCGGCTACCTGGGTGCATTGCACGCCGCCCGACCGCAGGGCTGTGTGCCATCGCAGGCCGAGTTGCACTGGCAGGCGGCGGCCGAGTTGCTGCAATGGGTCGATGAGGACGTGGACCGCAGCTGCGTGGTCTTCGATGCCGCCACCCTGGCGCGCATCGCCGAATGTGCGGCGCTGCTGCACGACCACCATCAGGCACAGGCATCCAGCACCCCGGGTGGTGCAGCGGTACAGGCAACGCCACCGGAAGGATTGCGGCGTGCCTGGGAGCAGGTGCGAAGCGGCCGCTGCACCGCGCCAGCCGCGTTCGATCTGTTGCGTACCTGCCTGTCTACCGTGCGGGCGGAGCACGCAGAGCAAGCGGCGGAGCTGCAAGCAAGCGATGTTTCGCCACAGGCCGCCTTGTGGCTCGCACATGCGGATGACTGCCTGGCGCATTTCGACACCGCCATCGACAAGACCTTGCAGTTGGCGAAGCAGACCGGTGCCGGCGCCCTGACCCATCCCGAGGCGTTGCTGGACCTGCTGCGCGACATGCTCTCGCATCTGGAATGGCGCGACCGCTGGCGGATGACCTGCCAACGGACCTGGGGCGCCAATCTCGCACCGCTTTCGGCGGCAGCTGCCGTTGCAGGATCTGCGTTCGGCCTGGGCGCGCGACTGATCGCCAGCATGCAGTGCAATCGCGATGCCTCGCTGGAGTTCTACATGGGACGTACCGGCCTGTACCTGCAGATCAGTCGCCAATCCGCGACGCAGCGCCAGCTCGGTGCGGGCGTGACTGCCGGCTATGGCATCGCTGTGGACAGTGCCTACGCGGCAGCCGGCGTGTCGGCCGCCGTGGACTGGCGCTATCGGCGCGAGACCGGCGTGGAAGACGGCCTGCAGATCCGTATCCCCCGGCTGGGCAAGGGCCGCGAGCCGGCCCTGTTGCAGGCATTTTTGCGCATGCTGGAGCATCTGGTGCGCCGCGCAGCACCCGATCATCCAGAGCAGCCACACGGCGCGGACTGGATGCATGCGTTGCTGGCCGAGCATCCGGAGGCCAGCGTCGGGCTGATCGACCAGGCCGCACGTGTCAGCCAGGGCACCGAGTGCAGTGCGAACGTCAGCGTCGGCCTGCGCGCAGGCGATGCACACGGCCGCCGCGTGGGCGGCTCGCTCGGGCTGGGCGTCAGATCGCGCCAGGACCTCGGCTGGACGTCGACGACCGTGGCCGGCTACATGACCACGCACTACTGCGACGCCACTGCCGCGCGCCGGGTGGAAGCGGCCGCACGCCTGACGGCCGGCGTGCAACTCGCACTTGCCCAACATCACCGCGAAGGTGCATCGGCGACGCCTGCAGCCAGCACCACGGTCTCGGCAATCGAAGCCGGCTATGTCGCCGAAGTGAGCGCGGACGTGGCCACCGCGTTCTGCACGCTGTTCCAGTTCGGCGGCGAAATCGATGCGGCCCGCAGCGACCGCGCAACCGACTTCGCGCAATTCGCCGCGTTCGAACGCCTGGTCCGCACCCAGTGGGAGCGCTGGGCCGATTACGGCCTGGTCAAGCTGGGCAACGATGTCGACCAGACCTTGCAACCGGTGCTGGCAGAGCTGCAACTGGAGCATTTCATGCAGCAGGCCAGGCGTTTTGCCGATGGCAACGCGCTGGCCGCACTGTTTGCCGACGAGGCGTTACGCAGCGCCGCTGCGCCGTTGCTGGACGTGCACCGGGCACTTGCACTGGTGGCGCAGGACGCGGGTGACCACGCGCGTGCACTCGCCGAGCGTACGGCCTTCGATGCCTTGCTGCAGCAGCCCGCCGTGTGGGAGCCGACATTGCTGCTGGTACGCGAGAAGGCAAAACTGACCGAGGAACGCGGCGTGGACTTCATCGTCAAGCGCCAGCGCAACCGCATCGCCGAGGCCATGCGCACGGTCGGTCAATGGCCGGCGTACGAAGCGGTACCGCGCGCCGCAGTGCCCACTCCCACTCCCACTACTCGCACGTAAGCCGCGCGCCAGGCCGGCACCGGGAGCATCAGCAAGCGACAGACGCAACGGCGGCTGCGTCTGTCCTTGCAGCGTGCAATCCGCGAGCGGATCACCCGCGCGATCGATCGCTCACGGTCGGCCGCTTTCCCACTGGCGCAGTTTCTCGCTCTCGTGCAACGCATCCCTGAGCGTCGTCAACTCGGTATCCAATGTCGCGGTGAGGTCGTTGCGTGGCACTCCGCTGAACATCGCCTTCTGCCCGGCGTGCAGCGCATCGCGCACCGTGTCGATGGTCGCAATCGAGGGAGACTGCGTGCCGATTTCCGCGCGCAATGTCTCCAGGGCTTCGCGCAACCTCCTCGCCTGCGGCCCCGGTGCAGGCGCAAGCCGCTCTCCCTCTTCCAGGGCGCGCGCAATCTGCGCCGGTGTCGGCGCCGAAAACAGTGCGATCGCCGCGTCGATGGGTTCGGCCAGCGCCTGAAGCGTGCCTGCGATGGTGCGTTGATGATCGGCGGCGCTGGCGGCGCGTTCCTGATCCAGGCGCGTCGCCTGGGTGGTGTTGGCGCCGTTCTTGGCTTTGAGCGCATTCCAGACCGTATCGTTGAACAGGGTCTGCGCTGCCTGTTGCACGACCGTGGCGGTGGAGTTGGCGGCTTCGCCTGCAACGCTGCCGTTTGCGTTGCCGCCGCGCAAGGGCGCAGCGATCAGGCGGCCGGCCCCGAGCGAAGCGAAATTGGCCAGCACGTTGCTGAGCATGTGGCGGCCCAGCATATCGCGTAGCGCAGTGGTGATCGCGTTGGTGGTGCTCAAGGCCTGCCTGGCCAACGCCATGCCTTCCATTCCGGTTTCCAGCAGGTAGTTGGGGAAACGCACAGCGTCGGACCATTGCGCCGGCCGACGGGTCTTGTCCGGCAATGCCAGCGCAAACAGATTCAGCCGCTGCTGTCCGCCAAGCAGATCGGGCACGCGCATCTGGCCGGTACGCGCAACCGCCTTGCCGGTTTCGAGCATCGCCTTCTGCACGACCCCTGCCCCGCCAATGGCGAGCGCGCTCAAGCCCAGTTGGCCGGCCGGCGTGCGCGTGCCCGGGTCGTCGGAGGTCCGCCGCGCCGCGTTGAATCCCGCGTTGATCGTCGGCTTGAGCAACAAGGTGTCCAGGGATTTGTCGTCCAGGGTCGATTGCCACTGGGTGATTCCCTGGCGGAGGTCGTAGGTCTGCGCCTTGAGCTCGGGAAGCGTTGCGCTGTTGCCCTCGCCGTGCCGCGTGAAGCGTTTGCCTTCGGCAGTGATTTCCAGCAGGGCCGGCGGCGGATCGGGCACCAGGATCTTGGGGTCGATGGCCTGGAACCGCGGCAGATTGGCAACGCGCGCACGCCGATCCATCGCCGGGATCAGCAACGTATCGCTGGTATAGGACATCAGGCCCGCCACCGCGCCGGACAGCGTCGTGCTACTCAGCGTCTCCGATCCAGGCGCACGCGCGCCGTCGTAGGCTGCGCCCGCCGCGAGACCGAACGGGGTCCGCATCGAGCCGATGACGAAGGCCCTGAGACACTCGTAGGCGATCGGCCACGCCGCCTTTGCGCCTGCCGTCTTCATATCGCCGACGATCTGGTATCCGGCATCCGGCCCGAACGCGGTGATGCGCTCATCCACGCGCGCGTCCGCCCATTCCAGATACGCGGCCTGCAGTGCCTCCTGCTCCTCCGACGGCGCTGCAAATGGCAGTTTGTCCAGGCGTGCACGTATCTGCCCCTTCAAGTCAGCGGCTGTCGACGCGCTGCGCTGCGCATAGGTCGCTGCATCGGCAGGCGCGGCAGGCGCGTCCGACACATCGCTGACCGAGGACCCGGGGCTTAGCGGCGGAGTGTAAAACGCTGCATCCGTCAGCGACGAATGCGACGAATGCGAGGACTCCGAGCGATGGGATGCGCCATGCGAGGACTCGGCATGACTTGCGTCGGTGGTCACGCGACGTGAAAACGCCGCGCGACGAGCACGCAACACCGGCCCAGGAGAGCGTAAGCCCGCAAGCGGCCCGGTTGGAGGCCGCGTCTGCGGTGCTGCAACGGCCTCCTCGGCCTGCGTCGGCTGTGTGGGGGCAGGCGAGGTTACGCGGCTGCTGGAAGAGGTCCCAATGTCGCTGGTGAGCTTCATGAGGTCACCTCCGCCGCGCTGCCGGCCTGCGTCACCAGCGCGTCCAGCACCACACGGGCGACCACTTGCCCGCGCTCCAGCGCATTGGCCACGGCATCGGGCGTGCCCTCGAGCAACAGCGGGCAGACACACAGCAGCCCAAGATCAGAGAGCGTGAGCCGCCATCCGTAATGCGTCAGTAATTGTTCCTGCAGCGCCAGCAGCGCCAGCAGCGTCACCACCTCATCGCCGCCGAGCTCGCGTGCGGCCAATGGCAGGATCACTTCCGGAAACGCCGTCATTTCGCCCTGCTGCATCTGCCCGTGGACACGGCACAGCATGCCCGCAGGACCAAGGATGGTTTCGCCTTGGCCAAGTCGCTGCGCAAGCTCCTCAGGCAACCCAAGACGGACTCCCAGGCTGGTGAAAAATGTGTCGTTCGCCGCCTGAAGATTTCCTGATTCCAACGTCATCTGAGTCTCTCCGGGGAAAAATGCGATGAGTTGCCAATGCACCAGTTCGGTAGGACGCAGTGTCTGGATCGGGATACATAGCCGAGCGAGCCGCTGCGAACCACTCGCGCCGAACACGAAGTTGGAATCCTGGAAACTGCGCAATCGCGACCTGCGTCATACGTCGCGCATGAGTACGCAAACAACAGATGGTTGGCCACTGCTTGCCTCTCTTGGTCTGATGCATTTCAGGGTCGCACGCATAGTCGAACTGGGTGCAGCGATCAGCATCGCATCGACAATCATGCCCGACCGCAGGCTCTGACCCTTGCGCGCCAGATGCGCGTTGACAGTGTCCAGCGTCCGCGCGGCGCGGCCATGGGTTTCCAGCAGGCGGCGAAAGTTGAAAATCCCGGTCTCGTCGGGCAAGCATCTTCGCCAGGAAGATCTCGCGGCGGGATGATGCATGTTTGATCCCAGGTTTGGTGGTGCCCTCTGATGAGAGCACCAACGGGGTCGGCTGTAGCGCGACTTAGCCTGCTACGGAAGGCGTTCTCTGCCATGGGGCTGCTGGCGTGACATGAACCCTTGCATCCCGATGTGTGCGTACGCCTACGCCGGATTTTGCGGCGTCGGGGTGGATACCTGGGGCTTGGTGTCCACAACCGGGGCAGTCAATGCCAAGGTCGCGACGCTTTCTTCTTCCCAGTCATCAAGCTCAGTACAACCCGGCGGCGTATCCACGCGACTAAAGGCTTCCTGCGCAGGTACCTGCAGTTCGTCCTGATCTTTCGATGGAGCGCCGTGGAGCTCGTTCTGATAGCGGCGCTTGTACTGATCGTGGAAATCTTCCTTGAGCTCGAAGGTTTGGGGCGTGTGGAACTGGACTTCCCAGAGTGCGCCTTCGGGACTGCGCAGCGTGACGTTGACTGCCTTGAAGGCCTGCCGGCGCTTGGTGAATAGGTTGGTCAGCTTGACGCGCGCATGACCCTGATCGTCCAGCGAGGCCAGCACGCCACGCAAGCCATCGGTAAAGCGCACTGGCTCCAGTACCACGCTATAACGCAGTGCATCGTTCACACCTTCCACCGCTTCTTCCAAAGTCTTTTGCTTCAAAGCTATCTGCCGCTGAAGCTTTGCCACCAGCGAGCCGAGCGACTTCAGTTGATGATTTCTTCCCCTCAGTCGCCCATCATGATCTTGGGCCAGGCGCTCAAGCATCTTGGTGACCCGGGGCTCCATCTCACTGGCGCGTGCCAGAAGGGCTTTGGCTTTCAGCGCGATGTCCTCCGGTCGTACCGCACGAAGACGCTCAGCAGGTGGCGGCGGCGGGTTGATCAGGCGTGCCTGCTGCAGCGAGTTCAGCGCATCTTTCATGACGCCTGCCGCCATCGTCGGCATACGCTGCAGGAGCACCTTGGTCTGCTCAGCGTCGAAGCGCCCGTCGTGCATTGCCCGGGCGGTCGCTTTGCTATACGGCACGATACGCACCCTGTCGGCGAACGACCGTTCCGATCGTTCGCATGACTCCACGATTTTGGAGAAGAGCGCCGTACCGGTATCGGATTTGAGCGCATCTGTCCCAACTTTGATTGCCAAGGTGAACAGGTTACGCATGCTTAGCTCCGGTTCGCCGGGAATGAGACCCGGTTGCCCTTGCGGAAATTGGGCGTGTGATAGCTGGCACACCGGATAGTTGTCGAGGATGGCGTGGATACGTGATTCGGCATCAGGCGCGGCAGCGTATGCCTCGGCAAGCCGCAGGAAGGCTTCGGCAAGCGCATCGGGCAGGCGCGGCGCGTCTGTGGAGGCGGCCGAATCCGGCTCCAGCCCGAGCAGCTGCGCGTATAGCAGTTCGGCGGCTTCACGCGCTTCGCGCATGTGGGCGCGCTCGATGGCTTCATGCGCCTGGGCGCGTAGTTCCTCCAGCATCCGAGGATCTCTGGGCTCGCCGTCGAGCACCTGGCGCAAGCCATTGCGCAAATCCCGCTCGATGCCATCGTAGGTGCCGAACATCATGCTACGGGCCATCGCCTCGCGCAGTTCGTCCGGTTGCGCCATGAAGCGCGCTGCCAGGGTGCTGGCGGTGCCCGTGATCTTGCCGCCACGCTGCAGCGACATGATCTCGGACAGCCGACCGGCCTGGTAGTGACCACTGTCAGGATCGATACTGGGCGTAGCCGTCTTCGGCGGCTTGAAGGACTGCGGCTGGCCGCGCCGTTCCTCACGATTGGCCACCTCACGCGAAATCAAGGCTGCCAGCTTTGGGTAGCCCGCGTACACAAATGCGTCATCTCCGTCGGTGTCCATATTGCGCTTGCGCAACTCCGCGATTGGCAGCGCGCCGAGGCGTCCGGGCTCCACGATCTCCTTGAGCCGCAGGCTGCCCGTGCTGGGCATGTCGCGCGGCACCGCACTACGGTTTCGTCCGGTGGTCCAACTTGACAGCGTCTTGAGATCCTCCTTGGAGCACACCAGGTCAGTGTTCACGAATTCGGCCGGCCAGTTCTCCTCAGGCACCACGATGAGCATGCCCTTGCTGTGCAACATATGGGTATCGTCACCCGACCCGTCGTCGAACCCGGTATAGCTGTATTGGATACCGAAAGACCGCGAGAGGAACTCGGCGGTGGCGTCACCCTTCGCCACCGTCGCGACCCGATCCTCTGGCACGGGAAGCAGATTCTCCTTGTCATAGGGTGGCTTGCCGATCAACAACGGGCCGCCCGCGGCGTCAAAGGCCTGGCTACTCTCGCGCACCAGATGTACCTTGTCGTCGGCGGAGGGTACCGCCCGGACTCTCTTGCCCTGGTAACCGCCACTGGTGGCCAGCTCGAACAGCGCGAGTTTGTTCACCGCGGGCGGCAGCGCCTCAAGCCGGCGCTGCATCGCCTCGTGCGCCTCCTGTAACGCCATCTCGTCGCGCGGGAAGTGCTGTAGCGCCTGCGGCGCCAGACGCGCGGAGCGCTCGTCCTGCGCAATGAGGTCACGCTGTTCTTGGGTCGCCTGACCAGCCTGCACAGCTTTCCAGGCAGAGAAATACTTACGAAAGGCTGGAATTCGCTTGGCCACCTCCAGCTTCAGAAAGCCGCAGCCATCGTTGGGGCAAAGTGCCAGAGGTCGCCCGTCCGGTGCCAAGGGCTTGAAGGGGTGTTCTGGACCACTGACATCGTCGAAGAAGCCCAAACGCAGCGTGCCCTCCACCACATGGTCGCTTGGCACCATCTCCAGCAGTGAGCGCTGCATGCGCGACCAGTCCTCACGCTGCGGCGCGAGCTTGGCGACCAGCTTCATGAGCCTGCTGCCCGGAGCAGTGTCGGCATAACGGATCGCCGGCAGTAGCGACGGACTCCCGGACTTGCCGGCAAGCAGCTGTCTTGGGCGAGCCATGTTGCCGCGCGTGGCACGGCTACCGCCAAACATGTCGAAACGCCAGGGCTCGCCCTGATATGTCAATGTGCGCGCCAGCATGAACGTTGAAATCGATCCCGGCAACTCAACTTCCACCAACGGCAGTCCGGTTAGACGCGCGAACAGCGAATACGGCTTGTTCGTCTCGGCTGCGTTGGTCGAAACTTCCTTGCCACGCAGATCGACAACGATGTGGGTCGTGCTGCCGGTGCCGGACGCCGGCGCGCGGGGCTTCCCGGGTTCCGAACGCATGCTCAGGCGCCCGGCACCCAGGTCGAAGTCGCTCGGTGGATGCGCCTGCGCAATCCTCGGCGCCTCCTTCGCCATGCGCCGGTCCAGCGCGTCGAACAGGTCATCACCGGCCTCGATCTGCGCGATCAGGTTCCAGCTCATCTCGCCAAGGTCAGCCTCAATGGCATGGCGTGTACGCTCGAGCGTCTGGCCAACCCATTCCACCAGCTGATCGCGGCGACGTTGCAGTTCCTTTCGCGTACCTTTGAGGTGCGGCGGCTTCCATTGCCGGCTCACCACCGCATAGGCCTTGAGCATTTGGAAGAACGTCAACGCCGGGCATCGCGTAGCGTGCTGTTCGGTTTCCACCGATGCACGTGAACCGCCAGATCTGAGGTACAAGTCGATCTTGCGCTCCAAGATCGGCTGCAACGCGTTGAACACCCCAAGGGCGCGACTGCGATGACGAGACACCAGTTCCGGATTGCGGATCAGTGGCAGCAGACCCAGGCACAGGTTTCCCAGGCCCTCGAGAGTCGTCTCGCGTAATCCATCATCGCGCATGAGCGCTGCGATCCGCTCGAGTCCCGGTAGCGCCAAGGGGCGCATCTGGCGGTGAAGCTGCGCCGACGAAAGGGCCTTGAATATCTGTGCAATCTCCGAGGCCGAGGCAGACTCGAAGCGTTCGCGGTGCAGCTCCAGATGCCCGGCCACTGCCTGCAACTTGGCGTGCCCCAGTGCGTCGAACTCTTCTTCTTCAACCCGCAACAGGCGGGACATTGCATTGGACACCAAGGCGACCCCACGCATGCCGAACCGCTGCCATGGCAGCTCGGTCGAGCCTGGGCGCTTCGCGAGCAGCGATAACGCCTGTCGACAGACCGTCTCTCCAAGCATCTTGCTGAGCGCGTTGAGCGACAAGGCCACATGCTGAGGGTCAAGGGCGTTGCGCAACGCACTATCATCCACGAGCCGCTTGGCCAGAACGCTGGCGGCGGCATCGCAGAACTGCGCTTTGGACCATTTGCTCAGCGCGTTCAACGCGTTGGCCACGCCTTGCGGTTCGAGGGCTGCACACAGATCAGGATCCTCGGCCAGCTGCGTAGCCAGAGTGCCGGCGGCTTCCGCGCAGACCGGGGTGTCCGCTCGGCCAGAGCTTCGGCGCCCGCCTCGCAGAAGTTGGCTTCCGGCCATTTGCTCAACGCGTTCAACACGTTGGACACACCTTGCGGCTCAAACGCGTTGCACAAAACGGGATCTTCGGATACTCGCGATGCTAGAGCGCTGGCAATCTCCTCGCAGATCTTCTTTTCGGGCCATTTGCTCAGTGCATTTAGCGTGTTGGCTACGCTTTGAGCGTCCATCTCTTGGAGCAAATCAGGATGCTCGGCAAGCCGCAATGCCAGAACGCTGGCAGCCTGCTCGCAGACCTCCACATTGGGCCATTTGCTCAGTGCGTTCAGCGTACTCGCGAGCTGCGTCTCAGTTAGCGCATTGCGTAAGCGATTGCTGCTGGCAAGTCGCTTGGCGAGCGAGTGCGCCATGGTCCGGCAGTCCTGATCATCGAACCACTTGCTAAACGCATTGAGTGCCAGGCTGATGCCCAGAGGGGTCAGGTAATGCTGGTCTTGGCTGTCATGCAGACGACGAGCCACGCGAGCCACGGCGCGCCCACACCTACGGCTGTCAGTGTTTTTGGCAAAAGCATTCAGAAGCAGAGCATAAGATTTTCCATCGAGCCGCAACGGTGCCTTGGCCCGCTCCAGCTGCCCTACGATCCACGCGATCGCCTCCATGCATGCGGGAAGGTTAAGGTGCTTGTTCAGCTTGTTGCCCACATGAGCCAGCTCCCTCAGCGAGGCACCATCGAACCACCCGGTCTTGTAGAGATACTGCGCCGCCAGGGCGGTACAACGATCCAGATCCCCTTGCCCCACGCTTCGGAGTCGCCTTGCATTGGCAATCATCAGAAGATACGTGCTGAGCCACCCCGTGTTGTCGTTCGCCTCGGCGCGCCCATCCAGGAAGGGCAGGGCCAGCTTGCAATCGATGCGATGCGCCAGCTCGTTGCGCTGTGCCATTGGCAGGCATAGATCAGCGCTACGCGACCGAGCTCTCCGCCTGAGATCATCCAATTGTTGCCGTTGCAGTTCCCGCTCTTGACGCAGCCGTTGCTGCGCTGCCGGGCTGAGGTTTCGTTCGGCCCGCTGAAGATCTTCTACATTCAATTCCAAACCACGAGTTTGACCGTGCGCATGCCTTGGCCGCTGTAGCGGCCGATACGGCTCTTGCCCATCTCGCGCCCGCTTGCTTCCTCGATTGGCACCGCGGCCACGCCAATATCTTCTGTCGTCAGCTCCAATCCAAACGTTGGTTGCTGTGGCATACGACGCGAGGACGTGCTGGCGTAGGCAGGCGCCCTGTCCGTGCGCGACTCGGGTACCCTACGGCGTCGGTCGGCGGCATCATCGCGCCGATGCAGATGACTGGCCGTCTGTTGCTGGGAGCGCCTGTTCAATTCGCCGCTATCGGCAGCATTTTGCAAATTCACCGACAACCGCTCTCTGCGTTGCGGTGCCATTCCGGATTCGTCCTGTTCTACCCTTCGCCGTTTGGCCGGCTGCCTTCCAAGCCGCTGCTCACTGCCACTGGCGCTCACGCTGGTTGCAGCCTGCTCCCCGGCTGGCCTGGGCTGATCCTCTTGAGAGAGAGACCAATTTTGCTCGATGGATTTTGAGTGAGGTTAGAGGTTTTCATGCCGGCAATTTATTTCGAATCACCTGCCAGCGGCCTGCTCGCTGCGAAGTCTTGATATTTTTTGCGATGCGCTGGTGCAGCTTGTCTATCAGAGCGTCATCCGCAGTGTTTCGCATAATGAAAATAATGTGCAGATCATTATCGTCATATAGCAAATTTAATAATCATCGATGCATACGTTGCCATGCAGAACATTGACGCGTCGTTGGACAAGGATAGAGAGCACATACACGCAGCAGATGGGTACAACGAGTCGATTTTCACTACCATCAGGCTGGATAAATTCGCCGCCTTTCAATTTCCACCTCGCATCACATTTGCGGCGCGTGAAAATCGACTCCCCCACAACTGATCACCTGATCATTCCATAAAAAAAGTCACTGAAATTCTCTGTACTCATGCAAACTGTTACCAGTCATGGACTTACTGTGCTCCAGCGCTTGGCGAAGCTTGAGCTCGCGCGCGCCCTTGATCTGTCTCAGCCTCAACGGTTTTCGTTCGTCAGGTACAAAGCGGTCACGGAATAATCGTGGATGCAACGATTGTCGGAGTACCGAGATCGACAAAGAACGCGAACAATGCCTGCTATCCGCAGATCCACCAGATCCGCAAGAGTCAGCAGCGGCACTTCGGCATGAAGCTGCACATCGGCGTGGTTAGCCGGACCGGGCCGGCGCATAGAGGCGCGATGACGACGTCGAACGCGCACGACAAGCAGGTGCCGGAAGACCTGCTGCACGGGGACGCGTGACGGGCGAACCGGAATAGCGACTATGCCAACTAGAGGGCCCTGCTTCGGAAATACGCTCTGCATGCGCAGGGACTTCACGAACAAGTAGGGGCGCAAGCGCGACAAGGTGGATGACGTAGAACGAAACAGGAACCGCACCACATCGAAGATCCGGGCGCGAGCGGAGTACATGTTTGCGTCGGTGAGTCGGTTACCGGATTCTGCCAAAGTGCGTTACTGAGGCCCAGAGAAGAGCGCCAACCCAGCCTCGCGGCGCTGGCGTTGGCGAACCCATCTACGGCGCGCTGTCGATTGGCGGCATCGAGACAGCTGCTGGCGCCAGCATATCGAAAGCGACCTCAAGCGCGCCAATACGATCTTGATCAGGCGAACAACGCAGCGCAACTGTCTCGGCCCAATCCTGCACCAGGACATAGCGACTTGAGGAGCGTTGCTGTGAAGTTACAAATTCTCGGTCCGCATTTGCCTGGCCAATCGAGCGATTCCTTTGATTGCAGCTCCGTTGCACAAGGTCATCGCTCGAAGACGTTCGCTACCTGCGGCGCGCCCTCAAATTCCTGAGGTTTTCCTTCGTGTCCGCCTCGAAGTTGTCCGCAACTTCCTTCGGAATAATCTGCTTCCCCAACGGCACTCCGCCCGTGCCCTCCAGATTCTGGCGGATTTCGCCTTCTTTCTTCTCTTTATCCAATCGCACCTCTTCATAATGCAAGCCCGCCAACACAGGCGCCTTGAGCATGTCCGTCGATCGATTAATGTCGTTGCCTACTAAATACCCTTTGACACCGTCAATGCGCTTTTGACGCTTGGCTGCCCCCTTGCCTTCCCCTTTGACTGCGCCCTCGCCTGCACCCTTGGCCGCACCCTCGCCTGCACCCTTGGCCGCACCCTCGCCTGCCCCCTTGGCTGCGCCCTTGCTCGCCCCCTTGGCTGCGCCCTCGCTTGCCGCCTTGGCTGCGCCCTCGGCGACCCCTTTGGCGGCCCCCTTGGCTGCGAGCCTGGCCGTAGGTCCGCCGACTGCGCCAACGACCGCCCCCGCCATGTTGATGCCGGCGAGTTTCCACGCGAGCGACATGTCGCCACCTTGCAGTGCGGTGTCGAGGACCTGTGCCGCCTGCGCTTCGCTTTCCAGTGCCACCGCTGCTACATCGGCAAACTCGCCAATGATGGGGATGCCGTTCAACGCACTCAGTCCTACGGACGCCCAGTCCATGATCTTGCTGTCCCACTTGAGGAACTCATGCAATCCCTTGCCGAAGGTGCCGATGTCCTTTTTTTTCTTCTTGATCTCGGGTTGATCGGCTTTGCCCATCAACATGTCCGCGACAGCCTCCTTCTGGTCGGGCGATGTGGCCGCGTGCGTGGGCGATTTATCCACGGTCTTGTTAGCCGCCGTCATATGCTCGTAGAACTGCTGAAAATCCTTCTTGCTGATCTTGCCTGAGTCGACGACATGGCCGCCGCCGAAGAAGCTGTGGGGCTTCTTGTAGCCGGTGATCGCGTTGTTCAACAAGCCGAACAGCAGCGGGTCGCCCAACAGCTGTTTGGCGGCGTCGCGAACTGCGGGGTCGGTTTTATCGTCTTTGACGATCGTGTCGAGCTTGTCGCGGGTCACCTCTTTGCCGTCGCCGAAGAACGCGTCCTGGTGGCTGTTGATGGTGTCCAGCGTTTTCAGCTCGGGCGCGGTCAGGTGTATCTGAGATACGGATTTCTGCAGGAGATCCGCGGTGCTCATCTGGCCCGAGTCTCCCGCCAGCGCCTTCCACTGGTCGGGGTGCTCGCGAAAATACTGCGCGGCGGCGATAAGCTGCGGCGGGTTCTTGGTCTTGGTGTTGCCTTCGACCAATTGCTTGAACGCGTCCTGGTTTAGATCCTTCGGCAGATAGTCCGAGTAGCGATAAAGTTCGCGCATCGCGTCGCTTTCGGTCATCACCGTCGGCTGGGCGTTGTCGGGGCTGTCCGATGGCACATAATTCTGCGTGTAGCTTTTGGCATGCTGTTCGGCATACTGCGCGATCTGCGGATGCTTTTCAGGTGCCGAAAAGCGAGTGAGATCCTTGGCAGTAAATTTGCCATCGCAACTTCCCTTGCTGCCCTGAGCACCGATTGCATGGAACAAAGCCGGGTCTTGTTGCAGGTCTGCGAACGCTTTCTGCAGATCCGGCGGCGTGGCGGGGTCTTTTGACCTGGCATCGAGATCTGTCCACTTAACCGGGCACTTGTCCTTGTGGCGATTAAGTGTCGCGACAATGTCCAGTTCGCTCTGGGAGAGCGTGCCGCCATCCCACGTCACCGACGACCCATCGACTGGCGGCGGCAGGCCGCGCCCTTTGATTTTTTCTGGGTTATAGGTCGCGTTCTTCCCGCCCAGCGCAGTGACCTGCGGATGGCGATCGGCAAAGTCGTAAAGGTTGGCCGCAATGAGCGTGCCGTTGCACTTGCCCTGATCGTCGTGGTGGTGCTTGCCGTGCCCCTGAGCCGCCATCGCGAAGAACAGGCCAGGATCCTGCTGCAGGCCTTGCAGCGCTTTCTTCAGGTCGGGCGGCGTGGCTGGGTCGTTGATTTTTTTATCGAGCTTGGCGAACTCGATCGGCGTCATGTCGCGATGCTGATTGAGCGTGGAGACGATCTCAAGCTGGGACTGCGTGAGCGTGCCGCCGTCCCAGGTCACCGATGACCCTTCTGCGGCAGGCGGCGGCGTCGCTCCCTTGATGTTCCTGGGATTGAACTCGGCATTCTTCCCGCCCAGATCGGTCACCTGTTGATGGCGGTCTGCAAAATTCCACAAATCGTCGGCCTTGATCTTGCCGCCGCATTTGCCGTCGCCCTGCGAGCCGATGGCGAAGAACAGACGCGGGTCTTTCTGCAAGCCTTGCAGCGCGCTCTTCAGATCGGGAGGCGTGGACGGGTCGTTGATCTTGTCGTCGAGTTTTGCGAACTCGAGCGGCATCTTGTCCTTGTGCTGATTTAGTGTCGAAACAATCTGAAGCTCCGATGCGGTGAGCATGCCGCCGTCCCATGTCACCGATGATCCATCCACCGCAGGCGGCAGCCTGGATCCCTTGATGTCCTTGGCATTGAACGGAGTCGGTAGCGTCGGCCAGGAGGTGCGTTTCTCGATCGGCTGGCTGGCCTGCATATCGTCAGCCGAAGGCGTGGACAACCCGGGAATGCAGCTGCCTGATCCATCGTTTGGCGTGTTGCCGTAGATGGCGGCAATCAGCTGGTAAATCTGCTGCAGGAACAGGTTGTCCATCGCCAGCAACAGATCGGAGTCAGTCATGGCCGAATCGGATCCGGGCGCCTCCGGCGACGACGTGTCATCCGTGAGAGGGAGAAAGAGACCGGTGGCACTCCCGGTCGAAAGCGTGTTGAGCGACATGTGCGGCCTCGTAGTGGCAGAGCAGTGACAGAGCGGCTGCATATGAGTACATGCTCATACGGTCACACGGGCATGTCTCACGCGGCGAGCACAAATGTTGCCACCGCCGGTACAGGACGCATGCACCGATGAACTATTTTGGCGAAAAAAGCGCAGGAATAAGGTCACGAGGGCGATACCCTACCCAACATCAGCTTAGGGATGGTCTGATCAACGCTACCCGAGGACAGGAAGTCGTCCGCCAGCAAAATTCTCTCCCCATCGATGTCATTTGAACTTCGAAGATCCAGGCTGGGCATCAGCCGTCAGGCCGCTTTGGCGCACGACCTAGTCCTGACCATTCCCCCGGTACCACTGGCGTAGTGGACACTGGCGTGGCCGGCGGGCCGCCCTGGTCTGTGCTTGCAGCATCGAAATGGGCTTTCGGAGCACTCCAGAACAATTTTCTCAGCACGACGATTCTCTCTCTTCCATTGAGGCGGCAGCCCTATTGAGTACAACCACGCCCCACGCTTGTAGTTCACGATGCGTTTTTGCCGTCGCAACTTGGGATCGATCATCCCAACGCCATAACGGCGACGGCGGTGCGCCAACGCACCAAGGCGCCAGCGCAGTTCGAAATTACTGTCGTCGCGCAGGCAATAGCTCAGCGCACTGGTGCCAATGCCGATCGCTGCCAAGGTGCGGCGCTCGCTGGCACCACTCCCGATCCACGCGTGCACCGGCGCGCGGCGCGCCAATGCGCTCACAACCTTTCTCGTAGCGCATCCTTGACCAGAACGTTGAATCGCTTGGCATCGGGCACGCTCATTACGGCGAGCCTTGCTACGCGACGGGGAGCAAAGACGCCCCACTGAAGCCATGGCGCCCGCATAGGTCCTTGATCGCGACGCCCGCGTCGGCTTCGCGCAGAAGCCTGATGATCTGTTCTACGGGGAAAACGCTTCTTCACGTCAACTTCCTCGGAGTAGGAAATCAGACTCCAAACCGGGGCGCTAATCGAATCGGGGGGATGTCGGGTTCACTTGCGCGGGCGGATGGCGGGCTCCTCCATCGACCTACCACCTAAACCCGTTGCCACGCCAGGCAGCATCTGCATAATTTTCTTTCTCGATTGTGCAGTACATAATCTTATCGAACGACTTTGAGGAGAGTGCTGAGGATTGATATCTGGTGCTTGGGTCGCCAACCGAAACGCGTTCGTTGAAAAATTTGCTTGTATCCACATAGGCATCAATGTGCCTTAGGAGCGGCTGCCCAATTTCAGGTGCGCCTCTCTGCTCAAGAAGATATTCATTGACATTCTCAGTCGATACTGGGCTTACGTTGGCAAGTGCAGCGGTCGCTCTGGCATCTGGCTGAGCCCGTGGAGGCCGTTGGAACAAGGGAGTAGGCTGCGGATTTAAGCCTTTTGATTGGTCTAACGTCATTGCTGTTGGATGTGTCACCCACGCATCCACAACGACCGTATCTTTCTCGCCCCACGTGGGGTCACGGGGATCACCGATCAGCACGTAAGCATGGTCTTCATCTGCGTCGCTTACTCGAAGTAGAGGCGCATTGAGTGAGCTGGCCGCCAATAGCGTATAACCCACATTTGCATGTTCGTTGCAGTTTCCGGCTTGGTAAGCTACAGCCCTACCCGCATTCTGAATGGGATCCTGGTTATACTCATTGTCTCGCAGCATCGCCCGCCTTGCCCATGACTCTCCTTGGGTGTAACTGATGTCAGTTTTCTGGTTGCCTGCACCATAAGGTAGCAATTATTTTACTTTCAGCACTGTATCTTCAGCGAGCTTCAAGTTTTGCATAGTGGAGGCGTTTACTTTCTTCTTTTTCGAACTGAACTTACTCAACCCGAGGAACTCAGGAGCTGTATATTCATGAAGTTTGACAATGGACTCTTGATCGAAGCCTGCCAAGCCATTGGGTGAAAGGGATTCGTGTAAGCCATTGGAACGATGGATCTTTGGCATGTCAACGTCCTGGATACGGGACGGAAGTCTGATCCTCTTGGCACCTTAAGATTTCTCGAAGAGCGAACCTTTATTTTCATGTGCGAAATAAGCGAGTTAATCGACCGTCGTTCTGGATGTCGTCTAACGCGCGATGGAGCATAAGCGTGGGCTAATCAGTGTCACTCAAGGACAAGAAAAAATCGGATCCACCGCCGCATCGCAAATGCACGCTGGGGAGCAGTGCGGAGCTTCGGACCAATAGCCATCCGTTCGCATCTTTTTGCGCAGTGCCGGATCGGTTCTGACTTACTTGTTGTCCCCGCGCTTTTTTCGACGAGTATGTGAATATTTACACAAAGCTAGACAGGGCGAGCGCACCCATACTCATTGGCAGCCCGACCACATGCTTCAGAAGGATCCTCTTCGAGATCTTTTCGAAGGGGCGAAAGCGCCACTTTTAATCGCGGAAGCTGGTAGAAAATCGGAGCTACTCCTAATCCTTCGATTGACTAATTGTGCGCTGGCAGGGCAATCGGCAGTATTCAGCAATTATTTTCAGTTGCCGGCGACGTGATTAATAATTGTGAATAGAGCGCACCGAATAGTTAATCAGTGACGGCGTTATGAACGCCAGAACAAAGGAAGAAATCATGCATCGTGTCGAAATGATCAAGCAGCGCTCTATAGAGTTGGCTGAGTCGACGAACCTTACCATTGTGCCGACAGATTCCGCGACGGCAACAAACACTACTGGCGGCCGCCCTGCTAAGCAGTCGCCGCAACTACACGGACTTGCCGCCAGGCCCCCCAAGCCCGTAAGGCAGACCGTTGTGGGTTCGTCTGATGTGTTGCCGGGGCCATCAAGCCCTGTGTTATTACCCGCGGCTGCCATGCAGCTTCAGCGCATTGACCCAGGCGAAATGCTGAGAAAAGCACTTGGCAAGGCCAGGATCTTTAGAGATGTGATCGGCAGTAATGAAGGCCCGCAGGGACAACGAGGGGCTGCGTCAAAAGTGGCCCCGGAACAGAAGGTCAAGCTATCGCTGGCTGCCATGAAGTCTGCCCGCGAAGGATTGCAGGCTGTCGCCGATTTGAAGGTGCAGGGGCGGTTGCAGTCTAAAGCCGCAGTGGAGCACGAACATGCATTGTTGACGCTTCTCGGAACGTCCGCTGCAGGCGGTTATGCAGCACGTGACGAATTGCTGGAAGACAAGTGGATGCAGCAATTTGGCCTCATTCAACCGATTGAGCCGGCGATCGGCGCCATCACTGTGCAGGCGGAGCTACACAACAGTGATGTTGAGCGTCAGCAAACCGAAGAGTGGCAGGGGTATTTGAGCGAAATCGAACAGTACCGGGGAGCAATGGATGAGTTGCTGAGACGCATGAAGGCGCCGGATACACACAAGAAAATACGCGAAAATGTCTCAGCCATGGTGCCGTTGATCAGGACCAATTTGGGTTTTTGTCATGAAACGATGCAGTCAATCCGGAGTCTGCTCGTCGATATCCATCGTCTGCAGCTGGAGCGTCAGGTCGAGGCCAATGGCATGCCGGAAGTCATGGCTAGATTGCACGAATTGGACGAGGCCAAGAACTATCGCGGCGATAGCGTAGCAGCGGCGTTTACGGCGCTGAGCCAAGTCGTGATCGAATCGGTATGCCCCTCGGAAGCCGGGGTTGCCTTGATACCGCAGGTGGTGGCACAGCACAAAGACGTTCTTGAGGACTATGCAGAGCACTTTGGTCGCATCGGTCTGAAGCTATGCGTGGATGTCGCTGCTCTCATTGATAATGATTGCGACGATCATATCTGGCGATCGATGCTCGATTTGGCGAAAGCACTGACCGATTATCGACAGTGTGTGCTTGACCTGACCAGTTCCGTTGTCGCCGGAAAACGCGAGGTCGTTACGTCGCCATCTGCAACGATCGAGCAGCTGCCCGTGCCGAGGGCGTCGCCGAGGCCGGCCCGCAAGCATCGCAAACCGGGCAATCGAGCGGCCGAAGAGTCTAGCCTCGTCCCTGCAACCCCTGCCATCTTTAGCGATACACGGACGCTTGTACAAAAACAGGCGGACGCGCTGTTGAAGAGCGTTCCGTTGGAACGATCCATGGTGACCGAACTGGACGCGGACTTCATGCTGATTGCGAAAATGCTGGGAAAAGACACCAGCAGCGTCGACAGTATGATGCATCGCTCCGGGCAAGATGCGGCGATTGCTTTCACGTTCGTACGCGCGTCGGTCCGGGACTGGTTCGCAAGGGATCGGTTGCTGCAGACAAAGGCGAAACTGTCGCCAGAAGACGATCGGGTTGCCCAACTCACCGAGCGTTTGCAGCTGGTGGACATGCTCGAGCAGCGTGTGCAGATCCGCGAAGCAGATGCGCTGAAGAGCGACCCGCAGCCCCGTTCGCCGCATCTTTCGCGCTTGCTGAAGATGAGCGAGGTTGCCCGCGTAACTTCACCAATTCGATTGCCCTCCGACCACGACAATGGAGATCGCGGCACGCTGTTTGAGATACGCATCGACCACGCACCGTTGTCCAACGGCAAGCGCCCTGCGCCATGGTTCGTACACCTGCATACTTCCGAGCCGGTGACGGCGGACGCGTTGCCTACCCTGGGCTACAAGGCTTTTAACGCCGTCCATCTGAAAACGGCAAGAGAGAAAAATCTAGGGAAGCGCTGGGAGATGCTCATGCGAGCGCTCGGTCATGCCGATGCGAAGGTACACCGCTCCACGATCGATTCGGCGCTGCTCGCCTCGTTGTTGCACATGGGAAGTGGTGGTGAAGCCGCAGTCGGATAGTTCTCAAACCAGTAGTGGCGACTGCCGTTAGCGCCATGCTTCGTTCAAGATGACAGGGCTCCGGGGAGCGCCTGTCACATGGCCATGCGTGCCGGCAGAGTGTCAGTTGTTATCGCGATTTGTTCGCACAGAACTTGGTAGATCAGAGTGCGGTTAAATGCCGTTTAAAGATGGAGAAGGCGGCAACGCGACCTGGCACCTTGTGTCTCAGAGCCAGCGCAATGGCGGACAGCGGGCACATGACGGCTCGGCGTATGCACAGCGCAAGCAGCAGCTTCGCGCCCCAACATGTGTGCTTGGCGTGTGGCGTTCAATCGCTGTTGATGCGCCCCAGCGCCGCAATTCCTTCGCGCAAGTGCTCCACCGTACTTGATGAGACCTCGTCAAATGTCTGACTTCTCGTGTCATCTGTATACACAGTGGCTGGATTGGTGCTCAACCGAGAGTCCCACATTGAATCTTTGTCGACTCTGAACGCATGCACTGCCAATTCGTCCCCAAGAGACAATGCCGGCTGTTTACGCATCGCTTTGCTTCGGCTCAGTTGCTCTTCAACCTGCTCCGAAGTCATCGGCTGAATCACTGTGGCGTTGTCGGCCATCCTATGCCACTCGGAACTACCGGGCGCAAACGTATTAACAATCATGCCGTCATTGGGCCGGAACGGAGTCCAGGTGTCTTCCCTGGCGTCGTGTAGCTTTGCTTCGGACAGCGTCATTGCAGAGGGAACGACAGGCCAAGGATCAACCACGACAGTGTTCTTGTCTCCCCACGTCCTGTCTCGTGGGTCGCCGATCATAGTATACGTGTGGTCCAATTGCCGAGCCTCCCAAACACGCACGACTGGTGCATTGATCTCGGTCTCGGGCTCGCTGCCCATACGAAGCAATATGGCAGCCGCCAAGGATGCATGCACTGGGCAGTTGCCACCTTGCGAATACTTGGCCCTCTGCAACTGAGCTTGCATGTTGCCATGTGGGGCAAGTTCGTCGCCGAGCCTGAGCCGAGCCCAGCTTTCGCCACCACTTGCTGCGACATCCACAACTTGGTTACCAGCCCCGGTGTCCAAAACATCCTTGACAACCCGATTCGCCATTTGCCCAACTTGCAGGTGAGCCATGGTCTGCGAGTTAACCTTGACAGACTTGCGCGGGAGGCCTGCCAGGACACCTAGTTCGGTGCTCGATAATTTTTCGTGGGCCCGCACCGACGGTGCATACTGGACACCCGATGCCAATGGGTCTATTCCTTCATCGAGGCGCGACGAAGTCGAATAACCGACGCCGCCATCAGACTTTATACAATTTCCCATAATTTTTCCTTTTCGCTATAAATTCGTTCTCAGCGGGCTGCTGAAATAACGTTTCAAAGGCGACCGGCGAAAAAAGCATACCGCTTAGAACCGTCTACAACCCATTTCTGAGATTCGGGCACCACGGACACGCATCAAGAATCGCCTCTTAGTCTATGTAAGCGTTTATCGAAAGAGGTTGGGTGGACGCGAATCCATAAGACTAAAAACGAAAAAATCCGGCGCGCGACAAAAAGATCCGCAGTGTGAAATATCGGATCATCGCGATGCCGAGTAGAGACGCGTGGGGCTAGCCATTGCCCTTTCTATATCTACATCTTCGAGATGTTTGAGCACATCTAGCCCGAACTTTATTTCGCTTAGCATGCGCAAGCTGGCGCTCGATGGCATCGGGACGAAAGCCCATTTCGTTCAAGAGCGTGGATGCAGTTGTACGGGAGCCATGCGCAGAGAAGCAGATGCTGTCCTTTCCGTTGAATCCCATACGCTCAAGCGTGCGATCCAACATGGTGGCCGTCATGGACTCTTGTGGCCTCTTATAGTTGGGCAACAGGAAGCCGCGTCCACCTGTAGACGTCTGCGATTCCTTCAGCAATTCGAGGTCCAGCCTGGACAGCGGAACGATGTGCTGTTCACGGGTCCCGGTGGGCAGGTGCTCGGCCTGGCGACTATTAGATCAATGAAGGGGCTGCTTTAACGGCGCGCGTGCCTTGTCATGCTCGGCACGTGCAGAGGGCAGCAATATCTCCGGATACTCGCCATGACATAGACACCTTCCTTGCTGACGATGCGGATTGCAGGAACTCACTGCGCAATCAGGAAGACCGCGTAGATGTTTTCAGCGTAGGTGCCGGCAATTTGCTTCATCCGGTTCTTCCTTGATGAGAGAGGTGGTTATGGACGCATGGCGGAGTGGCCGAGCACTGCGAAGTCCGCACACAGACGATCGACAGCGGCTGCCATGGTCGCCCACGAAGTCACGAAGCGGATCACGTGACTGCCATCGGCGCGGACTTCCCAGCGCTCGAAGTCGTAGCGTTGCGCCAGCTGCGCGGCCTGCTGCGCGCTGACGGCGACGAACTGCTGATTGGTCGGCGAGTCGCTGGTGAACTGCGCGCCAGCGGCCAGCAATCCCGCGCGCAAACGCTGCGCCATCGCATTGGCATGCGCAGCCAGCTCGAAGAACAATGCATCCTCGAACAAGGTGGCGAACTGCGCGCCCAGCACCATGCCCTTGGCCAGCAGCGCGCCGCGTTGCTTGATCAGATAACGGAAGTCGGCCTGCAAGGCAGGAGTGAGGATGACCAAGGCTTCGCCGAGCAAGGCGCCGTTCTTGGTGCCGCCGATGTAGAACGCATCGGTCAGCGCAGCGATCGTCGGTAGATCCAGATCGTTGCCATCCGCTGTCAGCGCTGCGCCCAGGCGCGCGCCATCCAGATACAGCAGCAAGTCGTGCGCGCGGCAGAAACGCGACAACGCGTCGAGTTCGGCACGCGTGTAGATGGTGCCGCTCTCGGTGCTGTTGGAGATGTAGACCAGGCGCGGTTGCACCATGTGTTCGTTGCCGTGCACGCCGAGCACCGGCTGGATCAGCGCCGGGGTCAGCTTGTCGTGCAGCGCGGGCACGGTGAGCACCTTGTGGCCGGTCGCTTCGATCGCACCGGTTTCGTGCGTGGCGATATGGCCGGCTTCGACTGCGATCACAGCCTGATGCGGGCGCAGAAACGCGGCAATCGCGGTCAGATTGGTCTGCGTGCCGCCGACCAACAGATGCACCGCCGCCTGCGGTTGCGCGACCGCCTGCCGGATCAACGCAATCGCACGTTCGCTGTGGCGATCGGTGCCGTAGCCGGCGTTCTGCTCGGCACTGGCCTGCACCAGTGCCTGCAGCAGACGCGGGTGCGCGCCCTCGCCGTAGTCGTTGCGAAAACTGATCCGTACGGCGCTGCCCTGCCCGTCCATCACAACCCCTTGGCAGCCTGCGCAACTGCACGAAACAGCGCGCGGCCCTTGTTCATGGTTTCCTGCCATTCCAGGTCGGGATCGGAGTCGTAGACCACGCCGCCGCCGGCCTGCACATACAGGTAGCCGTCCTGGATGACCGCGGTGCGGATCGCGATTGCGGTGTCGGCATCGCCGTGCCAGCCGATGTAACCGACTGCGCCGGAATACACGTTGCGTTTGACCGGCTCCAGCTCGCGGATGATTTCCAGCGCGCGGATTTTCGGTGCACCGCTGACGGTGCCGGCCGGGAACGTGGCACGCAGCACATCGCTGTAATTGAGCCCGGCCTTGAGCGTGCCGGTCACTTCGCTGACGATGTGCATGACATGGCTGTAGCGTTCGATCACGAACTGCTCGCCGACCTTGACCGAGCCCGGTTCGGCCACGCGGCCGACATCGTTACGCCCCAGATCAATGAGCATCACGTGCTCGGCACGCTCCTTCGGATCGGCCAGCAGTTCGGCTTCCAGCGCCTTGTCCAGCTCGGGCGTGGCACCACGCGGGCGGGTGCCGGCGATCGGCCGCACGGTGACCACACCATCGCGCAGGCGCGCCAGGATTTCCGGTGAGGAACCGACGACTTGCGTGCCGCCGACATCGAGAAAATACATGTACGGCGATGGATTGAGCGCGCGCAAGGCGCGATACACATCCACCGGGCGCGCGCGAAACGGCACACGCAGGCGCTGCGACGGCACCACTTGAAAAATATCGCCGGCGCGTACGTATTCCTGCGCCTTGCGCACCACTGCGTGATATTCCTCGCGGGTAAACGATGAGCGGAAATCCGACTCATCGATGGCATCGGAAATCTGCGCCTGCGGATACCCCGCACCGCCCTGACGCAGCCGGTGCGCCAACTCGTCCAGGCGCCGGTTGGCGCGCACATAGGCCTGCGGCTGGCGCGGGTCGGCATGCACGATCAGGTACAGACGGCCCTTGAGATTGTCGAACACCGCCAGCTCTTCGGAGAGCATCAGCAGGATGTCGGGCGTACCGAGTTCGTCGGGCTTGTCGCCGCCACCCAGGTGCGGTTCGATGTACTGGATGCACTCGAAGCCGAACCAGCCGACCAGGCCGCCGGTGAAGCCGGGCAGGCCGTCGAGCTGCGGCACCGAATGCTCGGCGCGTAGTGCATCGACTTCGGCGAGGGGGTCGGCAACCTCGCGGGTTTCCAGCACTTCGCCGTGCTCGCTGATTTCCAGCGTCTGCCCGCGGAAGCTGTACACGCGCCGCGCGGGCAGGCCGATGATGGAATAGCGCCCGAAGCGTTCGCCACCTTCGACCGATTCGAACAGATAGGTATAGGCGCCGTCGGCGAGCTTCAGATAGACCGACAGCGGCGTGTCCAGATCGGACAGCACTTCGCGGACAACGGGAATACGGGTGTGACCTTCAGCGGCCTGGCGCTGGAACTGCTCTGCGGTGATCAAGACGACTTTCCTTCCGGGACTCTGTGGCGGGGCGGACGACGGCAACGGGCCACCATCGCCACCAGCGGCGAGCGGAAGAGAAGGAGCGTGAAGTCGTCAGGCGGGACACGCCGCTACTGTAGCGCAACTGCTGCGCAAGGGCAGCAGGCGGAGGCGAAAGCCGTTCCAATTGCGAAGGTGGCTTGGGCCGGCGTGGGCATGGCCTCTCGGCTGACTGACTTCGGGCCCGGACAGCATTACACGCGCTACATGCGACGTCTCGGCGTGGGGCGATGTCGGGGCGAGGTGCTTGGTGGCGGCCTGTGTATCGGCACAGGGACCCTCACCCCAACCCCTCTCCCGCAGGGAGAGGAGCTTGCAGCGGCGCGATGGCCGGTGCTGCGCTTGTAATCGGTGTTGTAGGCGTTCCGTAGGCCCTGGTCTCTTCGATAGAGACGACGTGCTGATGACTTCTGCGAAGGCATCGACCCGGCGGCGAAGCGCAGCGCTGCACGAGACGCTGCTCTTCCGATTCCCGATTCCCGATTTCCCCATTTCCTGCCTTCAAGCGCTCCGCAGCGGGCACTCCACCGGCAAATGCATGCGCAAGCGCGCCGGCACGCATTCGATGCGGAAATGCTGCGAGGTTTCCGGTTCGCCGTCCAGATTCAAGGTCAGTGGTTGGTGCGAGACCATCTCCAGCCAGGGCAGCCGGGCGCGCACGGCGACGCGTTCCAGTGCGGCCTGTTTGCCGCCGGTGACCAGAGTGCCGAGGGTGGCGGCCACTTCGCCATTGAGCGCGGGCACGATGGTGACGTCGAGCAGGCCATCGTCGATCAAGGCTTCCGGGCACAGCGCCTGGCCGCCACCGGCCTGGCGCCCGTTGCCCAGGCCGAGTGCGATGAACTCGCCCTCCCAGCTGAAATCCGGGCCGCTGAAGCGGGCGCTGATCGGGTCGATCCGGCCCAGCCGCGACATGCCGGTAATCAGATAGGCCAGGCCGCCGAGCATCTTCTTCAAACCCTCGTCGGTTTCCACCGTGACCTGGGTACCGAAGCCGCCACTGGCGACGTTGGCGCACCAATGCGGGCCGTGCTCGGCGTCGATGCGCAGCAGGTCGATCGGTTGCGCCGGGCGTTCGGCGATCAGCGTCAGCGCGTCGAGCGGCTCGAGCGGGATGTTGGCGGCGGTGGCGAAGTCGTTGGCGGTGCCCAGCGGCACCAGACCCAGCGAAGGCAGCGTGGCGGCATCGGTGTCGTGATGGGCGAGTGCGGCGGCCACTTCGCTCAGGGTGCCATCGCCACCGGCGGCGACCACGGTGTGCACGCCATCGGCGACGGCTTCGCCGACATAACGCTCGGCATCGCCCTCTTCCCAGGTGACCCGTACATCGAGCTGGATGCCGCGCTTGCGCAGCGCTCCCACCGCCTCACGCAGGTCCAGATTGTCGGTGGACTTGCCGTTGAGGATCAGACGCCAGTGGGACGGGGCCATGCGCGCTGCCAATGCTGTGGGAGTGATGCGCGCAGGCTAGCAGCGGGCCGCTGCGTGCATCGTGAATACGCACTGCCACCGGGCTGTCATTGGCATGTCATCGATGACCCGGAGGATGGAAGTCCATAGCAGGGACGACGGGCGGGGGCAGGATCAGCCTCCAATTTTCTTGAAGGCCGCTCCAATGGGAGCGGCCTTTTTTTATGCGCCGCTGGTGCGCGCCGCATTTGGCTCAAGCACCAGCGGCAAATGCCGTCAGGCGCTCGCCGTCGAGCCGGTACACCGTCCAGCCCTCCATCGGGCGCGCACCGACGGCCTGGTAGAACGCGATGGCCGGCGCGTTCCAGTCCAGCACCGACCACTCGAACCGCCCGCAGCCACGCTGCACGGCCAACCGGGCCAGATGCCGCAGCAGCGCCAGGCCAGCGCCCTGCCCGCGCGCTTGCGGACGCACGAACAGGTCTTCCAGATACAGGCCATTGCGGCCAAGCCAGGTCGAGTAATTGAAGAAATACACCGCAAATCCCAGCGCCTGCCCGTCCTGCTCGCAGATCAGCGCATGCGCGGTGGCGCCGTCGCCGAACAGGCTGGCGCGCAGCTCCTCCGGGCTGGCCTTGACCGCATCGGGCTCGCGCTCGTACACCGCCAGTGCGGTGACCAGTTCGTGCAGCAGCGCGGCGTCATCGGGCGTGGCGCTGCGGATCTGCAGCGGGGCCTGGCTCATCGCACCGCATCCACCGCCGCACGCATCTGCGCGATCACCTGCGCATAGTCGGGGGCATTGAAGATCGCCGAGCCGGCCACGAAGGTATCGGCACCGGCGGCCGCGATCGCGCCGATGTTGTCGGCCTTGACCCCGCCATCGATCTCCAGCCGGATCGGCTTGCCGAGCGCATCGATCTTGCTGCGGATCGCGCGCAGCTTGTCCAACGCCGAGGGAATGAAGGCCTGCCCGCCGAAGCCGGGGTTGACCGACATCACCAGCACCAGATCCAGCTCCGGCAGCACCCAGTCCAGAATGTCCACCGGCGTGGCCGGATTGAGCACCAGCCCGGCCTGGCAGCCGTGCGACTTGATCAGCTGGATCGTGCGGTGCACGTGGCGGCTGGCTTCGGGATGAAAGCTGATGGTGGTGGCGCCGGCATCGGCGAAGTCCGGCACGATGCGGTCCACCGGCTCGACCATCAAGTGCACGTCGATCGGCGCGGTGATGCCGTGTTTGCGCAGCGCCTGGCACACCATCGGGCCGATGGTGAGGTTGGGCACATAGTGGTTGTCCATCACATCGAAGTGCACCCAGTCGGCGCCGGCCTTCAGGACGTTGTTCACCTCTTCGCCAAGACGGGCGAAATCGGCGGACAGGATGGACGGGGCGATCGCCGTCGGTTGCATGGGCAGCTCGGAAGGTAACGGAGCGCACATTCTCGCAACCGGGATCGCAGGATGAAAGCGTCAGGATGAAAGCGTCCTGCATCCGTGCGCCGCCATCGTGCGTACACACAGAACTGGCGCGCTGCGCCCGATTAAGGAGAACGCATGAAAACCACCCCGCTCGCTTCTGCTGCCATCGTCCTGTTGGCCCTCGCCCCGTCCGCCTGGGCACAAACCGGCCCGGCCGACTGGTCCGGCTTCTCCATTGGCGCCAATGTCGGCGGCGCCGACGTCAGTGGCGTCTCCGGCGGCCGCTTCGGCTTCGACACCAATCTGGATGGCCGCGACGGCGACCAGGTCAGCACCGCCACCGGCGCCGATGCGTTCTCGCCCGGCTTCTGCGGTGGCGCCGCCGCCGGCCGCACCCCGGCCAGTGGCTGCAGCAAGGACAAGGGCGGTGCCGAATATGGCGCGCGTCTCGGTTATGACTGGCAGGCCGGCAACTGGGTCTACGGCGTGGTGGCCGAGTACACCCGCAACGACCTGCGCGACAGCGTCAGCGCCTTCAGCACCACCCCGGCGTTCTACACCTTCACCCGCAAGCTCAACCGCACCGCCGCCCTGCGTGGCCGTATCGGGTATGCCTTCGGCGAGCAGGGCGATTTTCTGGCCTACTTCACCGCCGGCGTGGCACGCGGCGAGTTCGACCACAGCTTCTCCAGCAGCAACACCGCCAACAGCTTCACCGGCAGCGGTGGCGACAGCGCCGACGGCTATCAGGCCGGTGTTGGCCTGCAGCGCCGGTTGAGCGACAACGTCTCGGTGGGCGTGGAATACCTGTTCACCCGCCTGGAGGACGAAGACACCCGCGTGCGCGTCGGGCCGGGCACCGCACCGGCGACCAACCCGTTCCTGCGCGTCAATCCGGCCGGTACCGATCTGCGCCGCACCGATACCGATTTCTCGGCCAATGCGGTGCGGTTGACGGCGACCTATCGTTTCTGAGTCTTGGGTGTGTGAGTGAGCACGACGCCTGGCCTCAATGGTCAGGCGTTTTTGTTATGCGAATTTTTCTGCTTCGATTCCTGAGCAGGCCGCTGCATCGCCTCGCAGCGAGACCAGATGCGCAGCGTTCGATCAGCGTTTGCGCAGCCGCTGGATGCGATCGTAGGCGGCGTTGATCTGGCTGGCCTTCTTTTCGGCCTGACTGCGGGCCTCCGGGCCGGCATTGGCCACCTTGTCGGGATGGTAGCGCGACATCAGCCGGCGATAGGCCAGGTCGATCTCGGCAGTGGTGGCGTCCGGCTCCAGCCCCAGCGCTTCGTACGGGTTTTCGGCGCGGCGTTTGAACCAACCGGCGTCCACCGCGTGGCCGATCGCCAGGCCGATCATCAGCCCCACCACCGGTGCCCCGCGAAACAGCAAGGCGCCGGCCAGTGCACCGAGCAGTTTTCCGTACCAGGACATGGGCGATCGGGGGCGGGGAGGCGGGTTGGCGATAGTACCCGAACGCCCGACCGGCCTGGCTGACACGGCCTGCACGCGGCCGCGCGGTTGCCTCCAATAAATCCAGCGGCGCGCACCGAAGCGCCGTACACTACGCGGCCCGCTGCCCACCCGCGGGCCCGCCGGGTCCCGGGGACAGCGTCATTGCGACGTCCTTAGGAGTGCCTGTGTCGACCACGCTGTTGCAATCCGATCTGCCCGGCCTGCCGTTGCGTCACCGTGGCAAGGTCCGCGATGTCTTCGACATTCCCCGCGAGCGCCTGCCCGCCGACGCGCCGCCGGGCGACTATCTGCTGATGGTGGCCACCGACCGCCTGTCCGCGTTCGACGTGGTGCTGCCCGACCCGATCCCCGGCAAGGGCGAGATGCTGTGTCAGGTCTCCAACTTCTGGTTCCACAAGACCGATCATCTGATGCCCAACCATCTGGTCGACATCCGCGTGGAGCAGGTACTGCCCGAGGGTGTGGACCCGGCGCTGTATGCCAGGCGCGCAGTGGTCACGCGCAAGCTCAAGCCGGTGCCGGTGGAAGCGATCGCACGCGGCTACCTGATCGGCAGCGGCTGGAAGGATTACCAGCGCACCGGCAAGATCAGCGGCATCGAACTGCCCGACGGCCTGCGCCAGGCCGAGAAACTGCCCGAGCCGATCTTTACCCCGTCGACCAAAGCCGCTGTGGGCGACCACGACGAAAACATCGACTTCGATGCGATGGTCAAGACGGTGGGTGCCGAGCTCGCCGAGCGCGTGCGCGATGCCACGTTACGCATTTACCGATTCGCCGCCGATTTCGCCGCCGAACGCGGCATTCTGCTGGCCGACACCAAGTTCGAATTCGGCACCGACGCCGATGGCCGCCTGTACATCATGGACGAGATGCTGACCCCGGACTCCTCGCGCTACTGGCCGGCCGACCAGTACGAACTCGGCACCAGCCCGCCCAGCTACGACAAGCAGTTCGTACGCGATTATCTGGAGACCCTGGACTGGGGCAAGACCGCACCCGGCCCCAGCCTGCCGGCAGAAGTGATCGAACGCACGCGTGCGAAATATGCCGAAGCATTGCAGCGGTTGGCGGGTATTTCGGTTGATTGATGTTTGAAGCCCCGGTTGCGGGGCTTTGAAGTTGCACCATTGCAGCGATGACCTGAGCGCCAAGCGACTTACTTGGCGCACGCGTTTTGACCACCGGCAGCAATGCGGCCGCCAACGCCAATCTGGCGCAGGGCCAACTCGTCTGCGTACAAGGCATCGGCCGCGCAGGGCAGAATCCGCTTTACTATTATGTCGTCGCAATCCCTGCAAGCAGTGTCGCAAAATGCAAGAACAATGCGTTGTGCGAGAAGTACGGCGACAGGCCGATCAAACGCTTGGCGCCTGCCGCCGGTGATGCCTGCCATGCAGCCGCACCAGGTCAGTATGTCGGCGATTGCGTGCAGGGGTGGGTGAGTGCAAATGCGCTCGACGTGTTTTCAAACGGAATCTAGTTGCTGGCAATCAAACTCGGCAAACTCACGACTTTAATTACTGCCACTTAGTTATTATCGACGGCCGTTTTGAAACACGCTTGCGCCCGAGGGCAACGGGACGAACAGCGAAATGACCAAGCGCACTTCTTCAAGGGCTTCGGCACGACGGTCAGGCGAGCAGATAGCCAGGCCGATTGATCTGCCTGGTGCCCGCCAGCTCGTGCAAACGGTGAAGCCGCAAGCCTTCACATATCTGCAAGCAGCACACGAATAGAATCGCGCCCGCGCTTTAGCTGCCCCCGATACGATCAGGAGGATCCGTTGGCCCTTTTCCGAATTTCCCTGCATGCCCTGGCACTGTGCCTGGCGCTTGCTGCCTGCACTCAACAGGCGGGTCCAGCTACCGTTGCGACGCCTGCCGCACCTGCAGCCTCAACGCCCGCCGCCGCCCCGACAACGCCCGCCCCGGCGACAAGCTGTTCCGATGCCGACTTCCCCGCCTTCCTGAAACGCTTCAGCGCGGACATCGCAGTACAGGAAAAGGCCACAGCCGATCCGCTGACGATGATCCAGCTCGATCCGGACGCGCAGCCCGAGCCTGCGCCGGTGACGCGCACGGTTCCGCTGGCCAAGGTCGAGTGGCCGGTGATCCCCAACCTGGAGGCGGCCCGCAACGGCGGCCGCGAAATCACGATCTCCGAGGAGGCTGAAGGCCGCCAGGTGCTGGTCCGCACACCGGACACCGGCGACCAGCAGGTCTACCACTTCGCCCAGCAGCCCTGCTGGACACTGGTGAAGGTGGACGACCAGTCGTTATGAAGCAATGGGCCACCGGAAGCGTTTTCCTGCAAGTGTAGATAACTGGCCCTGTCACTCTTATCTCCAAGGAAGCGAACTGATGCGACGCTTTATCTCCACCCTGCCCGCCCTCGGTTTGACACTCTTGCTTGCCGCATGCGGTGATAAGCAGGGCGTCGCAGATAACACTGCCAGCGCACCGGTCGCACCAACTTCCAACGCCCATTCCCCCGCTTCGATGGAAGCGGCTAAACAGGGACAGAATGACATGATCAAGGAATGCTCTGGCGCGCGTCTGCACCTGACCGCGCTACCGTCCAAAAGCGGTGATTCCCCCAAAACGCGCGTGGAAATAGAGCGCAATGGCGAGCGCCAGGAATTGGCACCGCCTGCAGAGATGGTTGACTACACGGCGGTCGGGCTGGGCTGCGCCGAAGACGGAAAGGGAACCAATTACTTCGTCATCCAGTATGGCGAGCTTCCCTATGGTTGCGAGTTCTGCGAATGGTTCTTCCTCTATGACGCAAAGGGTCAGTTGCTGAATCACGCGGCACCACCGCTTCGCGAGCAGGACGGCCAGCAGAGCCCGAATAACGACGAATACGAACACAAGCTCGAAGAGTTGGGACTAAAGCACCCGGAACTGGTGCCTTTCCAGCCCTGAGCAAAGGATGCTCATGCACTGCTAATGCCGGTGCATGGCGAAGGTAGTACGCAGTACATGGAGCAGCACCCGTTACAAGGAAGAATCTGTCTCATAGAAAGGAACGCACGATATGACCGACAACACGATCTATACCGAGATGCTTCAGCCACGCGGCGCTGCGTATAGCAGCGACCGGATCAAACCGTGGAGCCATTATCGCGAGCCCATCGACAGCGCAGATGGCCGACTGCACGGCGAATCGCGTCGCTGGGGCGATGCCAGTCCACAGACCCAATCGCGGGTGATCGATAGCCTCATCGATGCCTCGCAGGATGCCGGGCTTTCATCGCGTGAGACCGCTTATGTTCTAGCCATCGCCCGGGTCGAATCGGGCTTCAATCCTGACGCAGCTGCGGGGACCACGTCTGCTTCGGGTCTGGGTCAATTTATTGATCGCACCGGTGCACATTACGGGGTCACCACGTCCAACCGCTTCGATGTGCAGACGCAATCGCAGGCATTGGTGCAACATTTCATCGATAACCGCGATCTCGCGCGTAGCCGCGGCCAGGACGAGGATTACATTTACAAGTATCACCACGATGGTCCCAGCAAAGATTATGGTGGCCTTGCTCTATCCCGGCGCGAAATCGCCCCTCACCTGGACAATTACACCCAGTTCGTAGATCAGCGCCTCGCCCAGACGCAGGGAAACGCAGTGGATCGCTCGGCGCCAGCGGCGCACCCAGCCGAACCCAGCCATGCCGCTCGCAGTAACTTCCAGCAGACGATGGAACGCATGCTGCCGGGCCGGGGCAGTACCGATCCGCATATCACTGGCCATTACGGCGAGCACCGCGGCAGCCGTGGTCCGCACGGCGGTACGGACTTCAATTACGAGGGTGGCCAGGCTGGTCGCAATCTGCAGCATCCGACCGTGCATTCTCCGGTCGCGGGAACCGTCACGTTCGCCGGTGGCAACTACGGCACCGTCAAGATTCGCGATGCGCAGGGCAACTCGCACGAGATCCTGCATCTGGAAGGGCTCAAGGTCAAAGAAGGCCAGGCGCTGTCTGCGGGCGATGCCATCGGTACGATGGGGGGACGCGGCCCGAACGGTGCCAACCAGTACGCACAGCATGTGCATTACCAACTGCGCGATGCCAACGGCAAGCTGACCAGTCCGGAGACGTTCTGGAATCAAGGCCATCATCAGGAATCAGGCGCTCGTCAGGCTCAAGCATCGACACACGCTGGCAACGGCACGCTGCGTCAGGGCGATCACAATCCCGATGTCGGCAAGATGCAGCAGGATCTCAACCGACTCGGCGTGCGCGATGCGCAGGGGAACCGGCTTGCCGAGGATAGCCGCTTCGGCGACAACACGCGTGAGGCGGTGATCGCATTCCAGAAGCAGCATGGGCTGCAGCCCGACGGCGTGGTGGGCCCCAATACGCAGGCCGCCTTGTCCGCGTTGCCGGCGCAGGCCCAGACGCAGGCAGGCCAGACGCAGCAGGCCGCGCCGAAGGGCCCATCGTTGAACGATGCCTCGCATCCGGACCATGCGCTGCACACCGCGATCCGCAGCAGGCTGCCAAGCATGATCTCCAACGAGACGGCGGCCCATGTCACCTTGCAGGCCAAGCAGAACGGCATCGATTCTGCCGACAAGCTGCAGGACGTCACGGTACAAAACGGTAAGGCGTTCGTCATGGGAACCACGCCAGGCTTCCGTGCGGCAGTGGATCTGAATCAGCCCGCTCCCACGCTGGAGCAGACCAGTGCGCAGTTGCTGGCTGGCCAGACGCAGCAGCAACAGACGCAGGACGAGCAGCACAAGGTCGCCATCGGCGGCCGCTGAGGGTGCAGTAATGCATCAAAAAAGCCGGCCAGTTTTCTGGCCGGCTTTTTTTGTGCGCGCGCCCTACATCGCCATCGTCGCTCACGACTGAAAGCGATGCCGCAATCGAACGCCACTGCATGCTCCCTGGCGCACCACGTGTCACTGGGCGCCGACACATTCTTGTAGAAACAGCGATCTTGTAGAACAGCGCTGCGATATACGTCTGCAGCGCGATGAGCGCCGATCATGCAGCGTGTCTTGCATCTGTCTGCGATGCGCTCCACAACGCAAAGTGGCGCGGCGCACAGAACGCGACACAACTGTAATTTTTACTACTGCGCTATCACAGACTGTGCAAGGTTGGCTGCCGGCACCCTGCTGCCATCGCGATCGGCTGATGCTCGTCGCCGCCGATCTTTGCATTGCACGTTTCCTGGGAGAGAGTCGTCATGCAATTCCATGTGTTGGGCGCAGCGATCTGCTGCGCGCTATCGTTGTCTGCCGTCGCCAGTGCTGCGGATCTTTCCGCCGATGCCGCGGTAGCGCGCGCGCAATCGTTGTTGGGCAACAACGCTGCGGCGTTGGCCAATCGTGCAGCCGCCGATACGTTTGTCGCGCGCGACAGCATTGTCGATGCCGATGGCACCGAGCATGTGCGCTTCGATCGCACCTATCAGGGCTTGCCGGTCATCGGCGGCGATGTGGTGGTGCATTCGCGGCGCGGGGTAATGCGTCAGTTGAGCCAGACCATGGACACCAACGTGCGCCCGGCCATCGTACCGGGCATCGATGCCAACACGGCCATGCGCGCGGCCGGTGCGCAGTTCGATGTGGAACAAGATGCCGCACCGCGCGCAAGTCTGGCGCTGTATGCCCGCCAGGGTGCACCGCGACTGGTCTACGAAGTGATCTACAGCGGCATCAAGCCCGACCAGACGCCCACCGAGATGCATTACATCGTCGATGCGGTCAATCAACGCATTCTCGACTCCTGGGATACGGTGCACACCGTGTGCAGTGGCGGCACCAGCGCGACCGGCGCCGGGCGTTCGCTGTATGCAGGCAACGTTGGATTATCGACAACGCGCTGCAGCAGCGGTTACGAGCTGACCGATCTGAGCCGCGGTAGCGGTGCCACTTACAACATGCGCAACAGCACCTCCGGCAACGGCACGCTGGTCACCGATGCCGACAACGCCTGGGGCAGCGGCGCCAACAGCGATACGGTGACGGCAGCGGTGGATGCGCATTACGGCGTGGCCTTGACCTGGGACTACTTCCGTACCGCCCATGCGCGCAACGGCATCGCCAACGATGGCGCGGGTGCGCGCAGCCGGGTGCATTACGGTAGCCGGTACAACAACGCATTCTGGCAGGACAGCTGCTTCTGCATGACCTTCGGCGATGGCGACGGCAGCACCTTCACGCCGCTGGTCTCGGTGGATGTGGCCGGCCACGAGATGACCCATGGCGTGACCAGCCGCACCGCACGGTTGGTGTACTCGGGCGAGTCCGGCGGTTTGAACGAAGCCACTTCCGACATCATGGGCGCGATGGTGGAGTACTCCGCCAACAACAGCGCGCAGCCGGGCAATTATCTGATCGGCGAAAAGATCGTCCCCGGCAACAGCAGCGGCACGCTGGCGTTGCGCTACATGTTCAAGCCCAGCCTGGATGGCGATTCGCCCGATTGCTACAGCAGCAGCCTGGGCTCGCTCAACGTGCACTACAGCTCGGGGGTGGCCAACCATTTCTACTATCTGCTGGCCGAGGGCGCGGTGGTGCCGAGCGGCTTTGGTGCGGGCACCAGCTGGAACGTGACGCCGGCCGGGCTGGTGTGCAACGGCAATACCGCGTTGACGTCGATCGGCCGTGCCGCAGCCAGCCGCATCTGGTACCGCGCGTTGACGGTCTACATGACCTCATCGACCAACTATGCGGCCGCACGCAGGGCCACGTTGAGCGCGGCCACCGATCTGTATGGCAGCACCTCCACGCAATACCGCGCGGTTGCCGCAGCGTGGAGCGCGGTGTCGGTCAACTGATGCATGCCGGCCCTTGCCACGCGACCGGCGCGTGGCAAGGTGCCCGGCTGCCACAGCGCCATCCGCGCGCGTATGCTTGGGTCATTCCTGGGAGGGAACATGACCGAACGCACCACGACCGCGCGACCGATCGACCGCTATTTCGCCAGCTATTCCGACGATCATCAAAACGCCACCAACCAGCAGATCCATGTGCTGGCAGTGCCGGCGATCCTGTGGTCGGTAGTGGCCTTGCTGTGGTGCATCCCGGTGGGCGGCACCTGGTTCAGTAGCGGCGTGTGGGCGGCGCTGTCGATGTTCGCGGTGTGGTCGTACTACAACCGGCTGTCGCGCCCGCTGGGGTTGGGCATGCTGGGCATCTTCTTCTTCTTCGGCTGTCTGTGCCGCTTGATCGAGAGCAAGCTTGGCCTGGGCGGCGTGTTCACGTTGGGCGTGGCGGTGTTCGTGCTGGCCTGGATCGCACAGTTCGTGGGCCACAAGATCGAAGGCCGCAAGCCGAGCTTTCTGACCGATCTGACCTATCTGCTGATCGGGCCGATCTGGGTGTTGGCCAAGGTGTATCGCCAGCTGGGTTGGCGCTACTAGCTCGACGCACCAAATTCACTCGCGAACGCCGAGTTCTTCCGGCAACGGACGAAACGCACGCGGCGCGTAACCGAAATCGCGGCGCGCCGGCTCCAGATCGAACACCAGGTCATCGCGCATGCGCTGCAACGCCGCTGCATTCATGCCACGCAGGCGGCCCAGCCGTTGCGCAGCGCTCAGCGCCAACCCGAACAGCGTCGGCGGCATCTGATACAACCGCGCCGGTCGTGGCAACGCAGCCAGCACGCGCTCCACCATCTGCATGTAGGCCAACACTTCGCCACCGCCCACCGCATAACTGCGCTGCTGCGTGGCCGGCTGGGCGACTACCGCCAGCGCGGCGCTGGCCAGATCGTCCACATGCACCGGCTGACGTAAACCGGTGGCGTTGGCCGGCAACACGAACGCGCCGGTGCGCTGCGCCAGGCTGGCGATCTGGGTGAGCGTGCGGTCGCGCCCGGCGCCGTAGACCAACGTCGGGCGCAGCACCGTTGCGGTTGCGCCGCGCGCCTGCGCTGCAGAAAACAGCGCCTGTTCGGCGTTTGCCAGGCGCCGGGCCACATCGCGCTCAGCCGCGTCGATCGAATGTTCCTTGACCTCCAGGCTGGTGGAACCGAACGCCACAATGCGCGGGGCGACCACCGGATTTTCGGCATACCAACGTGCGAAATGATCCAGCGGGCCGCAACTGAAGATCACCTCGAACGCCTCGCCTGCCGCTGCCGGCACAGCCAGATCGCCTTGCCGCCAGATCAACCCGGTACGCGCCGCACGCGGCTGCCGCGACCACGCCGTGACCTGCCAGCCACGGCTCAATAACCGCGTCAGCAGGCGTTCGCCAATCTGCCCGCTGCCGCCGAACATCAGGGCGCGTGGCGCAGAGACAGCAGTGGACGGAGCGGGATTGGCGGCAGTCACAGGGCTCGGATGCAGTCTGGGTGAGCCCAGCATAGCGAGTGCAACGCAGCGATGCGACGCCGATCCAGCGGCGATTTCCGCATGCGTGCGGCGGCGACGTTGACACGGACGTCAGTCAACGTTTTGTTAAGCTCTCTGGCCTGCTCGCGAATCTTGTGTTCCCTGCATGCCTTTTTCGTTGGAAATCCTGCTCGCGCTGCCCTTCGTGATGGCGGCCGCCACCGCGCTGTTCTGGCGCACCTCCCGTTCGATCACTGCGTGGTTGGCTGCGGCCGCGCCGTTGGGCGGGCTGCTGATCCTGGCAATGCTGACACCGGCGGTACTGCGTGGTGAAGTGATCCGCAGCGAACATGCGTGGTTGCCGCAAATCGGTTTGCTGTTCTCGCTGCGGCTCGATGGCCTGGCATGGATGTTCGCATTGCTGGTGCTGGGCATCGGTGCGCTGGTGGTGATGTATGCGCATTACTACCTGAGCGCACGCGACAGCGCCTCGCGCTTTTTCGCCTATCTCATGCTGTTCATGGGCGCGATGCTCGGCATGGTGTTGTCGGGCAATCTGTTGTTGCTGATGGTGTTCTGGGAACTCACCAGCATCAGCTCGTTCCTGTTGATCGGCTTCTGGTCGCACCGCAAGGACGCGCGTGAGGGTGCGCGCATGGCGTTCGTGCTGACCGCCGGTGGCGGCCTGGCGTTGCTGGGCGGCATCTTGATGATCGGCCGCATCGTCGGCAGTTTTCAGCTGGATGCGGTGCTGGCGGCCGGCGATCTCATTCGCGCCAGCCCGCTGTATCCGTATGCGTTGGGCCTGGTGCTGCTGGGCATCTTCACCAAGAGTGCGCAGTTTCCGTTCCACTTCTGGCTGCCGCATGCGATGGCCGCGCCGACGCCGGTCTCGGCGTATCTGCACTCGGCCACGATGGTGAAAGCCGGGGTGTTCCTGCTGGCGCGTCTGCACCCGGCACTGGCCGGCACCGACCTGTTTTTCTACACGGTCACCAGCATCGGTGCGATCACGCTATTGCTGGGCGCCTGGCATGCGATCTTTCAGCACGATCTCAAAGGCGTGCTGGCGTATTCGACCATTTCGCATCTGGGCTTGATCACGATGCTGTTCGGTCTGTCCACGCCGATGGCGGTGGTGGCCGGCGTGTTCCATATCCTCAACCATGCGGTGTTCAAGGCCTCGTTGTTCATGGCCGCCGGCATCATCGACCACGAAACCGGCACGCGCGACATGCGCAAGCTGGGCAATTTGCGCCGCCTGATGCCATTCACCAGCGCGCTGGCGATCATCGCCTCGTTGGCGATGGCCGGCGTTCCGCTGCTCAACGGCTTCCTGTCGAAGGAAATGTTTTTCGCCGTCGCACTGGAAACCGAAGCGCCGCAGGCGATGCGCGTGTTGGCCAGCATCGCTGCGCTGCTGGCCGGCCTGCTCGGCGTGGCCTACAGCCTGCGCTTCGTGCACGACACCTTCTTCGGCCAGGGCCCACGCGATCTGGACACCACCCCGCACGAGCCGCCGCGCTGGATGAAGATTCCGGTGGAGGTGCTGGTGTTGATCTGCGTGGCGGTGGGCATCGTGCCGGCATGGACGATCGCGCCGGTGCTGCGCGCCGGTGCAAGCGCGATCCTGGGCGACAGGTTGCCCGACTACAGCCTGGCCCTGTGGCATGGCTGGAACTGGCCATTGGCGATGAGCATCGCCGGCATGGTGGGTGGCACGCTGTTGTACATGGCGCTGCGCCGCACGCTGGACCTGTATGCGATCCAGAACCGCTCGCCGGGCAAAGCGCTGTTCAACTGGAATCTGCGCGCACTGTATGCCGCCACCGCGCGCATGACCGATGCGGTCACCAACGGCAATCTGCAACGCATGCTGATGTTGCTGGTGTTGAGTGCGGTGGTGGTGGCGCTGGTCCCGTTCCTGCAGGGCGGCACGCTGCCGGCCTGGCCTGCACCCACGCCGATGCCGCTGCTGGGCTGGACGGTATGGCTGCTGATGATCGCCTGCGCACTGGGCAGCCTGTTCCTGTACAAGCAGCGCCTGCTGGCGGTGCTTGTACTGGGCGGCACCGGCCTGGCGGTCAGCCTGACCTTCGTGTTCCTGTCGGCACCGGATCTTGCCTTGACGCAGTTGCTGGTGGAGATGGTGACGCTGGTGCTGATGCTGCTGGCGATGAATTACCTGCCCGAGCGCTCGCTGCCCGAGCCTGCGCGCCTGCGCAAGATCCGCGATGCGGCCCTTGCGATTGTCGGTGGCGCCGGCCTTGCGGCCCTGGCCTACACCTTGATGACACAGCCCAGCCACACCGTGGCAGGGGAAATGCTGCAGCGTGCACTGCCGGAAGCGTACGGCCACAACGTGGTCAACGTGATCCTGGTGGATTTCCGCGGGTTAGACACCTTCGGCGAGATCACGGTGTTCGCCATTGCCGGGCTGGTGGTGCATGCCCTGCTGCGGCGCTCGCGCATGGCGCCGGAGCGCAGCATGCCGGGGCCGCCGATCAAGTTGCCGGTGCCCGCCGATCTGGCGCAGATCATGTTCCCGCTCACGCTGACGGTGTCGTTGTTTCTTTTCCTGCGCGGGCATAACGCGCCCGGTGGCGGCTTCATCGCCGGCCTGGTGCTGGCGGTGCCGCTGCTGATGCAGTACGTGATTCAGGGCACCGCCTCGGTGGAATCGCGCTTCGGTTTCGATTACATCCGCCTGATCGGCATCGGGCTGTTGTTCGCACTGGTCAGCGGTGCGGGCTCGCTGCTGTTCGGCATGCCGTTCTTGAGCAGCGGGCATGTGGAGATTCCGTTGCCGCTATTGGGTGAGCTGGAACTGGCCAGCGCGCTGGGTTTCGATATCGGCGTGTATCTGGTGGTGTTCGGCGCGGCGATGTTGATGCTGTCGATGATGGGCACGATCAAACCTTCGCGCACGCGCAGTTCGCAGCGCGGCGAGATCGACCCCACCCAACGTTCGACACGCACTGCGGAGCAGCATTGATGGAATTGGCACTGGCAAGCGCGATCGGCGTTCTCACTGCATTGGCGATCTACCTGCTGCTGCGCGCGCGCAGCTTCGATGTGATCCTGGGGATGACCTTCCTGTCGTATGCGACCAACCTGCTGATCTTCGCCGGTGGGCGCGTGCGTAGCGGTCAGGCGCCGGTGTTGCGCGACGACGTGCCCGCCGATTTGATGCACTACACCGATCCGTTGCCGCAGGCGCTGGTGTTGACTGCGATCGTGATTGCCTTCGCGATGACCGCGGTGAGCCTGGTGCTGGCGATCCGCAGCCGCAGCGACAACGGCAGCGATCATGTGGATGCACACGAAGATGCCACCACCGGTGTGGACACGCGCGAGGCGCGGCGATGAATCATCTGCTGATCCTGCCGATCCTGATTCCGATGCTGGGTGCGTCTGCGTCGCTGTTTGTCGAGCATCGTCGCTACGGGCCGCGCGTGCAGCGCACGGTGGCGTGGGTGAGCATGGTGTTGCTGGCTGCGTCCGTGATCGCACTGTTTGCGCGCGCCGCCGAAGGCGAGGTGCTGGTGTATCTGCTGGGCGACTGGCCGGCACGCATCGGCATCGTGCTGATGGGCGATCGCCTGTCGGCGTGGATGCTGTTGACCACCTTGATGCTGGGCTCGGCCTGCCTGCTGCATGCGTGTGCCGGCTGGGACCGCCGCGCGCCGCATTTCCATGCACTGTTCCAGTTCCAGTTGATGGGCTTGAACGGTGCGTTCCTGACCGGCGACATCTTCAACCTGTTCGTGTTCTTCGAAGTGATGCTGATCGCCTCCTACGGCCTGTTGCTCAGCGGCGGGCGCGGCTTGCAGATGCGCGTGGGCCTGCATTACGTGGTGTTCAACGTGTGTGTGTCGACCTTGTTCCTGGTCGCGCTGGGCCTGTTATTCGGGGTGTTCGGCACGCTCAACATGGCCGAGCTGTCGCAACGTATCGCCGAGCTGCCGGCGCAGGATGTGCCGCTGGCCAAGGCCGCATTGGGATTGTTGCTGCTGGTGTTCTGCAGCAAGGCCGCGTTGCTGCCGTTGTATCTGTGGCTGCCGGAAACCTACTCGCGTGCGCCGGCCGCGGTGGCGGCGTTGTTCGCGATCATGACCAAGGTCGGGCTGTATGCCACGCTGCGGGTGTCGTCGCTGTGGTTTGGCGCCGGTGCCGGCGCACTGCAGGGCTTCGGTCGGCACGCGCTGCTGTGGCTGGGTATCGCCACGCTGGTGATGGCCGCCATCGGGGTGATGGCGGCATCGCGGCTGCGGGTGATGGTGTCGTATCTGGTGGTGTTTTCGGCGGCAACCTTGTTCATCGCGTTCTCGCTGGACGATGCCGGCGCCTTGGGCGCGGGGCTGTATTACCTGCCGCATAGCAGCTTCGTGGCCGCCGCCTTGTTCATGGTGTCGGATCTGATCCGCCGGCGGCGTGGCAGTGCCAGCGATCGCAAGGAAGTGGTCGCGCCACTGCCACGGCGTGGGATGCCCGGCACGATGTTCATGATCGCCGCAGTGGCGGTGGCCGGCTTGCCGCCGTTATCCGGATTCCTGGCCAAGGCGGCGTTGCTGCAGCATGTGCCCGATGGTCTGGTCGCGCCGGTGTGGGCCGCGATCCTCGGCAGCAGCCTGTTGGTGGTGATCGGCCTGACGCGTGCCGGCGTGCGCCTGTTCTGGCGCGTACCCGAAGCGGTGGAAGATGCGCCGGAGCTGCAACCGCAACGGCGTGGCCGCATGCGCCCGGTGGAAACCGCCGCCACCGTGTTGCTGCTCAGTGGCCTGGTGGCGATGACGGTGGGCGCCGGTCCGTTGATGCGTTACACCGATGCGGCCGGCGCGCAGCTGCGCGACCCCGGTGCGTATGTGGAACAGGTGCGTGCCACCACACCGCAACGGAGGCAGCCATGAGCGCGCGCGCACCGCTGCGGCGGCGTATGTTTCCGTCAGCACCATTGAGCGTGATGGTGTTCGTGTTCTGGTTGCTGCTCAGCGACAGCTTCGGGCCGCAGCAGTGGGTGCTCGGCTTGTTGCTGGGCTGGGTGGTGCCGATCTTCGCGGCTCGACTGGACCGCGAGTTTGCGCAGATCGGTTCGTTGCGTTCGGTGCCACGCATGCTGCTGGTGGCCGCAGGCGACATCGTGCGCTCCAACATCAAGGTGGCCGGCCAGGTGCTTGGCCCGGAGTCGCGCATCCATCCCGGTTTCATCTGGGTGCCGCTGGATATCGCCAACATCCATGGCATCGCCGCGCTGACCAGCATGATCACGCTCACCCCCGGCACGGTGTCGGCGGCGCTCTCGGACGACCGCAAGTATCTGCTGGTGCACGTGCTGCATCTGGACGATCCGGACGCGTTGATCGCCGAGATCAAGACCCGCTACGAGAAGCCCCTGATGGAGATCTTTCCGTGACCGGCCACATGTTCATCGAATCGACCATCGTCATCTGCATGCACGCGGTGGGTCTGGCTATGCTGATGGCGCTATGGCGATTGCTGCGCGGGCCTTCCGTGCCCGATCGCATTCTTGCGTTGGACACGCTCTCCATCACCGCCATCGCCGAGCTGATGCTGCTGGGCATGTACCTGGATTCGCCGATCTACTTCGAAGCCGCGCTGGTGATTGCGATGCTGGGCTTCGGAAGCACCGTGGTGCTCAGTAAATATGTCTTGCGCCGGGACATCGTCGAATGATCGCCCTGACCGAATATCTGCTGAGCGCGTTGCTGCTGGTCGGCACGTTCTTCATCCTGATCGGCGCGCTCGGGCTGGTGAAGCTGTCGGACTTTTTCAAGCGCCTGCATGCGCCGACCAAGGCCAGCACCTTGGGAGTGGGCTGCGTACTGCTGGCATCGGTGGGCTATCACCTGTTTTTAGGCGTGGACCCGCAACCGCGCGAGTTGCTGATCACCGTCTTTTTGTTCATCACCGCACCGATCAGCGCGCACATGATGGCCAAGGCGGCGCTGTCGCTGATGATGGAAAACCGCCCGGAAGTGCCGAACAAGGGCGAGATGCATGAAGAAGGACTACCGCAGGTGCAGGGCGATGTCGGCGAGAACGAAGAAACCGAGAAACAGCATCTGGGGCCAGAGTCGGAGCAGCACTAGGCGTTGAACTTAGGCCTCGAAAGGCGGCGATCGACTGAGCGGCACCAGGCGTTTGAACGCGATCCGGCACGCGCTTCAGCCACAGCCTTCGACATAATCCACCTGCGGCAGCTGTCCTACCCGCCAGTTGGTCACCCTGCCCTGGGCATCGGTTTCGAACACCAGCGCCGACTTTGCCGCCGCATCGGCAAAGCGCAAGCTGAGCGCGCCGGGGACGTACTTGTGCGGCTGCTCGGTCAGGCCATCGGGATACAGCGCGCGCAGCTGCGCCACCGTCATGCCGACCTTGCCGCCACCGGGCGCGAGCTCTTTGGGCTCGCTGGTCTGGTAGCGCACGAAGTAGTCGCCCTCGAACATGAAACCGAAACGGCGCGCGTCGTCGGCCCACTGCGGCCGCAGCAGATAACAGCCGCCATCGGTGGCCGCCTCGCCGCGCAAGTCGCCACCCCAGGCAGCACGTGCCTGCGCCGCATCCATGCCCAGACGCAGATCGCCATAGCCATCCAGACGTGCGAGTGCGACCGGGTCCTGGCGCAGTTGCGGCGGGAACGCGCCAGCGGGTGCGGTGGCGGGCGGCACCTCGCCAGGTGGCTGATCGTTGGTGACTGCGCCGACGGGCACCTGCTCCGCACTGGCTGGCTCAGCCTTCGCAGAAGCGTCGTCGGCGCGATTGCAGCCACTGACCAACAGCAGTGCGCCCATCAAACCAAGCAGTCTGGATGTCATGCGTGCATTCCTTACGGGTCCGCGACAGCCTACACAGCACGCATCGCGGCGATGTGCAGAACGCGATGGCCATTGCCGGTGTGACCATCGCGTCGTACCGATGTCATCGGCGCTTCATTCGCAGCGGTCACGCTGACGGCTTCGCAGGACTGCCGCCATGACCCCACGCAAGACCGAACTCGCTGTCACCGCGCTGCAGTCGCACCGCAGCCCCCTCACGTTGTTGCAGCGGCGCACCCTCATCCTGGCCGATGGCCAGCGTGACCTGGCGACGCTGGCCCAGTTGCTGGGCGGCGATGCCGCCACGCTGGTGCAGACCTTGTGTGCGATGGGATATCTGCAGCTGGGTGAAGCCGATGCAGGTGCGGGTGGCGCGGATAGTGCGTCCGGCACGTCCGCTGCGACAGAGCCGACGTCCGCTGCGCCGGTGCAACCGACGGATGCGCAGCAGATCGAAGAAGACCTGCAGCGTCAGCGGCGTCGCGCGGCCACCAATGCACGGCTGTATCTACTCGACATCCTGCAACTGCAACGCAATCCCGCCGCTGCCGCGTTGCATCGTCAGCTGCAGGCCGCGCGCGCGGAAGAAGCCATCGGTGCCGCCATCGCCGAGGCGCTGCGCGAACTGCCGCAGATCACCTCGGCAACCTATGCCGAACGCGTGCGTGCACGCATCGGCGAATTGCTGCCGGATACGTTGCAGGCGGCGTGATCCAACAGCGGTATCCAGCAGCGGCGCGCCCTGATATCCACCCTGGGCTAGCTGTGGGCCTGAAGCGATCTATATCACCACTGCTGCTCACCGCCAGCCGGCACGGTCATTGCTCGATGCGGCATCGTCCCTTCGTGCGCACCGTTTTGCCCAGCGAGGCGAACGATGCCACGCCACTGGCCGTATTGGAACGCCGTCCAGCGCGTGCTGCGACGGCGCGACCGGGACGACAAGCGTCGTGCGCGCTGCCCGCACCCGCCTGCCGAGCGCTCGCGGCGTCTTATCAGCCCCTCTGACATCGCATCATTCCGAGGTCGGCAGCTGAAACGCCGCACGCAAGCCCGACCAGCACTGCTGATAATCGCCCTGCCGATGCGCTGCCTGCATCGCTTGCCCGGTAGGACGCAACACCGCACGCGTCTCGAACATGAAAGCCATGGTCTCGGTGATCACATCCGGGCGGGTGAGATCGGCGTGCGAGGCCTTGTCGAAAGTCGCCGCATCCGGGCCATGACCGCTCATGCAGTTGTGCAGCGACGCGCCACCCGGCGCGAAGCCGTCGGCCTTGGCGTCGTAGACGCCGTGCACCAGGCCCATGAACTCGCTGGCCACATTGCGATGGAACCACGGCGGGCGGAAGGTGTGTTGCGCCACCAGCCAGCGCGGCGGGAAGATCGCAAAATCCATGTTCGCGGTGCCATGCGTGTCGCTGGGCGAGGTCAGCACGGTAAAGATGCTAGGGTCCGGGTGATCGAAACTGATCGAGCCGATGGTGTTGAAGCGGCGCAGATCGTAGCGATACGGCGCGTAGTTGCCGTGCCAAGCGACGACATCCAGCGGGGAGTGGCCGATGTCGGCACGCCATAGATGGCCTTGGAACTTTGCCACCAGTTCGAAAGCGCCCTCGCGTTGTTCGAAGACCGCATGCGGGGTTTCGAAATCGCGCGCATTGGCCAGCCCGTTCGAGCCGATCGGCCCCAGGTCGGGCAGGCGCAGCAATGCGCCGAAGTTTTCGCAGACATAGCCGCGCGCTTCGCCATCGGGCAGCTCGACACGAAACCGCACACCGCGCGGTATCACCCCGATCTGCTGCGGCTCCAGCTCCAGCACGCCCAGCTCGGTGTGGATACGCAGGCGGCCGAGTTGCGGCACCAGCAGCAATTCGCCATCGGCGTCGTAGAAGAAGCGATCGCGCATGGAGGCGTTGGCCGCATACAGATGCACGGCGACACCGGATATCGCCTCCGGCCCGCCGTTGCCGGCCATGGTGTAGAGACCATCGACAAAATCGGTTGGCGTGGAGGGCAACGGCAATGGACTCCAACGTAGTTGATCCGGCGGCACTGGACCGCGACCGAAGTCATTGTGGAAGGTGGATTGCTCGATCAACGAGAACGCACCATGCACCGCCGCCGGACGGATGCGATACAGCCAGCTGCGCCGGTTCTCGCCGCGCGGCGCGGTGAACGCCGTGCCGGATAGCTGTTCTGCATACAACCCGTGCGCCACACGCTGCGGCGAGTTCTGCCCCACCGGCAAGGTATCGACTACTGCCTCGCTGGCGAATTCATTGCCGAAACCGGTCATGTAACGCTGGTCGTTGTGCATGGGTGCGTCCGGACTGTGCCCCCACAGGGGCTGGAATTAAGCCCCTCTCCCCTCGGGAGAGGGGTTGGGGTGAGGGTACGGTGTAGCGACCATCTTGCAGATCGTCTCAACCACCGCATCCAGCGAAAGCAATACATCGTTGTTCCAGAAGCGCAGCACTGTCCATCCCTTCGATTGCAGCCACCGCGTCCTTGCCTGATCGCTGGATGCTTGGTGCTGCGATCCATCCAGCTCAACAACCAACGCCGCATCGATACAACAAAAATCTGCGATGTACGGCGGAATCGGATGCTGACGTCTGAACTTGAAACCTTGTAGTTGATTGCTGCGTAAACAGCGCCAAAGTGCGCGCTCTGCGTCTGTCATCTCACTGCGTAATGCACGTGCGTGGGTGCGCGTAACAGTGGGTAATGGTGGTTTGATTTTCATCGTTCCACCGTACCCTCACCCCAACCCCTCTCCCGTGGGGAGAGGGGCTTCAGCAACGTACGTTTTCATCACTCTGTGTTGTCAGACACATGCGTTGCTTGGCGCGCGCGCGATTGGCTGCTACATGCGACTTGTCTGTGTAATTCGCCTGATCCATACCAAAGCTCCGCCTGATTTAACAAGCTGCGGCGTTAGGCATCACAACGAATGCCACTGCAAACCCGCACCGACGCAGTTAATAGCACCAACCATAAATCCCGAATTGCGAATCACCAATCCCAGACTTACAGCACCCCACGCTTCATCTGATCGCGCTCGATGCTCTCGAACAACGCCTGGAAATTACCCTCGCCAAAGCCCTCATTGCCCTTGCGCTGGATGATCTCGAAGAAGATCGGGCCGATGCAGTTGGTGGTGAAGATCTGCAGCAACTTGCGCTGCTTGGTGTCCACATCCGCATCGATCAGGATCTTGTTGCGACGCAGGCGTGCGACATCTTCGCCGTGGTCGGGGATGCGCAGGTCCACCACGTCGAAATAGGTGTCCGGCGTGTCGAGAAAGCTCACGCCTGCCTCGCGCATCTTTTCCACGCTGGTGTAGATGTCGTCGGTGAAGCAGGCGATGTGCTGGATGCCTTCGCCCTGATAGGCGTCCAGATACTCGTTGATCTGGCTCTTGGGGTCGGAGGACTCGTTGAGCGGAATGCGCACGATGCCGTCCGGGGCGGTCATCGCCTTGGACACCAGGCCGGTCTTGGCGCCCTTGATGTCGAAGTAGCGGATCTCGCGGAAGTTGAACAGGCGCTCGTAGTAATCCGACCAGCGCTGCATGTTGCCGAAGTACAGGTTGTGGGTCAGGTGGTCGATGAAGGTCAGCCCGAAGCCGGCCGGGTGTTGGTCGGCGCCTTCGATCGGCTCGTAGTCGGCGTCGTAGATGCTGCCCGCGTCGCCATAGCGGTCCACCAGATACAGCATGCAGTCGCCGATGCCCTTGACCACCGGCGCCGGCACTGCGCGCGTTTCGGCCTTGTCCTGCACCGCTTCGCCGCCGTTGCCCAGCACGGTCTGCAGCACCGTCTGCGCCGGGGTGCGGAAGCGGATCGCAAAGCCGCAGGCGCTCGGGCCGTGCGCAGCGGCGAAATCGGCGGCAAATGAATCGGGGTCTTCGTTGAGCAGGAAGTTGACCCCGCCCTGGCGATAGACGGTAATGGCGCGGCTGCGGTGGCGCAGCACCGGGCTGAAGCCCATCTTGCGGAAGTAGTCGTGCAGCTGTTCCGCCTGGCCGGCGGGGGCGGCGAATTCGACGAATTCGAACCCGTCGATCCCCATCGGGTTGTCGAAGGTGGTGACCTGCATGCCCAGGTTCGGGCGGGTTACGGTACTGCTCGGTTGTGCGCTCATCGTCGTTTCTCCACGCTAGGCCGTCCGCAGGGCTATGCGGGGTGGCAGAAGACCCGCGAGAATGCGCAGGCCACCCAAGGTTTGTAGTTGCAAATGAAACCAAAATCAAGACACAGTGCAACATGAGCGATCTCGACGCCCCCACTCCGCCGCACCATCCTGTGCTGCTCAACCTCGAGCAGTTCCTGCCGTATCGCCTCAGCGTGCTGTCCAACCGCATCAGCAGCAACATCGCCAAGGTCTACGGCGATCGTTACGGGATGGCCATTCCCGAGTGGCGGGTGATCACCATCCTGGCGCTGTATCCGGGTTCCTCGGCCAGCGAGGTCTCTGACCGCACCGCGATGGATAAAGTTGCAGTGAGCCGCGCCGTGGCGCGCCTGCTGGAGCGCGGCTTCATCCGCCGCGAAACCCATGGCGACGACCGCCGCCGCTCGATGCTGGCACTGTCGCCGGCCGGGCGCCAGGTGTACGAGACCGTCGCCCCGCTGGTCAACGAGATGGAGCAGCGGCTGATGTCGGTGTTCAGCGCCGAGGAGCAGCAGATCCTGGAAAAGCTGATCGACCGGCTGGCCAAGGATGGGCTGCCGAAGATGGCCGGTAAGGAGTGAGGCTCTCGCACGATTGAGAGGCGATACGGGTGATCGGCGTTTCGGCGCAGACCACTCACAATCCATGCAGCGCGTTCGTGCGGTTCGGTCAACAAAACGGCGCTTTCCTTCGCGGGGAAGCGCCGTTTTCATTGCGCTGGGACACTGCGCCGAGTCGCCAAGACTCGATCAGAGGCCTGAGTGAAAAACGCTACCCGCAGCGCAGGGTTTTGCATGACGCTGCAGCGAGCATCACGCCTGCGGCGGCGCCCACTGCTTGAGGAAGTCGAATAGCTTCTTGCGATCGTACCCCTCGCCCTTGCGCAGCTCCGGGCCGGACTGCAGGGTCAGCGGCTTGCCGTCGTTGTCCAGCACCAGCAGCGACGGGTAGTCGTTGAGTTGGGCGAACTGCGACAGGAACGCGGCGTTCTCGTTGGCCGCATCGCGATTGACCTTGACCACCACAAAGTGCGCGTCGCGGAAGCTGCGTAGCTCGGCATCGCCACCCATCAGCTCGTCCAGCGCCTTGCACGGCTCGCAGGCCGCGTTGCCGACGTTGAGCACGATGCGCTTGCCACCGCGCTTGGCCTCGACCTTGGCGGTCTCCAGATCCGCGGCCGGATCGCGTGAGGGGTCGTATTGCGCGTTGAGCGCAGCGGCGGCGGCGATATCTGCAGCGGTGGGCGTATTGCCCGAAGACACCGGCTGGCTGGGATCGGCGCTGGGCGGCTTCTGCATCGAGGTGTCCAGCGGCCGTGGCGCCTCCTGCTGCTCGCTGGGCTTCCCACAGGCACTCAGCAAGCTTGTGAGCAACATGCCCGCCAGCAGCGGGCCACAGACAGTGGATTTCATCGGCATTGCGGTTCTCCTCACTTCACACCATGCATCAGTTTGTTGATCAACGGCGCGATCAGGAACAACACCGCGCCGGCGCCCAGCAGCGCCCAAAACCCGAAGGTATACCCGCTCAGGGCCGAGGACACGCTCATCCCTTCGCTTCCGCTGACATGCCCGGCAAAAATGCCCGACAGGTTGTTGCCGATGCCGGTAGACAAAAACCAGCCACCCATGCCGAAACCGACCAGGCGCACCGGCGCCAGCTTGGTCACCATCGACAGGCCGATCGGCGACAGGCACAACTCGCCCACCGACTGGATCACATACACCATGAACAAGGTCCAGAACGGCACCTTGCCAGCATCGTTGACCAGGCTCGACAGCGCAAACATCAGCAGCAGGAACGCCAGGCCGTTGAACAGCAGGCCCAGGCCGAACTTGCGCGGAATCGAGGGATTGAAGCGGCCGGACTTGACCCAGATCCAGGCAATGATCGGCGCCAGCGTGATGATGGCAATCGAGTTCACCGACTGGAACCAGGCGGTCGGGAAGGTCCAGTCGCCAAAGCCGCGGTCGACGATGTTGTCGGCCAGGAAGGTGAACGAGCTGCCGGCCTGTTCGAAGAACATCCAGAACAACACGTTGAAGGCGAAGATGATCAGCATCGCGATCACCTTGTCGCGCTGCACCTTGCCTTCGCGAATGCCTTCCACCAACAGCATCACCGACAGGCCGACGAACAACACGGTCAGCACGATCTGCAACACGTCCGCGCCGACCGCGAGCAGGAAGTACACCACCGGAACTGCAAGCACGCAGCCGACCAACACCATCAACACGCGGCCGATGCCCTGCGCGTTCGGCGCCGGTGCGCCGATGCCCTTGAGCTGTGCGCGGCCGATCCAGAACCACACCAGGCTGATCAGCATGCCCACGCCGGAGGCCATGAACACCATCTTGTAGGACGGCATGGCCTGGGTGCCGAACACCTTTTCGGCCAGCAACTGGGTCAGCACCGGCGAGATCATCGCACCGAGGTTGATGCCCATGTAGAAGATGGTGAAACCGCTGTCGCGGCGAGGGTCGGCCACCGAATACAGCTTGCCGACCATGGTGGAGATGTTCGGTTTGAACAGCCCGTTGCCCACCACCACGGTGGCCAGGCCGATCTCGAACATGGTGTGGTCGGGAATGGCGATCAGGAACAGGCCGGTGGCCATCACCGCCGCACCGACCAGGATCGAGCGTTGGTAGCCGAGCACGCGGTCGGCCACGTAGCCGCCGAAGATCGCCGCCGCGTACACCAGCGCGAGATAGGCCCCGTAGGTGCGTCCTGCTGGCGCCTGGCCGGTGGCATCGCCACCGAAGAACTGCGCCACGATGTACAGCACCAGCGCCCAACGAATGCCGTAGAACGCAAAGCGTTCCCAGAATTCGGTCATGAACAGCATCCACAGCGGCCGGGGGTGGCCGAGCAGTGTCGGGAACTCGGGAGGCGCAGGCGGCTGCGGCGGAGTGGTAGCGGAAGTCGGCGCAGTAGCGTCAACGCTCATGAGGTGTCCCTTGCGTATTCAGTGATGGCTGGGTGCACCAGGGCGAGCCCTGGGCGACGCGCGAGGATCACTTAGACGTCATGTTCACGTCAAATTCGCCGGACTCGGGAGCGCGATGCCAGCGGGTTGGAGTGGGGGGGCTTGGTGGTGGAGATGGCACAGGATGACGCTCGTACCCGCACCGCATCCCCTCGCCTTGCGTGCGACCGGACTCTGCTCCAGCGGACCAACTTCCGCTCTGCCAGCTTCCGCTTGTTCTCCTCAACCCTTCGCAGCCTCACCACCACTCGGCGCGCGGTTTTCCACGCCCACCGACGTGCGCACGTCGAACAGCTCCGGGAAAAACGTCAGCGCCAGCGCCTGCTGCAAAAACCCCACACCGCTCGACCCACCGGTGCCGCGCTTGAAGCCGATCACCCGCATCACCGTGCGCATGTGGCGGAAGCGCCAGAGCTGGAACTGGGTTTCCACATCCACCAGGTCCTCGCACAGCGAATACTCGCGCCAGTAGCGGTCGGTGTTTTCGTAGATGCGCTCAAATACTGGACGCAATGCATCGTCGGCCACATGCGCGGCGGTCCAGTCGCGCGCCTGGTACTGCTGCGGAATCGCGTGCCCGAAACGCGCCAGATAGCGCAGGAATTCCTCGTAGAGGCTGGGCGCTTCCAGTACCTCGCGCAGCCGCGCCTGGCCCTGCGGGTCGTAAGCGAACACCTGCAGCATCTGCGGGTTCTTGTTGCCGAGCAGGAACTCGATATAGCGGTACTGCAGCGACTGGAAGCCGGACGAGGGGCCCAGCACATCGCGAAACCCCATGTACTCGCTCGGGGTGAGCGTTTCCAGCACCGACCATTGCTCGGTGAGCTGGCGTAGCACCTGTTTGCTGCGCGCCAGCACCTTGCGGCACTGCCAGACCCGATCGTTTTGCAGATGCACCATCGCTGCGCGCAGCTCGTGCGCCAACAGCTTCAGCCACAGCTCGGAGGTCTGGTGCTGAATGATGAACAGCATCTCGTCGTGGTGCGCCGGCTCGGACAAGGGCTGCTGCGCGGAGAGCAACTGGTCCAGCCGCAGATAACCGCCATAGGTCAGCCGCCCCTCCAGATCGGTGTGGATGCCGGGTTCCAGGTCACGCAGGTTCTTGTCGACGGGCATGGCGTAGCGCTGACGATGAGGTCGGCCAGGGTAGCGCGCTGGCGACGGGTTGGCAGCCGCAGCGGGAATCGGGATTGGGGAATCGAGAGTCGGGATTGGATGGGTCCGCCGGCCGCGCAGTCGCAGCCACTGCGCCGGTGTAACCATATGGTCAACCTAAGCCTGCAAATTCATGCAGAATCGAACGGCGCTGCCGGCCAGGGACGTGGCCGGACCAGGGGAGCGTTTCACGTCTCAAGGACCAGGGGACTCTCATCTCATGCATGTGTTGCAGCGTCGTGCAGCCTTACTTCTCTGTGCGCTGGCGGTTGCCGGCCACGCCAATGCCCAGGTCGTCATCAGCCAGGTCTACGGCGGTGGCGGCAACAGCGGCGCCACCTTCCGCAGCGATTTCATCGAGCTGCACAACACCGGCAGCAGCACGGTCAGCCTGGACGGCTGGTCGGTGCAATACGCCTCGGCCGCCGGCAGCAGCTGGCAGGTCACGCCATTGGCGGGCAACGTGCCGGCCGGTGGCTATTACCTGGTCAAGCAGGCCGATGGCAGCGGCGGCAGCGTTGCGTTGCCCACGCCCGATGCCACCGGCACCACCGCCATGAGCGGCACCGCCGGCAAGGTGGCACTGAGCAGCACGGCTGCCGCGTTGAGCGGCGCCTGCCCCACCGGCAATGCCGACCTGGTCGGCTACGGCAGCAATGCCAGCTGCGCCGAAGGCAATGCGCCCACACCGGCCCCCAGCAATACGCTGGCGGTGCTGCGCGGCAGCGAAGGCTGCACCGATACCGACAACAACGCGGCCGATTTCGCCACCGGCGCGCCGTCTCCGCGCAACGCCGCCAGCCCCGCACGCCTGTGCAGCGGCGGCGGCCAGCCGATCGCCACGCTGGCCGATGTCAGCCAGGCCGAAGGCAATAGCGGCAGCCGCAGTTTCGTGTTCACGCTGAGCCTGAGCCAGCCGGCCGGCACGGGCGGGGTGCGCTTCACCGCTGCCACCACCAATGGGACCGCAGTGGCTGGCAGCGACTATATCGCCCTGCCGGCCACGAGCATTCAAATCGCCGCTGGCGAACGCAGCGCCACCATCGCCGTAGAGGTGCTGGGCGACGCCACGCCAGAACCCGACGAGACCTTTGCGCTGCAGATCAGCGGCCTCACCGGCGCATTGCCGGCCACGCTGAGCGCCACCGGCACCATCCTCAACGACGACTTCAGCCTGCTGCCGATCCACGCCATCCAGGGCAAGGGTGCGCGTTCGCCGCTGGAAGGCCAGGTGGTCGCCACCTCGGGCATCGTGACTGCTCGCCGCAGCGCCGGCTTCTTCCTGCAGGCAGCGGATGCCGAAACCGATGGCGACCCGGCCACGTCCGAAGGCGTCTACGTCTACACCGGCAGCGCCCCACCGGACACGGCAGCCATCGGCAACCGCGTACGCGTGCAAGGCACGGTGATCGAATACGTGCCCACCGCCGACCCGACCCAGCCGCCCTTGACCGAGATCGGTGGCAGCTTGACCGTGTTGCTGGATTCCACCGGCAACCCGTTGCCGATGCCGGTGGCGTTGAGCGCGACCTTCCCCAACCCGAACGGCGCTTACGACCAGCTCGAAGCGCTCGAGGGCATGCGCGTCACCGCCGCCAGCCTCACCGTCAATGCCCCCACCGGCGGCAGCGTCAACGAGACCAACGCCACTGCCACCAGCAATGGCGTCTTCCATGCCGTGGTCACCGGTGTGCCGCGTGCCTTTCGCGAGCCCGGCGTGCAACTGCCCGACCCGCTGCCGGCCGGCTCGCCTGCCGGGGTGCCGCGCTGGAACACCAACCCGGAAGTGATCGCGGTCGGCAGTGCCGGCGTGGGTGCCGAGCGGCTGGATCTGGCGTCCGGCTGCGTCGTGCTGGATGTCACCGGCCCGCTGGACTACAGCTTCCGTCGCTACACGCTGTACCCGGAACGCACCCCGCAGGTGAACTGCAACGGTGCCGACCAACCGCGCCCGGCACCGCTGCCGCGGGCCGACGACGTGGCCGTGGCGACCTACAACATGGAGCGCTTCTTCGACGACCAGAACGACCCGGCGATCGGCGAACCGGTGCTCACCCCGGCCGCGTTCCAGGCCCGCCTCAACAAGGCCTCGCTGGCGATCCGCAATTACCTGCACACGCCCGACATCGTGGGCACGGTGGAAGTGGAAAACCTCAGCGTGCTGCAGACCCTGGCTGCACGCATCAACACCGATGCGGTGGCAGCCGGCCAGCCGGATCCGCAATACGTGGCCTATCTGCAGGAAGGCAATGACGTCGGCGGTATCGATGTCGGCTTCCTGGTCAAGACCGGCGCGGTGTCGGCCGGCGTGCCGCGCGTGGAAGTGGTTTCCATTGCCCAGGAAGGCAAGACCACCACCTGGACCGAGCCGAGTGGCGGTGTGAGCCTGCTCAACGATCGCCCGCCGCTGGTGCTCACCGCCAAGGTGCACCAGACCGATGGCCGCGTGCTGCCGCTGACCGCCATCGTGGTGCATCAACGCTCGCTCAACGGCGCCGAGACCGACGATGCCGCCGGCACCCGCATCCGCGCCAAGCGCCAGGCCCAAGCCGAGTATCTGGCGCGTCTGCTGCAGACGCGTCAGCAGCTCGACCCGGCCGAACAGGTGCTGGTGATGGGCGACTTCAACGCCTTCGAGTTCAACGACGGCTATGTGGATGCGATGGGCACCGTCACCGGCCGACCGGCGCCGGATGCGCAGACCGTGGTGAACGGCGATGGGGTGGATCTGGTCAACCCGGACTACACCGATCTGACCTGGTTCAACACGCCCGACCAGAGCTACTCGTACGCCTTCGACGGCAACGTGCAGTCGCTGGATCACATTATCGCCAACGAAGCGCTGATGCGTGCACCCAACATCGCCTCGCTGTCGGTGGGCCACGCGCGCATCAATGCGGACTTCCCCGGCACCGCGCGCAACGATGCCAACACGCCTACGCGTCTTTCAGATCACGATCCCACCATCGTGCTGTTGCGCATGACGCCAGCGTTGCGCGCCGACCTGAGCGTGATGGTGAACGCCGCACGCGCGCAAGTCACCGAAGGCGAGCGCATCGACTTCAGCGTGGATGTGGAGAACCGTGGGCCCGACAGCGCAGCGTTTGCAGCGGTGGCACTGGCCTTCGATGCCGCGGTAAGCCCACGCGTCACCGCCGCACCGGGTTGGAGCTGCCAACCGCCGGAAACCGGCACCCAGACGGTGGTCACCTGCACCATCGCCTCGCTGGCATCCGGCAATGCACAGCGCTTCGCGGTGCAGGTTGAAGCTGGCGCGGAACTGGCGGGACGCACGCTGACCCTGGCCGCTTCGGTCGCCTCGCAGACGCCCGACCCGCAGCCGGACAACAACACCGACACCGCAACAGTGGCAGTGCAGCCACGCCTGCGCAGCGATCTGGCAGTGCGTCTGGAAGGCCCCGCCACGCTGCCAACCACCGCCTTCAACGCCACTTACCGGGTAGTGCTGGACAACCGCGGCAACGCACCGGCCACCGGCGTCAACGTGCGCATCGAGGGCAATACGGTGTCGGCGTTGTCGCTGCTGGTGCCGCCCAGCGGCTGGCGGTGTGCCAAGCAACTGCAGTCGTTGCGCAGCGCGATCTTCGTCTGCAGCACCGCCGCGGCACTGCAGCCGGGCGCGCAGGCCGCGTTCCAGCTGACCGTGGCGGCCAAGCCGATCCCGGCTGAAGGCGCGGTACGGGTGCAGGCAAGTGCAAGTTCGATCTCGCCCGATGCCAACCCGGCCGACAATGCTGCGCTGATTGTCACGCCGATCGGTGGAGGCGCCGGGCGCCGCTGATCGCAGTGCAACACGTCGCAGTTTGAACTGCGACAAAGGGCGCGGCCTGGTCCGCGCCCTTTTTTTTGTGCAAGCCAGCATCATGGTGTGCTGCGGTGCAGGACAGCTTTTTGCTGCGTGGTCCTTAACATCGCAACTCATATCATTTGAAACTTCTTGGTGAAGGTGTCGCCGCAATGAGCGTAGCCGCGCAGTTCGAGATCGACTATCTGCAATACATGGACGCGGATGGCCACTGGGTCCGCGACGACCTGCCGGCCGATGCCGCCAATCCGCAACAGTTGCTCGCGCTGTTCAAGCGCATGTTGTTCGTGCGTACCTTCGACAGCAAATCGGTCGCCTTGCAGCGCACCGGCAAGCTGGGCACCTACGCCGCCTCGCTGGGGCACGAAGCCACGCATGTGGGCATCGGTGCGTCGATGCGCCGCGGCGATGTGTTCGCGCCCAGCTACCGCGAGTACGGCACCATGTTCGAACGCGGCGTACGCCCGCGCGACGTGCTGCTTTACTGGGGCGGCGACGAGCGCGGCAGCGATTATCCGCGCGATGCCGATGCGGCGATCGACTTCCCGATCTGCGTGCCGATTTCCACCCAGTGCCTGCATGCGGCCGGCTCCGCGTTGTCGTTCAAGCTGCAGGGAAAGCAACAGGTCGCTGTTGCCTGCTGCGGGGATGGCGGCAGTTCCAAAACCGACTTCTACGCAGCGCTCAATTCAGCCGGCGCCTACAAACTGCCGCTGATCCTGTGCGTGATCAACAACGGCTGGGCGATCTCTGTGCCGCGCTCGGCGCAGACCGGTGCCCAGACGCTGGCGCAAAAGGGCCTGGCCGGCGGCCTGCATTGCCTGCAGGTGGATGGCAACGATCTGGTTGCCGTGCTCGAAGCGATGCGTCAGGCACGCGTGCGTGCACTGGCCGGCGACGGCGGCACGGTGATCGAATTCCTGACCTATCGCCTGTCCGATCACACCACCGCCGACGATGCCCGGCGTTATCGCGGCGAAGAAGAGGTCAAGCAGGGCTGGGCACGCGAACCGCTGCTGCGCCTGCGCCGCTATCTCACCGCGCAAGGCCTGTGGGATGAAGCGCAGGAGGCCGCCTGGAAAACCGAGTGCGGCGCGCGCGTGGACGAAGAGGTCAACGCCTATCTCAACACCCCGTTGCAGCCGGTCGAAGCGATGTTCGATTATCTCTACGGCGACCCGCCGGCCGAGTTGCTCGCCCAACGTGCCGAAGTGATGGCGCTGGAGGCCCGTCATGGATGAGCACACCCATTCGCACATCGCCGCCACCCAGCAGGCCAGTGCGCCTTACAACGCCGCAGCCACGCGCGGAGAGACTGCCATGAGTTCGCCCATCACCCTGATCGAAGCCATCACCCAGGCACTGGCCTGGGAGCTGGAACACGACCCTGCGGTGCTGGTGCTGGGCGAGGATGTCGGCGTCAACGGCGGCGTATTCCGCGCCACCGCCGGCCTGCAGCAGCGCTTCGGCAGCGAGCGGGTGCTGGACACGCCGCTGGATGAAACCACCATCGCCGGGCTGAGCGTTGGCCTGGCCGCGCAAGGCATGAAGCCGGTGGCCGAAGCACAGTTCGATGGCTTCGTGTATCCCATGGTCGATCACCTGATCTGCCACGCCGCACGCCTGCGCAACCGCACCCGCGGGCGCCTGCATTGCCCGATGGTGCTGCGCGTGCCGTGGGGTGGCGGCATCCGCGCGCCGGAACACCACAGCGAAGCCAACGAAGCCATCTTCACCAACGTGCCCGGTTTGCGCGTGGTGTTGCCGTCCTCGCCGCAGCGCGCCTACGGCCTGTTGCTGGCCGCGATCCGCGACCCGGATCCGGTGATCTACATGGAGCCCAAGCGCATCTATCGCCAGTACAAGGAAGTGGTCGCCAACGACGGCGAAGCGCTGCCGCTGGACGTGTGCTTCGTGCTGCGCGACGGCACCGACGTCACCCTGGTCACCTGGGGCGCGCAGGTCAAGGAAGCGCTGGAAGCGGCCGACAAACTCGCCGGCGAAGGCATCAGCGCCGAAGTCATCGACGTCGCCACGCTGCGCCCGCTGGACTTCGACACCATTGCCGAATCGGTCGCGAAAACCGGCCGCTGCGTGATCGTGCAAGAGGCACCGCGCACTGCCGGCTTCGGTGCGGAGATCGCTGCGCAGCTGGCCGAAAAATCGATGTACGACCTGCTCGCGCCGGTCGAACGCGTCACCGGTTACGACACGCATATTCCGCTGTTCCGGCTGGAGATGAAGTATCTGCCGAGCGTGGAGCGCATTGTCAGCGCCGCCCGTCGCGCGGTGGCCGCCGGCTGACATGCGCGCCCGTCTGCTCTGCGACCACCACGCCAGAGTCGCCAACCCGATCCGCTTCCACGCCGGCCAGCAGGTGGCGATCGGCGTGCGCGATGAAGAATGGCCGGCCTTTGCCTGGGTCAACACCGGGCAAGGCCATGCCGGCTGGGCGCCGGTGGCCTGGCTGCGCCCCGTGGGCGACGGCCAGGCCGAAGCCCTGCGCGATTACGACGCACGCGAACTCGTTGCCATGCAGGGCGAGGACGTGTTGCTGCATCACGAACATGGCGGTTGGTGGTGGTCCGAGCGTGCCGATGGCACGCAGGGCTGGCTGCCGGCCGCCGACCTCGAACTCCTCGACGACACCACGCCGCCGCTGCCTGCGGCGCAAGAGAATCTGCCATGAGCCAAGCCAAGAATTTCCACCTGCCCGATCTGGGCGAAGGCCTGCCCGACGCCACCATCGTGGAATGGTTCGTCAAGGAAGGCGACAGCGTGCGCCTGGACGACCCGCTGGTCTCGATGGAGACCGCCAAGGCGGTGGTCGAGGTGCCCTCGCCGTTCTCCGGCACCGTGACCAAGCTCGCCGGTGCGGCCGGCGACATCATCGTCACCGGCGCGGTGCTGGCGCAGTTCGCGCTGGATGCCTCGCAGCCGCAGCGCGCCGATGGCCAGGACACCGGTCACTCGCACGGCCCTGCGCCGACGCACACGCCCAGCACCGGCGACAGCGCCGCCGGCAACACGGCGCGCGTGGTCGCTTCCGATAACGGCGGCGAGATCGCCGATGCCGACTCCACCAGCAACGGCGAGAGCGACCGCGATGACGCCGGCACCGTGGTCGGCGCGATGCAAAGTTCCAACGCCGTGCAGAGCGAGCAGGCCATTGCAGTCGGCGGCGTGCGTGCCATGCCGGCCGTGCGTGCACTCGCCCGCAAGCTGCGCGTGGATCTGGCGCAGGTACGCGCCACCGGTCCGGATGGCACGGTGACCATGGCCGATGTGAAGCAGGCCGCCGCTGCCGGCAGTGCGCCGGTGTCTGCGACGCGTGCGAGTGCGTCGGTGACATCGATCAACAGCAACACCGCGAATGCGGTCTCGCACCATGCCGCTGGAAACACGCAGACCGCAAACACTGCAGCAAGCGATGCGCAACAACGTTCAGCGCTGTCTGCCAGCGGCAAACCCATGCGCACGCAATCACCCAGCGTGGTCGCCAAAGGCCAGCCGGAGCAGCTCAAGGGCGTGCGCCGCAACATGGCGCGCGTGATGGCCGATGCGCACAGCAAGGTGGTGCCGACCACGCTCAACGACGATGCCGACATCCACGCCTGGCAACCGGGCAACGACGTCACCGTGCGGCTGGTGCGCGGCATCGTGCGTGCGTGCCAGGCCGTGCCCGCACTCAATGCATGGTTCGACGGCGAGGCACTCAGCCGCACCCTGCACACCCAGGTGGATATCGGCATTGCTGTGGACACCGAAGAAGGCCTGTTCGTGCCGGCGCTGCGCAATGCCGACATGCTGGACGCGCATGGCATCCGCGAGAGCGTCAACCGGCTGCGCCAGCAAGTGGAAAGCCGCAGCATCGCCGCCTCCGAGCTCAGCGGCTACACCATCTCGCTGTCCAACTTCGGCATGTTCGCCGGCCGCTATGCCACCCCGGTGGTGGTGCCGCCGTGCGTAGCCATCGTCGCGGCCGGCCGTGCACGTTACCAGCTCACTCCGGTCATGGGCGGGGTGGAAACCCACAAGGTGATGCCGCTGTCGCTGACCTTCGACCACCGCGCCGCCACCGGCGGCGAAGCCGCACGTTTCCTGCGTGCACTGCTGGACGATCTGGCGTTGGCCAACTGATGGCCCGCACAGTGACGCCTTAAAGCGTCACTGTGCTGTCGCACGACGAGGGGCTATCGCCACAGCGCGTTACAGCGCTATCTCAGCGTACATCCCATGCACATATGCCGCGTGCAAGCGATGGCGTCTGTTGCAGTACGCCGCATCCCGCAGCAGGCATTCGCGGAGTGTGCATCGATTTTTCGCAGTCACGCTATGTCGGAGGTTGCTGGCAAGGCACTACAGCACCGGATGGCAAGCTTCTCTACGCTCAGGCCGTTCGTTGCAGCCCGAGCCTTTCGTTTTCTGGCTGCAATCAAGGCATGTGGGGCGAAAGACTGCGGTAGCATCAGCGCCCCGCCGGCACCGCCCGTGTACACCTGGAGGCTTGATGGACGCATCCCACCCAGACGCCGACTGGCGCCCAGCCGACTGCCCGCCGCTGGCATGGCCGGTCCTTGTCGATGACGATGCACGCCTGCAGTGGTACCGACAGGTCTGCACCGCGTATACCGCACTTCTCGGCGATGACGCTGCGCAAGCCGCCAGCCTGCAGGCCGTGCTCGCGTGTCAGGCGCGCCTTGGCTGCGCGCTGCCACCGCTGCTTGCGCGCTATCACTGCGAGGTCGGCAGCCTGGCTCTGGCCGAGACGTTGTGCGCGCTGGGCGACACTGCACCCAGCATCGAGCCGCTGCAGCAGGCCTATCCGAGCATCGACGAGATCGAGGCGAGCGCTGAAGAGCATGCGTTGATCCCGTCGCTGATCGTGTTCGGCGATTACCTGGGCAATGGCAATCTGTGGTGCTTCCATCGCGACAGCGGTGCGGTGTATTACTTCGACCACGACGATGGCGCGATGCTCACGCGCCTGTTCGATTCGGTCGCCGGCTATCTGGATGCGCTGATGCTGCTGTGCCTGGGCGAAATCCACGACGATGATGCGGCAGCCCAGGCGCTGCTGGAAGCAAGACTGGGAACACAGACGGTGCGCAAATGGCGCTACTGACGACGCCGCGAAAAACCGGCGCAGCCGCCTCTTCGGCACGTCGCACGCATCGGGCCGATCGCACACAATGATGCACGTGCCCGGAGATTCCACGATGTCGTTCGACCACCTCGACCTGTCGCCACAGCTGCTGCCTGCGTTCACTGCAGCACTGACCCGCGCCGGTCACCACACGCCCACGCCGATCCAGCAGCAGGCGATTGCGCCGATGCTGCAGGGACGCGATCTGATCGCGATGGCGCAGACCGGCTCGGGCAAGACGCTGGCCTACGCACTGCCGTTGCTGCAGCAACGCTGTCTCGCCCCGGATAGCGCCCCGCGCGTGCTAGGCGCGCTGGTGCTGGTGCCCACGCGCGAGCTCGCCGCGCAGGTCGACGACACGCTGCGTCAGCTGGCGGCGCATCTGCCGCGCCGGCTCAGGATCGTTGCGGCTACCGGCGGCAGTTCGCTCAATCCACAGCTGCTCGCACTGCGCGGAGGTGCCGACATCGTGGTGGCCACGCCCGGCCGGCTGCTGGATCTGGTCGATCACAACGCGCTGCGCCTGAGCGAGGTCGCCACGCTGGTACTGGACGAAGCCGACCGCCTGCTCGAGCTGGGCTTTGGCGCCGAGCTCGATCGCATCCTGGCGCTATTGCCGGCGCAGCGCCAAAGCGTGCTGTTTTCGGCAACCTTTCCGCCCGGCATCGCCTCGCTGGCCAAGCGTCGCCTGCGCGACCCGCTGCGCATCACCATTGCCGCCACGCCGCAGGCTGCGCCTGCGATCGAGCAACGCGCGATTGCGGTCGATACCGGCCAACGCACGCAGCTGCTGCGCCATCTGCTGCAGGAACATGGCTGGTCGCATGTGCTGGTGTTCGTTGCCAGCCGGCACACAGCTGAAAAAGTCGCCGAAAAATTGACCAAGACCGGCATCAACGCGCAGCCGCTGCACGGCGAGTTGAGCCAGGGCCGTCGCGAGCGCACTTTGCAGGCATTCAAACAGCGCGAGGTGCAGGTACTGGTGGCCACCGATCTGGCCGGGCGTGGCATCGATATCGACGCGCTGCCAGCCGTGGTCAATTACGACCTGCCGCGTTCGACTGTGGACTATACCCATCGCATCGGCCGCACGGCGCGCGCAGGCGCCAGCGGGGTGGCGATCAGCTTCGTCACTGCGGAGAGCCAGCCGCAATGGCGCCTGATCGAAAAACGCCAGGGGCTGCGTGTGCCGACCAGCGTGGTTGCCGGCTTTGAACCGACCCTGGCGACAGATGCGCCTGCGACGGAAACGCCGAACACCGACACGCGCGCACCGGACGATAACGGCGGCATCAAGGGCAAACGGCCAAGCAAAAAGGACAAGCTGCGCGCAGCGGCAGCACACGCAGGCAAACCGGACTGAGAGCGGGGAGTTACGTGTAACGCGCCGTCGTCACGCGGACAAGGCGCGGGAACCGCGCTTAGACACGCAGCACATGCGCAGGCCGGACAGCGTCCAGCACGCGTCAATGCCGGTCTTGCGCACTCCTTGGCGCATTGCGGCTTCGCAATGAGCCGACAGCTGCTGCCGAACACGTGCCTCGTGCAGACCAGGCACGCCATCTGTCTTTAGATCTGCTGAGGCAACACGCGGTGACGCCCAGCATGTTGCTAATGACGCCCAAGCAAAACATTGCCAACGCAGCAGCAATCCACTGCTACGTCTATGCGGCGAAGACTCAATCCTGCTCGAAATCCAGCTCGCCGCCCATCGCGCTATCGCCATCGGCGCGCGGAGTGCGCTTGCCCGGCTTGCGCAGGATTTCCACGAAGAACTGTTCGCCACCTTCGCTGGTGAGCGCATTGATCGAGCGGATCAACTCGGCCGGCGGCAGCGACGCAGCGCTGGCCTCGTCCACCCCGAAGCGCATGTCGAAGTCCCAATAATCCGCACCTTCCGGCAAGTCCTTGCGGCGCTCGCGGCGGATGTACTTGCGGATATCGTGCTTGCTGGACTCCAGCAGACGATCGCGGTTCTTGCCTTCGAGGTTGAGCTGGTAGGTCTTGCGCATGGCGACATCGTTCCGGAACTGGCCGCCTATTGTGAGGCCACGCGACCAATCTGGGTAAATCGCCGGCCATTGGCGTGGGACCGAACAGGCACCTGCGTGAGCCTGCGCTCGATTACGTGGCCGCATTCGTGCCGGGGAGCACACCGATGCCAGGCAGCGCCACGTGCAAGCCTCTGCCACCTCGACCCGGCATGGCGCACACGTGCATCATCCACAGCACCTCACCCCACCGTTGCCGCTGCTGGCGCCACCGCTTGCGTGCCCGCGCCGAACGCCTGCTCGGCCGCAATCACTTCATCGGCGTGGTCCTGGCACCAGTGCAGCAGCGCCATCAACGGCGCTTCCAGCGTGTCGCCCAACGGCGTGCGCCGGTATTGCACGGCCACCGGAGACGAGGAAATCACTTCCCTGCTGATCAATCCGATCCGCTCCAGCCGCCGCAGCGCTTCGGTCAGCGATTTGTGCGTCACCCCGTCCAGTTGCCGCTTGATCTGATTGAAGCGTGTCGGCCCGTTGCACAGCACCGTCATGATCATGATCGACCACTTGTTGGCGATCGGCTCCAGCACGGTGCGGATATCGGAGATGCGATAGAGGTCGCAGGGCGCAGCGGTTTCCTCGGCCATATCTAGTTACCTCAAAGTGCGTAATTGAAACTAAGTATAGAATATATATCATCTCGCCGGTACTGAAGACCGAGTGGGCGTGGCATCGCCGCGTCCACTCCCGCATCGACAACCAACGAGAGAATGTCCATGTCAACGAATGAGCTCCACGGCAAAGTGGCCCTGATTACCGGCGCCTCCAGCGGCATCGGTAGCGCAACGGCAAAGAAACTCGCAGCGGCAGGAATGAAGGTGGGCATTGCCGCACGTCGCATCGACCGGCTGCAGGCATTGAAATCGGACATCGAACAGGCCGGCGGCCAGGCCGTCGTGCTGCAAATGGATGTCGCCAGCAAGGACTCGGTCGCTGCCGGCGTCGCAGACCTGATCGCCGCTTATGGCGCAATCGATGTGCTGGTCAACAACGCCGGCATCATGCCGCTGTCCAGCATCGATGACTTCCATACCGACGAATGGGAACAGATGATCGATGTCAACGTGAAAGGCGTGCTCAACGTGGCCGCCGCAGTGCTGCCGCAGATGATCAAGCAGCATTCCGGCCACGTCTTCAATACTTCATCGATCGCCGGACGCAAGGTCTTCGGCCAGGGATTTGCGGTGTACTCGGCAAGCAAGTTTGCCGTGACCGCGTTCACCGAAGGCCTGCGCATGGAAGTCGGCAAGAAGCACAACATCCGCGTCACCAGCATTCAACCGGGCATCGTCGCAACCGAGCTTCCGGCACAGACCACCAGCGCGGAATATCAGGCAATGATGGCCGGTTATGCCGGCACGGTTCGCATGCTGGATCCGATGGATATTGCCGACACCATCCTGTTCGCAGCGCAGGCACCGGCGAACGTCAACATTGCCGAAGTGTATGTGGTGCCGACCGACCAGGTGTAACGGGCGCTCGACCACTCCCTGCAGCCGGACCCCAGGTGCATGGGGCACACGACGCGTTGGAGCCGCAAACAAAACCACTGTGCGCACCGCCACGCGGGCGCAGTCGGTGCTCGGAATCGGCATGCAGCATGAGCATTGACCAGTCGCCGCACGTGGATGCGGTGGTGGCCACGTCCTGCGGTTCCGGCGCGTTGTCGATGTAGCCGGTGACCGCACGGCTGGCCACCCCACGTTCGCGGTCGTACTCGGCAAACACGACACGCCTCGGCGGCGGCATCACTGCCGCCGCCGAGGCGCCTTACGCGTGCTGTGCCACCGCCGGCGTGCTGCTGCCGGAATCGGGGCGGATCTTGAACCAGATCGAATACATCGCCGGCAGGAACACCAGCGTCAGGATGGTGCCGGCCAGGGTGCCGCCGATCAGCGTGTACGCCAGCGTGCCCCAGAACACCGAGTGCGTGAGCGGGATGAACGCCAGGATCGCCGCCAGCGCGGTCAGGATCACCGGCCGGGCGCGCTGCACGGTGGCTTCCACCAGGGCATGGAACGGGTCCAGGCCTTCGGCCTCGTTGTGGTGGATCTGCCCGATCAGGATCAGTGTGTTACGCATCAGGATGCCCGACAACGCGATCAGGCCCACCAGCGCATTGATGCCGAAGGGTTGCTGGAACAGGATCAAGGTCGGCACCACGCCGATCAGGCCCAGCGGGCTGGTCAGGAACACCATCACCATCGCCGAGATCGAGCGCACCTGCAGGATGATGATGATCAAGGTGACCGCCAGCATGATCGGGAACAACGGCAGCATTGCGGCAGTCGCCTTGCCGGATTCCTCAATGGAACCGGCCTGCTTGATCTGATAGCCGCTGGGCAGTTTGTCGATGATCGGCTGCAACTGCTTGGTGATCGCGGCCGAGACATCCGGCGGCTGCAGCTGGTCGTCGACATCGCCGCCCACCGTGATCGTCGGCACACGATCGCGGCGACGCAGGATCGGCTCTTCCATCCGCACATCCACGCTGCCCACCTGCGACAAAGGCACGCGTTGGCCATTGGCACCGGCCAGGGTGAAATCGGCGATGCGTGCCGGATCGAAGCGCGTGTCGCCGGCCGAACGCGCCACCACCTGCACGCTGCGAATATCTTCGCGCACCAGCGTGATCGGCACACCACTGAGCAGGAACTGCAGTTGCTGGGCCATCGCGGTCGAGGTCAGCCCCACCGCCTGCAGGCGGTCCTGGTCCAGGGTGAAATGCAGCGTGGGGGTGCGCGTGCCCCAGTCGGTGTTGACGGTGCGCAGCATCGGGCTGTCCTGCAGGACCTGCTTGACCTGCGCGGCGATACTGCGCAACACCTGCGGGTCGGCACCACTGACACGGTACGCCACCGGAAATTGCGAGTACGGGCCGAAGGTCAGTTGCGTCACACGCACGCGCGCCTCCGGTGCCAGGCCTTCGGAGACGGCCTTGCGCATGCGCAGCTTCAATGCATCGCGTTCGTGCGGGTTGTCGGTGCGCACCACGATCTTGGCAAATGACGGATCCGGCAACTCCGGGCCCATCGCCAGGAAGAAGCGCGGCGCGCCCTGCCCGATATACGCGGTGACAATCTTCGCTTCGTCCTGCTTGGCAAGCCAGGCTTCCAGCTTGGCGGTGGCGGCACTGGTCTGGGTGATCGAGGTGCCGTATGGCATCTGCACTTCCACCAAGACTTCGGGACGATCGGAGATCGGGAAGAACTGCTTCTTGACGATGCCCATGCCAAGGATGGCCAGGACAAACAACCCGATCACCGAGCCGGCGACCAGCCACTTGCGTGCGATGACACGCTCCAGCGCAGTGCGAAAGCGGTTGTAGCGCGGCGTGTCGTACATCGCGGCGTGGCCGCCTTCGATCTTCTTCAGGTCGGGCAGCAGTTTGACGCCCAGGTAGGGCGTAAACACCACCGCCACCACCCACGAGACGATCAGCGCGATGCCCACGATCCAGAACATGTTGCTGGTGTATTCGCCGGCGGTGGAGGCGGCAAAGCCGTTCGGCATGAAGCCGACCGCCGTCACCAACGTACCGGACAGCATCGGCGCGGCGGTATGGCTCCACGCATAGGCCGATGCGGCGACGCGGCTGTAGCCTTCCTCCATCTTCACCACCATCATCTCGATCGCGATGATGGCGTCGTCCACCAGCAATCCCAGCGCCAGGATCAACGAGCCCAACGTGATGCGGTCGAAGTTCTTGCCGGTGGCCAGCATCACCACGAACACCGCCGCCAGCGTCAACGGCACCGCCGCCACCACCACGATACCCACGCGCCAGCCCATGCTGACGAAGCACACCAGCATCACCACCAGCAATGCGACGAAGAACTTGGTCATGAACTCGCCCACCGACGCGTCGATGTTGACCGCCTGGTCGGTGACCTTGCTCAGCGTCATGCCCAGCGGCAGCTCGGCATTGATCGCGCCCACTTCGCTGTCCAGCGACTTGCCCAACTCCAGCCCGTTCCAGCCGTCGCGCATGATGATGCCCAGCAGCAACGCCGGCTCGCCGCCGCTGCGGATCATGAAGGTGGAGGGATCTTCATAACCACGTTTGATGCTGGCGATATCGGACAGCTTCAAGGTGCGGCCCTGCACCACCAGCGGGGTGTCGCGAATCTTCTGCAGGCTGTCGAGCGCACCATCCAGGCGGATGAACACCTGCGGCCCGCGCGTTTCCACCGAACCAGCCGCATTCAAGGCGTTCTGTGCATTGAGCGCGGCAAACACCTCCTGCGGACTAACGCCCAGCATGGCCAGGCGCTCGTGCGAGAACTCCACGAAGATGCGCTCGGGCTGCTCGCCGATGATGTTGACCTTCTTGACGCCCGGCACGTGCAACATGCGCTGGCGCAGGCTTTCCGCATCGCGCGCGAGCAGGCGTTGCGGCTCGCCCTTGGCCTTGAGGGCGAACAGCGCGAAGGTGACGTCGGCATATTCGTCGTTGACCATCGGCCCGATCACGCCGGCCGGCAGGTTGCCGACTTCGTCGCCCACTTTCTTGCGCGCCTGATAGAACTGCTCCTGCACCTGGCTGGGCGGCGTGCTGTCCAGCAACGTCAACGTCGTAAACGCAAGACCGGGACGCGTATAGGTTTCGCTGCGGTCGTACCAGCGCAGTTCCTGCAGGCGCTTTTCGAGTTTTTCGGCGACCTGGTCCTGCATTTCCTGCGGCGTTGCGCCCGGCCAGGCGGTCACGATGGTCATCACCTTGACGGTAAAAGCCGGGTCCTCCGCGCGGCCAAGCTTGAGGAACGCGACCAGGCCGGCCAGCGAAATCAGAAAGATCAGAAACAGCGTGATGGAGCGCTCGCGCACCGCCAGCGCGGAGAGATTGAAGCGGCCCTCGCTCACGGCTGCGCTCCTGCCGCGGTCGCGGTCTTGGTAGCACTGGTCGCGCCATTGGCAGGCGCACTCGTGTTGGCAATCCGCACCTGCTCACCTTCGCGCAACAGGTGCGCGCCCAGCGCCACGATGCACTCGCCACGCGCCAGCTTGCCGGCAACGTTGGCATGGTCGTCGTCCAGGCCCAGCACCGTCACCGGCCGCCAGCTCACCTTGGCCGGATTGCCGGCAATTACCCACACCCCCGTCCCCTTGCCCGCATCGAACAGCGCGGCCAGCGGTACCTGCAGGCCGGTCTGCGTGCTGGCCGTGGCATCCGAGGCAGCGCTGGCGGGAACCCGGATGCTGACGGTGGTCCCCAGCGGCGCGTCTGCCAGCGCGCCGTCGAGCACATAACGCGCTTCGAAGGTGCGGGTCAGCCGGTCGGCGCTCTCGGACAGCTGGCGCAAGGTAGCCGGCACGCTGACGGCGGCATTGCCGAACAACGTCGCCTGGGCAACGGAACCGACCTGCGGGCGCAGGGTTTCCGGCAACTGGATGATGGCCTCGCGGCGCCCGGCATGGGCCAGCCGTACTACCGGCTGCCCGGCCGCGACCACCTGGCCCGGCTCCACCAGCGTTTCCATCACCACGCCGTCGGCATCGGCCAGCAGGTCGGTATAGCGATTGGCATTGCGCGCGACATCGGCCTGGGCCTGGGCGGCGCTCAGCTGCGCCTTGGCCGCATCGGCGGCCGCCTTGATCTGGTCATAGGCCGAGGCGGAGATGGCGCCGGTGCCGCGCAAATCGCGGTAGCGCGCCTCATCGTCGGCAGTCTGCTGCGCGCGTGCCCGCGCCGCGGCAACTGCATCCTGCTGGGCGCGCGCGGCCAGCTGCAGGTCCACCGGGTCGATCCGCAAAAGCGGCTGCCCACGTTTGACGCTCTGCCCGGCATCGACCAGGCGCTCGGACACCTTCCCCGAGACCCGGAAGCCCAGATCGCTCTGCACCCGGGCCGCCACGGTGCCGGAGAAACTGCGCGCCGCGCTGCTGGCGTCGCCTACCGTGGCCACCCGGACCAGCGGGGCTGCGGTGCGTGGGTCGGGCTGCGCCTTGCCGCCGCAGGCAATCAGTGTCAGCGGCAGGACACACAGGACGGTGTAGGTAACGAGGCGGCGCCGAAGCATGGGAATCCCGAAGCGATCTGATGAAGGCTCGCATCCTGAGACTTGTGACTAAAACAGTCAATAGTCACAACCACCTCTAGGGCGACAAACTCCGCAGCACCAGACTCGACAGCAGCCCCGGAACATCGTCGATGACGTCCAGGCTGTGCTGCATCAGCAGTGGATTGGTGTACGGCCGGATCAACACGTACAAGGCCTGGGTCGACTCGTCCAGCGGCGTCTTGCGCTCGAAATCGCCGCTCTGCCGCCCTTGCAGCAGGATCTCCTGCAGCAGTTTCTGGATGCGCTCTTCATAGGTCAGCACCGACTGCCAGCGCTCCGTGGCCGCCGACGCGGCGATCTCGTAAAGCTTGCGGTCCTGGAAGAACAACCGAAGGCTGGCTTCGATGATCACCTTGAACATCCTGCGCAATTTCTCCGGCGGCGACTCGGTCTCTGCCAGTGCCGCGCGGACTTCGTCCTCGATCACGCGCAGGCAATTGCTGCAGATCATCTCGCCGATCGCCTGCTTGGACGGGAAGAACTTGTAGATGTAGGCCTTGGAGAACCCGATCGCCTTGGCCAGATCGGACACGGCCGTCTTCTCGTAGCCGTAGCGGCTGAAGTGCTCGGTTGCCGCTGCCACGATCTGGTCGCGCACATCGTGATCGGCCGGACCACGGCCTGAAACGGGATAGCTGGATGCTTTGCTCATGCCGACAGCTTAGCGCTCAAACACAATCCGCACAAAAGTGACCATTTCGTATTATAGTCACACCCCGCCATTGCCTTCGTCGGTACCGTCATGTCGTCACTTCGCACCCTTGCCGCGCTCATCGCCGCCAGTCTTGCCGCAGGCTGCGCCGTTGGCCCCGAGTACGCCCGCCCTTCGGCGCCCCTGCCCGATCGCTATCTCGGCCAGGCAGCGGCCGAGCAGCGCCAGGCCGCCACACAGGCCGATCTATCGACCTGGTGGACCGGTTTCGACGACCCGGACCTGAGCCGCTACGTCACCCAGGCGCTGGCGCAGAACCTGGACCTGGCCCAGGCCAGCGCACGTGTCAGTCAAGCCCGCGCCGGGCTGACCGCTGCCACGGCCGCACTGCTGCCTTCAGGCAACATCAGCGGCAACGCGACCCGCGCCTACCAGTCGCTGGAAACGCCGCTCGGCCAGGTGCTCAACAGCACGCCCAACTTCGACCGCTATGCCAGCACCTACGAAGCCAACCTGGGCGCGAGCTGGGAGCTGGATCTGTTCGGCGGCCTGCGCCGCGGGCGCCAGGCCGCACTCGCCGACTACCAGGCCAGCGAAGCCGGTGCAGCGGCCACCCGTCTGGCGGTGGCCGCGCAGACCGCCGACATCTACATCAGCATCCGCGGCCTGCAGGCACGACTGGAGGTGGCGCAGCGCCAGGTCGCCACCCAGCAGGGCCTGCTGTCCATGGTGACGCTGCTGCATGGCAAAGGACTCGCCCCCGAGCTGCAGCTGCACCAGGCACAAGGCGCGCTTGCACAGGCGCAGGCATCGGTGCCCGGTATCGAAAGCGGCGTGGTCGCGGCGATGAATGCACTGGACGTGATGTTGGGCGTTGCGCCAGGGACGCATCGTGCAGAGCTGGCCACAAGCAAACCCATTCCACTTGCACCGCGCATTGCCGAAACGGGCACGCCTGGCGACCTGCTGCGGCGCCGCCCGGATCTGATCGTTGCCGAGCGCCGGCTAGCAGCGTCGAACGCGCGCATCGGCGTGGCGATGGCCGAGTACTACCCGAAATTTTCGCTCAGCGGATTACTCGGCAGCGCCACCGCCATCTCCGGCGCCAACCTGTTCACCGGCGATGCCAGCCAATCTGCCGGCGTGCTGGGTTTGCGCTGGCGGCTGTTCGATTTCGGCCGCATCAATGCGCAGATCGCACAGGCCAAAGGACAGGAAGCCGAGCAGCTGGCCGCGTATCGCCTGGCCGTGTTGCGCGCCACGGAAGACGTGGAGAATGCGTTGACCGCACTGGTCAAACGCGAGCAGCAGGCAGCGGTGTTATCGCAAGGTGTGGATGCACTCGGCAAGGCGCGTGGTGCATCTGCGCTGGCCTATGAAAAAGGCGTGGTCAGCCTGATCGAAGTCTTGAATGCCGACGACAGCTTGCTGCGTGCCTCCGATGCGCAGGTGCAGGCGCGCACCGATGCGGCACGCAGTGCAGTGGCCACCTTCAAGGCGCTGGGCGGTGGCTGGCAATCCGGCGCCACCGATGCGGTTGCGGTTGCGGTGCAGTAGTCGCCATCAGGTTGTATGTTGATGCTGTAGCGTCATCGACACGATGCCACTCGCTCAGGTGGCATCGCGCAACGCATCGGCGCGTTCAGTGCGCGTGGAAGCGAATGCCCTGATTGATCGTGCATTGATACGCCAGCAGTGCCCCGCGTTGCTGCAGGCTCGGCAGGTCGTACATGTAGGTGGTCAGCCGCACACTGTTGTCGGCAAGCACCTGGTAGCGCTGGAACTGCTGGAACGGCCTGCCATCGCTGCTGGCAGCGATGAACTGGGTGTCTGAAAACGCCAAGGTGCCGTCCGCGGTAAGACGGTAGGCGCCGATCCGCACACCGCCGCGGCTGCGACTGGATGCAGTACCCGCTTCGGCCGTGCAGCGCGACAGATCGACCGACACCGCCACATTGCGGCCGGTCTCCAACGCATCGATCAGGCTCGCTTGCGTGTTCAACGATTGCGTGGCGAATGCGGGAACCGCGCTGGCTGACAGCACTGCGATAGCAAGTGAAAAATACAGACGTGAGGACATGTGCTTTCTCGGTAATGAGGGGCAAACGCACTCAATCGGCGTGGAAGCGGATGCCCTGGTTGATCGTGCATTGATAGGCCAGCACCGGCCCACGTTGTTGCAGACCCGGCAGGTCGTACATGTAGGTGGTGAAACGCACGCTGCCATCCGGGCGCAGCTGATAACGCATGAACTGCTGGATCGGCTTGCCGTCGTTGGCCACGGTGAAATGCGAGCCGGAGAATGCGGCGGTGCCGTCCTCGGTGATGCGATAGGCATCGATATGGCGGCCGCCACGGGTCTGGGTGACCGGGGTGCCTTCTTCGGGCGTGCAGCGAGCGAGGTCGGTCGTCAGGCTGACGTCATAGCCGGCCTCCAGAGCCGCGAGCACTTCAGCACGGGTATTGAGCGATTCGCTGGCCCACGCGGGTAGCGCGCAAGCGCACAGCGTGGCGAGCAAGGCAGTGGCAGCAAGACGGGGCATGGCAGACTCCAGGCGGACGAGAGGATGAAGCGACCCGGACTGTAATCAGCCCAGGCCGATCAACATGACCTACTCCTGTCTGCACCGGTGCAGTGCGCTACGCATCACGCTGCATGATTGCGCTGTTTGGCGAAGTCCGCGCGAGATGGCGAGATGAGGCCTATACCTGCGCGCGCAGATCAAGATCCCGCTGGAAGGAGCGACAAGCCCCTCTCCCATCGGGAGAGGGGTTGGGGTGGGGGTACGGAGCGCAGCTACTCGCATCGTCCAACTGTGCGAGGCTGCGCTCGTAGCCTCATCCGCCCCTGCGGCGCACCTTCTCCCGACGAGAGAAGGGTTAAAGCCTTTCTCCTGCGGGAGAGGGGTGGGGGTGAGGGTACGGCCACCTACAAACGCGCATTCGCCTCGCGCGGCACATGTTCCGGCTCCGGCTCCGGCTGTAACGCCGGCATCGCGCCCAACAACAGACGCTCGGCCAATGCGCGTGTAGCGACGCGCAACTCCGGCACGGCGGTGATTTCCCAATAGCGCCCACGCAACAGCGGACCAACGCAGTACAGCCCTGGCACGATTTGCCCGGCGCCATCGCGCACCCGTAATTGATCGTCGGTGTCCACACCCAACCCAAGCGGATCGGCACGCAGCAGACCGGCTTCGCGCATGCCGGCGATCAGCGGATCGCTGGTGCGGTCGATGTCGGTGTCCAGGCCGGTGGCGCGGATCACCGCGTCGTAGTGCCCGGTCTGCGCATCGGCAGCACCACGCGGGCGGATCACCGCCTCCACGCCATCGGGCACCCAACGCGCACGTAGCAGGCGCGCTGCAGTCACCTGCAATTGGCCCGAGGCCTGCAGCTGCGCCAGTTGCTCCGCCGCACCCGGCGCAACGCGATGCCGCGCCACTTCCCAATACGGCCGCAAGTGACGCAGAAAGCGCGCACGCTCAGGTAACTCCAGCCGCTGCCACAGTGGCTGCAGATGCGGGCGCAAGGCATCCACCACGCGCCGCCAATCGTCGACCACCGCACTCAGCTGACGCACGCCGCGCAGCAGGCCACGCAGGTCGGCGTCCTTGAGCGCGCGTTGCAGATGCGGCGGCAATTCCAGCGCCGCGCCAGGCTGGCGCAGATGCGCCTGTGGTGCCAAGCCACGCCGCGAAATCGCCACCAGCCGGCCACGATGCCCGCGCGCATGCAGGGTCAATGCCACATCCACCATGGTCAGCCCGGTGCCAACGATCAGCACGTCATCGTCGGGCGACAACTGCGCCAGGGCATCGCCCTGCCACGGCCACCCGATGTAGCGCGGATGCACGCTCAAGCGCGGGCCGATGCCGGCAAGCGCCTGCGGCTGCAGTGCACCGACCGCCAACACCACGCGGTCGCTATGGAAGGCATCGCCATTGACCAGAAACACGCGAAACCCCTTGCGCACGCGCTCCACTGCCACGGCTTCCTGCGACAGCCGCACAATCGAGGCCTGCGCGCCACTGACTGCGGTATCCAGCTCGCTGCGCAGATAATCGCCATAGGCAAGGCGCGGCAGGAATTCCAATCGCCCGCTGTCGCCAAGATGCAGGGTATCTGCGAATGCACCGGGCGCCTGTGCATCGATCCCCAGGTCTTTGGCACGCACGTTGAGCAAGTGCTCCGGCCGCGCCGCGCCATACGCAATGCCGCTGCCGAAGGTCTCAGCCACGCCGACCAGGGTGATGCGGACCTGGGCATCGGCCGTCTGCGCCAGCGCACGGACCAGCGCGGTACCGCAAAAGCCGGCACCGATGACGGTGATATGGGTTTCCATGTGCAACTCCCACTGAATGACCCGCACGTTGTGCCCGCAGCGCGGCGCGAACGTGTAAACAAATGGTTAGCGGCGAGCAAGCGAAAACGCATGAGCTGATCATGCTTGGTGATGAGGCTTGTGGCGCAGGCGGCGCGCGCGTCGCATTGCATGTAGATGACAGCGCACGCGACCGCAGGTAGATACTGGTGCATGGCTCCCCACGTGGCTCGCAGCGCAGCGCTGCGCACCGCAATTGAGAGTAGCTAGCAAAATGTAGCGAGCAGTTGCCGGGGGCATGCGGACAGCGCGCTCAGAACCGAAGTGTATGAGTGGCACATGCCGATTCCGAGCAACGGCTGCGCGCGTCTGGCGGTGAGCGCAGTAATTTTGTTAGCCGCCCTTGGATTTTGGGTGCACCTGCGATGGTACGTCCAACACTGCAATGGCGCCGAACAGTGCGTCATGACCAAGCTGCTCGATAATGCCGGTTTCCGATCGAGTGCACGCCATGTCCATTCCCGCAGCACCCATGCAAGTCTCGCCGCGCGATCAACGCGTGCTGATCGCCGGCGGTAGCCGTGGCATCGGTCTGGCCATTGCCGACGCGTTCGTGCGCAACGGCGCGCACGTCTCGCTGTGCGCACGCAATGCCGACGGCCTCGCACACGCCGCACATGCGTTGGCGCCGCATGGCGCACCGGTACACACCTTCGCCTGCGACCTGTCGGATGCTGTGCAAATCGAGGCCTATGTGGATGCTGCAGCGCAGGCATTGAATGGCCTGGACGTGGTGATCAACAACGCCTCCGGCTATGGACATGGCAACGACGACGCAAGCTGGCAAGCCGGCCTGGACGTGGATCTGATGGCCGCAGTGCGCTGCAATCGCGCCGCGCTACCGCACTTACGCAACAGCGATGCGGCGGTGATCCTCAATATCAGCTCGATAAACGCGCAACGCCCCACGCCGCGCGCGATCGCCTATTCCACCGCCAAGGCGGCGCTCAATTACTACACCACCACGCTGGCCGCCGAACTGGCGCGCGAGCGCATCCGCGTCAACGCGATCGCGCCCGGCTCGATCGAATTTCCCGACGGGCTATGGGCGCGGCGTCGCGATGAAGAACCGGAACTGTATGCACGCATCCGCGACAGCATCCCATTCGGCGGATTCGGGCAGGTGCAGCACATTGCCGATGCGGCGTTGTTTCTGGCATCGCCGCAAGCGCGCTGGATTACCGGGCAAGTGCTGGCGGTGGATGGTGGGCAGTCGTTGGGGGTGTGAGCTATTGTCCCCCACGTTGGACACACATGAGCTATCGGCCAGTTATGCTTTCGGTACAAAGCCGTCAATCTAGGCAAACAATTGCTTAGGCAACTGAAGATTCTCAGCAGCTCCCATAGGCCTGAACACATATCAATTAAGTCCGCGTGCTGACCTTTGGACATTTCATCGTTGAAAGATAATTATTAACACAGTGACCAATAGGTAGAATAAAATTATTGAAGCTCTTCCGGCCGGCAGGACATTGAATGAGAGGTCCTTGTCACTTACGAAGAAAGGACTGCCCAGCCAGGATGCTAGAGGCAAGTAATATAACTGATGCAATTCCAGCCACACCAAGCCGTAAGGAAGATGATCTGAAGCCCACAAAAGCCCCTAAGGCATTCCAATCCATAAAATAATTCCACTCCAAAATCCAATCGACATACGCATTATCTACCTCCTCTCGCCTTCTGCCGCCCGTACTCATCCCGAAGTGCATCCGCGAATTTTTGGCAGTTCTGCCCTAGCAAGCAGTAGCTCTTATTTTTCCATTCGGCACTTAATTTTTTACTGCATCACGCATAGTGGAGTCATCATAGGTACTGCCGAAGAATGTGTACTGGTTACGATTGCGCCCACCATCGCTTCGCACTTCACCTTTCTCGCCACAGAGTTGAAATCCATTACCGTCGCCGGTGCCAGCGAAAAATCCTACGTTTTCTTCCTTATTGTCATCGAACCATAACTGTTCATGCGCGCGCTCCGCATTGGAACCACCACTGGGTGCTTCGCCAGCACCAAATCTATCCTGACCATCGCCCAGCGGCCTAAACCCGAAACGCGCTAAGCCGAAAGGATCCGAGAAAATTACAGGATTCCCGCCTACATAGGCATGATAGTTTATCCCGCCAGCCAATCCAATTGGATCTTCGCTGATAAACCGCCCCCACTGCGGCCGATAATATCTCGCCCGGTAATAGTACAGGCCGCTCGCGTCCTTTTCCCGTCCAGTGTATTGGTACGGATTGGTGTAAGCCGCACTGCTCTGAGCGGTCGTGCCGTACGGATCATACTCATACCGCTGCACCGCGTTACCCGCCGCATTCGTCAGCAAGCGCGTGCTGCCCAGCTGGTCGGTTAGGAAGTACGTCCTGCCGCCCGTGTCGTTGCGTGCATAGCGCTGGTCGAGGCCAAGCCCGGTGAGGATTGGGTTGACGGTGCTGCCTTGCGTCTCCTGCACCGTGTCCAGGCCGTCGTAAAGGTACTGCATGCTCGTGCCACCCTCGGTCTTGGCCGTACGCCGTCCCAATGCGTCATAGCTGAAGCTGGCAATCGTGGCGCCGCCTTGCTGGATCTGGCTCAGCCGGTCGCGGTCGTCCCAGACGTAGGTGCGGCTGCCGTCCGAGAGCAGGTTGCCGCTCTCGTCGTAGCTCAGCGCAACGTTGTTGGCTGCGGTTTGCCGATTGTTGTCGTCGAAGCTGTTGCTGCTGCTGGCGGCCGGAAGTGACTGTGGCGCGTGCGTGCCGGTTTGGGCGACCAATTGGCCCACGGTGTTATAGCCGTAACCCAGGCTGCCTAACGCTGGCTGCCCGGCCTTGCCCCAGGCCATGCCGGTAACCTGGTCGGCGTTGTTGTAGGTGTAGACCGTTTGCACCTGGTTGGGCAGGGTTTGCGTGGTGAGGCGGTTGGCAGTGTCGTAGGCGAAGCTCACCTTTTCGGCACCGTGGGTGATGCCGGTCAGACGGTCGGCATTGTCGTAACCATAGACGACTTCCGCCTGGGTGGCCGCCTGCATGCGCGTGCGCCGGCCTGCCGCGTCGTAGCCATACGTGATCGTCCCTTGCGGGCTGTTGGCCGCAGCAACCTGGTCGAAGTTGTCATAACTCCAGCCCAACGTGCCGGACAGGCTGTCGGCTAGCGCCACCATCCGGTTACCGGCGTCGTAGCTGGCGGTCAGGGTGCCGCCCATGCTGGGGAAGGTCGTCGTGGTCGACCGACCCAAGGTGTCGTAGACATAGGTAGTGACACGTTTGCGCCGGTCCGTATAGGTTTTTACCCGGTCCATCTTGTCGTAGGTCCAGCGCTCCACCTGGCCCAGTGCGTCGGTACGTGTCACGCAACGATCGCGTTCGTCGCAGGTATACGTCACGCCGTTGCCATGCGGTAACAAAATTGCGGCGACGTTACCGTTGGCGTCGAAGCCCGTCTGCACAGCGCTCCCAAAGGGGTCGGTCGATTTTAAAGCTTATTGTGGTAACAACGATTTTTCCCACATTTCAAGTCAGTCACTCACGCAAACTGCGATTCCAACAACAACCCCATTTTTTAAATAAAATTTGTAAAATGTGTTTGAATCCCGCTCTGTTGGAAAAAATAAAATTTGATCGACTTGAGCACCAAACAACTGGACTTTACTAAAAGAAAAATTACGCTTATTTTTAGCAACAGCTTCCACCAAATTTCGCGGGTCGCCAATTTTTATATTAAATAATGATATTTTAGATATCGACTCCAACCTACCCACACGCTTTGTGCTTGGTCCATATTTTGATATTAAAACTTCTTGCACCACCCTGAACTCACTTGAAATCTCCTTATCTCCAATAAAACTAACCCATAATTGCGACGACTTATCGTAAAAAGATCTTATAAAATCATACTGTAACTCACTAACCTCCCCCTTCCCATAACGCTTTATAATTTGCAAATCATCATATACATGAGGGGAGAAATCGGCAAGCAAGAAAGATTTTTTTACATAGTCTTCTGATCTATCTCCAATTCCAGTCCAAGCCACCAGAAGCAGAACCAAAGCAAGAATAAAAGTTTTTTTAGTTGTCGACATAAAAATTCACCAAATAGGAACTATCGTCGGCCTTACGTAATCATACCTATCGTACGTAATGACCCTAGTTGGATCTTTCGCTTTAACTTCTCGAACTAGATCTACAAGTTGCTGAATGTCCTCATTCTGCATCCTCGTGCAACCCAATGTTGGCTTCCAACCCTGCCTCGGACTTTGGGGGTCCGCAAGACCTGTACCACCGCCATGCAACCACCTACCCCTACCATCATCTGTTTTAAGTATATCATTCGGTCCATACTCAACCGGCTTGCCGTGATGGGGGCCGTCTGACGGATAAACATTATCCGAATGATATGGACCAGCCGCACCAGGCTTGGAATTCCTAGCCACGGCACTACGTGAAGGCCATGAATTGACGTAATTCCCCTGATTATCGTAATAAGCAGTAAATCCAAGATTTTGATAAGTGACCACTCGATCTAAACCAAGTGGATCTATAAAAATAGTTGGTGCGTTGCCGACATACACATATGAGTTACTGCCACCACTTAATCCAATTGGATCTTCGCTGATAAACCGCCCCCACTGCGGCCGATAATATCTCGCCCGGTAATAGTACAGGCCGCTCGCGTCCTTTTCCCGTCCAGTGTATTGGTACGGATTGGTGTAAGCCGTACTGCTCTGAGCGGTCGTGCCGTACGGATCATACTCATACCGCTGCACCGCGTTACCCGCCGCATTCGTCAGCAAGCGCGTGCTGCCCAGCTGGTCGGTTAGGAAGTACGTCCTGCCGCCCGTGTCGTTGCGTGCATAGCGCTGGTCGAGGCCAAGCCCGGTGAGGATTGGGTTGACGGTGCTGCCTTGCGTCTCCTGCACCGTGTCCAGGCCGTCGTAAAGGTACTGCATGCTCGTGCCACCCTCGGTCTTGGCCGTACGCCGTCCCAATGCGTCATAGCTGAAGCTGGCAATCGTAGCGCCGCCTTGCTGGATCTGGCTCAGCCGGTCGCGGTCGTCCCAGACGTAGGTGCGGCTGCCGTCCGAGAGCAGGTTGCCGCTCTCGTCGTAGCTCAGCGCAACGTTGTTGGCTGCGGTTTGCCGATTGTTGTCGTCGAAGCTGTTGCTGCTGCTGGCGGCCGGAAGTGACTGTGGCGCGTGCGTGCCGGTTTGGGCGACCAATTGGCCCACGGTGTTATAGCCGTAACCCAGGCTGCCTAACGCTGGCTGCCCGGCCTTGCCCCAGGCCATGCCGGTAACCTGGTCGGCGTTGTTGTAGGTGTAGACCGTTTGCACCTGGTTGGGCAGGGTTTGCGTGGTGAGGCGGTTGGCAGTGTCGTAGGCGAAGCTCACCTTTTCGGCACCGTGGGTGATGCCGGTCAGACGGTCGGCATTGTCGTAACCATAGACGACTTCCGCCTGGGTGGCCGCCTGCATGCGCGTGCGCCGGCCTGCCGCGTCGTAGCCATACGTGATCGTCCCTTGCGGGCTGTTGGCCGCAGCAACCTGGTCGAAGTTGTCATAACTCCAGCCCAACGTGCCGGACAGGCTGTCGGCTAGCGCCACCATCCGGTTACCGGCGTCGTAGCTGGCGGTCAGGGTGCCGCCCATGCTGGGGAAAGTCGTCGTAGTCGGCCGACCCAAGGTGTCGTAGGCATAGGTAGTGACACGTTTGCGCCGGTCCGTATAGGTTTTTACCCGGTCCATCTTGTCGTAGGTCCAGCGCTCCACCTGGCCCAGTGCGTCGGTACGTGTCACGCGACGATCGCGTTCGTCATAGGTATACGTCACGCCGTTGCCATGCGGCAACAAAATTGCGGCGACGTTACCGTTGGCGTCGAAGCCCGTCTGCACGGTATTCCCTAACGGATCGATGGACTTCACTGCCCGACCCAGTCCGTCGTACTCCATCCGCGAGAGGTTGCCCTGCACGTCCTGGGCGGCAATCATCCGTCCCAACACGTCATAGCGGAAGTGCACATTGCGACCTAGAGGATCACTAATTTGAGTCAGGTCTTCGCCGGTCCAGATGAAGTTCGTGGTGTGATTCAGAGCGTCGGTCAAGGTGAGGCGTTGTCCTGCGGCATTGCAGGTTGCTTTGGTGACTTTGCCCAGTGGGTTGGTGACCGACGTCAGGCAACGGCTGGTGTAGCCGAAGCTGGTCTTGTGGTTGAGCGGGTCGGTGATCGATGCGAGATCGCCATCGGCGTTGTAAACCAAGGTAGTCGTGCGAGCCTCGGTGGTCCCTGCCATCACCTTGATCTGCGTCTTGCGACCGCTGCCATCGTAGGAAAATTCGGTGCGCCGCCCAAGGGGATCGATCTGGGCAGTGATCTGCCCGCCGGCACCGCGTTCGTAGGTGATGGTCTGAGCGAGGTTCGTACCATAGGCAGCAGTGTCGGTCTTCGGATAAAGGGTAGCCGGATCAAACGTCACGCGTCGCTTGCTGCCGTCAGGCTTGGTGATCAATCTACCAAGCGTGTTTCCTTCGACATGGGCGTAGTCGATGGTCAACACGCCACCATCTGCCTGCGTCTGCTTGACCACACGGCCGGTTAATAATCCAAAATCCTCTTCAAACTCATTCCATAACACGCGCTGATTCTTGCCATCAAAGATTCCCTGCAAGCGGACCTGCGCTGGAATCATCAGTGTCTTTTCACGCACTTTATAGGTGAAGCTGCGCGTAGTCCCATCAGGGCGAGTGACCCTGCTTAGGTATCCGTCAGAGTTGTATGCGTAGGACCAAGTGCTGCCCAATGGGTCCTTGACGCTGCTAATCCGATTGCTGCTGTCGTAGGTGATCGCCAGATAACGACCATTCGCCGATACGATACGTGAGACCAGGCCGGCATCGTAGACATAATCGACTCGGTTACCAAACCGATCAGTCGTCCATTCGAGCTGGTTTGGAGAGTACTGGTTGAAGTACATTTTGCTGCCATCGCGCAAGGCAAGCAGATAGCCGTGTCCCGATGGAGTGCCCTGCGTGATGGTGGAACCCGCATAGCCTGAGAAAGAGCCGGACTGCGCCCACTGGCCGGTGAGCCCACTCCCCGATGTTCGGCTGAAAATGATCGGCGCACCGCTCGGTAGCACCAAGTGAAGCTGATTGTAATCACCAGCCGGCGAGTACAAGGTGTAACGGAAACCCGCAGCGGTGCCGATGCCGAAATCACGCTTCAAAAGTTCGCGGGGCCTGTAGAAGCGGGTGATCGCGATAGGCGAAAGTCCGCTCACAACCGCGTCAGTCTCCTCATAGGAAAATTCTCCCGTGTAAAGGTCGATCGGATCACCTGCGGTCGCACCCGCGCCACCAGCATCGCAATTACACCCGTCGCTGACTGGCGGCTTGTCAGGCTCGGGAGGCGGGGTATTGGTATCAACGCTGTAACTTGCCCCCATGGCCTGATACAGACCTACACCAGCCTCTGGTGCGATACGTGTGCCATCGGAGGTCACCCGTCCCTTGCCGTAAACCCGCCACCCTTCAGCTGGCTCGTAGATCCAGAAGTTGGCTTGCGTGCCTGTCGGCAATTTGTCGTAGTTGGGATACAGCACCTTGACGCCCTGTGCGGCTTGCGGCGTCAAGCCCTGAATCAGCGCACCACCTGGCTCAAGCGTGAAGTACATCGGGTAGTTGGCGGGCACCGGGAACGGAGCACGATTGACTGGCGTAGGCACGATCGCCAGCTCATTGACCAGATTACCCTTGCGATCGCGAATCACGGTACCGGCCGGGATATGAATCTGCAGACCGGGGATGTCCGGATGGGTGACCACCACGTCCCGCTTCAATGGCGAGGCAATGTTTGTCTTATCGCGTGCACTGATCTGCGGTACGTACATGGTGTACGGCAACCGGGTGAGCTGACCGGCCTTAATATCCACACCCACGACGAATTGGCCGTACTCACGCCCGGCGATGTTGGCGGACGTGCCATCGACATAGAGCTCTTGCCGACCTGTTGCGATACCCGTGAGCACAAACCGTCCTGTCGGGTCCGTGCGTGTCTTGCTCAACCCGACGCTGATCTCCACGCCTGCAAGAGGCCGACCATCGACCAGCAGCACTTGTCCGCTGACGCTGGTCAGCCCACTGGCCATGGCAGCAACTTCAAGCGCACTGATCGGCAAAGCTTCAGGTTGCGCGCCCTGGACACGCCAGCGCGAATCGGTGCTGTCCTGGCCTGGCTGCCAAGCGCCTTCAGTCAACGAGGACGACTTCTTGCATGGTGAGGGATGGTCAGTTCCGCACCCCATCAAGGCCGGGTTTTTCTGGATGTCTGCAGTATCGTTGCCCGTAGCATTGGTAGTGGCGGCTGCTGCACCGGCAGCACCTTCAATCGCACGGGTCTTGAATTCAACGACAGATAGCGGCACAGCTTTACCATCGAGACCATGCAGTCCCTGCGCCAGCACCGTGTAGCTCGTGTCCGGAAAGAGTGTGGTCTTGGGCTGGATGAAAACGAGCCGGCCGCCTTCCGCTGTAGATACGCGCGTATCCACCAGTCCCCCTGGCCCCATCAGCGATACCGTCGTGTCTTTGACATCCGCGCCTCGCACCGGTCGCGTAAAACGCAGTGCGATACGAGTGCCGGGATCGGCCTGGGCTTCCCTGGTTGCTGGAAGCGATGCAGCCAGCGCCGTATCCGCCGAAGCTGTCCAGTGAGGTTGAGCTGTAACGAACGTTTGAGCTACCGGGTCGAACAACAGATCGGTACGTGCACCGGCACTTGCTGCCGTCCCTCCAGACAGGCGCACCTGGCCATCGGCCTGCAGGGTAGCGATCTGGCCAGTCCTGGCAGGCATCACCAACGTCACCACATGCTGGGTCTGTGGATTCCAGAGTTGAGCTTGACCTGGGTTCCCTAGACCGCCTGCCAGCAGCAACTGACCATCTGTCAACACTGTCGCACTGTGGTGCGCACGTGGACTCACACCTGCCAGTGCAATAGGCTGCAACCTATCTTGCTCGGGATCGAGCAAATATCCGCCTGCACGCAGTGCGCCTTGTGCGCTTGCACCGCCCCAGATCAGCACCTGTCCATCGGCTAGCCGGGTCAGACTGGCGCCTATGCGTTGCTCAGGAAGCGTCCAGGAGCGAACTCGCAGTTGCTTGCCCTGTGTCGTCAAGACTATGGAGGTACCAGACGCTTCCAGACGTAGCGTCTGGTCGCCGCTAAGCGAAAGCCGTTGAGCTACTGATGCATAGCCTGGAGCAACTGCATTCGCGTTTGTCGCGGGAGCACTTGCCAAGCTCGGTGATTGAGCCCAGCTGGCCGAGCCAGTGCTCGATAAAGCAGCAAGCATGCCCAGGCTGGTGCTCCAGAGCCAATGCTTCGGTGTCTTGTTGCCAGCTTCCATTTCGGCATCCTTGGAATCGCGTAGTACAGTCATTTCGATGAGGTGAGCGTCAGCTGCGTGCTGAGCGTCTCGCCGTAGTACGGGTCCACATAAATCGTGTAGGTGCCCGTTGCCGGCAGGTTAGACAGGCTTAGTGTTGCGGCGGATGTCGCGCCGACGGAATTTAGATGGGCGCCGTCGGGCTTGTACACCTCGTAATACGCCATGCGCTCTGCCGGTGCCGTCGTCTGCCCTGCCACTTGCAACGCCACCGTCTGCCCTGCTGTACCCGCAAAGCTCAAGCGTCCGTTCTGACCGCGCCGACCTAAGGTCAACGTCTGCACCTTGTCCGCCACCAATGTCCCGGTCACGTCCGTCGACAATGTGCTCTTAAAGCTCATCGTCTGGTCGCCGTTGTAAGGCGGTGTAATCACCACGCTGTAGGTACCTGCGGCCAAGTTAGCCAGGTTAACTTGGCAACCACCACTACTGACGTAGCAGTTCTGGCTCGCAATACTAGCGCCATCAGCCCTGTACACCGCAAAGTACACTGCATTTGTACTGTTGGGCGTCACTAGATTGCTCAGTGCAAACCCCATGTTCTGGCCGGCCGTGGCGGTAAAGGTCAGATAGACATTCTGACCAGGCACCGTCGTCGCAAAACTGCCACTAGCACCGTTGGTCACCTGCCCGCTGGTCGTGCCCGTTGCCAACGTCAACTGCGTGCTCAGCGTTTCACCCTGGTAGGGATCCACAAATACCGTATAGGTTCCTGTTGCCGGCAGGTTTGGCAGATTCAGTGTTGTTGCTGAGGTTCCATTGGACCCGGCATAGATCGAGTTCAGTACCGCTCCGTCAGGTTTGTACACGGTGTAATACGTTAGACGGTCCGCCGGCGCCGTCGTCTGAGCTGCCACCTGCAATGCCACCGTCTGACCCGCCGTTCCCGCAAAGCTCAAACGTCCGTTCTGACCCCGGCGACCCAGTGTCAGCGTCTGCACCTTGTCCGCCGCCAATGTCCCAGTCACATCTGTCGACAATGTGCTCTTGAAGCTCATCGTCCGGTCGCCGTCGTAAGGCGGCGTAATTACCGCACTGTAAGTGCCTGCCTCCAGATTGACCAAGTTCGTCTGGCAACCATTGTTAGCGGCATAGCACAGCTGGCTTGCCACAGCGCCGCCATCAGATTTATAGACTGTCAGATACGCATAGTTTGTCGTGTTCGGCGTCACGAGATCACTCAGGGCCAAACCCAGGTTCTGGCCAGCCGTCGCAGTAAAGGTCAGATAGACATTCTGCTGAGGAATACTGGTCGCAAAACTGCCACTGGCGCCATTGGTCACCTGTCCACTGGTCGTGCCCGTTGCTAACGTCAACTGCGTGCTCAGCGTTTCACCCTGGTAGGGATCCACAAATACCGTATAGGTTCCCGTTGCCGGCAGGTTTGACAGATTCAGTGTTGTTGCTGAGGTTCCATTGGACCCGGCATAGATCGAGTTCAGTACCGCTCCGTCAGGTTTGTACACGGTGTAATACGTTAGGCGGTCCGCCGGCGCCGTCGCTTGGGCCGCCACCTGCAACGCCATCGTCTGACCCGCCGTTCCCGCAAAGCTCAAGCGCCCGTTCTGACCCCGCCGCCCCAAAGTCAGCGTCTGCACCTTGTCCGCCGCCAATGTCCCAGTCACATCTGTCGACAATGTGCTCTTGAAGCTCATCGTCCGGTCGCCGTCGTAAGGGGGCGTAATTACCGCACTGTAAGTGCCAGCCTCCAGATTGACCAAGTTCGTCTGGCAACCATTGTTAGCGGCATAGCACAGCTGGCTTGCCACAGCACCACCATCAGATTTATAGACTGTCAGATACGCATAGTTTGTCGTGTTCGGCGTCACTAGATCACTCAGGGCCAAACCCATGTTCTGGCCGGCCGTCGCAGTGAAAGTCAGATAGACGCTCTGCTCAGGAATGCTGGTCGCAAAACTGCCACTGGCACCATTGGTCACCTGTCCGCTAGTCGTGCCCGTTGCTAACGTCAACTGCGTGCTGAGCGTTTCGCCTTGATAGGGGTCGATAAATACCGTGTACGTGCCTGTCACTGGCAGGTTTGGCAGATTCAAAATCGTTGCCGAACTTGTGCCAATAGAAGTCGAGGCCAGTGCTGCTCCATCCGGCTTATATACCGTGTAATACGTTGTGCGGCCTGCTGGCACTGTTGCCTGAGCTGCCACCTGCAATGCCATCGTCTGACCCGCCGTTCCTGCAAAGCTCAAACGTCCGTTCTGACCCCGCCGCCCCAAAGTGAGCGTCTGCACCTTGTCCGCCGCCAATGTCCCAGTCACATCTGTCGACAATGTGCTCTTGAAGCTCATCGTCCGGTCGCCGTCGTAAGGGGGCGTAATTACCGCACTGTAAGTGCCAGCCTCCAGATTGACTAAGTTCGTCTGGCAACCATTGTTAGCGGCATAGCACAGCTGGCTCGCCACAGCGCCGCCATCAGATTTATAGACTGTCAGATATGCATAGTTTGTCGTGTTCGGCGTCACGAGATCACTCAGGGCCAAACCCAGATTCTGACCGGCTGTAGCGTTGAAAAGAATCCGTTTACTCTGTACCGCGGCGGAGAGTGTCTGCGACAAGACAGAGCCATTAAGGGCCAGTACTGGCGCCTTTTCCACGGCCAGCTTCCAGCTGGAAGGAGCACTGGACGGGCGTAATAGCAATAAATAGGTTCCGCTTACGGAAACCCTTGGCAGGTGGATAGTTGGACTTGCCGCTGAAACCGAGCCGGAAGCAATGCTGACATTCGTTGGACCATACGCTGTGTACTCGAGGGTCACTGCTCCCAGACCGCTGAACTGCAGGCTTGGAAAATCTCCCACAGCGGCGTCATACAGCACAGCAACTGCCTTCCCAGTAGCGTTGACTGCCAAGGTCTGCGCGGCAGCATTAAGCGCTAGCCGCTTCACAGACTCGATATTTGCGGTTTCAACACCTGTGGGGGCCACCACCACGTCCTGACTGCTGGTGGCCGAACCGTAGGGCGTAATAATCGTGACCTTACCGCTGCCTACCTTCGCCGGAACTGGGAAAACGATCTGGCTATTAGACGAACTCGATGTAGCGACTGCCCGTCCGTTGAGCAACGTCGAGGTCTGTCCTACGACAGGCAACAATTGCCTACCCGCAATCGTGACCTGCTCGCCGACTGCCACCAGGGTAGGAGCAACGGATGTGATCGTCGGAACCGCAGCAGCGGCATCAACGACGAAATTGACAGGACTTGCGGCTACGGCGGTGCCGACCGCAACTGAAATGGGCCCCGTGGTGGCGCCAGCGGGAACAGTGGCGGTTATTTCGTTGACGGTCGCGGCTACAGTCGTTGCCACCACACCGTTGAACTTAACCGCATTTTGGGTGGCGGTCGTACTAAAGCCCTGGCCCTTGATCTTGACGGTCGTGCCTGGAGCGCCACGTCCCGGACTGAAGGTAAAGATTGCCAACTGACCCGCAGCGAATCGATCTACGGTGAGTAGATTGCCTATGCTGTCGTAGATGTATCGAGCACTCGTCCCGACATCGTCACTGACCGCAACTAATTTGCCACTGCTGTCATAAACATAGGTGGTAGCCGAGGACACCACGGACAAGAACATCAGTGACACTAGCAGGAGCACTTTACCTGCGCGCCAGAAGCCAAGTGGCGCCCTCATAAACCTACGCACGTCCGTTGCTCGCTCGCGATGCGAGGTCAATCGCCCATCCATGAGGCTTCCTTTGATCCATCGAGCGGTTAGCTCGGGGCTAGATTTTTGTGGCTGATATTCATACCCTGTTCAACCTTTGAAATCAAGAAAAATGTTGCTAAAGGTCATCATCTCCACCTTCTTGATCATCGTCCTGTCGCTGCTGGGAGCTAGGTGGCTGGTCGGATTGGATCTGGACCAGGGGAAAGGCCATCAAGCCATGGCAGCCCTGGGGGAAACCTTGTTCCGAGACAGCACTCTCAGTGCAAATCGGACCCTGGCCTGCAGCTCATGCCATGACCCCAGCAAAGCGTTTGCCCAAGACGTCGCGGTCCCCACTGTCTATGGTCAGCGGACTGGCACCCGGAACGTGCCGAGCTTGTTGGACCTTCCTCATTTCACTCACTTCTTCTGGGATGGTCGCGAGGAGCGGCTTGACCAAGCAGCGGTGGCGGCCTTCATCAATCAGGCCGAAATGGCTCAACCGGATATGAGTGTGGTGATCAAGGCGGTGTCAAATAGGCTGGACTACCGAACACAGTTTAAAGCGGCGTTTGGCGATGAGCGTGTCGATCAGGAACGCATCTCCAGCGCCATCTTGGCCTACCTGGCTTCTGTGACCACTGGCCGCAGCCGGTATGACGCTTTTGTCGCGGGGAACGCTACTGCCATGACAATGGAAGAGCGGCGCGGCCTTGATGTGTTCCGTGGTAAAGCCGAATGCTCCTCATGTCACGCATTGGAGGGAGCACCGGCCGCTTTCACGGACAATCAGTTTCACCATTCCAACGTCGGGATGGATCGGATGGCTGGACAAGTCGGCACCACCATTGAATCCTTTAAAACCAAGCGCGAGCAGGGTGTCCCAGTAGCTGCGCTAGTGTTGTCAGACCCAGACATTGCCGCATTAGGACGATTTGCAATCAGCGGCCAAGGCAATGACTTGGCGGCCTACCGCACACCAACGCTACGCAACGTCACCCGCACGCCACCGTATATGCACGATGGTAGCGTTCGAAGCCTTGAAGAGGCGATCCAACGCGAGATCTATTACCGCAGCCTTGCGCGCGGCACGCCGATCTCACTGACCGCGGGAGAACAGAAAGATTTGCACGCATTCCTGCATGCACTGGAAGACCTGCCACACAACGCACATTAAGTTTTAGCGTCGACTTCCGCAGCAGCAGGTTGGCTCTGCACTACGTCAAACTCGCGCTGAACTACTTTTCCAGTTTTACCAAGCCGCGCTTCCAACAAATGGCGACCCTCCGACCAAGGCTGAGCAGGCTTGAACTCGAAGTGCACCGAATCACTATTAGCGGCTAGCGGTTGAACCTTCTCACCTAGCACCTGACCATTCTTTAGATCGATCAACCGAAGCGAAATAGATGGCACGTCGGACCCAGAATGGGTGACTGACACTGTGACTGAAATCGGTGAGTCAGGACCCACCGGCTCGGACCGGTTCTGGGTTGTGGCCCCACTTCCCTTGGTCACCACCAGAATTTCCCGAATCTTTGCTGAACTCGCAGCTGCTAAAGGCGCTGTTGACGCTTGCGGCTCTTTTCCACCGCTGCCTGCAGGCGCGGTGCAACTGCACAATGCGCCAACCAACACAACCAAAGTCCCTTTCATCAACAAATGCATAGCCGTTTCCTTTTGGCGAACCTGTCGCGGACAAAGCAAGGTTATCAGGAACCAGGGCTCCGCTGCATCTCAGCAAAGCACCCGATTTTCCGACGGACTCGTTGAGATTTGCTACGACTACGAATCTGGCGAGACCATTGTCCTCTTAGCGTTATCCCGACCTAGGCAGACGCCTAGCGCTAACCCACCAGCTCCGCCGCCTCGACGCTGTGCTCCCCACGCGCCGGTGCCAGCGCTGCGCTCACCATTGCCGCAGCGATCCGTTCGGCCGGGTTGATGCGATAGCGGCGTGGCAGCAACGGGCCGAGCGCGCCCAGCACGAGACTGCCGATATGTTCGCCGGTACGCCGCTCTTCGCGCTCGCCGCCGATCAGCCCCGGGCGTACGAAGGTCAGCGAGGGGAAGCCGACGGCGCGCAGGTCGCGTTCCAGTTCGCCCTTGACGCGGTTGTAGAAAATCCGCGAGTGCGCATTGGCACCGGCGGCCGAATTCAGCACGAACACCGAGGTGCCCTGCGCACAGGCGGCGCGTGCCAGTGCCATCGGGTAACCGTGATCGATGCGATAGAACGCCTCGCGCGAGCCGGCCTGTTTCATGGTGCTGCCCAAGGCGCAGATGGCCGCCTCCATGCGCGGAGCGGTCCAGCTGTCCAGGCGATCGAAGTCGATCACCTGGTTGCGCAGTTTGGGATGGATCTGCGTCAACGGCCGGCGCGTGATCGCAACCACCCCCGTGCAGCGCGTGTCAGTGAGTAACTGCTGCAAGACGTGTTTGCCGACCAGACCGGTCGCCCCTGCCAACAACACGTCCATCAGTGCGCTCCTGCCATCAGCGTGCGCCCTCGGAGACGATGCGCGCACTGCTGGCGATGCGGTCGCGCTCCACCGCCAACAAGGTCAAAGAATGCGCTGGCGCCTTCCATTCACTGCCACCGGCCACCACGCGCCCACCGTGGCGTGCGGTGTCGACCAGCACGCGCCAATGTTCGTCGTGCATCGCCGGCAGCGTGAACGCCACGCTGGTGGAGGCGGCGTTGATCAGCATCAGCAAGCTCACGTTGGCGGCGATCTCGCGCAGGCCGGTGGTCGGCGAACGGCCATCCAGGCGCAGCATCAGCGCGCGGGCTTCCGGGTCGTGCCAACCGGCTTCGTCCATCTCGTTGCCATTGGGTGCCAGCCAGGTGAGATCGCGCAGGCCCAGCGCTTCATCGAACTTGCCATCGAAGAAGCGTGCGCGATGCAGCAGCGGATAACGCTGGCGGATACGGATCAGCCGGCGCACGAACGCGGCCTGATCGGCGGCGGCGGCCTTGCTGGCGGCAGTCCAGTCGATCCAGGTCAGTTCGTTGTCCTGGCAATACGCGTTGTTGTTGCCGTTCTGGCTGTGGCCGAATTCATCGCCGGCCAGCAGCATGGGCGTGCCTTGCGAGAGCAACAAGGTGGCGAGCAGATTGCGCATCTGCTGACGCCGCAGCTGCTTGATCGCCGGGTCGTTGGTGTCGCCTTCGACGCCGTAATTGGCAGAGATATTGTGGTCGCTCCCGTCCCTGCCCTCTTCGCCGTTGGCAACGTTGTGCTTGCCTTCGTAGCTAACCAGATCGCGCAGGGTGAAGCCATCGTGCGCGGTGACGAAATTGACCGATGCGGTGGGGCGGCGACCGCTGTGGTTGAACAGATCGGCCGAGCCGGTGAGGCGTGTGGCCAATTCGGCCAGTTGCCCACCGTCGCCACGCCAGAACGCACGCACGTTGTCGCGGAACTTGTCGTTCCACTCCACCCAACCAGGCGGGAAATTGCCCACCTGGTAACCGCCTGGACCGATATCCCAGGGCTCGGCGATCAGCTTGGTCTGGCTCAGCACCGGATCCTGGCGCACCGCATCGAGAAAGCTGCCGGATGGATCGAAGCCGTAGCGCTCGCGCCCGAGGATGGTGGCCAGGTCGAAGCGGAAACCATCGACATGCATTTCCTGCACCCAGTAACGCAACGAGTCCATCACCATGCGCAGCGCGCCGACATTGGTCAGGTCGAAGGTGTTCCCGGTGCCGGTGTCGTTGATGTAGAAGCGGCGATCGTCGGCCAGGCGGTAGTAGCTGGCGTTGTCGATGCCCTTGAACGACAGCGTCGGCCCCAGCTCGTTGCCTTCGGCGGTATGGTTGTAGACCACGTCCAGCAGCACTTCCAGCCCGGCGTGATGCAGGCGCGCCACCATCTGCTTGAACTCGGCCACGGTGCGCGTGGACATGTAACGCGCCTGCGGTGCAAAGAAACCCAGCGTGTTGTAGCCCCAGTAATTGCGCAGGCCTTTTTCCAGCAGATATTGATCGTCGACGAAGGCATGCACGGGGAGCAGTTCCACCGCGGTGACGCCGAGTGAGCTGATGTGGTCGATCAACTCGTCGGTCTTCAATGCCGAGAACGTGCCACGGTCTTCCGGCGGCACTGCCGGGTGCAGCATGCTCAGCCCGCGCACATGCGCTTCGTAGATCACCGTGCGGTTCCACGGCGTCTGCGGCGGGCGATCCTGGCCCCAGGTGAAGGCCGGGTCGATCACTGCGGATTTGGGCATGAACGCGGCGCTGTCGCGACGGTCGAAACTCAAATCCTTGTCGCGATGGCCGATGGTGTAGCCGAACAGATGCGGCGCCCATTTGAGCTCGCCGACGATCTGCTTGGCATACGGGTCCAGCAGCAATTTGTTGTGGTTGAAGCGATGACCGGCATCTGGCGCGTAAGGCCCGTGCACACGGTAGCCGTACAACTGGCCGGGGCGTGCATCGGGCAGATAGCCGTGCCAGACCTCATCGGTGTATTCGGGCAGTGCCAGGCGCTCCTGCTCGCGGCCACGCTCGTCGAACAGACACAGTTCCACGCGGGTGGCGTTGCGCGAGTACAACGCGAAGTTGACGCCCAACCCGTCCCAGGTGGCGCCGAGCGGATTGGGACGGCCTTCGCGGATGCGCGAGCGTTGCGTGAACTTGCGGGTGGCCATCGGTAACTCCTGAAAGCGGTGAACTCAAAACCAGTGAGCGAATACGAATGCGTGCGTGCGCACGTTCAACCCTGCATGGCGCGGCCAGCAGGGTGCACCATGCAAGATGACAGAGGCACCGTTACTGACGTGCAGTGAGCGGCGGGTTGGCCTGTTCGGCGGCGCGTTCTTCGGCGTCCACCAGGCGCTCGGCCATGGCCCAATGACGGGCCGCATGCCCGTCCGGGCGGCCTTCGGCCTCCCAGATCTCCTGTGCCAACTGGCGAAGTCGCGCCTGCCGTTGCGTGTCGTTCATTGCGTACGTTCTCTTAGGGGGTCGTCAACACTGCCACCGGCGCGCGTGCAAACAGCGTGGATAGCGCCAGGCGGCCTTGCTGCGGCTGCAGCGTGCTGCCATCGAGCACATTACGGTATGTGCCTTGCGGCAATGCCAACGCCGCCTGACCCCAACGTGCCGGCGGCACCAGCAACGGCAGATCGCCCTCGGTCTGGTCACCGGCACCCAATCGCGTGACCGCCACCACCAGCGACTGGCCGCGGTACTGACGACGGAACGCCAGCACCTGCGCATCGCCACTGACCGCCACGTTGAGCGGCTGATAGTCGCCCTGCGCAAACAACGCCGGATGTTCGGTACGCAGCTGCAACAGCAGCGCGGTGAGACGCGCCTTGACCGCGCCATCGCGCCAGCTGCGCAGCAGCGTGTTCCAGTCGCGCGCCTGGGCCAGCCATTGCTGGCGCTGCGCGTAGTCGACCGGGCGGCGGTTGTCCGGATCCACCAGCGACAGATCCCAGCCTTCGGTGCCTTGATACAGATCGGGCACGCCCGGCACGGTCAGGCGCAACGTGGTTTGCACCAGCGCATTGCGCGCGCCGGCGGCGGCGATGTGGTTGCTGGCGCGCAGCAGCGCACGCCGCAGCGGCAGGCCGGCGCGGCTGCACAGCACCTGCTCCACGGTGGCCTGCACGGCCTGTTCGTAGGCCGGCGAGCCGTCGGTCCAGCTGGTGTGCAGCTTGGCTTCGCGCACGGCCTTGAGCAGCCATTGCGCGATGCGCTCGGCATAGTCGGCCAGCGGCTCGGTCTGGTCGGCGCCCAGGCCGATCGGCCAGGCGGCCACCAGGGTCTGCCACAGCATCTGCTGGTCGCCGCCGGCCAATGCCGGCGATTCCAGTGTCTCGGTCAAGGCATCGAACTGCGTGCTCTGCTCGATCCACCAGCGCGGTTGCTCGGACAGCACTGCCAGCCGCATGCGCAGGTCTTCGCCGCGCTTGTGGTCGTGCGTGGCGGTGGCCAGCAACGCGCGCGGGAAATGCTTGGCGCGCTCGAGATTCTGCGCATGGAACTCGGCCGCTTCATTGGCGAAGTGGGTCGGATGGCTGCCGACCTCGTTGCGCGACAGCAGCACGCCGTGCCGATAGAACGCGGTATCTTCCACCGACTTGGCATTGAGCGGTGCGGACAACTGCTCCACGCGACGACGCAGGATGCGCCGCAAGGCGATCTGCGCGCGATCGGCGCCGGCATCGTCGAGCAGCCAGCGCTCGATCGCATCGACGGCCGCAACGATCGATTCCGGCATGCCCTCGCGCGCACGCGCCGCGGTGGCACGTAAACGCTCGGCTTCGCTGCCGGTCACGCCCTTGGCACCGGCGTAGGTGCGGTACACCGGAAACCAGCGCAGCAACACGCACAGGCCGCGCGCCAGCATCTGCGGGCTGAACTCGCGCGTGGGCGGATCCAGCCGTGCCAATGCCGACAGTGCACCCACGGCGCGATTGAATTCGGTCTGCAGCGGGCCACGCAGGATCTCGTCGCGTGCGGCGCGTTCTTCCTGGGCGAAATCGCCACTACGTCCGCTCACCTTCTGCCAGGCACGCGCCAGCGGCTTGAAGCCGGCCGCATCATGCAGCACGCCGCCGACCTGGTCCATGAAGTCGTAACCGGTGGTGCCATCGCAGGGCCAGTCGGCCGGCAAGGCTTCGCCGGGTGCCAGGATCTTTTCCAGATACAGCGCCAGCGTGCCGGGCTTGAGCCCCCGCTGACGACCGGCTGCATCCAGCCGGCTACGCAGCTTGCGCACATAACCGGTGGGGTCGGTAAGGCCGTCCACGTGATCGATTCGCAAGCCATCCAGATGGCCCTCGGCCACCAGCCGCAGCGGCAGCGCATGCACCGCGTCGAACACTGCCGGCAGTTCCACCCGCAATGCCACCAACGAGGTGATATCGAAGAAGCGGCGGTAGTTGAGCATGTCGTTGCCAACGCGCCACCAGTTCAAACGATATGGCTGGCGTTCGATCAGCTTGTGCAGGCGGCCATCGCCGCGTTTGGCGCCGTCGTTGTAGTCGCGCAACCACTGCGCACGCGCGGCCTTTTCCGGCACCTCCAGCGTCTGCGGACGGATCGGGTAACGCTGGTCGTAATGCGCCAGTGCCGCGCTGCCGTCGTCCTCGACCACCAGCGTGATCAGCCCTTCGGCCAGTGCGGTGGCATACGGGCGATCCAGTACCGCCAGCCACAACTTACCGTCGCGGCCAGGGGCGCGCCAATCGATGTCGAACCAGTCGGCATGTTTGGCGCTGCGGCCGTTACGCAGCACATCCCACCACCACGCGTTATCCGCGTGTGTGGCCATGTGGTTGGGCACGATATCGGCGATCAAGCCCATGCCGTGTTCGCGCGCGGCTTGCGACAAGGCGATCAATGCGACTTCGCCGCCGAGTTCGGGATTGACCACGGTCGGGTCGATATTGTCGTAACCGTGCGTGGAGCCGGGTACCGCAGTGCCGATCGGCGACAGGTACAGATGGCTGATGCCGAGGCCGGCGTAATACGGCACCTGCGCGAGCGCATCGTGCAGGGTGAAGCCGGCATGCAGCTGCAGGCGGGCGGTGGCGCGAAGATCGATCATGGATGCGGTTCCGAAACGGCCGCGACGCGACGCGCCTCGGCAAAGCCCTGCAGCGCCGTACTCAGGCGCGCATGCGGCAAGGGATCGGGCAGGCGTCGACGCCAGTTGGGATGGACCTCGACGGTGCCCGGCAGATTGGGTTGTTCTTGCAGCGCCAGTGCGTCTTCCACCGGCAACAGGGCCAGTGGCGACACACTGGTGGCGGTGAAGCGCAGCGCGCCCAGCAGCGGGTCGTCCGCGGCGCTCAGGCCAGCGTGTTCGACCGCCGCATCCAGACGTGCAAGATCCTTGCTGCGCGCGGTGGCATCGTCGCTCGCCTGCGCGGGCGTGATCAGTTCCAGCTTGCGTCGCCAATCGATATCGCGGCCTTCGCGCCAGCCAGTCAAGGTGGGCAGATCGTGCGTGGTGGTGGTGGCCACCGCATCCGGCCGCCACAGCGCCGGCGACACAAAGGCGCCGTTGTCGTCGCGGGTGAACATCAACACATCGATGCCCATCACTCCGCGCCGCGACAGTTCTTCGCGGATGCCCGGCGGCACCACGCCGAGGTCTTCGCCGATCACGATGGCGCGATGCCGCCATGATTCCAGCGCGAGCAGATTGAGCAGATCGTGCAGCGGATAGGCCAGATACGCGCCTTCGTTGGAGCTGGCGCCTTCGGGCACCACCCACAGCCGCAACAGCCCCAGGATATGGTCGATACGGATGCCGCCGCGGTCGCGCAGCACCGCACGCAGCAATGCGATATACGGCGCGTAGCCGCTGCGCCGCAACGCAGTGGGCGAATACGCGCCGATGCCCCAATGCTGACCATCGGCATTGAAGGCATCCGGCGGTGCGCCCAGCACCAGGCCACGCAACACGGTGTCTGCGGCAGCTGCAGCTTCGGCGCCATTGGGGTCGAAGCCCACGGCCAGATCGGCGATCAAGCCGATCTTCATGCCACGCTCGTGCGCTTCGCGCTGCGCATCCGACCAACTGCGCGCCGCCAGCCATTGCGTGAACACATGCAGCTGCGGATCGCCATCGCCGAAATCCTGCGCGGCAAAGCGTGCAAAGCCCTCCAGCGCATCGCCGCCCTCGCTACGGAACGCGACCAGGTCGGCGTGATCTGCTGCGACGCGCGTGTACAGATGGCGCAGCAATTGCCACTTGGCCTGCGCAGACGCCGGCCAGTCGATCAATGCAGTGTTGTGCAAGGTATCGAAGCGTTCGCGCAGGCCGGGCACTTCGCCGATCGCATTCAATGCGAGTTCGCCAAGCACACGCACAGGTGCGGCATGCAAGGGATCCAGAAAACGCCGGTCGCTGGGCGAATACGGGCTGTAGCCAGTGGTGACCGGGCGCGAGGCATGCACCGGACTCAGGGCCAATGCATCGGCGCCGGCCAGTGCGGCATGCCGTACCCATTCCACCGTGCCCGACGCGTCGCCGATGCCGGCATCGTCGATGCTGCGCGCCGAATACACCTGCAACGCCATGCCCCAGGCACGCGGTGCCGGCAGGCCGCAGGCATCGGCCACGCTGAAGCAGCGTTGCGGCGCCACTGCGACCTGCTGCGTCAATGTGCCGATCTGCAGCGTCCAGTAACCGAAACGTTGCGGTGCGCGCACCTGTCCCTGTGCATCCGCACGCGCCTCTTCGCTGGCGCCGCTGTCGTCCACCCAACGGCCGCGCGCATTGGCGGCAACCGACACCGGCAACAGCTCGGCCACCTGCACGGTCAGCAGCGGCGCCGGCTCGGTGGCCTGCGCCTTGCAGCGGCACAGGCTGTCTTCGCGTTGCGTGGCGGTGGCCGCAGGCAGTTCCAGCGCGGTCAGCACCGCATGCAGCGATTGCTCGGACACCTGCCGTGGCTGGTCGCTGGCATCCACCCAGTCCACCATCACACCGGCCGCACCGGCCAGCGTGTGCAGATCCGCCCGGCTCAGATCGCGCGTACTCATGCGCGCGCCTCGTGCCAGGCGATTAAGCCATCGACCGGCAATTGCTGCGCATCGGCGGCGACATTCTCGACATGCGCCACGCGTCCGCGCCGCAACGGCATCGGCACCGCCGCGGCGCCGACGTTGAAGGCGATATGCCACAGCCCGTCGGGCAATTCCCAGCTGGCGGTCACTGCACCGTCGGCCAGCACCTCGGCGCCCACGGCGCGCGCCTGTGCAAGCCCCGGTACCAACCACTGGCGGCGCACGCCCAGCAGCGCGGTGAACCAGGTTGCCCACTGCACGCCTTCGCCCTGCGCGGCATCTTCGATCGGCGAGCGCGAAGCGGCAAAGGTGGCGTGGCTGTTCGGATCGGGAATGGTGGCGCGCTGCGCTTCGTCGGCGAACGCGGCGAAGTGCGCGAACTCGCGACGACGGCCTTCGCGCACCGCATCGTCCAGCGGCGGGCCGAAATCGGTGAAGAACAGGAACGGCTGCGTGGCGCCCCACGGTTCGCCCATGAAAAACAGCGGAATCATCGGCGTCAGCGCGGTCAACGCCAGTGCGGCGCGCAGGCGTTGTTGCGACACCAGTACGGTCAACCGCTCGCCCCGCGCACGATTACCGATCTGATCGTGGTTCTGCGCAAAGATCACGAACTTGTGCGGCGGCAGGCCGCCGCTGGGCTCGCCGCGCACATGTCCACGCGGATCCGGCTGGCCCTGATAGGCGAAGCCTTCGCCCAGCACGCGCGCCAGATGCTGGGTCGGTTGATCGGCGAATGCAGCGTAATAGCCTTCCTGCTCACCGGTCAGCAACACATGCAAGGCGTTGTGGAAGTCGTCGTCCCACTGCGCGGTGTAGCCGCGTTGCAGCTGCGAGGCCTGGTTGAATTCGTTCTCCAGCACCAGATGCACGTGGCGACCGGCCGGCAGACTGGCCTGCACGGTCTGCCGCAAGGTATCCAGGAAGGCGTTCGGGGTGATCGCGTGCACCGCATCCAGACGCAGGCCGTCGAAGCCGTATTCGTGCAGCCACATCAGCGCGTTGTCGAGAAAGTAACGCTGCACCTGCGGCTTGCGGAAATCGATCGCCGCGCCCCACGGGGTGGGCTTGTCTTCATTGAAGAACGGGGCGGCGTAGCTGTGCAGATAATTGCCGTCCGGGCCGAAGTGGTTGTAGACCACATCCAGCAACACCATCAGGCCATGCCCGTGCGCGGCATCGATTAGCGCCTTCAATTCGTCAGGCGTGCCATAGGCTTCCACCGGTGCGTACGGCAGCACGCCGTCGTAGCCCCAATTGTGCGCACCCGGAAACGCGCTCAACGGCATCAGCTCGATCGCGGTGATGCCCATTGCCGCCAGCTGCGGCAATTGCGCCTGCACACCGGCATAGCCGCCGCATGTGCCGACGTGCAGTTCGTAGATCACCGCTTCGTCCCACGGCCGTCCCTGCCACTGGATGTTCTGCCAGGCGTAGCCATCGCTGCGCTGCACGGCGCTGGGGCCGTGTACGCCCTCGGGCTGCCAGCGCGAGGCCGGGTCCGGCACCGGCTCGCCGCCATCGATGCTGTAGCGATACCGCGCATCGGCGGCGCAGTCGATCAGCGCAGTGAAAAACCCATCCTGCCCGGCTTGCAGCGCGCGACGCATGCCGTCGTCGAAGACCACATCCACGCCCTTGGCATCCGGTGCCCAGAGCGCAAAGCGCACCTGTCCCTCACCCGCTGGCCATGCGCCCCATGCCGGCAGGGTGTCGTTGCGCTCGTTCATCGTTATTTCTCCGCTTGCAGATAGATCGTGGCCAGCGGCGGTAGGGTCAGGCGCAGGCGTTGTGCATGCCCGTGCATGCCCACCGGCTCGGTCGCCAGGCGACCGCTGTTGCCGAGATTGCTGCCGCCGTAATGGGCACTGTCGGTGTTGAGGATTTCGCGCCAGCCGCCGGCACGCGGCACGCCGACGCGATAGTCGTGAAGCGGTTGCGGGGTGAGGTTGCTCACCGCCAGCAGCGGTGGGCCGCCATCGGGATCGTGGCGGATGAAGGCCAGCACGCTGTTGCGCGCATCGTCGGCCACGCTCCAGTCGAAGCCGTCGGCGCGATGGGTGCCGCGATACAACGCCGGCACGCGACGCAAGGCCGCGTTGAGATCGCCCACCAATTGCTGCACGCCGCGATGCGGGGCGCCATCGAGCAGATGCCAGTCCAGCGATTGGTCGTGATTCCAGTCGCGCCACTGGCCGAATTCGGCACCCATGAACAGCAGTTTGTCGCCCGGATGCGCCCACATCAGCGCCAGATAGGCGCGCAGATTGGCGAAGCGCCGCCAGTCGTCGCCCGGCATTTGCCCGAGCAGACCACCGGTGCCATGCACCACTTCGTCATGCGAGAGCGGCAGCACGAAGCGTTCGGAGAACGCGTAGACCAGGCCGAAGGTCAGCTGGCTGTGGTGCTGCGCGCGCTCGGCCGGATCGCGCTGCATATAGCTCAGCGTGTCGTGCATCCAGCCCATGTTCCATTTGTGCGTAAAGCCCAGGCCGCCCTCACCGATCGGCGCAGTCACGCCCGGCCATGCGGTGGACTCTTCGGCGATCGTCAGCACCCCGGGAAAGCGCGCGGCGATCTCGCTGTTGAGCTGGCGCAGGAAAGCGACGGCCTCCAGATTCTCGCGCCCGCCATGCGCGTTGGGCACCCACTCGCCTTCGGCACGGCCATAGTCGCGGTACAGCATCGAGGCCACCGCATCCACGCGCAGACCGTCGAGGTGATAATGGTCGATCCACTCCAGCGCGCTGCCCAGCAAGTAGGCGGTCACTTCCGGCCGGCCGTAGTTGTAGATCAGCGTATTCCAGTCGCGATGCATGCCTTCGCGCGGGTCGGCATGTTCGTACAGGGCCGCGCCATCGAATTGCGCCAGGCCGTGCGCATCATCCGGGAAGTGCGCGCTGACCCAGTCCAGGATCACGCCGATGCCGGCGCGATGGCAGGCGTCGACGAATTGGGCAAACCCGTCCGGGCTGCCATGCCGCGCGGTCGGCGCGTACAGGCCCAGCGGTTGATAGCCCCACGAGCCACCGAACGGATGCTCGGTGATCGGCAGCAGCTCGATATGGGTGAAGCCGAGCTGCTGCACATACGGAATCAGTTGTGCGGCAAGTGCCGGCCAATCCAGCGGCTGGTCATGCCCATCGCGGCGCCAGGAGGCGGCGTGCACTTCGTAGATCGACAGTGGCGCCGGCGCCGCACTCGCATCGCGCGAAGCGATCCAGGCAGCATCGGTCCACGCGAACGCCGCGGCGCCCGGTACCACCGAGGCCGTGGCAGGCGGCAATTCGCTTTGACGCGCCACCGGGTCGGCCTTGAGCAGCACGCGGCCGTCGGCGGCAGTGATGGCGTACTTGTAGCGGGTACCGGCTTCCACGCGCGGCAGGAACAGCTCCCAGAAGCCGCCGATCCGCTGGCGCATCGGATGCCGCCGCAGGTCCCAGCCATTGAAGTCGCCGACCACTGCCACGCGTTGCGCGTGCGGTGCCCACACGGCAAAACGCACGCCCGGCACGTCGTTGCAATGCAGATGCTGCGCGCCCAGGGCGCTGCGTAGCGCCAGGCCATCGCCTGCGGCAATCTGCAGCAGTACGGACTCATCCAGCGTGGCGGCAAAGGCGTACGGGTCTTCGATCTCCTGCACTACATCCGGCCAGACGATGCGCAACCGATAAGGGCCCTCCACCGCCAACACGCCTTCGAACACACCCTCGATCGCGCCGGGCTGCATGCGTGCCAACAACTTGCCGCGCGGATCGATCAACCCCATCGCCTCGGCGCCGGGCGCCAGCACGCGCACCAGGCGGCCGCCGTCGGCCTGTGTCTGCGGGCCAAGTACCGCGAAGGCATCGGCGGGCAATCCATCGGCCAGCGCCTGCACGCACCGCATGACTTCGGACGCCTCTTCCATGCTCACCGCCGCTGCTTCCGTTTCCTGCCCCTGCACGCCCAACCGTTCGCTCATGACACCGTCGCAAGCGCGGGCGCAGTGGCGGCGGTGCGTTCGTAGAGGGAGAGGTACTTCTTGCCCGCCACATCCCAACCGCTGGGGCGCAGCATCGCCGCACGGCGCATCGCCGACAGCAGGCTGGGCAGGCGGAAAGTGCGGAAGGCGCGCTCCAGGCAGCGGCGCAAGGCCTCCACGCTGGCCTGCTGGAACAGGAAGCCGGTGACACCGTCATCCACCGTGTCGATCAGGCCGCCGGTGGCGTGCGCGATCGGCAGGCAGCCAAAGCGCTGCGCGTACATCTGGCTCAGCCCGCAGGGCTCGAAGCGCGAGGGCATCAGCAGGAAGTCGGCACCGGCGAACATGCGCCGCGCCAGGCCCTCTTCGAAACCGATGAAGGCACCGACCTGGCCGGGATAACGCCGGGTCAGCTCGGCAACCTGTTGCTCGATCTCGGGCTCGCCGCCGCCGATCACTGCGATCTGGCCGCCGGCCGCCACGATCTGCGGGGCGACCTCGCAGATCAGGTCCAGGCCTTTCTGGTGCACCAGCCGCGAGACCACCGCAAACAACGGGCCGGTGCTTTCGCGCAGCCCGAACGCCTTGCGCACCTGCGCGGCGTTGGCCTGACGGCCCTGCCAATGATTGACGCTGAAATGCGCGTCCAGATGTGCGTCGGTACGCGGATCCCAGCTGGCGTCGATGCCGTTGACGATACCGGTGAGCGCGCCCTTGGCCGCGCGGCCGGCCAGCAGGCGATCCAGCCCGCAGCCCTGTGCCGGGCCGGTGATCTGCTGGGCATAGCTGACGCTGACGGTGTTGACGTGGTCGGCATGCACGATGCCGCCGCGCAGGAACGACATCTGCCCGTAGAACTCCAGCTCGGCCACCCGCTCGGCGGGGATACCCAGCGCGGCCGCCATCGAATACGGCACCAGACCCTGATAGGCCAGGTTATGGATGGTCAGCAGGCAGGGCGTGGTGCCGCCGGACCAACGCACATAGGCCGCCGCCAATGCGCACGGCCAGTCGTTCAAATGCAGCAGGCGCGGCTTCCAGCCCAATCCGGCATGGCCTGCGGCAATCTGCGCGGCAGCATGCGACAAGGTAGCGAAGCGGATCGCGTTGTCTTCGAACTCCGAACCACTGGTGCTCACATACGGTGAGCCGTCGCGTTCGAACAGTTCCTTGGACAACAGGATGTAGATCGGCAGGCCATCGGACTGCACGATGCGGCCGATGTCGCAGGCCGGCAGCGCAGCATGCGCCAACACCCGGCCGACGATCTCCACCTTGCCGGCGCGCGCCAGCACCGCGCGGTAGCCGGGGATCAACACCCGCACGTCGTAACGGTGGCGCAGCGCGCGTGGCAGCGCCGCGGCCACATCGCCCAGACCGCCGGCCTTGATGAAGTCCGCCATCTCCGACACCACGAACAGCGCACCACGCGTGTCGGCCAACGAGACCGGCAGGCGCTCGTGGTGCCGGATGAAACGCCCGCGTGCATCGCGCGGTCGCCCGCTCTTCTTCAGAGTAGGGATCATCGTGCTTCGCTCTAAGCGTGCGGTAGTAGCGTGCAGCGGCATCATGGCAACCATCTAAACGTCCGTCGTAAAGTGGGTGGAGACGGAAAAACAGCGAAGCGGAAACCATCGTCTGCCACTACGGCCAGGCGACCTGCTGCGAATGAGGAGCGGGGATGACGCGCGTACTCCACGTTGTCCTTGGTGATGAATCTACACCCCGACCAAATAAAAAATGCGTGAATACGTGCTGACTTTTCTGCGACAACCGACATTCCGTTGCGCATGGTTGCGCATGCACGCAGGCATAAGCCGCATATTGCAGGGCGATGACGTGCCTCCATCGATGCACCAACACTGCAATGCAGCGCAGGCGGGATCCTTCGGCGGCGCCCGCCGTCACTTGTATGACTTGTTCATGCGCACACGCGCGGCCCTGGTGCGCCCCCTGCCTGTCCGATGCGCGCATGCTGGTCATACGGACTCCTGTCTGGCCCGCTTAAGCCACCCGCCTGCGCGCCGATAACGAGCGATAGCACTACGACTTTGAGACCCTGGCGCATGGCAGACCAGCCTGAACTTCCAAGCCGCCCGCGTGGCGGGCTGCGCCGCCTGTTGCCCTGGGGCGGGGCGGACAGCGCGCACCCGGCTGCGGCCTTGCCGGCAGTGCTGAACGGCGAGCGCGGTGGGCAAGGCCTGGCGGCGCATCAACTGGTGCCGGCCAAGACCAAATCCGGCGCGCACGATCCTGCCGCCGCCACTGCCTTGCTGATACGCCTGTTCTCGCATGCGTCACATCCGGAGGCCTTGTTGCTGTCGTTTGCCGAAGGCATCGCCAGCCTGCACGGCGAACTCGGCGACATGGGCGTGCGGCTGAGCGCGGCCTACGCGGCCGGCGACTGGCCCGGCTATGGCCGCGGCCTGCGCCAGTTGATCGACAAGTACATCCGCACCGTCGATACCGGCGACTCGCTGGCCGAAGGCCGCACCGAAGCCGAGCAACTGCGCGATCTGCTGCGTCATGCCTTGGGCAATGCGCTGGCCACGCTGCTGCAACGCAGCCCGGAGCTGGCCGAAGAGGCGCAGACGCTGGCCTCGGCGCTGCGCCATTGGCGCCCGGGGCATGAGCTGATCACGCTGGAACAACGGCTGCGCGAGCTGAGCCACCAGATCGGCCTGCGCGCCGAGGATGCCAGCGAGCAACAGAACCTGTTGCTCGGCCTGTTCGACCTGTTGCTGGAGAACGTGGGTGAACTGCTCGACGACCGCAGCTGGCTGCAGGGCCAGATCTCGGTGGTGCGGCAACTGATTTCCGGCCCGCTGGACGTCGGCTCGATCGAACAGGCACGCGGCACCCTGCGCGAGGTCATCTACAAGCAAGGCCTGCTCAAGCAAGGCATCGCCGACTCCAAGACCGCCATGCGCGAAATGATGGTGTCCTTCGTCGACCGGCTCGACGGCATGGCCACCAGCACCGGCGAATACCATGATCGCGTTGCCGGTTATTCGCAGGCGATCGGCGACGCACGCGGCATTCCCGACCTCAATCGCCTGTTGCAGGACCTGCTGCAGGACACCGCCGGGGTGCAGGCGCAGGCACTGGCCGCACGCGACGAACTGCTGGCGGCCCGCCGCCAGGTCGAAGATTCCGAACAGCGCATCGCCTCGCTCGAACAGGAACTCAAGGACGTTGCCGGCCTGGTGCGCGAAGACCAGCTCACCGGCGCGCTCAACCGGCGCGGTTTCGAAGAACTGTTCCAGCGCGAAGCCGCTCGCACCCAGCGCAGCGGGCAGCCGCTATGCGTGGCGATGCTGGACCTGGACGACTTCCGTCGCCTCAACGAGACCCACGGCCATGCCGGCGGCGACGCCGCGCTGCGCCACACCGTCGATGTGGCCAAAGCCGTGCTGCGCACCACCGACGCCATCGCCCGCTTCGGCGGCGAGGAATTCGTGCTGCTGTTGCCAGACTCCACCATCTTCGAAGCCAGCGCAGCGGTGATCCGCCTGCAGCGCGCGCTGGCGCAACGCTCGTTGCTGCACGACGACGTGCGCGTGTTCATCAGCTTCAGCGGCGGCGTGGCATTGCGCCATCTCGACGAATCCCAGGACGATGTGATCCGCCGCGCCGACCGCGCCATGTACGACGCCAAGTCGGCCGGCAAGAACCGGGTGATCAGCGCGGATTAGCGGCACGTACCGACAGGTGCGTCCCCGCGCCGGACCCGACGCCTGCGTGTGGGGCAAGCAGAGTCAGCGCCCTCCGTCGCCTCATTGGCTGGGCAGGCGTCTTGCCAGTTGCTTCAAGGGCTCTGCCAACGCAGCCTGAGATAGTCCACCACCTGCTGCGTCTGGGCCGCAGCGAGAAATCCGTGGCGAAACAACATGCAGCCGCCAACCTCAGGCAGCGATGCATTCACGTCCAGCTGGCGGGCGATCTCGGGCACACCGCCGTCCACTGTCCAATCCGGCTCCAGCGCGTTGGCAGTGCCGACCTTGTACAACGCCATGCCGATATAGAGTTGCACGCGCCGACCGCGCACGGTGTCCGCCCACCAGCGTGCGATGGTGTCGTAGCGCACTGCCTGGCGCGCCAGCGGCCAGTAGATCTGCGGCACGATGTAGTCCACGAGTTCTTCGCGAACCCAACGGCGGGTGTCGGCGTAACTGGTATCGAATGCGGGCGCACCGGCCTGTGTGTCCGAGCCCAACGGATCATCCTGGCGATTGCGCCACACCCCGGCCGGGCTGACCCCAAATGCCACCCCTGGCCTGATCGCTCGAATGGTCCTGGCCACCGCTCGCATCAATCGATAGGTGTTGTCGCGGCGCCAGTACCCTTTGTCGGCAAATCCGGCCCCATGGGCGGCATAGGTCTGTGCGTCGTCGAGGGGAGACTGCGCCGATTCGGTGTAGAAGTAGTCATCGAATTGCACCCCATCCACGTGGTAGAAGGCCACCAGTTCGGCGACCACACCACAGATCCAGCGACGCACGGCCGGAATGCCTGGATCGAGCACCAGCCGATTGGCCGCCACGCCCACCCAGTCGGGGTGGCGCAGATACACGCTCTGCGGCGAATCGGTCGACGCAGTGGCAAACGCATCGAGCGTGGCCTGGTCCAGGCCGGTCGAAACACGATAGGGATTGAGCCAGGCATGCACCTGGATGCCCCGCGCATGCGCATGCCGCAGCAGGAATGCCAGCGGGTCGAAACCCGGGTCCTTGCCTAGAACGCCGGTCATGACCGGCGACCATGGCAGGATGCGCGAGCGGTACAGCGCATCGGCACAGGGCTTGACCTGAAAGACCAGGGTATTCAGATGCAGCGCCTGGGCCTGATCGACGATTGCCAGCAATTCCCGCTGCTGTACCGCGATGCGTTCGACAGGGTCGACGATCCGTGCGGACGCGGCGCTTGGCCAGTCGAGATTGAACACGCTGGTGATCCAGGTCGCGCGCATCTGAGCGCTCGATGGCGTGGCTGCGCTGGCTGGAACGCCCATGATGGCCGCAGTCATTGCTGCAGAGCCCAAACCGAGAAAGCGCCGCCGACCGATCACGGGGGAGCCGCCAACCGGTACCGCATCCCGATCCGCTGCAGACATTGCCTGGCGCGCTTGATCCGGCTGCTGCACGGCAGGCCGCGCCGCACGCGTGCTGTCTTGTTCTTCAGCCGTCTTCTTCACGCACCCCTCCTGCATCGCGCTGCTGCAGTGTGGCCCGGTCTCTACGCACGGCTGCCATCGTGCAGCACATTCCGATACCACCCACGAAGCACACCCTAGCAATGGCGACCGCCGCAACACGCGCGCAACATCGGAATCACGAACCTCGCTTCGTCAGGTACGCAGCCGCCGTGATGCAATGCCCGAAACGGCGGCGCCATCGTGCAGATGGGCACTCGCAAACGGCCGGCAGTCACTGGAGGATCGTTGGCAGCCAACGTCATCGCCCTTGCGCTCGACCGACGCCAGCCAACGACGCCACACCGGTGCCGAGCTCCCTCCCAACCCGGCGGCCGTGACGCGGCGTCAATGCGCTGGCTTCTTCCCGCGCAGCTTCTGGAACAGCATCACCGCGCCCAGCACGATCGCGCCAGCGATCACGCCGACCAGCATGTTGCCCAACGCATCGACCAGCCAGCCAAAACCGCCGGCCGACTTGGTCAGGTCCTGCACAACATGGTGCAGCGCCGGGATGTTGTGCACCAGGATGCCGCCGCCGACCAGGAACATCGCCAGCGTGCCGGCCACCGAGAGAAATTTCATCAGCCAGGGTGCGGCCACCAGAATGCCGCGGCCCAGCGCAGCCAACGCTGCGCCCTTCTTGGTCAGGTACAGACCCAGGTCGTCCAGCTTCACGATGGCCGCCACCAGGCCGTACACGCCGATGGTCATCGCCAGGGCGATCGCCACCAGCACCGCCACCTGCTGCCCGAACGACACGCCCGCCACCACGCCCAGCGACAGCACGATGATCTCGGCCGACAGGATGAAGTCGGTGCGGATCGCACCCTTGACCTTGTCCTTCTCCAGCGCCACCACGTCCACGCTCTGGTCGGCCAGCGCGCGGGTGCGTTCGGCATGCCGCTGCGCTTCTTCGTTTTCGCTGTGCAGGAATTTGTGCGCCAGCTTCTCCACGCCTTCGAAACACAGGTAGGCGCCGCCGATCATCATCAACGGCATCACCAGCGGAATGTTGTAGCCGCGCCCGCGCAGCCAGGCCTCCAGCGCGCTGATCGCCAGGGCTGCCGGCACCAGGATCACCTTGTTGACCAGCGAGCCCTTGGCCACCGCCCACACCACCGGCAATTCGCGGTCGGCGGTCACGCCGGTCACCTGCTGCGCGTTGAGCGCCAGATCGTCGCCGAGCACGCCGGCGGTCTTCTTGGCCGCGACCTTGGTCAGGATGGAAACGTCGTCCAGCAGGGTGGCGATGTCGTCGAGCAGGGTGAACAGGCTGGCACCGGCCATGCGGGGGTCCTTCGTGGGTGGCGCTGGATTCTCGCCGATCCAGCGCCCGCATGGGGTGATGGCTTGCGTCGGATTCACCACGTCACCACCCAGGGCTGGCCACACTCAGCGATTGCACGAGTGCCGGAGATGGCCTTGAGTCCGAACGATCCTTCCCGCACGCCGGCCCAGGCCGCGATTCCGGCCGATAACGCCGTGGTGGGCGGCATGAGCCGGCGTACCCAGATCCTGCGCCTGTTGCTGCGCTATCGCGGCTCGGGCGTGTTCGCCGGCATGAACCTGGATCCGGCGGCGATCAACGAGTACGAAGTGCCTGCCGAAGGCACCCCGGACCAATTCGTCTCCGACCTGGAGGCATTGGGCCCCACCTTCGTCAAACTCGGCCAGATGCTGTCCACGCGCCCGGATATCGTGCCGCCGGAATTCGCCACCGCACTGGAGCGCATGCAGGAAAACACCAATTCGGTGCCGGTGGAGCGCATCCGCCAGATCATCGAAGAGGAACTTGGCGTGTCGGTCAACAAGGCGTTCTCGTTTTTCGATCCGGTGCCGCTGGGCTGCGCCTCGCTGGCGCAGGTGCACCGCGCCGCCTTGCGCGACGGCACCCCGGTGGCGATCAAGGTGCAAAAGCCCGAAGTGGCCGCACAGGTGCGCTCGGACCTGGACGTGCTCAAGAGCTTTGCCACCGCCGCCGACCGGCTGACCGGTATCGGCCGGCGCGTGCGCTTTGCCGACTGGCTGGGCGAATTCGGCAAGACCCTGCGCGCCGAACTCAATTACGAGGACGAAGCCGAAACGCTGGTGCGCTTCGGCAAGCACCTCAAGCCGTTTCCGATGCTGTGGATCCCGCAACCGATCTGGGACCTGAGCAGCCGCAAGGTGCTCACCATGCAGCTGGCCGAAGGCGTGCGCGTGGACAAGATCTCCGGCCTGCGGCGCACCGAACAGCCGATGGACAACCTGGCCGCAGAGCTGGTCAAGGGCTATCTGGACCAGATGTTCGTGCATGGCGAGATCCATGCCGACCCGCATCCGGGCAACCTGCGCGTGCTGCAGGACGGGCGCCTGGCGATCTTCGACCTGGGCATGGTCGCGCATGTACCGCCGCGCCTGCGCGAGCGCCTGCTCAAGCTGCTGTTCGCCGCCGTCGATGGACGTGGCGAAGAAGTCGCCGAAGAGACCATCGCGCTCAGCACGCGGCTGGAGGATTACGACGAAGACCGCTACCAGCGCGAGACCGGGCAGATGATCGCGCGCTACGCCGCCCACGACACCACCTCCGAAGGCCGCGTGGTGCTGGATCTGGTGCGCATCGCCACCGCCAACGGCCTGCGCACGCCGCCGGAGTTGAGCCTGCTCGGCAAGACGCTATTGAATCTGGAAGGCGTGTGCCGCGCGTTGTCGCCCAACCTGGATACGCGCCGCATCGTCGAGCGCCATCTGCAGCACGTGATGCGTGCGCGCCTGAAAAAATCCCTGTCCGCCGCCAACCTGGCCAGCGAGGCGATGGAGCTTCAGCATCTGGTGCGCGAAGGGCCGAGGCGCATGTCCGAGATTCTCTCGCTGGCCGCAGAAAACCGCCTGCAGATGCGCGTCACCGGGCTGGAAGAATCGCATTTGATGGAAAGCCTGCAGAAGATCGCCAACCGGGTGGCGGCCGGCATCGTGACGGCGGCGCTGATCATGGCCTCGGCGCAGATGATGCGCATCGAAACCGGGCTGAAACTGTGGGGATATCCGGCGATTGCGATGGTGCTGTTCCTGCTCGGCGTCTTCCTGGGTCTGGGTATCGTGCTTAGCGCGTTGTTCTTCGACCGCCGCGTGCGTGCACGCGAGGAACGCGGGCACCGATAGCACTGCATACAGGCCACACCTCCGCGTAGGAGCGCACCCGGGCGCGACATGGCTTCACGCGGCGTCGCGTACCAAGACAGCCACGTCGAGCTGTCAAAGTAGAACCGGCGGTGCGGGGTCATTGCGACGTCGCTGATATGCGAGAAGCGCCAACTGCGTAATGCAGATACTGCGGATCTGTAGCGAGCGCCACCGCGATCAGGCGATCGTCAGCGCGTGCAATCCGACGCGCTGCGGCCATGGCTTAACGCAACAAACATTTCAGTCAGCTTCAGCGCGGCATAGTCCGTCATCCGGGTGTCACATTGCAGTTGGCGCACAGGACAGGCGAGCAAGGCGTCCGGTACGCGCTCGCATCATTCCCCCACGGACGCTGCCGCATGCATTGGATGTTGTTGTTCTCGTTGTTGCTGTTGCTTTGGTTGTTGGTCGCCTCGCCGCGCCTGGCGTGGTTGAAGGCTGGCCTGCTGTCGTTGCTGTTGCTGCTGCTTAGCGCCTGGGGTCTGGTCGACCGGCTCAGTGGCGATGGCATCAACGCCGCAACGCTGTACCACCTGCGCGCGGACATGGACGGCGCCGGGGTCAGCGATTTTTCCGGCTACATCGCCGTGTTCATCGGCATGGTGCTGCTGTCGCTCAGCCCGCTGGTGCTGCTCAAGGTGCGGCGTTTCCGTCGCCCGCGCGGTGGTGGCGCGGTGTTCGCTGCGTTCGTGACGATGTTGCTGATCAGCATCGCGGTCAGCCCGCTGTATCGCGATGGCAAGCGCCTGTACTACCAGTTGCGCCCGGTGGATTACGCCACCGTGGTGCCGGAATATCTGGTACCGCAGCAGCCGCTGCAGAAGCGCAAGAACATCGTGTGGATCTACGGCGAAAGTCTGGAACGCACCTACTTCGACGAAGACGTGTTTCCCGGCCTGATGCCGAACCTGCGCGCGCTGGCGACCGAAGCGGTGGACGTACGCAACCTCACCTCCACCGAGGGCAGCGGCTGGACCATTGCCGGCATGGTCGCCTCGATGTGCGGCGTGCCGCTGACCACCGCGCCCGGCGATGAAAACAGCATGGGCCGCATGGGCCTGTTCCTGCCGGAGGCGCGCTGTCTGGGCGACTATCTCAAGGATCAGGGCTACCGCAATCACTATGTTGGTGGTGCCGATGCCAGCTTTGCCGGCAAGGGCAGTTTTTTGTCCAGCCATGGCTTCGATGTGGTGAACGACGTCGGCTACTTCCGCGACAAGGGCGTGGCGCCGAAACATTTTTCCGCCTGGGGCGTGCACGACGATGTGCTGCTGGACGATGCCTGGGACAGCTTCCAGACGCTGTCGCGCGCCGGCCAGCCGTTCATGCTCACCACGCTGACCATGGACACCCACCATCCTGCCGGCCACTTGCCACTGGCATGCAAGGGCCAGCACTACGACAGCGCGCTGGGCGACATCGGTTTGTTGCATGCGATCAAGTGCAGCGATCGGTTGATCGGCGAGCTGGTCGCGCGCATTCGCAACAGCCGCTACGGCAAGAACACCATCATCGTGATCGCCTCCGATCACCTGGCGATGCCCAACGATCTCAGCGACGTGCTCGCCAAGCAGAAGCGCGAAAACCTGCTGCTGTTCCTGGGCAAGGATATCGCCCCGCAGCAAGTGGTCACGCGCGCCGGCAGCACACTGGATTCGGGTGCAACGCTGCTGCAATTGCTGGAACCGGGCATGCGCACGCTGGGCTTCGGCCGTTCGCTGCTGGCCAGCGATGCGCCGCCCAGCGCCAGCGTCGCGGCCAGTCGCGACAGCGGCAAGGACTACCCGCGTTATCTGGCCTACGCACGCACGCTATGGACCGGGCGCAGCACACGCATGCTGTGCATCAACGGCAATGGCGATGTGGTAGTGGGCGTGCAGCAGGTACGCCCGCCGGTACTGCTGGAATACGACGAGGACACCAATCTGAAAACCGTCTATCTGGAAAACACTTCGCGCCAGTTCGATCGCACCCACGCCGAGGGCACGCTGGCCTACGTGGACCGCTGCACGGCATTCGAAGACGGCTCGGCCGACGGCGACTGGTGCGCGCTGGTGGTCGATCGCCAGCAGAGCATGAAGCTGTATCGCGATCCGGACCTGACCCGCGGCATCGCCGTCGATGCGCCATTGGATGCCAGCCAGCAAGGTCCACGCCCGCGCGTGCGTCAGCCGATCATGCTCACCCAGACTGCGCGCAAGACCGAGGCCGGTCGTTACATGCTGGAGCTGTACGCCAAGCGCCGGCCGACGCGTGCGTTCTGGGTGGAAGCCGTCTCGTCAGAACGCAAGGTCGTGCTGGCCCAGCAATGGGTGGTGCCCGATGCGGCCGGTCGCATCCGCATGCCGGTAGGCCTGGAACATGCGGTGGACGATCTGGAAATCCGCGCCTGGCTGGATTACACCGAAGATGTCAGCGTGGACGATCTGGCACTGGTCAAGGACACACCCGTCGCAGACCGTTCCTGAGTTGCGGCGCTGTACGGCCATCAAGCGTGCGCCGCTGTTGCTCGATGCGGCTGCTCGGCGCTGGTTGCTCGGTGCGGCATGTACCACGCGTACATGCCGGTTCTGAGCGTATCGTCCACACTGGTTTTGCCAATTGCGCGCCACGTTTTTTGTCGGTCACTTCAAGGCCATAAGATCTCGGTCGTCTTGAAACGATTGGACAACATGATTGGACGGTGCTGATAGATCAGCTATGGAGCGGATGATCTTTGGCCTGGCTGCGGGGCCCTTGCCCGCTCACCATCGCGGGACACGCCGCAACTACGTCCCTCAGAACGGATGATCTTCGGCTTGGCTGCAGGGCCCTTGCCCGCCCACCATCGCGGGACACGCTGCAAGTACGTCCCTCAGAGCGGATGATCTTCGGCTTGGCTGCAGGGCCCTTGCCCGCCCACCATCGCGGGACACGCTGCAAGTACGTCCCTCAGAGCGGATGATCTTCGGCTTGGCTGCAGGGCCCTTGCCCGCCCACCATCGCGGGACACGTCGCAATCAGAGCGGATGATCTTCAGCTTGGCTGCAGGGCCCTTGCCCGCCCACCATCGCGGGACACGCCGCAAGTACGTCCGTGTAGCAACTGTGTTGTTGGAGGGGGTTCTGACCGTTGTGGAAGCCTGGCACGGGAACGCCGGCCGCTGGTCAGCAGCCGGCGGATCCATCGAGAGCATGGCCACTCAGGTCGGGACGGTTTGGACGTCTGCGGCGTGAGCGTCTCGTGCTCGTGCGTTGAGGATGACGAGCATCTTGCGCATCGCCGCCACGATGGCGACCTTGCCGGGCTTTCCGCGTGCCCGCAGCGATCGATAAAACTCCCGGATCCGCGGCTCGTGCTGGATCGCAGACAGGCACGCCATGTACAGCACGTTGCGCACCTCGATCCGCCCGCCGCGGATCCGGCGCAGGCCGCGCATCTGTCCGCTGTCATGGGCGATGGGAGCCACGCCGACCAGCTTGGCAATTGTCTTCCCATCGAGGGTGCCCAGCTCCGGCAGGTAGCTGGCGATCACCGCTTGCAGCGGTCACCCCGACGCCCTTGAACGAGCGCATTGCTTCCAACTGCGGTTGCTGGCCGACCTGCTCGGCAATCTGCTGTTCCAATCGCACACAGGTCTTTTTCATCTGCGCGATATTGGCATGCAGCACGCGGCGCAAGCGCGTGTCCGTTACCTGCTCCAACTGGTTGTGCGCGCTTGTTGTCAGCTCCACGAGTTGCTGTCGCGCACGCACAAACTCGCGCAGCCGTCGACGCCAAGGCTCCATCGGTTGATAGGGACGTAGCTCCAGCGTGTGGGCCATGCAAGCCAGATTGATCGCGTCTAGACGATCTGTCTTTGCCGGCAGGCCGACGGCGGCGGCGAACGCATGGCAGCGGTGCGCATTGGCCCGCACGATCCGGTGGCCGGCGTCGAACAAAGCATCCAGTACCCGCTGTTCATAGCCGCCAGAGGCCTCCAGGACAATCTGGCCAACCTCGCGCTGTGCCAGCCAGGACACTAGCTTGCGATGGCCTGCGGGGGTGTTGTGAAACTGCGCGCACGGGCCGCGGTAGACGGCCACATCCAACCGGGCCTTGCACACATCAATCCCGATGCCATTCATGGGCAAACTCCGTTAGGCTTGAAGGGTCGAGAGCTCCCCTGCCTGCCCAGCCTTACGTCTACGAGTGGCCACTCTGGCAACCGTTCGGGCGATACAGGGGAGAAACCGGCGTGGGCACCCAGCTACACGACGATCGGTAACGATCCAGGCTCTCACGGTGGCCCACGCCGGCTCTCGACGCCCAAACTGCCAGAATCCGAACAGATAAGGCTCTTACGCGGCATCCATGCCGCGTAAGGTCCCGCGACGGTAGGCGGGCAAGGACCAGTCGAGATGGTCGGTGTGCTTGGTGCAAGCAATGCACGATGCATGTTGTTCGGATAACGGAGCGTTCGGTCATCTTCCCAATACAGGTCGAGCAACAGACAAGCTTTTAAGAAAGCAGCCGACCAACTTTCTGGTGCGGTGCCCTCACCGATTGCGGGACCGTGTGGCGGCATGGATGCCGCCACCGAGCCTACATGGACGTACTTGCGGCGTGTCCCGCAAGCGGTGAGGGCACCGCACCCTCGACTCGAATAACCAAGCTTTTGACTTAATCGTTTGACTGTATCCAAACAAAGCGAAGCCTCGACATCCCGGTTATTTTGGAGCAGTTGGACAGTGCGGATAGATCAGTCGTACGGCAGCTGATCTACGGCGTGGCTACGGGGCCCATCCCCGCACACTACGTGCACTCGCAGGCTCAGTCTTCCGATGCAGGCGTGCCATCGCCTGCATCGCGCGCCACCGCAGCACCGGCTCGACTAAAGCGAATTTCCTGCGGCGATTGCAGCGCAATGCCCACGGTTTCCATCCGCTGCAGCAGCGCAAAGAACAACTCGCTGCGCACGCCATATGCATCGCGCGGGCTGCGGACATAGGCGAACGAATTGAAGTTGACGTGGCCGCCGGCCAGCGAATCGATGAACACCGCCGGCGCCGGCTCGGCCAGCACCTTGGTGTGCTCGGCGAACAGTTCCAGCAACATGTCGCGCACCTTGCCCACCTCGGCTTCCAGCGGCACCGAGAACTGCAGCTGCACCCGCCCCATCGGGTTGGACAGCGTCATGTTGCGCACGCTTTTGGTGATCAATTCCGAATTGGGCACGATCAGGGTGGAGCGGTCGCCGACCTGGATTTCGGTGGCGCGCACGCTGATCTTGCGCACATCGCCCTCCTGGTCACCAATGCGCACCCAATCGCCGATTTTCACAGGCCGCTCGGCCAGCAGAATCAGGCCGGACACGAAGTTCTGCGTGATCGCCTGTAAGCCGAAACCGATACCCACCGACAATGCGCTCAACACCAGCGCGAGCCGCTTCAAATCCAGGCCCAGTGCGGTCAGGCCCCAGATCGCCACGATCAACCAGCCCAGATAGCGCGCCACCGTGCTGATCGAATTGCGCGCACCGGCATCCAGTTCGGTCTTGGGCAGATAGGTATTGAGCAGCCACTGCTGTACCACGTGCACCAACCCCATGCCGAGCAGGAACACGCACAGCGCCCTGAACACATCGCTGGGGGTGATCACCAGTTCCTTGCCAATGGGGATGCCGTGGGTAATGTTCTCCGCCCAGCCGGTCACCACATTGATATTGGCTCCGTAAGGCGTCAGTAGCACTGCGATGCCCAACAGCACCAGCAGCACCCGCGTCGCTGCGGACATCAGCAGCCCCAGCTGGACCAGGCGTCCGCTCCCGATGCTCAGCGCATGCGACAGCGCGCGGCTGAAACGGCCGTCGGGATTGAACATCCAGCTCATCAGATCGTCGGCAAACACCACCAGCAAACCGAGCAGGCTGCAGATCAGGGTGATCCAGATGATCTGCCGCTCCACGAACAGCGCCAGATTGAGGTAGCCGAACAAGGCCGATATCAGGGCGAAGATCACCGCCAGATGGCCCAGCAGCCGAATCAGCACGATGAAGCCACCGCCCCGCGACACCACCGGCGTTGGTGCATCGCTGTCGGGATCGACTGCGCCCGCAGTCGCCGCCTGCGCCCGCAACGACAGGCTCAGGCCGGCCAGCGCCGACAGGATCAACCCCGCATACAACAACGCGGCGACCGCATCGGTGGCGGTCGTCAGCGCAGGGCTGCTGCCTGCGGCTTCACTGATCTTTGCGGCCATGCCGCTGAGCCAGATGACCGCAGCGGTAGCCAGGCAATGCACGCGCAGGCGATCGACAGTGGCATCGTCCAGCGGAAACAAGCGCCAGCTGGGTTGGTGCTTCATCAACAGGCTTGCACTGAGCGAACCGACGAAGGCGGCCACCAGACTGACGGCGACAAACCCGGTCAGCAGTTGATCCAGATCGTCCGGCAGCTCGCCGAGCGCGCGGATGCCTTCAACCAGCACGAACGCCGCAATCCCAAGGCTGAGCGTACCGACCAGCAAGAACCACAGTGCCAGCCCGGAGCGTCGCAGGCGTCCGCCGGGCGCACGCGAGGCTGCGTAACGGCGCCCCAGGTGGCGCAGGAAGATCCGCAGCGGGAGTGCCAGCAGCAACGCGATCACGGCGGCGGTGATCAGCCCGCCCACGCCGTTGGCTGCAGTTCCCGCCTGCACCATCTGCACCGTCTTGGCGGAAAGCGCCTGCAGACGGGCACGATCGTCAGGCCATTGCTGTGCGATCTGGTTCCACAATGTCGGCGACAGCGGTGAGGCGACACGCGTGGAGAGCTGCACGCTGAAGCGTTGCACCCGTTCGCGTTCGAGCCGATCGGCCAGGTCCTTGGCATTGGAGACCAGCAGCGTGGCGCGCTTGAACTCGGCATCCAGCCGATCGCGCTGCTTGGTCAGCGACTGGCGCTGCTCGCGCAAGTCGGTCGGTTCGTTCTTTTGAGCGACGCCAAGCCCCTCCAGCCGCACGTTGAGTTCCTTCAGCGGCGGCTCCAGCGTGCGCACCAGATCCTGCGCCTGCCGCTGCGCGCCGGTGACGTCGTCGGTCAGCTTGCCGAGCTGGTCCTTATCGGCCTTGTCCATGCCGGTGTCGGCCTGGCTCAGCACCTTCTGCATGCTGTCCAGCTGGGTCTGCACGTTCTCCAGCAGCGTGTCGTCGTCCTGCGCCACTGCGGCGCCCACGCACACCATCCATAACGCAGCCAGCAACAGCACACGCCGCAACACGCCGCGATGGGCACCCAGAACAAATCGGAATTCAGACACAGGCAGGCATTGGACAAGCGCGGACTACCGCAGTGACGGCATCTTAATCCACTGCTTCGGGTACAGCAGATCGCTGCTGCCGTGAGGATTCAGTCTGGCAGAGCTCGCCAGTGTCGGCTGGCAATCCGCGATTGGCGGTTCGTGCGCGACAGCCGCGACACAGCTGGCAGCCGCAGGAGATGGACGTCCCACCCACCCCGACCTGCGCATGAACGCGGTGCAGCTTGTCACCTCGCGGCAACGGTGCGCTGTCGCAGAATCGAGTCACCGCTACGGCAGACGCAGCGGATGACCGCGAAGGAGACACTCTATGCAGATTCAGATCCAGACCGACAAGCACGTGCCGCATGACCCCTCTGTCGTGCAGCATGTCGAGAAGACCTGCTCCGCCCAGCTGGCGCATTTCTCCAACGACATCACCCGCGTCGAAGTGCATTTGCGCGATGAGAACGGTCAACGCGGCGGCGCGGCGGATCGCACCTGCAGCATCGAGGCGCATGTCGCCGGCCTGCCGCCGATCGCGGCCACCAATAGCGCCGAAACCACCGCGTCCGCCGTCACCGGCGCCGCACGCAAGCTGCGCACCGCCATCGAACATGCGCGCGGCAAGCAGCACGCCAAGGCGACCGCACCGCCGCCGGACATGCTCTGACTCTGAGCATCTGAGCTACGGCAGGGCCGCATTACGCCCTGCCGTGCCAAACCGAAAAAGACATCGGCCCGCTGCGGTGACACTGCAGCGGGCCGCTTTGCTAAAGCGAGGTGGAGGCACCAGCCACTGCAGCGAGCTGGCGCTTGGACGCCGTCGTTTGCGGCACTACTTGCCGCAACCATGCGTGATGGCCTGCGCTTGCGCAACAACGCGGAATCACCGTTTTGCCGGCTGCCATCCGGCTTCCAAGGCTTCTCTGGAACTGCAGAACATCCGCTCGCCGCGGGCGGTCGCAATGGAGGTGCGTTCGTAGTCGCGCTGACCGGGCATGTGGAAAATCTTTTTCCCCTTGCCAGAGATATTCCCTTTGATCTTGCAACCCGCGATGACAACAGTCGATGCGTGGGATGACGCCTTCACCGATGACGCGCGTTTGGCGCGCCGGAAGTCCGATGGCATCTGAAAGGATCCGCTCCAGATGTTGCGCTTCTGCTGCTGGGCAATGCGTTCGTCTGCGACGAAGGAGGTGGCGTATTGGCGATACGCCACTGCCCAACCCGAGCGGACCATCCAGCCGTTGAGGGACTGTCCCTGGACGAAGCACTCCGCAACAACCCTTCCATAGCGATCCATGTCATGCGGTTCACAACGCACGGTTTTGTCCAGCAGATGGCTGTCCAGCGCTGCGGCTGAGCGTCGGCCACAAGGCCAGGCGCGCCCGTCCTTGGCTGTGCACTGCTGTGCGCTTTCCGGAGCATCGATGCCCCAAAGACGGATGCGCTTTTGAGCGACGGTGATGGTGTCTCCGTCGGTCACCGTCGCGCGGCCGCTGAGCTCTTGTGCGAAAACGGATGAAGCAATAAACGCGAGCGAAAAAAACAGCGAACATCTGAACAACATCAACAGCAACTTCCTTCAAAAAATCGGCAACGCGCGGTCCTTTCTGCTCGCCTTGTTGGCAACGTGTCAGCCGGTTGGCTGTGTCAGGTCGGCTCCGTCGGCCTGATCGCTGGGCAAGCAATAGATGCGTGCCAAAACGGCCCGGCACTGTAGCGGGAAGCGGCTGCGAAAGGGAGGGCGACCCCATCCCCTTGCCGCCAGGCTGACGTTCTTCCGGCCGCCGATGATCAGATGGTCAAGCGCTCCGATGTCGAGCAGGTCCGGTGATTGCTGCAGGCGCTCAATGAGCTTGCGGTCGGCTACGGGTTGAGCGAGCGGACAACAACCAGCCGGCCGCCGGCGCTGTCTGGCGGGGGTGAGGCCGGCGCACCTGCGAAGGTGGATCCGCATACTCGTCCCTGTCCTGGGGCTAGCGCCCTCATCCATGCCCCCAATCACGACGGATTCGAGTGAATCGAGGTGGACACACAAGGACCCACAGGCAACAAAAAACCCCTGATTTTTCAGGGGTTTTGGACTTTCTTGGATGTCCCCGGAGGGTTCATCTGGTGCGCCCGGAGGGATTCGAACCCCCGACCAATGGCTTCGGAAGCCACTACTCTATCCGGCTGAGCTACGAGCGCCTGGCCGCGCATTATGCCAGAACAGCCGCCGCCCGCGGGAAACCCCGCCGCGCAGGCTGCCGAGCGACTGGAGCATCCCGGTGTTGCCCCAACCTCGGCGTTGCCCGATTTGGGCGGTCCTTGAGGTCTGCCGCCTGCTGTGGTCACGGCTGCCCCATGAGCAACTGCCTCTACGGCACGCGCTGACAACGAGGTCACTGCAGCAAGCATCGGCTCGCATAGCGCGACCACCAACCGGCGCATGACCGCATCCAAGCCGCGCTGCTACCCTTTGCGACATGAGCAAGCATGGTTTCGAACACGTGCCCGTGGCACCCGGGCTAACCTGGACGCAGCGGTTGGGGCAGTACTGGCAGTTGATCCGCGGCGATCGCCCGATCGGCAGCCTGTTATTGCTGTGGCCCACGTGGTGGGCATTGTGGCTGGCCGCCGACGGCATGCCGCCGCTGTGGACGTTGTGCGTGTTCACCGCCGGGGTCTGGCTGACCCGCTCGGCCGGTTGCGTGATCAACGACTACGCCGACCGCTGGTTGGACCCGCACGTGGAGCGCACCAAATCGCGTCCGTTGGCCACCGGTGCGGTGTCCGGGCGCGAGGCGCTGTGGGTCTTCGTGGTGCTGATGCTGGTGGCGTTCGCGCTGGTGCTCACGCTCAACTGGCTGACCGTGGCATTGAGCGTGCCGGGTGTCTTCCTGGCCGCCAGCTACCCCTATCTCAAACGCCATACCCATCTGCCCCAGGTCTATCTGGGCATGGCCTTCGGCTGGGGCATCCCGATGGCCTTCGCGGCGGTGCAGGGCAGCGTGCCGCTGCTGGCCTGGCTGCTGTACGCAGCCAATATCCTGTGGGCCACCGCCTACGACACCTGGTACGCCATGGTCGACCGCGAGGACGACATCCGCATGGGCAGCAAGTCCACCGCGATCCTGTTCGGCAAGTTCGATCTGGTTGCACAAGGCGTGCTGTATGCATTGATGTTCGTAGCCCTGGTACTGGTGGGCCTGCGTGCCGGTCTCACCATCGCCTACTGGGCCGGGCTGGGCATCGCCGCGCTGCTGGTGGCCTACGAATTCCGCATCGCCCGCCATCGCGAACGCGGCCCCTGCTTCCGCGCCTTCCTGCACAACAACTGGGTCGGCCTGGCGATCTTCGTCGGCATCGCCGCGGCGCTGGCGTTGCGCTGACGGGCAGGTGCGGCAATCGCGCCGCGAGTTAAGCCCGGGACGAGAAGGTACTGTTTGCGCGCCTTGAAGCGCCCGCGAAACGCGGGCTGGGGCGCGGAGCGGGGTTTGGGGTACGGCATGGTTCCACTTGTCAGGTGCCGGCTTCGGTGGGATGCGACAGCGCGACCGGGAATTGGCTACTCGGCTCGGTCAGACATCCTGTCTGACTCGCCGCCGCGACACATCCCTGTGCCGCTCTCCGCCAATACCCGGTCACGCCGTCGCTTCGGCACGTCATTTTCATGACTTAGGTGGGCTCGCGACTTGATGACCAGTCGCATCAAACAGTGCTGGCGAAGCCACACGGTGCAGGCTACAACGCGCAAGCCACCAAGCCTCACGGCACACGCGCACATACCCACGCATCCACCCGTTGCACGCCTGCGCGGCGCAACGCCTGCGCTGCCGCGTGCAGCGTGGCACCGGTGGTCATCACGTCGTCCACCAACGCCACATGCGCTGGCAACACGCCGCGCGCCACGAACGCATCGCGCACATTGCGTTGGCGTTCGTCCGCATCCAGCTCCGATTGCGGTGCGGTCGCCCGCACGCGGCGCAATAACGGCAGGCAGGGCAACCGCAGCGCGCGGCCAATCGGTTTGGCCAGCTCCAGGGCCTGGTCGTAGCCGCGCTGGCGCAAGCGCTGCCGATGCAGGCTCACCGGCACCAGCGCCTGTGGGCGCGGCAGGCCTGCACAGCGCTTGGCCATCAACTCGCTGAGCAGGCGACCGGCGGCCAGATCCTGATGAAACTTGAAGCGCCGCAGCAAGCCATCCACCGGCCAGCGATAGGTGAAGCACGCATGCACGCGCTGCAGCGGTGGCGGATGCTGCAGGCATTGCCCGCACAGCAGCGCGCTATCGGAGGCGTACAACGGTGTCGCGCAGCACAGGCAGGCGTGGCCGTGATCGGGCAACGCGGCGCGGCACGACGGGCACAGATCGCAATCGGCGCGGCCGGCTTCCGCGCAGACCAGACACAGGCTCGGCAGCAGCAACCGCAACACCCGGCGCGGCCACCTGTAAACCGAACGCACCTCATCGAAGTTGACAGCCTCTTGCATGCTCACCAGACTGCCTGGCTTCCAAGCCGCTGACTGTCAGGAAACCCCGATGTCTGTTGTCGTACGCCATGACTGGGATCGCAACGAGCTGCAAGCGCTGTTCGATCTGCCGTTTCCGGAGCTGCTGCACCGCGCCGCCGGCGTGCATCGCGCCCATTTCGATCCGGCGGAAGTGCAGGTCTCCACGCTGTTGTCGGTCAAGACCGGCGGCTGCCCGGAAGACTGCGCGTACTGCCCGCAGGCGCAGCGCTACGACACCGGCGTGACCGCGCAGAAGCTGATGGAGACCGAAGAGGTCGTCGCCAAGGCGCGCCAGGCCAAGGCCGCCGGCGCCTCGCGCTTCTGCATGGGCGCGGCCTGGCGTTCGCCCAAGGAGCGCGACATCCCCAAGGTCGCGGCGATGATCCGCGAGGTCAAGGCGATGGGCCTGGAAACCTGCGCCACGCTCGGCATGCTCGACGCCGGCCAGGCGCGCGCGCTCAAGGAGGCCGGGCTGGACTACTACAACCACAATCTGGACACCGCGCCGGATTACTACGATTCCATCATCCACACCCGCCAATACCAGGACCGCCTGAACACCCTGGAGCACGTGCGCGATGTGGGCCTGAAGACCTGCTGCGGCGGCATCGTGGGCATGGGCGAAACCCGCGAGCACCGCGTCGGCCTGCTGCTGGCGCTGGCCACGCTGCCGTCGCATCCGGATTCGGTACCGATCAACCAGCTGGTGCAGGTCGCCGGCACGCCGCTGCATGGTACCCAGCAACTGGACCCGTTCGAGTTCGTGCGCATGATCGCGGTCGCCCGCATCGCCATGCCCAAGTCGATGGTGCGCCTGTCTGCAGGCCGCGAAGCGATGAGCGACGAACTGCAGGCGCTGTGTTTCCTGGCCGGTGCCAATTCGATCTTCTACGGCGAAAAACTGCTGACCACCGGCAACCCGGACACCGAACGCGACCAGGCCCTGTTCCAGCGTCTGGGCCTGCGCCCGATGCAGATCACCGTCGACGCCGCCGACCACGACCACCCCGGCACCGTGCATGCGGACATCACCCGCAGCACCGCCTGCGAGCACGCTGCGTAACCGCGAATCCAGCGCCCGGCACCGGCCGTCGGTGCCGGCTGGGCGGGCTGCGCCGGGCACGCTACGCTAGCGGCCCTTCCCGCCGTTGAACGCCCCCATGGCTCGCCCCGATCTGCACGAACGGATTTCGTCGCTGCGCACCTTGCGTGTGGCCCAGGAACGGGTGCGGGTACGGCGGCTGGTGGGCCGGCGCGATGGCGTGCGGCTGGAAATCGATGGCCGCTGGCTGACCGGCTTCTGCTCCAACGATTATCTGGGCCTGTCGCAGCAGTTCGAAGTGGTCGCCGCGCTGCAGGACGCCGCCGCGCGCGATGGTGCCGGCGCCACCGCCTCGCATCTGATCTGCGGCCACCACACGGCGCACGAAACGCTCGAACGCGAGATCGCCGACTGGCTCGGCTATCCCTCGGCGCTGTTGTTCGGCAGCGGCTTCATCGCCAATCTGGCGGTACAGCAGGCCTTGCTCAGCGAAGAAGACGATGTCTGCGTGCAGGACCGGCTCAATCACGCCAGCCTGCTCGATGCCACCCGCCTGGCCGGCTGCCGGCTGCGGCGGTATCCGCATCTGGATGTGGAAGGTGCAATGCGTCAGCTCAAGGGCGCACCCGAGGGCGCGGCGATGCTGGCCAGCGATGGCGTCTTCAGCATGGATGGCGACGTTGCGCCGCTGCGTGCATTGAGTCTGGTCGCGCGCATGCAGGAAGCGCTGTTCTACGTCGACGATGCGCATGGCGTGGGCGTGCTCGGCCCGCAAGGGCGCGGTTGCGTTGCCGATGCGGGGCTCGGCATGGCCGAAGTGCCGCTGCAATTGGTGACCCTGGGCAAGGCGCTCGGTGGCTATGGCGCGGTCGTCGTTGGCGACGAAGCGCTGGTGCGCCATCTGGCCGAAACCGCGCGCCCTTACATCTACACCACCGCATTGCCGCCGGCACAGGTCGCCGCGACCCTGGCGGCCGTGCGCCTGGCGCGGCGCGACGATTGGCGGCGTGCGCGGCTGACCGAATTGATCAGCAGTTTTCGCGATGGCGCGCGCCGGTATGGCTTCGAACTGGTGGCTTCCGATACGCCGATCCAGCCCTTGCTGTGCGGCGAAGAATCCACGGTGATGGCGATGTCCGCTGCGCTGGAACAGGCCGGCTTTCTGATCGGCGCGATCCGCCCGCCCACCGTGCCCGAAGGCAAGGCGCGCTTGCGCATCACCTTGTCTGCATTGCACACGCCGCAGCAGGTGCAGGCGTTGATCGAGGCCCTGGTACAGGCGCGCGATGTGGTGAGCCGGCAACCGCTGCGCGCCTCCGCCTGAGGGCGGCGATCGAAACGACTGCGCAACCGCCGGGCAGCGCAGCCGGTACGCGGGGTGACATGGACCACCCGGCCACTGCAGTGCCGAACGCGCAGTCCACGCCCAGCTGACACTTGCTGGATCAGTGGCGCTGGCGCGGTCATGGTCATGCGAGCACGCAACGGAACTGGCTCGAATTCAGGGGCAACGCGCCACGCGCAAGCGCCACGCACCGACTCAAGACTCACCGTCCCTTCCGCGCGGATCTGTGCACGCCGATCGGCGACAATGCGCGCATGCATATCGAAGTCATCGGCCACGGGCCTGCGCTGGTTCTTCTGCACGGCTGGGCGCTACACGGCGGCGTGTTTGCACCGCTGGTGGAGCGGCTGGCGCCGCACCATCAACTGCATCTGGTGGATCTGCCCGGGCACGGTTTCAGCCGCGACGACAGCACGCCGCTGGCGCTGCCGTACGTGGTCGCCGCGATCGCTGCGGCCACACCGCCGGCAGTGTGGATCGGCTGGTCGTTGGGCGGTTTGTTCGCACTGCATGCCGCCGCCACCCAACCGCAGGTACGCGGGCTGGCGATGATCGCTGCCACGCCGCGGTTCGTGCGTGGCAACGATTGGCCGGAGGCGGTCGAACGCGAGGTGTTCGTGCAATTCGGCCAGGACTTGTCGCGCGATTATCGCGGCACCCTGGAGCGCTTTCTGGCGCTGGACACGCTGGGCTCGGCGCATGCCCGCGCCGAGCTGCGCAGCCTGCGCGAGACGCTGGTTGCGCGCGGCGAACCGGCCGCCGACGCCTTGCAACAAGGCCTGAGCCTGCTGGAACGCACCGACCTGCGCCGCGCGCTGCCGCACTTGGCCCGCCCCAGCCTGTGGATTGCCGGCCAACGCGATCGCCTGGTTCCGGCAGCCGGCATGCACGCAGCCGCGGCGCTGGCCCCGCACGCGCAAGCACTCACCATCGCCGGCGGCGGACACGCGCCATTTCTCGGCCACGCCGATCAGGTCGCCGAGGCGCTGCAACGCTTCGTTGCGTCCGTACCGTGAGCGGATCGCCGATCATGCCAACTCACTGATCGAGGAGCAGCGCATGGACTTGGGAATCGCCGGACGCTGGGCGTTGGTATGCGCCGCCAGCAAAGGCTTGGGGCTGGGCTGCGCACGCGCGCTCGCCAGCGAAGGCGTCAACGTGGTGATCGTCGCGCGCGGCCGCGATGCATTGGAGCGGTCCGCCCATGCGCTGCGCGCGCTGCCGGGTGCCGGCGAGGTGCGCAGCGTGGTGGCCGATATCGCCACCCAGCAAGGACGCACCGATGCGCTTGCCGCCTGCCCGCAGGTCGACATCCTGATCAACAACGCCGGCGGCCCGCCGCCCGGCGATTTCCGGCAGTGGGAACGCGACGATTGGTTGCGCGCACTGGATGCCAACATGCTGGCGCCGATCGAACTGATCCGCGCCAGCCTCGATGCGATGCGCGCGCGGCGCTTCGGCCGCATCGTCAACATCACCTCCAGCGCGGTGAAGGCGCCGATCGACATCCTCGGCCTGTCCAACGGCGCGCGCGCAGGCCTGACCGGCTTCGTCGCCGGGCTGGCGCGCAGCACGGTCGCCGACAACGTCACCATCAACAATCTGCTGCCCGGCCAGTTCGCCACCGACCGGCTTCGCGGCAACTTCGCCGCGATCGCGCAACAGCAAGGCGGCACCGCCGAGGACGTCGCCGAACGCAAGCGTGCGGGCATTCCGGCCGGGCGCTTCGGCGAGCCGGACGAATTCGGCGCTGCCTGCGCATTCCTGTGCAGCGCACAGGCCGGCTACATCACCGGGCAGAACCTGCTGATCGACGGCGGCAGCTATCCCGGCACGTTCTAGCCAAATCGCATCGCCTCAGGCGAGCTGTGACACATCGCATGGCGGCTTGCATACCCCACACCCTGCAGCGCATCTTCGGTCCACGTCGCGCGAACGCAGCAAACGGCAGGCGGGCACGGATCAAATGCGCACAGCGGCGGGCGTGCAGCGAGATACCGATTCCGTGCGTCAAGGCACCGCGCCTTGCAATCAACGCGGCGATCTCTACCGCTGTCTGATGTCTGCTTGGCAACACACAGTGCACATCGCTCGAGCCTCCAGCCCCGGCCAATGCCGTATGACCACCTGCGCAGCGCCCAGCCCGAATGCCTTCTCGCACAACACATCGATTCCCTCCGCCGCGCGCAGCGGCGACAATAGCGACGCAATGAACAGTACTTTCGACCCCCGCCACGTCCGGCGCGCCTTTGCGCGTGCCGCCAGCAGCTATGCCGCCGCCGCCGCGCTGCAGCGCGAAGCGGAAACGCGCCTGCTCGAATCGCTCGACTACTTTGACGACCAGCTGCCCAAGGTGGTGCTGGATGTCGGCGCCGGCCCCGGCCATGCCAGCGGCGCGATCAAGAAACGCTGGCCCAAGGCGCAGGTGATCGCCCTCGATCAGGCCATGCCGATGCTGCGCCAGGCGCGCAAGGCCGCCGGCTGGTGGAAACCGTTCGCACAGGTCTGCGCCGATGCGCGCGCCTTGCCTGTGGCCGACGGCAGCGTGGATGTGATCTTCAGCAATCTGTGCCTGCAATGGGTGGAAGACCTGCCGGCGGTGTTCGCCGGCTTCCGCCGCGCGCTGCGACCGGGCGGGCTGTTGCTGTGCTCCACCTTCGGCCCGGAGACGCTGATCGAACTGCGCGAAGCCTTCGCCCAGGCCGACCCGGCCCCGCACGTCAGCCGGTTTCCGCCGATCGCGCAGTTCGGCGATGCCCTGCTGATGTCCGGCTTCCGCGACCCGGTGCTGGACCGCGACCTGTTTACGCTGACCTACACCGACCTGCCCGCCTTGATGCGCGAACTGCGGGCGATGGGCGCCACCAACGCGCTCAGCGATCGCCGCGCCACCCTGACCGGACGCGGTCGCTTCGCCGCCGCCAGCGCCGCGTACGAGCCGTTACGGCGGCCCGACGGCACCTTGCCCAGTTCCTGGGAAGTGATCTACGCGCACGCCTGGGCGCCGGCACCGGGCGCGCCCATTCGCGAACAAGGGCACGACATCGCCAGGGTACCGTTGGCCTCGATCCCGATCCGCCGCCGCATCGACTGAGCGGCGGTACAGATCGCTGGCCGCAATGCACCTGCTGCCGGTGAGACACACAATCTTGGGCCGATGCCAATGCCGACCTGTCAGGCTCGGCGGCGACACCCGGTAGAATTCAGTCGTTAACGGCCGCATGTTCCTGTGACGGCTCACCTTGTTCAACGCCTCAACCAGCAGAGTGGCTGACAAAACGTGGCAAGCAGTCGTCAGGTGCGTACAGACGGCGCGGAGGAACCGGTGTGCGTGCAAGTACATGCAGGTTCCGAGCACCGGCAGCGCCCGCCCGGCCACTGCACCATCGTTTTGATCCCGCTCTTGCGTTTGCGGCCCCCGCTCCCTAATTGGCCTTCTCCATGTTGAAGTGGCTCATCATCGCGCTGTTCATCGCATCGGCGCTGTACATCCATTACCGCGGTCGCGTGCGGCACCGGCTCAGCCGGCAGTTGCTGGACCATTCCACCTTCATGGCACCGATCAACACGCTGATGTATCTGTGTTCGCGGGTGCCGACCACCCCATTCATCGATCCCGGCAAGGAATTTCCGGAACTGGCCCCGTTGCGCGCCAACTGGTCGCTGATCCGCGACGAAGCGGTGGCCCTGCAGCAGATGCAGAAGATCCGCGCGGCCGACGGCTACACCGACATCGGCTTCAACTCGTTTTTTCGCCGTGGCTGGAAGCGCTTCTATCTGAAGTGGTACGGCACCGCGCACCCGTCGGCGTCTGAACTGTGCCCGCAGACCACCGCCTTGCTGAAGTCCATCCCCACGGTGAAAGCGGCGATGTTCGCCGAGTTGCCGCCGGGCAGCGAACTGCGCCCGCACCGCGATCCGTTCGCCGGGTCCATGCGTCTGCATCTGGGCCTGGCCACGCCCAACGACGACCGCTGCTTCATCGACGTCGACGGCCAGCGTCACAGCTGGCGCGATGGTGAATGGACGATGTTCGACGAAACCTACATCCACTACGCGCGCAACGATACCGATCAGGACCGCATCATCCTGTTCTGCGATATCGAGCGCCCGATGCGCTGGCGCTGGGCGGCGGCGGTGAACCGCTTCGTCGGCCGCAGCCTGCTCTCGGCCGGCGCCTCGCCCAATCAGGAAGGCGACAAGACCGGCGGCATCAACCGCGTGTTCCGCTATTTCTACGCCGGCCGCCTGAAGGCCAAGGCCTTGAAGGAACGCAACAACCCGCTGTACCAGATCCTCAAGTGGGGCATCTTCGTGCTGGTAGTGGTCGGCATCGTGTTGCTGTAATTCCGGACCACCCGCGTAGGAGCGCGCTTGCGCGCGATGAAGCGTTACCGAGAAAGCCTTATCGCGCGCAAGCGCGCTCCTACATAGGGATAGGTCCGGCCGCAATACCGCACCAACCACGTAGGAGCGCACCCGGGCACGACCAGGCATTCCCGGTAGCGCCTCATCGCGCCCAGGTGCGCTCCTACGCAGGTCTAGCCCGTGCCGGCCATGCAATCAGCGCGAGACCTGTGCGATCCATTCCTGCAGGTTGTAGTAGTTGGTGACGCGGGTGATCTTGCCGTCGCGCACATCGAAGAACGCACCACCCGGCAATACGTAGGTCTGCCCGTTGGCCTCCGGCAGGCCCTCGTCGGTGGTGTGGTAGACCCCGTGCACCACGTACTCGGCGCCAACCCGGGTGCCGTCGTCGTTGGCGGTGATCACGATGTCGCGCAACTGCTCGCGGTAACTGTCGTTCATGCGTTGCAGGAAGGCAGCGAATTCCGCCCGGCCGATCTCGCGCGGCCCCTGATTGAGGTCATGCGCCACATCGTCGGCCAGGAACGCCAACATGGCGTCCCACTCGCCGCGGTTGAATGCTTCGTAGTAGGCCTGGACCAGGCCGGTGGCGCGTTGCCGATTGCTCTCGCTCATGCTCGAACCTGCCGCTGGGAAAGCCGCATCATAGAGCGCGTCTTGCACTGCAACGTCATCGCACGCTGCAGACCCGGCATCAGGCGCCCTGCACCACCAGGTCGCGGTGGAAGTAATAGACCTCCTGCAGCAGAAAGCGCCAGCTGGTGTGGAAGCTGCGAAAGCGCGTGCTGGGGGTGGAGGAGGCCAGCGCATCCACCCCCAGCTCCTGGCTCAGCCGCAGCGCGCGCGCCATGTGCAGCGGGTCGCTGACGATGATGGCCCGATGCATGCCGTGGCGCTCCATCAGCGCGCGCGCCTGCTGCAGGTTCTGCCGGGTGGTGCGTGATTCGGTTTCGATCACGATCGCTTCCGGCGGAATGCCGTGACGCAGCGCATAGCGCCGCGCGACCTGCGACTCGGCAAAGCGTGCGCCATTGCCGAAGCCGCCGGTGAACAGCAGCCGCGGCGCATACCCCTGCGCGTACAGATCCAGCGCATGCCGGATGCGTTCTTCGAACACCGGCGAAGGCCGCGCGTCGTAGGCGGCCGCGCCCAGCACGATGATCACATCGGCCGGCGCGGCCTGGTCGCGGTCGCCGATCCACACGATCCAGCCCGCCACGCCCACCAGCCAGATCGCCGCCAGCATGCATAACCGCCAGCCCCAGCCCCACAGGCCGAGCCCGCGCGAGCGCCTGCTCACGCCGCAGCCCATGGCAGCGCGTCCAGATCGATATTGCCGCCGGACAGGATCAGCCCGACCCGGCGCCCGGCAAAGCGCGCCGGCTCGGCCAGCACCGCCGCCAGCGCAATCGCCGAGGACGGCTCCACGACTTGTTTGAGCACCTGCCAGATCAGCCGCATCGCCTGCACCACCGCGGCATCGTCCACAGTGATCACCTGCGCGCCGGCCGCCTGCAACAGCGCGAAATTCGGCGCGCCCAGGGTGCCGCGCAAGCCGTCGCAAATGGTGTCGGGGACAAAATCGACCAGGCGCTCGCCTGCCGCCAGCGAGCGCGCGGTGTCGGCCGCGCCGCTGGGCTCGGCCAGGACCAGTGCGCAACCCGGCGCGGCCTGCAGCGCCAAGGCCGCGCCGGCAGCCAGCCCGCCGCCGCCGACCGGCGCCACCAGCACGTCCAGGCCGCCGCTCTGGTGCAACAGTTCCAGCGTGGCGGTGCCCTGCCCGGCGATCACGGCCGGATCGGTGTAGGGATGGACCAGCGTCGCGCCGCTGCTGGCCTGCACTTCCGCGCACAGCTGCTCGCGCGCGGCGATGGTCGGTGCGCAGCGCCACAGCGTGGCGCCGTGCCGGGAAATATTGGCCAACTTGGCGGCCACCGCACCCTCCGGCACCACTACATGGCAACCGATGCCACGGGTGCGCGCGGCCAGCGCCAAGGCGGCGCCGTGGTTGCCGGACGAATGCGTGACCACGCCACGCGCGGCCAGCTCCTCGGGCAACGACCACACCGCATTGCAGGCGCCACGGAACTTGAACGCACCGCTGCGCTGCAGGTGTTCGGCCTTGAAGAACAGCTGCGCGCCGCAGAGCGCATCCAGGCTGTGCGAAGTCAGCAACGGTGTCGGCGCGCACTGCGGCGCGATGCGCGCAGCGGCTTGCAGGACGTCGGAATGGGCAAGAGAAACCGTCTCGATCATGCCCGCAAGATTAACGTATCCCCCACTCTTCACGGTTGCGCGCACAATTCCCGCGCATGCTGGATCGATGAAAAAGCGCCACATAGCGACACAGTTAAGGACCGATTCAATGCATCGGTTCGAAAGTGGCACCATGGTTGCAGGAGGGCACCATCCATGAAATTCCGTCTGATCTTCGTCGCCGGGCTACTGGCTTTGAGCGGCTGCGCGACTTACGACTACACCGGCGGTGGGTCGGGCGGCTATTACCGTGGCGCTCCGGCCGTGCAGTATCGCTACCCGCCTGGTTACTCGCCGTATTTCTACGGCAATCCGTACGGCAACCCCTATGGCGCCGGTTCGATCGGGTTGTACGACTACCCGGTGTATCCGGTCTATCGCGGCGGTGGCGGCTACTACTACCGGCAGAACGATCGGCGCCCACAATACCGACCGCCGCGCCCGAACGGCTCGTACCACAATGGCCCGCGTCCGAACGGTCCCCGCCCCAATGTCCCACGTCCGCCGCAGCCCAATCGTCCACCGGCAACCGGCGCTCCGCCGTCGCGGCCGCCGGCACGCATCGGTGCGCCGCCACGGGTGATCCGGCAGATTCAGCAGCAGACCGCACCCCGTAATACCCGTTAGCAGATCCCCTGAGTTGCTGACTGCGACGCGGCCCACAAATGGATAGATTGGGGGCTTGCGTTCAGCCGGCACTTGGTTGCAAGCTAGGTGCTCTGTGTGACCCGCCACGTCATTTTTTGACCTGACTCGCCGCACTGACTGCCTTATGTCGATGTCCGACAGGGAAATCTGGATCCCCCCTGTTCCGGCCCTGTCGGATATCGGCGCCTTCAACGCATAAAGCCCCGGCACGCCGGGGCTTTATGCGTTTGTCCTTGCTTAACCTGGCAGCGCCTGACCGCATCAGCTTGGCAGAGCGCATCGGCAGCGGCGCCAACCGCAGAAAAAAATAAGGGTCGGCAGTCCCCCGACTACCGACCCTTACGCTACCCCATCGCACGCGCGGCTGGCCCCTGTTCCAATTCCAGCCTTGCGCCCATGTCGCAATGCCACGACGGGTGCATTAGGGATATCCGCACGGAACATGCCAACTTGAGTGCCACTGTTCGAAAATGTGATTCACGTCACATTTTTATCGATTGAGTGACCTCAAGCGCCCTTCAGCCGATAATTCCGCGGCCGCTTGTCTTCCTTCCGCTTCCCAGTCCACGCCATGTCCGACTCCTTTTATCGCTACGACGTCATCGTGATCGGCGGCGGCCATGCCGGCACCGAGGCCGCGCTGGCTGCCGCGCGCGCCGGTGCCCGCACCTTGCTGCTCACCCACAACATCGAGACGGTGGGCGCGATGAGCTGCAACCCGGCCATCGGCGGGATCGGCAAGGGCCATCTGGTCAAGGAGATCGACGCGCTGGGCGGGGCGATGGCACGCGCGGCGGATCTGGCCGGCATCCAGTGGCGCACGCTCAATGCCTCCAAGGGACCGGCGGTACGCGCCACCCGCTGCCAGGCCGACCGCACCCTCTACCGCAACGCGATCCGCTGCATCGTCGAGGCACAGCCCAACCTGACCGTGTTCCAGGCGGCGGTAGACGATCTGCTCATCCACAACGGCGCCACCGAAGCCGACAGCGTGCGCGGGGTGATCACCCAGACCGGGCTGCGCTTCGAAGCGCCGGCAGTGGTGCTCACGGCCGGTACCTTCCTGGCCGGCAAGATCCATGTCGGCGAAACCCAGTACGCGGCCGGGCGCATGGGCGACCCGCCGGCCACCACACTGGCCGCGCGCCTGCGCGAGCGGCCGTTTTCGATCGACCGGCTCAAGACCGGCACCCCGCCGCGCATCGACGGGCGCACGCTCGACTACGGCGTCATGCAGGAACAGCCGGGCGACGATCCGTTGCCGGTGATGTCATTCATGGGCCAGCGCAGCGATCACCCGCGCCAGGTCAGCTGCTGGATCACTCACACCACCGAACAGACCCACGCCATCATCCGCAGCGCGTTGCATCGCTCGCCGCTGTATTCGGGGCAGATCGAAGGCATCGGCCCGCGTTACTGCCCGTCGATCGAAGACAAGGTGGTGCGCTTCGCCGAGAAGACCAGCCACCAGATCTTCGTCGAGCCCGAAGGCCTGGAGGTCACCGAGATCTATCCCAACGGCATCTCCACTTCGCTGCCGTTCGATGTGCAGCTGGCGCTGGTGCGCTCGATCCATGGGTTTGCGCAGGCGCATATCACCCGCCCCGGCTACGCGATTGAATACGACTTCTTCGACCCGCGCGGGCTCAAGGCCTCGCTGGAAACCAAGGCGGTAGGCGGGCTGTTCTTCGCCGGGCAGATCAATGGCACCACCGGTTATGAAGAGGCCGCCGCACAGGGGTTGCTGGCCGGCCTCAATGCCGCGCGTCATGTGCAGGCCTTGCCGGCGTGGTCGCCGCGTCGCGATGAGGCGTACCTGGGCGTGCTGGTGGACGATCTGATCACCCACGGCACCACCGAGCCGTATCGCATGTTCACCAGCCGCGCCGAATACCGGCTGCAGCTGCGCGAAGACAATGCCGACGCGCGTCTGACCGGTGTGGGCCGTGCGATGGGCCTGGTCGAGGATGCGCGCTGGGCGCGCTTTTCGGCCAAGCAGGAAGCGGTGCAGCGCGAAAGCGCGCGCTTGTCCGCGCTATGGGCGACCCCGGGCAATGCGCTGGGCCGCGAAGTAGCCCAGACCCTGGGCGTGGCGGTGAGCCGCGAGACCAACGTCCTGGATCTGATCAAGCGCCCCGAACTCAATTACGCCGCGCTGATGCGCGTGCCGACGCTGGGGCCGGGCGTGGAGGATGCGCAGGTGGCCGAGCAGGTGGAGATCAGCGTCAAGTACGCCGGTTACCTGGACCGCCAACGCGACGACATCGCGCGTCAGCAACGCCACGAAACCACGCCGATTCCGGAAGGGTTCGATTATGCCGGCGTGCGTGGCCTGTCGATCGAAGTGCAACAGAAACTCGAACGCGTGCGCCCGCAAAGTATCGGCCAGGCCCAGCGTATTGCCGGCATGACGCCGGCGGCGATCTCGCTGCTGCTGGTGCATCTGGAACGCGCGCGGCGTAGCCAGGTGGCGTAAGGGGCTTGTGGTCAGTTAATCGATTACGTCGCCGCCCGGCAAGCATGTCGTCCGACGGATTCCACGATGACGTCGGTCATCCATCGCGCTGCCACTCGGTCGCCAGCGAAGCGCTCGCGTACAGCTAGATCAATCAACCAGCCGTCGCTGGTCCCACAACCACCGACAACAGTCGGTGATGACTGCGCGCGTGCCGGCGTGGGACCTTATGCGGCAGGGACGCCGCATAAGCGCCTACAGGGACGTACTTGCGGCGTGTCCCACGCCGGTACGCGTGCAAGCACCCTCGGTGGACAAATGCGCGAAACGTTGCCAACAGATGTCAGCATGCGATGCCATGTCGCCACGTGCGAAGCCACCGGTACGCGCAGGCTTGCCGCTCGTCCGACGGACTCTAGCGGCACAGGGGAAGTTGCTATGCTCGATCAACTATGACGACTTTCTAATCCATGAACAGATCGAGTGCGATGTTGAAGGCAACTGTGCGCAGTGCCTGTCTGCTTTCAGTGCTGATGCTTGCGAACATCGCGCCGGCGATGGCCACTACCGAAGAAGATGGCCGTTACTGGTTAAGTGTGTATGCCCAGGGCAAGTTGCCGGTCGAAAATCTGTACTGGAGCATGGATATCCATCCGCGCTGGCGCGAGGAAGGCGAGCAGTTCGACCAACTGATCCTGCGCCCCGCCGTGTTTTACCGGCTCAATCCCAAAGCCAGTGTCTGGATGGGCTACGACACCATTATCAGCCACCCGGCCGGGCAATCCTCCAACCGCGAAAATCGCTGGTGGGGGCAGTTTCAATATCAGTTCGATCCGATTGCCAATATCACCATTACCAGTCGCACACGTCTGGAGCAACGCCACCGCGAAGGCTTCAGCGATGAAGGTTACCGGGTGCGCCAGATGATCCGGGCCGTGCGCCCCAGTGCGTTGTCGCCGCAATTGTCGTGGGTGGCGTTCAACGAACTGTTCGTCAATCTCGATCAGACCGAGTGGGGGGCGCGACGCGGTCTCGATCAAAACCGCGTATTCGTTGGCATTAACTGGAAGTTCAACGCCATCTCCAATGTCGATGTCGGGTATCTGAATCAGTTCGTCAACACACCTGCAGTGGACCGCGAAAACCACGTGCTGATGACCACCTTCCGCTTCAATTTCTAGTCACTCGCCCACCGCCCGATGGCGGGCAGCAAACGCTGGCGCAGCACCAGTGCCGCCAGCGCCAAGGTCTCATCGGCGGCGCGCAGTACGCCGCCCATGTTGATGAAACCGTGGATCATGCCGGGAAAGCTGTGCAAGGTGACTTCCACGCCGGCAGCACGCAGCCGCTCGGCATAGGCGCGTCCTTCGTCGCAAAGCATGTCGCGATCGCCCACCACGATCAGTGCGGGCGCAACGCCGGCCACATCCGGCACCAGCATCGGCGAGACGCGCCAGTCCTGTGCAATGGCAGGGTCGGGCAACAGATGTCGATTGAAAAAACGCACCGCATCTGCAGTGAGCGGCTGCAGGCCGGCATTGTGCGATCGCGACGGGTACACGCCCGTGTCCTCGCGTGCATCGGTGAGCGGATACACCAACACCTGGCAGCGCAGCGCGATCCCGGTGTCGCGCGCGGCCAGCGCTGCAACTGCGGCCATGGCGCCGCCGATGCTGTCGCCGGCTATGGCCAGGCGCTGCACATCGGCACCAACCGCATCGGGCTGGGCCACCAGCCACTGCAGGGTGGCAATCACGTCTTCCACGCCGGCCGGTGCGGGGTGTTCCGGCGCCAGACGATAGTCGACCGCCAGCAGCTGACAGCCGGCACGCGCGGCCAGTTGCCGGCAGACGTCGTCATGGGAGTCCAGATCGCCCACCACACCACCGCCGCCGTGCACGAACAGGCAGGTCGGGGCGGGGCCGGGGGCAAGATCGGATGGGCGATACACCCGCAACGGCACCGGGCCGGCAGCGGTGTCGGCACGCAGATCGCGCACCTGCGCCATCTCCACGCGCGGGAAGCCGAGCTGCGCGCCGAGCGCGCGCATCATCGCGCGCGCACCTTCGATCGGCAGGGTGTCCATGGCCGGTTGACCGGATTGTTGAAGCTGGGCAAACAGGCGCACGACATCAGGATCAAACGACATGACAGACCCTCCAGGAGACGAGGAGCGAGCCTGCCAGATACTTATGATCAATCACCATTAAATTGCATAAATAATTTCAATGGCATTGCCTGATGCACGCCGCAGCGCTGCAAAACCCTTGGCTGGCCTTGCATGGGGCGGCAAGGGCGGTACCCGGCGGGCTGTGCAACAGTTGCGCAGTCAGCGTCAGTTGGTTTTTTTGCTGCGCCGCATCGCGTCTGCACGCGCTGGCATCGATGCGCTCAGCGCGCACCGATACGTTGCCCATGAACAGTGCACGCTGGCAGCGCGCCATGTGCGCCGTTGCCAGTGTCGCGCCGCGTAGGGCGCGACAGCCGCTGGCTAATCTTCGTCTTCCGCAGCTGCCTCGCGGCCTTGCTGGCGAATGAGATTTTCCTGGCGTGCGTCTTCGATCGAGGCACGGATGGCGCGTACGTCGGCGCGGTGGGTGTCGAACTTGAAGCGTCCGGTCAGCACGCTGTCCGGGCGCAGCTCGCCCTTTTCGAACAGCGCCCACATCTCTTCGCCGTAGTAGGTTTCCAGCAACTCCGGCGCGAAGCGGCCGAGGCAATCGCGCAGGTTGTGCACGTCGCGCAGCAGCATGTCGCGCGCGGCATTGTTGCCGGCGGCGCTGACCACCTGGGGGAAGTCGATCAACACCGGGCCCTCGGGCGAGACCAGCACGTTGTATTCGGACAGATCGCCGTGCACCAGGCCCAGCGACAGCATCTTGACCACATCGCCGATCAGGCTGGTGTGGAACACGCGCGCCTGCTCCGGTTCCAGCTCCACTTCGCCCAGCCGCGGTGCGCTGTGGCCGGCTTCGTCGGTGACCAGATCCATCAGCAGCACGCCGTGGAAATAGCCGCGCGGCTTGGGCACATGCACGCTGGCATCCATCAGCTGGTAGAGCACCTCGGCTTCGGTGTTCTTCCACGCGGTCTCGGCTTCGCGCCGGCCGAACTTGGTGGCCTTGCCCATCGCGCGCGCCTGGCGGCTGCCGCGCACCTTGCGGCCTTCCTGGTATTGCACGCGCGCCTGGAAGCTGCGCTGCGCCATGTCCTTGTAGACCTTCGCGCACAGGATGTCGGCGCCCGTGCTGACCACATAGACGGATGCTTCCTTGCCGCTCTTCAGTGGTCGCAACACTTCGTCGATGATGCCGTCGTCGATCAGCGGTTGCAGGCCCTTGGGGGTTTTCATGGACTAAGAGGACCGATCCGGAACAAACCAGCGGCGATTATGCGGCAAGCAGGGTGAAGCGATTACATGTCCAGGCACAAGCTGCGACCGGGGGCATGCATCGGCGTGAGCGCTTACCATGCGCAAACCTGTCCAGCCTGCGACCCAATGCCCGAGCCCGCCCCCAGCCGACGCAAACGCCCCACCGCCGTGCCCGCAGTCGGGAGCGAACGCGGCCTGCCGCACGAGTTGATGCAGCAGATCGCCGCTGCCCAGGGCGACCCGGACTTCATGACCTCGCTGGGACGCGGGCTGGTGGTACTCAGCGTGTTCGCCCAGCACGCGCGCGAGGTGACGATGTCGCAGATCAGCCTGGAGACCGGCATCTCGCGCGCAGCGGTGCGGCGGGTGCTGCATACGCTGGCCAAGCTGGGCTATGTCGGCGAGCAGGGCCGCGGCTATGTGCTGCTGCCGCGCGTGCTGGGGATTGGCGGTGCGTATGCGGCCTCTTCATCGATGACCGCGGCAGCGCAGCCGGTGCTGGATGGCTTGCGTGACCAGCTGCACGAATCCTGCTCGCTGGGCGTGCTGGACGGCGACGACCTGTTGTACGTGGCGCGCGCCGAGACGGTGCGCATCATGTCGATCGGGCTGCGCCCGGGCACGCGTCTGCCGGCCTACTGCACCTCGATGGGCAGGGTGCTGCTGGCCGCCCTGCCCGGCGACACCTTGCAGGCGTATCTGGAACGCACCACGCTGCGCCCGCGCACCGACCGCACCGTGACCCAGGCCTCTGCACTGCTGGAGCTGCTGGCACGTACGCGCCGCGAAGGCATGTGCCTGACCGACCAGGAACTGGAAATCGGCCTGCGCTCGATCGCGGTACCGGTGCGTAACCTGCGTGGCGAGGTGATCGCCGCGCTCAACATCGGCGCCCAGGCCGGGCGCGTGAGCCTGCAGACGATGCAGACGCAGCTGCTGGAACCGCTGAAGCAGGCGGCGCAGCGGTTGGGGGCGTTGTTGAGTTAGGGCTTGTCGAACACGCTCAACGCGGCCGGCGCAGAAAGCCGACCACTGCATCCACCCAGGCGGCATGCGTGTCTTCGACATGCGCCACATGGTCGGCGTACGGCAGCGTGACCCAGCTGCGATCTTCGCTGCGCAGGCGTGCGTACAGGTGGGCATTGTCCGGCTGGGTCGCGATGGGATCGTCGACGCCCCGCAGCAGCAGCACCGGCAGCGTTGCCACCTGCTCGGGCTGGAAGGCGAACTGTTCCATCGCGCGCCAGTCGGTGCGCACCGGGTCGGCCGACACCGCCTGCGCAGCGTAGGCCGCACGCACGCCGGAGGGCGCGGCATTGGCGGTGATGAAATCCTCGCCGGCTGCTTCGACCGTGGTGCGTGCGCGCAATGGCTGGGCTGGCGTTGGTGTGGCATCGGGAGCCGCATCGACATCGTCCGGAAAACCGTACAACACCAGCGCAGACAGCGCCTGCGGGTGTTGCTGGCCGATCAGCAGCGCCACCCGCGCGCCGTTGGAATAACCGAGCAGCGCCGGCGGCGGCAAGCGCGCGTGCTTGCGGGCGATCCAGGCCAGCACCTCGCGGACATCGGCCACCGCGCGCGTGGGCGTGTTCCAGCCACTGCCATCGCGCGCACTGCCGCCATAGCCGCGCAGGTCCACCGCGTAGGCGGCATACCCGGCCTGCGCCAAGGCCGCGAGCACCGAGCGCGAATCGCGCGCTTCGCCGGGAACCTGCAGGTCGAAATTGGGCAGCGCACTCCAGGTACGCCCATGCACCAACAGAATCGTGCCACGCGGCTGTGCCGGTACGCGCGACCACACCGCCAGCGTCTGGCCATCGTCGGCGCGAACCTGCGACAACTGCGTGCCCGGTCCGGGATGCGGCTGTGCCTGCAGCGCACAGGTGGCGAGCAGCAGCATCAGCAGGCAGACGAAGCGCAACGTCATGAGTCATCTCCGTGAGACGTGATGTCCGATAGCGGCCATCTTGCCTGCGATGCTTGGCGGTGTACGAGTAGTACATGCCGATTCCGGGCACCGACCCTGCCCGCCTGGCGGCTGCGTAATCGTTTTTTGGCCGCTCTTGCTGCTCGCGCCTCGAGCACGGCACAGGTGGTTGCGCTGCCGGCATGCGCAGCGTTTTCCGGTTCGGCTTCACTCGGTCGCTCGGTCGCTTTGTCGCTCGTCAGAGCGTCTGACCCGATGCTAGCGGCTCAGCCTTCGGCGGCCTGTTCTTCGAGAATCGGTTTGGCCAGCGCGAATGCGTGATTGGCCGCCGGCACGCCGCAATAGACCGCCGCCTGCAACAACACCTCCTTGATCTGATCGGGCGTGACGCCGTTGTTGCGCGCCGCGCGCACGTGCAGCTTGAACTCTTCGTCATGGCCCAGCGCCACCATCATCGCCAGCGTCAGCAGCGAGCGGGTATGCGCGGGCAGGCCGTCGCGGGTCCAGATGCTGCCCCAGGCGTAGCGGGTGATCAGTTCCTGAAACTCTTCTGTGAACTCGGTGCGTGCGGCCAGCGAGCGATCGACATGCGCATCGCCAAGAACGCGCCGGCGCTCGTGCAGGCCGGCCTGATAACGCTCGTCTTCGTGCATCGGATCTCTCTTGCTTGGGGAATGGTTGGAGCGGCCGTGCAGCGCAGGCGTGTTGGCAGCTGCTTTAGTCGGCCTGGAGAAAGCGCAATACGGTGTCGTTGAACGCGGCCGGCGATTCCAGATTGCAGATATGCCGGCCGGGCACCCGCGCGTAATGGCCGTGCGGAGCGGCAGAGGCGATCTCGCGCAGATCGGTGGGCGGGCAGACCGGGTCGTCGTCGCCAGCGACTGCGAGCAATGGCAGCGCCAGCGTGTCGAGCGCGCCACGAAAGTCGGCATCTGCCACGGACTGGCAGCAGGCGATATAGCCGTCCGGCGAGGTCGACACGAACGCGGCCACGATCATCTCCAGCCGTTGCGCATGGCTGATGGCAAACGGCGGCGTGAACCAGCGCTGCAAGGTGGCATCGACCAGCACGGCCAGACCTTCGCTGCGCACCTGTGCGATGCGCGCGTTCCAGCTCTCGCTGCTGCCGATCTTCTGCGCCGTGGCGCAGACCACCAGCCGCCGCAGCCGTTGCGGTGCGTGCAGGCCCAGCCACTGCCCGGTGAGGCCGCCGATCGACACGCCGCAGAAGTCGCTCTGATCGATCTGCAACGCATCCCACAGCGCCAGCACGTCCTGGCCCAGGTCGGCGATGCTGTAGGGGCCGGGCGGCGTGTCCGAATCGCCATGGCCGCGGCGGTCGTAGCGCAGGATGCGGTAGTGCGGCGCAAAAGCAGCGATCTGCGTGTCCCACATGTGCAGGTCGGTGCCCAGCGAGTTGCAGAAGGTCAGCCAGGGGCGGCCTTCGGTGCCATCCAGCCGATAGTGCAGGCGATGCGTGGGCAACTGCAGATGGGTCATCGAAGTACCGTCAGCTAACAAGAAGAAGAAGCGGCCAGCACGCGGTCGATCCAGACCGAGGACATGCCGCGCCAGCTGTCCACATCGAACAGCGCCTGCAGTTGCGCATGCGTGAGCACCGCACTGACCAGTGCATCGTCGGCGAGGACCTCGCGCAGATGCCGTTGCTGCGCGTGCGCGCGTGCCACTGCCTGCTCCACCACCGTATGCGCCTGCGCCTTGCCAAGATGCGCTGCGAGCGCGAACACCGCCGCTTCGGCATACAGCACGCCGCTATGGCTCTCCAGATGCGCGCGCATGCGCTCGCGGTCCAGGTCCAGATCGGCCAGGCACAGCTGCATCTGCGCAAGACTTCCGGCAGTGAGGCACACGATCTGCGGCAAGGTCTCCCATTCGGCGTGCCATTGCCCGGCGGCGCGCTCATGCGGCTGCGCCATCGCACTGAACAAGGTCGCCACCAGGCCGGGCACCCGCGTGGCGGCGGCAATCGCGGCGACGCTGGAGACCGGATTGCGTTTGTGCGGCATCGCCGAGGAGCCACCCTTGCCGGCAGCGGCAGGCTCGAACACTTCGCCGACTTCCGATTGCATCAGCAGCACCACATCGCCGCCGATCTTGCCCAAGGTGCCGGCCAACAGGCCGAAGGCGCAGCCGACCTCGACGAGGCGGTCGCGCGCGGTATGCCACGGCAAGGCGGGCAACGGCAGCAACAGCGTCTTTGCCAGCGCTTCGGCGACCTCGAGGCCGCGCTCCTGCAGCGACGCCAACGTGCCGGCGGCGCCACCGAATTGCAGCACCAGGGAATCTTGCTGCAACCCCTGCAGGCGGTGGTGCGCGCGCTGCAGCGCATCCAGCCAGCCGGCGACCTTGAGCCCGAAGGTGACCGGCACCGCCTGCTGCAACAAGGTGCGACCGGGCAGGCCGGTGTTGCGTTCGCGTTCGGCCAGTGCGGCCAGGTCGGCGCACAGGTGTTGCAGACGCGGTAGCAGCAGGTCGAGCGCAGCGCGCAGCTGCAGCACCGTGCCGGTATCGATGACGTCCTGACTGGTGGCACCCCAGTGCACCCAGCGCGCGGCTTGCGCATCGTGTTCGGCCACGCGTGCAGTCAGCGCCTTGACCAATGGAATGGCGGGATTGCCGGCGAGTGCGGTGGCCTGCGCCAACGCAGCCAGATCGTAGTGCTGCACGTCGCAGGCAACGGTAATGGCCTGCGCGGCCTCGGCCGGGATCACACCGCATTGCGCCTGCGCGCGGGCAAGCGCGGATTCGAACGCCAGCATCGCCTGCACACGCGCCGCGTCGTCGAACAAGGCGTCGCACACAGGCTCGCCAAACAAGGATCCCAACAAGGAAGACGTCGCAGTCATGCAGGGCCTCTCTTGACGTGCGGGCAGCATGGCACCGATGCGCAGCAGTGCCAACTGGCATGCGCGGTGCGCACGCGCGCGCATCGCAGCATGGGCAAACGCGCAATGATGCTGCGATCAATAATGGAAGAACACCGTTTCCGCATCGCCCTGCATGTGGATGTCCCACACGTAGTTGCCACTACCGCGCGATTGCGCCAGCAGCGTGGCGCGACGCTCGGCCGGCACCAGGGCAAGGATCGGATCGCTGCGCAGTTGCGGATCGTCGGCGAAGTACAGCCGTGTCGACACCCCGCGCAGCAGCCCGCGCATGAACACCAGCACGGTCAGATGCGCGGCCTGCAGCTTGCCGTCGGGCCCGGCGACCTGGCCTGGCTTGATGGTGCTGAAGGAAAATCGCCCCTGCGCGTCGGTCGGCACGCGGCCCCAGCCATCGAAGCTGTGGTCATGCGTTTCAAAGCGGGTGTCGGCGGCATGCGCATAGATGCCGGCCGCATCGGCTTGCCACAGTTCCAGCACCGCGTCGGCCACCGGAGTGCCGGCGCCATCGAAGACACAACCGCTGATCTGCACGTGCGTGCCTATGGCCTGCGCAGATGCGAGCTGGTCGCGATACAGCGGCTCCAGCCCGAGCCGGTAATACGGGCCAACGGTTTGCGACGGGGTGGTGTGCAGGCTCATCGATTCACTCCCAGACCGTTTGCTTGCGACCGCGCAACACGATGTCGAAGCGGTAGGCCAGCGCGTATTCGCTCACCGCGTTTTCCCAGTCGAAACTGGACACCATGCGTTCGCGCGCCAGCGGATCGTCCACGCAGTTGTAGATCGGGTCGTGCGCCAGCAACGGATCGCCGGGGAAGTACATCTGCGTGATCAGCCGCTGTCCGATGCCATCGCCATGCAGCGAAAAATGGATATGCGCCGGCCGCCAGGCGTTGTAGTGATTGCGCCACGGATACGCACCCGGCTTGATGGTCTTGAACGCATAGCGGCCGTGGTCGTCGGTGAGCACCTGGCCAGTACCGCGAAAATTGGGATCCAGCGGCGCATCGTGCCGATCACCGGCGTGCTGATAGCGGCCGGCAGCGTTGCATTGCCACACTTCCACCACGCTGTTGCGCACCGGCTTGCCGTTCTCGTCGAGCACGCGGCCGGAGACGATGATGCGCTCGCCCAATGGCTCGCCGGCAAAGCCGGCAGTGAGATCGGCGGCATGCTCGCCCAGGGTCAGCCGATCCAGTCGCGGCCCGGTGACTTCCGACAGCGTGACCGGGATGTCGATCGGCGCGCGCGTGGGGCCGCGCAAGGCAGTGGATGCATAGGGAAGATGCAGATACGCCGGCTGCGTGCCGATCCGGATACGGCGATAGCCGAGCAGCGGATCGATTGGCGTGTCAGAGCTGGGGTCGCGCATGCGGGATCTCCATCGGTTGGGCTGCGGCGCGGTCGAGAATGCTGGCGTCGACGCTGCAAGCGTCGAGAACGCCATGTGTGTGCGGTAACGGCAGCGGTGGTTGCAACGGGCGCACTACACGCGCTCGATCGCCAGCGCCACGCCCTGCCCCACGCCGATACACATGCTGGCCAGGCCAAGCCGTCCGTTGCTGGCTTCCAGTTGCCGCAGCAAGGTCAACGCCAGCCGCGCGCCGCTCATCCCCAATGGGTGGCCGAGTGCGATGGCGCCGCCGTTGGCGTTGACGTGCGGCGCATCGTCGGCCAGCCCGAACGCGCGCGTGCAGGCCAGTGCCTGCGCGGCGAAGGCTTCGTTGAGTTCGATCGCATCGAACTGCTCGATGGTCAGGCCCAACCGCGCCAGCAAGCGCTGCGTGGCCGGCACCGGGCCGATCCCCATGAAGGCCGGCTCCACGCCCGCCGAGGCGAAGCCGAGCACGCGTGCGCGCGGGGTCAGCCCATGCGTCTGCACCGCCTGCGCGGAGGCCAGCAACAAGGCAGCAGCGCCGTCGTTGAGACCGGATGCATTGCCGGCAGTCACCGTGCCGGGCTGGCGGAAGACCGGCTTGAGCTTGGCCAGCATCTCGGCCGTGGTATTCGGGCGCGGGGGCTCGTCGCGATCGACAGCGGTTGCCTCGCCACCTTTGCGTGGGGCCACGGTCACCGGCGTGATTTCTCCATCGAAGAACCCGGCCGCCTGTGCAGCAGCAACGCGTTGCTGACTGCGCAATGCAAAGGCATCCTGGTCTTGGCGCGCAATGGCATGGCGCTGCGCCACGTTCTCTGCGGTTTCGCCCATCAGCTCCACGCCATAGGCGCCCTGCAGGCGTGGATTGACGAAGCGCCAGCCCATGGTGGTGTCTTCCAGTTGCTGGGTCCGGGCGAAGGCGCTCTCGGCCTTGCCCATCACCCACGGCGCGCGTGACATCGATTCGACCCCGCCGGCAATCGCCAGACCCAGTTCGTCGGCGCGAATGCCGCGCGCCACCGTGCCGATCGCATCCAGCCCGGAACCGCACAGACGATTGAGCGTGCTACCCGGCACCGAAGACGGCAACCCCGCCAGCAACAGACTCATGCGCGCGACATTGCGATTGTCTTCGCCGGCCTGGTTTGCGCAGCCCAGATACACGTCGTCGATCAGCGCCGGTTCCAGTTGCGGATTGCGCGCCATCAATGCGGCGATCGGGACCGCGCCGAGGTCGTCGGCACGCACGCTGGCAAGGGCGCCGCCGTAGCGGCCGATTGGCGTGCGGATGCCATCGATCAGATAGACCTCGCTCATGCCTCGGCTCCCGCAGCCTGCTTGCCATGCGCTGCATCGGTGCGTGCCTGCAGCGCGCGCAGCGCCTGCAATTCCGCAGCGCTCGGTGGCGTGGTCTGCGCCAGATCGGCGGCGAAGCGGATCGGCCAGCCGGTGGCCGCACTCACCTGTTGGCGGGTGCTGCCGGGGTGCAAGGCGGTGACGGTGAGTTCGCGGGTCACGGGATCGGGCTCCATCACGCATAGATCGGTAACCACCACGGTCGGGCCGGCGCCAGGCAGGCCGGCACGCTGGCGCGCATCGCCACCGTCCAGATGCCCGACCGTGGTGATGAAGTCCAGCGTGGGCACGAAACTGCGTGTGGATTGGCGAATGATGATGAACACCTGTTTGGCGCTGGCCGCGATCTCCGGTGCGCCGCCGGCGCCAGGCAGCCGCGTTTTCGGCGCGTCGTAGGGGCCGATCACGGTGGTGTTGAGGTTGGCATGGCGATCGATCTGCGCCGCGCCCAGAAAGCCCACATCGACGCGACCGCCCTGCAGCCAGTAGCGGAAGATTTCCGGCGTGGAGACCACGGTGTCGGCGGTGTCGGCCAGTTCGCCATCGCCGATCGACAGCGGCAGCACGTCCGGGCGCGCGCCGATCGGACCGGATTCGTAGATCAAGGTGACGTCCGGCGCATGTGTCAGCCGCGCCAGGTTGGCGGCAGTGGATGGCAGGCCGATGCCGACGAAGCACACCGCGTTATCGGGCAGACGCCGCGCCGCCGCCACGGTCATCATTTCATTGGTGCTGTAGTCGCTCATGCGGCCACCTGCAGCTGCGAGTGCGCGTACACGCGCTGGAAGGCAGCGAAATCCTCGGTGTCAAGAATATGCGCCTGGATCCATGCCTGGAAGCGCGTGCGGTCGCGTGCGATCGCATCCCAGGCCAGGTAGAAACGATTGTCGCGGGCGTAGTAGCCATGCGCATACGAGGGCGCCGCGCCGCCGGGCACGTGGCAGACCGCATCCACCACCCAGCGCGGCAGGATGCAGGCGTTGGGCGGCGCATCCAGCGTGTCGACAATTTCTTCCACCGTCACGATCACCTTGCGCGCCGCCAATGCGGCCTCTTTCTGCACGCCCAGAATGCCCCATAGCAGCACATTGCCGCGGCGATCGGCCTGTTGCGCATGGATCACGGTGACATCGGGATTGACCGCCGGCGTGGTGGCCAGCGTTTCGCCGGTGTACGGGCATTGCAGGAACTTGATACTGTCGTTGACGCGCGGCAAGTCCGAGCCGACATAGCCGCGCAGCACCGCGAACGGCAGGCCCGAGGCACCGGCCACGTAGGCATTGGCCATGTCGGCATGGCTGTGTTCGCGGATCTGCAGCGGCTGCGGCCAGGCATGTTCGACCGCATCGCGCAGCCGGTGCAGCGAGCCGACGCCGGGATTGCCGCCCCAGGAAAATCGCAATGCCGCCGCGCACCCGGCGCCGATGAGCTGGTCGTAGATCAGATCCGGCGTCATGCGCACCAGGCGCAGGTCGCGCTTGCGCTGGCGGATCACCTCATGGCCGGCGGCGTGCGGGATCAGATGGGTGAAGCCTTCCATCGCCATGCAATCGCCATCGGAGATCAGCTGGGACACCGCTTCTGAGAGGGAGACGATTTGGGCCATTGCAAGGGTCCTGCACAGCGAGCGTGCGGTCACGTTAGGCGCAGCGGCACGGCCCGGTCAATCCGATTATCGGTGTGCATATTCGATAATCGCACAATTTCGCTTGGCGACTGGCGCTCCAACATTGTCTCCGGTGTATACATAACTTCGCTTGCAAGCAGACGCCAGCGCTGGCAAGCGCGTCAACTGGTTGCCAGCCGGCGTACCACTGCCGATCCGCACCCCAGGTTGTATACAAACCCCAGGAGTCACGGTCATGTCCCAGTCCAAGCAGCTGTTTCCCCTCAACGCGTGGTATGCCGTCGCCTGGGACCACGAGATCAAGCACGCGCTGGCCCCGCGCAAGGTCTGCAACCTGGATGTGGTGCTGTATCGCAGCACCGCCGGGGCCGTGATCGCACTCGAAGACGCGTGCTGGCATCGCCTGGTGCCGCTGTCGATGGGCAAGCTGCGCGGCGACGATGTGGTCTGCGGTTATCACGGGCTGGTCTACAACACGCAAGGCCGCTGCGTGCACATGCCTTCGCAGGAAACCATCAATCCGTCCGCCTGCGTGCGCAGTTTCCCGGTGGCCGAGAAGCATCGCTATGTGTGGATCTGGCCGGGCGATCCGGCCCAGGCCGACACCCGCCTGATTCCCGATCTGCATTGGGCGCACGACCCGGCCTGGGCCGGCGACGGCCGCACCATCTACGCCAAGTGCGACTACCGGCTGGTGCTGGACAACCTGATGGACCTGACCCACGAGACCTTCGTGCATGGCTCCAGCATCGGCCAGGACGAGATCGCCGAAGCCCCGTTCGAGGTGATGCACGGCGACCGCTCGGTGGTGGTGTCGCGCTGGATGCGCAACATCGACGCGCCACCGTTCTGGGCCAGCCAGATCGCGCGCCATCTGGATTACCACGGCAAGGTCGATCGCTGGCAGATCATCCGTTTCGAAGCGCCCGGCACCATCGCCATCGATGTCGGTGTGGCCATCGCCGGCACCGGTGCGCCGGAAGGCGACCGCAGCCAGGGCGTCAACGGCTACGTGCTCAATACCATCACGCCCGAAACCGACACCACCTGCCACTACTTCTGGGCGTTCATGCGCAACTACGCGCTGCACGATCAGTCCTTGACCACGCTGACCCGTGCAGGCGTCACCGGCGTGTTCGGCGAAGACGAGGCGGTGCTGGAAGCGCAACAGCGCGCCATCGACGCGCATCCGGATCACACCTTCTACAACCTCAACGTCGATGCCGGCGGCATGTGGGCGCGCCGCGTGATCGACCGGCTGATCGCACAGGAACAGCGCGCGCAGGAATTGTCGCTGCGCATGGTGGGCTAAAGCACCGCGACGGAGGTTCGCATGTCACCGACCACCCCGTTTCGCAGCAGTGCCGCGCAGACCACGCGCGCGCTGCTGTCGCTACGCGAACTGATCCTCGACGGCACCCTGCCGGCCGGCGCGCGGCTATCCGAGCTGGCGGTGGTGCAGCGGCTGGGCATGTCGCGCACGCCGGTGCGCGCCGCGTTACAGCGGCTGTGCGAAGAAGGCCTGGCCAGCGCACTGCCGGGCGGCGGCTACGCGGTGCAGGCCTTCAGCGAACGCGATGTGCACGATGCGATCGAACTGCGCGGCACACTCGAAGGCCTGGCCGCGCGCATGGCCGCCGAACGCGGGGCATCCGCCGCGTCGCTGGCTCAGGCTCGCCAGTTGCTGGACACGCTCGACAACATCGTCGGCTCGCCGCTGCACGCCATCGACTTCACCGCTTACGTGCAGGCCAACGCGCAGTTCCATGCGTTGCTGGTGGCCATGGCCGGCAGCGATGTGCTGGGCCGCGAACTCACCCGTGTGCTGCAGTTGCCGTTCGCCTCGCCCAACAGCCTGGTCATGGCGCAGACCACCAGCGCCGAAGCACAACTGATTCTGACGCTGGCGCAAGACCAGCATCGCGAAGTCATCGCTGCCATCGAATACCGCCAGGGCGCGCGTGCCGAAGCACTGATGCGCGAACACGCACGGCTTGCGCATCGCAATCTGCGTCACGTGCTGCAAACCCCGGCGGCGATCACCCAGGTGCGCGGTGGCGCCTTGATCGGCCGCGCCCATCCGTCCAACGCTGGCAACAGCCAGCACACCCTTCTGCCCGGAGTTCCCCATGCGTAAAGACACCCAGTGGCACCGCGCCCATGTCGTCAGCATTGCCGATGCCTGCGAGGGCGTGCGCGAGATCGTGCTCGATCCCGGCACTGCGGCGCGCCCGTTCGAGGTGGGCAGTCATCTGGATTTTCGCGTGCAATTGCATGGCCGTGCCGATGTGCGTTCGTACTCGCTGGTGGGCGAACCGCGCTCCGATGGCTATTACCAGATCGCGGTACGGCAGATGCCCGACAGCCGCGGCGGCTCGCGGCATATGTGGACCCTGCAACCCGGCGATGTGGTGGAGATCTCGCCGCCCAGCAACAACTTTGCGCTGGATGAGAGCGGCGAGGAAATCCTGCTGATCGCCGGGGGGATCGGCATCACCCCGATCATCGGCATGGCGCAGCGGCTGTCACGTCGTCACCGCTCTTTTCGCCTGCTGTACGTCGGTCGCTCGCGTGCCGCGATGGCGTATGCGGACGAGTTGGAAACCTTGCTCGGCGAGCGCCTGCAGCTGCATTGCGACGACACCGCTGGGCAGCCGGATCTTGCCGCCGAATTGGCGCGCCTGTCGCCCAATGCCGAGGTGTATGTGTGCGGGCCGCTGGGCATGCTCGAAGCGGTGCGCCAGCACTGGCACGCCGCCGGGCGTTCGCGTGCGCGGCTGCATTTCGAAACCTTCGGCAATAGCGGGCGGGTGCCGGCGCAGGCCTTCGTGGTCAAGCTGCCCGGGCTCGGGCTGGAAGTGCCGGTGGCGGAAAACGAATCGATGCTGGATGCCCTGGCCGATGCCGGGGTGGAGCTGATCGCCGAATGCCGTCGTGGCGAATGCGGGCTGTGCGCGGTGGAGGTGCTGGACAGCGCGGCCGATATCGACCACCGCGATGTGTTCTTCAGCGACGAACAACGCCGCGAGAACCGCAAACTGTGCGCCTGCGTCTCGCGCGCGGTCGGTGGCAGCATCAGTATCGATACAGGGTATCGCGGCGAGCTGGGCTGAGAGCGCAGCAACTGCCGCGCCAACCATCAGCCATCCGCGGCAGGCGCTCGCTGCGGTTTCTGCGCGCGCCATCCACGCCCACCTGACGACTGCTCGCTACGGCTTGCCTACAGCGCGTGTTTGCATCCTCACGCACATGCGCGATCATCTGCGCATGGAGTCGACTCACTACAGGACGGTCCCGGCGCCGGCGCTCAACCCGCGCCAGGAGCAATTGGTGGCATTGGTGCGGCAGCAGGGCTTTGCCGAAGTGGAAGGGCTGGCAACGCGCTTCGACGTCACCCCGCAGACCATTCGCCGCGACCTCACGTTGCTCTGCGATGCCGGCGTGCTGCGCCGCTATCACGGCGGCGTCAGCATGCCCTCGAGCGTGGAAAACCTGGCCTACACCGCGCGCAAGGCGTTGCAGGCGCGCGAGAAACAGCACATCGCCGCCCAGGTCGCCCGCTTCATTCCCGACGATGCCTCGCTGTTCATCAACCTGGGCACCACCAATGAAGAAGTCGCGCGTGCATTGCTGCAGCACCGCGGCCTGCGTGTGATCACCAACAACCTCAACGTGGCGGTGATGCTCAGCGCCAATCCCAGCTTCGAGGTCATCGTGGCCGGCGGCGTGGTACGCGGACGCGACCAGGGCGTGACCGGCGAGGCAACGGTGGAGCTGATCCGCCAGTTCAAGGTGGACTTCGGGGTGATCGGCATTTCCGGCATCGACCTGGACGGCACCTTGCTGGACTTCGACTACCAAGAGGTGCGCGTGGCCCAGGCCATCATCGAGCACTCGCGGCAGGTGCTGCTGGCTGCCGACCACAGCAAGTTCGGTCGCAATGCCATGGTGCGGCTGGGCGCGATCGCCCAGGTGCACGACTGGTTCACCGACCGGCCACCGCCGCAGGAGCTGGCCGCAGTGCTGGCCGAGGCTGGCACCCGCGTGCATCTGGCAAACCCTGGCGACGCCAGCTGAGCTGATTGTTCGTTTTTGTGCGTTTGCGATAAGCGTACACCTCTGGATCGCCATTTTCGATCCCGAATGGCGATCGAAATTCCCCTCCAATAGATCTTCCAGCGGAAAAGTGTCCTGAAACGGGAGTCTGATGCCCTTCACGTCCCGACAAGGTTTGATGTTCGAATATGTTCGAACATGACAACTTGGGTTCGCTCTTGTGGCGCGCCCGGACGGAGACACCGATGGGCGAGATATACGATCTTCTGGTGATAGGCGGCGGTATCAACGGGGTCGGCATCGCCCGCGATGCGGCCGGGCGCGGCTTGTCGGTGTGCCTGTGCGAGCAGGACGATCTGGCTGCGCACACCAGCAGCGCCAGCACCAAGCTCATTCACGGCGGCCTGCGCTACCTGGAGCAGTACGAGTTCGCGCTGGTCGGCAAGGCGCTGGCCGAGCGCGAGGTGCTGCTGCGGCTGGCCCCGCACATCATCTGGCCGCTGCGTTTCCTGCTGCCGCATCAACCGCATCTGCGCCCGGCGTGGATGATTCGCGCCGGCTTGTTTCTCTACGACCATCTCGGCGGCAGCAAGCGCAGCCTGCCGCGCTCGCGCCGGCTGTCGCTGCGCACGCACCCGGTCGGCCAGCCGCTGCAGGAATCGCTGCGCACCGGTTTTGTGTACTCCGATGCCTGGGTGCAGGACGCGCGGCTGGTGGTGCTCAATGCGATGGACGCTGCAAAGCGTGGCGCGCAGATCCATACGCGCACGCGCTGCGTCGGTGCCTGGCGCGATGCCGGGTTCTGGTATGCCGAACTCGAAGGTCGCGACGGCCGCCGCCGCACCGTGCAGGCGCGCGCTCTCGCCAATGCGGCCGGTCCGTGGGCAGTGTCGTTCCTAGACAAGGTGGCCGCGGTGCCGCACAAACATGCGCTGCGCCTGGTCAAGGGCAGCCACATCGTGGTGCCCAAACTGTTCGACCACGACCATGCGTACATCTTCCAGCAACCGGACCGGCGCATCGTGTTCGCCATTCCGTACGAGCACGACTTCACCTTGATCGGCACCACCGATGTCGACCACGAAGACGACCCCGCCACGCCCAAGATCGACGCGGCCGAGGTGCAGTATCTGTGCGAAGCGGTGAACCTGTATTTCCAGCAGCAGATCAGCCCCGCCGATGTGGTGTGGAGCTATAGCGGTGTGCGCCCGCTGCTCGACGATGCCGAGGACAACGCCGCCGAAGTCACCCGCGATTACCAACTGGAAGTGCTCACCGACGGAGCGCCGTTGCTCAATGTGTTCGGCGGCAAGCTGACCACGTATCGCAAGCTCGCCGAAGAGGCGGTCGATCGGCTGACGCATGCGCTGGGCGCACGCAAGCCGGCGTGGACGGCGCGCGGCGACGCGCTGCCGGGCGGCGAACAGCGCGATATCGCCAGCCTGCTCGAACGCGTCAGCAGCGCGCGGCCGTGGCTGCCGGCACCTACCGCACAGCGGCTGGTACGCAACTACGGCACCTGCGCGGAGCAGCTGCTGGGCGAGGCGCAGGACATCGCGGCATTGGGTACGCACTTCGGTGCCGATCTGTACCAGGCCGAGGTGGACTACCTGCGTGCCCACGAGTGGGCCGTGACCGCCGACGACATCCTGTGGCGCCGCAGCAAACTCGGTCTGCGCATCGATGCGGCCGGGCGCCAGCGCCTGGAAGACTATCTGCAGACGCAATCGGTCCCGCAGGCGGATGTGGTACCGGCCTGATCGAACAGCGTTGCAGGCGAGGACGGGTCGTTCGGCAACGTATCCTGGCGCATTCGCCAGCATCATCCTGAGTCACGTGGAGGGCAACCCAGATGAGCACCAACCAACACCCCTGCGCGCCAACATGCGCGCCGCACCACCCTGCCTGCGTCATTGAGACCAGCATCCGCACTGTCGCAACCATGAGGTCGCGCGCATGAGCCGCCAACTCGTAGGTGAGTTGATCTCCGAGGCGGTGGCGATGTTCATCATCATCGCGCTCGGCGATTCGGTCGCGGCGATGTACATCCTCTACGACCCCAGCCCGTATCAGAACGCCTACTGGGGCGTGTGTATCGCCTGGGGTCTGTCGGTGACGCTGGCGATCTATGTCACCGGCTCGGTGTCCGGCACGCATGCCAATCCGGCGGTGACGCTGGCGCTGGCGTTGTTCCGCGATTTCTCATGGAAGAAAGTGCTGCCGTACTGGGGCGCGCAAGTGATCGGTGCGTTTCTGGGCGCGGCCATCGTCTACCAACTGTACGGGCCGGTGATCGATCACTACAACCAGGTGCAACAGCTCACCCGCGAAGCCGGTGGCGCAGCCGGGGTGTTCTTCACCGCACCCGGCCTTGCGGTCACGCCGATGCATGCGCTGGTGGACCAGATCATCATCACTGCGTTCCTGATCTTCGGCATCTTCGCCATCACCGAACAGTTCAACGAAGCCGCGCCGACCGCCAACTCAGGCGCGCTGATGATCGGTCTGCTGGTGGCCACGCTGGGCGCCTCGATGGGCTATCTGGAAGCCTGGGCGATGAACCCGGCGCGCGACTTCGGCCCGCGCCTGTTCGCCTACGTTGCCGGCTGGGGCGAGGCTGCGCTGCCGGCCAAGGACAATTACTGGTGGATCCCGATCGTCGGCCCGTTGATCGGCGGCCCTATCGGTGCGCTCGCCTACCAGTGGCTGATCCTGCCATTTCTGCCGGCACGCGTGCGGCATCTGCAAGGCGGCAAACCGCCGCTCGACCCGCGGTAATCACACTGCTGCGCGACTGACAGCACAGCGCCGCCGTTGAGCAGGTCTTGAGTTGTTACCGGCCTCTCACGCAACGGCGTGCATCACCCACTTTCTCGCCGTGCGCCAGCGCCGGCACTGTTTGAGGAACCTCCGATGGAAAAGCAATACGTCCTTGCGATCGATCAAGGCACCACCAGCTCACGCGCGATGTTGTTCGATCGCCAGGGCAAGGTGGCCGGTGTGGCGCAGCGCGAGTTCGGCCAGATCTTTCCGCAGCCGGGCTGGGTGGAACACAACCCGCGCGAGATCATGACCAGCGTCTACACCACCATCACCGAGCTGCTCAACAACGCGCAGATCGATGCGCGCTCGATCGCCGGTATCGGCATCACCAACCAGCGCGAAACTGCGGTGGTGTGGGACAAGGCCACCGGCCAGCCGATCTACAACGCCATCGTGTGGCAATCGCGGCAGACCAAGGACATCTGTACGCAGCTCAAGGAAGCCGGGCACGAGCAGATGGTGCGCGACAAAACCGGCTTGCTGATCGATGCGTATTTTTCCGGCACCAAGGTCAAGTGGATTCTCGACCATGTGGAAGGCGCACGTGAGCGGGCGCAGAAAGGCGAACTGGCCTTCGGCACCATCGACAGCTGGCTGATCTGGAACCTCACCGGCGGCAAGGTGCACGTCACCGACTACACCAATGCCTCGCGCACGCTGATGTACAACATCCACACGCTGGAGTGGGACGCCGAGCTGCTGGCGATGCTCGACGTGCCGGCGGCAATGCTGCCGGAGGTGCGCTCGTCCAGCGAAATCTACGGCATGACCCAGACCCAGTATTTCTACGGCGAGCAGGTGCCCATTGCGGGCATCGCCGGCGACCAGCAGGCCGCGTTGTTCGGCCAGGCCTGCTTCGAACCGGGCATGGCAAAGAATACTTACGGCACCGGCTGCTTTGCATTGATGAACACCGGCGACAAGGCGGTCGCCTCCAAGGCCGGGTTGCTGACCACCATTTGGGGCATCGACGGCAAGGTCGAATACGCGCTGGAAGGCTCGATCTTCGTTGCCGGCTCGGTGGTGCAATGGCTGCGCGACGGCCTGCGCATGCTGGGCAAGGCAAGCGACTCGCAGGCCTACGCCGAGCGTGCCGGCGACAACGACGGTGTGTACCTGGTGCCGGCCTTCGTTGGCCTGGGCGCGCCATATTGGCGCAGCGATATCCGTGGCGCGGTATTCGGGCTGACCCGCGGCACCACCAAGGAACACTTCGTGCGTGCGGCGGTCGAATCGATGGCGTATCAGACCCGCGACGTACTCACGGCAATGCAGGCCGATTCGGGCATCGAGCTGAAAGAGCTGCGTGCCGACGGCGGCGCGATCGCCAACGACTTCATGGCGCAGTTCCAGAGCGACATTCTCAACGTACCGGTGCTGCGTCCGGAAGTTTCAGAAACCACCGCACTCGGCGCGGCCTATCTGGCAGGGCTGGCGACCGGCTTCTGGAGCAGCCGCGAAGAGATCGCCAAGCAGTGGGCAGTGGATCGCCGGTTCGAGCCGAACATGGCCGACGACAAGCGCGAGCAACTGTATGCCGGCTGGCAGCAGGCGGTGGAGGCCACGATGGGCTTCCGCATCAGCTAAATACCGCCATCGAAACGACGGCGCCCACCATCCGGTGGGCGCAACGTTTGGCTAGCTACTCTCATGGACCACGCATTGCAGGGCTGCACGCTGCAGCCCTGCAATGCTGCAGCACTTACTGGCCGCCGGTATTGGCGCGGCCGGCAATGGTGTCCGGATCCCAATGTTCCTTGATCAGGCCGTTTTCGATGCGGAACATGTCGAACCAGGTGGTGGTGTAGGTCTTGCTCGGATCGCGCGGATCCGGCAGCGTGCGCACCGACACCAGCGTGACCAGATCGCGATCTGCGGTGATGGCCACCAGCGGCAACTGCACGCGTTCCTGCACCGGCGTCGGCGGCACGAAGGCGGTCAGGAATGCGATGAACGCATCGCGCCCGTTGGCCACGTTCGGGTTGTGCTGAATGTAGTTCTTGTCCATGTACATCGGCGCGTACTGCACCTGGCCGGCTTCGAACACGATGCGCCAGAAGTCGTAGACCAGGCGCTTGTTGGCGGTTTCGAACCAGGTGGAACCGACCAGCATCTTCTGGTGGTTGGGATTGGCGGTCACTGCGGTCTGCGCGAACGCAGCCACGGGCGCCACCAGCATGACCAGTAACAGGGCACGGGAGAACAGGGTTTTCATGGAGCACTCCTGGGTGGAGACGGGCACTGCGCTCGCTGCAGGCAGCAGCACGATGCTCCGCTGATTGGGGGAATGACGCGCCCTTGAACACAGCGATGTCTACGCGTCGCCGCCAGCCTACCGGCCGCGTTCGCTCGCCCGCTAGCCGCCTCAAAGTGCACCAGGGCACTTCTGAAATGGATGGTGAGAAAAACATCACCTCTTAACGTGATGCGTGTCGTGTTAGCAAGCATGGCCAATGCATGCCAGGAGCGCTCCGATGTGTGAGCTCGAGTGGCGCGCAAAGCGCACAATGCACGAATCCGTGCCGATTCCGGGTAGCAAGAATACTTGCCTGACGACCGCGCAGCGGGGGGCGACCGTCCTGGTCAGGTCATTCGTCAGGCAACTCCACCAACGGCAGGCCGGCATAGTTTTCTGCCAGCGTGGCGCGACCGGCTTCGCTGCTCAGCAGATAATCCAGCTCGGCAGCGCGAATACGCGCAGTAAATGCATCTTCGTCGTCGAAGGTGTGCAGCAAGGTGGTCATCCACCATGAAAACCGCTCGGCCTTCCAGACCCGTTGCAGCGCGAGCGCCGAATACTGCTGCAGCACACCGGCATCGCCGGATGTGTTCCAGCGTTCGAACAACTGTGCGAGCAAGCCGACATCGGCAAGGGCCAGGTTCAAGCCCTTCGCGCCGGTCGGCGGCACGATATGCGCCGCGTCGCCGGCCAGAAACAGACGACCGTACTGCATCGGTTCGGCGACGAAACTGCGCAACGGCGCAATGCTCTTTTCGATCGATGAGCCGGTCACCAGTTGCGCAGCCAAGGTGTCTGGCAACCGCGCGCGCAATTCATTCCAGAATGCCTGGTCGCTCCAGGCCTCAACACGCGCATCGGCAGGCACCTGCACGTAATAGCGCGTGCGTGTGGGCGAGCGCATCGAACACAACGCAAACCCACGTGGGTGACGTGCGTAGATCAGCTCATCGTGCACTGGCGGTGTGTCGGCAAGCACGCCCAGCCATCCGAACGGGTACACGCGCTCGAACAGGCGCAGTCGCTCGGGCGGAATGCTGGCGCGGCTGATGCCATGGAAGCCGTCGCAGCCAACGATATAGTCGCAGGCGATACGCTGGCGTTGGCCATCATGGGTGAATTCCACTGCCGGCGCATTGCTTTGTACCTCGCACAGGGTGACGTCCTGGGCGTTGTAATAGGTCGGCGCAGCGCTACGTGCACGTGCCTGCATCAGATCGGCGGTGACCTCGGTCTGGCCGTAGACGGTGACGCCACGCCCGCAGCCGCGCAGCAGGTCGATGCGCTCACGCTGGCCATCCAGAGACAGTTCGAAGCCGTGATGCAGCAAGCCTTCGCGCTGCAGGCGCTCGCCGACGCCGGCGCGCTGCAGCAGCTCCACACTGCCCTGCTCCAGCACGCCGGCGCGAATACGGCCGAGCACGTGTTCCGGTGTCTGCCGTTCGATAATGACGGTATCGATGCCGGCGCGCAGCAACAGCTCGCCAAGCAACAGGCCGGAGGGACCTGCGCCGATGATCGCAATCTGGGTTCGCATGCAATGCTCCTGCCTCAGCGGGCTGATGCAGGCCAGTGTCGGTAGCCAAGCGTGCGCTTTGAAGGGATGATTGCGTGCAGTGCTTGGACTTTTCGACGATGCCGACACGCGCGCCCGATATTGCTGCAGCCACCCCTGTTCCCGCCTTCGGTCTGTACGGCGAGCACGATGCCGACGCGCCGGAGTTATTGCACTGGGAGTCGATCCCCGCACGTAGCCGGTTGCACGATTGGCAGATCGTGCCGCACCGCCACGAAGACCTGGCGCAGCTGCTGTACGTGCAGCGCGGGCCGGCAACGCTGCAGCTGGATGGCCGCAGCCAACGCGTGCGCGGCGCAACCGTGGTGTGGTTGCCACCGTTATGCGTGCACGGCTTCGGATTCGATCCACAGGTGCGCGGGCACATCATCACCTTGTGCATGCCGCTGGTACGCAGTGCACTCAGTGCCACACCACTGCTGCAGCGCGCCTTGGCGGCACCTTTGGTGCTGCAGGTCAATCAAGCACGCGGATTGCTCGACGTGTTGTTCGCCACCATTGCCGACGATCACGCACGCCAGCGCATCGGCCACGAGGCCGCGTTGCAGGCGGCTGCGGCGCAGCTATTGATCTGGACCGCGCGCACGGCACTGGAACGCGCACAAGATGCAGCTGCGGTAAGCCCGCAGGCCGATCCGGCATTGCGCCATCTACGCGGCTATCAAGCCTTGATCGACCAGCACTATCGCGCGCATTGGCCGATCTCCCGCTACGCCGATCAATTGGGACTGACCCCGGGCCATCTCAACGCGCTGTGCCAGCGACTGGCAGGTGCCTCGGCATTACACCTGCTGCAGCGCCGGATCATGCTGGAAGCACGCCGCAGCCTGCGCTACACCAGCCTGAGCGTGCAACAGATCGCGGCCAGCCTTGGATTTTTCGACGCTGCGTATTTCAGCCGCTACTTCGCCCGCCACACCGGCTGCTCGCCGACGCGCTTCCGTGCTGACGATTGAGAGCGGCTGACAAGACTATGGCGCTCACCGCCAGTTGGGCGCAGCCGGCTATTACTCAACCCCCGTACACGTCTTGAAGTGATTGCAGAGCATGGATAGCTCAGTTGCAGGGCGGCTGATCTGCGGGTTGGCTGCAGGGTCCTTGCCCGCTCACCCTCGCGGGACACGCCGCAAGTACATCCCTGTAGGCTCTTACGCGGCATCCATGCCGCGTAAGGTCCCGCGACGGTGAGCGGGCAAGGACCAGTGGAGATGGTCGGTGTGCATGTGCAGGCAAGGCATGAGGTGCGTTGTCCGGATAATGCAGCAGCCGATTAGTTTCGCAACGCAAAACGCAACACGATCAGCAGGCAGCTTTCATCCAACTACCGACTAACTCTCTGGTGCGGTGTCCTCACCGCTTGCGGGACCGTGTGGCGGCATGGATGCCGCCACCGAGCCTACATGGACGTACTTGCGGCGTGTCCCGCGAGCGGTGAGGGCACCGCGCCCTCGGCTAACCAGGCTCTTGGCTGCATCTCCAAACGGCGCCAGTGGTACATCCAAACGACGCAGGCGAGTGTGACCAACAAGTTGCCGCCATCAACGCAGCGTTCGAGAGGTTTCGTCAGCAACCCCATTCGGCTGCATTACTCCGCTCAGAACGGGTACTGCGGCACCGTGTTCTTGATCGTCAACCACTGCCAATGCGTGTACTGCTCCCAATCGGCCGGGCCGCCGACGCTGGTGCCATTGCCCGACGCACCGGTGCCGCCGAACGGATTGATGACTTCGTCCACCACCGTCTGGTCGTTGATATGCAGCGAGCCGATAGACAGTTGCTCGCCCAAGTTCATCGCACGCGACACCGATGCCGACATGATGCCTGCGGCCAACCCATACTCGCCGTAGTTGGCCAGTTCCGCCGCTTCGTCGTCGGTATCGAATACGGTGATGTTGATCACCGGGCCGAACACCTCTTCGTCGAATGCGCGCATGCCCGGACGCACGTTGGACAATACGGTCGGGGCATAGAACAGACCTTCGTTTGTCGCGCCGGCTTCGACCACCGCACCGGCGACGACACTGTCGCGCACGATATCGATCACGCGTTGCAGCTGGCGTTGATCGATGATCGGGCCCAGCGCCACGGTGCCGCTGACCGGATCGCCAACGGGTAGATGACGGGCTTTTTCCGCCAGCCGCTGCGTCAATGCCTCGGCCACACTGCGCTGCACCAGCACCCGGCCGGTGGCCATGCAGATCTGGCCTTGATGCATGTAGGCGCCAAACGCGATTGCCGATGCGGCCTTGTCCAGATCCGCGTCGTCGAGCACGATCACCGCGTTGTTGCCGCCAAGTTCCAGCGCGACCTTCTTCAAGTGCCGCCCCGCAATCTCGCCGATGCGTCGGCCGGCAGCGGTGGAACCGGTGAAGGCGATCATCGGCACATCCGGCGATTCCACCAGCGCCTGACCGATCTGCGCATCGCCATGCAGCACATGCAGCAAGCCCTTTGGCAGACCGGCTTCTTCCAGCACCTGCGCGATGATCACGCCGCCGGTATACGGCGTGCGCGGATCGGGCTTGAGCACTACCGCATTGCCCATTGCCAGCGCCGGTGCGACCGAACGCAGCGACAGGATCAACGGGAAGTTGAACGGCGAAATCACCGCAATCACGCCCAGCGGCAGATGCCGTGCCAGGCTGAGCTGACCGGAAACGGTCGGCAGTACCTGGCCCACGGCCTGCAGCGGCAGCGCTGCAGCCTGCTGATAGAACACCACCGACTCATTCACTTCGCGCTGGGCCTTGGGCAGGATGCCGCCGGTTTCGCGCGCAATCAGCAGCGCCGCTTCCGCACTGCGCGCTTCCATCAGCTGCGCGGCGCGGTGAAATATCGCAGCGCGCTCACGCGGCGCGGTGGCGGCCCACGCACGCTGCGCGTGTTTGGCTTGCGCCACCGCAGCTGCGACATCGGCCAGATCGGCCTTGCTCACTTCATGCAACAAGTTGCCGGTGGCAGGCTCGTAGATCTGCAAGGTGCCGCCGTTACCGGGCACCCAGTCGCCATTGAAAATGCAACCGTGCCACGCCGGGGTGGTGGGCGCGGATACTGCAACGTTGGGGAGAGCATTCATGGTCTAGCCTCCTGCTGTGGGGTGGTGTTACAGAGTGGTCGACGCCAGCCCGCCATCAACCGGCAGCGTGATGCCGTTGATCCAGCGCGCAGCATCGGACGCAAGAAATACGATGGCCTCGGCCACTTCATCGGCATACGCGGGGCGGGTCATGCGCTTGGCATCTTCCTTGACGCGCTCTTCGCCGAGCATGGCGGCAAAGTCGCCCAGAATCGGCGTGAAAACCGGCCCTGGCGAGACGTTGTTGACGCGCACGCCACGCTCGGCAAACCACGGCCGCGATTGCAGCAGCGTCCACACGATCAGCGCTTCCTTGAAATATTGGTAGCAGGTGTCGTGTGCCACCGGATGTTCCGCCAACCACGCGCTGCCGGCAGCAAAGCTGTCGGTGGCCGCCAGTTGCTTGTGCAGGTCCAGCCGCTGTGGCCATTCGGCGCCCAGAATCGAGGCCACGTTGATGATGCTGCCGCCCGGCACGATACGCGGCAGCAAGGCCTGGCTGAGATGACGCAGTCCCAGATAGTTGACGCGTGCCACCAGCTCGAGCGGTGCGGTGCCGGGGACGCCGGCCACGTTGGCCAGCGCGTCGATACGTTCTGGCAACGCCTTCACCAACGCATCGATAGAGGCCGGGTCGCCGAGGTCGGCCTGATGAAACCCGTGCAGCGTCATCTGCACCGGTGTGCGGTCGATGCCGATCACGGTGGCGCCATGAAAGCGCGCCAGCCGCGCGACCTCTGCACCGATACCCGAGGCCACACCGGTGACCACGATCGTCTTGTTCTGCAAATTCATTGCCACTCTCCGAAGAGGCCGGCTACGCCGGCACTAGAACACATGGACGTACTGCAGGTTGACGTTGTTGCCGGAGGCGGCGTTCTTCACTTCCACCGGCAGATAGAGATTGGCGAACACGATGTTGCTGGCATCCAGCCGCCATGAGCCGCCTGGTCCTGCGTAGAACACGCTTTGACGCGTGTCTGCAACGCGCTGCCCATTGGTGCGGTTATCGCGGAACTGGGTGAGGTAATACGCATTCACGCCCAGATGGATATCCGGTGCCACTTCCCAGGAGGTTGCGAAGTTGATCCAGCCCGCATCGCCGGCCTGCCCATTGCGGAATTCGAAGCCGGGCGGCAGATTCGGACGACGCTCGCTGCGAAAGTTGTAGATGTAATTCAGGCGCGCACTGATTTCCCAACTCGGCGTCGGCAGCCAGGTCAATGCGTAGCTCGGCACCACCGACCAATAGCCTGCACTTTGATTGAGGTCGCGGTCGCGATCGAACTTGCCGATCGGTGCGATGGCATCGATCTCGAAACGCTGCGAAAACACCGGCCTGCCATCGCGTATCACCGGCAGCATCTGCAGATACGGCCCGAACGTCAGATCGCCCACGCCGGCGCCGTTATCGCGCAGTGTGGCGACGCTGTTGCGGCCGAACGAGGCATCCAGGTTGATCAGCGGAACCAGCGTATTGATGCCCAGTGCGCCGCCAAAGAGCTTGTAGGGCGTGACATAGGCGATCTGGGTCAGCAACAGCGTGGAATCGATGCGTGGATTGTCGAACACCGGCACATCGTTGCCGCGCGCGTCCTTGATCGCATCCAGCGAACTCTGACGCAGATAGGTGATCACCGCCCAACCCGGCGTGGTGCGCGTGAACCCGTCGAAGAAGCTGGTGCCGCCGGTGTTGATGCCATTGGTCAGCGTTGCACTCTGCGGCACGCCCTGCGCAAACGCAGGCCCGGCTGCCAGCAGCGACATCACCCCGAGCAGGACACTGCACTGCAGTAACCCAAGCCAACCCACGTGGCGCACAACCGATAGATAACTCACTGCGAACATCTCCAGCGTTGGGAGGAAACAGCGGCAGATAGGACGTGGCAACGGTCAGGCAGGCGCGATCGCCGCGCCGCTCACGGCACGTGCGATGGTCAAGTTGGTGGGACGGTACTGCCGAGCGCGGACTCGGCAGTGGCGGATCACTGCGTGTCGAGACGATCCAGCCGGTCGAGTGCGCGCAGCAACGGCGCTTCGCTGCTGCCAAGCACCGCGCTGAGTTGCTGTTCCATGCGCAGCACCTCGGCTTCGGCATCGGTCAGCAAGGCCACGCCGGCAGCGGTCAGCGACAGATGCTGCATGCGCCGGTCCTGGCGTCCACGCACCTGCCGCAGCAGGCGGCGCTTGACCAGCCGCGCCACCACGATCGCCAGATTGGGCGGCGACACGTGCAGCACATCGCCGATCTGGCGCTGGTTGATCCCCGGGTTGCCGTCCACCAGCATCAGCAGCGAAAAATCCACCGGCTTGAGGTCGAACGCCGCCACGCAGTCCTGAAACATCCGCCGCACCAGCAGTTCGGTGCGGGTGATGCGGTAGCCCAGCAACCGCAGCAGGCGCGCCTGGTCCACCGTGGTGACGGCATCGGGCAGCAGTGCGGCATTGGCAGTGACGGACATGACGGTTCTCGCAACGATGGCAGCGGGCGGACCGGTGCGCGCAACACTCCCCGCCCGCAACGCCGATCCGCGGCGTGAGCTGCATTGTAGACGTGGCCGGGGCTACCGATGCGGGCGTGTGCGTTGCCGATGCTGCCCGTTGCTGCCTGCAGACCAGCGCAGCCGGCCGCCAGCAGCCGGCCGACGCCAGCGCATGGCAGCAGGGTGCGCCAGCTGCAGCACGTAGGGAACGGCGGTGATCCAGGCACGGCATGGACATGAAATCCGGGTCGGCATTGATTGCGTTCCGGAATAGTTATGGATCATAACTACATTGCCAAGCTGCAGCGCAGCATGGTCGCGCTCGCCAGCGTATTCACGCGGTGCAGCCGATTACGGCAGCCAGAGTTTCTCGAGATCGCGAAAGCCCCAATCGGTGGGGCTTTCCATCTGCGCGATGCGGTCCTGGCAGTCCGGCCGCGACAGATCGATGTCCTGCACCAGCACGTGGCTGCGCAGCTTGGCCGAATAGAACACGCGCACCTTGGGCTTGAGCAGCGCATCGGCCGTCTGCTCGATCACCACCGCCAGTTTCTGCGACTCCAGCCGCACCAGCGAACCGACCGGATAAATACCCAGCCGCCGCACGAATGCCTGGAATACCGCCGGGTCGAAATGGCCCTGCCACGATGCCATGCGCTTGAGCGATTCGGCCGGATCCCAGGCCCGTTTGTACGGGCGATCCGAGCTGATGGCGTCGTACACATCGCACACCGCACCCATCCGCGACATCAACGAAATCGTCTCGCCCGCCAGCTGATTCGGATAACCGGTGCCGTCCATCTTTTCGTGATGATGCAGCGCGATCTCCAACACCACCGCGTTCTGCACACCGCCAGCCACCAGCAGGCGATGACCATCCATCGGATGCTGGCGCATGATGTCCATCTCTTCGTCGGTGAGCTTGCCGGGCTTGTTGAGAATGTCCAGCGGCGTCACCGCCTTGCCCATGTCGTGCAGCAGGCCGCCCATCGCCGCCTCCACCACCTGGGCCTCGGGCAACCCCAGCTGACGCGCCAGCCCGCTCATCAGGCCGGCAACGGCCATCGAATGCAGGTAGGTGTAGTCGTCGGCAGTCTTGAGCCGCGCCACGCTGATCAGTGCCTGCGGATGCCGCAGCACCGAATCGTTGATGGCCTGCACCAGTGGCATCGCCGCCTCGGTGTCGACGGTACGGCCAAGCCGCACGTCGCGGAACATTGCCTCGACCATGTCGCGGCCGTCTTCGAAGATCTTGCGGGCACGCACCACTTCGGACTCGATGCCGACCTGTGCGGTGACGCTGTTGGTGCGCGCGGTGCGGGAGGTGCATGCAGGCTTGGGCGGCTCCGATGGCTCAGGCAGCTCCGGTTCGGGCGCTGCATCCGATGCTGCGTGCGCTGCGGCCGGCGCTTCCAGATCCAATCCACGCGCGGTATCGATCACCAACTGCTCGATGCGGCTGCCATGGATCTTGTCCACATCGTCGGAGTCGACCAGAAACGAGGTCTTCCAGAACGGGTGGTGCACCCACGCGCCCAGCAGCTTGTAGACATACATGCCGGGGCGGAGTTGATCTGAGTCGATGGTTCTGAGCATGCCGGCGCTGGTCTGCTTGAAATCCGCGGAAGAGCCCGCCACAGGGATGGGGGGTCTGACGGGTTATCGGCAGTGCAGTGGATTTCTTTGGCGCGGTCGACTCCGCTAGCGGCACAGGGCTGACGCAGCGTGAGCGGTTCAGCGAGGGGGCAGACGCATGCTCAGCACGGCCGCCGCAGCTAGCAGCAGAGGCAGGCTGCAGGCCAGGTAGAGCGTGGCCGGCGACCACCCTGCATCCACCAGCACGCCCACGCACAGCGGCGAGGCAATCGCGCCGAAGCGGCCCACGCCGATCGCCCAGCCCATGCCGGTGGAGCGCACCGCCGCCGTGAAGACCACTGGCGCTACCGCATACAGGCCGGCAATGGCGGCAAACATGGCCGCACCGGTCGATAGCGCGATCACGAACGCCCAGCTCAACACCGTGCTGTAGAGCCCGAACGCAAGCATGGCCAGCGCCGACAACAGCAGCGCCCCGCCCGTCAGCCGCGACAACCGCGCACGCGCGGCCAGCCAGCTGAACATCGCGCCGCCAGCGATGCCGCCCAGATTCAATAGCACCCCGCCGGTCACGCCCTGCTGCGCCGACAGCCCGGCCACCACCAGCAGCTTCGGCGTCCAGCTGAGCACGAAGTAGAACGCGAACATCAACAGGAAGAACGCCAGCGCGATCAGCAGCGACTGCCGCCGCAAGCCAGGCACGAACAGGGCCGCGTAGCCCTGCGCATCATCGGCAACCTGTGGCGGCGGCAATGGCAAGTCGGCACGCGGCGGCATGCCCATGCGGGCAAGCACCGCGTTGAAGCGCGCAGACGCACCCAGCGGGCGACGCGCGATCAGAAATTCCAGCGATTCGGGCAGCCAGGCCAGTACCAACGGCACGCACAGCAGCGAGCCGGCCGCACCAAGCAAGAACACCGCGTGCCACGACCATTGCTGCAGCAACAACGCCGCGATCGCACCGCCCAGAGTCGCGCCGATCGGATAACCGGTAGCCTGTAGCGCCAATGCGGTGCTGCGCCAATGCGCGGTGGAATATTCGGCGGCGATCACCGCAACGCAGGCCAGCATGCCGCCGATCCCGATACCGGTGAACGCGCGCAGCGCACCGAGTTGCCACGCGCTGCTGGCCAAGGCGGAGGCGCCCATGCCGACGGTCAATATCGCCAGGCACACCAGAATCATCGCCCGACGCCCGATGCGGTCGGCCAACGGCGCCAGCAACAACGATCCCACCGCCATGCCGACCAGGCCGGCACTGAACAACACGCCGAGCAACTTGCCCGACAACTGCCACTGCGCCGACACATGCGGCGCGGTGAAGGCCATTGCCATCACATCGAAGCCGTCGAGCATGGTGAGCAGCACGCACACCGCCACCGCTCTCCACTGGAAGGGCGTCATCCGCTGCAGCACGAAGCTTGCGGGTGTTGCTGCGCTATGCGGCATGCGTAAATCCTGTGATGGAGATGGTGATTGCTGCAGTACGCCGACCCACATGCAGGTCGTCCGAGGGCGCCGCACAGTTGCGGCGCAGATCGAGCCCATGGATGCAGCCGACGCGGTTACACGAATCAGCAGTTTCGACGACATGTCGCGTTGCGATGCAGTGGCAAACCAAAACCGCTGCAACAGTGCGTGGCCACGCTAGGCCGATCGCAGGCAGCGTTCAAGACGACTGCCTGCACTGGTGTGCGCTTATCGGACAGGCCGGCATGCCGCTTCGTTTCGAGGCTCACGCGTTCGTTGCTGGTCACTGCAATCAAACGCCTGCGTCGAGTGCATCGCATGCACTACGGCAAGGAAGGCGTAACCACTCTTCTTTGCAGCCTTGATGACCTCGATGCGCAGCCACCGTGTCGTGCATGATCGCAACCACGCGGTACACCCACCACGCGCAGCCTGTTCTGCACACCTGCAGACGGCCAGTTATCATGCAAGCAGTGCATGCATTGGGCGGCACGCTGATTTTCCGGAGACTGTCGTGACCCCGATTCGTTCGTTCCTGGACCACAACCCGCAGCTGGGCGCACGCGTCTATATCGACCCCGCCTGCACCATCATCGGCAAGGTGAGCCTGGGCGATGACGTCTCGGTGTGGCCGGGCACGGTGATTCGCGGCGACGTCAATCATGTGCAGATCGGCGCACGCACCAACGTGCAGGACGGCACCATCATCCACGTCAGTCACCATAGCCCGTTCAACAAGGCCGGCTATCCCACCGTGATTGGCGCAGACGTCACCGTTGGCCACGGCACCATCCTGCATGCCTGCACCATCGAAGACCTGTGCCTGATCGGCATGGGCGCCTGCGTGCTCGACGGCGCGACCGTCAAACGCTACGGATTCGTCGGCGCCGGTGCGGTGGTCGGCCCGGGCAAGGTGGTTGGCGAAGGCGAACTGTGGCTGGGCAATCCGGCACGGCTGGCACGCACGCTCAGCGACAAGGAAATCGAGAGCCTGCATTATTCGGCGCAACATTATGTGCGGCTCAAGGATCAGTATCTGGGTGTGCCGGCTGGCGATTGATTGAGGGTCTGCGAGGCGGGCTCGCGCCTGGCGTTGACGTACCGGTTCAAGGCTGCGTCGCACGCTCCAAGGTCGTCAGCATCGTCAACGCCTGCTCACGCGAAGCGCCGCACATCTCCAGCGATGGCCGCAGGCTGCCGCATACCGCCGGGCGCTGCGGCGAGCCGAACAAGCGGCAGCCCAGCTGCGCATCCAGCTGCACGCACGCCACCCCGGCCGGCTTGCCATCGGGCATGCCGGGAATCGGCGAACTGATCGAGGGCGCGATGCAGCAGGCAGCGCAGCCCGGGCGGCAGGAAAGCGTGGAAGACATCGGCACAGTGTAGCGGCGCGGCGCAAGTGCGGCGCTGGCAAAAAACCACATTTGCCGAGCCCCCTATCCGGAACGCCGCCAGCCGGGCGCGCTGCCCGTGCACTCCACTTGCGTTGAAACCAGCCCACTGCAGCCTGATCGCACGGCAGCGTGCACGCTGCAATGACGGCCGCGCCGAACAGCTGCGTGCTAACGTGCCAGATCACCGGAACGCGCCGCGACGGTTGCAGCAGCAACAGTTGCGACGCGCTCTAATTGCCAGCCACCGCTCGCCAATCAGCCGTCGACTTCGCCATGCCCGAGTACCGCTCCAAGACCTCCACCCACGGCCGCAACATGGCCGGCGCCCGCGCACTGTGGCGCGCCACCGGCATGCGCGATGGCGACTTCCACAAGCCCATCATCGCCATCGCCAACTCGTTCACCCAGTTCGTGCCCGGGCATGTGCACCTGAAGGATCTCGGCCAGCTGGTCGCGCGCGAGATCGAGCGCGTCGGCGGCGTCGCCAAGGAGTTCGACACCATCGCCGTGGACGACGGCATCGCGATGGGCCATGACGGCATGCTGTATTCGCTGCCCAGCCGCGAGATCATCGCCGACTCGGTCGAGTACATGGTCAACGCGCATTGCGCCGACGCGCTGGTGTGCATTTCCAATTGCGACAAGATCACCCCCGGCATGTTGATGGCCGCGCTGCGGCTCAATATCCCCACCGTGTTCGTCTCCGGCGGCCCGATGGAAGCCGGCAAGACCAAGTTGTCCGAACATAAACTCGATTTGATCGACGCAATGGTGATCGCCGCCGACGACAGCGCCTCCGATGAAAAGGTGGCCGAGTTCGAACGCAGCGCCTGCCCCACCTGCGGCTCGTGCTCGGGCATGTTCACCGCCAACTCGATGAACTGCCTCACTGAAGCGCTGGGCCTGTCGTTGCCTGGCAACGGCACCGTGGTGGCCACGCACGCCGACCGCGAGCAGCTGTTCTTGCGCGCCGGACGCGTGGCGGTGGAGCTGTGCCATCGCTGGTACGGCGGCGAAGATCCCACCGCCCTGCCGCGCGGCATCGCCACCTTCGAAGCTTTCGAGAATGCGATGACCCTGGATATCGCCATGGGCGGCTCGACCAACACCATTTTGCATTTGCTCGCCGCCGCGCAGGAAGGCGAAGTGCCGTTCGGCATGCAGGATATCGACCGCCTGTCCAAGCGCGTGCCGCAGCTGTGCAAGGTCGCCCCGAACACGCCGAAATACCACATCGAAGACGTGCATCGCGCCGGCGGCATCATGGCCATCCTCGGCGAGCTGGCGCGTGGCGGCCTGCTGCACACCAACGCGGCCACGGTGCACGCACGCACGCTGGCCGATGCCATCGCGCAGTGGGACGTCACCCAGACCGACACCGAAACCGTGCACACGTTCTACAAGGCCGGCCCGGCCGGCATCCCCACCCAGATTGCCTTCAGCCAGGCCACGCGTTGGGACACCCTGGACACCGACCGCAGCGAAGGCTGCATCCGCGATGTCGCGCATGCGTTCTCGCAGGAAGGCGGCCTGGCCGTGCTGTACGGCAATATCGCCCGCGACGGCTGCGTGGTGAAGACCGCAGGCGTGGACGAATCCATCCACGTGTTCGAAGGAAACGCCCGTGTCTACGAAAGCCAGGATTCGGCGGTCAAGGGCATCCTCGCCGACGAAGTGAAGGCCGGCGATATCGTGGTGATCCGCTACGAAGGCCCCAAGGGCGGCCCCGGCATGCAGGAAATGCTCTACCCCACCAGCTATCTCAAATCCAAGGGCCTGGGCAAGCAATGCGCCCTGCTCACCGATGGCCGCTTCTCCGGCGGCACCTCGGGCCTGTCGATCGGCCACGCCTCGCCGGAAGCCGCCGCAGGCGGCGCGATCGGCCTGGTACGCGACGGCGACAAGATCCTGATCGATATCCCGAATCGTTCGATCAACCTACTGATCTCTGATGAGGAACTTGCCCTGCGTCGCGCCGAGCAGGATGCCAAGGGCTGGAAGCCGGTCGAGGTACGCCCACGCAAGGTCACCACGGCGTTGAAGGCGTACGCGTTGCTGGCGACCAGTGCGGACAAGGGTGCGGTGCGGGATAAAGCGATGCTGGACGGCTGAGCTGTTGAAGCGTTGCACCGGCGGCGGCACCTGTCCCTGCATGCGCGAAACGTGTGGCAGGTGGCAGGTTTGGCAATGCCGGCACACCGTCGCGCCATCTGCACTGCACACTGCACGACCTCCGCGGACACGTGATGGCGACCGACACGGCCAGTGTGCGGATCGCGCGACTGGCGCGTAGACGGAAACAGGTACTGCCACCCCGGCTCGGCGTCGGCATTAGGATACTTGCGTGCCAGGGCATGCGGCAGGAAGACCCGTCCGGTACCGGCGCCAGATCGGCGGCATGCACTACCAGCGTCCGTTCGCGCTGCCGTTGCAGCGCCTCTCGCAGGCTGAGCGGTAGCAGCACCCGGCGGTCCCTTCCGCTTTGCTATCGCGCACCACGATCTCGCCGCGCGCGTCGTCCACGTCCTTGATGCGCAGCCGCAGGCATTCCATCAACCGCATTCCGCTGCCATACAACAGGCTGGCCATTAACCAACATGGACCCTCCAGCACTGCCAGCAGCCGTGCAACTTCCTCGCGCGCGAGCACGACCGGAATGCGCCTCGGCCGCTTGGCACGCACCAAGTTCTCCATCCACGGCAGCTCGATGCGCAGGACCTCGCGGTAGAGGAACAACAGCGCGGCCAATGCCTGGTTCTGCGTCCCCGCAGACACCTGCCCATCGGTCGCCAGCCGGGTGAGGAACGCCTCGACCTCCGCCTGCCCCATCTGCGCCGGATGGCGCTTGTCGCTGGCGAGTATGAAGCGTCGTATCCAACTGAGATAAGCCTGCTCGGTTCGCGGGCTGTAATGCCGTACCCGCAGGCGGTCGCGCACCTGATCGAGCAACCGGACCGGTGGACGAGCTGTTACGCCGTCGTGTTTGGGGATGTATTTCATACGCCTGCGTCCTTGCTGGATAAACCCAGCAAGCATCCGCATGGTGACAGTGACCCACCATCGTGCGATCCCGTGACTGGGGCTAAGAGTTACCCATTCACAAAGCGTCCGTGATCGCAGATACTCACCACAACACCGCATTTCGGCGGTCCAATAGTAGTTAGGGTCCACAGCAATCAACATGGCCACTGAACTCTATCCGCTAACCACTTCCAAGCTCGATGAATTCTCTCGCCCAACGAACGAGAGGATCATGAAGTGGCGCTTTTTCAACGCACAGAAGGGCGTTGAAACTACAAAGCAGGATGGCTCTGTTGTCTCAATTCATGGGGTCAAGTACGCGGGTTCTGTCCCACTTGTCTATTGGTCGGGCTTCTTTGAGCCCTTCATAATGCACGCCGCATCCGAGACACTGAGATGGGTGTCAGACCACTGCAAGGCTAATGGCCTTGATCCCACTGCGTACATTGACGAAGCACGCATGCTAATTCATGGATTCATTAGAAAGAGCTACAGAGAGATCGCTCGCACTGATCAACTTCTGCGTGGCAATGGGTTTCCGGACACCGTCACCCCTCGGGACGTCTCTGGCAAGGAGCAAGCCGCGTGTGATCACATTGATCAGCTGGCAAAAGCATATCTTCTGTCTGGTCCGGCTATAGCTGTGGTGGCAAAGGAAGACATATTGGAGCTAAAGCCCAACTTGTGGGGGATCGGCCTCAATCTAAACGCCGCATGGCGTCGTTTCAGGGGCAAAGTAGGTGGGCACTAAAAGCATCACGCATCGGTATTAGCTGGGAGAAACAATGGAAATCTCGCAGGACACTCTCACTCGCTGGGCGGATAGCTGCCTGCACATGAATCATCTCGGCACTCTTATTCAGAGGGAAATTCAGCAAGGAGATCCCGCTCGCGCCCAAGATCTCGCAGATCGTGCAAGGACTCGGGCATGGGTTCTACTCAACGAGCTCTTTGACGCAGGTGCAGTGAAACCCGAGGGGTACGCAAAGCCTGGCGTGGGCCCTAACAATTCATTCAAGCCGAACCCGCCTCGCGGGTCGGCTTAATTCAGGCGTTAGGCCGCATGACCAATTGCCCCATATGCTTAGCTCAACTGCAAGAGATTGAGGTCGCCCCGTGCTTCGACTGCGGGCATGTACATCGTGAGCTAGACGAGTGCATTCGCGGAGAGCACGAGTACCACGTCTTTGAAATTTGGGGCCAAGAGATTGTTCTTTGCGACTTCTGCGATGCAGATTTTGGGTCGTACTTCCCGGACTACTTGGGCTTGCCGGAGGGTCCACTGCCAGATTACCCGCTGCATCTTGTTCGCAAGGTTGAGAGCCCCAGCATCAGACGGGACCTATACTGCGCTAACTGCAATCACCGCCTGGAGTTTCTACTGTTCCGGTCGCGTGCGATGGCGCACAATGCGGCCTAACAGGTCAATCAAGCCGACGTGCCTACGGCACGCGGCTTATTTCTAGCGTTAGGCCGTGGTGGAGCAAATGCGTTGGCGGTTGCCGCTTCGGTGAGTTCGCAGGCATGCATGCGGCTGGCTCCGGACAGCAGTCATCACCGTTGCGGGGGGTGGCAAGTTCGGCGCTTCACCCTAGCCCGGTGTTACTGCGCTGCGCTCATTGCATTTGGTTTCGGTGGCATCACGCGCCGCTGTATCGCTGGGGCAAGCTCCATCCCGCAAGCTGTGGCACACTCTGCCCAGGCGGCAGTGCTGGGGAGCATGGTTGCACCATCCAACCTTCGCGGCCACTCACTGCCTAACAACTCATTCAAGCCAAAGTTGCTTCGCAACTCGGCTTAATTCAAGCGTCAGGGCTCAGGAGAAGGGTGCTGTGAACTGGAAGCGCATCATTGGATGGTCGGCTCTACTCATGATCTTGACCAATGGTGTCGGTGTTCTTAGCGGAGTCTGGGTGGCTCACTCGCAGATTGATCAGACGACCATTGACCAACTAGTGGAGAGAGCCCGCCTTTTCCGGCTCGTTGCAATTGGGCTTATTGCTGTCGTCTGCTACTGGCGCCTTGCCGTTGGTGCACCGACTCGTAGGGCCTGGCATGTCGTCGCTGCATTCTTGCTAGTACAGCTCACCGACATGGCTCTATCTTTGGTTCTCGGTGCGCATTTCAGTGAGTTGCTCGAGCCGTGGGGTATGTTGCGTTCTGTATTGTACGCACTAGCAGGCTACGTTCTAGCAAAGCTGAGCCCTAACAATTCGTCCAAGCCGACGCCGCTTCGCGGCGCGGCTTAACTCAGGTGTTAGACCGCACAGGAGAGATATGCAGGCCAAGACGCCTTTCGCAAGTCGACTAGCCGCATCTTTTATGGCGGTCCTGGTTGCCATGCACCTTCTGGTTACACTTGACCTGCTCTTCAAGTTCTTTCCAGCAACGCCTGAGTTCCTGGCCATGTGGTCGATTTCCGTCTGGGCAAAGCTGCTCTGGGCCGCGACCTGCGCTTTCGGAGCCGTTGCAGTGCTCATGCTCTATCGTCGCGCGTGGTTGGGTTTCTTCGCATCAATCGTGTTTTGTGTAGGCTTGTATTTCGCCAGCGTGCAATTGTGGGGCGCCGTGAAAGGTGGCTTCTGGCTAGCTGTCGGAGTGACGGTTCTTGCATTGGTAGGCGCGATGCGGTCTAACAATTCATTCAAGCCGAACCCGCTTCGCGGGTCGGCTTAATTCCGATGTTAGGGCTCATGTCCAGAACTCGATTGCTCCTGTGGAGTGCAATAGTGGCAGGCATGTTGAGCGCTGCCGTTTTAGTGGGGTACAAGCCACTCATGATCTGGTGGCTGCATAGTCGGCCCTTCTCAAGGGATGACTTTCAGCCAGAAAGGTGGTCAGCTGGCCTTGCGGCATCACAAGATGGTGAATGTGTGCGTGGCCGCATGGCAAGAAACATCATCGATACTGTTGTCCTGCCCGGCAGCCCTCGATCTTACGTAGAGGCCGTGCTTGGCTCTCCGCAGGATACTGAAGATAATTTAGCCAGTTACGATCTGGGAATGTGCAGTGGCTTCGGCATTGATTACGACTCACTGAAGATCGAGTACAAAGCCGGGAAAGTGGTACGGGCCTATCACGTTCAAAACTGATGAGCCCTAACAATTCATTCAAGCCGAACCCGCTTCGCGGGTCGGCTTAATTCAGGCGTTAGGTACAATGAAAAGAATAGTCGCACTCGGAGCAGCAACTAGCGCCATTGCGATTCCTGTTCTTACTGGTTATGCCTTACGGCCTACGCCCGGCCAGAACAATCACGCCATGATGTGGCTAGTGCTTATGCTGGCTGCACTTGTTTTGTCTGCCGGCCTATCGGTAATTGCCATCCAGTTTGGGCGTGCTTCCTACCAATCGCTTGCAGCCCCACGCCCATTGGGTCGCACACTTGAGCTGACCCTGGTTTTGCTGCCAATACCGCTTTTCTTAGCTGTTGTCGTTTGGCGTATTCTGTCGTCTGGCACCTAACAATTCGTTCAAGCCGAACCCGCAGCGGGGCAGCGCCTGGGTACCTATACGCTACGCTAGCACCCAGTCGCCGCCCCGCTGCGGGTCGGCTTAACTCAGGCGTTAGGCAGTGGTGGAGCAAACGCGTTGTTGGGTCGTGCTTCGGTGCGCTGACTGGCATGCATGCGGCCGGCTCCGGGCGGCAGTCATCACCGTTGTGGGCTGCGGCAAGTTCGGTGCTTCGTACTCGCACGTTGTTACTGCGCCGCGCTCATTGCATTTGGCTTCGGTGACATCGCTCGCCGCTGCATCCACGGGCATGCTCAATCCCGCAAGCTGTGGCACACTCTGCACAGGCGGCAGTGCTGGGGAGCATGGTTGCACCACCAACCTTCGCGGCCACTCACTGCCTAACAATTCATTCAAGCCGAAGCCACTTCGTGGCTCAGCTTAATTCAAACGTTAGGCCGCATAATGAATATACCTATTTCCCATAGCTCAAAGATCACATTTGCCGGACGCAGCGGGCAACCATATGAGTTCGTACCGCAGCATGGCTTTCCGGCGTCCGACTGCTACGGCTCGGAGAAAGACGTGGCGGTGTGCACCTTCGAAACCATGTCCTTAAGTACGCAGGCGTTACACGTTGAGCATTTCGCGGTAACGAAAGCCATGGCCGGAAGAGGCTATGGGGAACGCTGTTTGAGAGACTTTGCTGAAATGATCCAGGCGCAGATGCCTTTGGTTTCTGAGATCACTTTCGATCTAGTGCGCTCGCTTAGTGGCAGCGACATCGCACGTCTGGCTAAGGCACGTGAGGCCTTGTTTCAGCGGCTCGGCGCGATTCAAATAGGTGTCCGGAGCCCAAATCAGTGGTGCCACGTTGTGAGCGCTACTTGGCCAAGGTCCAGCTGGTGATCACGAGTGCGCCCTAACAATTCGTCCAAGCCGACGCCGCTCCGCGGCGCGGCTTAGCTCAGGTGTTAGGCCGCTATCAGGAGTTCTCACAAGATGGAAAGGACACAAGCAGACGCAATCGCGCAGGCTATTTTGGAGCCGCACAGAAGTGCTCAGGATGAGATTCGCCAGAAGCGCGCAGCGGATACCGCCTATCTGTCGCGCAAGCGCAAAGTGGCATGGTTTGCTCTAGCAGGCTCGGGCATCGGTGCTAGCGTTGCATACTTTGCCGGCGTGCAGTTTCCAATCGGAGTAGTTTGGGGCGGGCTTGCTAGCTTTGCAGTTGGCTGGCTGGTCACGCGTCAGGCCGCGGCCTAACAAGTCATTCAAGCCGAAGCCGCTTTCGCGGCTCGGCTTAATTCAAGGTGTTAGGCGTGCCATGAATCATTCGGACCACCCGAGCATATCAATCGCTGCGAACGTCAAGCGGAGATCCCACCGGAACGAGGCTATTTCCTTTCTGGTAGTGCACTCACTGATGTGCGAAGACGGCGGCTTCGTCTATCTACTTATCAGATATATAGACTTTGACTCGGAGCAAATCGATGGTGACCACCTACATCTTTCCCTAGACGAGGCGCTTGTAAATGCAGAGCACGAATTTGGTGTGCAAAGTAGCGATTGGTTCGCGCTCACTGCCTTGCAAGCTGAACGAATTGATCGAAGCATCGGTAGCTAGCACGCCTAACAGTTCGTTCAAGCCGACCCGCTTCATTGCTTCATTGCTTTGTTCGAATGTATCGGAGGCATCGCATCGTCGGATCAGGGTCGGCTCGTTGCGGGTCGGCTTAACTCAAGCGTTAGGCTGCGGAAGAGCGTTCTAGATGTAGTGGGGTTCGACGCTCGTCTCTTCATGGCTGTCCCAGCAAACGTCTACGTCGGTCAGGTCTGTGCAGTTCGCCGGGTCGGGTCTGTGCAGGTCGCTTCGGACCGTCGGGTCGTGCCAGGCAACGGGTGCCGCGCGGACACCTTCGGCAAGTTCCGGACCAGTGTCCGGGCCGGCGCAACCAGGCTGCCGCATCTTCGGGGCTATCCAAAACCGCAACTCTTGCGGCCATTCACTGGCCGGAGTAGCGTGCGGCCTAACAAATCATTCAAGCCGAACCTGTCCCGCTGCGCGGGCCAGGCCGGCTTAATTCTGGTGTTAGGGGGCTTCGGGAGTGAGCAACGTGGGCAAGATCCTTGGGTTCGTACGCGGCATGCTGGGCCTTGGCCAAGCCGATACCACCAGCAAATTTGAGCAACCCGAAGACGAACCTCTGTTTATGGCGATTCCCAACGGGGAGCTTGCGGACGCCGCCCGAGCAGCTCACGGCTCGCTAAGCTACTTTCGTCGGCTCCTAACCGATGGGACACCGACTGATGTCCCGCCGATGGTAAAAACATACATCTCTGATCCGGCAGGTGGCGGCATGTGGCTTTGGCTAAGCGTGGAGTCCGCTACGCCCTCTGGGCTCAACGTGGCCGTCTTCGAGGCGCCGCCTGAGTTCACTGACCTATCCCCCGGCACAAGGAAGTTCGTGCCGGAATCGGAAGTAGCCGATTGGGCTTTGGTCAGCTCGGGCGTTATGCAAGGCGGCTACTCGCTTCGCATTCAACGGAGCCGCCTTCCTGCAGCCGAGCGCGAGCCGTTTGATCGCTACGTCGGAGTGAGCAGTTATGCACCGCTGCCTGCCCCTTAACAATCCGTCCAAGCCGACGCCGCTTCGCGGTGCGGCTTAACTCAGGTGTTAGAGTTGATGAGAGCGTTTGTCGCCGTTGTAACGGCCGTTCTGGCAGCAGCACTTGCGCCTGCCCTGGCTTTTGTTTCTGCTTCTATGGCCTTGAACGGAAAAGTACTAAGCAGCGGTGAAGACGTCATTTCTTTCTTGGCTCTAGTCGGCTTCTGCATGATGTTCGCCATTGCTCACGCAGTTATTCTTGGTTTGCCGGTGTCACTCTTGCTATTGCGTACTAACAAATTTGTGCTTCGCTCAATGCTTTTGGCGGGATCCCTCATCGGATCCCTGCCCATTGCATTGTTAGCCAACCCCCTATTGAGATCCGACTGGATTGACTATCTTCAGCTTGTTTTCAATGCCGGCGCCCTCGGCATAATCGGCAGCACGACCTTCTACTTCACGTTCAAGGGCATCAACTCTAACAATTCATTCAAGCCGAAGCCGCTTCGCGGGCCGGATTAATTCAGGCGTTAGGCTGCTATGGGACAACCACTCGGTTCTGAACAAAAAGCCATGCATCGCATTGTCAGTGAGGTTCTCCATTACATCTGGGATCCCATTGGCATCGCTGGATCTGTCGGCGCACGAGATGAGTACGATGGGTATGCTGACCACGTCTTCTCGCTGCTCTGGCATGGCACGGACGCATCATCAATTGCGCAATATCTCGTAAAAGTAGCTGGCGAACGCATGGGGCTTTCTGGCACAGAGTGGCGAGCGTCGCTGGCAGCTGACAAGTTGGTGGAGTGGCGTGCCGAGCTGCTTAGGATACCGCCTAACAATTCATTCAAGCCGAACCCGCTTCGCGGGTCGGCTTAATTCAGGCATTAGCGCCCAAGATCAACTGTCAAGGCTCTCAGACATGAAGCTCCTCACAGGTCTACTCGCAGCAACTGTTGTTTGCTCTGTCCCGGGCAACGCATGGGCTTCTACCCCGCAAGGCTTTTCAGCACGAGACCTCTACGACGCCTGTAAACACACCGTTGAAAAGCTAGAGGAAGGCCCACAATCTGTAGGCGAGCCAAAGAAGGTTCAGAGCTGCTTCTTCTATGTCATGGGCGCTGCTGACATGGCCGCGAGCATGTCGCCCTCGTCCATTTACGGCGGACAAATCTGCGTTCCCAAGAATTACGCATTCCAGGATGTTGCGCGCAAAATTATCGCACTTGGGGTAGAGCATCCGACACTGTTCGATCGTGAAGCACCGGCAGGGTTGTTGGCGTACTACGCAGTAAAAGAAACCTACGGCTCTTCCCAGGCCTGCCCTAACACTGACGCCAAAATCGAGTAGCCATGGCGCGTTACATTGGGCGCTAACAATTCATTCAAGCCGAACACGCTTCGCGTGTCGGCTTAATTCAGGCGTTAGGCCGTGGTGGAGCAAATGCGTTGATGCATTCTACTTCGGTGAGTTTGCTGGTCTGCGCGTGGTCGGCTCCATGGCGCAGTCATCGCCACTGCTCGTGCCGGTAGGTTTGATGCTTCGCCGTCAAACGTTGTTGCCGCACGGCGCTCATTGCACTGGCTTCGGTGGGATCACGCGTCCGGCATCGCTGAGCAGGCTCCATCTCGCAAGCTGTGGCACACTCGGTCCAGGCGGCAGTGCTGGGAGCAAGGTTACATCATCCGACCTCTGCGGCCACTCACTGCCTAACACCTCATTCAAGCCGAAGTTGCTTCGCAACTCGGCTTAACTCAAACGTTAGGCCTCATGACAGAATCCCAAACTTTGTCCTTCTCCAATTGGCTCCACCAAGCCGTACCATCCAGCACTCCCGATGGAGTCGTGGCTTACAACTTCAACTTGGCGGAATGCGGCGACTGGATCGTAGAGTTGATTGGAGCTGGCACTTACGACCAAGATGATCCTGAGTGGGCTTGTCCACCTGAGTTATGGTCATCTCAACCACTCGAGTTCGTACTCGCACGCTCTGTCGCGGGCACCGAGTGGGAGCAAGCACTGGCGTACGTGACTAAAGAGGTCAGATCTTTTATTGAGAACTCATCTACCTCACAGGCAAATGTGCTTCGCATCGCTACCGCAGTATGTGTCGGCTTTGTCGACGGTGACTTGGTCGAGGTTTGGCCCGCAGATGAGGCCTAACAATTCATTCAAGCCGACGCCGCTTAGCGACGCGGGTTATTCAGGTATTAGGCCGCAAGGGAGATCGCGTGGCCCAACCAACAAGCTCCTCATCGTCGGCGGCGCACTGAGTGGCGTTGCAGCACTGATACATCTTGCGTGCTTAGTAGTGGGCGCGCCGCTCTTCCGCCTCTTGGGCGCCGGAGAGCAGATGGCGCAACTTCACGCTGAAGGCGGCTGGTACCCCACAGTAGTCACGCTCGCGATCGCCACCGTCTTGGCCACCTGGGGTGCGTACGCATTCTCGGCCGCGGGCGTATTCCGGCCGTTTCCGCTACGTCGAACAGTCCTCACGGCGGTCACAGGTGTTTACATCGTTCGCGGTATGGCGTTCGTCCTGGTCATGGCCTACTTCCCTGGCAACAGCCTCACGTTCTGGGTCGTGAGCTCGGTGATCTGTCTCGCCATTGGTCTAGTGCACCTTGTGGGGCTTCGCCAGTCGTGGGGCAGGCTGCGTCGGCCTGCGGCCTAACAATTCATTCAAGCCGAAACCGCTACGCGTTTCGGCTTAATTCCGGCGTTATGCTGTGCTAGAGCAAGAGCATCGGTGTTCTTGCCTTCGGCCAGTTCCCTCACACGCAGGCCGTCGGCTCCGGACATTGGTTCTCACCCTAACTGGCATCGGACAGTCCGCCGCTTCGTCATCTCGTGTCACTGCCGCGCGGCGCTCATTACACCTGGCTTCGGAGCCATCAGCCCGGTGGTATTGCGGCGCAAGCTTCATCTCGCAAGCTGTGGCACACTCGGTACAGGCGGCAGTGCTGGGGAGCATGGTTGCACCATCCAACCTTTGCGGCCACTCACTGCCTAACACCTCATTCAAGCCGACGTTGCTTCGCAACTCGGCTTAATTCAAGCGTTAGGCCCCATGACAGAATCCCAAACTTTGTCCTTCTCCAATTGGCTCCAGCAAGCCGTACCATCCAGCACTCCCGCTGGAGTCGTGGCTTACAACTTCAACTTGGCGGAATGCGGCGACTGGATCGTAGAGTTGATTGGAGCTGGCACTTACGACCGAGATGATCCTGAGTGGGCTTGTCCACCTGAGTTATGGTCATCTCAACCACTCGAGTTCGTACTCGCACGCTCTGTCGCGGGCACCGAGTGGGAACCAGCTCTGGCGTACGTGACTAAAGAGGTCAGATCTTTTATTGAGAACTCATCTACCTCACAAGCAAATGTGCTTCGCATTGCTACCGCAGTATGTGTCGGCTTTGTCGACGGTGACTTGGTCGAGGTTTGGCCCGCAGATGAGGCCTGACAATTCATTCAAGCCGAACCCACTTTGCGACTCGGTTTAATTCAGGCGCTAGACCGCAATGTTAGAACTCCGCAATCCTCGGACAATCGCACTTGAGCTACTTTCAGCTTCTGATTTGCCTTATTTAAGCCAGGATCACAGTCTTCCATTCATTGAGATTGCGGGAGACTTCGCTTTTCTTGACTCTCTCTCTGCCAAGAATGAGACAGAAGGCCGTGATGCGCCCCTGGCAGGACTTGGTAAAGACTGGTGGGTCTTTGCAACATCGGGCACGGGAGACGCTTGGCTTATTTCTACCGGCAACGATCAACGCGTTGCTTTTTTGAATCATGATTCCGGACTGGACGCGACACCGCAAACTCTCGGGATCAATTTTGGCCAATGGCTTCAATTAGCCGACATCATTCGTCAATTCGAATCTGTTGATGATCCAAATCTGATCGCACACGCGGAACAGTCAATTGAGCAAGTATCATCTGGTCTGTCTCTGCTGTACCCATACAGCCTTGCGGTCTAGCAATTCATTCAAGTCGACGCCGCTTCGCGGCTTAATTCAGGCTTCAGATGCTTACCACACTCACCAACCTCTACCCACAGATAAGCGCTTGGCTTAATGACAACGAGGGTGTTGTCGGCGCGGCTATATTTGCCGCTACAGTACTCTTCGGTTGGGCAAGCGGCATCTTCTCCGCCCTCCGTAGGCGCCCCAAGTTTGATATGTCGCTGATCGAGGGGCCGACCTTCTGCTGCACGTATCCAACAGGAAACATGCGCGGGCAATACGAGGCCCATCGCACGGGTGTTGCCTTGTATCTTTCAATCTCAAACATTGGCTCAGCGCCATCGAACATCGGGGGCATTTCTATTGGGTATCACTGGCACCTGCGCCCATTCAGCAGTCAATGGCTCAAGTACACAATTGGCTGGTTCTGGCTCAGCAACCAGTCCGTAGCCCTTGAGGACTTTCAGGTTGCTATCGGTAAAAGCATCAAGGTCTACCCGTTTCTCACCCAGCGGAACCATCTGTCTCCTGTGCAGACAGACACATTTCTTGATGTTGGCCGATCAACTAATGGTGTAGTCTACTTTGAGCAGTCAGAGAGCTGGGGTGGCTGCTTTCCCACCACAAAGAAAGGCCATGTGCGCTTGAAGGTTCGGGTGCGCGACGTGTTCGGCGGCAAGCATACTTCTACATTTTATGTGCCGGCCGTAGCCCCAGAGGATGCCCGTAAATACTGTCCCGCTTTCGGCAAAACCTTATCGGAGTTGAATGGCGAGCAAGCTCCAGACGACGCATCTAACAATTCATTCAAACCGAACCCACTTCGCGGGTCGGCTTCATTCAGGCGTTAGGCGGCATGGGTAGTTCCATGGACATTGAGGCTTGGGCATCGGCGTACATTGCCTTTCAGCAAGCTGGCTTGCACTCAACTGACAGCCATCCATTTTGGTGGGCTTCGGAAAAATTCATGGAGGATCCGGGCGCTGAGGATTCCTGGGCCGCGATTCTCGCAATCCTTCTCAAAAGCCCACCGGATTCTGTCATTGGCATGCTTGCCGCCGGGCCACTGGAAGACCTGATCCATGGTCGGGCCGCAGTACATTGAGCGCATTGAGCTGGAAGCTCGCCGCAATCCCGCATTCTGTCACTTGCTCGGTGGTGTCTGGGAGAGCAGTACGCCAGACATTTGGGCGCGTGTAGAGTCGGCACGTGGCAGCGCGTGGTAATGCTGCCTAACAATTTATTCAAGCCGAGCCCGCCTCGCGGGCCGGCTTAATTCTGTTGTTAGAACTCATGGACGTTCGTTGTTACATATTCGCTGATATCTGTAGGAAAGAGTTTGCAAGCTGCAGCTTTCAGGGCCAGCTCATAGCTGAGTGCCAAGGCAACGAAGACGTTGCTTAGGCAACATACTTTCACTTCCGCGAACACGCGCTGGACTGGTTCCACAAGCATGTGCCTGCCCTAGGCAAGGACATGTCAATAAAGCTACTCACATCCGGTAGGGACAACGAAGTACGTCACTGTCTTGGTCAATGCCTTGCTAGACCGTTCTAACATCTCGTTCAAGGCGGACGGCTTCGCCGCCGCTTAACTCAAGCGTTAGAAGTCACCTGGACTATCCCAATGGCCGAACCCTACAAAGATCGCATCGTGGCCTACTGCATGGACGTTGGCGTGCTAATTCCGTCTGGATTTCATCGACACTCCGCGAACCGCTATGCGGTAGTAGACTTGGAAGAAATTCCCCCTAAGCTCGTAGCCAAGACTTGGTTCAATCGAGAGGACGTCGCCTATTACCTCTCCAATTTCGCGACCGGCAGGCCCATGCGCGTTCTTGACTTCAAAGATCGCTGCGAGCTCGTTTTCAACGGTGTCAGATTTACCGCTGGTAGCGATTTCTAACAATTCATTCAAGCCGAAGTTGCTTCGCAACGCGGCTTAATTCAGGCACTATGCATCGGAGAAATACTCTTGCCAAATGGATAGTCATCAAAGACTTGCAGAGATTCATATTGCACAGGCAAGGTCGAGATCCCTGCGCCTGTTTGCATTTACAAGCGCTGTGTTCCCTGGCGAGTGGAGCAACCAATGGATAGAAACAATAGTGACAGACTTGGTTGAGTTCGCCTTCCATGCCAGAAATTTTAACGAGTTTTGCGGTCTGACAAGCCACTCATTCCATTCGATTGACAGCAAGCTTGTAACCATCTCGATCGGCGACCCGGGGGAGTGGGAAACTAGCTACCGCAATGCACTCAATGCACTGATGCACTGATGCACTGATGCACTGATGCACATGAAGTATTTTGTGGTTGGTAACACACACGCAGATCACCGGCGGATCTTTCTAGCGGCGAAGGCAAATTTGATCACCACATACATACGGGTTTCTACAGATAAATTTCCTGCAGCAACCATTAGCATCTTTGGACTAGTAAACTGCTTTCTCAACGAAGTGCTTCCGCAAGTTCGCTCAAGGCACCCGGACCTCGCTTTCTAGCGGCCTGCACCTAACAATCCATTCGAGTCGAAGCCGCTTCGTGGCACGGCTTAATTCAAGCGTTAGACCGCACGTGAGGAATATGGCTACTGCACACAATCTATTTCTGTTAATAGCTGCCGGTCTGAACGCGCTCGCTGCACTGCTGCATCTCGGCTGCATCGCTGCCGGTCCAGCGGGGTACCGTCTTCTCGGCGCCGGCGACGGCATGGCTCAAATGGCATCCGCCGGGCACTGGTACCCGACCGTAGTTACATTGATCATCGTCACCATTCTGTTGGTGTGGGCCCTTTATGCCTTATCAGGCGCAGGTCTTGTTCGCCGGCTCCCTCTACTCCGCTGGGTTCTACTAGCCATTACCGGTGTTTACCTGCTGCGCGGTCTTTTCTTCGTCCCTCTCATGGCACACTTCCCGGGCAACAGCATGACATTCTGGTACGCCAGCTCAGTCATCTGTCTGGCCTTTGGCATTGTTCATGCCGTCGGTCTTCGGCAATCCTGGTCGCGCCTGTGAAACGGGTGCGGTCTAACAATTCATTTAAGCCGAAGCCACTTCGCGGCTCGGCTTTTACATCGACCGTGTAGGTGCTTGCTCAACCGTCTCCTGCTGCGACCGCTGCGCATCCAAGGCTTGAGACTGGCGGACGCTTTCCTGCAGTGGAGGCACGGCCTCAGACAGATCCACCTTGGCCCGGAAGCCCGGCGTCTGGCCAAGAATAAAAATGCTTCCTTGGTGGAGGGTCACGCTCTGCAGCTGATCGTCACGAAGGATGCCCGCGCGCTTGGCTTCGACGGTGGCGTGCATTGCAACTTCATCAGAGGTGCCCTCTGGTAGCTTGCTGTGAATCGATCGATACAGAGGGTCGTTTGAGACCATCGCAGGAGCAGGCGCAACGCAGCGCTCCAACGACTCACCAATTGGCATCTTCCAGCCCGGTGGCACATACGCTGGCGCAGCCTCGCTTTGCATGCGCTGCTGCACCTCCTGCCACCGTGTCGCAGCCATTTCCGTGCGTCCAGCACCTGGGGGAAGCGGATCGCGCAAGTGATCGATGCCATCCGCCAGGCTCGTCCCTTGGATGACCCTCGCATTGAAAGTCACGCCCATCCTCAACGCCTCAACATCGCCGCGATACTTGTCGATCATCGGCGCATGTTGCCGAGCCAGCAGCTGCGTTTGAGCATCTTCCAACACCGAGTGGTCCGGTTTGCCGTTGGCGTCAAACGGCAGGAAGTTGTGGATCCGATGCGAATCTCCCAAGTCCTTTGCGACCATCGGATTGCGTGCATCCACAAGACTGCTGTCGTTGGCGTAACCGGCCCTATCCAACGCAGTGATCTCATGCGACGCGGCGTATACCTTCACCTGCCCATAGTGCTTACTTGCAGCACTCACGGCATCGCCTGCCATCACGTGATTGATCACGTCGTTGCCACCTTCCGGAATGCGCCGGTCCAGGCTGACCGCGCCATAGGCGTTAAAGGTCTCTCCCTTGAGGCCGAAGTGGTGGGCAGTGACCTGGGCGAGGTTGCCGCCCAGAGAATGACCCGTAACGGTCACTTCCGGTGTCTTGCCGTCCTTGCCGAATTTTTCGGCATATTTCAGCGCGTGCTGCGTTAGCTCAACCGCATCGGCGGCCTGGTTGTTGTGTCTCCCCGTAAACATGCCGCCGTCGGCGTAGAGACCATCCTGCTTTGGTTGACGATCAAACTCGGTTCCACGGTGGGCGACAACAATTTCGCCCGTATCCGCTCGCTGATAGATGATGCCCTGATAGCCAGATGGGCGATCCATATACTCAAGACGTTTGTAAGAGACGCCACCAATATCGACAGGACTACTCTCAGGCCCCGTCTCACGCGGCATCTTGTAGGAATCATCCGCAAGCGCTGCATATTGCTGACTTGTAAGGCTCATGGAGCCACCTTCTCAGTGGTTAAGGTGATCTTGAATATGTTGTTGCGTGCACTATCATTGAACTGATCAATACTCGTCTTACCACCATCAGGAAAGTTATCCATATCCTCTTTTGGATAGCGCCCCTTCCAAAAGTAAGTAACCTTAGGGGTAGAACTTAGTATTTCACTCTTGAATAGCGCTGGTTGAAAGCGTGTATCCGCTTGTTTGCCGGTTGCTTTCAGCGAGATACCAACACCATTGAGTTCAAAATTACACACACCCTTTCCGTAATAATCCGCATCGACCATGCCGTCTGCATAGATCGTCGCCACATATGTCGTCGGATCTATTTTTTGAAAATTGATGGGTATCCCATCTTCCTTTGACTTACTCCAAACACCCGCAATAGGCTCTATCGGCGTGCATTGCTCATGGTTCGTCATTTGATAAAAGGCGGTGCCCGATATCCACTCAAATGGACCCGGCGCATCCTCGATCGTCATGGTGAGCTTGTAAGCTTCCGTCGGATGTTGATTTTTCCGATAGACCGGGTCTCCGTCAGCCGTGGTCTCGCCGTTTTTTTCGTACTTCTCAGACGCATCATTCATTGGGTTGCACCCTGTCAAAAGGACTAGGAAAAGACATCCGACAATCTTGATTTTGAAATACACGTTCATGCCACCTCGGTGCCCTGCGTGTTTAGAGTTGGGAGCGAACGACCTGCCGGTGCGGTACGGCCTGAGTCGCAGTGACTGCAAACCAAAGACCTATCATCAGCCGTCCGGCACCCACGAAGCAGCTACTAGGCCTTGGACAAATCCAGGAACACCGTTTGTGCAGCTGGAAGATCCTTTGTCGGAGTGTAGCGAATGTGCATCGACTAACCCGCTCTTGTCCAATGCCCAGCTCTGACTTTGCCGGGTGAAGCGCCAACGCGCAGATCTTCTATCGACGCTATCCAGAGCGCCAGCATCAACCGGTTGACATGTCACGCAGCGCGTAGCAGTCTCCTCGGCAAGGAGCGTAGAAACTCCCCTAACAGCGGTACCCACCTCCGTCAAACCGGTGGGTTTTTTGTGCCTGCAGATTCTTGTCGGTGCAACCGATGCGATGCCTGCGTCGGGAGGGCGGCTAATACAACACCCTTCGGGGAAATACGCCCGCCGACTGTTAGCGGTTTCTAACCTCCCGACATCCCGTCGCCATCCGGCGGCGGGGCCTGTTCGTCAAGGAGGGCTTTGCCATGCGCCGATCCACATCCCGTCCCACATCAGCACGCAAGCGCGCCACCGAGCCGCCGCCCCGCGAGATCGGCTGGCACTCGCTCGACCCCTCGATCAAGCCACGGCCCTACGTCGAGCGCACCCCCATCCCCCAACCCCGCACCGAAGCCCGCCCACCGCGCCCCGGCCACCCGCGTGCCCCGCACCACTGCACCGTCGGCTACGGTTACTACCCGGCCAGCGACCAACGCGTGCCCACGCTGCGCCTGCGTGGCCGCTGGCTGGAACAACTGGGCTTTGCCATCGGCAGCAAGCTGCACATCCGCATGCGCGATGGCGAGTTGGTCGTCAGCGTGGCACCCACCGACTGACCCGGTGTGCCGCGCACGCGCAGCATGCACGTGCGCGCCCGCATCGAGTGCAACGCGCATGTCACACACCGTGCGCGCTCACCGCTCCCCGCGCAGAGGAGGACACAGATGGACCACCCCGCCGCCGTCTTGCATCTCACGCTGGACCAACGCGACCAGCTCGACCGCCTGCTACGCATCCTCATCGCCCACGGCGACGTGATCGCCATGAGCAAACCGGAGTGCCTGGAGGCGCAGACGTTGCCAACGTTGGGACAAGCCATCTTCGATGCCGCCCATGCCGTGCGCGAGATGCTTGAGCGGCGAGTGGAGCAAAGGCAGGGCAGGTCGTCTCTGCACGCCGAAGATGGCAGTTAGGTTCTAAGGTATCCCCACGTTTTACAGCACCAATGTCATCTGCGCGCGTGCGGCTTCCGGCAATGTGCGCAAGCGGTCCAACCACCGTGAAACAGGTTCCATCGGCCAACGTCTGATCAACGCCTCGCGGCCGACACGCAGTGTCGAGTAGAGCTTGCGTGTGCTGTTACGTGGCGATAGCCACTGGGCGATGCCGGTAGCTTCGCATCCCAGCCCTGCCAACTAGCTGGCGAATGCAGCCAGCGTATTGATCAGCAGCAGGATCTGCAGTCGCTCACCGCGACGGCTCAAGCTATCTTCCATTGCCTGACCGTAGCGATGCGACTTCAGATCACGAAATGCCAGCTCGATCTGCATCCTTCGTGCGTACAGGTTGACCAACTGTTTTGCGCTGGGTGCTTGCAACTGTGGGGAGGCAACGATGAGCCAGGGTTCGCGCTCACGCGCTGCTGCTTTCAAACTTGATGATGCACGCGAGGCCTTGGCGGGTGAGCGTCGGTTGCGTTGCTGACGTCCCTGCCGTGTCTTGGCATAGAGCACCAGACGGCAATCGAGTGGATCGCTGCGATTGGCCTGCATCGGTGGCAATTCGCATGCATGGTTGGACGCCAGCGCATGCAGGCGTCGGCTATCGATCCATTGCGCTGCCTCATCGGGCACGTCTTGCGGCTTGACCTGCGTGCGCCCGCGCAGGCGCCCGACCCAACACCAGCCCATGGCCGATACGGCGCGGAACCACGGTGTCCGGAAGCCGGCGTCAGTGACCAGGATCGGGCGAACATCGTCCGGAACCAGTGCCCTCAGCTGTTGCAAGAAGCGTCTTTCTGCACCAGGCGATCCCTGCTGCTTTCCTGGCACCACCATGTCCAGCAAGGTGAGCGTGCGGCCGCCCACCGGCACCGCTGCGCGCAGCAGACACCACGATTTGTCTGGCGTCAAATCGCTCCAGTCGATGACGATGACCAACTGCGCGCCGCGCACCAGCCACTGCGCCATATCGTGGTCGATCACTGATCGCTCAACCTGCAAATTGCGATTACTCAGCAGGCGATCGACTGCCTTGAGAGGCGCGCGCACCCGCAGTGCGCCGGGCCACGAACGTGCGATGTCCATCAGTGTCAGCCTGCGTCCGTGCAACAACGCCTCAACCGCATGCAGCAACGCGCGTTCGCGCAACGCATGCATCCCGGACAGTGAGTTGGGCGGGCACTTCTGCAATACTTCGCTGGCGCGCATGGTCGTCAACCTTCTCTGGCTTAGTCACCTTGAAGATTGCGCCATGCGCGCACTTTCTTCCAGACGATCATGGCGCAAGTGATTGATCTGACAGGAGCAAATGTGGGGGAAACCTCAGAGTTAGGTTGGTTTGGACCTACTGATGGCTCACGTGCTTTCGCATGACGGCATCTTGAAATCTCAGCGGCTTGCCTCGTTACGCCGCACGTCGTCGAACGTAACGGGTTGTTCCTGCAAGATGCGGCATGGCACATGGCCGTGGGCAGCCGCACTGCTGCGCAGACCGTGCGATTCACAGGCTTGCAGCGATTGACGGCCGTCAACGCCTCGGCGAGGATCGTGTTACACCGCGCTCAGGCGGCCCAATGATAGCCAGGCGGCTTGGAGGTTTCGATGGAGTTGATACTTCTATTGGGTGCGGTGCTTGCTCTTGGCAATATCGTTGCATCGGTTGCAGTACTTCGCGTTTCGGTGTTCTCGCCATCGACATCCCTAGCAGCCGGCGGAAGTTGAGGATCATGGTCTCGTTCGGCACATCATCCAGCCCGCCACTCCCGGTGAAACGACGCATCGACACCGTGTCAGACAAAGCTTCTTCCGCACCTGGGTCGCTCAGTGCGTACCATTGCTACAAAAAGTTGATGCGAAGCACCGCTTCCGGCGGGCGCGGCTGACGGCCCGGCAGGCTTGACGTCGGATAATGCCGTTTTATCAGTGCTAGAAGCTCCTTTAACGCCCCCCTGATCCATCTCGGGAAGAAACACCTCTCGACACGTCCGCTTGCGCTTGCCGTTGTACTCCAAGTCGCCAAAAGAAAGCTGCATCGTCGTCGTCCGGTTGGGGCCGGTGGGAGTCTCGCAGCATCAGGGGGAGTTGTTCAGACCTTCCTAGGGAACTGTCGTTCGCTTGCCTCCACCACAAGAAGGAAGCCATGAGCGCTGATGGTGAGCTCGCTTAGCTATAGAGAAAAATCGCATTTAGATAGGCAACTTCGCTGTGGACTTTTGCCGCCCAGGTAGAATCAGTAAAAATAGCGCTCACGACTTAATTTTGACTCAATAGTACATGGATTCACCTCATTATTCTAGAACATGAATAAAGGTTGTAAAACCTCCAATTGCGAGGTGAGTTCAGCTGCCTTAAAAGCCGCCGAAGCTGCGCGTTAAGAGTGTCCATGAGCATGGCGAGATGTCGCACGTGCTTCGAGCCTGATGCTGTAAACCGCAGTTGCTAGTAATTCATGCACGTCAAGTGCGCCGGATTATTTTAAGAAAATTTTTACCATACGTTGGATTTGAAATGTTAAAGGCCAAGTCAGTTATTTCAAAATATTCACCGTTTGAAACATCAGAAACATCGGCGGATTCGGTGAGAGATGAATTTAATAATAAATCAATTATTGATGAGAAGGAAAGTGAAACCTCACGCCTTTCAGTGCTGAGCTCCTCATTGTCCCCTGCTCCACAACGTGCTCTTAAATTTAAGAAAAGCTATAGCGCAGCAACTATTGATGGAAAAATATATCATCCTAATGAAAAAACAGATTCGAGCATAGTTGACTTTCTTTCGCAGTCTTTGTCGAACAATGCCTATCGTTCGGAAAAGCACCTCCATAAGCGTGCGCTTGCATATATAAACCATATAAATGCCGAGAACAAACTTATTTCTAATGCTTGCTTAGCAATGAGAGATGTAAGCTCATTTGCTCACAAACAGTCAGAATGGCTTTGCCATCTAGAGCGTAGTTCATGGAAAGATGAGCCTGCGCTACAACGTCGTGACCGTCAACAGCTTGGCGATGAGATCCTTGGACTCAAACAGCCGGATGCACAATCCCCTTATGCCAAGCCACGTGCTTGGAGAATCTCGGACCAGGCAGCGTCCGCTTTTGCGATGATGTTGAAAGGAGAGTTGGGCCCCTTCACTAAAGAGCAAGTAAAAACAGGCTTTGAACTGTGTCAAGAGGGCGAATTGTTGGCAGGACGTTTAAAAATACATGCGAGAATGGCGTTTCGCTTGAAGAATCGCCACGACGCTAACCGCTCAGGGACACATTCAGTTAAGAGCACATCAGGAATGCATCTGTCCAACGATGTAGGGACCGAGATCCGCGAATTCTTTCAGGTTCCAGTTATGTCAGGAACATCAGGGACATCGTCGGACGTGGTTATCGCTGCCCGCTATGCAGCTATGCATTCAGGTCTTCAATGGTCCGCGCCAGAGTTGACCATTGATCAAGCGAAAGACGCCTTAATTGATTTGTCGTTGGATTTCTTCAGGCAAAATAGCCCGGCTATAGTAATGGCCCTACGTATGAATAGCCTGCGAAAGAACCAAGGTCTTCCCCACAAGGAGGTGGATAGATATCAGGTATTTACCCATAGTTACGCTGAAATTCATGGCGCGATTTCACTCACGATTGATGGAATCGATCCGACTGACAAGCTCAGAGTGGAAAGTCAACTATATGGTTATACTCTTGATTCGAAGGCAACATTGATGAAGACAGCTGGTCGTTTGATTGAAGAAGCTACCGGTAAAAGTGAAACCGCTAAGATCAACGTCGCCTCTCTGCAAACTCCGCAACTTCGGCGAGTTATAGAAAAAAAGAAGATAGTGCAGAAAGTAGCGGAACTTTACGACAAAATGGTCAGGGTCGGAAATTTTTCCGCGCTTGAGGGAACAATCAACGAATCGTCTGTCAAAGATATTCTAGTGAATAACAATTCGGAAGTTTCTAGAGACTACGCTGATGGAGAACCTTTGATGGTTCGAAGTCTGCGATTCTCGCATGATCGTGAGGCTACCAACAGTTTTGGCTCAGCTGGGAAAACTCCGGCAAAAAGAGAAATTGATACGCTTTGCAATAATTCAACGGCATTTGATATTGCGATGACGCCTTTTTCCATTATAAATGCAAAGGCAAAAGGCGCGACCATATCCGAGATGAAAGTTCCTCATAGGCCAAAGTGGAAAGGGTTGCCTTCAGTACTATATAAAGCTACTGCAGTTGGCGATCTCCCGGAATATGCTAATGCACGACCAGGATTTGGAGACGTTCATTCATTTAATTCGAACAAGGCATTTAATTCTGAATTTGCAAAGGTTTGCAACTCACTTAGCCACGCGGAGAAAATGAGGCTTATTGAAAATAGTTTAAAGTATTATATAAAGCATGACCCGGATAGAAATTCATATGATTTCCACCACTCTCTTGATGAATTAGTCGATGCCCAGTGCATGCTGCAGTCAAGAAAGCCCGGCTCTATTTTGAGGCACAACGAGTATTGCGCCAAGCTGGAATTATGGGATGCCAAAGCTATAGAAGTTGGAGAGTCACGCCCGGTAGCTGTGGCAACGTTGATAGAGTTCAATATCGAAATGTTGTCCGCTGCGCGTTATATTGAGGATGAGGGCTACGATGGAAAACTAATCTCGGATTTTCTTGAGCGTCAATTGTCTTGGCTTGGCCAAAATGCTGCACTCGGCAAGGAAGACACGCTAAAAAAGCTTCGGGGCCTGTCTTTTCATGAAAGAAAAAATATTGCGGAAAAGGTTTGTGAGGCGCTCCGGCAAGGCGTTTCGCTTTGTATTTACGAGAAAAATAAGGAAGGAAGTCGAATTCGAGAATTGAGCCTGCTTGACTTCAATGCCTATGACATTATGCGTGGGATCGAGCTCTTTCTTTCTTCCAAGCTTCTCCAGCCTCCGACTGCGGCCGGTCCAACTATCAAGTCCAGCCTGTAGTGGTATGCGCTGATGCTGGTCAGCCGGATTACTCGTCCGTATTCAAAGGCCATTACCGGCGGGTTCTTTGTGCCTGCAGCGGGGGCAACCGACGCGATGCCTGTGTCGACTCCCAGCAATTCAATGCCAGCTAAAACTAGAGGTCTGCGGTTGATGTTGATCACGGAACTCGGCGGGCGTCAGCCCGCCCAGGCTGTCGTGCGGTATCTGCTGGTTGTAGTCGGCCAGCAAGTGTTCGGTCTGTTCGCGGACCTCGCTCAGCGAGCGGAAGAGATGCATGTCCAGCACGCCGCGCCGGTAGCTGCCGTTGAAGCGTTCGATGAAACCGTTTTGCATTGGCCGTCCCGGCTCAATGAAATCCAATGCGATGCCTTTACGCTCGGCCCACTCAGCCAAGGCTAAAGCGACAAACTCCGGGCTATTGTCCAGGCGAAGTTGGCGGGGTAGCCGCGCCAGGCTGCGATGCATTCCAATATGCGGATGACGCGGGCGGCCGGAAGATTCAAGTCCACTCCTGATTAGCCCTGACCTTCAGCCGCCTGTTGCAGGATCTGCGCCGCGCTTTGTGGATGCTGCTGTCATCTGAAGCCAACATCGACGATGCTTATCTCGGCGGCGAGCGTAACGGTGGCAAGGCCGGACGCGGATCGGAGAAAAAAGCTGCAACCGAAGCGGCCGGTGCACGTTGGGTCAACGTGGTGCTGGGAAATCTCAAACGCGCCATCAGTGGCGTGTATCACGCCATCGCGCAAGGAAAATACGCAAGGCGTTACCTGGGAGAAGCGGCCTATCGTTTTAATCGTCGATTCTGCTTGCGCGAGATGCTGCCGCGACTTGCCACGGCCATGACGCAATCTACACCATGTCCAGAGCCGGTTCTGCGAGCAGCGAGCAATTTTCATGGCTGAGAGTCAGGGCTAATCAGGACACCTTTTGGGGAAATACGCCCGCCGACTTTTAGCGGCTTCTAACCTCCCGACATCCCGTCGCCACCCGGCGACGGGGCCTGCTCGTCAAGGAGGGCTTTGCCACGCGTCGACACACATCCCGTCCCACATCAGCACGCAAGAGCGCCACGGAGCCGCCGCCCACCGAGATCGTCTGGCACTCGCTCGACCCGTCGATCAAGCCGCGGCCCTACGTCGAGCGCACCCCCATCCCCCAACCCCGCCCCGAAGCCCGCCCCCCACGCCCCGGCCACCCACGTGCACCGAAGCAATGCACCGTCGCTACGGCTACTACCCCGCCAGCGACCAACGCATCCCCACGCTGCGCCTACGCGGCCGCTGGCTGGAACAACTGGGCTTTGCCATCGGCAGCAAACTCCACATCCGCCTGCGCGATGGCGAGCTGGTCGTCAGCCTAGTACCCGCCGACTGAGCCGGTGTGCTGCGCACGCGCAGCATGCACGTGCGCGCCCGCATCGAGTGCAACGCACATGTCGTACACCGTGCGCGCTCCCGCTCACCGCGCCGAGGAGCACACAGATGGAGCACCCCGCCATCGTCTTGCATCTCACGCTGGACCAACGCGACCAGCTCGACCGGCTGCTACGCACTCTCATCGCTCATGGCGATGTCATCGCCATGAGCAAACCGGAGTGCCTGGAGGCGCAGACACTGCCAACGTTGGGACAAGCCATCTTCGATACCGCCCATGCCGTGCGCGAGATGCTTGAGCAGCGGGTGGAGCAAAGGCCGGGCAGGTCGTCTCTGCACGCCGAAGATGGCAGTTGGGTTGGTTTGGACCTACTGTTGGCTCACTTGCTTTCGCATGACGGTATCTTGAAATCTCAGCGGTTTGGCTCGTTACGCCGCACGTCGTCGAACGTAACGCGTTGTCCCTGCAAAGATGCGGCATGGCCCATGGCCATGGGCAGCCGCACTGCTGCGAAGGCCGTGCGATTCACAGGCTTGCAGCGATTGACGGCCGTCAACGCCTCGGCGAGGATCGTGTTACACCGCGCTCAGGCGGCCCAATGATAGCCAGGCGGCTTGGAGGTTTCGATGGAGTTGATACTTCTATTGGGTGCGGTGCTTGCTCTTGGCAATATCGTTGCATCGGTTGCAGTACTTCGCGTTTCGGTGCTCTCGCCATCACAACGCGTACTGCAACTTGCCCTCATCTGGCTTGTTCCAGTCATTGGCGCGGTCGTTTGTGCGGCGTTTGCTTCTTCTCAGGCACTTGGCCCCAGATCGTCCAGTACAATTGACCCGCTCTATCCATCATCCGATGGTGGCGCATCGGAGGGTCAAGACCTTGGGTTCTCTGGCTGCGATTCCGGGGACTCTGGCTGCGCCGGGAGCAGTGACTAATGGCGACGCCTGGCAATTCGTTCAAGCCGGATCCACTTCGCGGGTCGGCTTAATCCAGTTGTTAGACCGCTAGAAAAATTTCGAGAGAAACAGATGATTCTTTGGGGATGGGGCGAGCGAGTGCTGATCTTCGACCTGGCAGAGCATGAGCACTGCCAGAGGTGCGAGCAGCATCAAGATTTTGTGCTGCGTCTCAAGTACAAGTACGGACACTTCTACCATCTTTTCGGATGGGTCATCTCCAAGCAGTACCAGCTCATTTGCCCCGTTTGCTCCCACGGCTGGATAGTCAACGCTTCGGCCGCAGAAGAGCAGATTGGTCGAAATCCAGTGCCGTTCCATCAAAGATCCGGATGGATTGTCATGCTTGCCCTTGCAGCAATCATTGGATTTGCAACTGTGACGTATCAGCATGCGGCCTGATAATTCACTCAAGCCGAAGCCGCCTAATGGTCCAACTTAGCCAGGCTGTTGAAATCCATGTCTGATCCCCCACAAATATTGGCAATTGAAGCATCACACCTCTCATACAATGTTTTCCTCTTTACTGTAGAGACGTTGGCCGAGCCAGCGGAAGAGCAGTGCCAGGCGATGGGCGATTACAACACCGCTTGGGAGCTACGAGATGATGCTCTGTACGGACATAACCTGATAGGTACTGGCTTCTTCACAGAACAGCAGGAATCTGCTGTTCTTGCATTTATAGCTGCGGTACATCCTGTTCCGGTCAATGACATGCCAGGAGGCTCGGGACGCACCGCAAATCTTGCAGCAATGCAGCACCCCGCTTGGGAGCAGGTTCGCTTGTTGGCTAAAGCTCTCCTCGAAATACTTGCTCCAGTGACCGAGGCAAACAGGACATTTATTGGTTCTCACGCTGATTTTTCCTAGTATTTTAATCAAGCCTCATCCGCCTCTCAGATCGAATGAGCGTAGCCGTTCGGTGCTACAGGGAATTTGCAATGACTCATTCAATGCCCTATCGCGTTGTGCATCAAATACCGACTGTCGAAGCGTATCGGCATCTTCGGCAAGCAAGCGGCTTGAGCCCGAAGGCACTGGAAGCCGCCGAGCGCGGGCTGCCCAACTCGCTCTTCAGCGTGCAGGTGCTTTGCGATGGCGAGCCGGTGGCGATGGGGCGCGTCATCGGCGATGGCGGCTGTTTTTATCAGGTGGTGGACATTGCCGTTTTGCCAGAGCATCAGGGCCGTGGTCTGGGTAAGGCCGTCATGGGTGAGATCGCAGGCTACATAGAGCGGGAAGTATCCGCGTCCGCGTATGTCAGCCTGATTGCGGATGGTCAGGCGTACAGGCTCTATCAGCAGTTCGGTTTCGTGTTGACTGCGCCTGCCAGTGTAGGCATGGCCTTCAAGAGGAACACGTCGAGCGCGAGCGCAGCGCCGAACCTTCGGTAGAGCTACCATTGTTCTGCTGCGCTCGCGCTCAGCGCTCCAATCTGCCACTCACGCATTACCGCCAGGGAAAGCATGTTCTCCATCTTCAAGAAGAAAGCCGCTCCGTTACTGATCGTTCGAGCCGATGGGCGAGAGTTGTGTCGCGTTAGCCAGAGCGATGTCCCGTGCGAGATCAAGCCTTGCGCGTGGTTGAAGCCCAATAGCGTCCTAGAGTTTGCCGACTCGGCGGGAGAGGTGCATCGGCATGAACTTGGTGCTGCGACGGGGTGGTTCCACTTTTCCGTTCGTGTGCATCCCAACCTGGGGTGCCAAGCAGACTGCGTCATTTCGCAGACCGAGCAGCTCGATCCAGATGCGTTTGCGAATGGCCAAGCATCCGGGATCAGGTTTCAGCCGTTCTTCCTGCCGGGCGCCAGCGTCAGCAGTTCCGCACTTGCAGGCAAGGGGCTTTTTGCCAGGGGCCTGCACTTCAGCGGATTAGTCACCGGTGGCAACGTGCTGCTCTCCTGTGAATGCGACCACTGCAAGCGGTCATTCCTGATCCGCTCCTATCACGCGGGTTTCAGCAACGCGGGATACTTCTACTCGGGATCTGGCAGTTACACCATCACGGTCGATAGCCATCTGCCTGGCAGCCCTGCAGCGCTGTCCGAGCCCGATGCCAAAGCGCTTGCTGCGCTGGAAGACGCACTACCGTTGGCACCGGATAGGTCCCGCTACGCCTACCTCAATCCCTTTCGCTGCCCACATTGTTCCGAGCCTTACATCGATTTTGAGGCGAATCCGGGTTTGCGGGCGGGCGAGTATTACGGGAACTACTTTGAGGGTTCGATGCTGTTGCGCTACGACCCTGAGCCTGTTTAGCGTCAGTGCACTGAGCGATGAATGCAAGGTCGATCGTTGTCACTGCGACCGATCGGCGTACCTGCTGAGATGGTGGCCTGTTGCGCTAAGATTCGGCTGATGAACGCTAAATTTTTTCTGATCGCACTCCTGCTCAGCGCCTCTGCATCGGCGCAAGATGTTTCGCCGGCCACGACGCGTGAGGTTGGTCAGCTTTTCAAAGTTCTTGCGCAATCCAACTGCGAATTTTCGCGCAATGGGTCGTGGTACGCGGCACCGAAAGCCAGCGAACATCTGCAGCGCAAGTACGAGTACCTGCAGAAGAAGGGGCTGGTGACCTCCACCGAGTCCTTCATCGAACTTGCCGCCACCAAGAGCAGCATGTCGGGCACGCCGTATCAGGTGCGCTGCAGCAACGCTGCGCCGGTATCGAGCCAATCCTGGTTCACCGCCAAGCTGCGGGAGCTGCGTAACTAATACGCCAGCGTAGATCAGGCAACGCGCAGCCTCTGTACTGCATCAGCGCTGCCGTCGCGCGCCTCCGCCACAAACGCACTCACTGCATCTTGCAGCTGCGCGGCATGGTCGCCCATGGCGCGTGCGGCGGCGCTGGCGCCCTGCATGCGGGTAACGCCGTCGCGCATGTCGGTGTCCACGCCGGCGAGGGTGTGATGCACCTCGGCAATACTGCCGGCCTCTTGTTGTGAGGCGACGGCGATCTTGCTGAGCGTGCTGCTGACCTGGCCGATGGTGGAGACGATGTGCTGCATGCCTTCGCCTGCGCGGCGGACTTGTTGCACGCCGGCTTGCATGTGGGTGACCGATTCGCCGATCAGCGTCTTGATCTGGCTGGCGGCGGTGGACGAGCGCAGCGCCAGCGCGCGCACTTCGCTGGCGACCACGGCAAAGCCGCGACCTTCGTGGCCAGCGCGTGCGGCTTCGACGGCGGCGTTCAAGGCAAGGATATTGGTCTGGAAGGCGAGGCCGTCGATGACCGAGACGATGTCCTGGATACGCCGCGAGGCCTGCTCCATCTTCTGCATGGTGCCCATCGCCTGATGCATGGTGTCGCCGCCAGTGCGTGCGGCCTCCGATGCGGCGGCGGTAAGTTTGTCCGCATCCGCTGCCTGCGCGGTGTGTTGCTGCATGGTGCCGAGCACCGCCTGCATCTGGGTGGCAGTGCGGCCCAGGGTGGCCGATTGGCGCTGCACCTGCTGCTCCAACGCGTCGTTGCGGGTGAGGATGTGGCCGGCGGCGTGATTGATGGCGGTGCTGGAGCTGCGGATCTGCGGATCTGCGTGATGATGCGCGCCAGCTCGTCGGCGGTGGCATTGGCATCGCGCTTCATCTGCTCGAACACGCCTTCGCAATGACGATCGATGCGCAGCGACAGATCGCCACGCGACATCGCCGCCAGCATGCGGCGCATGTCCTGCAGGCTGTCGTCGGTGATGGCGAGGAATTGGTTGATACCATCGGCCAGCTGGCCGAGCGTACCGCCCCGGGCATGCCCCTGCAGCCGTGCGCCAAGCTCGCCACGCGTGGCATGTGCGATGACCGTGGCCAGTTGTGCTTCCAGCGCCAGTTCCTGGGTGCGGTCTTGCCACTCCACCACCACGCCCAACGAGGCGCCGTCGTGGTCGCGGACGGGGGTGATGTTTTCCTGCAGCTGCAGCGCAGCGAGCGCGCGCGTTCTGCTGGTGCCGGCGTCATGCCCCAACTGCACGGCGTCGGCGAGCGCGGTGTGCAGCACGTGGGTGTCGACCTGCGTGCTCAGTAGCTGGAACGACTGATTGCGATAGATGGCTTCGCCCTGCCCATCAACAATCGCCACGGCCATCGCCGATGCATCCAGCGCCAGGCGGATGCGCCGATTTTCCAGCACTAACTGCTGTTGCTGGGCGATGCGCTCTTCCACCTGCACGCTCATGCGCACCAGCGCCTGCGCCAGCGATCCGCTGCGGAAGCTCTGCTGCAGGATGGCCGGCGGCAAGGTGGCGCCGGTTGCCAGGGTGTCGGCCAGTTCCACCAGCGATTCGGCCTCGTGGTCGAGCGCATCGACCTGGCGACGTAGTTGAATCGCCATGACGCAGACGAAGGCGGTTTCGACGATCACATACCCCGCATGCAGCAGCACGATGCCGAAGCCGCTGCCGACGGTGAACGCCTGCACCGGCATGCCACGCGATTGCAACCAATAGAACGCCAGGTGATGCACGGCGATGGCACCGGCGGCCGCCACCACCGGCAACCAGTCGCGGTAATAGAGCAGCAGCGCCAGGATCAAGAAGACGCCGAAGTGCATCTCCACCAGGCCGTGCGCTTGCTGGATGGTGGCAGCGACCAGGGCCATCAGCACCAAGGCGTTGGTGATACGGGTCAGGCGCGTGCCGGGGTTGGCATGCACCTGCCAGGCCATCAACGACAGGCTGGGCAGCGTGACTGCGAGAAAGGTGGTCCATTGGCCTTGGTACCAGGCCAAACCCAGCGAGCCAATGCTCTGCAGCACGGCCAGCCACAGAAACAGCCGATCGGCCTTGATCGCCAGGCGGGTGGCGTAGGTGGAGGTCGGCGATGCCGATGCGGACAGTTCCATCATGACAGCGACTCCACGGCACAAGGACAAGGGAACGCCACCGCAGCACTCGCGGTGCGCGCCAGCACGTTGGGAAGCCAGCGCGACCAATCGGCCGCGCCTGCGGTGCCGCACACGGCACCGCCGTCGGCCGGGCCGGCATAGCGCGGTTGGCCGTCAGCGCCGAGCAACCACACCGAGTAGCCGCTGCCACGCAGCGTTGGCATGTCGAGCATGCGCACCTGGCCGCCACGCGCACGCACCGCGCTGCTGAGCACGGCCCAGGCGCGATTGGATGCAAGGTCGATACAGGCGCAAGCGCCTGCGACGCCGATCAACATCGGCGCCTGCTGCGTGGCCGGCAGGCTGGCCTGCACCTGCGCCCAGGCACTGGCCACATCGTTGCTCGGCATGCGTGGCGTGGACCAGGCCACGGCGATCCAGCCGCACCACAGCGCGAGCAGGGCAACGCCCAGGGTGCGTCGCGTCGAGGCGGACAAGGTGCCGAAGACAGGCATGGCGCAGCGGGTTCGCGAGATAAGGTGAGCCCTTATCGGGTGCGAGCGCCTACGCTTGAGTCGGCTTTCGATTGAAGTTTGCGATGGCGGCGATAGGCCGCGACATCGTGCTGACGCTGCAAGGGTTTGCGCGCCGCAGCCGGCATGATTGCGCTACCAGGCGTTTATCCCGCGCGGGACTTTGTGAGCACACGCTCACATCGTTGCACTGGGTCCATTATGGAGACGCAAGCCGCTGGCGAGTGCCAGGCGGCAACAGTCGATCCCTGTTTGGCACGCGCGCAAGCCAACGATCAACCAACGCAGCGACGCAGCGACGCGCCAACCTAATCAGGCCAGCGCCGTCAGTTCCCTCGGCAACAGTGCAGTGCAGCGCTTACGCCATCGCTTCGTCGGCATCCAGCGCGACCGCCGCCTGCTGGGCATGATCGAAGCGTTCGCGTGCGGAGCGAATGGCCGCATGGTTTTCGCCTGCCCAGTTGAGCAGCTGCGAGATCGGGCCGAGCAGCGCCACGCCAAGCTTGGACAAGGCATATTCCACGCTGGGCGGCTTGGTGGCGTAGACCTTGCGGGTGATCATGCCGTTGCGCTCGAGGTTGCGCAGGGTCTGGGTCAGCATCCGCTTGGAGATGTCCGGCACGGCGCGCTGGATGGCGCTGAAGCGGGAGGGGCCGGGGATCAACGTCAGCAGGATCAGCATGGTCCATTTGTCGCCGATCTGATCGAGCACGTCGCGCACCGGGCACTTGGTGGCGTCGAAGGGCATGCCTTGCAGGGACGGCGGCGGTGGAAACAGAGCAATCGCGTTCACGGGGGTATCTCACGGTAACCAGGGGGAAGAAAACTGCCTCCTTGTGGAGGATCGAACGGCCCTGATAATGAGTGCGCGGACCTAGAGTCTAGATAGTAGACCACACCTCTTATCAATACCAACTGGAGTTCACCATGGCACACACGTCCCCCCTGATCCTCGTCACCGGCGCCAGCGGGCAGTTGGGCGCGTTGGTCGTCGAAGCCTTGCTGGAGCGTGTGCCAGCGGCACGCATCGTAGCAACGGCCCGCGATACTGCGTCACTCGCAAAGTTCGCAAAACGCGACATCAGCGTGCGTCGCGCCGACTATGCAGACCCTCAGAGCCTGGATGAGGCCTTCGCCGGGGTGAGCCACGTTCTGCTGGTGTCGTCCAATGCGGTGGGCGAACGCGTGCCGCAGCACCGCAACGTGATCGAGGCGGCCAAACGTGCCGGCGTGGAATTGCTGGCCTATACGAGCGTGCTGCACGCCGACAGCAGCACGCTGTCGCTGGCCGACGAGCATGTCGCCACCGAAGCGCTGTTGCGCGAGAGCGGCGTGCCGCATGCGCTGCTGCGCAATGGCTGGTACACCGAGAACTACACCGGCTCGATCGCGGCCGAGGTGGCGCATGGCGCGGTGATCGGGAGCTCCGGCGAGGGCAGGATCAGTGCGGCCACGCGCGCCGACTATGCCGCCGCCGCAGCAGCGGTGCTGGCCGCCGACACACCGCAGGCCGGCAAGGTCTATGAGCTGGCCGGCGATACCGCCTTCACCATGGCCGAGTATGCCGCCGAGCTGGCGCAGCAGTCCGGCAAGCCGGTGGCCTATCACGATCTGCCCGAAGCCGACTATGCGGCGGCGCTGGTGCAGATCGGCTTGCCGACTCCGTTCGCCCAGGTGCTGGCGCAGTGCTCGGCGTCTTCGCGCGGCGGCAGCCTGTTCGACGACAGCCACACCTTGCGCGGGTTGATCGGCCGCCCGACCACCTCGCTGCACGATGCGGTGGCTACGGCATTGGCGGCGGCACCGGCAGCCTGAGTCGGGCGTCGGCACGGTGCATGTCGACATGCGTTGACCGGCACCTGCTCGGCGATACGCCAGGGTGTTTGACCAGACGACGGCGGGCTCTGACCCGCCTTCGCCGCGTTTTGATCCATTCGTCCCCTCGCCCACCGCTGCTCGGAACGGCGACCGCAGCGGCGCGGTTGCCGTACATGACACGCGCCTTCCGACTTGCATCGCCATCCGCCTCCTGGCATTGCTGCGCGCCAGTGGCACTGCAAGCTTCAAGGCGTGTGGCAGCCACGACGGCGTTGCAAAAACGCCCCGCACCTCACATTGCGCGCTGATGGGTTCGCCTCCCGCACGTCGCATAACTGACATCCGCCGGAAACGCAGCTGACACATGCGCGGCGCTGACCAGTTGCTTCCGATGTCACCAAACTGACATCAAATCTAAATATAACTGCTGCCATTGCCGCTACGTCAGGACGACCTGGGCGCCTGGCAGGCGCTCAGACGCCATGTTCGCCGCCCCGGTTGGGGGGCCGCCACAGGCCTGACGCTGCCGCCGACCCGTTTCCCTTGCACGAGCCGGACCCATGAAAAAACGCAATCTCGCCACCGTTCTGTGCGCCCTCGGCGCGACCGCCAGCGGCAGTACGCTGGCTGCAGAGCTGGAGCTGTACGTCGACCGCAAGACCAAGCAGATATTCGCCGAGCCGGCACCGGGGCGCGACAAGCTGGGCAAGTTCGTGCAGGTGGACGAGAACGGCAAGCTGCCGGCGTCTGCACTGCCGGCCGCGCCGGCATTGCCGCCACCGCCTGCCGCGCCAGTGGCGGCCGACACCGCCGTCGCACAGACCGCACCTGCACCCGTGCCGGTAGCAGCGCCGGCCAAGCCCGGCGAGGCCGGCAAGAAGTGGTACGAAAAGCTGAGCCTGCGCGGCTACACCCAGATACGCTACAACCAGGGCATCGGCGGGGACGCGCAGGACCTGCGTGCGCCCGGCGACCGCTTTATCGGTAACGACCAGAGCCTGGGCATCCGGCGTGCGCGCCTGGTGCTGAGCGGCGATCTCAACGAGCACGTATCGCTGTACTTCCAGCCGGACTTTGCGAGCACGCCAACCGGGTCGACCACCTCCAACTTCGCGCAGCTGCGCGATGCGTATGCCGATATCTACTTCGACAAGAAGCGCGAATACCGCGTGCGTGTGGGCCAGTCGAAGATGCCGTACGGTTGGGAGAACCTGCAGTCCAGCCAGAACCGTCTCACCCTGGACCGCGCCGACGCGCTCAACTCCGGCCTGCGCGACGAACGCGATATCGGTGCAGTGTTCTATTACAGCCCCACCGTGGCCAAGGGCCGCTTTCAGGATCTGGTCAAGTCGGGCCTGAAGGGCTCGGGCGATTACGGCGTGATCGGCGCCGGCGTCTACAACGGCCAGGGCGCCAACCGCGCCGAGCGCAACGACGGCATGCATGCGGTGGTGCACGCCACCTACCCGTTCAAATTCGCCAACGGCCAGTATCTGGAAGTGGGTGCCGACGCCTACAGCGGCCGCTTCGTGCCGACGGCGGCGGCGGTCAACATCGGTGGCCGCAGCTTCACCCCGGCCATCACCGACCCGAACGGCTACACCGACCAACGCGTGGCCGCCCACATCATTTACTACCCGCAGCCGTTCGGCCTGCAGGCCGAGTGGACGGTGGGCCGCGGCCCGGAGCTGGATGTCGCGCAGCGCCGCATCCGTACCCGTTCGCTGAGCGGCGGTTATGTGCAGGCGATGTTCAAGCACGACTTCAATTACGGCACCCTGCTGCCGTACCTGAAATGGCAGACCTACCGCGGCGGCTCCAAGTTCGACACCAATGCGCCGCGCATGCGTCTGGACGAAGTGGAAGCCGGTGTCGAGTGGCAACCGATGGATGCGCTGGAGTTGGTGTTTGCGTATTCGAAGATGAAGCGCACCGATGTCACCACGGCGCCGTATCCGGTGGTGGAAGGCGATCTGCTGCGGCTGCAGTTGCAGGTCAATTACTGATCCCTGCAACCCGATGAAGAACAACAGAAAAGCCCCCGCATGCGGGGGCTTTTCTGTTGTTGCCTGTTGCGTCGCCGGGAGTGGTCACCCGTTGCACTGCGGGAGGATGGAGTACGCGCCCCCTCCTTCGGCCGACGATCTACGCAAGCACCAGCGCGCTAGCGTGCCGCCAGTTCTGCGCGAATGATGTCTGCGCCCGCACTGAGGGCACTGAGTTTGCCTCGTGCGACGTGCCGGGCGAGCGGCGCCATTCCGCAGTTGGTGGACGGGTAGAGCTTGTCGGCATCGACAAACCGAAGCGCCTTGCGCAGGGTGTCGGCCACCTCCTGCGGTGTTTCGATCGTATTGCTTGCCACGTCGATGGCGCCGACCATCACCTTCTTGCCGCGAACGAGTTCGATCAGATCGATCGGCACGTGCGAGTTGTGGCACTCCAGCGAAATGATGTCGATATTGGATGTCTGCAGCTTGGGGAACGACTCTTCGTACTGACGCCACTCCGACCCCAGCGTCTGCTTCCAGTCGGTATTGGCCTTGATGCCGTAGCCATAGCAGATATGGACGGCGGTCTCGCAGGTGAGCCCTTCGATCGCGCGTTCAAGGGTGGCAACGCCCCAGTCGTTGACCTCGTCGAAGAAGACATTGAAGGCCGGCTCGTCGAACTGGATGATGTCCACGCCGGCCGCTTCGAGCTCCCTGGCTTCCTGATTGAGGATCTTGGCGAATTCCCACGCCAGCTTTTCGCGGCTTTTGTAGTGCGCATCAAAGAGGGTATCGATCATCGTCATGGGACCGGGCAATGCCCATTTGATCGGCTGCCGGGTTTGCTGGCGCAAGAACTTGGCATCGTCGACGAAGACGGACTTCGGGCGGCTCACCGCGCCAACAACGGTAGGGACGCTGGCGTCATAGCGATCGCGGATCCTGACCGTCTCGCGTTTTTCGAAATCCACACCGCTGAGGTGTTCGATGAAGGTGGTGACGAAATGCTGGCGGGTCTGCTCGCCGTCGCTCACGATATCGATGCCTGCGTGCTGCTGTTCCTGCAGCGACAAGCGCAATGCGTCCTGCTTGCCTTCGATCAGTTCCTCGTCCTGCAGCTTCCAGGGAGACCAGAGTTTCTCGGGCTGCGCGAGCCAGGACGGCTTGGGCAGGCTACCGGCGGTTGAGGTGGGGAGCAGCTTATTCATGATGAGTGATGTCTTGCGTTCGTGTTGATTAGACAGCGTGGCCGGAGGCCCACTGCTCGAGAATGTTCCCGTAGGGCTTGATGAAGTGCTCCTGCGTGAATTTGCCCTGCGTCACCGCGAGCTGACTGCGCTCTTCGCGGTCGTAGACGATCTGGGTAGACGAGTAATCCTGATGCTTCAGGCTCGGCTGGTAGATGGCACCTGCTGCGGAATTGGCGTTGTAGATCTCCGGCCGGTAAATCTTCTGGAACGTCTCCATGGTGCTGATGGTGCCGATCAGCTCGAGATTGGTGTAGTCGTTCAGCAGGTCGCCGAGAAAGTAAAACGCCAACGGGGCGACGCTGCTGGGTGGCATGAAATAGCGCACCTGCAGGCCCATCTTCTCGAAATACCGATCCGTCAATGAACCTTCGTCCTGCCGGTATTCGATCCCCAGGATAGGGTGCCGGTTTCCGGTGCGGTGATAGACCTTGCTGCTGGAGACGCTGATGCAGATGACCGGCGACTTGGTGAACCGCGCCTTGTAGGCGTCCGATTTCACGAAGTGCTTGAACAGCTTGCCATGCAGGCTGCCGAACTCCGCCGGCAGGCTGAAGTTGGACGTGTCCTGATTATGCGCTGGCAGCAGCACGCTGAAATCGTAGTCGCGCACATAGGAGGAAAAATTATTCCCTGCAATGCCGTCGATGCGCGCACCGGTCGTTTTATCGAGGATGCTGGGTTTCAATATCTCGATCAACGGAAATGCATCGCCTGTTTGACATCCATCGCCTGTTTCGCTCCCACCGATCTTCATCTCGACAGAGATGATTTCGAGTTCGACCGCGTAGCGGTCAAGCGTGGGATTATCCCAATGCGCCAGGTCGTTGAAACGGTTGTTGATCATCGCCAGCGTGTTACGCAGATTTTCCTGACGACGCTGCCCCCTGGCCAGGTTGGCAAAGTTGGTCGTGTTGCGCGTATTGGCCGCGGGACGGTAGTCCTCATCGAACCAAAGGCTCTTGATGCTGAAGGTCAATTCCTGAGTCATTGCAAGCTGACGCCTTGTTTCGAGATTAAATACGAGCGCACTTTTCAGCGAAGCTGTTGATGCCTGCTGGATGGAGCCGGGACTTCTGGATCAACGGGCCATTGCCAGCGGATCCGGCGGCCGAAGAGGACGTGGTGGCCCGCCAGGCAACCGTGGGCGGGATGACCCTCAGGCCGCAGCCACTTTTTCTGCGGCGATGGAACTTGGCTGCCGCGTCAATGCGATCAGCGGCAATGCCCGCTGCACCGCCAGCCTGGCCCGCTCGGCCAGGGCCTCGTTGTGCACGCGGTAGTCCAGAAAATCCCGGTCGGTGGCGTAGATGCCCAGCGGCAACGTACGTGCCTGGAAGAAACTGAAGAGCGGCCGCAGCTGGTGGTCGATCACCAATGCATGGCGGTCGCTGCCGCCGGTTGCAGCCAACAGGACCGGCGTGTCGATCAAGGCGTCCTGATGGATGAAGTCGAAGAAGTGCTTGAACAGCCCGGTGAAGGACCCGCGATAGACCGGCGTGGTCACCACCAGCACGTGGGCCTGCTCCACGGCGATCAGCTCCTGCTCCACCGTTGCGGGCAGCTGCGAGCGCCAGACTGCCCCGGCGAACTGCGGTGCCAACGCCCCGAGTTCGACCAGATGTTGCTCGCACGGCACGGCATCGGCGATCAGGGCCAGCAGATGCTCGGCCAGGGCGACGGCCTTGGACGGGCGTTGCATCCCGCCGGAGACCGCGACGACGCGGAGGGGGTGTGGCACGTTGACAGTCATGCAGGTGGACCTAGAACGACGAACCCCGATGCTAGGGCTCGCATTCAATGAAGTAAAATGGTGTTATTTCAACAATCCATGAATTCGGATCATCTGAATGCTTGAGCGCATCCACCTCACCATCGTCCAGCAGGTCGAGCAGCAAGGCTCGCTGACGGCCGCAGCCGGCGTGTTGAACCTGACCCAGTCGGCGCTGAGCCACAGCATGAAAAAGCTGGAGCAGCAGCTGGGTACCGACGTCTGGCTGCGCGAGGGGCGCAGCCTGCGGCTGACCCAGGCCGGCCAGTATCTGCTGGCGGTGGCCAACCGGGTGCTGCCGCAACTGGACCTGGCCGAAGAGCGCCTGGGGCAGTTCGCGCAGGGCGAACGCGGCGCGTTGCGCATCGGTATGGAATGCCATCCCTGCTACCAGTGGCTGCTCAAGTTGGTGGCGCCTTATCTGGCCACCTGGCCGGATGTGGATGTGGACGTCAAGCAGAAGTTCCAGTTCGGCGGCATTGGCGCGCTGTTCGGCTACGAGATCGATCTGCTGGTCACGCCCGACCCGCTGTACAAGCCAGGGTTGCGGTTCGAGCCGGTGTTCGACTACGAGCAGGTGCTGGTCGTGGCCAGCGGCCATGCGCTGGCGTCGGCTGCCTACGTCAAGCCCCAGCAGCTGACGCGGGAAGTGCTCATCAGCTATCCGGTGGACCTCGAGCGCCTGGACATCTACAGCCAGTTCCTGCTGCCGGCCGGTGTCACGCCCAGACGCCACAAGGCCATCGAAACCACCGACATCATGATGCAGATGGTGGCCAGTGGCCGCGGCGTGGCCGCCATGCCCCGCTGGCTGGTGGAGGAATATGCGTCCAGGATGGACGTGGTGCCGGTCCGGCTGGGTGCGCGCGGCATCGCCAAGCAGATCTTCCTGGGCGCACGCGAGGCGGATATCGCCATCGACTACCTGCGGGCCTTCATCGAACTGGCGCGCGCGCCTGGCAATGGCAGCGCCACTCCGCCGGGAGCCCACTGATGGATACCATCGCCAGGCGCGCGTGTTGCACGGGCCGCCTTCCCGCTCGATCAGCGCTGACATGCGGGAGCCACCCAATCGCCACCAGAGGACGGCACCCCCTTTGATGTATCCGGAACCGCCCAGCTTCGCCAGCACCCTCACCGACGCCTATTCGCTGGAAGTCGGCGCAACCGACATGCCCGCACTGGCCGCAGCGGCGCCGCAGATCCTGCGTGGCTCAACCATTGCCATCCCCTACCTGCCCAGCCAGAACGACGACGCGCGACTGGCCGCAGCACAGCGGGTGCGCACCCTCGGCTTCGCGCCCATGCCGCACCTTTCGGCGCGCCGCATCGCCTCGCTCGATGCGCTACATGACTTCGTCAGGCGCGCAGTCGATGAAGCCGGCGTTGAGCGCTGCCTGGTGATCGCGGGTGATGCGCCTTCTGCGATCGGGCCGTTTTCGGACAGCGTGTCGTTGATCGATACAGGTGTGTTCGAGCGCGCGGGCATCACCACCATCGGCGTGGCGGGACATCCGGAAGGCCATCCAAGCATGCCTGCAACCGATCAATGGGATGTGCTGGAACGCAAGTGTCGCAGCATCGCCGAGCGCGGCATGGCGCCGCTGATCGTCACCCAATTCGCGTTCGATGCCGACATCGTGCTGACGTGGCTGGAAGCGCTGCGCGCGCGTGGCATTGCACATCCCGTGCGTGTGGGCGTTCCCGGTCCTGCCGGCGTCGCGGTGCTCGCGCGCTATGCCGCACGTTGCGGTGTGGGCGCATGCACATCGATGTTGTCCAAGTACGGCATCTCGATCGGCAAGCTGTTCGGTAGCGCGGGGCCGGATCGTTTTGTGGATCGCCTCGCCACCGGCCTCACCGACGCGCATGGAGACGTCAGCCTGCACTTCTTTCCCTTCGGCGGCATCGCGCAGTCTGTCGCGTGGGTAGAGCAGTATCGCTCCCGCACCGCCGCCCACATCTTGTAGACCTCGGCATCGCGAAGGTCACAGTAGCTTTCGCACGATCGTCTTGGTGGACGAATGCCCTCCGAGTACGGCGCTCGACATCGACCACTGACCATGCGTGTGATCCCGCAGTGCGGTGCGCGGAGTCGACGTGTCCACTACCTGGATCACATTCCGTACTATTCATTTGTGTGGATTTGTTGGCTGCGCGTGAGGTGCTGCAGCGCACAGCAGACCTGTCACAAGCGCGCGGTATAACCATCGGCGAATCGCGGCGAGGGGGCGCTGCATCCGGTGTCGTTGCCATGCGCAGCGGCATTGCTTCGCAACGTTCAAGGAGAGATGTCGCCATGCCGAAGCCGTCGCTATTGTCGTTACTGTGCAGCCTGTCGCTCGTGTCCCTGCCGCTTGCGGCGGCGGAGCTGCAGCCCAAACAACTGGCTGGCCCACCGGAGGAGTTCGCACAGATGCGCGCACCCGATCCGGCCGAGTCGGCGATCCTTTCCAAGAGCGCCTTGTTACCGGTGGAGTTGGCCCCTGCAGGTAAATCCGCGCGCTGGCAAGGCACCTTGCCGGTGGAAAACGGCCACCTGCGTTTCATGGTGTTGGCCGGCGACCAGCCGTGGGATGCGGCAGTGACCGCACCACGCATTGCCGGCGCGCGTGCCGCTGCCGTTGCACCGCAGCTGCAGGCACAGCGCACATTGCTGGGCAGCCCAGAGAGTGGCACCAGCGGCATGCGTTACGCAGTGGAATCGGCACAGAACGGTGCATGGTCGCTGACCCTGCAATCGGCATCGCCGGTGGCGCAACGCGGCTATATCTTGATGGAAGGCGATGCACGCACGCAGTTGGCTTCGTATGCGCGCAATCGTCGCCAGCAGGTGGGTCAATCGTTGACGCTCAATGCGCTGCTCAGCGGCAACGATGCGCGCGGCGCGACCTTGCTTGCCGCGCAGGCTGGGCAGATCGAGACAGCCAGTCTGCGTGTGATCGATCCGCAAGGCGGCATCCGCATGCTGCCGATGGCCGATGACGGGCAACACGACGATGGTGCAGCCGGCGATGGCGTGTATGGCGGTACGTTTCAACCGACTGCCGAAGGCACCTGGGTCGCACAGGTGATCGTGCGTGGTCACGACCAGGCCGGGCAGCCGTTCGTGCGCACCAGCGAGCATGTGCTGCCGGTGCTGGATACCTCGTTGCGTTTGCTCGGCAATGCACTGAGCGCACGTGCTGCCGATGGCACGCGGCTCAGCATTGCGTTGCCCATCGTCGCGCGCGGCAAGGCGCCGTCGCACTACCGTGTGTTCGGCCAGGTGTGGGGCACCGATGCCAAAGGCAAGGAGGTGCCGGTAGCATGGATCGGCGGCATGCTGACGCCGCAACAAGGCCAGCTGCCGCTGAGCCTGGACGAACGCTGGATTGCGCGTGCCGGTGCACGTGCGCCATTTAGCGTGCGCGGGCTGCGTATCGAGGACCCGGACCATTACATCCCTTTGGTGCAGGCCGACATGCTGCCGTTGCAGCTGCCCGCGTTACGGCGTGCCAGCATCGCGCGGTTTGCCGGTGCGATCGACGAAAGCATGCGTATGGGGCCGCGCCCCGCTGCATTGGTCAGTGCCAGTGCAATGGCGCAGCCGCAGGCGGCCGGCTCGCAACTGGTACTGGTGCACGGCTATTGCTCCAACGGCGTGTGGCCGCAGGCGCAATTCACCAATGCCTCGTCGTTTATCGACGCCAAACAGAACCGCAGCAACGACCAGTTCGCGCAGCGGCTGGCGCAGTTCGCCAGCCAGTGGTCTTCGTTCGCCACGGTGGCGCACAGCCAGGGCGGCATGGCTGCGTTGCATCTGTATACCTACTACTGGAGCGGGCTGGATAACGCCAGCGGCGGGCGGGTGATGCAGTCGGTGGGCACGCCGTATCAAGGCACCAACCTGTCGGGCATTCTGGCGGCGGTGGGTTCGTGGTTCGGGGTGGGTTGCGGCACCAATACCGACATGACCTACGACGGTGCGAAGGCGTGGCTGGCCGGCATTCCGGCCGATGCGCGGGCCAAGGTCAACTACTACACGACCTCGTTCGCCAAGACCAACTGGTACACCAACGATTACTGCAATGCGGCCTCGGATCTGGTGTTGAACGACCCCGAAGACGGCACCGTGGAGCAGGTCAATGCGCAGCTGCCGGGCGGCGTCAATCGCGGCCACACCACCGGGCAATGCCACACCACCGGCATGCGCGATCCGGCGCAGTATCTGGATGCCAGCCGCAACGCGGTGATGAACGCCAACGCTGCGAAGTGATGCGTTCTTAGCGACGTGCAATGCGATGGCCGGCGTTCGCGTCGGCCATCGCAGTACGCGTGGGAACACTTAGAGCGGTTAACAAAACGTAGCGAGTAGTCGTCAGGTGGGTGCGCAGTAGTTTTGATAGCCGCTCTTTGCGTGTTGCATGCAGTTAGTACTTGCTCGCCTAAGCGCGGCCAACACAACTCCTACGTTCACGGATCTTGGTTGGCTTGAGAGGTGATTGAACGGCGTGGGTGCTTGGGCTTTTAGAGCGGATGATCTGCGGGTTTGCTGCAGGGCCCTTGCCCGCCCACCCTCGCGGGACACGCCGCAAGTACGTCCCTGTAGGCTCTTACGCGGCATCCATGCCGCGTAAGGTCCCGCGACGGTGGGCGGGCAAGGACCAGTCAAGATGGTCGGTGTGCATGGTTTTCAATAAAACAGCCGGCAAACTTTCTGGTGCGGTGTCCTCGCCGCTTGCGGGACCGTGTGGCGGCATGGATGCCGCCACCGAGCCTACATGGACGTACTTGCGGCGTGTCCCGCAAGCGGTGAGGGCACCGCGCACTCGACTCACCGACGCTCGCGCCTCCATGCAGGGCTACTGTTGCGCCAACGGTTGCGACTGCGCATCGGCGCCACCGCCGAGCACCTTGTACAGGCTCACCCGATTGCTCGCCTCGGTCAGACGCAGGCTGATCAGGGTCTGTTGCGCGCTATAGAGCGTGCGTTGCGCGTCCAGCGCGACCAGATAGCTGTCCACGCCATTGCGGTAGCGCGCGTCCGACAGGGTGAAGCCGCGTTGCGCGGCATCGACCAGGGCGCGCTGCGCGTCCATGCGCTCGTCCAGCTGTGTGCGTTCGGCTAGTGCATCGGCCACTTCGCTGAAGGCAGTCTGGATCGCCAGTTCGTACTGCGCGATGGTGATGTCTTTCTGCAGCTTGGCCACATCCAGTTCGGCCTTCAAGGCGCCGGCACGGAAGATCGGCACGCTGACGCTGGGCGAGAACGACCAGGTGTGGTCGCCCTCGAACAGGCTGGACAAGGCATCGCTGCCGCGCCCGACATTGCCGGTGAGCGAGATGGTGGGGAAGAACGCGGCGCGCGCGGCGCCGATGTCGGCATTGGCGGCCTTGAGGGTGTGCTCGGCCGACAACACGTCCGGACGCTGCAGCAGCACGCGCGATTCCAGCCGGGCCGGTAGCGGTGCCAATGCCACGCCGGTATCGATCGCATCGGCAGCCGGCAGCAACGCCGCTGGCACCTGTGTGCCGGCGACCAGATTCAAGGCATTGCGCGACTGCGCCAGCTGGGTGGTGAAACTGGCCACATCGGCACGCGCACTTTCCACACTGGTCTGGATCTGCGCCAGATCCAACCCGGAGACGATGCCGTTGTCGTGTTGCAACTCGGTCAGGCGTAGCGTCTTGCGCTGGCTCTCCAGCGTCTGCCGGGCAAGCGCCAGCCGCTGCTGATCGGCAGCCACGGTGAGCCAGCCGCTGGCCACTTCGGCCACCAGGCTCAGACGCGTGCTGCGTTGGGTCTGCTCGCTGGCCAGATAGGTTTCCAGCGCCTCGTTCTTGAGGCTGCGGATGCGCCCGAACAGATCCAGCTCCCAACTGGTGATGCCCACTTGCCCGGTGGCGCTGCGGATGATCTGCGGCGCACCGGTGAAACTGGTCGCTGCCGCAGCACGTTGCGCACTATGCGAGACGGTGACATCCACCGCCGGGAACAGGTCCGCACGTTGAATGCGGTACTGCGCACGCGCCTGTTCGATATTGAGCACCGCCACGCGCAGATCGCGATTGTTGTCCAGCGCCAGAGCGACCACTTGCTGCAGGCGTGGGTCGACCAGCACTTGCCGCCAATCCAGCGCAGCTGCATTGGACGTAGCGCTATCCGCGCTGCCGGTGTCGCCGACAACGCTGGGCACCGGCGCATCCGGGCGTGCATACCGCGGCGCCATGCTGACGCAGCCGCTCAATGCGATGGCACAGGCTACCGCCAGACTTACGGACAGGTTGCGCTTCACGGGGTCACCTCGGACGTACGGACGACGGTGGAGTGATCGGCGGTTTTACCCGGAAACAGGCTGCGCACCATCACGTAGAACAACGGCACAAAGAAGATGCCCAGCACGGTGGAGGCCAGCGTGCCGCCGAGCACGCCGGTGCCCAGCGAATGCCGTCCGCCGGAGCCGGCGCCGCTGCTGATCACCATCGGCAGCACGCCGAGCATGAAGGCCAGCGAGGTCATCAGGATCGGGCGCAGACGCATGCGTGCGGCATGCAGGGTGGCCTCGATCAAGGGCTGGCCCTTTTCTTCCAGTTCTTTTGCAAATTCCACGATCAGGATGCCGTTCTTGGCGGCCAGGCCCATCGTTGCCAGCAGGCCGACCTGGAAGTAGATGTCGTTGGACAGATCGCGCATCCAGGTCGCCAGCAGCGCGCCGACGATGCCCACCGGCACCGCCAGCATCACCGAGATCGGGATCGACCAGCTCTCGTACAACGCGGCCAGGCACAGGAACACGAACACCAGCGACACCGCATACAACATCCAGGTCTGGGTGCCGGCGGCCTGTTCCTGATACGACATGCCCGACCAGGCGTAGCCCACGCCCTTGCCCATGCCGTCCACTTCGCCGGCGACCGCCGTCATCGCATCGCCCGAGCTGATGCCCGGCGCAGCGCTGCCGGTGATTTCCATCGATTCGCTGCCGTTGAAGCGGGTCAGCACCTGCGGTGCGTAGGCCCACGCACTGCTGGCGAATGCCGAGAACGGCACCATCGCGGCATCGCTGTTGCGCACGTACCAGCGCTCGATATCGGCGGGCAGCATGCGTGCGGACGCCTCGCCTTGCACATAAACACGCTTGACCCGGTTATTGTTGAGGAAGTCGTTGACGTAGCGCCCGCCCATCACCGTGGACAAGGTGGTGTTGATATCGGCCGCGGCCACGCCCAACGCGCCGGCCTTGGCATCGTCGATCTGCACGCGGTAGGTGGGCGCATCGTCCAGGCCGTTGAAGCGCACTGCACTCAGGCTCTGATTGCCGTTGGCCAGCTGCAGCAACTGCTTGCGTGCTTCCACCAGGGCTTCGTGGCCGTTGCCGGCGGCATCCTGCAACTGCAGGGTGAAACCGGAACTGGTGCCCAGCCCGTTGATGGCCGGTGGCGTCAACGCAAACACCTGCGCATCCTGCAGCGTCATCATCATCGCGCCGGTGATGCGTTGCGCCACTTCCTGCGCCGAGCTGTCGCGGTCGGCCCAGTCCTTTAGACGGATAAAGCCCATGCCCGAGTTCTGGCTGCTGCCGGCCAGGCTGAAGCCGGAGATGGTCATGATGCCCTGCACTTCCGGTTGCTTGAGGATGAACGCGGTGGCCTGGTCGATCGACTGCTGGGTGCGTTGCTGCGTGGCACCGGCCGGTGCGCTGAACATCACCATCAGCATGCCCTGGTCTTCCTCTGGCAGGAACGCGCTGGGCAGGCGCCAGAACAGCAGGCCCAGCACCACCAGCAGCACCACATAGATCAGCGAGCCGAGCTTGCGATGGCTGACGATGCGCTCCACACCGCGCCCGTAGCTGTCGGTGCCGCGATCGAAGCGGGTGTTGAACCAGGTGAAGAACCTGCCCAGCACGCCCTTGCGCGAGACATGGCCGCCCTTGTCGATGGGCTTGAGCAAGGTGGCGCATAGCGCAGGGCTCAAGGTCAGTGCGACCACCAGCGACAGGATCATCGCCGCGGCAATGGTCACCGAAAATTGCCGATAGATCTCGCCGGTGGCGCCGCCGAAGAAGGCCATCGGCAGGAACACCGCAGTGAGCACCAGTGCGATGCCGACCAGGGCGCCGGTGATCTGGCCCATCGAGGTATGCGTGGCTTCGCGCGGCGACATGCCTTGCTCGGCCATCAGCCGCTCGACGTTTTCCACCACCACGATGGCATCGTCGACCAGCAGGCCGATCGCCAGCACCATCGCGAACATGGTCAGCGTGTTGATCGAAAAACCCAGCAGCGACAACACGCCGAAGGTGCCCATCAACACCACCGGCACCGCGATCACCGGCACCAGCGTGGCACGCCAGTTCTGCAGGAACAGATACATCACCACGACCACCAGCACGATCGCTTCGATCAGAGTCTTGACCACTTCCTCGATGGAAATGCGCACGAACGGCGTGGTGTCGTAGGCGACCTCGTATTTCAGCCCGGCCGGGAAGTACGGCTTGAGCGCGTCGAGCTTGGCTTCCACCAGTTTGGCGGCGTCCAGCGCATTGGCGCCGGTCGCCAGCTGCAGGCCCATGCCCGAGGCGGCCTTGCCGTTGAACTTGGAACTGGAGCCGTAGGATTCCGCGCCGAGTTCCACCCGCGCGACATCGCGCAGGTACACGGTGGCGCCGCTGGCATCGGACTTGAGCACGATGTTCTCGAACTGCGCCGGCGTGCGCAGCTTGCTGCGCGAGGTCACCGTGGCATTCAATTGCTGGCCCTGCAGCGCCGGCAATGCACCCAGCGCGCCGGAGGACACATCGGCATTCTGCGCGGCGATCGCGGTGCTGACATCGGAGGGCATCAACGCATAGGTGTGCAGTTTTTCCGGATCCAGCCATACGCGCATCGCGTATTCGGCGCCGAACACGTTGACGCTGCCGATGCCGTTGAGGCGGCTGATCGGATCCTGCAACGTGGACACCATGTAGTCGCCGATGTCGGTGCTGTCCATGCTGCCGTCTTCGGAAGTGAAGGCCAGCACCATGAACATGCTGCCGCTGGCCGACTTGGTCACCGTGATGCCGTTGGTCTTGACCTCGTCGGGCAGCAACGCCTCGCCTTGCGATACCTTGTTTTGCACCTGCACCTGCGCGGTATCCGGGTCGGTGCCGGAGTCGAAGGTAAGCGTGAGTTGCGCGGTGCCGGCCGAGCTGCTGCTGGAGGACATGTAGAGCAGATTGTCCAGGCCGGTCATCTGCTGCTCGAGGATCTGCGTGACCGAGTTCTGCACGGTCTCTGCGGAGGCGCCGGTGTAGGTGGCGCTGACCGTCACCGAGGGCGGTGCGATGTCCGGGTATTGCTCCAGCGGCAGCGAGAGGATCGAGATCGCGCCGGCCAGCGTGATGACGATGGCGATGACCCAGGCGAAGATGGGGCGGTCGATAAAGAAACGAGCCATAAGAGTTCCTCAGTCGGCCTTGGGCGTTGCGCTGGCCGGCGCTGCGGGTGCTGGCGCGGTCGTAGGCTTAGCCGCAGCAGGTGCACTCGGCGTCACTGCTGTGGGTGCAACCGGTGTAGGTGCAACCGGCGCCGCTGCAGCTGGTGTGGCCGCAGCAGCGGTCACCTCGCGCGTCTTCACCGGCATGCCGACCTGGATCTTCTGCAGGCCCTGCACGATCACGCTCTCGCCTGCAGACAGGCCTTCGCTGACCACCCAGCGGTCGCCCACAGCATCGCCGGTCTTTAGCACGCGCTGCGCCACCTTGCCATCGGCACCGACCACCATCGCCACCGCCTCGCCCTTGCTGTTGCGGGTGACGGCCTGCTGCGGCACCAGGATCGCCTGCTCGTTGACCGCCATCGACAGCACCGCCTTGACGTACATGCCGGGCAGCAGCAGATGGTCCGGATTTGGAATCACCGCACGCAACTTCACCGTGCCGGTGGTGGCATCCACTGCGGTGTCCACCACTTCCAGGGTGCCGGTACGCGCGTAAGCGCTGCCGTCTTCAAGCAGCAACTTGACCTCGGCCTTGCCGTCCACTGCCTTGACCTGGCCGTCGAGCTTGCGGCGCAACTGCAGCAGCTGCGCGCTGGATTGGCTGACATCCACATAGATCGGGTCGAGCTGGTTGATGGTGGTCAGCACATCGGTCTGGTCGGCAGTGACCAGTGCGCCCGGGGTAAAGCTCGATGTGCCGATACGGCCGCTGATCGGCGCGGTGATGCGGGTGAAATCCAGATTGAGTTTTGCGGTCTGCAAGGCGGCCTTTGCGGCGGTCACCGCGGCCTCGTTCTGACGCAACGTGGCGATCGCATCATCGCCATCCTGCTGGCTCACTGCATCGAGCTTGACCAGCGTCTGATACCGCTGCGCCTTGGGCTTGGCCGAGAGCACTGCCGCTTGCGCCTGCGCCAGCTCGCCCTGCGCGGAGGCATACGCGGCCTGAAACGCGGCTGGCTCGATCTGGTACAGCACCTGCCCGGCCTGCACCTGCTCGCCTTCGGTAAACAGCCGCTTGCGCAGGATGCCGCCCACTTGCGGGCGTACCTGCGCGCTTTGATACGCCACCGTGCGGCCGGGCAGCGTCTGGTCCATCGCCAGACGCTGCACGTCCACGCGTTGTACGCCCACTTCCACTTGCCGCTGCTGCGGCGCTTGCGCAGGCGAACAGGCCGCCAGCGCGACGGTGATCATGGCGGCCAGCAGCCATTGGCGCGGTACCACGACAGAACGGGAAGAAGTGACGGAACGCATGCGGCGCACTCGGGAATGATCGGAGGATGCGCACGCTACGCTGCGAATATGGAGCAAATTTGAAGATTTGCTTTGACAGACAGCAGGCGCTTGCTTTCGGGGTTTAATCAAGTCCCAATACGGGTGTGCAAGACAGGCCGCGCAGCTGGCAGCTGCAGTCGACGCCGCTGCAACATTCAGTCAATGCAGGTAGTCATGCCAGCAAGCGCACGTGCGTGACCTCATTCGCAACAAGGTTTTCCCAACGTCGATGAAACTCGGAATCACCGCCAAACTCTTTCTCGCCATCCTGAGCGCGTGCATCGCAGTGCTGTTGATCAATGGCCTGGCCGGGCAGCTATTGCTCAGAAAGCAGTTTCTCGACTATCTCAGCGAGCAAGGCATCGAGCGGATGATGGAAGTGTTGCCGCGCGTGCAGGCCGATTACGCCAAGCATGGCGACTGGAACTTCATCCGCGACAATCCCGATGCCTGGTTCGTGCTGATGCGCCCGGAGCTGGCGCAGAATCTGCCACCGCGCGCGCCGCCGATCTCCGACCAGACCGGCGCGGTGTTTCGCTTCGCGCTGCTGGATCGCGATTACCGCGTGATCATCGGCAACCCCGATGTCAGCCGCACCGACACGCTGCGCCCGGTCGTGGTGCGCGGGCAGACGGTGGGCTGGATGGGCATGCTGCCGTTCGAGAGGGTGCTGACCGCCAACGACGCACGCTTCTACCAGGCGCAGCAACGGCTGTGGTGGACAGTGGGCGCGGCATCGATCGGTGTCGCTGCGCTGTTTGGCTGGCTGTTGTCGCGCACCTTGCTGCGCCGCCTGCGTGGTTTGACAGTGGCAACCCATCGCCTGGCCGCCGGCGACTACGGCACGCGATTGCAAGCGGGCATGCGCGATGAACTCGACCAGCTCGCACGCGACTTCAACCAGCTGGCGCAGGCACTGGACAACAACGAACGCGCACGCCGCGATTTCATGGCCGATGTCTCGCACGAACTGCGCACGCCACTGGCGGTACTGCGCGCCGAACTGGAAGCGCTGCAGGACGGCATCCGGCCGATGACGCGTGAGTCGCTGACCTCGCTGCATCAGGAGGTCGGCCAACTCGGCAAGCTGATCGAAGATCTGTACGACCTGTCGCTGACCGATGTGGGCGCGTTGGCGTATCGGCGCGCGCCGATCGATCTGAGTGTGGTGCTGCAGTCCACACTGGCCGGCATGCAGACGCGCATCGCTGCAGCGGGGCTCACGCTGCGCGCCGCCGGCATCGATGCGCCGCTGCATGTCAACGGCGATGAGCGCCGCCTGCAGCAGTTGCTTTCCAATCTGCTGGAGAATTCGTTGCGCTATACCGATGCCGGCGGCCAACTCGTTGTGCACTGCGCACGACGCGGGCATGCAGTGGAAATCGTGGTGGAAGACAGCGCGCCCGGCGTGCCGGCAGACAAGCTGGATCGCCTGTTCGAGCGCTTCTATCGCGTGGAAGGGTCGCGCAATCGCGCCAGCGGTGGCAGCGGGCTGGGCCTGGCGATCTGCCGCAATATCGTCGGCGCGCACGAGGGCGAGATCCACGCGACCGCTTCGCCGTTGGGCGGCCTGCGCGTGACGCTGCGGCTGCCGGCATTGGAGGCGTAATGGACAGCCAGACCGCAACGACCGCACATGTGCTCATCGTCGAAGACGAACCGCGACTGGCCGCGGTGCTGGGCGAGTATCTGCACGCGGCCGGCTATTCGCATCATTGGGTGGCCGATGGCGCGCAGGCGATCGCAGCGTTTCGCGCGCAGGCGCCGGATCTGCTGTTGCTGGATCTGATGCTGCCAAATCGCGATGGTCTGGAGATCTGCCGCGAACTGCGCAGCCTCAGCGCGGTACCGGTGATCATGGTGACTGCGCGTGCCGAAGAGATCGACCGCCTGCTCGGGTTGGAGATCGGCGCCGACGATTACATCTGCAAACCCTTCAGCCCGCGCGAGGTGATCGCGCGCGTACGCGCGGTGCTGCGCCGGCACCGGCATGATCCCAACAGCGAGCCGACGCACGGCCTGGTCATCGATGACGCCGCCTGCCGGGCCAGCGTGGCCGGACGCGATCTGGATCTCACGCAGGTCGAATTCCGCCTGCTACGTACGCTCTCCGCATCGCCTGGGCGGGTGTATTCGCGCGAACAGCTGATGGACCGTGTGTATGTGGACCACCGCATCGTCACCGACCGCACCGTGGACAGCCACATCAAGAACCTGCGCCGCAAACTGGCCGATGTGGGCGGCGAAGAGTGGGTGCGCTCGGTGTACGGCGTGGGCTACCGCTTCGAGTATTTACCCACCGAGGCGTAATCCCTGCCCCGCTCTTGGTAGCAGCGCGCCCGCGCGCGACGCTTTACCGATAACCCACCAACGACACGCGGGTGACACCCACCACTCACACCTTCAACCACCGCGTGGAAATCGCCACGCCCACCATCAACACCGCAACGCCGAGCAAGGCACCGACCAGGCCGATGCCGTGGGCGGCGAACCCGATCAATGCCGGCCCGGCCAGAATGCCGGCGTAACCCAATGTCGTGACTGCGGTGATGGCGATGCTCTCCGGCATGCGCGTCTGGTTGCCGGCCAGCGAGAACAGGGCCGGCACGATATTGGCGCAACCCAAACCCACCAACACGTAACCGGCCAACGAGGCCTGCCACGGGCTCACCAGCGTAAGCACCAGAAACCCCGCACTTGCCAGCAGCGCGCCAAGCACGATCGAGCGGATGCGCCCCAGCCGCTCCACCACCGAGTCGCCCAGCAGACGGGTCACCGTCATGGTCAACGCAAACGCCACATAGCCCAGCCCGGCGTTGCTCGGGTCGACCTGGTGCACATCGGCCAGGAACACCGAGCTCCAGTCCAGAATGGTGCCCTCGGCCAGAAACACCACAAACGCCAGAATGCCGATAAACAGCACTATACCCTTGGGCAGCGCGAGCAACGGCCCCTGCTGGGAGATGCGCTCGGCACGCCAATGCCGAACGGACAGTGCACCGACAAGCAGCATGGCAATCACACCGGCGATCGCAGCGCTCAGCGGACCAATGCGCACCGACAACAGCAGCGTCGTCGCACCGGCACCGACAAAGCCGCCGATGCTGAAAAACGCATGGAATCCGGACATCATCGCGCGCTTGGCATCGCGTTCGACCACCACCGCCTGCATGTTCATCGCGCAATCCATCGCGCCCACGCCGGCGCCGAACACGAACAGCACCGCGCCCAGCATCCACGGGTTGGCGACAACCGCCAGAAACGGCAGGCTGATGCAGATCAATGCAGCCGTCACCGCCATCACCGTGCGAAAGCCGAAGCGCGCCGACAGGGCGCCGGCCAGCGGCATCGCCAGAAACGAGCCTGCGCCCAGGCACAGCAGGATCAACCCGAGCGCACCATCGTCCACGCCGGTCCTGGCCTTGGCGAACGGCACCAGCACCGCCCAGATGGCCGCAGCAAAGCCGGGAATGAAGAACGCCGCGCGCGTGGCGTGTGGTTGCGCGCGAGCGCTGGAGGCAGGTGCAAGCGGCATGCAAACAATTCCAATAGGAGCGGCGAACAGAAACGGCAACGGGGTCGCCAGGCCGGCGCTCGCTGGTTGGGACGTGGCATGACCACTGCTCCACCACGCTTGCTGCAACCGTCCCTGGCCGATGGGATGAGATGCGTCAACCGCTAGCGAAACACCACCGTGCGATGGCCATTGAGCACCACGCGATGTTCGACATGACGGCGCACCGCACGCGCCAGCACCAGCGATTCGGTATCGCTGCCCAGCCGCACCAGATCGCGCGGCGTCATCGCGTGGTCCACGCGGGCGACGTCCTGTTCGATGATCGGGCCTTCGTCCAGGTCTTCGGTGACGTAATGCGCGGTGGCGCCGATGATCTTGACCCCGCGCGCGTGCGCCTGGTGATACGGCTGCGCGCCCTTGAAGCTGGGCAAAAAGCTGTGATGGATATTGATCGCGCGCCCAGCCAATGCGCGGCATAGTTCCGGCGAAAGAATCTGCATGTAGCGCGCCAACACCACCAAATCGATCTGCAAGGCGTCGACCAGTGCGAGCAATTGCGCTTCCTGCGCAGCGCGCGTGTCTGCCGTTACCGGCAGATGGTGAAAGGCGATGCCGTAAGACGCGGCCAGCGGCGCGAAGTCGGCGTGGTTGGAGACCACTGCGGCGATGTCCACCGGCAGTTGCCGGCTATGCATGCGGAACAGCAGATCGTTGAGGCAATGCCCCTGCTTGCTCACCAGCACCAGCAAGCGCGCGCGACGGCGCGCGTCGTGCAATTGCCACTGCATCTGGAATTCGTCGGCCAGCAGCGCGAAGCGCCGCTCCAGACCGGCGATCTCGGTGGCCTGCGGCTTGTTGAAGTGCACGCGCAGAAAGAAGCGGCCGCTTTCGTCGTCGCCGAACTGCTGTGCGTCGAGAATGTTGCAGGCCAGATCGAACAACAGCCCGGTCACGCGATAGACGATGCCGGTACGGTCGGGACAGGACAGGGTAAGGATGTAGTCGGAGCGCATCTACACAATGATAGCCAATGCGCGCAGCTGCAGGCGCGGTGCTTGCGCCCGTAACTTTTCCCTCCGACTCAGCGCGGCGGCAGGCGCAGCATCAGCCGCCGATTGATCTCGTCCAGTTGCGCCATCGATGCCTCCACCGAGGTTTCCATCGCTTCGTGCGTGGTGATGTGCGCGCGCAGATGCGCGGGGTCGGCGAGCTCGCCACGCACCAGGAACACGTTCTCGCCCACTTCGCCGACATGCCGGCTGAGCACCACGTAGTCCACCTGATCGAAGCCGTGCTGTTTGGCCAGCGGCAACAGACGCGCGGCCATGCGCACGCTGGCCTCGTCGGTGGGTTTGTTCAACTCGGCATCGAGCACCGCCACCGCTTCGCGGATCTGCGCGAACAGATAATGGTCCGGGTGCTCGGGATGCTCCGGGCCCACCGGGCCCTGATCGACGAGGGGTTCGGCGGTCATCGTGTGTCACCGGCGCAGGCAAGTGCGCGCGGTGTGCGCTCGGTCGAACCGAACGTGATCTGCAGGTGTCGCATCGCATCCTCCCTGGAGCGGCGGCTGTTACGAGCCGGCATTTTAGAAGGTCTGCTGCATGTTGGGGTGAGCAAGATGCATCGCGCATCGCCTTCAAGCGAAGCGCGATGCGCGCAACCCACTTGCGCCCCGGTGCTGCGATCAGGCCACCTGCCCTACCCGCCGTGCCGAGACCTCTGCCAGTACCGCCCAATCGGCGTTGCCGTCGCCATGTGCGATCGCCTCGTCCAGGCCGGCGCGCAGCAACTCGCCCAGCGGCATCGGTACCTGCTTGTCGGCGCCGGCCTGGATCGCCAGATCCACATCCTTGCGGCCCAGCGTGGCGGTGAAGCCGGCCGGCAAATACTCGCGCTGCATGATCAAGCGGCCGTAGCCCTGATACGCGGGTGCTGCGAACAAGGTGCTGGTGAGCATGCCCAGGAACTGGGTGGCCTCCACGCCATGGCCGCGTGCCAGCGCGCTGGCCTCGGCCATGGCGCCGATCGCACTGGCCAGGCAGAAGTTCGCCGCCAGCTTGACCGCATTGGCCTGCTCGGGGGTGCGGCCGATCTCCCAGGTGCGCTGGCCGAGCACATCGAACATCGGCTGCACGCGCGCCAATGCTGCCTCGTCGCCAGCGGCCAGAATGTTGAGCTTGCCGGCTTCGGCCACATCCACGCGGCCGAGTACCGGTGCGGCCACGTAGGCCACGCCGCGTTCGGCATGCAGGGCGGTCAACTCGTGCGCCAACGCCACCGAGATGGTGGCCATGTTGACGTGCACGCTGCCGGCCGGCAGCGCGTCCAGCACACCGCGTTCCAGCAGGGTTTCACGCACCGCGCTGTCGTCGGCCAGCATCGAGAACAACAGCGGGCCGTGTGCGGCGTCGCGCGGTGCGTCCACCACCGTTGCACCGGCCTCGCGCAACGATTGCGCGCGCTCGGGCGAGCGGTTCCACACACTCAGCTCGAACCCGCCGCGCAGCAGGTTGTGTGCCATCGGCAGGCCCATTGTGCCCAAGCCCAGAAATCCTATCGGCATCTGTTTTCCTCATGCGATCTTGCGTCAAGAGCGGCGATCCAAACACCGGCCCGCTCTGCTTGTTTACCACTGCCAGCGTAAATCAGCTGGCGAACACGCCGCGCGCCTCACGCGGCTCGCAGCGCAGGTATTGCGGCGCCGGCGTGACCGAGGCACCGAGTGCAGCGGCCGCATGCCACGGCCAGCGCGGGTCGTACAGAATGCCGCGCGCCAATGCGATGGCATCGGCCTGGCCGTCTTGCACAATCGCCTCGGCCTGCGCCGGCTCGGTGATCAGGCCCACGCCGATCACCGGCGTGTCGACCTGCGCCTTGATCTGCTGCGCAAACGGAATTTGATAACCCGCCTGCACCGGAATCTGCTGGCGCGGATCCAGCCCGCCGCTGGAGACATGGATGTAATGCGCACCGCGTGCATCCAGCGCCTTGGACAAGGCAATGCTCTGCGCAAGATCCCAACCGCCCTCCACCCAATCGGTGGCAGAAATCCGCACGCCGATGGCGATCTTGTCCGACACCGCCGCACGCACCGCATCGAAGATGCGCAAGGTCAGCCGCATGCGGTTGTCCAACGAACCGCCATACGCATCGCTGCGCTGATTGCTCAGCGGCGACAGGAACTGATGCATCAGATAGCCATGCGCGGCATGCAGCTCGATCAACTCCAGGCCCAGACGCTCGGCGCGCTGTGCCGAGGCGACAAATGCTTCCACCACCGCATCGATGCCGGCCTCGTCCAGCGCCTGCGGCAACGGCTGGCCCTCGCGAAACGCCAGCGCCGATGCAGACACGGTCTGCCAGCCATGCGCGTGATCCGGTGCGATCGCCTCGCCACCCTTCCACGGCAGATCGGTGGAGGCCTTGCGCCCGGCATGTGCCAATTGAATGCCGATCGGCATCGGCGACCAGCGCCGTACCGATTGCAGCACCTCGTCCAACGCCTGCTCGGTGGCGTCGTCGTACAAACCCAGATCGGCGTAGGAGATGCGGCCCTGCGGCTGCACTGCGGCCGCTTCCAGAATCAGCAGGCCGGCACCGGATTGCGACAGGGTGCCCAGATGGATGCGATGCCAGTCGCTGGCGCGGCCGTCCTGTGCGGAGTACTGGCACATCGGGGCGATGACGATCCGGTTGGCAAGCGCAAGCGGACCGAAGCGAATGGGGGAGAACAGCTGGCTCAAGAGGGCATCCACAAATGACACGGGGATGCCCATTGCACTGCGCCGCGCGCGTGGGCACAACCGCTGCGATGGATCACTGCGTCATGCCGAGCGCGCACTGGCGTCATTGACGCTGCGTGCAAGCAGCGGATCGAACGGTGCAGACAGGAATGCCAAGGCCTGCGCGCACGACTGTTCGACCTTCAGGCTGAGCAGTTCGTCTGCACGGGTGCGCCCGAAGTTGAGCGCGGCGATCGGCAGGCCGTTGCGCGCCGCGCTCTGCACGAAACGAAAGCCCGAATACACCATCAGCGACGAGCCCACCACCAGCACCGCATCGGCCGCCTGCAGATGCGCAAACGCGCGCTCCACGCGCTCGCGCGGCACGTTCTCGCCAAAGAACACCACATCCGGCTTCAGCACGCCGCCACAAACCGGACACGGCGGCACCGCAAAACGGTCGAAGGCCACATCGTCCAGGTCCGCATCGCCATCGGGCGCCTGCGCCGCGTCCAGGTTGGCCCAACCGGGGTTGGCCTGTTCCAGCAGCAGCTGGAAGTCGGTACGTGGCATGCGCCGCTCGCAGCCCATGCAGCGCACCACATCGAGCCGGCCGTGCAGATCGATCACCGCCTGGCTGCCGGCGGCCTGATGCAGGCGATCCACATTTTGCGTCAGCAGCAGTTCCAGCTGGCCACGCGCTTCCAGCGCGGCGAGTGCGTGATGGGTGGCGTTGGGTTGCGCCAACCCGAAACGCGGCCAGCCGACCAGACTGCGCGCCCAATAACGCTGCCGCGTGGACAACTCACCCATGAAGGCCTGGAAGGTCACCGGTTGCGGACGCTTCCAGCCGCCTTGCAGATCGCGGTAATCGGGAATGCCCGAATCGGTGCTGCAACCGGCGCCCGTGAGCACGAACAGGCGCCGATGGCGCTCGATGAAGTCCTGCAGCGCGTTGCCGTCCTGAACCGGTGCCGCCGTCATCGTGCAACTCCGGTGGCCATGAGGTAGCTGCGCAGCAACACCACCAGTTGCGTCTGCAGCGGCGCAATCCGCGCAGCCGGCGCGCCATCCTCGAGCAGGCTCTTCAACGGCCCGGCGATGGCCGCCATGCCGATCTCGGCCACCGCCTGGCAATCGTCGAAGCGCACATCGGAGGCGGTGGCGAGCGCGGCGGCGAACGCCCGCTGCGAGCGCTTGTGCGCTTGCGACCACAGGACGGCGCCACCATGCAGCTCGGCAATGGCGTACAGCGCGCGCGAGACATCCACATGCTGCAGCTTGGCCTGCACGAAGGCGCGCACCAAGACCTCGCACTGCTGCGCAAGCGCGCACCCGTGCTGTTGCGCGCAGGCCAGCTCCACCGCATCGCTCACCGTCTGCAGATGCCACTGCAGCAGCGCGATCAACATCGCCTGACGGTTCGGGTAGTACTGATACACGCTGCCGACCGACACGCCGGCCCGCTCGGCCACTCGCGTGGTGGTGCAGCCCCGCAGTCCGTCGGCCACCAACACCTGAATGCTGGCCTGGCGAATGACCTCCACGGTGGCGCGCGAACGCGCTTGCTGCGGGGCTTTACGCGGTGCTGGCAGGGGCAGGGAGGTGCTCACGAATGCGAATGTACACACGGATGGATGGCACATAGTCTGGGGGCCTTCTTCGTGATTCCAAGGAACCGCCCCATGTCCACCTCCGCACCCGTCGCGCTGATCACCGGCGCCAACAAGGGCATCGGCCTTGCGCTGGTGGACCATCTGGCCAACGCCGGCTGGACCGTCTACCTGGGCAGCCGCGATCCCGCACGCGGCCAGGCTGCACGCGACTCCCTCAGCCAGGCCGACAACGTGCACGTGCTGCCGCTGGATATCACCGACCCCGGCAGCATTGCCGCAGCGGTGGCGCAGTTGCAGGCAGACGGCGCAACACTCGATGTGCTGGTCAACAATGCCGCGGTGATCGTCGACGATGGCACGCCCGCCACCGCGACGCTGGACAACCTGCGCGCCACCTACGAGGTCAATCTGTTCGGCCAGGTCGCCATCACCCAGGCGCTGTTGCCGCTGCTGCGCGCCGGCACGCTCAAGCGCATCGTCAATGTCTCCAGCGATCTGGGCTCGCTGTCACTGCACGGCGACCCCGGTTATCGCTATCACGCGGTCAACGTGTTGGGCTATTGCTCGTCCAAGACCGCGCTCAACGCCTTCACCGTGTTGCTGGCAAAGGAATTGCGCAACGAAGGCTTTGCGGTCAACGTGGTCAATCCCGGTTACACCGCCACCGATCTCAACGGCCACACCGGTCCCGGCAGCGTGGAGCAAGCGGCCGCCACCGTGGCGCATGTCGCGATGTCCGAGCTGGGCACCGGCGGGTACTACACCGAGGGTGGACGATTGGCGTGGTGATGCGCCCTGACTAACGCGTAGCCCGCAGCCTGCCACAAACGGTTGAAACCGCTTTAAAACGGGTTACCCGTCACAGATCGTTACTCCGGATTGCGCACCTAGCGTGATCCGGTGCACACGCAACGCTGCGGAAACATGTCGCCGCGACAGTGGACAACTCCCCCGCTGCCACACTCCTTGCCATGCCCTACACCCACATCCGGACACGCTCCGGAGTGCGTCGTGCCGTGTCGCGTCGTCCGCTCGCCGTCGTTCTTGCACTGAGTCTTGCCACACCCGCATTCGCGCAGGAAACCGGCGCGCCCTCCACGCCTGCCACGCGCAAGAGCGAGGACGGCATCTTCTCGCTGGACCGGATGATCGTCACCGGCGCCGGCCAGGCCCAGAATCAATTCGACGCCTCGTATGCGATCACCGCGCTGACCGCCGAGCAGATCGACAAGCTGGCCCCGCTCAACCTTGCCAGCCTGATCGGCTCGATGCCGGGCATCTATGCCGAATCCACCGGCGGCGAAGTGCAGAACGTCTACCGCATCCGCGGCATTCCTGACGAAGGCGCGTTTGCGGTCATCCAGGAAGACGGCATCAGCCCTTACCCGGACAACAACGGCTACTTCTACAAGACCGAAGGCCTGGTGCGCCCGGATTTGATGGTCGAATCGGTGGAAACCGTGCGCGGCGGTCCCTCGCCGATCTTCGCCTCCAATGCTGCGGCCATCGTCAATTTCGTCACCCGCCAGGGCGGCGACACGCCTGAAGGCGCAGTGCGCACCACCGTCGGCGACACCGGGCTATATCGGCTCGATGGTTATTGGTCGGGCAAGCTGGCGCAGGATTGGTATCTGGCTGCCGGCGGCTTCGTGCGGCGTAACGACGGCTACCGCGATGTGGGCTTTCCGGCCGACGAGGGCGGGCAGTTCCGCATGAACCTCACGCACACGCTGGGCCACGGCAAGCTGACCTTCACCGCCAAGCATCTGGACGACAAGAACGCGTTCTACATGCCGATCCCGCTGTACGACCCGCGCGACACCACGCGCTCGCTGGACCCGCTGATCGACCGCTTCACCGGCACCTTGAGCACCGCGCAACTCAAACGCGCCATACTTATTTCCAGCGATGCCAACGGCGCGCCGCAGCGCGAGTTGCGCGATCTCTCCGATGGCCGCCACATGAAGTTCAATCATCTGGGCGCCAACCTGGACCTGGCCTTCGACAATGGCTGGAGCCTGTCCAACAAGGCCATCGTCAATCGCCTGGACATGACCTTCGATGCGCTGTATTCCAGCAATGCGCCGCAGGATGCCACCGCCTATGCCGGCAGCCGCCGCGCTGCCGCCAGCGCCGCGTTTCCCGGCCTAGCATCGCTGGGCTACGTCTATACCGACAATGGCAGCCGCTTCGATCCAGCCACGACAGATGGCCTGGTGATCCAGGGCCAGTACCGCGCCATGAACGTGCGTGCCGATTCGTTTGCCGATGATCTGCGCCTGCACCGCAGCTTCGATTGGGGCGGCGACACCCATGACATCACGTTGGGCCTCTACGGCGCCTATTACGCCCGCTCGTACAACTCGCGCTACCAGAGCTATCTGTTCGAAATGCGGCAGAACCCGCGCACGATCGACCTGCTCGGCTACGACGCGGCCGGCAACATGGTCGGCGGCGTGACCAAGGACGGCGTGGTGATCTACGGCGCAGACCGCACCCAGGGCAAGGCCTACACCAGCATGCTGGCGCCCTATCTCGCCGACACCTGGCAGGTGACCGACAAGCTGCGTGTGGAAGGCGGCGTGCGTCACGAGCGCTACCGCTATCGCGCCTGGAGCATGCTGCGCAGCACCGGCAACCTGGGCATGACCGACACCCTGGCCGACGATGCCGCACGCCTGTTCACCGGTGCCCGCGCACACACCGCGCTGGACGTGGGCGTGACCAACTGGACGGCGGGTTTCAACTACGACATCACCCCCGTGGTCGGCATCTACGGCCGCGCCTCGCGTGCGCACCGCGCGCCCAGCGAAGGCGCCAACGAAGGCAACGTCAACATCCCCACCGCCGACCAGTTCGAGCTCGGCACCAAGCTCAATTTTGACACCCTGGACGTGTTCGCCACCGCCTTCTACACCAAGTACGACCCGTACAACATCGGCACCAGCGCGGTGAACCCGCAGACCGGCGCCGCCGAGTCCAAGGACTACCGCGGCAGCGTCACCAACCCGGGCATCGAACTGGCGGCGGTATGGACACCGGCGCAGTGGCTGCGTTTCGATGCGAATCTGACCTACAACGACACCAAGGTGTCCGATCTGACCGAAGTGGTGGCCAATGGCGCGGTGGCCGTGATCGATGTGGACGGCAACATGCCCAACCGGCAGCCAAAGGTGTACGGCAATGCGGGGCCAACGCTGTTCTTCACCACCGGCAAGTTCGATTGGGAAACCTCGTTGCGCTACGCCTACGTCGGCAAGCGCTACGCCGACCTGGAGAACACCACCGAGCTGGCCGCCTACGACACCCTGGCGGCCAACATCCTGATGCGCAACGGGCCCTGGGATGTGCAGCTGTCGGTGGACAATCTCACCAACACCTTCGCACTGACCGAAGGCAACCCGCGCACCGACACCATCTCCGGCCAGGGCACGCGCGAGCCGATCTACGGCCGGCCGATCTACGAGCGCAACTCGCGGCTGGTGGTGACTTACCACTTCTGAGTGCGCTGACGTTGAGTGCTGTATCGCTCGATGTCAGCGCCTTACGTTCCCGATGCATCGCCTGCAACGTGGCATACGCGCTGCAGGCCACAAGGACTGCCATGACACCTTCCCCTCTTGCCTGTGCGCTGCTGTTTGCGGCAGCGACGTGTTCCGGCAGTGCCGCCGCCTGGGGCCACCGCGCGCATGCCGCCATCAATCGCGCCGCGGTGCAGGCCCTGCCCGACGATGGCCCGGCCTTTCTCAAACAGTACGCGCAGGTGATTGCCGACGGTGCCACCCTGCCGGATGGCTGGCGCAGCGAAAGCAAGCCGTTTCTCAAGATCGAAGAAGACCCCAACCACGGCTGGTTCCGCGAGCAGTTTTCCTTCATGCAACACCCGCCGCGTTCGCGTTACGCCTTCGTGCTGGCGCTCTACGACGAACAGCGCCGCATCGCCAAGCGCGACCGGCAACTGGCGCAGCGCATGAACGTGCGCTGGGCCGGCACCCTGCCGTACGCAGCTACCGAGGGTTATGAGCGCATCGTCGCCACCATGCGTCAGATCCGCACGCTGCGCGCCAAGGGCCAGGACACGCGCGAACTCGAACACACCTGCGCGTTCTTCGTCAGCTGGTTTGCGCACTACATCGGCGATGGCGCGCAGCCGCAACACGACAGCATCCATCACGATGGCTGGCAAGGGCCAAACCCGAACGGCTATAGCACCGACCCCAAGGTGCACGGCAAGTTCGAGAGCGATTACGTCGACAAGATCGCGCTGACCCCGCAGGACCTGCTGAGCAGCATGCCGGCCCTGGCGCATCAGCAGGGCGATGTGTTCGAGCAGATCCTCGGCTTTCTCGACACCGGTACAGGCCGTGTCGAGCAGGTGTATCGCCTGGAAAAAGCCGGCGCCTTCGACGATGCCGCCCGCAGCGACGGCCGCGCGATGGTCTATCTCACCGCCGGCGATGGCGCGGCGATGCTGCGCGATCTGCTGGTGCGCGCCTGGCACGAAAGCGCGCTGCAGCCGGGCACATCCGCGCTGCCGCGCAGCATGGACCCGAGCCATCCGCAATACGACCCGGCGACCGGATCCGCGCCTGCCGGCACCTCGCCAACCTTGTAACCGCCGTTGGCGAGATGGGTGCGCCGCCATCGGCCGACGCGCACGCCGGCCAATGGCCGCTGCGCGCCTGTCGGCAGCGCAGCGGGCAATCCAGATCGGGCATGCCGTCACGCGGCGTCAGTGGGCCGCGTCGGCCTGTTCGACAAAGCGCAGCAGATCCTGATTGAAGTGCACGCTGTCTTCCACAAATGGCGCATGCCCGGCATCGGGATAAACGCGCGTCTGCGCACGCGGCTGCAATTGCCGCGCACGCGCCAGCGCCGGCTCGGTGGTCACCAGCGCATCGCGTGCACCATACATCAGCAGCACCGGCAGGCGCGTGCGCTGCAGGCCGGCGACATCGATCGACATGCCTTGCACGGCTCGCTGCATGTCCCATGAGGCCAGCGATGCATTGGCCAGCAATGTGTCGAACACCGGTGCAGGCGGGTGAGTGGCAAAGCACAGCCGCAGAAAGTCCTGCACCGCCTGCAGATGCGTGCGCAAGTCATCGGAGACCAGATCGCGATAGATCGCCGGATGCGCGCCCAACTGTTCCGCACGCAGTTCGATCACGCCATCGACATACACCACACCCGCAAGCCCCGCATCGCCGTGGCGCGTGAGGTAGTTGGTGATCACCGCGCCGCCCAGCGACCAGCCCACCAGCACCGCGTCACGCGCGTTTGCGGCTTTCAACACGGCAGCAAGATCGTCAGCCCAGCGCATGCCATCCCGATAGGCCGACGCTGCAGTCGGCTTGCCGGACAAGCCATGCCCACGCAGGTCGTAGGTGATCAGGCGATAGCCTTGCAGGCGCGGATCGGCCAGCTGCGCATCCCAATTGATGCGGCTACCGAGCAGGCCGTGCACGAACACGATCGCCGGACCATCGCTGGCGCCATGTTCCTGCACGGCCAGGGTGACGCCATCGGGCGCGGTCACGGTGTAGCTGCGGGCAGCAGGTGTGACCGCGGGGCCCGCCGCAGCCACTGTTGAAGAAACCAGCAGCAGGCAAGCCAGCGCGTAGCGCATCGGCAGCGTGCCGATGACAGGGAGGAAGCGAACAGACATCGCAGTGAGCTCCGGACAATAGGAGCCGCGATCCTGGAGCCTCACACCAGTGTGAGGGTCAAGCGTTGCGTGCAACGTATGCTTGGCGCATGACGAGATCGTCCGAACCATCGCTGAGCATTGGCGCACTGGCGCTGCAGACCGGCGCCAGCGTGCGCTCGATTCGTCACTACGACGCGCACGGCCTACTGACGTCCTCGCGCAGCGCCAATGGCTACCGGGTGTTTCCCACCACCTGCGTTGCACAGGTGCGGCAGATCCAGCGGTTGATCGCCACCGGCTTCAGCCTGGACGACATTCTCGGCTTCCCCGATTGCATGCGCCTGGTGGAAGGCGCGCAGATGTGCCCGGAAACCGCGCAGGCGCATCGGGCACGCCTGCAGCTGATCGAGCGCCAGCTGGCCGATCTGGAACGGCGACGTGCGCGTTTGCTGGAAACCCTGGCGCAGGGTGCGGCGGATGCAGCCACAACGTGATCGCCAGCAGCGCAGATCAAACGCAGCAAGCGGGCGCCTCAGAGCGGCTGACAAACCCCGTGCAGTCGTGTTGTCAGTCGCGCTTAGATGCGTTGGTCGATCTGCATCACTCGCCCCGCGCTGGGTGCGGGGCAAACCGGCCGTAAGGCCGCGCGTCGTCGGCGCGTTGGCGCAGCACGTAGGCCGCCGCAAAGGCGAGTACCAGCAACGTCAGGCACATGCCCACCAACGCGCCCCAGCCACCGTGTTGCCAGAACCAGCCGCCGAGCGCGCCGATCACGCTGGAGCCGGCGTAATACGCCAGCAGATACAGCGACGCCGCGTGACTGCGATGCGCACCGCCGAGCCGGCTCACCCAGGCGCTGGCGGCCGAATGCGCGATGAAAAAGCCGATCGTCAACAACACGATGCCGGCCACCACCAGCGCAAGGACATGCGCCAGGGTCAACGCCACGCCGAGCATGCACAACACGATGCCGGTGGTGACCACCGGGCCGCGACCGAAACGATCCGACGCCGCACCGGCCACCGACGAACTGACGATGCCGAACACATACGCGCTGAAGATCATGCCGATCTGGCTCTGGCTCAAGCCGAACTCCGGCCCACCCAACCGAAAGCCGGCATAGTTATAGAGGCAGACGAACACGCCCATCAACAAAAACGGCAACGCAAACAGGAACGGCAGATTGCGATCGCGCAGATGCCCGGCCCAGGCACGCAGATGGAAGCGCAGGTTGATGCCGTGCCGGCACACGAAGTTGCGCGAGGGTGGCAGCAGCCAGAAGAACGCCAGCGCGCACAGCAGGTCGAACACGCTCAACATCGCCAGTGCGGTGCGCCAGTCGTAATGATCGGTCAGCACGCTCATCACGATGCGCCCGCTCATGCCGCCGAAGGCGTTGCCGGCCACATACAACCCGGTGGCCGCACCCATCTTGTTGGCCGGCAGCTCTTCGCCCAGGTAGACCATCGCCACCGCGGGCACCCCGCCCAGCGCGATGCCCGACAAGGTACGCACCAACACCAACGCACCCCAATGCGGAAGGAACGCGGCGACCAGGTTGAGCACTGCGGCCAGTGCGATCGACACGAACATCAGCCCGCGCCGGCCGAGGTTTTCCGACACTGCGCCGGCGCAGAAGATCGCCAGCGCCAGCGCACCGGTGGCCAGCGACAACGGCAGCGAGGCGGTGGCCGCGTCCACGCCGAAGGCGCGCGCAAATTCGGGCAGCACCGGCTGCACGCTGTACAGCAGCGAGAAGGTGGCAAAGCCGGCCAGAAACAATGCCAACCGGATGCGGCCGCTGGCGGGCGCGTCGATGGCAGGCGGCTGGGTTGCGAGGCTTGCGGCAGTATCCGGGGACGTGCCGGAGGGGCGATCAGAACAGGACACGGGGGCGATGTTGAGACGTGGGACGGCGAGTATTCGCCTGCCACCACCCCCTGTCCAATATATGATGCTGGCAGTTGCCATATGTAGAACAGATAGCATGGAGCTTCGCCACTTCCGCTACTTCCTGGCTGTCGCCGAAGAAGGCAACTTCACTCGGGCAGCAGCGCGGGTCGGTATCGGCCAGCCACCGCTGAGCCAGCAGATCCAGGCGCTGGAGCGCGATCTGGGCACGCCGCTGTTCCGGCGCACCCACAGCGGCGCCGAGCTGACTCCGGCCGGCGAGGCATTCCTGGTAGAGGTGCGCCGCGTGCTCGCCGATGTGGAACGCGCTGCCGAAACGGCGCGCCGGGTGGCGCGTGGCGAATCCGGCCGGCTGCGCCTGGGCTTTACCGCCTCGGCTGCGTTCAACCCGGTGGTGCCGCATCTGATCCGCGACTTTCGCCGGCAATGGCCGCAGGTCGAGTTGCTGCTGGAAGAAACCAACACCGCCGGATTATTGGTGGCACTGGCAGATGGCCGCCTGGACGCGGCGTTTGTGCGTTACGGCTTGAGCACACCGCCCGATCTGCAGCTGCTGCGCTTTGCCGATGAGCCGATGAAGATCGCCGTGCCCGCCGCGCATCGCCTGGCTGCACGCAGCAGCGCGCCGTTGGCGGCACTGGCGGGCGAGCCGTTCATCCTGTTTCCGCGCAGCTTCGGTTCGAGTCTGTACGACGAGATTCTCGCCGCCTGCCGCGCATCCGGCGTGACCTTGCGCATCACCCAGGACGCGCCGCAGATGTCGTCCATCGTCAATCTGGTCGCCGCCGAACTGGGCGTCTCGGTGGTGCCCGCCTCCACTGCGCAACTGCAACTGCCCGGCGTGCGCTATCTGGACATCGAAGGACAAATGCCGCTGGCAAGGCTTGCGTTGGCGGTCTCGCCCGGTGCGTTGGAGACCGCGCCATTGGTGCGGCATCTATGGGCGCTGGCAGAAGTGCTTTAAGCGAGGTTGAGTTGAGCCAATGACAGCGAACGCACCGCGGCTGTTGTAGGAGCGCACTCGTGCGCGATGGGGCTTTCCCGGTAACGCCCCGTCGCGCACAAGTGCGCTCCTGCCCGCATCCAGGCTTGAACACGTCTTGACCTCAACCGCGATTGAGGTCGTTCAATACGTGCACCTTCTGCCACGTGCGCCCGCCATGCATCTTCGCCATCTGTTGCTGCCCTGCCTCGACCTCGACCTCAGCCTGCGGTTCTATCGCGATGTGCTGCAGCTTCCGCAGTACGGCAACGCCATTTCCATCGGCTGGAGCACGCTGGAATGCGTGCAGGCACAGCAGCCGGTGGGCAGTGTGCATCTTGCCTTCAACGTGGCACCGTCGCGCTTCGAGGCAGCTGCGCAGTGGATCGGCGCGCGCGCAACGCTGCTGGCCGATCCGCAGGGCCGTCGGCAGTTTGAACTGGGGGGCGTCTGGCAGTCGCAGTCGGTGTATTTCGCCGGCCCCGACGGGGCGGTGCTGGAACTGATCGCGCGCAATGCGCTGCAACAGACCGCCACCGGGCAAGGCGATTTTCATGGGGAGGAATTGCTGTGCCTGAGCGAGATCGGGCTTCCCAGCAACAACGTCGAAGCGGTCACCAGCAGCATCGCCAATCACTTCGGCATGCACCCGTTTGCACCTGCACTGGAAGGCTTTGTGGCGCTGGGTGACGATCAGGGCCTGTTGATCGTGGTCGACCAGGCGCGGCGCTGGTTTCCGCAGCAGCGGCAGCTGCCCTGGGCCGATGGTTTACGGATCAGCGTGGATGCACCGCAACCGGGGCTGCGGCTACGCGACGCGCAAGGGTGGGAATTGCTGGCGGCGTGATCCGCCGCCGCTCGACTCAGGCAGCGACCGCAGGCGCGGGCAAACGGAAAAACGCCCGTGCTGCCGCCGTGCTGTTGGCCGCGGTCAGCGCCACGTCCTCACCACGATCGCGTGCGAGTTCTTCCACGATATGCGACAGAAACATCGGCTCGTTGCGGCGGTCCTTGGGCATCGGCTTGAGTGTGCGCGGCAGCAGGTAAGGCGCGTCGGTTTCGATCATCAACCGGTTGGCCGGAATCGAACGCACCAGCTCGCGCAGATGCGCACCGCGACGCTCGTCGCAGAGCCAGCCGGTAATGCCGATGTAGTAATCGCGGTCCAGATACGCGAACAGCTCTTCGCGCGTGCCGGTGAAACAATGCACCACCGCCGGGCCCAGGCGGCCATCGAAGCTGCGCATGATCGAGAGGAAGTCGTCGTGCGCATCGCGCTGATGCAGGAACAACGGTTTGCCGTTGTCGGCGCCCAATTGCAGTTGCCGTTCGAAGGCCCTGTGCTGCGCCGGGCGCGGGGCGAAATCGCGGAAGTAATCCAGCCCGCATTCGCCTACCGCCACCACTTGCGGGTGCGCCTGCAGCGTGCGCATTTCGGCCTCGCATTCGGCGGTGAATTCCACCGCGTGGTGCGGGTGCACGCCGGCGGTGGCGTAGAGAAATCCCGGGTGTTGTTGCGCCAGTTGCAACGCCAATGGTGAGTGCTCACGGCTGGCGCCGGTGATCACCAGTTGCGTAACACCGGCCTCGCGTGCGCGTTGCAGAACCGCATCGCGGTCGCGGTCGAAGGAGTCGTGGGTGAGGTTGGCGCCGATATCGATCAACTGCATGCTGCGGTGTCGTGTGGGGAGAGCCGGGCAAGTGTAACGAGTGGGAGTTGTGTGCGCTTCGCGCTGCGCGCCACCTTCTCCCGCCGGGAGAAGGTGGCGCGCAGCGCCGGATGAGGGTGCGAGCGAAGCCTCGCATGACCAACCACCCAATGTGGCTTCGCCCCGTACCCTCACCCCAACCCCTCTCCCGCAGGAGAGGGGCTTTGCTCCCTTCTTCCAAGAGAGAGAGGGATTCAACCCACCACCGGCACCACCATCGCATCGATCTTCGCCGCCAGCGCCTGGATCGCCAGCTGCGCCGAGCGCGAGAGTTGCCGTTGCGGGGCCACGCACAGCGCCAGCGTCATCGGCTTGGTCAGGTGCTGGCGGAACGGCACGAAGGCCAGTCGCCCATCGGCCACGTCCGGCGCAGCGTCCAACCAGGACATCAGCCCCACGCCGGCACCGGCGCGCACCAGTCCGCGCAAGGTGCGCACGTCGTTGCAATGGGTCAGCCGCTTCACGTCGATGTGCTGGCGCTGGTACAGCACCTTGGCGTGCTCGCCGACGATCAACGGAGCGGCCGGCAGCAGCAGCCGATGCTCCAGCGTCTCGCTCAGCTGCAGCTCGGTGCGGGTGCTCAGCGGGTGGCCCACCGGCATCGCAATCCCCAGCGGGATGTCGGCGAATGCGCGCACCTCCAGGTCCACGCTGCTCACCGGGTCCAGCAGCAGGCCGATGTCCACATCGGCCGAGGTCACCATCTCCATCACCCGCTGGTTGCGCGCGGTGGACAGGTTGAAGGTGATGCCGGGGTACTCCTGCACCAGCGCCGCCACCGCCGCCGGTACCACCCCCTCGCTGAGCGCGTCGATCATGGCGATCTCCACATGCCCGCGGCGCAGCCCCTTGAGCTCGTCGAAGCGCTCCAGCGTGCGTGCGTAGGCCTTCTCCCAGCCGCGCACGTCCACCAGCAGCAGCTCGCCGGCGGCGGTCAGCCGCAGCCGGCCGGGCAGGCGCTCGAACAGCTGCGCGCCCAGTTCTTCCTCGGCCTTGAGGATCTGCCGGTCGATCGCCGAGGCCGACACATGCAGCACGTCGGAGGCCTTGCGGATGCTGCCGCAGCGGGCCACTTCGATGAAGTAACGGGTGAAGCGGGAGAAGGTCAGCATGCGGCGGGGCTCGGTTGGCGTTGCATTTTTTGCAATGGCTTGGCTGAAAATCGATGTTTGATAACACACCCCCGGCTTCCTAGAGTCAATCCGGCACCACTCCCGCCTCACGCCAGAGACCGCCCCATGGATGTCGCCGTCCCAGCCCTGCCGCTGCACTGCACCTTCGAAGCCGCTGACTGGCAACGCCTGGCCCAGCATTGGCACGCGGTGGCGCTGAGCAGCGAGGTAAGCGAGGCGCCGTTCAAGGCCACCCTGCTGGACGAGCCGCTGGTGCTGTACCGTCTGGGCAGCGAGCTGGTGGCCGCGCGCGATGTCTGCCCACACCGCGGCGTGCCGCTGAGCATGGGCACTGCCGATGGCGGCGGCGTGGTCTGCGCCTACCACGGGCTGCGCTTCGGAAGCGGTGGGCGCTGCAACCATATTCCCGCCAGTCCAAATCAGAACATCCCGGCCAAGATGCGCCTGCACACCTATGCGGTGGCCGAGCGCTATGGCTTGATCTGGGTGTGCCTGGCCAAACCGGCAGGCGTCGGAGAGGCCGAGGTACAGATCCCGCCGATGCCCGGCTGGGACGAGGACGGCTTTCAGCAGATCGTCTGCCCGGCCTTCGACATCGGCGGCAGCGCCGCACGCCAGCTGGAAGGTTTCATCGACGTGGCGCATTTCGCCTTCGTGCACACCGCGACCTTCGCCCAGCCGGACAAACGCGAGGTGCCGGCCTACACCACCACCGAAACACCCACCGGCTTCAATGCCGATTATCTGAGCTCGGTGGCCAATTATTCGGTGGACATGCCGTTGCCGGAGGTGGCGCCGGATTTCCAGTGGCTGCGCCATTTCGAGGTGCATCTGCCGTTCACCGCCACGCTCACCATCCATTTTCCGGTGCCGGGCAAGCGGCTGGTGATCATGAACGCGGCCAGCCCGGTGTCCAAGCACAAGACGCGCCTGCTGGTGCCGATCGCGCGCAATTTCGACACCCATCTGCCGGTGGAAGACGTGCACGCCTTCAACCTGCGCGTGTTCGAGGAAGACCGCGCCATGGTGGAGGCGCAGCGCCCCGAATACCTGCCACTGGATCCGCTGCTGGAAGTGCATATTCCCGCAGACCGCAGTTCGATCGCTTACCGCCGTGGCCTGCGCAGTCAGGGCTATAGCGACTTCTTTCTGCGCTGACGGCCGAGGAGCACGCCATGCAACTGCACGAGGTCCGCGTCGCCGACGTCTTCGACCAGGGCCATCGCCAACGCGCGATCCGGCTGGAGCCGGTGGGCGCGCAATTGCCGGCATTCGAAGCCGGTGCGCATGTGGATCTGCATCTGCCCGATGGCTTGATCCGCCAGTATTCGATCGCCAGTGCGCCGCATGTGCGTGATCACTATCTGCTGTGCGTGAAGTTGGCCGATGCTTCACGTGGCGGCTCGCGGCATCTGTGCGAGCAGCTCAGCACCGGCGACCGCCTGCAGATTTCCAGCCCGCGCAATCTGTTCCCGCTGCATCCAGGCGAACGCCATGTACTGCTGGCCGCCGGCATCGGCATTACTCCGCTGCTGTCGATGGCCGAAGCGCTGGAAGCGCGCGGCGAGGCCTTCGTGCTGCATTACTACGCGCGACGGCATGCCGATGTAGCCTTCGTGCAGCGGCTGCAACAAGGCTTCACCCATGGGCAGGTGCACGTGCATCTGAGCGATGGCGGCGAAAGCCCGCGCGTGCATGTGCCCGAGGAACTGGGCCAGGCGCGTGCGCGCGACCAGCTGTATCTGTGCGGGCCTGCCGCGTTCATGGACCACTTCACGCTGCTTGCCAAAGCGCACGGCTGGGCGCCGGAGCAACTGCACCGCGAACACTTCGCCGCTGCCGAAACCAGCCTGGCCCACGATGCCGATAGCACCTTCGAAGTGGAGCTGGCCGCCAGCGGCCGCGTGGTGCAGGTGCCGGCCGATTGCAGCATCGCCAGCGCCTTGCTCGATGCCGGCATCGAGGTGCCGCTGTCGTGCGAGCAAGGCATGTGCGGCGCCTGCCTGACCGGCGTGCTGGGCGGGACGCCGGATCACCGCGACAGCGTGCTCAGCGACAGCGCGCACGCCGCCAATACCCAGATCACGCTGTGTTGCTCGCGCAGCCGTTCGCCACGCCTGGTGCTGGATCTTTGAGCGCTCCGTATGTCGTGCGCCTGCGCAGACACGACGACAGCGGGCGCGCAGGTGGCTGACGCCGGTCACGCTGCAGCGCGAAGCGGCCGCCAACCTCGCAGCACACCTGTGGACGGACGTGAGCCCCGCATCTTCTTTCACGGTTTGGTCGATGGGTGCACAAGGCGCCGCCGGCGCAGATACAGACAAAGCCTGCGGTTATGCCATCACACCGCGCAACACGCATTGCACTTGCAGCGCAATCCGTGCAAAGGGTCCGTGGCAACCGCCGTCGCACAGTGCAAGATAGTTGGCCCGCGCGCGTCCACCGCAATCGCGCGTGCCCCTGTGTGCCGATGAGATGCCTGCCGATGGTTGTTTGTGTGATCGCCTTCGCCCGCCCGTGCACGGGCGTACGCTGATGCGCTGGCCCGGATTTGCACTGTCCGCCAATGGCAGCAGCGTGCGTACCGAGATCCTGGCCGGTGCCACCACCTTCCTGACGATGGCCTACATCGTCTTCGTCAACCCCGACATCCTGGCCACCACCGGCATGGACCACGGCGCGGTGTTCGTGGCGACCTGTCTGGCCGCCGCGCTTGGCTCGCTGCTAATGGGCGTGCTGGCCAACTATCCCATCGGCATGGCACCGGGCATGGGCTTGAATGCGTTTTTCGCTTTCTCTGTGGTGGGCACGCTGGGTTACAGCTGGCAGCAGACGCTGGGGCTGGTGTTCGTGTCCGGCTGCGTGTTCCTGCTGCTCAGCGTCACCGGCGCGCGACGCTGGCTGGTGGATGGCATCCCACCCACCTTACGCAGTGCGATTGCAGCGGGCATCGGCCTGTTCCTGGCGTTGATCGGCTTGCAAAAAGCCGGGCTGGTGGTGGCGCATCCGCAGACGCTGGTGACCCTGGGCGACTTGCATCGGCCCGAGCCATTGCTTGCGTTGGCTGGGCTGCTGCTGATCGGCGTACTGGAAGTGCGCCGCGTGCGCGGGGCGATGTTGCTGGGCATCCTGGCGGTCACCGTCGCTGCGCTGGCGCTGGGTCTGGTGCACTATCAAGGCGTGCTGTCGCTGCCGCCGAGCCTGGCGCCCACGCTGCTGCAGCTGGATATTGCCGGCGCCTTGCAAGGCCATGGCGGCAGCGGCGCACTAACCGCCGTCCTGCACGTGGTGCTGGTGTTCGTGCTGGTGGAAATGTTCGATGCCACCGGCACCTTGATGGGCGTGGCCCAGCGCGCCGGCCTGTTACACACACAGGCGCACCGTCGCCAGTTCGACCGCGCCCTGCTCGCCGACAGCACCGCCATCCTGGCCGGCTCGCTGCTTGGCACTTCCAGCACCACCGCCTACGTGGAAAGCGCTGCCGGTGTACAGGTGGGTGGGCGTACCGGGCTCACCGCGCTGGTGGTGGCAGCGCTGTTTCTGCTGGCGCTGCTGTTCTCGCCATTGGCGGCGATGGTGCCGGCGTATGCCACCGCACCGGCGCTGATCTACCTGGCATCGGTGATGCTGCGCGAGTGCACGCAGATCCAGTGGGACGATGTCGGCGACGCGCTACCGGCCGCGATCTGCATGCTGGCCATGCCGCTCACCTATTCCATCGCCACCGGCCTGGCCTTCGGCTTCATCACCTATGCGGCACTCAAGCTGGGCAGCGGCCGCTGGCGCGCCGTGCATCCGGCAACCTGGGCGATTGCCGGCCTGTTCGTGCTGCGCTATGCCTTGGAGTGAGCGAGTCGCACCAGCTATTTCATCTCCTGCCTCCTGGTCACCCACCGCCTCGCGCGGCAAGCTGCACCGCAACCGGCAGCGCCACGACGTGCTGTCTCATTCCCAGAGCTCACACATGCCACATCGTTATCGCTGTCTGATCCTCAGCTTGTGCACCTTGTTACCGGGCATGACGCTCGCACGCCCGGCGCAGGCGCCTGCGCAACAACGCGAGCAGCAGGTGGCGCAGCTGTTTCACGACGCGGCCGCGCAACCTGCGCAATTGCGCGCGTGGCTGCAAGCCATGCCCAAGGGCGGCGACCTGCATAACCATCTGTCCGGCTCGGTGTATGCCGAGAGCTACCTGCAGTGGGCCAGCGCAGATGGCGCCTGCGTGCAACTGGACGACCTGAGCCTGCGCGCGCCGCCGTGCGCCAAGGGCCAGGAGCCTGCACGCGATCTGGCCACGCGCAATGCCGCGCTGTATGGCCGGGTGGTGGATGCCCTGTCGATGCGCAAGTTCCTGCCCAGCCCATCGCAGCCCACCGGACACGATCAGTTCTTCAGCACCTTCGGCAAGTTCGACGCGGTGGTGCGCGCGCGCGTTGCCGACACCGTGGCCGCAGTGCTGGAACAGGCCGCGCGCGACCGCGTGCCTTACGTGGAAATCATCGCCAACCCGCCGCAGATGGATCAGGCGGCGCAACAGATGCAGGCGCTGCCATGGAAGGGCGAGGACGACGACGCCAATCTGCGCGCGTTGCAAGACGCCTTGCCGCCGCTGGTACTGGCCGCACAAGGGGCGCTTGCCGACACCGACGCCCAGGTGCGCCGCGTGTTGCATTGCGACCTACCCGATGCGCGCCCTGGCTGCCAGGTCACGTATCGCTACGTGCCTTACGTGTTGCGCGTATTGCCGCAGCCGATGGTATTCGGGCAGATGGCGCTGGCCCACGCCTTGATCGCTGCAGGCGGTAGCCGCGCGGTGGCGTTGAACATCGTTGCGCCCGAAGACAACCCGGTGGCGCTGGCCGACTACGCGCGGCATATGGCGATGTTCCGGTTCTTCGCAACGCGCTATCCCAACGTGCCGCTGTCCCTGCATGCCGGCGAGCTGGCGTTGGGCCTGGTGCCACCCGCGCAACTGCGCTCGCACATCCGCCAGGCAGTGGACGTAGGTGCACGCCGCATCGGTCACGGTGTGGATCTGCCTTACGAAGACGACGTGGATGGATTGCTGCAGCGTATGCGCCGCGACCAGATCGCGGTGGAGATCAACCTCACCAGCAACGATGTGATTCTGGGCGTCAAAGGTGGCGCGCATCCGCTGGCAATGTATCTGCGCGCCGGTGTGCCGGTGGTGCTGTCCACCGACGATGCCGGCGTCTCGCGCGCGGACATGACCCACGAGTATCAACGCGCGATGCAGGAGCAAGGCATCGATTACCCCACGCTCAAGCAGCTGGCCCGCAACGGCCTGACCTACAGTTTCCTGCCGGGCACCAGCTTGTGGAGCGCAGAAGGTACAGCTGCGCAGGCCTGCGCCACTGCATTGCAGCGCGAAACCGATGACGCTGCGTGCCAAGCATTTCGCCAGAGCAGCGGGAAGGCACGGCTGCAATGGCAGCTTGAAACCGATCTGGCGCAGTACGAGCGCATGCTGTTGCAGCAACGCAAAGTGCAGACAACAACCGGCTGACGCATAACCCGTAGGAGCGCGCTTGCGCGCGAAGAGGCATCACCGATAACGCCTCATCGCGCGCAAGCACGCTCCTACAAACGCAACGCCCATTAAACGCAGCCTCCATTCCATCTTCGCCGCGATGCATTCCACCCTTATGACCAAAGCGCAATGACCCACTCGCACGCCGCCCCATCCAAACGCCGCGTCATTCTCGAAGACGATATCGACGGCTTCACGCCTGCGCAGTTGCTGCTGTTGCAATCGCCCGAGGTCGAGGTGCTGGGTATCAGCGCGGTCAGCGGCAACATCTGGCGCGACGAAGTGCTGGCGCATACCTGCCGCCTGCTGGAATTGGCCGGCCATCCCGACATCCCGGTGCTGCCCGGCCCGGTGCATCCGCTGCTCAACAGCGAGCTGGCCACCGAGCGTTGGGAAGCGCTGTACGGCAAGCTGGTCTGGAAAGGTGCATGGACCAAACACTGGGTGGATGGCGACACCGTGCAGAGCGCGCCGCGTTATCACGCCCACGACGTGGTGCCCGATCTGGCGTTGGGCAATCCCGGCGTGGTGCGCGCATCCGACGAACCGGCTGCATTGTTCATGCTGCGCATGGTGCGCCTGTATCCAGGCGAGGTGAGCATCATTGCCACAGGCCCGCTGACCAATCTGGCGCTTGCGCAAGCGCTGGATCCGGCCTTCGCCACGCTGGCGCGCGAGCTGGTCTACATGGGCGGCAGCCTCAACCCGCGGCAGCAACGCAACAGCATCAGCGCGCAGCAATTCGCGCGCGAATTCGTCAACTCGCCACGCCGCGAATTCAATATCCGCTGGGATCCGGAAGCGGCCAGCATCGTCATGCGCGCGCCCTGGCGCAAGATCACCATGGTGCCGGTGGATCCATCCACTGCCACCGAACTCACGCCAGCGTTGCTGGCGCGCATGAGCGCTGCCGATACCAGCATCGGCCACGCGTTGCGCCGTCGCGAAACCGGCTTTCCGATGTGGGATGAGCTGGCCACTGCGGTGTGGTTGCGCTCCGAGTTGGCAACGCACACCGAGACGCTCTACGTCGATACCAACACCGCCTTCGATGCAGGGTATGGCGACATCCTGTCGTGGGCACCGGGCTATCAGCCTGGACTGGGCGAACAGGCCCAGACGGTGGTGCATGCGGTGGATGTGGAAGCGTTCGAGCGATTACTGATCGATCACCTCACTGCGCCGCAGCCGCCGGCAGTCGGGTTGCCGTTACCCCTTCTCCCGTCGGGAGAAGTTGCCCGAAGGGCGGATGAGGGTGCGGCAACTGAGAAAAATGCTGCGCCAGTTGAGTAGGTGGCAAGCAAGGTAAACGCGTACCTGATACATCTCCAACCAGCGGGGCACCCTCACCCCAACCCCCCTCCCGGCGGGAGAGGGCCTAGACGACACCCACACCCGCAACTTCCAGCAACCCAAGGTGACCCCATGCAAGTCCCAGCGCAGTGGCAGGCCGGCATCGATCGCAATACCGAGGTCCTGCGCGGCCACGCGCAGCTGCTCGCCAGCTTCACCGCCCCACGCACTACGCGACAGGACAGCACCACTGCGCGCGGGCAGATCGCCTCCATCGTCAGTACCACCCGCAGCCAGCCCACGCTGGCCGCACGCCATGCCACCCAGACGCTCACGCATATCCATCAGGCCAACGACCGCCTGCGCGCGATCACCCGCCTGCTGCCCGCACGCGCCGCCGCCGATGCCGCGCGCGTGCAGGCTGCGCTGGCCGGTGGCAGCGACGGCGGTGCGTTGGCCGGCGTGCCGTTCGTGGTCAAGGATCTGTTCGATGTCGCTGGTCAGGTCACCACCGCTGGTGCCGTCGTCCGCGCGCAATGCGCCCCGGCCGCGCGCGACGCCGCCGTAGTGCAACGTCTGAGCGATGCGGGCGCGGTGCTGGTAGGCACCGCCAACATGGACGAATTCGCCTACGGGTTTGCCACCGTCAACGCGCATTACGGCACCACCGCCAACCCGCACGATCATCGCCATCTGGCCGGTGGCTCGTCGGGCGGCTCGGCTGCTGCGGTGGCCGCCGGGCTGGTGCCATTCGCGCTCGGCTCGGACACCAACGGCTCCATCCGCGTTCCGGCCGCATTGTGCGGCGTGTACGGCCTGCGTCCCACCCATGGCGCGTTGCCGCTGGACGGCGTGTTCGGCTTCGTCGATGCGCTGGATGTGGTCGGCCCGTTCGCCACCTCCATCGCCGATCTACGCCGCGTCTACGAAGTGATGCTTGGTCACTCAGTTGCCTACTGCAATGTCGGCAGCTTGCGCATCGCACGCCTGGGTGGCTGGTTCCAACGCAATCTCGACCCCGACCTGGATGCCGGCCTCAGTGCATTGCTCACCGCCTGCAACAGCACCACCATGATCGAATTACCCGAAGCAGAACGCGCCCGCGCCGCCGCCTTCGTGCTCACCGCTGCCGAAGGCGGCCATCGTCATCGCGCCGGTTTGGGCACGCATGCCGAGCAGTTCGACCCGGCCACCCGCGACCGCCTGCTCGCCGGCCTGCAATTGCCTGCCAGCGCGGTGGCCGATGCACACCGCTTTGCGCAGTGGTTTGGCGCCGCCATGCAACGCCTGTGGGACGAGGTGGATGTGTTGATTGCGCCAACCACACCGTGCGTGGCACCACGCATCGACCAGGACGCCATCCAGATCGACGGCCTGCCGGTGTCTGCGCGCGCCAACTTAGGCATCTTCACCCAACCGCTCGGGCTTGCCGCCTGCCCGGTATTGGCCGCCCCGTTGCCACGCCCCGGCCGCCTGCCGCTGGGCGTACAACTGATCGCCGCGCCCGGCCGCGAAGACCGCCTGTTCGCACTGGCCGCGCAACTCGAACGCGACGGCCTGCTCGCCTTCAGCCCACCGGCGGAGACACGCTGATGCTGCACACCTTGCGCGCGCGTCGCGGCATGGTCGTGGCCCCGCATCATCTGGCCGCACAAGCCGGGCGCGATGTCCTGCGCGACGGCGGCAACGCCATCGAAGCCGCCGTCGCCACCGCCGCCTGCCTGGCCGTGGTGTACCCGCACATGACCGGCATCGGTGGCGACGGCTTCTGGCTGATCCACGAACCCGGCGGCCGCGTACACGCCATCGATGCCTGCGGCCGCGCTGCACAGGCGGCAACCTTGGACTTCTATCGCGGCCACAGCAGCATTCCGTGGCGCGGCCCCGGCGCGGCCAATACCGTGGCCGGCACCGTCTCCGGCTGGGCACTCGCTCTGCAGCACGCAGGCGGCACACTATCGCTGCAACGCTTGTTGCAGGACGCCATTCACCATGCCAGCGATGGCGTACCGGTCACTTTAGGCGGCGCACACATCGCCGCCAACAAGAGCGCCGAACTGCGCGTGCAACCCGGCGCCTACGCCAGCATTTTCGAACCACACGGCGTCCCCCTGCACGAAGGCGCGCTGCTGCAACAAGCGCACCTCGCACGCACCTTGCAACGGCTGGCCGAGAATGGGTTGGAGAGTTTCTATCGCGGCGCAGTGGCCGACGACATCGCCGCCGACCTGCAAGCACTCGGCAGCCCGCTCAACGCACACGACCTCGCACGCCATCATGCCGACGCCAGCGTACCGCTCTCGGTCGCCATCCACGGCGCGCGCCTCTACAACCACGCACCGCCCACGCAAGGCCTTGCCTCACTGCTGATCCTCGCCTTGTTCGATCGCCTACATGCCGAACGGCCCGACAGCTACGCACACCTGCACGGCCTGATCGAAGCCACCAAACAGGCCTTCCTGATCCGCGACGCACACATCGGCGACCCCGCCTGGATGACGCTCGACGCACAGGCCCTGCTCGACGACAACGCCGCACTCGACGCGCTGGCCGCACGCATCGACATGCGCAGCGCACTGCCCTGGCCGCAGCCCTCGCAAGCCGGCGACACTGTCTGGTTCGGCGCCATCGATGCGCGCGGCCGCGCCGTCAGCTGCATCCAGTCAACGTATTTCGAATTCGGCTCCGGCGTGGTGCTGCCGCGCACCGGCATCACCTGGCAAAACCGCGGTTGCAGTTTCCGCCTCGCCGCCGACGGCTGGAACGCCCTCGCCCCGGGGCGCAAACCCTTCCACACCCTCAACCCCGCACTGGCTACTTTCGACGACGGCCGCGTCATGGCCTACGGCACCATGGGCGGCGAAGGCCAACCACAGACACAGGCCGCCCTCTTTTCCCGCTACGCCCGCTTCGGTGTACCGCTGCAACAGGCCATCAGCGCACCACGCTGGTTGCTCGGCCGCACCTGGGGCGAAGACAGCACCTCGCTGAAGCTCGAAGACCGCTTCGATCCAGCGGTCGTGCAAGCACTGCGCGATGCCGGGCATGCGGTGGAGCTGTTGCCCGCATACACATCGGTCATGGGACACGCGGGCGCATTGGTCAGCGAGGCCGATGGCGTGATCAGCGGGGCGAGCGATCCGCGCTCGGATGGTGCGGTGGCTGGATGGTGATGCACTGCGCCTTCCTCGATGATTCACTGCTGGCAGGTGCTTGCTGAGCGATCTTCATGCTTGAACAGCACCATGAATCAACGCATGCTGGCCTAGCCGCTGATAGCCAATCAGAGAGGGAATGATGGCAGCCGATCCAGGTCGCTACGCAATGATTCAAGAGCTCATTGCGATGCCAAAGAGATGGACCTCCGGCGCCGACATGCGGGCGCTGTGGAATCAGGCAAATCAGCGCAGATTTCCAAAACCGTTTTTCTTCAAAGTGACTCTAGAGGTCGACGGCGAGGCGCTAGAAGGTCTCTTCGTCGAAGTACGCTACAAGCAGACCCATGTGCCCGGGAATCGAGATAGCTTGAACATGTCGCTGATCATCGACGGCGTGCGGGCGCTTGGTCTTGATGAAAACGGGCCATCTCTTCACACCAACGTGGTCGGAAAAGGTCTGCCTTACTACCGCCATGTGATCGACCACCCACATTGGAACTTCTGCGTTCCTGAGGCATTAGACGGGTATGCTGAACCTGCATTGCCGGGCAGCTCGGATCATCTCTGGACACTATTCACCCGCAGGGCCAACATCGTTGATGCACCGCCCTTCTTACTGCCCATCGGACAAGCCGAGCTCCCGCTATGAGTTACCAGACCATCGCTGCATCCATCGGCGGAAGCTACACGCGGTTATCCGATGTCAGCGGCTACATCAACTCGCCGCTGGTCATGCCAGAAGACGGCACCATGATTGGTGCCTATCTCATAGATGCGCCCGGCAATCAGGTCCGTATCACCGACGACGCAAATGTGCTCTATCGTGCCTCATTGCATGGTGTCAGCGCTTCGCCCTCAAGAAGCAAACAGATACAGGCTGTAGCCGAGAGCCTGGGGCTTGCGTTATCGGAAGACGGTGAGTTGCATGTTACCTGCGCGATGGCCGATGCATCCTTCTATTTGGTGCGTTTTCTGGAAGCTGCCGACCGTATTGCATATCTGAGCCTGGGCTTCCGACCCAAAGGGACCTCACGCTTCGAGCATCAGGTGGCTGATGCGTTGCAAGAAGCATTTCCTCACGGAGTGGTGCGACATGCCACCGTTACAGGAGCAAGCGGTCATGCGCTGCGCTTTCCTTTCATGCTTGAAGGCTACGGTGAGCAACCGACCGTCATCCAGTCGGTCGCGGCAAAAGACGGCAAGATCGACTGGGGCGGAGTCTATCAGGCAGTCGGAAAGTTCATCGACCTCAAAAACAACCCTATCAGTCATCTACGCAGAGTCACCGTTCTGGAGGGAATGCGGGACCAAAGTGTGGAACAGGCCAAAGCAGCGTTAGCCGATGCATCATCTGTCATCGTCTTCCATGACAGGCAGCAGTTCATTGAGAAATTTCGTAGAGCGGCGTGAAAAGTTCGAAGCAGATGATCGAGGATTGAGAACGACATACAGAGACTACTCGTATCAAATAAGCTCACTTATCGTGGAAGCTTCTTCAAGCTCGAACTAGCAACGCAACAACAACTGCACCTACTTTTGCGACGAAAAACTGTGCTTCCAGCCAATCGAGCACACACGCAAGAGAATGAACTTGCCCAGCAGCACGCGCTAGCGCACAGGATCAAGCCTCAGCCAAGGCAGCCCGACAAGGTGAACTTGTCATAGACTCTGCGCATGCCCTCCAAGGCGACCATGGCGGACTCAACCACGCCGATCACTGGGCAGGACGCACTTGCTTTCTTGGGCATGCGGGGCGATGCGTAGGCACGTCGCTGCGCTTATTTCACATACGCGTTAGACCTTTCACCAAGGAGAGCCACATGACAGATCAAGACGACAATCAACCGAACCTGGAAGACGTCAAGCTGGCGTTCGACGGCCAGAGCCTGGATTGGTATCTGCAGAAGCTGGTCGCCACCGTCAATAGTTCGAACGTGCAGTTCGGCATTACGCTGTTTGTCGAAGGCATCATCGTTTCTGGCCAGCTGGTCAGCGGCAAGCAGTACTTCGAGGCATTCGCGCAGGAATTTTCTGCGGCCTATCCTGGCAGCGCCGAAGAAAAAGAAGATATCCGTCGCGCATTTGCCAGCCATGCCAGCATCTACGACACGGAAGAGGACGCTCAGCAGAGCAGCACGCCTCCGCAATTCCTTCACCTGATCGAGTCGCGTTGCTTCTCGCCCGGCGGCCAGCCCCTGCCCAGCAACCGTGGTGTGCTCTGGCGCGGCAAGGTGAATGCCGTCTCCGGCTTTACCCTGGGATCGCTGTCGGCGGATTAAGCCCGGCAAGCTCCGCTTTGGTGTGAGGTGCCCGTCATCTCACATTGGACTGTTGGAGATATCGCCAAGAGCGCCCACGGCTGCGCGACCCGATCTGTGCGCAACGTCGCGTGGCGATTGGATCCGCAAGCGCTAGGCTTCTGACTGCGCCTTCGAAACGGTTGCGTGCCACACAGGGAGAACACCATGGCGACATTCAATGTGGCAATCGATCCACTGGGCGCAGCCCCAAGCGAAGCCTCGTCGACTGCGGTCGGTATCTGCCTCTCAGGCGGCGGCAGTCGTGCGCTGTCGTGTGCGCTGGGTCAACTGCGCGGGCTGCGTTCCCTGGGGCTTCTGGACAAGGTGGCCGCGATCTCTTCGGTGTCCGGCGGGACATGGGCCAATGTGTTGTTCACCTATCTGCCGACGTCGATCAGCGATGACGATTTCCTGGGGCCGGTGGTGCTGGATCCATCGCAACTCACCTTGGACGAGTTGGGGAAGATGGGCAGCAACAATCTCGGCCAGGTGCCGTACCGACTCGGCACGTTGCCGATCGTCGCCGAACTGGCCGAGTACCGGCTGAGCAAACGTTACGCGCCGGCGGATATGTGGCAAGCGGTGATCGGCAAGCTGGTATTGAAGGATTTCGGTTTGTGGAATCCGGATGCCACAGGCGTCGATCCGCGTTATTTCACCGGCACCACGCAGTATCTGGCGGAAGGCCCGCTGCTGCGCAATCCGCAGTTGAGCAGCGACAACTTCTACACCATCCGCGACGGGCGGCCGTTGCCGATCTTCAATACGTCTGTCTTCATCAACGACAGCGTGACCTCGGATCTGGTGCCGTTCGAAGCCAACTGGTTGCTTGGCGTGCGTGGCGTTTTCAACCAGCCTGAGCAACTCGGTGCGATGGGTGGAGGCCTGATCGAGTCGTTCGCGATGGGCAGCGATTACATCGCCGACAACGGTGCCGACGAAGTCACCACCCGCGTGCCGCTGCGTGCCTTCAGCCTCAACGATATCGCCGGTTGCAGCAGCATGGCGCCGGCGCAAGATTTCGAAGAGAAGTTTCCCGAGATCAATGGCCTGGTGCCGCGTTATCCGTACTGGCCGGTCGATGGTCGTGAGAGCCAACCGACGCTAAGTTACCGCTTCGCCGACGGCGGCAACCTGGAGAACCTGGGCATCATGCCGCTGCTGGCACGTGGCATTGCGCGTCTGCTGGTGTTCGTCAATTCCGATCAAGGGGTGAACATCGACCCGGAATCGGGCGAAACCGTTGTTGCCGACGACCTGCCGCCGCTTTTCGGGCTGCAGCCGTTCTGCGAGAAAACGCGCAGCTATCCGGCATACGCCAATGAGCAATTGTGCGAGGACGCCAACGGCATGTTCCGGCACAACCAGGTGTTCGACACCGCCGCATTCGATGCACTGAAACAGGGGCTGTTGGCGGCCAAGAAATCCGGTGGTTCGCTACTGGTCCGGCAGACCCTGAGCGTGCTGGCGAATGACTGGTTCAATGTGCCTGCGCAGCAGTCGGTCGAGGTGCTATGGGTGTACAACGATCTGGTGCGTGCATGGTGGAAGCAATTGCCGGATGAAACACAGATTGAGCTGGATCTGCAAAGCGTGGACGATTTTCCGCTCTATGGCACGGTCACCCAGCTGCATCTGTCCTACACGCTGGTCAACGCACTGGCGCACCTGAGTTGCTGGAACCTTGCCTCCGACAGCACGGTCGGCAACCCCAACGGGCAAAGCAATGCCGATGTGGTGCGTGGCATGTTTGCGTGATGCGTGCACAGCGCTGTGGCCGCCAATGCAGCCACCCACCAAACGGGGCCGGAGCGCCCTTTGTCAGGCAGCATCTGCCTGCAAAGAGCGCTCCAGCCCCGCGCGGATGCCAATGCCAGCTGCGAATAACACGCTGCATTGGCACGCCACTTACTGCTTTGGCTTTCCAGCCGCCTGCTTTGGCTTGCTAGCCGCGTCGCGCGGCGGCGCGTTTTTCACGTAGCGGTCGAACCACTCCAGCATCTCGGCGACCACGTCTTCGGTGGATTCGCGTGCGGTGTACCAATGCGGTTCGAACGGCAGCAACACCAGCCGCGCGGTGCCGCCGTTGCCGCGAATCGCCTGGAACAACCGCGGTGCCTGGGTGGTTTCGGTCCCGGGGTTGGCGTCGTCCATGCCGTGCACGATCAACAACGGCTCGTTGATCTTGTCGGCGTGGAAGAACGCAGACGCCTGTGCGTAGACTTCCGGCGCGGCCCAGAACGAACGGCGCTCGTTCTGGAAACCGAACGGCGTCAGCGTCTTGTTGTAGCTGCCGCTGGTAGCCGCACCGGCGCGGAACAGGTCGGTCTGTGCCAACAGGTTGGCGGTCATCAGCGCGCCGTGGCTATGCCCGGTGACGCCGATGCGCTGGCGATCGACCACGCCCAGCTCCACTGCCTTGTCCACCGCAGCGGTGGCGTCGTCCACCAGCTGCTGCAGGTAGGTGTCGTACGCGGTCTTGGGGTCTCCCACAATGGGGAAGGCGGCATCGTCGATGATCGCGTAACCGGCCAACAACAGCACCTGGTAGTAGCTGAGGCGGGTGAAGTCGCGCTCGCTGGCGCCGCTGACCTGGCCTGCCTTGGAAGGGTCGGCATAGTCGAGCGGGTAGGCATACAGGATCGCCGGCACGCGCGTGCCTTCCTTATAGCCGGGCGGCGTGTACAGGGTGAACGACAGCTCCACGCCGTCCTTGCGCTTGTAGGTCACCAGCCGCTTCTTGATCTGCCGCACCAGCGGAGTCGGATCCGGAAAGTGGGTGACCGGCGTGGCGGTCGAGGCAAGGACCGCCTCGCCCGTGGCCGCCGTCGGCAGCGGCTGGCCCAGCGTGCGCAGATACACGTTGGGCGGGTCGGTCAGCGACTGGTGCCAGGTCAACAGGCGCGACACATCGTCGCCGGCAAAACCGAAGAACAGCTCGTCCACACTGGCATCGCTGCGGAACAGCCGCTGGGTCTTGCCACTGGCCAGCGTATAGCGATCCAGAAACGGCCGGTCGCCCGCCGGCGAGGCGCCCTGCCCGCTCAGGAACAACGCCCCCCGCTCTTCGCGCAGCACGGCCTGGCCGTTGGCCAGCACGCGCGTCTCCGGCAGACCGGGATCGGCGTACAAATCGTCGGTGGACAGGTCGAACAACACCCGTCCGGTAGTGCCGGGGCGGTCGGCATCCAGCAAGGTGGTACGCCGCCAATGGCGGTTTTCGTCGTATTCGTCCAGCAGCGCTTGCCCGCCTTCGGCAAACCACGACAGGCCCGAATAACGCTGCTGCACGCGGGTGACTTCACGCGGTTTGGCGGTGAACGGTGCAGCCAGCGTCATCAACTTGTCGCGGGCGGGCACATTGGTTTTCCAGTCGCCGCCATCCAGCGCCTCGGCCCAGACCAGCGTGGCTGGTTGGTTGGCGCGCCAGGAATACGCACGCGGGCCGATCGACACACCTTGCACCGGCACCCGGTCGGCAACCGGCAGATCGGCCAGCACGCGCTCGCTGCCATTGGCCAGATCCAGCACCGCCACATCATGGGCAAACCGCGCATAGGTGGTGACGTAGGAATACGGCTGCTTCAGCCGTTCCACCAGCACGTGGCGGCCATCGGGCGCGCCATCCACGTTGCTGTAGACCGCAGACGTACCGAGCTTGCGCTGGCTGCCGTTGGCCACATCTACCGTGAGCAGCTGGGAGGTGGCGTAATAGGTAAACAAGGCCTCGTCTTCGGGGCTGGCGAGCGTATCGCGCGCTTCATAGGTGCTGCTTTCGCCCTTGCCCTGGATGGTTTCCTTGACCTCCGGGCCCGGCGGCACCGCAGCCTTGCGCGGGGCGACGCCCAGGTCTTGCGGCACCGTCTTCAGCAGCAGGGTGTCGCTGCCGCCCAGCCACTGGATCTCGCCGCCCAGCACCGGGTTGAGTTGCACACCGTCGATCCTGCGCAAGTTGCCGGTGGCCACCTCGCCCACCCACAGCTCGACGCGGTCGGCCGCAGTGTTGTTGAAGGCGAAGCGGCGCCCGTCCGGCGACCACACCGGCGCTGCCGGACAGGCACCGGCCGGCAGGCTCACGGCGGTCTGCTTGCCGCTGGCGACATCCACCAGGCTGAAGCCCTGCAGGCAGGAACGAATGCCGTAACCGTTGGACATGTCGTGGCGGCTATGCGTGCGCGGCTCCACACGCACGCCGGCCAGCTTCAGATACGGCTCGGCCACGCGCGCGATCGGCGGGTACTGGGTGCGCTGCACCAGCAACAAGGTCTTGCCGGTGGGGTCCAGCCGCGGCGATGGATTGAGCGGCGCGCGCAACACGCTCAACAATGGCTCCGGTGGCTGCCGGTAACCGCCATCGGGCGTGCCGGCAACCGCAGACACCGGCAAAAGGCTGGCAAGCACCAGTAACCCGCTCCATCGGTACGCGGTGAGCATCTCGGTATTTCTCCGGGGAATGAATCACAGCAACCTAGCACGCCGACACAACGGCTCATATGCGCGCGAACGCAGCCCTGTCGCTGCGTCCGCAGGACGCGTGCAAACGACGCAGTTACGCCGATGCCCTGAGCGTGCGCGACAGGAAGTCGCCGATGTATTGCGCAATCTCCGGCGCATGCGTTTCCAGCGCGAAGTGGCCAGCATCCAGCAGATGCACTTCGGCCTTCGGCAGATCCTTGCGATACGCTTGCGCGCCCGGCGGAATGAAGGCTAGATCGTGCCTGCCCCACACCGCCAGCAACGGTGGCTGATGCTTGCGGAAATACGCGTGGAATCCCGGATAGGCGGCCACATTGCTGCGGTAGTCCAGGATCAGATCGAGCTGGATCTCTTCGGCACCCGCACGCGCCATGTACGCGATGTCCAGCGTGTAGCCATCGGGCGACAGCCTGCTCGGATCGGCGCCGGTGCCGTATTGCCAGTCGCGGATGGTTTGCGGCGACAGCGACCCGCGGCAAGCCTGGCGATTGGCTGCGGTTGGCTCACGCCAATACGTCTGCCAAGGCCCCCATTGGTCGCTGAAACCTTCCAGATAGGCATTGCCGTTCTGGCTAATGATGGCGCTCACCTTGTGCGGGTTTGCTGCAGCCAATCGAAAACCGACCGGCGCACCGTAATCGAACACATACATGCTGTAGCTGGCGAGTCCCAACGCCTCGGTGAAGCCTTCGATCACTTTGTAAAGGTTCTCGAACGTGTAATCGAACTGCCCGCGCGGCGGTGCCTTGGTAGTGCCGAAACCGGGTAAATCCGGCGCGATCAGGCGGTATCGATCTGCCAGCAGCGGCATCAGATCGCGGAACATATGGCTGGCACTGGGGAACCCGTGCAGCAGCAACAGCACCGGCGCATCCTTGCTCCCGGCCTCGCGGTAAAACACCTCGACATCGCCGACCTGTTGGCTGTGGAAGCTGACGCGGAAGGCTTCGTCGTTCGGCATGGTGTTCCCTCTGAGTGTCGTCGTGTTGGAAAGTTCGGCAGCGCCGAGCGCGCCGGCGCCAAGTGCGTACGCGGTGCCTACGCACGATGCCAGCAGCAGGGTGCGGCGGCTGATCCCTGTTGTGGCGTTGTCGTTAGTGGCTGCGATGAGCGCATCGGTATGCGCCATGGAGATCACAGATCGATGAGGTGGCGGCCATGCTAGGTGCACAGGCAGCTGTCGAGAACCGCCAAGGGTGTCAATTCACCATTGCCGTTGCTGCAATGCTGCGCGCAGGTGCGCAGTGCGTGCGATCGCCAGTCATTGCGAGGGTCGCGCAGCGCCCATCGGCAGGCTGCTACCCTGCCGCCACCTCCGACCTTGGGACGCACGTGGACCGCATCCAGGAAATGACCCTGTTTGCCGCGCTGGCGGAGCAGGCAAGCTTTGCCGGCGTTGCGCGGCGTCTTGGCATTTCCACCGCAACGGTCACCCGCATCATCGCGCAACTGGAAAGCCGCCTGGGCGTGCTGCTGGTCGTGCGCACCACACGCAATATGCGGCTTACCGAAGCCGGGCAGCAGTACGCCATCGACTGCCGACGCCTGCTTGCCGATTTGGACGACATCGAAAACAGAGCGGCCGGGCTGCATGCACTTCCCAGCGGCTTGCTGACGGTGACGGCGCCGCAGATGTTCGGCGCGCTGCATGTCACGCCGGTAGTGACGCGCTTTCTCAGCGAATATCCCTCGATGACCGCGCGCGCCATCCTGGTCGACCGTGTGGTGCCGCTGCTGGATGAAGGCATCGATGTCGCCGTGCGCATTGGCGCACTGCCGGACTCATCGCTGACCGCGATCCCGGTCGGCAGCGTGCGTCGCATGGTCTGCGCCTCGCCCGGCTATCTGGCAGCACACGGCACTGCGCAGCGGCCGGACGATCTGCCGCAGCACGCCACCATCTCGACCTCATCGGCCGAACGCTCACACAAATGGCCGTTCCGCGTCGGTGGACGCGAGCATCTGGTCGAGGTGGCATCCCGCCTCCATGTGACCTCGTTCAATGCCGCCATCGTCGCCGCCGTACAGGGCTGGGGACTGACGCAGGTGCCGTTCTACCAGATCCGCGAACATCTTCAGAGCGGCAGGCTCGCCTGCATCCTCGAGGATTTCGAGATCACGCCGGAACCGGTGCACGTCGTCTACATGGAAGGCCGTCGGGGCTCTGCCAAGGTGCGTACGTTCGTCGACTATTGCGTGGACGCACTGCGGCAAGACCTGGATTTCACTGGCAGCGCCTGAACCGGCGACTTGAACGGGCACCGGTCCATCGAAAACAGCGCACAGCATTGATCGTGTGTGCCGACGACGTTCGATACCTGCGTACATCCCGCGCTGCCCGGATGCCCGGCAACTGCGACGGCGCATCGGCGCCGCGCAATGAGCCTATCGGCACTGCAAGGACACCACATGCCCAGCTGCCCGCACTGACCTCACCCAGCGCACTCGCCAGGCAGGGTCATCCACCGGATGGGCCCATCAATCGAGCCTGGCCAGATTGATGATGGCCAGCGGGCCGCCGGGGAACTGGGTCAGCCGACCCTGCTGCACGCCACCGAGGTCGATCGGCGCAAAGCCCAGCGTGGTGGCGAGGTCGCTGACGGTCTGCTTGGCGTCGGCATCCTCGCCGGACAGGAACAGCACGCGCTTGCCGCCGTCCACGTTCGGATCCGAATCCAGTACCGCCGCGATCAGGTGATTGAAGGCCTTCACCACCCGTGCGCCCGGCGCCCACTGCGCCACCGCTTCGCTGGAGGCCAGGCCGCCCAGGTCCACCGGCTGATAGGAGGGCACCTGCACCGCGTTGTTGGCGTCGATCAGGATGCGGTTGTTCCACGGCCCCACGCTGGACAGCAACTCCTGCACACCGCCCCAGTTGACCGCCACGAACACCAGGTCGGCCTGTGCGGCTTCGGCAGCGGTGACCGCAGTGATGTGCGGGCCCAGCTCTGCAACCAATGCCTGCAGCGATGCCGGCCCGCGCTGGTTGGCGATGGCGGCGTCGATGCCGGCCTTGGCCAGCTTGCGTGCGATGGCCGAGCCGATGGCGCCGGCGCCGATGATGGAGATCTTCATGGTCAGAAGCCTGTGTGGTTGGAGGACCTGCACTCTAGGCGTCGGCCACCGACCCGGTTAGCGGGGACGGGCTAGAATCAACTTCAAGCATCACTTGAAGCCGACGATGGAAACCCTGGCCAATCTGGAAGCGTTCGTGCGCAGTGCCGAAGAGGGCAGCTTCTCGGCGGCGGCACGCAAGTTACAGCTCACCCCTGCGGCGGTCAGCCGCAACGTCGCCCAGCTCGAACGCAACCTGGGCGCGCGCCTGTTCCAGCGCACCACGCGCGGGCTGGCCTTGAGCGCGGTGGGCGAGCGGTTTCTGGAGTCGGTGCAGGGCAGCCTGGGCAACCTGCAGGACGCCATCGTGCAGGCCAGGGACAACGCCGGCCAACCGGCCGGCATTCTCAAGCTGACCGCGCCACCCAGTTTCGGCATGGATTATCTGCTGCCGCTGATGCCCGCGTTCCTGCGGCGCTATCCGGCGGTCATCCCGGACTGGGTGTTCGAGACCCGGCCACTGGATTTCATTGCCGGCGGATTCGATGTTGCGATCGGCGGTGGTTACACGCCGCCGCCCAGCGTGGTGGCGCGCGAACTGTGTCGTATCGAATTGATCGCGGTGGCATCGCCGGCATTTCTGCGCGACAGGCAATTGCCACGCCATCCAAGCGAGCTCGCACAGTTGCCGGGCGTGCTGATGCGCTCCACCCACATCAGCCGCGTGCGCACGCGCATCCTGCGCAACGCGCAGGGAGACGAATGCGCGGTCGAGCAACCCCCGGCAATGTTCGTCAACGACCCGGATGCGCAGTGCCGCGCAACGGTTGCCGGCATGGGCGTGGGCCTGGTCGCAGTGCCGCATGCGCTCCCACATCTGAATACTGGCGCGCTGCAGTGGCTGCTGCCGGACTGGCACTGCGACCTGGGGCCGATAGCGCTGTATTACGGCGGGCAAACATTGTTGCCGGGCAAGACGCGCGCGTTTGTGGACTTCGTGCGCGATGCGTTTCAGGAAACCCCGCTGCCGAGCCTGGCGTCGTTGCGAGGCGTGCGCTGACCCGCTGCGCTGCGCGCTGCATCGTGCAATCGCCAGCACTCACGGCTGCAAACGATCGCCACGCCCTGCAACCAGTGACGCTGCCAGCAGCAACACGCTGGCACCGACGAAGGTGGCGCCGATCGACACATGATCCAGCAGCACGCCGCCTGCAGCACCACCCAGCATGATGGAAAGCTGGATCGCGGCCACCATCAGGCCACCACCGCTTTCCGGCGCATCCTTGATGCAGCGGCTCAGCCAGGTGGACCACGCCACCGGCATCGCCGCATTGAGCGTGCCCCAGGCGATCATCGCAATTGCCACAGCCCACACCATATGGCCGGCGAGCAGCATGCACATGGTCGCCACGCCCAGCGCGACCGGCAGTACCGTGAGCAGGGTGAACAAGCGCTTGGGCACCAGCGCGGTAGCGGCATAGGTCCCGACGAACCCGGCCAGACCCAGGCCAAGCAGCAACAACGACAGTTGCGAGACGTCGACCTGCGCAATGGTTTCCAGAAACGGGCGGAAATAGGTGAACGCAGAGAACGCACCGGAAAACCCGAGCATCACCGCCAGCATGGCGCGCGCAACATAACGACGCTTCAACAAGGTGACGATACCGCTCAGCGAGGTGGCGCCTTGCGCTGGCATCGACGGCAGGCTGCGCCACTGCCAGACGATGGTGAGCGCAACCAGCGGCAGCATGCCCCAGAACACCCCACGCCAGCCGATGCTGGCGCCCAGATAGCTGCCCAACGGCGCGGCAAATGCGGCAGCGACCGCGTTACCGATAAATATGATGCCCAAGGCCTTGGGCACCGCATGCTCGGGTACGATGCGCATCACCGTGGCGGTGGACAGCGCCCAGAAACCCCCGATGGTGATGCCGAGCAGCGCACGCGCGACCATCAACATGCCGAAGCTGTGCGCGTTGGCGATCAACAACAGCGACACCAACATCACCGTGGTCAGCGTGAGCAGCACATGGCGCCGGTTGAAGCGCCACGACAGCGGTGCGATCAGCAAGCTGGCGACCACGGCGAACAGGCCGGAGATCGAAATCGCCTGCCCGGCCATGCCAGCGCTTGCGTGCAGATCCGCAGCGATCGGCGTGAGCAGGCTCACCGGCATGAATTCGGAGGCGATCAACAACGCAACGCACAGCGACATCGAGCCCACTGCGCTCCAGGTCTGACGTGTTGCTGCGGGTGCGGCGCGGGATGGTGTGTCTGTGGCGAGCGAACTGGCTGGCATGTGGGGGCCTTGCGCGAAGAGTGGATGCGGTAAGAACGCCACGCCGCAAGCGCGCGATGTCGCGCCGCTCGAGAGCGAACCTGGCGTTCGAGAGGGATGCGCTGAAGACAGCGATGCGACGCATCGACATGCCACTGCAGCGACGCACGACGGGCGCAATGCAGCAACGGATGCTGCGGCTCGGGCGTGCGCGTGTCTGGATGTGCTGCAGCTTACGCAGGCAGCGGGTGGCGATAAAGATGGCTGATCCGCACGGGCTTATGAAGCCCGCTCATCAACGGCACGTTTGCGTCGAACGCCTATCCAAGCCGCGCATCCATCAGCCTTTGTAGCGCAACGCATCGACCACCAGGTTGAACGCCGGCGACGAATGCCGGCGACTGGGATAGAACGCGTGCAAGCCCGGCCAGGTCGGCGACCAATCCTTCATCACCCAGCGCAGGCGCCCTGCCTTGATATGCGGGCGCGCCAGATCTTCCTGCACGAACGCAATGCCGAAGCCATCCACCGCCGCGTCCAATGCTTCGTAGGTGCCGTTGAAGGTCAGCTGGCCATCCACGCGCACGATGACTTCGCGGCCGTCTTTTTCCAGTTCCCAGGCGTAGATGCCGCCGGCGGTTTTCATGCGCAGATTGATGCAGCTGTGCGCGGTGAGATCCTGTGGCGTCCTGGGGATGGGCCGACGCGCAAGATAGGACGGTGCCGCGACGATCGCCATGCGCATGTCCGGCGCGATGCGCGCGGCGATCATGTCTTTTTCCACCTGATCGCCCAGGCGCACGCCCAGGTCGTAACGGTCGGCCACGATGTCGGTCAGACCGTTGTCGACCACGATCTCGACCTTGATGTCCGGGTATTGACGCAGCAGCCTGGACAACTTGGGCCACAGGATCGCGCGCGCGGCGTAGTCGGTGGCGGTGATGCGCACAGTGCCTGCCGGCGTGTCGCGCATTTCGCTGAGCGCAGACAGCGCCTCTTCGATTTCTGCAAAGCGCGGCGCCACCGTCTGGATCAGGCGCTCGCCGGCTTCGGTCGGCGCCACGCTGCGCGTGGTGCGGGTCAGTAAGCGCAGCCCGAGGCTGGCTTCCAGCCCACGAATGGTGTGACTCAGCGCCGATTGTGAGACACCCAACTTGGCTGCAGCACGCGTGAAGCTGCCCTCGCGAACGATGGCGATCAGCGCCAGCAGGTCCTTGAAGCCGTCGCGGGCCATTAGTGAATCCGATTCATGGAATGTAGGCGACTGTAGCAGCCGTTCGGATGCGAGGCGGCGGCGCTTCTGCCTCTTTTCCTTCGGGGCACCAATGCACGCGGCTTGCGCAGCAATGGCGCGCGTGCGTTGGTGCGCCCGCGCCGCAAGCGAGGGCCGGGCCGGGCGCGGATTGGGGATTGGGATTGGGGTGACGGTACGTAGCGAAGCAAGCGATGCGTCACGTCTGAAGGCGCGTGGCGACGCGTTTGTCATTGCAAGGACTGACAGCTCTCTGCGGCGCACCCTCATCCCCCCTTCGGCACCTTCTTCCGTCAGGAGAGGTGATACCAAAGCCCCTCTCCTGCGGGAGAGGGGTTGGGGTGAGGGTACGGCCGCCCAGCATTCTCGACGCTGCCGTACCCTCATCCGCCCCTTCGGGCACCTTCTCCCGATGGAAGAAACAAAACGCGGCCGCCACCGCCCGTCGCATTTTTTGCAACGCGTGACCCTAAAAAAACCGCTTTGGGGTGACGGGGGCGGTTCGTATAGTCGATTCGACGGCTGCCGCCCGCCGCGCACGCCCGATCGCCACGGCTGCGCAGAGCAATAAATCGCTCAACGTCGCCTCGCCCACTTCCCCACCGCCTGCGGAGGCTTTATGCATCAGCACCTGTCGCATCCCAGGCCACGCAGCACCTCTGGGGCAACACGCTTGCACCGCGCCGCATGTTGAGCGCTCCGATCACCGCAGCAACCGACCATTGCTCCGGCGCACGCGCGGTGGCGCGCTGCGATGCACTGGGCGTCGCACCGTACAGCGACACTCCCGGCGGCCTGTTCCGCGCCTGGCTCAGCCCGGCGCATCGCGCGGCCAGCGCGCAGGTGAGCGAATGGATGCGCCAGGCCGGCATGCAGGTGCGACTGGACGCGGCGGCCAATCTGATCGGCCGCTACGACGGCGCACATGCAGATGCACCGGCACTGCTGATCGGCAGCCATCTGGACAGCGTGCGCGATGCCGGCCGCTACGACGGCCCGCTCGGCATCCTGCTCGGCATCGAATGCGTGGCCGCGCTGCATGCACAGGGTCGGCGCCTACCTTTTGCGATCGAAGTCATCGCCTTCGGCGACGAAGAAGGTTCGCGTTTCCCGGCATCGATGTTCTGCAGCCGCGCAGTGGCAGGCACACTCGATCCGGCCACACTGGCCGTGGTGGATGCCGACGGCGTCGAGGTGGCCGCGGCACTGACCAACTGGGGCCTGGATATCGCAGCGATCGGCCACGCCGCACGCGCCCCGGGCAGCGTGCTGGCCTATCTGGAAACCCATATCGAACAAGGCCCGGTGCTGGAAGCCGAAGGCCTGCCGGTCGGCATCGTCACCGCCATCGCCGCGCAACGACGCTTCGCCCTGCGCTTCGACGGCCGCGCCGGCCATGCCGGCACCACCACGATGGGCTTGCGCCTCGACGCGTTGAGCGCAGCGGCCGACGCACTCCTGGCGATCGAGCGCATCGCCCGCGCCGGCAGCGACGATCTGGTCGCCACCGTCGGCAAACTGCAGGTCGCGCCCGGCGCCACCAACGTGGTGCCGGGCCGGGTGGACTGCACGCTGGACGTGCGCGCAGGCGACGATGCCAGCCGCGATGCGGCCGTGCTACAGATCGAACACGCACTCGCAGAGATCAGCAAGGAACGCGGCATCGGCATCGCCATCGACCCGTTGCAGACCCTCGCCGCCAGCCCCTGCGCACCAGCGTTGATCGCGCGCCTGCAATACGCAGTCGCCGAGCAAGGCATCGCGCCGCGCCAACTGGTCTCCGGTGCCGGCCACGATGCGATGGTGATGGCCGCGCTGTGCCCTACCGCGATGCTGTTCGTGCGCTGCGCCGGCGGCATCAGCCATCATCCGGACGAACACGTCGCACCGGCCGATGCCGAGGTTGCCCTGGCGGTCATGCGCCACTTCATCGAACACCTGGGAGATCCCCTTGTCACCTGATCTGCGTCACCTGCACAACTTCGGCGAACTCGATCCCCCGCAGCGGCTGTTGATGGGTCCGGGCCCGGTCAATGCGCATCCGCGCGTGCTGCGCGCGATGGCGGCCGATCTGCTCGGCCAGTTCGACCCGGAAATGACCACCTACATGAACGAGGTGATGGCGCTGTACCGGCCGCTGTTCGGCACCGAGAATCGCTGGACGTTTCTGGTCGATGGCACTGCGCGCGCCGGTATCGAAGCTGCCTTGGTCTCGCTGGTCACCCCGGGCGACCGCGTGCTGGTCATCAACTTCGGGCGCTTCGGCTTGCTGCTCACCGAAATCCTGGGCCGGCTCGGCGCCGAGGTGCACACGGTGGATGCGCCCTGGGGCGAAGTGGTGCCGCTGAGCGCGATTGCCGAAGCGATCGAGCGCGTGGCACCCAAGCTGGTCGCCACCGTGCACGGCGACACTTCCACCACCATGGCGCAGCCGCTCGATGGCCTCGGTGCGTTGTGCCGGGCGGCCGGTGCGCTGAGTTACGTGGATGCCACCGCCACCATCGGCGGGATGGAGATCGCCAGCGCCCGCTGGGACGTGGACGTGGTGACCGGCGGCCTGCAGAAATGCCTGGGCGGGCCATCCGGCTCGGCACCGATCACCGTGTCCGAACGTGCGGCCAAAGCAATCTTCGCACGCCGCCATGTCGAACGCGGCATCGTGCGCGCCGACATCGCCAACGGCAGTGGGCCGCGCATCGCTTCGAATTATTTCGACCTGGCCATGATCATGGATTACTGGTCCGACAAACGCCTCAACCACCACACCGAAGCCACCACCATGCTCTACGGCGCACGCGAATGCGCGCGTGTGGCCCTGCAGGAAGGATTGGATGCACGCTTCGCCCGCCATGCTGCGGCCGGGCGTGCGGTGAGCGCCGGCATCCGCGCATTGGGGCTGGAGGTGTTCGGTGACGATGCGTACCGCATGAGCAATGTCACCGGCGTGGTGATTCCGCCAGGTATCGACAGCGATGCGGTGCGGCGGCGCATGCGCGAGGATTTCGAGATCGAGATCGGCACCGCGTTCGGGCCGTTGCAGGGCAGGATCTGGCGCATCGGCGCGATGGGCTACAACGCGATGAAGCACAAGGTTTTGATTACCTTGGCCGCGCTGGAAGCCGTGCTGCGCGCCGAAGGTTACGCGTGCACGCCAGGGCTGGCGGTGGAAGCCGCACTGGCGGCCTGGCATGCGGAGCCGCATGCATGAGCGCAGCGCGCAACCTGATCGGCTATGGCGCCACCCCGCCTGCGGCGCAGTGGCCCGGTGGCGCACGCATCGCGGTGCAGTTCGTCATCAACTACGAAGAGGGCGCGGAAAACTGCGTGCTCAACGGCGATGCCGGCTCGGAAGCGTTCCTGTCGGAAATGGTCGGCACGCAAGCGCAACCCGGCGCGCGCGCCATGGCGATGGAAAGCCTGTACGAATACGGCAGCCGCGCCGGCTTCTGGCGGCTGCATCGGCTGTTCACCGCGCGCAACGTGCCGGTGACCGTGTTCGGCGTGGCGCAGGCATTGGCCTCCAATCCTGAAGCAGTGGCCGCGATGCAGGCGGCGGACTGGGAAATCGCCAGCCACGGCCTGCGCTGGATCGATTATCAGCACGTGGATGAGGCCACCGAACGGGCGCATATCGCCGAGGCCATCGCCTTGCATACCCGCGTCACCGGCAGCCGTCCGCTGGGCTGGTATCAGGGTCGCACCAGCCCCAACACTGCGCGGCTGGTGGCAGAAGAAGGCGGCTTTGTCTACGACGCCGACAGCTACGCAGACGATGTGCCGTATTACGACCGTCGACATGGCCGTGCGCAGTTGATCGTGCCGTACACGCTGGACGCCAACGACATGAAGTTCGTCGCCTACAACGGCTTTGCCGATGGCGAGCCGTTCTTCCGCTATCTGCGCGACAGCTTCGAGCAACTGCGCAGCGAAGGCGGGCGCATGCTCTCAGTCGGCCTGCACGGACGCATCGTCGGCAAACCGGCGCGCGCGGCCGCACTGGCGCGCTTTGTCGATCACGTGCTGGCCAGCGGCGATGCGTGGGTGGCGCGCCGCATCGACATCGCACGCCACTGGCTGCAGGCAAACCCGGCATGAGCATCCACGCCTCCGATATCGATCTGCCCGAGGTGATCGCGCAAGTGACTGCCGCCTTCCATGCCTACGAGGATGCCTTGATGGGCGACGACATCGCCGCGATGGACGCGCTGTTTCACGCCGCGCCAAGCACGGTGCGCTATGGCGTGGGCGAAGTGCTGTACGGCATCGAGGCGATCCGCGCGTTTCGCATTGGCCGCGGCGGTTCGCCGCAGCGCCAGCTCGCGCATGTGCAAGTGCACGGCTTTGGCCACGATTTCGCCACCACGCATGCGGAATTCATCCGCGACGGCAGCAGCGCGCGTGGCCGCCAGAGCCAGAGCTGGGTGCGCTTTGCCGATGGCTGGAAAGTGGTGGCCGCGCATGTCTCCCTGCAAGGCACGCACGCATGAGCGTGGTCGATGCCAACGCGCTGGACAATGCCGCCTTCGTGGCGCGCTACCGCGAGTTGTTCGAGCACTCGCCGTGGGTGGTGGAACGCGCCGCACAACGGCGCCCGTTCGACGATGTACATCGCGGGCTGATGCAGGTGGTGCTGGAGGCATCGCAGGTAGATCAGATCGCCTTGATCCGCGCGCACCCGGAGCTGGCCGGCAAGGCGGCCATTGACCGCACACTCACCGCCGCCTCGGCCGCCGAACAGGCCTCGGCCGGGCTGGATCGGCTCAGCGAAGCCGAGTTCAAGCGCTTCCATGCGCTCAATCAGGCGTATCGCCATCGTTTCGGATTTCCATTCGTGATCTGCGTGCGGCTGCACGACAAGGCCGGCATTCTTGCCGCGCTGGAACGGCGACTGGACGCATCGCGCAGCGAAGAAATTTCCACCGCCCTCGCCGAGATCGGCAAGATCGTTCACCTGCGCCTGGAGGCACTGCCATGAGCCTGGCCCAACTCGAACGCGAGCTCCACCACGATCTGCAACGCCTGGCCCACGGCGGCGACGCATGGACGCAGCCGCGCGTGCATCCGGCCGGGCATGTCTATGACGTGGTGATTATCGGCGCCGGCCAGAGCGGCCTGGGCGCGGCGTTCGCGCTGCAACGCGAGCGCGTGCACAACGTGCTGATCATCGACGAGAACGCCGCCGGGCAGGAGGGCCCGTGGGTGACCTACGCACGCATGCAGACCTTGCGCACGCCCAAGCAGATCACCTCGATCGACCTGGGCGTGCCATCGCTGACCTTCCGCGCCTGGTGGGAGGCCCAGCACGGCACCGCCGGCTGGGACGCGCTGGACAAGATTCCACGCGGCAGCTGGATGGATTATCTGCGTTGGTACCGCGCCGTGCTGCGCCTGCCGGTGCGCAACGCCACGCAACTGGCACGGGTGGAACCGGACGTGGCGCCAGGCATCCACCGCCTGCATCTGGCGATGGGCGCGCCGCTGCTGACACGCAAGCTGATCCTGGCCACCGGCATCCAGGGCGGCGGGCAATGGATGGTGCCGGAGTGGATCAGCCGCGCGCTGCCCGCGCAGCGCTATGCGCATACCTCCGGCCATATCGATTTCGCCGCACTGGCCGGCAAGCGCGTGGGCATCCTGGGCGGCGGCGCCTCTGCATTCGACAACGCCTGTTTCGCGCTGGATCAAGGCGTCGCCACTGCCGACGTGTTCGTGCGCCGCAGCGAATTGCCGCGCATCAATCCGTTCCGCCACATGGAGCAGGCCGGCATCATTCCGCGCTTTTTGACACTGCCGGATGCGGACAAGTACCGCATGATGGCCAGCTTCTTCGCGCACAACCAGCCGCCGACCAACGACACCTTTCAACGCGCCTGCGCGCATGCCGGCTTTGCGCTGCATCTGGGCGCGCCGTGGCTGGAGGTCGCCGAGCGCGATGGTGAGGTGGTGGTGCGCACGCCGCAGGGCGAACATCGCTTCGATTTTCTGGCCGTGGCCACCGGCCTGGTCACCGACCCGCAGCTGCGCCCGGAACTGGCCGCGCTGTCCGGGCGCATCGCCTGCTGGGCCGACCGCTACCAGCCGCCACCGGGCCAGGCCAATGCGGTACTGGATGCGCACCCCTACCTGGGGCCGGGCTTCGAACTGCTCCCACGCACGCCCGAGGATGCTGCGCTGCTGCACGGGCTGTTCGCCTTCAACTATTCGGCGCTGATCAACCACGGCCCCTCGGCGGCGGCATTGTCCGGGCTCAAGGTCGCGTTGCCGCGGCTGGCCCGTGCGGTGGCCGATCAGCTGTTCCTGGACGACCACCAGGCCATCGTCGACAGCTACCTGGCCTACGACCAGCCCGAATTCGTCGGCCAATGGCCGCAACCGACCCAGGCGGTGGCATGAGCACGCTGTCCACCCATGTGCTGGATACGGCCACGGGCCGCCCCGCCGCCGGCATCGCCTTGCGCCTGTTCGCCGGCGAGACGCTGCGCTTCGAGGGTGTCACCAACGTCGATGGACGCTGCCCCGAGCTCGGCGGGCTTACGCTGCAATCCGGCCGTTATCGGCTGGAATTCGAGGTGGCCGCCTACTGGCACGCGGCCGGCACTGCGCTGAGCGACCCGCCTTTTCTGGAGCAGGTGCCGATTGCCTTCGGCCTCACCGGCGAGGGTCACTACCACGTGCCGTTACTGCTCTCGCCGTACGGGTATTCCACCTATCGCGGCAGCTGAGCGACTTCAGGTCCGCAATGGGTCGGATCGGGCATATGCCGCGTTCCGCATCGGCCCCGTAGAATGACGCCTTTCCGGCGACAGGCCGGGGCCCCGGAATTGTCATGATCCACAACGATGTACTGCGCAGCATCCGTTACATGCTCGACCTCAGCGACGACAAGGTGGTGGAAATCACTCACCTGGCCGACCCGGAGTTCGCGCTCGACAAGGCGCAGTTGCAGGCCTGGCTGAAGAAGGAAGACGAGCCCGGCTTCGAACCCTGCCCCGACGCGATGATGGCGCGCTTTCTCGATGGCCTGGTGCTGCGCTTCCGCGGCCGCGACGAGAGTCAGCCGGTGCGCCCGCTGGAAACCAAGGTCGGCAACAACCTGGTGTTGAAGAAACTGCGGGTGGCGTTCGAGCTGAAGGACGTGGACATGCACGCCATTTTCGCCAGCGCCGGATTCCCGCTGTCCAAGCCGGAACTCTCCGCCCTGTTCCGCCAGCCCGGCCACAAGAATTTCCGCCCCTGCCTGGACCAGTTGCTGCGCGCCTTCCTCAAGGGCCTGACCGCCCGGATGCGCGAAGCGGGTTGATGTCTGGGTGACTGACCTGTTGTGTGTCACGAGCAACGCGTGGCAAGTGCAACTTGGGCGTGGCCTGCTGGGCGACGCCCGGCAGGCCATTCATGATGTCGTACAGGCGCAGTGTCGGAAATCCTTCAAAAACGTCTGAGTGCGGAACAGCCGACCTTGTTTCCTGGCTCTTATCCCGCTGTCATCGCACCTGGTTGGACAGCGCGGATAGATCAGTTGCACAGCGGCTGATCTGCGGTTTGGCTGCAGGGTCCTTGCCCGCCCACCATCGCGGGACACGCCGCAAGTACGTCCGTGTAGGCTCTTACGCGGCATCCATGCCGCGTAAGGTCCCGCGACGGTGGGCGGGCAAGGACCAGTCGAGATGGTCGGTGTGCAGGGTTGCAAGCACTGCATTACGTGCTTCTGATTTGCTAGCTATCGTGTAGTTCTGCGACCCGCACCGGCAAGCCCACGCAACTTGCGAGACGCTCAGCTTTTTACCCGGCGACCGACTAACTCTCTGGCGCGGTGCCCTCGCCGATTGCGGGACCGTGTGGCGGCATGGATGCCGCCACCGAGCCCCCAGGGACGGGTTTACGGCGTGTCCCGCGAGCGGTGAGGGCACTGTGCCCTCGACGCTGCGACTTGGCTGCAGGGCCCTTGCCCGCCCACCATCGCAGGACACGCCGTGAATCCGTCCATGGAGGCTCTTACGCGGCATCCATGCCGCGTAAGGTCCCGCGACGGTGGGCGGGCAAGGACCAGTCGAGTTGGTTGGTTTGCATGGAAGAGCAGTGCTGGATGCGCCTTGTTCGACCATGAAGCGTCGGCTCAATATCTGATGCACACCGCAATGCAGACAGCTTTTCGAACGAGCGCCGACCAACTGTCTGGTGCGGTGTCCTCGCCGATTGCGGGACCGTGTGGCGGCATGGATGCCGCCACCGAGCCTCCAGGGACGGATTTACGGCGTGTCCCGCGAGCGGTGAGGGCATCGCGCCCTCGACCAGCTAGGCTGTTGACCTAGCTGTTGACTGCATCTTGGCGTGTGCCGGGCATCTCTACTCGTACGTCCTGTGTCACGCCGCAGCCGCCAGGCGCGGCCGGCGCGCATCCAGGCGGAACACCGACACCGCCTCGCTCAGTTCCACCGCCTGCTCTTCCATCGCACGTGCTGCCGCAGAAGCTTCTTCCACCAGCGCGGCATTGCGCTGGGTGGTTTCGTCCATGTCATTCACGGTGCGGGCGACCTGCTCGATGCCGGACGACTGTTCGCGCGACGCCGCAGAAATTTCCGCGATCAACGTGGTCACCTGCTGCACCGATTGCACGATCTGCTGCATCGTCTGCCCGGCCTGATCCACGCGTGCGCTGCCGCGCTCTACGCTGGCCACCGAGGCATCGATCAATTGCTTGACCTCCTTGGCCGCGCCGGCCGAACGCTGCGCCAGCGCGCGCACTTCCGAGGCGACTACCGCAAAGCCGCGGCCCTGTTCACCGGCACGTGCGGCTTCTACCGCAGCGTTCAAGGCCAGGATATTGGTCTGGAACGCGATGCCGTCGATGACGCTGATGATCTCGGCAATCTTCTTGGACGAGACCTCGATCTCGCCCATCGTGTCGACCACGCTGGCCACCATCTCGCCACCGCGGTCGGCGATCTCGGCGGCGGCCTGTGCACCGCGGCTGGCCTGCTGCGCGGTGTCCGAATTCTGCCGCACGGTGGAGGTGAGTTCTTCCATCGAGGCGGCGGTTTCTTCCAGATTGGCGGCCTGCTGCTCGGTGCGCTGCGCAAGATCGTTGTTGCCGGCGGCGATCTCTGCCGACGCGGTGCGAATGGTCTGCGCGGCCACGGTGATGTCGCCGACGATATCAGTCAAACGTTGCACGGTGGCGTTGGCATCGTCGCGCATGCGCGCGAACACGCCTTGCTGGTTGCCGTGCATGCGCGCGGTCAGGTCGCCATCGGCGATCGCCTTGAGCAGCTGCGACAGCTCGGCCAGATTCTGGTCCACGCTCTGCATCAGGCCGTTGACGCCGCTGACCATGGCGCGGAATTCGAACTGGTAGGCCTCGGCGTTGCCGCGCGTGGCGAAGTCGCCGGCCGCAGCCGCGTTGACCAGGCCACGGATTTCGCCGTTGATCGCCGCCAGGTTGCGCTTGGTGGTGTCCATCGCATCGGTGATCTGCGCTTTCTCGCCCGGCAGGCGCGGCATGTCCACCGACATGTCGCCCACCGCGTAATGCTGCATCACCTGCAGCATGTCGCCGATCAGACCGACCTGCGCGCCGATCAAGCCATTGGTGTCGTCGACCATGCGGCCGTACGCGCCAGGGAAGGCTTGCGCGTCCATGCGGTAACTCATCTGCCCGGCTTCGTGGCGCTGCGCCATGTCGGCCTGCGCGGTGGAGACATCGCTGAGCGTGTTGACCACCTGGCCCATGGCCTGACCAAGCAGACCGATTTCATCGCGATTGCTGACCGCCGCACGCGCCGATAGATCGCCGGCTGCCACCTGGCGTGCCGCACGTGCGACGCTTTCGATCGGGCGCACGATCGAGCGACGGATCCACCAGCCCAGCACTGCCACCAGGCACAGCGCCGCAACGATCGTGGCCACCGCCGACAGCACCAGCTTGTGCTGCGCCGATTGCGAACCCGCCAGCACCGCGGCATCGGCCAGGGTCTTGCTGCGCGTCACCAGCGCTTCCAGCGCCTGGCTGGGCGCGCGGTCCTGGCCCTTGACCAGCCGGTCGCCCACCTGGGTGTCGTAGCCGGCCTCGGCGAACTTGCCCAGCGCCGCTTCGTAGTTGCGCTGCAAACCCAGATGCGCCTTGGCAAAGTCCTGTGCCAGCGAGCGCGCCTGCGGGTCCCGGGTGGCCTTGGCCAGCGCCTCGGTGCTTGCCTGCACCTTCCTGCCCTGCTCGCGGAAAGCGCTCAGGTGCTTGTCCAGCTGCGCCGGATCGCGCCCGCGGATCAGCACGTTCTTCCACTCCTGCACCTGCAGGCGGAAATCGCGGGTGATCTCTTCGCTGCTGGAGGCCTGCGCCACTTCTGGCGGCACCTTGCCCGACAAGCTCAACCACGCCGTCCCCAAGCCACCAAGCGCACACAGCAAGATGACCGCCAACCCCAGCGCGAGCGCGCCGAGCAGTTTGCTTTGCAGGCTGACGAATTTCGGGGTGGCAGCAGACATGGTGAATCCAGACAAGGGGATTACACCGGTTATCGACGTCCCTGCCCGGGCCTGAAGCAAGCTCGGCCTTTAAAACAGCCAGGCATGTCTTGGCAGGCACTTCGCCACTCGGCATTCCCTGACAGCCTTCACCCATCAACCCGACCATCGCGCAGATTCGGGCCGCCCCGTATCCTTCCCGCGCATGACCGACCCCGCGTTTCCGATCTTCCCGTTATTGCCGCAAATCCGCGACAGCCTGGCGGCCCATCCGCGGCTGGTGCTGGAAGCCCCGCCCGGCGCCGGCAAGACCACCCAGGTGCCGCTGGCCTTGCTGGACGCGCCGTGGCTGGCCGGTCGCAAGATCGTGATGCTCGAACCACGCCGCGTGGCCGCCCGTAGCGCGGCGATGTTCATGGCGCGCCAGCTCGGCGAGCCGGTCGGCGAAACCGTGGGCTACCGCATCCGCTTCGAGAACAAGACCTCCGCACGTACCCGCATCGAGGTCGTCACCGAGGGCATCCTGACGCGGCTGATCCAGGACGACCCGATGCTGGAACACATCGGCGCACTGCTGTTCGATGAATTCCACGAACGCCATCTGGCCGGCGACCTCGGTCTGGCGCTGGCGCTGGATGTGCAGGCGCAGGTGCGCGAAGACCTGCGCATCGTGGCGATGTCGGCCACGCTGGATGGCGAGCGCCTGGCCGGCTTTCTCGACGCACCGCGCCTGAGCAGCGCCGGACGCAGTTTCCCGGTGGAGATCGCGCACTTTCCCGCGCGCCGCGACGAAGCGCTGGAACCGCAGACCCGCCGCGCGGTGGAACACGCCTTGGCCACCCATCCGGGCGATGTGCTGGTGTTCCTGCCAGGCCAGCGCGAGATCGCACGCGTGCACAGCGCGCTGCAGGACGTGCTGGACCCGGCGGTGCAGGTGCTGCCGCTGCATGGCGAATTGCCGGTCGAGGCGCAAAGCCAGGTACTGCAACCCGACCCGTCCGGGCGCCGGCGCGTGGTGCTGGCGACCAATGTGGCCGAGTCCTCGGTGACCCTGCCTGGCGTGCGCGTGGTCATCGACAGCGGGCTGGCGCGCGAGCCGCATTACGATCCCAACAGCGGTTTCTCGCGGCTGGACATCGCCACCATTGCGCAAGCCTCGGCCGACCAGCGTGCCGGCCGCGCCGGGCGTGTGGCCAGCGGTTGGGCGTACCGGCTGTGGCCGCAATCGCAACGGCTGGAACCGCAGCGGCGCGCCGAGATCACGCAGGTGGAACTGGCCGGCCTGGCACTGGAACTGGCCGCCTGGGGCAGTGCCGCATTGCGTTTCGTCGATGCACCGCCGGCCGGCGCGCTGGCCGCCGCGCACGAATTGCTGCAGCGGCTGGGCGCGCTCACCGGCAGCGGCGGCATCACCGCGCTGGGCCGGCGCATGCTCGCGCTGGGCACCCATCCACGCCTGGCCGCGATGCTGGCGCAGGCCGGCGATGCCGCGCGCGTAGCGTTGGCCTGCGACCTGGCCGCCTTGCTGGAAGCGCGCGACCCGCTGCGTCAGGGCGGCGATGGGCTGGCCGCCCGCTGGCGCGCACTGGCCGCATTCCGCCAAGGTCGCAGCACACACGATGCCAACCGCGGCGGCCTGGCCGCGATCGACAGCGCCGCCAAACAATGGCGACGCCGGCTGCGTTGCGACAGCGCACCGCCCGCCAGCGTGGAGGCGCATGCGCTCGGCGATCTGCTCTCGCACGCCTTCCCCGACCGTATCGCCGCGCGCCACCCTGCCGACCCGCTGCGCTACCTGCTCGCCAACGGCCGCAGCGCGCGCCTGTTCGACCACAGCGACCTGCGCGGCGAACCCTGGCTGGTGGCCAGCGAACTGCGTTACGAAGCCAAGGACGCGCTGCTGCTGCGCGCCGCGCCGGTGGACGAAGGCTATCTGCGCCGCAGCGCGCCAGAGCGCTTCGTGCAGCAGGACCTGGTGCAATGGGATGCGGACAAGCGCGCCCTGGTGGCGCGCCGGCAATCCAGCTTCGACCGCATCGTGCTCGACAGCCGCCCGGCCGGCCGCGTCGATCCGGCACAGGCCGCCAGCGCCCTGACCGAGGCAGTGCGTCAGCTGGGCCTGGATGCCCTACCCTGGACCGACGGCCTGCGCCAATGGCGCGCACGCGTGCAGTCGCTGTGCGCCTGGATGCCGGAGCTCGCGTTGCCCGATCTCTCCGATGCAGCCCTGATGGCCACGCTGGAGACCTGGCTGCGCCCGGCGTTCGTCGGCAAGACCCGGCTCGACGCACTCGACGAAAGCAGCCTGGGCGAAGCGCTCAAGGCCGCCTTGCCGTGGGACCGCCGCCAGTTGATCGACCGCCACGCGCCCACCCGGATCGGCGTGCCCTCGGGCATGGAGCGGCAGATCAGCTACGCCGTCGATCACGCCGGGCAACCGTTGCCGCCGGTGCTGGCGGTCAAGCTGCAGGAACTGTTCGGCCTGGCCGAAACCCCGCGCATCGCCGATGGCCGCATCCCATTGACCTTGCACCTGCTCTCACCAGGTGGGCGACCGTTGCAGGTCACACAGGATCTGAAGAGCTTCTGGGTAACGACGTATCCGGAGGTCAAGAAGGAGATGAAGGGGCGGTATCCCAGACACCCGTGGCCAGAGGATCCATGGACCGCAACAGCAACGCACAGGGCAAAACCGCGTGGCACATGACGGGTCCTGACCCGCAGCGGCGGTGAAAGATGTCATGTACTCAACGACTTCTGCGGCGCGCCGGAAGACCCATGGACGGCAGCCGCAACGCACAGGGCAAAACCACGTGGCACGTAAAGCCCCTCTCCCGTCGGGAGAGGGGTTGGGGTGAGGGTACGGGGCGAAGCACTCGCGTCGTTCAAGCGCACGTGGCTTCGCCCGTACCCTCATCCGCCCTTCGGGCACCTTCTCCCGGCGGGAGAAGGGAAAAGCCGCGCATGCTCATCAGATCTGTTTTTTACCGCTACCTCCGACTCCCACATACAAAGCGCAACGCATCATTACTTAACCGCAACCCAAACAAGCTCCACCACCGCTAACACGGTCTATACGCACCAGCCCACACACTGCGGACCACGTACTCAGAAAGGAAACGCCTCCAATGAGCAAGCTGACTGTGATCACCGAACGCGCCCTGGAGCGTGCCCTGGAACTGGCTGGCACTGCCGGCGACCATCTGCGTCACGCCGCGTCCGACGCGGGCGACAAGGCACGCAACGCGGGCAGCAGCCTGCGTCATTTCAGCCCGGGTGCCAGCGAATGGCTCAAGACCGGCGCCGCGCTGGGTGCCGTGCGTACCGGCGGCAAGGTCGTCAGCAAGGCGGTCAAGCGCAATCCCGCCATCACCGTGGCAGCGGCCGTCGCCGGCCTCGGCCTGATCGGCTATGCGGTGTACCGCAAGCGGCAGCGTGATCAGCAGGTGCTCGGCGGCAACGTGCATCGTTTCGATCGCGAAAACGCCGGCAACGCCAGCGCACGTCGCGCGGCCTACCAGCGTCGCGGTGCAGTGACCCCGAGCGACGGCATCGAATAAGCCATCTCGCCAGGTAAATTCAGACAACGCCACGGCCCTGCGCCGTGGCGTTGTCGTTTGTGGGATGCAATCCATCGCGGTGCCCTGATGTCAACGCGTGACACACCACTGCAATCACCATAGCCATTTGGCGTAGCGACATAACCACACTCCATTTCTGAATAGCGGGCTCGGCGGTGATTAATGTCCGCGGGGAGCCACACCGAGATCGGCGTCGCAAGTGCGCGCTTGCGGGGTGCTCCCACCTCCCCACATCCAGAAGTGATTGTTCATGACCGTTCGCTCTCCCATCTTCCGGCCTAGCGCACTCGCGTTGGCGCTCTTGCTTGCCACTGCCTCACCGTTGGCCCTGGCGCAATCCACCACCGGCAGCATCGCCGGTCAGGCCCCTGCCTCGGCCAGCCGCGTTGTGGTGCGTAGCGATACCGGCCTCACCCGCGAAGTGGACGTCGATGCACGCGGCCGCTACGCCTTGGGCCAATTGCCGTTAGGCACTTACTCGGTCGTGGCCAAAGATGCCGCCGGAAACGTGTTGAATACACGCGAGGCAGTGACGCTGACGGTGGGCACCACCACCGATGTGTCGTTCGGCGGGGTGACACAACTGGATGGCGTCAGCGTCACCGCCGATCGTGCGGCAGCCGCGATCGATGTCACCACCGTGGATTCGCGCACCGTCATCACTGCCGAGCAATTGCAGCGATTGCCACTTGGCCGTTCGGCCGAGGCGATCGCGCAGCTGGCACCGGGCGTGGTCGGCAACAGTGGCAGCGGCACCTATAGCGGCCCGAGCGGCGAGCAGTTGGTGAGCTTCGGCGGTTCTTCGGCTGCGGAGAACGCGTATTACATCAACGGCTTCAACACCACCGATCCGCTGCGTGGCCTGGGCGGCCTGACCCTGCCCTACGGCAGTATCGATCAGCTGGAGGTCTATACCGGCGGCTACAGCGCCAAGTACGGCCGCTCCGATGGCGGCGTGATCAATGCAGTGGGCAAGCGCGGCACCAACGACTGGCACTTTGGTGGACAGGCGTTGTGGGAGCCGGCATCTGCGCGCGCGGACAAGGACGATGTGCGCTACCCAGCCAATGGCGCGCTGTATCGCCCCGACAATCAGGACCGCCAATGGGTGTCCACCCAAAGCGTGTATGCCGGCGGGCCGTTGATCCAGGACAAGCTGTTCCTGTTCGGCTCCTATGAACTGGAGCGCCGCCAGGGCCGCGAACTGGACAGCGTGGAAGACACCAATGCCGACACCAGCTATCGATACGACCGCCCGCGCTGGTACGGCAAGCTGGATTGGAACATCACCGACAACCACCTGCTGGAACTCACCGGCGCCTCCAGCCGCAACGTGTATCGCGGCAGCATCTACAACTACGATTACGACGCGTTGAGTCGCGGCAGCTTGCGTGGCCAGGACGACACCACCAAGACCGGCGGCAATCTGTGGAGCGCCAAATACACCGGTTATCTCACCGACCGCCTCACCGTCAGCGCGCTGTACGGCAAGATGAAATCCGACGACTACGTCGGCAATCCTGCCTATGACAGCTCGCTGACCTTTCTGTCCAATGCCTCGCTGCAGAATCCCGCGCTCACTGGCGGCAACCCGATCACCAATGCGCAGACCACCTCATCGCTGGTCGATCCGGATCGCGGCAACCGCAGCGACAATTTGCGGCTGGATCTGAATTACGTCATCGGCCATCACTCGATCACCGTCGGGATCGACAACCAGAATGCACGCGCCCTCAATCGCGGCTCGGTGACCTCCGGCGATGGGTATTACTGGGCCTACGGCCAGTCCAACCCCAATGTGCCGATCAGCACCGGCCTGGGCGTGCCGGCCACTGGCGGCATCGTCAATGGCGAAGACGGCTATTACGTGCGTCGCTATGTCTCCAGTTCGCTGGCCTCGGTGCGCTCGGCGCAACGCGCGCAATACATCGAAGACAACTGGCAGGTCAGCGACCGGCTGTTGCTCAATCTTGGCTTGCGGCTGGATCAGTTCACCAACTTCAACCGCGATGGCGATGCCTACATCAAGCAGTCCAGCAGGCAATGGGCGCCGCGTCTGGGCTTCAGCTGGGACGTCGATGGCGACGGGCGTTTCAAGGTGTTCGGCAATGCGGGGCGTTACTACCTGGCACTGCCGCTGAATCCGGCCTTCAACGCGGCCGGTGCCACCTTGGCGACGTCGACGTATTACACCTATGGCGGCATCGATGCCAACGGCTATCCCACCGATCTGACCCAGTTCTCCGACCCGGTCTCGTCCAACAACAATTACGGGATCCTGCCCGACCCCAAGACCGTGGCGACCTCCGGCATCAAGCCCTCGTTCCAGGACGAGTTCATCCTGGGCTTTTCCAAGACACTCGGCGACAGCTGGGTTTACGGCGCCAAGGCGACTTATCGTTTGTTGCGCAGCGGCGTGGATGATTACTGCGATATCGATGCGGTGCTGGCCAAGTCCGATGCGCTGGGCTACGACGTCACCAAGCAGAGCAATCCGGTCAGCTGCTGGCTGATCAATCCGGGCAAGGCCAACACCTTCACCCTGGTCGATACCGGCGGCAACTACGTCAGCGTGCCGCTGAGCAACGCCGAGCTCGGCATGCCGGCCTTCAAGCGCAACTACTACGCGCTCAACCTGTCGCTGGAACATCCCTTCGACAGCCGCTGGTACGCCAAGGCCGACTACACCTTCTCGCGCAGCTACGGCACCACGGAAGGCCAGCTGCTCTCCAACATCGGCCAGACCGCGGTGGCCACATCGCAGGCCTGGGATTACGCGCAGCTGATGGAGCATACCAACGGCCCGCAGAGCAACGACCACACCCACCAGCTCAAGCTGTATGGGTATTATCAGATCACCCCGCAGTGGCTGGTGTCGGCCAACCTGGCCGTGGTTACCGGCGCGCCGTTCAGCCCGCTCGGCTCGTATGGCGCCGATCAGACCGACCCTGCCGGCTACGGCATCGCCTACCACTACTACCAGGGCCAACCTGCGCCTCCGGGCAGCCAAGGCCGCCTGCCGACGATGACGCAACTGGATCTGGGCCTGGCCTATCGCCCCGGTTTTGGCGACGGCAAGCTCGGTTTCAATCTGGATGTGTTCAACGTGTTCAATACCCAGACCGCGCTGTGGCGCTATCCCTATTCGGAACTCGAACCGGGACAACCGGATCCGCTGTACGGGGCGGCCAATGTGCGGCAGGCACCGCGTTCGTTGCGGGTGAGCGTGAGCTTCGATTATTGAGGCTGCGTGCAGCTGACAAGGCGTTGCGAGCGAGCATGTGTCGCACGACGGTTGTGTCGATCGCTGTTGTCAGTTGCTCTTGAACGCACGCATCGCGGCCCTAAGTCGCGGTGCGTTGCTGTGTCTCGCTGCCGTGCACGGAACGAACGCTGAGAAAGCAGAACACTCAGCGTCGCGTCCGGCTTGGCCGCGCGTGATGGGTTTCATCCGCGCGCCACTGCCCAGGTGCGAGCGCATCCAACCTCCAGTCACCGATCGCCACACGGATCAGACGCAAGGTGGGAAGGCCTACCGATGCGGTCATGCGCCGCACCTGACGGTTACGGCCTTCGGTGATCTGCAGTTCCAGCCATGCGTCGGGCACGGTCTTGCGCACGCGTACCGGCGGATCGCGCGGCCACACCTGCGGTGACGGATCGATGCTGCGCACCTTGGCCGGGCGGGTCGGGCCGTCGTTGAGCACCACGCCATCGCGCAAGGCCTGCAACTGCGAAGGCGCAGGCGTACCTTCCACCTGCACCCAGTAGGTCTTGGGTTGTTTGTGGCGCGGGTCGGTCAAGCGGTGCGCCAATGCGCCATCGTCGGTCAGGAGCAGCAAGCCTTCGCTGTCGTGATCCAGACGGCCGGCCGCATACACGTCGGCCGGCAAGCCGAATTCGGCCAGCGTGCGTTTGGGCGGCTGCGAGCGGTCGCTGAATTGCGACAGCACGCCATAGGGTTTGTTCAACAACACCAACATGCCAGTCCCGTTGCGTCAGAGCGAGGCACAACGCCGGCAAGACGCAATGCGCGTGCGTGGCGTCATGCGTTGGTTGGCGGTATGCAAACGGCTGCATGCCGAACGCGCACTGCGCGCCGGCATGCAGGCACTGCCTCACTGCTTGACGAACTTCAAGGTCATGCGGTCGCTCTCGCCGATCGCCTTGTACTTGGCTTCGTCGGCCTTGTCGTGGCTGTTGCTCGGCGGCAGCGTCCACACGCCACCGGCATAGTCCTTGGTGTCGCGCGGGTTGGCGTTGACCTCACTCTTGCCCGCCAGCTTGAAACCGGCCGCTTCGGCCATCGCAATCAACTGCGCCTGGCCCACATAACCGCTCTTGTCGTCCGCCGGCACATCGGCCTTGGCACGATGCTCCACCACGCCGAGCACGCCACCGGGCTTGAGCACCTTGTAGAAGCCGCTGAACATCGCCTCGGCATTACCGGCCATGCGCCAGTTGTGCACGTTGCGGAAGGTCAGCACCAGGTCGGCCGAATTGTCCACGCCGAACGAGGGCGTCTTCGGCACGTACGACACGAACGAGGGCTTGCCATACACCTGTGGCTTGGCCTGGAACTTCTTTTCCAGCTCGTCGCGCCCGCGCTGTGCGGAGTCGCGGCTACGGCCTTCCGGGACCGCCGCCGGGTCGACCACTGCTGCCACGTACTTGCCCTTCTCGCGCAGATATGGCGCCAGAATCTCCGAGTACCAGCCGCCCCCCGGTGTGATTTCGATAACGGTCTGGGTCGGCTTGATGCCGAAGAACGCCAGCGTCTGACCCGGATGGCGATAGACATCGCGCTGCACATACACACGGTCGCGCCAGTTGCCGTCGATGGCTTTTTGCAGCGCCGCATCGGGCGCCGGCAGGGTTGCGCTATCGGCCGGCTTGATTGCCATTGCCAGCGGCGCGCTCATCGCCACTGCCATCCCCACCACACATGCACACACCAGCTTGTTGCGGATCATCACAGCGCCCTTTACGGGAAAAAGTAGCGCGAGCCTAGCATGCGATTTGGAGCCTGCCATGTGCAGGACTTCGCATGCTGCACTGCGCGCGACACACGACATGTTCAAATTCTGTGAGGCATTGCGGCAGCTGGGCGGAACGCTGAATCCACGTTGGTGTCACACGCAACGCCGGTGTGCATGACTATCCTGTTCGGCAGTTTCGAATCAGGAGCTTTCACCATGACTCACTCCCGCGCGCTGGGCCGCTCCGGCCTGCAGATTCAACCGATCGTCTTCGGTGGCAATGTGTTCGGCTGGAGCGCCGATGAAGCGACCTCGTTTGCGCTGCTCGATGCCTTCGTCGATGCCGGTTTCAATCTGATCGATACCGCCGATGCCTACTCCGGCTGGGTGCCTGGCAACCATGGCGGCGAATCGGAAACCATCATCGGGCGCTGGCTCGCACGCAGTGGCAAGCGCGACAAAGTGTTGATCGCCACCAAGGTGGGCAAGTGGAGCGAGCATCCGGGCTTGTCGCCGGAAAACATCGCCGCAGCCGTGGAGGATTCGCTCACGCGTCTGCAGACCGATGTGATCGACCTATATCAGGCCCACGCAGACGACGAATCGGTTCCGCTGGAAGCCACGCTGGCCGCATTCGGTCGCTTGATCGAACAAGGCAAGGTGCGCGCGATTGGCGCCTCCAACTACAGCGCCGCACGCCTGCGCGATGCACTGGATATTTCCGAGCAATACAAGTTGCCACGCTACGAAAGCCTGCAGCCGGAATACAACCTCTACGACCGCGTCGGTTACGAAGCCGAGCTGGAACCGCTGGTACGCGAGCGCGAGATCGGTGTGATCAGTTATTACTCGCTGGCCAGCGGCTTTCTCACCGGCAAGTACCGCAGTGCAGACGATGCCAGCAAGAGCAGCGCGCGCGGTGCGTCGGTGGTCAAGCAGTACGTCAATCCGCGTGGCTTGCGCATCCTGCAGGCGCTGGACGATCTGGCCGCCACCCACACCGCCACGCCCGCGCAGATCGCATTGGCCTGGTTGATCGCGCGACCGGGCCTGAGCGCGCCGATCGTCAGTGCCACCAGCGTGACCCAGCTGCACGACGTACTGGCGGCAGCGCGCGTGTCGCTGAGCGCCGATCAGATTGCGCAGCTGGATAGCGCAAGCGCGCCGGATCCTTCCGAAGCCGCTTGACGCCTCGCCTCTGCAGCGCATGTAACCCATCGCACGCACTCCCTCGCGCAGCCGCTATGCGGCTGTGCTCCCTCGGCCGCGCACGCGTGGTCCTTTCCGCGAGGAATTCCGCATGACATCGATCACCAACCGCCGCATCGTGCTGGCCTCACGCCCGCACGGCGAGCCAAGCGCCGACAACTTCCGCCTGGAAGAGCTCGCCTTGCCGCCCACCGGGCACGAACAGATTCTGGTGCGCAATCGCTTTCTCTCGCTGGATCCGTACATGCGTGGACGCATGGACGAAGGCCCGTCCTACGCCGCACCGGTGGAGATCGACGCGGTGATGGAAGGCGGCACCGTGGGCGAAGTGCTCGAATCGCATCATCCCGACTATCAACCCGGCGATCTGCTGGTGCTGCCGGGCGGCTGGCAGACGCATAGCCTGTTCACTCCTGACGCGCCATTACGCAAGCTGCCCAAGGACGATGCCTTGCCGCTGAGCACCGCGCTCGGCGTGTACGGCATGCCCGGCTTCACCGCCTACGCCGGCCTGCATGAAATCGGCAAGCCGCAGGCGGGCGAGACATTGGTGGTTGCGGCCGCCAGCGGCCCGGTCGGCGCCACCGTGGCGCAGCTGGCACGCCTGCAAGGCTTGCGCGTGGTGGCCATTGCCGGCGGCGAAGAAAAGGTGCGTTACCTGCGCGAGACGTTGCGCGTGGATGTGGCACTGGACCACCGCGCCGACGACTTTGCCGAGCAGTTGCGCACCGCCACGCCGGACGGCATCGACATCTATTTCGAAAACGTCGGCGGCAAGGTGTTCGACGCGGTGTTGCCGCAGTTGAATGCGTTCGCACGCGTCCCGGTGTGCGGCGTGATCGCCACCTACAACAGCCGGGGCCAGGCGCTGCCGGGGCCGGACCGTCTGCCGGACTTCATGGGTCAGGTACTGCGCAAACGACTGACCGTGCGCGGCTTCATCCAGCACGATTTCATTCGCCTGATGCCTGCCTTCCTGCGCGAAATGGGCCAGTGGCTGCGCGAAGACCAGATTCAGTATCGCGAACACGTGCTGCACGGCCTGGACAGCGCACCGCAAGGCCTGATCAGCCTGCTGCGTGGCGAAAACTTCGGCAAGGCCGTCGTCGCGCTCGACTAAATAACTCGCAGCACCCCGCACACCATCAGCTTTTACGATTCCCCATTCCCTATTCCCGATCAACAAAGGAACACCATGACAGTCCCCGCATTCGGCCTGGGCACCTTTCGTCTCAAGGACCAGATCGTCATCGACTCGGTGCGCAACGCGCTGGAGTTGGGCTACCGCGCCATCGATACCGCACAGATCTACGACAACGAAGAACAGGTCGGCCAGGCCATTGCCGCCTCCAACGTGCCGCGTGATCAGCTGTATCTGACCACCAAGATCTGGGTCGACAAGTTCGGCCGCGATGCCTTGCTGCCGAGCCTGCAGGAAAGCCTGCGCAAGCTCGGCACCGAGCATGTCGATCTCACCCTGATTCACTGGCCCTCACCGAAAGATCAGGTGCCGATGCGCGAATATCTGGAAGCGCTGGCGCAGGCCAGGCAGCAGGGCCTGACCCGCGCAATCGGTGTATCCAACTTCACTATCGCACTGATCAAACAGGCTATCGAGATCCTGGGCACCGATGCCATCGCCACCAACCAGATCGAAGTGCATCCCTACCTGCAGAACCGCGCGCTGATCGCGTTCCTGCGCGAGCAAGGCATCCATGTCACCTCGTACATGACGCTGGCGGTTGGCGAGGTGTTGAAGGATCCGGTGATCCAGGCGATTGCCGCGCGCCACGACGCCACTGCGGCACAGGTGACCTTGGCCTGGGCACTGCAGCAGGGGTATTCGGTGATTCCGTCCTCGACCAAGCGCGAAAACCTTGCAAGCAATCTCAAGGCGCAGTCGTTGCAGCTGAGCGAACAGGACATGAGCGAGATTGCCGCACTCGACCGCGGTCAGCGCCTGGCCAATCCGAAGGCGATTGCACCCGACTGGGATTGAGTTCTCGGTTTTCCACGTATCGGCATCGCCCGATAGGGGGCATAACCGCCGCGACGACCGCTCGTCGTCGCGTGCTGGTTGCACGTGACAGGCGCTGCTACGGTGCCAGCCACAGGGGGTAAGTCTCGACAACGGAGTCCTACCCATGCACACCGCATCCGTTTTGACCCGCCGCGTCGTCAACCTCGACGCTGAGATCGCCTATTGGCGCGATGTCCACGCCGAAGGCCATCTGGGCGGCTACGATTTTGCCGACTATGCCCGGCTGCTGAAGCTCGGCTACGACATTTATCTGGCTTACCCGCGCGCTACCGAGGCGCAGCTCTATCGCGTGTTGCAGGACGGCTTTTACCACTATCAACCGATGCTGTCGGTGCCCTGGGATGAGGCGCGCTGGATCGTGCGGCATGCGTGGCGGCATATGGAAGAGGCGGCCGTTCGGCACTGAAGCGGTGGCTCGAACACCTGCGCAACCACTCGGCCACGCAGTGCCGCAATAAACGCCTAGTTCAACTGCCCCATCGCCATCGCCTGGCGATCGATGCGGTGTTTTTCGGCCAATGCCTGCATGCCTTGCAGGGTGGCGGCGATCAGGCTGGCATAGCGCAGCCGCCACAAGTTGGCGCGGTCGTTGTCGTCGTCGGTGCTGCCCAGGCCGTCCAGCACCTGCGGCAGACGCCGATCGGCCAACGCCGAGGCAGCCAGATAGGGCTTTGCCGGAGCGATCACATCCACCGGTTCGCGCCAGTCGTTGGCCACCTGCCGGGCGATGCCGGCCAGATGCGAGAGCTGGTGCATGCCGATCAGGGTCTCATGCAACATCTCGCGGCAGGCCCATTGCCACAGCGCCACCTTTTCCGATGGATTCTGGGCGATCTCGGTCAGAGCCAGATCAACCTTTTCGATGCGTGAGTCGAGCATTGCGGAGCTCCGATGCTGCTGTGCAACATAATTCACACCATACGCCGTGAGAGTCAAGTGAGCCAGCCGCTAAAAAGATGTCAGCGTGCAGGCGCTCGACCCGCTTCACGCTTTTGCGGTTGCCGTTTGTTCGGATAAAGAGGTGCGGCACCCTGACTTCCTGCCCATGGCGGTGCGCATCGCCACGCGTGATGCTGGGGTCCGCCGATTTCCAGGCCGCCGCCATGCGCCCCACCGCCTTTCTCGCGCCGCTGTTACTGCTGGCGGCCTGTAGCGCGCAGGCCGAAACCGCCAAGCCGCAGGTGTCTTCGCAGCAGTGCGAGGTCCGTACGTCCTACGACGTGCTGGCCGATAGCGGCGGCATCTGGCTACGCCGCAAACAGGGCGTGCCGCGCGAGATCTTTTTCCACGGTGGCGAGCTCAACGTGGACCGTCAACCGCAACCGGTCAGCGCTGCAGACGCGCAACGCCTGCGCGAGATCGAGCACGGCGCCCGCACGCTGATGCCGGCAGTGACCGACATCGCCCGCTCGGTGGTCGACATCACCTTCGATGCGCTGGCCGGCGTGGTGCAGATGCTCACCGGCAGCACGCGCCAGGAGCGCAAGGTGGAGCGGCTGCGCGTCACCGCACTTGCGCAGGTCGATGCCACCCTGGGGCGTGGACGCTGGGAGCAGGAGCTGTTCGACGAACACTTCGAAGCCAATGTCGAACAGGCCGCAGAAGAGTTGGCCGGCGGCCTGACCCGCAGCGTGATGTGGACGGTGATGACCGGACGCACCGCGCAGCTGGAGCGACGCGGAGAGCAATTGGACGCGCGGATGGAACAACAGATGCAGGCACGCAGCGAAGCGCTGGAGGCGCAGGCACACAGCTTATGCACACAGGTAGAAGCGTTGTACGCGGTGCAACAGGCACTGGACTATCGCTTTCAAGGCGAGCGCTTGCAGATGCTGGAGCTCAAGACGCATCAGCAAAACGAGCAAGACGATGCGCCGGCTTCCAACAGCGTGGTGGTGACGGCTGCGCACTGAGGGCGCGTATCAGGCCAGCAGCCATTCCCGCAGCGCATCCGATACCGCCTGCGGCTGCTCCAATGGCGACAGATGGCCACACGCAGGCACTTGCACCAACTGCGCCTGCACGGCGAGCGCAGCCATTTCCTCGTGCAACGTAGGCGGGGTGATCGCATCGTCCTGGCCGCACAGCACCAGCACAGGACCAGTGAAGGCGCCTAGCAACGCGCGACCATCTTCCCGCTCCAGCCGGTTCTGGCGCACGAAGACCTCCACGCCCAGGCGCTGGGTCATGCCGCGCACGCGTTCCAGCAAGGCCGCGTCCTTCCAGCGCGATGGATGCACGTAATGCCGCATCAGCCGTTCGCCGAATCCAAGAAACGTCTTTCCGCCACGCACGCTCGCCTCCTGCGCGCGCCGTTGCGCGACACGCTCGGGCGAATCGGCACGGGCGGAGGTATCCAGCAAGGCCAGGCGCTCCACACGCTCGGGCGCGATGCGCAGGATTTCCTGCGCCACATAGCCGCCCAACGAAAAACCGGCCAATGCGAAACGCGGCGGCATACGCTCCAGCACCTGCGTCGCCAGCGCGCGCATGCTCTCGCCCTGGGTGATGTCGCCGACCACACACTCGGCAACGTCGGCCAATGCCACGCGCTGCGCGTGCCACAGCTGCGCATCGTTGAGCAGGCCAGGCAGCAGTAACAAGGTAGGACGCGGCGCGCTCATGCGCAGAAGATTCCGGTCGGCACCGGCGAAACAAGCACTGTCATCGCCGTAGTGTGCCGCGCGGCTGCGGGCATCGCCAGCACGTCCAAACGAACGCGGCCCGGCGCATGCGCCGGGCCGCTTCTGACACTGCTACGCGATATGCGCGGCAGCACTGGCGTGGATCAGGCCAGGGTCAGGGTGACGTCGATGTTGCCACGCGTGGCGTTGGAGTACGGGCAGACCTGGTGGGCCTTGTCGACCAGCGCCTGCAGTTCGGCCTTGTCCATGCCCGGCACCGCGATGCGCAATTCCACCGCAATGCCGAAGCCGCCCGGAATCTGGCCGATGCCGACGCTGCTGTCGATGCTCACTTCGCCCGGCAGCTTGAGCTTGTCCTGACCTGCAACGGCCTTCATCGCGCCGATGAAGCAGGCCGCATAACCGGCAGCGAACAGCTGCTCCGGGTTGGTGCCGTCGCCGCCCGCGCCGCCCAGCTCACGCGGGGTGGACAGCTTGGCGTCCAGCGCCTTGTCCGAGGACACGGCACGGCCTTCACGGCCGCCGGTTGCGGTGGCGTGGGCGGTATAGAGGATCTTTTCAGGTGAGGCCATGGTGGTTCTCCAGAGTGAGCGCTCTCGGCGCAGGATGTAGTTGAATCGTTGACGATTGAATCGTGTGCGACATGTAAATTGAGAACGTAAGCACGGGTGGGTCGACTCACGCCGCTCCGAGGCTGGAGCGTAGCTTTTCCAGTTCCTGCTTGAGTTGACGCAGTTCGTCCAACGAACACGCCGACGCGCAGAACACCTGCTCCGGCACCGCGCCCGCCTTGCTGCGCAAGGCGCGGCCGGCGTCGGTCAGCCCGATGATCACCTGACGCTCGTCGCTGACGGCACGCGTGCGGGTGACCAGGCCAGCGGCCTGCAGGCGCTTGAGCAGCGGCGTCAGCGTGGCCGAGTCCAGGTACAGGCGCTCGCCGATCTCCGACACGCCGCGCCCGTCGGTCTCCCACAGCACCAGCATCACCAGGTACTGCGGATAGGTCAGGTCCAGCGCCTTCAGCAGCCCGCGGTAGAGCTTGTGCATCGCCAGGTTGGCCGAATACAGCGCAAAGCACAGCTGGTTGTCGAGCTGCAGCAGCGCGTTGGTCCGGGCGGTGGTGGCTGTGGCGGTGTCCATGGCTGCAATTTACATAGTGCACTATTAAATTGCAAGCGACTTTATTCGCCCTTGAGAAAAATCCGCAATGTGCTGCAGCCGTGCAGCTGCCGGCCACCTGAGTTATAAGTAATTGGGAACCCTGCTCGTATCGCCAGAATCGTATGTCCGACCTCACATCTGTCCTCCGATCACTTCACCTGAAGGGCAAAACATCACCCCTGGTGAAAGACATGCCGGCCGTAAAGCTGGCGGCTGCCAAAGAGCTGGTAGCAGCCGGCGTCATGTCAGACGCGATCGTGCTCGGGGCCGACGATGGCTATGCGGTGCAACTGCTTGCGCGCGACCATAGCCGGCGCCTGCTCATCTCCAAATTGGGAGAGCCGCGCACCTTTGCCGGGATCGAGGCTGCAGCGAAAGCGTTGCACCAGATCGGCATCCACAGCTACCGCGTCGACAATACCCGGCAAGCGGATCCGGCAAACAATGTGCGCATCAGATTGCGCAAGCGCGCAGATCAGCAGAGCCGCATCGCGGGCGTGCACAAGGATGCTGCGTATCTACGGTTTTTGACCGACCGCACGCGCTCTGCCGTGGAGGCCGCCGATGCCAATCCGGCTGACTCGCTGACAGGCCAACACGCACGTGATCGCTTGCAGGCATTGAAACAGCAGGCCAGGAAACACATCGCCAAGACATGACCGTGTACTGGACGCTGCGCGCGGACGAAGCCAGGATCGAGTACTGGGTCGATTGCATGGAAGCGACCAACGAAGGCACTGCAGACGCACAGGATCAGCGAATCTACGACAAGGGCCAGACCCTTGATGGCGTCATGACCCATCGCAAAGGCGTGCAGCCAGGAACCTATCTGGCGCCCGCCTGCAGCGGAAAATTCACTCTGATCTATCGCAGATTTCCGAATGGTGATGCCGAAATCCTCGACGTTGTCCCGAGCCGCAGTAACTGGGAAAGTCCCTGAAGGCCAAGAGCCACTAACAAAACTACTGCGCAGCCGTCAGGTAGGCACTCGCTACGTTTTTTAGTCGCTCTAAGGTGCGCAACCACGCAAGCAACTCACGCCCGATGCGCAGTGGCCAGATAATCGGCGCTCTGCATCTCGATCAAACGCGAGGCGGTGCGCTCGAAGGCGCCGGCCAGGCGCTGGCCGCTGTACAACGCCGGCGGCGCGTCCTGCGCGGTGCAGACCAGATTGACGTGGCGGTCGTACAGCTCGTCGATCAGATTGACGAAACGGCGCGCCGCGTCCTCGTTCATGCGGTCGAAATGCGGAATGCCACCCAGCAGCACCGTGGTGAATTCGCGCGCGATCTCGATGTAGTCGCCCGGGCCGCGCGGGCCTTCGCACAGCGCAGCAAAGTCGAACCAGGCGATGCTCTTGCCGCGTGCGCGCACCGCAATCTTGCGCGCTTCTATTTCGATATTGCCGCCACGTGCCTCGGCATTTCCGCTCAATTCGCTCCAGCGCTGGCTGAGCCACTCATCGGCCTGCGCATCCAGCGGCGCGCGGTACACCGGCGAACGCGTCAATGCGCGCATGCGGTAATCCTCGGTGCCTTCGGCATACAGCTCGACGCAGAACTTCTGCAGCAAGCCGATCGCCGGCATGAAGCTGTCGCGCTGCAAGCCATTGGCGTAGAGGTTTTCTGGTGCGGTATTGGAGGTGGTCACCAGGGTCACACCTTCGGCGAACAAACGTTCCAGCAAGCGCGCCAGCAACATCGCATCGCCGATGTCGGTGACGAAGAATTCGTCCAGCACCAGCACGCGCAGATTCTCGCGCCACTGCTGGGCGATCTTGGCCAACGGGTCGCTCTGCCCGGCATGCTCGCGCAATTGCTCGTGCACGCCGCGCATGAACCTGTGGAAATGCGTGCGGTATTTCTGCTTGATCGGCAGCCCGTCGTAAAACAGGTCGACCAGGAAGGTCTTGCCGCGCCCCACGCCACCCCAGAAGTACAGGCCGCGCACAGGCTCGGGCTTTTTCCAGAAGGCCGACAGCCGGTCCAGCCAGCCATCCTGCGCGCTGTCCACCAATGCATCGTGGATACGGTCCAGCTCCGCCAACGCCGCCTGCTGCGCAGGATCGGCGCGCCAGTCGCCGCGTTGTACGCCGGCGGCGTAGCGCTGCGACGGGGTCATCTCAGTCATCGTGTTCTCCGCGGGCCGGCTGCTGCCAAGCCCGCTTAACGGCGCGTCGCAGAGCGATACGCCTGTGCGTGGGCCATGCCGCGGTCAGACTGCGGCCGGCAACCAGCGCCGGACACCATGCTGGATCGCACCGCGTAGGTCGATCAATTTGCGGTGGAAGAAGTGGCTGGTGTCGGGCATGCGCACCAGCTCGGGTTGCTGCTCCAACGTGTCCAGCCAGTCGTAGACCGCCTGCGGGTCGACGATTTCATCGGCATCGCCCTGAATCACCAACCAGTTCGCAGGCGGCTGCATGCCGCTGAAATCCCAGCGCCCGGCCGGCGGCGCGATCGAGATCAACACCTGCGGTTCGAGCGAGCCGGCAGCGCGCAACGACACGTAGGCGCCGAAGCTGAAACCGGCCAGCCACAGCGTGTCGCCCGGGCGTTGGCTGCGCACCCACGCGGCAACCGCACGCAGATCGTCCTGCTCGCCGTTGCCATGATCGAAGCTGCCGGCCGAGGTGCCGACACTGCGGAAATTGAAGCGCACCACGGTGATGCCCAGCTCGCGCAACGCGCGCGCGGCCATGGTGACGACCTTGTTGTGCATGCTGCCCCCCTCGGTGGAGAGCGGATGGCAGACGATGGCGGTGACCGGTTGCACAGCGACGTCCGGCTCGGGCAGATCGACTGCGATATCGAGCGGGCCGACCGGCCCCTCCAACGTCAACGCAGCCGATTCGGTGGGGAATGGGAGATTGGACATGCCCTCATAATAGCCGCCCCGCCGGCCGCGTTCATCGCCCTGCCTGCACACTTCGTTGCGTTGCCTATGTATTTCCTGCTGTTTGCCGTTGTTTGCAGTGTCCTGGTGTCGGTGCTTCTCAAGTTGGTGCCGCGCTATCGCCTGGATGCTTCCCAGACCATCACCTGGAACTACGCCACCGCTGCCGTCCTGGCGTGGCTGTTGCTGGATCCTGCGTTGGACACGCTGCATGCGCCGTCCACACCGTGGCCAGCATTGCTGGCGCTTTCGGTTGCGTTGCCGTCGATCTTCATGGTGCTGGCGCGCGCCGTGACCACTGCCGGCATCGTGCGTACCGAGATGGCACAACGTTTGTCGTTGCTGCTGTCGTTGGCGGCGGCTTTCACCCTGTTCGGCGAACCGTTCAACGGATGGAAGCTGACTGGACTGGGCATGGGCCTGCTGGCCATCGTATGCATCGTGCAACGCGCAGATCCGCGCGACCGCGCTGCGCCAGCGCCCTTGGCTGCGTGGCCGTGGCTACTGGGTGTGTGGATGGGCTTTGCACTGATCGATCTGTTGCTCAAGACCATCGCGCAGGCCGGTACGTCGTCGCTGACCTCGCTCACACTGTGCTTCGCCATCGCCTTCGTCCTGATGTCGCTGCTGCAGGGTCTGCGCTGGACACGCGGCGTGCGGATGGACGGCCGCAACGTCGTGGCCGGCGTGCTGCTGGGCATGCTCAATTTCGGCAACATCTTTTGCTATGTGCGCGCCCATCAAGCGCTGCCGCACAGCCCCGCTACGGTCTTTGCGAGCATGAACATCGGCGTGGTCGTCCTTGGCGTGCTGGTGGGCGCGCTCGGGTTCAAGGAGCGTCTCGGTACACGCGTATGCGTGGGTCTGCTGCTGGCGGTCCCGGCGATCGCCGCCATTGCATGGGGCATGTACACCGCTTGAAAACATCAGCCGTTCGGTTAGTGGGCCGTTTGTTCGCAGCGTACCGGGTTCGGTAAAACAAGCTCGATACCGTAGCGACCACACACAGGGCTTGTCGTCCGGTTGGAGTGGATCATGCGGCTGAATCCCTGGTTGAAAGAGCGGCAGGCAACGAGCGCTGCCGCAGATGCAACCGGTGCCTGCGGCTCAGGCACGTCGCGGCTGTTCGCCCAACCGCGCAGGCTGCCTGCGGCGGCTGGCGGTGTAAATGTGCGGCATGCGCCTGCCGCACGACAGGAGCAAGCACCTGCCTGCGCGCTTCAACGGACGCAGCAACAGGCAGCGCAGGCCTGGCTTCCATCATCGCCGTGCTTGGCAGGTGTTGCGTCCCACGCATCACCGCCAGGCGCTGCGCGATTGCCGCGCGCTGGAATGCGGTCTCTGTTGCAAGGCATGAACCGCCGTCTGATCCAACTCAACACGCAATACCACGCCATCACCACGCGCTTGTTTCTTGAGGAGCGCCAGGCAATGCCGCAGGAACAACGCGTGCTTGATCAACGCAATCGTCTATTGGCGCGGCGCAATCAGGTACGCGACAGTCAATTGGTGTTTCTGCTGCAAGCACTTGCACCGTTGGAGCAAGTGGATGCCCCGACCACGACAGCCGACCAGCGGACCAATACGCACAACGATGCGATGCAGCGCGCTCACGTGCGATCGCTGGCATTGAACGCGATGGCTCGCGCAACCTGCCTGGCCGAGGTCTTCAGGCATGCCGAAATGCAGCTGGATGGCTTGCAGGAAAGCGCTGCGCCATGCGAACGGATCCTGAAACTGCAACGGCTCATGCAATGCTACCGCACCCTGGCGGCTACGACTGTCGGCTCCGATAAATAACCTGAAGGAAGTCCGCCAACAGCGGAAGCAAGGCGACGGACATGCATGACCACGTTTTTGGATACCTCGACGCCGAGCGGAGGACGGCACCTGCAAGTGCGGCGATCGCCTGCGGTGTGCACATCGATTGAAGAGTGACATTTCGGCTTGCGCGACGCCGGTTCGCAGCCTGCATCACGCCATCGGAGGCGGTCGCTACTGTGGGCACGTACGACCCACAGGAGTTCGTTATGCGCCTAAATCCGTTTTCGAGCAGCCGCCATCGGGTCGCTCCAGAACCGCTCAGCCCCGCCTCGACCACGACCACAAAGCACATTGAGACGACCACGCAGCATCCGCTGTCTCAAGCGCACAAGCGCAGCAAAGCGCAGGGCGCGGCGAAAACATCTACCCAAGCCTTTCTTGCGTCCGCGCGCAAATCATTCGAGTCCTTGCGCAAGCAGCTGCCGTCAATGCACATGAGCTCTTCAGCGCTACGGCCAACGCGCACCTCAGCTGCGCCCGGGCCTTACGTGACGCAGGTGGCCACGCAGGATCGCCCACCGCAAGGGCATGACGCGCAGCCCGTTGTCGATGCACGCCGGCAGCAGCCTGCTCCACAGGCCACCGGGCCAGCGCGCGCAAAGGGGCCGGAACCACAGCGGACTGCCTCCATACCGCGGCCAGCTCCGATCAAGCAGGCACCTATCCCGATAGTTTCTCCGCCACTGGCGACATCGCCGGTCATGCCCGGACCCGGGCATGTGCAGCAGGCACAGCAGCAACCTCGCACCGAACACGGATTGCAAGCGTCCATTTCCAACGCAAGGCATCGCGAAACCCCGCAGCAGCCGAAACCGCGACACAACGCGGGGAGCGCGCGATCTGTGCCGCCTGCAGTAGAGCCAGCGTCGTCGACAGTGGCCTCTCCGCGCGCGCGCATGGAACGGCAACCCTCGCTACGCCGCTTGACTCAGGATTTTGCGGAGATCAACAAACGCTACAACGAGATCAGCAAACAGCTGTTTGTTGAGGATCGCGATGCAACGTCAGCAGAAGAGCAGGTGATAGAGCAGCGTTATGCGCTGCTCACCAAGCGCAATGAAGTCCGCGACAGCGAGCTCAATGCACTGTTGGCCGCACTCGCACCGATGCAAGACATCTCTGCACCACACGCCACGACCGGCGCGACACCGCAGTTTGCCAGGGAACATAATCAGCGCGAGTTGAAATCGCTTGAGAAACAACTCCAGTTTGTTGACGAAGAGGTGCTGAAAAAATCTTACACGCGCGCAGCGAGGCGCCTGGACAGTCTGGAGGAAAGCGGCGCACCGCCTGCCAAGATGCGCCAACTGAAGCGCATGATGCAGGGTTACCAGAACATGCTTGCCCTGAAGGAAGCCGGGAAAGTGCAACTGGCATCTTCCAACAATGTGCGCCGTGCTGATGGGCAGCGCTCGCAGCACGCGGCGTCTGATTCACGTTCGGCAACGCAATTGCAAGCCCCCCTCCCCCAGCAAATGCGCCGTGATAAGAGGCAGCATCCGCAGCATACCGTGCCAACACCACAGCTCGTACCGGTCGCACCCGCACTATCGCAAGGCCGCGTTCCTCAGCTCGAAACATTATTGGCCGCGCTCGCACCAGTTGAAGACATTCCTGCACCGAAACCCATCGCGCTTCCCTCCACATCCAAGGACAACGCGGTCGCGTTGAACTTCAACAGCGCCAAGTCATGGGTCAAAGACAACGCAGTCGCGGTGAACTTCAACAGCGCCAAGTTATGGGAGTTCATCAATAAGAACATCGATGGAGATATGTTGAAGAAGAATTATGCGCTCGCCGAGCGGTACCTGGAGTCCCTTGAAGAAGGCGCCATGCCCTCCCCCGGGATAGTGCGTCTTCGACGCATGATGCAGGGCTACAAGAATCTGGTTTCTCTGAAGAATATCACCGAGCAAACAGACAACCATCTGCATAAAATTGGAGCGCCGCGACAGATGTCATTGATGCCAACCACAGCGCAAGAGCGTAAGCGGTCCTACGACATAGAACGTAACGATCATCAAGAGGCAATCGACAATGGTTATTTGTGAGAGTCGAAACTCGGCACGCCCCTGCAGCCACGCGGTCAGCGCAGATGCCGACAGCAGTCGGCGCCCATGTGGTTTTGCATCCTGCACGCCACGAAAAGTTTTGCGCAGCGTGTAGCCGATGACATACGGGCTGCCGGCGGGCTGACTTTGGCAGTAGGACCAAGTCGCTTCACCGCTCCCAATGCGGAAACGGATCATCCAGTAGTTGCCATTGCGCCGGGCCCTGGCGCAGTTCGTGATCGCTGAGCAGGCACGCGTCCAGCGCAGCGCGCGTGCCCGGCGCATCCATGTCCACGCCGATCACCGCCAGCTCCTGGCGGCGGTCGCCCCATAGCGGATGCCATAGCCGCTGCATCGCGGCGTATTCGCTGGCATCGCCTACTTCGTGCAATTGCGGCAGCGGCGCGGTCCAGCACTGGATCTGCTGACGCTGCCAGCCAATGTCGGTGTACGGCAGCGGGGTGATACTGGTCTGCAGCGGCTCGCCGATCGCGTGCGCATCCACACGATGGCGCGCGGCGAACCAGAAGCCGGCGGCGTTGGTTTGCGTGGCACCGCCTACGCTGGACAACTCGCCCACCCAATCCATGCGACTGGCCAGCCAGAAAAAGCCCTTGCTGCGAATCACCTGCGGCAGACCGCTGTGCACCATCCGCGCGAAGCGCTGCGGATGGAACGGCCGGCGCGCGCGGTACACGAAACTGCTGATGCCGTATTCCTCGGTCTCCGGCGTGTGCTGGCCGCGCAGTTCCTGCATCCAGCCCGGCGCCAGCTGCGCACGGGTGAAATCGAAGCGCCCGGTATCGAGCAAGCTGCGCAGCGGCACCTCGCCATGCGTGGCATCCACAATCGCCGCCTCGCGATTGAGCGCACGCAATACCGCGCGCAGACGTTGCAGCTGCGATGCATCGATACGGTCGCACTTGCTGATCACCAGCACGTCGGCGAACTCCACTTGCTCGCCCAGCAACTGCACCAGCCCGCGGGTGTCGTCCGGGCCGGCTTGCTGGCCAAGTTCGGCCAGGGTGGCGGCCGAGCCGAAATCCTGCAGGAAGCGGCTGCCGTCCACCACCGTCACCATGGTGTCGAGCCGGGCGATGTCGGCCAGGCTGAAGCCGTCGGCATCGCGCACCGCGAAGGTGGCCGCCACCGGCATCGGCTCGGCAATGCCGGTCGATTCGATCAGCAGATAGTCGTAGCGCTTCTGCTCGGCCAACCGCCGCACTTCCTGCAGCAGATCGTCGCGCAGCGTGCAGCAGATGCAGCCATTGCTGAATTCCACCAGCGTTTCTTCGGTGCGTCGCAGGGCCGCGCCGCCGTCGCGTACCAGCTGCGCGTCGATGTTGACCTCGCTCATGTCGTTGACGATCACCGCCACGCGCAGGCCGTCGCGGTTATGCAGGATGCGGTTGAGCAAGGTGGTCTTGCCGGCACCAAGGAAGCCGGACAGCACGGTGACGGGAAGACGTGAATCGCGCTTGGGGGACAGGGACATCCTGAGAGCCTGGCTGGAGTGAAGTGTTACTATATAACACTTACTCGACAGGGCACGCTCCATGCGCGTTACCGCTTCTGTGCTGGATCGCTCGGCCATCGCGCTGTCCAGCCTGTGTCTGCTGCACTGTCTGGCCCTGCCGCTGCTGGCCGCCGCACTCCCGCTGCTAGGCGCCTGGAGCCGGGCCGAATGGGTGCATGTGGTGTTCGCCACCGCCGCCGTGCCGCTCAGCGGCTACGCACTGTGGAGCAGCCATCGCCGACACGCACTGCCCGCGCCGGTGTGGGCATTGGCGGCATTCGGACTGGCCGGCCTGGTACTCGGCGCAAGCGGGGTGGCCGGCGGCACGCTGGAGACCCCGATCACTGTGACTGGCAGCCTGCTGCTGGCCAGCACCCACCTGGTCAATCTGCGGCTACGTCGCCGCTCGGGGCATTGCGCGAACTAGGTGCTCGCGGCCTGCCTTTTTTCCATGGCAGCACAGCAGCGCGCGAAAACACGTTGCAGACAGCACGTGTCGCGCACGCGCCTGCAGCGGGATTCGAACGCCAGCTTGCGCTACAGCGAAAAGCCCAGCAGCACCGGGTCGTGGTCGGAACTGCGCCACGGACCGGCCAGGTTGCGCTTGGCGTAGCCGGCATCGTCCATGACATCGGCGTTGATATGCCATTCCACCGCGCCGCGCAGTTGCTTGGCCATCGCCGGGCTGAGCAGCGCGTGATCCAGCCGCCCGCTCATGCCATCGTAGACGTAGCTGTAAGGCTGTTTCACTCCGGCCACCGCGAACGCATCCTGCCAGCCGCTGGCGCGCAGGCTGCGCATCGGGCTCTCCATGGCGTAGGCGTTGAAGTCGCCCAGCAGCACGGCAAGTTTGGTCTGCGCGCCGGTGGGGTCGGTCTGCAGCCACTGGTGCAGGCGCTTGGCCGACTCGGTGCGGGTGGCGTTCCAGCAAGCCTGGCCGTCACGCTGGTCGGCATCGGCGCCGCTGGCGGTGCCGCACCCCTTGGACTTGAAGTGGTTGGCAACCACCACGAAGGTCGCGCCGCGGGTGCTGCGAAACGCCTGCGCCAACGGCACACGGCTGTGGCTGTCGAACGGCCCGCCGGTCAACGTGGCCGGCTTGCCGACCGGGGTGACCTGGGTGCTGCGATAGACGATGCCAACCCGGATCGCGTCATCGCCCGGGCCGCTGCCGGTGTCCACGAACTGCCAGTCCTTGTCGGTGCCGGCAGCGTTGAGCGCAGCCACCAGTTGCGCCACTGCGGCATCGGCGCCGTTGCCGTCGTTTTCCAGCTCCATCAACGCGGCCACGTCGGCACGCAACGGCACGATGGTGGACACCAGCTTGGCCAGCTGCGCCTGGAACTGCTCATGCGTGCGCGCACCGCGCTTGGTCGGAAACCCGCCGCCGCGGCCATTGCCGTTGAAGAAGTTCTCCAGATTGAACGAGGCGATACGCAGATCGCCGCCGACCTGCGGCGTAACTGCAGTCGGCATCGCCGGCAGCGTCAGCGGATTCAGCACCTGGATGCGGTAGTTGCCGTCGTAGCGCTGGTCGACGATACCATCCACCGACTTGAGCAGGCTGCCGGTGCGCAACACCGCATCTGCCGGCAGATAGGCCACCGTTTTGGGACTGCGGCCATTGCGTGCATCGTCCAGCAGCACCCGGCGGCGTGCGTTCTCCGCCTCCAGCTGCGTGAAAGCCGCAGTGCCGGTCGCGGCCACTTCGCTCGGCTGCCACACGCGCCCACCGAAGGCGGCGACCAGCTCGCCGTAAGTCTCCAGGCGATCGCTGCCGTTGAGCGTCAACGCAGCGATGCGCACATGCTCGCCTTCGAGCGCTTCCCAGTTGGCCGGCGGCCCGCTGAGCATACGCACCGGTACCGGCTGGCCACTGGCGAGCCGCTCGATACTGCTGGCATCCACCGTGGTCAGGCTCGCCTCGCCGCCTGCCGACACTTCGCGCACCGTGCCGATGACGCGCACGCGATCACCCGCTGCCACCTCGGCATCGCCGGCGCCGGTGACGAACAGGCCGTGCGAGCGCCGCGGCTCAAACCCGGGCTGCTGCACGAACAGGCCGGCAAGGCCGATGCGGGTATCGGCAGTGACGATACCTTCGACCTCCACCACGCGGCCGTCGTAGGGGCTACGCGTGTCTTCGCCCTGCACATCGGCAATCGACAGGCGTTGCGGCGCGCCATCGGCGGCACTGCCCAGCAGCGGAGCCAGCAGACCGATCACACCGAGCACAACAAGCGAGCAACGCGACATCGACACACTCCAGAAAGACGTAGACCAAAATGCAAGCGCCGCCCGGAAGGCGGCGCATGAGCGGCTGAGCGTTGCAACAGGCTAACAAACCGCTGCGAACTGCGACCAGATGGTGCGTGGAGCCGCTTGTTTCAGGCGCCTACTTCAGATTGCCCAGCATCCAATCGACCGTGGCACGTACCTGTTCTTCGGTCAGCGCCGGGTTGCCGCCCTTGGCCGGCATGATGCCGCCGTCCGGGCCGGTGTAGCCCTCGATCGCGTGCTTGTACAAGGTGTCCTTGCCCTGGGCGATGCGCGCGTCCCAATGCGAATGATCCAGCGTCGGCGCCTTGCCTACGCCGGTGGTATGGCAGGCGGTGCACAGATTGTCGAAGATGGTCTTGCCGTCGGTGCTGCCGCCATAGGCGGACTGCGAGGAGGCCTTGGCCAGTGCTGCTGCCTGAGCCGCCGCTTGTGCGGACGCGCCGGTGGTGCCGGCATACACCGCACCGGCCGGTGCGATGCGTTGCTGCACGCGTTTGGCCGCAGTGGGCGAGACTTCGTCGGGAATGGCACGTTGCAAATAGGCTGCCAGGGCGATCAGGCCCAGGGTGATCACTACCAGTAGTCCGATCACCATCGAGAATTTTTTCAGGAACTCGAGGTCGTAATTCCGCACGCGCTCACCCCTGGCTGTTGGTCGAAGACCTCTGCTAGCGCCGGAGTATAGAGCACAGTTCGCGCCAGTCTGGCCACTGTGCATGACAGTTATCGCCGCGATGCGTCCTGCAGCTTGGCGGGCGGTACGTCTTGTGCGCAGGCACCTGGCGTGCCGCCGGCAAATTGCCGCGATGCCGCATGACATGGCCGCTTGGCACTACCCTTCTGCGGCAGAACCCGCTTCCCGCATGATGAGCAGGCGCTGGTCGAACCCGCAGGTCCCGGATGGCGCGTTGGTCTCGTTTCGTGGAATTGCGTATCATTCCCATCAACCCACGGTGACGCGGTTCTCGCCTCGCCCGGTCCCGCTTATGAGGAGTCGCCGCGATGAAGTCCTTTCTGCTGTCCTGCCTGGCCTTGGCCAGCATCAGTCTGTCTGCCCAGGCCCATGAAATCTGGATCGAGCGCGACGGCAGCGGCCCGGTGCGCATCTACTTCGGCGAGCCGGCGCAGGACACCCTCGACCACGGCGAAGACGAGATCAAGCGGGTGGTCAAGCCGACCGTGTTCGGCACGGCCGGCAAGGCCGGCGCATTGCAGCGCGGCAGCGAGTTCCTCACCGCGCCGCTGTCCGGCACCGGCGATGCCTGGCTCAGCGACGACAGCGTGTTCGAACCGTGGAAGGGCGAAGCCGGCGGTTTCGAGACGGTGAGCTATTACGCCCGCGCCGGCCGCGCCACGCCCGCGGCCAAGCTCGATTTCGAACTGGTGCCCACTGCCGCCAACAGCAACACGCTGACCGTGCTCTATCGCAACAAGCCGCTGCCCAAGGTCGAGGTGACCGTGATCGACCCGCAGAAGTGGCAGAAGACGCTGACCTCCGATGCCAAGGGTCAGGTGACCTTGCCCAAGCTGCGCGCCGGCCGCCACATCCTGGTCGCCACCAACAAGGAGCCGGTGAAGCGCGAGGTCGCCGGCAAGCAGGTGGCGATGATCCACCACATCAGCACGTTGACCTTCCTGGCCGAGTAAGTCGGCCGCACATGCAGCACAGCTGATGTCTACCGCCCCGCCCCTGTCGCTTCCCTGGTTCAGGCGCCCCTGGCTGGGCGTGCTTGCGCGCACGCTGGCCGCGATCTTTGGCGGTTACGCGCTCGCCAGTGCCACCAATCTGTTGCTGGCGCTGGTACTGCCGATGCCGCCCAGCGAAGCGGTGCTGACCAGCATGCTGGTCGGCATCGTGGTGTGCGCGTGTGCCCCGTTGTGGGCCTTTGCCACCGCCAGCGTGTGGCGGGCGTGGGCAGGCATCGCGGTGCCGGCGGCGCTGATGTTCGCGCTGGCCGCATGGCTGCAACGGAGCGTGGCATGAAGCAGGGATTCCGCCAGTCGATGGCGTGGCTGCACACCTGGACCGGCCTGCTGGTCGGCTGGGTGTTGCTGCTGATCTTCATGGGCGGCACGGCGAGTTATTACCGCGACGAAATCAGCCGCTGGATGCGCCCGGAACTGCCCACCACCACGGTGAGCAACGCGACCGCACTGCGCAGCGCCGAACAGTATCTGCAAGCGCATGCAGCCGATGCGCAGAGCTGGAACATCACCTTGCCGGACACGCGCAATCCGGTGGTGAGCATGTACTGGCAAAATCCTGCGCCAGCCGATGGCAAACCCGCCAGTCGCCGCGAGATGTATGGCAATGCCATCATCGACCCGGCCACCGGCCAGGAGATCGCCGCACGCGACACCCTGGGCGGCGACTTCTTCTATCGGCTGCATTTCGATCTGCATTATCTGCCGGTGCTGTGGTCGCGCTATATCGTGGGTTTCTGCGCGATGTTCATGCTGGTGGCGATCATCAGCGGGGTGATCACGCACAAGAAGATCTTCAAGGATTTCTTTACCTTTCGCCCGGGCAAGGGCCTGCGCTCGTGGCTGGATTTCCACAACGTCAGCGCGGTGACCGCGTTGCCGTACCACGCGATGATCACCTACACCGGCATCGTGACCTTGATGTTCATGTACCTGCCGTGGGGCATCAAGGCGCAATACCCCGACAACGAAATGCGTTTCTACGAAGAAGCCGCCAACCGGGTTGCCGATACGCGGAAGGCATCGGGCACACCGGCGCGCATGCTGCCGCTGGAACAGTTCGTGGCACGTGCGCGCAGCGACTGGCGCGGTGGCGAGATCGGCAACGTGGCGGTGTCGCTTCCCAACGATGCGCATGCCGCAGTCGGCGTGACTCAGGTGGCCGGCAGTCTCTCGACCGATGCGCCGTCCATTCTGTTCGATGCGATCAGCGGCCAGCGCCTGCAGCGTAGCGGCGCGCCGGGCGGTGCCAGCCAGACGCGCGGCACGATGGTGGGCCTGCATATCGCCCACTTCGCCGGGCCATGGATGCGCGCACTGTTCTTTGGCTCTGGTTTGCTCGGTTGTTTGATGGTGGCCAGCGGTGTGGTGATGTGGGCGGTGAAAGAACGCCCCAAACATCTCAAGGCCGGGCGCATCGGCTTCGGGCTGCGTCTGGTGGATGCGCTCAACATCGGCACGGTCGCCGGCTTGCCGATCGCCTTTGCCAGTTTCTTCTGGGCCAACCGATTGCTACCGGTGACGCTGGACGCACGCGCGGCGATGGAGGCCAATCTGTTTTTCGCTGCATGGGCCACCGCATTGCTGGCCGCCTTCGCCTGGCCACGGCGCGCGATGTGGAGTTGGCAGCTGTATCTGGGCGCGGCGTTGTTTGCGCTGGTGCCGCTGCTCAATGCGATCACCACCGATGTGCATCTGGGCGTGACGTTGCCGGCCGGGCAATGGGCGCTGGCCGGTGTCGATCTGGTGTGCCTGTTCCTTGGCGTGTGTCTGGGGATCGCAGGTTGGCGGTTGCAGCATTGGAAGGCACCGCAATCGGCATCTGCGCGACGCGCGCGCGCCACTGCGTCTGCGTCTGCGTCTGCGTCTGCGCAGAACAGCGTGCCGATGCAGGAAAGCGCATGAGTGTATTGCTCTTGCTGGCACTGAATTTTTCGGGATTCGCTGCGTTATGCCTGGCGATGGACAAGCATCAGCAGGAAGTGCGTGGCCGCATGCTGGGCGCTGCGCGCTCGCGGCAATTGCGGGCGCTAGGTTGGCTGCTGTTGCTGCTCACCTTTGGCCTGGCGGTGCACGCGCAGGGCTGGGGTATCGGTTCGGTGTTGTGGATTGGCACCTTGACCGGTGCTGCGGCGTTGCTGTCGCTGTGGTTGCTGCCGTATCGGCGTGGCTTGATTCTGCCGACAGCTGTGGCCGCGCCAGTGCTGGCCGGTGTGGTGCAGCTGTTGGTTGGTTGAAAATTCGATCGTGGCGTCATGCATCGCGCGCGCGCCATTACACCACGATCGGCGGATCGCCCCAACTCCGCCCGTCGCGCGGCAGGCGGCCATCGTCGAGTACGTGCAGCACTTGCTCAGGCTGCAGCATGTCCAGGAACAGCACCACGTTGATGCCCTCCGGCAACGCCATGCTGGGAAAGATCACGCCTGGAATTAGCGCCTCGCGCAGCATGTCGCCGAGTACCCAGCTCACCGGTTCGATCTTGTTGACCAGGGCCTTGCGCCAGTCCTCGGTCCAATCGGCCCAGAGCGGATCCCAGCTTGCATCGAGCAGGCGCAGATCGGCCAACGCGGGCAGATCGACGGCGTAACTGACCAGCGTCAATGGCGGTAGAAACGGCGAGGCCTGCGCGTATTCGGCGGCAGCGGTTTCCAGTTGCTGCGAGAGATACAAGGCTGGTTGACCGAAGCGATTGAAGCGCCCGCCCGAGCGCGCGGCACCGGCGCCGCTCAGCGGTTCGGCGGCCCAGCGCGGAGTGAAGGCGCGATACAACGTGCAGTGCGCCGGGGCGCTCAGCTTCAACCGGCAGCCCCGGCTTCAACGGTGCGCAGGTAGGTCAATGCATCGTCGGTGCGGCCCTGTTTGACCACCTCCAGCAAGGTGGCGAATTCGAACGCGGGGATCGGCGTGTTCTTGAGGTGGAACACCACCTGGCGTTCGTCCGGTTGGACTTGCGCCATCGCCACCAGCAAGCGCGACAGGTTGCGCAGCAGGTCCTGCACGCGCGGGCTTTCCGGGTGCACGCGCAGGCTGTTGCGATGCACGCCGGCCAGTTCGGCCAGTTCCTGTTGCGACAGATCCAGCAGGCCGGCCATCGCCGATGGCGACAGGATGGTGCGGTCTGGCACACGCAGGCGTTCGGTCAGGGCCAGGGGATTGAGGACGGCGACCATGGGCGACTCCGGTAAGTGTGCACAGTATATGCACACTCAAGTGGATTAATACGGCACAGCAGACACCTCGGTCAGTGCATTGTCAGCTCGACACCTGCCGCGCACCCACCGCGCGCAAGCAGAAGCCGCAGATCGCCTCGACCAGCTGCTCCCCCTGTTGCGGGTCGCTGCGGCTGGGGGCAACCGGGCCCACCAAGGCCTCGGTGAAGGCGCCGACGATGCAGGCCGCCGCTGCGTCCAGCGATTGCTGCGGGAACTCACCGGCGGCCACGCCTTCGGCAAGCAGCTGGCGGAACACCTCGCCAAACAGGCGCCGGCCACGGATGCGCTCGGCATCCACTTCGCTTTCCACCGGCTCGGCGATGAACGCGTAGGCCAACGCGGGACCGGCCAGCGCGCGCCGTACAAACGTGGCGATGGCGTTACGCAGACGCTCGGCGGCACTGGCCTGGGTGGTGGCGATGGTGCGCAGAATGGTCATCTCGCGCTGCACGGCCTCATTGAGAACTTCCACGAAAAGGTCAGCTTTTGAGGGGAAATGTCGGTAAATCTGCCCGGTCGAGACACCTGCTGCGGCGGCGACGGCGGTCACTGGCGCATTGCGGTACCCGCCTTCGGCGATCAGGGCGCGAGCTGCGTGCAGGATGCGTTCGCGGTTGCCGGCAAGGCGTTCTTCCATCAGGGCGGAGCGTCGATAAGCCATGGTGTGATTCTGGGTTCAATAGTTGAATTTTAGTTCACTTTTTCACTGCGGACCGCTAGGCTGCGCACAAACGCCGTGCGGCCTGCCCGCTCCTACCCGGCACACCCCGATCCTTGCGGAGTCGCTCCATGCACGTGCCGTCCTTGAACTTCGCGCTTGGCGAAGAAATCGATCTGCTGCGCGAAAGCGTGGCGGCCTTTGCCAGCCACCATATTGCCCCGCTCGCGGCCGCTGCCGATCAGGACAATGTTTTCCCCGCGCAGCTGTGGCGCCTGTTCGGCGAGCAGGGCCTGCTCGGGTTGACCGTGGAAGAAGACTACGGCGGCAGCGGCATGGGCTATCTGGCGCATGTGGTGGCGATGGAAGAAATTTCGCGGGCCGGCGGCGCGATCGGGCTGTCCTACGGCGCGCATTCCAACCTGTGCCTCAACCAGCTGCGCAAGAACGCCACGCCCGAGCAGAAGCAGCGCTACCTGCCCAAGCTGTGCACCGGCGAGCATGTCGGCGCGCTGGCGATGAGCGAGGCCGGCTCCGGCTCGGACGTGGTGTCGATGAAGCTGCGTGCCGACGCGCGCGGCGACCGCTTTGTGCTCAACGGCAACAAGATGTGGATCACCAACGGCCCGGACGCCGATGTGCTGGTGGTGTACGCCAAGACCGATCCGGCCGCCGGCGCACGCGGCATCACCGCCTTCATCGTCGAAAAGGGCATGCCCGGCTTTTCCACTGCGCAGAAGCTCGACAAGCTCGGCATGCGCGGCTCCAATACCTGCGAATTGGTGTTTACCGATTGCGAAGTGCCGGCCGAGAACGTGCTGGGCACGCTCAACGGTGGTGTGCGCGTGCTGATGTCCGGATTGGATTTCGAAAGGGTGGTGTTGGCCGGTGGCCCGCTGGGATTGATGGCCGCCGCGATGGACGTGGTGCTGCCCTACGTGCACGAGCGCAAGCAGTTCGGCGAGCCGATCGGCACCTTCCAGTTGATGCAGGCCAAGCTGGCCGACATGTACGTCGGGCTCAACGCCTGCCGTGCGTACGTGTATGCGGTGGCGCGCGCCTGCGATGCCGGGCAGACCACGCGCCAGGACGCGGCCGGCGCGATTCTCTACGCGGCCGAAAAAGCGACCTGGCTCACTGGCCAGGCGATCCAGGTGCTGGGTGGTAACGGCTATATCAACGACTACCCCACCGGGCGCTTGTGGCGCGATGCCAAGCTGTACGAAATCGGTGCGGGCACTTCGGAGATCCGACGCATGTTGATCGGCCGCGAGTTGTTCGAACGCACCGCCTGACGGAGCCATCATGAGCGTGATCATCAGCCAGCTGCAGATCAGCGGCGAGAGCTTCCAACACAACGCTGCCGCACTGCGCGCAGTGATCGAGGATCTGCGCAGCACGCTGGCGCACACTGCATTGGGCGGCAGCGAGGCCGCGCGCGCCAAGCACACCGCCCGCGGCAAATTGCTGGTGCGCGAACGCATCGACGCCTTGCTGGATCCGGGCAGCGCCTTGCTGGAGATTGCGCCGCTGGCCGCGCACGGCATGTACGACGATCAGGTGCCCTGCGCTGGCGTGGTGGCCGGCATCGGGCGCGTGTCCGGGGTGGAATGCGTGATCGTGGCCAACGATGCCACCGTCAAGGGAGGCACCTATTACCCGATGACGGTGAAAAAGCATCTGCGTGCGCAGGAGATCGCGCAGCAGAACCGCCTGCCGTGCATCTATCTGGTCGATTCAGGTGGTGCGTTTCTGCCGCTGCAGGATGAAGTGTTTCCCGACCGCGATCACTTCGGGCGCATCTTCTACAACCAAGCCAATCTGTCGGCCAACGGCATCCCGCAGATCGCCTGCGTGATGGGGTCGTGCACCGCCGGCGGTGCCTACGTGCCGGCGATGAGCGATGAGACGGTAATCGTGCGCGAGCAGGGCACGATCTTTCTCGGCGGCCCACCGCTGGTGAAAGCCGCCACCGGCGAAGAAGTCAGTGCCGAAGAACTCGGCGGTGCGGATGTGCACACGCGCATATCGGGCGTGGCCGATCACTTTGCCGACAACGATCTGCAGGCCCTGGCGCGCGTGCGCGCCATCATCGCGCAGCTCAACTGGCGCAAACCGGCAGCAACATTGGCACTGCGTGCACCGCTACCGCCGCGGCATGCCGCCGATGAGCTCTACGGCGTGATCCCTGCCGATACGCGCAAGCCGTTCGATGTGCGCGAAGTGATCGCACGCATCGTCGACGACTCGCAGCTGGACGAATTCAAGCCGCGCTATGGCAGCACCCTGGTCACCGGCTTTGCGCATCTGCATGGTTACCCGGTGGGCATCATCGCCAACAACGGCATCCTGTTTTCCGAGTCCGCGCTCAAGGGCGCGCACTTCATCGAGCTGTGCACGCAGCGCGGCATTCCGCTGGTGTTTTTGCAGAACATCACCGGCTTTATGGTCGGGCGCAAATACGAGCACGGCGGCATTGCCAAGGACGGTGCCAAGCTGGTGATGGCGGTGGCCTGCGCCAAGGTGCCCAAGTTCACCGTGGTGATCGGCGGCTCGTTCGGTGCCGGCAACTACGGCATGTGCGGTCGTGCGTATTCGCCGAACTTCCTGTGGATGTGGCCGAATGCGCGCATCGGTGTGATGGGCGGCGAACAGGCCGCCAGCGTGCTGGCCACGGTGCGCCGCGACGGGATCGAAGCCAAGGGTGGGGCCTGGTCGGGCGAGGAAGAAGAAGCGTTCAAGGCGCCGATCCGGGCGCAGTTCGAGCAGCAGGGGCATCCGTACTACGCCAGTGCGCGGCTGTGGGACGACGGCATCATCGACCCGGCCGATACGCGTCGTGTGCTTGGGCTGGGATTGTCGGCTGCGTTGAATGCGCCGATCGAAACGACACGCTTCGGCGTGTTCCGGATGTGAGGCGGTGATGCGCCTGCATGTGCGGCTCTTCAGTGGTTGGCGCTGCACAGACATGTGCGAACAGCTTGTCGCAGGTTGTCTGGAGCGCTGCATGAGCGCGCACGTGTTTTCAAGTAGCGGATCACGGTGGAGACCACCTGTGCCAGCAGCAGTCCCCGTCTTTATCTTGCAATGCACGCAACCGTTTTTTTATCGCAGTCCCCGCCGCCATGGCGGGGTGCAGAGACCTTCGTCATGACCCAGCACGAATCCACCGCAGCAACACGGCCGTACTTCGACAAGATCCTGATCGCCAATCGCGGCGAGATCGCGTGCCGGGTCATTGCCACCTGTCGCAAGCTCGGCATCGCAACGGTGGCGGTGTACTCGGATGCCGATCGCGATGCGCGACATGTGCGTCTGGCCGATGAAGCGATCCATATCGGTGCGGCACCGGCGCAGCAAAGCTACCTGCGTGGCGAGGTCATTCTCGACGCCGCACGCGCAAGCGGCGCGCAGGCGATCCATCCGGGTTATGGCTTTCTTTCGGAAAACGCAGCGTTTGCCGATGCCTGCGCGCAGGCGGGCATCGTGTTTATCGGCCCACCCGCAGCCGCGATTCGCGCGATGGGCGACAAGAGTGCGGCCAAGGCGCTGATGCAACGCGCCGGCGTGCCGTTGACGCCGGGCTACCACGGCGACGAACAGGCGCCGGCCTTCCTGCGCGCGCAGGCCGATGCGATCGGCTATCCCGTCTTGATCAAGGCCAGCGCCGGCGGCGGTGGCAAGGGCATGCGCCGCGTGGATGCCAGCGCGGCCTTCGAAGAAGCCTTGGCCAGCTGCCAGCGCGAGGCGCACTCGGCGTTCGGCAATGCCCAGGTGCTGGTGGAAAAATATGTCGAGCGGCCGCGCCATATCGAGATCCAGGTGTTCGGCGATACGCAGGGCGAGGTGGTGTATCTGTTCGAACGCGACTGCTCGGTGCAGCGCCGCCATCAAAAGGTGCTGGAAGAAGCGCCCGCCCCCGGCATGAGCGAACAACGCCGCGCAGAGATGGGCAAGGCCGCCGTGGACGCCGCACGCGCTGTGGGCTATGTCGGTGCGGGCACGGTGGAGTTCATTGCAGGCCCGGATGGCGATTTTTACTTCATGGAAATGAACACCCGGCTGCAGGTCGAGCACCCGGTGACCGAGTTGATCACCGGTACCGATCTGGTCGAGTGGCAGCTGCGTGTGGCTGCCGGCGGGCCGCTGCCGCAGCGTCAGCACGAACTGCGCATCCACGGACATGCGCTGGAAGCGCGCCTGTATGCCGAGGATGCCGAACGCGGCTTTCTGCCCTCGACCGGCACGCTGCGGCAGCTGCAGCTGCCTGCGCCCAGTGCGCATGTGCGCATCGACGCGGGCGTGGAGCAAGGCGACACCATCAGCCCGTATTACGACCCGATGATCGCCAAGCTGATCGTGTGGGATATCGATCGCCCCGCCGCGCTTGCACGCATGCGTCAGGCGCTTGCGCAGTGCCATGCGGTCGGTGTCACCACCAATAGTGCATTCCTCTCGCGTCTGATCGGCACCAAGGCGTTTGCCTCGGCGGATCTGGACACCGCATTGATTGAACGCGAGCATGCGGCCCTGTTTCCGCAAGCGCATGCGCCAGACAGTGCGTGGTGGTGCCTGGCTGCCGTGTTGATGGCCGAGGCGGTGCCGAACGCCACGCCCGATCCGGCCGACCCGTTCTCGCCGTGGGGAAACACCGATGGATGGCGTATCGGCGCGCATGCAGCGCAGGCCATCACGCTGGAGGCCGCAGGCGAGCGGCGCCAGCTAGGCGTGCGTCGGCTGGCTGATGCTTGGCAGGTTACTGACCTGGGCAACACGCATGCGCTGCGCTACCAAACGCAGGGCACCGCGCTACGCGTGGAGATGGATGGACGGCAATGGCGCGCACAGGTGCTGCGCGACGGCAGCACGCTGACCCTGATCGGCGCTGAAGACCGTGCGGTCTTCCGCCACCACGACGCATTGATCGAAGCCGATCAACCCGCGCATGAAACCGGCGGCCTGACCGCACCGATGCCGGGCCGCATCGTGTCGCTGGTCGCCGCGGTCGGCCAGCCGGTCACGCGCGGGCAAGCCCTGGTGGTGCTCGAAGCGATGAAGATGGAGCACACCCTGCACGCGCCCGGCGACGGCACCGTGCAGGCGTATCTGGTCGCAGAAGGCGATCTGGTCGCCGATGGTGTCGCGTTAGTGGAATTCGTGTCCGCGTCTGCGTAGCGCCGCACCAAAGGGTGACCAACGGCACGCTCGTGTGCGCAGGCATTGCGTCTAGCGTTGCGGAAAGCGGCCGGCCTGGCCGCGATTCTCACCGGAGGCTTTAAAACCGCGTCCACGACCGATCAGGCCGCACCGCCTGCAGCAACCGCGACAGCGCCCGCCGGCCCCCCCCCCCCCCCCCCCGGAACTGATCACCCGCGATGCGCTGTTCGGCAATCCCGAGCGCGCCAACGTGACCATCAGCCCGGACGGCAAGTATCTGAGCTGGGTGGCACCGCTGGAGGGTGTGCTCAATGTCTGGGTCGCGCCGGTGGATGCGCATCGCCGCCGATCTGCAGAAACTCAAATCACTCGGCGCAGGCGATGCCAGCGTCGCATCACGCACGCTCGATGACCGCACCTGGATCGTGGTGTATTCGGCAGCGGAAACACCGCTCACCTACTACCGCTACGACCGCGCCGATGGCGGCAAGCTGACCAAGTTGTTCTCCGCCCGGCCCGCGCTGGATGGCAAACCGCTGGTACCGATGTGGCCACAGGAACTGACCTCGCGTGATGGCCTCAAGCTGGTCAGCTATCTCACCCTGCCCGTCGAGGCCGACGCCAACCACGACGGCAAGGCCGATAAACCGGTGCCGCTGGTGCTGTTCGTGCATGGCGGCCCGTGGGCGCGCGATAGCTACGGCTACGGGCCGTACGAGCAATGGTTGGCCAATCGCGGCTATGCGGTGCTGGCGGTCAATTTCCGCGGCTCCACCGGCTTCGGCAAGGCGTTCACCAACGCCGGCAACGGCGAGTGGGGCGGCAAGATGCACGACGACCTGCTCGACGCGGTGCAGTGGGCCGTCAAGCAGGGCGTGACCACCCCCAACGAGGTCGCCATCATGGGCGGCAGCTACGGCGGCTACGCCACGCTGGCCGGCATGACCTTCACCCCGGACGCGTTCAAGTGCGGCGTGGACATTGTCGGCCCGGCCAACCTCAACACCTTGCTCGCCACCATCCCGCCGTACTGGGCCAGCTTCTACAAGCAGGCGACCAAGCGCATGGGCGACCCGGCCACCGCCGCTGGCAAGCAATGGCTGACCGATCGCTCACCGCTCACGCATGTCGGCAAGATCAGCAAGCCGTTGTTGATCGGCCAGGGCGCCAACGACCCGCGCGTCAAACAGGCCGAGAGCGACCAGATCGTCAACGCGATGAAGGCCAAGAACATTCCGGTGACCTATGTGCTGTTCCCGGACGAAGGCCACGGCTTCCGGCGCCCGGAAAACAGCAAGGCCTTCAACGCGGTGACCGAGGGCTTCCTGGGCCAATGCCTGGGCGGCCGCGTGCAACCCATCGGCGAAGACCTGACCGGCTCCAGCATCACCGTCCCGGAAGGCGCCGACAAGGTGCAGGGCTTGAGCGATGCGTTGAAGACGCATACGCAGGCGATTCGGCGGTAAATCGGCCGAAGTGGTCGATCGCTTCACAGTGATGGCACTTGCTACTGCGCTCGCCTGCAAAGGCGAGCGCTGACGCGCAGCTCTGGAGCACGGAGCACGGAGCACGGAGCACGCATAAATTGCCTCAACGCACGATAGACGTCTCGAGGCCCGATGCTTGCTCGCTACTGTTGCCCGATCCTCCGGAAGCCTCTCGATCAAGACTAATCGACCACACTGCGCCAGCAGGATCCAGCTCGGTATTTTTCATTTCCTCGGCACGCCAACCGAAGCCGCAGATGGCCAACGGGCCATCCTGCAGGCCATCCAGGCCTAGCGCGTGTTCGATATCCACCTCGTTGATTGCCGAGGTGACAAACGCTCCCAGCCCCAAATCGGTCGCGCTCAAATAGAGCGTCTGTGCAATATGGCCCACGTCCAGAATCATTGCGCGGTAAGCCTTGGCATGGTTCCGATATTTCCAGAAGCTGCGTAAAAACCGCGGCGCCAGAATCAACAGCACCGGCGCATCGGCAAACCAGTGCTGCCCCGACACTGCCTTGCGTGCGAATTCCGCGAGCGGCTGTGCAGGCGATGGCAAGGGGTGCAATGCATGGTCGAGCGGGCGGTAGTGATACAGGCCACTTGCCATGCCCTCGACCCGCTGTACCAGCAGATAGGTTTCGGTGGGATGCAGGCTGCCTCCCGATGGCACTGGCTTCTTCAAGAATGCGGTATCGTGCCCCACCTCGATCCGCGCGCTCGCCATGACGCTGCGTTCGAGCATCTGGGCCAATAATTCGCTTGATAGCGGGCGCCGCGTATCGAAATTGCGGCAGGTCACGCGCCGCGCCAGTAGTTGATCGAACGTACCCGGCGTTGCGCGCGGCAACGCTATTCGGGCTTCGGCGCCTCCCTCGCCACGGCTAACGACCTCTGCCGGCGGCGCACCAAGGCGCTCCACCATGCCTTCTGCAGTCGTCAGACCTTGCGCCTCCATCGTCGCCACGCTGTCCTCGCCTTTCCAACGCGCGAAGCGGTGCCACAACGCAGCCAATGGCCACCAGCGCTGCTGCTGCACCCGCTCGTCATTGTGGCGATGCGCTGCATGCTCCGGTTGATCGCTGATCACAAGCCCCCGCTCGATCAACCCATCGAGCCAGGCCGGTGGTGGCTGCATCTGATCGATCGATCGCCAGCGCGTCGGGCTCAACTCGCTCAGCCACTCGCGCTCGGCTGTGCCGACGTCCACTTCTGCATCGAGATGCGGCGCCAGTGCCAGCCATCGTGCGCGACGACGCAGTCCATCGCCGCCAGCAAGCAAGTGAGCAAGATCGAACACCGCATCGTTGCGGAGTTCGAAGAACAGCGTGGCACAGCGACGGATCTGCATAGGAACATCTCAAGGACGCATGAGCATGGTCGATATTGTGTCAGCTCTCCTGTCACACCACGCACCACACACCCTCATTCTGCAGGCAAGACCATGACCGACTCAGCCGATAACGCACATCCTCCGCTGGATGCATCCATTGCCGACAAGCTGCTGGAGCTGCTGTCCAGCGACGACGACTTCCGCGAATGCTTTCAATGTAATCCGGCTCAAGCGCTTGCCCGGATTGGCGCAGCCGGTGCGAACGCCGACGACAGCGTGCCCAGCATGGGAGAGCCATACTTCTGCATGACCACCAATCAGCTCGCCTCGAAGGAAGAGATCGCGCTGGCCCGTACCGAGTTGCATAGCTACCTGACCCAGAACGCCAATCACACCGTGATCTTTGCCTTCGAATCGGAGAGCATCCGTTCTACCCGGGTGCGCAGGTAAGCGGGCAAACGCGACACAGGCCACGCACGTACAAATGCCTGCGCCTGTTCGCGTGCCTCGTGGGTGCGGCCGAGTGCATGCAACGACTCGGCCATCCAGAGCTGTGCCAGCCGCGCATCGGCCACATTGAGTGGCTGCAGTGTTTGTGACGCGTTCGCCTCGATGTAAGCGCGACCTCGGCGCAGGGATAACCAACGCGCTTGTTGCAGCGCTTCGGCATGCCGTCCGCTGTCGCTCAGCAGCGCATACAGCGCAACGCGTGTCTGGAAGAGGGTGTCGTCACCGACTGGCAGATGCGCAACAGCCGCCGCACGGTCACCCGTCAGCGCAAGATGTTGGGCTTCGACAATCGCGCGAAGGTCGGCAAGTACCGGCGTTTCATGTACCAGCGCCGGCTTGATCGCCTCAAGCGCGCGCGCGGTCAGACTATCGTCGCCGCTGCGTTGTGCGTGGCTGGCCACGATCAAGACCATCGCTGCATTGTCCTGCTGGTTCGCCATCGCCAACCTGTCGTCGGTGACTGCTGATGTCAAGCGATCGAACGTCGGCTTCAGCTTGGTTGGGGTGGCCGGATCGGTTAGGGCGTCCGTCGTCAACGCAATGACCAGGAACTGCCGATAAAGGAAATCGTCGGCCTGCTTGCTACGCGTCAGAGCTTGCGCAATGGAAGCGCGCGCAGCCATCCAGTCGGCCTGATCGATCGCAATACTGGTGCGGTCGATCAACGGCACCACATCGTCGTTGACATAACCGCTCCTCACGATCGTATCGAGCGCTTGCTGTGCTTCGGCGTAGCGATTCAGTGATGCCAACGCGCAGGCCCGCCGCCTTAGCGGACCTGCGCGATCAACGTCGTCAGGGACAAAATACTTTAATGCGGCCTCGGCTTTTCCCTGAGCCAGCAAGATGCGTCCAACCCGATCCGTGGCGATCGCACGTAGTGGATCCTGCGGAACATCGGCTGCCTGCGCATAGGGAAGCGCCTCGGCAAAGCGATTGGCAACGAATAGATGCCAGGAGGCATTGGCGGTTCCAGCGAAGTTATCCGGGTACAGCGATGCCAGGGTTCGCCACAGCGGCAACGCTTTCTCGGGCGCACGCAACTCGGCCGCCCATGCATCCAGATAGAGCTGGTCACGCTCCGGCAAACGCCGGCGGAAACGGATCGCTTGATCCAGATACGGCAGCGCGCCATCGCGGTCGGAGATGGCGACCTTGATGCGTGCTGCGCCCAGATAGGCCAAGGCAAATTCCGGGTCGATGCCAACCGCGCGCTCGAAGAGTTCCATGCCTTGGCTCCACTGGCCTTTCACCGTGGCGTCGACGCCAAGGGCATAGGCACGCAATGCATCCAGGCTTGAGGTGGTGACGGCGGGCAATGGCACCGAATGCTTGTCGATCGAAGCGACAACTTCGCCAAGTCCCTGCCTCAACTTACGGGTGACCTGATCTACGGACGACAGCGCGGACGGTAAGCCATCGCCTTGCACAAACTCCGAGTACACCGTGGTCTGCGTGCGTGGATCCACCAACTCCACACTGAAGCGGAGCTTGCCCCCAATTTCGGCCACAGTCGGCAGAATGACTGCACTGGCGCCATCGCGCATGGCCACTTCCGAGGCGATGGCACGATCGACGACAACGCTGTCCGGATCGCGTTTCATCCGGGTCATTGTGTCGCGCACTTTCATATCGCTCAGGACATTGACGTAGCGCGACTGCTCCAGGCTGATACGTAGCGCCTGCTCCAGCGAACTGTCGAGCAGCGTATTGCCCGTCAGATTGCGCAAGTCGCCCACCACCACCCAGCCGCGTTCGGCGAAAGCGATCGCGGGCTCGGCGCGAGTGAAAAACCACACCGACACACAGACAGTGACGACCAACAAGGTTTCCGCCAACAGCGCTGCCGGCCGGCGCCATAACGGAATATCCCGCCAGGCCTTGGGCGAATGCCTGGGCGCGCGCAGCGGCGTGAGATAGATCTCGCCGACCTCGTAAATCTCCATTGGAGTAGGCACGCCCTTGAAGCGCCAGCGACCGTGGGATTTCCACAACAGTCGCTCAGCATGCGTGCCCAATTCGCGCGCAGCGCGATGCGTCAACGACTCGGCCACCGCCGAGATCAGGATCTGCCCGGGCCGTGCCATCGACATCAGGCGGGCGGCGGTGGGCTTGGCCAGGCCTTCCACTTCCAGCGGTTTGGCACCGATGCTCACCGCTTCGTCGCTGTTGCGCCAGGTCAGCACTTCGCCGACGTGCAGGCCCTGGCGCGCGCATAGCGTCAGCGCGCGGGCATCGCCCATCGCCTTGAGTCCACGTGCGTAATCCAGTGCGAAGCCCAGGCCATCGATGGGGCGATCGAACAGCAGCAGCAGCCCATCCGAGCGGTCGATCAGACGGCCGCGCCATTGCTGCTGCAGTTTGACCACCAGACGGTCATGCTCGCGGAACAATGCGGCGGCGGCGTTGTCACCGATACGTTCGACCAGTGCAGTGGAATCGCATAGATCGGTCAACAGCAAGGTGCGCAGACGCGGCGCCTGGATCGCTTCCGACGACGCATCCTTGCGTGCGTGGGTGCGCGTGCTCATTGCTCAGTGATTGCCAGAGGCGAGCGTGTTGCCCGATACCAGCGTGCTACCCGGCGCAGGTGCTTCGTGCATGCACAACACGTTACCGCCCTGCCGCTTGGCCTGGTACAACGCGCTATCGGCCAGCGTGTACCAGTCGTTCCATGCCGCATCCGCATCGATCATGCACAGGCCGAGACTGACCGAGCAGCCTTGCTCGCTCTGGGTGTTGCCCAGGCGTGCTTCCACCGCGCGCACGATGCATTCGCCGATGTGGTGCATCAGTTCCCGCGTGCCTTGCGCAACCAGCACGCAGAATTCGTCGCCTCCCAGCCGACAGGCCAGATCGCCATCGGCGATCACCGAGCGCAGTGCATGGGCAACGTTCTGCAGCACACGGTCGCCGGCCAGATGACCGAACTCGTCATTGATGCGCTTGAACCGGTCGCAATCGATCAGGATCAGGCCCACACCGGGCACCGCGCCGGAACGCCGACATTCCTGCAGATGCAGCGCCAGACCGCGGCGGTTGTGCAGGCCGGTGAGCTCGTCGGTGCGACTCAACTCTTCGGTGTGGTTGAGTTTGTGCGAGGTGACATAGAGATTGTCCAGCGCCGCTTCCAGATCGTGGTTGCGACGGCGCAGCTGACGGATCAGCAACTGCTCGTTGTTGACCACGCGCACGATGGAGCGGCGCAGAAAATGCGCCACCATCGACGGGTCGTGATCGACCAGGCGCTGAAAATCGTCGTGGGCCAGTTCGATCAAACGGCTGTCGGTGGAGGCACTGGCGCCGGCACTGCGTGCGTGGTCGCCGATCAACAAGCCGAGTTCGCCGAAGAATTCGCCCGGGCCCAGATGCTTGAGCATCAGGTCCTCGCCAAAATCCAGATCGATCTGGCCGCTGACAACGATGAACATCTGCGTGCCCACGGCACCACGCTCGAACAGCGCCTGGCCCGCCGCCAACTCGCGCGCACGGCCGAAGCGGGCGAAAAACGCCAGCTCTTCGGCAGTCATCAGCGCATGCAGCCCGTCGGACAACGTTTTGGCAACGCCTCCAGTCGGTTCGACCGCGCCCGCAGTGTTGTGGCAAGTCATCCAGATTCCCTTAGGCCGGCCTACAACGTTAGCCCATGGACAAATCCTACAGGACCCCTTTGTTCAGCACCAGGTCACACTATTTCTCACGGATGAAGAGACGGAATGACGGGTATGAGGTGAAAAAAAAGGGCCCGGTTTCCCGAGCCCTCTCCCTCCCGAGCTGCGCATGGCGGCTTGCTGCAGGCTAAGAGCGGCTAACAAAGACTACTGCGCGGCCGCCAAGTGGGCGCTCGCTACGTTTTGTTAGTCGCTCTAAGCCGCTTTTTCACTATGAAACTGCTCTTCCTCGGTCGACCCACGCAGCGCGGTGGTGGACGACTGCCCCTGCTGAATCGCCTGCGTCACCGCGTCGAAGTAACCGGTGCCCACCTCGCGCTGATGCTTGACTGCGGTAAAGCCCATGTCCGCCGCTGCGAATTCGGCCTGCTGCAGCTCGACGAAGGCGCTCATGTGGCGGCGTGCGTAGCCATGGGCCAGGTTGAACATGCCGTAGTTCAAGGCGTGGAAGCCGGCCAGGGTGATGAACTGGAATTTATAGCCGTAGCTCGCCAGTTCGGTCTGGAATCTGGCGATGGTGGCGTCGTCCAGGTGCTTTCTCCAGTTGAAGCTCGGCGAGCAGTTGTAGGCCAGCAATTTGCCGGGGAACTTGGCATGGATGGCTTGGGCGAAGGCGCGCGCGAATTCCAGATCCGGCTTGCCGGTCTCGCACCAGATCAGATCCGCATACGGTGCGTAAGCCAGCCCACGGCTGATCGCCTGATCCAGTCCGTTGCGGGTCTTGAAGAAACCCTCGACAGTGCGCTGCCCGGTGGTGAATGGCTGATCGTTGGCATCCACATCGCTGGTGATCAGATCGGCCGCTTCGGCATCGGTGCGTGCGATCAACAGCGTCGGTACGCCCAACACATCGGCCGCCAGACGCGCGGCATTCAACTTTTCGATCGCCTCACGCGTGGGCACCAACACCTTGCCGCCCATGTGGCCGCACTTCTTCACCGATGCCAGTTGATCTTCGAAGTGCACGCCGGCCGCGCCGGCTTCGATCATCGCCTTCATCAGCTCGAAGGCATTGAGCACGCCGCCGAAGCCGGCTTCGGCATCGGCCACGATAGGCTGCAGGAAGTCGATGTCATCGTTGCCTTCGGCGTGGTGCAATTGATCGGCACGCAGCAAGGTGTTGTTGATGCGCTTGACCACCGCAGGTACCGAATCGGCCGGATACAGCGATTGATCTGGATACATCTGCCCGGCCAAGTTGGCATCGGCGGCGACCTGCCAACCGGACAGGTAAATCGCCTTCAAACCGGCCTTGACCTGCTGCATCGCCTGATTGCCGGTCAACGCGCCCAGCGCATTGACGAACGGCGTGGTGTGCAGCGAGGCCCACAACTTGTCCGCACCCAGCCGTGCCAGCGAATGCTCGACATGCACGGTGCCGCGCAAGCGCACCACATCGGCGGCGGTGTAGTTGCGGGTGATGCCGGTCCAGCGTGGGTTGCTGGCCCAGTCCTGCTGGATCTGTTCGGCGGTCTGCAGTGTGTTGCTCATGGTGCGTTCTCCTGACAGGGATACGGCGGATGCAACGAGAAAGGAATCGCGCGGTGTGCTGTGCGCGGGACATGGCATGGCCGTCGTTGCGCGTGGGCGCAATCGGGCGGTGTGCAGTGTTGACGTAGTGCGTTGCGTTGATGGGTTGCAGCGACAGCACGCGTGCTGTGGCCTGTCGCTGCAGTGGATAGATCAATCGATCAATCGATACGCCGGAACGGTGAGGAAGTCGGCCAGTTCATCGGCGCGGCTGAGTGTTTCCAGCAAGGCAATGGCGTCGTCGATGCGCGCAGCGCCAGGCAGTGCATTGGTCGCTCCCAGGCGTGCCGGCAGCGCACTCAACGCGGCCTGCAATAACTGCTGATCGATGGCAGTGCCGTCGTCCAGATGCTGGCCATGATGCAGCCACTGCCACAGCTGCGCGCGGCTGATTTCTGCAGTGGCGGCGTCTTCCATCAGGTTGTGGATCGGCACGCAGCCATTGCCGTCCAGCCAGGCGGCCAGGTAGCGCACGCACACTTCCACATTGCCTTCGAAACCGGCGCGGGTGACGTTGCCCGGCGAGGGGGCGATCAACATGTCGCGCGTCACCTGCACATCGTTGCGCAAGACGTGATGCTGATGCGCAGTGGGCATGTGCTCGTCGAACAATTTCATCGCCACCGGGATCAAGGCCGGATGCGCCACCCAGGTGCCATCGTGCCCGGCCGTCACTTCGCGCAGCTTGTCGGCACGCACGCGCGCCATCGCCTGCTCGTTGGCGGCTTCGTCGTGATTGATCGGAATCTGCGCGGCCATGCCGCCCATCGCATGCGCGCCACGGCGATGGCAGGTCTTGATCAACAGCTCCGAATACGCCTTCAAAAACGGCTGGGTCATGGTGACCTGGCCACGCTCGGGCAGCACGCGGTCGCGATGCGCGCGAAAGGTTTTCAGATACGAAAAGATGTAATCCCAGCGCCCGCAGTTCAGCCCGACGATGCGGTCGCGCAGCGCGTGCAGGATCTCGTCCATCTCGAACACCGCCGGCAGCGTTTCGATCAGCACGGTCACCTTGATCTGCCCATGCGGCAGGCCGAGCATCGCTTCGATATGCGCCAGCGCGGTCTCCCACAGCGCGGCTTCTTCCATGCTCTGCAGCTTGGGCAGGTACAGATACGGGCCGCGGTCCTTGGCCAGCAGCGCGCGGCCGTTGTGGTAGGCGAACAGGGCGGCATCGAACAGGCCGCCGGCCAGCGGCTGCCCATCGATGAGCACGTGCTTTTCATCCAGATGCCAGCCGCGCGGGCGCACGATCAATACCGCATGTTCGGCTTCCGGGCGCAGCGCGTAATGCTTGCCGTTGGGCGCATCGAAGCTGAGATCGCCGCGTACCGCAGCAGCCAGCGTGCGTTGCCCGGCCAGCAGGTTGCGCCAGGTTGGTGCGGTGGAATCCTCGAAGTCGGCCATGAACACCTTGGCGCCGGAGTTCAGCGCGTTGATGACCATTTTCGGATCGGTGGGGCCGGTGATCTCGACGCGGCGATCCTGCAGCGCCGCCGGCAGTGCGGCCACGCGCCAGTCGCCGGCGCGGATGGCGCGGGTGTCGGGGCGGAAGTCCGGCAACTGGCCGGCGTCGAAGTCGGCCTGCCGCACCCGCCGCTGGGCCAGGCGCTGCTGGCGACCGGGTTCGATCGCCCGGTGCAGCGACACAAGCAACGCCAACGCGGCGGCTGGCAGGAGTTCTGCCTGGCCGGCCATCTGCGTGGTCAGCGACAGACCGGGCGTGGCGCGTTCGATCGGGCGTGGGGCAAAAGCGGTGGCAGACATGTCGGGGAGTCCTTGTGCATCCGGACTTGCACCGTGCGCCGCCAGCAACTATTTGACAAAGCAGTTTTATCAATGCTGTAAATAAGCCAGACTTATACTGAAGTGCGGCGACTGCTAAAATGGCGCCAACCCCTCGATTTTCCTACAAATCCGACCGGCTCAAGCCACTGCGCGCGTTTTGTCAGACAGTGCGATTAGGCTCCGTCTCACGGGCGGCTGAGGCGCTTTACGTCAGCCAGCCGGCGGTGACGCTGCAATTGCAGGCGCTGGAACGCGACCTGGGCGTGGCCTTGTTCGAGCGCTCCGGGCGCCGGATGACACCCAGCCGCGAGGGCCAGCTGCTCTACGACATGGCACTGCCGCTGGTGGAAAGCCTGGACGGCCTGGAAGCGAGCTTTCGCGAGAAGGTGCGCGGGCTGGATGCGGGCGAGCTCAATATCGCCGCCAACAGTTCCACCATCCTGTATCTGCTGCCGCGCATCGTGGCCAACTTCCGCGCGCGCCATCCGGACGTGCGGCTGACCCTGCACAACGCCATCAGCGCCGACGGCACCGACCTGCTGCGCGAGGATGCGGTGGACCTGGCAGTGGGCTCGATGCTGGACGTACCGGCCGACCTCAACTACGCGCCGGTGTATCGCTTCGAACAGCTGTTGATCACCCCGCCCGATCACCCGCTGGCAAGCAAGCCCAGTGTGACGCTTCAGGATCTGTCGCCGTATCCGCTGATCCTGCCGCCGCGCAGGCAAGTGACCTATCGACTGGTCGATCTGGTCTTCCAGCAGGCACGCGTGCCCTACACCGTGGCCTTGGAAGTGGGCGGTTGGGAGGTGATCAAGCAATACGTTGCGATGGGCATGGGCATTTCCATCGTCACCGCAATCTGCGTCACGGAGGCCGACCGCGACAAACTCGCCACCCGCTCGCTCAAGGACTACTTCCCTACGCGCAGCTATGGCGTGGTGGTGCGCAAGGGTAAATATCTCTCGCCGCAGGCACGCGCGTTTATCGAGCTGATCCAGCCGGATCTGTTTACCCCGCGCGGGTATGACGAAAGTGGCGATTCGGAGCGGTGAATTTCTGCTGCGTGCTGCGTGCTGCGTGCGTGTGAGTTGAATCATGTCTGACCTTGCTCGACAGGGATTGCGCATGAGTTCGTCATGCATCCTCCATCGAGGTTGCAGTGTCCGGCATGGGCGTCGCCATTTCGAGGCGTCGCTCGATCAAGCCGTGCAAGTGCAAGGAAGACAGCACAGAAGATCGGTTCCTGCATGCACTACCGGCCACTCCGCATCGCGCAGAGTTTTTGCCGGCTCGCTAGCACTGCACGGCATTTACCGTCATAGACTAGGCCGATGCTGCAGGCAGCAACGCATTGCAGTACCAGCCGGTCGGTCCGGGAACGGCTGACCACAGCACAGCAGTCCCGCACTACTGGGGCGGGCCAACTCAACCGATGCAAAGGCTGACGCAATGAATCCGACCACGTTATTGCTGGTGCAGTTGGCGGTGATCCTGGGCCTGGCACGTGCATGTGGCGCGTTGCTGCAACGCTTCGGGCAGCCGCCGGTAATCGGCGAGATGGCGGCCGGCTTGCTGCTGGGGCCGATCGCATTCGGCGCATGGCTGCCGGACTTGCACGGGGTGTTGTTCGCCTCCAACAGCCTGCCGCCGTTGTCCGGCTTGGCCAACATCGGCGTGGTGCTTTTCATGTTTATCGTGGGCGTGGAGCTGCGCGCGCCGGAAGGCACCACCGCGCAGGTGCGTGCGTCGATCCTGGTGGGCTTGTCGGGCATCGTGCTGCCGTTGTTGCTTGGCCTGGCCGCAGCACCTTGGTTGTTTGCGCGCTTTGCACCGCAGGGCATTGGTTTTTGGCCGTTCGCGTTGTTCATCGCCGCGGCGATGTCGGTCACCGCGTTTCCGGTGCTGGCGCGCATCCTCAAGGACCGCAACCTGACCCGCACGCCTGCGGGCCGGTTGGCATTGGGCGCGGCGGTGATCGACGATGCCACGGTGTGGATTTTCCTGGCGCTGGTGCTCACGCTCACCGGTAGCGACACACATGGCGGCGTCGGCTTCACTGTGGCCGGCGCGTTGGCGTTGATCGCGGTGGTGTTCGGCCTGTTGAAACCTGCATATGCGCGTTTGCTCAAACCGCGTGCGCGCGATGGAGGCTATGCGCCAACTGCGCTGGTGTGGGTGCTGATCGGTTTACTGGCCTGCGCTGCAGTGGCCGAGTGGATTGGCTTGCATGCGATCTTCGGCGCGTTCCTGTTCGGAATCTGCGTGCCGCGCGATGACCGCTTGCTGGAACACCTGGCCGGGCGCATCGAGCCATTGGCGATTACCTTGCTGATGCCGGTGCTGTTTGCGGTCGCCGGCCAGGCCACCAGCCCGGGCGTCTTCGTGGGCGCCGGCATCGCCGGCTTCGCGCTGGTCGTCGGCGTGGCGGTCACCGGCAAGCTAGTCGGCTGCACGCTGGGCGCGCGCCTGAGCGGTCACGATTGGCGCGACAGCCTGACCGTGGGCTCGCTAATGAATGCGCGTGGCCTGATGGAGCTGGTGGTGATCAAGATCGGCCTGGACAGCGGCGTGATCGGGCCGGATCTGTTTACGCTGCTATTCGGCATGACCCTGGTGACCACGGTGATGACCTCGCCGATGGTGGCCTGGTTGCAACGCGGCCGGCACACGGCCAACGCCACCGGGCTGGGAGCAAGTCACTGGCCGCATTGACGATGCGGCGCACGCACTCACTGGTGGCCGTACAGCCCCAGGAACATCGCTACCGCCGATTCGGCCACCTGGGTCTGTTGCTGCGGTGACAGCGGCGGCTGGCCCATGGTGAGCTGCGGCCAGAACGCGAAGCCTTTGATCAGCGCCTGCAACTGCTGTGAGGCAAAGTCAGCGTCCACGCCTGCCAGCCGGCCGTCGGCCAATGCGGCGCGCAGCCAGGTGGTGGTGCCTTCTTCCTTGCTGCCCAGCTGCGATATCAGTTCGCGCGCACGCGTCGGCGAGTGGATGCCCTCGGCGATGGCCACGCGCGACAGGTCGATAAACGCCGGGTCGTCGAGCAGGCGCAGCTTTTGCTGCAGGAGCTGGATCAACTGCGCGCGCAAGGGCTGATCGGGCCGGTAGGCCAGGTTTACCGCGTCGGCGCTGCGCTGCCACAGCCCGCGCAGGATCTCGCCAAATAGCGCGTCCTTGCTGGGGAAATGGTTATAGACGGTGCGCTTGGACACGCCGGCCGTGGCCGCCACGCGGTCCATGCTGGTGGCCTCGAACCCGTGCTGGCGGAACTCGGCGATGGCCGCCTCGACAATGGCGTGGCGCTTGCGGTCGGTGAGCCGTTGCTGCGCCGGCGCCGCGTCGGATGAACTGGACATGGTGCAATGTTACACCGCTCGGTTTACATTCCCCAAGATAAAACTACACTGTGTAGTGTAATTACAGCGCCGGCATCGCCGGTTCGTCCGCCCCCCACCGATGGATAGCGTCGTGCCCACCCAGTCCCGTCATCTGCCACGCACCGCCTCGCATGCCGCCTCACCGCAGTTCCGCAATGGCCGCTTCCGCAACGCACTGCCCACCCGCCTGAGCCAGCCCGGTGTGCTGGGTGGCTTGCGTCTGTTGTGGGAGGTGCTGTTCAACAAACCCACGCACACGGTGCCGTCGCAGGCGCTGCCGGTGCTGCCGCTGAGCGCGGCGCAGTTGCGCGACGCACCCGACCACAGCCTGTTCCGGCTCGGTCATTCCACGGTGCTGATGAAACTGCGTGGCGGCCTGTGGCTGACCGATCCGGTGTTCTCCAAGCGCGCCTCGCCGTTCGCGTTTGCCGGGCCCAGGCGCTTCCACGCGCCGCCGATCGCGCTGGACGCACTGCCGCCGCTGGCCGGCGTCCTGCTGTCGCACAACCACTACGACCACCTGGACCGCGCCACCATTGCCGCCCTGGCCGACCGTGTCGGAGTGTTCGTCGCGCCGCTGGGCGTGGGCGACCTGCTGGTGCGCTGGGGCGTGGACCCGGGCAAGGTGCGGCAGCTGGACTGGTGGCAATCGGTGGAGGTGGGTGGCCTCACCCTCACCGCCACGCCGTCGCGGCATTTTTCCGGCCGCGGCCTGTTCGACCGCGACCGCACGCTGTGGTGCTCTTGGGCGATCCAGGACGCCGACCTGCGGGTGTTCTTCAGTGGCGACGGTGGCTATGGCCCGCACTTCAAGACAATCGGCCAGCGTCTGGGGCCATTCGATGTGGCGCTGATCGAAAACGGCGCCTACGACCAGATGTGGCCGGACGTGCACATGCAGCCGGAGCAGAGCCTGCAGGCGTTTATCGATGTCGGCGGGCGCACCTTGCTGCCGATCCACAACGGCACTTTCGATCTGGCCATGCATGTCTGGTCCGAGCCGCTGGAGCGCATCGTGGCGCTGGCCGACGCCGCCGGCGTTGCCCTGGCCACACCGTGCATGGGCGAACGCGTGGATTTGAATGCCCCCGACAACCGCGTGCGTTGGTGGCGACAGGACGCTGCGACGCAGGCGTCGGAAGGGGTTGGTGGCGACCCGGTAATTGGCTGAGGCATGCCGACTCGTTGCCATCAGGTTTTGATGGCGCACCACGCACGCAGATACGCACGGAGGCCGTGACGCGTGACGGCCTCCCCAATCCTGCCAGGGGAACGCGGCGCACCCGATTGGGGATTCGGATGCAGCGACGTCAGTTCTGTTGTCCGGCAAAGATGGGCCTCGGCAGTTTGATTCAATCCTCGCGCAGTGCGGTCCGCCTTTTGGGATTTCATCTCTGATAACGGTTGCGTCGCGTGGTTGAAGGCGGTGCTTCCTTCGAGCCATGGCGACCATGCTGCCCCTGGACAATGCACCCAGCTCCAGGGTGGTAGACGATCTCATTTCTCGGCACCGGCCATTGATCGATGCCGCCACTGCATCAAGCACCAGGAGAAATCTGATGAAACCTGCTGCATCCGCCAATCCGATCAATCGCCCCGTGTCAGTGTCAACTGCGGGCACCCATGAGATCGAGGAAGAAGCATCCCCGCACGCATCGCCTAGCCATTCGTCTGCCCAGCCCGAGGGCGCATTGAGCATGCTCTCGCGCCGTCCGAGCAAGCGCGGCAAGGAGCCCGCAGACGCCGCTGCGCACGCATCCCAGACGGCCAGCCACGTGAACGTGGTTGATCTGCAGGTGTCGCAGCCTGCAACGTCGTCAAACCCCGTCACGACGTCGCTGGTGCGACTCAAAGAGCAATTGGCTGCCGACAAGCAGCGGCCGGTCGAGCCGCAATTGGCCGCCGAACTCGTCAACAAGATGAGGCCGATGAAATTGCCAGATGCCACCGGCCCGCAGGAACGCGCAGCAACACATGCTGATCTGTTGGGCCGCATCCGCGAAACGGATGCGATGGCTTGGTACAGGGCTCAGGGATTGAGCGAAAACGAGGTTTCGAACTTGCGGCGTACCGCATTGCTGTCGGGCATGCCCAACCCCACCGGCAGCTTCCTCAACAATGCAATGCAGTACATCGTCTCGCCCTGGATCAACTACGCGACCCGTCAGCCATGGGCAGGCGCCGGCTTCGGCTTTGCGACGGCAGCGATCGCCGCGCCCATGAATGCGGCACAGCAGTCGGCGGTGGTCAGCCTGTGCGAATCCATCCGCGAGCATGGGGGGCACGTCATCGTTCCGGACAAGGATCAGATCAACGACAGGCATTGGCTGCCGGACCTTGCGCAGGCGCTGGAAAGCCATATCGAAACATTCAGCGAGTGCTGCGACAAGTTCCGCGTACTCAAGCAGGCCGCAGACCAGAACCCCGCAGCAGCACCAACTGCCGAGCTCTCCGCCGCTGCCCGGCAATTGCTGCAAGCCGAAGCGCGCCTGCATCAGGCCCAGCACGACTTCGTCATGACCCAGGGCGCGCACCAGCGGCAATGGATGGGCAATCGCTGGCAGGCTGTCCCGCGTATCCTGCGGTCGCCATTGGCGGGCACGCTGGGCCTGCTCAGCAAGACCGGCGCAATGCGGGCGCTGTCGCCGACCGCGCAGACCGTCGGCGCCCTGCTGATGACCGCTGCGCAGCATGTGGCTGCCGGCTTCGACGAACAGGCAAAACAGGATTACAACAACAAGCTCAATCTGCTGTACGCCGATGTATTGACCGACACCGGCAAGTCGAAACTTGCACGTGGCGAGCCAGTGGCGGCGGAGGAGATCGATCAGGGCAAATTGCGCAAACTGATTCAATCGCCTACGCAGGCGCTGGTGAAACGTGTCACCAACGGACTGACGGCGATGGAAAAGGCACTCAAAGCGGAACTGGCCGCGTCAAGCTCGACGCAGGCGACGACAGGCGACGACGACCTGGATCTGGAAGCGGGCCACGGCGCCGGCCCCGCGAAGGCACTGAAATTGCTGAGCCAGGATCTGCAAGCCTTGCGCGAAGGCAGGCTGGACGAACTCGATCCGGGCGGCGTCGCTGCAACGCTGCTGCTCGGTGCCGAGAAGTCTGTGGTATCGGACCAACTGATCGGCGATATCGTCAAGAAGTACACCTTGCGCGAGTTCTCGGCACAGACCGCCCAACGCATTGGCCAGATGTTTCATCTAGGCGTGCTGGGCAGCGCGGCGTCCTCGGTGATCGGCAAGGCCAGCTCCGCGGCGCAGGGAGGAACGCGCAACGTGCCAATCCCGCAGACGTTGGCAATTTCCGCCCTGTCAGGAGGCATGGCTGCAGTCGGCGCGCTGAATCAGCACACCGCCATCACTGTCAAGAACAACCGCCGCGAGGGCGAGACAGACATCGGATTGAAGCAGCAAGTATTGCGCGGCGTAATGGGGGGCACCAACGAAGCGCTGTCCCAACGGCGGGCAACCAAGGCGAGTCGAGCCATCAATGCGCTCGTGCAAAACAGCGATGTGGAAGAGTTCTTGAGTCAAGCCAAAGCGCTCACCCAGCAGTCCGAGGCCTCGTCATCTGCGGCTCATGCCACACCCTCGCTGACCCTGCCGGAGGCGGTGGAACAGCTGCGTCCAGGCGTGGCGTCCGCATCGCAGTCGCACGAGGTGATCGTGCAGATCGGAGACGATCGGGCAACGCCGCCTGCCTGATCCGGCGCCCACTATTGCAATTCATCTACTGCGATGCATCAAAAACCACGTAAGCAAACGGGATGGCGCAAGGCCATCCCGTCTTGGATCATCGCCGGCATCCGCGTGCGTCGTGCACGCGGGTGTCTCACTCGGTCAAACCGCGATTTTCCAGCAGCGCCTTGACGCTGGGATCTTTGCCGCGGAAGTCGCGGTACAGCGTGGCAAGGTCCACGGTGTTGCCGCGCGAGAGGATCTTGGCGCGGAAGATGTCGCCGTTCTTGCGATCCAGGCCGCCGTTTTCCTTGAACCATTCGAATGCGTCGTCGTCGAGCACTTCCGACCAGAAGTAGGCGTAATACCCGGCCGAATAGCCGCCGCCCCAGATGTGGTCGAAATAGCTGCTGCGATAACGCGGCGGCACTTCGGCCAGGTCGACCTTGAAGCGCTTCAACGCGTCGGCTTCGAACTTGCTCACGTCCTGCAACGACGCGTCGGCCGGCTGGGTGTGCCAGGCCAGATCGAGCAACGCGGCCGAGAGATATTCGGTCGTTCCGTAGCCGCTGTTGAAAGTCTTGGCCTTCTTGATCTTCTCCACCAGCTCGGCCGGCATCGCCGCGCCGGTCTGGTAGTGCTTGGCGTAGTTGGCGAAGACCTTGGGATCGGAGGCCCAATGCTCGTTGAACTGCGAGGGGAACTCGACAAAATCGCGCGAGGTGCTGGTGCCGGCGATCGAGGGGTACTTCACCTTGGAGAACATGCCGTGCAGCGCGTGGCCGAACTCATGGAACAAGGTGGTGACGTCGTCGAAGCTCAGCAACGCCGGCTGGCCGGCGGCCGGCTTGGTGAAGTTGCAGACGTTGTAGACCACCGGCTTGGCGCCAGTGAGGCCGTCCTGTTCGACGAACACGTCCATCCAGCCGCCACCGGACTTGCTGTCGCGCTTGAAGTAGTCGGTATAGAACAGCGCCATCGAGGTGCCGTCCGCGTCGAACACTTCATACACCTTCATGTCCGCGTGATAAGTCGGAATGTCGGTGCGCTGCTTGAAGGTGATGCCGTACAGCTGCGTGGCCGCGTAGAAAACGCCGTTCTGCAGTACGTTGTCCAGTTCGAAATACGGCTTGATCTGCGACTCGTCCAGGTCGTACTTGGCTTTGCGCACCTGCTCGGCGTAGAAGTCCCAATCGGACGCGGCCAGTTTGAAGCCACCCTTCTGCGCGTCGATCACCTTCTGCATCTCGGCCACTTCGCGGCGCGCCTTGGCAGTGGCGGCCGGCACGGTGTCGGTCAGCAGCTTGAGCGCGGCGGCCGGGGTCTTGGCCATCTGGTCGCCCAGACTGTAGGCGGCGTAGCTGTCGAAGCCGAGCAGCTTGGCCTTTTGCGCGCGCAGAGGCGCCAGGCGCTAGATGGTCTGGCGGGTGTCGTTGGCATCGCCCTTTTCCGCGCGCGTTTCCGAGGCCTTGAGCACCTCGGCGCGCAGCTGGCGGTCCTTCAACGAGGCCAGCACCGGCTGCTGGGTGGTGTTCTGCAAGGTGAGCAGGTACTTGCCATCGAGCTTGCGCGCCTTGGCCGCATCGGCGGCGGCGGCGATATCGCCCTCGCTCAGGCCATCGAGCCTGGCCTTGTCGTCCACCACCACCGCACCGGCGGCCGAGGCGGCAACCAGACGGGTATGGAACTGGGTGGAGAGCGTGGTCTCTTCGATATTGAGCTTGCGCAGGCTGGCCTTGTCGGCATCGGACAGCTGCGCACCGGCGCGCACCAGCTCTTCGTAATCGCGCTCGAGCAGACGCTTCTGCTCCGGGTCCAGGCTCAGCGTGTCGCGCTGGTCGTAGAGGGTTTTGACGCGTGCGAAGAGCTTGGGATCGAGATTGATTTCGTCCTGGTGCGCAGCCAGCTTGGGCGCGATCTCTTCCTGGATCTTCTGGCGTGCGTCGCTGGTATCGGCCTGCACCAGTCCGAAGAAAATGCGCGATACGCGCGAGAGCGTTTCGCCATCACGCTCCATCGCTTCGATGGTGTTGTCGAAGGTGGGCGGTTCGGGGTTGTCGGCAATGCTGCGGATCTCGGCCAACTGCAGACGCATGCCTTCTTCGAAGGCCGGCAGGTAATCGCTGTCCTTGATCTTGTCGAACGGCGGCGCCTGGAACGGCAGCGTGCTGGGGGTGAGCAGCGGGTTCGGCGCGGCATCGGCGGCCGGGGTGGCGGCGGTCTTCTCGGGCACGGTGGTGGACTCCTTACCGGACGAATCTTTTCCAGAACAAGCAGCCAGTAGCCAGGGTGATGGCAGCGGCCAGAACGACGGTACGCGACATGGCGTGTGATTCCTGAGTCGGTAGAGCAGCCGGTCACGCTAGCGGGTTTGCGGGCCGCTGGCATGTGCCGTTGGATTGGATGGACGGGTTCGGTTGAGGATGTGCGCTACAACGTCTCGTCCTTGAAGATCGCCACGTGCGGGGTGCCATCGGCGCCGATCCAGCCGCGATACATGCCCTCGGTGTTGAACGGGAACGCGGCATTGCCCTGCGCATCCAACGCGATGGCGCCGCCGTCACCACCGGCCTTGGGAATCTCCTGGTCGATCACTGCTTCGGCCGCCTGTTGCAACGACTGGCCGGCGTATTTCATGCGGGCGCAGATGTCGTAGGCGGCCACCGCGCGGATATAGAACTCGCCCCAGCCGGTACCGGACACCGCGCACTGGCTGTTGGCATAGGTGCCGGCGCCGATGATCGGCGCATCGCCGACGCGGCCATAGCGCTTGTTGGTCATGCCGCCGGTGGAGGTGCCGGCGGCCAAGTGTCCTTCGCGATCCAGCGCCAGCGCACCGACAGTGCCGAAGTGCTTGGCGGTTTCCAGATCGAGTTCGGCCTGCACCTTGCGGTCGCCGGCCTCGGCCTTGAGCGCTTTCTGCAGTTGCTGCCAACGCTTGTCGGTGCGGAAATAGCTCGGGTCGACCAGGGTGATGCCTTGCTCGCGCGCGAACTGTTCGGCGCCGTCGCCGACCAGCATCACGTGCTTGGAGCGGTCCATGACGCTGCGCGCCAGCTGGATCGGGTTCTTGACCGTGTGCACGCCGGCAATCGCGCCGGCCTTGCCGGTGGCGCCGTCCATGATCGCCGCATCCAGTTCGTTCTTGCCGTCATGGCTGAACACCGCGCCGCGCCCGGCGTTGAACTGCGGGGCGTCCTCCAGCACGGTGATCGTAGCGGCCACCGCATCCACTGCGCTGCCACCGCGTTGCAGCACCACGTGACCGGCTAGCAGCGCGCGTTGCATCGCCTCGCGCGCCTGCGCCTGTTCGTCTGCAGACAGGCCGGCTTTCTCCACGCCGGCGCCGCCGTGGATCACCAGCATCGGAGTGGCCGCCAGCGCCGGGCCGGTACACAGCAACAACGACAGGCACAACGCGCGAGCGCACAAGGCGATCATGATGCTTCCTCACGGCGTTACGTAGTGTTAGCCGCTCTGAGCCGATGCACGCCGCGCCGAGTTTCGGCAGCGCGCATTAGCATTAAAATGAAGTGTCGGGCATCGGCGGGTCTGGGTGAATGTAGAGTTTCTCTGCCCATGGCCGCACGTCCAAAAAGTAACGCACGCCGCAGCCTTTACAGGATGCGGGATGTTCCTCGTCGCTTCCGCGCTGGTTTTCGAGTGAAACAGCGACGATAGGGTGCCCGCATGTGAAACAGCAGAACGCCACGTTGTTGCCGTGAGCATCTGCGTCGATCTCGTTGCCGAGTGCATCCATGACGAGGAAGGCGGTGATCTTCATGTGTGCATGAACCTCGATCGCTTCTGATGGGGCCCAGCAATGGCTGGAAGGCGCATCGACACCTCCCGGCGCTTACCGCCGCTCACAGCGTATCGCGATGCTTGCCGCGCCACGGCCGGTACCAGGTGCGGATGGCGGCGATATCGGCGGCCATGTCGGTGCCGGTCCAGAACGGCTCGCCGATGCCCACGGTCTTGCTGGGATAGTCGAAATACACCGGCAGGATCGGCACCTTGGAGTCGGAGGCGATCTTCCAGAAGCCCGCCTTCCAGTTTTCCACGCGCTTGCGGGTGCCTTCGGGGGTGATCACGTACCACATCTGCTCGGAGTTACGGATCAGCCGCACCGCCTGGCCGATGGTGCCCTGCGGCGAGCTGCGGTCCAGCGGGATGGCGCCCAGCTTGCGCAGCAGCGGGCCCAGCGGCCACCAGAACAACTGCGCCTTGCCCAGCACGCGCACATCGAAGCCCAGCGCGAACTTGGCCGCAAAGCCCACAAAGCCGTCCCAGTTGGACGAATGCGGGGCAACGATCATCACCAGCTTGGGTTCGTCGGGCAGCCGCCCGAGCAGGCGCCATCCGGTCAGGCGCAAGGCGGTGCGGCCCAGCCAGCGGCCGAAGCGGCCGTGCGCACGCGGCATTCTGGGCGGGGCTGACTGCAGCAGGATGTTGGCCTGTGTTACCGGTGGCAACGACGGGTCGGTGTGACTCACGCTTACTCCCAGTGGGACGCAGAGCGTCCACGCTTGATATGGCTGCGCTCACGCTTGGCATCCAGCCGCCGCAGCTTGGCCCCATGACTCGGTTTGGTGGCGACCCGGCGCTTGGGCACCGACAGGCACGCATTGATGATTTCGACCAGCCGCTCGCGCGCATCCTCGCGGTTGCGGTCCTGGGTACGAAAGCGCTGCGCGTCGATCACCAGCACGCCCTCGGCGGTCATGCGGCGGTCGCGCCGCGACAGCAGCCGTGCGCGCAGGGGTTCGGGCAGCGACGGCGATCCGGCCACGTCGAAACGCAGCTCCACCGCGGTGGAGACCTTGTTGACGTTCTGCCCACCGGCGCCGCTGGCGCGCACGAAGCGTTCGACGAGTTCGCTGGGCGGAATCGTCAGGCTGGGGGTGATCTGGATCGGGTCGCTGGCCATTGTCCGGCGATTGTATCGGCAGCGGCGTGGACGCGCGCGCGAACGCCGGCTCCCGTATGCTGCGGCCGGTCCCCAGTTTGCAGGATGCTCCGATGACACCACCCCGTTCCGTTGCCACCGTCCGCGCCTTCGCGCGCCGTCTGATCGTGCTGGCCGCGCTGGCACTCACCACGCCCGCCGCGTTCGCGCAGGCGCCCAGCGATGCCGACGTCAACCGATTGCTGGCCGCCTCACGCGCGCAGACCATGCTGGACACGATGCTGCCGCAGATCGAAGCGATGCAGCAGCAGCAATTCGCCCAGCTCACCGCCCAACGCCAGCTCGACGCCGCCCAACAGGCGCAGCTGCAGCGCATCCAGGAGCGCACCCGCCAGACCGTGCGCAAGGCGCTGTCGTGGTCGGAACTGCGCCCGATGTATGTGGACATTTACAAGCGCTCGTTTTCGCGCGAGGACGTGCTGGCCATGGCCGAGTTCTATGAGAGCTCGGCCGGCCAGAGCCTGCTCGACAAGACCCCGGCACTGACCCAGAACCTGATGGGCGCGATCCAGCAGAAGATGCTGCCGCTGTTTGCCGACCTGCAGAAGGATCTGGAGAAGATCGTCAACGAGCCGGCGGCGGCGCAGAAGCCCTGAAGGGCTGGGATTGGGGATTGGGGATTGGGGATTGGGGATTGGGGATCGGGGATTGGGGATCGGGGATTGGGGAGTCGTAACAGCGTGATCCCGACGGTTGCGTCTGTGGGATTGATTGCGCCGACGAGGACAGCAGCGCCCAACTTTCCTGCCAGCGAGAGACGCCTGCTTTAGCGCCTTTCCTGCGGGAGAGGGGGTTGGGTGATGAGGGTAAGAGGCGAAGCCGCGCGTGCATCCAAACTCCACCAGGCTTCGCTCGCACCCTCATCCGCCCCTACGGGGCACCTTCTCCCGAGGGGAGAAGGACAGCAGTCGCACCTCTCCCGTCGGGAGAGGGGTTGGGGTGAGGGTACGGCTGCCTGAAAACGTTGCCGCTCGACGTTGGTGCACTGACAGATCGACGTTGATGCACTGACACATCCATGACCACGCCGCATCACTGCACGTGTGTCGTGCCTTGCAACCCCGCCACGTCCCACCCGAACAACGCACACGCTTTCGCGAACTCCACATCCAGCGGCGCCACCACGCTGAGACGCCGCCCGTCGGCCGGATGCGGAAACCCCAAGCGCTCGGCATGCAGCAGCATGCGGTGGATCCCAAGCATGCGAAAACTCCGGTTATGCCGGCCATCGCCGTGACTGGTGTCGCCGATCATGTGATGCGACAGGTGCTTCATGTGCCTTCGAATCTGCCGAAAACGCCCGGTCTGCGGCTGGCAGCGCAGCAGCGCATACCGCGAGGTGGCAAAGCCGGTGGAGGGAATCTCCAGCTCGCCGGTGGCCAGCCGCTGGAAATGGGTCACCGCCGGCTTCTTGACCGGCTTGCCGGGGCCACCGTCCAGATCGTGATCGACGATGAAGCGCTCCTCGGCCGGCCAGCCGCGGCACACCGTCAGATAGTCCTTCTCCAATTCGCCGGCCATCAAGGCCTTGCCCAACGCGCTGGCGCTCTCGCGATCGAACGCAAGCAACAGGCAACCGCTGGTGGCGCGATCGAGCCGGTGCACCAGAAAGATTGGCCGGCCCAGCTGCTCGCGCAGGCGGTCGGCCAGAAAGTCGTCCTCCCCGCGCGCCAGCTTGCTGTCGTGGACCATCAGGCCCGCAGGTTTATTGACGACGGCCAGGACATCGTCCTGGTGGAGAATCTGCAACGGGTCGGTCGATATGCTCACCGGCGGATTATCCGCATCGCTGTCACCGCATGCCACTGCGTTGCCGCGCCACGACTCGAGGGCCGCGCTGGTGCCCCGCTGCAGGCACTGCCGAAATGCAGCCGAATGCAGCGGGCCACCTATCGCAATGTGTCAGCGCCGCAGCCAGGCGACCAGCAAAGCGACCGAACCGGCCGTGCCGCTGACCCAGCTCCACACCGGCACCGTGCCCAGATACCAGCCATTCGGATGCAGGCCATACAGCACGGCGGCGACCACCAGCAGGCCGCTGCCCGTGATCGCAGTGACCACGCGCGTCTGCAACTTGCGCAGGCTCACATCCAGCGCGCGCAACTCGGCCGAGCGGATATCGAGCTGATGGCGGCCTTCCACCTGCTGCTTCAACCAGCTGTGTACCAGGCGCGGCATGTCCGGCGCGTGGGTCATGATTTCCGGCAGCCGCTTGCGCAACTCGCCCAGCACGCGGCGCGGGCTGTAACGCTCGCGCAGGATGCGTTCGAGCACCGGCCGCGCCACTGCCCAGATATCCAGCCTGGGGTCGAGCTGGCGGCCCACGCCTTCGATGTTGAGCAAGGTCTTCTGTAACAGGATCAGCTGCGGCTGCAGCGTCAATTCGTAGCGCTGCGCAACGCGGAACAATTTGATCAGCACTTCGGCCAGCGAAATCTCCGACAACGGCCGGGTGAAGTAGGGCTCGCACACCGAGCGCGCGGCCGCTTCCAGTTCGTCGATGCGCACGTTGTCGGGCATCCAGCCCGCCTCCACGTGCAGCTCGGCCATGCGGCGATAATCCTTGTGGAAGATCGCCATGAAGTTCTCGGCCAGATAGTACTGATCTTCCTGCGAGAGCTGGCCCATGATGCCGAAATCCAGCGCGATGAAACGCGGATTGAGCCGGCGCTCCGGGTCCGAGTCGACCCAGATGTTGCCGGCGTGCGCATCGGCATGAAAGAAATTGTCGCGGAACACCTGCGTGTAGAACACGCGCACGCCCTTGGCCGCCAGCGCCTTGCGGTCGATACCGGCCGCATCGAGCTTGGCGATGTCGTCGGAGGGAATGCCGTACACGCGCTCCAGCGTGAGCGCACGCTCGGCGGTGTGCGACCAGATCACCTCGGGCACATACAGATCGTCCGAGCCTTCCCAGAAGCGGCGCAGCACGCTGGCGTTGGCGCCTTCGCGTTGCAGATCGAGTTCGGCCGACAAGGTGGCTTCGATCTCGGCCACCACTTCGCGCGGGCGGATCTTGTCCGCGCGCGGGTGGGTGCGCTCGACCAGGGTGGCCAGCGAATGCAGCAGCGCGATATCGGCGTCGATCTGCCGCTCGATGTCCGGGCGCAGCACCTTGACCACCACTTCGCGGCGCACGCCGTTGGCATCCGGCGGCAACGTGGCCGCATGCACCTGCGCGATCGAGGCCGAGGCCAGCGGCACGGTGTCGAATGCGGCGAATGCCACGCTCACCGGCAGGCCCAGCGCGCGCTCCACGATCAGCCGCGCAACGTCGCCATCGAACGGTTTGACCCGGTCCTGCAGCAGGGTCAATTCGTCAGCGACGTCGGCCGGAATCAGGTCGCGCCGGGTCGACAGGATCTGCCCGAACTTGACGAAGATCGGCCCCAGTTCCTGCAGCGCCAGGCGCAGGCGCGCACCGCGCGATTGCGCGGCGATCTCGGCGCTGGCACGCGGCACGAACGGCTTGGCCAGGCGCAGCCAACGCTCGGCCGGCGTGCCTTGCAGCAAGACGTCCAGCCGATAGCGCAGGATCACCCGGCCGATGCGGCTGGCCCGCAGCAGCGCCCTCATGTCGCACCTCCGGCAGCACGCAGACGGGTGACGCGTGCGGCCAGACGTTCGACGTCGTCGCGCAGTTCGTCGACATCGTCGTGAAAGGCTTCGAGTTCGGCGCGTGGCACTACATCGCGCGATTCTTCGGTGACGAATTCGGCCGCGCTATGCGCCAGATCCACTGCACTGCGGCGCGCCTGCTGCAGCGCTGCACGCACCGCGCCGGCGATCTGCACGCCCAGGATGTCGCCGAACACCGCCACGAACGGCAGTTGCCAATCCGGATCGAACCGCCCTGCCAGTTGTTGCAGCTGGCGCGCCAGTTCGGCATCGCCGGAGACCTTGAGCCGGCCCGCCGGGGCGCCGCTACGGCGCGCATTGGCCAGAAACGGCAGCTGGCCGAGCAGGCCGGCCAGGGTGCTGCGCACGGCGAGGTCTGGCTCCTGCGTTTGGTCCACCGGGCCGACCAGCAGCCGACGCTCGTGCACGCGGATCTGCAGCGCCAAGGCAGGCGCGTCCAGGGTCAGCGCGATGCGCTGGCCTTCCAGCGGCAACAGGGCATCGCGGGTATCCGGGTCCAGCGCCAGCGCGCGATTGAGCGCGGCTTGCAGGGCCTGGCCGGCGAGCGGCTTGAGTGAGTTGAGCAGTGATCCGGGCATGGGCCCATTCTACCGTCCCCGCATGTCGCAACTGCTTGATGGTGAGCTGGCGAGTGCATGCCGGAGGCGGACGCGGCGGTCATGACAGCTCGCCTTGGTGGCAAGGCCGCTTGCATCGGTCATGGAGGACTTCCTTCAGCGCGCCGGCCGCGGGCATGCTGGCGACCTCATTGAACAGGTGGCAGGAGCAGGCGATGCGCAAGATCCGGGTCGGTCTCATCTTCGGCGGCAAATCGGCCGAGCACGAGGTCTCGCTGCAATCGGCGCGCAACATTCTGGATGCGCTGGATCCGCAGCGCTTCGAGCCGGTGCTGATCGGCATCGACAAGCAGGGCCAGTGGCACGTCAACGACCCCGACAGTTTCCTGCTCAATGCCGACGACCCGGCGCGCATCGCCTTGCATCGCAGCGGTCGCGGCGTGGCGCTGCTGCCGGGTGCGCACCAGCAGCAATTGCGTCCGACCCAGCCGGAGCAGGCGCTGGCGCAGATCGATGTGGTGTTTCCGATCGTGCACGGCACGCTGGGCGAAGACGGCTCGCTGCAAGGGTTGTTGCGCATGGCCAATCTGCCCTTCGTGGGCTCCGGCGTGCTCGGCTCGGCAGTGGCGATGGACAAAGACATGGCAAAACGTGTGCTGCGCGATGCCGGGCTGGAGGTGGCGCCATTCGTGTGTTTCAACCGCCACACCGCCACACCGCCGCACACGCCGACGTGCATGCGTTGGTTGCGCAGTTCGGTTTGCCGTTGTTCGTCAAACCGGCCAATCAAGGCTCGTCGGTCGGCGTCAGCCAGGTGCGCAGTGCTGATGCGTTTTCAGATGCGCTCGCGTTGGCACTGGCATACGACCACAAGGTGCTGGTGGAAGCAGCAATTACCGGGCGCGAGATCGAATGCGCCGTACTGGGCAATGCCACGCCGCAGGCCAGCGTATGCGGTGAAGTGGTGGTGCACGACGCGTTTTACTCTTACCAGACCAAGTACATCAGCGAACACGGCGCCGAGATCGTGATTCCGGCCGACATCAATGCGCAGACGCAGCAGCGCATCCAGCAGATTGCCGTGCAGGCGTATCAGGCGCTGGACTGCGCCGGCATGGCGCGTGTGGACGTGTTTCTCTGCGCAGATGGCCGCATCGTGATCAACGAGGTCAACACGCTGCCGGGTTTCACCCGGATCAGCATGTATCCCAAGCTATGGCAGGCAAGCGGGCTGGACTATCGGCGTTTGATCACGCAGTTGATCGAGCTGGCGTTGCAACGGCACGATGATGATCAACTGCTGCGTAGTGCGGTGGAACCGCGCTGATGAGTCCATCGCAGGTGCGCGAGGTGCAGTTGCACGATCATCCGGCACTGCTTGCACTCGACAACGCGCATGGCACCGAATTGTCGTTCGGCCAGCACGTGCAATATCTCGAAAAACTGCTTTAAAACAGCCACAACGCAACTGTAGAGCCCTCATAACGCAGATGGCCCGCTTCCTTGCGGAAGCGGGCCATCTTCGCGTCGATCGGCAGCGCCGCTGCCGTGACGTATCGCAGCTAAGTGGTTAAACCTTGCCGCGACGGAACATCGAGATCACTGCCAGGATCAGGAACACCACAAACAGGATCCAGGCGATGTTGGTCGCCGCACCGGCGATACCACTGAAGCCCAGCACAGCGGCGATGATGGCGATGACGAAGAAGATGATGGCGTAATGCAGCATGGCAAGGATTCCAGAAGTTGTCGTGCCGAATCGGCGCAGACGTATCCTGAAGATATCGCGGTCTTTACCGGGTGATGGCAATGTCGTTGGAAGATGAGGATCGCAGCCGTTGTAGGCCTTCTTCGATGCTGATACTAGGTATATAACCAAAGTCGCGGCGCGCCGGTTCCATGCTGTACCAATGCGGCGTGCACAATTGTTCCACCAGAAAACGCGTCAACGGCACTTCGCCTGGCAGACGCAACAGTGGCCACAGGGTCTCGCACACCGCACCGATTCTGTAGGCGGTCTTGAACGACAGCGAACGCGTTACAGCCGGTGCATCCACCGCGGCCAGCAAGCGATTGAGCAACTCGCGCATCGGCAAGGGCTCGCCATTGGAAATGAAGTACGCCTTGCCTGCGCAGGCAGCCCCATGTGCAAGATGCTCGAACGCATCGAAGTGCGCTTGTGCGGCGTTGTCGATGTAGGTGCTGTCCACCAGGTTGCTGCCGTCGCCGACCATGCGCAGTCGCCCGGCACGCGCCCGTGCTGCCAGGCGCGGCAGCAGGTGATTGTCGCCCGGCCCCCAGATCAGACGCGGACGCAAGGCCACCGTCGCCAGCTGCGCATCGTTGGCCGCCAGCACCGCGCGCTCGGCGATCGCCTTGGTGGCCGCATACGCTGCGCGCAGGTCTTCGCCGTAGGGCACTTCGTCGGCGCCCAGACCTTCCACCGGATTGGTGGCGCGATGGGTGACGCTAGGTGTGGAGGTGTAGATCAGGCGCGGCACGCCATTGGCGCGACACGCGTCGATCACGTTCTGCGTACCGACCACATTGGCCTGGTGATAGCTGTCGTAGCTGCCCCACGCACCGGCCTTGGCCGCATTGTGGAAGACCGCATCGATACCGGCAAAAGCGTGCCGCACCGCTTGCGGGTCCGCCAGGTCGCCACGGATCTGGCCCACACCCAAGGTCTGCAGAATCGGGTAATCGCCGCGCTGGAAACTCACCACCTCATGCCCACGCGCGCGCAGGCCGCGGCACAACGCCTGGCCGAGAAAGCCACCACCACCGGTCACCAGCACCTTCATTGCGCCACATCCATTGTTCCTGCAGGTCGCACACAATAGCCGGACCGGACCGTTATCGCGATGCGACGCGCACAGGCAAGCGCCTGCGGCTTTCGCAAGCCATTGATCGCAAAGAGCTTCATAAATCTTCATCGAGACATCAGGTAGTTCATTCGCACTGCTGGCGTCATGCCCGGACCCTGGATCGCTGGAGTCACCATGACCCGCCTGTCGCTGCTGTTGTCCGCCCTGCTCGTCATCTTCCCGCTGCATGCCGCCCCGCCTAGTGCATCTCCAAGAGCCGCCTCTGCAAAAGCCGCCACTCCGGGAATTGCCACACCAGGTCCATCGGCTGCCGCATCACCGGCGGTGCCTCCAGCGGCCACCACGCCGCCTGCCCTGGATGACGGCTGGCCGGTCGCCAAGGCTGCCGCCAGCGGCTGGAACCTGCCCCTGCTGACGCAGATGGAACAGGCATTGGCTGCCGATCTGGCCCCATCCACCACCAGCGTGCTGATCGTGCGCGATGGCGTATTGATCTACGAACACTACCTAGGCGATGCCGATCGCCAGACCTTGCACGACACCCGCTCGTTGACCAAGAGCGTCACCGGGCTGCTGGTCGGTGCGGCGATCTCGCGCAAGTTGATCCCCAACGCGCAAGCCAAGGTCTACGACTACTTCGGCGATCGCCAATGGCAGCATCCGGATCCGCGCAAGCGCGACATCACCATCGAAGACCTGCTCACGATGAGCTCGCAACTGGAATGCAACGACGACAACGCCTTCTCCGCCGGCAACGAAGAGCGCATGTACGTCAGTGCGGACTGGACGCAGTTCGCCCTGGATCTGCCGATCCGTGGCTACGCGCCATGGATGCAGCGGCCCGCCCAAAGCCCGCACGGCCGCGCGTTTTCGTATTGCACCGCAGGCTCCTTCCTGCTCGGTGCGGTGCTGGAAAAAGCCAGCGGACAGCGGCTGCAGGCGTTCTCCGCACAGGTGCTCGAAAAGCCGCTCGGGATCGATCAGGCGCAGTGGAATGTGTCGTCCGAAGGGGTGGGCATGGGCGGTGGCGGCACCCGTTACCGTAGCCGCGACCTGGCCAAATTCGGACAGTTGCTGCTTGCACAGGGACGTTGGCAAGGCCGCCAGGTGATTGCCGCCAACTGGATACGCGCGATGACCAGCGTGCATGCGCAGGCACGCAACGATGCCGATTATGGCTACCAACTCTGGCACTTCCTGTTTCCAGTGCGCGGCGTGCAACGCGACACCTGGGCGATGTCAGGCAATGGCGGCAACTACGTCTTCGTCGTGCCCGAGGAGCGCTTGGTGGTGGTGCTCACGCGCAGTGCCTACAACACCCGGCAGATGCACCAGCAATCACATCGGTTGCTGACCGACTATGTGCTCAAGGCGCTGCCTGAGAGTAACCAAGCGCGCTGACAGAAGCTCTCCAAAACTGCATCGATAGCGCCAACCCGCTGGCTGCACTTGCCTTCGTTGACGAGTGAAGTGATGTCAGGAATGGCAGTGACAGCACTCAGATCGAACGCAGCTGATCACAGCACATCATCAGACGGCTGTGCTACATGCACCGCTCGCAACCATGCATACCGACCATCTCGACGGGTCCTTGCCCGCCCACCGTCGCGGGACCTTACGCGGCATGGATGCCGCGTAAGAGCCTACACGGACGTACTTGCGGCGTGTCCCGCGATGGTGGGCGGGCAAGGACCCTGCAACGAAGCCGCAGATCATGCGCTCTACACCCGACGCACCCGCACCGTTCGATATCTCTCAAGGCGAACGAGATCCTGAGCTTCAGCGGCGCTTGAATGTTCCAAGCCAAGCCGGTCGAGGGCGCGATGCCCTCACCGCTTGCAGGACACGCCGTGAACCCATCCCTGGGGGCTCGGTGGCGGCATCCATGCCGCCACACGGTCCCGCAAGCGGTGAGGACATCGCACCTGCCGACGTGGTCGTGTGCTGATAGAAACCACAGAGCAGGCCGCGCCCGGCTAGCAGTGTGTGTAGTAATTTTCCGAAGTGGCTTACCGCACGACTACGCAATGAGCAGCGAGCGCAGTTGCTCTATGCGGCATACAGCGCATGCATTGCGATTTGAGCATGAAGCGCACCCAAACGAATCGATGCGGTGTCTTAGCCCCGCTCGGACATGGCATCTGCCGGCAACAGATCACGAGCACGCAGTTGCCCACGCTGGGCAGCAAGATCGGCATCGATATGTGTCAGCAACGCAGTAAACTCCGGCAAAGCACGCAGCGGCTGCAGCAGCGGCGACTGACGCAGATAGCCTGCGTTGTGGTAGCCGGCGGCTTCGGCATGCTGCAGAGCGCGCATTGCCGAGTCCGGCGCATGCGCACACAGCAGCAGAACCGCCGCATCGACTGCATCGAACGGGTCGCCGCCGCGCTCCACGCTGACCAACAAATCCTGCGCGCGCGCATGCAGCGTCGCGACTGCCGGTGGCGGCTGCGCCTGCAGCGTCCACGCCACCGTCTGCGCGAAGCTGCCCTGTGGTCGAAGCTGCACTGCACGCAGCGCCGCTGCGCGCGCAAGCGCCTTGTCACCACGCAGCCACGCAAGCTCGGCCTGTAGCAACGACAGCCCTGCGTACTCGGTGCCACGGCTCTGCGCCTCGTTCAACGCTGTCTGCGCTTCGGCCGCGCGGCCGTGTTCGAACAGGAACGTAGGCCAGGCCAGATTGGAGAACGGATCGTCCGGGTACAGCTGAAAATTCTTTCGGTAGCGCGCCTCGGCTGCACTCGCATAGCCGAGCAGACTCAGATTGCTGGCGATCTGGATCGGCAAAAATCGCACGCGCGTCGGGTCGCGCACCGCCAGGTTGGCCGACAGCGCCTGCACCAATTTTCCCTGGCGCTCGTATAGATACGCAGCCGAGCCGCGCACCGCGTCGGCACCGGGATCCAGCTGCAACGCCTGCTCGTAGGCAGCCAAGGCATCGCCATTGCGACCCTGGCAATCCAGCGCATAACCACGCGCGGCGTACGCTGCCGCAAGGCCCGGTTGCACGACCACAACCGCATCGGCCAGCCGCAAGGCCTGCAGCGCAAACGCTGCATCCCCGTCGTACTGGCACACGCGCGCACTGTAGGCGCGGCTGAGGCCGAGCTGCGCCTGTCGATCGTCCGGCGCTTCCTGCAGGCGTTGACGATACAAGCCGATGGCGCGTTCGTTGTCGTCGCGCTGGCCGATGCCGGCGTAATAGTCCGCACGTTGCAGCAATGCGGCCTGCGCTGGTGGCGCATCGCGCGTTTGCAGCCACCAGATCGCGCCAACGCCAACGCAGATCAGCAGCGCGCCTGCCGCAACGATCCAGCTTCCACGACGCCGCACCGCGCCTGCAGGCGGTGCTTCGTCCAACTGTACCGGCACGCACAGCTGATACCCCTGCCCGCGCACAGAGCGCAGGTAGCGCGGCTGCCGCGAGTCGTCCCCCAGTGCCTGCCGCAACAGGCGCACACGCTGGGTGACGGTTTCTTCGTTGACCAGCGCCGGTGCCCACACGTTCTGGATCAACTCGTCGAAATCGACTACCCGCTGCCCCTGCTGCAGCAAATAGTGCAGCAGGCGGAAACTCAGCCCGCCAACCTCGAGCGCAACACCGTCGCGCTCCACGCGCTGACGCGCCACATCGATGCGCAGGTCATCCAGACGATAACGCGCGCGCATCGTTGGGCTCAGTGCGACTGCTGCGCCGCCCAGACCGCCAGCTTTTCGCGACCGATCTTGGCGTTGTGGCGGATGTCCACCGGAAACCCGGAATGGCGCAGAAACCGCGCGATTCCTGCAGTGTGCGGGTGCGCAGCGCCCAACGCACGCAATGCGGTTTCCACTTGCGCAAACGCCAATGCCGAAACATCCGGCTGCAATTCCACGCACAGCACCGGTTGCTGCTGTCCGGCTGCGCCCACCCCGACCAAGGCGGTGCGCCGCACCTGCGGATGCACGTTGAACACCGGTTCCACCTGCTCGGTGTAGAGCGGGCCCGTTGCAGTTTCTACGCGATGGGTCTTGCGGCCGCAGAACCATAAGCGCCCTTCCGCATCGAAATACCCCACATCGCCCATGCGATGCACGATGCGCTCGCTGCCATCACTGCTGCGCTCACGGATCTTGGCGATGCGCGTGGCCGCGTCGCGGTTGAAGTAGGTATCGGTGGTGGTGGGACCGGCAACGGTGATCTCGCCGACCTCGCCCACCGCCAACACGCGCACGCCGCTCCACTCGGGAATGGCTGCATCGTCGATGGCGATGATGCGCACTTCATTGGGCGCTACCACGTGGCCCACACAGGTGCCGGCACCGGCCTCGGTGGCTGCGCGGGTGGCGTCCAGGGTGCGGCCTTCGATCGCTGCCACCGGCAGACATTCGGTGGCGCCGTACGGCGTCCAGAATTGCGCCTCTGCCGGCAGCAGCGCACGGGTCTTGGCCACCACATCCGGCGGCACCGGCGCACCGGCCGAGGTGGCCAGGCGCACGTTGGGCAGTGGCTGGCCATGGTCCGCCAGCACGCGCATCAATGCCGGCGAGCCGAACAACTGCGTTACCCCGAAGCGGGTGATCGCATCGTGCAACTTGCGCGGATCGGCGGTGGCCGGGCGGGTCGGATCCATATCCGGAATCACCGAGGTCAGCCCCAATGCCGGATCGAACAAGGCAAACGGCGGGAACGTCGGCAGATCCACACCACCGGGCTGCATGTCGAATGCATTACGCAGCAACTCGATCTGCCCGACGAAATGCCGGTGTCGATACACCACGCCCTTCGGCACCCCGGTGGAGCCGCTGGTGAACAGAATGGCGGCCACATCGTCCGGCGCGGTGGCGGCCAATTGACTGCCGGCGTTGGCGCCATCGCGCTCCACACGCGCCAGCGTCACCCCGCCCCAGCCGTAGCGGCCACCGACGGTGACGATCTGCTTGGCAGAGCGCGCCCAACGCAACAGACGACGCGCCAGCTGCGCCAGCGGAATACCGATAAACGCCTGCGGCTGCGCTTCGTCCAGGCATTGCTTGAGCGCGCGCTTGTCGATGCCCGGATCCACCAGTACCGGCACCGCACCGGCCTTGAACAACGCAAACATCAACAAGAAGAATTCCGGCGACGGCCGCACCATCACCACCGCGCGCGCGCCACGTCCGATGCCATGCAATGCCAGCCCGGCGGCGATCGCATCGCTGCGCGCGTCCAGCTCGGCATAGCTCAAGGTCACATCGTAGGCAGCAAATCCGTTGGCGGCGCGACGGCCCGGGCAGCGGATGGCGATCTGCTCGGGGCGCTCGCGCGCGAGTTCCGGCAGGGTGGCGGCGATATTGCAGAGAAGAGTTGTCATTGGCGCATTATCACCCATGCGCAGACGGTGCCGGCCGCTTGGATCACGCGCAACGTCGCAGATGTAACCTGCGCCCGGCGAAGGCGCATTTAAAAAAATGCGCGCGAACGATTCACCCTGATCTCCAGTGATCGTCTTAACGGCGAAAAACCATGCTCCGCCAACCCAGCGCGGTGTCGCCAGCGCCCCGCATACAACCTGCTCGCTTCATCGCGCGTCGCTCCTAGGCGCGCACGCGCATGAATCGCTAAAGGGCCGGCGCAGCCTGCCACTTGTATCGTGGCGTGGTTCGGTCAGAATGCCGCGCTCTCCACGTTGTTTCGCCGCGCAAGGCCCGGCATTCCATGGCACATCCCTGCCTCACCTGTGGCGCTTGCTGCGCCTACTTCCGCGTCAGCTTCCACTGGAGCGAAGCCGACCCCGCATTGGGCGGCAGGGTGCCGATCGAGCTGACCGAGTCATTGCGCACGCACGAGCGCGTCATGCGCGGCACCTCGCAATCGCAGCCGCGCTGCATCGCACTGGACGCGGACATCGGTCGCTACAGCCGCTGCAGCATCCACGACCGCCGCCCCTCCTCCTGCGCCGCCGTGCCGGCCTCGCTGGAGTTTGGTGAGCGTAGCGCGCAGTGCGACAAGTCGCGATTGGCGCACGGCCTGCACGCGCTCACCGAAACCGACTGGCTCGGCGTGGACGACGCACAGCGCAATCCGCTGCCGCCGCTGTAACGGCTGATCGCAGCGAGTAAGTGCGGCGTCCACTCGCAGCGACCCACAGAACGACTGGGTGGCCGATTCTCTCCACTTGTCCATCCGCTTTTTGCGCGCAGCTTGCACCGCGCCTGCTGCGCGCCTGCATGAGTAAACCAGCAGCGCTTACAGTGGATTGCGCTCCAAAAACGCACGGATCGCCGGCACCAGCACTTCGTGCTTGTCTTCCAGCACGTAGTGATTGGCATCGTCGAACGCGGTGACTTCGGCATTCGGCAATGCCTGACGGAAGCCGGCCAGGAAATGCTTGTCGAAGCAGATATCGCGCAGCCCCCAAGCGATGAAAGCCGGGCGGGCGGCAAACGAGGGCAATGCCTGCGCCGAGCGTTCCAGCAGCGACCACGCCTGGTCGGCGGGCGACAGCGGAATGTCCTGCATGAAGCGAATGGTGGAGATGCGGTTGCGCCAGTTGTTGTACGGCGCCACATACGCGCGACGCACGGCGGCCGGCATCCGCCGCGATACGCCAAACCACGAAGCGCCGGACGAAAACGCATTGAACGTACGGATAAACCACTCGCCCGGCCGCCAATGCCGGCCCATCGCGATCTGCCACGGCATCGGTTTTTCCGGCGGCAACGGGAATGCAGCGGTGTTGGTGATCACCAGCCGCTTGACCTGCGCGTGATGCGACAACGCCCAGCCGAATCCGATCATGCCGCCCCAATCGTGCACCGCCAGCGTGATCGGCCCGCTGATACCCAAATGCCGCAACAGCGTGTCCAGATCGTCCACGCGCGACTGCAGCGTGTACGCGTAACGCGGCTGCGCGTCGGGCGCATCGTCCGGCTTGTCGGACAGCCCCATGCCGATATGGTCGGGCACGATGCAGCGGTAACGATCCGACAGCCCACTCACCAGGTGCCGCCACAGATAACTCCACGACGGATTGCCGTGCAGCATCACGACCACCTCGCCATCGCGCGGACCTTCGTCCAGATACGACATCGCAATGCCGGGACGCACCTCAAGGCGCTTGGGAGTGAAGGGATAGCCGGGGTAGGTCATGGCAAAGGTATCCAATTCGTTTCAAGAGAAGCTGCGTGATGCAGATGTTGACGTGGCACGTACAGACGAGGAGCACCACGGTGATCGCCGCATTGCGACATCTCCAACGCGTGGCAGATGTAGGAGTACACAGCCAGCGTCATTCCGCTTCCCGCAAATGCATCCGATAAGTCGGGAGTTGATGCCCATCACTGGATAGCAGGTGCAGAAACGCCGGATGCAGGAACAATTTTTCTTTACCTAGGCGCTGCTCTTGCAGCATGCCGATATCTACCAGTTCCTTGAGATGGCGTGCAGCGGTCTGCCGGGTGATGCCCATCACGTCCACCACATTCTGGATGCGGCAGTACGGCTGATTGAAGATCACTTCAACGAGTTCGCGGCTATAGGCCTTGGGAGCGTGTTCTCGCACGTGGTCACGCGCCTGCGCCTCCAATTCGCGGATTGCCTGGATCTTTGCCGTCGTCCATGCAGCGGTCTCGGCAACAGCTGCGAGCATGTACTGAATCCATTCGGCCCAGCGACCATGCCGTGTGACATCTAGTAGCAAGCGGTAGTAGTCGCTGCGATGGCGGATGATGTAGCGCGACAGGTACAGCACGGGAACATCGAGCAACCCTTGCTCGATCAGTATCAGCAGATTCAAGACACGCCCGGTGCGCCCATTGCCATCGGTGAACGGGTGGATCGCTTCGAACTGGTAGTGCGCCACCGCCATCCGGATCAGCGGATCGATGTCGGTGTGCTCGTGAATAAAGCGCTCCCAGTTCGCCAGCTTGTCGCGCAGCAATGCCTCGCCAACCGGCGGGGTATAGATGATCTGATGGATCTGCTCATTGGCCAGCGCAGTCCCGGGCACGCGCCGGATCTGCATCTGCACGGCCTTGATGCGGCTGCACACCACCACGGCGGTGTCGGTACATAGCGGTCGTTGCCGCAGCGACTGGAACCCTTCGTAGAGCGCGCTGCGGTAACGCAGGGCTTCTTTAGTTGCCGGGTTCTGGGCGCGTTCCTGATCGTCTGCATAACGGAACAAATCGTCCGTTGTGGTGACGATATTTTCGATCTCCGAACTGGCCTGTGCTTCCAGGATCGGGATCGTGTTGATGAGCACTGCCGGATTGGGCAACAGCGCGGTGGCCTGCTTCAGCTCGGCCAACGCGGTGCGTGCAACGATGCAGTCCTTGAGCAGGCTGCGCGTTTCGATGTCTCCCGCCGGAGGAAGCGGCGGGAGCGCGTTGTAGGGATGCTCGGGGTTGAACACCAGCGTGTCGTCCATGCCTACACCGGTCATGTTGCAAGAGCGAACATGATGCAATGACGTGTACTAAAAATCCATTTTTTTTAACACGTCGCTAGGTGCAACTCACCAAACCACTTCCGCCATCGAGCAATTCAGCCCCGACCCAATGCCCATCAGCGCGATCCGGTCGCCCTTCTTCAGGCGGCCCAGCTCCTTGAGCTTGCTGAGCACGATCGGCACCGACGCCGGGCCGATATTGCCGTGCTCGCCGAAGATGGTCATGACCTTGGCCGGGTCGATGCCGAACGACTTCACGAACGAGGCGGTATGCGGGCGGCTGACCTGGTGGATGACGAACTGGTCCAGCTCATCCACCGCCCAGCCCATCGCCTGCTTGGCGGCCAGGAAGGTCTTCTGTGCCAGCTTGATGCCTTCGATCAGCAGCAGCCGGGTGTCGGTGACCATGCGGTCCAGGTTACCCCGGCACAGCTTGTTCCACTCGGTGGCCGAGCGGGTCACGCCGCCCTTGTAGCGCGGCGCGTCGGGCACCAGCTCGGTGCGCGCCATCACCATGGCCGCAGCGCCGCAGCCCAGGGTCAACGCGGCGAGTTCGTTGCGGAACTCTTCCTCGGTGACATCCGGCGAGGTCATGCGCTCCAGCGTCTTTTCATAGACCAGGTTGGCGGTCTCGCCGTCCACGACCAGCGCGTAGTCGATCTCGCCGCGCTCCAGCATGCGGGCGGCGATGTCCATGCCGTTGATGAAGGCAAGGCAGGCGTTGGCCACGTCGAAGGTCACGCAGTGGTCGCCGACCCCGAGGTTGCCGGACACGATGGAGGCCGTGGACGGCTCCAGGTAATCGCGGCTCACCGAGGTGTTGACCAGCAGGCCGATCTTTTCGATGCCGATGCCGGCGTCGATCAGGGCCTTGCGTGCGGCCAGCGTGGCGGCGTCCGATGCCTGGACATCCTGGTCCCACAGGCGCCGTGCATGGATACCGGCAACGTCGCCCAACACGTCGGTCTTGATCCCGAGACGGTCGTAGGTCGGTTGCAGGCGCTCGTTGATTTCCTTGGAAGTCAGCGTGTGCGGCGCATCAATATGCGCCAGTCCCGCGATGGAGACATTCTGGAAGAGCATCGAAATAGCGCCATGGCGTCAGGCGAGGGGGCGTCAGTCTAGCTGCTGGCCGCTTTTACCGCATCTTTACAATTGAACCGGCCTCGCCCTGGCCCAACGGTTCAGCGCGGCGGGCAGCGGAACGCGTTGAAACGCTGGCTGCCATCGGCCGGCTGGCCTTGCGCCTGGACCGTGTTGGCATTGGCACCCGGGGCCTCGTTGCGTGCCAGCGTCTCCAGCTCTTCCTGCACCCGCAACGGGTTGCGGTTATAGAAGCCCACCTTGCTCTTGACCGACACCACGACCTCGCCCTGCTGCTGACAGCCAGCTGGCACAGGGCCTGCGGGCAGGACCTGGACGCCCTTGCCGCTTTGTTCGATCGGCACCCAGGTGCAGGCCGCGGTGGTAGCGGCAACCAGAACAGACAGCATGAGCACGCGCATAAGTCTTGGACACCTGTGGGTAAAGCCGGATTGTGCCGCAGTTGTCTGCCGGCAATCAGCGCGTGCCGCGTGCCGGCCACCGCCTCATTCAGCGCACCGAATGTCACTTCCATTGCCCTGGCGATCCCTCCGCTGCGCTGTCCGCGGGCACCGCACGCGTCCGGGTGTCCGGACGCGGACACTGCCGCCAACAACAAATCCCTTTTAAATCAATGCACTGATGCTGGCACGCCCCTTGCTGCTAGTTCACCGGCAAGTAGCCAGCCGTGTCGTGTGCCCATCTGATTATGACTTCCAGCTGAATAAATAAAAAAGCACCGAGAAAGTTCTTGCGCATACAGAAACGGTGTACTACCTTACTACCACACCACTGATCACCCACACCAAGAGACCTCACCATGAAGACCCAGACCCTGCGCATCGCCCTCTCCGCCGCCCTCTCCGCCGCCCTGCTCGCCGGCACCGCCCTGGCGGGTTTCGCCCAGGCCGCCAGCCTGACCACGCTGGACACCGTGCAGGTTCGCCCGGCCGCCGACCAGATCGCCCAGCAGACACTGGAGCGCAGCAGCGACATCCGCACCCTGACCGCCGTGCAGGTGCGTCCGTCGGCCGAGCAACTGGCCGCACTCGCTGCCGAACAGGCCGGCCCGCGCATCGTCACCCTGGCGACCGTCCAGGTCCGCCCCTCGGCCGAACAGCGCGCCGATCTGGTGGTCCGCAGCACCGCTGCCAGTGCACAGACCGCTTCGGGCCAGGCCGCTGCCGCCATTGGCGCGCTGATGGGTCAGGTCATCGTCAACCTGCCGGTGCCGCAGCTGCAGCCGGCGCCGGTCGAGCTGGAAGCACTGGTCAACGCCACCCTCGGCCTTTAAGCACGCGCGCAGCTACACTTGCGCGCATGTCAGCACCCGTCCTCGATGTCATCCTGTTTCAACCAGAAATTCCGCCCAATACGGGCAATGTGATCCGCTTGTGCGCCAACACCGGCGCGCGCCTGCACCTGATCGAGCCGCTCGGCTTCGACCTCAGCGACAAGCAGCTCAAACGCGCCGGCCTGGACTATCACGAGTACGCAACCCTGCAGGTGCATGCCGACCTGCCCACTGCACTTGCCGCAATCGCGCCCAAGCGCGTGTTTGCACTGAGTACGCGTAGCAGCGTGCGTTACGACACACCGCAGTTCGCAGATGGCGATGCCTTTTTGTTTGGCCCGGAAACCCGCGGCCTGCCGGCCGATGTACTGGAATCCATCCCGCCACAGCACCGGCTGCGGGTGCCGATGCGACCGGACAACCGCAGCCTCAATCTGTCCAACACGGTCGCGGTCATGGTGTTCGAAGCCTGGCGGCAGTGGGACTTCAGCGGCGGTCGGTAAGTCGCAATGATCGATACGACTGCACAACTGACGGGCGGCTAATCGCTGCCGGAAAGCGGCGTATCGCGCGCCGGTGATGGTTCTGCGCGCAATCCGCACCACTCGATTGTTGCTTGCGATGTTGTGCCTGAGCGCCGCGCTCATGCCACCGTTTCACTGCACCGCTTGCACATCGATCGCTGCCCGCAACATGCCGCGGCAGCCTGCCCACAGCGCCACCGCCAACAACGCGATCGCGCCCAGCGCCAGAAACGCGACGCGATAGCCGAAGGCGTGCGCCAGCCAGCCACCGAATGCCGGGCTCAGCGCCGCGCCCACACCTTGCACCGTCATCACTGCACCCTGACCGACATTGACCCGCCCGGTGCCCTGCAGCAAACGCGCCACCAGCGCCGGCACCACCACGGCCTGCAGGCCGGCACCGAGTCCATCGAGCATCTGCACCGGAAACACGCCCCAGCCCTGGATCAACGATGCGGCGACCAGCGCGCGCAATGGCAACGCCATGAATGCCACCAGCAACACCCACCAATGTCCGTGCACGCGGATCCAGCGCATCGCCAACAACGCCACCACCACCATCGTGGCCTGCGCGACCACGATGGTGGTGGCCGTCAGCGCACTCGGGTCGCCCGCATGCGCGGCCACGATCGCCATGCCGTACAACGGCAACATCGCCGCATTGCCCAGATGGAACAGACCCAGCGTGACCGCCAACAGCGCCAGTGGACGGCAGGTCAGCAAGACGCGCCAACCGCTGAGAGCGTCGGCGCCATCGGTGTTGCCGAGACCACGCGCGGCGCGATGGTCGATGGCCGCCGACGGAATCAGCCACACCGCCACGATCGCCAACACACCGAATGCAGCGGTGAGCATGAACACCGCCGCGAACCCGTAACGCCATCCCAGCCAGCCGGCCAATAGTGCGGCCAGCATGTTGCCGGCATGGTTGGCGACCTGATTGCGCGCCAGTTGATGATCGAACCCATGCGCATGCACCAGCCCCAAGGTGATGCCGGTGAGCGCCGGGCCGATGCCGGCTGCCGCCAATGCCGAGACGATCTGTGCGGCGACCACACCGGAGGAGCTCGGCCGCAGCCAGATCAGTGCAGTGGCCAACAGAATCGCCAGACAGCCGACCACCACCACGGCGCGCTTGCGCCGGGTGGTATCGACCAGTGCACCGGCCGGCGTTGTGGCAAGCATGCCGGCGATGCCGCCCACGCTCATCACCGTACCGATCGCCGCCACCGACCAGCCCTTGGATTGCAAAAACACGCTGAGAAACGGCCCCAGCCCGTCCTGCACATCGGCCACGCTGAAATGCAGCGCTTCCAGTGCGCGGCTGCCTCGTGGGCGCGGTGTGCTCATGCGCATCGGCGTTTTCCGTCACACGATGGAAAGCGACTGCGCACGCTGGCGTGCATGGCCGACCCGATTGCGATCGCATCGCGCCAACGCGGCAGCCGCATCGCGGGCACCTAGTGCTTGGGCTTGGGCTTATGTGCACCCGGGCCATGCGGATGCTCGATCTGCTTCAGCGACGCGGCCTTGGCGCCCAACGCATGCGCGTGGATCAGCACGCCGTGCGGCGTCGCCTGGGTCTCGCCTTCTGCAACCAGCGCCTTGCCGACGATCAGCTGCTTGGAAAAGTCGGCGCCAGCATGCGGTGGAAACCGCACCGTGACCCCGTCATCCAGCAACACGCCATGCACTTGCCCGTGCGGGCCGTGCAGCAACCGCGCAATGGTGCCGCTGTGCTGGGTACGTTGCGGCTTGGGTGGCTTGCCGGCAGGCGGTTTGGGCTTGGGTTTGACGTGCGGCCCATGCGGGCCTTCATCGAGAATGCGCTTGCCGCCTTCCGGATCGATCGCCAGTGCCACCAGCATGTCCACATCGCGCGGCTTGAGGCCACGCACGCTCAACGTGCTGCCGGGCTTGAGCGCCTTGAGCAAGGCGGCAGACAGATGCGGCGGTGTGTGCACTTCGGTGCCGTCGGTCAGCAGCAGGCCATCGATATCGGCCTTGGGATTGAGCAGAAAGCGCGCCAGCGTGCCGCGGGTTTCGGGAAGGAAATCAGGATCGACCCAATGCATGAAAGAACTCCAACGAAAATAGGACCGGCCAACGCCGGCAAGCCGCGCCCCTCGCCACGCATGACACGTGGCAGGAAAAGCGCATAGAGATGAACGGTGTGAGCGCCGTCGCGTGTGCGACGGCGCGATGGATCAACGCGGCGCCGGAGCCGGCGGTGGCGGTGCGGCCGGCGGCACAGGCGGCGCCGGTGGTGCGGGCGGCACCGGACCATCCGGGCGCGGAGGACTGAACAAGGCGCGCTGCGAGGCACGATCGCGACCCAACTGCGTGGCTTCGATGGCGCGGCCGGTGGCCGTGGCAACACCGAATCCGCTTACGCTCAGCGGCGCACCGGTGCGCAACACATCGCCGAACTGCAGCGCCAGATGCGGCGGCATCCGCACCAGCGTGCCATCGCTCAGCAACGCACCATTGGTCTCGCCACCGGGGCCGTAGACCAACCGCTCGATGCGTCCCTCAGCCTGCAACGGCGTCAATGCGGCGGGTGCCGGAGGCGCGGGCGGCATGGCGGCGGTCGTCGGCGGGCGATCGACCACCTCGCGCCCACCACGCGTGGAACGGATGCTGCTGGCACGTAGCACCGGCAGGCTGCCCAGACGATAACCCTGCACGGTGACCGCATCGCCACGGCGCACGGCTGCCTGCAGTTCGCCGGACAGATGCGGCGCAAACGCCACCTGGGTGCCATCGCGCAACCACAGGCCATCGACCTCGCCATTGGGATTGAGCATGAAGCGCTCGACGGTGCCGGTCACCCTCACCGGGGTAGCGGCTACCGGTGCAGGCGGTGCGGGCGGCATCGGCGGCGCCGGTGGTGGCGTGCCAACCGGTGGACGCGGGGCAACCGGTGCGGCCGGCGCTGCAGGAACCTGCGCGGCGGCAGTCGCCACGCTGCAGGCCAGTGCGAAAGCGAGTGCGGTCTGACGAATCATGTGATGTCTCCAGGGCGGCAGGAGCGCCGCTTGCCCTGAAGACAAAGCAGCAATCGTGCCAACGTCGAATGCGTTGTTTTTCAAGGGTTTTGCACATGCAGTAGTGCGGATGAACGTCTGCGTTTCATACACCACTGTCCGCTTTGCAGACACTTTGCAGCCTCGTTATGCATGACTGTGCGAAAGCAGGCACTCTCCCGGCGCAAGGTCTGCTGTGGCGCCAGTGGCCAAGCACTACGTGTGGCAACGGCGGCATGCAATCACCTACATGTGCGCGTGTTGCTGTGCGCGTACTGCATCGCAGCCAAAGCACCGACTACGCCGGCCTGCAAACATCGCATTCGGTTTTTATCGCTGCGACTACTGCAAGCCGTACTCATCGAGCTTGCGATACAGCAGCTGGCGATGAATGCCGAGCCGGCGCGCGGCTTCGGCGCGGTTACCGCCACTGTGCGCCAATGCGTCCTGGATCATCTGCTTTTCCAGATGCGCTACTGCCTCGGGCAAGGTGCCTTCCACCGGCGCCGTCGTCATGGGTTGCTCGGCACTGTGACCAAGCGCCTCGTCCAGATCCTCGGCGGTGATGCTGTGGCCGCGCACCAGTAGCTGACTGCGTTGCATGACATTCCGTAGCTCGCGCACGTTGCCGGGCCACGGATAGGCCAGCAGCCGCGCTTGCGCGTCCGGCGATAACGCACGCGCTGCACCTTCGCCGGTGCGCAGAAAATACTGCGCAAGCAGCACGATGTCCTGCCCGCGTTCGCGCAGCGGCGGCAGCTCGATCGGCACCACATTCAGGCGATAACGCAGGTCGCTGCGAAACTGCCCAGCCGCCACCCACGCGGCCAGATCGCGATGCGTGGCCGCCAGCACGCGCACATCCACCTTCTGCGCGCCGCGGCCACCCAGGGGCGTGACTTCACCTTCCTGCAGAAAGCGCAACAACTTGGCCTGCATCGGCAGCGGCATGTCGCCGATCTCGTCCAGGAACAAGGTGCCGCCATCGGCCTCGCCAATCAGGCCGATACGGTCGCCGGTCGCCCCGGAAAACGCGCCCTTGCGATGGCCGAACAACTCGCTCTCCATCAGCTCCAACGGAATCGCGGCGCAATTGACCGCCACGAACGCCGCATTCGCGCGTGCGCTGGCACGATGCAAGGCACGCGCAGCCAGCTCCTTGCCGGTGCCGGTCTCGCCGGTGATCAACACCGGCAAATCGGAGGCTGCCGCCAGCCCGATGCGTTTGTGCACGTTACGCATCGCCGGGCTGTGGCCGACCAGGGCGTCGTCGTCTTCAGGCAGCCCGGTCGCCGCGGTATCGGCGTCGGTGTCAGCACGACTTGCCAATGCACGCTCAACCACCTCGACGATATCGGCACGCCCCACCGGTTTGACCAGGTGATCGAACGCACCCAGCGTCATCGCTTCGATGGTGTTGCCGCTGGACGCGTACGCGGTGAGCATCACCAACGGCACCCGACGCGCACGGGCATCGTCCGCCCGCGCGCGCAACACCGCAATGCCGTCCATGCCGGGCATGCGGAAGTCCACGAACGCCAACGCGACACCGCCCTCGTTCAAGCGCACCAATCCATCGGCGCCGTTATCGACCGCGATTACCGTATGGCCGAGCGAGCGCAGCGTTGCCTGCAAGGTGGCAAGAAACGCCGCGTCGTCATCGATGATCAGGATGCGCGCCATGGCAGCTCCACAATGAAATGGGTCATGCCATCGGCATGTACGTAACGCACCTGCCCGCCATGCGCGCGCGCGATCTCGCGCACCAGGGCAAGGCCGAGGCCATTGCCATCGCTGCGACCGCTGACGAACGGCTCGAACAACTGCGCTGCAATGGACTCGGCGATAGCCGCGCCACGATTGCAGACCTGTAGCTGCAACAAATCATCGCTGGCGCTGGCCTCCAACGTCACCGTGCTGCCTGCGTCGGCGTGCTGCAACGCGTTGCGCAGCAGATTGTGCACGGCGCGCCCGAGCTGCTGCGGGTCGAGCGCCCATTGCAACGGTGTAGCAGGCACGCGCAGCTGTGGCGCAGGCGTGCCTGGCGGTAGCAAGGCCGGATCCAGCAAGGTCGCCAACCAGTCCTGCACCACCACCGTTTCCAACTGCAGGCGGATCGGCTGCACCATGCCGAGCAGACTTTCGACCACCCCATCCAGGCGGCGGATCTGGCCCAGCATCAGCTCGCCATGCGCGGCATCGTCCGGCGTGCTCTGCCGCCTGGCGATGTCGTTTTCCACCGCCAGACGCATGGTGGCGATCGGGTTGCGAATCTCATGCGCCACCGTCGCCGTCAGGCGGCCAAGCGCGGCCAGACGTTCGTGCCGGGATAGCTCGTCGGCCAACCGCCGTGTCTGCGCCAGAGCTTGCGCATTACGCTGTGCGTAGTCGCTCACCGCAGCGCCCAACCGATCCAGCTCGGGTGCGCCGGTGACCGGTATCTGCGGGAGCTCGGTATCGGCGGCGAGCGCCTGCTGGATCCGCTGCAGGCGCTGGCTCCAGCGCCGCACCACCACGCCCAACGCGATCGCCGACACCGCCACCATGGCGAAGATCAGCAGCATGCCAATCACCAACGGCCGCCAGGCATCGGAGGTGCTCGCCGGCACTCGCGACATGGTCCATGCGGCTGTGCCCGAGGCCAGCGGGCAGGCGCTGATCAACACCACTTCGCGGCTGCCATCGCGACGAAATTCCACCGCCTTGTTACCCACCGCACTTTGCCGTGCAGTACTGACGATCGTGGTCCACTCGGCGGCGGGGATATCGGTCTTGTGATCGCTACCGTCGTAGGTGGGATAGGCATAGGCAATAAATCCCTTGTCGAGATTCCACACCCCGCCTTCCACGCCGGGCGCGTCGGCCAGCACCAACTGCACCACCACCGCTGCCAGCCCGGCGCCGTTGTCGCCACTGCGCGCGGCCTCGCTTGCGCCGGCGTAGCGCTGCACGATGCGCGTGCATTGCGCGCTCAATTGCTGGCGCGCCTCATCCAGTCGCACGCCTTCTGTTTGTCGGTACAGGCCATACAACATCGTGGCCACGCCCACGCAGGCGGCCAGAACCACCACCCAGATCAACAGCAATTGGCGCAACAATGAGCGAGGCATGCGAAAGGGTCCGATGAAGACGTGCAGTGGTGAACGCGGCGATGGCGTTAACGCATATTGGTCTTGACCAGATCGATCACTTCATCGCCGCGCCCACTCATCACCGCCTTGAGCAGGTACAGACCCATCCCCTTGGCCTGTTCCAACTTGATCGCCGGCGGCACTGCCAGTTCCTGCGTGGCGATGCGTACATCCACCAACGCCGGGCCGGAATGCGCAAAGGCCTGCCGCAATGCACGTTCCAGCTGCGACGACTCATCCACACGGATGCCCAAAATGCCCATCGCATTGCTCATCGCAGCGAAGTCCGGATTGCGCAACTCGGTGCCGGTATCCAGATAACCCGCAGCCTTCATCTCCATCGCCACAAATCCCAGCGAGGCATTGTTGAACACCACGATCTTCACCGGCAGACGCCGCTGCGCCAGCGAGATGAAATCGCCCATCAACATCGCAAAGCCGCCATCGCCAGACAGCGAAATCACCTGACGGCCCGGAAACGCCGCCTGTGCGCCAAGCGCCTGTGGCATCGCATTGGCCATCGAACCGTGATTGAACGAGCCGAGCAAGCGGCGTTGTCCGTTCATGCGCAGATAGCGCGCGGCCCACACTGTCGGCGTGCCGACATCGCAGGTAAACACTGCATCCTGGTCGGCAATCTGGCTGATCATCCGCGCCACGAATTGCGGATGCAGCGGCTCGCCCGGGTCTGCCGGCACCGCCAGATCGTCCAGCCCCTCGCGTGCCTTGCGGTAGTGCGCAAGCGATTTCTCCAGGAAGTCGCGTTTCTCGCGTCGCTGCAGGTGCGGCAACAAGGCGGCAATGGTTTCGCCCACATCCGCCGCGATCCCCAGTTGCAAGGGCGTGCGCCGTCCCAATGCGCTCGGGTCGCGATCCACCTGCACGATGGTCGCGTCCTTCGGGTAGAACTGCCGATACGGAAAATCCGTGCCTAGCATGATCAAGGTGTCGCAGTTGAGCATCGCGTGGTAGCCGGAACTAAAACCAATCAAACCGGTCATGCCGACATCGAACGGGTTCTCCCACTCCACATATTCTTTCCCGCGCAACGCGTGCACGATCGGCGCGCCCAGGGTGTCGGCCAATGCCACCACCGCATCGTGTGCACCCGCGCAGCCGCTGCCGCACAACAGCGTGATCGCCTCGCTTTGCTGCAACAGCTCGGCCAACTGCGCCACGTCTTCGGCGGCTGGCAGCACGCGCGGCTGGCGCAATTGCGGCCAGGCACTGGACACGTGCTTGTCCATTTCCAGCAACGCGATATCGCCGGGGATCACCACCACCGCCACACCCTGCTGCAGGATGGCGGTGCGCATCGCCCGATGCAGCACTTCCGGCAGCTGCGCCGGGTTGGTCACCAACTCCACGAAGTGACTGCACTCGCGGAACAACTCCTGCGGGTGGGTCTCCTGAAAATAACTCAGCCCGATCTCGGACGATGGAATATGTGCGGCGATCGCCAGCACCGGCTGACGGCTGCGATGGCAATCAAACAGCCCGTTGATCAAGTGCAGATTGCCCGGCCCGCAGCTGCCCGCACACACGGCCAGCTGGCCGGTCACTGCAGCCTCGGCGCCAGCGGCGAATGCGGCGACTTCTTCGTGGCGCACATGCATCCATTCGATCGTCTGCATCTCACGCAAGGCATCGGTCAAACCGTTGAGGCTGTCGCCGGTCACACCCCATATCCGCTCCACACCCGCGCTCTGCAGCGTCTCGGCCAGAAACCGCGCCAACGTCTTTTTCTTCGCCATGATGCAGCTCCACACTATTTTCAGGCAGGTAGCTTGGCAGCGCGGATGTAAGCCCAGCGTCTAGTCGCAACGTGCGGTCGGTCTTCGGCGCTCATATGGGAATGAACTGCTGTTTGAAGACTGATGAGCTGACGATGGCGACATCAGCCAATATTGATTAGGTCTCCCCAGATACATGACACATGCCCCTCCCGCTCACACAGGAGGCGGACGCTACAAAAAGTCACCTTTTTGAAAACTCCCCTTGCCAAAGTGCGTGCGCAAAATCTCAAGACCTTGGGAGTGCAACTGCGAGATCCTGCCCTTGGTCACGCCCAGCTCACCTGCGATCTGAACGAAGGGCTTGTGCATGTAGTAATAAGACATGAAGATCTCCCGCGTGCGCGGAGCCAGCTGTAGCATTGCTTGCGCCAGAATCTGCCGCGACTGCTCTTCCGCCAGACTACGTCCCGGCCATGCATCGGTCGCATGCTCGACCAGATGCTGGGTGGCGATCTCTAGGATGGCACCGATGAAGCCATCAAGGCGGCCGATATCATCGGCAAGAACTTCAACCCGATCTTCTAGCCGAATGGAGCGCTTGTGCTGACGCACGCCATTGAACACCGCGCCCCGCACGCGGCGTTTAGCATAAAGCGTGAAAGGGATCGGACGTGTCGGGTCATAGCGAGTCATCGCCTCAAGCATGCCGACATGCGCATTCTGCAGATGATCCAGCCAGTCGAGGTCGCGACGACCGATGCGACGGTAGACGTCGGCAGCGACCATCCTGGCCCACGGCGAATACTCTGTGACCAGGAAGTCTCTCGCCTGCAGATCATGATCAGCCTTGAACCTTCTCCAAAGCTCGGCAACAAGGGCATCCCTGTCCATCTTGAGTCAGGACCAGATGCTGCCCAGCAGCGTCCTGGAGACCAGCACCCACCCATCGATCAAGATAAACAACAGCAACTTGAGCGGCAAACTGACGGTTGCCGGAGGCAGCATGATAATGCCCAGCGCCATCAGCACCGCCGAGACCACCAGGTCGATCATCAGAAACGGGAGGAAAATGACAAATCCCATCTGAAATGCGGTCTTGAGCTCGCTCAATATGAAGGCGGCAGCAAGATGCGTGAAGCGAATGTCTTCCACTGTCTTCGGCGGGGCAACACGCGCCATCTCGCTGACTGCCAGCAAATCGGATTCACGCGTTTGCCGCACCATGAAGTCGCGCAACGCCGGCGTTGCGCGAGATACCGCTTCTGTCGCAGTGATCTGGTCTGCCAGATAAGGTGAAAGCGCATCACGCTGGACCTGGTCTAGCACCGGCCCCATCGAAAACAGCGTCAGCAGCATCGCCAACGTAATCAGCACGCTATTAGGTGGCGTCTGTGGAATACCTAGCGCGTGCCGAAGCAACGCAAGGACAACGATGATGCGGGTGAAGCATGTCATTCCGATCAAGATAACCGGGATGAACGAGAGCATCGTCATCAGCACGAAGACGCGCAGGGTCGACGAAAACTCTTGTTTGCCCGCAGCATTCAATGCGTCGCTCAGCGGGTCTGCACAGACAGTGGTGGCCGCACAGACCAAGCCCACTCCAGCCAGTCCAGCCCACAAGCGGCAACCAGCGTGCTGGCGCGTCACGTGGCGGCTCCTGTTGTCGGACCCAGGCGTTGAATACTGATCTGCCCCTTGGATTCGGCGATCACCAGCTTCTCGCCCTCGATCTCCAACAGGTGCACGACTGTGGAGCTACTTACCCGGTACTCGGCGCGTTTTACGATGGCGTCAGCCGCAACAGACAACTGCGCACCGCCTTGCCAACGTGCGATCACCCCCTTCTTCTTGAGCCATAGCAAGACAGTGACGAATAACGCCAGCAACAGGGTGGTCCAGATGAGCGCGGGGCTGAGCGTCGCTGCGCTCAACACCGTATCGCTACGATAGGGAATGGCGGACGGCATGTCGGTGCTCAGAGTAGTTCTTGAATCCGCACACCCAACTTGTCGCCGACAGCCATCAGCTCTCCTCTGGCGACCGCCTTGCCATTGAGCATGAGGGTGACCAGCGCTTCGCACGACTCTTCCAGCGAGACGATGTCGCTCTGCTTGAGCGCCATGATCTCGTCAACGCTCATCTCTACTTGCCCGACATGCGCCACCAACTTGGCTTTGACGTGACCGAAGATCGAAAGATCGCGCGTCACAGTGGTTGTTTCCATCTTCATCGGTCGTTTCCTCGATCTAATCTGTTGGTCAATGCAATTCAAGCGCACGCTGGCCGCCTGCGACGACCAGGCGCGCAGCAGCCAGGACATGTGTCCCATTCATCAGTTGAAGCGGAGCAGCTGCGTCGCTGTCGACGACAAGCACCTCTCCCACGCGTAATGTAGAGACCTCGCCAAGTTCCACTTCACCCAAGATCAATTGGGCATGTAACGCAACGGATTGACTGCGCAACGCCCCACTGCGCGCGGTCAACACAGGCAGCTCCGCTGGAACGACGCTATCGTCTTCCGCAGCGCACCACACCGAGTCGGCTATCAACTCGACCTCGAACTCGTCCCATCGCGCAGTGGCATGCAGGGCGCCGTGCCGTAACGAAAATCGAAGTGGATCGACGGGGTGGGTGCGCGAGGGTGTTTTGAGAAGGGGCATACCCGCCAGGGTGCCCGCCAACGCTTGCAGCGCCTGCTCACCAACGTTTCCGCACAGCTGCCCATCGGCAGCGCCGGAGAGATCCATTAACATTGCACCAAGTGTCGAGGGCGTGCCCTTGCGCAGACGCATGCCGAACAAGCCACCGATGCTGGTCGTTACGATCTGCCACTGCAGGACATCCGCAACATCTTCGGCGGCTGCCGTAACCGTTACCCGAACACCTTCATCAACCTGTCCATGAGCGACCGACCACTCGGTAAGCCACTCACCGAAGCGCACCTGCAACAGGTCGCACAGTGCCTGCGCGCTGGCAGGGCGTATCCACCCGAGACGTTTCATCGATCATCCGCCTCGTGTGCTGTTGTAGAGCTGCTCGATCATTTCGTTGCTGACCGTCATCACACGCGAGCTGGCTTGATAGCCGCGCTGGATGATCAACATGTCAGCAAATTCCTGAGTGAGATCGATGTTGGACATCTCCAGGCTGCCGCCCTGGATACTTCCAAAAACGCTAGAGCCGGCACGCCCCAGCTCACTGCGTTGGCTATCCACGTCCGATAGCATGCGTCCGCCGGATAGCTGCAAGGTGCTCTCGCTCTGGAACGCAGCTAACGCAAGTTGCGCACCTTGGCGTTTTTCCGTCGAGCTGTAGGTGATCTGCAGGATGCCCTTGTTGTCAAACGCCAGCGCGTTGATACCCAGCACAGGGCTACCGTCTTCCACCGTAGCGGTCAGGCTATCGGTCAGACCGGACAAGCTGGTCGTCCCGGTAAACGTGCCTGGCGTGCCGAAACCAAGCGCGACCTTCTGGCTGCTGGAGCCCGCCGAGAGTGTGACCTCGATACTGCCCGAGCCTATTTCCAACATGCCGCTGGTGCTGAAACGCAGATCGCCGCTGCCGACCTGCGCACCGGATCCATCGGTCACAGTGACGCGGTATGTGCGGCCCGATCCAACCGATGCCACCGGCGCACTGGTGGCGACTCTGAGGGTGTGGACAGCACCTGTCGCGTCATAGACGTTGATGTCGCTGACGGAACTGCCAGTAGACGTAGGCGACAGATTGCCACTCAACCGCACACTCGTCGTGGGCTTGGCATCCAGGGTCCGCAAGCCATCCAGATTCAACTGCGACAGTTGCCCAGTGCTGCTGATCGACATCACGTCATAGCGGCTGACACTGTCCACCAGGACACCGCGATCATCGATAATAAATTGGCCCGCGCGGGTGTAATGCAGCCCTCCACTGGAATCGCGCAGAACGAAATAGCCCGTACCATCGACTGCAACATCAGTTGCATTGCCGGTCTGTCGCAGATCGCCTGCCGTGGTGCGCAAGCCGGCGCCGACGATCCGCGTGCCATGTTCTCCAGCCAGATTCTCGAAGAACGAGTCGCTGCCACGGAAGCCAGGAGTGTTCATGTTGGCAACGTTGTTACTCACCGTATCCAGGCTCTTAGAAAAGCTGAAAAGGCCGGAAAGCGAGTTGTAGAGTGCTTGAAACATGCGGTAACCCCTTATTGCTGGACCAGCGTGATCTGCGGAAGGCGGATGCCCGTCAGGACACCGGCACTGGTCTCTACCGTCAACAGCGGGCCGGAGGCACTGAACTCGATTGCCTTAACCACCCCTGTGGCGGTGTTGCCACTTGCCTGGGTGACCTCAATGCGACGACTCAACAGACTCAGGCTCTGGCTGGTGGCATTCATACTCAACATCCCTTCAGAGTTGAGGCTAAGCTGACGCGATTGCTCCAGATTGCTGAATTGCGCAAGCTGCGCCAGGAACTCACGGTTATCCACCGGCTCCAATGGATCTTGAAACTGCAATTGCGACAGGAATAACTTGATGAAGCCATCCTGGTCGATTGTGTTGTTCGACTGCGCACTTGCACTACCGTTGTTCACGATCGAACCGATCGAATCAATCGCCATTGTTGACCCCTTGAGTATTGGAGGAGCGCTGCCACACAAGCGCGCCATTGAGCATGATCCGGTCAGGTCTGGCTTGCCCGGAGCGCAACAACGCATCGAGCAAGACCGGTATCTGGGCAGCGGAGAGTTGGTAGTCGCGCACCCACCAGGTGGCACGCCCCTGGGCATCTGAAATCTGCTTCATAGCACGTGTCATCCACTCTGCCAACGCACCGAGGTTGATCGTTGAGGACGTGCGTGACGAGTGTGTGGCATCGTTTTCGGTGTGCGCTATCAACGCAAACGGCGAGCCTGCGCCAACCGTTTGTAGTCCTGACGCAAAGGACGGGCGATGCGCAGCATCTTGCGGGCGCATTGCACTGAAGCCAGATCCGGAACTTGCTGACATCAATGCATTGCCATCGACCGCAGCGGCATTCGGTGCCACTACGTCATGACCACGACCGCGATGATCCACGTACGACATCAGATACGTCGCCGTTGCGGCCCACTCGAACACGAAGGAATCAAGCGCCAAGGTCTGATCGGTCCCGTGTGCCGCGTGTGCGGTCGACATGGTCCCGGCGCGTACCGTCTGTTCGGGAGTCGCGGCAGACGCGCCACCTGGTGAGCGCTCGGATGTCAGCCAGCGTTCGAACGCAGCCGCGTCTTTCGACGGACGTTCTTCGCGTGGCTCGCTCTGAGGCTTTGGCGGAACCGCCGCAGGCGAAGGTAGCGCCGATTCAATTGCCACAGGATGCTTTCCTTGCAAGCCAGAGTTCTGCGCAAGTGTCCGATTCAGCGCGTTCCTGCAGACGCAGGGTCTGTTCGGAAAGGCGCTGATGGCGTTCGTCGACAGAGCGCTCCTCTGCCAGGGCACCACAATGCGTCGTCCGTGCCGCGTCCACTCGGTCATCGCAAGCGTCCGCATCACGCAGTGCATGCGTCTGCTCTGCATGCACGACAGCTTCGACGTCCAGTGCGGCTTGATAGGTTTGTAGCTGCAGCAGACCGTTTTCCGCTCGCTGTTTCCAGCAAGCGACAGCATGAACACGCTGTTCGCATTCCCGTAGAAGAGTTTGTGCCTGTCGGCTTTCAAGCAACGCGCTCTGCAGAACCAGCGATGCCTTGCGTGTTTGCAGGTCGCGCACGCGCACCAGCACGGTGAGGCGTTGCAGTTGCCTACGCGCGTGATCGTCAGACATGTGCATCTTCCATCGGCAGCGCACGCTTTAATGCGTTCAAGGTGTCACGCCGCGTCATCGGAGCGAGCTGTGCCTGCTTGAGAACAGCCTCCAGCTGTGGCCAGGCGTCCAATGACTGATCCAGCACAGGGTTGGCACCAGGCTGATAGGCGCCCAGTTCGACCAAGTCACGCGAATCCTCCAGAATGGCGAGTACCCGACGCACACGCGTCGCTATTTCTACGTCCTCACTCGTCGCTAGCTGGGTGAGCAAACGACTCACACTGGCCAATACATTGATCGCCGGATAATGCCCTTTGGAGGCCAGCGTGCGGTCCAGCACGATGTGCCCGTCCAGAATGGCGCGCATATGATCGGTAATGGGCTCGTTGAGGTCGTCGCCTTCTACCAGCACGCTGTAGATTGCAGTAATTGCGCCTTGCTCGAAGTTTCCGCAACGTTCGGCAATCCGTGGCAACCATGAAAAAACCGACGGTGTGTAACCACGAAAGGTCGGCGGTTCGCCGCTGGCCAGCCCAATCTCGCGATGCGCCATGGCAAACCGGGTCATCGAATCCACCACCAACAGGACCGATTTGCCCTGGTCCCTGAAAAACTCTGCAACGGCGTGTGCGGCATGGACTGCATGGGTGCGTACCAGTGCTGGCTGATCGGCAGTGGCAGCCATGACCACGCAGCGCTTCATCGCCTCCGGCCCAAGCGTATGGCGCACGAAATCGCCGACTTCGCGACCACGCTCACCGATCAGTGCAAGCACGATCACGTCGGCTTTCACATGGCGGACGAACATGCCCAGCAAGGTGCTCTTGCCTACCCCGCTACCTGCGAAGATACCGACACGCTGTCCTTTGCCCAGGGTTAACAAGCTATCCACTGCGTGGATGCCCGTCTCGAGAATCTGGTTGATATCACGCCGTTCCAATGGATTGGGCGGTGCTGCATGCAACGGGTAGCGTTGCTCAAGGACACACGGCCCCAACGTGTCCAAAGGACGACTGAAAGCATCGACCACGCGTCCAAGCAAGGCATTGCCCACTGGCACACTCAATGACCTTGTCGTGGTCTCCACTCTGGCCCCGGGCGCGAGGCCGGCGATCTCTCCATACGGCATGAGAAGCAGCTTGCCGTCCCGAAGTCCCACCACCTGTGCGTCCACGCGACGTCCGTCTGCCGATATCACCACTTCACACAGCTCCCCAACGCACGCGTCGGGTCCCTCGGCTTCGATTACCAGACCATTGAATGCACAGACACGGCCATAGCGACGCACATAGCACGCCGATTGGATGGCTGTCGTCAGATGCTGGCCCAGGCTCATTAGCGGGCCACCGATGGGTAGGTGGACAGACCGTCCAACAACGCGGCTTGTAGCGCCGAGAGCCGTACGTCGAGTCCGAATTCGGTTCTGCCGGCGCGCGTTTCCAGCATGCACTGGCCCGGCCGTAGCGCCAGATCGCATTGGATCGGCAGGGCCGCAACGTTGGGGCAGAGCGACAGATCCTGCTCTGATACATGCAGCGCCACTGCCTGATGGCCTGCTTCCCGCACTGCACGATGGCACAACTCAGTCAGCAGCGGCCCGTTCGCATATGCCGCGCCAATCACCTGGGTCACGGCGTAAAAAGCCACTTCCACGGCGACCTCATGACTGCGTTGCGCTTGCTCATCGATGGCCTGCGCCAGCCCGCCGATCAAGTGTTGCATCTGCATGCGTACCCTCTCGGTCGCCTCATGCGCAGCGTGGGCCTCTGCTTGCAGAGAGGCGGTCACTTTCGCCAGCTCGCGCTGCGCCAACGTTGCGGCTTCCTCATGCGCGCGTGCGAGTCCCTCCTGATACCCCTTCGCACGCGCATCTTCCATTGCGGATTGCTCTTGCGAGATGCCAGACATCGCATCGTCAGCAGCGCGCTGTGCAGGCGCATACCAGGGGCGGCAGTCGGATGACGCGGCGAGGCGCTTCATGGCAGGACTCGCAGGGCGGGGTGCGCAGCGTTGGCTTGGGCATGCGCTGCATTGCGCACGGCAGCAGCCAGTGCTGGCGGGAATGACCTGGACGATGCAAGCTCGGCGCGAACTGCCTTGGCCATCGCAGGCTCGAGCGCGGCAAAGATGAACGATGCGTCCGCCGACGTCGTTGCCATGACCACACGGCTCAAAGTGGCTGCACAAAGCGTATGAGAAAGCTGCACGATCTCTTCAAGACCTAGCTCCGCATCTGCGCTTCCGATGGGCAGGCGCGGAATCTGCAGCGCCTGCTCGACCAGCGCTGGGTCGTCCCATCCGTGACGGCAGACGATCGCGATCTGCGCACGCAGTTGCGCGGCTATAGGTGCTGGCAAGGACGCCAACAACCGCCGACGCTCGCCGGATTGCATCACGCTCGCCAGCAGCGCAGACCTGCGCATGGCCTCAGACGCGCTCATGTGCAGACCCCAGCAGCCATGTCCGAATCTGTTGCGCTGCCTGTTCGCTCTGCTCTTGGCTCAGGCATTTGCTGCGCGATCGCTTCATTGCCTTGCCGATCAGTAGCCCGACGATCAGGCTGATCACGACGGCGGCCCAAAGCCAGATCATCGGGCCTGCGTGCCACGCGGGTATCACGCTGCGACCTCCAACGACCGGCCGATCAGCATTGCGTGCTGCCAATGCTGGCTGACCTAAAGGTTGACTAGGCAGCGCGGTTGACCCCACTCCAATCTCGACGACATCGCCCCGCGCAGCATCTCCACCGATTGCTGCCATCACCAAACGCTGCAGATGCTGCTGTTCGATATCGGTCAACGGCTGATGCAATGCAATCGCAACGCTGACACGTTCCACGCGTCCGGTCGCACGGGTGATTTCCTGCTTCTCGGTGCCGTGTGCGTACTCGACCTGCTCGTTCAATACCGCGCCGCTACCGCCTTCGGGCGCACGATCGGAACTGGAGCTACGACGCACCACTGTCCCGTGATCCTGACCAGGCGCCACCAAGGTGCGCTCACTGGTGGTGCGCACCTTGTCGAAGTTCAGTGCGACATTGACCGAGATCGATGCCCCGGCCGTGGACGGTTGCGCTTCCAGAATCTTGCGGATATCACGCTCGTAATCGGCTCCCAGCTGCCGTGCCAGGTCGCCCTGCGCTCCGCCAGCGGCGTCGTTTGCGCCTCCGGCAAGCTGCAAGCCGGTCGGCCCGACTACCACCACGGCATCAGGCGCCAGACCATCCACGGCCGAGGCCACCAGATCACGAATCCCACTGACCTGCTTTGCGGTCAGCGTGGCACCGGGCACGAGCGAGACCGCCACCGATGCCTTAGACTGACTGTCTTCGGCCAGAAACACACCGGGGCGGCGAATCGACAAGTGCACGCGTACCGTTTCGACGCCGGGAATCGTGGCGATGGTGCGTTCGATTTCGCCCTGCAGCGCACGCTGATAGTTGATGCGCTGGGCGAACTCGGTGACGCCGAATTCATTGGTATCGAACAGCTCGAATCCGACATGCCCACCCTTCGGAACACCGGCAGACACCAGACGCATCCGCAATGGATGCACCTGCGCCTGTTCCACCAGGATACCGCTGCCATCTGCGGTATAGCTGTGGGGAATTTTCCACTCGTCCAGGGCAGCCGAGACCTCGGCAGCATCGGCTTGCTTCAACTCACCGAAAAGCAGTGCCTCTCGCGGGGTCAATACCCACCAAATCGCGGCAGCCGTCAGCAGCAGTAACACGCCCACAGCAATGAACAGGCCAAGTTTGCGCACGGGCGCCAATGCCGAATAAGTCGTTTTGAAAGAGGAAAGCACGTCAATGTCCTTACAGTTGCATCCGCGAGAGTTCCTGATATCCCTCGACCAGCTTGTTACGCACCTCGGCCAGCAACGTGAGGTGCATACGTGCTTCTTCCAGCGAGATCATCAGATCGTGCGGCGCAATTTCGTGGCCTGCGGCCATCGCACGCATCTGCTGATCCGCAGTCTGGATGGCGCTATCTGCGCTGGAGACGCCACGTGCAATCACATCGCCAAAGTTCACGCCTTCAGTGGCAGTAACCGGTGCACCGAGTATCTCCACCTGCGCAGGAGCAATCGTCCCGATTGCTTCAATCGTCATCACTTGGCCCCAATTTCGAAAGCGCGCAACACCATGCTGCGCAGCACATTGAACGAGCGCACATTTGCCTCGTAGCCACGGCTTGCCGTCATCAGACTGGTCATCTCGCTCACCATATCCACTGCCGGGTAATGCACCTGCCCCTGCGCATCGGCCATCGGGTTTTTCGGGTCGAGGACGGTGCGCGTTCCAAGGCTGCGCACCGCGTCCATGCCATCGCCCAGGCCCACCGTCTCAGCGAACGAACCGGTGGCCGGTGCAGCCAACTGACGGGGATCGATCGGCTGATTGGCGACCGCAATATGCCGCCCGGCCAAGTCCATGCGTAGCCGCTCGTTTTGCATGCCTGCACGGCTTGCATCCAGAATTGCATCGATGCTCATGCGCCGCTCCGTCCAGTAACCGCCAGACGCATCAAGCCGAAATGCCGGCTCAGCGATTCGGTCAGTGCCTGATAGTTGAGTCCCGCTGACACCGACTCGGCGACCAAGTCGTCCAAACTGGCGCGTTCGCGGTCGTAGCGTTGATCCACGATTGCCAAGGTGGGCGAATCCGGATTACGCAGCAATGCGGCGACATCGTCAGGGCTGGCGCCGGCCGCAGCATTCAACACGCGATCGGTGCGACTCTGGTCGATGACGAACACCGGCGCATCGGGACTCGACGCATTGGCGATATTCCAGCTGGTGACTTCAGCCTTGAGCTTGTTGAGGCTCAAAGCCATGCGCACAGCGTCGACGGTGAGATCTTGTGACATGGGTAACCTACTGGATGATCAGGTCGCCATCCAAGGCGCCTGCGGATTTGACGGACTGCAAGACCGCAATGACATCGCGCGTGGTCAGCTTGGCGGTACGTAACGCGGAAATCAGATCGGCCACGGTGGCGCCTTCTGCAACCGACACCAGCGGAGCGATCGGCTCCTCGGTGGTGATAGTGCTTTCCGGTACCAATACGCTGCGCACCCCTGCGCCTGGACGCACCAGCAGCCCATCCGGCTGCGACACGCTGTAGCGGGTGGAAATCTCCACACGCAAGTCGCCGTGGGAAATGCTCACCTGACCCAGGCGGATATTGCTTCCCGCCACTACCGTGCCGGTCCGCTCGTTGATGATTACGCGTGCCGGTCGCTCACGGGTTACCCGTACGTTTTCGATCTGCGAAATGCGTGCCACACGGCTGGGATTGTCCCGATAGTGAACGACGACCTTGCCGGCGTGTTCGGCTTCTGCGGTGACGCCTGGCAGGCTGGCACTCACTGCCTGTGCGATGCGATTGGCGGTAGTGAAGTCCGCCTCGTCCAACAGGATGCTCAAGGTGCCCGGCTCGCCGGCGACATCCAGCGCGGCTGCGCGCTCGACGGTGGCGCCGGAGGGAATCCAGCCCACCGTTGGGTGATTTTTCTGTACCGATGCGGTGATTGCCTCGAACTGATAACCCCCGACAGAAATCGCCCCCTGTGCGATGGCGTAGACCTTGCCATCGGGCCCACTCAACGGCGCCAGCATCAAGGTGCCGCCTGTAAGACTGCGTGCATCGCCTGCCGAGGCGACCTGCACATCGAGCGGCTGACCAGGTTCGGCGAACGCCGGAAGTTTCGCCGTCACTAGCACTGCCGCGACGTTGCGACTGGATAGGTCGCCCAGTTCGACGCTCACACCGAAGTTGCGCAGCGTATTGCCAACCGATTGCACGGTCGCGCGGTTGCGCGCCGAGTCGCCGGTTCCTGAAAGGCCAAATACCAGTCCGTAGCCGGTCAACGGATTCTCGCGCACACCCGCGATGCGCGCGATGTCCTTGATCCTGACATCGGAGACCGGGGCCGCATGCGCAGATGCGGCCGACAGTGCGAGCAAGAGCACCAGCAAACGCAGGTTCATAGCACCCTCAACCACTTGAGCAGCCGGTAAGCCACGCTCTGACGTTGCGACTCGGCAACGACACCTTTGCCATTGAACTCCACACGCGCATTGGCGAGCCGATGCGACCACACGGTGTTATCGGCCAGAATATCGTCCGGACGCACGATGCCGCTCAGCGTGATGCGCTGATCTTCCTTGTTGATCAATAGCGATTGCTCGCCTTCCACCACCAGCGATCCATCGCTCAAAACATCTTTGACCTGTACCGACAATTGCGTGCGCAACTCACCCACCCGCGAGGTCTCCGCACTGCCCTTGGTGGCACCGGACAGACCGGCATCGAAGCTGCCGCGATAGGCGTTGTTGCCAGCGGTGCCACTCAGGCGGACATCCGAACCGGCGTCAGTGGCCGCCCCGGAGCGCGCCCTGGCGGCCTCAAGTACGTTCACCGTCAACACATCGCCCACCCGATACGCGCGTCGGTCGGCGGCGATGCCGCGATAGGTATTTGGATTGATCAGGCTTTCCTGCGCAAAGGCGCATTGGCTCACCGTCGCCAACAGCAGCGCCGCGAGCATGACCGTGGATCTATTGTTCAATGGACACCTCACCACCGGCGACCACACGTGCCTGCACAGGCGTGCGCGTGCCCTGCGGCAAGACAGCAATCGCCTCGCCTAGTTGCCCATCGGCTGTGGCAATCGCCGGCAAACGCAGTTCGACCGCGCCACGGCGAACGCGCAAGGTCACCGGATCACGCCTTGCAATCGTCGGCGCGGCAGCGAAGTCATGTGCCTGCACAAGATCGCCTGCGCGCACGGTATGTTTCAGGCGGGCGGCTACTGGTGGCATGCCTGGCGTTGCCACCTGGTCGATGGCAAACACACCGGCCACATCCACACGCTTGGGCACGACAACGACCTGGTCGCTCGGCGTGCCGTTGGCGAATGCACGTGCGTAGGTCGGCCGCTCCAGCCACCACTGCACGGTGAACCACACCATCCTGGTCTGTGTCGGCACGCCATCGACCAGTACCTGGACCGGCACGCCTACGCGCTTGCGCGGCCAACTGCCGTCGATCCGGGTGGCGTGCAGCGTCAGCTGTGCGGTAGCCGTGTCTATTTCCAATTGCGAGGCTGGTAGCGCAGAAGCGGTCAAGATCAGCTCGCCAGGAAGGGCGCTGGATAAGGTATCCAGCGACGCACGCGCCGTTGCGATCAGTTGATCGGGCGAGATGTTGGTAGCCTGCGCGCTGGCGCAAGACATCAACAACAAGGCAAGCATCCTGATCATCAGCGGCGCAGGTTGTTGATGGTTTCGAGGATCTGATCCGAGGCTTGCAGTACGCGCGCGTTGAGCTGATAAGCGCGTTGCGCCAGCACCAGGCCGGTCATTTCGTCGATCATGTCGACGTTGGCTGCTTCCAAAAAGCCCTGCTGCAATTTCCCGGCACCATTGCTACCAGCGGCCAACGGAATCGCTTCGCCGGAACCTGCCGCCGCCTGAAACACGTTCTCTCCACGCGACTCCAGACCCTCGGTGGACACGAAGCTGGCCAGATCGATGCTGCCCAGCACCGCACGCTCTTCGCTACCATCGAGCCTGGCGCTCACTTCGCCTGCCGAGGAGATCAGCACATCCGCAGCACCTTGCGGCATCTGGATTCCTGCCGATAGACGCATTCCGTTGGAGATGGCCAGATAGCCCTCCGTATCGACATGAAAGCGGCCCGAGCGCGTGTAGAACCGTTCGCCGTTGGCATTCTCGATCTCGAAAAAACCATCGCCGTCGATGGCCAGATCCAGCGGGTTGCGCGTGGGCTGCAGCGCACCGGCGCCGAACTCCACCGAGGTGGAACTCACGCGAATACCGCCGCCGTGCACATTGCTCGCTTGGCCGATACCTTGGCCTGGCAGCGGCGCATTGGCGATCTCGGCGAAGTTGACGCGTCCACGCTTGAAGCCGGGCGTCTGCATGTTGGCGACGTTGTTGGAGATCACGTCGATCTGCTGCTGTTGACCACGCAGGCCGGTGGATGAGATGTAAAGAGCGTCGATCATGAGGGCAGTCCTGTCAGTTGTCGCCAATACGGTTGATACCCGTATCCATCGCTCGGTCGTAAAGAGAAATCACGCGCTGTACCGATTCGGCATGACGCGACAGCGCGATGAGCTGCATCGTTTCTGCCGCTGCATCGACGTTGGATTGTTCGACGCTGCCTTGCTGCACGGTTCCTTTCCATTGCGCAGTCACGCCGTCATAGCGATAGCCGCCTTCGCTGGGAATCAGGCGCGCGGGCTCGGCCACGTCGACGATGCGCAGATGCGCCAACAGCGCCTCGCCGTCCCAGATGCCGCCCTGTTCGTCGACACGGATATCGGACTGCGGCAAGGTCAGCACGCCTGCATCTGTCAGCACCACAGCCCCCTCACGGGTCTGCAAGCTCCCATCGGCGCCACGCACAAAACTGCCCATGCGCAGTAACCGCTGCTGGCCATCCTGCTGTGTCACGAAGAAGCCATTGCCGCGCAGCGCCAGATCCAGGCCACGTCCGGTTTCACGCAGCGCACCATCGCCACGTTGCACTGTCATTGTGGTCGCGCCACTGACTGCAGCGAAGTCGCCACGTGCACGTACGCTCTGGTAACCGGGCGTGTTGAGATTCGCCACGTTCTGGCTGACCGCGGTCAACGCCTCAATATCCGCGTTCAAACTACGGCTGATGGACTGGATGGTGTCGCTCATGCTGCAACCTGCAAAGGCGTGCCTACAGCCGCAAACGAGCGGACCAAGGCAGTGGAAGGGACTTCGTTGAGTGCCAGCACGGCAACATGCGGCAGCGAGCGCTGAATCAATGCGCGCAACGGTCTGCGCAACTGCGACGGGCACAAGAGCACCGGCAAGCGGTTCTGTCCCATCATCGCCTCGGATTGTTTGGCGAGTTGCCGAATGAAGCCATCCAGCTGCGCCATGTCGGTGAACAACGCGCTGCGGCCTTCGCCGCTGCGCTGCTGGCCCATCAAGTTCCGTTCGATTCCTGGCTCGAGCGTCAACACGTGCAACTCGCCGCGCGCATCCTGAAAACGCTGGCAGATGGTCGCTCCCAGACGTTCGCGGACCCGCTCGGCCAGTTCATCAGGTTGTTTTTGATTGCGCCCGGCATCCAGCAACACTTCGACGATGGCCTCCAGATTACGGATGCTCACCTGCTCGCGCAGCAACAGCTGCAGCGTCTTCTGCACGTCGGAATAACTCAGTACGTTGGGAACCAATTCGGCTACCAGTGGCGCGCGGTGCTCGTCCAAACGCGACAGCAGGCGTTCGGTCTCGCTACGGCTTAGCAGGTCCGGCCCATGGCGCTTGACCAGCTCGTTGAGATGCGTGACTAGCACCGTATCGGGTTCGACCAGCGTATAGCCGCCCGCGCGAGCCGCCTGACGTACCTCAGGCGCGATCCATTGCGCAGGCAAACCATACGCAGGATCTCGTGTTTCCAATCCATCCAGCTTGACACGCGTGCCACCTGGATTGATCGCCAGCAAGCGGTCCGGATGGATCTCACCCTGGCCGACGCGATTGCCTTCGACCAAAAGTTCGTACTGATTACGCTCCAGCTCAGCACGCAGGCTGCTTTGCACTTTTGGAATGACAAATCCAAGCTCACCGGCAACCTGCTTGCGCAAGTTCACGATGCGCAGCGCAAAGTCGCCAGCCGGACCTAATAGCAACTCATGCAGCACAACGCCCATGCGTATTTCGATGGGCTCTACCCGCATGGCCTGCTGCAGTTCCTCCTGCGCGGTTGGGCCCTGCGATGCATCCTCATCCACCACGCCAGCGGTCGACTCGCGCTTGATCAGGCTATAGCGGATCAGCACCGCAACACCGATCAATGCTGCGATCACCGGCAACTTGGGAAAGCCAGGCAATGTCAACATCAACAACAACGCTGCGGCAACGACTGCGAGCGCGCGCGGGTCAGACAGAATCTGGCGTGGAATCTCTGCACCCAGGCGCGCGTCGGCCGCGGCACGGGTGATGATGATCCCGGTCGCCACCGCGATCACCAGGGACGGGATCTGCGTCACGATGCCGTCGCCGACAGTCAACAACGTGAAACGTTGCACCGCCTCGGTCCACGGCATTCCCATCTGTGCGATGCCAATCGCCAAACCGCCGATGATGTTGATCAACACGATGACAATGCCAGCGATGGCATCGCCTTTGACAAACTTGGTGGCACCGTCCATCGCACCGTAGAAGTTGGCTTCCTTCTCGATCTGCTTGCGGCGCCGGCGAGCCTCGTGCTCGTCGATCAACCCCATGTTCATGTCGGCGTCGATACTCATCTGCTTGCCGGGCATGCTGTCCAGCGTGAAACGCGCTGCCACTTCAGCCACACGTTGCGCACCAGTGGTGACCACCACGTACTGCACCACCACCAGAATCAGAAACACCACGATGCCGACCACGTAATTGCCGCGGATCACGAACGTACCGATGGCGCCGATGACGCGCCCCGCATCGGCGCCATCCAGGATCAGACGCGTGGCCGACACATTCAATGCCAGCCGGAACATGGTGGCGATCAACAGCAGGGTCGGAAAGGTAGAAAAGTTCAGCGGCGATTCGGTGAAAAACGTCACCAGCAATATCAGCAATGCCAGGCTGATGTTGATGATCAGCAGCAGATCCAATAGCGCCGATGGCACCGGTACGAATAGCACCATCAAAATGCCGACCACCAGCCCTACCAAAGCCAGGTCGCGCTTGTCCTGTAAGAAGGCTGCAACGATACTTTTCATGCGGCCACACCAGCGCGTCGACTGGCGTAAAGCACGCGGTAGACCGGCGCCAAGGCGTCGAACAGGTCCTCCGGAACCGGTGCATCGATCGCGCAATCCCGATACAGCGCACGCGCCAATGTCGGCATACGCACGACCGGTACGCCTGCACGTTGTGCTGCATGACGCACGCGGGCAGCCAACAGACCACGCCCCTTGCTCAGCACGATCGGCGCACGCATGCTGCGCGGCCGGTACTGCACCGCTACGGCGTAATGCGTGGGGTTGGTGAGAATGACATCAGCATCAGCCACGCGCGGCAGCGAGCGCACCGTTTTGAGCAGGTCACGAATCTGCCGGCGCTGCTTGGATTTTACTTCCGGATCACCATCGCGCCGCTTGGCATCGTCGCGGACTTCGCGCCGGCTCATGCGCATCTTCTTGCCGTGATCCTTGCGCATGAATGCCAGGTCTGCCACCGCAACGACCAGCAACACCAGCAGGACATAGACCGATGTGGTCCAAAAGCCCGAACGCAGTTGTTCGACCAGCAGCGCCGGTGACGACAATGCAATCTTTCCGACAAAAGACGCCGCTTGGCCGACAGCGAAATAGGCAAGCAGTCCCAGCAGGGACAGTTTGAGAATCAGCTTGCCGAGCTCCCATAGACCGCGCATCGAGAACAGCCGCTTGATCGCATTCATGGGATGCATGCGTTGCAGGCTGGGCGCGAGCGCATGCGTGCTGAAGATGGGGCCGGTCTGACCGAGATTAGCCACCACGGCGACCACCAGCAACGCAAGGATCAACGGCGTCATCGCTTGCAGCAGGGCACTGTAGGTATCGATCAACCAGGCCACCAGATCTGCGCCAATGCGCGGCTGCACACCTGCCAGCTGCATGGTATTGCGCGTGGCGCTGGCAAGTGCCATCGCGATGTCGCGTCCGGTCAACATCGTGACCACTACAAAGATTCCCAGCATCAGCACTGCGGTCAGATCAGGGCTCTTGGCGACTTCACCTTTGCGGCGCGCTTCTTCCAGCCGGGATTGGGTTGGCTGCTCGGTCTTGTCCTGGTCGGCGTCGGCCATCAGGGCGCTCCCAGCATCTGCGGTGTCTGGTCCAACGCAGTGCCGAACAGCCGGCCGATCAGGCCTGGCGCATAGGCCAACGTCAATGCCAACATGCCCAGCGCAACGGCGACCTTGAGCGGCAGCGCCAGAAAGTACACGTTGGCCTGTGGCATCGAACGCGACGCGTAGCCCACCGCGACATCGACGAAGAACAGGCCCAGCACAACCGGCATCACCACCACCAACGCACCCACAAAGCTGCTTCCAAGCAATGCGAAGAACGCTTCTGCGCTGATGGGATGGCTCATGCGTCCAAGCGGCAGCGCCGTGGTGCTTGCAACCAGGCCCTTGAACAGCAGCACGTGCAGATCGAGCGAGAAGAACAACACCGTGGCGGCCAACATCAATGCATGGCCAAGCAGCGATTCCTGCGTATCCGCGCTTGCCGGGTTGAGCAGGGCGCCAGCACCCAGACCTGCCTGCATATCCAAGAGCCAACCGCTGGTATGCAACGCGGCATTGGGAATCATGAACGCAAGACCGAAGATCCCGCCGATCATCAGTTCACCAATCGCGGCCAGCAGCAGCGCCATCGGTTGCCCGATCGTCGGAGACACATAGCCGTCGGGCAGAGCCAACAGCGTCAACCATGCGAAAGCGAGCATCGTGGTGATCCTGACCAACATCGGCGCCCATGCCAGCGGCGACAACCCGGGCAACACCATCACCGGCAGGTAACGCAGCGATGCATAGCCAAACAACAGAGCAAAACCAGTCAACGCTTCCATCGTCACAGCCCGGCCGCAAAATCGAACATGCGCTTGGCCAGTTCCACTGCGGTCAGCAGCATCCAGCTTCCCAGCACCATGGTCACCGCACCCACCGCGATCAATTTGGGGATGAAGGTCAGCGTCATTTCCTGGATCTGGGTGACAACCTGCAACACCGAAATCACCAGGCCCACCACCAGGGTGATCAGCAGAATCGGCGCAGAGATCTTGGCCGAGGCCAGCAAGGTCTCGGCCAGCAAATGCATGGCGGTGTCGGCGTCCACAAGCGGGCCTTCAATGCGCTGCTGCAGCGTTGGACGACAACCGGGCACGCAGGCGTCGCGCCATCTCTGGCGGCGTTTGCGCGCCAAGCGCATGAGCACCGGCTAGTGCACCCTCGCGCATCAGGGCCGCAAATACAGCCTCCGACTGCGCCTGCTCGCCATTGTCTGCAAGCAACAAAGACTGCGCGTAGCGACCGCTGATGCTGCTGGGATCGAGCTTTAGCGCGCGCCGCAGATGCGCTTCGCCTTCTTCGCGCTGCCCATCCAGCAATGCCACCACTGCCAGGCCACCGTGCGATTCGGCGAAGTTGCGATCCAATGCGTATGCATGCCGGTAGCAGGCATCGGCTGCCAATCGCTCGCCATCCAGTAGATGCAACCAACCCAATGCATGCCAGGTACCGATGTGGTCCGGCATGGCCTGCGTTGCCTGCATCAGCAATACCTTGGCCGGTTCCAATGCGCCCTGCAGCATGCGCGCTTGACCCAATCCAGATAGCGCCCTTCCCGACATTGGAAAGCGTTCCAGCGCTCGCTCGAAATGTACCGCGGCAGCGACGCCATCTTGTGCGTACAGCGCCAGCGCACCGGCGGTCAGCAGCGCCTCGTGTTGATCCGAAAAAAGCGCCAGGCAGTGATGCGCCTGCTCTGTCGCACGTGCCGTATCGCCAGCATCCAGTGCGCACAGCGCACTCAAACCCAATGCGGTGGGATGCTGTGGGGTGTACGCCAACGCAGCGGCAAGCGCCTTATCAGCGGCTGCGTAATCGGAGCGCATCAGCGCGATACGTGCAAAAAGCACAGCGAACTCTGCGTTATCGCCGTGGCGCCCACGTGCCTTCTCCAACGTGGCGGCCGCACCTTCCAGGTTCTGCTGGCACAGCTGCGCAAAGGCGATGTCATGGTCCAGGGCAGGCGCGGCATGGCGTTCGGCCAGCGGCTGCAGGCGTGCTTCGGCGCCCGCATAGCGGCCAGCCAGCAGGTCCAGCCGTGCAGCGCGAAACTGCACGCCAGCGAGCGCCGCTGTCTCTGCCGGCAATGCGGCAATCACATCCTCTGCGCGCGCAGATTGACCGGTTTCGATCAGCGCATCGCACAGCTGACAGGCAAGCTCCGGATTGGCCGGATCTTTTGCCCAATAGGCCGAGAGTTTATCGACAGAAGACATCGCCACATCCATGAGACGCAGACCACTATCCCGGGCCAAGCAGCCTAGAGGACGATGGGTAAAACCTTGGTACGTTTTGGACCCGCCGATGCAGCGCTCGTGCGTGGCTATCGATCCTGATAGTCACTATCCCCGAAGCGAGCCCGCCGCATCCCCCGTGATGACGGTGTGAACTTTAAGGCCTCCCCCGGGAGGTATGTCAAGCGATGCCATACATTTCAGCGAAAGATTTTTCCGAGGCTAGTGTCACATTTCGAAAGGCGGACTCTATTGTTCAGTTCGCTTCTGGCTGATGTGGAATACAAAGGAATGGGCCAACACCTTGCTGGCATTGAACGGCTTGAACGTAACTGGCATGGGCGTTCATCTGCCCGAGCACATCGGTCTTGCCGTCGAAGCGGCCGGCGGCTACGTACTGGCCGTTGGCAAACGCGTACTGCTCGGTGCGCAGGCGCTCGGCATCGTCCTGGGTGAACTTGCCACCCTCGAACGTGCCCTCGGTGCGGCGCAGGATGTTGCCCTCCGCATCCATCGTGAAATACCGCAGCCGGTCATCGACCTTGCCGCCCGGCGTGTTCTCGCGCACCGACAGCAGCTTGCCCCAGGCGTCGTAGGTGCTGGTGCTGTTGCTGGTCTTGAAGTCCTTGTGCGTGCTGGTGCCGATGACCTGCTGAGTGAGGTAAGTCTCTGCGCCCTGGTAGGTGTAGCGGTAGGTGTGGGTGTAGCCCTCCGGCGTGGTCATGCCACTGCCTTGCTCGTTGCGCACCAGCGAGTAGCGATAACCGCGCAGGCGGCCGGCCGCGTCGTAACCGGTGGCCGGCGTGCCGTCCTGGTAGTTGACCACGCTGAGCAGCTGCAGCCCTTCCAGCCCGTCGTCGGGCATCGGCAGCGGATTGCCCTCTTCGTCCACCGGCTGATACACCCCGCCCATCGGGATGCCGTAGGCACTCTGGCTGATCAGCCGGCCATCGGCATCGTAGCTACTGACATCGATGCGCTTGGCCGAGCCGTCATCGGCGTACTGGCGACGCTCCAGCAGGCGCCCGGAGGCGTCGTAGCGGCTGGTCTCCAGCAGCCGGGTGACGTTGTCGGGCAGGGTCTGCACGATGCGCACCACCCGGCCCTGGTCGTCGTAGAACAACTGCTGGCGCTTGAGCACCCCGTTGTCGTAGGACTGGCGCAAGGTGACGTTGCCGTCTGCGCTTGACAGCATCCATGGCCGCGAGCAGCATCGTTATCGCTGTGGTCAATCCCGCAGCCGGGTTTAGCAGCCCGAACTCTCCGAGGCGCACCGGCGCCCATCGATCGATGACAGGCGTTTTTTTATGTCTGTTGTTTTGTGCGATGGGCACATACTTGCCAGTTTTATGGCGGGCGGTGCGCGGAGGCCGCAAGGCCTGCCGGCCCTCGGACCGGTCTGCTAACCGCGCATCGTCCGTCACCTGCGTTTAGCAGCGCGGTGACGGACTCCATCCTATCCGAGGAGTCCAGCATGACGCGCTCAAGATCCGCTCGTTCAAGCGTTAACGCATCACCATCGTCTGTCGACCGACAGACCGAGACTGACAACGTCCAATCCAAGCCCAGCGACGCACGAGAAGATGTTTTCTTCCGTCGTCTGGCTGAGGCACGAGGTGCAGAAGGGAGTAGCGGCATTCACTGGTCGGACCTTCCGATGAACTTCGGTCTCGCCCTACACTGCGCTCATCTGGACCACTGCGTGCTTGGTCTGCATGGACTACTGGAGGTGTTGCATGCAAGCGAGGGAGCCCAACAAGGTGGGCAGCCTGGATTGGGTGGCGAGCTGACCGATTGTCTGTTCTATGCTTCGCGTGCGCTTGCTGAATCCGCTAAAGACACCATGTATGCGATGCAGGAGCGAATTAGGTCTACCGATTAACATTACGTCAACGTCAGGCTCAGCTGAGCCTGACGTTCCCACCCGTTCCAATTATCGATAAATTGCATTAAATATTATTGCTTCCGCTGACAGCATTTCAGAGTTCAGATTTTTATTTTTACGCAAAACTAGGATTCGATCCCAGTCCTAAAATCTGATATCGTCTCAAAGCTCATCAGACTTAGATTAAAACTGTAATCCATATCGATGACGTGCAATTCAAAATTTGTTTTCTTCTGAAGCTCAATCGCGAATTTTAGCGCGCAGTCTTCAATGCCCTCAACTGTAATCGTCTCAAGTTCTGGACTAATACGCACTATTGTACTTTGACTATTCCATACATAATCGCACTCAAATACTGCACCTATAAATTCACCGACCCTCTGATTGCTCACTCCCTCTATTCCAGAAATGTCAGCCACAGTTTTCTTGAAATCAAATTTCCTGTCTTCGCCAATGTAAATTAGTAGCTTACTCATGGTTTTGGCCGTAATTTTGTTGGAAGATTCGTCGGAACAATTCGGACCTCGCCAGGAATTCTATACTGATCCATTAGCCGTTGAAAATAGGGCGCTGCAGATGACTCGTTTGTTAAAATGTTTAGCCTATTGAAAGGAACAGCCGGATCAGAGATGACGGCCCGATAACGCTCAAACTCATATTTCTGCTGAGTCAAAACTTTTTCCCTGATAAACTGAGGCACGTTCGACCCGTCAACATATGGGCTTCTCTTAGGAGAGCCAACATACTTAGCATCAAGCAATGTGCTCCCCTGATAACCATCGATGTCTATTGCGGTATCGCCCCCGGTAACTCGGTAGTTCAATGGTCCAGTTTGCTCCACCTCGAAAAGCCCAGCCTGTGTGGATGTGGGTGTTCTCATCGTATAAAGACCAGCCACATAATCGTCAACGTTTTGTGTTGATAGATCAGAGAACCTCTCCAACCCCCGGCCCACGTTCGCCAGCTCACCTGCCTGCCCCAACCTCAACTCTGGCAGCACCGTCGACACCGCAATGGTACCAGCCTCCGAAAGCGCCGCACCCAATCGCTGGCCTTGGCTGATCTCAAACTCCGGCAAATCCAGACTGTAACCCGTCAACAGATTCGTCAGCCCACCTGCCGAAGAACCATTGATGACGCCTTCGGTTGTCCTGATCAGGAAGTTCTGACTTCCCTTCCATTGCCCCACCATCGTATCGAAGGGCGATTCCGGCATCGGGAAGCCTGCATCAACCCATGCGGTGATGTCGGGTGCCAGTGCACTGGCGATTCCGTTGCCACTCCACTGCGGCAGCATCGGCATGCTGTCGAGGTATCTAGCGCCAATCGATGTCTCACCGAAAGTACTGTCGGTAAATGGCAAATCGATCCTGGCCAACTCTCCACGCATTCGCTGTACGCCTGCGCTTTGTACTGATGCCACTGAGTTCCAAGCCTTGACGATGCCATCCCCGATATCGGTGCCGTTGAACACATGTACGCCGGCACCGTTGTTCCCGAACCGTATCGTCGATGGGTGAATGCCCGTCATCCGCCAATCGGGTGATGGACCGGCAGTACCATATCCGTTGCTCCAGCTAGGCGCAGGACTGCGTCGCGTGATGCCGCTGTTTTCGACCACGCTCATTGCCGCGATGCGGCCGGCCATGGAAGCTTCGGACAACTGCTCGGCACTTGGCCTGACCTGCACAGTGTCCATGGTCACGATACCGTCCTCGCCGAGGCGAGCGACCATGCCTGACGAACCACCGCCATCGGTGCTTGCCAACGCATAGCGGTAACGATCACTACCGGCATCTGCTGTATCCGCAGTACTAGGCAAACGCCCTAACGCACTGCTTAGTGCATTACCAAATGCATCGACAAACACGTCCTGGTAATTCACTGCGCCGCCCACGATGCCTTGACGCACATGTGCGCTGACCACACCGCCGGTGATGCCCGACACGATGTCTTGCGCGTAACTGGTGGAGTTGATGCCTAGCGTATTGGAGATCGTCGGTGCCAACTGCTGCGTGATGCCTGCTGTCACCACACTGGCCGCCACGCTGCGCCAGCTGAAGCTGGCCTCGTTACCCACCAATTTGTTGGCTGCGTAGTTGCTGACGTTGCCAACGGCTGCGGTCGCCATGGCGCTTACCAACGGGCTGGCAACACCGCTCATCATCGACCCAAAACCCGCCGTCGCTGCGCCGGCCACAGTACTGGCCGCCACATTGCGCCAACTGAAGCTGGTCTGGCCCATCGCACTGCCGACACCTTGGCTGGCCACGCTGCCGGCAAATGCGCCCACCGCACCGCCTACTACTGCTGCGGCAGTGCCGTATGTGCCTGCCAATGCGCCAGCACCGGCCATCATCGTACCTGCGGTCGTCGTGGCGACGCTTGCTGCCGTTGCGCCACTGGCAGCAGTAGCAGCAGCACCCATCGCGCTAGCCGCCGCACCTGCGGTATAGATCGTCACCACAATGGCCACCACCACCATAATGATCATCCCCATCGTGCCGCAGCCACTTTCCGGCGGCTTGGGGATATACGGCAGCGACGGCGTGGTCGAGCCGATCGCCTCGCTGGCATTGAACGGCTTGAACGTACTCGCGTCGTTGGTATTGGCCTTGACATCCGGCACGTTCAACGTGGCACCGGCCACCAGCCCGCTGTCGTCGTCGATGGCGTTGGCTTCGGCCAGCACGTACCACAGGTTGCTGTTGCCGTAGAGCCGTTGTGCCAGGCCGCGCAGCGTGTCGCCGGCCTGCACCGTCACCTTGTAGGTGCCTACGTCGGTGCTGGCGTAGGCGTTCATCTGCCCCAGCACGTCGGTCTTGCCATCGAAGCGGCCGGCCGCGACGTACTGGCCGTTGGCGAACGCATATTGCTCGGTGCGCAGGCGCTCGGCATCGTCCTGCTCGAACACACCGTTCTTGAACGTGCCCTCGGTGCGGCGCAGGATGTTGCCCTCCGCATCCATCGTGAAATACCGCAGCCGGTCATCGACCTTGCCGCCCGGCGTGTTCTCGCGCACCGACAGCAGCTTGCCCCAGGCGTCGTAGGTGCTGGTGCTGTTGCTGGTCTTGAAGTCCTTGTGCGTGCTGGTGCCGATGACCTGCTGAGTGAGGTAAGTCTCTGCGCCCTGGTAGGTGTAGCGGTAGGTGTGGGTGTAGCCCTCCGGCGTGGTCATGCCACTGCCTTGCTCGTTGCGCACCAGCGAGTAGCGATAACCGCGCAGGCGGCCGGCCGCGTCGTAACCGGTGGCCGGCGTGCCGTCCTGGTAGTTGACCACGCTGAGCAGCTGCAGCCCTTCCAGGCCGTCGTCGGGCATCGGTAGCGGGTTACCGTCCTCGTCCACCGGCTGATACACCCCGCCCATCGGGATGCCGTAGGCACTCTGGCTGATCAGCCGGCCATCGGCATCGTAGCTACTGACATCGATGCGCTTGGCCGAGCCGTCATCGGCGTACTGGCGACGCTCCAGCAGGCGCCCGGAGGCGTCGTAGCGGCTGGTCTCCAGCAGCCGGGTGACGTTGTCGGGCAAGGTCTGCACGATGCGCACCACCCGGCCCTGGTCGTCGTAGAACAACTGCTGGCGCTTGAGCACCCCGTTGTCGTAGGACTGGCGCAAGGTGACCTTGCCGTCCTTGTCGTAGCTCTGCAGCGAGCTGGTGTCGTCGTTGGCGATGACGATCTTGCCGGCCTGCAGCACACCGTTGCTGACCGTGACGCGGTTTTCCTTGTCGTAGTCGAACCAGTACGCCTTGTCGACCGGCAGCTCCTTGATGCCGGATAAAAATTTATACTCTACTTACCCTGCATAAATTATTATAACTCCCAAAAGAAGGATAAATATCCCAATTGGGAGAAGTTTCTCCATGCGATTTAATCTCGCTTATATCGCCAGTGGCAAGATTTCTTTTTTCTATTAAAATTGATCCATCAAATGCAAATACAAATGTAACTGAATTTTCAGCCTCATGAGCATCGCTCTCATATTCAAAATGCATGGCCCGGGATAAAAATATACGATCACCCTCAATTCTTTTAAAATCATATATCAAAAATACTCGCTGATAAGAATCAAAAAATCTGACAGCGACCCAGTCACCAGCTATGTCCAGTACGTGCTTAGCTCCATCTAACTCCAATACAGCGACATAAGGAATAAGAGATTCATGTCTAATCTTAGCCTCGGATATATCCAAAGGACCTATTAGTCGACGCTTTGCCCCGAACCATTTCTCGAAAAATTCGACCATGTCAGTAAGAAACCCCATTAACGTCGCGTATAATTATGCCATTTCTATCTGCGTATTCCAATACAGCGGAGGGAATCGGCGCCCTTTGTACAGGAACCTCTAGAATTAGATCGCCTCTCAATGGCTGTCCGCGCAATACCACCGGGTTAAACGGACTGTCTGAAATCATGGCACCACTAGGATATTTTGCAGACAGTTCTTGCAGATAGCTTATCCCTGTTCGTGGCCTGATATCGCCTAGCTGGGAGAATTTTCTGGAGACAATTTCGCCTTCTGCCATTACAGAATTAGCGTTGTAGGAATCCACTCTAAATTTCCTCCCGGCTGAATCTACAACTTCAACTTCGTTGTATTGATATCTACCACGATTAATCCTATTAAATTCATTTCCCGCGTCAAACCGATCCTTAAGCCACTGAGGTAGTTTATTTGTAGTTGCTGAAGTTACATTAGGCTCATTCTCAACCCTACCAAACCGAACCCCCACGCTGCCAGCCTGCGATCGCCCAAGCCCACTAGCACCAATGTCATCAATCATCACACCATAGTTGCCATAGCGGTTCATCGCCTTGCCGACCAGCAAGCCGCCTGCAAACTCTCCACCCAAATTCGCGAGCGGGCGGTAATCGTTGTCCACTACGGCTGCGCCGGCACCATTGCCAATTACGGTCCCCAGCCCCACGGTTGCGGCGTACAGCGGATTGTGATCCAGCGCGAACTGGTCCCACGTCTGGCCTGAGCGTTCGTAGTCGCGCGACATCCCGCTGTTCATCTCAGGCAGCCAATAGTCGCCCTCTTCTCGGAAAAGGTTCGTGGTCACTGCTGCTGCAGCCAGCACCATATCGCCCACCCGCAGCGGCGTATCGGCAACTTCGCGCCCAACCCCTACGAATGCATTGCCGATGCCCTCAACAAAGGAGCCGGCGACTTCCCACCCGCTGATGCTGTTGGGATCGATCGTGATTGCTTCCGGATCGATCGGCATCGGCGCCACCGGCTGTGCAGTCGCAGGCGCCATGCGTGAGGCATTGATGGCACCAATATCCAGCGCGTTGCTGCGTTGGAACGCTCCTACGTCGATGGCATTGCTGCGGCGACGGTCGGCACGGATGTTCTCCACCGTCTGTGCACCGACCGCACGCATCAACGCTTGGTCACGGAGTTGCTGATCGCTTGCGCGGATCTGGATGCTAGATATGTTGCTGCGCGTGGCTCTGACCTCGACGGTATCAAGCGTCAGATCGCCATTGCGATCGCGTACATACCGACCCGGCGCCCCACCTCCATCTGCGGACGCAATTGCAGTGCCAGGATCAAACAAACTTGTGCTGGAGCTCTGTGTCAACGAGTTGACCAGTACATTGCTGAATGCATCGACTGCCAGATCGGTGTAGTCGATAGACCCTCTGCGCAAGGAAGCACTGACCACGCCCCCGGTAATGCCGGCCACGGTTGCCTGCCCATACTTCATCGTGTCCACGCCAATGGACTGCGCAATTGTCGGCGCCAATTGCTGTGTAATACCCGCAGTCACCGCACTGGCCGCCACGCTGCGCCAGCTGAAGCTGGCCTCGTTGCCGACCAATCGATTAGCCAGGTAATTACTGACATTGCCCACCGCTGCCGTGCTCATCGCACCGACGACGGGGCCCACACTTGCGGACACGGCGGTGCTGAGGCCGGCAGTTGCCGCACTCGCGATGGAACTTGCCGCCACATTGCGCCAACTGAAACTCGTCTGACCCATCGCGCTGCCAACGCCCTGGCTGGCGATTGACCCTGCTGCGCCTGCAACAGCGTAAGTAGCAGCTGAGGCAGCAACTGCACCTGCAGTACTAGATGCGGCGCTGAACGCCGCCGCAAAGTAGCCGCTCGTCGCACCCGCGGTGAAATACGTCACCACCACGGCCACCACCACCATGATGATCATCCCCAACGTACCGCACCCACTTTCCGGCGGCTTGGGGATATACGGCAGCGACGGCGTCGTCGAGCCGATCGCCTCGCTGGCGTTGAACGGCTTGAACGTGTTCGCGTCGTTAGTATTGGCCTTGACGTCGGGTACGTTCAACGTGGCACCGGCCACCAGCCCGCTGTCGTCGTCGATGGCGTTGGCTTCGGCCAGCACGTACCACAGGTTGCTGTTGCCGTAGAGCCGTTGTGCCAGGCCACGCAGCGTGTCGCCGGCCTGCACCGTCACCTTGTAGGTGCCCACGTCGGTGCTGGCATAGGCGTTCATCTGCCCCAGCACGTCGGTCTTGCCGTCGAAACGACCCGCCGCCACATATTGCCCATTGGCGAACGCGTACTGCTCGGTGCGCAGGCGCTCGGCATCGTCCTGGGTGAACTTGCCACCCTCGAACGTGCCCTCGGTGCGGCGCAGGATGTTGCCCTCCGCATCCATCGTGAAATACCGCAGCCGGTCATCGACCTTGCCGCCCGGCGTGTTCTCGCGCACCGACAGCAGCTTGCCCCAGGCGTCGTAGGTGCTGGTGCTGTTGCTGGTCTTGAAGTCCTTGTGCGTGCTGGTGCCGATGACCTGCTGAGTGAGGTAAGTCTCTGCGCCCTGGTAGGTGTAGCGGTAGGTGTGGGTGTAGCCCTCCGGCGTGGTCATGCCACTGCCTTGCTCGTTGCGCACCAGCGAGTAGCGATAACCGCGCAGGCGGCCGGCCGCGTCGTAACCGGTGGCCGGCGTGCCGTCCTGGTAGTTGACCACGCTGAGCAGCTGCAGCCCTTCCAGGCCGTCGTCGGGCATCGGTAGCGGGTTACCGTCCTCGTCCACCGGCTGATACACCCCGCCCATCGGGATGCCGTAGGCACTCTGGCTGATCAGCCGGCCATCGGCATCGTAGCTACTGACATCGATGCGCTTGGCCGAGCCGTCATCGGCGTACTGGCGACGCTCCAGCAGGCGCCCGGAGGCGTCGTAGCGGCTGGTCTCCAGCAGCCGGGTGACGTTGTCGGGCAAGGTCTGCACGATGCGCACCACCCGGCCCTGGTCGTCGTAGAACAACTGCTGGCGCTTGAGCACCCCGTTGTCGTAGGACTGGCGCAAGGTGACCTTGCCGTCCTTGTCGTAGCTCTGCAGCGAGCTGGTGTCGTCGTTGGCGATGACGATCTTGCCGGCCTGCAGCACACCGTTGCTGACCGTGACGCGGTTTTCCTTGTCGTAGTCGAACCAGTACGCCTTGTCGACCGGCAGCTCCTTGATGCCGGGTTCGACCGGAATATAGGTCCACTGGAAGTCGTCCACCCACAACGGATCACCGCCGGCGCCCTTGTTGGCGCTCGCACCGATGGTCATGAAGGCCGCACCCGGCGGTACCGTGGCGGTGACCGAGGATTTGTGCCAAGCACCGCCGGAGCCGCTGTCCACCACATTGCCCGAGGACCACGACGAACCCAGGCCACCCGGCAGCATGTTGCCGTCGGCGTCGTACCAGACGATCAATACCTGCGCAGAGGCGTCGCCGGCACTGGAGGCGCCCTGCTGCACCATCACGCTGGCAGTAACGCTCTTGCCCGGTACAACAGGTACGCGCTCCTGGTTGGTGATGCTCTTGGGGCCGCTGTTGGACCCGTTGAACTGCGCGCTGAAGGTGCCGGTGAAAGCATCGCCGTTCGCACCTTCCCGACCAATCGTCCAGCCTTCACCCAGGTCCCAGTTGGTGCTGCCCTGCTCCATCCCGGCATTGATCGGGGCCGGGTTGGGGATAGGGCCGATGGTGAATTGGAAATCGTCCAAGCGCATTGCAGCGCCTGGACCTCTACGGGCACTGCCAGCGATCGACATTGCCACCGCACCAGGCGGCACGACGGTGGTCACCGACGACTGCTTGTAGTCTCTGCTGCCACTAGTGACCAGATTGCCGCCTGCCCACGACTGCCCTTCTCCACCGGGCAACATGTTGCCGTCGGCACCGTACCAAATGATCAGCACCCGCGCCGTGGCATCGCCTGCCTGTGCGGTGCCTTGCTGCACCATGACACTGGCTGTGATCGTCTGACCAGCGGTGACTGTCACGCGCTTGTTATTGGTAATGCTTTGTGGCCCCTTGTTGGAACCAGTGAACCGCGCACTCCATGTGCCAGTGTTGGCATCACCGCCAGCACCATTCTGGGTGATGGCCCAACCTTCACCCATGGTCCAGCCACGACTGCCTTCTTCGAAACTCGCATTGGAGGGCTGCTCGCCCGCCGGGTTGAAGGCGCTGCCCATTTCGACAAGGCGGCGGTTGCCGACGGCGTCATAGGAATAACGCACATCCAATAGACGGCGCTGCGCCACCAGGTCGTCCTGGATCACACGCTCGATGCGGTTGTGCGCGTCGTAGCTGGTGCGTGTGGAGACGTGCAACAACTGGTTGTTGGCATCGTAGCTGGTGGTTTCTTCCAGCGTGCGGTTGCCGTTGGCGTCGTACTCGTAACGGGTGGCGTTGATCCTTCGCATACCGGTCGCGGGATCGCGAGAGGTGCTGGGCTCTTCGACACGCGCGACCAGGCCGTCGGCGTTGTAGAAGTAGTTGCGCGCACTCTCCACCAATGGCGGCATCGGCGGCTCCGGTTCACCCGGATCTTCGGGGAATTCGGGGTCTTGCTCCATCTGTGCCGAGGCGTTGGATGCGCGTTGCAACCCGAATTGCATGTTGCTGATCGACACCGACAGCAATTGACCAGACTCCCGGTCGTACGTGTAGTCGTAGTCCAGACCACTCAGGTCGTTATGGTCAATGACGCGATTGAAGGCATCGTATTTCCAGGTCTTATCATCAAAGTAGACCTGGTCGCCATCACGATCGAACCTCCAGTTCCAGCCCTCTGCAGCATTCTCGCTATTGACCCGCGCCAGCGCCAGCGCATTGCGCTCCTTGATCTTGTTGCCGCGAAGATCGTAGGCATACTCCACCACCACGCCAGTGGCGCTCTCAGAGCGGAGCAGCCGGCCCTGGCTATCGTAGGAAGCCTTGGTGACCTTGCCGTTGCTGTCGATGCTGACCAGGCGATTGCCATCCTGGTCCAGCACGTAGCGCTCCATCTCCTGCCAGCTGCGGCTGCCATCGGCTTTATTGCCGTTATCTGCCCACACCGAGACCACCCGGCCCGCCGCATCCACCTGCTTGAGGGTCAGGGTGCCATCTGCGTCGGAAGACAATGTCTGGCGACCCAGCGCATCGTAGCGATACCGCTTGATGCCGCCAGCGGCGTCCTCTTCGCTCAGCAGTCGGCCGCGGGGGTCGTACTGGTAACGACGACCATTGCCGTTGGCGTCGCGTGTGCCCACCAGCTGCCCCATCGCATCGTAGAACCATCGCATCACAGGGCGCTCGAAAGTCGTTACACCGGTAGCCGAAACCACCTTCACTTCCGGTGCCGTCTGCGAGATCAGCTGATTGGCGTCGTTGTACTCGAACGAAGTCTCATTGCCGTTGGCATCTCTAACCCAAATCTGGTTGCCCCAGCGGTCGTATCCGTGTTGCGTGACCACATTCGGAGATAACTCGCCGTTGCCGTCACCTAACCGCGTGCGCGTGCGGACGCGGCCAAGGTGGTCCATCTCGAGTGAGGTTTCTACATAGCGGCCGCCCTGCGACTGCCAGCTGGAATCTCCAACATAATGCGACTCGGACACCTGACGATTGCCGGCATCGTAGGTGAAGCGACGATCGACACCATCAGCATTTGTCCAGATGACATTGCCGTGGTTGTCGTATTCATAGCCGATTGTCTGATCTACCTCGGCACCGGCCGTATGGGTGTCCTTGACCTTGATCTCGCCGAACGCGTTGTACTCTACGCGTTCGCTAGCCTCCACGACCTCGTCAATAAGTTCGCCACCCGCGAAACTCTCGCGGAATGATTGCTTGCTGAGCTGGCGCCCGGTGTTGTCGTAGCTGTAACGCGTACTGAGCCAGGCCCACTCGCCCAGCTGTTCCGCCGCCTGCCAGGTGTAGCTGAACTTGCCGCTCTCCGATTGCGAGAACGCCGCATAACTGACTTTGCGACGCTCTTCCAGCACGCGGTCGGCCGCATCAAAGGTGCGCGTCAGCTCATTACCGAGTACATCGCGCTGCCAGACATTGCGTCCCTGCCAGTCATAACGGAAGGTTTGGGTGACCCAACCGGCACCCTCGGCGCCGCTGGACTGCTCAACCAGATTGCCGAATGCGTCATAGCGCATCGTCGTGGTGGGAACGACCGTCTGATACAGCTTGGGATCATCGATCCCGGAGAGATCGCCGCTCGCCAGCAAGCCCGTCGCAGCGGCGCTTACCGCAGCACGATCGCCTTCACGCGTAGCCACCACGCGGCCGAGCGCGTCGTAAGCCATGTTGACGGTCTGGTTATTGATGCGCGACTGGGTCAGCCGACCTTCGGCGTCGTAGGTGTAACTATTGGTGAGCGGGCCGACACTTGCGGCACCGAATCTGTCCTGCGCACGCCGCGTCACCGTCTCGGACGTCTTGCGTCCCAAGGCGTCGTAGACATAAGTCGTACTGCGATCTCTTTCTGAGAGCTCGACGTTACGCAGATCTTCGGGGTCGGCTTCGACGATCGGGTTGGCATACTCGGTCTGCTTGGCAATTTGACCAGTCGCCGTGTACTCGTAGGTCGTGACGTAACCTTCCGGATCCGTCCTCATCACTTCACGGCCATTGTCGTCGTAGACGTGGTACGTCATCGCATACGTGCCGTACCCGAGGTCACCGTAGTTGCCCCAGGTATCACGTTCGAGCAGAACAGCTTCTCTCTTCAGATTGCCAAATCCATCATAGAAAAAAGACGTGCGTGAGGTCGCGTTCCAACGCAGATCGTCTTCAACAGGCTCACCGTACCAAGAAGCGGCTTGCATCTCATCGGACGCTCTCGTCGGAGTCGGCTGCACCTGAGGCATCGTACCGACACTCGATTTACGTCCCGCGCGATCGTAGAACGTGTAGATAGTCCGGTCGTCGCTGTAATTCATCCATTCGAGATAGCGACCGATGGACTCCGGCCGTCCATCCGGCATATCAGTGGAGATATCAGCCTTTTCGGCATGACGCGTCAGCCGCGACTGCTCCCCGAAAGCGTTATATCCGTAGCTGATGACATAGCCTTCCGAATCCACATCATGGGCCAGTCTTCCTTGAGTGTCGTAGGACTTGTAGCTGTACCTGCCACGTACGTCTTTCTGCATGACCGCATTGCCGAACGCGTCGTACGTGACCTCGATGGTGGCGTTCTCGCCGGATGCCACCAACTGACCCGCCGCATCCAAGCGGCCGGCATCCGGGAAGATGGTGCGGATCTGGTGACCGCGGTTATCGTACTCATAGCGCGTGACGCGCGGCCGGCCGCCATCGGCGTCCTCGATCATCGAGGTGACATTGCCCTGCCCGTCATAGGTGTAACGGGTGACGAGGCTGCGCTGCACGCTGGTCACGGTTCCGGATGCATCAGCCGTCGCGACCGCGATGGATGGGCTGAATTGGGCGGTCTTGTTGCCGGCAGCGTCGTAGGTATAGTTCCAGACCGCACCGTTGCGATCTTGGTGGCGAATCACACGCCCGGCGCCGTCATAACCGAAGAACTCGACCTTGCCCAGGCGATCTGCCTGAGAGATCACACGGCCAGCAGCATCGTAACGGAACGATCCGCCCTGGTAATTGGTGGCGTTGGCAACGCTCGCCTCGACCTCGGCCAATGTTGCAGGCGCGGTGGTCAGCAACGTTGCGTAGCTGCGCTTGTCGATCACGCGCCCCATCGCGTCGTACTTCTGCTCGGTGACTGCACCACCGGCATCGATGGCAAAGCGCTGCCTGCCTGCCGCGTCGTAGTAATAGTCGCGACGGCGGATCAGACTATCCCTAGTTTGATTCTCATTGAGCTCTACTAGTTCTCGTTCCAATTGCTCCTGCACGTTGATCCAGGAATTTCCAAGGATCGGCCTCCCTCCGTCGCCGGGCGCTTGGATTGTTACTCCATAAACCGTTTCAGACGACAACTCGCCGGTGGCCGTGTACGTATACGCTTTTACCGAGAGCTTTCCATTCTCCCGATATCCAAAGTGATATTCGCTGGTTGTCTGGATTTCATAGATGACCCGACCGGCACCATCGCGAAGATAGCCGATCTCGCGGTAGTCATAATCCTGTGAATTCGCTATACCAAGCGTCGACTGCGAATAATTCGAACTTAAATCATCGGCTTCATACTTACCGGTATCGAGCCATTGACGTACGCTCTGATCCCAATTGTTATCGGCGTATTGTCCCAACTCAACTTTCTGGGAGTAATCTCTACGCCCTGAAAGCAGCCCGGATTGGTTATAAAAGAATTCGGTAACGGCACCGGTGCCGTCCACGGTCGCAGCAAGTGCACCACTGACATAATAGGCCTTCCACTGCACAAGGTCGCGACTCTCGTCCCAACCCAACGGCAGCGCGTCCAGGTTCGACTCGCCTCGCTCGAGTGTCAGCCTCGTGCTCTCATCAAGGGCGATCGGCAGTGCATGCCGAGTCGTTTTGACCTGACGACCCTTCGCATCATAGGTGTACGAGGTGGTCGCACCTGCGCCATCGATCGTGAGCGAGACTTGGCCGTCTGCGTTGAACACCATGTATTGCTGCTGGTCCAGCGCATCGTTACGTACAACTAGCGCCTGTATCTGTGCGCTTGTCGCCTGCAGTATCGTGCTGCTCAACGCGATCGGCGCAACATGCGTCCGGGTGGCTACGATGCGGCCCGCCACATCGTAGCGGCTCTCGGTGACAGCCCCGACGCCATCGATCTGGAATCGCAACCGATTGGCTTCGTCGTAGGTGTAGCGCGTCAGGCTGCCGCTAGCGTCCTGCCGCGCAACAAGATTGCTGTTGGCATCGTAGGTGTAGGTCGTCGTCAACGCGAGCTTGGTCGGGTCGACGACCTCTCTGACGCGCCTGCCGGCAGCGTCGTAGGTGTAGAGGGTGGTCCGCGCCGTGGCCGTGCCTGCGGCCTCGACGACGGAGATCTGCCGGCCAAGTTCGTCCCACGCGTAGGTGGTCTTGATCGCAAGCCCGCTCGGATCGACTATCGATTCCAGCAGCTGACCTGAAAGGTCGTAGCGGAAATCGGTAACCGTTCCCCTGGCATCCACCACGCGCAGCTGGCGCCCAAGCGCATCGTACGTGTAACGGGTTGAAGGACTACTGGCCAGCACCTCGAAAGAGCCGGTTTCTGGATTGAAGCCCCAGTTCGGCCGGATGCTTGCGATCTGCCTGCCGGCATCGTCGTAGACGTAGTTGAAGAGTTGCCCAGTCTCATCGCTGGAGATGAGTCGCCCGGCATCGTCATACTGACGATTCTTGTTGACCACGCCGTCTCTCCACGACACCAGCCTGCCGTTTGCGTCGTACTCGTAACTCGCCGGCTTGGCTCCTTCCACTTGCCGCAGCTCACCGAACTTGGTGTAACGCGATCGAGTCACCACACCCAGTGCAGAGGTGGTCTGTACTTCCAGCTCCGTATCGTCGTAGCTGAAACGTGCGGTGTTTCCGGTTGCGTCGGTGATTTCCAGCGCGCGCGCGAATGCGTCATAGCGGGTGGTCGTGGTTTCATCGCGCCCTTCTACCTGTCGCGAGGTTTGAATGAGCCTTCCATTCTTGTCGTAGGCAAACGTGCTGACGGCCCCGCGTGCATCGGTCTGGCTGACCGCACGCCCGAAGGCATCGTAGCGAACGCTTTGCGTCAGGTTGAGCCGTCGCGTCCCTGCGTCCTGCACGGTCTGCAACTGCAGGCCGCGACGGTCGTAGCTGTATGTTGTGACCATGCCACGCGGCGTACCAGCAGCACGCTCGAGCCGCTCGACCTCGCCAAATACGTTATAGGTCTGCAGCGTACGAACGCCGAGCGTGTCGGTCGCCGTGATGACCTGCCCGTTTGCGTTGTAGGTGAATTGCTGGCGGGCATCGTTTGCTGCAGTGAACGACAAGGTACCGAGCGCGTCCTGCAAGCTCTGACGGCTGCCAGGCACCGCAAGCTGTAGACGACCCCCATACCGAATCTGCTCGGTCTGGTCGCCAAAGGCGTTGTAACGCCACTCGGTGACTTCGGCCTGTGCATTCTTGACGCCTTCCACGCTGGACATACCCTGCGCGCTGTAACGCAGGCGCCCTTCGGCGTCGTGAATGAACCAGGTCGCCACACCATTGGGGTTAGTGCTGCGAACCATACGACCCAATGCGTCGTACTCGTAATGTGTGGCGTAACGGGCGATCAGCTCCTGGCGCTCTTCACTCGTCTGCGCTTGGTACAATTTTTCAGAGCCAACGCCATCCAGCTCGGCAACAAGCTCTCCGAACGCGTTATAGAAACGGTTGTTTTCCCGCGTGTTGACCGTTTCCCAGCCCCATTCGTCTGTACGCCGGTCTTCACTGTCAGTGTGTGCCAGACGGCCCGCCGCGTCATACGTGAAACGCGTCACCAGCCCACTTGTGGAAACCTCTGTTTCCAGCTGACCCAGTCCATTGAACTGACGTCGCTGCTGGCGGTAAGCAGATTCGTCGGCCACAGCCGCAACCTGTTGGCGAATGCTCGACCAGTCGCCTTGGCGCGTCGATGCAGCAACTTGCTTGTAGTACGACAAGGTGGCACGGCTGTTGCCGGCCTCATCGAACACGTATTCGGTGACGTAGCCTTCCGGATCGAGCTGGCCGACCAGATTGCCGCGCCGGTCGTAGAACAGACGGGTGGTCTGGTCCGCGTCTGCGGCAGCTGGAAGCAACTGTTGCAGCGTACCGGCTGCACGTAGAGTGGCCGTGGTGACGGTTGAGTAGGCCGTGCTGCGGATCAGCCGCCCGGCCTTGTCATAACCCCGCTCGACCAGAAAGCCTTCTGCATCCAACGTCGCCGTCAGCAGGCCCGAAGCATCATAGAAATTGCGTGTGACCCGCGCGTTGGCCCCCGTCCCGATGCTGGCAGTAATCAGGCGCCCCGCGCCATCGTAGGTGTAGCGGGTGACCGTACCCACTGCACTGGTTTCGGTGAGCACGCGGCCAGCGTCGTCGTAGCTGCGACGGGTGACGCGATCGTTGGCGCTGTCGAGCTGCAGTCCGATCTGCGACACCAGGGTCGGAACCACGGCTCCGTCTATCAGCCAGCTGGAAGTCGTAACGCGATTGGCATACGCCGTGGTGGCGATCACCCGGTCCGCACCATCGTAGCTGTAGCCGATGACGGTACCGGTGGCATCGACCTGCGCCGCCAGCCGGCCCTTGTCGTCGTAGAACTGGTAGACGCGCCCACCCAGTGCATCTTCGGATGCGCGCAACAGGCCGGTAGCGTCATAGATGTAGCGTTGCGTGCGCGCTGCGCCGACGGCAGACGGATCTTCCAACGTCGTCGTCGTCGTTCGCCCTGCGCTGTCGCGCACCTGGATCTGCGTCGCCCCGGCAGTCTGCGCGATGGCGATGCGTCCCACGCTGTCCAGGTATTGATACGTGGTCGTGCGCGTTGGCGGCGGAATGACTGGGTCGACTGGCGGATCGACCGGATCTACTGGATCTGTTGGATCAATAGGCGCTGCCGAGGGCGGCGAGCCAAGGCCAACCCCAGGACTCTGCACGGTGCCCAGCAAGCGACCCATGCCATCGTAGGAGTAATCCACAATCTCGCTCAGCACCGGCGCTTCGACGATGCCGCGCACGGTGGCCTTGCGCAGCAGCAGTCCCTGGCCGTCGTAGGTCGACAATGTCGTGAGCGTGGCCTGGTCGCGGACACCCGCACCGTTGGCGTCCACTTGCGCAAAAGCAACCGTTAGCGCCAGACGCCCATTCGGGTCGTAGCTGTATTCGACCAGCGAGGTGTCTGCCAACAACGGCGCAGCCCAGGCCTGCAACGCCGCTTCGGTGTAGGTCGTGCCGGCGTAGCTTGCATTGGCAAAACTGCGCGTGCTTGCCAGCTGGCCGATCCCTGTGCCGCTGCTCGCATACTCCAATGCGCTCACGCGGCCTTCGGCATCGACGACATAGCGCAGTCGATCCTGGCTGTCGTAGACGTAACGCGTGCGTAGCGCCCCTGCGACCGGGGGCTCTGCGGTGCTGAAATTGGTGGTCCCGGCGAGATAGCGGGTTTCGGAAAGCAGCTGGTTCTGCGCCGAATAGGCGCGAACGGTGACTTCGCCGGCCTTGTTGGTCTCGCGCAGCAGGTTGCCGCTGGCGTCGTAGATGTAAGTGACCTGGGTGAGCACGGCACTGCCGCGTGCCTGCCTAGTCGAGAGCAGGTTGCCTGCCGCGTCATAGGTGTAGCTGGTGACGTCGCGCTGGCCGCTCACGGGCGGGGCGAGGACCTCCAGGAGCTGTCCTGATGCATCGAAGCGATAGCTCCAGGTACGCCCCGCAGCATCGGTGATATCGGTCTGACGCTGATCGCTGGCATACGCCAGGGTGTAAGACTGCGCTTGCGCGCCTTCGCCATACGCAACACTGGCCAGACGTCCATCGCTTTGATAGCTGTAACGGGTGACCACGCCATCGCTCTGGCGCACCGAGGCGATCCTCAGGCTGGTCGCATCGACGTAGCTGTACTCGGTACGGAACAGGTGGCCATCGTTGGCCGCGCGGTCCGCCGTGTTCCAGACGTTATCTGTGTCGTCCCATGGGGTGAGGTCGGTGACCACGGCGGTCAACCGCCCCTGGGCGTCGTACTCGTAGGCGATCTGGTGTTCGATCACGCCTGCCTGGCGCGTGCCCACCGATGCAAGGCGGCCCTGTGCATCGTAAGAGAAGACGAGCGCATCGCTGCCGCTGGTTCCGTCGGCTTGCACAACCGCGCCGATGCGGCCATCCACGTCGTACACCACATCGAAGGCTGCGGAGGCGCCTCCATCGGTGGTTCCGGCGATGATGCGCAGCAGCCGCCCCTGCGCGAGCGCATCGGCATGATCGGCGAAGACTTCCTGGCGGCGTGTACTGCCTTCGGTCAACGTCCAGGTCTTGGACTCGGCATCCCAGGAAAGAGTGTCGTGCGCACCGGCGCCGGCGGTAGACACATACTTGCGTGTGGTCGTGTCGTACAGGAACTCGGTGCTGCTGCCGTCGCCTTGTTGCAGACGTGCACGCGAACCTGCGGCATTGAGCGAGCCGATCAGGCTGACCTTGCGCTCGAATCCGGTCAGCCAGCCGTCGGCACCGACGTCGGAGAGCTGCCCCAGACTGTTGTAGGTGCGGTTCAACCCAACCGACAGACCGCGGAAGTTCAGATGCTCGTCCGCAGCCTGCAGGACCAGATTGCCTTGCGCCACGTTGACGTATTGCCGGTCGCGTCCTTGACCCAGCGCGGCGGTACCACCGGTTGTCGCCCCGAGGGCAGCCAGAGAACTGTCGAACAGTCCCAGCCCATTGCCCGTAAACACTGCCACCATGCCCCTGCTCCTAATGGATTGTCGGTCGGCGTTCTTTCGCCGTTACCTCCCTACAATCCCGGGTCGCAGAAATTAGTTTAGGGCTGGCGTTACGGGCTCCCGATGACGCGTGAGGTTGCGCCGAAACCCTTAGCCCAGCGCTCGAAAGACGCCACGACCGCGTCCAACGAAACCGCCGCCATCCCGTCGGCTTCCACGCACAAGCTGTTGTCCCAATAGGGGCCGGCCTCGCTGAGTCGGGTCCGTCCATGCAGCCCGATGACGGGGATGTTCATTGCATCGCAGAAGTACAACGGGCCGCTGTCCACCGTCACCACCAGACTGGCGCGTCGCAATAACGCCGGCCAGTTTTCCGGCGTATCCATGCCGACCAGATTGACGTGCGCACCGCCGGCGATGTGATCGGCCAGCGCCTGCGACTGTGGCGGGCCGAATACCGCAACCGGAAATCCTCTATCCGCCGCGTGCTGTGCAAATGCGCGCCAGCGATCAGGCTCCCACCGCTTCGGAGCAAAGTCGGCCCAGGGGCTCAGCACGACCCATGGCCCTCCCGGCAACAGGTGCGATACCCATGGTCCATCGTCGGTCGGGATGTCCATTCTGACCGCCCGTGCATCCTGCGACAGGCTTTGCAACCAGACATCGGTAGGATGCATGTTCGCGCGCCAGTGCGGCCTGAGCACACGCCCATTATCGATGTGGAAGCGAAAGTGGATTGGCAATCGTCGGAGCGAGCGGTAATAGTTCGGCCGTAGGCCTACCACCGCCACCGGGCCGTGCTGGAGCGCAGCGCCAATTGCCGGAAGCGCCATCACCAGATCGCCGGTATGCGCGCCTTCCATCGGAAACACGATGCCATCCGGCGACCAAGCAGAAGGGATCAAGCTGGAAGCTGCATTGTTGCCCACGTTCCGCTACGCCTTGCGCTGCAATGAACGCACCAAGCCGGCGAAGGCTTGCCCCTCAGGATCGTTCGCATCGAGCTGCGCTTCGATCCGCCGCATGATCGAGGCCCACTCGGAATGCTCACGGAATGTCTGGCCGAACTCCCAAAGCAGCACTTGACGAATCAATAGCGGCCGCGCCCGGCGCACTGCAGGCAGATCGTCACTGGACAGGTCGCGAACGATCTGCATCAACTGGCGCTCCAATTGCGCTATCGACTTTGCCTGTTTGACTACAGACGCGGCCTCGGTCTCGGCCTTGCGATTGATCGATGACGCTTGAGCGACCTGACCACGCCCTCGCACTGTCTCGCCACGGATCGCTGCGATCAAGGCAGCAGTTGGAGAGAGCCGGCCCAATTCCATCGTCAGTTGTAGCGGCTGTAGTTCGACAACAGCATCGATGCGCCAGGCAATGCTTCGTCGGTGTTGACCTGCACTGTCGCTGCTGCCTGTTCACCGTCGGACAGCGTACGCACAAGCTGCTGCATATCCGCCTGCAGTGCGGCGAAAGGCTGTGGTTGAGCCAACCCCATCTGCAGCTGCGAAATGGCGAGCTCGATGTGATCGTTTGCAATGGAGATCAAGGCACTAGCATAACCGCCGATCGCGCCATCGACTGATTCGGACAATGGCGTCAACATCTGGATCGCTTCGCTATTGCGTGCGGTGACCAGTAAAAGCTGACCGAGCTGAAAGCGCGCCATGACGAGCTGCGGTGACAACTGCAACGCCGTCCTGAATTCCTGCTCGGCAACACTCAGCTCTCCAAGCTGTGCTCGCTGTGCGGCCAGTAGATAGTGAGCTTGTGCGCACGCGGGGTCTTGCTCAAGCAGCGCGCCAAGCAGCGCAATCGATTCTGCGTCCTTCGCATCCAGCATAGCCTGCGTTGCACGTGCAAGAAGTTCGTCTGTGCTCTGTGTCATGTGGTCTCACAATCGGAATATGGACGTTCATCTGTCTATCCCCTTTCGGCGCAAATAGTTTAGCGGCCAGTAGCACACTTGCGAGGGACAACCGCGATCACACTTTGGGTTTGACCCACTTGCATTGCGGCTTGATGACAAAAACCGGAACTGAACCGGGCGCGATGATTCATGCACCAGTCAGTTCAAAATTCATGTCGCGTTCCATCGAATAACGGAGAATTTACATCTCGGCAGCGAACGGCATCCGCCTCAGCGCCGGCCCAAATCAATAAGTACAGGTATCTCGATCATGAAGACTTCTTTGCTGGCCCTCGGCCTTCTCGCAGCTCTGCCGTTTGCGGCCTCCGCTGCTGAAAACCTCTCCTACAACTTCGTCGAAGGCGACTATGTGCGCACTCCGACCGAAGGTCGCGACGCCGACGGTTGGGGCGTGAAGGGCTCCTACGCCATCACCCCGAACATCCACGTGTTTGGCGATTACAGCAAGCAGAACGCTGACGACAACAACAACGTGTTCGAAAGCTCCAACACCGATTTCCAGCAATGGGGCGTGGGCGTGGGCTACAACTACGAAGTGGCCACCAGCACCGACCTGCTGGCGCGCGTTGCCTATCGCAAGCTGGACCTGGACACCCCGAACATCAATTTCGATGGTTTCAGCGTCGAAGCTGGCCTGCGTAACTCGTTCGGCGAGCATTTCGAAGTCTACGCGCTGGCTGGCTACGAAGATTTCTCCAAGAAGCGTGGCATCGATCTGGACGACACCTTCTACGGCCGCCTTGGCGCCCAGGTGAAGTTGAACCAGAACTGGGGCATCAACGGCGACATCCGTATGGATGGCGACGGCAACAAGGAATGGTCGGTCGGCCCGCGCTTCAGCTGGTAAGCCGCACGTTTAACGCAACGCGACTCTCTCTCCCGCGTTGCATTGGAAGCCCGGTCCCACGACCGGGCTTCTTTCTTTTGTGCGATTGGATGATTGCGATGCGGCGCACTCGATCGCTAGATGCCGTGTCTGCGGGCTGTTGCGCTAGAACGTAGTGCGCAGCACGTTTACGTGGCTGCGACGCGACAAGCGTTCGCCCCGATGCACGCAACGACAAGGTGCGCAAACACTAAAAAGCCCGGCATTGCCGGGCTTTTTAGTGTTTTTCACTCCACCACGCGATATGCGATACAGGCCGGTCAGGTAAACAACGCCTGCGGATACTCGGGCTTGCGCTCGCGCGCCAACAGTTCCTTCAATGCGGCTTCCGGTGTGATCTCGCCATGCAATACGGCACGTACGGCGTTGGAGATCGGCAATTCGATGCCGTGATGTTCGGCCTGGCGCATGACTTCATCGGCCGTTTGCACCGACTCGACCACCTGACCGATCTCGCGGATCGCATCGTTCAAGCTCTGCCCGCGCCCCAACGCCAGACCCAGGCGCCGGTTGCGCGACAGATCGCCGGTGCAGGTCAGCACCAGATCGCCCAATCCGGCCAGTCCCATCAAGGTTTCCGGACGCGCACCGATCACCGCCGCCAGGCGCAGCATCTCGTTCAAGCCACGCGTGATCAGACCGGCGCGTGCATTGAGGCCCAGCTGCATGCCATCGGCCACCCCGGTGGCCACGGCCAGCACGTTCTTCATCGCGCCACCGAGTTCGGCGCCCACCATGTCATCGCCGGTATAGGCGCGGAAGGTGGGGCCGTGCATGGCGTCGGCCACCACTTGCGCAAACGCCGCATCGTCGCCGTGCACGGTGATGGCGGTCGGCAAACCGAGCGTGACTTCCTTGGCGAAGGACGGCCCGGTCACCACCGCCAGCGGCACGCTGGGGCCGAGGATGGCGCGCGCCACTTCGTGCAGGAACCGCCCGGAACCGGGCTCGAATCCTTTGGTCGCCCACGCAACGCCGGCACCGGCCGGACGCAACGGTGCAATCAGCTGGATCGTTTCGGTGAACGCATGCGAGGGCACCACGACCAGGATCCAGCTTGCATCGGCAACGGCCAGCTGCAGGTCGGTGGTCGCGCGCAAGCTCTCGGGCAGTGGAATGCCCGGCAGATACCGCACGTTTTCGTGATTGCGGTCGATGGCATCCACCATCGCCGCATCGCGCCCCCAGAGCACGGTCGGGTGACCGTGTCTGGCGAGCAGCGCGGCCAGGGCCGTACCCCAGGAACCGGCGCCGAGGACGGCGATCTTATAGGTCGAATCGCTCATCGGCACACGCGACGCTTAGGCGTTGCCAGCCGGCTCGGAATCGGCCAGCGAGGTACCTTCGCCCTGCGAGCGCTGGCGCAGGGTTTCTGCGTACAGCGCTTCGAAGTTGATCGGCTGCAGGTAGAACGGCGGGAAGCCGCCGGCCTGGATCAGGTCGCTGACCAGGGTGCGCACATACGGGAACAGGATGTTCGGGCACTGGGTGCCGAGCAGCACGTCGATCGCCTGCGGCTCCAGGCCGACCAGGCCGAACACGCCGGCCTGCTGCACTTCTGCCACGTAGGCGGTCTTGCCACCGGCGGTGCAGGTCAGGGTCACGGCCAGCACGACTTCGAAGGCATTGTCGTTGAGGCGCTGCACCTTCTGATTGAGGTTCAGCTGCAGCTCGGGCTGGTTGGCGTCATTGAAGACGGCCGGTGCGTTCGGCGATTCGAAAGAAACGTCCTTGACGTAAATCTTCTCGATGGTGAAAGCGGGGCCAGCAGCGGCGTCGGCCGGCGCAACGGCGCCGTTGATGATTTCGTCGGACATTCCTAACTCCAAAAAACGGTTCGGTGGATGCAGCGTTGAATGATGCAGGCGTGAAAGCGCGAGTCTCTCACGCAAGCAATGGGGACTTGCCTGCCGCCGTACAAGGTGAGATCAGGCGCGACCCTTGACCAGCGGCAGCTCGGCGATCTGCCAGGCAGCCACGCCGCCATCGAGCCAGTACACCTTCTCGAAGCCGGCCTTCTTGAGCGTCTTGGCCGCCCCTGCCGAGGCGTTGCCGTTACGGCAGACCACCACCACGGGGGAGGCCTTGGCGTTGGCAAGCAATTTGCCGGCCGGGTCGAACTTGGCCAGCGCCACGTTGCGGCTGCCGGCGATATGGCCTTTTTCGAAATCGGCGGTGGGCGACAGGTCGATCACCAGCGCATTCTCGCTGTTGATCAAACGGGTCAGCTCGGCCGGCGTGAGTGCGCGATACCCACGGAACAGGCGCGCGACCTCGGTGACGATCAGGGCGATGGTCAGGCCCACCAGGGCCAGCGACAACATGGGGTTGCGGCCGACAAAGGCCTGCAGCTCTTCGAAATTCACGGGGTCAGGGTCGTTCAAGCGGGCGGGAATTGTCGCACAGCTGGCGCACGCGACGGCCAGGCGCAGCGGTGCGGGCTATTGGCCCTGCCACAGATCGGGCAGGCCGCTGGCCAGCCACCAGCGTTTGCGTTCGGCATCCCAGCGCCACAGCTCGATGCTGCGCACCAGCCGCTCGGCCTGGGTGTTGCGGTTGATCACACGCAACTCGACCTCGCGGCGCAGGTCGCCCGCGGCATCTTCGCCCACCCGCACCTCGCGGTAGCCGGAGATCTGCACCTGTTCGTAGCGCGAGCGCTCCAGATCGCTGAGCGGATGCGCCAAGGCATACGTGGGTTCGACAAAGCCCTGCGCGGCGTCGAAGTCGCTCCAGCGCACCGCGGCCGTGTAGGCGGCCTGGGTGGTCTCCAGCGCGCGCGCCTGGGCACGGCTGCCGGCACACACCATACCGCTCACCATCGCCAGCCCAAGCAACAGCATTGCCCCCATCACTGCACGCATGCGCATCCCCCCGAGACCAGCCCGCATCCTACCGTTTTGGAAACGCCACGAAGCGCCCGCTCAGGGTCGCCGCCGCCGCGCCCGACCCCAGCGCAATCTGCGCACGCATGCCGATACGCGCCTTGCCGCGTTGGCGGAAGGTGGCCAAAAACGCATCCCAACTGCCCATCTCGGATGGCTCGGCATTGGCGACCAGGTCTTCGTACACCGGCGCGACATAGCGCAGCTGGCTGTCGGCCACATAGACATCGGCGCTGTGCCCGGCCAATTGCAGCTGCAGGGTCAGCCAGCCCCAACTGGCCAGCGTCATCAGCGAGGCCAGACTGCCGCCGAACGCGTTGGCCTTGTCGTTGACGTTGGCCTGCAGCGGTGCACGCAAGCGCAGCGCGCCGTCATGCAAGCCATCGACGGCGATGCCCATCGACAGCACCGGCGGCATGGCAATGAATTGCTGCTGAAGCGACTGCAGGGCGGATGCGAGCGTGCACGAAGGAGTCATCGGCGAAGGCTGAAAGACGGCGAAGGGCGGCATCATGCCGCAATGTTCTGCGAGCGTCTTGTGCACTGAAATACATGCGGTACCGCATGGTAAAACACGTTCAGCGCCGTCTCGTTGCAGGCCTTCGCTATCGCGCCGCTCAGGGCGCGAACACCACCTTGCGATAGCCCTGCGCCACACGCAACAACGCGGTCGCTTTCGCCTTCCAATGCGCACTGCGCTGCTTCTGCGCCTGCGTCAGCGGCGCATCGATGGTGCTGGTGAATACGATCTGCTCCGGGGCGTTGTGGAAGAACTTGTCCTGGATGCAGGCCGCCGGCGAGAGCTGATAGGTGGACAACTGCTGTGCGACCGGCGATTCGTTCCAGCCGAACAGAAAAATATCGGCCATGGTGTGCCAGCGCGCTTCGGCGGCCAGCAACACGCGTGCCGCATCGCGGCTGATGATCAGCGCGCCGGCGCACACCGGCCAGCAGTGCTGATAGGTGGATGGACGCACCAGGCGCAGCTGACGCCCGCTGATGTCGGCGACCTTGCTATCGAGCTTGATGCGGTTGTAGGACGGCTCCAGCCGCACGATGCTGTTGCCCGCCGGTAGCCACTCGGTGCTGCGCAACAGCGCCGGCAGCGCGTCGGACAGATGCATGTCGTCTTCGAAGATGGCGGTGTAGGCGTCATCGGAGTCCGCCGCGATGCGCCACGCGGCCTGATGGCTCAGAAAGCAGCCGATGTTGGAAGCGGTCCACTTGCGCGGGCCGGTGCTGAAGCCATCCCCGGAACCTTCCAGCGGGCGTTCGCGCACGAAATCGGCGATCTGCTCGGGCGTCAGCGTGGCGCCGTCGAAGGCGGGAATGCGCTCGAACGGCATGCCCAGCGCCTGGAACCGCGCCGACATGGCCTGCAAACGGTCGCTACTGCGCTGCATGTTGATGAGGTAGGACTTGATCACGGTACTACTCCGGCGTGGCTGTCGAGGCGGATCGTGGCCGGATCCACGAGATTTACAAGAGGTTACGAAATGAGACGTACGTCTCATTCATGAATGCCGGCAATTTCGCCTGCAACCGCTGCCGTGAGTGACGGCATTCCGGTCTGATGAGATCGCACCGGCGACATCCGCGCGGTGCCATCTCGCCCTGACGCCGCAACGTTCTCGCATAATCGTGAGATGACCCGGCCCACCTCCTCGACCGACGCCTGGACCCTGATCTCGCTGCGGCCCAGCGGTGAGCACGCGCCACTGCGGCGGGCCGCCGCCCGGCATGGCGGACGGCTGCTCGCGCTGTCGCCGTGGCGGCTGCAGATCAACGACACCGCACAGGCACGGTCCGCACTGGAGCAAGCGCTGCAGGCACCGATCGCGGTGTTCACCAGCCCGGCAGCAGTGCACGCCGCGCAGCGTCTTTCACCGCTGCAGCGGCCAGCGCAGGCGCAATGGGTGAGCGTGGGAGAAGGCACCGCGCGCGCACTGCAGGCCTGCGGGATCGATGCAGTGGTGCGCCCTGCGCGCATGGATAGCGAAGGACTGCTGGCACTGCCACTGTTCGAGCCCCCATTGCAGACAGTCGCACTGATCACTGCGCCAGGCGGGCGCGGCATGCTGGCACCGGCATTGGAGCAGCGTGGCGCCCGTGTCCTGCGCGCCGATGTCTATCAACGCGTCGCGCTGCGATTGCGCGCATCGGCCGTGCACGCCCTGGCCAGTGCACTGCCACGCAGCGTGCTGGCATTGAGCAGCGCCGACGCGCTATCGCTGGTGTTACAGCAATTGCCCGCAGCGTTGGTCGATGCGTGGCGACTCCATCCGGTGGTGGCCTCCAGCGAGCGCATGCGCGCATCCGCACATGCCGCCGGCTTCATGCATGTGGTGCGCGCCGCAGGTCCACTGCCCGAGCAATTGGCCGCCGCCGCTGCAGCGATCGTGACACCATCACGACCTTGCTGAACTCCGAATCCATCCAGCGCTTGCGAGTGTCTGCTGCCGCACGCCATGCTGTATCAGATGACTGCGGCGCATGCGCCAGTCGTGACCGCCCGAGGATGTCCCAATGACTGAAATGCCCGCTTCCACGCGACGCTTCCCCGTGGCCTGGCTGCTGCTTGCGGTTGCCGTGGCGGCAGTGGGCGTGGCGCTGTTTCTGGGCTGGCGCGCATGGCAGACCTATCAAAGCGGGCAGCTGCAGGCGGCCCAGGCGCAGCAGCAACGCTGGGATGGCACGCAGCAGATGCTGGAAACCTTGCGCCGCGATCAGCGCCTGGCCAACGAGCGCCTGCAGGATGCCGCAGCGACCAATCGTGTCTTACGCGATGAAATGCTCGGGCTGAGCCAGCGCAGCGCATTGCTTGAAGAAACCGTACAAAAACTGGCCGATCCCAATCGGCATGGCGCGCAGGCGCTGCGTCTGGATGAAGTGGAACTGCTGCTGCGGCTCGGCCAGCAACGCCTGAGTATTGCCGGCGACGCCGACGGCGCACGCCGTGCCTATGCGCTGGCCAATGCCGCACTCAACGGCGTGGACGACCCGGGCTATCTCAATCTGCGCCAGGCGTTGGTGCAGGAACGCGACGCACTGGACCGTCTCGGCGCTGGCCCGCAAGCGCAAGCCGGTCAATTGCTGGACACACTCGCCGCCGATCTGCAGCGCTTGCCGGAACACACCGCGCAAGAGAACGAAGCCGCGCAGCCGTGGTGGCAGAAAGTGCTTGCACCGCTGGTGGACATTCGCCCCAGCCGTGGCGATGCACTGCTCGTCGGCGGCGACCGCAACGCCGCGCGCGATGCCTTGCAGATCGAAGTCAGCCTGGCCCGCGCTGCGGCCGAGCGCGGCGATGCCGCCGGCTTCGTCCAATCGCTGCGGCGCGTGGACACCTGGACCACCCGGCTGTGGCCGGATTCGCCACAACGTCGCCAGGCCCGCACGCGCCTGCGCACCTTGCAACAAGCGCCACTGCGTCCGCGCCTGCCGGAACTGGGCACCACCCTGCTGCAACTGCAGGCCATGCGTGAAGGGAGATCCACCCAATGAAAGTGTTGCGTACCGTCTTGATCCTGTTGGTTGCCGTGGCGCTGGGCGTGCTCGGTGCGCAATGGTTGTCGCATCAAAACAGTTACGACCTGGGCAGTGTGGTGGTCAGCGTCGGCGGCAACGACTACCGCGCGGCGATGCCGCAGGCGCTGCTGATCCTGGTCATCGCGCTGCTGGTGCTGTGGCTGGTGTGGACATTGATCAGCCTGCCGTTTCGGGTATGGGGCAAGTACCGCCGCAAGAAGGGCCGCGCCCGCCTGATCGAAGGCCTGCGCGCGGCCGATCACGGCCAGTGGCAGCGTGCCGAGCGCCTGCTGGTCACTGCCAGCGAGGACGACGACGTCAGCGGTATCGCACTGGCAAGTGCAGTCCGTGTGGCCGATGCGCGCGGCGATGAAGCCTCGGCCACTGCGCTGGCCCAGCAACTGGCCGAGCGCGACCCCACCGCACATGCGCTGCTGCAGGGCGAACGGCATCTGGCGCGGCAACGCCCGGTCGAGGCGATCAATGCGCTCGATAGTGCCGCCGCGCAACCGCTGCCGGCACGCGGGCTATTGCTGCGCACGCAGGCCCTGGCGCAGATCGGCCGTGCCGACGAGGCCTACGGTCAACTCGGCGCATTGCGTCAGCAGGCGGTGCTGGCACCGGATGCCTACAACGCGCTGGAGGCCACGCTGGCCGAACAGACGCTGTTGCAGGCCGGCGATGCCAATGCCCTGGCCGAACGCTGGGAAGCGCTGCCCAAGCCGCTGCGCACCTATCCGGCCGTGGTCGGCGCCTATGCACAGCGCGCGGCGATTCTGCATTGGGACGATGCCGCCGTACACAGCCTGGAACAGGCGCTGGATACGCAATGGGACGAATCGCTGGTGCGTCTGTACGGCGTGCTGCCGCTGGAAAAATACGATTCGCGCCGCGCCAGTGCGCAGCGTTGGCTGACCCAGTATCCGGATAGCCCGGGCCTGTTGTTGACGATGGCGCGCCTGGCGCGTCATCAACAACAGTGGTCGCAGGCCGAAGAATTCCTGCATCGCGCCGTGGCCAATGGCGCCGGTAGCGAGGCATGGGAAGAACTCGGGCATGGCTTTGCCGCAGCCGGCGATCTGCTGTCGGCGCAGCATTGCTATGCCAATGCCCTGCGCGCTGCACGCGGGGAACCGGTGCATGAAGGTCTGCCGCAGCAATCGCTGCGTGGGCCGATCATCTCGGCGTATGCAACACCGCCGGTCGATCCGCTCGCACCGGATGATCGCGTGCCGTAACCGATCACGCTGTCATCGATCACGGCTGATCGATGCTGCGGCGATGTGTGGATTAGCTGAAAGGCCCCGGCATGTCCGGGGCTTTTTTGTTTTGTGGATCTGAGCCGGAGTGCCACTCCAAACGCTCACCGACCTGCGAAGGTCTGCGAAGATCGCGACCCAAGGCCTCGGGGTAGGTCATGTCCTGATTCGCAAAATTAAGAGCTTTGCTCTTACGGATCCCCAATCCCGAATGCCCAATCGCACATGCGCAGCAGCGTCAGCGCTCGACGATGGCGACCACGCCCATGCCGCCGGCCGTACAGATCGAAATCAACGCACGGCCGCCGCCACGTTCTTCCAACTGCTTGGCCGCGGTGGCCACCACGCGCGCGCCGGTGGCGGCGAACGGGTGGCCGGTCGCCAGCGACGAACCCAGCGGGTTGATCTTGTCCGGGTCGATACGGCCCAGCGGCGCATCCAGACCAAGGCGATTGCGACAGTAGTCTTCGCTTTCCCACGCACGCAGCGTGCACAACACCTGGGCGGCAAACGCCTCGTGAATCTCGTAGATGTCGAAGTCCTGCAAGGTCAGGCCCTGGCGCGCCAGCATCTGCGGCACTGCAATGGTCGGTGCCATCAGCAAGCCTTCTCCGTGGACAAAATCCACCGCCGCCACCTGGGCATCGCGCAGATAGGCCATCGGGGTGTGCCCGTGCGCCAGCGCCCAGGCTTCGCTGGACAACAGCACCGCAGCAGCGCCGTCGGTGAGCGAGGTGGAATTGGCCGCGGTCAGCGTGCCGCGGCCGGAGGTCTTGTCGAAGGCCGGGCGCAGCGTGGCGAGTTTTTCCAACGAGGTGTCCGCACGCAAAATATTGTCGCGCGAGACACCGCGGAACGGGGCGATCAACGAATCGAAGAAGCCGCGCTCATACGCTGCCGCCAGCTTGTGATGCGAGGCCACCGCCCACGCGTCCTGCGAATCGCGCGCGATGTTCCATTCCTTGGCCATGTCCTCGCAGTGGTCGCCCATGCTCTTGCCGGTGCGCGGCTCGGCCACGCCGGGGAACTCGGGCTTGAGCTCGCCGAACTTGAAACCACGCAGCAGCGCCTTGAGCTTGTCGCCGGTGGCTTTGGCCCGGTTGGCGGCCAGCAGCCGCGCGCGCAGCTTCTTGCCGTAGACGATCGGCACTTCGGACGTCGTGTCCGAACCGCCGCCGATGCCCGAATCGATCTGCCCCAGCGCGATCTTGTTGGCGATGGTGATCACCGAATCCAGGCTGGTGCCGCAGGCGCGCTGCAGGGTGATGCCCGGCGTCAGCGGCGACAGGCCGGACGACAGCGCCGCCTCGCGAGCCAGGTTCCAGTCCGAGGAGTGCTTGATCACCGCCCCCATCGCCACTTCGCCCAGTTGCTGCCCATGCAGCCCGAAGCGCTCGACCAGCGCGCCCAGCGTGCGCACCGACATGCCCAGGTTGCCCACGTCCGCGTACGCGGTGTTCTGACGACAGAACGGGATACGAACGCCGCCCAAGATGGCGACGGGACGGGCTGCTGGCATCGGTTGACCTGGCATGGAGGACTCGGGGACATGGCCTGCACAGGGCCGGCAGGCATAATGGCCGCAGTGTAGCTTCGACCCCGTGATGGGCCAACCGCGAATCATGAGCAAGACCGAACACGGCGTGACCGCCATGGGTGTGATGGCGCTGGAATTGACGGGCAGCAGCGCCCCCGAGCGCGGCGCCTTGGCGCCCGAGCAGGCCGGCATGCTGGCCGAACGCATCGGCCGCGACCTGGCGCAGTGGATCCCGGAGATCCGCGCGCTGGAGCTGAGCGTGGCGATGGCGCATTTCGACCCGGCCGAAGTGCTGCGGCCGGGCTGGCCGCTGCATCGCCGGCTGGAAGAGCTGCAGGCGCGCGCACCAGGACGCGATCAGGGCCCGCGCGTGCTGGCCTTCAGTGCCGACGCGCAGGGCGAGATTCCGTTGCCGTTCCAGGCCGATGCGCAACTCACCGGCGGAGGCCTGCGCGTGCTGCCGTTCCTGCTGTCTGGCGATCCGGAAATCGTCGCCACCGTGGCCGATGCGATGGAAGACCTGCTGCTGGCCCAGGGCATGGCGCAGGCCGACACTGCCTTGCTGGCGCAGGAAAGCTTCGGCGCACGCATCGAACACGCGCGCTATCTCACCGCGAACGATCTGGCGGCGATGATTTCGATGCAGTACGACAATCAAGGGTTGGCGCCGCTATGGCCGCTGATCGAAGCCGCCCTGCTCGCCCCGCATACCGAAGAATGGCTGGAACAGCCGCCCGAGCCGGTGCTGCGTTATGTCGACGGCGAAGTGCGCATCGCGCTGTTCGACCCGGCCGGCTGGTGCGATTACTACACGCACGATCGCGAAAACTGCGAGCGTCTGCGCGGGGTGTACGAGCAATACCTCTCACGCCAGCGGCAGATGGCCGCCGTGCTGGAAGCGCATGGGCTGCCGGTTCTGTATGTGCATGTGGAACCGGGGCAGGATCCGCGTCAGGCGTTGGCTGCTTAAGCAACGCACCGGTTACTTTGAACTTTGAACTGTTAGCGCGCACTGGAAAACCGGCGTTTTCGGTGACAAACATGGCACGCGCCTACGCGCCTTACATCCATGTGCTGAACTGGTCCGTGCGCTGAAACCAGCACCAATGCTTGGCAGGTGTGCACCAAACAAATAACGCCGCAGTGATCGATCACTGCGGCGTTTGTTTGTCTGCCCGTTTCTTTGGCTTACTTGGTCGCAGCCGGCGCGTTGTCGGTGGTGATCACACCGCAGGCCAGACGGCCGCCGGCGTTGCCGGTGGGTTGGGTTTTGTAGTCGTCCGCATCGGCATGCACGATCACGGCGTGGCCGGCGATATCGAACTGGTCGGCCTTGCCGAGATTGACATTGCTCGAGACCGGGCCATCGATGCTGGCATTGCCCTGCGCGTCGGCCTTGATGTTGGGCATGTCGCCACCGTGATGCGGGTCGGCGCTGACGGTGCCGTGATCGGATTGGGCCGGGTTGAAATGGCCGCCGGCACTGCTGCCGTCCGGTGCGCTGCAATCGCCCTTTTCGTGGATGTGGAAGCCGTGCTCGCTGTTGGGCTTGAGTCCGCTCAGCTGGCCGGTGACGCGCAGCGCGCCGTCGACGGTCTTGAAGCTCACCGTGCCCTTCACCTCATTGCCCTTGGTCGGCTTGAGCTCGGCAGTTGCGGTGGTAGTGGCTGCCGCTTCGGTGACCATGGAGGCGGCATGCTCGCCACCATGCGCCGCTTCGGCTGGCGTGCCGGCCTGCGGTGCGGGTGCGGGATCGGCCGGTGCCGGTTCGTCGCGCTTGCACGCGGTCAGCACCAACGCGGTGGCCAGGAACAACGTCGTGGGAAGAATGCGCATGAAAAACTCCTGTAGAGAGGCCGCAGTTGCGGCCATGGATGCCCCAACTCAGGGCTGCGAAGGGGGTGTGCGCCATTGGGTGACGCGAATGACGCCGCAGGCCAGACGTGCGCCGGCATTGCCGCTGGGCTGGCTGCGATAGTCGTCAGGATCGGCATGCACGATCAGCGCCTTGCCGATCACATCGGTGGGCGCGGCATCGCCCAGGGTGATGCCGGCAACGATCATGTCCAGGTGCGCGACACCTTCGGCATCGGCGCGCAGATTGTCCATGTCGCCCGCGTGGTGGGGATTGCTACCGGTGCGCCCGTGCGGTGCACCGGTCGGATTGAAATGCGCACCCGCGCTGCTGGCATCGGCGGCGCTGCAATCGCCGCGCTCGTGCACATGGAAGCCGGCAACACCGCCCGGGCGCAGGCCACCGACGGTGCCGGTGATGCGGATCCCCTGTAACGCAGGCACCAGCACCACCCGACCGCTGACCAGGCTGCCCGAGGCCGAGGCCAGCGCCGCTTCGGCCTGTTGCACCGGACGGGTGGGCACGACACGCGCCACTGGCGGTGGAGGTGTCTTCGGCGGTGGTGGCGTGCTGCTGCAGGCGGCAAGCGCCAGAGCGGTGAGGGCGACGATCGTGGACGACCGGTAACGCATCGAGCTGTTCTCCTGATCAGGCTGGAAACCTATGCGGGCGCATGTTCACGTGTCATGAAATGCGCTTGCCGGCTGATCGGAAGTTTACGGGGTTGGTGTGGAGTGTCGGGTTGTTTTGAGGTGCGGGTCGACGGATGCGCGGTAGCAACGATGTGCGATTGCGATAAGCCTGGATCGCGCGTTGTTTCCTTCTCCCGCCGGGAGAAGGTGGCGCGTAGCGCCGGATGAGGGTACGGGCGGAGCGCTAGTGACGTTTGGGTGCGTGAGGCTTCGCCCCGCACCCTCACCCCAACCCCTCTCCCGGGGGGAGAGGGGCTCAACTCCGCGTACGGTCTGATGCACCATTGCGATAAGCCTGTATCGCCTACGCGCCGTTCCTTCTTCCAGCGGAACGGGCTTTAGCCGGGGCCAGGCGATACATCAGCGGCGTTTGCGGCCTGGGCCGAGTTTGCGGGTGACGGTGTTGCGGCCTAGGCCCAAGCGTGCGGCGGCCTCGGCGCGGCGGCCCTGGGTGAGTTGCAGGGCGGCTTCGAGCAGGGTCTTGTCGAGGCGTTCGCGCGCTTCGGCGTGCAGGCCCTGGGCGCCTTCGCTCAGGCGTTGCGCGGCCCAGCTGGAGAGCATCTCGTCCCATTGCCCGTCGCTGCGCCCGGCGCGTTGGCGACGGCCGCCACGCGCCAGTGCGGCTTCCACATCGACCACGTCGATGATGTCGGCGGTGGCCAAGGCGGCCAGGCGCCAGCACACGTTTTCCAGTTCGCGCACATTGCCGGGCCAGTCGTAATGGCGCAGGCCTTCCAAGGCGGCCGACGACAGCCGTTTGGGCAGCATGTCGAGCTTGCGCCCGGCCATGGCCAGGAAGTTTTCCGCCAGTTGCGCGATGTCGCCGCGGCGTTCGCGCAGCGGCGGTAATTGCAGACGCACCACGTCCAGGCGATGCAACAAGTCGGCACGGAAGCGGCCTTGTTCGACCAGCGCTTCCAGGTCCTGGTGCGTGGCGGCGATCACGCGCACGTCGACACGGATGAGTTCGCGCCCACCGACACGGAAGAATTCGTTCTCTGCCAGCACGCGCAGCAAACGGGTCTGCAGCGGCAGCGGCATGTCGCCGATTTCGTCCAGAAACAGCGTGCCGCCATCGGCCTGTTCGAAACGGCCGATGTGCCGTTTGGTGGCACCGGTGAAGGCGCCGGTTTCGTGGCCGAACAATTCGCTTTCCAGCAATTCTGCAGGAATGGCGGCAGTGTTGAGGGCAACGAAGGATTTGCGCGCGCGCGGCGATTCGTTGTGCAGCGCGCGTGCGACCAGTTCCTTGCCGGTGCCGGTTTCGCCGTTGATCAGCACCGACAGCGGTGCCTGCGCGAGCCGGCCGATGGCGCGGAACAAGGCCTGCATCGCCGGGGTGTCGCCGATCAGCGCGGCCGAGCCTTGCGCCACCGGCACGCCGACCAATGCGTCGACGCCGGCATCGGCATCCGGCAGCGCGCGTGCGGCCAGGGCCACCGCGTCGTCCAGGTCGAACGGCTTGGAGAGGAACTCGTGCGCGCCGCCGCGAAACGCGCCGGCAGTGCTGGCCACATCGGTGTAGGCCGACATCACGATCACCGGCAATTGCGGGTGCTTGGACTTGAGCTTGTCGAGCAGGGTCAGGCCGTCTTCGCCGGGCATGCGCACATCGGTGAACAGCAAATCGGGCGTGGGCCGCATGGCCAGTGCCTGCAGCGCAGCGGCGGCACTCTCGAAGCCATCCACGGCGTAGCCGGCATCGCGCAAAGCGGTAGACAGCACGAAGCGGACCGAACGGTCGTCGTCGACCACCCAGATATGGTGGGATGCGGCGGCGGCCTCAGCCATGCAGATGCTCCTTGTCGTGATCGCCGGCCAGCTCGGGCAGCAGCAGGGTGAAAACGGTATGGCCGGCGCGCGAGCGGTAGGTCAGCGTGCCGTGGTGTTCGCGCGAGACCTGCTGGGCCAGCGCCAGACCCAGCCCACTGCCTTCGGCGCGCCCGCTGACCAGCGGCAGGAACAGGTGCTCGGCCAGTTCTTCGGGCACGCCGCCGCCGTCGTCGATGATCTCCAGCCGCAGCGACATCGCATGCACGCGGTCGCGGATGCGCTGGCCATGTTCGACGCGGGTGCGCAACGTCACCCGGGTGGCGCCGGCCTGGAACGCGTTGCGCACCAGATTCCAGACCGCCTGGGTCAGGCGATCGCCATCGCCAAGGATGTCGGGAATGCTGGGGTCGTAATCGCGTTGCACCTGCACCGACCAGCCCCCCTCGGCTTCGGCCAGACGCAGCACGCGCTCCAGCACGACATGGATGTTGAGGCGGTCGTGCGGGCGCGCCGGTGTGGGCGAGAGCAGGCGTTCGAGCAAGGTGTTGAGGCGTTCGATCTCGGTGCCGATCAACTCGATCAGCTCGCGCTCGTCCTCGTCGCGCCCGGCCGAACGGCGCGCCAGCAGCTGCGCGGCGCCCTTGAGCCCGGCCAGCGGATTGCGCAGTTCGTGGGCCAGACCCTTGAGCGCAGCGCTCAGGGCGTTGGGCAGTGCATGGGTGGGATCCAGCGCGGGGAATTCGTCGACCGGGTGGGTTTCCAGCAGCCAGCCGCCGTCGTCCAGCCGCGACAGCCAGCCTTCGGCAAAGCGCGGTGCGTCGTTGGGCAGGCCCAGGGCCAGCCGATGCAGACGCAGCACATCGCGTTCGTCGTTGAGCAGGAAGCGGGCGAGCGCATCGCCCTGTACTTCCAGCGCGGCCAGCGGTTGATCGACCAGTCGCCGTGCGCTGACGCCGAGCCAGCGCGCGAAGGCTGGGTTGACGCCCAGCACACGGCCCTCGCGGTCGGCCCAGGCCACCGGGGTGCCCAGGCTGTCCAGCGATGGCATCGAAGAAGAAATCACCATTGCACCAATTTAGTGCAAGCAGCATCGACGTGCGCGGATGTCGCGCCAGACGAAGCGTGCAGAAAAGAATTCGGGGCCGAAGCGCGGTGGCGCGCACCGATCCAGCACACATCCGCGCCGACAGTGACAGGCGTGGGGCTGGTCATGCAGACACCTCGGCAGTTGCACCGCGCCAATCAGCGCCGCGGGGAAAAACGGACCCGGCGCGGGCAGTCCCGGCCGGGTCGTCGTGCCACCCGCAGCGGCATGGCTGCGGGTGTTCATGCTCAAGACTCGTATGCGGCTTCGCCGTGCGAGGTGATGTCCAACCCCTCACGCTCGGCTTCTTCGGTGACGCGCAAGCCGAACACCAGCTTGGCCACCAGGAACCCCACCACCGAGACCACGCCGATCCACACCAGGGTGATGCCCACGCCCAATGCCTGGATGCCGACCTGATGCACGATGTCGTAGTCGCCGCCCTTCTGGCCGCCCAGCGAGGCCGCCGAGAACACGCCGGTCAGGATCGCGCCGATGATGCCGCCCAGGCCATGCACGCCGAACACGTCCAGGCTGTCGTCGGCACCCAGCAAACGCTTGAGGCCAGTGACGCCCCACACGCACAGCACGCCGGCGGCAAGACCAATCACGATCGCGCCGAACGGACCCACCGTGCCGCAGGCCGGGGTGATGCCGACCAGGCCGGCGACCATGCCCGAGGCCACACCCAGGGCGGACGACTTGCCTTTGATGATCTTCTCGGTCAACGACCAGCCCAGCACCGCCGCGGCAGTGGCCAGCAAGGTGTTGAGGAAGGCCAGCGCCGCACCGGCATTGGCTTCCAGGTTGGAGCCGGCGTTGAAGCCGAACCAACCCACCCACAGCAGCGACGCACCGACGAAGGTCAGGGTCACGTTGTGCGGCTTGATCGCCTCACGCCCCAACCCGGCACGCTTGCCGACGAAGTAGGCGCCGACCAGGCCGGCGATACCGGCGTTGATGTGCACCACCGTGCCACCGGCAAAATCCAGCGCGCCCAGCCCGAACAGATAGCCACCGGTGGCCCAGACCATGTGCGCCAGCGGCAGATAGCCGAAGGTGAACCAGATCACCGAGAACAACAGCACTGCGGCGAACTTGGCGCGTTCGGCAAAGGCACCGACGATCAGCGCGCCGGTGATGCCGGCGAAGGTCGCCTGGAACGCCACGAACACGTATTCCGGCAGGCTGACACCCTTGGTGAAGGTGGCCGACAGGGTTTCGATGGTCACGCCCTTGAGCAGTGCCTTGTCCAGATTGCCGATCCACGGACCTTCGCCGGAGAACGCCAGGCTATAGCCGTAGAGCACCCACAGGATGGTCAGCAGCGAAAACACCACAGCGACCTGGATCAGCACCGACAGCACGTTCTTGGCGCGCACCATGCCGCCGTAGAACAGCGCCAGACCCGGCACCACCATCAGCAATACCAGCAAAGTGGAAGTCAGCATCCAGGCGACATCGCCCTTCTCGACCACGGGTGCAGCCTCGGCGGCCGCCACCGGAGCGGCTTCCGGCTGCGCGGACGGCAGCGGTTCGGTGGTGACCGGCTCGGTCGGCAACGGGGTGACCTGCGGGGTGGATTGCGCATGCGCGCTACCCATGCCGCCCACCACCAGCGCACTGAACAGCATCAGCATGCAGACGCTGTAGAACCGGGCTTTCCACCCGGCGAAAAGACCTGTCTTCATAAGGACTCCTGGGGTGGGGGATTCAGAGCGCATCGGCGCCGATCTCGCCGGTACGGATGCGCACGACTTGCTCGATCGCGGTCACGAAGATCTTGCCGTCGCCGATCTTGCCGGTACCGGCGGCGTTCTGGATCGCCTCGACCACTGCGTCCAGCCGGTCGTCGGTCACCACCGTCTCGATCTTGATCTTGGGCAGGAAGTCGACGACGTACTCGGCGCCGCGGTACAGCTCGGTGTGGCCTTTCTGGCGTCCGAACCCCTTGACCTCGGTCACGGTGATGCCCGACACGCCCGCTGCGGACAAGGCCTCACGGACCTCGTCGAGCTTGAACGGCCGGATGATGGCGGTGATCAATTTCATGCGCATACCCCGAATGGTGGAAAAAACCGGCCGGCATTGCGCCGCCCGGCGGTGTCATTCCCCTGGATGCCAACCCCGGCATCCGCTCGTTCGCGAGCACGCAGACCCCAGCGGATGCCGGTGCATCCGCCTCGTGGGAGAGGTCAGGCCCGCGCGTCGCGATCCAGTGCTCTCTCAATACCCCTTCAATCCACGGCCGATGCCGTGGACCGATCGAACATGGGCGGCGATGGCGGAGGTGGGAGGGGGGGGCCTCCGCCATCACCGCGGTGGAACTCAGTTGCCGTAGTACAGCTGGTACTCCAACGGGTGGGTCGCAGCACGGAACTTGGTGACTTCCTGCATCTTCAGCGCGATGTAGCCGTCGATGAAGTCGTCGCTCATCACGCCGCCGGCCTTGAGGAACTCGCGGTCCTTGTCCAGCGCTTCCAGGGCCTGGTCCAGGCTGGAGCAGACCTGCGGGATCAGCTTCTCTTCTTCCGGCGGCAGGTCGTACAGGTCCTTGTCGCTCGGGGCGCCCGGGTCGATCTGGTTCTTGATGCCGTCCAGGCCGGCCATCATCAGCGCGGTGAAGGTCAGGTAGCCGGACTGCAACGGATCCGGGAAGCGCATTTCGATGCGGCGCGCCTTCGGGTTGGTGACCCACGGAATGCGGCACGAGGCCGAGCGGTTGCGGGCCGAATAGGCCAGCATCACCGGCGCCTCATAACCCGGGACCAGACGCTTGTAGCTGTTGGTGCCGGAGTTGGAGAAGGCGTTGATCGCACGCGCATGCTTGAAGATGCCGCCGATGTACCACAGCGCCATCTGCGACAGGCCGCCGTAGCCGTCGCCGGAGAACAGGTTGACGCCGCCCTTGGTCAGCGACTGGTGCACGTGCATGCCCGAGCCGTTGTCGCCCACGATGGGCTTGGGCATGAAGGTCGCAGTCTTGCCGTTACGGTAGGCGACGTTCTTGATGATGTACTTCATCGTCAGCAGTTCGTCGGCCTTTTGCACCAGCGAGCTGAACTTGGTGCCGATCTCGCACTGGCCGGCAGTGGCCACTTCGTGGTGGTGCACTTCGGTCTCGATGCCGACCTGTTCCAGCGTCTTGATCATTTCCGCACGCAGGTCGTGCAGCGTGTCGGTCGGCGGAACCGGGAAGTAGCCGCCCTTCACGCCGGGACGGTAGCCGCTGTTGCCGCCGTCGTACTTGGCGCCGGTGTTCCAGGCAGCCTCTTCCGAGCCGACCTGGAAGAAGGTGTGGCCCATGTCGTTGGCAAAGCGCACCGAATCGAAGATGAAGAATTCCGGCTCCGGGCCGAAGAACGCCTGGTCGGCGGTGCCCGAGGACTTCAGGTAGGCCTCGGCACGCTTGGCGATGCCGCGCGGGTCGCGCTCATAGCTCTGCATGGTGGCCGGATCGAGGATGTCGCAGGTCAGCACGACGGTCGGATCGGCGAAGAACGGATCCAGATACGCAGTGCCGGCGTCCGGAAGCAGGACCATGTCCGACTCGTTGATGCCCTTCCAACCCGCGATGGAGCTGCCATCGAACATCTTGCCTTCTTCGAACAACGCCGGCTCGATGATATTGGCCGGAAAGGTGATGTGCTGCTGTACACCACGCATATCGACGAAGCGCAGGTCGACGAACTCGACCTTGTTGTCCTTGATCAGCTTTTCAACATTTTCCACGGACATCGGAAGAAACCTCAGGGGAAGTTAAGTGGCTCGTGGGCGGTACTACAGCAGGGACCGTGCCAAGCGTCATACTTTCACAAGTCGTTGATTTTGCTTGCATCGCTAGAGGTCGCTCACGCTTTAATAGCACCTTCGTGGTGCCAATTGATCGCAATGCGCACCGGTATGGTGCGTGCCGCAATGCACTATCCTGACGCCTCCCCCCATCCCTCCCCCAGTCCGATGTCCGATCTGATTTCCGCCCTGCTGTTGGGCATTCTCGAAGGCTTGACCGAATTCCTGCCGATCTCCAGCACCGGCCACCTGCTGATCGCCGAACAATGGCTCGGACGCCGTTCTGACTTCTTCAATATCGTCATCCAGGCCGGCGCGATTCTGGCGATCTGCCTGGCGCTGCGGCAGAAGCTGTGGACCCTGGCCACCGGCCTGGGCGAACGCGACAATCGCGACTACGTACTCAAGATCGGCGTGGCCTTCCTGGTCACTGCAGTAGTCGGGCTGATCGTGCGCAAGGCCGGCTGGCAGCTGCCGGAAACCGTGCATCCGGTGGCCTGGGCGCTGCTGATCGGCGGGCTGTGGATGCTGGTGGCCGAGCACTTTGCCGGCAAATTGCCCGAGCGCGACGTGGTGACCTGGAAGGTGGCCATCGCAGTCGGCCTGGCACAGGTGGTGGCAGGCGTGTTTCCCGGCACCTCGCGCTCGGCCTCGGCGATCTTTCTGGCCATGCTGCTGGGCCTGAGCAAGCGCTCGGCGGCGGCGGATTTCGTGTTCATGGTGGGCATCCCGACCATGTTCGCGGCCAGTGGCTATGCGCTGCTGGAGATGTACAAGGAAGGCGGCTTCGGCAGCGAGAACTGGGCCGATGTGGCAGTGGCCTTCGTGGCGGCGACCATCACCGGTTTTGTGGTGGTGAAGTGGCTGCTGGGTTACATCAAGAAGCACCGCTTCACGGTGTTTGCGGTCTACCGCATCGTGCTTGGCGCAGCCTTGCTGTTGTGGCTGCCGGCGGCGGCCTGACGCCTCAACTGTCGCCGCGCGGCATGCATGTTCAAGCGAGCGCGACAGGCGTGGCACGCGCCCAGGCAGTGACACCCGTCATTGCCCTGGGCGCGCGCTGGCGGTATCACTGACGTATCGATCACCGGGAGCCGCCATGCGTGCCGTGTTCTTCGCCCCTGCCCTGCTGGCGGCCGGCGTGACGGCCTGCGGGTCGGGCGCTTCGCCGGATGCACCCCGCTCCTCCCCCAGCGCTGCCGCGCAGGCCGATGCGGTAGCCGCACCGGCCGCCGACAATGCCCCGCTGCGGGCCGCCCTGCGCGCGCAGCACTGGCAATTGCAGCAGGCCAGCGATGCGCACGGCACCGCGTTGCGCAGCCTGTTTGTCGAGGGCACTGCGCCACTGCAACTGGATTTCAGCGATGAACGCCTCCAGGTCAGCCAGACCTGCAATGCCCTGGGCGCCAGCTACAGCGTGGCAGAGGCGCAGTTGCAGATCGGCCGGGTGGTGTCGAGCAAACGCCTGTGTGCCGAATCACGGCGGATGGCGCAGGAACGCGCCGCCAGCGAGCTGCTGTCCGGCCGCTTCGCAGTGGCACTGAACACCGCGCATCCCGCGCCGCAGCTGACCCTGACCCGCAGCGATGGCACCCGCCTGGTGTTCGGTGGCGCCCCCACCGCAGACACCCGCTATGGCGGCCACGGTCGGACGGTATTGATCGAAGTAGCCGCCGAGACCGTGCCGTGTGCCTCCGAGCCGTCGCGCCAATGCCTGCAGCTACGCGAGCAGGATGCGACAGGGCAGCCGGTCACCCAGACCTGGCAGCCCTTCGAGGGCAAGATCGAAGGCTTCGAGCACGAGACCGGCATCCGCACCTTGCTGCGGGTGACGCGTTATCCCGCCGCCGCAGGCGCAGATGGCGCGCCGGTGTATGTGCTCGATCAGATGATCGAAGCCAGCGGCTAGCAGTCGAGTGTTGACTGCGTGGCGTCGTCGGCGTGATGGCCGATGTGATCAACGCGCGCGGATGGGACGTGCAGATGCAGGCCACTGACACTCAGCTCACAACACATGGCCAGCGGTCGTCAGGTCGGACGCGCACGGCATGCAGCAGTGAGTGATCGCTTGAGAAATGCCGCTACCGAGCTGCCGGACAACGGGTGAACCGGCAGCTCTCCTCGGCACCGACGGCGCCCGCAGACCGGCGCCGTCGTTTCAAGCGCCTTTAGCGCAGCGACGGATTCAACGTATAGGTCCCGTGCAACGCCGCCTCGGCCAGCACATGGCCTTGCATCGCCGCCAACACATCGGCCGCGGTAAAGAGATCGGGCAGGCTGAGCTGCGCCACGTCCAGCGCGAACACGCGGAAGAAATAACGGTGCACGCGCAAGTCGTTGAACGGCGGGTACGGGCCGTCGTAGCCCAGATAATTGCCGGCCATGTCGGCATTGCCGGCAAACCATTCGGTGTAGGAATTCAGGCCCTGCCGCGCGCCGGCCGGGCCGGCCGGCCGTGGCTTGCCCTTGGGCACGAAGCCGTCGCTGCAGCTGCCGGCCGCGATCTCGTGCACGTCGGCGGGGATGTCGGCCATGGCCCAATGCACAAAATCGGTGCGTGGCTGATCCACCGGAATCTGCACGTCATCGCGTCCGACGGTTTCCGGCACAGTCGGCACGTCCGGATCCAGGCACAGCAGCGCAAACGAGCGCGTGCCCTCGGGCACCTCGCTCCAGGCCAGATGCGGGTTGCGGTTGGGCGCAAAGCCCTCGGGCGTTCCGGCGGCAAATTCCACCGCGATGGGCTTGCCGTTGTCGATGCTGTTGCTGGTCAGGCGCATGCAGGGTCTCCGTGAGGGATGTTGCCGACCAGGGTGCCTGGGTCTGCGCAGCAGTGGAAGCCGTTGCAATGGAACCCACTGATGCGCTCGGTCGGGTGGATCGCTGCCGGTGCATCACGCCGGCGAAGATTGCGGCCGCGTGATCGTGCGCCCTGCGCGCGCGCCACGTTCAGTCGGTGCCTGTCCGGTGGCCGCCTCGCAGGAGCGGACCTGGCCGCGACGGGGTTTTATCGGTCATGCCCCATCGGTGCGCCGCGTCAGCGGTAACGCCCCGTCGCGGCCGGGGCCGCTCCTATGGAGTGGTCTGGAGCGCCGCGGTGGGCGCTCACCCGAAGGTCGGCGCCACTCAGTCCTGCGGGTAACCAAAGCGCACTGCAATCAAGGTGAGCAGATCGAATTGCGCGCCCAGCACGCTGCGATAGTTGCGCCAGCGGCCCGATGCCAGGCGTGCGGGGCCGCGCGGTTCGATCAGCGGGAAGCTCAGGCCGAAGGCCTGTTCCAGCGCGGTGGAAATACCCTGCGGGTCGCTCTCGATGCCGTCCAGGCGGATGATCCGGTGCGGATACAGATCGCGCTCGTGCAGCACGGCGAGCTGCTCCAGCGCCGCCAGCAACCAGTCGGTGGCCTGCTGCGGCGATTGCACTGCCAACGGCGCAGGCGCACCGGCCGACAACCAGTCCAGCAGCATGTCGCGCGGGTCGCGCAATGCGATTGCCAGCCGGCCTTCGGGCAGGTGCGGGCGCAGTGCAGTGAGCAAGGTGTTGTCCCACCACAGCAGCCAGTCGATGACGTTGCCGTCGTCGATACCGCGCCGCGGCAGCTGCGCCTTCCAGCCTTCCACCAGCGCCAGCGGCGCCAGTTCGCCGGAGGCCAGCTGTTCGACGCTGCGATAGCTCTGCAGCGCGTCGGACGGCGGGGTGGTGCCGTAACGGTCGTCGCGCACCAGTGGGGTGGCCGCGCCCATTACTGCGATCAGGCGTTCGACATGCGAACCGGGCACCCCCCAGACGAACAGCGGGCGCGCGGTCACCGCGTCGGGAATCGTACCCAACGCCGGCCACTGCATCGGCTGCTTCGCGGCCTGCGGCGGCAACGGCAGACGGTGCTGGGCCTGCTCGCGCTGGAACTGCATCCAGGTGGCCAGCGCCGCATCGGGCTGGCCGGCGCGGTCCTGCACATTGCCCAGCCACGGTCGCAGCACGGTCTGCTGGTTCTCGGGCAGCGAGTCGATCAAGGATTGGACGCAGGCGATCGCTGCCGGCGGATCGCGCTCCAGCAAGGCTTCGACGATGCGCTGCTCGCCGCTGATGCGGCCCGGCTCGACCGCCACGATCTGCCGCGCCACCATTTCGGCTTCTTCGGCATGGCCTTGCATGTCGTGCACGCGCATCAGCGCTTCCAGTGCCGGCAGATGCTCGGGCATGCCCAGCAGCCAACGCTCGATCACCGCCTGCGCCTGCGGGCCGCCGACCGGCTCCACCGCCAGCCGCGCCAGCCATAGATCGTGCGCATTGACCGAGGTGGCCAACGCCGCGTCCAGGGTGTCGCGCGCGTCGTCGACCGCACCCAATCGCTCCCAGGCCGTCAGTAGCGCGTGCAGCGTACGCCGGTCGGCCGGCCAGTGCGCAAGCGCCAGGCGCAAATGCGCCACGGCCTGGTCGGGGCGGCCGGCCTGCAATTCCATTTCGCCCGCGAGCCGGCGCATGGCCGGGATGTCGCCACCGGGCTGGGCGAACACACCCTGCATCGCGGCCAGCGCGTCGTCCAGGCGACCCTGGCGCTGGGCCAGCTGGGCGACGAAGGCGCGCAGCGCGGTGCCCGGCGGATTGAGCTCGACCACGCGCTCGAAGGCGCGCTCGGCGAACGCGAAGTGTTCTTTCTGCAGATACGCAAAGCCCAGCGCGAACAGCACCCGCGGGTCGTCCGGCAACTGCTCGGCGGCGCGGGTCAGCAGCGACAGCGCGCGATCGCTCTGGCCGCGGCGCAGCTCCACCACGCCATCGACGGCCAGCAGCTGCGGATGCTCCGGCGCCAGCCGCGCTGCCGTGCGGCTCAGCCGCTGCGCATCATCCAGATCGCCGCGCGCCACTGCCAGATGCGCCTGCATCACGTAGGCGTTGAACTGGTTCGGGTCGAGTGCGGTGGTGCGCGACAACGCGGCATCGGCCGCAGACAGATCGCGCGTGGCCAGTAGCAAGCCGGCGCGCAACAGATGCAGGTCGGCATCTTCCGGCGTCAGCGTCAGCGCGGTTTCGATACTGGCCAGCGCCAGCGTGGGTTGGCCCTGCTGCTGCAAGGCCAGACCGAGCCAGCGATGGGTGGCGGCATTATCCGGCGCGCTGATGACCCACTCGCGGGCCAGCGCCACCGCATCGTCGGCCGCATTGCGGCGCAGGGCTTGAAGAATGGCGTCTTGCATAGCGGCGACGTGTCCAGGACAAACGCCTATTGTAACGATGCGCGGCGGGACGCCGACTCGGAGCGGCTATCAACACTGCTGCGCAGCCGCCAGGCGCGTGGCCGATGCCCGTTGGCAGGCACCACTCGTACACTGCAGTTCGGAGCGCGTCATCCGCGCCCACCTGGCGACTGCTCGCGACGGTTTTCGCCGCTCTCAGGCCTGCACGGTCAGCCGCTCGGCCACCCAACGTTCGGCAAAACCATCGCCACGGGCGTTTTCCAGAAAGCCGCAGTGGCCGCCCCAGCGCGCGATTTCCAGCTGCGCGTGCGCGGGCAGATGCCAGCCGGCGAAATCGGCGAACGGAATCACCGGGTCGTCTTCGGCCATCAGGATGTGGACCGGCACCTGCAAGCCGGCCAGGCGTTCGCCGGCAATCGAATAACTGTCGAAATACGCCTGCAGCGAGCCGTGCCCGGTGTGCTGCTCGGCCAACCAGGCCATCAGGCCGCGCATGTCCAGCGCCAGGGTGGCATCGTCGTAGCCGTGCTGATCGGGGAACAGCTTGCGTTTGCGCAGCAGCGATTCGCGCCAGCGCCGGCGGAAATACCAATCGTAGAACTGCGGGCCTTTTTCCAGCTGCAGCATGGTGGCGGCCGGATCCAGCAGCGGACACACCGCTGCGACCCGCGCCACCGGCAGGCCGGCCGCCGGCGCGCGCAAGGCGAGCCGCAGTGCGAAATTGCCGCCCAGCGAGTAACCGGCCACCAATAACTGCGGTGCGGGAAAGCGCCGCCACAGATCGCCTGCAGCGTTGACCACTTCATCGATGCGATCGGAGTGGAACAGGTCCACGTTGAGGTGATGGGTGCCGCCGTGATCGCGGAAATTCAGCCGGAACACCTGATAGCCCAGGCCCAGCAGGCGCGCAGCGGTGAGCCGCATGTAATTGGAATCGGCGCTGCCTTCCCAGCCGTGCAGCAGCAGCACGGTGGCGCGCACCGGCGCATCGCCGGGCGGGATGCTCATCCAGCCCTGCAGGCGTACGCCGTCGCCGCCGTCGAGAATATGTTCGCTGGTCACCGCGCCGCTGGCGGCCAGCAACTGGCGGCTGCGAATCCGGCGCAACGCACTGCTGCCCAGCAGCGATTGCACATGCGGATTGCGCAACCAGCGGGGCGGCGAATAGTCGGAAACGTTCATGCGCTCATCGGGCCAGGCACTGTCGCGTCGGCCGCAGGAGTGATGAGCATACGCATCGCGGGCTAGGACTCCATTGCCGCAATGATGCGTTGACGCGAGGTGTCGGCCAGGCGGCGACGTCCGTCGACATCCAGCGCGCGGATCGGCTCGAGAAAATGCACTTCGGCCAGCCGCGCCGGCTCGCCGAGCAGGCGCACGATGTTGTCGAAGAAGCTCTCGCGCTCGCCGAATGCCACCACCGCCTGCGCATTGCCGCGCTCGCCGTAACGCAACGCCACCGGTTGCACCGGCACGCCGGCCTCTACCGCGGCCTGGAAGATCCGGGCATGGAACGGGCCGACCTCGGTGCCGCCGCGGGTGCGCCCTTCCGGAAACACGCCCACCGGCTTGCCGCTTTGCAGCCGCGCCAGCATTTCCTGCAGCACGCCGCCCAGCGATTCGGTATTGCCGCGCTGATGGAAGATGGTCTGGCCCTTGGCCGCCAGCCAGCCCACCAGCGGCCAGCCGGCGATCTCGCGCTTGGCCACAAAGCCCATCACGCGTTGGCTGTGCAGCATCGAGATGTCGATCCAGCTGACGTGATTGGCGACGAACAACGCAGCGCCCGGGAGCGGAGTGCCGAAGTGACGCAAACGAAATCCGAAGATGCGCATCAGATTGCCCTGCCACCAGCGGATCATCCACTCGTCCAGGGTGTCGTCGTGGCCGGTACGGATACGCGCCAGCGGCGGCGCCACCACGCACAGCATGGTGATCGGCAGACAGATGCTCAGGTGCACCAGCAGTAGCGGTACCCGATACAGGTACCGGAACCAACGCGCGCCGCCAGCATCGCGCGTGGCGTCCAGGGATGACTCGCTCATTGCAGGAACGGGACCGGTACCAGGGGAAGGAAGCGCGACTATTGTGACAGCAGCTTGGCACGCGCGCAGTGCCGGCAGCGGGTGGCGCTGTTCCACCCATGTGCTTGCACGGCGCGCTCAGCCATTGCTGCGCGGGACCACGGCCAAGGTGAGCCGCGAAACGCACACGCGCTTGCCGGCCGGGTTTTCGATGGTGATGTCCCACACCTGCGTGCTGCGCCCGATATGCACGGCGCGCGCGGTGCCAGTGACCACGTCCTGATACGCCGCACGCAGATGGTTGGCATTGATCTCCAACCCCACGCACATCTGGGTGGTCATATCCACGCACAGATTGCCGGCGCTACTGCCCAGGGTTTCGGCCAGCACCACCGACGCACCGCCGTGCAGCAAGCCGTACGGCTGCTTGGTGCGCGAATCCACCGGCATGGTGGCGCGCAACCAATCGTCGCCGGCGTCGGTGAACACGATGCCCAGATGTTCGATCAAGGTGTCGCGGCTGGAGGCGTTGAGGGCAGCAAGATCGACGGGTTCGCGGAAGGTCATAGGCTGGGGATTGGGGATTGGGGATTGGGGATTGGGGATTGGGGATTGGGGATTGGGGATTGGGGATTGGGAATCGGGAATCGGGAATCGGGAATCGGGAATCGCAACAGCATCTGCGCCCGGAGGATCTGGTTCAACTGTCGCTGACTGCCCTGATTGATCCAGGCGCAGTTCCGTCTCCGCGCCAGAGACATATCGTCACGATAGCGGCCAGTGAGCGGCGCGCCTATGCGATCACAGAATCGGCACCAGGCCGGCACCGAAGGCAGTCAGCATCCGCACCAGCAACCACTTCGGGCCGACGTTGACCTCGGGGAAGTCGCCCACCGCCACATAGCACTGCCGGAACTGCGGGTCCTGGCGCTTGAGTGGAAACGGGCAGCCGGGGCCAGGCTGGAATTCGTAATTGGTGGCATAGCGCCAGGGCCAGAAATCCAGCACCGGCAACGATTCGGACACCTTGCCCACGCTGTAGTTCAGTCCGCTCAGCACCGGCGGCTTTTCGCGCGAGGCCACGGTCCAGGCATTTTCCGGGGCGATGTCGCGCTCGATGCTGGCGGCCAGCGCCTGCGCAAAGCGCGCATCGTCGATCACCACCGCCGCCTCGGTGTTGTAGTTCTCGCTGCGCGGGTCGAAGTTGTGCGTGCCGATCACGCCGATGCGCCGGTCCACCACCAACGACTTGGCATGCAGGCCCATGCGCGCGCCGGCACGGGTGACCGGCAGCGGCTTGTTGACCGCACGCGTGCCCAGGAACGAGGGCCGCGTTTCGGTACGCAGCACACGCCGGTCGACCTCGCTGCCGCCGGGTGCACGCCCCGCGCCACCGCCGCTGCCGCGAATGGCACTCCCCGGTGTTCCGCCGCCACCGTTGCTATTGCTGCCACCGCTGCCACGCACCGCGTTGCCGGCCGCGCTGCCGCTGATCACGCGATTGACGCTGCTGTCGCCCTCGACCGGCTCGACGGCCTGCGGATTGAGCGGGTCGGGCACCAGATTGGCGTAGTCCACCGGTGCATTCAGCGGAAATGGCTTGAATTCGTAGATGTTGAAGCCCAGCTCGCGCAGGTTGCGGCGTTTGAACTTGTACGACAGCGCATACACAATCGGGTTGTCGGTGGCCGCCAGGCTATTGCTTGAGACCACGATGCGTGGCGGCTGCGGGCGCGTGCGCAGTGTGCGGAAGATCGCCTGTGCCTGATCGGACAACACCAGATACGGCGTCTGCAGCAGCACTTCCTGCTGCGCACCGGCGATCAGGCCATCCAGCTCCGGCGCGGTGGACACCGCCTTGGCGGCATGTTCCTTGCGGTGTTTCTGCGGCAGGTCGGCCACATACAGCACGCGCTGCACCGGCATGGCCGGGGTCACGAACGCATCGCGGATGAATTGCGCATCGCGCGCCTCACGGTCGACGCGCGCCACCCGCTCCGGGCGGCGGATGTCGGCAGGCGGCATGTTCGGCGCGCCCTGTTCCAGCAGCAGGCGGCCGACATCGTTCAGGCGCTCGGCCGGCACGCTGCGCTGCGCACGCCAGAACGCGTCGAAATTGGCCGCCATCGCACGCACTTCTGGGCCGGCCAGAATCACGTCACGGTCGCGGAAGTTGTATTCGCTGTCCCAGTCGAAATAGTCGTCCTGGTAGTTGCGGCCGCCGACCACGCCGAGCACATCGTCCACCACCAGCAGCTTGTTGTGCATGCGCTGGTTGAAGCGACGGAAACAGCACACCACGCTGCCGGCATAGTCGAAGTAATTGAGTTTGACCTTGCCGAAGGTGGGGTTATAGATGCGCAGCTGCAGATTTTCATGGGTGCTGGACAGCGCGCCGAGAATCTGCAGATCGGCGATCGCCGAGAGCTGGTCGATCAGGATGCGTACCTTGACCCCGCGCTGCGCCGCGTCGATCAGTGCATCCAGCACCATGCGCGCGCTGTCGTCCTTGTCGAAGATATAGGTCTGCAGATCGATGCTGCGGGTGGCGCTGCGGATCAGATTCAGCCGCGCGACCAACGACTCTTCGCCGCGATCGACGATGGTGGCGTAGTGCCGCGGCGCAGCCGCAGTGGAGCTGGTGATCGCCTCGCCGCCCAGCGCGCGCAGCGGCGAGGACAGCGCACAGCGATTGGCCTGGGTGCAGCTCACCAGCGTGCTGCGCGCGGCAGAAGCCACGCCTGCCGCACGGTTGCGTTCGATTTGCGACAGGCCGGCGCATCCGGTGCCGAGCAACAGCGTTGCCAGCACAAGCACCCTCAACAGGAAACTCACGGGCGCCGCGCCTCCTGCAACCGCCCACGCAGAACGAACGTCACCCTGTCGCCCAGGGCCATCTGCCACGCATTCATTCCGTAACGTCCACGCAGCACCGTCCCACGACTGATCACGTCGCAATCATAGCCCGGCCGCGCGCATTCAGCTGGCGCCACATGCAGGGTCTCGATGTGCGTGATTCCGCGAATGGTCAGGTTGCCGGTGATGTCGCCCCCCTGCTTCACGACCGCTTCGGTGTAGGGAAGCGACTCGAATTCCACCACCGGGTATTGGGCGACATCGAAGAAATCCTCGCCGCGCATCCACGCGGTGTAGCGGTCCTTGCCGGGGATTTCCACCTGGGTGGCGTCCAGCCGGAAGCGCACCTGTTGGCGTTTGTCGGGCAACTCCACCAGTTCACCGCGAAAACGCGGGAAGAACCCCTCGATCTTCATGCCGAAGCGCGTTCTGATCTCGAACCCGAAGCGCGATTGCACCGGGTCGATGGAATGCACCTTCTGCTGCGCCATACAGGGCAGAGCGACCCAGAGCGCGAGCCAGGCGTACCAGCGCAGCGACAATGACACGGATCAAGGCCACCAGAAGGCGATCAGGCGGGCGATACCCGGTTCGATGGCGGCCTCCAGCGGCAGCGCCAGCAGGGCGATCGCGGCGGTGGGCATGCCACGGTAGTCGCCGGTCTGGCCGCTGTGCATCAGCGCTGCCAACCGCTCCAGCCCGGGGTTGTGGCCCACCAGCAGCAAGCGCTCGGCGTCACGGTGTTCGTCCACCAGGCTGGCCAGGGTGCCGGGCGTCGCTTCGTAGATGCGCTCGTCCAGGCGTTGTTCGATATAGCCGGTGAGCTCCAGTACCGCTTCCAGCGTCTCGCGGGCGCGCCGGGCAGGCGAGCACAGCACGCGGTCGGGCACCAGGCGCTGCTCGCGCAGCCAGCGGCCGGCCGATTCCGCCTCGGCAATGCCGTGCGGGGACAGCGGCCGGTCCAGATCGGCCTGGCCGGTATCGGCCGGCTCGGCGTGGGCGTGTCGCAACAAGATCAATTCGCGCATGGAAACTATCCGATTTAGGCCTTCTTGAGCCACTTGAACAGCGGCTCCCAGTCCTGTTGATGGTCGCGCACCTGCGCCGAGCGGTAGTCGAACAGGCTGCGTCCCAGCCCGGCCATGACCACGTAGGCCTGGGTGTCGCGCAGCTGGGTCACCAGCGGATACGGCCAGGTACCGATCATCTCGGCGGCCTGTTGCGAGGTCTGGGTCCACGGACGGGCGCGGTTGAGCACCAGGCCCACCGGCAATTTGCGCTGGTGCACGCGCGGCACCTTGGCCAGCGTGTTGAGAAAGCCCACCACCGCTTCAATATCCAGTGCGGAGGACAGCACCGGCACCACGATGGCATCGACGTGGTCCAGAAATCCGCTCAGATCCTCGGCCATCGCCCCGGCCGGGGCATCGATGATCAGCTGATCGGTGCCATCGGGCACTGCGGCCTGCCAGTTGCGACGGCGGGTGGCGTCGATCGGCAGCACCGCACTTTCCAGGCTGGCGCGACGCTGCGCCCAGCGCGTGGACGAGCCTTGCGGATCGGCATCTGCCAGCACGGTGCGCTGGCCCTGCAAGGCCGCATGTGCGGCCAGATTGGTGGCGATCGTGGTCTTGCCTACGCCGCCTTTGGAGCCGGCCACCAGGACTGTCTTCATGCACGCCTCGCTTCCGGGAGCAAGCCGGCAGCGTACACCGCGGCACGGTGAGGAAGTAGTCGAAAGACGTTAAACCGATCGACTGCCAGCCGGGCGATCTTCCAGCAGCCGTGATCCATGCTCGGGAAATCCCTGTGCTGCGCGCGTGCGCAGCAGCTTCTGCGCGACCTGCGCCTGCGTCATGACCTCGCGCGCGCTGTGCTGTCGATTGGCGGCTCTGCGTGCACCGCATTGTCATCGCAGTGCAGCATTGGCTGCGAGGCTAACGCGGGTGCGCGTTGAACCTGCGGTGCGGCAGTACCGAAGCGGCAGCGCGAGTTCGCGCCTGGCATCACGCCGCCAGACGTGCCAGCAACCAGGCCCAGGCAGGCAAGGTCAGCAGCGACAGCAGGATGCTGTAGCCGACCATCGCTGCAGCCAGGCGCGGCGCCAGCCGATGCGAAATGGCCAGCGCGGCGGCGGTGATCATGGTGGGCATGGCCGATTCGAGCACGTTGGTTTGCAGCATCGCCCCATGCAGGCCGAGCGCCCAGGACAGCGGCAACGCCAGCACCGGCATCACGGCCAACTTGAAGACCAAGCCGACGGCCAATGGTTTGAGCTCGTCCGCAGGCAGCCGCAACTGCAGGGAGAAGCCCACCGCCAGCATCACCAGCGGCAGCATCGCCTCGGCCAGACTCTTCAATCCCGAACCGATCCAGGTCGGCGGCTGCTCCGGCATCAACGTCAGTGCGAACAGCAGCGCCCACAGCGGCGGAAACCGCAGCACCCGCAGCAGGATCATCCGCGCGGTAGGCGGGGTGTCGCCGCTTTAGCGCGCCAGCACATACAACCCAAACGTGGACAGCAGCACGAAGGTGCCGAACTGGTCGTAGACCACCGCATACGGCAGCGCGTGATCGCCGATCAACGCGCGCACCATCGGAAAGCCGATGAAGCTGGAGTTGGTGAACACCACGCACATCAGCAGCGCGGCATATTCCTCGCGTTTGAATCCAAACACACGGCTGCAGCCCCACAGCAGCGGCACGATGATCGCGGTCAACACCCACGGCGTGGCGATCACTCCACCCAGCGAAGCATCCAGATGCAGGCGCGGCACATAGGTCAGCACCGAGGCCGGCAGGCAGATATACAACACGATGCGATTGAGCACGTCGGCACTGTTGTCCGGCAGTACCCGCAAGCGGGCGAACAGCAGACCCAGCCCCAGCATCGCCAGAATCAACGCAAATGCATCCACCGCCATGGCGTGATCGTGTCCGTTGGAAAGCGATGCACAGGATCGCATAGCGCGCAGCACAGGCATCGGCGGAGGGCTGGCTTGGCATCGCGCTAACCCGAAGCAGCGAGACTTCCATCGTTTGCCTACCCGAAACCAGTGTGTCGAGTGCGCGGTGTCCTCGCCGCTCGCGGGACACGCCGTGAACCCGTCCCTGGGGGCTCGCTGGCGGCATCCATGCCGCCACACGGTCCCGCAAGCGGCGAGGACACCGCACCAGAGAGTTAGTCGGTGGCTATTTTAAAACCATGCACACCGACACTCTCGACTGGTCCTTGCCCGCTCACCGTCGCGGGATCTTACGCGGCATGGATGCCGCGTAAGATCCTACAGGGACGTACTTGCGGCGTGTCCCGCGATGGTGAGCGGGCAAGGGCCCTGCAGCCAAGCCGCAGATCAGCAGAACAGCCGCACTACACCTGATCTATCCGCTCTGTTCTGATCTATCCGCTCTGCTCAAGCCCTCGAAGACAAGCAAAACTTCGCGTCGTAGCGATGTTTCGATGCAGTCGAAAACCTGGTCAGTCGAGCACGGGCTGCTTCTATGCAAATGCAGCTATCACCAGCGATGGCCTGTCGCAGATTCGGCTGATGCAGGGCATCGCGCTGCGGCGGTTAACTGCAGCGCGATGCCAAGACTTACGGAAACGCCGGCGGGTTCGCCTGCCAGGCGGCGAAGACCTCGGCCAGGCTGGCACGTTCTGCTTCGCGCCAGTCCGGCAGCAGGCTGGCGTAGTTGGCGGTGCTGCTCCAGCGTTCAGGCCAGGTGCGCACGGCGGCGGCATACCACTCGACCGCTTCCTGCTTGCGCCCGGCACGCCACAGCGCCAGCGCCGCGGTCGTGGGCAGCCATTGCGGCGTGGCCGGACGGCCGTTGGCCAGGTTGGCCCACAGCTGCAAGGCCTTGTCGGCCTTGTCGGCACGCAACAGATCCCAGCCGTAGTTCCAGGTGATAGCGCGATATTGCTGGCTACCATTGGAAACCAGGCCCAACGCCCCCTGGTAGAGCTCGTCGCCTAACTGGGTGCGCCCACCGGCATAGGCCAGCGAGGCCAGTTGCGCGCGCGGCTCGGCGGCGCGTGCGTCACGCTGCACCATTGCGGCCAGGCGGTCGACCACCGCATCGCCCTGCCCCTGCACGGCGACCACGGCTTTGGTGGTGCCGCGGTCTTCGTCGAAATAGAACTCCTTGGGCTTGGGCAGGCTCTGCGCTTGCGCCAACGACCACACGCTCCCGAGCAGGGCCAACGCAATGGCCCATGCGAACTTCGTTCTCACTGGTTTTCCCCTTGCGACACACGACAAACCCCAACCCTGTCCCATCCTAACCTCAGTGTCGCTGCGATGCACACCCGGTGTGCCAGGCATGTGAATAGCGGCTGTTACAATTGTTAGGCCGTTTTGGAGCCCTGGGTTCCAGCCACCCTTTCCGGGCAAGCCATGACCAGTACTGCTGCACTCTCTTCCCCCGACTCTGCCAACACGCCGGAGCTCGGCGAGGTGGATGCGGATTACACGCTGGAGCACAAGTACACGCGCGCCGATGGCCGCATCTACTTGTCAGGCGTGCAGGCGCTGGTGCGGCTGCCGTTGATGCAACGCCTGCGCGATGACGCCGCCGGCCTTGCCACTGCCGGCTTCATCAGCGGCTATCGCGGCAGCCCGCTGGGCGGGTTCGATCTGGAGCTGTGGCGCGCGCGCAAGCATCTGGAGGCGGCCAGGGTGACCTTCACCCCCGGCCTCAACGAAGACCTGGCCGCCACCATGGTCTGGGGCACCCAGCAGACCAACCTGTTCCCCGGTGCCAAGGTGCAGGGCGTGTACGGCATGTGGTACGGCAAAGGCCCGGGTGTGGACCGCAGCGGCGACGTGTTCAAGCACGGCAACGCCGCCGGAACTTCGCCATATGGCGGTGTGCTGGCGTTGGCCGCCGACGACCATGCCTGCCGCAGCTCGACCCTGCCGCACGGCTCGGAAGAGGAATTCGTCAGCGCGATGATGCCGATCCTCAATCCGGCCGGGGTGCAGGACATCCTGGACATGGGCCTGCTCGGCTGGGCGATGAGCCGCTATACCGGGCGCTGGATCGGCTTCAAGACCATTGCCGAGACGGTGGAGTCTTCCGCCTCGGTGGATGTGGATCCGTTCGCACGCACGATCGTGCTGCCAGAGGACTTCACGTTGCCGCCAGGGGGTTTGAGCATCCGCTGGCCTGATCCGCCGGTGGATCAGGAAATGCGTCTGCACCGCTACGCGATCGCCGCCGCGCAGGCATTCGCGCGCGCCAACGGCATCGACCGTGTGGTGCTGGATTCGCCGCACGCGCGGTTGGGCATCGTCACGACCGGCAAGAGCTATCTGGACGTGCTGCAGGCGCTGGAATACCTGGGCCTGGATGCGCAGGCCTGCGCGCAGATCGGCATCCGCGTGTACAAGGTCGGCATGACCTGGCCGCTGGAGCCGGTGGGCATCAGCGCGTTCGCGCGCGGGCTCGACGACATCGTGGTGGTGGAAGAGAAGAAGGCCTTCATCGAGCGCCAGATGAAGGAGCTGTTCTACAACTGGCCGGCCAGCGCCGGTGCGCGGCCGAGCATCGTCGGCAAGTACGACGAGCAGGGCGCGTGGATCCTGCCCTCCACCGGCGAGCTGACGCCGGCCACGATCGCGGCGGTGATCGGCAAGCGTATCCAGCGCTTTGCGCTGCCGTCCAGCGCGATGACCGAGTCGATCGACCAGCGGCTGCGCTGGATGGACACCAAGGAAGCCGAAATGGCCTTGCCGCGCGCGCTGTTCCCGCGCGTGCCGCATTACTGCTCCGGCTGCCCGCACAACACCTCCACGGCAGTGCCGGAAGGCTCGCGTGCGCTGGGCGGTATCGGTTGCCATTACATGGTGACCTGGATGAACCGCTCCACCGACACCTTCACCCATATGGGCGGGGAAGGCGTGACCTGGTCGGGGCAGGCGCCGTTCACCGAAACGCCGCACGTGTTCCAGAACCTGGGCGACGGCACCTATTTCCACAGCGGCTCATTGGCGATCCGCCAGTCGGTCGCCACCGGCGTCAACATCACCTACAAGATCCTCTACAACGACGCGGTGGCGATGACCGGCGGCCAGCCAGTGGACGGCACCCTCACCGTGCCGGACATCGCCCATCAGCTGCGCGCCGAAGGCATCCACACCATCGCGGTGGTCAGCGACGACATCGGCAAATGGACGCGCCGGCGCGAGCGCTTCCCCAGCGAGGTGACGTTCCACGATCGCAGCGAACTGGATGCAGTGCAGCAGCAGTTGCGCACGATCAAGGGCGTGTCGATCCTGATCTACGACCAGACCTGCGCCACCGAAAAGCGCCGCCGCCGCAAGCGCGGCAAGCTGGTCGACCCGCCCAAGCGCGTCATGATCAATTCGCTGGTGTGCGAAGGCTGCGGCGATTGCGGCGAAAAGAGTTTCTGCGTGTCGGTGCTGCCCAAGGACACCGAATTCGGCCGCAAGCGGCAGATCGACCAATCCAATTGCAACAAGGATTATTCCTGCGTCTCGGGCTTTTGCCCGAGCTTTGTCACAGTGCATGGCGGCAAGCCGCGCAAGGGCAAGCAACGCGATGCCACCGCGCTGTTCGACACGTTGCCCGCGCCGCCACAACGCACCACGCTGGAACAACCCTGGAACATTCTGATCACCGGCGTCGGCGGCACCGGCGTGGTGACCATCGGTGCGTTGCTTGGCATGGCCGGGCATCTGGAAGGCAAGGGCGCCACGGTGCTGGATCAGACCGGGCTGGCGCAGAAGGGCGGCGCGGTGACCACGCATATCCGCATCGCACGCCGACCGGCCGATATCCACGCGGTGCGCATCGCTGCCGGCGAAGCGGATCTGGTGCTGGGCTGCGACATGGTGGTGGTCAACGATTACTGGGCCTTGTCCAAGGTGCGCGACGGCCGCACCCAGGTGGTGCTCAACACCTACGAAGCGATGCCGGGCAACTTCACCACCCAGCCGGATCTGCAGTTCCCCGCCGCCGAGATCATCGCCGGCGTGCGTACCGCATTGGGCGGCCAGGAGCCGTTACTGCTGGATGCCACGCAACTGGCCACCGCGCTGCTGGGCGATGCGATCGCCAGCAATCTGTTCGTGCTCGGCTATGCCTGGCAGCACGGGCTGGTGCCGTTGTCGCATGCGGCGCTGATGCGCGCGATCGAGCTCAATGGCGCGGCGGTGGCGATGAACCAGCAGGCGTTTGCGTGGGGGCGATTAGCCGCGGTCGATCTGCCGGCAGTGCGGCGTGCTGCGGGTTTGCCGAGCGTGGGCGACTCGGCCATCGCGCATGGCGAGGTGCCGCAAGCGCGTGCGCCCGGCAGCTGGGAAGACCACGATCTCGGCGGACAGAGCGCGCCGCGTACATTGGCGCGGACCGATGGCAGCACGCTGCATGGCGATGTCGATGCGCCGGTGCATCCGCTCGACGATGAGCAGCTGGCGCAGTCCTTGGACGAGGCGATTACGCGGCGCATCGCGTTTCTGACCGACTATCAAGACGCTGCCTACGCGCAGCGCTATCTCGCGCTGGTGGAGCGCGTGCGTGCGCAAGAGGCCCAACGTGCGCCCGGCAGCACTGCCTTGACCGAAGCTGTAGCGCGCTATGCCTTCAAGCTGATGGCCTACAAGGACGAATACGAAGTGGCGCGCCTGTACACGCGCGGCGACTTCCAGCGCCGGCTGCAGCAGCAGTTCGAAGGCGACTACACGCTGCGCTTCCACCTGGCACCGCCGCTGTTGGCCAGGAAGGATGCGCACGGCCACGCGATCAAGCGCGAATACGGGCCGTGGATGTTCACTGCGTTCAAGCTGTTGGCGCGGCTGAGATTCCTGCGCGGCGGCAAGCTCGATGTGTTCGGCTACAGCGCCGAACGGCGTGGCGAGCGTCAGCTGATTGCCGATTACGTGGCGACAGTGGACACGCTGCTGGAACGGCTGGATGCCGACAACATCGGCCTGGCGGCGCAGATCGCCAGCATTCCCGAGCATATCCGTGGTTATGGGCATATCAAGCACGCGCACCTGGAGGAAGCCAAGGCACGCCAAGCCGCGCTGCTGGCGCAGTGGCGCAATCCCAAGGCCTTGCATGTGGTGCAGGCAGCCTAGACGACAGGGCGGCCAGGTCCGCGTTGCAGCGCTAGAACCTTGCGCGCGGATCGGCTGACGCTTGCCGGCAGTGCAGTAGCGACAGGCTCCTGTGGTGGGGCTGGGAGATCGCGCCGGCGCCGCTGCGGCACAGCATCGCGTTTACGCACGACAGCGGTCAGCGCCTACCGGGCCGATGCGCTGTCGGCGCACCGCTCGGCATCATCGTCCTGCCGAGCGCCAGCGGTCATGCACGCGCAGGGCAGCGCCCGTCATTCGAAATGCCGACCACGCATCAGACGGACCGGGCCACGCACCGTGCCCGGGTCAACCACGTCGCCGCGCTGGGTGACCCGTACCACGTCCTTGCGGGCCAGATCGGCAGCAACATTGCGTACCTGCGGCATCAGCGCACGCCAGTGGGTCTCGTCCTCGCTGAGCGCGCGGGCGACTTCGGACGGGCAGATGGACTGCTGCGGCAGCCGGCGCGCCAGCAGCGTGCGCATGGTCGCGGCGATCTGTCCGTCATCGACTCCTTGCACGCCAGGCGCGCGAGATCAGAGCGGACGCAACACGCGCAGGCCGAACCAGTCCTTGGCATCGTTCCAGCCGTGGGTGACCTTCAACCCGGCGGCAGCGGCGAGTTCGGCAAAGCGTGCGTCGGTGTACTTGTAGCTGTATTCGACCTGCATCGCTTCGCCGTCGGCAAACGCGAATTCCTTGCCGCCCACCTGCACGCGCTGTGCGCGCTGGCTGATCAGGAAGGTTTCGATACGGCCACGTTCGCGCGCATACACCGCATGGTGGCGGAAGCCGTCCAGATCGAAATCGCTGCCGATCTCGCGGTTGAGCCGCGCAAGCAGGTTCAAGGTGAACTCGGCCGTGACCCCGGCCGCATCGTTGTAAGCGGCCTCGATCAGGCCGGCATCCTTGTCCAGGTCGATGCCGATCAACGCGCAGCCGTCGCTGCCCATGGTCTGGCGCATCGCATCCATCAACTCGATGGCGGCGGCGTCGGTGAAATTGCCCAGCGTGGAACCGGGAAAGAACACCAGATGCCGACGCGCCGGACGCTGCGCATCGGGCAACCGCAGCGGTTTGGTGAAGTCGGTGCACACCGGCAGCATCTGGATCTGCGGAAATTCCTGGGCCAGTCGCGCGGTGCTGTCGAGCAAGGCGCTGCGCGAGATTTCCAGCGGGGTATAGGCCACTACATCGCGCAGGCCCTGCAGCAGCAACTCGGTCTTGCGCCCGCTGCCGCTGCCGTATTCGACCACATGCACGCCAGCGCCGATCGCCTGCGCAATCGAGGGCATGCTGGCCTCCAGCAAGGCCAGTTCGGTGCCGGTGAGGTAATACTCCGGCTGCCGGGTGATCGCCTCGAACAACTGTGAACCTTGCGCATCGTAGAAATACTTGGACGGCAGCGTCTTGGGCGTCTGCGACAAACCGGTCAGCGCATCGGCGGTGATGTCGTCCGGTTGCGGGTGTAGATCGGTCAGCGCGGCATGGGCGCGTTGGGTGGCATGGGCGGCGGCGTTCAAGGCAGATCCTTGGCAAGGCGCACGCCGGCAAACTGCCAACGCGCATCGGATGGAAAAAAGTTGCGGTAACTGGCGCGGATATGGCTGGCCGGTGTGGCACAACTGCCACCGCGCAGCACCCATTGCGCATTCATGAATTTGCCGTTGTATTCGCCCAGCGATCCGGGCCACGGCGCAAAACCCGGATACGGCAGATACGCACTGCCGGTCCACTCCCAGACATCGCCGAACAACTGCTGCAGGCCGGTATCCACCGCTTCGGCGCCGCGTGGATGCAGCGCGTCGGTATCGACGAAGTTGCCTTGCACCGGCACACCGGTGGCGGCTTGCTCCCACTCGGTTTCGGTGGGCAGACGCGCGCCGGCCCAACGTGCGAAGGCATCGGCTTCGAAAAGACTCAGATGACACACCGGTGCATGCGCATCGCGCGCACGCCAGCCATCAAGCGTGAACTCGCGTCCATCTGCATCCCAGTACAACGGACGCTGCCAGCCCTGCGCCTGCACCATCGCCCAGCCATCGCTGAGCCAGGCGCCGGCGCTGCGGTAACCACCAGCGTCGATGAATTCCTGGAATTCGGCGTTGCTGACCACGCGATGCGCCAGCGCATGCGCGCCGACCAGAACACGGTGACGCGGCGATTCGTTGTCGTAGGCAAACGCGTCGGATTGCGGCCACGCGGCTGCACCGATCTGCACGATCTGCTCGTCGCGCGCATGCCAGCGCAGCGTGCTGGCAATGGCGGCGGGCGGTGCGGGCGCATCGCGATAGGCCGGCTGCAACGGATTGCTCCACAGCGCATGCTTGATGTCGGTGAGCAGCAACTCCTGGTGCTGCTGCTCATGCTGGATCCCGAGTTGCACGATGGTGCAGGCCTGGGCGTCTAGTTGCCCATCGCGCAAGCGCTGCTGCATCTGTGCATCGACCGCAGCGCGGTAATCGCGCACCTGCTGCAACGAGGGCCGCGACAGCACACCGCGGCGCGCGCGCGCATGCATCGGGCCGACGCTTTGGTAGTAGCTGTTGAACAAGAAATCCCAGGCCGGATCGAACACGCGGTACGCAGGATCTGTCTGCAACACGAAGCGTTCGAAGAACCAGGTGGTATGCGCCAGATGCCATTTGCTGGGGCTGGCGTCGGGCATGCTCTGCACCATCGCGTCTTCTGCGCTGAGCGGTGCGGCGAGGCGATCGCTCAACGCGCGGGTCTGCGCGAAGCGTTCCAGCAGGGTCAGCTGCTGTTGCTGGTGGTCGACCAGCACGGGGGAGATTGCAGACATGGGCATATGCTTGAGGAGCGGCCGTGAACGCGCCGTGTCGGCAGCGTGGCAGCCAGCAGTAAGCTGTAGTGATGCCCACGTCTTCCCTGTCCAGCCTGCTCCCCGCACCCATCGATTGGGCACATCGGCAGCCGGCATTCGCGTTACCTATCGACATCACGTATCTGGATGCCGCCTCGCGCGGACCGCTGTTGCGCGCCGTGCAAACGGTGGCACATCAGGCCATCGACGCGATGGCCACACCCTGGCAGCTGCCGTTCGATGCGTGGCTGCACGACATCGAATGTTTGCGTGCGCTTGCCGCTGGCTTGTTCGACCACGACACCGATGGCGTGGCGATGCTGCCCTCGGCCGCGCATGGGCTGGCCACTGCCGCACGCAACCTGCCGCTGCAACGCGGCGAGGCGGTGTTGCTGCTGCAAGGACAGTTCCCGTCCAACCTGCTGATCTGGCAACGGCGCTGCGCCGAGGTGAATGCGCACATCGTGGCGGTGTCCACTGCCATCGAGGAGGCACTCACCGATGCGGTGCTGCGCGCGATTGCCGAGACGCCTGCGCTGCGCATCGTGACGCTACCGCAGGCGTATTGGCTGGATGGGCGACAGCTGGATCTGGACCGCATCAGCGCAGCGGTGCATGCACGCGGGGCGGCGCTGGTGCTGGATCTGAGCCAGAGCCTGGGCGTGCTGCCGACCGATCTGCCGCGCTGGCAACCGGATTTTGTGGTCAGTGTCGGCCACAAATGGCTGCTCGGGCCGATGGGATTGGCCTGGCTGTGGGTGGCACCGCATTGGCGTGTGCACGGCGTGCCGATCGAAGAACACTGGATCGGCCGCGATGCGGGCAGCAGTTGGGACTTTTCGGTCGCCAAAGCGCCGCCGTACCGCAGCGGTGCACGACGGTTCGATGCCGGCGGCGTTGCCGATCCCTTGCGGATCGCGATGGCGACGGTGGCATTGCAGCAGGTTGCTGCATGGCAACCGGCGCGTATTGGGCAGGCGCTTGGTGCACTCACTGCGCAGTGGGACGCGGCCTTGCACGCACGTGGTCTGGGCGGCTGGTGCACGCCTGGGCATGCACCGCACCTCACCGCCTTGCAGCCGCCAGCAGACCAGCTGGATGCAGTGGCGGCAACGTTCAGCAAATTTGGGGCGATCTGCACACGGCGGCACGGGCGTTTGCGTATCGCGCCGCACATGAGCGTCACCGAGGATGCGCTTTCACGCTTGATTGCGGCGCTGCCAAGCGAATGAAGCAGTACGCCTGCCCTCGTAGGAGCGGCCTTGGCCGCGACGGGGCGTTACCGGGGTAATGCCCCGTCGCGGCCAAGGCCGCTCCTACGTGTTCATGGCGAACATAGGGTTGCAGTGCCGCTCAACCGCGCTGGCTGATGCGCAACCCACGCGGCGTGACCCAGCGCTCCAGTGCCTCGAAGGCCGCCTGCACCAGCAGTGCAAGCACCGCCGCGGGAATCGCGCCTTCCAGAATCAAGCCGATGTCGTCCAGGCGAATACCGGTGAGGATCGGCTGGCCATAGCCGCCAGCGCCGATCAATGCGCCCAGCGTGGCGGTGCCTACATTGATCACCGCTGCGGTCTGGATGCCGGCCACGATCGTGCGACGCGCCAGCGGCAGTTCCACGCGCCACAGGCGCGTCCACGCCGGCAGCCCGATCGCCTGGGCGGTCTGGCGCAGCTCGCGCGGGATTGAAGTGAGCCCGGCATGTGTGTTGCGCACGATCGGCAGCAGGCTATAGAGAAACAATGCGGCAATCGCGGGTTTCGCACCGATGCCGAACAGCGGAATCATGAAGACGAATACCGCCAGCGATGGCAGCGTCTGCAACACGCCGGTCAACGACAGCACCACCTGACCGAGCCGTTGCCGCCGCGCCGCCAGCACGCCCAGCGGCAACGCAATCACCAACGCAAAGCCCAACGAGATGCCGACCAGGGCCAGATGTTCGCGCGTGTGCCGCAGCAGGCGCTTAATCCGCGAATCGGCTTCGGATGCAGGCGTGACGCCCAGCCATTGCGCCGCCACCGCCGCCTCGGACTGACGCTCCAGCTTCACCTGCGCGTTGAGCCGCTGCATGGTCGCCTCGTCGATGCGGCCTTGTAGCCCCTGCAATGTCTTCAGCATCGCCGGTGCGCGTTGCGCCAGGTCCTTGCGATACAGAAACACGGCCTGGTACTCGGGGAAATACCGGCGATCGTCGCGCAGCACCTGCAGCTGGTAATACGGAATTTCCGCATCGGTGCTGTACAGATCGGTGACTTCGATCGCCCCGCTCTGCAGCGCGCGATAGGCCAGATCGTGATCCAGCCCGGTCGCAGTCTGCGGCAATGCATACGCCGCGCGCACGCCAGGCCAGCCATCGGCGCGTTGCATGAATTCGTTGCTCAGGCCGATGGTGAGCCTTGGATGCCGGGCCAGGTCCGACATCGTCGCGATACCGAGCGCCTGCGCGCGTTCGGCACGCATGCCGAAGGCATAGGTGTTCTGGAAGCCAAGCGAGTCGGTCATCGCCAGTCCACGCGCGTCCAGTGCGGCGCGCAGTTCGGCCTGGCTGGCCTTGGGCAACTGCAGCAGCTCCTGCGCCAAGGTGCCGGTGTATTCGGCATAGGCATCGATCTGCCCGGTCTCCAGCGCGCGCCACAGGATGCGGGTGCCACCGAGCTGCGCGCGATGCTGCACCTCCACACCATCTCTCTGTCCGGCGGCAGTGGCGATCTCGCCCAGCAAAACCGCTTCGGTGAAGTTCTTCGAGCCGATCGTCACCTGCGCGGCATGCGCGCCGGCGCTGCAGATCAGCACACATAGTGCGAGCAACACGCGCGCGATCATGCGGCCTCGCCGATGCTGCGTTGCGCAGTGAGAAAACGTTGCACGAACGGATCGGCCGGATGTTCGAGCAAACTACGTGCACTGCCCTGCTGTACCACGCGGCCGGCGCGCATCAACACCAGGGTGTCGGCCAGATAAGCAGCTTCGGCAACGTCATGCGTCACCAGCACCACGGTCTTGCCGAGCTGGGCGAACAGTTCGCGCATCTGCGCTTGCAGGTCGTAGCGCACGATGGGGTCGAGCGCGCCGAGCGGCTCGTCCAGCAGCAAGGCCGGTGGATCCAGCATCAAGGCGCGGATCAAGCCCACGCGCTGGCGCTGTCCGCCCGATAACTCGGCCGGGTAGCGCTTCAATAAGTCCGGCGGCAACTGGCACAGCGCGCACAAGATCTCCAGGCGCGCATCGATGCGCTGCCGTGTCCAGCCCAGCGTCTGCGCCAGCAACACCACATTGCTGCGCGCATCCAGATGCGGAAACAACCCGCCTTCCTGGATCACATAACCGATGCGTTGCCGCTGCGCCTGCAGGCTGGCGCGTTGCAGCGGCGTGCCGTCGAAGGCGACCGTGCCGCTGTCGGGCCATTCCAGCCCCACCAGCATGCGCAGCACGGTGGACTTGCCGGCGCCACTGGGGCCGATCAAGGCGGTGGTGATGCCGCTTGCGAATGTCAGCGTGACTGCATCGAGGGCAATGGCCTGGCCGTAGCGGCGGCTGACCTGATCGAGAGTGAACATGTGCGCGAGCTTGCCGGGCTTGGCGTCAGGCGAGCGCGAAGGCAAGCGTGCCGGCGCACATCACCGCGGCGGCGCCAGCAACTCACGCGCGCTCAGAGAGCCATCGCCGTTGGCATCCTGCCGTGCGAAGCGCTCGATCAGCGTGGCGCGATGGGCCGCGCGGGTGATCGACTTGCCGCGACGACCCGGCAGTTCATCGCCCTGCAGCACGCCGTCGTGATCCAGGTCGCGCTGATCGAAGGCGTAGCTCATCCAGGCCAGATATTCGTCACGGCTGACACGTCCATCGCCATCCGTATCCATGCGCTGCAGATACTGCTGGCTGTCCTGCACCTGGGCCTGCGCGACAACCGCCGGAATGCATACTCCACACGCCATCAGCATGCTGCGCACGATCGAGCCATGCGATCCACGCGCGCGCGTATCGGCACGCGTGCCACTACGCTTAAGACCCACTCAGCGCATAACCCTTGAGCCGCGCCGCATACGCCTGCAAGGCGGCATTGCCGCTGGCTTCGGCCTCGTGACACCACTGCTGCAGGTGCTTGAGCCGTTCGGAGGCATCATGGCTGCGCGCTTCCAGCACGGCGGTCAAGCGCGCGCGGTACTCGACCAACGTGCGCATGCGCGGGCGCTCGGCCACCCAGCGCTGCAACTGTTCGCGCGCGTCGGGCTTGAGCCAGCGCCCGTCGTCGACCAGGCCCTTGCGCAAGCGCCGCGGCAGCAACTGTCGCAACTTGGCGCCGGTGGCGGCAGCTTCTTCGCGCAGTGCCGGCTTGAGCACGTTGCGCTGGTAGTCGGTCATGGCCTGGAAGCGATGCGACAGCAATGCCTTGAGTGTGTCGGCATCGGGCACGGCGATGTTGGGGCGGATATCCAGCGACGGCGCCACGCGCAGCACCTTGGCCAGGCCCAAAGCCTGCAAACCGCGAATGGCGACCCAGCCGATATCCAGCTCCCAGCGCCGCATCGAAAACCGCGCCGAGCTCGGGAACGCATGATGGTTGTTGTGCAGTTCTTCGCCACCGATCCACAACGCCCACGGCGTGAGGTTGGTGGAGGTGTCGGCCGATTCGAAATTGCGATAGCCCCACCAGTGGCCAAGACCATTGACCACGCCGGCGGCCCAGAACGGGATCCACGCCATCTGGATCGCCCACAGCGCGATGCCGGGCAAACCGAACAGCACCGCGTTGATCACCAGCAACGCGATCGGGCCGGCATTGGCATGCGGTGTGTACAGATGCCGCTCGATCCAGTCGGTGGGCGCGCCCTTGCCGTATTGCTCGATGTCGGCACGCTGCGCGCGTGCTTCGCGGTACAGCTCCACGCCACGCCAGAACACCTGGCTGATGCCCTTGGTCTGCGGGCTGTGCGGGTCTTCCTCGGTCTCGACCTTGGCGTGATGCTTGCGATGGATTGCCACCCATTCGCGGGTGATCATCGAGGTGGTCAACCAGGTCCAGAAGCGGAAGAAGTGCGCCACCACCGGATGGAAATCCACACCGCGATGGGCCTGGCTGCGATGCAGGTACAGGGTCACCGCGAAGATGGTGAGCTGGGTGAACACCAGCAGCACCGCCAGCATGCCCCACACGCCCAACCCGGCCACGCCGGAGGTCAGGAAGTCGATGATCGGATCGGACAACATCGGCAGTTCCACAGCGGCGCCATCTCTTTGGTCGATGCAGACATGATGGGGGCGATCGCGGCAAACTTCACCCTTCGGATGCGTAGGGTGCGCCCTGCATTCCTAAAGCGGTTCACACGTCTCCTTTCCCCACCTGGTTGATGTCATCCGTATGACTGTTGCTGCCGGTTTTTCTGCGACTTCTGCCATTGAAAATGCCGTCCCGTTGATCGAACTCGACCATGCCAGCGTGATGCGCGGGCAGGTGCGCGTGCTGCACGCCTTGAGCCTGCGCATTGCGCTGGGGCAACACACCGCCATCCTGGGACCCAATGGCTGCGGCAAATCCTCCTTCATCAAACTGATCACGCGCGAGTTGTATCCGCTGGTGCGTGCCGACGGCCAGCCGGCGGTGAAAGTGCTGGGCCAGACGCGCTGGCAGGTGGATCGCTTGCGCTCGCAGCTGGGCATCGTCACCGGCGATCTGAGCGTCAACCTGGCCGACATGCCGGGGCTGGATGTGGAAAGCGCGGTGCTGTCCGGCTTCTTCGCCAGCTACGTGGTGCCGCCGCATCGCGAAGTCAGCGACGACATGCGCGCGCGGGCACGTGAGGCGCTTGCACTAGCGCGCGCACTGCCGCTGCTGGATCGGCAATTTGCCGAGTTGTCGGCCGGCGAAACCCGCCGCGTGCTGATCGCACGCGCACTGGTCAACCGCCCGCAGGCGCTGCTGCTGGACGAGCCCTCCACCGGCCTGGACCTGGTGGCGCGCCAGCACCTGCTCGACACCATGCGTCACCTGGCCCGGCAGGGCATCACGCTGATCCTGGTGACCCATCACATCGAGGAAATCGTGCCGGAGATCGCGCGGGTGATCCTGCTGCGTGCCGGCACCGTCGTGGCCGACGGTCCGCGCGATGCACTGCTCACCGACGCCAGCTTGTCGGACGTGTTCGCCGGCCCGGTGCGGGTGCAGCGCGACGGCGAGCGCTATTGGGCGACGGTGGGAGAGTAAGGGCCACCGGCCGCGCGGTGGCGCGCAGGCCGGTGCCTTGCGCAAGGCATCCGATGACATCCGGCAGCGCGGCGTCGAAGCGCACCGGGCAGGCCGCAATCGCGCCCACCCACGCCACCCGAGGGCATGACCTTGGACACGGGACGCCGTAGCGGCGGCTGCGCTTAGACTCGCTACACGCACAGACAGGAGGCGTCCCGATGGCCCAGTGGTATTTCCATGTTCCCGGACAGGCCGATCGCATCGGCCCACTCGACGACGCCAGCGCCCGCGCGCATGCCCAGCGCCAGCCCGACGCGCTGGCCTGGCGCGACGGGCTCGATGGCTGGACGCCGGCCCGCCAGCTGGCCGAGCTGCAGGGCGGCAGCGGCCTGCCGCCACCGCTGACCGGCGCGGCCGGGCGCGCCGACGAGATCGACTACCGCATCGTCGGCAACGACATGCAGTTCGTCGAGGTCGAGCTGGACCCGGGCGAAAGCGCCATCGCCGAAGCCGGCGCGCTGATGTACAAGGACGCCGCGGTGCAGATGGACACCGTGTTCGGCGACGGCTCGCATGCCGGTCAGAGCGGCGGCGGCGGACTGATGGGCAAGCTGCTGTCGGCCGGCAAACGCGTGGTCACCGGCGAGAGCATGTTCACCACCGTGTTCACCCATGCCGGCAGCGGCAAGGCCAGGGTCGCATTCGCCGCGCCCTATCCGGGCACGGTGCTGGCGCTGCGCCTGTCCGAGCATGGCGGGCAACTGATCTGCCAGAAGGACAGCTTCCTGGCCGGCGCGCGCGGGGTGTCGTTGGGGATCGCATTTCAACGCAAGATCCTCACCGGGCTGTTCGGCGGCGAGGGCTTCATCATGCAGAAGCTCGAAGGCGACGGCTGGGTCTTCGTGCATGCCGGCGGCACCGTGGTCGAACGCGAGCTCGGCCCCGGCGAACGCATCGATGTGGACACCGGCTGCGTGGTCGCCTACCACGCCGGCGTGGACATGGACGTGCGCCGCGTCGCCGGCCTGAAGAGCATGTTCTTCGGCGGCGAAGGCGTGTTTCTGGCCACCCTCACCGGCCCCGGCAAGGTCTGGCTGCAATCGCTGCCGTTCTCGCGCATGGCCGGCCGCATGCTGCAGGCCGCCCCGCAGGCCGGTGGCCAGCAACGCGGCGAAGGCTCGGTGCTGGGCGGACTGGGGCGGTTGCTGGATGGGGACAACCGGTTCTGATGGGTGGGGTGAGGGTGTGGAGCGAAGCGGCGCCTGGATCGGGATGACACGCGGCTTCGCACGTACCCTCATCCGGCGCTGCGCGCCACCTTCTCCCGGTGGGAGAAGGGACGGCTGTGGCTTGCTTCATCTGCAGCCTTCGCACATTCCGATCACCTCGCGCGCCGACCAGGCAGCGCAGCCACGGTGACGGCACGCGTGTATTCTCCCTCGCCTTCCATCCAACAGTCCGTCGCCATGACCGCGCTCCGCCACCCCCGCCTTCTCGCCTTGATGTCCTTGCTCGGCCTGCTTTGCGCCTGCGGCGGCGAGCCGCGTCCGGCGGCACCGGCGCCTCTCGTGCAGGCGCCGTCTGCCGGCGCGCCCAAGCCGGTGAAGATCGGCGTGGCGCTCGGTGGCGGCGCGGCCAAGGGCTTTGCGCATATCGGCGTGATCAAGATGCTCGAAGCCAACGGCTTTGCGCCGGTGGTGGTGTCGGGCACCAGCGCCGGCAGCGTGGTCGGGGCGTTGTATGCCAGCGGCATGGATGCGTTCCAGATGCAGGAAAAGGCCGTCGCGCTCGACCAGACCAGCATCCGCGATGTGCGGATCTTTTCCGGCGGCCTGGTGCAGGGCCAGAAGCTGCAGGACTACGTCAATGAGCAGCTGGGCGGCAAGCCGATCGACAAATTGCGCAAGCCGTTCGCGGCGGTCGCCACGCGGTTGGAAGACGGCGAACGCACCGTGTTCGTGCGCGGCAATGCCGGCCAGGCGGTGCGCGCGTCCAGCAGCATTCCCGGTGTGTTCGAGCCGGTGACCATCGGCCAGTACCACTACGTCGACGGCGGCGTGGTCAGCCCGGTGCCGGTGGATGCGGCGCGCCAGCTTGGCGCCGAATTCGTGGTGGCGGTGGATATTTCCAGCAAGGCCAGCGGCAAGAATCCTGGCGATCTACTGGGCACTGTGAATCAGTCGATCTCGATCATGGGCCAGCGCCTGGGCGAGGCCGAACTCAAACGTGCCGATGTGGTGATCCGCCCCAAGGTCAGCGACATCGGTTCGGCCGATTTCAACCAGCGTGGCGCGGCCATCCTGGAAGGCGAGCGTGCGGCGATGGCGGCGATGCCGCAGATCCGCGCCAAGATCGCGCAGTTGCAGGCGCAGCGCAGCAGCGCCACCCGCACGGCGGCCGAGCAGGCTGCCGCGGCGAAAGCAGAAGCATATCGGCGCTGCCTGGAAGAGCGCTCGCGCTGGCAGAAACTGCGCGGCAAGGACGAGGCCTGCGTTGCGCCGTAAGGCGGATGCAATGCGAGGCCATGCGGAGTTGATGATGCGCGGGTGCCGCACCTGTTTCGAGACGCGCGCTTTTAAAGCCGATGCTAGGCGACGGCGTTGTTGATGCCTTGTGTTGATGCACTGAGCATGTACCGAAACGGGGTCGCGGCCAGGGCCGCTCCTACAACTGCGCAGTGGTTTGGAGAATGCGCTGAAGGCGTGCCGGAGGGGGGGCAGCCGGGGGCGCTCCTACGACAGCGCGGTGGTTGCGCGGGCGCGCTGAAGGCGTATCAAGACGGCTTCGCGGCCGAGGCCGCTCCTACGACAGCGGGCTGGTTTTCGGGGGCACGACAGCTTGGGCAGCCAGGGCCGCCCCTGTAGGAGCGGCCTTGGCCGCGATGCCGTGCCGATAGCAGTGCTGCCGTCCTGGCGCTGTTATCGGAACGCACTTCGCCGCTACCTCAATACCGCCAACGCAACGACACGCTGACAAACCGCGGCTCGCCGTAATTCTGGTAATCCAGGTTGGCCCAATAGGTCTTGTCGAAGGCGTTGCGCACCGCCAACGTGGCAGTCCACTGATCGCTGATGCGGTAGTTGGCGTTGAAGTGCACCAAGGCGTACGCGTTCTGCACCACGGTGACCGGCGTGGTGGCGCCACTGCCGTCGCCGGTGGGGCGCTCGATGTTGAAGCCGCGCACCGCGCTCTGCCAGCTGACGCCGCCGCCGATGCTCAGGCGCTCCCAGGCACCGGGCAGGCGCAGCTGCGTGGACAGCTGCAGATAATCCTCGGGCAGGTTGGCGTAGATCGCATCGGTGGGCGGGCGCGTCACCTTGACGTGGGTAAAGCCGGCATTGACGGTCCAGCCGGGCAGGATCTCGCCGTTGACATCCATTTCCCAGCCACGGCTCTTGGTGCCGTTGATGCCGATGTAGGCCGAATTGCCGTCCGGCAGCGAGGATTCCGGCTGGGTCATGTCGCGCACGGCGAAGTTGTCCTGCTTGGCCTCGAACACGGCGGCGGTGGCCATCGCATGGCCGTTGAGCAATTGAGCCTTGATGCCGGCTTCCAGGTTGGAGCCTTCCACCGGCGCGAGCAGGTTGTTGTCCTTGTCGCGGTAGTTCTGCGGATTGAAGATTTCGGTGTAGCTGGCGTAGAGCGAGACGTCTGGCACGATGTCGTAAACCAGGCCCACGTAAGGGGTGACTTCGTCGCTCACTTCATAGCGGCCGCTGGTGCCGGTGTAGGTGCCGCTGGCATCGAAGGCCTGGGTGCGCGTTTCCCAGGAACTCAGCCGCGCGCCGGCGATCAACGACAGCGGGTCGGCCAGACGAAACCGTGTGGAGGCATACACGCCGCGCTGGGTGGTGCGCGCTTCGCTGCGCCGGCCGGTGCGCGCATAGGTCACTTCGGACGCATTGCCATCCCAGTTGCGGATGTTGGGAATGAAATAGCAGCGCTCGGGTGGACCGAAGTCGTTGGGGCAGGTCGCCCAGTCGTCGGGATAGGTCTGCGCCACGCCATACGAGGTCGATTGCAGATCCTGCCAGCTGCCGCCGACCACCACATCGTGCTGCCGGCCGAACAACGAGAAACCGCCGGACAGATACACATCCACGCTGTCGCGGGTGTCTTCGGTCTCGCCAGCGCCGGTGCGCAGAAACAGGCCGCTGCCATCGGCGGCCGGATAGCCGGTGCCGTACACGCGCAGGCTCTGCACATTGCCCTTGGTGTGCGCGGTGTTGACGCGCAACAGCCAGTCCTCGCCGAAGCGTTGTTCCAGGTTGGCGAACGCGGTGCTGGTTTCGCGCTGCCAGCGGGTCCACTCCGGCGCCAGGTTGGTGGAGCGCGACAGGTTGGCCAGCGAGCCATCGGCGGCGAAGAACGGCACCGTGCCCCAGGTCGAGCCGACCGGGCTGTTGTCCTGGCGCTGGTAACCGACGGTGAGCGTGGTGCTGTCGGTCAGATCGCCTTCCAGCACCGCCATGCCCGACATCTTGTTGTCGTGGTAACGGTCGTAGTAGTAATCGCGATCCTGCCAGGCCGCCACCACGCGGCTGCGCCAGCGCCCGTCTTGGGTCAGCGGTGCGTTGACGTCGGCCTGCATGCGGCGGAAATCCCAGGTGCCCGCGCTCACCGCGAACGAGGCATCGAACTCCTTGCCGGGCCGCTTGCGCAGCAGATTGACCGTGGCCGAGGGAATGCCCGCGCCGGTGAGCAGGCCGTTGGCGCCGCGGATCACTTCGATGCGGTCGTAAAAGACCGTGTCGTATTCCTGGTTGGTGGAACCGCTGTAGGTGGGCAAGCCATCGACCTGGAAGTCGGTGATCTGGAAGCCGCGCGCGAAGTACAGCGGACGCTGGGTGTCGTAGAACGACACGTTGACGCCGGTGACGTTCCGCATCACATCGTCGATGCTGAAAAGCGACTCGTCCTCCAGCCGTTGCAGCCCGATCACGCTCACCGACTGCGGCGTTTCCTGCAAGGTCAGCGGCAGCCGCGTGGTGGTGGCCGGCTGCGCGCGGCTGACCGTGCCGTTGACGCTGACCTTGTCGAGCGTCTTGGCATTGCTTGCATCGGCAGCATCGGCGGCGTGGGCAGCGCAAGGCGTCATCGCCAGCGCGCATAGCAAGGCGGCGGACAGCGTGGCCAGAGGGGCGGAAATCGCAGGCATTGGAGGGGTTCTCATCGATCGGTGCGGACGCTGGGCGTCAGGAAGCTGCAGGCAGGTGTGCGCGTCCCACTCGGGCGACGAGCTGGCTGGCCCTGCGGGGCTGGCGGATCGACGGGGAACGACATGACCGGACGCGGCCAGAAGTCATGCAAATGTAAATCGTTAGCGTTTGAGAGGCAAGTCACACTGTGCCGCCCCGCCCTCATGCAGCGCTGCGGGGGTCAGGCCAGATGCGCCAACGGCAAGCCTTCCGGTGCCTTGACGGTGCGCAGCACGAAGCTGGAATTGACGTCGGACACGCCGGTGGCGTTGAGCAGGCGGTCGAGCAGAAACCGCGAGAAATGCTCCAGATCGCGCACCTGGACCTGCAGCAGGTAATCCATGTCGCCGGTGAGCGCCCAGCAGGCCACCACCTCGTCCCAGCCGCGCACGCCATCGGCGAAATGCTCGATATCTGCCTGGCCGTGCTGCTCCAGCTGCACCCGCACGAACGCCTGCAATCCCAGTCCCAGCGCCCTGGCATCCAGGCGCGCGCCGTAGCCGGCGATGATGCCGGCCGCCTCCAGCCGTTGGGTACGGCGCAGGCAGGCCGATGCCGACAGATTGACCTGCACCGCCAACTCCGCATTGCTGCTGCGCCCCTGCGTCTGCAGCAGGGCGAGCAGGCGTAGATCGGTGCGGTCCAGGGTGATGGGTTGATCCATATATTGCGCAGTAGCAGAAGATGACGCACGAATCTTGCGCCATCTGGCGTTGACCGCGCAAGATTCGCAATCCCGTTGCGCGACCATCGGGCTAAGGTGAGCGCTGATCATCGGGAACTGCCGCCGCATGAACATCGCACCGCAACGCGTCGAGAATCAGCTCACCGACAAGGGCTATGTGCCGGTCTACACCACCGCCGTGGTCGAGCAGCCGTGGGATGGCTACAGCGCCGACGACCACGCCACCTGGGGTACCTTGTATCGCCGCCAGCGCGCGCTGCTGGTCGGGCGCGCCTGCGACGAGTTCCTGCAGGCGCAGGATGCGATGGGCATGGGCGACACGCACATCCCGCGTTTCGATGCGCTCAATGCGGTGCTGCAGGCGGCCACCGGCTGGACCCTGGTCGGCGTGCAGGGCCTGCTGCCGGAGCTGGATTTCTTCGAGCATCTGGCCAACAAGCGCTTCCCGGTGACGTGGTGGATCCGCCGCCCCGAGCAGATCGATTACATCGCCGAACCGGACCTGTTCCATGACCTGTTCGGGCACGTGCCGCTGCTGATGAACCCGCTGTTTGCCGACTTCATGCAGGCCTACGGCCGTGGCGGAGTCAAGGCGCACGGCATCGGGCCGGACGCGCTGCAGAATCTCACCCGCCTGTACTGGTACACGGTGGAATTCGGCCTGATCGCAACGCCGCAAGGGTTGCGCATCTTCGGGGCCGGCATCGTGTCGTCCAAGGGCGAATCGCTGTATTCGCTGGAATCGCCGGCGCCCAACCGGATCGGCTTCGACCTGCAACGCATCATGCGCACGCGCTACCGCATCGACAGCTTTCAAAAGACCTATTTCGTCATCGACAGCTTCGCGCAATTGATGGACGCTACCGCGCCGGACTTCACCCCAATCTATGCCGATCTTGCGCAGCAGGCGCAGGTGCCTGCCGGCGATGTACTTGTCACAGATCGGGTACTCCAGCGCGGTACCGGCGAAGGTTGGAGTTGCGAGGGCGATGTGTGAGCGGTGCCGGGGTGGCGCGAGATCGCTGCACCGACTCGACAGCACTGCCCACGCGGACTAAGGTCAAACCTCCCCACACCGCCTTCGCTCAATGGACCTGACGCAGCTACGCATCCGGCGCTTGGAGCTGGACGACACCCGCCTGCTGTTCACCCTGGCCAATGGCATCCGTATCGATGAGCCCATCAAGGCGCATCGGCTGTTGTTCAAGGCGGCGGCGGCGCAGCGCGCGCAGTGGCAGATCACCGAGGACGGTTTTGGGGTGAACTGGCCCGCCGTCGCGCCGCCCACCCCGGAGGGCCTGCTCAACATGCCCGAGCTGTTGTGGCGCCGCCGCAGCGCGCGCGCGCAGACCAAACTGACCACGCTGCGTGGACACCTGGATGCGCTGACCCCCGGCGAGCGCGAGCTGGTTGCACTGGCACGGCTGGACGCGGACATGGTCGAAAGCGGCTACGCGCGCTATTTCGACCGCTGGGACGCCAGCACGCGTACTTACGCGCTGCAGGCGCTGGCGGCGATGGGTGCGGCGCAGACACGCCAGGCGATCGAAGGCCTGGGCACCGTGTTCGAACGCCTGGAAGAAGACCCGAATCTGCTCAGCATCGAAGACATCCTCGACGCCATGAACGAGACCGACCGCCAGCGCGTGGATGGCTGGGAAGAAGTCTATTACCGCCGCTCCGGCGAACTGGCGCGGTTGGGGCTGACCCACTATGGGGTGGATAAGGCCTGAGCCGCCGCTACTGCATTGCCGGTGCCGGATGCGTCTTGCCGCAGCCCGGACTCACAGCCGGCACTGCGCATCGTCCACACCGGGCACGCGCTCCCATTGCCAGGTGTCCACCTGCTCGCCGCGCGGCAGATAGTCCACGTCGAACTCCTTGCCATCGCGACGCAGGCGCAGGTGCAGGCGCTCGGTCTGGTTGCCCTGGATGCCGTCCTGCGGCACCGGCCGCACGATTTCATCGCCATTGCGCACGCCTGCACGGGCGGCCGCAGATTCCGGTATCAGGCCGCGCACGATGCGTTTGGGTTCGGCCAGCACCGCCGGCTCGAACCCCAGCACATACCGCCGCAGCGGTTTGCTGGTTCTGCGAAAGCACGGCCCGAACGCGTCCGATGCCGGCAAAGGCGGGGTGCCCGCCAGAAACCCGTGGAACTCCTGCACCGCCGTATCGCCCAGCTCTGCCTTCAGCAAGGACTCCCAGTCAGCCTGGGTCGCATTGCGCTCCTGGGTGATCAGCAACAGTGCGCGCAGCAGGTCATCCAGAGAGCGTTGACCGTGCGAGCGCTTGCGCAGCGCATCGTCCACCGTGGCCAGATACAACATGCCGCGGTCATAGGCGAGCGTCCGGATACGGGTGTCCTTCCAGAACCCCTCCTCTATGCGTGCATTGGGCAGCGCGCCCAGCGCGTTGGTGTAGTAACGCGCCGCGGTGAGGTTGAGGCCAGTCAGATACTGCTGCGGGGTGAACAAACCGAAACGCAGCGGCAGCCGGGCCTCGTAAAAGACCGCCGAGCCCTCGCTGAACCAGGTCGTGGATTCGCCACCGTTGCGCGACAGGCGCGGTTGATAGGTGTGGAACATTTCATGCGACAAGGTGACCTTGATCTCGTCCAGATCGGTCTCTGCCGGCGTGCCGTAGGTTGTGATGAAGGACCGGTACAAGGCGGTTCCGCCGCCGGCGTTGACCGGGTTGTAGCGCAGGAAAATCGTATAGGGCCTGGATTCCGGCTGCGGAAACAGGGTTTCGAACCGTTCGTGCAGCTCGCCCACCCAGGCGGACAACGCGCTTGCATCGAAGGGCGGCTGCCCCTGCCAGGCAACCGAAAACCCGTCCGCCCGCGGCACGCTCGGCCAGCGCCCGATGTCCCCTGCCATGAAGAACAAGCCGGGCAGGCTGCCGGTATCGATGTCCCCGACCTGCACGTCGCCCTCCCCGAACGAGCTCACGCCCCTGGCGCCGGCCGGCAGGTGGCTCAGATCCCAACCGATGTTCAACGCGTAGATCTGCTCCTCGGGCGGCAGCACCAGAAACATCGCCGACGTTCCAGAAAACGCATGCGCGTCGTTGCGGAACGAAATCGGCGGGGCCGGGCCGCGCGGCGGCCGCGTTGCGTTGGCCGGTACGCGGTAGCGCAGGGTCAGTGGGCCGCTGAGCGCACGCGGTGCGGTCCAGACACGCAACTGACTCTGATCGCCGTTTTCCTGCGCGCTGGCCGCACGTCCCGAAAGCTGCACCTGGCCGTGCGCATCGGTCGCCTCGATCGAGGCGATGTGCTCGGCGAAGGTGTCCACGTTGTTCACCTGCATCGGCAACTGCGCCACGATGCCGCCACGCGGGACGGCAAGTTCACCAATGCGCAGGCGCACCTCCAGCGCGGTCACCTCACCCTTGTCTGCGTAGGGCGCAAGTTGCAGCTCCAGGGCAACCGGCGCGGGTACTGACGGCGCCGGGCTTGCCACTGCGCCAGTTGCCACAGTGGTGAGTACGAACAGGAGCAACCAGGAAGTTTTCATACGCGCCGGACGCTGGGGATGGCAGATCATGCCGCCGGTCGAGGCCGCCTACCAGTGTGCAGAAGGTCACGGCTTGCAAGGCAGTGCAATGGCTGCCGTGTCTTGGAACGGGTGATGCTGATGTCTGACATTTGCGGCGACCGCTCCGTCGCAGTGCCGGGCGGTTGCACTGCGCTTGTGTGGGCGGGCCAGACGTTGACTTTAGGACGGAAGCTGAACTTACTTGGCCCGAATACAAAATTAAGTTGCTTTTATACCACTGAAGAGTAATTTAATTTGGTATGGCTAAACGTGTCCCTCCCACCATGCCGCGTGCCCAGCGCCAGATCGAGGCGCTGGGAGAACGCTTGCGCGCCGCACGACTGCGTCGCGAGATGACCCAGCGCGAGCTGGCCACCCGCGTCGGCGTCAGCGTGCCAACCCTGGCCAAGCTGGAAAACGGCGATCCATCGACCAGTCTGGCGACCGTTCTCCGTGTACTGACCGTGCTTGGTCTGGACAAGGACATCGATCTTCTGGCGCAGGCCGATCTACTGGGGAGGCAGTTGCAGGACAGCCGGCTGCGTCGCCCGGGGCCCTCCTCCATCAGGAGCGAGCCATGAGTTCGGCTCCCTTCGCGCATGACATCAACAAGGTCGAGGTGTGGCTAGAGGATCAATCATTGGGCGGCAGCTCCCTGGTTGGATATTTGACACGCCAATACAGCCGCCGTGGCGAGACACTGCAGTTCGAATATGTCGCCGGCTGGCTGGCCAACGAGACACCTGTTCGCGCGTTCGCGCTCGACCCGCAACTGCCGCTTTATGAGGGCGCATCGATTGCACGCGCCGGAGCGTCCGAGTTGACCGCTACCTTTTTGGATTGTTCGCCCGATCGCTGGGGCAAACTGCTGATGAAGCGCAGAGAAGTGATCATGGCGCGCGAACAAGGCCGAAAAGTTCGTGCACTGCGGCCCTGGGATTATCTGATCGGCGTCAACGATGCGTCCCGCATGGGCGCGCTGAGGTTGCGCGACAGCACGACCGGCCGATACCTCGACGACCATGCATTGAGTGCACCGCCCATGACGCAATTGCGCGAGTTGGAAGCGATTGCTCGGCGCCTTGAGCGCGATGACATGGATGACAGCGACATGGATCTCACGTGGGTCAAGCAACTGATCGCGCCCGGCGCTTCGCTTGGTGGCGCCAGGCCCAAGGCAAGTGTCCAAGAGTCGGATGATTCTCTCTGGCTGGCGAAATTTCCTTCCGCTGACGACCTCTACGACGTGGGGCGATGGGAATACATCACCTACCGTCTGTCACTGGCCGCGGGCATCAGCATGCCTGCCGCCAAACCACTGGAACTGTCCAATCACGGCACCACGTTCGCGGTGCAGCGCTTTGATCGCACTGCGCATAGCCGCCGTGCATATGCCTCGGCATTTACGCTGCTGGATGTGGAACACAGCGAAGCGTCGTCTTACGTCGATATTGCGCATGCCATCGAAGTCGTTGGCGCAACACACGCGATTCAACATGATCTGCACCAGTTATTCCGCCGCGTCGCCTTCAACATACTGGTCGGCAATCGCGACGATCACTTACGCAATCATGGATTCCTGCGTGAGCACGACGGCTGGCGTTTGGCACCTGCGTTCGACGTCAATCCAAACCAGGACAAAGACGTGCACGTGCTGGCCATCAGTCTTGACGACACCACACCCGATACGGCGCTATTGATGGAAACGCACGATTATTATCGGCTGACCAGAGCGCAGGCATTGGCCATCATTGAAGAAGTACGCGCGGCGGTTGCGCGGTGGCAACAGGAAGCTGTGCGATGCAACGCCAGCCGCACCGAGATAGTGGCGATGGAGTCGGTGATTGATCCGATGCGATAGGCTTGATTTCAAGGCTTATCGTGAGCATCGTAACCGGGAGATCGATGATACGTATCAGTGACGTGTGGCTTATATCTTCGGTGCCACTGTGTATGCCAGCAATATAACCAATGGCTCTTCTCCGATTTGCTGCAAAGCGTGGGTGCTTCCCGGCCGCGTCAGTAGCGCATCGCCTGCGTTGACTTCGTATTGCTTTCCATCCAGCGCATACAGCCCGCGGCCGCTGACGATGTAGTAGATCTCGTCCTTGTCGTGCAGGTGCAGGCCGATGCCGGCGCCTTTGTGCAGCACGCGTTTGCGCAGCACGAACTTGAGCTCCGGTGCGTCGGCAAAGAAGGGATACGCGGTGGTCGGGCCGGCGCCGCCGTGCGGGCCGGGTTGGTCGCGGGCGAGGTCGCGTTCGTGCACCACCAGCGAGGGATGCGCCTGCGCGGCGCGTTGTGCGGCTGTGTCGGGGGCTGCGCCGCAATCGGCGTCGCGACGGAGTTGCGGTTTCAGCGCTGGCTGCAGTTGCACCCAGCCATGCACGACCAGGCAGGCGATCGCGGTGGCGCCGGCGCGGCTGAAGTGGGTGCCATCGGCCTTGCCTTGTTCGGGCACGAACAGGAAGTACGGTTTGGCTGCTTGTTCGCCGAGTGCGCGGATCCAGTCGCTGGAACTGGCATTGAGATCGATCAGGGCAACGTGCTCTTGCGCTGCGAGTTGCTGCATGGCCAGCGTATAGCGGCCGTGGGTGTCGAGCAGCGCGCCGAAGTCGTAGAGCAGGCGAGCGACGGGTGTGATCAGGATCGGCGTGGCGCCCTTGTCGCGCGCGACGTCGATATAGCGGCGCAGGAACTGCTGATAGTCGCTGTGCGCGTCGGTGTAGCGGGTCGGGTCTTCGTGTTTGGCGTCGTTGTGGCCGAACTGGATCAGCAGGATGTCGCCGCGTTGCAGTTGGTTGGCGATGGCATCCAGGCGTCCTTCTGCGATGAAACTGCGGGTGCTGCGGCCGCCCTTGGCGTGGTTGCGGACCTGCCACTGCGCAGGGTCGAACCAGTCTTGCAGCACTTGGCCCCAGCCGGCTTGCGGCGCGCGCTCCGGGCCGTACTCGGCAGCGGTGGAGTCGCCGGCGATGAAGATGTGGTGTGGATTGGCGCGGGCGAGGTTTGCGGAGAGCAGCAGCAACGATGCGAAGAGAAGCAGACGCATGGTGCCTCCGGGCAAGAGTGTTTAGGACAGCGCGGTGTCCCTTCTCCCATCGGGAGAAGGTGCCCGAAGAGCGGATGAGGGTGCGGCGGCATCGGAAATGCTGGACGGCCGTACTGTCGTCTCAAGCCTTTCAAGCCTTTTCCGTTTAGGCCAGCTGTCTTCCGCCGTACCCTCACCCCAACCCCACTCCCGGCGGGAGAGGGGCTTTAGCGCTTCGGGGGGCCGGTTAAGCTGCCGCTGCTGCAGCGGCTTCCGGCTTGCCCAATACGCTGGCGACGAAGGCGCGGATCTCGGCGTCCTGGGCGTTGTCGAAGAAGCACTGCTGGAAGCGCTCGCCGCCGACAGCCTGCTTGATCAGTTCCGGGTCGATGGCGCGCAGGCCGTCGATGTACGACTTGGCGGTGGCCTGCTTGAGCTGGGTGAGGATGCCGGCGTTGGCGGCCTGCGATTCGCGACGCTCGGCCGGGTAGCCCAGGCCACGCTCGCCGCTGAAGGCCTTTTCGAAGATGTAGCGCACGTTGATTTCCGCGCCCCAGCCGTAGCCCTTGGCGAATGCCAGCGACAAAGCATTGCCGTTGTTGACCTGGGCGAACAGGTAGGCGTCGGTCGGCTCGATGCAGTAGCCGCAGAACACGCCCGGGTGTGCGTTGAGCGACATCATGGCGCCCTGGCCGGTGCCGCAGCCGGCGACGACGAAGTCGACCGCCTTGGAGTTCAACAGCAGGCTGGCGACGATGCCCAGGTGGATGTAGGTCAGGCGGTGGTCGTTGTCGCCGTCCATGCCGACGTTGAACACGCTGTGGCCCTGCTCGCTGGCGACGTCGTTGAGCTGCTGCAGGATCACCGGGTTCTTGCCGGCCTGACTGAACTCATTCATGAGTGCGATTTTCATGGGAATGCTCCGATTGGTTGGGGAAGTCGTTTCGAATGTGGAATGTGGAATGTGGCTGGTGTGTGCGCTTGGGTGCTGTCCTGCTCCGCTTTTCCAGTGCCTTGTCCGAGAGGGATTACGACGCTGATCGACAACGGAAGAAATGCTTCGGGGCCTGCAGCGCGCGTTTGGTCGATGTATGTGCCTGCCGACCCTCATCCGCCCTTCGGGCACCTTCTCCCGGCGGGAGAAGGGAACAGCGCATTTTCCTCAGCGTGCCAGCCAGCCGCCGTCGACCGGGATGATGGCGCCGTTGACGTAATCCGAGGCGCTGCTGGCCAGGAACACCGCCGTGCCGCCGAGGTCGGCCGGGACGCCCCAGCGCGCGGCCGGGATGCGGTCCAGGATGGACTTGTTGCGGTCCTGGTCGGCACGCAGCTGGGCGGTGTTGTCGGTGGCCATGTAGCCGGGCGCGATGGCGTTGGTGGTCACGCCCTTGCTGCCCCACTCGTTGGCCAGCAGGCGGGTGATGCCGGCGATGCCGGACTTGCTGGCGGTGTACGACGGCACCCGGATGCCGCCCTGGAACGACAGCATCGAGGCGATGTTGATGATCTTGCCGCTGCCCTGGGCGATGAAATGGCGGCCGGCGGCCTGGGCCATGAAGAAGGCCGATTTCAGATTGACGTTCATCACGTCGTCCCAATCCTGCTCGCTGAAATCCACCGCGTCGGTGCGGCGGATCAGGCCGGCGTTATTGACCAGAATATCCAGGCGGCCCAGGCCGTCCAGGGTTTCCTTGAGGATGCGCTCGACTGGCTCGAGGCTGATCAGGTTGGCCTGGATGGCGATGAAGCGGCGGCCCAGGCCCTTGACCAGTTCTTCGGTATCGGTCGGCGCCTGGATGCCGGCGGCGGCGATGTCGGCGCCGGCCTGCGCCAGTGCCAGCGCGATGCCCTGGCCCAGGCCAGTGTTGGCACCGGTGACCAGTGCGACCTTGCCTTCGAGACTGAACGGATTGCTCATTACCTTATCGCTCCTGCTGGGTGATGCCACGTTGGATGAGTGCGTTGCGTCCGCGCGCTGCGCGGCCACGCATTGATGGAGCTATCGCATTCACTTGGCTGGTGAATCGCATTAACCGAGTTATTGCGCTGATTAAGTAGTGCCTTGCAAGCGCCAGCGTCATTTGAGCTGGCAGATGTCCAGCACGTGCATGTCGGTGTAATCCAGGTTTTCGCCGCCCATCGCCCAGATGAAGGCGTAATTGCTGGTGCCGGCACCCATGTGGATCGACCACGGCGGCGACACCACCGCTTCGTTGTTCTGGATCACGATGTGGCGCTGCGCGTCCGGCTCGCCCATGAAGTGATAGACGCGGTCGTTGGCGCCAAGGTCGAAGTAGAAATACACCTCGCTGCGGCGGTCGTGCAGATGCGGCGGCATGGTGTTCCAGACGCTGCCCGGCTTGAGCACGGTCAGGCCCAGCAGCAGCTGCGAGGACTGGCAGGTGGCCGGCACGATGTATTGATAGATGGTGCGCTCGTTGCTGGTTTCCAGCGCGCCGCGCTCCAGTGCCACTGCGTCCTTGATCGAGAGTTGTTTGGTCTCGAAGCGCGCGTGCGCCGGCGTGGAGGCCAGGTAGAACTTGGCCGGGTTGCTGGCGTCTGACGAGGCGAACGTGACCTCGGTGCTGCCCATCGCCACGTACAGGCCGTCCTTTGGCCCGAGCGTGTAGGCGGCGCCGTCCACGGTCACGGTGCCGGGACCGGCGCCGACGTTGAGGATGCCCAGCTCACGGCGCTCCAGGAACGGATGGCCGGCAGCGGAAGCAGGTTCGGTCTGCCTGGGCAGCTCCAGCGTTTTACCAAGCGGTGCCGCGCCACCGAGCACAAAGCGCTCGTAGTGGGTGTATTTGAGGGTCACCGCATCGTCGATAAACAAGCCATCGAGCAGATAAAGCTCGCGCAGGTCATCGTTGCTGGCGCCCTTGATGGCATCGGGATGGGTGGCGTAGTGGGTCTTGCAGTACAGGGACATGCGCGATCTCCGGTGACAAGCAAGGGGGATATTGGCTTGCACCGGCATAGTCTACCGGCTCTGGTTAACCGGTGTCATTGCGCAGTGCACGATAGGGTCTCGGCCTTGTGGCGGCTTCGTCCCTTCTCCCTGCGGGAGAAGGTGGCGCGCGAGCGCCGGATGAGGGTACGAGGCTGCGCGCTGTGTGCGGGCGCGTGGCTAGGTTGGTCGAGTAGAGGCTTGTGCGCCCCTCCCACTTCAGCGCTTGTCCGAGCTTTCTTAGATGGCTGTCTGCCGCCGTACCCTCACCCCAACCCCCGCTCCGCGCCCCGGCCCGCGCTTGCGGCGCGGGCGCTCCAAGGCACGCGCGCCCATGGCGCGCAAGCCGTGCCTTCTCGCCCCGACGGGAGAGGGGCTTTGTTCCTTGCGTGGCGTCCCCTTGCCTGGTCTTTGACCTCGCTCAATCTTCCGGCGGCTGGCAGGAGTCGCGCACGATCAGGTGCGGGCGCACGCTGGCGGTGGGCAGCTGCGGGGCGTTGTCGGGCTGGATCAGCATGGCGGCGGCGGTGCGACCGGTGTCGCGGGTGTGGCGGCGCACCGAAGTCAGCGGCGGCCACAGCCGCGAGGCCAGCGAGCTGTCGTCGTAGCCGATCACCGACAGCTGGCGCGGGATGTTGATCCCCGCCCGCAGGGCGACCTTGTAGATACCGGCGGCCATTTCGTCGTTACCGGTGAAGATGGCGGTGGGGCGTTTCTTGCCCAGCAGCAGCTTTTCGGCCGCGGCCACGCCCGACTCGAAGGTATACCCGGCTTCGACGATGCGCTCGGGCGGCAACTCGATGCCGCGCCGGGTCAGTGCGTCGGCAAAGCCGGAGGTGCGCTCGATCGAGGAGCGGTAGGCACTGGGGCCGGTGACCAGGGCGATGTCGCGGTGGCCGAGCGAGAGCAGGTAGTCGGCGGCCTCGGCGGCGCCGTCGCGGTCGTGGGTGATCACCGTCTGCGAGGTGGCGTCCAGCGCGACCGAGGCGATGCGGGTGTAGCGGCAGCCGATCTCGGCCAGCATGTCGGCCAGCGCCTGGTCCTCGGAGGCGCGTGGCACCAGGATCACCCCGTGCAGCTTCTGCGCCTGGGCGAAGCGGCGCACGCCTTCGATGTAGCCGGGGCTGCGGCTGTCGCAGGGGTGCACCACCAGTTCAAAACTGGAGCCGCGCAGCGCGTCCAGCGCGCCGTATTGCATGTCCACGATGTATTGCGCGGTGGGATTGTCGTAGACCATGCCGATCAGGAACGAGCGCCGGAACGCCAACCCGCGCGCGAGCGGGTCGGGCGAGTAGCCGACCTCGCGCATCAGCGCCTCGACCTTCTCGCGGGTGTCCTGGCGAACCAGCGGCGAGTTGTTGATGATCCGCGAAACGGTCTTCTTGGACACCCCGGACATCCGGGCGATGTCGTTGATCGTGGCTACCTTGCCCTTCGGCAGGCCGGGCATTCCCTCTTCAGGCATCTTGCGGGCGGGCATAGCGGTCAACCATTCAAGTTGATTGGATTCTACCGGCCAGCGGGCCGGCAAGCCTTCGCAGACTTGCCGATGTCCCGAATCCGCCATGACCGGGGCGCCGTTGCGTGATGCGCCACGGCATGCCCGGCAGTGCAGAACGGTCAGTCCAGGGCGCGGTAGCGGAAGTTGCGGAATTCCACCTGGCCCTGGCCTGACGCATACAGCGCCGGTTTCAGCGCCAGGAACTTGCCGGCCACGTTGTGGTGATAGCCGGACACTTCCATCTGTACCGGGTACTTGGTCCAGGTGGTGCCGTCGGTGCTGCTGTGGATGGTGACGATGTGGCGGTTGTTGGTGACGCGCAGCCATAGCGCGCCGCCCTTGCCGCTGGGCGCCAGCCTGGCCGGGCGTTCTTCGCCGTAGCGGTGCATGACGAAGTTCTCGCCGTTGCTCCCCACCCCGGCGTAGAGCTTGTCGCTGTAGAACAGCAGCGCCCCGCCCTGCCCGCCCGGTGCCACGGTCATCTGCACCTCGAACTGGTAGGCCTGGTCGGGCGCGATCAGGGTCAGCGGCGAGGCATCGCGCGGGGCGCTGCCCTTGCCCTGCAGGCGCAGCACGCCATCGCCTACTTGCAGACGCTTGGCTTCGTCGGCGGCCGGGTTGAAGAACGCCCACTGCGGGCCGAGCGTGCTGGCGCGGAAGTCGTCCGACAACCTCAGGCCATGCGGCAAGGCCTGCCCGCTGGGCTTTTTCAGCGGCGTGCCCAGGTCGCCGCCCTTGGCGACGAACCAGCCGTCCGGCGTCCATTCGATCGGGTCGAGCAAGGCCTGCCGGCCCAGCGTCCAGTAGCCATGTTCGTAGCCGTGGTAGAGCATCCACCAGCGCTTGTCGGTGCCTTCCACCAGGGTGGCATGGCCGCGCGACCACCACGGCTCGTCGGCGCTCTTGGTGCGGGTGATCGGGTTGTTGGGCGCGTTCTGCCAGGGGCCGTGGATCGAGCGCGAGCGCGCGGTGATCACCATGTGCCCGGTTGGCGGGCCGGCGGTGCCGCCGACTGCGGTGGTCATGTAATACCAGCCGTTGTGGCGGGTGATCTTGGGGCCTTCCTGCGCATAGCCTTCCACGTCCCAGCTTTCCGGGTATTTCCAGCCGTCGTAGACGTGCTTGGGCGTGCCGACCACCTTGAAGCCGTCGTCGGACAGCTGCACGTAATCGCCGCCGCTCAGGAACAGATAGCGCTTGCCGTCTTCGCCCACGGCATGGCCGGGGTCGATGTACTTGCCCAGGCCGATGTCGATCGGCGCGCTCCACGGGCCCTTGATGTCGTCGGCCCAGACCACGAAGTTGCTGCGCTCGCCCTGGTCGCCGCGGCGCGCGGGGAAATAGATGTAATAGCGCTTGCCGTGCCTGATCAGATCCGGCGCCCAGATCGCGCCGACGTTCTGCGTGATCGCATGGCCCAGCGGTTGCCAGTTGACCAGATCGCGCGAATGCCAGATCGGCAGGCCCGGATACGCGTCGAACGAGGACAGCGTGAGGTAATAGTCGTCACCGTCCTTGAGCACCGACGGGTCGGGGTGATCGCCGGCCAGCACCGGGTTGAGGAAGGTGCCGTTGCCCTGGTCGGCAATGCGCTGCTGTTCGATGCCGCGCTTCCAGTCGGCCGCAGCGCTTAGCCCGGCACACAGCAGCAGGCCGCCGGCCAGCAGCCAACGCAAACGGGGTGAAGTGATACGCACACGCATGCTCTCTCCTTGACCCCCAACCTGCGGGGCGATGCGGCGGCCGACGCCTTAGATCGTCGGCCGCGGGGATGACGGCGGAAACTCCCGCCAGCAGCGGCGCTGAGCACAGCTCATGCAGCGTCGCCAAGCGACTGTCGGATGGGGTGGCCGGAGCAGTGGAATCGCACGTGGTAGATGCCGATTCGTTCGCCCCGACCGCACCCTGCCGACGGACACGCAGTGGATGGCGTGGCGCCCTTACGCGCGCAGTGCCCTCGGCAACCACAACGACAGTTCGGGGAAAAACGCCACGATCAGCAGCACGCATAACGCGGCCAACCAGAATGGCCAGATGGTGCGCATGCTCTGGGCGATGGTGATCTGGCCGATCGAGGTGCCGATAAACAACACCGAGCCGATCGGCGGGGTGATCAGGCCGATACCGCCGGCCAGCACCATCACCAGACCGAAGTGGATCGGGTCGATGCCGTAGGCCTTGACCACCGGCAGGAAGATCGGCGTGCAGATCAAAATCTTCGGCGCCAGGTCCATGAACATGCCCAGCAGCAACAGCATCACCACGATCATCAACAGCACGGTGTTCTTGCTGTCGGCGATGGCCTGGAGGAACTTCACTGCGGCTGCCGGCACCTGCAAGTAAGCAAGCAACCAACCGAACACTGCAGCCGTGGCGATCACGAACAGGATCACGCCGGTGGTGCGCGCCGCGTGCGTGACCGCGGCGAAGAACTCGGCCCAACGCAGCTGCCGATACAGCAACGCGGTGACGATCAACGCATACACCACTGCAATCGCGGCGCTCTCCACTGCGGTGAAGATGCCGGCGCGAATACCGATGAAGATCAGCGCCACCAACCCCAGGCCCGGCAATGCGCCGAACAGGCGCAACGCCACTGCGCGCCAGCCGGGGAACGGCTCGGTGCCGTAGCCGCGATGGCGTGCGACCGCATAGCCGGTGACCATCATTGCCGCCGTCATCAACAGCGCGGGAAAGATGCCGGCGGCGAACAGATCGGCGATCGAGATACCGCCGCCCGCCGCTGCGGAAAACAGGATCAGGTTATGCGAGGGCGGCACCAGCAAGGCCACCAATGCGGCGGTCATGCTGACGTTGACCGCGTAATCGCGGTCGTAACCGCGCTTGATCATCTGCGGAATCATGGTGCCGCCGACCGCCGAGACGTCGGCAATCGCCGAACCGGACACGCCACCGAAGAACAGCGACGACAGCACGCTGACCTGGCCCAGGCCACCACGCACGCGCCCCACCAGCGACGAGGCCAAGGCGATCAAACGTTCGGAAATACCACCGCGCAACATCAACTCGCCGGCGAAGATAAACAGCGGGATCGCGATCAACGAGGCCGAGCCGCTGCCGGCGGAAATCTGCTGCACCAGCACCACGGTGGGCAGGTCCAGATACAGCAGCGTGGCCAGCGCGGCCGCGCCCAGCGCATAGGCCACCGGCACGCCGATCAGCAGCAGCACCACGAAGGTTCCCAACAACATGGCGATGCCCATCAGCGCACTCCTCCGGTGTGGATCGGGCGCAGCACACGCCACAGCTTGTACAAGGCAAAGAGCACCATCAGCGCGCCGCCGATCGACAGCGGCAGGTAGTTGATGCTCTGCGGCATCTGCGCGCCGGCCATCTTGATATCCAGCCCATCCAGCAGCAGCGCCGCGCTCCACCACGCCAGCACCGCACCGATGGCGATGATCATCAGCGGGCGGATCAGGTCGAACACCCTGCGCACCAGCGGCGGCACGTGCTCGCCCAGCAGATAGAAGCCGAAGTGGCGATTGGTATGCACGCCAGCGGCCGCGCCCAGGCTCAGTGCGGTGCTCAGCAACAGCAGCGTCACCGGCTCGGTCCAGCTGGGCGAGTCGTTGAGCACGTAGCGGGTGAACACCTGCCAGCCCTGCACGACCACCAGGCCCAGCAGCGCGATGGAGGCCACGCCAACGGCGGTATCGGAAACGCGGTCCAGCGCGCGCTGCAACGGCGCGACCGGGACGGCGGGAGTCTCGGGTTCGGTCATTGGATTACCTCTATGCAAAATCGCGGATGCGGCGATACAACGCTTCGATCTCCGGCTGCTTGCGGTACTCGGCCAGCAGCGGGGCGGAGGCGGCACGGAACGCCGGCATGTCGACCTGGTTGAGCTTGACGCCGTAGTCGATCACCTGTTTGCGCGCAACCGTTTCCGAGGCATCCCACAAGGTGCGCATCACCGGCACCGACTGCTTGGCCAGATCCACCACCAGCGCGCGATCGGCCGGGCTCAGCGATTCGAAGCTCTGCCGCGACATCACCAGGATGTCCGGCGCATAGGAATGCTCGCTCTGCGACCAGTAGTGCGCGGCTTCGAAATGCCGGCTGGACTGGAAGCTGCGCATGTTGTTTTCCGCACCGTCGATCATGTGCGTTTCCATCGCCGAGAACGTCTCGCCCAGCGACATCGGGGTGGGATTGGCGCCCAGCATGCGCATCAGCTTGAGGAAGATGTCCGAGGAGGCCACGCGCAGCTTCAGGCCCTTGAGATCTTCCGGGCGGTGCAGCGGGTGCTTGGTGTTGTAGAAGCAGCGCGCGCCCGAATCGTAGATCGCTAGGCCGACCAGATCGCGCTGCTCGAAGCTGCGCAGCACGCTGTCGCCGACATGGCCGTCGATGGCGCGACGCAGATGCGGCACCGAGTCGAACACGTACGGAAGGCACAGCGCCTGAGTCAGCGGAAAAGTGTTGTTCAACGCGCCCGAATACACCCGGGTGATGTCGATGGCGCCGAAGCGCGCCATGTCGATCGCCTCCGACTCGCGGCCCAGCTGGCCGGAGTGGTACTGGCGCAGCTTGAGCCGGCCGTTGGTGCGTGCTTCGAGCTGCTTGCCGAACCACCGCACCGCTTCCACGGTGGGGTAGTCGCCGATATGCACGTCGGTGGCGGTCAACAACTGCCCGCCGGGGATCGGCGTGGTGGCACCGGCGCCCAGCCAGGGGCCGGCTGCGGCGGCACCGAGCCCGGCACCGAGGAAATGTCTGCGTGTGATCATTGGCGCCCTCCCAAGCGTCTGGTCACTGGGTCCGAATCAGGTAGCGGACACAGCCGTACAGGAAATGTCGCCGATGCCGGCGAAGCGAATCAGGGCACGCTGTCCCACTTCGATGTCATGGATACCGGTGGCATTGCCCGTGGCAATGAGATCACCGCGCTTGAGCGGGCGCCCGCGCTGGGCCGAACGACTGAGCGCAAACGCGTAGGCGGCGCGCAATCCACCCGGCAACGTGGTGGCCCCACCGGTACCGACAACCTGGTCGTCGATCAGCGTTTCGGCAGTCAGCGCGGACTCGTCGCGTGCCAGCCAGTCGGTCACTTCCGGGCCCAGAATCAGGCCGTTATTGTTGCCGAAGTCGGAAATCACCACGCGCGGGCCCAGCTTGTTGATGGTGGCCAGCGGGCTGCTGGCGATCTCCACGCCGATGAACAACGTTGCCGGCAGCTGCGCGGCCTGCTCCGGGGTGAAGTGGGTCTGCTCGGCGGGTGCGTCCGCTTCCAGGCGTAGCACGTATTCGGCCTCTACCGCGCCGAAGCCACCCTGGTAGATCGGGAACTGTGTTGTTCCACCGGTAGCATTCCAGAGCTTCCCAGAGAAGATCGGGCCCAGCAGACGGTCGTCGCCGGAGGCGTCGCGGCGCTCGGCAGCGATATAGCCCACCTTCCAGCCGACCACTTGGTCGTCCCACTGGCTGATGGCGATGTCCTGCACCTGATAGGCAGTGACCAGATCCTCAGGGATTTGCCCGGGAAAGTCGGGCAGCGATGCCCCTGCACGGCGTGCCTCCACAAACTGCTGGGCGATCTGCGACAGCATGGATGTGGACGATGGCGGGGTGGCGGCGTCGTTGCTCAAGGGTGTCTCCCTGCTAGTGTTTTTGTTGCACTGCCAATCGACAGTGGCACGGTGTGCTGTATATGGTAAACCGGTGTCATTGGCAATGTGCAGTGCGGCAAAGTTAGCCTTCAAAGCGAAGCAACCCTGGGAGGGGTGGATGGAACAGACAAGCCAAACGCGTGTTCTTACTGCGTTTTCAGGTGCTATGCGGCGGTGCCTGCCGCTGGTGTTGCTGGCGACCTCACTATTGATCGGGCCGGTGGTTGCGGCCGAGGTGCCCAGTGCCGACACTGCGGCCGAACAGGCCAGCCGGATCGGGCTTTGGCCCGAGGGCATGGCACCGGGGGACAATGCCCTGAAGCAGCCGCAGCGCATCGTCGAGCGCAGCAACGTCCCCGCCGAGCCTGATCGCTACATCCAGCAGATCAGCACGCCTTACCTGGTGGTCTACCGGCCCAAGCAGCCAAACGGCACTGCCCTGCTGGTCACCCCCGGCGGCGGCTACCAGCGCATCGTGCTGGACAACGAAGGCAGCGCGCTGGTGCCCAGCTTCGTCGACCAGGCCGGCATCACCCTGTTCGTGTTGCGCTACCGGCTGCCCGGCGAAGGCCATCCGAACGGGGCCGATGTGCCGCTGGCCGACGCGCAGCGCGCGCTGCGGCTGATCCGCGCCAATGCCGCCCGCTACGGCATCGACACGCAGCGCGTCGGGGTGATGGGGTTCTCGGCCGGCGGCCATGTCGCCGCCAGCCTGGGCACCCGCTATGCCGCGCAGGTGTACCCGAAGCTGGATGCGGCCGATGCGCTGAGCGCGCGGCCGGATTTCGAGCTGCTGATCTACCCGGTGATCGACATGGACAGTGCCAACGCGCACGCGGGCTCGCGCGAGCGCCTGCTCGGCAGCAGTCCGAGCGATGCGCAGGTGCGCGCGTACTCGCCCCACCTGCATGTGGATGCACGCACGCCGCCGACCTTTCTGCTGCATGCGCAGGACGACACGGTGGTGTCGGTGCGCAACAGCCTGTTGATGCATGACGCGTTGCTGCGTGCCGGCGTGCCCAGCGAGCTGCATGTGTTTCCGCAGGGCGGTCATGGCTTCGGTACCGCCAGCGGCACCGGGCTGACCGTGGCTGCGTGGCCGCAGCTGGCGCAGGCCTGGATTGCGCATGTCGGCAAGGTGCAAACGCCCGCGACTGCGACTGCGACGACTGCGAATGCACCTGCACCTGCACCCGCCTCTGTACCGGCACAGGACGCCGCGCGATGAAGCAGCCGTCCACGCCCGACGCACGGCGGCGCACGCTGTTGCGGGGCGGCTTGCTTGCCACCGCTGCAGCTGTGCTGCCGGGTTTCGCAGGCGCGGCCGCAACAGCGCCTGCGCGCGACGGCAGTACGCCGCTGGCACACGTGCGTGGCGGCGCACTGCGCGGTTATCGCGATCAAGGTATCTGCGTGTTCAAGGGCATCCCGTACGGCGGCGACACCGCAGCGCGGCGCTTTCAGGCGCCAGTGCCGGAAACGCCCTGGCAGGGCGTGCGCGATGCCAGCGCTTTCGGTGCCGCTGCACCGCAACCCAAGGCCAGCGAACCCACCAGCGAGGAGTGCCTGTTCCTCAACGTGTGGACGCCGGGCCTGCGCGATGGCGGCAAGCGGCCGATCCTGTTCTATATCCACGGCGGCGGCTACACCACCGGCTCCGGCAGCGACCCGCTCTACGACGGCGTGCGTCTGTGCAAGCGCGGCGATGTGGTGGTGGTCACCGTCAATCACCGGCTCAACCTGTTCGGCTATCTGTCGCTGGCGCAGCTGGGCGATGCGCGTTTTGCCGACTCCGGCAATGCCGGGCAGCTGGACCTGATCCAGGCACTGCAGTGGGTGCGCCAGCACGCTGCCGAATTCGGCGGCGATATTGGCAATGTCACCGTGTTCGGCCAGTCCGGTGGCGGCGCCAAGATCGCCACCTTGATGGCGATGCCTGCCGCACGCGGCCTGTTCCATCGCGCGTGGACCATGAGCGGGCAGCAGGTCACCGTGGCCGGCCCGCGCGCGGCCACCCAGCGCGCGCAACTGCTGCTGGATGCGCTGAAACTTGCGCCAGGCGCGCTTGCACGCATCCGCTCCATGCCTGTGGCGCAGCTGCTGGCTGCCGCACAAGTGCGCGACCCCTCGCGGGTGGAAAACAGCGCGTTGTATTTCGGCCCGGTGCTGGATGCGCGCAATGTGCCGGTGCACCCGTTCTGGCCGACCGCCCCGCTGCAATCGGCGAAGATTCCGCTGGTGATCGGCAATACCCGCGATGAGACGCGCGCGTTTCTCGGCAACGATGCGAAGAACTTCGCGCTGAGCTGGGACGAGCTGCCGGCAAAGCTGGAAACCCAGCAATACGTGGATCTGCTGCCGCAGCTGGTGATTGCCGAATACCGCCGGCTGTATCCGCAATATTCGCCATCGGACGTGTTCTTTGCGGCCACCACCGCAGGGCGCTCGTGGCGCGGTGCGGTCGAAGAAGCCGAGGCACGCGCGCGTCAAGGCGCACCCACCTGGGTCTATCAACTGGATTGGGGCTCGCCACTGGATGGCGGCAAGTTCGGTGCCTTCCACACACTGGATATTCCGCTGGTCTTCGACACCATTGCGCAACCGGGTTCGCGCACCGGCGACAGCGCCGATGCACAGCGCATGGCCGAGCAGATGAGCGAGGCGCTGCTTGCATTCGCGCGCAGTGGCGACCCGAATCATCGTGGTCTGCCGCGTTGGCGGCAGTATTCAGTGCAGCAGCGCGAGACGCTGCTGTTCGATACACCGAGCCGGCTCGAACACGATCCGCGCGGTGGCGAGCGCAAGCTGTATCAGCAAGCGCCTTTCATTCAACGCGGTACGTTTTGACTGACTTTCGTGGTCAAGGTCGAGGTCGAGCATGGTCTGATCGCACTCCGCGGCGGCACGGTGTGGCGTGCGTATAGGCGCCCATCAGAGCGCGGCTGGGGTCATCGTGCTTGCGCTCTTCTGCCTGCCTGCGGTCTTCTGATCACCTCTCGCCTTCTGACTACCTTTCGTTTTTCCGATCGCTTTCCTCATTGGTGATTCATGGGTTTTTCGTCTCTTGTACCGTTGATTTTGCTGGCAGCAATCGCTGCACCTGTTGCGTACGCTGCAGATGCCTCACCGGTTGATGCATCAACTGCAAGCGTGCCAGCGTTTAACGTAGCCGCTAGCGGCAAGCACTTTGCCGCCAGCAAGATCGTGCTGGTAGGCGACTCCACCACCGCCGTGCAAGGTGGCTGGGGGCCCAGCTTCTGCGCACAGCATGTGACCTCGTTCCTGAGCTGCCTCAATCTGGCGCGCGGTGGCCGCAGCACGTCCAACTATCGCGCCGAAGGCTCGTGGGAGATCGCACTGAAGGAGCTGCGCAGCGGCGGCTATCGACAGGTGTATGTGTTGATCCAGTTCGGGCACAACGATCAACCCGGCAAACCGGGACGTTCCACCGAGTTGGCGACCGAATTCCCGGCGAATCTTCGCCGTTATGTCGCCGACGCACGTGCCGCCGGTGCGATTCCAGTGCTGGTCACGCCATTGACGCGGCGGCAATTCGAACGCGGCCAATTAATCGACGACTTGGCGCCGTGGGCGGAGACAACACGCGCAGTTGCACGCGAGTTACAGGTGCCGTTGATCGACCTGCATGCGCGCAGCCGTGCGCTGGTGCAGGGCATGGGCCCGGTGTTGGCGATGCGGCTGGCGCAGCGGCCTGCCGATCCGGAACAAGTGATTGCCGCGCAATCGGGCACCACGATCGGCAAGACGCCGGCGCAGGCATTGCACGCGTCGCCGCTGTCGTCGTCAAAGATTGCGGCAGCGGACAGCGTGCCGTCCGCTGCACAGGACAACGCCAGCGCCGAGCCGATGGGCCAGGCCAAACTCGCGTTCGACTACACGCATCTTGGCGCGGACGGCGCGGATCTGTTCGCGGCGATTGTCGCCGACGAGTTGGCAAAGCAGGTGCCTGCGTTGCGGCCGCTGTTGATTCCGTGATGCGTCATTGTATCTGATCGACTAGAGCTGCTGATCTGCGGCTTGGCTGCAGGGCCCTTGCCCGCCCACCCTCGCGGGACACGCCGCAAGTACGTCCGTGTAGGCTCTTACGCGGCATCCATGCCGCGTAAGGTCCCGCGACGGTGGGCGGGCAAGGACCAGTGGAGATGATCGGTGTGCATGGTGCAAGCAATGTCTTACGTGGGTTGCTTAGATAACGGCACGCCTGATTCATCTTCTCAATGCAAGCCGAGCGATGGACAAGCTTTAACAAAGCAACCGGCCAACTCTCTGGTGCGGTGTCCTCGCCGCTTGCGGGACCGTGTGGCGGCATGGATGCCGCCACCGAGCCTACAGGGACTACTTGCGGCGTGTCCCGCGAGCGGTGAGGGCACCGCGCATTCGACCCACTCGGTGTTTGATCTGGACGTCTGACTGCATCCACCAAGAGACGGCCGACAAACCACTGCACTCACTGACAGGCGCTCGCTCGCTAGGTTTTGTCAGCCGCTCTTAGCTGCATCAACTCACAACAGGCACCGGCGCATCCGCTTCGATCACTTGCTCGCGCTTGAGCTCATCCCACACAGCTGCCGGAATCGCCACGCGCATCGACGCCGCATTCGCGTGCGCCTGCTCGGCCGTACGCGCGCCCGGAATCACCGCCGAGACCACTTGCGGTGCGGCGGCAAACTGCAGCGAGACGGTGCGCAGATCCACGCCGTGGCGGTCGCAGATCGCCAGCGCTTTCTGTCGCATGGCCGGCGCCCATTCCGGCACGCTGCCATCGTAAAGATAACGCTCGCGCCCGGCCAGATAACCCGCCAACAGCGGCGCGCCAACGACGACCGAGGCGCCATGTTTGGCGATCTTCGGGAAGGTGTCGTGCAGTGCACGCGCGTGATCGAGCAGCGAGTATTGGCAGGCAAGCAGGAAGATGTCGGGGTCGGCTTCTTCGATCGCACGCAAGGCCGGTTCCGGACGATTGACGCCAAAACCCCAGGCCTTGATCAAGCCTTCCTTGCGCATCTTGGTCAGCTCGGGCATGGCGCCTTTCACCGCTTCGGCGAAGCGCTGTTCCCATGGCATACCGAGGTCTTTTTCGTTCTCCGGCGACAGATCGTGGATGTAGGCGATATCGATCTGCGACACGCCCAGGCGCTGCAGGCTGTCTTCGATCGAGCGGCGCACGCCGGAGGCGCTGTAGTCGTAGCGATAGTCGAAGGGCGAGGGCTGCTGCCACATCGTCTTGGGCGGTTTGTCGGTCGCGGTGAGCAGGCGCCCGACCTTGGTCGACAGCACGTATTCGTCTGCGGCGTGATTGTGCAGATGATGACCGGTGCGACGCTCCGACAACCCCAACCCGTACCACGGCGAGGTATCGAAATAGCGCACGCCCGACTCCCACACCGCCGCCAGGGTCGCTTCGCTCTGCGCATCGCTGGTGGCTGCGAATCCATTGCCGATCGCCACGCCACCAAAGCCTAGACGGCTCGCAGGACGATACCGCGCACCCTTGGTCGCTGCATTGGTAGGCAGCTTCGATACGGTGGTGTTGCCGCGCGTAGGCATCACGCTGCCGGGCGCGGAGGACTGCGCCAACAACGGCGCAGCGGCCAACGCAGCGGTGCCGGCAGCGGCGGCGGAGAGGAATTGGCGACGTGTATTCATGAGGATTCCTTGCAACGACTTGAGACACAAGGATGGCCCCGCATGCGTGCAGATAAAGTCAGCGCATGGGTTTCGAACGTGCACAAGCGTTCAACAGATAGCCCGGGCACGTGCCTATATGCCGCGTAAAGTCGGCGAGCTCATGCGTTGCCGATAGCTTCCGCTCGTAACGTCAGTGCATGCTGGATCGAGCGTATCGAAGTCAGATGCACGTCGTCGCACCGCGTCACCTGGATCGTGGCTCACCGCTTGTTGCAGGCATCTGTCCTGGATCAACGCAGCTGTAGCAATTGCAGTTCCGCACGCGGCGGGCCATCGCCCAACCACAACGTGCCCACACTGATAGGCAAGCTGAAGCGACGTGGGCCGGCACTGCCCGGATTGACGTACAGCACGCCGTCGCGCGTGTGCACCGATGGCTTGTGCGAATGACCGCTGACGATCACCTCTGCCGCGACCTCCGGCGCCAGCGTTTTCAGATCGTGCAACACATGGAGACGCACGCCTGCGATCCGCAGATCCAGCGTCTCGGGTAGCCCGGCTGCCCACGGCGTGTTGTCGATGTTTCCGGCGATCACGTGTAACGGCGCCAGCGCCTGCAGCGCGGTGAGAATCTCCGGCTTGCCCACATCGCCGGCGTGGATGATGGCCGCGCAGCCCTGCAAGGCAGCGACCGCCTCCGGCCGAAGCAAGCCGTGCGTGTCTGAGATCAGGCCAATGCGCAGCGGTGTGGACATTTCAACGCACCCAAACGAACGTCAGCAGCGACAAGAGGCCAGGAATCGTACGTGACATGCATGTCGTCGCACGTGAGTTGAGCTCAGCCGCGCCCAGGTCTTCGGTCCGCAACGCGCGCGTTGTGCAGGCAGCGCTGCAATGCACTACAGCGCGCAGGACAGCAACCGCTCACGGAGCGGCGCGATCTCCCCACGCCCAGACGCTGTTCGGATCGCCCTGCACTCCGCGCCGTTTGCTCGCGCGTGCCAGCTGCCAGTACGTGCATGCCAAGGCCAGCGCAATCAGGTCGATACCGAGCAGCGTTGCGTCCTGCCACGGCAGCACCGCACCGCGCGCGGAAAAACAGCTGGCAACCGGAATCAACGCCGTCAGTACGGCACACACCAGCAACACCTCGTAGGCGCCGCGTGCAGTGGGACGCAGCAAGGCCCACATCAGCATGAGCGCGAAAACCGCGTAGTAGACATGGCGTTCCTGTCCCTGCGGCAGAAACCGCGCCGCGATGAACAACGCCGAGATGCCGGCGACGCTGCCCAGGCACACACCCACCGTGAGCCGTGCCATGGCGTGCGTGCGGCGCGGTTGCTCGACCAGGCGACGCTTGCGGCGTGCCTCGATCCACAACAGGTTGCCGCTGTAGAACAGGAACGCACCGCCCAGCCCCAGCAGGAAGTACAGCCACTGCACCGGCGCATGCCCGAAATTGCCGAAATGCAGCCCCTGCAACCCACGCAGTGCAGCGGTGCCGGCCGACATCGCCTTGGGCTCGAGCACCCGCAAGACATTGCCGGTTGCCGCTTCCAATGCCACACCGCCGAGTGTGTTGAGCTGGCGCTGATCATGGTGGCCATAGACTTCCGCACGCGCATTGGCATCGCCAGCATCGTGAAAGCCGATGCTTTCCGGCACAAACCCCGGGCTGGCTGCACGCGCCTTGTCCAGCAACACCGCGACCGGCAGTAACGAGGCGGCACGCTTGGCCGGTGCCACATGCGGGGTGAGCTCGAACTCCGGCTCCAGGATCTGCATCAACTTGCCGTCGAACACCAGAAACTGAAACGGCGCCAGCAACAGCACACCCAGGCACAACACCGCGCCGGACCAGGCGAAGATCACATGGAACGGCAGCGACAACATGCCGACCACGTTGTGGGCGTCCTGCCACAGGCGCTTGAGGTTGTGGCCCAGCCGCAGCGCGAACAGATCCTTGAAGAACACCGGCGCGTACAGCACTACCCCGCTGACCAGGGCCAGCCCGTACAGCACGCTGATCACGCCGAACAGATACGTGCCGAACACGCGCGGCAGTCCGGCGGTGAAATGCAGGTCGTAGAGGAAATCGGCAAAGCCCACGCGCTGCGGCAACTCCTGCAGCGTGCCATCGGCGGCGTGTTGGTATTGGCGCATGCCGCCACTGGCATCGGCCTGCGCGCCATACCAATACAGCCGTGGAATCGGCCCGTGTTCGCCGGGCAGCAGCACCAGAAACGATTCGGCTACCTGCGGATGCTTGGCGATCACCGCGTCCAGCAAGGCCTGCGCTGCGGCGACCGGATCGGCTGGCGTCTTTTGCGTGACCTGTGGCGTGGCCTGCCAGTCGCTCAACGCATGCGTAAACACGGTGATGGCACCGGCATAGAAGGCGATAAACAAGGCCATGCCGGCCAACAAACCCATCCAGCTGTGCATGGAGAGAAACGCGCGCAAGGTCGATGCTTTCATGCGCTCAACTCCGTCCAGCCCAATACCTTGATGCCCGCAAGCACGACATAGCACAGCGCGGTCAGCCCGCCGAGAACCACCCAGGCGCGTACTGCGCTACGAAACGCGAACGGCAGTGCCATTGCACCGATCCACACCGGAAACATCAGCAACAGCCAGGCCAGCGTATAGCTTTGCTGCGGCCCAGGCAGCAACAACGCGCACAAGCCGACCACGCCAACCGCAAGCGGCAGGCCCAGCACCGCGGCAGCCAGCCATCTAGCCCACATGACGCACCTGCCTGCGTTGCGCACGCGCCTGTTGCCAGACATCCAGATACGGCAGCGCTACCGCCACCAGCATCAGCGCAGTCACTGCGGCGAAGACGCCCGCCCACACACCCAGCGCACGGATGGCGCAGGCCAGCGACAACACCAACAACACGCTGCCACCGCTGCGCAACAGGCGCGCAGACCATCGGCGCCGCAGCACAAGACGTTGATGCGTGGTTGCCAGATAAAACGCAAAAGCCGAGGCGGCAGCGGCGAGCAGATACAAAAACGTCATCAGGCTGCTCATGCGCAAGCCTGCGCCGAGGTGGGCTCAGGCAGCGCACCAGGCCGGGCAGGACATCGGTAGCCACGTCGCGCGGTCGCACGCAGTGGCTGTGCCCTGCACACCGCTGCGTGCGCGCGGCCACTGTTGCGCGCAGCGCAGAAAGCGGCCTCAACAGGCGAACCAACACTCACAGCAATCAAAACGCCCACGCACAACGCTCCCGCAAAGACGGTCGACGGAAGGCATGGCGGCGGCTGTGCCCGGCAGCCCTCCCCGGGCTGCCTAAGAAGCGGCTGACAAACTACCGTGCGCCAATGAAGGCGTTCGCAGCGTTGTGTTCACCACTCTACGGCGCGCAATCTAACAGGTGCCACACCGCCGGACCAGCTGCCCGGCGGTGTGTGCAGTGCATCAGCCGTGCGGCGTCAGCACGATGACCCCCAGCGGCGGCAACAGCAGCGGCAGCGATTGTGCCTGGCCATGCATGGATTGCTGCTCTGCAGTGACCACGCCGCCGTTGCCCAGATTGGCGCCGCCGTAGATGCCGGCGTCGCTATTGAACACTTCGCGCCATTGACCGCTCTGCGGCACGCCGATGCGATAACCGTGCTGCACCAGCGGGGTGAAGTTGATCACCACCAGCACCGGTGCGTCGCCGCGTTTGCCCTTGCGCAGGAACGCAACCACGCTATTGGCCGCATCATCGCCCACCACCCACGCAAACCCGGACGGGTCGTCGTCGTAGGCGTGCAGCGCGGGATATTCGACATACAGTCGATTCAGATCGCGCACCAGCGTCTGCACGCCGCGATGGCGCGGGTCGTCGAGCAGGTGCCAGGGGATGCCGCCGTCGTGATTCCATTCGGTGGGCTGGCCGAACTCGCAGCCCATGAACAGCAACTTGCGCCCCGGGTGGGTGAACATGAAACCCAGGTACGCACGCAGATTGGCGAAGCGCTGCCAGTCGTCGCCCGGCATGCGGCCCAGCAGCGAGCCCTTGCCGTGCACCACTTCGTCGTGCGAGATCGGCAGCACGAAGCGCTCCGAATACGCATAGACCATGCTGAAGGTCAGCTCGCCATGGTGATAACGGCGGTAGATCGGATCCAGCGCGGCGTAGTGCAGGGTGTCGTGCATCCAGCCCATGTTCCACTTGTAGTGGAAGCCCAGCCCGCCATGCGCCACATCGGCGGTCACACCGGGGAACGCGGTGGATTCTTCGGCGATCATCACCGCACCGGGCGCATGCTCGCGCACCACCTCGTTGAGCCGGCGCAGGAACGCGATGGTTTCGTAGTTCTCGCGCCCACCGTGGATATTGGGCACCCACTCGCCGGCATTGCGGCTGTAATCGCGGTACAGCATCGAGGCCACCGCATCCACGCGCAGGCCGTCGACGTGGAAGCGCTGTAGGAACTCCAGTGCGCTGGCGATCAAAAACCCGGACACCTCGCGGCGCCCGTGGTTGTAGATCAAGGTATTCCAGTCGCGGTGGAAGCCTTCGCGCGGGTCTGCATGCTCGTACAGCGCCGTGCCGTCGAAATGCGCCAGGCCATGGGCGTCGGTGGGGAAATGCGCCGGCACCCAATCGACGATCACACCGATCCCGTCGCGATGGCAGCGCTCGACGAAGCGGGCGAAGCCGTCCGGCGAGCCGAAGCGCGCGGTGGGCGCAAACAGCCCCAGCGGTTGATAACCCCACGAGCCGCCGAACGGATGTTCGGTCACCGGCATCAGCTCGACGTGCGTGAAGCCCATATCGGCCACATACGGAATCAGCCGATCGGCAAGCCCGTCCCAATCCAGGTCCACGCCTTCTTCGCGCAGCCAGGAGCCGGCGTGGATCTCGTAGATGCTCATCGGTGCGTCGTGCGCCTGACGGCGCGCACGTGTGGCCATCCAGCCGTCGTCGTTCCACTGATGCGGCGTAGGGTCGGCCACGATCGAGGCCGTGCCCGGCGCCAGCTCGGCACGCCGCGCCACCGGGTCGGCCTTGGCCGGCAACTCATTTCCATGCGGGCCGCGCAACTGGTACTTGTAATGCGCACCGGGGCCGACATCGGGCACGAACGACTCCCACACGCCGGATTGATGCCGCAGCCGCATCGGATGCCGGCGCGCGTCCCAACTATTGAAATCGCCCACCACCGCCACGCGTGTGGCATTGGGTGCCCACACCGCAAAGCGCGTGCCGCGCACGCCATCGACCTCGATCGCATTGGCACCGAGCGCATCGGCCAGTTGCAGATGATGGCCTTCGCTGATCAGATGCAGATCGAAGTCGCTGAGTTGCGGTCCGAACGCAAACGGGTCGGCGGTGTCCTGCTCGCCACCGGGCCAGCCGATGCGCAGGCGATAAGCGCCTTGCGCCGGCAACTCGCCAGCGAACAGGCCCGGCTCCGGGCCTGCCTCCAGCGCGATGACCTGCCCGTCGTCGAGCACTGCATTGACGTAGTTGGCGCCCGGTTGGTAGGTGCGCAGCACCCGTCCGCTGTCGGTCGGGTGCGCGCCCAGGATGGCGAATGCATCGCCATGGCGTGCCTCGGCCAGGGCGCGTGTCGCGCCGGGGTCCCATCGATTGGTCACTGCTGTCATCACTCCACTCATCATGTGTCTCCTGCATCAGCGCGCGCGCGTTGCAGGATGCGTCGCAAGCCTTCCACCGGCACCATCAACCAGCCCGGCCGGTTGGCGGCTTCATAGCGCACTTCGTAGCAGGCCTTTTCCACCAGGAACAACAGCGTGGCCGCATTGAACGCCGCCGGTGCGATCCACGGATGCGTACTGGCATCGAGCACGGCATGGTACGCGTCCAGAAATGCCTGCGTGGAGCGGCGACGGAACTGCACCAGGAATTCATCCAGATGCGTATCCACCCCCACGCCCGCACGTGCGGCAGTGCCTTCTTCGCCGCGTGCCGAGACTTCGCTGGCGTAATCGAGCGAGCGCAGGAAACCGGCTACATCGCGTAGCGGGCTGGCCTTGGCGCGGCGCTCGGACAGCGGTTTGGCCGGCTCGCCTTCGAAGTCGATCAGGATCACATCGTCGAACGCCACCAGGATCTGGCCCAGATGGAAGTCGCCGTGCACGCGGGTCAACAACGACTCGGCGAGCACGCCCGGTGCCTTGGCCAGCAAGGCCTCCAGCTGCGAGCGTTCGGCCAGCACCGCTTCCAGTGCGTCGCGTTCGATCGCGTCGTCGCTGCTGGCCAGGCGTGCGTTGACCGTCTCCCACATCTGTTCGACCTGGCGCGCAACGCCGGCCACCACATCGTTGGCGGCGGGCAGGTCGATGCGCTGCGGGACGAAGTCCGCATCGTCGGTATCGCGCGACAAGGCTTCGTGCAGCTCGGCAAGACGCTTGCCGACCACGGCAGCGAACGCGTCGTAACCGGCCACGGCTTCGGCGCGCGATTCGTCGGTCTGCGCGGTAGCGTACTCGTCGAAACTACGTGCCAGATGGTCCAGCGTCCAACGCCAGGCATCGCCCTGATTGCGGATGAAGCCCTGCAACAACGCAATGGTGGTGATGGTGCCCTGCGCGTCGATGCGGCTGACGCTGCCCAGCAGGGGCGCGGCGTTGGCATAGCCCATTTCGGTCAGGCGACGGCCGATCTCGATCTCCGGATTGGCGCCGTTGGCCACATGCCGCAGCAGCTTGAACACCGCCTTGTCGGCAACCACCAGCGAGCTGTTGCTCTGCTCGGCCGACAACCAACGGATGTCCGGATCGTGCGGAATATCCAGCCTGGCCAACGCCGGCGTCGCTTCGAAACGCACCTGTCCCTGCTGTGAGGCATCGTCGCCATCGCGGAACTCCAGCGTGGAATTCTCGCGCAGCGCATCGATCACTCCGCGCACCATCGGCTTGAGGGCGAACGCGTCGGTGAGGTAACCCACCTCGCGGCCCTGACGCACACGCGCCAGTGCCAACTGCTCGGCCAGCGTGCTGGGGTGGTCGCGCTCCCACACGATGCCGATCGGCAGCATGTAGCTCTCGTGGCGGCCATCTTCCAGCTCCACTTCCAGCTCCAGCAGGCTCATCGGCTCATCGCCGGGCAACGGCGTGCGACGCGAGATCCGCACGTGTTTCAGCACCTGATCCTTGGCCGAGAACCAGCGCCGCGCCGACAGCCAGGCCGGCAGGATTTCGCTTTCCAGCGTGGACAGATGCGGCAGCAGCGCGTTGCCTTCGTCGGTATCGCTACGCAACACCAGCGTGCGGTAATCCGGCAGCGGCACCGGGGTGGGCACATGCCAATCCGGCAAGGTCCCTTCGCTGACCAGCTGGAAGGCGTAGAAGCCGAACGGCGGCACAGTGAGCAGATAGGTCAGGCGGCCGACCGGCGGGAAGCTGCCGCCACCGATGATGTCCACCGGCACGCGGCCTTCGAACTCGGACAGATCCAGTTCCACCGCCTGCAGCGTATGCGACAGATTGGCCACGCACAGCACCGTCTCGTCCTGATAGCAACGCAGGTAGGCCAGCATGCGGCGATTGCCCGGATACAAAAAGCGCAAAGTGCCGCGACCGAAGGCCTGGTAGCGCTTGCGCACGCTGAGCACGCGGCGGGTCCAGGTCAGCAGCGAATGCTGGTCGCGGATCTGCGCTTCCACATTCACCGCCTGGAAGCCGTACAGCGGGTCCATCACCGGCGGCAACACCAGCTGCGCCGGGTCGGCACGCGAGAAACCGCCATTGCGGTCGATCGACCACTGCATCGGCGTACGCACACCATCACGGTCGCCCAGATGGATGTTGTCGCCCATGCCGATCTCATCGCCGTAATACAGCACCGGCGTACCGGGCATGGTCAGCAGCAGGGAAGTCATCAATTCGATGCGGCGGCGGTCGCGCTCCAGCAGCGGCGCCAGGCGGCGACGGATGCCCAAGTTGATGCGCGCGCGCCGATCGGAGGCGTAGGTCTGCCATAGATAATCGCGCTCCGAGTCGGTGACCATTTCCAGCGTCAACTCATCGTGGTTGCGCAGGAAGATCGCCCACTGGCAGCTCTCCGGAATCTCCGGGGTCTGGCGCATGATGTCGGTGATCGGGAAGCGGTCCTCGCGCGCGATCGCCATGTACATGCGCGGCATCAGCGGGAAGTGGAACGCCATATGGCATTCGTCGGCGTTCTGGCCGAAGTATTGCTGGGTGTCTTCCGGCCACATGTTGGCCTCGGCCAGCAGCATGCGGTCGGGGTATTCGGCATCCAGCGTGGCGCGGATCTTGCGCAGGATCGCGTGGGTCTCGGGGAGGTTCTCGTTGGAGGTGCCCGAGCGCTCGATCAGGTACGGCACCGCATCCAGACGCAGGCCGTCCACGCCGCGGTCCAGCCAGAAGCGCATCACTTCCAGCACCGCTTCCAGCACGGCGGGGTTGTCGAAGTTCAGATCCGGCTGGTGCGAATAGAAGCGGTGCCAGAAGTACTGTCCGGCCACCGGGTCCCAGGTCCAGTTGGACTTTTCGGTATCGCAGAAGATGATCCGCGTGCCTTCGTATTCCTGGTCGGTGTCCGACCACACATAGAAGTCGCGCTCCGGCGAGCCGGCCGGCGCATTGCGCGCACGCTGGAACCACGAATGCTGATCGGAGGTGTGGTTGATCACCAGCTCGGTCACGACACGGATGCCGCGCGCATGCGCCTGCGCCACCAGCTGCTCGAAGTCGGCAATGGTGCCGTAGTCCGGATGCACTGCCATGTATTCGGCAATGTCGTAGCCGTCATCGCGGCGCGGGCTGGGGTAGAACGGCAGCAACCAGATGGTGTCCACGCCGAGTTCGGCGATGTAATCCAGTTTGGAAATCAGGCCGGGAAAATCGCCGATGCCATCGTCGTTGGAGTCGAAGAACGACTTGACGTGCACTTGATAAATGATCGCGTCTTTGTACCAAAGCTGATCTGCAACCACCGCAGACTGTTCTGCGTCGGCTTGTAACGATGGGACTGCATTCATGCGACCTCTCCTGCGCGGATGCGCCATAACGCGAACGGCCGCGTCGCCTCTAACCGGATGTGTTGTTGCTTGCCTTGCCATGTGAAGCGATGGCCGTCCCACAGATCGTCCACCGCCACGCTGGCGTGATCGGGCAGGCCCAACTCCCACAATGGAATTTCGATGGCGGCATCCTGCGCGGCGTGGGGGTCCAGATTGATCGCCACCAACACCATGCTGCGGCTGCGCGAGAGGTAACCGGCATCCAGGAACTTGCCGAAGTACAGCACCTGCTCGTTGTGTGCCTGATAGAAACGCGTGCCCAGGTGCGATTGCAGCTCGGGATGCATGCGACGCAGCTGGTTGAAACGGGTGATCTCATCGACGATGTCGCCGGGCGCACGCTCGGGCCAGGCGCGCAGCTGGAATTTCTCCGAGTCCAGATACTCTTCCTTGCCCGGCGCCAGAGGCGTGGCTTCGCATAGCTCGAAGCCCTGATACATGCCCCACAGCCCAGACAAGGTCGTGGCCAACGCAGTGCGGATCAGATGCCCGTTGCGCCCGCTGGTCTGCAGGAACTGCGGATTGATGTCCGGCGTGTTGACGAAGAAATGCGGGCGGAAGCATTCGCGCGGCGTGCCCTGGTTCAACTCTTCCACATATTCCTGCAGCTCGTGCTTGTGGTTGCGCCAGGTGAAGTAGGTGTAGGACTGCGAGAAGCCGCACTTGGCCAGGCGATACATCATCTTCGGCCGGGTGAAGGCCTCCGACAGGAACACCACATCCGGGCGGCGCCCGCGCACATCGGCAATCAGCCACTCCCAGAACGGGAACGGCTTGGTATGCGGGTTGTCCACGCGGAACAGCGTGACGCCCTCGTTGACCCAGAACAGCACCGCATCGCGCAGCGTATTCCACAGATCGGGCACCGCACCGCTGGCGTAGAAATCGACGTTGACGATGTCCTGGTATTTCTTCGGTGGGTTCTCCGCATACGGAATCGAGCCATCCGCACGCCAGGTGAACCAGTCCTTGTGGTCCTTCAACCATGGGTGATCCGGCGCGCACTGGATGGCGAAGTCCAGTGCCACTTCCAGCCCATGCGCACGTGCGGCCTGGATCAAACGGCGGAAGCCATCGAGCCCGCCAAGCTCGGCATGCACTTCGGTATGCCCGCCATCGGCGGCGCCGATCGCATACGGGCTGCCCGGCTCGCCTTCGACGGCAGTGACCGTGTTGTTGCGGCCCTTGCGGTTCTTCGCGCCGATGGGATGGATCGGCGGCATGTACAACACATCGAAGTTCATCGCGCGGATATGCGCCAGCCGCTCGATCACATCGTCGAAGGTGCCGTGGCGCTGCGGGTCGCCGCTCTGCGAGCGCGGGAACAATTCGTACCAACTGGCAAAGTGCGCCGCGCGGCGCTCCGACTCCACCCGAAAGGTCACCGGCGTCTCGGAGCGGAACGGCTTGTCGTCGGCCGCTGCCATCGCCTGCGCGGTGTCCGGCTCCAGCACGATCGCCAGCTGCTGCAGCGGCTCGCTCTGCGCACCGATGCGGGTGAGAACGGCCTGCAGCCGCTCGGCCAACGCACCGGTGCTGCGTGCGTGCGCGGCCTGCACCACGGCCACCGCTTCCTGCACATCCACCGGCAGCACCGTGTTGGCGGCGCGCTTCTTTTCCAGATCCGCATGCAAGGTGGCGAACACATCGCGCCAGCCTTCCACACGGAACTCATAGGTGCCGATGCGCTCCAGCGGAAACTCCGCACGCCAACGGTCGTTGCCCAAGGCGCGCATCGGCGCGCTGGCCCAGGTCTTTGCATCGGCCGGGCGCCACAGCACGGCCACTGCAATGCGGTCGTGCCCATCGCAGAACGCATCGGCCTCTACGCAGATGCGGTCACCCACCGTGCGCTTGACCGGGAAACGACCGTTATCGACCGAGGGCGTCACCGATTCGATGCACACACGCGGCCACGCGGCCGCCGTCTGCGCACGCGGGCGCATGCGCGGCACCGCCAACACATGCCGCGCGGGCACACTGCGATACACGCGCACCTCGCCCGGCTCCAGCGCTTCCAGCGTCGCACCAGACAAGGTGCTGCCGTCTTCGCCCACCAGCGCTTCGGCATCGCCGAGCAGACGCAGCAGATCCGGTGCAGGCACCGGCACCACATGCGCGGCATCGCCATTGATCAACAGCAACGTCGGCAGGCCACCCAGCGGCTCCACTGCAACGGCAGTGAGCCCGGTGGCTTCGCGCAATAGCGGACGCAGCCGCAGGCCGGCATTGCTTGCCGACACGCTGTCAGTGGCGCGGATGCTCGACGGCACCGCATCCAGCTGCGCAGCGTTCAACAACCACGCCCCGCCCAGTGCCTGCGCCAGCTGCCAGTGCTGCGCAGGCGTCGCCGCGCGCTTGCCATCGGGCGCATCCAGCACCGCAACCACCTGGGCGGCGAGTGCGCGCAACGCGGTGTCTTCATCGAAAAACCAACTGCTGCGCCCATCCCACCACGCGAGCGAGGAGAACGCCGCATCGAACCCGGCACCGGCCAACTGTTGCAAGGCTTCAGTGCCCAGACCTGGCGTCCACGCTGCAAATACCACTTCCGGCGCCTGCGCATGGACGCGTGCGATCAACTCGCGCCAGCGCTGCGCCGGGACCTGCTGCGGCTGCAGCAGGCGGAAACCGGCTACGCCCTGCCCGGCCCAGTCCAGCAAACGCGCGCTCCACCACTCCACCAGCGCCGCACCTTCCTGCGCATAGGCAAAACGCGCCTCGGCCACTTCCGGCGTGGTGCGCGGCTGACGCGGGTCCGGCACCGCCGTGCTGCGTGCGCGGAACCATTGCGGGTTCTCGCGCACCACCGCGCTGGCGCCGCCTACTTCGTCCAGGCGCACATCGAGCAGCAGCTTCACGCCAGCGCGGTGCGCCGCCTGCACAAGCTCACCCAGGCGCGCTGCGTCGGCGTCGCTGCCACTGGCGACTTCGCTGAGCCGGCCTTCTGCATCGCGCTCGAACGGTGGCGGCACCACCACGTAGTCGCAGCCCGCCTCGCGCGCCGCGACGCAGCGCTGCTCCAGCCCGGCTTGCTCATTGGTTGTTTCGTTAAGTAGACAGATCCGCATGGCGCCTCCTCAGCAGGCCGCGGCGCAAACACGCGCCGTAACGACAATGGGAGCAACGCGGCGCGAACCATCCAGCAGATCCACAGGCGCTCGCTCACGAGGCACCAGTCCAACTCCCGTCCAGATCGCCCCCTGGCTACCCGCCTGGCCGACCTTTCCACCTGTGACTGCACTCATGCGCAACTCCGCAACGATTCTTGACCCATGCAGTCAAGCACCCTCACTGCGAATTTCATGTGTCGGTCGAATTGACGAAAATCAAACAAGCGCGGCCGTGGCGACGAATTCACACACTACAGACCGCATCTTTACGAGCGCACCGTGCGCGTGGGTGCCCATACGGCAAGTGGCGCCATGGAGCGCGCGACCAGGCACTGGATTGGTGCATCGAACAGGAGACCTGATGGCGAACACGCTACCAAGCATGTCTTGGACATCTGGGATCCGCGTGTAATGGCAACAACGTCCTGCAGTCCAGTGGATCCGGCCAGTGCACTCGGCAAGTTGCGAGGAGTTGTAAGCTATATCTTCAACCTGCAAGGAGAGCAAGGATGCGGATCTATGTCATGGCGGCGCTGCTTGCCATCGCCACAGTCGCGACAGCCAAGGAGCAGAAGCTGACCTCCAGCCGTGCCGAAGAGATCGTTAGGCTGTGGCAGGACTTCAGCGTTAACGACGATATCGTCGTCGAGGATTACGCGGGCTTCGTAAGCGCTATCGATCTGGATAAGGATGGCATCGATGAGATCGTCTATCTCGGCTCCTCGTATTGCACCGACTCCACGTCCGATTGTCCCAACGCGATCAACGTGCTGAGCAAACTCATTCCGAAGAAGACACCGGACCTCAGCGTGCCGATTGACCCATGGGAAACCAGAGCACGCAGGACCGGCTACACGCCAGATGCAAGCGAACAAATTCCAGGCGAGGTCATGGACTTAGCGGTCCAGGGCAATCGCATCGAGGTGGACTTTGTCGTGCAAAAGAAATCGCACATCTGCAAACGGGAGCAATCCAATCCAGATGGCTCGAACCGATGCCCCGCTCCAGGACGTTACACGCAAGCCTATACTTGGAAGCGAGGTGCTTTGACACGCGTCGCTGGCGTCGAAAGCTACCAGCGCAACGTCCCCAAGACCAACTTTCCTAGCAACCTGCAAGGCACATGGGTGACCGCAGGCATTCCCTGTGACCGTGACGCAGCAGACCCAAAGCACGCCATCAGATTCGATTGGGATCATATGACCGGCAAGGGCGAAGATATCTGGCCCAACACGGTGATCTTGCTCGCACGTACGCCTTGGACGTGGCGCATCCTCACCGCATCGGCAAACAAGCCCAATAAGGAAGTTCCGGCGGTGTTTATCCTGAGCCAGATGGAAGATCGCTTGATCATTGCGGAAGAAACACGCGTCAGAACCTTTGATCGGTGCCGGTAAGCGCGGCTCGTGGATCTCATCCGGGAAGAAGAGGATGACTGGTTTAGACTCCGTTCTTTTCCACCCCTGGATTGATACACATGCATGGATTCTGGCTAGCGGCCCTGTTACTGGTATCGGCAGCAGCCGACGCGGCACCAGGCGATGACGAAGCGACCACGTGTCGCAATGGCTTGTTCACCAGCAGCACGGCTGGGTTCTCGATCGCCAAGGTCGCGGTGCCGCGGTTGTATCTGCTCAACGACAGCGACGGCTGCCCGGACAAAGGCGATGCTGCCTGCAGGCGAGGCACGTATGTGGTCAAAGGCGATGCGCTGGTGTTGGCACAGCGGCACGGCGCATATGTCTGCGCGTTGTATCCCAGCAAGGGCGCCGGCAGCGCCGGTTGGGTGGCGCAGGCCAGTCTGCAGCCGCTGCCGAGTGCGAGTACGCCAACATCACAGGCATGGAATGGCCGCTGGCACAATGGCGACAACCAGCTGCAGTTGACCGCGAATGGCGACGGCAGCGTCACCGTCAATGGCGATGCGTATTGGCCCAGTGCAAACCCCACCCCGGAGCAAGTGCCCGGCGGCCCGCATTTTGGCGCCGTTACTGCACGCGGTACTCCCGAGGGCAACCGCGTGGACGTCAACGAAGACGACTGCAATGTACGTCTGCAACTGCTTGGCGACCTGTTGGTCGTTGCGGACAATCTGCAATGCGGCGGTGCGAACGTCAGTTTTGGTGGAGTCTATCGCCGGGAGCCGGCGGCGCGGCGCTGAGGGTTTCCTAGACGAACCCTTAGACCGCCGGTGACCAAGCCGCCCAAACCACCAGCGCCCAGAGTCCTAGCACGGCCAGGAAATTGATGGTGAACACAGCCCCTCTTAGCCGGACATTGCGGGTAAGGATCTGGACGCCGCTATGCAACGCCCGGCCGGCAACGAAGATCCACGCCAGCAGTAGGCCGTCGCGGCCATGCCCCAGATACATCAGCAGAACGCACGCGACATGGAAGAACAGCGGCCACTCGAACTGGTTCGACAGGTTGGCGCCGATCCGCGGCTCGAAATCCGCCCAAGGATTCGCGCCGCTCTTCGGTCTGCCGATGCCCCACACCGCAGGAGCCCGGACAACGGTGAGAAGCACGTAGAGAAAGGCGGCGAGGGCAACGTGCGCTGCCATCGCAAGAATCAAGGGTTGTGACATATCAGCTTCCGGCCGACGCCTGAAATAAAGGCGCCTTCAAGGTGGGTGTGCGCGAGTGGCTTGCCAGCGGTCTAGTAAACGATAGTCACCTTGATTGCGCGCCATCCGGAGGATCACTGAGTTGCTCGGCAATGTGGCCGGACGCTGAAATTAGTTCTGCCGGAGAAAGGATGGCAAGGTTATCTCGTCCGTATTCGCCGCCGAGCGTGCCAGAGATCTTTAGACAGTCTTTGAAGCCCGGCCCGAGTGCGCCGAGACGATCATGCGCTTGCTGCACCAGCCCCGCATGTACCAGTCCGCCAAGGATACCAATGCCCGGCCAAGCGTAGTTGCGCCGTTTGTTCAACAGCTCCCAAGAGCCGGAACAGGGCAGCGCCCACGATCAGGCACGCCAGGTGCACCAGAGCTGCGAGTCCGCTAAGGGCGGTGCCGAATAAAAGAAGCTTGTTAGCTGGAATGCCCATGTAGTTCTCCACAGCCCCAGTAGTATTTCATTCATCGGCCGTGACAAGGCAACCGTCACCTTCAAAAAGGTACCCAAGAGCATCCCGCAACGCATGTTGTTCGAAGGGCGGGAGCTGGAAGAAGATGCTGAGACGTTCCATGCCGCCCAGTGCTCTTGCGGCGTTTGAAGTGAATGCAATCTCCGCAGAGCCCGGCCGAAGCGTGAATTGGGAGATGCCACCGTACGATGATTTTTCTTGGCTGCACCACTGGACGTGGTAGGTATCCATACCGAATGCCACGTCTTGCTCATCGAAAATCAAAGCGCGTTGAAGCGTGAGGTAGGTCTCGCCATTGATCTCGCAGTCACTGAAACCAATCAGGTGAAACCCGTCGTCGACGGGTGCCACCACTACGCTTTTTGCCGAAAATTCAAACGAGCTTGTATTGATATCTAAGGCCTCAATTCGTTCACTGCCACACTCACCTCGCCGTCTCAACAACCATATATTGAAATCCGACTGCGACGTAAGCCAAGAACGCTGCCAATAAACCGAGCCATGCGTGCCAACGCGAACCCTTCTTCAAGCCCATTACGCTTATGCAGATCGACAGAACAAGCATGACGATGGACTTCAGCAAGTATGCGGATGAGGGCAGCACGAAGGCCAGCGGCAGCCCGATGGCCAAGCTTCCAAGTCCGAGGCACTTGAAGAAGCGTCCCTTATGACCCCGGAGATGTCGATTCGAAATCAACATCCCACTTGCGACTGCAATGAACCAGGCGGCAATCGCACACTGGCCTGCAATGAGATCGGATGGAGGTGCAATCACTGAGCGGCGTCGGTTCGAAAGAAGTGTTACGTCACTCGCACAAGCCGTCGCGAGCAAGCGTGGCGGCTATCCGCTCCGCAGACCAATGCCGAGTAATCCAGATGGTAAGCGCGACTCCAGAGATATGCCACCAAAGCGTGTTCCCTACCGAATAGGACGCATTGTGAGTGCTGGCAATACGCCAGGCCGCCTAATACTTGAATTAAGCCTACCCGACAAGTGGAGTCTGGCTGGATGAATTTTCAGGCATCAGGAGAACGGGAGAACGGAACATCCAGCTGATGTTAGCTAAGTACTGCGGTGTAATGGGCGAGCATACCGAGCAGCTTGCTGCGCACATCTTGTAGCTCATCAGAAGCGTCGGGACCACCGGCTAGCGCGCCGGCGACCTGAGCACATCGCGCATGGAGTGTATCTCCTTGCAGCAAAACTCCTGGAAACTTTCGCCCAGTCATTGCAACGTTGCGATGACACCGGGTACTGACGCAATCACGTTCGATGGATGCGTAAGAGGAGATCACGTTGATAAAGCACCCCAGCTGGGGCAACATTCCAGATCGTAGCGATGTGAAGGTATGAGCATTCAAACAAGAACCAATAATGCATTCGCAATCCGCTCTTTCCTATCGCTTGTTGGTGGAGTGGTCTTGTTTCAAGCCGGAAATGCGCTAGGCAAGGACTCCTCCTATCAGATCAACCGGTACTTCATTGCCCTTTGTGCTGTCTATGCATTAGTTCCGATCGCCATTCTTCGAGCCATTCAGCGTCGCCCCGGTTTTTCCAAGCGTCTGTATTCGATAGTTCTTAGCGTGTTGGCGCTGTTGGCAGTTGTGGGAGGAATCGCCTTTTCCCTGATCCCCCTTCCAGGTCCCTAGGCTCGAAAACGACGACGTCGCGCTCACTCGCCGCTTGCAGACCAGGCGTGGCAGACCGGCGATCTGCCACACCCACGCTCACATCGCCTTCTTGATCTCTTCCGCCTTCGCCAGGTGCTGCTCGACGTGCGTCTTGGTCTCGGTCAGGTGCTGCTTGACCGGCTCGGTCGACGCCACTGTCATCATCTGCGTCTCGATCAGCTGCAGCGCGTCCTTGTGCCCGGCGATCATTGCATCGATGTAGGCCGCCGCGTAGTCGTTGCCGGACGTCTGCCCCAGCGTGGACAGGTCCTGCTCGCCTTTGCCCTCCAGCTTCTTGACGTCCGGGGTTTCGGCCAGCGTCCCCAGCGCCTTGGTCTTTTCCAGGTTCTCGGTGTGCTCTTTTTCCATCATCTTCGCGTAGTCCAGCACCGCGCCGGTGACTTTCTTGTCCTGCGCCTGCTTCGCTGCGGCGATCTCGTGGTTGTCCACCGCCCCGAGCAGGCCCAGGGCGATGTCGTCTCCGGAACTCGCGCGCGCCGCGCCTTCCGGCGCCGGGCTGGCTTCGCCGACAGGCGGTGTGGTCGGGGTCGCCGCGCCACCGGTCGGCGTCGGCTCGGTGGACGCGGCAGGCGGCGCTGCGGCCTCCTTGTCGGCATCCGGCTTGCAGCCCGCGAGCGCAAGCGCCGCGACGATGGACAGGACCAACAGTGATTGTTTCATGCTCCACTCCCTCTCGATTGGAGACAGCAGCATCGCCCTCCCCAGGTGAAGAGAGCTCATACACTTCCATTGAGTTAATCAGACACAAGCATGGGCTGCGGGGGCAAAGACACGACGCCGCACCATGCACCGCACCGCACGCGGCCGCACGCCCTCGCGCGCGGGCGTGGAACTGGACCTGGTCAGCGCGGCTGTGGCATGCGTGGCGTGTGGTGGCACTTTCCTGCTGAAAGACGGCCGGGTTTGCCGCACACTACCGCGCCACATTTGGAGTCATTGCTGTGCTGAAGGCCTGGATGCATGCCCTGTTGGGCATTTCGCCACTGGTCCACGCTGCGCCTGCCGACGACGATGCCACCTGCCGCAATGGGTTGTTCACCAGCACGCCGGTGGCGTTCTCACTCGGCAAGGTCATCCCGCCGCGCCTGTACCTGCTCAAGGACACCGATGGCTGCCCGGACACGGGCGGGGCCGCATGCCAGGGACGCGCCTACGTGGTCAAGAACGATATCGTCCTGACGGCGCAGCGCCGCAATGCCTATGTCTGCGTGCTCTATCCCAACAAGGGAGGCGGCAATGCTGGTTGGGTCGCACAGTCCAGCCTGCAGATGCAGCCAAGCGCGGCCACACCCACACCGCAGGCGTGGAACGGCCACTGGCACAACGGCGACAACACGCTGCAATTGACCACCAACGCAGACGGCAGCATCACCGTCAACGGCGATGCGTACTGGCCCAGCGCCTTTCCCGACCCGGAACAGACGCCGGGCGGTCCGCACACCAGCTCGGTCACCGCGCGCGGCTATCCAGAAGGCAACCGCGTCGAGGTCAACGAAGACACGTGCAAGGTGCGCCTGCAATTGCTGGGCGACATGCTGCTGGCCGACGACAACCTGGAATGCGGCGGAATGAACGTTTCCTTCGGCGGGGTGTACCGAAAGAAGTAATCGCAAGCCTAGCCATCCTGGTGCGCCGCACGCCTGCAGGGGAAGGCGCGACGGAGGCAGGCACGCCATCACTACCACCGCGCGGCATAAGAGCCGATGTGAGGTGGCGCAGTGCCATTCCCGCTGGCCCACACCGACCAGAACGGGTTCGGCTCGCTCGATCCCGCAAGCAGTCCAGTGGATGGTGATAGCAGCAGGACGCGCCAGAAGACCTTGTCAGGGATGACGCACCACGTAGAGCGGCGTCATCTATCATTACCGATTGCTGTTTTGAAGGAATTGCGTTGAGACATTCCGCCACGCGTTTGATGCGCGCGCCGCTGCTTGCTGTCATGGCGCTGCTTGCGGCTTGCAGCACAACCAACACCACCAACACGCCGTTGCCGCCGTCGGCGGACACTACTGGCAACACAAGTTACTGCATCGGGCGTCTTGCCGTGACGACCGATGTGCCCCTGCATTTTCTGGGAAGTTCCGCGCAGTTTTACTGGGGCGACATCGATAGCTACCGCGAGGACGCCGCCAGCTATGCGCAGCGCCTGCTGACCGCACAAGCATCGGCCAGCGATGGCAAGGTGCGCCAACTGGTCAAGCCGGTGGAAACGCTGGCACAGGACGATGGCAGGGTCATCGTTGCACACGCGGAAGACGCGTTGCCGCTCGACCCGAATGTCGTCCAGGTCACCGGTTTCGCCCATCGCGATGGCACCACCTTTCGTTTCCAGAAGACGGCCATCAGCCGCCTGCAGGACATCACCGAGCGGCGCACCAAGGACATCCTGGCTTCGATAACCAGCAGCGCACCGCCCTTCCCGCCAGCGGCACAGTCCCAGCAGGGGTTTTGCATCATGCACGGCACCGTCAATCTGGCACCCGGACACGACTGGCACGAAGCCTCCAGGGTCGAGGGAGAATTCACCCTGCAGGAAGCGCGCTACCGTTTCAGTCTGCGTTCGCGCTACCTGCGCTCGCTGTCGTTGAACGAACAGGAAGTGACAAACCAGCGCGACCTGCTACTGGCACTGGCGGGCGCGGTACCGGGCTCCGGCCTAGCGCAGATCAGTGAGCTATCGGGCGCCGACGGCAATCCATCGCAAGGCAGTGCCAGCCTGCTCGAGATGACGACAGCCGACGGCAAGCAACAGGTCTACGAGTGGCACATGCCGGCCGTCAGTACAGTACCCAATACGCCCGCAACGTTTCTCTACATCTGGCCAGCGTCCGGGCAAGCGTCAGCCCGGGACCAGGCCAATTTCATGCGCTGGGTCGTGGCCCATCCGCAGCAGACGACACCGCTGTTACAGATAAAGCCAATGGCCAGTAACGGTGAGCCTCAACAGGCAACACCAGCAGCGGAAGAGAGCAGGTTGGTGTACCGGATGCAGTTGCATTACCACGGCGACCAGGCTGCCGGCGGGCGCCATTACGTGATCTACAAGGATGGCCAGAAAGTCGACGATGGACGCAGCGATGCCAACGGATTCACCAAGGCACACAATGCTGACTACGACCAGGTGTGGACAACCAAGGTGCTGAACAAATGAGTCCCTGCTTCGGTGCACCAGCCAAATTTCAAGACCTGCAATACGTGCAGGTGCTCAGCGTATCCAACCAATGGTCTGACCGATGTAGCACCTTCCCCGCATAACCAGGTGCCCACCCGTCACTTCCGTCTCGAACTCATGAACCGTGTCACCGGGCTGCATGGCGCTTCGTAATTCGGCTTCCTCCTGACTGTGCGGACCTAGCGCCGCCGCTGCCGCTGGAGGAGCAAGCGCTCGCCCCATCTTTTTGATGCCTGCAGGTAGCGGCTTACAGATGCCCGGTGTAAGCAGGGGCGGCCGATGGGTCGCAAGCACTACACAACCTGCCACTACGCCTGCGAGTGCAAGGAGCCAAAGCAGGGAACCAGTCGGGTTTGGTCTGTATGCCATAACTATCTATTGCCCTTAATCGACGCAGAAAGCCATGAAATCCTCGTCCCTTTCGCTTACCAGGAGACCTGCAATCTGCTGTATGAAGACGACAAAGCTCTCTCCTCACCGCAAGTACAGCAAATCTCGATTCACCCCTATTTACGATGCGCCGATGACGTAGGAGGACGGGGGTGACAGGCGAGCATGGTGTGATAGCCGGGACGTAAGTGCTGCAGCGAGGCAATTCCTACCTGAGCGAGTTGTCAGGCGCTCCGTTGATGCTTCCCGGCAAGAAATTCAATTGCCTCAAGATCCTGGCTAGTGATGTGATCCGTGATGTGAAACACCTCCTTGCACCACGGGTGATTCAGTGCCTGGGCCCGGTCCAGCAAAGCCCCAAGGAACGTTGCTTTGGACCATGGCGACTCTGCGGCATCGGTGAGTGCCACGTTATATGTCCCCTCGGTGGCCCAGAGGCGGAACAGAAATGCAATGCGATCTGCTGGCGAGGCCGATTCACCCCACTCGCCGAGGCTGATCAAACCGCTTATATGCTCCGGTTCGTGCCCGGGCGTGTACTGAAGGTAGTAAACAGCGTGCGCGTTACCGTCATCTGTAACGAAACGCGTGAGGCGAATGGTCTCTTTCCCGCAGCACTCGCAGGAGGAAACGCTTGGTGGTTCAAACTCGATTGCGATCATATATTTTTGGCGCCTGACATCAGAGGTACGTCGCGCCGCACAGTGGCGACGGTATGAATGCGTCGTCAGAGAGATCCCAGTGAATCCTTACTTCTCATTCCCAAGTGATGCAATGCGCGTTCGACGTGTTAAGCCTCATAAAGTTTCGCCAGATACGTCATGAGGGATGAGCTCCTGAATTGAACCGCGTCGCGGAGCGGGTTCGGCTTGAATGAATTTTCAGGCTCTCCAAGAAAGGAGGCCAGCAGCGATAAGCTTGAGACGCACCATGGCCTCATCGGTGCCGAGCCTGCCGGCCTTGCCATAGCTGGCATGAGTCTTAGGGGTTTCAGGATGGATATTAGCCAGAACGGTCTCGGCCAGTGCGCGATGTGGAGCTATGCGGGCAGCCAGCCGGCCTAGCAGCGCCTGGCCCGCAGCGTCGGACTCATGCCCGTCCAGTGCGTATGCCCAGTAAAAGTTATCGTACGCTGCACAGAAAGCTCCTAACGACAACGCACCGGCAGCACACTGCCGCACCAACTCATCGTGGTGATCGAGGGCGAGAACAAGTTCCGGCTCTGATGGGTAAGTGATCATATGCTCCAAAGGACCTAATGCCCGCGTCACCTCGGCGTCGCCGTGGAGGCAGTGCCGCTCACGTTACCTGCCATGCGACCGCCTGGATAACGCCTCCAGCGCCTGTAGGTCACGCGTGGTCTCCAGTGGTGCGGTCCTTGAGCAACTGCCCAGCATAAGAGGCTGGGAACCGCTCGCGTATACCAACAGATCGGATCCCAAGAGTGGAACGAACCCATCACCGAAAAAATTGATTGAATCTTCCGCTGTTGCCTGGATACGGTCTCCTGGCTTCAGCTGACCTTTCCAGACTTTCAGCACGCGAAGCTCGACGAGCCGCACAGCATCACGACCAAAACCGGGTGCCGCATAGCTCCTCTCAACATGCGCAGAGATCACGTGCTGAGCAGAGGAGTAGGCCTGCGCCGTGGATTGCTGCCCACCGCATGAGATGGCCACGGCAGGCGCAGCGACGGCGAGGCAAGCAATGAGAATGGCGACTTTCAGCATGCTGCCCACCCGTTGAATAGATCTGTGCCACGCCTGGATAGTTTAGCGCTCGACAAGCGTGAACTCATCGCCGACCGTGGCAAATGGCTGGCCCAGCTGGATCGCCCCACGCGCATCACGCGAGTGCGGTACGAAGACCTCGACTGTCTCGCCCGATACGTGCGCCAATCGCGTACAGATTGCATCCGTCTTGTCCTCCTGTCCGGGTGGCACCACAGACATCTCCATGCAGATGCAGGCGGCCCGGATGGCGCCAAGACGGGCAGATTGCGAGAAGGACGCTTGAAGTAGCTCAACCATCTCCGCAGATACGGAACATTCAAACCCAAGGTCACCAGCAACCTGAGCAATCGTCCCATCTGGGCGCATCAAGACACCGAATGGGATGAACTCGCCATGTGCAAGCAGCATGTACTCGGCGAAGCCACGCGCCTCGTTACAGAGGGCATTCAGATCTTCGGAAGCCACACTACAGTCCTGATCCTGCCTGCTACGGGAATGCGGCAACGCGAATGCCTGGCGATACGTTGGTCGCCGGAAATTGCTATCGGTGATCGAATCCATCGCCTGACAGTCTTCATCCGCCACGTCGACGACCACCCAGCGGCCCTGGATGAAGGATTGTCAGTTGCCACTTGCGGCCTGGCCAAGTACCGGCTGGGCTGCACGGAACTCCGCACTGGCCCTGGGGTACTAGGGAAACAGGCCGGACTTGGACGGCCAAATAATCTGGTAAAGCGGAAAGTCGTCTCCCTGATAGTACCAGCGGGCAAAACCTACATGCTCGTAGTACTCCGACAATGGCAATTCGGCAAAACAGCAGGAGTAGTGATTAATGAGGGCATCTGTTGGTTGTGACAGGTCGAACGGTGTTCCGGCTTGCGCCGCATCCGCAACGATCGAGAGGATCTGGTGCGACACCCTTGAGGACAAGCCGAGGATGATCAATTCCGGGTGCCCAAACGTCTGGTACATGCCAACGGTGAAGGAGTACCCAACCTGCTCGCCCTCCTCCATGATGTGGATGCAATGCCATCCATATTCGGCAACGTCATCAAGTAGCTGCCGCTCACTTTCGTCTACACCGACACTGCGAACCATGCTTTGCGCCTGACTGCGACCCGACCGCCCAAGTGCGGTACGGCAATATCCTCGCCGAGCGGTTAAGTAAGGTCAATCTGGATTCGCCTGCACAGCCCGCCGGATACACAGGGGAACGACGCAAGCCATGCAGAACAAGCTGCAGCGTCAGGTGCTGGCGTGTATCTGGCAAGCGTGGCCAAGTCGGAAAGAGGCGTGACATCGGCCTACAGTCATTATCCGACGATTGCAAAAACGCATTCCATGACTGTCTTGATGGCGAACTGTGTAGGCCCCGCCGATACCTTCATAGGAGCGGGGCGGTCTGCCATCTGGAGCAGTGAGGGTGACCTCGTTTGCAGCGCTGATGCCTTCCAAGAGGCATTAGTGGCGTACGACACAAGGAATGGAGAAGCGAGCGTCTTCAGATTGCCTTGAGGTCAGGCCAGGACCAACGCAAGGCAGCCCTACCTGTGCGGTGACACTCGGCAATCCCGCTTGCCCGCTGCGTCAGCAGCTGCGCGAGGACATCTGCGGCGGCGGGTTTGGCTTGACTGCATTATCAGGACGCAACGACCTGTGGATATAAGCCCTTTGCGCTGTTGAGCCCAGCGGCCAACTTCCCTACCTTGGACAATAGCTTGCCGATATCCTGCTCAGGATCAGCGTAGAAATAATCGATGCAAAAGCGAAGTGACGTGCCAAACTGATCGCCGATGGGTGGAAGCGCAACGCTCCTGATCTGCATCGGCTCGCCCGCTCGCGCCGAATCGCGTACCCACCAGGAAATGAACTCGAGTGCCTTGAGGCCTTTCGGATCGCGCGTGATACCAAAGTTGACGGAGATGGCAAGCTCGTTGTCCAAGCCTCCCTTTGTGCGCTTCAAAGCGCCTAGCGGCAGGTCGGCATACGGAAGAAGACTGAAGTCGCTTTCCGTGACATCAGAAAGATCCACCTTGTCCACCGCTGCATCGGTAATGCCAGGGATAGACGTAATGGCGTCTTGCAGTTCTTGTACTTCAGGCGGCATTGCAGCTCCAGACGAATTAACTCGAATGATCGTCGTCGAGGCGCTGCTTGCCGTCAATTGCTCATGGTCTTGGAATTCGCCGCCCACGGCGCGAAGCAACACCAGGAGATGAGATCAAACGCATATCTGTTGTATTCCGGCATCGCCAGCGCCGTTGGCGCCGGACTCGCACGATCATCTTGAGAGATAAAGGAGCCAGGCACCACCTATCTCGTCGAAGCACAGTGGTATTGAAAGGCCTTGCGCGATGCGCATGGCAAACAGGGGCGTGGCGGCATTCCCGCTGACTTAAAAGCAAATTTCTGAGTCAGCGGGCAATTTACGTCAAGGCGTGTAGCCCCACTGCCCGATGATAGCTTCCAAGGTGGCCTGATTCACTGGGACCACGCCTGGGCATGTCATCAGATATGCCCGGCGTGCCGCCGCCGTGGCTGAAGGGTTGAAGGCGGGGCTCCATATCTGAATGGAATGGAAGACGGCGATCGGCGCTGCACAAGCAGGACCTCCTGGCTTGCTTGGGGCGGTCATGCTGGCCATGCAAAGAAAGACCGAGCAAGGATCTCCCGCCTGGGCCCGCGCTGGAGCGCTCAAGCCAAGGCTTAAAGCTGCAGCCAATGCGAAAGTGGTGGCAATGCTACGTAGCTTCATGATGAATACGTCCCTGGTAGTGATTGAAATGACGTGCTTGTCTCTGGGCGACCTGCGTTAAGCGTGGCTCAGCGAGAAAGCCCCTGACACCGCTTGCAATGGTGTCGACTGGGTCACCTGATGTTCCGTCTTCGCCAGAATGGCGGTGGTCAGGGTAGCATGTCGACCGCGCGCGGTGTGGTGTGAGGGCTAGACACCGCCAGCTGGCCGCCGAGCCGAGATGCGCTGGTAGCTAGTCCAGTCCCGTGGCGCGACAGCTAAACGCCTGCTCATCCATCGCTCTCTTGCTTTTCATTGGCCCGGTCAATGTCCTGCAGATTAGAGACCTCAGCACACTAAAATGTGGTGGCATAAGCCAACTTTCATAGCAAGCTGCGTTGATAGAAGATTTTCAATGGGCATCTATCAAAGCCAGAGTTAGACAAAGCCTATCTGCCATCAGGCTGCTTGACCGTAAGAATGCCAAGCGTGCACAGGATGACACCCATCACGGCAAGGCCGATGACAACCAACTGCCGGATCTCGTCGCTGGGCGAAGGAGCCTTGATTAGGCCCCTCAAAAAAACCAATGCGGCAACCGCCAATAATATGAGACCGATTTTGCTATAAGCATTTATCAGGCCACCAAGAGAAGGGCGCATCTTCTTATTCATCCATGAATTCCTTTGTAATCCGCAGTGAGCGATTAGACTACTACTGTACGATATTCCCGCACTCTAGGCTCTTGGTCAATCATTCAACGATATCGAGTCCAGCATAAAAATGGCAACCACGTTTGCATTACGGATGCGCCATGAAGGGATGAGAGGTCAAGTCGACTCATTAGATTAACCTGACCCCACTTCTTGTGGCCTCATCGCCTTGTGTAAGGTACAGCCCAGCTCACCTGCGGCGCACTATGCCAGAGCTAGACGGTGTCTGCTGCATATGCGCGGCGCACTTCTTTTCTTACAGAGAATCTGTCTGTAGAAGAGCATGAAGATCTTCGGGTCCGGGCGCTATGAGTGACGTTGAACCGTTGCATGTGGCTGTGAGTCTGAACTTGGACTTGGTTGATTGATCCTCGATAGCGCGAACACCGTCGATAGCGCACAAGACGCCGAACAGCGTTGCATCGGCCGCCATTTGCAATGCGGCGACAACGTTGGCTTTGTCGGCAGGAGCGAGACCGCGATACCAGACGGACAAGCTAACCAAAGATTGTTCGGGCCTACGGCCCGGCGGGGCTTTAAGAAGTTCCACGCAATCGTGAACGGCTGCATCCGCGCATTGGGTCTTCAGCCCGCTAACAAAGTCATCTGAAGTCATGTTTGGTCCTGGCTTTTGAAGAGTTCGCTAGCTTCCACCTTCAGGCGATCGCGGTGTAGGCGTTCGAATACGGCGGAAAGCGAGCACAGCCATTTTTATAGCGTATGTGAGAGCGAACTCGATAAGACGCGGGAACAGGGCTTGCATGCTCTGTTGCGCACCTTACGTGCGCCATTAGGATGAACCCATGCGACTGCAGTTCTGCTTGCTTGCGTTGGCAATGGCATTTGCGCCACACGCAATTGCCAAAGGACCTTCTACAGCGTTGTCTGATGCCAACATCAAGACGCTGCTGATTCAACAATCGATCGATGCCTATCCCGGCAACTGCCCCTGCCCGTACAACGCGGCACGCAATGGCAGCAGCTGCGGCGGTAGAAGCGCATATAGCCGTGGCGGTGGCTACGCGCCGTTGTGCTACCCAAAGGACGTGACCAAGGCAATGGTTGCCGACTACCGAGCTGGAGCGCAGTGAATCCGATGGCCCAAGCTGGCCACACCATTCGGGCCAAACGGCTCTCACGTCGTTCGTCTTCCGCGGCCCTGCATAAACCATCAAGTCGTTACGAGGAAACATCCATGAAAAAGGCAAAGATCGTTTTGGCGATCGTGGTGGCACTCGCCTCCGCTTCAGTGTGCGCGCAGACCCGTGTCAATGGCTACCACCGCGCTGACGGCACTTATGTGCAACCTCACTATCGCAGTGCGGCCAACAGCACAACGCTCGACAATTATTCGACGCGTGGGAACGTGAATCCATACACCGGAAAACTTGGCACTGTCGATCCGTATAAAGAACAGAACACGTATCGCCAGCCAGCACCACAGCAAACCTACGAACCATCGAGGGCCGACGCCGTCAACCCTTATGGATCCGGTTACTGATGCATCGAACCCTGCCTCGGCAGGGTTTTTTATCTGCATCGATGTTTGCTGGCCGTAGCGCACCGGCATGCGTGTTCAACACGGCGAGGATGCATCCTGATGTTCTCATCCGGCAGGCAACGCAGCCCGGGCGCATCACTGCACAGCGGCCCGGCACGCGGCCAGGGCGCGGCTGATGTGCTTTTCCACCATCTTGATCGAGATGCCCATGGCTGCGGCCACTTGCGGGTAGGTGAGGCCGTCGATGTGGTTGAGGATGAAGGCCTGGCGGCATCTGGGCGGTAGTGCGGGCAGCGTGTGGGTGTGCAGGTGCTGCAGGATGCGGCGGGCGGCGGCAATCTGGTCGACGTGGGCGCCGTCTGCGGCCAGTGGTGCGATCAGGTCCAGTACGACGTGGGCGTTGGCGTGGCGGCGGTGGCTCGTGCGCCAATGCTCCAGCACCACGTTGTGGGCAACGCGGTACATCAGCAGTGCGTAGTCGCCGATGTCGGGCGCGTCGCGGTAGGCCAGCAGGCGGAGCAGCGTTTCCTGGGTGAGGTCGTTGGCGGTGTCGCGGTCACGCAGGCGCCGGCGCATGTAGGCGAGCAGGTCGGCATGCAACAGGCCGATGGCCTGGTCGAAACGCGCCCTGCCTGCTGCCCGCTGCTGGCTCGTCGCGTACGCGCCAACGCGTGGTGTGGCGTACGCGGGTGTAGCCGCGCATAAGTGCGACGCGCGGATGCGCGACGTACGGCGTGCGTGTAGTGGCGGTTGTGCCTGAGGCGCTGCGTCGATGCCAGGCGGTGCAGGTGTTGGTTGCGCGTTCGACTGGTAGCGGCATCCAGTTGTTGCCGAAGCGCGGGGATGTGCCGAAGGCGCCGGCCAGGGTGTCATTCACCATGCGAGTTCTCCAACTGCGGGGTGCACGCTCCGCGCGTGGGCGCGGCGGGTTGGTCACTCTGCAGGTGCCACGGTGACGACCAGCTCGCCGTTGCGCATGCGGATGTGGAGTTTGCTGCCGATGGTGAAGCCGAGTTGTTCCAGCCAGCGGCCGCGTAGGCGCAGCGTGGGAATGCGTTGGTGGCTGTCGGGGTAGTAGCCATAGCCGACGGTGCAGTGTTGCGGCGCGCGCGGGTGGCCTGGGCGGCGTGACTTGCTGGGTTCGGTGTGGGGCTCGGGGATGGGGGTGCGCTCGAGGTAGGGCCACGACTTGATCGAGGGCTCGAGCATGTGCCCGCCGATCTCGGTGGACGTCGGCACCGTGGCGCGCTTGCGCGCCGGCGTGGGACGGGAAGTTATCGACGCATGGCAACGCTTCTCCTTGACGAACAAGCCCTGCCGCCTTGGTGGGATTCGCACAACGTCCTGCAGTCAGATACCCTCGCGAGAATCCCGGCAGACGTGCGGAGCGGGTTCACCTGACGGACCATTCTGGTGGCCTGCATCGCCAACAGCCAAAGCGCATAAGGAACGATGGGTATGGGTGTTAATCACCGAAAGGCCTATGCAGCATTCGCTGGATTGCTTTGCGCCGCAGTGGCGGGGTGTACCTCACCTGCACCGGCCGCCGCGTCACAGCGCGAGCCCCCGATTCAGCACACTGCAAAGCCTTCTGTTGTCTCCTGTCCTTCCCAGGATTTCGGCACGTTTCTTCAACGCTATGCGGATTCTGCCGACGACAGCGTACGCCGCAGCTTTACTGACGACCCGCTGGAGTATGAGGTGCCGACTCACACGGTCGAGAAAGAAACTGACGCGTCACCCGCTACGCATTTCTCCAAGCGAACAGGCCTCTCCCGCCTGGAGCTCTTCCCCTATCGTTACTTCAAGGATGCGAAGGTCTTTGACCGAGTCGTTCCAGGGGAGATGAAGCCGGGCCGTCAAAGTAAAGTTGGATACCCGGTCTCTATCCAGACGATGGCCGGTGACGATCGCAGTGTGAACTTCGGCATGGAGTACGAAGTAGATACCTACGTTTTCAGACGAAGCCAGGGCTGTTGGCACCTGGCTCGTGCGATCAACCTTAGGGACTAACAAGGAGTAGGCACATGGCCTCACAGGATGCGACACAGCAGGTCCCTTATCGCGTTATTCAACTTGAGTGGGATGCGGAGAAGGGCTATCACAACGAGGGTGTGGAGAACTTCGATGGCTTGGTCACGCACCATCCCAACAGCAACAGCGGCGCTCACCTGGTCAATGGCAGCGTCGTTGGCGGGCAAGCGCCGAAGTCCCCGCTTATGTGAAGCCAGTTCAGAACCCGCTGCATGTTGCAGTGTGTAAACGGGCTAATTCTGGATGTCGTCAGCGCTATCGACGACATGCTTTACCAACACGAGGAAGAGATGCGAAATGTACTGAAGCCATGGATGGTCATACTGCCAATGTTGATCGGTGGATGCGGGGGGAAGATACCTCCGGCTTATGGCGACGGCTTTCCAGTCGTCAAGCCGATTGATCTAGTCCACTCCGGCGCGACGGTCGAAGCGCGCTTCGAACTGCCTCTGCAGGAGACGGGCGATCCGGAACCCAGCACGTTTCTGATCGGATTCCGTTCTGGTGGGCCACGCAAACGCCCCGATCTGAAGCCAGGCGATGTGGACTTCCTTGAGGAAGCGAAGCTTCCCTTGAGGGTCCAGCTTTGGAAGCAGAGTGGTGGCAAAGAGACACCCGTGGTGCTTCACGAGCTGAATCGTGATTTGCCGGCAGTGTGGCAAGGCACGCGCTACCAAAAGGCAAAGAGTGACGTCTTCCCCTACAGAGGCGCTGTCGGCGCGGATTCCAACAGCCTGGTGAAGGCCGGCAAATACGACATGTCGATGGCCTATATGGAATATGAGGTTGCCAGTGCCGAGTCCAAGGACCTGACTCCCGGGAAATACCGGTTGAAGGTGACCAATCTTCAGGACAACCCGCAGATCGCTCACCTCAGCTTTGAGCTTCTTGTCGCCAACTACAACGTGAAATAAAACATGGACAGTCAATCCCATAGCAGTGCTCAGGCCCAACCTGGCAGGAAAGAGCCCGGCCCCTACACCGTTACCGTCTATCTCGCTGCACCCGGTACGCCCGTGCGCGATGAAAAGGGCCATGGCCACTCTTCCTCCGCAGGCCATGCGTACTTCATGATCTCTGACGGCGAGCACAAGAGCGGATGTGGATTCTCGCCGACCAAAACGGGTGTTGAAGGCCCCGGACACGTCGTCAGATACGAGTACAAGAGCGGTATGTAACTAGGCAGGAGACATGAGATCAAGCTGACACGCTCTGAGTTTAATCACACCATCCTCGGCCCGCTCTTGCTCGGATCATCAGGACCGCGATCATGCGCTTGCGCGAGCTCTTGCAATCGTGTCTGTTCCTGCGCATCACGTATTTGATTGGCGGCGAGGTATTGTTGTTCCGACGATGCGGTGATTGCTTCTTGTGTCGGCATATTTGCACGGTTGGCGAAAGGATCCGGAGAGGCTCCAGGGCCGGTACGCATCACGAACATCGTGACTCCCCCTGGGAGCTTATCCGTGGGCACGTTCAACGCAACGTCCACGTTGTCGCCGGGTTTGAATCCCGCTTCTACCGCCAGCTTGTAAGCGCTAGCGACCATCCGATCGCTTCGCTCGTCCCAAGGCTTGTTGGCGCTTTCATCGAGCTTGGCGATGGACAAACGTATCTGCTCCACCAACGCGGCGTCTTGCGGTTTGGGACCAACAGCGCTCTGACGGTCTACAGATGGCTGATCGTCAATCGGCGGATCCTGCGATGCAGTGGCGCGCGCGCTCAGCTGCATTGCCGGGGCAGCACCCTGCCCTGCAATCGTGCTCGTAGAGGCTCCACGCTCTTGTGTCTGGCCGTCGTCCAGCGAGGATGACTGTCCTGGCACAGTTGGTGACGAAGGCGCACTAGGTAAAGGTGCTTCCGACGACGACGTTGCAGGTTGCTGTGTCTGAGGCGCTTGCGTAGGAGCACTGGATTGGGGAGTTTCCGCAGGCCTGGCTTGCTGCGTTTGCGCTTGCGCTTGCGATATCTCAGCTGCTGTCGTGGTCGCCCTGATCTCCATGCGGTCGTCATTTTGGCCGACCACCGTGGCGATCGAGCCGTCTTTCTGCAGCTGCAGGAAGAACGGCATCGTTGGGCCAGTATCACGCGCATGGTCTTGTGCGACCGCCGAGGTCGCCGCGTCGATCTGCTCGTCGGTGCGTGTAATGCCGGCACGGGCGTAGACACCGGCTACCTGGCTGCGCAAGTCGCTTTGTGTCGGCGTGGGATGGGTGCGTGCTACTTCCGCCATCGACGCCATGTCTTGAAGCCCGGCCTGCTGACTCTGCAACGTCCGGTTCAATTCCTCGCGCGTGTTGCCCGTCGCTTGGTTCGTTCCGTAAAACGTTCCTGGCGTGCTCCATTCGCCACTGGCATCACGGGTGTAAGCGTTGCCGTCGGAGGCCTGCAGTGACTGCGGTTGTGCCCGGGCATTGGCAATGACGGGTGGCACCGGTTCGCGGGAGGTGAACTCGTTCCAGCCAAACTGGTTGTAGGCAATCTGATAGCGCGCTGCAGTCGCCTCTGGTGTGTTGGCCGCGTTCTGCGCGATCACGGTTTGCGATTGCCGATCCAACTCGGTCGCACGCTCAGGGCTGACCGGTGCGTTGCGCGTCACAGGTATCTTGCCGTCGATGTTCTCCCGGATTTCAACTTGCCACCGCCCTGTCTGGGCATCACGTACGTAGTCGCGCCCCGTTTCGAACGGTTCGCGCGGTGGCCGGGTTTCGGCGCTGGCATCAAGGCGGTATGGGTCTTGCGGCTTCGGCGGGCTCCCCAAGCCGAGCGAGTACGAGTCATTGGCAGCGCGGTAATTCAGCTCGTCGACCAAGCGGCCGGAGGCAAGCAAACGTGTCTCTTGATAACCGCCGTTTGGCGTTGGAGCACGCACCGTGCGTGTCCATGCGCCTTGCGCGTCTTCCGGATTGCGTGTCCACTCGTTGCCGCTGCCGTCTGGCTGCGTGTAGATCCGCTTGATGTCCTGCTGCTCGGCCCAGCGTTCGCCAAGATAGACGCCGGCCACGCCGCCAACCAAACCGGTGGCCAACGCTCCCGGCCCCGTCCATGAGCCGGTGGCGGCGCCGTAACCAGCACCAAGCAGGAAGCCGCCAGCGATACCACCGGCATTGCGGCCAACGAAGTGGGTGGCCGCCGATTGGGCCGCTGTCTCGTTGCCCGCCGTCTGCAGTTGGACCACACGATGGCCAGTGACGGCGAAGTCGTAAGCCATGAGCGCCACGCCCGCAGCACCGGCAACACGGGCGCCGGGTCCTCGCAATCCAGCTGCTTCTGCTGCGGCGCCTTCGCCCGCAACAATGCCGCCCTCGCCTGGGACACCCGGCATCCGGGGAACAACTGGCGGCCGCGCAATGATCGGTGGCATCTCATGGGGAAAGGCAACGCGCAACCGCGCTGCAAGCGGGTCTGAAAGGGGCAAGTGACCCGCCTGGTTTGCCTCAGCGATCGCCGTGCCAAGAGACGGCCGCCCGCCCCATCTCTCACTCAGCGTGGAGGCGCCCGGCTGATCGGCCGCATCCAGCGCAAGTTTGATGTTGCCCTCCGATTGCGTCACCCCCGCCCAGCGCGCTTCTGCTGCTGACATCTTTCCCATTTCGGCGATTTGGGCAGCATGGCTTTGCCGGTATTCGGCAAGGTCGCCGTGAAACTCCCGAATCCGCGCATTCGCCTGCTCCGGTGTCATACCCTGCGGCGCGTTAGTCACAAGATCGCCGTTGACCAGCCCCACCTTGAGCGTGTCAGTCAGACCATTGACCCGGGCGGCGATGCGCTGCGCTGCGGCTTGGTCGCCTCGCAAGGTCGCTTGGCCGTCGGGTGAAATCTCCAGCCGCTCCAGAGCGTTCGCGAGTTCCTCTGTGTAGGCCCCTAGCGGCCCACCGGGGTGCGGTGACAATCCCATTTTGGCAGCTAGCGCTGGATCGGCCGGCAGGTTGAGCATGTTGTGCGGGCCATGGAGATCGAACAGTTTGCGTTCCGACAAGGCTTGCAGCAGTTCGCTGCGGCGATAGGCGCCCTGCTCGATAACGTGATGCCCCTGGAAGACAGGCGTGTCGGCCATGCTAGTGCTCCCGCTCAAAAATCCATGGAAGATCGAAGGAAATCAGAATTCCGCAGCGTCACGCACCTGAATACCGTCGAGATTCGCAGCCTCCAATGCATCGGCTAAGGTCCGGTCGCAAATAGCGTCGATCCCGAGCCGGGGCTGGCGGAAGATATGGCCATTGCCAACGACTTCTTGCTTGAAAACCAGGCTCGCGCCACCGGCAACGCTGTAGAACTTAAGGTCCTCTCCAGTTTGATGGTCCCGTTCGTACTCGATCTTGACCCGTGACTCAGCCTCATCGAGCGCGTCAAGCGACCGCAGCACACCGCAAAAATAACGTTGAGGCCCGGGGGAACCGTCTGCGAGCGTAAAGTCGCAGGCCGAAAAAGCTAAACCCTGTGGATCCACAGCCTCAAAGACATGCTTCAACGCCTCGGAGACGATCCATTGGCCTGCCAGTTTTTCGAAATCCCGCGGCATTCCGCCAAGTTCCGGCACATGGATCAGATGAGGCTTTTCTGGGTATTGATTTGGATCGCCATTGGGCGGCTCAATCATGAAGGTTCCGGGAAGCCGAAGCTGTTTCTTGTTGGCAATCTCTAAGCCAGAACTCTGACCGTTGCCCCAGAAGCTCGGCCGGAGAACAAAGAACTTGCCCTTGTGAGTAACGCTTGGAATCGTAACGGGAATTGCAGTCTGGTTCATGGCGACTTCCATCTTGAACGCGGGTGGATTACGCATTTCGGCTAATTACCTAGCCAGGCGATTTTAGAGCTACAAGCAACCGGTCTGTGAACCAGTAAAGTAATCTTTCTAAGCCGTTTTCTCAATGAGATCATGATGTTACAAAAGAGCATGTAGATCATGCTGATGCTCGCGCTACGCAATCCATGGATAACGCTGGGAAGAACTATAAATCTGCGGCGTCGCGAATCTTAACACCATCCAGATTCGTAGCATTCAACGCGTCAGCCAACACACGGTCGCAGATAGCGTCAGTCCCGAGTCGAAGCTGCCGGAAAACATGAGCAGCCCCGACCACTTCATGCTTAAAGGCAAGGCTTGCTCCACCGGACGCGCTGTAAAACTTTATATCTTCGCCGGATTGATGATCTCTTTCGTATTTGATCTTGACCCGTGACGCATCTTCATCAAGTGCATCAAGCGAACGCACAACGTCGCATAAGTAGCGCTGAGGTCCAGGCGAGCCATCGGCAAGCGTGAAGTCACAAGCTGCGAACGCGAAACCCTTGGGGTCGATGGATTCGAACACACGCTTCAATGCTTCCGAAACAATCCAGATGCCGAACAGGTTTTCAAAATCGCGGGGCATGCCACCCAACGCTGGTACATGGATCAAATGGGGCTTTTCCGGATATTGCCCTGGATCGCCATTGGGCGGCTCAACGATGAAGCTTCCAGGGAGCCTAAGCTTTTTCTCGTTCGCAATCTCTATGCCTGGCACCTTCCCATTGCCCCAGAGGCTCGGCTCGAGAACAAAGAACTCACCCTTGTGGGAAACGCTTGGAATCGTGACGGGAATTGCAATCTGGTCGTTCATGGCGGCTTCCATCGTGGATGCGGTTGCGTTGTGCATCTCGGCTTATCACTTTGCCAAGCGATTCTAGAGCAACGAGCGGACTATCAGTGGATTACTCGAAAAACCTCCTTGAGGGGCCGAACTGGCGTATGAAAATCTTGGTTAACGCCGGCATCAAATTAACTTCTGTAACAAAAGCCTGTTTTCATTGTGGCTCGCCCCGCCTTTGCTCCACCCGCTGCTCAAGCATCTCGCGCACGGCATGGGCGGCATCGAAGATGGCTTGTCCCAACGTTGGCAGCGTCTGCGCCTCCAGGCACTCCGGTTTGCTCATGGCGATGACGTCGCCATGAGCGATGAGGGTGCGTAGCAGGCGGTCGAGCTGGTCGCGTTGGTCCAGCGTGAGATGCAAGACGACGGCGGGGTGCTCCATCTGTGTCCCTCCTCTGCGCGGTGAGCGGGGAGCGCGCATGGTGTGGCGATTGGCGCGTTGCGCTCGGCGCGGGGCGTGCGGGTGCGTGCTGCACGTGCGCTGCGCACCTGGTTAGTCCGTAGGTGCCACGCTGACAACCAGCTCGCCATCGCGCAGGCGGATGTGGAGCTTGCTGCCGATGGTGAAGCCCAGTTGTTCCAGCCAGCGGCCGCGTAGGCGCAAGGTGGGCACGCGTTGGTCGCTGGCGGGGTAGTAGCCGTAGCCGACGGTGCAGTGGTGCGGGGCACGCGGGTGGCCGGGGCGTGGGGGGCGGGCTTCGGTGCGGGGTTGGGGGATGGGGGTGCGCTCGACGTAGGGCCGCGGCTTGATCGAGGGGTCGAGCGAGCGCCAGACGACCTCGGTGGGCGGTGGTACCGTGGCGCGCTTGCGTGCTGATGTGGGACGGGATGGGGGGCGACGCATGGCAAAGCCCTCCTTGACGAACAGGCCCCGCCGCCGGGTGGCGACGGGATGTCGGGAGGTTAGAAACCGCACGTAGCCGGCGGGCGTATTTCCCCGAAGACTAGGGAACGGGGTCAGGTTGACTTATTAAGTGAGCCTGACCCCGTTATTTCTGGAGAAGATCATGAAGGTCTTCCGGCCCAGGCGAGATAATTGATGTTGAACCATTGCATGTGGCTGTCAGCCTGAACTCAGACTTGGTTGGCTGGTCTTCGATAGTGCGAACACCGTCGATAACGGATAAGACCCCGAACAGTGTTGCATCAGCTGCCATTCGTAATGCAGCGGCAACGTTGGCTTGGTCGGCAGAATCAAGACCACGATACCAAACTGACAAACCAACGAGAGATTGAGCGGACCTGCGACCCGGCGGGGCTTTGAGAAGTTCCAAGCAATCATGAACGGCGACATCCGCACATTCGGTCTTTAGCGCATTAACAAAGCTGTGTGGATTCATATCTTTAGCCCTGATGCCTGAATTAAACGGAATCGCGACGCGGCATCAACTGCGATGCTGCGGTTTGCCGCCCTACACCGCTCGCTGCTCCGCGGTATCGTGCACCGCATGGGCATTGAAGATGGTTTTGCTCGGCAGCGTCGGCTCGAGTGAAGAATTAGGCGTCATGCGCACGCTCCCGTATCCGACGAAGAGCGTGTATCAGCACAATAACAAAAGGCACTATCACGAGAAGATAGAACACCTGAAATGTCGGAACGATGAAAAAATTCCAACCGCCGGTGCGGACATCTTTTACAGCCCACCACACGTTTGGTACGACTGAAAGAGCGACAAGAAAGCACAACACGATCATCCTCAGCGTCGGACCCGCCTTCGATGCCGGTACGAATACCAAATAGATGGCGTATGGAGCTGCTCCAATCAACGCTGTAGTCACAAATGCAGCAAGTGCAGCCCACCAGTTGTCTGTACCAGCAAATACGCGCCATTCAATGGTCGTAGCCGTGAATGCGGCAGTGAGAAGCACGCAGCACCATGCAATGACCTTTGACGCCTTATCCAATCGACTAACTGACCTTTTCATCGCCCTGACTACGAGTGGACCGCAGCAGTGCGGCATGCATGATCCTCACCGACTGATTGACGGCCGTCAATCGCTCCACGCCTCTGTAGCCAATACCCGACCCGCAGCACGGCCACGGCCTTATCGAGATCCGATTTCGGGCTCGCCGATTATTGCCAGGTGCTTCTATGGGGCGCCGCAGCTGTGCTCCATGCAACGGTCAAAGATTTCGCGCACGGCATAGGCGCCATCGAAGATGGCTTGCCCGAGCGTGGGCAGGGTCTGCGCCTCCAGGCACTCCGGTTTGCTCATGGCGATCACGTCGCCATGAGCGATGAGGGTGCGTAGCAGGCGGTCGAGCTGGTCGCGTTGGTCCAGCGTGAGATGCAAGACGACGGCGGGGTGCTCCATCTGTGTTCTCCTCTGCGCGGTCAGCGGGGAGCGCGCACGCTGTGGCGATTGGCGCGTTGCGCTCAGCGCGGGGCGTGCGGGTGCGTGCTGCGCGTACGCGGCGCACCTGGTTAGTCCGTAGGTGCCACGCTGACGACCAGCTCGCCATCGCGCAGGCGTATGTGGAGTTTGCTGCCGATGGTGAAGCCCAGTTGTTCCAGCCAGCGGCCGCGTAGGCGTAGCGTGGGAATGCGCTGGTCGCTGGCGGGGTAGTAGCCGTAGCCGACGGTGCAGTGGTGCGGGGCACGCGGGTGGCCGGGGCGTGGGGGGCGGGCTTCGGTGCGGGGTTGGGGGATGGGCGTGCGCTCGACGTAGGGCCGTGGCTTGATCGAGGGGTCGAGCGAGTGCCAGCCGATCTCGGTGGGTGGCGGCTCCGTGGCGCGCTTGCGTGCGGATGTGGGACGGGACGTGGGTCGACGCATGGCAAAGCCCTCCTTGACGAACAGGCCCCGCCGCCGGGTGGCGACGGGATGTCGGGAGGTTAGAAACCGCACAGAGCCGGCGGGCGTATTTCCCCGAAGGGTGTTGTATTAGCCGCCCTCCCGACGCAGGGATCGCGTCGGTTGCGCCCGCAAGACGCTGCAGGCACAAAAAACCCACCGGTTTGACGGAGGTGGGTACCGCTCTGTGAGGAGTTTCTACGCTCCTTGTGGCAGAGATTGCTGCGGGTTTGTTGGGATGTCAACTGGTTTGGGTGGAAAAGCATCAATCAGGAGCCAACAAGTTTGTCGCCGTTTCAGATGAGGCATGAAAATGAATCTGCCTCCTTATTCCAAAACGGGGTCAGGTTGGCTTCCTAAGTGAACCTGACCCCGTTCTTCAAATTTCTGTGAGTCCGAGGGCATCATCAAGACCATAGGCAACGAGTCGCTGCAATCGGTCTCGCGACATGGGGGACATAGTCTCACTGGCTGCCAGTAGCTGATCCCTGACGTCCGTTGCCCAATGCCTCTCGTCCTCTAGATAGCGCTCAATCATGCCATTTTGATATCGTGCGCTGAGTGCCAACATCGCTGTCCTCTGTTTTGCCGGATGAAGTCCGAGAAATGCGTCTACGAACTCACGTACGTCCAAGGAAGCCAGAATCGGGATGTTGTAAAAATCGTTGTCCTCGTGATTGGTCAAGGCAATCCGGCGGAGGAACTGACTGGGGTTGTGCAGCATCACCTTGAGCAGATCCTTGGCGACAGCTGGACGACGGTCGACTGCAGCGGTGCGGCGCTTCTCGTTCAAATACTGGGTGAGATCCTTAAACTCCGCGGACGAGTCTTCCACGAACCCCAGTCCTCCGTAGCTTTGGAAATCGGTATTAAACTCGTTGTGATGAGACTCAATGGGCTCCAGCAGTCCATGTGCGTATAAGTAGTCCGCGTAGATCTTTGCGTCGGTAACGACTTGCGCAAGACTCACGGGAATCGCACCGATCTTCGATAGCCTGATTTGAATTCCGAAGACATGTAAGATTTCCCCCGGAATGACATACTCGTGCGCAAAAAATGCCCGCGTCATTTCGGCGAGCGCCGCATTGACTTCTTCCTCCGTTCGTTCGTTCCAGTTCCAGACGGTACGCCAGGCGGGCTCCTGCTCAGCCGTTAAGAAGAAAGAACTTTTATCAAGCTCATTGCAGATCCCCTGTCGATCTATTACTCCTTTTACGATCAGATTGACTAGCGTCTCGTCCGAGATAACGTCTGCATCAATCCAGGCGAGGGGATACCGCTCTTTTACTGCGACAATCTTAGGTGGGACATAATCTTTCTCCTTGCGTCGTATATACGAACCCATAATGCGCGTCCGACGATTCTTCATATCATCTGCAGTTAGCCGTCCAGCCTTGACCTCGAAGGAAAGTGCAAACATAAGGGCCAAAAGTGCTGACATAGCGTCGGCGTTCTTCCGATGCCTCTCTTCCAGACCGATATATATTCGCTCGAAGTCCAAGATGGTTTGGTGCAGAACTCTCAGGTTATTCATCTCAGATTGATGATAGACCTCCGAGATGACGGGAGAATTTGAGTAGATGAAGTTTCTCGCAGCCTCATCTTTGACCGAGTCGAAGAATCCCTCCAGGGCCTGTTCGAGTGAGGACTGGATTTCGAAAGTCCTGCCAACGAGCTTCTCACGAATGCGCCGGTACTTTGGCTCTTCAATCTCCGCTTGATTCGCGATTAGGATGACCTTTCGGCCCTCTTGCTCAACGAAAACGTTGATGTAGCCCATAACAGTGTTGATAGGCATCTCGCATCGCTCCAGATCGTCGAAAACGTAAACGTCAGCCTTGGTCTTACTGATAAAGTCCTTCGCTTTCAGATCCAGTTCCACGTTGAAGTACTTACCGATCGACTTGAGTGCGCGGCCGCTAAGGGCAACTCCCTTCTTCGCAAGGACGGGATACATGGACTGAAGGATGGCATCGTCAATGTCATCCACCGATCTGATGCCGTAGAGACTGACATAGATGTACGGCATCGTTTCCTTGTTCATTTCGCCAAGGAATTTCTTGATCACAAAGGTCTTACCAATCCCCCAAGGGCCATCCAACAGAACAGCGAATCCCGGCGATTTTGGCAGCGAAAGATAATAATAGAGGTATTCTTTAATGTGAAAGTTGCGGTCTTTCATCTATCCCCTGAACTCCTGTTTGCTTAATCGGTTACTTATGAGCGCACCCTGCTGATTTCTAGTGCGCGAATCTCTTGCTAGTCCGGCTGGCAATCGACCTTTCCAATTTTATATCTCAGCCGCGGAAGTTCAGTGCGTGATGCTAATAGGCGAACCGACTCAGCTTGCTTCTGCTTCCGGAGGATGGCGACCCAAAGCCGACTTGCCGACGCCCGCATCTGAACTAACCGGTATTTCGTAGACACTTAGAATTTTCTCCGCGCGTAGCGCCACTCGCACTCTACCGGTTAAATTTCACAGCGGAACAGTGTCCTCGGATCGGGTTGTAGAACATCTCGATGTAATCGAATACGTCAGAGTTCGCCGTCTCCCGGTTCGGTTAGATGCGTCGTGTTACCCGCCCCTTCTTCAGCGCACCAAAGAAGCTTCGGTCACGGCTATCCTGTGGCATTACCGCGCCTCTTCATGCTTTATGGGAACGAGATGAGGGAACGTGGCCAGGTTCACTATTAAGTGAACCTGGCCACGTTATTTTCGGACTTGGTTGTTCTTGGATTTCTAGACGTCATCTTCATTATCTTGCTCGGGTTCCGATCTTGGCTGAAGATCTAATTCGCCTCGTTCGATGTTGTACAGCGCGTCTCGTAGCTTTGCAGCTTGGACTTGGCTGACGGCAGCCCCCCTGGCCATGACTTCTGCGGGAACTATGACGTTCGGATAATGAACAATGATATTTCTTAATTTCTGTGTTTCTAGGATCTCGCGCCTATCCTCGCGTGAAAGGATGTGGTGCCTCTTGCCTAGGTAATTCAATAGTGCGCGGAAGCTACTCTGCATTGTCTTTATCTTTTCACGGAACGCAGCGTCTCCATGCGCAGCGACGTTAGCCGTAAGAATCATCTGATTGTTTAGCTTGTTCCAAGATGTTAAGAAATCCAGGTAACTGTCGTCTTTGCTAGCTGCAACGTTCTCGGAGACGCTCTCTTTTTCTTTCTCTGAAACTGTCACCTTGTCCAACGATTCGATTGCTTGTTGCAGCTTTGGAAGTACTTCTCCGGAGAGCGTGATGATCTCCTGCAAATCAAATTTACTAACAGGTCTGTTATGAGCAACTTGATTTCGCTTTTCGTAAAGCTTCTCCCAGCGATTTCTAAGATATTCGCTCTCACAATTGACTAGACCAGAGAAATATCTATCCCAATTAGATCGAGGCACGACATTCTTCATTTCTTCTAAGTCAACTTGATCGGAGCTTTGCGCTGATCTAATCATGTCGATCATGCTTTGAACATCAGTTGTTGCGTAGTCCTTGAAAAGAAAATTGGATAACTGAATGAAGTCAACTTCGTAAAGATAGTCGTGTGCACTGGCTTTGCTCTTGGTCCGAATGGATTCAGAAACCTCTTTGGGGACACTGTCTTGAACCCATGATTGACCGACGTTTGTCAACATGAACTTGGTTATAAGCTTACGCAGAGTATTTTCTAGATCATGAAGGCGACCATAGGCTTCATGAGCATAGTGCTTACCAAGCCCATCCCAAAGAGTAAAAACCGGCCTTCCACTTGTTTTTGCGAGAACTGAGCGAACAGACTTGAGCAGCTCTTCAAGTACAGAGATCTCAAATCCGGTAGGTGCTGTGAGCCGGACATGGTAGAAACGATGCTTATCTGCTGAGATATCTCCACCCTGGACGTCGTATCCAAACTTTACAGATTTAAATTGCAGTACAGAATTAGAAAGAGATACACCATCGATCGTTCTAACTAGATTGTGGAAAGCGTCAACCGTGCGACAGAAGTTGTCCTTGTCCGAGAACGTGACCAAATACTCGACAATCATGATCTTTCCAAAGGAATTTTAACCCTAGATTTAAGCGGCGGTGGGCGGCCCGCCTTGAACGAGATTTTATGCGCCGCCGCCAAATATCAGGGAAAGTATTTTTTTGGTCGCTCCCGCCACTGCAGCAGAAGATGTACTACTGCCAATAGAATCGAAGGCGTCCTTGAGTTGTTCAATAAGTGGTTTGCTAGCGTCCTGAACGCCAGCCGGAACCCGCTGGAGCCTGCTAAGACCTTTAGAGGTGAGCCTGATATCGGTCTTTATAGCCTTATCGTCGCTAGCACGAGCAAAGTCGATGTAGCCCTCGTCAGCGAGGAAGCAAAATGTTGCGGACAGGATCTCCCTAGGTTTGTTGGACAGATCATTCCGATCGAAGAACCCCAGTTCTGATGCCTCGATGTCAATGCGCATCGGAAAAGACTCATACAGACGGTCAAAAATTAGCGCGCATGCATGGTCAAACTCTTGAATGTTACTCATATATATATTCCGATTCGTATAACTACTTTGGACCACCTAAGCGCGGCATAAAAGAAAGGTCTTCATATTGAATCCTTAAGTGAACCTGGCCCCGTTCTTGCTCAGTTTCAACGGTTTGGCTCAGTAGCCACCGCCGGATCGTACGAGCCGATCGCTACGCCGCGTTCCCGTAATGTTTCTAGCTTCTGCGGAAGTCGCACAGACCAGTACTCATCGGCAGCCCAAGGATGACGGGCGACGTAGATGCTCCCCATTTGCGATAAAACCATCTCCTCAAACCGGGTGATTTGGCCCTGACGCGAACCCCACAACACCTGCGAGATCTGATCGCCGTCTGCTGGAGAAATACAGTCGTCCACCTGCTGAATTGTTGTGAACCCCAGGCGCTTCAAATGTCCTGCCACCATCTCATAAGAGAAGCTGGTGATACGGCCATCAGAGCCTAACTTTTTGTCGAGGTACGCTTTTAAAGAGTCGCCTGTGATCTCGACCGCCAAGTAGTCTCCGGACTGGACTGAGGTACGAGCTGCCTCGCGAAGTGCTGTATCATCGTCTTGAAGGCGCTGGAATTCTCTGTCCGCAATTTCGAGCATGCCTGCAAGTGCAATGAAGCGCTTCTTGATCCCGTTAGGAATTGCATAACCACTCTTGTATTGAATGTCATGCTCCATCTCTGCCCAAGCGTGCTGCAGAATGGTTCGGACTTGGATTTCAAAGAAACAGCTAGAAAAGCGCGAGTACTCAGCAAGCCGACTCCGGCTATTCGAAAGGTGACCCAAGAAGTGGACACTTTGATAACCAAATTTTCCCTCGTCGATTAGAGCCTCAGACTTATCTGTCTTTTCAATGATATGGAATTCGTTCGCTACGATGGCACATGCGCGCTCGACATCTCGCGGCAAGAAGGCAATTACGCGAATTCCTGCCAAGTCAGTTATTTGCTCAAGTGGCCGTAAGTAACGCGGGTCCTCAGACCCATCACCCGCTTCCTTTGATGCTTTTTTTTCGAAGCTTTCAACAGACTTGGCGCGTGCCTCGATGGAGTGTACCTTGAGGTCATTGGCATGGAAAGACTGCCGCAAAATAGTACGGATAACATCCGAGAGATCTGCGTACAAACCGTGGATGTTCCTGTACACGGCCGCTGCCAGGCGGCCATGTTCTTCTAAGTTTGGCACCGCAATATCTCCAGGCGAGCCTAAGATCCGATTTTAGAGTGACGCGAGCTACATAGACTTGGGGGAATGGAAGGTCAGATTGACTTATTAAAGTGAAATTTATGGATGCCTTTCTATTTTCAGGCAGCGATATCCATCACCAATATCTCTGCTATCTTGCTCTCAGCTAATGGATCGTGCTGATACTTGATTAAACACGTGAGCGATACTTGCGATTCAGTCATCGAAATAATGAATTCTTCCACTGACTGATCTCCGATATTCTTAAACTTGTAATTTCCTGGCGGAATCGGCTGATTCATGGACACCCTCGCCTTTCCGATATTTTCGTACTTATTGAAGTCATATATGTCGCAACTGATTTTTACCGGTGTTTCATCGATGCGCACGGGCGGCCAAAACAATCCTTTCTTGTCGGAAGTCAACCTAATCACGGGTGTATCCTCGGGGCCTTTCAACGCCACCTCGCGCACCTCGTCTCCTTCGAGCAAATCATCGAAACTGCGGATTGCACCAATGATCTGTGTTCCGATATGGTAAACCGGACCATTGAATACTTGATGGGTATCTCCTGAAATAACAGCTGTATTGCCGTCTCCATCTTGAGAAATTTCTATTTCTCTACCTTCGTGTGCCGCTGTGTAGAGCGCGCCCAGGAAGTCGAAAGCACTTTTGGTAGCCTCCCAAATGTTCTGCGCACCGTAAACGAATGGCAGTACAGCCTGAACCCCAGTGTAAATGGCGCCTAGAGTTGCAATAAATGACCCATCTTCATATCGTTGGATTCGCACTTGGAAAAGTCGACGATCTTGCTCAGATAGGCGCTTCTTATCCGTGAGAACACGAAATTGGCCATCAAACACGTGCTGCAGCGCGTTCAACCCTGTGGCAACTTTATCCAAACGATCACCACCATCAAACGCGTTACCCTTCATTTCGAACTTGTACGGATCCATCGCTACAATTTCCTTCTTACTCTACCGCCTATTTAACGACGTCTGATAGTGCACTTCGATTTTGATTAATCATCAACACCAAGGCTCGTCATCCTGCGATGGCGAGTCAGAAGCATGCGAAATACAAGGAGTGCCGGGAATGCAAGGACGGCGACTCGCAGCTGAAGCGTCGGAATCACACCCTTTTTCGGCCAGAAGGAAAGCCAGATCGCCAGTACAGCAAGACAAGACAATGTCAGCACCAGCAATCGCTTGGCTATGCGTATAGAGAACGGCATTGCCAGCGCAGGAGCGGCCGTCACCAGAAATCCGATGCCGCTGATCAATGTGCCCGTCTGTCCCTCACGTACCTGGCCTGCTGTAACCAGCGCCACCAGCAAAGCGCCTGTCGCCGCGAGCATGACACCGGCAAGGCCGGCCAGCAGCTTCAGGAGTTTTTGATAGCGCATTCTTCGCGTCCTAGTTCTTGCATTACGCTGCACCTCCGAGTGGCGTTGGCTTGAGGCCTGCTAGGACTTGTGACGCCGATAGTGGTTATTGGTACTTGTGCTGCGATAGCTGCCACCTTTGTGCGAGGCGCCGTGGCCTGCGCTGTAGTGACCGCCGTGACTGGTGGTGTGGTGCGTGCCGGCGGCCCTGACGCGCGCTTGCGCTGTTGGGGTAAACAAACCGAGTGCAGCCACAGTCATTGCCACGATGCTCCATGCCTTGCTCAACATTGTTTCTTCCCCCCTGAAGAAATGTGTGGCTTTGCGGCTGCGTTAAGTACTGCGTGCCTTGATCCTCGCCGAGTTTTTGGGTTGCGTCAATGCGCTTGCGCGATTGATCTTTGGCTTTATCGGCTTTGCCCTCATCCGCCTTTCGGGCACCTTCTCCCGCGTGCGGGAGAAGGGCTTGGTATGTTGGGTTATTGGCTGTTTTTTGCGGTTGCCGGCTTGGCCAGGGTGGGTAGAGCGAGTTTATTGTTGAGGTCGGTAATCTCTTGGGCGCTGCCTTCGGCAAGCACACGCAATTGCGCGGTTTTTTGATTTGCCGGGTTGGTTAGTGGCAGGCATACCTGCGTGGTGATTGGCTGCAGATTGCGTGGCGCGGCAAGCGCCGGAAACCCCACCCTCGCCAGCTCCTTCCCACGCGCATCCTCCAACGCCACAAATCCGGCCGGTGCGTCGGCATGGCCAAGGCTGTGCACGGTGACTTCGATGGCGTCTGCGTTCACCTGCACATCGCCATGGCCGATGCCCAGGTCCGGGCGTAGTTCGACCGGTGTGGCATCTGCAATCCGTTCGAATTGCAGGACAGTGGTGCGGCCTGCAGGGAAGTCGACGTCGATGGCCGCGCTTTTTTCTAACGGAACGGAACGGAACGGGGTCAGGTTGCCTTCTTAAGTGAACCTGACCCCCGTTATTCGGAGCTGCGAGGCGGCTTCGGCTTGAATGAGTTGTTAGATGGCACTCCGCTTATCAACGATACGTAAGAGGTGACTTGCCAGCCCGATCATCTCAGCCGCCTCCTCTGCCTCGATAGTGACCGATCGATGGCTAGATGGATTTTTGTACGAGCCAATTGCGCCTGCCATTAGGTGCATTAGCGACTCTTGTTCGCCCTTAGGCAATGAGGTGTCCGTTAATGGCCCTAATTCCGGCCGAAATGCTTTTCTCATCAACTCCATGCCGATGTCTGTTGCTTCCAGACCGGCCGCGTTGCGGACATGAACCTCAAGCTCTTTGAAGCTTTGGAAGACGGCGGTGTCATAGTCTCCGCGAAGAAACGTGGCCCAGACCTTCTGCGCAATGACAGGATGAAGCTGAGATTTTGGCAGCAGATTGGAGGCCTGATACGCCGCAAAATTCTCTGCTTCCGCAGCCCGCAGGCCACGCCTCGTGATGTAACGCCAAGTAGCTACGTTATCCGGTTGAGGTGCCAAGAAGCCTTCCCTCTCTAGCCAAATCCACGCTTCCATCAGGGCGCGCCGCGCTGTCTCGTGCTTTGCAGGCGGATAGCTAGCGATACTGTGATTGAGAGTGAAGTTGTGGATGTTCAACTCGCTCTTTTCAGCCGTCGTCAGGTACCGAAGCACGATGCCACCCAACTCCTCTGGCTCGAGAGCAAGCAGGGCTTCTACGTCCGAGATGATGCGATCAATCGTCATGTGCCATCTAACGCTTGAATTAAGCCGAGTTGCGAAGCAACTTCGGCTTGAATGAGTTGTTAGGCAGTGAGTGGCGCACAGGTTGGATGGTGCAACCATGCTCCCCAGCACTGCCGCCTGGATCGAGTGTGCCACAGCTTGCGGGATGGAGCTTGCCCAGCAATGCCGAATCGCGTGGTGCCACCGAAGCTAGACGCAATGAGCGCGGCACGGCAGCTACGGGCACGGGCACGGGCGAAGCGTTGAACTCACAGCGACCCAAAACGGTGATGACTGCTGTCCGGAGCCGACTCCCTGCATGCCAGCGAACCGACCGACGCAGGACTGACAAACTGACTTGCTCCACCACGGTCTAACACCTGAGTTAAGCCGGACCGCTGCGCGGCACAGCTTGATGGTACACGTCACCATTTAAGCCGAGCCGCGAAGCGGTCTCGGCTTGAACGAATTGTTAGGCCTCACATCTTCCGCCGGGCTTTTGGGAGCTTCTCATCAAGGTCGGGAATTTCACAGAGAATCGCTTCTCGCGAGATCGCAGCATCTTCGGCGAGCTTTTCTGTCTGGACAGCAGCATTCGCCAACGATTTCAAGTACGCGACTAATTTTTCGCTTAGCGTCTTAAGCCCGGCACCGTCCCGTTCCATCTCCGGCTTCTTCTGTTGAGCAATCGCGGCGATAATTGCACCAGCCTGTTCAATCTCTCCCATTGTTGGAAGATTGGAGCAGTCGCCACTTGCAAATGCTTCTGCCACTCTCCGGATGATTGAATATGCTTCTTCCTTCGTCACGAACAATCTCCTTACACTGAGGCCTAACTACCATTGGACCGCCTAAGCGCGGCATAACAGGATCCTCGCCGACTCCCTGACCGCGGTCAATCAACATAAACAATTGAAGTCATCTCTTTTCAGCTGCGTCCCTACCTTTGACGCCTGGTGTTAGGCCGCGTCTTTGGGGGCTGATTCTTTTACGCGAAGTTCCTTGTGGCCGAATGCCGGGATCTAAGAAACCCGACACTCGAGCTCGTTGCCTACTTCCACGGTACCGCCAGCATGTTGTTGCGTTGAGTCACCTCAGCAACCTCACCTTCCGTCACCAGCCGCAAGCGCCCGCCCTTACCACTGCTACCCGCCGGCACCGCCAACCGCACAACTGCTGTCTTCGGCACCAAATCCCGCGGTGCCTCCAACGCCGCGAACCCCGCCCGCGCCAGCTCCTTCCCCCGCGCATCCTCCAACACCACAAATCCTGCCGGTGCATCGGCATGGCCGAGGCTGTGCACGGTCACTTCGATGGCGTCTGCAGTCACCCGCACATCGCCGTGGCCGATGCCCAGGTCCGGGCGTAGTTCGACCGGGGTGGTGGCTGCGATGCGTTCGAGCTGCAGGACGGTGGTGCGGCCTGCGGGGAAGTCGATGTCGATGGCCGCGCTTTTTTCGAAAGCGTGCTCTTGCGTCTTGGCATTGCTGTCGAGCTTGCCGTCATTGCCTTTGCTCACGCCTTGGGTGATGCGCCATTGGCCTGGGGCGACGTTCCAGCCGGTCATGCTGGCGCGCTGCGCTTTGTTGGAGGTGTTGTAGGCGATGACGGTGAAGCGGTCTTGCTGGGGTGCGGGGATGGCGATGGCCACTTGGGTGGCGGCCTCTGGGTCGGCGAAGCGCCAGCTGACGGTATGGCCGGGGTAGGTCTGGTTGCGCTTGAGGGCCACTCCCCCTAAGCGTGCGCGTTGCAGGTTGACCGTGGGGGATTCCACGCGGTCGCTCCACCAGTGACCTTCGGTGTTCATGTAGAAGTTCTGCAGTTTCTCCCGCGCCTCGCTGCGGTAAATGGCGGCGAGATAATCGAGGTTGCCGGTCTGCTCCCAGGCCACATGGTGCGGGAAGTCCGGGGCGCTACCGTCGTCCTTGTTGGCGGCGTCGATGAGCTTGCCGCTCCAGTCGCTGCGCTTACCCATGACATCCAGGAAGTTTTCGTTGAGCAGGGACAGGCCGTTGGGGCCGCTGTTGGCCACGCGGTAGTCGATGGGCTTGAGATAGCGCTGCTCGCCGGTGAAGCGGTAGGCGGCCCAGAAGGTGTGCAAGGTGTCGGCGCCGCCGCTGCCTTCGAACAGTTCGCCGCCGCGGGTTTTGCCGGTTTGCCAGTTGATCTCGTTGGGCAGCGCCCAGTTGCCCTTGGCGTTGGTGTAGGCGTGGGCGAGATAGCCGTCTGCCAGGCCGGTGACGATGCGGCGGCTGTTGGGGTCGGCGTTATAGCCGCCCAGCAGGATGGCCGGGTGCACGATGGGGAAGGAATACGGTTTTTGCCATTGCCAGTTGGGCTCGCGGTAGACCTTGCGGCCACCGAACCAGTTGCTGGCAAACAGCAGGTGGCCTTGCGGGTTGACCTGGATGACATTGTCGAAGGCCTTCACCGTTTCCATCAGGCGCTCGACGGTGCGCGGGTCGCCCCAGTTGAGGTACAGCAGGGCGCTGTTGAGGTTGATGCCCTCCTCATACGCATGCAGCTCGTCGGTTTCGATGGTGGACAGGCCGTTGGTAAACATGCCGTTGCGGTAGTTGGCATCGGACAGTGCCAGCATGGAGGCGTTGAGCATGTCCGGGTCCACGCCCATCAGGGCGACGCCGGGCCATTGCTGCACCAGGTCCGAATCGTCGGAGATGCCGCCGCCGAAATCGCCATAGGCCACCTGGCGCTGCTCGATCCACCAGCGGATGTAGCGGCGGGTGGCGCTGAGGTCTTGCAGCTGCCAGAACGCCCAGGCTGGCACGCCCTTGGGCACGGTGGGCATCTCGACAGGCAACGCGCCCTGGTTGGCGTAGCTGATGTCGTTCCAGTACTGGCGGCCGAGGGCGTGGTCCGGGTCCACGCGCAGCAGGTCGGTGATGTCCGCATCCAGCCGCTTGTAGAGCAGCTGGCGCTTGGAGGTGGTGTGTTCTTCGACCAGAAAGCCCCAGTTGTCCTTGACCTGGTTGAAGCGGTCGGCAACGTGCTCTTTGATGGCCTGGGCGCGCGGCTTGAACACCAGTTGCAGCTGGGTGCCGTCGAGCGCGTTGGCGTCGAAGCCGGGCGCGGCGGCGGCGATGCTGAGCATCAGGCTGTCGTTGCTGAGGATTCTGTCGCGCAGGTCCAGCCACAGCGTGCGGGCCTGGCCAGGGGTAACCGCTACCGAGACATCGATCATGTCGCGTGCGGGCCAGATGGGGTCCTTGATGCGGATGTTGAGCGGGATGCTGCCGTTGTGGGTGGCCGGCAGATTGAGCGCCGGCAGGGTGATGGCGATGCCGTCCAGGCCGTCGTGCATGTTCTCCCAGCCGTAGGACCAGCTGCGCATCAGCGCCTGGTCCGGCGGCGGGTTGCCCAGGCTGGATGGCACCAGGATGTGCACGATGGGCTGCTGCGCGCTTGCTGCGGCCTTGTCGCTGGGGCGCTTGCGCGCCGGTGCCTTGGTGGGCAGGGCGACCACGGTCTGGCGCTCGCCCGGCGGGTAGCGGCCGGCAATGACATCGCGCAAGGGGGCGAGGTTGTCGTAGTCGGGCTGGATGTCGCTGCGCACGGTGTAGCTGAGTTGCGCGCTGCCTTTGGGCACCTCGCCCGGTTGTACGTTGTAGGCCCAGATTTCCTGGATGGGGGTTTCCTGCGCGGTGTTGGCAAAGCGCAGCGTGCCGCCGCGGCGCTCGGGGAACTGGTCCACGCTGCGCACCACGCCTTGTGCGCGTGCGAACAGCGGTTGCGCCCGTGCGGTGGTGGCACCGGCGGCAGCGGGCGCGGTGTAGCTGGCCTGCCCAAAGGCGGCGCCACGCAGCTCGATGCGGTTGACCGGCTCGTCCGGCAGGGTGAGGTCCAGCGCCTTGCCGCCTTCGACGTAGGTGTTCCAGTCCGGCAGTTGGAAGTAGTCGTTGCGGCCGGGCAGGCGCGAGCGGTTGTAGACGCCCGGCCAGGTGGTTTCGGCGATGCCGTCGGTGGCCTTCCACATCCATTGCTTGAGGTCACGCGCGTCAGTGAATTCCACCTTGCGGATGCGGGTGACCGGTGCGGTGAGTGCGGGCGGTGCGTGGCCGTTGTCCCAGCCGTAGCGGTGCAGGAAGGCGGCGTGTTGCGCGTCGCCGGTGGGTGCTTCCGCAGTGCTGGGCTCCTGCAGGCGGGCGAGTGCGGCGGCGCCGCTGGCGTCGAGCATGCGGTCGTAGATGCGGATCTCGTCGAAGTCGCTGCCGCGCAAAAAGTTGTAGCGGCTCTGCACCTGGTGCGGCGACATCACGCGGCCGGCCAGACCGAACTGGTCCAGCGCGGCGTCGAAGTCGAGCGCGCCGCCATTGGCGCAGGGCGCACCGCAGTCCACGCGGGCGGCTTCCTTGCCATCGACATACAGGCGCACACCACGGGTTTCGTCCCAGGCAAACGCAATGTGGGTCCAGTCGCTGGCGGCCGGGGCCTTGTCGAGCTTGAAGGAGACGCGGGTGCGTGCGAGGTTGGCATCGGTGACGAAGGCGTCGAAGCCGTGGCCGTTCCAATCGATGCGCAGCCAGGCCATGTCCCAGCTGGTGTGGTCGGCGTAGCCGACGCGGAAGATCACGAACGGCGCTTCGCCCACCGCATAACGCGCGCGCCAGAAGAAGCCGAGCGTGCCGCGCTGGGTGTAGAGGTTGCCGGGTGCATTCCACGACAGCACGCCGTCGTCGGCCCATTCGATGGCGTTGCCGCGCTTGCCGGTGGGTACCAGGGCGATCTTGTCGCGGAAGTTGGGCACGCCGTCGCCGCGGGCGACATCGGCCTGCAGGTCGCGTTCGGCCGAAACCCGGAACAGCAACTCCGGGGCCGTGGGGGTGGCCGCACTTGCCGGCAGCGCGATCAGACACAACAAACCCATCCAAACCTTCAGCACACGCACCTCGTCTGGTTCAAAACCACTGCTTCAAAACCACTGCCGCCCCGCATGGCCGACAGACACTGCAACGTGCCACCGCAACGCGACACGCGACGCATGCTGATGAGCGACGAGCACGCGAGCCGGCACGTACGAGCGTACATGCCGTGCCTGCGTGCTGCGCGCGCCAGCATGCGCCGCGTGCGGTGGTGCGATGGCTGCGTCCACTACAGCCCGTTTGCGGCCTTCCACTTGGGAATGTCGTCCTTCAACAATTTGTCCGGCCAGGTGCCGTGCCAGGCATACCCAACGCGGCGCTCGTTGGGCACCTGCATGTAGTCGGTCAGGGCCTTGCCGTCGCGGTTGGCATACAAGGGGCGTTGATTCTGCAGGTCGTAAAAGCGTGCCCATAGCGAGGCGCCCGGCTGCGCGATGAGGATCACGTCCTTGCCGGTTTCCTGGGTGGGGTCGTCGATCTTCTTGGTGGCCAGGTCGCGCATGCGGTGGGTGTCGAACCAGACAGCGGCCGCCTGCACGGCGGTCTTGACCTTGGCCGAGGGGTTGGGCTGGCGCATCAGAAAGCGCACGATACTGACCGACTCGCTGGAGGCCAGCGACGCGAGCTCATAGGCGCGCGCCTTGGCCGGCTTGAGCGTGACCTCGTCGTATTGCGCGCCCCAGATGGTGAGGGTGCCGCCGATCTTGACCTGGGTGGCGAGCACGCATTCCAGGCCCTTGGCCACCGCCTGGGTGGACTTGGCACCGTGGCTGCCACGCAGCTGCGCGCCGGCATCGCCCTTGCCCTCGCCGATGTCCTGCAGCAGGTTGAGCACGCGCACCATGGCGTTGTCGTTGTAGGTGATCTGGTGGTGGTAGGACGACAGGTCCGGGTAGAACTGCGGCCAGCCGCCGTTGGCGTACTGCGCCTTGAGCAGGGAGTCCACGCCGCGGCGGGCGGCGGCGATGTACTTGGCGTTCTTCTCGTTCTTGAAGGCGGTGGACAGGTACGTGATTTCGTACGTGGTGGCCTTGTTGTCGATGGTGGCGTCGTCCTTGCGCCCGGGTTGCTGCAGCTCGGCGATTTCCGCAGCGGTGAAGGTGCGGGTGTAGTCGACGGCGACGCCCTTGTACTGCTTGGACCAGCCGCCGGAGGCGGTCTGCAGCAGCAGCATGTTGTCGGCGATCTTGTCGGCCATGGCCGAGAGCGGGGCCAGCAGCAAGGCGCCGGTAAACGCCAAGGTAGAGAACTTGATCATCAGAACGGCCTCCAGGTGCCGAGGATGGTGTTGCGATCGAGCGCGGCGGCTTGCGCGGCGCTGAGCTGACGCGACCACTTCACGCGGCGCGACGGGTTGGCGCCGGCGCCGCTACTCTGGTATTCGCTGTAGCGGGCGGTGGCCTCGTTGGCGGTGTTGCCCCAGTTGTTCCAGCCTTCCGCCGGCACGTGCGCGCCGAGCTGGCTGCTGATGAAGCTCACGCTGGCGTACGGGCGCCACGGCCGGCCCAGGAATACGCGCGACACGCCGCTGGCAGCGGTGACACGTGCATTGCGGAACACGAAACCGTGTGCGCTCTCCTGCGGGGTGGAGGCGGCAGTGAGATAACCATCGCCCAATGAGTGCAGCTGGGCGTTTTCGAACAGTGCGGTGCCACCGCCGAAGATGAAATCGACGGTGCCTTCCACATAGCAATCCAGAAAGTAGGACAGCTTGGGATTGCGCAGATACAGCGTGTCTTGATAGCCGAGAAAGCGCACGTTGCGGAACGCGGCGCGGTCGCCATCCACGCGCACCGCCACCGCCTGCCCCACCGGGCCTGCGTGATTGCCGAAGGCGAGTTTTTCCGCAGTGAAGTCGTTGCCGGCGATGATGACGCTGGACGAGCCGGAGGTGCCGTATTCGGTGCCGGTGGCCGGATTGATGCGCGAGGCGTAGTTGTCGTAGGTGATGATGGTCTGGGTGGGGCCGGCGCCGGTGAGCCTGAGCGCCGGTGCGTTGGACGGCACCACGATCAGTTCCTGATAGGTGCCGGCGCCGATGTTGATCTGCGCGCGCTTGCCGCCCTGCACGGCGGCGTCGATGGCGGCCTGCACGGTGCGGTAGCCGGCACTGCCCTGCTTGGCCACTGTGTAGACCGGGTCGGCGGCGATGGCGGCGGTGCTGCCGAGCGACAGCCCGGCCAGCAAGGCGGTGGCAGCGAGAGTACGTAACACGATCCTGCGATGCGGTTGCATGCGTTGCTCCTGTCAGAACTTGTAGCGCGCGCCGATGTAGTACTGGCGCCCGGTGACGGTGTACTTGTCGGGCAGTTCCAGCGTGGAATCGACGTAGCGGCGGTCGGGGGTGTCGAGCAGGTTGATGGCCTCAAACGTCAGCGACAGCTGGTCGTTGAGCTTGTAGGACATGTTGAAATCGACGTTTTCCACGCTGTATTTGCCGGTCACGTCGGCCGTGACCAGGCGCCTGCCGTCCAGGTCGTAGACGTCTTCCTGGGCGAGGATGTTGTTGATGTAGCCATCGCGGTAACTGGTGGACACGCGCGCACTGAAGCGGCCGTCGTCGTAATAGACGGTGGCGTTGTAGGACTGCGGCGAGAGATTGAGCAGATCGCGCTCGGTGGCGGTGGTGGTGATGCTGGTGTTGCTGCTGCCTGCGGTGCTGAACAGGTAATTGATCTTGGAATCGACCTGGGTGTAGTTGAGCTGGATGCCGAAGTTGCGCCAGAAACCGGGCAAAAAGTCGAAGGCCTGCTGGTAGGTCAGCTCGAAGCCCTTGAGCGGGCCGCCGGGCGTGTTGAAGTAGCTCTGCACATTGAAGATGGTGTCCGGCGTAAAGCCTGCGGGCAGCAGATCCAGCGAGTAACCCATCGCTTCCCAGGTGCTGAGCACGCGGGTGCGTTGCACGTAGCTGTCGATGTCCTTGTAGAACACCGCCGCCGACAACAGCGAGCCTTCGCGGAAATACCATTCGGCGCTGAGGTCGTAGTTGGTGGAGCGGAACGGGTCGAGCTTGGGGTTGCCCAGGTTGATCGAGAAGAAGCGCCCGTCGTCGAAATACTGGGTGGGCCCGCCGCTGACGCTGGGCGACAGATACGCCAGCGTGGGCCGCGCCATGGTCTTGGCCGCACCGAAGCGCAGCACCACCTCCTCGCTGACATCCCAGGACAGGTTCAACGAGGGCAGGATGTCGCGGTAATTGTGGTTGACCGTGGTGGGCACCAGCAGGCGCTCGCCGGCCGCGGCGGTGGCGCTGGCCACGCCGAAGAACGATTCGCAGTTGGGCGAGATGGCGCCGGCCGCGGTGGCCGTGCACGGCGCATAGCCGCTGGCGGCGATCTGCGTCTGCACATAGCGCACGCCCAGGTTGCCGCGTAGCGCGCGGCCCCACAGGTCGGTGTTGAAATCGAGCTGCAGATAAGTGCCCAGGCTCTTTTCGTTGACGGCGAAATTGTTGTTGGACGAGCCGAAGTGGCCGACATCGGCCAACCTGTAGTCGCCACCGGGCACGCCGGTGTCGCAGTTGCAATTGATGTTGAGCAGGTCGGCGACTTTCTGGAAATCCGGAATCACCCAGGTGGTGGGGAAGCTGCCGTTCAAGCTGCGGCCGAAGCCATCCAGGTTGGTGCTCAGCTCATCCACGCCCACACCGGCCGGCAATGCCTGCGCCAGTCGCCCGTAGGAGATGTTGCGCGACTCCGACGTGTCCATGTCGTAGTTCTTGTAGGCCAGCCCGGTGCGGAAGGTGAAGGTGGGGCTGATGTTGAATTCCAGATCCACCTTGGCGGTGTCGAACGTGTTGCCCACCGACTGCGGGTTGAGCCGCACCTCGCTGATGTTGGTGCCGCGTGCGGTGCCGTTGCTGTTGACCGGCACTGCGCCGTAGCCCAGCCATTGCCAGTTATTCGGGTTACCCGCATCGAACGGGAAACTCATGCTCGGGTAATCGCCACCATTGCGGCGGTCGAGCACAAAGCCATCGAGATTGGTGTTGTCGAAACTCACCATCGAAAACTCGGGGCGTTCGTAGTCCGAGGTCGAGTGGCCGACCAGCGCGTTGACGCGCACCTGGTCGTTGAAGCGGTGCTGCAGGTCCAGGCTGAACTGCTTGAACTCGGTGGATTCTTCGATGTTGCTGGACTCGGTGCGGAAATCGACGTTGTCGAACACGCCATAAGTGAGGCGGTTCTGGTCGTCCACCTGCGCTTCGCGCACGGCGATCTGGGTCTTGCCGCCGAAGTTGGCGGTGCGGTGCAGGTTGGCGCCGACCGAGTCTTCGCGCTGGTCCTTGTCCAGCTTGGAATACAGCATGTCGAAATTCAGCAGGGTGTCGTCGCTGACCTTGAACTGCAGCGCGCCGGTGACGCCCAGGCGCTTGATCTCGTGGTCGGTGCGGATGTAGCGCGGGTAGCGCGGAATCCAGGCGTTGGTGGCGGTTTCGTAGGCCTGGATGTTCTCCGGCGTGTTGGCCGGGCGCGCGATGCCGGTGCCGCAGTTGGCGGCACTGATGCCGTAGCTGCCCCAGCCGTTGTTGCGGTCCTGGTTGGCCTGCGAACCGACGCCGGCAGGGGTTTCGTTGGCCAGCGGGTTGCGCGGGGTCTGCGGGTTGTAGCCCACCGGCGAACAGAAACCGTAGGTGCCGTTGTTGGTGGCGGTGCTCTGGTTGGAGTTGCGGTAGTTGCCGTGCTCCCAGCGCACCGGGTTGTAGCCTTCCTCGCGCAGGTGGCGCTCGCTGTAGGACACCGACATCAGCGCGCCGACGCGGCCATCGGCCCAGATGTTGCTGATCAGGCCGGAGAAACGCGGGTCCTTTTCGCGCGAGAGATCGTTGTAGCCGTATTGCGTGGACGCGGCCGCTTCGAAACCGTCGAAGTCGAACGGGCGCGAGCCACGCAGGTCGACCGTGGCACCCAATGAGCCTTCGTCCATCTGCGCCGACTGGGTCTTGCTGATGGTGACGCGGCTGAAGAGTTCCGAGGCGAAGGTATTGAAGTCGAAACCGCGGCTGCGGTTGACGCCATCGCTGCCGCTGCCGGCAGTGGCCAATGCTTCCAGCCCGTTGATGCGCACGCGGGTGAAGTCCGAGCCCAGGCCGCGCACGGAGATCTGCTTGCCCTCGCCGCCTTCGCGGTCGATGGAGACGCCGGCGATGCGCTGCATCGATTCGGCAAGATTCAGATCGGGAAACTTGCCGATGTCTTCGGCATAGATGGCATCCACCTGCTCCACGCTGTAGCGCTTGGCATCGAGCGATTGCTGCAGGCTTTCGCGGTAGGTGGCCTTGACCTGCACGCGGTCCAGATCCACCGCGTCGGTCGGCGTGGTGGGCGGGCCGACGGTTTGCGCGGCAGCGCCGGCACCGTGCAAGGCCAGGACGATGGCCACCGACAGACGCGCGGCGGACAGGCAGGCGCCTGCCGCATGGGCAGGACGACACGAACGGGCTTGCATGAGGCGGCTCTCTCCATGGCACAGGCTGCAATGACGCGCTCAGCCCCCCAAGGCAATGGCGTCGCAATGAGCGACCAACACACCTGCTGCGCAACCGCGCACGCCAGAGTTGCTGGAGGCTTTCAAACATCGCGCCCACCGCGTTGCATGCGTGCACCACTGCACCGCATGCAAGGCGATCAAGCGTTGGAATAAAGGCCCGCTGCGCGCGTGCGCAGCGGGCGGACAGCGGTTAGAACTTGTAGCGCACGCCCAGCAGGAACTGCCGGCCGGTTTCGCTGTACTGCAGCGGCAACTGCGCGGCCGCACCGACCCATTCGTCGGCCACTTCGTTGGTCAGATTGATGCCTTCCAGGCTCAGCTCGATCTTGTCGTCGAACTTGTAGCGCAGCGAGGCGTCGATCATCGTGGTGGCCTTCATGCCGTGCACGTCGAAGCCGGTTTCGGTTGCCGGCACCTGGGTCAGATAATCGTCGCGATGCGTGGCCGACACGCGCCCGGCGAACTTTTCGCCTTCGTAGAACAGCGTGGCGTTGTACGCATTCTTCGACAGACCGGTGAGATCGGTTTCCAGCGATGCCGCGCCGCTGGTGGTCAGATACTGGATCTGCGAATCGACGTAGGTGTAGTTGAGCTGGATGCCCAGATTGCTCCAGGCGCCCGGCAACCAGCTGAAGGGCTGGGTGTAGTTGGCTTCCAGCCCCTTGAGATCGCCACCGGGGGTATTGAGCGGCACGCTGAAGACAAAGTCGTCGTTGACGCCGGCGCCGGTACCATCGAGCAGGCTCACCGGCAGGCCGCTGGAGGAATACGGACGCACTTCGCGTGCGGTCTGCACGAAGCTTTCGATGTCCTTGTAGAACAACCCAAGGCCCAGCAGTGCGCCTTCCTGGAAGTACCACTCGAAGCCCAGGTCGTAGGTGTCGGCCAGAATCGGTTCCAGATTCGGATTGCCGCCACTCACGGTGCGCGCACCGCCGCTGACGTTGACCGTGACACCCGGCGTCAGGCTGCCCAGACCCGGACGCGACATCACCTTGGCCGCACCGAAGCGCACCAGAAAATCCGGGCTGACTTCGGCCACCAGGTTCAGCGAGGGCAGCGTGTTGTTGTATTCGCGCTCGGCGGTGGTCTGCACGAGTGCGGAGCCGACAGTGGCAAAGCCGGTGGACTCCTGCTTGGTGCGCACATAGCGCACGCCCAGATTGCCGGAGAACGGGATCGCGCCGATATCGAAGGAGAAATCGCCCTGCAGATACGCACCGCGATCCTGCTCGGTGACGCTGCGGGTGTTCACCGCACGCTCGGCCAGCGCAAAGGTGCCGGTGCCGCTATAGATGCCCAGCGCATCGGCCACCGCATCCAGATTCGGCACCACCCAGGTGTTGGGCGAGCCCTTGATGGCGCTCAATCCGGTTTGCTCGGTCAGGTCGGCCGGCACGATGCGGGTGCCATCGGCGAAGGTGGGCACCGCCACTTCGGACGCGCGGCGGAATTCCTTGGTGGAGAAGGTGTAGTTCTTGGCCAGCACGCCACCCTTCAGACGGAACCCGGGGCTCACGCTCCAGTCGAAATCCAGGCTGCCGGTGTCGAAGTCGTTTTGCACCTGTTGCGGGCGCAGGCGCAGTTCGGCCAGGGTCCAGCCATTGGGGTCGGTGGGGTTGATGCCGTAATTGAACACCGGCTTGCGGCTGTTGCCGCGATAGTCGTAGGAATACCCATCGACGTTGAGCTTGTCCATGATCACCGTGGTCTGGATCGGGTTCTCGTGCTTGGAGCTCGAGGTGCCGACCATGCCGCTGATCTTGAACACGTCGCTGAAGCGATGCTCGCCGGTCAGCGACAGCTGCTTGAAGACGGTATTCCATTCGTCGTAACGGTTTTCCGAGCGCACGTCGACGTTGTCGAAGTTGCCGTACAGCATCGCACCGGTAGCCGGGTCGATGAAGCCGTCGTTGACGATGGTCTGCGGCTTGCCGCCCTGCGCGGCGCCACGGCTAAAGGAGATCGCTTCAATATAGTTTTCGCTGCGCTTGGCGTCGATCTTGGAATACAGACCGTCCAGCGAGAACTCGGTGGAATCGCTCGGCGCCCACTGCAGCGAGCTGGTGACGCCGATGCGCTCCTGCTTGTGCTCCATCAAGGTGTAGCGCGGGAAGCGCGGATGGAACACGTTGGCATCGCGCGCCCGCGGGAACGCCGGGCTGGCGGCAAAGTTGCCGTTGCTCGGGCCATTGGCCCAGCGACCGCTGTTGCTGCCTTCTTCCAGCAGCTCGCGCTCGGTGTAGGCCACCGACACCAGCGCGCCGAAGGTATTGTCGGCCCAGGTGTTGGAGATCAGGCCGGCTACGCGCGGGTTGGCCTTCTCGGACATCGCGTTGTAGGCGGCCTGGCCGCTGGCGGCGATGGTGAGGCCTTCGTAATCGAACGGGCGCGCGGTGCGCAGGTCGACGGTGGCGCCCAGCGAGCCTTCTTCCACATCTGCCTGCGCGGTCTTGCGCACGATCAACTGGGTGAACAGGTCCGAGGCGAACACGTTGAAGTCGAAGCCGCGGCCACGGTTGGAGCCGCCGGACTGGTCCGAGCCGCCCACCGTGGTGAGCGCTTCCATGCCATTGACGCGCACGCGGGTGAAGTCCGGCCCCAGGCCGCGCACGGAGATGTTGCGGCCTTCGCCGGCGTCGCGGGTGATCACCACGCCGGGGATGCGCTGCAGCGATTCGGCCAGGTTGAGGTCGGGGAACTTGCCGATGTCCTCGGCGACAATGGCATCGACCACGCCGGCTTCGCCGCGCTTGATGTCCAGGGCCTTTTCCACCGAGGCGCGATAGCCGGTGACGGTGACGGCGTCGAGGTCGACCGTTGGCTCGGTGGGTGCCTGGGCGGCGTCCTGTGCAGCCGCATGGCCGCTCAGCGCCAGGCCGATCGACAGTGCAAGCAAGGTAACCGGTGTCTTCCGGTTGGTGGTCCGAAATTGCATGTCCTCCCCTCCCAAGGGTCCATGAACAACGTGAAATAGCGGGGGTGTGGGCGGTAATGACACCGCTGGTCAAAACGACGTTACCAGCTGAATCGCCGTTCAACATCTTGCAGCGCAGCAGAAAACCTCACCTGATTTGCACAAAAGGGGTGCAACCAGCCCCTACACGTCGCATTATTCTTGTGCTTGGCCGTCTGACACGACGGCCAGAATGACACCGATGGTCATCCTGACGCGTCCCGGTCTCCCCACCCCGTGACGCACCACACAGACGAGGTAATTGCAGCATGAGTCGTGCCCGTATCCTGTGCTTTGGAGAGTTGTTGTTGCGCCTGGGGGCGCCTGGTCACGAGCTGCTGCTGCAGCAGCCTCGGCTGGATGTGCATTGCGGTGGGGCGGAGGCCAACGTTGGCGTGTCGCTGGCGCATTTCGGCCACGAGGTGGCCATGGTCAGCACGGTGGCGGATAACCCGCTGGGTGCGGCAGTGCTGGGCGAACTACGGCGGCACGACGTGGACACGCGGCATGTGCGGCGCGTGGACGGCCGTATGGGTCTGTACTTTTTGACCACCGGTGCGATCCATCGCCCCAGCGAAGTGGTCTACGACCGCGCCGATTCGGCGTTTGCACTGGCGCCGGCCGATGCCTACGACTGGCCGCGCCTGCTTGAGGGCGCGCACTGGCTGCACTTGTCCGGGGTGAGCCCGGCGCTGGGCGCCGATGTGGCGCAGGCCACGCTGGCGGCCGCACGCGCCGCACGTGCGGCCGGGGTCAAGGTCTCGTTCGACGGTAACTACCGGCCCAAGTTATGGCAGCGCTGGCAGGGCGATGCGCGCGGCATCCTGCACCAGCTGTTCGACTGCGCGGATGTGGTGTTTGCCGATTACCGCGACATCGGTGTGGTGCTCGGTGGCGAGTTCCCGCAGGACACGCTGGAAGCGCGCGTGGAAGCGGCCGCGCAGCAGGCCTTCGCTGCGTTCCCGCAACTGCAGCTGATGGCTTGCACGCAGCGCGTGGCGCACAACGTGGACCACCACAGCCTGGGCGCGATGCTGGTGCCGCGCAGCGGCGAGGTGGCACGTGCGCCCAGCGAAGAACTGACCCCGATCATCGACCGCATCGGCGGCGGCGACGCCTTCGCGGCCGGCGTGCTGCACGGCCTGATCGCAGGCTGGTCGCTGGAGGACACGGTGCGCTTCGGCCTGGCGGCGGGGTGTTTGAAGCACTCGATTCCTGGCGATTTCAATCCGCTCTCGGTGGCCGATGTGCAGGCGTGCGTGGGGGATGCGCGGTTTGATGTGAGGCGGTGAAGGGCCGGGAATCGGGAATCGGGATTGGGGAATCGTAAGAGCTTAGGAGCGCTGGCTTTCGGCGCTCTGTCCAGGCTTGTTGCTAACGGAGCGCGGTGCGCTCAGAACTTACGCGTTGTTGCGGCCGCAGGGCGGCGGGCAGGTACTTGTTGCGTGTTGTTCGCTGCGCTCACGTGCTCAGGCCGGCACACGGACGCGGCGTTTGTTGGTGATCCATTTGAGTGCTGCGCTCAGCAGCAGCACGCACAGCGACGCCGGGACGCTGAAGAACAGCGTGATCATCAGTGCGAACTGCAGGTCTGGCGCCGAGCCGTCCTGCATGACCACGGCGCAGACGACGGCGGTGGTGATCACCACATTGACGATTGCTTTCAGCGCGCCGTGCAGTTTGACGAAGCGCAGCAGCACGGCACAGGTCACGCTGACCAAGAGGGCCAGCACCAGAAAGGCGATCAGTTTATCCATTGGGGGCTGGGATTCGGGATTGGGGATTAGGGATTCGTAACATCAGTCCAGCAAGACAACCGGCATCGCGTGCCGATTGCCCTTGCCGCAATGCATTTGGCTCCGCCGAAGATCAGCGATGCAGCAACCCACGGCTTTTCCGATTCCCCAATCCCGATTCCCGATTCCCGCGCATCACCCCAACTCGATGCAATCGAAGGTCACGTCCGGATCCACATCGGCGTCGTAATCCACGTCGTCACGCTCGAAGCCGAACAGCTTGAGGAACTCGTGCTTGTAGCCGGCGTAGTCGGTGAGGGCGAACAGGTTCTCGGTGGTGACCTGCGGCCATAGCGCCTTGCAGGCGTCCTGCACGTCGTCGCGCAGTTCCCAGTCGTCCAGGCGCAGGCGATTTTCGTCGTCCACCTCGGCAGGCTGGCCGTCCTGGCGATACAGGCGCTCGCGGAACAGGCGGTCCAGCTGGTCGATGGTGCCTTCGTGCAGGCCCTTTTCCTTCATGATCTTGTAGACCATGGAGATGTACAGCGGCATCACCGGAATCGCCGCGCTGGCCTGGGTCACCACCGACTTGAGCACCGCCACGTTGGCAGTGCCGCCGTGCTTGCCCAGGCGCGCATTCAAGCGCTGCGCGGTGTGGTCCAGATCCACCTTGGCCTTGCCCAGCGCGCCGTGCCAGTAGATCGGCCAGGTGATCTCGGTGCCGATATAGCTGAAGGCCACGCTGCGCGCGCCATCGGCGAGCACGCCGGCGCCTTCCAGCGCGTCGATCCACAGTTCCCAATCCTGTCCGCCCATCACGGTGATGGTGTCTTCGATCTCCTGCTCTGTCGCCGGCTCGATCGAGGCCTGGATGATGGCGTCCTTGTTGGTGTCGATGGCGGTGGCGGTATAGGTCTGGCCGATCGGCTTGAGCGCCGAGCGCTTCACTTCGCCGCTGCCCGGCAGCTTGCGCACCGGCGAGGCCAGCGAATACACCACCAGGTCGACCTGGCCGCCCATCTCGGTCTTGATCAGCTCGATCACCTGCGCACGCGCGGCATCGGAAAACGCATCGCCATTGATCGACTTGCTGTACAGACCCGCCGCCTTGGCATGCTTGTCGAACGCAGCGGAGTTGTACCAGCCGGCGGTGCCGGCCTTGGTGGCACTGCCGGGTTTTTCGAAGAACACGCCCAGCGTGTCGGCGCCGAACCCGAAGGCGGAGGTGATGCGCGAAGCCAGGCCATAGCCGCTGGACGCGCCGATCACCAGCACCTTCTTCGGGCCGTCGCTACGCACGCCGTGCGCGCGCGTGGCGGCGATCTGCTCGAGCACATTGCGCTCGCAGCCAAGCGGATGCGTGGTGGTGCAGATGAAGCCGCGCACTTTGGGATGGATGATCAACGTGTACTCCTCGTCAGCAAGATGCTGGCGGCATCTTAATCGGTGGGCTGCGCGCGAAACAGCCTGATGCGCAACACACGCTGCTGTATGGATGCGCGTGAAGAGGCCGGTATCGCCACACGGTGCGGTGCAACGCATGCATCTTCAGCGCACAGCCGCGAACGAACAGCGATCACCATCGATTTCCTGCCGGGCCGCCTGTGCTATTTTTTGCGCCTGCCGTGCCGTGCCTGGCTGCGCCTGTTGGCGATCGTCGAGGTCCCTTCCAGCTGTGCGACCGGTGTCTGAGCGATGTCTCTTCGAAGCGAGCGCGTCACGCAGCTGAGCTCCGTCCCACGGTTTCGGCTTGGGCCATTACTGGTCGAACCGGAACGGCTTGCGCTGATCGACGACGGCCAGACCATCACGCTGGAACCGCGCATGATGGAAGTGCTGATCGCGTTGGCCGAGCGCGCAGGCGAGGTCATCAGCGCCGAGCAGTTGTTGATCGAGGTGTGGCACGGCAGCTTTTACGGCGACAACCCCGTGCACAAGACCATCGCCCAGCTGCGCCGCAAGCTCGGCGACGACAGCCGCCAACCGCGCTACATCGAAACCATCCGCAAGCGCGGTTACCGGCTGCTGCCGAAGGTGATCTTTCCCGAGGATTACCGCGGTGCGGTGATCGGCACGCAGCTGTGGGGACACGGCAACCCGTATGTGGGGCTGCAGGCGTTCGATCCCGCGCATGCGGAGGTCTTCTTCGGTCGCAGCCATGCGATTGCGCAGGTGCTGGGTGCGCTGCGCGCGCAATTGCACAGCCAACGCGGGCTGGTGCTGGTGAGCGGTGCCAGCGGCTGCGGCAAGACCTCGTTGTTGCGGGCGGGCGTGGTGCCATTGCTGTCGCAGCCCGGCGGCCTGGATGGTCTGGAAGCGGTGGCGGTGGCGTACTGCAACCTGGCGCAATGCCGCGGCGGCGATGTGCTCGACACACTGGCCCGCGCACTCGGCGACTGGGCGCCGGGCGGGCGCGCGGTGTTTTCGCCAGCGCAGACGGCGCTGCTGCCCGATTGGTTGCAACACCCTGCACCACTGCATGCGGCCATTGCCGAGGCAATGCGCCAGAGCGCCCCGGCGCGCGACAGCCTGCAGACCCAACGCCATCTGCTGTTGGTGATCGACCATGCCGAAGCGATGGTGGCCACCCCCGGTATCACCGATGCCGACCGCGCTGCCTTGGCTGACGCATTGCAATCGCTGTGCGGCAGTGCGCAGGTGGCGGTGTTGATGCTCACCCGCAGCGACTTTTATCCGCGGCTGATCGATGCCTTGCCGCAGATCGTGGAGCTCAAACGTGGCGACGGGCATGTGGATCTGCTGCCGCCGCGCGATGGCGAGATCGGCCAGATCATCCGCGTGCCTGCAGCAATGGCCGGGCTGCGTTTCGAAGAAGAGCGCGACAGTGCCAGCCGCCTGGACGATGTGCTGCGCGACGCCACCGCGCGCCAGCCCGACGCCTTGCCGTTGCTTCAACATTTATTGCATGCCTTGCACGCGCAACGCAGCGACGATGGCCTGCTGACCTTCGCGGCCTACCGCGCACTAGGTGGGCTGGAAGGCGCGTTGGCGCACCATGCCGAACAGACCTTCCGTGCCTTGCCAGCCACCGCGCAGGCCGCGCTGGGCGAGGTGCTGACGCTGTTGAGCGTGATCCATCCCGACAGCGATGCGGTGACCGCGCGGCGCGCGTTGTGGTCGGCATTGCCTCAGAACAGCGCCGCACGCGTGCTGGTGGATGCCTTCGTGCATGCGCGGTTGTTCGTCAGCGAACTGGTCGCAGGCGAGCCGGGGTTTGCGGTTGCGCACGAAGCCTTGCTGCGGCAATGGCCACGCGCGGCCGAGTGGATCCATGAAAACCGCCGCCTGCTGCAGGCCCACAAACGCCTGCAACTGGCCGCACAGCGCTGGGCCGCCGAAGGCCGGCGCACCGATCATCTGCTCAACAGCGGGCGCCCGTTGAGCGAGGCGCGCGAGGCGGCGCGGCGCATGCCGCAGGAGTTGGGCGCGGTGGATCACGCGTTCCTGCATGCCTGCGAGCGCTCGCAGCGGCAACGGCGCGGGATGTATGCGGTGGCGGCGACGTTGTTGGTGGTGTTGGCAAGCGCCTCGATGCTGCTGGGCTGGCAAGCGCGGCAAGCGCAGCAAGTGGCCGAACAACGCCGCGATCAGGCGCAGCAACTGGTGGGCTACATGCTGGGCGATCTGGCCGAGCAATTGCGCACCGTGGGCAACCTCAAACTGCTCGACAGCGTGGGCAGCCGCGCGCTGCGCTATCTGGAAGACCTGCCCAACGCCAGCATGCAGACGGGCGATCTGATCAACCACGCCCGTGCCCTGCGCACCACCGGCGAAGTGCTGATGAATCAGGGCAAATTGGACGAGGCGCATGCGGCATTCACGCGTGCCGCTGCCACGGCCGTGCAGGCACGTGTGCGTGCGCCCGCCTCGCTGGAGGCGCAGGCCGAAACCGGGCAAACCGCATATTGGCTGGGGGACCTTGCCTACAAAGGCAAGCAGTTGCCGCTGGCGCACCGGTATTGGTCGCAGTATCTGGCGACCTGCGAATGGCTGGTGCGCGCCGCGCCGCAGGACCCGCGCTGGCAACTGGAGCTGTCCTACGCACTCAACAACCTTGGCACGCTGGCCAAGGACCAAGGCCAGACCAACGCCGCGATCGGTTTCTTCGCGCGCTCGATCGCACTCAAACGCCAGTTGCTGGCACGCACGCCGGACAACACATCGCTGCGTTACGAACTGGTCGACAGCTTGTCCTGGCTCAGTCTGACGCAGGAAATGCAGGGTTTGCTGGCACCTGCCGAGCAGGGCTATCGCGAGCAGATCGCCATGCTGGGCGCACTGGTCGAAAACGACCCCGACGCGCATGCCTGGCGGCGGCGTCTGGCCGGATCGCTGATCCGCACCTCCAACCTGGCGCTGGCGCGCGGCCATCTGGTGCAGGCGCAGACCGATGCGCTGGACAGCGTGCGCATGCTGCAGGCACTGGTGGCGTTGCAACCGGACAATGTCGCCTGGCGCCGCGATCTGGCGCACGCCGACGCACAGGTCGGCTGGATGGCCGCTCTGGACGGGCATCCCGATCTGGCCGAGCGCCACCTCGACCGGGCTCGCCAGACCATGGCCGATGTGCTGAAACAGGCGCAACCGTTGCCGGAATGGCAATGGCTGGACGCCATCATCGCGCTGCGCTTGCAGCGGGTGTACGCCGCCCGTTCGGACACGAATGCCGACAGCCTTGCACCGATCGTTGCTCAGCTGGATGCGTTGCATCGCGCCAGGCCCGACGATCTGCTCGGCCTGTCGGCCCTGGCCCAGGCGCTGGTCTGGCACGGCGAACAGCAGGCCGCTGCCGGCAACGGCGCCGGTGCTCGCGCGGCGTGGCAACGCGCGGTGGCGGTGCTCGGCAAGGACATCGCCAATAGCCGCGACAAGAATCTGCTGGACCCCTGGATTCGCGCGCAGGTGCACCTGGGCCAGCGCAGCGCCGTTACGCAACAGCTCGGATGGCTGTATCACGCGGGCTACCGCCACCCGGGATTCGTCTCCCTCTATGCCCCGCTTTTCAAGGAATCACCAAAGTCATGACGGACTCCAAGACCATCCTCATCGAACTGACCGTTGCGCACGTGGCGTTCGGCGGCAATACCGGCAGGGGCGCCTACTTCTACAGCTTCTCCCCGGACCTGCTCATCTGTGGCAAAGGCGAGCAGGACGTGATCCTGCGCTATGCGTTCTGCGAGTCGGTGCCCAAGCATTTCGAGATCATCAGCCTGCTGAATTCGGATGCGACGGGTCAGATCGGCAAGTCGCATATCGCCTCCGACAGCCGTAGCGTGCACGTGGTCAATGCCAACAAACATCCGACGCTGATCTTTTTCACCGTGGTGGTGAAGGACACACACACGGGCACGCACTTCAGCTGCGATCCCCAGGTCGGTAATGATCCGCAAATCTCACCGCAGGAATTCGGGCGTCCCTGACCGTTGAGCCCACTCCCGTCCGATGGTTTGCCGCCGGACGGGAGCCGCCGCGCCGTAACGGCCGACGCCATCCTGCACGATGGCGTCGCGCTGCTGTCTGCGCGCGGCATCAACGGTGCGGCGTCTGCCCTGGCCGTCACTGCAGCAGTGCCGTATCCCGTACAGAGACGCGCGCGCTAGATTCCGGCCGACGCGCGCAGCCTATTGTCGCGCTCGGTTTCGTTGCTGAAAGCAACCTTGACCTGGCCGCGGGTTGACCACGCGCCGGCCATCTCGGCGCTGGTGTACGCATGGTCAGGGCCGTCAGTTTCGCTGACCTTCCATGGCTGCCTCACCAGGGCTTGCCCGCAACCCTTGCAATCGGAGCGCCCGGTCAACCGATCGCAGGCGTGGACCGCAGCTGCCTCCACTACCGACGCGCATTCCACGACCACCCGCAAGTCACGCTCGACTGCCGCAGGGTGGGTCAGCAGCGCGGCCCGGGTCCAGCTGCCCGGCAATTCGGCCTGGGTCGGCGCCGCCCAGGCGCTGGTGGACAGCACGACGATCAACACGAACAGGTATTGGACAAGGCGCATGACGGACTCCGCGGCAGACCGGGGCGCGGCGCGTCCCCGAGCGGCGTTGGTGGCCGCCGGACGACCTTCTCGCCTGGCCGCTGGTGCGACCTGACGGCAACCTTACGGTTGTTGGCTGACTCTGCCGAATTCGGGAAATCCTTTGTAAAACAATGTCATGCACACTAGCGAGATATCGTCATGTAATTAGTTGGCGATGTGTCTGGGCGCCGAGCTGGCTCTTGCGTGTGGTGGTAGCAGCTCAGTAGAGCTTCGCCCTTCGGCCGAGATGAATGGGCAAGTGCCACCGTCGACGAGAGCAAACCTTGGTGGGCTTGGGGCTAGCGGCTAGCGGCTAGCGGCAGGCTATCCCGGCTGACCACGGCCTGCTAACCACGTGCTGTCCCTTCTCTCCTCGGGAGAAGGTGCCCCGCAGGGGCGGATGAGGGTACGGGCGAAGCCTCGTGTCATCTCGTTCCATGTGTGGCTTCGCCCCGTACCCTCACCCCAACCCCTCTCCCGAAGGGAGAGGGGCTTCCGGCTTCCGATTTGCAGTTCGACTTCGACGCCAGTCTCACCCTTCCAGCGCCCGCTCCAACCCCGCTCTTACGACTCCCTAAACCCCAATCCCCAATCCCCAATCCCGATTCCCAACCCTCAAATCACCCGCAACGTGATCGCCTTCAACACCGCGCGCGTGCGGTCGCGGGTGCCGAGCTTTTCCAGGATGGTGGAGACGTAGTTCTTTACCGTGCCTTCGGCCAGGAACAGGGTGCGGGCGATCTCCTTGTTGGAATAGCCGCCGGCGAGCAGGCGCAGGATCGCCACCTCGCGCTCGCTGAAGGTCTCGCGCGGGGGCTGCTGGTCGCGGAACTGGTAGCGGGCGCGCACCGGGTCGGTGCTGACCGGCTGCAGCAGGGTCTCGCCGTTGGCCACGCGTTCGATCGCCTCGCGCAGGTCTTCCGGGGCGGCATCCTTGAGCAGGAAACCTTGCGCGCCGACCTCGGTCGCGCGCAGCAGCAGGTCGCTGTCGTCGAAGGTGGTGAGCAGCAGCACCGGGGTGCGGTCGCCACGGTCGCGCAATTGCTGCAGCGCCTGGATGCCATCCAGGCCGGGCATGCGGATGTCGCTGAGCACCACGTCCACCGTGTTGATGACGAGCGCGTCCAGCAGGCTCTGGCCGTCGTCGGCCTCGCAGACCACCTCCACGCCCTGCTGCTGCAACAGCGCGCGCAATCCGGCGCGCACCAGCACCTGGTCGTCGGCCAATGCGATACGGCGCGTGCTCATGTCGGCAACCTCGCGGTCAACTGCATGCCGCCGTGCGCGGCGCGGCCGAGCTGCAGTTGGCCATGCAAGGCCGCCAGCCGCTCGCGCATGCCGGCGATGCCGTTGCCCTCGCGGATCTGCTCGGCGCAGTGGCCGTCGTCCTGGATGTCGATGTGCAGCTGGCCGTCATGGGTGTGCAGCGACACCTGCACGGTGTCGGCCTCGCCATGGCGCGCGGCATTGGTCAGCGCTTCCTGTACCAGCCGCAGCAGGGCTTCGGCGATTTGTGGGTCGCTCACGCGTACGGCCGGGTCGATCTGCAGCTGCAGCACCGGTTTGGGAAACGGCGCGGCCAGGGCATGCAGCGCGGTGTGCAGATCCAGCCCGGCATCGTCGCGCAACGACTGCACCACGCTGCGGATGTCGCCAAGCAACTCACGCGCAAGGCCTTCCAGCATCGCCAGCTCCTGGCGCGGCGCCAGCATGGGGTCGGCACGCAGCAAGCGCAGATGGATGCTCATCGCGGTGAGTTTGTGCCCGGCCACGTCGTGCAACTCGCGCGCCAGACGCAGGCGCTCGGCATCGCGCGCGCTGTCGGCCAGCAGCGCGCGGGTGGCCAGCAGATCGGCATTGACGTAGGCCAGCGCATCGCGGGCACGCTCGGCAGTGCGCGCGTAATGCGCGGTGAGCGCGGCAAAGGCCTGGAAGCCGGCGTAGATGCTGGCGATCGACAGCGCGCGATCGATACCGGCCTGCACCAACACCGCGTACATGCCCGCGTTCAACGCCAGCGCCAACAGCAGCACGCGCAACGGCGGCCAGGCCATCCCTGCCTGCGCCACCAGCAACACCAGCAGCACCGGGGCCGTGCCGGCATGCGGCTCCATCCACACCAGCAGCAGCGCCATGACCGCTTGCAGCAGCAGCGCGCCGTTGCGCAACGCAGGCAGCGGCCGCAACAGGGAGTGCAGCAGAAACAAGGCGGTGAAGCCGGCCAGCACACCCCAGCGCCAGGCACCGTGCGCTGACGCATCGGGCACAAACGACAACGCCACCGCCGCAATGGTGAACGCGCCGGCCAGGCGCAGGGGATGCAGAAGATGCGGCAGGGAAGAGTTCATGCGGCGATGCTGACGGCCGCGTGGCCACTCGGCAATGGCGCGCATGCAGAAAGTGACTTCCGGCAGGTGGGATCGATGACCTGCGGCCCCTGTCGTCGTGGCGGTGTGTGCGCACACTGGCATGACCAACCCATCCCATCGCCACGGAGTCACGCCATGTCTGCTTCCAGTCTGTTTCTTGCGCTCAATCTGCTCTGGGGCGGCTACGAACTGCTGCTCAGCCGTCGCCGCCGCGCCAGCGATGGTGGCGCGCACGATCAAGGCACGCTGCAACACCTGTGGCGGGTGCTGTCTGCAGCGGTGGCCGTTGCGGTGATGCTGGCCTACAGCGGCCTGGCCCATTGGCCGCAGGGCTGGGCCGCGCCGCTGCAGTGGGCCGGCTGCGCGTTGATCGGCAGCGGGCTGGCGTTGCGCGCGTGGGCCATCCAGGTGCTGGCACGCTGGTTCACGGTGGATGTGACCATCCAGCCCGATCATCAGCTGGTGCGCAGCGGCCCGTATCGCTGGCTACGCCATCCCTCCTACAGCGGCGCGCTGTTGGCCTTTTACGGGCTGGCGCTGGGCATGGGCAATGCAGTGTCGGTGGCGGCGATCGTGGTGCCGGTGACCTGGGTCTTCCTGCACCGCATCCGTATCGAAGAAGCCGCATTGCAGCGCGCGTTTCCGGTTGCGTACCCGGCGTATGCGGCGCAGAGCCGGCGCCTGCTGCCGCTGGTGTGGTGAGGGTTGAGAAGGCAGCGGTCTGGCGCCTGCGATGAGGAGCGCTTCGCTTGCTTGCACACGGGTTCGGCCCACGTGGCGTGCAGGCAGACGTGTTGCCGCACTATGTTCAGCCACATGTGGGGCGATCTGCGACGGCCACCACCGCCGCAGGGTCGAGGCGCTGCGTACCATCGCCCCCAACGCGTCGCATCCCCACCCGTGTCAGGAGACTTGCATGCTTGCCCGCACCTACGTCGTTGTCGCACTCGTCGGCCTGCTCGGCAGCGCCGGCATCCAGGCCGCCGATCTGGACGTGGGCGTCAGTGGCCTGCGTTCGCAACAAGGCAAGTTGCGCATTGCGGTGATCGCCTCACCCGCGCAGCTGGAGAGCGCACAGCCGCCGGTGCAGGCGCAAACGGTGCCGATCACCAGCGCTACACCGCACATCCAGTTCAAGAATCTTGCCCCCGGCCGCTACGCGGTGATGATCAATCACGACGAAAACGCCAACGGTAAGCTCGATACAAATCTGATCGGCATGCCGGTGGAAGGCTACGGCTTCAGCAACAATCCGCGCGCGATGCGCAAGCCGACCTTCGACGAGGCGGCGTTCGAGCTGCCGGCCGGCGGCAAGCGCATCAGCATCGAGATGCGCTGACAGCCCGCCCAGACGCGAGGACATCCGCATGCACCGACGCCCCTTCCTGCAGTCCCTGTTGGCCGCCACCGGCACTGCCGCGCTGGCCAGTTGGTCGCTGCGCAGCCTGCCGGCGCAGGCCATGGAGGCGGCGCAGTTCCATGCCGGCCTGCAGCGCGCACCGTGGCTGCTGGGCTGGCGCAGCGTCACCCAGGCGAGCCTGGGCCCTACCCGCGTGGCGCTGCAAGGCACGCTGCCCGAGGGCCTGGCCGGCAGCTTGTACCGCAACGGCCCGGCGTGGACCGAGCGCGCCGGCTTCCGCTACGACCACTGGTTCGACGGCGACGGCATGGTGCACCGCTGGCGGCTAGATGGCAGCCAGGTGCAGCACCACGCGCGCATGGTGGCCACCCACAAATTCACCCAAGAACAGCAGGCCGGCCGCTTCCTCTACCGTGCGGCCGGCACCGCGGTGCCGGACCAGCAGCCGGCCCGCAACAACGACGACGTCAACACCGCCAACACCTCGGTGGCGATGCTCAACGGCCGCCTGTTCGCGTTGTGGGAGGCAGGCTCGGCGATCGAGCTGGATCCCGATGCCCTGGGCACGCTCGGCCCGGTGACCTGGCGCGACGACCTGGCCGCGATGCCGTTTTCGGCGCACCCGCTGATCGACCGCGACGGCAGCGCCTGGAACTTCGGCTCGATCGGCGTGATCGGCGCCACCGGGGTGCTGATCTGGCACATCGGCGCCGATGCGGTGCTGCGCAGCGCGCAACTGCTGCAGACCGACACGCCAGGCTACCTGCACAGCTTTGCGATGACGCAGCGGCATCTGATCTTCGTGCTGGCACCCTACCGCCGGCTGGATGGCGAGGGCCCGTTCTTCGAGCAGATGCGCTTCACCCCCGACGCCGCGTGCCGGATTGCGGTGGTGCCCAAGGATGCGCTGGACCAACCGCGCTGGTTCGAGGCCGACTTCGCGGTGGCCTATCACTTCGCCGATGCCTACGAACACCGCAACCGTATCGTGGTGCGGGCGCTGGTCCACACCGATCCGGAGGAGGCGCGCTCGCCATTGCGGGCGGCGATGCACGGCGACCCGGCGGCCACGCCCTCACCGGTGCAGCTGCGCAGCCTGCACCTGGATCTGCGCAACGGCCGCGCGCGCTGGCAGGCGCATGCGGTGGACAACCTGGAATTGCCGACCTTCGATGCGCGTACGCCGGGCACGCGCGGCGCGCGGCTGTACGCGCCGTGCATCGACGGGCCGAACGCCTCGCCGTTCCTCAACGCGGTGGCCAGCTACGATCTGGACCGCGACCGTCGCCAGGTGCACCGCTACGGGCCGGACATGCTGGCCGAAGAACACGTGTTCGTGCCGCGCCCCGGCAGCGAGCGTCCCGACGACGGTTGGCTGGTCGGCACCGTGCTGGACACCACCCGTGCACGCACCGGCCTGATGGTGCTGGATGCACGCCACGTGGACGCCGGGCCGATCGCACAGGCGTGGTTGCCGTATGCGGTGCCGCTGGGATTTCATGGGCACTTTGCTGCAGCCGAGTGAGCCGGTGCGCTACCTCCCGTGATGCGGCAGGCTGAGCTGGCGCCTGTGATCGCTTTGCCCGCAGCCGCAATGCGTGCGCCGCCGGCGTAGTACGCCGAACTTGCCGCATTGGTCCATCTCGCCAGGCACCCGGCCTCGGCGTGCGGCTGCACCAGGCACGCTGTCGCGCGGTCCACCCGCCACACCGATGGTCTTACACTCAGCGGCTACCCCGCAGCTGCCGTGCGTCTTCGATGATCATTTCCGCCGCTTCCGATTACCGTGCCGCCGCGCAGGCACGCCTGCCGCCGTTCCTGTTTCACTACATCGATGGCGGCGCGTACGCCGAGCACACGCTGCGGCGCAATGTCGCCGATCTGGCCGATATCGCGCTGCGCCAGCGGGTGCTGCGCAATATGTCGGACCTGAGCCTGAGCACCGAGTTGTTCGGCGAGACGCTGGCGATGCCGGTGGCGTTGGCGCCGGTGGGGCTGACCGGCATGTACGCGCGCCGTGGCGAGGTGCAGGCGGCGCGTGCGGCGGCGGCGCGGGGGATTGCGTTTACGTTGTCCACGGTGTCGGTGTGCCCGATCGAAGAGGTGGCGCCGGCGATCGAGCGGCCGATGTGGTTCCAGCTCTACGTGCTCAAGGACCGCGGCTTCATGCGCAATGCGCTGGAGCGCGCCAAGGCGGCCGGAGTGACCACGCTGGTGTTCACCGTGGACATGCCCACGCCGGGCGCGCGCTACCGCGATGCGCACTCGGGCATGAGCGGGCCCAACGCGTCGCTGCGGCGCATGCTGCAGGCGGTGACGCATCCGCGCTGGGCCTGGGACGTGGGCTTGCTCGGCAAGCCGCACGATCTGGGCAATATCTCGGCGTACCGCGGCAGCCCGACGGGGTTGCAGGATTACATCGGCTGGCTGGGCGCCAATTTCGACCCGTCGATTTCGTGGAAGGATCTGGAATGGATCCGCGAATTCTGGACCGGGCCGATGGTGATCAAGGGCATCCTGGACCCGGACGATGCGCGCGACGCAGTGCGCTTCGGCGCCGACGGCATCGTGGTGTCCAACCATGGTGGCCGCCAGCTCGACGGCGTGCTGTCCAGTGCGCGGGCGTTGCCGGCGATTGCCGATGCGGTGAAAGGTGAGCTGAAGATCCTCGCCGATTCGGGCATCCGCAGCGGGCTGGATGTGGTGCGCATGCTGGCGCTGGGCGCCGATGCGGTGCTGCTGGGGCGTGCGTTCGTCTACGCGCTGGCGGCCGGTGGCCAGGCCGGTGTGGAGAATCTGCTGACCCTGATCGAACGCGAGATGCGCGTGGCGATGACCTTGACCGGCACGCGGTCGATTGCCGAGATCAGTGGCGATGCGTTGAGCAGGGTGACGCGGGAGAGTGCGGTTTCGCTTTGACGGGATTCGGGATTCGGGATGCGTCGGTAGCAGAGCGGATGATCTGGGGCTTGGCTGCAGGGCCCTTGTCCGCCCACCGTCGCGGGACACGCCGCAAGTACGTCCGTGTAGGCTCTTACGCGGCATCCATGCCGCGTAAGGTCCCGCGACGGTGGGCGGGCAAGGACCAGTCGAGTTGATCGGTGCGCATGGTTTTTAACAAAGCAGCCAGCAAACTTTCTAGTGCGGTGTCCTCACCGATTGCGGGACCGTGTGGCGGCATGGATGCCGCCACCGAGCCCCCAGGGATGGGTTCACGGCGTGTCCCGCAAGCGGCGAGGGCACCGCGCGCTCGACCACCAGGCTTTTGACCTCAGCTTCCGACTAAGAGCGGCCAACAAAACGTAGCGAGCGTTCGTCAGGTGGGGTGCGGACGGCGCGCTTAGAACCGGGGTGTACGAGTGGTAATGCCGATTCCGAACACAGGCCGCGCCCGGTGGGGGCTGTGCAGTAGGTTTGTTAGCCGCTCTTAGTTCTTATCGTTGCCCGTGGGCAAGTATTGCCGCAACGCCAACACCGATTCCCATGGATCTGCGCGTTGACGCTTGGCACGTTGCAAGGCCTTGTCCATCGGAAACGCATCGGGCCCGCTGATCTTGCCGAGTTCTTCCCAGCGCAGCGGCACGGCGACAGTGGCCTTGTCGCGGGCGCGTAGCGACCACGAACACACGCTGGTGCTGCCGCGCCCGTTGCGCAGCCAGTCGACGAAGATCACGCCGTGGCGTTTGGCCTTGCTCATGGTCGCCACGTAGCGGTCCGGCGTGTGCATTGCCAGTGCCTGTGCGAACGCTTCGCAGAAATCGCGCGCTTGCTCCCAGCCTGCCTCCGGCACGATCGGCACCACCACGTGCAGGCCCTTGCCGCCGGACAGGCGCACCGCGCTTTCCAGCCCTGCACTGCGCAGCTTGGCGCGGATGTCGCGCGCGGCGGCGACCACATCGGACCAGGACACAGCGTCGCCAGGGTCCAGGTCGAACACCAGCCGATCCGGATGTTCCGGGTCGTCTACCTGCGCGCCCCAGGGATGCAGCTCGAGGGTGTTCATTTGCACCAGCTCGAGCAGGCCGGCGACATCTTCGACGTAGATGTAGTCCTCGGTGCCGCTTTTTTGCTTTAGCGCAATCGCCTTGATATGCGCGCCCAGATGGCGACCTTCGTGCTTCTGGAAGAAGCAATCGCCACCGGCGCCATCGGGGCAGCGCAGCAGCGACAACGGGCGGCGGGCGATCTCCGCCAGCACCAGCGGTGCCACTGCGCGGTAGTAGTCAGCCACATCGCCCTTGCTGATACCGACCGCAGAAAACACTACGCGCTCGGGATGAGTGATGGTGATGCCGTCTGTGGGCGTGGATGTGGACGCAGTGGACCTGGACGCTGCGGATTTGGCTGCCCTGGATCCGGACGCTGCAGTCTTCGATATGGCGGTCGTCTTCGATGCCGTCGAACGCACGCGTTTGCTGGTTGTCCTGGTGGATGCTTCGACTGTCGTGTTGGCTGTTTTTTTTGTCGCCGTCTTGCGCGCAGGCGCAATGGCCGCCGTCGCACCGCCACTTTTGCCAGCAGCACGCGGCTTGCCCGGCGCGGCACGATCGCCGCCCAACTCGCTCATGGGTTTGTCCTCACGCAAACGCTTGAACGCGGCTTGTCGCAGCAGCCCTTCCTTGGCCCAACCGCGAAACGCCACCTCGGCGATCAACACCGGTCGCACCCAATGCACATCGCGTGGCCGCCCCGGGATGTGCGTGGGCAATTCCAGCGTGGCGGTGTCGCTATGCAGCGCCTGCAACAGTGTGGTGATCTTGCCCAGCAAGGCATCGTCGAAACCGGTGCCCACACGCCCGACATAGCGCAGCGTCTTGCCCTCGCGCTGCGCCATCAGCAATGCGCCAAAACCACTGCGTGCGCCCTTGGGATCGGTGTAACCCACCACCACAAACTCGTCGCTGTCTGCGTGCTTGGTCTTGACCCAATCGGCGCTGCGTCCTTCGCGATAAGGGGCGTCGGCGAGCTTGCTGACGATGCCTTCCCAGCCGGTGCCGGCGCTGGCCGCGAACACTTCCGGGCCGTGACCGATCACATGGTCGCTAAATGCCAGCGTGCCCGGTTGATCGCCCAGCAATTCGCGCAGCAATTGCTTGCGTTGCAGCAACGGGGTGCCGCGCAGATCCACCCCGGCGACCCCGAGCAGGTCGAACACGATGTAGCGCAGCGGTTGCGTGACGCTGCCATCGAGCGCCCGTTGCAGCGCCGAGAAATCGCTGCGCCCTTGCGCGTCCAGCACCACCAGCTCGCCATCCAGGCGCGCATCGCGCACTGGCAATGCCTGCAACGCGCGCACCACATCCGGAAAGCGCTGCGTCCAGGCCTGGTCGTTGCGTGAGCGCAACTGCACGTTTCCATCGACCATATCGGCCAGCAGGCGATAACCATCCCACTTGATCTCGTGCAACCAGCGCTCGCCCTCCGGGGCGTGCTCGCGCAGCAAGGTCAGTTGCGCGCGCAGCGCGGTTGGGCATGGCGCATCGCGCGCGCCGTCCAGCGCCAGGGCGCGGGTACGCCACTGTTTGGATTCTGCACGCCCTGAACGCACACGTTTGCTTGTCACTGTCGATGTCCCGGCGATTGCTTCTGGCGGCACACGTTGCGCACGGCTAGCCTTGCCGCGCGTTGTAACCGAGGCTGTCTTGGCACGCGTTGCCGAAGTTGCCACACCCGATGCGCCGGCTGACTGCTGCGCCACCAGCGCATCGGCATCCAGATCGGCCGCGTAGGCATCGGTGCGCTTGAACAGCAGCCACTGCGGTTTGCCGCCACGCATTTGCGTGCGCACCAACGCAAAGCCACCGCGCAGCAGCGTGCCCTGCAACTCGAATTCCAGCTTGCCCGCCTCCAGCGCCGCCAACGCATCGCCTTCGCAATGCCAATGGCCGTGGTCGAAGACATCCACATGCCCGGCGCCGTAATGGCCTTGCGGGATATCGCCTTCGAAGCTGGCGTACGACAACGGATGATCTTCCACCTGCACCGCCAGGCGTTTTTCACCGGCGCGCAACGATGGCCCCTTCGGCACGGCCCAACTCTTGAGCACGCCGTCGGCTTCCAGACGGAAGTCGTAATGGCGCGAGCTGGCGTGGTGCAGCTGCACGACGAAGATCGGTTGTGTGTTGGCGCGCGCAGGCGTCTCGCCGGCCGGTTCCGGTGTCTGGTCGAAGCGGCGCTTGGCGTTGTAGTCGTGCAGTGACATGGGCCGGGCCTATCCGGCCTTGCGGCGCGGGGGCGCTTTCGCGGCCGCTGTTTTGGTCGGCTTGCTCGCAGTCTTTTTGGTGGCCTTCTTGGCCGCCTTCTTGGTTGCGGTTTTCTTGGCAGGCGCCGCTGCCGGCGCACTGCTTTTCTTGGCCGGCGTGCGTGTATTGGCTTGCAGGCTCTTCTGCAGCAGCGACATGAAATCGACCACGTTGGTGGTGGCGTCTTCGTGCTGCGGCGGCTCGATGTCCACCTTGGTGGTGCCGCCCTTTTCCTGGATGCGCTTGCGCAGCAGCTGCTCCAGCTTGCCGCGGAATTCGTCGTGATACTCCTCCGGCTGCCAGGTGCCGGACATCGACTCGATCAGCTGTTTGGCCATCTCCTGTTCCTTGGGCGTGATGCGGTATTCGCCCACCGCGCCGGCCGGCAGCTTGAAGTCCTGCGGGTCCACCACTTCCTGCTGGTAGCGCAGCAGCAACAGGATCAGCGCATCGCCCTGCGGCATCACCGCAGCCAGATATTCACGCGTGCGGATGACCACCTTGGCAATGCCCACCTTGCCGGTGTCGCGTAGCGTTTCGCGCAGCAGCACATAGCCTTTTTCGGCTTTCTTGCCGGGCACCAGGATGTAGGGCTTTTCGAAATAGCGCGGGTCGATGTCGGCGGCATCGACAAAGGTTTCCACCTCCACCGTCTCGTGGCTTTCCGGCGAGGCGGAGCGGATGTCCTGCTCCTCGACGATCACGTAGCTGCCCTTGTCGTATTCGAACGCCTTGACGATCTCCTTCCACGGCACCTCGTCGCCGGTGTCGGCATTGACGCGCTCGAAGCGGATCGGCTTCTTGTCACGCGAATCGAGCATGCGGAAATGCAGATCCACCTTGCGCTCGCCCGACATCAACGACACCGGCACATTGAGCAAGCCGAACGAGAGGGTTCCGGTCCAGATCGGTCTTGCCATCGGCGTGTGACTCCGGGTGCTGTTGGGTAGCACATAGCTGTAACGCCGGCGCCGTGAGCCATGCGTGAGCCATCCGCATGGCGCGACTGCATGCTCTTCACTCCGCGCGCGGTGAACTGCTGGCCCATCTTGGATACAGGAGAACATCATGTCCCGCGACCCACTGCGCGAGCAACCGACCCAACCCGGCGAACAGCACGGCAAGCGCGATGCCGAACATTACGAAGACCGCGGCGCAGGCGATGCGCCAGACAAGCTGATTCCGGCCGATGGCGACACCCCGGCCAAGACGCCAGGCACCGCGCGGTCGGCCGCGACAGACCGCTGAAAACATCTAACTGCAACAAAGCGCAGGCGTGCAGCCCCTTGTCCGATGCCGTCCCCGAGCCGCGCTACCCGCGCCTGGCCGCCAGTGTGGCGATCAGCCGCGCTGATCAGCCCTATGCCCGCCCTGCCTCCTGCAGGCGGGCGAACTCGTCATCGGCAAACAGACGCGAGCGCACCAGAAAGCGCACGCCCTCGCCGTTTTCCAGCGAGAACATGCCGCCGCGCCCCGGCACCACATCGATGATCAATTGGGTGTGCTTCCAGTACTCGAACTGCGAGGCGCTGATATAGAACGGCGCACCGCCGATCTCGCCCAGCAGCACGTCGCGATCGCCGACGATGAAATCGCCCACCGGAAAGCACATCGGCGAGGAACCATCACAGCAGCCGCCGGATTGATGGAACAGCACATCGCCATGCCGCGCGCGCAGCGTGTCGATCAACTGCAACGCCGCCAAGGTGGCCATGACCTGCAGCGGCATCTCCGGTTGCGTGGGGGATTGCGTGGTGTGGTGCATCGTCGGCCTCGTGCAGCCGCATCAGGCCGCCCTGTCAGTCACGATACGCCTCTCACGTTGCTGCGCGCATGCGTTCTCCGGGGAGTGTCACGCGGCCGTGCTGCAAGGTGCAGCCCGACCTACGCGGCTGCGCCGATTGGACAACTGTCGTGGCGGGGAGCTGCCTGCTGTCCGATGCGGCACGCTGCGGCGCTGCTTGAAGCGCCGCCTCATCAGAGGTTACGGGCTTAGATCTTGATGAAATTGTGCGCAGACAAGGCACCGAACGGCAACGAGGCGAGCCGGCCGCCGACCTCCAGCGAGCCCAGATCTGCCGCGAAGAAGCCGGCAGCTTCGATGATCTTGCGAACCTCGGCCTTGGCGTCTGCGTCATCGCCCGAATAGAACAGGACACGCTTGCCGCCGGCAACCTCTGGCTCTGGCAGCACGTTGACGTCGAGGTGGTTGAATGCCTTGACCACGCGTGCACCCGGAACGAACTGGCTCAACACTTCGCTGGAATGTTTGTCACCCAGATCGACCGCCTTGATGCCGTAGGCGGCAAGCGGATTGCTGGGGTCCTTCGCATCTTCCGAATTCGGGTCCAGGAATTCGACCGGATTGGTGCCGTCGACCACGATGCGGCCGTCCCATGCCGGCAGGCTGCCCAGGACGCTCTCGATATCGCTCCAGCGGATCGCCGCGAAGACGATATCGGCACTCGCCGCTTCCGCCGTGGTACCCGCCGTGATCGACGGGCCCAGCTCCTGCACCAGCGCGGCCAGCGAGTCGGGGCCGCGGCTATTGGAAATGGTGGCCGAAATTCCGTGCTTGGCGAGCGCACGTGCAATGTTGGAGCCGAGGGCGCCGGAACCGATGATACCGATACTCATGATGTTCTCCTGATAAGACGTTGGGGTTGAAAGCAAAGGGCCGCCGGCGCCACATGGGCCGATCGGGTGTTGAGGCATCGAACGTACAAACAGCTCTTTAATATAATTGTGTCACTTACTCTATTACATTTATTAGCAAAACTTCACCAAACCAGCGGGATCGAAAACTTTCCAAGCCGTGCCACCTCTGCTGCGACCGACGCAATACTGGTTTTTGCCAGCTCCGCTTCAAGCGCCTTGCGTGCCCGCGCCAGCGGCGGGCCAAGCGCTTCGAGGATGTTTCCGCCGACTGCGCAGTTCTCGCAAGGTGGCGTTCGATGCGTAGGGAACAACTCGGTATCCTCGACGGCCTGATAGACGTCCAGCAGCCGTATCGTCTTCGCCTGCCTGGCAAGCAGGGCGCCGCCGCCCGCCCCGAGCTGCGAACGGGTCAGGCCGGCCTCGGCCAGACGCGACAACAACGAGCGCACCACGACCGGCCCGGTATTGGCCGAGTACGCCAGATCTTCGGAGCGCAGCGGTTTGCCATCGCTGACGGCCAGTGCCGTCAGGATGTGGACCGCAACGACGAAGCGGGTGCTGGTGGGCATGTCGGCCTGCTTGTGAATGTGTGTAACTAACATTACAACACACTTATCGCGCTGTCAACACGTCTGTGCCGCGCGTGCTGGCGCATTGCTTGAGCGGATCGATCATCCAGCGCCCCGCAGGCCCGGGGGCGCGGCATTGCGGTAGGTCGATGGAGCCGAAACCTGTAATGGGCAACACATGGCTAGTCAAGCAGTGTCTCCTCAAACAAGTGGCCGTGTCGCCATCACTGCGCACGATGGCGATGGATACATCACTGCTGCAGCGTCACTGCAGCAACGGCGACGCTGCGCAGGCTAATCATGAGAGGCCAAAACGATGCCGTGCCGCGCAGCAGCCGCTTTCATCCGCGCTATTTCGGCGGCATCCACGGCAGGTGGCGGGCCGTCGTTAGTAACAGGCTGCCCGGACTCGCGGAAGAAATCTTCAATTCCTCCAGGGGTGAAACCCAGCAAGATGCGGCTCGGGGTACTGGCCGTGTTTCGGAAGTGATGCATGATGCCGCGCGGCCCGAAGGCGAAGCCGCCCGGCCCCACCGAGTGCACCGCATCGCCGATATGGATTTCGAACGTACCATCGAGCACGAACCAGAATTCGTCCTCGTTGGTATGGATATGCGGCGGCGGACCATTGCCGGGTGAAGTGAGACATTCGACCACCGTGTAACTGCCGTCGGTAGTTGCTGCGGTGGCCTTGAAGATCAAGGTGTCGGCGACGAACCACACGCGTTCGCCTTCGCCGGCATCAACCGAAAAACCATTCGCCATGCTTGCTTGAAGCTCGTTCATCGAATGCTCTTTGTTGAGTAAATGGGTACTGGCCGATGCCGGTCAGCCCTGGAATACCGGAACCGGGCCGGCAGCGCGATGCACCGGCAGACGCGCCTGGAGTTCTGCAATTCGTCGCTCGCCAGCGTCCAATGCAGCGCGGTTGGTATGCACCGAATAATTGCCCATCACCAGCGCATGCGGATGCGGCACCGCCGAGGCGATGACAAAGCGCGCACCGTCTGGCGAGGCGATCAGCTCGATCGCGCCTATGCCATCGAAGATCGCCATCTGGCCGCGCCTGACCTGTTGGTCGCAGGCGACCGCCCCGTGGCTGACCGCAAGCCAGGCCACGTCCTGCCCGGCAGGTGGCGTATACGTCCAGGCTTGGCCGGCACTCAACGTCACCATTAGATAGGTGATGCCTGACGGCGAGCGCACTGGGCTTGTCTTGCCCTCGTAATGCCCAAGGATGACGACAGCCGGCCCCGTGATCGGCATGACCGACCCCTCATGGTGCATCTCCTCGTTGGCCCTGCCTGCCGCTGCTTGGCGCAATGACAGGCGGCCATGGCTCTGTCAACAGATCAGTAATTGAGGATCGGCATCAGCTTCTGGCCGTTGACGCTGGTCCAGTCCACTGCCAGCTCGGCGATGATCTGGTCGACCGTGGTGATGACTGCACCTGCATTTTCCATGCGACGCAGGGCGAGGTCGTCGCCGTACTTGGTACCTGAGGCCGATGCATCCGCCGATACCTGGACCTCGTAGCCTTCTTCGAGCATCTGCAGCACTGGGAACAGCACGCAAATCTCGGTGGTGATACCGGCCACGAACAGCTTCTTGCGGCCAAGTGCCTTGACCGCGTCATTGAAGCCCTGATGGTGCATCGCATTGACGATGCCCGGACGCTTGACGCGTGCAGCATGGGCTGCGGGCAGGATTTCTTCCAGCTCGGCCATCAGAGGACCCGGAGCACGGTCTTCCATACTGGTGGTCAGCAGCACCGGGATTTCCAGCGCTGCGGCGATCTTGGCCAGCTTTACGGTGTTGGACTTGACCAGGTTCAGGTCGTGCGAGTGTGTGAATGCCATCGTGCCGAGCTGGTGATCGATCAGCAACATGGCGGCATTTTCGGGGGTGAAAGCAGTGCTGTGCATGTAGGTCTCTAGATCCGGAAGGGGCAGAGCGAAAGCCGACCCAGGTGACCAATCAAATTGGATATGGCGTCGGGTGTGCTTGCTGCCCGGGAAATATAGTCACGCACCTGACCGCCCGGTAGTCGCGCGGGCCGCACTTGTCTGTCGCCAAAACCGAAACACGCCAGGCCGGTGACGGCCTAGCGAACTCCCTTCAAACAGACACGCGATAGCGCTTCCCTATCGTCAGCAGTCGTCCTGGGACGCGTTGAAATGCGCGATCAGCATGTCGGTGAACGTTGTCACCTTACGGGTAGGATTTGCACCCGGTGGACGCACCACGAACACGCCGATATCGACCAGCCGGTGCTGCTTCATCACCGGCACCAAGCGACCGGCGGCCAACGACTTGCGGATCAGAAAGTCGGGGAGTGCGGCCACGCCCAGCCCCGCCAGTACAGCAGAGGTCAGTGCATGGCCACTGTCCGCCTTGTACCGGCCTTGCGGCCGGAACGCGTGTTGCTTGCCTGCGTCGACGAACTGCCAGTTTTCGGTGCCTTGCAACAGCGCCTCATGCGTGGCGAGTTCCTCAAACGTTTCAGGCGACCCGTGCGTGCGCACATAATCCGGGCTGGCGACGATCCAGGTCTTTACTAGGCCCACCCGTCGCGCCTGCAGCGAGGAATCGGGCAACTGCCCGATGCGCACAGCGCAATCGAAGCCTTCGCCAACGATGTCGACAAAGTGATCGGAGTGACTGGTGCTAATCCGCAGCGCAGGGTTTTGGCGTGCCAGTTCTATCAAAACGGGCGCCAGATGCGATGGGCCGAGTGAAACCGGCACCGAGACCCGGAACAGCCCACGCAGATCGCCGGCAGGAAGAATGGCGTCGCGCGCGGCTTCCATTTCTGCCACTGCGGTCGCGGCATGCTCAAGGAGGATCGAACCGGCATCGGTAAGCGCCGCACCGCGCGTGGTCCGCGCGATCAGCTGGGTGCCGAGCTCGTCTTCGAGCCGGGCCAGCCGGCGGCTGACGATCGATTTGGAAACCGCCAGCCGCCGCGCGGCGTGCGAGATGCCGCCGGCCTTGGCGATCTCCACGAACGTTTGCAGATCCTCGATATCCATACAGTTCCTCGACCTTGCCAGATGTGGTCAGCGTTGCGCCGATCGGGTGATAGGGGGCGGCGTCGACCAACGATGGCGATGCTGTCGAGCACAACATGGAGCTGTTGCTCCACAAGACAAGAGTGGCACCGCCGGTGTGCCGACGATGCCACTCTTGGGCTATGCGTGTTGCCAAAAGCGACAACTCTCAGAAAAACCCAAGTGCCTTCGGCGAATAGCTCACCAGCAGATTCTTGGTCTGCTGATAATGGTCGAGCATCATCTTGTGATTTTCGCGGCCGATGCCCGACTGCTTGTAACCGCCGAACGCGGCATGCGCCGGATAGGCGTGGTAACAGTTGGTCCACACGCGCCCGGCCTGGATCGCGCGGCCCATGCGGTACAGGCGTGAAGCATCGCGACTCCACACGCCTGCGCCCAGGCCGTAGAGCGTGTCGTTGGCGATCGCCAGCGCCTCGGCCTCGTCCTTGAAGGTGGTCACCGACACCACCGGGCCGAAGATCTCTTCCTGGAACACGCGCATCTTGTTGTGGCCCTTGAACACGGTTGGCTTGACGTAGAAGCCATCGGCCAACTCGCCATCGAGCGTGTTGCGCTCGCCACCGATCAATACTTCGGCGCCTTCCTGTCTGCCGATATCGATGTAGGCCAGAATCTTTTCCAGCTGCTCGCTGGAAGCCTGCGCGCCGACCATGGTGTTGGGATCGAGTGGGTTGCCTTGCTTGATCGCCGCCACGCGTGCGAGCGCTTTTTCCATGAACTTGTCGTAGATCGCTTCCTGGATCAGCGCGCGCGAGGGGCAGGTGCACACCTCGCCCTGATTGAAGGCGAACAGCACGAAGCCTTCCACTGCCTTGTCAAGAAAATCGTCGTCTTCGGCCATCACATCGGCAAAGAAGATGTTGGGCGATTTACCACCCAGCTCCAGCGTCACCGGGATCAGGTTCTGGCTGGCGTACTGCATGATCAGCCGGCCGGTAGTGGTTTCGCCGGTGAAGGCGATCTTGGCGATGCGCGGGTTGCTGGCCAGCGGCTTGCCCGCTTCCAGACCGAAGCCATTGACCACGTTGAGCACGCCGGGCGGCAACAGGTCGCCGATGACTTCCATCAACACCAGGATCGATGCCGGTGTCTGCTCGGCCGGCTTTATCACCACGCAGTTGCCGGCGGCCAGCGCCGGTGCCAGTTTCCAGCACGCCATCAGCAGCGGAAAATTCCACGGAATGATCTGCACGACCACGCCCAACGGTTCGTGGAAGTGATAGGCGATGGTATCGCTGTCGATCTCGGAAATGCCGCCTTCCTGCGCGCGAATGGCACCAGCGAAATAGCGGAAGTGATCCACGCACAACGGCACATCGGCGTTGAGCGTTTCGCGCACCGGTTTGCCGTTGTCCCAGGTCTCGGCGTAGGCGAGCAGTTCCAGATTCTGCTCGATGCGGTCGGCGATCTTGAGCAACACGTTGGCGCGGTCGGTGGTGGAGGTCTTGCCCCATGCCTCCTTGGCCGCATGCGCCGCATCCAGCGCCGCTTCGATGTCCTGCGCGTTGGAGCGCGCGATCGAGGTGAACACCTTGCCGCTGATCGGCGTGGTGTTGTCGAAGTATTGGCCGCTCGCCGGCGCCACCCACGCACCGCCAATAAAGTTGTCGTAGCGCGGTTTGAAAATCGAGGTCGGGTCGGTATTCAACGGCTTGGTGGAGGGAAGCGCATTCATCATGGTCTCCTGCTGCGATGGTCCGATGCGAACAGTGTATACCCGCGCAAGTGATAGCGCAATGTCATGTCATGCGCTGTTGCGCTGCGTCATTGCGGCACAGCCGTCCTTATCGTACGCAGCTGTGGAAAGTGCGCTGCAGCGCATCATTGCGTGCACTGAGATAACTGGTGCCCGGCTTGCTGCGTGCAGCACTCGCAACGTGCGACACGATGCGCCGCAAGCAGCTGTGCACGCTCATCTCAGCCGCGCGGTGCGGCCGGCTTGAAGAACCCGGGATCCGCCATGGCGGCATCACAGTCTTGCACCTGCTTGAATTGGTAATCCAGCAACCGCCAACCGGCGTTTGCCGACGACGACATCCATCGGTACTTCCATTGATGGCGAATACCGACGCCACACGCATCAATGCCGACCTCATCACCGCTATGACCACGCACAGGGAAGGCAACCTCTGTGCTGGTCAGATCCGTGCGCCGATCGGCTCCTGGCGCGTGCGTGAAGTAGCTGGTCCGCACCTGGCCTAATTCGGCGGCGCTTGCCGGAGGCTTTAGCCTGGACGGCTGCTCCAGCAACCAGCGATGCACTTGCGCCACCGCCGGACTATTTGCCGGATAGGTGCGCGTCACACGCAAATCGCCCTGTTCCGCAGGCGTAGCGGCACTGGCCAACAGGCTGTTCGTGCCAAACACCGCAATCGACATTGCTGCCAAGAACTTCATCACGTGCTCCATGCATTGTGTGAGAGGACCGAGCGTAGCACGCACCTCACAACCGGCTAACCGCGGGCCCTGCAGCGATGTCGTGCCACTTAGTGGTTGCACTGATAAGTGTCATGCAGAGCTGGTTGCGTGCCATGCAACTCACAGGCATGCACTACTCCCAACCAAGCACACCGACCATCTCCACTGGTCCTTGCCCGCTCACCGTCGCGGGACCTTACGCGGCATGGATGCCGCGTAAGAGCCTACATGGACGTACTTGCGGCGTGTCCCGCGATGGTGGGCGGGCAAGGGCCCTGCAACCAAGCCCCAGATCAGCGCTTTGCACCCGCACGCACGCACCGCACAGCGATCAGATCCAGACGTCGTTGTCTGCGGTGTAGGCGCCGCCCGCATCGCCGGTATTGACCACGCCGCGCGGCTCCACCAGCAACACGCTGCATTCCTGTTCCGCCACCGGCCGGTGTTCGACACCCTTGGGCACCACATGCATCTGCCCGGCCGACAGCGCCACCACGCCATCGCGAAACTCGATCGACATGTTGCCGTCCAGCACGATGAACACCTCGTCCGTGTCCGCATGCTGATGCCACACGAAGGCGCCTTGCAGCTTGACCAGCTTGAACTGGTAGTCGTTCATTTCCGCCACGACACGCGGGGACCAGTGCTGCGACAGCAGGGCGAGCTTGTCGCTGAAATCGATCGGGGCGTAGCGCGTGTTCAACGGAAACATCCTTGTGGCGGGAATTCGCCTGCAAGCTTAGTGCATCGTATTGCGCACAGTCACTGCTGCAGAGTGCGGCGCATTGCAGCGACGCTCAATCAACAACGCGACCGGTTTGCCCGGCGCGATGCGCGCTCATGCACACGCAGTGCGGGTCTCTGCCGCGCGCCACGCTTGCACGGCGGCGCTGACCTGCGCACCGTGACTGGCGCTGACATCGCGCGCGACAAAGGCGTGCGGCTGCCATTGCACCTGCGCAGCAAGTCGTGCGCAGGCGGCATGTCCGTCTGCCAGCACATCGGCCTGCTCGGTTGCGTTCAATGCCAGCAGGAGCGAGAAGCCGGTGGCCGAGATCGCGCAGTTGATGTCCAGCCAGTAGCGGTTGTCCTCGTGCAGGAGAAACCAGTCTGCGGGGGCGTGATCGATGACGATCATGGTGGGGCCTGGGGTGGTGTTGGAGATGCAATTGCGCTGCTGTGGCCGTTGCGTGGCGACGCGCGTGTTATCGGGAAGGCTTCGTCGCGCCCGGGGGCGCTCCTACGGGCAATGTGCGTATCGTTGGATGCGCACCGCCTGCCGGTAACTCAGCCGCCGAAATCCCACTGCAGCCCCACCGTATAGGTGCGGTCCGGACCCGGCTCGTAATAGCGTCCGTTGCCGTCGTTGACGATGACAGAGCCGACGTAGTGCCGATCCAGCACGTTGTCGATGCGCGCGAAGGTGCGCAGCCCGCCCAGCGTGGTGGTCCAGCTCCGGGACGCTTCCAGATTGACCAGCGCATAGCCCGGTGCGCGTTCGGTAGCCAGGTCGTTGACCACGGTGGCGTCGGAGGCCACCGTTTCGGCGGCGAACTGCCATTGCATCGGCTGCCACTGCCAGCGTGCGAACAGCTGCTGACGCGGCACACCCGGCAGGCGCGCGCCGCTGGCCACTGGTGCGGTGGGTGTGGCGCAGCCGCTGCTGGCGCAGGTGAGATAGCCATCGCGCACGGTGGCATCGACGAAGGTATAGGCCAGCTGCACTTGCTGGGTGTCGCCCACCGGTTGATTCCAGCTCAGCTCCGCGCCCTGGCGGCGGGTGGCGCCGATGTTGCGGTAGGTGCTGCGGCCATTGGTGTTACTGGCCACCGCCAGTTCGTCGTCGGTGTCAGCGCGGAACAGCGCGAGTTCCACCGCCGCGCCGCTTTGCGCGCGCCACTTGCTGCCGACTTCGTAGTTGCGGCTGGTCGCCGCGCCCAGATCCAGCGCCAGGCCGGCGCCGCCATCGCTGCGATACCCCAGTTCGTTGAAGGTGGGCGTTTCGAAGCCGCGTCCCACCGAGGCGTAGAAACGCAGGTCGTCGGCGGCGCGAAACACGATGCCGGCCACCGGCGTGGTCGCCGAATAATCGCGCCGGCCGCTGTCGTCGGGATTGCGCCCAACGATGTAGCGGTCGTCCGAGTCGAAGCGCACTTCGCTGTGGCGCACGCCCAGCAACGTCGACCAGCGATCGCTCCATTGCCACCACAGCTGCGCGAACTGGTCCACGTTCTCGACCTGGTCGCGCTGGTTACGACGCAGCGCGCCCTTGACCCCAAGCGTGTCGCCGACGAAGTTCTCGTAACCGGTGCGGTGCTGACGCTGGCGATCGACATTGGCGCCCACGGTCAGTTGCAGCGGCCGGCCCAACGCGTCGCCCTGCCAGGCCCAACGCGCGTCGGCACCTTCGTAATTGCTGTCCAGATCGATCAGCCCACCCGAATGCAGCGGATTGCGCTGCACCGCCACCGGGATCGCCAGATACTGCTCCACGCTGCGCTGCCCGCCGTAGGCCATCAGCCGCAGCGTCTGGCTGTCGAACTGCTGGGTGAAGATGGCCCCGGCCTGCGATTGGCGCACCGATTTGCGGGTATTGAACTGGGTGGCCACCGCCGTGGCCTGGGCCGGGTCGGCAGTGAACTGGGCGCGGGTCAGCCCGAGCGGGTCCTGCGCATCCGGTGCGTCCAGATAGTTGAGCACCAGGTCCAGCCGGCGGCCCTCGGCCAGATCGAAGCCGAGCTTGGCGTTGACCGAATCGCGCCTGGCGCGGCTATGGGCGCGGAAGCCGTCGGTTTCGAAGTGATTGGCGGCCAGGTTGTAGTGCACCGCGCCCTGCTGGCCGAGCAATTGCGCGCCCACGTTGACGGTGGCGTTGCTGCCGTAGGTGGCACGCAGCCGCCAGGGGTCGTTTGGGGCGCCGTCGGCGCTCCACAGTTGCAGCACGCCGCCGGAGGAGTTGCCGTACAGCGCCGAGAACGGCCCGCGCAGCACCTCCACCCGCTCGGCGCCCAGCACGTTGAAGTGCGAGAGCTGGCCCTGCCCATCGGGCATGCTGGCCGGGATGCCGTCCACCAGCAGGCGCACGCCGCGCACGCCGAAGGTGGAGCGCGCACCGAAGCCGCGGATCGATAGCTGGGTGTCCTGGGCGTAGTTCTGGCGGTCGCGCGCCACCAGGCCGGGGATGCCGTCGAGCAGCTCGGACACCTGCGCGCCGCGGCGGTTGTCGTCGTCGGCCGCCACCACGGTGAACGAGGCCGGCAGGTCGAAGTCATCCACCCCGTGCACGCGCGCGGCGTCCACCTGCACGGTGGGCAAGCGCTGGATCGGTGTGGACGACGGCGCCGTGTCGGCGGCCAGGGCGAGCGGCGCGGCGCTCGTGGCGAACAGGCCGCACGCGGCGGCCAACAAGGTGAGTCTGGGCATGGGCGTAGTGTCCCTCATCCGTACTGCGGGCGCATTGTTGCGTACGGAACGAAGCATGCTACGCCCGCCATAGGCTGCTACGATGAAGTGGTTTGGCCCAGCCGCGGTCAAGCACCCGGAAGTCCCTCACTCTTTCGTCCTTCAGCGAGTCATGCCGTGTCCTTCTTTGCAAACGTGGAACAGGTTCCAGGCGACCCCATCCTGGGCCTGACCGAGGCCTACAACGCCGATAGCCGCCCCAACAAGGTCAATCTGGGCGTGGGCATCTATTACGACGAAAACGGGCGCATCCCGCTGTTGCGCGCCGTGCACAAGATCGAGCAGCAGCTCGCGCTGGAGGCCAAACCGCGCGGCTACCTGCCCATCGACGGCCTGGCCGCCTACGACAAGGCCACCCAGGAGCTGTTGTTCGGCGCCGAGTCGGCGCTGGTGGCCTCCGGCCGCGTGGCGACCTCGCAGACCGTCGGCGGCAGCGGCGCCTTGCGCGTGGGCGCGGACCTGCTCAAGAAGCTGCTGCCCACCTCCACCATCGCCATCAGCAACCCGAGCTGGGAAAACCATCGCGCGGTGTTCGGCGCGGCCGGCTTCGAGGTCGTGGACTACACCTATTTCGATGCCGCCAGCCATGGGCTGAACTTCGACGGCATGCTCGCCGATCTGGCAAAACTCGAGCCGGGCACGGTGGTGCTGTTGCACGCCTGCTGCCACAACCCGACCGGCGCCGACCTGACCAAGGAGCAATGGAAGCAGGTCGCCGGCGTGTTGAAGGAGCGCAACCTGTTCCCGTTCGTCGACATCGCCTACCAGGGTTTCGACAAGGGCATCGAGGCCGATGCGTACGCGGTGCGCCTGCTCGCCGCCGAAGGCATCGACAGCTACGTGGTCGCCAGTTCCTACTCCAAGTCGTTCTCGCTGTATGGCGAGCGCGTGGGCGCGTTGTCGGTGGTCTCGGCCACGGCGGCCGAAGCCAAGGCCGTGCAGTCGCAGGTCAAGCGCATCATCCGCACGATCTACTCCAGCCCGTCCACGCACGGCGCCGCGCTGGTGGCCGGCGTGCTGACCAGCCCGGAGCTGCGCGATCTGTGGGAGCAGGAACTCACCGAAATGCGCGAGCGCATCCACGCCCTGCGCGCGGGCCTGGTCGCCAAGCTCGCCACGCTGGGCGCGCCGGAGTTCGACTTCATCCAGCGCCAGGCCGGCATGTTCTCGTACTCGGGCCTGACCAGGACCCAGGTCGACCGCCTGCGCGACGAGTTCGCGATTTACGCCGTCGGCACCGGCCGCATCTGCGTGGCCGCGCTGAGCCAGCGCAACCTGGAATACGTGGCACAGGCGGTGGCCACCGTCAGCCGCATGTAAGCGCCGCAGTTGGGTGAAACGCACAAACCGGGAGCGCGCGAGCCTCCCGGTTTTTTGTGCTTGTTCGCCGCCCTTGCAGCCGCGCAGAGACGCTCAAACCGCCAGTGGTACCTGCCGGTAGCCCATGTTGTCGGCAACACATTCGCGCACGTTCGATCAGGTTTGCTGCAAAACGCGCATCAAGTGATCGAAATCTAACGGCGCAATGGCGACAATGGCGGACCACTTCCTACACAGGCTGCCCGCCCCCATGTCGCGTCCCTCGCTGACCCGCTTCCTGATCGAAGAGCAACACGCCGGCCGTATCGATGCGGAATTGCGCCAGCTGATCACCATCGTCTCGCGCGCCTGCAAGCGCATTTCCATCGCCGTGAGCAAGGGCGCCCTGGGCGGCGTGCTTGGCGATGCCGGCACCGGCAACGTGCAGGGCGAGGCGCAGAAGAAGCTCGACGTGCTGAGCAACGACATCCTGCTCGAAGCCAACGCCTGGGGTGGCCATCTGGCCGCGTGCGCGTCCGAAGAGATGGACCACAGCCAGCCGGTGCCCGACCAGTACCCCAGCGGCGACTTCCTGCTGCTGTTCGACCCGCTCGATGGCAGCTCCAACATCGACGTCAACGTCTCGGTGGGCACCATCTTCTCGGTGCTGCGCGCCCCCGAGGGCACCGACAAGCCCGGCGACGAACACTTCCTGCAGCCGGGCACCAAGCAGGTCGCCGCCGGCTACTGCATCTACGGCCCCAGCACCATGCTGGTGCTCACGCTCGGCCACGGCACCCACGCCTTCACCCTGGAGCGCGAGGAAGGCAGCTTCCTGCTGACGCAAGCCAATATGCGCGTGCCAGAGGACACCGCCGAATACGCCATCAACATGTCCAACCAGCGCCACTGGGAACCGGCCATGCAGGCCTATGTGGGCGATCTGCTGGCCGGCAAGGACGGCACGCGCAGCAAGGACTTCAACATGCGCTGGATCGCCAGCATGGTCGCCGACGTGCACCGCATCCTCACCCGCGGCGGCATCTTCATCTACCCCTGGGACAAGAAGGACGCATCCAAGCCCGGCAAGCTGCGCCTGATGTACGAAGCCAACCCGATGAGCATGCTGGTGGAACAGGCCGGCGGCGCGGCGACCACGGGGCGCGAGCGCATTCTCGACATCCAGCCCACACAACTGCATCAGCGTGTGCCGGTGTTCTTGGGATCGAAGAATGAGGTGGCTGAGGCGACGCGGTATCACCTGGATGCGGATAAGGCGCAGGGCTGAGGTTTTGGCTTAGCGACCAGCAATGCCGATTTACTCAAGACACCCGCCGAGTGCGGGTGTCTTTGCGTGTGGCGCAGGTCGATTGCCCAGCCAATGATTCATTGGAGCAGCGAACGCTGTGCCAACAGCCACATCGTGCAGTCAGTTGACTCACCACCGGGCGGCGGGGAGTATCGCCCTCGGGCCGGAGTGGGACGGTCTACGGGAAGTCGATCTCTACGCGCAATGCCTTGCAAGCAGTCGCCTGACTGCCCGCAGGGATCACATATCGATAAGGGAATTCTCATGAAAACCGCATGCGTTGCACTGGTGGCTGCCGTCATGTTGCAAGCCACACCCGCCTTCTCCGCATCAACCGCAACCTCGCCACTGGTCGGAACCTGGCTGCTGGACACCAGCAGCCTGCCGATGCCAGCAGCGGTACGACCCAAACGTGTCGTCCTGGAGTTCAAACAGGTTCCAGGCAACAAGTGGGCCACCAGCGCCGAGATCATCGAACACGACAACAAGACGCTGCAGGCCCAATCCACGCTGTTGCTGGACGGCACGCCGGGCAAGGCATCCGGCACCTACCTGGTCGATCGTGCCGCCGTCAAAATGCCCGAGCCGGGCGTGCTGGTCATGCAGTTGATGTATCGAGGCGTGCCGGCATCCACACGCACCTATACGGTCAGCGCCGACGGCAAGGTCATGACCGAGATCGAAGCCTACTTCAAGGACGGCAACCCGATGATGCGCACGGCGTATTTCAAGCGCGCGCAACGTCAGAGCAAGTAAGCGACATCGCGTCGCGCCGCATCATGGCGCGACGCGATGTTTGAGAAGACCTCGCAATGCGACGGCAGGCCTTTCACGCTGCGTTGTCCGCCTGGCACAAGTGAAAAGGCGCAGGAGATCCCCGTGAGGGAAATGATGTGCAGACAGGCGTGATGACGGCGCCCGCACCCGCATTGGAGAACTGGCGTGTTGATTTCGAGTACGACGTTCATTGCGATGCGGCCGGCATGACGCGGCCGCTTCAGCGCACGGCGCTCTTGCCAGCCATGGCACGGATGGCGAAGGCGGGCTTGAAGATTCTCGCCGTCTCGATCTACGCCTGCCTTACCGCGTCGGTTTTCAGCGGCATTATCCTATTCATCGTGGCACTTATTTTCGGCGGTGCTGATGCTGCAGGCGGCGGCCTTCTGTCTGGCTTTTTTGGTATCTCGTTCGTCATGGGTTTGCCTGTATTTCTGGTTGTGGGCGTTCCGGTATTGCACTTGATTCCCAGGCTGAAGCACGCGCATCCCCGCTACGCGGCCCTGGCCGGGGCAATCAGCGCGGCGATCGTGGACTGTTGCCTTTATTGGCTTGGCAATTCCCCGGAGCTAACCCATTCCTCGTGGGCGACGCTATTCTTTGGATCCACCATCGTCTGGGCCGCATTCGCCGGCGGGCTGTATCAATACACCAGGAAATTGCCGTAAAACGCGCAGCTGCGGCGTCTGGTTGTGGTGTTCCTTGCGGCGCACGCCAAACGCAAGACATGCTGGACTGAAGGATGTCGCGCGGCGCAGGGTGCCGCCATGCGCATTCGCGTGGCACGCGCTTGACCAGCCAGCTTTCGATCCATGGCGCGAACCGATGACCACATGTTGCATGCCAGGGCACGTTGCCGCACACGCTTCCATCGACAGTCAAGCTGCGGTAGTTGTGCATTCGTGGGCGCAACAGGCGCGCACCAGCCCCGGCAACCGCGCCCAACCGCATAGCGACACGCGCTGCCGCTGCCTTGGCGGTAGCCGCGCGCCGAGCGAGATGCCGTGCGTCATCGGTCTCCACACCGCACGCGCTCACCTGGCACAGCACGCTGGTGGCCACGTCTCGGTACGCCGCCGCGTCGCCGCCTGGAACCAGACGCCGCCACTGTCCTCTTGACCGCCAACGCCCACACCGGCCAGTCTCGGGGCTGGCACGGCGGGGGTCGTGTCGCGCGCCTTCAATGGAGAACCGCCCTGGACCGTCGTACCTTCCTCACCCTGTCGGGCATCGGCGCTGCCGGCTTGCTGTTGCCGAACATGCGCCTGATCGCCGCCGAACAGTTGCTCACGCCCAACGATGCCGCGCGCAGCAGGCGCTTGTCCGACACCGCGCTGACCGCCGCCAAGGCGGCAGGTGCGAGCTATTGCGATGTGCGCGTGGGCCGGTATCTACGCCAGTTCGTGATCACCCGCGAGGCACAGGTGGAGAACGTGGTCAACGCCGAATCCAGCGGCGTGGGCGTGCGCGTGCTGGCCGATGGTGCGTGGGGCTTTGCGGCCACCAATACGCTCACCAGCGATGGCGTGGCCACTGCCACGCGGCAGGCAGTGGCGATCGCCAAGGCCAACGCACGGCTGGGCGGTGCTCCGGTGCAGCTGGCACCGGTGACGCCGGCCGGGCAGGTCAGCTGGAGGACGCCGATCCGGAAGAATGCGATGGAAGTGCCCCTGCAGGACAAGGTGGCGCTGCTGATGGACGTCAATGCGGCCGCGCTCAACGCCGGCGCCACCTTCGTGGCCTCGCGCATGTTTGCCATCAACGAGCAAAAATACTTCGCCAGCAGCGATGGCTCCTATATCGATCAGGATGTGCACCGGCTGTGGCTGCCCTTCACCGTCACCGCGGTGGACAAGGCCAGCGGGAAGTTCCGCACCCGCGACGGGCTGTCTTCGCCGATGGGCATGGGCTACGAATATCTCGATGGCGACGCCAGCCAGAAGCACCAGTTGCCTGGCGGACTCATCGGCTACGGCCATCGCTACGACGCGCGCGAAGATGCGATTGCTGCCGCCAGACAGGCGCGCGCCAAACTCACCGCACCCTCGGTGAAGGCCGGCAAATACGATCTGGTGATCGACCCGAGCAATCTGTTCCTCACCATCCACGAGTCGGTGGGCCACCCGCTCGAGCTCGATCGTGTGCTCGGCTACGAGGCCAACTACGCCGGCACCAGCTTCGCCACGCTGGACAAGCGCGATGCCGGGTTCCGCTGGGGCAGCGATGCGGTGACCTTCGTCGCCGACCGCACCCAGCCCGGCAGCCTGGGCACGGTCGGCTACGACGATGAGGGCGTCAAGAGCAAGCAGTGGGAGCTGGTGAAGGACGGCATCCTGGTCGATTACCAATGCACACGCGATCAGGCGCATCTGCTCGGCAAGACCGCCTCCGACGGCTGCAGCTATGCCGACTCCTGGTCCAGCGTGCAGTTCCAGCGCATGCCCAATGTGTCGCTGGCCGCAGGCAAACAACCGCTTGGCGTTGCCGAGATGATCAAGAACGTGGAGCGCGGGTTGTATATCCACGGGCGCGGTTCGTATTCGATCGACCAGCAGCGCTACAACGCGCAGTTCGGCGGGCAGCTGTTCTACGAGATCGAGAACGGCCAGGTCACGCGGCTGGTGGAAGACGGTGCCTATCAAATCCGCACGCCGGAATTCTGGAATGCCTGCAGCGCAGTCTGCGATCAACGCGACTTCCGCCTGGGCGGCTCGTTCTTCGATGGCAAGGGCCAACCCAGCCAGGTGTCGGCGGTATCGCACGGGTCGTCCACCGCACGCTTCGATGGCATCAACGTGATCAATACCGCGCGTTCGTTGGGCTGAGAGCTGCCAACAAACGGTTTGTAGGTCGCTTTGTTAGAGCTGTCCTGGTTGCAAGTAGACACACCTCCAATCTCAACGAGTCGTTGCGTCGTTTAGGTGCGATCAAAAGCTTGGTCAGTCGAGTGCGCGGTGCCCTCGCCGCTCGCGGGACACGCCGCAAGTACGTCCATGTAGGCTCGGTGGCGGCATCCATGCCGCCACACGGTCCCATAATCGGCGAGGACACCGCACCAGAGAGTTTGTCGGTAGCTTTTTTTAAGCCTGCAGGTTGATCGTCTTGGGTTGCGAAGATGATCCGACGCGGGGTTATTCAAACAGCACCCGTCACGTCTTGCTTGCAACCATGCACACCGACCATCTGGACTGGTCCTTGCCCGCCCACCGTCGCGGGACCTTACGCGGCATGGATGCCGCGTAAGAGCCTACAGGGACGTACTTGCGGCGTGTCCCGCGATGGTGGGCGGGCAAGGACCCTGCAGCGAAGTTGCAGCCCTATTGCCCTGCTGCTGAAGCGTCTGCATTGTTCAATCAGCTCATAGCAACAAAGACATCGAGTTATGGTGTCGTTTAGATACATTCAAACGCTGTAGGTCAAAAGCATGGTCAATCGAGTGCGCGGTGCCCTCGCCGCTCGCGGGACACGCCGCAAGTACGTCCATGTAGGCTCGGTGGCGGCATCCATGCCGCCACACGGTCCCACAATCGGCGAGGACACCGCACCAGAAAGTGAGTCGGTTACTTTGTTGAAAGCCTGCCTATTGATCTCGTTGCGTTGCGAAGCTGATCGGACGCGCAGTCATCCAGACAGCGCACGTCATGCCTTGCAACCGTGCATTCCGACCATCTCGACTGGTCCTTGCCCGCCCACCGTCGCGGGACCTTACGCGGCATGGATGTCGCGTAAGAGCCTACAGGGACGTACTTGCGGCGTGTCCCGCGATGGTGGGCGGGCAAGGGCCCTGCAGCCAAACCGCAAACGATCGCTTCATCTTTGGCCTCTCCGAGCCGTATGAAGCAGGCACTGCGCACGATGGCGTGCGCGTCGCGCATTGCACGATCGCCAATAAGATAATGCACGCCTGTCATCGATCACATCGCGTGTCGACGCGATGGCGCAGCAAGCACACGCAACCAGCCCCGCTCGCCACATTTGCATGCAGGCAGCGTGTGCCGCTCGACTCATGCGAGCACAGCGATTGCCGCTGCACCCATGCCGAAAGTCATTTGACGCAGCGTTCATTGCCCGGCAAGAATCGGCGATACCGTGCAGATACCCATCTGTGCGTCACCAGACTACCTGCGCGCCGCGCGGGACTATTGGGGAGTTGCCCGTGCAACGACGTGATTTCCTGGCCCTGACCGGGCTGACCATGGGTGGGCTGATCGTGCCTGCCTACTTCGGCAAGGCCATTGCCGCCGAGCAGCTGTTGACGCAACTGGATGTGGGCCGCAAGAAGCGCCTGGCCGATGCCGGCCTCAACGCCGCCCGTCAGGCCGGCGCGAGCTATTGCGATGTGCGCATCGGCCGCTATCTGCGCCAGTTCGTGATTACCCGCGAGGACAAGGTGCAGAACGTGGTCAACACCGAATCCATCGGTGCGGGTATCCGCGTCCTCGTGGCCGGTGCCTGGGGCTTTGCCGCCACCAACGATCTCACCGAACAGGGCGTAGCCAAGGCGGCCGCGCAGGCCGCCGCGATCGCCAAGGCCAATGCCAAGGTGCAGGGCACCCCCGTGCAACTGGCGCCCACCCCCGGCGTGGGCGAGGTGAGCTGGAAGACGCCGATCAAGAAGAACGCGATGGAAGTGCCGATCAAGGACAAGGTCGACCTGCTGCTCGGCGTCAATGCCGCCGCCACCGCGGCCGGCGCCAACTTCGTCAACTCAATGCTGTTCGTGGTCAACGAGCAGAAGTACTTCGCCAGCACCGATGGCTCCTACATCGACCAGGACATGCACCGCATCTGGGCACCGATGAGCGTGACCGCCATCGACAAGGCCAGCGGCAAGTTCCGCACCCGCGACGGGCTATCTGCACCGATGGGCCTGGGCTACGAATATCTCGATGGCGCGGCCTCGGGCAAGTTCGTCTCGCCCAATGGTGTGGTCAATTACGGCCTGTCCTACGACATGAAGGAAGACGCCATTGCGGCGGCCAAACAGGCGCAGGAAAAGCTCAAGGCGCCGTCGGTGAAGCCGGGTAAATACGATCTGGTGCTGGACCCCTCGCATACCTGGCTCACCATCCACGAGTCGGTCGGCCACCCGCTGGAACTGGACCGCGTGCTCGGCTACGAGGCCAACTACGCCGGCACCAGCTTCGCCACGCTCGACAAGCTCAAGGCCGGGTTTCAGTACGGCAGCGACAAGGTGCATATCCTGGCCGACAAGACGCAAGCCGGCAGCCTGGGCGCGGTGGGCTACGACGATGAAGGCGTCAAGACCAAGCAGTGGGATCTGATCCGCGATGGCAAGCTGGTGGACTACCAGGCCATCCGCGATCAGGCGCATATCCTCGGCAAGACCGCCTCCGATGGCTGCTGTTATGCCGAGTCGTGGTCCAGCGTGCAGTTCCAGCGCATGGCCAATGTCTCGCTGGCGGCCGGCAAGACACCGTTGAGCGTGAGCGATTTGATCAAGAACGTGGAAAACGGCATCTACATCATCGGCGACGGCTCGTTCTCCATCGACCAGCAGCGCTACAACGCGCAGTTCGGTGGCCAGTTGTTCTACGAGATCAAGAACGGTGCGATCACCCGCATGCTCGAGGACGTGGCCTACCAGATCCGCACCCCGGAATTCTGGAATGCCTGCAGCGCGGTGGCCGATCAACGCGACTACCGCCTGGGCGGCTCGTTCTTCGATGGCAAGGGCCAGCCGGCGCAGGTGTCGGCGGTCTCGCATGGTTCGTCCACCGCTCGCTTCGATGGCATCAATGTCATCAGCACCGCCCGCTCGCTCGGCTAACAGGAGAAACCCACATGAGCATCCTTACCGAAGCGCAGGCCAAGGCCATTCTGGACAAGGTCATCAAACTGTCCAAAGCCGATGAGTGCACCGCACAGCTCACCGGCTCGATCGACGGCAACATCCGTTTTGCGCTCAACAACGTCTCCACCAGCGGCATTGTCGACAATACCGACCTGCAGGTGCAGGTGGCGTTCGGCAAGCGCGTGGGCGTGGCCACCATCAACGAGTTCGACGACGCCTCGCTGGAGCGCGTGGTGCGACGTGCCGAAGATCTGGCCCGGCTGGCCCCGGAAAACCCGGAGTTCATGCCGGCGGTGGACAAGCAGACCTACAAGCCCAGCCCAACCTTCAGCGACTCCACTGCGGCCATCGACCCGGCGTTTCGCGCGCAGGTGGCCGCCGATTCGATCGCGCCGTGCAAGGGCAAAGGGCTGATCGCGGCCGGCTTTCTCGAGGATGGCCAGAGCTTTACCGCATTCGCCAACAGCAAGGGCAATTTCGGCTACCAGCGTGGCGCCCGTTTCGACTACACCTGCACCGTGCGTACCGAAGACGGCCGCGGCTCGGGCTGGGTGGGGCGCAATCTGAAAGATGCCGCCGACTTCAAGGCCGAGCAGGACATCCGCATCGCGATGCGCAAGGCCAGCGATTCGGCCGAGGCCAAGGCGCTGGAACCGGGCAAGTACACGGTGATTCTGGAGCCGGCCGCCGCTGCGGGGCTGATCTCGTTCATGATGAATTTCTTCGACGCACGCCGCGCCGATGAAGGCCGCAGCTTCCTGTCCAAGAAGGGCGGTGGCAACAAGCTCGGCGAGCAGGTTTACGACCCGCGCGTGAACATCACCGCCGACCCCTGGGATGCGCGTGCGGCAGTGTTGCCGTGGGACGAAGAAGGCCTGCCGCGCGAGAAGATGTCGATCGTGGAAAACGGCAAGATCGCCAACCTGCAGTATTCGCGCTACTGGGCGCAGAAGAACGGCAAGCGCGCGATCGGCGAGCCGGGCAACCTGCTGATGGCCGGCGGCGACAAGAACATCGCCGAGCTGGTGCGCGGCACCGAGAAGGGCATCCTGGTCACGCGCACCTGGTACATCCGCATGGTCGACCCGCAGACCGTGCTGCTCACCGGTCTGACCCGCGACGGCACCTTCTACATCGAGAACGGGCAGATCAAGTACCCGGTGAAGAATTTCCGCTTCAACGAATCGCCGGTGATCATGCTCAACAACATCGACGAACTGGGCAAGCCGGTGCGTGTGGCCGGTGACGAATCCAACTTCGTGATGATGATTCCGCCGATGCGGTTGCGCGACTTTACGTTTACCTCGTTGTCGGATGCGGTGTGAGTAGGAGCCGGGAATCGGGCGTGGGGAATCGGGAATGGGAGAGCAGGCGCCGCTCTTGCCAACCGGATTGTTTCCCCGCGCTTCCGCTTCCCGGTTCCCTCCCGGCCACGACATCGCGTCGCCATTTCCTCGGTCTGCTGCTCGGTAGCGTCGCCACCCTGGCGCTACCGCTGCGTGCACGCGCGGCCGGCAACTACGATTTCTGGTTCACCCGGCTGCGTTACGACTCCGGCGATTGGGATGTGGATGCGCGCATGCCGTCCAATCTGATCACCTCGCTGATCGATTACACCCAGCTACGCGTGGACCCGCAGGAACACGTGCTGGATCTGGCCGATCCGCGCATGTTGCAGGCGCCGTTCTGCTATCTGGCCGGGCACAAGCTGGTGGAGTTCAATCCGGCCGAGCGGCGCAACTTCGAGCGCTATGTGCGCAATGGCGGTTTCGTGTTCGTGGACGATTGCAATCACGATATCGATGGCCTGTTCGCCACCTCGTTCGAGGTGCAGATGGCCTCGATCTTCGGCAAGACCGCGCTACAGAAGTTGCCCAAGAGCCATCGCCTCTACAACGCGTTCTTCAAATTCCCCGATGGCCCGCCGGCTACCAACTTCGAGCTCAACGGCTGGGGCGACGATCTGGTGCACGATTACCTCAGGGGCATCAGCATCGATGGCCGGCTCGGCGTGTTGTACAGCAACAAGGACTACGGCTGCGAATGGGATTACGACTGGCGCAACAAGCGGTTTCTGGCAGAAGACAACACCAGGTTCGGCGTCAACATCGTGATGTATGCGTTGACCAATTGACCGCCGTGTAGGAGCGCGCTTGCGCGCGATGAGGATTTACCGGTGGCGCATCGCGCGCAAGCGCGCTCCTACGCCAGCAGTTCCATAACGAGACGTTTCCCATGACTTCCCCCAACGACGACATCCTCACCGCACAGCTCTCCCAACTCGGCGCGCTGCGTACGGCCCTGGCCCAGGCGGTGGTCGGCCAGGACGCGGTGGTGGAGCAATTGCTGATCGGCCTGCTGGCCGGCGGCCACTGCCTGCTGGAAGGCGCGCCCGGCCTGGGCAAGACGCTGCTGGTGCGCTCGCTGGGGCAGGCGCTGGAGCTGCAGTTCCGCCGCGTGCAGTTCACCCCCGATCTGATGCCCAGCGACATTCTGGGCACCGAGCTGCTGGAAGAAGATCACGGCACCGGGCATCGGCAGTTCCGTTTCCAGCAAGGCCCGATCTTCACCAATCTGCTGCTGGCCGACGAACTCAATCGCACCCCGCCCAAGACCCAGGCCGCATTGCTGGAAGCGATGAGCGAGCGCACCGTCAGCTACGCCGGCACCACCTATGCGCTGCCGGCGCCGTTCTTCGTGCTGGCCACGCAGAACCCGATCGAACAGGCCGGCACCTATCCGCTGCCGGAAGCGCAGCTGGATCGCTTCCTGCTGCATGTGCGCGTCGATTACCCCAGCGAGCAGGAAGAGCGCGACATCCTCACCCAGACCACCGGCACCGCAACTGCGCAGGTGCCGGTGGTGATGGACGCAGACAACGTGTTGGCGCTGCAGCAACAGGTGCGGCAAGTGCATGTGGGCGCGGATCTGCTGACCTGGATCAATCGCCTGGTGCGCGCCAGCCGGCCCGGCCCGCAGGCCAGCGACGAGGTGCGTCAATGGATCCGATGGGGCGCCGGCCCGCGCGCCGGGCAATCGCTGGTGCTCGCGTCCAAGGCACGCGCATTGCTGCACGGCCGCTTTGCCGCCACGCGCGAGGATGTCATTGCGCTCGCAGCGCCAGTGATGCGCCACCGCCTGCTGCTGTCGTTTGCGGCCGAGGCCGAACAACGCAGCGCCGACGATGTGGTCGCAACGTTGCTGCGCGCCGTGCCGTTCTCGGCGTGAGGCGCGCAGCGGCGTGAGCGTGGACCTGCCGGCGTTGATTCCTGCCGAGCTGCGCAGCCGCCTGCGCGGTTTGCAGCTGCGCGCGCGCCACGCGCAGGGCGCGCACGGTATCGGCCAGCACGCCAGCCGCAACCGTGGTGCGGGGCTGGAATTTTCGCAATACCGCGCTTACGAACCCGGCGATGCCTTGCGCCAGATCGACTGGAAACTCTACGCGCGCTCGGACCGCTTCTTCGTGCGCGAAGCCGAGCGCGAAAGCCCGCTCACGCTGTGGTTGTTGCTCGATGCCACCGCCTCCGCTGGCCAGGCAGATCAGGCGCGCCCTGCCTACACGCGCTTGCAGGCGATGGCGACCTTGGCCGCATGCGCTGCCGAAGTGGCGCTGCGCCAGGGCGATCAGGTCGGTTTGTTCGCCGTGCACGGCGATGGCCTGGTGGCGGTGCCGGCAGGCGGCGGTCCACGCCAACGCGACCGACTCTGGCTGGCCTTGCAGCGTCTGCGCGCCGGCGGGCGTTGGCCCGGCATGGATGCGCTGCGCCCGCTGTGGGAACGCATCGCCGCACATGCGCTGGTGCTGTCGATCGGCGATGGCTTCGATGAAGAATTGGTCGGCGCGCTGGAAAAACTTGCCGCCGCACGCCGCGAAGTGATCCAGCTGCAAGTGCTGACCTGCGACGAACGCGATTTCAGCTTCAGCGGCGGGCACCGCTTCCGCGACCCGGAAACCGGCGAAGAATTGCTCGGCGATGGCGCCGCAATGCGCGCCGCATACGTGCAGCGTTTCGGCGATGCACAGCGCGCGCGGCAGGCCCGCTGGCAAGCGGCCGGCATTGCGCATGCGCTGCATTATCTGGATGCACCACACGACGCGGCATTGCGCCACCTGTTTGGGCAGGGTGCGCGGCGATGAGCCAATACACCTGCCTCAGCGAGGTACCGTCATTGCACCTCATCGCGCACGCCGCTGAGGTGGCGCGGCCGTGAACCTGCTCCTGCTCTTCCCCGCCGGCCTGGCCGCGTTGGCCGCACTGCTGCTGCCGCTGCTGATCCACCTGGCACGCCGCAGCGAACACCGTCCCACCGACTTCGCCGCGCTGCGCTGGCTGCGTGCGTTGCCGCGCCCACGGCATCGGGTGCGCTTCGACGAATGGCCGCTGCTGCTGGTGCGCTTGCTGTTGCTCGCGGCATTGGCGTTGCTGCTGGCCGAGCCGGCCTTGCGCGACCATCAGGATGCGCGCCCGCGGATCGCGGTGAGTCCTGGCGTGGATGTGGCCGTGGCGCGCACGCTCAGCCACGCAGCGAACGCGCAGTGGGTGTGGTTGGCGCCGGGCTTCCCGCCGATCGATGCCGATGCGGCCAACACCCCCCCCGCGCCCGCCGGCACCATGCTAGCGGTCGGCAGCCTGCTGCGCGAGCTCGATGCCAGCCTGCCGCCGGACACCGCACTCAGCGTGATCGTGCCAAGCCAATGGGGGCCGCTGGATGCCCAGCGCCTGCAGCTGTCGCGCAACGTGCAATGGCAGGTGCTGCCCGGCCGATCGCCGCTCGCCCCTGCCGCAACTGCCGCACTGCTGCGGATGCAGGCGATCGCCGACGCCCCCGCCGACCCGGCGCTGCGCTATCTGCGCGCCGTACACGCTGCCTGGGCAGTGCCCGGCGCGTTGCCAGTCAGCGCGCCCGACGCCGCAGTGCCGGCGCGCTGGGCACCCGGCACGGTGGTGGTCTGGCTATCGCGCAGCGCACCGCCTGCGGCGGTCATCGCCTGGGTCGCGGCGGGCGGGCAACTGCTGCTCGCTGCGCAAACGCCGGCCCCGCGCGCACTCGCCGGCCCGCTGCAGCCACTGCTGCAAGACGCGCACGGTGCGCCGCTGATCGACGCCATCGCGTTAGGGCGCGGACGCATCTTGCGTTGGGCTGCGCCGCTACAGCCGCAACACCTGCCTGCGCTGCTGGATGCCGATTTCCCCACCCGCCTGCACGACGCCTTGCAATCCACGCCCGCGCCACAGCGTGCGCTGGCACAGACCCAACAACCACAGCGTGGCCCTGCGGCCATCCGCCTGACCACCGCACCGTGGCCGCTGGCGCCATGGCTGATCGGCCTGGCGCTGCTGCTGTTCGCGGCCGAACGCTGGCTGGCCACATCGCCACGCCGGAGCAACGCGGCATGAGCACGCCGGCGCTGCACCACGCCTGGCAGGCCGCGCGACGGCGGCAGGCCGCAGGCGTGCTGCTGTTCGGGCTACCGCTGGCCGTGCTGCCTGCGCTACTGGCGTGGCGCAGCGGTACGCATGTGGCGATCGTGCCGTTGCTTCTCCTGGGCCTGCTGGCACTGATTGGGGCGGCGATGCTGGCGGCGCGCCGGCTCGACCAGACCTGGCTGATCCGCCGGCTGGATCGCGAAGCGGATCTGGAAGACAGCAGCGATCTGCTGTTCGCCTCGACCGCGCAGCTCGGCCCCTTGCAGGCCCTGCAACGGCAGCGCCTGGAACAGCGCCTGCACAGCACCCCGCGCGATCTACGACCGGCCTGGCCGTGGCGGCGTGCCTGGCCGTGGAGCCTGCTGGGCCTGATCGCCTGCATCGCGCTGCTGCTGTGGCCGCACCGCGCCACCCAGCCCGCGCCAAGCAACGACCGCGTCGCCGCCGCCCGTGTCGGCACCGGCGCTCCCACGCTGCATCAGGCACAGCTACACAGCACCCCGCCCGCTTACACCGGCCTGCCGGCCGCACGCCTGCCTGGCCTGGATGCGCGCGTGCCAACCGGCACCCGGCTGGAGTGGCAGCTGCAGGTCAGCCCGGCCCCGCGCAGCGTGGCACTGCGGCTCACAGACGGCCGCCTCATCGCGCTGGCCCGGCAAGGCAGCAGCGATCAGTGGCAAGGCCGGTGGATCGCCGAGCGCGCCAGCCTGTATCGCATCCTCATCGACGGCGCGCCTGCCGACCGCCAGCTGCATCGGCTCGACGTGCTGCCGGATCGCCCGCCGCAGGTGCGCGTGCTCGCGCCCGAACAGAGCCTGGTGCTGTGGACGCCCACCAATGCCGGCTGGACGCTGCGCTTCGAAGCCAGCGACGACTACGCGGTGGCGGCCACCGCCGAGCTGCGCCTGACCCTGGCCCAGGGCAGCGGCGAGAACATCACCTTCACCACCCAGCACCGCACCCTCACCGGCAGCGGCCCGACCAGGCAACGCAGCTTTTCCACCACGCTGCAGCCGCGGGCCCTGGGCATGGCGGCCGGCGACGACCTGATCGCCCAATTGATCGTCCACGACACCCGCCAACCCGCCGCGCAGGAAGGCCGCAGCGCCAGCGTGATCCTGCGCTGGCCGCCGCCCGAACAGACCATGGCCGCCGGCCTGGAGGCCAGCGTCAAACAGACCCTGCCGGCCTACTTTCGCAGCCAGCGCCAGATCATCATCGACGCCGAGGCGCTGATGAAGGAAAAGCCGCGCCTGGATGCGGTTACTTACCTCAAGCGCGCCGACGCCATCGGCGTGGACCAGCGCCTGTTGCGGCTGCGCTATGGCCAGTTCCTCGGCGAGGAGAGCGAAGGCGCACCCAAGGGCCCACCCACTGCCGACGCCCCGCCCACCAGCGACGCCCCGGCCGACGATCTGCCCACCGCCGACATGCCCACTGCGGATGCACCGGCAACGCCTTCGGCAGCTGCACACGCGCCCGCCCAGGACGAACACGGGCACGACGCGCACGAGCACGAGCACGACGCCGCATCCGAACCCGGCGCCGCCGCGCTGGATGACCACGACCATGACCACGGCAACAGCAACGGCCGGCCCGAGCGCAGCAGCTTCGGCCAGGCGCAGGATGTGCTCCCCGAATTCGGGCATACCCACGACCACGCCGAAGCCGCCACCCTGCTCGACCCGCAAACGCGCGCCCTGCTGCGCGCCGCGCTGGACCAGATGTGGCAGTCCGAGGGCGAGCTGCGTCAGGGCCACCCCGAGCGTGCGCTGCCCTTTGCCAACAAGGCGCTGGGCTTCATCAAGCAGGTGCAACAGGCCGAACGCATCTACCTGGCGCGGGTCGGCACCCAGCTGCCGCCGATCGACCCAAGCCGGCGCCTGAGCGGCGACCGCGCCGGCCTGGGCGACCGTGCCGCCGGCCTGGACACCCGCCCGGATCCGGACCCGTCCGCGCTGCAGCTGTGGGATGCGCTGGGCGAACAGGCGCCGGTGCCCGACGCCACCCTGGCCCGCTACGCGCAATGGCTGCAGACCCGACAGGACCGCCTGCAGGATCCGCTGAGCCTGGCCGCCGCGGTGGAAACCCTGCGCGCCGAACCCGACTGCGCTGCCTGTCGTACGCAGCTACGCGCCCAGGTCTGGCGCACGCTCGTCGCCCCGCCTGCGCCGGTCCACCGACGCGCCACTCCGGACGCGCGCGGCCAACGCTATCTGGACGCACTGCGCCAGGAGCCACAACCATGATGCTGCCACCGCTCGTGCTGAAGGTCCGCAGCAGATTCCGCCTGCTGCACGCGCGCACTGCAACCTGGCGCGTGGGGCCAAGGCTAGCTGGACGCACGCGCGCGGAGCCGCAACCATGACGCTCTCGCTGCCCTGGCTGGTCGGCATTGGCTTGCTGCTGCTGGTGATGGTGAGCTGGTGGCGGCTGCTGCGCGCGCACGCGCGGCAACCACGTTCGCGCGCCCGGCTATGGCTGTTGCTCACCGCCCAACCGCTGCTCGCCGGCCTGCTGTACCCGGTGCTGCTGCCACCGCCGCGTGCAGGCAGCAGCAGCGAACTGCATGTCGCCACCGCAGAGACCAAGGCAGCTCAGATCGACCCGGAGACCACGCACTGGATCGCCTTGCCCGAAGCGCCCGCGCTGGCAGGCGTGACACGCGTGCCGGACCTGGCCACCGCCCTGCGTCGCGCTCCCGGCACCACTGCGTTGATCGTGCATGGCACCGGCCTGCCCGCGCGCGACCGTGACGCCCCCGGCATACCGCTGCGACTGGCGCTTGGCCCGGCACCGCAGGGCCTGGTGGCTGTCTCGACGCCGCCGCCGGTGGCCCCAGGCGAAGCCATCGCGATCAACGCGCGCATCCAGGGCATCCCGGCTGCGCGAATAGACCTGCTCGATCCGGCCGGCCAGGTGGTCGACACCGCCGTAGCCGACGCAGCCGGCCAGGTGCATCTGCGTGGCCTGGCGCGCGCAGCAGGGCAGGTGGTGTTCGCGCTGCGCCTGCGCGATGCCAAGGGCGCCGAACGCAGCCGCGTGCCGGTGCTAGTGGCAGCAGTGCCGTCCACCCGCGTGCTGTTGCTGGCCGGCGCACCGCAGCCGGACCTGAAATATCTGCGCCGCTGGGCCAGCGATGCCGGGCTGGACGTGCGCAGCCAGATCGCGGTCGGCCCCGGCATGCAACTGGGCGAGGGCGCCGCACTGGACGCCGCCAGCCTGGACACACTCGACCTGCTGGTCATCGACCAACGCCGCCTGGTCACGCTAGGCAGCGCGCAACGCCAAACCGTGCGCACCGCGATCGACCGCGGCCTGGGCGTGCTGGTCCGCACCGACGGACCACTGGATGCCGGCACCCGCGCAGCGCTCAACGCGCTCGGCTTCGCGACAACCGGCGGAACGACCAGCACTGCAATCGCCGCCCCGCGATCGCTGTCTCCGGCAACACCGTCCATCGATCCAGCTGCAGCCCCTACCGACACTCCCGCACTTCCACCGCTGCAACGCCGCGATCTGCAACCGCAAGATGCCGAGGCAGTGATCGCAGCACGCGCCGACGACGGCAGCGCGCTGGGCTGGTGGCACGCACAAGGCCGGGGCCGCATCGGCATCGCCCTGATCGAAGGCAGCTTCGCGTTGGTATTGGCCGGCCGCAGCGACCTGCATGCCGCGCTGTGGGCGCAGCTGTTCGGCGCCATCGCCCGCGCGGGCGGCACCCAACCCGCGCCGATGCAAGAAGGCTGGTCGCAACAACGCATGACACTGTGCGGTCTCGCTGCAGACGCGCATGTCACCGGCCCCACCGGTCCAGCCCAACCGCTGCTGATAGACCCCAACAGCGGCACCCAAGCCTGCGCCGCCTACTGGCCCACAACCGCAGGCTGGCATCGCCTGCAAACCGGCAACGACCAACGCTGGCTCTACGTCCGCGCGCCCAGCGACGCCCCCGCTTTACACACCCAACAGACCCGCGACGCCACCCTTGCGATGGCCGCCACAGCCACCCACACAAACGCGACCCTCACCACGCCAGCAGCCCAACCCGGCACCCGCTGGCCCTGGCTACTGGCCTGGCTCACGCTGGCCACAGCCCTGTGGTGGCTGGAACGACGCAGGCGCTGAGTTGCTGCCGCGCCAACCTGCATCAGCGCATGGGTGCGATGCCGCTCTTTAACGACTCGAAATTTTGAGTGTCCTGTCGTGGTTGTACCAAGCGGATGGACCAGGTGTAGAGCGGCTGATCTGCGGTTTGGCTGCAGGGTCCTTGCCCGCCCACCATCGCGGGACACGCCGCAAGTACGTCCATGTAGGCTCTTACGCGGCATCCATGCCGCGTAAAGTCCCGCGACGGTGGAGGGCAAGGACCAGTCGGGAATGTCGGTGTGCATGCTTTTCAAAAAAGCAATCGACTTACGCTCGCCGCCACACCCGACATACATTATTTGCCGGCAACGCCACATCGTCGATCAACTGCAATCCAACCCAAGCCGCCAGCGCATCCACCGCCTCTGCATCGCGAATCCCCGAGGCCGCATCGCGCTCGCGCAACATCGCATCGAATGCGCGATTGCTGTCGCTGGTGAAGTGTCCATCGCGGTTGAACGGCCCGTAGACCACCAGCACCGCCTGCGGCGCCATCACCGCAGGCAATCCCACGAACAACGCCTGCACTTGCGGCCAGCCCATGATGTGCAAGGTATTGGCGCTATACACCGCATCAAAACCGGCCACCTCTCCCGCTTGCACGATCGGTAACGGCGGTGCCGGTGCCAGACCCGGCGTCGGCGTCAGCACCGCCTACAACGGAATCGGTGGCGGCGTATTTGGCAATGCAGCCTCGTCCAGCCACTGCGTCATGCCCGGCAGATGATCGGGATGATCGCTCGCCTGCCAACGCAGCCACGGCATCGCCGCCGCAAAATGCACCGCGTGCTGCCCGGTGCCTGCACCGATCTCCAAGACATGGCGACGGTCGGCAAAGTGCCGCTGCAATACCGCAAGGATCGGGTCACGGTTGCGTGCGGAAGCCGGCGAAAAAGGTTTGCTCATGGACGAGGTCCGACATAGGCGAAAGTGATTGTGACGTGTCGCAGTGGCATCGTGCATCCAACGCTCTGCTGGCAAGCGATCACCTCCTCGCAGATCAACGGGAATGACCGAAGGATCAACGCAAGACCTGGAGCGGCCGACAAAATTCCTACGCCCACCGCCAGGTGGACGCAGCCGGCGCTGTATTTCCCATCAGCACACAGCCAAGTGAGCAGGTGCGATGCGCTCACCGCTTGCGGGACCGTGTGGCGGCATGGATGCCGCCACCGAGCCTACATGGACGTACTTGCGGCGTGTCCCGCAAGCGGTGAGCGCATCGCGCCCTCGACCAACGCCGACCAACGCGGCTTTGAAACATCCAAACGACGCTGAAGCTCGAGCTCTCGGTCGCCTTGAGAGGTAAATCGAACGGTGTGGATGCGTCGGTTGCAGAGCGGATGATCTGGGGCTTGGCTGCAGGGCCCTTGCCCGCCCACCATCGCAGGACACGCCGCAAGTACGTCCGTGTAGGCTCTTACGCGGCATCCATGCCGCGTAAGGTCCCGCGACGGTGGGCGGGCAAGGACCAGTGGAGATGGTCGGTGTGCGTGGTTGCGAGTAGTGCAGGCTGCGCCAGTGGCCTATTGGGCGATCTTAATCTCAACGCGGTGCAGGCAATGCGTCATACGCGCGCCGCACGGCCTCTTCTCCAAAGCGCCGCTCCAACCGGCGCACGATGAAATGCCCGCGTGCCATCGCCTGGAAGTGGCGCATGAACACGGTATTGAGCGTTGCGCCACTCACTGCGCCCACCAGCGGCACGGCCTGCACCGCGAGTTTTTCGCCCACGTTGACCGAGAACTTGGCCGCAACGCGCGACACCAACGACACCAGCGCGGGTGCGCCCTTGCTTGCGAAACCATGTGCGGCCACGTAATGCGCGGCGGCGCTGAGTTGCTGCGCCATGGCCGCGCGTACGGCGAAATAGCCGGATTCGGCGCCATCGTCGCTGACGCTGCGTCCGCCATGTGCCAGCACTTCCAGACAGGCCAGCGCCGTTTCCGGATCGTGCAGCGATTCGCCTTCCGAGCGTGCGATATCGGCGATGGAGCGCAGCATCACCGTGGTGGTCACCGGCAGCTCCACGAGCAGACCAGGCAACCCGAAAAATCCGCCTGCACCGCCGGCAACGGCCACCGCCATGGTGTGCCGCGCGGTGGAGGCGGGCTGCTGCGTATCGGCCTGGCCGCGCAAGCTGAGCAATGCCGATTTCATTGCCAACTGCAATGCGCGGCGGGTAACCCCATCGATGCTGCGGGTCAGCATTTTCGGCAGGCGCCTGGTGATCAGACTCTCGATCGGCGCGCCCAGTGCGTTGGCCAGTTGCGCAGCTACGCCAGGGTTTTCCAACAGCGCGTGGGCGGTGGCCAGATCGCGTTGTGCAGCAACGTCCATCACCGGTATCGGAAGCGTCGTCATGCCAGGTCTTCGTCGTTAGGGGCCTGCGCCGATGGTACCCAGCGCCATGTGAGCGTTGGACGAGCGAACTGTGCAGTCCCAAGACAATCCTGCAGTTGGTTGGCAAAATGCGCGATCATCGGGATCTACGCTGCGAATGCCCACCAGATGAATCGTGAGATCCGCCACAGCATCGTCATTGCCGCCGCGCCGGAAGTGGTGTCCGCTGCGCTGTCCGAGCCAAGGCAGCTGGCGCGCTGGTGGACGCGCGAGGTGAGTCTGGGCAACGGCAGGGTGCGTCTGGAGTGGAGCCGTCAGGGCTGGCGCGTGGAACTGAGCATCGACGACGGGGCCGACCATCGTCTGGTGTGCTGGCGTTGCCATGAGTCCAACATGCTCGATTCGGATGCATGGAAAGGCACGGTGATGCGCTTCGAGCTGCATTCCACCAGCCAGGGCACGCAGCTGGAATTTGTCCAGTCCGGTTATCGCGAATCGCCGTGCAAGGAGGCCTGCGCGCGCGGCTGGCGCTTCTTCCTGGGCAGCAGCCTCAAACGCTATGTGGAAACCGGCGAAGGCATGCCCTCGGCCGACATGCTTGCGCCTAACACGCATTGAAAACGAACGTGCGGTGAGAGCAGATGCAGGCTCGGCGCATCTGCCCGCAGTGCCGAGCCCGCTTACGCCGTGCGCGGCTGGCCCATCGAGGGCGCGGTGCGCAGTGGCAGCTGCGCATCCACCGTCACCGGGCTATCGGCCTGCAACAGCGCGCGTGCTTCGGCATCGGTGGCCACGGCCGGCGGTGAGCCACGCAACGGCAAGCCGGCGGTTTCGCGCACGAACAGCATGGTCACCAACCCGATCGCGGCTGCGCCCATCAGGTAGTACGCCGGCACCAGCGGGTCGCCGGTGCGCTCCACCAGCCAGGCAGTGACCAACGGCGTGGTGCCGCCGAACAACGACACCGAGACGTTGAAGCCGATCGACAGCGCGCTGTAGCGCACCGGTGTGTAGAACAGCGCCGGCAAGGTGGAGGGCATCGAACTGGTGAAACACACCAGCGCCAGGCCGAGCAGCATCAGCCCGGTGAAGATCAGCCCGTCGTGGCCGCTGCCGACCAGCAACAGGCACGGGATCGCCAACACGAACAAGGCAATGCAGGCACCGATGATCATCGGGCGGCGGCCCAGCTTGTCGCTGAATAGCCCGCCGACGATATTGAGCGGCATCATCACCAGCATCACCAGGATGATCAGCAACAGGCCCTTGCTCTCGGCATACCCCATGGTGACGCTGAGGTAGCTGGGCATGTAGGTCAGCAGCATGTAGTCGGTAACGTTGAATACCAGCACCAGCCCAACGCACTTGAGCAACTGCGGCCAATGCAGGCGCAGCAGCGTGAGCAGGCCTTGCCCTGCGGTTTGCCGTTCGCGTTGTTCCGATTGCGCGGTATAGGCACGAAACGCCGGGGTTTCTTCCAGTTTCATGCGCATGTACAGGCCCAGCAAACCCAACGGGCCGGCGACCAGAAACGGGATGCGCCAGCCCCACTCGAGCATCTGTGTCTGGCTCAAGGCCATGTGCAATGCGGTCACCGTGGCGGCACCGGCGATGTAACCGCCCAGCGTGCCGAATTCCAGCCAGCTGCCCATCAGACCGCGATTGCGGTCGGTGGCGTACTCGGCGATGAAGGTCGCTGCCCCGCCGTATTCGCCGCCGGTGGAAAAGCCTTGCAGCAGCCGCGCCACCAGCAGCAACACCGGCGCCCACACGCCGATGGTCGCATGGGACGGAATCAAGCCGATGCTGAAGGTGCCCAGCGCCATCAGGATCATGGTGGCGGCCAGCACTTTCTGCCGCCCGTAACGGTCGCCGAGCGGTCCGAACACCAGCCCGCCGATCGGCCGCACCAGAAATGCGACGGTGAACGTGGCAAAGGTCGCAATCAACTGCGCGGTGGGATTGCTCGCGGGGAAGAACACCTGCCCCAGCGTCACCGCCAGATAGCCGTACACGCCGAAGTCGAACCACTCCATCGCATTGCCCAGTGCGGCCGCGCCCACGGCCTTGCGCAGCATCGGGCGGTCGACCACGGTGACGTCGTCCAGTTGCAGTTGGCGGCGGCGCTTGAACCAACCGAAGTGCGAGGCAATCGCGCGCGTGTCGTGCATATGTTTGGTCTCCATGTGCGGCCATCGCTGCCCACTCGCCCTGGCAACGCACAGGACACAGCACACCGCGCGCGCATGGCAAACGCACATGCAGGGGATGACACCGGAGGCATTCCCGGACGGCCGCGAACACTCAGCGACGCTGCGGGACAGACGACCAAGGGGTGGGCAAGTGCCCAGGGTCTTGATCAGACGCACATGTTACTACAGCGTGCAGATCGCTGCAGGCGCGAGGGCGCGGCTTTGCCAAAACGCCCTGTTTTCAAGGCGTTTCAGCGCTTACAGCAACGACCGCGCCCACCTTGCGGTGAGCGCAGTAGTTTTGTCAGCCGCTCTAAATCGCAGGCTCACCCAGCACTGCCAACAACGGCTGCAGATCCTCGCGCGTCTGCGGGCGCACGGCGCGCGCGACTTCTTGGCCATCGCGCAGCAGAATGAGGGTTGGCCATAACTTCACGCGGAAAGAGCGGCCAAGCGGCCGCCCTTTTCCATCTTCGAACTTGCGGTAATTCACTGCCTCGAAACCACCCAGCAGTTTCTGCAACAGCGGCTGGGCGGCCATGCAGTGACCGCACCAATCGGTGCCGAACTCCAGCACCTGCAGCCCGGCCTGTGCGTCCACCTCGCTGCGCTCGGGTGCCTGCGTGGCGTACTCGCGAACAAACCCCATTGCGCATGTACCTCGCGGTCAGGACAGCGCGCGCTGGATGTCTTCCAGCGGCAGATTGGTGAGGTCCTTGGCCAGATCACCCACCAGGCGCTGCTGTGTTTCCTTGTGCAGCAGGGGGCGGACGCGGCCCAGCGTGGTCGGGTCGGCCACCAGGACCAGATGCGTGTATTCGTGCTTTAGCGCGCCATCGTTCAAGGCATGCGACAACTGCTTGGCGAAGGTCATTTCGTCCAGATCCGCGTTGCTCAGATCCTGCGGCGCCTTGCCGGCCGGGCCGTCGTCATCGACGTTCTGCACATCGGTGCGCGCGTGCTGACGCAGCACCACCTTGGCTTCGTTGCCGGTGTTGGTGAACCAACGTGCTTCGCCGCCATCGGCCACAACCACCAGCGCACCCTGAGGAATTTGCAGACTCATCCGACTCTCCTGATCAATGTCGGCACTGCAAGTGCAGCGCCGGTCCGTCTCAACCTAGGCGAGAAGATGTAAGCGCGGTGCCTAGCCGATGTCAGCGTGGCGTTAGCGCGGCGCGGCCAATGCCGGTGGTGGCAGGCCCAGATGCTTGCTGAAGAAGCGTGCGGTGACCCGCAATGCCTGCTGGCTTTCCGGCAGTGTCTCGGTGAGATGGAAACCGTGGCCCAGCCCGTCCCAGACGTGCAGGTCCGATTCGCGCCCCAGATCCACCAGGCGCGCATGCGTATAGGCCGTGGCGCTCAGCTCGGCCGCACGCGTGGCGGTGAGAAACAAGGTCGGCGGAAACTGGCGCAGCACCGCATCGGAGAACACCGGCGACACCAGCGGGTCATGGAAGTCCACGTTTTCGCCGTAATACAGGTCTTCCATGATCGGCAGCGCCCCGGCCTTGTCCGGCAGCAAGGCATCGTTCACCGCGGCGACCACCACACGCGAATCGCCGCGATAGCGCGCATCGCCAGCGGCGCAGAACATGCCTGCCGCCGCCGGCATCGGCAGGCGCTCCTTGGCAAACCATGCCAGCGACTCGCCGGTGAGCACACCGCCGGCAGAGCAGCCGAAGATGCCGATGCGCTCCGGTGCGTAGGTCTTGAGCGCGGCGCGATACACCGACGCCACATCTTCGCTGGCGGCCGGGAAGCGATGTTCCGGGCCCATCCGGTAGTCCACCGCGACCACGCTCATGCCGGTCATCGCCGCGACCGGGATGGCTTCCATCAGGCCGAACGAGGCAGCGCTGCCCATCACGAATCCGCCGCCATGCAGCTCGATCAGCAAACGCTTTGCCTGTTCGGGTGTGCGCGTGCGTGGCTCCACCCGCAACACCGGCACGCCGTTCCAGGTCTCGGGGGTGATCTCCACCGCGTAGCGTGCGCGCAGCTGCGCGATCACGCCTTCGGCCCAGCGTTCGGTGTCGGCGCGGATGCTCGGCAACTGCGTCAGCAACGTGGCGTTGTCGGCCTTGGCCAGCGGATCGACGCGCGCGACTTCTGCAGCGACATGCGCGCGTGCCGCCGGGCTCAGATACTCGGAGACCGGCAGCGCGAATGCACTCACATGCCGGATGCCGTCCTGTGCGGTTGCGGCAGCGGGTTGTGCCGTCTCTGCCGCGGCAGCGTATGCAGTGCCTACGCTGCCGATCAGCAGCAAGACAACCGCTCGTGTCCACCAATGGTGTGCCATGCGTTGCCCTCCCAGGCAGTCAGCCGGCGAGGATAACGCCAGACAGCTGCGATGACCTGCCGCGCTCAGCCTGTAGAGGCCGGCAGGCCTTGCGCGTGCAGATGCTGCAATGCCTGCAGCGTGGAGGTAGTCAGTGGCGATGGCAGTGCGTCCAGCGCGAACCAGCCGATAGCGAGGATTGCCTCGGGCTCGCGCCGCACGGCGTGTTCGCTGCCTTGGATACTGGCCAGATACACCGGCGCGACCCAATGCTCCGGTGGTGTCAGATCCGGCTCGAAGTAGCTGACGATGCACAGCACGCGTTGCAGCTGCACATGCAGGCCGGTTTCTTCGAGCACTTCGCGCACCACGGCGTTTTCGACGGTTTCCATCCAGTCCACCTTGCCACCTGGCAGGCCCCAATGGCCCTGCTCGGGCGCACGCCCGCGTTGCACCAACAGCAGATGGCCATCGGCACGGCGGATGAAGGCGCCACATCCAACGCGTGGACGCAAATCAGGGGTGGTGGTCATCGGCATCTCGCACACACAGGGGCCGCATAGTGTCCCAGATGCGATCGATGCGGTCATTGCGCCATGCGCGTTTTGAGCAGGTGTATTGGCTGCTGCCGATGCCTCGCACATGGCTGGCGACGTGGGTTCGATGCAATGAAGACAAACGCTGTGAATAAAAAGCTGATCGCCGCTGCGATAACACCGCCTTAGCACTGCATTGGCGAGGATGATGGCATTCCGCGCCCTCACGGCGCGCAGTGTGTGGAGTGGTGGATGTCTCGTATCGTGTTGATTGGCGGCCATGGCAAGGTCGCGCGTTTGCTTACCCCGCTATTGGTGCGCGCCGGGCATCAGGTGACTGCGTTGTTCCGCAATCCCGAGCACACCGACGATGTGGTTGCCGATGGCGCCACACCGTTGCTGTTCGACATCGAACACGCCGATACCGATGCGATTGCTGCAGCGTTCTCCGCCCACGATGCGGTGGTGTGGTCGGCCGGCGCCGGTGGTGGCGATGCGGCGCGCACCTATGCGGTGGACCGCGATGCGGCAATCCGTTCGATGCATGCCGCCGAACAGGCGCGCGTGCGCCGTTACGTGATGGTGTCCTACCTCGGTGCCGGGCTGGAACATGGCATCGGGCCGGACGATGGCTTCTTCGCCTACGCGCAGGCCAAGGCCGCCGCCGACGCACATTTGCGCGATACCACGCTGGACTGGACCGTGCTGGGGCCGGGACGGCTGACCCAGGGGGCGCCAACCGGCCGCATCACCCGCGACCCGGGCGGCGATGCCGACGGTGGCGTCTCGCGCGGCAACGTGGCGCAGGTGATCGCAGCGGCATTGGCAACGCCGGCCACCATCGGCAAGACCGTCGGCTTCATCGACGGGCAGACGCCGATCCAGCAGGCATTGGCGCAGCTGGAATGAACGCCAGACCTATCGCAACACGCCACAGGCGCTTGATCCGGGCCGACCTAACGTTTTCCTAAACCAGGGCTGGGCATAGTCGCGAGCGCATCCCACTGTGGAGACCGCTTATGTCTGCGTCCGTCGCCCCGCGCCGTGCCGGCATTCTGCCGCCTTATTTGCTGGACCATGTGGCGCAGGCGGCGCCCGAGCATGCACGCCACTGCGCGCAACTGTCCCGCCACATCACCGCGTTCCTGCGGCAGCAGCGTGCGCGGGGCCTGCTCGCACGCGCAGAGGCGCTCGCTGCGGATGCCGCACCGGCCACGCACGCGGTGCGGCGGCGTATTTACGATGCGCAACACGGCACCGCATTACCCGGCACCCTGGTGCGCGACGAAGGCGCTGCAGCCACCGACGATGTGGCGGTGACCGAAGCGTATGACTATCTCGGTGCCACACATGATTTCTTCCAGACGGTGTACGGGCGCAACTCGATCGATGGCGCGGGCATGCCGTTGATCGGCAGCGTGCATTACGAGCGCGGCTACGACAACGCATTCTGGGATGGCGAGCAGATGGTGTTCGGCGATGGCGACGGCGAGGTCTTCAATCGCTTCACCATCGCCATCGATGTGGTCGGCCATGAGCTCACGCATGGCGTCACCGAGCGCAGCGCCAATCTGATTTATCAGGGGCAATCGGGTGCATTGAACGAATCGGTCTCGGATGTGTTCGGGGTGCTGATCAAGCAATACACATTGCGCCAGAGCGCAAGCGAGGCCGACTGGATCATCGGCGCCGGCTTGTTGATGCCCGGCATTAACGGTGTGGGCCTGCGCTCGATGCAGGCGCCCGGCACCGCGTACGATGACCCTGCACTGGGCAAAGATCCGCAACCGGCCACCATGGCCGGCTACGTCAACACGCAAGAGGACGATGGCGGCGTGCATTACAACTCCGGCATTCCCAATCACGCGTTCTATCGCGCTGCGGTGGCGATCGGCGGCGCGGCGTGGGAGACAACCGGCCGCATCTGGTACCGCACGCTCACCGGTGGCGAACTGGCTGCGGGTGCGGACTTCGCCACCTTTGCCGCGCGCACTGTCAGCGTCGCCAGCGCCGATTACGGCGCCACCAGTGTGGAGACACTCGCCGTGCAACAGGCCTGGCGCGACGTGGGCGTGCTGGCATGAGCCCACAGCGGCCGCCGGTGGAGTTGGGCGTAACCCTGCGGCTTGCACGCGAGGGCGGCGTGGCCGCGTTCCCGGCCATGCGCCGCGAGCGGCAACTGGTGATGGATGAACTGGACGATGCGCAGCGCCTGCACCTGCGCACGTTGCTGGACCAATGCCTGGTGCATGCACTGCCGCGCCCGCAGGCCGGTGGCGGCGACCGACGCTATTTCAGCATCGCCTGGGACGGTGCCAGCGAGCCGTTGCGCATTCCCGAAGAGCACGCCCCGGCCGAAATCGTGCGGCTGTGGAAACAGGGCACGCTGTAGCGCGGCTGTGCCGCAGTGACAGTGCCCGCTAACCAGCGCGCGTGCCCATCACCACACACAAGCGAAGACACCGCGCAATGCGCGGTGTCTGTCGTGAAAGATGGTCCAACTGCGGATGCCTGCACCCTTTAAGCTGCCTAGATGCTCTAGGGCTGCACAGCTGGTGACGCATAGTGGTCCCCGCTGCGTTAGCGTGATGTGCAGCGCAGCGGTCAATCTGAAGACACGCCACGCACTGCTGCACTGCGGCAGCTTCTCGCGCCCGCATTGCCGCCGCGACCGGCTTCGCGGATAGTCGCAGCACTGCTCAGACAAATTCCCATGACGCCCGTGATTGTGTTGCTGCTTGCTGCCGGACTCCTTGCCGGCTTGGTACTCGCCGGTGTCATCGCCTGGCTGCTGCTGCGCCATCGTGCCCAAACGATCAGCGCAGCTGCCGCGCCCGGCACGGCTATCGCACCCACTCCGCACGCCGCGCCAGCGGTCACGCCGGAACTGGCGCCTGTGCGCGAGCAGACGCCAGCGCACACGCAGGCGCACACCGCTCCTGCACCGCAGCCATTGCCGTCCGGGCCGCCACCGATGCGCCCGTTGCTGCGGCGCATGTACGCCGCGGTGATGTCCACCCCGTCGCTGGCCGATGGCAGCCTGCCGGTCGATCCTGCGCAGGCCGATGTGCTGGCCGCGGTGGCCAGCGCGCTCGACCACGTCGACCTGCGGCCGCAGCTATTGCCGCGCCGCCCGCAGCTGTTGCCGCAGCTGATGCGTGCGGTCAACGACCCGGATGCCTCCGGCCGCGGCATCGCCGCGATCATCGCGCAGGACCCGGCGCTGGCCGCCAACCTGTTGCGCATCGCCAACAGCGCGCTGTATCGCCCGCAAGGCGGCCCGCTGGAAAGCCTGGAACGGGCGGTGGTGCATATCGGTACCGAGGGTGTGCGCCAGATCGTCGCCGCAGCGGTCATGCAGCCGGTGCTGAGCCTGGATGGCGGCCTGTATTCGCGCCTGCCGGCCGCAGTGTGGGATTACGCCCTGCGCACCGCCACTGCCGCGGCTGCCTACATGCGCGAGCGCGGCGGCGACACCTTGTCGGCGCAACTGGCCGGGCTGCTGCAAGGCCTGGGCGCGGTGGTGATCCTGCGCGTGTTGCGCGACACCTACGCCGAACGCCCGTCGCTGCCCTACAGCCTGGAGGTGGCCGCCGCCCTGGTCGAACGCCACACCGCCACGGTCGCCAAGACCATCGCCACCGCCTGGGAGCTGCCTGCCTCGCTGAGCACCGCGCTGGACGAGCAGCGCCCCGAACACGACACCACCCTGCTGGCCACCTCGCTCGGCATGGCGCTGCGTTACGGCCGGCTGGCCGCCGCGCTGGCCATGCTTGCCCGTCACGGCGCCGAGCATCAAGACCACGCGCTGAGCGTGCTGGCCACGTTGGAACCGGACAACGAGGCCAACGCCGCGTTGTGGCAGCGGCTGGTGGCGTCCAGCGTGGAGTGATGGCCGGCCGGTGACGCAACGCGTCTGAAACACGCGTACAGCGCAGCGATCGATGCACGCTTCTGCGCAGGTATCGCGAAGGGATTGTCAGCGTGCATGCGGATCCATCTCATCCATGCAAGCGCCCACGGCGAACGAAGCAGTCGCTTAAAACTGGCAGGCGTCATGTGGGGTCGGCTTGTGCGCGGTGCCGCATCCAGTGTCGGGACACGCCGTGAATCCGTCCGTGGAGGCTCAATGGCGGCATCCATGCCGCCACATGGTCCCGACACCGGATACGACACCACGCCTCCACTCTTCACGGCAGCCGATTGGCAGGCAATGCCTTCGCTTTTTCCATCAGCCACCGACAACATCCGAAGGTGCTTGCACGCGTACCGGCGTGGGACCTTACGCGGCATGGATGCCGCGTAAGAGCCTACACGGACGTACTTGCGGCGTGTCCCACGCCGGTACGCGTGCAAGCGCCCGCAGCAGACCGAAGCACTCGCACAAAACCGGCAGACCTAGTGCCAAGGCAAACCGCAAACACTCGTACACCGAAGTCGAATGCCTAATCTGCTTCCAAGCTTGAACCACGCAGCGGTAATTAAAAATAATCACCACGCAAAAAAACACCGGACCATCCCTAGATGGCCCGGTGGAGAGCGAGTCCTGGCATCCTTCGCCGAGAAGGGGTCACCCCGGTTGCTTGCTCAGTGTCACTCCTAACTCGGCATACCTTGGGACCAAGGACGCCTTGCAGCAGGCGACGGTTCCCCAACCGTCAACCTGACACCTCGACAGGCGGTCTCACACCCCAACAACCGGGTCGATCACAACGGGATCGGTACGGCGACCGGCACGCCCGGCGGCGAACGCGATGCCCGCGCCCAGGATCAACAACACCAGGGTGCTCCAGGCCGCACGCGAGATGCCGCGTGCGGCGACATCGCCGGCCTCGCGCGCCTTCTGCTCGGCGGTGCGCTTGAGCGCTTCGTATTGGGCCACAGCCTTCTGGTAGCTCTGCGCGTAGTTGTCGGCAATCTGCTCGGCTTCTGCACGCGACTTACCGGTGCGCGCCACGATCAGGTTGATCAACGCATCGCGATCGGCCGCATCGATAGCCGGCTTGGCCTGCGCACGCACACGGTCGAACCACGCGGCCAGTTCGTCCGAGGCGGCCTGCGGGGTCTGCGCCGCATCGGTGGCGGTGGCCTTGCCGTCGTCGCTCGCATTCGCTGCCTGATCCTTCAGACGCTCAGGATCGAGTTCGGCCTTGCCGGTCTGGCGCAGCACCGTGTCCAGCTGGCCGCGCAGGTCGCCCCAATCCAGCGCGATACCCTGCTTCTTCAATTCATCCTGCACCCCATTGCCCAACGCTGGCGCCGCAGCGGCGATGCCCTGCCCGGTCAGCGACAAGCCCTTGCCGACCACGCCCGACACCGCGTCTACCGCGTTGCTGGCCAGCGCCGCCACCAACCAGGTGGTGATCAACGAGGTCACCGCCCAGCTCAACAGACCGTGCAACCCGCCGCGTACCGTGGCCAGGCGGCCGGCGACGAATGCGCCTACGCCGATCGAGAGCAACGTGCTCAACGCCAGCCAGATACCCGCACCGGTGCCCAGCCCGCTGACCGGGTTGGCTTCACGCAGCGGGTCGATGGTGGAGGCACCGATCGCGGTGCCCAACACGCTCAACGTCAGATAGGTCACCAGCGCGAAGGTGCAGCCGGCGAGCACGGCGCCCCACGACATCCGGGGGGCGAGAGTGGACTGGCGAACGACCTGTGCCATGGGAGTGCCTCACAACGGTAGAAATGGGCGCTCAGTGTGGAAGGCGTACTGCGCCCATGCCTGAGCCGAATGCACCAGTGCGGCTAGTGCATTCGCGTCAGGCAGCGGCTACCGTGTGCCGCCACCCTTGGTTTCCATTGCCTGGTTTCCATCGCCGTTGTTACCCGAGGTCACCCCATGTCGTCAGCGAGTGAAACCGCGCCGCCCAGCAGCCCGCCGCAGTCCACCAACCGCCGCCAGCTGCAGCAGATCATCACCGGGCTGAGCGAGGGCGTGATCCTGGTCGAGCCGGATCAGTCCATCACCTGGGCCAACGAGGCCGCGCTGGCCATGCATGGCGCACGCGTGCTGGAAGACCTGGGCGCCACGGTGAGCGAATACCGCGAACGCTTCCAGCTGCGCTATCGCAACAACCATCGCCTGAGCGCCGGCAATTACCCCATCGACCGTGTCATCGCCGGCGAAGTCTTCAACGATGTGGTGGTGGAAGTGGTGCGCGCCGGCACTGAGGAGCAATGGGTGCACCGCGTGCGCAGCCTGGTGCTGACCGACGCACAAGGCGCGCCGGATTGCCTGGCGCTGATCGTCGCCGATGCCAGCGACTGGGCCAGCGCCGAGCAACGCTTCGAACGCACCTTCAACGCCAACCCGGCCCCGGCGCTGATCTGCCGGCTCGCCGATCAGCGCTATATCAAGGTCAATCAGGGCTTTGTGGAAATGACCGGCTACACGCGCGAAGCGGTGGTGGGCAAGAGCGTGTTCGAGGTGGATGTGCTGGAACTGGCCGACCGCCGCGAACTGGCGCTGGAACGCCTCAACGAGGGCACCACCATCCCGCAGATGCAGGCCGAACTCAGCCTGCCCGACGGCACCACCAAGATGGTGGTGGTGGCCGGCCAGCCGATCGAAATCGGCGAAGAAGCCTGCATGCTGTTCACCTTCATGGACCTGGAACCACGGCGTCGCGCCGAGGTGGCCTTGCGGCAAAGCGAAGAACGCTTCGCCAAGGCCTTCCGCATCACCCCGGTGCCCACGCTGATCTGCAATGCCGACACCTTGCAGATAGTGGAAATCAACGACGCGGTGGCGCAGACCACCCAATACGCCAGCGAAGACATCATCGGCAAACCCATCGAAGAGATCGGCCTGTTTCCCACTCGCCAGGCCTATCAGCAGTTCTGCCACGCGCTGCAGCAAAGCGGCAGCATGCTCAATGTGGAATACCCCATCGCGCGCAAGGATGGCGAGCAGCTCGATTGCCTGATCTCGGCCGAAACGGTGAGCATCCACGGCGTGCCGTGTTACCTGTTGTCGCTGATGGACATCACCGACCGCAAACGCACCGAGATGGAATTGGTCGCCGCCATCGAAGAAGTGATGCAGGACGCCTCCTGGTTCAGCCAGACCTTGCTGGAAAAGCTCGCCAACGTGCGCCGCGCCAATCGCCCCAGCCAGGCACAGAGCTGCGGCATCGCCGAACTGACCGGACGCGAGCGTGACGTGTTGGGCCTGCTCGCCGAAGGCCTGGCCGACAAGGAAATCGCCCAGCAACTCAGCGTTGCGCCCAACACCGTGCGCAACCACGTGGCCGCGCTGTATTCCAAGATCGACGTGCACAGCCGCGGCGAAGCCATCGTGTGGGCACGCGAGCGCGGCTTTGCCGGCCGCAGCGCCAAAAAGCCCGCGCGCAAGGCCTGACAGGCAGTAGCTGGGCCGGATGCACTAGCCGCCCTGGTGCATCCGCATGTGGGCAGGCACCGCGCGGGCCGACACCATGCTCACACCGGCCCGCACAGACTAAGCCGGTTCCCCAACTACGAGAAACGTCCCATGGATAAGAACCGTATCGAAGGTACCGCCAAGCAGGTCAAGGGCTCGGTCAAGGAAGCCATCGGCCGCGTTACCGGCGACAAGAGCACCGAGCTGGAAGGCGCCGCCGAAAAGAACATCGGCAAGGTGCAGAGCAAGGCCGGCGAAGTGGCCGACAAGGTGCGCGACGCCTCCAAGTCGACCAAGTAACTCCATTGGCCGAGTCATATCGGCCGAGTAGGGTTCGATTGCGTTGCTGGCAGGCATTGCCTCTGCCGCGCTGAGGCAATGGTTTGGCTGTCTTGTGTAACGCGCTGCTTCGCAGCGTTATTTCGCAAACGGCGCTACCGAGTTTTAGTGATAGATCGCACCAGCGCCCCGACTTGATCGGGGCGTTGGCGTTTGTGAGGCTGGAATGAGTTACACCACCCTTGAATGAGGCGATCTGACTTTCGAAAGCAAGCAACGACAAAAAGCCGCTTGCCGACGCGATGCAGCACCGAGGCGACGAAGAACGTCCCGCCCCCCCGTGGCTTGCGTTCATGCAGGCCGATACGTTTGCGCCATAAAGCCGCTCGGGAAGATCTCTGAGCTGATCAATGAGAGTGGCATCGGCGCGGGCAGGTCGCAGAAAATCGGTGCGCCCCTGCCCAGCAGGATCGGATAAATGCCCAGAACATATTCGTCGACCAAATTGTGGGCAATGAGGCTGCGCGCAAATGCCGCGCCACCGTGGGCGACGATCGGCTTGCCATCCTGCGCCTTGAGTGTGGCCACTTCATCGGCCAACCCGCCGCTGGCTACATACGCCTGCGCCCAGCTTTCTGCACCAGCCTGCAGCTGCCCGCCGGGCGTCATGTTGACCAGTGCTTGCGCATCGGTGAGTGCCTTGGCGGCAGCTTCCAATATGGCCGGACCCCGCGTCGAAAAGACCGCTTTGGGAATCTGGTTCATCGGTGGTGCGAATGGGGAGGTGGCGGTCGGCCAGAAACCGGCCATGCCCTGAAAGACGCCGCTGCCCATGAGGTGCAGGCTGGCATTCCAGGCCATTTCCACCTTCCAGGCGATGGCTTGCTGGTCGCCGTTGAACACCCAATCGATCTCGCCAGCCGGGCCGCTGACAAAACCGTCCAGCGACACCGACATCATCAGTTTCAGTTCTCGCATTGCGTTCTCCTGGCGCTCGTGAACCAAGCCACGGGTTGATCAACGGCTGCAGCGATGGCCAGTCTTCACTACCACGACGGATGGACGGGTGCGACATCTTCATCGATACCGGTGTTGAACGTATCTGCAATCGACGCCTTAGACGAACGCCTCAAAGTCATGCGGACTCCCTGGCTTGCCTCCTAAACGCTTGGCTTGCGCCCGCGTGAAGCAGGCCGCTTCGCGACGCTGTCGCCGTACTGCTGCCACCATGCGGTCAGCGCTTCCATGGTTGGCCCAAGTCCATGCGCCTTCGGCGTGATGGCGTATTCCACGCGCGGCGGTACCTGCGCAAACACCGTGCGTGTGACCAGGCCATCTGCTTCCAGCTCGCGCAACTGCGCCGTCAGCATATGTTGGGTGATACCGGGAATCGCTTTGCGTAACTCGCCAAAGCGATACAACCGCTGATTCAGCAGCCACATGATTTCCAGCTTCCATTTGCCTGACAACAACGCAAATGCACGGCGCATCTCTTCGTGCATGTTGCGCTCGCCTTTATCAATGGTCTGCTTTTCCATACTAAGCCCTGATGATTCATCCTACTTTTCAATAGGCATCTTAGGCGACATTCTGATTGCCGGTCGTATTCGCATATTGACTGGCAAACACCATGAGCATCTCTGTCTACTGGATCAGTACCGCCCTGCTGTGCCTGCTGTATCTCGCCTCTGCCTACATGTATCTGGCCAAGGGTGAGTTCGTGCGCAAGGCACAGGCCGAGCTGGGGTATTCGGCGCCGTTGCTGGTGCCCTGGATGATCGCCATCAAGATTCTGGGCCCGGTGGCGATTGTGTGGCGTTTCAACACCGCACTGAGCGATCTTGCCTACGCCGGCATGTTCTACCACCTGCTGTTGTCCGGCATGGCGCATCTGGGTGTGCGCAAGCCCAAGGGCGCGCTACCGGCCGTGCTGGGCCTGCTCTTTCTGCTCGCCTCGTTCGGCACGCAAAACACCGCGCGCCAGCCGCCTTCGCCGTATGCGCCGACGGCAGCGGCCATCCACGCAACGCTGCAGTGATTCGACACCCGGTTGAGCGCTATCGGCTGGGCCGCTACAACGCGCACGGCCCAGCCAGCACCCTCACCCTCGCGCCAACTCGAGGTGAGCGAACAGACAGGACAGTGGTTGGCCGATGGGTGGGCGGGTGACTACCCAGGTTTCTGCCAGTTCGGATTGTCCCCCAGTTTCGGATAGTGCCTGACCAGTGTGTGCAGTGCGTCGGCCAATGCGAGGGGATCTCCGCGTAATACTTTGACAGTGTCCAAGACGCCTCGTGGCAGGGGCGCCATTTCCGTCAGGTTTTTAAGAAGATTCAGGATGCGTCTGCCGTGTTCTTCGTTCGGCGCATCGTATGTCTCCTCGATCCCGGACACCATGTTGGCAACCTGCACTGCCACGTCTTGCTTGAGGATCAGGCCCTCCTGGAGCTGCAAGAACCTTTCATCGCCGCCTGCCCTGATCACCTGGATCTCAAGATCGACATCTGCTACGAACTGCCGCATCTTTTTGAACATGGCGCGGCCTGCGTCTTGCTCGCTGCCTTCAGCAGGCGGCTCGGCTGCGCCTGGATGTGCGTTATGGATGGCAATCCGATGCTGGATCTGCCCAATTTTTTCAGCGATGTCGTCGCTACCACCAACGGCTCTTTTTCCAAGCGCGCAATCACTCATGCGCTTGAGTAACTTGAATGCTGATGTGTGCTCAGCATGAAGGGCTTCGTTAGCGAGGAGGGGACCAATCTTATCGAGCAACGTGTGTGCCATCTCCTGCATCCTGACCAGCACGCGAGTTTCCAAGCCCGATCGCTGTGGTCGCATTGGCTGTGACGTCGTGGGCCGTGATGGGGTTGCCGGCCGCGACGGGCGCTGCGGGCGACGCTGCAGTCCCTGCAATGGCGACTGATCCGGCCGGGGTGTCGATGGCGCGGGCCGCGGCGGCGTTACCTGGGGCGTGTGTTCTTGCTGCGTGTAGGTCACTGGCGCATGAGTGCTACTGACATTGTTTGAAAAACAGTTTCCCATCGCTTTTGCCAATACTTCAATGTTGGGCGGCAAGTAGACCAGGGCCACTCCCGGCAGTGCGCAAGCAGACGCGAATGAACGATTGTGCATCCGAAGCTACGCCCTGCTGGTCAGCAATGCGTCAGGGCCGTGTCATCACAGAGCAGGCGCGCAGCCACGAGCAAGGCGAGCACGTGCGTCTCGCCCCCCGCTTGAGGCTACCTGCTAACGCTGTCCGGATCGGCTCTTGGCCCTGCGTTGGCGGCCACCGACTTGGCGACGTCGTTGGACATCATCGGCCTGACGCTGCCTATCGCATTCTTCCAGGTCGCATTGCCGGCAATATTGGCCATTACCGTCGTGTCCAGCAGAAATGATTCCTGTCCGGTTTCCGTGTAACTGGTGACACAGGAACGCCTCAGCGTCTGCGAGCAAAGCGACCCCGTGGAGGACACGTTCTCATCCAGTGGCGCGAACACCAGATCGCCGGGTGTACTGGCGATAGGGAAGAAGTATTGGCCCTCTGAATTGAAGTAGTTACCTTCGGCCAACAGGTTGACGTCCCTTGACGCAGTGGCGCCAAAATAGAAGTTGGACGTATACAGATTGTTCACCAGATGAATCATGCCACCCGTGCCGATTTCCGGCGAACGCCCTGCGGTGGCGTGGAAGTGATTCGCCAGCAAGGTGATTTCTTCAGCTTCGCCGATCAGCAGCATGATCCAGGAGCTTCGGCCGTTGCAGTAGTGCCCATACGCGGTCTCGCCATCGAACATGTTGTTGGAAATGGTGACTGCCTTGGCCGGCCCCCAGCCCGTCACGATCATCTGCCGGCCGATCCGTGCGAACGCGTTGTGGTCGATCCAGATCCTGCTTGCGTTATCGATGCTGATCGCATCGCCGCCAAAGACGATCCCCTCATTGAGATCGGTGATCGACAGGTTCCGCACGATGATGTTCGATACACCGCCGGTCATCGACAAGCCCGTGCCCTTTATCCCCGCCGATGCCCCCAGACCGATCAGCGTCTTGTTCGAACCCACGGACAGCAATGACTTCGCTGCGTTGTCGTAGGTCAATGGGAACGTTGTACGACCGCTGCAGTATGACCCGTTGTCCAGAACCCGCTCCTGCTTCCCGCTCGGCTCCGCACACTGTCTGTCAGCGTAAACGCAGCCCGTTGTGGACGTGGTTCCCTGCGTTGCCGTGAAGTCGATGACGGTGTTCAGGCGGATGATGCGAGGCGTGTCGTCTATGCAGGTATAGCCCTGGTAACGCTGGCACAAGGCATTCTTGAGCTCTGCCGGTGTCGAGACATCGACCACCTCGCCCCCCGTGCCTCCGGTGGTTCCCGCGCCGAAGCCGACCGGCTCGCTTGCCAGTGCCGCGGTTGTCGTCCCAGCCAATAGCGTGACGGTGGAGAACACGGACCCCATGACCGAACGTCTTGAGAAGATTTGCCGCTTGATGACATCGATCATGAAGAACCTCGCGTTGGGGGCGCTGTGTTGTGGGTGATGCGCGTTTGTCTGCAATCGGCGCCGTGCCGTGTGACTCGCGTCTGCTGTCGCTGCCTGATGCAACACTAGGGGAATTCTCGCGTTGGGTCCCCGTCGCGCGTCACAGTCGTTGGCGCGCAAAGAGAACCCGAGGAGACGGGAGCGAAGAGCAGGGAACAGAGTCTTAACAGGATGACGTGGCGCACCCTGCGTCTGCTTCAATCGCTCTTGATCTTTTTCAGCTCTCGCCTGAAAACGAAGCCAACCTAGAACGTGTATGCGATAAGGCGCTGATCTCATCCCGGTGCAGTCAGACCGCGCTGACGCCGACCCAAACGCGTGTCACCAGTACATAGCCGGTCAGCGCCAGCGTTGCAAAAACAACACCATTGGCGATGAGGTGAGATCGGTTGCTGCGGCTGTCAGCTTCGGCACGTTGCACTGCCTGTGCCCGATTAACACGGTAAAGCAAGAACGCCAAGCCAACCGTGATGACTGCACTACAGGCGAAGGCGGCGGGGTGATGGGAGATGAGGTAGCTCTGCAAGAATTTCCCGTGACTCGGAACTGCAGCCTCCCAGCCAGCAGGGAGTGATTTACCTTGAAGATCGAGCGCAGCAATGGGTTTGGCTCCAAGGAACATGGACGCGGCAAAAAAGGAGACAAGCAACGGCGGCCATAGCAGCAGCTCAAGTATGTATAGGAGTGGGAACTTCATATTTTTCAGCATAGTGTCTGGTCATCCCGACCTGATAATCAGTAAATTGAACAATCGAGCTTTCGCTCCGCATTGCGCTAAACGAACGTCTCGCGGCATCTGATCGAATGAGTACCAACCTATTGGTGACCCCGAGAAGCCGCATGCCGCTAACTTAGCCGAATAGCTAAGCGCAATGAACCGGGCCAGTGCCCGGCTGCTCGCGATGCACCGCCAACCTGCGCAGTGCAATGCCCTGGCGTTACTCACCCACCGCCGTGCCGGCGGCGGCGAGCGGTTCGCTGCCCTGTTGTTCCAGCCAGCGGCCGCGCAGGCGCAGCGTGGGCACGCGTTGGTCGCTGGCGGGGTAATAGCCGTAGCCGACGGTGCAGCGTTGTGGAGCGCGCGGCCGGCCGGGCCGGCGCGGTGTACGGGCGTCGGTGCGGGGTTGGGGTTGGGGTTGGGGATGGGCGTGCGCTCGACGTAGGGTCGCGGCTTGAGGCTTGGGTCGAGCGAGTGCCAGCCGATCTCGCAGGGGCGGCGGCACCGTGGCGCGCTTGCGCGCAGACGTGGGGCGGGGTGGGGATCGACGCATGACAAAGCCCTCCTTGACGAACAAGACCCGTCGCACGACGCAACGGGATGTCGGGAGGCATTTGGGACGCGGCAGCGCTCTCGCAGAAGTTGGAGGCCCTGGGTTATAAGCGCGGCGGGCAGCGCCCTTTCCAGGCTGGATGGCTACGCCAACACTGGCGCTCTATCAACGAAGGACAGCAAGGCTTTTCAGTCGCACTATTGCTTTATCAAACTGATGCGGAGAGTGGCTTGCGTGAATGCGCGCTTGGCGTGCAAATCGATGGAGGTGATGCCTGACGCCGCAGTCATATGGAATAGCGCCAGTTGCGTCAGTATCCACAGGTATGGCCGGTGATTTGCTAGATTACGACGGTCTCACTTCAGTGTATGGATCATGTCAATGAGGCCTACCAAAGCTGCAATGCTTTTGCTTACCTCGCTATGCGGGACTACGCTCTGTGCTTGCGCGCACACGACGGCCGAACCCACAAAGCTACTTTCGAAGGAATCCGCCGCAATGACTACTTCTGAGACAGACATGGTCAACCCCATGCTCGGTGCTGATGAAATCGGCAAGAGGTTCTTGAAGTTGCTGGAAGGCCTGGAATCCAGGAAGGATTTAACCGTTGATAGAGTGCGCGAAGTCACCGGTATTTCCCTCAAGAAGGTTACCTTCCCCTCCGAGAATCTTGAGTCCTATATCCATGGTCAAGCACTGAGCAATGGATGGAATTATTCTTTGGAGCTGACTCCCGAGTCTCGCTCTCTCAAACAGGGCATCAGCCTATCCTTCATTAATGACAACGATGAATTTTCAAGCTTGGAAGGCAATTGCGTCGATTTCGAGAAGTACAAGCGTTCACTCGTCCAGATGGGATTTGTCGAGTCGCCGGTGTACGGGGAAATTGGTCAATTGCAAAGCTGGCGGCTTGCCAAATTTGCAAAAGATGGTAGCGCCAAGGATATCGTGATCTCAATCGTTCCTCAGAATGAAGCGCCTGGTTCGTCTGGCCGGCTCTGCGTCAAATCAATTGGAACTTTGAACTAACCAAGGACGAACGCCGATGGCCGCCCCCAGCCCGCAACTCGAATCAGCGTTAGCCCGGTTTGCTGCGTCTGGAGGCAACCAAGATCAGGTTGCTCAGCTTCGCGGTGCGCTGATAGCTGACCCTAAGCTGCTGCAGCAGTTCGATCAGGAAGCGCAAGCAGGTCATCTTCGAGGCTTTGCGCTGCAAGCGGCAAACAATTCAGCGCCGAATCTCGCTGGAACTTACAACATACAAAGCGGTCTCATTACGCTGCCTTCAACAAGCATCCAGCCGACGGGAACATCAGCAAGTAACGACCTAAAAGCCACTCTGCAAGTTCAACAGATGTCGGTCGCGTTTGCACACAGCACCTATCAGGACTCTGCAAGAAATAGTCATCCTGTGACACAAGATATGGTCGACAACCTGCAATCGACCATCAATGGCTCACCGTTTTTAGCCGACGAGATCAAGAAGTCTGCGACTACGGTCGATCCTTCGGACAGGCAGCGCCCCCCGAGGGCACACCTCGAAGGTTTTGGCTTCTTGGGCCCAGGCATGGCGGCTGGTGGTACGTACGACGGTAGCAACAAGATAATGAATTTGCCGCCGCTCGGTCTCCAGACAGGCTCGGCGGCTAACCCTCACGGGACTTTCAATGATAAAGACATGACATTTGTGCTCGGGCATGAGATCCAGCACAGTTTTAACCATGCATCTAAAGATCACGCTACACATAAATTTCTAGCGGATATCGAAACCCAATCGAAGATCCGAGGCCCTGTACATGACTACACGGACGAGCTTCGCAGCTACATACAGGCTGGACGTGAGGACGAAGCCAAGGCGGAGATCGCCGGCTGGAATGCATTGCTCAGTAAGCAACAGCAGATCAATCCCAGTGCAGGCCTGAAGGAAATGCACGGAACGCAAATTGACAGGGTCAATGATTTTGTCAAAAAAGATCCTTCCACCGGCCTTGTCACCGGCAAGCCAGGTTTGACGTTCAACCAAGACGGTAGCCTCTCTCAGACGTCCGGAAATATTACGGCTATGGGACACCATTATTTTGATAGACCCTCGCCGCTCTATTCGCAGCCTGGCCAACGCCCAGTTGGCATCGGCGAGCACCGCAATCCGGCGGGCGCTCTCCAACCGACGGCCGACTATCCCAATTACTACGGCACTTGGGGGGTAGAACAGATCCTTCAGGCAGAAGATCGCGCAAACGTGCTGCATCAGGGTGTCCGTCCACAGGTGACGATCGATATGGCCGCGTTAGGCCTGAAAGAACATCTGATCGAGAACGAAGGCCTGGACCGAGGGCCGAACAAGGCGCCGTTTCCGTATCACGACAGCAGCACCGCGCCACCCTCGCTGCACCATTTCGACCACACCCAGGATGGCAGCGTGCATCGGGCGCACGACCATACCTACGTGCCGGTGGTACCCAGCGCTCCTGCAGCAGCGGGACCGCGCGGCCCGGACGATCCTGCACACCCGGACCACGCCATGCTCGAGCAAATTCGCGGTGGCGTGCGCAAGATCGATGAGAGTGTGGGCAAGCCCTATGACGACATGAGCGAACGTGTGAGCCGCAGCCTGCTGGCCGCCTGCAAGGACAACAGCGAGGCACATCCGCACGTCACAAACTATGCGCTCGCCAGCAACGCGCTCAGCCGTGTGGACCATGTGGTGATGAGCAAGACGGGCAACGTGTTCGCGGTGGAAGGCCGGATGGACGATCCTGCGCATAAGCGCGCGCATGTGGAGATCGATCAGGCGATCCATATCCCCATAGAACAATCCGACCAGAAGTTGCTGGCCGCCAATCAAGCGATCGCGCAAGAAAGAGCGCTAGTGCAGCAGCAAGAGCTGGCGCGCGGCATGAACGAGCCTGGCCCGAACGTGCCGACCAGATAGGTCGCAAACTGCCCGAGCGTGCGCATGACCGCCAAAACCAAGCGGACTGAGCCACCTGTGCCTGCAACGCATGCGCTAGGATCTTTGCGTATAGGGGGAACACCATGGACAGGATCACGACTGCACGCTGTGTCGCGCTGGCGCTGACAGTGTTGTGCATATTTGCGTACGTACAAGGCGTGTCGGCACAGAGCATGCGCTCGGCCACAGGCAAGGCGACGAGCAAGTACATCCCACCAACGCAGCAGCCATACAACTCCATGGCCCGCGACACCACGCCGTTCAATTGCGACCAATACCGCGCGCACCCGCATCCGGGCATGGTGCGTTACTGCCAGGGCATCGAGAACATGACCCTGCGTAACGAGGCGCGCAGCCAGGGGCGCCCCGCTCCATCTGACTCTATCATCGCGCTGCCGGGCCTAGGCACGGCAGAGGCCAAGCAGCTGGGCTATGCATGCGTAGGCGGGCAGGCGATGCGACGGCTACGTAACGGGTGGGAGCGGGTGTCGGCGGCGGCGGGTGGATGGCAGCGGTGCCAGGGTGGCTAGGTGACTCAGGTTGGCAGGCGTGCGTGGTGCATCTGCCGGCTGCTTCGTGATGTGCCGCTAAGGCGCACAAGCCGTGTGCTCCACCCGTTGCTCAAGAATCTCGCGCACCGCGCTGGCAGCGTCGAAGATGGCCTGGCCCAGGGTTGGCAGCGTTTGTGCGTGCAGGCACTGTAGGGCGCTCATGGCGATCACGTCGCCATGGGCGGCGATGGTGCGCATCAGGCGGTCGAGTTGGTCGATCTGGTCCAGCGTGAGACAAAAGACGGCGGCATGCGGGTGCATTGCGTGATCCTCTGTGAGGCGGGCGCGTGCGCACGCGGCGCGGCATGCGCGCAGCGCGCCTGAAGGGTGGCCGTGCACCTGCGCGGCGGCACGCGCACGGTGGGGCCGGTCAGTCTGTGGGCGCCACGCTCACCACCAGCTCGCCATCGCGCAGGCGGATGTGCAGCTTGCTGCCGATGGCAAAGCCCAGTTGTTCCAGCCAGCGGCCACGCAGGCGCAGCGTGGGCACGCGTAGGTCGCTGGCGGGGTAATAGCCGTAGCCGACGGTGCAGTGTGTTGGGGCACGCGGGTGGCCGGGGCGTGGGGGCCGGGCCTCGGCGCGGGGTTGGGGGATGGGGGTGCGCTCGACGTAGGGCCGCGGCTTGATCGTGGGGTCGAGCGAGTGCCAGCCGATCTCGGTGGGTGGCGGCTCCGTGGCGCGCTTGCGTGCGGATGTGGAACGGGACGTGGGTCGACGCATGGCAAAGCCCTCCTTGACGAACAAGACCCGTCGCACGACGCAACGGGATGTCGGGAGGCTAGAAACCACACACAGACGGCGGGCGTTTTCCCAAAGAAATTCGCATTAGCCGCTTTCCGACGCAAGTGTCACGCCGATTACGCCTGCAAGAAACTGCACGCACAAAAAACCCACCGGTCTGACGGAGGTGGGTGCCGCTGTGTGAGGAGTTTCTAGGCTCCTTACAGCGAGATTGCTACGCGTTGGGTGCTGTGTCAACTGGTTGCAGCGACTCATTGCAGTGCTGCGCTGAGTCAGAAAATTCTTTTATGTAGGCGGCTTCTCCGCACCCGGACAGTCACCTCAGCTTGACCCTGCCCTGCGCCGCCCGCACACTTCCAGCCGGAGCCTAGAAACTCCTCACACAGCGGTACCCACCTTCGAGTTTTGGTGGGTTTTTTGTGCTCGGCCATCTGGCCTGGCACTGCTCGGCGTTCCTACGCCGGGAGGGCGGCGAATACAACACCCGCAAGGGGAATAAGCCCGCCGGCTGTGTGCGGTTTCTAGCCTCCCGGCATCCCGCTGCGTTGTGCAGCGGGAGCTGCCTCACGGCAAGGAGAACGGCATGCACAACGAACCCGGTTCCTGGATGTCCGAAGGCACGCAATACCACCTGCTGCGCGTACGCGACTAACTGCGCCTGCTCGCCACGCTGGGGACGCCAACAATTCCACTGCAGCAGTGGACCCATTGCCTGCAGCATCTGGCCGAGCAGGTTGACGATGTGCTTGCGAGTTGGGCACTGCCTGATGGGTGCTCTCTCAGTTCGAAAGGGGCGCTGAGTATCGAAAAAATGTGCGGATGTCGCCAAGCGGCCTGATCCACACGCATGTGCAACGCCTGAGCTAGGATCGGCACTTACATGGGGAACACCACGGACAGGATCAACACCATCGCGCGACTTCTCGCTATAGCAACGGCAGAGCGGCATGTAGCCGCATGCGCGCGACCAGCCAATGCCCAAAGGATGCGCTCGGCCACCAACACTGCGACGAACAAATGCCAGGGCGTCGAGAACATGCCTTCCTCAATGAAGCACATCGCTAGGGAAGCCATGCTCCCCGGATTCCATCATCCCGTTACTGGCACTGGACACTACAGAAGCCGAGCAGCCGGCCTACGAGTGCGTACTCGGCGAAGCGATGAAGCAGTTGCGGAATGGTTGAAAGCAGGTATTTGCTGCTGGGTGCGAGCAGTGGTGTAGTGTCGAGGTGGACGAGGTTGGTTCTTTTATTTCCGTGCTATTAGTGAAAAGCAAAAGCAAAAGTCGATATTTATGAGATTACGTATCAAGAATTTTGTATTTTTCACCAAATTTTATATTAAAAGACACACTTTGATAGGTTCCTGCTGCCATCACAAAGCAGGCATCAATAGATACAATTCTTCACATTCCTGCCAAGGCAACCTCAATGATCGATGCGGAACTATTTATCTCTGTGGACATCGAGTCGTCCGGCCCAATACCCGGCGAGTTCAGTCTTCTTTCTATCGGAGCGGTGAGCGTTGATCAGCCACAAGTGTCATTCTATATTGAACTGCAACCAGACAGTCTTAAGCATGACCCAGAGTCGCTCGCTGTTACCGGCTTTGATATCGCTCAATTGGCAAGAACGGGAATTGAGCCGCGAGAGGCGATGCAACGATTTTCCGGATGGCTCTCAGAGGTTTCAGCTTTAGGCCAAAAACCGATCTTCCTTGGGCTGAATGCCCCGTTCGACTGGTCCTTTGTCAATTACTATTTCTATAAGTATTGCGGCAGCAATCCATTCGGTTTCGCAGCACTCGATCTCAAAGCTTATTATATGGGAGTGGAGGGAATTCGGTGGGATGAAACGAAGTCCAGCCGCATGGCCCGCACTCTCGGTCCAGCACTGAGTGCTACGCATAACGCATTGGACGATGCTCGTTATCAAGCAGAGCTCTTTCGATTAATGAGAAAACGAAGAATTCTTCAGGGGTAACCAGGACTTACTAGCCGCCTCTCCGCTTGGATAGGGTTGCAGCCATGGAACAACCAGGCCTGAATCCCTCCCGGCTGATTAGACTGGCCGACAATCACTGCCAAGGGATTTGGAAGTATTGAAGAATTTAACTGAGCAAATTGGGTGATGCTCTTTATATCTGTTGGCGATATTTTGGGAATCTTCTGAGGATGCGTATGCCAATGACCAACGAGACGAAGCCCCTTATCATTAAAAGCCTGTACTTCACTCTTGCATCGTTCTGGATCCAGCTCCAACCAAGCCCAACCGGCGCGATCCTTGGGGTGAGGAGGCGTAGCGACGGCAAGCACAGCGCCTCGAGGATCATTGGGATCGACGAAAAGTTGTCCGCCGCGTTCGCTATTCCAGGCCCTTTGCCTGTGAGTTGAGAGCATGGCAAGAAGGCACCCGGGAACTAATAAGGTCCCTTCAACCGAGGGCCAACTCCAGGCCCATACAACCTCTTTAATTGATGTCAATTTCTCGGCCATGGGCGCTCAAGTGTCATTTCCATTGTATTTTTTGGAAAATCTGGTCCGACGTATTCCCCATGCAGCGCATTGACGCTCTGTGGATTGTTAATGCTGCTGATCCATAGAGGCCCGTCTGTACCGGACGTAAGGTGTCTGATCACGACTCCAGAGACCATGGATGCAATGGAGCTCATACCTAAGCCGCCGCCAGGAATGAAGCTCTGTCCACAGGCAGGAAGCGGAACGCTGTCACCTTTGAACCAATTTGTGTACTTGTTCCGAAATGTGCCATCGTCCATGAACAGCGGTCGGGCATCTGCCTTAACGGTAGGAGCTAATAAGGCGTGGCCCACAATTGCGTGCGGCTCACTCCATGCTTGGACGAGCGCCCACTTGGCACCTTCGCTTTTTATTCGCCACAACGTCGTCTCAGACTCCCAATCCGCACTGGTCACGATCACTAGATCGGCTTGCTCGAAGACGTCCGGTTCGTTGAATAGAGCGAGCTCGACATGAGTAGGAATTGCCTTGACCTTGACTATAGCGATGTCTCGATGGAGGCGATTACGCATCGCCAGCGCCTTGTTCTGTCCAAGCTCATCGGCACCAAGAACATGGCGTCCCAAATTGCTCGCTATGAGCTCATCGGGATCAATCAGTGTCAGGTTGCCGACCCCAGCTCTGGCTAGATGAAGCGCCACGGGACTGCCCAGGGAGCCTTGGCCAACCACCACAACGTGGGTCTTCTCCAGTGCAACTAGGTTAGAGCTCAGGTCTCGTGAGAAAACTTCAGTTCTATCCAGCACATTGATCACTGCGGAACGCACTAGCAGGGAAGGTTGAGCTGAAGAGGAAGGCAACCGGCGTCCCGCGCGGACTCCTAGTCGGCTATTTCTATCCTTCTGAAGTGATCGATCTCGCAAATTAATGCAATAGATCGGGGCGCCACTGTCACCAGGTAACTCAAGCGCAATCCATCTGCTAGCTAACGAACTGGACTGACCAAACCAGAAAAGAAGCTTTGAATTGTCCGCCTTCGATAGATGCGGCCCTAGCCACGCGAAAAGTTCACCTGGGGCTGGTGCCTTGATATCCGGATAGCTCTTCAGCTTTGCGTAGAATGCTGCCTTAGCTGGACTTCTGATTTTAATGCGGAGTCCGGCAGCGAGTTCTAAATGCTTGCCAATGGCGACCGTGTCGTCGGAGAGCCATATAGCTTCGCTGCCTTGTTGACGCCCCATACGAGGATCTGTAACGGCGAACAATTCTCCGGAACAGGATAGTCTCCGTAACAAAGTTACGCCTTGAGTGGATTGAGTTTGCTGTAATCTCCAATAGGACATCGCCTCACGCTGGAACTCCTCTTTCCTATGATTCGCGTCAGCCGTGGGGAGAGACATGCCAACTATCTTTCTCAGACGAGATAGGCTGTCGTTAACTATCGTCTCTGGTGTGCCCGTGACTGGCTTCTGCCGAAACCCATGCAAGCACAGGCCCGTCTCCATTGCATGCGGCCAAACAAGCCAGGGCGATGGTTCTACGCGAAGGCGCAGGGCGGATCGAGGAAACGCTGTTGGGAAAGCAATTCTCAACCACCGCTGCACCCCCGCATAGTCTTCTGGCAGAGGAAAGCGGAACGCAGCTGCCTCTCCAACTTTAGGAATCAATGGCTGCAAGAGGGATACTCCCTCATCGCCAAGATAGGTTCGGAGCGCTGTTATTCCACGCTCCACTGGTGATTTTTCTTTAACCGAGGCGTTCAAGAGATCGTACGCCATCTTGCGACTGACTTCCTGAAACGCTGCTGCCAAAGACGGAGCCGATAGTAGCGATGTTTCGGGTGTGCCCGATCTTCCTGCCGGGCATCGTCCAGTTCCCTGGGATATCATTGTTGATCATAGTTACGAAAGTACTTCCAAGAGCGAAACGCTCATTGATTGCGTCGTTAAAGGACTCCGCAGATGGAAACTCTTGAAGACCAATAGAGATTGATTCCTTAGCATCCGCATGCCACTTGTGGAAGGCACTGACGTATAGACGCCCCTCGTCCTCTCGATTCCACTTCTCGGCAAAGTTTTCGGCGTTGTCCTCCGGATTGCAGATCAGATACTCGCCGTTTTCATAACGGATGTATTCGCTCATGTTGGCTACAATTTCGACAATCGCGTCCAACGGTCGCCGAGGCCTGTTAGACGAGTCCGCAGCTACGTCCTCGTAGGCTCGGGTGGCAAGGGTTGTAATCACTGCAGAGATAGGCCGGTGAGAGAAATCTTTGTTCCTAATAGCCCACTCGTCCCGGTGACGCTTCAGAAGTTTGATCGTGGCACGCAGTGGATCATTATCGATGTATTGATCGTACTCAGGAAGCGGCGCTTGAGTTGCAGAGTCCATCGCAAGAGCCTTTTTGGCGAGGACCGCAACGCTCTCAAGAGCGATCTCTTTCTTTGAAGCAGCTTCGAGCCACCCGAGGTAGGGAATAGGGCTACTTGCCTTCCACGCCATCAACTCACGATCAGGAACTTCCAGCTTTCCTTGGCCATTTTCCTCCGAATTGCCAGAAATAGCGCGGGCGGGCGTTACATCAATATGGAAGCCCGGGTTTTCATCTGCATAGATGATCCGGACGCCTCGGCGGAGTAGCTTGACGTCGGCATCCACACGAGTTCCTTCCTCAATCCGATCATAGATCTCAGCTAGCACGGATTCTGCTGAGGCTCCATCTGCATTGGGTAGCCAAACAATAGCGTCTGCATCGACTGTTCCAAGGTCCTCCGGTGCGCCGGAGATAGGCTTAATCGTCGTCCTGAGGCCGATAGACCCTTGTACAAAGATGTGGGCGTTGCCAAGAAGCGGGCTGGCGGCAGCGTTTAGGATACCTTGAAGCACCTTGTACCGTGCATTGATCGTTTCGTATTGCGCTTCAGTCAAAGAAATAGTTCTGGCCGCGCGCAAAAGAAAATACTCCCAACTTCCAATTTTTGATTCGTATTCAGAAATCTGACTCATGCGCGATCTCCTGGATTGATAGTTAAGGCTTGTACGAAACGCCCCTCATTGTTTTTGTCACGGTCATAGATGACGTAGATATGCTGGTGTTCTGTTGTCATCAATGCGCCGAGCTCTATGCAAAGCGCTGCTGGAGCTGAGATGAAGACATGGATTGGCTCGGAAGTGAGTGCTTCTAGCCTGCTCATGAAGATCTGGAGAGCATCCCTGAAGGCGTGGATGACGCGGCGATTCTTGAGCATGGCGTAACTAGGCTGATCAATAGTGAGCGTAGCAATGCTTGCAGCCGGCACCGCGGCCAGTACATCGCGCTCTGGAATCTGCGCCGAGATAGAAATAACAAGTGCTAGGCAGCGGGATCCTTCCGGTGGTTCAACGAGACGATAGTCCGGTGGAGCCGCATCAAGGTCAGGCCACTTCAACCCGTGCTCACGATTCGGAGAGAAGATGAGCCGATTGGATCGGTCTCCGATCGTTTGTCCGAGCATGATCAAAGCTGGTATGTCCGCTAAACCCACAACCGCTAGGGTCGGTAGATCACCATAGCGACCACCTCGCCGGTATAGCTGGCGATCTAAGTTATGTCGAATATCTTCCTGGATATTTTCCCAGTACCGCCCGCTACGCCCTGACTCGCCGGGCTCTCGAAGATCTAACTTGATGATGTCGCCAAAGGCTACAAGCCCTTCTCCGGACATCGCCATGGCAAGATCCCGCTTTGAAATGTCGTTTACTGTAACGAAATGACTGCTTTGTACGATCAGGCCTACAGCCCGACCAGCGTCAGGTGCAGTGGCCGCCAAGCGAATCCGTTCAATATAGGCTTCGTGAAGCCCAGTCAAGTCTGTCTTCGGATAGCCCTCAGCGTCTCTATCAATCTTGTTGTGACAACCAGGACAGAGCAGCATAAGGTTGGCGGTATCGTTGGTTAGCTGCGCGGCTTGTTGAGCATCGTGGCCGGCCTCTGCTCTTGGACCCTTCGGGCTCGCCGGCATTATGTGGGCAACTTCTCCCCACTGCATGTCTTGCGCCACCCGGAAATCACGCGTTAGATCACAACCGCACATTTCGCAGTGCCCTGCCGACCTAATCCAGGCCAGTTTTTTCACTGGCTCAGTAGTGTGAAATCTTCCTCCCGCCCCCACGTGTTGAGTTTCAGCAGTGGACGTATCTGCGACCTTCTCAACTGCTGGCTTCACTTGGTCGCTCCTTGGCGGCATAAATAGTGGTGGATTGGTCTTGATGTTTTTTAAATTCAGCTTCTAACATTTTGTGATGATAACTATTTTTGCTGTTCCTCAAAAACCAGGAACTCTGACGAATCCACTAAAATCTCAGCGGAAGGCTTCGCCCAACAGTAATTCGAGCTGGCGCCAGCTGTTGGCGGCCAGATTCTCTAGCGTTGTACGGGTTCCTAGCAGTTTGCGGCACTGATAGCTGCCGATAAACGAAGCGAACGCAACAAGACAGCAAACGCTCAGCACTATCCTTGCGAGGGCCGCGAGCGCTGCGCTGATGTCTTGATTAAAACCTTGTATAGGTGGGCTGCTTTGCTGCGACAGCAGCCACTGCGCGTCGGTACGGATGGCCAAAAACGCGCCACTCCCCACAGCGAGCCCAAGCGGCCATGGTGATGACCGCACAGCCGTAAACCCGGTACTTCCCCTTCTGCTTCCCATGCATGAAACCCCCGTTCCAGTCTGCACACTACCGTTATGTAGTGGTTTTGTCAGCGGGGCACCCGACATTTTGTACTAGCGGTGTCATCCGCTGTGATTGCGCGCACTGAATTGCATGGTGAGAGGCGCCCGTTTTTGTGCGAGCGCCTCTACCATTTACTGCAGCGTTCGCTTATTTCTTCTTGCCGCTTTTATCCGGCGTTTGACTCAAAGCGGACCCGGCCGCTGTTTTTGAATCCTTACCGGTACTACCGCTACGCAAGACCTTGCTTGCGGCCTTGGCCGCTTTAGGGCCGGTTTTCTCGTTGGTCGCCATGCGTGTGACCTCCTCGCCACCCCAGTGGTGGCATGGCGAAACTAGGCCGATTATGGTGCCCGCACAAGTCTGGCTACAGCGCGCGAGACGGCAGAGATACTGCAAGACCGCCGGTGCGTTATCTGGGCCAGTTATCTGGCGATATGCTCGGTGCTGTGTGCCTGATGTTTTAAAGCCGGCGTGCCACAGCACTGTGCCAAGCCGTCACTGCGGCGAGGGTTCGGGCAACAGCTGCCGCGCCTGGCCCCAGGTGAGCATTGCATCCAGTGCGGGGCACAGGGCCTGGCCCCATGGCGTAAGGCGGTAGTCCACCTGCGGCGGTACCTGCGCGTAGACGGTGCGTAACACCAGGCCGTCGCGTTCAAGCTGACGCAACTGTTGGGCGAGCATCTTCTGCGAGATGGCGGGAATCAGCCGTTCCAGATCCGAGTAGCGCTGCACCTTGCCGTCGAACAGGTGAAACAGCAGCAGCAGTTTCCAGCGGCCTTCGATGAGGTTGAGCAGGGCTTCGACATCGCACGCGGCGGTGTCCGGAGTGTGCGGCTTTCCCATGGGTGCGTGACTTACCTTTGCGTGCGTTCTTGTGACAGGCGATGTCGCTGCCGATCATGGCATACCGTTTCCATCGAGCACCGCCGCCATGTCGCTTGCCCTGCCCCCCGCCATTGCCTGCTTCTTTGCCGCCAGCAATGCCGGCGATGCCGCGGTGCTGCTGCCGCACCTGGCCGACGATGCGGTGGTGCAAGACGAGCACCGCCAGCACCGTGGCGCTGCCGCCATTGCTGCCTGGCTGGCACAGACGCAAGCCACCACGCCATATCGCGCGGTGCCGCTTGGCGTGCACACCCAAGGCGAGCAAGTGAGTGTCACCGCGCAGGTGTCTGGCGATTTCCCGCAGAGCCCGCTGCAGCTGGAGCATGTGTTCCAGCTGGTGGGCGGCAAGATTGCTGCATTGCAGATTCATTGACGCGGCATGCCGGCGTGTTGCGCTGCTAGCACGTTCCCGGATGCGGACTTTCCACAGTCGCGTTACGCAACCGCGCGCGATTGGTGAGCGGTTGTTTGGTACCTCGAGTGCGCGTTGCGCCTCTGAGGAAATCTCGGGCGGCGCCTAGTCGCCTTCTGCCTGAAGTCGAAACACCATGCCGCCCTGTTCCGTATCTTCGCCAAAGGTGACTGTGACCGTTGCGTCTGCGTTGATGACCTCATGACGAAAGGACAGCTCGGCGTTGTGCAGTCTCAGGCTGCTATCAAATGCGGTGCCGCTCGATAGGCAGGCCACCGAGTCCATTACCGTGGCGTCTGCAAGCTCTGTTTGCCCATGCTGCATCAGGTAGGTGCAGACGGCCTGCGCGGCGGGGTCCCCACCGTGCTCACACCGTTTGGTGGAAAGCGCCTGCTCTTGCGCGTGCTTGAAGTTGGTTCCCCACGCGGTACGGAACGCAAAGCTGCGTGTCTGACCCGGCTGTACTGCACCGACAAAGGCGCGCAAGACCTCGCATAACTCAGCGGCCGGGGCTGCGTGGGCGGTTGCCAACGCCGACAGCAGGATCGAAGGCGCCGCAACATAGAGAACGAAGGCGCGCATGGCGCTCTGCTGAAAGAAGACCTGCACAGTATTGGCTCAGCCGCATTGCGCCGCAACGCCGGTCCGCGCTGAAGGCGGGGTAGGGATACGCATGCGCCTGGTGACTGCGGCGCGGCGAAGGCATCCCCCCATCCTCGGCGCTTCGATGCCTGCAGGGCCCATGCGCAGCCTGCCAGACGAGCGGTGGCGGTTACTCGGAGCTTCCTGTCCCGATAGAAATCGCCTGGCCCGCACTAACATCGAAGTAATCACGCCAGGCGACGATACGTCAGCGTTCCAGCTTGAGGGTGTCCATCAACTCAACGCCCGATGTCCCGCGCGCCATCGACGGAAGGATCGATGACATGGGCATGGAAGCCTGTTTACCTAGGTAAGGCTGGCGTCTGTGGGGATGTGATCGCGGATGTACTGCTCGATATATGCCATCACCAAGGCCGCGCCGGCATCGTGTTCCAGCAGGTCGATCGGTCGCTGGTTGCGCAGATACGGGTTGTGCGTGTCTGCCCATTGGAAAAAATCTCTGGGCTTTGGCTTGATCGGTTTGGCAGCGATCATGGCCGCTTGTAGAAGATCGGGGCGCGCGTACCAGGAGATGGGTTTGGTGGCGTCCTTGTTCTTTCCGGGGATCACGCGTGGCAATTGCGAGGCAGCGAGTTCTTCAAGTGCTATGTGCTTGCGAACCCAGTGCGCATGCTTGCGCAGCTCCCCGTTGGGCTGGCGTTCTTTCTTCATTGGGTTGTTGTCATCGCGCCTGGTTGGAATCACCAGACCAATGATCAGGTGGGTGGCTTTTCTGCGAATCAGCTCCAGTGCTGGTGCGATGTCGGTATCGTTGGTGACAACCACCAGCTGATCGAGCTCGCGGCAATTGATTGCATCGTCATACAAGGACAGCGCCAGATTGACGTCTGACTGCTTCTCTTCCAGCTTCCACACGGTGATCTTCCCGCATTCGCGTGGATCTTTGTCAGGATCCGCTGCATCTACGACGTACTGGTTCGACTTGCTGAGCGAGTAATAGCCCGATGTGATCGAAATGCGGTCGTTTGTAGCCAGGGCACGGTGGTATTGAAGTTGCGATGCAACCGAGTCGGTACCTTTTGCAGCCCGGGGCACAATGGGGGCGGTGAAGTAACGGATTGCGCAGTGGTCCAGAACCATGCGAGAAGCAGGCGCATGCGGCGCGGTTCGATGCAGAATCGAGGGCAATATGTGCTTGCCGAACAGTTCGACTAGATCCAACCACTTGTAGGGTGTCTTACGCAGACACCCGTAATACAGGTTATAGCCGTCTATATAGACGCGCGTCCTTAGCGTTGCCATTTCCGCTTCCCTGAAATGAAAAAACCGGCTCAAGGCCGGCTTTTTCTCCCTGACTCCTATGGTGCAAGCCCGTAGCAATGAGGGTTAGTTGTTGGGGCAGACGTTAGCCGGGACCGAAAGGCCTGTCAACCAGGCATGCGCCTGCCATGACAAGGCCGGTCTGTGCATCTGCCGTGTTGCTTTACGCGAGCCTGATTAGCTCCACCGCACCCAACGGCGCCGCACGGGGCCGTTGGCTTCTTACGCAGGCACACACACCGCGTCTGCCAGCAGGGCACGCTGCCTGTGCAGATGCTGCTGGAAGCGGCTGGCGTAGTCCTGCGCCACCGCGCCGATGACGCTGGGCCGGGCGGCCAGGGCGGCGCGCCATGCGCCGATGCGCGGCAGCCCTTCGAAGAGGGGTGCACAGACATCGGCGGGCAGCAGGCCGAAGTAGCGCAGCAGCGGCGCGAACACCACATCGACCATGCCGAACGTGGGGCCGGCGAAATACGGGCCCTGGCCCAGCGCCTGCTCGAGCTTTTGCAGCTTGCCGCGGAAGGCGGCGCTGGCGGTGTCGGCGCTGGCCTGGTCGCTGGCATTGAGGAACTGCCAGGCGTCGGCAAAGGTGGGCGCGGCGAACTCGATCCAGGCGCGTTGCTGCGCACGTTGCAGCGGGTCGCGCGGGTACAGGCTGGTGCTGCCGCTGGTTTCGTCGAGGTAGTCGCAGATCACCACGCTCTCGAACAGGGTGGCCACGCTGCCGTCCGGCTGGCCGATGCGCAGCAGCGGCACCTTGCCGGTGGGCGACAGGGCCAGGAACCAGTCCGGCTTGGCATGCAGGTCGATATCTACGCGTTCGAAGGCGACAGCGTGTTCCAGCAGCACGATGGCGGCGCGTTGCACGAACGGGCACAGCGGGTGGCTGATCAGGGTGAGGGTATTGGGCATGGGCAATGGCTCGCGTTGCGAAAGGGGGTGCCAGGGCAGCCGTGGGCCGGCCTTGCCTGCATGGCAGAAAACGCCTGCGCCTCGCCATGCAACGGTGCATGGCGATGCGCAGGCGCAGGTGGGTGCCGGCAGGGCGGCGATGCGCGCCGCCTGCCGGCGCCTGGCGGGGGGCCGCCAGGCTCAGCCGTTGAGCAGGCGCCCGCCGTCGACCACGATTTCCGACCCCACCGTCCAGCTGGATTCGTCCGAGGCCAGGTACAGCACGGCCTTGGCCACCTCTTCCGGGGTGCCGAAGCGGCCCATCGGGATGCTGGCGGCAATCTCCTCGTTGAGCTTTGCACGGTAGGCGTCGGGCACGCCGAGCTTGTCGTACAGCGGGGTTTCCACCGGGCCGGGGCTGACGGCGTTGATGCGGATGCCGCGGCCGAGCAGTTCGCTGGACAGCGTCTTGGTCATGCTGAGGAAGGCGGCCTTGGTGGCGGCATACACCGACGAGCGGGCCATGCCGGCATGCACGTTGACGGAGGTGTTGAGCACCACCGAGGCGGGGTTGGCCAGCACCGGCAGCAGCGCCTGCAGCAGGAAGTACGGGCCCTTGACGTTGATGGCGAAGGAGGCGTCGAAGGCCTGCTCGGTCCACTCCTCGATCGGCACCCAGACCGAGACGCCGGCGTTGAGGAAGACGACGTCGAGCTGGCCGTAATGGGCCTGCACCGCCTGCGCCAGCTCCTGCTGGGCGGCAACGCTGGCCGAGTCGGCGCGCAGCACCGGCACGTCGGGCCCCAGGATGGCCTGGGCCTTGGCGATGGACTCGGGGTTGACGCCGGTGACGATGACGCGGGCGCCTTCGGCGAGGAACTGCCTAGCGGTTTCCAGGCCGATGCCGGTGGTGCCGCCGGTGATGAGGGTACGTTTGCCTGCAAGACGTGACATGGTGTGCTCCTGATGGTGCGGTGCCCGGCCGCCGTATGGCGGCCTTCGATGCGGCATCTTCGCCCCATGCGCCTGCTGCTATAAGATCCTGCGGGAACATAACCTTCATGCGCTGTGCGCATGAATCGAGGACGCATGGACCGGTTTCTGCTGATGACCTGCTTTGCCCGCGCGGTGGAGACGGGCAGCTTTTCCGCCGCCGGGCGCGACCTGGGGTTGGGCCAGCCCAATGTCAGCCGGCACGTGGCGGCGCTGGAGCAGCACCTGCAGACCCGGCTGCTCAACCGCTCCACCCGCAAGCTGGTGCTCACCCCGGAGGGCGAGCGCTATTACGCGGAGGTGCGCCGCATCCTGGATGCGGTGGGCGAGTCTGAAATGGCGCTGCGCGACGACGTGCAACCGGCCGGGCTGCTGCGGGTGGCCTGCCCCACGGCGTTGTCGCACACCTTCGTGCTGCCGCTGGTGCCGGCGTTCTTGCAGCGGTTTCCGGCACTGGAGCTGGACCTGCAGATCAACGACCGCTACGTGAACCTGCTCGACGAAGGCGCGGAGCTGGCCATCCGCATCGGCCACCTGGACAGCAGCGCGCTGCGCGCACGCCGCATCGGCGCGTTCACGCGGGTGACGGTGGCCAGCCGCGCCTACCTGGACAGGCGCGGGGTGCCAGCCGTGCCCGAGGACCTGCGCCACCACGACTGCGTGCTGTACACGCTGCTCAGCACCGGGGCGAGCTGGCGTTTCCGCGATACCGACGTGCCGGTGTCCGGCCGTCTCCGGGTCAATTCGCCCGAGGCCACGCGCGCGGCGGTCAGCGCGGGGCTCGGCATCGGCCAGGGCCCGGCGTGGCTGTACGCCGAAGGCCTGGCCTCGGGCGAATTGCAGACCGTGCTGGATGCCTTTGCGCCGCCGCCGGCGCCGATGCAGATTGTCTACGCCGCCAACCGGTTGGTGCCCAAGCGCGCGCTGGTGTTCATGGATTTCATTGCCGAGGCGTTTGCAAAGATTCCGCAGCTCAATCGTTAGCGACACCTGCGCTGCGGTGGTGCCGGTGCCGGTGCCGGTGCGCCGCACGCGCTTCGCTTTCCTGCACGCGCGTGCCGATCCAGACGCGGGAATACTCAACTTTGTTCGCCCACGCGCAGCCTGCGCGCAAGGCTCGCCTAAGCTCGCTGCCCCCCCCGACGCACGGCTGCCACGCCCATGTTGAGCAGACACATTCTCGCGCTTGCCACCTTCATGGCATTGAGCGGTTGCAAGCAGGCCAGCGAGCAAGCGACCGCGCCCACCGCACCCACGCCTGCGGCGGCAGCCACTGCGGCGGCACCGGCACTGGATATCAACGAGCTGGATCCAGGTGCCGACGCCTGCCAGGATCTGAATGCCTTCGCCAACGGCAAGGCGCTGGCCAAGGGCATCCCCGACGACGAGGTGGGCATCGGCACCTCGTATGACGTTTACAACGCCAGCTATCGGGATCAGCACGCCATTGCAGAGGCCTTGCTGAAGACGCAGCCGGCCAGCGGCTCGGTGGAGCAGCTGGTCAGGACGTTCTACGCCTCGGGCATGGACGAGGCGGGCATCGAGCGCCTGGGCGCGGCGCCCATCCAGCCGCGGCTGGCGGCGATCGATGCCTTGACGGATGCGGGCGACATTGCCGGCTTCATCACCCAGCGCCACGCCGAGGGCGCCAACGTGCTGTTCCAGTTCGTTGCCCAGCCCGACGCGCAGAGCGTGTCGAAGATGGTGGGCTATGCCCTGGTCGAAGGCATGACGCTGCCCGCAAAAAATTATTATGTGGACGCGCAGTACGCTCCCATCCGCAAGGCCTACCTTGCGTATATCCAGCGCACGTTCGTCCTGGCCGGCGTGCCGGCCGAGCAAGCGGCCGTGCAGGCCGGGCAGGTGCTGCAGCTGGAAAGCCGCCTGGCCGCCGCGCTGCTCGCGCCGGCCGAGCAGCGCGAGCCGAAGAACATGTACCACTGGCTCACCACCGCGCAGGCCAATGCGCTGACGCCGCACTTTGCCTGGGACCGCTTCATGGCCGCGCAAGGTGTCAACGGGCAAAGCGGCCTGGCGCTGTCGCAGCTGGCGTTCTTCAAGGCATTCGATGCGCAGTTGCAGCGCGCGCCGGTGGCGCAATGGAAAGCTTATCTGCGCTTCCGCACCATCGACGATGCGGCGCCGGCACTGAGCAAGCCGTTCGTGGAGAACCACTTCGCGTTCCACTCCACAACGCTGGATGGCCGGCAGGTGCAACCGCCGCGCTGGAAGCAGGTGATCGATGCATTGAACACGACGATCGCCGAGGCGATGGGCCAGCTGTATGTCGCCCAGAAGTTCCCCCCGGCCTCCAAGCAGCAAGCGCTGGCGCTGGTGGAGAACGTGCGCGCTGCCATGAAGCTGCGCATCGCGCACGCCGACTGGCTGAGCGCTGCGACCAAGGCCAAGGCATTGGACAAGCTGGCCCACATGATGCCGAAGATCGGCTATCCGGACACCTGGCAGGATTGGTCGGGCCTGCGGCTGGACACGGGCGCCTATCTGCAGAACATCGAACGGGCCGCCGCCTTCAATCATCGCGAAAACATGGCCAGGATCGGCAAGCCGGTAGACCGGGCGCACTGGGATGACGTGGCCCCGCAGACGGTGAATGCCTTCTACTATCCGCGCGAAAACAGCATCTACTTTCCCGCGGTGATCCTGCAGCCGCCGCTGTTTGCGGCAACGGCCGACGATGGCCTCAACTACGGCGGAATCGGCGGCATGATCGGTCACGAGATCAGCCATGCCTTCGATGACGAGGGCAGGCAGTTCGATGCCATCGGCGCCACCCGCAACTGGTGGTTGCCCGCGGATGTTGCCGCGTTCGACGCGCGTACCGACAGGATCAAGCAGCTGGTGAGCCGCTATGTGCCGCTCAAGAGCAGGCCGGACCTGCACGTCAACGGGCAGCTGGTGCTGGGCGAAAGCATCGCCGACTTCACCGGGGTCACCATCGCCTACGACGCGCTGATGCTGGATCTGCAACAACACCCCGAGCGCAATGTCGCCGTGGATGGCTACACGCCCGAGCAACGCTTCTTCATCAACTGGGCCCGGCTCTATCGCAATGCGCGCCGGGAAGAAGTGCAGGTGAAGGCGCTCAACGCCGACCCGCATCCGCCCAGCGTAGTGCGCGTCAACGCCGGGCCGTCCAACATGCCGCAGTACGCCAAGGCGTTCTCGTGCAAGGCGGGCGATGCGATGGTGCGCTCCGAGCAGGAGCGTGTACAGGTCTGGTGAGGCGGACGTTCGGCAGTGTGGCGGCCACGCAGGCCGCCGTGCTGCGTTGACGGTCTGGCCGGGCTGTGCCCGGTGACGCACCGGGCTGCTGCAGCTGCGCAGGCGGTGCCTCCTGCACGGCCGTGCAGTAGGCCCGCGCACCGCACGCTTTTTAGTCGAGCGGTCTCGGCGACGGGCGCTGGTAGTTGGAAAAGGTCTTGTAGAGCGATGCGGCCCGCTCATCGGCAACTGCGTTTTCGACGCCGCTCAGCCCTTTCGCTGCGATGGCGCGCGAAGCTTTGCCATCACCCACCAGGTACGCCAGGCGCAGGTAGGCCAGGCTGTCGACCAGGTTTTTGTTGTTGGAGTCGCTGGCGTACACGTCCGACAGCCCGTAGTACGCATACAGATTTCCGGCCAGTGCGGCGCGCCGCAATATATCGATCCCTTTATAAAAGGGGCCAGTGAGTGCGGTCTTTTTGCCGTAAATCACGGTGGCCGCCTTGTTGCCTGCTTGCGACTCCGCTTTGAGCTGGTCCAGGTTCAAGGTTTCCAATCGGGCGAGTTCGTCTTCTGTCGGGTAGCCGTGGGTCCACAGCCACTGCGCTTCTGCATCCGAGTTGGCGACCAATGGCCCACTGGCCTTGCAGGCATTGGGGCCTTGCGGACATAGATAGCGTCTTGCCTCCTGGCTTACAGAGGGCGGCTTGCTGTTGGCCGCGTGATCGGGCGGCATTGCTGCGGCGTTGCGCTGGCCAGTGGCCGTTGTGGGTGTAGCAAGCGCAGACGTTGACGCCTTGCCGGTTTGCGCTGGCTGGTCTGTTTTTCCGCAAGCGGCAAGTGCAATGCACAGGGCCGCCAGGAACAGGAGCGTTTTTACGCGCATGGTGCCATCCGTTGCAGGCTGCAGTGGTCAAGCGTGATGGTGCTTGATGTTGGCCTGCGATGCGAATGCGTCCTTTGATTGCTGGCCTTTGATTGCTGGCCTCTGATTGCAGGCCTGCGCTGGCAGTCAACACACACCGCCTGCTCCGTACTCTCACCCCCGACCCCTCTCCCGGGAGGAGAGGGGAGTGTTCGCCACGTCTGTTGAGCAAAGCAGACCGACTCCGCCGCCTTTGGCCTGCACTGCTCGCAGCCCGCACTTGGCGGGCTGCAGATACGGCGGTTGAGGCCGCACAACGCAGGTGGCGCGTGGCCGGATGCGGCGTGTCGCTTCCTCCCCGGTTGCACGTTTTGCCACGCGGTTGGGGCTGCAGGCCGCACCCGCCCTGCTGTCCTGGCTGCTGGCGCAAGACGGGGCAAAACACGCCACACGGTGCGCCCCGCGCGGCGGGCCGCCATATGACGCTAAAGGCCAGATCGCTTGCTGCGCAAGGCTTTCGAGCGGGTGACGCGATCTGATTTGCATGAAATCGGAGCGTCTGAGACGAAATGCATCCCTGGTCTGAATTTTCCGTATATCGTGCGTTACGTCACATTTAAATGTGACCAACGTCGCAATTAACCGGCGAGAAGGATCTGGGCATGACCGACAACACGATGGGGCTGCCCCCGCAGCCATTGGGCGGGCGTGGTGTGACAGGACAGGGATGGGCGGTCATGCCGCCGTCGTTGACATCGTCGTTTGGTCATCGCCGCATGGCCGCGTTGCCACGCGTGCCGACACCGACACCGTCGTCAGCTCCAGCGCCAACTCCAGCTTCAGCGATAGCGCCAGTGCCAGTGCCAGTGCCAGTGCCAGGGGCAGGGGCAGGGGCAGGGGCACCCAGTCTCAAGCGGCTGCTGCGCAAAGGCGCGCGCAGCCTGCTGAGAACACTGCCCTGGCGGCACCAGGACCGGCTCCACTTTCTGCATACGTTCGGGCGGCTGCCGGATCTGTATGCGCCGAAGTGCTTCAACGAAAAAATCCTCTACCGCAAATGCGTGCACGGCGATTACCCGCTGTACACGCGTCTGGCAGACAAGTTTGCGGTGCGCTCCTATGTGGCGGCCAGGATCGGTGAGGCGCACCTGGTGCCGCTGCTGATGGACAGCACCGACCCACAGGAGTTGTTGCAGCTGCCGCGCTGGCGGCAGAGCGTGATCAAGGCCAACCACGGTGCGGCGATGGTGGAGGTGGTGCGCGACGAGCCGGATGCGGTGCAGAAGCGCCGCATCATCGAGCGCTGCGGCCAATGGCTGCGGATCGACTTCTCCGAGATGGTGCGCGAGATCCATTACCGCGATATCCCGCCGCGCATACTGGTGGAGCGGTACATCGGCGAGGCGCAGCAGGTGCCGGTGGATTACAAGTTCCACATGTTCCGGCAGGCGGACGGCCATTTTCATTACGTGCTGCAGGTGATCTACGGCCGCTTCGACACACCGAAGCTGGCGATGACCTTCTTCGTCGACAACCTGCACACGGCCTTCCACCGCATCCGCGACGACGGGCGCACGCCGCCCTGCGCGCCGGCGCTGCTGGAGCAGGCGCTGGAACTGAGCAAGGTGCTGGCAAGCGACTGCGATTACGTGCGGGTGGACTGGTATATCCAGCGCGGGAAAATCTATTTCGGCGAACTGACCTTCACCCCGGGCGCGGGGCTGGTCACCGGGCTGGATCGCGGGCTGGACCGGATGATGGGCGATATGTGGCTGCAGCGGCGCATGCCGGTGGCGCCGTGGTTTTCCGGGGAAGGCATCCGCGTGCGCGTGCCGGTGCGGTGATGTAGCGGCCGAAGCGCGCTACCCTTGCATGCTCAAGCAAACGCCTCATCCAAACGGCACCCTCTGGGCTGAAGTGGTGACGTTGCTTCACCGTCGATTCTTCCACTTAGTACAAGGACGTCACCGTTGTCGAACGTTTTCCTGCGCGCCGTCTTGCCGCTCACTCTCCTGTGTGTGCTGTCTGCCTGCAACGGCGGCGGCTCTGCAGCCACCAGCGCGCCGCGCCCGGAGGCCGAACACTTCACCCTTGCCGATCTGCAGCAGCTTGGCTGCACCGTCACCGCCACGCCCAAGCGCAACGTGAGCAAGATCCCGTTGATGGGCGAGGTGGATGGCTATGGCGTGACCAGCAGCACCGCATGCGCAACCCAGTTGGTCAGCCTGCTGCAGCCGATCAAATACGAAGACGCGGTGTGGGAAGGCGCACGGACGGCAGCCGGCAACTTCGCCAAGAAGCAAGGCTTCGAACGCGAGAGTTTCGAAGGCCAGCTCGGCGAGTACAGCGAGATCGAGGTCTTCAGCCGCAGCGGCACGCCGGTGGGCTTCGAGTACAGCGTGCAGGCCAAGGGCCAGCTGCATTCGGTGATCGTGGTCTCCGACAGCATCGCGCCGGATGCGGCGTTCGAGGCGGTGTTGAAGAAGAAGCTGTGAGGGCTGGCGCTGCGCTTGCATTGGCGCTGCAGCGCGTTGAGGCGAGCCGGCTCATGATTCAGCGTGAAAGACGGCTCTTGCGGAGCGAACGCTCCGACCGCATCACGTGCACCACTACGATACGTTGCCCATCCACGCGGTAGAACACGCGGCAAGGCGGTTCGACAATCTGGCGATAGCGCGAGCGCTTCAGATCCTGGGGGCGGCTGCCACTCTTCGGGTGTTCAATCAATTGCTCGACGTGCGCGAACACCCGTCTCACCAGTGCCGCTGCGGCGAGCGCGTCCTCGATTGCGATGTAGTCGGCAATCGCGTCCAAATCAGCCAATGCCGGCTCCGACCAGACTATTTCAGCCATCGCGCCATGCGTTGCTTGGCCTGCTCGTGACTCAGCGTGCGGCCTTCCGCTACTGCCATTTCGCCACGGGCGATTCCTTCAAGAATCGCCATGCGCTGCTGCATGCGTTCATAGCTGACAACATCCACCAGATAAGCGCTGGGCAAACCATGCTGGGTGATCAGGATCGGCTCCTTGTCGCGCTCTGCAGCTGCAAGGAGTTCGCTGGCCTGACGCTTGAGCGTGGTGACAAGTTCGGTGCGCATGCAGTGACACTAAAGTATCACTTCGGGCGAGGCAAGCGGTCGGTCCGCGGACGCCGAGCTGGCGCCTTCACACCCCACCCAACGGCCGCAGGCATAACCAGATCGCGCACCAGTGCGAGAGCGCGCCGCCCAGCACGTGGGCGTGCCAGATGGCGCGGTTGTAGACCAGCGACTTGCGCACGTAGAAGGTGACGCCCACGGTGTAGAACGCGCCGCCGGCGGCGATCAGCCACAACACGGTGCTGTCCAGGCCGGCGACGAACGGCTTGATCACCACGATGCCGGCCCAGCCCAGCAGCAGGTAGATGGCCACCCAGAAGCCCTTGGCGATGCCGGGCAGGAACAGTTTGGCGAACACGCCGAACAAGGCCACGCTCCACACCGCCACGATCATCGCCCAGCGCCAGGTGCCGTCGAGGGCGACCAGCAGAAAGGGTGTGTAGGAGCCGGCGATCATGACGAAGATGCCGGCGTGGTCGAACTTGCGCAGCATCGGTTGGCGCTGCGGCGGGGCAAAGTTGTAGGCCGCCGAACAGCCGAACATCACCAGCAGGCCCAGCGCGTACACGCAGGTGGCCAGCAGCATGGTCTGGCTGGCATGGGCGCGCCAGACCATCCAGGCGCCGCCGACGATGGCCAGAAACAGGCCCGCAGCATGCACCGCGACATCGGCGCGGCGGGCGGAAGCGGTCTTGTAATGCGGAGCAATGGCGCTGGGGGGCACGGGCACGGCGGTTCTTCGAGGTGGGGGAGCCCACAGCGTGCAGAACAACGGTGACGCGGCGGGGGCAACAGGATACCCGGCTTGCTGAATTCGCTCAGTGAGGCAGGCTCGCCGCTTGGGGCCTGGTCTCATACCCTGAGACATCCTTTTTGTTTGATCTCCCTCTTTGGGAGCTGCCGTATGCCTCCGTTTGCCCTCGCTCCCCGCACCGAAACCGCCGAACGCGCGCTGGCCACCACCGATGGCCGGCCCAGCCGCGATGGCGCGCTGCTCACCGAACGCCTGGAACGGCGTTACCACGACCGCATCACCGGCAGCTTCACCCTGCCCGGGCGCGAGGGCCGCTATGCGCCGATCCCCGACGATGTGCCCAGCGCGCTGCGTGATGCCTTGCATGCGCGTGGCATCACGCAGCTCTACAGTCATCAAGCCGAAGCCTGGGCAGCGAGCCAGCGCGGTGAGCATGTGGCGATCGTGACGCCGACGGCATCGGGCAAATCGCTGTGCTACACGTTGCCGGTGGTGAGCGCGGCGATGACCTCCGGCGCCAAGGCGCTGTACCTGTTCCCGACCAAGGCGCTGGCGCAGGACCAGGTGGCCGAGTTGCTGGAATTGAACCGCGCCGGCGCGCTGGGGGTGAAGGCCTTCACCTTCGACGGCGACACGCCCGGCGATGCGCGCCAGGCGATCCGCCTGCATGGCGACATCGTGGTGAGCAACCCGGACATGCTGCACCAGGCGATCCTGCCGCATCACACCAAGTGGGCGCAGTTCTTCGAGAACCTGCGCTATGTGGTGATCGACGAGATCCACACCTACCGCGGGGTGTTCGGCAGCCACGTCACCAACGTGCTGCGCCGGCTCAAGCGCATCTGCGCGTTCTACGGCGCCAACCCGCAGTTCATCCTGTGCTCGGCCACCATCGGCAACCCGCATGCGCACGCGCAGGCCCTGATCGAAGAACAGGTGCACGCGATCACCGAGTCCGGCGCGCCCACCGGCGACAAGCACGTGCTGCTGTGGAACCCGCCGGTGGTCAATGCCGACCTGGGGCTGCGCGCATCGGCACGCTCGCAGAGCAACCGCATTGCGCGCATCGCGATCAAGAGCGGGCTGAAGACGTTGGTGTTCGCGCAGACGCGGCTGATGGTGGAAGTGCTGACCAAATACCTCAAAGACATCTTCGACCACGACCCGCGCAAGCCGCCACGCATCCGTGCGTACCGCGGCGGCTACCTGCCCACCGAGCGGCGCGAGGTGGAGCGCGCGATGCGCGCGGGCAATATCGACGGCATCATTTCCACCTCGGCGCTGGAGCTGGGCGTGGATATCGGCGCGCTGGATGTGGTGATCCTCAACGGCTACCCCGGCAGCGTGGCGGCGACCTGGCAGCGCTTCGGCCGCGCCGGGCGTCGCCAGCAACCGGCGCTGGGCGTGCTGGTGGCCAGCTCGCAGCCGCTGGACCAGTACGTGGTGCGGCATCCGGATTTCTTTGCCGATGCCTCGCCCGAGCATGCGCGCATCGCGCCGGACCAGCCGCTGATCCTGTTCGACCACATCCGCTGCGCGGCGTTCGAGCTGCCGTTCATTGCCAGCGAACCGTTCGGGCCGATCGACCCGCTGGTGTTCCTGGAAGCATTGGCCGAGAGCGAGGTGATCCACCAGGAAGGCGACCGCTGGGAATGGATCGCCGACAGCTACCCGGCCAATGCGGTGAGCCTGCGCTCGGTGGCCGACGGCAACTTCGTGGTGGTGGACAAGAGCGACGGTAAGCAGCAGATCATTGCCGAGGTGGATTACTCGGCCGCTGCGCTGACCTTGTACGAAGGCGCCATCCACATGGTGCAGAGCACGCCGTACCAGGTGGAGCGGCTGGACTGGGAAGGCCGCAAGGCCTATGTCACGCGCACCCACGTGGACTACTACACCGACAGCATCGACTACACCAAGTTGAAGGTGCTGGACCGCTTCGACGGTGGCGTGGCCGGGCGCGGCGACTCGCATCACGGCGAGGTGCATGTAGTGCGGCGCGTCTCCGGTTACAAGAAGATCCGCTACTACACGCATGAAAACATCGGCTACGGGCCGGTCAATCTGCCCGATCAGGAATTGCACACCACGGCGGTGTGGTGGCAGCTGCCGCAGGCCACCCTGGGCAAGGCGTTCGCCTCCAAACAGGATGCGCTGGATGGATTTCTGGGTGCGGCCTACGCGCTGCACGTGGTGGCCACCGTGGCAGTGATGGCCGATGCGCGCGACCTGCAAAAAGCGGTGGGCAATGGCGACGGCGCATGGTTTGCGGTGGCCGACCAGACCGGGCGCGGCCAGCTGCGCGGCGTGGACGAAGGCGAAGAAGGCGCGGTGGAGTTGCAGCAGGCCTTTGTGCCCACCGTATATCTGTACGACAACTTCCCTGGCGGCGTGGGCCTGAGCGAGCCGCTGTGGCTGCGCCAGGCCGAGCTGCTGCAGCGCGCCGACGAGCTTGTGCGGCGTTGCGATTGCAGCGCCGGCTGCCCTGCCTGCGTGGGCCCGGTGCTGGCCGCGCACGAGGACGGCAAGGGCGAGTCGCCCAAGTCGTTGGCGTTGACGGTGCTGGCGCTGTTGTTCGATGCGGATGCGCCGTTGCGCCACGCCACCCAGGTGGACGAGGACCTGGCGCTGGACGTGCTTGCATGAGTGTGAGTGCGGACCGGCTGCGGCTGTTGCGCCGGCAGGCCGGGCATGCGGATGTGCGTGCGCCGGTGACGATTGCAGACGGCGATGCACCGCATGGCGCGCAGGCAGCGGCTGCGGTGGATGCGAATGCCGGAACTGTTGCTGGAGTGCCCCGCCTGCATTCCAATGCAGGCGCGCGTGTTGCGCCGCATGCAGCGATGGCACGCGCGGTCGTGGACCCTGCTCCTACTGGCGAGGTTGCCGCACCTGAGGTGCGTCATGGTGCATGTTGGCCCTGCGATGCGCCGGCGATCGCGCAGACAGGCGTGGACGATGACACCTCAGCGTTCGCGACCGAATGCATGATGCTTTCGCCTGCACAACAGATGCACTCCGCAGTGGTCGGACGAACATCTGGTGAAGCAGTTGTTGTGGGTGTTGTTGTGGGCGATGCGCGCACGCGTGCCGCAAGTGAAATGCCTGCAACGGCACAGCCGACGCCTGACCCGGCAACACCGGTGGCTGGCAGCGGCCCTGGTGTCAGCGCAGAACGTCTGCGCTTGCTGCGCCGTCAGGTCGGCGGGCTGACGCCTGCAGCGCGCAGGGACGAGGCAGTGATGCCCACGCGCGCGCAGCGTCAGCCTGCGCGCGATGCCACCTCGCAGGGGTGGCGTGCTGCGCCGCGCGATGCTGCTGCGCCAAGCGCACAGGCAGGCAATGTAGACGCTGGCAGTGACCTGCGTGCCCAGGCACAGACACAGACACAGACACCGGCAATGACGCGCCGTCCCTTACAGGCACCGGGTGCTGCAACGCCAGCGCGCGATACCTCCGTGTTTGCCTGGGTGGAGCACGACGTGCGCCACCGGCCGGTATCTCCGTTGCAGTCGCCATCGCAATCGACTGCACATGCCGATGCCGATACAGATGTCGCGGACGCTGCTGCGAAGCGTCTGCCTGCATCACATGAAGCGTCCATCGCACCGGCTTCCCCTTCGCAGCGACGCACCGATATCGCCGGCCTGCGCAAGATGATCGGCCTGCGCGAACGTGCGGTGTCGGCGCACGTGCCCGTGCGTGCTGCCTCCACCGATCGGCATTTGCCCGGCAACGAGATCGCGCCCGGCCTGCATCTGATCGAGGACTTTCTACCGCAGCCGATTCCGCACGAAGCCTTGTCGCTGGCCTTCGCCAAACGCGAGGACGCAGTAGACCCGATGGATCTGCTGTTCTTCGATACCGAAACCACCGGCCTGGCCGGCGGCACCGGCACGCGCGCCTTCATGATCGGCGTGGCCGATTGGTACATGGACGACACGCACGGCAGCGGGCTGCGCGTGCGTCAGTTGATGATGTCCACGATGGCCGCCGAGAGCGCGATGCTGGAGCTGTTCCGCAGCTGGCTGTCGCCGCAGACGGTGCTGTCCAGCTACAACGGCCGCTGCTACGACGCACCGTTATTGAAGACGCGCTATCGGCTGGCACGCCGCGGCGACCCGATCTCCGCGCTGGATCATGTGGACCTGCTCTTTCCCACGCGCCGCCGGTATCGCGGCACCTGGGAAAACTGCAAGCTGGCCACCATCGAACGGCAGCTGCTGCGCGTGGTGCGCGAAGACGACCTGCCCGGCTCCGAAGCCCCGGCCGCCTGGTTGAGTTACCTGCGCGGCGGCAGCGCGCGCAACCTGCGCCGCGTGGCCGACCACAATCATCAGGACGTGGTGACCTTGTCGCTGTTGCTGCAACGCCTGGTGGCGGTGGAAGCGCAGGACCGCGAGGTGATTCCGCTGCTGGACGCACCTTGAGTTCGATGCGTGATTGGTCGCGCGGTCACCGCAGAATCGTCAAGTGATGACGATGATGGATGCGCCCTCAATGGTCCCCGACCGCCTTACAGTGAGCACGTGAGAGCGGCGCTCAGCCAAAAGCGCTGTGTGCCGAGATCTGGTACCGGTGCGGCAATGCAATCAGAAAAGACGACCGCGTTAGCGAAGAGAAACGTGCTGCGGCACTGAAAAGCCTGCCGCTGTCATCGTCGGGTTAACTGCGCGACTTAAACCCTGCTGCTTGCCCTCAACGTCGATTTCAAGGACACGCTGCATGTCGTCATTCCTGGACACTCCCTTCAGCCGGCGACGTTTGCTGGCCGCCGCTGCCGGCGCCTCGCTGCTGTCCACCGCGTTGCCGGTGCTCGCCGGTCTCGCCGATGCAGCGCCGCCGCCGGATGTGGGCCGCAAGTTCCTGCGCTCGAAACGGCCGATGCCATTTGCCGGCAATACGTTTGTGGGCCATCTCGAACAGCAGGGCGATGGCTACGACAGTTTCGACCGGGTGCTGGAGATCTACCGCGAATTGCCCGAGCAGCGCTTTGCCAACAAGCTGGCCGTGTTGCCGCCGAGCAGCTATCACGTGACCTTGCTGGGCGGGGTCAATGAGATCGACCGTGCGAGTGGGCCGTGGCCGAGTGATATGGCGCGCGATGTTGCGTTGGCGCAGATCAGCACCAGCTTTCTGTCGCGGTTGCAGCAGCGCAATGCTGCACTGCTCGGGGCGTGCCGGTTCCTGGTCGACCCCACGGCGGCCAAGACCGGTCGCAATGATAATTTGCTGATTCCGTTGGTGCCCGCAGATGCAGCCACCGGGCAGCGGTTGGAGAGTGCGCGTCAGGGGCTGATGGCACTGACCAAATTGCAGCGCCCGGATTACACCAACTTCCGTTTTCATATCTCGCTGGCTTATCTGTGCGAGACGCTCGATGCTGCCGAGCAGGTGGCTTATCGCGTGGCAGTTGCCGATTGGTTGAAACGCCTTGCGGCAGCAGGGCCGATCACGGTGCCGCGTTTCCACTTTTGCACCTTCAAGGACATGTACGCGTTTCGTGAGGTGTGTGAGGTTTGAAGTTGCGTGCGTGTGGTTATCTGCCGATAGACCCGCCGCGCTATAAATCCCCTCTCCTACGGGCGAGGGGTTGGGGTAAGGGTACGCAATCTCGCCAACTCACAATCGCCAGCGTATTTGCCATGTTGCCAAGGCATACCATTTCGTTTGGGCAGGCATCTGCAGCACGTTGAATTTTGCGTGTGATGGCAATATCTGTGCGCGTGGTTGATGGAGCACGCTGAGATTGTTAGCTGCCGTACCCTCACCCCAACCCCTCTCCCGGGGGGAGAGGGGCTCTGCTCCCTTGCACTTAGTTGTTGCGCACAGTTGGGTGAGTCGTGCCTCTGCGGCTGTCCTGCACAGCGTGTACTCACACATTCACTTCCAACACCTCCGTCGTCATCTGCCACGCTGCAAACTCCTGCTCGAATTCGGCCAGCGTCAACAGGCCCATGCAGGCATGCGCGCCAACCGGTAACGCCTTTCCTTCGGCAAGCCTGCGCACCAACAGGATCGCAGCGAAACACGGAATCTCCGGGCCGTGCAGCATCGGGGCGGTGAGGTCCCACTGCAGTCGCAGCGGCTGGCGACTGCTGGTTTCAGCGTGCCCGATGCCGCGCAGCTCCACGCGCATGCCGCCCAAGTCGGTGCCGAAGCGGTCGAACCAGCGTGCGGCGCGTGCGAACACGTCAGCCAATCGCGCCATCGGTAATGGCACGCCGCAGTGACGCAACCAGGCGACGATCGCCAGGCAGCGCTGCAGGAACGGCACCTCCAACGCGGCGCGAAACTGCACGGTCTGCACGCCGGGATAGCGCTGCGGCAAGAGATCGTGGTCGGGCACATCGCACGGTGATGCAAGGCGCGGTGCGAGTTGTGCGAACTGCACGCGTGTGGGCCTGGCCCAGCCCACCACCGCTTGCCAGCGGCCGTCGTGCAGCCAGTCGAACGGCGTGCCGCAGTACGACAACACCGCACGCACCGTCGCCAGACCCAGCGGTGTGCCTTGCGCGGGCGCAATGACCATGCGGATGTCGTGCAATGCCGAAAAGCGCGGCAGCAAGGCGTCGATGACCGCGCTGGATAGTGCCGGCAAGGTGCTGGCGCCACTGATGGCCACACGCTGCGCTTGCCGTGCCACGGCGTCCATTGCAGCCGGGAAATCGCGCACGAAGGTGCGGCCGTCGGCCAGGTCGATGTAGTGCATGCCCGCTTGCAGGCAGGTGCGCGCCACGGCGTAGTCCTGGCCCTGAAACGGGCCTGCGGTGTGCACCACTACATCGGCAGCGGTGGCCGCCAGTTGCTCTGCGAAGTCGCTTGCCTCGGTATCCAGACGGCGGGCGGAGATGCGGCCGGGTGCGACATTCGGCCACCTGGCCGCCACATCGCCGGGATGCCGCCCGGCCGCGATCACCTGGAGCTGCGCCGTTGCCGCCAGCGCCCGCACGATGCGCGCGCCGAAATGCCCGAAGCCCCCCAACACCACCACCCGATACGTCATTGCCAGCTCGCCGTCTGCACCTGCTGCACAGTATCGGCGAGCAGACCGGCACCAGCGCGTCCGGCGTGCCCGTGCACGATGGCGATACGGTGCGACCAGGCGCGGCTGACACAAGCTAGCGAGCGGTCGTCAGGCGGGTGCGGGCGGCGCGCTCAGAACCGGAGTAGGCGAGTGGTGCATGCCGACTCCGAGCACCGACCGCGCCCGTCTGGCGGTGAGCGCAGTCGCTTTGTGAGCTGCTCTAGCCGGAAACCCGTGTGACCAGACCACGCGCCAACGCCTCGCGCAGCACCTTCAGCGCTTCGCGTGTGGCGAGCTTGGAGGCGCCGGCCTGCTTGGTCGCCAACGCGGCCTGCTGGTCGGCCAATGCACGCTGCTCCTTCGCCAGTGCCTGCAGCGCGTCGGGCATCGCGCCCTGCTGCGAGGGTGCGGACGCAGCGGCCGACGGCCTGCGTGTCGAGGCCTGAAGCACGCGCGGCTCGGTCTGTGCAGAGAGCTGCGCGGCCAGTGCGGCCTGGCGCTCGCTCACTGCCTGCTGACGCGCCGCCAGGGTGGCCTGGGCGTCGGCCAGTTGCTGGCTGCGGACATGCGCCGCGCTCAGCCGATGCATCAGCGTCGGATCACGCACCAGGTATTGCACGCCACCGGCACGGAACCACAACACGCGCTGGCCATTGCCGGCATAGGCGCGTGCGGTCTGCAGATCGCTGCGCGAGCCATGCATCACCTGATGGTCGCCGTGCACCAACACATAGGCATCGCCTTCGTCCTGGTTGGTTGCGACGGCTTTGCCGCACGGTGCGTTTGCTCTGGCTCGCGGTGCAACCGGGGCTGGTGCTGCACTGGATGCACTGGATGCACTGGATGCACTGGATGCACTGGATGCACTGGATGCACTTGATGCACTTGATGCACTTGATGCACTGGGTGCACTGGGTGCGCTGGGTGCGACGGGTGCCAAAGGCGCTGTTGGCGCAGTCGCGGTTGGCGCGACAGGAGAAACCGCAGGTGCGGGCAGCGCCGGTGTGACAGGCGGTGCGGGCACAACAGCCAACGCAAGTGGATGCGATGCAGATGCAGTTGCGGTTGCGATCAGCGAGGGACCGGCGAGTGCGGCGATGGCCAGCAGCAGCGCGGTACGTAGGCACAGCAATGGGGAAGCGGTCTGGATCATGAGAGATCTCCACGAAGGTCACAGCTCGGTAGGTACCGCCTGCGCAGGACACGCAGACGGGGTGGGAAACAGCGATCACGCGGCCACGGCGTTGCCGACGCTGCGCAGCGTCGTCACGCAGGAAGTGCCGGGCTGTGGCGGGCCCGTGTCGATGCAGGTGCTGACTGGCGCGATGCCATCGCACGACGCCGGCAGGTGCTTGGCGTCAGGCAGTGCTTACCGCTGCCGCAGGTCTGCCGGCCGTGCACGGCCGGGAGCGGATCGGTGACTGCACGCCACGCGTTGCCGAAGCGTGGCCGCTAGAGACGGTGGCCGACGCGACGTGCGGTCTGCAGCGAATCCGCTGCGGTTGGCGCTCTATGTTCGGTAGCTGCAGCGGCAGGCAAGACGGTGCGAGCGAGGCGTCAACTGATGTAGATGGCGCGCTAAGAAGAGGGTTCGCCCAGAGCCGGAGCCTGCGCGTGGCCCATGCCGGCTCCGGGCACCGACCGCGCCCGCCTGACGGTGAGCGCAGTCGTGTCGTTCATGGCTCCTAGTTGTTCTGCGCCTGTTCTGCGTCTGCTTGCGCTTGGTCGGCGTCTGCCTGCGCTTGCGCTGCCTCCCGTTGCGCCTGCGCGGCTTCCTGTTGCCCGCGCGCGGCCTCGATGCGGGCCTGACGTGCGGCCTGTTTGCCCATCTCGGCCTGGTGCCGGGACAGCTCAGCCGCTTGGCGCACCGCAGCGGCATAGGCGTATTGCGCCTGGCGATGCTGCTGCGCCATCTCGCGAATCTGTTGCTCGGCTTCGCGCGCCTGCTGTTGCGCGTCCTGTTTGGCCTGCGCCAGCTCCGGGCCTAATGACGCCAGCTGTTCGCGCGCTTCCTGCAGCGCTTCCTGCGCGTCCTGCATCTGTTCCTGTCGACGTTCAAGGTCGCTGGTGTCGGCACCCAGCGCATCGTGCACGGCGCTCTGCGCCTCGCGCATGGCCGTGGCGGCGGCCTCGCGGCTGACGCGGTCCAGCTCCACATCCCAGCGGCTTTGCGTTGCATCCCCATCTGCACCAGGCAGTGGCTCGGCGCCCAGCACATCGGCGATGACACCGTGCGACGCCGGGGCAGCCGGGGCCGCAGGCAGTGCTGGCAGCGCCGGTGCAGGCAGTGCGCTCATCGGCGCTGCGGCATCCACCAACGACACACCGCCCTGAGTACCAGGCATGCGTTGCGCTGCCGGGGCGGTCACCACGATGGGCCGCATGCTGCTGGAGGTTGCTGGCACCGGCATTGCGACCAGGCGCAGCGGCATCACCCCGGCCACGGCCACCGTCGCCAGGATCACCGCTGCGGCCAGCTGCGGAAAGGCGCTGGTGTCCTGCAACATCACCAGCCTGCGCTTCAAGCTGAGGAACGACGGCGAGGCACTTGCCACGCCACCGAGCGGACGTGGCGACACCCCGAACTGCAGGAGCAGGCGTCCATAGTCGTGACGGCAATGGCGATGCCCGGCGACCACGGCCGCATCGCAGGCCGCTTCGCGGGCGATGGCGTATTCACGAGCGGCCAGGTGCACCAGCGGATGGAAGAAGAACAGGTGCTGGGCCAGCGACGGCAGCAATCCCAGCCACAGATCGCGGCGGCGCAGGTGGATCAACTCGTGGGTCAGCGCCATGTCCAGGTCGTCGTCGGCCATCTGCGCCAGGCGTCTGGCCGGGAGCAGCAACACCGGCCGCCACGGGCCGATCAACTGTGGCGAATCGATCTGCGAAGACAGCCGCAACGCGGGTGGGTGCGACAAGCCATGCGCCTCGGCCGCCATCTGCAACGACTGCACCAACGCCTTGTCGGTGCACGGCTGGGCCGCACGCACCAACGCACGGCTGCGCCAATACGCGCGGACCGTGCCGGCCGAGATCACCAGCACGCCAGCCGCCCATACCGCAAACAACCACGTGGCCCACGACGACCAGACCGTGACATCCATGGCGTGCGCGGTCGCGCTGGCGGTGGCGGCTGTAGATGCCGCGGCAGCGGCCGTCGCGGCCGGCACCAACGTGTCGGCGCCACCAAGCGCAGATGCAAACGTGTGCGCCGGCAATACCGGCAGGTGCACCGGGCTGCTCCACAGCAGGCCAACCACGGCCTGCACGCCGACCAGCCACCACAGCCAGGTTTGCGTGGTGGCCGGCAAGCGCTTGACCCCGCGACACAGCGCCCACACCGCAAGTGTCAGCACCGCGGTCTGCACACTGGTGGCGCCGAGTTTCCATAACAGCGATTCGATCAGGGGCGACATGGCTCAATCCTCCTTGCGCTGCGATTGCAGCTTGGCGACCAGGGCTTCGAGTTCGGCAAGCTCGGTATCGCTGACCTCGGCACGCTGCGACATCCAGGCCACGAACGGCGACACCGAGCCCTGCAAGGTCTTTTCCACGAACTGCCCCACAGCCGAGCGCACCACATCGTCCTGGCCGGTGGTGGCGCTGTAGCGGTACATGCCGTCCATCTGCTTGCGGCGCAAAAAGCCCTTGGCGCGCAGGCGTTCCATCATGGTCAGCACGGTCGAGCGCGCCAGACCGCGCGGCTCACCGAACGCGGCCGCCACTTCGCCGACACTGGCGTGCCGTTGTTCTTCGATGTGTTGCAGCAGGGCCAGCTCCTGGTCCCCGATGGTCTTGCCGCGCATGCCGCTCTCCATGACTACAGTTGTCGCTACCGTAAGCATGGCGACAGGTGTAGTCAATAGGTCGGATGGCAGGGGGGCGAGTGGGCGCTGCGACTGAGGAGAACACCATAGTTTGGTTGGGTTCGGACGGACTATGGCGTCCTGCCGGCTTGTATTGCCAAGACATGTGCGATCTGGGCTTGAAGAGACCTAAAGCGGACGTCGAGTGAATGCCCGCATCTGGCCGTAGGGGACTTTTGCGGGTTGCAAGGGAGAAGTTGCCTCTTGCTCTGACTAGAGTCTGGTGACTGATGGTTGTCGCTGGCTTTGATATGGTGAGGACAAGTGGGATCTTCAGGAAGTAAGGCGGAATAATGAATGAGATAGGAAATTCACACATTGCGGTCGGCGGCGAGTTCACCAAAATCTTCGATCACGAAACATTCCTTTCTATGTTGAACTCAACCGACGAAGCGGGAGTCGCGCTGAAGTTCCATCTGATCATGGAAGAGTTTCTCAACATCTGGTGCTCCAAAATCGCAGGGGTAGAGGATTTGTTTAGCGATCTCGAATTTGTGCCATTTAAGACGAAACTACAGATTGCAAAAAACCTGGGAATGGGAAGCGATCTATTTCGCGCCTTTGGTAAGTTGAACGTGACCAGGAATAAGTACTCCCATAGGCTGAACTTCAAGGCCTCACCGGGGGATCTCGAATCATTGTCGACGCTGATCGACAATAGTGTCCCAGAGGCTCAGGTCCTGAGCTGCTGCGAGTTCGTGATCGAAAGTTCCGGTCTGGATCAAGACGGCGTTCGTGTCCATCAGGTCCACGGCTGGTCATCGAGCAGCTCCAAAAATTTGTTCATTATGTGCGCACTCCTCACCATCAAAGCTACCTTCTGGATGCAAGAGGAGTTCAACAAGCGCGGCATTCAATACACCCTGATCGCTGGACTTCCACAGCATGACGGTCAGCCCCAGCCATGAGTGTGTGAGGTGGGGACCGGAGGCTATCAGGCGATCCCACCAAACTCCCGCCCGGTCCGGGAGCCTAACCTGTCCTTCAAACGGCTCGTCGTTACCCCGCGGACCGATCCTACCGGCACCCCTGTGCTGGACATTTGTGATGAAGGAGCCAAAGAGAGCTATCGCCTTGCGCGTTGGACCGTGGATCCACTCTCCTATCAGGAACTGATCGAGGCCAAGGCAGGTAAGCCAACCACCCTGAACCTGAATGACGTTGTCGTGATGGATTCGGCTGGAGTCAAAGTCCATGGCGATGACGTCATCGCATCAATGAAGCTCGACTGTCCTTTTTCTTCTGATGTCTTCGCATTAGTTGATGGTGGCTGGGTGCCCAGCTCATGGTCGCTTGGCCCCGGGCGCATTCTGATGGCGGACAGGTGCTTTGTAGATGCACTCTATTCGCGCTTCAAGGATGGGAAGAAACAACGAGCCGATGCAGATTCCGAGTTCTTGGACTTCATCATGGATTGGCCTGTCACGATCAATCCATTGCTTTACGTCATGGAAGGCAACACCCGGACCCGGCCGCTTGCGACGGAGGCCGGTGAGCAGTTTGAGGAGGTCAAGCGCAAGATCTCTTCCGCGCTACCGAAGGCCACGATCATGCCGGACAGCCAGATCGGATTGGAGGCTGCCTTGAATATTCTTGATGAGCTGGAGAGGCCCTATCGACGCAAGCTCGGCTTTCTGGTTGATGTTGCGCCTGCATTGATGGCGCCGGTTGCGCAATGTGACCGACTGAGAAAGCTCAACTGGGTCATGGAGAAAGCTGACCATCATGGCGTGAAGCGGCTGAGCCTTCCAGTGCTCGCAGCGTTCAGTTCGATCTTATTGCCAGCACGAACCAATCCCGCGAAGAAACTACTCAAGCCAAGTCACGTTTATGGGGGAAAAGAAGCGCACAACGCGCTCAGTGATCTAAGAGCTTTGGAGATGCTGATTGCGGTGCATGGCCAATTTCCCTCAGCACATGCGTCCTTGTGGACCAAGGACCGCAACATGGCACTGTTCTGGGTCGGGATGGAGATCGTGAATAGTGAGTTGATCGGCACGCAGCGGCGCTTCAATATCAAGCTGCAGTCACCCTTGCTCGCCGGCGCAACCGAGCGGGAGCGTGCCCTGCTGCGATAGGCTGTTGCGGCGAGTTGAGTGGCGCGCATAGTGAAAATTCAGGCGCCGCTTCTCGCAGCTTGGCTCTTTCGGATGCTAGAGAGCCGGAATGTTCCTTTTTCACAATAGGGAATTCTGAGCCCTACTGCGGACCGTTATTGCGGTGAGCTCATGCCGACAGGCATCAGTGTCCGCTTCTAGCCGAAAGCAGATGCGTGGATGCGTATGTGGTTGCTACATGAAACCTACTGCTATATCGCACAGTGTGCGCGCGCTGATTCCACGAAGCGCACGTGTGCTGCGCTGTATCGAATCCACACAGCACATTGGATGCATACCGAAGACAAAGCGACAGCACATCTGCATCGCCTTCAATGCCTAAGCGCGCCTTCCAGCACCGCGCTATTGCGCTTTCGCCGGCACCAGATCCACGATCTGCTCCGTCGCCGCATCAACCGCCGCCCGCGTATACACCAACGGGAAATAGCGGCCCTGCAGCCACATCGGTGCGAGGTCGCGGTAATGCGGGCTGGCCGGGTCGCCGGATTGGCCGGGGTAGTTCATGGCGCGCGAGTTGTCCCAGTTGCCCAGGTCGATGATCAGTCTTGCAGACGGGCCGATGGTCTGGCGGAAATCGGTGGGGTCGTAGCTGGATTGATTGGGCGTGTAGGGGCTGCCGCCCTTGGCGAACGGGCCAACGTCGAGCAACGCACGATCGGTGCCGACCGCCGCGCTCATCGCATGCGAAACCTTGTTGACGTGCAGCTTGCCCCATTGCCACTGCGCAGGCTCCGGCCCCTGCAACTCGACCAGCGCTAGGTACGCGCTGCGTAGCGAGTCCAACAGCAGCTGATCGCGGCGTGCGGCCGGTGCGGGGCCGAACGCGGCGCCGGGGTGTTCCAGTGCCTCCATCAACACCGCTGCATCGGGCATGCCGAAGGTGGCCGCCTCGGAGGGGCGCAGCACCAGCGCCTTGTAGGCATCGCCGAGATAGCGGCTGAACCACACTTCTTCCAACGCGGCGGCCGCAGACGTTGCGCTTACCGTGCCATCCCAGGATTTGAGCAACGCGAGCGCCGCCGTGGTGGCGGCATCCTGTGCGTGCAGCGGCTTGATCAGCGCGACCAGCCGCTGCGCCAGCAACGACACCTGATCGTTCTGCAGTTTTTCCGAATCCTGCACGCTCACCGTTGGCAGCTGCGACAGCACCTGGGTGATGCGTGCGTGCCGCGCGTCGTTGGCCCATTCGAAACCGATCTTGCGCTGCGCATACGGGTAGCCGGCAGGCAGATTCATTTCGTTGGAGGTGGTGATGAAGCCGGCGGCCGGGTTCTTCGAAGAAGGCAGGACATCGGCGTTCCAGAAGCCGTTCCACTCGTAGCGGCCGTCGCCAGGCACCGGCAGCAGGCCGTCCGAGCGCGTGCGTCGCGGCGTCATGCCGGCGGTGGCCCAGCCGATATTGCCTTTGACGTCCGCGTAGACCTGGTTCACCGAGGGCGCGCCCCAATGTGCGAGTGCGTTCTTGAATTGCTCGAACGAGCCGCTGCGCAGATAGCGTAGCGAGCCGAGATACGGCGCAGCGCCGGGTTGGCTCCACACCGAGCGGACCGCATAGGCGATGTGCTTGTCTGCATCGAGGTAGATCACCGGCCCGTGGCGGGTGAATTGCAGCTGCTCGGTGACCGCCGCGGTACCGCGCACCGCGATGGAGGCGTGTTCGGTGTGCAGCGGTTCCCAGTTGCCGTTGTACCAATACGACGCGTTGTCGGCCGGATTCAGACGGTAGACGTACAGGTCCTCCTGATCGATGTTGAAGATGGTCAGCCCGAACGCACTGCGCTGGTTGTGGCCGATCGCGATACCGGGTGCAGTCGGCTCGCCGGCACCGATGACGTCCAGCCCCGGGCTGTTGAGATGCACGAAATAGCGCAGGCTGGGAACGCTGTAGGCACGATGCGGATCGTCGGCCAGCACCGCGTGGCCGGTGGCCGATTTTTGCGGTGCGATGACCCAGTTGTTGCTGCCTTCGGCGAAGGCGCCCTCGCCTGGACGCGGCGGCGTTGTCTGCGCGTCGGCCACGTGCGTATCGGCGCTGAGCCTGGGGCTTTGCGTGGCCAGTTCGTAGACCTTCAAGACGTCATCCGGAAGGCAGGGATCGAGTCCGTCAGGCACCGTGGTTGTCCAGGCCGGTTGCAACTTCTGGCGCACTGCATCGACGGCAAGCGAGGCCTTGCACGCGACCTTTGCACGCGCCACTTCGCTTTTGACGTTACGGCTCAGGCCGGTGGTGCGGATGCGCAGCACGTCTTCCGGCGCCCATTTTTCCGGGCGGTACGCGAACGTGCGGAACTCATACGGCAGCGCCTGCGGATGGGCGCCCAACCAATCGATGTAGGCGTTGATGCCGGCAACGAAGCGCGTCACATCGCGCTGCGCGTCGGGTCCGTAACTGTTCCACTCCTCGGCCATGCTGCCGCGATACAGAAACAGCCGCGCGGCGCGATCCTGCTGCACATACGCAGGCCCGAACGCCGCCGACAGGTGACCAAGCCCTTTGCGACGCAACAGATCCAGCTGAAACAGGCGGTCGCGTGCCACGTTGAAGCCCTGCACGAAAAACGCATCGTTGTCGGTCCCGGCATAGATGTGCGCCACGCCCCAGCGATCCACACGGATCTGCGCCGGCTGCTCCAATCCCGCAACGGTCAGCGTGGCGTGCGTCGGTTGGGCCGCCGCTGCGCTGTCGAGCATCAGCTGGCACACCACCAGGCACCATAGCGCTGTTGTGCTGATCGAGATCGTGCGTGTCGACATCATGCGTGGCACACCTTGCGGGTGAAAAGGGCGGTGTTCAGCGGCATGTTCGTTATCCCATCGGCAGCCGCGCAGGCTGCAGCATTGTGGCGTGTTGCGTGGGATTGCCGCAGAACCACCGGCGCGAAAAACGAATCGCACCTGCAGCACTGGCCGCACCTTCAACCGGCGATCATCGCCGCCAGTACAGCGCTTTTTGCACCGCCTGGGTGAACGCGGGCGTGCAGTCTTCCATCACCCATCTCGGCGCGCAGCGCGCGTGATGCGTGCGTCGATCAGCGAACGACTGCAACGCGTCCGCATTGCTGCCTTCACATGCCGCACAGGGCAAGCGCGCATGATCGTCGCCTCTAGCGGCTCTTATGCTGCATAGGTTATGTCTCCATGCCGCCACAGCGGAAGGCTTCTGCGTTTTCTCTCTGGTGGCAGTCGATTACCCAACCAGCAGCAACCCTGCAGCATCCGTCGGTGCGGGATGCAGTGCCTGAAGGCGCCGCCTTGTTTGGCGACGAGCAGATGGAGGCGCTGGGGCACAGCCTGGCGCAGGCGCATGTGCTCTACACCGGGCCAACCCGCGAACTGCTGTTGTCGCAACTCAAGTTCAACGAACGCGCACTCGGCACGGCCGCAGCGCGATTGACCGAAATGTCGGCCGATGGCTTGCGCCTGCATCCGGCCGGCGAGTGGTTGCTGGACAACTATTATCTGGTCGAAGAACAGATGCGCCTGGCGCGTCAGCATCTTCCGCCAGGTTACAGCCGGCAATTGCCGCGTCTGCGCACGCCCACCTCGGTTGGCCTGCCGCGCGTCTACGAGCTGGGCCTGGAGGTGGTGGCGCATGGCGACGGGCGCGTGGATACGATCACGCTGAGCCGTTTCATTGCAGCCTATCAACAGGTGGCGCCACTCAAACTCGGCGAGCTGTGGGCGATTCCGATCATGTTGCGGCTGGCGCTGATCGACAACCTGCGCCGCATTGCCGAAGACATCATGCGCGATGGCCGCGACACCCGCCTGGCCGCACACTGGGCCGCGTTGCTCAACGCCACGGCGGCGGCGCAACCCAAGGACGTGGTGGTGGTGGTGGCCGATATGGCGCGCTCGCAACCACCGGCCACCGGCGCGTTCGTGGCCGAGTTGACGCGCGGCATCCAGGGCCGCGGGCCGGTGTTGTCGATGGCCAGCGCCTGGGTGGAGCAATGGCTGGCAAGCGAGGGCCACAGTGTGGAAGGCCTGGTGCATGCCGAGAGCCAACGCCAGGCCGCCGAACAGGTGGCGATCAGCAACAGCATCGGCAGCCTGCGGTTTCTGGACCAGATGGATTGGCGCGACTTCGTCGAGGCCATGAGCGTGGTCGAGCAGATCCTGCGCAAGGATCCGGCCGACGTCTACGCACGCATGGATTTCCACACCCGCGATAGCTACCGGCATGTGGTGGAGCATCTGGCGCAGCGCCTGGACCGCGACGAGCCTACGGTGGCCGAGTGCGTCCTGCGCCTGGCCGCGCAGCCGGGCTCCGATGCACCGGTGGCCAGCCACGTGGGCTATTACCTGGTGGATACGGGATTGCCGCTGCTGCGTAGCGCGCTGCGCGACCCAGCCGCACCCGGCACACCGAAACCACCGAAACCACCGCGCCCGCGGGCGCGACGCGTTGCGCTACCGGTGTACCTGCTGCCGATCGCCGTGATCGCCGTGCTGTGGAGCGCTGTATTGCTGCAGGGCGTAAGCGCATTGCCACCGGCGCTGTGGTGGATCACCGCCGGCATCGCGCTGCTGGCCGCCAGCGAGTTGGGCATCGCCCTGGTCAACTGGGTGGCAACGCTGTGGGTGCGCCCGCATCCGTTGCCGCGCATGGACCTGAGCCTGGGCATTCCACCCGATTGCCGCACGCTGGTGGTGATGCCGAGCATGCTGGCCAGCCCCGAGGCCATCGACGAGCTGGTCGACGCGTTGGAGGTGCATTACCTGGCCAACCGCGACGAGCAGCTGTACTTCGCACTGCTCACCGATTTTCTCGATGCCGCGCAAGCGCTGTTGCCTGGCGACATGGCATTGGTGGCGCATGCGGCGCAGCACATCGACCGGCTCAACGCGGCCTATGCCGATGCGCACGGCGATCGCTTCTTCCTGCTGCATCGCGCGCGCCAGTGGAACGCGGGCGAAGGCTGCTGGATGGGCGCAGAACGCAAGCGCGGCAAGCTGGAAGCGCTCAACCGTCTGTTGTGCGCGGGCAATGCGCCGCTGCAGGCAGCCCACGAATTCCTGCAAGTACAAGGCGATGTGGCCGCGCTGGTGCAGGTGCGCTATGTGATCACGCTCGATAGCGACACCCACCTGCCGCGCGATGCGGCACGCGCACTGGTCGGGGCGATGTCGCATCCGTTGAATGTGCCGCGCATGGATGCGGCCGGGCAGATCGTCGAGGCCGGTTACGGCATCCTGCAGCCGGGCCTGGGCACCGGCATGAGCGAGGGCGGCGAATCGCGCTTTGCGCGCATGTTCGGCATCGAGCCGGGCATCGACCCTTACACCCGCGTGGTCTCGGACGTGTACCAGGATCTGTTCGGCGAAGGCTCGTTCATCGGCAAGGGCATCTATGCGGTGGCCACCTTCGAGCAGGTGCTGGCCGGCCGCTTCCCCGACAACCGCGTGCTCAGCCATGACCTGCTGGAAGGCTGCTATGTGCGCGCCGGGTTGCTCAGCGACGTGCGCCTGTACGAGCGCCATCCGCAGCGTTACGCCACCGATGCCAAGCGCCGCGCGCGCTGGGTGCGTGGCGACTGGCAGTTGTTGCCATGGCTGCTGCCGTGGGTGCCCGACCGCGGTGGCCGGCGCGCACGCAATCCGTTGTCGTGGTTGTCGCGCGGCAAGCTGCTGGACAACCTGCGCCGCAGCCTGGTGGCCCCGGCGGCGTTTGCATTACTGCTGATCGGCTGGCTGTGCTCGCCCACTCCCTTACGCTGGACGCTATGGATGCTGGTGTTGTGGCTACTGCCGGGTCTGTGTTCGGCGGTGTATGCGCTGGCGCATCCGCCCGAGGGTTTGGGTTTGCGTCATCACGCGCGCCAGGTCGGGACGGGGCTGCGTCAGCACCTGCTGCGCACCGGCGTGGTGCTGGCCTGCCTGCCGTTCGAGGCGGGGCTGCAGCTGGCGGCCATCGCGCGGACGCTGGTGCGGATGTCGATCACCCAGCGCCACCTGCTGCAGTGGGCGCCGTCCAGCGAAGTGGAGCGCAGCGCGCGCAGCGGCAACGCCGAACAACAGCTGATGGCCGGCGCCGCCTGCAGTGCGGCGCTGGTAATCGCCGCAGTGGCATGGTGGGCGCCGTTGGCGTTGTGGACGGCGCTGCCGCTGGGGCTGGCATGGATGGGCGCGCCGTGGTTGATGGCCTGGCTGGGCGAGCAGCCCGCCGCGCCGGTGGCGCAGCTGTCGCAGGAACAACGCGATTTCCTCGGCGGATTGTCGCGGCGCACCTGGGCGTTTTTCGAAAGCCATTGCACTGCGCAACACCACTGGCTGCCGCCGGACAACGTGCAGGAATACCCGGTCACGGTGGTGGCCAACCGCACCTCGCCGACCAATATCGGGCTTGGCCTGCTGGCCAATCTGGCGGCCTACGATCTGGGCTACCTGACGGTGGCCGGCGTGATGCGCCGCGTGGCCAATACGCTGACCACGCTGGAAGCGCTGCCGCGTTATCGCGGCCATTTCTACAACTGGTACGACACCGAGACGCTGGTGCCGCTGGTGCCGCGTTACGTCTCCACCGTCGACAGCGGCAACCTGGTCGGGCATCTGTTGACGCTGCGGCAAGGGCTGCTGGCGCTGGTGGATGCGCCGGCCGTCTCGATGGCGGTGTTCGATGGGCTGGCCGACACCCTGAGCGTGCTCACCCTGCAGGCGCAGCCGCGCAGCGACGCAGCCACCGCCGCATTGAGCGCGATGACGCACAGCGTGCAGGCGATCCGCAACCAACCCACGCCACCCCTGCACCAGGCCGATGAAGCGCTGCGCCTGCTGCTGGCGCAGAGCCACACCATCCTGGCCTCGATGCCGGCCGGTGGCGAGGACGAGGAACCGTGGCCGCAACGCCTGGTGAGCAGTTGCGAGGCGGCATTGGCCGAGTTGGGCCACTGCGCACCGGCGCTTGCCAGCACCGATCCGCACCCGGCAGAACATCCCGGCGATGCAGTCGCCACGCTGCAGCAGCTCGCCAACGGCAGCCACGCACCGAGCGTGCAGACCTGGGCCGCCAAGCGCGTGCTGGAGCTGCAACGGCTTGCGCATATCGCCGGGCAACTGGCGCAGATGGACTACGACTTCCTCTACAGCCCCGCCCAGCAGTTGCTCTCGATCGGCTACAACGTCGACGACCATCGTCTGGATAGCGGCCGTTACGATCTGCTCGCTTCCGAAGCACGCTTGGGCATCTTCGTGGCGATCGCCCAGGGCAAGCTGCCGCAGGAGAGCTGGTTCGCCCTCGGGCGCACGCTCACCGATACCGGCGCCGAGCCGACGCTGCTGTCGTGGAGCGGCTCGATGTTCGAGTACCTGATGCCGGATCTGGTGATGCCGAGCTACCCGCAGACGCTGCTGAGCCGCTCGATGCGCGGCGCGGTGCAGGCGCAGATCCGCTATGGCGCGGCGCGCGCGGTGCCGTGGGGCGTGTCCGAATCGGGCTACAACACGGTCGATACGCGGCGCAATTATCAGTACCGCGCCTTCGGTGTGCCCGGCCTGGGGCTCAAGCGCGGCCTGGGCCAGGATCTGGTGATCGCCCCGTATGCCAGCGCGATGGCGCTGATGGTCGAACCGGATGCGGCCTGCCGCAATCTGCAGCAGCTACAGACGCTGGGATTCGACGGGCGTTTCGGCTTGTACGAAGCGATCGACTACACGCCCTCGCGCGTGCCGCGTGGCGAACACCACGCGCTGGTGCGCTCGTTCATGTCGCATCACCAGGGCATGGCGCTGCTGGCGCTGGACCACGTGTTGCGCGATGCGCCGATGCAAAAACGCTTTGTCGCCGACCCGCAATTCCAGGCCACCTTGTTGCTGTTGCAGGAGCGCGCACCGCGTGCCGGCGTCTACGTCAAAGGCCTGGTCGAAGTAGCCGAACGCCCGGTGGCCACCGAGGCGGGTATGGCGTTGCGCATCCATCGCGACCCCAATCTGCCGCAGCCGGCGTTGCAACTGCTCTCCAACGGGCGTTACCACGGCATGCTGACCTCGGCCGGTGGCGGCTACAGCCGCGCGCGCGACATGGCGGTGACGCGTTGGCGCGAAGACGGCACCCGCGACCACTGGGGCACGTTCTGCTATCTGCGCGATGTGGACAGCGGCGCGGTGTGGTCGGCCGCGCATCAGCCGACCTGCGTGCCGGTGGAGCGTTACGAAGCGATCTTTTCCGACGCCAAGGCCGAGTTCAAGGGCAGCCATCAGCGCTACGACAGCCATCTGGAAATCGCCATCTCCGCCGAGGACGATGTGGAGCTGCGCCGGTTGCGCATCCGCAACCGCTCGCGGCAGACGCGGGTGATCGAAATCACCACCTACGCCGAAGTGGTGCTGGCACCGGCGCAGGCCGACGAAGCGCATCCGGCGTTCAGCAATCTGTTCGTGCAGACCGAAATCCTGGCCGACAAACAGGCATTGCTGTGCACACGCCGCCCGCGTGGGCATGACGAAGCGCAGCCGTGGATGCTGCATCTGGTGGCCGTGCACGATGCCGATGTGGCGTCGATCTCCTACGAGACCGACCGCGCCGCCTTCGTCGGGCGCGGACGCAGCACCCGCGATCCGGTGGCCTTGCACGCGCACGCCAGCCTGTCCGGCGCGGCCGGCTCGGTGCTGGACCCGATCGTGGCGATCCGCTGCCGCATCTCGCTGGCGCCCGATCAACAGGCGCAGGTGGACATGGTCTACGGCGTCGGCACCCAACGCGAGGCCTGCACCGCCTTGATCGACAAGTACCGCGACCGCCGTCTGGCCGACCGTGTGTTCGATCTGGCGCTGACCCAGAGCCAGGTCACGCGCCGGCAGATCAACGCCTCGCTGGAAGACGCCATGCGCTACGAGCGGCTGGCCGCACGCGTGCTGTTCGTCGACCCGCAACTGCGCGCCGACAACGAGGTGCTGCTGCACAACCATCGTGGCCAGTCGGCACTGTGGAGTCATGCCATCTCCGGCGACCTGCCGATCGTGCTGTTGCGCATCACCGACCCGGACAATCTGGACCTGGTGCGCCAGCTGGTACAGGCGCACGCGTACTGGCGCCTGAAAGGCCTGCGTGCGGATCTGGTGATCTGGAACGAAAGCCAGGCCGGCTATCGCCAGCAATTGCAGGACGCCATCCTGGGCCTGATCGCCGCCGACCCCGAGGCCAATGTGCTCGACCGCCCCGGCGGTATCTTCGTGCGCGCCATCGAACACATCTCGCAGGAAGACCGCGTGCTGCTGCAGACCGTGGCACGGGCGATCCTGAGCGATGCCAACGGCACGCTGGATGCGCAACTGCAGCGCCACCCCAGCGCGCGTGCGCACCCGCCGTTGCTGGAGCCGATCCGGCAACCGGACAGCGCCGATGAATTGGCCAGCACGCATGCCGCGTACCTGGACAAGACCCTGCAGGCCGCCGCCGAAGAGCCGATGCTGTTCGACAACGGCCTGGGCGCCTTCGCCGCCGACGGCCGCGAATACCGCATCACCCTGGACGAAGGCGTCGCCACGCCGGCGCCGTGGTGCAACGTGATGGCCAATGCGCAGTTCGGCAGCGTGGTCAGCGACAGCAGCCCCGGCTACAGCTGGGCCGAAAACGCGCACGAATTCCGACTCACGCCCTGGCATAACGACCCGGTCGGCGATGCCTCCAGCGAGGCGTTCTACCTGCGCGACGAAGACACCGGGCAGGTGTGGTCGCCGATGGCGCTGCCATGCCGCGGCAGCGGCCGCTACACGGTGCGCCACGGCTTCGGCTACAGCGTCTACAGCCATATCGAACACGGCATCGGCACCGAGCTGTGGGTGTTCGTGGATGTGGAGCGGCCGATCAAGTTCAGCCATCTGCGGTTAAAGAATCTTTCCGGCCGCCCACGCCGGCTCAGCGTCACCGGCTACGTGGAATGGGTACTGGGCGACATCCGCACGCGCTCGCAACTGCATGTGGTCAGCGAAGTCGACCTGGGCAGCAGCGTGCTCACCGCGCGCAATCCGTACAACACCGAGTTCGACGGGCGCGTGGCGTTCTTCGATGCCGATGCGCCCAGCCGCAGCATCACTGCCGACCGCAATGAGTTCCTCGGGCGCAATGGCAGCCTGGCCGCACCTGCCGCGCTCACGCGGCAGCGTTTGTCCGGGCGCGTGGGTGCCGGCCTGGACCCGTGCGCGGCGATCCAGATCCCTGTGACGCTGGCAGCCGAACAGAGCTTCGAAACGGTGTTCCGCCTGGGCGCAGCCGTTGACCGCGAGAGCGCACTGACACTGGCACGCCAGAGCCGTGGCGTGGCCGCCGCGCACACCGCCTTGCTGGCAGTGCGCGCGCACTGGCAGCAGATTCTGGGCACCGTGCAGGTGACCACGCCCGACCCGGCGGTGGATCTGCTGGCCAATGGCTGGCTGCTCTACCAGACCATCGCCTGCCGGTTCCTGGCACGCAGCGGTTATTACCAGTCCGGTGGCGCGTACGGCTTCCGCGACCAGCTGCAGGACAGCATGGCGATGGTGCACGCGCAGCCGGCGCTTACCCGCGCCCACCTGCTGCGCTGCGCCGCGCATCAGTTCGTGCAGGGCGATGTGCAGCATTGGTGGCACCCGCCGCAAGACCGCGGTGTGCGCACGCAGTGCTCGGACGATTTTCTGTGGTTGCCGCAGGCGCTGTGCCGCTATCTTGAGGTCACCAACGACGCCAGCGTGCTCGACGAGCGCGTCAGCTTTATCGACGGGCGCGCACTCAAGCCCGAGGAAGAATCGTATTACGACCTGCCGCACATCACCGGCAACGTGCAGTCGCTGTACGCGCACGGCGTGCTCGCCCTGCAACGCGGCATGGCACGCCTGGGCGAACGCGGCCTGCCGCTGATCGGCAGCGGCGACTGGAACGACGGCATGAACCGGGTCGGCAAGGACGGCAAGGGCGAGAGCGTGTGGCTGGGCTTTTTCCTCTACGACACACTGCTGCGGTTCGCAGACGTGGCGGTGCAACGCGACGATGGCGCATTCGCAGCGACCTGCCGTGCGCATGCACACGCCTTGCGCACCGCGCTGGAACAGCATGCCTGGGATGGACGCTGGTACCGGCGTGCCTGGTTCGACGACGGCACACCGCTGGGCTCGAGCGACTCGGACGAATGCCGCATCGATTCGCTATCGCAAAGCTGGGCAGTATTGTCCGGCGCGATGGACCCGGCGCGCAGTGCACAGGCGATGGAGGCGATGCGCCAGCAACTGGTGGATGCCGAGACCGGCATCGTCAAGCTGCTGGTGCCGCCGTTCGATCACACCGAACACGACCCCGGCTATATCCGTGGTTATGTGCCCGGCGTGCGCGAGAACGGCGGCCAGTACACGCATGCCGCAGTGTGGGCGACGATGGCCTTCGCGCATCTGGGCGACAGCGCGCGGGCCTGGCAACTGGCCGGCATGATCAACCCGATCCAGCATGCCCGCGACGCGGCGGGCGTACAGCGCTACAAGGCCGAACCCTATGTGCTGGCGGCCGATGTCTATGCGGTGGCGCCACACGCCGGCCGCGGCGGCTGGAGCTGGTACACCGGCGCGGCCGGCTGGATGTACCGACTGCTGACCGAATCGCTGCTCGGCCTGCAACGCCACGGCGAGCGCATGCACATCGTGCCGTGCATCCCGGCCAGCTGGCCGGAGTACCAGCTGCGCTATCGCTTCGGCTCCAGCACCTACGTCATCGACATCACCCAGCGCCCCGGTGTCCAAGCCCGGCTGGAGATCGACGGAGTGGTGCAAGCCGAGCTTGCTTTCACTCTGATTGACGACGGTGCGGTCCACGCTGTCGCCCTGGACTGGCCGGGAGACGCGACATGAGCATGCGCACACGCACCCACACCAATCACCAGCTCTCCGACCTGGGCAAGATGTTGTCGGTGTGGCCGCAGCGGGTACGCGACCCCAGCCAGTTCTGGCCGCAATTCGATGCCTTGGCCAAAGACATTCTCGATGAGGCGGCCGAAGCCGATCTGCAGCGCGTGCAGCGTCGCCTGCGGCAGCTGCTGCACCGTCACGGGCTGACGCGCACGCAATAAGCGCGCGGACACCGATTTGAGTCGTAGAGGCGTCTGGATACAGTCAAAAGCTGAGCTAGTCGAGGGCGAGGACACCGCACCAGAAAGTTGGTCGGCTGCTTGAAAACATGCACACCGACTATCTCCACTGGTCCTTGCCCGCCCACCGTCGCGGGACCTTACGCGGCATGGATGCCGCGTAAGAGCCTACATGGACGTACTTGCGGCGTGTCCCGCGATGGTGGGCGGGCAAGGGCCCTGCAGCCAAGCCGCAGCACCAATGCTCTACGACTGACCGACTCCACCACTTCACCACTTCTGAGCAGGCAAGATTTTGCAACTTGGCTTCGTCAGACGCAGCGTCAAAAGCTCAGTCGACCGAGCGCGCGCAGCAACGCATCACGCGCTTTACTGCTGGTGCACCTGAGCTGCCACAGACAGCACGCGCCACCGCCATGATCGACGACGCGCAGTCGCCACGCTTAGACTCCGCGTTTACACGCGCCAAGGCCGCCGGTGATCGATCTCAATGACATCGCGTTGTACGTGCAGGTCGTGCGCAGCGGCAGCTTTGCCGAAGCCGCGCGCAGGCTGGGCACTGCACCCAACAGCGTGAGCCGGCGCGTGCAGCAGCTGGAAGCGCAACTGGACACGCGCCTGATGCAGCGCTCCACCCGCAAGCTCACCCTCACCGACGCCGGGCAAGCGTTCTTTGAACGTTGCGCCGATGCGGTAGACGGGCTGACCTCGGCCGGGCAGAGCCTGGTGGCTGGTGGCGACGAAGCAGCCGGTTTGGTGCGCGTGGCCGCGCCTGCGGATTTCCTGGATTTTTTCCGCGTCGAATGGGTCGGCGAATTTCTCGCCGCGCATCCGCGCGTACGCCTGGAATTCGTGCTCAGCGATGCCAAGGCCGACCTGATCGCCGAGCGCATCGATGTGGCTTTCCGTGGCGGTGTGTTGACGGACCTGGGCTATGTCGGCCGCCAGATCCTGGCCGACACCAACGATGTGCTGGTGGCCAGCCCCGACTACCTGCAGGCACGCGGCAGGCCACTGCGGCTGGACGAATTGCCGCAGCACGACTGCCTCAGTTTCCCGCATCCCAGCGGCCATGCCACCTGGACATTGGTCGGCCCGTCCGGGCTTGCCGAAGACGTCCAGGTGCAGGCCCGCATGGCCGCCACCACCGCGCGTGCACTGCGGCTTGCGGCGGTGGCCGGGCTCGGGATTGCGTTGTTGCCGCAGGGGCTCACGTGGCCCGATATCCACGAAGGTCGCCTGACCGTGGTGTTGCCGGATTTTCAACGCAAGGGCCAGAGCCTGTACGCGCTGTATCCGAGCCGGCACCATCTGCCGCGTGCGGTGTCGGCGTTTATCCAGGCCGTGACGACGCGATTGAATGCGGCTGAATGTAAAAAGTTGGGTGGCTTGGCGAACAGCGCCGCCCTGCCGGGCGTGCGGTGATCTTGGCGCTGCGGAGTGCGACGGTTTCAACGCCTTGATTCGATCCGGTCTGCGCACCTAGCGCGTACCACGTCACGCCGACCTTGGTTGAAAGCGGCTGACGCCCTGCCGCGCGGACAACGCGTTGCATCGAGCGGCACGCTGTCCGCTCGATGCAGGGTCGGCACGTTTGAACGATCGGCACCGGGCAAACGGATGACATGATCGCCAGCGCAGGCGATGCCCCCGGAAAGGCATCACGCGCTACATCACTCAGGCAGCAAGCCCATCGATCTGCTGCTGGGCGCTGGTGATCCCCGCCTGGCGAGCGTCTGCGCCAGTGGCCAGGCCTTCGGCCACGATCACCTCGGGGGCGTGCACGCCGACAAAGCCCAGCGCGGTACGCATGTAGGTCTCTGCATGTTCGAACGCTGCCATCGGCGAGCCGGCGCCATAGAAGCCGCCACGCGCCACCAGCAGAATCACCCGCTTGTTGCCGGCCAGCCCCTCGGGCACGCCTTGCGCGTTGTAGCGGAAGGTCTTGCCGGCCACCAGCACGCGATCGATCCAGGCCTTGAGCTGGGTCGGGATGGTGAAGTTGTACAGCGCCACACCGATCACCACGGTGTCGGCGTCCAGAAATTCCTGCAGCACCGTTGCACTGGTGGCCAGTTCGGCCGCCAGTTCCGGGCTCTGGTCGCCGGTGGGATTCTGCTGGGCCGCCAGATGCGCGCCGGACAGATGCGCCAGCGGCTCGGCGGCCAGATCGCGGTAAGTCACTGCGACATCGCTGTGGCCGGACTGCAACTTGGCGACCGTGGCCGCCGACAGCTGACGGCTGGCCGAGTAACCACCGAGGATGCTGGAATCGAGATGGAGCAGTTTCATGATGAAGCCTCTGATTGTGTGGGATTGCGTGGCACTGCCACGCCGTTGGAGATGCGACCGAGCACGCACACGTGTGCGTGTCGGCGGGTGAAATACAGACTGATGGGTGTGCGCTGCCGGTTGCCCTGCTACCGGTCTGCGCGTGTGCGTTGCGCTTGCCGGTGATGTAGTGCTTCTCGGTGCGACATCGCGCAGACAGGCAGACAAGGCGCAGACGAAAGCGAAAACACTGGGCGGGCGTGTGTAGCGCCCGCCGCAGACTCAGGCCAGACGGCCCTGAGCGCGCAACTGCTCGCCGATGCGGCGTATTTCCGCCTCGCCTTGCGCCAGTGCGGCCTTGCTGGTGTGCACCGAGTAGTGGCCCATCACCAACTCATGCGGATGCTTGACCGCCGAGCCCAGCACGAAGGAGCTCGCACCCACCGACACCACCTCGATGGCCTGCTCGGCATCCTTGAACACCGCCATCTGGCCACTGCCGATGGTCTCGGCCGCTTCCAGCTGGCCGCCATGCACCGCGATCCAGGCCACGGCGTGGCCGGCCGGCGGCACATAGCGCCAGCGCTCGCCATCTTGCAGCTGCACGCTCAGGTAGGTCATGTCGGCCGGTGCCGGGATCCTGCTTTCCAGCGCACCGTAGCGGCCCAGCAGCACCCGCACCGGGCCGGCCACCGGCACATCGTCGGGCGACAGATACAGGCTCTGCGCCGGGGCGTTTTCTTCGGCGGCCGGCAGCGCAACCCACAGCTGAAAGCCCTTGGCCGAGGACTGGCCCACCGGCACACCGTCGTGCCATACGCCATTGCCGGAGCGCATCCATTCCACACCGCCGGTGGGCAGGGTGCCCTGCTTGCCGGTGCTGTCTTCGTAGCCGACTTCGCCTTCCATCAGATAGGTCAGCGTGGCGATGCCCGAATGCGGATGCATGCCCATCGGTGCGCCGCCGATCGACGGCTTGACGGTGAACAGGTCCAGGAACACGAACGGCTTGACCAGCTGGCCCAGGTCGCCCGGGCTCATCAACCGGGTGATCGGACCGCGGGTGGTGCCGCGGGTGCGGAACACCACCGGACGCGGCGGGGTAATGGCCTGCACGCCGGGCTCGCGCTGCGGCTGCTGGTCGGCGTAGACGGTGGCCAGTTGTGCGTTCATGACGGATCCCTTTGCGGTGGTGGAGCAAGCTGCCCCGGTGATGCAAAGCGTAGAGACGCGCCCATTGGTCGACTAGCCGGAAGATTTGTAGTGGAGTCGTCCAGATTTAGAAGTAATCACACGCTGCTGGACCAGCCGCGTCGAACGAGAACGCCTCAGCCCTGCGTCCCGGACCGCAGCAGGGCATGCCAGGCCTAGCACCGCGATGCGTGCGGCCGGCAGTCTTCATGCCACGCCAACAACGCGTTCTTCACGCTTGCGGCATTCTTCCGCTGGAGATCCTCGATGATCCGCACCCTCGCCCCGCTCGCTGCCGTGTTGCTGCTCTCGGCCTGTGCCTCCAACCAGCTCGTGCAGGTGCAGCCCATCGACGGGGTCATCTCCGGCCAGTGCCATATCGACAAGGTGCGTGGCGCGGTGGGCCTGGCCGCAGCGGCGCAGACCATCGAACGAGCGCGCGTGGACAGCGACAGCCTGCAGGTCAGCGTGCGTCGCGGCGAGCGCGCCACCGGCGGCACCACCGCCAGCGGCCTGGCCGATCCGGCCCAGGGTGCCAGCGACAGCGGTGGCGATCACCTCACCGTCGAGACCGGCCCGAACAACAACATCACCGCGATTTATTGCGGCTGAGCGTTGCCGTTGTCTTAGGCACATCCGCATTGCCGTGCATATGACAGCGACCGGAACGGGCACATGTAGGGTTGCCTGCATGTGCAGCGTCCAGTGCTAGAACACTTAGAGCGGCTAACAAAACTACTGCGCACCGGATAGGCGCGCGTGGCCGATGCTCGGAATCGGCATGTACCACTTTTACATTGCGGCTCCTCCGAGCCGTCCACGCACACCTGACGACTGCCCGCTACGTTTTGCTAGCCGCTCTTAGTCAGCGCCAGCGTCTTGCTCAACCCATCCCGCCGAGATCTGCGCTCACCGTGACATCGCTGTCGATGGTGGCGGCTTATTTCGCTCGGGCCGCTTTCCAGCGCCCACACCGCAACGCTCGATAATGGCACCAGACCATCGCGCACGTGCACACGAATAATCATTACCGGTTGTCCACAGAGCGCTAGACAGGTTGCGGTTCGGTATCGCCGCTGCTGGCGGTGCGCAATGTCTCGCGGATTTCCACGTTGCTTACCCCATGGCGCGGTCTGGCGGTCATTCGGACACCATGATGTCCGGCCCCTCAAAGCTTACGATGCGCACGCCAGACAACCCCGCTGCACGCAGCTCGTCTGCGCATGCGGTGACAGCCGTGTTGGGCGCGTGTCTTGGCAATCGCTGGTCAGGATCATTCGACACGCATTCGCCCGATCAACACCTGCCGCACTGCGCACCGATTGCAAACATGGCCTGATGCGTCGGCTGCCACGCAGGCTGGCGCCACTGTCTGTCGATCATCTGTGCGATGCAGGCATTTATGCAACCGCCGCGCGTTATATGCGGTCATCACCTGCACCGACGATCACGCATCGTTTTTTATCTGATGACAGCGCATTGCAGCGAAGCATTCGAATCGCCAGTGCACCAATGCTGATAAAAACCTGAACTATCGCCACCGATCTGCAGCCAAAACAGGTTCCGGACAGACTCTTGCTTTAGCCTTGTTTTTGCAACATCGCGCATCCTGCAGTGGTGCGCGCAGATGCAGCTTGGCCGAACTCTTTCAACGTTGTGAGGATAGATGGCACGTTCGTATATGACGTCGTTTTTTCGCGAATGGATCACCGCACCCTGCTCCGTTGCAGCGATACTTCCCTCCGGACGCGCCCTCGCCTCCATCATCACCTCCGAGCTGTCGGCGCGTACCGGTCGGGTTCTCGAACTCGGTCCTGGGACCGGTGTGTTTACCCAGGCGATGATCGACAAAGGCGTGCAGGAAAAGAACCTCGTTTTGCTCGAGTACAACGCCACCTTTTCTGCGTTGCTCACGCAGCGCTTCCCGCGCGCAAGCTTGCTGCAGATGGATGTCTGCGATCTTGAGTCGCTGCCTCGCATCAATGGCGCGTACGTCGATGCCGTGGTCTGCGGCCTTGGCTTGTTGAACATGCCGGCACACAAGGTGGCTGCGATTCTGCGCGGCGCCTTCCTGCAGCTGAAGCCTAGCGGGCGGCTGTATCTGTTTACCTCCGGAGTCAGGTGCTCGGTTCCGGCACAGATTCTCGACGCACTTGATCTGGAGGCCGTCAGGATCGGGCGCACGTACCGAAACGTTCCGCCTGCGACCACCTATCGCATCCAACGTCGCGCATGCACAGCGTAGCCTCACGCAGATTTTGCACGACGCAGGCGCGGCCCGACCGCCTTGCGAGGTTTGCTGCTCGGCTTGCGTTGCTTGCTGCGCGAGTCGGTCAGAAAGCGCAGCGTGGCCGCCTCCCATTGGCGCTCGCCGCGCACGCCGGTGGCCATGGCCTGCAGTTCGCCGGCGCGCCAGCCTTCGAACACGCACGGGTCGATGTAGGCCTTGCGACACACAGAGGGCGTGTTGCCCAGCGCATCGGCCACCTCGCGGATGACATCGTTCTGTACCTGGGTCAGCGCGCGTTCGCTCATGCGCTCGGGCAGCGGCAGGCGTGCCAGACGTTGCAGTGCGGCCAGCGTACCGCCCCAGGTGCGGAAATCCTTGGCGGTGAAATCCTCGCCCATCGCCTCGCGCAGATAGTCGTTGACCTCACCCGAATCCACTGGCTGCAGCTGGCCATCGTCGTCGCGGTACTGAAACAACGATTGCCCCGGCAATTGCTGGCATTGCCGGATCAGCTTGACCAGCTGCTTGTCGTCCACTTCGATCTCGTGATCCTGGCCGCTCTTGCCGCGGAACTTAAGCCGCGCACGTCCGCCGCGCAGAAATTCCATATGCCGGTTGCGCAAGGTGGTCAGGCCATAGGAACGATTGCTGCGCGCATATTCGGCATTGCCCACGCGTACCAGGGTGTCGGCCAGCAACGCCACCACGATCGCCAGCACCTTCTCGCGCGGAAATCCCGGCAATACCAGATCGCGGCGCAGCCGGCGGCGTAATTTGGGCAAGGCCTGGCCGAAGGCGATCACCCGTTCGAACTTGCCTTCGCCGCGCACCTGCGCCCACTCGGCGTGATAGCGGTATTGCTTGCGCCTGCGCGCATCGCGGCCGGTGGCCTGCAGATGGCCGTTGGGCTTGGCGCAGATCCACACCTCGGTATACGCCGGCGGAATGGCCAGTGCGCGGATGCGCTGCAAGGTATCGGCATCGGCTACGCGCTGCCCGTCGGCACTGCGATAACTGAAGCTCTTGCCGGCCCTGCGGCGGCTGATGCCGGGCTGTTGATCGTTGACATAGGTGAGCCCGGCCGCACGCGCGGTGGCCTTGGCCTGTGCAACCGCTGCCACGCTCGCCGCCGCAGCGGTGGCAGCCACCGCACTGGCGGCACTGGCGGCCACGCTGGCCAGCTTGCCGGCAGCGCTGGCGGTGGCTGCGGCATTGCGAAGAACACGTTTGGCTTTCATTGCGCACGGATCGAAGGACAGGCGCCGATTGTTGAGCCGGGCAGGACTAGGCAGCGTCAACGCTGCGACAACGCCATGTGGGCAAGCGATGCCCGTCGGCAGATTTTCTGCTTATGCTTGGGCCTCCCCCCACTGTGCTGGAGTCATCGATGCGCGCTGTCCTGCCTACTGCCCGCCTGGCCTGTACCTTGGTCGTGCTGGCGGCCTTGAGTGCCTGCGGCTCGCCGCAACCGGACGAGCAGGAAGCCGTCACCGCCAAGGCGCAGCAAGCGGCCGAACAAGCCGCAGCCCCCGCACCGGCCGCCGCTCCCGAGGCCCCGCCGATCGGCAGCTGCGATGCCACCCAGGTGCAGTCGCTGGTCGGTCAGGCCTTGACCGATGCAGTGAGCGAACAGGCCCGCAGCGATGCCGGCGCCAAGTCGGTGCGCGTGCTCAAACCCGGGCAGATGGTCACCATGGAGTTCAACGGCGAACGGCTCAATCTGGAAGTGGATGCCAAGAACCTGATCGCCTCGGTGCGCTGCGGCTGAGCACCGTCTGGCGCCTGTTGGCGAACGGGCGCCAAGCCAGCTGGCACAGGGCCTTGCGGCAGCCCTCGTTGCAGCTGTAACGGTGTATTGCGGCACCGCATCAACTGTGGTCTAGTCGATCATCCGGTGACCTCTTCGAAACGCTCCACGGATCGAGCGCTGCAACGTCGTCGCCGCTCTCCCAGATCGCAAAGAGGCAGACATGGCCCCCCGCACTCGCCAAGGGCTCAACGACTACGGTCTCTACAACAGCGCGCGCGACGAACGCGACGCCTGTGGTTTTGGCATGGTCGCCCAGTTGGACGACCAACCTTCCCGCTCGCTGGTGGACACCGCGATTGCGGCGCTCTCGCGCATGACTCACCGCGGCGGCGTGGCGGCCGACGGACTCACCGGCGATGGCTGCGGCTTGCTGATCCGCAAACCCGATGCGTTCTTGCGTGGGCTGGCGCGCGATGCCGGTATCACCCTGGGCACGCGTTACGCGGCCGGTGTGGTGTTCCTGCCGCTGGACGAGAGCGATGCCGCGCGATGTCGTGCCGAACTGGAAACCCAGTTGCATACCGCCGGCGTGCACTTTCGCGGTTGGCGCGTGGTGCCCACCGACGACAGCGTGTGCGGGCAGCTGGCGCGCGACACCTTGCCGCGTATCGAGCAGCTATTCGTCGATGCCGGCGCAGAACAGAGCGAAGACGGCTTCACCCTGGCGCTGTTCCTGGCGCGCCGGCGCGCCGAGCAGGCGCTGCGCGAGGTAGACAACTTCTACGTCACCACCTTGTCGCCCAATGGCATCAGCTACAAGGGCATGGTGCTGCCGGACAAGCTGAGCACGTTCTATCCGGACCTGCAGCGCAGCGATCTGTCGTCCAGTGCGATTGTCTTCCACCAGCGCTTTTCCACCAACACGCTGCCGCGCTGGCCGCTGGCGCACCCGTTCCGACTGCTCGCGCATAACGGCGAAATCAACACCATCGAAGGCAACCGCCGCTGGGCGCAGGCGCGCAGCAAGGTGTGGCAGACCCCGCGCTTCGACATCGCCGAGTTCGACCCGGTGATCTCCATGCATGGCTCCGATTCGCAGAGCCTGGACAACATGCTCGAGCTGCTGGTCGCCGGTGGCATGGACCTGCTGCAGGCGCTGCGCATCCTGGTGCCGCCGGCGACCCAATCGCTGGAGTTCAAGGACGCCGATCTGGCCGCGTTCTACGAGTTCTACGGTTTGAACACCGAACCGTGGGACGGCCCGGCCGGCATCGTCGCCTGCGATGGCCGCTATGCGGCCTGCATGCTCGATCGCAACGGGCTGCGCCCGGCGCGCTGGATGCTGACCTCCGACCGCCATTTCCTGGTGGCCTCCGAGGCCGGTGTGTGGGAACTGCCCGCCGAGCGCATCACCCGCAAGGGCAAGCTTGGCCCGGGCGAGATGATGGCCATCGATCTCAAGCGCGGCGACCTGCTCGATTCGGATGCCATCGACCGCATCAACCGTGCGCGCGCGCCGTACAAGCAATGGCTGCAGCAGGGCGTGACCTATCTGCAGACCGAGCTGATCGACCCCTCGCTGGTGGAAGAACCCTTCAACGAGCAGACCCTGCGCAGCTACCACAAGCTGTTCCAGCTCAGCACCGAGGAAGTGGAGCAGATCCTGCGCCCGCTGGCCGAGACCGAGCAGGAAGCCACCGGCTCGATGGGCGACGACACCCCGATGGCGGTGCTCAGCCGCCAGACCCGGCCGCTGTACGACTACTTCCGCCAGGCCTTCGCGCAGGTCACCAACCCGCCGATCGACCCGCTGCGCGAAGGCATCGCGATGTCGCTCACCACCCAGCTCGGCAAGGAGACCAACATCTTCCATGCCGGCGCGGAGACGGTGAACCACGTCATCCTCAACTCGCCGGTACTCAGCCAGCGCAAGCTGCGCCAGCTGCTGAAGATGGAGCAGTACGTCGAGCGCAATCGCCTGATCGACCTGTCCTACAGCGTGGAAGAAGGCCTCAAGGCCGGCCTGGAACGCATCTGCCAGGAAGCCGAGGCCGCCGCGCGCGCCGGTGCGGTGATGCTGCTGCTGTCCGATCGCTACCCGGTCCCGGACCGGCCGATGGCGCATGCGCTGCTGGCCACCGGCGCGGTGCATCACCACCTGTGCAAGGTGGGGCTGCGCTGCGACGCCAACCTCATCATCGAAACCGGCACCGCGCGCGACCCGCACCACATGGCCTGCCTGCTCGGCTTCGGCGCCACTGCGGTGTACCCGTATCTGGCCTACCAGACGCTGTTCGACCTGGGCCGGCGCGGCATCCTGCAGCTGAGCAAGGGCGGCGAGCAGTCGCAGATCGGCCGCCGCTATCGCAAGGGCATCTACAAGGGCCTGTCCAAGATCATCTCCAAGATGGGCATCTGCACGATCGCCAGTTATCGCGGCGCGCAGTTGTTCGAGATCGTGGGGCTGGACCCGGACGTGGTGGAGCTGTGCTTTGCGCAGACGCCGGCACGCATCGGCGGCGTCAATCTGGCGCGGCTGGACACCGAGGCGCGCGAGCTCACCGCACGCGCCTGGAACGACCAGCTCAAGCCGGAAGTGGGCGGCCTGCTCAAGTACGTGCACGGCGGCGAGTACCACATGTACAACCCCGACGTGGTCATGACGCTGCAGCGCGCCACCCGCACCGGCGATGCCGGCGACTGGCAGAAATATGTGGATGCGGTGCATTCGCGCCCGGCCTCCACGCTGCGCGACCTGGTCCAGCTCAAGCGCGCCGACACGCCGACTCCGCTGGACGAGGTCGCCCCCGCGGCCGATGTGCTGCGTCGCTTCGACACCGCTGCGATCAGCCTGGGCGCGTTGTCGCCCGAGGCGCACGAAGCACTGGCCATTGCGATGAACCGCCTGGGCGGGCGCAGCAACTCCGGCGAAGGCGGCGAAGACCCGGCCCGCTACGGCACCGAGAAGCGCTCCAAGATCAAGCAGGTGGCCTCCGGCCGCTTCGGCGTCACGCCGGAATACCTGGTCAATGCCGAGGTGTTGCAGATCAAGGTCGCGCAGGGCGCCAAGCCCGGCGAAGGCGGCCAGCTGCCCGGCCACAAGGTCAACGAACTGATTGCGCGGCTGCGTTACGCCAAGCCCGGCATCGGCCTGATCTCGCCGCCGCCACATCACGATATCTATTCCATCGAGGATCTGGCCCAGCTGATCTACGACCTCAAGCAGGTCAACCCGACTGCGCTGGTGTCGGTGAAGCTGGTCGCGCATGCCGGCGTCGGCACCATTGCCGCCGGCGTGGTCAAGGCCGGCGCCGACCTGATCACCGTGTCCGGCCACGACGGCGGCACCGGCGCCAGCCCGATCAGCTCGATCCGCTACGCCGGCGTGCCGTGGGAACTGGGCGTGGCCGAATCGCACCAGGCGCTGGTGGCCAACGACCTGCGCGAGCGCACCATCCTGCAGACCGATGGCGGCCTGAAGACCGGCCTGGACGTGGTCAAGGCCGCGCTGCTGGGCGCCGACAGCTTCGGCTTTGGCACCGCGCCGATGATCGTGCTGGGCTGCAAGTACCTGCGCATCTGCCACCTCAACAACTGCGCCACCGGCGTGGCCACCCAGGACGAGCGCCTGCGTGCGAACTACTTCACCGGCTTGCCGGAGCGCGTGGAGCATTTCTTCCGCCTGCTGGCCGAGGAAGTGCGCCAGTGGCTGTCCTACCTGGGCGTGCGCTCGCTGGACGAGATCGTCGGCCGCACCGACCTGCTCGAACAGCTGGAGGTCTCGCCACGTGCCGGGGTCAAGGTCGATCTGTCGCGCCTGCTCACGCATGCGCAGTACGACGGCAGCCATTGCGCGGCCCAGCGTCTGTACGAATCGCCCGACAGCCTGGCCACGCAGATGGATGGCCTGCTGGCCAACGCGATCGCCAACAAGACCGGCGGCGACCATCGCTTCCTGATCCACAACACCGACCGCTCGATCGGCGCGCGCCTGTCCGGCGCCATCGCGCGCGCGCACGGCAACCACGGCATGAGCGATGCGCCGTTGAACCTGCGCTTCCGCGGCACCGCCGGGCAGAGCTTCGGCGCATTCAACGCCGGTGGCCTGCAGCTGGAGCTGGAAGGCGAAGCCAACGACTACGTCGGCAAGGGCATGGCCGGCGGCCGGCTGGTGGTGCGCCCGCCGCGTGGTGCGCGCTTCGAGGCGCGTAGCACGCCGATCGTGGGCAACACCTGCCTGTACGGCGCCACCGGCGGCGAGCTGTTCGCGGCCGGCCGCGCCGGCGAGCGCTTTGCGGTGCGCAATTCCGGCGCACTGGCGGTGGTGGAAGGCGCAGGCGACCACTGCTGCGAATACATGACCGACGGCGTGGTGCTGGTGCTGGGCAAGGTGGGCCTGAACTTCGGCGCCGGCTTCACTGGCGGCCTGGCCTACGTGCTGGATATCGAACGCGACTTCGTGGACCGCTACAACCACGAGCTGATCGACATCCACCGCGTCTCCGCCGAGGGCTTCGAGAACCATCGCCAGCATCTGCACACCCTTATCAGCCGCCACCGCGAGCTGACCGGCAGCATCTGGGCGCAGCAGATCCTGGACGAGTTCCGCGACTACATCGGCAAGTTCTGGCTGGTCAAACCCAAGGCCGCCAGCATCGAGTCGCTCACTGAGTCGCTGCGGCGCGCCGCCTGAGTGCTTCCCTCTCCCTGTAACGGGAGAGGGTTTGGGGATGCGGCGCTGACGCTCCGTACCCTCATCCGCCCCTTCGGGGCACCTTCTCCCGGTGGGAGAAGGGAATCAGCAACGGATTTCTTTTATGAGCCGCAAGCAAGCCTTCCAATTCCTCGACCTGCCCCGGACCATGCCCACGCGCATTCCGGTGGAGCTGCGTACGTCCGGCGACTGGGGCGAGCTGTACGGCAAGTTCGACAAGGCCGACGCGCAGTACCAGTCCGGTCGCTGTCTGGACTGCGGCAATCCGTATTGCAGCTGGAAATGCCCGGTGCACAACGCCATTCCGCAGTGGCTGCAGCTGGTGCAGGAAAACCGCATTGAAGAAGCCGCCGCGCTGTGCCATTCCACCAACCCGCTGCCGGAAGTGTGCGGGCGGGTGTGTCCGCAGGACCGCCTGTGCGAAGGCAGCTGCACGCTGGAGGAATTCGGCGCGGTCACCATCGGTGCGGTGGAAAAATACATCGTCGATACCGCCTTCAAGATGGGCTGGCGCCCTGACCTGGGCAACGTGCAGCCGACCGGCTGGCGGGTGGCGGTGATCGGCGCCGGCCCGGCCGGCCTGTCGTGTGCGGACCGGCTGGTGCGCGCCGGCATCGAAGCGGTGGTCTACGACCGCTACGAGCAGATCGGCGGGCTGCTGCAGTTCGGCATTCCCAGCTTCAAGCTGGACAAGTCGGTGATCGGCAAACGCCGCGAAATCCTCGAAGGCATGGGCGTGCAGTTCCGCCTTGGCGTGGAAGTGGGCCGCGACGTCAGCATCGAGCAGTTGCTGGGCGAATTCGACGCGGTCTTCCTCGGCACCGGCGCCTATCGCTACACCGATGGCGGCCTGCCCGGGCAGGACCTGAAGAACGTGCTGCCGGCGCTGCCGTTCCTGGTGCAGAACAGCCGCATCGTCAGCGGCAACGATCCGCACGGCCGGCCGATCGCCGGCTGGGAAGACCAGATGGCGCTGCCCGATCTCAACGGCAAGCGCGTGGTGGTGCTGGGCGGCGGCGACACCGGCATGGACTGCGTGCGCAGCGCCATCCGCCTGGGTGCGGCCAAGGTCACCTGCGCGTACCGCCGCGACGAGGCCAGCATGCCGGGCTCGGCACGCGAAGTGGCCAACGCGCGCGAGGAAGGCGTGCGCTTCCTGTTCAACCGTCAGCCGCTGTCGATCGAATCCGGCGCCGACGACGAAGCCATTGGCGTCACCGTGGTGGAGACCAGGCTCGGCGAGCCCGATGCCAGCGGCCGTCGCAATGCGGTACCGGTGGAAGGCAGCGAATCGCTGCTGGAAGCGGACGTGGTGATCATCGCCTTCGGCTTCTCGCCGACCGTACCGGACTGGCTGGCATCGCAGGGCGTGGAAGCCGGCAGCAACGGCCGTATCGTCGCACCGGCCGACGACAACGGCCGCCTGCCCTATCAGACCAGCAACCCGCGGCTGTTCGCCGGTGGCGACTGCGTGCGCGGCGCCGACTTGGTGGTGACCGCGGTGGCCGAAGGCCGCGATGCGGCCGGCAGCATCGTGCAGCTGCTCGGCGTCAAGGCGCAGGTCAAGGAACCGGCTGCGGCCTGAGTGATTGCCAGCGGTGGGCGATGCGCCCAACGCTGGTGCAGACTCGCGTGCGGGCAACCCGCACGCTGCGTGAGCGGCTACGCCCGCGTGACGCACCGCGATGCAATGCATCCACGGCGACACGCAACGGGCATCGCATCCGGCAAGGTCGCGCCTCGTCCGACCCGGAACGCTCGACGACCAATCCCCCTGTCTTTCGCGATCGGCACTTCGCTCACAGCGATCGTGCAGCGTTTGCTGCTGCGTGCGGTGATTTGTCCTGCTGCCGATCAGGCTGACGCTGGCAGCGCGCGTAGACCACAACGCAACACCGCAACGCCGCCTACCGCTGAGCACGCGCTCCACCGCATCTCGGCAACTGCAGACTCAAGCGGCCATCGACCGTGCAAGGCGCCCGCACCCACGCATGACCTTGCCATCAGCGCATACGCAGGCCTGCATCTATCTGCAGCCTCGACGATTGCACGCGTCAAACAAGTGTGATCTAAGTCACACATAAGCCGTCCCCGCATCATGCAGCCCAGCCACCCTCACTGACACGCGGAACGCTCTGCGCTTACCCGGATGTCCTCGGCAACGACGGTATCCGCCTCCTCCCACGCGTGGACAACACCGCCGTGGAATCCAGACCTGATTCGTGTCGTCGCACACCGCGGCGGCAAAGCCGTGGGCCCCACCGAAGGAGCAACCTCATGACGTACCAAACCATTACCGGCAACCATAAACGCGATGATTGGGTGGACTGGCTGCGCGGTGCCAGCGTACTGATGGTGATCGTCCTGCACGCCTATGGCTTCGCTTTCGACGCCTATCCCGAGCTACGCAGCGGCGCAGCCGGAGAAAGCAGCACGCTGATGCTGTCGATCGAACGTATCAACCGCTCGCTGGCCCCATTGCGCATGCAGCTGATGTTCCTGCTCTCGGGCTTGTTCGTGGCGCGTGGGCTGGACAAGGGGATCGCGACCTACTTCAGCGGCAAGCTGCGGCACGTGTTGTATCCCTATCTGATCTGGTCGCTGCTGATCTTCGGCTTGCGCGAGGCAGGCTCGGTGCTGGCCAAGGCCGAACCCATCGCCTGGCTGGACCTGGGCAGGATCGCAGTGGGCAACGTGGCACTGACCTGGTTTCTGTTCTACCTGTTCGTGTTTCTCGCAGTGATCCCACTGCTGCGTCGGCTGCCGGCCCCGTTGGTGCTGGCAGCGACCCTGCTGGGCTCGGTGTGCCTGGGCCCATTGCTGCGCCAGGGGGCCGACCCGTTTTATTACTTCGCGTTCTTCTACATCGGCACGCTGCTGGCCGGTCGCGTGCCGGCACTGCTGCAGCAGGCACCGCGCTGGATCTGGCCACTGTCGTGCCTGAGCCTGTGCGCCATCGTGCTGATCGCCAATCTCACCGCGTTGCACGGTATCTGGATCGGCTACCTGCCGCTGGTGGTGATCGCGCTGCCGCTGGTGATCGCTGCAGCAATCTGGGCAAACCAGCAACCGGCCGCGCAGGCGATCCGCTATGTGGGCCGCAACTCGGTGGTGTTCTATCTGACCCACTTCCCGCCGTTCATCGTGCTGGCCTATCTGCTGCCGCGCTGGATCCACGATGGGTCGCTGCTGTTCTTCGCCTTGTTGGGCACCGGCGTGCTGGCGCCCACCCTGCTGTGCCTGCTGCGTACGCCGGGCCGCCTGCCCGCGCTGAACCTGCTGTTCTCCGCACCCATGCTGGTGCGCACCACACGCCCCGCGACGCCGCTGGTGTCGCCCTATCCGGCGCAGGACGACAGGGTTGCCGCTGCGCAGGGCGCCTGACCTGGTTGATCGCATCGCGGTCCGGCGATACTTGCAGCCGGTGGCCGGTGTCATCCGGCAGCAGCGTGGACGCGGTCACTGCCGGGTCCACGCTGCATTCGATCACGCAGGCGCCTGACGTGCAGCCCTGTTGCAGGGCTGCATCGATTGCCGGGCGCGCTGGGGGATCAGGCCGCCTTGTCCAGCGTGGCCATGTCGATCACGAAGCGATACTTCACATCGCTCTTGAGCATGCGCTCGTAGGCCTCGTTGATCTGGTCGGCGCGAATCGTTTCGATGTCCGAGACGATGTTGTGCTTGGCGCAGAAATCCAGCATCTCCTGGGTCTGGCGGATGCCGCCGATCAACGAACCGGCCAGCGTGCGGCGCTTCATGATCAGATTGAACACGCTCGGCGAAGGGTGCGAGTGCTCGGGCACGCCGACCAGCACCATCGCCCCGTCGCGCTTGAGCGCAGCCAGGAACGGGTCCAGGTTGTGCGGCGCGGCCACGGTGTTGAGGATGAAATCCAGTGTGTTGGCTTGCGCGGCCATCTGCGCCTCGTCCCTGGAGATCACCACCTCGCTGGCACCCAGACGCAACGCATCGGCGCGCTTGCTCTCGGAGGTGGTGAACAGCACCACGGTGGCACCCATCGCCTTGGCGATCTTCACTGCCATGTGGCCCAGGCCACCCAGGCCGACCACGCCCACTTTCTGGCCGGGACCGACCTTCCAATGCGCCAGCGGCGAATAGGTGGTGATGCCGGCGCACAGCAGCGGCGCCACGGCGGCCAGGTTGTCGCTGTGCGAGATGCGCAGCACGTATTTCTGATCGACCACGATGTGGTCCGAGTAACCGCCGTAGGTGTTCTCGCCGCCGCCGAACATCGGCCCGTTGTAGGTGCCGGTGAAGCCCTGCTCGCAATACTGTTCTTCGCCTTCCTGGCAGGACGCGCAGCTGCGACAGCTGTCGACCATGCAGCCGACACCGGCCAGGTCGCCGACCTTGAAGCCGGTGACCGCATCGCCAACGGCCGTCACACGGCCGACGATCTCGTGGCCGGGCACCGACGGGTACAGCGTGTTGTGCCACTCGTTGCGTGCGGTATGCAGATCCGAGTGACACACGCCGCAATAGGCGATGTCGATCTGTACATCGTCGGGGCCGGGTGCGCGCCGTTCGAACACGAACGGTGCAAGCGGCTGATCGGCGGTCTGGGCGGCGTAAGCGTGGGCTTTGCTCATTGGGATAAAGACTCCGGGCGTTGCGTCCCCCGCAACAAGTACAGGAGACAAAAGTAAGCGGGCTCTAGATTAAAACAAGCGCCTGTCGCACTCCTGTGACAGTGCGTCTTGCCTGTCGCGTTGCGAACGCCACCGCAGCGGCGAGATGCGTCTTGCAGGCGTTTGCGCGATCAAATCGCTGCAGTAGGCGTGAATGGCGCACTAACGCCAAAGCTTCTACGCTGACCAACCACCATCCTGCCCTGCACCATCCCTGCTGGCCGTGCCCTCCCCCTGCGGCCACTCACGTCGATGCCGAAGGAGGCTTCATGTTTCGCTCTCCCGCACATTTCCCCTCGTTACGCAGTGCCGCACTCGCACTGACGTTGCTCGCCGCAATGCCGTTGGCGCAGGCAAAAGAGCCCGCCGCTGCGAAAAAAGAATCTGCCGGCCTGAAATATGTCGGTGTCAATCTCTCCGGCGCCGAGTTCAACTCGCGCAAGAAGCCGGGCACCTTGTACAAGGACTACACCTATCCGGCCGCGTCGGATTTCAGTTACTTCGCCGGCAAAGGCATGAATACGATCCGCTTGCCGTTCCTGTGGGAACGCCTGCAGCCACAGCTCAGCGGCGATCTAGATCCGGCGCAGTTGGCGCTACTGAAGAAATCGGTGGCTGCGGCCAAGGCCAACAAGCAATACCTGATCCTGGATGTGCACAACTACGCCAAGTACAACGGCAAGCGCATCGGCACCAGCGATGTGCCCGCCGCCGCAGTGGCGGATCTGTGGCGCCGGCTGGCGGTGGAATTCAAGGACGACACCTCGGTGATCTTCGGGCTGATGAATGAGCCCAACGGGATTTCCGCAACCGACTGGGCAGCAGCGGCGCAAGGCGCAATCAACGCGATCCGCAAGACCGGCGCCAAGAATCTGATCCTGGTGCCGGGCACCGCCTACAGCGGCGCGCACAGCTGGCGCAGTTCCAACTATGGCGGTTCCAATGCCAAGGCGCTGGAGATCCTCAAGGACCCAGGCAACAACCTGGCCTTCGAGGCGCATCAATATCTGGACAGCGACTACAGCGGCACCAAGCCGGTGTGCACCAGCGCCACGGTTGGCGAAGAGAAGTTGCGCGGCTTCACCGCATGGCTGCGCGAGAACAAGCAGAAAGGCTTTCTGGGCGAATTCGGCACCGCCAACAATCCGGTCTGCGACCAGGCGCTGGAAGGCATGCTGACCTACATGGAAAAGAACAGCGACGTGTGGCTGGGCTGGACCTGGTGGGCCGCCGGTGCATGGTGGAAGCCGGACTACTTCTTTACCGTGCAGCCGGGCAAGGATGGCAGCGACAAGCCGCAGATCTCGATCCTGAGCAAGTACGCACGCCGCGCCACCAAGTAACACTCGCCGGTCTGTTCGAATGCGGTGGTCGCAGCAGGATGCTGCGGTCACCGTTTTTTTTGTCGTGCATGTATGACATGCGCTATGCCGAAGCATCGAGTGTGCGGGCGCTGGCATCACAGCGCTACGCGCAAATGCGCGGTGGCCCCGCAATCGGGCCACGCGTCGTGCAGGATCCGCAGTGATGGAGTGTTGCCGCAATCACGACGCAGCGCACAAACCTCACATGCACTACATCGCAAGTGCCGACGTTCCGTTAGCGCACCAGGTGAGTTTTATACGTGCAATTGCGATCTGCGTTGATGCAAGGCACGCCACTGCATCGATGTGCAGTGTTGTAATCGCAAGACAACCTGCAACGTCACTCCATCTCGAATGCTCAGCAGGCGATACAGGGTTGCCGCACAGAGTGCGACCTGTGTGCTGAGATGACGATCGCGCGGCGCGCGCTTTACCACATCAAAGCACGTGTATGTTTGGCAATAAGTGCCAAGTCGCTCACAGCTCCAATTAAGTGATATCTCGCATTCGTAGTTTGAATGTACGGATGCGCCTAGGGTGTAGGTGTTGCATTGTCGTCATGCACGTGGCAGGTCCACGCCAGTGCAATGCATCTCCCCCCGCGAATGCTTCAGGAGTCACCCATGTTGCCCTCTCCCCCCCGGACACGCCGGCTGCTTAGCTGCGCGTTCTCATTACTGCTGCTTGTCATCATGCCGCTTGCACATGCACAGAGCGGCAATCGCCTGAAGTATGCCGGCGTCAATCTCTCTGGCGCAGAAATCAAATCCTCGCAAAAACCCGGCGTGCTCAACGTCGACTACCTGTATCCGGCTGCCAGCGATTACCGCTACTTCGCCGGCAAACACATGAACACCATTCGGCTACCCATCCTGTGGGAGCGCCTGCAACCCAAGGCTGGCGGTGAACTGGATGCGGCGCAATTGGCACTGATCCGGCAGGCGGTCGCCAATGCAAAGACCGCCAAGGTCTATCTGATTCTGGATGTGCACAACTACGCCAAGTACTACGGCAACAAGATCGGCAGCAGCCGCGTGCCGATCAGCACCTTTACCGATTTGTGGCGTCGTCTGGCGATCGCCTTCAAGAACGACAACGCGGTGATCTTCGGGCTGATGAATGAGCCTTACGACATCAATCCGCAATCCTGGGCCACCGCAGCACAAGCATCGATCGACACCATCCGCAAAACCGGCGCCAACAATCTGATTCTGGTTCCCGGTGCGCTGTGGAGCGGCGCGCACAGTTGGTATTCCACCGTCGCCGGGCAATCCAATGCCGTGGCACTGGCATCCATTCGCGACCCGCTCAATCGCTACGCCATCGAAGTGCATCAATACCTGGATACCGACTCTAGCGGTACCAGCGCCGGTTGCGTCAGCAGCACCGTCGGTGCCGAACGTCTGCGCAGTTTTACCCAGTGGTTGCGCCTGAATCACAAACGCGGATTTTTGGGCGAATTCGGCACCGGCAACAACGCGACCTGCAACAGCGCACTCAACAATATGTTGGGGTACATGGAAACCAACAGCGATGTGTGGATCGGCTGGACCTGGTGGGCAGCCGGTGCATGGTGGAACCGGACCTATCCATTCAACGTGCAGCCCGATGCGCAGGGACGCGACAAGCCACAGATGACGATCCTGAGCGCCCGCGCGCAGCGTATCGCCCGCTAACAGCGGCACCTCGCATCCGTCTGCAAACCACGCCTCGCATGCGCTGAGCATGCGGGCGCAACCGTGCACGGCGCCAATGAATCGGCGTCATGCAGTTGGCAGCAGACGCATCCATACGACGTTCTTTCGACAGCACACCGTCCGCGCTGACCGTGTGCCGAAGCGTGCGCGACCGCTTTTTTCTGCCGCGCGTTACAGCGTGCTGGTGCGGAGTGTGACCCCGGCGAATTGTGACTGGGAGTGAGCTCGCACATTTACTTAACGCTCAGTGTGCTGCGCGATCGGGCACAGCCAATGCATTAAGTCCTACCGATGCAGCGCACTTGGCGCAAATCGCACGCAACCGGCTGCGACGCATCGTCCCCGTCGTTCAAGGAGTTGCTTTATGTCTTCTGTTTCCTGCTCGCTGCGCAGCGTTGTTCGCTGTGCACTGCTTCTCATCCTGCTTGGCGTCTTGCCGCAGGTTCATGCGCAGACACGCGCACTCACCTACGCCGGAGTCAATCTTTCCGGTGCCGAGTTTGCATCGTCGAAAAAGCCGGGAGTCCTCAACAAGGACTATATGTACGCGCCTGCCAGCGATTACACCTATTTCGCGGGCGTTGGCATGAATACGATCCGCCTGCCCATTTTGTGGGAGCGCCTGCAACCCAGCGCACGTGGCGAGCTGGATCCGGCTCAATTGGCATTGGTGCAGCAGGCAGTGGCCCGCGCCAAGGCATCGGGCATGTATCTGGTGCTGGATATCCATAACTATGCCAAATACTACGGTTATAAAATAGGCACTGCTGAAGTTCCGATTGCGACCTTCAGCGATTTATGGCGCCGCCTTGCGCTGGTGTTCAAAAACGATAACGCGGTGATTTTCGGGCTGATGAACGAGCCCAATGGGGTATCGGCAGGTGGCTGGGCTGCCGCTGCACAGGCAGGCATCGACAGCATTCGGGCCACCGGTGCAAACAATTTGATTCTGGTCCCCGGCGTGTTATGGACCGGCGCGCATAGTTGGTACTCGCCCACCAGCGATGGGTATTCCAACGCCACCGCGCTGACCTCCATCTACGACCCACTCAACCACTACGCGTTCGAAGTGCATCAGTACCTGGATGCCAATTCCAGCGGCACCAGCAATGTCTGCGTCAGTGCCACCGTCGGCGCCGATCGGCTACGCAGTTTCACCGAGTGGTTGCGCCTCAATCAAAAACGCGGTTTTCTGGGCGAATTCGGCACCGGCAACAATGCCGGTTGCAATGCAGCGCTGCAGGGCGTGCTCGAGTATATGGAAACCAATGCAGATGTCTGGCTGGGCTGGACCTGGTGGGCTGCCGGTTCATGGTGGAACGTGAGTTACGAATACAGCGTGCATCCCAACAAGGATGGAACCGACAAGCCGCAGATGTCGATCCTGTCGCCACAGGCGACCCATGCGACACGCTTCAGCCCTTGATGTGATGTGATCTCGCCATGATCCAATCGAGCCGCCGCAAGGCGGCTCTTTTGTGTGCGTCATCGCAACATGCGGTTACACAGCTTGGACTCGATATCCAAGTGCAACACCCTCATTGCAATTTGAAAAATCTCTCGTCACCTGCCTGACGCCGGGGACGAAGGTATTTCAGTTGGTGCGTGATCCTCGGTGCTATGGCGCTGGTTGCCCTAGCAGATTGCTGCCAAGCCCGCGTGCATGCATCCGGATGATCCTGCCCAGCGCGTCAGCCACAAAGCCGTGCAAAGCGGATCGCTTAGTTAATAAATGTCTGCGGTAAAACATAGACGACAAAGGGAAACACTTATGCGTTCGCTGCGCGTGTCACTGCATTGTTACGTCAGTGATCCGACGCCGGACCGTTGACAGCAAGCGCGTCCATACGATGGTATTTCGACACAGCTTTGCACGCATCCCGGCTTCAAAAGCCTGCGCTGCCGCATTCCACGCCTCACGCTATAACGCGCTGATTCGAAAAGTGACCTATGCGATATATGACTGCGCATCATTCCCACATTTACTTCAAGGTTAATGTTCCCGAAGTTCGGTACGGCAGATGCATTAAAGACGACGGATGCAGCGCATTTCGCGCAGGTCGCAGGTACAGAAGGGTGCTGCGACGCATCTTCCCCGTCGTCTAAGGAGTTGCTTTATGTCTGCCGTTTCTCACTCGCTTCGCAACCTTGTCCGTTGCGCCCTGCTGTTCCTCCTGATCGGCACGTTGCCGCTCGCCCACGCAAGAACGCGCGTACTGAAATACGCCGGCGTCAATCTCTCAGGCGCAGAATTCGCGTCTTCCAAAAAGCCGGGAATCCTCAACAAGGACTATATGTATCCGGCAACAAGCGATTACACCTATTTCGCAGGTGTAGGCATGAATACCATCCGTCTTCCCATCCTGTGGGAGCGCCTGCAACCGAGTGCGCGCGGCGAATTGGATCCGGCGCAACTGGCATTGGTGCAACAGGCGGTGGCACGCGCCAAGGCATCGGGCATGTATCTGGTGCTGGACATCCACAACTACGCCAAATACAACGGCTACAAGATCGACAGCAGCGACGTGCAAAACGCCACGTTCGCCGATTTATGGCGGCGTCTTGCGCTGGTGTTCCGCAACGACAATGCCGTGATCTTCGGCCTGATGAACGAGCCCAATGGCGTGTCTGCCAGCGGATGGGCCGGTAGCGCCCAGGCGGCGATCGACGCCATCCGCGCCACCGGTGCCAACAATTTGATCCTGGTCCCAGGCGTTCTCTGGACCGGTGCGCACAGTTGGTCCTCGCTCACAAGCGATGGCTATTCCAATGCCACCGCGCTGGCGTCCATCTACGATCCCCTCAACAACTACGCGTTCGAGGTGCATCAGTATCTGGACGCAGATTCCAGCGGCACGACCAACGTGTGCGTCAATTCCAGCATCGGTGCCGATCGTCTGCGCAGCTTCACCGAGTGGCTACGCGCCAATCACAAGCGCGGTTTCCTTGGCGAATTCGGCAGTGCCAGCAACAAGACCTGTAATAGTGCGCTGTATGGCATGCTCAAGTATATGCAGAGAAACGACGATGTCTGGTTGGGCTGGACGTGGTGGGCCGCAGGTGCTTGGTGGGGCTCCTACGCGTATACCCTACAGCCGAACAAGGACGGCACCGACCGGCCGCAGATGTCGATCCTGTCCCCGTGGGCAGCGGGCATCACACGCGTCACACCTTGATGTGATCGGATCGAGCCGCCGCAAGGCGGCTCGATTTTATGCGTCCGTCCGGGCTATGCATCGTTCTGGCTCCTGTGCGAATCGCAGCGCAACCATCCCAATCGCGTCATCGACGACCTCGCACATGACTGCAGCCACGTCCTGCAGAAGGTAAACATCACGTGCAAGGCGAATGAAGACCGGTGCAAACATTTCAGCTGCCTGAACTCGTACCACCGCGACGTCGGTTTTTTCACCCGCTGGCGATGACGGCGCGTCCAGCATGGGCTCACTTCACTGCAGGAGCAGTCTCATGGCACATCAATTGATGAAGACCGCGCTGATCGGCGCACTCGCGCTGGCATCGCATGGCGCATTTGCTCAAGCCGCTGCCGATAAGCCGGCCAAGGCGCTGACATCCGCCGAAGTCACCAGCATGCTCACCAGCAAGGGTTACACCAAGGTGCACGACGTCAAGTTCGAGCACGGAGTGTGGACCGCCGATGCGCGCAGCGGCGATGGCAAGGATGTGGATGTGCGCATCGACCCGGTGACCGGGCGCGTGTACGGCGACCAGACCACCTCCAAGTTGAGCGAGGCCGATATCCGCGCGGCGTTATCGACCAACGGCTATTCCAACGTGCACGACCTCAAGTTCAAGGACGGCCTATGGAAGGCCGACGCCGAGCAGCGTGGCGGGCAGAAGGTCGACCTGCACATCGATCCGGAAGATGGGCACGTGGTCAGCGCGGACAACGACTGATCCATCACCGACGCAATCGCGTGGTGGTGTTTGAGCACGTTAGCCGGGCAGCACTGCAGCACTGAACAGGGCTTCCAACTGGAGGCCCTGTTGATTGACACCGCAGGCTGCGCGCCGGCCTTGTTGTCACACGCAATCGATCGCAACGCGACTCCACACATGCGTGCTTGAGGCCGTGCGCGCACTCGGTGTACTCAATGCGCCGGCGCTCCCTGCTTGCGATCGGCCTGTTTGCCATCAGCAGCAGAAGCAGGTGCCTGCGGATCCGCACCCGGCTTGCCGACCATCATGCGGTCGCGCGCGGCCTTGAATGGATTGCCGGCATACCAGTTGGGCCAACGCTCGCCGGCGGCGACTTCCTTGCCCACGCCGTACACGGCCTGCAGATCTTCGAGGGTGCCATCGAGTTTCCAGGTGGCCGCATCGTACTGATCGCCAGGGGCATGGTAGCGATTGCGCCCATAGTCTTCGGCGGCTGCACGTCCGGCAGCGGTGCCGCCCTCGCGCAGGTCTTCGCCGCCATCGGCGTACAGCGCCGGCACACCGGCCTTGGCGAAGTTGAAATGATCCGAGCGAAAATACGAGCCGCTCTGCGGCGTAGCCTCGGCGTGCAACGTGCGGCCCTGCATCGCGGCGATCGGCTTGAGAATGTCTTCCAGCTCCGAGCTGCCCATGCCTACCACGGTGACATCGCGCGCGCGCCCGGCCACCGACATCGCATCCAGGTTGATCACCGCAGCGATCTTGTCCAGCGGGAAACTCGGATTGGCCACGTAATACTTGGATCCGAGCAAACCGGATTCCTCCAGCGTCACTGCCACAAACACCACCGAGCGCGCCGGCTTGGGGTCCTGATGCGCGAAGGCATCGGCGATTTCCAGAATGCCGGCCACGCCGGTCGCGTTGTCCACCGCGCCGTTGTAGATGTTGTCGCCGCTCTCGCCCGGATGCTTGCCCAGGTGATCCCAATGCGCCATGTACAGCACCGCCTCATCGGCGTGGCTGCTGCCCGGCAGCACGCCGACCACATTGCGCGAGGTCTTTTCGGCGATGGTGCTCTTCAGGTCCACCGACCAGCTGGCCTTCAACGGCACCGGCTTGAAGCCGCGCTTGCTGGCGTCCTTGTAGGCCTGCGCCAGGTCCAGGCCGGCGTTGGCGAACAACTGCTTGGCGGTCTCGGCGCTGATCCAGCCCTGCACCGGCAGGCGCGGGTCGGTGTCGTCCTTGGCCGGCAGGTCGTATTGCGGGCCGGCCCAGGAATTCTTCACCACATCCCAGCCGTAGCTGGCGCCGGGCGTGTCGTGCACGATCAACGCGGCAGCCGCACCCTTGCGCGCGGCTTCTTCGAACTTGTAGGTCCAGCGCCCGTAGTACGTCATGCGCTTGCCGTCGAACAGCTTGGCATCGCCGGTGTGGAAGCCGGGGTCGTTGACGAACATCACCACCGTCTTGCCCTTCCAATCCTGGCCGGCGTAATCGTTCCACTGCTGCTCGGGTGCATCCACGCCGTAGCCGACGAACACTAGCTCGCTGTTGTCCAGCTTGACCTCGGCCTGGCCGGTGCGCGTGCCCACCACGATGTCGGTGCCGAAGGCCAGCGCGCGCGTCTGATCGCCGCTGCGCAGGCTGGGTGCGGTGGCTGCATCGGCGGTGGTTTCCACCATCGGCACGTCCTGGAACCAGCTATCGCCATTGCCCGGCTGCAGCCCGATGCGCTGCATCTGGTCGCGGATATAGGTGACGGTCTTCTCTTCGCCCGCTGTGCCCGGACCGCGCCCTTCGAAATCGTCCGAGGCCAGTGTCTTGACCAACTCGGCGAAGTCGCCGGTCGTCATCTCCGGCGAGAACGCGTGCCGGCTGACCGGTGCGCTGGGTGCGGTATCGGCCGGGGTCTGCGCGCTGGGCGCGGCAGGTGCGTCGGCGGGCTCACGTTTGCAGCCGGCCAGGGCCAGCGTCGCGGCCAGGCACAACAGGATCTTGCGGGGCATCGGGACTCCTCGTGCGGCGAAGGTCCCCCGATTCTAGGCGTTGACTGTGGTGAGCGCGTCAGTCCTTGGGCGCCACGTCGCTGTCGAAACTGCGCGCAGTGGCGCCGGTGACCGCGCCGATCCTGGCGGTGCGATGCACATACAGGTTGACCTCGCGCTCGAACTGCAGCTGCCCATCCACCACCGCATTGGGGCCGATCACCACCCGCGGCTTGCGCGACGGCTTGAACGAAAGACTGAAATTGGGCTTAGTGACCTCGATCCCGCCATGCACATGCGAGCCCACTCCCACGGTGATATCGCCATTGACGGTCTCGATGCCCTTGCCGAGCTCGGTTTCCACCAGACCGATGCTGCCGTTGACGGTTTCCACGCCGCCGCTGATCTGGCTGCCGCGCTCCACCAGAATGCTGCCGTTGACCGTCTCCAGCCCGCCGGACACCACCACTTTCTGGCCCAGGCCGATCGCACCATTGACGGTGGACACGCCACCGGTGCGCGCGCGCTCGCCAATCTGGATGCTGCCGTTGACCGTTTCCACGCTCTTGGTCTGCGCACCGGCACCGATTTCGATGGAGCCGTTGACGGTGTCCAGGGCGCCATAGGATTGGCCGGCCTCGGCGCTGATGCGGCCGTTGACCTTGCTGATGTCCTCGTTGGCCCAGGCGCTCGTGCAGACCAGGGACACCATCAGGAGAAGATGCTGGGACTTCATGCTGAACCTCGCGCGGCGGCGGCTATCTGGGGCGTGGCGGCGATCACACCATGCTTGGCTACAATCGCGCACCTGCCTGAAGTCACTGGACCGTTCGTTGCCCCCTTCGCCCGCACCGCGCTCGCGCCCGCCGCTTGCCCCCGCCACCGGCCGCTCACGCGCGTGGCTGGCGGCGGCCATGCTGGCTTGCACACTGCTCGGCAGCGCCGGTGCAAGCGCGCAAAGCCAGCGCGAGGCCGAGCGCAAACTGCAGCAGCTGCGCGATGAATTGAAGACCATCACTGCCGACCGGCGCGAACTGGAAGGCAAGCGCGGCACCGCCGCCCAGCAACTGCGCCAGGCCGATGAAAAGGTGGCCAAGACCGCACGTGCATTGAGCGAGACCGAATCGGCGATGCGCGAACAGGAGCAGCACCTGAGCAAACTGCAGCAGGATCGCGCGCAGTTGCAGCGCGGCCTGCAGACCCAGCGCGTGCAGTTGGCAGCATTGTTGCGCGCAACCGATCAGCTCGGCCGCAACGCGCCGTTGAAGGTGCTGTTGTCGCAAGACACGGTCGGCGATGCCACGCGCCGGCTGGCCGACCATCGCTACGTGCAGAACGCGCGCGCGCAGCGCATCCAGGCACTGACCACGCAGCTGGAGGCCTTGGCGAAAGTGGAACAGGACATCGCCAGCCGACGCCAGGCACTGGATAGCGCGCGTGCGCAGCAAAAAGCGCAAGCCTCTTCGCTGCAGAAGGATCGCTCGCAGCAGGCGGTCACCGTCGCCCAGCTGGACGATCGCTACAAACAGCGCGCCGAACGCGAAAAAGCCCTGGGCCAGGACGCCAAGTCGCTGGAGCAGCTGCTCGCCAATCTGCGCGCGGCCGCCGCCAAGGCCGAAGCCGAACGCCGCGCGGCTGCCAAACGCGCCGCTGCCGAAGCGGCCGCGCAGGCAAAGCGCGCCAAAACCGATCGCACCGATCGTCCCGACCGGCCGGGCAAGACGCCGCCCAAGGTCATCGCCAGCGCGCCGGCCCCCAAGGTCGGTGGGCTGAGCTGGCCGGTGTCGGGCAACCTGCTGGCCCGCTTCAACGCCACCTTGCCGGACGGCCATACCAGCAAGGGCGTGCTGATCGGCGCACCCAAGGGCAGCACCGTCAGCGCCGTGGCCGATGGCACGGTGGTGTTCTCCGACTGGATGACCGGCTACGGCATGATCCTGATCGTGGACCATGGCAACGGCTACATGAGCCTGTACGCGCACAACGACACGCTGTTGCGCGATGCCGGCGCATCGATCAAGCGCGGCGAGGCGGTGGCCAAGGTCGGCAGCTCGGGCGGGCAGGGCGTGCCGGCGTTGTACTTCGAACTGCGTCGCAATGGGCAGCCGGTGGATCCGTCGAGCTGGTTGCAGCGGCGCTGAGTGCAGGTGCGGTGAGCCGCGCTGCCGCGTCCCGGTGACCAGACGTGCATCGCGTTGAAGCGACCATTGAGGCGACCACTCAGGAAACCGGGACAAGCTGCTTGCGCAGCCATCGGGCGAGCGCTCCCGGTGCGGTGTCGCCTGTGCCCGGCAGCGCGTCTGGCCGCGTCATCGCCAGCACGATGCGCACCGCACAGCGACGCCACCGCGCGTGCATCTGCGCAGTTGCAGCAGGCAACGGCAATTCAACGCGGATTTATCGCTGCTTCGCGCATAATCCAGGCGGCGCCACGTTGTGGGGCGTCTTCTCTCTTCCGGAGTGCTTCATGCGCGTAGCTGTCCTGTCCGTTGCCCTGTCGCTGGCCTTGTTCGCGTCGCCCGGTTGGGCACAGAAGGCCGGCACCGCCGCCGCCCAGGCCACTGCGGACGATCCGGAAGCCAATGAAGCCGCCGTGTCCAAGGTGCCGCTGGAGGAGATCCGCCGTTTCGTGGCGGTCTATAACGCGGTCAAGCAGGCGTATGTGGATCCGGTCGAAGACAAGAAGCTGATGCATGCCGCCGTGCGTGGTCTGCTCTCGGATCTGGACCCGCACAGCACCTATTTCGACAAGGAAGACGCCGAGGCCTTCGACGAACAGGCCACCGGCGCCTACGACGGCATCGGGGTGGAATTGCTGCAGCAGCAGGACAACACGCTCAAGGTGATCGCGCCGATCGACGACACCCCGGCCGCGCGCGCCGGCATCCGCGCCGGCGATGTGATCGTGGCCATCGACGGCAAGCCGATCGACGCCAGCAAGGCGATGGAGCCGCTGCGCGGCGAATCCGGCAGCAAGGTCGTGCTGACCATCGTGCGCGACAAGACGCCCAAGCCGTTCGACGTCACCCTGCAGCGCGAGACCATCCGTGTGGCCAGCGTGCGCAGCAAGCTGCTGGAACCGGGCTACGGCTATATCCGCATCAGCACCTTCCAGGCCGACACCGGTGCCGACTTCCAGAAGAACCTCAAGCAACTGCAGGCCGGCGGCAAGTTGCGCGGCTTGGTGCTGGATCTGCGCAGCAATCCGGGCGGCCTGCTGACCGCCGCGGTGCAGGTGGCCGACGATCTGCTCGACAAGGGCAACATCGTCAGCACCCGCGGGCGCATCTCCATCAGCGATGCCAAGTTCGACGCCACCCCCGGTGATCTGCTCGGCGGGGTGCCGGTGATCGTGCTGGTGGACGCCGGCTCGGCCAGCGCCTCGGAAGTGCTGGCCGGCGCGCTGCGCGACAACCAGCGCGCGCGCATCATCGGCAGCCGTACCTTCGGCAAGGGTTCGGTGCAGACCGTGCTGCCGCTGGACAACGGCGACTCGGTCAAGCTCACCACCGCGCGCTATTACACGCCCAGCGGCAAGTCGATCCAGGCCAGCGGCATCGTGCCGGAAGTGCTGCTCACCCCGGAACCGCAACCGGGCGACGCCGACCTGCCGTCCAGCCTGACCGACTACAGCGAAGCCACCTTGCCCGGCCATCTGCGCGGCGATGCCGAGGGCGAAGAGGGCTATAGCGCCGGCGACGTGTTGCCGGGCGATGGCCCGATCGCCGCCGCATTGGCCGAACTCAAGCAGCCCGGCTCGGCCGCCAAGGCCCAGGCCGCGCTCAAAGCCAAGGCGCAGGCCGCGCAGAAGGCCAAGGCCGCCAAGACAGCGGCCGAACCCAAGCCGGCAGCAGCGCGTCCGGCGACCGGTGACAAGCCCAAGCCCACCGACAAGCCCACCGAACCGGCAGAAAAAGCCAAGCCAGCGCCGCCAGCCGAACCGACCGCGCCTGCGGAAAAACCCAAACCGGCCGAACCGGTCAAGTGATCCGGACACGGCGCAGCGGGTGAGCTACACCCGCTGCGCACTCGGCGCGATCGATGTGCGCTTGCACTGCAACGCCATCTGCGCGCACACCCCGATCACCCGGCAACCGTAGCGTTGACCGGATGTAACGTCATGCAACGAGCCGTGCCGCAGCGCGAATGCTTCTGTAGGAGCGACCCTGGTCGCGAGAAGCCTTCCCGAAAAACAAGCGATCACCCACTTCAAACAACCGCTATCGCGCAATCGCCAACGCCTCGGGATTGACCAGATTGCACGGCGTGCCTGCGGCAAACGCCAGCACATTGTCGAATGCCGCTTCGAAGTACAGCGCGTAGCTGTCGCGTTCCACATAGCCCAGATGCGGCGTCGCCAACACGCGCGGGTGCTGCAGCAACGCATCGCGCGCATCCAGCACCGGCTCACGTTCGAACACATCCACCGCCGCCTGCGCCGGACGGCCTGCGTCCAACGCGGCCAACAGCGCACCTGGCGCAATCAATTCGGCGCGGCTGGTGTTGACCAGCAAGGCATCGCGGCGCATGCGCGCCAGATCGTCCACGGTCACCTGATGGCGTGTCTGCGCGCTCAGGCGCCGATGCAGCGACAGCACATCGCTGCGTTCGAACAAGGCATGGCGGCTGTCGGCGATCTCGAACCCATCGCGCGCGGCCTGTGCGCAAGAGGCTTCGCCGCCCCACACCAGCACCTGCATGCCGAACGCACGCCCGAAGCCGGCCACGCGCTGGCCGATCCGCCCGTAACTCCAGATGCCCAGCGTGCGCCCGTGCAACGCGCGCCCCAACCCGGGATCACCCAGCGCCTGCCAGCGGCCCTGATGCAGCGCGCGCTGGTACTCGGTCAGCCGCCGGCTGGCCGACAGGATCAAGGCCCAGGTCAGCTCGGCCGGCGCCACCGGCGAGCCGACGCCTTCGGCCACTGCCACCCCGAACTCGGTGCACGCGGCCACGTCCACGTGCGCGCCGATGCGGCCGGTCTGGCTGATCAACTTGAGCCGCGGCAAACGCCGCAGCAGCGTGGCGTCCACGCGAGTGCGCTCGCGAATCAGCACCAGCGCATCGGCTTCCACCAGTCGCTCGGCCCATTCGTTGGGATCGGTGGCCAGCGCACCCAGCACCTGTACATCGTGCCCTTGCAACCGCTGCAAACAGGGCAGCTGGCGGACCGCGCCCTGGTAATCGTCGGGCACCAGAATGCGCATCAGCGCGGTTTGGTCGGCAGCGGGAACGGCGTGACCACCTTGTCGCCGGTGGTGGCATCACGGATCACCGACTGGCCTTTCTTCTCGACCTCTTCGATCCGCACGATGCTCTGCATCGGCAGGTGCAGCGTCTTGGTGTTGCCGAACTCTTCGCGCAACCGTTCTTCGGTGGGATCCACCACCAACCCGTCGTGCACGTCGAACACCAGCTCGCCGATCTGGTTGAAGCCCCACAGATGGCTGCTGGTGACCTCACGCGCGTAAAGCTCGTACACCTTGCCATGATTGAGGAAGGTGACTTTGTACAAAGGCTTGGCCATGCCGGCGATTATAGGCGCGCCAGCAGGGCCGAGGCAGCGCAACCGGTCACTGCCAGAACGCAATGCCTGCATCAGCGCCGTCGGGTCATCCACCATGCGTGGCTCGCCGCGTTAAAACCCGTGGCGCTTGCGCAGCCGCCGCGCGATCGCCGCGCGCACGTAGAGGCCATAGACGATGCCGAACACGAAACCGGCGATATGCGCCGACCACGCCACCATGCCGAACGCCGGGCCGATATAGGCGAACACCACCTGCAGCATCGCCCACACCCCGATCAGCAGCGGCGCCGGCACCCGGATGAATTCCAGAAACACCCCCAGCGGCAGCACCACGCCCAGCTTGGCGCCGGGAAACAGGGCCAGATAGGTGCCGATCAATGCCGACACCGCGCCCGAGGCGCCGATGATCACCCGGTCCGGCGTGCCGATCGCAAAGATCGCCGCCAGGTTGGAGGCCGCGCCGCCGACCAGAAACAGCAGCAGCAACCGCCACGGCCCCAAAATGCGCTCGGCTGGCAGCCCGAAGATCAGCAGGAACACCAGGTTGCCGAGCAGGTGCGACCAGTCCGCGTGCAGGAACAGGGCCGTGAACAGCCGCAGCACGCTGCCGTCGCGCAGGGTCGCCCACCAGTCGCCCAGGTTGGAGACGCCGCTGGACAGCGCGCCCCAGTCCAGCCATAGCGTGTTGCGTGCCTCGCCCGGCCGGCTGATCGACCACAGGTAGGCCAGCCAGACGGTGGCGAACAGCAACGGCACCGCCCAGCGGGGGGTAGGTTTCTTGCGGGAGGGGAGAGAGACGAACATCGGAGTGGCACTCTAGCGGGTTCACGCTCCTGAACCCATCCCCAACCTGTCCAGCCAGCCAAAACGCACTTCGTTATTGTTCGGTTAATCGTCGTGGTTATACTGCGTACGGCGTCGTATGTCGGGGGGGGGTCTCCGGCGCGCTCCAGCAGTCACTTGCCGCTGGGCGCGGGCGCTGTACCGACCACTGCAGTCTTTATCCGGAGAGCACCATCTTATGTCTACCGCTTCCACTCTCAGCCGCGCCACCCTGTTGGCCGTCGGTATCGCCGGCGTACTGGCCGTTGGCCAGGCCCACGGCGCCGCCTTCCAGCTGAAGGAAAACAGCGCCAAGGGTCTTGGCCGCGCCTTCGCCGGTTCCGGCAGCGCCCCCGATGACGCCTCGATCATCGCCAACAACCCGGCCGGCATGCGTCAGCTCGACGGTCGCCTGTTCCAGGCCGACGTCAGCGCCATCAGCTTCTCGGCCAAGTTCCAGCCCGACACCGCCACCTACGCCAATGGCGCCCCGGTCTCCGGCGGCAATGGCGGCGACGCCGGCATGATCGCCCCGGTCCCGGCGATGTACTTCCATGTGCCGTTCGGCGAGAACGACAACATGCACCTGGGGACCTCGCTGACCGTGCCGTTCGGCTTCAAGACCGAATACGACCGCGACTGGGTCGGCCGCTACCACGGCACCAAGACCGAGCTGCAGGCGATCGACTTCAATGTCGCCTTCTCCTACGACGTGAACCCGTACGTGTCCTTCGGTGCCTCGGTGTTCGCCGAGCGTCTGGATATCGATCTGGCCAATGCGGTCGACTTCGGCAGCGTGCTGGCCGCGCGCCGCGTGCCGGGCTTCGCACCGGGTAGCGCCGACGGTTACTCGCGCATCAAGGGCGACAGCACCGAAGTGGGCTTCACCCTCGGCGGCTTGTTCAGCATCGACGAGAACACCCACATCGGCTTCAGCTACCGCTCGGAAGTGGAGCACAAGATCACCGACGGCGACGCCGACTTCACCACCCCGCCTAACGCCGCTGCCGTGCTGGGCGTCGCCGCACCGGGCACCTTCGTCGACACCAAGGGCCGCGCCACCGTCAAGCTGCCGGCCAGTGCCACCGCCAGTTTCACCCACAACGTGAACGAGCAGTGGTCGATCATGGCCGACGTCACCCGCACCGCCTGGAGCAAGTTCGACCAGGTGACCGTGGACTTCGCCTCCAACCAGCCCGACAGCGTGCTGGACTTCTCCTACCGCGACACCACCTTCGCCTCGATCGGTGCCGACTACCGCATGAGCGAGACGCTGACCCTGCGTGGCGGCCTGGCCTACGACCAGACCCCGACCACCGCCGAGCATCGCGACGTGCGCGTGCCGGACGCGAGCCGCAAGTGGGTCTCGCTGGGTCTGAGCTGGCGTCCGTCGCAGCAGGCCGAATACAACTTCGGTTACACCCACCTGTTCACCAGCGATCCGACCAGCGACACCCGCAGCGCCACCGGCGACCGCCTGGCTGGCAGCTACACCGTGAAGGGCGACGTGCTGGCCGCTTCGATCAACTACAAGTTCTGATCGACGCTTCCCGGTACGCGTGATGAAAAACCCCGCTTCGGCGGGGTTTTTCTTTTACGGTCGTGCACACGCTGCAGCCGCATACAGCACCTTCTCGGAGCGCAGCATCGTCATTCGTCATTCGTCATTCGTCAGGGACAGGGACAGCGCCATGCGGCGTTTCCACGCTTGGCCTTGGCATCCACTCATCCCGCTGATCAGCGAAACACGCAAGGCTGGCGAGTCGCTTCGAACCATTGCATCGAACCCAAGCTCTTGATCTGCGATATGGCGCAGCGAAACGATCCAGGCGGGGTGCGATCGAGGCACCGACTGTGCAGGCCGATGTCGAGGTTGCTATCGTCATGGCATGGACCAACCCGACTTCATCCAGATCACCGACAACGCGGTGTCGCGGCAGGATTGCGCCGCCATCGTGCAACGCATGCGCGCCAGCCAGCAGCTGCAACCCGGGCGCGTCGGCAGCGGCGTGTTTCCCGAACTCAAACACAGCCGCGATCTGCGCATCAGCGGCATGGCCGAGTGGGCGGAGGTGGAAAACCGCCTGCAACAAGCTGTTTTCCAAGGCCTGCTCGGCTATCTGCGGCGTTACCCGCAGGCGTTGATTTCACCACTGATGCTGCAGGTCACCACCGACGACGGCGGCCCGCATCGCCTGGTTGCCGAAGACATCGTGCAGATGAGCGATCAGGCGTTGGGCGATCTGGCGCGCACCTGCCTGCGCCCGGCAGCGATCAATCTGCAGTGGTACGCCGCCGACCAGGGCGGTTATCCGTACTGGCATTGCGAGCTGTATCCACGCGATGCCAGCGCCGAAACGCTGCACCGCCATCTGCTGTGGACGCTCTACCTCAACGAGGAGTTCGAGCAAGGCGAAACCGAATTCCTGTTCCAGCAGCGCAAGGCCCGCCCACGCACCGGCAGCCTGCTGATCGCTCCCACCGCGTTCACCCACACCCACCGCGGCAACCGCCCGGTCGGCGGCGACAAGTTCATTGCGACGAGCTGGATTTTGTTTCAGTCGGCGCAGGCGCTGTACGGCGGGGAATAGGGAATCGGGAATGGAGAATCGCAACGGCAGAAGAGCTGCGCTGTTGCGATTCCCGATTCCCCAATCCCGATTCCCGCCCCTAGAACAACTGCCCCTGCGGCGACTCCTTGACCGGCTTGGCCGGCGGAGCAGGGCGCCGAAACTTCCCTGTGTCCAACGGCGGCATCTCGCGTGCATCGAAACCGGCGCGGCGGTGGGCCAGCGCGAAGCGTCTCGCCAGCAGATCCGCATACACGCCTTGTCCGCGCATGCGCGTACCGAAGGCACTGTCGTAATCCTTGCCGCCGCGCAGCTGCTGGATCGTGCTCATCACATGCTCGGCGCGTTGTGGATGATGGGTCTGCAACCAGTCGCGGAACAGCGGCGCCACTTCGTGCGGTAGCCGCAGCAATACGTAGCCGGCACTGTGGGCGCCAGCATCGGCGGCGGCCTGCAGGATCGCTTCCAGTTCGTGATCGTTGATCCACGGAATCACCGGCGCGGCCATCACCCCGACCGGCACGCCGGCCTCGTGCAACGTACGCATCGCGCGCAGGCGTGCATGCGGCGCGGACGCGCGCGGTTCGAGCTTGGCCGACACATGCGGGTCGAGCGTGGTCACCGAGAAATACACGTTGACCAGCCCCTCGCGTGCCAGCGGCGCAAGCAGATCCAGATCGCGCGTCACCAACGCGTTCTTGGTGATCAGCGTGAACGGATGCCGCGTCTCCCATAGCACTTCGATCAATTGCCGCGTCAGCGCGTGCTTACGTTCGATCGGCTGATACGCATCGGTGTTGATGCCCAATGCGATCGGGCTGGGTACATAGCTGGGCCGCGACAACTCGCGACGTAGCAGCGCCGGCGCATTGGTTTTGGCGAACAACTTTGTCTCAAAATCCAGTCCGGGCGAGAGATTGAGATACGCATGCGAGGGCCGCGCAAAGCAGTAGCTGCACCCATGCTCGCAGCCTCGATACGGATTCACCGATTGCGAGAACCCGATATCCGGCGATTGATTGCGGCTGATGATGCTGCGCGCGGTTTCCTCGGTGACCTGCGTACGCAATGCCGGCGCGGCGAACTCCTCGCTGTCGTCCGCGTACCAGCCATCGTCCACCGCCTGCTGGGTGGTGGTTTCGAAGCGTCCGGGCAGGTGGCCGGTTGCACCCCGGCCCTTGATTGCAGTTGCCATCGCGCCATCGTACGGCCGGCAGGTCTCACATGCCGCGACCGCGCACGCGACACGATGAAGCTTTCATCCCAGAGCACTGCCGTCGCGTTGGCTGCCTGGTCATCGCAGTGAGGCGTGCGGGCCGTAGAATCCGCGCATGCTCGCATCTGCACAGGGCGCGTGGGACTGGCTGGCCACCATTCCCCACCTCGAAGCGCTTCTCCTCGCCGCCTACGTGCTGTACCTGCTGTGGATCGCCAGCTGGATCGTGCTGCAGAAGCGCGAGCCGGTGGCCACGCTCAGCTGGGTGCTGTCGCTGGCCGCGCTGCCATATCTGGGCCTGCTGATCTATTACTGGCTCGGCCCGCAGAAGGTCAAACGCCAGCGCCTGCGTCGCGGCCGTTCGCGCTCGGGCATGGAAAGCTACGACAGCGTCTGCCCACCCGATGCCGACTGCACCGAGCTGGCCAAGATCGCCCAGTCCACCACCGGCCTGGCGCCCAGCAGCGCCACCGAAGTGCACTGGCTGGTCGACGGCGCTGCCACCTACGCCGCCATCATCGAGGCGATCGGTCACGCGCGCGACCACATCCATCTGGAGTACTACATCTTCCAGCCGGACCGCAGCGGCACCGCGATCTGCGAGGCTTTGATGGAACGCGCGCGCGCCGGCGTCAAGGTGCGCTTGTTGCTGGATGCGGTGGGTTCTTCGGCGATGACGCGGCGCAGCCTGCGCACGCTGCGCGAGGCCGGGGTGGAGACCGCCTGGTTCCATCCCTCGCAGCTGCTCAAGCCGTTCAAGCGCCCGTGGTTGAACCTGCGCACCCACCGCAAGGTGATCGTCATCGATGGGCGGATCGGCTTCACTGGCGGCATCAACGTCACCGACGACGAGAACGAGCAGGTGCGCAGCGACGCCTACCGCGATCTGCACGTGCGTCTGCAGGGCCACGTGGTGCGCAGCCTGCAGCTGGTGTTCCTGGAAGACTGGCTCTACGCCACCCGGCAGGGCCGCCCGGCCTTCCACGGTCAACAGCTGTGGCCGGAGGACGTGCCGACCCGCGCGCAAGGCGATGTCGACGCGCAGGTGCTGGTGTCGGGGCCGGATTCCTCTTGGGAAGCCATCCACCGGCTGATGGTCGCCGCGATCCACGAGGCCAGGCATCGCGTCTGGCTGGTCACCCCATATTTCGTCCCCGGCGAGGCCGCGCGCATGGCGCTGACCTCGGCCGCATTGGGCGGGCTGGATGTGCGCCTGCTGGTGCCGCGCGTCAGCGATTCGCGCCTGGTCACCTATGCGGCGCGCTCGTATTTCGACGAACTGCTCGAAGCCGGCGTGCGCATCTACGAATACGGCCCGCGCATGCTGCACACCAAGGCGTTGCTGGTCGACGACGAGATCAGCATCGTCGGCAGCGCCAATTTCGACAGCCGCAGCTTCCGGCTGAATTTCGAGTTGTCGATGCTGTTCCGCGACCAGGCGGTGGCGGCAGAACTGGCGGGGCTGATCGGCAGCGACCTGGAAAAAGCCCAGGAAGTGCGCTTCGTGCGCCGCCGCCCCCTATGGCGCTCGCGCCTTCCCGAAGCCTTCGCACGGCTGCTGTCGCCCCTGCTCTGAGCCGCACCCACCGCGCCCACGTGGAACCGCACCGGGCGCGGCGCTACACTGCCGCCACTGATTGGGGAGCTCGTCATGCACTGGCTGTTTCTGCTTATGGCACTGGGTGCGCTGGTGCTGGCTTTCAGCACGCCGCACGTGTGGTTGCTGGTGGTCTCACTGCTGGTGGCATTGCTGCTGCTGCTGCTGTGGACGCGCGGCTGGTTCGCCTCGCGCATGGGCGATACCCAGCGCGATACCAGCAGCATGATCGACCCGGCAGAACTGCGCCGCCTGCGCGAGATCGCCGAGGCCCGCAAGGCCGCCGCACTGGCCGCCACGCGCGACGGCGAGCCGCAGGCCTGAGAGCGACGTTGTGACCACCCAGCTGAGCGTCAACGTCAACAAGATCGCGGTGCTGCGCAATTCGCGTGGCGGGCACGATCCGGATGTCGTGCAGGCCGCACGCACCTGCATCGCGGCCGGCGCGCACGGCATCACCGTGCATCCGCGCCCGGACCAGCGGCATATCCGCGCCGACGACGTGCTGGCACTCAGCACGCTGGCGCGCGAGCAGCGGGTCGAATTCAATATCGAAGGCAATCCGTTCGCGCCACCGCGCGACGGTTATCCGGGGCTGCTGGAGCTATGCCGGCTCACGCGTCCCGAGCAGGTCACCCTGGTGCCCGATGGCGACGGGCAACTGACCTCCGATCACGGTTTCGACTTTTCACAGGACACCGCACAGCTCGCTGCGCTGATTGCCTCATTCAAAGCGATTGGTGCGCGCGTCAGTCTGTTCGTGGATGCCGGTAATGCCGAGATCGCGCAGGCGGCGGTGCTGGGTGCAGACCGCATCGAGTTGTACACCGGCCCGTATGCGCAGGCGCATCTGAGCGGGCAGCCAGACGCTGCATTCGTGCTGTTTGCCGGCGCCGCGCAACGTGCCAGCGCCGCAGGGCTGGGCATCAATGCCGGGCATGATCTGTCGCAGGACAACCTTGGCGATTTTCTCAAGGCTGTCCCGGGCGTGCTCGAAGTCTCGATCGGCCATGCGCTGATCGGCGAAGCCTTGTATCGAGGTCTGGATGCGACTGTGCGCGCGTATCTGAAGATACTGCGCAATTCGTCGGCTAACGTTTGAGAGATTCAATCGTCTAAGCGCGTCTATCGAAGCGACGGCACTTACCGAAACACGGAGCTCGGCGGTCTTGAGGTCGCAGATAACACCCGAATTCTCGCGTGCGGTCCAGACGCCTGATGGCCGGCCGCTGCGTTTTGTCGTTTTTCTCGGTTGCTTTAAGCCAACTGCACGTTATGCATCCCATTACTCGCAACGGAGCAGAGTTTTTCTGCCCCGTTGCGCTATTTACTGCACCGTTTACTTCAGTAGTAACTGCATTATCTACTGCACAAAACTGATGCGAGCGGCCTGCGCGTTCTTTGCCGCAGCCACTACCTTGGCCATCACTGCATATTCCGCATCTGCACTGGCCTCAGTGCAAAAACAACGCTCGACCACCGAGCCGAAGCGTCGCGGCGCGAATCGATCACGCATAAAAAAACGCCACCGTTTCCGGTGGCGTTTGCAGTCGCGTCATGACTGTTGTGTTGCGGTCTTGCGATGTCTTACTGCATGAAGCCGATTTTCTTCATCTGCGAGTTCTTTGCCGCAGCCAGGACTTTGGCCATCACCTCGTACTCCGCGTCCTGGTTCGCATCGATGCGCAGTTCCGGCTGATTGGTCGGATCGCTGGCGATCACTTCTTCCATCTTCTGCTGCAACTGAGCCACCGGCACTGGACTGTTGTTCCAGAACACCTGGTTGCTGGCGTCGATCCGCAACTCGATCGGCGGCGGCGGTTCGGTCGTCTGCGGTGGCGGGTTAAGCACCCGCTGCGGCAGATCCACGGCGATCGGGTAGGTCATGATCGGCGCGGTCACGATGAAGATGATCAGCAGCACCAACATCACGTCCACCAGGGGCGTGACGTTGATATCGGCCATCGGGCCACGGTTTCCACCGGTACTGAATGCCATGGCTTACTGCCCCTTCTCTTTGGTCGCGACGAAGCCGATGTCCAACATGCCCTGACCCTGCGCGATCTTGGTGATCTCGTTGATCGTACGCATCTTGGTCGTGCGGTCGCCACGCAGATTGAGCGGCGGTTGCGGTGTCTGCTGTGCGGCGGTGGACAGGCGCGACTCCAAGGCTTCCTTGGAGACCGGCTCGTCGTTCCAGTACAGCGACCCGTCTTCCTTGACGGCCAGGGTGATCGGCGCGGCACGTTTCTCCGGCTCTTCCTTCTGGACCAGATTGGCCTCGGGCAGCTCCACCTTGACCTTATGGGACATCAGCGGTGCCGTAATGATGAAGATGATCAGCAGCACCAACATCACGTCCACGAGGGGCGTCACATTGATGTCGGCCATCGGGCCACCGCTGTTTCCACTACTGAAGGCCATAACGGGCTCCGTCTAAATCGTTGCGAAGTCGTTCTTTACTACGGATTAGCGAACGCGCGAACCAGTGGCGAAGAAGTCGTGCAGGTCGTGAGCGAAGGTGTCGAACTTGGCGATCACCGAGCTGTTGACCTTGGAGAAGAAGTTGAACGCGAACACCGCCGGGATGGCGACGAACAGACCGATCGCGGTCATGATCAACGCTTCACCCACCGGGCCGGCAACGGCGTCGATGGAAGCCGAACCGGTTGCACCGATCTTGATCAGCGCGCCGTAAATGCCCCACACGGTACCGAGCAGACCGACGAACGGTGCGGTCGCACCGACGGTGGCGAGCAGGGTCATGCCGGACTGCAGACGGGTGCTTTCGCGGGTCACGGCCTGACGCAGGGCGCGATCGACGAACTCGGAACGGCTCAGGCTCTCGCCCAGACCGCCGGCGCTGGTGCCTTCGGCACGCTGGTGGTGAGCGGCAGCCTGGGCTGCGTCCAGCGCGATCTTGGAGAACGGCTCGGAAGCCGGCTGTTCTTCCATGGCGCGGATGGCGTCCTGTGCATTCGGAGCATCCCAGAACGCGGTGGTGACGCGGTCAGCCGCGCTCTTCAGACGGGTGGCGCGGAAAATGTTGATGACGGTCCAGTACCAGGAGGCAGCGGACATGGCGATCAGGGTGATCAGAACGACCCAGGACACGGCGAAGTCGCCGGGCTGAGAGGTCATTTCGGTGATCAGATGCTCGAAGCCCATCTGCGAAAGAGCGGCCGACGGATTGGAGCCCCCTGCAGCGGCGGCGATAAAGAATTCCTGCAGCATGACGCTTACCTTTGTTGTGTGTGGTGATGAAGGGTGGAGCGAAAGGAAGACAGGATCCTGGGCCGACCGTGGCCGGCCCGTGGGATCAGTTCAGAGCAAAGTTGACCGGGACGCGGACACGTCCGGCGGCTTTCTGCCCGTTGACAGTGGAAGCATTGAACTTCCACTTGCGTGCTGCGTCCATCGCGGCACGGTCAAGGTCGCGGTTGCGGCTGGACTTTTCGACCGACACATTGGTCACGTTGCCGCTTGCATCCACATCCACGATCAGGATGACCTCACCTTGTACACCGGCACGGAATGCAGCCGGCGGATACTTCGGCGGGTTCATGTTCTTGGACGAGATATCGACACTGGCGCCGATGTCATTCGGCGGTTGCGGCGGAGACGGTGGGCTCGGCGGCGTGACGATATCGCTGGGACGGGGTTCGGGAACGTCGACTACCGGAGCTTCCGGCGGCGGCGGAACCGGTGACGGCTTCGGCGGCGACAGATTCTTGACCGGCGGCGGCGGCTTGTCTTCCGGCGGCGGCGGCGGCGGCGGCGGCGGGGGAGGAGGCGGTGCATCCACCAAGGTGACCATGGTGGTGCGCTCCTTCTCAGCCGGAGCCTTCGGCGCCACTGCAGGGATCAGCAACATCATCAGTGCAGTGAGGTGCAAAGCAATTACAAACGCGATGCCGATAATGCGGGCCCAGCTCAGACCCTGGTTCCCGGCATCATAGTCATGCCTGTGGATAACGAGTTGTTCCGTCATGCGCCAATGGCTCTTTCAGTGGGGGCCCCGGATCACGGTGATGATCCCCAGGTTTTCGGACGGCTTTGACACCGCAGGAACTCCCAAGCTTATACCAATCCCGAGTCCTGTAACCACTAAAAACACAGGGATTTCGGGGGTTTATTTTCTTTTTTACTTCAGGTTGATGATCTTCTTTGCGTCTTCAGGTTTTTTGACGCCTTTGGCGATCGCCTGCTGGGCAGCCTGCTTGGCTTCGGGGATACGCCCTTCCGAATGCAGCACCTTGGCCAGATTCAGATAGGTCTCGCCGTCCTTGGAAAGGGGTGCGGCTTTCTGCCAATTCTCGACTGCCTTGGGCACGTCCTCGCTGTAGTAATACGACTGCGCCAACGCGAGGTATGTCTGATAATCAGGCTTGAGGATGCCTTTTTGCATGCCTTCGTTGATGACAGCGATGACGTCCTTTTCCTTGTTCTCGGTGTTGGCGTAGATCGAGTACAGCTGCTTGTACTCCTTCTCCTCGGTCAACTGCCCGGCAGCGCGCAGCTTGTCCATGACGGCTGCGGCCTTGTCCATCTGGTCGGCCTGCATATACATGCTGGCCAGATTGAGCTGGGCCTTTTTGTCGTTCGGCGTCTTGGCGGCGATCGCCTCGGCTGTCGCGACGGCCTCGCCGGTCTTGCCGGCCTCGGCGTAGGCAGCCATCAACAACTGGTTCCACGTGTCCTTCGGCTCGGGCGAAGCGGCGATGGCCTGCTTCAACACCGGAATCGCCTCCTTGTACCTCTCGGCCTGATACAGCGCCTGACCCTTGAGGATCAGATCTTCCGGGCGCTGCGACTTGCTCTCGTCCAGGTACTTGTCCAGCGTGGCCAGACCCTCGGCCTGCTGGTCGTCCTGCATCTGCAACTGCGCCAGCATCAGCATCGACTGGAACTGGCCGTTGTTGTCCAGCGCATTCAGACCGATTGCCTGCTGCAGGTATTTCTTGGCAGCGGCGGTGTCGTCGGTGTTGTACGCGGCCTGGGCAGCAAGCTGCGCGGCCAGCGCCTTGTCGGCTTCATTGGCAGCGGAATTGGCCAGGATTTCATCGGCCTGGGTGCGCACGCCAGGGTAGTCCTCGCCCTTGTTGAAGGTTTCGATCAGCTTCTGCAACTTGCTGCCCAGCTTGGACGAGGGCTTGATCGTCGGCGCGGCGCGGGTGGACTGCGGGTACAGCTCTTCGGCCTTGCCGCTGCTCTTGGACTTGCGGCTGGCACGCTCGGACGAGCGGTCCGACTGCGCGACCGCATCGGCGACGACAGCCCCGCCCAGCGACGCGGCGATGAACAGGGACAACAGGGCTTGCTTGCGCTTGAGCAGTTTCATGATTCACCTCGGACGAGCCGCCGTCGGGCGGTACGAAAAGCGGAATGGAAGCTGTACGAAAAATCTGAGCCGGCAAACTTAGCAGAAAGTCTCAGTTCCCGAAAACGGTTTCCATGCTGTGTTGCGATATTCGGTACGTATCCGGGGCGATTTCAGCCACAGCGTGGCGCCCGGCCGTCTTGTCGCGCCTGCTTGTAGACCGGTTCGAGCTGATTGACGTCGGCCTGCAGTTCGCGAATGCGATTGGCCGGATCGGGGTGAGTGGACAGCCATTGCGGCTGGCGGTTGCCACTGGCGGCCATGTTCTGCCACAGCGTCACCGCCTGGGCAGGGTCGAAGCCGGCCTGCGCCATCAGGCGTTGTCCGACCACGTCGGCCTCGCTCTCCTGGGTGCGCGAGCCGGGCAGCAGGAACACCGTCTGCGCGGTCATGCCGCCAACCTGGTTCACCGCGCTGGCCGCGCCATCGCCGTAGGCCGCGCCAGCCAGTGCGCCGATGATGCCCAGGCCGGTCTGCGCGCCGAGCTGGCGGGTGATGCGCTCTTCATGGTGGCGCGAGATCACATGCCCGATTTCATGACCGAGCACGGCGGCCAGCTGATCCTGGGTCTTGGCGACGGTGAAGATACCGGTGTTCACGCCGACCTTGCCGCCGGGCAGCGCGAACGCATTGGCTTCATCGTCGACGAACAGCGCGGTTTCCCAGCGGGTTTCGCGCCATTGCGGCGGCAATTGCGCCACCAGCGCATTGACCACGCACTGCACGTAGGCGTTCTGCTTGCCGTCGGTGCTGACCTTTTCCTTGGCCTTGGTCTGCGCAAACGACTCCGCGCCAAGCTTGTCGAGTTGGTCTTGCGTGACGCCTCCCACCACCTGTCGGCGGCCGGTCGGCGAGGTTGTGGTGGCACATGCCGTCAACGTAAGGACGGCAACAACAATCAACAGCCTGGCTTTCATTCAATCCCCCTGGAACCCTGGGGGCATTTTGGCAGGCTCGTCTTAACTTTTCGTCAAACGGGTCAGCCCACCCCGAAAAAGTACAGCGCGGCCAGGGCCGTGGCGTTGTTGATGCCGTGCGCGGCGATGGGTGCCCACAGGGTGCCGGTGCGCCAATACAGCCATGCGAATGCCGCACCCATGCTGCCGTAGATCAGCCACAACTGGGCGATGGCGGCCGGGCCGTTGCCGCTGATGCCGGGCACTTCATGCACCAGCGCGAAGATCGCGCTGCTCAGCGCGATGCCCAGCCACGGGCGCCCGGCGGCCAGCAGGCGGCCGAACAGCACGCGCCGGAACAGCAATTCTTCATACGCCGGGGCGATGACCACCGCGAACAGCACCAAGGCCAGCGGCCATTGCTTGATCGCTTCTTCCATCAGCGGCAGGTTGGTCGGCACCGGTTTGATGCCCAGCGCCGATGCCGCGACGCTGACCAGATTGCTCAGCACGAATACCGAGACGGCGATCAGGCCGGTCCAGCCCCAGGTCGAGGCACGCCGCGTGGCGGCACGCGAGGCGGCCTGTTCGCCGGCGGTGGCCCGGCGACGCCAGTAGTACAGAAGCACGGCCGGCGTTGCGGTGCTGACCAGTGCAGTGAGCAACTGCACCAGTACCCCGGGTTGACCGATCGCGGCCATGATCTGCGCAGAGGAGGGCGTCAGGCCCTGCGCTTTGGCCGCCTGCACATGGCTGAAGCCGCGTACGGCTCCCCACAGCGCGAAACCGGCCACGCTGAGCGTCAGCAGCAGGCCGGTGGCGATCAGCACGTCGATCCAGAAGCCGAGCAGTGCGGGAAACAACCGGGACTTGCCGGCAACGGAGGCCGGAGCCGGGGTCGTTGGAGAATCTGCGCTCATCGTCGTCCTGCGAAAACCGCGCCCGCGCGGGCATCGCCGAGGCGACGCGCGCGCGTACGACGGAAGGCTCAGATATCCAGGTTGGACACCTTCAGCGCGTTGTCCTCGATGAAATCGCGGCGCGGTTCGACCACATCGCCCATCAAGGTGCTGAAGATCTGATCGGCGGCCACCGCGTCTTCGATGCGTACCTGCAGCAAGCGACGCGTATCCGGGTTAACCGTGGTTTCCCACAGCTGCTCGGCGTTCATTTCGCCCAGGCCCTTGAAGCGCTGCACCTGGCGACCCTTCTTGGCCTCTTCCAGCAACCAGGCATGCGCCTGCGCGAAGCTGGTGATCGGGTGGGTCTTGTTGCCGCGCACGATCTGCGCGCCTTCGCGCACCAGACCATCCAGCGCCAGCGCCACCTCGCGCAAGGGACGCAGTTCGCCGCTCTCGAACGCGCCCATCGGCAGCACCTGGGTGAATTCCTCGCCCATGTGCTTGCGCACCGCCACCAGCGTGGCGGAGGTGCTGTCGGTGGCCGGGTCGAAGCGCAGCTGGTAGCGCGCCGTGCCCAGCGTGCCGCGGTTGAGCACCGCCTGCAGCTTGTCCAGGGTGGGGTGCTGGTCGCCTTCGGCCTGCAGCTTTGCCACGTCCAGCGGCGGCAGATCGATCAGGGCGGTCATCAGCGCCGGGTCGTAGCGGTGCGCATTGCGCGCGATCGCTTCGTTGGCACCGGTGAACAGCATCAGCAGCTTCTCCAGCGCCTCACCGGTGATCGGCGGCTCGTCGCTGGCCGGAATCAGCGCCGCACCTTCGACCGCGTTGCTGGCCAGGTAGGCGTTGAGCGCCGCGTCGTCCTTGAGATACAGCTCGCTCTTGCCCTGCTTGAGTTTGTACAGCGGCGGCAGGCCGATGTAGATGTAGCCGCGTTCGATCAACTCCGGCATCTGCCGGTAGAAGAAGGTCAGCAGCAGGGTACGGATGTGCGAGCCGTCGACGTCGGCGTCGGTCATCAGGATGATGCGGTGGTAGCGCAGCTTGTCCGGGTTGTACTCGTCGCGACCGATGCCGGTGCCGAGCGCAGTGATCAGCGTGCCGACCTGGTCGGAGGCCAGCATGCGGTCGAAACGCGCGCGTTCGACGTTGAGGATCTTGCCGCGCAGCGGCAGCACCGCCTGGTTCTTGCGGTTACGGCCCTGCTTGGCCGAGCCACCTGCCGAGTCACCCTCGACGATGAACAGTTCCGACAGTGCCGGGTCCTTTTCCTGGCAGTCGGCCAGCTTGCCCGGCAGGCCGGCGATGTCCAGCGCGCCCTTGCGGCGAGTCAGATCGCGCGCCTTGCGCGCGGCTTCGCGCGCACGCGCGGCGTCGACGATCTTGCCGGTGATGGCCTTGGCTTCGTTCGGATTCTCCTGCAAAAACTCCTGCAGGCGCGCACCGAAGGCGTTTTCCACCGCCGGGCGCACGTCCGAGCTGACCAGCTTTTCCTTGGTCTGCGAGGAGAAGCTGGGGTCGGGCACCTTCACCGACAGCACCGCGATCATGCCTTCGCGCATGTCGTCGCCGGTCAGCGCCACCTTGGCCTGCTTGGCGATGCCGTTCTGCTCGATGTAGTTGCTGAGCACGCGCGTCAGCGCCGCGCGGAAACCGGCCAGATGGGTGCCGCCATCCTTCTGTGGGATGTTGTTGGTGAAGCAGTACATGGTTTCCTGGTAGGCGTCGGTCCATTGCAGGGCCACGTCCACCACGATGCCGTTGTGCTCACCGGTTACCGAGATCACGTTGGGGTGCAGCGGCGACTTGAGCTGCGCCAGATGCTCCACGAAGCTGCGGATGCCGCCTTCGTAATGGAAATCGTCGCGACGGCCTTCGCCACGTTCGTCGATCAGCGCGATCTTGACGCCGGAATTGAGGAACGACAGCTCGCGCAGGCGCCGCGCCAGAATGTCGTAATGGAACTCGACATCGCTGAAGATCGCCACGGCCGGCTTGAAACGCAGCGTGGTGCCGCGCTTGGTCGAGGCTTCCAGCTGCTTGAGCGGGTACTGCGGCTCGCCCAGCGCGTATTCCTGCTGGTAGTGAAACCCGTCGCGCCAGATATCCAGCCAGAGGTGCTCGGACAGCGCATTGACCACCGATACGCCCACGCCGTGCAGGCCGCCGGAAACCTTGTAGCTGTTATCGTCGAACTTGCCGCCGGCATGCAGCACGGTGAGGATGACCTCGGCCGCCGACACGCCTTCTTCCTTGTGGATATCGACTGGCACGCCGCGTCCGTTGTCCGACACGGCGACCGAGCCATCGACCAGGATCTTGACCACGATGTCGTCGGCATGGCCGGCCAGAGCCTCATCGACCGAGTTGTCGACCACCTCGAACACCATGTGATGCAGGCCGGTGCCGTCGTGGACATCGCCGATATACATGCCGGGGCGTTTGCGGACGGCTTCCAGGCCACGCAGCACGGTGATCTTGCTGGAATCGTAGGTGCTGTTGGGTGTGGTCGGGGTGTTTTGATCTTCGGTCATGCGCGTGCCGTTAGCTCCACAACACGGGCGAGGGCGGCAGGAGCCGCATCGCGCCGTGGGAAAAGGGGGATAGCGCACAAATTATACCAGTCGGCCCGCGTGTGCCGTGGTTGCCTACTCCGACGCGCCTTGAACAGCGATCTGACCGTGTTCCACGTGGAACCGATGCAGCAGTTCCCCTGCGTCTGCAAGCCCCGGCGGCACTTCGGTCGCGGTGATGAGTACCTGCGCAGGCGCACAGGCTAGCCGCTGCAAGACGCGCGCCTGGTGGTGTCGATCCAGCTCAGAACCCAGATCGTCCAATGCAATCACCGGCCATTCGCCCCGTTCGTGGGCGAAATCTTCCGCCTGCGCCAACAGACAGGCGAGGGCAGTCAGCTTGGCCTGGCCACGCGAGAGCGCATCCTTTCCCGGCAGCGCGTCGAATGCAGGCGTCCAGTCGGCGCGGTGCGGTCCCTGCGAGGTGTACCCGTTCTGGCGGTCGCGCTCCCGCGCCAATAGCAACGCATCGGCGAGCGAGACCTCATGGCGCTTCCACCCCGGCGCGAACGTCAGCGCAGACAGCCCTAGCGAGGGGGCGATCGCGGTTGCAACGGGAATCAGCCGTTCCTGCAAGCGATCCAGGTAGCGAAGGCGCCGCGACGTCAGGGTTTCACCGGATTCGGCGAGCTCGTGATCCCAGGCATCGAGCATCCGCGGCTGCGCGCCCTGCTTGAGTAAGGCATTGCGCTGCTTGAGCGCACGTGCATAACGCCGCCATAGTGCCAGGAAGTCAGGTTCCACGTGGAACAAGCCCCAATCGAGGAAGCGTCGCCGCGGTTCACCACCGCCGCTGATCAAGACATGGCTGCCCGGCTCGAACGTCACCACCGCCAGCGCGGCACATAACGATCCCAACTGCGCGACATCTTCCCCATCCAGCCGGCCGGTCCATTCCTGGCCGCTATGGCGCAGACCTGCGCGACGCGAGCGTTCGCTGGTTTCGCCGCTGCGCTCGCGCCATTCCACGAACACTTCCAGATCGTCGGCGCCTTGCTGGATCAGCCCATCGCGCACCCGCCCACGGAAACTACGGCCATAGGCCATCAGATGCAGCGCCTCGAGCACGCTGGTCTTGCCGGCGCCATTATCGCCGGTGAACAAGTTCAAGGAACTGGCGGGATGAAGCTCGACAGTCTGGAAACGACGAAGTCGATGGATGGACAACCGCACAACGTGCATCGATCGGTTTGCTCTAAGCTAATCCGGCGTACCGGTCGGGGCGCAGGATACGTGATCGTTGCCGATTCCGTGCAAAGGCCTGTGAAAGCCGGGCAGGGACAGGCAGGGGATAACGTGTGGATAAGTTTGGCGCTCCTGAGCGCCCTTTTGCTTATCCACAGGTTACAGACCGGTAAACAGGACTGAAACCACAGGGTTTCGAGGCATAAAAATACTTTTGAAACAGAGACTTAAGGTAGTTTTCGGCGAAATCTGGCCCTACCATCACCACCAAGCTCTTAAGTTATTTCTAGATTTAAAAGCAAAGCTAGATGTGCATAAGTCAAAAACGCACTTGGAATGCCCACGACATCGGACAATGGAAGACACCGGTCCGCCTCGGCCGCCGATGCTCCCGGCCCCTCGAAATGAACTCATTCATACTTGTGCGCGAATGTCATCTTGTTCTTACCGCGATTGGCCGAAGGCGCGCTGTTGCAGGCCGAGCACTAACTCCGTAAGCACGACCTGACCCCCACCATTGGCAGCCTCACTTCAGAATGCGGTGCACCACCGACATCGAACAGGCGCCCGACTGTGACTCGGCAATGAGACTGGACTCACAGCAGATCAGGACCCCTTTGTTTTCGATAGTCCAATCCAGCACCGGCTTCAGGCTTGCTGCCGCACAAACAAGAAAGCCCGGCAATGCCGGGCTTTTCGTGTTCCACGTGGAACTCAATGTCAAAGACGCAGCGGCATCACCACATGACGCGACTTTTCGCTGCTGGCTTCGCGCACCAACGCAGACGAGTTCGCATCGCGCAGCTGGATCACCACATGCTCGTCGCGCAACGCGGATAAAGCGTCGAGCAGGTAATTGACGTTGAAGCCAATTGCCAGATCGTCGACCTTGGTATCGGCCTCGATCTCTTCCTGCGCTTCTTCCTGCTCCGGGTTATGCGCGCTGATCTTGAGCTGACCGGGAGAGACTTCCACGCGCACGCCGCGGTACTTCTCGTTCGACAGAATCGCAGCACGCTGCAGCGAGGCACGCAACGCTTCACGGTCAACCTTGACCTCACGGTCGGCCCCAATCGGAATCACTGCCTCGTAATCCGGAAAGCGGCCATCGATCAGCTTGGAGGTGAAGGTCACATCGCCGCGCTTGACGCGGATATGGCTGCGACCGACTTCCAGCTCGACTTCGCGGTCCGCCGCTTCCAGCAAGCGCAGCAATTCGGTCACGCCCTTGCGCGGCACGATGATCTGGCGCTTGGCGCCGCCGGCCTTCTCCAGCTCCATTTCGCACAGCGCCAGACGGTGGCCATCGGTGGCCACACAGCGCAGCAGGCCGTCGCGCAGATCGAACAGCAGGCCGTTGAGGTAATAGCGTACGTCCTGCTGGGCCATGGCGAACGCGGTACGTTCAATCAGTTCTTTCAGCCCCGCCTCTGGCACCACCACACGCTCGGTGGCCTCGACTTCATCCACCGACGGGAAGTCATTGGCAGGCAGCGTAGCCAGCGTGAAGCGGCTACGTCCTGCCTGCACGGTGACCTTGTCGCCGGTCTGCGAGATGGTGACCCGGCTGCCGTCGGGCAGGGCGCGCAGGATGTCGAACAACTTGCGGGCCGGGATGGTGGTTTCGCCGTCCTGCGCGTCTTCCACCATCGTGCGCGAGATCATTTCCACTTCCAGGTCCGTGCCGGTCAACGAGACCTGTCCGTCCTTGACCTGCACCAGCAGGTTGGCCAGAACAGGCAGGGTTTGACGGCGTTCGACCACATTGACCACTTGGGCCAACGGTTTGAGGAAGGCTTCGCGCTGCAGTGTAAAACGCATGTGGTTCCGTGCCCCTATGCTTTAAAAGATAATGGAATAAATCAAAAGCTTGGTGGTGATGGTAGGGCCGTTTTCAGCGGATAACCACCATAACTATTTGTTTCCAAAGACATTTCAGCGCCTGAAAGTCGTTGGACTAGTAGCCCTGGTCTAGCGGTAAAACCTGTGGATAGTTTTTCACTCGAACCGCGACGCAACGTTATCCACAGATTCTCCCGCATTTGACCCCAACGTTTCCACGCTTTTCTCCAAGCGGGCCGTCAAGGGCCGCAACGACTCACTCGCTGAGCTTGCGAATCAGCTTTTCCCAGTCCTCGCGCAGCTTGCCGTCGGCCTCCATCAACGTGCGGATCTGCCGGCAGGCATGCAGCACGGTGGTGTGGTCGCGGCCGGCAAAGGCGTCGCCGATCTCCGGCAGGCTGTGTTCGGTCAGCTCCTTGGCCAGCGCCATCGCCACCTGGCGCGGACGCGCCAGCGAGCGGGTGCGCCGCTTGGAGAGTAGATCCTTCATCTGCAGGCCGTAGTAGTCCGCCACGGTCTTCTGGATGTTGGGGATGCCGATCGCCTGCTGCTGGGCGCGCAACAGGTCGCGCAGCGTCTCCTGGGCGAATTCCACGGTGATCGAGCGTCCAGTGAAATTGGCGCGGGCCACCAGCGTGTTGAGCGCGCCTTCCAGATCGCGCACGTTGGAGCGCATCTTCTTGGCGATCAAAAACGCCACGTCGTCCGGAATGTCGGCGCCGCGCTCGCGCGCCTTGGCCAGCACGATGGCCGCGCGGGTTTCGAAATCCGGTGGATCGATCGCCACCGACAGGCCCCAGGCCAGGCGCGACTTCAGCCGCGGCTCCAGCCCCTCGACCTCGCGCGGGTAGCGATCGCAGGTCAGGATGATCTGCTGGCGGCCATCGAACAGCGCGTTGAAGGTGTGGAAGAACTCTTCCTGCGTGCGGTCCTTGCCGGCGAAGAACTGGATGTCGTCGATCAGCAGCGCATCGATCTGCTGGAACTGGCGCTTGAACTGGTCCATCGCCTTGTCCTGCAGCGCCCGGATCATCGCGCTGAAGAACTGTTCCGAGCGCAGATACATCACCTTGGCGGCCGGATTGGCCTGGCGCAGCGCATTGCCGGCGGCGAACATCAGGTGGGTCTTGCCCAGGCCGGTGCTGCCGTACAGCAGCAGCGGGTTGTGCGCACGGTCGCCGGGTTTCTGCGCGGCCTGGATGGCGGCCGCCAGCCCCAGCTGGTTGCTGCGGCCTTCCACGAAATTGGCGAAGGTGTAGTGCGAATCCAGGTTGCCGGCAAACGGCACGATCGGCGCGGCGGCCGGCGCGCTGGGCGCGGCCATCGGGGCCGGCAACGGGTCTGGCGCACGGGGACGCGAGCCGACTGCCAGCGCCACCTCGCCATTGCCGACGAAGTACGCCACCAGTTCGCGGATCCGCGGCAGATAACGTTCGCGGACCTGGTCGACGATGAAGGCATTCGGCGCGTACAGCACGATGCTGTCGCCGCGGTCTTCGGCTTGCAGGGGTTTCAACCAGGTGTGGACGTCTTCGGGCGGGAATTCGGCTTCGAGACGTTCCAGACAGCGGGGCCAAGCATCCATCAAAGTATGATCATCTGTTGCTGGCTGCGGCGCGCAGAAAAGCGCCGTGCTCGCAGCCCGGTAGTGAAAAGAGGATGCGCCAGACTAGCACCGAGGGCAGGGTTTTCCCAGACTTATTCACAGGTCCATCCACAGGCTGCTGCCATCCTCACCTGCGGTAAAGCGTTTGAGGAGTTGACCGGCGCTGTAGAGGTCCTATAGAATTTCCGGTTCTATTCGTCTCCATCCATGCAGAGGGCCCCATGGCCACCAAGCGTACTTTCCAACCCAGCAACCTCAAGCGAGCACGCGACCATGGCTTCCGCGCACGTATGGCAACTGCCGACGGCCGCAAGATCCTGGCTCGTCGCCGCGCCAAGGGCCGCAAGCGCCTGAGCGCTTGATTGCCGCGCCGCTCCCCGCGGCCGAGGCAGTCCCTACCGTGAACGCATCGAACCCGTGCAGGCGATTTCCTCGCTCTGCGCGGGTTCGTACGCGTGCGCAATATACGGTCGTTTTCGATACTGCACGTCGCACCTCGGACCCATTGCTCAGCCTGCACTGGCGGACCGGCGATACACCGCCGCGCCTGGGCATGGCGGTGTCGCGCAAGGTCGATACGCGTGCGGTCGGACGCAACCGCATCAAACGCGTGTTGCGCGATGCCATGCGCCACCTGTTGCCCGAGCTGGCCGGTGGCGACTACGTGATTGTGGCGCGCTCTGCCGCCGCAAAAGCGACCAATCCACAGATTCGCGACGCCTTCCTGCGTCTGCTGCGCCGTGCCGGCGCATTGCCCCTGCCTGCTGCGCCCGGCACAATGCCGCCCGCCAGGACGATGCACCCATCCTCCCTTTCCCCGACAGAGCCGGAACCCAGTTCCGACTGAGCGAGTTGCTGCCCGATGAACCAGACCCGTGTTTTCCTGATTTTTGCCTGGCTGATGGTCGCGGCGTTGCTGTGGATGGAGTGGGGCAAGGACAAGACGGCCGCCAATGCACCGGTAGCTGCGGCGACCCAGTCGGTGCCGGCCGCGCGTGACCTGGACGCAGCTGCGACCGCGGCCAATGTGCCGGCGGCACAGGCCATTCCGCAGGCGGGCGTGCCGGGCGCGGTACCGGCGACCAGTACCACCGCCGCGACGCCGGCCGCTGCCAGTGCTGCGCCGGTGATCACGCTGACATCGGACGTGTTGCGCCTGAAGCTGGACGGCCGCAGCGTGCTCGATGCCGAATTGCTGCAGTTTCCGCAGACCAAGGACGGCACCGCGCCGGTCAGCCTGCTGACCGAAGATGCCGCGCATCCCTATAACGCCACCAGCGGCTGGGCCAGCGAGCATTCGCCGGTACCGGGCGTAGGCGGCTTCCGCGCCGAACAGCCGGGCACCGCGTTCGAACTGGCCAACGGCCAGAACAGCCTGGTAGTGCCGTTCGTATGGAATGGCCCCAACGGCGTGTCGATCCGCCGCACCTTCACCCTGGAACGTGGTCGCTACGCGATCTCGATCAAGGATGAAGTGATCAACAAGAGCGGTGCACCGTGGAACGGCTACGTGTTCCGCAAGCTGAGCCGGGTGCCGACCATCCTCAGCCGCGGCATGACCAACCCGGATTCCTTCAGCTTCAACGGGGCGACCTGGTATAGCCCGCAGGAAGGCTACGAGCGTCGCGCGTTCAAGGACTACATGGACGACGGCGGCCTCAATCGCCAGATCACCGGCGGCTGGGTGGCGCTGTTGCAGCACCACTTCTTCACTGCGTGGATTCCGCAAAAGGACCAGGCCTCGCTGTATGTGCTGAACCAGGACGGCCCGCGTGACGTGGCCGAGCTGCGCGGCCCGGCCTTCACCGTGGCGCCGGGCCAGACCGCCAGCACCGAGGCGCGCCTGTGGGTGGGCCCGAAGCTGGTCAGCCTGATCGCCAAAGAAGACGTGAAGGGCCTGGACCGGGTGGTCGATTACAGCCGCTTCTCGATCATGGCCATCATCGGCCAGGGCCTGTTCTGGGTGCTGAGCCATCTGCACAGCTTCCTGCACAACTGGGGCTGGGCCATCATCGGGCTGGTGGTGCTGCTGCGCCTGGCGCTGTATCCGTTGTCCGCCGCGCAGTACAAGTCAGGCGCCAAGATGCGCCGCTTCCAGCCGCGCCTGGCGCAGCTGAAGGAGCGCTACGGCGACGATCGCGTCAAGTATCAGCAGGCGACGATGGAGCTGTTCAAGAAGGAAAAGATCAACCCGATGGGCGGCTGCCTGCCGCTGCTGATCCAGATGCCGATCTTCTTCGCGCTGTACTGGGTGCTGGTGGAGTCGGTGGAACTGCGTCAGGCGCCGTGGCTGGGCTGGATCCAGGACCTGACCGCGCGCGATCCGTACTTCATCCTGCCGGTGCTCAACATCGCGATCATGTGGGCCACGCAGAAGCTGACCCCGACCCCGGGCATGGACCCGATGCAGGCCAAGATGATGCAGTTCATGCCGCTGGTGTTCGGCGTCATGATGGCCTTCATGCCGGCCGGCCTGGTGCTGTACTGGGTGGTCAACGGCGGGCTGGGTCTGCTGATCCAGTGGTGGATGATCCGCCAGCACGGCGAGAAGCCGAGCAAGATCATCCAGGCCAACGCCAAGTGATATGAAGAAGGCCCGCCGCAAGGCGGGCTTTCTGCATGCGCGCCTGCAAGCCACGTTTCTGACCACACGCCGTACCAACAACCTATGTCTTCTTCGCCATCGACCATTGTTGCCATCGCCAGTGCCGCCGGAACCGGAGGCATCGGCATCGTGCGGCTGTCCGGGCCGCAGGCCGCGCAAATCGCCGCCGACTTGGGTGTCCCGAATCTGCAGCCACGGCAGGCGAGATACGCACGCTTTCGCGATGCCCTGGGCGAGGTGATCGACGATGGCATTGCGCTGTGGTTTCCGGCGCCGCACAGTTTTACCGGCGAAGACGTGGTGGAGTTGCAAGGCCATGGCAGCCCGGTGTTGCTGCGGCAGGTGGTGGCGCGCTGTATCGCACTGGGCGCACGGCAGGCACGCGCGGGCGAATTCAGCGAGCGTGCGTTTCTCAACGGCAAACTCGATCTTGCGCAGGCAGAGGCCATCGCCGACCTGATTGCGGCCGGCGATCTGCGCGCAGCGCGTGCCGCGCGACGTTCCTTGGATGGCGTGTTCTCGCGCCGCGTGGATGCAGTCAGCGACAGCCTGACGCGTCTGCGCATCCATGTGGAGGCGGCGATCGATTTTGCCGATGAGCCGCTGGATACGCTGGGCGGCACCCAAGTGCGCGATGGACTGACGCAGGCACGCGGCTTGCTCGCGCAATTACTGCGTGATGCCGAACGCGGACGCAAGTTGCGCGATGGGTTGCATGCGGTGTTGATCGGTCCGCCCAACGCCGGCAAGAGTTCCTTGCTCAATGCACTTGCGGGCAGCGAGCGCGCCATCGTCACCGATGTCGCCGGCACCACGCGCGATACCTTGCAGGAAACCATCCAGCTCGATGGCTTCGAACTGACCCTGGTCGACACTGCGGGCTTGCGCGACGGCGGCGATGCGATCGAACGCGAAGGCATGCGCCGCGCACGCGCCGAACTGCAGCGCGCCGACCTGGCGCTGATCGTGCTGGATGCACGCGACCCGCAAACTGCACGCGATGCGATCGGCGATGCCATCGATGCGGTGCCGCGGCAGCTCTGGATCCACAATAAGTGCGATTTGCTGCTAGATGCTCTGAAACTCGATAGCGATGCAATCGCGGTCTCTGCAGTGACCGGGCAGGGTTTGGAGCAGCTGCACATCCGCCTGCGCGAACTCGCACTGGGCGATGGCATGGAAAGCGTGGATGGCGAATTCTCAGCACGCACGCGGCATGTCGAAGCACTGCGTCGCGCCGAGCACCACGCGGATGCGGCGGATCTGGAACTGGGTTTCGAACAACTCGAACTGGCCGCTGAGGAATTGCGTCTGGCGCACGAAGCGCTTGGCGACATTACCGGCAAGCTGAGCGCCGACGAGTTGCTGGGCAAGATCTTTTCGAGTTTTTGTATTGGTAAGTGATGCGGCACTGCGCAGCGCGGAGCGCTGAATCTAGCATTCGCCAATTAAAAAATCCGGCCTCTTACGAGACCGGATTTCGTATGTAAAACGCTGATACCGCGACTTAGAAGTCGTAGCGCGCGGTCAGGCGAAACGAACGAGGCGTCTGATAATTTTGATCGTTCAAATAGTTTGGGCTGATCACATCACGCGAGGCCTCACTGAACTCGTTGTACTCGGTGACCCTGTCGTTGTTGAACAGGTTGAAGACATCTAGCTTGAAGCGCAGTTTGTTATCGGCCCAGTTGGGGATGTACGCCGCGGCCAGATCGAAGGTCCAGGTCCACGGCGTGCGGCCTTCGTCGCCACGTTGGCGTAGCACGCGTGTGCCCTCGGCGTTCAAGCAGTAAAAGCTCGAGCCGCTGTAACCGCTGAGGTTGCCCTGGTCAGGCTGCGGGATGTCGTCCAGCGGGATATAGCCCTGGCAATTGATCGGGCGCCCGGACTGCAGGACCAAATTTCCGCCAAGCTGCCATTCCGGCGTGATCGTATAAGCACCGAACAGCTTGAGCGTGTGCTGACGATCGTTCGGGGTCGGCCCATAGGTGCCATCGGTGAACAGACGGTGGTCGAAGTCCTGGGTGAGGCCGGCGTCCTCCTGTTCCAGCGTGGAATTGACATAGCCCTCGACGTTGCCGCGTGTCCTGGCAAACGTATAGGAGCCCTGGAAGTTGAACTTCTCGCCGGTGCGCTCCCAGAAGAATTCCAGAGCGGTATGCAGGCGGCGATATTCCGGCAGGCCAAGATACGAGGCCGGCAAGGTTGCCAGTTCCAGTTCGCCATCACCATTGAGATCGACGTTGATGGTCACATCGCTGCCCGGATTCAAGAAGTAGCAGCTAGGCACCGAGCCCGGATCGAAATCGGGGTAGCCGTTGTCCGCCGCCCAGTCGATCCACGGATTGGTGGTGCAGGTGTCGTCCATCCCGGACTTCACTTCGCGGCGGATCATGCGCACACCCGCCATCCAGTTTTCCGTCAACTGCAGCTGGCCACCGAGAATGACCTCGTCCTGGTACATCGGCGACAGGTTGGTGGACGCGACAGAGGCTGGATTCGGCGCAGTGAGCGAGCCATTGGTCTGGGTCTGGCCAATCTGCGCACCTTGGCCAACCGGCGTGCCATCGGCTTCGCTCCAGCCATTGACGAAGTACCAGTTGGACACGGTCGATTCGGCGCCGGTTGCGCGGATACTGGAGTTGGTCGCCACCGGGATGTAGTAGCGGCCTGCGGTACCGAACAGCTTCAAGCTGGAATCGCCCAGCACATCCCAGGAGAAGCCCAGGCGCGGTGCCATTTTGTAATCGGATTCGATCCAGGCAATGCCATCGCCGTTCTTGTTTTCGAACTTCTCACCGCGCAAGCCGAGCACGGCGAGGAAGTTTTCGGTGACCTGCCAGTTGTCTTCCAGATAAAACGCGCTATTGGTGTTTTCGTACGTGGAGCTGCTGCTCTGGAACACGCGCGAACGTGCGTACAGCGCATTGCGCGGCACCAGTTGGCCGTTGACCGTGCGGCCAGGCCGGCCTGCAAACGCGCCGGTGGCTACCGAATTGCCGGGCACCGTGTAATACGCCCAGTTGATGCCACCGGCGTAGGTCTGGCCACGGTGGCTGGATTCGTACTTTTCCTGATCCACGCCGAAGCGCAACCGGTGATCGCCCAGCACCCATTCGCCATCGACCCGGAACGCTTTGCGGATGTCCTCGTCCGGCTCCGCATCGCGGTCGGCGATCGTGGAGATCGTGCCCGGGTTGCAGCCGATGTATCGGTCGACCACGCTGGTGGTCAGGCCGAAGCTGTAGGCCCAAGGGCATTCGCTCCCAGCCGGATCGGCCGGCAGGCGGGACTCGATCAGATTGCTCAGGTAGCCGTACTGCGCCGACAGCGTGAAATTATCGGTGAAGTAGCCGGTGTATTTGAGGATGCCGATCTTGCCGCCATTCTCCATCTCGTACTGCTCGATCGGCACTTCGTGCCGGCCAACGTTGTAGCGGTTGTCGCCGTTGGCGTCGGTGGCGTATTCGTAGGTGCGGTACTTGGTCTTGGCCTGGTTGTAGATGCCGGTGAATTCGACCAAGTTGCTGTCGTTGATATACCAATCGAGCTTGACCAGGCCCTGCGGGGTCGTGTCACTGACGCGCCGGCTGGTCAGCGCGTAGAAGTTGTCTTCAGTTTCCTGGCGGCCTTCCACCATTGCGAAGAAGAACAAGCGGTCCTTGACGATCGGGCCGCTGGCATACGCAGAGTAAATGGTGCTGTCGAACTGATCGTCGCTGCGGTACTGGTACAGCGGGTCTGACGCGTCGGGGTCGCGTTCGCGGACGTTTTTACCCGCCGCCGCGCCCCAGTCCGGTGCCCATTCCACGCTGCCGCCGTAGTGCCATTCGTTGGAGCCGGCCTTGGTGACGATGCTGACGATGCCGCCAAGCGAGCGGCCGTATTCGGCGCCATACCCGCCGGTCTTGATCTGCAGCTGACCAATGCTCTGGAACGGCAGATTAGCGAACGACAGAAACGTACGCATGTTCGTGACGTCAAAGCCATTGATGTAGTAGCCGTTCTCGGCCACCGACGATCCGCCGAACGAGGCAAGGTTGCCTGCACCGAGCCCGCTGTCGCCCCGGACCGCGCCAGGCGCGAGCAGCGCGACCGAAGACACATCGCTGGCCACCGGTAGCGAGACCATCTGGTCGGCAGTGAACACCGTGGTCGATTCCACCGAAGAGACGTCGATGGGGTTGAACGCCTGCGCGCCGACCACTTCCACCCGATCCAGCGTAGTGGCATCGCTACTCAGCGAGACCTGCGCGCCGCTGCCGACCTTGACCTCGACCTCCCGGGTCAGCCCATTGGAGGTAATGATGTATTTACCCGGCGGCAGCTGGCTGAACGTGAATCGGCCATCGGCAGCGGCAGTGGCTGAACGACTCACGCCCGTCTGCGGGCTTTGAATGGCGATGGTGCTGCCAGGCTGCCCACTACCGAAAATGGAGCCCACCGCGCTCTGCGCCTGTACACCGCCGGCAACACACATGCTCAGCGCAATGCTCAAGGCACTGCGTGTGATGTTCTTGGACAAGGCACTACGAACCCCTGGACGTGTCATTCCTCTCTCTCCTGATGAAGTACCGTCACACCGACTGCAAGACGTAAAAACTCAACTGCCTGTGGCAATTGAGGGGGAAGGCGCTTCGAGAAAACCTGACCAACCGAGCCCGTCACTTTCCTGAAGGCTGCCTGAAGATTAACCCAAGATTTACGGGGATGTCATCTTCCGGGAACTTTTTAATGAAACAGGGCTTCCGGGCCAGGAATTGCTTGTCGAATTCATGTAATGAGCGCCTGTCCCCCTCCGGTCCAACGCGGCTGGTGTCGTCGTCCCACGTCTTTGTCCAGGCGACCAGTACGCATCTGGCGCCTTCGCCGACAGTGAGCACGCTGCCCGACCGAGCGAAGCGCCGCTGCGACATGTCATCGCGGTGGGGACGGACAGCGAAATGTCTATTGCCGTGAACGGGCAAGTGCCAGGCCGGTCGGCCGGGTTGGTGAGCATCGGCTCGCATTGATCATGCAGAACATGCGGGAGGGGCTGGCGCCGGACGCGCGCGCGCAGAATGAGCGAGGCCGGGCGGTCTCGATCAACGTAGTCGATCTACTCAATGCGTCTGTGGCCGGCCAGTGTCCGGTGGAGTGATGCCGAGGCCGGGATCAGTCGAGGTCCAATACCGCGTATTCAACAGACGTTGGATGCATGGTCCAACGCGCAGTGGCCGCGTTGTCTAGAGCAGGTTGCAGTGATCCGATCCTGTCGTATCGCTTACATCACATCCGGCAACACCGTCTGCAGTGCCGCGTTTTCGGCATCGCAAGTGAGCGATGCCGCGGGCGTTGCAGCGTGCTTTGCGCGCGCCTTTTCAATCTCGCCGCGTGCGGCGGCCATGTCTTTCTGGAACTCAGGGTTGTCGTGCAATGCGGCGACAGTGGCGGCGCCCATGATGCGGCCCTGCAGGACATCGCTTTGCCAATGCACGTTGCAGACCAGGCGGCTGTCGCCGAAGGCGCGGCCTCGGGCGAGCAGGGCGTCGCGTTGTGCGGGGGCCAGTTCGGCCAGGATCAGGCCCCAGCTCCAGCCGATGGCGGTGTGGCCGGAGGGGTAGGAGCCGTTCTTGCGCAGCGCCGCGTCGTCGGCGGGGGTGCACATCGGTTGGTCGTTGCGCATGAACGGGCGCGGGCGTTGGTAGCGTGCCTTGGCCGCGCTGGTGCTGCTGCTGGCGTCGCGCATGCTGCGTTCGAGCAGGCGCAGCAGATGCGGGGTGTGGGTCTGATCGATCTGGACGCCAAGCGCGCAGCTGAAGTGACTGGCGGCAGCGGGGAAAGTCAGTGCGGCGTCCTGGGTGGCCAGGTTCCAACGCGGTGTGCCGCGCAACGCGAGCATGGCCTTGGCGATGGCTTCGTCGTTGGCCAGCGCGGCGCTGCCGTCCTGCGGCGGTGGCGGCACCAGGCGCAGGCTGTCGGGCAACTGTTCTTTTTCGAGATATCCGCGCGCATCGGTGGCGATCACCGAGCCTGTCGATGCTGGTTTTTCCCGCGCGCTCAGCATGCCGCTGCCGACGACCAGCGCGGCGATGGCGATGCCGGTCAGCGTCCGAGGATAAGAGCGAGCACTGCGATGCGACATGGACCAACCCTCAACAACGCGCATGGAAGAGCTCGCAGATTACGACGCGCAGATGACACGTGCGTGCCAGCGCAACGCAGCTGCGGCGCGGAATGCGCAGCTGCTGTCGCAGCACTGTCATGTCCCGGTCGCATCGACGCAAGACAGCTGTCGCACGCTTGCCGTCATCTTTTGACTCGTCCCCCTGCCGCTCATGCCCAAGACCCATCTGTTAAGTGCCGTCGTTCTTACCGCGCTCGTGCTGTCGCCGGCCGCCCACGCCGCCGATCCCGAGGTGACTGCCGACACCGGCACGACCGTGCAGCAGCTCGATGCGGTCTCGGTGATCGGCCAGGGCGAAACGCGTCAGGTGCAGCGCATCACCCAGCAGGACATTCCGGTGTTGCCGCCCGGCACCAGCATCCAGAAGCTGCTCAACCGCATGCCGGGCGTCAACGTGCAATCCAACGATGCCTTCGGTGCCAACGAAGAGTCGCAGACGATCAGCCTGCGCGGCTTCAACGGCACGCGCCTGGGCTATACGCTCGACGGCCTCCCGCTGGGCGACAACGCCTACGGCAACTACAACGGCCTCAATATCAGCCGCGCGCTGATCGCCGAGAACTTCGGCGGCGTGGAGCTGGCCTCGGGCATCGGTGCGCTGGGTACCGCCTCCACCAGCAACCTCGGCGGCACCATCCAGTACTACTCGGCCGATCCGTCCAGCGTGTTCGGCGGGCAGGTGTCGCAGACGGTGGGGTCCGATGCCAACCGCCGTACCTTCCTGCGCGTGGATACCGGCGACTACAACGGCTTTTCGGCATATGTGTCGGGCATCAACGCCGAAGCCGACATGTGGGCGCGTCCGGACTCGCCGACCACTACGCGGCAGTTCAATGCCAAGAGTGTGTACCAGTTCGACGGCGGCAAGTTGACCGCGTTCGCCGATACCTCGCGCACCTCGCAGGCGGATTATTCGTATCTGTCCAAGAGCGGCATGGCGCGTGGCCTGGGTTGGGACTGGAATCTGTACGCACCGGACTGGAACCGTGCGCTGGCCGCAGCGTATTGCGCACCGGCCACGCGGAATGCGGCACGCTGTGGTTTCAGTGGCGGCGTGGACAACGTCGACGATGCCTATTACCAAAGCCGCGCATTGCGCGACGACGATCTGTTCTACGTGGCCGGCGACTTCCAGCCCAACGATGCGATCAGCCTGCACACCCAGGTCTATCACCACGAAAACAAGGGTCAGGGCCACTGGTGGTCGCCGGGCCAGGCGTCCAATCCAGGCACGCCGCAGGCATTGCCGATCTCCATCCGCAGCACCAATTACTGGATCAACCGCACCGGCGGCATCGCCTCGCTCGGCTGGAACCTGGGCCCGCATCACCTCGAAGCCGGGCTGTGGTACGAGCGCAATCACCACGATGTGGAGCGCAATTTCTACTGGATCGACGGGCCGGTCAGCGACGACAAGTTCCTGCAGGATCCGGACCGCCGGTTGTTCTCGCAGAACTACGTCATCACCACCCGGCAGTTCTACGTGCAGGGCAATTTCAAGTTCTTCGATGAGCGCCTGAGCGTGGATCTGGGCATCAAGAGCCCGAGTACCGAAATGACCGCGCGCGAGACGCCGGGCGTGGCGGTGGAAGCGCCGGTGGCGACCGGCTCGATCAAGGCCAGCGACTCGGTACTGCCGCAGATCGGTCTGGGTTATCGCCTGGCCGAAGGGCAGGAAGTGTTCGCCTCGTATGCGGAAAACATCGCCGCGTTTCAGGGCGGCGGCGCCGGCGGTCCGTTGCTGGTGACCCAGGCCTCGTTCGATGCCAGCGTTGGTGCGCTGGAGCCGGAAAAGTCGCGCACCATGGAAGCCGGTTATCGCTTCGTGCGCGATCACTTCGAAGCCTCGCTGGTCGGTTACGACGTCACCTTCGACAACCGTCTGCTCTCGCTCAATCCCTGCGCCAGCATCCAGCAGGGCACCACGCCGGCCTGCACCACGCGCTTCTTCAACGTGGGCTCGGTGAGCAGCCGCGGCGGCGAACTGACCGTGATCTGGAAGCCGACCAGTTACCTGCAGTGGTACAACTCGGCCTCGATCAACCGTTCGACCTACGACGACAATTACGTGCAGAACGGTGTGACCATCGCCACTGCCGGCAAGACCACGGTGGATACGCCCAAGCGCATGTTCGCCAGCGAAATCGCCTTCAACTACGCCAACTGGAACGTCAATCTGCGCGGCAAGTACACCGGGCAGCGCTACTACACCTACACCAACGATCAGGGTTTTGGCGGTTACACCTCGTTCGATGCGGGCGCCGGGTACGACTTCGGCCAGGCCGGCGTGCTGCAGGGGCTCAAGCTCTCGCTCAACGTCACCAACCTCACCGACAAGCGTTACGCCTCCAACCTCACCGCGTTCGCCAACAGCGATCCGAATGGGCGTCAACTGGCGTTCCATGCCAGTGCGCCGCGGCAGGTGTTCTTGACGCTGGATGCGAAGTTCTGAGTCAGGGATTGGGGAATCGGGATTTGGGATTCGTAACGGCGGGTCTTGCTGCTGCTTACGGATTTTCCGATGCTGATGGACGCTGTTAGTTTTAGAGTGGCTGACAAGACGTAGCGCGTGGTTGTCAGGCGGATGCAGACGATGCGGAGAAAGCGGGGTGTATGTGTCGTACATGCCGCACCGCCAATCGGCCGCGTTCGCCTGGCGATCATGCCTTGGTTTTGATGGCTGCTTTTTCGTTGGAGAAATGCATGATGCAGTTCCACCGTGTTCTAGTGTTGGGAGCGATGATGGTCGGCATGAGCGGCCCCGCAGTGGCAGAAGCGCCGTTGGCGAAAACGGTGCAGATCTTTGCGCACCGCGGTGCCAGCGCGTTGCGCCCGGAACACACGTTGGCCTCCTACGCCAAGGCCATTGTGGATGGCGCCGATTTCGTCGAGCCGGATCTGGTGTCGACCAAGGATGGCGTGCTGGTGGCACGCCATGAGAACGAGATCGGCGGCACCACCGATGTGGCCAGCCACCCTGAGTTCGCCGCGCGCAAGACCCGCAAGACCATCGATGGCCAGCCGATGGAAGGCTGGTTCACCGAAGACTTCAGTCTTGCCGAATTGAAGACGCTGCGCGCGCGCGAGCGTCTGCCGCAATTGCGTGGCACGCGTTGGGATGGGCAGTTTCAGATCGTGACCTTCGACGAGATCATCGATTTTGTCGCAGCGGAATCGGCAGCGACCGGGCGCACGATCGGGCTGATTCCGGAGATCAAGCACCCGAGCTATTTCAGTGCGCTGAAGTTGCCGATGGAAGACAAGGTGCTGGCGAGCTTGCGTGCGCATGCCTACACGCAGACCGCGCCGGTGGTGATCCAGTCGTTCGAGACCGGCAACCTGCGTGGCCTGCGCGGCAAGATCGGGCGCACCAGCAACATTCGCCTGCTGCAGTTGCTGGGTGGCGCGCAGATGGCGCTGCCCGATGCCGGTGTGGGCAACGCGCCGCGCACCTACGCGCAGATGATCACGCCCGAAGGGCTGAAGCAGATCGCCAGCTATGCCGATGCGATCGGCCCGGATATCCGCAGCATCATTCCGTTGGATGCGCAGCAACGCCTGGGCACGCCAACCAGCCTGGTGCGCGACGCGCATGCGGCAGGATTGCAGGTGCAGCCGTATACGTTCCGCCCGGAGAACTACTTCTTGGCTGCCGAAAACCGCAGCAGCGGCGCGGTGACCGAGCGTAACGACGCCGGGGCACTGGCCGAACTCAAGACCTATCTGGACGCCGGCATCGATGCCTTCTTCGCCGACGACCCGGGCCTGGCGCGGCGTGCGTTGCACGCGCGTGCAATGCGTTAAACGCATCCGCGGCCCGTAGGAGCGCGCTTGCGCGCGATGAGGCGTTATCGAGGAAGCCTCATCGCGCGCAAGCGCGCTCCTACGTCCCAGGCGGTCGCTCGCGCGGGGGGAAATGCAGTACCACGTTGTGCGAGCCGTCTTCCTGGCGTTGCCATAGCACCGGCACCTGGCGCGGCGGCGGCGGTTCCAGCACGTCGCGCTCGGCATTGCTGACTTCCCACGCAGCGTCTTCGTCCTCATCCTCCCAGCTGTAGCGTGGCCTGGCCTGTTGCGGGTCGCGCAGGCGCAGCAGCAGTGCGGCGATCAGGCCGGCCACGGCGCCGCCCAGATGCGATTGCCACGACACGCCGGCCTCGTGCGGCAGGATGGTCAGCAGCATGCCGCCGTAGAACAGGAAGGCGATCATGCTGGTGGCGATCGCCGGGCGGTCGCGGCGCAGCAGGCCGAGCACAAACACCAGAAACATCAGCCCGTGGGTGACGCCGCTGGCGCCCAGGTGGCGGCTGCCGGGTTCGCCCAGCAGCCAGGCGCCCAGGCCCGAACCCAGCCACAACAACGGCAGCGCCATGACGGTGGCGCGCGGATACACGCTGCCGGCCAGCGTGCCCAGGATCAGCAGGGCGGCCGCGTTGGCGCCCAGATGCGCGAGCGAGCCATGCAGCAGCGGTGCGGTGAGAATGCCGAGCAGGCCGTCGGCCTGCAGCGGTGCCACCGCCCAGGCGCGCCAGTCGAACATGCCCTGGGCGGTGAACACTGCCACCAGCAGCAGCACCGCGGCCAGGCTGAAGTTGAAGGCACGCAAGACCCGGGAACGGTCCAGACGGTCTTGGGCGGTGGCGTCGGCGGCGGCAACAGGATGCTGTGTCATGCCTTCACGGATGGCGTCGCGCGGGTTTTTTTACAAGCCCATCCGGCGCGGGATAAGCAGGCCCGGCGACGGGATAATCCACTCCCGGCGCCGATCTTTGGCGCATCGGCCTGCGCCGCATCACGGATGATCTGTTGCTTGGCTGCAGGGTCCTTGCCCGCCCACCATCGCGGGACACGCCGCAAGTACGTCCCTGTAAGCTCTTACGCGGCATCCATGCCGCGTAAGGTCCCGCGACGGTGGGCGGGCAAGGACCAGTCGAGCTGGTCGGTGTGCATGTTTTCAACAACGCCACCTACAAACTCTCTGGTGCGGTGTCCTCACCGATTGCGGGACCGTGTGGCGGCATGGATACCGCCACCGAGCCTCCACGGACGGATTCACGGCGTGTCCCGCGAGCGGTGAGGGCACCGCGCCCTCGACTCACCTAGCTTTTGATTGTTGATCTGCGCCTTGGCTGCAGGGTCCTTGCCCGCCCACCATCGCGGGACACGCTGCAAGTACGTCCTTGTAAGCTCTTACGCGGCATCCATGCCGCGTAAGGTCCCGCGACGGTGGGCGGGCAAGGACCAGTCGAGATGGTCGGTGCGCATGGTGGGGAGCAGTGCATGCGGCGCTGCCATTCACGAATCCCCAATCCCGAATCCCGGCCCGTCAGTGACGGGCCGGCTTGGGCGGACGCAGCAGGCTCAGCACGATGGTGAAGATCAGGATCAGCACCACCACTGCCAGCGACACCAGCACCGGGATCTTGTACAGATCGATGATCATCATCTTGGTGCCGATGAACACCAGGATCACCGCCAGGCCATATGGCAACAGGTGAAAGCGGTCGGCCATGCCGGCCAGCAGGAAGAACATCGCACGCAGGCCCAGCACCGCGAACACGTTGGAGGTCAGCACGATGAACGGGTCGGTGGTGATGGCAAAGATCGCCGGAATGCTGTCCACCGCGAAGATCACATCGATCACCGCGATCAAAATCAGCACCACGAACAGCGGCGTGAACCAGCGCTTGCCGTCCTTGATCACGCTCAGCAGGTTGCCGTCGTACTGCGGGCTGAGCCGCAGATGGCCGCGCATCCAGCGCAGCACCGGGTTGGCTTCCAGATCCGGCTCCTTGCCGGCGGAGAACCACATCTTGATACCGGTCAGCAGCAGGAACGCGCCGAACACGTAAAGCAGCCAATGGAACTTGGTCAGCAATACCGAGCCTGCAAAGATCATGATCGCGCGCAGCACGATGGCGCCCAGCACGCCGATGATCAGCACGCGCTGGCGCTGTTCTTCAGGCACGCCGAAGTAGGTCATGACCATCAGGAACACGAAGATGTTGTCGACCGCGAGCGATTTCTCGACCAGATAGCCGGTCAGGAACTCCAGCCCGATCCGGTTGGCCACCGCCTCGCCGGCGCTGGACTGCAGGTACCACCACAGCCCGGCGTTGAAGGCCAGCGCCAGCAGCACCCAGCCGATGCTCCACCAGGTGGCTTCCTTGAAGGTCACCTTGTGCGCGCCGCCATGGCGCATCAGCACCAGATCGACCATCAGCGCCACGATCACCACGATCGCGAAGCCACCCCATAACCAGACATTGCCAATGGTTTGCATAAAAGAATCCCGAAAAGTGAAACGACCTGGACAGCCGGTGGGCTGAGGCCTTGTGACACGGAAATCGTGGATTCCGGGTGACGGACCTTCGCCTGCGCGGCGAAGGTCTCGCTCGCAACCGGTATGGGCCGGTTGCCGTTGCACCGGAGCGCCTGGTGACAGGGCTCGTAATGACGGCGACAACGCTGGAGCGACTTCCCGAACGATGGCATGACCGCTGCGACGTTCTGTTGGCCGTTCCTGGGAGCTACTCCCCTTCTGAGCCCGATTCTGCGTTGCGGGCTCAGGCACGTCAATCCAGCCGGATACAATGGGAGGATGAATACTCCTGTCCCCGTCGTCCGACTCAAGAATGCGTGGCGCTCCAGCCACCCGTGGATCTTCCAGAAGCTGGTGGAAAAGCCCGCCGCCAAGCCCAAACCCGGCACCATCGTCGATGTGGTCGGCGTGGATGGGGAGTGGATCGGCCGCGGCTTCTACAACGGCCATTCGCGCATCGCCGTGCGCATCCTGGAAACCGATCAATCGGTGCCGGTGGATGCGGGCTGGTTCTCGCGCAAGATCGCCGCGGCAGTGAGCCTGCGCCGCGACTGGCTCAAGCTCGATGGCGTGTCCGATGCCTGGCGCGTGGTGCACAGCGAAGGCGACGGCCTGTCCGGGCTGGTGGTGGACCGCTACGGCGATCTGGTGGTGGTGGAGTTCTTTGCCGCCGGCATGTTCCGCCACCGCGAATGGATCTACGAGGCGCTGCGCGAGCAGTTCCCCGGTTGCCGCTTCCACAGCTTTGCCGACGAACACGTGCAAAAGCAGGAAAGCTTCGACTTCCACGGCAACACCACCACCGAAGCGGCGGTGATCACCGAGTACGGCATCAAGTTCCGTGCCGACCCGGCGGGGGCGCACAAGACCGGGTTTTTTGCCGATCAGCGCGAAAACCGCCAGTGGCTGAGCGAGCAGGTCGAAGGCAAGAGCGTGCTGGACCTGTGCTGCAACACCGGCGGATTTGCGGTGTATGCGGCCGCGCGTGGTGCCTCGGAGGTGCTGGGCGTGGACATCGACGAGGATGTGATCGCGTTGGCCAAGGGCAATGCCAAGCTCAACAACGTGCGCCCCAAGTTCGTGCAGGCCGACATCTTTCCGTGGCTGCGCGATGCGTCCAATCGCGGCGACCAGTTCGATGTGGTGATCCTGGACCCAGCCAAGATGACGCGCGACCGCGAGCAGGTGATTCCCGCGTTGAAGAAGTACCTGGACATGAACAAATTGGCACTGGGCGTGGTCAAGCCCGGTGGCCTGTTCGCCACCTTCTCGTGCACCGGGCTGGTGGCCGAGCAGGAATTCCTGGACATGCTGCGCCGCGCCTCGTATTTCTCCGGGCGCACCATCCAGATCCTGAAAGTCGCCGGTGCCGGCCCGGACCATCCGTTCATGGCGCACGTGCAGGAATCGCGCTATCTGAAGGCTGTTTTCTGCCGCGTGATCTAGCGCGGCGATCAAGAGCGACTAACAAAACTACTGCGCGGCCGCCAGACGGGCGCGGCCGGTGCTCGGAATCGGCATGTACCACTCGTACACTCCGGTTCTGAGCGCGCCGTCCACGCCCACCTGACGACCGCTCGCTACGTTTTGTTAGCCGCTATAAAAACGCAGTCAACCCGTGGAGCGGCCAGTCGATGACACCGGACGATGACGAACGCAAGGCGCTGACCCGGTTGCTGCGTGAGATCGAGCGCCCCAACCCCAGTCTGCTGGCCAGTAACTGGCCGGTGTTCGGCGTGTGGCTGCTGTTTTCCGGCGCCTTCATGTATCTGTTCCAGACCGGCAACGGCTCGCCATTGCATCCGTTGCTGCTGGCGCTGGGCTCGACCTGCCTGGGCGTGTTCGGCGCCTGGATCGTGTTGCGTTCGGTGTGGGCGCGGCAGTGGCCGCATGTGCGCGAGCACATCGATGTCGAGAGCGTGCGCGCGCGTCTGGCCGAGCTGGGCGACTAAGCGACCGGCAGACCGACTGCGCAGCCGTCGCATCCAGGCGACAGATGCCTGGAGCGCCGCCCACCATCGCGCAGGCTGGCGGATGAGCTGGCGATGCACTGGCGAAGCCCAGCGCGCGCTAGCGGATCTGCAACTGGCGCCGGTACGCGGCCGGGCTGGCCTGGGCCAGCACGCGAAAATGCCGGCGGAACGATTCCAGCGAGCCGAAGCCGGCGCGTTCGGCGATCCAGTGCAGCGGTCGGTCGGTGGTTTCCAGTAACTCGCGCGCCAGTGCCACGCGCTCGCGGATCACCCAGTCGATCGGCGACAGCCCGGTAGCTTCGAGAAACTGCCGTTGCAGCGTGCGTTGGCTGAGGGCGGCACGCTCGGCCAGGCTGGCCAGGGTGTGCGGTTGGTCCAGATGGCTGCGGATCCATTCGGTGAGCACCGCAAGCCGGTTCGGTTCGCCGAGCGGGATCGAGCGGTTGACCAGCTGGCTGCGCTCGCCATCGCGCCACGGCGCCAGCACCAGCCGCTGCGCGACCAGGTTGGCCACATGCGTGCCGTAGTCCTTGCGCACCATGTGCAGCAGCATGTCCATGCCGGTGGCCGAACCGGCCGAGGTGAGGATGCTGCCGGTGTCGACATACAGCACGTTGGCGCGCACCTCGATGGCGGGGAAGCGGCTGGCGAGCAGATCGGTGAGCCGCCAGTGGGTGGTGGCGCTACGGCCATCCAGCAGGCCGGCATAGGCCAGCACGAAGGCGCCCGAGCAGATCGAGGCCAGCCGCGCGCCGCGTGCGTGGGCGGCGCGCAGTTTGTCCAGCAGTGCAGCCGGCGGGCATTCGTCGGGATTGCGCCAGCCGGGGATCACGATCACGTCTGCATCGTCGAGCCGGTCAAGCGTGGCCGGTGCCTGCAACAGGCAGCCGCCTAGCGTCTTCAGCGCGTCCGGCTCGCAGGCGCACACCACGCTGCGGTACCACTCCACCTCCAGCTCGGGGCGTTGCGGCGCAAATAGCCCGACAGCGCAGCCGAACTCGAACAGACCCAGTTGCTGGTAGGCCAAAATCGCAACCAGGGGCGCGGCGGTGACGTGCGGGGAGTCGGGTTCGCTCATGCGTGGTATTAGGCCGCGTTTGCCGTGCGTCGCGATGTTGCAGACTGCCTGCAGTGGTGACCAGTGGTTGTGACCACATCGCCAATGGATATGTCGCTGGCGCGATGTTGCCAGCGGTTGTCGTGCGCACCGATGGTGGCAGGCGCGCGCAACGCCTTGAATGGACGGCATCCCGTTCAAGGCACGCCAATGCGCCGATTCCGTCTGTGGCTGCTGCTCGCAGCGCCGTTGTTGTCCGATCCCGCCAATGCCGCGCCGGCCGATGCGCCTGCGGCGGCGGCCGCCACCTTGGACACGGTGCTGGTGACCGGCTCGCGCAGCAGCACGCGCACGGTCAAGAACAGTTCCACCCCGATCGATGTGGTGTCGGCGCAGGAGTTGGTGGCGACCGGGCAGGGCAATCTGCTCGACGCGCTGCAACGCACCCTGCCGTCGCTGAGCCAGGTGGGCGGCTACCAGAGCGATCAGGAAAGTCTGGTGCGCGGCTATCAGCTGCGTAACCTGTCGCCCGGCTACACCTTGGTGCTGATCAACGGCAAACGGCGCAACGCCAGCGCCTATGTCAGCGGCGCCAACGGCGGCGGCTTCCCCGGTCATGCCTGGGCCGACCTGGCGCTGATTCCGATTGCGGCGATCGACCGGGTGGAGGTCTTGCGTGATGGCGCTTCGGCGATCTATGGCTCCGATGCGATCGCCGGGGTGGTCAACATCCTGCTCAAGACCCAGGCCAGCGGTGGCAGCGCCTGGCTGGAGAGCGGCAGCAGCGATGGCGACGGCAGCCGCACCAGCGTGCGCGGCAACCTGGGGCTGCCGTGGGGCGCCGATGGCTTCGTCAATCTATCGGCCGAACGCACCCGCCAGCACAGCGCGATCCGGCCATTGACCTATCAACCGGACTATCTGAGTTATCCAGCCATCGGCGCCGATGGCAGCCTGGTCGCACTCGGCAGTTACAACAGCCTGCCGGCCGGCGCCACGCGCAATCCGGCCGAGGCCACCCGCGATGCGCAGGCCAACCGCATCTACAGTTCGGCCGATTACGCGCTGACCAGTGCGGCGGTGAATGCAGGGCGCAGCCTGGGCGATACGCTGCAGGTCTATGTCACTGGCACGGCCAGCGATCGCACTGCCAACGCGGCGCAGAACTTCCGCCAGCCGGCGACGATCTCCGGTGTCTACGATGCGGCCGGTGTACTGACGGTGTGGCCGGACGGATTCTCGCCATCGATCCAGAGCAAGGAGCAGCAGTACAACGGGACTGCAGGATTCAAAGGCGCGCTGGCCGGTTGGGACTACGACGCCAGCGTGACCTATAACCGCGACACCATCCGCACCTATACACGCGATTCGGCCAATTTCTCGCTGGCGTATCCGGGCGCACCGACCGATTTCTATGACGGTAAGGTCGATTATCTGCAGCAGCTGGCCAATCTGGACCTGCGCCGCGCCATCGCCCTGCCGGCGCTGGCTTCGCCGGTGGAGCTGAGTGCCGGGCTGGAATATCAGCACGAAGACTATCGGCGCGCTCCCGGTCAGTGGGAGTCGTACACCGGCTTCGGCGCAGCGGCCTTCATCGGGTTTGCGCCTGCCGATGCGGCAGACGCCACGCGCAACAGCAAGGCGACCTATCTGGGCGCCTCGGCCAATGTCACCGAGCACTGGTTCGTGGATGCGGCAGTGCGTTACGAAGACCATTCCGACTTCGGCGATGTCACCACCGGGCGCCTGTCCACCCGCGTGGATGTCACCGAGCGCATCGGCGTGCGTGCGACGCTCAGCAACGGCTTTCATGCACCGGGATTGGCCGCGCGCTATTACCAGGTCACCGGCAATTGCCCGTGCGGCACAACGCTGGTGGCGCAGGTGGATTCGCCGGTGGCACGCGCGCTGGGAGCGAGCGATCTGCGCCCGGAGAAAGCGCGCAACTACAGCGTGGGCGTGACCTTCGATCCGGCGCAGAACGTGCATGCGGCCTTGGATGTGTATCAGATCGACATCCGCGATCAGCTTGGGCAATCCAGCCAGATCGGTTACAACGCGCTGGATCCGGCCAACGTCGTCGACTACGGCAACAGCCCATTGAGCGCCGCGCAACAGTCCACCATCGATGGCTTGTTGGGCAGCGCCGGTATCGCCATTGCGGCGGGCGAGGCGTACTACGTGAGTTACTTCACCAACGTTGGCGACACCCGCACGCGCGGTGCGGAGCTTACGCTGGAAGCCACTCAAGACACCGACTGGGGACGTTTGCGTTACACCTATGCGGCCAACGCCGGGCGCACCGAAATCACCCAGGTGCGTAGTGTGCCGCGCGCGCTGCAAGGCTTGCCCAACATCGGTCTGCTCACCGAAACCAGCGAGTACGCGTTGCGCTATCGCTCGCCCACATACACCCAGGTGGCCGGCGTGTCGTGGAGTCAGGCACGGTGGAGCGTCAACCTCAATCTCAATTATCTGGGTCCGCTCAAGCGGCTGACCAACGGACAGAAATATCAGTTGAGCCCGGTGCTGGTGAGCAATCTCAGCGGGAGCTACACCATCGGTGGCGGTTGGAGCGTGGATGCCGGTGTGGACAACCTCGGCAACAAACGCACGCGCAAGATCCCCGAGACCGCACGCAACGCCAGCCAGCGCGCCAGCACCACCTTCACCTACGAATACGGCGATGTGCTCGGCACCGTGGGGACGTATTGGTTTGGCCGCATCAACTATCGCTTCTGACGACGTCTGCATCCGGTGTCGTTTGGATGTTCTCAAGCCGCATTGGTTGAGGGGCCTGTGGCCAAGCCGCAGAGCATTCGCCTTGCAAGAGATCTGTTCACAAGGCTCGATGACTTCAAGACACACCACAACGCAGATTTGGAGTTGTAGCGGGGTTTGTATGCAGTCAAACAACCGCTTAGGTCGAAAGCCTAGGTAGTCGAACGCGCGGTGCCCGCACCGCTTGCGGGGACACGCCGCGAACCCATACTTGGGGACCGTGTGGCGGCATCCATGCCGAAACACGGTCCCGCAAGCGGTGAGGACACCGCACCAGAGAGAGAGTCGTTTGCTTTCTTAAAAGCTTGTTGGTTGCTCGGCTTGAGTTGGAAAGTAACCAAAACCACGCTTATGCGAACAAGATGCATCGTGCATTGTTTGCACCATGCACACCGACCATCCCGACTGGTCCTTGCCCGCCCACCGTCGCGGGACCTTACGCAGCATGGATGCCGCGTAAGAGCCTACATGGACGTACTTGCGGCGTGTCCCGCGATGGTGGGCGGGCAAGGGCCCTGCAGCCAGGCCGCAGATCACCCGCTCTGTAATCAACGCACACACAGCGTCCAAATCTTCCCAAGACAACCAACACCTCAGGCTCCTGTCGCGCGCGTTCCGACGCGTGACGCGCCACACTTTTCGACTGGGTGCACGACTGGCTTATGTCGCATGCATAACCCAAAGCAGTCAGGTCATTGCCAACGGCCATTTCGCTGGCCGCATCTGACCGGACATTGTCGATTTCTGGCGCGATCTGCGCGCTGGCGGTCACTAGGCTGGAAACACCACGCATCGCCCTGGTGTCGATGCTTCCACGTAGCGAGGACGTCACCCCCATGTCTGCTTTGTCCACGTCCGATCTGTCGACGTCCAAACCGATCTTGTTGTTGCTGGAACACGATTTCGAAGATCCCAGTTTTGCCGGGCAGCGGTTTTTCTGTCGGCACGGCTTGTTGCTGGAAGGCGCGCTGTCGGGCATCGATGGATTGCGCGACCGGCTGGAAGTGCGCCGGGTCGGCTTTCCGCGGCCGCGTCGCGACGTGATCGGGCTGGTCGGCGAAAGCGATCAATCGCTGCCCAAGCTGGTGTTGCCTTCGGGTGTGCACAGCAGCCACGCAAGCGGCGAGCACGCCACACGGCAATACGTCTCCGGCAGCGAGCCGATCCTCGCCACGTTGGCGGAGTTGTACGCCATTCCTCAGCTGCATCCCTGACAACCGGCGCCAACACCTGGCGCGTCAATCGCCTCGATCGCAACGCGCGCTCACACGCAATCACCGACACGTCGCGCTGGCGGCGGTCCTCTTCTTCCAACGTGGCAGGGCAATGAGCTATCTCCTCAGCATTCTCGACAAGAGCTACATCCCCGACGGCGGTACGGCGGCGCAGGCGCTGCGCGACAGCGTGGCATTGGCGCAGCTGGCCGAAGCGCTGGGTTATCACCGTTACTGGTTTGCCGAGCATCACGCCACCACGCAACTGGCCAGCCCCGCACCGGAAGTGCTGGTGGCCTATGTGCTGGCGCAGACCGCGCGCATCCGTGTCGGGACCGGTGGGGTGATGCTGCGCCACTACGCGCCGTACAAGGTGGCCGAGCTGTTCAACCTGCTGGCCACGCTGGCGCCGGACCGTGTGGACCTGGGCGTGGGCAAGGCACCGGGCGGCTTGCCGGCCTCCACCCGCGCGCTGGCCGATGGCCGCCTGGGCACGGCAGATTTCGCGCGGCAATTGACCGATCTGGAAGGTTTTCTATCCAACACGCTGCCGGCCGAGCATCCACATGCGAGCGCCATCGCCACACCGCAACCTGCACAGGGGCCGCAGCGGTTTCTGCTTGGTGCCAGCCCGGAAAGCGCACAACTGGCAGCGCAGTTGGGGTGGCAGTTCGTCTATGCCGGTCACTTCGATGGCGACCACGCGCATATCGAACGCGCGTTCGACGCGTATCGGCGTGGCAGCAGTCTGCAGCCGTTGTTGGCGGTGGTGGCCTTTGCTGCACACACCGCCGAGGCCGCTACGCAGCAGGTCGGTGCGCTGCGGCTGTATCGCGTGCAGCTCGGTGCCGGGCAGAGCGTCAACCTGCCCAATGCGGAAGCCGCTGCCGAATACGCGCGCCAGGTTGGGGTGAGCGATTACCGGCTGGAAGAACTGCGCCCCAGCGTGCTGTCCGGTACCGCGGAGGACGTGCACGCGCAACTGGACTTGCTGCATCGCCGCTTCGGTGTGGGCGAGTTCGTCATCGATGCACCGGTGGCCGACGCGCAGGCACGCCGTACCTCGCTGGAATTGCTTGCACGCACCGCACCACACGCGGCTGCACGCAGCGGGCGCGATGCACCGGCTCGCACGGTCGCGCCGCCCATTGCCGAACACGCGTTGTCGTGATGCAGATGCCGGCGGCCAGTGCCGCACCGCGATCTATCGCACTACCGACGTTCTTCTTTCCACAAGGATTACCGCGATGAGCACTACGCCACGTCCCATTCCGTTCGGCATCATGTTGCATGGCGCCGGTGGTCATATGAATGCCTGGAAGCATCCGTCGGTGCCGGCCGATGCCAGCGTCAATCTGGCGTATTACATCGCCACCGCACGCAAGGCCGAAGCCAGCGGGATCGCGTTCGCCTTCGTCGCCGACGGGCTGTACATCAACGAGAAATCGATTCCGCATTTTCTCAATCGTTTCGAACCGATCACCATCCTGTCGGCGCTGGCCACCGCCACCACCACGATTGGCCTGGCCGGCACCTTGTCCACGTCCTACAGCGACCCGTTCACGGTGGCGCGGCAGTTCGCCTCGCTGGATCTGATCAGCGGCGGACGTGCCGGCTGGAACGTGGTGACCTCGCCGCTGGAAGGCTCGGCACGCAACTACAGCCGCGCCCATCCCGAGCATGCGCTGCGCTATCAGATCGCCGACGAATACCTGGAGGTGGTGCAGGGTTTGTGGGATTCGTGGGACGACGATGCGTTCGTGCGCGACCGCGTGGGCGGTGCCTTTTTCGATGCAGAAAAATTCCGTCGTCTCGACCACAAAGGACGTTTCTTCCAGGTCGAAGGGCCGTTGAACATCCAGCGCTCGCCGCAGGGGCAACCGGTGATCTTTCAGGCCGGCGCCTCCGATGACGGGATTGGCCTGGCCGGCAAATATGCCGATGCGGTGTTCACCCATGCGCCGTCATTGGAAGACACGCGTGCGTTTACGCAGCGAGTGAAGAATGCGGCGATCGCGCATGGCCGTAGCGCGGCCGACGTGAAGATCTTCCCCGGCATCGGGCCCATCGTCGGCAATACGGCCGAGGAGGCCGAAGCCAAGTACCAGCAGATCGCCGCACTGGCCGATATCGACGAGGCGCTGGCGTATCTGGGGCGCTTTTTTGACCACCACGATTTCAGCCAGTACGCCCTGGATGCGCCGTTCCCGGAGCTGGGCGATATCGGTGCCAACAGCTTCCGTTCCACCACCGACAAGATCAAACACGATGCGCGCACGCAGGGATTGACGCTGCGTCAGGTGGCACTGGAAGCGGTGAGCCCGCGGCCGCAGTTCATCGGCACCGGCGAGCAGGTGGCCGATGCGTTGATCCGCTGGTTCGATGCCGGCGCCAGCGATGGTTTCATCCTTGGGTTCCCGGTGCAGACGCAGGGCCTGGACGATTTCGTGGCGCAGGTGTTGCCGGTGCTGGAAGCGCGCGGCTATTTCCAACGCACGCCGCCCGGTGTGACGCTGCGCGATCACCTTGGGTTGCCATACAAGTCCAGCCGTTACGCGCCAGTGGCCGATGCCGCGCGCAAAGCCGGTTGAGGGAGCAGGCCATGTCCGTGTTGTCGGCAAGCACCCATCCGCATCCGTCCATCCGCATCGCCGCATTCGCCGAAGAAGCGATCGCGCTGCGGCATGACTTCCATCGTCATCCGGAGCTGGCGTTCGAAGAACACCGCACCAGTACGCGCATCGCCGGGCTGTTGTCGGACTGGGGCTATACCGTCACCACCGGCGTCGGTGGCACCGGTGTAGTCGGCACGCTGGTGCGCGGCAGCGGTACGCGTCGGCTCGGTCTGCGCGCCGATATCGATGCCTTGCCGATCACCGAAGACTCCGGCCTGGACTACGCCAGCGGCACGCGCGGGTTGATGCATGCCTGCGGGCATGACGGCCACACCGCGATCCTGCTGGCGGCGGCGCATTACCTGGCCAGACACGGTCGCTTCGACGGCACCTTGCAGCTGATCTTTCAGCCGGCCGAAGAAACCGGCTCGGGTGCGACGCGGATGCTGGCCGATGGTTTGTTCGAGCGCTTTCCGGTCGATGCGATCTTCGGCTTGCACAACTGGCCCGGCGTGCCGGCCGGGCGGCTGGGCTTTGTCGATGGCCCGGCGATGGCGTCGGTGGACTGGGCGGCGATCCGTGTACTCGGCAAGGGCGGACATGGCGCTGAGCCGCATACCGGGGTGGATTCGGTGCTGGTGGCCGCGCATCTGATCACCGCCCTGCAAAGCATCGTCTCGCGCAATGTGGACCCGCGCGAGATGGCGGTGATCACGGTCGGCTCGATCCACGGCGGCCAGGCCGCCAATGTGATCCCCGACAGCGTGGACTTGAAGCTCACCGTGCGCGCGTTCCTGCCGCAGGTGCGCGAGACCCTGCGCCAGCGCATTCCGGCGCTGGCTGAAGCGATTGCCGCCAGTTTCGGCGCGCAGGTGCAGATCGACTTCCCGTTGGGATTTCCCAGCGTGATCAACCACGCAGCGGAGACCGCATTCGCACGCGACACCGCCGTGGAATTGTTCGGCGCCGATGGCGTGGTAGCCGGGCTGGCGCCGCGTACCGCCAGTGAGGATTTCGCGTTCTTGCTGCAGCAGCGTCCGGGCAGTTTCTTGTTCGTCGGCAATGGCGACAGCGCCTCGCTGCACAGCCCGCGCTACGTGTTCAACGATGCGGTGATCGCACCGGCCGCCAGCTACTGGGCGCGGCTGACCGAGCGCTTTCTCAGTGCAGATTCCGACATCGATGCAAAGCGGGCATCGGCATGAGCGAGCAGTTCCTCTACACCTCCGTGCACGACCCGCGCGCGCAGCCGCTGTTCGATGGCCTGGAGCGCGAATACAGCAACCGCTATCGCGATGTGATCGGCCGCATCGGCGGCAGTGCGCGCGATGAGTTGCTGCGTTATCCGGCCGAAGCCTTCGCCTCGCCGCACGGTGCCTTCGTGCTGTTGCTGCGCGATGGTCAGACCATCGGCGGTGGTGCCTTCATGCGGCACCCCGATGCCGACACCGCCGAGTTCAAGCGCATCTGGACGCGCGAGGATCTACGTCGCCAGGGCATCGCGCGGCGCGTGCTGGTAGAGCTGGAAGCCCAAGCGATACGACAAGGGTATCGGCGCGTGTATCTCACCACCGGCTTTCGCCAACCCGAGGCGGTGCATCTGTATCTGACCCACGGCTACGCCGCGCTGTACGACCAGCAGGCCGATCCGGAAACCGTGCTGCACCTGCCGTTCGAAAAGCACTTGCCGGTGCCGCTGCCGGTGCGTGCGCTGCGGCCTTCTTCCCTTTCGACACAGACGCCATGAGCAGTCAAACCCTCCCCGAACTCGACCGCCGCACCGCCGCAGCCACGCGCGCGCAACGCAGCGCACCGCGCATCGTGCCGGCCCGGCATCCGTTGCAGACCGGCGGCACGCTGGTGGCGATCCTGCTGATCCTGGCGGTGCTGCAATCGGTGCTCGGCAACCCACGCTGGGGCTGGGACGTATTTGCCGAATGGTTCTTCGCCGAGCCGGTGCTGGCCGGGCTTGGCCGCACGCTTTTGCTGACTGCACTGGGCACGCTGTTCGGCTTTGTGCTGGGCACCTTGCTTGCCCTGGCGCGCGTGTCCGGGTCGCCGTTGCTGGCCGGCGTGTCGTGGGGCTATGTGTGGTTGTTCCGCTCGATCCCGCTGCTGGTGCTGCTGTTGCTGCTCAACAACCTGGGCTATCTCTACGCCACCATCAGTCTCGATGTGCCGTTCACCGGCATCACGCTGTTCTCGTACCCCACCACCGAGTTGATCAGCCAGTTCGCTGCGGCAGTGCTGGGCCTGTCGTTGAATCAGGCCGCGTTTTCGGCGGAGATCATCCGCGGCGGCATTCTGTCGGTGGATCAGGGCCAGTTCGAAGCCTCTGCGGCGTTGGGCCTGCCGCGCGTGCGGCAGATCCGCCGCATCGTGCTGCCGCAGGCGATGCGCACCATTTTGCCGGGCGCCTTCAACGATGTGATCAATCTCGCCAAGGGCACCTCGGTGGTCTACATCCTGGCGCTGCCGGAGCTGTTCTACACCATCCAGGTGATCTACCGGCGCAACCTGGATGTGGTGCCGCTGCTGATGGTGGCCACGGTGTGGTACCTGGTGATTCTCACCCTGTTGTCGTTGCTGCAGGCGCAGGTGGAACGTCGCTTTGCATGGGGTGCATTGCGCGAGTTGCCTGCGCGTCGCCGTGGCTGGTGGCAGCGGTCGGCACCAGCACCCACGCCGCCGATGGTGGCGATGGACGCAGTCGCCGATGCGGTCGCGGTAGGGCGGGGTGCGGTGGTCAGGATTCAGGGCGTGACCAAGCATTACGGCGAGCAGCGCGTGCTCGATGCGGTGGATCTGGAGCTGCCGGCCGGCAGCGTCACCGCCATCATCGGCCCGTCCGGGGCGGGCAAGTCCACCTTGCTGCGCACCATCAATCATCTGGAACGCGTGGATGCCGGGCATGTCACCGTCGATGGCGAATTGATCGGCTATCGCCGCGTCGGCGACAGCCTGCACGAACTGCGCGAAGCGGAGATCCGCCGCCGCCGCGCCGACATCGGCATGGTGTTTCAGAACTTCAACCTGTTCCCGCATCTGACCGCGCTGGAGAATGTGATGGAAGCGCCGATCGCGGTGCGCGGCATCGCGCCCGAACAGGCGCACCTGCAGGCGCAGGCATTGCTCGCCCGTGTGGGCCTGGGCGACAAGCTGGATGCGTATCCGCGTCAGCTCTCCGGTGGGCAGCAGCAACGCGTGGCGATCGCGCGTGCGTTGGCGCTGCGGCCGAAGGTGCTGTTGTTCGACGAACCCACCTCCGCCCTGGACCCGGAGCTGGTCAACGAAGTGCTGGAGGTCATCGAAGAACTGGCGCGCTCGGGCACCACGCTGGTGATCGTCACCCACGAGATCGGCTTTGCGCGCCGCGTGGCCGACAGCGTGGTGTTCATGGAACACGGCCGGGTGGTCGAAGCCGCGCCACCGGAGCGTTTGTTCCGCGCGCCGGCACATCCGCGCACCGCCGAGTTCCTGGCCAAGGTGCTGTGAGGGTGCGTCGGGGCCTGACGGCGCCAAGCCATCCCGCGACGATGACGGCTACTTCGCGCCACGCGCCTGCACGCGCGATGTGTCCAGGCGTGTCCGTTCACAACAAGTCCGCTCACAGCACGCGCTTTTCAAGCAGCACTTTCCCAAGGATGCCCGTATGACCCACTCCCCCGCGTCGCGCCGCCGCCTGTTCAACATCGCCGCCATCGTTGTGGTGCTGGCGATCGGCATCGCGGCGATCCTGTTGACGCGCAAGCCGGCCAATGAAGCGCAAGCCACCACGCGCAAACCCGCCGCCGCCGAACTGCCGCCGCTGCAGGCACCGCCGGACCAGGCCGCGATCGCCTTGCTGCCGGCCGGCCATCGCTTCGTCAAACCCGGCGCGCTGACCGTGGCCACCGTGGCGGCAGCGTTGCCGCTGGGCGATTACGCCGCCGATGGCAAGCAGGTGATCGGCGTGGAGCCGGACATCGCGCGTCTGGTCGCAACCGCGCTGGGGCTGCAATTGAATCTGGTGCCGGTGGCATGGGCGGATTGGCCGCTGGGGCTGGAATCGGGCAAGTACGACGCGGTGATCGCCAATGTCACCGTCACGGAATTGCGCAAGCAGAAGTTCGATTTTTCCAGCTACCGCTACGACCTGCTTGGCATCTACACGCGCAGCGATGGGCCGATCAAACAGATCACCCAACCCAGCGACGTGGCCGGTTTGAAGGTGGTGGTGGGCGCCAGCACCAACCAGGACCAGATCCTGCGCCACTGGAATGCGCGCAATGTCGCGGCGGGACTGAAACCGGTGGAGTTTCAGTATTTCGACGATGCGGTGGTGGGGCGGTTGGCGGTGATCACCGGGCGCGCCGATGTCTCGTTCGAGCCCAATGCCACCGGCGCCTATGCCGCGCGCGACGGCAAGGTGCGCCGGGTAGGGTTGTTCCCCGGTGGGTGGCCGCAGGCGGCGGCCATTTCGGTGACCACGCGCAAGGGCAGCGGCCTGGCCGAGGCGATCACCCAGGCAATCAACGCGCAGATCGACAGCGGCCTGTATGCCAAGGCATTGGCGCGCTGGAATCTGGCCGAGGAAGCGGTGCCGCGTTCGCAGACCAATCCGCCGGGGCTGGGCGAGTTGTAGCGCGCGCCGCGTGCCTGGCGGCGGGCGCACAGCGGCTGCAAAACGCAGCGGTTTCAGGTTTTAGGTTCGGCGTGGCTGCGCACCTTGTACGTGGCGCATGCCGGCACGCGCGCGATCGCGTGGCCGTCGCCCCGCATCGCGCTGCAACGCACGCAGCGTGGCCGGCCTGGCAGACAGGGCGTACAGCCAGCCGCACACGCCCCAATCGCTGCGCGGGTAGCGCCACAACGCCACCCCACCCGTCGGACGCAATGGCGGATCCGCGCCGCTGATCCATCGTTGAGATGGGAGCAGGGGATCGGCTCGACACTCGGAGAATGCAATGACGTCCTCACCCCAGCGTGCTGGCACCGCACAGGCCGCGCCCTAGATGCCGGCCATCGATTCCCAGCGCGCCGCCTGGCTGGCGACGCAGATCCTGCCGCATGAGCCGGCGCTGCGGCGCTGGCTACGCAAGCACGCCCCCGGCACCGTCGATTGCGACGATGTGATCCAGGAGACCTACGCCATCCTGGCCGGGCTGGGCGAGGTGGGCCATATCGCCAACCCGCGCGCCTATCTGTTCACCGCCGCGCAGTCGGTGCTGTTGCAGCAGGTGCGCCGCGCCAGGATCGTTTCGATCGAAAGCGTGGCGGAAATCGAGCGCCTGGACATCACACAGGACGAGCGCTCACCCGAGCGCCACGCCATTGCCGGTCAGGAGCTGCGCCGCATCGGCGAAGCGCTGTCGGCACTGCCGGACAAATGCCGCCAGGTATTTCTGCTGCGCAAGGTCGATGGACTATCGCAGCGCGAGATCGCCGCGCGGCTCGGAATCAGCGAGAACACCGTGGAAAAACACATCGTGAAGGGATTGCGTTTGCTGATGGCCCGCATGGGCCGCACCCGCGTCTCCGCACCGGCCGCCGTCCACGACGCGCAGGCCACACGCTTGGCCGACCCGCAGCGTGGCACCTGAGCATGCGCACCATCGACGACATTGCCGCCGCCTGGGTGGGACGCGAGGACGGCGACCGGCTCACGCCGGCCGAGTGCGCGCAGCGCGACCGTTGGCTGGCCGCAGACGTGCGCCATCGCGGGGCGTATGCGCGTGCGCATGCGGTGCATCTGCACTTCGATCGCGCGCGTGCGTTGGGGCAGGGCTTCGCAGTACAGACCCAGGCCAGGCGCGTGCATGCGCGCCGACGCGGTGCCTGGTTGGCCGCGCTCGCAGCCAGCGTGGTCGCCGCAGCCAGCGGCATGCTGGCGCTGCAGCAACCCATGCGCATGAATCGCACGCCCAGTGAGGCCATGGCGGGCAGTGGCACACCCGGTAGCGGCCATCACCTCACCCGCATCGGCGAGGTGCTGCGCCTGCCATTGGCAGACGGCTCGGCGGTGACGCTCAACTCCGGCTCGGAAGTAGTGGTGGAGTACCGCGCCGACCGGCGTCAGATCCAGCTGCTGCGTGGCGAGGCCTTGTTCGATGTGGCCAAGGATCGCCATCGCCCGTTCGTGGTGATGGCGGCCGGCTCGCAAGTGCGTGCGGTCGGCACCAGCTTCAGCGTGCGCCGCCGCCAGGACGATGCAGTCAAGGTCCTCGTGCGCGAAGGCACCGTCGAAGTGGATGCCGACCAGCGCGCACCGCAACGGGTGGCAGCCAACATGCTGGCGATGGTCAGCCCGACGCGGGCAGTGCAGCTGCAGCCGCTGGATGCGCAACGCGTGCAGCAGTTGCTGGTCTGGCGCGACGGCATGATTGCCTTCGATGGCGACACGCTGGCGCAGGCCGCTGCCGAATTCGCCCGCTACAACGACATGCGCATCCTGATCGACGACCCCGCCGTAGCGCGACGCACCGTGGTCGGCCTGTATTCGGCCAACGATCCGGAAGGCTTCGCACGCGCTGTCGCACTGAGCATGGGCCTGCAGATCGAACACACCCGTGGCGGCATCCATCTGCGCAGCGCAATCGCGCAGTGATGCCCATCGATCTGCAGCCAGGCCGCCAGCACCTGCGATGTCGATGGCGATGTCGATGGCGGAAAGGCGGCGGCTGCGCATCCAACCGCATGCGAGCAAGACAACAACGGTGACGACGACCAGACAGCGGCGCACACGCGTCAGCGGAGACCAGTGATGCAGACAGCAACAAGGCGTTTGAGCAAGGCAATCGCGGCGGCAACCGCAATGATGGCAGCGGGACATGCGTTGGCAGCGTCACCGCAGGGGCGCACGTTCTCGCTACCGGAGGGCAATGCGGTGGCGGCATTACCCGAATTCGCGCGGCAGGCCGGCGTGCAGATCGTGGCGCCGGGCGAGTATCTGCAGCAGGTGCGCACCCCGGCCGTGCAGGGCACGCTGGAATCGCGCGTGGCACTGCGGCAATTACTGGCCGGCACCGGCTTGAGCGTGGTCGAAGACGATGGCGAACGCATCACCCTGGCCTCGGCGCAGCCGATGACGGCCGCCTTGCACGGCCAACCCGGCGTGGGCTATGCACAAGTGGACGCACCCGCCGCGGCGCCGCCCGCAGATGCCGCAGTCGGCAACCTGGATGCGGTGGTGGTCACCGGCGCACGCGGCGTGCAGCGCACCGTCACCGAAAGTCCCACCCCGATCGATGTGATCGGCGCGGCGGAACTGGAAAAGACCGGGCGCCCGGGCCTGCTGGCGGCGCTCAACGATCTGGTGCCCTCGTTCAATGCGCCGGCCAAATCCGGCAACGGCACCTCGTATGTGATCGCCACCGGCGGCTTGCGCGGGCTCAATCCGGATCACACCCTGGTGCTGGTCAACGGCAAGCGCCGCCATCGCACCGCCAGCATCAACATCGCCGGCATCGTCGGGCGCGGTTCGGTGCCGGTGGACATGAGCCTGATCCCGGTCTCGGCGGTGGATCACATCGAGGTGCTGCGCGACGGCGCCGCCGCGCAGTACGGCTCGGACGCAATCGCCGGCGTCATCAACATCCTGCTCAAATCCGATGCCGACGGCGGCAAGGCCGACATCCTGTGGGGGCAGAACATCGACCGCGCCGATGGCGACAGCAGCAGCGCCAGCATCGGCAAGGGCCTGGCACTGGGCATCGACGGCTTCGTCTATCTGGCCGCCGACGCCCGCTATCAACAGACCTCCAACCGCGCGGTGCCGGTGGCCGACGACTACCGGCTGTACTACCCGGTCAACGGCCAGCCGGACCCGCGCGAGGCCAGCGCCGACCGGTTGATCACGCGCAACTTCGGCCAGCCCTGGCAGAAGGGCGCCAACCTGTCCTACAACGCCGAACTCGGCCTGGGCGGCGACCTGCGCGGGTATTCCTATGCCACTTACAGCCGCCGCCTGAGCGACCTGGAATGGTCGTTTCGCAATCCCAACGCCAACAACACCCTGCAGGAGATCTATCCGGACGGGTACAGCCCGCGCCTGCGCATCGACGAGACCGACTACGAGTTCACTGCCGGCATCAAGGGCCTGTGGGGCCAGTGGGATTGGGACCTGGCCACCAGCTACGGCAGCAACGCCTCCGAACGCGACGGGCTGCACACGCTCAATGCCAGCCTGGGGCCAACCAGCCCCACCGAGTTCTATCTAGGCCAGCTGACCTCCACCGACTGGACCACCAGCCTGGACATCACCCGCGGCCTGCAGCTGGCCGAGCGTCCGTTGCAGGTGTCGCTGGGCGTGCAGCATCGCTACGAAAAATACGAGATCCAGGCCGGCGAACCGGCGGCGTATGCGGCCGGCAGCTACGTGTTTCCGGCCGGCCATCCGCGTGCCGGGCAGGCGCCGCCGCCCGGCGCGCAGGGCGCGATCACCTTCCAGCCCGACGAAGCCGGCAGCCTGGATCGCAACAGCGGCGCGGCCTATGTCGACCTGACCTGGGACGTGGCCGACAGCGTGTCGCTGGGCCTGGCCGGACGCTACGAGCGCTTCGACGATTCGGCAGGCGACACCGCGGTGGGCAAGTTCACCGCGCGCTGGGCCATCACCCCCAGCTTCGCGTTGCGTGGCGCGGCCAGCACCGGCTTCCGCGCGCCTGCCCTGGCGCAGGCCCTGTATGCGGCCACCAACAGCAGCTGGCGCACGCTGGACAACGGCGATCGCGAGTTGTTCCTGGCCAAGACGCTGCCGGTGGATTCCCCGGCAGCGCTGGCACTGGGGGCCGAACCGCTGAAGCCGGAAGAATCCACCAACGCCAGCATCGGCTTCACCTACAACCCCACGCGCGCGCTCAGCCTCACCGTGGATGCCTACCGCATCGATCTGGACGACCGCATCGGCATGACCGGCTACATCACCGGTGCGGCGATCACCGACCTGCTCACCCGCGCCGGCGTGTCCGGCGTCGACAGCGCGCAGTACTTCACCAACGCCATCGACACCCGCACCGACGGCGTGGACGTGGTGGCGACCTGGCGCATGGAGGCCGGCGACTGGGGCCGGGTCAACTGGAACCTGGGCTACAACTACAACAAAACCGACATCACCCGCATCGCCGACAACCCGGCCGCACTGGACTTGCTGGGCGCCGGCTACGAACTGTTCGACCGTGCCTCGCGCGGCTATCTGTCGCGCACTCCGCGCAGCAAGGTGTTGCTGGGCGGCAACTGGGTGATCGGCGACTTCGCGCTCAACGTGCGCGTCAACCGCTTCGGCAGTTTCGATGTGCTGGAGAACAACCCGGCCAACGACGAACACGTGCCGGCCAAATGGATCACCGATCTGGAAGCGTCCTACGCACTGTCCGGGCGCATCACCTGGACGCTGGGCGCCAACAACCTGTTCAACCAATACCCGAACAACATCGGCGCGGTCGCCAGCACCGGCAGCGGTTTCTATGTGACCAGCGTGCCGTACGGCTTCACCGGCGGGTCCTATTACACCAAGTTGACCTACACCTTTTGAGGAGTGATCCAGTGCCGCGACTTTCCTTGATGCGGGCGCCTGCGCGCAGCGCTTTCACTTACGCAGGACTGCTGCTGATCGCGTTGGCGAGCGCCCCGATCGCGGCGCTGGCAAGCAGTGGTAAAGACACCGGCGAGATCCTGTGGGACCGCTACGGCGTGCCGCATGTCTATGCCAGGACCGAAGCCGGCACCTTCTACGGCTTCGGTTGGGCACAGACCCACAGCCACGGCAATTTGCTGCTGCATCTCTACGGCGAAGCGCGCGGCCGCGCCGCCGAATACTGGGGCGACAAATACATCGAACAGGATCGCTGGCTGGCCAGCAACGATGTCTACGCACGCGCGCAGCAGTGGTACCGGCAGCAGGATCCGGGCTTTCGCGCCGATCTGGATGCATTCGCACAGGGCATCAACGACTACGCCGCCGCACACCCGGAGGCGCTGGATGCCGAGGTCAAAGTGGTGCTGCCGATCACCGGCGTGGACGTGGTGGCGCATGCGCACCGGCTGATGAATTACGTCTACATCGCCTCGCCTGCAAAAGTGCTGGGCGAGCCGCCCAAGGACGGCCAGGCCCGCGATGGGTCCAATGCCTGGGCGCTGATGCCAAAGAAAACCCGCGACGGCCACGCCATGCTGCTGGCCAACCCGCATCTGCCGTGGGGCAGCGGCTTTTTCACCTACTACGAAGCGCATCTCAACGGGCCGGGTGTGGATCTGTACGGCGCCACTCAGGTCGGCCTGCCGATCCTGCGTTTCGGTTTCAACAAGCAGCTGGGTTTCACCAATACGGTGAACACGCTGCTGGGCCAGACCACCTACAAACTCAGCTTGTCGGGCGATGGCTATCTGCTGGACGGCAAGGTGCTGCCGTTCAAGCGTGAAACCAAAACGCTGAAGGTTCGTCAGGCCGATGGCTCGCTGAAGGAAGAAACGCTGCAAGTGCGGCATGCGATGCAGGGCCCGGTGTTCGAGCGTTACGACGGCAGCACCGTGGCGCTGCGTGTGGCCGGCCTGGATCGCCCCGACATGCTCAAGCAGTACTGGGACATGGGCAAGGCGCAGGACTTCGCGCAGTTCCAGCGCGCGCTGAAACAGCTGCAGGTGCCGATGTTCAACATCGTCTATGCCGACAAGGCCGGCAACGTGCTGTTTCTCGACAACGGCATCCTGCCCAAGCATGCGCAGGGCGATCTGAAGTACTGGAGCGGGCTGGTGCCGGGCGATACCGCGTCCACGTTGTGGAGCGAGGTACACGGCTACGACGAGCTGCCCAAGGTGATCAACCCGGCCGGCGGTTTCGTGCAGAACACCAACGACCCGCCGTGGCTGGCGAGCTGGCCGCGTGTGCTGGAACCGAGCGCCTTCCCCGCGTATGTCGCACCGGTCGGGCCGATGTCGTTGCGTGCGCAGAATTCGGTAAAGATGCTGGCCGAGCACGACAGTATCGACTTCGATCAGCTGGTCGCGCTCAAGCGCACGGCTCATGCGTTGGCGGCCGATCGCACGTTGCCGCAGCTGTATGCCGCTGCCGCAAATAGCACCGACCCGGACATTCTCGCCGCGATCAAGGTGCTCAAGGCCTGGGACCGCCACTTCGAAGCCGACAGCAGCGGCGCGTTGCTGTTCGAGGAATGGGCGCGGCTGTTCACCGGCGATGCGCGCTATCTCTCGCAGGCCGGCTACGCCACGCCGTGGTCGCTGGACGCTCCGCTGACCACGCCCAGCGGCCTGAAGGACCCGGCGCTGGCGCTGCGCCAGCTCAAGCAGGCCGTTGCCAGCACCAGACAGACCTATGGCGCCATCGACCGGCCGTACGGCGAAGTGTCGCGCTTCCATCTGGGCGCTGTCGATGTGCCCGGGCGCGGTGGTTTCGGCAATCTCGGCGCCTTCGACGTGATCACCTGGAACCCGCCCAACGCCGCCGGCCAGCGCCTGCCGCAGCACGGCGAAACCTGGGTGTCGCTGGTGGAGTTTTCCACGCCCATCAAGGCCAAGGGCTTGATGAGTTACGGCAATGCCAGCCAGCCCGGTTCACCGCACATCAGCGACCAACTCGAATTGCTGTCCAAGGGCGAGTTCCGCACCTTGTGGACCACGCGCGAGCAGGTCGAACAGCATCTGGAATCGCGCACCGACTTCTGATGCCCACCTTCCGACGATCGCCCCCCTCCAAGCAGCTACCCCACCGCACCGCCCAACATCCCAGGACACCGCCCATGCGCATCTTTCTGACCGCCGCCTTGTTCGCCGTCTCGGCGTTGACTGCCACGTTCGCCGCATCGGCGGCCGATCCGCACGACGGCGCCTGGACCCTGGTGGAATCCAAATCCAACTGGAGCGACGGCAAGTTTCCCAAGGGCATGCGGTTGACCATCAACGTGCAGTTCTCCGACAACCGGATCGAATACCACTCCATCAACACCACCCGCCCGGACACGCCGTACAAGGTCGATTACGTCACCACGCTGGATGGCAAACCCAGCCCGCTCAACGAGCAGGCGCGCTTCAACCAGATCGCGGTGAGCAAGACCGGCGCCGACACCTACCAGATCCTCAAGCTGAAGGACGACGACGTGATCGTCGGCGAGTTCTGGACGTTCTCTGCAGATGGCAAGACGCTGATCCGCAATGGCGTGGGCAAGTCGCCGGAAGGCAAATCCAAGGCCTATCACGAGTTCTTCGAGCGCAAGTGACGCGTTGGTGCGTGGTCGCAGGCGCTGATGTCTGCCACTGCGCATCGCGGCGCCCCGCGCCCGCGTTCTGCGCAGATATCGGCCGATCCCTGCGCGGCTATGATCGATTCCCCCCACCTTCTGCGAGCTGTCATGACCCTGCACCGCCTGTGCACCGCCATCTTCCTGAGTCTGGCCGTGGCCGCACCCAGCCACGCGCTGGAGTTTTCCAAGGCCGAGCTGGCGCGCGCCACCGCCTTGCAACAGCGTCTGGTCACGCTGGATTCGCATCTGGATACGCCGGCCAATCTGGAGCGCCCCGACTTCGACGTCTTGCAGGCGCATGCCGGCAACCGGCTGTCGCAGGTGGACTACCCACGCATGGTCGCAGGCGCGCTCGATGGCGGCTTCTGGGCGGTCTATACCGGGCAGGGCGATCGCAGTGCGGCGGCGCATTTGCGCGACCGCGATGCCGGCCTGCAGCGGCTGTTGAAGATTCACACCCTGCTGGCCGCGCAACCGCAGCAGTTTGCCTTCGCCACCACGCCTGCCGATGCCGCGCGCATCAAGGTCGCTGGCAAGCGCGTGGTGTACATCAGCATGGAAAACGCCAGCCCGCTGGTTGCCGACCCCACGCTGCTGAGCTTCTATTACGCGCAAGGCCTGCGCCTGATGAGCACCGTGCACTTTCTCAACAACGAGTTCGCCGACTCGGCCACCGACCCCAAGGGGCCGGAGTGGAAGGGCTTGAGCCCGGCCGGCAAGCAACTGGTGCAGCAGGCGCAGGCGCTGGGCATCGTGATCGATCAATCGCATGCCTCCGATGCGATGTTCGATCAGTTGATTGCGCTATCGCCGGTGCCGATCGTGCTCTCGCACAGCGGAGCGCGTGCGGTCTTCAACCATCCGCGCAATATCGACGACGCGCGCTTGAAGGTGTTGGCCCAGCACGGCGGTGTGATCCAGGTGAACTCCTACGGCGGCTATCTGGTCGACAGCGGCGCCAGCCCCGAGCGCAAGGCCGCCGAAAAGGCGTTGACCGACCAGTACGGCGGTTGGGAACACGTCAAGATCGCCGACGGCACCGCCCTGAGCGCCGCACTCAAGGAGCTGGATACGCGTTACCCGATCAAGCGCGCCACCGAGGAGGATTTCTTCGCCCATCTGGAGCACGTGCTCAAGGTGGTCGGGCCTGAGCACGTGGGCATCGGCATGGACTGGGACGGCGGCGGTGGCGTGGTCGGGCTGGAAGATGTCTCCAAGCTCCCGCGCATCACCGCCTGGCTGCTGCGCAAGGGCTACACCGAACAGCAGATCGCCGGCATCTGGGGCGGCAACCTGTTGCGGGTGATGGGCCAGGCGCAGGCGTATGCGGCGGGGAATCGGGAATCGGGAGTGGGGAATCGGTAGAGCGGCTGGCGCTTGTGCCGTGATTTGGGAGTCGGGAGTCGCAGAGGCAAGACGGTCCATCGTGCGGGGGAGGGGACCGGGTGCTGCGTCGGCCTGGCGGTGGGTCGCCGGCTTGGTCGTGGGGGTGCAGGGATGTGGTGGAGGCGCGTTGCCGCTGCGGGCTTCTCGCCGAACTGTCTGATCGGGTGACCTGGAAGCGCCAGCGTTAGCTGTCAGCCGGGTGGTCACGTGGCGGGGTGGCCGTCATAGCATCGGGGCAGCGGGCTTGAGTCAGCCAGCCTTGCGCCAGCAGCATGGTCGCCGTGGCGCTCCGAGCCCGGCACATGCCGAGAGGCTTGATGCGGATTTGGGCATTTGCACAAAAATCAGCGCCCACCTGCCCATAGACAGGCAGCATCCTGACGATGCTTCCGGGAAAAAGCTCCAACTAGAATGCGCCGACCCCTGTGTGGTGCCGATGCCAGCGCACTGCGCACCGGTGGGCCCACCGACTGCTGGAGCGTGCGATGACCCAAGCCACCCGGCCCCTGCCGCCCCCCGACGGCATGCGCCCGACCTACCGCAAGATCCTGTGGCGGCTGATCCCTTTCCTGTTCGTCTGCTACCTGTTCAATTACCTGGACCGGGTCAACGTCGGCTTCGCCAAATTGCAGATGCTGGGCGATCTGGGCATGAGCGAGACCGTGTACGGGCTGGGCGCGGGCATCTTCTTCATCGGCTATCTTGCCTGCGGGGTGCCGAGCAATCTGATCCTGCAGCGCATCGGCGCGCGCCGCTGGGTGGCGATCATGATGGTCAGCTGGGGCCTGCTCTCCACCTGCCTGATGTTCGTGCGCACGCCGGCCGGCTTCTACACCCTGCGCCTGCTCACCGGCGCGGCCGAAGCCGGCTTTTTCCCCGGCATCGTGCTGTATCTGACGCGCTGGTTTCCGCGCGCCCAGCATGGCCGGGTCATGACCGTCTTCATGTCGGCCATCCCGATCTCCGGCGTGCTGGGCGGGCCGTTGTCGGGCTGGATCCTCAGCCACTTTTCGGCCGGGCAGGGCGGTCTGGCCGGCTGGCAATGGATGTTTCTGCTGCAAGGCCTGCCCACGGTGCTGCTGGGCATCGGGGTGTGGTTCCTGCTCAGCGATGGCGTGCAGCAGGCGACCTGGCTGGATGCGCAGCAGAAACAGGCACTGACCCGCGCGCTGGCAGACGACGAAGCACGCAAGCCGGCCGGCGCCTCCACCTCGCTGGGCGCAGTGCTGCGCAACCCGGCGGTGTGGATGCTGGGCACGGTGTACTTCTGCATCCAGAGCGGGGTGTATGCGATCAACTTCTGGCTGCCCTCGATCATCCAGGGCAGCGGCGTCACCGACCCGACCCGGATCGGTCTGATGAGCGCCATCCCGTACCTGGCCGCGGCGGTGTTCATGGTGTTGATGGGCCGCTCGGCCGACCGCCGCGGCGAGCGTCGCTGGCATCTGGTGATCCCGTTGCTGATGGGCGCGGCGGGGCTGTGCATCGCCGCCAGCGTCACCGACAACCTGGCGCTGGCCCTGTTCGGCATGACCCTGGCCACGATGGGCGCGGTCAGCGGGCTGCCGCTGTTCTGGCCGTTGACCAACGGTTTTCTCACCGCCGCCGCTGCGGCCGGCGGGCTGGCGCTGATCAACTCCACCGGCCAGGTCGCCGGCTTCGTCAGCCCGTATCTGGTGGGCTGGATCAAGGACACCACCCACAGCACCGAGCTGGCGCTGTACGTCCTGGCCGGCGCCATGCTGCTGGGCGCCGCGCTGGTGCTGCGGGTGCCGGCGCGCGCGGTGAACCAGTGATGCGTCCATTCAAGCGAGTGTCCCCATGAAGATCGTCATCGCCCCCGATTCCTACAAGGAAAGCCTGTCCGCGCTGGAGGTGGCCACCCAGATCGAGGCCGGCTTCCGCGAGGTGTTCCCTAACTGGCACTACACCAAGGTGCCGGTCGCCGATGGTGGCGAAGGCACGGTCGACGCCCTGGTGGCCGCCACCGGCGGGCGAGTGATCGCCTGCACGGTCAGCGGCCCGCTCGGCACCCCCGTGCAGGCGTTCTTCGGCCTGACCGGCGACGGCCGCACCGCCGTGATCGAAATGGCCGCCGCCAGCGGCCTGGCGCTGCTGCCGCCGGCCGAGCGCGCGCCGCTGCGCACCAGCACGGCCGGAGTGGGTGAGTTGATCCTGGCCGCGCTGGATGCCGGCGCGCGGCGCTTCATCATCGGCATCGGCGGCAGCGCCACCAACGACGGCGGCGCCGGCCTGGCGCAGGCTCTGGGCGTGCGGCTGCTGGATGCGCAGGGCGAGTCGATCGGCCCGGGCGGCGGCGCGCTGGCCGCCTTGGCGCGCATCGAGACCGAAGGCCTGGACGTGCGCCTGCAAGACTGCCAGTTCGAAGTGGCCTGCGATGTGGACAACCCGCTGATCGGCCCGACCGGCGCTTCGGCAGTCTTCGGCCCGCAGAAAGGCGCCACCCCCAGCATGGTGCGCCAGCTCGATACCAATCTGCAGCATTACGCCAACCTCCTGCAGCGCGACCTGGGCGTGCAGCTGCACGACCTGCCGGGCGGCGGTGCGGCCGGCGGCCTGGGCGCGGCGCTGGTGGCGTACCTGGGCGCGCAGTTGCGGCCCGGCGTGGAGATCGTGGCGCAGGCGCTCGGGCTGGATGCGCTGGTCGCCCAGGCCGATCTGGTCATCACCGGCGAAGGCCGTCTCGACAGCCAGAGCCTGCACGGCAAGACCCCGGTGGGCGTGGCGCGGGTGGCGCAGCGGCACGGCAAGCCGGTGATCGCCATTGCCGGTTGCCTGGGCAACGGCGCCGCGCTGTTGCATGGCCACGGGATCGATGCCATGTTCGCAGTGGTGCATCGCGCCTGCACGGTCGAGCAGGCGTTGGCCGAAGCTGCCAGCAACGTACGCATTGCCGCGCGCAATGTGGCGGCGGCGTTGCAGGTGGGCAGCGCATTGGCGCAGGTGCCTGCAGTCGAAGAAGGCCGCTGACGGCAGCGCACGGATGCCTCACGCCCGCCCTGCGCGTGCCACCTGTTCCATTGCAGCCCATCGGCGCGCGCGACATGCCTGGCGCCCGCAGGGTGACGGCGCGACGCGGCGCGTTGCCGGCGTGACTGCCAGCGATTCCGTGAAGTCGGCTGCTCACTCACGACGGGTGCGCAGCGCGCCGGCAGCAGGCGTCGCTGCGCGCCGCATCTTCGCCTGACGCATCCGAATCGAACCCCGTGCGGCAGGCTGTCAGCAACCGCGGTAGAAGCACCCGCCGCCGCCGCACCCTGCACAGTCACACCCGTGTCGAACATGCACGCGCCGACCATGGCACCGTGATCTCCCTCGTTCGCGTCCACAGACCACCACGCCCATGCTCACGCTCGACCGCACCCTGGCGCAGTCCATCGTCGACCGCGCGATGACCATCATCGACGGCAACGTCAATGTGATGGACCACACCGGCGTCATCATCGCCAGCGGCGAGCCGGCGCGCCTCGGCCAGCTGCACGAAGGCGCGCTGCTGGTGCTGTCAAGGCAGGGCCGGGTGGAGATCGATGCGGCGCTGGCGCAGCAACTGGATGCAGTGCGACCGGGCGTGAATCTGCCGCTGATCGTGGATGGCCGCATCGTCGGCTGCGTCGGGCTCACCGGCCACCCGCAGCGGATCGGGCAACAGGCCGAACTGGTGCGCATGGCCGCCGAAGCCATGCTGGAACAGGCCGGCCTGCTGCGCCTGCTGGCCCGCGACGCGCGCCTGCGCGAAGAAGTCACGCTTGGCCTGATCCGCACCGACGGCCCGACCCCGGCACTGGCCGGCTGGGCCGAGCGGCTCGGCATCGCGCTGGACCTGCCGCGCGTGGCCGCCGTGATCGAAGTGGAAAGCGACACCCTGGATCTGGACGCCATGCTGGTGGAGCTGCAGCGCCTGCACACGCTGCTGTCCACACCCGAACGCGGCAACCTGATCGCCGCCACCGCGCTCAACGAACTGGTGGTGCTCAAGCCGGCGCTGGACCGGCGCGGGCACTGGGACGTGGGCGAACAACGTCGTCGCGCCCATACCTTGCTCGAGCGCATGCGCGCCAGCAGCCCGCTGCGGATCCGTCTCGCCCTGGGCCAGTATTTTCCACAGCCCAACGGGCTGGCGCTGTCGCACCAGGTCGCGCGCACCACCATGCGCATCGGCAAGGCGCGCGCGCCGCAGGCCGATGCGTTTTTCTACGACGACTATCGCCTGCCGGTGCTGGTGGACGACCTGCGCCAGGCCTGGCAGGCCGATGAACTGCGCAAGCCGCTGCAGGCCCTGCTGGCACAGGAGCGTCGCAGCCAGTTGTTGAAGACCTTGTCGGCCTGGTTCGGCGCCGGCATGCGCATGGCGCCCACCGCCAAGGTGCTGGGCATCCATCGCAACACCCTGGATTACCGCATGCAGCGCATCCAGCAACTGTGCGCGGTGGACCTGAGCAATACCGACGATTGCATGCGCCTGTATCTGGCCTTGCAGATGCGCGACGACCGCGCCGGCGCCGACGCGAATACGGACGCCAGCGTCACCGACTGAGGTGGCGCAACGGCCGCAGCGTCGGCGCGCACGCGCGTCTGTGTGCGATAGCGCACGGAACCTCGCATCGCCAGTCCCTGCCAGGTATGCCCACTCCGCTAGACTGAACGCATTGCCCGGGGCACGAGCGAGCTTTCCGTTGAATCAGTGCGACACCGCCGTGTCATCCAGCGCCAGCGAGGCCGAGCGCCTTGCGCGTCTGGCGTTGCTGCAGGTGGTCGACACCGACGCCGAACCGTTCTTCGATGCGCTGGCCGCCGCCGCGCAGGCGATCGCCGGCACCCCGATCGCGCTGGTGTCGCTGGTGGACGAGCGCCGGCAATGGTGGAAGGCCAACATCGGCCTGCCCGGCGTCTCCGAAACCCCACGCGAACTGGCGTTCTGCGCCTACACCATCCAGGGCGATGCGGTGATGGAAGTGCGCGATGCGCCGGCCGACCCGCGCTTCTGCGACAACGCCCTGGTCACCGCATCGCCCGCCATCCGCTACTACGCCGGCGCGCCGATCGTGCTGCCCGACGGCTTGCGCATGGGCACCGTGTGCGTGATCGACCAGCGCCCCCGCGCGCTGGAGCCGGCGCAGCTGCAGGCCTTGCAGCAGCTGGCCAGGGTCGCCGCCGAAGGCCTGGAGCAGCGCCGCGTGATGCTGGAACGTCAGGCCGCCAACGAACAACTGCAACAGCGTCTGCGCGAGAGCGAGGCGTTTCTGGAACGTACCGGCCGGGTCGCCGGGGTGGGTGGCTGGGAAGTGGATGTGGCCAGCGGCACGCTGACCTGGTCGGATCAGACCTGCCGCCTGCACGATCTGCCTCCGGGCTACAAACCGACCTTGAACGAGGGGATCGGCTTCTACCCGCTGGAGGCACGCGCGGTGATCACCGAGGCGGTCGACACCTGCGTGCGCGACGGCACGCCCTGGGATCTGGAGCTGCCGCTGATCAGCGCCACCGGCCGGCGCCTGTGGGTGCACAGCACCGGCTCGGTGGAGCATGTGGACGGACGCACCCGGCTGGTCGGCGCAGTGCAGGACGTGACCGACCGCCATCGCGCAGTGGATGCGCTGGCCGCCAGCGAGCGCAAGTTCCGCAACATGTTCCAGTACAGCCTGGGCCTGATCTGCACCCACGACATGGACGGCCGCCTGATCAGCATCAATCCGGCCGCGGCGCGCTCGCTGGGCCGCAACGTGGACGACATGGAAGGCCGCTCGTTGCTGGAATTCATCCGCCCCGAGCGGCACGCCGCCTTCCAGGGCTACCTGTCGCGGATGGTGCTCGACGGCCAGGATGCCGGGGTGATCGAGCTGGTGGCCACCGATGGCAGCCTGCGCCATTGGCAATACCGCAACGTGCTGGACGTGGAGTCCGACGCCACCGTCGTGCTGGCGCACGCCCAGGACATCACCAACCAGTACCAGCAGGAGAAGCAGTTGCTGGAATGGTCGTTCACCGATCCGCTCACCAACTGCTACAACCGTCGCTTCCTGGACGAACTGGACAAGCGCGACCCCAGCGTGCGCTGGGGCTGCATCGTGGTGGATCTGGACAAGTTCAAACTGGTCAACGACACCCACGGCCACCAGCGCGGCGACGAGGTGCTGGTGCAGATGGCCTGGTTCCTCAATCAGCCGCTGCGCACCCAGGACCGTCTGGTCCGGCTGGGCGGCGACGAGTTTCTGGTGCTGCTGCATCAACCCTCCCAGTCGCAACTGGCGGCATTGGCGCGCGACTACGTGGCCGCCACCGACGACGCCCCGATCCAGTTCACCCTGGGCACCGCCCTGCGCAACGACGGCGAGGCGCTGGCGGCAGTGGTCGATCGCGCCGACCGCTCGCTGTATTCACTCCGCCGGGCGCGCCGCGGTACCGGCGTCAGCGACCAGCGCGAGTGACGCGCTGGGTCCTGCAAGCGGCCACGGCCGAAGCTGATCGGCGGCTGACCTTCCGCTTCCGACCGGCACCGAAGACCGTGCCGATGAATACGCGATCGCCTATCATGTAACCGTTTTCAACTACATGGTTTGGAATGGATACCTTCGATCGCACCCAGCTCAGTCCCAAGTGGCAGTTTCGTTTCGATTTCTTCGACCGCCACGGTGGCCCCAAAGACCCCAGTTACAAGAACGCACTGAAGACCCTGAGCTTTGGCGAAAAGGTCAAGGTCGGCATGAACTTCTATGCCTTCTTCTTCGGCGTCATCTATTTCTTCATCATCGGCCTGTGGCGCAAGGCGTTGAGCCTGATCGGCATCAGCATCGTGGTGAGCATCGTGGCCTCGTTCCTGCCGGCCGCGTTTCAGAACGTGCTGTGGCTGCCGCTGTCGTTGTTGACCGGCATGATCGCCAACTACGCCTACTACCTGGACAAGGTGAAGGGCAGCACCAGCTGGAACCCGTTCGAAGGCATGCGCTGGATCTGAGCAACTGCGTCACCGGCGCGTCGGCCCCTCCCGCCGCCACGCCAGCGTCGCCCGGCCCGGTCACTGACCGGGCTTTTTTGTGGGCAAGCTGGAGCGCACGCGGCTACGCCATGCGCTCACCCAGAAACCGAGCCGCTCCCAGAGGCATAGCCCTCCCAGCGACCAAGCACCAGGCACCAGGCCTCCTCAGGAACCGAACCCTGCAGGAACCAAGCCCCTCTCCCCCCGGGAGAGGGGTTGGGGTGAGGGTCCGGCCCCCGACGCGCAACACGCCCAGGGAACGTCTCAACCACACGTTCACAGCGCAGCCAAATGGACCCCCAAGCCGGGCTTACCCGTCAGCACAGCTGGCACGCCTCAGAACGGCATCCCCCGAGCGCGCGCAACAGACCGCTTCAAAACGTCTAAAACACCCGCAAAACTGCAAGAGCCAGCACACTTTGCTGCGCCGCGGTGTGCGGCAGATGGTCGAGAATGCTTAATCTTTGCCAACACATGGCTGTGACCAAATCGAATTTAGATCGATCCAAGTAAGCCAGCCGGGCGCGAGATCGCGATCGCGCTGAAGGTCGTTGCTCGAACGCAGTCGTTGTGTCTCGATCGCTGGGTGATGCAGCGGTCGACATGGATCCTCCACCTGCGGCTTCGGTCGCCCTCTCCCCCGAGGTGTCTTGCATGCTCTCCGCAGTCCCGTCCAGTCGTTCCGTCCCGCAGGGTGCTCCGGTGCCGTTCTGGCGCCGCGCCGCCGTCAGCCTGTGTCTGCTCGGTGCCGCGGTGTCCGCGCCGCTGGCCGCGCAGGACCCGGCGCAGGTCAACACCTTCATCGGCAGCAAGGACGACGGCAACACCTACCCGGGCGCCTCGGCCCCATTCGGCCTGGTCCAGGTCAGCCCGATCGGCGCGCACTATGCCGGCTGGCGCTACGACGACCCCAGCATCCGCGGCTTCGGCCATTCGTTTCTGTCCGGCGCCGGTTGCTGGGAGCAGGGCGGGCAGGTCTCGGTGCTGCCGGTCACCGGCACCATCGGCCCCGGTGGCGACTTCGATACCGGCGACGCCAAGGCTTTCGACCAGACCCGCTATGCCGCCCGCTACACGCATGATGGCGAGATTGGCCAGGCCGGCTACTACAAGGTGCGCCTGACCGACTACGGCGGCATCGACGCCGAAGCCACCGCGCTCACCCGCGCCGCCGCCGAGCGCTACACCTTCGCTCCTGGCGCCGACACCGGCCATGTGCTGGTCAACCTGGGCCAGGCCAACGACCGCCATGTGGTGATCGGCAGCCAGGTGCAAGTGGTCGGCGACCGCGTGGTCGAAGGCAAACTGACCACGCAAAGCTTTTGCGGCGGCCAGGAATACACCACCTGGTTCCGGCTGGAATTCGACCGCCCGTTTACCGCGCACGGGGTCTGGGGCGAAGACGGCGGCGTGCCCGACGCGCGCCACAGCATGGGCGGCGAACTCAAGCCCAACGGCGCCTGGCTCAGCTTCCCGCTGGGCAAAAACAAGAACGCGCGCGCAGTGACCGTGGTCAGCGCCATCTCGCACGTGGACGCCGAAGGTGCACGCAACAACCTGCGCGCCGACGGCAGGCAGGGCGGCAAGCTGCTGGGCCTGGAACAGATGCGCCAACGCGCGCAACAGGCCTGGCGCAAGCAACTGGCCAGCCTGCAGCTGGACGGCGCCAGCGCCGACGACCGCACCGTGGCCTACACCGCGCTGTATCACGCCCTGCTGCAGCCGCTGACCGGCAGCGATGCCGATGGCCGTTATCGCGGTTATGACGATGCCATCCACCGCGCCGACGGCTGGACCTACTACGAATATTTCTCGCTGTGGGACACCTACCGCTCGCAGAACCAGCTGCTGGCCCTGCTGCAACCGGGGCGTGCGCGCGATATCGGCCGCTCGCTGCTGGCCATCCATCAGCAAGGCGGCTGGTTACCGCGCTGGGGCTACGCCAATTACGACACCAACATCATGACCGGCGACCCGGTCACCCCGTTCCTGGTCGACCTGTGGCGCTTCGGCGCGCTGCAGGGCAACGAGGCCGAGGCGTATGCAGCGCTGCGCCAGAACGCCTTCGAACAACCGCCGACCAACTCGCGCCACGCCGGCCGCTCCGGCAATGCCAGTTACCTGGCCAACGGCTTCGTGCAGTACGACCGCGCTTTCCCGTCCAAGGGCATGGACGTGGACCCGCACCACGGCGGCTCGGCCACGCTGGAATACGCACTGGCCGACTGCGCGCTGGCGCAGATGGCACAAGCGCTCGGCCACGGCGACGACAGCGCGCAACTACGCCAACGCGGCGGCAACTGGCACCGCGTCTGGGACGCCGGCGTGCGCGATGTCGACACCGGCTTCAGCGGGTTTCCACGCCCGCGCCTGGAAGACGGCAACTGGTACGCGCCCTCGGACGATCACTACAGCCCGCGCTCGCAGCACGGCTTCCACGAAGGCACCGCCTGGCAATACCAGTGGCTGTTGCAGCAGGACATCCCCGGCATGCTGCAGGCCATGCACGGCAGCGAACAGGCCGGCAAGCGGCTGGATGCCTTCTTCGCCTACGACGACTTGCTCAAGGACCCGCTCGCTGCTGCGCGTACGCACTGGGTGGTCGGCCCGTACAGCTACTACAACCAGTACCGCTACAACCCCAACAACGAACCGGATCTGCATGCCCCGTGGATGTACACGCTGATCGGCCAACCATGGAAGACCGCCACTGTGGTGCGCGCCGCGCAGCAGTTGTTCACCAACGCCCCCAACGGCGTCACCGGCAACGACGATCTGGGCACGATGTCGGCCTGGTATCTGTTCAGCGCCCTGGGCCTGTATCCGGCGGTGCCGGGCAGCGGGCAGTTCCTGCTGCATGCCCCGCGTTTCAAGCGCGCGACGCTGGACCTGGGTAACGGCAAGCGCCTGCGCATCGATGCCCCCGGCGCGGATGGCCGCGCGCTGCAATACGTGGACAGCGTCCGCTTCAACGGCAAACCGCAGCGCCAGGTGTTCCTGGACTGGGCCCAACTGCAGCAGGGCGGCACGCTGTCGTTCTCACTGACCAAACAGGCTCCTACCCAAGGCTGGGGCACGCAAGCGGACGCATTACCAACCTCGTTCTGCGCCACGCCTGCAGCCGTGCAGTAACCGCAAGCATCAGGCCGACGGATAAAAGCCCCTCTCCCTGCGGGAGAGGGGTTGGGGTGAGGGTACGGGGCAAAGCCAATTCCCAAGTTGGATGACATGAGGCTTCGCCCGCACCCTCATCCGCCCTACGGGCACCTTCTCCCGGCGGGAGAAGGGCACAGCTCATTTGCATTTGGCGGCTGAGTACGCAGAGCAGCCGCGCAGCACAGCACTGCTAGCGCCAAGACCTTCCCATCGATGATTCACCCTTGAAGGCGCGTGGCGACGCGTTGTCATGGTTGGCAATTGAAGATGTATGAGGCGCCCCTCATCCGCCCTATGGGCACGTTCTCCCGGCGGGAGAAGGGACTAACCAGCCTTCCCCAAGCGACTATTCCGCCGCCCATACGCCACATACACCACCACACCCAGCACGTTCCAGACCAGGAACCACAGCTGCGTCGTACTTGGCAGACTCCAGAACAGATACAGACAGCCCAGGATCGCCACCGGCCCCACCACCCACGCCAACGGGGTGCGGAACGCACGCGCATGGGTCGGCTCACGCACACGCAGCACCAGCAGACACGCCGCCACCGCAGTAAACGCCGCCAGCGTGCCGGCATTGGCCAGCGCGGCAATCTCGTCCAGCCGCGCCACACCCGCCAACGCCGCTACCAGCACCGCCGTAAACAACGTCGTCGCCACCGGCGTACCGGTGCGCGCGCTGACCTTCGACAAACCGCGCGGCAGCAAGCCATCGCGCGACATCACGAAGAAGATGCGGCTCTGCCCGTACAGGAACGCCAGCAACACCGTCGGCAGCGCGATGATCGCCACCGCGCCGATTACCAGCGCCGCCTTGCCGTGGCCGAGTTCGCGCAGGATCAGCGCCAACGGCTCCGGGCTCTTGCCGAACACGGTGAAGCTCATCGCACCCACCGCCGACAACGCCACCAGCACGTAGATCAGCGTGCAGCCGATCATCGAACCGACGATGCCGATCGACAGATCGCGCCCCGGGTTCTTGGTCTCTTCGGCCGCAGTGGAGATCGCATCGAAGCCATAGAACGCAAAGAAGATGATCGCAGCCGCCGCCATCACCCCGCGCTCCACGCCATCGGGCCCCATCGCCTTGGAGAAGCCGTAGGGCATGAACGGCTGCAGGTTGGCGCTATTGAAGGCCGGCAGCGCGATCGCCACGAACACGCCCAGCGCGATGATCTTCAACACCACCAGCACTGCGTTGAGCGTGGCGCTTTCCTTGGTGCCGGCCATCAGCATGCCGGCCACCAGGAAGGTGATCACCACCGCCGGCAGGTTGACGATGCCGCCGGCGTGCGGCCCTGCCACCAACGCGTGCGGCAACTCCACCCCCAACCATTGCAGGAAGCCGACGAAATAGCCCGACCACCCCACCGCCACCGTGCTCACCACCAGCGAGTATTCCAGCACCAGGCTCCAGCCCACCACCCAGGCGATGCTTTCGCCGAGCGCGGTGTAGCTGTAGGTGTAGGCGCTGCCGGCGGCCGGCATCATCGTGGCCATTTCCGCATACGCCAGCGCCGCGCAGGCGCACACGATGCCGGCGGCCACGAACGACAACAGCACCGCCGGGCCGGCCTTGTCCGCACCCACGCCGATCAGCGTATAGATGCCGGTGCCCACGATCGCGCCGATGCCGAGTGCGATCAGATGCGGCCAACTCAGGCTGCGGACCAGCTGCCGGCCGGCCTCGTGCACGGTGACCTGATCGATGGATTTGCGCCTGAGCCAAGACGACATGCGGACCTCGAAGGAACCAAAAGAATGCGCGAGTGTCGCCCAACGCGCTGCAGCAATGCTATTGGTAGTGATGTTGTTTGGAGTGGCGCGGAGCGGTTGCTGCTTTTATGGACGGGGTTTGACGGCCTCTGAAAGGATTCCGTAAAGCCGTACCCTCACCCCAACCCCTCTCCCGATGGGAGAGGGACTTCTGATTCCTTCTCCGATCGGGAAAAGGTGGCGCGCAGCGCCGGATGAGGGTACGGACAGGCGACGCAGCATCAGCTCGATCGCTGCCTGATCGATGCGTATTCCCCACCCACAACATGATGCGATCCGGCCAGGTCCAGCACCCCTAAGCCACCCCATTACACCCATGCCGCTGAAACCCGGCGCGCATTCCGAGCTGCGCGTAATACGCGGCCACCGCAGGCAACACCGGCCGATCGATCGGGCTGGCAAACCAGCGCTGCGTCGATAAGCCCAACACGATATCGGCCAGGCTGAAGTCTGCCCCGAGTACGAACGGACCGCCGCGCTGCAGCTGTGCGTCGAGGATGACCATGTGCCGATTCCACTCGCGCACGCTGGCTGCAATCGCCTGCACATCGGTATGCGCCGCACTGCCACGCACCGTCGCCATGAACGCGTAACGCCAGGCGTTGTTGAGCTCGGTGGCCTGCCAATCCATCCATTGCTCGACCAGTGCACGTGCAGCGGGCGCACTCGGCAGCAGATCGTCGCGGTGGCTGCGCGCGGCCAGATACCGGCAGATGGTGTTCGATTCCCACAGCACCACAGTGCCATCGCGCATCACCGGCACCAGCGCGTTGGGATTGAGCGCGCGAAACGCCGGCGTGTCCACCGAGGCAAACCCGCTGCCATACGCGTTCAGCGTGTAGTCCAGCGCCAACTCCTCGCACAGCCACAGCACCTTGCGCACATTGATGGAGGTCGGCTTTCCGTAGAGTTCCAACATGTGATCCTCAATAACCAATGGCGACATAGGGCGATGACGGCGGGCAATGCGCGCACCCGTGGGAGCGAACGCTGTGATTCTGCATCCATGTCTGCCAACTTACCTGCCACCACGCCCGAGTGGCAGGTGCCCCTGTCGTGCGTTGCCTCTGCAGCGAGCATGCCATGCATGGTTGCAACCACGTCGGTGATGGGCGCTTCAACGCACCCTGCGCTGGCATGCCAAGCGACACAGGCAGCTAATCGAGGTGTGAACTCCCCACCACGGCGTAGCCCGACACCATCGTCATCCTGTGCACTGCGTCCACTCCCGACGCAGCCCCTGCGACCAGCCCCGTTACACTGCGCACATGTCATCCGAATCCCTGATCCTTCTCGGACTGCTCGTCGTAGTCCTCGTGTTGCAGCTGCTCGCGCTGCTGCGGCGTCCCTCCACCAGCGGCCTGGAGCTGGCGCTGCGCGCCGAGCAACGCGACGGGCGCGGCGAACTGCGCGAGCAACTCGAAGGCCTGGCACGGCAGCAGGACGGCCGCCTGGAAACCTTTGCGCGCAATCTCACCGAACTGTCCACGCGCACCGATCAGCGCCTGGACCTGTTGCGCGACGCACTCGGCGAAGACGCACGCAAGGCGCGCGAAGAAAGTGGCCTTGCGCAGCAACGCACCGGCGAACTGCTCACCCTGCGCCTGACCGAACTGCGCACCCAGCTGGAAGGCTTCGGCCAGCAGCAGGAAACCCGCATCCAGGTGTTCGGCCAGCAACTGACCGAATTGATCGCACGCACCGACACGCACATGGCTACCTTGCGCGAAGCGTTGGCCGAAGACGCACGCAAGGGCCGGCAAGAAGCCGGCGAGTCGCAGCAGCGCTTCACCGAGGCCTTGAACCAGCGCCTGAACGAGCTCACCCAGCGTAACGAACTGCGCATCGGCGAGATGCGCGCCACGCTGGAACAGCAGCTGGCCAACCTGCAGAACGACAACGCCAGCAAGCTCGAACAGATGCGCGCCACCGTCGACGAAAAACTGCAGACCACGCTCAACACGCGCCTGGATGCCTCCTTCAAGATCGTCTCCGAACGGCTGGAACAAGTGCAGCGCGGCCTGGGCGAAATGCAGCAGCTGGCCACCGGCGTGGGCGATCTCAAACGCGTGCTCACCAACGTCAAGAACCGCGGCGGCTGGGGCGAAGTGCAGCTGGACAACATCCTCGAACAGACACTTACCGCCGAGCAGTATTCGCGCAGCGTGCGCGTGCGCCCGGACACCAGCGAAGCAGTGGATTTCGCCGTGCGCCTGCCAGGTCGTGGGCACGAAGACACCCCGGTGTGGCTGCCGATCGATTCCAAATTCCCGCGCGAAGATTACGAACGCCTGCTCGACGCGCAGGAAGCCGGCGACATCGAGCAGATCCGCCTGCTCGGCAATCAGCTGGAACGCGCGATCCGCATCCAGGCCAAATCGATCAGCGACAAATACATCTGCCCGCCGCACACCACCGATTTCGCCGTGATGTTCCTGCCCACCGAAGGCCTGTACGCCGAAACCATCCGCCGCCCCGGCCTGGTCGATGTGCTGCAGCGCGAGCACCGCGTGGTGATCGCCGGCCCCACCACGTTCACCGCGTTGCTCAACAGTCTGCAGATGGGCTTTCGCACCCTGGCCATCGAAAAGCGCTCCAGCGAAGTGTGGGGCCTGCTCGGCGCGGTCAAGAGCGAGTTCGGCAAGTTCGCCGGCATCCTGGAAAAGGCCGAACGCCAGATCAACACCGTCGGCAAGACCCTGGGCGATGCAGGCCGCAAGACTCGCACCATCGAACGGCGCCTGCGCGGCGTGGAGACGCTCTCCAACGAACACTCGCAAGCGCTGCTGGACGACGCCGGCAACGACGACGCCGGCAGCAGCAGCGAAGACGACAGCAGCGACGAGCAGGAGTGATCCGGCTGCATGCCGCGACACGGCGCTGCCATTCCGGCAGGCCAGCGGCACCGCAGGAGAGGACAACGTAGGAGCGCACCCGGGCGCGACGAGGCCTTACCGACAATGCCTCATCGCGGCCCGGGCCGCTTCTACAAGGGCAGGCGTGCAACGTGGCATTCCTGCGCCCAACGCCAAGCACATCACGCAGACATCGCCACCGCGATGCTTGCACGCACCTTGTTCAAGAAGAGAGTGCCATGTCGCGTCGATGGATCTATGCAGTGATCTGCGCCCTGCTGCTGACCGCATGCAGCAATACTCCGGCTGCCAAGCCGGGCGCTGCAGCGAGCGCCCAACAACCACCGCGCGCAGTCTCTGCTGATGCTGCCGAATGCACGGCAAAGGGCGGGCAGCTACGTCCGGTCGGTCGCATGCAGACGGTGCGCTGCGTGGTGCCGTACGCCGATGCCGGCAAGACCTGCAATGACAACTCCGATTGCAGTGGCGACTGCCTGGCCACCAGCATCGTGCCCGCCGGCACCGCCACGTCAGGCACCTGCCAGCGCGATAGCGACCGCTTCGGTTGCCGCCAGGAAGTGGTCGGCGGCATGGGCCAGGCCGCGCTGTGCATCGATTGATGGCATTGCATGTGCGTAAGCGTTGGCACTGGCGGATCAGCTGATCCGCCAGTGCGCGCAGTGGTCGCCAGCTGTCGCAATAGCCGGCCGCAGCAAAGCCAACTGCAGCAACAGAAAGTTGTAAGCAACAGCCAACCGCAAGCACCGTCAGACACCCGCATCGCTCGCTCGGCTTCAGCGGTTTATGCTCTCGGCTCTCCCTGCCCAGGACATACCGATGAGCCAGACGCTTTACGACATCCCCGTCGCCCGCATCGACGGCGAGCCTGCCATGCTGGCCGACTATCGCGGCAAGGTGTTGCTGGTGGTCAATGTCGCCTCCAAATGCGGCCTGACCCCGCAGTACGAAGGCCTGGAAGCGCTGTATCGCGATAAGCAGGCAGCGGGGCTGGAAGTGCTCGGTTTCCCAGCCAACGACTTCAAGGGCCAGGAGCCCGGCAGCGAGGCGGAGATCGCCCAGTTCTGCCAGCTCACCTATGACGTGACCTTTCCGATGCTCTCCAAGATTGCGGTCACCGGCACGGACACGCATCCGCTGTATCAGCAGCTGACCAGCGCACGTACACACGCCACCGGCGACGGCCCGATGCGCGAAAAACTGGCCGGCTACGGCATCGAACCCAACCCGGCACCCGGGGTGCTGTGGAACTTCGAAAAATTCCTGATCGCCCGCGACGGCCAGGTCATCGACCGCTTCGCCCCCGACGTGCCGGCCGACGATGCGCGCCTGCGGCAGGCAGTCGATGCAGCATTAGCGACTGCCTGAAAGCCCCTCTCCCCCCGGGAGAGGGGTTGGGGTGAGGGTACGGCGGAACACAGATGCAGCAAGCAAGCCCAGTCATCGCGCTAGAACAGACTCCAGTGGCCTATGTCGATGCGTTACATCCTTCTCATCCTGACGCTCCTCAGCTGCCCGGCATTGCAGGCAGCACCCCGATGCTTCAACCCAGCCACAACAGCCGAAAGCAACGCATGCTGGAATGACGAAGTCGGCCTATCGCAGCACCGTCTGAATGACTATCTGGCTGCCGCACGCGAAAGAGCGATTACTGAGTTGAATATTCCTGCCGAGGCGTTCGACAACGCACAAACGGCTTGGACGAGTTACAGAGAGCTCCAATGCGACAACGTACGCAGGCAGTGGGGCATTGCCACGTTTGGGCAGGCAAAAGCAGCAAGCTGTCTGGTCGAACTCAACGATCAGCGATCGCATGATTTATGGAAACATTATCTGACCTATATCGACCGCACGCCCGCGATCAGGCCCGAACCCGAGTTGCGTTCCGCCAAGTGACGGTGCAATGCAATCCGGTGATTTGATTTGGATCACCTGTGGTAAGCGTATGCGCCACCCATGTCTTCGGTACCTACGTCACATGGTTGTTGTGAAAAACAAAAAAGCCCGGGATCGCTCCCGGGCTTTCGTATTTATTGCAAGGCGCAAGCTCAACCGATCAACGAATCCACTGCGGGATCGGCATCGCATCCACCGGCACCGTGCTGTCCTTGTCTTCGCGCAGATAGTCGGGCAGCTCGGTGTTCTTTTCGCGATGGCTGCGCAGATCGCGCACGATCTGGTAGTTGCGGCGTTGCATCCAGGCATCGCGGGTCAAGGCGTACTCGTCCGGTGCCTGGTCGCGCAGCGAATCCAGCGACATCAGCTGCGAGCGCGTATCCACCAGCTGCAAACCCTGCAGGGCGAAGCGCGCACCACTGTCGTCGACCTGGCGCAACGGCGACAGCGGAATGTCGCCGCCCAGGCCGAAGGTATCGCGCACGGTGCGCGGGCCGAACAGCGGCAACTCGAAGTAGCGCGAATTGCGCCAGCCCCATACACCCAGGGTCTGGCCGAAGTCTTCGCTGCGGCGCGGAATGCCGGCCGCGGAGGCCGGGTCGAACAGACCGGCCACACCCAGCGTGGAATTCATCACGAAGCGGCCCAACGACTGCACCGCATACACCGGGTGGCCCTGCAGCAGCTGATTGACCATGGTCAGCGGCGTGCCGAGATTGTCGAAGAAGTTGGTCACGCCCAGACGGGCCGGACGCGGCACCACCTTGGTATAGCCGGTGGCCAACGGACGCGCCACGCCGCGGTCCACCGCCAGGTTGAAGCGGTGCATGCCGCGGTTGTAGCGCTCCCACGGATCGTAGGACGGCGCGTCACCAGGCTGTGCCGGTGCACCGTTGGCGCCGGCCTGCGGAGTGGTGGGGCCGTAGAGCGCAGCGAAGTCGTCCTCGGCCGAGGTGGGGGCACCGGCCATGCCGGCACCGGGACCGGCGCTGGTCTGCTCGGCAGGCGCCGCCGCGGTGGCCGGCAGGGCGTCGGGTGCGGCAAAACCGGCGGCGGCCGGCTGCGCGGTCACACCGGCATCGTCGCGTGCCGGCGCCGGCGTTGTATCCGGTGCGGGCTTTGGAGCATGGCTGGCACAGGCGCCAAGCAGCAGGCAGGCCAACAGGGAAAGGGGGCGAAGCTGGGTCATGGGGTGGCGCTCAGGCCTGAAAATCGAAAGTAGGGGACAAGCGATAAGCGGCGCGCAATTCGTCCAGACCGGACGCCTCACCCACCACCGTAACGGTACCAGTGCTGCGCACGCGTGCAGCCAGTTCGGCCAGCATCGCCACGCCGGCACTGTCCAGGCGTTGTACACCGGACAGGTCAAGCGTGCGAATGCCGTCCAGCTGCGCGACCGCCTGCGGCCAGGCCGCAGTGACCGCCGCCCGGTCGAGCACGCCGGTGAGTGCCAGCGTGTCGCCGTTGCGTTGCACGGAGCTGTTACTTGCCATTGGCCGGTGCCGCACCAACCTGCAGATTGCCGCTGCGCAGCTCGGCGGCGACCTTGGCGATGCCCTTCTCGCGCAGCGGGCCGTCGAACTGGGTCTTGAAGGTCTGCACGTAGGAGATGCCTTCGATCATCACGTCGAAGATCTTCCACTGGCCGCCGACGTTACGCATCATGTAATCGACCGGGGTCGGGTCGTTGCCGGCGCGCAGCAGGTCGGTGGAGACCTTGACGCCGCGGTTGCCCGGCAGCGCGCTCTCGGACTTGGCGCGGAAGGTCGGCTTGCCCTCGAAGTTCAGCAACGCGGTGCCGTAACGCTGCATCAGGTTGTCGGCCAGCGCATCGGCAAACAGCTTGACGTCCGCATCGGAGGCGCCACGGCCGTTGACGCCCAGCACCAGACGTGCCGAGTAGTCGCGGTCGAAGGCCTTGTTCAATTCGCCGTCGATGTACTGACGCAGCGCAGCCGGGTTGCTGCGGAACTCGGCGCGGCGCTGATCCAGCGTGCTCAGGATGCGGGTGCTGCTGTCGATGACGGTCTTGGTCGCTGCGCCCTGCGCAGGCGCGCTGGCGGCAGCCGGCTGCGCCAGCACGGTGGCCGGTGCGCACACTAGCAGGGTCGAGGCCAGGACGGCGGAAAGCAGGGTGGTCTTCATTGGTGAGGTTCCGTAGAGGGAGGAGCGGGCTGGGCAGGCGCGGGCGCCTGGCCGTCGGTGGCGGCCGGGGCATTGCTGCCACCACTACCGCCACCACTGAACATGTATTTGCCAACCAGCTGCAGCAGATCCACCGCCGGTTGGGTGAAGCCGATTTCTTCGCCCGGCTTGAGCGTCTCCGGGTCGCCGCCGGGCTGCAGCCCGATATAGCTCTCGCCCAGCAGGCCGCTGGTGAAGATGCCGGCCGAGGTGTCGGCGGGCAGATCCTTGTATTTGTTGTCCAGCGACAGGGTGACCACCGAGTCGAACTTGGTTGGATCCAGGCTGATGTCGGACACCTTGCCGATGGTCACCCCGCCGATCTTCACCGGCGCCTGCGCACGCAGCTGGCCGATCTGGCTGAAGCGCGCGGTCAGCGTGTACTGGCTGGAGCCGAAGCCCCAGCGCTGGTTGGTCGAGGCCACCGCCAGCACCAGCAGCGAGGCCAGGGTCAGCAGCAGAAAGGCGCCGACGGCGAATTCGAGTCGTGGTCCACGCATGGCCATAGTTATTCCACTCACCTAAACAACATTGCAGAAAGAACGAAGTTGAACATCAGCACCAGCAGTGAGGCGTTCACCACCGCGCGGGTGGTGGCGATCGAGGTGCCTTCGATGGTCGGCTCGGCATGGAAGCCCACGTAGGCGGCGACCAGTGCGGCGGTGCCGCCGAAGATCGCCGACTTGAGCATGGCCACGCCAAAGTCGTCCCAGAAGTCCACGCTGTTGCTCAGCCCCGACCAGAATGTGCCGTTGTCGATGCCCAACACGTGTACGGCCTCGAAGTAGCCGCCAGTGATGGCCAGCGAACAGAACACGCCGGTCAGCAACGGCACCGTCAGCACCGCCGCCCAGAAGCGCGGTGCCACCGCCTTGGCGACCGGATCGATGGCCATCAGTTCCAGCGCCTTGATCTGGTCGGTGGCGCGCATCAGGCCCAGCTCGGCCGCGATCGAACTGCCGGCGCGGCCAATGAACAGCAGTGCGGTCAGCACCGGTGCCAGCTCGCGGTACAGCGACAGCCCCAGCAGCGTGGACAGCGCATCGGAAGCGCCATAGGTGGTCAGCGTGCGGTACCCCTGCAGCGTCAGCACCAGCCCGACGAAGGCGCCGCCGACGGCGATGATCGGCAGCGAGCGCGCGCCGACCTTGTAGATCTCGCGCACCAGCTCGGCGATGAAGTCGCGCGTGGGCACCGAACCGCTCAGCACGGTCAGCGAGAACAGCCCGGCGCGGCCGAAGGCACGGATCGATTCGACCATGGCCATCAGGCGGCACTCCGGTCGCGCCGCGGCGCCGCATCGAAGGCGATCGGCCCATCCGGCTGGCCATGCAGGAACTGCTGCACCAGCGGGTCGGTGCTGTCCTGCAATTGCTCGGGCGTGCCGGCGAACACGATGCCGCCATTGGCGATCACCACCGCCTGGTCGCTGATCGGCAGGGTTTCGTGCACGTGGTGACTGACGATGATGCTGGTCAGCCCAAGGCTGTCGTTGAGGCGCTGGATCAGGCTCATGATCACGCCCGACGCGATCGGGTCCAGCCCGGTCAGCGGTTCGTCATAGATCATCAGCGGCGGGTCCAGTGCCAGCGCCCGTGCCAGCGCCACACGTCGCGCCATGCCACCGGACAATTCGCGCGGCCAGGCATCGGCGGCGGCCAGCAGGCCCACTGCGTGCAGCTTCATCTGCACCAGCCGTTGCAGCACCGCTGCCGGCAGGCGGGTATGCGTGCGCAGCGGCAGCGCGACGTTGTCGGCCACGCTCAGGTCGGTCAGCAAGCCATTGCCCTGCAGCAGCACACCGACACTGCGGCGCATCTCCAGCAGTGCACGACTGCCGCGCGGAATTTCTGCACCGAACAGGGTGACCGTGCCGGCGACCGGACGCAGCTCGCCGGTCAGCGCAGCCAGCAAGGTGGACTTGCCGCTACCGGAAGGACCGAGCACGGCGGTGATGCTGCCGCGTGGCACGTCGAGCGAGACGTCGCGCAGGATCGTGCGACCGCCGCGATCGATGCGGACACCGGACAACTGCACGACAGGAGATGCGGACGCCGTCATCGAAGCCTTTAACAGAATTCCAACGCGATAGAGTAACCGTCACACGGCTGAACATAACCGAACCGGCGCGTGCAGTATTGTCGCATGACGCCTGTACCGCAGCAGACGCATCACGGCTGACACGTGTGCAACAAGCCGTCTCATGCATGACGCAATGCAATCTTCGAATGCGCGGGTGTTGTGGCAGGTATGCCCTATGTGGATGATCGGATTTTCTGCCGACCATGAGCACAAAATGGACTTACTGACCCTGGAGCACTTTGCTGGCAGCGTCAACGACACGTTCTCGGCTGCATTGAACGAAGGCGAGGTTCCATTCGTGCTGGTCGAGGCGCGGCCGTTGCCCACCAAACACGCAGTCCATCGCGCGCCGTTCTCGCTGCTGTTCCGCAACAGCTCGGCATTTCTGTTTCCACAGCAGACCTATCGGTTACGTCACACGCGGCTGGGCGAGATCGGCATCTTCCTGGTGCCGGTGGCGCGCGAGCGCGATGGCTTTCTGTATCAGGCCGTTTTCAACTGAGCGCGTTCAACTGCGGTGCTCGGGAAAATGCCAGTGCATCTGCAGATGCGTCTGGCTGCTCATACCCGTGACGAAACCGTGGCGGACATACAGTCGCTGCGCGGCGGGGTTTGAGTGCAGCACGTGCAGTGACAATCCGCATCCCGCCTCTCGCGCCATCGCCTGCGCGTAGGCGAGCAGTTGCGAGCCGATGCCCTGGCTGCGCCAGTCAGGCAGCAGGCTGATATCCACCAGCGTATGTTGCGTGGCAGCGCGGTGCAGATACAGGCGCCCGATACGCAGATCCTTGGCCTGGACGATCAGAAAGTCGCCGCCTTCAAAGTGTTGCTGGTAGTGCGCGCGCTGCAGCGCGAACTGCTGCTGAAGAAAAGCGCGTTTGCTCGCCTCCGGCCACGGTACCGGTGCCAGCTCGTCGCTGCGGGTGCTGGCATAAAGCGCCTGCAGCCACGTGATGTCGGCTGGCTGCTCGGGGCGCAGCGCAAGGTCTACTGCTCCCCGAATAGCGGTAGCGCTCGTTACGGACTGCATCCTCATCGCCGCCTCTGCAACGCGCCCGGGTGACGGCAGCGCTCAGTTGAACGCCGGATAGTCGCCCTGCAGCGCAATGCAGAAGTTCACGGCCAGATAGGGCTGGCGGTTCTCGTGCGCCTGTCCGCTGCCGGTAGGCAACAGCATGGTCGGGGAGAATTGCTTGTCCGGCGCGACCGCCAGGAACGGACGCTCGGTGTTGACGTTCAGCGACGACAGCGCCACACCGTTGCCTGGCGTGCCCGTCTTCTTGGTCACGTCCGGCTGCGAAAGTATGTTGACGCCATGCTGGTGCATCGGGATCTGCGTGCTGAGCAGGCTTTCCGACGCAGAGCCGAAGTTGCTACCCAGCGTGTGCGGGGTCAGGCCCGGCCCCGCACCCTGCTGGCAACCGGCGCGTGCGGAAAAGTTCGGTAACTGGAAGGTGCTGCTGCCGTTGCCGCCATAGGCCACGCCGAGCAGGGAATACAGCGTGGTGTTCTGCGCGATCGGCAGCGTGGCGCCATTGCAGAACGCCCAGCCGTAGGGGTTGTAGTCGAAGCCGAACAGCTGGATTTCGCCGATATAGGGTTCGGTCATGAACAGATTCTCCGATGAAGCGGATGCATACCGCGGCCTGACCGGCGCGGCGCGGGGATCAGGCCTGCTGCGGAAAGATGCCCGTGGTGGCGATGCAGTACTGCACCGTCAGTGTCGGCATGAGGTTGTCGTGCGGCTGGTTGCCGCCGGCGAACGAGGTGCTCTGCGTGGACATCGCCGAGGTGGTGCCACCGGTCGCATCGCTCACGTAGAACGTGCTGCCGTTGACCGCCGCCGGCAATAACCCCGCAGGTGCGGTCGCCGTCGCTGCGGTGGTGGTGGCCTGAGCGGTGTGCGTGTGCGCCGGCATCTGCAGGTCCGTCAACGTCACCGTCTCGGTGCCGGCGTGCTGGGCGAGCACGTAGTTGCTCAGGCCCGGCCCCTGGCCCTGGTGGATCGGCAGGCGGCCGCGCAGATCCGGCACGCCGAACGTGCTGGTGCCATTGCCACCGTAGACAGTGCCGAGCAGGACGTACAACGGTTCGTATTCTGAAATCTGCAGCAACGAGCCGTCGCACGCCTGCCAACCCTGAGGTGTGCGGCCAAAACCGAACATGCGGATTTCGCCAATGAAGGGTGTACCCATGAAATTCTTCCTGGTCGATGGGGCGTCGTACGCAAGGCTGCGTGCGCCGGCGCCCCCGGATACGGGGGCGCCTAACTGCGCGAAGGGAAGATGCCGGACAGCGCGATGCAGAAATTGATCGTGGTATACGGCTGCTGGTTCGGATGCGCCTGGCTGCCGCCGCTGTTGGCGATCGTTGACTGGGATAGCGGCACCATCGCGCCAGGCGCGGCGTATAACGCGTGCGCAGTCCCCGAGGCGACGTTGTTGTTCGCGAACAGACGACCTGTTGGTGTGCGGTTGTCGCCGTTGGCGCTGCTGCAATCCATCAGGTGGCTGTGCGGGGGCAGGTTGTCTGCCACCAGCGTCACCGTCTCCGCGCCTGCCGCCTGGCCCATGGGAGCGGCAGGCGGCTGCCAGTTCGGATCCGCCGACGGCCCATAGCCCATCGGGGTGCGCCCACGCATGTCCGGCAAGCCGAACGTGGTCCTGCCGTCGCCGCCGAAGCGCGTGCTGAGCAGACTGAACAGGGCCTGGTTCTGATTGATCGGCAGCAATTGCCCGTTGCACTGCGCAAAATACTTCGGCGCGAATGCGAAACCGGTCAGCATGATCTGGCCGATGAAGAACTCACTCATGCAGCTCTCCCTACGTAGGTGCGCCGCCGACCGATTGCCGGAGACTGACGTACTGATACCTGCCGAGATTGCACAGCACAAGCCATCGGCGTCTTGAACTGGAATGAAGTATTAATTTTTCATTCTTTAACTGCCAGTCAGTTCCTGTTTAAATAGCTCCACAGTCCAATCGTATGCCCATTCAGGCATTGGTTGCGCTGATCCGAGGCACCAGGACCGTTGCCGACGCCATTGGGGTGGCGTGTTTTTTTGGGGGAAAACATATGTCTACGAACTTGACCGCCTCAGGTGGTGTGCGCCCGCTGTTGCGCTGGATGCTGGCGCTGTTGCTATTGGCGACCTCTCAGGTTGCCCTGGCCGCCTACTGCCCGACGCCGAAAAGCGCCACCGTCAATTCAGGTGGCTCGGTGTCCTTCGAAGTCGGCGACTGCGACGGCCCTTCCAATTTCGGTATGACCGATCCCGGCGTGCCCCCTGCGCATGGCACGTACAGTCTTCCCGGTCAGAATCCTGACAGCACCGAACAGGTGACCTATACCAACAACGGCGATGGTGCGACATCGGACTCGTTCTATCTGCTGGACGAGGACAACAACCAGATCGTCTTCAACATCACCGTCAATCCCTCGCGCACTGCCAGCATCGCGGTGAGCCCGGCCAGTCGCAACGAAGACAGCGGCGCTGCCTTCACCTACACGGTGACGCTGAGCCAGACCAGCAGCTCGGCGACCACGGTGAACCTCAGCCGCAGCGGCACCGCCAGCAGCGGCACCGACTACACCGGTGCGCCGAACAGCGTGGTAGTGCCCGCCAACGCCACCACGGCCACCTTCGCCGTCACCCCGGTCGCCGACACCACGGTGGAGGCCAATGAGACGGTGGTGATCAGCGTGGCCAGCGGCAGCGGCTATGCCATCGGCAGCCCGTCCAGCGCCACCGCCACCATCGTCAACGACGACTTTCCGACCGCATCGATCACGGTGTCTCCGTCCAGCGTGCCCGAGGACGGTGCGGCCAACCTGATCTACACCGTCTTGCTCGACCAGGCCGCGCAGAGCGCGGTGTCGATCGCCTTCAGCGTCGGCGGTAGCGCGACCTCGGGCACCGACTACGCGGCCGTGAGTTCGCCGCTGACGATCCCCGCCGGGCAGACCAGCGGCACCATCACCATCAATCCCACCGCCGATGCCACCATCGAAGCGGACGAGACCGTGGTGATCAGCCTGGCTGCGGGCAGCGGCTACAGCGTGGGGTCGCCCAACAGCGCCACCGGCACCATCGCCAACGACGACCAGCCGTCGCTGTCGATCAACGACGTATCCGTGAACGAAGGCAATGCCGGCACCACCAATGCCACCTTCACTGTCTCGTTGAGCCAGCCGGCCGGCGCCGGCGGCGTCAGTTTCGATATCGCCACCGCCGATGGCACCGCCACCGCGGGCGTGGACTACGTCGCCTCCAGCCTGACCGGGCAGACCATCCCCGCCGGCAGCAGCAGCGCCACCTTCACCGTGCTGGTCAACGGCGACACGCTCAGCGAACCCAACGAGACCTTCTTCGTCAACGTCAGCAACGTCAGCGGCGCCAGCGCCGGCGACGTTCAGGGCCTGGGTACCATCGTCAACGACGATGCAGTGCCGTCGCTGTCGATCAACGATATCAGCGTCAACGAAGGCAACAGCGGCACCACCACGGCCAATTTCACGGTGAGCCTGAGCGCGGCCAGCGGTCAGACCGTGTCGGTCAATTACGCCACCGCCGACGGCACTGCCACCGCCGGCAGCGACTATGTCGCGCGCTCCGGCACGCTGACCTTCGCGCCGGGCACCACCGCGCAGGGCGTGGCGATCACCGTCAATGGCGACACCGCGGTCGAAGCCAACGAGACCTTCAGCGTCGGCCTGTCCGGCGCCAGCAACGCCGGCATTGCGCGCGCCACCGGCACCGGCACCATCCTCAACGACGACGTGGTGGTGACGGTCGGGCCAGCCTCGCTGCCGGCGGCCACCGCCGGCAGTGCCTACAGCCAGAACCTGAGCGCCAGCGGCGGCACCGCGCCGTACACCTTCGCCGTCACGGCCGGTGCGTTGCCGGCCGGGCTGACCCTGAGCGTTACCGGCGTGCTGTCCGGCACACCCACCGCCACCGGCAGCTTCAACTTCACCGTGACCGCCACCGATAGCGGCGGCAGCCCCACCAGCGGCAACCGTGCCTACACGCTGACCGTGGCCGGCGCGACGGTGACCCTGCCGGCGACCAGTTTGCCGGCCGGCACTGCAGGCCAGGCCTATTCGGGCGCGCTCACTCCGGCGACCGGCGGCATTGCACCGTATACCTACGCCGTCACCGCTGGCGCCCTGCCGGCGGGTATCACGCTCAATGGCAGCAGCGGCGCCTTGACCGGTACGCCCGGCAATGTGGGCAGCTTTGCCTTCAGCGTGACCGCCACCGACAGCACCAGCGGCACGCCATCGCAGGCAACGCAGAGCTACTCCCTGACCATCGCCGCGCCACCGATCGTCGTTGCGCCGTCCACGCTGCCGGCCGCCACGCGTGGCACTGCCTACAGCCAAGCGCTGAGCGCCAGTGGCGGAACCGCGCCGTACACCTACACGCTGGCAAGCGGCACGTTACCGGCCGGCCTCACCCTTGCCAGCAACGGCACGCTGTCGGGTACCGCAACGGTGGAAGGCAGCTTCAACTTCACCGTGACCGCGACCGATGCAGGCAGTTTCACCGGCGATCAGGCCTACAGCCTGACCGTAGCCGGCCCGAATCTGGTACTGCCGGCCAGCACCTTGCCGGCCGGTACGGCCGGGCAGGCGTATTCGGCGGCAATCACGCCCGCCACCGGCGGTACCGCGCCCTACAGCTATGCAGTGACTGCAGGCGTGTTGCCGACGGGGGTTGTCGTGGACGTGGCCAGCGGTGCACTGAGCGGCACGCCGACCGTAGCGGGCACGTTCAACTTCACCCTGACCGTGTCCGACAGCACGCCCAGCCCGGCGGCGCAGGCCAGCCGCAGCTACACGCTGACCATCGCGGCACCCGTCATCGTGGTGGCGCCCACCGCGCTACCGGCGGCCACGCGCGGCACGGCCTATAGCCAGACGCTGAGCGCCAGTGGCGGCACTGCGCCTTACACCTATGCGGTGAGCGCAGGCAGTGTGCCGGCCGGCCTGACTCTGGCCAGCAACGGCACGCTGTCCGGCAATCCGACGGTGGAAGGCAGCTTCAACTTCACTGTGACGGCGACCGACGCGAACAGCTTCACCGCTGCGCAGGCCTATGCGCTGACGGTGGCCGGCCCGAACCTGGCGTTGCCCGCCAGCAACCTGCCGGCAGGCACGGCCGGGCAGGCCTACGCGGCGACGATTGCTCCGGCCACCGGCGGCACCGCGCCCTACAGCTATGCAGTGACTGCAGGTGCATTGCCCAACGGTGTTGTCCTCGATGCGGCGACCGGTGGCCTCAGTGGCACGCCGACCCTGTCGGGCACCTTCAACTTCACCCTGACCGCGACCGACAGCACGCCCAGTCCGGCCGCCCAGGCCAGCCGCAGCTATGCGGTCACCATTGCAGCGGCGACGCTGGTGCTGGCGCAGCCCACCCTGCCTCCAGCGACGCGCGGCAGCGCGTACAACCAGGTGCTCACGGCCAGTGGCGGCGTCGCGCCGTATCGCTACAGCATCGCCAGCGGCACCTTGCCGGCTGGCCTGACGCTGGCCAGCGACGGCACGCTGTCGGGTACGCCAACGACGCAGGGCACCTCGTCCTTCACCATCGCGGTGGCCGACGCCGGCAATGCCAGCGCCACCCAGGCCTACAGCTTCACGGTGGGCGATGCGGCGCCGGTGGCGGTGGCGGATGTGGCGGCGACCATGACCGATGCTGCGGTGACGGTGGCGGTGACCGCCAACGACACCGGCAACATCGCATCGATCGCCATTGCCACTGCACCGACCAACGGGACCGCCGTGGTCAACGGGCTGGAGCTGGTCTACACGCCGGCCGCCGGTTTCGTCGGCACCGATGTGGTGAGCTACACGGTCACCGGCAGCGGTGGGACCTCGGCCCCGGTCACGTTGACCATTACGGTCAACGCACGGCCGGTGGCGGTGTCGGTGACGGCCGCGGCAGTGCCCGGCGAGGCGCAGCAGGTCGATCTGACCCGCAATGCCACCGGCGGGCCGTTCGTGGCTGCGGCCGTGGTCGCGGTGCTGCCGGCCTCGGCCGGTACCGCCACGATCACGCAGGTGGGCGGTGCCTCGGCTGCGGCCGCCGCAGCGCGTGCCTCCGGCCCGTCGCCGGCGGCGGCTGCAATGGCCGAATCGCCCAGCTTCATGCTGACTTTTACGCCTAACCCGGCATTCGTCGGCCAGGCCACGGTGCAGTTCACCTTGTCCAATGCGTTCGCCACCTCGGCCCCGGCCAGCGTGGTGTTCACCATCGCGCCGCGCCGCGACCCCAGCGTGGATGCGGAAGTGCGCGGCCTGATCGATGCGCAGTCCGAGTCCACGCGCCGCTTTGCGCGCGCGCAGATCGACAACTTCCAGCGCCGCCTGGAAGCGACCCATCGCGGCGGCGGCACCTTCAGCAACGCGGTGAGCTTCCAGCCGACCTCGCACTGCCGTCAGGCCGACCGCGGCATCAGTGCGCAGCCGTGCAGCCCGGACACGCAGGAGGCCGACAACGACTTCCGCGATGCGCCGGCAATGGCCAGCAGCGGCAACAGCACGGCGCAGGGCCAGGGCGATCTGGGGCTGTGGGTGGGCGGTGCGATCCGCTCGGGCAGCCTGGACAAGCAGTCCAACAACAACGGGGTGGACTTCCAGACCGACGGCCTGAGTGTGGGCGCCGATTACCGGGTGGCGCAGTCGCTGGCGATCGGTGCGGGCCTGGGTTGGGGCCGCGACGACAGCGATGTGGGCAGGAACGGCAGTCACTCCAAGGCCACCGCCTACACCATGGCGCTGTATGCCAGCTTCCATCCGGGCAAGGCGTTCTTCTTCGACACCCTGGTCGGCTACCAGCTGCTGTCCTACGACCTGCGCCGCTATGTCACCGATGACGCCTCGATGGCCGAAGGCAACCGCGACGGCAAGCAGTGGATTGCGTCGGTCTCCACCGGTGCGGACCTGCAGCGTGGCGAGTTGCAGATCACCCCGTATGCGCGTGTGGATGTCGCCCGCGCCACGCTGGATGGCTATGTCGAGGACGGCGTGGCGCCGTTCGCGCTGCGCTATGACGACATGGACGTGGCCACCACCACCGGCAACCTGGGCCTGCGCCTGGAATGGCGCCGCGAAGTGGCCTGGGGCCGGCTGACCCCGCAGTTGCGCGTGGAATACCAGCGCGACTTCCAGGGCCGTGGCGATGCCACGCTGAGCTATGCCGACCTGAACGGCGGGCCGTTCTATCGTGCCGGGCAGAGCGCATTCGATCGCAACCGCCTGATGGTCGGCATCGGTGCGGCGTTGTTGACCGAGCAGGGCCTGTCGACGCGGCTGGAATACCGCGGCATCACCGACGGCGACAGCAACAACGATCAGACCTGGATGATCAATCTGGAAAAGAAATACTGATCGTCTCCAGCGTCATGCACTGAGCAATGCGATGGGCCGGGCGACTACCCCGGCCCATCGCGTTTGTGATGCGGCCGGAGGTATGTGTTGCATGGCTGCGTTGGTGCTGCGATGCGCATTGGTCGACGGGGAGTTGTAGACAGACCGCCAAGCGCATCGGCCGCAGTGCATCTAAGCCAACGTGCAGCCTGGTCCGCCTGTCTGCTTTCCTGCCGGTGCCGGGTTTGGTCAGGTCCGCAACGCGTCGGCAGTCGATCGCCACGCTAGGCTGTGCGGTTGCCCATGTCACAGGACAGCCATGGGCATCGGCACCGATCGCTGCATGCAGATCCTCGGCAAACGGCGCAGCACGGCCGCATCCGGCACAATGCACGCACGCATGCACGCCACTTCCGCGCCCGATTTCCGCCTCTATCCCTCGAACGCGCTGGATACGCTGGCCGCCTTGCTCGCACAGGAACTGCGCCGGCCGGTGCCGGAGCAGCCGTTGTTGCAGCCGGAGGTGGTGCTGATTCCGCAGGTGGCGATGCGGCGCTGGCTGCAGTCCACGCTGGCGGCCGAGCACGGCGTGGCGGCCAACCTGGAATTCCTCACCCCCGGCGAATTCGTCGCGCGCGCGCTGGAGTGCAATCTCGGCCCGGCCGACGACGATCTGGACATGGCCACCACGCAGTGGCGCCTGTACGCCGCATTGCAGGCCGACCTGGGCAGCGATGCGGCGTTAGCGCCGTTGGCCGGCTATCTGTCCGATGGCGATGCGCTCAAGCCATGGGCATTGGCCGGCGAATTGGGCAACGTATTCGAGAAGTACCAGGCCTGGCGACGCGACTGGTTGCTGCGCTGGGAAGGCGGCGCCGACCCCGATGATCCGCAGGCGCGCCTGTGGCGCAGCATCGCCGCCGGCCGGCAATACCGTGCGCGCCGCATCGGCCAGTACCTGGATCGCTACGCGCGCCCGGACGGTCCGCTGCCGCAGGGCTTGCCCAGGCGCCTGTTCGCCTTTGCGATCCTGAATATTTCGCCCGACGTGCTGCGCGTGCTGGCCACGCAGGCGCGTGTGGGCACGCTGCATTTCTATCTGCCCACGCCCACCCAAGGGTACTGGGGCGATCTGCAGACCCTGTGGCAACGTCGCCGCGAAGACGGCGCGGTGCAGCTGTTTGCCGAGCAGGTACAGGAAAACCCGCTGCTGCAGGCCTGGGGCGCGGCCGGGCGCGACTTCATGGCGTTGGTCGGCGACTACGAGGTGGTGCACCCGCTGGCCGAGATCGCCGCCTATGCCGACCCGCTGGAGTCCGGCCGCCGCGCACTGGCCGACAGCGGCCTGGGCGACAGCCTGCTGCGGCGCATGCAGAGCGATCTGTTCCATCGCCGCGCGCCCAGCGTGCCTGCCGTGTTGCCGGCGGTGAATCTGCACGACCCCAGCCTGCAGGTGCACGCCTGCCACACACGGCTGCGCGAGCTGCAGGTGCTGCACGACCAGCTGCGCGCCTTGCTCGACGATCCACGCTTCGACCCGCCACTGCAGCCGCGCGAGATTGCGGTGCTGTCGCCGGATATCGACCCGTACGTGCCGTATCTGGACGCGGTGTTCGGCAGCCACGGCAACGACGACGCGCTACCGTACGCGCTGGCCGATGCCAGCCCGTTGGCCAGCGAGCCGTTGGCCGAGGTGTTCCTCACCTTGCTCGGCTTGCCGATCGCACGTTTCGGGCTGCACGAGATTCTCGACCTGCTGGCCAGTGCACCGATCGCCGAGGCCGCCGGCCTGGACGAAGCCGGGCTGGAACGCCTGCGCGGCTGGCTGCACGCGGCCGGCGCGCGCTGGGGGCTGGATGCGGCGCATCGGCGTCAGCACCAGGCACCGAGCGACGATGCCTATACCTGGCGCTTCGCACTGGACCGGCTGCTGCTCGGCCATGCCAGCGGTGCTGACGACGATATCGAGGGCGTGGCGCCCTGGCCGCAGCTGGAAGGCAGCGCATTGGCTGCGCTCGATATCTTGTTGAAGCTGCTGCGCGTGCTCGAACGTCACCAGTCCGTATTGGCCGAAGCGATGACGCCGGTCGAGTGGCGCGAGCGTCTGCTCGGTCTGCTGGAGGCGCTGATTCCAAAAGCGCCCACCGCGCCACGCGCGCAGCGCGCGCTGGATCGCTTGCGCAGCCTGATCGATCAATTCGCCCGCGATGCGGTGCGCGCCGAGTACACCGGCAAGGTGCCGGCCGAGGTGGTGCGTGCGCACTTCGCTGCGGTGCTGGGCGAATCGGACACGCGCGCGCCGCTGCTCACCGGCGGCATCAGCTTCGGCCGCATGGTGCCGATGCGCCTGCTGCCGTTCCGCGTGATCTGCCTGCTCGGCATGAACGATGGCGACTTCCCGCGCCGCGACCCGGCCGCCGGGCTCAATCGCCTCACCGCCGAGCTGGGCACCGAGCGCCGCCGGCACGGCGACCGTTCGACCCGCGAGGACGACAGGTTCCTGTTCCTGCAGTTGTTCGCCTCCGCGCAGGAAGTGCTTTATCTGAGTTACCTCGGCGCCGATGCGCGCGATGGCAGCGCGCGCGAACCATCGGTGCTGGTCAGCGAATTGTTGGCCAGCGCTGCGCAATATCACCTTGACCCCAAGGCAATCGACACGCTGGTGGTGCGCCACCCGTTGCAGCCATTCGCCGCCGCCGCCTTCGGTGCGCTGGGCGAAGACGGCGCCGACCCGCGTCGCTTCAGTTATCGCCGCCAATGGCGGCCCGCGGTAGATAGCCTGATTGGCCAGCGCCAGCCGCTCGCGCCGTGGGTGGCCGGTGCGTTGCCGGCCGATGACATCGCGGTGCCGACCAGCGTCTCGATCGACGAGCTACGCCGCCTGTTCGCCGACCCGGCCGGGCAGTTCCTGCGCCACCGCCTGGGGATGCGTTTGCCGGATCCGGCCGGCGAAGACAGCGATCTGGAGCCGCTGCTCGCGCCCACGCGCGGGCTGGAGCAATACGGCCTGCAGCAGCATGTGTTCGACGCCGCGCTGGCCGGCGACACCGAGCGGCTTTACGAGCGTCTGCGCGCGCGCGCGTTGCTGCCGTCCGGGCCGCTGGGCCGCCGCCAGCTTGATGAGCGGGTGGCGCAACTGCGCCCGTATGCCGAGGCATTCCGGCAATGGCGTGGCGAGGCGCCGGCGCAGTCGCATCGGCTGCAGGTGCAGATCGGTGATGTCGAGGTGCATGGCCGCGTGCCGGGTTGGTATGCGAGCGGAGTAGGGCGGGTGCAGGTCGGCGCACTCAGCGGCCGCAGCGCGATCCGCCACGGCCTGGAATGGCTGCTGCTGCGCGCCGCCGGCGAGCACGCACCGTATGTGCGCTTTTTCGAAGACGAAGACGGTTTAGGCCCGCATCCCATCGACCCCGAACCGCTGTCGCAGACGCAGGCGCAGGGCGCGTTGGCCGCACTGCTGCAGGTGTATCGGCACGGCCTGCAGGCGCCGCTGGCGTTCGCGCCCTATAGCAGCTGGAAATATCACCAGGCCGCGCGCAGCGACGACCTGGACAAGGCCATCAAGGACGCCGCCGGGCAGTGGCAATCCAGCTTCGGCTGGAGCGAATCGCACAGCCCGGAACTGCGCCTGGTCAACCGCGGCCGCGACCCGTTCGCCGATGCGCAGCGCTTTGCGGATTTCGCCACCACCAGCCATCGCGTGTACGACCTGCTTGAGCGCGGCAATGCCGACGCCATGCTCGATCCGCAGCGTCTGGTCGAGAGCTGGCGCCACTGGCACGGCGCACAGGAAGAGGCCGAATGAGCGCCGGCCCGGTCACCGACCCGTACCTGCATCTGCCCTTGCGTGGCGTGCGCCTGATCGAGGCCAGCGCCGGCACCGGCAAGACCTTCACCCTGGCCACGCTGTTCACCCGGCTGGTGGTGGAGCGCGGCCTGCGCATCGGCCAGATCCTCGCCGTCACCTTCACCGAGGCCGCCACCCAGGAACTGCGCCGCCGTATCCGCGAGCGCCTGGTGCTGGCCGCGACCCTGGTCCCCGACGCCCCCGTAGGAGCGGCCCCGGCCGCGACCGACCTCGCCAACGGCCCGTCGCGGCCAGGGCCGCTCCTACAGGAGGCGCCCGAGGTCCTGCTCACCCGCACCCCCCCCCCCGTAGGAGCGGCCTTGGCCGCGACCGACCTCGCCGACGAACCGTCGCGGCCAGGGCCGCTCCTACAGGAGCCGCCCGACGTTCTGCTTACCCGCGGCATCCTCGCCACCCACCTGGCCAACGGCACCGAAACACCCGCCGCCCTGCGCCGCCGCCTGCAACAGGCGGTGGAAGAAATCGACCTGGCCGCCGTGTTCACCATCCACGGCTTCTGCGCGCGCGTGCTGCGCGAGCATGCACTGGAAAGCGGCCAGGCCTTCGCCGCGCCGGAACTGCTCGCCAACGACCGCGAACTACTCGGCGAAGTCGCCGCCGACCTGTGGCGCCAGCGCGCTGCCGATGCGGCGATGGCCGAAGACCTGGTCGCGCTGTGGTCGGGCGGCCCCGATGCACTGGCCAGCGATCTGCGCGCCTTGGTGCGCCATCCAACACTGCTGCCGGCGGCCGCCACGACGACCGACGATTCCGCTGCGCTGCTGCAGGCGGTGCAGGACGCCAGCGCCGCATTGGCCACGGCATTCCAGGCGCACGGCACCGCGTTTTTCGACACCCTCATGGCTGCCATCGACGGCGGCATCCTGAGCAAGGTCAGCTACAAACCGGAGTGGCTGGCCTCGCTGTGGCATTGGTTCGACAGCTTCGCCGCCGCGCCATCGGTCAACACCGCCCCGCACCCCAAACTGATCAAGCTGACCGCTGCGGAGCTGGCCGCCGGCACCAACAAGAAGTTCGTCGAGCGCACGCCGGCCTCGCCGCTGAGCCACGAGATCGACGGCTATCTCACCGCGCTGGCCCGTGTCGAACAATGGCGCACCCGCCGCCGCATCCGCCTGCTGCACGCCCTGCGCGAGGACGCCATCGCACGGCTCGCGCTGCTCAAGCGCCAGCGCCGCGTGCAGACCTACGACGACCTGGTCGATGGCGTCGCGCACGCGCTGGAAGGCGCGCAGGCGCAGGCGCTGGTCACGCGGCTGCGCGCGCAATACGCCATCGCGCTGGTGGACGAATTCCAGGACACCGACGACCGCCAGTGGGCGATCTTCTCCAATGTGTTCGGCGAAGGCCCGCTCGCGCGCGCCGCCGGCCTGGCGCCGGCGCTGTTCCTGATCGGCGACCCCAAGCAGGCCATCTACGGCTTCCGTGGCGGCGACGTGCGCACCTATCTGGCCGCCGCGGTCACTGCCGAACTCGCCCCGCCGCTGAGCCACAACTTCCGCTCGCGCCCCGGCGTGCTGGCGGCCATCGACGCGCTGTACGCACAGGCTGGCTATACCGAGGCCTTCCTCACCGACGGCATCGCCTTCCACCCGGTGCGGCCCGGCACCAAGCGGGTGGATGCCGACCTGCAACGCGATGGCGGCCCCGCCCCGGCGCTGACGCTATGGCGCGCGCCGGAACCGCCGCCGCCTGCGAAAGGCAAGCCCAAACCCTGGAGCGCCGGCCGCGCCCGCGAGCTGGCCACCGCCGCCTGCGTGGCGGCGATCCGCGGCTGGCTGGCCGGTGGCCGCGACGGCACTGCCACCGTCACCGGCCGTCCGGTGCAGGCCGGCGATATCGCCGTGCTGGTGCGCAGCCATGGCGAGGCCACGCGCATGCAACAGGCGCTGGGCGCGGTGGGAATTCCGGCCGTGGCGGCCGGCAAGCAAAGCCTGTTCGCCACCGACGAAGCGCTGGAACTGCTGGCCCTGCTGCAGGCCTTGCTCGACCCGGGTGACGACAGCCGCCTGCGCGCCGCCCTGGCCACCGTGCTGATCGGTGCGGATGCCGCCGCCATCGCCGCGCTCGCCCACGATGGCGAGCGTCACCGCCGCTGGCAGCAACAGGCGCTGGACTGGCGCGAGCGCTGGCAACGCGGCGGCCCGCTGGCCCTGATCGGCGAGCTGGGCGCCGCGCACGGGCAACGCCTGCTCGCGCTGACCGATGGCGAACGCCGCCTCACCAACTACCTGCAACTGGCCGAACTGCTGCAGGAAGCCGACGCCCGCGCACTCGGCCCGCATGGCCTGGTCGACTGGCTGTCGCGGCGCATCGCCAATGCCGACGACAACGACGAAGCCCAGCAACTGCGGCTGGAATCGGACGCGCGCCGCGTGCAGATCGTCACCCTGCACAAGAGCAAGGGCCTGGAGTATCCGCTGGTGTTCCTGCCGTACATCGGCATCGGCCGCAGCGACAAGGGCGCCGGCCGCCACTGCGTGGTGCATGCGCCCGAGCTCGGCCGCCAGCTGCACTGGAAGACAGACAAGGAAGACCCAAGCTGGAGCGCCGCCGAAGCGGCCTGGAAGCAGGAACAACGCGCCGAAGACGCACGCCTGCTCTACGTCGGCCTGACCCGCGCCGAGCACGCGCTGTGGATCGCCAGCGGCCCGTTCCACCAGCACGAGCGCACGGCTTTGTCCGGCATGCTGCGCGCGCTCGACGCGCTGCAGGGCGCGGCCGGCGAGGGCGCGGTGGTGGTGGACACGTCTACGCCGCCCACCAACCTGCCGCGCCTGCCGCCACCGATCGAGGCGCAGGTGCCGCCCGCGCGCACGCCGCAGCGGCATATCGCCCCGGAGTGGTGGGTCTACAGCTTCACCCAGCTGGCCAACGCCGATGCCGGCGCCGCCACCGACCCGATGGCCAGCGCCACGGTGGTGGGCAGTGGCGGCAGCGACGAGCCGGCCGGCAGCGAGGCGATTGCGGTGGCCGCCGAGGTCGACACCTTCGACCCGCGCTTTGCCGGCAACCGCTTCGGCGTGGTGATGCACGACGTATTCGAGCGCTGCGACTTCGCCGCCTGGCAGGCCTGGCGCCCCGGCCTGCCCGCACCCGAGGGCCAGGCTGCCGCCATCCTCGAGGCGCTGCAACGCGGCGGCTACGTCGAGAAGGAATGGGACGACGGCCTGGCCATGCTCACCGCGCTGATCGGCCACACCCTCACCGTGATGTTGCCCGAAGGCACCCCCCTGGCCGCCGTGCCCGCGCCGCAGCGCCGCAACGAGATGGAATTCCACTTCGCCATGCGGCCCACCCGCGTGGAGGCATTGCTCGCATTGCTGCATCGCTTCGGCGTGGTGGGCGAGCGCCAGGCCTTCGGCGCGCGCCAGCGGCTGGAAGGCCTGATGACCGGCCTGATCGACCTCACCTACACCGTGGACGGCCGCTGGTACGTGCTCGACTACAAGTCCAACCGTCTGCCCAGCTACGACGCCGACGCCCTGGCCCGCGCCATGGCGCACAGCGAGTACGCGTTGCAGGCGCTGATCTACACCGTCGCCCTGCATCGCTGGCTGCGTTTCCGCCTGGGCGAGGCCTACGACTACGCCCGCGACTTCGGCGGCGTGCGCTACCTGTTCTGCCGCGGCCTGGACGCCAGCCGCAACCCCGCATCGGACCCCGGCTCCAACCCTGCTCGTAACGCCGCAGCCAACCCCGGCTCCGACCCCGCCAGCAGCGCTGCAACCGACCCCGGCGCCGATCCCGCACGCAATGCCGCGACCAACCCCGACTCCGACCCCGACTCCGACCCTGCCCGCGGCGCCGCAACCGACCCCGGCTCCGACCGCGCCCGCAATGCCGCAGCCAACTCCGGCTCCGGCTCCGATCCTGCCCGCAACGCCGCAGCCAACCCCGTCGCCGCCCCCGCCAGCGACGCCATGTTCCACACGCCCGCACCCGGCATCCAGGCGGCATCCGTCTCCGTTGCGCCCGGCATCCACGCCTGGCGCTTCGACCCGGCCCTGGTCCAGGCCCTGGACGCCCTGTTCGCCGGCAATCCCACCGAACCCCTGTCCAGCGACGCAGCAGCGCCCCATTCCCCCGATGGGCAAGCGCCCCTCTCCCCCCGGGAGAGGGGTTGGGGTGAGGGTACGTTCGCCGCCGAAGCATCCAAGCCATGACCCAACAGACCGCACTCCCGATCAGCGCTGTGCGCAAGCCGCGCTCCCCTCGGGGCGAGCACACACCGCTTGCGCGCCATGGCGCGCGTGCCTGGCAGTGCCTGCGCCACGCCGCGCGGGCCGGGATGCGGAGCAGAGGTTGGGGTGAGGGTGTCGTGCAGGATCAGAAATGTGCCGATCGACAACTCGCCCGAGGCGCCTCCGCCCACCAGGCGTCCACCCCATGAACCAGCCAAACCTCTTCAGCGCGCTGATCAAGGCCGAGGCGCTACGCCCGCTGGATCTGGCCTTCGCGCAAAGCCTGCAACGCCTGGCCCCGGACACCGACCCCCAGGTCCTGGCCGGCGCCGCGCTTGCCTCGCTGGCCGTCACCAGCGGCCACGCAGGGCTGGACCCCGCCCGTGCCGGCATGCTGCTGGACGCACGCGAGGGCCCATCGCCCGCACTGCCGGAGCCCACCAACTGGCAGCGCACCCTGGCCGCCTCGCGCTGGGTCGACCAGCCGGCTCCGGAAGACCCCGCCGCCGCGGACTGCCCACTGGTCCTCGAACACGGCCTGCTCTACCTGCGCCGCTACCGCGAGTACGAACGCCGCCTGGCGCTGGGCCTGCAACGCATCGCCGCCCAGTCGCCGCCGCCCTTCGACGCCGCCACGCTGGCCCCGCTGTTCGCCCAGTTATTCCCGAACGCCACCGCCTCATCCCCTCTCCCCCCGGGAGAGGGTGCCCGAAGGGCGGGTGAGGGTACGGGCCTGCCGGAGCCATCTGTCTACCAAGAAGCCACGGCCCCGCTCGTCCAATCCCACCCCCCAGACCGCCAGGCCCAGGCCGCCGCCCTCGCCCTGCGCCGCACCCTGCTGCTGGTCACCGGCGGCCCCGGCACCGGCAAGACCACCACCATCGCCCGCCTGCTGCTGCTGCGCATCGCCCAGGCCAACGCAGCCAGCACCCCGGCCCCGCGCATCGCCCTGGCCGCGCCCACCGGCCGCGCCGCCGAGCGCATGGCCGAAAGCCTGCGCCTTGCGGTCGCGCGCGCCATCGCCAACGGCATCGACCCGGCCCTGGCCGATGCCCTGCCCACCGGCGCCAGCACCCTCCACCGCCTGCTCGGCGTCATTCCCGATTCCCCAAACTTCCGCCACACCGCCGACAACCCGCTGCCGTTCGACCTGATCGTGGTCGACGAAGCCTCCATGGTCGACCTGCCGCTGATGTGCAAATTGGTCGAAGCCGTGGCCGACGGCACCCAGCTGATCCTGCTCGGCGACGCCGACCAGCTGCCCTCGGTGGAAGCCGGCGACGTGCTCGCCGCCATCCTGCAGGCCGCCGGCCCCGGCGACGCCCTGCAGCCGCACGACGCCGACGCGCTGCAACCCCTGCTCGGCAGCGCGCACCCTGACACCACGCCTGCCAGCATCCAAACCGGCGGCCACACCGTCAGCCACACCCACAGTGGCGGCCTGGCCGGCCACCGCGTGCACCTGCTGCGCGGCTACCGGCAAGCGCACGACTTCGCGCTCGCCCCGTTGGCCGACGCCGTGCGCGCCGGCGACGCCGACACCGCCCTGGCCCTGCTGCGCAGCGGCGAGCTGGCCGGCGTGCACTTCCACGAAGACGGCGAAGACCCGCTCACCCTGGGCCGCGACGCACTGCTCGCCCATTGGCGCGCGCTGGCCGACGCGCACGACCCGGCCGCCGCCCTGCGCGATGCCGCGCGCCTGCGCCTGCTCACCGCCGTGCGCGCCGGCCCGCAGGGCGCACGTGGCCTCAACGCCCGTATCGAACAACTGCTGGCCGAAACCGGCTCCGGCGCCCGCCGTCTCGGCAGCGCCTCGCCCTGGTTCCAGGGCCGCCTGCTGCTGATCACCGAAAACAGCTACCGCCACGGCCTGTTCAATGGCGATGTCGGTATCTGCCTGCGAAGCGATGCGAATCCCTTTTCGGGGCGCAGCGACGAAAGTCCGTCTTCAGGGCCAGACCAGTCCGGCAGCACCACCAACCGCCACAACCCAGGCACCGACAGTCGCGCCCAAGGCCCGTTGGTCGCCTGGTTCGAAGGCGACGGCGACGGCCAGGTGCGCGGCTTCCACCCTGCCGCCTTGCCCGCGCACGAAAGCGCCTTCGCCATGACCGTGCACAAGGCCCAGGGCAGCGAGTTCGACACCGTCTGGCTGCAACTGCCCACCCGCGACGCCCGCGTGCTCAGCCGCGAACTGCTCTACACCGGCATCACCCGCGCCCGCCGCGCCCTGCACCTGGCCGGCAGCGAAGCGGTCATCCGCAGCGCGCTCGCCCGGCACGCCGCACGCATCTCGGGTCTGGCGTGGCGGTTGGGTGGGGAACAAATACGGCCCGCTGCCGAAATCACACAGGATTTGCCAGAGGCACCGGTTGCACCGCTGCAAGGCTCGTTATTCTGATGACATCACGCGCTTGGAGACCGCATGAACACTGATGACAAGGATGCCCCTGCTTCCGAGCTGATCCTGTATCGCAGCGAGGATGCACAGACACACATTCAAGTACGGATGGAGGGTGACTCTGTTTGGTTGACCCAGGCGCAGCTGGCCGACCTGTATCAGGTCACAGTCAAGACGATCAGCGAGCACCTGCAAAACATTTTTGCTGAAAATGAGCTGGATCCTGAACGAACTGTCCGGAAACTCCGGATAGTTCAAATCGAAGGTGCGCGAGAGGTTCGTCGTGCCGTGGATCACTATCATCTGAGTGCCATCCTGGCCGTCGGCTATCGCGTTCGCTCGTCGCGCGGCACACAGTTCCGGCAATGGGCCACCGCCCGGCTTACCGAGTATCTGGTCAAAGGCTTCGCCATTGATGAAGAACGCCTCAAGCGTGGCCCTGATGACGGCTACTTTGAAGACCTGCTCGGCAAGATTCGCGACATCCGCTCCTCGGAGAAGATGTTCTGGCGCAAGGTGCTGGAGATCTACGCCACCAGCGTCGACTACGATGCCTCGGCCGAGGCTAGCCAGCGCTTTTTCGCTACCGTGCAGAACAAGATGCATTGGGCTGCGCACGGACACACTGCCGCCGAGCTGATCATGGAGCGCGCAGACGCAGGCAAGCCGTATAGCGGGATGACCAACTGGGTTAGCGCTACGCCGCGTGCGTCCGACGCCACGGTCGCCAAAAGCTATCTAAATCCTGACGAGCTGGACGCACTGAATCGCATCGTCACTGCCTATCTGGAATTTGCGGAGCTTCAGGCGCTGAACCGCAAGCCCATGACCATGGCCGACTGGATCGCCAAACTTGACGACTTTTTGCGGCTAAGCGACCGAGAGGTGCTCACTCACGCGGGCCGGGTCAGCCGTGAGCAGGCGCTGGAATTTGGTAAGGCGGAATTCGCACGCCACAAGCAGCAGAAGCTGGCCGAGCCCTCAGCGGTCGAGCGCGATTTCGACGCCGCTACGCGAGAGTTGAAGAAGATGGCACGTGCCCGGGGCAGTGGCGCAGCTGGCAAGAAGGCCGGAGATGCATAAACCCAGTCCCGGCATTGTCAATTACCACTGAGCACGAGGCACATGACAGTCCTACCCAACATCCACCTCTGTCCCGGCGAAATCCTGCTTGAAGAGTTCCTCGAGCCGATGGGCATCAGCCAGAACGCACTGGCGCGGGCCACCGGCGTGCCGCCGCGCCGCATCAACGAGATCGTACTGGGCAAGCGCGGCATCACCGCCGACACCGCCGTGCGCCTGGCCGCAGCGTTGGGCACGACCGAGCGCTTCTGGCTGGGCCTGCAAGCCGATTACGAGCTGGAACAGGCGCACCGCGCGCTGGGCGACCTGCCGTCACGGATCAAGCGGCTGGCGACTTGAGTCGAAAGCCACACCATCGCTACGTGGATCGTGAGCTATAGCCTGCCGGCTAAACGCACCATCAGATCCATGCGCTCATGCAAGATCGCCACGATCAGCGATGGAGCCTGCTCACGCGGCAGGCAGAAGACGTAATGGTGCATGCAATGCGACATGCGCAACGCAGGGTACAGCGTGCTCAGATCCTTGAAAGTGCATTCCCCTGCTGCGAGATGGGCAATGCCCTGTTCCAGGTCTGCGATGTATCGGCGAACCTGCGCCTGGCCCCAGCGTGCCGAGGTGTAGCGGATGATCCCGCGCAGATCGGCTTCGGCTGCGTCGGTGAGGACGTAGCCGTGCATCAGCCGCGACGGCCCTCGGCCAATTCTTCATCCAGGATGGTGCTGATGCTCTTGGTAGACACGTTGCCGGCAAGGCCTTCCTCGACACGTCCCCCAAGCAGGCTTTTCAACTCATGCCATGCCTGATCAGCGTTTATATCGCCAGGGAACAGGCGTTCAAGGGCGTATTGCTTGATGGTCTTGCCTTGCAAAGCCGCCAGCGCCTTCAGGCTCTGGTGCTGCTGATCGCTTAGGTCGATGGTCAAACGGCTCATGGACGCGCTCCGAAATCCGCACAAACCCACATTAGCACAGCTGGTTTGGCCGAGCCCGTTGTTCGGTCAACAGCGCATTGAGGCACTACGCAGGCCATGTCAGTAGCGATTGAGAGAATCTGACAAGCCGGGTTCGCAAGCCAACGCTCAGCGCCACACGCCACGCTTAAAAAACGCGAGGCCAGGCATCCGCCTGACCTCGTCTGCCGTCTGGCAGGCCGGGCGGCTTACTTGCCCTTCTTTTCCTGCTTGGCCGCGCGCTTTTCCTTCAGCGTCTTGGTCGGCTCTTTCTTCTGGCTCTTCTTCTGGTCCATCCCCTTGCTCATGACACCCTCGTAGTTGCTGGATTGATCGGTGGGGCAGCGCCATGACCCTGGCGTGCCTGCGCACTGTACGGCTTGCGCGGGGTGGATGGCAGGGGAGAGCGGGCGGAGCGACGGGCGGTGCCTCAGGCTTGGCGTTCTTTGGGGGCAGGCGCCGGCCGATCGGCGCCGCCGGCAGAGCCACAAACGCAAAACGCCCGCGTGCGACGGTGAAGGTCGGCACGCGGACGCTGGCGACAGCGGCGGGCTTACTTGGCCGGCACGCGCTGGTACTGCTCGCCACCGGTGTTGAGGTGGCCGTTGGCCGCGTCGATGGCGAAGTTCACCGTCTCGCCATCGTTGGTCACCTGCAGCGCCCCGTCCTTGTAGACCGCCGGGTAGCTCTCGGTCTTGGGCTTGCGGCTGAAGAACTTCGGCGTGGTGCTGCGCACCATGAAGGTCTCGCCATTGCGCTCGATGTCCATCGTTTCTTCCTGCGTCTGCACGTTGACCCAGTGGCCGACGAACTTCTCGCCCTCCACCTTGGCGCAACCGCTCACCAGCAGTGCCGCGGCCAGCGCGGTGCCCATCCACTTCATCATCGTGTCTTCTCCAGTTGAGTCTGGAGCCGAGGATGGCGGGTGGGGACTGTAGAAAGGGTTAAGGCGTATCGGTGACGGATCAAAAAGGGAGCTGATCCGGCACGAACGCTCAGCCTGATCCGGCGCATCCCACCCCATAAAGCCCGAGTGCAAGCGCCATCGACGGCCGGTAACGCGATTCGCGCAAGCGAGGATCATTTCGCCGTTGGGCTTTGGAGCTGCCGATACAAACGATACCGTGCAACGTCTGCAGACCGTAAAAAGTTTGAACCTCCCGACATGCTGTCGCCGTTGGCGGCAGCGCTTTGGTTATTCCAGGTGGATATTGCCGTGCTAGATTTCCACGACAGTTCTAGCGCGGGATAGAGAGATGGCCCTTCGCATTCGAGGATCACATGGTCTGCCATTTGGCTGGGGACATGCCGCCTTCCCGCGAGCAATCTGGTTGCCGCTTGGGCTACTGGCGTGCACCCTCCATTCGGGATGTGCTTCTAGCACTCCACGCAGTCACACAGCTGTAGCAGCTACCAAGCCCCCCAGTGAAACCAGGAGCAAAGACGTGACGGAACGCCTCAAGCAAGATGTGGATCGTTTGATCGGCACTGACTTCCGGGACATCGTGGCCATTAGTGCTCAGCTTCACACTCAACTCCGACCGACCCAGTCAGACGGGGAAAGAGAACTGCAAGTCAGCGAGAGCGGGACACTGGCTGGTGAAAAATTGCAGCGTATTGAGTTGAGTAATACAACAGGCAATCCATCACAAGGGAAATTAGTGATCGATTTCTTTCCGCCTGGGCCGGCCTTCGCAGATGCACCTTGGGTGGACGCTGTTCCTTACCCGCCTCGGCCAGACGCCCCCGATTCGAGAGCCTATTGGGTGATGAGGGTTGATGGTGCAAAAGTCACTTTCGGTCTGACGCAAGACCAGTCGCACTTGAGCTATATCTCGATTAACAAGCTGTAAGCTGAGTGTAGTTACTCGAGCAAAGGAGTGCATGATGGAATCCAATGAAGAATCAAGATTTCCACAGCCGCAACAAGCGGCTGCATCTTCTGCCGGTGTACGTCCTGCCTCTCCGCTGACGGACCCCGCGCTTACGCCGCTTGTCAGTCAGTCGCCCACGCTTCAAGCAGGCCTGTCTCAGCTCAAGCGTGATGGCATAGGTGTTGTGTGGGGCAATGCAGGCGGGGGCACCTACATAATTCCTGACAAGCAAATCGTTATTGACCAGAACGCGATTGGCAAGGGTGAAAGACTTGCTGGATCACTCTCACATGAGATCGGACATCATCGATTTACCGAGGAACCCGATTATTCCTCCAAGCATGCATACGTCACCAACATGCTGCGCGGCGAAGCTGCCGCAACACTCAGTAATGCGCTGGTCCGGCGTGAGATTCTGAATAATCAAGGTCCCGATATCGGTATCGCTGGTAGCGGTCCGAGACCAAAGCAGTACGAAGAAATTGCTGATCAGCAAATGGCAGGCAAAATCACGCGCGATGCAGCGTTGAATCAGATTTCCCAGGTATTCAAGACTGAGCAGCCTTCCGTTGGGCCGAGTAAGACGTACGAGCAGTATTACGGGGACTATTACGACAAGCACGTTGCACCACTGCAGCGCAAACACGGTAGGCCGGAGCCAGGATCTGGTACCGATAGCCTCGTCAACGATGTGAAACAGGACTTGCCGAGCCGTGATTCACAAGCGCCATTGTCGGCAAAGCCATCTCTGCCAACGCAGCAAGATCACGCAGATCACGCGCTGTACCAACAGATCAAAGGTGGTGTGGAAAAGCTCGATGCGCAGCATGGCCGGGAGTGGGATGGATCAAGTCAGCGCATGACGGCCAGCCTGCTTGTGCTCGCAAAGGAAGAAGGCCTGACGCGTGTGGACCATGTGCTGCTCAATAGCCCAACAGACAAGCTTGCGGCCGGAGAAAAGGTGTTTCTGGTCCAGGGTACTCAGAGCGACCCAGCGCACCTTCGTGCCGACATGGCCACTATGCAGGCGGTGCAAACACCTGAAAACCAATCGTTTGAGCGCGTGCAATCGATCAATCAAGCTCAATCGCAAGTGCGAGAGCAGCAGCAAGCGCTTGAGCAATCTCAACAGACAGTCACCCCGCCTGGGCCAACGATGACGCGTTGAGAGCGTTCGCGGACGTGCTTGCAAAGATATTGACAAACCGGCGGGGCTACAAATGCAAAACGCCCGCGTGCGACCGGCAAGGTCTGCACGCGGGCGCCGGTGACAGGGGCGACCTTACTTGGCCGGCACGCGCTGGTACTGCTCGCCGCCGGTGTTGAGGTGGCCGTTGGCCTCATCGATGGCGAAGTTCACCGTCTCGCCATCGTTGCTGACCTGCAGCGCCCCGTCCTTGTAGACCGCCGGGTAGCTCTCGGTCTTGGGTTTGCGGCTGAAGAACTTCGGCGTGGTGCTGCGGACCATGAAGGTCTCGCCATTGCGCTCGATGTCCATCGTCTCTTCCTGCGTTTGCACGTTGACCCAGTGGCCGACGAACTTCTCGCCCTCCACCTTGGCGCAACCGCTCACCAGCAGTGCCGCGGCCAGCGCGGTACCCATCCACTTCATCATCGTGTGTTCTCCAGTTGAGTCTGCGGCGAGGATGGCGGGTGGGGGATGTATGGGAGGTCAAGGGTTCCTCGCACAGGCGTTCGAATACAAGCGCCGCTGACGCTGGCTAAGAGACTTGACATAATCAAGTTAATCCAAGTTGCCAGACTTCTTAATCTGTAAAGGATTCACTCTGAATCTGCTTTCGGACACCTATGCTGTGCTAATTTACAGCGGTCTTATTTTTCGCAGTTTTAGCGGCCTTTTTTGCTTTTTTCTTTGCTGCTTTCTTCGCAAGGAACGATGCTGACTCATGAATGCGCATAAGGTACGCATTAAAACCGTAAGCAGTAAGAGTTCGAATGCTTGAAAGTAAACTTATTTTGCTGAAAAACGGTATGTCTGAGGGAGGAGATGTTGAAGGGCCATCTATGATGGCATAAACTAAATCGTAGTCGCTGCATGGGAACTTAATTGGTACCTGCCGCCGTTTCCGGGACCTCAATTGCTCATTTACTTCTTTGACAAATTCTGGTGCCGAAGCTAAAAGGGTGCAAGAAACAAGCCCTTGGTTAAAGAGATGGCTAAGTGATGCAGATTCTCTGCCTCTCTTTACATGAATCAACTCCCCTCTATTCGCAGATGTGGCGTGGCGGAGTAAATCACAAACTTCTATGCTGCTAGGTCCTCCGCCGAATCTAATCAGTTTCTTATCTAACAATGTGTAAGCCAACCGGGTTTGTGAAGAGACGGCCAGGTTATAATCCCCTTCATCTGCATGATCGTATTCAGGAAAAGCAGAAGAGGAAACCTTCTCAGGAATTTTTTGTACGCATCGTCAGTTGCTTTTGCGAAATTAGGGTTAATTTTATACCAATTTCCCTGGTGTAAGATATAATTGTCATTACCGAGTCTGGTTTCCCAATAAATACAGCTAAAGGCCGGATAGCTGCCATATGATTTATCCGATGACCTTTGGTAATATATTTTTCTGGATCTAAGCGTTGATAGGCTGCTGTTCTTATTGAATGTTTTTCTAAAATCGGAAACTTCTATAAATTGAGAAAAAATAGTTTCTTTGGTAATGGGCCAATAAGAAAATCCGGATAAATTGCTCCAATCAATTATTTCAGGGGCGGCGAGCCACATCTTGGAAAAATTGAGGGATTTGAAGTTGAGCCAGAGATTCTCGTTCAATTCTCTCAGTTTCGCGTCATCAGTCTCATGAGTTAAATTATTGACCCAAGCAAATTGACTTTCTTTACCATCAATTTTCTTCAAGTAATCCGAAGATTCTGCTCGCGAAAGTGCAGTAATTATTGCGCGCTCCACAGAAGCCATATCGGCGCTAACAGATATTTGCAGTGAGTCCATACCGGCCACAACGTCGCCTAAGTCGCCTGAGTATGCTTTCTGAGTTACCCCTACTACGGCCTTTAACAAATCCTGATCAGGATTTACGCCATAAGCAGATATTGACGAAATTTTTGTCGCTTGAGTTCTAGTGAGTCGAGGGTTCGCATCGAAGGTTTGCTTATCGATGGAGGCAATCCTTCCCGGCTCTATAGAATTTAGGCAAACTTTGACTCCAAACCTAGTGTCAATGCAACTATGTTCAAGCATGTGTCGGCCGTGGCCAAATGCTAGAACAAACTGGCGGTCCTTGATCTTCAGAACAAGGAGTGCGGACACACTCTTATTCTTAAGTTGATCTGTAATTTCGTTATCTAATCCATCGTTGATAAAGTAAACCCAATCCGGGGTATTTTCAGATGGTGGATGCTTGATTAGAAGCGTTCCTGCAACGCCACCCGATTCAAAAGACAATTCTCGGTGTTTGACGACGCCATCGTCCTCACCTGATCCGGAGGATTGTGTGAGGTATTCCCTTTTTTCCCAAATTTTTGTAGCTGATTCCAAATTATATTTTAGGAGGAAAATGTTCAAGCCAATCTTACTTTTTGGTTCTTTAGACGGCATTGGGCGTGGCTCCTTATTATCTACTCTGCGTTACGCTGCATAAATACTTTGGCTCGCTCCCGGCTCTAGATTAAGCTAGCGGCAGCAACTGATGGACAGGCTTCGAACTGGTAACAAATTCTCTGCATCTGAGGGATGTCTGTAGCCAGGTAAAACGAGGTCGGTTCACGCGGTTCCTCTGCATCTGGGGAACTGTCTGCAGCCTAGAAAGTGCTCACTGGTACGCCGATTCCTTTTCTGTATAAGCGCGCTGCCGCAGTGCGGGCAGCTTGGTGTGGCGGTGGCTGTGGAGGCAGTGGAAGCAAAGACAGGTTCGACGCGTGCCGCCGTCAGTGTGGTTGTCGCTTGTTGTTGCACCGCTCGGATCATGTCCAACAACTGTTCGCCCCCAATCAGCTCAATCGGCTTGCCTTGTGCGAAGCGCTCTGCGTCCTTCGTGTAGGTGCCGATACAGACGATCTTCACCGCATGGGCCTGGTGATGGGCCAGCAGGCCGTACATCTCGCGCACGACGCTGACGCCGACCTGCTGGCGCTTCCACTGTTTGCATTGCACCAGCGTGCGGCGGCCGTCCTTGCGCAGGATCAGGTCGATGCCGCCGTCTGCGCCGCCCAGGCCTGTTTCTTCGACGCTGTAGCCCTGGCGGCGAAAGGCTTCGCCCACCAGCTGTTCGAACTGGCGCCAGCCGCCGGCGGCCAGGCTCTTTAGGCTTGTGCGTGTTTCCAAAAAGCGCCGCCGGCCGCGTGTGCCCAAATAGGAGAACAGCGCAGCAAGCCAGCAGACACCGAGCAGCATCCACGCCAATGGCGCGAGCATTCCACTCGATTGCTGTGCGAAGCCTTGCGACAACATTCCGCCCTGGTGAGAGAACCACCAGCCGATGCCGTAGCGCACCACCAGATACGCAGCGATTCCCATAACGAAGCCAACCGGCCACGGCAATGCGGCCAGCGCATCGAACCCACCCTGTTTCTTTCTGCGTCCCATGCCAGAACCCCCGTTCCCGGTTTGAACATAGCCGTTGAAACGGCTTTTGTCAGCAGATCATGCGCGCCGTTGCGATCGATGCCTCATCAACGCTTGGCACGACGCGTGCGCAGGCAAACGGGCGTGTTCTTTACGCTAAAGCTTGAGTTCGCTTGCGCGTTGTTTAGCGCAACCGCATGCCAATCAACGCGATGAAGCGGGCTGCGGTAGTGGTCACTGTGTACGCTTTCCAGTAATGCACGCGGTGCGCAGCACTCGAAAGTCTCTCTCTCAGTGGAGAGCCGATGCATCACTGCGGAGAGAATCGACGCGACAAGGTACGATCAAAGCCAGTCTGCTTGAGTACGCTTTTGCTGTCGCCATGTCTGCTCCTCGCCCGAACCTCGATGGCACTCCTGCCAGCCAGTTCCAGCTCCCGCCCGGCCCGTGGCACACGGTGTGGGAGGCGCTGTGTGCGTGCTTTCCGGTCGTTGGGGCTGACACTTGGCGTGATCGCTTTGCACGTGGGCGCGTATTGGATGCGCAGCAGCAGGCATTGGATATCGCTGCACCGTATCGGCTTGGTGCGGAGATCTATTACTTCCGCGAAGTAGCGGATGAGCCGATCATCACGGCAACGGAAACGGTGTTGCATTCAGACGCGCATATTGTCCTGGCCTGCAAGCCGCATTTCCTGCCCGTGGTCCCAGCCGGAGCGTACGTGCACCAGACGCTGTTGGCCCGTTTGGTGCGCCGCTTCGATAATCCCGCGTTGGTGCCGCTGCACCGCATTGATCGCGACACTGCGGGGTTGGTGTTGTTCTCGGCCAACCCGGCCACGCGCGGGATCTACCAGGCGCTGTTCCGCGAGCGACGTATCCGCAAGCACTATCTGGCAGTGGCACCGCCGCTGCCGGGGCTGGCGTTTCCGTATGTGCATCGCAGCCGGCTGGAGCCGGGTGAGCCGTTCTTCCGCATGCGCGAGGGCGTGGGCGAGCCGAACAGCGAGACGGTGATCGATGTGGTCGCGCCTGGCGCATACACATGGACGTATCGGTTGGAGCCGGTCACAGCCCGCAAGCACCAGTTGCGCGTGCATATGGCCGCGCTGGGCGCGCCGATCCTGCATGATCGCTTCTATCCCGACCTGGAAGACCAGCGGCCCGACGATCCGGAACGGCCGCTGCAGTTGTTCGCGCATACGTTGGTGTTCGATGATCCGATCACCGGTGATCCTCGGCTCTTCACCGCGACAGTCGAACCGACAAAATTGGCTTGAGACGCGAGCCTCCGTTTCGCTAGAAATCCAGGCGAAATATCTGGTTTTCAGATATCCGAAAGAGCGCGTTACGCTGGCTTTGCGGACATCCCGTCCGCTCACGTCGAGGATGGACGCCATGACTGCTTCGAAAGCCCTTTCGACTACCGCTCGGCGACGCGCCACGCCAGCGGCCAAGCTGCAACCGCACCAAGAGCCCTTCACCTTCGGCGTCACCCTGCAGCAGATCGACCAGTTCCACACGCTGCTGCGCACGATCACCGCGCAAAGCGACATGGTGGCGGTGTGCAGCGGCAAGCCGCTGGATGCCACCAGCTTGTCGGTTCTGGGCGAGAGCATCTTCAATGCCGCCCGTGCGGCGCGCAGTGTCGTGGATGAAATCTATGAGCAGCGGCTCGGCAGCGAGTGGCGGGACCCGGTGTCACATGACGTGCAGCGGCACGCGTAAGCCTTCGTCCCGCATCGCTCCCAGGATCCGCGCCAGCGCTCCCGCGGCGTGTCCATGCTAGCGTGCCGCTGCCGAGAGCCGGCTGGCCGAAGGAGCGGGGCATGCGGGTCGATCCAGTGCGCGAAGGTGTCGCGGTTGCTGGTGGCAGGCCGGTCGCCAGTGTGGCATGGGCGCTGCTGTGGCTTGCGTTGGCTGCATTCGCGGCTGAGTTCGTGCGCCACGTGTACCTGAAGTACGCCGCGCTGGAGTCGCCGGCATACGCGATGTTCCTTACCCGGCGTGGCTGGCTGTGGCTGCACCTCGGTGGCGGCGCCGCCGGCATCGCACTGGGCACGCTGCAGTTCCTCACGCAACGCTGGCGCAGGCACGCATGGGTACACCGCTGGGTCGGGCGTGCGTATTTCGTCGGCATGCTGGTGGCGATGCTTGGCGCCACCGGGTTGATTGCCACCTCGCCAGCGCCGATGGTCATCCGCATGGCCTTCGCGGCGACGGAAGCGGCGTGGCTGGTGGTGGCCTACGTCGGCCTGGTGGCCATCCGTCGCGGGCAGGTGGTCCGGCACCGGCGCTGGATGGTACGGGCGTATCTGGTGACCTTGGCGCCGGTCATGTTCCGTGTGGTGCTCTACGCAGCGGTCGGTGCCGGGGTGACGCCATCGGCCGATACGATCGCGGCGCTGCTATGGGCCAGTTGGGCGGTGCCGTTGCTGATCCATGTAGTGGTGAGCGCAATCGCCAACGCCGCGCGAGGAGACGTGCGACTGTCCGCAGCCCGGCTGGGTGCCAGCGCCGGCATTGACGCCCGCTGACACGGTCCCTGCGCAACCAGCCAGCACAGCACGCGTGGACCCGGCGGCAACCGACGCGTTAGAGACAGGTGCCCCCTCGGCCAACACTGAAGGACACCAGATTCCCCTGCGCATCGAACGTCAGCGAAATCATGGTGAACGTGGTTGCGCAGGGAAAATGCGGCCACCGCGTTCGCACGGGGGCAGCCATGAGCGTGGGACCAATGCCCATGGCGGTGCGCAGCGCGTTGCGCTCCGCCCAGGCCCGTACCTGCGCTTGCGACATGCCGAGTGTCAGTTCCCGCTCGGCTTTATTGCGCCAATACGTCTGCTGCTGTTGTTCGGCCGGGCTTGCCGTGCAGCGGTAGCCGCCCAGTGCGACCAGCAGCAGGACGATGCCGATGCCCAGCCATACCCTGCGCCTGTGTCGCCTTGCGCGATCGCGCGGGCGCAGGGTGTGTGGTTGCAATGAGTCGTGCATCGGTAGCGTGTGCCTGCGCTTAGCGGACCTTGTACAACACCGCCGCACCCGGCCTGGGCTCGAACATCGGCACGGTCTGCTGCTTGAGCGCGGTGCCCTTGGCGTCCCACACCAGCGTCTCGACCGGGTAGTCCTCGTTGCGGCTCATGTTGCCGATCTGCTTGACGATCACTGCCGAGCTGGCGGGCACTTCCGGGTTCCAGGCGAACACGCCCAGGCGGCCGTAGAACACCGCCGGCGCGGCGGCGTCCAGGCGGCGGTCGGGGCACATGACCAGGCCGCGTTCCAGCATTACCCGCAGCGCGCCCACGGGCACGGCTTTGACGGTAGGGCCGGTGCGGTCGGTGCTGTGGCCGGGGCAGACATTGGCCGAGCGGGTGAGCATGTCCTCGACCACCTGGCGGTCGGGTTGGGCCAGCGCCGGCAGCGCAGCGGTGGACAGGGCAAGCACGGCGAGAGCGGATTTCCAGGGCATCTGACAACTCCTCATGAGATGACACTCCAATACTGCAGCCCTGCGGGCGGGCTGCTGCCAGTGACGCGCCCGGATGCTAGCAAGGCGGACGTTAAGCGCCGCCCATGGTCGGCGCCGCTTGCGGGTGGCTGCGCTCCGGCGGCATCAGCCACCGAAGCCGCGCCCGGTCCCATGCTGAGCACGCCGGCCGATGCGGAAGGCAACGGCCGCTGACGCTCACATCGCCTGTCAGGAGACTCCTGATTGAGCGGCGAGGGCGAGGCAGATAGCGTGCGCGCTATCACACCGTTGGACTGCTTTATGGAACGTGCCGACCTCATTGCATCACTGCTCACTGGCATGCGGCGTGCCGAAGACTTCCGCGCGCAGGGGGCGGTCTACAACACCGCGCACAGCCAGCAGATGGCGGTCGACCACGGCAAGGCCGCCGACGCCGAGCTGGTGCTGTCGCTGTTCGCCTTCACGCCGGAGCACCTCAAGCTGCTGGGCAGCACCGGCATCGAGAACCTGGGCGAGATCGTCTGCCACGCCTGGGCCTTGAACGGCGGCAACAACGAGGCGCTGATCGGCTGGTTCCGCAAACCCATGAACGCCCTGGACGGGCAGACACCCGCCGCCCTGGTGCGCGGCGGCCGCCTGCAGGTGCTGCTGCTGGTGCTCAGGCAGCAGTTGGAGTGGGAGTTGCCCAAGCGCTCGGCCTGAGTACCGACACTGCCGGCCGCCGCGCTCTGGCGTGTGCACGGCCGGCCCGCCGATCGACGGCGCCGGCCGTGCGTGGGCGCGCTTACCGCTTCGGTCGCGCCACGGCGTACATCTCCCAGGCGATCTTCTTCATCAGCGCGTTGCTGTCCTCGTCCTCCTTGTACAGGTCGAAGTGGGTGCGGCCCTCCAGGTAGCGGAAGTCGCTTTTGGCGCCCAGGCCGTCCAGCACCGCCTGGAACCTGCGCGCCGCCCCATCCAGGTAGAACGTGTCGGCGGTGCCGACGATCAGGTGGATCTTGCCGTCCAGATCCGGCTTGAGCGTGGGCCACTGCGCGGCCACCCGTGCGGAAATGTCGTAGTGCGTGCGCCAGTAGGCCACCACGGCCGGGTCGACGGTGCCGGTGTCTCGGTCGAACATCGGCACCGGGCGGCCGTCGGGCCCGCGCGGCGAAAACACCCACTCGAAGGAGGTGAGCTGGCCGCCGTACGGGCCGAGCACGCGCTCGAGCTTGGCGAAGGTCTCCAGGTCGGCCACCACCTTGCCCTGGTCGCGGATCAGCGGGAACTGGCTGCCGTCCGGGCGGCGGTAGACGTTGGCATTGGGCGCGTACAGATCCGGCCCGGTGAAGTCGTGGAAGTCGCTCGAATCGGGCGAGGTGGACCACGTACCGCCGAACAGCTTGGGGTAGCGCGTCTGCAGCCACAGCGTGGCCCAGCCGCCGGACGAGTGCCCGTTCAAGAAGCGGCCCTTGGCGTTGCCGTCCATCTTGTACTGGCGTTCCAGCGCGGGGATCAGCTCTTCGGTCAGCGCGGTGCCCCAGGGGCCGTTGTTGACCGAGTCGGCGAACTCGTGGGTGCCGGTGGGTGTGGCCTGATCCAGGAACACCCAGATCATTGGCGGCATCTGCTTGGCCGCCATTGCGCTCCAGGTGGCGGCGATGCTGCCGGCAAAGCGGTTGTAGTTGCCGCCGAAGCCGTGGGTGACATACACGGTGGGATAGCGGGCGGCGGCCTTGGCGTCGTAGCCCGGCGGGGTGAGCACGCGGGCGCGCAACACACCGGCCGGCCCCAGAACGCGCTGAGCGCCGGGCTCACCAGCGAGGCGTCCGCGCTATGCAGCTTGGCCTCCGGGATGGCGTCGCGGATCGCCTGCGGCGCCCGCGGCGACACCTGCCAGGGGTCGTCCGACACCGGCACCTGCTTGCTGAGTCTCAGCGTGGGCAACGGCTTGCCCTTGCCCGGCGTCACCGCGGTGACCTCGCTCAACAGGTCGCCGCCATCGCGGCCGCTGTAGCCGTAGCTGTGGTCCGGATCCAGCACGGCCTGGAACAGGTACTCGCCGGCCGGCAGCGCGGAAAACCCGCTGGGGAAGGCGATGTTGTCCAGGTCGATCTCGACGCTGGCACCGGGGGCAAGCGCGGTCACCTCCTGCGCCGCCACGGCCACCGCCGTTGGGCGGAACGGGCTGACGTCCACCTCCTCTACCTTGCTGGCTTTGCCGTCCTTTCCGTCTTTGGCCGCGGCCTAGGCGTCCTTGGCCAGGGTGGCGAAGACCAGCAGGCGCCCGGACACCGGCTGATCGCTCGCCCCGTCCAGCGTGACGCGCAGCAGACGATGGGCCGCTGCCGGTGTGGCGGCGTGTGCGCAGCAGGCGCACAACAGGCCAACGGCCAGACCCAGGCGGGGGGCAAGACGATGCAGAGACATGCAGATCCTTTGGAGCGCAGGTGGATGAGGCGGGCACACACGGCCCTGAGCAGACTGTAGCCAGTTCCCGGCCGAACGCGCGCCGCCATCGCGAGGTTTGGTCAACGTATCCGACCTGACTGCTCCAGGGCTCACATCATCAACCGGACGCGACACCGACTCCGGCCGGCATCGCGAGCGGTAGCGTGAAGTTAGGCCAGCCCCAAGTAACTAAAAATTAAAGTCAGCGGTAGTTTCAACCCGATAAGTGCTCGACAGGCAGCCAATCTAATGTCGGCTTTCGATTTCGCTTGTTCCCGGTGAGGCGCGCTTGCTGCGGCAGAGTGTGTTTGGTCCCGTGGTCGATGCGCTGTGTGCGCTTGCGTTATTGCGTTTTCCATAGTTCATGTGGTCGTGCGGTCTCGACGGATGTCTGATTCGAGCAACGGGCATCGCCGTGGTTGCGTCCGAAATTCAAACTGCATCACGCAACGAAGTCGCTGAGACGATTTGCCGGGTTTGCAAGGCGTTGGTCTTCAACGATGAACACACCAGCGGCGTGGCCAGCTGGGTGGCGTAGGTGTGGTGCTGCTACACAGACGCATGTCCTCATCGAACGCAATCGATCATCTGCCGCTTGGCGTTATGCACAGGTGCCGTTGCGAATCTCCATTCAAGGCGCAAGCGGCAGCCGCGCGAACAGCCGCTGCCGCAACCTTGCATCACACACCAAGGAATGATCGAAATGAAACGTAAAACCAGCTATCGCGGTGCGCTTGCGGCGTGCGGCTTCTCACTCATGATCGGCGCGTTCTGCATGGAAGCGGCCGTTGCCGCGCCCGTCGCCAAAACGGAAAGAGTCACGCTGACGCAGGTCTTTGCCACGCTGCAGAACGGTCAGCAGGATCAGAACCCCGAAGACATCGCGGCGTGTCGCAAGCAGGTGTCGGCACCGAGTTCCAAGTATCTGGGAGTGGTGGTCACCACCAAGTATTCCATCGACGTGCAGTCCAAGATCATGTCTGCTTCCTCGTCGCTGCCCTCTCCTGTGGCCACACAGCCGCTGATGCTGACGGTGCCGCTGGCGCCGTTAGGCTTGTCCGGGGAGTATGCCTTCGGCGCGTTTCGGCCGAGCGCGCTGCCCAACACCTATGTGCTGTTCTCGGTCGGGCTGGATTTCAAGGGGCCGCAGTCGTCTGTGCTGGTTCTCAACAGCGACAAAAACTACAACTGTCTTGTGACCAGCAATCCGGCGCCGTTCAGCGGAGCAATGAGTACAACGCTGGGAAAAGACCAGGGGCGCTGATGTCTGCGACCGCCGCGTAGTCGACGAACGAGCCGAGGACATCTTCGGCTCGTTCGGCTGCTGCTTGCAAAATAGCGCTTTAGAGATCGGCGCCGAAATGGCGGCGTATCACGGCACGCAACGGATCAATTCCACGGGTTAATAACCTCCAATGCCATCGCCTCGAATGGTGCCGTGTCGCGAGTGGCAACGGCCAATCCTTGCGCGGCTGCCGTTGCGGCGATGTAGGCATCGGCACGCCCGAGTGTGAGTCCTGCGGTTCTGGCTTTCGATGCAAGCGCCGCAAATGCGTGTGATGCATCCAGATCGAATGTGAGCAGGCGCCCGTTGAACAGTGGCAATACCTCGCCTTCCAACCGACCATGCAACGTGGATCGCTTTCGGCCCTTGGGCATTACCGCAATACCGAAACGCAATTCGGCCACCGTTACGGCCGACAGGAACAGTGTCTCGACTGCCTGCGCATTGATCCAGGCGACGACCTGCGGGTTGGGCTGAGGCCGCCAAAGCTCGGAGATGACATTGGTATCGAGCAGGATCACTTCAGACCGATCGGCTTGATCGCGGCCTTGTCGCGCAGCTTGTCGAAGGCGTCGGCCTCTTTTGCTGTCAGGCCGGCGTCGCGGCCGATGTCCACCAGCAGGGAGCCGAGTCTGACCCGGTCTGCGGGTTTGGCCGCCGATTCAAGGATTGCGCGGATCTCCGCCTCGGTGCTGCGGCCGTGGCGTGCGGCCCGCGCGCGGATCGCGCGATGTACGTCGTCTGGGATATTGCGGACGGTGAAAGAAGGCATGTGGCCCTCCCGGTAACAGCAGGTTGCTTGCACTTTAGAGAAGTGCAAGCACTCAGGCAACGTCAACACGCCCGGTATCGAATGCAGTCTTATCGCATTAGCGGGTAAGTGGAATCCGGGCCCGACCCAGCCCTACCACTCACCGATACGGCCCAGGCCCGCGCCATACCGGCTCGCCCTGCTTGTAGACCTCCATCATGTTGATGACCTCGCGGGCATCGCCGATGTCTTTGAGTTCCGGCGAGTCCGGGGGCAGCAGGCGGCATTTGCTGGAGCCGCGCTTGAGCGCGACTTCCAGCGGGCAGACCATGCGGTACTGGGTGCCAGGCAGGATGATGGCCACTTCCTTCATGCCCTGGTCGCGCCAGTTGCGCAGCTGGGTTTCGCTGCGCACTTCGTAATAGACCTGGTAGCCGCCCACATCCATGCTGGGTTGGGCGTTGTTGCGGTCGCGGCGGCGGCCTTCGCTGATGGTGGGCGTGTTGGACATGCCGTCTTCGGCGGCATCGGCTTCTTCTTCGAGCATGCCCGGTGGGCGGCCGGTCCAGGTCTGGGGGCGGCGCTGCGGCGGTGACGACGGTTCTGCCGGCGGTTGCGGTGGGGTGGGGCGCTGCACCGGTTGCGCCTGGCGTTGCTCGACCAGGCCACCGCGGCGGGTGTTGCCTGCCGGCGGGACCGGGTTCCTGGCGGTCTTGACCAGGGTGGACTGCACCGGCGAGGCGGCCGGCGGCGGCTGCACGGGCGCGGGCGTTGGCGACGGCGGGGTGGGCGCTGGCGAGGGAACGGGCTGGTCGGGCGTGGAGGTGTCGCCGACGAAATCCACCTTGGTGCGGCCACCGCTGGCCGAGCCCTGCGGCGGGGTCATGGTGGGGGTGGAGGCCGACAGCAGGATCAGCAGCATCAGCACGTGCAGCAGGGCGCTGATCAGTGAGGCGATCCACGGGTCCAGGCGTTCGCCTTTCGGCTCGGTACGGGGTAGCCAGTCTTTGGCGTCGACTTGAACGTGCAGCAGCTGCAGCGCGTCGTCACGCACGCGGTAGACCAACACGTAAGGCGTTTGCTTGACCACCCATTCGCGGGTGCCGGCGACGCGGCCGGCGCGGCCGCGGCCGGGTTGCTCGGCCAGGGTGCGGGTGGCTTCCAGCACCTGACGCGCCATCGCGGCGGCGGCGGTCGGGTTGAGCGCGTGGTAGTGATCCTGGGCGTATGCAAGCTGCTTGGCGGCCGGGACGGTCCAGTCACGCCGCAACATCAACGCCCCATCTGGCGAACAGTGCGCTCACCTCTGCCGGCGAGGCAAAGGCGCCTTGATCCGCTGCGGCCATGCCGTCCAGCACGGCAGCCTCGAAGCTGGCGGTGTCCACGACGCGGACCACGTCGTCCCATCCTGCCGTCTCGGGCAACGTGTCGATCAGCGTGTGGGCTTCTTGCTTGATGGCGGACATGGCACTGCGGTGGGGGAACTCTGCCGGCAAGTCTACCCGTGCGGCTCTGGTTCGCGTGTGGCAATGGCTGGCGCGCGGGGGCGGGGCGTTCACCGGCCGTGGCAGGGAGCTGCGCCGCGCGTGGAGATCAGCGGTCGGTCGCGATCGTCGCGTGTGGCGGAGGCCGGTCGGGCAACCAGACTGCCACTGCAGAAAGTGACACTTGGCACCTTGTTCGCGTTGGCAGCTGGTTTCATTCTGCGGCGGTCACCTCACCTGCATCTCACCTGGAAAGGAATCGCCATGCCCGCTGCTGCCATCGCACCGCTGACCCCGTATCTCTCGATGGCGGCCATCGCCTTTCTCTACTACCTGCGCATCCGGCGCAGCTTCGGCCGCCAGCGCTGGAAGCCGGTCGGCTCGGCGCTGCGTGGCGTGGTGCTGGTCGTTGCCGCGGCGGCGCTGGCATACGCGGTCTATGGCTTGCCACAGGTTCGGCCAGGGATCGCCGCGGGAACGCTGGTCGGCATCGGGCTGGGCGCGGTATCGCTGCGCTACACGCATGCCGAATGGGTGGAAGGGCGCGGCTGGTATACGCCCAATCCGTGGATCGGCGGCGGCTTGACGCTGGTGCTGCTCGGGCGCCTGGCCTGGCGCTGGGCCGATGGCGCCTTCAGCGCGGGCGCGGCGGCGGCCGGCTCGCAGGCCAGCCCGTTGACGCTGGGCATTGCCGCGGCGCTGGTGCTGTATTCACTGGTGCATCTGGGCGGGCTGTGGTGGCGGCTGCGCCAGTTGCGCTTGCAGGCTGCGCCGATCACGGTGCCGCCGGCACTGTCATGAGGGTTGTGGGGCGCCGCAGCTGTTTGCGGCGTCCGCGCTGCATCACACCTGCGAGCGAAACGGGACGACCAGCTTCTCGCCCAGCTTCTGCCGCAGCGGCCGCTTGCGCCAGCGCTCCAGCGTGTACAGCTCGGCCCGTTGCAGGTCGCGCTCGAACACCTCGGTCATCTGCGCGGCCAGGTCACGGTCGTAGACATTCAGGCTGGCCTCGTCGTTGAGGCGGAACGAGCGGATGTCGAAGTTGGTGGAGCCCACCGAGACCAGCAGGCCGTCGATGATCAGCAGCTTGGTGTGCAGCATGGTGGGCAGGAACTCGTGGATGGCGATGCCGGCCTGCAGCAGCGGCTCCCAGCTGGCCTTGGAGGCCAGCCGCACCGAGATCGCATCGATATGTTTGCCGGGCAGCAGCACGCGGATGCGCACGCCGCGCGCACGCGCTTCCAGCAGCGAGCGGGTGATCAGCGCATCCGGCACGAAGTAGGCGGCGGCCAGATCGATCGACGTACGCGCCGCAGCGATGGCGATCAGATACATCAGGTGCATGCTCTCGCTGCCGCCCGCCGGCGAGGCCACGAACAGCTGCGCGTCGCTGTTGCCGGCCGGTGCCAGCTCGGGGTAGTACTCGGCGCCGTTGAGCACGCGGCCGGTGCTCTTGATCCAGTTGTCGTTGAAGGCGGCCTGCACCTGCGCCACCACCGGGCCTTCGATGCGGTAATGCGAATCGCGCCAGTGCTCCGGGTCCTGCGCATCGCCCATCCACTGGTCGGCCACGCCCACGCCACCGGTGAAGCCGATACGGCCATCGATCACCAGCAGCTTGCGATGGGTGCGGTTATTGACGCGGTGCAGGTTGTACCAGGTGAGCGGGCGGTAGCGATGCACCTCCACCCCGGCCTCGGTCATGTCATCGACCAGCGCGGCATCCATCTTCAGGCTGCCGCCCCAGTCGATGGTGACGCGCACCTTGACCCCGGCGCGCGCGCGCTCGGACAGCGCCTGGCTGAACTCGCGGCCGATCTCACCCGACCAGTAGATATAGGTTTCGAAGGTGATGGTGCGCTGTGCGCTGCGGATGGCGGCCAGCATCGCCGGGAAGATCTCGCTGCCGTTGTGCAGCACCTGGATCTTGTTGCCGGGCAGGATCGCCGGACCCAGCAACACCGACATCTCGCGCTTGAACTGCGGGTCGGACACGTCGTAGCAATGGCTGGGGATGTGCTCGAGCTTTTTCTCGGGCGTGGCGAAGTTGAGCAGCAGCAGCCCCACCACCAGCGTGGTGACGACCGTGGCCACGATGATCCATGTCATGCATCCAACCCCTGTTCCCTGCCATCGACGGCCCCAAGCGGCCGGCATTCTGGCAAGCCGGGCGGCATGGGGGCCGTGAAGGGTGGGGCGTCCAGCTGCGGATCGGCGCTGATGACGCTGCAGAAAGCGCGCGCTGCAGCGTCGTTGCCTTCATCCGGCGGCAGCCGGGCTGTCGGTGGAAAACGCAATGTCGCGCTGATCTTCGAGCGCCGCCAGCCGCGTGGTCAACGCCTCGCGGATTGCGTGGTACGCCGCCCCGCCCATGACCAAGCGAAAGGGCGGGGGGGATGACTCGGTGCAGGCGATCATTGCCGCGACCATGCGCTCCGGGTCGCCGACGATGACCCAGCTGCCGTCGTCCAGCGCGCGGCTGAGTGCGTCGACCGGTGTGCCGAGGTAGTCGGACGGGATGTCGGTCCTGACCAGCGAAGCGCCGAAGTTGGTGCGTGCCGGGCCGGGTTCGGCCAGGGTGAAGTGGATGCCGAAGCCGGCCACTTCCTGCGCGGTGGCTTCGACGAAGCCTTCGATGCCCCATTTGCTGGCGTGATACAGGCTGAAGCCGGGATAGGCGATCTGGCCGCCTTCGGACGACACCTGCACCACGTGCCCGCCACCTTGACGACGCAAGTGCGGCAGCGCGGCCTGGATCAGCGTGATGGAGCCGATGAGGTTGGTGTCGATGAGGTCGCGCACCTGCGCGTCGGTGGCGGCCTCAGCGGCACCGAGCGTGCCGTAGCCGGCGTTGCTGACCAGCACATCGATCCTGCCCAGGGTCTGGAAGGCCCGGGTGACGACCTCGTGCACCGCTGCGCTGTCGCGTAGATCCAGCTGCAAGACGGTCAATGCGTCGCCGTGCGCGGCCTGCAGATCGGCAAGCGCCTCTACGCGGCGCACCGTGGCCGCGACACGATCGCCGCGTGCCAGCAATGTTTCGACCAGGCCGCGGCCGAAGCCGGAAGATGCGCCTGTGATAAGCCAGGTCCTGGACATGGGCGTTGCCTTTGCTTGGGGAAGGAACACCACCCTAGACGCGGGGAATTAATGGGTCTATGCCATAGAATTCGAATGCGTTGATGTGCTTTGACCACTAATGCCCAAGCCCACCTTCAATGACCTGGCCGCGTTCACCAGCGTCGCGGTGCATCGCAGCTTTCGGCGTGCGGCGACCGAGCTGGGGCTGGCGCCGTCCTCGCTCAGCCATCTGATCAGCGCGCTGGAACGCAACCTTGGTGTGCGTCTGCTGCATCGAACCACGCGCAGCGTGTCGCTGACCGAAGCAGGCGAACGGCTCTACGCCAAGTTGGTGCCGGCGTTGCAGGACGTCGAACAGGCGCTGGGCGAACTGGATGCCTTCCGGAGCGGGCCCACCGGTACGGTGCGCATCAATGCACCCGAAGTGGTGGTGCGGCTGTTGTTGCAGCAGGTGGTGCCGCAGGTGCTGGCGCGGTATCCGGCGCTGTCAGTGGACCTGGTGAGCGAAGGGCGGCTGGTGGACATCGTGGCGGCCGGCTTCGATGCCGGCATTCGTCTGAGCGAGTCGGTGCCGCAGGACATGATTGCGGTGCCGTTCGGCGGGCAGACGCGTTTCATCGCGGTGGCCGCACCTGCATATCTGCAGCGCGCCGGCAGCCCGGACACGCCGGACGATCTGCAGCGTCATGCGTGCATCCGTCATCGCATGCCCAGCGGCAGGCTGTATCGCTGGGAGTTCGAGCGGCGCGGTCAGGAGGTGGCGATCGATGTGCCGGGACGGCTGACGCTGGATCAGATCCTGATGATGAGCGAGGCTGCCGAAGCGGGCCTTGGCATCGCCTATGTGCCCGAGCACGCGGCGATGGCTGCACTGGCGCGCGGCACGCTGGTGCGCGTGCTGGAGCAGTGGTGTCCGGCCATTCCGGGACTGGTGCTGTATTACCCGGGACATCGCCAGATTCCACCCGGGCTGCGCGCATTTATCGAGACGCTCAAGCAGGTGTTGCCGTAGCCGTCGATCGGCATCCAGGGCGGTCACGCCCATGATGGGCCGCAGGCGTCGCGGCCGATTCCGAAAGCGGGCTGAAGCGGTTGCCGGTGATGCCTGTTGCGCGGCGTGTATATGCGCCGAAATGCTTACATGCGTCACACAAGCACGCACCTATACTGCCGGGTGTCCCACCTACAAGGTTCCGATTGCATGAGCGCACCCCCAACGTCCCCGATTGCCGCCGGTTCTGGCGCAGCCCCCGGTAGCCTTCGCCGTTCGGTGTCCAACACGCTCAAGGGCTCGGCCGGCAATCTGGTCGAGTGGTACGACGTCTACGTCTACTCGGTGTTTGCGGTCTATTTCGAATCGCAGTTCTTCTCCAAGGAAGACAAGAACGCCACGATGTTCGTGTGGGCGATCTTTGCGATGACCTTCCTGATGCGCCCGATCGGTGCGTGGTACTTCGGCCGCTTCGCCGACCGCTACGGCCGCCGCCTGGCGTTGACCATCTCGGTGTCGATGATGGCGCTGTGCTCGTTCGTCATCGCGATCACCCCGACGGTCTCCACGATCGGCATCGCCGCGCCGATCATCCTGTTGCTGGCGCGCCTGCTGCAGGGCTTTGCGACCGGAGGCGAGTACGGCACCAGTGCGACCTACATGTCCGAGGCGGCGATTCCCGGCCGGCGCGGGTTCCTGTCCTCGTTCCATTACGTCACGTTGGTTGGCGGGCACGTGCTGGCGCAGACCACGCTGCTGGTGATGCTGCATTTCTTCGATGCGCCTCAGGTGTCCGAGTGGGGCTGGCGCGTGGCATTCGGCCTGGGCGGTATCGGCGCGTTGGTGGTGTTCTGGCTGCGCCAGACCATGGACGAGTCGCTGAGCTCCGAATCCATTGCCGATTCGCGCACCGGCAAGGCCAAGGCGTCGGGCTCGATGCGCGAGCTGTTCGTCAATCAGTGGCGTCCGCTGCTGCTGTGCTTCCTGATCACTGCCGGCGGCACGATCGCGTTCTACACCTACTCGGTCACCGGCCCGAAGATGATCCAGACCGCGTTCGCCGGCGGCGACGTGATGGCCGGCACCATCATCAACCTGGTCGCGCTGACTGTGCTGATGCTGATGCAGCCCATTGGCGGTTGGCTGTCCGACATCGTCGGGCGCAAGAGCCTGCTGGTGTTCTTCGGCATCGGCGGGGTGCTCTACACCTGGTTCCTGGTGATGGAGCTGCCCAAGCAAACCGACTGGCTGACCGCATTCGCCATCCTCACCGTGGGCTTTGTGATCCTGACCGGCTACACCTCGATCAATGCGGTGGTGAAGGCCGAACTGTTCCCCACCCATGTGCGCGCGCTGGGCGTGGGCCTGGGCTATGCGTTGGCGAACTCCGCGTTCGGTGGCACTGCGCCGTTGCTGTATCAGGCCTCGTTGAAGACCGGCCACGTGAGCGAGTTCGTGATCTACGCGACGGCGGTGATTGCGGTGTCGTTGGTGGTCTACATGTTCTTCCTGACCAACAAGGGCAGCAACTGGCTGGACGACGAAGCGGCGATGCATCAGCGCAAGCGCTGATGCTCTGCCCTTCTCCCGTCGGGAGTTGAGCGTCCTTCTCCCTGCTGGAGTTGATCTTCCTTCTCCCTGCGGGAGAAGGTGCCCGAAGGGCGGATGAGGGTACGTGCGAAGCCACATGCGCTTGAACAACGCTAGGGCTTCGCACGTACCCTCACCCCAACCCCTCTCCCGCAGGGAGAGGGGCCAAGGGCGGCTGAGTGCCTGCGTTTCCATGGGTGTGCGACACCATCTCAGCAAACAAGCTGTAACGCAGCCCGATCAACCCCAATAGCGCCTCATCGCGATGCGCACCCGCGGGCACCTTGCCGACGCGCGCCAGCGACGCATCCAGCCGCGTACGCAAGGCATCCGACGCAGGCACCGGACGTTTGTACGCGATCTGTTGCCGGTAGTACGCGGCAACATCGGCCAGGATCGCGTTCACCGCATCAACGCTCGGCTGTGGCAAACCATGCCGCGCACCGCGCAGCTGCAGGATGTTCAAGCCCACGCGCACTTCGTTGAGCATATCCACCGAGGCCAGATCGCTGCCTTCCGGGGTCAATGCCAGCCGGGGCGCGAGCAGGCCAAGCAGATCCAGCATGCGCGCGGCAAAGTGTTGCCGGTCCTGCGCGCCGCGGCCCTCGGCGGCATCGGCCAGCGTGCGCCAGCCCTGGCGCACCAGCCGGCGCGCGCTCCATTCGGCACCCACCGAGCGGAACAAGCGCGTCAGTACCACGGCAAATCCAATGCCCAGGACCATCGCCACCGCCGCGTTGACGAAGCTCTGGATGTTGGCGTTGTAGGTGTTCTGCAGGCTCAGCAGCGCGGTGAGGTTCACTACCAGCGGCAGCGCGATCAGCATGGTCTTGGGGCGATGCAGCAATGCACCGATCGGCAGGAACACCGCCGCCAGCACCAGGACCAGCATCGGGAAATCGTGGATGGCCGGGAAGATACCGAACAGATAGATACCGGCGACCACGCTGGCCACCACAGCCCAGGCCAGGAACGAGAGCATGCTCGGCGCAGGGTCGTCCTGCGCGGCGAAGAACGCGGCGGTCACCGCGGCCATCATCGCGCCGTTGCCGCCGCCTTCCCAACCGATGCCGATCCACAGCACGCAGTACGCCATCAGCGCGAAGCCCGCGCTCAATGCGGAAAACGCAGCCATGCCGAAATCGATATGGCGTGCGGTGCTGGCAGGTGCCGGTGCATCGGTTGTGTCGCGCGGTGACCCGGTAAGTCGCTGCAATAGCGAGGAGCGCTGACGTGCCTGTGCAGTGGGCTCAAGCAATGCAGCATCAGCCCGCTCTGGTGGAACTGCCGTTGCAGCATCGCGTCGCGACCAGCCCAGGTGCCGCAGCAACGAAGACTGCATGTGCGAACGCGCAGCGGGATCGCTCTGCGCAGCCTGAGCCCGTTCGGTTGATTCAGTCGTTACAGCATCGCGTCGCGACCAGCCCAGAATCTTCAGCAACGAAGACCGCGTGCGAGAACGCACAGGGGGATCGCTTTGCGCAGTGTTACCCCGGTTGAATGATTCCGCCGTTGCAGGTTGTCTCGCCGCACCCGGCAGTGCACGCAACACAGGAGTCGCGGTGCCCTGTACCAACGCCTGCTGCAGCGCGCGGCAGTCCTGCCACAGGTCGAGCAGCTCTTCCAGCCGCAACAGCAAGCTCGCCAGCAGCAGATGTTCGATGTCCTGATCCACCACCGGGTGGTGCGCGGCGATACGTGCGCGTAATGCGGCAACATCATCTTCGTTGTGCGCTTGGTCACCCTGATCCACCCAGGCAGCGACGTCGTCCAGCAGCGCAGCGATATCGGGCGACAACGCAGACCCGTCGCACTGCACCGCATCCAGGCGGTCGGCGATCGACGACAGCACCGGCAGCAACAGCAGCATGCGTGCGCGCAAATGTTCCAGCGTGGGCGCGGCATCGGCATGGCGTGGGTCGTCGTGGCGGACGAAGGCGATCAAGGCCTCGAACTGCACCAGGTCTGCCGCCAGGCGATTGCGCGGCGCCTGTGATGGGCCGCGCTGCAGCACGTGCCGGCACCATTGCGCGGCGTCCTGCATCCAGTTGCCGATGCGCGCGGTGAGCATCGGTCGCACCGAGGCGGGAAACACCAGCGCGGCGAACAGCACCGCCATCACCGTGCCCAGGATGATCTCCTCGCTGCGCGCCACCACGGTGTCGAAGATGCCCTCCGGTGCGGTCACCGCAGGGAAGCCGATGAACGCGGTGGTGTAGCCGGCCAGCAGGAACGCATAGCCGCGCGGGCCGCGATTGAGCAGCGCCAGGAACAGGCAGGCCGACAGCCACAGCGCCATCGCCGCGCTGAGCAGCAGTGGCGTCTCCACCAGGTTCGGCAGCATCACCAGGGTGGCCACGCCGGCCAGCAAGGTGCCGAGCACGCGGTACACGCCCTTGGCGCGGGTGGGGCCGAGCAGCGGCTGGGAGACGATGTAGACCGTGGCCATCGCCCAGTACGGCCGCGACAGGTTGCCGGCCAGCCCCACGTACAACGCCGCGATCGAGGCGGCGAAGGTCTTGGCCGAAAACAGCCAGGCCTGGCGATCGCGCAGCAGCGCGCTCATCGCGCAGCCGTGGCGTCGGTGCGGCCGGCGGCCGCTTCCCAGCCGCCGCCCAATGCCAGGAACAGCTGCAGTTGATCCTGCGAGACCTGCGCCTGCGCATTGGCCAGCGTCATGTCGGCAGTGGCCAGCGTGCGCTCGGCATCCAGGCTGGACAGATACGGCGTGCGCCCGCCTTGATACAGGCGCCGGTTCTGCGCCGACGCCAGCTCGGCCTGTTGCTGCGCCTGTTCCAGCAGGTGCAGGCGGTCCAGATCCTGCGCATAGCGCGACAAGCTGGTCTGCACCTCGCGCAGCGCCTGCAGCACGGTGTTATCGAACTGCGCCAGCGCCGCGTCGGCGCCGGCCTCGGTGGCGCGGATGCGAGCTCGCGCACCGCTGGACGGCAGCGTCCAGGAAATCAGCGGGCCAAATGACCAGGCATGTGTGGCCGGCTCGCCGAAGTCGGCCAGCAGGCCGGTGGCGCCAATCGAGCCGCCCAGCCGGATATCCGGATACAGCTCGGCGGTGGCCACGCCGATGCGCGCAGTGGCCGCCGCCAGCCGGCGCTCGGCCTGGCGCACGTCCGGGCGACGCGCCAGCAGCGCGCGGCCGTCGCCAATCGGAATCGGTTGCTGCAAGGCCGGCGCATGCGCACAGCTGTCCACGCCGGCCGGCACCTCGCCAGGCGTCTTGCCGAGCAGCGCGGCCAGTTGATACCCGGCGGCCTGGCGCCGTGCACGCAGCGGTGGCAGCGCCGCTTCCAGCATCGCCACCTGTGCGGTGGCGCGGGCCAGATCGGGCGGGGTGCCACGGCCGGCAGCGATCAGGCGTTGGGTGATGTCGCGGCTGCGCTGCTGCAACTGCAGCGAATGCTCGGCCACGTGCAGCTCATGGTTGGCGTGGCAGATCTCCACATAACTGCCGGCGACCTGCGCGGCCACGTTGACGCGCGCCAGATCGATCGCGGCCTGGGCGACCTGCGTATCGGCCTGCGCGGCCTCGGCGCCGCGTTGCAGCTTGCCGAACAGGTCGAACTGATACGACACCCCGAACTTGCCATCGGCCAGGTTGAACACCGGCAGCTTTTCCTGCTGCAGGAAGGCCTCGGCCGAGACCTGCGCGCGGCTGACGCCGGCGTCCACTTCGTAATCGAAGCCGCCCGCGTCCAGCGCCTGTTCGTAGACCGCGGCGGCGCGGCGCAGGTTGGCACCGGCCACCTTCAACTCGACGTTGTCGCGCAAGGCCTGTTCGACCAGGCGGTCCAGCATCGGGTCCTGATACAGCGCCCACCAGCGTGCCGGCAGCGGCGCGCCGGCCTGCACCTGGGTGTTGCCGGTGTCGATGAACGCGGCGTTGGCGGCCGGGCGCTGGTAGGCCGAATCGTCCGGCACGGCGTAGTTCGGGCCGACCGTGGTGCAGGCACTCAATGCGGCCAGCAGCGTGGCCAGTCCCAGGAGACGTAATACGGGGCGGTTCATGGCGCGGCCTTGGCCTGCACGCGGGCAGGCGCGCTGGTGGCAGCATTGCGCCCGGCGTCCGGCAGGATGCTCACGGTGGCGGTGCGCCCGGCGATCAGCTGCACCTGCGCCGGCACCTGATCCAGCACGATGCGTACCGGGATGCGCTGCGCCAGCCGCACCCAGTCGAACGCCGGGGTGACGTTGGGCAACGCGCCAGCGCTGCCACTGCGGTAACGGTCCTCGATCCCGGCGGCGATGCTCTGCACATGCCCGTGCAAGGTGGCCGGCTCGCCCATCAGGTGCACGTCCACGCGCTGGCCGGCATGCACGCCCTGCAGGCGGGTCTCTTCGAAATAGCCATCGACGCGGAACGAGCCGGTATCCAGCACCGCCACCACCGGGCGCCCGGCACTGACGTAATCGCCCACGCGCACCGTGCGGTCGCTGATGTGGCCGTCGGCCGGGCTGCGCACCTGGGTGCGCTCCAGATTGAGCTGGGCCAGGTCCACCGCCGCTTGCGCAGTGGCCACCGCCGCCTGCGCCTTTTGCACATTGGAGCGGCGCACCTCGGCATCCTCGGCGGCGACCAGGTCCTGCAGGCTGCGGTCGCGCGCGATCTCGCGGCGCAGCTGGCTCAGCGTGGCCTGGCGCTCGGCCAGCGCGGCGCGCGCCTGTTCCAGCGCGATCGCGTAGCGTGCGCGGTCCACCACGAACAGCAGCTGGCCGCGCGTCACCGCCTGGTTGTCGGCCACCGCCACCGATTCCACCAGCCCGGACACATCCGGTGCCACCTGCACCACATCGGCGCCCACGTGCGCATCGCGCGTCCACGGCGCTTGCATGTAATAACGCCACAGGTGCTGCAGCACCACGGCCGCCACCACCACCATTGCCAGGGTCAACAGCGCCGGCCCCGCGTTCTTGATCAGCTTTTTCACGATTGCATCCAACGGGTAATGAAAAACAGGCCGCCCAGCAGCGCGATGTACAGCGCCAGGTTGAACAGCGCCGGGTGCCAGATGTGGCGGTACGCACCGGCCCGGGTCAGCAGCGCGCCGATGGCGCTGTTGAGCAGATAGGCCAGCGTCATCAACGCCAGCAAGGTGGGAACGAACACACCGTAGAGACTGAATTCGCCGTACATCGGGACGTCCTGCAATAGCTAAAGAAAAAAACCACCACTGGGCAGCGCAGGTGCGCCGCCTTGCACGCTCACCGCGCATGGCGACCAACAGACCTGCTGCGTGGCCGCCAGGCCGGCTGGCCGGCGCGGCCAATGGGGAAGCGGCACGTACCGCGCACGGGAAGGTGCCTCCGCGCGCCCGCTTGCCGCGTTCCGTCTGCCGCGTTCCGTCAGCCGCTCGGGTCGGACTGGCCCAGCCGCGCATGCGCCTGCGCGATCTGCTCCCACAAGGTCAGCACCACCTGCACCTGCGCCTCGCTGAGCGCGCCGAACACTTCTGCGCGCAGCGCATCCAGGCGGATCTCGATGCGCCCGACCAGCGCCTGGCCTGCGTCGGTGAGCCACAGCTGGTTGGCGCGGCGGTCGCTGCTGTCGGCCTGCCGGCGCACCAGCGCCTGCGCGCACAGCTTGTCCAGCAGCCGCACCAGCGAGGGGCCTTCCATGCCCAGTTGCTGGGCCAGCGCCACCTGGCGGATACCGCCGCCGGAGCGGCCGATCATCAGCAACGGCCCGGTGCAGGCGCTGGACAGCCCGAAGTCGGCAAATGCCTGGTCGGCCAGCCGCTGCCATTGGCGGGCGGCGACCAGCAGGCCGGAGCTGAGCTGGGCACGGGGGGAGAGAACACTGTTCGTCATAATAGATAGGATGCTATCAATTCAACAATGAATCAATAGTCACTGAATCCGGGCAAGCCGGCGCAACCGCCACTGGGGCGGCCGGCCCGTCCTCGGGTACCATGCTCGCCCCCTTTGGGTGCACCTGCGCATGAGCCAGTCCGACCAGCCCGATTCCCCCGTCACCCAGGCCCAGGCCGAAGATGCCGTGCGCACCCTGCTGCGCTGGGCCGGCGAAGACCCGGCCCGCGAAGGCCTGCTGGATACCCCGCGCCGGGTCGCCGAAGCCTATGGCGACTGGTTCAGCGGGTACCGCGAGGAACCGCGCGAGTACCTGGAACGCACCTTCGAAGAGGTGGCCGGCTACGACGAGCTGATCGTGCTGCGCGACATCTCCTACGAAAGCCATTGCGAGCACCACATGGCGCCGATCATCGGCAAGGTGCACGTGGGCTATCTGCCGCGCGGCAAGGTGGTGGGCATCAGCAAGCTGGCGCGCGTGGTGGAAAGCTATGCGCGGCGCTTCCAGGTGCAGGAAAAGATGACCGCGCAGATCGCCCAGTGCATCCAGGAGGTGCTGCAACCGCGCGGTGTCGGCGTGGTAGTGGAAGGCGCGCATGAGTGCATGACCACCCGCGGCATCCACAAGCGCGGCGTCAGCATGGTGACCTCCAAGATGCTGGGCAGCTTCCGCGAAGACGCGCGTACCCGCGCCGAATTCCTGCAGTTCATCGAAGTGGGCGGCAAGCGTTGAGCTATGCCTTGCTGGCGCGCGCAGCGCGCTAACGTGCGAGCAGTCCATCCGGAGCTGGGAGACCGCATGACCATCGCATCCATCGGCCCGGCGGAGGTATTGCGCAAGCGGCCACGCTGTCGCCGGCGATACACCGGCCGGCCGGCGCAACACCCGAGCCACGGTAAGCCCGCATGAAGGTCCGTGCCCGTATCGCGCGCTACCGCAGCCTGCGCGAAGACCCGTTGTGGAAACTGTTGGCCGCCGATCATGCACCGGAAGTGATCGGTCTGTTGCAGGCCGTGCTGCTGGAGGGAGAGCGTCTGTTGCCCGCAGCAGTGCTGCACGAGCGTCTGCAACGCCTGCTCGACGACATCAACGCCGAGCATCTGGCGCGCGATCTGCCGCGCACCGCGCAGGCGTATGTCGCCGACTGGCTGGCGCAGGGCTGGCTGGAGCGGCGCCTGCCCGAGGGTGCGCAGCAGGAGGAATACGAGCTATCGACCCAGGCCGCACAGGCGATCCGTTTTGTCGACGGCTTAGAACACAGCCGCGGCGCGGCCACCGAAAGCCGGCTGGCGCTGGTGATGCAGCAACTTGCCCAGCTTGCAGCGTTGACCGAGACCAACCCGGATGCACGGCTGTCGGCACTGCGCGATGAGCGCGATCGCATCGATGCCGAAATCGCGCGGGTGTCGGCCGGCAAGGTCGCCTCGCTGGATGGCAAGCGCGCGCTTGAGCGCACCCGCCAGGTCATCGCGCTGGCCGACGAGCTGACCGAAGACTTCCGCCGCGTACGCGACGATTTCGAACAGCTCAATCGGCAATTCCGCGAACGCATCATCGATGACGAAGGCGAGCGTGGCGAGGTCCTGACCCGGCTGTTCGAAGGCGTGGATGTCATCGGCGACAGCGAAGCCGGGCGCAGCTTTCAGGCGTTCTGGGCGCTGCTCAACGATGCCGAACAAAGCGCGCAACTGGATGCGGCACTGGAAACAGTGCTGGCACGCGCGTTCGCGCGCAAGCTCGATCGCCGCGAACGCAGTTTCCTGCGTGGGCTCACCGGCACCATGCTCGAACGCGGCGGCCAGGTGCACGATGTGATGCAGCATTTCGCGCGCAGCCTGCGCGGCTTCGTGCAAAGCCGTGGCTATCTGGAACAGCGCCGGCTCAACCGCTTGCTCAAACAGGCGCAGGCCGAAGCGCTGAGCCTGCGCGAGCACATTCCGGCCCAGCGCCTGATCGGCCGCAGTCTGATGCTGACCACCAGCCGATTACGGTCGCTGTCGCAATGGCGGTTGCACGACCCGCGCCAGCAACAGGTCGATGGCCGCATCCAGCGCAACGAGGCGGCCGCCATCTCGCTGGACAGCGTGGGCGATCTGGTCGCGCAATCGGAGATCGATTTCCGTAGCCTGCGCCGTGATCTGTTCGAGCTGCTGGACACCCAGCCGCAGCTGTCCATCGCGCAGGCGCTCACGCAACGCCAGGCCACCCAGGGCCTGGGCAGCGTCATCGGCTATCTGTCGCTGGGCACGCGCCACGGCGTGGTCAGCGGCGACCAATTCGAGCTGGCGCAATGGCGCGGCAGCGACGGCCAGTGGCGTCGCGCGCGCATACCGCTGATCTGGTTCACCCAGGAGAAACGCCATGAACTGGCATGAGCACGATCCCCGGTCCGAGATCGATTCCGAGCTCGCCCACGACGATGCCGACGGTCAGAATGCAGCCGTCGCCACCACTTGGCTGTTCGCAGGCGACACCGGGCAGTTGCCGGTGGAGGCGCGTCGCGCGCTGTGTCAGTTGCTCAGCGGCCCCAGCGTAGACGCGCAGCGGCATAGCCGCCTGTGGCCGGCCTTGCTGCGCAGCGAGGCCGGCATCCGCAGCGCCCTGGCCGAGGTCTTTCTGGAGTTGGTGCTCGATCGCGAGGCCGGCATCGCCTTCACTCGCCAGGCCGAGACCGGCGAGCTGGAAGCGCCGGTGCTGCTGCGCTCGGCGCCGCTGACCTTCATCGACTCGGTGTTGCTGCTGCACCTGCGCCAGCAACTGGCCGAAGCCGATGCGCGCGGTGTGCGGGCGGTGGTGGAGGAAGCGGCCTTGGGCGAGGCGCTGGCCGTGTATGAAAAAAATCTCTCCACCGATCGCGCCGGTTTCCTGCGCCGGGTGGCAACGGCGGTGCAGAAGATGAAGGACAACCATGTGCTGACCCGTCTGCGCGGCGAAGACGCGCGCTATGAAATCTCGCCAGCGCTCAAACTGCTGTTCTCGGCCGAAGATGTGGCCGCGCTGGGGCAGGTCTATCGTCAGTTGCGCGACGGCCCGGCCGGCGGCGAGGACGAGGTCGACCCGCACGCCTAGCACCGCCCACGCACCACCCGCTTGAGCGCAGGCCTGCGCTTTTCTGGCTTCCCGGACCGTACCGATGACCTCCTCTGCCGCGCCTTCCAGCCTGTTTGCCAACGATCTGCCCGACGCGCGTCTGCAGCAGTTCCGCATGCGCCGCCTGCAGGTGCACAACTGGGGCACGTTCTCCGGATTGACCGAGGTGCCGATCGCCGAACGCGGCTTTCTGTTCGTCGGCCGCTCCGGCTCGGGTAAATCGACGCTGCTCGATGCGATGTCGGCATTGCTCACTCCGCCCAGCATCGTCGACTTCAACGCCGCCGCGCGCGAGGCCGAACGCAGTGGCCGCGACCGTAACCTGGTGTCGTACGTGCGTGGCGCCTGGGCCGACCAGCAGGACAGCGCCTCCGGCGAAATCGCCACGCAATACCTGCGCAAAGGCGCCACCTGGACCGCACTGGTACTGGAATACCGCAATGGCGAAGACCGCGTGGTGAGCCTGGTGCGGCTGTTCTGGATTGCCGGCAACAGCGCGGCCACCGCCGATGTGCAAAAGCACTACATGGTGGCCGAGCGTGCCTTCGATGTAGCGCAGGACCTGGCCGGCTTCGATCTGGATCGGCGCAAGCTCAAACAGCGGCTGCACGATGTGCATCACTTCGATAGCTTTGCCGGCTACGCCGAACGTTTCCGTCACCAGATGGGCATCGGCAACGAGATGGCGTTGCGCCTGCTGCACAAGACCCAATCGGCCAAGAATCTGGGCGATCTCAACGCCTTCCTGCGCGGCTTCATGCTGGAAGAACCCAAGACCTTCGATGCGGCCGAACGCCTGGTCGGCGACTTCGCCGAGCTGGACGGCGCCCACCATGCGGTAGTGACGGCGCGTCGCCAGGTAGAGACCTTGCTGCCTGCGCGCTCGCACCACGCCGAGCTCATGCAGGTGCGCCGCCAGCGCAGCGAACTGGAAGAACTCAAGCTTGGCATCGACGCCTACCGCGAGCAGCGCCGGCTCGCCTTGCTGGACGCGCGCCTGCAGGAACTGGACGTGCAAGACCGCGGCCTTGCCGGCGAAGAAGGCCAGCGCCGTGCGGCATTGGACAACCACACCCGCCATCTGGAGGATCTGGAGGCGCAACGGCGCGCGCAAGGTGGCGAGCGCATCGATGCGCTGGAGCGCGAACAACACCAGCAGCAGGCCGAGCGCGACCGCCGCGCGGCCAAGCGGGCCCAGGCCGAGCAGGCATGCCGTGCCCTGGAGCAGGCCCTGGCCGACAGCGCGCACGGATTTGCCGAGCAGATCGCGCAAGCGCGCGCCGCCCTGGAAGATGGTCAGCGTGCCGCCGCCGAGCTCGACGAAGCGATCAGCGAGCGCATCGCCGGCAAGCACGACGACAGCAAACGCTTTGCCGAGGTGCGCGCCGAAATCGATGCGTTGACGCGCAATCCCTCCAATATTCCTGCGCCGATGCAGAGCCTGCGCGCACGCATGAGCACCGACACCGGCGTGCCGGAAGCGGCCCTGCCGTTCGTTGGCGAGTTGATCCAGATGCGCGAGGACGCATCCGCCTGGCGCGGCGCCATCGAGCGGGTGCTGCATGGCTTTGCGCAGTCGCTGTTGGTGGACGAACGGCATTACGCCGAGGTCGCCGACTGGGTCAACCGCACCCAGCTCGGCACGCGCCTGGTTTATTACCGGGTGCGCAGCAACGAGCAGGCACTGAGCGGTCGCGAACCGGGCAGCGCCTCGCTGTTGCACAAGCTGGAACTACGCGACCACCCGTTTGCCGCTTGGCTGCGGCGCGAGCTGGGCAAACGCTTCGATTACGACTGCGTGGACAGCGCCAAGGCCCTGCGCCATGCCGAACGCGCGATCACCCGCGAGGGCCAGGTCAAGCATCCGGGCGAGCGTTACGAAAAAGACGACCGGCATGCGGTGGGCGACCGTCGCCGCTGGCTTCTGGGCTTCAACAACCGCGACAAGCTGGCCTTGTTCGAGCGCGAAGGCCAGGAGCTGGCGCAACGCATCGCCGCTTGCGATGCCGACGTGGCCGACCTGCGCGCGCGCCGCGAACGCGATGGCCAGCGACGCCTGGCCCGCAACACCCTGGCCAACCTGGGCTGGGACGAAATCGATGTGGCCGCCGCGCTGCAGCGCCTGAGCCAGATCGCCCAGACCCTGCAGCAGCTGCGCGAAGGCGACGCCAATCTGCGCGCGCTGGGCGAGGCGATCGACCGCACCCGCGCCGACATCGACCAGGCCACGCGCACCTATGAGGGCGTGCGCACGGAGCGTGCCAAACTCGATGGCAAGCGAGAGGAGTGGGAGAGGCAGCGCCTTAAATGTGCTGGGGCAAATGAGCGCGTTGTCACTCCGCTACAGCAGCAGGGTCTTACCAGCCGTCTGTCGGCCTTGGGGTTGCTATCACTGGAGAACGTGGATGCTCATTTTCGCGATCTAACCAAGGAATTGACCGACCAAGATAGTGACTTGCTTGCCCGCGACAATGAGTGCGCACAGGAGCTTTTGGGCTGCTTCAAGCGCTACAGTCGGCAATGGCCCGAAGATAGCGGCGATCTGAGCCCGACGCTGGAAGGCGCCGACGATTTTCTCGCCCGCCTGCAGCGGCTCGAGCGCGATGGCCTGCCGCAGCACGAGGCGCGGTTTTTCGATCTGCTGCAAAGCCAGAGCAAGAACAATCTGCTCGCCTTGCAGCGCCACACCGCCGAAGCGCGCAAATCCATCGCCCAGCGTCTGGACGAGGTCAATGCCAGCCTGGAGCAGGTGCCGTTCAACCATGGCACCTTGCTGACCATCGAACTCGGTGATCGTCGTTTGCCGGAAGTGATCGAGTTCCATCAACGCCTGCGCGATGTGCTCGGCCATCACCAGACCGAACAGCGCGAGGTGGCCGAACAACAATTCGCAGTGCTGCGCGAACTGGTGCGCAAGCTGGGCTCGCAAGAGGGCGAGCACAAGCGCTGGCGCGACCTGGTGCTGGACGTGCGCCTGCATGTGGAATTTGTCGGCGTCGAACTGGACGCCGCCACGCGCCAACAGGTCGAGATTTACCGTAGCGGCGCCGGCAAATCCGGTGGTCAGCGCCAGAAACTGGCGACCACCTGTCTGGCCGCTGCATTGCGCTACCAGCTCGGCGGCGAAGACGGCGAACTGCCGCGCTATTGCGCGGTAGTGCTGGACGAAGCCTTCGACAAGGCCGACAACGAATTCACCGCGCTGGCGATGAACATCTTCGAGAACTTCGGTTTCCAGATGGTGGTGGCCACGCCGTTGAAATCGGTGATGACGCTGGAGCCGTTCATCGGCGGCGCGTGCTTTGTCGAGATCAGCGGGCGGCACGATTCGGGCGTCTTGCTGATCGAATACGACGAACAGTCGCGCCGGCTCAAGCTGCCCGAGCGCACCCGCAGCGCGGCGGCCGAGCCGTCTACCGAAACCGCACACTGATGGCCGCCTCGCCCATGCTGTTGCCTGCCGCCGCGCTGCAGGCGTTGCGCGGGCAATGGCAGCGCAACCGCGGGCAGTGGTTGATCGGCGAGGGCGCACCGCAATCCATTTCGCTGCGGGCGCCGACCCAGGCGCAGGCCATCGCGCGCTTCGATGCCTTCGGCCATTGGCTGCAGAGCTGGAACCGCACGGAACTGCCAGGCCGGGTGGACGCGCGCGAAGTGGCCTGGACGCAGCTCGGGCCGCAGCGTCTGCCGCAAGCCTGGGTGCTGGACGATGCGGCCCAGGCCGCTGCCGCGCTTGGCGAGGCCGAGCGCTGGCAGCGCGCCAGCCAACGGGCTGCGGCACTGCATGCGCGCTGGCCGCAGGCGCTCGCCCTGGCGGCGCGGCTACGCCGTCAATTCGATCTGCTGGCCGACTGGCCGGAGGCAGACTTTTCGCGCTTGGTGGCGGTGGTCGACTGGCTGCACCGGCATCGCGACAGTGGGTTGTTTCTGCGCCAATTGCCGATCGCCGGGATCGACAGCAAGTGGATCGAACCGCACCGCGGGGTGATTGCCGACTGGCTGGCCGGCCTGCGCGGCATCGCCGAGCCGACCAGCTTCGCCAGCCTGTCGGGTCTGCGCGCCGCGCCGGATCGGGTGCGCCTGCGCTTGCTCGATCCGGTATTGCGCCAGCACATGGGCGGGTTGGAAGACATCACCGCACCGATCGCGCAGATCGCCGCGCTGCGCTTGCCGGCGCGCCGCGTATTGATCGTGGAGAACCGCGAGACCGGCCTGGCGTGCGAGCCGCTGCCGGGAACGCTGGTGTTGATGGCGCGCGGTTACGCCATCGAGTACGTGCGCAGCATCGGCTGGCTGAGCGTATTGCCGCTGTATTACTGGGGGGATATCGACACCCATGGCCTGGCGATCCTGCACCGCCTGCGCACATATGCGCCGCAGACCATCGCGCTGTTGATGGACCAGGCCACCTTGCATGCCACCCCACGCGCGCTGTGGGGACACGAACGCAAACAGCATCGCGCACAGCGCCTGGACGCGCTCAGCGACGACGAGCAACGCCTGTACACAGCACTGCGTGATGGCCGGTTCGGCCCTTCTCCGCGCCTTGAGCAGGAACGCATTGCCTGGGACTATGCCTGGCCGCGCATCCAGACTGCCTTGGCCGACTGAGTGGTCGCGGCGCAGGTGCATGGTGGCGTCGCGGGATCCCGGGTGCCACCGCCTGCGCAAGCAGCAGCGACGCATCGCCACGGCGCGCGACGCGCATGCCATCGGCGTCACCGGACAAGACCAGGACGCCGACGATGGAGTGCCGCCATCGACGCCGAGGCTGGTGGATGCCTGCGCATGGACTGGCGCTCAGGTGCACCCCACGCGGTCGCAGATGCAAGAGCGTGCAACGCAGCCGGCATGCGTAGATAAGAATCGTTATCATTAGTGGCCCGGATGTGCCCGCCAGTGCGCACATCGCCCCGCTGAAGATCCCGATGACCCCACTGCCTGCGCCTCGCCACCTGTTGTTCGTGTCCCTGTTTGCTGCACTGCCGGCCTCCGCCCAGGAGGCCAGCCTGCTCGATGCCATCGTGGTCAGCGAAAAGCGCGCCCTGTACCGGCCGGAAAAGGCCGCCGGCGCCACCCGCACGCAGACGCCGGTGGAGCGCATTCCGCAGGCGATCCAGGTGGTGCCGCGCTCGGTGATCGACGAACAGCAGCTCACCCGGCTGGTGGACGTGGTGGCCAATGTCTCCAACGTGCAGCCCGGCGGCACCCAGGGCAATCGCTCGGAAACCTCCGTCATCCGCGGTTTCGAGGCGTCTTCGTATGCGGTCGACGGCATCCTGCTCAACCCGGCGCAGAACTTCACCGAGACCGTGCGCGATCTGGCCAATGTCGCCCAGGTGGAAGTGCTCAAGGGCCCGGCGGCGGTGCTGTACGGACGCGGCGAACCCGGCGGGGTGATCAATCTGGTCACGCTGCGCCCGGACGCGGTGTTCGGCGGCAATGCCTCGGTGCAGGCGGCCGAACACGGCCTGCGCCGCGTGCAGTCCAGCGTCACCGGCCCGCTGAGCCCGACGCTGTCGGCACGGCTCAGCGCCGCCGCGCAGGAAACCGGCAGCTTCCGCGCTGCGCAGGCCGATGGCGACCGCGTGTTCGTCTCGCCCTCGCTGGCATGGCGGCCGAACGATCAACTGCGGGCCGATCTGGATCTGGAATACACCCGCCAGACCAGCCCGGGCGATCGCGGGTTGGTCGCCATCGACGGCGTGGTGCGTGGCCCGGCCGAGCGCAGTTTTGGCGAGCCGTGGTCGCGTAATCACGGCAGCTCGCGCACCGCACGCGGGCGCATCGAAGTCGACGCCAATGACTGGCTGACGCTGCGCCAGATCCTCAATCACCAGGACGGCGACAGCGGCCGCGACGTGGCCGACTTCACCGGTTTCAGCGCCGACCGCGCCTTCCTGCAGCGCCGCGCGGTGCGCCAGGACCAGCAGGTGCGCGCAACGACCTCGCAGACCGAAGCGCTGGCGCATTTCGCCACCGGCCCGCTGCGCCATCAGCTGCTGGCCGGCGCCGAGTACGTCGATGCGCATCGCCACACCGACGAAGCGCGCGCGCCGCTGGCACGCATCAGCGTGCGCAACCCGGTGCAGGGCGCCTTGCCGGGCAGCTATGTGCCGGCGCGCGAGATCGATGTCGATGCGCGCTATGCCGCGCTGTATGTGCAGGACCAGATCAGCATCGGCGAGCGTTGGGACGTGCTGGCCGGCGTGCGCTGGGACGACGTGCAGCAGACCACCATCGACAACGGCGCGCGCACCCGCGAAGACGGCCGGCGCGCCTCGCCGCGGATCGGCGTGGTGTGGAAGGCGGCGCCGCAGCTGTCGTTGTACGCCAATACCTCCACGTCGTTCCGGCCGCGCAGCGCCACGCTGTTTTCCGGCGGCAGCGCACCACCGGAGACCGGCCGCCAGTACGAGCTGGGCCTGAAGAGCGCGCTGTTCGACAACCGCGTGCTCGCCACCGCCGCCGCGTTCCAGATCACCAAGGACAACGTCGCCACCAGCGATCCGGACAACAGCGGCTTTGTGCTGGTCACCGGCCAGCAACGCGTGCGTGGGCTGGAGCTGGACGTCACCGGCGAGCTCACCCAGAACTGGCGGCTGATTCTGGGCGCCGGCTATCTGGATGCGCAGGTCACCCGCGATACCGTCATCCCGGCCGGCAACCGCCTGCGCGGCGTACCGCGCGTCAGCGCCAGTCTGTGGAGCACCTATCACGTCGCCAGCGGGCCGCTGTACGGCCTGACCCTGGGCGCAGGCGCGGTGCATGTGGGCGAGCGCGAAGGCGATCTCGCCAACAGTTACCGCATTGCCGGTTACACGCGCTTCGATGCCTCGGCGGCATACCGCTTCGGCGGCCGTTACCAGCTGGCGCTGATGCTGCGCAATGTCGCCAACCGGTTCTACATCGAGCAACCGGTGACGCAGACCACCAACTATCCAGGCGCGCCGCGCACCTTGTCGGCGACGCTGAGCGTGGATTTTTAAATCCTGTCGATGCGGCAGCAGGCGGTTACCTCATGTGCGGCGGGTGAGCCGCTGCCGCAACGGACGGATGCAACCACGTGATTCCGAACAATAGCCATCGCATCGGCAGTGTGTTCGATCGGTTCCATGAAGCGGATGACAGCGCGCACCGACGCTGTCTTTTTGTTCGCCTGAGGCATGCGTGTGCACCATCGGGTTGCATCAGCGGCACGCATCACGCGTCACGTGTTCGCATGCAGCCTCAGTGCAGCAGATCCCAGCCCATCTTGCCGATCAGCACGATCACCAGCACCAGGAATAACTTGCGGATCAGCGGCGTGCCACCGCGCAGCGCCATCCGCGTGCCGGCGACCGCACCGGCCACGTTCGCCACCGCCATCGGAATGCCGATCGCCAGCATCACCTGGCCGCTGGGCAGGAAGAACGACAGCGCCGCCAGGTTGGTGGCCAGGTTCACCACCTTGGCCGCGGCCGAGGCGCGCAGAAAGTCCAGCCCGAAGAAGCGGATGAACAGGAAGATCAGGAAACTGCCGGTACCGGGCCCGAAGAACCCGTCGTAGAACCCGATCGCCGCGCCCATCGCCAAGGCAGTGATCAGTTCGCGCCGGCCGATCTGGCGTGGCCGATGCAGCGCACCGAAGTCCTTCTTGATCAGCGTATAGACCAGCATCGCGATCAGCAGCGCCAGAATCAGCGGCCGCACTGCCTGCTTTGGCATCAGGCTGACCGCAGTCGCGCCCAGAAACGAAAACGTAAACGCCGCCACCGTCGCGTACAGCACCGGCCGCCACGGAAAGCGCACATTGCGCGCATAGCGCCACGCCGACGCACCGGTGCCGAACATCGCGCTGAACTTGTTGGTGCCCAGAATCAGCGACGGCGCCTGCTGCGGCAACGTGGCGAACAAGCCCGGCAACTGGATCAAGCCACCGCCGCCCACCGCTGCATCCACCAGCCCGGCGACGAAGGCGATGCACAGCAGCCAAGGCAATTCGGTGGGAATCAGTTCCAGCAAGACGGCGCTCCGCACGACGGGGCGACAGCATAGCCGCCGCACCGCGCGGCGTAATCCCACAGCAAGGATGGGGAGTGGGGCGCAAGCAAGCGGCCTTCAAAAGCCCCTCTCCCCCCGGGAGAGGGGTTGGGGTGAGGGTACGGGGAGCCAAGCACCGGCTTCCTCCCCAATCCCCAATCCCTTCCCGCACAATCGCCCGATGCCGACCTCCACCCCCACCGATCCCTGTCCCTGCGGCCGCGCCGCCGACTACGCGCAATGCTGCGGCCAGTACCACGCCGGCACCGCTGCGCCCGATGCCGAAACCCTGATGCGTGCGCGCTACAGCGCCTACGTCCGCCGCGATGTGGATTACCTGCTCGCCAGCTGGCATCCATCCACGCGCCCACCCGAGTTGTCGCTGGACGAGGGCGGCCGCACCACCTGGCTCGGCCTGACCGTGCAACGCGCCATCGTCACCGGCACCGACACCGCCGAGGTGGCGTTTCTGGCCCGCTATCGCATCGGTGGCGGCAGCGCGGTGCGCATGACCGAACACAGCCGCTTCGTGCGCGAAGACGGCCATTGGTATTACCTCGACGCGCGCTGAGCAGGCGCAGGCCTGGATGCGTCGCGCGCCCAGGCCGCAGACCGTGAAGCCGTTCAGCCCGACGAACGGCACGCACTGGTGGGCTTTCTCGACATCACGTTCGCAGCCGATCCCGGAAGCTTGCCGCCTCGGCGGAGCTCGCCGCGGGGCGGACACGATCATGGCAACCTTCAATCTCTGGCAGTGGGTGCTTGTGGCCATCGCGGTGTTTGCGATCGTGGTGCCGGCGTGCCTGGCCACTGCACTGATCTGGTTTGGTCCCCGCCACGACACTCCACGCAGGGCCCGCGTCCGCCGTGTGTCCGACACCAGCCCCTCCAGCCCCGCGTTGTCGCTGCTGACCGGCATCACCGGCGACGGCAGATAAGCGCGGCGATCGACGCCGCTGGGCTGTCGCAGCACATCCACCAGGCGCGCCGGTTCGACATCTCGGCATCGGCACGCGACATCGCTATCTGGAAGGGTCATCACCTCGTAGAGTCATCCAGCGTCTTGGCTGCGCGCATCGGTCTGGAAAGCGTGCGGCGCACAGTCACCCCGGCGCGTTGCCACCAGCGAGCGCAGCGCACGCTGACGCGGCGACATCTCGACATCTCGACATCTCGACAATCGCCACCTGCACGCCTGCAACCAGCCAGGTTGGCTATCCTCGGCGGCTCGACCTGCCGCAGGAGCGCTCCACCGCATGACCTCCGTCCACACGCCGGCGATCGCGCCGTGATGCTGACCCGGCGCGTGCTGCCTGCGCTGTTGGCGCTGGCGCCGCTGATCGCCTGCGCCGATCCGGCCTTCGACCGCTGCCTGGCCGGCCTGCAGACCCAGGCGGCCGCCAAGGGCGTGCAGGCCGCCGATTTCCAGCGTTTCACCGCCGGCCTGGCACCCGATCCCAGCGTGTTGCCGCTGCTCGATGCCCAGCCCGAATTCACCACCCCGATCTGGGACTACCTCGCCAGCCTGGTCGACAGCCAACGCGTGGCCGACGGCCAGGCGATGCTGGTCACCCATCGCGACCTGCTCGCGCGACTGTCCGACCAGACCGGCGTCGATCCGGCCACCATCGTGGCGGTCTGGGGCGTGGAGAGCGACTATGGCCGCGTCACCGGCAAGCGCCCGCTGCTGGTCTCATTGGCCACGCTGTCGTGCGCGGGCCGCCGCCAGCCGTTCTTCCGTGGTGAGTTTCTCGCCTTGCTCGGCCTGCTGCAGCAAGGCGACCTGTCGCCGGATGGCTTGACCGGCTCCTGGGCCGGCGCCTTCGGGCAGACCCAGTTCATGCCTTCGACCTATGCCCGCATCGCGGTGGACGGCGACGGCGACGGCCGCCGCGACCTGGTCGCCAGCATTCCCGATGCGCTGGCCTCCACCGCCAACTACCTGGTCAAGGCCGGCTGGGAGCGCGCCCGTCCCTGGGGCATGGAAGTGCGCCTGCCGGCCGGCTTCGACGCCAGCAAGGCCGGCCGCACCCGGCGCCAGCCGCTGCAGGCCTGGCAGAACGCAGGGCTGCTCGGCAGCGACGGCAAGGCCCTGGCGCCGACCGGCCTGCCCGCCGATGCCCCGGCCGCCCTGTTGCTGCCGGCCGGCGCGACCGGCCCGGCATTCCTGGTGTTCCGTAACTACGACGCGATCTATGCCTACAACGCTGCCGAAAGCTACGCGCTGTCGATCGCCCTGCTCGCCGACCGCCTGCGCGGCGGCCCCGGCCTGGTCGCCGCCTGGCCCACCGACGACCCCGGCCTGGGCCGGCCCGAACGGCGCGAACTGCAGCAGCTGCTGCTGGCCCGCGGCCACCAGATCGGCGAGGCCGACGGCATGATCGGCACTGCCAGCCGGCGCGCCATCCAGGTCGAGCAGACCCGCCTGGGCCTGCAGCCGGCCGACGGCCGCCCCGGCCAACGCATCCTCACCGCCCTGCGCGCCGCCCCGCCGGTCGCAGGCGCGGCGGCCATCCGCTCCACCGCGTTCAAGCTGCCTGCCGCCTATCCCGCATTCGTCCAATCCCCCATCGTCCACAAGGCACCCCCCATGTCCGACCTCACCGGCCTGCGCACAGGCGACTTCCACGGTTTTCCCTCGCTGTTGATCGACACCCCGTTCTCCACTGCGGCCATCAGCCTGTTCGGCGGCCAGCTGCTGTCGTTCGTGCCCAAGGGCGGGCAGGACGTGATGTGGCTGTCGCCCACCGCCAAGCAGCCGCCCACCCCGATCCGCGGCGGCGCCCCGGTGTGCTGGCCGTATTTCGGCCGCCAGGACCAGACCGGCGAAGTGCCCGCGCACGGCTTCGTGCGCACCGTGCCGTGGCAGCTCACCGAGAGTCGCCGCGAAGACGACGGCACGCAGGTGCTCACGCTGACTCCGCCCAGCTTCGACGACCTGGCGTTGCGCCTGCGCATGACCCTGCGCATCGGCCGCACGTTCGAACAAAGCCTGATCACCGACAACACCAGCCCGGCCCCGGTGCGGTTCACCCAGGCGCTGCACAATTACTTCCGCGTCGGCGACGCGCTCAAGGTCAGCGTGCAGGGCCTGGACGGGCTGGACTACCTCGACAAGTACGAGAACTACGCCACCGCCCACCGCCAGCAAGGCGACTGGAGCCTGCGCGACCCACGCGACCCCGGCCGCAGCGACCGTATCTACACCAACGCCGGCGGCCGCTACACCCTGACCGACCCGGTGCTCGGCCGCCGCATCGTCATCGCCACCCAGGGCAGCCGCTCGCTGGTGGCCTGGAACCCGGGCGAAGAAGCGGCTGCCAAGATGGCCGACGTGGGCGATGGCTGGCGCGACTACGTCTGCCTGGAAGCAGCCAACGCCGGCCCGGACGTGATCGAACTCGCGCCCGGCGCCAGCCACACGCTGACCCAGACTATCAGCGTCGAATAACCGCAAGATTCGCCCAAGGCACGTGCAGAGCCCTGGCTGCTTTCCCCAAGACAGTAAAGAGGCAGAGATGCTCCCTTCTCCCACCGGGAGAAGGTGCCCGAAGGGCGGATGAGGGTACGTAAGCCCATCCCCACCGCTCAATCCGCCGCTACACTCGCCGCTTCGCCCCTGCGTGCCGCGCGATGTCCATCTCTCCCGATTCCGCATCCGCTCCTGCACCGGGCCGGCGCCGCGCCGCGCTGATCTTCATCTTCATCACCGTGCTGATCGACGTGCTGTCCTTCGGCGTGATCATTCCGGTGCTGCCGGATCTGGTGCGGCACTTCACCGGTGGCGATTACGCCGTGGCCGCCGGCTGGATCGGCTGGTTCGGCTTTTTGTTTGCCGCCATCCAGTTCGTCTGCTCGCCGCTGCAGGGCACCTTGTCCGACCGCTACGGCCGCCGCCCGGTGATCCTGCTTTCCTGCCTGGGGCTGGGCCTGGACTTCATCCTGATGGCGGTCGCGCATTCCCTGCCGATGCTGCTGCTGGCGCGGGTGATCTCCGGCGTATGCTCGGCCAGCTTTTCCACTGCCAACGCCTATATCGCCGATGTCACCCCGGCCGACAAGCGTGCCGGCGCGTTCGGCATGCTCGGCGCCGCGTTCGGCATTGGTTTTGTCGCCGGCCCGCTGATCGGCGGCTGGCTGGGCAGCATCGGTCTGCGCTGGCCATTCTGGTTTGCCGCAGGGCTGGCGCTGTTGAACGTGTTGTACGGCTGGTTTGTGCTGCCCGAATCGCTGCCTGCCCAACGTCGCACCGCGCGGCTGGATTGGTCGCATGCCAACCCGCTTGGCGCGCTCAAGTTGCTGCGTCGCTACCCGCAGGTATTCGGCCTGGCCTCGGTGGTGTTCCTGGCCAACCTGGCGCATTACGTCTACCCCAGCATCTTCGTGCTGTTCGCCAGCTACCAGTATCACTGGGGCCCGCGCGAAGTGAGCTGGGTGCTGGCCGGCGTGGGTGTGTGCAGCATCATCGTCAACGCGTTGCTGGTCGGCCGGCTGGTGCGCTGGCTGGGCGAACGTCGCGCGTTGTTGCTGGGCCTGGGCTGTGGGGTCATCGGTTTCGTCATCTATGGGCTGGCCGACAGCGGCACCGCGTTCCTGATCGGCGTGCCGATCAGCGCGTTTTGGGCGATCGCCGCACCGTCCGCGCAGGCCTTGATCACCCGCGAGGTCGGCGCCGATGCGCAAGGCCGCGTGCAGGGCGCGTTGACCAGCCTGATCAGTCTGGCCGGCATCGCCGGTCCGTTGTTGTTCGCCAACGTGTTCGCCTGGTTTATCGGCAGCGGCGCCCCGTTGCATCTGCCCGGCGCGCCCTGGTTGCTGGCCGGTCTCCTGCTTGCCGCAGGTTGGGTCATGGCCTGGAAGCGGGCAGGGCGTGGGCCCGGCATCGCGCACGCAACGCCGCGATAATGCCAACCTATTCACGTTGCACTCGCGCCCGCTTTATCTGATTTGCGCAGGCGCTGCTAGGCTGGTGTCCTTCGTGCCGCGGCACCGCTTCGAGTCCCTATGTCTTCCGACGCCTTGGCAGTTCCGCCCTCGGCCGCGTTCGTGCTGCGCGATGCCACCCAGGGCGTCCATTGCCTGGTCGAAGCGATCCCGCTGATGCAGGCATTGGGGCAGGGACGCGTCGATCGCGATGCCTATGCGCTGATCCTGCGCCGGCACCATGCACTGCTGGCCGGCTTCGAAGCGCAACTGCGCAATTGGCTCAGTACCCTGTCTGGAACCGGCTGGCAGTATCGCCGCCGCGTGCCGGCCTTGCGCGAAGACCTGCGCGCGCTCGGCCAGCAACCAGGCACTGCCATCGCAGCGCCCGCCGCCGGCAGCGATGCCGCGCGCTGGGGCATGCTCTACGTCATCGAAGGCTCGCAACTGGGCGGCCGGATGATCGCGCGCAGCCTGCGCAAACAGCAGCCCGGTCTGGCCGATGCCTTGCGCTATTTCGAACTGGCCGACGACGATCCGGCCGGCTGGCGCCATTTCCAGACCGTGCTCAACCAACGTCTCGACACGCCTTGCGCACGCGCCGCCGCCATCGACGGTGCGCAGGCCATGTTTGCCCACTTCCACACCTGCCTCGCAGCGGAGCCGCGCCCGTGAACCAGCCAACCGAACCCCTGAATATGGATGTCTGCGCCCGCGAGCCGATCCACATTCCCGGCCTGATCCAGCCTTACGGCGTGCTGCTGGTGATCGAACCGGCCGACGGCCGCATCGTGCAGGCCAGCACCACTGCCGCCGAGTTGCTCGGCGTGCCGCTGGCCGAGCTGTTGGGCATGCCCTACACGCAAGTGCTTGAACTGCCCGGCGAGCAGCCGTTCGCGGTCGACGACCAGGCGCAACACCTATTACATGCCGAGGTGCGTTTCCCCAGGCGCGCCGCGCCCACAGATCACCCATGGGTGGCCGCCTGGCATCTGTATCCGGAGCAATGGCTGGTCGAAATCGAACCGCGCGACGCCCGCCTGATGGACGTCACCCTGCGCGAGGCGCTGCCGCTGTTGCGCAGCATCGAGCGTGATCCCGGCATCGACGAAGCGGCGGTGCGTACGGTCAAGGGCCTGCGCAACATGATCGGCTTCGATCGGGTGATGATTTACCGCTTCGACGAAGAGTGGAACGGCGAAGTCATTGCCGAGGCGCGCAACCCCGAATTGGTGGCTTATCTCGGCCAGCGTTACCCGTCCACCGACATTCCCGCGCAGGCGCGCGCGCTGTACCTGCGCAACCGCGTCCGCCAGATCGCCGATGTCGGCTACCAGTCCGCCGCAATCGAGCCCACCTTGCATCCGCGCCTGGGCACGCCGGTGGATCTGAGCGATGTCAGCCTGCGGAGCGTCTCGCCGGTGCATCTGGAATATCTGGCCAACATGGGCGTGAGTGCCACCCTGGTCTCCTCGCTCGTGGTCAACGACGTGCTGTGGGGGCTGATCGCTTGCCACCACTACAGCCCGCACTTCACCAGCCACGCCATGCGCGATGCCACCGATGCGGTCACGCGCGCGCTTGCTGGTCGCATCGGCGCCTTGCAGGCGGTCGAGCGTGCGCGCATGGAATCGGTGTTGCTTACCGTGCGCGAAAAGTTGATCACCGACTTCAACGACGCCGCCCAGATGACGGTGGAGATGCTCGCCGATATGGCGCCTGACCTGATGGACGTGGTCGATGCCGACGGCGTGGCGATCTTCCATGGCAAGGAAATCAGCCGCCATGGCACCACGCCCGATGCCGCCGCGCTGCGGCGCATCCGCGACCATATCGAATCCGCACACCACGCCGCCCTGCGCGAGGATGCCGTCGGCGCCCTGCATGTGGAGGCGATCGGCGAGGTATTTCCCGAGCTGGCCGATCTGGCACCGCTGGCCGCCGGTTTCATTTTCGTGCCGCTGATGCCGCAGTCGCGCAGCGCCTTGCTGTGGACCCGCCGCGAACAGGTGCAGACGGTCAACTGGGCCGGCAACCCGCAGCTGGCCAAGCTGGCGGACATCCCCAACTCGCGCCTTTCGCCACGCAAGAGCTTCGATCTCTGGCAGGAAACCGTGCGTGGCCGCGCGCGTCGCTGGTCGCCGCTGCACCTGGAGTCGGCCCGCAGCCTGCGTGTGTTGATCGAACTGATGGAACGCAAGCGCTTCCAGCAGGATTTCACCTTGCTCGAAGCCTCGCTGTCGCGTCTGCGCGACGGCGTGGCCATCATCGAACGTGGCGCAACCACGGCCGCGCACCGGCTGATGTTCGTCAACCCGGCGTTCGCAGAACTCATCCAGACCGAAGTGGCCGACCTGATCGGTTGCGACATCCTGACCCTGCTGGCCAGCGATGCCGCCCGGTCCAAGGTGGAACTGCTCGAAGAGGCGCTGCGGCAAGGCCGCGCCGCCTACGTCACCTTGCCGCTGCGCGCCCCCGGTGGCTCACCGGTCTACCGCCAATTCCATCTCGAACCGCTGCCCAGCCCCAGCGGCGTCACCGCGCACTGGTTGCTGCAGCTACGCGATCCCGAATAAGCGAGCCGGTATCGCGCCAGGTGCAAGCTCGCAACATGCTGGCTGCGGTCCAGTTGCCTGCATCGCTTGGTGCGGTCGGGCACGGCGTCTCAGTGAGTCCATCCGATAAGGCGCCCATCCACTGGATGGTGTGCCGCGGCTAGGCCCGCGGCCGCAACACCAACAAGGTGATCGTTCCGGCTACCAGGCCCCAGAACGAGGCACCGATCCCGCCCAGCGTCAGCCCTGACGCCGTGACCAGAAAGGTGATCAGCGCCGCCTCGCGCTCGCTGTCTTCGCGCAAGGCCGCCGCCAGGCTGTTGCCGATCGTGCCCAACAACGCGATCCCGGCGATCGCCATCACCAGCTCGCGCGGAAAGGCGGCAAACACCGCCGCCACGGTCGCGCCGAACAGGCCGATCACCACATAGAACACGCCCGCACTGACCGCAGCCACATAACGCCGTGCCGGATCCTCATGCGCCTCGCGTCCCATGCAGATCGCAGCGGTGATCGCCGCCAGGTTCAAGGCAAAGCCGCCGAATGGCGCCAGCAGCGTATTGACCGCACCGATCCAGCCGATCGTCGGCGAGATCGGCACCGCATAGCCGGAGGCCCGAATCACCGCTACACCCGGCACGTTCTGCGAGGCCATGGTGACCACGAACAAGGGAATCGCCAGCCCAAACAGCGCCGCCCACGACAGCGACGGCACCACCAGCACCGGATGCGCCAATTCCATCTGCACCGCTGTCCAGTGCAATAGCCCGCCACTGGCCGCAATCGCGGTGCCGATCAGCAACGTCGCAATCACCGCATAGCGCGCAAACCAGCGCCGCCCAACCAGATAGGTCGCCAGCATCGCCAGCACCAGCAGCACCTGACTCTGCATCGCCACGAACAGATCCAGCCCAAAGCGCAACAACACCCCGGCCAACATACCCGAGGCCAGCGAGATCGGAATGCGCCGAATCGCCCGCTCGAACAACCCCGAGAAACCAGCCACCATTCCAAGCACTGCAGCCACCACAAACGCACCCACCGCCTCACGCAACGGCACACCGGCCGCACTGCCGATCAGCATCGCCGCACCCGGCGTGGACCACGCCGTCACCACCGGCACGCGATAGCGCAGCGACAATCCAATGCAGGTCACCCCCATGCCGATCCCTAGAGCCCACATCCACGAGGCGATCTGCGCCTGATCCGCCCCCAGATGGCGTGCCGCCTCGAACACGATCACCGCTGAGCTGGCAAAACCCACCAGCACCGTGACAAAGCCTGCAGCAATCGCAGGCAGGGACAGATCGCGGAGCAGGCTGCGGGAGGAGGGCATGATGCGTTCTCTATCTAGTGCATGCATTCTTACCGAGCGCGTCGATGATCGATACCGCAACCCCTTGCGCGGTTGGCTCTGTATCGACGCTCGTTCTTGTCCCGCATGGAACGCATGGGCTTTGCTCCAACGCGGGCATGGAGTCGTGTGGCGTAGTTGGAGAAGGCAAACCAATACGCCGCAAAAGCACGTGGGATCAGGCCTCGCGCATGGGCGTAATGACGGCCGTGTCATGCCGGTGTCAAAAAGTGCTTGCACTTCTGCCCAGTCTCGATAAACTGCGCGACCTCGCTCAGAGCGGCGGCGCTTTTCGAAGCACCGCAACAACGAACGGGTTCGAAAACTCCCAGAACTTGGGTGTTGACGAAGTAGGAAAGTCGGCTATGATGGGCGGCTCGCTACACGGAAAGACGCTACGGCGGATTGAGTGCAGCGGCGGCAACTTCCTCTTCACGAGGGGTTGACGAAGATGAAAAGCCTGCTAATATGGCCGGCTCGCTTCGCAGAAAACCTTCGGGTCGAAACGAAGCAGCGTCAACCACCTCGGAAACAAGGTGTTGACGGCAAGAAAAAGTCCGCTATAATGGGCGGCTCGCTTCGACGGAA
>NZ_CP103836.1:2177500-2590000 GCF_032697525.1 Xanthomonas hydrangeae
CTCAAGATGAGACTTCCCGGGGCACAAGCCCCCTAAAGGAACCATATAGACTATGTGGTTGATAGGTCAGGTGTGTAAGTACAGCAATGTATTGAGCTAACTGATACTAATGATCCGTGCGGCTTGACCATATAACCTCAAGTTGCCTTGGTCCCAACGAACGTTGGTAGATCATCAAATGCAAGCTACGTCACAAGTTAACTATGCGAGACGAGCGCCGTAGGTGCTTCCACACGCAAACGCTTGCACAGCAATGTGCACACGTTTGAGGAAGCTCCAACTGGCGACGCTCCAACCGTCTCCCTGGTGAAATTAGCGCTGTGGAACCACCCGATCCCATCCCGAACTCGGAAGTGAAACGCAGCTGCGCCGATGGTAGTGTGGCTCAAGCCATGCGAGAGTAGGTCATCGCCAGGGTCTTTACCCGAAACCCTCAGTCCAACTGGACTGGGGGTTTCTTTTTGTCCAAAACTTGGCGCGATACTCCGAGGCCGAGGCCGGCAACCGAAAGTTGACAGGAAGGCGACAGAGAAATCTGCAAATGCCGCTCTGATTCCCGCTGCGTTTGAACACCCGCGAAGCGGTGCTGGACGAGACTGCAGCACGCACACACGGACGTCCAAGCGCAGATCTGGCTCAGACGAGATTTGGTTTATGTGGCTCCGCCACCATATCCATCACGTCGGTAACATCGCCGGCCTCGCCTACTGGATATCTGCATGCCTGAGCTTCCCGAAGTCGAAACCACCTTGCGCGGCCTGGCCCCGCATCTGGTTGACCAACGGATTCATGGCGTCATCCTGCGACGACCGGATTTGCGCTGGCCGATTCCCGAGCAGATCGAGCGGCTGCTTCCTGGCGCCACCATTACCAACGTGCGGCGTCGCGCCAAGTATCTGTTGATCGATACCGATGCTGGCGGCAGTGCGCTGCTGCATCTTGGAATGTCCGGAAGTCTGCGCGTGTTGCCTGGCGATACATTGCCGCGTGCGCACGATCATGTGGATATCAGTTTGGAAAATGGGCGCGTGCTGCGCTTCAACGATCCGCGCCGATTCGGCTGCCTGTTGTGGCAATCCGATACGCAGGTTCACGAATTGCTTGCTGCACTTGGTCCCGAACCATTATCGGATGCATTTACTGGCGATTATCTGCATGCACTGGCGCGTGGCCGTCGGGCTGCGGTGAAAACCTTTCTGATGGATCAAGCGGTCGTCGTCGGCGTGGGAAATATTTACGCTGCCGAAAGCCTGCATCGCGCGGGAATCAGCCCCTTGCGAGAGGCTGGAAAAGTATCTTTGGACCGCTACCGGCGCTTGGCTACAGCGGTCAAAGACATTCTGGGATATGCGATCCAGCGCGGAGGTACGACGTTGCGTGATTTCATTAGCCCGGACGGTGCGCCTGGTTACTTCGAGCAGGAACTCACGGTGTATGGGCGTGAGGGTGAGGCCTGCAAGCAATGTGGAGGCGTGTTGAAACACGCCACCATCGGACAACGCGCGACGGTGTGGTGCGGAAGTTGCCAACGTTGACAGCGGGCTAGGGTCACACGCGCTGATCGAAACAACGGTATCCAGTTCTGGATCAGCGACGGCGTCTGGCGCGCAGCCTCGAGGTAAATGCGAAGGGCGTGCTCAGAACCGCAATCACCGATGGCTCGCTGGTGCGTCGCTCTGCATCGCGCCACAATCGTTGCGTCCCGCGATTGGAGTTGCACATGTCTGCCTTATTGCGTCGCTTCGTGCCGCTCATTGCTGTTGGTGCATTTACGCTGCAGCCTGCAGCAAGTGTGTATGCCGAGGAGCTTGCGTCCAGCCCCAAGGCCGCGATCGAGCGCATCCAGTTGCGTAACGAGGTTATCGAGCTCAGCGCCACGCCTGCGCTCGGTGGGCGAGTGCTGTCCTTCAATCTGCGTGGACACCCCAACGTGTTGAAGACGGGCATCGCCGTAGACCAGCAACCTGCGCCGGAGGTCTCTGCCACTGCAGGCGATATCCCATATCTGGGCCACGATGTCTGGGTAGGGCCGCAGAGTCAGTGGTGGCTGCATCAACAGGTCAACCCCGCACGTAAAGCCGCAGCTGCAGTGTGGCCGCCGGATCCGTATCTGTCGTTGGCAACCACACACACGGTTACACGCAGTGGCGATCAGCTGATCCTGGAAGGCATACCCAGTCCGGTCACCGGTGTGCAGCTACGCAAGCGCGTTGGCCTCTCGCCAACCCGGGCCGATACCGTGAAGGTGGAGGCCACTGCACGCAATATCCGCAAACAGCCTATCGCTTGGGATCTGTGGTTCAACACGCGGGTTGCAGCCAGTACGCGCGTCTTCGTCCCTGTGGCCAACGTGGCTGATATCCGCATTCAACCGCCGACGGAGGCTGGCACGACTGCGCCGGCGTATCGCCATCACGAGGGCGTCTTCGTGCTGAGTGCCGATACACGGCAGGACGGGCTGACCCAGCGCGGCAAGCTGTTGCTGCAGCCTTCGGCTGGCTGGATGGCGGGTTTTGCAGGTGGTCAGGTGCTGGTGATCCGCTTTACGCATCAGCCACTGGCGGCGATTCACCCTGAACAAGGGCAGGTGGAGTTGTATCTGGATGCGCCACCACAGCACCCCGAGCAAGGACTGTTGGAAATGGAAGTGCATGCGCCGTATCGGCAGCTTGCCCCCGGCGCTCAGATGCAGGCGCAGGAGCAGTGGACCTTGCTGCGTTATGGCGGCCCTGACGAACGGCAGGCACAGCGACAGTTCCTGTGCAGCAAGGCGAAAGAGCTGGGGCTGAGAAACGCGTGCGCGTCTTCGTCAGCGGCGCCCTGAGCGTCGCATTCACGTGCACGCCGGGCTGTGGCTATGATGTCGCCATTCCCTGATCAGATCGATGCGCATGCAACGACGCCACTTCCTGAAAAATGCCGCTGCCGCTTTGGCCGCGCTCGGTTTGCCGGCGTTGCCGCAATGGGCGTTAGCCGCCAAGGCGGTGGGACTGCGTCGGTTGGGGCAGCCGCAGCCGTTCGACTATGCCTGGCTGAAGGGTCAGGCGCGTGAGCTGGCCAAGGCGCCGTACAAAAGCCACAAGCAGGTGCTGCCGGGGCCGCTGGAGGCGTTGAACTGGGATCAGTATCAATCGATCCGCTATCGGCAGGACCACGCGTTGTGGGCCGATGGCAATGGCAAGTTTCAGGCGAAGTTCTTCCACCTGGGGCTGTACTTCCACACCCCGGTGCACATCTACGACATCGTCGATGGCAAGGCGCAGCAGCTGGCCTATGACCCGGCTGCGTTCGATTACGGCAGCAGCGGGCTGGGCGGCAAGCAGTTGCCTAAAGACCTGGGGTTTGCAGGATTTCGTCTGAACACGCGCAAGGACACCGACCGCGATTTTTCGGCGTTCCTGGGGGCGAGTTATTTCCGTGCGGTGGGCAAGGAAGGTCAGTACGGACAGTCGGCGCGCGGCTTGGCGATCGATACCGGAACGGGCGGGCCGGAGGAGTTTCCGGATTTCATCGCCTATTACCTGGAGCAGCCGGCGGACGATTCGGACACTGTGGTGGTGTACGGGTTGTTGGACTCGCCTAGCGTTGCCGGTGCGTATCGGTTTGCCATCACCAATGGCGAGGTGCTGGTGATGGAGATCGACAGCGCGCTGTATCCGCGCAAGGCCATCGAGCGGCTCGGCATCGGCCCGTGCACCAGCATGTACCAGGTGGGCGAAAACGACAGCCGGATGGATTGGGATTGGCGCCCGGAGATCCACGACACCGACGGGTTGGCGATGTGGACCGGCGGCGGCGAATGGATCTGGCGGCCGTTGTGCAACCCGCCGCAGCTGCGCTTCAACATGTTCGTCGACGAGAACCCGCGCGGGTTCGGGCTGCTGCAGCGCGACCGCAATTTCGACCATTACCAGGACGATGGCGTGTTCTACGAGAAGCGCCCGTGCCTGTGGGTGGAGCCGAAGAGTGGTTGGGGCAAGGGCTCGGTGCAACTGGTCGAGATTCCGACCGTGGACGAGACCTTCGACAACATCGTGGCGTTCTGGAATCCACAGGACAAGCCGCAGCCGGGGCAGGAGTTGCTGATGGGGTACCGGCTGTACTGGGGCGCGCATCCGCCGGCCAGCTCGCCGCTGGCGCATTGCGTGGCCACGCGCACCGGGCTGGGCGGCATCGTCGGGCAGAAGCGCAGCCATTTTTCCTGGCGGTTTGCGGTGGATTTCGCGGGCGGCGACTTGGCTGCATTGGTCAAGGATCCCAAGGCCAAGGTCGAGGCGATCATCCAGGTGTCGCGCGGAACTACCGAGATCGTATCGGCGCGTCCGCTGCATGAACTCAAAGGCTATCGGGCGATGTTCGACCTGGTGCCGCCGGATGACAGCACCCAGCAGATCGATATCCGTCTGTTCCTGCGCGCCAACGGCAAGCCGCTGACCGAAACCTGGCTGTACCAGTGGACGCCGCCACCGGCGAGCGAGCGCAAGATCTACTAGCGCAAAGCCATGCAGTGCCAAGCTTCGTCGCGCGACCGGTCTGGCGCGATGGTCAGGCACGTGTAAACAGCACACTGTGATGATGGTCGGCCGATGTCGAGTATCGATTGCGGCTGCGTGACAGCCGCACAGTCGCTGATGCGTCACCCAATCGCCCCGGCTCAGGCCGGGGTCGAGCTATCGACCAGTTGCATGCGTGCACGCGGACGCACGCAGGCCAGCTCTACACGGAAACAGGTGCCGTTCTTGCCGCTGGTGATGCGCAGTTCGCCTTGATGGGCCTGGGCGATCTGGGCGGCCATATGCAGGCCCAGATCGACCTCGGGCAACGCGCGTCCGCCCGTGTGCACGTGCGTGGAGGCCTGCAGCACGTCGAGCCGGCGCGGATCGATGCCGTCCAGATTGCAGACCTCAATGCGCAGGCGGCCCTGCTCAGTGACCGCGACCGCCTTGATCAGCGAACTCTGTTGTCCCTGCACCACGGCGTTGATCATCAGGCTGCCGAACATCTGCGCCAGGCGCACCGCATCGCCATGCACCGGCTCGTCGATGGCCACATGCGTGGACAGCACCTGGTTCGGGTAGGCGGCGCGGGTTTCGTCGACGACCTGCGACAAGGCATCGAGCAGATCGCTGCCGTTGCCGTAGTCCAGCTGCAGCCAGTCGCGTTCGATGCCGCGTGCGAAATCGGAAGCGAAGTCGATCAGTTCTTCCATGCGCCGCAGGCTGCGCTGCATCGAGCGGATCGCGCCCCCCTGGCGCTGGTTGAGCGGGTCGATCGCCAGCATGTCCACCACCGCATGCATGGACTGCAGCGGGTTGCGCAGGTCGTGGCCGAGAATGCCGATGAACTCTTCGCGTAGGCGCGCCGAGGCGCCGACACGGCCCAGCTCGTTGCGCGCCCGCTGCGACTCCTGCGCGCTTTCTTCGGCACGCTGCTCGGCCTGAATCTGCGCTGCCAGCAGTTGCGCCAGCAGCTCGACCTTTTCCACCATCGGTGCGTCCATGACGCGCGGTAACGGGTCCAGCGCGCACAAGGTGCCGAACACGCTGCCGTCGTCGAACTTGATCGGCACCGAGACATAGCTTTCGAAGCCGTACAGCCGCGGCGTGGGGTGATCGCGGAAGACCGGGTGCTCGGAGGCGTGGCCGAACCACAACGCGTTGCCCTGGGTGCGCACGCTGTCGCAGAAGGTGGTGACCAGCGGCAGCTCGTCGCCGGGCGCCAGGCCGAACGACAGCTCGTCGCGCACCTGGCAGGTGATCCAGCGCGTATCGGTCACGCGCGCTACGGCGGCGAACCCCATGCCGGTCAGGCGGGTGAGAATGGTCAGCACATCGGGGACCGACGATAGCCGGCCAACACGCGCGATATCTGCGCGTAACTCGGGAGGAAGCGGACCCATGAATTGCCTCCCGACAAATGGATGGTCGCCAGTTTACAGGACTGCGGTTGCGCCTGGTTGCATGCGGATCGCTGCAACGACGCGGCAACGATACGCTTGTTGCTGCGTGGCGGAAATACAGCGGCGAGTGAATGCCTGCAGGGGTTTAGCGACGCATCACAAGTGCATACCGGGTAAGCGCGTTAACGGCATTTCGGCTGAATTCTTCAGCCAGTTACTACGGTGGTTTAGCTGCCCGATGGCGGGCAAGTATCCGGCGCGGCAATGCCGCCCCATCCAGGAAATGGCGTATCGCGATCCGCATATCAAGACCATCGGGCGGGATCGGGTAACGGCCGCCGCATATAGATGCATTTTGCGCGTACCCGATGCTTCGTCGGGTGCGCAACGGTTCGGCATGACGATGCCATTCTCATTGCGCGACATGTCGATGGCCGGTCTCGCAGAAGATCTGCATTGTCCGCTGCTGATGACATTCTCGGCATCGCGCTGCACTTCAGTCAGGGCGACGCCGTGGAGCGCTACGAGCCCGCCGGCGGCAGCGGTAACGCGATCTGCAGCGGGTCGATGCGGCCTTCGCCACGCATGATCTTCTTGAACTCGGCGCGGCTGACCGACACGTAGCGCTCGTTGCCGCCGATCTCCACCTGCGGGCCGTCCTGCACCGCATGCCCTTGCGCGTCCACGCGCACGGTCATGGTGGCCTTGCTGCCGCTGTGGCAGATGGTCTTGATCTCCTCCAGCTCGTCGGCCCAGGCCAGCAGGAACTGGCTGCCCTCGAACAGCTCGCCGCGGAAGTCGGTGCGTAACCCGTAACAGAGCACTGGCACGCGCAGCCGGTCGACCACCTCGCTCAACTGCCAGACCTGCGCGCGGCCGAGAAACTGCGCCTCGTCCACCAGAACGCAGTGCAGGGCACCTTGGGCGGCGATGTCGCGCTCGATCAGCTGCTGCAGTTCGGTGTCGCGATCGAACGCGCGCCCGTCTGCACGCAAGCCGATCCGCGATGCGACCACGCCGCTGCCGGCGCGGTGGTCGAGTTTGGGCGTCAGGATCAGCGTGCGCATGCCGCGTTCGCGGTAGTTGTGCGCCGACTGCAGCAAGGTGGTGGTCTTGCCGGCATTCATCGCCGAATAGTAGAAATAGAGCTTGGCCATCGGGCGATTTTACCGGGCCGGGCGGCTGCATGCAGCGCACCACGGGTAAGCGGTGCCGCCGGCTACCGGACCGCGGCGGGTGCTGCTGCCGCGCTATCGAACCCGTCCATCCGGGGCACAATGACAGCGCAGCAGCCGAGCTGAATCCGGCGCGCCGGCCAGCCGCAGGCGGCGCCGGTACAATGGCCTGCTCTGTTGGAAGCCTCTATGCACGGTCTCAATCCCCCGCAAAGCGCCGCAGTGCTGCACTGCGAAGGTCCCTTGTTGGTGCTGGCCGGTGCCGGCAGCGGCAAGACGCGCGTGATCGTGGAAAAGATCGCGCATCTGATCGCCACCGGCCGCTATCCGGCCAAGCGCATCGCCGCGATCACCTTCACCAACAAGTCGGCCAAGGAAATGCGCGAACGTGTGGCCAAGCGTATCCGTGGCGACGGCGCCGATGGGTTGACCATCTGCACCTTCCACGCGCTGGGGCTGAAGTTCCTGCAGATCGAGCATGCCGTTGCCGGTTTGAAGCGCGGCTTTTCGATCTTCGATTCCGACGATGCCGCCGCCCAGATCAAGGACCTGATGCACGGCGCCAAGCCCGATGCGATCGAGGACGCCAAGAACCTGATCTCGCGCGCCAAAAACGCCGGCATGTCGCCCGAACAGGCGATGGCTGCGGCGCGCAGCAATCGCGAAAAGGAAGCCGCCAGCCTGTACGAGCGCTACCAGGCGCGGCTGACCACCTTCAACGCGGTGGACTTCGACGATCTGATCCGCCTGCCGGTGCAGATTCTGGAGGGCAACGAAGAGATCGTGATGGGCTGGCGTGAGCGCATCGGCTATCTGCTGGTGGACGAGTGCCAGGACACCAACGATGCGCAATACCGGCTGCTGAAGATGCTGGCCGGGCCGCGCGGCAACTTCACCTGCGTGGGCGACGACGACCAGAGCATCTATGCCTGGCGCGGCGCCAATCCGGAAAACCTGCAGCAGATGGGGCGCGATTATCCGGCCCTGGAAATCATCAAGCTGGAACAGAATTACCGCTGCTCCAACCGCGTGTTGCGTGCGGCCAATGCCTTGATCGCGCACAACCCGCACGAGCACTTGAAGACCCTGTGGAGCGACCAGGCCGACGGCGAGCGCATCCGCGTGTGGGAATGCCGCGACAGCGAGCACGAGGCGGAAAAGGTCGCCGCCGAGATCTCGTTCCTGGGCACCGCCAAGCAGGTGCCGTGGAGCGATTTCTGCATTCTGTTCCGCGGCAATTTTCAATCGCGGCCGCTGGAAAAGGCGCTGCAGCTGCTGCGCGTGCCGTATCACCTGACCGGTGGCACCGCGTTTTTGGAGCGGCAGGAAGTCAAGGACGTGTTGTCGTGGTTGCGGTTGATCGTCAACCCCGAAGACGACGCCGCGTTCTTGCGCGCGGTGCAGTCGCCCAAGCGCGAAGTCGGTGCGACCTCGCTGGCGCGATTGGCCGAGCTTGCCAGTGCCAAGTCGGTGCCGATGTCGCGCGCAGCCGAGTCGATGGGCGCGCTGCAGCACTTGCCGCCGCGTGCGGCCAACGGCCTGAGCGCGTTTACCGACATCCTGCGCGATATGCGCGAGCATTCGGCCACGATGCCTGCGGGCGAGTTGGTACGCACCTTGGCCGAAAAATCCGGCCTGCTCAACGACCTGCGCAACCAGTCCAAGGACGAAACCGGCTTCCAGCGCCGCAAGCGCAATCTGGACGAATTGGCCGAGTGGTTCGAAGGCGGCCCACGTGGCGCAAGCGCCAGCGATCTGGCCGCGCAGCTGGCGTTGTTGTCGCGCAACGACAAGGACGATGGCGGCAACCAGGTGCGCATGATGACCATGCATGCGTCCAAGGGCCTGGAATTCCGCTATGTCTTCATCGTCGGCTGCGAGGACGGCGTGCTGCCGCACGAAGTGAGCCTGGAAGAAGGCAATCTGCAGGAAGAGCGTCGTCTGCTGTACGTGGGCATCACCCGCGCCAAGGAGCAGCTGTGGATGAGCCACAGCAAATTGACGCGCAAGTTCGGCGAGCATGTGCGGCTCAAGCCGAGCCGGTTCTTCGATGAGATCCCGGCCGAAGAACTGCAGCGCGACGGCGCCGACCCGGTTGCCGATGCCGAGCGCAAGAAAGAGCGCGCCAGCGCGGGCCTGGCGGCGATCCAGGCGTTGTTCGACTAAGAGAGAAAAAACGACGCGACTGCGCTCACCGTCAGGCAGGTGGTGTCGGTGTTCGATGCCACGTGATCGCCCGAGGTGACGGCCCCGCACACACTGCCTGGTCGTGGCGGATGCTCTGGCAACCGTTCCAGATGCGTGCTCTTGCCTGCGTCGCATGTCGGCAGGCTTGCCACTCACGCATCTGCGCGGCAGTCTGGTTTTCCCTGATGCCGGAGTGCGCCGTGACCGTCGTGATCGAAACCCCTCGTTTGCGCCTGCGCACGCTCGAGCCCGAGCGCGATGCCGACGCGATGTTGGTCTTGGTCAACGACCCCGGTTTCATCGCCGGCATCAATGATCGCGGCGTGCGGACGCGCGAGCAGGCGCGCGATCATCTGCGCGAGTGGGCGCAGGCGCACCAGGAACAATACGGCTTTGCGCATTGGGCGGTGGAAACGCGCGCCGAGGGCGCGTTTGCAGGCACGTTGGGCTTGTTGTGCCGCGAGACCTTACCGGTGCCGCATATCGGCTTTGCACTGCTACCCGAGCATCGCGGCAAGGGCTACGTAATCGAAGCCGGGCGTGCGGTGCTGGACCATGCGCGCGATGTGCTGGGGTTGTCGCAGCTGTGCGCGATCGTGTCGCCGGACAATGCCGATTCGATCCGCGCGCTGGAAAAACTCGGATTGCAGCGGCAAGGCCTGCGGGTGCTGAGCCAGGGGGCCGATCCGGTGCTGTATTACACGATCGATCTTGCGCCCGCCGGCATGGACAGCTGAGCGTGCCTCCGGCACCCTGCCGGCTTATCTCACGGCCAAAAGTGGCTAACAAAACCTGGCGAGTGTTCGTCAGCTCGGCGCGGACAGCGCGGAGCAACCGCAGTGTACGAGGGGTACATAAGGGACCGAACACCGATGACACCTGCCTGATGGTGAGCGCGGTAGTTTTGTTCGTCACCCCAACAAGGACACCCGCATGCCGTTGCTGGTCAACGCCTATTCCACCCTGCGCGACCCCGTGTGGCCGGATTTTCTTCCGCGCGCCGCCGTGCAGCACCGCGACCATACCGATCCGGAACTGGCGACGCATCTGCATGGCTTTGTCGGCTACGTGAATCAGGCCGGCGACGGCCAGATGACCCAGCCGCGCTATCACCTGATGCGGCATGTGCAGCGGGTGCGTCAGCACTTCACCTTCGAGGTCGACGACGCGGCTTTCGGGGAATTGGCGCAGTGGGCCGAGCAAGCCAACGCGGTATGTTTTCTGGCCGACGGCAGCGTGCGCGACCCGCACGGGCGGGTGCTGATCAGCCAGGGCGAGCCGGCGATCGACAATGAGGCGCAGGTGCCGTATCCGCCGGATGCGCTGCAGCGACGTGCGCAGCAACTGGCCCGGCTGACCGCGCAAGGCATCCGCGTGCCGCCCAGTCTGCCGCCGGTGCCCGGCGAGGCCGAAGCGCGGGTGCGCGATGCCGCAGCGGTGACGCAGCGCATGCTGGCGTTGTTTGCGGTGGCGTTGCGTGCGGAGATGCTGGCCGCCGGCGATACGCCACCGTCGCTGGAAGACATGGACGCCCGCCTGCCCGGCGTGGCGGCGGCACTGTCGCCACAAGAGCGCGCCTTTTTTGCCCAACCCGCACCGGAGCCGCAGCAACTCGCCAACTTCGGCTGGCGCTACGAGAGCCTGGCCGTGCTGCAGTGGGCCCTGGGGCTGGCCGACGCGCTGCCGGAGCCGACCGACCTGTGCGATGTGCCCCTGGCTGCCCAGCGCGCGCTGGAGCACGCCGAAGCCGCGACGCGGCCGTCGCTGACGCTACGGCCGGTGCCTGAACTGCTGGATGCGCTGGACCGGCACTTGCGCCTGCATTGGGCAGTGCGCCAGGCCGGCCAGGGCCAGCAACCGCCACCGGCCGGCATCGTGCCGGGCGTGGTCTACGAGCGTCACTACACTCTCAACTGGCTGCTGCACTTCGAAGACGCCGACTGGGACGAGGTGGATACGCCGACGTGAGCGGGGCGGGGCGCAACCTGCGCCATCACCGCTCGGCAAGGGCGTCGTCTGGCGATCTGGCCGGTCGTTGCGTGATTTGCGCTCCGCGTGGGCGGCGAAGTGAAGCGGGCATCTCCAGGAGCAGACCGTGGGCCTAGGCGCCAGCCGCCTCCAGGCGCGCCTGCACCGCTGCCAGCGCATCCTGCAATTCGGCGATAGTGGCTTCCAGGGTTTGCACGCGTGCTTCCAGCTCGCTGCTGTCGGCGCTGCTGCGTGGGCTTGGCGCGGCGCGCGCTGCCGCAGCCTGCAATGCCTCCACATCCAGCTCGCCACTGAGCAGATGCGCATAACGCTCTTCGCGCTGGCCGCTGGCGCGCGGCAGTTGCACGGCCAGGCCGCGCTGGATCAGCCGGTCCAGATGGTGGCGCACGTCGTCGGCATCGTTGAAGCGCGTCAGCCGCTCGCTGCGCGCGAACAGCTCGCCCAGCGTCTGCGGGCCGCGCAGCAGCAACAGACCGATCAGGGCGACCTGCTGGCGGGTCAGATCCAGCACGCTGCCCAGCCGGTGCTCGTAGCGCTCGGCGCGCGAGGAGAACTGCTGGCGTACCAGCCCCAGGGTTTCGAGTTGACGCAGGGCGTGATGCACCACGCCGGTCTGCAGGTTCAGTACCGGCTCGCGCGCGGTCTTTTGATTGGCGGCCACCTGCGCGGCGTTGACCGTGAGCGGATACGCATCCGGCGTGGTCGCCTCTTTTTCGATCAGGCAGCCGAGCACGCGGGCCTGGGCGGTATCGAGAACGGGCGGGGAAGGTGCATCTGTCATGGGGGCGACTCCGGGGCAATCAGCGCACAAGGATATGCCGATCCTGCGTTGGCGTTCTTCCGGTGCGGCGATCACGCAGCGTGGCTTACGACATCGACGTCTGCATGGCGCAGGCCTGCGTTGTGCGGCGACCATGAGCCTGAGCAGGGCCGGGCTGGCGCAAGCATGTATCCGCCGCAGTGGTGTTCAAACCCATTCGGCCAGCTGGCCATACGCCCCGTGTCGCAGCGGCAGCCATCCGTGCGCCTCAGCCGTTGCCGACGGCATAGCCATCAGCCAGAGCGGGCGGGGCGGCGCGAACCCGCTAAAATCGCGGTCTTCATTGCCGCTCCTGTCCTGGTGGATGCCATGCGCCCCTCGTTTTACGCACCGTTGTCCTTGCTCGCCTGCGCCGCGCTGGCATTGAGCGCCTGCAAGCCCAGCGACAAGGAGCTTGCCCAACGCGCGCAGGATGCCGCCGTGCCGGCCAATGCCGCCGCCAGCGCCGCCGCAGACAAGACCGCCGCGCAGCCTGCTTCCACCACCGCGCCGGCCGGCGACGACAACCTCAACGCGGTGTTGTGGATGCAGCGCTCGGAGGAATACCGCGCAGTGGCCGAGCAGACCTACCGTGCCGCTGCCGACAAGCTGGACGCTGCGCTGAAGCAGCCCAACTGGGACGCGCTGGTGCCCGAAGAACGCGGCAATGCCGCCACCGGGCTGAAGCCGGCGGTGGTGCTAGACGTGGACGAGACGGTGCTGGACAACTCGCCCTACCAGGCGCGCCTGCTGCGCGACGGCAAGGAATACGACGAGCTGAGCTGGGACCAGTGGGTGGCCGAGAAGAAGGCCACCGCGATCCCGGGCGTGGTGGATTTCGCCAAGGCCGCCAACGCCCGCGGCATCACCCTGATCTACATCTCCAACCGCGCGGTGCACCTCAAGGACGCCACGCTGGCCAACCTGCGCAGCGTCGGGTTGCCGGTGGCCGACGACAGCGTGTTTCTCGGGTTAGGCACGGTGGTGCAGGGCTGCGAGCAGAACGGCAGCGAGAAGAACTGCCGTCGCCAGCTGGCCGGCCAGACCTACCGCGTGCTGATGCAGTTCGGCGACCAGCTGGGCGACTTCGTGCAGGTCACTGCCAATACCGGCCAGGCGCGGGGCGCATTGCTGCAGCAGTACCACGACTGGTTCGGCGAGCGCTGGTGGATGCTGCCCAACCCCAGCTACGGCGGTTGGGAGCCGGCGCAGTTCAACAACGACTTCAGCCAGCCCTGGCAGCAGCGCCACGATGCCAAGCGCGCCGCGCTGGAGGTGGCCCGATGAGCCGCGCACCGCTTCCGCTGGCCGCGCACGAGCGGCTGATCTTCGCGCTGGATGTGCCCGGGCATGACGAGGCGATCGCCTGGGTGGACCGGTTGGGCGAGTCGGTGTCCTTCTACAAGATCGGCATGGAGCTGCTGGCCTCCGGCGAGTATTTCCAGGTGCTCGACGCCCTGGCCAGGCGCGACAAGCGCGTGTTCGTCGACCTGAAGTTCTTCGACATCCCCGCCACCGTCGCCGGCACCATCCGCCGCCTGTCGCAGTGGCCGGTGAGCTATTGCACCGTGCACGGCTGGCACGCCGGCATGCTGCAAGCTGCTGCTGAGGCCAACCAAGGCGACATGCGCCTGCTGGCGGTGACGGTGCTGACCTCGATGGGTCGGCCTGACCTGGCCGCGATGGGCATCGACCGCGAACCGGTGGAGGTGGTGGTGGAACGCGCGCTGGCCGCCCAGGCCGCCGGCATCGACGGGGTGATCGCCTCCGGCCAGGAAGCCGGCCCGATCCGCAGCGCGACCGGTGCCGGGTTTTCGATCGTCTGCCCCGGCATCCGCCCCGGCGGCCCGGTCGGCGACGACCAGCAACGCACCGTGGGCGTGGCGCAGGCATTCAACGATGGCGCCGATGCCATCGTGGTCGGCCGCCCGATTCGCTTGGCCGCCGATCCGGCCGCTGCGGCGGCTGCGATCCAGGCCGAGATTCAAGCGGCGGTGGCGCAGCGCTGACGGAGCCTCCGGCGCGCGCCGGCCATGTCTACGCAAGCAAAATCAACAAGTTAAAGCGATAAAATTAAAGTGTTGCTTTAACGTTAAAGCCTGCGTACGATGCCCCTCGTCCGATGTCAGTCGGAAGCTGTGCCACTCATTGTCCACCGGGCTTGTCCCGGTTTTCGAAGGGATCGGGCCTTGTGCCCGGTCCTTTTTTTTTTGCCTGCCGATCGGTGCGTGCAGCGACTGCGTCGGCGGTGCCGTCGCTCAACGCGGCGCCGCTGCCTTGCAGTAGCGATCGATGAACTGCTGGTGGGTCGGCATGACGTCCACGCAGTGGCCGATGGTCTGCGCCACGCTGGCCAGGAAGCGTTCGGCGTCGTGATCAGGCACCTGGTCCACCAGCGGGTGGTAGCCCCGCGGCAGGATGCCCTGGCCGACCATCACCTGCACCCAGCTGATCTCGGCGAACATCTCCTCGGCATTGCGATAGAAGCGCCCGCTGTCGCGGAACAGGTCCAGCGTGGTCTGCAGCTCCGGGGTGATCGGCATCGTGCGGCAGTGCCGCCAGAACGCGCTGTCGTCGCGCTCGGTGGCGTGGTAGTGCAGTACCAGGAAATCGCGGATGCGGTCGAACTCGAACGCCAGCCGGTCGTTGTAGCGCTGCACCAGCACCGGGCTGATGCCCTCGCGCGGAAACAACTCCAGCAGCCGGGAAATGCCGGCCTGGATCAGATGGATGCTGGTCGATTCCAGCGGTTCCAGGAAGCCGCTGGCCAGGCCTAATGCCACCACGTTGCGGTTCCAGAACTGCTTGCGCCGGCCGGTGGTGAAGCGCAGCGGGCGCGGGTCGGCTAGCGGCTTGCCCTCCAGGTTGGCGAGTAGCGTGGCGGCGGCTTCGTCGTCGCTGATGTGCGCGCTGGAATACACATAGCCGTTGCCGGTGCGGTGCTGCAGCGGGATGCGCCACTGCCAGCCGGCCGCGCGCGCGGTGGAGCGCGTATACGGCGTGGGCGGGCCGACGTTTTCGCTCGGCACCGCCAGGGCGCGGTCGCAGGGCAGCCAATGGGTGAAGTCGTGGTAGCCGGTGTGCAGCGCTTCTTCGATCAACAGCCCGCGGAAGCCGGAGCAGTCGATGAACAGGTCGCCGCTGACCACTTGTCCGGAGGCCAGCTGCAGCGATTGCACGTGGCCGCTGTCCGCATGCAGCTGCACCTGCTCGACCAGGCCTTCGATACGCGTGACACCGCGCTGTTCCGAATAACTGCGCAAGAAGCGCGCGTAGTGCGAGGCATCGAAGTGATACGCGTAGGCGATATTGGCCAGCGGCGAATTGGCCGGCACATCGCCGGCCGAGGTCATGAACTTGCCGCGCACGGCGGCCACGGTATTGAGCGTGTACGCACCTAGCGGTTGCGCCTTGCCGCGCAGATGTTGCTTGATCCAGTACTGATGGAACGGCAGCAGCCCGAGCGGGTGCCCGATCTGCGTGCCGAAGCCGTGGATGTACGAGGTGCCGGGGCGTTGCCAGTCGACGAACTCGATGCCGAGCTTGAAACTGCCCTGGGTCTGTCGCACGAACTCGGCCTCGTCGATGCCGAGCAGATTGTTGAAGGCCTTGATGTGCGGCACGGTGGCCTCGCCGACGCCGACGGTGCCGAGCTGTTCGGATTCGATCAGCTGTACGTTGAAGCCGGGGCCAAGCACGCGCGCGAAGGCGGCGGCCGCCATCCAGCCGGCGGTACCACCGCCGACGATGACGATGTTGCGAAGCGGAGCGGGGATCATGGAGGTCCGGTCCTCAAAAGAAATAAAGCCACTGACAAAACGTCTGCGCGCACTACCTGGTGGTTGCAACCGGTGCGACATGCAGCACCATTTGCATGCGTTGACGCATCCACCTGACGACTGCTCATTACGTTGTGTCAGCCGCTCCAGAAGCTGACAGGCGAACGGGGCCAATCGGCCCCGTTCGAATCACGCGCATCCAAGCGTATGCGCGTGCAGGTTACGTTGGATCAGAACTTTGCGCCCACCTCGAAGATCACGCTGCGTGGCACGTAGCTGATCTCGCCGTTGTTGACGACGGTGATATCCGGGTCAAGCCGTCCGTTGCTGCCGAAGCTGTTGTATTCGTATTGGGTGAAGTTCTTGAAGTCGAACGCGTTGAGCACGTTTACCCGTGCGGTCAGCTTGAAGTCGCCAGCCACGGTGAAGTCCTTGGTGGCCTGCAGATCGACGGTGCGATAACCCCAGATCTTGCCACCCAGCAGGAACTTGCCGTTGCCCGGCGGGACGACGCCGACCTGCTGGCAGGTGCCGCCATCGGGATCGGTGAAGCCGTAGCAGGCAATCGTGTTGATCGGCTCGGGCGTAGCCAGCACCAGTTTGGCGCCGAAGGTGACGCCCCACGGACCATCCAGCGAGCCGGAAGCCACGAAGCGATGCGCAGAGGCAGCATCGGACTTCACGAACGGATAGTCGCGGATGGTGGCCTTGTCGAACGCAAACGGCTCGTCGATGTTGCGGTTCTGGCGCGCGCTGGTGTGGGTATAGGCCAGGTTCAAGCCCCAACCCGATTCCTTGGTGTAGGGCTTTTCGGCCGACAGCAATACCTGGCTGCTGCGCTGCTCCAGACCGTTGTCGCCGATGATCGTATTGCGATAGCCGGGCACCGGCTCGCCCCACGGCACGCCACCGTTGGCATCGAAATACGCGCCGTTCGGATAGCGGTTGACCAGGCTCATCACCAGGCCGTCGTAAGACAGGATGCGCTGGAAGGTGACATCGGTCAGCCAGTCGCCGACCTGGTTGCTGATGCCGATGCTGTACTGGTCGCTGTACGGGGTCTTGAGCTTGTTCTTGAACATGAAAAGCTCGGAGCTGTCGTTGGTGCCATCGATCGTATTGAGCTGATCGATACCGTTGAGAAACGCCGGATTCCATGGGGCGCAGACACGGTCGGTGCGGAAGCAGCCCTGGCCGCTGGCGGCATCGCTGAAGTACACCACCACCGGCGACAGCGCGGCCTTGACCGATTCCAGCGCCAGCTGCTCGAACAGATTGCGGTCGTAGGAACGGCCGGCACCGCCGTGGATCACCGCCGCCTCATCGCCGAACAGGTCGTACGAGAAACCCAGACGCGGCGCCCAGGCGTCCTTGAAGTTCTTGCGGTTGTTGCCGGTGCTGATGTACTCGGCCACGTTGACGCCGCTGGGCAGCAGGCGGTTGGCCCACGGCTGACCGGGGTTGGCCGGGTCGTCGGAATACAGCGCATCCACGAACGGCTGCGAGGTCACGAAGTCGGTATAGGCCGGGGTGTCTTCGTAGTCGTAGCGTACGCCGATGTTGATCATCAGCTTGTCGGTGGCGGCCCAGTCGTCCTGCAGATAGATGCCGTACTGCTTGGATGGCGATTCGACCACCGGCAGCTGGCCGGGATTGTCGAACGCACGGATATAGCGCACCTGGAACGGCACCGGCGCCACGCCGTTCTGGCCGACTTCGTAGCTGAATTGCGGATTGAGCGAGCTGGATTCGCGCGAGGTCAGCTTGATGTCGCGGTAGGTCACGCCGGTCTTGATGGTGTGCTCGCCGTGCCACTCCAGCGCATTGAAGGTCAGGTCGTTCTGGAACGACCAGCCTTTTTGGCTGCGCAGTTTGAAGTCTTCGCCGCTGGCGGCGCCGGTATTGAGAAACACCCACTGGCGCGGGTCGGCCTGGGTGCGATCGATGTAGGTGTAGATCGAACCATTGCCCACGCCGCGCGGCGTCGGCAGATTGCGCGAATCCTCGGTGGTGAGGATGGCTTCGTTGAACCAGCCATCGGCACTGTGCTGCCAACGCAGGCTGGTGCGCTTGTCCTTGTTGACCTTGTCCACTGCGCGGTCGGGCGCGTTCTGGCCGCCCACGTTGCTGACCTGGGTTTCGTCGCGGTACTGCGTGGCCAATTCGATGCGATCGTTGTCGGTCGGTTCGAAGTCGATCTTGCCGAAGTACAGGTCCTCGCTAAACGGCATGTTCGACGCGCCGTATTGATCGCGCAGGTTCGACGGCAACAGCCCGATGAAGGGTGTTGCTTCGGCACTGGGCTGCACGCTCTTGGGCGCGACGTTGTCCTTGCCTTCGTAAGCGAAAAAGAAATGCATGCGGTCCTGGATCAGCGGTCCGCCGATCGCAAACCCGTATTCCTTGGTCTGCGAATCGACCTTGCCGTCGGCTTCGTCCGGGCGCTCCTTACGCAGGTCCTGATTGGTGAAGCGGTAGAACGCCTCGCCGTGGAACTCGTTGGTGCCGGACTTGGTTGCCGCAGTGATGGCCGCGCCGCTGATCTGGCCGTACTCGGCCTTGTAGTTGGAGGTAATGACCTTGTATTCGCCGATCGCCAACTGCGGGAACGGATTGCCCTGGGTCTCGTCCTGGCCGGCAATGCCGCCGCCGGAGACGTAGCTCTTCTGGCTCACGCCATCGATGTACAGATTGCTGGAGCTGGCGTTGGACGCACCGCCGCGCAACTTGGTGTTGCCGTCCTGGTCGATGGTGAACACCATGCCCGGCACGGTGTCGGCAAATTCCAGGAAGTTGCGCGTGGCCTGCGGCAGCTGCTGGATCTGTCGCAACGACACGGTGTTGCCTACTTCCGACGTCTTGACGTCGCGAATCATCGGCGCGCTGACCGTCACCGTGTCCAGCGTGGTCGCATCGCCGGCAGGCGCTGCCGCCGCCTCCGTGCCGAGATCGACGGTGGCGCTGGAGGCCACCGACAGGGTCACCGTGCGGCTGGCACCGTTGGATTCAACCTTGTAGGTGCCCGGCTGCAAACCGACGATGGTGTAGTTGCCGTTCGCATTGACCGGTGCGCGTCGCACCGAGCCGGTGGCGAGGTTGGTGACGACGACCTCGCTGCCGCTTTGCGCGGACGCGACCTGGCCGCGCAACGTGGCGTTGCTGGACTGGGCCATGGCCGGGGTGGTGGCGAACAACGAGGCAGCCAGGGCGCAGCACAACAGGCTACGTGCGGGCAGGGTGGAGACGGTGCGGTGAGTCTTCATGACTTTCCCCCTCCCAGGGGTAAAGCGCGAACCAGTGAAGTGACTGGCGCGTCAGGTTGGTGCTTGGTGTGGACGGAACGGGTACAGCGGCAACAGACAGCAGAGACTGCAAACACAACAAAAAACGATCGCGAAGGAAGCGTGTTGCCTACAGCATCGCTCGCATCAAGCAACGCGCTGCGTGGACACACTGCCGATAAGCAAACTGCATGAAACCTGCAGGCGGCCCCTCCCCAGTGCAATGGGGCCGTGCAGTGATCGACGACGGGTTTGGCAACCAACGGCATCCGGCGCCGAGGCACCGGGCGCCGTCCAGCCAGCCGTTACCAGATGATGCGGGCGCTCATGAACAAGGTACGGGGCGGGGTGGACATCGCCCCGTACTGGTTGATGCTGACGCGCGGGTCGTAAATGCCGGCACTGCCCCAGTCGATGCTGTACTGATCGTAGTTGCGGAAGTTCAGCGCATTGATCAGATCGCCGCGCACCTGCACGGTCACCGCATCGGTGATGTGCATGTCCTTGGACAACGACAGATCCAGCTGGCGGGTGCCGAAGATGTCGCCGCCGGCGATGAACTTGCCACCGGGCGCATCCACCGAGACCACGCGGATATTGTCCGAATTCGGGCCACCGTACTGGTCGTAGGAGATCGCCTCGTTGCGCGGCGGCACCGTGGCCAGGGTCAGCTTGGCCGAGCCGCTGATGCCCCAGAACAGGTCGTAGATGCCGGTGAGCACCAGGCGGTGACGCGGCACCGCATTGAGGTCCAGGAACGGGTAGTCGGCGATGGTGGCCGCATCGAAACCGTAGCGATCGTCGTTGCCGCGATTGCCGCGTGCACGCGAGAAGGTATACGCCGCAGTCAGGCCCCAGCCGCTTTCCTGCGTGTAGGCCTTGTCCGCCGACAGCAGCAGCTGGCCGGTCTTGGTCTCCACCCCGTTGTTGCCGATGATCAGGTTGCCGAAGCCCCTGGGCGTCTGTCCGAATGCCTGGCCGCCGTTCTGGAAGAAATCGCCGTTGGCATAGCGGTTGCCCAGGGTGAAGATGAAACCGTCCTTGCTGTGGATATACGACACCGTCGCCGAGGTGTTCCAGTCGCCCAGCTGGGTACGCAGACCCAGCGAATACTGGTCCGCATACGGGGTTTTCAGATCGTTGTTGAGCAGATTGATCTCGCCGTTGCGCACGCGCGCGTCGACCAGGTTGCCCAGGCTGTCCGGGTTGCTCAAGAAGGCCGGATTGAAGTTGGTGCAGGTGCCGGGCGCAGGCGTGCAACCGGTGGATTCGGCAAAGCGGATCGTGTACTGCGCCAGCGCGGATTTGATCTGCTCCAGGCCCATCACGTCGAACAGGTTGCGGTCGTAGCTGCGGCCGGCACCACCGAACAGCACCAGCGACTCATCGCCACGGAAATCGTAGGAAAAGCCCAGGCGCGGCGCGAAGTTGTTGTTGTCCTGTTTGCGATTGCGGCCGTTGCTGATGTAGTCGTTGATGTTCACTCCGCCCTTGGCGAGCTGCTCGGCGTAGGTGGCACTCACCGCCGGATCGGTGCCGGCGCCGTTCAAGGCCGCCACCACTTCCGGCGGGGTCACGTTGTCCAGGTACGAGGGAATCTTTTCGCCATCCCAGCGCACGCCGAGGTTCAACTGCAGCTTGTCATTGACGTCCCAATCGTCCTGGAGGTACAGGCCCAGCTGCTTGCTGGTGGTGGTCACCGACGGCGCGGCACCGGCGAACGGCAGATTGAAGCGCACCTGGTAGGGCGTGGCCGCAGTGCCGACACCATCGCCCACTGCGTAGTAGAACGACGGGTTGGCCGCAGAGTTTTCGCTCTGGGTCAGCTCCACTTCCTTGTACTTCACGCCCATCTTGATGACGTGGTTGCCGTGCCACTCGAGGTTGTTGAAGGTCAGATCGTTCTGGAAGCTGGGACCTTTCTGGCCCTTGCGCTGGATCGCCAGCCCGCTGGTGGCGCCGTCGTTGAGCAGCACGTCGTCTTCGGCGATGCCGCGCGTGTACACGGTCTGGCTGCCCAGGGTGTAGGCGGTGGGATTGAACAGCACGTCTTCATAGGACACGCGCGCTTCGTTGACGTAGCGCTCGCCGTAATGCTGCCAGCGCAGGTCGAAGCGTTTTTCGGTATTGAGATTGATCTTGGAGGCGATCGCGGTGGTCTGGCCGCCGACGCTGTCGCGGCTTTCTTCGTCGCGATACTTGCCGGTGAGCTCCAAACGATCGTTCTCGCCGATATCCCAGTCGATCTTGCCGAAGTACAGGTCTTCGTTGAACGGACGCGTCACCGAGCCGAGCCGGCTCTGCACGCCGGCCGGCAGGTCATCGGCGAAGGTGCTGAAACGATCCGGTACGGCCACCGGATCGGCCGAGACCTCGAAGCCCTTGCCTTCGTAGCTGAAGAAGAAATGCGCCTTGTCCTGCACGATCGGCCCGCTCAGCGCAAAACCGTATTCGTCCTGGTGGGTCTTGCGCTTGTTGCCGTCGGCATTGGGTGCGCCGGCGCGCTCATCGGCCTGGCGCGCGCGGAAATCGGTATTGCTGGTGCGCCCGAAGATCTCGCCGTGGAATTCGTTGCCGCCGGACTTGGTCGAGGCCACGATCGCCGCCGAACCCACCTGGTCGAACTCGGCCTTGTAGTTGGAGGTGATGACCTTGTACTCGCCGATCGCCAGCTGCGGGAACGGATTGCCCGCGCTCTGCTCCTGGCCGGACACGCCGCCGAACAGGTAGCTCTTCTGGCCAACGCCGTCGATGTAGACGTTCACCGCCGAGCTGCCCTGCGCGCCGCCGCGGATCTGGCTGTTGCCGTTGGAGTTGGTCTCGAACTGCATGCCCGGCACGGTGTCGGCGAACTCCAGGAAGTTGCGCGTCAGCTGCGGCACGGTGCTGATCTGCTTCAGCGACACGTTGGTGCCCACTTCGGAGGTCTTGACCTCCTGCAGCGTGGTGGCGGTGACCTGCACCGCGTCCAGCGTCGTCGCATCGCCGGCAGGTGCGGCTGCGGCCGCGCCGCCCAGGTTCAAGGTGACCGACGAGGCCACCGACAAGGTCACGGTCTGCTCGCTGCCGGGGCCGGCGTCCACCTTGTAGGTGCCCGGAGGCAGGCCGACCAGCGCGTAGCTACCGTCGGCGCCGGTGGGCACGCGTCGGACGGCGCCGTTGGCGACATTGGTCGCGGTCACGGTGGTGCCGGCCTGTGCCGCGGCGACCTGGCCGCGCAACGTCGCGTTGCTGGACTGGGCCATGGCTGGCGTGCTGGCCAGCAACGAGGCGGCCAGGGCGCAGCACAACAGGCTGCGCGCCGGCAGGGTGGAGACAGTGCGGTAATGCTTCATGACTTTCCCCCTCCCAGGGGTAAAGCGCGAACCAGCGGAGTGGCTGGCGCGTCGGTATTACGTAAGGCGGGACAGCTGGCAACAACTGCGGGACTGCAAGCAACACAAGCTCAGCAAAGCGCGGTGGCGCGTCTCAGGTAGGAGGCGCAGCACGCGGCGCGCTGGAAGCGCGCACGATCAATTCGGGAACCATCTCGGAAAACGCCGGCGGGGCGGCATCGGCGGGCGGGGCGGGCGCATCGACCAGCTGCTGACCCAGCAACAGTTGCAATGCACGCGCGCCCAGCCCGGCGATATCCACCCGCATGGTGGTCAGCGCCGGCAGCACGTAGCGCGCCATCGGCACGTCGTCGAAGCCGGCCAGCGCGATGTCCTGCGGCACCTTCAGCCCGGCATGGCCGAGCGCGAACAGGCAGCCCAGCGCCATCATGTCGTTGGCCGCGAATACCGCATCCGGGCGCGTGTCCTGCGCCAGCGTCTGGCCGGCGCGGTAGCCGGACTCTTCATCGAAGTTGCCCGGCAGCACCCACGGCTGCGCCTGCGCATCCAGCGCCAGCTCGTCGCGGTAGCCGCGCAGACGCTCATGCGCGTCGAAGTTGTCGGCCGGCCCGGCGATGAAGGCGATGCGGCGATGGCCGCTGTCGCGCAGATGCCGCGTCATCAACCGCGCACCGCCGTAGTTGTCCACGTTGAGCACCGGGCGCTGGCTGGCCGTGCCGGCGCAGTTGAGCAGCACTGCCGGCAGGCCGCCGGGCAGGGCGTCTTCGTGCACGCCGGAGTCGCCCAGTGAGGGCGACATCACCACCACCCCGTCCACGCGCCCGGGCAGGCGTTCCAGCGCCTTGCGCTGCGCCTGCGGGTCGCCGTGCGAGCTGGACACCAGCAGGTGATAGCCCTGCTCGCGCGCTACCTGGTCGATGCCGCGGATCAATTCGGAAAAGAATTCGCCATGCAGGTCCGGCAACACCACCCCGATGGTGTGGGTGCGACGGCTGCTCAAGCTGCGCGCGGCGTGATGCGGGATGTAGTGCAGCGCACGGGCGACCTGCAACACGCGTTCGCGCACCGACTCGGCCACGTGCTGATGCCCGTTCATGGTGCGCGAGACCGTGGCCACCGACACCTGCGCTTCGCGCGCGACATCCTTGATGGTGACGCTACCGCCTTCGGACCTTGGTCGACTCATGCTCTCGCACTCCCCAAAACAACGCGCCTGGCGCCGCGCGCCGGGTCAGGGCGCATGGTCCGCTGGCGCAGAACATTCGTGCCACACATGCACATGGATGACATCGGCCCCGACCGATGGCGATCTCAGAACGAGATGGCGCGCACGCTAGCAGGAACTGCAAGCGCTTACATGATGCGCTGCAGCATTGCAGCAAACGCAGGCGGCACAAGGGCTCGCAGCAAATGCCTGGACAAGTTTGTCCGGATAAGACAACAGCGGTCAATGTCGGACACTGGACGACAACATGCCTGGAACTACGAAAATCTAACGTTTTCCACCGTACCCGAGCGCACGGTTGTCGCGCGCCTTGCCGCCAACCCATTCAGACAGCAAGATGCGCCGATCGATCAGGGGAACATCGTGCGCATGTCGCCATCCACCGTCCGCGCCGGCCGGTTCCAGTCCATCGCGTGGGTGCTGCTGGCGGCGCTATGCGCCAGCAGCTGCCAGCGCAGCGACCCTGCCGCTGCCTTGCCCGGCGCCACCGCCGAGCCGGCCGCGGCGATGCAGTCGATGACCATGCCATTGCGGCGCAACGATCTGGTTGCCTATGCGCGGATCCGGGTCACGCCTGCCCAGTACACCCAGCTGGAAGCGGCCTGGCGCAGCGGTGCCAGCCGCTGGCCGCTGACCGAGCTGCCGCTGCCCAACGAGGTGGGCAACCTGCTCGGCACGCTGTCGGCGCCCGGTGCCGAACGCCAGCTGCAACAGGCCTTCGATGCGCAACTGGCCGGGCAGGCGCAGGGCATCCGCCAGGCCGCGCAGTCGCTGGGCCAGTTCGGCGTGCAATACCTGCGCAGCCGCAACGACTACCAACCCGAGCAGCGCGCGCATTACGTGCAACTGGTCGATGCGCTGAGCGCCTGGGCCGCCACCGCGCCGCTGGCCGATCGCGCGCGCGCCAGGGCCAGCATCACCGACCTGGTGACCGCCGCCCGTGCCACCGGCATCGGCTCGGATGCCGATCTGCAGCGGCTGGGGATGGAGGAGAGCCTGCGCCGGCTCGGGCCGTTCTGGGCCGCGGCCAAGCAGGTGCTGGCGCGTTACGGCCTGTCGCTGGACAGCAGCCTGGATGCGCTGCGCACCGGCCTGATCAAGCAGGACGGCGACCGCGCCCAGGTGCGGTTGCGCTATCCGCTGGCCGCGCACGACATCGACCTGAGCATCGCCCTGATCAAGCGCGATGGCCACTGGTACCAGCAGCAGACCCAGGACGAGGTCCAGGCGCTGCTCGACGCCGCGACGCCGGCCGCGCCCGTACCCGATGCCGCGGCAACGCCTGACACCCCGGCGGCCGCGTCCGCCACGCCCGCCGCCACCGGGCAGCGCCCGGCTGGGCGATAATGACCGTGATGCCAGAACAGAATCCCCTGCCGTTCCCGGACGGCCAGCCCGCCCCGCCCAGCGCTGCCGCCGCCGATCTCGGCGCCACGGCCGCCGCATTGCCGACCGCCACACCGGTTCCGCCGGAGGTTGCGCCGTCGATCGCGCCTGCCGTCGCCGTTGCCCGCAGCGCCAAACGCCCGTGGTGGGCGCGCCTGCTCGGCCGCCTGGCCGACCCCTGGCTGAGTCTGACCATCGAACCGGACCAACCGAGCCGCTACGACGACGGCACGCCGGTGGTCTACGTGCTGGAGGACTACGGCCTGTCCAGCGCGCTGATCCTGGACAAGGCCTGCCGCGAGGCCGGGCTGCCCTCGCCGCTGGTGCCGCTGCCGGGCGACCCGCTGCAGCGCAAGCGCGCCTACCTGGCGCTGTCGCGGCGCAGCAGCAGCAACTCGCTGATCCCCGAGCAGCGCGGCGGCAAGACCCACTCCGATTCGCTGGCCAAGCTGTTGCAGGCGCACCGCGTACGCGCCGACCTGGACGTGCACCTGGTGCCGGTGTCGATCTTCGTCGGCCGCGCGCCGGACAAGCAGAGCGGCTGGTTTGCGGTGCTGTTCTCGGAAAACTGGGCGCTGGTCGGCCGCTTCCGGCGCCTGCTGGCGGTGCTGCTCAACGGCCGCACCACCATCGTGCGCTTCGCCCCGCCGATCTCGCTGCGCCAGACCATGGCCGAAGGCCTGCCGCCCGAGCGCACCCTGCGCAAGCTGCAGCGCGTGTTGCGCACCCACTTCCGGCGCATCCGCGAGGCGGTGATCGGGCCGGACCTGTCCACCCGCCGCCTGCTGGTGGACCAGGTGCTGGCCGCCGACTCGGTGCGCGAGGCCATCGCCACCCAGGCCCGGCGCGACAGCAGCAAGCCGGTCGATGCCTGGCGCAAGGCGCATGCCTATGCGTGGGAAATCGCCGCCGACTATTCCAGCCCGGTGGTGCGCTCGGCCAGCTTCCTGCTCACCCACGTGTGGAACCGCATCTACGCCGGCGTGCTGGTGCACCACCTGGACAAGCTCAAGCAGGCCGCGCCCGGGCATGAAGTGGTCTACGTGCCCAGCCACCGCAGCCACATGGACTACCTGCTGCTGAGCTACCTGCTGTACGAACGCGGCATCGTGCCGCCGCACATCGTGGCCGGCATCAACCTCAACCTGCCGGTGGCGGGCACGCTGCTGCGCAAGGGCGGCGCGTTCTTCATCCGCCGCTCGATCAAGGGCAATGCGCTGTATTCGGCAGTGCTGAGCGAATACGTCGCTCAACTGGTGGCCGGCGGTTACTCGATCGAATACTTCGTCGAAGGCGGGCGCTCGCGCACCGGCCGTCTGCTGCAGCCCAAGGGCGGCATGATCGCGATGACGCTGCGCGCCTACCTGCGCCAGCCGCGCAAGCCGGTGCTGTTCCAGCCGGTCTACATCGGCTACGAAAAGCTGATGGAAGGCAACAGCTATCTGGACGAGCTCACTGGCCGGCCCAAGGAAAAGGAATCCATCTGGGGCCTGCTGTGGTCGATCCCCAAGGTGCTCAAGCAGAACTACGGCCAGGTGGTGGTGAACTTCGGCGAGCCGATCGCGCTCAACGACGTGCTGGCCAAGCACGCCCCGGAGTGGGATGGCCAACCGCTGCCCGACGACGAAAAACCCACCTGGCTGGCACCGGCGGTGGACACGCTGTCCACGCAGATCCAGACGCGCATCAACTGTGCCGCAGACGTCAACCCGATCAACCTGCTGGCGCTGGCGCTGCTGTCCACGCCCAAGCACGCGATGGGCGAGGCCGACCTGATCGCGCAGATCGAGTTGTGCAAGAAGCTGCTGGCGGAGATGCCGTATTCGGACCGCGTCACCGTCACCCCGCACACTCCGGCGCGCATCATCACCCATGCCGAAGAGATCAACGTGCTCACGCGCGTGTCGCATCCGCTGGGCGATGTGCTGAGCGTCAGCGGCGACACCGCGGTGTTGCTGAGCTACTTCCGCAACAACGTGCTGCACCTGTTCACTGCGTCCTCGTGGGTGGCCTGCTGCTTCCAGAACAACCGCCGCATGAGCCGTGCCGGTCTGCTGCGGCTGGGTCGCACCGTGTACCCGTTCCTGCAGGCGGAGTTGTTCCTGCCGTGGAGCGAGGACCGCTTTGCCGAGCGCATCGAACAGACCATCGACATGTTCGTGCGCGAGGGCCTGCTGCTCAACGTCGCCGATGACGATGGTGGCGTGTTGACCCGCAACACCGGGCAGACCGATGAAGTGTTCCGCCTGCGCGCGATCGGCCATTCGCTGCAGCAGGCCTTCGAGCGCTATTACATCGCCATCTCGGTGCTGGTGAAGAACGGCCCCGGCGTACTAGGCGCCGGCGAACTGGAAAGCCTGTGCCAGCAGGCCGCGCAGCGCCTGAGCCTGTTGTATGCCCCGGCCGCCCCGGAGTTCTTCGACAAGACCCTGTTCCGCAGCTTCATCCAGAAACTGCGCGAGCTGCGCCTGGTGTGGCCGGACGAGAACAGCAAGCTGCTGTTCGACGAGCGCCTGGACGCCTGGGCCAAGGACGCCAAGTTCATCCTCGGCCGCGAACTGCGCCACACCATCGAGCGGGTCAGCCCCGAAGCGGTCAAGCCGGGTGTCGTGCTGCCACCGGCCGAGTAAGGCGGCGGTGCAACCGCCATCGTCTCCCTGCAGTACGTGAGGGTGAGCCAATGGCAGGTAAGCGCCGACGCCCTGACGCTTCCCTTCTCCCACCGGGAGAAGGTGCCCGAAGGGCGGATGAGGGGCGGTCAGCGCCCGAATCATCCAGCGCTGCAGCAGATCAAACCAACGACGCGTGCACTCCACCAACACGCAGAACTTCACACAACAGTTCCGTCCGTTTCATCCGTCTCTTGCAGCCCTGCCGATAGCATCGCGTCACCTTTCAGCACGATCGGGCGCGTTGTACGACAGGCGTGCCCGGCAGGAGATTTCTCATGCGCGCAGCCATCCATACCCGATTCGGCGACCCCGCCCAGGTACTCGAACTCGGCGAACGGCCCACGCCGCAGCCCGGCAAGGGCCAGGTCCGCATCGCGATGCGTCGCTCGCCCATCCACAACCACGACCTGTGGACGGTGCGCGGCAATTACGGCTACAAGCCCGAGCTTCCCGCGATCGGCGGCAGCGAAGCGGCTGGCGTGATCGACGCACTCGGCGAAGGCGTTGAAGGCCTGCAGACCGGCCAACGCGTCGTCGCCGCCGGGGTGCACGAAAGCTGGGCTGAGTACTTCCTGGCCGATGCCGCCGGCGTGGTGCCGCTGCCCGATGCGCTGGACGACGACCGCGGCTGCCAACTGATCGCCATGCCGCTGAGCGCGCTGATGCTGATCGAGTTCCTGCAGGTCGATAAAGGCGACTGGATCGTGCAGAACACCGCCAATGGCGCGGTCGGCAAGACCGTGGCCATGCTCGCCGCCGCGCGCGGCATCAACGTGATCAACCTGGTGCGCCGCGATGCCGGCGTGGACGAGCTGAAAGCGCTGGGCATCGGCAACGCAATCTCCACCGCGCAGGAAGGCTGGCAGGACACCGCCCGCGCGCTGGCCGGCGACGCACCCATCGTGCGCGCCATCGACTCGGTCGCCGGCAGCGCGGCCGGCGAGTTGATGGCGCTGCTGGCCGAAGGCGGCGAGCTGGTCTCGTTCGGCTCGATGACCGGCGAGTCGTTGCAGATTTCCAGCGGCGATGTGATCTTCAAGCAGGCCAGCGTGCGCGGCTTCTGGGGCAGCAAGGTCATGGCCGCCACCAAGCCGGAAGACAAGCGCCGCATGATCGGCGAACTGCTCAAGGCCGCCGTCGATGGCAGCCTGGCCTTGCCGGTGGAAGCGGTGTTCGATCTGCAAGATGCCGCCAAGGCCGCCGCAGCAAGTGCCGAACCGGGACGCAGTGGCAAGGTCCTGCTACGCGCGGGCTAGGGCAAGGGCGCGACTCGCTAGCAGGCCGCATTTAGCCCCAAAACACAGAGGCAAAGCCCCTCTCCCCCCGGGAGAGGGGTTGGGGTGAGGGTAAGGCCCAAGCGACCAACCCGACGAGCCTCAGCTAAAGCCCGCGGTGGCCATCAGACAAACGCTGCCTGCATCACTCAGTGACCCAACTGCCTATCCCCGCGCTGCCGATACCAACAATCGCAAAGCAAACCCAAGCGGCCGCACGCACCAACCTCACGCCGGCTCGTCAGGCACCAGCTCCATTTCCAGCCGCGTAATGCAGTCCTTGAGATGCAGCTTGCGTTTCTTCAAGCGCTTCATCTGCAGCTCGTCGTCCATGTTCGCGGGCACGCGCTGAATCTCCTCGTCCAACGCGCGGTGGGCGCGTCGTAACTCGGCGATCTGCTCGGCAATCTCGGCGGGTGAGAGGGTTTCCACGGCTCCGAGCATACACAAACCCGTCCCGGCCGCGTCACCCGCCGTGCTTGCCATGCTGCCCGAGGCTGCGACAATGCCGGCGCGCCGTTGGGGAAAACGGCGGCGCGCCCGATCCCATCATTGCCGCGCGGCCACGGCCGTCGAGAAAGGAGTCTTTACGATGCGTTTGCGTTCTTCCCTGCTGGCCCTGAGCCTGCTCACCGCGTCCACCCTGGCCAGCGCGGCCGACGTCGCCAAGTACGACGGCTTTCTGTGCTGCAACCTGCGCACCGACGGCAGCTGGATCAGCGACAGCAACTACGCCGAAGACGGCAAGCGCGTGCTCCCCGTCGGCACTCCGGTCAGCGTCACCGGTTTCGGCCGCAACCGCATCAACCTCAAGATCGCCGGCGAAAAGCAATCCATCGGTAACGACTACAGCCGCGACCTGGACAACACCGCCTTCGCCGCCCGCTACGTCGTCACCGCCGACCCCAAGCTCAAGCTCGCCACCTTCCCGCCCAAGATTCGCCAGGCCATCAACGATGGCAAACTCACCGGCGGCATGACCCGCGAACAGGTGCTGATGGCGGTCGGCTACCCGATCAGCAGCGAGAACCCGAATCTGGAAGCTTCGCTGTGGCGTTACTGGCGCGACAGCTTCTCCGAGTATCAGGTGCAGTTCGGTCCCAGCGGCAAGCTGGTCAAGGTCACTGCCGACCCGCAGTTGATGAATCTGGTTTGGGTGCCGTAACAATCACTGGCGGAGCGGATAGATGCCTCCGCCTCTTGGCTTTTGCTGAGACGGTCAAATTATCAAGTTAATCCGCTCTTTTTTAGCTCCATCGTTGGGTGGCTATAAAGCTCAGGTCTCATGAATTTATTTGGTCTTGCGGTATGTAATGAAATGCGTGCTTGAAAATATTTTACGATCCTGGCCGGAAGTGCTTTCATCATGGCAGGTCCGCTCAAACAGCGAGATTTTCTTGATTAGTAATAAAATAATTTTTTCAGCTATTATTTTTTGCTGTCTGTCTGGTTGCGCAACTGGATCGGTGAGGATGATAGGCGTAGCTAACAACTATAAGAGCGGCAGCTGCGAAGTGACGATCTATCAAACAAAGAGTCAGGCCATAGAGGGTGGGCTGAAAAGAGAAGTGTGCGTTGTCGAAGGAAGTAGTGCATTTAGCTTCAACCACAGCATCGAAGGCGCCATCAAGAACAACATCAAGAAGGTCTGCCAGTGTGGGGTCAGTCGCGCCTACGTTGAATCAGGCCACACCGAATCTCAGATGGGCGTCAAGGGCGTGTCTTATATAAATTTGATTGGTTTCGAATAATCGAAGGCGAGGCTGCAGTTGCGGGCTGGGCACCTTGGGGTGCCAGCCCCCCGATCTTGCCGCCGTTACTGCGTCAAGTTAGGTCCTAGAAAAATCATCGGGCGTCAGCGTCTGGTTCAAGACGTTTTCCAGTTGCTCGGCCAACAGCTCGAAGCAGAATGTCATTGCATCCAGGCTCACATGGGACTCACTGACATGACTGGCGATCGTGGCGCGTGGCCGTGCTAATGCTGCCAGAAAGCGCAAATGATCGCGCGTTTGCAGTAACCGAAGCTGCGCGTTTTCCGGCAGCAGGTAATACCCGAACAGAGACTGCTCCATGCTCACTCCTCCGGAACAGGCTCCCGCCGCACGATGCGGCGGGATGCCGGGAGGTTAGCAACCGCAGACAGACGGCGGGCTTATTTCCCTTGCGGGTGTTGTATTCGCCGCCCTCCCGGCGTGGAGACGCCGAGCATGTGCCTGAACATCAGGCACAAAAAACCACCGCTTGACGGGGGTGGCACCGCTATCTGTGGAGTTGCTACGCTCCGTGAAGGAGTGTGCTACTGATGCATGGAGGAGTCAAGGTGCAGGCCTGGAGTCTTCGCGCCCTTTCGGTTATCAATGCCGTGTCGCAGAGATGTAGGTATTAACATGCAGACATTTCAGCTCAGGGGAATACTTAGGCGACTCGAATGCGCCTGCTGATGAAGCGGGAAATGGTGTGATCGCCAGAAATATAGTGAGCTCGAAGGGCATTCTGACACCATTTGATTTCATGCACGCAGTTAATGACAGGCCCCACACAAGCCGGGCGCTAGGATTCCTCCTCGGTAAATTGGTCAAAAAAAATGAAGCTTCCCATGCAACGAAATCCGGATCTGTATCCTAACGACGATAACGGCGACACCCTTTGGCACATCGCCCAGCAAGGGGTGGATCTTTCGACGCCGCGAGAGATCGCGTTCTCCGTGGTCTTCCCCACGAAGGAGTCGGCATTGGCGTTTTCGGTGACGCTGCTGCGCTTCGAGCAAAAGGTGCGTTGCTGCCATTACCCGGAAAACACGGCGTTTCCGATGGACGTGACGGTGTATCCGACCATGGTCCCGTCGCACAAGGCGATTTCGGCGTTCGAGGAAGAGTTGGCAACGGAGGCCAAGCCGTTGGGAGGTTTGAATGACGGATGGGAGTTTTCTGTGGATGAAAAGAACGTCTAACGCAGGCGGTGTGCGAGAGCCTGCGATGCAGATACTGCATCGCTGATGCTCGTCGCACTTTTTACCGCATCGGCCCTTTTTACCGCATCAGCGCTGCGACTGCGGTACGCGGCGCAGCTGTGACACGTCGTAGCCCATTGCGGCGATACGTTGAACAGCCTGCTGATAGTCGGCATCGGACACCTGCGGAGTACGCGCCATATACCAGACGTAGTCGCGCTTGCTGCGTGCCACGATGGTCTGCGCATAGTCTGCATCCCGCCAGGCGATCACGTACTCGGCCTTGAACGGCCAGAAGAATTGCATGCTCCACAGCGCGCCATTGCCCTCCCTTGCCACCTCGCCGATCGGATGCATGGACTTGAGCGGCGCCTCGAAACTTCCCTTGCGGAATGTAAAGGTGGTCTGGATGCGGCCATCCGGCCGCAGTGCATAGCGCTCCACGGCATCGTAGGCCTTGCGCTCGGGCCGGGTAGGAATGTGCGCGATGACGTACCAATCGCCCATGAAGCGTGGCACGTCAACGGTGTCCGCGCGGGGCAGGGCAGCGCGTGAATCGCTTGCGCTTGCATTCCCGTAGACCGCGAGCGTCACTAACAACAGCATCGAACGATGTCGCATGGCAACCTCCATCAAAAGAGCACATGCATAGACCTACGTAGCTGCAATGCACTTGGATGCAGCCCCATGCGATGCAGTTCCGGCCCAGGCGCAAGCTGGCCATCTGTGCCAGTGACATGACGGTGCCGTGCGAGAAGTCGTGGCAGCGTTTGGTCATCGTCTGTCCAGCTCTAGCGAACTGAGGCCGATCTTGTGCCTGCCTACGTACGGGTGTGATAGCGTCCCGCCCCTCTATGAACACGGGTGATTGTCCATGCAGCAGTCGCTGACGCTGGCAAACTATCTGCAAACGCACTTCGTCAACAAGCCAACGTTCGCATCGCTTGCCGGCATCACGGTCGATCGGCTCGATGCGCTTCTGGAAGCGGATGCCATACCAAAACCGACGTATACGTGCGACGGACATTCCATCCGTTCGGCGGCGTTTGGAGTCACACACATCGACGAGCGCCTTGTGGGCGACTACTTCCGTCCCGAATGCAGGAAATGGGTGGACATCGCCGACCGAGCCGCAAAGGGGGACGCGCGTGATGCCGTGCTTGCGGCATTGGGTCGGGAATTGGAGACAGGGTTGCGCGCGCACATCGAGGACACGGATGCCATCGAAAAAAAGATCCAGGGGTTCATCCCCTATTTTCTTGATGGGACCTTTGGCCTGTGCGTGGCAGATCCGTCCCTCGGCGTGGAGATCGCCAGGAAGGAAATGCTCCAGGAACGGCTGACATCGCTGACCGAGGCCGGCAGTAATCCCGCGCCGGAGGAGATTGGCAGGGACGCACTCTTGCAGCTCATCGATGCCTACGCAGACTCGGCAATGCCGTTCTCCCCGGTCGAGTATGCGCGTAGCAGCAGAAAGCGCCTTGTGAACGATCTGCGTCCCGTGGTGGCCATGCGCGAGGCGTGAGGCGTGCGCGATGGAGACAAGACCTGAGTGGCTGGCTGCACAAAGCATGCAATGCAGTATCGACGCGCCACAGGACGCTCCCCGGAGGATCGCCCGTCAGCGGCAACGAGCGGGCCATGGCTCACTTGCGTTGGCGCCAGCCAATGACTAGCGTCTGCAACTGACCGCACAGCGGCGACCATTTACCAAGGCGACACCGCTCCCTCCCCATACGGATAAATCGTCGCGATCCTTCCATCCGCGTCGTGCTCCAGCGGTGCCATCTTGATGCTGCGCAGATGCGTCTGCCCGCCTGATAAAACAGCGTCGTGATAGAACAGATACCACTGTCCCTCGAAGGCGCAGATGGAGTGGTGGGTGGTCCAGCCGACCACCGGTGCGAGCAGCACGCCTTGATAAGTGAACGGGCCGTACGGCGTGTCGCTGGTGGCGTAGCAGATCAGGTGGGTGTCGCCGGTGGAATACGACAGGTAATAGCGGCCGGCGTGGTGGTGGACCCAGGGGCCTTCGAAGAAGCGGCGGGCATGGTCGCCGGCGCGTAGCGGGGTGCCGTGTTCGTCGAGGATGACGATCTCGTGGGTGGGTTCGGCCAATTGGGTCATGTCCTCGTGCAGGCGGGCCACGCGCGGGCCGAGTGCGGGCGCGTCGTCGGCGGGTTCCTGATGGGTCTGCGCGTAGACGTTGTCGCGGTAGTGCTGCAGCTGGCCGCCCCAGATGCCGCCGAAGTACAGGTAATGCGCGCCGTCGTCGTTTGCGAAGACGGCCGGGTCGATCGAATAGGTGCCGGCGATGGGCTCGGGTTCGGCGACGAACGGGCCGTGCGGGCCATCGCCGACCGCCACGCCGATCTGGAAGATGCCGTCGGCACGCTTCGCGGGAAAATACAGGTAGGTCTTGCCGTCGCGCTGCGCGGCATCCGGCGCCCACATCTGCCGCTGCGCCCAGGGTACGTCGCGTACGTGCAGCACTTGTCCCAGGTCTTCCACCGGCGCGTTCGGGTGCGCCATGCGCAGCACGTGGTAGTCGGCCATGTCGAAATGCGAGCCGTCGTCGCTGAAGGCAACGCCGGCATCGATGTCGTGCGAGGGATACAGGTACAACGCGCCGTCGAACACGTGTGCGGAAGGATCGGCGGTGTAGAGATGGGTGACCAGCGGTGCGGAAATGGCGGTGCGCGCCAGCGCCTGCAGTGCAGCGGTGTGCAGTTCATCGGACATGCGCGTACCTGTGCATGAAGTGGTGGGGAGGGCGTCAGTGAGTGGCGGGCGTTGCGGTCTGTCGGCGGGCACCCAGCTCGTGTTCGATGCGGGTTTCCAGCGTCTTGTCGATCTCGTACAGCGCCAGCAGTGCGGTGCCGAGCAGAAACGGAATGGACGCATACACGCTGATGGCCAGGCGAATGCCGCTCGTCACTGCATCGCTTTGCAGCGGTAGCGTGGCGTCGTAGCCATAGAGCGCCAGGATGCCGGCGACCAGTGCGCCGCCGACGCTCAGGCCGATCTTCAGGCCGCACAACATCGCCGAGAAAATGATCGCGGTGGCGCGGCGGTGGTTCTTCCACTCGGAGTAGTCGGCCACGTCGGCGATCATCGCCCACAACAGCGGGATGGTGATGCCGTAGAAGAAGCCGTGCAGCACGTAGGAGGCGAACACCCAGCCGATCGCAGTCGGCGGGTAGACGTAGAACGCCAGCAGAAACACGGTAGAGATCAGCAGCGCGCCACCGAACACGTTGCGCTTGCCGTAGCGATCGGCCAGGCGCTTGGAAAAACCGATACCCACGATCATCGCCAGAATGCCGCCGGCACTGAACACGCTGAAGGCCGAGGTCGGCGCGTCCTGCGGCCATTGCAGTGCGCTCATGCCGGCGCCGGTGAGTACGCTATTGATTGCAGCGATGAAGCGGTTGAAGCCCGCATTATCGAGGAACAGCGTCAATGCATCCGCGTCTAGGTAGTACTTGAAGTAGTAGATGTACATCCCGCCCTTCATGGCGAGATTGATGAAGACCAGGATGGTCAACGCCAGCATCACCAGCCAGGGTTTGTTGCGGACCAGATCGCCCAGGTCCTGGCGCACGCTGGTGCGTTGTTCGCTGATCGGCAGCACCCGCTCGCGGGTGGTGAAGAAGGTGATCAGAAAGCACAGCGTGCCGACGGCGGCAAACAGCGCCATGGTGTTGCGAAAGCCCTGCGCCTTGTCGCCATTGCCCAGGATCAATACCAGCGGCAGCAGCAGCACCTGGATCACGAACTGCGCAAGTGTCACCGCCAGAAAGCGATATGCGGACAGGCTGTTGCGCTGCTCCATGCTGCCGGTGAGCACGCCGCTCAATGCCGAGTACGGCAGGTTGTTGGCCACGTACACCAGCATCAGCAGCGTGTAGGTGGCGAAGGCGTAGGCGATCTTGCCCTGTTCGCCGAGGGCGGGCGTGTTGAACGCGGCCAGCGACAACGCACCGAACGGCACTGCCGTCCACAGGATCCACGGGCGGAACTTGCCCCAGCGCGTGCGGGTGCGGTCGGCCAGGATGCCGATGATGGGCGTGAACACGAACGCGCCAAGCATGCCCACCACGAAGATCAACGTGGCGGCCACACCCGCCGGGATGCGGAACACATCGGTGTAGAAGAACGCCAGGAAGGTGACCAGCGTCTGGAAGATCAGGTTGGCCGCCAGGTCGCCCAGGCTGTAGCCGATCTTTTCGCATAGGGAGAGCTGTTGTGACTGATCGTTCATGAGGCGGGGCGGGCTCGAGGAGTGCTGCGGGAAACGCCGCGGCGCGCGCCATGCCGCCGACCGCGATCGGTCCGGATCGCGCCGGCAGGCATGGCGCCTGAAGTGTCCGGCAAAACCGCGCGCGCCGTCGCCAGGGCAGCGGCAGCGGCATGCGGTGCGCGGGCCATGCAACAAGACCACGCGCGACCCACGGGTCGGCCACACCCGCCCGGCCTCTGTGCTGTCGTGTCGATGACCACGCTCAGAACGTGCCGCGGATGCCGAGCATGACCGTGCGGCCGGGCTCGTACAGATCGTAGGTGGCGTTGGGCCAGGCGTAGGTGGTGCGCAGCGGCTCGTCGGTGATGTTGGTGACGTTTAGGGTGAGTTGCGGCTTGGACGGCAGCGATTCCAGCGTGTAGCTGGCCGACAGATCCAGCTGCCCACGTGCGTCGGCGTTGAGGCGCGCATACGGGATGCCGTTCTGGTTGGCGCCGGAGATCACCATGTCGTCGTTCCAGGTGTAGGACAGACGCACCGAGGCGGCGTCCTTTTCCCAGTACACGGTGCCGTTCCACAGGTTCGGTGCAACACCGACCGCCACTGCCGGAATGCCTTCGCCTTCCGAGGATTGGGTAACGTGCGTGTAGTTCACGCTGAAGCCCATGCCGTCGACCAGCTTGTCCAGCGGCTGCACCCAGATCGCCTCGGTGCCGCGGATGTTGAGCACGCCGTCGGCGTTGACCTGGGTCTGCACATCCACGGTGGCCGCATTCGGCCCGCCGCGCTGGTCCAGGCCGGCCTGCTGGATCGGCAGCAGGCTCTCGTACGGCACGCCCAGGTCGTTGAAGGGAATGCGCCGCACACCGTTGACGGTGAAGCCGCTGATGCGCTTGTTGAACAGCGTCAGGCCCACATAGCCTTCGCCGCCGGTGTACCACTCGCCGCCGAAATCCACGTTGGTGGACAGATACGGCGCCAGGTTCGGATTGCCCTGGGTTGCGGTCTGCGCGGAGGGATCGCTGAAGTTGGTGTTGGGCAGCATCGCGCTGGGGTCGGGCCGGGTGAGCGTGCGCGAGCTGGACAGGCGCAGCACCACGTTGTCGGCCACATCCCAGGCGGCGTTGAACGAGGGCAGGGTTTCCTTGTAGTCCGAATCCAGCACCTGGATGCGGCGGATGCCGTTGATGGTGACCGGGCCGGTAATGGTCTGGTCGGTGGTCACGTAGCGCACGCCGGCATTGAAGCGCAGCGTGCGGTTCCACACCTCGGTTTCGGCGTTGGTTTCGATGTAGAAACCCCAGTTCTTTTCGCGGATGCCGCCGGCCGAGGCGCCGGTGTTGGCGGAGTTGGTTTCCGGGGCGGAATCGCGTAGCGCGTAGTAGTTGGTGTCGCCTAGGAAGCGGTTAAAATCGGCGGTGATGAAGCCATCCGGGCCGGGGCGCAGATAGCCGGCCAGGGCCGCATTCGGGATTGCCGAGCCGGGGCCGCCGTTGCAGACATTGCCGCCGCCACCGCGGCAGACCACCTGCTCCCAGGCGATGCTGTTGTCGAAACCGCGAATGGTGCGCTCGGCCTGGTCGTAGGCGGCGCCGATCTTGATGTTGCGCTTGTCTTCGCCGAACTGCAGGTCGGCACGTCCGCCACGTGTTTCTGTCACGCGTTTTTCGTTCTGGATATTGACCCGGCCGCCGTTCCAGCCCCAGCCCAGATTGGGGTCGTTGAGATCGAGCGGGCTGCTGATCGACGGGCGGTCGCCGCCTTCGTTGCGGTAGTCGACGGTGGTGAACGGCGAGGTGACCAGGATGCTGGGCGACTCACGATCCAGCCAGCTGCGCGTGGCATTGGCCTGCACGTTGAGCTTGATGTCCTGCTCGGCGCCGAACAACAGTTCCGCGCCCGGGTTGACGCTCCAGAACTTGACCTCTTCGCGGTACGGGCGCGCTTCCAGGAAGTACTGCGCATTGGCGAAGGTGGCGCTGGTGACCACGTTGTTCTGGTCCAGCTGCATGCCCAGCGGGATCATGTTGCCGTTGCGGCCGATCAGATTCATGCTGATGCGCTCGGTGGTGCGCTTGGCCTCGGAATACAGCGTATCCAGGTAGAAATGCATGCTGTCGGACGGGCGCCATTCCAGCGACATCACCGAGGCATCGCGGTCGCGATCGCCATTCATGTAGACGCTGCGGCCCAGGCGTGGAATCAGCGCGTCGCTGATCTGGTCGATGCTCAGGCCCGGGTTGCGCGCCAGCAGCCAGGCCGCATCGATGGTCTCGCCGGTGGTCAGGCCGCTGCCGGCGGTGGCCGGCACGCGGTCGGGAATGCGCCAGTTGCCGCCGCCATTGACGTTGCAGGCGGCCGGCTGATTGGTGGCTGGCGTGCCGGCAGGCGGGGTGAGCCCGCACTGGGTGTAGGTCAGGCCGGGGTTGGTCCAGCCCACGCTCTCGAAGCCGCGCACGCCCAGCTTGCTGCGCACCGAGGCCACGCCGAACAGTGCGCCGAAGGTGCCTTGCTCGTTGGTCCAGCTGCCCATGAAGGCGCCGCGCGGGGTGGTCTTTTCGCTGGTGCTGTTCCAGTCGGCCTGGGCCTGGTAGGTGAAATGCACGCCGGGGCGATCGAACGGGCGCGCGCTGCGCATGTCCACCACACCGGAGACGCCGCCTTCGAGCATGCTGGCGGTGGGCGTCTTGCTCACGGTGAGCTGGGTGAAGAATTCGGTGGGAAACAGGTTCAGATCGACTTCGCGGTTCTGGTTCTGCGCGTTCAGGCCGATCGAGGCGGTGGCGATGCTGGCACCGTTGAGCGTGGTCTTGGTGAAGCTGGTGCCCAGGCCGCGGATGGCGATGTTCAAGCCCTCGCCATTGACGTCGCGCGAGAGCTGCACGCCGGGAATGCGGTTGAGCGACTCGGCGATATTCATGTCAGGGAACTTGCCGATGTCCTCGGCAAACACGGTGTCGGCAAAGCCCACCGAGTCGCGCTTGGCATCGGTGGAGAACTGGATGCTGCGTCGGTAGCCGGAGACGGTGACGGTATCGAGCTGGGTCACTGCATCGCCGCTGGTCGTTGCGGCCGGCGGGGGTTGCGTGGTCGTTGCGTCGGCGGCATCGGTGGATTGAGCCAAGGCGGCTGTGCTGGCCATGCCCAGCAGGATGGACCCCAACGCGCAGGACAACGCGGTTCGTGCGTAGCTGTTCTTCACCGTAATCCCTTCCCTAACAGGTGAGCAGATGTCCCACGCATCGCCCCTGCGCAGGGAGTGCCGCTGCCGATACGTGGCGCGGCGATGGTGCGGTGGGGAAGAACGGGCGATCAGTGGCGCTGGATGTTAGCGCTACCAAATTCAGAACATCACGCTGCAGGGCAGCATAGATGACGGGGCATAGCGGCGAATATGGCAGTAGCGCTCATCGAGGCGGTCTTGAACGTTGGCGCCTACCTGGCGTGCTGCACTGCGCGATGGATTTTGCCAAGGAGCGTGGTAATGGTAGCGCTATCACCCGTGGCGCAAGGCCACCTTCGTGCAGGTGCAGTGGTCGATGAATCGAACCGATAAACGCAGCAGCGATGTGCCAAGCTGCCCGCGACATGCAGCAGCACGTTGCAGCCTTCGCTACGCGATTGCGCAGTGCGTACTGCCTGCGGCGCGGTTGCGGTAGTCGGGCACGTGAACCAACTGCCGCCAACTGCTGCATCAGCCGGCACGCCGACGCGCCTGGGCCGCATGCGTTGGCGCGTGTGCGCATTGCTGCTTGCGGCCACCACCATCAACTATGTCGACCGCCAGGTACTCGGCGTGCTGGCGCCGTTTCTGCAGACGCAGATCGGCTGGAACGAAATCCAGTACGGCTACATCGTCACCGCATTCCAGGCCGCCTACGCGCTGGGCTTGTTGTGCAGCGGTGCGGTGATCGACCGCTTCGGCACGCGCGTCGGCTACGCGCTGGCGATCGGCATCTGGAGCCTGGCGGCGATGGGGCATGCGCTGGCCACCAGCGTGGTGGGCTTTGCGATTGCGCGTTTTTTTCTGGGGCTGGGCGAGTCCGGCAACTTCCCCGCCGCGCTCAAGACGGTGGCGGAGTGGTTCCCGCGTCGCGAGCGCGCACTGGCCACCGGCATCTTCAATTCCGGCTCCAATATCGGCGCCATCGTCGCGCCGTTACTGGTGCCGGTGATCGCCACCGCCTGGGGCTGGCAGGCGGCATTTCTGTTCACCGGCGTACTCAGCGCAACGTGGCTGCTGGTGTGGTGGCTGAGCTATCACCCGCCCGAGCGGCAACCGGGTTTGTCGGCTGCGGAGTTGGCACATATCCGCAGCGATGCGCACGAGCCGGTGCAGCGGCGGCTGTCGTGGTTGCAGGTGCTGCGGCATCGGCAGGCCTGGGCCTTCGTGCTGGGCAAGTTCATCACCGACCCGATCTGGTGGTTCTTCCTGTTCTGGCTGCCCAAGTTCCTGCATGCCGAATACGGCTTGAGTCTGTTGCAACTGGGCGCGCCGTTGATCGTGATCTTCGTGCTTGCCGATATCGGCAGCATCGCCGGTGGCTGGGTCGCCGGGCGCTTCATTGCGCGCGGTTGGAGCGTCAACCGTGCGCGCAAGACCGCGATGCTGATCTGCGCCATCTCGGTGGTGCCGATCGTGTTCGCCGCACGCGCAGACAATCTATGGGTCGCGGTCGGTCTGATCGGCTTGGCCACCGCCGCGCATCAGGGCTGGTCGGCCAACCTGTTTACGCTACCGTCGGACATGTTTCCGCGCCATGCGGTCGCCACGGTGGTCGGTATCGGTGGCTTTGCCGGCGCGGTGGGTGGCATGCTGATCGCTACTTTCATCGGGTTCCTGTTGCAGGCCACCGGCAGCTACGTGCCGGTGTTCTTGATGGCGGGCTCGGCCTACCTGCTGGCGTTGACGGTCGTGCACACGCTGGCGCCACGCCTGGATCCAGCGCAGCTACCGGCCGACGCTGCCGTTGCGTCCTCCCCTTCGTCCTGAGGTGATCGCCATGCGTATGCGGGTCGTTTTCTCCAGTCTGTTGCTCGCAGCCAGCCTCGCAACATCTGCATCTGCTGCGCCATTGGCATCCGGCGCGTCCAAGTTCCTGGGCAGCGCCTACAGCCCGCAACAGGCGGCAGGGTTCGCGCAGTACTGGAACAAGCTCACCCCGGAAAACAGCGGCAAGTGGGGCAGCGTGGAAGCGGTGCGCGACCAGATGGACTGGAGCGGGCTGGATGCTGCCTACAGGCTGGCCAAGGCCAATGGCATGCCGTTCCAGATGCATGTCATGGTGTGGGGCAATCAGCAACCGGAGTGGATCAAGGCGTTGCCGCCGGCCGAGCAGCGCCGCGAGATCGAGCAGTGGTTTGCTGCGGTGGCGCAGCGGTATCCGCAGATCGATCTGCTGGAAGTGGTCAACGAACCACTCAACGACCCGCCCAGCAAAGACGACACCGGCGGCGGCAATTATCTGCAGGCGCTGGGCGGCAACGGCGCCAGCGGTTGGGAGTGGGTGCTGCAATCGTTTCGGCTCGCCCGCCAGCACTTTCCGCGTGCGCGGCTGATGATCAACGACTACAGCATCACCAACAACCCGCAGGCCACGCAGAAGTATCTGCAGATCGTGCAGCTGCTGCAGCGCGAGCAACTGATCGATGCCATTGGCATCCAGGAGCACGCCTTCGAAACCACCCCGAATGTGGCGATGTCGGTGCATCGCGCCAATCTCGATGCCTTGGCTGCAACCGGCTTGCCGATCTACATCACCGAGTTCGATCTGGACGGGCCCAGCGATGCGCAGCAGCTGGCCGACTACCAACGCGTGTTTCCGGTGTTCTGGGAGCACCCCGGCGTACGCGGTATCACGCTGTGGGGCTTTCGTCCCGGCCTGTGGCGCGACAAGGAAGCGGCGTACCTGATCCGTGCCTATGGCACCGAGCGGCCCGCTTTGACCTGGCTGCGCGAGTACGTTGCCAGCCATCCCGGCACGCCCGCGCCATGACGCGGGCGGCCGGCAGCTTTCGCTCTCCGTCTCTCAGGATGTCCTGATTCCATGTCCACGCCTTCGCTCCTGACCCTGCACGACGACCGCCTCTTTCCTGCCGACCCTGGCACGCGTGCGATTGCGCGCCGCCTGTATGGGCAGATCGCCGCGCTGCCGATCATCAGCCCGCACGGCCATACCGACCCGGCATGGTTCGCCACCGATGCGCCGTTTGCCAATGCTACCGAGCTGTTGCTGGTGCCGGACCACTATGTGTTCCGCATGCTCTACAGCCAGGGCATCGCACTGGATGCATTGGGGATTCCGCGTGCGGATGGATCGCGTGCAGCGGTAGATCCACGCGTGGCGTGGCGTGTGTTCGCCGAGCACTACACGCTGTTGCGCGGCACGCCATCTGCGTTGTGGCTCAATCACGTATTCCACGACGTGTTCGATCTGCGTTTCCGGCTGGATGCCAGAACCGCAGATCACTACTACGACCACATAACCGCGGCCTTGCAGACGCCGGCGTTTCGCCCACGTGCCTTGTTCGAGCGTTTCAATATCGAGGTGATCGCCACCACCGAATCGCCGCTGGACACGCTGCAGCACCACGCGGCCATTCGCGACAGCGGCTGGAAAGGGCGCGTGCTTACCGCGTACCGGCCGGACCCGGTGGTCGACCCCGAACACGAACAGTTCGCCGGCGCGCTGCAGCAGTTCGGCGCCCTTACCGGCGAAGATGTGCTGACCTGGCAGGGCTATCTGCGTGCGCACCGGCAGCGCCGCGCGTTCTTTGCCGCGCACGGTGCGACGTCGACCGACCACGGGCATCCCAGCGCCGCTACCGCCGATCTGTCGGCGGATGAGGCGCAGCGCTTGTTCGCGACTGTTGTGCGTGGTGCGGCGACACCCGCGCAGGCCGAACTGTTCCGCGCGCAAGTGCTGACCGAGATGGCGGCGATGAGCCTGGACGATGGCCTGGTGATGCAGCTGCATCCGGGTTGCTTCCGCAATCACAACCGGCAGCTGTTCCAGACCTTCGGGCGTGACAAGGGCGCCGATATTCCGATGCGTACCGACTACGTGCATGCGCTCAAGCCCTTGCTGGACCGATTCGGCAACGACCCGCGCCTGCGCCTGATCGTGTTCACGCTGGACGAGACCAGCTACAGCCGCGAACTTGCGCCATTGGCCGGGCATTACCCCTCGCTGCTGCTCGGGCCGGCGTGGTGGTTTCATGACGCGCCGGAGGGCATGTGGCGCTTCCGCGAGCAGACCCTGGCCAGCGCCGGCTTCTACAACACCGTGGGTTTCAACGACGATACGCGTGCGTTCCTGTCGATTCCGGCGCGGCACGATGTGGCGCGGCGCGTGGACAGCGCGTTTCTTGCCAAGCTGGTCGCCGAGCATCGGTTGGATGAAGATGAGGCGGTCGAGGTGGCGATCGATCTGGCGTATCGCTTGCCCAAGCGGGCCTACCACCTGTGAAGGCGGGCGAGGCAGCAGGCAGCAACGCCCACACGTGTGCACGAGGGGCGGACATGCCGTGCGTGCATAGATGGCAGAAGGGTGTTGCGCTATGACGCGCGCCGGCAGGCAGGCACCGCTGATGCACGATTTCGGGCACTGTGCACGCCTTGCACATGTCGCGATGCTCTGCATCTTCATCGTCATGCCCGCGCTGGCAGCACCACCGGCGCCTACCGAACTGCCACGCGAGCGTGTCTCGCTCAATGCGCAATGGCGCTTCCATCGCGGCGATCCCCCAGGCACTGGCGAAACCCTGGACTATGACGTCCGTCCGCACGTGCTGCGTAGTGAAGACGGCAAGGTTGCTGACGCGCAGCCCGAGCAGGCACAGCATGTCGATGCCGCCGCAGTGCGCGTGCTCAAGCCGTGGATCCTGCCCACGGCCAACAACCTGATTGCAGATCCCGCACAACGACACAAGCGCCCACCTGGCCATCCCGGCAGTACGCTGGCCTTCGTGCAGCCGCAGTTCGACGACAGCGGTTGGCAGCAACTGGATCTACCGCATGATTGGGCGATCGCCGGGCCATTCCTGGCCGATGGTCCCTACGGTGGCATGGGGCGCTTGCCGAGCTGGGGCGTGGGTTGGTATCGCAAGCGCCTGAACATTCCGGCCAGCGATCGCGGGCGCTCGCTGTTTCTCGATCTCGATGGTGCGATGGCGTATGCCACGGTCTGGCTCAACGGCAAGCTGGTCGGCGGTTGGCCGTATGGCTATAGCTCCTGGCGCGTCGACCTGACCCCGTATGTGGTGCCCGGTGGACGCAATCAACTGGCGATTCGTCTGGACAACCCGCCCGACTCGGCGCGCTGGTATCCGGGTGGCGGGCTGTATCGCAACGTATGGCTGACCAAGACCGCACCGCTGCATGTCGCGCAGTGGGGTACGCAGCTGACCACGCCGCAGGTGTCTGCCGAAACTGCGCAGGTGCAGCTGGCGATCACGCTGGAGAATGCTGCCCGCAGCGATGTGCACGCGCAAGTCAGCACCGCGATCTATGTGCTTGATGATGTGCATGGCACGCGCAGTGGTGAGCCTGTTGCACGCATTGCGCCTGTGCGGGTTGACGTGGCTGGCGGCGGCACGGCACGCGTGCAGGGCAGCACGCAGATCGACCACCCACGTCTCTGGGGCCCGCTGCCAACCCAGCGCCCGCATCGCTATGTCGCCGTGACCGAGGTCAGCCAGAACGGGCGCCTGGTGGATCGCTATGACACACCGTTCGGCATCCGGATCATCGTGTTCGATGCCGACAAGGGGCTTCTGGTCAACGGCGAACATGTGCCGATTCGCGGCGTGAACAATCATCACGATCTCGGCGCGCTGGGTGCCGCGTTCAATGTGCGCGCTGCTGAGCGACAGCTGCAGTTGCTGCAGCAGATGGGCGCCAACGCCATCCGCATGAGCCACAACCCGCCCGCGCCCGAGCTGTTGGAGTTGACCGACCGCATGGGCCTGCTGGTGGTGGATGAAGTGTTCGACAGCTGGGAAATGAAGAAGACCCCGCTGGATTTCCACCTGGTGTTCCCGCAGTGGCACGAAGCCGACTTGCGCGCGATGCTGCGGCGCGACCGCAATCATCCCTCGGTGATGCTGTGGAGCGTGGGCAACGAAGTCGGTGAGCAATACACCGGCGAGCAGGGCGCCGCGATCGCCCGCACGCTGCATGCCATCGTGCACGACGAAGACCCCACTCGCCCGGCTACTGTGGCGATGAACTACGCCTCGCCCGAGATGCCGCTGCCCGCTGCGCTGGATGTCATCAGCCTCAACTACCAGGGCGAAGGCATTCGCGACATGCCGGAGTTCGCAGGCACCGAGCGCATCCGCAAACAGCCGCAGTATCCGGCGTTCCATGGCAAGTTTCCGCACAAAGCGATTCTCAGTAGCGAGACCGCATCGGCCTTGAGCAGCCGTGGCGTATATCTGTTTCCGGTGACGCAGGATAACAGCGCACCGGTGCGCGATGGGCGCGGCGGCGACTCGGTCGCGCATCAGGTCAGCGCCTACGAACTGCATGCAGTGGACTTCGGTTCCAGCGCCGACAAGGTCTTCGCTGCGCAGGACCAGCATCCGTATGTGGCCGGCGAATTCGTCTGGACCGGCTTCGATTATCTGGGCGAACCCACGCCGTACTACAGCTCGCGCAGTTCCTACTCGGGCATCTTCGATCTGGCCGGTTTTCCCAAGGATCGCTACTGGCTGTATCAATCGCGTTGGCGCCCCGACCTGCCGATGGCGCATCTGCTGCCGCACTGGAGCTGGCCCGGTCGCGAGGGCCAGGTCACGCCGGTGCATGTATTCACCTCTGGCGACGAGGCCGAGCTGTTCGTCAATGGCGTGTCGCAGGGTCGCAAGCGCAAGAGCCCGCTGCACTACCGGCTGCGCTGGGACGATGTGCTGTATCAGCCCGGCGAGCTGCGCGTGCAGGCCTACAAGGCTGGCAAACCCTGGGCCAGCGACCGTGTGCAGACCGCCGGCATCGCCGCGCGCATGCAGGTGACGCCAGACCGCAGCAGCATCCGTGGCGACGGGCAGGATCTGAGTTTCGTCACCGTGCGCTTGCTCGATCGCGCCGGACGCCCTGCACCAACCGCCGGCGATCGTCTGCGTTTCCGCATCGAAGGACCGGGCGAGCTGGTTGCCACCGACAACGGCGATCCGACCGATCTGGAATCGTTCGTCTCGCCGCAACGCAACGCCTTCAACGGGCTGTGTCTGGCAATCGTGCGTGGCAAGGCCGGCGCGCGTGGCACGGTCACGGTCCACGTCGAATCCGATACCTTGCAGGCGGCCAGTGCGCAGGTGGTGGTGGAGTGATGGATCTGCTGCTTGGCAGTTGCGTGAGGCGTGCATGTGAGGTGTCGCGTTCGGATAGCGATGAGGTGCTCGCACCCAGCAGATGCGATCGATGCAACCGCGCTGCCGATAGTGCTAGCTCGGCTGCTGGATTCAAACGCAGCTGGCCACACGTAAGCTGCAATCGAGCATTGGCGCGCATTGCCAGTCACTGTCACCCGCGAAGAGCACAGAACCCGCATCCGATCAGGAAGTCCGTCATGCAAGAAAACAGGACGCGCGCATCAACATGCCTGGGCATCGCGTTCGCTGCCATCGGCACCATCGCCGCACTGCCAGCCTTCGCCGCCTGCGACACCCGCAGCACGTCGCTCCAGCGTGCCTATGCCGACGGCTTCCTGATCGGCACCGCCGTCAATGCGGACATCGTCTCCGGCAAGGATGCCGCCTCTTCCGCGCTGGTCGCCTGCCACTTCAACGCCATCACAGCCGAAAACGTGATGAAGGCTGAAGTGGTTGCGCCACGTCCGGGCGTGTTCGACTTTAGCGCTGCCGACGCCTTCGTCGCCTACGGCCGCAGCCGCGACATGTTCGTGATCGGCCACACCCTGGTCTGGCACAACCAGACGCCAGACTGGTTCTTCGTCGACGCGCAGGGCAAACCCAACACGGCGAACGCGCAGCTGGAGCGCATGCGCGCGCATATCGAACGCGTGGCAGGGCGCTACGTGGGCAAAGTGCAGGCCTGGGACGTGGTTAACGAGATCATCGACGAAGACGGCAGTTACCGCGCCACCAACTGGGTGCAGCGCGTGGGCGACGGCGATACCGTGGTGCGCAATGCCTTCACTTTCGCGCAGCGTTATGCACCCGATGCGCAGCTGTATTACAACGACTTCAACGCCTGGCGGCCGGCCAAGCGCGACGGTATCGTGCGCATGGTCAAGATGCTGCAGCAAGCCGGCATCCGCATCGATGGCGTCGGCATGCAAGGACACTGGGGGCTCGACTATCCCAGCGTGCGCGATATCGAAGACGCCATCGACGCCTACGCCGCGCTCGGCATCAAGGTCATGATCACCGAGCTGGATGTCGATGTGCTGCCGCTCACCAAGGAAGGCCAGGTCATCGGCACCGGGCTTGCGCACAAGCAGTTCCAGTTGCCGGAATTCAAGCGCTTTCTCGACCCCTATCGCGATGGCTTGCCGCCTGAGGTGCAGGCGCAACTGCGTGATCGCTATGCCGAACTGTTCGCGCTGTTCTGGCGCAAGCGCGACAAGCTCGCCCGCGTCAGCGTCTGGGGCGTTACCGACGGCATGTCGTGGAAGAACGATTACCCGGTGCCAGGCCGTACCAACTACCCGCTGCTATTCGATCGCGATCACCAGCCCAAGCCGGCAGTGGATGCGGTGTTGGCGGTGCCTGCGGCCGCTGGCGGGCGCTAGCATCGTTGCCAGCCTGCGCGGGAGACCTGCACACGCATGGTGGCATCATGGCCCGACTTCGATACCGGACTTCCCGATGCGCTTGCCGCCCTATCTGTTGTTGGCCGTTCCGTTGCTGGCGATCCTTGCCGCCTGCACCAAGAAAGACGCACCGCCGCCGCGCTTTCCTGTGATCGGGTAGCTGAAAACCTTCGATCGCAGCTTCAGCGATCTGATTGCAAGCGTATCGAAAAGCTCACCGAAGGGTTCACCTGGTCCGAGGGCCCCGCATGGGTGCGCAACGGCGGCTATCTATTGTTCACCGACGTGCCGGAAAACAAGCTCTATCGTTGGTCCGAAGATGCCGGCCTGTCGGTGTTTCTATCGCCCTCCGGCTATAGCGGCCCGGAGCAGGCGAGCTTGCGCGAGGCCGGCGCCAACGATCTGTACGCCGAACCGGGCGGCACTGTGTTGCTGGCCGATTCCGGCACGCGCATCGTCGCCAGGCTCGACCCGGCCACGCGCAAGAAGACACCGCTCGCCACCCAGTTCGAAGGCCACCGCTTCAACAGCCCCAACGATCTGGTCCGCCGCAGCGACGGCGTGGTGTTCTTCACCGACCCTCCGTACGGTCTCAAGGGCATGAACGATTCGCCGGTCAAGGAGCTGCGCTTCAACGGCGTCTATCGCCTGGATACCGATGGCAGCGTGCATCTGCTCGATGACAGCCTCAGCCTTCCCAACGGCATCGCGCTCTCGCCCGATGAGCGCACCTTGTACGTAGCCAACTCCGATCCGCAGCGCCCGATCTGGATGGCTTATGCGCTCGACGCAACCGGTGCGGTGACCGGCAAGCGCGTGTTCGCCGATGCCTCCGATCTGGTTGCCAAGGATGCCCCCGGCCTGCCCGACGGCATGGCGGTTTCCGCCAACGGCCACCTGTTCGCCACCGGCCCCGGCGGTGTCATCGTGTTCGCCCCCGACGGCCGCAGACTGGGCCGCATCGAAACCGGCGAGCCGATCTCCAACTGCGCCTTCGGCAACGACGGCCACACGCTGTACATGACCTCGCATGCGATGCTGACGCGCGTGCGGGTGAAGGCGCTGGGCTTGCAGTTTGCCCAGTAGCCTGCCGGGCGGCCAGACAGTTCTGCCACGGAGCGTTTCCGCCGACAGGGCCTCTCTTGGGCGTTATGCCCACCGCGAGATTCGTTCTGTAACGGATTGACCTTGAATTCCTCGGTCTAGAACCCTAGACTCGCAACCCAAGTGGACTGGGGGTTCCCGGTCGGCGTCATAGCCTCGGTGAGATCACCGGGGCTTTTCGCTTTCTGGCGGTGGGAAAATCTTCAGGCCCCAGCCTTCGTAGTTCATTCCCAGCTTGCGCCTGCCGTCCTTGCAGAAGAATTTGCGCTGCAGCACATCGAATGCTCGGTTAGCGTGATCCGGACGAAGGACCGATAGGCCAATGGGACGTGCAACCAGGTCGGCTAATTGCAGGCCAGAAGAATTGGCTTTCTTGTCCGCAAACACGAGGGTGAAAGGAAGTGGCCGGCTCCAGCGGTTTGCATCATCGCAGATACGCCTGAATTCAAGCTCCAGATCACGATCTTCCTTCTTGCCGCGACATTCGACCACCACGTGCGTTGGAACGGCGTCCTGCTTCTTTTCCTGCATCAGCTCAAAAAGCGTTTCCAGGCAAAATGCCAGCGCCAAGTGATAAGGGTTGTTCCCCATCTGGGCCCGTTCCTTGAGTCGCGTCTTGTCGATGACGCAGCTGATCAGGATGAAATTGTTTGCCTCGATGATGCTGGTCAGTTCATCCAGAAAGAGCATTTTTTCCGACCGATCATTGAAACGGAAGTGTCCTTTTTCCTTGCGGATTTCGTGCTCGTGAAGAATCACGACGTCATGTCCGAAATGCCGGAACTTGAACGACTCGATGGCAGGAACCACGTGCTGCGCGTAGTGCCCTTTGTGGAAAACACAGAAAGCCAGCACAAACACCGGATAGTTCGGGTCCACTGTCTCCAGACCATGGTCGCCACTCTCATCGACGTAAACGATGTAGTGACTGTATTGAGCGTTTTGAGTGGCCAACGGTGGGGGCGTCGCTACTCCGCCCTTTGCTTGCGCAAGAGGGAGCAAAAATTGCCCCTCTACGCCGGACACCACCGGACGTGTCTTGTCTGATCCGCGTTTCGGCATCACCACTCCCTGGTCTTATGCATTGAACAGCGAGTAAGCAGATTAGATGCTCATCTCCGGGCACACAATGTTCAAACCGCTCGCTGGCCGTCTGCCACGGCACAAGTGTTCCAGAGACTAGGGTTGGCGGCGGCCATCCAGTACCAACGCGTCATCCAACTCCGGCCCGCCACCCCGATTGGCGCTTCCCGCAACCAGATAGAGATCGCCGTCGACGGCGGCAGCCTGTGTGCCGTGACGCCCTTGTGGCAACGCAGGCAGCGTCTTCCAGGTGGCGGTGGCCGGGTCGTAGGCCTCCACTTCGTCGTGCGCCTTGACCTGGCGCGTACTCTCGCCGCCCATCACCAGCAGCTGGCCATCGCGTGCGATGGCTGCTGTGCCCGCGCGTGGGGTCGGTAACGCAGCCTGGGCGACAGTCCAGGTGCCGCGCTCGATGTCGTAGATATCGACCTCGCCGATTGTCTGCGCCAGGGTGTTGCCACTTTCATGCGCCGAGCGTCGTCCACCGGCCGCATACAACTTGCCATCGATCACCACCGCGTGAAAATGGTCGCGCGCGCGTGGTGCATCGGCCAGTTGCGTCCATTGCTGCGTTTTCGTGTCGAACGCATCCAGCCATGGCACATAGCCGCTCATGTGGCCGCGCGTATTGCCGCCGACCAGGTACAGCACGCCATCGTGTTCCACCGTTCCGGCAGCGCCGCGGCGGCGATCCTTCGGGATCTCCGCACCCACCTGCCAGCGATCGGTGGCAGGGTCGTAGATCAACAGGTGGGTCAGCGCGGCTTCTTCCGGATAGTCACCGGTCAGGCCGCCGACGAAGTAGAGTTTTCCGGACGACACCACCGCCTGCGCGTGGCTCACTGCCAGCGGCGGCGGGCTGCCTTTGGACCAGCGGTGCGTGTTGGTATCGAAGATGTCCAAGGGCCGATTATCGCGCCCACCGATCAGGTACAGACGGTCGCCGATGGCGACCAGGCTGTTCTCGTGACGCGCATGCGGTTTGCCTTTGCCAGAAACACTCTTCCACTGCGCATCAGATTGCGCCGCCGACACTCCAGGCGCATGTACCGCAGTCTGGGCAAACGCAGGCACGCATGCGGATGCAAGCAACAGAACAGCCACACGGAATGCGTTCGCTGACGGTGTCATGGAAGGTCGCTCTCTGAGTGCGAAGTGCAGTGAGTGTATCGGTATCGCGATGCGGCAGCCTGCGAGGCCGTGCAGGACTTCTCAAGCAAAAAAAGCTGGGCACACGCCATGGCGGACTCAAAAAACACGCGTACCCGATCGCTCGGCGATGGTATCGGCAGGCAGAGCATGGCATGCGCTTGAAGCAACCCACGCGTCGCGCTGAAAAGGAGCGTGCCGATGCATTCGAAAAATCAATGCAGCCAGCCGGCACGCAGCGACTGCTTTCACTGCAACACCATCGACAACAGCCACGTACAAAGACACACATACGCAAGCAGCCCAAGACTTGCGGCCAAGGTGGTGCGCATGATCGCCGACTCCTGCCCCACCAGCTTGACCGCAGCCGCGGCAATGGCGATCGATTGCGGCGAGACCAGTTTCGCCATCACGCCGCCGGCGGTATTGGCCGCCACCAGCAACGCGGCAGGCACGCCGATCTGCGCTGCCGTCACTGCCTGCAGGTGCGCAAACAAGGTATTGCTGTTGACCACCGAGCCGGTGATGAAGACACCCATCCAGCCGATCACCGGCGACAACAGCGGGAACACGCCGCCAGCCTGCGCCAGGGCCAGGCCGATGGACGAAGACGCGCCGGAATAGTTGGTGACATAGGCCACCGCCATCACCAGCGACACGGTGGCCAGCGACTTCCACATCTCTTTCGCAGACTGGGCCAACTCGCCGGCTGCCGAGCGCAGGTTCAAGCGCGGCGAGAGCAGCACCGTGAGCACCGCCGCGATCAGGATTGCGGTACCGGAAGCGTTGAGCCAACCAACGTTCCACACCGCAGGCAATGTACGCACGCTGGCGACCAGTGGCGGAACTTCCTGCACGCGTTGATCGAGCAGGCCGATGGGCAGATGCAGCACCGTGGCTGCAAGCGCGCCGTCTGCGGCAAACAGCGCCTTGAAGGCCGGCAAACTCCACACCAGGATCGCGCCGGTGAGGATGTAGAACGGCGACCATGCCAGCAGCACCTGCTTGAGCGTCCAGCGTTGGGTGGAGCAGGGCGGTGCCTGCGCCTCGCGGTAGATGCGCCTGGGGCGCCAGAACCGCATGAAGAGTGCCAGCCCGCCCATGCCGGCCAGCGGGCCGAGGATGTCCACCAGTTCCGGCCCCAGCAGGTACAAGGTCAACGTCTGCACGCCACTGAACACCACGCCGACAAACAGTAGCACCGGCCAGGTTTCGCGCACGCCACGCCAGCCATCGAGCATCGCCACCAGCCCCGCAGGCACGAACACTGCACAGACCTGCACCAGCGCGATCAGCATCAGCGACATCTCGTCCAGGCGCACGCCGCCCTGCTGCGCGCCGACCAGCACCGGGATGCCGATCGCACCGTAGGCGCCCGCCGCGCCGTTGGCCAGCAGGCACAACATCGCTGCCTTGAGCGGACGGAAGCCCAACTCCACCAGCAGTGCCGCGCAGATGGCAATCGGCACGCCGAAGCCTGCAGCGCCTTCCAGAAATCCGCCGAAGCAGAACGCGATCAGCAACACCTGGATGCGTTGGTCTTCGGACACCGTGGCGATGCTGCCGCGGATCACCTCGAACTTGCCGCTGCGGATCGCCAGCTTGTACAGCCACACCGCCATCAGCACGATGAAGCCGATCGGGAAGATGCCGTTGGCAATCCCCAGCAGCGCGGCGCCCACGATGCTTCCCATCGGCATGCCGAACACCAGCGACGACACCGCCACCGAGACCAGCACCGCCAGGGACGCAGCAGTCAGCCCCTTGAGCCGCAGTACCGTCAGCGCCAACAGAAAGAACACCACCGGCAAGGCAGCCAGCAAGGCCGAGAGGTTGGCGTTACCGAGCGGGTCGTAGAGTTGTTGCCACATGGTCGGGCCTGCGCGGGTGGTGAGCGGAAAAGGTGACGCTAAGGTGCCGGAACAAGATTCGCGCACGCAGTGCCCGCAGCGAAATCAGCGAGGTTGCGCAGGGTGATTTCGGAGATCTCCTGCAGCGCTTCGGCGGTGAAGAATCCCTGGTGCCCGGTCACCAAGACATTGGGGAAGGTCATCAGGCGTTGAAACACATCGTCGTCGATGATCTCGCCGGAGCGGTCCTGAAAGAACAGGGCGCTTTCCTGCTCGTAGACATCGATGGCCAGATGACCGAGCTGGCGGGACTTGAGCGCGCGGATCACCGCATCGGTATCCACCAGCCCGCCACGCGAGGTGTTGACCAGCATCGCGCCGGGCTTCATCGAGGTCAGCGCTGCGTCATCGATCAGGTGTTGCGTTGCCGGCGTCAGCGGGCAGTGCAGCGAGACGATATCCGCGCGTGCGAGCAGCGTCTCCAGTTCGACCCGCTGCCCGAGTGTCTCGAAGCCAGGCGTGGGATAGGGATCGTAGCCCAGCACATCGCAGCCCATCCCCTGGAAAATACGCGCAGTCGCCAGCCCGATCTTGCCCAGCCCGACCAGGCCCACCGTCTTGCCGTGCAAGGTGCGGCCGAGCAGGCCATTGAGCATGAAATTGCCCTCGCGCACGCGGTTGTAGGCACGGTGCGTCTGGCGGTTGAGCGTCATGACCAGTGCCAGGGTGTGCTCGGCCACTGCTTCGGGCGAGTAGGCCGGCACGCGTGCGACGAACAAATCCAGCGCCTTAGCGGTGACAAGGTCGATGTTGTTGAAGCCGGCGCAGCGCAGCAGTACCGCGCGCACGCCCATCGCGTGCAGCGCCTGCAGCACAGGTGCATCCAGTTGATCGTTGACGAATACGCAGACTGCTTCGCAGCCCTGCGCCAGCGTTGCGGTCTGCAGATCGAGCGATGCTTCGAAGTAAACGAACTCGGCTGTGGAGTCCTCTCTCAAGCGCAGTTTCGCTTCTTCGAGAAATCGCTTGTCGTAAGGGCGCGTGCTGAAGACAGCCATTTTCATGCAGAGAACTCCATAGGTGCGAGAACACGGTAGCTCACCAGCCGCCACGCGTCTTGCACCGCGTTTCGCCAACCAGTGCAGACACGGTTAGCTCAAGCGGCCGCATGAAGTCAGCCTGGGACTGAGCTTCGCCCCTGTATATCGAGTTCCAACACTAGGTGAATGCTCATCTGCGAACCGGCCTGGTAGCGGTGCCGCGCGGGCTATTGATCGGCGATCAATAGCCCGCGTTGGTCATGGAGCCGGACGCGTCCGCTTGCTCTCGCTACGGCAACGGTCGGAACAGTACTTCACCTCGTCCCACACGCGTTCCCACTTCTTGCGCCAACGGAACGGCCGCCCGCAGTGCATGCAGGGTTTTTCCGGCAACTCGTGTTTCTTGCGCATGGCCATGCGGGCTTCACACCTGACGGAACATGGACGGGAGCAAGGGTGAGCCAAGCATGTCATGTTGAGCGACGTGGCGTAGCTTCTTAGCTGCGCAGGTCTCAAGCCGCTCAAACATAACGCAGCTAACTTTCTGCCATTTGCGCCATCACAGACAGTTCCCCTTCTCCCTTGCACGGGAGAAGGGGCGCAACGCGCCGGATACGCGCGCGCGCTCAAAGCGCGTCACCTTCTGCGCGGTCTTACCGCAGCAATAGCGGGCGCCACGCGGCTGATCAACAACATGCCACGCCCCACCGTGACCCGCAGCGCATCGCCGACAGCAAAACCGCATTGCTCCAACCAACGCCCGGACAACCGCAGCTTGGGTACCGCGCAGCCAACCACATCTTCGGCGCGCCGCACGTTGTAGTGCTGGCGGCTCATGGTGACCTGGTCCGGGATGCGGAAGTACGGCTTGCGTAAGGGCGGTGTAGGCGCAAGCGATGGATCGATCGATGTCTCATCGGTAGTGCTGGTGAAGACCGAACTCTGCTTTGCAGTCTTGCGCACAACGGAGGCGCGTTTGGCGGGCGATGCAGAGCTTGCACGGGCTGTCGCTTTGGGACGTGTCATATCGAACTCCTTGTGCGATAGGAAGTCCGCCGCATCGCTGTCAATCGAGGTGGCGGACGGCATGCGGTTGACAGACCGGCCACAAGGTACCGGCAGACCTTTCGGTCTCCGCACACCGCCCGCCATAGAGCGGGCACGCTCCCCGCGCAGACATCGTGCAAAGAAAAAGCGCCGACATCGTGCAATGGGCGCTGGTGCGCCTTGTGGTTTCGGACTGTCAAATCCGGCTGCGGAATGTGCCGCAGCAAAGGGATCTTGCTACTCGCCGATGGACCGAGTCAATACATGACGACACGGCTTTCAACCGATCCCTTTGATGTGGCGTATCGTTACACCCAAAGACGACTTCGTTATCCCAATACGAGAAAGCGATGACTTCCAGTGCCGCAGCACCAGACCGTACGATTCCACTGCTACCAGGCCGCTCAATCGAACGCACGGTCGCCTTCTATCGACGGCTTGGCTTTGTCGGCGACGCGCATCCGCACGATGCGGGATACGCGATCCTGACGCGCGGTGACGTCGAACTGCACTTCTTCGCGCACCCGGACCTCGATCCTGCTGCCTGCTATGCGGGGTGTTACATCCGGGTTGGCGATGTCGATGCGGTCTATGCCGCCATGCGTGCCGCTGGACTTGCGGCACATGGCATTCCACGGCTGGATCCTGTCGGGGACAAGCCTTGGGGGATGCGGGAGTTCGCGATTGTCGATGAGAACGGCAACTTGATCCGGGTGGGTCAAGTGATCAAGACCTGACTCGATGGCAAGGCCTGGCAGGACGAAAGGGAGTCATGCGTAAGCAGGGCCACGGAGCTACTTACACGGCACCCGCTTGAAGGTGAAATCGATGGTGCGCGGCTGTCCTTCCACAGTGCCTTCGATGCGGGCTTGCATACGCCCCTTTGCCAGTTCTTGGTAGGACACCTGCTCCGGGAAATCGTGATTCGGTGCTTGGAAGGAGACGAAGTTCTGGCCAGATTTGGACAGTTTGAATGTCGTTTCGGCTTGTCCAGATGGCAACGCCACGAACTCCAGCTGCCCACTGCCACCCAGCTGCAAGCGCATGAACTCGAACTGCACCGTCTTTCCGCCCCGCACCGTACGACTCATGCCAAGCATGGTCCCGCCCGCAGGTGACATCCAGTGCTCTATCGATCCTTTTTCTTGATTCTCTGCGCGCCAGCATCCTGCAAGCCAGTCAACATCCTTGAGCGCATCACTTGAAGATGCTTGGGCAGTTTGGGCGAATGCGATTGCAGCGGCCAGCAAGAGGCTGTTTGAGTAGCGCATGTGTATGGATCCAGTGTGTGGAGCATCCGTTCTAACTCAGCTTCTACAGCAACCTTTGCACGTCTGCTGGACTTCCGGCATGCAGCGCGGCATATGCGTGCTGTAATGCCTCCACAAAGCGCGCATCGCCAGAGAGCGGAGCAAATACGGCGTCGAGAGTGAGAAACGCTGCCACGTCGTGGATGGCATCGCCGGTTGCGTCGCGCCCGATCTTGCTCAGCACCTCGCCCAACGGATCGCTCAAGGTCACGCCATTACGTGCCTGCCTGCGCACGAAGTGCAACCACGCTGCGACCGGCAGGCATAGCCGGTCGATCCGTCGCCCGGCAGCCAGTGCATCGCCGATGGCGGTGAGCAAACGTACGGGGATCTTCTGCGAGCCGTCCCAGGCGATCTGGGCGAGCAGGTGGCGGATGGCAGGGTTGCGGAAGCGGGCCAGGATGGCGTCGCAGTAGTGCTGCGGGTCGAAGCCTTGCATCGGTTGCAGGGTGGGGGCGATGTCCTCGCGCATCAGGGTTTCGACAAAGGCGGCCAGTTGCGGGTGACGCATGGCGTCTGCGACCGTTTCCAGATCGAGCAGGCTGCCGAGATAGGCGAGCGCGGAGTGTGGGCCGTTGAGCAGGCGCAGTTTGGCGCGTGCGTGGCCGGCGATATCGTCGCTGAGAATCACGCCTGCGCGTTCGAAGGCGGGGCGGCCGTTGCAGAAGCGGTCTTCGATCACCCACTGGGTGTAACGCTCGCGTTGAATCGGCCAGGCGTCGTGCAGACCGGTTTGCGCGTGGACCTGCGTACGCAGCGCGTCGTCGGTGGCGGGGGTGATGCTGTCGACCATCGAGCGCGGGAAGCTGACGTGCCGGTCGATCCAACCCGCAAGCGCGGGATCGTTCTGCTGTGCGAGCAGCAACACCGCGCGGCGTAGCAGGTTGCCGTTGTCTGGCAGGTTGTCGCAACTGAGGACGGTGAACGGCGCGGTGCCTTGCTGCCTGCGCTGCTGCAGGCCGGCGACGAGATAGCCGATGGCGCTACGCGGCGTGGCCGGGTGGGCGATGTCATGCGCGATGTCTGGGTGTGCGAGGTCGAGCGTGTCGCCTGCGAGGCAATAGCCTTTTTCGGTGATGGTGAGGGTGACCAGACGCACGGCGGGGTCGGCGATACGTGCGAGCACCGCAGCTTGTTCGTCCGCGGCGCACAGCACTTCGCGGATGGAGGCGATGATGCGCAGTTGCGGGTGTTCGTCGAGCAGGGCAAGGGTGTAAAGGCCGTCTTGTGGGCGTAGGGCGTCGCGCACCGTTGGGCTGTGTAGCGAGACGGCGCAGATGGCCCAGGTGGGGTCATGGGCGAGCAGATCGTCGATGTAGACGGCCTGGTGGGCGCGGTGGAAGGCGCCTGCGCCTAGGTGGACGATGCCGATGGTGGTTGCAGCTGTGCCATAAGCGGGCGTTAAAACTACTGGCGGCAGGGTGGCAAGGGTGTCGAGCGAAAGACGTGGGGCGTGCATCGTGGTGTCTGCGCATTAGGGATGTTTGGGGAATCGCCTGCGCCGTACCCTCACCCCAACCCCTCTCCCGAGGGGAGAGGGGCTTAGGGCAATCGCGGCCGGAGGGTTTCTTTGCCCACGTCCGCAGGGCGAGGCGCTTTGAAAGGCGCTAGTCGTCGGTGACGTTGAGGCGTTGTTTGCTGCGGATGTCAGCGCTTGAGGCGCCGATCTGGACCTCGTAGGCGCCAGGGTCCACTGCGTAGGTTTTGCGTTGGTCGTCGTAGATGCGTAGGGCGTCTTGCGGCTTGATAGTGAAGCGCAGTTGCCGCTGTTCGCCTGGTTGCAGGGTGATGCGTTGGAAGCCGTGGAGTTCCTTGATGGCGCGTTCGCGTTGCGGCTTCAGCGGATGCAGATACAGCTGCACCACTTCATCGCCTGCGCGTTGGCCGGTGTTCTTCAGCATGACCGTGGCGGTAAGCGTGCCATCGGCAGCGACAGTGCTGCGATCCAGGCGCAGGTCCGAATAGGCGAATTGCGTGTACGACAGGCCGTGCCCGAACGGGTACAGCGGCTTGCCCTGGAAATAGCGATAGGTGCGGCCGCGCATGGCGTAGTCGTCGAAGGCGGGCAGGCGCTCGGCTTCCTTGTAGAAGGTGACCGGCAGGCGGCCGCCGGGACTGGCCTGGCCGAACAGCACATCGCCCACTGCGCTGCCGCCGCGTTGGCCGGGGTACCAGGCCAGCAGGATGGCGGGCACATGTTGTTGCGCCCAGTCGATCGCCAGCGCCGAGCCGGTGGTCAGCACCGCAACCACCGGCGTGCCGGTGGCCTGCAGTGCCTGCAGCAGCTCGCGCTGCGGTTTGGGCAGGCGGGTGTCGGTGCGGTCGCCGCCGGCAAAGCCGGGATAGTTGACGTCCATCTCCTCGCCTTCGACATCGCCGGTGAGGCCGCCGACGAACACCACCACCTCGGCATTGCGTGCGGCGTCCACCGCTTCCTGCAGCGGTGGTTTGGCGCCGGGCATGCGCCAGGCCAGCCGCACGCCGGCATCGCGGGTGGCCTCGAAGTATTCCACGCGCAAGTCGTAGGCCTTGCCGCCCTCCAGCGCGACGCTGGCGTTGCCGCCGCGCATGCGCGGAGCCTCGCTCCATTGATCGATGAGCAGCTTGCCGTCCAGAGACAGGCGCACGCCATCGTCGGCGGCGATCTGCAACTCGTAGGTGCCCGAGACCGGCGGCAGCAGCTGGCCATGCCAGCGCACGCTGAAGTCGTCCTTGTCGAGTGCGCGGTCGGCATGCAATTCGCCACGGCCCACCGCATCGTCGGTGGGGGCGTTGCGATCCCAACGGAAGGCGATACGCGGGTCGATGCGGGTCAGTACCGGCGTGCCGGCCAATGCGCGGCCTTTGAAGTATTCACCGGTCAACCCGTTCTGCGTTGCGCCAGCGGCCGGACGCAGATAGCGCGTGTCGATCGGTGCGGCGGCGTTGGGGTCTTCGCGTCCCTCCACCAGATCGCTGCCGCGCGCGTAGATCACTTGCGCCTGCGGTGCGGCGTCGCGGATGCCTTGCAGGATGGTGACCGGCGCGGCCGGCGTGCCGTAGTAGTTGCCCAGCAGCGACATCGGGTCGTCGGCGGTGGGGCCGACCACGGCGATGCGCTTGAGTGTGGGCTTGAGCGGCAACACGCCGTCGTTCTTCAGCAGCACCAGCGATTCGCGCGCAGTGCGGCGCGCCAGTGCATCGTGCTGCGGCGATTGATTGGCCGAGGCGGGAATCTGCGCCCACGGCACCTTGGCGGGCGGGTCGAACATGCCCAGCCGCATGCGTGTGGTCATCAGGCGCTTGAGCGCGGTATCGATGGTGGCTTCGTCGATCAAACCGGCACGCACTGCGGCCGGCAACGCGGCATAGGTGTCGCCGCAATCCAGATCGGTGCCGTGTTTGACGCCGAGTGCGGCAGCAGCTTCGGGCGTGGGCACGATCTTGTGGTTCTGCCAGATATCGCGGATGGCGGCGCAGTCGCTGACGATGTAGCCATCGAAGCCCCACTCGCGGCGCAGGATGCCTTCCAGCCGCGTGCTGGCCGAGGCGGACTCGCCATTGACGCGATTGTAGGCGCCCATGACCGCGGCGACCTTGCCTTCCTGCACCAGGGCTTGAAATGCAGGCAGATAGGTTTCGTGCAGATCGCGCTCGCTGGGATGCACATCGAAGTGATGACGGTCGGCCTCCGGCCCGCTGTGCACGGCGAAGTGTTTGGCGGTTGCATCGAGCTTGCGATACGGGCCCTGCTGCGCCTGCAGACCTTGTACGAAGGTCACGCCCATGCGCGCGGTGAGGAACGGATCTTCGCCATAGGTTTCCTGCCCGCGGCCCCAGCGCGGGTCGCGGAAGATGTTGATGTTGGGCGACCAGAAGGTGAGGCCCTGGTAACGCTTGTGCTCGCCGCGCGCCAGGAACGCGTGGTGCTTGGCGCGCGCTTCGTCGCCGATGGCGGTGGCCACCTCGGCCATCAACGGCGTGTCGAAGGTGGCCGCCAGGCCAATCGCCTGCGGAAATACAGTCGCGCCGCCGGCACGTGCCACGCCGTGCAGCGCTTCGTTCCACCAATCGTATTCGGGCACCTGCAGGCGCGGGATCGCCGGGGCGGCGTTCTGCATCTGCGCGGCTTTTTCTTCCAGCGTCATGCGCGACACCAGATCGGCAGCGCGCGCGTCGAAGGGGCGTTGCGTGTCCAGATACGGCGGTGGTGTTGCGGCCTGCGCAGTGGTTGCGGCAACTGCAATCGCCAGCAGCATGGGGTGTGCGCGTGCACGGGGTGTGCGAGCAACCGATGGAGCGAAGTGCGAATGCATGGTCAGTCCTCCTTGGTGGGGTCCGGTTCCAGCTGGGCAAAAGGCCCGATCATGCTGCCGACGAAGCCGCCGGCCTGTGCGGTGCTGAGCATGCCCGCATCATCGTTGCGGCGCAGCGATTGCCAGCCGCGACCATCGGCATCGAAGGCGAAGCTGTATGCGCCGCCGTCGCCGCTGATCTGCAGGCGCAACTGTGTGATTGCCGGTATGCGGGTGTGTGCGAGCGTAGTAGTTGTCGTGCCATCGCGCTTGTCCAAAAATACTTCCAGCACATCTCCGTTGCGTCGTACGCCCAGCGCATACCACGCGTTGGAATTTTGAAAGGCGGCAAGCCCGGCAATGACGCCGGCCTGCGTAGGCACCGCCAACGCGGTGCTCGCGGTGAAGCGTGTGTGTTGCTGGCGCCGCGCGAGGAAGGCCGGTGTGGCGGTGCTGTCCAGGCCGTGTGCACCGGCATGCAGCGTCAACCAACCGGGGCGTGCGCTTAGATCGGCCACATCATGTTTGGGCACACGTAGATAGAGCCAGTCGCGCTGTAGCGAGGTGGTGGCAAAGTCATCGCGCCACGTGAAGTTGCCCGACAACGGCGCTTGATCGGCGAGTGTCTTCCCGCCGCGCGGGCTCTTTGCGTGATACGGAAGCGGCTCGCCGGCCGGCAGGATCGACGGCCAGCCATCGCGCCATTGCACCGGCAGCAAAAAGGTTTCGCGCCCGGTGTTGTAGCGCTCGCCCGCATACGGCCGGCTGGCCAGGAACACCGCCCACCATTGCCCATCCGGCGTGTCCACAAGATCCACATGCCCGGCGTTGCTGATCGGGTGCGCGCGCTCGGCCGGCAGGTCGCGTTGGGTCAGGATGGGGTTATGTGGCGAGGCGATATACGGACCCCACACGTTGCGGCTGCGCAGCACCACCTGCGAATGCTGCGGCCCGGTGCCGCCTTCGGCACACGAGAGGTAATACCAGCCGTCGCGTTGATACAGATGCGGGCCTTCGATCCAGATCGGCTTGCTGGCCAGATCCACGCCGCCGTTGAGCAGCACCTTGCGCGGGCCGATCGGTTGATTGCTGGCGAGGTCGAAACGCTGCATCCAGATCGCGCGATGGCCTTCGTACAACGGCGCGCCTTCCGGTGGGCCGTTGTTGAGCAGGTACGCGCTGCCATCGCTGCTGAAAAACAGCGATGGGTCGATACCATCGATGCCCGGCAACCACGTCAATGACGACCATGGGCCTGCGGGATTGCTGGCACTGGCGATGAAGTTGCCGCCACTATCGACCGAGGTGCCCACCACATAAAAGCGCCCGTCGTGATGGCGAATGCTGGCGGCGAACATGCCGCGCGACACGCCCAGGCCATCGTAGTTCAACTGCTCGCGGCGCTCGACCACGTTGCCGATCTGCGTCCAGTGCACCAGATCGGTGCTCTCTAAAACCGGGATTGCCGGGAAATACGCAAAGGTGGAATTGACCAGGTAGTAGCGCTCGCCCACGCGCGTCACGCTGGGGTCCGGGTAGAACCCGGCCAGCACCGGGTTGCGGTAATGGCCGGCCGGCAACGGCGTGGCGAACACCGCATCGTCGCCGCGATACTCGAGCCAATCAAAGGCAACATCGGCCTCGGCTTGCGCCTGCACAGTCGCAGGTGCGAAGACTGCGATGACAGCGCCCAACACCACGTGGCGAGCCAGCATCAGAGCAGCGCAGGCGGCGCGCAGAAGCTGCAATGTCGGCCTGGCAGATGCGGGTCTCGCACAACGGCCAAGCCCGCCTGGCGGCTGTACAGCATCTGCATGTGATGCGTTTGCTCGCGTCGCGCAGGCGCCCGTGACGAACCGCATCACCAATCCCACATCGCGCCGTCTTCCAGGCGCGCAACCGGCAACTGCTTGGGCACGTAGGGATACTTCGCCGCCAGGGCCTCGTCGATCTCCACGCCATGCCCGGGTGTCTCGCCGCAGTGCAGGCGTCCATCGCGGAACACATAGTCGTGCGGGAACACCGCGTTCGCTTCGTCGGAATGGAACATGTATTCCTGGATGCCGAAGTTGGGTACCCAGGTGTCGAAGTGCAATGCCGCGCCCATGCATACCGGCGACAGATCGGTGGCGCCGTGGAAGCCGGTACGCACCTGATGCAGCGCGGCGAAGTCGGCCAGCCGGCGCACATGGGTGATGCCACCGGCGTGGACAATGGTGGTGCGGATGTAGTCGATCAGCTGCTGCTCGATCAGATGCTTGCAATCCCAGAGCGAATTGAACACCTCGCCCACCGCCAGCGGTGTGACCGTGTGCTTGCGAATGATCTCGAACGCGCGCTGGTTCTCGGCAGGCGTGGCGTCTTCCAGCCAGAACAGCCGGTACGGCTCCAGGTCGCGGCCCAGGCGGGCAGCTTCGATCGGGGTGAGCCGGTGGTGCGCGTCGTGCAGCAGTTCGATTTCATCGCCATGATCGTTGCGCAATTGCTCGAACAATTTCGGCACCACGCCGAGATAACGTGGCGTGGACCACACCGTTTCGGTCGGCAGTTCGCTTTCGGCCGGCTCATACGGTTTGCCGCCACTGGAAATGCCGTAGGTCTTCTTGATGCCAGGCACGCCGCATTGCGCGCGAATGGCGATGAAGCCGAGCTCGCGGAAGCGGCCGACTTCCTCGCTGGTTTCGGCGATGTCGCGGCCATTGGCATGGCCGTACACCAGCGCACCCTCGCGCGAGCGCCCGCCGAGCAGCTGATACAGCGGCATGCCGGCCATCTTGCCCAGGATGTCCCACAGCGCCACATCCACCGCGGCGATCGCGCTCATCGTCACCGGGCCGCGGCGCCAGTAAGCACCGCGGTAGAAGAACTGCCAGATGTCTTCGATACGGCCCGCATCGCGACCGATCAGGTTCGGTACCAGGTGTTCCTGCAGGTACGCCGCCACCGCCAGTTCGCGGCCATTGAGCGTGGCATCGCCCAGCCCGGTGATGCCCGAGCGGGTGCGGATCTTCAAGGTGACGAAGTTGCGGCCGGGGCAGGTGACGATGACCCGCGCCTCGACGATCTCGCGATCGCGGGCCGAGCCTTGCAGCGGAGCAGGGGAGTCGGGGGTCTGTGACATCGTGGTCTCGCTCAGGGAGAAGTGGCGGCAGTGATGGGGAGTTCGAACGGGCCGGCCGGCAGGCCGCTGCGGTCGTACAGGGTGCAGGCCGGGCTGTCGGCCCAGCAGTAGCGCACGCGTGTGGCATCCAGGCCGGCAGGGATGCGCAGGCCGATGGCGCGCTCACGCAAGGTGGCGGCGGCATAGCGGCAACTACCGGGCGCAGCACCACACACTTCGAAGCCGATCGGTGCATCGGCGCTGTAGCTCAGCAATGCGGTGTCGACGTCATCGAAGTCGATGCGCAGTGCGTCGCCGTCACGCCGCACGTTGCGCGGCACCGGGCCGGAAGGCGTAATCGCCTCGCCATACACCACACGCCGCGCTGCCCGTACCAGACGCCGGCCCAGTTCCTGCTTGTTGGCTGGATGGATGTCGTAGCGGTCGCCGATATCGATCGCCACTGCCAGACCTGCATGCGCATCGTTGGCCACGAACCGGCGCTGCGCCTCACGTAGTTGCGCCCAACCACTTTCGACCGGCTGGGTGGGCGGCGCGCCGTAGTTGGCCAGTTGCACGATCAGCAGCGGCAACTGCGCACCGAAGCGCTGCCGCCAATCGCGTTGCCAGGCCGTGAGAAGCGCCGGGTAATGCACCGCATCGCCAGCATTGGATTCGCCCTGGTACCACAGCACGCCACGCAGGCCGAGCTGACCGAGCGGAGCGATCATGCCGTTGTACAAGGTGGTCAGCCCGGCCGCCGACGACCATGGCGCGCGCGGCGGCGAGCCCAGCTGCGGCGGCACGATGCGGTACTGCCAGGGCGCGGCCAGCAGCAGCGTGCTGCCATCGGCGAATTGCAGCGCACGCGATTGCGCATCGCCCAGCAAGCCACCACGCCGATAGGTGTTGAGCACATTGAGCACGATGCTGTTGCGCCCGGCATGCAGGCGCCCGCGCGGCACGCTGTAGCGACGCGATTGATCGGCGCCGTAACTGCTGCCCACGCCGCGCCCGTTGACCCAGGTCTGGTCCAGCTCGTCCACCGGCCCCAGCAGCAAGGTAGCGTCTTGCGCGGCCTGCGCCTCGGTCAACTCGATGCTGGTGCGATACCAGACCATGCCGTTGAAACCGACCAGCTGCGGCACGTCCCAGTCGTCCCACGCGCCCAATGCCGCCGGTGCGGTTTGCCAGGCGCCGGGCGCATCCGGTTGCCAGGGCTCGCCTTCGCCATGCGCATGCCACCAGGCCTCCCACAGCGCAGCCCAATGCGGCGCAGCATCCACCGGATCGACGGCGTAACGCTCCAGCACATCCAGCGCCGGGCCATCGTCGCCGGCAGCACGCAATGCCTTCTCGCCGATCCAGGCCTGCAGTTGCGAGCCGCCCCACGAGGCATTGATCAAGCCCATCGGTACATCGACGGTCTTCTGTAACTCACGCGCGAAGTAGTAACAGGCGGCAGAGAACTCCTTCACCGTCTCCGGCGTGGTGAGCTGCCACGCCGCATCGCTACCGAAGCCGCGCTGCGGCGTCGGGCTGGACTGCGCCGGCACCTTGAACATGCGGATGCGCGGGTTGTCGGCGTCTGCGATCTCGCTGCGCGAATCCAATGTGCGATGCACCTGCAATTCCATATTGGATTGGCCCGAGCACAGCCACACATCGCCGATCAGCACGTCGTTGACCTGCTGTGCCACGCCCTTATTCGTGCGTGCGCTCAAGGTATAGGGGCCGCCAGCGGCATGCGCAGGCAGGCGCGCCTCCCAATGACCTTGCCGGTCTGCGCGTGCCTGCACCTGTTGCGAATCCAGTTGCACGCTCACGCGCGCGCCAGGGGGTGCGTCTCCCCACACGCGGATCGGCGCATCGCGCTGCAGTACCACATGCTCCTGAAACAGCGCATGCAGCAGCGGTGCATCGGCTGCATGCGCGATGCGTGGGAGCAGCGAGGCCGATAGCGTGGCGATGACCACAGCCAAACCACGCGCGCTCATTTCGGATTCCCCGGCGCATACGGAAATTTCAATGCCTGGTAATACCTCAACGGATGCGCCGGTGGCGCCGTGCCGGCAGGCAACGGTCGCCCGGAGACGCTCTGGAAGTAGGCGATGCTGGCATCGCGCCACCACTGCGCTTCGTCCTGCTGGATCGCCAGAAAATTCGCCACCTGCCGGTAACGCGGCGCATCGATCTTGCCCGCAAGGCTCTGCCAGGTGGTTCGTATTGCACGCACCTCGTCCACGCCATGGTCGTAATGCCACAGCAACTCGTCCCACAACGGCCGCCCGGAGGCCATGCGGTGGTCCCAGGCCACATGGTGGAACCACAGCAGATCGCGTTCCGGCACGCGTTGCACATCGCCGAACACCTGTGCCACCGGCTTGGCGTATTGCACCACCGCATTGCTGCCGCTGACACTGCGGTCGAAGCCAATCCCGTTGCGGTCGGCGCGGTGGTAATACACCGGGTCCCAATCCGGGCGCTCGCTGCCCGCATCCCACGGCGCCGGGCCGTAGTGATGGCCGCGTCCCATCAGATGATGCAGGCCGAGCGGGGTCATGTAGTCCACCACCGCTTCGCGCGAGCGCAGCAGCATGTCGACCACGGGCGTGACCACGGCAGCATCGTTGGAAAACGTCATGCGTACCCATTCCTGCGCGATCGTCTGCGGCGACAGTTCCGGGTTCCAGGCCAGCCGCCCGTACGCATACCAGTTGGCCTGATCGAAGATCGAGCCGCTCCAGTTGCGGTCCGCACCGATGTTGGCCACGCCAGCAATACCGGTCAACCGCGCGCGTTGCGTGTCGTTGAAGAGCGAACCATCCACGGTCTTGGCAACGGTCGAGCCCTTGCCGCGCGCATAGGTATCGGCCTGCAGGGTTTCGGCAAACAGCGTGCCCAGGTAGGCCAGATGCGTCGAAAAGCCCAGGTACTCCTTGGTGATCTGAAACTCCGGCATCAACGGCGTCTTGCGCATCGCCCCGAACAGCGGATGGAACGGCTCGCGCGGCTGGAAGTCGATCGCGCCGTTCTTGACCTGCACGATCACGTTGTCGCGAAATTTCCCATCCAGCGGCACGAACTCGCTATACGCCTGCTTGGCGCGATCGTCCGCTTGCTCATGCGAATAGACGAACGCGCGCCACATCACCACACCGCCATGCGGCGCCAGCGCGTCGGCCAACAGGTTGGCGCCATCGGCATGGCTGCGCCCGTAATCCTGCGGGCCGGGCTGGCCTTCGGAATTGGCCTTGACCAAAAAGCCGCCAAAATCCGGAATGCGTGCATAGATCTCATTGGCCTTGTCGCGCCACCACCGCTGCACCTGCGGATCCAGCGGGTCGGCGGTCTTCAGGCCGCCGATCTCGATCGGCGCACTGAAGCGCGCGCTGAGAAACACACGAATGCCGTAGGGACGAAATACATTTGCGAGTGCTGCTGCCTTGTCCAGATACTGCGGTGTCAGGCTCCATGCCTTGGCATTGACGTTGTTGAGCACAGTGCCATTGATGCCCAGCGATGCATTGGCGCGTGCGTAGTCGGTGTAACGCGGGTCCAGATAGCCGGGCAGGGTCTGCCAGTTCCATAACGAGGCACCGGCATAGCCCCGCTCGACCACGCCATCCAGATTGTCCCAGTGATTGAGCAGGCGCAGCTGCAGCCGTGGCGACTCGCGCACATCCAGTGCGGCGAGCGATTGGCCGGTCTGCAGCAGGCGCAGGATGTGAAACGCCCCGTACAACGCGCCGATGTCGCTACCGCCGACGATGGCGGTGATGCGATGCCCGCCCGCGCTGACGCTGCGAATCAGATACCCCTCGCGGCCCAGGCGCGCGGTGTCCAGCTTCAATGCAGCGATCTGCGGCGCCGTGGCGGTACCCAATACAATCGCACCATCGCGGGTCACGGCATCGGCCAGATGCGGCGCGCTGCCAAGCAGGCCCGACAGCCCACGCTGCAACTCGTCCCGCGCTGCGTGCAGGCTCGGCGAGTCGCCAGCGACAATCAATTCGCTCGCGCTATCACGCAGCTGCGCCGCATTGGCCAACGGCTGGTAGCGCAACCATAGATCATAGCCATCTTCGGCTTGCGCACTGGTGCTTGCCAACAGCAGTGTCATCACCAGCAGCCACTGCAGCAACAACGCACGGCAATCCGCGACACGGCAACCAGTCAAACATCTGCTCATGCGACATGCTCCATCGGCGCGAACGCATCCAGCCGTGTATCGCCGCTGTGCCTGCTTCCCGGTACCATGCCTCGCATCGTCACGCATGCATGCGGCGCTTGCGTTCTCACTGCAGCATGTGTGCATCGTGCAGATTCGTCACCCACTTGAAGAGGCCACGCTTGGAGAAGGTCAGGAAATCGGTCCGCCGCACCAGCCGCGCGATCACCATCAATGAGGTGGCGGCGCTGGCGAAGGTCTCGCCGATGACGGTCTCGCGCGTGGTCAACAACAACGGCAGCGTGCGCGATGCCACCCGTGTGCGCGTGCTGCGCGCCGTGGACAAGCTCGGCTACACGCCCAACCTGGCCGCCAGCGCACTCGCCGCCGCGCAAAGCCTGCGTATCGCATTGATCTATAGCGACCCCAGTGGCGCATATTTGCGCGAGTTGCTGCTGGGCGTGTTGCGGGTGGCCTCGCGCACCTCGATCCAGTTGGTGATCGACTGCTGGGATGACCTGGATGCCGACGCCGAACGCAAGGCCGCACGCAAGCTCGCCAAGGGCGTGGCCGGGGTGATCCTGCCGCCGCCGCTGTGCGAGTCCAAGGCCGCGGTACTGGAGCTGGTACGCGCCAAGGTGCCGGTGGTGGCGATCGCCTCCAACCATTTCAGCCCCGACGTTGCCTGCGTGCGCATCGACGAATTCGCCGCCGCCAAGGAGATCACCGAGCATTTGATCGCGCAGGGGCATACCCGCATCGGCTACATCGCCGGGCATCCCAATCTGTCCGCCAGCGCACGCCGTTTCGAAGGCTTTCAAGCGGCGCTGTCCGAAGCCGGCTTGCGGCTGGATCGGCATCTGGTGCAGCCGGGCGACTACACCTACAAATCCGGCCTGGTCGCCGCCGAAAAGCTGCTGGCGCGCAAGCGTCGCCCCAGCGCCATCTTCGCCAGCAACGACGATATGGCCGCCGCTGCAATCTCGGTCGCGCATCGGCGCGGGCTGGATGTGCCGCGTGATCTGTCGGTGGTCGGCTTCGACGACACCTCCGCCGCCACCGCGGTCTGGCCCGAACTCACCACCGTGCAGCAGCCCATCGCCGCCATGGCCGACGCCGCGCTGGACATCCTGTTGAAGACGATACGCGCCAAGGAGCGCACGGCGAAGATGGTCGATCATGTAGTCGCGCACCTGCTGGTCAAGCGGGATTCGGTGGCTGCACCGGCAGCGCCGGATGCAGCAGAACAACCGTAACGCTGCACGCTTTTAAACGCGCAGGCAGTAGGTGATCGCCTGCGTGTGCAGACGATCACCTGCACAGCATCAACGCGTCAGATACTGATTGATCAGGTTCTCGTAGGCTTCCTGGCGGCCGCTGAGTTGCTTTGGCACATTGCCGGCCGCATGTTGGGCTACGTCCACCAATGTGCTGCTGCCATCGGCAAATGCCGCACCGGCGCCGCTGTCGAAGCTGGCGTAACGCTCGGCGCGCCACTGCTCCAACGGCGAAGACGTCAGCAACGCATTGGCCACTTCCAGACCGCGTGCGAACGCGTCCATGCCGCCGATGTGCGCCATGAACAGATCCTGCGGATCGGACGATTCACGCCGCACCTTGGCATCGAAATTCAGACCGCCCGGTGCCAGCCCGCCCTGCCGCAGCACCACCAGCATCGCGCCAACGGTGTCGTACAGGTCGGTCGGAAACTGGTCGGTATCCCAGCCGTTCTGCGGATTGCCGCGGTTGGCATCGATGCTGCCGAGCAGGCCGGCATCGGCTGCCACCTGCAGGTCGTGCTCGAAGCTGTGGCCCGACAGCGTGGCGTGGTTGGCTTCGATGTTGAGCTTGAAGTCCTGGTCCAGGCCGTGCTGGCGCAGGAAGCCGATCACCGTGGCGCTGTCGAAGTCGTACTGGTGCTTCATCGGCTCCATCGGCTTGGGCTCGATCAGGAAATTGCCCTTGAACCCGATCGCGCGGCCGTAGTCGCGTGCCAGGGTCAAAAAGCGCGCCATGTTGTCCTGCTCGCGCTTCATCTGCGTGTTGTGCAGGCAGGCGTAGCCTTCGCGGCCGCCCCAGAACACATAGTTCTCGCCGCCCAACTCGACGGTGGCATCGATCGCGGCCTTGACCTGCACTGCCGCACGCGCCACCACATTGAAGTCCGGATTGGTCGACGCGCCGTTCATGTAACGCGGGTGCGAGAACAGGTTGGCCGTGCCCCACAACAGCTTGACGCCGGTGTCGGCCTGACGCTGCTTGGCAATGGCCACCATGTGCTTCAGGTTGCTCTCGTACTCGCCGATGTCGTCGGCATCCGGCGACAGGTCCACGTCGTGGAAGCAGTAATACGGCACGCCGAGCTTGGTGAAGAACTCGAACGCGGCATCGGCCTTGGCTTCGGCGCGATTGAGCGCGGTGTTGCCCACATCCCACGGATACGCACGCGTGCCCGGACCGAACGGATCGGCGCCGTTGCCGCAGAAGCTGTGCCAGTAGGCCACGGCAAAGCGCAGATGCTCGGCCATGGTCTTGTCGCCGATCTGCTTGTTGGCGTCGTAGACCTTGAACGCCAGCGGGTTGTCGGAGTCGCGGCCTTCGAAGCCGATCTTGCCGATGCCGGGGAAATATTCTTTGGCGCCGATGTAGACGGTGTTGCTCATACGGTCGAACTCCTGCAAATGTTAGCGCTACCAAAATCGCGACTGAAAAAAGCCGCGCCATGCAGCGAAGCCGAAGATGCCATGCCGATCCCGAGTGAAGCGGTCTGCCGGACTTTACCCAGCCCGGCGCAGAAAGGCTTGCTGCGCTGCGAGATGTCCGCCGTGCAACCGGCCTCGCGGCGCACCGCGCAGCCGTGACGGGCTCGCTCGCCATGCGGCACGGCGAACGACCGCAGCACGCCCCACCCACAAGCGACTGACCGCTCATTCAGCCGCACGCGCCGCGCCCCGGCCCGCCGCGCTCGGGGCAGCTACAATGGTCGGCTTATGACCGCTGTCCTGCCGCTGCCGCAACCCCTGGCCGACCCTGCGCCGCGCGACCCGCGCCAGCGGCTGCAGCGTGAGCAGCTGCGCCTGGGCAAGCGGCTTCAGCGGCAGGTGGGCCAGGCGATCGCCGATTTCGGCATGATCGCCGCCGGCGACAAGGTCATGGTGTGTCTGTCCGGCGGCAAGGACAGCTACACCTTGCTGGACATGCTGCTGCACCTGCAGCGCAAGGCGCCGGTGCCGTTCACCCTGGTGGCGGTCAATCTTGACCAGAAGCAGCCGGACTTCCCTGCCCACGTGTTGCCGAGCTATCTGCGCGACCTCGGCGTGCCGTTCGACATCGTCGAGCAGGACACCTACTCGGTGGTCAGCCGGGTGATTCCGGCCGGCAAGACCATGTGTTCGTTGTGCTCGCGGCTGCGGCGCGGCGCGCTGTATGCCTACGCGCAGGCGCACGGCGTGACCAAGATCGCGCTCGGCCATCATTGCGACGACATCGTGGCCACGTTTTTCATGAACCTGTTTCACCATGCCCGGCTCGCGGCAATGGCGCCCAAGCTGCGCAGCGACGACGGCCAGCACGTGGTGATCCGCCCGCTGGCCTATGTGCGTGAAGCCGATATCGCCGCCTACGCGCAGGCGCGCCAGTTCCCCATCATTCCGTGCAACCTGTGCGGCAGCCAGGAAAATTTGCAGCGCCAGCAGGTCGGCCGCATGTTGCAGCAGTGGGATCGCGAGCAGCCCGGGCGGGTCGAACAGATCGCCCGCGCGCTGGGCAATGTGCGGCCCGAGCAACTGGCCGACCGCACGCTGTTCGATTTCCTGTCGCTGGGCCGCCGCAATGACGCAGCATCGCCCGATCCCGATCCCGATTCCAACGCCTGGCTTGCCGCAAGCGATATCACACACGACAGCGACTGACGCGGCCCGTCCGGCCGCCGTCCGTCTTCCACCCTCCACGTTTCCTCCTCTTCGGTCTTACGCATGTTCTTTCGCAATCTCACCTTGTTTCGCTTTCCGACCACGCTGGATTTTTCCGAAATCGACACGCTGCTGCCGCAAGTGCAGCTCAAGCCGGTCGGCCCGCTGGAAATGAGCTCGCGCGGTTTCATTTCCCCGTTCGGCCGCGACGAGCAGGAAGTGCTCTCGCATCGTCTGGAAGATTTCCTCTGGCTCACCGTCGGTGGCGAGGACAAGATCCTGCCCGGCGCGGTGGTCAACGACCTGCTCGAGCGCAAGGTCGCCGAGATCGAAGAGAAGGAAGGCCGTCGCCCCGGCGGCAAGGCGCGCAAGCGCCTGAAGGACGACCTGATCCATGAGCTGTTGCCGCGCGCCTTCGTCAAGAGCTCGCGTACCGATGCCATCCTGGATCTGCAGCACGGCTACATCGCCGTCAACAGTTCCAGCCGCAAGAGCGGCGAGAACGTGATGAGCGAGATCCGCGGCGCGCTCGGCAGCTTCCCGGCGCTGCCGTTGAATGCCGAAGTCGCACCGCGCGCCATCCTCACCGGCTGGATCGCCGGCGAGTCCTTGCCCGAAGGCCTGAGCCTGGGCGAAGAATGCGAGATGAAGGATCCCATCGAAGGCGGCGCGGTGGTCAAGTGCCAGCACCAGGAACTGCGCGGCGAGGAGATCGACAAGCACCTGGAATCCGGCAAGCAGGTGACCAAGCTGGCGCTGGTGCTGGACGACAATCTGTCGTTCGTGCTCGGCGACGATCTGGTCATCCGCAAGCTCAAGTTCCTCGACGGCGCACTGGACCAGCTCGAACACAGCGAAGACGACGGCGCACGCGCCGAACTCGACGCCCGCTTCGCGCTGATGAGCGCCGAAGTGCGCCGCCTGTTCCTGTTGCTGGAAACCGCATTGAAGCTGAGCAAGGCCGAGTAACCAGGCCTTCGGACAGTGGCGTCGTTGAGGCGCAATCCGGGGCGTAAGTCAAAAGCTCTCGGTGAGTCGAGGGCGCGGTGCCCTCACCACTTGCGGGACACGCCGTGAATCCGTCCGTGGAGGCTCAGTGGCGGCATCCATGCCGCCACATGGTCCCGCAAGCGGTGAGGACACCGCACCAGACAGTCAGTCGGTTGTTTTATTAAGAGCTTGTCCGTTGCTCGGCTTGTTTTGGGAAGCTGAGCGGACGCGCCGTTATCCAAACAACGCAGGTCGTGCTTTGCTTGCACTCTGCACACCGACCATCTCGACTGGTCCTTGCCCGCCCACTGTCGCGGGACCTTACGCGGCATGGATGCCGCGTAAGAGCCTACAAGGACGTACTTGCGGCGTGTCCCGCGATGGTGGGCGGGCAAGGGCCCTGCAGCCAAGCCGCAGATCATCCGCTCCAAAACCGACGCATCCACACCGTTCAATCACCTCTCAAGGTGACGAGAGCTACATGGACGTACTTGCGGCGTGTCCCGCGATGGTTGGCGGGCAAGGGCCCTGCAGCCAAGCCGCAGATCATCCGCTCCAAAACCGACGCATTCACACCGTTCAATCACCTCTCAAGGTGACGAGAGCTACATGGACGTACTTGCGGCGTGTCCCGCGATGGTGGGCGGGCAAGGACCCTCCAGCCAAGCCGCAGATCAGCCGCCCAACAACCGACGCATCCACACCTTTCAATCACCTCTCAAGGTGACCGAGAGCTACAGGACGTACTTGCGACGTGTCCCGCGACGGTGGGTGGGCAAGGGCCCTGCAGCCAAGCCGCCGATCAGCCGCTCCACAACCGACCCATCCGCACCGTTTAACCACCTCTCAAGACAACCGAGAGCTTGAGCGTCAGCGTTGTTTGGATGTTCCCAAGCCGAGCGGTTGAGGGCGCGTTGAGCTGAGTGTTGAGCTGCGCGTTGCGCGTTGCGCGTTGCGCATTGCGCTGCGCGTTGCGCATTGCGCCAGGGATGGCGTGATGGATGCAGTGCCACCGCAGATCACGCGCGCGCCGTCATCGAATGCGTCAATCATTCCATCTCACTACCTGACACATCGCAGCGCTATCCTGTGCCCATGTTCAAGCCCGTCCGCCGTCTCATCGCGCCCACACCGCAGCTTGTCGAACGCGACTGCGTGCGTCTTGAACTGGAAGGGCGCCAGATCGAGGTGCTGCGCGTGCGCGACCCGCGCGCGCGGCGCATCAAGCTCAGCGTGGACGAACGCGGCGCCCGGCTGACGCTGCCGATCCGCGCCAGCCTGGTGTCCGGCGAACGGTTTTTGCTGGCGCACCTGGAGTGGCTGAGCACGCAGCTGTCGCGCTATCAGCAGGTGGATGCCTTTCCCGCGCTGGAGCGTGGCGTGCCGGGGCTGCTGCCGTTACGCGGCGTCTTGTTGCCGCTTAGCTGGCACGACGGGCGCTACGCACGCATCGACATCACTGATGACGGCGCACAGTTCCACGCGCCCACGCGACTAGGCGATGCAGGCCTGCGCCGCACGTTGAAGGAATTTTACGAAGCGCAGGCACGTGCCGATGTCGGCCGTTGGCTGCCGAGCTATCTGCCAGGTTTGCCGCGCGCACCGGCACGGGTGCGGCTGAAGGTGATGTCCTCGCAGTGGGGCTCGCTCGCACCCGATGGCTCGATGGCGCTGGATCTGGCGCTGGTACTCGGCCGCCCGTCCGCGTTCGAATACGTGCTGGTGCACGAGCTCTGCCATCTGGTACAGGCCAATCACTCGCCCGCGTTCTGGGCCGAAGTGGAACAGCGCTTTCCGGCCTGGCGCGACGAGCGCAGCTATTTCCACGAACACGGCCGCCAGCTCAAGGCGCAGTTGCGGCGGTTGCTGCAGGCCGAGTGACGGGCGGTGTGCCGCACCGCCCGTCACAAACCTGATGACACCCATGCTGCGATGGCAATGCGTGTTCGCACGCAGGCACAACACGCATCGACCATCATTCGCGCGGCGGCAACTCGGCCAAAAACCCATTGATCACCGCCGCCACCGCTTCCGGCGTTTCCATATGCACGTGGTGCGTACCCGGCAGAAGATGCAGGCGCGCATCGCGCATCAGCGCCACGCGGTGATCGCGTAACGCATCCGGGAAATATACCTGCGCGGGCGTGGCGAAGATGGCCTGGGTCGGGCAGGCGATGGAGGCCAGCAATACGTCGATCTGCGCTTCGGTCATGCGGATCGCAGTGGGCAAGGTCAGACGCGGGTCGCTGCACCAGCTATAGCCGCCCTCGACCGCGCGCACGCCGCGCTCCACCAGCAGGCGTGCGGCCGGTTCGGTGAGCTGGTTGGCCATCATGCGCGCGCGTACCGGCATCTCCATCGATGGAAACACCCGCAGCGGCCGCTGCGCCAGCGTGCGTGCCGAGGCCACCGCATCGCGCAGGCGGGTGGCGGTACTTTCCACCGGCTCGGCCAGCGCGCCCAATGCTTCGATCGCGATCAAGGCTTCCACGCGTTCCGGCGCCGCGGCCGCGAGCAGGCTGGCAACGCCGCCGCCCAGCGAGTGGCCGAGCACGCTGAAGCGCTCCCAGCCCAGCGCATCGGCCACCTGCAGCAGAATCCCGATCGCGCTGCTGAGCGTGTATTCGGCACCGGTCGGCAACCACGCGCTATGGCCGTGACCGGGTAGATCGAGCAGCACCAGATCCAGATCCTGCGCATGCAAATGCGCGCTCAGCGGCAGGAAGCTGGCCGCGTTGTCGAGCCAGCCATGCAGGGCCAACATCCGGCGCGGGCCGCGCGCGTGATTGCGTAACCCTGTGATCCGACCAATCGCCAGTTCGCACGCAAACGGCTCCAACCTCACGCGCGCCGTGCCAACGCGGCCAGTGCCTGCGCATGCGCCGGGCTGGCGTTGAGGCACGGGATATAGCTCAACGTGGCGTTACGCTCGGCCAGCGTTTCGGCAAAGCCCAAGGCCACTTCTTCCAGCGTTTCCAGGCAGTCGGTGGCAAAGCCCGGGCAGACCAGATCGAAGCTGCGCACGCCACCTTCGGCCAGTTTCCACAGCGTCGGCTCGGCGTAGGGCTGCAGCCAGCGCTCCGCGCCGAAGCGCGACTGGTAGCCCATCTGCCATTCGTCCGCGCCCAGGCCCAGCGCGGCCACGATCGCCTGCGCGCTGCGCTCGCATTGCTGCGGATACGGGTCGCCGGCATTGGCCACGCGTTGCGGCAGGCCGTGGAAGGAGAACATCAGCTTCTCGCTGCGCCCGTGCGCCTGCCAATGCGCGCGGATGGAATCGGCGATCGCCGCGACCCAGCCGGCGTCTTCGCAATAGTCCTGGATCACCTCCACCGCGATCTCCGGCGCGCTCGGGCGCCAGGCATCGATCACGTCCTGGATCGAGGCGGTGGTGGTGGTCGAATACTGCGGATACAGCGGCAGTACCACGATGCGCTTGATGCCACGCGCACGCAGGCCGTCCAGCGTCTTGCGCAGCGCGGGCTGGCCGTAACGCATGGCCCATTCCACATGCCAGTCCGGCATCACCTCTTTCAGACCCTCGGCCAGGCGACGCGTGTACACCGCCAGCGGCGAGCCGTCCGGCAGCCACACCTTGGCGTATTTCTCGGCCGACTTGGGCCCGCGGATCGGCAGGATCACGCCGTACAGCAGCGGCTTCCAGAACAGCGGCGGGATCGCGACCACGCGGCGGTCGCTGAGGAACTCGGCCAGGTAGCGGCGCACGGCCGGGGCGGTGGGCGACTCGGGGGTGCCGAGATTGACGACCAGCAGGGCGGTATCGGAGGTGGTATTCATGCCGGGCATTCTGGCAGAGCGCAGCAGCGCTGCCGAGGACAGCGCACCGATCGACCTGATTGACGGCCTCTTGATCGTCCGGTTGCGCTCACCACCGATTCATTGCGCCACCACTAACGTCGCGCCATTGCTATCTTTGACGGATCGTCCTTTGGAGCTTGTCATGCCCCGTTTGTCGCGCCTGGCCCTGTTGTTGTCGTTGACCTTCGCCGCCGGCCATGCCGTTGCCGGCCCGGAAGAGGACCAGCGCGCGCGTAACGCGGTTCGCGTGCTCAACGAGATCATGAAGATCCCCGAGCAGGCCATCCCCGACAAGCTGCTCGACGAAGCGCGCGCCATCGTGGTCATCCCCGATACGCTCAAGGCCGGGTTGGTGATCGGCGGCCGTCGCGGCCACGGCCTGATGTCGATGAAGAACGCCGACGGCAGCTGGTCGCAGCCGGTGTTCGTCAAGCTCACCGGCGGCAGCATCGGCTTCCAGGCCGGCGTGCAGTCCTCCGATGTGGTGCTGGTGTTCCGCAACGACCGCAGCCTGGACAACATCGTCAACGGCAAGTTCACCCTCGGTGCCGATGCTGGCGTGGCCGCCGGCCCGGTCGGCCGCAATGCCGCCGCTGCCACCGATGGCCAGCTCAAGGCCGAAATCTGGTCGTGGTCGCGTGCCCGTGGCCTGTTCGCCGGCGTGGCGCTGGACGGTGCGGTGCTGCAGATCGACGATGCCGCCGACCTCAACGCCTACGGTGGCGGCGCCACGCCGCGCATGATCTTCGAAGGGCGTACCAACGAGCGTGCCTCCACCGACGTGATCGCCTTCCGCGATCGCCTGGAAGAGGCCACTTACACCGCGCGCGCCAACCGCGGCACCGACGGCGCCGTCGAGGGCACCGCACCTGCACCGCGTCCGCAGACCCCGCCACCGGCACAGGCCGCGAGCACACCGCTGCCGCCGGCCAACGAGGCCAGCACCGTGCCGATGCAGCCCAGCGCCACGCCGCCGCCGCAACAGGGATTCCAGCCGGTCTCGGATGGCGAAATTCGCACCGAATCGCTGGACGGCAACCGCTAAACCGCTGTCATCCCCCTGCGCGGTGCGCTGGGGTATCCTGCGTCTTCCTTCTTTTCAGCAAGCGAGCAGATCATGGGCGGTTTCAGCATTTGGCACTGGCTGATCGTGCTGGTGATCGTGTTGCTGGTGTTCGGTACCAAGCGGCTCACCAGCGGTGCCAAGGATCTCGGCAGCGCGGTCAAGGAATTCAAGAAAGGCATGCACGACGACGACAAGCCGGCCGCAAAGCTCGGAGACGACGCACGCACGGCCGAGCAGGCGCGTGAGGCGCAGGCCGAGCGCGACCGCGACGCACGTTGATCCGGAGCGGCGTGCGTGTTTGACATAGGTGTTGGCGAACTGACGCTGATCGCGATCGTCGCCCTGGTGGTGCTCGGTCCCGAGCGTTTGCCCAAGGCGGCCCGGTTTGCCGGATTGTGGGTGCGCCGCGCGCGCATGCAGTGGGATTCGGTCAAGCAGGAACTGGAGCGCGAGCTGGAGGCCGAAGAGCTCAAGCGCAGCCTGCAGGACGTGCAGACCTCGCTGCGCGAGGCCGAAGACCAGTTGCGCAACAAGCAGCAGCACCTGGAGCAGGGCGCCCGCGCGCTGCATGACGAGGTGGGTCGCGATATCGATATCCGCAGTGGTGCGACACCGGTGGCGACGCCGCTGGAGCTGGCGCATGCGGATCTGTCGGCTGAGGCTAATGCCGAGTCGATCGTAGGTACGTCGGCGGCAGGAACGCCGGCAGTGGCCGCCGTCGCTGCACCAGCGGCTGCGGCACCGGTGATTGCACAGGCACAGCCAATCGCTCCGGCGCCCCATCAAACGTTGGTACCGGCCCCACATGACCCCGTGGTGCCAGCGCCGCATGCCGCACATCTCACCAGCGCGCATGCGCCGGTGACTGCCGCACCCATCGATGCGAGCACGCCGTTCGAGCCGAGCACCGCGACAGAGACAGAGACAGAGCCGACCGAGTCGACCAAGATCCAGGAGAAACAGCCGTGAGCCTGTTCGACGACGCACAGGCCGAAAGCAGTCTGATCGAGCATCTGGTCGAGTTGCGCGCACGCCTGGTGCGCGCGCTGATCGGCCTGGGCGTGGTGCTGTTGGCGCTGCTGCCGTTTTCGCGCGCGATCTATTCCTGGCTGGCCGCGCCGCTGATTTCGCAGCTGCCGTTGGGGCAGACGATGATCGCGATGAATCCGGCCGGCGCGTTCTTCGCCCCGCTCAAGCTGACCTTCTTCGTGGCGGTGTTCTTCAGCGTGCCGTGGTTGCTGTATCAGGCCTGGGCGTTCGTGGCGCCGGGCCTGTATCAGCGCGAAAAGAAGCTGGCGTTTCCGCTGCTGGCCTCAGCGGTGGCGTTGTTCTATATCGGCTGTGCCTTCGCATATTTCCTGGTGCTGCCGGCGGTGTTCCACTTCCTGACCACGTTCAAGCCGGACGTGATCGCCATTACCCCGGATGCCAATTCCTATCTGGATTTCGTGCTGGCGATCTTCTTCGCCTTCGGTGCGAGCTTCGAGTTGCCGGTGGCGCTGGTGATCCTGGTGCTGCTGGGCTGGGTCAGCCCAAAGCAACTGAGCGAAGGCCGCGGCTACGCCATCGTCGGCATCTTCATCCTGGCCGCGGTCCTCACCCCGCCGGACGTGGTCTCGCAGCTGATGCTCGCGATCCCGATGTGCCTGCTCTACGAGCTCGGCATCGTCGCCTCGCGGGCGGTCGGACCTAAGGCCGCCTAGCGCGCCCCGCGTCAGGCACCGACAGTGCCAGGCCTCTTCATTGTAGGAGCGCACTTGTGCGCGATGAAGCTTTCCCGGGAAAGCTCCATCGCGCGCAAGCGTGCTCCTACGATCCCGAGTGATCCGGTCGCACGCACATAGTCGCTTGATAGCCAAAGCGCCGTGCTTTGACGTGCCAGGACGACGGCTGGATATACAAAATGGACGCCTGTTTGCACAAGGAGCCAGGCCAACGCAGGTAGCTCGCACCGAAGGTGGGGCTCATCGTAGGAGCGCACCCGGGCGCGATAGAGGCTTTCCCGGGAAAGCTTCTTCGCGCATGAGTGCGCTCCTACATTTCAGGCGGCAAACACGTCCGGGCGCGAAGGCGGGGCCGGCTGCGCAACGGCGCCTTCGTGCGTGAACATCTGCTTCCAGGCCGCGTAGACCGAGCCGGCGAACACCGGCATCAGCACGGCCATCAGCAGCAGCTGGGCCAGCCACATCGCCACGGTCTGCCCGGCGACCAGGCCGACGATCAGCGCCACGATCATCACTGCGAAATAGATCGCGAAGATGGCGATGAAGGCCAGCACGAAGAACACCAGCATGGCCGGCAGGTTGTGCAGGCTTGCGCGCAGGCTCTCGCGCAGCGCGTGGCCGCCGGTGCTGCGGTCGAACATCACCTGCGGCGGCATCACGAACAGCGCCAGCGTCATCGCCGCGAAGGTGGCGATGGTCAGCAGCAGCCACAGCAGGATGCGGCCGGCCGGCAGGCTGGCGGCGAGCTGCTCGATCTGCACCGGGTCCGGCTGCGCGCCGGACTGGCTGATCTGGTTGATCTTGACCATCACCTCGGACAATTGCTGCAGCCCGTTGGCGCCGATCATCACCAGCAGCAGCACGCCCAGCAGCAGGCCGGCAATCAGCTGCGGCAGCAGCGACACCAGCAGATGCGGCGCGCGGCCGTCCTGCAGGCCGTGCAGCAGGTGCGAGGGTTTAGCGATGCGGCCTTCGTCCACCTCGCGGATCGCCCACAGCATGCCGCCCATGAACAACGGGCCGGCCAGTACCAGCAGGAACTGCAACGCCGGGCCAAGCAGCGGCACCAGCACCGACAGCGACACCACCAGGGTGGCGGTCACGCTCCAAATTACCCCCAGCGAGCCAAGCGCCAGTGGCGCCCGCTTCAGCAGCGAGAAACCGGTCAACAGCCATTCTGCGCCGGCAGATGCCGGCACCTTGCGGATTTCGCTCATTCCCATTCCGGATCGACACGCACCGGACCATCCGGCGTGCAGCGATTATCGCTGCTTTTAGGTGTGCGCGGCGGGATGAGCGATCACTGTTTGCAGGCCGCGTGCGTGATGCACGAAGCGGCGCAGCAGCTTGCGGGCGATCGGCGCGGCGCTGACCTCGCGGGCGACCGTGCGGGCGCAGTGGCCGTGGCGGGCGATGCACTCGGCGCGGGCCTGCACATAGCCGCGCATGTGGTGGGTGGCGAACTCCGGATGGAACTGCACGCCCCAGGTGGCCTGGCCCCAGCGGAACGCATGGCAGCGGTCCTGGCGCGAATGCGCCAGCACGATGGCGCCATCGGGTGCGCGCACCACGGTTTGCATGTGCGTGGCGTGCGCCGGGAAATGCGCCGGCAGGCCGGCAAACAAGGGGTCTTGCTCGGCCGGCGGGTGCAGTTCCAGCGCGATGGTGCCGGACTCGCGCCCGGCCGGGTTGTAATCGACCTCGCCGCCCAGCGCATGCGCCAGCAACTGGTGCCCGTAGCAGATGCCCAGCAGCGGCATGCCCTGGTGGGCAGCCTCGCGCAGCCAGTCGGCGCTGCGTTCGCTCCACTCGGCGCGGTCGGTGACATAGGCGGCCGAGCCGCTGACGATGGTGCCGGCAAAGCCGTCGCGGTTGGGCAGGCGGTCGCCGTTGGCGACGTCGATGACCACGGTCTCGCGCTCGGCCAGCCCGGCCGCCACGCGAATCCAGTGCGGAAAACGGCCGTATCGCTTCATCTCCGGCACGGGGTGCCCGGTTTCGATGATCAGGAACGGCAAGGCGGACATGCGGTCGAAACATCCAGCGGCGACTGATGTGCCCGATTGTATGCAGCTCCAGTCGGTTTTTTTCAACTGGCGAGCCAACGCATGCAGCTAAGGTTATGCCGGATGGCTATGTGTTGATGATTTGCTGGCTGGGCGGGGAGCTGGCCATGCGCACTGTGTGGGTAAGAGCAGTGATGGCAGAGATGGTTTGGGTCACGTTGGTCCCCGGCTTGGTTGCCGCGGCAATCGCCGCGCCACTGATCCGGCCGTCCTCGGCCGTGCCGTGTAGCTGGTCAATGGTGAGGCCGAATTCTCTGCCGATTGCGGCATGTGCGTGCTGACGTACCCTCATCCGCCCTTCGGGCACCTTCTCCCGCAGGGAGAAGGGAGCAGCGGCGAAAGATAGGGAGCAGGCCCCTCTCTCTGCCGGGCGAGAGGGCACGGCTTGCGCGCCACTGGCGCGCGTGCCTTCGAGCGCCTGTGGCGCAAGCGCAGGCCGGGACGCGAGCGAGGCCCCTCTCCCGCCGGGAGAGGGGTTGGGGTGAGGGCTGCCTGCGCCGATAACGGTGCAAACCCCCGCAATCCGCTACTCCCGAGGCGGCAACACCGACAACACTTCTTCCACCGTGGTCAGCCCGGCGGCGACCTTCTCCAGGCCCGTCCGCCGCAACGTGCGCAATCCCTCGCCGCGGGCGGCATGGCTGAAGCTGGCCAGGTCGGTGTCGGCGCGGATCAGGCTGCGCAGGCGCGGGGTCACCGGCAGCAATTCGTACAAGCCCACACGCCCCAGATAGCCGGTGCGGCGGCATTCCAGGCAACCGACCGGCGCGTGCACATTGAGCACCTCCGGCAGCGCTTCGCCCGGTTCGCGGATCGCCGACCAGTCGTCGTCGCTGAGCGTGTGCGGGCGCTTGCAGTGCACGCACAGGGTGCGCACCAGCCGCTGCGCCAGCACGCCGTTTAGCGTGGAAGCGACCAGATAATGCGGCACGCCCAGATCCAGCAAACGGGTGATCGCCGAGGCGGCGTCGTTGGTGTGCAGCGTCGACAGCACCAGATGCCCGGTGAGCGAGGCCTGCACCGCCATTTGCGCGGTTTCCAGGTCGCGGATTTCGCCGATCATGATGATGTCCGGGTCCTGGCGCAGCAGCGTGCGCACACCGCTGGCGAAATCCAGGTCGATGTTCTGCTGGACCTGCATCTGGTTGAATTCCGGTGCGATCATTTCGATCGGGTCTTCCACGCTGCACACGTTCACATCCGGCGTGGCCAGGCGCTTGAGCGTGGAATACAGCGTGGTGGTCTTGCCCGAGCCGGTGGGGCCGGTGACCAGCACGATGCCGTGCGGGCGCTCGACCAGCGCGCTCCAGCCGGCGGCTTCCTCGGGGCTGAAGCCGAGTTGCTCGATGCTCTTGAACGCCGAATCCGGGTCGAAGATGCGCATCACGCATTTTTCGCCGAATGCGGTGGGCATCGTGGACAGGCGCATTTCCACCTCGCGCCCGCCCGGCGAACGGGTCTTGATCCGGCCGTCCTGCGGGCGGCGGCGTTCGGCCAGGTCCATGCGGCCGAGTACCTTGATGCGGCTGACCACCGCGGTCATCACCGACGGCGGTACTTCCAGCACCTTGTGCAGCACGCCATCGATGCGAAAGCGCATGCGCCCGGCCTCGCGGCGCGGCTCCAGGTGGATGTCGCTTGCGCGTTGTTCGTAGGCGTATTGCAGCAGCCAGTCGACGATATGCACGATGTGGTGGTCGTCGGCATTGACGTCGCCGGCGCGGCCCAACTCCACCAATTGCTCGAAGCTGGGCAGGCCCGCGCCCGGCTCGGCGCTGCGCACATCGCCGCGCGCGCCGCGCACCGACTGGGTCACGCCGAAGAACTCCATCGTGTAGCGATGCAGGTCCAGCGGGTTGATCAGCGCCAGCTCGATCCGACGCCGGCTCAGATGCTGCACGTCGGCCAGCCATTCCAGCGCCAGCGGCTCGCTGGTGGCGATCAGCACGCGCTCGGCATCCAGCGCCAGCGGCAGGATGCGGTGGCGGCGTGCGTAGGCATGCGACACCACGCCGGTGACCGCGGCCACATCGATGCGGGTGGGATCGATGCGCAGATAGCGCAGGCCGGTGCGGGTGGCCAGCCATTCGGTCAGCCGTTCCAGGCCGAGTTCGCCGGCCGGCGGCTGCGCGGCATGCAGTTTGAGGTTGGCCAGCAGCACCAGCGGATGCACTTCGCTGGCGTTGCGTACGCCGGCGGCTGAGAACTGCACGCGTTCGTGTTCGTGCGGCACCACCATGCCATCGGCAAGCAACGCGGCAGCGATCGGGTCGAACATCAGCCGGCCGCGCGGTAGCAGTGCCACTGCGCCTTCAGGATCGGCCGTACGCCGCTGTTCCATGCTCGATGTTCCCCTGCCGCAGTGCTCCGCGGCAAAGCGCTGCGGGTCGGCCGGTATACTAGCGCACCCCTTCCGCACGGCCCTTGCTGCATGTCCGATTCCCGGCGCGTTCCAATCACTTTCCAGGGCCTGATCCAGACCCTCAACCAGTACTGGGCCGAGCAAGGCTGCGTGCTGATCCAGCCGCTGGACCTGGAAGTGGGCGCAGGCACGTTCCATCCGGCCACCTTCCTGCGCGCGCTGGGGCCGGAGCCGTGGAATGCGGCTTACGTGCAGCCCTCGCGCCGCCCCACCGACGGCCGCTACGGCGAAAACCCCAACCGCCTGCAGCGCTATTACCAGTACCAGGTGGCGATGAAGCCCAACCCGGACAACATCCAGGATTTGTATCTGGGCTCGTTGCAGGCGCTGGGCATCGACCCGCTGGTGCACGACCTGCGCTTTGTCGAAGACAACTGGGAATCGCCGACCCTCGGCGCCTGGGGCCTGGGCTGGGAAGTGTGGCTCAACGGCATGGAGGTGACCCAGTTCACCTACTTCCAGCAGGCTGGCGGGCTGGAGTGCAAACCGGTGTTGGGCGAGATCACCTATGGGTTGGAACGGCTGTGCATGTACCTGCAGAGCTGCGACAACGTCTACGACCTGGTGTGGACCTACGGCCCGGACGGCACCCCGGTGAGCTACGGCGATGTGTACCACCAGAACGAAGTGGAGCAGAGCGCCTACAACTTCGAGCATGCCAATGTGGCCGAGCTGTTCCATCGGTTCGACGCCTGCGAGGCCGAGGCTAAGCAGTTGATCGAGGTCGGCTTGCCGCTGCCGGCGTATGAGCAGGTGACCAAGGCCAGCCACGCGTTCAATCTGCTGGACGCACGCCGCGCGATCAGCGTGACCGAGCGCCAGCGCTACATCCTGCGCGTGCGCACGTTGTCGCAAGGCGTGGCGCAGGCGTATTACGCACAACGCGAGAAGCTGGGCTTTCCCGGGGTAAAGAAGTAACTCAACGCCCCTCTCCCCCCGGGAGAGGGGTTGGGGTGAGGGTACGGAGGCGCAGCCCTCCTGCACCCAAACTCCAAAGAGCTTCGCCCGTACCCTCATCCGCCCCTTTCGGGGCACCTTCTCCCGACGGGAGAAGGGACCAGCAAGCCCCTCTCCCCTCGGGAGAGGGGTTGGGGTGAGGGTACGAGGCGCAGCCCTCTTGCACCCAAACTCCATAGGCTTTGCCCGTCCCCTCATCCGCCCCTTCGGGGCACCTTCTCCCGACGGGAGAAGGGAACACGTCAAGGTCCACGTCTTATGAGCGAACAACTTCCCCTGCTGATCGAACTAGGCACCGAAGAGCTGCCGGTCAAGGCACTGCCGGGTCTGGCGCAGGCCTTCTTCGATGGCGTGCTGCACGGTCTGGAAAAGCGCGGCGTCGCCGTCACCCGTGGCGAGGCCAAGCCGCTGTCCACGCCGCGCCGTCTGGCGGTGCTGCTGCCGGGCGTGGCCACCGAGCAACCCGAACAGCGTTCCGAAGTGCTGGGCCCGTATCTCAACATCGCGCTGGATGCCGAGGGCAAGCCGACCAAGGCGCTGGCCGGTTTCGCCGCCAAGGCCGGCATCGACTGGACCGCGCTGGAGCGCACCAGCGACGCCAAGGGCGAGCGCTTCGTGCACCGCGCGGTGACGCCGGGCGCGCGCACCGCCGACTTGCTGCCCGACGTCCTGCGCGAAGCCATCGCTGCGATGCCGATCCCCAAGCCGATGCGCTGGGGCGCGCACGAGTACGCCTTCGCGCGGCCGGTGCAGTGGCTGGTGCTGCTGTTCGGCGATGCGGTGATTCCGGCCGAGTTGCTGGGCGTGCGTGGCGATCGCCTCACCCGCGGGCACCGCTTCATGCATCAGGGCGAGATAGCGCTGGCAGCACCGGGCGATTACGTGGATGCGTTGCGCGCCGCGTACGTGCTGGTGGATGCGGACGCACGCCGTGCGCGCATCGTCGAAGAAGTCGAAGCCGCTGCCAAACAGGCCGATGGCAGCGCGCGCATCAGCGACGACAATCTGCAACAGGTGGTCAACCTGGTCGAGTGGCCGTCGGCGGTGCTGTGCAGTTTCGAGCGCGATTTCCTGGCGGTACCGCAGGAAGCGCTGATCGAAACCATGGAAATCAACCAGAAGTTCTTCCCGGTGCTGGATGCCGGCGGCAAGTTGACCGAGCAGTTCATCGGCATCGCCAATATCGCCTCCAAGGACGTGGCCGAAGTGGCCAAGGGCTACGAGCGGGTGATCCGTCCGCGGTTTGCCGATGCCAAGTTCTTCTTCGACGAAGACCTCAAGCAGGGGCTGGAGGCGATGGGCGCGGGCCTGGCCAGCGTGACCTATCAGGCCAAGCTGGGCACGGTGGCCGACAAGGTGGCGCGCGTGGCGGCGCTGGCCGAAATTATTGCTCCGCAGGTTGGTGCCGATCCGGTGCAGGCGCGTCGCGCCGCGGAATTGGCCAAGAACGACCTGCAGTCGCGCATGGTCAACGAATTTCCGGAACTGCAGGGCATTGCCGGCCGGCATTACGCCAAGGCTGCTGGCGAGCCTGGCGAGCTTTCGCTGGCGATCGATGAAGCGTACCAACCCCGTTTTGCCGGCGACGACATCGCATTGTCGCCGTTGGGCAAGGTGCTGGCGATTGCCGAGCGTTTGGATACGTTGGCCGGTGGCTTTGCGGCCGGGCTGAAGCCGACCGGCAACAAGGATCCGTTTGCGCTGCGGCGTAATGCGCTGGGGTTGGCGCGGACGGTGATTGAGAGTGGGTTTGATCTGGATTTGAAGGCGACGCTACTGACTGCGACCAAGTTGATGCCGTGGGATCGCCTTGTGAGAAAAGCTACGCTAAAGAACGAAGAAACGATTTCTGATATCGACTCCACGCAATACGCACAGCTCGCTTCTGAAATCTTTGAATTCATTCTCGACCGCCTGCGCGGTTACTACACAGACAAAGGCGTACCTGCCACGCACTTTAACGCGGTCGCTGCCTTGTTCTCGGTCGCGCCCGAGGGCGCTCCTACACCGGCTAGCGTAGGAGTGCACCTGGGCGCGACCCACGGCTCCCTCTACGACTTCGACCGCCGCATCGATGCGATCGGCATCTTCGCCACGCTTCCCGAGGCCGAAGCGCTGGCTGCGGCCAACAAGCGCATCCGCAATATCCTGCGCAAGGTCGAGGGCGAGATTCCTGGCGATATCGACACCAGCCTGTTGCGCGAGCCGGCCGAAGAAGCACTGGCCGAAGCGGTGGAAGCGGCCATCGGCGACACGGGCGATGCGTTGCACCGCCACGACTACGTCGCGGTGCTCGCGCGCCTGGCGCGCCTGCGCCCGCAGGTCGATGCGTTTTTCGATGGAGTAATGGTCAATGCCGAGGACGCGCAGCTGCGCGCCAATCGGCTCGCGTTGCTGAAGAAGCTCGGCGACCGCCTCGGCAGCGTCGCCGCCATCGAGCATCTGTCCAGCTGATGGCAGCGTCCGCCGGCGCGGTGCACTGGCAGACGGCCCAGGCCGCGTTGGCACGTCGCGACCTGGGTGTGGCGGCGTCTGCATTGCAGGCGCTGCTGGCAGTGGATCCCACCCACGTGTCCGCACGCGTGCTGCTGGCCGGCACCGTGTTGGCCAACGGCAAGATGCGCGAGGCGGTTGCGCAGTTACGGCTTGCCGCCAGAAACCTTGGCGACGACGTGGCAATGCGTTGCCGTGTGGCGCAAGCCTTGTTGCGCGTTGGCGAGCATCGCGCACTCCATGCATTGCTGCGGCACGCATCGGTGATGCAGTGCAATGACGGCGCCACGCTGGCGCTGCTGGCGCATGTGCATCAATCGCTCGGCGAACATGTCGAAGCACTGGCGATGATGCAGCGCGCGCAGGCCTGCGGATTCGATGGTGCTGACTTCCGCTTTTTCCTCGCGGTGCAACTGCAATTCAATAATCGCCTCGATGATGCAGCGCAGGCGTTGGATCGCGCATTGGCGCTGTCGCCAGGCTATGGCCGCGCCGCGCTGACGCGTGCGCGGCTACGCCGTCAGACTGCAAGCAGCAATCATCTCGATCAGTTACGTCAGCAGCTGCAGCTCGCCAAGCCCGACAGTGAAGATCGCGCCGGGCTGGCGTTCGCGCTGTACAAGGAGCTGGAAGATCTCGGCCAGACCGATGCAGCCTGGGCCGCGCTGCAGCACGGCAATGCGGTGATGCACGCGCGCTTGCGCCATGATGCCGACGCAGAAACAGCGCTGTACGCGCAGTTGGGTGCATTGGTCGAACAAGGCGTGTTCGCCGCGCAGGAATCTACCAATGCACAAGGCCCGCAACCGATCTTCGTGCTGGGTTTGCCGCGCTCGGGCACCACGGTGTTGGAGCGGATGCTGGGCAATCATGCGCAGATCGTGTCGGCCGGCGAATTGAACGACTTCGGCCATCAGTTGCGCTGGGGCGCCGACCAGGCTGGCCGCAGCCTGCTGGATGCGCGCCTGCTGCAGGCGCTGCCAACGCTGGATTATGCGCAGATTGGCGCGCGCTATCTGGAGCAGACGCAGTGGCGTGCCGGATCGGCGCGCTGGTACATCGATAAGTTGCCGACCAATGCGGTGGCGATCGGCGCGATCGCGCGTGCCTTGCCAGGTGCGTTGATCGTGCATCTGGTGCGCGAGCCGATGGCGGTGTGTTTTTCCAATTACCGCGCGCTGTTCGGCGATTCCTACGCCTACAGCTACGACCTGCACACGCTGGCGCGTCACTATCAGGCGTATCACGCGTTGATGGCGCAATGGCGCGCGGCGTTGCCGGGCCGGGTGATCGATGTGGACTACGCGCAGATGGTGCGTGAGCCATCCATGGTGCTGGAGCAGTTGATGCTGCGTTGTGGGTTGGAGATCGAACCTGGGCAGATCGATATCACCCGCTATGCGGCCGCGTCGGCAACGCTCAGCAGCGTGCAGGTACGCGAAGGCGTGCATGGGCGCAACGTGGAAGAGTGGCGACGTTATGCCACGCAGCTGGAGCCGCTGCGGCAGGCGTTGTTGCAGGCAGGCCTGATCGACGTGGGCTTGCGTTAGCGGGGCCGGACCGATCTGAGGCGCCACGCCTGAAGACCTGCGCGTGCCTTCAATCTGTTTGCACGTCCGACGCACTCTGCCCAGGTGTGTAGCAGGCAATCCGGCTGCGACGACGCGTGCGTCGCCTTGGCGCTTTGCCTTGGGAGCGGATAGACAACTGACCGATGCGTGTTGCTTGCCCTGAACGTGCCTGGGCCAAAAACGCTAGCGGCAGCCGTGGTGGCTGCCGCTGGACGAATGCAACGCGGTGACTCAATGCGCGCCGAAGCGCCAGTTCAATTCCAGCATGTAGGAACGGCCGTAACCGGTGTAGTTGAAGATGTTGTAGTACGGGTAGCTGGTGTAGGTGCGGTCGCGCGGCGGCCGGGTGTCGGCCAGGTTGTTGACCGTCGCCGTCAGCGAGATGTCGTCGTTGACCGCGTAATCCAGCGTTGCATTGAGCGTGGTCCACGCGCCGACCTTGCGTGCGCCTTCCACCGCATAGCCATCGGTGCTTTGTTGCGCGACGAAGTTGGGCGTGCGGCCATTGCGCTGGCCGAACAGCGTGGTGGTCCATGCATCTTTCTGCCACGTCACCGAGGCATTGACGATGCTGCGGAACTCGGAGGAGAAGAACGGTTCGCTGAGCAGATCGCGTACCGGATCTTGCGGGAACTGCTGGCTTTCGTGCTTGAGCGTCAAGTTGTACTGCGCATCGAAGACAAACAGGCCCCAGGATTCGGTGGCCAGGTTGTACGTCGCCTTGCTGAGCACGCCGGAGATTTCCTCGTTGGAGATATTGACCGGGTTGATGCGGATATTGCTCAAGCGGTTCGGGACCGGGGCATCGGCTGCGGTGCGATCGATGCGCGACAACGCATCCACGCAGGTGGGCGAGCCGATATCCAGGCTTCCCAGACGGCAGGCCGATTCGGTCTGCAACAGATTGTCGGTGCTCAGGTCGCTGACTTTCTGGTCGATCTTGATGTTGTAGTAGTCGGCATTGACGCTGAAGCGCGCGCTGGGCGACCACACCACGCCATAGCCGAAGGACTTGGCGGTGATCGATTGCAGCTCCGGATTGCCGGCACGGCGCCCCTGGATGCTGGTGTCGGCGTAGGTGCAGTCGGCGATCGGCACGCCGGGTTCTTCGAGCGCGCAGCGGTAGTAGTCGTTGACGCCCTGGAAGAAGCCGCTATCGCCGGCAAAGGTGAACGCCATGTCCGGTGCCTTGAACGCGGTGGCGTAGTTGCCGCGGAACAACAGCGCATCGGTCGGGCGGAACTCCAGCGCGGCCTTGTAGGTGAACTTGGAATCGCTACCACCGCCCTGGTTCTTGTAGTCGTCGAAGCGGCCAGACAGGTTGGCGGTGAGCGTGCTCAGGATCGGCACGCGCGTTTCGAACGCTGCTGCCCAATTCTCGCGCTTGCCGCTGCCCTGGGTGCCGGTCAGCTGATAGAAATCGCCAGCGATGACGCGTTGATCGGTCGGGTTTTCCCAGTATTGGTTGCCGGCCTGCAGCACGACGGCCACACCCACCGCACCGGCCGGCAAACTGAACAACTCGGTGTTGGTGAGTTGCAGGTTGACGTTCTGGGTCCAGGTCCTGGACTTGGTGCGGATCTCGTCGTTGAAGCTGCGGTACTGCGCCGGCGTCAACGCGCGATAGAAGTTGGCATCGTTGGGCGAATAGATCGGATAGCCGGAGAAGTCGCCCTGCGGCGCGCCCAGGAACTGTTCGCGGAAGAAATCTTCGATGCGATCGGCCAACGGCCATTGCTGGCGGCTGTCGATGCGGTACTCGGCGCGCGCGTAGTAAGCATCGTAGGTCCAGTTGCTGGCGCCCAGCCCGCCCTTGATGCCAGCGGCGATGTTGTAGGAATCGGCAGTCTGGCGGTCGTTGTTGAAGGTCGGGCTACCGGCTTCTTCGGGCGCGAAGATGCGCTGGTAGCTCTCCAGTTGCTGGCTATCCTGATTGTAGAAAAAGCCGCCGGTGTCGGACGAGGTCTGCCAGAAGCGCGAGCCGCCGTTGACCTCCACCTTGGTGCGATTGAGCAGCAGCGTTGCGTAGCCTTCGGTGTTGTCGTTGAAGGCGTAGGTCAGGTTGGCATAGCCGCTGGCGCTGCGTTCCTTGTTGAGGATGCTGGCGTAGCCGGGCTCGGTGCGGCTGCTGCAGAAGTTGCCGCGATTGGCGCGGTTGTCGTATTGCACCGAGCCGTTAAACAGCGGGCCCAGTGCATCGCAGTTTGCGGCGCCCGGGTCAAAGTAAGTGGTTGGCGTGTTGTGCAGTGCGATGCGCGAGCCATAGCGCAGGGTCGGGTCCGGATTGTCGGAGGTGGAATCCAAATCGCGCCGCTGGTAGCCGTAGATCGGGTCCTGATTGTTGAGCTGCAGGCCCCAGACGATATCGGCCTTGCCCAGGGTGCTGCCGCCGGTGAGCTGGAAGCGCTGGTTGTTGCCGCCACCACCGTCGTAGGTGCCCATGCGGTAATTCATCTGCACGCCGTCGACGTGCTTCTTCAGGATGATGTTCACCACACCGGCAATGGCGCTGGAGCCGTAGATCGAGGACTGGTTGCCGGGCGCCACATCGATGCGTTCGACCATGCCCACCGGCACGCTGGCCAGATCGACGAAGTTGCTCTGGCCGTTGTAGAGCAGCGGGTAGTCGGCCATCGGCCGGCCGTCGATCAGGATCAGGGTGAAGCCGGGGTCCAGCCCGAGCAGGCTCAGCGATTTGGCGCCGGCAGTGAAGCCGTTACTGAACTGGCCGTCCTGCACCGAGCCGGTGGCCATCGGCTGCGAACGCAGCACGTCATAGACATCCTTGAAGCCGCGGCGCTGGATGTCCTGGGCGGTGATGGAGAACACCGGGCTGGCCGTTTCGACCTGCGACCGCGGAATCAACGAGCCTGTCACGGTGACCTTGTTCAATTCGGTCACGTCGTTCTTGTTCTGTGCGATCGCAAGCGACGGCAGGGCAAGCGACGGGAATGCAAGGGCGGCGCAGACGGCATTGACCAATAGATGACGCTTCATGAAAACCTCTCTCTCCAAAGGTGTGGAACTACGGCGCGCGGCAATCCGGGGGAGGGCCGCTTGGCATGCTGTCAACGAAACGTTAACAACACCCCGACTCTAACCAGCGCATGCGCGTCCGTATAGTCGAGATTGCTTAGGTTTTTTGTCCCTTCACGCCCAGGCTCGGTATCCTTTGCCGATGCTTAAAGTCGTGTTTGCTCTCTCCCTGATGTGCACCCTGCTCGTTCCGCTGCAAGCGGCTGCCCGCGGAACCATCGACAAGATCGAAATCAAAGGCTTGGACGGCGACGACGACGCCGAGATGATCGAGAACATCGAGGTATCCCTGTCTCTTTATGAGGCTGTCGGCAAGGAGCAGGGCGAGTCGCGCATCGAGTATTTGCTGGCGCAGGCCGAGCGGCAGACGCGTGAGGCGTTGGAGCCGTTCGGCTACTACTCGCCGACCATCGAACTGGCTGCACCGCGCGAAGGCGACAAGGTCACGGTGGTGATCACGGTAGAGCGTGGCGAGCCGGTGCGGGTGCGGCAGTCGCATATCTCCATCACCGGCTGGGCCGAGCAGGACCGCTACCTGGGCCAGGACCTCAAGCAGTTCGAGCCGCACGAGGGTCAGGTCTTCAGCCACCCGCAGTACGAAGCCAGCAAGGTGCGCATCACCCGTCGTCTGGCCGAGCGTGGCTATTTCGATGCCGACTTCACTCAACGCCGCGTTGCCGTCACCCGTGCCGAGCATGCCGCCGATATCGATTTGAACTGGGACAGCGGCCGCCGCTACGACATGGGCAAGGTGCACTTCGATTACGACTACTTCCGCGAAGGCCTGTTCGACCCGTTGGTGTACTGGGACGAAGGCAGCTACTACCACGAAGGCAAGCTGGATCGCCTGCGCGAGTCGCTGACCAAACTCGATTACTTCAGCACCATCGACATCCAGCCCAAGCCCGAAGACGCCGACGACCAGGGCCGGGTGCCGGTGGAGGTCAAGCTCACTCGCGCCAAGCGCACCGTCTACACCTCCGGCTTGAGCTACGGCAGCGAGAGCGGCGCCGGTGTGCGCGGCGGCGTGGAGCGGCGCTACGTGAATTCGCGCGGCCACAAGATGGACACGCAGCTGGACTACGCGCAGAACCGCAAGAGCCTGACCACCAGCTACCGCGTGCCGGCCTTCCGCTGGCTGGATGGCTGGTACACCGCCTCGGCGCGGCTATACGACGAACAGACCGAATACATCGACCTGCGCAACGTCAAACTCACCGGCAGCCGCAGCGGCCAGATCAACGAGCGCTGGAGCGCGATCGCCTCGATCAACGCCTTGCGCGAGCGCTGGCGTTTCAGCAGTGGCGACGATTTCGAAGGTGCGGTGTACGAGACGTCCACGCTTGTCTATCCGCAGTTGCAGGTGAACTACGTCAACGTCGACGACCGCCTGTTCCCGCGCAGTGGCGTGTCCGGGCAGGCGTTCATCCGCGGCGGTGCCGAAGGCGCCGGCTCGGACACCAACTTCGGCCAGGTCTACGGCCAGCTACGCTGGTTTCTGGGTGCCGGCGACAACGGCCGGGTGATCCTGCGCGGCGAAGGCGGTACCACCTGGACCAGCGATCTGGTGGCGATGCCGCCGAGCCTGCGCTTCTTTGCCGGTGGCGCCAACAGCATCCGCGGCTATGCATTTCGCGAAGTCGGCCCGCGCACGCCCAGGCCGGACGAATTCGCGCTCGGTGCCAAGAACGTGGTTACCGCCAGCGCCGAGTACGAGCATTACCTCAAGGGCGGCCCGTGGGGCGGTGCGGTATTTGTCGATAGCGGCAGCGCCTTCGACGACACGCCGGACTGGCACACCGGTATCGGCTTCGGTCTGCGTTGGCGCTCGCCGGTTGGGCCGGTGCGCGTGGACATCGCGCATGGCCTGAACGACCCCGACTCGCAGTTCCAGCTCTATATCGATATCGGGGCCAACCTGTGAGCACGCCTACGCCTACGCCGACCCCCGCACCGCGCCGCGCGCGTTTCTATCGCCGGCGCCGGTTCTGGGTGGGCTCCGGGCTGACCGTGCTGGGCCTGATACTGCTGGCCTTGATCGCGGTGTACTGGTTGCTGCAGACCGTGGCCGGGCGCGATGTGTTGCTGGCGCAGGTGGTGGCGCGCTTGCCGGTAGGCGCCACGTTTACCTACGGCAAGGTCGAAGGCCCGGTCGCCGGCCCGCTGACCTTGCGCGATGTCGATTTCCGGTATCAGGACATCCACTTCACCGCCGAGCGCGTGTACCTGGAACCGGATCTGCGCCCGCTGCTCGGGCGCAAGCTGCAGCTGGATGCGGTGCAGGTCAGCAATGCCACGTTGAACCTGGGCAAGAGCGACGAACCGTTCACGCTGCCGAGCTGGCCCGAATCGTTGCCGCAGATCAACGTGCCGCTGGCGATCCAGGCCGACAAGATCGCGGTGGACAACCTGCGCATCACCCAGCTGCAGCAGCCGATGATCGTCTTGCACAAAGTGCAGGGCGGGCTGGAAGTGGCGACCGGCGAGTTGCGCACGCGCAATCTGGTGGTCGACACCGATATGGGCGACTTCCGCCTGCACGGCGACTATGTGCCCAACGACGATTACCGCGCCGACCTCACCGCCACCGCCGTGTTGCCGGCCGCACGCGGGCGCACGCCGGCCAGCCTGGGGCTGGTCGCACGCGGCGATCTGGACAAGATGGAAGTGGCCATCGCCGGCCGTGCGCCGGCCCCGCTGCAGGCCAGCCTGGTGTTTACCGGGCGCGACGCGCCGACCTGGGCGTTCAAGGCCGTCACCGACGCGCTGGATACCTCGCTGCTGATGCCGGCCAGCAACGGGCAGTACGCCGCCCCGGCCACGCCGATCGCACTGAACCTGCAAGCCTCCGGCAAGGGCGGCAGCGCCGATCTGCAAGGCAGCGTCAAGCAGGGCGAGCTGAGCGCCACGCTGCAGCCCTCGCATATCAGCCTGCTGGACCAGGTCATCACGGTCGAGCCGCTGGTGATCGACACGTTCGAAGGCCGCACCCAGTTGCGTGGTACTGCGGATTTCCGCGACACCCAGAATCCGAGCTTCCGTTTCGCGGTCAATGCCAGCGGCTTGCGCTTCACCCCGACGCCGGACCCGGCCACCCCCGATGCGCCCGCTGTGCCGGTGGAACTGGTCGATGCGCGTCTGGGCGTGGCCGGCACCTTGAAGGCGTGGGCGGCGATCGGTCGCGCCACGCTGGAACGCGACGGGCAACAGGCCGCGCTGGTGTTCGACAGCCGCGGCAACGATCAACGCGCGCAGCTCAAGCAGGTGCAGGCCAAAACCCCGGGCGGCTCGCTGGATCTCACCGGCGAAGTAGGCTGGACGCCGGAGCTGCAATGGGATGTCACCGCGCAGTTGGCCAAGTTCGATCCGGGCTATTTCGCGCCGGGTTGGAACGGCAATTTGTCCGGCAAAGTCGCCTCCAAGGGTCGCCAGTTGCCGGCACCGGCCGGCGGCGTATCGCCGGGTTTCGAGGCCACTGCGGATATTCCGACCCTGACCGGCCAGCTGCGGCAACGCGCGCTGTCGGCCAACGGCAAGTTCGCCCTGCGTGGCGAACAGGGCGAGGGCGAATTGCAGCTGTCGTTGGGCAATAGCCGCATCAACGCCAAGGGCAAGGTCGGCGACCAGCTCGACATCGCCGCGCAACTGCAGCCGCTGCAGCTGGACGATGTGCTGCCCGGCGCCACTGGTACGGTGCGCGGGCAATTGCAGGTCAGCGGCCGTCGCGATGCGCCCGACATCACTGCCGACATCGTCGGCAATGGCTTGCGTTGGAACGACTACAGCGCGCAGAGCATCAGCTTGCGTGGACGGTTGCCGTGGCGCGGCAGCGATGGACAACTGGCATTGCAGGGCACCGCGATCGAAGCCGGTGTGGTGCTGGACAGCGTGCGCGTGCAGGCACGTGGCGCGGTGGAAGCCTTGCGCCTGGACGCCGACATCGCCAACAGCATGGCCAGCGTCGCCTTGCAGGGCGATGTGCGTCGCAATGGCGAGCGTTGGCAGGGGCAGGTCGGTACCTTGCGGATCGCACCGGCCAAGGGCGCGGCGTGGGCGCTGCGCCAGTCGGCGCAGTTCAGCACCGACGGCGCGGCATTTACCTTGTCCGACACCTGCCTGGGCGCTGCCACCGGTGGCGCGCTGTGCGCCAGTGCCAACTGGCCGCGCGAAGGCATGGTGGTGCACGGCGATGCATTGCCGTTGTCGCTGGTGCAGCCGTGGTTGCCCAAGCAGCAAGGCCGGCAGATCTATCTGCGTGGCGAGCTCGCGCTCGATGGCAGCTTCAAGCCGCGCGGCAACGCGTGGGAAGGTTCGTTCCGGATCGCCTCGCCCGAGGGCGGCATTCGCCTGGGCGAAACCCGCTATGCGGCGGTGGCCGGCAATCCCAATCGTGGCGAGTTGCTGCGCTACGACCAATTCAGCATGCAGGCCGATTTCAACCCGCAGCAGATCCAGGGCAAGCTCGGTATCGGTTTCCAGGGCGCCGGCTTTGTCGATGCCAAATTCAACACCGGCTGGGATGCGTATGCGCCGCTCAACGGCGAGCTGTATCTCAACATGTCGCGCCTGTACTGGCTGGAGCTGGTGGTGGCCGATGTGGTGCAGCCCAAGGGCCTGGTCGAAGGCCATGTGAGCCTGCGCGGCACCCGCGACAAACCGCTGCTGGGCGGCGACGCCACCTTGAGCAACTTCACTGCCGAATATCCCTCGATGGGTTTGACCCTGAGCGAGGGCAAGGGCCGCTTCGACGCTCTGCCGGATGGCTCGGCCAAGATCACCGCATCGGCCAAGTCGGGCGAGGGCACGCTCAACATCGACGGCGGGCTGTCGTGGTTCGGCACCAGCACGCCGCTGCTGCTGAATATCCGCGGCGACAACGTGCTGGCCTACAACACCAGCGAGTTGCGCATCATCGCCAACCCGGACATGCAGTTCGGCATCACCGACAACACCATGCAGCTGCGCGGCAAGGTCACCGTGCCGGAAGCCGATATCGACCTGGAACGCCTGGATCGCGGCACCTCGGTATCCGAGGACGTGGTGGTGCTGGACCCGGTGGATCCGGAAGAAGCGCCGGCTTCGCCGCTGGATATGGACCTGGCCATCGTGCTCGGTGACAAGGTCAACATGAGCGGTTTCGGCCTGAAGGGCGGGCTGAGCGGGCAGATGCAGATCCGCGCGCGCCCGGGCCGCGAAATGACCGCCAACGGTGGGCTGGATGTGCGAGGTCGCTACAAGGCCTATGGGCAGGATCTGACCATCAGCCGCGGCCAGCTGACCTGGAACAACAACATCGTCTCCGACCCGCGCGTGAGCCTGCGCGCCGAACGCAAGATCGGCGATGTCACCGCCGGCATCGACGTCAGCGGCCGCGCCGAATCGCCACGCGCCGATGTGTGGTCCGAGCCGGCGATGTCGCAATCCGAAGCACTCTCGTATCTGGTGCTCGGCCGTGGCCTGTCCACCGCCAGCAGCGACGAAACCCAGCAGGTCAGCGCCGCCTCGGCCGCGTTATCGGCCGGCAGCAGCCTGATTGCCTCGCAGATCGGCGCCAAGCTCGGCCTGGACGAAGCAGGGGTCAGCGAATCCAGCACCGTTGGCTCAGTTGTGGGCTTCGGCAAGTACCTCTCGCCAAAACTTTATGTGGGCTACGGCGTCTCGATGGTCGGCAGCGGCTCGGTGCTGACGTTGAAGTACCTGCTCAGCCGCGGCTTCGATGTGGAAGCCGAATCGAGCACGGTGGAGACCAAGGGCTCGGTGAACTGGCGGCGGGAGAAGTAGCAGCCAATCGCGCACCAGTGCATCACATGGTGTGCGTGGTGCCACTGCATTGCGCCAGGTCCAGACCTGACGCAATGCAGATATCCAGGGATGTTTGGCCATGCGTGTGGCATCGTCAGGTCGAGCACTGCGGTTATCTACAACCTGTTCCGCCGCGTTGCCGGGCGGGGCACACCGGCATCGTGCAGGCATTACGCACTTTTTATGCCGGCGCACCAGGGCGCAAATAGCCCCTTTACGCCGCGCAGGCCTACCTTGGCACTCCCGCACTGTGGTGCGTTGAGTCGAACACGATGTGTATCCTGATTTTGCAAGGTCCTCAGGCTGATCCGGCACCGTTGGTGCCGATGCAGTTGCCTGAGTGTGCTGGCCGTGCGTTGCGTACGTTGGCGTGTGCCGATGTGGATAGCTTGATCGCCGAGTTGCATGCGGCTGGCGGCGATGCGGAGGTGGAGTTGGTATTGCTGGATTCGGGCGATCTGCCGTTGTCTGAGCGCAGTTGTGCGAGGGCCTTGCGCGTTGCCGTGGATGCACTGCCTACGCCGTATATCGAGCTTCATACCGATGCCGACCAGGAACTGGAGCCGTGGCTGCATCCGCAGCATGCGCCGTTGGCGGTGGTGATCACGCCGCACGATGCGCCGCGTGCGTATGCGATGTCGCTGGGGATTGCCGCGCGTTGCTTGCCAACCTTGCACGCGCCGTTGCGCGCTGCTGCCTGAGGACACCGACATGTCGATCATGATCGTGCGTGGGCCCGAGGCATCGTTGCCGCTGGTGCGTGGTCCGCAGCCGTTGCCGCGTGCCGTGATCCGGCAATTGGTGGCGTGCGCGGGGGATGCGGGCAAGACGGTGGCGCTGCGTGCTTGCGGGTCCGAGCAGGAGTTGCTGGATGCATTGCGTGTGGCCGGTCAGGCGCGGATGGAAATCGCGTTGATCGATCCGGGCAGTTGCGTGGACAGCGTGCGCTTGCATCGCGTGCTCAGCGCGTTGCCGTATCCGTTCGTGGAGGCCCATGACGATAGCGTGGACCGGCCGGAACGTTGCCTGCCGGAGGGTTTCGGGCAGCGCATTGCGACGGTGCGCGGTTACTGCGCGCAGAGCTATCTGCTGGGGCTGGAGATCGCGTTGGAACATCTGGGCTGCACGGAGATCCAGGGCGATGTCCACGTCGGTACCTGAGCTGCGCCAGCTGCATTATTTCGCCGACTACGAGGGCTATTGCGACGGTCGGCCGGTGCTGTGGGGGCAACTCGCCCACAGCGTGGAGGTGCCTGCCGATGGCGTGCTGGATGCCGCCGGGCTGGTGTGTGCGTTGCGCCGCCGTGCGGCCGAGGCGCATGGGCTGGAAGCGGGGCAGATCCGCTTATGCCAGGTCACGCGGCTGTAGCGCGTGTTCCCGCCACATACAACGACGCCACCGGAAGGTGGCGCCGTTGTTCTGCCGTGACTAGCCGTCATTCAACGCAATTCACGTGTGTTGACGCTTACTTGGCCGCGCTGCTGTCCGGTACGAACTTGATCAGCTGGTTGCTGGTCGCAGCAGTGCCGAAGTTGAAGCGGCCGTAGCCGGCGCCCCAGTAAAGCGCGCCGTTCGCAATCGCGGGCGAGCTGATCACCGAGCCGGCAGCGTCGTAGTTCCACAGCGTGGCGCCGGTGTCGGTGTCGAGCGCGACCATGTTGCCAGCCATCGACCCGGCATAGAGCAGGTTCGGCGACACGGTCAGCGAGCCCTGGCCGCCGGCCGGCACGGTCGGATTCACGCGGTTGATGCCGGGCACCTTGACCTGCCATTTGATCTTGCCGGTCGCTGCATCCAGCGCAGCCCACGAACCGCCATTGTGACGTTCGGTATTGGCCGGCCCCAGCGTGTAGCTGGCGTTGGAGCTGTTGTTGATGGCCACATAGACCTGCGACTTGTACGGGTCGAACGCGGTGCCCCATTCGACGCCGCCGGTGGTGCCGCCGGGGCCGACCTGGGTGGACCACACCTTGGCGCCGGTCTTGGCGTCGAAGGCCCAATAGATGCCGCTCTTCTGCCCGGCGCCGACCAACTGCTGCGGCTTGCCGTCGCGCCACACGGTGAACAGCTGCACGCCGGCGCCGCCGAAGTCGTAGTCGGGCCCGGTCAGGTTGGTTGCCTGCGTGTTCGGGCACAGGCCATTGGTGGGCGCGACGATGCAGGACAGATTCCATGCGTCGTAGCCTTGTGCACGGTCGGCCCAGACCAGCTTGCCGGTGTCCAGGTTCAGCGAGACCACCGAGTCGACGTAGTTGTCTGGCGCCATGCAATCGAGCTCGTCCTGCACGGTGAGTTCGCTGCCGCGATAGGAGCGCGCGTTGGACACGCAGTTACCCACGCTGGCGGGAATGTTGTAATTGTTGCCGGTGCCGAAATACAGACGGCGGTTGATCGGGTCGATCGCCACCTGGCCCCATACCGATGCGCCGGTATAGCCCTCGGGCACGTTGTAGAACTGCCACAGCTTCTTGCCGGTGTTCAGATCCAGAGCCACCACGCTGCCGCGGAAGCTGAAGGTGTGGTTCGGGGCAAGATTGCCCCAGTCGCCGGACGACACCGGCACGTAAATGCGGTTGCCGTAGATGACCGGCGAAGAGGTGATGCGCGCCTGCGGGTTGGCCTCGACGGTGCTCGACCACAGCAGCTTGCCGGTCTTCTTGTCGATCGCCAGTACGGTGCCGGCAGCCTGGTCGCCGACGATGATGCTCTTGGCGCTGATGGCCGGCGTATTGCGCGTCACCGAGTTGGCGTTGCCGGTGTAGTCGGACAGCTTGGCCTGCCAGTTCGGCTTGCCGGTCTGGGTGTCGACGCTATACAGCGTGCCGCCCCAGTCGGGCACGTAGAGCGTTCCTCCCTCCACGCTCGGCGTGGCCGAGATGTCGCCGCTGGTGGTCAGGGACCACGCCGGGATGAGGCCCTTGACGGTGGTGCGATTGATCTTCCACTCGCCCGGTGCGAAGCGTGCGTTGAAGTAGCCGCCACCAGCGGTGGGCCAGCTGTTGGGGCTTGCGAACGGAAGGTCGTTGCCGAAGCTGCGCCAGACCTGGCCGGAGCGCGCGAACGCCTGGGCATCCAGGGACGACACCGGCTGTTGTGCGGTTGCGGGGCTGGGCTGGGCGAAAGCCACTGCGCTGGCAAGCAGGCAGGGAACGAGCGTCAAACTGCGAAACCGCAAGCGGCGATTAGAGTTGGTCATCACGGCATGTCCATTGATGGAAGGAAGCGCTGGATCCCCCCGGATCTGCCGACTGAAGATGGCCGATTGCGGTGACCGTGCAAGACAGGCGTGCCGCCGCATTCACGCAACGGTCGGGTCTGTTTGCATCTGGTGTCACCAGCTCGAAAAAATTGCGTTCACCATGTTCGGTATTCGCACAAATGGTGATGATTCATCACTATTTGTGCGTGCTGCGATAGGGAAAATGATTCGTCGAAGCGATTGGTATTTCCATAAAGAACAGTGGTCTGCAAAAAGTAACCAGGAAATTTTGCGCCACCTTGTGAGGTGGATCACTGGACGAACTAAAGCCCCTCTCCCCTCGGGGCGAGAACGCACGGTTTGCGCGCCACTGGCGCGCGTGCCTTGGAGCGCCCGCGTCGCAAACGCGGGCCGGGGGCGCGGATCGGGGGTTGGGGTGAGGGTACGGTGGCGAAGGCACACGGGAGTTTGGAGTGCGTGGCTTCGCACGCACCCTCATCCGCCCCTTCGGGGCACCTTCTCCCGGTGGGAGAAGGGAATACGCGTCATGCGCTTTGAGTTGAGTGTGCGGCTGTCTGCACTGCCGTAGGAGCGATCAGCGCCAGCTGCGCGATCGCATCCTGCACCACCTCCGGCACCGTGGCGTCCACATCCACCGACACCACGTCCGCTTCATCCAGCGGCAGTTCCAAGGTCTGCAATTGACTCTCCAGCAGGCTGGGCGGCATGAAGTGGCCGGCGCGTGCGCTCAGGCGCGCAGCGATGACGTGCGGGGCCGCATGCAGGAACACAAAACGCATCGGCACGCCGCTGCGGCGCAGCAATTGACGGTGGGTACCGCGCAAACCCGAGAATGCCAACACCACCGATTCGCCGGCATGCACACAGTCGCGCAAGGTGGCCGACAGCAACTCCACCCACGGCAAACGCATCGCATCGGTGAGCGGTTGGCCGGTGGCCATCTGCGCGCGTGCGGCTACGCTGTGATAGTCGTCGGCATCCAGAAAACGGTAGCCGTAATGCGTTGCCAGGGCCTGCGCAATGGTGGTCTTGCCGCTGCCCGAAACGCCCATGACGACGATGGCCAGTGGCGAAGCGGACGCGGGTGTTGGGGTTGCGGCGGTGTCCATCACGTCAGGTTATATCTCCGGATCGATTCGGCATGTTGCCGGATTTCACGTTGGCGGCAGCCGATGCGTGGTGTAGCGTCGGCGCTCCTCGCCAGGTGAGCGGGCCGCCCAGCGTAACGGCGCGCTCGGCCGGGTTCAACGCACTCCAAGGCCAGCCGATGACGTCATCACCTGCAACGTCTCCTGCATCGGCGCGCCTGCGCTGGCGCGAAAAACTGGGCTACGGCGGCGGCGATCTGGGCCTGAATCTTTACTGGGCCAACATCTCCGCGTTCTTGCTGATTTTCTACACCGATACCATGCATCTGCCGGCGGCGGCAGTGGGCACCATGATTTTGCTGACCAAGATTGCCGATGCGATCGCCGATCCGGCGATGGGCGCATTGGCCGACCGCACGCGCAGCCGCTGGGGCAAATTCCGCCCGTATTTGTTGTGGGGCGCAGTGCCGATGGCGGTGACCGGCGTGCTCGCCTACACCACGCCTGCGCTGGATCAGAATGGGCGCATGTGGTGGGCCACGATCAGCTTTCTGGTGATGATGCTGGCCTATACGGTGGTGAGCATTCCGTACTCGGCGTTGTCGGGCGTGATCACCGCCGACAGCAGCCAGCGCACCAGTTTGATCAGCCTGCGCTTCATTGCGGCGTTTGCCGGCACCACCTTGGTCAACTACTGCACATTGGATCTGGTTGCCTGGTTCGGTGCCGGCAACGATGCGCTGGGATGGCAGCGCACGATGCTGCTGTACGGGGCAGTGGCCGTCGCACTGTTCGTCACCGTGGCCTTGACCACGCGCGAGCGCGTGCAACCGCCGCCGCAACAACGCACGCCGGTGCGCCAGGACATCGCCGATCTGCTGCACAACAAGCCGTGGTGCGTGCTGTTCGTGCTGTCGCTGATCATCATGATCACCATTGTCATGCGCGGTGGCGCCGGCGTGTATTACCTCAAGTACTACGTGCAGCGGCCGGAGTTGACCGGGCTGTTTCTGGGCGGGTATTCGGTGGCGCTGGCAGTGGGCGCGGGCATCACCCCGTTGCTGACCCGGCACTGGGACAAACGCCGGCTGATGACCACGCTGATGGCGGTCGTTGGCGTGTTGAGTTGCCTGATGTTTTTCATTCCCGCCGATGCGGTGTGGGCGATCTTCGCGCTGAACATGTTGATCGGTCTGGCATTGGGACCGAAGTCGCCGCTGGCATTCTCGATGTATGCCGACAGTGCCGATTACACCGAGTGGCGCACCGGCCGCCGCGCCACCGCGATGACATTCGCGGCAGCTACGTTTTCGCAGAAGCTGGGCGGTGCACTGGCCTCGGCCGGCATCGCCTGGGTGCTGGCCGGCATGGGCTATGTGGCCAACAGCGCGCAGTCTGCCGGCTCGCTGACCGGCATCGTGCTGCTGCTGACAGTGATCCCCGGCGCGGTCGCGTTGCTGGCGGCCTGGACCATGCGTTTCTATCCGCTCGATGACGGCTTGCTACGCCGCATCCAACACGAACTGGCCGCGCGCAAGCGCGACGAACAGGAGCATCGCTGACCGTGTCTGCAACGTCCATTGCCGATTCCGAAACAACCTCCAACGCCGATCTTTCCACGTTGATGGCGCCCAGCGCCGACGGCGCGCGTTATGCGCTCTACAGCCCCACCGCGATGCCGAACGCGGGCGGATTTTTGTGGAACCGCCGCATGATGTTGCAGCTGACCTGCCGCGGCTACGCCACCGGGCAGTTCATGCAGCCGGAACCGGCCAAGTACGCGCATGCGCCGCTGCTGGAAGCGCGCAATTTCATGATGCCCGAGCAGCCTTACTACGCGCATCATCCCGGGCGTTTCTTCTACCTCAAGGACGAAGACACCGGTGCGCTGTATTCGGTGCCGCACGAACCGGTGCGTGCGTCGCCGGAGCAGTTCGAATTTTCTGTCGGCAAGCACGATGTGCGTTGGCGGGTGCGCCACGATGGCATCGTGGTGGAGCTATGCGTGGCATTGCCCACCGACGATGCGGTGGAGTTGTGGGAATGCCGCGTGCATAACCTGTCCGGGCGCACGCGCAGGCTGAGCCTGTATCCGTATTTCCCCATCGGTTACATGTCGTGGATGCATCAGGGCGGCGCTTACGAGCCGGCGCTGGGTGGCATCGTCTGCCGTAGCGTGGCGCCGTATCAGAAGGTCGACGACTATTTTCGCCAACGCGATTTCAAGGACTGCACCTTCCTGCTGCACGAGCAGCCGCCGGTGGCCTGGGACGCGCAGCAGATGGCATTCGAAGGCGAGGGTGGCCTGCATGCGCCCTCGGCCATCCAGGCTGAGCAGCTGGGCAACAGCGAGGCGCACTACGAAAATCCGGCAGCCGCGTTGCAGTACCGGCTGACGTTGGATGCCGATGTGGCCAGCGTGTATCGCTTTGCGTTCGGCCCGGCAAAGGACGATGCGGAAATCGCCGCGCTGCGTGCGCGTTATCTGTCCGAAGCCGGCTTTGCTGCAGCCGCGCGCGACTACGCGCGGTATCTGCAGGGCGGGCAGGGCTGCGTGCAGATCGCCACGCCCGATCCGGCGTTGGACAACCTGGTCAATCATTGGCTGCCGCGGCAGGTGTTCTATCACGGCGACGTCAATCGCCTGACCACCGATCCGCAGACGCGCAACTATCTGCAGGATCACATGGGCATGGCCTACCTGCAGCCGGCCACCGCACGCGCGGCGTTGCTGCATGCGCTCTCGCAGCAGGAACCCAGCGGCGCGATGCCGGACGGCATCTTGCTGGTGGAAGGCGCCGAGCTCAAATACATCAACCAGGTGCCGCATACCGATCACTGCGTGTGGTTGCCGATCTTCCTGAGCGCCTATCTGGCCGAAACCGGCGATGCCAGCGTGCTCGATGCGGTGGTCCGCACGCACGACGGGCAGGCGCTGAGCGTGGCCGAGCGCCTGGATGCAGCCATGCAATGGTTGCTGGACGCCCGCGATGCACGTGGCCTGAGCTTCATCGCCCAGGGTGACTGGAACGACCCGATGAACATGGTCGGCTGGCGCGGCAAGGGCGTGTCCGGCTGGCTCACCGTGGCCACCGCGTACGCGCTGCGGCTGTGGTCGGGCATCTGCGCTGCACAAGGCCGCACTGCGCAGGCAGAGACATTTTCGCAGGCAGTGCAGACGGTGAACGCCGACGCCAATCGCGAGTTGTGGGATGGCAACTGGTATGCACGCGGTATCACCGACGATGGTGTGCGCTTCGGTATCGCTGAGGATGTGGAGGGGCGCATCTATCTCAATCCGCAGAGCTTTGCGCTACTGGCCGGCACTGCCGATACCGCGCAGCGCGAGGCGTTGCTGGAGGCTGTGCGCGAACAGCTGCACACGCCGTACGGGCCGGTGATGCTGGCGCCGGCCTACACGCACATGCGCGATGACGTGGGCCGGTTGACGCAGAAGTGGCCGGGCGCGGCGGAGAACGGCGCGGTCTACAACCACGCGGTGGCGTTCTACCTCTACAGCCTGTACCAGATCGGCGAAGCCGACCGCGCCTGGAAGATCCTGCGCGCGATGCTGCCCGGCCCCACCCGCGAGGACGTGCTGCAGCGCGGCCATCTGCCGGTGTCGTTGCCCAATTACTATCGCGGCGCCTGGCATCAATATCCGCGCACGGCCGGGCGTTCCAGCCAGCTGTTCAACACCGGCACGGTGGCCTGGGTGTATCGCTGCGTGCTCGAAGGTCTGTTCGGCCTGGTCGGCGAGGGCGACGCACTGGCGATCCGCCCACAGCTGCCTTCGCACTGGCCGCACGCGCAGGTGACGCGCCAGTTCCGCGGCGCGCAGTTCGAGGTGACGCTGACGCGTGAGCCGGGGCGTCACGACATTGAGGTACTGGTGGACGGCAAAGCCTGCCCGGATCAGCGCGTTTACAACATCGTGGCTGGTCGCACGTATCAGGTGCAGGTGCGCCTGCCCGGTTAGGAGCGGTCAACAAAACGTAGCGAGCGCCCGTTTGGGGGCGAGCGCAGTGGTTTTATTCGCCGCATCTTGTTGGATACAGTCAAATGCCTGGGTGGTCGAGGCGCGGTGTCCTCACCGCTTGCGGGACACGCCGCAAGTACGTCCATGTAGGCTCGGTGGCGGCATTCATGCCGCCCCACGGTCCCGCAAGCGGCGAGGACACCGCACCAGAAAGTTTGCAGGTTGCTTCTTTGAAGCCGCTTGTTGATCGCGCTGCGCTCCAAAGCTGATCGGACGCACCTCAATCCAAACAACGCACGTCACGCACTGCTTGCAACTATGCACACCGACCATCTCGACTGGTCCTTGCCCGCCCACCGTCGCGGGACCTTACGCGGCATGGATGCCGCGTAAGAGCCTACATGGACGTACTTGCGGCGTGTCCCGCGATGGTGGGCGGGCAAGGGCCCTGCAGCCAAGCCCCAGCCGCTCTACAGCCAAGTCTCAGATCATCCACTCTGCAATAGACCGGCCCGAAGTCGTTTTGTCAGTCGCTCCAAGAGCGACACACAAGACGGGCGCGCCCCGAGGCGGGCGCAGTAGTTGTTCGGCGCGTCATCTACCAAACGCTCTACGCCAACGACGCAAAAGCACCCATACGCTCCTCGGTGCACTTTTTTCGATTCGAACTGCACCACGGGTCAAGACGCGTTCCGCTGTCCCGATCCCCGATCCCCGATCCCCGATCCCCGATCCCCGATCCCCGATCCCCAATCCCCAATCCCCAATCCCCAATCCCCAATCCCCAATCCCCACTGCGTAAACTCCCAGGCTCGCACCGCACCGCCTAGGACACCCATTGGTCTCGAGCTGGATCCTGCTGCTGGTCTCCGTCGGCTATGCCGCGCTGCTGTTCGGCGTGGCGTGGTGGGGCGACCGCCGTCCGCTGTACCCGGAGCGGCCGTGGCTGCGGCCAGCGGTCTACAGCCTGGCGCTGGCGGTGTACTGCTCGTCGTGGACCTTCTATGGCGCGGTCGGCTCGGCGGTGCGCAACGGCATCGGCTATCTGCCGATCTACCTGGGCCCGCTGCTGTTGCTGCTGTTCGGCTGGCGCATCATCGAGCGGCTGGCGCTGATCGCACGCGCCGAAAACACCGTTTCCATCGCCGATTTCATTTCATCGCGCTACGGCCGCTCGCGGCGGCTGGCCGCGTTGGTGGCGGTGATCGCGCTGGTCGGCATCGTTCCGTATCTGGCGCTGCAGTACAAAGCGGTGGCGATGAGCCTGGAAGTGCTGACCGGGCATAGCAGCGCCGGGCGCGGCATCTTCGCCGACCCGGCCTTGTACGTGGCGCTGTTGATGGCGCTGTTTGCGACCTTGTTCGGTACCCGCCAGGTCGATGCCACCGAGCACCATCGCGGCATGATGCTGGCGATCGCGCTGGAGTCGGTGATCAAGTTGATCGCCATCGTCGCGGTGGGGTTGTTCGCCTGGGTGTGGCTGAGCGACCACCAGGTGCCCATCGCCGAGTCGGCGCGCACCTTGTTCGAACACACGCCGTCGGTGGGGTTCATTTCGCAGACGCTGCTCAGCTTTCTGGCGGTGATCTGCCTGCCGCGCCAGTTCCATGTGGCGGTGGTCGAATGCAGCGATGTGGGCGACATCCGTCGCGCACGCTGGTTGTTCGGCGCCTATCTGGTGATCATCTCGGCGATGGTTGTGCCGATCGCATCGGCCGGCGTGGCCTTGTTCGGCAAGGGCAGCGCGGTGGCCGACGATGCGATGGTGTTGGCGCTGCCGCTGAGCCAGGGCAACACCGTGCTGGCGCTGGTGGCCTATGTGGGCGGGTTCTCGGCGGCTACCGGCATGGTGATCGTGGCCAGTATCGCGTTGGCCACCATGGTCAGCAACGACCTGGTGATGCCTGTGCTGCTGCGCCGCCGTGGCAGCGCCGATGCGCGCGCGGCAGTGGCCTCGCGGGTGCTGTGGATCCGTCGCGTCGCCATTTTGCTGTTGGCGCTGGTTGCCTATGGCTACCACCGCAGCGTGGCCAACGACACTACGTTGGCGGCGTACGGCCTGATGGCATTCGCGGCGGTGGCGCAGTTCGCGCCGGGCGTGATCGGCGGGCTGTACTGGCGCGGCGCCAGCCGCAAGGGCGTGGAGACCGGCATGGTGCTGGGCTTTGCGACCTGGATCTACACGCTGCTGCTGCCGGCCGCCACGCGTGCGGGCTGGTTGCAGCGGGAGTGGCTGGTGGATGGGCCGTTCGGCATCGCCTGGCTGCAGCCGCAGCAACTGTTCGGCATGCGTGGCTGGGACCCGCTGGCGCATGGCACGTTCTGGTCGCTGCTGATCAACGTCGGCGCGATGATGCTGGTGTCGGCGCGCTGGCGTCCGGGTGTGGACGAACGCCTGCGCGCGGCGCCGTTCCTGGACCCGTACGCGCAGCGCCCGGCGGTGGCCGGCGACTGGCCCGGGCATGTGCGCGTGGCCGATCTGCAGGCCCTGGCCGAGCGCGTGGTGGGCGAGCGGCATGCGCACCGCGCCTTCGTCGACCAGGCGGTGCTGCTGGAGCGCGAGCTGCAACCCACCGTGGTGGCCGATCGCGCCTGGGTGCAGTTCACCGAGCGCCTGCTGGCCGCCTCGATCGGCGCAGCCTCCGCCCGGCTGGTGCTGACCAGCCTGTTGCGCGGCTCGGGCATGGACCTGGGCGAGGTGGTGGCGGTGCTGGACGAGGCCGGCCAGGAGCTGCGCTTCAACCGCGAGATCCTGTCCACCACGCTGGAAAACATCAGCGCCGCGGTCAGCGTGGTCGACCCGGAGATGCGCCTGACCGCGTGGAATCGCCGCTACCAGCAACTGTTCGGCTATCCGGACGGCATGCTGTATGTCGGCCGCCCGGTGGCCGACCTGATCCGCTACAACGCCGAGCGCGGCGAGCTGGGCGAGGGCGATATCGAAGACCAGATCGATCGCCGTATCCGCCACATGCGCGCCGGCTCGCCGCATGTGTTCGAGCGCACCCGCAGCGACGGCAAGGTGATCGAGATGCGTGGCCAGGCGCTGCCCGGCGGTGGCTATGTCACCAGCTACAACGACATCACCGACTACAAACGCGCCGAACGCGCGCTGCTGGACGCCAACGAGAACCTGGAACAGCGCGTGGCCGACCGCTCGCGCGAGGCCGAGCTGGCCCAGCAATCCAAGACGCGCTTTCTGGCCGCCATCAGCCACGACGTGTTGCAGCCGCTCAATGCGGCGCGCCTGTTCGCCTCGGCCTTGCGCGAGAGCCATCAGAACAACGAAGAACAACGCCATCTGGCCGAGCGTGTGGATGCCTCGCTGCGTGCGGCCGAGGAACTGCTCGATGGCCTGCTCGACGTTTCGCGCCTGGATGCCGGCGGATTAAGGCCCACGGTCGAGGACTTCGATGCCAGCGCGCTGATGCACGAACTGGCTGCGCAGTACGCACCGGTGGCGTCCAGCCGTGGCTTGCAGCTGCAGGTGCATAGCCGCGCGTTATGGGTGCGCAGCGACCGCCGCCTGCTGCGCCGGGTGATGCAGAACTTTCTCGCCAATGCGCTGCGTTACACACGCCAGGGCCGCATCGTGCTGGGCATGCGCGGGCGCGGCGAGCAGGTGGAATTGCAGGTGTGGGATACCGGCCCGGGTATTCCCGAGCACCATATGCGGCAGATCTTCGAAGAGTTCCGCCGCTACCAGCAGCCGTTCGACTGGGGCGAGCAGGGCTTGGGGCTGGGTCTGTCGATTTGCCAACGCATCTCGCGTTTGCTCGATCACGATTTGAGTGCGCGCAGCCAGGTCGGCCGCGGCAGCATGTTTTCGATCCTGTTGCCGCGCGTGGCCGCGGTGCCGCTGCCACCCGTGGTGCCGGCGATTGCGGTGCGGCCGTTGCCTAGCGGCGATTCGTTGGCTGGCCTGCGCGTGCTGTGCGTGGACAACGACCGCGAAATTCTCGACGGCATGTGCGCACTGCTCGGCCGCTGGCAAGTGGAAGTGATCACTGCCAGCACCGTGGACCAGGCGCTGGAGCGCGCGCGCGAACAACCGGACCTGATGCTGGTGGATTACCACCTGCACGACCGGCTCGATGGTCTGGACACGCTGGACGCGGTGCAGGCCGCCGCAACTGCGCCGATCGCCGGCGCACTGCTCACTGCCGACGGCCGCGACGAACTCAAGCAACTCGCGCGTGCGCGTGGCTATCGGTTGCTGACCAAGCCGGTGAAGCCGGCATCGTTGCGTGCGTTCCTGAGCGCGCATCACGATGCGAAAAAGCGCTGAGCCAGCGCATCGCGTGCAGCGCCGCGATATGCAGAGATACACGCGGCATTGTAAAAATGCGGCATGCCTCTCGGGCGGATGGCAAGGCCATGCAGCGTAGGAGCGCGCTGGCGCGCGATGGGGCGTTATCGATGATGCCTCATCGCGCGCCAGCGCGCTCCTACGAACAGCTGCCATGCGCTTACGCGGCACCGCTCAGGTGTTCGTACAGGATGACGCTGCCAACGATCACCAGAATCAAACCACCGAGAATCTCGGCGCGTTTGCCGATCAGATTGCCGAGCACGCGGCCCAGCATCACGCCAGCGGTGACCATGCTGAAGGTGCACAAGCCGACCACCACCGCCACCACGCCGATATGCACGTCGAGAAACGCCAGGCTCACGCCGACCGCCATCGCATCGATGCTGGTGGCAAAACCGGTGGTGGCCAAGGCCAGCAATCCATGCCGTTTCGGCGTATCGGAAGACGCCTCGTCCACATCATCGTCCGGTTCCTGGCGCAGCCCGGCCACGATCATGTGCGTGCCCAATGCGCCAAGCAGTACAAAGGCGATCCAGTGATCGTAGGCAGACACATAGCTGGAGGCGGCGCGCCCCAGCAGCCAGCCGATCACCGGGGTGATCGCCTCGATGCAACCGAAGATCAACCCGGCGCGTAGCGCATCGCGCCACTGCGGCTTGCGCATTGCTGCGCCCTTGCCGATCGCTGCGGCAAACGCATCGGTCGACATTGCGAAACCGATCAACACAATGGAAAAAGGGGACATCGACATTCTCGGGTTGGGCACGATCGCAACGACATGCGCCCGCGCCAACCGTTGTTGTGCACGCATGCCGCTGGTCTCGCCAAACCGAAATTGGTTGCCTGCACCACGGCGCGAGGGCCGAGTATGTTGATGCAGGCGCTTCCGACGACGCAGAAGCAGGCTACTCCCCAAGGGGCGCGCAGTGTACCAACGCATGGCCGCGTTCGGTGCGCCTGCACTGCACGCGAAGGTCGGTCTGATCTTTATAGCCGTGGCTATGCGAGAGCTCTGCGGTGTACCTGCGCCTGCGCTCAAGGCGTGCGCAGCAAGCTGCTGATGGCTTCCATTTCGACATCCCTGCCGTGTTGCAGATCTTCCGCGGTGATGGTTACCGGCACGTCGGGCAACACGCCGCTATCGGGTTCTGCGCTGGTTGGAAACTGTCCGACCAGCGGTAGGTCCACTTCGATTTGCGAGTTGGGCAAGTGCAGGAAAAAGAACGCGCTGCCATTGGTGCCGCGCAGATTGCCACCGGTGGGCTGGCCGACCAGCGTGGCCAACCCGCTGCGCTGCACCCGCTGTGCGAACGCGAAGGTGGCCGAGCTGTTTTCCGGGCCGATCAGCACGAACACCTTGCCGTCGAAGGGCGGCGCATGCGGTGTCGTGCGGGCTTGCGCATCTGCATCGGATGCAGGGTTGAGCGTGTAAAAACGCGCGTCGTAGGCAACCGCACGCGTGCCCCAGTCGCGAAAGGATGCGTCCCAGGTGGTGACGTATGCCGCCAGCGCGTCGGGCAAGCGCCGGTAGCGCACCAGCGTGCGTATCTGCGGCGCCGCTCTCTCACGTGCGGACAGATACCCAAGCAAGGCGCTGCCCACATCCAGCCCGCCCTCGTTGCCGCGCAGATCGATTACCAGCGCGGGAATCTCGCGCTCGGCCAGCGTGGTGAAACTGCGCGCCAGAAATGCCTGCCAGTCCCAGTCACTGTCGTACACCGCCCAGGTCGGCATCTGCAGCACCGCCACACCGGGTGTTGCCAGGTCCAGACGCCATGGCGGTGCTGCACTGTCGTCGCTGCGCGTGGGAATCATCGCGCGGCGTTGCGCCGCACTGAGGCCGTGGACGCGCACTTCGCGTTCCTTCGCCACCCCTGGCCCGCGTACGCGCAGCAACGGGTTGGCCGAAAGTTGCGGAAACAGCAGCGGCAGGTAAACATCGAAGGCTTCGATGCGTGCGAATCCCTGTACCTCCATCTGCGCGATGCGCTTGCCATCGTTGCTGCCGTCGGCGCGCGCCACGTTCATCAAGGCGGCCAGGATCTGCGCCGAGGCAACGCCATCGATCGCCAGTACCTCGGTGCCGGGCACCAGGCTGGGTTGGTCGGAGCCGTTCCGACTGATGACCATCCGGCCCTGCAGCCAGCGAAAGTGGAAGGGCAACCGCCGCTCGTTGTCGAACAAGGCGCGCTGCACCGGTTCGGGTTGATTGAGGAAATTGGGAAAGCTGTGGCCGCAGCGCACTCTGGCGGTCAGGCGAGAAATGGCCAGATAGGTCTGGGCGAGCGTTGCGCCATCTCCGAGTTCGGCACGCAAGGCATCGAAGCGCTGCGCGATGTCCTGTTCGGTGGAGTAGCGATACAGACCCGGATGCAGCGCGACATAGGCGCTTTGCAAGACATCGATATCGGCGAGCAGCGCCGGGCCTGCGAGCGGGCTGTCGCTGCGCAGCGTTGGCGGCCGCGCTGCAGCCCCGCCGGTGCAGGGCAGCCAGACCGACAGCAACATCAGCGACGCAGCGAGATGGCGCAGGCGCGGTGACATGGCGATTCCTTGTGCGAGAAGCCGCCAGCATGGTCGGGGGTGCCTCGGCGGACGACCCAAACACGCAATCGCCGAGCGATTTTCAAGCGATGCGACGTTGCGCGCGCCGATAGTCGCTGGGCGTGCAGCCGGCGCAGGCGCGAAACACCCGGTTGAAGCTGGCCTTGGAGCCGAAGCCGACTGCCAGTGCGATGTCGAGGATGTCCTGATCGCCGCGCAGCAGGCGCTGCGCTTCGGCGATGCGCAGCGTGTTGAGGAACGTGCTGAAGGTCTGTCCCAGCCCCTCGTTGAGCGCGCGCGACAGATAATTGCTGTTGGTGCCCATGCGCCGCGCCAGCTCGGGCAGGCTGAGCTCCGGCTCGCGCCACCAGCCGTGCGTGGCGACTTGCGCTGCGACCTGTTGCCCAAGCGCATGCCAGTCCTTGTGCTGGACGGAAGCAGGCGCTGGTTCGCCTGCCCGGTCTGCTGGCGCAGCGCGCGGCAACACCGCGTCGCGCGGCGGATAGTGGACCCTGGCGTGGCGCCAGCCTTCCAGACCCAGGTAGTAGATCAGTGCGGCGGTGGCCAGATAGCGCGGAAATTCATCGACGTAGGACAGCCGATGCCACAGCCGGTCGCTGGCGGTGAAGCCCAGCCGCAACAGCACCAGCAACGCGGCGGCCAGCAGAAAGCCACGCAGCCACGGTAGCCGCAGTTCCTCGCGCGCGCCGCTGTGATGTTCCAGCCAGCGTTGATAGGCCAGGTATTCGCGCCAGGCCGGCAGCAGATAGAACGCCAGCGAGGCCAGCACCAGCGCGTCCTGCAGCGGCGCGATCCAGGGCACGTGGACGGCGGCGTTCCAGGCCCATTTGCGTTGCAGCGGCCAGGTGAACAGCCACGTGTAGTAACCGCCCTGCAGCAGCGCCGGCAGCAGATGCATCGCCCAGCGACGCGGCAGCCGTTGGCGGGCCAGTTGGCGGACGTAGAGCCACAGCAGCGGCCCGATCGCCAGCTCCCAGAACAACGGTGCGTAGGTCAGGCCCGGGTACGCATCGTAGGCGCCGGCATAGCCGAGCGTGTACGGCGTGATCAGGGCGACCACCACCAGCAGCAGTGCGGCCAGGCAGCGGTTGGCGATGCGATTGGCCGGGACCAGCAGCAACAGGCTGGCGCCAAGCACGCCATGCGCGCTGCCGAGCAGCAGGATGGTGCTCCACATCCCGAACTTGATGCTGGACATGCGATCCCGCTTGGTCGATCGCGCCGAGTATAGGGGCGATCGGCGGCGGCCCGGGCGCAGGTGCGTTACGCGCGGCGCTCCGCTTCTGCGCGGTTAGTGCAGCCCGCTGGAAATCTCTGCCGTGGCCGCACACAGCGCCTGCAATGCCGCTTGCGGGCCAACCAGCTCAGGGCGCCGTTCGATGAAGGGCACCGTGAGCGTGTAGGTGGCGCTGCCGCGTTGCAGGATCGGCGCGGTCAGATCGACCACGCCCACCACCGCTTCGCTGGGCTGCATGGCGTAGCCATCGCTGCGCGCCTGCGCGGCGGCAGCCAGGAACTGCGCGCGCTCGAACGGCACCTCGCTGGCATCGAGCATGTCCAGCCAGCGTGCCTGCACCTCCGGCTGCTGGAAGGCGTACAGCACCAGCCCGGAGCTGGAATGCGTCAGCGGACGGCGATGGCCCGGGCGTACCACCAGGCCCAGGTCGCTGGGCACGTCCATCTGCGCGATCACCACGATCTGGTCGCCGGACGGCGCCACCAGGTGGCAGGGCTGATAGATCGCATCGGCCAGCCGGCGCATCACCGGCAATGCCGCTTCGCTGATGCTCTGCACCTGCGGCTGCTGCATGCCGAGCATGAACAACCGGTTGGTCAGCACATAGTCGCCTTCGCCGTCTCGGGTGAGATAGCCGCGCTCCTCCAGCACCTGCAGCATGCGGAAGATCTCCCCGCGCGAGCGGCCGATGCCCTGCGAGATCGCGCCCATGCTCATCGGCTGCGCCTGGCGGGCGAGCAGCTCGAGGATGTCCAGGCCCTTGTCCAGGGCGGGGGCGCGGTACTTGGCGGGTTCGGTGCTCATCCGTTTGCGGCTCCAGGCAAGGCTGCGGCGCGCCAGGGTACAGGCATCGCGGGCAGCGGTGAGGTATGGTGCTTGCGTGCAAATATAAACAAAGATTTTATATTTGCATGGCGCTGGCCTGCGCAGTACGCTCGCCGCACAGCAACGCAAGCGCCACAGCCTTGGGAGGGGATCGGTCGCATGCATCACAGTGACATTGCCGCGTCACCGCGCGGCAACCTGGCGCGTACCGCCATGGTTCCCCTGTTGTTGATCGTCAGCCTGTTCTTTTTGTGGGGCATGGCCAACAACCTCAACGACATCCTGATCAAGCAGTTCAAGAAGGCTTTCGAGCTGTCCGACCTGCAGGCCGGGTTGGTCCAGAGCGCGTTCTATCTGGGCTATTTCGTGTTCGCGATGCCGGCGGCGATGTTCATGCGCCGCTACAGCTACAAGGCGGCGGTGGTGCTGGGCCTGCTGCTGTACGCGTGCGGCGCGTTCCTGTTCTATCCGGCCGCGCAGGTGCATACCTACTGGCTGTTCCTGCTGGCCCTGTTCGTGATCGCCAGCGGCCTGGCGTTTCTGGAAACTACCGCCAACCCGCTGGTGACCGTGCTCGGCCCGGCCGAGGGCGCGGCGCGGCGCCTGAATCTTGCCCAGGCATTCAACCCGCTAGGTTCGATCACCGGCGTGCTGGTCGGCCAGCACTTCATTTTCTCCGGTGTGGAGCACACCCCGGCCGAGCTGGCCGCGATGACGCCAGCCGCGCGAGCAGCGTTCTTCGCCACCGAATCGTCCGCAGTGCAGACGCCGTATCTGGTGATCGGCGTGGTGGTGGTGCTGTGGGCGATCCTGATCGCGCTGGTGCGCTTTCCCACCGGCGATGCGGGTGTGGGCGAGGCTGCGCCCAAACGCGCGCGCTTTGGCGAGTTGTTGCGTAATCGGCTGTTCGTGTTTTCGGTGGTGGCGCAGTTCTTCTACGTGGGCGCGCAGGTCGGCATCTGGAGCTATCTGATCCGCTATCTGCAAGACGCGGTGCCGGGCACGCCGGAAAAAAGCGCCGCGACGTATCTGACCATCTCGCTGGTGCTGTTCATGGCTGGCCGCTTCATCGGCACCGCGCTGTTGCGCTATCTGGCGCCGGCGAAGTTGCTGGCGAGTTTTGCCACGATCAATCTGGTCTTGTGTGCGGTGGCGATTGCGCTGCCCGGTTGGACCGGCTTGTACGCATTGGTCGCAGCCAGCGTGTTCATGTCGGTGATGTTCCCGACCATCTTTGCGCTGGGTCTAGATGGCATGCACGACGACGCACGCAAGCTGGGTTCGTCGTTGCTGGTGATGTCGATCATCGGCGGCGCGCTGCTCACTGCGGTGATGGGCGCGGTGTCGGACATGGCCGGTATCCATTGGGCGATGGTGGTGCCGGGCGGGTGTTTTGCAGTGATTTTGCTGTTCGCGTTGCGCGCGCGTCGCGCTGCGCCGGCGATTGCTGGGGCAGGCCCATGAGTGTGCGGCGTCTGTGCTACGTGCTGGATCTGCACGACGACCCGCAACTGATCGCCGAGTACGAGCGCTGGCATCAACCGACGCAGGTGTGGCCGGAAGTGGTGGCGTCGTTGCGGCAGGCGGGGATCCTGGAGCTGCAGATTTTTCGCAGCGGCGATCGCTTGGTGATGTTGATGGAAGTTGGCGACGATTACGATCCGGCCGCCAAGGCGGCGCGGGATGCGAGCGATCCGCGGATTCAAGCCTGGGAAGAGCTGATGTGGCGGTTTCAAAAGCCGTTGCCAGGGAGCGCGCCTGGGGAGAAGTGGCGCGAGGCCGGGCGGATTTTTGCGTTGAGTGAGGCGGTTGGTGTGGGGCGGGGTTAGGTTTCGCCCAGTCTGTTTCTGCGGATGTGTTGACTCCGCAGTAGGGCGTTGGTCTTGCGTCTCTTTGCCGCTGCCGCTGCTGTGCTGGCGCGGCGCATCGAAACAGGGTGTTTTCTTGCAGGCGCATCGTGCGTTGTGCCTGCTGCGCAGCGAAAGCGTGACAGCAGCCAGCAACGAAGAATGCCCCGCCACTGCCTGTTGCGCATGCGTGGTCCGCGCAGTTGCGCTGCGTGATGCATCGACGCTGGTGCCGCGCGGCTGGCAGGTGCTACGCACGTGTATCGCAAACGCTCCAACTAAGAGCGGCTAACAAAACCTAGCGATCGCTCGGCTGGCGGTGAATGCGGTGGTTTTGTCGGCCGTCTTTTGATAGATGCCGCCAGAAGCCCAGGTCAAAGGCTGAGTGGTCGAGGGCGCGGTGCCCTCACCAGAAAGTTTGCTGGCTGCTTTGTTAAAAACCATACGTACCGACCATCTCGACTGGTCCTTGTCCGCTCACCGTCGCGGGACCTTACGCGGCATGGATGCCGCGTAAGAGCCTACATGGACGTACTTGCGGCGTGTCCTGCGATGGTGGGCGGACAAGGGCCCTGCAGCCAGGCAGCAATCAGCCGTCCGCACGCCCTTGGCGACTGCTCGCTACGTGTTGTCAGCCACTCTAAGAAACGGCTTCAGTCGCGATCAGGCAATCGAGAAAGCCCATCGCGACTGAAGCCGCTCCTACAGTGGATGCAGTTTGTTGTGCGGTGCGTTGGATTACGCCTTTGTCTCGGCCAGATCTTCGACCCAGAAGCGGCCGTCGGGGTAGCTGAACTCTGCGATGGAGGCCGGGTGCATTTCGGCGGAGAAGCCGGCGGCTTGCGGTGCCAGATAGCGGCCGTGCCGGATGCGCACCGGGTCCAGGAAATGCTGATGCAGATGGTCGACGAATTCGATGGCGCGGTCTTCCATCTTGCCGGTGATGGCGACGAAGTCGGCCATGGCCAGGTGTTGCACCAGTTCGCACAGGCCGACGCCGCCGGCGTGCGGGAACACGCGGATATTGAACTTGGCCGCCAGCAGCAGGATGGCGAGGTTTTCGTTGACCCCGCCCACGCGCGCGGCATCGATCTGGATCAGGTCCACCGCGCCGGCCTGCAGCAGCTGCTTGAACACCACGCGGTTCTGGGTGTGCTCGCCGGTGGAGACCGGCACCGGGGTGATGCCCTGGCGGATCGCGGCGTGGCCGAGGACATCGTCCGGGCTGGTGGGTTCCTCGATCCAGGCGATGTCGAATTCGGCCAGCTGGCGCATCCAGTCGATCGCCGGGCCCACATCCCAACGCTGATTGGCGTCCACCGCCATCGCGATGTCCGGGCCGATCGCCTCACGCGCCAGGCGGCAACGGCGGATGTCGTCCTGCACGTTGGCGCCGACCTTGAGCTTGATGGTGCGGAAGCCGTCGGCCACCGCCTCCTTGGCCAGACGCACCAGTTTCTCGTCCGAGTAACCGAGCCAGCCGGGCGAGGTGGTGTAGGCGGGGTAGCCCTGTTCGATCAGCGTGGCGATGCGTTGCGCACGCTGCGGTTGCGCCTCGCGCAGGATCGCCAGCGCTTCGTCGCGGGTGAGCGCGTCGGTGAGATAGCGGAAGTCGATGGTGTCGACCAGCTGCTCCGGGCTGAGTTCGGCGATGTAACGCCACAGCGGCTTTTTCGCCGCGCGTGCGGCCAGATCCCAGGCGGCGTTGATCACCGCGCCGATCGCCATATGCATCACGCCCTTTTCCGGGCCCAGCCAGCGCAGCTGCGAATCGTTGGTAAGCAGGCGCGCAAACGCGCCCAGATCGGCGATGACGTCTTCCACGCGCAGGCCGACCACGTGCTCGGCCAGTGCAGCCACGGCGGCGGTCTGCACATCGTTGCCGCGGCCGATGGTGAACACCAGGCCGTAGCCAGCCAGGTCATCCGGCGCATCGGTGCGCAGCACGACATACGCGGCCGAGTAATCCGGATCCGGATTCATCGCATCCGACCCATCGAGCTCGCGCGAGGTGGGAAAGCGGACGTCGTGGGTGTCGAGGGCGATGATGGTGCTCATGGAAGTCCTGGGCGATGGAAGACGGGAATAAAACGCGCGAAATAAAACTGAAACGGGGAACGGAAACGGATACGGGCGCCAGAGCCCCTCTCCCCCCGGGAGAGGGGTTGGGGTGAGGGTACGGACGCGCAGCGCCGACTATGTTGAAGCGCTGCAGGTACTCATACGCTTGCAACGCAGATCAACGAACAACACAGATCAACGAATCACTGCATGACCAGCTGCGTGTCGATATCAACGCGCGACAGCGCTTGGAAGTTCAACGCCCTCGCACGCCGCTTAAAAAATTTGCGAATGACACATCGACACACGCGCCGACATGTCACGCCTAACGACAAAGGCACATCGCGACGAACTGCTTGGATATGTCGCTACGTACCCTCACCCCAACCCCTCTCCCGAGGGGAGAGGGGCTTTAGGCTGCTTCGTGCGGATACTTAGCCACTTACCTTCACTCAATCTTTCTTCGAGAACCAAGGTCCGGGAAGCCGATGGCCTCAAACAGCATCACGCGGATGCGCCACCACCGGCTGGCGCTGGCGACCCAGGCCTTCGATCTCCAGTTCCATCACGTCGCCCGGCTTCAGATACACCGGCGGCTTCTGGCCCAGGCCCACGCCCGGCGGGGTGCCGGTGCTGATCACATCGCCCGGCATCAGCGTCATGTAGCGGCTGATGTGGCTGACCAGTTCGGCCACGCCGAACACCATCGTGCGGGTGCTGCCGTTCTGGTAGCGGTGGCCGTTGACCTCCAGCCACATCGACAGGTTCTGCGGGTCGGCGATTTCATCGCGGGTGACCAGCCACGGGCCGATCGGGCCGAAGGTATCGGCGCTCTTGCCCTTGACCCACTGGCCGCCGTGTTCGAGCTGGAATTCGCGCTCGGACAGATCGTTGATCACCGCGTAGCCGGCGACGTGGTTCAGCGCTTCGTCCACGGAGACATCGCGCGCCACATCGCCGATCACCACGCCCAGTTCCACTTCCCAGTCGCTCTTGACCGAGCCGCGCGGGATGATCACGGTGTCGTTGGGGCCGGTCACCGCAGTGGTGGCCTTCATGAAAAGGATCGGCATCTTGGGCACGTCCATGCCCGATTCGGCCGCGTGGTCGGCGTAGTTCAACCCCACGCAGATGAACTTGCCGATCTGCCCCACTGCGGCGCCATAGCGTAGCTCGCCTTCGAGCAGCGGCAGCGTGGACACGTCCAGCGCACGCAGTTTATCCAGGCCGGCATTGGTGATGTGCTCGCCGGCCACATCGTCGATCACGCCGCTCAAATCGCGGATGCGGCCTTCGCTATCGATCAAGCCGGGACGTTCCTGGCCGGGGGCGCCAACGCGTACGAGTTTCATGCAGTCTTCCTTTGCAGGTGAGGAATGGGGCGGCTAGCAAACCTAGCGCGCGTGCAGCGGGTGGGTAAGGACGGCGTGCTCACATCAAGGCGGACGAGCGATACAGATCGCATCTGGCACTGGCCGCGCCCACGTTGCGGTGAACAGCACCGCGATGCGTTGTCGCGCTCAGTTGGACCAACCGCCATCGATGATGTGGGTCTGGCCGGTGGTGAACGAGGATTCGTCCGAGGCCAGATACACCACCAGCTGCGCGATCTCGCGCGGATCGCCCAGGCGGCCCATCGGCTGGCGGTCGGTGAAGCTCTTCCACACCGCCTGTTCGTCGCCGCCCAGCGCTTGCACGCGCTGGCCCAGCGACGGCGTCTTGATGGTGCCCGGGCAGATCGCGTTGCAACGCACGCCCTGCGCCACGTAATCGGCGGCGATGGCCTTGCTCAGGCCGATCACTGCGGCCTTGGTCACACCGTAGACGAAGCGGTTCGGCACGCCCTTGATGCTGGAGGCCACCGAGGACATGTTGATGATGCTGCCGCGGCCGCGTTCGAGCATGCCCGGCAGCACCGCCTTGCAGGTGTAGTACATCGCATCGACGTTGATCGAAAACGAGCGGCGCCAGGCCGGCTCGTCGCAATCGAGAATGCTGCCCTGATGCACGAAGCCGGCGCAGTTGAACAGCACATCGAACGGGCCGTGCGTCGCGACCAATGCGGCGATTGCCGAGGCATCGGTGACATCGAGCAGCTGGGTGGTGATGGCAACCGATTCGGCCGCCAGCGCCTGCAGGGCCGCGGCATCGATATCGGTGGCGATCACCTGCGCACCGGCGCGTGCGCAGGCCAGCGCGCTTTCGCGGCCGATGCCGGCGCCGGCGGCGGTGATCAGGCAGCGCTTGCCATGCAGGCGGTCGTTGGGAGTTGCAGAGATCGAGACAGTCATACCGAAGAGATTCCGTGGGTGGGGGCCGCCGGCCGTGGCAGACGATAGAACATGCGTGCGTTGTCGCCGAACACCGCTGCGGTGCGGCCATCGGCGTATTTGGCGACAAGGTGCTGTGCGATCTCGAACCACTGCGTGTAATCGGCGCGTTGGGTCAGCACCGGCCAGTCGCTGCCCCATAGCAGGCGTTGCGCGCCGAAGCGTGCGAACAGATGGCCGACATACGGCTCCAGCGCCTCCACGCCGGCACCGCGCGCTGCTTCGGTGAGCAGCCCGGAGAGCTTGCAGTGCACAGTGGGATGCTGCGCCAGCGCGGCCATGCCGGCCGCCCAGGCAACGAATTCACCCGCGGCGATCTGCGGCTTGCCGCCGTGATCGACGACCACGCGCAGGTCCGGATGGCGCTTCAGGCGCGTTTGCAGCGCCGGCACATGCACGCTGCGGATCAAGGCGTCGAACGCCAGGTCGTGTGCGATCAATGCGTCGAAGGCGGCATCCAGGTCGGGCTGGGCCAGCCATTGCACGTCGGCGATGTCCTGCACCATCGGGCGCAGGCCCTTGAGCACACCGCCGCCGTCGCGCACCAGCGCGTCGATGCGCGCGGCGGCATCGGGCGCGGCGAAATCGACCCAACCGACCACGCCGGCAATGCGCGCATCGGCGCGGGCCAGCTCGAACAGGTAACGGGTTTCGGCCTCGGTCGCGGCGGCCTGCACCACCACCACGCTCTCAATATCGGCAGCGTCCAGCGCCTGGCCGATATCGGCGGGGCCGAAGTCGCGATACAGCGGCGCCAGTTCGGGCGTGAGCCAGTGGTAATCGCCACGGGCCAGCTGCCAGAAATGCAGGTGCGCGTCGATGCGGCTCATGGCGTGGGCATGTCCGCAGCGAGCAGGCCATCTTCGCGCAGGCGTTGCCACAGCGCTGGCGGAATCGATGTCTGCAGGCGCGTGGTGGCCGATTGCACCTCGGCCACGGTGCGCATGCCGGCCACCACGGTGGTGACTGCCGGATGCGCCAGCGGGAACTGCAGCGCCACCGCACCGATATCCACATCGAACGCCGCGCAGGCCGCGTACAGGCGCTGCGCGTGCTGCAAGGTGGCGGTATCGACCGGCGCGTAGTTGTAGGTCGCACCGGGGCCGCGCGCGTCGCTGAGCAGGCCCGAGCTATACGGACCGGCCGACAGGATCGCCACGTTGCGCTGCTGTGCCTGATCGAGCAGCGCGCGGGCGCCGTGCTGTTCCAGCAGCGTGTAGCGGCCGGCCAGCATCACGCAATCGAGCGGGAAGCGCGGCAGCACCTCCAGTGCCACGTCCTGCTCGTTGACGCCCAGCCCGATCGCCCCACAAGCACCGGCCGCCTTTAGCGCCGCCATCGCCGGCAAGGCCTCCTCCAAGGCCTGGCGCAGGATGTGGGCGTGGTTGTCGCCGTGGGTCAGCGCGCCGATGTCGTGCAGCAGCAGCACGTCGATGTAATCGGTGCCCAGGCGCTCCAGGCTGGACGCGAACGCGCGCCGCACGCCATCGCTGCTGTAGTCGAATGCGGCGCGCCGGCCCGCCACCGCAAAACCGTCGCGCCCGGCGGCGGCCTGCGTGTCGTCGTAAAGGCAGCGGCCGACCTTGGTCGACAGCGTGTAGTCTGCGCGCGGCACACCGGCCAGGCCACGGCCCAGACGCGTCTCGCTCAGCCCGTAGCCGTAGTACGGCGCGGTGTCGAAATGGCGGATACCGGCCTCGTACGCGCCCTCCACAGCAGCCAGTGCGTCGCCCTCGTCGACCTCGGTGTACAGATTGCCGATCGGTGCGGCGCCAAAGCCCAGCGCCGAGAGCTGCACGTCGGTGGTGCCCAGACGCTGCCGCGGAACGCTCACGCGCGACGCTCCGCAGGCTTGGCGGTGATCAGGCAGGTGCGTACGGAATCTGGAAAGCAGCAGCTGGGCATCGCAACGTCCACCAGCCGGCCGGTGCCGGACTGTTCGCATATGAATATCGCAATCATAAGTGAACAGATCACGCTGCGGTGCAGCAAAATGGGGTGTGTTGATTCAGCGCAGCGCCTCTTGGGGGGAACACCATAGTTCGGCACGTAGCGGACGAACTATGGCGTTCGCGGGGGTGCCAGACTATGGCGCTTTTTCACCATTGGCCCAGATCTGCGTCTGGCGCGAGGCGCTGCACCGAAAAGCGGCTATGGGCTTGTGCAAGAACGCGATTTTCTCGTTTTTCAACTGATCTTATGGAATGGCTTCGGACCCAACCATCTTGGACGGGTCTTGCGACACTCGCCATCCTGCAAATCATGCTGGGCATCGACAGCCTGATCTTCATCGCCATCCTGGCGGAGAGCTACCCTCCCGCATCAGCGCGATAAGGCGCGACTGCTCGATCTGCGGCTGGCATCTACTGATGCGCCTGGTGTCGCTGGCCGCTGTAGTGGTCGCGTCTCCCTGTGCTTGGGCTTCCGGCCAATGACCAGGTTCAGCCTGATCGCCGAAGGCCTGGTCTTCAAGTTCCTGAAGGGTTACCTGGGGTGCCGACCCTTGAGCGCCGACGCGTCAGCTAGCGCCATGCCCCGTCTTATGGCCACTATCGCTTCGTTGCTGCGCACTAGCCTGTTTATGTTGCTGTTGCTGTTGCTGTGTGCGTTTGTGCGGCCGATGCTGAACCTGATCGGCGATCGTGAGGATCGCAGCACTAAGCGTCTTGGCGCTGGCCGGCCTGATCATCGCGTGGCACGTCTGGCCCAAGCATGATCCAGATGAACTAATACACCGTCACGACAAGCTTCCAAGGATCATCCGCACCTGATCGAGCGTCGTGTCAGCGATGACGGCTATGGCCATCGCTACGCGATTGATCCGTTACACGAGCGCTGGCCGCTTTGGCGCGCCAACGAAACAGATGTAGATCAGCTGCATATCTGCCATGGACTCATCCCAAGTCAGGTTTGACAGGCTCACTTGAGCCCTCTATTGCGATCATGCAAAGCGTTGCTCTGAGGTATTTGCGTACGGTTCTAGCGCAAGCGCGGTGAATCATGCATTGCGCTTCCACGATCTCTGAGAGCTTTGGATGATCAGGACGCTCAAAAATCCGGAAGCACGATTCAAACAAGGCGTTTTGCAACTTCGCTGTGGCTATCAATGGTTGAACCTTGTGCCGCCTAATATACCTACGATAATGAACGCTCTCTATCAGAAACCTCGGCGCATGGCTTAAGCCGTATCTACTTAGCAAAAACTGCATGGACGGCAGAGGATACACCCGATACTCGAGTGCTTCCTTGGCAATGCGCTCCACTTTAAAAAATAAGTTGATATCAGCGTCGTCACAAGTAGATAATGAGAGGGGCTCTTCAGTGTCCGGTACTAGTCTTTTAACAGGTAACTGATCGTGTCGGGTCAAGATGTCGAGCATCGTGACCCCCATATAAGCGCTCAGCCGAAGAAGGCTTCCAAGGCTAGGAGGTCCGGTCAAGAAGTCGTGTTGTTTGCCACGTAGGTCGCCAGTGCTAGAAAGCCTGGTCAAATACATCTCATACCCGCCAGGCGCCACCATCGGCGCGTGCCCACTTATATACTCGACAAGTTCCTCAATGTTTCTATCGATCCATTGCCGTTCCTCTGGAAGTGCGTGTGAATAGCGCGGATTGGTGAGCAAACTGCTATGGCATGCACTGCAGGAGTACCTGTTGGCCAACGACATTGTATAAGGCTGTGTTGCACCGCAGGTTGGGCATGCTTGGGTAATCATCACGCCATGGATGCTGCATGCTGAAAGCTTAGAAAAAACCCAAGCTAGCTTGGCCGTTACTCCGATACTGCGCATCTCCTCCAAGCATACGGAGCACCAGCGTCGCTTCACGGAAAATCCTGGCTGCTGGTGCCTTAGTGCGTTGGCCACGCTATAGAAGGTACCCCCTCTTAGAGCTTGGCCTCCGGTGAGTCGCTCAAGCGTATTCACCCTTTCCGCGAAATGGCGTCCTGGACCCACTAGGCCCGTTCGTGGATAGACAATTCCCCCCATAGGGTGGCCTCCCCACGCGTCGAGCTGGCGGACAAACTCTAAGGGCGTCATGCCTTGTGTAGCCGCTATGCGGATTGCATAGCTATCTAAAATTCGACATGAGAGCTGCTTAGGCCATGCAGCGGTAGCGGAGGTAGAGCGGTCCATTGCCACTGGCGATTGACATTCACGAGCCACTCCCCAAGCCGCCTGCCCACGCAAGATCAAGATGCGACAGATCACGGGCCAGGACATTTGGCTCCTGGAGCCGATCAAACTCCTTGGCGACTTCCCACATGGAAAGTATCTGGTCCCGTGAGTAGGAGGCCGAGATCAAGTCGCAGGTCCCAATGCTCTCGGCCTGCCTGCGACGGCGGGCTTGGTCAGCCCTTGCAAGAAACTGTTTAAGCTCTCCGAAAGATCCAGCTGAGTTAGTTAAAGCTAGCTCTAAGTTGTTCACTAACAGATCCGGTGAGGACAGCGGGTACTGCCGCGCCAGTGCCATCACCAGACCACCAAAAGCTAAGTGGTCCTCAGCCCTGTCCTCCCGATAGCGCTCGACCCAGACAAACAGCGAGCGCCTACGCACATCCGGGAAACTGTCCCACAATGCGGCCGCGCGCGGAGTGCCAAACAGTACGATGGTCAGCGAGCACTCCTCAGCCAGCTGCATCAGCCCCATCATGTAGTTGTGCACGGATCGACCTCGCGGGACGGTACAAATAGAGGTGCCTTCTTCAATGAACAGCCATCGCAAGCGCCTTGCTTGAGCGTGGCGCTCGAATTCGAAGCGCAGGCCATGTTCGGTAGAGTTTCGCCGCCTCTCAGCCCACACTGGCGCCCTCCTGGCGGTCTCAACTTCGACGTGCACCACATCTGGGTCCTCAACCTCTTCTCGGTTCTGCAGCCAGGACACGTCTGGATGTCTTAATGAATAGGCCAAGCGCATCGCGAGGTCCTTTGGGTTGAAGAATCTTCTGTCAGTCAGCGTCGCTCTCACTGCCACGGCCGGCATTTCTCCGTCAGTCCAATTAGACGAAGGTCCTGACAATGTCCTCATCGCTTCGTACCGAAGCTCACTCTTTCCGACACCAGATATGCCAACAACGAAGACGAGTGAGCCAGGGTCGGCGAACTGCAGCGTCGCGAGTATGTTCTTGCGAGATGTAGAAAACTTAGGGTGCATTAGTAGCTTATCGACTTTCATCAGCACTGCCTTCCCACCCAAGCATGTGGTTCTCCAACACTTCCATCGAAAGGGTGAGATCTTGTGAATGCTTGCCTGCTGATGCCAACGTCTCCGGCGATGGTACGCTCTGTACAGGAATATCATTGGGTTTTTCCGTTGCTTGGTGCGCTGCCCCGCCCCCTGAGGCTTTGACGCAGGCATCTACTCTCTTACGCAAGGCCACGTGCGAGGCCATCCTTCGTTCAAGAACAGATGATCCCGACTGAAATAGATAGTAGGAAATAAACTTAACTTCCAATTCCGGAGGGCTGGCAATTTTTTGAGCGAATGGCGCCCATGCTTTGTATCTCCCGGAAGTCATCTGAACACGCAAAATGCTGGCGTTCTCGCAGTCTCGTCTTATCTCAACGACATCTCCGCTTCGAGCCGCCTCAAGCAACTGAGTACTGGCGTAGGTGTGGCGCTCGGTCTTGATGCCCCGGCTGGAGTTAACGCGTGCGGCCCTAATCGGTATCGAGCTGTGAAAGAGAAAATCTTCGTCAATTTTCGTCTGGCGACCCGCCCACCCGGTGGCCTGCAGAAGCGCTTCGTGCCGCTGTAAGGGAGACAGCCCGGCAGCACCCGGTATCGATCGCATCTCGTCGATCACTTCCCGGATGATCAACTCAAGGGTTGCGAACTGAAGCTTTGCGGTCCGGCGGCTCTTAAAGCGCCCGTCTACGGCCCGTCCTCTCTGATCAGGATTTGTGCTTCCGGGAAGACGATGGAGCAGCGAGTTGACGCGTCCAATGCAGTTTTCGACGGCGCTGTTAAAAGGTGAAGCAGCAGTGGGATGGATCAACAGGGTGATCGAGTAGACCGAGCAGAACTCGGCGAGCCACTTGGAACGGTTCTCGGTTCCTCGATCAACCTGGATGATTCCTGGCAGCAAACCGTAAGTGCGGACAAACGTCCGCAACAGAGAAGCCAACGCGTCGGAGCGTGCCGGACCGAAAGCAAGCTCGTAGCAAAGCGGATACTCAGTTGCATTGTCGATTGCAACGTAGATAACCGGTCTGTCAAGAAGAAGAACGTCCTCTATTCCTGGAAATACTCGGTTGTCGATCAGTGTCGAATCCACTTGCAACCGGAGCCCCACTCCGATCGCAGGCAGGGAGCGAGATCGTGGGTCACTCGCTGACCTTTGCTTCTGGTAGCCCCGAACCCCTCCGGTGCTGAGTGCCCGCTTTGCCCTGCTGGCAGCTTTGAAGCGTTTGAGCAAGGTACTCTTGGCAACTGGTCTGCATCCTCTCTGCTCGCAGTCAATTTGATGCTCGATGTAGGCATTTTTCTTGTCGTAGCTGAGCCCGGCTTCCCATCGTTTGACTGCCTCGGCTACAGCCTCGCTCTGCGCTATGAGTAACCTGCTACCCCTGTTACCCGAAGAGCGATAAGACGTTAGGCACGCCTCGAGTTCTGGAAGGCCTTCGGCAACTGCTCTAGCCACACGACGATCAAGCTCTCTGAATCTTCGAGTGAAAGTCGCTTTCCCTTGTCTCATCAGTATTAGCCGTTGCAACCTCCCCCGGCCGGCCTCAAGATCCACGAGCGACGAATTCGACAAGGAATCGGAGGCCTGGCTCAGCCGTTCGTCGCTCAATGCCAGCCAAGACGCCTGAGCAGCGTCGCATTGAAGCCGGTCACGAAAAAGTGGAAAGGCGTCAACTTGGTCCAACGTCCGTATTGCAATCGGGCCGAAGACATCACCACTGCGCAAGAGCTGATGTATCTCTCGTGGAGATAATCTAGGTATGGTGAGCAGAAGCTGCTCAATCGTCTTGGGGCCATACGCAAGTGATTTGAGTATCCTTTCCTGCGCCGCGCTATAAGCAGAAGGGGATTCAACCGAGTACAGAAGCTCGTAGTTGGCAAGAAGGCATCCGAACATGCGCGGCTGGATCCAGACCCTATAGTCCATGCCGTGGTCCGCCGCCCAGCGGTTAAGCGCCGGACGTTCCACAACGCCCTCTACGGTCATGTTCCACTCCAGCGGCTTCTGCTGGACGAGGGACGCAGCCTGCTCAGCTGCCTTGCATTCTACGACCGATACAGAGTCGCGTCGGATGACCAAGAAGTCCGCAGTGGCATTGCCGATGTGTCTTTTTCCATTGGGTAATATTCGCTCGATACCACGGCAAGGGACTTGGCTGTAGTAGGCAAGCACCGATGGGTCGAACTCCAACTCGTACGCATACAGGCGCTCGACAGTATGGCTTTCCATCCAAATGGGGCGTCCATTCTTCTGTGAGGCCATCAACGGGACGACGTTCTGAAGTGCAGCCCCACCGGGTAGGCGTCCTGGGCTGTCAGTGATCATTTGAAGGAGATGGCTGGCTTGAGCTTCGCTCATGCCAGCACGGGCGAAGCAGGCCCGGAGCTCTAATTCATGCACACTCTAATCCTCAGACAAAGCTTCGCCGCCTCGTCTTGACAAGGAGAAAAATCTGAGATCAGAATGCACACGTCAGTCACCAAACGACGCGGCACTAAAAGCCCAGGAGTTCTAGCTCCTGGGCTTTCTTCGTCTCAGCCCTTTGTGTCTTGCGCTGTTTCGCCTATTTGTTCTGTCGATAGCAACTCGTGCACCGGGATACAGGATGAGCGTAGAGCGGAAGATCGAGATCTTATACCCCCTCTTATGTGCAAAGTGAGCACGTAAGTGTCCGAGAAGTTCCATTTTGCTTCCGATGTTCCATTAAGTGGAACATATGATGAGTGGCCCCGACGGCCGGGATATGCCGGCCACGAGCACGTACTGCGTAGCCGCACTAAGGTATGGGCGGTATTTGTTTTTGCGAAGCAACGCCAAGCCAAGAATGAACACTTTGCAAGGCACGGCACCACGAGAGGAGCTCTTCCACGGTCCGTGGAGATTGACGACCCTGGCCAATTGGGCAGTACGCTGAGGTCGCCGCGCCGCCCGCGCATCAAGGCTGTGGAGCAGGATGCCATCGGCAGTGCTGCTGTCTTCGACCACCCATTGTGGGAGATCTTGGACCCGCAGTCTGACCTACGTGCCTGCTACGACCGCCATAAATATCTTGTCAGGACGACTGACGAGGGACTGCGGGGTGGTCCGCTGGTCTCTATGCTCAAGCCCGGGGCTGAACCGAACTTGGATGCGATAGCTATTCTCTGTGCACGACTCCGTCTCGCGAAGCATTTAAGGGATGACATCGCCGCTTTTCAAGCGGGGTGCGATATCACCAGAGCACTCTGCTTTCTAAGTTTGTCGAAAGAGTTCGGAGGATCAATCCAAGATCTGACCGAGGTGGTCGTGAGGACATGCCTAGCCGGCTTGTCCCACGGTTCGGTGCGCTTTAAGTCCAACTTGGAAAGCTATTCCGCATTCTTCGAAGTTCTGGCGCTAATGCGAGTGAAGGTCAATTCTGCTACGGGCCGCTATCCCTTTAGTTCGGCGCCGGAGCACAGCTGGAGCATGTGGGTTGAGCTTTACGCTTGGCTGATAGATCTTTTCAGCACGCCCGAAGGCGGCAGTCAGGAGGAAGTTGAAGTGGCCGTGGAGGCCGCGTTGCGTACCCCTTGGTCGAAAACGCTCGGGCGCGCGCTAAGTCCTTTTGATCGCACGTCTGGTCGCCGATAACACGTATGAGTTTGATTTGGACGCAAAACTTTTCGACGCTTGCTAGTCTTCGGAGTTCCCTGATACGTCGAGGCCGTCAGAGGTCAAAGCGTTAAAACTAAAGCTGCCACAGGCGGCCGCTGTTGGTTCCAGCAGGATCTGGGAACTTTGCACCGTAACTACTAACGAAGGTAAGCCGTAGTCTGCGAACGGCAAAATTCCTCGAGCTACACGCGCCAGCACTTGGCGAGAGTTCGCCGTGCCAGCTCTCGGATCGACCTCGTCCCAGGCTAGCCGAAATGATCTCTGAGCTAGCACGCAGTTGGAGATGAAGGATCTGGTGGGACGGATGCTCAGCCGTGCATTTAGACAGGGCGGAGTGGGGCCAAGCACCAGAAGAGTTCATGCTATTCTAGTCCCATGACTACTCGTCACTACCACTTGGTAAGCTATCGAATATCGGAGTGATCGCAACGATCACGCCCCTGTAGCTCAATTGGTAGAGCAGCGGATTTATATCCCGTCAGCGCCAGATAAGCGGCAAGTGCCGGTTCGAGCCCGGCCAGGGGCACCATTGTGTTGTGGAGTACGACATTGATGGCCATACAGGTTGTTAGTGTCCTAGCACCAGCATTGCTCGCTTCCTGAGCGCGAGACTCAAGTTTGGCAGCAATTTTTCCCGCCTCATCTTCGCAAGATGAGAAATGCATAGGCTACGGACGCTGCTACTAGCTCCGTAAAAGATAGAGAACGAACCACCCCCATTCTTCTGTGAAGACACTCTAAAGTTTGCGAATGATCAGCCGATGCTAAAGCCTTCTGAAAGAGAAGCTGATCAAGATGCGATACGACTATGAGCGAGAGTACGCTGCGGCATATGATCGAACCAGATCTTTTAAGTTGCATGCCCCAGCTCTTTGTCAAAGGTCGCCCCGCCAGTTCTCAGACCGACACTGCCCTAGACTTGGCGGTCTTATATCTGAGCTCGTGAGCGAGCTGCAGCCCAAGGATCTGGTAGGTCAGTGTTTCGCGGTGCATCTAGCCGCCGCTCCTTTGATCGAGAAAGAATTTGGCTTGTCCGCTGTACCTACTCTGGGTTGGATTAGCTTGTCTAACGAAGAGCTTTTTCACACAGACGAGCAAGATCTTGCGCGCTACATGATTGAAGGCATCCCCAGCAGGCGGATGAACCTGCATTGCTGGTTGACGCTGTCGTCTTTTGAGATAGTTGACATCACAATTGCTACATCCTTCGCAATCGTCAACGGTACGGATGAAGGACTGGGCGGTGTGTTGGCAAAGCACTGGAGCGCAATAGCAGGTGGCGTCCAGTATCACCCCCAACTAGTCGGTGAGGAGTATCTTGAGCGCACGGGGATGCTGCTGAATATTCCGATCCATTAGCTCGCTGGCCAACAATGACGTTGAGTTCCGCGAGTACTTCCTATGAGCAAACGGATCGCTAGGACGGGAGCTATTCGTAGTTATTGATTCTGTCGGAAGCTATTGAAGGATGCGGTTCGTCAAGGTTTGTGCCTCGTTTGGCAGTCCTTCTGATACCAGATTTACGAGCTCGACTGATCCGGTAATCCCCCACTTTTAGCGGTCGCCAGAAGTGGAGCTATGCAGCCAACGCCAACTTCTGCATTGGCGTGATGCCGCCGAGCGCCATGCTGGGGCGCTCGTGGTTGTACGTCCATAACCAGCGTGTGGCCTTGTCCTGCACCTGCTCGATGGTGTCGAACAACGTTGTGGCCAGCCAGGCGTAGCGGGCGGTGCGGTTGTAGCGTTCGACGTAGGCATTCTGCTGCGGCTTGCCCGGCTGGATGTGCTCGATCCGGATCCTGCGCTGCTGTGCCCAGGCCAGCAGCGCGCCACTGATGTACTCCGGGCCGTTGTCACAGCGAATCACGCGCGGCTTGCCACGCCACTGGATGATCTGATCCAACGAGCGGATCACCCGGGCCGATGGCAGCGACAAGTCGACCTCGATGCCCAGACCTTCACGGTTGAAGTCGTCGAGCACGTTGAGCAACCGGAAGCTGCGACCATCGGCCAGCTGGTCATGCATGAAGTCCATCGACCAGACCTGGTTGATCGTCTCTGGCACCGTCAATGGCTCTGGCCGCTCGCGCACCAGCCGCTTCTTCGGCTTGATCCGCAGGTTCAACTCCAGCTTCCGATAGATGCGGTACACCCGTTTGTGGTTCCAGCCAAACCCCTTCACGTTGCGCAGGTGCAGGTAGCACAAGCCGAACCCCCAATCGCGGTAGGCCGTGGTCAGTCTCACAAGCCAATCAGCAATCCGGGCGTTCTCCTCGCTGGCCTTGGGCCGATAGCGAAAGCAGGTCTCGCTCAGCGCAAAGGTCCGGCAGGCATGCCCGATGTTCGTGCGGCCATCTTCCACTGCCCAGCGGGCCATCTCCCGGCGTTGAGATGGCCTCACCATTTTTTTGCCATCGCCTCCTTCAACAGGTCGGCGCTCAGCTGGCATCGGCGTACATCTTCTTGAGTCGCCGGTTCTCGTCCTGCAGCTCCTTGAGCTGGGACATCAGCGACGCATCCATGCCGCCGAACTTGCTGCGCCACTTGTAGAACGTGGCCGAGCTGATGCCGTGCTCGCGGCATAGCTCCGGCACGGGTGTGCCGGCTTCGGCCTGCTTGAGCACGGCGATGATCTGACTGTCGGTGAAGCGGGATGTCTTCATGAAACCTCCTCAGGAAAGCGTACGAGAAAATTCCACTTCTGGTGCCAGCTAATCTGCGGGGGGATTACCGGGGCACATCCTCGCGGTATCCAGCGTACTTGGAGTGTTCTCTGCGCCCAGCTTTGGAATCTACAGTGCATCGAAGTTTGCCGTGGAAGGGATGTTCGAGGCACTTAACAATGAGGCCGCACTATTCGGAGCTCATGTGACGCTGGTCGAGCCCGCAGGCTACGCCACCGACTTCAACAAGCCTTCGTCGGCGAAAATCTCCGCATCGAATCCCGCATATCAGCCGGTGCGCGACGCGCTTGCAGCGGCATTTGAGGGCTACGTGATGGGACGCCCTGAAGCGACCGCAGACGCCATCCTGCGCGTTGTAGATAGTCCAGATCCGCCTCTTCGTATCGCACTCGGCGGCGGGGCAGTCGATGAACTCAAGGCCGTCTACACCAGTCGAATTGCGTCATGGGACGAATGGCGGGAAGTCTCTGTGGCTGCTCAGGGAACTTGAGCCCATCACACCAAGCTTCAGATCAACGGCAACACTGACCAAAAACAAGCAAGGACCCAATCATGAACAATGCTGATCGCCTTTCCATTGTCCGAGAATCAAAGGGCTACTGGCGCGTTGTCATCAACAACCCGCCGCTAAACCTTTTCGATCCGAAAATGTTTGCGGAATTCAACGTTCTGATGGACAACATGGAAAAGGACCCTGACCTCAAGGTGGTCGTCTTTGAAAGCGGCGACGAGGACTTCTTCATGAATCATCATGACGTGGAGAACCGCACGACTGTGCCTGACCAGCCCGGCGCCATGCCCTTCTTTGGCAATTGGCCAACGTTCGTGACTCGCCTTGCGAAATCCTCAGTCATCAGCATAGCGAAGGTGCGCGGACGCGCCCGGGCCCAAGGTTTCGAGTTCGCATTGGCCTGCGATACACGTTTTGCATCCAGAGAGCGGGCCAAGTTCGCGCTGATCGAGGTGGGAGGATCATCAATACCAGGCGGTGGCGGCGTGGAATGGCTGTCCGCCCTAGTCGGACGCTTGCGCACGCTTGAGATTGTCTGCAGTTCCGAAGACTTTAGCGCCGATCTTGGCGAGAAGTATGGCTTCATCAACCGCTCAATCCCCGACGCCGAGCTCGACGGCTTCGTCGACGCATTGGCTCGTCGCATGTCACGTTTTGAGAAGCGGGCTCTTGAGACGGGAAAGAAGATGGTCAACGACCGTGCCGGGACACCGTCAGAAGGAACGCTCTGGACCTCCAACCATATCCTTCAGGGCGTAGATCTCTGGCCGGAGGCCCAGAACGCCTTTGGAAAGATGCTGGAATCTGGCCTCGGCAAGGTGGGCGACTTCGAGCTGAACTTCGCGGATCGGCTTGGGGACCTTCCTGTCGCCTGAGCGCATCCGAACACAGCGTCGCAGGCCAAGCCTGCGACCAGTTCCAATAACGGATGAGGCCTACCATGAGTGCTTACATCGTTTATGTCAGGGATCGCATCATTGATGCGAACGAATTCAAGCAGTACCAAGATGCCGCGCCGGCCGCCGCAGTCGGTCACCCTGCGGTACCACTGGCCTTCTACGGAGCTGTCGAGACATTGGAAGGCCCGCCGGTTGACGGTGCGGTCATCGTTCAGTTCGAAAGTCGGGAAGCAGCAAGAGCGGCTTATGACGACCCCCGCTATCAGGCCGCTTTGAAGCATAGGCTCAAGGGAGCGGAGTACCGCGTCTTCATTGTGGATGGTCTGCCTGCGTAGAAGCAGCAATTCGCCGACTTCAACACCAGCTTGTCCGATGGCCCTCTTTCGGTGCAGATGTCCGCTTTCGGCCAAGTGCGGACATCCGTACCCGCTGTCAATCGCCATTGAGCCGTCGTCCGCCGCAAGATTGTCCGCGACGCTCGGCTGCCGGTGGCGATTCAGCGGCTGCATAGCTGGGCACGTATTCAAGTACTCCAATCTAACTGGCCCTATGACGCCCTGGAGGAGACTGCACCACATAGCGAAGTAGTGAGACACCTCCCGTGATTGGAAATCCGATCGAAATCGCCTGTCGATAGCATCAGTAAACTTGTTGGGAACATTGCCACGAACCGGGCTTCAGCTCGCTCATCCCTAGTCGGCCCGGCAGCGTCGCCGATGTGGACCATGGCTCCCCTTGCGGGATCTTTTGTTAAGTAGTGATGGAACGTTCGCACTCTTAGCGCGTGGGACTGATCGGACATGATGTCTGCAACCCGCTTGATGCGGAAGGGATTCAACGAGTACTTGCTGAATCCCTCTTCCAATGGTTTACCAGCGTCCGAAACCAGGATGTAATGGCCATTCGGGCTTTTGGCGGCGCCCCTCCCTGCGTCAAAAAATGGCTCAAGGCCGAGGTTGTCGTAGACTCCGCCGTCATAGAGGTGAATTGCATTCGAGGTTGGGGACACCCTTACGGTTTCGTGCTCAGAACCATCCCAAGTCGCGCGGCGCCGCCACTCGAATCGCTCGGCACGCAGCCGTAGCGGGCCAAACCCCCCTGGGAATGCGGCCGACACAGCCATCGCATTCGCCAAGGGAAAATTTCCGGTGGGCGCGTAACCCGTTAGGTAATCCCCGAGGTCAGCGCGCTTGAATCTGAAGCGCCTACCGTTCTCGGCGTTTGTTCCGTTTATTGACCAGTCTGGGTACTCTGGCAGGTCAGCCAACTTGTGGTGAATCGCCCAGCGTCTGCGAAGCGCTGAGGCCAGCAGGTTGGAGCGGCTGAGCAGAAAACGAAAATTCGTTGGCCTGAGGAGCTCGCGGAATGCATCCCATTGGAGACTGCGCGACGTCAGGTCATCACGGATTGCCGGGTAGACCTCAGTCAGGAAATTCTCCGAACTCGGCCACTGCATCCCGGATCGGTGGAGAACCAGCCCCGTAACTAGGCTTCCTCCTGAGACGCTTGATATGCGCGACACAGACTCCAGGCAGCCGGCCTCGGCGAGCGCCCTCATAACGCCCATATGGAAGGCCATAGCTCGAACGCCGCCGCCGGAGAGCACCAAATCGATCGGACGGGACGTCAAGGCTGTACCTCGGCTTGAACGACACCTATCTCATTGCTGCCTACAATCACCTGGACAACCGGCAGCCCCTCTTCGTTCATACCCACTGCCAACTGAGCAAGCTGGATTAGGTCATCTCGACTTGGAGCTGCAGGATAGCCGTCGGGGTGGCTATGCCACTCTCCTACGTATCCCACGATGCCCGCGGTCCGATTTCGAGCATCCTCGACAAGGTCTAGTAGCCCGTCCGTTCCACGCTCGAAGGATGTCGGCGTACCCCTGCTATCTCGTGGCGCCGGTAGTGCGTCTACGATTACCACAAGATTCTGGGTGAAATCGTGGTATCCGAGGAGGATACCTCCGGTTTCGTTGGGCAGCGCTTGGCGGCGAAGCACACGAAGACGATCGTGGAGACCCTCGTCCATGTAGACGTCCAGACCGCCCTCTGTCTTGTGTACGCGTCGTTCGAATAGCTCCAGGGAGATGGCATCTGTACTCCCGCCGGGTTCTCGCTGCCAGATGACTGCGATGGCAGCGTCTGACCTGATGTGTGTCGGAATGCTCTCTGCAAACTGACATGCATGGATCATAACGCTCGAGTATGGGAGGACCATCGACAGATCACGACAAGATGCTCCGCTCCAAAAAAGGCCGCGGTGGCCATCGAGGTGCGTTCTGCCCCATTCAGAGCGAATGATGGCGCGGTAGTACTGCGCCTCAATCGTTCGCAGACACCTAGTCTTGGCGATGTCTTCCAACATCATGACGCCTGACCTGCCATTCGGGGTCACGAAGACACTCACGTGCCGGGTCCTACCTTCATTGGCAGAGCTCGCCCTGGGGTAGCTGAGGTCCGCGGTGGCGTCTACCACCAAGTCGGACGCTCTCAGAGCACGCGCCACTTCAGGGTTAGCACTGGACATCACATCGGCCTCCACCCCGGTCAACATGGAAGCACCCCGAGTTATGCCCTCTACGAGCCGTGACACAGCCAAGACCTTGGGTTGGCCAATCTGAAAGTTGAGTGCCGAGTGGCGAGCCAGATTGTGTGGACGGATGTGGTCCTTATCGATCACTGTCCACGTCCCCCATCCAGATCTTATCCAAAGCTCCAGCAGGGCACTCCCCAGGGAGCCGGCACCCACCACGGTTCCCTTCGGCCCAGAATCGGGGTGGCCAGACTGTGAGCGCGCTCGATCCGCAGTGTTCTCCCACAGAACCGTTACAGGATCCAAGCCGATGGCCTCCCAATCGTGCGCCTGCTCCTCTTGAAGGATCCCCACCGAGGTATAGAACCGACCCTCCAGCTCAAAGAGCGCACCCAGCTTTGCCCCCACCTTCAGGGTTCCACCATGAAGGAAGAAGGCGCGGTAGCTAACACCCTCGACATGACCCGTTGAAGCCCGTCTCAGCGGGATAGAGAGCAGCACTAGCACACTTGCCGGCTCGTCTTTCTGGGTCAGCCCTTGCTGGGGAAAATCATGCTGCATTGCGGACCGCAGAGGATCGAGGAGGTTGGCCCCTCTGCGGGCCATGAGGTTGTTCAACTCACCCAACGTGTGCGGGTCCCATTCAACCTCGCCGCTTTCAACCGGCTCAAGATCAATCTTGACCAACTTGGCAAGCACACCTTGGCCAGTGTCCACCTGGTTGGCAATGCGCATAGTAGTGCCATTGTCCGCGCGCCGAACTCCGCTGACATGAAGAGGCTTACCTCCAGAAACCAGATCGGCGATATCCCACGGTATAACCAGTTCGTGCTTGGACTCGAAGAAGAGGGTGTCCAGGGGCTGATCTGCCAAATGCAGCTCTCCCTTGGCGTTCTTCTCTAACCACCACAGGATGCGTGCCAAGAAGGAATGAGCCGTCCATGTCCTCGCAACCACGCTCATCGGCTCGTAGTACAGGCACAGCTGCGCGGGGCCAAGTGCTGAGACGCTGTTCTGATGCGCAAGTCTTGGGAAATCCTTCCGCATCGCCCAGGCGGCCGTCGCGATGCTGTCATCCTGCGGAACCACGATGAGCATCCTTTCCCTGAAGCGGAGCCCATACTTGTTGTGCGTCGGGACACCATGGCACTCAACGTCCACCATGATGTATACGCAGCTTAATTCCTCATCCGTCCGAGCTCGCATCACATCAATTAGCCCGATATCCCGGTTCGCATTGATCGCGGAGATCATCGCGTGTGTACGCGATGATGCGTGCGAGCGATCTTCGAGCTTAACGAGGTCGAGTTGGAAATACTCCGGGCTCATGCGCCCGCCCGGGAAGGGCGCGAGGCGACAATGGCTACCGAGCCGAGTGAGGCCGCGGACTTCTCCCAGGTGACCCCGGCAGCAGCAACGTTGAAGACAATTGGTTGAGGCTTGTAGCCGTTCGGCTCTTCCATCGTGACCAGGAATGACCGGCCGTTGACCTTCTTCAAATACTTCTCATAGGTCTTCCTAGCCTGGATATGTGGCGGCTGAACTTGTTCGTACGCCTCCTTGGTATCCGGTACCGGCAAGCTGCAACTGACGACGTATGAGTCAGGCTTGCCCATCATCAGCAGCTCAGCGACCTTCTCACAGGGCGTCGTCTCGTCATCTCCCTTTTCGTCACTGAGCGCCCGGTAGCTGCAGTGATGAGGGATGTTGAACAGATCCCAGGCAAGGCGATCGTCGTTCTTGTGGTACTTGGTAATGTCCACGATCTTCTCCAGATCGCAGTACTCGGCATCACCAACTTCCAAGTAGTCGAAGGTGAGTCCGTCGGCCTGCAGCCTGACGTTGAACACCAATGCTGCAGAGTTGCGAATGATGTCTCCATCGTCGCAATGCTCAATGAAGGGCGAATGGCAGAAGAACTCAACGTTGTCCTGCGCCAAGGTGAAGCCAGGCACCAGAGTGCCTGCGTCAACAAACAGATGGTCCCGTGCAGACAAGGCCTCTCCGCGATCCTTCAGCCTCGGCTCAAGCCAATCGGCGAGGGCCTGCGGCTTGGAAAAGACAAGGATGCCCTTGCCCTCCAGAAGACGGTGCCGCGCCTCTTGCCTCAGAAGAACGAACTCTTCGGATTGCTGATCCTGAGTAGCCTCCTCCAGCAGCATCGCGGCAGGCACCCAGAGTTCGTCGATCTTGATTCGACCTTCTCCGTGGTACCGCTTGGCATGCTCCAGCCAGAAGAAGTCGGTGCTTCCCTGAATGTGGTCGTTGTCAGCGTGAGTGAAGGCAACAACATCAAAGCTGTCCCTGTCGGCTTCCTCAAGGTCCTTCTTAAGAGTCGCCTTCAGGTCGATCTCGGGGGTCGACTCATCTTCGGCGCATTCCTTATGCCGGAAATCGAAGAGAACGCGTTTCCCGTTGTCCAGAATGATCTGGGTCGTGTCCCCGTTGCCTACCGGGTAAAAAATCACTTGATGCTTTGTAGCCATAGCGAAGTCCCCCTGAAAGTTGATCCATCAATCGCAGACTGCTACCACGCGGTCTCGCAGAATGAGACTCCGTAGGGCAGCACACTCTGTTCAGCCAGTGGCTGATCTTGTGATGGGCATCGCACTTTTCAAGGGTGGACCGTCGCTTGATCAGGCGATGGGAGCCAAATAATGGCTTAACCTATTGATGTTAAAGAAATTGTCCTGAAAATCGGTGAGAAATAAAAAATCAGGACAATCACTTTTAAATCAATCGTTTAGGTTGATTTGAGCCGACGGATCCGATGACCTAACTCAGCTGACCTCGGACGGGATTGTACAAACTATGCCGGTCTCATCCGGCAAGACCACTTCCTTCAAATATTGGATTAATAAAGAGAAAGTTGGAATTTGCACAGCCTATGCCGGTTGAGACCGGCATACTTTGTGCAGATCGAAGCGCTCGATGCACCGACTATGCCGATCATTGGTGCACAGGCTATGCCGTTCTCCCCACTCTGCAAGTCGTCGTCGTCGCTGCGAGCGGTAGCGCGGGGTGGTGCCGCGCGTGATCTATGTCGAATCCACAGCTGCCATCACTGCTTCCTATAAAGCCGCCTGCGCGGTTGCCTCGTTCCGATGCCTGAGGCTAGATACCAGCCCGTCCGCACGAATCGCACGCATGCCAACCACCACCCGCCGGGAGTTGTTCAAGGTGCTTGCCGCAGGCGCCGTGGTCGCGCCGCTGTCGCCGAGCGCCCTGGTGGGCGACGCGAACGTGGCCTGCGCACGCACGCCGCAGTGGGCGCGCGGCATCGAAGGCCAGCGCAAGGCGGATCTGGGCAACGGCACCTACCTCAATCCCATCGCGGCCGGCGATCACCCCGACCCCACCATCCTCAAGGATGGCGACGACTACTACATGACGTTTTCGTCGTTCCTTTCCTATCCGGGCATCGTGCTCTGGCATTCCACCGACCTGGTCAACTGGATACCGATCGGCCCGGCGCTGCGCCAACAGCTGGGCACGATCTGGGCGCTGGACCTGTGCAAGCACGCTGGCCGCTACTACATCTATATCCCGGCCAATCCGGACGACAAGGGCTGGTCGATCTTCGTGATCTGGGCCGACGACATCCGCGGGCCCTGGAGCGCGCCGATCGACCTGAAGATCGCCGGCTGCATCGACCCCGGTCATGTGGTGGGCGAAGACGGCAAGCGCTATCTGTTCGTCAACGGCATCCGCAAGATCCGCCTGCGCGACGACGGTCTGGCTACCGACGGGCAGGTGGAACCGGCGTACGCACCATGGCGCTATCCCGACGACTGGATCGTGGAGAACTTCGCCCCCGAAGGCCCCAAGCTGACCTGGCACAACGGCTGGCTGTATCTGGTCACCGCGGTCGGCGGCACCGCCGGGCCGGTGACCGGGCATATGGTCATCGCCGCGCGCTCGCGCTCGGTGCACGGGCCATGGGAACACTGCCCGCGCAATCCGCTGGTGCGCACCCAGTCCGAACAGGAGCCGTGGTGGTCGCGCGGACATGCTTCGCTGGTGCAGGGGCCGCGTGGCGACTGGTGGATGGTCTACCACGCTTACGAAAACGGCTTCCGCACGCTGGGCCGGCAGACGCTGCTGGAGCCGATCGAATGGACCGCCGATGGCTGGTTTCGCGCCATTGGCGGCGATCTGTCCAAGCCATTGCGCACGCCTGCACGCGCAGACTCCACGGGCAACGCTGCGCTCAGCGGCTTTGCCTTGTCGGATGATTTTTCGACCGACAAGTTCGGCACCCAATGGAGCCTGCATGCACCCAAGCCCGGCGAGCAGGCGCGGGTGCAACGGGCGAATCGGTCGCTCATGCTGGCCTGTTCCGGCAGCTCGCCGGCCGACAGCTCGCCACTGACCTGTGGCGTGCCCGATCGCAGCTACGTCGCCGAGGTCACGCTGGAGCTCACCGGCAATGCCGAGGGCGGCCTATTGCTGTTCTACAACCACAAGGCCTTCGTCGGCATCGGCGTTACGCCCGACACCATCAAGACCTACGAGTACTCCGAAGAACTGGTGTGGGCACGCGCGCCCAATACGCACCGACGTATCCGCCTGCGTCTGAGCAACGATGCGCACGTGGTGACCTTCGAATATTCGTTCGACGATGGTCGGCAGTGGATCCGCCACCCCACGCGTATGGAAATGTCCGGCTTTCACCACAACGTGTTCGGTGGATTTTTAAGCCTGCAGCTCGGCATCTACGCCGCGCAGCAAGGCGCGGTGGTGTTGCGTGATTTCAGTTATCGCGCGCTGCACTGAGCGCGTTCTGCATTGCGCAGTAGTGCTGGCAAACGGCGGGGTCCGGGGGGACCCCGCCATCAGACGTGGAGTGGCTAACAAAACATAGCGAGCAGTGGCCAGGTGGGTGCGGACGGCGCGCTCAGAACCGCAGTGTACGAGTAGTGCATGCCGATTCCGAGCACCGGCCGTGACCGCCTGGCCGCTGCTCAGTGGTTTTGATCGCCGCTCTTAGCCGCAGCAATAGCAGACGTTGCCCTGTCCCAAATCGCCGCCGAACTCCGGACACTCCGCCTTGCAGGCCCATGCACTACACGATTCGGTTTTCGGCTGTGCGTTATCGACTGCCATCACCTGGAATGCACCGAAACCGGTACTGGCCAGAAACGTTGCCGCCATCAACGCACTCCGCAAAGTCACCCAACGCTTCTTCATGCATTACTCCTTCACCGTTGCAAAAGCCGCTGGCGCGTCCATGCGGCGCAATGCGGCAACCAGGTCCTGCACCCGCTCCGTGGTATCGAACACGCCAAGACGGGAATGGCGCACGCGCCCCTGCCCATCGATGGCCATCAGCAGCGGCACGTTGCGCGCACGGAACAACATCAGCGTGCGACGATCGGTCAACGTGACCACCGGAAAATCGAAGCCGTGCACATGCGCATAGCGCGCGGCCTGCGCCGCATCGCACTGGCACACACCGAGCAACTGCGGCCGGCCCGGCAGGTTGGCCTGTAACTGCCGCGCGGCACGCAGCACGGTCGGTGCGGAGCGCTGGCAATACGGACACGTGGTCGTGAAAAAGAACAGTACCTGCGCCTGGCCCCGCGGCGCCCCCAGCAGGTGACGCCTGCCATCGGCATCGGTCACCTCGATGCGCGGCACGTACATGCCGTCATACGGCGTGCTGACCCGCGTCTGTAGCCACTGCTGTTGCGCACGCAGTTGCTTGTTCTGCCATGCCAGCGCTGCAATCAATGCACACGCCACCAGCAAGCCGATCCAGAGCCAGGGAACACGTCTCGTCATGCCATCTCCGCAAAGCGTCCTGGGAGTCCGAGACTTGCCCGGGCATCAGCTGATGGTCAATGGTGATATCGACAACTGGGATGGCGCGCGGTACACGGGTGTGGAGGCGATCACGCCAGGACGCTTGGGCTTGCTAGAAATGCGGCTGGGTGTGTGCCGCGTTTGCGCAGCGTGGGTATAGCGTGTCGATCGTCATTGCGCTCTGCGGATGGATGTATGCGTTGTCGATGTGCGAGTCGGCGCGCACGTGCGTCACTCGGGAAGACGCACGAACAGCAGGTTGAGATCGCGCATCGGCACGAAGTTGGTTTGCTTGAACTGGAAGGTGAGCGGATCGATCTTTTTCAGCGCGCCCTCGAAGCACAGGCTGAGCATGTCGCTCGCCGCCTGCTTGCGGATGGTCAGCTGAAAGTCCTTGATCGGGCCGTTCCAGTTCTTGCCGGTGGTCAGCACATAGCGCAGGTTGGCCCAGCCTAGGCCGTGCTCACCTTCGCGGCGTTGCATGCTGGTCCTGGTCGCGGGCTCAATACAGGTGTCTTTCGCATACGACTCCAGCAGGAATGCGCTGCTCTGCGGCACGCCGGTGGACACGCTGGGCGCGTAGGCATGCCGGATCTGCACGCTGCGTCGCGCGGGAAACAGTTGCTGCCAGACGAAATACTCGCTGAGTGTGAAGCGTGGCTGCTGGTCGGAGTCGATCCAGCGCGCGGGCAATGGCTTGCGTCCCTTTGGCGCGGTGCCCGATTCGGTGAACGTCGCAACATCGTGCGCACTCCAGCCGCTCGCTGCGAACGCCTTGGAGATGTCGCTGCCATCGTCCAGCAGCACGACGAGTTTGCGCGTGGGGGCGATCGGTTTGCCGTCCACCCACAGTTTGAAATCGGTCAGCTCGCTGTGGTCGGCCATGCCGAAGTACATCGGCGGCATCGGGAAGGCGATCGGCACAGTCAACGCACGCTCGCTGTTGTTGGTGAACACATAGTCCACCTGCACGCGCTCTTCGCTGAGCAGCAAGGCTTCCTTGTCCATGCTGATATCGGGCTGATGCAACAGGCGGATGGTGCCGTTGTCGTCGCCGAAGCTGCTGTCGTTGGCCTGCGCACTGCCGCAGCCGAGCACAGCCAGCACAAGGGCCAGCACAAGCGGGCTGCGCGAGAAAGAAAACGTGTGCATGGATCCCCTGGAGACCGGCACGCACCGACGCGCCGCAGGCGTACAGCATGCCATGCGCCTGAAAGTGCTGGCAGAGCGAGCGCATGCGCAGCATCGGGGGCTGGCGTCTACCAGGGCGAGGACCTGGCACCGTGCCAGTGGCGGTGTACGGCGCGCATCGCACGCTGCGATGCAGCGCACTGCATGGCAGACGCAATGCACGCATCGGCCGGAACTGGCGCTGTGGTCATAAGGTAGATTGCGCCTCCCCATGCCGAACCCGCACGCGCAATGCCTTCCCATCTTCCCCTGCTGGCTGCGGCCGCATGCCTGTTGCTGTCATGTCAAACCGCGTTTGCTGCCGCGCCGGATCACCCTGAAGGTGGGGGCCTTGTCCCCAGCTGCACGGCCGATGCCTACAGCTGCCCGCCCTGGATGCCGTCGCAGCGTGAGATGCGCACGGTCATCGCCGATTGCTTCTGCGATGCCGCAGACCGCGGCATGATCAGGCCAAAGGTAAGCCGCGTCGTGCGTGCGGAGACCTCGCAGGTGACCTGCGCTGCACTTGGTCAGGAACCGGGGTCCAATTTCGTGTGCGGAGGCGAGATGCAGTTCATCGACCCGGACGGCCGTGTCGATTTCATCACCTTCAGCCCGACCATGCATCGCCAGGACGATGGGCGCTACGCCCTCTACGAAGGCAGCGACGAACACGACAACGAGGTGTGGCACGTGCCAGCGCCGCAAAGCACGTCGAAGGTCTGCACCGGCCGGTCTTTGCGCTGATTGCAGTCGGCGGATGCACCGAAAAAATGTGGTGACTGATGGCCGCAGCAGTGTGTCAGCCGCGCTCAGTCTTCTTCCGGTGGCGGCAGCACGATGCCGTCGGCATCGATGGCAAGCTTGCCGGCCATCAGCACCGCCTGGGTGCGGTTGGTGACGCCGAGCTTGCGCAGGATCGCGGTGACATGCGCCTTGATGGTGGCTTCGGACACGCCGAAGTCGTAGGCGATCTGCTTGTTGAGGCGCCCGGCGCCGAGCATTTGCAGCACGCGGAATTGTTGCGGGGTGAGATCGCGCAGGCGCTGGCCCACTTCGCGTTCTTCGCTGCAGGTGGGCGGCAGGTTCTGCGCTTCGGCCGGGATCCAGCGCTCGCCATCGAGCACCGTGGCCAACGCGCGCCCGATGGTGTCCGAGTCTGCGGATTTGGGAATGAAACCGAACGCGCCGTGATCGATGGCGCGACGCATCACGGTGGGCTCCTCGCGTGCGGACACCACCACCACCGGCAACTGCGGATGCAGCGAACGCATGTGCACCAACGCACTGAATCCCTGCGCGCCCGGCATGTTGAGATCCATCAACAACAGATCGGCATCCGGTTGCGCATCGGCCAGGGTGTACAACGCATCCACCGTGTCGGCCTCGAACAACAGCACCCCCGGCATCACACGTTGCACCGCCCCGCGCAAGGCCTCACGGAACAGGGGATGGTCGTCGGCGATCAGCAGGGTGGTCATTGAGGGGCCGGGAATCGGGAGTGGGGAGTGGGGAATCGCAAAAGCAGAAGCGAAAGGCAGCAAAAGCAAGTAAAGAAGGAGCAACGAGCAATGGATGTCAGTGTGGCGAGCTTTAAAAATCAAAAAAATCCGAAGTGGAGAGAGACGAGCGGGGAGCCGCTTTTACAAAAACCCCACCCCGACTATCGACTCTCCACTCCTTAGGGAACCGCTCTGCCGATTCCCCATTCCCAACTCCCCATTCCCAACGCGCGTCAGCGCGTCAGCCGTTCGCTCACCAACGAATCCACCACCGACGGATCGGCTAGGGTCGAGGTATCGCCGAGTTGGTACGGTGCGTTCTCGGCGATCTTGCGCAGGATGCGGCGCATGATCTTGCCCGAGCGGGTCTTGGGCAGGCCCGGTGCCCATTGCAGGTGATCCGGCGAGGCGATCGGGCCGATCTCCTTGCGCACCCAAGTGATCAACTCCTTGTGCAGTTCTTCGCTCGGGGTCTGCCCGGCGATCAAGGTGACATAGGCATAGATGCCCTGGCCCTTGACGTCGTGCGGGAAGCCGACCACCGCCGCTTCGGCGACCTTCGGATGCGAGACCAGTGCGCTTTCCACTTCGGCGGTGCCGATGCGATGGCCGGACACGTTGATCACATCGTCCACGCGGCCGGTGATCCAGTAATAGCCATCGGCATCGCGGCGGCAGCCGTCGCCGGTGAAGTAGCTGCCCGGATAGGTGCGGAAGTAGGTGTCGATGAAGCGCTGATGGTCGCCATAGACCGAGCGCATCTGGCCCGGCCACGAATCCAGCAGCACCAGATTGCCTTCGGTGGCGCCTTCCAGAATCTTGCCTTCGGCATCCACCAGCGCCGGCTGCACGCCGAAGAACGGCAGGGTGGCCGAGCCCGGCTTGAGATCGACCGCGCCGGCCAGCGGCGAGATCAGGATGCCGCCGGTTTCGGTCTGCCACCAGGTGTCCACGATCGGGCAACGGCTGTCGCCGACCACCTCGTAGTACCAGCGCCAGGCTTCCGGGTTGATCGGCTCGCCGACGCTGCCGAGCAGACGCAGGCTCTTGCGCGAGGTCTTCTTCACCGGCTCCTCGCCATCGCGCATCAGTGCGCGGATCGCGGTGGGCGCGGTATAGAAGATGCTGACCTTGTGCTTGTCGATCACCTCCCAGAAGCGCGAGACGTTCGGGTAGTTGGGTACGCCTTCAAACATCACTGCGGTGGCGCCGTTGGCGAGCGGGCCGTAGACGATGTAGCTGTGGCCGGTGACCCAGCCCACGTCGGCGGTGCACCAGTAGATGTCGTCCTCGCGCAGATCGAACACCACCTCGTGCGTGTAGCTGGCAAACAGCAGGTAGCCGGCGGTGGTATGCAGCACGCCCTTGGGCTTGCCGGTGGAACCGGAGGTGTAGAGGATGAACAACGGGTCTTCTGCGTTCATGCGCTCGGGTTCGCACTCGGCCGGCTGGCCGTCGACCACATCATGGAACCAGCGATCGCGCGGTGCCTGCATCTCGACCGCACCACCGGTGTGTCGCACCACCAGCACCGTTTCCACGGTGTTGGTGCCGGGCAGTTTCAGTGCGGCATCGACATTGGCCTTGAGCGGAATCTTCTTGCCGCCGCGCAGGCCTTCATCGGCGGTGATGATCAGCTTGCTCTGGCAATCGATCACGCGGTCGGCGATCGAGTTGGCGGCAAACCCGCCGAACACCACCGAGTGCACCGCACCGATGCGCGCGCAGGCGAGCATGGCCACGGCCGCATCGGGAATCATCGGCATGTAGATGGTGACGCGGTCGCCCTTGTTGACGCCGAGATTGCGTAGCGCATTGCCGAGCTTGCATACACGCTCGTACAACTGGCGATAGGTGACCGGATAGGATTCGGCGTCGGGGCTGTCGGGTTCGAACAACAGCGCGGTCTTGTCGCCGCGCGTGGCCAGCTGGCGATCCAGGCAGTTGACGCTGGCATTGAGCTCGCCATCGCCGAACCAGCGAATATGGAAGTCGTCCAGCGCGTAGCTGACGTCCTTTACCTGGGTGGGTTGCTTGAACCACTCCAGCCGCTGTGCGGCCTTGCCCCAGAACTGCTCGGGGTGTTCGATCGATTCGCGGTACAGCGTTGCGTACTGCTCGCGCGTAATGCGCGCATCGGCGGCGAACGCGGGATCGACGGGATAAACATCAGCCATGGCACCCTCACTTGCGATGAACTTGTCGGAAGAGAGCGCGACAGCCGCCCTCGGTAGACAATCAGTGTGCCGTATCCATTCTGTCCCGGCGTTCAACCGGGCCTTAGACCTTGGTCTTAACCGCCAGAGCGCGTTATCCCAAATCCGTTCCCGGTTCTAGTGCGACGATCGGTCACCTTGTGGAATGCTGCGTTGCAGCTACGACCAAAGGCGAATAGGCTCGCAAGTGCGGACTGCCTCACGCTCCGCACAGCATCGCCATCAAGTGCGAGGCCTTCATTGGGGAGAGGGGTCTATGAAACACCGTACTGCACCATTGGTGCGCCATCCGTTGGCGGCTGCGTTGTTTGTGGCGAGCATTCTGCCGGGCGTTGCGTTTGCGCAAACCGCCAAGGAAAAGGCACTGGAAACGCGCATTGCCGAGCTCGAGCGTCAGGTACAACTGCTGGTCTCTGCGCAGCAGCAACAGCAGGGCCAGATTACCCAGACCCAGACGCAGGTGACCGAGGTGCGCACCTTGCAGGCGCAGACGCCGGCCGCACCTGTCGTGCCTGCCGGCAAGAAGCCGATCCAGCTGAGCAGCATCACGCCGAACGCGTTGCCGGGGACAACGTTTCGTTTTGGCGGTTTCATCAAGGCCGACTTCATGACCACCCGCACCAGCGACGGCGCGTTGCCCGAAGGCGCGGTGGGGCGGTACCTGTATATCCCGACGCAGACCCCGGTCGGCGGCCAGGCCTCCAGCACCGACACCGACTTCCATGCCAAGTTCTCGCGCTTCAATCTGGGCGTGGACACCGTCACCGATAACGGCGACAAGCTCACCGGCTTCATCGAACTGGATTTCTTCGGCAACGCGCTGGCCAACCAGGTCAACAATCTGTACGGCGGCACCTTGCGGCACGCCTACATGAGCTGGAACAACTGGCTGGCCGGCCAGACCTGGTCCAACTTCATCGATTCCACGATCCTGCCCGAGGCCGCCGACATCGTCGGGCCGACCGACGGTGCGCTGTTCAGCCGTCAGACCCAGATTCGCTACACCCGCGGTGCCTTCAGCGTGTCGGCAGAAAATCCCGAGACGCTGACCACGCCCTACCAGGGTGGCAACACCATCCTGGCCTCGGACCATGGCGCGATGCCGGACCTGACCGCGCGCTACAACTGGAAGGGCACCTGGGGCACGTTCGGGCTGTCGGCGATCGCGCGCCAGTACCGCACGCGCAGCGCGCTGACCAACGACACCGACTTCGGCGGCGCCATCGCCGGCGGCGGGCGCTGGATCATCAACTCCAACAACGACCTGCGCTATCAGCTCAGCTACGGCGAAGGCCTTGGCCGCTATCTGGGTCTGGGCAACGGCTCGGACGTGGAAATCGACATGGACGGCAACATCCAGACCGTCAGCACCGTGGCTGGTTGGGTGGCGTGGCGCCACGACTACAACGCCAAGCTGCGCAGCACCATCATGTATTCGCGCGTGGATTACGACCACGACATCGCCAATACCGGCGGGCTGGCGAGCAAGTCGCAGCAGAGCATCCGCGCCAACGTCTTCTATTCGCCGCTGCCCAAGGTCGATGTGGGTGCAGAGCTGATGTACGGCCGCCGCGAAGCTGAAAACGGCGATTCCGGCGACATCTCGCGCCTGCAGTTCACCACCAAGTACAGCTTCTAAGATTCACCCCGCCGGTGGCCCGCCACGCAAGTGGGCGGGCCGTGCCGCCCGCACTCCAGGAGACAGACCATGACCGTCTCGAATGAAGCACTGATCGCCAAGATCGATGCCAATCCGAAGTACCACGCGCTCAAACGCCAACGCAACACGCTGGGCTGGACGCTGACCGTGCTGATGTTGCTCGCCTATTACGGCTACATCGGCCTGATCGCCTTCGACAAGGAATTCCTCGCCAAGCCGATCGGCGCCGGGGTGACCTCGATCGGCATTCCGATCGCGATCGGGGTGATGGTGTTCACCATCATCATCACCGCCATCTACGTGCGTCGTGCCAACAACACCTACGACCAGCTGACCGCGCAGATCCTCGAGGAAGCCCGCAAATGAGCAAGACTTCGCGCCTTCTCCTGATTCTGGCCGGTCTGCTGCCGGCAGGCCTCGCGCTGGCCGCCGGTGGCGACATGGGCCAGGTCGACAAGCAGCCCACCAACTGGGTGGCGATCGGCATGTTCGGCTTCTTCGTGCTGGGCACCTTGTGGATCACCAAGTGGGCGGCGGCCAAGACCAAATCGGCTTCTGACTTCTACACCGCCGGCGGTGGCATCACCGGCTTCCAGAACGGGCTGGCGATCGCCGGCGACTTCATGTCGGCGGCCTCGTTCCTGGGCATCACCGCGGCGGTAATGGCCAATGGCTACGACGGCCTGATCTATGCGATCGGCTTTCTGGTCGGTTGGCCGATCCTGACCTTCCTGATGGCCGAACGGCTACGCAACCTCGGCAAGTACACCTTTGCCGACGTGGCCGGCTACCGCTTCGCGCCGACCGCCATCCGCAGCTTTGCCGCTTCCGGCACATTGGTGGTGGTGCTGTTCTATCTGATCGCACAGATGGTGGGCGCCGGTGCATTGATCAAGCTGCTGTTCGGCCTGGACTACTGGGTCGCGGTGACCCTGGTCGGCGTGCTGATGATGATCTATGTGCTGTTCGGCGGCATGACCGCCACGACGTGGGTGCAGATCATCAAGGCGGTGCTGCTGCTGACCGGCGTGACCTTCATGGCCGTGGCGATCATGTGGCACTTCAACTTCAGCTTCGAGGCGCTGTTTGCCGAGGGCGTGCGGGTGAAGACCGCGATCGCGGCCAACGGCGGTGCATCGCCCGAGGACGCGGCCAAGGCCGGCCTGTCGATCATGGGGCCGGGTGGCTTTGTGAAGGACCCGATCTCGGCGATCTCGTTCGGCATGGCGCTGATGTTCGGCACCGCCGGCCTGCCGCACATCCTGATGCGCTTCTTCACCGTTCCCGATGCCAAGCAGGCACGCAAGTCGGTGCTGTGGGCCACTACCTGGATCGGCTACTTCTACATCCTGATCTTCATCATCGGCTTCGGTGCGATCGCGCTGGTGCTGACCAACCCGCAGTTCGCCGATGTCGCCACCGGCACCATCCACGGCGGCAAGGGTGCGGCCAACATGGCGGCGGTGCTGGTCGGCAACGCGGTGGGGGGCAACGTGTTCATGGGCTTCATCTCGGCGGTGGCCTTCGCCACCATCCTGGCGGTGGTCGCAGGCCTGACCCTGTCCGGTGCCTCGGCGGTGTCGCATGACCTGTATGCCACGGTGATCAAGAAGGGCAACCCGGCGCCGGGTTCGGAGCTGAAGGTCTCGCGCGCCACCACCCTGGTGCTGGGCGTGATCGCGGTGCTGCTGGGCATCGTGTTCGAGAAGCAGAACGTGGCCTTCATGGTGTCGCTGGCATTCGCCATCGCCGCCTCGGCCAACTTCCCGGTGCTGATCCTGTCCTTGTTGTGGAAGAACTGCACCACCCGCGGTGCGGTGGTCGGTGGCTTCCTGGGCCTGATCTCCTCGCTGGTGCTGACGGTGCTGTCGCCGTCGGTGTGGGTGGACACGCTGGGCAATGCAGCCGGCTCGGCGCCGTTCCCGTACACCTCGCCGGCGCTGTTCTCGATGACGATCGGTTTTGTCGGCATCTGGCTGTTCTCGATCCTGGATCACAGCCCGCAGGCCGCCAACGAACGTGCCGCGTTCAAGGCGCAGCAGATCCGTGCCGAAACCGGCCTGGGTGCCAGCGGCGCGTCGGGTCACTGACGCACCGACCCAGCGCTGGACGTATCGCAGAACGCCGGCCTTGTGCCGGCGTTCTGCGTTCTGGGATCGCTTGCGGTCAGCTACTACACCACCGGCCGCGTGGGCAGGTGGCGTCACCACGGCCAGTGCAAGCGACAGCGGCGATCGCGCCTTCGCCGCGCATGCAGGGCAAACCATGCATCGCTTCGTATCCCCGGGGTCCGCTGCGCATGCGCGATAGATCGCCATCCTGCCGAAATAATTAAATTCATGGAGGGTGACTAAAATGGCGCACAAGCCGAACGCTGATCACGCACGGCTTGGCCTCACTCCCGGTATCGACCAGCTGGCGAGTGCGCTGCAAGCGAGTTCGCCGATTGCGTCGACCCGTCGGCTCTCGTCCATCCCTTGCCCTTCCTGCATCTACGAACCGGACACAGAGACCATGCCGACCACCCTCGTTCCACATCCCCTGGCCCGTGCCTGCCGCCTGCTCGGCGCGCTGGCCTTGCTGGCGGCCATGCCGCAACTTGCTGCGGCATCCTGTGGCAATACCGCCAACAAGATGGCAGAGATCCTCAACGACAAGTTCACCGCCGATACCCTGGTGCTGGCCCACCGCGGCCTGTGGGGCAAATACTCGGGCGATCCGGCGATTCCGGAAAACTCCAGCCGCGCCGTGCTCAATGCCGACGTGCAGTGCATGGACGGTGTCGAGCTGGACGTCAAGGTGACCCAGGACGGCATGCCGGTGCTGAGCCACGACTTCAATCTTGGGCGCACCACCGACGTGTACACCGTAGTAGGGGGTGCCAAGTACAACCCGAGCACCAACCAGGGCGCCAACCCGCTGGTCAGCAGCCTGTCGTTGGCCAACATCAAGCGACTGCACCTGCTCACGCCGGACCGTGGCACCGTCACCGGGTGGGAGATGTACAGCCTGGACGAGCTGTTTGCGTACTGGAAGCGCAACAACATGCAGCTGCCGCTGATCTTCGACGTCAAGTCCGCCGATGGCGTGCGCGCGGTACACACCGCCGCCCTGAAGGCATTTCCCGATCATCCCGAGCAGGTCGTGGCGATGAAGGTCAACGCCACGCTGTTCCCGCACCCGGCCGCCTTTGTCGGCAACTCCAAGTACGTGCATGCCATTCCGGTCTACACCACCAACATGCTGGCCAAGATCGATGTGCCGGCCAGTCGTGTCGAATGGCAACGCTATGCCCACACGCTGGAAATCAACGTCAAGCAGGACGATGGCCTGTTGCAGGGCCAGAAGAACGCAGCGCGTGCCGAGGGCAAGCGCATTGCCATTTTCCAGGCCATTCCCGATGGTCCGGGTGCCGGCGAATTCATCAGCAACAACGGTTCGTGCTGCTACCGATTGTCGCAACTGTATTCCTCGTATCAAGGCAAATCCGATACCGCAGACCATCGCGGCGATATCGGTTTTCTGATGTCGCAGCGGTTCGGGCTGATTACCACCGACGATCCGAAGTCGACCATGCGCACGCTGAAGATCAACGGGCGGCGCATTTCGCATTACGCCCCGTAACGTCTTGACGGCATCCGGTGCGGCCGAGGTTGCCGCACCGGATGACTGGGAAGAGTCAATCGCCGCTGTTTCTGAGGGAGATGTCATGTCCAAGTTATTCAATGTCTGTGTGGGTCCTGCACGCGCGAGGCGCTGCGTGTTGCTGCTGCTCGGTGCCTGCATGACCACGCAGGCTGCCATTGCGTCGCCGACAGACGCAGATGCGAGGGAGGACGCTGCGCCAGCGGAACAGGCACGCCGCGAACAGGCAGACAGCGCCGCTGCGTCCATCGAGCGCGCGGTCCTGGCCGAACGCGCAAGGCGCCAAGGCCTTGCCGATGATCCGCAAACGGCGGCCCTGCTGCGCGAGGCTGCCGACACCGTGCTCGCGCAGGCCGAGCGCGATCACCTGCTGCAGAGCGTGACGGTGTCGCAGGCCGATATCGCAAAGCGCTTTGCCGAGCGGCCGGGCGACTTCGACGAATTTCGACTCAGCCATGTCTTCATCGCCGAACGGCCCGAGTCGGCGCCGCGGCGCAGTCATCCGTTGAGCCAGGCGCAGGCACTGGAGCGTGCGCAGATGTTGCGCCGTCGCATCGCGCGTGGAGGCGATTTCGCCCGACTGGCCGCCGAGGCGTCCGACGATGGGGCCACTGCCGCCGACGGGGGACAGCTGTCGTCGATGTTCGGCCTTTACCTGGATACGCCTTTCGAGGTGCCGGTGCGTGCGCTGGCGGTGGGCGAAGTGTCCGGCCCCGTGCGCGGCCCCGGCGGGTATCACCTGATCCGTCTGGAGGAAAAGCACACCGCCACGCTCGACACCGTGGGCGGGATGATCGAAGCGCAGCTGCGCGAAGAACTGCGCGATCGCGCCGTCGCCCAGCTGGTGCAGGAACGCGCTGCGCAAGCGGCGGGTCTGGCGTCCTCGAACCAGAGCCAGCGCACCGCCGAGGCGGATGCGCAGCGGATCCGGCAATGAGAGGGAACGGCGCGTTGTTCCGATGGCTGATCCTCGTACCGCACGCGCTTGCCTTGTCAGGCTGTGGCACCGGATCGCCGCAGGCCTTCCAGGCCGAAGCGAAGATGCAAGCCGGTGCTGCAGGGACGATGCGCAGCACCGCCGCTGCCGCGTCGGGCGAGCGTGCCGCGGTGTCGTATGCGCGCGCGCAGACCTATCGCCGCTGCGCCATGCTTGCCGAGGCGGCACCGTCGGCGACGTCCATTGGCGATGCGGAGCTGGCGGAGCCTGGTGCGCGCGCCGTGGTGTCGCAACGCGCACGCGACCATGCTGCCCAGCTGAAGGCCTGCCAGCACGTCGGCGAAGGCGAGTACGCGCAGGTGGACCAACTGCTGCGTCAGGCCGCCGCCAGCGGCAATACCGGCGCGCAGCTCGAATTGCTGGGTCGACGCGCACGCCTGCTGTTGGAGCGCCAACCCGCCGTCGCCGCAGACGCCAGGCCGCAACCGCTCTCCCCTTCCGATCGTGCCGACGCCGAGCAGGTGCTGGCCGACCTGGAGGCCATGGCGATGCAGGGCAACCGGGCGGCGATGCCGGTGCTCGATCAGTTCGTGTCTTCGCCGCTGCTGGCGACCGCCGAGCCGCTGTACGGCGACGCCTGGCGATTGGTGTCCCAGCAGCCGTTCGGACATCCGTTGCCGGCTGCAGCGCCGTTGCGCGGTGAGGAGATGTTCGAGGAGATGGATGCCGCCACGGAACAGCAGGTGGTGATGCTTGCACGGGAGCTGCATGCAAGCTGCTGCGCTCACTGACGCGCCGGGCAGGCTGCCGTCATGCCAGCGGTAAGGCGACTGACGCACGGTGTGCACGGCAGGCGACGTCGCTGCCGGCGGGCACTAACGGAAATAACGCGCCTTCAACGGCAGCGTCGCTGCGCCGATCGCACAGGCATCGGCCGGTGCTTCGGCCGGCAGCAGCAGCGGCATCGGGCGGCCCTGGCCGCGGCGGGGCTGGTTGTCGATCTGCACGGCGGCGATCAGCCGCTGGGCCAGATCCGCGGGTAGGCGGCCGCCAAACACGATGGCTTCCGGGTCGCACACCGCGGTGATCGCCGAGACGATCAGCGACACGCCTGGCGCGCTGCGCGCGATCCAGCGCTCGATCGCCGGCCAGCTCGGGTCGTAGGCGGCCAGTAACGCGCGTACGTCCGGCAGCGCGATGCCGTCTTCGGCGACGAGTTCGCGTAGCAACTCCAGCGTGGCGCGTTCGAGCTGTTGCGCGGGCAGCATGCCGGCGAATTCACCGGCATTGCCGCGCGCGCCGCGCATGACCTGGCCGTCGATGACCAGCCCGCCGCCGAAGCCGTAGCTGAGATAGAGATAGGCGAAGTCGCGATGCCGCTGGCCCACGCCCAGCATCGCTTCGCCGGCCGCTGCCACACTGCCGTCGTTGTCCATCCACACCGGCTGCGAAAAGGCATCGGCCAGCCACGGACACAGCGCGATCTGGCCCAACGCGCGCAGCGGCTCGGGCGGATTGATGAAGCTGTCCACGCCGGTGAAGAACCCGCTCATCGCCACGCCGATGCCCAGCCGTGGGCCTGCATGGTCCACGCTCGCCAGCACTGCGGCATCGGCGGCCTGCAGCTGGGTCAGCACGCCGTACAAGGTGGTGTCGGTCAGCGCGAGCTCGGTGACGGCCAGCACCGTCCCGGAAAAATCCATCAGTGCCAGGGTCAGCGCATCGGTGGCGATGGAGATGCCCAGCGTGTGGCCGTGCGCCGGGTTCAGCGACACCGCCACGCCCGGCTTGCCGCGTCCGGCGCGGGCCACGCCGCTGCCCATGTGGACCATGCCGCGCGCCTGCAGGCCTTCGATCAGGCGCACGGCAGTCTGCACGGTGAGCCCGGTGCCACGGCTGAGGTCGGCGCGGGTGAGCACGCCGGCCAGGCGCAGGCGCTCCAGCATGTCGCGCTCGTTGAGGCTCAGGCCCGGGAAGGGTGGCGAGTGCAGCGGCAAGGCAGAAGGGGCAATGGACGACATGGCGAGCGGTGTCACGGGGGGGAAGCTAGCTTAACCGCTCCGGCTGAAATAATTAATTCACAGTAAGTTATTAAATTGGCGAGCTCTGCCATCGTTGGTCATCCCATGTCACGTTTCCGCACCCGTCCGTGTCCCCGTCTTTGTCTGCTGGCGCTGTGCGTCAGTGCCAGCCTGAGCGCGCACCCCGCCGAGCCCGTTCCTGCCGCGCCTGCCAGCGACACTGCCCCGGTGCAGCTGGATGCGGTGCAGGTCTCCGGCCAGCACCTGTCGATCCGCCAGGCCATCGGCGCCAAGCGCGAGGCGGCAGTGGTGTCCGATGGCGTGGCCGCCGACGACATCGGTTCAATTCCGGACTTCGGCCTGGGCGAGGCGCTGCAGCGTGTGCCGGGCGTGTCGATGGTGGTCAACAACGGCCGCGGCGAAGCGCAATTCATGAGCCTGCGCGGCTTCAACCCCGACTACAACAATGTGTTGATCGATGGTGTGGCGCTGCCCTCCACCGAAACCAGCCGGCGCGTGCAATCGCTGGATGTGATTCCCGCCTCGCTGGCGCAGCAGGTGGACATCTACAAGACCTTCAACGCGGACATGGACAGCAATGCCATCGGCGGCATCGCCTCGCTGCGCACGCGCAGTGCCTTCGATCACGACGGCCGCTTCGCCACCGTGCGCGCGAACCTGGCCGATTGGGAAAACCGGCGGCATCTGCAGGGCAGCACGCCGTCCGGCCAGGTGCAGGGCAGCTTCAGCGACACCTTCGGGCCGGACAACCGCTTCGGCGTAGTGCTGTCGGCCGATTACTTTCGCCGCGATTCGTCCTCGTTGAATACCGCCATCGACAGCTACAGCTATTACGCCAACGGTGTGCGGCAGAACCTCACCCCCGGCCTGGACCCGGACGGGCTGGCGATCGCGCCGGATCGTTTCCGTCCGCTCAGTTACGACAACGTGCGCCAGCACCGCAGCGTGTTCGGCAAGCTCGAATACGACGACGGCGAAGACGTGAAACTGGCTTTCAGCGCCGGCGCGTTCGAGCACAGCAACGACGAGCAACGGCGTTCGCAATGGATCAATCGTGTCGGCAACGCAACCATCAGCGACACCAACACTGGCCGCTACGCGCAAGGCAGCGCGCAGGTGGATGCCAACCGTTTCGACCAGACCCGCACACTGCGTTACGCGCAATTGGGCGGCAGCTTCCGGCTCAACCCGGAAGGCCATGTGGATGTACTGCTCAACCGCGCCACCGGCAACTACCAGCAAGACACCCGCGAGGATGTATTCAGCGCGGCTGCTTCCTCGCGCCTGGGTTTTGGATATGCGCTCAGCGACGGTGCGCGCCCGAGCATCGCCTTGAACGACCCGGGTTATTACGGTAACGCGGCCAACTACACGCAGCAGTATTTCCTGACCCGGGTGGAAAAAAGCAGCACCGACACGGCAACGTTCAAAGTGGACTACAGCCAGAACGTCGATGCCGACGCGCGCGGTTGGGGCGTTCGCACCGGACTGCACTACCGCGATCTGCAGCAGCGCTACAGCCTGGATGAAGTACGCCGCAATCCAGCCGGCCGCGTGACTCTGGCAACGACTGGCACCGACGATGCTCGCATCTGCCCATACGCCGATTTCAGCTGCCTGTTGCTGATCGATCCGGCCAAGGTCGCCGCCTTCGCCGCCGCATCGCCAGGCGCCTACGTGCTGGCCAACACCAATGCGCGCAACAGCGCGATCAGCGACTTTGGCATCGACGAGCGCAACGGCGCCGCCTATCTCATGGGTACCTGGCATGGAGAGCGCACCTTGGCCACGTTCGGCCTGCGCAACGAATACCTGCAGCGCGAGGTGCTCAGCGCGGTGCCGCAACCGCTGAGCAGCAGCACAAACTACGTGCAGCAATCGGCCGACAGCGATCGTCGCTTCCTGCTGCCCTCGGCGAACCTCGCCTGGGACATCACCCCGGCGTTGAAACTGCGCATGGCCGGCAGCCGCACCATTGGTTTGCCCACCTACGCAGACATCGGCCAGAACAGCAGCCCGGTGGTGGATGCCACCGGCTTGACCATCAATCGCAGCATCGCCAACCCGCTGCTGCGTCCACGCCGTGCGGACAATCTGGATCTGTCGCTGGAGTGGTATCCGGACCGCGATGCGCAGCTGTCGGTGGCGCTGTTCCACAAGCGTATCGGCGACGAAATCGTGCGCCTGACCAGCACCGACACCCAGCGCGACCCCGGTGGTCTGGTCGGCACCTATCAGGTCACCACCACCCAGGCGATCAATACCGGCGATGCGCAGGTGCAGGGCATCGAATTCACTGCCATCGATACGCGCTTCGACTTCCTGCCCGGTGCGTGGTCGAACCTGGGCGCGATGTTCAACGCAACCCTGCTCGACCCGCGCACCGCCGATGTGCAGATGGCCGACGGCACGCGTCGCGCGTTGCCCGGCCTGATGGAATCGCCCAAGCGCAGCGCCAATGTCTCGCTGCTGTACGACATCGGCCCGTTCAGTGCGCGCGTCAGCGCCAACTACACTGGCCAGCAGCTGCTGTCTGCCGCCACCGACAACCGCGTCAACGACCGCTATTACGACGCGATCACCAGCTACGACGCCCAACTGGCCTGGAACTTCAGCAAGCAACTGCGCCTGACCGTGCAAGGCCGCAATCTCGCCAATGCGCGGCTGACGCGGGTGATTGGCGCCGACCAACAACTGATGCGCGAGCAGCTCGACAACGGCCGTGCGTATTACCTGGGAATGGACTATGCGTCCTGAGCGAAGCGCCGCATCGGCGCTGTTGATTGCACTACTGGCAACCTTGGCCGGCAGCGCCAGTGCCGACGATGCCGCAATGCTGCCGGCAGACGCGCAGTTTGTGCCGATGGAAACCATCGTCAGCGGCGACTGCTGGGGCCAATGGCCCAACGATGTGCTGGCAGCGGTAAGCCGCTGCAAACCGGCCGAGCGCAATCGCATCGCCCTGCAGGTGCCCGACGATGCCGATGGCCCGGCACGTGTCGGCATCGATGGCAAGGCATGCAGCGGCGCGCGCTGCGCCGGTCTGGTGCAGGTGTTGCAAGTCGCACCCGGCCAGCGCCTGCTGCTGCGCACGCCGCCGGCACGTATCGACGCGGTGCTGGCTGCGTTGGACCAGGCCCACGCCCGCGATCGCATCAGTATCGAACCGCTGGTGCAGCCGGTGCCCGCATCCGGCATGCCGATCACGCTGGCGCCGGGTGTGCGCTACTGGCGGCAAGCAGTGAGCACACCGCAACCGGTGATGCTGCATATCGCCGAAATCGACCTTGCCACCCCCGGGCTGCAACTGGTCGGCACGCACGGCGAGCGCAGCGGCGGTGGCGAATTTCTCGCCAATCCCACTACCGCGTTCGTGCGCGATGGCGATCTGGCGTTGGCGATCAACGCCGATTATTTCCTGCCGTTCGATGGCGGGCATCTGTTCGACAAGGCATTCGTGCCGGCCACGGGGCAGGGCGTCACTGCCGAAGGTCTGTCGATCAATGAAGGCCATCTCGATTCGGCCGCCACCACCACCGATACACGCGTCAACGCAGCGTTGTGCGTGAGCCCGCGCAATGCGGCGCGCATCGTGCGCGGCAGTTGCCCCTCCGGCACGCGGATGGGTGTGGGTGCCGGCCCGCTGCTGCTGCTCGACGGCAAGCGCCAGCCACGCGAAGCCAGCCGCGCCGAGTATTACGACGGCCCCGAACCACGCAGCGCACTGGGCCTGGACCGCGCGCGCAAGACGCTGTGGATGGTGGTCGCCGACGGCCGCCAGCCCGGCTACAGCGCCGGCATGACCCAGGACGCATTGACCGCGGTATTGCAGCGGCTCGGCGCCAGCTCCGCCATCAATCTGGATGGCGGCGGCTCCAGCACCCTGGCCGCGCGTGTGGACGGGCGCGTGCGCGCGCTCAACCGGCCTATCCACACCGGCATCCCGGGGCGCGAACGCCCGGTTGCCAACCAGCTCGGGGTGCGCATCGCCGCGCGGCCTTAAGCGACAAGCGAGCGGCGCGGTACCATTGGTGGTTTGAACCACGGTCCGCGCCATGAAGATTGCCTCCTGGAACGTCAACTCGCTCAACGTGCGCCTGCCGCATCTGCAACAGTGGTTGGGCACGTTTGCGCCCGACGTGGTCGGCATCCAGGAAACCAAGCTGGAAGACCATAAATTTCCGGATGCGGCGTTGGCAGCGGCTGGCTATCGCAGCGTGTTCTGCGGGCAGAAGACCTACAACGGCGTGGCGATCCTGTCGCGCTCGCTGGCGCTGGATGTGCAGATGGGCATTCCCGGCTTCGACGACGTGCAGCAGCGCGTCATCGCCGCCACCGTCGATGGCGTGCGCATCGTCAACCTGTATGTGGTCAACGGCCAGGACGTGGACACCGACAAGTACGCCTACAAGCTGCGCTGGCTCGCCGCGGTGCATGACTGGCTGGCGCAGGAACTGCAAAAGTACCCGCAGCTGGTGGTGCTGGGCGATTTCAACATCGCCCCGGATGCGCGCGACGTGCACGACCCGTCGGTGTGGAACGAGCACCATATCCTCACCTCCACCGCCGAGCGTGCGGCGCTGGAAAAACTGCTCGCGCTGGGCCTGCACGATGCGTTCCGTCTGCATCACGACGATGCCGAGCAGTTCAGCTGGTGGGATTACCGCCAGGCCGGCTTCCGTCGCAATCTCGGTTTGCGCATCGATCTGACCCTGGTGTCGGATGCGCTACGCGCACGCGCGGTGGAATCGGGCATCGACCGCGAACCGCGCACCTGGGAGCGCCCCAGCGATCACGCACCGGCGTGGGTGCGGCTGGTAGAGGCCAGCGCATGAGCGAACGCACGCTGCGGCGCAGTACCTACAAGGTGGGCGAGGTCACGCTCGGGCCGGTGCATCGATTGAGTTGCCATTGCGGCGCGGTGCAGATCGATCTGGATCTACCGCATGGCCTGCTCGATCCGCGCCGCTGCGATTGCTCGATGTGCCGGCGGCGCGGCGCGATTGTCGCCTCGGTCACGCTCGATGGTTTGCATGTGCTGCAAGGCGAAGACGTGCTGCGGCTGTATCAGTTCAACACGCACGCGGCTGCGCATTATTTCTGCAGTGTGTGCGGCATCTATACGCACCATCGGCGGCGTTCCAATCCCAACGAATACGGCTACAACGTCGGTTGCCTGGAAGGCGTCAATCCCTATGCGTTGAACATCGCCGTGCCGGTGGAAGATGGGGTTCACCATCGATCCGATCGCGCGCCGGCAAGCGGTTGATGTCACCGGCGGCTGAAACGACAACGCCCGGGCAAGCCCGGGCGTTGTTTCAATCACACTGCGTTTCAATCAACGCACGCGGCCACGCGTGAACAGGTTGACGATCGCCAGCAGAATGACCGCACCCAGCAGCGACCAGACGAAGGTCCACAACGTGATGGCTTGATTGATGCCGCCACCGAACAGGAAACCTGCGATCAACGCACCGACGATGCCGACCACAATGTTGAGGATGATGCCCTGCTGTGCGTCGCGACGCATGATGATGCTGGCCAGCCAACCCACGATGCCGCCGACGATCAACCAGATGATGATGCCCATGTTGCCGATCTCCTTGTACGCGTGCACCGGAAGTGGTGCATGGTTGCCATTCAACGCAGCCGGGCGTGAAGTACCTGTCGAGCGCGATACCTCGCGCTGCCGAGTGTTCGGTTTGGTGGACGCAGCGTGACAGCGCACGCGAGCTGGCGGCATGGCCCGGTGCAGCTGTGGCTGCGCCCGCATCGGCACGGCGAACGCGGCGAGCCGCAGGCGCGGCAGTTGCTGGGTCAGGCACTGGGCATAGACCCTGAACACGTGCCTTTGCAGCGCGATGCACGCGGGCGTCCATCGCTGCAGCCGGCCTTGCCCAACCGGGATACCGGCTGGAGCCATAGCGGCGAGTACCTGCTGGTTGGGCTGGGCGAAGGCGTACGGCTGGGCGTGGATCTGGAGCGCATTCGCGCACGCCCACGCCTGCTGGACATCGCGCAACGCTTCTTCCATCCCGACGAAATCGCACTGCTGACTGCGCAGGAGCCGGACGCGCAACACGCACTGTTTTTCCGCCTGTGGTGCGCCAAGGAAGCGCTACTCAAGGCCTACGGGCATGGCCTGTCGTTCGGTCTGCATCGGCTTGCGTACGCACTGGCGCCGGATGGCGCGCTGCAATTGCAGTGGTGCGACCCCGAACTCGGTCAGGCCGCGCACTGGCAACTGCACGAATGGTGGGCCGCCCCGGACTGCCGCGCGGCGCTGGCGTTCTATCCGTTGGCCACCGACTGAAAGCGGCGATCGACCTGGCGGCTGTGTTGCCAGCAGCAGGCATCGGCACAACCTGAGAGATGATGCAGCGTTTCTGCGACCTCGCATGCCGCACCAGCGCGCCCCGCTGGCAAGCGCGGGCAATGCGTTTGCCTACGTCGCACGATGCCCATGCGGCAAGATCGGTTGGCGGAGAACTGCGCCACGCCGTCCAGATCGCGCAGCGTCACCGTCAGCACGCCGGTGTGTGCGTCGATCTCCACTTCGCCAAAGAACTGAAATCCGGCCAGCGGCGACAGGTTCGGCGCAGGTGGTGCTTTTTGAAAGATCACCGTCGGGCCGAAGGTGGCATCGAGCGCATTCGGGCCGAAACTGCCGGCATTGAGCGGGCCGGCGACGAATTCCCAGAACGGCTCGAACTGCTGAAACGCCGCGTTATCGGGATGGTAGTAATGCGCCGCGCAGTAGTGCACATCGGCGGTCAGCCACACCGTGTTGCGGATGCGCGCTGTGCTGATGAAACGCAGCAGCGCGGCGATCTCCTGCTCGCGGCCACGCGGTACGCCCGGGTCGCCATTGGCGATCGCTTCCCAACGTGCGCGCCCTGCGGCGTCCTGCCCATCGGGCACCTGCAGGCCGATCGGCATGTCGGCGGCAATCACCTTCCATTGCGCGCGTGAGCCGGCCAGTTCGCGCTGCAGCCACGCCAGTTGTTGCGTGCCGAGAAATGCAGCGTCCGCGCCGGGTTGCGGCTGCAGGTTGTCGTTGTTGGCGCCGCGGTAGCTGCGCATGTCCAGCACGAACACATCCAGCAGCGGGCCATAACCGATCTTGCGATAGATGCGCCCGTCGCCATCGGCACGCACGCCGCGCATCGGAGCGTATTCCAGAAATGCCTGACGTGCACGGCCGGCCAGTACATCGATATCGCGCACCTGATAGCGTTCATCCAATTGCTTGCCGGGCGACCAGTTGTTGGTGGTTTCGTGATCGTCCCACTGCCAGATCTGCGCGACCTCGGCATTGAAGCGACGGACGTTTTCATCGAGCAGGTTGTAACGGTAATTGCCGCGAAATTCGTCCAGCGTTTCGGCCACCTTGCTCTTGGCAGCGGTAGTGAGATTGCGCCAGCGCTTGCCCTCTTCGACGATCAGCTCGGCCGGGATCGGGCCGTCGGCATAGATGGTGTCGCCGCTATGCAGGAAGAAGTCCGGATTGCGTGCGCGCATCGCGCTGTAGATGCGCATGCCGCCGATGTCCGGATTGATGCCGAAACCCTGGCCCACGGTGTCGCCGCTCCACACAAAGCGCACATCGCCCCGTGCGTGCGGCGCACTGCGCAGATGACCGTGTACCGGCGCGCTCAACACACCGCTGTCGGCATCTTCGAAGCGCACCCGATAGAAAATGTCCTGATCGCGCGGCAATGCACCCAGGTCCACACGCGTAGTGAAATCGTGTGCCGGCAACGCCACCGGTCCATCCACGCGACGCGCCTGTCGCAGGCTCGGGCGCGTATCCCATTCCACCCGTAACCGCGCCGGCCGGTCCGCGCGGCTCCACAGCATCGCGCGGCCGTCCAGCACATCGCCGCTCTGCACCCCGTCGGTGATCAGCGGCCGCCCTGAGGGCGCAGCCAGAGTGCGCGTGGACCAAGCGGCAGTGGCCGGCAACAACAGGCCGGCACCTAAACCTTGCAACACGCGGCGGCGGGCGGGATCGGAGGCGGTCATGGGATGTCCTTGACGAGTTGGGTCCGGCATCCAGATCTAGCGCATGAGTCTTACCGGCGCGTGTCTGGCGCGATGATAGCTAGGCGAATCTTTCAGGCATAGCAACGTGATTGGAGCATTTCGAATTCACCCCTCAGCGCTGCGTTGCTGGCAATGAAGTGGTGAGCGCTTTAGGTGCCGCTACATGGGCGTCTTTCGCTTTTTAAACGTGGATTGGGTTTTGAATTTTTCTTGACGGTGTTCCCGTTGCGGAACAGACTCGTCTGAGGCACCAAGGACAGGTCATCGCGCGAAGCGCCAGTTGGTTCACTGGCTGGGATGGCGGTCATGCGTGGATCTTCACTACAGCGCAGAGGTCAGGGATGAGCAGGAAGCCAGGCGTGTCTGATGATAAGTGCGGCCAATTTTGGAGAATTCTTCGGACTTGCGGTGCTGCACGCCTGTTTGCGGGGAATTTCGCAAGAGCCGGGGTGACGATTTTCTCGCTCGCGTGCTGTTCTTCGACATTGCATGCAGAGATTCCGAGTTGGCATGAGGAATATGGCAACCGGCTGAAGTATGCGGAACTGGTCGAGCCGCTCAAGGGCGATATCTTTGGCGAATCGGTCAATCTTTATGACGGGTCGGTGTCCTTCTCTGCCACCGAGCTGTCGTTGACGGGAAATCACGGCTTACCGGTGTCCATCGGACGCAGGCTCGACCCGAGCAATCCCAAAAACAATCTTGCGTTTGGCGACTGGGAGCTGGATATCCCTTCGCTTTCAGGCGTTTTTGGAGACGATGCGGCCACGGCAGGTGCCGGCAGTTGGGCGCCTGCGCAGCGCTGTGACAGTGTGAGCGGACCACCGATTGTCACGGTCCGGAATGTTCGCGGAACCCTCGATATTGATTTTGCCGATTTCGAGTATTGGGACGGCAACCGGCTGTCGTTGCCCGGAGGTGGAGGCGGCGAACTGCTTGGTGCATCAGGAGATGCGCGCGAGGTCAGGCCGACGTTTACCGAGGCTGTGCGCTGGAATACCAAGGACGGCTGGTTCTTCTCGTGCCTGGGTGCCTTGAAGAGCGGACAGGCAGGGCAGGGCTTCGTGGGGCATGCGCCCGACGGTAGCAAGTATTACTTCGACTGGATGGTGGTACGCGACCATAACGACCAGGCACATAAGCAAACCCTTGGGGCAGATACGCATGCGGTGCTTCGCCGCAACAAGGTCTTTCTGTATCCGAGCCAGATCGTCGACCGCTTCGGCAACTGGGTTCGCTACGAATGGAGTGGCGCGCAGCTGCAGCGTATCCATGCCAACGATGGACGTAGCATTGTGCTCGGCTACGACAACGCGGGGCGTGTCGCCAGTATGACCAGCGGTACGCGCCAGTGGAGCTACCAGTACGACAGCACTACTTCCCGGCTGATCTCGGTCATTTTGCCGGATGGAACAGCGTGGGGCTATGCGATCGCGCCACCGGCATTGCTATACAAGCAGCGGCAAACCCAGGACGAGCCGGAGTCCAATTATCGGGTACGCATGGATCTGTGCGCCAAAATGGGGATCCTCCTCGACAACGAAGCGATCTATACCGTCAACCACCCTTCTGGAGCAGTCGCAACGTTTAGCCTGCGCCCGATCCGACACGGTCGGATGGGTGTGCGTTTCGATTGTCAGGAAAACGGGGAAAGCGCCACGCTGGAGGATGGATGGAACCAGACGCCGTTGTATCGCGATGCCTACACTCTCAAATCCAAGACCATCAGCGGCCCTGCGCTGCCGACTGCTCAATGGCAGTACGACTATCTCAATTTAGGTGGGCGCTACGATCGCGACGTCACGGTAGATAGCTGGCCGCTGTATCCGGCAGGCAGCGCAGAACACAAATTCACAGTGGAAACCGGACCCGACGGCACAGTCAAGCGTTACGAGTTCGGCAAGGAAGTCCGCTACAACGATGGGCGGTTGCTGGGCGTAGTGACCACGCGCAACGATGTCAATGTCAAGGTGGAGACCACCAGTTACGTTGCAGAGTCGCAGCTTGCAGACGCTCCGTTTCCGGCATTGGCCGGTACCAGCTATGTTTACGGCAGTGACGAGATCATGTCGCATGGCAACCGGCCGGTGCAGAGCACCATCACAACCCAGGATGGCGTGCAGTTTGTCCGCCAGATCACCGCTTTCGATGCGTTTGCCCGCGAGAGATCTGCAGTGGAGTCGAACTCCGCCGGCCAGAGCAGAACTACCTCCAAGGCCTACTACGACGACGCTGGGTTGTGGTTGTTGGGACAGGACCAGCAAGAGACCGTCGGCGATATCCAGCGCAGCCGCGCCGAGTTCGACGCGGCGAGTGGATTGCCAGTGCGTTTCTATGCGTTTGGGCGACTTGCCCAGAGTGTGGGCTACGCCGCTGATGGAACGGTCGCCAGCGTCAGCGATGGGCGTGGCAATGCAACCCTGCTCAGTGGTTGGAAGTTCGGTGTACCGCAGCAAATCAAGTTTCCCGGCACCGCAGAAGCGCCCAATGGCGCGACACGATCGGTGGTGATCGACGACAACGGATGGATTGCCGCACTTACCGACGAGAGCGGGTTCACTACCAACTACACCTATGACGGCATGGGGAGATTGGCTTCTATCCAGTATCCGCAAGGCGACAGCACGGCATGGAATGCAGTGAGCTTTGCGCTGCAACGCATGGAGGCAGCCAATCTCGGCCTGCCTGCCGGGCATTGGCTGCATAGCCGCACGCAGGGCGGGCACACAACCCAGACCTATCTGGATGCGTTGTTCCGCCCTGTAATGATTGCGGAGGTGGCACAAGGGCAGACCGATAGCGCCGTGGTCACTCGCTATGACGTCACTGGCCAGAAGGCGTTTACCTCGTATCCGTTGCGTGCAGTGAACGACGTCAACCAGGCACTCTCAGGCACTTCCTATACATACGATGCGCTTGGGCGTCCGATCAGCATGACGCAGGCATCGGAACTTTGGCCGCTGGTTACCACGACCGAGTACATCGGCGATCTCAGCGTCCGCGTGACCAATCCGCGAGGTCTTTCCACCACGACCCGGCATCTGGCCTATACCGGGCCGGAGTACGAAATGCCGTTGACGATTTCCCAACCCGAAGACGTGATCACCGAGATCCAGCGCGATGCGCTCGGAACTCCACTCTCGATCAACCGGCGTAACGGGGATGGCAGCCAGCAGCTGGCCCGTCGCTATGTCTACGATGGGTATCGCCAGCTGTGCAAGACCATCGAGCCGGAATCCGGCGCCACCGTGCAGGACTACGATGCGGCCGGCAATCTTGCCTGGTCTGCATCGGGCACCGCCCTGACAAGCGCGACCCAGTGCGATACCGAAGCGGCGCAAGCGAGTGGGCGTGTCGTGGTGCGCAACTACGATGCGCGCAATCGCTTGTTTCAACTGCGCTTCCCTGATGGTCGGGGCGATCAGGATTGGTCCTATACCCCAGACGGCCTGCCTGCCTCCATCAGCACGTCCAATACCAGCGACGCGTTGCCGGTGATCAACAGCTACCAGTACAACCGCCGACGCCTGTTGGTTCAGGAGTCTCAGCAGCACGCCGAACTTGGGCTCAGGAGCATGAGCTATGCCTACGATGGCAATGGCGCGCTGACGGGCCATACCTACCCGAGCGGGCGTGTCGTGGACTATGCGCCGGATGCATTGGGCCGCCCGACCCGTGCCGGCAACTTTGCCAGCGAGGTGACCTACTACGCCAACGGCGGCATGTCGCGGTTCGTCTACGGCAATGGCGTGGTGCGTACATTGGGACAGAACGTGCGTGGTCTCCCCGATCGCAGTACCGATCTGGCCGGTGGCACTGCGGTGCTCGACGATGGCTATGACTATGATGCGGTGGGTAATGTGATGGCCATCAGCGATGGCGTAACGGGCGTCAACACCAGCCGCGACATGACCTACGACGGCCTGGATCGGTTGAAAACCGTAACCTCGGCTGCTTTTGGTGACGCCAGCTACAACTACGACGCCTTGGACAACCTGCAGGCGGCCAAAGTGGGAACGCGTGATCGCATGCATGTTTACGATGGCAACAATCGCCTGACCAACGTGGTCGATGCCGTCGGCGGAGCGACGCTGGTCGGATTGAGCTACGACGTGCAGGGCAATTTGAACAATCGCAACGGCGTGACCTACGATTTCGACTACGGTAACCGCCTGCGTCAGGTCGGTGCAGTGGAGGCCTATCAATACGATGCGCAGGGAAGGCGTATCCGCGCGCAGGCCTCCGCCAGCGGCGCGATCTACTCGTTCTACGACAATGCCGGTGTCCTGCGGCAGCAGCGCAATGAGCGCACCGGCAAGGACGTGGACTACATCCAGCTCAACGGCAGCCTGGTGGCGCAGGTGTCGGGCAGCGTGACCCCGAATGTTCCGGCATTGAGCGGCCCGGGTTACGTCAATCAGGGCGACTACGCGTTGATCTGGAACGCAGTGGGCGCGGCAACCCGTTACGAACTGGAGGAAGCGGCCAGCGGCGGAAGCTGGACAGGCATCTACAACGCAAGCGCGCTGACTTTTACCGTCACCGGGAAATCGACTGGCAGCTTCCAGTATCGCGTCCGTGCATGCCGCGACAGCTGTGGAGGCTGGAGCAACATCGCCACAGTGGCAATCGAGCTGCCGCCGTCGACCGTGCCCAGCCTGTCGGTACCGCAGTTTGGCGACAACGGCAACTACAGCATCGCCTGGTCCGCCGCTTCGGGTGCAACCGGGTATGAATTGGAAGAAAGCGTTGCCGATGGTGCCTGGAGCCAAAGCTACACCGGTGCAGAGTTGTCCAAGGCTTTTGCAGCACGCGCGGCGGGGATTTACGGCTATCGGGTACGCGCCTGCAATCCCATCGGCTGTACGTCCTATTCCGCCAGCGCCAGTGTCAATGTGGTGTACCCGCCCGACAGTGCGCCCGCGACGAGTGCTCCTGCCCGTGCTACCCAGAGCGGCTTTGCCGTCAGCTGGTCGGCTGTAGGCGCGGCCTCTCACTATGTGCTGCAGGAAAGTGCCAATGGTGGAGCGTGGTCCACGCTGCAGGAGGGCCCCCAACAGGCCTTCGAGACCGGTGCCCGCACTGCAGGCGATTACGGCTACCGGGTGGCGGCCTGCAATCGTGCCGGGTGCGGTAACTGGTCCGGCGCTGTCGCGGTGCAGGTTGTCGCCCCGCCCACCCTGGAGCCCGCACTGTCGGCCCCCTCGCTGGTGCCGGGTAACGCGTACACGGTGAGTTGGAGCACTCCATCCGGCAGCGAGAGCTTCCAGCTGGAAGAAGACAGCAATGGCGCAGGATGGGTGCAGGTGTATGCGGGCGCTGCCACCAGCTTTGACACCAGCAAAGGCAAGGGCAACTACGGCTACCGCGCCAGGGCCTGCAACATGGCCGGCTGCGGACCGACCTCGGGCATTGTCACGGTGACGGTCTCTCCGCCACCGGCGACGCCGGCCATGCAGACAGCGAACTGGCTGAGTACGCGCACCGCGCCGGTGCAGGTTTGGTGCGAAGCCGGTTGGTCTGCGGTCGCCGATGCGGTGGAGTACCAATTGCAGAGCAGTGGCGGCAATGCGCTTTACACCGGCCCCAGCACCTATGTCAGTGCCAACGGCAATGCCTACTGCGCCTACGAGTACACGGTGCGCGCCTGCAACGCCGGTGGTTGTTCGGCATGGTCGAGCCCACCATTCCCGGTGACCCAGGGCGAGATGGAATGAGGATGCCAGGATGCTGAAGAGAATCATGCGTAGTGCGGCGCTGCTGTTGGCATTGGCCTGGCCGGCTGCAGGTCTTGCCGAAACGGTGGAGTACATCCATACCGACGCCTTGGGCTCACCGGTGGCGATCACCGATGCCGCAGGCAACGTGATCGAGCGGACGGTGTATGAGGCGTATGGCGGCATGGTCAATAAGGCGGCAGTGGACGGACCTGGGTTTACCGGGCATGTAGCGGACTCGGCGACCGGGCTGAGTTACATGCAGCAGCGGTACTACGATCCCAGCATCGGACGGCTCCTCAGCGTGGATCCGGTTGGCGTCAGCCCGATAAATGGTTTGAACTTCAACCGCTACTGGTATGCCTCGAACAACCCTTACAAAAATAAAGATCCTGACGGTCGATGTGACGGTCCAGCGACTTGTGCGATCGATCGCGACATCGCTGAGATGAACAGCGGCGATATGTCACGCGGGGAGTTCATGGATAGGTCGGCCGCACGCGCGGTTGGTGCAGTTGCAGGTTTAGCAGTAGTTGCAACTCGAAACCCAGCAGGTGTTTTAAAATTACTAAGCTCGGCGTTTAGGCGAGATGCCAGTCACACGATCCAAAAGGACAGAGCCCCGCATATCTTTAGAGATAAAGAGGGGCATATGAAGGACACTCCGCAAAATCGGGAAACCCTCCAGAGGGTTGCAGATGATCCAAAAACGACGCTAGGTAACGATCGGTTTGGCAACACGTGGTCATCTCAGACACAAAACAATGGGAGCCAGGTTTGGACACAGACGAGAAATGGAGAAATAGTCAATGGCGGCGTTAATCAAACACCGCGTACATACAACCCTCAAACAGGATTGTCTCGCCCTGAGCCTCCGCCCCCACCGCCTAAGAAGCCTGATTAGATATGTTTGAAAAAAAAGCCTACATCGCGATGCTCATCTTTCTTGAGGACTATTGGGAAAGGAATGGACAGCCAGATGCGCTCGGAGTTTTATTGGGCTCCATGAATCCGCTGGAAGACGGAGTGCCTGCGGACAGTGCCATCTGGAATGATTGGTTAGAAGCGGTTGCGAAATCTGAGAGCGAGTGGCCGCGTCAGTTCACTTCTTGATGTTCCATGGCCAACCCCCTAGGAACAGGCGCATCGTAAAGTAGTCGCCCCTGACGAGATGGTGGGTTCCAGGGCTACTTCCGGGTGGGGGGCGGATCGACTCAAAACAGCTATCTGAAGAGTTGGACAAGAAAAGATAAGTATGAACACATATCAGGTCATGATCGAAGGGGTCTTTGTGAGATCCCCGGAACTGGGTCGGCTCACAGGTGGGTTCCACACGACTTTTTTTGTTATGGCGATCAATGCAGCTAATGCCTCGCATAAAGCGAACAAGCTGCTTGCAAAGAGGATGGCTGCGCACTCCGTAGTTAGCGATAATGCAGGATGGTTTATGGCTTATTACTGGGTTCACGACATATGGGAAGTCACTGTAGAAAAGTATTCGGAGAACGAGGGGCACGACTCTGGCTTCACATTTTTCATCATCGGTCGCATGGAAAAGCTTTTTTTGGCTGTTCGTCGGCTGTTCTTCACTAAGTATCGTCAGTGGCTTATGGTCCAACCGGAACTAGCGGGGTCGGAACCTGAGTAGGTGTCGGGGTAAGCGCCTTGCGGCATAACAATAGGTCCGCATTTGCGGGCCTATTGTTGGCGGGTTCGTGATCGTTGCTACTGATGCGCGGCGAGCACCGATTAGGGTACTTACACAATGGCGCGCTGCCAGGTCTTGGCCAAGTGCTGGATGCGCTCAAGCTGCAGCAGCAGCTTCGGTGCCGGTCCCCAATTGCCGATGCAGCGCCTGGCCGGCGCGCCTATCAGGTCCTCTACGGTGACGCCCAGGGTGTTGGCCAGCGTCGGCAGCATTGAGATCGGCACGCGGCGCTGGCCGCTCTCGTAGGCGGTAACGGCCTACTACGACACGTTGGGCCGTTCGGCCAACCGCACTCGGATTAGTCTCCTGCGGCTTGCGCAGCGCGGCCAAGCGTTCGCCGAAGTCGATGAAAAAGGCGCCTTTTTCCTGAGGGATAGCCGCAGTGCGGATCGGAATATTGTGCAGGTGTTGCATACCGTCAGCCAGTCGGTTGGTCTGCGGTCGCCGATGCGGTGGAGTACCAATTGCAGAGCAGTGGCGGCAATGCGCTCTACACCGTCCCTAATACCTATGTCAGTGCCAACGGCAATGCCTACTGCGCTTACGAGTACACGGTGCGCGCCTGCAACGCCGGTGGATGCTCGGCATGGTCGAGCCCACCATTCCCGGTGACCCAGGGCGAGATGCAATGAGGATGCCAGGATGCTGAAGATGTCGACTCCCCGTAATTCAGTGCCAGCTAGAACTAGAGGTATGCGGTTGATGTTGATCACGAAACTCGGCGGGCGTTAGCCCGCCCAGGCTGTCGTGCGAGATCTGCTGGTTGTAGTCGGCCGGGCTGAGTTAACGGACACCACCGTGCAGCAGCCGCAATCAAAGCCGGTGTAAAGGAGGTTCCTGTGCAAACTGTACCGACCACATCGCAGCAAGGGGCACAGCTTCTACAAGAGGCCGCAGAGGCAATGCAGCAGAGGGGCCGCTAAGTAACATTGATTACAAGAGAGTTGCTCTCCCAATTTTCTGCGCTTCAATTCGCGCTGATTTCAGAATTCTTTGAAATTCTTCCAAGTGCGGGCCAAGATTTCATGCGTGATGTCCCGAAAAATGGTGAAATAAGTGTCAAAGGTGAAATGTGGAAATTCCGAAAGCATGGCCAGGGGGTAAGGTTCTACCACCCTGAATCAGGGCGAATCGTGGATTCGCATCGTTTTTATGGAGATATTTTCGACGTAATTGACGCATGGCGAATTATGCAGTTTGCGGAGAGTGTTGGCATGTCTGCACTCACTGAACAAGCAATTGAAGACTCGTTGATGTTGTCAGTGCGATCTGGAATTCTGCGCCAAATTGATCATGCTCGTGTGTACCGCTTAATTTCGCCGATCAAGCCACTTGGGGCGCAATGAAAAATTTGAGAGAGAATGCCAGAATGCTTGTAAGATCTCGCGTAGTGAGACATTTTCGCTGGAGGATGACATCACGCTGAAAGTGCGGCTTGGAGGATTGGTTGAATGCAGCTGAAAGATCTAGGGCAAGGCTCCGTGAGGTTGCCGCCGTCATCTCGTTTAATTTAAATTCAAGTCATTTAAGTATGGGGTTTAACATGCGGCCTCTTCATGCGTTTGAGCGCTCTTTGATTCAAAAAGTTGCGGATCTTATACCTGGTCCCGCTGGCGTAGTGCTGCGTTATGATGTTGACAACGCTTCTGCTGTGGATTGCTCTTCTGACTATTCGAAGGTGCTTTTTATTATCGATGGATATGAAATTCCTCCATATCATGGGCAGTGTCATTTCCCTGTAGAGATCAGGGCTCTGGATTCCGATGGAGGCGAATTGACGGTAATTATTTACAGTGACAGTAATGGAAGGCTATTTGAATTGGAAGTTATTCGCTGGGACGGAAAGGCTGTTATTGACCCAAGACGGGATACGTTGGATTTTTACTGAATGTGTTGTTCTTTCCCAGGGGCGAGCTCGAAGGCATCGATCAGTCCTGGCCCATAATCTTGTAGATGCAGATATTTATAGTTGATCACGCCTCCACCGCCCCCGCCTTGCCGTCTTCGACCACAAAGCGTTTCAACGTCGAGACCGTGGCCTGGCGATCGCGACGGTCGGAGATGCCTTGCAGGCGCGTTTCCATCAGGCCCGGTGTCAGCGTTACCGAGACATAGCCGCGGGTTTCGCCTTCGGCGTAGTGCACATGCGGATTGAGCGCCATGGTGGCTTGCAGCTCGGCGTTGCTTTGGCCGTCGGAGGTGATCGAGGTGCCGACGAATTCGGTGGCCAGCGTCGCCGAGTCCGGGTTGGCCGGATCGGCCTTCAGATCGGTAACCCAGTACGAGTGGATGTCGCCGCCCCAGAACACCGGGTTACGCAGCCGGGTCTTGGCGATGGCGTCGAGCATGCGCGTGCGTGTGGCCGGGTAGCCGTCCCAGCCGTCGGTCCATTGCCCGAGCATGCCGTCGCGGCCGTGCTGGTTCATCGGTGCCACCAATAGATCCTGCGCGATCACGTTCCAGCGCGCGGGCGATCGGGCGAAGGCGCCATGCAGCCAGCGCTCCTGTTCCCAGCCGAGCATGCTGCGGCGTGGGTCGGTGCGTTCGCGGCAACTGTCGTCCACCACATGGCCGCCGCGCCAGCCGTTGGCCTGCGGGCAGGGTTGTTCGCTGCGGTACTGGCGGCCATCGAGCACGTAGAAACGCGCCAGCTGGCCGTAGTCCAGCGATCGGTAGATGCGCATGTCGGCGCCATGCGGTCGATTGCGCGCACGCAGCGGGAAGTGTTCGTAAAAGGCGCGGTAGGCGGCGGCGCGCCGGGCCAGGAAGGTATCGACCGCAATCGCCGGATCCTGCGACCAGCGATTGGCGTAGTCGTTCTGCACCTCGTGGTCGTCCCAGGTCGCCACGCAGGCGCTGCCGGCGTGCAAGGCCTGCAGGTCGGGATCGGTGCGGTACAGCGCATAGCGGTTGCGGTAGCCGGCCAGATCCAGGCACTCGCCGCTGCCGTGCGGGCGCACGATCTTGTTCGCCGCCTCGCCGTGGTTGCTGTATTCGTAGATGTAATCGCCGAGGAAGAACACCAGGTCCGGTTGTTCGGCGGCCAGATGGCGGTAGGCGCTGAAATAGCCCAGCTCCCAGTGCGAGCAGGACACAAAGCCCAGCCGCGCGGCATCCGGCAATTGATGCGGTGCCGGCAAGGTGCGCGCGCTGCCGATGGCGCTACGCGCACCCAGCGCCTGGAAGCGGTACCAGTACGGACGATCGGCGGCCAGGCCGGCGACTTCCACATGCACCGCATGGCCCCAGGCCGGGCTGGCGACGGTTTCGCCCTGGCGCACGATGTTGCGCATGCCCGGGTCACTGGCCACCTGCCAGCGCACCTGCACCGGTGCGGTCAGCCCGCCGCGTCCATCCGGGTCCAGCGGCCGGGGCGCCAGCCGGGTCCAGAGTACGAAGCCGTCGGCCAACGGATCGCCGGCCGCCACGCCCAGCGTGAACGGGTCCGGGCTGCCGCTGGCGCGCGCGAACGGGCTGAGCAGTCCGGCCGCTGCCAGGGTCGTAGCGGCGAGCAGAATGCGGCGGCGGCCGTGATCCACGGCGGCAGGTGCGTTGTCGGGGCCGGGCAGGGGCGATGCGGACGACGGGTCGATCAGGGGCATGAGCACAAAAGCGATCTAGCGGACGCGACCATAGTGCGACCGGCGGATGTCCGTTCAATGGCAGCGGCAGTGGTGTCGCTGCTGGCGCAGGTTTGCTCGCATCATCGACTGCGGATGGCGGATACGGCGTGTGCCAACGCGGCCGATGCTCCCGCCCACAGCGATACGCACGCGCCGGTACAGCGGCGGCTGTCGTGGTGGCAGGTCCTGCGGCATCGCCAGGCCTGGACGTTTGTGCTGGGCAAGTTCGAGTACGACGGCTTCCTGCCCACGTGCCCACGCGCCACGCATCGCCACCATGCGCGGCACGCGCGCACCTGCACGCCACCCAGCTGCGATAATCGCGCCATGAACGATGCCGCACTCCCCCCCGATGTAGCCGCTGCGCTGGCCAACGGCCTGCAGGCCCAATCCCTGGATGCGGCGTTTGCCGCGCCGTTGTTGCGTTACCTGACGCTACTGGTGCGCTGGAACAAGACCTACAACCTCACCGCCGTGCGCGACCCGCGCGAGATGGTTACCCGCCATCTGCTCGATTCGCTGGCCATGCAGCCCTACATCGCCAGTGGCACCCTGGCCGATCTGGGCACCGGCCCCGGCCTGCCCGGCATCCCGCTGGCGATCACCCGCCCGCAGCTGCAGGTGACGCTGGTGGAAAGCAACGGCAAGAAGGCCCGCTTCATGCGCGAGGCGCTGCGCCAGCTGGCGTTGGGCAACGCGCGCGTGGCCGAATCGCGCGCCGAAGCGCTGGACGAACCGGCCGCGTACGACCACCTCACCGCCCGGGCGCTGGATACGCTGGCCGGCATCATTGAAGTTGGCGGTCACCTGCTGCGCCCGGGCGGCAGCCTGCTGGCGATGAAGGGCATCTACCCGCATGAGGAGATCGCCGCACTGCCCGCCGCCTGGAGCGTAGCCGAGGTGCATCCGCTGCAGGTGCCGGGCCTGGACGGCGAGCGGCATCTGGTGGTGGTGCGCAAGACGGGCTGAAGCGGCGGCCTGCCTGCCCCGGCCGCGTGCATCGGGAGAGCTCAAAAGCCACGGCGCCTGGTCGCTGCTCCCGCCTGCAGGGGAAGGGGCCCGACGTGGCGGTGCGCGCGATCGGCCATAGCCCTCACCTAATCCCCAATCCCCACGCTGGGACTTCCGGCCCATGGCAACGAGCGCCTGCGCTGCCATCATTGCGCGTTCGATCCAGACGCAGGCCGCCCGCACGTGACATCTCCTCTCGCCGCCGCACTCTCGCTCGCCCTGCTGGGCGCAAGCTTCGCCGCCACCTCGGCGCAGGCCGCCGCACCGGCACCGGTGGCACCGCCGGCCACGCTGACTGCCGAGCGCCCTGCTGACGCACGCTTCCGCGCGGTCTACGAGAAAGAATGGGCATGGCGCCAGGCCGAGACCGGCCAGGCCGACGAAGACAGCGACACCACCGGCGACAACACGCATTTGCCCGATGTCGGCCCGGCGGCGCAGCAGGCGCGCCTGGCGGTGTGGGACGGCGTGCTCAAGCAGCTCGACGGCGTCGACCCGAAACAGCTCTCGCCCACCAACCAGGTCAACTACGCCATCTATCGCCCGCAGGTGGAAAGCCTCGCCGCCGAGGTGCGCCTGCGCCTGTACGAGATGCCGTTCAACTCGGATAGCTCGTTCTGGTCCAACCTTGGCTTCATGGCGCAGCGGCCGATGAAAACTGCTGCCGAGTACCGCGCCTATATCGCGCGCCTCAACGATGTGCCGCGCTACTTCGATCAGCAGACCGCCAACATGCGCGCCGGCCTGGCACGCGGTTTCAGCGTGCCGCGCGCGGTGCTCGATGGCCGCGATGTCTCCATCGCCACCGTGGCCGATGTCAAAGACCCCACCGAATCGAGTTTCTACGCACCATTCAAGCAGCTGCCGGCGCAGATCCCGGCCGCCGAACAGGCGCAGTTGCGCGAACAGGCCAAGGCCGCGCTGAGCACCGCAGTGCTGCCGGCCTACGCCAAGCTGCTGAGCTTCTTCCGCAACGACTACATGCCCAAGGCGCGCACCACGCTGGCGGCCGAAGCGCTGCCCGACGGCAAGGCGTTCTATCGCCAGCAGATCCGCGAATACACCACGCTGGAGCTGACCCCGGAACAGATCCACAAGATTGGTGTGGACGAAGTGGCACGCATCCAGGCGCAGATGGACGCGATCATCAAGCAGGTCGGTTTCAAGGGCAGCTTCGCGCAGTTCCTGGCCTTCCTGCGCACCGATCCGCAGTTCTACGCCAAGACCCCGCAGGAGTTGCTCGATCGCGCCGCGTGGATTTCCAAGCGGGTGGACGGGCAGGTCGGCAGATTCATCGGCACGCTGCCGCGCGGGCGCTTCACCATCAAGCCGGTGCCGGACGACATCGCGCCGTTCTGGACCGCCGGGCGCGGCGGCGCCACCACGTACTGGGTCAACACCTACAACCTGCCATCGCGGCCGTTGTACAACCTGCCTGCGCTGACCCTGCACGAGTCCTCGCCCGGGCATTCGCTGCAGGGCTCGCTGGCGCTGGAGCAGGGCGATCAACCGGCGTTCCGCCGCGAAAACTACATCTCCGCCTATGGCGAAGGCTGGGCGCTGTACACCGAGAAGCTCGGCCAGGAGATGGGCATCTACGAGACCCCGTACGAGGAATTCGGCCGGCTCACCTACGAAATGTGGCGCGCCTGCCGGTTGGTGATCGACACCGGCGTGCACCACGACGGCTGGAGCCGCGAGCAGGCGCTGGCCTACCTGCGCGACCGTACCGCGCTGAGCGAGCACGAGGTCACCACCGAGGTGGACCGCTACATCTCCTGGCCGGGCCAGGCGCTGAGCTACAAGCTGGGCGAGATCACCATCGTCAAGCTGCGCGCCGAGGCTGAGAAAGAACTGGGCGACCGCTTCGACATCAAGGCCTTCCACGACGCGGTGCTGAAGCAGGGCTCGGTGACCTTGCCGGTGCTGGAGCAGCAGGTACGGGCGTTTATCGCAGAGAGCAAGGCGCGCCCGGTCGACGCCAAGCGGGCTCGCAACGCGGTGCTGTGATGCCCTGGGGGAGTGGCTGACAGGAACACTGTAGAGCGGCTGGTCTGTGGTTTGGCTGCAGGGCCCTTGCCCGCCCACCATCGCGGGACACGCCGCAAGTACGTCCATGTAGGCTCTTACGCGGCATCCATGCCGCGTAAGGTCCCGCGACGGTGAGCGGGCAAGGACCAGTCGAGTTGGTCTGTGTGCATGGCTTTAAAAAGCCACCGACTAACTCTCGGTGCGGTGTCCTCGCGGATTGCGGGACCGTGTGGCGGCATGGATGCCGCCACCGAACCCCCAGGGACGGATTCACGGCGTGTCCCGCAAGCGGCGAGGGCATCGCGCCCTCGACTCACTAAGCTTTTGACCTGAGCTTCCTAACTACGCCGTGCATGCGATTGTGTAACTAGCCCGGCCCCGATACGCTGCGCCCATGTTGCTTCGCCGCGCCCGCCTGTTGCACCCGTTGCTGCGCCTGATGGCGTTGGCAGTGCTGGTCATGGGCGTGCTGGTCGCACCGGTGGCCTGCGCGCTGGGCGATGTGCATGCACTGGCGCACGACCAGATGCATCTGGAAGACACCGCGCCGCACGGCCATGACGGTGCCGACGAAGGCGATGCCGGCGAGCGCGATGGTGCCGGCCTGATGCACGCCCTGATGCACAGCGGCTACTGCCACGGCCAGAATCCGGCGGTGTTGCCGGCGCTGGCCTGGCTGCCGCTGTCCACGCATACGCAGGCCCAACCTGTGGCGGTCTTCGCGCACTACCGCTCGCAACTGAGCGAGACCGGATTGCGTCCTCCGATCGCGGCCTGATGCATCGCCGGCAGCTGCCGGCCTGTCCATCGATCCCGATTCCGGAGACACCCTCATGTGGTTGCGACTGACGGCAATTGCCGTCTTCGCGGTCGTGCCGTGCGCCATGGCGCAGGACGTACCGCCCAAACCCGTGCTGACCCTGGACGACGCCATTGCGCGCGTTGCCCGGCAGCACCCCGACCTGCGCCTGGCCGATGGTCAGCGCGCGGTTCTCACCGCCGACGCCGAGCGCGACGCATTGCGCCCGCCGTTGCGTATCGGCGCCGAACTGGAAAACGTGTTCGGCACCGGCCCGACCCGCGCGCTGGACCAGGCCGAACTCACCGTCACCCTGGCCGGCGTGCTGGAACGCGGCGGCAAGCTCGACGCGCGCCGCACCCTGGCCCAGGCACGCATCGATGCGCTGGCGCCGCAGCGGGCGCTGGCGCGGCTGGACGTGCTGGCCGAAGTGGCCCGGCGCTATCTGGCCATCGGCATGGCCGCGCAGCGGCATTCGGTGGCGCTGGAAACCCTGGCCCAGCGCCAGCGCACCGTAAGTGCCGCGCGCCAGCGGCTGCAGGCGGGAGCCTCACCTGAATCGGTCGTGCTGACCGCGCAGGCCTTGCAGGCGCGCGCGGAACTGGAGCGCGACCGCGCGCAGCAGGAGCTACTGGCATCACGTCGCCAGCTGGCGGTGTTATGGGGTGAGCGTACGCCGGACTTCGGCGATGTCACCGGCGACCCGCTGCAGTTGCCGGCCATTCCCGAGTTCGAGGTGTTGGCGCAGCTGCTCGATGCCACGCCAGAACTGGCGCGCTTGAACGGCGAGCAGCGCGTGCGCGAGGCGCGGGTGCGGCTGGCACGCAGCCAGGCGCGCCCGGACCTGGACTGGCAGGTGGGCGTGCGCCGGCTCGAGGGCAACGACGCCACTGCGCTGCTCGGCAGCGTCTCGCTGGCCCTGGGCAGCGCCGCGCGCGCGCAACCGGAGATCCGCGCCGCCGAGGCGGAGCTGTCGCTGCTGGACATCGAGCGGCAATCGCAGGCCTTGGTGCTGTACACCACACTGGCCGATGCGCATGGCCGCTACCGCGCCGCACAGCTGGAAGTGACGCGCATGCGCAGCGATGTGCTGCCCGCACTTGCGCGTGCCGACGCCGCTGCCGAGCGCGCGTATCGCGCAGGTGCGACCAGCTATCTGGACTGGGCGCAACTGCAGGCGCAGCGCAGCGATGCACGACAGCAGCAACTGGCCGCGGCACTGGAAGCGCAGACCGCGTTGATCGAGATTCAGCGCCTGACCGGGCAGCCGTTTGTGCTCGACGGTGCTGCGCAGGTGGGGCCATGAGCGCTACGTCCGTTGTGCGTTTTCGCGCGGCCAACATGCGCCCGTCCGGATCTGCTGCGCCGGTATCGGTATCGGTATCGGTATCGGTATCGGCAGTCGCAGCCGCATTCGCAGCCGCAACCGCATCGGCATCCAGCACTCGCCAAGCGATGCTCGCGCCTACCGCGCCTACCGCGCCTACCGCGCAGACCTTCTCCGTTCGTTCGCCCGACGCACTGCGCCGGCGCCAACCAGGACCAATTTCGATGAAAAGTTTTTTGATTGCACCGCTTGTGCTGGCGCTGCTGCTGAGCGGCTGCGGCGGCAACAGCGGCAACAGCGAAGAAGCCCATGACCACGCAACGCCGGGTGCCGAGGGTGAAGCCGACGCCCATGGCGAAGAAGCCGAAAAAGGCGCACACGGCGGGCGCCTGCTCGAACAGGACGGCGACAGCGTGGAGCTGGCGATTGCAGAAGACGGCACGCCACCCACGTATCAAGCCTGGCTATATCGCGAAGGCAAACCATTACCGCCCAGCGCCGGCAGTGTGGAGGTGCGTTTGACCCGGCTCGGCGGCGTCAACGAAGTGCATCGATTGCGCGCGCGCGACGACGGCAGCCTGTTGGCCGACAGCACGGTGGGCGAGCCGCATTCGTTCGATGTGGAGGTGCGCGCCACCGTGCAGGGCAAAGCGCATCGTTGGGCCTATCCCACCTACGAAGGCCGCACCACCATCGCGGGGAAGATCGCGCAGGACGCCGGCATTCGGGTTGCGCCGGTGGGTGCCGGCAGCATTGCCGATCAGCATGAAGTGCAGGGTCTGCTCACGCCGGCAGAAGGTGCGCAGGCGCAGGCCACCGCACGCTTCCCCGGGCCGGTGCGCAGCTTGCGCGTCAATGTCGGCGACCAGGTGCGCGCCGGTCAGGTGCTGGCCACGGTGGAGAGCAATCTCAGCCTGACCACCTACGCGGTCAGCGCGCCGATCAGCGGCACCGTGTTGGCCCGCAACGCCAGCCTGGGCAGCAATGCGGGCGAAGGCCAGGTGTTGTTCGAGATCGCGGACCTGTCGACCTTGTGGGTGGATCTGCACATCTTCGGTGCCGATGCGGGGCACATCACCGCCGGCGCACCGGTGACGGTGACGCGCATCAGCGATGGCGTGGTGGCGCAGACCACCTTGGAGCGCGTGTTGCCGGGCACGGCCACCGCGAGTCAGAGCACGGTGGCGCGCGCGGTTTTACACAACAGCGATGGCCTGTGGCGGCCGGGCTCTGCGGTGAAGGCGCGGGTGACGGTGGCGCAGCAGCCAGCGGCGATGGTGGTGCCGGTGGGGGCGTTGCAGCAGTTCCGCGACTGGGAGGTGGTGTTCGTGCGGGTGGGCGATGTGTATGAGGTGCGGCCGGTGAAACTGGGCGCGCGCGATGCGCAGCAGGTGGAGGTGGTGTCGGGTTTGGCGGCGGGTGATGCGGTGGTGGTGGAGCAGAGCTATCTGGTCAAGGCGGATATCGAGAAGTCGGGGGCGTCGCATGATCATTGATCAGCGTGTTTCCGGTTTGATTCGCCGTCGACCGCACGTGCGTGCGTGGGAGCGGCTCTTCTCTTCTGCGCTTTTAAGCGACGCTCCCGGTAAGCACGGGTGCGGCGATCTCCTCGATCATCGTGCGTGGAGGCGGGTGTCATGCTGACCAATATCATTCGGTTCGCGATTGCGCAGCGGTGGTTGATGCTGGCGTTGACGGGGGTGTTGATTGCGATCGGGGCGTGGAGTTTTTCGCGGTTGCCGATCGATGCGACGCCGGATATCACCAATGTGCAGGTGCAGGTCAATACGGCCGCGCCGGGGTATTCGCCGTTGGAATCGGAGCAGCGGGTGACGTTTCCGCTGGAGACGGTGTTGGCGGGTTTGCCGGGCCTGGAGTCCACGCGTTCGTTGTCGCGCTATGGCTTGTCGCAGGTCACCGCCGTGTTTGCCGACGGCACCGATCTGTATTTTGCGCGGCAACAGGTGGCCGAGCGGTTGCAGCAGGTCAAGTCGCAATTGCCGGCCGATCTGGAGCCGCAGCTGGGGCCGATCGCGACCGGCTTGGGCGAGATCTTCATGTACACGGTGGAAGCCAAGCCGAATGCGCGCAAGCCCGATGGCAGCGCGTGGACGGCCACCGATCTGCGCACCTTGCAGGATTGGGTGGTGCGCCCGCAGTTGCGCAATGTGCCCGGCGTTACCGAGGTCAATACCATCGGCGGCTATGCGCGGCAGATCCATATCACGCCGGATCCGGCGCGCCTGGTGGCGTTGGGTTTTACGCTGGACGATGTAGCGCAGGCAGTGGAAGCCAATAACCGCAATATCGGTGCCGGCTATATCGAGCGCAACGGCCAGCAGTTTCTGGTGCGGGTGCCGGGGCAGGTAGACGATATCGCGCAGATTGGCGCAATCGTGCTGGATCGGCGCGAGGGTGTGCCGATCCGGGTGCGTGATGTGGCGCAGGTCGGCGAAGGACGCGAGTTGCGCACCGGTGCCGCCACGCAAGATGGCACCGAAGTGGTGCTCGGCACGGTCTTCATGCTGGTCGGCGCCAATAGCCGCACCGTGGCGCAAGCGGCCGCGCAGCGCCTGGAACTGGCCAACGCCAGCTTGCCGGCCGGCGTGCAGGCAGTACCGGTCTACGACCGCACCGCGCTGGTGGACCGCACCATCGTCACCGTCGCCAAGAACCTGATCGAAGGCGCCTTGCTGGTGATCGTGGTGTTGTTCCTGCTGTTGGGCAATGTGCGTGCGGCCTTGATCACCGCAGCGGTGATTCCATTGGCGATGTTGTTCACGCTCACCGGCATGGTGCGCGGTGGCGTATCCGGCAATCTGATGAGTCTGGGCGCGCTGGATTTCGGCTTGATCGTCGATGGCGCAGTGATCATCGTGGAGAACTGCTTGCGCCGCTTCGGCGAAGCGCAGTTGCGTCTGGGACGTGTGCTCGAGCGCGACGAGCGTTTCGAACTCACTGCCGAAGCCACCGCAGAGGTGATCCGTCCCAGCCTGTTCGGGTTAGGCATCATCACGGCGGTGTATCTGCCGGTATTTGCGCTCACCGGCATCGAGGGCAAGATGTTCCATCCGATGGCGATCACGGTGGTACTGGCGCTCAGCGGTGCGATGCTGCTGTCGTTGACCTTCGTGCCGGCGGCGATCGCGTTGTTGCTCGGTGGCAAGGTGGCCGAGCACGAAAACCGTGCGATGCGCTGGGCGCGTCGCGTGTATGCGCCCATGCTCGATCGCGCGCTGCGTCACGGCCGTTTGGTCGGCATTGGCGCAGTGGTAGCGGTAGTGGTGTGTGCGGTGTTGGCCACGCGCCTGGGCAGCGAGTTCATTCCGAACCTGGACGAAGGCGATATCGCGCTGCATGCCTTGCGCATTCCCGGCACCAGCCTGGAACAGGCCATCACCATGCAATCCACGCTGGAAAAACGCATCAAGCAGTTTCCGGAAGTGGCGCATGTGTTCGGCAAGCTCGGCACCGCCGAAGTGGCCACCGACCCGATGCCGCCATCGGTGGCCGATACCTTCATGATCATGCATCCACGCGCGCGATGGCCGGACCCGCGCAAGCCCAAGGCGCAACTGGTGGCCGAGATCGAGGAGGCGGTAAAGCAATTGCCCGGCAACAACTACGAGTTCACCCAGCCGATCCAGATGCGCATGAACGAGCTGATTTCCGGCGTGCGTGCGGATGTGGCGATCAAGGTGTACGGCGATGACCTGGACACGTTGGTCACGCTGGGGCAACGCGTCCAGGAAGTCGCCAGCACGGTGCCGGGCGCGGCCGACGTGAGCCTGGAGCAGGCCACCGGCTTGCCGATGCTGGCGGTGGTGCCCGATCGCGCCGCATTGGCCGGTTACGGCCTCAATCCCGGCGTGGTGCAGGACACCGTGTCGGCGGCGGTGGGTGGGCAGGCGGCCGGGCAATTGTTCGAGGGCGACCGCCGTTTCGACATCGTGGTGCGCCTGCCGGAAGGCCTGCGTCAGGATCCCACCGCATTGGCCGATCTGCCGATCCCTCTGCGTGGCGATGGCGAGCGCGCCGATGCGGACGAGTCCAGTCGCGCGGCCGGTTGGCGTAGCGGCGCACCGACCACCGTGCCGCTGCGTGAGGTCGCCAGGATCGAAACCGTGCTGGGGCCCAACCAGATCAATCGCGAAGACGGCAAGCGCCGCATCGTGATCACCGCCAATGTGCGCGACCGCGACCTGGGCGGATTCGTCGCCGAGGTGCAGCAGCGCGTGCAGGCAGAGGTCGTGCTGCCGACCGGCTACTGGATCGGCTACGGCGGCACCTTCGAGCAATTGATCTCTGCCGGCCAGCGCCTGGCCTGGGTGGTGCCGGGCACCTTGTTGCTGATCTTCGCGCTGCTGTACTGGTCGTTCGGCTCGCTGCGCGATGCGCTGGTGGTGTTCAGCGGCGTGCCGCTGGCATTGACCGGCGGCGTGGTGGCGTTGGCACTGCGCGATCTGGCGTTGTCGATCTCCGCAGGCGTCGGGTTTATCGCGTTGTCGGGCGTGGCGGTGCTCAACGGCCTGGTGATGATCGCCTTCGTGCGTAGCTTGCGTGCCGAGGGCATGTCGCTGGAGCAGGCGCTGCGCGAGGGTGCGCTGAGCCGTCTGCGCCCGGTGTTGATGACGGCGCTGGTGGCCGCCCTGGGCTTTGTGCCGATGGCCTTCAACGTCGGCGCCGGTGCCGAGGTGCAGCGCCCGCTGGCCACGGTGGTGATCGGCGGCATCGTTTCGTCCACGCTGCTGACCTTGCTGGTACTGCCGGTGCTGTATCGCTGGTTGCATCGCGAGCGGGTGGGGCGATCCGGACCGGTCTTCGCGGCTACGCCGCAGGCAGGCACGCCATGAGCGAGTCCTGTTGCGGGTGCGGCAAGACCCTGGATGTGGCCGCAATGCAGGCCCGTCAGCGGCGCGTGCTGTGGTGGGTGCTGGCGATCAATGCCGGCAGCTTTGCGCTGATGCTGGCCGGCGCGCTGCATAGTGGCGCCGCTTCGCTGCTGTCCGGCAGCCTGGATAACCTGGGCGATGCGCTGACCTATGCATTGAGCCTGGCGGTGGTGGGGGCCAGCCTGGCGGCCAAGGCGCGGGTCGCCTTGCTCAAGGCCGGGTTGATCCTGCTGGCGGCGCTGGCGGTGGCCGCCGAGATCGGCTGGAAGCTGGCCCACCCGCAGCTGCCGCTGTTTCAGAGCATGGGGCTGGTGGCCGCGCTGAACTTTGCCGCCAATCTGGTGTGCATGCGCCTGCTGTGGCCGTACCGTAACGGCGACATCAACCTGGCCTCGGCCTGGGCCTGCTCGCGCAACGATGTCTACGAAGGCCTTGCGGTGCTGGCTGCCAGTGCGGCGGTGTGGGCGTTCGGCAGCGGCTGGCCCGATCTGGTGATCGCGGTGGCGTTGCTGCTGCTGTTCCTGCGCTCGGCCTGGCAAGTGGCGCGCGGCGCATGGGCGGAACTGCATCGGGTCGCTGCGCTGACGTAGGTCCGGGGAGGCTGATCGACCGCCGCCGTCGGGCCAGGCGCCCACTGCGGCGGGGTTGGCGGGCAAGTGCTGTAAGTGCTTGCGGCACAAAGGAAAGCCGTGCATAATGCGCGGCTCGCTGTGCCCGGATCGCTCCGGATGGCGGCACCCAGCGCGATGGGGTTGCCGGCTTGTTCCCAGCGTAAGTTCTTGATTCCCAACGTTGCGTGGCAGCCTAGCGCTGTCGGGGCCGCCGCTCCCCAGGCTATGGGTGGCAATTCATTTATCGAGGTGCGTAATGTCCCGCGTATGCCAAGTGTCCGGCAAGCGTGTGCAGACGGGTAACAACGTCTCCCACGCAAACAACAGAACCCGTCGTCGCTTCCTGCCCAACTTGCACGAGCGCCGCTTCTGGGTCGCCAGCGAGAACCGCTGGGTGAAGCTTCGTGTCTCCGCGCATGCATTGCGCACCATCGACAAGAACGGGATTGATGCCGTTCTGAAAGAGCTGCGTGCGCGCGGCGAAAAGGTCTGAGGAGTAAGCAGTCATGGCAAAAGGCAAGCGTGACAAGATTCGTATGATTTCCTCGGCCGCTACCGGCCACTTCTACACCACGGACAAGAACAAGAAAAACACTCCGGGGAAGATGGAAATGATGAAATACGACCCGGTCGTGCGTAAGCACGTGATGTACAAGGAAGGCAAGATCAAGTAATCCACCGATTACGTGATCTGCACCGAGCAAACACCCGCCGAAAGGCGGGTGTTTGCGTTTGTGGTGTGTGCTGCGGGTTTTATCGCAACCAAGGTTTTAATCCGCAAACTTCCTGGGCCAATACAACTCGGCGGACTGCATCCCCTCTCCCTGCGGGAGAGGGGTAGGGGTGAGGGTACGGGGCGAAGCCACTCGCAGTAGTTTGAGTGCCAGCGGCTTCGCACGTACCCTCATCCGCCCCTGCGGGGCACCTTCTCCCGGAGGGAGAAGGGGATTACATCCCGCGCGCGCGCAACTGCGCATCCAGGCGCGGATACACCCGCCTGGCATTGCCTTCGAACACCTTGCGCTTGTCGGCATCGGAGATCGCCAAGGCATCGATGTAGCGTTTGGTGTCGTCGAAATACTGGCCGGTCTGCGGGTCGATGCCGCGCACCGCGCCGACCATCTCCGAGCCGAACAGGATGTTGTCGATGTCGATCACCTCGAACAACAGGTCGATGCCCGGCTGGTGATACACGCAGGTATCGAAGAACACATTGCGCATCACATGCGTGGACAGCGGCGGCTTGCCGAGCATGTCGGCCAGGCCGCGGAAGCGGCCCCAGTGATACGGCACCGCGCCACCACCGTGCGGGATGATGAAGCGCAAGTCGGGAAAGTCGCTGAAAAGATCGCCTTCGAGAAACTGCATGAACGCGGTGGTATCGGCGTTGAGATAATGCGCGCCAGTGGCGTGGAAGTTGGCGTTGCAACTGCCGGATACATGCACCATGGCCGGCACGTCGAGCTCGACCATTTTTTCGAAGAACGGATACCAGGCGCGGTCGGTCAGCGGCACGCCGCTCCAGTGGCCGCCGGACGGGTCGGGATTGAGATTGCAGCCGACGAACCCGAGCTCGCTGACGCACCGCTCCAGCTCGGCGATCGAGTGCGCAATCGCCACGCCCGGCGATTGCGGCAACTGGCACACGCCGATAAAGGTGTGCGGATACAGCTGCACCACGCGCGCGATCAGGTCGTTGCAATGCCGCGTCCAGACCTGGCTCACCGCCTCGTCGCCAATGTGGTGCGCCATGGTGCTGGCGCGTGGCGAAAAAATCGTCATGTCCGCGCCGCGCTCGCGCAGCAGCCGCAGTTGATGCTGCTCGATGCTTTCGCGCAATGCGTCGTCGGAGATCTGCGGATACACCGGCGCCGGTAACTGCCGGTCGTCGTAGTGTGCGATCTGCGCCTTGCGGAAGGCGTCATGTGCAGCGGGCGCGGTGGTGTAGTGGCCGTGGCAGTCGATGATCATGAGAATGCTCGTTGAGGTGCGTAGAGCGCGCTACGCATCCGACCGATAGATGTGCAGTGCGCATGTGGACGGACGTCTGGATTCGGATGCATGGAGCTGGGAGCGATGCAGCTGCGCGTATGCACTGCCATCGGTCTGCAGTTGTCGACGAAGCAATGCATCGCACCCGAGCGAAGCGGAATGCCGCGCTGATATCCGGCCGGTAGCCCGAAAAGCGAATCGCGTTGGTCGAGTGCGCAGAGAACGCGCGACGCGCGATCGTGAGTAGCTGGCACGCAGGCTGCAGGACGCAGAAAACCACGCAGCAACGATCCGGGTTCAAGCCAGCGCAATGCCGACCGCCGCATCGCATGCTGGCAGCCGCGCTCAAGCAAACAACTCACCATCGAACAGTTTGCGTGCGGTACGCAGCACGGCGGCACCTACCACCTCACCGTGGGCGCCGAGCGTGATGACGCAGCTGCTCGCACCGCTCGGATGTTCGACATCCAGCTGCTGTGTGCTGCCGCCAGGCAATTGCGCCAGCGCATGCGCGGGAGCGCCGGGCAGCAGGCAGGCAGTGGCGACGGTGACCGCGCCCAGCACGCCGATCGAGGCATGGCAGCGGTGCGGGATGAATGAGCGTACGCTGATCGCGCCGCCGTTGCGCGGTGCGGCGACCAGCATCATTTTCGGCACGGTGGCATCGGTGACATCGCCCAACCGCATCAACGGGCCGGCCTGCAGGCGAATCGATTCCAGGCGGGTCTTCAGCGCGTCGTTGGCATCGAGGCTGGCGCGGTCTTCGTAGCCGCTGATGCCGAGATCGCCGGCGCGCAGCACCACGCAGGGCATGCCGTTGTCGATCAGGGTGACCTCTACGTCGTCGAGTGTCTGCACCGCATGGCCGGTCGGCAGCAACGCACCACACGAAGAGCCGGCGATCTCGGCAAACGCCAGCGCAATCGGCGCAGCGGTGCCGGGCACGCCGTCGATACGGGCATCGCCGTCGTAACGCACCTTGCCGCCGGGCGTCTGTACGGTGGCGGTGGCCAGCGTGTTGGTATTGCGCATGAAGATGCGCACCTCGGTTTCGCCATCGTGCGCGGGCAACAAGCCGCGTTCCAAGGCGAAGGGGGCGACGCCAGCGAGCATGTTGCCGCAGTTCTGCGCATCGCTGACCTGCGCCTGTTCTACCGACACCTGCAGGAACAGATAGTCCACGTCGGCATCGGCACGCGTGGAGCGCGACACCACCGCGACCTTGGAGGTGAGCGGGTCGGCGCCGCCCATGCCGTCGATCTGGCGCAGATCCGGCGAACCGTAGGCGCGCAGCAGAAACGCATCGCGTGTGGCGCGATCGCCGGGCAACTCGTCGGCCAGAAAAAACCCGCCCTTGGAGGTGCCGCCGCGCATCCACATTGCGCGTACGTGCTCAGACATAGCGCAGGCCTTTTGCCGCCAGGCGTTCGCGCATGGCGTAGATATCCAGGCCCAGTTCGCCGCGCGCCAGGCGCTCGCGTTTGAGCAGCTCGCGCGCTTCGCGTGCCTGCGCTTCAGCCAACACCTGCGCAGCAGTGGCGCGCGGCACCACGCAGACACCGTCGTCGTCGGCCACCACTACATCGCCCGGCTGCACCAGCGCACCGGCGCAGACCACTGCCACGTTGACCGAGCCCAGCGTCTCCTTGATGGTGCCCTGCGCGCAGATGGCACGGCTCCAGGCGGGGAACTGCATGGCAGTGAGATCGCGCACGTCGCGCACGCCGGCATCGATGATCAGCCCGCGGCAGCCGCGCGCCTGCGCCGAGGTGGCCAGCAGGTCGCCGAAGTAGCCGTCGCAGCACTCGCTGGTCGGCGCCACCACCAGCACGTCGCCGGGCTGCAGTTGCTCGATGGCCACATGCATCATCCAGTTGTCGCCGGGCGGAATCGACACCGTGACCGCAGTGCCGGCAACACGGCAGCCGGCGTAGATCGGGCGCAGGCGGTGATGCAGCAGGCCGCTGCGCCCCTGCGCCTCGTGCACGGTGGCCACGCCGGCCTGCGCGAGCCCGTCCACGATGGCCAGCGGGGTGCGCTCGATCCGGGTGACGACCTGGCTCATCCATCCATCCTCGTTAGGGGTGTGCCAAGTCTGTGCGCCGATCGCCTGACAGCTCAAGATTCATTTGAGGTATGCATATTGGTTTTGTTTATAGTTAGAGCATGCCGACAATTCTGGAACCGAACCTTCGCCATCTGTACGCCCTGGTCGTGGTGCACCGGATGGGCAGCGTCAGCGCGGCCGCGCCACAGGTGAATCTGTCCCAGCCGGCGTTGACGCAGGCAGTGGCGCGGCTGGAACAGCAGCTCGGGGTGCGCCTGTTCGATCGGCATCCGGGCGGCATGGTCGCCACCGAGGCCACGCAGCTGCTGGTGCCGCGCATCGAGCGTGCGTTGGAGCAGCTGGGCCGTGGCATCCGGGTGGCGCGGCGTGCGCTGCGGCTGCCGGCACGCCCGGGCCTGGAGCGGCGGGTCTCGTTGGGGCAGTTGCAGGCGTTGATCGCGGTGGATGTGGCGGGCAGTTATTCGCTGGCGGCGGCGCGCGCCGGTGTCTCGCAGCCGGCGATCTACCGCGCGGTGCAGGCGCTGGCCGAGGTGATCGAGGTGCCGCTGACGGTGCGCCGCGGCAAGACCATGCAGCCCACGCCGGTGGCAGTGCGGCTGTTGCGGCAGGTACGGCTGGCGCTGGCCGAGCTGCGCGCCGGGCTGGACGAAGTGGCCGCGCTGCGCTCGCAGCACGCCGGCCGGCTCACGCTGGGGGTGATGCCGTTGGCGCGGGCGATCCTGCTGCCGCAGGTGCTGGCGCGGTTTGTGCGCGCGCATCCCGGTGCCAGCGTCAACGTGGTCGAAGGGCCGTATACCGAATTGCTGGCGCATCTGCGCGATGGCGAGCTGGATCTGTTGATCGGTGCGCTGCGCGAGCCCTTGCCGGTGCGCGATGTGCTGCAGGAGCCGTTGTTCGACGACGCGCCGGTGATCGTGGCGCGCAGCGGGCATCCGCTGGCCGGGCAGGCCTATGCGTTCGCGCAATTGCTGGAGTACCCCTGGGTGATCGCCACAACCGGCACGCCGGTGCGCGCGCGCTGGGAGCAGATGTTTCGCGATCAGGGCATCGAACCGCCTGCGCTGCGCATCGAATGCGGCGCAGAGCTGACCATCCGTGGGCTGCTGCTGGAAGACGATTGGCTCACGCTGATGTCGCGCGACCAGTTTCTGTTCGAGCGCCGCGCCGGGTTGCTGTGCGAGATCGGTGCCACCGGGCCGCAGTTGCGTCGTCAGATCGGCATGACGCTGCGCAGCGACTGGCATCCCACCCGCGCGCAGTCGGCGTTCGTGCAAACGCTGCGGCAGGTCTGCGCCGAGCGCGTGCAGCCGGCCGATGCGCACGGCGGGCCGTTTCGCTATTGCGCGCCGGTCAGCGGTATCGCGCCGTTGCGTTCACACGCGGCGCAGTCAGAATCGGAGTCTTCTTGAGAACGGATCGCTGATGCTGCCCGACTGGTTGCAAGGGACCTGGCTACTGGCGCTGGACTGGGCGATCCGCCTGGCCGCGCTACTGTGGATTCCGGCCCGCACCACGCCCGGCGCGGCGCGCAGCTGGCTGTTGCTGATCGGCTTCGTGCCGGTGGTCGGCCTGCCGCTGTATCTGCTGTTCGGCCACCCGTGGTTGTCGCGCTTGCGGGTGGAGCGCCAGGCCACCGCCTCGCAGGTGATCCGCGAGCAGCAACTGCCCTTGCATGCCTTGCGCTGGATGCCGCAGGCAGATTCCAGCAGCGCCGAGGTGGTGCCGCTGATCGAACGCCAGGGCGATTTCATGCCCACGCTGGGCAATGCGGTGGAGTTGCTGGACGACTACGCGCAGTCGTTGCAGGCCTTGACCGACGCGATCGATGCGGCGGAAAAGCGCGTGCATCTGCTGTATTACCTGATGTTCGACGATGCGGTAGGCGATGCGGTGGTGGCCGCACTGGAGCGTGCCAGTGCGCGTGGCGTACGGTGCCGCGTGCTGCTGGATGCGGTGGGCGCCAAGCGTGGCTTGCGCCACTACCGCAAGCGGCTGCAGGCCGGCGGTGTGGAGGTGCTGGCGGTGTTGCCCGGTGGGCTGCGCTGGCGTCGCAGCGGGCGCATGGATCTGCGCAATCACCGCAAGATTGCGGTGATCGACAACCAGGTGGGCTTTGTCGGCTCGCAGAATCTGGCCGACGCCGGCTTTATCGAAGGCGTGCCCAATCGCGAACTGGTGGCGCGCGTGCGCGGGCCGGTGGTCAATCATCTCGAAGCGGTATTCGCCAGCGACTGGTTCACCGAAACCGGGCAGCGCCTGGACGTGTGGCCGGACGCGCCGGTCTGCGAGGCCAACATCGCCACGCAACTGTTGCCGAGCGGGCCGGCATATCCGTTTGAAAACGCGCGCGATGCGATCAATGCGGTGATCCATCTGGCGCGCCGCAAGGTGGTGCTGGTGACGCCGTACTTCGTCCCCGACGAAGCCTTGCTCAGTGCGTTGCGCATTGCCGGGGTCTCGGGTGTGGATGTGCAGCTGATCCTGTCGGAGAGCAACAACCAGGTCCTGGCGGCGTGGGCGCAGGAGGCGTATTTCGAAGAGCTGCTGCGCTGCGGGGTGAAGATTGCGCTGTACCGCCCGCACTTTCTGCATGCCAAGCATCTGAGCGTGGACGAGGACATCGCCCTGGTGGGGTCGATCAACCTGGACATCCGCTCGTTCGCGCTCAACGCCGAGATCGGCATGCTGTGCTACGACCATGGCGTGGTGCAGCGGCTGCGTGCGATCGAGCAGGATTACCTGGCCAACGCACGCCAGCTGCGGCTGGAGCAGTGGCGTAGTCGCCCCGCCTGGCGCCGCAGCCGCGAAGGGATTGCGCGGTTGGCGGATGCATTGATGTAGGGATGGCGTGTGCGTGTTGTATGAAGACGCATTGCCAGCTGGAACGCGCGTCGATGCCTGCGGGTGCGGGCGCATTGCTGGGCGCAAGCACAGGTTGGCAAGGCCTTGCTGCGTTTGAGAGTGCCCGCCTTTCGGCGCAGGCCTCAGGCAAGCCGGCTATTTCCAACGTGACGACGAGCACCTCGCTCGTCGTCACCCAGGTCGGATTGGACGGATTGTGCTCATCGTCTTCCCGGATGTCGGACAACGCGCATCGCACGACGGCGTCTGCGCGGCGGTACGTGATCCCGGCCATGACAGCGGCCATGGCGGTTGTCATCGGTGCGACGTGACGCATCGCCTACAATTGCCGGATGAATGAACTGCGTGATCCCGGCGATGCAGTGATCGCCATCGTCGGCGGCGGCGCATCCGGTGTGCTGGTGGCGCTGCAATTGCTGCGTCAGGCGACCGCGCCGGTGCGGATTGTGTTGATCGAGCCGCACGCCCTGCTGGGCGAGGGCGTGGCGTATTCCACCACGCGTGCCGAACACCTGCTCAATGTGCCGGCAGCGCGGATGAGTGCGCTGGTGGAGGCGCCGCAGGATTTTGTCGATTACCTGAGCGCGCACGCCTGCTGCCTGGAGCTGGAAGACGCACAGCTGCCGCAGCAGTTCGTCGGGCGCCGGCATTACGCGCCTTATCTGCGCGATCGTTTGCAGGCCGCACGTGCGCAGAGCCCGGCGACGCTGACCGTGCAGGCCGCACGCGTGCAGACCTTGCAGCCCACTGCTTCCGGTGCGCTGCTACAGCTGGACGACGGGCAAACGCTGCAGGCCACCAGCGTGGTGCTGGCAGTGGGCAATGCGCTACGGCCGTTGCCGCTGCGTGGTGCCACCGGCTTGTCGAGTGCGCAGAGGGTGGAAGCCTGGGACACAGCGGCGGTCGCCGCGTTGCCGCAGGACGCGGCGGTGTGCATCGTCGGTTCGGGGTTGAGCATGGTCGACACGGTGATTACGCTGGCCGCGCAGGCGCATCGCGGGGCGGTACACGTGGTGTCGCGGCATGGCTTGTTGCCGTTGCCGCAGACGCATTGCGTCGCGGCCGACTTCGATCCGCAACCGTTGTTGGCACTATCGCTGCGTGCGCGCATGCGTGCGCTGCGTCGGCATGCGCGCAAGGCGATGGCGCAGGGGTCGCCCTGGCAGAGCGTGATGGAGCGGATTCGGCCGCTGAGTCAGGCCTTGTGGCAGACGCTGTCGGTCGCCGACCAACGCCGCTTTCTGCGCCATGTGGTGCGCTACTGGGATGTGCATCGTCATCGCATCGCCGCACCGGTGCATGCGCAGCTGCAGGCGATGCATGCGCGCGGACAACTGCAGCTGCATCGCGCGCGGCTGGATGTCGCATTTCAGGTTGGCGGCTGCGTGCGGGTGAGTGCCGGCGCCAGGGCCGGGCATGCGCTGCAGCTGGACGTGCAGACGCTGGTCAACGCCACCGGTGTGGAAATGCGCGTGCAGGCGATGCGCAACCCGCTGCTGCAACAGCTGCTGGGGCAGGGCATCGGGGTGGCCGGGCCGCATGGGATCGGGGTGGGGACCGATGCCGATGGCAGTCTGATCGATGCCGAGGGACGCGCCAGTCCGCAGCTGCGGGTGATCGGCAGTCTGCGGATCGGCGCGTTGTGGGAAAGCCTGGCGGTGCCGGAGTTGCGTGAGCAGGCAACGGCGATTGCGCGGGATGTGCTGGCATTGCTTGGGCGGTGAGGGGCGTTGTTCCCTTCTCCCTCCGGGAGAAGGTGGCGCGTAGCGCCGGATGAGGGTGCGCCTCAGACATCTGCCAGTGCCTGGAATGACAAACGCGTCGCCACGCGCCTTCAGAAGTGATGCACCGACTGCTTCGCCCCGTACCCTCACCCCAACCCCTCTCCCGAGGGGAGAGGGGCTTTGTTTCCTTCTCCCACCGGGAGAAGGTGCCCCGCAGGGGCGGATGAGGGTACGTGCGAAGCCTCGCAATCCCAAACCCTTCATCGCAATCTCAGCCGCAGCGACGCCACAACCGGTAAAATGGTCCGGTGGATGTCTCTCATTTGCTCGATCATTTAAACCCCGCCCAGCGCGAGGCCGTTTCCGCGCCGCCGGGGCATTACCTGGTGCTGGCCGGCGCCGGCTCCGGCAAGACGCGCGTGCTGATCCATCGCATCGCCTGGCTCAACGAAGTCCAGGGCGTGCCCAACCACGGCATCTTCGCGGTGACCTTCACCAACAAGGCCGCCGGCGAAATGCGCCACCGTACCGACCTGCAGCTGCGCAACGGTAGCCGCGGGATGTGGATCGGCACCTTTCATGGGCTGGCGCATCGGCTGTTGCGGCTGCACTGGCAGGACGCGCGGCTGCCGGAAGGCTTCCAGGTCATGGACAGCGACGACCAGCTGCGGCTGGTCAAGCGCGTGGTGCAGTCGCTGGAGCTGGACGAGGGCAAGTATCCACCCAAGCAGATGAGCTGGTGGATCAACGAGCAGAAGGACGAAGGCCGCCGTCCCCAGCATATCCAGCCCGAGCCCAACGACGACTGGACCGAGGTGCGCCGTCAGGTGTACGCGGCCTACCAGGAACGTTGCGACCGCTCCGGGCTGCTGGATTTCGCCGAGTTGCTGCTGCGCGCGCACGAACTGCTGCGCGACACCCCGGCGTTGCTGGCGCATTACCGCGCGCGCTTTCGCGAGATCCTGGTCGACGAGTTCCAGGATACCAACGCCATCCAGTACGCCTTTGTGCGCGTGCTGGCCGGCGAGACCGGCCACGTGTTCGTGGTGGGCGACGACGACCAGGCCATCTATGGCTGGCGCGGTGCCAAGGTCGAGAACGTCCAGCGCTTCCTGAAGGATTTCCCCGGCGCGCAGACCGTGCGGCTGGAGCAGAACTACCGCTCCAGCGCCAATATCCTGGGCGCGGCCAATGCGGTCATCGCGCACAACCCGGACCGCATCGGCAAGCAGCTGTGGACCGATTCCGGCGATGGCGACCCGATCGATCTGTATGCGGCCTACAACGAAGTCGACGAGGCGCGCTATGTGGTCGAGCGCGCGCGGCAGTGGGTGCGCGATGGCGGCAGCTACGGTGAAGTGGCGGTGCTCTATCGCAGCAACGCGCAATCGCGCGCGCTGGAAGAGGCGTTGATTTCCGAGCAGCTGCCGTACCGCGTGTATGGCGGCATGCGCTTCTTCGAACGCGCCGAAATCAAGGATGCGTTGGCTTACCTGCGCCTGCTCAGCAACCGCAGCGACGATGCCGCCTTCGAGCGCGCGGTCAACACGCCCACGCGCGGCATCGGCGATCGCACGTTGGATGAAGTGCGCCGCCTGGCACGCGCCAATGCCTTGTCGCTGTGGGAAGCGGCGATGCTGTGCACGCAGGAAAACACCCTGGCGGCACGCGCGCGCAATGCGCTGGCTACGTTCCTGAGCCTGGTCGGCCAGCTGCAGGCCGAAACCGGCGACATGGAACTGGCCGAGCGCATCGACCATGTGCTGATGCGCTCGGGCCTGCGCGAGCATTGGGCCAAGGAAAGCCGCAGTGGGCTGGATTCGGAATCGCGCACAGAGAACCTGGACGAACTGGTCTCGGTGGCCTCGCGCTTCACCCGCCCGGACGACGAAGACAGCCAGGGCATGACCGAGCTGGTGGCCTTCCTCGCCTACGCCTCGCTGGAAGCCGGCGAAGGCCAGGCGCAGGCCGGCGAGGAAGGCGTGCAGCTGATGACGCTGCATTCGGCCAAGGGCCTGGAATTTCCCATCGTGTTCCTGGTCGGGCTGGAAGATGGCTTGTTCCCGAGCGCACGTTCGCTGGAAGAAAGCGGCCGGCTCGAAGAAGAGCGTCGCCTGGCCTACGTGGGCATCACCCGCGCGCGCCAGAAGCTGGTGCTGTGCTACGCCGAATCGCGGCGCATCCACGGCCAGGACAACTACAACGTGCCCTCGCGATTCCTGCGTGAAATTCCACGCGAGTTGCTGCACGAAGTGCGCCCGAAAGTGCAGGTCTCGCGCACCGCCTCGCTGGGCGCGACGCGCGGCGGGCCGGTACACGGCGTGGTGGAAACCGCACCGATCAAGCTCGGTGCCAATGTCGAGCACCCCAAGTTCGGCGGCGGCGTGGTCGTGGATTACGAGGGCGACGGTGCACACGCGCGCGTGCAGGTGCAGTTCGACGAAGTCGGCGCCAAGTGGCTGGTGATGGCGTATGCGAATTTGACGGTGATGTAGCGGCGGTTGGTGGTTGATGCAGATGCCGTAGGCATACAACCGATCGGCTCCATTCCGGCCCGCACGCGCGTGCAGTCTTGCTTGCGCATATGTAGCCGATTACGTCACGGTACAGCGATGACCAAGGCGCGCAGACAGATGAAGAAAAAGATCGTCATTCTTGTGAGCACCTCATCATGCCGGATCACATCATGAACGCTTTCGAGGCACTCGGTCTTTTTTCAAATGCCGATAAAAAACTAGCGCAGCACTTGGAAAAATTGCCAGCCAAGCAAAAGAGAACAGCCAAAGGCGTCCTGGAGTCATCAGTGAAACTGGCGTATGTGCTGTTTGCCATGGGTGACACGCGCGCTGCCTCTGAACTGGTAGAGCCTATTTCCCAGATCCCTTTTGCCAATAGCTATGATTGTTGGACTTGGATTGAAGCTGCCTTGGTGATGAAGGGTCGGCTGGCAATTGCTCAAGGTCATAACGAAGAATATGACGAGGCATTTCGAGCCGCCGTTGCCGCTCTTAAATCAGGCAGCGAGCTTCAAATGACGGTAAAGGCAAATGTTCACGAACGTTTTATGGATGGACAGACGCTGGACACGGCGTTTGAAGATGAAGAGAATTTCGTGGATGAGTTCGAAATGCGACTTTCCTATATCACTGCACTTATGAAGATTGAATTTTTTGGGTGCAGCGAAACTTGGACTGGCTCCAGAATAGAAAGTGAGTTGCTGAGCAATATTGCTCGGATGAACGATATCATTGTGGCCAAGGGTATCTATAAGCTTGCACCTTACAAGTAATTGGGCCGCTGGAAGTTTTAGCGGCTGAGGGTACATGCTGATCGTAACGATACAGTCTTATGGCAGTTGGTCATGCGCCGGTGCGCCGCCTTCGTGGCCGGAACTTGCAACGTCAACTTGGCAGTTTACGAACGGAGCGCAGTTTTCCCTGCAGAAGACGAGGTGCATGGCACCAGTTGCGCGCCTGTTTCACTGCGGCTAGGTTTCTTCCATCGCGGCTAATCTCCAGGTGCTCCGGCGCCGAGAAGCGATAATCGTCTATCAGTGCGGCGTGCATGTTCCTTGAACCTGTGCATGCACACGATTGGTGCATCGCTCGATGCCTTCTTCGCGGCATCCGTGGCACCCTGTGCCGGCACCGATCGCACAGAGATACGCGCACCATGCAGACCGAGAAACAAAAAATGCTTGCAGGCGAGCTGTACAACGCGGCTGATACCGAATTGCAGGCCGACCAGGCTGCCGCCGCCGACTGGATGGTGCGGTACAACGCCACCGCCGCGAAGCCGTCTGCACAGCGGCGCGCGCTGCTGGTAGAGCGATTGGCCGAGGTAGGCGAAGGCGCGGTGATTCGCCCGCCGTTTCATTGCGACTATGGCTACAACATCCGTTTGGGCGCGGGAGCGTTCCTCAACTTCAATTGCGTGATTCTGGATATCTGCGAGGTCAGCATCGGCGAGGGCACGCAAGTTGGTCCTGCGGTGCAGTTCTATGCTGCCGATCATCCGCGCGATGCGGCAGGACGCGCTAGCGGGCTGGAGTTCGGGCGGCCGATCCGCATCGGTCGCAACGTGTGGATCGGCGGCAGTACGATTATCTTGCCCGGCGTGAGCATCGGCGACGATGCAGTGATCGGCGCCGGTGCGGTGGTCACCCGCGATGTCCCGGCAGGCGCGACTGCGCTGGGAAATCCTGCGCGCGTACGCGCGAGCCGCAACGATCCCGATGCAGCGCCAACTGATTGAAGTCGTGCAGCAATCCGCGTCTCGGCATTGATCTGTATCAAGGCAGGCGCCGGCGCATGATGTCAGGCTGATTCCGCCGGCAAAGCTGGTTATTCAAGGAGATATCACCATGTACAAACGTATCCTGATCGCCATCGATGCATCCGAGCTGTCGCATCGTGGTTTGTTCCAGGGCCTTGAACTGGCCAAGGCGACTGGCGGCAAGGTCGATGTCGTCACCGTGTCCGAGCCATGGGCGATGGGCATGTACGACGCGATGGGCTGGAGCGTGGGCTACGAGGCAAGCCCGGAATATCGCACCGAGCGCGAGGCCGCTGCCGAGAAGATTCTGCGCCCGGCACTGGAACTGGCGGCTGCGGCCAATATCAAGGCCACCTCGCATCACGTGCTGGATCGGTTCGCCGCCGAAGGCATCGTGCAGACCGCCAAGGACTGCAACAGCGATCTGATCATCATGACCTCGCACGGACGCCGCGGCGTGCGCCGCATGCTGCTCGGCAGCCAGACGGTGGAAGTGCTGACCAACAGTTCGATTCCGGTGCTGGTGATTCGCTGACTGGCGGAAGTCTTGCTGCACAAGAACACGCGCAGTGCATCTCAGGTGTCAGTCCGCATGTTCCAGTGTAGGAGCGCGCCTGAGCGCGAGAGGCGTTACCGGTAATGCCCCATCGCGCGCAAGCGCGCTCCTACGCGGATTACGGATCAGTTTTCCATTAGCTCCGGCTGACCCGCAAAGCGGCTCGCCGGCTGTGCAAGACGCCGTAGCGCTTCGGTATGCATCAGCGGGGCGGGCTGGACCGGCAGCGTGCCAGGGCGCACCGGTGCGTGATCGCGTTGCGCATCTTGGCTCAGCTCGCGCATGAAGCGCCATAGCGGCATGTAGTGGCCGCGGCGCGGCGAATGCGTTGCCGGCGCAGCCCGACAGTGGCGGCGCCATTGCATCGGCTGCATGCCGAAACGCTGTTGAAAACAGCGTTGAAACTGCCGTTCCGAGGCGAAGCCCATCTCATACAGCAACCAGGTCAGGCTGCACTCCGGGTAGGCCTGCAAATAGCGGTGCGCGGTGCACAGGCGCTGCTCGCGGATGTAGCGGGCCACGCCGCCACGCGACTGGAACAGCCGGTACAACGAGGCGCGCGATAGCGCGAACGCCTGTTGCAAGGACTCGGTACCGAGCTCGGCCTCGCCGATGTGCTGCTCGATGTAGGCCAGCAGATCGATCATCAGCAGTGCGTGCGCCTCAACCGATGCCGATGCCTGCGGGACGATGGCGTTGTAATCGCCGGTGTTGCTCATGCGGGTGCTGCCTGCGGCCCACTCCCCGGGGCCTGTTATCTGATCAACCGAGAAAAGCGGCGCCAACCCATCACGGTCTTTTATGAACTCCGTGCTGCGTCACGCATCGGTGCGATCGACGGCGATCCAGGCCAACCGGCTGGCCCCTTCCTCAATGCACCGCGACGCTGGGAAGCCGCATGGACCCTGCCTGCACTTTGGGCAGCGACCAATGCAAAACCCATCGCAACGGTATCGCATCGAGATCAGGGCTGTGAACAGCGCTGGCTAGCACTGCGCTGCATGAGGTCGCGCCGATTCGCTGATTCGAAAAGACTGGTTCCTGCAGCGCGATGCCGGTCGCCAGGTGAATACCGAGCTCCGCACGACCGAAGGCACGCAGAAAGGCGGTGGCAGATCACATGATCAATACGCTGAGACGATTTGTCGGGTGATCGACGAAGGTGCTTCTAGGGTGACGCAACGGGAGACGGAAGCGTCGTCGCCACGACTTTCACGCACACGTGGAATCGTCCTGACAGCTGTCGGTATCCGCGCTAGCGGGACAGTCAGATCGCTTGCTCTTGACGCCTTCGCACGCACTTTCAGGACAGTGCTCGCTCTCCAGGAGACTTCAATGTCGTTCAATATCATCAGCTGCGATGGCGGCGGAATTCGAGGACTGATCACCGCGATCCTCATCCAGGACCTGGATCAGCACAGCAACATCCTCAGCCATGCGAATTGTCTTGCCGGCACTTCCACCGGTGGCCTGCTTGCTCTGGCATTGGTGCAGAACGTCTCGATCAACACGATTATCCAGATGTACATGACCAAAGGCGCAAGCATTTTCGAACCCAACGGGTGGCTTCTCGATCAACAGGCCGAGTCGCAACAGCAAGGGGTGGACGCGACGCTGGGTAGCGGGCCGGGCTTCTTCAGCAGCCAGTACAAGAACGATGGATTGATCCAGATTGCGAGCGGATTGTTGGGTACAACGTCGCTTGCAGACGCGAAGCGGCTCGTCGTCGTCAACGCCGCGCGCCTGTGGGACGCGACCAGTGGAAACTGGATGCCTGCCACCTTCTCCAACGGCGTCAACAATGCGTACAGGCAGATCAGCATGGTCGATGCCGCATTGGCGACGTCTGCCGCGCCAACCTACTTTCCGCCTTATCGGGTTTCCGGAGCATACGGCGACTATGGGTTCTTCGCCGACGGCGGCGTGTTCGCCAACAATCCGGCCATGACCGCCGTGGCCGAGGCCATTGCAAGTGGCCTGGTGAACAGCGTCGGCGATATCCAGCTGCTCTCGCTTGGAACCGGCAGCAGCCCGCAAGGAATTCCATCCGCCGCGATCGGCAACCCGCTCGACTGGGGCGCAAAATCCTGGCTGTATCCCTGGGCAAGCGGCTCGGTGCCGGCCATGCCGCTACTGAATCTGACCATGGATGCAACGGCCGAACTTGCAAGCATCCAGGCCGAGCAGGTGCTGGCCGGCAACTTCAAGCGCGCCAATGTCGAACTGAAACGTCCTTACGCACTGGATGACTGGAAGCATGTCGCTGATCTGGCCAGCGAAACCCAGGCTTACCTGCAGACAGATGCGTGGAAACAGACGCGTGACTGGGTCGCCAGCCGCTGGACATAGGGCAAATCTCGGATTTTCGCCTAGGTGCAGCGTGGAACTGCCGGAGCGCAGCTGCGTGGAGAGCCCGCACGCTAGGTTCCAATCGTTTTGTCCGCATCCACCTCGCAGCTCGCTGTGCGTTGTTTGCCAGTCCTGGCGTTGACCCGGAATCGGGACACGCCGGCAGCGACATCGTCATCGCTTTCAGGTTGTAGCAGTGTTCCAGCCGGAACGCAGTGTCTTGGTTTGCCATCAGGAGATAACGAATGAGCACCGCATCGCCACATCCGCATGATGAATCCGGTATCGAATGGACCGACGCCGTCAGCGACAAAGGAATTCCCTACCAAATCGGGTTTCGCGGCAGCAGCCAGGAGACCGAGCAAGCCGATGCTGCAGGCGAAGAAGCGAAGAGAGATTTCGGCATTGCTGTCGCTTGGCCGCTGACCGGAAACAATTGGATCGATACCGCCGCAGAGGTCAAATCGATTGCTGCGATTTCTCGCTATAGTCTCGGAGTCAACGGCGGGACATGGGCATATATCCTGTATTTCAGCAACACCGAACACTACGACTACTATTTCTACGACAAGACAGGCGACAGCTATCAGGTCAACACGTATCGCAATGGCGACCATTACGTGAGGTACAACTCGAGTGATCCGGCGATTGCCTTTATCAAAGGCAGCTGATTGCAGGATGTCAGGCAAAGACCGGCCGCAACGAATCGATTGCGGCCGGTTTTTCAACGCGTCTCGATCCCGACGGGGGTCCCAAGACGTTGTGTCGGATAGTGCGTCTATCTAATTCCTGATCCTGACTCAAGCTTGGAAGACGTTGGCAAGCGGCATGAGTCCAGGCGGTGAATCGATTGGTGTGCATACTCTGGTGACTCTCATGACCGAGACTTCCTGCGAATCAGCGACTGTTCTGCCACTATAGGGAGCAGTAAATCGCAACGGCGTGCTTCGGGCATCATGCCCGTGCTCCGTTACCAGCCATCGGCGTCATGGTGGAAATTTTATGCTGCTTTCCAAGCTTGCTTCACTCGGGCGCAAAAACCATCACTCCATCCCCAGCCATCACTCTCAGCGTCACCACACGACGATCGCTGCCTCGATCAAACTGAAACTGCAGCGTCCCCGCAGGAATGGATGCATCGGCAACAAAGCGATGGCTGTTGAGCGGCTTCAGCGAGCGAGGCCTGCTTTTACCTTCCAGCACCAGTCCCTCGCTGTTTTGCGAAATCACGACCTCCTCGCCGAGAAAGCTCATATCCAGCACGCCGGTGAGCAGCGGTTCCTGATTGGGCCGCCGCACATAGCGGCCGATGTAGTCCTTCAGGAGTGTGGTGAAATCGACGGTGCTGACTTGCACCGACCAATCGCCTGGCCAATGCTGCGCATCGGAGACCGCGTTGCGAATTTCGTTATGGAGCAGGTCGCCGTTTTCACCGTTGGTGAGCACGATCAGGCCGTCGCCGCTTTCGAGATTTCCTTCGAGATAGGCCTTGTAGCTGTCGTTGGATCCGGCATGATGAAAGATGCGCGATTGCCCTTGCCCGGCGAGGCGTGGCCCGAGCCCGTGGATGCCGGGGGCCACCTCGGTCATCATGTCGATGGCCAAGGCTTGCGGCAGAAATCCGCCACTGCTGCGGTAGGAGCTACCCAATGCGATGACCAAGCGGCTCAACTCCTTGGCCGAGGTCCAGAAGCCGGAAGCCGCCAGTTCCGGGAAACTTTGCCATCCGCGCGGTAGTGCGACAGGAGCGCCCGAGTCGTCGTGTGCGTGCGCTACATCGCGCGTGTCTGCGGCAAGGCCTGCATCGAACCTGCTCCTGCGCATGCCCAATGGGCCAAGAAGATGCTCGGTGGCAATCGCATTCAGCGGTTTGCCCACAGCGTCTTCGATCACCGCCTGCGCGATCATGTAACCGCCACCGGAGTAACGTGCGCGGGTGCCGGCAGTATCGATCCGCTGCAAAGGCTTGTTGACTGCGGGCGATGTGCCGGTGAGCGTCTGTACCAGCGTGGGCAATGCAGCGCCTGGGTCGAAGTCCTTGAAGCCGTGCACGTTGAAACCTGCGGTATGCGACAACAGCATGCGCAGGGAAATCTTGCTGGTATCGCCGTCCGGCCCTTGCGGTATCTGCCAACGGCGTAGCCAGGTGCCGACGTCTTTATCCAGATCCACAATGCCAAGCGCGGCAAGCTTCACGCACAGCGCGGCTGTCACTACCTTGCTGACCGAGCCAACCGAGAACAAGGTGTCTTCGCCGATCGGTGAGCGACGTCCCGCCGTTGTCGATCCGAAGCCTTTGATGCTGTGGATCTGTCCCCCGCGCAGGATCGCAACTGCCACGCCTGGCACGCGGTGATGTTGCATGCGCGCTTGCAAGGCCCACTGCTCGTGACCGGTGTGCACGGTTGGGCGCAGCAATGTTTCGAACGAGGCAGGCGGGCTTGATGTTTTTGCGTGAGCAGCGATCGGCAGTGACCACAGTGGCAACGTCAGCCCGCCAATCAACAGCTCACGACGATGGATGACAGGCATGACGATCCTTGTACGTTAGGGCGAGGCAGTGGGAGAAGTGAGCCAGCGTTTGCAGGAGGCCCAGCTAATTGTTTTTGTGATGGTGCAATGCGATTGAAATTTTTTCTGGGCGATAGCAGTGGGTGAGGTTTGCTTGTTACTTCGCTCACCAAGCTATTCGACATCAGCAAGGTAAGCGCAATCGGTGCAAGCCTGATATCAGGTCAAAAGTTTCCATGGATGCGGCCATGCGTGCTTGCTGGCAAGTGATCTAATCATCTCCCAAGACTGCATCGATACGATCTGACCCGCCTGATTCTAACGCTGCTGCGGCTGTGTCGGCGACGCTGCACCAGCGAAAGCACGTTGCGCGTCAATTGCTCTTATCGAAGCTTGGGGAAGTCCAATGAAATGCATCTCCGCAGTATGTTGTGTCGTTTTCGGCCTTGTCGTGCAGAGCACGCCTGCATTCGCCGCCGAACCGATCACCGGAAAATGGTTTACCGATAATCAGCAGGCACTGGTCGACATCCAGCCCTGCGGCACGTCGCTGTGCGGCACCATCGTCAAGGTGCTGCGGGCCAAGCCCGGTAGCCGGAAGACCGATGCGTTCAATCCGGATCCGGCCAAGCGCCACAACCCCATGGAAGGCACGGTGATCCTGAGCGAGCTGGTGGATGCAGGAGATCTGTGGAAAGGCAAGATCTACAACCCCGAATCCGGCAAGACCTACAACGCCAAGATCAAGCGTGGCGCCGATGGCTCCTTGAAGGTGGAGGGCTGCGTGGCCTTCATATGTCAGGGGCCGACCTGGCAGCCCGCACCTTGATGGCTGCCTGACCTGGCCGGCCCGAGGCGCGTTTGCCAGGCCCGGCGCAAGCGAGCTAAACCGTTTGGTTTTGAAATGCCTACCCGGCCGCCAATGCGGGATACTGCGCTCCCACGCAGGCGAGATGGGTCCGATGTCCGAGCTGCCGATCACCGAGTTGTTGCAGGCCTGGCAGCGCGAGGAGCCCGGCGCGGGCGATGCATTGGCGCGGCAGGTGTACAGGGTGCTGCGCGAGACGGCGTTGCGGGTACTGCGGCGCAATGCGCGCGGCGGGCTGCAGGCAACCGAGCTGGTACATGAGGCGTGGATGCGGCTGGAGCAGGGGCAGCAGGGATTTCGCTCGCGTGCGCACTTCTATTCGGTTGCCGCACTGCAGATGCGCCATCTATTGGTGGATCTGGCGCGGCAGCAGGCCAGCGCCAAGCGGGGTGGGCAGGCGGTGACGTTGACCATCAGTCTGTCCGATGGCGCGCCGCGACCGGAGGCCTTGCTGATGGTGGCCGATGCCTTCGACAAGCTGGCGCGCGTGGACGAGCGCAAGGCCAAGGCGTTTGCGTTGACCGAGCTGGTGGGTTTCAGTGTGGCCGAGGCAGCCGAGCAACTGGAGGTGTCGGTGCCCACACTGGAGCGCGATCTGCGCTTTGCACGGGTGTGGCTGGCGGCGCAGCTGTGAGCGTTGTCGCCACTTCCTGGCAACGCCTGGAGGCGCTGTTTCATCAGTCCTGCCTGCTGCCGGTTGAGGCGCGCGAGGCATTCGCGCGTGCGCAGGCCGGTGACGATGTGGTGCTGCGCGATGCGTTGCTGGCGATGCTGGCGGTGGAATCGCAGGCCACGCTGCGCGTGCGTGCGCCGTTGAAACAGGCGGTGGCCGCCTTGTGCGCGCCTCTGCCGGAGCTGCCGGCCGGCACGCGCTTTGGTGCATGGGCGATCGACCGCCTGATCGGCGTCGGCGGCATGGGCCAGGTGTATCTGGGCCATCGCGCCGACGGCGCTTACGAGCGCGAGGTGGCGATCAAGCTGGTGGCCGCCGATGCGCTGGATGTGCAGGGCCGCGCGTTGTTCGAGTTCGAATGCCGCTTGCTGGCGCAAATGGTGCACCCGGCGATCGCGCAGATTCACGATGTGGGCACCGATGCGCACGGCCGCCCGTATCTGGTGATGGAATACCTGCGCGGCGAGCCGATCACCTGGTGGTGCGATGCGCATTTGCTCTCGCTGCATGCGCGCGTGCTGCTGATGCTGCGGGTGAGCGAGGCGGTGCAGCACGCACACCAGAAAGGCGTGATCCATCGCGACCTCAAACCCAGCAATGTCTTGGTCAGCGAAATCGACGGGCGGCCGATGCCGGGCGTGATCGACTTCGGCATCGCCATCGATGCGGCCAACCCCGGCATGACCTCCGCGCATGGCCGCGGCACGCCCGGCTACATGAGCCCGGAACAGGCGCGCGGCGTGCAGGACGTGGATGCGCGCAGCGACATCTATGCGTTGGGCGCAATGTTCTATGAGTTGAGCTGCGGGCTGGCACCGGTGGCCGGGCGCGATGGGCTGCCGCAGCCCCCCTCGCAGCGCGTGGCGGCAGTGCCGGCCGATGCGCGTGCGCGGATCTGCGCCGCACGCGCGACCACCCACGCCCGACTGCAGCGGCAATTGCGCGATGGCCTGGATGCGATCGTGTTGCGTGCGTTGGCGCCCGAGCCGGTTGCACGCTATGCGTCGGTATCGGCCTTGCTGGACGAGTTGCATCGTTGGCTCGACGGCTACCCGCCACGCGCGTTGCAGGCGGGCCGGTGGTGGCGGCTGCGCAAGTTCGCCCAACGCCATCGCAGTGGCGTGCTGGCCGCCGGGCTTGTGTCGGTCGCGCTGATGGGTGGTCTGGGCGCCACGCTGTGGTCGCTGCAGCAAGCCGCGCGCGATGCGCAACGCGCGCAGGTCACCGGCGATTTCATGAGCTCGGTGTTGTCCAGCGTGGACCCTGGCATTGCGCAGGATCTGGACAAGACGCTGATGCTGCGCGTGCTGCAGCAAGCCTCGCAGCGCGCCGCGCGCGAGCTGGCCGATCAACCGGATGCACGCACCGAGGTGGAACTGACGCTGGGTCGCACGCTGATCGCCTTGTCGGACTATCCGCAGGCGGTTGCGCATCTGCGCACCGCGCAGGCGCTGGCGCAGCAGAGCGCGGGTGCCGGCAGCGCGCCGGCGCTGGAAGCGGCCTCCATGCTGGGCCAGGCGCTCAGTGGTGCGGGTCAATCGCTTGAGGCTGAGCGCGTGCTGCGCGCCGGCATGGCGCAGGCCGCGCGCGGCAATGCGAAGCAGCAGAGTCTGGGTAACGACATGCGTGCCCGGCTGGCGTGGGCGCTGCGCGATCAAGGCCGCATGCTGGAGGCGCTGGCGGAAAGCCGGCATGCCTACGTCGCCGCATTGGCCAACGTGGCCACCACCGCAGAACGCCGCATCGATGCCGGCAACAGCTACGCCGGCATGCTGGCCGAGAATGGGCAGCTTGCACCGGCCATCGCCTTGCAGCGCAGCCTGCTGCGCGAGCGCATTGGCGTCCGTGGGCCAGAGCATCCGCTGGTGCTGTCGATGCGCAACAGCCTGGCGGTGTTTTTGCTGATGCAGCGCGATTTTGCCGCTGCCGAAGCCGAACTTGCCCCGCTGCTGCGCATTACCCGCAAGCTGTACGGCGACAACGCCGCCGATACCTTGATGGTGGAAGGCAATCTCGCCGACGCCTTGCGTCAGCAAGGCAAGCTGGCCGAAGCCGGCCCGCATTACCGCGCTGCGATGGAGCGCGCACGCGCCGCCTTTGGCGACGATGCGCGAGCCACGATTACCTACCGCAGCAACCATGCCTTCTGGTTGCTGGATGCCGGGCAGGTGCAGGCATCATTGGTCGAACAGCGCGCTTGCCTGGCCTCGTCCTTGCGCGTGTTGGGCCGTGCGCATCCACAGACCGCCGAGATCCTGCGCGGCATGTCCGAAGCCGAGCGCAGGCTTGGCCAGATCGCCGCTGCGCGCGACCACGCGCAGCAAGCGCTGCAGATGTTGACCGGCATCTACGGCGATGCCGAAGAACCGCTGCTTGCCGCACGCCAGACCCTGGCGCTGGCAGCAGCGGCCGAGGCAATGCCGGCCACCTCAAGCGCAGAGACCACCACCGCGGTTGCGCAACGCTGAGACGAAGTTGGCTTCACCGGCACCAGCGGCCAAAGAGCCGCTGCGCTTACGCTCTACGAATCCCGAATCCCGAATCCCGAATCCCGAATCCCGAATCACCAGCTATACAACTTCCAGTACACCTTGTTGACCTTGTCCTTCTCCGCATCGGTATGGCCGTCATGATCGCGGTCGTACAGGAAGTAGGGCGCACCGCGCGCGGGCGTCACCCGCACCATTTCCAGCTGGCCATTGACCCGGTACTCGTCTACCTTGTCGCCGTTGCCCATGGTCTTGCTGGTGACATCCGCACCGGCCGGCACGTTGCCGCTGGCGCCGTTGGTGGCGCAGCCGCCGAGCAGCAGTAACGGCAGCAGCAAAAGACTTGCTCTCATCATCGTCGTCATCCGTTCTAGGTCGTTGCTCAGTATGCGCTGGGCGGCGTGGGGTGAGCGTGCAGCGTTAGAATTGGCCGATGAGCAAATTAGTCCTGATCGACGGGTCCAGTTACCTGTATCGCGCGTTCCACGCGCTTCCGCCGCTGACCAATGCCCAGGGCGAGCCCACCGGTGCCTTGTTCGGCGTGGTCAACATGCTGCGCGCCACCTTGAAGGAACGCCCGGCTTACGTCGCGTTCGTGGTGGATGCGCCCGGCAAGACCTTCCGTGACGACTTGTATGCCGACTACAAGGCCAATCGCCCGTCGATGCCCGACGACCTGCGTGCGCAAGTGCAGCCGATGTGCGACATCGTGCATGCGCTGGGCATCGACATCCTGCGCATCGACGGCGTGGAAGCCGACGATGTGATCGGCACGCTGGCCCTGCAGGCCGCCGCCGATGGCCTGAGCGTCACCATCTCCACCGGCGACAAGGACTTCGCCCAGCTGGTGCGCCCGGGCATCGAACTGGTCAACACCATGAGCGGCAGCCGCATGGATTCGAACGCGGCGGTGATCGCCAAGTTCGGCGTGCGCCCCGACCAGATCGTCGACCTGCTGGCGCTGATGGGCGACACCGTGGACAACGTGCCCGGCGTGGAAAAGTGCGGCCCCAAGACCGCCGCCAAATGGCTGGCCGAATACGACTCGCTCGATGGCGTGATCGCCAACGCCGACAGGATCAAGGGCAAGATCGGCGAGAACCTGCGCGCCGCGTTGCCACGGCTGCCGCTCAACCGCGAACTGGTCACCATCAAGACCGACGTGACCCTGGCCAGCGGCCCGCGCGCGCTGGACCTGCGCGAGCCCAACGCCGAAACGCTGGCGGTGCTGTACGCACGTTACGGCTTCACCCAGGCGCTGCGCGAACTCGGCGGCGCTGCTGCCCAGGCCGGCCTGCTGACCGAGCCGATGCCGTTGGGGGCCGCCGCCGCCAGCGCCCGCACCGAACCCGGCCGCGCGCGCGGCACCGGCTTCGTGTCCGGTCCGGTCAGCGCCCCGCTGGAAGTGGACCCGGCGCTGTCGGCACGCGGCAAGTACGAGACCATCCTGACCCAGGAACAGCTCGACGGCTGGATCGCGCGCCTGCGCGCCGCCGGCCAGTTCGCCTTCGATACCGAAACCGACAGCCTGGACCCGCTGCAGGCCGACCTGATCGGCCTGAGCGTGGCCGCCGAGCCGGGCCAGGCGGCATATCTGCCGTTCGGCCACAACTTCCCCGGCGCTCCGGCCCAGCTCGAGCGCAGCCAGGCGCTGGCGCAGCTGGCGCCGCTGCTCACCGACCCGGCGGTGCGCAAGCTCGGCCAGCACGGCAAGTACGACCTGCACGTGATGCGCCGCCACGGCATCGCCCTGGCCGGCTACAGCGACGACACCCTGCTGGAGAGCTTCGTGCTCAATTCCGGCAGCGCCCGTCATGACATGGACAGCCTTGCCAAGCGCTACCTGGGCTACGACACCGTCAAGTACGAGGACGTCTGCGGCAAGGGCGCCAAGCAGATCCCGTTCGCCCAGATCAGCCTGGACGACGCCACCCGCTACGCCGCCGAAGATGCCGACATCACCCTGCGCTTGCACCACGTGCTCGGCCCCAAGCTGGCTGCCGAGCCGGGCCTGGAGCGCGTCTACCGCGAGATCGAGATGCCGCTGGTGGAAGTGCTCGCCCGCATCGAAGCCAACGGCGTGTGCGTGGACGCGGCCGAACTGCGCCGCCAAAGCGCCGACCTGTCCAAGCGCATGCTCGCCGCCCAGCAAAAAGCCACCGAGCTGGCCGGGCGTACCTTCAACCTGGATTCGCCCAAGCAATTGCAGGCGCTGCTGTTCGACGAGCTCAAGCTCCCCGCCGTGGTCAAGACGCCCAAGGGCCAGCCCTCGACCAACGAAGAGGCGCTGGAAGCCATCGCCGACCAGCACGAGCTGCCGCGGGTGATCCTGGAGTACCGGGGCCTGACCAAGCTGCGCAGCACCTACACCGACAAGCTGCCGGAGATGATCCACCCGCAGTCCGGGCGCGTGCACACCAGCTACCACCAGGCTGGCGCCGCCACCGGGCGGCTGTCCTCGTCCGATCCCAACCTGCAGAACATCCCGATCCGCACCGAGGACGGCCGCCGCATCCGCCGCGCCTTCGTCGCCCCGGCCGGGCGCAAGCTGATCGCCTGCGACTACTCGCAGATCGAGCTGCGCATCATGGCGCACCTGTCCGGCGACCCCGGCCTGGTGGGCGCGTTCGAGTCCGGTGCCGACGTGCACCGCGCCACCGCCGCCGAGGTGTTCGGCCGCACCATCGACACCGTCAGCAGTGATGAGCGCCGCGCCGCCAAGGCGATCAACTTCGGCCTGATGTACGGCATGAGCGCGTTCGGCCTGGCCCGCCAGCTCGGCATCGGCCGTGGCGAGGCGCAGGACTACATCGCGCTGTACTTCAGCCGCTACCCGGGCGTGCGCGACTTCATGGAAACCACCCGCCAGCAGGCGCGCGACAAGGGCTACGTGGAAACGGTGTTCGGCCGCCGGCTATATCTGGACTTCATCAACGCCGGCAGCCAGGGCCAGCGCGCCGGCGCCGAGCGCGCCGCGATCAATGCGCCGATGCAGGGCACCGCCGCTGACATCATCAAGCGCGCCATGGTCAGCGTGGACGGCTGGATCGCCGACCACGCCGAGCGTGCGTTGATGATCCTGCAGGTGCACGATGAACTTGTGTTCGAAGCCGATGCCGACTTCGTCGACACGTTGCTGGACGAGGTCACCGCGCGCATGTCGGCTGCAGCGCAATTACGCGTGCCGCTCGTGGTCGACTCCGGCGTCGGCGATAACTGGGATGAGGCGCACTGACCCAGCAGATAACGCTGTTATGCTGAATGCGCAGACCAGAAATAATGCGGATGAGGCCTGCGTCGATGGAATGAATAACCGCTAAATTCTACATATTTTTAACAGTTATCTTCACGATCCATCAATGTAGAAAATGTTGTTATATCCCTCGACGGGCGCAACGCCTGTCGGCAGATCTCTCCCATCCCCTGGAGCAGATCTCGGAGCGGAAACTACTCCCCAAGTTTCCGTTCCCTGGCCCCGCCGACCTCCCCCTGGTCTGCGGGGCTTTTTATTTTCAGGCTTGAATTTTGCTCCGCAACATAACCGGCTCATTGCGTGAGGCGAATGATTCGGTTGCGCTGGCAATCACAAATTGAAACAGGCTTAATTAAATCAATCAACACAGCGTTTCATTCAACGCCGTGTTTAATCAGCCCGTTCAGCCTAGCCAATCGCGCGGCACCAGATAGTCCATCAGACGCGCCTCGGCGCTGCCCGGTTCCGGGGTGAATCCGTATTCCCAACGCACGCGTGGCGGCAAGCTCATCAGGATGCTCTCGGCGCGCCCGCCGCTCTGCAGCCCGAACAGGGTGCCGCGGTCGTAGACCAGGTTGAATTCCACATAGCGGCCGCGACGGTAGAGCTGGAACTCGCGCTCGCGCTCGCCGTACGGCGTGTCCTTGCGGCGCTCGACGATCGGCATGTAGGCATCCAGAAAGCCGTCGCCAACCGCACGCTGATAGGCGAAGTCGCGTTCGAAGTCCTTGTCCAGGTCGTCGAAGAACAGGCCACCCACGCCACGCGTCTCGTTGCGGTGGCGCAGGAAGAAGTATTCGTCGCACCAGCGCTTGTGCGCGGCATAGCGTTCTTCGCCAAATGGGGCGCACAGCGTCTGCGCGGTACGGTGCCAATGCAGCACGTCTTCGTCGACCGGGTAGAACGGGGTGAGATCGAAGCCGCCGCCGAACCAGGCCGCCACCACGTCGCCATCGCGCTCGGCGCGGAAGTAGCGCACGTTGGCGTGGGTGGTGGGGATGTGCGGATTGTGCGGATGGAACACCAGCGAGACGCCGCAGGCGCGCCAGGTCGCCCCGGCCAGCTCGGGCCGATGTGCACTGGCCGAAGGCGGCAGGCGCGAGCCGGACACATCCGAAAAGCCGATGCCGGCCTGCTCGAACACTGCGCCATCGCGCAGGATGCGGGTGCGCCCGCCACCGCCTTCTTCGCGCCGCCAGAGGTCTTCGGCAAAACGCGCGCTGCCATCGATGGCTTCCACGGCAGCGCAGATACGGTCCTGCAAGCCGGTCAAATAATCGCGTACACGGTCGAATTCGTTCATGCCCCGATTCTAAGCGGTGCATCCTGGTTCGTGCATCGGGACGAACGCGCCCGTTTGTCGCAGGGCGATGCAACACAGCGGAAAGCGGCTGATCTGCGGATTTGCTGCAGGGTCCTTGCCCGCCCACCCTCGCGGGACACGCCGCAAGTACGTCCCTGTAGGCTCTTACGCGGCATCCATGCCGCGTAAGGTCCCGCGACGGTGGGCGGGCAAGGACCAGTGGAGGTGGTCGGTGTGCGTGGTGCAAGCAGTGCATGACTTGCGTCGTTTGAGTAACGGCGCGCCCGATCAGCTTTGCAACGCAGCGCGATCAATAGGCGGGCTTTCAACAAGGCAACCTAAAACTTTCTGGTGCGGTGCCCTTACCGATTGCGGGACCGTGTGGCGGCATGGATGCCGCCACCGAGCCCACATGGACGTACTTGCGGCGTGTCCCGCAAGCGGTGAGGGCATCGCGCCCTCGACGCGACTGGTACGCCCTCGAAGCTGTCCCCGCAGATCAAACGCAGCGAACGATCAAACCTCGCGCGATTTAGCAAATTCAGCGCGCACGGCCGGCGTACACAGCCGCCACGCCAGCGCTGCGTGGATGCAGCCGAGTGCCAGGACGCCCGCGCCGGTCAGCAGCAATGCGAGCTGGCGCGTCGCTTGCAGGCGCGCCTGCAACTGCGGCCACTCCGGGCTGTGCAGCACATCGGCGGGCAGCATGGCCTGCACACCCTCGAACAACGGCCCGATCAAGGCCAAGCCGCCGAAATTGAGTAGCCCTGTCACCAGCAACACCGCCACGAACCCGACCCGCGCCCACTCGCGTCGCTGCAGCAACGCCCAGCTGAGCCACGCAAACGCGGCCGATAGCACTGCACCTGCAATCGACAACGACAGCGCATGATCGATCAACCACTGCCACGACGCCGGCAGCGTCATGCCGTCGGGCAACCCCATCGACGTCGCGTCCGGCATGATCGCGATCATCATGATCTGCAGCAGATTGCCCATCGCGCTGACCAGCCCGAGCAGCAACGATACCCATGCCAGCGGCGTGACAAAGCCGCCATGCGACCGCGATGACGGTGGCAGCGGTGCGTTCATTGCAGCGAGGCGATATGCGCGGCCACCGCAGCCTGGCCATCAGGATCCAGCGACGGCTGCAGTTGCGCGTACCAACTCGGCAGCGCATCGGCCGGCAGGCACTCGCGCAACAACGGCGTGCTGCGCTCAAGGAATGCTTCGAAAAACGGTAGCCCTCGCACGTAGAGGAAATGGCTGTCGGTGATCGACATTCCTGCGTACGCCTCGCGCAACCACTCCAGATGCGGCAACGCGTGCGCACCGTGGCCGGCGTGGGTCAACGCGGTGAGGAAGCTGGTGCGTGCGGTGGCCGGCGAGGTGGATCGCTCCTGCGCATTCAAATCGTCGAAGGTCAGCAGCCACTGCTCGCCACGATCGATCTCGTTGCACATTACCGAGGTGGTCGCCAACTGCAGCGCGTTGTGTGCGGTAGGCTCCAGCTCGTACAGCGCCAGCCAGTGCGGGTACGCCTCCCGATAGCGGTCCAGCGCGCTCAATGCCAATGCACACAACCGCTGCGCATCGGCGCCCAGGTGCAGCTGTGCCTGCGCGGCGTTGTAGGCGCCCACCTGATCGCCGCGCTGAAACAGCGTCAGCGCTGGCAGCAATGCGGGGTCGATCTCGGCTTCGGTTTCCGTATCGTCGGCTGCGGTGGCCGGCGCCACTGTCGGTTCGGCTCGTGGCGTCTTTGCCGCCGGGGTCTTGCGTCCAAACAATCGGTCCCACAGGCCCATCGCGATTACCTTCTGCGCGCCGGTCGGTGAATGGATAGCCGCTGCGGTACCGGCGGCGCTCCGGTCGGGCGGCAGACCGATGCAGAGGGGAGCGCGATGCGCCAGCGATCTGCCGATCCTGCGTTAAGCTTAGAGCCAGTTGCGTACGTGGAGGTGAGTGCCAGGCACGGTGTTGCAGGGCGATGCGTATGCGACACCGCGCGTGCAACGCGCGCTACCTGCTGCTTGCCGCAAGAGCCGGATGCTGCTGCATGACGTGTCATCGGCCGGGCGACGCAGCACGCATCGCCCGGCCGCAATCGCATGCCTTACGGCTTCACCTGCTCATTGAACAGTTTGAGGATGCGCTTGTATTCGTCCAGCCACGAATCGGCACGCGTAAAGCCGTGGCGTTCCAGCGGATACGGTGCCACCTGCCAGTTGTCCTTGTGCAGCTCAACAAGTTTCTGGGTCATGTCGACCGAGTCCTTGAAGAACACGTTGTCGTCGATCATGCCGTGCGCGATCAGCAGATGGTCGCGCAGCCCGTCTGCGTAATTGATCGGCGAAGATGTTTTGTACGCTTCGGGATCGAGCTCGGGGGTGTTGAGGATGTTGGAGGTGTAGTCGTGGTTGTACTGCATCCAGTCGCCGACCGGCCGCAGCGCCGCGCCGGCCTTGAAGGTGCCGGGGCTGCGGAACAGCGCCATGTAGGTCATGAAGCCGCCGTAAGAGCCGCCGTAGATGCCGGCGCGTGCACGGTCGCCCTGCTTGGTGGCGACCAGCCAGTCCAGGCCGTCCAGATAATCCTCCAGCTCCGGGTGGCCCATGTTGCGGTAGATCGCGGTGCGCCAGTCGCGGCCGTAGCCCTCCGATGCGCGGTAATCCAGGTCCAGCACGATGTAACCCTGCTGCACCAGCAAGTTGTGGAACATCTGCTCGCGGAAATACGGTGTGTAGCGCTGCGACACGTTCTGCAGATAGCCCGCGCCGTGCACGAACATCACGATCGGATACTGCTTGCCGGGCTCGGGATTCTGCGGGCCGTAGTACTTGCCCCAGACCGTGCCGGCGCCGTGTTTGGACGGCACCTGCACGTACTGCGGTGCGATCCACGGCTGCGCCTTGAAAGCGGGTGTACGCGTATCGGTCAGCACCGTGGCCTGACCGCCCGCCGCCGGCACCACCGCCAGCTGCGGCGGCAGATAGGCGCCGGAGTAGCGCACCAGCAACTGCTGCCCATTCGGCGACAGGCTAAAGCCTTCCACGCCGTTCAAGGCTGTCACTTCGGTGAGCTGGTCGGTGCGCAGATCCAGCTTGCACACCTCGTAATCGCCCGGCCACTTCTGATTGCACAGGAAATACATGCCGTTGCCATCGGCGCTGGGCACCGGCATCGACACTTCCCACTTGCCACGGGTGCGCTGACGCGGCTTGCCGTTGCCTTCCACCGTATACAGCTGCGAATAGCCGGATTCTTCGGACAGCAGCCACAGCATGCGGTTGTCGGGCAACCAGCCGAAATCGTTGAAGTCCCAGTTGATCCAGGCGCTATCGCTCAGCCGATGACGCGGCTGCAGTTTGGCCGCATCCAGATCCACGCTGGCGATCCAGCGGTCCTTGTTGTCCACCGCGCGGATTTCCACGGCCACGTTGCGGCCATCGTCGCTCCAATGCACCGCCGGGCCGTCGCCGTCGCCATCGCTTTCCACGCGCACCGCGCGGTTGCCCTTGAGCGGGTCGCGCTTGGCGGCCTTGCGCAATGCGGCCAGCGGGTCGGTGGCGATGCCGGGCAGCGCGTCAAAAGACAGCTGGCGCGCGCTGCCCGCGATCACGTCGACCAGCCACAGCGTGTGTGCGGCTGGCATGTTGCGGCCGACGCGGGGGCGGGTTTCCTGGAATTCTTCGTAGCCGGATTCGGTCACGTACTTGGGCATCTTGCCGGCCTGGCCTTCGTCGGCATTCTTGGCCTGGGTCATCACCAGCAGGTGGCGGCCGTCCGGCGACAACGCGCTGTCGACGATCTCCACCTCATCGCCCAGATACACCGGTGCAGTGGCACGCGTGGCGTCGGCGCGTCGCCAGGTGTCTTCCTGCGTGCGCAGCGCCTCGCGCTGCTCGCGGTCGCGGCGCAGCGTGGCCAGCGTGGCAAGCTGCTGCTCGCGCAACACATCGGCCTTGGGCGCGGCATCGGGATCGCGTTCGGCCTTGACCACCGCCACCTGCGCGGTGCCGCCATCGGCGCGCCAGTGATACCAGTTGTTGCCCGCACGCCAGATCGCACCGCCATCGCTGGCGAATTGCGGACGCGATTCGACCTCGTTGCTGCGGGTCAGCTGGGTCAGCGCGCCGGAGCGCAGATCGCGCAGAAAGATGTCGCCATTGCGCGCGAACAGCATGCGCTGGCGCGTCGCGTCGTAGCTGGGGTTGGCCGCATCCAGGCCGGCGCGGGCGTTGTCGGCCACGCGTTCTGCCGCCGCGCCGCCGGTGCCCTGGCGATAGGTATCGCGCACCGGGCTGCCATCGCGCTTGAGCAGGTATTGCACCTGTTTTCCATCCCACTGCCACCAGGCCTGATCCACCGATGGCCCGTTCCAGTCCGGGTCGGCCATTACCTGTTCGATGGTGAGCGGTGCAGGGGACTGCGCGTGCGCAGTGACAGCCAGCAATAACAAGGACAGCGGCAACAATCTGGGCATCGGAAACGACTGGACGCAACGAAAGAGCGGCCAAGCCTAGCAGCTCGCTTCTGCCGGGGGCTTGGGCCACAGGTCATGCGCGGGGTGGGTGGTGGAGTGTGTCGTCGAAGCGGCGGGATCTGTGTGGGTGGCGAGCTCGACCGGATGCGCCCTGACGGTAAATGCGCAGTCCACGCGGCAGCACGCGCGGCCTGGCCGATCTCACCGCATCACTTTCAATATCAGTTTCAATGCATTCCACCTCGCGATGCGCAGCTGCCACGACGCCAAGGATGCTTCACCACGCCAGCGGCGACGCTGCGAACATCCAGTACTGCGGCGTAGCCACAAACCCTGCGACTTGCCAGCAGCCCAGGTGGCGGCCAAGCTAGCGCGCTTTTGCGACTGTCGGTTCACATGTCCAGCCTGCCTGCTTTTGTTGTTTCCCACCCCATGGCCGTTGGCGCGCCCGGCCGGCCGTTGGCCTGGCGGGCAGGGCAGTCGGTGGATCTGGCGACCTTCATCGCGCACGTGCATGGTCTGGCGCAGCAGCTGCCGGACGGCCGCCACGCGGTGAATCTGTGCGAAGACCGCTACCGTTTCATGGTCGCCTTCTACGCCTGCGCACTGCGCGGGCAGGTGTCGCTGCTGCCGTCGTCGCGCGCACCGGCGGTGGTCGGTGAAGTGCAGGCGCGACACGCCGATGCGTATTGTCTGGGCGATCTTGCCTTGGAGCTGGCACCGCCGCGCTATTGGCAATTGCCGGCCGAGCTGCCGCAGGCCGGTGGCCCGATGCCGCAGCTGGCAGACGATGCCCTGGTGGCGATTGGTTTTACCTCCGGCAGCACCGGCAGCCCGCAACCGAATCCCAAGACCTGGGGCAGTTTTTTGACCAGCACGCGCCAGGATCTGGTCGCGCTGGAGAGCCTGTGGGCGCACACCGATGCGGTGCCGCACGTGGTGGCCACGGTGCCGCCGCAGCATATGTACGGCATGGAATTGTCGGTGCTGCTGCCGATGGTGACCACGCTGGCCGTGCATGCCGGGCGGCCGTTCTTCCCCGACGATGTGGCGCATGCACTGGCGGAAATTCCCGAGCCGCGCCTGTTGGTGACCACACCGGTGCACCTGCGTGCGCTGGTCGAATCGGGCGTGCAGTTGCCGCCGCTGGCCGGCATCGTGTCGGCCACCGCACCGTTGGCGCAGGACATCGCTGCTGCGGCCGAAGCACGCTTTGGCGGTGAAGTGCGCGAGATGTTCGGTTCCACCGAAACCTGCGTCTTCGCCGTGCGGCGCACCGCACTGGAAGCGGCGTGGACACCGCTGCCGGGCGTACGCCTGGAAACACAGGCCGCCGGCACGCTGGTGCACGCACCGCATCTGGCAACGCCGGTGCTGCTGGCCGACATGATGGACGTGGCCGCAGACGGCCGCTTCCAGGTGCGCGGCCGTCAGGCCGATCTGCTGGAAATTGCGGGCAAACGCGCTTCGCTGGCCGACCTCACCCGCCGCCTGCTGGCCATTCCCGGTGTGATCGACGGCACCATCGTGCAGCTCACACCGGACCCCGGGCAGGCCGTCGGCCGCATCGCCGCACTGGTGGTCGCCCCAGCCCTGGACGAAGCGCAGATCCTCGCCGCCCTGCGCATCAGCGTCGACCCGGTGTTCCTGCCGCGCCGCCTGCGCAAACTGCCCGCATTGCCACGCAACGAAACCGGCAAGCTGCCACGCGATGTGGTTTTAGGCTTGCTCAACGGCTGAGCGATACTTGCCGAACACCAAGGAGGAGTGGGCGCATGCGCAAGGGATCTGCAAACAGGAAATTCGTGATCGGTGCAGTGATTGCGATTGCGATCGTGATGACGTGTGTGGGGTGGCTGCGATGGCATCGCTCCGATCGTTCAATTGAGGCAGTCCCCCTGCGTGCACCCAGCGCTGTCATGCCGGGCAGGCAGGCCAAGCCTGCCGTAGCTTCGGCGCCGCTACCTCCTGCTGATACGCCGTTGCGCCAGGTCTTCGACGAGCTCAGTCGTCGCGCCGAGCAGGGTGATCCCGCTGCTACGTGCCGACTGGCAATCGAACTGGAGCGTTGTGATGGGATCCAGCAACAACTTGCCACTTACGACGAGCTGGTATGGCGCGCGCAGCGTGCCCGTGAGCGAAAGGTCGTCACCACGCATGAGGGCGGCAATTTTGATGCCTGGAACAAGATGCTGGACGGCATGGCGATGGGGTTGGTGAAAGCTGCCGATCGCTGCGAAGGTATCCGGCAGGTTTCCGTGGCCGAGCGGATCGCGTTGTGGCGACAAGGTGCGCTTGCCGGAAATCCAGGTGCATTGGCGCATTATGCAGCCGGTAACGCGTTTCGGCGACGCGACATGCTGGAGCTTCTACCCGAATTGCAGCGTTATCGGAAAGAAGCGGAGACCCTTGCATTGCAGGCAGCCTCACGCGGAGATATGCAAACCTCGCTGGCCTTGGCGGCCGCCTATTCGCCACGCCGCGATAGTGGTGAACGTTTCTTCCTTGCGCAGGTGGTCAAGCCGGATCTGGCCCGATCATTGGCGCTGTATCGACGCGGCAGCCAGCGGCTGCCGGCAACTGCCGGCCCGCGATCGCGTGAGGTGATCGACGACAATATCGCCTGGTTGCAACAGCACGCGACAGCCGGCGATCTTGCAAGGGCCGATATGCTGGGCAACGAGTGGGCGCGGACGTGGTCTGCTACGCCGACGGCTGAATCAGCCAAGCTACCGGTTAATGAAAACGGGGCCGTGACCGACATTGATCCAGCTCAATGCGCCCACTAAGAGCGACCAACCAAACCTAGAGTTGCCAGATAGGCGTGGACGGCGCACTCATAACCGCAGTGTACGAGCGGCACATGAAATTCCGAGCACCGGCCGTGGCGGCCTGGCGGCTGTATCGTATGTTTTAGGGTCGCAATAACTCACCCATGCACCCCATCGATCTCCACCGCCAACTCGTCGCGGCAGATCACCGCGTGCAGCAGCAGGCGCGGCACGGCGTCGCCGAAGCGGGCGTCCAGTGCCTGCGCGACCTTGGGCAGGTCGTCGTGTTCGCGCACATAGACCTTCAAACGCGTGCCGGCGCCGAATTGCGCGGGCAGGGCGGGGGCGTGCTGGCGTGCGGCGCCGAGCAGGGCGTCGAAGTTGGCGAAGGTTTCTTCCAGCTGCGCGAGCAACTGGCCGGTGTGCATCGAGGCATGCCCGACCACCGCGGCGGTGCCTGACAGCAGCAGCGGCATGTCGCTGCCGGCCGGCGGCAGCATGGCGCGCGCAAAACTCGGCGGCTGCGGGCCGTACTGGCGCGGGTAGTTGTAGGCGCTGACCTGGCGCGGATTTTCCAGCGGTGTGCCGGCATCGGCGGCGGCCAGCCAGTAGATCTGGATGATGCGCTCGGCATCGCAACGGCCCACCGCAGTAGCGGCAGGCAGCTGTGCGGTATCGAACGCGCCCAGGCCGCGTGCGCGGCCGATGCAGAACTGCCGATAGCGCTCGCGGTCGCCGCTGCCCAGGGTGATCGCATCCAGGTAATTCCAGATGCGCAGCAGGCGTGGAGTCTGGCTGCCGGTGACGAAGGCGATGATTTCCGCATACGCCTTGGCGGCGGCTTCTTCGATGTCCACATCCTGCTCGTCGATCTCGATCACGCCGAACTGCAGGCGCCCGTCGCTGGACCAGGCGATGTTGCCGTCGCGCCCACTGCGCACCGGCGAGTCGCTGCGCCACACTTCCAGCACGCTGGCCTGATACGGCTGCAGCGGCACGCGCAGGTAACGCGGGTCGTCCAGACGCGGTGCCTCGGTGCCGAAGCCGAACACGGCCAACACCTGCGGATCGGTGAGCAGGGCAGACGGGTCGGTCTGGTCGACATAGTCGACCTGCAGGCGGGGATGGCGCACGGCGTGCGTGGTCTGGGCCTGGGAAGCGGTCATTGCGTGTCTCGTTGTTGCGTATCGCGTTGCAAGGTGTCGCCGTCGAAGCCGAGCGTGGCCTGACGCCGGCGTTGCCGCCAGGAGTGCCAGGCGCGCGGCATCATCGACAAGGTGGTGATGGCGTAGATGGCGCGGAACGCACGCAGACGCAGGCGGACCTTGGGGCTTTCGAACACGTCGCCGGCCAGCATCGCCACCACGGCCTCCTCGATCTGCCAGGTGTTCTGCGGTTGCGCGAACAGGGTGCGCATGGTCGGCGAGGTGAAGCGGTAGATGAACCACTTGAACTCATCCACGCCGCGCTTGAGTTCGCGCTGCAAGGCCCGCTGCAGTTTCGCCTCGTGCTGCGGCGTGCGCAGGGCCTGGTCCACCATCGCCGCGCCGCGCTCGGCGCTGTGCATGGCCAGAAACACGCCCGAGGAAAACATCGGGTCGACGAAGGTGTAGGCATCGCCGAGCATCAGCCAGCGCGGGCCGGCCATGCGCGTGCATTCGTAGGCGTAGTTGCCGGTGGCGTGCACCGGTGCCACGCGCTCGGCGCCGTGCATGCGCGCGGTGACTTCGGCATTGAGCGCCAGTGTGCGCATCAAAAAGCCTTCGCTGTCGCCCCTGCGGGTCTTCATGTATTCCGGGTAGCAGACCGCGCCCACGCTCATGATGTCGTCCGGCAGCGGGATCAGCCACATCCAGCCGTGCGCATGCCGGTAGATGCTGATGTTGCCGGCATCCTCGCCCGGCCGGCGCGTCACGCCGCGGAAATGGCTGAACAGCGCGGCCGATTGATGCTTGGCATTGGCGCGTTTGAGCTTGAAGCGGTTGCCCAGAAAGGTGTCGCGGCCACTGGCGTCGAGCAGATAGCGCGGGCGGAACTGCTGCTCGCCGTTCACGCCGCGTGCCTGCAATACCGGCTGTTCGCCATCGAAGCTGACCTGTTCGACCTTGACCTGCTCGCGCGCATCCACGCCAACCGCACGCGCGCGCTCGAACAACACCTGGTCGAACTGCGCACGCGGCACCTGGAAGGCGAAATCGGCCTTGGCATCGAGCGCACGCGAGAAGCGAAAGGTGTTGTAACCGCCGGCATCGTTGGGAAAGTCCGCGCCGCGCTTGAGCACGCCGATACTGCGCACGTCTTCGAGTACGCCCAGGCGTTCGAGGATCGGTACGTTCATCGGCAGCAGCGATTCGCCGATATGGAAGCGCGGGTGCTGCTCCTTCTCCAGCAGGGTGACCTGCCAGCCCTGCTGCGCGAGCACGATGGCGGCGGCGCAGCCCGCCGGCCCGCCGCCGATGATCAACACATCCGGGCACTCGGGCCCGGAGGCCGGTCCGGCTGCCGGCATGGCGGTCGGGGTGGGGCGAACAGCGGTGGAAGTCATCCTGGAACGAACCTGCAGCGGGCGAGCGTCATGCAGTCATGATAGCCTGACCGGCGGCCCGGACAGGTGCACCCGGATTGCCTCACCGCTCTCACCCGATCACCAACAGACCGACGGCGCGGCCGCTCGTCGGACGTGGCCGGTACCCGGAAGTGGCAGCGGCGGCGACGTACACTGCGGTTCCAAAGCATCGCCCTCCCTCGACCTGCCGGTTGTTTGCGACGCGTTGCTGGTTGTTCGAATTGATTGCCTTGATTGATTTTTCCGAATTTGTTGCCCGACCCTCACCTGTGGAAGCTTCTGGATGTCCCTGCAAACCGCTGCCGAACGTGAACTGGCCGAACTCCTGGTCGAAAGCCTGAACCTGGAAGACGTCCAACCCGCCGACATCGATCCGGAGGCGCCGTTGTTCAATACCGGGCTGGGACTGGACTCGATCGACGCGCTGGAACTGGCGCTGGCGATCAGCAAGCGCTATGGCTTCCAGCTGCGCTCTGACAACGACGAGAACCGTCGCATCTTTGCGTCGCTGCGCGCATTGTCGGCGCATGTCGAAACCAACAAGACCGTCTGATCCGCCCACTGTAGCGCCTGCCGATGCACCCCCGTGGGTGCTGGGGCTGGGCGTGCTGCTGGCGGTGGCGTACTCGCCGTTGGCGCACTGGGCCAACGCCAGTCATCGCCCGGACCTGGCGGTCATCGCCGGGGCCTTGCTGGTGCTGATGGTGTTGATCGAGCCGATAGTCGCGCGCCGGGCCTGGGCCTGGGCGCTGGCGGTGCTGACGCTGGCCGGCCTGAGCGCGTTGTGGCACTCGCCGTACGCGATGCTGCTGCTGGCCGCGCCGCCAGTGGTGTTCACCGGCTGGATTGCCTGGTTCTTCGGCCGCAGCCTGCGCCGCAGGCGCACGCCGTTGATCAGCCGCATTGTCGAAGGGCTGTATCGCCAGGCCGGCATGCCGATCACGCCCGAGCAGTACCGCTATACGCGTCGGCTCACCCTTGCCTGGGCGCTGCTGCTGTGCGCCCTGACGCTGGTGAATCTGGTGCTGGGCCTGTGCGCCGAGCCCAGTGGCGTGCTGGCGCAACTGGGCTACGCCTCGCCGCTGCCGATCAGCGACGCGCGTGCCTCGTTGTTCGCCAATCTGCTGGCCTATGGCGTGGTGGGCGGGTTCTTCGTGGGCGAATATCTATTGCGCGGCCGCTGGTTTCCACAGCGTCCCTATCGTAATCTGCCAGACTTCTTGCGCCAGATGGCGCGGCTCGGGCCGGAATTCTGGCGCGATCTGCTGCGCTGAGTGCGTGGCCAGGGGCAGCGACGTACGTGCACATTTTCAGGGACAAGACAAAAATGCCGTTGGCAAGGATGCCGTCGCGCCTGGCGTGGGCCGTGTTGAACCTGTTGCAGCTGGCCTTTACGCTGATCTTCACCGCTGGCGGGATCGTGTATTGCCTGGTGTTGCTGGCGATCACCCGCGACCCGGATCGGTTGCTGCGCATGGGCGGCTGGATGTGGTCGCCGGTGCTGTTTCGCGGCGCCGGTGCCCAGGTGATCGTGGAAGGCCGCGAGCGCGTGGACTGGTCCAAGAATTACCTGTTCGTCAGCAACCATCAGTCGGTCATCGACATCTGCGCGCTGTTCTATGCATTGCCGGTGCCGCTGCGGTTTCTGCTCAAGGACGAAATGCTCAAGGTGCCGTTCGTGAACTGGTTCGCGCGTGGTACCGGCATGCTGTTCCTGGACCGCGACAGCCGGCGTGCCGGTGCGATGGTGCGGCGTCAGGCGGCCGCGCTGCTGCGCGAGGGCAAACAGTTGTGTCTGTTTCCCGAAGGCACCCGCAGCCGTAGCGGCGCGCTCTTGCCATTCAAGGCCGGGCTACTGCAGGCCGCTATCGATGCAGGTGTGCCGGTGGTGCCGGTGGCGCTGGATGGCTGCGGCAAGGTGCTGCCGGTGGAGGGTATGTTCAGGGTGCGCCCCGGCATCATCCGCGTGCGCATCGGTGACCCGATCCCGGTAACCGGGCCGGATGCGCCGGACCGCCAACAATTGACCGAGCAGGCACACGCCGCCGTGGCGGCCATGCTTCAACCCAGGATCTGAGTTACCCGCTTATGGATTTCGTCGTGCCACATGATCATCCCTGCCTGCCTGGGCACTTCCCGGGGCGCCCCGTGGTGCCCGGCGTGGTCGTCCTCGATCACGTGCTGCAGGCAGTGGAAGCCGCGCATGGCCCACGCGTCGCAATGCGCCTGCCGCAGGTGAAGTTCGTGCAGCCGTTGCTGCCCGGCCAGACTGCGTCGGTGACACTGGACGGCGCTGGCCCGCGTTGGCGCTTTCGCGTGCAGCGCGCCGACGAACTGCTGGTCAGCGGCGAGCTGGTCGCGGAGGCGGCGCCATGAACAGCCAGTGGAAACACCGCCCGGAAGGCGGCGGACGTTTTGCGTTGTGGCTGATCCGCGGCATCGCCCGGTACGCCGGGCGCTCGGTAGCGCGCGCGCTGCTGTACCCGATCACGCTGTACTTCCTGCTGGTGCGTGCGCCCGAGCGCAGTGCCTCGCGTGCCTATCTGACGCGCGTGCTCGATCGCCCGGCCACGCTGCGCGATGTGGCGCGGCATATCCATACCTTCGCCTCGACGATCCTGGACCGCGTGTACATGCTGTGCGGGCAGATGCAGCGCTTCCAGGTCGACATCACCGGGCTGGATCAGCTGCACACGCAGATGGATCGCGGCCGCGGCGTGCTGATCTTCGGCTCGCACCTGGGCAGCTTCGATGCGCTGCGCGTGCTGGCCACCGAACGGCCCGACGTGCAGGTCAAGGTGGTGCTGGACAAGGCGCATAACCGCGCCATGACCGACCTGCTGGGCGCGCTGAATCCGCAGCTGGCCGCCAACATCATCGACGCCGGCATGGACGCGACCTCGATCGTCATGGCGATCAAGGACGCCACCGACGCCGGCGCGCTGGTTGCGCTGCTGATCGATCGCCCGCGCGAGGGCGACCCGGCATTGCCGGCAATGTTCCTCGGCCGCAACGCGATGTTTCCGACCTCGCCGTGGCTGATCGCCGCTGCGCTCAAGGTGCCGGTGGTGCTGGCGTTCGGCCTGTATCGCGGCGGCAATCATTACGAGCTGGCGTTCGAGACCTTCAGCGAAGGCCTGGATGTGCCGCGTCGCCAGCGTGCGCCGGTGCTGGCGGTACTCATGCGCGATTACGCGGCCAGGCTGGAACATTACACCCGCTACGCGCCGTACAACTGGTTCAACTTCTACGATTTCTGGAACACCCACCATGCCGATGTGCCGCACCCTGCCGTGGATGCTGATACTGCTGTTCAGCGCCGCACCGCTATGCGCCGCACCGCCTGAGACGCTGGACGTCGGCCAGGTGCTGCAGCGCCTGGCACGCCCAGCACCGGTCAGTACCGAGTTCGTCGAACTGCGTGGCTCGGCCCTGCTGAAGACACCGCTGCGCGTACAGGGCCACTACCGCCGCCCGGATGCGCAGACGCTGGTGCGCGAGGTCAGCGCGCCGTATCGCGAAACCACCACCTTGAAAGGTGACGAAGGCGTACTGGAACGCGAAGGCAAATCGCCACGGCGCTTTTCGCTGAGCCGTGTGCCCGAGCTGGCCGGTTTGAAATCTGGCTTCGGCGCGTTGCTGGCCGGCGACCGCGCGCTGCTGGAGCAGCAGTACCGCGTCAGTGGACAGGGCCAGCCGCAGGCCTGGCAACTGACCCTACAGCCCAAGGACGCCGCTGTCGCCAGGCAGGTCCGCGAGCTGCGGCTGTACGGTCGCAACGATGAACTGCGTTGCATCGAAAGCCTGCCGGTGAAAGGCGATGTGCAGCGCACGCTGCTGGCCGGTGCGGCGCGTGATGCTGCAAGCGTGACCGATGCGGCGGCGCTGACCACGCTGTGCCATGGGTCGGGCGCGTGAGCCATCGCGTAGGGGTCTTGCGCACGCAGTCGGAACACGCGCTTACCAAGCAAAAAGTGACCGCCTTCGGCAAACCAAAGGCGCTGGTGTTGCACGCCTTCAGCAGAAGGAACGCGTCACTGCAGCTCGATGCCGCGCGCGCGGCCGGTGGACGTTCCACTGGCGCAGCGAGGCTTTCGCATGGCGCTTGAATTGAACGCAAACCGCCGCATCGGCCTGGCGCTGCTGTGGCTGGCACTGCTGGCAGTTGCCGGCTTCTGGTTGAGCCAGACGCTTCAGGTCACCGGCGATCTACGTAAATTCATGCCCGCCCCGCGCACGCCAGCGCAGAAACTGCTGATCGAAGAACTGGGCGAAGGCCCCGGCTCGCGCCTGTTGTTGATGTCCTTGTCCAACAGCGACCCGGCAACCTTGGCCGCGCAGTCGCAGGCGCTGCAGCAGGCCCTGGCCGCACAGCCGGCGTTGTTCGAACTGGTCGGCAATGGCGGCAATGCGGGGTTGGATGCGATCCCCGAGCGCTTGCTGCCGTATCGCTATCTGCTCAGCGACAGCTTCGATGCAACCCCGCTGGATGGGCAGACCTTGCAAGCGGCATTGCAGGCGCGCGTGCAGGATCTGGGCTCGCCTGCGGCCGCGATGGTGGAGCCGTTGCTGCCGCGCGATCCCACGCTGGAAATCCTGCATCTTGCAGAAACCCTGCAACCTGTCGCCGCGCCGCAGACGCGTAACGAGGTGTGGTTCGACCGCGCCAGCACCTCGGCCTTGTTGATCGTGCAGACGCGCGCAGCCGGTTTCGATCCCACCGGTCAGCAGCTGGCGTACGACGCGGTGCAAGCGGCCTTCGCCAAGGTCAGCAAGGGCACTGCCACGCAGCTCGTCCTGACCGGCCCCGGCGCGTTTGCGGTGGAAATCACCGCGCGCACGCAGGGCGAGGCGCAATGGATCGGCACGCTGGATACGGTGGGGCTGGTGCTGTTGCTGCTGGTCGCCTACCGCAGCTGGAAGATTCCGGTGCTTGGCGTGCTGCCGTTGGCGAGCGCGGGTCTGGCCGGCCTGGGTGCGGTGGCGCTGCTGTTCGAGGGTGTGCATGGCATCACCGTGGCGTTCGGGTTCACCCTGATCGGCGTGGTGCAGGATTATCCGATTCACCTGTTCAGTCATCAGCGCCCGGGGCTGGATCCACGCGACAACGCGCGCCATCTGTGGCCGACGCTGGCCACCGGCGTGGTCTCCACCTGCATTGCCTATGTGACCTTCCTATTTTCCGGTGTGGACGGCTTGCGCCAGTTGGCGGTGTTCACCATCGCCGGCTTGGCCACCGCCGCGATCACCACCCGTTGGCTGCTGCCGTCGTTGATCGACCCGGCGCCGCGCGACTACGCCGATTCGCGCATGCTCGCCGCGCTCTGGCGTGGCATCGCGCGCTTGCCGCGGCCGCGCATCAGTCTTGCGGTGATTGCCGTGATCGGTATCGCGGTGATCGTGTTTGCGCCAGGGCAGTTCTGGCAGAACGATCTTTCGAAATTGACCCCGGTGCCACCCAAGGCGTTGGCGCAGGACGCGCAGTTGCGGCAGGAACTGGGCGCCCCCGATGTGCGTTACGTGCTCGCGTTGCCCGCAGCGAACGATGAGGCGGCGCTGCAGGCCAGTGAGCAATTGCGCCCGCGCCTGGACGCCCTGGTGCGCGCGGGTTCGTTGACCGGCTACGACATGGCCGCGCGCTATCTGCCCAGCGCCAAGACCCAGCGCGCCCGCCAGGCCGCGCTGCCGGATGCCGCGCAAGCCCGCGCACTGACCGACAGCGCGGTGGCGGCCACGCCGTTCCGCAGCGATGCGTTTGCGCCATTCCTGCAGGATCTGGACGCCGCCAAGCATGCCGCAGCGCTGTTGCCGAAGGACCTGGCCGGCTCGCCGCTGGCAACCTCGGTCGGTGGGCTGCTGCTGGGGCGTGGCGATCGCAGCACCGCGTTGGTGTCGTTGACCGGCTTGCGCGATCCGGCGGTGTTGGCCGCAGCCGTACAAGGCAGCGGCGCGCAGTTGCTGGATCTGAAGGATGCTTCCGAGTCCCTGGTCGCCGCGTATCGCGGTCGTGTGCTCGGTGCATTGGTGCTGGCTGCAGTGTTGTTGGCAGTGACCGTGGCCATCGCGCTGCGCAGCCCGCGCCGCATCGTGCGGGTGTTGTTGCCGATGGCGCTGACCACGGTACTGATCCTGGCGATCCTGCGCGGGATGGGGGTGGAGCTCAATCTGTTCCATCTGATCGCGCTGATCCTGGCGGCCGGTCTGGGCCTGGATTACGCGCTGTTCTTCGACCACGCCGGCGACGATCACGCCGATCAACTGCGCACGCTGCATGCGCTGATCGTGTGCAGCCTGATGACCTTGCTGGTATTTGCGCTCTTGGCCGCGTCCAGCATTCCGGTATTGCGTGCGATCGGCAGCACGGTGGCGCTGGGCGTGTTGTTCAATTTCATTCTGGCCTTGCTGGTGTCGCGCGAGCCGGCGCTGGAACGCACAAAGAACGGAGAACCGCATGCAGGGACGTGACGCGATTGCCGCGCTGATTCCGCATCAGGGCAGCATGTGCCTGTGGGAAGCAGTGGTGGAGTGGGATGCGCAACGCATCGTGTTGCGCAGTGATGCCCATCGCAGTGACCTGCATCCGCTGCGCTCCAATGGACGCCTGCGCGCACTGCATCTATGCGAGTACGGCGCGCAAGCCATGGCCGTGCATGGCGGCTTGCTCGGCAGGGAATCGGGCAAGCCGGTGCGTCCGGGCATGCTGGTGGCGCTGCGCGCGGTGGACCTGCACGTCACCTATCTGGACGACCTGCCCGATGCGATCGTCTGCCAAGCACAGGTGTTGCTGCAGGGCGAGGACAGCCAGCAATACAGTTTTCGCCTGACCCATCGGGATCAGTTGCTCGCCGAAGGGCGCGCCACGGTGATGCTGGGCGCGGCGCAGGCCCTGTAGGAGCGCGCTTGCGCGCTATGAAGCGTTACCGCTGACGCCGCATCGCGCGCAAGCGCGCTCCTTCCGAATGTGGGCGATCAATGCGGGCGATCTATTCCTGCGCTTGCTGCCAGTCGTTAGGATGAGACTCTTTCCGCCGTCGTTTCTGCGGCTTTCATCGAGGCTTTTATGAGCACATCCGTTCCTCAGCGCCGCGCGCTGGTTACCGGCGGCAGCGGCGATCTTGGCGGTGCGATCTGCCGTCAGCTGGCTGCACAAGGTCGGCACGTGATCGTGCACGCCAATCGCAATATCGCCCGCGCCGACGATGTGGTCGCGGCGATCGTGGCCGACGGCGGCAGTGCCCAGGCGGTGGCGTTCGATGTGGCCGATGCGCAGGCCAGTGCTGCGGCGCTGGCAAGCCTGCTGGAGGCCGGCCCGATCCAGATCGTGGTCAACAATGCCGGCATCCACGACGATGCACCGATGGCCGGCATGAACGCCGAACAGTGGCATCGGGTCATCGACGTGTCGCTGCACGGGTTCTTCAATGTCACCCAGCCGCTGCTGCTGCCGATGGCGCGTACGCGCTGGGGTCGCATCGTCAGCGTGTCGTCGGTGGCGGCGGTGCTGGGCAATCGCGGGCAGACCAATTACGCCGCGGCCAAGGCCGCCTTGCACGGCGCCAGCAAATCGCTGGCACGCGAGATGGCCAGCCGCGGCATCGCCGTCAACGTGGTCGCGCCGGGCGTGATCGAAAGCGACATGGTCGGCGAAAGCTTCGCGCCGGAGGTGATCAAGCAACTGGTGCCCGCCGGCCGCGTCGGCAAGCCCGACGAAGTGGCCGCATTGGTTGCGTTTCTGTGTTCGGAGTCAGCTGGCTATATCAACGGCCAGGTCATCGGCATCAATGGCGGCATGGGTTGAGAGCCGCTGATAGAACGACGATGCCTCCCCCCAGGTAGGCGCGGCTAGTTTGGTTCCCATCAGCGCACGACCAGGTTGGCAGGTGCGGTGTCCTCGCCGCTGTGAGTTTGCTGCAGGGCCCTTGCCGGCCCACCATCGCGGGACACGCCGTGAATCCGTCCATGGAGGCTCTTACGCGGCATCCATGCCGCGTAAGGTCCCGCGACGGTGGGCCGGCAAGGGCCAGTCGAGTTGGTCGGTGCGCAGGGTTTTCAATAAAGCAGCCGACCAGCTGTCTGGTGCGGTGTCCTCACCGGTTGCGGGACCGTGTGGCGGCATGGATGCCGCCACCGAGCCCCCAGGGACGGGTTCACGGCGTGTCCCGCAAGCGGTGAGGGCGCCGCGCCCTCGACTCACCGAGCTTTTGATCCAAGCATCCGATCGCGATTGAACAACCACGCCAGTGCAGGTCTGCTGCTTTTGCACGTGTGTATCGAGGGCTTGGAAAGTGCGGATGGATCAACAGCAGAGCGGTCGATCTGGTGCTTGGTTGCAGGGCCCTTGCCCGCCCACCATCGCGGGACACGCTGCAAGTACGTCCCTGTAAGCTCTTACGCGGCCTCCATGCCGCGTAAGGTCCCGCGACGGTGGGCGGGCAAGGACCGGTAGAGATGGATGGTGTGCCTGTGCAAGCAATGCACCTCGCGTGGCCGTTCGATGCGGTGCGGTTTGATCGGCGTCTTCCGATCCGGCATTTGGATCAAGCCAGCGCGGATCCAGAAAAAGCGCGCCGTTGCCGGCGCGGTCTTCAAGCTCACGCCGCGTCGGCGTACCAGGCGGCGGTGAGGATCGGCTCGCCGATGGCGTTGGCGGTCAAGGCGTCCAGCCCGTGGTCCGGCAGTTCGGCATGGCGCTGGCGTGCCTGCTGCAGGATCTCGCGTGCCAGCACCGCCATCTGCGCGACATTGCTGTGGACGCGCGCGGCAAAGGCATCGTCGTCGAGGGTGTCGTGCAAGGCGTCGTTGAGTTCGTTGAACCAGCCGATCAGGTATTGATCGAGCAGGCGCCCGTCGTCGCTGGCCAGGCCTTGTGCAGTGTTGTGCTGGCCCCAGTCGTGCAGCACGCGCTGCATCGCCAGATTCATGTCGCGCGCGTAGAAAAAATCCGCCTTCATGCGCGAGAGCAGGCTGAGGTCGGCGATCCGTCCGCTGCAGAACAGCGGCGCCAGCAGCGACCAGTAGTAGGTGTAATCCCAGATCACCTTGACCGGCATCACCTGCGCATCGCCGAACAGGGCGTATTGATCCTGATACAGGGTCAGGGTGTTTTCGTAGAACGAGAAATACAGTTGCTGATACAGCTCGACATACGGGCTGAGCGATCTGCCGGCGCGGTCGCGGCCGATCAGTTCGCAGATGTAGGTGTTGGAGATCGCAATGAAGTCGCTGCCTGGCGAATAGAACGGATCCAGGAACAAGCCCGCTTCGCCGGTCAGCGCCCAGCGCTGCGGCGAGAACACCTGTTTGCAGCCGTAGGAGAAATTGCGCAGGAACAGGAAGTCCTGCAGCCGGTAGTCGGCCTTGTCGAGGCTGGCGGCGACCTGCGGCTGATGCGTGCGCAGCCAGGTCATCGCTTTTTCGTGCGTGTTCATGGTGTCCAGCGGATGCATGGACGCATCGCAGACGATGCCCAGCGAATGCGCGCCGGACGACAACGGAATCAGCCAGAACCAGTAGCCCGGCCCGCACATGTGGTTGGTCGAGCGCCAGCGGTCCGGCGGCGTGCAGCGTTGCAGCCAGCTGCTGTCCTGCGACCAGCCATTGGGGTCGATCAGGCCTTCCACGCGCCACCACACTGCGTTGGCATCGTGCGCGTTGTCCTGCGCCAGGCCGAGCTTGCGCTTGAGCAGACCGGCGCGGCCGCTGGCATCCACCACCCAGCGTGCGCTCAGCGTGCCGGCCTCGCCGGCGCGCTCGTAGCGCACGGCGTGGTCGGCCTCGTCATCGGACAGGTCCACGCCCTTGACGCTGCAGCTGTCGACAAACGTAATGCCCTGCGCGCGGGCGCGCTCGCCGAGGAAATTCTCGAAGCGGCCACGGTCGATCTGCCACGAGGGCGTCGGCAGGATCTGGCTGACGCCCAGTTCGGTGCAACGGTCGATGTCCTGGCGCCTGTCGGAGAAGAAGAAGCGGAAGCCGAACTTGCGGATCTGCTCGGTCTCCAGATGCTCGCGCAGGCCCAGCACGTCGGCAAAATAATGCGCGCCGATTTCCACCGTGGATTCGCCGACCTTGAACGCGGCCTCGCGTACCGGGTGTGCGCGGCGCTCCAGCACGGTGATCGCCAGTTCGGGGTCGCGTTGGCGTAGCTGCAGCGCCAGACTCAGGCCGGCCAGGCCACCACCGGTGATGACGACATCTGCACGCTGTGCATTCATGGGGATTGGCTGCTCTTGGTGACCGCAGGCACAGTAGCAAATTCGCCGTCAGCGTCGTCGATCAGCACCGGGTTGGCGCGCACGCGGCGGTATTCGCGCCAGATATGCCCGTAGCTCCACGCCTGCACGACCACGTGCGAGGTGATTTCCCACAGGTCCCGCACCAGGCGGAAATGGCTCTTGCGGAAGGTGCCTGGCGAGGTGCCGGCGTAACGGGTTTCGATCGGCACCGCGACCACCCGCGCGCCGGCCTGGCGCGCAGCGGAGATCAGCAGCTGCGCTTCGAACACGAAGCCTTCGCCAGGCACGTCGGGCAGGGTGAACACCGAGGCCGGATACAGGCGTTGCCCGCTCTGGCTGTCGACCAGCTGGAAGCCGCAGGCCCAGGCGATGCCCCAGTCGCCGAAATCGTTGCCGATGCGGCGGATGGTGGGCTGGGTGGCGCGCTTGCGCATGCGTGCGCCGACGATGACGCAGCCGGGGTGGCGATTGGCCGCGGCCAACAGGCGCGGGAAATCGGCCGCCCTGTGCTGCCCATCGCCGTCCATGGTCATCACTGCGCGCATACCCAGGCGCTGCGCTTGCGCAAAACCGCTACGCAACGCGGCGCCCTTGCCCAAGCGCTGCGGATGACGGATCAAGGTGATCGGCAGGTCGGCGATGCAATCGGCGGTGCCATCGTCGGAGCCGTCGTCGATCACGATCACGTTGGAGCAATAGGTCAGCGCATCGTTGACCACTTCGCGGATGCGCAGCGATTCGTTCAGGGCCGGCACCAGGATCGCGGTGTCTTCGCGGCTCAATGGCTGGCGGCTCATCGCTGGACCTCCACGCGCAGCACCCGGCCCGGGCCGGCGTACAGCGCCACGCTGTCGCCGTCAGCGGCGATCAGGTCGAACAGCGGCAGCATCGGCGCCATCGCGTTGCTGGCGACATGCCGCGACAGCGGGCCCTCGCCCGCGGAAGGCGTGCCGTCGTCCAGCCGCGCCCGCAGCTGCGGCTTGCCGGCCTGGCCGGGCGCGCCCAGCACCAGCGCACCGCCGAGCAGACCCTGGCTGGGTGCGACCCGGCCCAGCGGCCCGACCGAGCGGGCGTCGTAGCCGGCCAGCAGCACCGCGTCCATGCCGGCGGCGCGCTGTACCAGCGCTTCCAGCAGGCCCTGCGCGAAGCTGGCCCGGCTGGCGCTGATCGCCGTGGTCGGAGTCATCGCCCCGGCGCCGATGGTCCAGTAGCCGGCCGCGGCGTTGTGCACCGAATTGTGGAACTTGGTCGGCGAGATCGCCGATGGGTCGCTGGCCAGGGTCGTACACATGTAGTCGGAGATGGCCAGATCGCCGTACGTGGAGGTAAAGATCGACGGCAGGCTGGCCGGATCGCGGCCGGCGGCGGTGCAGGCGGCCAGTGCGGCTTCCAGCGAGACCGCTACCGTGTCCGGTGCACGGCGGCGCTCGTTGGCGGCCAGCAGCTGCGGCGCCGGGCGTGCCGTGGTCTCCTGCAGCTCGCCGCCGTGCACGAGGGCAATGGCGGCCTCCCAGTTGGGCAGCCCTTGGGTCCAGAAGCCGATCCCCTCGATGCTGGCAGCCAGCATCAGCGGGCCCGCCCGAACAGCAGCGAGCAGTTGTTGCCGCCGAAGCCGAAGGAGTTGTTCATTGCGTAATCGATCTTGGAATGGGCGTTGTCGAAACGGATCTGCGGGCCGCAGGCCGGGTCGGGCACGGTGCTGTTGAGCGTGCCCGGCAGCACGCCGTCGCGCAGCGCCAGCAGCGCGATCGCCGATTCGACGATGCCGGCCGCGCCCAGGGTGTGGCCGGTCCAGGCCTTGGTCGAACTGGCGTGCAGGGTGGCGGGGAAGATCGCCGCCACCGCGGCCGCCTCCACGCTGTCGTTGGCCGGCGTGGCGGTACCGTGCAGATTCAGATAACCCACCGCATCGGCGTCCAGGCCGGCGCGATCGAGCGCGCCGCGCATCGCCAGCTGCGCGCCCAGGCCCTGCGGATGCGGGGCAGACATGTGATGCGCATCGCTGGATTCGCCATAGCCATACAGCCACAGCGCCGCGTCCGGTGCGGCGGCGGGGCGTTCGAGCATGGCAAAGCCGCCGGCCTCGCCCAGGCTCAGGCCGACCCGGCGCGCATCGAACGGTTGGCACAGCTCCGGCGCCACCACCTGCAGCGAGTTGAAGCCGAACAGCACGCTGCCGCACAAGGTGTCCACACCGCCGACCAAGGCTGCGTCGACCACGCCGGCGTCGATCAGGCGCGCGGCCTGGGCGAACACCTTGGCGCTGGACGAACAGGCGGTGGCCACGGTCATGCAGGGGCCGCGCAGGCCGGTGGCGTGCTGCACGAAATCGCCCAACGAATGCGGGGTGTGCACGATCGGGCGATCCAGATCGTCGGGAAAGCGCGCACCGTCGGCATCTTCGACCAGACGCGTATAGGCCTCTTCGCTGGCACCGATGCTGGAGGTGGAGGTGCCGATGATCACCGCCACGCGTTCGGCGCCGTAGCGCTGTGCGGCCGCCTGCACGGCCTCGGCCATGCCGTCCTGCTGCAGGGCCAGCCAGGCCAGGCGATTGTTGCGGCAGTCCCAGCCTTGCAGGGATTCGGGCAGTACCACGGCTTCCACGCCGTCGACGCGGCCGATCCAGCACGGCAGCGGTTGCGGGCCGAAATCGTTGCGGCGCATGCCGCTGCGGCGAGCTGTCAGGGCGGCGGCCTGGGCGTGGAGCCCGGCGCCGAGCGCGGTGGTGGAAGTGAAAGCGGTGACGGCGACCGGGGCCATCTGGGACGAATGCTGCGCGTGGCTCACGGTGGTCTGGCTGGCAAAAAGTGTGCTCAGTATATCGATGGTGTGTCCGCGGCCCGTCGATGGCGCAACTGAACGTGCCGGTCATGTCGCTGACGCTGCTGGGATTTTTCGCAACGGCCGCGCTTTCGCCATGGGCGCAATTGGGACACAATCCTGCGACACACTTCTCAAACGAGCGCGACCACGCGCGCATGCACGCCTACGTCTATAAAAGCCAACGCAAGCAAGACACCTTCGTCTATCTCGCCATGCGTGACGACTTCTCCGGTCTTCCGGCCGCCGTGCACGCGCAACTGGCGCCGTTCGCGTTCGTGCTGGAGGTGGCGTTGACGCCGCAGCGCCGCCTGGCGCAAGCCGACGTGACCACGGTGCGCGAAGCGCTCGGCAAGCACGGTTTCTACCTGCAACTACCCAAGACGCTGGTGCTGGCGGGCGAGTGCGACTATGACTGAGGCCACGCGTGCCGCGCGGTGGCGCGCCGCAGCGCTGGCCGGCGCGGCCGGGGTGGTGTTGTCGTTGCTGGGCGGCGTTGGCGGCAGCGTCGCTGCGGTGACGCTGTGGCTGGCGCAGCCGGCCTTCGCGCTGGCGGTGTCGTGGGCACGTGGCACGCGCGCATTGCCGAGCCAGCCGCGTGCGGTCGCGCAGGCGCTGCCGCCGTTGCTGGCGATCTGGGGCGTCGGTCTGTTGGCCCTTGCGGCCTTGATCACCTGGCCGCTGACTGCGTTGCGCGATAGCGGCAGCCTGGCCGCCGCGTTGGCGCTGAGCGTTGCGGTCAGCGCCGCGCTGCTCGGGCTGTGGCGGACCTGGCCGCTGTGGGGCGAGGTCGAGCGCGACGGCGGCGCCCTGGCCCCGCGGTGGCATGCGCTGGCCACGCAGGAATTGCATGCCTGGCGCGGCCTGCTGGCCGCCGCATTGGTGCTGGCGATGTGCACGTTGGCCGTGGCGCTGGCCTGGCCGGGCTGGTTGTCGAGCAGTTGGCGCTGGAGTCTGGCGATCGCCGCCAGCGTGCTGCTGCCGGCCGCCCATCTGCTGTTGCAACGCACCGCCGCGCCGGTGCGCAGCGATGCCCCGGCAGCCTTGCAGGCGGCCGATTTCTTTTCCGAAGCGGCGGCCGAACCGCGTCCGCTGGAGCCGGTGGCCCAGCATCAACTGGTGCCCGAGCTGTTCGAGGCCGCTCGCAGCGGACGCGTGGACCGCGCGCTGCAGTTGCTCGACGCCGGCGCCGATCCGCAGGCGCTACCGCTGCCGGAATGGCGCGACCAACGCAGCCTGCCCGCGCTGGCTGCGGTATTGCCGGATCTGCGCCTGCTGCGCGAACTGATCGTGCGCCGCGTCGACGTCAACCAGCCGCATCGCGGCATGACCCCGTTGCTGGCCGCCACCCGCGACAGCTGGCACGGTCGCCCCGATGCGGTGATGACGCTGCTGGCCAATGGCGCCGACCCGCGCGCCACCGACAACGACGGCAATACGCCGCTGCATCACGCGGTGCGCAGTTCCGACCCGGGCGTGGCCGCGCTGCTGCGCGATGCCGCCGCCGAGCTCGACGCGCTCAACAACGAAGGTCATTCGCCGTTGGCGATGGCCTGCCAGGTCGGCAACTGGCGGCTGGCCAAGTTTCTGCTGGAACGCGGCGCGCATTCCGAACCGGAAGGCGGCGCACCCGTGCTGCTGGCCGCCGCCGGCACCGAGGAAGACGACCCGGCCGGCGTGCAGCTGCTGCTCAAGCACAAGGCGCGCGTGGATGCGCGCGACCGCCAGCGCCGCAGTGCCCTGCACGAGGCCGCGTTGGCCGGGCATGGCGATATCGTCGAAGCGTTGTTGTCGGCCGGTGCCAATCTGGAAGCGCGCGATCTGCTCGGCCGCACGCCGTGGCTGGACGCGGCGCGGCAGGCACGCAGCGGCGTGCTCGAACGCCTGGTCGCACGCAAGGCCGATGTGCTGGCCATTGATGGTGACGGCCGCAATGCAGTGACGCTGGCCTGCGCCGCCGACCGCGTGTCGCCGGCCCTGATCCGGCGCCTGCTCGATCTGCAGGTGCCGGCCGACAGCGCCGATGCGCACGGCCGTCGCGCAGTGGATGTCGCCGCCGAGGCCGGGCGCTGGGCGATCGTGCAATTGCTCGATCCTGCGTATCCGCTGCCGGCCGCAGTCAGCGATGGACACGGCGATACCCCCGGCGTTGCGGTACTGCCCGATCGCCCGCCCTTGGTGCTGTTGCGCGAAGGCCTGCAGTTCGGTCAACGCGATGGCCTGGACGCATTGGCCAGGCTGTGCGGCCCGGAAGAACTCGGCGGCCTGTTGCACGATGCGCATCTGGCCCTGAACGCCGACGCCGTGGACTGGCTGCTGCGCCACGGCGCCGATGCCGACGTGCGCGATGCCTGCGGCGACGTGCCGATGTTTGCACTGCTCTCGCGTGGTGTGGAGGCGGTGCCGGCACTGCAGGCGCTGCTGCGCCATGGCGTCTCGCCCGCCGGTGCCGGTGGCCTGACCCGCCTGCTCAGCGCCTGCGTGCAGCACGACGCGGCATCGCGCGGGCTGGAACAGTTCGCGCTGGAATTGCTCGAACGCGGCGCCGACCCGTTTGCCGCGTCGGCGGCCGGCGACCCGCCGTTGTCGCTGGCGGTGCGGCTGGGCTGGCTGCGCCTGCAGCAGTGGTTGCTGGAACACGGCGTGGACCGCGAGGCCCGCGACAGCCACGGCATGACCGCGCTGCATCTGGCCACCGCGCTGGGCCGGGAAGCCTCGCTGAAATTGCTGGTCAAACAAGGCGCCTCGCCGGAAGCGCGCGCGGCCGACGGGCAGACCCCGCTGGGCGTGGCGCTGTCGATCGGTCGCCGCGATCTGGCCGACTGGCTGGACTGGCGCATCTGGTCGCTGCCGCACCGCACGCTACGCGAAGCCGATGTGCCGGCTGCGGCCATGGCCGGCGACACCGATGCGGTGCGGCGCCTGATCGATCTGGGCCTGCCGGTCGATGCGATCGACGCGCAAGGCTGCACCGCGCTGCTGCGCGCCGCCGGTGGCGGCCATCTCGCCGTGGTGGCGCATCTGCTGGGGCGCGGCGCCGATCCGCAACGTGCGGCCAACAGCGGCGCCACGCCGTTGTCGGCGGCGGTGAGCATGCGTCAGACCGAGATCGTGGCCGCCTTGCTGCAGGCCGGCGCGCAGATCGAGCATCGCCTGCCCGGCGGTGTCACCGTGCTGATGCTGGCCTGCGCGCTGGGCCTGCCGGATATCGTGGCGCGCCTGCTCACTGCGGCGGCCGATGTGCACGCCAACGACGACCAGGGCCTGGCGCCGCTGCATTGCGCCGCGCTGTACGGATTCACCGCGCGCGACAAGAGTCGCCTGCTGGCCTTGCTGGACACCTTGCTGCTGGCCGGCGCCGATCCCGAGTATCTGGCCGGTGGTCGGGTCAGCCCGTTGCTGCTGTTGCTGGGCGCGCGCGCCGAACCGGGCAACGCCTGCGACGAACAAGTGGTGCTGGCCGGTGTCGAACGCCTGCTCGACGAAGACGTCTCGCTGGATGTGGCCGATCAACGCGGCTTCGGTCCGTTGCATCTGGCCGCACTGCACGGCTTGCCCTTGCTGGTGCAGCGCCTGTTGCGTGCCGGCGCCGACGGCGACCGCCGCGACGCGCTCAATCGCACCCCGCGCGAGATTGCGATCATGCGCGGCTTCATCGATGTGGCCGGTCAGTTCGAGCCCGCCTTGCCGGGTGTCTCCTCGATGGCGCGCTTCCTGCGCGAAGGCCGCTGAGCCAGCGCGGCGGCGCACCGTTGCAGGTGCTGTTCGTGTGCAGCCGCAACCGCCTGCGCAGCCCTACCGCCGAACGCGTGTTCGCCGACTGGCCGGGCGTGCAAACGCAATCGGCCGGGCTGGCCGCAGATGCGGACGTGCAGGTCACACCGGAGCTGTTGCATGAAGCGCAGCTGGTGCTGGTGATGGAGCGCCGGCACCTGCAGCTGTTGCGCAAACGTTTCGCCGCGCAGTTGCGCCATTGCCGGGTGATCTGCCTGCACATTCCCGACGACTACGCCTATATGGATCCGGCACTGATCCGTCGCCTGGAACACACGGTGCCACCGTTGCTGCGTCTGCCGGCGCAGTCGTAACCCGATCCCGACACTGCGCGTGCAAGACTGGGCGTTCCCTCGCACGAAGGAAGCGCCTCTACGATGAGCGTGCGTATCGAAGACCACGCCATGCTGGGCAATTGCCACAGCGCGGCCCTGGTCGACCACTGCGGCACCATCGACTGGCTGTGTCTGCCACGTTTCGATTCCGATGCGTTTTTCGCATCCCTGCTGGGCGATGAGCAACACGGGCAATGGGCGTTGTCGCCGGTCGCCGCATTTCGCAGCGAACGCGCTTACGAAGACGACAGTCTGGTGCTGTGCACGCGCATGCGTACCGACACCGGCACGGTGGAACTGGTCGACTTCATGGTCGCCAGCGATGAGAGCGACAGTCACCAGCATCTGGTGCGGATCGTGCGGTGCGTGCAGGGCGAAGTGCCGATGCACATGCGGCTGACGTTTCGCTTCAACTATGGCCGTACGGTGCCGTGGGTCACCGGCATCGAGGGTGGCATTCGCGCCATCGCCGGTCCCGACCAACTCGCGTTGCGCTCGCCGCAGCAGCTGCACGGCGAGGACCTGGGCACCGAGGCAGACTTCACGCTGCGTCAGGGCGAGAGCACCTGGTTTCTGCTCAGTCATGGGTTATCGCATCAGCCCACCCCGGCGGCGATCGACCCGGAACAGGCGCTGCAACGGACCACCGCGTTCTGGCATGGCTGGGCACGTCGCTGTACCGATGTCGGTCCGTGGACCGAGCAGGTGCGGCGTTCGCTGGTGGTATTGAAGGGGCTGAGTTATCTGCCCACCGGTGGCATTGTCGCCGCGCCCACGGCCTCGCTGCCCGAGCATCTGGGCGGCACCCGCAACTGGGATTATCGCTACTGCTGGCTGCGCGATTCGGTGTTCACGCTGATTGCGTTGCTGCAGGCCGGCTATCGCGATGAAGCCGCGGCGTTTCGCGATTGGGTGCAACGCACCATCGCCGGTTCGCCGGATCAGTTGCAGGCGTTGTACGGCATCGCCGGCGAGCGCCGGTTGCAGGAATGGGAAGCGGACTGGTTGCCCGGCTACGAAAACTCCGGCCCGGTGCGCATCGGCAACGGTGCGGTGGATCAGTTCCAGCTCGATGTGTATGGCGAGTTGATCGGCGCGTTCCATTACGCGCGCGAGAAGGGCGTGGCGCCGCCGTCCGACGACGATGGCTCGTCGGCATCGCTGCTGGAAAAGATCCTGGATACGCTCGAAGACCTGTGGCGCCTGCCCGATGAAGGCATCTGGGAGATTCGCGACGAGCGCCGTCATTTCGTGCATTCCAAAGTGATGGCCTGGCTGGCGTTCGATTGCGGCGCGCGCGATGGCATCACCAATGCCGACGCAGAAAAACGCGCACATTGGGGCAGGCTTGCCGAGGAAATCCGCGCCGAAGTGCTGGAAAACGGCGTACATCCGGATGGTCACTTCGTGCAGAGCTATGGCTCCGACCGCCTGGACGCCTCGCTGCTGCTGATTCCGATCGTGGGGTTTTTGCCGCCGGAGGATCCGCGCATCGCCGCCACCGCCGATGCCATCGCACGCGATCTGACCATCGATGGATTGGTCGAGCGCTATCGCGCCGACGACAGTGCCGATGGCCTGCCGGCCGGCGAGGGCACCTTTCTTGCCTGCAGCTTCTGGCTGGTGGAAAACTATGCATTGCTCGGGCGCACCGAGCAGGCGCGCGTCTTGCTCGAGCGCCTGCTCGGATTGTGCAACGACGTGGGCCTGCTCGCCGAAGAGTACGACCCGCGCAGCAAGCGCATGCTTGGCAACTTCCCGCAAGGGTATTCCCACGTGGCCCTGGTCAATGCGGCATTGCGCCTGCACGGACGCATGGGCGAAAAGGAAACACGTCCATGAATGAGCAAGAAACCACTCCGCCGTGCGTCATCGTGGTGCTGGGCGCACGCGGCGATCTGACCAAGCGCCTGGTGATGCCGGCGCTGTACAACCTGCGCCGGGCCGGTGCGTTGGGCGAGCAGTTCGCCATCGTCGGCATGGACCACGGCGATATCAGCGAGCGTTCGTGGCGCACGATGATGGGTCAGTCGATGACCGAGCTGCTCAGCAGCCGCGATGCCGAATTCCAGACCGACGAGTTCGACACCGACACCTGGGAGTGGCTGCGCGAGCGCATGCATTATCTGCGTGGCGATTTTACCGATTTAGGTGCCTATCAGGCGCTGGATGGCGTACTGGAGAAACTGCACAAGCGCTATGGCACCCAGGGCAATGTGCTGTTCTATCTGGCCACCGCCGCACGTTTCTTCGAGCCGGTACTGCTCAACCTGGGCGAAGCCGGGCTGGTCAAACAGCGCGAGGGCCAGGGCTGGCGGCGGGTGATCGTGGAAAAACCGTTCGGCCACGATCTGCCCAGCGCCGTCGCGCTCAATGCCACCGTCGCCCGCGTCTTGCACGAGGATCAGGTATTCCGCATCGACCATTTCCTCGGCAAGGAAACCGTGCAGAACATTCTGGCGTTCCGTTTTGCCAATGGCTTGTTCGAGCCGGTGTGGAACCGCGACCGCATCGATCATGTACAGATCACCGCCGCCGAAACCATCGGCGTGGAAGGGCGCGGGCGTTTCTACGATCCCACCGGCTGTTTGCGCGATATGGTGCCGAATCATCTGTTCCAGTTGCTGGCGATGATTGCGATGGAACCGCCGGCCGCCTTCACCACCGAAGCCATGCACCGCCGCCGCGCCGAAGTGATCGAAGCGGTGCGCCCGATCAAGCCCGAAGACGTGGTACGCGGCCAATATGCCTCCGGCGCGGTGAGCCGCAGCGCGGTGCCGGGGTATCGCGAAGAAGACACCGTGCCGGAGGATTCGGAAACCGAAACCTATGTGGCGATGAAACTGCAGGTCGACACCTGGCGCTGGGCCGGCGTGCCGTTCTACCTGCGCACCGGCAAGCGGCTGCGCGAGCGCACCACCGAGATCGCGATCCGCTTCAAGCCTGCGCCGCTGGCACCGTTCCGCAGTACCGAAGTGGGCGGTTACGGACCCGACTGGCTGGTGCTGCACATCCAGCCCGACGAGGGCATCTCGCTGCAGTTCGACGTCAAACGCCCGGGCGCGCAGGTTGCGCTGGCACCGGTGCGCATGGACTTCCGTTACCGCGACTGGTTTCCCAAGGAATACACGGTGGGCTACGAGCGCCTGCTGCAGGACTGCATGAAGGGCGAGGCCGGCCTGTTCCAGGATGCGGCCATGGTGGAAGCCGCCTGGCGCATCGTGCAGCCGATCCTGGATGCCTGGAAACAACCGCCAAGCGACTTCCCCAATTACGCCGCCGGCAGCGCCGGCCCGTCGGCTGCCGATGCCTTGCTGGCGATGAATGGCGGGCACGCCTGGCGCGCGCTCACTCCGGGGCGCAAGCCACCGCCGCGCCGCGCACCGGAAGCACGCAGCAGCGCTGCAACGCCGGTCAAGAAAGCCACCAACAAGACCGCGAAGAAAGCGAGCAAGGCGACACCCAAACGTGCCGCCGCACCTGCTGCAAAATCCGCTCAAGGCGCAGCCGGTTCGCCCGGCAAGGTGGCAAAGACATCCGTCACCAAGCGCGCTCCTACGCAGAGCTCAGCGATCGGGCGTTACCGGCGCGGGTTCGGCATCAACATCCGCCTTGACGTCGGCTTCGAACAGATGCATCAGGTCTGCGCGTGCATCGCGCGAGGTCTGGATCACCTTGGCTTCGTCGTCATAGACCAGGTGCTGGCGATGCAGCAACTCTTCGTCGTGCTGGCGGAACCGTTTGACGTGCTCCTTGGCAACCGCTTCGCCCAGGCCGAGCGAGGTCAGCACGCGTTCGCTCAGCTCCAGGCTGGAGGCGAATACCTCGCGGAACGGCTCTGCGCCCAGGTCCATCAATTTCCAGGCGTGCTGGCGGTTGCGTGCACGCGCCAGCACCGTGGCCTGCGGGTACAGGCGGCGGATCAACCGTACCGCCTTGATGTTGGTTTCCGGGTCGTCCACCGCGATCACGAACACCTTGATGCGGTCGGCGCCGGCGGCGCGCAGCAGTTCCGGGCGTGTGGGGTCGCCGTAGTACAACTGGCTGCCGAAGCGGCGCAAATCCTCCACGGTGTCCGGATTGTGTTCCAGCGCCACGAACGGCACATGCCGCGCGGTGAGCAGACGCGCGACGACCTGACCGAAGCGGCCCATGCCGGCGACCAGCACCTTGGGCGTTTGCGCATCGATGGTGTCGAACGGGCGGTCGGACTTGGGTGCATGCAGCCGCAGCGGCCCGTTGAGGATGCGCTGCATGCCGAGCAGCAACAGCGGCGTCAGCGCCATCGAGACACCGACAATGGCCACCAGGCGGTCGTGGTTGGCGCGCTCCAGCAAGCCGACGCGATCGGCCTCGTTGAACACCACAAAGGCGAATTCGCCGCCCAGCCACAACACGCTGCCCAGCATCAGGCTGCTGCGCAGCGGCAGCTTGGCCACCGTGCCGATCCCGACCAGCAGCGAGAACTTCACCACCAGCAGGATCGCCACGCCGCTGGCGATCAGCCACGGCTCGGCGACCACCCGGTTCAGATCGATGCCCATGCCGACCGAGATGAAAAACAGTCCCAGCAGCAACCCTTCGAACGGCTCGATCTGCGATTCGAGCTCGTGGCGGAATTCCGAATCGGCCAGCAGCACACCGGCCAGAAACGCGCCCAGGCTGGCGCTCAATCCGGCTTCCTGCATGATCCAGGCGGTGCCCAGCACCACCAGCAAGGCGCTGGCGGTGAACACTTCCGGCATGCGCGTGCGCGCCACCATGTTGAACAGATAGCGCAGCACGAAGCGCCCGCACAGGATCACCAGCGCCAATGCGGCGACCGCCTTGGCCACGTCCGGCCATGCCAGCGTGGCGTTCTTGCTGCCACCGAGCAGCGGAATGGCCGCCAGCAATGGAATGGCGATCAGATCCTGAAACAGCAAAATGGCGAACGCCAGGCGCCCGTAATCGCTGCCCAGCGCCTTGCGCTCGGCCAGCAGCTGCAGGCCCACCGCGGTGGACGACAACGCCAGCGCCACGCCGACGATCAACGCGCTCTTCCAGCCCAGATTGCCGAGCATCAGCAGGCCGCCCAGGATCAGCGTGGTCACCACCACCTGGGTGGCGCCGGCGCCGAACACCGAATGCCGCATCACTTTCAAACGCGACGGCGACAGTTCCAGGCCGATCACGAACAGCAGCATCACCACACCGATTTCGGCTGCGCCGCTGATGCGTTCGGCATCCTGCACTACGCCCACGCCGTCGGGCCCGAGCACCACACCGGCGACCAGATAGGCCAACACCGCGCCCAGCCCGAAGCGCTTGAACACCGGCACCGCCACGATGGCGGCCAGCATCAGCACCAGAGCCAGTTCCAGACCGCCGCTATGCATGCGCACTCTCCGTTGAGGTGCGCATTATGCCGCGCACTGCGGCTGACCAGCTGGCACCGACGTGCCGGAGTCGCCGGCAATGCGCAGCGGCCACGCGTTTCCGGTAGCCGGTTTGCTGTTTCCGATCAGCGCCTCGGTAGCAGCGTGTCTGGAGCCCAGCGTGGCCCTCGGCAGCGCTGGCCGGCAAGCGTGTTCAAGGCCGCGACCAGCGCGCCGTTGTCGCAACCACCGCACGCATCTGCGCCGTCGGCCCACGCTCGCTGCCATCTCGATGAGACGCACCCTCCTGCGCATGCTGCGCATCGGCAAGATCGGCGGATTGCACGCTCGCTTAAACGTGCCTCGTGCGAGCCATTGACCAAGCCGGCTCAGGCGCGCAGACTGCGCCCCGCCGCCGCCCGGATCACCGGTCGGTACGCACTTCTCGGAGCCTTACTCATGTCCAGCGACAGTCACCCTAGACCCGGGTCGATGACCCAGCTGGCGCGCGCCTGAGGCTTTGGGTTCGCCGGCTGTCATCGACGACGGTCGTCACCAGGCGAACCCCATGTACAACGAAACCCTGCGCCTTGCCCAAGGCGTCAATGCCTTGATCGCACCCATCGCCGATTTCAACACGGCCGATGCGGTGGAATACCTCAACACCCTCGACCGCGACGAGGCCGCACAGGTGCTGGCCGCGCTGCCGCAACCGCGTGCGGTGAAACTGCTCGAACAACCCGAGCTGCACGATGCCAGCGCATTGGTGGCGCAACTGCCGGCCGAACAGGCCGCCTCCTTGCTCGGGCAGATGGCCGACGACCGCGCCACCGACATCTTCCACGGCCTGGACGCCGACCAGCGCGCGCCGCTGCTGTGGCTGCTCAGTGCCGAGGCGCGGCTGTCGATTCAGGCCTTGATGCGTTACCCGCCCAACACCGCCGGCGCGCTGATGACCACCGAGTTCGTGGCGGTGCCGGCCGACTGGACGGTGGGCCGCACCTTGCAACACATCCGCGAGGTGGAGCGCAGCCGCGAGACGGTGTATGCGATCTATCTGCTGGACCCGCATACCCGCGTGCTGACCCAGGTGGTCACCATGCGCCGATTGATCACCGGCGCAGACGACGCACCGATCCTGGAGGTGGCGCAGGTCAATCCGCCGGTCACGGTGGACCCGGCGCTGGATCAGGAGGAAGTCGCCCGGCTGATCCGTCGCCACGACCTGCTGGCCATTCCGGTGGTGGATGCGCACGGGCATGTGCTGGGCATCGTCACCGTGGACGATGTGCTGGATGCGTTGATCGCCGAATCCACCGAGGACGTGCACAAGTTCGGCGGCATGGAAGCACTCGACAAGCCCTACATGCAGATCGGCTTTGGCCAGATGATCAAGAAGCGCGCCGGCTGGTTGAGTGTGCTGTTTCTCGGCGAAATGCTCACCGCCAGCGCGATGCAGCACTTCGAGGACGAGCTGTCCAAGGCGGTGGTGCTGACCTTGTTCATCCCGTTGATCATGAGCTCGGGCGGCAACTCAGGTTCGCAGGCCACCTCGCTGCTGATCCGCTCGTTGGCCTTGCGCGAAATCCGCCTGGGCGACTGGTGGAAGGTGGCCCTGCGCGAGCTACCCACCGGCCTCACCCTGGGCACCATCCTGGGCCTGCTGGCGATCGTGCGCATCACCATCTGGCAGACCGCCGGCCTGTACGACTATGGCCCGCACTGGCAGATGGTGGCGCTGACCATCGGCGCGGCGCTGATCGGCATCGTCACCTTCGGTTCGCTGTCCGGCTCGATGCTGCCGTTCGTGCTTCAACGCTTCGGCTTCGACCCGGCCAGCGCGTCGGCTCCGTTCGTGGCCACCTTGGTGGATGTCACCGGCTTGGTGATCTATTTCAGCATCGCTGCCGCGATTCTCAGCGGCACGTTGTTGTAGCGCGGAGAGGCGATGGCCAGGCCGTTATTGCCTGGTCCACTCCGCATCGCTGCACGGTAGGCCGTGCAGCGATGCGGGGCGGCGAGCGCCGGTCAGAAGTTCACGTACAACGTGGCACGCAGGTTGCGGCCGGGTTCGCTGTAGCGGCCGATGCCGTCGTCGGTGGCATAGCCGTACAGATAGAAATCGCCACGGGTGACGTTGCGGATGCGCGCCCATTGCGAATAGCGCTCGTCGAACAGGTTGTACACGCCCAGATTGACGCGCACATGCCCGTTGAAGCGATAGCTGCCGAATAGATCGACCACGCTGTAGGCGTCGCTGAGGAACGGTTCGGCCGGGGCGCCGAAGATATCGTTCTCCACATTGACGTCCTTGGCCTTCTTGGCCAGCGCATGGGTGATGTTGGCAGTGATGCGCAGGCGCTCGTCCAGACCCTGCCAGCTCAGGCCGAGCACGCCGCGATCCGGATTGATGCTGTCCAGCGGGCGGCCGTCTTCCAGCTCGCCCTGGTTGTGGGTCCATGCCGCGCGCAGCAGCCAGGCGTCGCCAAGCTTGAACTGCGCATCCAGTTCCACGCCCTTGACCTCGACCTGGCCGACATTGAGCAGCGTGGTGTAAGCGTAGCCGTTGCGCGTGGTGCACACGCCGCGGGTACAGGTCTGGTAGAGCGTGCCGGCGTTGGCGGTGACGGTCTCGCTCTGGATGAAGTCGTCGTAGCGGTCGCGGAACACCGACAGGCCCACGCGCGCCCACTCGCTCTCCCAGCGCCAGCCCAGTTCCAGGTTGAGGCTGCGCTCTGCTTCGAGCGCGGGATTGGCGGCCACGGTGGGCACGTTGACGGTGTTGCCGGTCGCAACTTCAGTCAGCGCGGTGATGCTGGTGGGGGCGTACATCTCGGCGGTGGTCGGCGCCCGGAAGCCGCGCCCGGCCTGGAACCACAGCGTCTGCTGCGGGGTGACGGCGTAGCTGACGCCGGCCTGCCAGGTGGGCGAGGCGAAGGTCACCTCGCGCACCGTGCCGGTGACATCGGTGAAGGTGGACGACAGCGTCGGCGCGTAGCGGTAATGGTCGTAGCGCGCACCCAGGGTCAGCTGCAGGCGGTCGTCGAGCAGGCCGATGCGGTCGCGCAGGTACACGCTCCAGCTGTCAGCATCGGTCCTGGGCACCTGCGCCGGGTCGATGGTGGCGGTGTCCAGCGTGCCGGCGTTGTTCCAGCGGTAGTCGATCGCGCTGAAGTCGATGCTGCGGCGCTGCCAGGCGGCGCCATACAGCAGTGATTGCGACCAGCCGTTGCCATGCAGCAGCTTGTCGAAGTCGACCGCGAGGCGGTCCAGGGTCTGCTCGGTGTCACGATCCTCGGCACGGCGGCAGGGCAACGCCACCGTGCAGCGGGTGGTGGCGGCCGTGGCCGGGGTGCTCGAGCTGCCGCTCTGGGTGAGGATGCGGGTGGTGCCGCGGCTTTCGGTCTGCTGGCGGTCCAGCTGCGCTTCGAGCGTGTCGAACAGCGCGTTGTTCGCGTTCCAGATGTAGCGCAGGCCGTAGCGGTCACGGTCGTTGCTGTCCTCGCCGATGCGTTCGGCGTAGCTGGGCGCGCTGACGCGGCTCAGGTTGTCGACCCGGTTCTGCGAGCGGTTGCGTTCGTAGACCACGCCGAAGCGGTGCTGCGCGTTGGGCACCACGTCGAGCTTGGCCAGCACGTTGTCGCTTTCGCTGTCGATCGGGTCGGGCGTGCGCCGCGCGCTGCCGGTGTCGATCTCGGTGCTGGAGTACCAGCCCTCCGACTCGTGGCCCTCGCGGCGGGTATAGGTCAGCATCGATTCGACGATGCCGGTGCGGTTGGCCACGGTGATATTGCCGAGCAGTTGGTCGTTGTGGCCGGTGTAGCCGGTCTTCAGGCCGACATAGCTGTCGTTGCCCTGCGCCTTGAGGTAGTCGTAGGGATCCTTGGTGGTGAACACCACCGCGCCGCCGAGCGCGCCGCTGCCGGCACTGATGGAGTCGGCGCCCTTGACGATGTCCACGCTCTTGAGCGAATCCACATCCACGCCGCCGCGGCCTGCGCGGAAGAACTCGTAGTCGCGCGCGGTCTCCACGCCTTCGGCCATCGACAGGCCATCGATGGTCATCGCCACGCGGTCGCCTTCCAGGCCGCGGATGTTGAAGCCGTTTTCGCCGAAGCGGCCCATGTCGGCGATGCTCACGCCGGGGATGTAGCGCACCAGGTCTTCCATGCTCTCGGCCTGTTCCTGCTGCAACTGCGCGGTGTCGAGGGTGGTGACATTCTGGTTGCTGGAGGCGCGCTTGTCGCGTGCGGCCTTCACTTCCACCGGGTCGAAGGTGGTGGCGTCGGCGGGCGCCTGTTCGGCATGCAGCGGGAAGGCCAGGCCGGCGGCGATCGCCAGGGCCAGCAGGGTCGGTGTCGAGGTCATCGTGGAGTCCACAGTCAGGAAGGAGGAATGAGCGCCGGAGGGCGCGGACCTGGCTGTGGGCGGCAGGGAACGGCCGCGTGGCTGGGTAGGGCCCGCCAGTGGCGGGCCGGGCGCTGCGGGCAGCGAAGCCCGCGGCAGGAAAGTCAGTCGGCGCGCGCCGGCGTGGCGGCCGGCGCAGTTGCGGTTACAGGAGCAGGCAACGCGGCGTCGCTGGCATCGACCACGCCGTCGTGATTGCGGTCGACGCGGGCGAAGGTGCGCAGGCCGGAGGCCTGGTATTCGGCGAAGCTCATGCGCTGGTTCTTGTCGGTGTCGAGCACGGTGAAGCGCACATGCACCTGGTGGTCGTCGGCCAGTTCGAGCGCGGTGAGGCGGCGGTTGAGGCGGTCCTCGAATTCGACTCTGTACTCGTCCAGCGAAAGCGCACCGTTGTGGTCGCTATCGGCGCCGGCAAACTGCGCTTTGCGCAGGTCTGCGTATTCCGCCTCGCCCACCTTGCCGTCGCCGTTCTCGTCGTACAGCGCGAGAAAGCCCTCGGCCGAGCCGCTGTCGGGCATGCCGGGGCGGCCGCCATCGCGGTCGAAGGCGGCCGTTGTGTCGCCCGATGCAGCCTTGGCAGCGGCCGACACGGCTGCCTGTCCGCGCGCCCAGTCCTGCGCACCGGCCGCGTCGAATTCGGCACGCGACACCTGCCCGTTGCCATCGGCATCCAGTGCCGCAAAGCGGGTCTTGCCTTGTGCGGCCTGTGCGCTGCGTTCCTGCTCCAGCGCACGCTGGCGGCGCTCGCGAAACTCACCCACGTATTCGTCCTCGTCGACCGTGCCGTCGTGATTGCGGTCGGTGGCATCGAAGCGGCTGCGGCGGAAGCTCGCAAAATCGGCGGCGGTGATGCGGCCGTCGCGGTTGTCGTCATGCTGGGTGATGAAGGCCTGCACGTTGTTGCCGTGGCCGCCGAGCAGCGGGCGCGGCGCGGATTGGGCGAGTGCGGTAGCAGGAAGCAGCAGCGCGCACAGGCACGCGCCGGCCAGGGAGCCAGTGTTCATGGATTGCCTCTTGATGGGAAAAACGGTGTCGGGCCGTGGCGTTGGCTGGGCCTGCAGGGGGAGTGCGATGCCGGGCGAATGCGCCGCGCCGGTGTGCGAGACGCCGGTGGAGATGCGCAACCGCCGCAGCGGTTGCACGGCGCTATTGTTCGAGCACCTGAAACGTCAGCGTGGTGCTGTTGCTGTACTCGCGCACCGGGGCGTCGGCCGGAGCCGGGGTGCGGTGGCGGGTCAGCGCCAGCCAGGTGCCGGCGCGGTCCAGCTTCAAGGTTGCGCGGCCGGCCGCGTCGGTGGTCACGCTGATCAACGTCGGCTTGCGATCGGAGGTCCACACCGCCTCGCTGATGTCCACGGTCTGCTTGGCCAGCGGCACGCCGTCGTATTGCACCGTGAAGACGAAGCTCTCGCCGACATACAGGTCGTTGGGATGCGTCACCGGCACCAGTTCCAGACCCTGATTGCGCGGCGCCAGCGCGCTGCGATCGGGTTTGCCGACGCTCAGATAGGTCTGGGCCAGGGTGCGCGACTGGAAGCTGGCAATCAGCGTGGCGCCCTTGGGCATGGCCACTTTCGGGTCGCGCACGGTCTCGCGCTTGCCGTCCAGTTCCCAGGTGCGGAACTGCGCGCCCACGCGCAGGCCGGTGCTGACCCGGTAGGTGCCGGGCTGCTTGCCCAGGCTGTGTTCGACGACGGTGCGGGTGTCGAGCGCCTGCACACGCGCCGGTTCGACGTCGCGGCCATCGGGCCCGGTGATGCTGAAGCGGCTCTGGTCGAAGGCCGCTTCCGGGACGAAGAAAGTCTCGGCAAAGGCCGCGTCCAGGGTCACCGTCTGACCGGGCTGGGGAGCGAAGGTGTTGGGTGCCAGATAAGGCGTGTGCGCAGAGGCGGAGGCGGCAAGCAGCAGCGCCGACAAGGTCAGCAGTTTCATGGGGGGCCCTGTTCCGAATGAGTCGCTGGCGGCATGGGCGCGGGGCGGCGCTGAAAGCTGGCTGACCACGCAATATTAACGAAAATGCGAATCGTTCACAACAAGTGTGTGGACGCCGTTGCTGTCCTGCAGCCCTCGGGTCGATGACGTCGGCTTGGGCCGACGTGTACCGTGTCCGCTTCCCCCGTCGTCGTCGTCGCCATGAGCACCTATCACCTGCAGCAGGTCTTTCGTCCCACCACCGTGGCGGTGGTGGGCGGCAGTCCGCGCGATCGTTCGGCCGGACGGGCGGTGGTGCGCAACCTGCGCGCGGCCGGGTTTCCCGGGCAGATCGGCTGGGTGAGCCCGCGCTATACCGAGATCGACGGCGTGCGCACGGTGGCGCGGCTGACCGATCTGCCCTGGGTGCCGGACCTGGTGGTGATCACCGCGCCGGCGCGCATCGTGCCGCGCATCGTCTCGATTGCCGCACGGCGCGGTGTTGCCGCGGCGATCATCCTGACTGCAGGTCTCGGCAGCGGCCCCGGCTCGCCGGCCGCGCGGATGGAAGCGGCCGCGCGCGCCAAGGGCATGCGCATCCTCGGCCCGCACTGCCTGGGCGTGATCGCCCCGCATGCGCGGCTCAATGCCAGTATCGCCGCGCATTGCCCGCAGGCCGGCGACCTGGCATTGATTTCCGAATCCAGCGCGATTGCCGCCGCGCTGGTGGAATGGGGCGTGGCGCGCTCGGTCGGGTTCTCGGCGGTGGTGTCGCTGGGCGATACGCTGGATGTGGATTTCGGCGACCTGCTCGACTACTTCGCCACCGACTACCGTACCCGCGCGATCCTGCTGTATGTCGAACGCATCGGCGATGCGCGCAAGTTCATGTCGGCCGCACGCGCCGCCGCGCGCGCCAAACCGGTGGTGGTGGTCAAGTCGGGCCGCCAGTTCCGCATCAATCCCAATGCCGATACGCATGCGCAGGCGCTGGCCGGCTCGGATGCGGTGTATGGCGCCGCATTCGCGCGTGCCGGCCTGTTGCGGGTGGGCGCGCTGGACGAGCTGTTCGCCGCCGCCGAAACGCTGGGCCGGCTCGGCAGTTTTCCCGGCCGGCGGCTGGCCATCCTCAGCAATGGCGGCGGGGTGGGGCAGCTGGCGGTGGACCAGCTGGTGCTGCGCGGCGGCACGTTGGCGGAGTTGTCGGCCAAGACGCTGGAGCGGCTGGATCAATCGCTGCCCGAAGGCTGGTCGCGCAGCAATCCGGTCGACATCATCGTCGACGCCGACGGGCCGCGGTATGCCGCGGCGATCGAAGCCTTGCTGGACGATCCGGAGAACGACGCGCTGTTGGTGGTCAACGTGCCCACCGCGTTCACCTCCTCGGCCGACGCGGCCAAGGCGTTGACCCGCGCGCTGGACCAGCGCGACCGCTATCAGCGCGAAAAGCCGGTCTTCGCGGTATGGCTGGGCCAGGACGATGCGGCGATCGCTGCGCTCAATGCGGCGCGCGTGCCCACCTACGCGACCGAGTCGGACGCGGTGCGCGGCTTCACCCACCTGGTGCGCTACCGCGAGGCGCAGGCGGCGTTGATGGAAACCCCGCCCAGCCTGCCGGAAGACTTCGTGGTGGATGCGGCCATCGCCCGTACCGTGGTCGATGAGGCATTGGCGGCCGGTCGGCGCTGGCTGGACCCGGTCGCCACCAACCGCCTGCTGGCCGCCTACGGCATCCCGATCGTGCCGCTGCAGGTGGCCGCCACCGCCAACGACGCCGCATTGCTGGCCGACCCGCTGCTGGCTGTCGGCCGCACGGTGACCTTGAAGGTGTTGTCCAACGACATCGCGCACAAGTCCGATGTCGACGGCGTGCGCCTGAATCTGTCCAGCGTGGCGGCGGTGCGCGAAGCGGCGGCCGGCATCCTGGCGCGCGCGCGCGCCGCACTGCCGAACGCGGTCATCGAAGGGGTGATCGTGCAGCCCACCGTGCTGCGGCCCAAGGCGCGCGAACTGATCGCCGGGATCGCCGACGACCCGGTGTTCGGCCCGGCGATCGTGTTCGGCCGTGGCGGCACCGCGGTGGAAGTGATCAACGATCGCGAACTGGCCTTGCCGCCGCTGGACCTGCGCCTGGCCCATGAATTGATCGGCCGCACGCGCGTTTCGCGCATCCTCAAGGCCTATCGCGACGTGCCGGCCGCCGACGAGCGCGCGGTGGCGCTGGTGCTGGTCAAACTGGCGCAGCTGGCCGCCGACATCCCCGAAATCACCGAGCTGGATATCAACCCGTTGCTGGCCGACCGCGATGGCGTGATCGCGCTGGACGCGCGCGTGGCGGTGGCGCCGGCGCGCAAGCTGCACAAGGGCCGCGGCCATCCGCGCTTTGCGATCTTTCCGTATCCGAAGGAATGGGAGCGCCAGATCGCGCTCGGCGACGGCACCCATGCGCTGGTGCGCCCGGTCCGACCGGAAGACGATGCGCTGTTCCGCGCGTTCTTCGCGCGGGTCACCGACGAAGACCTGCGGTTGCGTTTCTTCCAGTCGGTCAAGCATTTCAGCCATGAGTTCATCGCGCGGCTGACCCAGCTCGATTACGCGCGCTCGATCGCGCTGGTGGCCATCGACCCCAAGAGCGGCGACATGCTCGGCGCGGTGCGCCTGCACGCCGACGCCGACTACGAGGGAGGCGAGTACGGCATCCTGATCCGCTCCGACCTCAAGGGCCATGGCATCGGCTGGCAGCTGATGCGCATCATGATCGAGTACGCGCGCTGGCTGGGCCTCAAACAGATCGAAGGCCAGGTGCTGCGCGAGAACCGCACCATGCTGGCGATGTGCCAGAGCCTGGGCTTCGGGGTACGCCCGGATCCGGACGATGCGACCCTGATGGCGGTGACACTCCCTATAATGGGCGAGCCGCGCCCGGCCTGACGTTGCGTCACGCCGCGGTCCCCCATCCTCCACCGCACGCCGGATCTGCCGGGCCTTGCCCTAGCCCGTTGCTCCGGCTGTCGTCTCGGCCCGCCTGGGAGTGTCAATGTTTCGCGATTTCAGAATGTCGTTCTTGGTTACAGCCGTCTGCCTGGGCGTTGCTGCCTGGTGGGGCCACACCACCTCGATGGGCCTGTGGCAGGCGCTGTGGCTATGCCTGGTGCTGAGCGTGCTGGAAGTGTCGTTGTCGTTCGACAACGCAGTGGTCAACGCCGGTGTGCTCAAGCACATGAACGCGTTCTGGCAAAAATTGTTCCTGACCGTGGGCATCCTGATCGCGGTGTTCGGCATGCGCCTGGTGTTCCCGATCGTGATCGTGTCGGTGGCCACCGGCATGGGCCTGGTGCCGGTGATGCAGATGGCGCTGAAGGAGCCGGACCGCTACAGCCAGGTGCTGACCGACAACTACCCGTCCATCGCCGCCTTCGGTGGCATGTTCCTGTTGCTGGTGTTCCTGAACTTCCTGTTCGATCAGGAGCGCAAGCTGCACTGGCTCGGGCCGGTGGAGCGGCTGGTCGGCAAGCTGGGCAAGGCCGATGCGATGTCGGTGATCGTGGCGGTGACGGTCCTGCTGTGCACCAAGCTGTTCCTGCCCGAGGCGATCTTCCAGAGCGTGCTGTTCGCTGGCCTGGGCGGCATCCTGCTATACCTGCTGGTCGGCAGCGTGGATGCCTTGTTCGAGTCCGAAGAGAGCGAAGACGGCATGGGCCCGGCCAAGCGCTCGGGCATTGCCGCGTTCCTGTATCTGGAAGTGCTGGACGCTTCGTTCTCGTTCGACGGGGTGATCGGTGCGTTCGCGATCACCCGCGATGTGGTCATCATCATGCTGGGCCTGGCGATCGGCGCGATGTTCGTGCGCTCGATGACGGTCTACCTGGTGCACAAGGGCACGCTGGACGAGTTCGTGTTCCTGGAGCACGGCGCGCATTACGCCATCGGCGTGCTGGCGATCATCATGCTGGTCGGCACCGTGTACCACGTACCGGAAGTGCTGACCGGCCTGATCGGGGTGGCCTTCATCGCCGCCTCAGTGTGGTCCTCGATCCGCTACCGCAAGCGCCACCATATCGGCCCGACCGAGATCTGAGGCCGCGCATGGGCTGCGCACAAGGCGTCACGTAGTTCATTTGAGAGGGGCTGACAAAGCGCCTTCTTGGCCAATGCATGGCGTGTCCCGCGAGCGGCGAGGGCACCGCGCACTCGACGCACCGAGCTGTTGATCCAAGCACCCGATCGCAACCGAACAACCTCCACCGTTACAGGTCTAGGTTGCTTTGTGCGTTGTGTATTGAGGGTTTGGAAAGTGCGAATGGATCAGCGGCAGAGCGGTCGATCTGGCGCCTGGTTGCAGGGCCCTTGTCCGCCCACCGTCGCGGGACACGCCGTGAATCCGTCCATGGAGGCTCTTACGCGGCATCCATGCCGCGTAAGGTCCCGCGACGGTGGGCGGGCAAGGACCAGTCGAGATGGTCGGTGCGCATGGAAGAGCAGTGCTGGATGCGCCCTGTTCGATCATGACGTATCGGCTCCATGTCTGAGAGGCGCCGCACTACAGACAGCTTTTTAAACGAGCGCCGACCAACTGTCTGGTGCGGTGTCCTCGCCGGTTGCGGGACCGTGTGGCGGCATGGATGCCGCCACCGAGCCCCCAGGGACGGGTTCACGGCGTGTCCCGCGAGCGGCGAGGGCACCGCGCACTCGACCTAGATTCGGCAGTGGCGAGTTCCTCCCGTCGCTGGGTCAGACCAGGCGCGCCAAGCGTGCGGTGCCGTTAGCGGCAGTCGCGGCAACTGTGACCGGCTTCAGCATCGATCCGTGTCGCAGCCAGCCCAACCGGACCCAACTGGTCAGCAAAAATACCGGTTTAGGGCTTGACTGCGCAGTCCACTTGGACGGGTTCGCAGCCTTCCGCCGACCGTTCGTCAGACAGTGCTTTGTGCTGTAAGGGTTTTCGGGATTTTCCTACATTTGGTGTTGACCCCTCCGGGTGACCCCACTATCTTGGGGGAGTCGGTGGTTGGTCGCCCCAAGGCGACCGGACCAGCGGGAGCATGATTTGCAGCTGGTTGCCAATCAAACGCCTCTCCGCGGCGGCAGCAACGAACGATCACGGCCATCTGGGCGTCGCCTGGAGCAGGCGGCGTGGTCTCGTTGCGCCGCTGTTGTTTCGCCACCGACCACCGCGCGACAGCACACCGCGCGGTGGCGGCCGTGGAATCTCCGGTAGGGAGATGGCTGGTGAAGGCGATGCCGCCGCAGACCGTGGGTCTTGCGTGCTGGTCGTCGCGCACCGCCATCGCTGTCCAGGGAGAAACCGGATCCGGTCGCAGCCCGTCCCCAGCCGGGTTCGTGTGCCTACGCATGGAGGACGCATGACCACCAACGACACCCTTGCCGCGATCGCCGCCGGTACCTTAGCCACCACCTCCAGCGTTCCGGCCAGTGTCAGCACGCCTGGTCACGGCGCGCTTGAATCGACCGACCCGTCGGATGTTGTGCCGCCCCCCCGCCAAGCCATTGCAATGCACGCACAGACCATCGAAGAACAAACCGTCTCCACCTGGATCACCAAGGAAGCCGGCAACCGCAAGATTCCGTTCGAACCGGAGCGCCTGGAGCGCGCCATCGACCAGATCCATGCCGAATTCCCGCAGCTGGACGTGGCCGACTACAAGCGTTCGGTGTTCGGCTTCGTCGATCGCAAGGACAGCGTCAACGCCGACGACCTGGTCGACCATCTGATCCGCGAGGCCGAGGCCCGCGTCGATCTGACCACCCCGGAGTGGGAGCACTTTGCTGCGCGTCTGTACCTGCGCCGCCTGTACAAGCGCGCCAGCCGCAACCGTTTCTACGACGCCAGTCAGAAGTACGGCTCGTTCGTCGGCCTGCAGGAGAGCCTGGCCGACCGCAATGTCTATTCCAACGACATCCTGCGCCGCTACTCCAAGGACGAACTGATCGAAGCCGGCAAGATGATCGAACCGGAGCGCGACAAGCTGTTCGCCTACAACGGCCTGTACCTGCTGGCCACGCGTTACCTGGCCACCGACAACTCGCGCGGCGTGTTCGAGCTGCCGCAGGAGCGTTGGCTGACGATTGCGCTGTACCTGATGCAGGACGAGATCGGCAACGGCAAGGGCAGCCGCGAGCGCCGCATGCAGCTGGTCGGCGAGGCCTACTGGGCGCTGTCCAATCTGTACATGACCGTGGCCACCCCGACCCTGGCCAATGCCGGCAAGGTCGGCGGCCAGCTGTCGAGCTGCTTCATCGACACCGTCGACGACAGCCTGCAGGGCATCTACGACTCCAATACCGACGTGGCGCGCGTGTCCAAGCACGGCGGCGGCGTCGGCGCGTACCTGGGCTATGTGCGTTCGTCCGGCTCGGCGATCCGCGGCGTGTCCAATTCCTCCGGCGGCGTGGTGCCGTGGATCAAGCAGCTCAACAACACCGCGGTGTCGGTGGATCAGCTGGGCCAGCGCAAGGGCGCCATCGCGGTCTATCTGGACATCTTCCACCGCGACATCGAGGCGTTCCTGGATCTGCGCCTGAACAACGGCGACCAGCGTCTGCGCGCGCATGACGTGTTCACCTCGGTGTGCATCCCCGACCTGTTCATGGAAGCGGTCGAGCGTCGCGGCGACTGGTATCTGTTCGATCCGCACGAAGTGAAGCGGATCAAGGGCTGGTACCTGCAGGACTTCTACGACGAGAAGAAGGGCGATGCCAATAGCAGCTTCCGTCGCAAGTACGAGGAAGTGGTTGCCGACGAGCGCATCACCCGCAAGACCGTCAAGGCGATCGAGATCTTCAAGCGGATCATGGTCAGCCAGCTGGAAACCGGCAACCCGTTCATGTTCTATCGCGACGAAGTCAATCGCAAGAACCCGAACAAGCACGAGGGCATGGTCTATTCGTCCAACCTGTGCACCGAGATCCTGCAGAACATGAGCCCGACGCGGATGATGCAGGAGATCATCAGCGGCAATCAGATCGTCACCACCAAGAAGGCCGGCGACTTCGTCGTGTGCAACCTGTCCTCGATCAACCTGGGCCGCGCGATCATCGCGCAGGACGACCAGGCCGATCTGCTGGGCGCCGACGTGCTGGAGCGGCTGATCCCGATCCAGGTGCGCATGCTCGACAACGTGATCGATCTGAACCAGCTGCCGGTGCCGCAGGCCACCATCACCAACCAGAAGTACCGCGCGATCGGTCTTGGCACCTTCGGCTGGCACCATCTGCTGGCGCAGAAGTCCATCCACTGGAATGCCAAGGAAGCCGAGGACTACAGCGACGAGCTGTACGAGCGCATCAACTATCTGACCGTCCAGGCGAGCATGGAGCTGGCCAAGGAAAAGGGCACCTACAGCGTGTTCCGCGGCAGCGACTGGCACACCGGCGAGTACTTCCGTGCGCGCGATTACAACAGCCCGCAGTGGCTGGAGCTGTCGGCGCAGGTGGCGGTCAATGGCGTTCGCAATGCCTGGATGCTGGCGGTTGCGCCGAACATGAGCACCGCGCAGATCGCCGGTTCCACCGCCTCGATCGACCCGATCTACAGCGCGTTCTATTACGAAGAGAAGAAGGACTTCCGTCGTCCGGTCGCCGCGCCCGGCCTGTCGCTGGAAACCTGGCCGTACTACGAAAAGGGCGCCTACAAGGTCGACCAGTTCGCCAGCGTGCGCCAGAACGCGCGTCGCCAGCGCCACGTCGACCAGTCGATCAGCTTCAACTTCTACGTGCCCAGCACCATCCGCGCGAGCACGCTGCTGGACCTGCATATGACGGCCTGGCGCGAAGGCTTGAAGACCACGTACTACGTGCGCTCCAACGACATCGACATCAGCGAATGCGAGTGGTGCAGTAGCTAAGCGCATTCGCGCTTCGCTTCCACGGTTCGCGTTGCGAACCGTGGACCCTGCTTCATCAGCTCCCACACCCCGCGCCTTCGGCGCGCCCCCTGACTCAGGGGGCTTTCCTCCAGAACGATTGCTGCCGTCGTCCCTGCTGCACGCGTGCGACGCCTGAAACACGAGTAGAGACCCATGTCCGCAACACCGCTTGAACGCATCAAGATCCTGGAGCCGCGTCATCCGAACCGCTCCACCGCCATCATCAATGGCGAAACCTCCGGCATCCTCAACTGGAACGACATCCCGTACCCGTCCTTCTATCGGGCCTACAAGGAGCTGTCGACCAACTTCTGGATCCCCGACGAGGTGGACATGAAGGGCGACGCGCGCCAGTACAACGAGCTGTCGGCGCGCGAAAAGAACGCCTACGATTCGATCATCGGTTTGCTGGCCACGCTGGATTCGCCGCAGACGCGCTTCATCTACAACGTTGCCGAATACATCACCGACCCGGCCGCGCATGCCAATGCCGCGATCATCGGCCAGCAGGAAGTGATCCATAACGAGAGCTACAGCTACGTGCTGGCCTCGATCACCGGCCTGGCCGACCAGAACCGCGTGTTCGAGCTTGCCCGCACGCACCCGACCATCATCAAGCGCAACGCGCCGATCATGGGCGCCTACGACGACTTCCTGCGCGACAAGACGGCCGAAACGCTGATCCGCGCGTTGATCCAGTCCTCGATCCTGGAAGGCATCAACTTCTATTCCGGCTTTGCGTATTTCTACAATCTGGTCCGCCAGAACCGCATGACCGGCACCGGCAAGATCATCAGCTTCATCAACCGCGACGAGCTGGCCCACTCCAAGTTCATCAGCGAGCTGATTCGCGCCATCATCGGCGAGAACCAGGCATTGCAGGGCGATCAGCTTACCGATTACGTGCACAAGGCCTTCGAGCACGCGATCGACCTGGAAACGGTGTGGACGGCCGAAGTGCTGGACGGCATCGACGGCATCGACGTGGACGAGATGATCCGCTACGTGAAGTACCGCGCCAACAAGATGGCCGGCATGCTCGGCATCGAGAAGCTGTACGAAGGCGCCAACGACAACGTGATGCCGTGGATCAAGGCCTACGCCGACAACTTCACCGAGACCAAGACCGACTTCTTCGAGATGCGTAATGCCAGCTACAAGAAGACCAACTCGGATAACGGCTTCGACGATCTGTAACCGATAAAATCTGTGCACGCGCACAGTAGAGGCGATAGGCCATGTTATCAACAGAGTTAAGCCTACTCGAGAACGAGCCGCAGCCTTGGTCTCGCGAAGTGATCGAGGAGGCTTACTTTAAAAATTTCGTGAGAACGCCAGAAGTTATTGATGAAACTGCAGGTGGTCAATTGTGGCGCTCGCTTAATGATCTACAGGACACCATATGGATCTTTCAGCAGTCCGCCACGGAACTATTCGATGAGATAAGCGTTTTTGCGGATCGAAGTAGGGATGCTGCTTTTTGGCAGCAAGCGAACTCCAACCAAGCGGATAGCCACACGAGAGTGGTGAAAAAGTGCATTTTTAACTGCACGTCTTCTCTAATGGCTCTTGTCGATCACGCGCGTTCTTTCCAAGAAAAATATCCGGTTAATGGCTACTTTGATAAAGCGGAAGAAGTGTTCCCTAGCGATGGTCTTCACGCATTTCTTCAGAGATTTCGGAACTACAACACGCACTGGCGAGTTGCGGAAGCTAACTGGAACATCAATCATAATTTTGAGGCCAGAGCACGCGAAGTGCGATTTGTCATAACGAAGAAAGAGCTACTCAGATGGACTGGTTGGAATGCCAGATCTCAAGAGTACATAGCGAAATCTTCTGACCCAATTGATGTTCGCCATATTTTTTCTGAGTATCGAAAGTGCGTCCATACGTTTTATTCCTGGCATTGGGGTGAGGTCCTCTCTCAATACGCGGACACGTATCAGCCCTACCTTGAGTACAAGCGGATCCTTAGCGGAATTCGAAAGAAAATACTTTGGAACATGCTCCTCTCACGCGCGCCAAAGAATGCCAATCCTTACGCATATATTGGCAGATACCTTCCTAAAGAGCAGGTTGAGAGACTTTTGGCGTTGAAGAGCCGAAGTGAGGCACAGGTTGATGCATTGATTGAAATGCTAGATATGCATGAGTTCTGCAGCCAGGAGCTGAGGGCGAAGGCGATCTCCATATTCCAAGGCTCAGAGTCTTGTCCCACGCCAACTTCGGACTGCTGATGTTGCATCGACGTTTCTTTTGAGTTGACTCCATGCGCATTCTCCTCGCCCACACATCGCTCAGCGGGAACACACGCGATGTCGCGCGCGCGATCTGCGCGCGCTGCGAAGAGCTGGGCCATGCGGTGACCTGGATCGATGCCGACATCCAGACGTTGGCGCAGGCGTGCCCGGGCGGCGCGGAGCGCGATCTCTATATCCTCGGCAGCTGGAGCATCAACGCCGGGCGCACGCCGCCGGAGATGAGACGCTTCATCGAGGAGCTCGTCACCGCGGTCGGCAAGCCGGAGCGCCTGGCGGTGTTCGGCACCGGCGAGACGCAGTGGGGCGAGGAGAATTACTGTGGCGCGGCGCGGCGCATCGCCGCGTTCTTCGGTACGCGCTACCCGCGGCTGGAGATCGAACAGATGCCCCACGGCGAACGCGACGCCACTAAGATCCAGCGCTGGACCGATCATATTCTTGCCTGTACAGAGACATCCCCCCATGCAAACTTTCCACGCCTCCACGCCTGACGACTACGTTGCCGCCCTGGCCGCGCATCCGCGCTTGCTGGTCGATTACTACAAAGACAATTGCCCGGGCTGCAAGATGCTCGACATGTCGCTGACCAAGTTCGCCGCGAGCGAGGACGCCGCCGGCATCGCACTTCTCAAGGTGAAACTGGAAGTGGTTGGCGAAGACTTCTTCCGCGATCTGGGCTTGCGGCAGACGCCGACCCTGGCGTTGTTCAAGGACGGCGCCGAGGTGGCACGCCTGCCCGGCTTCCAGTCGCCGGCGCAGGTGGAAACCGCGGTCAAGAGCAACCTCTGAGTCGTCGATAGCTCTCTCGTAGGAGCGGCCCCGGCCGCGACTGCCTTCCCGATAAAACATATCGCGCGCAAGGCAGTTCGCGGGCATGCGCCACGCAGGATGCCCGCCATCGGCAGATGCAGTTGAGCCGGCAGCATTTCCTCCAACGCGTGTCTGCGCCGGCGTCGGCACGACGGACAGCGATACAGCAGCGGCGCTGCGTTCCGGCGGACGCCGCTGCGGCTTGAAGGCATCTCCGGCGCGCGCCCGGCTGCTGCAATCGCTTCGGCACGCAGTGGCCGCACATCCCCCTCTTTGGAAACCCGCATGTCAGACAGCCCGCAGACGCCTCCCCCGATCGAAGTCCGCATGGCAGAGATCGTGTTCCCCAACCACACCAACCACATGGGCACGCTGTTTGGCGGCCAGGCACTGGCGTGGATGGACAAGGCCGCGTTTCTGGCAGCCTCGCGCTATGCGCGGCGTGCGGTTGTAACCGCGCGTTCGGATCAGGTGGATTTCAAACTGCCGATCCGCCAGGGTCAGATGGTGGAAACCATCGCGCGCGTGGTGTCGGTGGGGCGCAGTTCGATCAAGGTGGAAGTGGAACTGATCGCCGAGGATCTGCTCAGCGGCGCACGCGAGCTGTGCACGCGCGGCCACTTCGTGATGATCGCGCTCGGCGACGACGGCAAGCCGACCACGGTGACGCCGTTGCCTGCACCGCAGGACTGAACCGCTTGCGGTAGGCGGCAGTGGTGCACACGGTAGACTCGGTCTCTTTCTCACAGGAAGTCATGCGATGCGAAGGATCCGCGCACCGCGCTGGATGGCGGTGGTGATGATGACCTCGCTGCTCGGTGCGTGCCGTGTGCCGCTGCCGGCCGAGAGTGACCAGGCCGTTGCGCCGATGGATCCGGATCGGGTGCTGATCGGTCGCATCCAGGGCAGCGATGACATCAGTCCGTTGCTTGGGAAAAAAGTGGCCATCGAAGGCATCGTGACCCGCAGCCTGGCGGGCGATAGCGGCGAGATGGGTCAGGAGCTTGCCGAAACCCTGGGCGATGGCGATGGCGATCGCGGCAAGGTGGTGGGCTGGTTTGTGCAGGACGAAGGCGATGGCGTGGACGCAACCTCCGACGCCGTGTTCGTGCTCGACCAGGGCTATGACACCGGAATCGGTGTACCCGGTGAGAGCGAGTACACGATGCGCATGGGCACGCGCATACGCACGGGCGACCGGATCAAGGTGCGTGGTGTGGTCGCCGAGGTGGCGCAGGACATCGCGGCCGACCAACCGCGCAGCAGTGGGCATCAGGTCGGTCGCGGCGATCCGGCGGGCAGCATCACCACGATCAAGGCTGGATGGATCACCCTGCTGTCGCGCCGTGAGCGCCGTCCGGCGATCGCGTTGGTCGACACGGATCCGGAGCGCAGCGCGGAAGAATCCGCCGAGGCGATGCGTCTAGGTGCTCCAGGGTCAGCGGCTGCCATTGCACGACCCTGAGTAAGAGCGGCTATCAAAACTACTGCGCGACAACCAGGCGGGCGAGGCCGGTGCTCGGGATCGGCATGTACCACCCGTACATTCCGGTTCCTCCGCGCCGTCCGCATCCACCTGACGACCACTCGCTACGTTTTGTTAGCCACTAAAAAGACTGACGGCTCTGTCGGCCGGTTTAATGCAACGCCATGCGGCCGCGCGCGACTTGCTTACTCCTCGACTTCGCGGTCCTCGCGCTTGGTTTCTTCCATCGCTTCGGGCTCTAGCTCTTCGGCGCTGCGGTTGAGTTTGACGAATACGCCCCAGGCGATCAGCAGCAGCGCCGCGCACAGGCCAACCGCAGCCGCATACGGCAGCTTGGCCGGGTCGTCGTGCATCAGCTCGAAGATCGACACCAGCGTTTCGATTGCCAGCGCAATCACGATCACCACGAAAAAGCGCGACAGATAGCGCCGCACCCGCGTGGGTCCGCTGACTTTGACATCGCGCAGGATCTCTTCTTCGAAGATGGTCTGGCCCAGTTCCAGCGTCACCAGCGCCACGGTGAGCAGGCCGATCGCCTCCAGCACCACGTTGAAGCGGTCGCGCACCACCATGTCGCCGCCCGGCGTAAACCCATGCCACAGCTCCAGCCCGGCCATTGCCACCAGACCCGCCGCGCACAGCACGAAAAACGCCAGGATCACGAAGTGACCGGCACGGAACAGGTGGCTGAGCAGTTTCATGGCGAGCACGACGGGCGAGGGGACGCAGAGCATCGTGCGCAACGCGTCGTTACGGCGCGAAGGTAGCGGCAATGCCGATTTCTATCGCGCGTGGCGCGCGGCATCGCATTCATGCAGCGATGCGCAGTGCCACCTCGATGTATCGAGATCACCCCTTCCCCCGCCGGGGGAAGGTGCCCGCAGGGCGGATGGGGGTACGGTTCACACGTACACCTATCGCCCCGCACACCTAACTGAATCAGCTATGCCGCAACACCTGATACGCCTGCAAATGCACATTCGCTGCCATCAGCAGCGGCGCGTTGCGCCCGGTCTCGCGCACGCGCTTCAGCATGTCGCCGACGATCTGCGCCGCTTCTACGTCCTGGCCGGCCTCCAGATCGCGCAGCATCGAGGCCTTCAACGGCGAATCCACTTGCAACAAGGTCTGCAGTGCCTTGGCGCGCGCGCTTTCCGGAATCGGCTGCCCGGCCGCATCGGCGGCCCACAGGCATTCGTTGTACAAGCCATTGATCAACGCGCGGCCATCGTCGGTGGCCACGATCGCTCCGACCGGCGCACGCATCAGGCAGGTGGCCGCCGCCAGCGCGGTGAGGAAGCTGTACTTGATCCACTGCTCCTGCGCGATCTGCTCGCTGGCCACATGGGTGATGCCTGCCTGCGCGCACAGCGCAGCAAACGCCTGCACCCGCGCCGACGCGGCACTGCCATCGCGCTCACCGAAGGTCATCGCCGCCGGCTTGCCCAGATGCAGGATTTCGCCGTGTTCGCCCTTGGTCGCGCTGATGAAGCACAGCCCGCCCAACACTCGCGCTGCACCGAAGCGCTCGTCCAGCGCCGCATAATGCCGCAGACCGTTGAGGATCGGCAGCACCGTGGTGTGCTCGCCGACGGCCGGCGCAATCGCCTCGAGTGCGCTGTCCAGGTCGTAGGCCTTGCAGCTGAGGATCACCAGATCGAACGGCCGCTGCGCCACCAGGGCCGGCAAGTCCTGCGCGGTGACAGTTGCCACCGGCAGATCCGCATCGCCCAGCGGACTGCGAAGACGCAAGCCATCGGCCTGCAGCTGCGCCGCCCGTGCATCGCGCACCAGGAAGGTGACATCGACCCCGGCCTGCGCCAGACGTCCGCCGAAATAGCCGCCGGTACCACCGGCGCCGAGGATGAGGATATGCATCGCCATCGTCATCAGCTCCGCAAACCCACACCACGGCGCAGCAACCACAGCGCCAGTGCGCTGAGGACCGCGACAAAGCCCAGCATCAGCGCGTAGGCCACCCAGATCGGCACGTCCGAGCTGCCGAGCAGGCCGTAGCGGAACGCATTGACCATGTAGAAGATCGGGTTGGCGTGGGTGGCCGCTTCGGCCCACGGCGGCAGCAGCTTCACCGAATAGAACACGCCGCCCAGATAGGTCAGCGGGGTCAGGATGAAGGTGGGCACGATCGCCACGTCGTCGAATTTCTTGGCGTAGACCGCGTTGACGAAGCCGGCCAGCGAAAAGATGATCGCGCCCAGCACCACCGTGCTCAGCGTGACCAGCGGATGCGGGATGCGCACCGGGGTGAAGAACATCGCGATGATCAGCACCAGTGCGCCGACCATCACCCCGCGCAGCACCGCGCCGGAGACGTAGCCCCACAGGATCACCCAGTTGGGCATCGGGCTGACCAGCAGCTCTTCCACATGGCGGCCGAACTTGGCCCCGAAGAAGCTGGAGGAGATGTTGCCGTAGCTGTTCTGGATCACGCTCATCATCACCAGGCCCGGCACGATGAACTGCATGTAGCTGTAGCCGCCCATATCGCCCACGCGCGAGCCGATCAGCCCGCCGAAGATCAAGAAGTACAGCGTCATGGTGATGGCCGGCGGCACCAGGGTCTGGCCCCAGATGCGCAGGATGCGCTGCACTTCGCGGCGCACGATGGTGCCCAGCGCAATCCAGTTGCGGCGTGCGTTGGTGGGTTCGCTCACGGTGCGGATCTCGTTCATGGCTGGCCTCCGCTGCGCGGCTGCGTTGGCGGTGTGCCGTTGGGAATGGGCGTCGCGGGTGCGGCGGCGTCTGGCGCCGGCGCATCACCGGTCAGGCGCACGAACAGCTCTTCCAGCCGATTGCTCTTGGTACGCATCGAGCGCACCCGGATGCCGGCGCTGCCGAGCGTGGCGAACACGCGGTTGAGGTCCATCGCGCGTGGCATGTCCAGGTCCAGCGTGTGGCCGTCGATGGCGGTGAGCGTGGTGCCTTCGATCACCGGCAATTCGGCCGGCAAGTCACCGTCGATATCGAACAGGAAGCCTTCCACGTCGAGCTTGGCCAGCAGCTCACGCATCGGCCCCTGGGTGACGATCTGGCCGTGGTTGATGATGGCCAGGTTGCGGCACAGGTGCTCGGCTTCTTCCAGGTAATGCGTGGTCAGGATGATGGTGGTGCCGGCGGCGTTGATCTCCTTGAGCACGCGCCACATGTCGCGGCGGATCTCGATGTCCACGCCGGCGGTGGGCTCGTCCAGGATCAGCAGGCGCGGCTGGGTCATCATGGCGCGGGCGATCATCAGCCGGCGCTTCATGCCGCCGGATAGCGTGCGGCTCATCACCTGGGCCTTTTCCCACAGGTGCGAGCGGCGCAGCTCCGCTTCGGCCAGACGCTCGGCCTCGGCGCGCGGCATGCCGTAGAAACCGGCGTAGTTGACCAGGATGTCGAAGGGTTTTTCGAACAGGTTGAAGTTGACCTCCTGCGGCACCAGCCCGATCAGGCGCATCGCATCGCTGCGCTGGCCGACCAGGTCGGTGCCGAACACTTCCACCTGGCCGGCGGACAGGTTCACCAGCGAGCTGATGATGCCGATCAGGGTGGATTTGCCGGCGCCATTGGGGCCGAGCAGGGCGAAGAAATCGCCTGGCGCCACGTCCAGCGAGACGCCCTTGAGCGCCTGGGTGCCGTTGTCGTAGGTCTTGCGCAGATCGCACACACGCAGCGCGGGTGCGGTGATCGGAGATGGGGAATTCAAGATGTTCCTTCGCGTCAGCGTGACGGCGCAGCGAGTTGCAGGCCGTTATTATAGAAGCCCGCGGGGGCAAGCCCCGATCACAGACTGTCCCAAATACGTTCGTGCCCGTTCAATTCCCCCTCAAGCTTGTCGACCGGCGCATGATCGCGCCTACCGTGGCCCACTGCCAGTTCCTGCGTGACGACGGGCAGCCGCTGGATTTCCAGCCCGGGCAGTTCATCCAGATCCATTTCAGCGGCGCCGATGGCACGCCGACCAAGCGCAGCTATTCGCTGGCGACCATCCACGACCACGCGTTCGGACCGGGCGAGGCGGTGGATATCGCGGTGAGCTTCGTGCCCGGCGGTTCGGCCACTGCGCTGTTCGAAGGCCTGCAGATCGGCGACCAGTTGCAGGCCAGCGGGCCGTACGGCCGCTTCTGCCTGCCACCGGGCGACCACAACCGGCGTTATGTGCTGATCGCCACCGGGACCGGGGTCACCCCATACCGTTCGATGCTGCCGTTGCTGGCCGAGGCGATTGCCACCCGTGGCGTGCAGGTGGTACTGCTGCAGGGCGCGCGCACGCCTTCCGAATTGCTATACGGCGATGACTTCCGTGCGTTTGCCGATGCGCACCCGCAGTTCCGCTACGTGCCGTGTTTCTCGCGCGAGCTGCCCGACCAGCCGCATGCCGATGTGCGGCATGGCTACGTGCAGCAGCAGCTGGTGGAGTTCGCGCCCAGTGCCGAAGGCGATATTGCCTACCTGTGCGGCAATCCGGACATGGTGGACAGCTGCATCGAAGCCTTGAAGGCAGCCGGCCTGCCGAACGCGCAGATCCGTCGCGAGAAGTACGTCAGCCCGGCGCCTTCGAAGACCTGAGCAACCAGGTCCGCAGCGCAGCGATAGCGCCGGCAGCTGCATGCACGCTGTGCAGCATGCAACGTGCATGCGGTTGCGCATAGGCGGTGCTACGCCCGCGCTGCGTGCAGTGCCGGGCGCTGCAACTCGACGGTGATATGCACCAGTTCTTCGTGAATCTGCAGCGCCTCGCGAACCAGCTTCGCATCGATGTCTGCCGCAGTGATCAGGCTGACCACGCAGGCATAACGATCGCTGCCGACGCGCCAGACATGCAGGTCGCCGATGTCGATGGCATGCGGCAGCTCGGTGATGACCTGCTTGACTTCTTCCACCACCGGGGCATCCATCTCCGCATCCAGCAGCACGCGGCCGGTACTGCGCAGCAGTCCCCACGCCCACACGGTGACCAGCACCGCGCCGACGATGCCCATGATCGGGTCCAGCCAGGTCACGCCCCAATGCATGCCCGCGACCAGCGCGACAATCGCCAAGACCGAAGTGGCGGCATCAGCGACCACGTGCAGATACGCCGCTCTCAGATTGAGATCGGCGTGACCGTCGTGGTGGTGACCATGACCATTACCATGACTGTCATGCGCGTGCTCATGGCCGTGAGAATCGCGTAACCACCAGGCGCAGATCAGGTTGACCAGCAGGCCGATGACTGCAATGACCGTGGCTTCCTGATACTGGATGGGTTTGGGCGAAAACAGCCGTTCCACTGATTGAAATGCCATCAGGCCGGCAACGCCCAACAGCAGAATCGCATTGGTGTAGCCACCCAGCACTTCGACCTTCCAGGTGCCGAAGGTGAAACGCACATTGTTGGCGTTGCGCCGCGCGAAGCGGTAGGCGAACAGCGCCAGGCCCAGGGCGAGCGCGTGCGAGCTCATATGCCAGCCATCGGCGAGCAGGGCCATGGAGTTGAGCGTCCAGCCGCCGACGATTTCCACCACCATCATGACCACGGTCAGGATGACGGCCTTGCGGGTGCTGTGTTCGGCCAGCGGATTGGCGCTGGCAAAGGTGTGCGACTGCGCGCAGTGCGGCGCGGCGTGCGTGATCGACATCGGAAGTGGCTCTGGCTACGATACCCCCCTATGGTATCTCAGATACCCCTAGGGGGTATATGGCAATGGCTCATCTGAATCACGACAAATCCAAACTGCTCGCCCGCGTGCGCAGGATGCGCGGACAAGTGGAAGGGCTGGAAAAAGCCCTGGCGCAGGACGTGGATTGCACTGCGTTGTTGACGCAGGTGGCGGCGTTCCGCGGCGCGGCGCAGGGCTTGATGGTCGAGTTGCTCAGCGAGCACCTGAAGCATCACGTGGCGGCGCCGGAGACATTGGGTGACAGAGAACTTGCCGTCGAGGACATCGCGGCCATTCTCAAAACGTATCTCAAGTAACAGGCCTGCCTGACGGCGCTGGTGTTGGTGGTGTCGCGTCGAGCAGAGCGGCCAATCCACACCGCTCACGCTGCCATCGACGATAGGCGTGCGGTGCGTTGGAATCGTAGCGCCACGCGCTCATTCGGGTCCGCGCACCGATGCACCATCAACGATGCGCGCCGTGGTCGAGCAGGCGCTCGACCGTGACAAACGCGTGCTGCCGCGGGCTGTCAGCGCGCTGCCGGCTCCAACGTCATCAGCACCACATCGTTGCTGCGCATCGGGACGCGGATCTCCACCACGCCATCGGCGCCCACACGCACGCGCCGGTCCTGTTCGGGCGTATCGCGCGTGGCCTGCTGCAGCTGCACCAGCTGACGCGGTGCCAGCTCCTTGGGCATGCCCATGTCGAGGTACAGCGACAGCGGGTCGTTGCGCCGGTAGCCGGTCTTGTGCACCTGCAGCCGGTATGTGCCGGCCGGCACCTGCGTCAGCCGGAACAGCACCGGCGCGCTGTCGGTGCTGGGCACCTGCCTGGTATAGAACGGGGTATTGCTCACCGCCTGCACCGGTTGCTGCCAATCCCATGCCAACGCCGCGATGCGTTTGCCATCCACCGCCGCAAACGCGTGCGCATCACGCAGCGGAATGTCGCGGCCCTTGAGTACGTTCAAGTACTTGTAGGCAAACCAGGCCGGCTTGCGGATGCCCTCGCGATTCATCAGCCCGAAGCCACCGTGGAACGGCGTGGGCGGCGGGCCGGGTTCTTCGAACAGATCGGTGTAGGTCCAGTAGCTCATGCCCTGCACCAGGCCTTGCACCTGTTTGAGCTTGGTCAGGATGTAGGGCGCGCTGATGTAACTGTCGTGGACGAAATCGCGCGGCGTGTAGCTGCTGCTCCACTCGGTGAAATACAGCGGCAGATCCGGAAACGGCGAGGCCTGGATCTGCGCGCGCACCCGGCGCACATCGCCAACGATGGCATCCGGCGATGCGGACAACTTGGTGTCCTGCTTGCCGTCTTCATCGAGAAAGCCGCCGTCCACGCCATAGGTATGCGTGGTGACGAAGTCGATCGGCAGTTTGTTCTTGGCAACATAGGCCAGCAGTTCTGGCACCCAGTCCGCCCCGGCGGTGGAAGGGCCACCAACACGCAGCTGCGGATCGATCGCCTTGATCGTGCGAGCGGTGTTCGCGTACAGCGCGAAGTAGGCCTGCTGGTCGGCGTTTTCCCAGAAATCCTTGAGGTTGGGCTCGTTCCACACCTCGAAATACCACTGCCGCACCTCGTCGGCACCGTAGCGCGCGCGGATATGACGCACGTACGCATCGATCAGCTGCGTCCACTTGGCCGGGTCCGGATGCGAGGTGTTGCCCTTCCAGTAGAAGAGCGTCTGCTCGGAGGTCTTCATCGCGTTGGGCGTAAAGCCCAATTCCACAAACGGACGGATGCGCTTGGCCAGCAGCGCGTCGTAGAGCTGGTCCAGCCTGGTCCAGTCGTACACCAGTTTGCCGTCCACCTCCTTGACGGTGCCGAGCACGTCATGGAACACGTCGTGGAAGCGGATGTAGCGAAACCCCAGCTCCTGTACGGCCGGAACCAGGTGTGCCTGAGCGTCGCTGCGGATCAAGGTGCCGGGAAAGTCCGAGCCGATCGACAGGTCGTAGAAGTGGTCGACCGGTTTGCCGGCGGCAGCCAGATCCACCTGGATCGTGCGAGGTGCAGGCACCACCTCTTGTGCCACGGCAGAGGTCGCCACGCAGCCACTCAGTGCGATTGCCAACAAGATCTTCAGACGCATTGGCGCTCCTGCCGAGGTTCGATCAGGAGAGCGTAACCCAGCTCGGATCCCGCGCTACGCACCTCGGGCGCTTGCGTCTTCCTCCTGCGATCTTCGAGTCGCGATGGGGAGGAATCGCACGCGATCGAATATGTAAAGGGTGCTTGACAGCTGGCCGCGCCAGGCGCATCGTGCCTGTCAAGTTGACTTGACAGGTGAAGGGAATGCGTCAGCAGCATCGGCAACTGCAATGCATACCGGCGTGGTCGGCGCAGCCGTTGATGCGTGGCGATGTCGGAGTGGGGAGCGGTGGCCTGCCACTGCGTGCATCAATATCCGCGAGGCACGGCGCATGACCGCCTGCAATCGCAACGCGCTGATAGCGCTCGGTCTGGGCGCGGGCCTGCTCGCTGTAGGTGCACTCGGGTATTGGCAGCTGCTGCCGCTGGGTGCTTACCTTGCCGGGCTGAGTGCGGGTGTGGGCGTGTCATGCCTGTTGCTGTCGCTGCTGCTGTGGCTGTCACGCGGCAGCATGCGCGACAGCACGCGCCCCGCATTGGCGCGGCGCTATCAGCGCGAATTCGGCGTGCCGATGATGTTGTACGTGGTGGTGATGCTGGTCTGGAAATACCTGCTGGCCCACGTGGATCCGAACTGGGCGCGCGTGCTGATTGCGTTGTTGCCCGCAGTGTTGGTGGCGTTGGTGATCCGCGCGGTGGCGCGCTACGTGCGCGACTCGGACGAGATGCAGCGACGGATCGAACTGGAGTCGATCGCCATTGCCGCCGGCCTGGTCAGCGGCGCGTACATGACCGGTGGATTCCTGCAGGCTGCCGAGCTGATCGACATCCCCGCAACGGTGGCGATGCTGTGGGTGTTTCCGCTGTTGTGCGGAATTTACGGCGTCACCAAAAGCATCAACGCACGACGGTTTCAATGAATAGTCGTGTGCGCGAACTGCGCGAGGCCAGTGGCTGGTCGCAAGGCGAGCTGGCCGAGCGGTTGGGCGTGTCGCGGCAGACCATCAATGCGCTGGAGACCGGCAAGTACGATCCCAGTCTGCCGTTGGCGTTTCGCATCGCGCGCTTGTTCGGGGAATCGATCGAGCACGTCTTTCTTTATGAAGACGGGCAGTAGTCGCAGCGGTCACACCCGACCGGCTGCGGTGTCAGGGGATAGGGAATACCAGGAGAGATGGTGGACATGGTGAAGCAACCCACAGTGGTGGCGGCATTGCTGATCGCGATGCTGGCTGCCGGATGTCAGCGTGCAGGCAAACCTGCTGAAAACACGCCTGCGAAAGATGCGCCTGCTGCAACCAAGGCTGGCGCAACTGCACCCGGCAGCGCGCAGCCACGTGCAGCAACCACGCAGACCGGCACGGCCGCAGCCAATCGCTACGGCACGCTGCAATTCGTCCCGTGCACGCTGAGTTCCGGCAGCGCGGCCGGCAACATCGAAGCGCAGTGCGCAAGCCTGCGCGTGCCGGAAAACCCGGCCGCACCGACAGGGCGCAGGATCGACCTGAAGATTGCCTGGCTGGAAAGCGATGCCGGCGCAGGCAACAAGCCGGATCCGGTGTTCTTCATCGCCGGTGGGCCGGGGCAATCGGCGACCGAAGCTGCCGCCATCGCGGCCGCTGCGTTGCGCGAAGTGCGCAAGAACCGCGACATTTTTCTGGTCGATCAACGCGGCACCGGGGGATCTCACCCCATGCGGTGCGAGACCGCCGATGGCAAGCCGTTGCAGGCGGGCATGGCGTCCAGTCCGGAAGAATTGAAGGCCTATGCGCAGCAATGTGCCGAAGGCTTGCAACGCCATACCGACCCGCGGTACTACACCACTGCCGAAGCCATCGGCGATCTGGATGCCGTCAGAGCTGCCCTGGGTGCGCCACGCATCGACCTGGTGGGAGTGTCTTACGGCACGCGCGTGGCGCAGCACTATGCCAAACGCTATCCCGCACAAACGCGCGCTATCGTGCTCGATGGGGTTGCGCCCAGCGATCTGGTGATCAGCGGTGAGTTCGCACGCACGTTTGAAGACGCTCTGATGCTGCAGTCCGAACAATGCCGTGCCATTGCGGCCTGTCGCGCGCGCTTTCCCACCGATGTGCGCACGCAGCTGCGTACCGTCATGGACCGGTTGAAGACCGAATCGCCGGAAGTGGAGTACCGCGATCTGCGCACCAACGCCATCAAGCGCGATCGGGTAACTGCTGACGCGGTGATCGGTCTGGCCTTTACCTTCTCCTACGCACCGCAGAGTGCTGCCCTGCTGCCGCTGGTGCTGGATGAAGCCGCTGCAGGTCGCTACGCGCCGTTGATGGCGTTGTCGCACATGGACATGCAGATCAACCAGCCCATGCAATGGTCGGTGGTGTGCGCCGAAGATGCCGACCGCTATCGTCCGGTGCCCGCGCACCAGGCATTGCTGCTGGGCGAGGATGTTCCGCGCAGCGTGTTTGCCGCATGCCCGGTGTGGCCCAGCGGCAAGCGTGCCGCCGATTTCACCGCGCCGCTGCGTTCGCAGGTGCCGGCCTTGCTGTTGTCCGGTCAGCTGGATCCGGTCACGCCGCCACGCTACGCCGACACCGTGCTCAAGGGGCTGCCCAATGGGCGGCATCTGGTTGCACCCGGCCAGGGACACAGCGTCATGGCACTGGGGTGCATCCCCAAGCTGATGGCGCAGTTCATCGAAACCGCCAATGCCGGTGCACTGGATGCGCGCTGCGTTGCCGATCTCAACACCGTGCCTGCGTTTACCTCGTTCAACGGATGGGAACCATGAGCCGCACCGACCACGCCACGGAGGCGCACGCATGATCGTCGTCGACAACCTGCACAAATCGTTCAAGACCAAGACCGGCCTGGTGAAGGCGGTCGACGGGGTCAGTTTCAGCGCCGCCGATGGCCAGATCACCGGCCTGCTCGGCCCCAACGGTGCCGGCAAGACCACCACCTTGCGCATGCTCTACACGCTGATGTCGCCCGACCAGGGCAGCGTGACCGTCGATGGCGTGGATGCCGCCCGCGATCCGGTGACCGTGCGCCGCGCACTCGGGGTGTTGCCGGATGCGCGTGGCGTGTACAAGCGGCTGACCGCGCGCGAAAACATCGCCTACTTCGGTGAGCTGCACGGCCTGTCGCGCACGCGCATCGCCGAGCGCACGCGGCTGCTCTCGGCGGCGTTGGACATGGACGACATTCTCGATCGTCAGACCGAAGGCTTCAGCCAGGGCCAGCGCACCAAGACCGCGATTGCACGCGCGCTGGTGCACGACCCGCGCAACGTGATTCTCGACGAGCCCACAAACGGCCTGGACGTGATGACCACGCGCGCGATGCGCGGATTTCTGCAGCAATTGCGTGCAGAGGGGCGCTGCGTGATTTTTTCCAGCCACATCATGCAGGAGGTGGCGGCGCTGTGCGATCGCATCGTCATCGTCGCCAAGGGCACGGTGGTGGCCTGCGGCAGCGCCGACGAACTGCGCGCTGCCACCGGTGAAGACAATCTGGAAGATGCCTTCGTCAAGGCGATCGGCTCGGACGAGGGACTGCACGCATGAGCACCACATCGTTGTTGTCCACCCTGTGGACGGTACTGCGCAAGGAGTTACGCGATATCGGCCGCGATCGCCGCACGCTGGCATTGGCCTTGCTGCTGTCGCCATTGCTGTACCCGATCCTGATTCTGGGCATGGGCGCACTGAGCGAAAGCCGCGTGCGCACGCAGATCGACAAGCCGCTGGAGATCCCCACGCTCGGTCGCGAGAACGCGCCCAATCTGGTGCGTTTTCTAGCCGCGCAAGGGCTCAACGCGGTCGCCGCACCAGCCGATCTGACCGCCGCAATCCGCACCCAGGAGGTGGATGTGGCGCTGCGCATCAGTGACGGCTACGCCGAGGACTGGCGCGCCGGCCGCCCGGCCTTGGTGGAGGTCATCAAGGACAGCACGCGGCGCGAGGCCGACGTGCCGAGCATGCGGCTGCAGGCCGCGCTCAGCGCCTATAGCCAGCAGGTCGGGGCTTTGCGTTTGCTGGCGCGCGGTATCGATGCGCAGGTGGGCAGGCCGCTGGAAATCGCAGCCCAGGACCTGGCCACTGCCGACGCCAAGCGCGGGCAGATGATGGCGATGCTGCTGCCGGTGCTGCTGGTGATCACCTCGTTCCTGGGCGGGGCCTCGTTGATTCTGGATGCCACCGCCGGCGAGCGCGAACGCCAGTCGCTGGAGCCGTTGCTGGCCACGCCGGCGCCACGTAGCGCGATTGTCAGTGGCAAGATCGCCGCCGCCTGCGTGATCGGCATGGTGTCGTTGTTGCTCACGCTGCTGGCGTTCAAGCTAAGTGCGCAGTTGTCCACCTCGAACCTGGGGCGCCAGCTCAATGTCGGTTTTTTGCCGATGTTGCAGATGCTCTTCATCCTGGTCCCGATGTTGTTCGTCGGTACCTCGCTGCTGACCTATCTGGCCGCTGCCGCCAAGAGCATGAAGGAAGCGCAGGCGCACATGACCTGGCTGTTGCTGCTGCCGATGCTGCCGGGCTATGCGCTGATGGCGTATCCGCTGAAGACGCAGTTGTGGCACTTCGCGGTGCCGTTTCTGGCGCAGAACCAGATGCTGTTGAAGGTGATACGCCATGAGCAGATCAATGCGCAGACCTGGGCGGTGTATCTGCTGGCTGGCTTCGGTGTAGCGGCGGTGTTGTGGTACGCGGCGGTGCGGCGGTATCACCAGGAACGGTTGGCGATTTCCGGGTGATGTTCCTTCTCCCACCGGCAGAAGGTGGCGCGCAGCGCCGGATGAGGGTACGGGTTGCTGGTGCGAATGCGCAGCTACGATTGTTGATATTTGTGTGCAACGTGGCTGTTGTCTATCAAGTTCGTGATGTCCACTTCGCCGCCGTACCCTCACCCCAACCCCTCTCCCGACGGGAGAGGGGCTTTAATCCTTCTCCCCTCGGGAGAAGGTGCCCGAAGGGCGGATGAGGGCACGGATCACCAGGAAACAAAAAGCCCGCATCGCTGCGGGCTTTTTGTTTGGTGCCCGACATTCGCCGGGAGTGCAGTGCATCGATCATCGGCAGCCATGAGCCATGAGCCATGAGCCATGAGCCAATCAACCAATCAACGACCAAGCAATCAAGCAACCAACGGGCTCACTCAGCCGCATGCAGAACTACTCGATCGCCCAACGCCCCACTCAACCACCCGGGTTAAACGACAGCGTGCGCCGCGTCGTCACCGGCGCAGCCACCGGTTCGAAGCGCCAGCGCTTGACCGCATTGAGCGCTTCGCGGTCGAACACGCGTGGCGGATTGGCACGCAGCACGCGCGAGGCGGTGATCGAGCCGTCGGTGCCGACGGTGAGTTCCACCAGCACTTCGCCGGAGGTGCCGGCACGCAGCGCTTCGGGGGGATAGCGCGGTGCCGGGGTGCTGATCGGGCGCAGCGACTGCGCGCTCGGTGCAGCAGCGGCGGGCGCTGCAGCCGGTGCCGGGCGCGTGGCGGCCGGGGTCGGTGCCGGGGTCTCGGCCTGACGGCGCGCGGCCGCCTGGCGTTCGGCCTCGGCGCTCTGCTGACGCGCGGCCTCCTGTTGCGCGGCGATCTGCTGCGCAGCGGCGGCTTCGCGGGTCTGCTGCTCGGCCAGGCGCTTCTGTTCGGCGGCCTGCTTGGCCTTGTCTTCGACCAGCTTCTTGGCCTGCTCGGCATCCTGCTCGGAGCGGTTGGCGGCGGTCTTCATGCCCGCTTCCAGGCCGGTCTTCAGGCGCGGCAGTGCTGGTGCCTTGGGGTCGACCTTTTCGATCAGCGCGATCAGGCGCTGCGCTTCGGGGAATTCTTCGCGGCTGATGCCCTGTTCGGCGGCGATCAGCGTGTACGGCAGCAGGTCGGTCAGCGCGCTGTTGACGGTGGCGTCCTGCGGCTGCTTCTCGCGCAGTGCCAGGTAGTACTCCACCGCGTTGTCGCCGGCCGGGGCGTACATGCGGTTGTCCTGCAGCGCCTTGGTGGCCGATGCGCGCAGCTGGTCGGCGGCCATCGACTGCACCTGCGGCGATACCGCAGTGGCTGGCGTGGGCGCGGCGGCTGGTGCCGCAGGCGTGGCGCCGGTGGCCGGCGCGGTGGTGGCGGCCTTGTCTTCCTGCTTGGAGCAAGCGGCCAGGCCAACCAGCAAAATGACCGGCGCGATCCGGCGTGCCATACGGCCCTGTGTCAGATCCAACATGCGTCCCCCTTACCCCGAGTGCGATAGATAACGTTGCTGCGGCGAGCGCCGGCCACTGTTCCCGCAATGGACGGCAAAGCCGCAATCTAGCATTGCTGGGGCGGTCTAAGCCAAGGGTTGCGCCGAGGCCGGGCGCAATGTCATGCCGCTGGGGTGGCGAGCACCGGAGTGGCAGGCAGCCGCGTGGCCGGCTCGGGCAATGGCGGAGCGGGGCAGTAGCGCCGCAGAAAGTCCGCATGCGCGGGCAGCCGTACCAATGCCGCATCGACCCGCGTGCGGATGTTCTCAAGAAAATGACCGAGTTCGGCGTCGCCCATCAGGTCGGCCACCGGGTGGTGCTGCTGCGGCGTGATGCCTTGGCCCAGCAGCACCTGCACCCAGGAGTTCTCGGCAAACAGTTCGTTGGCCTGATGAAACACCCGTCCGCTCTGGCGGAACAACTCCACCCGGTGCCGCAGCGTATCGGGGATCTCCATCGCTGCGCAGTCGCGCCAGAACGGCGTGTCGCGGCGGTCGGTGGCGTGGTAATGCAGGATCACGAAATCGCGGATATGGGTGATTTCGGCGGCGGCCTGGCGGTTGTATTCGGCGATGTCGACATCGTTGATGACCTGCGGAAAGGTCTGCATCAGCCGGATGATGCCGCGCTGGATCAGATGGATGTTGGTCGATTCCAACGGCTCCAGAAACCCGCTGGCCAGGCCCAGCGCCACGCAGTTCTTTTCCCACACCCGATGCCGCTGGTTCGGTGTGAAACGCAACGCGCGTGGCTCGGTGAGCGCGCGGCCAGTGAGATTGCGCTGCAAGACCTGCGCGGCGCCGTCCTGGTCCATGTAGCGGCTGGAATACACGATGCCGTTGCCCACCCGATGCTGCAACGGAATGCGCCACATCCAGCCGGCCTGATCGGCGCGCGAGCGGGTGTAGGGCACCGGTGCGCCGACCGATTCGGTCTGCACCGCCAGCGCGCTGTCGGCAAATAACCAGTGCGACCAATCGTCCGCGCCTACGCCCAGCGTCTTGCCGATCAACAGGCCGGCAAAGCCGGTGCAATCCAGGAACAGATCGCCTTCCACCCGCGTGCCGTCGTCCAGCACCAGTGCAGTGAGATAACCGCTGTGCGCGTCGGTCTCCACGTGACCGATGCGCCCTTCGATACGTTGCACGCCGAAGCCTTCGCTGAAGCGGCGCAGGAAGCGCGCATACAGGCCGGCATCCAGGTGATAGGCGTAATTCATGCCGCCATTGGGCAGATGCGCAAAGCGGCCTTCCTGCGCGGCGCGCAGCTCAAGACAGTAGTCGCCGAAGTCGCGCGCCACACCGCGCTGCCGGCCCTTCAACCAGAAATGCTGGAAGCCCGCGCTCCAGTGATCGGTGCCGGTGTGGCCGAAGGAATGGATGTAGTGCCGGTCCACATCGCGCCAATGCTCGAAGCCGATGCCCAGCTTGATGGTGGCTTGCGTGGCGGCCATGAACGCGGCCTCGTCGATCTCCAGCAGGCGGTGGAAGGTGACCAGGCTTGGGATGGTGGCTTCGCCTACGCCCACCGTGCCGATCTCGTCCGATTCCACCACGGTGATCTGCAATTGCCGGCCCAGCACTTTCGACAAGGCCGCAGCGGCCATCCAGCCGGCGGTACCGCCACCGGCGATGACGACGCGGCGCACCGGGCGCTGTTGTGGGTCGGAAGACGGGGTGTCGGGCATGGCGAGTGGTCCTCAGCGATTCAGGCGTTGCAGCAATCGCGCGCGCAGGCTGCGGGCACGGGTCTCGTCCATCGGCGCCAGTACGCCGCGCGCAGACTCCGGCATGTGTGCGGCGGTGTCCGCATCGGCATCGAACACATAATGCTCGAATACGTCCTGCCAGATCGCGCGTTGCTCGGCTGGCAGGTCGCGGATGGTGAGCAGCGCCAGCATCAGCGCGTTCATCGGCGAATCCATATAGGCCGGGCTCTGCCGCCACCAGAAATTCACCAGCACGTTGAAGGACTCCAGCGCTTGGATGTGATGCCACCACATGCTGGGAATGAACAACGCATCGCCCGGTTCCAGCTCGGCCACCAACGCGTGTTCCAGCGCCTGCGCATAGCGTGGAAAGCGCTGCAGATCCGGCGCGGCGATATCGACCAGGCTGACCGGCTGCCCGGCCGGCGTCAGGTCGAGCGGGCCAATGTAGAGATTGGCCAATTGCGTGGGCGGAAACAGGGTGAAGCGGCGGCGCCCGGCGACCACGCAGGCCAGGTTGTCGGGCAGATCCTGGTGGGCGGCGATGCGGGTGCGGTTGCCGATCCAGATGCTGGCCAGCGGCTGCGCCTGGGGCAGGGCGATCGGGTTGTGCGCGCGCAGGCCCGGCAGGTAGGTGTCCAGCGTGGTGGAACCGACATAGATCGCCGGTGGTTGCGGGTTGTGCAGATCGCGCAGCAAGGTCTCCAGCACCACGCTCAGCGGCACGCGTTCGGGGCGAAAATTGAAGCCGCTCATGTCCGCGTTGTAGAAGAAGCGCCCACCGATGTCCGGCGGACCGACCTGCGCCACCACCGCCTCGCCGCGATCGAAACCGCGCAGATACGCGGCCGCCGCGTGTGCAGAGGTGGCGCCGGCCTGCGCCAATGGCCAGTCGCGGACCAGCCCGCGCAATACCAACGGCGTTGTCGAGCGCAGCACGGCCGGGTCCAGCTGTTGCGGGTCCAGTCCGTGCAATTCTTCGATGGCGCGCGGCTCAGCCAGCATGGCGGCGCTGCATGCGGTCGAGCAGGTGGCGGAACTGCGCGATCGAGGCCACCGCCATGTACAGCGGTTCCAGATCGCCGTGCCGGTGCAACTCGAGCAACGCCGCATCGTCGAGCGCGCGCAGGCGTTCTTCGTGCACTGCGTAGAGCCCTGCCAGGCGGCATTCCAGTCCGTTTTCCAGCGTGGCCTCGAACACGAACGGTTCCAGCAGATCGTAGCTGAGCAAGCGTGCGACGAATGCCTCGCTCGCCGCCAAGCCATCATGCAAGGTGCGCAACACCTGGCTGATGCGGTCGAGAAACTCGGTGGTGCCGCCGTGTTCGCGAAACAGCAGCTCGCCGTCGGTGCGGCTGATGCGCGGGCTGTCCAGATCCACGTGCACCATCGGTCCGTCCGCTTGCTCGCCGATCAGGAATGGTTGGCGCTGAATCGCCAGCGGCACGTACGGCGCATCCCAGCGTGCACCGTCCAGAAACAGGTTTTCGCCCAGGCGCAGGCCCAGCAACGCCAGCGGCTGAAAACTGCGCTCGCCACTGCGATGGAACACGATCGGGTACTGCGCCTGCAGCTGGCGAAATTCCTGCGGAAACGTCGCAGCCGACATCACGTCATCGCCGAAGGCGGCGCCGTGCGTGGTGATCACGCGCAGATCGCGGTGATCGAGATTGTTCAACAACACGGCATTGGTCATGGGGGAAAGTGACACATCACGCGGGGGCGCGTGGCCCATGCTTGGACAGTTGCTTCGGCGTGGCAAGTCCCGGATGCAACACATCCGGGAAACGCAAGGTAGAGCGTCGTGCGAGACGCTCCGGCAGACTCGCTGCCGGGAGCGCTTAAAAACGCATCACTGCATGACCAACGCGCGGCCTCACCAGAACTTGTAGCGCACGCCCAACATGTAGCGCGGGCCGGTCTGGGTGGCATAGACGATCTGGTTCGGGTGACGGCCATGCTGACGCTGCACCTCGTCGGTGAGGTTGATCGCCTCCAGGCTCAACGACAGGTTCTCGGTCCATTGGTAGCCGATGCTCAGATCCAGCTGGCCGTAGGCTTCGGTATAGACCGGATTGGGCTGGCCGCTGCCGTCGAAACGCGCGGCCAGGAATTCGTCGCGCCAGTTGTAGGCCGCACGCACCTGCCACTTGTCCCGGTCGTAGAAGCCCACCACGTTGGCCGAATCGCTTAAGCCTTCCAGCGCGAATTGCTCGCCGATCACTGCGTTGTTGTAGGTCAGCCCGGAGTCGACCATGGTGTAGTTGGCCGACACGCCGAAGCCGCTGTCGCCGAACATGTGCTGCAGGTTGAACTCCCAGCCATCCAGCGAGGCCGAGCGCTGGTTGGCCGGCGCGGTGATGGCGAAGTTGGCCACCGGGTCGCCCGGCTGCCCGCTGATCACGCCGGTAGCGTTGCCGTTGGCATCGTCGGCTCCGCGCACCACGCCGGGCGCGCCGCCGCGGTTGCGGAAGATGTAGTTGCGGATACAGGTCAGGTCGGCCGAGGCGCAGCCGTTGCCCAGCGCTTCGTTCCAGTACGCACCGCCCACCGGGGTGTTCAATCCCAGCGATGTGTCGTTGCGCGTGGTCACGCCGATGTAGTTGTCGATGTTCTTGCGGAAGAAGCCCACCGAGGCGTAGCTGGCATCGCTGTAGTACCACTCCAGCGAGAAATCGATGTTGTGCGAGAGCAGCGGCTTGAGGCCGGGGTTGCCCTCCTGGCCGGTGCCGCCTTCCAGCCGCGCGATCTGGTTGAGCGTCTGCCCGCCCTGGATGTCGCCCCAACCGGGCCGGCCGATGGTTTCGCCGTAGCTGCCGCGCAGCACCAGGTCTTCGGTGAGCTTGAAGCTCAGGTCCAGGCTGGGCAGCCAGTATTCGTACTTGCCGCTGCCGCTGGCGAACGCCGAATCGGCCAGGCGGATCGGCAACTCGTTGTTGGCGACCCAGTCGATGCCCACCGCCACCGGCACTAGCGCCTGCGCGTCCACCTTGGTTTCTTCGTAACGTACACCGGCGGCCAGGCTGATCGGCACGCGCAACTCGTCCCAGCTGTTGTTCCACTGCAGGTAGGCGTTCTTGGATTTTTCGGTGACGCGGCGGTCGGTGGTGAACACCGGCGAGATGCGGTACAGCGCGTCATCGCCCGCCGCTTGCGCGGCCGCCTGACGGGCGCGCTCGAAGTCGAACAGGAACAACTGGTCGAACTGCGCCGGATTGCCGCTGCCGTCGATCGCATCGAAATACTGCGCGAACGAGCTCGGAATCCATAGATCGTCCGGATAATCGGCCGCGGTGCCGTTGCCGCCCCAGGTATCGCGCTGCACGTTGGAGAACGCCGAGCGGTTCTTGACCTCGGTGCTGCCGATACCGAACTTCAACTGCGAATAATTTTCGAAGGTGAAGTCGCCGTTGACCTGGGCCTGGTCGATCTCCGACTTCATGTAGCTGTTGCGGAATGCCGAGCCGGTGACCAGCGTGCGCGAAGGATCCAGGCCGTTCAGGCCGAAGCCCAACTGCTGCTGCAACACCGGGAAATCCTTGCTGAAATCCACCACCGAGGTGCCGCGGTAAAAGCCCGAGACGCCCAGCGAATTGCTCGAGCCGTACGGGCTGTCCGCACCGGCTTCGGCGGTGGAGCGGTGGATGTCGAAGTTGAGCTTGAACTGGTCGTTCACCGCCCAATCCACGTTGAAGCCCAGCGACTTGTTCTGGTTGCGCGTGGCCGCGTTGGAGCCGGCGGTGGCCAGATCGCTGGTGGCCGGGTTGACGAATTCCGAGTAGGTGATCGGACCTGCCACCGGACCGTTGGTCCAGGCGCTGGCCGAGGGGCCGTAGTTGAACCACACCGACATCTCGTTGCGCTGCTGCTGGATCTTGTTTTCCGAGTACGTGTAATCCAGCGTGGTGGTGATGTTGTCCAGCGGCTTGTACTGCAGCACCAGCTGCCCGTTGGTGCGCTGGCGTTCGACGCCGACCACACGGTAGTTGAGGTTCTGCGGCACCGAGTAGATGTCGTTCGGGCCGGGGCGGTTGACGATGTTCTCCGAGCCCGGCGCACCCGGCTGCGGGATGGTGCCGTAGGCGGTGGAATCGCCGCGGAACGAACGCCAGCCATTGGGCACGCCGACCTGGCTGTAGCCGAAGTCGCGCTCCTGGTAGCTGCCGCTCAGCGACACGCCAAAGCGCCCGTCGGCCGAGGTGTTGCTGAAGATGCCCGAGATTTCCGGGGTCAGCGCATCGCCCTGCAGGCGGCCGGGCAGGTTCTCGTTGGACGCATCGTGCACGCCCTTCAGACCGACATTGGCATGCATGCCCGGGTTGTCCAGCGGCCGGGCGGTCTTGATGTTGATGGTGGCACCGATGCCGCCGGTGGGCGTGCTGGCGCGGCTGGTCTTGAACACCTCGATGCCGGAGATCGACTCGGACGCCAGGTTGGCGAAGTCGAACGCGCGCGAGTTGGAGGCGTTGGATTCTTCGATGCTGGCGCCCGGCATCTGCCGGCCGTTCAACAGCACCAGGTTGAAGTCCGGGCCGACGCCACGCACGGTCACGCGCGAGCCTTCGCCCAGCGAGCGGTCGATCGACACGCCGCTGATGCGCTGCAGCGACTCGGCCAGGTTGGTATCGGGGAACTTGCCGATGTCCTCGGCCACGATGCCGTCGACGATGCCTTGCGCATCGCGCTTGACGTTCATCGACGAAGTGAGGCTGCCGCGAATACCGCTGACCTGCACGGTATCGAGCGTGGCGGGGTCGGCCTGGCTGGAGCCGGGGACGGTCGAGGCCGACTGCGGCGCCGGCGCGGTTTGCGCGGCCAGCGGCGTCGACAATGCGAACAACAAGGCAGACGTCAAGCGCCGTGTGCGCGGCAGGGTGCGGAGCTCTCTCACGATGATTTCTTCCCCAAGCGAAAAAAAGCCGGCCCCAAGTTGGGACTGGCAAAGGTCGATGAAACAATCACGCATTTGTTAGCGCAGGCTTAACGAAGTCAATTTGCACTGCAGCATCGGTCGCGACCCAATCGCGTCACACATCGTTCCACTCGGGGCCACGGCGAGCGCACGCACTGGTAGCGGGCTTGGTCGTACCATCGAACGCCACGACACGCGGCTGCGTGCAAAATCCTTCAGAACTGGAGCACCCGATGATCGACCTGTACTACTGGCCCACCCCCAACGGCCACAAGGTCACCTTGTTCCTGGAAGAAGCCGGGCTGGACTACACGCTCAAGCCGGTCAACATCGGCAAGGGCGAGCAGTTCGAACCGGCCTTCCTGCAGATCTCGCCCAATAACAAGATGCCGGCGATCGTCGACCACGCACCGGCCGATGGCGGCCCCGCGCAGAGCGTGTTCGAGTCCGGCGCGATCCTGTTGTACCTGGCGGAAAAAACCAGCCGCTTCCTGCCACGCGATGCCCGCGGCCGCATCGCCGCACTGGAATGGCTGTTCTGGCAGATGGGCGGGCTGGGCCCGATGAGCGGCCAGATGGGCCACTTCAACGTCTATGCGCCGGAAAAGATTCCCTACGCGATCGAGCGCTACAACGCCGAAGTGCGCAGATTGCACGGCGTGCTCGACAAGCGCCTGGCCGAGTACGCGTTCCTGGCCGGCCCCGAGTACGGCATCGCCGACATGGCCAGCTATCCCTGGATCGAGGTCTATGGGGACCTCAAGCCGGACTACGCTGCCTTCCCGCATCTCAAGCGCTGGCACGACGCCATCGCCGCGCGCCCGGCCACGCAGCGCGCCTATGCGCTCAAGGACCAGGTCAATCCCAACGCCGGCAAGCCGCTCGGCGAGGAAGAGCGCAAGCATTTGTTCGGCAAGCGCTGAAGCAACGTCGTAGGAGCGGTTGCGCAACAGTACACGCGCATCAACCGCACGCGGCACATCAACGGGGCGGCTCGAGCCCCTCTCCCCCCGGGGCGCCAAGGCACGGCTTGCGCGCCACTGGCGCGCGTGCGTTGGTGCGCCCGCGCCGCAAGCGCGGGCTGGGGCGCGGAGCGGGGGTTGGGGTGAGGGTACGGCATCGCCGGAGACTGACAGCGAACCCCCAATTGCGCTCCCTCGCCACGCGTAGCGACGCGTTAGTCCCCACCGCCCCCAGGCAGCTCGCGATGCATGCACACCCCCGGCACCATCCATCCCCACGCGCACACGCCTGAGTGGCCAACGCCAGGATCGCCGCGCTTCTCAAATCCGTAGTACCCCCGCATCCTGTGCGTAGTCTTCAGACAGGATCTTCGATGCGTTCCCTGTTCGCCGCCCTTGCCCTCATGCTCAGCACGATCACCACCGCCCACGCCGAAAAACTCACCCTCGACGCCATCACCGGCCCGTTGCCGCTGTCCGGCCCGACGCTGATGAAACCCAAGGTCGCCCCCGATGGTTCGCGTGTGACCTTCCTGCGCGGCAAGGACAGCGACCGCAATCAGCTGGATCTGTGGGAGTACGACATCGCCAGCGGCCAGACCCGCCTGCTGGTCGATTCCAAGCTCGTCTTGCCCGGTACCGAAGTCTTGAGCGATGTCGAAAAGGCCCGCCGCGAACGCCAACGCATCGCGGCCTTCGCCGGCATCGTCGATTACCAATGGGCGCCGGATGCGCACGCGCTGCTGTTCCCGCTCGGCGGCGAGCTGTACCTGTACGACCTGCGCAAGACCGGCGCGGCAGCGGTGCGCAAACTCACCCACGGCGAAGGTTTCGCCACCGACCCCAAGCTCTCGCCCAAAGGCGGCTTTGTCAGCTTCGTGCGGCAGCGCAATCTGTGGGTGATCGATCTGGCCAGCGGCAACCAGCTGCAGCTCACTCACGATGGCAGCGAGACCATCGGCAATGGCGTGGCCGAGTTCGTCGCCGACGAAGAAATGGATCGCCACACCGGCTATTGGTGGGCGCCGGACGATTCGGCGATCGCCTTCGCGCGCATCGACGAATCCGGCGTGCCGGTGCAAAAGCGCCCGGAAGTCTATGCCGACCACACCGAGGTGATCGAACAGCGCTATCCGCAGGCCGGTCAGCCGAATGCGGTTGTGCAACTGGGCGTGATCGCACCGCGTGCCAGTGCGACGCCACGCTGGATCGATCTGGGCAACAACCCCGATATCTATCTCGCCCGCGTGGACTGGCGCGACCCGCAACGGCTGACCTTCCAACGCCAATCGCGCGATCAGAAAACCCTCGAGCTGATCGAAACCACGCTTGCCAGCGGCAAGCAACGCGTGCTCATCACCGAGACCTCGCCGACCTGGGTGCCGCTCAACAACGACCTGCGTTTTCTCAAGGACGGCCGCTTTGTCTGGAACTCCGAGCGCAGCGGTTACGAGCATCTGTACATTGCCTCCGAAGACGGCCGCACGCTGACGCCGCTAACCTCCGGCGCCTGGGTGGTCGATACACTGCTTGCCGTCGATGAGCACGCCGGCACGGTGTACTTTTCCGCAAGCAAGGACTCACCGACCCAGACCCACATCTACGCCGTGCCGCTGGCCGGCGGTGCGATCGACAAACGTTCAAAAACCAACGGCACGCACGCAGCCAGTTTCGCCAGCAATGCCAGCGTCTACGTCGATAGCTGGTCCAACACCAGCACGCCGCCGCAGATCGAGCTGTTCCGCGCCAATGGCGAAAAAATCGCCACGCTGCTCAAAAACGACCTGGCCGATCCGCAGCACCCTTACGCGAAGTACCGCAACGCGCAACGCCCGGTGGAATTCGGCACGCTCACCGCTGCCGACGGCACCACGCCGCTGCAGTATCGCCTGATCAAGCCGGGCAACTTCGACCCGGCCAAGCGCTATCCGGTGATGGTCTACGTGTATGGCGGCCCGGCCGCGCAGACGGTGCTCGATGCCTGGCCAAGCCGTGGCGATGCGCTGTTCGATCAATACCTGGCCCAGCGCGGCTATGTGGTGTTCTCGCTGGACAATCGCGGCACCCCGCGGCGCGGCCGCGACTTCGGCGGTGCGCTGTACGGCAAGCAGGGCACTGTCGAGGTGGACGACCAACTGCAGGGTGTGGCCTGGCTCAAGGCGCAGCGCTGGGTCGATCCCGCACGCATCGGCGTGCAGGGCTGGTCCAACGGCGGCTACATGACCTTGATGCTGCTCGCCAAACACAGCGATGCGTATGCCTGCGGCGTGGCCGGCGCACCGGTCACCGATTGGGGGCTGTACGACACCCACTACACCGAGCGCTACATGGACCTGCCGGCAGGCAATGCCGACGGCTACCGCGACGCACGCATCGCCACCCATCTGGATGGCCTGCGCGCCAGGCTGCTGCTGATCCACGGCATGGCCGACGACAACGTGCTGTTCACCAACTCCACTGCGCTGATGAGCGACCTGCAGCAGCGCGGCACCGCCTTCGAGTTGATGACCTATCCAGGTGCGAAACACGGCTTGTCCGGCAGCACTGCCTTGCATCGTTACAAGACCGCAGAGGCCTTTATCCAGCGCTGCTTGATGCCGTAATCCAGGCATCGGCTGGCTGCGCGGTTGCCGCAGCCAGCTCACTGATGCCTTGGTGTTCATCGTGATCGATGCGGCGCGCTACACCTGCGGCCATCACACGGAAGCGCCACCGCGTCGGCGCAACGTCTGCCGTTCTTCCGCCAACGGTGCTGTGTCGGCATTCTTGTGCAACTGACAGACACGCGTGGTTGCGGCCAGCCGCCTCCGTCAACCGTTGCTCACCGCACTGCAAAGGATCTGCCATGTCACTCCCGCCACCGATTCCGGGGTCACCGCAACGCGGCGCGCGAGCACCCGAGTTCTGGAGCCGCAACTGGAAATGGATCGTGCCCGGCATCGGGCTGGCGCTGTTTCTGGTGTTGGCGCTGGTGGTCGGCGCGCTGGTCTACGTGATCACCGGGGCGGTGAAGTCCAGCGATGTGTACAGCGGTGCGCTGCACATCGCGCGCTCCGATACACGGGTGATGCAAGCGCTGGGCACGCCGATCGACGAGGCTTTTCTGCCCGACGGCAGCGTCAGCTACGTCGGTCCACTAGGGGAAGCGCATTTCAGTGTTGGCCTGCACGGGCCGCGCGGGCAGGGCAGTGTGCAAGTGGACGCCACGCGCAGGCACGGCCGCTGGACGTACCAGACGTTGACATTCGCCAGCGCACAGGCCGATCCGATCAGTCTGTTGCCCGCCGCGCAACCGCCGCCTTGCCAGCCATGACCTAAGACGCATTGCCGCCACCGCCGCAGATGGGTAGGGTCGCGCTACTTCTCCTTGCAGATGCCTTTCCATGAAACCACTTGTCGTTGCAATCGCGCTCGTTCTGGGCACCGCGTTGCCGGTGTCGCAAGCCCCGGCCCAGAGCCAGACGACCAAGGCCGCGCCGGCCCAACGCGCCACGCCGGCCTGGGTACAGACCAGCAACGGCTACGCGCAGATCCTGCTCACTGCGCAGGCGCCGTTCCAGCCCGAATACGCCAGCTTCTTCGGCGTGCCCGGCTACGACGACCAGGTCATCGACCTGGGCCCGGACAACGCCGCGCGCTATCGCGATGCGATGAGCAAGGCGCGTACCGCGTTGCAGGCCAAGCTGGCGACCGAGCGCGATGCCAACGTGCGCCAGGATCTGCAGATCATGATCGGCGCGGCCGAACAGAATATCGAAGGCAGCGAGCTCAACGAGCGCTACCTGTTGCCGTGGAACGACGCCCCGCAGCTGGTCTTCAGCGGCCTCAACGGGTTGTTGTCCGACCAGACCGTGCCCGAGCGCCGCGCCAAGGCGCTGGACCGCCTCAAGCGTTACGTCGGCCTGGTGCCGGGCAGCACGCCCACCACCACGCTGGCCCGCAAACGTTACGAAGAACAGCTCGGCAATAAGGCCTTGTTGCAGCCGACCGAACGCGAAGTGGAGCAGGCACTGGCGAACGTGGACACCTACGTCGCCGGCATCGGCGAGCTGTTCGCCAAGTACAAGATCGCCGGCGCCGACGACGCGCTCAAGGCGATGTCCACCCAGTTGAAGGACTACGCCAACTGGACCCGCACCACGGTGCTGCCCAAGGCGCGCAAGGACACCCGCCTGCCCGAGCCGCTGTACGCGTTCCAGCTCAAGCAGGTCGGCATCGATATCGCCCCGCAGCAGTTGATCCAGCGCGCGCAGCTGGAATTTATGGAAACCCGCTCGGTCATGCAACAGCTCGCACCGCTGGTGGCCAAGGCCAAGGGCGTGCAGGGCAGCGACTACGTGCAGGTGATCCGTGCGCTCAAGGGCAACACCATCGCCGACGATCAGCTGGAAACCCACTACCGCGGCGTGATCGACCAGATCGACCCGATCATCCGTCAGCAGCGCATCGTCGATGTGCCCAAGCGCCCGATGCAGATGCGCCTGGGCAGCGCCGCCGAAAGCGCCGCCCAACCGGCACCGCACTTCCTGCCCGCACCGCTGATCGGCAACACCGGCCAGCAGGGCCAGTTCGTGCTGCCACTGGGCAACCCGACCGCCGATGGCGCCAAGAAGGAGCAGTACGACGACTTCAACTTCGGCTCGGCCGCCTGGACGCTCAGCGCGCACGAGGGCCGCCCTGGCCACGAACTGCAATTCACCGCCATGGTCGAACGCGGCGTCTCGCTGGCGCGCAGCATGTTCGCGTTCAACTCGGTCAACGTCGAAGGCTGGGCGCTGTATGCCGAAGCCGAAATGGTCCCGTACGAACCGCTCGACGGCCAGCTGATCGCCCTGCAGTTCCGCCTGCTGCGCGCCGCCCGCGCCATGCTCGACCCGATGCTCAACCTCGGCCTGATCGACCGCGAACGCGCCCGCCAGGTACTGGAAGACGACGTCGGCCTCTCGCCAGCGATGACCCGCCAGGAACTGGACCGTTACACCGTCCGCGCCCCCGGCCAGGCCGGCAGCTACTTCTACGGCTACACCCGCATCCTCGAGCTACGCATGCGCACCGAACTGGCGCTAGGCAAGAAGTTCGACCGCCTGGCCTTCAACAACTTCCTGCTCGACCAGGGCCTGCTGCCGCCGGATCAGCTGGCCAAGGCAGTAGAGACGCAGTTCATTCCGGCGCAGCAAGGCAAGCGCTAGGTCACGGCTTAGGGGTAACGTTCGCTACGTCGGCTGCGGCAATGTGACCAAATGGAGGCACACCGCAGCCACCGAATGACGTGGTGCCCTGACGGTGGTCAGCAGCAGGCCGATGCCGCCTTGCTGCATGGCTTGCGAGACTGATCTTTGCCTCTGGGTCCTCTCGAATCCACTTCGCTGATTGCTCTGCAAATTTCACGTACATTTCTTCAAGGCGTGCCTCATAGGTGTAGCCCTGCATGAGATCGCGTGTACCGCCTAGCCCACCTTGGGTGCCAACACCTTCGACATATCCGGCACCGATATTTTCCAGTCCCTCTTTCCTCCGTGCAGCATCAATCTGCAGGTAGGACTCAGCGACATTCGTTCGATGCTCGGGCGCATCTTTGTATAGATTATTGCCTGTGCCATCGAAAGCGGCAATAAATAGCCGGGAGTGCGGCTGTGCCGAGTCCACTAAGATTGGCACTTCCTGAGCTGAGAGTGCTTGGGTCGCGTTATTGTAGCTGGCAAGATTCCTTTGCATCGGCTGGATAAGTGGTCACACCATCCGGAAGGGGTTTCTTCTCCATGAAACATCTCCATGATTACAATGACAAAAAAACAGCGAGCGCTAGTACGATCTTGTCCAAGCTACGACCAAGTCATCTCTAAAGCCACTGCGAGGATTTCCTGGGATCTGAGGGGTTTTTGTAGGGATGAAGGCACGCATGTAAACATTCACCGTACGATCATTCACCTCCAATACGATTTCCGGATCACCAATTGAAATACCCTCCGGGATATCTTCGCGTTTGACGTTATGACGAATCAGACGGTCGTGGAAAATTTCTTCCAGATCGACCTTGGCCTCATGGGCTTGACCATCTTTGGAGCGCCAGGAGATTTCAATGGGCGGCGGGAAGTTCTTTACGCCAAGATAGCCGCCACCGAGGTTGGAAGGATACTTGGCGCCCAGCGAGGCCGAAGACACTTCGAGCTTGTCATCCGGATCGTCAATGAAGAGGAAATTGTTATAGCGGACCTTGCATCCGTACGTCGAATAGCAGGCTGCACCAAAACTATGGCGTACAAACTTTAAGGGCCAATCTGCTACGGTGTTATCCGGTTTCGCGTAAGCGGTATTCATGGGGTTGCAACCTGTCAGAAAAAGTAAAGACAAGTAAAGCATTAGCATTACATTTATACGCTGGCTCATGTCATGGAGCCTTTTAGGCCCAGGGTAAGCCTTCGTGCAATAAGTATGGTTTTGAGAGTTGCCCATCTGCGTCCTGTCACCCCTAAAACCTCTCAAAAATTTTTTCTGTGCAGTTCTCATAAATTAACTTGCACTGAGCGCCTGTATTTTTTTTTCTGCAAGCGGCAAGTGCGTCATTACTTGCTTCTTGAGAAGTTGCTCTTCCAATATAATAAGTGATTCCACCAGATGGCTTTCCATTTATCTGCGGGGCAGCCACCGCTGCGCACTGATTATTATAAGCCAGCACAAGCTCTCAATTCTGCTCGCCATGAGAAGAACATTGCGAAATTGCTTCTTTTACAGCATCTGATTTTGTAAGCTGCCCGGTAGAGACGCCATAATTTATAACGGAGTCAATAGAGCCAGTGGCAATAGCGCCCCACGTTTTAATCCACTTCCCAATAGGCTTTGGCCGTGGAGCTTCGCTTTGGGGAAGCGGAGCGCATGCCATGGCTCCCTGTCCGCCAATGGGATATTGCCCCGGAGGGCAGCCGCCTTCAGCGCTTGCATCGTGCAGAAGAAATACGATAAAGAACACAAGTGGAAATAAGGACTTCACGGGCAGAAGTCAAAATTTTTCAAAAGTTGCTTCAGAACAAGCTGTGTACACTACCTTGCACTGAGCATTAGGTGTTGCGCTATTCCCTTTTCTACACTTTTCCGTAGCCAACATACTTGCTCTTGCTACACTACTGGCTCCCATAAATGCAGAAAACCCATCAGCGAAAGGTAGCCCGTTTGTCTGAGGCTCAGCAACAGCTGCGCACTGGTTTTTGTAAGCTAGGCCAATACGACAATTCGTCTCCCCATGCGACGAGCAGCGAGTTAGTGCGTCTTCTACAGCATCCGATTTGGATGATTTACCCGTTGTTACACCATATGTGGTAATTGAATTCATGGAGCCCATTGCAATAGCCCCCCAGCTATCAACCCACTTGCCAATTGGACGTTGAGGAGCGGCTTGGGGAAGTGGCGCGCACGATATTGCGCCTTGCCCGCCAATTGGATACTGCCCTGGGGGGCAACCGCCTTCAGCGTACGAATTGCCAGTAAAAGTTGCTATAAGGCAAATCAAAAGCAGAGGAATTTTCATATTTTTTCCAGGATCAGGCAAATCTACTAGGTCCTTGGTTGTTAGCCACGCCCCTAGATCCACTGCCCTCTACAGGAGGCGTAGATTGAGGCATGTTCGAAACTCTTTGATTGCCGGATGTGCTTAGTAGCGGTCCCTCTGAGTCAGTTGTAACTCTTGGCTGCTGTGGCATTTGCCCTTGCCCCTGCGCGGCCGAGCTTGCGGTAGGCCGATCAAACGCCGAGAACGCCATAAAACTCCCCATGCTGCCCTGCCACAACGCCGCTGCCACGGTGGGCATAGTGATGATGACGGTAGTCAGCAACAAGCCGATGCCGCCTTGCTGCATGGCTTGCGAGCTCAGGCCTTCCACATCGTTGCCCATCAGGCTGTTGATGCCTTTTGCGGCCCACAGTGCTGCAGCCACCTTGTAGGAGAGCTTGAGCACGATGGCCGAGACCACCGAGAGCATGGACATCGAGAACAGCGTGCCGATGACGTAGAACAGCCATTTCTTGAACAGGTCCTTGGTGGCATCGAACATGAGCGCCAGGACGAAGATCGGCCCGACGCCGATGTCGATTGGGCTAGAACGCTTTATAGTTCCTAGCTTCACGAAAGATTTATTTTAAAATTGAATAAAATAGAATCAGCTCTAATCTCCTTAGAACTTCTCAAAAATTGGTTCAGAGCATGCTGTATAGATAACTCTGCAATTAAAATACTTGTTGTCTTTTCGGCATAATGAGAGTGCGTCATCGCTTGCAAGTTGTTTGGATGGTGCTCCAGTAAATGCAAGCTTTCCTGACGCGGCTTTCTCTCCCTGATATGGTTCAGCTATCGCTGCGCATTGGTTTTGATAAGAGAAAACGACATTGCATTTCTTTCCGCTTTGAGAGCTGCATTTTGATTCTGCATCTTGCTGGGCATCATTTTTTTTTATTTTACCGGCCGCGACGCCTAAATTGTCGCCACCATCGCTAGCAATTGCTCCCCAAGTCTTAATCCATTTTCCAATTGGTCGAGGTTGCTGCTGAGTGTTATCTTGCGGCATTGGAGCGCATGCCATCGCTCCTTGCCCTCCGATCGGATATTGACCGGGAGGGCAACCACCTTCAGCTAGCGCGCTGGTAGCAGGCATGAGTAAAAAAAAGGCTAACAAAATTGAATTTGAACTGGAGATATTCATTGATACTTCCGAATAATTCTGCTGTGACGGAGTTCAGATGTCATATCGGTTATTTTGTCCCGCAAGTCCCCGCGAACCTGGAGTCACAGTCTCAGAAGCTCCTGCGCCACTTATGGACTTAGTGGCAGCATGAGTTGTAGTGTCTGTGCTCTGGCTAGGCCTTTCGTTGTTAGAAGCAGACATAGCTGGAATATATCCACCCCCTGCCTGTCCCTGGGCAGCTGAACTTGCAGTCGGGCGATCAAACGCCGAGAACGCCATAAAGCTCCCCATGCTGCCCTGCCACAACGCCGCAGCCACCGTGGGCATGGTGATGATGACGGTGGTCAGCAACAAGCCGATACCGCCTTGCTGCATGGCTTGCGAGCTCAGGCCTTCCACGTCATTGCCCATCAGGCTGTTGATGCCTTTTGCGGCCCACAGTGCTGCAGCCACCTTGTAGGAGAGCTTGAGCACGATGGCCGAGACCACCGAGAGCATGGACATCGAGAACAGCGTGCCGATGACGTAGAACAGCCATTTCTTGAACAGGTCCTTGGTGGCATCGAACATGAGCGCCAGGACGAAGATCGGCCCGACGCCGATCAAGAAGGCCATGGTGAACTTGAACAGCAGCAACATCGCACCGGCCGCCATGGCCGGGCTGGATGCGCCAACGCCTGCCATCAGCATGGCACTGCGCTTTTGCTCGAGCGACTCCGGGTCGTCCGGGTCGATGCGCACCACATCCACCGCCGCCAAGGCGAGCTGGGTCAGCGCCAGATTCTGGTCGATCGCATCGGCCGACGTGGTGTCTTCTTCATCGGTGAACAGCTGATGCAGCTCCTTGTCCAGGTTCTGGGTGAGCGTCTTGTGCAGCGGGGCGCCGTTGGCGCCCAGACTGGTGGCGATCATCACGATGAAGACGATCTTGGTCGCCTTGCCCATCACAGCCATGGCCGACTCGCGCGACTGCCCGGTGGCCAGGCGGTACCCCACGACCATCACCCAGAGCGTGGCCAACACCAGGGCTGCGATATTGACCCAATCCATCGCATTCTTCAGCAGTTGCATGCCGAATTGGTCGATCTCGTGATTCAGGTAATCGTTGATCAGTTTGAAAAAAACGTAATCGCCGATGCCTGTATCGGCCATTGGCCGCAACCAGCTCATCGCCCCCTGGAAAACGCTGTCCATGATTCTTCCCGTTAATGCTGATAATGCTGATATTGCGCGCCGTGATTCTCCGACACGTGTTTAGTCGACCGACAGTGCCGTCTTCAATGCAGCAGCCTGAACGAGCTGGCCCAGTATCTTGTTTGGCCCCTTGTCGCCGTTGAGTGCGCGTTTGGCCAACCGCTTCTGATCGTTCTTGAGTGCTACTTCGTAAGAGTCGTACGCCTTGACCCTGGCCTGCCAATAATCAAGATCCATGGAGTTCTGCGTCATGAAGCGCGCTACTTCATTATCGTTGGCTGCCAGGGCGCCCTGGCTCGTGCCAACCGTTCTGCGCTGCCGTTCCACCCTGTTCTGGAAGTCCTGGTTGCGTTGGACCAACCGCTTGAGCATGCGTACCGATTCGTTGTAACGCGCATTGTCGGTCATCACCAGCAACTGGCAGACCTTGAGTTGTTGCGTGACCAAATCACCCTGCATATCGAGTGATATGTTCGGCATCGAGGACTTGATGGCGTTGCCCACCATCGAGACCATGTCACTGCCTCCGGCTCCGGGGCAGGCGTTCTCCATCCCGTAGTTGAGGTCACGCTCGGTAAAATTGTCCTGCATCGTTGAGCCAGTCAGGTTCAGGCTCTGCAGTTTGATCAGCTGTTGCTGGTAGTGATCGTATTCTTTCTTATACTGCGCAGCAGTCTCACCCCAGCGTTTCAATTCCTTTCCGTATTCAGCAATAATGCTTTCCAGCGTCACCGGGTCATGGGTAATCACCTGTGCATTTGCTTGACCAGCACAGAGCGCGATGGCGAGCAGGCCTGCTGCAAGGCGTGACAGCGGCGCGCGCGAACGACGGGCATGTTCAATCATGGCGTGTCTCATTAGGTTGTGACGTAATGCAGAAGTGGTGACGGGCGGCAAGCCCGCAGGACCTTCCTGATCCTGGCCTATTAGCAAGCGCATGTAAGTGTTGAAGCGTCGACAGATGCCCGCGCCGACGTGGTCGTCGACGCAGAGATCATTTCTGTAAGTGCCTGCCACGGCCATCTTCCTTGTATGCGGTTAAACGCAGGTCTGCCGTAAGGTGCCACAACTTACGGCGGTTTTCCATAATTTTAATGAGTTGCCAAAAGCTGACTGTGTTCAGCTTTTGCCGGGCTCATCAGGTGCGCCAGTGTGCACCGTCAGCTGGCGCGATCATCCTGAAAGTCGCTGTTGAACTGCGGCATCACCGTATTTTTGGGGGCACCTGCGAGCCTGCATCATTACCTCCCGCCGGCACCCAGATCGCCATACCAGCCGCGCGTTTCTGCGTGGTCGGGATCCCGATCCCCAGCCCGCCGCCGACGCGGCCGCCGTAGCTGCCGCCGCCCACCGACAGGCCGCCGCCGGAGCGTTCCGAGCCAACGCCCACAATGACCACGCCGTTTGCGCCGAGCTTGGCGGCTTCGCGCTTCAGCCGCATGACGGCAGCATCGGTCTGGCCCTGGGTGCCGAAGCCGGCCGCGCTGGTGGATTCGAGCTGGGCGATCTCCACCGAGCCGACCGGGGCGTTGGAGTACACCTGGACCTGCGCCGGGTCGATCGGCGCACGCGCCTGACCCAGCATGACCTTGGAGCTGCTGGCGCAGCCGGCCAGGAGCATGGCGAGCCCAGCGGCGATGACGACATGCTTGTTCATGGTGAAGCCCCCTGTTGAACGACAGTGACAGCGATGATCCGGCGCCCGGACTGAATCGCGCCGGACTTTGCCGCACCCTAGCCATGCCCGTGTGAGGCTGCCGCCAAGCCGCCATTGGTCAGGGTGACCACCTGCCCACTGCGTCTTGGCGAGCGCGGCGCTAAGCTCAGGCCTTCGATGAATGACGAGGTGACACGTGGGATTGATCAGCCTGCTGTGGGGCATTGTGGCGCTGCTGTGGATGGTTCTGGCCTTTATCCCCCTGTTGGGTTGGGGCAACTGGTTCCTGATTCCGTTTGCGGCGGTGGGCGCGCTGATCGCGGCGATCGCGCTGCTGTTTACCTCGGCCGGCAACCGCGGGCGTGCCAAGACCGGCTTGCTGCTCAATGCCGTGGTGATCGTGGTCGGGGTGATCCGCCTGGGCCTGGGCGGTGGCCTGATCTGACCCGTTGCAGCGCTGCGACACAGCGTCGCAGCGCGTCTAGCGAGGAATGGCGGGCGTAGACTTGTGGGCTGCTGACAGGAGCCCACGATGGCCCATCCCCACTACCGTCCCCGCCGCATGCGCCATGACGCGTTTTCGCGTCGGTTGATGCGCGAAAACACGCTGACCACCGACGATTTGATCTGGCCGGTGTTCGTGCATGAGTTGCCTGGCCGTGCGCCGATCGCGTCGATGCCGGGCGTGGAACGCCTGTCGCTGGACGAGTTGCTGCGCGAGGCGGAAAACGCGCTGGAACTGGGCATCCCGGTGATCGATCTGTTTCCGGTGATCGACCCGGCCGGCAAGAGCCTGGACGCGGCCGAAGCCTGGAACCCGGACGGTCTGGCGCAGCGTGCGGTGCGGGCGCTCAAATCGCGCTTCCCCGAGCTGGGCATCATGACCGACGTGGCGCTGGATCCGTACACCACGCACGGTCAGGACGGCATCATCGATCACAAGGGCTATGTCCTCAACGAGATCACCGTCGAAGCACTGGTCAAACAATCGCTGTCGCACGCGCAGGCCGGCGTGGACATCATTTCGCCCTCGGACATGATGGATGGCCGCATCGGTGCGATCCGCCGCGCGCTGGATGCCGACGACCATCTCAACGTGCGCATCATGGCGTATTCGGCCAAGTACGCCTCGGCGTTCTACGGCCCGTTCCGCGATGCGGTGGGCAGCGCCGGCAATCTGGGCAAGGCCGACAAGACCACCTATCAGATGGACCCGGCCAACAGCGACGAGGCGATGCGCGAGATTGCGCTGGATCTGGAAGAAGGCGCGGACATGGTGATGGTCAAGCCAGGCATGCCGTATCTGGATGTGGTGCGGCGGGTCAAAGAAGAGTTCCGCGTGCCGACCTTCGCGTATCAGGTCAGCGGCGAGTACGCGATGCTCAAGGCGGCCGCCGCCAACGGCTGGCTGGACGAGCGCCGCTGCGTGCTGGAAGCGCTGATGGCCTTCAAGCGTGCCGGTGCCGATGGCGTGCTGACGTATTTCGCGCCGCAGGTGGCGCGTTGGTTGCGCGAGGGCTGATTCCCGTGCAGCCAGTACGCACGCGGATGACGGTGGGTATCGAGCAGTAATCAAGCGTGGCGTGCCGGCATTCGAGTGCCGCGGCACCACCAGTCGTACGCCAAACTGCGATAACGATTCTCATCTACAATGGCGAGCCCACTGCTCCAGGCTGCTCGCGCGTGCTCAAGACCGTTCTGTTCCAACTGCACTGGCTGCTCGGCATCACCGCCGGGCTGGTGCTGTCGGTGATGGGGCTGACCGGCGCGCTGATGTCCTTCGAAAACGAGATCGTGCGGCTGGCCAATCCGGCCATCGCGCAGTTGGCCGAGCGGCATGCGGCAGGTGAGCGGCCGTTGCCGATCGATGCATTGCTGCGCAAGCTCGATCTGGATCAGCAGCAGGCGGTCACGCGCATGCTGATCGACCCCACCGGCGCGCGTCCTTCCACCGCACGTCTGGCCGGCAAAGGTGGCGGGCGGCTGTATTTCGATCCCTATACCGGCGAACAGGTCGCCGCTCCCCGGTTGAGTGGCGCGTTTGCCTTTATCGAAGATCTGCATCGCCACCTGACCGCCGGCAAGCGCGGCCAGGCAGTGACCGGTGCAAGCACCTTGATCCTGCTGTTCTTCTGCGCATCGGGCCTGTATCTGCGTTGGCCGCGACGTTGGTGGAGTCTGCGCACCTGGTGGGCGGTGGAATGGCGACGGCAGGGGCGCAGTTTTCTGTGGAGCCTGCACGCGGTATTCGGCACCTGGTGTCTGCTGGTGTATCTGCTGGTTGCGTTGACCGGGCTGACCTGGTCCTACACCTGGTATCGCGATGGCATGGTGGCCTTGCTCGGCACCGAGCCGGCAATGCGCGGCGACGGGCGCGATCATCGGCCGGCGACGGTGGATTTTGCAGCCGTGCAGCGCACTCTGGATTCGGTCCCGGCCACACGCACGTCTGCGCTGGATCTGCGTATACCCCCCCGCGCCGGGCAACCGCTGAGCGCGCGATTCCTGCCCGACAATCCCGAGCACGATCGTGCTTACGACAATCTGGAAATCGATCCGGCCAGCGGCACGCTGCTGAAACGCCAGGACTACGCATTGCTGCCGTACGGGCAGCAGTTGCTGGTCAGCATGTTCCCGCTGCATTCGGGCAGTTTCTTCGGTCTGCCGGGCCGCATCGTGGTGATGCTGGCCAGTGTCGGCATGTCGGTGTTCTTCGTCACCGGCTGGATGCTGTACCTGGATCGCCGCCGCAAGAAGCGCGAGCTGCGCGCCGCGCGCGTTGTATTGCACAGCGCACCGGCGGCCTCGCAGGCCGAGCCGTGGTTGATCGGATTCGCCAGTCAGAGCGGATTCGCCGAGCGCCTTGCCTGGCAGGCGGCCGGGCATTTGCAGGCCGCCGGTCTGCCGGTGCAGGTGCGCTCGCTGGCGCAGCTGGACGCGCAGCACCTGCAGGGCACCCGGCATGCACTGTTCGTAGTCAGCACCTTCGGCGACGGCGAGCCGCCGGACGCGGCGCGCGGTTTCGAGCGTGAGTTGCTGCGTCAGCGGCTGGCGTTGCCGCAGCTGGCGTATGCGGTGCTTGCGCTGGGCGACCGCCAGTACGCGCAGTTCTGCGGGTTTTCGCGGCGGATCGAGCAGTGGTTGAACATGCAGGGCGCGCAGCCGTTGTTCCCCACGGTGGAAATGGACAACGCCGATCCGCAGGCCCTGGCGCAGTGGCATGCGCAATTGGGGCAGATCGCCGGCGCACCGGTTGCCGCCGTCCCATTGACGCGGCCGACGCTGATGCACTGGACACTGTCATCGCGCACCCACCTCAACCCGGGCAGCGAAGGCGCGCCGATCTGGCGCATCGATCTGCATCCGCCGGCCGATGCGCACTGGCAGGCCGGCGACATCCTCGAAGTGCAGCCCGCGCATGCCGACGTACAGGTACGCACCTGTCTGGCTGCGTGGGGGCTGCAGCCAGATGCGCTGGTGCATGTGCACGCGCAGCTGCTGCCGCTGCAGCAAGCCGCTGCCGAGCGTGTATTGCCGGAAGCGCCAACGCCGCCGCCGGCCTCCACTCCCGATCCACAAACGTGGCTGGATGCCTGCGCCTGGCTCCCCACCCGCGACTACTCGCTGGCCAGCGTGCCGGCAGATGGCACCGCGACCGCCGTCGTGCGCCTGACCACCTGCGCCGATGGCAGTCCCGGTCTGGGCTCGGGTTGGTTGATCTGTCATGCGCCTGTGGGCGCGCCAGTGCATGCGCGTCTGCGCACCAATCCCGGTTTCCATCGTGTCGAACACGCGCCGATGGTGTTGATCGGTAACGGCACCGGCATCGCAGGCCTGCGCAGCTTGTTGCGTGAAGCCGAACTGGCCGGGGTGCACGGACATTGGTTGCTGTTCGGCGAACGTCATGCCGCGCACGACCGGCTGTTTGCCGAGGAACTGCAGGCCTGGCAGCGCAGTGGTCATCTGCAGCAACTGGATTGGGTGTTCTCGCGCGACCAGGCGCACAAGCGCTACGTGCAGCATCAACTGCGCGAAGCCGGTGATGCACTACGCCACTGGATCGATCGCGGCGCGGTGATGTACGTCTGCGGCAGCCTGGACAGCATGGCGCGCGAAGTCGATGCCGCGCTGCGCGAGATCCTGGGCGAAACGCGACTGGAATCGTTGACCGCAGCGGGGCGTTATCGGCGCGATGTGTATTGAGCGTGGTCATGACGACTGCATCGAAGCCTTGGAGGAGCCGACAACACGTCAAAAGCCTGGATGGTTGAGGGCGCGGTGCCCTCACCGCTCGCGGGACACGCCGTAAATCCGTCCGTGGAGGCTCGGTGGCGGCATCCATGCCGCCATACGGTCCCGCAATCGGTGAGGACACCGCACCAGAGGGTGGGTCGATAGCCTTGTGAAAAGCGGACCATCTCGCTGGTTGCCCTGGCTCGCTGATGCGGGCCGCAACTACATGAGAGTTAAGCGCATTAAAGGCAGCTCATGCATGGCTTGCACCATGCACACCGACCATCTCGACTGGTCCTTGCCCGCCCACCGTCGCGGGACCTTACGCGGCATGGATGCCGCGTAAGAGCCTACAGGGACGTACTTGCAGCGTGTCCCGCGACGGTGGGCGGGCAAGGACCCTGCTGCCAAGCCGAAGATCACCGGCTCTACAACTGATCCATCTGCATTGTCTAAACGCTCCTTACTTGCAGCGTGTCCCGCGACGGTGGGCGGGCAAGGACCCTGCTGCCAAGCCGAAGATCACCGGCTCTACAACTGATCCATCTGCATTGTCTAAACACTCCTTACTTTCGGTGTGTCCCGCGATGGTGGGCAGGCAAGGGCCCTGCAGCAAATCCACAGATCAGCCGCAGCCAAGCCCCCAGCGAAGACCCAGATCATCCGCCCTGCAACAGACCGGCGTGACGTAAGTTTTGTCAGCCGCTCTCAGTCTGATTTCGCGCATCCACTCACCCTCAACGGCAACTGGCATCCCCATCCACCGCCGGCGCCTTCATCCGATAGATATCCAACTGCCCCGCACGCGGTGCACGCGCGCTGCCGGTCACCAGCAATTCGCCCGGCTTGGCCGCATCCACCACCGCCCCGAAGGTGCGTTCCTGCGGACCGTTGAACGACAGCGGCAACGCCTGGCCCGCACCGTAATGCCCGTTCTTGCACGTCGCCAGCATTAACTGGCTGGGCCCATCTGTCTGCCCGCGCGCCCACACCAGTCCGCGCCCATCGCCGAGCCAGGCCGCATCCAGCTCATCGGCAGCGCTGTTGATGTCGCTCAACGGCGCAGGTGCAACGAAGGCCTGCCCGTCCCAACGTGCCACGAATACGTCCATGCCGCCGGCACCGCCGTGCCCATCGCTGGCGAACAGCAGGCGCGTGCCGTCCAGCGACAGCGTTGGGGAATGCTCGTTGCCCCGGCTGTTGACCGCCGCGCCCAGCGATTGCACTGCACCGATCCCGCCCTGCGCATCCACTGGCGCGCGATACAGATCCGCGCTCCCGGCACCGCCGGGCCGGGTGGAGGCGAACAGCAGCCAGCGGCCATCGGCACTGAACAATGGCGAAGTCTCGTCATGCGTGCTGTTGATCGGCAGCGGCTGCGCGTTTTGCCAACGCCCGCCGCGCAGTTGGGCCTGCCACAGATCCCAGCCGCCGGCACCCCCGGCGCGGTCGCTTGCCCAGACGATGCGCTGGCCGTCCGGGCTCAACGTGGCACGTGCTTCGTTGGCCGGCGTGGAGACCACGCCCATGCCTTCGATGCCGAACTCGGCAAGCCCCGACGCGGCCGGGACGAAGAGTAAACTTGCCGCCAGCGCGAGCAGCGTCCATCGGTATTGCATGCGGTGTTCCTGCCTAAAGTCGCGCACAGTCTAGTCAACCAGAGAACGTTTCATGCCCGTATCCCGTTATGCCGTGTTCGGTCACCCCGTCGCCCATTCGCTGTCGCCGGCCATCCATGCCGACTTCGGGAAGCAGACCGGCATCGCGCTGGACTACACCGCCATCGACGCGCCGCCGGAGGAGTTCACCGCCGCGCTGGAGCGCTTCGCCGAGGCAGGCGGCAAGGGCGCCAACGTCACGCTGCCGCTGAAAGAGGCCGCCTGTGCGTTGTCGGCCAGCCTGAGCGACCGCGCGCGGCTGGCTGGCGCGGTCAACACGCTGGTGCGCAACGACGGCCAGTGGCAGGGCGACAACACCGATGGCGCCGGCCTGGTGCGCGATCTCACCGACCGCCACGGGCTGGATCTGCGCGGTCGCCGCGTGCTGCTGCTCGGCGCCGGTGGCGCCGCACGCGGCGTGGCGCCGGCATTGCTGGAAGCGGGCATCACCGAAATGGTGGTGGTCAATCGCTCGCCCGAGCGCGCCGATGCGCTGTGCGATGCATTGGGCGAACCGGCACGGGTGATGTCGCGCTATATCGAAGACCTGCGCGATCTGGGCGACTTCGAGCTGATCGTCAATGCCACGGCCGCCGGGCGCGATCGCGACGCTGGTGCGTTCTCGCTGCCGTTGGGGCTGGTCAACAGCCTCACCGCAGCGGTCGATCTCAACTATGGCGAAACCGCCATCGCCTTCCTGGCCTGGGCACGTGCGGCGCAGTGCCGCTACGCCATCGACGGCCTGGGCATGCTGGTCGAGCAGGCGGCCGAAAGCTTCGCGCTATGGCACGGCGTGCGCCCGGACACCAACCCGGTCTACGCCGCGCTGCGCGCACGCGATGCCGTCCTGATCAGCGCCGACTGAGGTGGGCAGCGTGACCGCCACCGATATCCTGCTGACCCTGGTCACCAGCCTGCTGTCGCGCGTGCCGCTGTTGATCGCCTTGCTGTTGGGGCTGGTGCTGCTGTGGCGTGCCCAGCGCGGGTCGCTGCGGCGCGCCGGGCTGGCCGCGCTGTGGGTGCTGCTGGGCTGTTTGCTGGCTGAAGTCGCCTTTCAGGCCATTCCGATGCTGTTGCTGCAACAAGGCAATGTGCGCCAGATCAGCAGGGTGGTCGGTGTCGCACATTTCGTGCTGATGGCCGTGCAGGCCGTGGGCATCGGCGTGCTGGTGTGGACGCTGGCGCGCAGCCTGCAACGCTCATCGCCCGCAGCCAGCGAGCGGCCATGATTCCGATCAAGGCCCTGGGGCTGACCATGGTCGGCCTGGTCAGCATTGGCCAAGGCATCTGGACGCTGCTGTATCCGCACAACCTGGCGGCGGTCAACCGGGGCGGCAGCTTGTACGAACGCTTCGGGCCGACCGGTGTGGGCGCCGGCATGCTGGTCATGGGCCTGGCGATGGTGGTGATCGGCGTGGTATGGGCGCGCTACGCCTGGCTGCGACGTACCTAGAGTGGCGAACAAAACCGCGCGGTAGTTTTGATGGCCGCTCTTAGGTAAAGACAACCGCGTTCAGTTGTTCCGCACGCCGGTCGCAGCCGCTGCGCCGGTCCGTGCGAAAATAGCGCGATGAGTGAAGTCGCCACACCGGCCGCGCCGTCGGCGCCCGTCCCTCCCCAGCGCAGCCTGACCGATCCGGTCAAGGCCAGCATCCGCGAGGCTTACGCCAAGCTGCAGGCCAACACGCCCGGCTTCGCCACGCGGCGGGCGCAGAGTCAGATGATCGGCCTGGTCTCGCGCGCACTTGCCACCTCTGGCGGCATCGGCATTGCCGAGGCGCCCACTGGCGTCGGCAAGAGCCTGGGCTATCTCACTGCCGGCGTGCCGATCGCCCTGGCCACCAAGAAAAAGCTGGTGATCAGCACCGGCACCGTGGCCTTGCAATCGCAGTTGGTGGAGCGCGATATCCCGGCCTTCCTCAAGGCCACCGGCCTGGAAGCGACCGTAGCACTGGCCAAGGGCCGCACGCGCTATCTGTGCACCCGGAATGCCGCTGAACTCGAAGGCGACACCAGCCAGAACGCGATGTTCGAAGACGAGCAGGCGCTCTACGACCGCCCGCTCAGTCCTGTCGATGCCGATCTGGCCAAACGTCTGGCCAAGGCCTACGCCGCGCGCAGCTGGAACGGCGACCTGGACGACGCGCCCGAACAGGTCTCGGTGCCGCTGCGCATGCGCATCACCACGCCGGCCTCCGGTTGTGCGGGCCGCCGTTGCAGCTACGCCGCGCAGTGCCCGGTGCTCAAGGCACGTACCGATGTGCGCGAGGCGCAGATCGTGGTCACCAACCACGCCTTGCTGCTGTCTTCGCTGTCGCTGGGCGATGCCGAAAACGGCCAGCCGTTGATCGCCCCGCCCGCCGACATGCTGCTGGTGCTCGACGAAGGCCATCACATCGCCGGCGTGGCGATCGACCAGGGCGCGGCCAATCTGCCATTGGACGAAATGGCCAGGCGCACCGGCCGGTTGCAGATCCTCATCGCCGCCGCCTACCGCGCGGTGGACAAGGACAAGATCGGCAATCTGCTGCCCAACGAAGCCATTGAGGTCGCCGCGCGCGTTTCCAAATTGCTCAAGGCCTTCCACACCGAAGTCGAACACGTGTGGAAGCCCGAACCCGGCGAGCGCGATCCGCTGTGGCGCGCGGCCAACGGCAAGTTGCCGCCGCAGTGGGGCCCGGCGATCGAAGAACTCGGCGAAGAAACCCGCGCGCTGTTCAACTGGGTGCATGCCGCACACAGTGCGATCGCCAAGGGCAAGCAGGACGATTCGGCGCGCGAACGCCTGCAGCGCAGCCTCGGCATGGCCTTGGAAATGGCCGAGCAGCAACACAATCTGTGGAGCGGCTGGCGACGCGAAGACAAGGAAGGCCAGCCGCCGATGGCGCGTTGGATCACCCTGTCGCGCGATGGCGATCTGATCTGCCATTGCTCGCCGGTGTCGGCCGCGCAGGTGTTGCGCACCATGATCTGGAACGAGGTGGATTCGGTGGTGATGACCTCGGCCACGCTCACCGGCGGCGGCGATTTCCAATCCTTCGCCATCGACAACGGTCTGCCCGATCACGCCGAGATGGCCTCGCTGGCCTCGCCGTTCGACCTGCCCAATCAGGCCGAATTGATCGTGCCCAATTTTCCGGTCACCCCGGACGATCGCGAAGGCCACCCGAAGGAAGTCGCGCGTTATCTGGTGCGCGAGCTGGATTGGACGTCCAAGGGCAGCATCGTGCTGTTCACCTCGCGCTGGAAGATGGAAAAGGTCGCCGACCTGATGCCGCTGGCGCAGCGCAACCGCGTGCTGGTGCAGGGCGAGGGCAACAAGTCGCAACTGATCACCGAACACATGCGCCGCATTGCCGCCGGCGAGGGCTCGGTGCTGTTCGGTTTGAACTCGTTCGGCGAAGGCCTGGATCTGCCCGGCGATGCCTGCACCACGGTGGTCATCACCCAGGTGCCGTTCGCGGTGCCGACCGACCCGCAGACTTCGACCCTGAGCGAATGGCTGGAAAGCCGCGGTCATAACGCTTTCAACCTGATCGCCATCCCGCACGCGCTGCGCACACTCACGCAATTTGCCGGCCGCCTGATCCGCAGTTCCAACGACCACGGCCGCGTGATCATTCTCGACTCACGCCTGCTCACGCGTCGCTATGGAAAACGCATCATCGACGCGCTGCCGCCGTTCAAGCGGGTGATCGGTTGATTGGCTGATCGAACCTTGCGACGCAGCATTGTTGGAAGCGTCATGCGCGCTTGCGTTACGCAATACGAAGTTCGTCAGTTCACAGATCAAATCGGCAATGCCGTTATCTGCAACCTGCTGCCCGCATATTTGGCGATGCATATCACGCTACACAGTCATCATCATGTTCGCCTATCGCAGCGATCATAACTAACGACTTCTCACACTTCGGCCTGCTGGCCATGATTCAGTTCCTTCAAACGAGCTGACGCCATGCGCCCTGGATCCCTCATGGTGCTAGCCCTGCTAGCCCCGACGCTGATCGCCCCGCCGGTCTTCGCCCAATCCGTTCTGACCCGCGACAATGGCGCCAAGGTCGGTGATAACCAGAATTCCCAGACGGCCGGTCCGACCGGCCCGGTCTTGCTGCAGGACGTGCAGCTGATCCAGAAACTGCAGCGCTTCGATCGCGAGCGCATCCCGGAGCGTGTGGTGCATGCCCGCGGCACCGGCGTCAAAGGCGAGTTCACCGCCACCGCCGATCTGTCCAGCCTGACCAAGGCCAAGGTGTTCAGTGCCGGCGAAAAGACCCCGGTGTTCGTGCGCTTTTCCTCGGTAGTGCACGGCAACCATTCGCCGGAAACGCTGCGCGACCCGCACGGGTTTGCCACCAAGTTCTACACCAGCGAAGGCAACTGGGATCTGGTCGGCAACAACTTCCCCACCTTCTTCATTCGCGATGCGATCAAGTTCCCCGACATGGTCCACGCGTTCAAGCCGGACCCGCGCACCAACCTGGATGACGATTCGCGTCGTTTCGATTTCTTCTCGCACGTGCCCGAAAGCACGCGCACGCTGACGCTGCTGTATTCCAACGAAGGCACGCCCGCCGGCTATCGCTTCATGGACGGCAACGGCGTGCACGCCTACAAGCTGGTCAATGCGCAGGGTGAAGTGCACTACGTCAAGTTCCACTGGAAGACGCTGCAAGGCATCAAGAACCTCGATCCCAAGCAGGTTGCTGCCGTCCAGTCAAAGGACTATAGCCACCTGACCAACGATCTGGTCGGTGCGATCAAGAAGGGCGACTTCCCGAAGTGGGACCTGTACGTGCAGGTGCTCAAGCCGGAAGACCTGGCCAAGTTCGATTTCGATCCGCTGGATGCCACCAAGATCTGGCCGGACGTGCCGGAGCAGAAGGTCGGCCAGATGGTGTTGGACAAGAACGTGGACAACTTCTTCCAGGAAACCGAGCAGGTGGCGATGGCGCCGGCAAATCTGGTGCCGGGTATCGAGCCGTCGGAAGACCGTCTGCTGCAGGGCCGTATTTTCTCCTACGCCGATACCCAGCTGTATCGCATCGGTACCAACGGCCTGAGCCTGCCGGTCAACCGCCCGCGTGTGGCCGTCAATAACGGCAACCAGGACGGCGAAGCCAATAACGGGCACACCACCAGCGGCGTGAACTACGAGCCTAGCCGCCTTGAACCGCGTCCGCAGGACACCGCTGCGCGTTACAGCGAGCTGCCGCTGTCGGGCACCACCCAGCAGGCCAAGATCACCCGCGAGCAGAACTTCAAGCAGGCTGGCGAGTTGTATCGGTCCTACAGCAAGAAGGATCGTGCCGACCTGGTGCAGAGCTTCGGCGAGTCGCTGGCCACCACCGACACCGAGAGCAAGCATCTGATGCTGTCGTTCCTGTACAAGGCCGACCCCGAGTACGGCACCGGCGTAACCCGCGTTGCCAAGGGTGACCTGGCCCGCGTCAAGCAGCTGGCCTCCAGCCTGCAGGACTGATCCACCCGACGGCATCGCGGCCTGTGCCGCGGTGCCGTTCTCGTTTTCGGGAGAGCCACATGCGCACCCTGCTATTTCTGATGCTCGGCACCTTGTCTGCGGTTGCCAACGCTGCTTCACCCGCGTCTGTCCCTGCCAGTACCACGAATGCGGCCACCAACCCTGCGCAGATCAAGCTGCAGTTGCGCGAGTATTTTTTCGATGCGGCACGCGAAGGTCGGCAGGACATGCTCGCCGAGTTCATCCGCTCGCACTACGACCTCAACACCCGCGACGAGAAGGGCTATACCGCCCTGATTCTGGCCGCCTATCACGGCCAGCGCCCGGCGGTGGAGCAGTTGCTCAATGCCGGCGCCGACCCTTGCGCGCAGGACAAACGCGGCAACACTGCGCTGATGGGCGCCATCTTCAAGGGCGAGCTGGGCATCGCCAAACGGTTGATGCAGGCTGATTGCGCCCCGGACCAGCGCAACAATGCCGGCCAGACCGCGGCCATGTACGCGGCACTGTTTCAACGCACCGATGTCCTCAAGGATCTGGCTGCCAAAGGCGCAGACCTCAGCCTCAAGGACGGGCAGGGCAACGATGTGACCAAGCTGCAACGCGGCGAGTTCGCCACCGCTCCGGCGCGCTGAGCGCGCCTTTCCTGTTGGCCGGTCGGGTCCTCCTGAGAAGACACCTGGCCCAATGATGCACGTCGGCTCCGGCGACTGGCTCTACCGCCAGGGGGCATCGAAGCACTGCCTCCAGTAGCGAAGGTTGATGGCCTGGACGATGCTCAGTCGTGATGCCTGTCGCACCGTGCTCGCACGCGCGGCAACCGATTCGCTAAAGCCGGTAACTGCCCGATAGGTGTCGTTGCCATGGCTTATGCAGGCACGCCATTGTCCGGGCAACGAAGTCCCCCAATCCTGTTCCTCCATCGGTAACCATGCGCGTCCTCCGCCATGGCAGGCCCAGACCCCGGTCAGCACTTCGACGTGCCGTGACAAGCGCGGTGAGCGGCAACCTGATAGCTGGCCCCGCGCGGTCGTCCCACATCTGTCGCGTCGGTTGCCTGCACCCGGCCATGGGCCGGATGTTCGGCTAAAGATCCGCACCTCAATCGCAGCTGCCGAAGCTGCCCTTTGGCGGCGCCATCGGCTCCATGTCGCCCCGCCGGTTTTCTGCCGCGCGTGCGTTGGAACTCTGGCGGAGGTGGTGATTTTTCTGCCAGTACGTCAGGAGTTTTCTGACGTTGAAACCTTTGTGCGCCAAGGCTTTGACATAAATCTGAGCGCGCGCTGACTTGCTTGAAGTTCATTGGGAAAAATCGCAGAAAACAGTTCAAGAAAGCGCTGGCAACGCCGATGCTGAAGCTATCGCACCTTGGAACCCCCGGACCATGAAGCTCGATCCTTCCATCCCTTTCCTGATGTCCCTGCTCGCCATGGTGCTGTGCACCGCCACCGCCGTCGTGGCGCTGGTGTTCGGCCAGGTGCATGTCCTCGCCACCTCGTGGAGCTTCTACACCGTGCTGGGCACTGCCCTGATCACGCTGGTCGCCTCCTACCACGCACTCGGCAAGCCGCTGACTGCCGAAGAGCGCGTTGGTTTCCGCAACCCGTAAGCATTGCTCACGTCCAGGCGCAGCGCGCAATCGCGCTGACGCCAGCAGTGGACGCAAGAATCCCGCTTGTAAGCAGTGATGTAGCGCGTTCGCTCGATAGGGGCGGGCGCCGCCAGGGACAGCAGCATCCTGCTCGACGAATGCGACACCCACGGCCAGACTCAGCCTGCCAAACTGGCCCACGCCACCGCTGAGGCGGCGCGATGCCGGCAAATAGCGATGCCGCTCGACGGCACTCGGACTTGGCAAGCTGGAACCAAAACGGTGCGAGCGCGATGCCGTTCTCCGCGCCGACGGCAGGCGTGGCGGTGATGGTGGTTGCCGAAGCGCGCCTCCAACGCAATCCATAACGCTCACATCGTCTCGAATTCTGCCTGTCGATACGCGGTCGATCGCATGACGCTGCGAACAACTGATCCTGCAGCCAGATCTGACAGCCAAGAGCTTCGGCATGGCTCCTGCGCTGCGGAAAATTCATCGGTGCCCGTGTAAGCTGTTGATCCTGCTCCGCATTCCGATGGCCACTCACGGTGGCCAACTTGTCGATGACCGCTTCCGCCGATCGTTACGCCGCTTCCTTGCGTCTGTCCATCGCCCCGATGATGGACTGGACCGACCGCCATTGCCGCGTGTTTCATCGCCTGCTGGCGCCCTCCGCGCGGCTGTATACCGAGATGGTGCACGCCAACGCGGTGATCCATGGCGATCGCACGCGGCTGATCGGCTTCGATCCGGTCGAACATCCGCTGGCGCTGCAACTGGGCGGCAGTGAACCTGCCCTGCTCGCGCAGGCTGCGGCGATCGCGCAGGAGTGGGGCTATGACGAAATCAACCTCAATTGCGGCTGCCCCTCCGATCGCGTGCAGGCCGGGCGTTTTGGCGCCTGCCTGATGCGCGAGCCGGCGCTGGTGGCCGAGTGCGTTGGCGCCATGTGCGCGGCAACCACGCTGCCGGTCACGATCAAGTGCCGCCTGGGCGTGGACGACGATGACGACTACCTGGTGTTCGCCAGTTTCGTCGATCAAGTCGTCGCGGCCGGCGCTGCCATGGTGGTGGTGCATGCGCGCAACGCCTGGCTCAAGGGCCTGTCGCCCAAGGAAAACCGCGAGGTGCCGCCGCTGCGCTACGACTGGGCCTATCGCCTCAAGCAGGAGCGCCCCCAATTGCCGGTGGTTATCAACGGTGGCATCGCTGCGGTGGACACCGCGCTGGAACATCTGCAACACACCGATGGCGTCATGCTCGGCCGTGCGGCCTACCACGACCCTTACGTGCTGCATTGCCTGGACGCGGCACTGAATCAGCGCCCGGAACAATCGCGCGAGGCATTGCTACGCGCGCTGCAGCCCTATGTAGAGTCCCAGCTGGAGCAAGGGCTGGCGCTGAAGCACATCACCCGACATGTCCTGGGACTCTTCCACGGGCAGCCCGGCGGACGCGCATTCCGCCAGGTGCTGAGCGAGGGCGCACACCGGCCCGGCGCCCGGTGGGACCTGGTCGAGCAGGCATTGCAGTGCACCGACACGCACGCATGGCGCGTGGTTGCCTGAGAGTGGTCCGGCACTTGCATGGCCTGAACCAACTCTTGAACGGCCGCATTTGTTAGCTCACAGCGCGGCAGCCACAACCGCGAGAGCGAGCACAGGCAAGGCTTTCGGCCTCGAATGGCGTTCATTTCACTGAATCGCGTTAACACGAAGCTAAAAAGTTCAGATCGGATTCACTCCCCAAAATCAAGAATTTGGGTCTATTCTCGGGCTCGACCACGCTGTGACGCATGGCCGGTTTCACGAATTTTGAATGTTCCTGAACAACCCGCTAGGATTCGTTTGTGACCCAGCCGTTCTGCCGCGCTAGCCATGTTGTCCTGGTTGCCCTTTGGGTCGCCACGGCAGCGCCGTCGGCATGGTGTCAGGGATATCCGATGGGGCATTCGGGCCGTGAGGCGTTACCGCCCTCAGCCCGCGGCAACGGGCGCACGCTGTCGGACACCATTCGGCAGGTGCAGCGGTCCACCGGTGGACAGATCCTCAGCGCCGAACGTGTGCCATTCGACGGTGGCAATCTCAACCGGGTCAAGTACATGTTGGATGGGCGCGTGCACACCGTGTACGAATCGGAACAGATGCAGCCCCCGCCGCCACGTCGCCCGGCGCCGCCAGATGCGCCACCACGCGACGATAACCAGTAAACGTAGATAGTTCTGCGTTCAGTCTCATAAATTCCCCGGCACCCGCCGACAACGTAACTAGGGAGAGTGCATGCGTATCCTTTTGGTCGAAGACGAAGCTCCGCTGCGCGAGACACTTGCCGCGCGCCTGAAGCGTGAAGGCTTTGCTGTCGACGCTGCACAAGATGGCGAAGAAGGCCTGTACATGGGCCGCGAAGTGCCGTTCGACGTCGGCATCATCGACCTTGGCCTGCCCAAGATGTCGGGCATGGAGCTGATCAAGGCGCTGCGCGACGAGGGCAAGAAATTCCCGGTGCTGATCCTGACCGCGCGTTCGAGCTGGCAGGACAAGGTCGAAGGCCTCAAGCAGGGCGCCGACGATTACCTGGTCAAGCCGTTCCATGTCGAAGAGCTGCTGGCGCGCGTCAACGCGTTGCTGCGGCGCGCGGCCGGCTGGAGCAAGCCGACCCTGGAGTGCGGCCCGGTCGCTTTGGATCTGGCAGCGCAGACGGTGAGCGTCAACGGTGCCAATGTCGACCTGACCAGCTACGAGTACAAGGTGCTCGAGTACCTGATGATGCATGCCGGCGAACTGGTCTCCAAGGCCGATCTGACCGAACACATCTATCAGCAGGATTTCGATCGCGATTCGAACGTGCTGGAAGTGTTTATCGGTCGCCTGCGCAAGAAGCTCGATCCCGACGGTGAGCTCAAGCCGATCGAGACCGTGCGCGGTCGTGGCTACCGCTTCGCCATCCCGCGTACCGAAGGCTGAGTCCGCGCGTCGGCAAACAGGAAGATAGGGTGTCGGTGCGCTCCAAGTGGTACAAACGCTGGCGGCCGCGCTCCCTGCAGGCCCGCCAGCTGTTGGCTGCCAGCCTCAGTCTGGTGGCCTTCCTGGCGCTGGCAGGCTACGCGCTGGATGTGGCGTTCGCCGACACTGCCGAAAAGAATCTGCGCGAGCGGCTGAAGAACTACGCCTCGGCGTATGCCGCCAATATCGATTTCGTTCGCGATGGTTCGCTGTATATCGGCGGCCAGCCGCCGGATCCGCGTTTCGATGTGCCCGGCGGCGGGCTGTACGTGGAAGTCGTGCGCCCGGATGAAAGCTGGACGTCGATGTCGGCCGAGGGCCCGAATATTCCGCATGGGCGCATGCTCGAGCCGCGCCAGGAAGAGTTCATCGGCCCGCTGGAGATGACCCAGATCGACGGCAGTCTGGGCGAGCTGTACCGCTACGGCCTGGGCGTGAGCTATGTCGAACGCGAACACGGCGGCGAGATTCCGTACACCATTTACGTGATGGAAGACGCGCGCTCGATGGGCGCGCAATTGCGCGTGTTCCGTGGCGCGGTGTGGTTCTATCTCGGTAGTGCCGGCGTGGTGCTGTTGGTGCTGCAGGCCTTCATCCTGCAGTGGAGCCTGCGACCGCTGCGGCGGGTCATCAACGAATTGACCAAGGTGCAGCGCGGCGAAATTCAGCGCATGAGCGAGCAGCATCCGCGCGAACTGGAGCCGCTGACCGAAAGCATCAACGCCTTTATCGAAAGCGAGCGCGACAACCTGGATCGTCAGCGCAATACGCTTGCCGATCTGGCACACAGCCTCAAGACGCCGATTGCCGTGTTGCGCACCCAACTGGACAGCGGTCAGTCCGAGCGCGATCTGCACGAGGAAATGGACGTGCAGCTGCGGCGCATGAACGACTTGGTGTCTTACCAGCTTGCACGCGCGGCCTCCAGCGGGCACAAGCTGTTTGCCGCGCCGTTGCCGATCGAGTCGACCGCCGAAGAAATCGTGCGCGGGCTGGAGAAGGTGTATTCGGTCAAAGGAGTGCTGTGCGAATTCGATATCTCGCCCGAAGCGCGTTTTCATGGTGAGCCGGGCGATCTGCAGGAGCTGCTAGGCAATCTGCTGGAAAACGGCTTCAAGTGGGCGCGCAGCCGCGTGCTGCTGACTGCGCAGCCAGGTCCCACCACCGGGAGCCGCCGCGCCGGATTGATCCTGTCGGTGGAAGACGATGGTCCCGGCATCGCGCCGGAAGATGTGGCCAAGATTCTGCAACGTGGCGTGCGCGGCGACGAACGCGTGCAAGGCCACGGCATCGGCATGTCGATCGTGCAGGACCTGATCAAGGCCTACCGCGGCGAATTGCAGGTGGTGCGCTCGCAGGAACTGGGCGGCGCCCGCTTCGATGTGACCTTGCCGCCGGGACTGTGACCGGCATGCGTTGCGGGATGAACCCGTGGCCAATGTCGCGCCACGCTCCGACAACCGTTTAACGCCTCACGCGTTGGCTTGACCATACTGGGCCGGTTGCAGGCCGTTGCGATGGAGAACTGCATGTTCGAGCGCGTTGCACAGGCACAGTGGGTCACTGCACTTTCCGTCCGGACACGTCGACAGCGCAGATGGCGTGTGCCGTTGCTGTTGGCGGGTTGCGTCGTCGTGCTGTCGTGTAGCGCCGCCGAAGCGCCATTGACCCAAGTACAGACACGCTGGTTGCAGCGTGCAACCTACAGCGTGGATGCCGATAGCGCGGCGCAGCTGCAGCGGCTCGGCACCAAGCGCTATGGCCGGTTGCTGCTGCAGGCCGGCGACGATGCGACATTGCCCGCGCCGATCCGTGCCCAACTGCAGCAATTCGATGCATTGCACACGCCCTTGCTGGCCTTGCTGACGCAGTACGAGGCCGACAAGATCCGCCTGCAGGGCATGCCCGATGGCGAAGAAAAGATCGCCTTGCGCAAGGCCTGGCAGGCGCGTGGGGGGCAGATGCTGACCCAGGCGCGTCAGGCGCAATTGCTGCGTGCGGTGTATGCGCCGGCGCAGCTGCGCGAGCAGTTGGTGTGGTTCTGGCTCAATCACTTCAGCGTATACGCCGACAAGGGGCGCGTGAAATGGATGGCGGCCGACTACATGGAAAACGCGATTCGTCCGCACGCCACCGGCAAGTTCGCCGACCTGGTGATGGCGACGCTGGAAAGCCCGGCGATGCTGGAATATCTGGATAACGCCAAGAATGCCAAAGGCAAGGTCAACGAAAATTACGCGCGCGAATTGATGGAACTGCACACGCTGGGCGTGCATGGCGGTTACAGCCAGCAGGATGTGCAGCAACTGGCGCTGATACTCACCGGTGCCGGTCTGGTGCCGATCAAGGCCGAAGGTGCTCCGCCCTTGCCGACTGCTGCACCGGGGCAACCGCAAGTGGTGCGCAAGGGCTTGTTCGAATTCAATCCTGCGCGGCATCAACCCGGCGACAAGACCTTGCTGGGCCAGCGCATCGCCGCTGGCGGTCTGGATGAGATCGAGCGCGCCGTGCAGCTATTGGTGCGGCAACCGGCGTGTGCGCAGTTTGTGTCGCAACGTATTGCCGAGTATTTCGTCAGCGACAAGCCGCCGGCCGCGCTGGTCGCGCGCATGGCAAAGACCTTCCAACGCAGCGATGGCGATATCGCCAAGGTGATGCAGGCCATGCTGGACGCGCCGGAATTTGCGCAGGCGCAACCGCGCAAGTTCAAGGATCCGAATCGGTTTGTGGTGTCGGCCATGCGGCTGGCGTACGAAGATCAGCCAGTGGTCAACGCCGCGCCGATGGTGAGCTGGGTGCAGCAACTCGGCGAGCCGATGTTCGGGCGCATCACCCCCGATGGATGGTCGTTGCAATCGCAGGCGTGGACCAGCTCCGGGCAACTGGCGCGACGCTTCGAGGTGGCGCGTTCCCTGGGCAGCGGACCCAAGCAACTGTTTCGCTTCGATGGCGACAACGACACGCCACTTCCTGTGCTGACGCAGATCGATACGCGTCCATCGTATCGCTGGGTGGCGCCGTCGCTTTCCAGCGGCACGCGCGATGCCTTGGGGCAGGCGCGTTCGCCTGCGGAATGGAATGGATTCCTGCTGTCATCGCCGGACTTCAACTATCGCTGATTCGAGGGTCGCCGATTAGACGGCTGTCGATTCAAACCCGCTGTTTCAACGTTCGATTAGCGATCACCGCCACAGGAGCGCGCCATGCAACGACGTCAATTTCTGCTTGCCTCTGCAGCGGCCGCAAGTCTGCCGTGGTCCGGTCGCCTGTTTGCTGCGCCACGCGACAGTGCGCGCCTGCTGGTGGTGTTTCTGCGCGGTGGCTACGACAGCAATAATCTGCTGGTGCCGCATGCCAGCGATTTTTATTATCAGGCGCGCCCGACCCTGGCGATTGCGCGGCCGGATGCGGCCAATCCTAACAGCGCCATTGCGCTGGATACGCAATGGGGTCTCAACCCGGTGATGCGCGATGCGCTGTTGCCGCTCTGGCAACGCAAGCAGCTGGCCTTCGTGCCGTTTGCCGGCACCGACGATGTGTCGCGCAGCCACTTCGAAACCCAGGACGACATCGAATCCGGCCAGGCCGGCAGGCAGCGCCGCGATTATCGGTCCGGTTTCATGGCGCGTTTGTCGGGCGTACTCAGCGGGGTGCCGGCGATTGCGTTTACCGATTCGCTACCGCTGACGTTTCAAGGCGGCGGCGATTTACCCAATGTGTCGTTGCGTGGGATCGGCAAAGGCGGTCTGGATGCGCGGCAGGCACAGATCCTGTCGCAGATGTACGACGCAACGCCGCTTGCGGCAGCCGCGCGCGAAGGTCTGGCATTGCGTCAGCAGGTGAGCGCGCAGCTGCGCGAAGAGATGGAGCAGGCCGGCCGCGGCGCTGCCAGTGCGCGCACCTTCGCCGACGAAACCCGGCGCATGGCGAGCCTGATGCGCGACCAGTACCGGCTGGGATTCGTCGATGTCGGCGGCTGGGATACGCATGCCAACCAGGGCAGTGTCGAAGGTGGGTTGGCGAATAATCTGCGCAATCTCGGCGAAGGGCTGGCGGCATACGCCGATGCCTTGGGGCCTGCATGGAAGGACACCGTGGTGGTGGTGCTCTCCGAGTTTGGCCGTACCTTTCGCGAGAACGGCAGCAAGGGTACCGATCACGGGCACGGCACCACATATTGGGTGCTGGGTGGCGGCGTGCAGGGTGGTCGTATCGCTGGCGAACAGGTCGCGGTCGAACAACCGCAGCTGCTGCAGAATCGCGATTACCCGGTGCTTACCAATTACCGCAGTCTGTTCGGCGGTCTATTGAGTCGATTGTGGGGGCTGTCGCCAGCGCAGTTGGAGCGGGTGTTTCCTGGTGCCAGGCCGCGCGATCTTGGGCTGGTGTGAGTGCATTGCAGCGTGCTGTTGAAATCAGCAGTGCCGAGCGGGCACTTGGACGACATTGCGCAGCGTTGTTTTCAATTCGGCTAAGCGTGTGCGGGCAACGCGCGCGAAGCGGTTGCATGGCAACCATCGCAAGCAACGTGTTGATGCCACCACACCCTCAGCGTTACGCAGAAGAAGCAAACGGCGATGGCCCGTAAAAACGCGTCAACTGCGCAGCGACATCCGGCATGACGCGCGCGATCACTTGCGGCGCCGAGAAGTGATATTCGCTCACGACCGCGAAGAATTCTTCCGGTGCCTCGGCGGCATACGGGTCGATCTCGGTGTCTTCGCCGGCATCGACGCGTTGGCAGAACGCATCGAAGGCCCGCTGAAAATCGCGCACCCAGGCGCGTTGCGCATCGCGCGGCAGTGGCGGGGTGCCGTCGAGTGCGCCATCCAGTGCATCGAGCTTGTGCGCCATCTCGTGCACGATCACGTTGAAGCCTGCCTGCGGGTCGTCCAGGTCGGCTTGCACGTCGGCCCAGCTGACGATCAGCGGGCCTTGCTCCCAGGATTCGCCGATCAGGGTGTCGTCCCATGCATGCAGCACCCCGGCCGCATCCAGATGCGTGCGCTGCACACGGAACGCGTCCGGGTAGACGATCAGTTGCGACCAGCCGCGCCAGCCCACTGCACCGATTTCCAGCAGCGGCAGGCAGCAGGTGGCCGCCAGCAGCACATGATCGTGCGGATGCAGCTGCAACCCATCGACCGGGGAAATGGTTTTTTGCTGCAGGAACTGCGCAGCTAGGGTGCGCAGACGGTGCTGGCGGGGCGGATCGAGCGCGGCGACCCAGGCGCAGCCGTTGCAGACCGGCAGCCATAACGCATCAGGAATGTCGATGGGCGGCCGGCGCAGCCAGCGCGACAACCACTGGATCAGCGGAACATGCCCGGCAGAAAACTGTGCCAGCGCGGCATCGTGCGCATGCGTGGGAACAGCGCGTCGCCGTCGCTACCGCCGCCGCCGGTGGCCGGCGTGGGCTTGTGCGCGGGAGCGCGTGCCGGTGCAGCGGCCTCGCCATTGGGCGTCCTGCCGCGCGCAGCCGAATTGGTGCTGACGCAACTCTCATGGTCGCCGTCGACCAGTTGGTCCGATGCCAGCGCGGCAAGCGGAGCCAATAACAGGAGCAGGCAAACCGTGATTCGGCGCATCGTCCACATCCAGGGCAAGCGGCGTGAGTTGGCGATCATAACGCGCTTTTCACTCCCTCACGCAAGCCGTGCTGGGCGCCTGGGTGGGCTTGGCGCATACTTTCACGGATCGATTTGGGGACCTTGCCGTGGATGACCGCGCGTTGCTGGCCAAACTTGCGAGCGGCCGGCTATCCGGCGATGCGCTGGCGCGCGATGCCGGGTTGACCCGTGCGGCAGTGTGGAAGCGCATTCAAATTTTGCGCGCAGCCGGGGTCGACATCGAAGGCCGGGCCGGTGATGGCTACCGTTTGGCCGCGCCGCTGGATCTGCTGGAGGCTGCGCGGATTCGTGCGGCCATGTCGAGCGATGCGCTGGCGGGCCTGGCTGCACTCGATGTCGCCTGGACGCTGGAATCCACCAACACCAGCTTGCTGGCGCGTGCGGCGCCGGAGCAGGGCGTGGCGGTGCTGCTGGCCGAGCGTCAGACCGGGGGACGCGGCCGTCGCGGCCGTCAATGGACCTCGCCGCTGGGTGCGCACATCTATCTGTCGGCCTCGCGCCGTTTCAGCGGTGGGTTGGGCCAGCTGGCCGGGCTCAGCCTGGCGGTGGGTGTGGCGGTGGCCGAAGCCTTGCGCGGTTGCGGGTTTGCCGATGTCGGGCTGAAGTGGCCCAACGATCTGCTGGCGCGCGAGCGCAAGCTGGGCGGCCTGTTGATCGAAGGCGGCGGCGAAATGGCCGGCAATGCGCGTGCGGTGATCGGACTGGGCTTGAATGTGCACATGCCGGCTGCGGCCGCCGCTGCGATCGACCAGCCATGGGTGGATCTGGATACGCTGGCTGGCCGTGCGGTGTCACGCGATACCGTGGTGGCGGCGGTGTTGTCCGGGCTGCTGCCGGCGCTGGATCTGTTCGAGACGCAGGGGCTGGCCCCGTTCCTGAGCCGCTATGCGGCATTGGATGTATTGAGCGGCCGCGCGGTGCAGGTCGAAGAGGCCGGCACCCGCCATCACGGTGTTGCGCTCGGCCTGGCTGCCGACGGCGCGTTGCGGGTGCAACTGGGCGAGACGGTGCGCCTGTTCCACTCCGGAGAAGTGAGCGTGAGACCTGCATGAGCGAGTGGTTGTTCGATCTGGGAAATTCGCGGTTCAAGTACGCCCTGCTGCAGGGAGATCGCGCCGGCGATGTGCAGGCGTGGCCGCACGGCGCCGAGGCGATGGATGCGGCCGCGCTGTCGGCGCTGCCGACCGGGCGCATCGCGCATGTGGCCAGTGTGGCTGCGCCGGCGTTGACGCAGCGGATGCTCGCCTGCCTGCACGAGCGCTTCGATCAGGTGCGCATCGTGCGCACAGCGGCCGAATGCGCCGGCATCCGTATTGCATATGCGGACCCGAGCCGCTTCGGCGTGGATCGCTTTCTGGCGCTGCTCGGCGCACGTGGCGAGGTACCGGTGCTGGTGGCCGGCGTGGGCACTGCGTTGACCATCGATCTGCTTGGGGCCGATGGGCAGCATCACGGCGGGCGCATCGCCGCATCGCCGACCACCATGCGCGAGGCGCTGCATGCCCGCGCGGTGCAATTGCCGGCCAGCGGCGGCAATTATGTGGAGCTGGCCAACGACACCGACGATGCGCTGGCGTCCGGTTGCGATGGTGCGGCGGTGGCGCTGATCGAGCGCAGCCTGCAGCACGCGCAACGCAGTCTGGGCGTACCGGTGCGCTTGCTGGTGCACGGCGGCGGCGCGCCACCGTTGCTGCCGTTGTTGCCCGATGCCACGTTCCGCGCTGCGCTGGTGCTGGATGGGCTGGCGATCTGGGCGAGGTCTGCGTCGGCGCCCTGAGGGCGGTGATCGAAACGACGCGCCGCCGCCAGATGGGCGGCCGGTGCTCGGCATCGGGATGTCGCGCTCGTACACTGGGGTCACTGGCTGCCTGCCGCTCGCGCCGAGTCGTCGAGTTCTCGCCAGCGGTTATCGGCCACTCGTAGAATCCATTGCATGTATGTACGCGCGCTCATCGTTGTCTTGATCGTCCTCAATGCCGGCGTGGCGTTGTGGTGGGCCCTGCAGCCGGCACCGGCCGCGTTGGCCGCTCCGGCGCAGCCGGTGGGTGTGGCACGGCTGGAGGTGTTGCCGAACATCGCAACAGGCGCGGCGGCTGCGATCTCGAGAGAGGCAGCGACAGCAGCTCCAGACGCTGCGCCGGCAGCAACATCGGTTGCACCGGCACCGGCACCGGCACCGGCACCGGCAGCAGTACCAGCTCAGACATCACCAGCTCAGACATCAACGGAACAAGCGGCGGCGGCCGCTTCGACAGCTGCGGCTACCACCGCAGTGGCCGAAACATCGCCAGTACCGTCCGAGATTCCGGCCACAACCAAGGTCGCTCCGAAACCGGCCGAGGTTGCTGTGGCGGCTGCACCAAAGACATCGCCAACGGTGCCGACTCCCGCACCCGTTCCAGAGCGCTGCGCCAGCCTGGGCCCCTATCCGGTACGCGCCGACGCCGATGTCGCGCTGGCACGCATTCGTGGTCAAGCCACGCGCAGCAGCGTGCGCGAAGACAAGGACGCCGGGGTCAGTACATTCCGGGTGATGCTGCCCAGCGTGGGCGATCGCGCCGCAGCGCAGGCGTTGGTCAAGCGCATCGCTGCGGCTGGCATCGGCGACTATTACGTGATTGCGCAAGGCGAGGACAACTCCGTCGCCCTGGGCCAATACCAGAGCCGCGAGCGCGCCGAGCGGCGTCAGGCGAGCCTGGTGAGTGCGGGGTTTCCCGCGCAGCTGATGCCCAGCGGTACCGGGCAATCGCGCTGGTGGATCGATGTGCGTAGTGCCTCGGCACCCACTGCGTTGCAGGGCGCCGCGGGTGCAACGCGTCAACGATCGCTAGATTGCTCCGCGCTGCGCTAGAATGTGCACCGGCGCGCAATGCGCTTGGCCTTTGCCGGCATAGCTCAGTTGGTAGAGCAACCGCCTTGTAAGCGGTAGGTCCCCAGTTCGAATCCGGGTGCCGGCACCATCTTCGATCCATAAGTTTGTGCACACACCTGTTCTGGCCGTGCCGTCGTTTGGGTGCGTTTTCTGTGCGTGCAATTTCCACTGCAGCCGATCGCCACGCACGGTGGGTGTGCGGGCCAACGCGACATCCTCTATCGGAATATTGGTTCCTTTATGAGGCGAAGCGCTTGGTGAAGGAGCGGTTTCGTCGGGAATTGTGGCTGGCCGTACCCTCACCCCAACCCCTCTCCCGCAGGGAGAGGGGCTTTAGATAAGTTGCGCGTTGCGCGCAAATCGTATTGCGCAGTTTGTTGTTGCCTGCGCGTAAGCACGCGCAGCAGATCAGGCCGGGCGACCGGCCGATAGCAATCCCAGGACGGCCCTTTCTGCGTCAGTGTGCGCAGCGTCGCCGCTCAGCCGTTCGGCCAGTGCGGCAACGACGATGGCGTGGGCTTGGCGTAGCACGCTGTCTGCATCGGCGCTGGCATCCACCACGTGTTTGCCCGGCAATTGCAGGGCATTGAAGATGGTGCGGCAGCGTTCCAGGTTGTCCTGGGTTTCGAAGTGGTTGGGGGCGTCGCCGCGGGCGCGGATGCGCGCCAGGCCGGTGGGCGGGGGCAGGTCGAGCAGCAGCAGCACGTCCGGACGCGGTGCGAACGCGTTGCGTTCCAGCAGATCGTCCAGCGGCAGGCCGGCGGCGCCCTGGTAGGCAACCATCGACGGAAAGTAGCGGTCCAGGATCACGATCTCGCCGCGCGCCAATGCGGGCGCGATGAGGGTGTCCACATGTTCGTGGCGGTCGCGGATCAACAGCTCGGCTTCTTCGTCTGCGCTCAGGCGGCCGGTCGCGGCGGATTGGCGCAGCTGGGTGCCCCAGGGGCCGTTGGTCGGCTCCTTGCTCAGTACGACGCGGGCGCCGGCCGCTTCCAGCGTGGTGGCCAGGCTGCGGGCGAGGGTGGTCTTGCCGGCGCCGTCGATGCCTTCGATCGCGATCAACAAGCCGCCGGGCTTAAGTTCGATTGTCATTGCGCTACTTTATCCGATCGGGGTGCTGGATCAGCACTTGGCATCGGCGTGGAAGCCGCCCTGCAGCTGCCGATCCCGGCGCACCGGGTATCCGCTGCGCGTCACCGATGGCGGCACTGACGCCGCGTATCGAAGCGTGTGCGAGACGGCCTGACGACCGTCAGTCCAACGCATTGCCGGGCGCGCACAACAACCGCATACGAGCGCCGGTTGCAGGCGCGACTGGCTGCCCGCTGCCGGCGCTATTGCTGATGCCGTATGACCGGTATGTCCTGCGCAATGTCGGGAACGTCCCGATGTCCTGGCTCTTGATCGCGCGCCATACTGAACAAGTCAGGCAAGGCGCTCGAATGTATGACGTTCGCGTCGCGTGTCTGGCATCAAGGAAGATGGACGCGTCGCCGCCACCCTAGAGGCGGCATCCCCCGCGTGACGCCCTTTCAGGCACCGTCGTGACCGGATTCCTTGTTTTGTCCTGCGTGTCGATCACGCAGGTACGCGCGCCAGGCGCTGCCGATCAGCTGTGCGCCGAGGTGTAGCGATAGGACAGCAGCGATTTCACCAGGAAGGTGATCTGGGTCGCCGAGCGCGCATCCACGCGCATGACCGGGATGCGAAAGCCTTCGGCAACCAGTGCGTCGCGGAACGGCGGCAGCAGAAAATCCTGCATTTCGTCGGTCATGGTGATGCCCACCGCCAGGCTGGCCTCGGGTGCGATCTGCGAAAATTCGCGCAGCAACGCCAGCGTGGCCTCGAGCATCTGCGGATCGCGCGCGTTGGTCAGCACGATCACACCCAGTGCGCCGTCGCAGACCAATGGCCACATGAAATCCAGGTATTTCTGGCCCGGCACGCCGTACACGTGCAGCAACTCGCCGTCTTCCAGTTCGATCGAGCTGTAGTCCAGTGCGACCGTGGTGTAGGTCTTGTCGCCATAGGCATCCTGGCTGAGCGGCATCTCGGTGCTGACCGGCTCCACGTCGGAAATGGCGCGCACTGCCGTGGTCTTGCCGGCGCCCATGCCGCCAACGAACACCAGTTTGTTGGCCGGAAGACTCATGACTGCGCCTGAAAGAGAGAGAGGCCAAACCGACGTGCGACCCAGGAGAAGAACCGGGAGTTGCTGCTGTCCGGACGAGGCTGCGTTGCAGGCACGGCAATCTCCGCAGTCTGGGCAAGGCCACTGGCAAGTGCAGCGGCGAACAGGCATTCCACCGTTTGCAGCGGCAGCTTGCAAGCGTTGGCCAGCGCCTGCGCGCGCCACGGACGCGCGTGCAGGTGGGCGATGGCGAGCAACTGTGCCGGCGAGCTGGTTTCGGCACTCAGCTCCGGCCATTGGCGCAGCTGCAGCGCATGGCTGGGTTCCACCGCCGGCAGCGCGGGGCGCAGATGCTCGGGCAGGGCGAAATACAGCGCTTCGAATGAGATGCGTTGCGGCAGTGCTGCATCGGTTGTGTCCGGTGCGACCTGCCAACCGGGGCGATCCAGTGCGGCGACCAAGTCGGACAACGGCAGGCCGGGTGCAAGTTGCACGCAGGCATTGGCCGGATCTACACGGACGTGCAGCTGCGCGTGGCGTAGCAGCACTGCAGCGTTGCCGAATTCACCGCGGCAATGGCGGATCAGCAGCGCCGGTTCGGCGATCTGCACGGTATGCGGCGAGGACAGCAGCAGACGCAGGTGTTCGTTGAGTTCGCGCACGGTGGCGCCGTGCTTGATCCATGCGCCGGCGACCGGTGTCCGCGACACCACCAGCACGCGCATCGGCTGGCCTTGCAGCGCCTGCCATGCGGCCAGGCCGTCGGCGCTTTCCAGACCCAGTACCACCACGTCGGCCGCGTGTTGCGGCCATTGCCCCAATTGCACGTCGACGCGCTCGGCCAGCAGCAGCGAGCACGCCAGTTTCAGGCGCGTGGTGTGCAGCAGGTCCAGGCCGGCCGTAGCGACCCGCAGGGCGTGAATGGGTATGGTCATGACATGGCGCCGCATCGGCGCGTTGGAGTGCGACGCCTGCCGGTGCAGACCGGCAGGCCGGACAGGCGACGCGCGTGCGCCGCCAGGTTGGCATCAACCGAAGTCGAGGGTCTTTTCGAACGCCTTGAGCTCGTGACGGGCCATCGCCAGATTGGCCTTGGCGCGGTCCAGCACGACGTACAAGAACAGCGTGCCGTTGCTCTCCAGTGGACGCAGCAGGTGGTACTGACGGGCCAGGGTGATCAGGATGTCTTCGATCGTGTCGTTCAGACCGAGCTGCTCGGCGATGCGACGCTTGGCGCGCACCACTTCGGTATTGCCGGCGGCGGCCAATTCCAGGTTGAGATCGGTGCCGCCGGTCATGCCCAGTGCCATGCCGCTGTCGCTATCGACCAGCGCGGCGCCGACGAAACCGGCGATTGAATGCAGATGTTCCAGATTGAGTTGTGCCACGGGATGTCCTTACAAGCGGTGAGTAATGAGTGCACGAAAGGCAAGCACGAACAATGCCAAGCCTCAGGTCGCTGGCTGCGCCATGGCCTTGGCCAGACGGCCGGCGCAGTCGCGTGCGTTGAACAACAGTGCGGCGGCATTGAGTTGCGGGCCGCCAATTGCGGTGAGCGTCAGCGGCTTGTCGGCGCGAATGCGGATCAGCACCAGCTGGCCGCCACGGGTGCTGACGGTGGCGTAATCGGCCTCGTTCAGACTGGATTCGCGCGCCAGGGTCTCGCCCAGGGTCAGAAACGAATTGGCCATCGCCGCCAGACGGCGACCGTCGACATCCAGACTGGATTGCTCGGTAATGGCGCGCCCGTCGGCAGTGGACAGCATCAACAAACGGATGCCCGGCTCACGCTCGATGGTCTGCGCGAACTCGCGGCCGATGCGCTGCAGGTCGTACTGATGCGACGCCCGCGCGACCTCGCCCACGGCAGCCTTGACGACCTGGTTGACGGCGTTGTGCGGCATGAACTTCTCCCCCCTATACAAAACGCACTGCGCGATGAAAAAACCTGTCGATGGCACTGAGGTCCCGCGCTGGCGGGCAGACAGTGACATCGGCATCCCCAGCCATGGTCTAACTGTGCGGGCAGGCAGGCGCATTCCGCAAAGCACAGATGCGCCACAAACTGCCCAACCACGTCACGTGAAGCAGCAATCAACCTCTCTACGCAGCTGACAAGCGAACGCGGCTGGTGTTCGGTAATGCTCCGGCCGGGATGGATCACGCTGACACCACAGCCTTTGCGCATGCCATCCGCACCCGTCCGACGCTTGCCCGCTACGGGGTATCGGCCGCTGTTCGGATTGCTGCAGTGGCAGATGCGATTGCGTAATTGGTGACGCAGGCCTTGCGCCGTGCTGCGCTGCCGCGCGTCAGTGCGCAGGCCGGCGACTAGACTTCAGCGCTTTCTCGATGCTGGAGCAATGCATGGCGACGCAGTACCTGCCGGTTTCCCTGATTGGCGTTCCCACCGATATCGGCGCCGGCCACCGTGGCGCGCGCATGGGGCCTGAAGCGCTGCGCATCGCCGGCTTGCAGGAGGCCTTGATCGGCCGCGGGGTGGAGGTGCGCGACCTGGGCAATCTGGATGGCCCGCGCAATCCCTGGCTGGCCCCCCAGGCCGGCTACCGGCATCTGGACGAAGTGGTGGCCTGGAACCAGGCGCTGATGGAGGCCAGCTACGCTGAATTGTGCGCCGGGCGCATGCCGATCATGCTCGGCGGCGACCATTGCCTGGGCATCGGTTCGATCACGGCGGTGGCCAAGTACTGCCGCGAACAGGGGCGCGCGCTACGGGTGCTGTGGCTGGATGCGCATTCGGACTTCAATACCAGCGAGGTGACGCCATCGGGCAACGTGCACGGCATGCCGGTAGCCTGCCTGTGCGGGCTGGGCCCGCAGGCGTTGACCCATCTGAGCGGCAGCGCGCCGGCGCTGCTGCCCGAGCAGGTCCGGCAGATCGGCATCCGCTCGGTGGACCCGGAGGAGAAACGCCTGATCAAACAGCACCGCATCGATGTCTACGACATGCGCTACATCGACGAGGCCGGTATGAAGCGCACCATGGAGGCCGCGCTGGCAGACATGAGCGATGACACCCATCTGCACGTGAGCTTCGATGTGGACTTCCTCGACCCCAGCATCGCGCCGGGCGTTGGCACCACCGTGCCCGGTGGTCCCAACTACCGCGAGGCGCAGCTGGTGATGGAGATGATTGCCGACACCGGGCGTATGGGGTCGCTGGACATCGTCGAACTCAATCCGGTGCTGGACAACCGCAACGCGACCGCCGAGCTGGCGGTGGATCTGGTGGAGAGCCTGTTCGGCAAGTCCACGCTGATGCGAGATTGATCGATTGCTGAACGCGGCGCACCACGTTCACATCAAATCCACGGCCACGCAGTCAGATTTGGCGCCAAGCGCGGTGCGTTGGCACCGAATGCAGAACTGAGGAAGACCGATGAAGCGACTGCTGACACTGATGGTGCTAGGCCTGTTTTCGGCTGGCGTGATGACTGGCTGCAACACCATGGCCGGCGCCGGCAAGGACATGCAGGGCGCAGGTGAAAAGGTCGAAAAGAAGGCCGATAATTGCAGCGACGGTAAGTGCTGATTCCAGGTTTTGTTTGATCTTGTTGTTCGAATTGATTGATCTGCGGCACGTCGCCGTTTACCCACGAAGGAGTTTGTTATGAAGCGTGCAATTATGCTGCTGGTGCTGTCGGTGTTTTCGGTCGGTATGCTGGCGGGTTGCAACACCGTCGCAGGTGCCGGCAAGGACGTGCAGGGCGCTGGCGAGAAAGTGGAAGACGCTGCGCGCAAGTGATCTAGCGCTGCATGCTTGAAAAACGGGCCGCAAGGCCCGTTTTTTTTTGCCTATGTTTTTGGGGGCTGCTGCGTTCGACGCGCCAGTTTTGCGTAGATCGACATGCACGCGTGCATCGCACGCGTAAGCGACCATTCAGTGCGGTGAGTCTGGGTTTGACAGTTTTTGATCTGCAGCGAACGCGTCCATCGGCAACCTGACGCCACGGTCAATCGCGGCCGCATCAAGCGGAGTCAACGCATGAACACTGACATCATTTCCGGCAAGTGGACCCAGCTCAAAGGCAAGGCGCAGGCCAAGTGGGGCGACCTCACCGACGACGATTTCAAGATCGCAGAAGGCAACGCCGAGTATCTGCAGGGCAAGCTTCAGGAGCGCTACGGCTGGGATCGCGATCGCGCCCAGACCGAAGTGCGCGCCTTCGAAAAGTCGCTGCGCGACGACACCTGAGCCATCCGCAAGGTCGCTCGCGCGATGAAGTGAGCGATACCTGCACACGACGGGCCGCCTGATGCGGCCCGTTTTGCGTCTGCGGGCAGGAATAACGCACGCAAAACCGGCGCGTCCATGCCCGGCGCACGGAACCGCTAAACTTGTGCGCTGACTTCCTGGCCTTCCTGCAGATGACCACTCGCGTCCTTACCGGCATCACCACCTCCGGCACCCCGCACCTGGGCAATTACGTCGGTGCGATCCGCCCGGCGATCCAGGCCAGCGCCGGCGCCGATGCGGAGAGCTTCTATTTCCTGGCCGACCTGCACAGCTTGATCAAGGCGCAGGACCCGGCGCGTACGCAGCGCTCCACCCTGGAAATCGCCGCCAGCTGGCTGGCCTGCGGGCTGGACCCGGAGACGGTGTGGTTCTATCGCCAGTCCGATGTGCCGGAGACCACCGAGTTGCTGTGGCTGCTCACCTGCGTGGCCGGCAAGGGCATCCTCAACCGCGCGCATGCCTACAAGGCGGCGGTGGACAAGAACCGTGCCGAGGGCGAGGACGAAGACGCGGGCGTGAGCGCCGGCTTGTTCATGTACCCGGTGCTGATGGCGGCGGACATCCTGATCTTCAACGCGCACAAGGTGCCGGTGGGGCGCGACCAGATCCAGCATATCGAGATGGCGCGCGATTTCGCCCAGCGCTTCAATCATGTGTATGGGCGCGACTTTTTCACCTTGCCCGAGGCGGTGATCGACGAGCAGGTGTCCACGTTGCCAGGTCTGGACGGCCGCAAGATGAGCAAGAGTTACGGCAATACGATTCCGCTGTTCGCACCGCGCGAGGAACTGCGCAAGCTGGTGTTCTCCATCCTCACCGATTCGCGCGTGCCCGGCGAAGCCAAGGACACGCAGGGGTCGGCCCTGTTCCAGCTGTATCAGGCCTTCGCCACGCCGCAGGAAACGGCTGCCTTTGCCCAGGCCTTTGCCGATGGCATCGGCTGGGGCGATGCCAAGCAGCAGTTGTTCGAGCGGATCGACCAGGAAATTACGCCGCTGCGCACGCGTTATGAGGCGCTGATGGCCGAGCCGGCGAAGATCGAGGCGATTCTGCGCGCCGGTGGCGCACGTCTGCGCGCGCGCTATGCCACGCCGTTTCTGGCCGAGCTGCGCGCTGCAGTGGGTCTGCGCGATCTCTCCAGTCAGGCCGCGACGACGTCCGTGGACGCAGATGAAAAAGTCGCACCGCCGGTGTTCAAGCAATACCGCGAGAGCGACGGGCAGTTCTATTTCAAGTTGACCGATGGTGCCGGTGCCTTGCTGCTGCAGAGCGATGGATTCGCCTCGCCACGCGATGCGGGTCAGTTGATTGCACGCTTGAAACAGGCCGAGCAGGCCAGTGATCTACAATTGCAGGGCGTGCATGCGCAGGTGGATGCGGAGGTGATTCTTGCCGCGATGCGTGTGTTGCGCGAGGGGTGATCGGCGCGCAGCAATGCATCGCGGCTGACGGCTGACGACTGACGGCCGACGGTACGAGGTGATCGCCTGGCCGCGCCAGGTCGAATTCCGATAAGCGCAGCCTGACGGCAGCGCTGTCCGGGCGAGTGATGCATCGCTGCCTGGAACTGCGAACACAGCCAGCGCAAAGCCCTTGCGCCTACACTGCGGTTTTCTGGGCAAGCATGGTGTGGGAATGACAGCGACGGCCGATTCCAGCATCCAGACCATCGATACCGGCTTTGGCGGTGTGCAGTTCGATGCGGCGTACCTGATCGTCGAGGCGCAACGTGGCGCCTTTGTCGATTGCGGCACTTCGCTGTCGGTGCCGCACATGCTGGCTGCGTTGCACTCCGCCGGGCTGAGGCCTGCGCAGGTGGAGTGGTTGATCCTGACCCATGTGCATCTGGATCACGCCGGTGGCGCGGGCGCGTTGCTGCAGCACCTGCCCAATGCGCGCGTGCTGGTGCACCCGCGCGGCGCGCCGCACATGATCGATCCCACCCGGCTGATTGCCGGTGCCACCGCCGTGTATGGCGAGGCGGAAATGGCGCGCAGTTATGGCGCCATCGTGCCGGTGCCCGCCGAGCGGGTGGTGGAAGCAGCCGATGGGCAGACCGTGATGCTGGGCGAGCGCGCGCTGCGCACGATCGAGACGCCCGGGCACGCGCGGCATCATCTGTGCGTGTGGGATGCGCGCAGCCGCAGTTGGTTCACTGGCGACACCTTCGGCTTGTCGTATCGCCAGCTCGATAGCGCGCAGGGCGCCTTCATCCTGCCGACCTCTTCGCCGGTGCAGTTCGAGCCGGAAGCGATGCTGCACTCGATCGCGCGGCTGATGGAGACGACGCCGGCCGCAATGTATCTGACCCATTACGGGCGCGTCACATCGCCGGGGCCGTTGGCGCAGGCGTTGATCGAGCAGATCCATGCGATGACGGCCATTGCACTGAGCTGCGCACAGCGTGCGGACCGCCATCGCTGCATGGTGGCGGCGTTGAGTGAGCTGTATCTGGAGCGCGCCCGCCTGCACGGCTGCCGCCTGGACGATGCGAGCGTGGCGCAGTTGCTGGCCACCGATATCGAACTCAACGCGCAGGGCCTGGCGTGCTGGCTGGATCGCGCAACGCGGACGAGTTAGCGCGCTTGGAGCGGCTGACAAAATCTCTTGAACGCTGTATCGGTGGCGGCAACGTGTTGGCCGCACTCGCCTTGGTTGACAAGTGGAGTGATGTCGGGAATGGCAGTGACGTTGCTCGCATCGAAAAGAGCCGATCAGACCGCAGCGCAACGCGCACTGCTCGCAACCATGCACCGAAACTTGGCTGGTCGAGGGCGCGGTGCCCTCACCGCTTGCGGGACACGCCGCAAGTACGTCCGTGTAGGCTCGGTGGCGGCATCCATGCCGCCACACGGTCCCGCAATCGGCGAGGACACCGCACCATAAAGTTGGTCGGTGGTTGGGTGAAGCCTGCCTGTGATCATGTTGCGTAGCTGATCGCCGCAGCGTTATCCGACAACACACGTCATGCGTTGCTTGCAACCATGCGCACCGACCATCTCGACGGGTCCTTGCCCGCCCACCGTCGCGGGACCTTATGCGGCATGGATGCCGCAGAAGAGCTTACATGGACGTACTTGCAGCGTGTCCCGCGATGGTGGGCGGGCAAGGGCCCTGCAGCAAAGCGGCGGATCAATCGCTCTGCAACTGCTCTATCCGCAGTGTCCAATCACTTCCACGATAAGCGGGATTTCGAATAGCCATGCATACCGACCATCTTGGCTGGTCCTTGCCTGCTCACCGTCGCGGGACCTACAAGGACGTACTTGCAGCGTGTCCCGCGATGGTGGGCGGGCAAGGGCCCTGCAGCCTAGCCGCAGCTCAGCCGCTCTGCCCACGACGCATCCATACCGTAGGAAAAATGTTGTGTGTGATCTGTTTCATCGGCGTCTGGCGCAATGAGACATTCCCGAATAACGCTACCTGTGCGCTGGCTTCAATGAAAAACGCTTCCCGCGCTTTAGCAAGGCATGCAGTCCATGCGATCGAATGCGTTCTCGTATCATGGTGCTCCGATGTCGGCCGCACGCTTGTAAACTGTGTGTCATCTAACTGTTGCAAGGCCACGCCGTGAATCCGATGCGCATCCTGTTGTTGTCCGCCTGCCTGTTTGTGGGAGGCGTGGCGCAGGCCGACAACGATCTGCCCGGCGGGGGCATCGATGCCGAGGCGTTATCGCGGCATGTGCGCCTGCTGGCATCGGACCAATTCGAAGGGCGCGCGCCGGCCAGCGCCGGCGAGCAGCGCACCGTGGATTACCTGGTCGAGCAGTTCAAGACGGCAGGGTTGCAGCCGGGCGGCGAGCAGGGCGGTTGGACCCAGGCGGTGCCGTTGGTACGCGCGCAGGTGGATGGCCCGGTGCGCGCCAGCCTGCGCGTCGGTGGCAAGACCCAGACCCTGGTCAATGGCACCGATGTGACCTTGCAGAGTCTGCGCCCGCTGGATGCAGTGGCCTTGAAGAACGTACCGCTGGTGTTCGTCGGCTACGGCATCAGCGCCCCGGAGCGGCAGTGGGACGACTACAAGGGCGTGGACCTGCACGGCAAGATCGCGGTGGTGCTGATCAACGATGCCGACTTCGAAGCGCCGCAGCCTGGCGCATTCGATGGCAAGGCGGTGACCTACTACGGCCGCTGGACCTACAAGTACGAAGAGGCCGCACGCCGCGGTGCGGCCGGCGTGTTGATCGTGCACGAGACCGCGCCGGCCGCGTATGGCTGGGCGACGGTGCAGAGCTCGGGCCTGTCGCCGTTGTTCGATATCGAACGCAGCGATGCCGATGCGAAGGCGCAGCATGTGCCGGTGCGCGGATGGATGCAGCAGGCGTTGGCGGTGTCGCTGTTCCAGCGCGCCGGGCTGGATTTTGCGCAGGCCAAGCAGCGTGCGCAGCAGCGCGATTTCGCGCCGATTGCGCTGGGCGATGCCATGCTGTCGGTGGACTTCAAGCTCAAGCGCGAGCGCGTGGTCACGCATAACGTGGTGGCCAAGCTCACCGGAAGCCAGCATCCGGACGAGACGGTGATCTTCTCCGCGCACTGGGATGCCTTCGGTGTGGGCAAGGCCGACGCTAGCGGCGACACCGTGCGTCGTGGCGCGGTTGACAACGCCACCGGCGTGGCCAGCGTGCTTGAACTGGCGCGCGTGTTCGCAGCCGGCCCCCAGCCGCAGCGCACGCTGTATTTCATCGCATTGACGGCAGAAGAAAAGGGCCTGCTCGGCGCCAACTATTACGCCGCGCATCCGCTGGCGCCGTTGGACAAGACCGTGGCCGTGCTCAACATGGAGATGTTCAGCCCGGATGGCCTCACCCGCGATATCGCCTCGTGGGGACGTGGGCGCGTCTCGCTGGAAGGCGAGTTGGAACAGGCCGCCAAGGCGCGCGGGCGCAGCTATTCGCCCGACCCGAATCTGGAAGCGGGTTTCTTCTACCGCGCCGATCATTTCGCGTTCGCACGCATGGGTGTGCCGGCGATCACTGCAGGCCCCGGTCTGGACATGCTCGAAGGCGGTGTCGCAGCCGGCAAGGCGCTGCGCGAGAAGTATTTTGCCGAGTGCTATCACCAGCCCTGCGATCGCTGGACCCCGCAATGGGATGCCAGCGGCCATGCCGCCGACACCATGTTGATCTACGACGTGGGCGTAGCGTTGGCCAATGGCCGGCAGTGGCCGAGCTGGCAGGACGGTTCGGAGTTCAAGGCGATCCGTGCCAGTAGCGATGCGGCGCGCAAGTAAGCGCGCAGTAGTGAGCGCATCGCGCCCTCGACCAACTGGGCGACATTCGACTGCCCTGCGCTGTGGTCAACGCTCAGGCATTGAAGGGTTGCCGATGGACCTGCGCTAAGGGCGGCTAACAAGCCGTAGAGAGCAGTCGTCAGGCGGGTGAGGACGGCACGCTCAGAACCGGAGTGTACGAGTGGTACATGCCGCACCGATCACCGGCCGCGCCCGCCTGGCGGTGAGCGCAATCGTTTATTAGCCGCGCTAAGGCTTGCCAGGATTGCGCTGCGCGTTGCCCGCCGCAGCCTTGGCGCGCGCGCCGCCGCAGGGATAGCGTTTGGCCAGCGCCTGGACGATCAAGTCAGGCGCTGCTTGGTCCTGGCGCGCGTCGGGCAGCGCGCCGATATCGGCGATGATCGCCTGCAGATCCGGTGTGCCTGCCTTGCCTGCCGGCATGCACCACTGCTTGCGGTAGCTGGCGCTGGCGACGCCGAGCAGGTAAGCGCCCGCTCGGCTGGCCGAAACCAGGACCTTGAATTCGAGCTGCGCTGGCGCGCCGATTTCCGGTGCCAGCGATCCGTCCAGCCCGGCCTCGATCAACTTGCGCCCGCTGAGTTCCCAGGGCTCGGGTGCGCGTGCCGATGCCGTGGTGGAAAGCGTGGTCAGGGCGGCCAGGGCCAGCCAGGGAAGGTGAAGCTGCATGTGCACTCTCGGATGCGGGTTGGCTCGCACCATACCGCGATAGGCGGCCGCTGGCTGCGTGCGGCGTCGGCTTGGGCATGTGCTCTAGAATTGAAGCTTCCGCTGCACTTGGCCCTGTTCCGATGTCTTCCTCTCACGACGCTGCCGCGCCTGCGCGCAGCGGGTTGGTCGCTCTCGCGTTGTTGCTGGTCTACGTGGTCTGGGGCTCGACCTATCTGGCGATCCGGTTTGCGCTGGAAGGTGGCGCGTTGCCGCTGACCATGGTGTCGGGCACGCGCTTCATCGTGGCCGGCACGGTGCTGTATGCGGTACTGCGCTGGCGTGGTGTGACCGCGCCAACGCGTGCGCAATGGAAGAACGTGGCCTTGATGGGCGCGGCCTTGTTGCTGCTGGGCAACGGCATGGTGGTATTGGCCGAGCGCAGCGTGTCGTCCGGCCTGGCCGCCACATCGGTGGCATCGGTGCCGTTGTGGATGGCCTTGTTCGGCGCGTTGCGTGGGCAGCATGCCAGCCGTGGCGAATGGCTGGGCATCGTGATCGGCTTCCTCGGTGTGGTCTGGCTAAACGCCGGTAGCAGCCTGACCGCGACGCCGGGCGGATTGGTGTTGTTGCTGATCGCACCGATCGGCTGGGCGTTCGGTTCGGTGTGGTCGCGCGGGCGCGATCTGCCCTCGCCGTTCATGACTGCCGCCGGGCAGATGCTGTGCGGCGGCGTGCTGTTGGTGAGCGTCGGCCTGCTGATCGGCGAGCGCCCCCACAGCTTGCCGACACCGCAGGGGCTGCTGGCGGTGGCGTACCTGTGCGTGTTCGGCTCGATCGTGGCATTCACCGCCTACGTGTGGCTGCTGCATCACGTGCGCCCGGCGTTGGCCGGCAGCTACGCCTACGTCAATCCGGTGATTGCGGTGGGGTTGGGCGCGTGGCTCGGGCATGAGCGTTTCAGCGCGCACGATATCGGTGCGATGGCCGTGATCCTGGCTGGCGTGCTGGTGGTGACCTTGGCCAAGGCGCGGCGATGAGTGCGGTCTCGCCGATCGAGGCGCGTCGCGGCCTGTTGATCACCGCATCGACCTTCGTGATCTGGGGCCTGGTGCCGCTGTACTGGCATCTGCTCAAGGCGGTGCCGTCGCTGCAGATCATTGCGCACCGCATCGTGTGGAGCACGGTGCTGGTGGTGGCGTGGTTGCTGGCGACATCGGGCCTGCGTTGGTGGCGCGCCATCGCCGCGCAGCCACGCGCGTTGTGGATGCTGGCCGGCAGCAGCGTGGCGATTGCGTTCAACTGGGGCCTGTACATCTGGGCGATCAACGCCGGGCATGTGATCGAGGCCAGCCTGGGCTACTTCATCAATCCGTTGCTGAGCGTGTTGCTGGGCGTGCTGGTGCTCAAGGAACGCCTGCAGCGCATTCAATGGGTGGCGGTGGTGTGCGCAACGCTTGGCGTGCTGTGGTTGACCCTCGATGCCGGTGCGCCGCCGTGGATCGCCTTGGGGCTTGCGTTCTCATTCGGTGCCTACGGCTTGCTGCGCAAGTTGGTGGCGGTGGATCCGGTGGCCGGGCTGGGCGTGGAAAGCGTCTATCTGTTCGTGCCGGCGCTGCTGCTGGCCGGCTGGGGCGAGCAGGGCCATGGTGGCGCCTTCCTGAGCGGCTGGGAGTTGCGTACCGACCTGCTGCTGATCTTTGGCGGGGTGGTGACGGCGGTGCCGCTGATCGGGTTTGCGTATGGCGTGCGGCGGATTCCGCTGTCGCTGGTGGGCATCCTGCAATACATCGGGCCGAGTCTGCAGCTGCTGCTGGGCGTGTGGTTTTTCCACGAGCCGTTCGATCAAGGACGTGCGATCGGGTTTGCGGCGATCTGGGTTGGGCTGCTGTTGTTCGTTGGCGACAGCGTATGGCGTTCGCGGCGGCCGGTTGTGGTGGCTCCCTAAGCATCGGTCGTGCGCGCTCCGGCAGCCTGCCGTTGTACGGCTCCCGTCTGGATGCCGGGCGACTGCCAGACCACTGCGCTCAGCGCCGTGCGGGGCGCAGTCGCTGCTCGACATCGGCATGTCATTTGTAAACGCCGGTCAGGAGCGTGCTGTCCGCTCCCACTGAGGACCGCGCGCGACGTTTTGTCGGCCGCTCTCAGCCGCGCGGCGCCACTGCCGGTGTCGCCACCGCGAGCGTGGAGGTCGGCAGTGCCTGTGGTGCGGGACAGTGGTCCGGGTCCTGTTGCGTTTGCGCCAGCCAGTGATCGATGGGCCCGCCGAGCAGATCCAGCCGCAGCGGCAGGCTCAGATGGTTTTCACCCGGCAACTCGACGTAGTGCGCGCGCGGGCTGGCCAGCGCCAGCGCACGCCCGTGTGCGACCGGGATGTGCAGATCGGCGTCGCCGTGCAGCAGCAGCACGCAGCTGCGGGTGTCGGCCAGTGCGTGCGCGACATCGACGTGGTCCAGATCCAGCTTGAGTTGATTGTCGGCGGCGGCGATCACCGCATCGATATTCTGGTCGGCATAGCGCCAACGTGCATAGGCGGCCACCGCCTGCCCGCGCCAGCCGTTCGGCTGGCTGCTGAGCAGGTGCGGCACCATGTCGCGGATGCCACGCCCGGCATTGGCGAAGGATTCCATCGCCACCACACCGGCGACGCGCGGCCCAAGTTTGTCGGCGGTGAACAGCGCGGTGGCAGCGCCATAGGAAATGCCGAACAGATACAGCGGGCCGCGGATTTCGCCGCGCGGCTGCAGCGCATCGAGCACATCGATCACGTCATCGGATTCGCGTGTGCCGTAACCGGATGGGCCACCGCCGGAATGGCCATGATTGCGCAGGTCGATGGTGATCACCCGGTAGCCGGCCTGCGCCAATTCCAGCGACCATGGCAGCAGCGAATCGCCATCCATCATCCAGCCGTGCAGCAGCACCACGGTGCCGCGCGGCGTCGGCGGGGGGGCGGTGGGCACCTTGAAGCTGAAATCGACATCCAGCACATGCGCCGGATCGTTGCGCTGGCCGAGGTAGCGATACTGCATGGCGTACTGGCCGGGGTCGATGGCGCGCCAGAAGATCGGCACCTGATCGCGCGTCACCACATGCCCGCTGCGGTTGGGCACCGTGGCGATGGTGGCGGCGATGCGCTCCTCGTCCAGCAACGGCGATACGCCACCGGGCGCTACCAGGCGCTCGCTGAGCGAGGTGGAGGACGATGAACAACCGGCCAGCCACAGGCAGGCGCAGGCCAGCAGAATCAGGCGCATCATGGTGAGAGATCGATGGATGAAACGGCCGAGCAGGCTACGTCCTGCCCGGCCCGCGCATCTACCGCATTGCAGTGACAGAACGATGACAGCCTGCAATGTGTTCAGCCGCGGCACCCGCGTTCGATCTGCTTTGGCTGCCACAAATCCCGAATCCCGCCTCCCGAATCCCGGCGGGCCAACAGCCCGCCTTACACCTCCCGCAACGCCGTGGTGATCGGCAATCGCGCCGCGCGCAATGCCGGGAACAGCCCGCCGACCAGACCGATGCCCAGCGCCCATTTCAGCCCGCTCCACAACAGCTCCGGCGAGACCTTGAACTGGAATACGATCTGGCTGAAGTTGTTGCCCAGCGTGGACACGCTATAGCCGTTGAACACCGCCCAGGCGATCAGGCCACCGAGCAGGCCGCCCAGCAGCGCCAGCAACATGGTTTCCAGCATCAGCGCCATGATCACCGGCGTGCCGCGAAAACCGATCGCACGCATTGTGGCGATCTCGCGCGCCCGCGTGGCTACCGCCGCATACATGGTGTTGAGCGCGCCGAACACCGCGCCCACCGCCATGATCGCGCCGATCACCGTGCCCAGGATGCTGATCAACTTGTTCAAGCCGCCGCCTTGTTTGCCGTAGTACGCGCGGGTGGTTTCCACATCCAGTTTGAGCCGCGGGTCGGCGGCCATGGCGGTCTTGAACTGGCTAAATCCAGCCTTGCCCGCAGTGCGTACGCTGATCGACTGGTAGGCGCTGCGGTTGTAGGTGGTGGCCAGCGTCTGCGCGTCGGTCCACAGCTCCGAATCGTGCGCATCGCCGGAGGCGAACACGCCGACCACGGTCCATTGCTGGCTGCCGAGGGTGAGCGTCTTGCCCAGCTCCAATCCACGGAACTGAGTCAACGCGCCCTTGCCGACCACGATCTCGCGCAGGCCGGTGGTGAAGCGCCGGCCCTGCACGAGCTTGACCTTGGAGTGCACCGCCCAGGCCTGTTCGCCCACGCCGCGCACCTGCGCGTTGACGTCGGTGCCATCGGATTTGGAGGCGATGTTGACCACCTGCGAAAGCTCCGGCGACAGCAGCGGGCGGCCGCTGGCATCGGCGGCGATGCCGGGCAGGCTGCTGATCAGCGGCACCAGGTTGCGGGTGATCACCGAGTTGGTTTCCGCCTGCGAGCCGCCGCGCAACACAATGGCAGTGGTGTCGTCGCCGGTGTTGTTGAGCGTGGCCTGGAAGCCCTGGCCCATCGCCAGCATCGCCACCAGCACGCCGACCACGCCGGCAATGCCGACCACGATCACCGAGCTGGCACCCCAGCGTTGCGGCAGGGTAGCGATGCCGATACGCGCGGCGGCCAACGACAGCCGGCCGCTGCGTGTGGCCACCAGCCACACCGCCAGCAACGCCGCGATGACCAACACGCCGATCCACGGCAACACGATCCACACGCCCAGCCCGACGGCCAGCAACACGACCGACACCAGATTGACGAGACGGTTCTTCCATTTGGCTTGCATGTGCATGCTCCTGTCAGCGCCCGGCGAGGGCATCGACGATCTTCAAGCGCTGCGCGCGTAACGCCGGCAGCACACCCACCACGATGCCGATGCCGGCCATCAGCCCCAGCCCGACCAACCAGGTCTGCAGCGGCACGCTCTGCACCGGCATCACCCCGCCGCTGCGTGCGGCCACTGCCGGGATCACCAACGCTGCCAGGCCCATGCCGATCAACCCGCCCAGGCCGATCAACAGCACCGACTCCACCATCACCAGACTCAACACGGTGCGGTCCTGAAAGCCCAGCGTCTTGAGTGTGGCCAACTCCGGTATGCGTTCGCGCACTGCCTGCGCCATGGTGTTGCCGGTCAGCAGCAACAAGGTGAAAAACACCGCCGCCATGATCGAAGTGACGATCAGCCCGATATCGGCGAACTGTTTGAGGAAGGCCTGCTGGAAGGCCGATTCGGTCTGCGACTTGGTTTCGTGATCGGAGTTGGCCGACAACGCATCGATCGCCTGCGCCACGCGCGAGGCCTGGTCGGCGTTGCGCAGCGTCACTGTGTACCAGCTGACCTTGCTCTTGATGTAGTCGTTGGACTCGTCGAAGTATTTCCAGTTCATCATCAACTGGCGTTCCTGATTGGCTGCCACCGTGCGGTCCTTCATGCGAAAGATGCCGACCAGTTGCAGCGGCCAATCGTTGCTGCCACCGCGCGGAAAGATGGTGGCCTGCAACGGGATGGTGTCGCCGATCTTCCAGCCATTGGCCTTGGCCAGGCTCTCGCCGACGATGGCGCCGGTGCGCGTGGTCTGGAAGGCCTTAAGCTGGTCCTTGGGCAGCTCGTATTCGCTGTAGACGTCGAAGAAGTTGGGCGCGACCGAGAAGTTGGGGAAGAAGTTCTTCGGGTCGCGATAGATACCGCCGAACCACATCGCCGAGGTCACATCGCGCACGCCCGGCACGCTGCGGATCTGCGATTCCAGGCTGATCGGCAGCGATTGGGTGATCGACAAACGCGAAGCGACCACCAGCCGGTCCACGCCGCTGACGTTGCCGCCGGCCGTAAAGGCCACGCGCACCGAATCGAGCATGCCGAACAACAAAAACGCCGCCACCACCGACAACAGCGTCAACAAGGTGCGGGTCTTGCTGCGGAACAACTGCGCCCAGACCAACGAGAGATACTTCATGGCATCGGTCCTTTAGAGCGCAAGCGGCGCGTCGGCCAGCTCGCCCTTGTCCAGATGGATGGTATGGGTGGCGTATTCGGCGGCCTTGGGGTCGTGGGTGACCATCACGATGGTCTTGCCGTGTTCGCGATTGAGTTCCTGCAGGAGGCGCAGGATCTCTTCGGCGTTGTGGCGGTCCAGATCGCCGGTGGGTTCGTCGCAGATCAAGAACGTGGGATCGGACACGATCGCGCGCGCAATCGCCACGCGCTGCTGCTGGCCGCCGGACAGTTCGCTGGGTTTGTGGGTGCGGCGTTCCTGCAGGCCGACCAGGGTCAGGGCGATTTCCGCATTGCGTTTGCGTTGTGCGGAATTGAGCGCGGTGAGCAGCAACGGCAGCTCCACATTCTTTTGCGCAGTGAGCATCGGCATCAGGTTGTAGAACTGAAACACGAAGCCGACGTGGTGACTGCGCCAGGTCGCGAGCTGGCCGCCGCTCATGCGATCGATGCGCTCGCCCTGGATCTCGATCTCGCCACCGCTGGGGCTGTCCAGACCGCCGATCAGATTGAGCAAGGTGGTCTTGCCCGAACCGGACGGACCCATCAATGCGACGAAGTCGCCGTTGGCGATGTCCAGGTCGATGCCGTGCAGCACCTGCACCTGCTCGGGGCCGCGTTGGTAGGTCTTGGTGATGTTGCGCAAGCTGACGAGAGCGGTCATGGCGACTCCTGGCGGTGCAATGGGAAGAGTGAGGGCGGTGCGGCATGGCGACTGCGATTGCATGAAGCGGCACGGCGAAGATGCGATGACTGTGGCGTTGTAGCGCAGCGCAACGCCATGCGATCAAGGACGCGAATGCCGGGCGAAGCGCTCGATTGCGCCTGGCGGCGACGCCCGAGCGTTTTATTTCTGCAATGACCGATAACCAGGTTCGATGCGGATCAAGATCGACATCGCGTTCTTTGGTGCGTGGTTACTGCGCTTTGTTCATCCGCAACGCTATCCATGCAGCAACGTGCATATACAACTGGCTGCCGAGTGGGTGCCGCGTTTCCCTAAGCGGCATCGCTACCCACGTTTTACCGCAGTTGTCGTTGCCGTTACTCGGCAGCGTCCGGTTCTCCTTCCGCCACCGTGTCGCCGTCTTTCAGGCTTTGCGGCGGATCCAGCACCACGCTGTCGCCTGCACTCAAACCCGATAGCACCTGGCGGTCCTCGCTCATCACCATGCCGGGAGTGACCGTCTGCGCGCTGACGGTGTTGCGCTCGCCAACCACGAACGCCACCGTGCGCGTGTCGCGTTCGACCAGCGCCGCCGCCGGCACGCGTACACCCTGCGGCTTGCTGGCTTCCTGCGGTTTGGCCTGTTCGAGAAAGCTCACCCGCACGCCCATCTCCGGCACGATGCGCGGGTCCTTGACCTTGAAGGCCACGCGCACCTTCACCGTGGCCTTGCCGCGGTCGGCGGTGGGAATGATGGCGATCACCTCGCCGGGAATCTTCCAGTCCGGGTAGGCGTTGAGCACCGCTTCCACCGGCATCTTCGGCTGCACGCGGCCGATGTAGGACTCGCCGACTTCCACCTCGATCTCCAGCGATTCCATATCCACGATGGTGCCGATGCCGGTGCGGGTGAAGCCGCCGCCGGCCGACAGCGGCGAGACGATTTCTCCGGGTTGCGCAGCCTTGGCGGTGACCACGCCGGCAAACGGTGCACGCACCACGTTGAAGTCCGAGCGGATCGCCGAGATCGCCAGCTGGTCCGATGCCACGCGCACGTTGCGCTGCGCGTTCTGCAGCTGCGCGCGCAAGGCGTCGCGTTGTGCGGTGGCCTGCTCGTACTGCGAGCGTGAGACCAATTGCGCGCCGACCAGCGATTGCAGACGTGTCGCATCGGCATTGGCCACCGCCAGTTGCGCCTGCATGTTGTCGACCTGGCTGCGAGCGGCAGACAGTTGCGATGCCGACAGCGTGCGCTGCGCTTCGGCATCCAGCGGGTCGAGCGTGGCCATCACCTGGCCTTGTTCGACACGCATGCCTTCTTCGATCATCACCTCGCGCACCTTGCCGGTGACCTGCGCCGACACCGTGGCCATGCGCCGCGCCACCACATAGCCCGACGCATCCAGCACCGAGGCGCTGCTGCTGCCGGCGCTGATCGCCACCACCGGTGCTGTCTGCACCTTCGCCACCGGGCGACGGCTGAACCACCACGTCGCAGCCGCCAACAGGATCACGATGACAACGGCGGCGATGATCCAGCCACCGCGCCGTGCAGGCTCAGGGGTGACAGGACGCTGGCGGTCGATGCGGAGTTGCTTGAGTAGATCGGCGGAAGTATTCATCGATGACCAGGACGGGATGCTGCGCAAAATGTGACGGGCCGCAGGCGGCGCCGCAAGCTGCCGGAAGTCACCAACACGGCTGCGGCGACGAACGGTCGTGCGATCCAACGCTACTGCAAGGTGCTGCGCAGCATGCGACCACGGCGGCGTCGGCCACCAGTGACAGCTGTCACCTGCACGCCATGACAGCGGCGACTGGCAGCGCTCGTAGTGCTGGGCCACGCTGCGCCATCGTCACGACTGCCGGAATCGCCATGCTCTATCTCCACCTACGCTGTCCGTGCGTGCCGCTCGCTGTTTCAAGGGATTGCCAGGTACCTGCGCAACCGCGCGCTGCAGATGCATGAGACCGCTCGCCCGCAGCGGCCCGTTGCCTCGCCTCACGCGGCGGGCCCGGCAGTGGCAGAATCCGATCACTCACATGGACCCATCCCGATGCGCTTGTGGCTTCCCGCCTGGCTTCGCCCCGCCGCCAATTCGCAGGTTGCAGCACGGCTGGCGCAGGGCCAGTCGCCATGGATGGATGGCGTGCACCTGCTGTGGTCGAGCTGGGTGTTCGTGGTGCCGGTGTTTTCCTCGCGCGGGTACGACAGCACCTGGCTGCTGTGCACGCTGCTGTCCTATCCGGTGTTTTTGCTGCTGTACGCGCGCATGTTGCTGGCGCCGCGCGGCACCCTGTATCGCTATGCCTGGGCGATGGGTGTGCTCAGTGCTGCGTTGCTGCCGGTGTATCCCTCCGGCATCAGCTATTTCGTCTTCGCCTGCTGAGCCTGCGCCCGTCCACGCGGCATGCGGTGTGGCGACACTTCGCGATGCTGGTGGTGATGAACGCGCTGTACCTGGGCTGGGCGCACTGGCTGGGGATGCGCCTGCAGTCGCTGGTGTGGCTGCCGGTGTCGGTGCTGGGCATGGCTGCGGTTGGGGCTGTCTACAGCATCAACGAACGCAAGGACGCGTTGCTGAGGCTGTCGCAGGACGAAGTACGTCGATTGGCCGCCACCGCCGAGCGCGAGCGCATCGGGCGCGACCTGCACGATCTGCTCGGCCACACCTTGTCGTTGGTGGCGCTCAAGTCCGATCTGGCCGCGCGCCTGATCGAACGCGACCTGCAGGCCGCGCGCAGCGAGATCGATGCCGTGGCGCAGATTTCGCGCGATGCCTTGGCGCAGGTGCGGCGTGCGGTCACCGGCATCCGCGCCGCCGGGCTGGTGGCCGAGCTGGCATCGGCACGTGTGTTGCTGGAGATGGACGGCATCGTGCTGGAACACCAATTGGAGACGCTGGCATTGCCGCCCGAACATGAGACCGCCCTGGCCCTGGTGGTGCGCGAAGCGGCCACCAATGTGCAACGGCATGCGCAAGCCAGACGCGTACGCGTGAGCCTGCGCGCGCAAGGCGAGCAGGCGGTGCTGGACATCAGCGACGACGGGCGCGGCGGTGTGATCGTGCCCGGCAATGGCCTGGACGGCATGCGCACGCGCCTGCATGGACTGGGTGGCGCGCTGGAGGTGGAAGCACTGCCGCGCGGCATGCACCTGCGCGCCAGCGTGCCGTTGCCGCGCCCCACGCTGGCACCGGCACTGCCGCCATTGCCGGTGCCGCTGGTGCCGCAGTCGCGTTGATTGCACCTGCCTCGACTGCACCTGTCTCAATGCACGGCATGCGCCACGGCTGCTATCGTGCGCCACCGTTGTCTGCATGCGAGCGCGCGCGATGATCCGGGTGTTGTTGGCCGAAGACCAGGCGCTGCTGCGTGGCGCATTGGTCGCCTTGCTTGGACTGGAAGACGATATCGAGGTGGTCGGCAGCGCAGGCGATGGCGAAAGTGCCTGGCGCGAACTGCAACGCCTGCAGCCGGATGTGTTGATCACCGATATCGAAATGCCCCGCTTGACCGGCCTGGAGCTGGCCCAGCGCATCCAGCGCCAGGCACTGCCGGTGCGGGTGATGATCGTCACCACCTTCGCCCGCCCCGGGTTTTTGCGCCGCGCACTGGACGCCGGCGTCGCCGCGTATCTACTCAAGGATGCGCCGGCCGAACAACTGATCAGCGCGCTGCGTCAGGTGCAACGCGGCGGGCGGGTGATCGACCCGCAACTGGCAGTGGACGCGTGGGTGGAGGCCGACCCCTTGAGCGAACGCGAGCGCACCGTGTTGCGGTTGGCTGGCGAAGGCCGCTCGGCCAGCGAGATCGCGCAGCAACTGCAGCTATCGCACGGCACCGTGCGCAACTACCTGTCCGAATGCATCGGCAAGCTGGGGGTCGCCAATCGCATCGAAGCGTATCGCCTGGCGCGGCAGAAAGGCTGGCTGTGAAGCACCGACGCAAACGCGTTGCGGTGCCAGCCAGCGCGGCATTGGCCGCGCAATGCCGCGCATCAGTCGTGTACTGCCGCAGCGGGCAGCTTTCCAGACCGTGCCCGGATGCGGCTGACACCACGCCTGCGCTCACCGCCAGGCGGGCGCAGCAGGTGCGCGGTGCAGCATGCACCGCTGGCGCGCCTCGGTTCTGATCACGCAGTCCGCAGAGTCCGCCTTCAGCTGACGACTCCTCGCCGCGATTTGTCAGTCACTCTAAAAAGCCTGCCGTGCGCACGCAGGTACACTGCCGACCGAGTGATCACCGCGAGCGAACCGCATGAAATATCTGTGGCTGTTGGGTCTGCTGTGGGTCTGCGCGTTCAACGCGTCTGCAGAGCAATTCAAGATTCTGGTGGCGGCGATCCCCAACCAGTATCACCACGACTATATCCCGGTGGCCAAGCCGCAGTTCGAAGCGATGGCGCGCAAACATTATGTCGAGCTGGTATGGGCGTGGAATGCCAAGGCCTTCGATGGCGATCTATCGCAGTACGCGGCGATCGTGCTGCTCAACACACCGGCCACCGATCTGGATCCCACCCAACGTGCGAACTTTCAAAAATTTGTGCGCAACGGCGGCGGCGTGGTCGCGGTGCACAAGGCGTTTGCCATCAGGCGCGGCGAGTGGGAGTGGTACGACCATCTGATCGGCCGCTCGTTCCGCACCCATCCGTACATGCAGACTGCGATGGTGGATGTGGTGGACGCTAATTTCCCGGCCACTGCCGGCCTGCCCAAACGATGGGTGTGGACCGACGAATGGTACGAATACGATGCGCCGTACAGCGATGACCTGGTCACGCTGTTGACGGTGGACGAGACCAGCTACGACCCCACGCTGATCTGGCCCGGGCAGGTCGCCAAGGGCATGGGCAAGCAGCATCCGGTGGCGTGGTATCACCATTTCGAAGGCGGCCGCGTGTTCGCCACCGCGCTCGGCCATCTGGCCGAGGCCTACAACGATCCGCGTTATCTGGATCATCTATACGGCGGGATTTACTGGGCCGCGACCGGCAAAGGCATCGACGCATTTACGCCAGCGGCTGAAACAAAGCGCCAGCGTTAAGCATTAGCCCTTCTCCCCTCGGGAGAGGGGTTGGGGTGAGGGTACGGGGCAAAGCCACTTGTTGGCGAGAGGGATTACGAGGCTTCGCTCGTACCCTCATCCGCCCCTGCGGGGCACCTTCTCCCGGTGGGAGAAGGGACTAAGCCGCTTTGTGCGGGGCCTGGATCACCTCAAGGCTGGAGGCAATCAAGCCCCTCTCCCACCGGGAGAGGGGTTGGGGTGAGGGTACGTCCGCGCAGTGACATCACGCTGTGCAACACGTCTTCGACCACGCACCCACCCATCAACGCGCAGACCGCTCCCCGCGCGCCATGCTGGAAAACACACCATCCCGGCGCACCCACGCATGAAGCAACGCCGCGCTCAAATGCCCCAGCACGGTGGCAAACAACAGGTACGCCAACCAGCCATGCGCGCTGCGTAGCCACGCGTACAACGCAGGATCGTGCGGTGCGATCGGCGGCAATTGCGCGCCGGGCCACAACACGATCGGATACGCGCCGGCCGACAACATCGCCCAACCGATCAGCGGCATACCCAGCATCAGCGCATACAGCAACCAATGCGAGGCGATCGCAGCAGCTTTTTGCCACGCCGGCAGATCGGCCGGCAGCGGCGGCGGGCGGTTGCGCAGGCGGTTGATCAAGCGCAGCACCGCAAGGATCAGGATCGTAATACCCAGCGGACGATGCAGGTCGATCAACCACGGCCGCTGCGTCACCGAGGCCACCATGCCTACGCCGACAAACAACATGGTCAGGATCATCGCGGCCATCAGCCAATGCAGCACGCGTGCGGGCAGGTTGAAGTGGGTGCGGCTGCTCATGGGTGGGCTCCCTGGCCGGTGGCGGCGGCGCCTTGGCCGTTGGCGATTTCATGCTCGCGCCGATTGAACGATTGCGAATACACCGACGAACGCGCCGCCAGGATCGGGTCGTTCGAGCCGGCGATACCCTTGGGCAAAATCAGCGGGTCGTAGTTGAGATCGCGGCACGGGCCGGTGGCCTGCGGCTCGGCACGATCGATCGAGACGGTGCCGGCCACGATCTGCTTGCGGCCTTCCGGCCACGGCTGCGACGGATCGTCCACCGCATCGCCCGGTTCGGAGATGGTCAGCACCATGTCCCAACGCAACGGTCCCTGCGCCAGACGCTGATCGAGATCGGTGGCGAGAAAATCACCATCGGCCTTGGCACGCTGCTCGGCACTCAATTGCTTGAACGGCGTATGCGGGCGCATCGACCAGCGGATGTAACGCTCGCGTCCATCGGCGGCAATCGCTCGGAAGGAATTCACCCCGTTGTACTGCGTGTTGGCCCAACTGTCCGACCACGGCGCGGTCTTGGCCCACTGCTGGAACTTGGCCGCTTCCGGATACTGCTTGCCGAACGCGGCCAGCTTGGCCGGATCGGGTTTGCCGGTGGCCGGGTCGGGCTTGGAGGCCACATTGAGCGCTTGAAAACCCGCTGGCGTGGCCACCACGAAGAACGGAAAACTGTTCATCGCGGTGCGCCATTCCTGCCCGTCGTCGCTGCGCAACAGCAGCGCCATGCTGCGTACGCGCGCCGCGCCATCGGCGCCATGCGGGTCGCCGCCGCCGATCGACATGCGCCCCAGCACCGGCGTGCTGGCCTGGCTGAAGATGCGTGCCGACGACAGCCAGGTGGCCTTGCCGCTGGCCTTGAATTCGCCGCTCACACACACGCCCTTGGTATGCGCGCGGCGAAAGCCCGGGTGCGGCGGCCCGCTGGATTCGATGGTGTCGGTCATGCGCGCGGCGGTGAGCCGGTCGCTACCGATCCAGCCGGCAGTCCAGGCGAATGCCACCGCGATGCCGCCGGCAATCGCAGCGATGCCGAGCAGCGGCGCCACAGCACGTGAGCGCTGCGGCGGTGGAGAGGGAGGTGGCACGTTCATGGCTGGCTCCGGTGGGCGATGCAATGAGGGTCGATGCGGTACTGAGTCAATGCAGTAAGACAATGTGCGGCGCAGTGATGGTCAGGCCCGCCAACGTGCGGCGCAGGCACGACCCGTCGGCGAATAGTCCACGCTCCAGTGCGTCTACTGTGTGATGCCGCCACCAAAGCGGCCGATGAATGATCCCGATGACGGGCAATGGCGCAGCGTGCTGAGGGCATTACGCCTTCGACCCGCTCGGCTAGGGATATCCAAAGGACGCTGAAGCTCGAGCGCTCGGTCGGCTTGAGAGGGTAATCGAACGGTGTGGATGCGTCGGTTGTAGAGCATTGGTGCTGCGACTTGGCTGCAGGGCCCTTGCCCGCCCACCGTCGCGGGACACGCCGCAAGTACGTCCATGTAGGCTCTTACGCGGCATCCATGCCGCGTAAGGTCCCGCGACGGTGGGCGGGCAAGGACCAGTCGGGATGGTCGATGTGCATGGTTACGAGCCGTGAATGCGGCGCGGATGTCATGCGGTGCGGCTTGATCACGCACTTTAATCCGATCAACGTCGCTGCCATTGTCGACATTACTTCACTCGTCAACGAAGGCGAGTTTGTTGAACGCCGTGGTGTCAGCCGGCCTCAGCCACCGTAACGCTGCTTGAGCATCGCGTAAGCCGAGCGCAACGCCAATGCTTCGCCACCGGCCGGGCGGCCGGGGCGGTCGCTGTCGTTCCAGGCGTAGACGTCCAGATGCGCCCACAGCTGGCCGGGTGCGACAAAGCGCTCTAGATACAACGCGGCAGTGACGGCGCCAGCCATGCGCGAGCCTGCGTTGGCCATGTCGGCCACGTGGCTGTTGAGATAGCGCAAGTACGGGCGCCACAGCGGCATGCGCCACACCGGGTCGCGGGTCTGCTCGCCGGCACTCAGCCAGGCCTGCGCCAGGGCATCGTCGTTGGCGAACAGCGCAGGCAGATCCGGGCCCAATGCGATACGCGCGGCACCGGTAAGCGTTGCGAAATCCAGGATCAACTCGGGACGCTGCTCGGTGGCATAGCTCAGCGCATCGCACAGCACCAGGCGGCCTTCGGCATCGGTGTTGTCCACTTCCACCGTGACACCGGCGCGGGTGGTGATGACCTCGCCGGGGCGGAACGCATCCGGGCCAATGGCGTTTTCCACTGCAGGAATCAGCAAGGTCAGCCGCACCGGCAACTGCTGCGCCATGACCAGGCCGGCCAGTGCCAGCGCATGCGCCGCGCCGCCCATGTCCTTTTTCATGTTGCGCATGCCATCGGCCGGCTTCAGATCCAGCCCGCCGGTGTCGAAGCACACGCCCTTGCCGACCAGCACCAGATGCGGATGCTCGGTCGCGCCCCAGCGCAGCGCGATCAGACGCGGCGCGCGATGCGAGGCGCGTCCCACTGCATGGATGGTGGGGAAGTTCTGCGCCAGCAACTGCTCGCCGACGATCGCCTCGACCTGCGCGCCATGCGTTTGCGCCAGTGCGCGCGTGGCATCTTCCAGTTGTTGCGGGCCCATGTCTTCGGTGGGTGTGTTGACCCAGTCGCGCACGCGCAGGCAGGCTTCGATCAATGCGCGGGTTTCCGCCGATGGCGCGGCCGCCAGTTCGGCCGGTGCACGCGGCAGCTTGCGATAGCGCGAGAAGCGGTACGCGCCCAAGCCCCAGCCCAGGTGCAGCAGCGCCTGTTCGGTGTCGCTCAATGCGCTGGCCAGTGTCCAGCGGCTCGCCGGCGGCAACGCCATCGGTGCATGTGCGTAGGCGTAGGCATCGGCGCGGTCGCCGATGCCCAGGATCGCCCCGGCCAGCCCGTTTTCGCCTGGCAACAACAACACGCTGCCCTGTGTGGCATCGAAGCGCTGCGCCTGCGCCCACGACAACACACGCGTGGGCTGCTCGGCGCACCAACCTGCAAAGCCTGCGCGGTCGAGCACATACAGCGGCAACGCGGCGGCGTTGGGATCGATGAAACCGGTGAGCTGCGACATGGGAATCCTTGAATGCGGCGCCGTGCGCCGAGCAATAGTGGCTCAGGCGGGAAGGCGGACGCCATCGTGTGCGGCGCCTGGATGCGACCGGTGTGCGTCGAGCCAATCGGCCAGCCCGGCCATGGAGTCGAATTCCAGATCGGGCTGCTGTGTGGGGTGCGACCACTGCGCGCCTTCGCGATTGATCCAGCATGCGCGCAAGCCGGCATCCAGCGCGCCGAGCACGTCCATGCGCACGTGGTCGCCGACATGCAGCACCTGGGCCGGCGGCGCGTCCAGCCGCGCGCATGCGGCCAGGAAGATGCTTGGGTCGGGTTTTGCGCTGCCGTGTTCGCGCGAGCCCAGCTGAAACGCAAAGTGATGCATCAGCCCGATGCGCTGCAGATCGGCGTTGCCGTTGCTGAGCGCCGCCACCGGCACATGTGCGGCAATGCGCGCCAGTGCGTCGAGCGCGTCCGGATAGCATTCCACCTGGTTGCGCGCGGCGTAGAACACCTCATAGGCGGGTTCGAGCAACGCCAGATCGCCACCGCTCTCGCGCAGTGCCATTTCCAGCGTCAACCGGCGCAGCGCGCTGAGGTCGTGATGCAGGTGCGGGTTGTCGGCAAAGCTGCGCTCACGCAGCTCGCGCATTGCCGCTACCGGGAAGCGCTCGGCAGTGACCGGGCTGTGCTCGCGCATCCAGTCGTACAGCACCTGATCGATCCGCGCCCCGATCGGCGCAAAGGGCCACAACGTATCGTCGAGGTCGAGAGTGATGGCGCTGATGTGGAAGCTCATCGGCAGATTTTACGGTTGTTGCGATGAAAAGGGGATTGGGGAGTCGGGATTGGAGATTCGCAACGGCAGATGTGCGGTTGCTTTTACCAATCCTCAATGCCGAATCCCTATTCCCAGTCACTCAAGCAACCGCGCCCAACGCTGCATCCCCTCCACCCGGCTCAGCACCATCTTGATGCAAACCAGCAGCGGCACCGCCAGCAGCAGGCCCACCATGCCCCACAGCCAGCCGAACAGCATCAGCGCCAGGATCAGCATCAGCGGCGAGATCGCCATGCGTCGGCCCAGCACGATCGGGGTCACTACCTGGCCTTCGATGGTGTGCAGCGCCAGATACAGGATCGCCGGCAGCATCGCCGACAAGGTGGTGCGGAATTCCACAAAACCCATCAGCAGCATCAGCATCACGCCGATCAGCGGGCCCACATACGGCGCAAAGTTGAGCAGCGCCACCACCGTGCCCCACAGCAAGGCTTCGGGCAGCGGAATCTTGAGCGCATACAGAATGCCGGCGAAGACCAGACCCACCAGCGTATTGATCACGCTGATGGTGAGCACATAGCGCGAGACCTCGCGTTCGATGTCCAGCATGATTTCGGTGGTGAAGCGCTGTTGCTGTCGATTGGGCAGCAAGGCGATGGCATGCCGCTGCAGGCTTTCGCCATAGACCATGAAGAAGAACGTCAGCAGCACCACCGCCAGCACCGAGGCTGCCAATTTGGGCGTACGCACCAGCGCCTTGTACGGGTCGTCCATCTGCGTGCGCACGATCTGCACATTGCGCTGGCCTTCGCCGCCGGCCGCGCGTGCGAAATTTTCCGCGGCCTGGTTGGCCTGCATCACTGGTTTGGTGAGATCGCGCACATCGCGCGCGATCTGGCGCATCTGCCGCGGTGCCTGCTGCACCCATTCCGCAGCCGGGCCGGCCAATTGCGCGGCCAGCGCCACGGTGCCGGCCAGGCCCAGGCACAACACCATGAAGGCGCCAAGAAAACGTGGGATATAGAGTTTGCGCAAGCCGCGCAGGATGGGATTGCCGATCAGTGCGAAGAACGCCGCCAGCATCACCGGCAGGATGATCGTCTGCGCTGCCCACAAGGTGTAGCCCACCGCCAGCGTGGCCAGCACCACCAACGAGACCGGGGCCCGCGGGCGCGGTGCCGGTGGGGGCGGGAGCGATTCTGCCGGGACGGCAGCATCCAATGAGTCGATGGGAAGAGACATGCGCGCCCTGGCAGCAGACTGGCGTGGTGCCAGCGGTGGGCCATTATCGGCAGAACGCGTCAACAGCGCGCACAGAGTCTGTGCGCATCACGTCAGTATCGAAAGTGCGGTGGCGGACTCGGCCGCACAGGCAGGCACACAAAGGCACACGGCGCCACCTTCAGCGCAGCAATCAGGCTGCGCGCTCTACCGGCACTTGCACCACGGTCACCGGCGGATCGGCAGCAACCTCTTCGGCGTTGTCGGCCGCACGTTCGGCCTGCTCGGAGGCCTCCTGCGCGCGATGTGCGGTAAACAGTGCGGAGATCGTGCTGATCATCTGCAGAATCTTCGGGATACCGCCCAGCTTGCTGGCGATGCTGCCAAGCGCGGCTTGCGGTTCGTTGCGGCCAGTGACAAAGCCCAGTCCGAAACCCACCACCACGATGCGCAGCGGCGACCAGCCAGCACGCCATGTCTGGCGTAATTCACCCCAATGCTGACGCGTTTCTTGGGCGCGCCCTTCCACCAGAAATTCAGCGCGCTCGACGCGCTGACGCAAGGTGCCAAACTTCATGTACGCGCTCCATTGCTGGGCGATGCAGTGGCATCGTCGTCGTCATTGCTGTCATCGAAGATGCCCAGCTTGATCAGCTGACGACGTGTTGCATTCAAGCCGGTGTGATCGAAGTAGAAGAACACCCGCCACGCCGCGATGCCGGTGACCAGCAAACTGGCCAACGCGGTGAAGAACATCGCCTGGAACCACGACAACCCGGCGCGCTGCAACAACGCAATGATCGCGCCTGCCAACAACAACCATGATGAAGCGCCGAAGACCACGGCAACGCATGCCCATGCCAGGCCGCGCCCGAAGGCACTACGTGCAAGTTGCAGATCGGCCGACACCAGCCGGCGTAATGCGCGGCTGGTGTCCTTGGCCGAGCCCAGCGTCGCACGACCGGCAGCGCCGACCGCGCGCACGCTTTCGTCCAGTCCTGGCGTTTCCGCACGCGCGTTGGGCGCGTCGGATGCTCCAGCTGTAGAGGCCTGATCGCTCACGACTTAGTTGTCGTTGCTGCGTGCCAGCTTGGCAATGATCCAGCCGGTCGCAAATGCAACGCCGAACGCAGCCAGCGGACGCTCGCGGATCAGATCGGTGGCGCTTTCCAGCAGGTCGTTGCCCTTGCTGACCAGCACATCGAGCTGTTCTTTGGCAGCGGCGCCGCCGAACTCTGCAGCTGCCATGCCGGCCAGTGCGGTGTCGGACAGCTCTGCCTTGACGTTGGCGCGACCGAGCTTGAGCTCATCGCCCGCAGCGCTGGTGGCGCCCTTGACCGCTTCGCCTGCAGCGCTGGCAGCGGACTTCAGGTGGGTGCTGGCTTCGCTCAGATTCTCTTTCAGCTGATCGGTATTGGTGGGGCTCATGCGATATCTCCTTCGGTCATTGATGGCAGCCGCGACAGCATGCGGGCGTGTTGCAGCAATAGCATCGCTGCGGTGTAGGGGGTGTTAGTGGACGTGCATCGCAGTGCACGCCACGTCAACGCATCAACGCGTCGTACTGCGCGTTGCCACGCAAGATGCGTACAACCAATTGCTGCGGTTTGCGTTGAAAGTTGGCGCGCCAGCTGGCCAGATCGGCAAACTCGCCCACGCTGCTGGCCACGATCACGTCGCCGCTGACCAGACCATTGGCTGCGGCACGACCGCCGCGTTTGACCTCGCTGACCATCACCCCGGTGATGCCGGATTGGCGCAGCGATTCGGGCAGGTCCACAAAGGTGGCCCCGCCCAGGCGTGGGTCGAGCATGTCGCCGGTGACCGCGCGATCCTGTTCTTTCAGTGTGGCGCTGAGCTTGAGCGGTTTGCCGTCGCGACGAATCTCCAAGGTCACCGCACTTCCCACCGCTTGCAGGCCTTCGTAGTTGTGCAAGGCTTCGGCACTGTCCACGCGTTGGTCGTTGGCCGCCACCACCACATCGCCCGGCTGCACGCCTGCGGCCGCAGCAGCGGAACCTGGCAACACGCGCGTCACCAGGGCGCCGCGCAACGAATCCACACCTAGGCCCTGCAGCATCTGCTGGGTAAGGTTCTGGGTTTCCAGCCCGAGCGTGCCGCGCACCACCACGCCCTTGGTGACCAATTGCTCCACCGCGTTGCGCGCCAGGTTGGAGGGGATCGCCAGGCCCAGCCCGATATTGCCGGCCATGCTGCCCTGCGGATTGAAGCTGGCAGTATTGATGCCCACCAGCTGGCCTTGCAGATTGACCAGCGCGCCGCCGGAGTTACCCGGATTGATCGAAGCATCGGTCTGGATGAAGTTCTGGTAGCCCAGCCCGCGAATGCCGCTGCGGCCCACCGCCGAGACGATGCCGGAGGTGACCGTCTGGGTGAAGCCGAACGGGTTGCCGATCGCCACCACAAAATCGCCCACGCGCAACGCGCTGCTATCGGCCAGTTTGATGTCGGTGAGCTTGTCGGCCTTGATGCGGATCAGCGCGATATCGGTATCGGCGTCGGAGCCGATGAAGTCGGCCTTGACGGTGCGCCCGTCGCCCAGCGTGACCTGCACGTCGTCGGCATTTTCGATGACATGGTGGTTGGTCAGCACGTAGCCCTTTTGCGCATCGATGATCACGCCCGAGCCGAGCGATTCGTTGATGCGGTCCTGCGGAATTTCCGGAAACAGCCGGCGCAGGATGGGGTCGTTGAAGAACGGGTTGCGCACGCGCACCACTTGCTTGGTGTTGACGCTCACAACCGCCGGCATCGCCTGCTGCAGCATCGGCGCCAACGACGGCACCGGTTGCCCGGCGACGGCGGCCGGCAACGCGGCGGCGGCGGGCAAGGTAAAGCTGGCAGTGCCGGCCGGGGTGGCCTCGGCGCGGTTGTCCAGCCAGGCATTGATGCCGGTGGCGGCGAATCCGCCGAACGCGGCGGCCAATGAAAGTGTCAGCAGGGTGGGCAGCGGTCGCATGCAACGGAATCCGGTTACGCGGTGGAAGAGGAATAGGGCGTCTGACTGCGTAAATCAAGCTGAACGAGAGTGCCAGTGCGCAATTTAACTCCTGGTGAAAGCGCCGCGCACCCCTTGCAGGCCTTGCGTTGACAGCCGCTTGAGCCCGGCGTAGCGTCCGCTTGATCCGATGCCTGTTCAGCATACGCATGCCGTCGTGCATCGCCTGCGTTTTTCAGAAATGACGCCCTTAAGGAGGGTCTATGAGCAACGGCAATGGTGTGACGGCAACCCTGTCCGACGCCGTCGACAGCGTAAAAAGCACGGCCACCGAACTGACCGAAACCATCGCCAGCACCACCAGCGAGGCAGTTGCCAGCGTGCAGGACGCAGCCGGCACGGCGGTGGAAGAGGTCAAGACGCGCGTGGCCAAGGCACGCAAGGCCGTGGTCAAGGTCGAAAAACGCGTGGTCAAAAAAGCCAATGAAGCGGCCACTGCCGTCACGCGCAGCGTGGCCAAGACCCAGCGCTCGCTGGTGGCGACCAAGGAGGCTGCCAAGGACAAGCTGACGGCCACCAAAGACGCTGCCAAGCAGAAGCTGAGCACGACCAAAGACGCAGCAAAGCAGAAGTTGACCGCGACCAAGGATGCGGCCAAGCAGAAGCTGACCAGCAGCACCGCTGCGGCCAGGCAGAAACTTGCCAGCACCAAGGCCAGCGCCAGGCAGAAGCTGGAAATCGCCAAGGCCAACGCCAAGGCCGAAGCGGCGGCATTGACTGCCAAGACCGCTGCCAAGAGCGCGGCGCGCAAGAGCGCAGTGGCCAAGGTCGGCGCGCGCTCGGCGGCGAAGAAGGCTGCGGCCAAGTCGGCTGCCGTCAAGAAGCCGGTCGCCAAGACCATTGCCAAGACCACGGCCAAAAAAGCGCCAGTGGCCAAGCAGACCGCGACCAAGCAGGCAGCCGTGAAGAAGGCGTCGATCAAGAAGGCGGTGACCAAGACCGCCTTGAAGAAAGCCGCCAAGGTCACCAAGACCCCGGCAACGCGCGCAGTGGCCAAGACCACCGCCGCACGCAAGGCCGTCGGCAAGAAAGTCGCCAAGCGCGTGACGCGCTGATGCTGCAGCGCCGAGATGGCGCTGCACGTTGATAACGCGTTGGTATTGCAGACCGATAAAAGGCCGGCACTGTTTGTACAGCGTCGGCCTTTTGCATGGGTTGATTGCTGATGAGGCGATCGTTTTCTTACTGTGCTCATGTTGTCGAGCAAGCGATGACGTTCCAGCCGCACGTGGCTTCGCGCGTATCCTCATCCGGCGCTGCGCCACCTTCTCCCGGTGGGAGAAGGGAGCAAGGTCAAAGCCCCTCTCCCCCCGGGAGAGGGGTTGGGGTAAGGGTACGAGGCGAAGCCCACGTGTCTTTCCAACTGCACGAGGCTTCGCTCGTACCCTCATCCGGCGCTACGCGCCACCTTCTCCCGATGCGAGAAGGGAACTGAACACCACTGCTTTCCAATTCTCAGTTCTCAGTTCTCAGTTCTCAGTTCTCAGTTCGCAACTCCACGCTACTCCATGCCCTTCACCAACTGCTCGGCACCCTTGCGAATGCCGGCTTTTGCCGCGTCGTATGCACCCAGGCTGGCCTTGATGTTCATCGCGCTCGGATACTGCTTTTCGACATAGGCAGCGAGCAGGCGATTGCTCTGTGCATCGAAGATTTCCACCGCATAGCTGACCGAGCCGGAGAACGCGCCTTCCTTGCCGCGCGCGGCCTGCACCGCGTTGTAGGAACCGCCGCCCAGATCCACCTTCATGAAGGTGCCGAGTACCCGCTTGCTGGGCTTGGCGCCGGTCAGAGTGATACGCACACGTAAGCTGTCGCGCTCTGCCGTGGTCGCGCGCTGCCAGCGCTGCCCGATCGCATTGCCGAACTCCTGCTGCATGTAGTCGGCCAACATACGTTTGTCCTGCTCGGGCACGTCTTCGAATTGCGCGTCCGGGCCGCGATAGATACTCACCGGCTCGATCAGCGCGGCACGGTAGCGGGTCCAATCCACTTCGCTCTCGTAGGAATACGGCATGCGGTCGCCGCGGCTGCCGTCGTGCGGGCGCAGATAACTAGCGGACGGCAGTTGGCTATACGGCATCGGACGCGTGCTGGCGCAGCCGATCAGCGTCACGCTAACCATTACGAGCGCGCAGCAACGGACAGAAAAAGAGTGCGACATGAAAAAGTACCTGAAGAATGAAGAGGAAATGGCGTTGCAACAGCACACAGCCGATGCCCAGCGCTCAATGCCTCAAGAAACTGGCCAAGGCCAGCGCAAAGACCACCGCTGCGGCAACGAACAACACACTGCTTTTTGCCCAGTGCTGCAGTCGGCGTGCATCGCGCGCGCTGCGGATATCCGGCAACGCGCTCCAGATGTCGCGATTACGCATGCCGGTGCGGCCGCAGCGGAATTCCGGCGTAGGCGGCGCAGCATTGACAGCGGTCGTGACGCTGTCGTTGGCGGCGATATGCGGTGCCAGCAGCGAGACGGCGGCCGGAGCGAGATGGGTGGAACGGATCGAGTGGAACATCACCATGCATCCTGGACGCGTGCGGTGAGTGCACTCTAGGCAAGCGGTTTTGGAAACTTATTGGTATCGTCGGCGCGCCAGTGCGGTGCGCGGACTGCAGTCAGTCGCTAATGCGCGCACTGTCGCTGGCAAACACCACGCGCACGCACAGGCCACGCCCCTCGTTGCCTTCGCAGGTCTCGATGGCGGCTTCGTGCAGCCGTGCGATGCCGGCCACCAGCGACAGCCCGATACCGCTGCCTTGCACCTCGCTGTCGGCAACCCGGTAAAAGCGTTCGAAGATGGACGCGCGTGCGCTCTCCGGCACGCCGGGGCCGTCATCGCTGACCTGCACGAACGGGTGCAGCACATCGGCGCGCAGGCAATAGCCGCAACTCACTTCAACCGTGCCATGGATGCGGCCGTAGCGGATGCCGTTGTCGACCAGATTTCGGATCAGGATCCCCACTGCGTCCACGTCGCAACGCAGGGTGCACGGTGCGGCTTCCAGCTGCAGGGTGATGTGGCGCGCATCGGCCTGCACGCTGAATTCGTCCAGCACATGGGTGATCAACTCGCCCATATCGACCTGCTGATACGCCGCCGATGTGATGCCTGCATCCAGCCGCGCCAGGTCCAGTAGTTGCTCGGCCAGACGGTTGCTGCGGCGTGCGGTTTCCAGCAGCTGTTGCAGCGCCGCGTCCTTGGCTTCCAGCGAGGGCGCACGCAGCGCGACTTCGGCATAGGCATGCAGCGCCGACAGCGGGGTGCGCAATTCGTGTGCGGCATCGGCAACGAAATCGCGTTCGGCCTGCACGGTTTTTTCCACCCGCGCCAGCAAGGTGTTGAAGGAGCCGACCAGCGGACGGATTTCATCCGGCACCTGGTCCAGCGGCACCGGTTCGGTATCCAGCCCGGTGCGTTGCGCAATGGCGAGCGAAACCGCGCGCAGCGGCCCGAGCGAGGTGCGCACCGCCCACCACATCAGCAGGCCCAGGATCGCTAGCTGCGAGGTATTCAACACGATGGCAGTGAGCGTCTGCTTCAGGCTGATGCGCGAGGACGCGTTGCCCATCGGGGTCTGGATGTCTGCCACACCCGGAGGGTCTGGGGTATCGAAGCGATGCTCCAGCGCGTCCGGCAACACGGCGATCAATTGATCGCCAAACGTGTTGAGTTCCTGCTCGAACGCGCTGTGATGGCCCTGGGTGACCAGTGCGACCAGGATCCACAGCGAGGTGGACCAGCTCAGCAACACGATTGCGGCCAGCGCCGCCAGCATGCGCGCCTGTAGCGATTTCATTCGGGCGCCTTGCTGACCATGTAGCCCTGGCCATAAATGGTGGAGATGAGTTCGTCGCCCAGCTTGCGGCGCAACTGGTGCACATACACCGCGATCATGTTGCTGCCGCCTTCGGACGGGCCGCCGTAGACGCCTTCTTCCAGCTGATCCTTGGTGACCACGCGCCCGGCGCGTTCCATCAATGCGAGCAGCAGGCGGTATTCGTGCGCGCTCAGTGCGACCCACTTGCCGTCCCTGGTGACCTTGCGGCTGCTCGGGTCCACGCAGACATTGCCCTGAGTGAGCAGCGGCACCACGCGTCCCTGGCTGCGCCGGGTGATTGCGCGCAGCCGCGCCATCAGCTCATCGAACTGGAAGGGTTTCACCAGGTAATCGTCGGCGCCGGCATCCAGGCCGCGGATGCGGTCGGTGAGCTGGCCGCGCGCCGTCAGAGCGATCACCGGGGTGGCGTCGTACTGGCCGCGCATGAAGCGGATCACGGTCAGCCCGGACTCGCCGGGCAGGCCGATATCCAGCAGCACTGCCGTGTAGCGATGGTCCACCAGCACGGTCTTGGCGGCGTTGGCACTACCGACATGGTCGATGGTCCAGGACTGCTGGCGCACGCCGGCGCAGATCGCGTTGGCCAGCATGGTGTCGTCTTCGACGAGGAGCAGGTGCATAGAGGTTCCGCCGGGCACGGGGCCAGTCCGAGATGCGCGCCACTGTCGGAGGTCGCCATTAGGCAAATATTAGTGCATGGCCCAGGCGCGCATTCCAGCGCGGCCAGCGGCTTCGGCCCGGTGGCCGAAGTCACCGGGACGGTGGCGCAGCTCAGCGCTGCAGGATGGCGCGCAACGCCGCTTCCAGGCCTGGGTACTGGAAGCGGAAGCCGGCAGCGAGCGCACGCTGCGGCAGCACCCGCTGGCTGATCAGCAGCAGCTCGGCCATTTCGCCGAAGCCCAGCCGCAGCAGGCCGGCGGGCAGCGCCAGCAGCGCCGGGCGGTGCAACACCCGGGCCAGCGTGCGCGCGAACTCGGCATTGGTGACCGGGGTCGGTGCGGTGGCGTTGTAGGCGCCGGCCTCGCCGTGTTCGAGCAGCCACAGCAGCAGCGCGACCATGTCGGCGCGGTGGATCCAGCTCATCCAGTGGCGGCCATTGCCGAACGGGCCGCCGCCGCCGAAGCGGAACGCCGGCAGCATGCGCGCCAGCGCGCCGCCATCGCGGTCGAGCACGATGCCGGTGCGCACCCAGCTCACGCGGGAGCCCAGTGCGGCGATCTTGGCCGCTTCGGCCTCCCAGTCGCGACACAACACGGCGGAAAAATCGTCGCCGGCGCTGTCTGCTTCGGTCAGCGCGGTGTCGCCGCGTTCGCCGTAATAGCCCACAGCCGAGCCGGAGATCAGCACGGACGGACGCTGCTCGGCCGGTTGCTGCGCGATCCAGGCCTGCAGTTGCCGGGTGATGCCCAGCCGCGATGCGCGAAATTGCTGCTTGCGTGCGTCGGTCCAGCGGCCGGCCGCCAGCGGCTCGCCGGCCAGGTTGATGACGGCGTCGGCTTGTACGCCGTCCAGCGTCTCCACCGCGGTGATGCCGGTCAGGGTGCGGCTGGCGCGGCGGGGATCGCGCGTCAGTACGCTGACCTGATGCCCGGCGCGCAGCAATGCAGGGCACAGCGCCTGGCCGATAAAGCCGGTGCCGCCGGTGATGAGCAACTGCATGGTGAAGATTCCTGGGCCAAGGCGATGCGGCACGATAGGCCAGGGTGGACGGCAGCGGAGTGAAGTCGATGCCTTGCCGGTGCTGCGATCGGATCACGGCGTGTTGCACCGAGCTGATCGCTGCGCGTAGCCCAAACGCAAACGCGCCGGACCAGCCGGCGCGTTGCGCGATCGCTAAAAAAGCCGAGCGCTTACTTCGACGAAGACACCGCGTGGGCGCGCTCGAAGTGCGCCGACACCACGCGGCGGCTTTCTTCCAGATGCTGCTTGACCGCAGCGCTTTCGGCGGCGGGCAGCAGTTCGGAGTCGATGATCTTGATGGTGTCGCCATGGTCGATGACCATGGTGCGCATGAAGCCGTTGCGATATGCATCCTTACCGTCGGGCAGGGTCAAGGTCTGCGACAGCGCATCAGCGGACGCCTTGCCCTTGGCGCGCATCGCATCGGCGCGCGCGCTGCCGGTGGCACCTAAGGCCTTGCACTTTTCGAGATTGGCTTCGTGGTCGTGCAGCATCTGCTTGGCAAATGCGTCGGTGGCGCCGCCCATGTCCTGCGCGATGGCCTGCTTGGCCAGCGCGATTTCGTTTTCATCCAGCGCTGCCAGCACGCCCAGCACTGCGCCATCGCCCTTGGCCAATTCGGCTGCGCCGGTACCGCTGACCGGTGCGGCAGTGGGTTCCGGCGATACCGCCGGTGCGGTGCGCGAGGCATCGCCGCCGGGGCGATCACATGCGGTAAGCGTCAGCATGGCGAACAACGAGGTAGCAACAAGAAGGGATTTCATGGACGTCCTGAGCGTTGAAGAAACCACCGGCAGGTGCCGACGGCAAAATGCAAAGGAGCCGCTGTGCGGCTCCGATAATGCGCGGGGGGAGTTATGCACTCACGCCCACTGCGTCTGGGCTACCGACCCGAGGCCCATCGGCCTGGCCGGTGCATGCACTGCGTCCTGCGCGCTGCGACAGATACGCGTCATGCGTGCGGTGCGTTCGCGAATCACCGCGTGTTCGCTGGCCGGCGCACTGCCCAACAGACTGGCCACATGAAAGCCAAGGATGTCCTCCGCGCGGTCGCCCTGGTCGCTGACGATGTGCGGTACCAACCGCTCCAGTCGTTCCAGCTCCTGCTGCACTTGATACGGGGTTTTCATGACGTTCTCCAATGAATAACGGGTCCTGCTGACACTGACGTACTCAACTATTGCGCATGCCCAGACGCTGCCAGCAATCGGTGGCCAACTGTTCGTAATTGGACTGGGTGTTGGATGAAATGAAGTGGTGTTCCAGGCGGTCGCGAAACAATCGCAGACGCTCCTGATCACTTGAACGCGGTGCCTGCAGATAGATATCGCAGGCCATTTTCACCACCGGTGACAACTCGCTGAACTTGCCTGCACCAAGGTTGCCCTGGGCATGCCGCGCCTGCCAATGCGCGATTTCGGCTTGTACATCGATAACGGAGGGGTCTCTGCTCATGACTTCGGGTGGTCCGGGTTAAACAAACTTGACGTGCAGGGTAACTGCGGGTATGTCAACGAATGATCATCGAACGCGACCATTGGCTCTTCGTGCGGCCGTATTCCCTTAATTGGTCAGCGTGTTCCTGGATCTCTACACGCTGCATATGCACCGCGGCCGCCATGCCAATTCCAGCGTCGACGGCACTGACCATATGCGGCTCGTGCACCGGCCCGTATCACTTTGAGCGAGTCGATGCGCCGCGCAAAACGAGCGCAGTGCAAAGATGAATACGATGAATTGCGCTAGAAACAGCCGTGTTTTACGGAAGATTCTGAACCGCTCCACACCTGTGTAACGTCTGATCCGTAAGCTCTGCAGCGACGTAATGGAGAGAGTACCCAGGATGCAGGAGAGCGAAAGCAGTCGCAGCAAGCCGCAGCACGCCAGCGGCACATCGGAAGCACGCGTGTGGTGGCATGCCTTGTTGGAGTTGCGTGGCGGGCGCGTCGCCATCAGCTTGGTGGTGGTGCTTGTGATTGTGCTCGGGGTCTACCTGGCATTGAAGTAAGAGGTAGCGCAATACCCGTGCAGTAACGTGTTGCAGGTTTCAGCTACGCAATAGAGTCAGCTACGCAATAGAGCCAGAACGATCAAGCGGCCGAGCGCCGCGAGGGGAGCGTGATGGCACACAAGCGGTATCGGCAGGTGCTGGGGCATGTCACGCGTCTGGTGCCCGAGCACGGCCATGAGCGGATCACGCATGCGTGGGTGTGCAGCGAAATTGAACGCTTGCTGGGCGCGCATGACCCAACTGCGGCTGCTGATGGTGCTGCAGTCTTTCATGTGCCCGACGAGACCCTGACCACCGAGCAGGCGCATGGCTTGGGAATCGACGACAACGGCGATCTGCTGGGTGGCATCGTGCCGCACGCGTTTCTGGCGACCAAAGTCATCGGTCATCCGTTGATCGCCGACGATGCGGCCTGCATCGCCGGCTGGAATCAGTCGTTGGCTACAGCGCTGATCCCGGCCACGCTGCCGGGCTACACGGTGTTCTCGCGCGCTGATGCCGAGCGCGCGCTGGACGCGTTGCTGTCAGGCGGAGGGGTGCGACTCAAGTTGCCGACCGGCGTCGGTGGCAATGGTCAATGGCGCATCGCCAGTGCCGCGCAGCTGGCAGATGCACTGGACAGCCTGCCTGATTGCTATCTCGCGGCGCACGGCGCCGTGCTGGAGCGCAACGTCCTGCATGCAGTCACGCATAGCGTTGGCGAGTTGTGTGTTGCCGGAATTCAGATCGCCTATTTTGGCACGCAATGCAACGTGCGCAACGCGCAGGATGACGAGGTCTATGGCGGCTCGTCGCTGCAGGTGTATCGCGGATCGCTCGAAGCGCTGGCCGCCACCGCGCTGTCGGCATTGCAGAAACACGTGGTCGAACAGGCCTGCAGATACGATCGATTCATCACCGCCGCCTATCCTGAGTTGCACATCTCACGCCGCAACTACGATGTGGTCAGCGGTGAAGATGCGCAGGCTGGGCTGATCTGCGGCGTGCTGGAGCAATCCTGGCGAGTCGGTGGCGCCACCCCGGCCGAGCTCGCTGCAATCGCCCGTTTTCAGCAAGACCCGGCACTGCAATGGGTGGCAGCCTCCACGCATGAGATCTATCAGGGCGAACCGCCGGCCGATGCGCAGATCTACTACCGCGCCGAGCATGCCGGGCCAGGTCCGCGCTACAAATACAGGAGGGTATCCAGCACCTAATGGAAGCCAAACTTTCCAGCATCCAAATTCCCGTCGACCAGGACGCACTCAGCGGTACCTTGCTCACGCCGTCTGGCATGCCGGCTGTGTTGTTCGTGCACGGCTGGGGTGGCAGCCAGCACCACAATCTGTTGCGCGCACGCGAGGCGGTGGGCCTGGGCTGCATCTGCATGACCTTCGACCTGCGTGGTCACGAAGGCTACGCATCGATGCGCCAGACCGTGACCCGTGCGCAGAACCTGGACGACATCAAGGCCGCCTACGATCAACTCGCGCATCTGCCGTATGTGGATGCGCAGTCGATCGCCGTGGTTGGGCTGAGCTACGGCGGTTATCTGTCTGCGCTGCTGACGCGCGAGCGCCCGGTGGAATGGCTGGCCTTGCGCTCGCCTGCACTCTACAAGGACGAACATTGGGATCACCCCAAGGTCAGCCTCAATGCCGATCCGGAGTTGATGGATTACCGCCAGCGCACGCTGACGCCCGATGACAACATCGCCCTGGCCGCCTGCGCGCAGTACAAGGGCGATGTGCTGCTGGTGGAAGCCGAAAACGATGTCATCGTGCCGCACCCGGTGTTGCGCAATTACGCCGATGCCTTCGTCCATGCGCGCTCGCTGAGCACGCGTGTGATTGCCGGCGCCGATCATGCCTTGAGCGTCAAGGAGCATCAACAGCATTACACGCGCGCATTGATCGACTGGTTGACCGAAAAGGTTGTCGGGCGTCGGATCGCGTTGGCCAAGGAAGTGGTGGCCGCCCGCAAGCAATTGCTCAAGGAGCAGGGCGACGCGGTGTCGTCATCGGGGCAGGGCGCGCGTGAGTTTCTTGGCGATATCCGGGCGGTGGAAAAGACTTCCGGTTGATCTGGAGCAGTGGCTGATCACGCCATGCTCGATCATCACGAACGCGCGGCAAAAAAACGGGCCACTGGGCCCGTTCTTTTTTATGACGCTCTCGCTTTCACTGCAGTGAAGCGCTGGATCGAGACGACTACACGCGTGGATCGGTCGGATTACGACGTGCGGCTTCATCATGATGCTCGGAGTCGAACGCCTCGCGCACCGCATGCTTGGCCTTTTCCCAGCTCAGGCGAGAGTTGGACTTGAAGCGGTCCCAGCCATCGCCCAGGTCGCGTTCCAGATGGTCGTCCCACTGGCGGCCGGCGTGCTGCTGGCGTGCCTGCATGCCGTAGCGATACGCCGGGCGATAATCGTCGTACGAATAGTCGGCATCGCGATAACCCGCGCTGTCGAAGCGACCTTCGTAATGGGTGTCGCCATCGCGATACACGCTGTGCGTGCGATCGGCACGCTCCCAGGCATCGCGTGCAGCCAGACGTGCATCGTCCCACTCCAGGCGCGATTCGCCGCGATTACGCGGCCACTCGCCGGCCAGGGTCGCTTCGGTTTCTTCCCAGGTGCTGGTCGGACGCGTTTCGCGTGCCTGCAGACCGAACCCGTAAACCGTTGCGTAATCGCGATCGTAATCGGTGCCTTCCTTGTAGTAAGGACGGTTCTGATGTTCCTGGCGCCAGTATTCGGATTCGACGGTCGGGTCCAGGCGTTCTGCCACGCCCTTGCCGGCCGCAGCGCCAGCCACAACACCGACGGCCGCACCGATCAAGGTGCCCAGCGGGCCGAACACGGTGCCTGCCAACGCGCCTGCTGCAGCGCCGCCCGCGATGCCACCAACGCCCACGCCAACCGGATGCGATCCGGGTGCACCGGAGATCGGGTCACGATTCGAATCCTGTGCTTGTGCTGCGCGTTCCTGCTTATCCAGCTTGTCTAGATTGCTGTTGTGATTGGTCATGTCGTCTCCGGCTGTCTGGTGGATGCGGTCTGTGGATACAGATCGCCAACGTGGCGCCACCATGGCGATGCAGGAGTGAAACGCGTGTGCGTGGATGTGAGCATCATCGCGACATGCCTGAACTGTGCACGAGTGCAGTGCGGATGAGGTCGGTGACATGTCGCTGCAACATTTTCCCGCAGAAATTAAGGGGCATGCGTAGGTCTTCTGCATTTCTCCCTTGATGCACAGCAATGGCGTCTACAGACGAGCTCAATCAAGTTTTCGAGCCGACGACTTGGATATCTCCAAGTCGCGTTGGCAGAGGGCGCGGTGCCTTCACCGCTAGTGGGACACGCCGTGAATCCATCCATGCCGCCAAAGAGTCCCGCAAGCGATGAGGACACCGCACCAGCAAGTTTGTGGGTTGCTTTGCTGAAAAAACTGCACACCGACCATCTTGACTGGTCCTTGCCGGCCTACCGTCGCGGGACCTAACGCGGCATGGATGCCGCGTAAGAGCCTACACGGACGTACTTGCGGCGTGTCCCGCGATGGTAGGCCGGCAAGGGCCCTGCAGAAAAAGCTGAAAGATCAACCGCTCTACAATTGATCTATCCGCGCCATCCAACCACTCCAAGACAACCCAGAGTTCGAGTCGCAGCGTAGTTTCTTAGATGCGAAAGCACACGCACACTCAACCGCCGTGCGTACCCAGCGTGCGTGCGCCGGTCAGGATCATGCGCAGCATCTGCGAGATCTGCTCGACCAGTTCGGGATCCTTTTCCGGCGGCGAATCCATCGCCACTGCGCCCATCGCAAATACCAGCCGGGTGATCGCCTTGGACACCAGTGCCGGCGCGTGCAGCTTGGCGTTGTCGGCCGCGGCCAGGCGGATCAGGTCCACGCGCAGCTCGTCTTCGAAATAGCTGAGCTCGCGCTCCACTGCCTGCTTGAACGCATCCGAGCCCACTGCACCTTCGCGCAGCAGCACATGCAGCAATTTGTCGTCGGCACGCAGCTGTTCCATGAAGGCCTCGACCGATACGCGGATGACGCTACGGTCGGTGGAGGTGGCGCGTTGGCGGGCCTGGCCGATGATGGTGCGCAGCGAGCGCCCGGCCAGATCGATCAAGGCCACGGCGAGCTCGTCCATGTCGCGGAACTGGCGATAGAAGCTGTTGGGCGCGATGCCGGCTTCGCGTGCCACCTCGCGCAGGCTCAGCGTGGACAGGCTGCGGTGCGGACCGATCAGCGACAGCGCTGCGGCGATCAGATCCTCGCGTGAAATCGCCGGCTTGCGTGACGGCGGCGCGTCGTGGGAAGGCAGGGCGATGGAGGTCATGAGGCTGCGGCCGGTCGTGGGGATGAATCATAGCCCCTTCGGCCGATATACAACTGTATACACGTCTGTGCATGCATGCGTATAGTGCGATCCATGAACCTGGCATCCGACCCCAAGTCCAAGTCCCCGCTGCCGACGCGTCTGGCGCGCCGGCTGGTGTCGCCGCAGTTGTTCGATTTCTGGGCAACCCGGCTCAATCCCTTGTGGACCCTGGAGCGGCCGATGGCCCGCCTGGTTGCGCGCACCGCAGCCAGCCGTGATGCGGTGACCTTGGTCCTGCAGCCCAACGGCCACTGGCAGGGCCTGCAGGCCGGCCAGCACGTGAGCCTGGGCGTGGAGATCGACGGCCGCCGCCTGTTGCGCAGCTACAGCCCGACCGTGCTGGCCGATGGCCGCCTGGCGATCACCGTCAAGGCGATCGAGGGCGGTCTGGTGAGTCGCTACCTGGCAAGCGATGCGGCCATCGGCACGGTGGTCTCGCTGGAGCCGGCCTTCGGCGACATGCTGCTGCCGACCACGCCCACGCCGCTATTGCTGCTGGCCGCCGGCTCGGGCATCACCCCGATGCGCGCGCTGCTGCAGGCCGCCGCGCAGGCGGGCATGCCGATGGATGTGGATCTGCTTTACTGGGTGCGCCAGCGCGACGAAGCCTGTTTTGTCGAAGAATTCGAAGCGCTGGCGGCGGCGCATCCGCGCCTGCGCGTGCGTTTGCTGACCACCCGCGAAGGCGAAGCCCCGGCTGTGCGCGTGGATACCTATCCGTTGGAGCAGATCGCCGATCTCTCCAACCGTCACGTCATGGTCTGCGGCCCCGGCGGTTTTGTGCACGCAGCGCGCGAGCGCTTGCAGGGCCGCGTGGCCGCGTTTCAGGCCGAAGCCTTCAGCGTGCCGGTGCTGGACGACGGCGAAGCCGGTCAGGTGCAGGTGCAGCTGTCACGCAGCGGCCGTACGCTCACCCTGCCGCGCGGCAAGTCGCTGCTGGAAGGCCTGGAAGCGCAAGGCCTGCGCCCGAAACACGGTTGCCGCATGGGCATCTGCAACAGCTGCGCCTGCGCGCGCCAGTCCGGCACCACGCGCCACCTGTTGACCGGTGAGCGCAGCAACGAACCCACCGCACAGGTGCGCCTGTGCATCAGTGCCCCGAGCACCGACCTGATCCTGGATCTGTAAGGAATCTTCATGAGCCGAGTCCATAACCGTGCCCTGTCCGCTGCCGAACTGCAGTCTTTCGGCGACGAACTCGATGCCATCCGCGCCCGCGTGCAGAGCCAGGTCGGCGCCGCCGATGCGCGTTACATCCGCCGTATCGTGGCGGCGGTGCGCTGGACCGGCGTGGCCGGTCGCGCATTGCTGTTCCTGGGCGCGTTCGTGCACAGCGTGCTGATTCCGGCGTGGATTGCCGGCGTGGTGCTGCTGACCCTGTCCAAGATCCTGGAGAACATGGAGCTGGGCCATAACGTCATGCATGGCCAGTACGACTGGATGGGCGACCCGCAGCTCAACGGCAACACCTACGAGTGGGATATCGTCGCCACCGGCGACAACTGGCGCAAGACGCACAACTTCAAGCACCACACCTACACCAACGTGCGCGGCATGGACGACGACATTGGCTATGGCCTGCTGCGCATCTTCCCCGAGCAGCGCTGGCGCCCGTTCTACCTGTTGCAGCCGTTCGTGGCGGTGTTCTTCGCGCTGCTGTTCGAATGGGGCGTGGCGATCCAGGACCTGCGTCTGGGCCGCTGGTTTGCCGGCAAGATGAAAGCCGCAGAGCTGCGCGCTTCGTTTCTTCCGGTGGGCCGCAAGATGGGCCGCCAGATGCTCAAGGATTACATCGTGTTCCCGCTGCTGGCCGGCCCGTTCTTCCTGACCGTGCTGCTGGGCAATCTCGCCGCCAACGTGCTGCGCAGCATCTGGACCTTCGTGATCATCTTCTGCGGCCACTTCACCGCCGATGCGGAAGTGTTCCCGAAGGAATCGATCCGCAACGAGTCGCGCGGCCATTGGTATCTGCGTCAGCTGCGTGGCTCGTCGAATCTGACCGGCGGCAAGCTGATGAACGTGCTGTCGGGCAATCTGAGCCACCAGATCGAGCATCACTTCTACCCGGACCTGCCGGCCAACCGCTATGCGCAGATTGCCGTGGAAGTGAAGCAGATCTGTGCGCGTTACGGCCAGCACTACAACACCGGTTCGCTGCCGCGTCAGTTCGGTCAGGTGATGTGGCGGATTGTGCGCCACGCCTTCCCGAGCCGGCCCAAGCCGGTGCGCCGCCAACGCGAAAGCGCCTTGCAGAGCGCCTGATCAGGCAAAGCGCTGATCAACATGATCAAAAAGGGTCGCCATGGGCGGCCCTTTTTGTTGGGTCAGCGAAGTGGTCGCCATACGACGTTGCGCATCGTCGCGCTGGCGCGGTCGGTGCCTGCGGCAGCGGTGAAGGCCTGCGCTGCGAGTCGAGCCTGCCGTTTGCGCACACCGGCCAGCGCTGTGCCTGGTGGGTCGGCGGCGCTTAGTGCCGGCTCAGGTCAGGGCGTGGCGGCGCACCGGCTCCGGTCAGTGTGTGGTGTTGCGCATCAGCGCGTGATACGCGATGAAACCAGTGGCCGGCAGTGCGCGCGAGAACAGCCAGCCTTGCGCCAGATCCACGCCATGCGCACGCAGATAGTCCAACTGCTCCTGGCGCTCCACGCCTTCGGCGATGGTGCGCAACTTCAGCGTCTTGGCCATGTCGATGATGTGCGAGGTCACCGCACTGGTAGCCGAGTGGGTGCCAATGGTGTCCACGAACGACTTGTCGATCTTCAATGCATCCAGCGGCAGCCCTTGCAGGTACTGCAGGCTCGAGTAGCCAGTGCCGAAGTCGTCGATCGACACCGTGTGGCCGGCGCCGCGCAGATGGGTGATGGTGGCGCGTGCCGCATCGATATCCATCAGGCTGCGCTCGGTGGCCTCCACCCACAGCTGTCCGCTGTCCACGCCAGTGCCGCGTAGTGCTTGCGCCAGCACGGTCTGCACGCGGCCGCTCTTGATGTCGCCGGCCGAGACGTTGATGGCCACATGCAGGGACGGAATCGCCGCCAGCGTCGGGCCGAGTTCGCGGATGACTTCTGCCACCACCATGTCGGTGATCGGCAGGATCAGACCGCTCTCTTCGGCCAGCGGGATAAAGGCATCGGGCGGGATCAGCACGCCATCGGATTGCTGCCAGCGCACCAGCGCCTCGGCACCGACGCAGGCACCGCTGTCGAGCGCGATGATCGGCTGGTAGTGCACGACGAATTCGCCGCGTTGCACGGCGCTTTCCAGCCGTGCCAAGGGCGACAGCCGCCGCCGTGAAACCCAGATCACCAGGCTGACCAGCAGCAGCGCCAATGCGATGCCCACCGGCACTGTCTGCAGGCGTGCCGCTGCCAGCGGGCCACGCAGGTAAGCGACCGGCTCGGTGACCACCGCAGCCCAGTCGCCACGGCGGTCGCGGCCGGACAAGACCTGCGTCTGCGTTGCGTCTGCGCTGGATGTATCGGGTAACGGCTCGATCAACAATTGCTCGGCGGCGGTATTGGTACTGCTCAGGATCTGCCCGCTCGGGGTGCCGATCGCCAGTTGCAGGCCGGGCGGGATATTGATGTCGGTGAGGGTGGCCGGATTGATCAACACATTGTAGTCGTCCAGCTGCAGCGCCATCAGCGGGTGCTGCGGATTGGCCAGCGGACGCAGGCGGGTGGTCACCGCAATGCCGCGCTTGACCACGAAATCCGGCGTTGACTGTGGAATGGCCTCTGGCAACGGCCCCCACGAAGTGCAGCGCAAACGGCGCTGCTGAAAATGCCCCAGCTCCACGATGTAATGACTGGTCAGCACCAATGCGCGCATCTGCGCCAGATGCTCAGGGGAACAGCGCGGCAGCTGCGAGCCGGCCATGTTCACCAGCGCGCCGTGCGCTTCGTCGAAGGCGGCTTCGGTGCGCCGGATTGACAGCGCCGCCAGCTGGCTGAGCCTGCTCTGCTCGCGATCCAGCGCCAGCCGCCACGCCAGGTAATAGGACAGGCTGATCGGAAGGGTTGCGCATAGCACCACCAGCAACACGGTCACACTGATGATGCGTTGTCGCTTCACCTCATCCCCCGCATCTGCATGGCGGCCAGCTCACGCAGTGCGCCCTGGACAGTGCGCGGCAGATGCGCATTGCCGAGCGACCGGCACAGCGAATGCGCCGCGCGCACGGAGGTCCGACGCGCGCATGGTGACGACAGGAGACATGGACTGATGAGGCTGCACGTCGCGAATGTACGACACGCGCGTGCATTGCGCGCGTCCTCGGAGCGAAGCGGACGTGATTTTCTGCCGACGCGCATGCATCGCAGAGTGGCAAGCGGGCTTGTCAATAGGTTCACACGCCTGCACGCGATGGCGCGCTAGGGTCGAAAGGTCTGCCCTCCCGTCTGGGAGCAGCGGGACAATCCGGTCCCACGCAAGACGCTTTCCGAGGAGGAATCACCCATGACAACCCAGAAAGAACGTGTTGGCGGCACCGATGCCGTGCCGATCTTCAAGATGCAGGAAACCACGCGCGACGGCGAACTGACCAAATACGTGGTCGGCGACACCGGCGTGGCCTTCGACAGCCTGGAAGGCGCGCAGGCTGCGGCCAAGGATCTGAGTACGCTCAACGGTTGAGGGCGTGCTTTAGATCCGAGGTAGTTAGTCGAGTGCGGGGTAGGCGAGGGGCGGTAGTCGAGTGCGCGGTGCCCTCACCGCTCGCGGGACACGCCGTAAACCCGTCCATGGGGGCGCGGTGGCGGCATCCATGCCGCCACACGGTCCCGCAATCGGTAAGGACACCGCACCAGAAAGTTGGCGGTTGCTTTGTTGAAAGCCTGCCTGTTGATCGTGTTGCGTTGCGAAGCTGATCCAACGCGCCGTTATCCAACAACGCGCGTCATGCCTTGCTTGCAACCATGCACACCGACCATTTCGACTGGTCCTTGCCCGCCCACCGTCGCGGGACCTTACGCGGCATGGATGCCGCGTAAGAGCTTACAAGGACGTACTTGCAGCGTGTCCCGCGATGGTGGCGGGCAAGGACCCTGCAGCCGAGCTGCAGATCAACCGCTCTACAGCTAACACAAACCTGGCTAGTCGTAGGGTGCAGTACCCTCTAGGCGGTTGCGGGTTGCTTTATTGAAAACCCCAAGCGCTAATCAAGGGAGCGGCTGCTCGGTAAGCCGCCCGGTATGCGGGGTGTGGATCAGCGGCGCCAGATCGAAGCCCTGCTCGCGGGCATGCGCCAGATAGGCCTGCGTGATGTTCTCATCCAGCTGCGGGAGCCTCGCCAGCAGCCACAGGTATTTGCGGTCGGGGCCACCGACCAGCGCGGCGGTGTAGTCCGCATCGATGCGCATCACCCAGTAATCGCCTTTGGTGAAGGGAATCCAGCGCAGGCCTTCGGGCAGGAAGGTGACTTCCAGGCGCGCGTTGCTGTCGTCGATGGCGCGCGCCTCACCGATGGCTTCTTCCAATGCGCCTTCGGCAGTCAGGCAGCGGTTCTGCACGCGCACCGTGCCATCGTCCTGTAGCGAATAGTGCGCCGACACATCGGTGCAATCCGCATCCTCGAAGCGGATCGGCAGCCGCGCGATCTCGTACCAGGTGCCCAGATAACGATTCAGATCCAGGGACGGGACGGTAATTAGTTCGGGAAGTCGGCTCATGGCGGCCTCTACGTCGTGGAATGGCGGATGTTGTACGTGCATCGTCATGAAATGCATGTTGGGATGCTGATGCCGCTGGAGCGCCGCCATTAGGCTGCGCTTGCCGTGCCCACTGCGCGATCCAGTTTGCGGTAGCCGATCGCTTCGGTCAGATGACGCGTTGCAATGACGGCGCTGTCGTCGAGATCGGCGATGGTGCGTGCCACGCGCAGGATGCGATGCATCGAGCGTGCGGAAAGTTGCAGGTGTTCGATGGCGCGTTCCAGCAACAGCTGATCGTCATTTTGCAGGCGGCAGTGATGATCGGTTTGTGCCTGGTCCAGTTGTGCATTGGGCACGCCGGCACGTGCAAGTTGCCGCGCGCGCGCCGCGACCACGCGCGTGCGCACGCTGGCACTGTCCTCGCCGACGTTGCCGCTGCGCAGGGCCTGCGGCGGCAGGCGCGGGACCTCGACATGCAGATCGATGCGATCCAGCAGCGGCCCGGAGATCCGGCTGCGATAACGGCCGATGGTGTCGCTGCTGCAACGGCAACGCCCGCTGCTGTCGCCGGCCCACCCGCACGGACAGGGATTCATCGCAGCGACCAGTTGGAATCTTGCCGGGAAATCCACACTGCGTGCGGCGCGCGAGATGGTGACCAGGCCCGATTCCAGCGGCTCGCGCAGCACTTCCAGTGTTTGGCGTTGCCACTCGGGCAACTCGTCCAGAAACAACACGCCGTTGTGGGCCAGCGAGATCTCGCCGGGGCGTGGATGTGTGCCGCCGCCAACCAAGGCGACCGCGCTGGCGGTGTGGTGCGGAGCCCGATAGGGGCGTTGCCGCCAGCGCACAAGATCCAGTCCGCGACCGCTGATGGAGGTAATGGCGGCGGTTTCCAGCGCCTCGGCTTCGCTGGCTTCCGGCAGCAGGCCGGGCAGGCGCGAGGCGAGCAAGGTCTTGCCGCAGCCAGGGCTACCGACCAGCAATAAATGGTGACCGCCGGCTGCGGCAATTTCCAGCGCGCGGCGGGCATGCGGTTGGCCGCGCACGTCGGCCATGTCGGGCAGGGCGCGTACGCCGAGCGCTTGCACCGCCAGTTCGGCGGCGGGCGCCTTCTGGGTGCCATTGAGCGTGGCACAGACTTCCAGCAGCGTGCGCGCGGTGAAGGCTTCGACGTGGCCGGCGATGGCGGCTTCGGCACCGTTGGCCAGCGGCACGATCAGGCGGCGGCTGGCCTGCGCTGCTGCCAGGGCGGCGGGCAGCACGCCATCGACACCGCGCAACTCGCCGGTCAGGGCGAGTTCGCCGAGAAATTCGTACTCGGCCAAGGCTTGCAGGTCGATCTGACCGCTGGCGGCCAGAATGCCGAGGGCGATCGGCAGGTCGAAGCGGCCGCCTTCCTTGGGCAAATCGGCCGGCGCCAGATTGATCGTGATGCGCCGTGCCGGGAATTCGAACTGTGCGCACAGCAGTGCGGCACGCACGCGTTCGCGCGATTCGCGCACTGCCGCCTCGGGCAGGCCCACGATCTGGGTGGAGGGAAGACCGCCGGAGAGATGCACTTCCACCCGAACCTCAGGCGCATGCACCCCCACGCGGGCACGGCTGTGCACCAGCGCCAGACTCATGGTGGAGGGCCTTAGGTCAGGGGGTGGTAGGTGGCGCGGCGGGCGGCGTGCCGGGCGCGCGTGCTTCCAGTGCGGCGACGGCCTGTTCCAGTGCGTCGAGTTTTTCGCGCGTGCGCAGCAGCACCGCGCGCTGCACGTCGAACTCTTCGCGGGTGACCAGGTCCAGCTTGCCCAGGCCGGCCTGCAGCGCGCCCTTGAAGGTGCTCTGCAGTTCTTCGCGCGACTGGCGCAGGCCCGGCGGCACCAGGTCGCTGAGGCGGCGGGCGAGGTCGTCGAGCTGATTGAAATCGATCATGGGGTTCTCCGCAGGTCCGTAGGAAGCCTAGTGCAGGCCGGAACACGCGGGACATCGGCAAGGCAGTCGGCAGGCGGTAAGGATAGTCCCATTCGGCTGTCGGTCGCGGTGAGGGCGATGGGCATGAGATGAGTGTTGTGGCCGTCCACGGTATGCTGCGCGACCGTCATGCCCTGGGATCTGCACCGATGAAAATGATCATGGCCATCGTCAAACCGTTCAAGCTCGACGATGTGCGCGAAGCGCTTGCCGGCTGTGGGGTGGCGGGCATCACGGTGACCGAGGTCAAGGGCTTCGGCCGGCAGAAGGGCCACACCGAGCTGTATCGCGGCGCCGAGTATGTGGTCGATTTCCTGCCCAAGGTGAAGATCGAAGTGGCGGTGACCGACGACCAGGCCGAGCGTGTGGTCGAGGCGATCGTTGCCGCGGCCGGCACCGGCAAGATCGGCGATGGCAAGGTGTTCGTCTACGACCTGGGCAGTGTGGTGCGCATCCGCACCGGCGAGCTGGATAGCGACGCGCTGTAAGGCGTCACCGGAAGCGACTTCGGTCGATGCTGTGCCGGCATTGCGCAGGCAACTGACCGATGCCAGAAAAACAGCGCCACGGGGCCAGGTCTGCACCGTCGGTCACTGCCCTCGTAGGCGGCATCCAGCTGCCGACAACCAACGCGTTTATGAATTGGCAGCCGGGCCACCTTCGGTGGAGCAGCCTGGCCGCATGGCCCAAGTATCGCCAACGCGCGCCGCGCTACGTGACCGGCTCATACCATTTCAATACCGCAGATCGGCCCCGACACCAGAGGCCGGCAATGGTACCGGCCTCCTTCCCGTAACCCAGCTGCGAGTTGTCGAAGAGACCTGGAACGTCCTGATACGACCCCTGCTTGTCGCCGCGCGATGACTTGCCTACTCTAGGGCTAATACCATTTCAATACCGGAGTTCGGAATGACGCGACGTGATGGCAAGCCGGGCTTGCGCCTGCTTCCGGTCCTGGTGGCGCTAAGCCTGACGGCCCCCGCGCTGGCGCAGCCGGTCACACAGCCGGCGATCTTTCCGACCCCGACGTCGATCGCGCTGGAGGGCGGCACCGTCACGCTCGGTCGGTCGGTCGTGCTGGTGGCGGCGCCGGGTGCGGACCCGGCGTCGGTCGCGCTGGTGCGCCGCACCCTCGGCACCGCTGGCGTGACCAAGATCTCCACCGCATCGCGTTTGCCTGCCACGCTCGACCGCCCGCATATCGTGCTCGGCACCGGCGAGGCGGCGGTGGTGCGCGATGCACTGACGCGCAGCAAGGCGGCGCAGGACCCCCACAAGGAGGGCTATACGCTCGCCAGCGTCGCGCTCGGCAACGGCAGCCTGATCACGCTGGCCGGTCACGACAACGATGGGCTGTTCCATGCGGCGCAGACGCTGCGTCAGCTGGTGGAGCGCCCCGTCATCCCGACGCTGGTGATCCAGGATCATCCGGCGATGCCGATCCGCGGCACCATCGAGGGGTTCTACGGCGCACCGTGGTCGATGGCCGATCGCACCAAGCATCTGGAATTTCTTGCCCGCACCAAGGCCAATACCTTCATCTACAGCCCGAAGGACGACCCGTACGCGCGCGACCGCTGGCGCGAGGCGTATCCGGCCGCCACGTTGAAGGCGCTGGGCAAGCTGGCGGCCACCGCCAAGCGCAATCACGTCGACTTCGTCTATGCGATCTCCCCGGGGCCGACGGTGTGCTTCTCCGATCCAGCCGACGCCAAGGCGCTACTGCGCAAGTTCGATGCCTTCCGCGCGCTGGGCGTGCGCAGCTTCTATGTGGCGTTGGACGATATCGAATACACCAAGTGGAACTGCGAGCGCGACAAGACCACCTTTGGCGATTCCGGCGCGCAGGCGGCCGGCATCGCGCAGTCGCATCTGCTCAATCTGGTGCAGGCCGATCTGGTCGCCCGCCACGATGCGTCGTCGGAATTGATCATGGTGCCGACCGAGTATTTCGACGCCAAGGAAAGCCCGTACAAGGAAGCGCTGCGCAAGCACCTGGACCCGAAGATCGTGGTGCAGTGGACCGGCACCGACGTGGTGCCGCCGGCCATTTCCATCCCCGATGCACGCGCGGCCACCAAGGCGTTCGGCCGCAAGACGCTGCTGTGGGACAACTACCCGGTCAACGATTTCGAAACCTCGGCCGGGCGTTTGCTGATGGCGCCGTACGCGCGCCGCGAAGCGGGTTTGTCCGCTGAATTGTCCGGCATCGTCTCCAATCCGATGAATCAGGAAGTGCCCAGCCGCGTCGCGGTGATGGGGCTGACCGCGTTCGCGTGGAACGACAAGGATTACGACGCGCAGCGCACCTGGCATGCGGCCGCGCGCGATCTGGCCGGCGGCGATGCACGGGTGACTGCCGCGCTGCTCACCTTCTTCGATACCCAGCATCTGGCGCCGACCTTCGGCAGCCAGCCGTGGCAGGAACAGGCGCCGCAGCTCAAGGCGGTGCTCGACCATGTGCGCGAGACGATTGCGCTGGGCGATGCGGCGGCGCGCAGCCAGGCCATCGCCGAGCTGGCGCGCACCGCCGATGCGTTCGCGGCCGCGCCGCAGATCATTCGCGAAGGCGTGGCCGACAAGGGCTTTGCGGAACAATCGCGCCCCTGGCTGGATGCGATGCAACGCTGGGGCCGCGCGCTGCAGCAGACCGCTGCCGGCCTGGATGCCGCCAATCGCGGTGATGCACAGGCGTCGGTGGCGTTTGCCGATGCGAAGCAGAGTGCCGCCGAAGCCGCAGCGATCCCCTCGATTCCCGGCGCCACGCGCTTCGGTGGACCGGTCAAGATCGCCGATGGCGTACTGGACCGCTTCGTCGCCGACGCGCCGCGCCTGATCGCCTACCGCGCGCAGTCGGCAGCCGACGCGGCAAACGCGCAGTGACGACCTGGGGCAGCGACCGGACGACGGCCTAGCCACTAGACAGGCGTCGCCGGTGCGCGGCATCGACGCGTCCCCCTGTCCACTGTGGTTCCCCCGCGCCGTTGCGCACCACCTGGCGATTGCTCGCCAGGTGGATAGGCGCACCGCTGGCGTGTCATCGGGATGGTCAGGCTGCAGCCCGGTGGGTGACGGCAACTTGCCGGTCAGCGGGTTTCGTTCGGCGCTACCGGCTGCGCATCGCGCTTCAGGTGCCGATACAGCCGCTTCCAGCTGCCGCGGATGGTGCGTACCCAGCGCGGCTCGGCGCTGCGTGCGGCCTCGTCGGCGGTCGGCGCGATACCGGCCAGGCGCTGGCGCATCTTCTGGAAATTGGCCAGGTCGCTGCGCTGCAGTTGACGCGCCAGCGTGCCGCGTCGCAACCAGCGCGGGAAGCGCCAGGCCGAGGTGAAATCGATCAGCACCGGCACGCCGGCGCTGATCACCACATTGGTGCCGTGCAGATCGTTATGGGTGATGCCGAATGCGTGCAGGCGGCGTAGCGCCTGCTGCAGCTGCTGGAACACCTCCTGGCCGACCACCGCACTGGCGCTGAGCGTGTCGCCCGGAATGAACTCCATGCCCAGTGCCAGGCTGCCCAGGGTGCCGAGCAGGGCCGGCGCATGCCGCCAGCCGTGCAGGCGGGCCAGCATCTTGGACTCGTGCCGCACCATCAGCCGCGCGATCGGCGCCAGCAGCGTACGGCGGTAGCGGCTGTAGTCCTTGACCACCGCCAGTTGCCCATCCAGATGGGTGCGATAGACGTTGGGCTCGAGCAGCCGGGTGCCCTGCTTGAGCAGCACGGGCGTGACGATTTGCAGGCTGGAGGTGTCCAGCGGCTGGTAGTGCATGGCAAGTCTCCGGACCTTGGCGGCGCGGAGGAATCACGCGTCTGGCAGATTCACGATGATCGTGGGGATCGGTCCGGTGAATTTTAGAACTTGCGAGTATTGAAATTACATTTGTTAAAAAAATGAAATGTTCCGGGAGTGGAATGGTTCGGAGAATCAATAAGTTACCGAGTCAGCTGCGATCAATGTTGTTGGTATGTCTGTGCGACGCGCTGCTTGCAGCGAGCGTGCATTTAGCGCATCGCGTGCCGCGCCCGTCGGCACAAGCGCTCACCAGAACGCTGGTCGGCCGCTGTGTACGCCGATAGGCAGCGTTCACACCCCTTCTTGACAGGTGCTGAGACTCGATTCACTGTGCCGGCTGCGGTCAGGGGGCTGCATCACGCGTCAGTACCGGCACGTCCACCCGGACGATGCCTGAGGCCGAGTACGCGCACGATCCGGTGATGTTGGGAAAGCCCCCGAATTGGACAAGCAACTGCGCCACTTCCTGACGCCGCCAGGTCATGCCTGCGTGCGCTATGGATGCGGGGACGATGGAGTACGACTCATTGGGGAATGCGATGAAAAGGACCGCAACATGGCTGTTGGCCTGCACGGCGCTGGGCTGCGTTTCCGACGCGGCCGCGCAGTCGTTGTCGCGTGGCTGGGACAACTATCGGCAACAGCAAAAGCAGCAACAGGCCGCTGCACAAAGCGGCACAGCGCAGCTGGCGACGCCAGCGGCATCGAGCACTGCACAAACGAATGACGACGCGCCGCAGTCGGCCGCAGCGAATGGTAGTTCCACAGCTGGACCTGCCGAAGCCACCACCATCGCTTCTGCTCCATCCACGGCCGTGTCGCCGTCGCCGTCGCTGGCGTATGTGTCGGCGCCGCCACGCGAGGAAGAGCAACGTCTCAAGAGCGGTGTCTTTCTTGGTGTGCAGGGCGGTCAGGGGAAAGTATACGAAGGCATCGATCAGGACATGCTCGGCTTCAACGCCGGCTATCGTTGGCGGGCAGGCCCGGTGACGCTGATCGGCATCGAAGCGGCGGTAGGAAAGCTAGCCCGCATCAGCGATCACGAAGACGCCTACGTACCCGGCGTGGAATTCGGCAGTCTGGGCGGCACTGCGCGTTTCAACTTTGGTGACAGTCCACTTTTCGCTGTGGTACGCCTGGGCTATTGGTCGGCCAACTCCAACGGCGAATCGAATGAGCGCGTGTCAGGTGCGTACGCGGGTGCCGGCTTTGGCGTAGACATTGGCCGGCACGCAAGTTTGAGCGTGCTCTATACCAACTATCTTTATGCCAACGACTATTACTACTCCGACGAAGACATCACCATCAATCGTGCCGAAGTGTTGAACGTTGGCGCTGAAGTCCGCTTCTGACCGGTTGCTTGATCAAAAGTGTGTAACGACAGGGCGGATGGCGGCATCCGCCCTGTCGTGTTTGGAGTTTGGAGAGCACGGAATCATTGGATGATCCGAGGCCTGCAGCGCGTGCGATGCCGCAACCTGCCTGCTGGATGTGGTGTCATACAAGACAATGCTGCGGCGCAAGCGATCACGACGAGGAAGGTATGGAGGTCTTTACGCAATTTCTGACCGATGAGCAGGACCCGGTGGCCGTGGGCAAGATCCTGCCCAAGGTAAACGAGTTGCTGACGCGGGACGAGCAGGTCGAGTACATCGCGGTGCAGAAGAAAATGGTGATGAATCTGTCGCCGGCCGCGGTGGTGCTGACCAATCGCAGATTCATCGTGGTACACCCCACGCTATTCGGGATGACGTTTCGCGATGTCCCCTGGCGCGAGGTGCTCGACGTGCATATGAGCGAGCAGATGCTGGGAGCGACGATCATGTGCCGCACCACGCAGGGCGGCTACCTGTCCATCGACAGCCTGCCCAAGAAACAGGCGCGGCGGGTCTACGCCTATGCCCAGCAGGTGGAAGAATCGGCCCACGAAAAACGCCAGCAGCTGGAGTTCGACAAGTTGCGTGCGTCGGCCGGCGGTGTGGTGGTGCATACGCCTGCAGCGCAGGGCGTGGCGCCTTCAGTGCCAGCGACTGCGGTGGCCGGCGCGGATGATCCGATGCAGGTGCTGAGCAAGCTCAAGCAGCTGCTGGATGCCGGGTTGGTGACCCAGGAAGAATTCGACGCCAAGAAGGCTGAAGTGCTGGCACGGCTGTAGGGCTGGCAAACGAAGAACGGGGCTGGCGGCACTACGCGCACAAGCCTCAGGTAGATGCGTACCGCACAGCGGAGTCGTAGTGCACACATGGCCCTGCCGATGCTGCGCGACACTGCGAGCATCGCCAGCACGCCTGTAAGCGGTGCTGTCTTCGCCCCCGATCTGCAGGACCAGCGCACGCGAACGATGCGCCGGTTCTTTTCAATCAGGCCGGCGCGCAGCAAGCGGCGCCGGCCTGATTACATGCTTACTCGCCCAGCGCCTTGGCCACGAACGGCGGTGCGATCAGCACGCCGGTATGCAGGTGCGCGGTGTAGTACAGCGTCTCGAAGCCCTTGGCCTGCGCGGCGTCCAGGCGGAACGCGAAATCGGCGTTGGCCTGCTTGCTGGCCATGGTCACGCTCCACCAGCCGGTGGGATAGCACGGCTGCGGGAACGGCAGGGTCTTGAACGACTGGAAGCCGGCCTTGCCCATTTCGGTGCGCATTTCCTTGATCAGCTCCAGCAACGCCAGCGGCGATTCGGACTGCTGCACCAGGATGCCGTCGTCCTTCAGCGCCTTGAAGCAGCTGTCGTAGAACGCCTTGTTGAACAGGCCTTCGGCCGGGCCGACCGGGTCGGTGGAATCGACGATCACGATGTCCACGCTGCCGGCCGGGCAGTTGGCCATGTAGGCCACGCCGTCGTCGAACAGCAGCTCGGCACGCTTATCGTGGTTGGAATCGCACAGCTCGGGGAAATACTTCTCCGACATGCGCGTGACCTGCTCGTCGATATCGCACTGGGTGGCGCTTTCCACGCCCGGGTGCTTGAGCACCTCGCGCAGCGTGCCGCAATCGCCGCCGCCGATGATCACCACGCGCTTGGGCGCGGGGTGGGTGAACAGCGCCGGGTGACTGATCATCTCGTGATAGAAGAAATTGTCGCGGCTGGTCAGCATCACCGCGCCGTCGATCAGCATCAGCTTGCCCCAGTCGGTAGTCTGGTAGATCTCGATCTTCTGGAACGGGGACTGCACCTCGTCCAGCTTGCCGCTGATGCGGAAGCCGATCGCCGAGCCGGTCGGCTGGAAGTGTTCGATGTACCAGTTGTCGTTGGCGCTCATGCAAAATCCTAAAAATGAAGGGGGCTGTTCCTTCTCCCACCGGGTGAAGGTGGCGCGTAGCGCCGGATGAGGGTCGGGCGCAGCCTCATGCACCAAGCTGCTGACGGCAATACCGAACCCTCACCAACCCCACTCCAACCAGGAGCGGGGCATCAAGTCGGCGCGGATTGTAACGGACCCTGCGCGTGCCAGGCGTTACACTTCACGCCCTTTTTGCCCCAGCCGAGTCAGCGAAATGAGCGATTGGTCCCTCGACCAAGCCCGCAAGACCTATTCGATCCCGCATTGGGCCGACGGGTATTTCGATGTGAACGCCGCCGGCCACGTGGTGGTCACGCCGACCAGCGACGGCCCATCGGTGTCGCTGCCCGAGGTGGTGGATGCCGCGCGCGCGGCTGGCGCCAAGTTGCCGCTGCTGGTGCGCTTCCCGGACATCCTGGGCCAGCGCCTGGGCAAGCTGCAGGCCGCGTTCGCGCAGGCGCAGTCCGAGTGGGACTACGCCGGCGGCTACACCGCCGTGTATCCGATCAAGGTCAACCAGCATCGCGGCGTGGCCGGCACGCTGGCCGGCCACCACGGCGAGGGCTTCGGCCTGGAAGCGGGCAGCAAGCCGGAGCTGATGGCGGTGCTGGCACTGTCGCGCCCTGGCGGGTTGATCGTCTGCAACGGCTACAAGGACCGCGAGTACATCCGCCTGGCACTGATCGGGCGCAAGCTCGGCCTGCAGACCTTCATCGTCATCGAAAAGCCCTCCGAGCTGAAGCTGGTGCTGGAAGAAGCGCGCGCGCTGGACGTCAAGCCGGGTCTGGGCGTGCGCATGCGGCTGGCCTCGCTGGGCGCGGGCAAATGGCAGAACAGCGGCGGCGACAAGGCCAAGTTCGGACTGTCGCCGCGCCAGGTGCTGGACCTGTGGAAGACGCTGCGCGACACCGAGTACGCCGACTGCCTGCAGTTGCTGCATTTCCACATGGGCTCGCAGATCTCCAACGTGCGCGACATCGCCAACGGCATGCGCGAAGCCACGCGCTATTTCGTCGAATTGTCGCGGCTGGGCGCCAAGATCAGCCACGTGGATGTCGGCGGCGGCCTGGGCATCGATTACGAAGGCACGCGCTCGCGCAGCTATTGCTCGATCAATTATGGCCTGCATTCCTACGCCAGCAATATCGTGCAGCCGCTGGCCAATGCCTGCGAAGAGCATGGCCTGACCCCGCCGCGCATCGTCACCGAATGCGGCCGCGCGATGACCGCGCACCACGCCGTGCTGATCGCCAACGTGTCCGAAGTGGAGCAGGCGCCGGAAGGCCGCGTGCCCGACGCGCACGACGACGAACCGGCGGCGATTCGCCACCTGCGCGAGATCCACGATGAGCTCGACGTGCGCCCGGCGGTGGAACTGTTCCAGGAAGCCCAGCACTTCCATGCCGAAGGCCTGAGTGCGTATGCATTGGGTCAGATCGACCTGACCCATCGTGCGCGTATCGACGATCTGTTCTACGCGATCGCCCATGGCGTGCGTGCACGCCTGAGTTTCGACGAAAAGAGCCACCGTCCGGTGCTGGACGAGCTCAACGAGCGGCTGGTGGACAAGTACTTCGTCAACTTCAGCGTGTTCGAATCGATTCCGGACGTGTGGGCGATCGATCAGGTGTTCCCGATCGTGCCGATCGAGCGCTTGACCGAAGCGCCGCAACGGCGCGGCATCATCGCCGACATGACCTGCGATTCGGACGGCATGGTCAAGACCTACGTCGAGAACGAAAGCCTGGACAGCTCGATGCCGCTGCATACGTTGAACCCGGGCGAGAGCTATCGCATCGGCTTCTTCCTGGTCGGTGCCTACCAGGAAATCCTGGGCGATATCCATAACCTGTTCGGCGATACCGATGCGGTGGAAGTGGCCGTGGACGGCGATGGCTATCGCATTGCGCAGCAGCGCCGTGGCGATACCACCGATGTGATGCTGGACTATGTGGGCTATCAGCTGGACACGCTGCGCGCGACCTATGCCGAGCGCATCGCCGCCGCGCAGCTGTCGCCGGAACGCGCGCAGGAATTGCACGACGCATTGGAAGCCGGGCTGACCGGTTACACCTATCTGTCCGACGAACCGTTGGGCTGAAGCAGTACGCGCGCTGCGGCCGACGCCGTGGCGCGCAGGCAGTGCCGCTGCAAGATCGGCACTGAGTCCGCGCCGCCACAGCTACGTAGAAAGAGCTGCACTAAAGTAGTGAGCAGTCGTAAAGCGGACGCGGCCGGTGATCGGCCTTGGCATGAATCTGTTGGGCACCGCCCTGCCCCCGCGCCTTGATGGCCGCTTGCCACCGCTCAGTCACGCACGCATGACCCCCGGGCAGACGCGCACCGGCGCAGTCCACATAAAGCAGCGCACTGTGATCCGCGCGAGCCCGCGCCGTTGATCTACAGAGTGCCGTAGTCGTATGACATCCAAACGACCGACGCATGATCGAACGAATGCGCGCGCTACTAGGTGTCGCAAGCGATGCGGCATGTCGTGCAGTGATTTGTCTGGTAGCGCAGGTATATCAACGCTGCCACGCGCAGTGGTCTTACGCATTGCGGTCTTTATGCAATGCGGAGAACGCAAATCCGCCTGCAATTTCGCCCTGCAATCGCACCTGCCGCATCGACGCGACATGCGTCGCGTTTTGTGTGCGGCGCTGCATGCAGCACCGAATCCCCAAACAGAGGTATGTATCCAGAACACTAACTGCAATCACACTTCATTAAAAAAAATTTGCAGGAAACGCGCAATTCGTGATTTTTGCACGGTTCATTGTGTTGCCCGATTGTTAGTGTTTATTAACTTGCCGGGAAGCAAGTGCTTCAAGAAAAACCAGTTGCGCGTCTTGGTGTCACTTGCGTGCGCTTCGTTGTACGTCTCCATTGTGCGTCTTTATCGAGTGTTCCAACTGCGTATCGCCGGCCTCTGCCGGTGGTCGATGGTGTTTTCTACCTAAACGTTTTTAGGCCAAGTGCTGATCCGGCGTCTCGTTGACCGCATTGCGGGCAAGACCCGTTGGGCGACTGCGCGCCACACAAGAAGGATGCACGCAATGCACGCTGACGCCTCTCCCGTGATTCCCCTGACCAAAGCGCAACGCGGCCTGTGGGTCGCCAGCAAGTTACACACCGACAATACCTTGATGTTGTCCGAAGCGTTGGAGATGTTCGGCCCACTCGATCCGGACCTGTTGCTGCGCGCAAGCATGCAGCTCACGCGCGAGTTCGACACGCTGCGGCTGTGCATCGTCGAACACGATGGTGTGCCCGGCCAGGTGATCCGCCCCGAGTACACGGCCTCGATTCCGTACTTCAATCTCAGCGAAGATCCCTCGCCACGCAATGCCGCCGAGCATTGGGTGGACGAACAAATCCGCAAGCCGGAAGATCTGCAGAACGGGCCGTTGTGGCATTGCGCGGTGTTCCGTCTTGGCGAAGATCACCATATGTGGGTGCAGTGCGTGAGCCATCTGGTGATGGATGGCTATTGCGCATCGATCATGATGCAGCGCATGGCGGTGCTCTATAACGCCTATGCCGCCGATAGCGAGCCGGAACCTGCGCAATACGGCAGTGCGCTGTCGCTGAACGAACTGGAGCAGCACTACCGCGAGTCCGATCGCTTTCAGCGCGATCGTACCTACTGGATGCAACAGCTGGCCGATCTGCCGCCGCCGGCCACCTTGGCGCGGCCGGGCAATCAGCTGTCCACCGGCTTGTTGCGTGGCACCGGGCAGTTTTCGCCGCAGCAGGTGGTGCGTTTGCGTGCGCTGGGCAAGGACTATGGCGCCAGCCTGCCGCAGATGCTGATCTCGCTGATTGCCGCGTATTACTACCGCTGCACCGGTGCCGAGGATCTGGTGATCGCAATGCCGGTGACCGGCCGCATCAATGCGCGCTACCGGCAAACCGCCGGCCTGGTGGCCAACGTGATTTCGCTGCGTTTGAAGATGGATCCGCAGCAGCCGATCCATAGCTTGTTCGCGCAGGTGTCCTCGGTGGTCAAGCATGCCTTGCGGCATCAGCAATACCGCTTCGAGGATGTGCGTCGCGACCTGGGCGTGTTCGGGATCGAACAGAAGTTCGCGCGGCTGGCGGTGAATATCGAGGCCTTCGATTACGCGCTGCGCTTCGGCGAGGCGTATGCAGTGCCGCACAACCTCTGCAACGGTCCGGCCGACGATCTGACCATCTTCTGCTACGAGCGTGGCGATGGCGCCGCGTTGCGCTTCGATCTGGATGCCAACCCGGCAATGTACGACAGCGACGAGCTGGCAGAACATTGCCGCCGCCTGACCCACCTGGCCGATGCGGTACTGGCAGATCCGGAGTGCGCACTCGGCCTGATCGATGTGCTGGGTCACGACGAACGCCAGCGACTGCTGCACACCTGGAACGACACCGCAGCGCCACTGCCGGAGCCGAGCACGCTGCTGCATGGCATGCTGCAGCGTGCCGAGCTGATGCCGGCGGCGGTGGTGGTGCAGTACGACAACCGCACGCTGGATTACGCCACGCTCTGCGAGCTCGCCTCGCGCGTTGCCGCGCAGTGGGTGGCCGACGGCGTGGGCCCGGGCGATGTAGTCGCCATCGCGTTGCCGCGCAGCGAGCAATTGCTGGTGGCCTTGCTGGCGGTGATGTGGAGCGGGGCGGCCTATCTGCCGCTGGACCCGGAAAGCCCGGCCGCGCGCAATCGGCAGATGCTCAACGATTCCGGCGCCATCGCGCTGGTCTGCGAGCCCGCGTTGTGCGAGCGCTATCTGCTCGGTGGCATGGTGTGGCTGGACCCGCGTCCGGCCGTGTTGCCGGCGGCGATCGCACCGCTCGCCACGCCGGATGGCACCGCCTACGTGCTGTACACCTCCGGCTCGACCGGTGCGCCCAAGGGCGTGGAAATCAGCCATCGCAATCTGTTCAATTTCCTGCATGCGATGGAGCACGAACTGGCTTTGCGCCCGCGCGACCGTGTGCTGGCAGTCACCACCATCACCTTCGATATCGCCGGGCTGGAGTTGTACCTGCCGTTGTTGGTGGGCGCACGCGTGGTCATCGCACCGGCTGGCATCACCCACGATCCACGCAGCCTGTCGCGCCTGATCGCACACGAGCAGATCAGCGTGGTGCAGGCCACGCCGTCGTTGTGGCGCATCCTGTTGGCCAATGAGGATCTGGCGCTGGACCGTATCCACGCGCTGGTTGGCGGTGAGGCCCTGGTGCCGGAGTTGGCGACGCAGTTGCTGAGCCGGGTGGGGCGCCTGACCCAGTTGTACGGGCCAACCGAAACCACCATCTGGTCGACCATCATGCCGTTGCAGCTGACCGACGCCGCAGCCCCACCCATCGGCAGGCCGCTGCTCAATACGCGCGTCTACGTGCTGGATGCGCAGCGGCAGCCGCTGCCCACCGGTGCGATCGGCGAGCTGTATATCGGCGGCGCAGGCGTGGCCAAGGGCTACCGCGGCAAGCGCCAGCTGACCAGCGAGCGCTTCGTGCGCGACCCGTTTGCCGACGACGGCAGCAGCATGTACCGCACCGGCGACCGCGTGCGTCAGCGCCGCGACGGCATGCTGGAGTTCATCGGCCGTGCGGACGCGCAGTTGAAGATCCGCGGCCATCGCGTGGAGCCGGCCGAAATCGAAAACGCCTTGCTGCTGCATTCGCAGGTGGCCCAGGCGGTGGTGGTGGGCCATAGCGATGGCGACAACAACGCGTTGCAGTTGCTGGCCTATGTGGTGGGCAAGCACGGCACCATGCCGGCGACCGAGCTGCTGCGCGCGCATCTGCAGCAACGCCTGCCGGCGTCGATGATTCCCACGCTGTGGATGCCGCTGGAGGCATTACCGCTGACGCCCAACGGCAAGCTGGATCGCCGCGCATTGCCGTCACCGGGCGCATTGCCGCAGCGCGCGCATGTGGCGCCACGCGATGCGCTCGAACACCAACTGGCAGCGATGTTGCAGGACGTGCTGGGCATTGAAATCGTCGGTGTGGAGGACAACTTCTTCGAACTCGGCGGCGACTCGCTGCGCGCGGCAGAAATGGCCGCGCGTTTCCCGCAGATGTTCGGCGTCGAACTGCCGCTGGGCATGCTGTTCCATGCGCCGACCATTGCCGGCCTGGCCGAGGTGATCAAACGCAGCGCGCAGACCCCGAACGATCCGCTCGGCGTGCTGTTGCCGTTGCGTGCGGGTACGCCGGGCACCACGCCGCTGTTCTGCATCCATCCGGTGGTTGGTCTGGGCTGGTCGTATCTCACCCTGCTCGGTCAGCTCGATCCGCAGTGGCCGGTGTATGCATTGCAGTCGCCGGCATTGAGCGACCCGCAGCATCGCCCGGAAAGCATCGAGGCGATCGCGCGCGACTACCTGGCCCGTCTGCGCAGCGTGCAGCCGCATGGGCCATACCGGCTGATCGGTTGGTCGCTGGGCGGCTTGATCGCCCATGCCATCACCGCCGAGTTGCATGCGCTTGGCGAAGAAGTCGAGTTGCTGGCAATGCTGGACAGCTACCCGCATCTGGAGCAGGCCGCATCGCTGCCGGAATCGGAAAACGTGCGTGCATCGGTGCATGCGCTGGGCCTGACGCTGGCACACGGCCAGCCGATGCCGACCACGGTGGCCGAACTGGCCAGCCTGCTATGCGATCACTATGGGTTGAACGATTTGCCCGCGGTGCGCCAATTGCTCGAACAACGCCCCACGCTGCTGGACGACATGGGCGGTATGACCCAGCACCACCTGCAGCTGGCGCGGCGTCATCGGCCCAGGCCGCTGGACCAGGATGTGGTGTTCGTCGAAGCAAGCGTACGCATGACCTCCGGCGGCGACGATGCAGTGTGGGTGGATTACCGGCCGCAGGCCTGGCGCCCGTACGTGCGCAATCTGCACCTGCATACCTTGGACAGCGACCATCATTCGATGCTGTCGTCCACGCATTCGGCCACGCTCAGCGCGTTGCTGCACGCGGCCACTGCGAAAGCCACACAACGCGATGGCAGCATTGCCACCGCCAGCGACGGGGTGGCCGAATATGCCTGAGTCACTGCATACGCCGGCACGTCACCGCCCGGTACTGATCGCCACCCTGGGCACGCATGGCGATGTGCGCCCGATCATCGCGCTGGGCCGCGGTCTGCAGGAGCGCGGTTATCCGGTGCGGGTGCTGACCAGCGCCAACTTCGAATCCCTGATCCGCGCCAATGGGCTGGAGTTCTTTCCGCTCAGCGGCGACCACCAGAAGTTGTTGCAGGGCCATCCGAATGTCGCCGAGATGCGCGGAGGCTGGCGCGGCATCTGGGGCACCTTGCGCGCACAACTGATGGACTGGGCGCGCGACTGGGCCGAGCAGGGCCGCGCAGCCTGTGCCGATGCCGGTTTGATTCTCGGCGTGGGCAGCGCGAGCTTGCTGGCACATAGCCTGGGCCAGGCCTACGGCCTGCCGGTGGTATTTACGCAATTGCAGCCGCTGACCGCCTCGCGCCATGTGCCGTTGATGGTGATGCCCACCGTGCGTCTGCCGGGGCTGGTGAGTGTGGCACTGCATCACGCGGTGCGCTTTGCCGGCTGGCAGCTGATGCGCCCGGCGCTCAACGGCATCGTGCGCCCGGCTCTGGGGCTGCCGGCGTATCCGTGGAGTGGTCCCGATCGCAGCGCGCAGCGCGTGGTCTATGGCTATAGCGAGCATCTGTGCCCACGTCCGCCGGATTGGCCGGACAGAGCCCAGGTCGCCGGTTTCTGGCAGTTGCCGCAGCCGCAGTGGCAGCCGCCGGCCGCGCTGGAAGCGTTTCTGCAGGCCGGCCCGCCGCCGCTGTATATCGGCTTTGGCAGCATGATCAGCACCGATGCGGCGCAGCTCACCGCCATCGTCAAGGCGGCGGTGCGTCTGACCGGTCAACGCGCGTTGCTGGCCAGCGGCTGGGGCGGGCTGGCGGCCGGGGAAGACGCGTCCGACGATGCGGAGCGCTTCTTCCAGTTGGAACAGGCGCCGCACGATTGGCTGTTCCCGCGGGTGTCGGTCGCGGTGCATCACGGCGGTGCCGGCACGACCGGTGCGGCGCTGGCTGCGGGGATTCCGTCGGTGGTCCTGCCGTTCGGCTACGACCAACCGTTCTGGGCGCATTGCCTGGCCCAACGCGGCGTCGCGCCCCCGGCGCTCGCACGGGTCGGATTGCAGCCGGAAACCTTGGCCGATGCCGTCCGCCAGGCCAGCGCGCCGAGCATGCGCGCAGCGGCACGCGTGCTGGGGCAGCGCATCCGTGAGGAGGACGGGATCAGCCGGGCGGTGGATCAGCTGGAAGCATGGGGATTGCTGCAACCGGCGATGTCGTTGGCGCCGACCGAGCGGATCGAGCAGCAGGCCGTGGCGTGACACAGACCGTCGTGTGATGGATGACGCTGTTGGGGAACCACAGCGTCGACAGCGGATTGGCGGCGGCAATGCGGCTGGGTATTACCGCAGGTCTCTGAGTGCGGCACGGGTGAGGTGCCGGGCGTGTTGCCGTGCCAACGTCGATGCCGGCATCGCTGCATCAGCGGGATGCGGCACAATCGGGCTCCCTCGCCTTGCATCGTCCGCATGCGCTATCCCGCCCTCGATCTGCTGCGTGGCATCGCCATCGTCTGGGTGATGCTGTTCCATTCCTTCGTGGTCGGCGGTCTGGGGCCGGACTGGGCTTGGTTGTCCCGCTACGGCTGGATGGGCGTGGACCTGTTCTTCGTGTTGAGCGGGTTCCTGATCGGGACGCAGGTGCTGCGGCCGCTGGCGCGCGGGCAAGGCCTGGACTTCAAGGCGTTCTATCTGCGCCGCGCGTTCCGCATCCTGCCGGCGTTTCTGGTGGTGCTGGCGATCTACATGGCGTGGCCGGAGTTTCGCGAGGCTCCCGGGTTGGCACCGTGGTGGATGTTCGTCAGCTTCACCCTGAACCTGTTCGTCGACTACGGCCGTGATGCCGCGTTCTCGCACGCCTGGTCGCTGTGCGTGGAAGAACATTTCTATCTGGTGTTTCCGTTGCTGGCGACGCTGTTGATGCGTCGGCCCTCGGCTACCCGCTTCGTCGCCTTGTGCGTGGCGGTCGTGGTGGCAGGCATCGCGCTGCGTGCCGGCATCTGGTGGCACAACACCGCCCTGGACAGCGCCGGTGCCGGCCTGCAGCGCAACTGGTTTATCGAAGACCTCTATTACCCGACCTGGAACCGTCTGGACGGTCTGCTGGCCGGTGTCGTGCTGGCGGTGCTCAAGATCTTCCGCCCCACGCTGTGGCAACGGCTGCAGCAGCGCGGCAACGCGGTGCTGTGTGCCGGCATGGCGATTCTGGCGCTGGCGTTGTGGCTGTTTCGCGAACGCACCGGCCTGATCGGCAATGCGCTGGGCTGGCCGGTGTTGTCGTTGGGGCTCGCCTTGCTGGTGCTCGCCGGCACTGCCACCCGCGGGGTGCTTGGCGGCCTGCGCGTGCCAGGCGCGGCGTGGCTGGCGGGCATTTCCTACAGCCTGTATCTGACCCATAAGGCCGTGTTCCATCTCACCCAGGGTTGGTTCGGCCCGGCGCTGGAGGGGCGTGGCGTGCTGGCATTTGCGGTGTATGGCCTGATGGCAGTGCTGGGCGGTGCGGTCTTGCACTACGCGGTGGAGCGTCCGTTCCTGCAGCTGCGCGACAAGATGCTGCGGCCAGGCGCACGGCAGTTGGCTGCCGCCGATCGCGCCTGACCGGGCATCGCACAACGCCGCGCAATGCGCGGCGTTGTCGTCATCTCTGGCAGTGCGCCAGTTGCGCCGTACCGAGCTTGGATGCTGTGCGATCTGCGCACGCGCCAATCAACACATCATCGGGTCGCGGCGCGACCGAGGCATTGGCGTTGCAGGCCATCGTCACTGCGCGTCGCGCGCCACCTGGAAACCGGCGAACGACTGCGTGACCGGCATGATTTCCAGTCGATTGATATTCAGATGCGCCGGCAGGCTGGCGACATAGAAGATCTGCTCGGCGATGTCCTCGGCGGTCATCGGGGTAGCGCCGCGATACAGCGTGTCGGAAGCTGCCTGGTTGCCGCCGGTGCGCACCAGGGTGAATTCAGTTTCGGCCATGCCCGGTTCGATCGAGGTCACGCGCACGCCGGTGCCGTGCAGGTCCGCGCGCAGGCCCAGCGAAAACTGCTGCACGAACGCCTTGGTGCCGCCATACACGTTGCCGCCGGTGTACGGGTAGGTCGCCGCGACCGAGGCGATGTTGATGATGGCGCCGCGGCGGGCGATCAGCGCCGGCAGCAGACGGTGGGTGAGGGTGACCAGCGCGGTGACATTGGTGTCGATCATCTGCTGCCACTGCGTCAGGTCGGCCTGCTGTGCGGGCGCGGTGCCCAGCGCCAGCCCGGCGTTGTTGACCAGCACGTCGATGTCGGCGAAATCAGCCGGCACTGCGTCGATCGCTGCCGACAAGGCCTGCGCATCGCGCATGTCGAAGGCAGCGGTGTGCACCTGGCCGGCGGGCAGTTCGGCGGCCAGCGCATCCAGGCGCTCGGCGCGGCGGCCGGTGGCGATGATCTTCCAGCCGGCGGCGGCAAAACGGCGCACGGCGGCGCTGCCGAATCCGGAGGTGGCGCCAGTGATCAGAACGGTCTTGGACATGGGGATAACTCCTGCGAAGGGGGATCAGGCGAAGGAATCAGGTGTGGCGACCGTGCCGGATGCGCGTGCCGCTGCATGGCGTGGGTGCAGCCCGGCCGCTGCGCGCAACGACGCCGTAGCAACAGGCCGCAAGCGCGCTGCAGCACTGTCGCTACTGCGCCTTGATGGCGATGGCAGGCAACCCGCTGCCGGTCAGTTTCTGCTTGGCTTCGGCCAGTTCGCCGGCGCTGCCGTACGGCCCCATGCGCACGCGGTAGACGGTTTTTCCGCTGATTTCGGCCGATTCCACGCGTGCGGCCAGGCCCATCATCGCCAGCTTGGCCTTGGTCGATTCGGCATCGCCGGAGGCGCCGAACGAGCCGGCCTGCAGGATGTAGCGGGTGTTGTCTGTCACTGCAGGTGCAGCCGCCGTCGTTGCCGCTGCGGCCGTCGCAGCCGGTTTTGGCGCTGCAGTTGCGGGTGCGGCGGCAGCCGGCGTGGTGAGCGCTGCGGTGCTGGCCAGCGCCGGTGTCGCCGCCGGACGCGCAGGCGCAGTTTCCGCCAACGGCTTGGGCGCGCTGGCGGCGGTTTCGTTCAACGGTACCGGCACGCTGGCGGCCGGCGTGGCTGCAGCAACACGTGCTGCTGCACCCGGTGCGGGCGCAACCGGCTTGCCTTCCAACGCGGCGCGCGCACGTGCGGCTTCCTCGGCGCGCGCGCTGGCCGCCAGTTCGGCATCGGACATCTGCACTTCCTTGCCGGGCAGCAAGGTGTAGAAGTCGTACTGCGTCTGCGCATCGCCGGGTTTGGCTTGCGGCTTGGGCGGTTGTGCGCTGGGCTTGGGCAGTTCGGCCGGCGTATCCACATCGGCATCCGCCACCGGCTCGGGCTGCGCATCGGGATTGGCGCGCGGGCCCACGCGCAGGAAGCCGTCGCCGTCCTTTTTGAACAGGTTGGGCGCTGCCAGAAAGATCACTGCCGCAATCGCGGCGCCAGCCACCAACCACACCCAACCGGGGGTGCCATTGCTGGTGTTGCGTCGCGCCTGACTCTTACCGCGTCGTGCTGCCATCTACCACTTCTCCGAATCACATCGTTGCGGGCCATACGGCCCGACTCACATCTTTTCTGGGGCGCTGACGCCGAGCAGTTCCAGGCCGTTGGCGAGCACCTGTTGCGTGGCGACGGCGAGGGTGAGTTTGGCGTCGCGCTCTGCGGCATCGTCCACCAGCAGTTTGGTGTTGTGATACCACGTGTGGAAGGCGTGCGCCAATTCACGCAGGTACTGCGCAATCTGATACGGCTCCAGCGTCTGGCCGGCGATTTCGACCACTTCCGCATAGCGCGACAGCTCGACCATGACGTTGAGCGAATGCTCGTCATCCAGACGCGCCAGCTCGGCCAACCCATGCGCCTGCTCGTACTTGTAGCCTTTTTCCAGCGCCTGACGCAGCACGCTGCACACGCGCGCATGCGCGTACTGCACATAGAACACCGGGTTGTCGTTGCTCTGCTGACGGGCCAGGTCGATGTCGAAGGTGATCTGCGAATCGGGCTTGCGCGCGATCAGGAACCAGCGCACCGCATCGGCGCTGGTTTCTTCGATCAGATCGCGCAGGGTGACGTAGCTGCCGGCACGCTTGGACAGCTTCACCTCTTCGCCGCCGCGCATCACCGTGACCATCTGGTGCAGCACGTATTCCGGCCAGCCCTGCGGGATGCCCAGTTCCAGTGCCTGCAGGCCGGCGCGCACGCGCGTCAGCGAGCCGTGGTGATCCGCACCCAGTTCGGTGATCGCGCGCTCGTAGCCGCGCTGCCACTTGGTCAGGTGATAGGCCACGTCCGGCACGAAGTAGGTGTAGGTGCCGTCGGACTTGCGCATCACCCGGTCCTTGTCGTCGCCGAAGTCGGTGGACTTCAGCCACAACGCGCCGCCTTCCTCGTAGGTGTGGCCGGAGGCGATCAGCTTCTGCACCGCCTCTTCGACCTTGCCGTCCTTGTACAGCGAGCTTTCGAGGAAATAGATATCGAAATCGACGCGGAACGCGGCCAGGTCGTGGTTCTGCTCGTTGCGCAGGTAGGCCACCGCGAAGCGGCGGATCGCGTCGAAATCGGCAGGGTCCTTGACGCCGGTGACTAGATGGCCTTCCAGATCGACGGTATCGCCGGCCAGGTAGGCATTAGCGACATCGGCGATGTAGTCGCCGCGGTAGCCGTTCTCCGGCCAGCCGTCGCTGTCGGGGGTGAGCCCTTGCGCGCGCGCCTGCACCGACAACGCCAGGTTTTCGATCTGCACGCCGGCATCGTTGTAGTAGAACTCGCGCTTGACGTTCCAGCCGTTGGCATCGAGCACGCGCGCCAGGCTGTCGCCGATCGCCGCCGCGCGGCCGTGACCGACATGCAGCGGGCCGGTCGGGTTGGCCGAGACGTACTCCACGCCCACCGAGCGGCCATTGCCGGCCAGCCCGCGGCCGTAGTCGGGGCCCTGCTTGATCACATGCGCCACTTCGCGCTGGTAGGCGGAGGGTGTCAGGTGGAAGTTGATGAAGCCCGGGCCGGCGATCTCCACCTTGGCCACGTCGTCGCTGGCCGGCAACGCGGCGACCAGTGCCTGGGCCAGTGCACGCGGATTGCTGCGCGCGGGCTTGGCCAGCAGCATCGCGGCATTGGTGGCGAAGTCGCCGTGTTCGCGCGTCTTGGGCCGCTCGACCACAAAATCCGGCGGCAGGGTGTCGGCAGGCAGGGTGCCGTTGGCGCGCAAGGCTTCAATGCCTTGGCCGATCAGTGCGCGGAGTTGGGCTTTCACGTGGGATCTGCTTGGAACGAAACCACCGATTTTACCCGACCGCGCGCCCCCGGGTCCGGCAGACGGTTCAGGTCACCGCCGCGTTGTCATTCCAGCCAGCCGCGCTCGGCCAGCGACACCGGGCGGCCGTCGCCGATCACGAAGTGGTCGAGCAGGCGGATCTCCACCAGATCCAGTGCCTCCAGCAAACGTTTGGTCACCGCGCGGTCGGCCTCGGAGGGCTCCGGGTTGCCGGACGGATGGTTGTGCCCGACGATCACGGCCGCTGCGTTGTGCAGTAGCGCCCGTCGCACCACTTCGCGCGTATGGATGTCGGCGCCATCGAGCGTGCCTGTGAACAATTCCTCGAAGGCGATGGCGTGATGTTTGGTATCCAGGTACAGCACCGCGAACACCTCGTACGCCTTTGCACGTAGTCGCTGCGAAAAATAGCGGCCGACGCTGGGTGGGTCGCTGAGTGCTTCGCCGCGCTCCAGCTCGCTCATCAGGTGACGGTGTGCCAGTTCCAGCGCCGCGTTGAGCTTGCAGGCCGAGGCGGGCCCAAGGCCGGGCAGGCGCGCCAGGGCCGGGGCCGGGCGATCCAGCAGCACGCGCAGCGGGCCGTGGCGAAGCAGCAGATCGCGCGCAGTGCGCACGGCGTCCTGGCCGCGCAGACCGGAGCCGACAAAGATCGCCAGCAGCTCGGCATCGGATAACGCAGTCGCCCCCCGCGCCAGAAGTTTCTCGCGCGGGCGTTCGTCGGTGGGCCAGTCGTGAATGTGCATATGGCGAGATTGCCGGTGCTCATCGCTCACGCCTATCAGGCCAGGCGGGGGCATCGGCTAATCTAGTTGTCCTTGTAACCGTAGGACGACTCCGACGTGATCGGCTCCACTCAGGCCCGCCCCCTGGACGGACAGCGCTTGCTGCTGTGCGTCGGCGGAGGCATTGCCGCTTACAAATCGCTCGAACTGGTCCGTCGCCTGCGCGACGCCGGCGCGCAGGTGCAGGTCGCCATGACCAGCGGCGCACAACAATTCGTCACCCCGCTCAGCTTCCAGGCGCTGTCCGGGCTGCCCACCCGCACCACCTTGTGGGACAGCGCCGCCGAGCAGGCGATGGGGCATATCGAACTGGCGCGTTGGGCCGATCAGGTGATCGTCGCCCCGGCCACCGCCGACCTGCTGGCGCGTCTGGCGCATGGCCTGGCCGACGACCTGGTCACCACGCTGTGCCTGGCCACCACCGCGCCGCTGACCGTGGCTCCGGCGATGAACCACCGCATGTGGCTGCATCCGGCCACCCAGGCCAACGTGGCGACCCTGCGCACGCGTGGCGTGAGCGTGGTCGGCCCGGACGACGGCCCGTTGGCCGAAGGCGAATCCGGCCCCGGCCGGCTGGCCGAGCCGGCGGCGATCATCGCTGCGCTGGTCGGCACTGCCGCGCCTGCGGCCTCCAGGAGCGCAGCTGCGCCGGCCTTCGTGCCCGGCAGCGCGCAGCTGGACGGCTTGCGCATCGTGATCAGCGCCGGCCCGACCTTCGAGGACCTGGACCCGGTGCGCTACGTCGGCAACCGCAGCAGCGGCAAGATGGGCTATGCCCTGGCCGCCGCCGCTGCCTACCAGGGCGCCGAGGTGGTGCTGGTCAGCGGCCCGGTGCATCAGACCACTCCAGCCGGCGTGCAACGGGTCGACGTGCGCTCGGCCGCGCAGATGCGCGATGCGGTGCTGGGCGCGTTCCCGGCCGACATCTACATCGGTGCCGCCGCAGTGGCCGACTACACCCCCAAACGGGTGGTCGCGCAGAAGATCAAGAAGACCGGCGAAACGCTGACCCTGGAACTGGTGCGCACCCCGGACATCCTGGCCGAAGTCGCCGCGCAAACCGGCGCACTGAAGCTGGTGGTCGGTTTTGCCGCCGAAACGCACGACGTGGAGCACTATGCGCGTGGCAAGCTCGCCGCCAAGCGGCTGGACCTGATCATCGCCAATCAGGTGGGGATCGAAGGCGGCGGCTTCGAAAGCGACAACAACGCTGCCATCGCCTATTGGCAGGGCGGCGAACGCGCCTTCCCCAGCAGCAGCAAAACCGAATTGGCCGAGCAACTGCTGGCCCTGATCGCGGAGAGATTGCAGGCATGAGCCACCCAACCCAGTCCTTGCAAGTGAAGTTGCTCGACCCGCGCTTCGGCGACCTGTGGCCGTTGCCGGCCTATGCCACCGAAGCCAGCGCAGGCATGGACCTGCGCGCTGCGCTGGAAGCGCCGATGACGCTGGAACCGGGCGATGCGGCGCTGATCCCCAGCGGCATCGCGATTCATCTGGCCGACCCGCAGCTGTGCGCGGTGATCCTGCCGCGCTCGGGCCTGGGCCATCGCCACGGCATCGTGCTCGGCAACGGCACCGGCCTGATCGATGCCGATTACCAGGGGCCGCTGCTGATCAGCACCTGGAATCGCGGCCGTGCCGCCTTCACCATCGAGCCGGGTGACCGCATCGCACAGCTGGTGATCATGCCGATCGTGCGCGTGGGCTTGCAAGTGGTGGATACTTTCGTCGACAGCGCGCGGGGAGCGGGTGGATTCGGCCACACCGGCGTGCGCTGACGGGGGCGTCATATGAGCAAAGCGAGCGAGCGCAGCCAGGCCGCGTCCGGCATGCGCACGAGTGGTCCGGTGTTGGGGGGCGTGTTGTTGCTGCTGGCAGCCTGGTTCGGCTGGAGCGGCTATGCGCAATGGCGCGAAGATGCGATGACGCAGGACCTCGAGCAGGCGCGCGACCGCGCCGTGCAGGACGTCAGCCAGGCCATGGCCAAGCAGGCCAGCCAGCTCGACGCCGTGCTCAAGCAGCCGCAGGTCATCGCCGCGTTGGCCAATGGCGATGCGCTCGCCGCCGCTTCGGCCATCCGCGAGCGCTTCAAGGGCGCCGAAGACGTGCAGGTACTGTCTGGCGATCTCACCGCTGCCTATGAAAATCCCAAGGACTTCGGCTATGCGCGGCTGAGCCTGCTCGAGTCGGCGCTGGTCGGCAAACGTGCGCAGGTGCATGTGGTGCGCGACGCCAAGCAGGTCCGCCTCGGCGTGGCGGTAGCGGTGACATTGGGCACGCAGCCGGCCGTGGCGTATGCGCGCCTGCCGCTGTTGCGGTTGACCGGCCCGCTGGATGCGATCGCAGTGCCCGGCAGTGCCTATCTGGCATTGCGTCAGGGCAGCTACAACGTCGCCGAGCAGGGCGATGCCGGGCTGGCCGACGCCGCCGAAACGCTGGCCAGGCCGCTGGGCGATAGCGGTTTGCGCGTTGCCGCCGCCGTGCGACAGAGCGACAGCGGCCCGTTGGGTCTTGGCGCAGTTGGCTGCGCGATCGTGGCGTCGCTGTTGCTCGTCATCGCCGTGCTGCTGGTACTCGCCAGCCGTGGCCGTGTCGCCTTGCCGCGCCGCCGCGTGGCAAGCGAATCGACGGCCGACGAACCTACCTTCGGTCAAAGCCTGCAACACGATGCCAGCGTCGCCAGCCGGGCACGCGCGCTGGACCAGGACGCCGCCGCATCCGCGCCGCCCGCCCTGGTGCCGGCGGTGCAGATCGCCACCGAGATGTTCCGCGCCTATGATATCCGCGGCGTGGTCGGCAAGGACTTGAATCCTGGCGTTGCCGCGCTGATCGGCCAGGCCATCGGCAGCGTGATGCAGGCGCAGGGCCTGCGCGAGGTGGTGGTCGGCCGCGACGGGCGCCTGTCGGGCCCGGAGCTTGCCAACGGCCTGATCGAAGGCCTGCGGCGCGCCGGCTGCAGCGTGATCGACATCGGTCTGGCACCGACGCCAGTGGTGTATTTCGGCGCCTACGAGCTGCGCGCCGGCAGCTGCGTGGCGGTGACCGGCAGCCACAATCCGCCCGACTACAACGGCTTCAAGATCGTGATCGGCGGCGAGACCCTGTCGGGTGCGGCGATCACCGACCTGCACCAGCGCATCAACCAGGGCCGCCTGCACACCGCAGCGGCGCCTGGCGAACTGGAACAGCGCGACATCAGCGATGCCTATATCCAGTGCATCGCCGACGACGTGCAGCTGGACCGCCCGATCAAGGTGGTGGTGGATGCCGGCAACGGCGTGGCAGGCGATATCGCACCGCGCCTGCTGGAGGCGATCGGCGCCGAAGTCATTCCGCTGTACTGCGATGTCGATGGCACCTTTCCCAATCATCACCCCGACCCGAGCGAGCCGCACAATCTCGACGATCTGGTGAACATGGTGCAGCGCTTCGATGCGGATATCGGCGTGGCCTTCGATGGCGATGCCGACCGTCTGGGCGTGGTCACCAAGGAAGGCAGTATCGTGTTTCCCGATCGCCTGCTGATGCTGTTCGCCGCCGACGTGCTGCAGCGCAATCCCGGCGCGCTGGTGATCTACGACGTCAAATGCACCGGCAAGCTGTCCGACTACGTGTTGCGCAATGGCGGCAGCCCGTTGATGTGGAAGACCGGGCATTCGCTGATCAAGTCCAAGATGCGCGAGACCGACGCCGAACTGGCCGGCGAGATGAGCGGGCACTTCTTTTTCAAGGAGCGCTGGTACGGTTTCGACGACGGCATCTATGCCGCCGCGCGCCTGCTGGAAATCCTGGCCCAGCGCGAGGAAACCCCGTCCGAAGTGCTGAGCGCGTTGCCCGAAAGCGTGTCCACACCGGAGATCAAGGTGCCGGTCGACGGCGATGCGCATGCGCTGGTGGCGCGCTTTGTCGAACGCGCGCAGGCCAGCGAAGAATCGCCGTTCGAATCGGCGCGGCTCTCCACGATCGACGGATTGCGGGCGGACTTTACCGACGGCTGGGGCCTGGTGCGTGCCTCCAACACCACGCCGATCCTGGTGCTGCGCTTCGAAGCCGACACCGAGGCTGCATTGAACCGGATCCGCGCGTTGTTCCGCAGCGAACTGCAGGCCTTGCTGCCAGAGCATCCGTTGGCGTTTTGATCGACAGGTGAGTGACAGGCGACCGCTCTGCCGGCATGGCGGCAGAGCAGGTCGTGAGCAGCAGTTACCGATCCCGTTGCGCTCGACGCTGACACGTGCAGAGGATCACTTGTACGTCGTGCTCGAGCCCTGCAGACCCAAGCGATCACGATCACGCGCCCCCTAAACCTCCCATGCATAAGCGATCATCCGGCGCCGGAATGGCAGCGTCGTTCCCGGCGTTGTCGTGCAACAACCAGATCGCGTCCCAGTACGGATACCCACCGATCTGCTCGGCCAGTCCCGCACGCAACGGCAACGCGACCAGCGAGCGCGCGAACTGGCGGTGATCGGCCTGCGGCGGAAGTGCCGACGCCTGCATCTGCGGCTGCCACACCGTTCCGCCACGGCCACGCGCGCGATTGACCGCCTCGCCAGCCGCCTGTCGCGCGACAACAGCCATCTGCAGCAGTGCAGCCTTGCCCGGTGCCTGCAGCAAGGCACACCAACTGTCCGGCAGCAGCACCCAGCACAGCAGGCGCGCACCATGCCAATGACCGGCCATCGCAAGGCTCGCTGCCGCCGCCCGCGCGCAGCGCCAGTCCTCAAACAGCGGCACGTGTTGATGCGTCTGCAAACGCAGATGCCAGTGCGCCGCAGCAGGCGCTGGCATGGAGACGGGACGATGGAGCAAGGCGCTGGACATGACCCCAGCATGCCGATGGCGTCAGCGAAGCGGCATCGGCGATGCGCGTCATCTCAGGTCGGTAACCATCGCAGCGCGATGTACGAACTCTCGGAGATCGCGCGCCTGGCGTTATCCACTGCAAAGTAGAGCCGATGCAGCGTGCTTCATCAGCTCAGTTGCGCAGCCAGCATCACCTCAAACGCCTGAAGACCGGAGCACCAGTGCCGCACTTGCGACTCCCCAATCCCGACTCGCCCAATCCCCGTTCAATGCACCGCCCGATCCCGCTTCCAGCCGCGATGCTTCACATCCAGATACAGGCTGTAGAACGCAGTAAACGCCGGAAACAGATTCTGCAGCACGCCCACCGAATCCTGCTTGGCCGAGAACACGAAGTAGCTCAGCGTCATCAGGCTGCCGACCACGCTCATGTACCAGAACATGCGCGGAATCACCGGCTTGCCGGCGCGTTTTGAGGCGACGAACTGCACCAGCCAGCGGCCGCCGAACATCAGCGCGCCCACATAGCCGATCAGCTTCCAACCGGTGACATGCAGCCCGGTCCAGAACAGCCAGGTCAGCGGTTGATCCAGCCAATGCAGTTCCATCAGCGTTCCTGCACCACGGTGCGCCTGCTGCGGGTGATCAACCAGGCCACGCCACGCAGGTCGCGGATGCCGACCAGCGCGCGATTGAGGTTGTTGTACTTGGACACGCCTGCAGTGCGATGGCGGTGGTGCACCGGCACGCTCACCGTGCGCCAGCCGGCGCGCTGCATCAGCGCCGGCAGATAGCGGTGCATATGGTCGAAGTAGGGCAGGTCCAGAAACGCCTCGCGCTCGAACAGCTTGATGCCGCAGCCGGTGTCGGGGGTGTTGTCGTGCAGCATGCGCGAGCGGATCGCATTGGCCCACTTGCTGGCCCAGCGCTTGGACCCCGAATCCTGGCGATTGACCCGCCAGCCGGCGAACAGCTTCACCTGTGCCTCGGCGCTGGCACGCGCGATCAGCAGTTTGGGAATGTCGGCCGGGTCGTTCTGGCCGTCGCCATCGAGCGTGGCGATCCAGCTTGCACGCGCGGCCTTGACGCCGTTGCGCACCGCCGTGCTCTGGCCGCTCTGGGTGACGTGATGCAGCACGCGCAGTTCCGGCGTGGTGGTCTTCAGGCCTTGCAGCACCGCAAGCGTATCGTCGCGCGAATGGTCGTCGACATAGACGATTTCGAACGCCACCAGCCCGCGCAACGCAGCGACGATTTCGCCAACCAGCGCGGCGACGTTATCGCGCTCATTGAACACCGGGACGACAACGGAAAGCTGAGGTTGGCTCATGGATTCGTGGTGGCCAGATGAAGGCTGAGCGAAAAAGATCGCGCATTGTGCCCTGACTGTCTGAGTCAGGCATGAAGCGAACGTGCGTTGTGCGCAGTGGAGCGAATGGAAAGCGGCCTGTAGCGTGTTGGAGGCTAAGCGCGATGGCCGAAATAGCGGCGGCACCAATCCACCACCTGCGGCAAGCCACGTTCGACCGGAGTGGCCGGCTCGAAGCCGAACGCGGCCTGCGCGCGCTGCGTATCGGCCATGGTGCGGACCATGTCGCCCGGCTGCATTGGCCGGTAGACCTTCTCGGCCGGGCGGCCGGCAGCCTGCGCGATCACGTCTATGAAATACTCCAGCTCCACCGGGGTGTGGTTGCCCAGGTTGAACACCCGATGCGGCACCGGATCGCTGCTGGGTGTGTCCAGCGCGCCGAGCACGCCGGCCACGATGTCGTCGACGAACGTGAAATCGCGCTGCATCTTGCCGTGGTTGAACACCTCGATCGGCCTCCCCGCCAGCACCGCGCGGCTGAAGATCAGCGGCGCCATGTCCGGCCGGCCCCACGGCCCATACACGGTGAAAAAGCGCAGGCCCGTCGCGCGCACGCCGTACAACTGCGCGTAGGTGTAGCCCATCAGCTCATTGGCGGCCTTGGTCGCCGCATACAGCGAGCGTGGCTGGTCCACGCGCTGGTCTTCGGAGAACGGCGGGGTCGCCGAGTCGCCATACACCGAGCTGCTCGAGGCATACACCAGATGCTGCACGCCCCGATGCCGGCATAGCTCCAGCATGTTGACGAAACCGACCAGGTTGCTGTCGACGTAGGCGGATGGATTTTCCAGCGAGTAACGCACCCCGGCCTGTGCAGCCAGATGCACCACGCGCGTGGGCTGGATCTCATCGAACAACGCGGCCAGGCCATCACGGTCGGTCAGATCCAGCGTGCGGATGTCGATGTCCGGGCACAGCGCCGCCACCCGGTCGCGCTTGAGCTGCGGGTCGTAGTAGCTGTTGTAGTTGTCCAGGCCCACCACCGTCTCACCACGCGCAGCCAGCGCGCGGCAGGTGTAGGCACCGATGAAACCGGCGGCGCCGGTGACGAGAATGGTCATGGAAGTTGTCCTGGAGATTTTGAGTGGCAAAAGGGAGGCGAAAGGCGTCGCTAGACCACTCCGAAGCGTTTCCTGGCGAGGTTCGCTCACCCATCGCACTCACCCCATGCTGAGCGGTGCTTCGCTGGCCAGTTTGGCTTTGCGTTCGGCGCTGAACGACCACCACGGGCCCGGTGCCTCGCCTTCCATGAAACGCACGATCGACAGGAACACATCGATCACGCACGGATCGTGCAGCACACCGGTACGCAGGCATAGCTGCGCGTACATGTCGTAGGCATCGCGGCCGCGCAGCTGCGCGGGCACACGGATGCCGATCAGACGCAGATCCTTTTCGCAGGCCGGCCCGACGTTCGGCAGGTCGGTCAGACACAGCAGATGATTGCGATCGACCTTGGCGGGATGCATAGCCGGAATGATCCTCTTGCGCGGATGCAGGAACTCAGCTGCGCTGGGCGCGTAAACGTTCCAGCACGCCATCCAGCGTGTCCAGGTCGGTGTAGTGGATCACCAGCTTGCCCTTGCCGCCGCGGCCGTGGTTGAACACCACCTTGGTGCCCAACGATTCGGACAGTTCGGTTTCCAGCGAGGCGATATCGGCCTGCGGTGCAGCGGCGGCCGGCTTGCCCTTGCGCAATGCACCGGGCACCTTGCCGGCGGCGAACTGCTGCGCACGGTGTTCCACCTCGCGCACCGACCAGCCCTGGTCGGCCGCTTCCTGCGCCAGCTTGCTGGCCAGTTCCGGCGCCAGGGTGAGCAGCGCACGCGCATGGCCCATTTCCAGGCGTCGGGTTTCCAGCAGCACGCGGATCGCCACCGGCAATTCCAGCAGCCGCAGCAGGTTGGACACCGACGCACGCGAGCGGCCCACCGCACCGGCGGCCTCGGCGTGGGTCAGCGAAAATTCGTCGATCAAGCGCTGCAGCGCCTGCGCTTCTTCCAGTGGGTTGAGGTCTTCGCGCTGGATGTTCTCGATCAGCGCCATCGCGATGACGGTGCGGTCGTCCAGCTCGCGCACCACCACCGGCACCTCGGTCAGCCCGGCCAGTTGCGAGGCGCGCCAGCGGCGTTCGCCGGCCACGATCTCGAACTGTCCCGGCGCCAGCTCGCGCGCCACGATTGGCTGGATCACGCCCTGCGCCTTGATCGATTCGGCCAGCTCGGCCAGCTTGACCTCGTCCATCTCCTTACGCGGCTGGTACTTGCCCGGCTGCAATTGGGTGACCGGCAACCGGCGCAGGCTGTCGCCCGGCTGCAAGGCTTCCTCGCTGGCCGCGCTCGGCGCCGCGGCGGCGGCCGCGCCCTTCGGCCCCAGCAGCGCTTCCAGGCCACGGCCCAGGCCGCGCTTCTTTGCGGGGATCGGCTTGTTCATCAGACGGTCTCCACGGGCCGGTAGGCCTTGTTGCGGTCGTTCTGGCGGCGCACGATTTCGCCGGCCAGCCCCAGGTAGGCCACGCCACCGCGCGAGGTGCGGTCGTAACCGACGATGCTCTGGCCATGGCTGGGTGCCTCGGCCAGGCGCACGTTGCGCGGCACGATGGTGCGGAACACCTTGTCGCCGAAATGCTCGGTCAGCTCGGCCGACACCGCATTGGCCAGGTTGTTACGGATGTCGAACATCGTGCGCAGCACGCCTTCGATTTCCAGCGCCGGATTGAGGTTGGCGCGCAACGCCTCGATGGTTTCCAGCAAGGCAGTGAGTCCTTCCAGCGCGTAGTACTCGCACTGCATCGGCACGATGATCGAGTCGGCGGCGGTCAAGGCATTGAGCGTGAGCAGCGACAACGCCGGCGGGCAGTCGATCAGGATGAAGTCGTACTCGTCGCGGATCGGCGCCAGGGCGCGCTTGAGCCGCTGCTCGCGCTCGCCCTGATCCATCAGCTGGATCTCGGCCGCGGTCAGGTCGATGTTGCCCGGCAGCAGGTCGAAGCCTTCCGGCGCGGTGACGCGGATTTCGGCGGCGGTGTTTTCGCCCAGCAACAGGTCGCAGGTGGAGGCGGCCACATCGCGCTTGTCGATGCCGCTGCCCATGGTGGCGTTGCCCTGCGAGTCCAGATCCACCAGCAACACACGCTTGGGCGCGCGCGCCAGGCCGGCCGCCAGATTGACTGCCGTCGTGGTCTTGCCGACGCCGCCTTTCTGGTTGGCAATGGCGATGATCCGGGCCATGCGGGAGAGCCTCGTGGGCAGGGAGTAAGACCGGCCATTATGCGGGCAGGGCGTCGGATCGGGAAATGCCGCCCGCCGCAGTGCAGCGGGCGAGCGGGAATGAGGGCTGAGCCAGTCAGCCGGTGGGCGAAGCGCCGGCGTGCGGCTCCTTCATGGCCCGGTAGCGCAGCAGGATGTCGGCGATCTCACCGTCCAGCGCCACCCGTTGCTGCTCGAAACTGGTCTGCAGCCGCAATTGCGCCATCAGCTCGCGATGGCGCTGCTGGATGTCGCCGGCCAGCTTGTCGGCAACGGCCTGACCGGCCAGTTCGCGATCACCGGCAGTGCGCAGCATGCTGGCCAGCCCCTCGCGCAGGCTGGTCACATTGAAGCGCGCGGTGTGGATGTTGTTGTCCACGATGGCGATGCGCTCGTTGAACACCCGGCGCAGATCGTCCTCGTTTTGGTAAGACATCAACATCGCCTGATCGGTACGCTGGCGCATCTGCTCGGCGGCCAGATCGGCCTGGCGTTGCTGCTCGCTGGCCGCGGCGGCGGCACGCTCGTCGCTGCTCATCGCGCGCTGCACCTCGGCGCTGCGCATGCCGCTCTTGAGGTTGAATTCGTCGCGCGCCTGGTTCACCGCCTCCGGCGGCAGCGTGTCGCTGCACACGCGGGCGCCGTTCTGGTTCCAGCAATACAGCTTTTTCGCGGCCGGTTTGTCCTGCGCACTGGCGGGCGCGGCGGCGATCGTTGTCGCAACGACAGCTGCCGCCGCAGCGGCGAGTAACGCCAAACGGATGTGTATCGGCATCATCGCAGCCCCCTGTCGCCTGCCGTCAGCCTGTGGTGTCGGTGCCGTAGCGGCCACGATAGGCCAGCAGCGGTTCCCGGAAGCCCACAAGGTCGGCGTTTCCTGCCGCAAAAGCAAGCAGGTCGCCCAGGTTGGCCACCGCAATCACCGGGATGCCGGCCTCGGCTGCCACCGCCTGTGCGGCCGAGCGGCGATCCTGTTCGGAGGCGATCTCCTGCCGGTCCAGCGCCACCACGATCCCGGACGGAAAGCCGCCAGCGCCACGGATGATGCCCAGCGCCTCGCGGATCGCGGTGCCGGCGGTGATCACGTCGTCGACGATCAGCACCTTGCGGCCCTGAAGCGGCGCACCGATCAGGCTGCCGCCCTCGCCATGGTCCTTGGCTTCCTTGCGGTTGAACGCCAGCGGCAGGTCGCGCCCGCGCCCGGCGTAGGCGCAGGCCAGCGCGGTCGCCAGCGGGATGCCCTTGTAGGCCGGGCCGAACAGCAGATCGAACTCCACCCCGGCCGCATCGATCGCATCGGCATAGCACTGCGCCAGCTGCGCGGTCTTGGCGCCCGAATCGAAGCGCCCGGCATTGAAGAAATACGGACTGAGCCGCCCGGACTTGAGCGTGAACTCGCCAAAGCGCAGGGCATCGGCGCCCAGGGCCAGCTGCAGGAAACGGGTGCGGTGGTCGGTCATTGGACGGGAATGGGGAATGGGGAATCGAGAATGGTAAACGCATCGCGTGCCGGCAGCCTTCCGCATGTGCCTGGGGTAGGCTTTACGATTCCCCATTCCCAACTCCCCATTCCCGGCCCTTATGCGCATCATCAGTTTCAACGCCAACGGCCTGCGCTCGGCCGTCACCAAGGGTTTCTTCGAATGGTTCGCCGAGCAGGACGCCGACGTGCTGTGCGTGCAGGAGACCAAGGCCCAGGAGCATCAGCTGGCTGGTCCCAAATTCCTGCCCACCGGCTACAAGGCCTGGTTCCGCGACGCCAGCACCAAGAAGGGCTACAGCGGCGTGGCGATCTACAGCAGGCATGAGCCCGACGAAGTGCGCACCGCGCTGGGCTGGCCCGAGTTCGACGAAGAAGGCCGCTACATCGAGGCGCGCTTCGGCAACCTCAGCGTGGTGTCTTTCTACATCCCGTCCGGTTCGTCGGGCGAGCTGCGCCAGGGCTACAAGTTCCAGGTGATGGAATGGCTGCGGCCGATCCTGGACGAGTGGCTGGCCAGTGGCAGGCAGTACGTGCTGTGCGGCGACTGGAACATTGTACGCACCGCGCTGGACATCAAGAACTGGAAGTCCAACCAGAAGAACTCCGGCTGCCTGCCGCCCGAGCGCGACTGGCTCAATGGCCTGTGCGCGGACGCGCCGGAAGAAGCCAACGCCGCCAACGGCCGCGGCTGGATCGACACGTACCGCGTGCTGCACCCGCAGGGCGAGGACTACACCTGGTGGAGCAACCGCGGCGCCGCGCGGGCCAACAACGTCGGGTGGCGCATCGACTACCAGCTGGTCACCCCCTGGATGCGCGACAAGCTGCAACGCTGCGCGATCTACCGCGAACAGCGCTTCTCCGACCACGCCCCTTACATCGTGGATTACGCGGAGTGAGGCAGGGCACGCAGCTGGCAGTGACGCGCACCGGGACGGTTGGCCAAGCCCCCCAGTGGTGTGTTTCCAGCCGCGTCATGGAGATGCACGTCGAGGGCGTGCATGCCATGCCTGGCCGCAGCCGGATGGCCGTGGATCCTTCAGGGAGCCAATCATGCGTTTCCGGCAGGTCGCCCCGCGCAGCGGCCAGTGATACTGCCCGCCCGGCATCGATCAGCCCCCATTTCCAGCGGCCATACGCATGACCACGCCTGCACCCCACTACAAAGGACTGCGCGGCATCCGGCAGGCCTTCGCCACCCCATCGGCGGCGACCATGGCCCTGCTGGGTTTCGGCAGTGGCCTGCCGTTCCTGCTGATCGCCTCGCAGACCCTGTCCACCCGGCTGCGCGATGTCGGGCTGGATCTGGGCAGCATCGGTCTGATCAGCCTGGCCAGCTTCTTCTACCTGCTCAAGTTCCTATGGGCGCCGCTGCTCGACCGCTATGCGTTTCCGGTCACCGCGTGGTTGGGGCGCCGCCGCTCCTGGCTGCTGGTCTCGCAACTCGGCGTCACCGTCGGCCTGTTCGCACTGGCGTTTTCGCGCCCGGACATGAGTGTCGCCGGCCTGGTCGCCTGGGTGCTGTTCGCCTCGTTCTGGGGCGCCACGCAGGATTCGGTGGTGGATGCCTACCGCATCGAAATCGCCCCGGACACGGCGCAGGCGGCCCTGGCGGCGACCTACACCCTGGGCTATCGGATCGGCCTGATCCTCGGTGGCGCCGGGGCGCTGTACATGGCCGAGTACCTCAACTGGACCTCGGCGTACCTGGCCATGTCGGCGCTGATGCTGCTGCCGATCATCACCACCCTGATATGCCGCGAGCCGGACCGGCCGCAGCTCACCGTGGTGCGCCGCATCGACGTAGCCGGCGCATTCTGGCAACCCATTGCCAGTTTCTTTTCCGGCAATGGGCTGGCGCTGGGCATCGTCCTGCTGGCATTTGTCGGCCTGTTCAAGTTCCCGGACCAGGTGATCGGCGTGATGGCCGGGCCGTTCTATCTGGATTCGGGCTACACCAAGGCCGACATCGCCACGGTGTCCAAGCTGTTCGGCGTGTGGATGGGCATCGTCGGCGCGTTTGCCGGCGGTGCGGCAGTGGCGGCGTTCGGCTTCCGGCGCATGCTGTTGGTGGCCGCCCTGGGCGTGGCGCTGTCCAACCTGGCGTTTTTGCTGATGGCGCAGAACCCCGGCAAATTGTGGGCGTTCTACGCCGCACTCAGTGCCGACAACCTGTTCCAGGGGTTCGCCGGTACCGTGCTGGTGGCCTTCATGTCATCGCTGACCAATCGCAACTTCACCGCCACCCAGTACGCCTTGCTGGTGTCGCTGGCCAATTTGCCGGGCAAGTTCGCCGGCGGTGTGTCCGGGTTCCTGGTCGAGGCCACCTCCTACAGCACCTTCTTCATCCTCAGCGCCCTCACCGTGGTTCCCACGCTGGCCCTGTTGGCCTGGCTGTGGCCGCGGCTGGATGCCCGCGATGGGCGCCCGGATTGAAACGTCCGCCAAGGTTGCCGATGATGCCGACGCGGCACTGCATCGCACGAGGAAGGGCATGACCGATCTGGTGTTGCGGGACATCGATCCATTGCTGGTGGACAGGATCCGTCGCATCTCCGTCGCACGCGGCTGGACCCAGCACCAGACGGTAATGCATCTGCTCGAACAGGGCCTGTTCGCCAGCGAATACGAAGTCACCGGTGGCCTGCAGCATCCGGAAGTCGATGCGCTGGCAGAGGCGATCGCTGCGCTCAAGGCGCTGCCGGCGGGGAATACTCCGTAGCACTGCAAACGGTCAGGCAGCACTGCCTCGCGTGCGAATCCATTCGGCGCGAGGATGCTGTGCGAACGCGGATGGCTCGGTCGGAAACCCTTGTGTGCCGCCGAGAAGAGCCAAGACTCCCGTGCATTCGCCGGCTTCAACTGCGCACATCCCCGCCAGCCTCTGCTCAATCGAGTGCTAGTGGGTTGCAGACGAGGCGGGGCATCATCAGCAAGCTAGCTTCAACCGAACACGTCACCGCTACCCCTCATTAATTGAGCGCTGGTCGCGTCGCAGAATTCGAGGCGGGGCACCATCAGGAAGCGAGGTAGTGGCATCCAGCTCGAGCCGATTCAGGCCACTCATGCCGGATAGATCGCCCCCAGCAACCGCGGCCCCGCCGCTCCGGTCACCGACGGCAGATTGGCCGCGCGGCCTGCGAGCAGCTCTGCGGCCAACCACGCAAACCCCATCGCCTCCAGATAGTCCGGATCCAGCCCATGCCGCGCGCTGGATTCCACCACCACGCCCGGCAGTCGCGCCGCCAGGCGCGCCATCAACACCGGATTGCGCACCCCGCCACCGCACACCAGCACCCGGCGGGTATCGGGCTGCAGCCGCAGCAACGCGTCGGCGACGCTGGCGGCGGTGAGTTCGAGCAGGGTCGCCTGCATATCGGCCGCGGACGGCGCCGCGTGTCCCGACGACCGCATCGCCTGCATCGCCCAGTCCAGATGGAACTGCTCGCGCCCGGTGCTCTTGGGCGGTGTCAGCGCAAACCACGGGTCGGCCAAGAGCGCCTGCAGCAGCGCCGTATCGACGCGCCCGCTGGCGGCAAACGCACCCTCGGCATCGAACGGCGTGCCGCGATGCAGCTGGCACCAGCTGTCCAGCAACGCATTGGCCGGGCCGGTATCGAAGCCCAGCACCGCGCCACTGCGCGGGATCAAGGTCAGGTTGCCGATGCCACCCAGGTTGAGCACCGCTCGGTCCTCGTCGGCGGCACCCAGCATGGCCAGATGGAAGGCCGGCATCAGCGGCGCGCCCTGGCCGCCGGCAGCCACATCGCGCCGGCGGAAATCGGCCACCGTGGTGATGCCGGTGTGCTCGGCAATCCGGCTGGCATCGCCGATCTGCCAGGTGAAGGCCGGATCGGCCTTGGGGCGATGCCGAATGGTCTGTCCGTGCGAGCCGATCGCGCGGACGCGCCCACGCGCAATGCCGCTGTCGCGGATCAGCTGATTGGCCGCGGCCGCAAACGCCAGCCCCACCTGCGCATCCAGGTGTCCAAGCGCATCGATGGCGATGACCTCGGCGCCCTGGCCCAACGTCACCAGCGTTTCGCGCAGCTGCGGCTCCCAGGCCACCGTGGTGCCTGCGACCAGTGCGCAGCGTCGGTGGCCCTCGTCGGTGAAGCGCACCAGCGCCGCATCAATGCCGTCGGCGCTGGTGCCCGACATCAGGCCCAGATAGAGCGGGGATTCAAGATGTTCCGGAGCAGACATGCCAGGGCCAGTTGCACGGTGGTCGTGCAGCTTGTGCAGCCGGGATGGGAGAGTCAACCGGCCTTGCGGGCATCGCGGTGGAAGCAGGGGCGATGCGCTCGCCAGGCAAGCATTCTAAATGTCAGTGCCGACTGTCGCGTCGACACCATGGTGTCCACTTGTTGCTGGCAGCAACCCGTTGTTGCTGGCAGCAACCCCGCGCCGGCTGCGGCGTCGCGTGAGCCAGAGCCCCGGACGGAGGCGCAGCCGTGCGATCGGCGGTTGCCAGCGCGGTGGCTGAGAAACCAGCCGCGCCCACTCAACCGCGCGGTTTGCCCTTGGCAGGCTTGGCGGCGTCGGCGTAGATCAACTTCTCCATGCCTTCGATACGCGCCAGCGCCGGCGCCGTCTGCGCACGGAATGCAGCCAGCTCGGCGCCTTGCAACGGTTCCGGCGGCGGCATGGTCACCGACATCGGGTTGCGCTGCTGCCCGGCGACGCGGAATTCGTAATGCAGATGCGGGCCGGTCGCAAGACCGGTCATGCCGACATAGCCGATCACCGTGCCCTGGTTGATGCGCTGGCCGGCCTTGACCTTGCCGAAGCGCGACATGTGCCCGTACAGCGTGCTGAAATTCCTGCCGTGGTCCAGGATCACCACATTGCCGTAGCCGCGCTGGGTGCCGACGAACACCACCCGCGCATCGCCGGCGGCCATGATCGGCGTGCCCGAGGCTGCCGCGTAGTCCACGCCCTTGTGCATGCGCATCGTGCCCAGCACCGGATGCCTGCGTGCGCCGAAGGTCGAGCTGATGCGGCTGTAAGCCACCGGCATGCGAATGAAGCTCTTCTTCAACGGCCGGCCAGTGATGTCGAAATACTCGGCCGGCTTGCCGGCACGCTCGAAGCGGAAGCCGGTGTAGGTCTTGCCGCCGGTGGTGAAGGTCGCCGCCAGGATGTCGCCGGTATTGATCCGCTCGCCCTCGCGCCAGGTCTCATCCATCACCACGCTGAAACGGTCGCCCGGCTGCAGATCCTTGTCGAAGTCGATGTCGTATTTGAAGATCTCGTCGGTCATGATTGCCACTGCCGCCGGCGACAGGCCCGACTTGCCGGCCGAGGCGTACAGCGAGCTGCTGATTTCCCCGCTTGCCACCACCGTGCGCGTGGTCGTTGCGCGCTCGGTGACGTTCTCGCGCACGCTGTCGCCCAGCAGGCGCAGCTCCACACGGTGGCTGTCGTCGCGGTCGAAGCGCAATGCGCGCAGCTCGCCCGGCGTGGGCATATCGAAGGCGATCTCTGCGCCCGGGCGCAGCTTGGTCAGCGCCTCCTTGGTGCCTGGATGCGCCAGCACCTGGTACATCACCGTGGTCGGAAGTCCCAACTCGCCGAACAGGGTGCTCAGCGTCTGGCCCGATTTGACCTGCAGAATTTCCCAATCGGTACTCGGCGCCAGCTGCTTGCGGCTCGGCACCAACGGCGGCAACGGCAGGGCCAGCGTGGAATGGCTGGACAGCGGGGTATCGATGGCGTTGGAGAAGCCCGGCACGATCGTGGCCACCAGCGCACCGATGGTGGCGAACAGGCTGGCATGGATCCAGTGCCGGCGTGTCCACTGGTCGTTGAACGCGGCCGGGAGATGCGCCTTGAGCTTGCGATGCAGGGCAGTGTCGTGGAGGACGTGGAGGCGTTCGTGAAAGCGCCGCTTGCGTGCACGGCCCTGCTCTGAGTTCTGCATCGTTCAAATTCCTCGCTGGCTCGAAGTGCGAGCCCAATCGCCGGTACCATAGACAGCCTGTAACAGCGCGTCAAACCATTGAGCCTGTTCGACATTTTCATTTGGCGCGAAATTAACCCGCGTTTAACATCGTTCACGTTTTTGACGGCAAACGCCGCTGGAGTCTGTGGTTGGCCACTATCGAAGAATCCCTCGCACTCATCGGTCGCGGTACCGAGGAGATCCTCAAGCTCGATCAGCTCGAAGCGCGTCTGAAGTCAGGCGTGCCGTTGCGGGTGAAGGCCGGTTTCGATCCCACCGCGCCGGATCTGCATCTGGGCCACACCGTGCTGCTCAACAAGATGCGGCAATTCCAGCAGCTCGGGCATCAGGTGATCTTCCTGATCGGCGACTTCACCGGCATGATCGGCGACCCGAGCGGCAAGAACGTCACCCGCAAGCCGCTGAGCCGTGACGATGTGCTGGCCAACGCGCGCACCTATGAAGAGCAGGTCTTCAAGATCCTGGATCGCGAACGCACCGAGGTGCGCTTCAACTCCGAGTGGTTCGGCCAGATGAGCGCGGCGGACATGATCAAGCTGTCCGCGCAGCACACGGTGGCGCGCATGCTCGAACGCGACGACTTCGCCAAGCGCTTCAACGGCCAACAGCCGATCGCCATTCACGAATTCCTGTATCCGTTGGTGCAGGGCTACGACTCGGTCGCCTTGAAGGCGGACGTCGAACTGGGCGGCACCGATCAGAAGTTCAATCTGTTGATGGGCCGCGGTTTGCAG
>NZ_CP103836.1:2595000-5283403 GCF_032697525.1 Xanthomonas hydrangeae
AACTCGGGTGAAGGAACTAGGCAACATGGCACCGTAACTTCGGGAGAAGGTGCACCCTTTTTGGTGGCTCATGCGAGCTATAGCTGAAGAGGGTCGCAGAAACCAGGCCGCTGCGACTGTTTATCAAAAACACAGCACTCTGCAAACACGAAAGTGGACGTATAGGGTGTGACGCCTGCCCGGTGCTGGAAGGTTAATTGATGGGGTCAGCCGCAAGGCGAAGCTCTTGATCGAAGCCCCAGTAAACGGCGGCCGTAACTATAACGGTCCTAAGGTAGCGAAATTCCTTGTCGGGTAAGTTCCGACCTGCACGAATGGCGTAACGACAGCGGCGCTGTCTCCACCCGAGACTCAGTGAAATTGAAATCGCTGTGAAGATGCAGCGTTCCCGTGGCAAGACGGAAAGACCCCGTGAACCTTTACTATAGCTTTACACTGAACGTTGAGTTCGTCTGTGTAGGATAGGTGGGAGGCTATGAAACTGTGGCGCTAGCTGCAGTGGAGCCATCCTTGAAATACCACCCTGTCGTGCTTGACGTTCTAACCTAGATCCGTTATCCGGATCAGGGACCGTGTATGGTGGGTAGTTTGACTGGGGCGGTCTCCTCCTAAAGAGTAACGGAGGAGCACGAAGGTACGCTCAGCGCGGTCGGACATCGCGCACTGTGTGCAAAGGCATAAGCGTGCTTGACTGCAAGATCGACGGATCAAGCAGGTACGAAAGTAGGTCTTAGTGATCCGGTGGTTCTGTATGGAAGGGCCATCGCTCAACGGATAAAAGGTACTCCGGGGATAACAGGCTGATACCGCCCAAGAGTTCATATCGACGGCGGTGTTTGGCACCTCGATGTCGGCTCATCACATCCTGGGGCTGTAGTCGGTCCCAAGGGTATGGCTGTTCGCCATTTAAAGTGGTACGCGAGCTGGGTTCAGAACGTCGTGAGACAGTTCGGTCCCTATCTGCCATGGGCGTTGGAAGTTTGAGAGGGGCTGCTCCTAGTACGAGAGGACCGGAGTGGACGAACCTCTGGTGTTCCGGTTGTCACGCCAGTGGCATTGCCGGGTAGCTATGTTCGGAAGCGATAACCGCTGAAAGCATCTAAGCGGGAAGCGCGCCTCAAGATGAGACTTCCCGGGGCACAAGCCCCCTAAAGGAACCATATAGACTATGTGGTTGATAGGTCAGGTGTGTAAGTACAGCAATGTATTGAGCTAACTGATACTAATGATCCGTGCGGCTTGACCATATAACCTCAAGTTGCCTTGGTCCCAACGAACGTTGGTAGATCATCAAATGCAAGCTACGTCACAAGTTAACTATGCGAGACGAGCGCCGTAGGTGCTTCCACACGCAAACGCTTGCACAGCAATGTGCACACGTTTGAGGAAGCTCCAACTGGCGACGCTCCAACCGTCTCCCTGGTGAAATTAGCGCTGTGGAACCACCCGATCCCATCCCGAACTCGGAAGTGAAACGCAGCTGCGCCGATGGTAGTGTGGCTCAAGCCATGCGAGAGTAGGTCATCGCCAGGGTCTTTACCCGAAACCCTCAGTCCAACTGGACTGGGGGTTTCTTTTTGTCCAAAACTTGGCGCGATACTCCGAGGCCGAGGCCGGCAACCGAAAGTTGACAGGAAGGCGACAGAGAAATCTGCAAATGCCGCTCTGATTCCCGCTGCGTTTGAACACCCGCGAAGCGGTGCTGGACGAGACTGCAGCACGCACACACGGACGTCCAAGCGCAGATCTGGCTCAGACGAGATTTGGTTTATGTGGCTCCGCCACCATATCCATCACGTCGGTAACATCGCCGGCCTCGCCTACTGGATATCTGCATGCCTGAGCTTCCCGAAGTCGAAACCACCTTGCGCGGCCTGGCCCCGCATCTGGTTGACCAACGGATTCATGGCGTCATCCTGCGACGACCGGATTTGCGCTGGCCGATTCCCGAGCAGATCGAGCGGCTGCTTCCTGGCGCCACCATTACCAACGTGCGGCGTCGCGCCAAGTATCTGTTGATCGATACCGATGCTGGCGGCAGTGCGCTGCTGCATCTTGGAATGTCCGGAAGTCTGCGCGTGTTGCCTGGCGATACATTGCCGCGTGCGCACGATTGGTCAAAGAACCGACCAGTCAGGGCGTCTGCCAGTAGACGTACCCTTGATAGTGCTGGCTTCCTGCTCATAAATCGGCACGAGGAGCACCGGTCACCTGCTAGTGCCAGCAGATGGGTCCTGATTGCACTCCACCGTCGCCAAACCCCTGCAACCATCTGGGTCTTTGGGACTACCAGGGCCATGCAATTCATCAAGATCAAGGTGACTCGCTGACTGGCTTATTCTTCGCCGCCATGCTGCTCACCGAGACTGCATCCGATACGCGTGTGCTTGGCCATATCACTTATCGCTGTCGCATGAGGCATTGGCAGAGCACAAGCCAACAAAAAACCCCGCGTGAGCGGGGTTTTTGTTGGTCCAATCGACCGCACTATGACGTCTGCATCGAGGCGAGGATCAGTCGCCCAAGGTCAGCAGGGAGGCATTGCCGCCGGCGGCGGTCGTGTTGACGGTGACGACTTTCTCGGTGGCGAAGCGCAGCAGGTAATGTGGACCCCCGGCTTTCGGGCCGGTGCCTGACAGGCCCTGGCCGCCGAAGGGTTGTACGCCGACGACCGCGCCGATCTGATTGCGGTTGACGTAGACATTACCAACCGCGACGCGTGTGGTGATGCGGTCGATGGTCTCGTCGATACGCGAGTGCACACCTAGCGTCAGTCCATAACCTGTGGCATTGATCTGGTCGATAACGGCATCAAGCTGGTCCGCTTTCCAGCGGATTACATGCAGCACTGGTCCGAAGATCTCACGTTGCAGCTGCGTCAGCGAGGTTAGCTCATAGGCGCGCGGGGCGAAGAAGCTGCCATGCGCGGTTGTTGGATTCAATGCCGTGCTGCCGATCAGGCGCGCTTCGCGATCCATGCGTGCTGCATGATCGTCGAGGATCTTGAGTGCATCTGCGTCGATTACCGGGCCAACGTCGGTGGACAGTAGCGCAGGGTCGCCGATCTTCAGCTCGCCCATGGCACCGGCGAGCATGGTCATGACCTTGTCGGCGATGTCGTCCTGCACGAACAAGACGCGAGCGGCCGAGCAGCGTTGGCCGGCGGACATGAAGGCGCTGGAGATCGCATCCTTGACGACGGCTTCGGGCAATGAAGAGGAGTCGGCGATGAAGGCGTTCTGGCCGCCGGTTTCGGCGATCAGTACACCGATCGCGGCGTCGCGTGCAGCCAGGGTGCGGTTGATGACCCGTGCGGTCTCCGTGGAGCCGGTGAAAGCGACGCCGGCCACGCGCGGGTCGTTGGTCAGCGCGGCGCCAACGGTCGCGCCATCGCCTGGCAGGAACTGCACGACAGCCTCGGGGATGCCCGCTTCTTGCAGCAGCTTCACCGCCGCGTAGCCGATCAGGTTGGTTTGCTCTGCCGGCTTGGCGATGACGCTGTTGCCGGCGGCCAGGGCGGCGGCGACCTGACCCAGGAAGATGGCGAGCGGGAAGTTCCATGGGCTGATGCAGACGAACACGCCGCGCCCGTGCAACTGCAGCTCGTTGGATTCGCCAGTTGGACCGGGCAGACGCTCGGGGGCGCCGAACTGGGCGCGTGCCTGGCCGGCGTAGTAGCGCAGGAAGTCGACTGCTTCGCGGACCTCGGCCACTGCGTCGGGCAGGGTCTTGCCGGCTTCCTTGACGCAGATCGCCATGAACTCTGGCATGCGCGCCTCGAGCAGGTCGGCTGCGTGTTCCAGGATGGTGGCGCGGCTGGCGGCGGGCGTGCGGTTCCAGGCGGGCTGCGCGGCGGCAGCGGACGCCAGCGCCTTCTGCACGGTTGCCGGATCGGCCGGCTGCCAATGGCCGACGGTTTCGCGTCGGTCTGCGGGGTTGAGTACCCCTTCGCTGGGCGTGCTGAGCACTGCGCCGGGCACCAGTGGGATAGCCTTCCACGGTTTGATCGCGGCATTGAGTTGCTCGGCCAGCTGCCGCAGATCGTTGTCGTTGGCGAGATTGGCGCCCATGGAGTTTTTCCTGTGTTGGTTCTGGCTGCGCAACAGATCGGTCGGCAGCGGAATCTTGGGATGCGGAATGGAGCTAAACGACGACACCGCTTCGACCGGATCGCGGATCAGGTCTTCGATGGCGACGTCCTCGTCGGTGATGCGATTGACGAAGCTGGAATTGGCGCCGTTTTCGAGCAGGCGACGCACCAGGTACGGCAGCAGATCCTCGTGCGAGCCGACCGGCGCGTACACGCGGCAGGGCAACCCCAGCCGGTCGGCCGGAATCACTTCGGCATACAGGTCATCGCCCATGCCGTGCAGTTTCTGGTGTTCGTACACCTTGCCGCCGGAGATCGCGCGGACCGCCGCGATGGTCTGCGCGTTGTGCGTGGCGAACATCGGGTACAGCGCATCGCTGTGCGCGAACATGCGACGTGCGCAGGCCAGATACGACACGTCGGTATTCTGCTTGCGGGTAAAGACCGGATAGCCGGGGTGACCTTCGATCTGTGCGCGCTTGATCTCCGCGTCCCAGTACGCGCCCTTGACCAGACGCACCGGAATCCGACGGCCGACGCGACGTGCCAGGTCGGCGAGGAAATCGATCGTGTACGGCGTGCGCTTCTGGTAGGCCTGCACCGCAAGGCCATAGCCTTCCCATCCATCCAGCGATGGGTCGGAGAACGTGGCCTCGATGATGTCCAGCGACAGTTCCAGGCGGTCGGCTTCTTCGGCATCGACGGTGTAGCCGATGCCGTAGGACTTGGCCAGTTGCGCCAGCTCGAGCACGCCCGGTACCAGCTCGGCCATCACGCGCGCACGCTTGGCATGTTCGTAGCGCGGATACAGTGCGGACAATTTGATCGAGATGCTGGGCGCTGCGAATACATCGGTGCCGACGAAACTGCCGCTGCGGCCGATCGCGTGGATGGCATCGCGGTATGCCTGCAAGTAGCGCTGCGCATCCTTCATGGTCAATGCGCCTTCGCCGAGCATGTCGAACGAATAGCGGTAATCGGCGTTGTCGCCCTTGCGCGAGCGCGAGAGGGCTTCACCGATGGTGCGGCCCATGACGAACTGGTGGCCCATGATCTTCATCGCCTGGCGCACGGCCAGGCGGATCACCGGTTCGCCAACGCGGCCGATCAGGCGCTTGAACGCGCCCGGCACGTCTGCGCGGGTGAGGTCGTTGAGTTGCACCAGCTTGCCGGTGAGCATCAGGCCCCAGGTCGATGCATTGACCAGCACCGAGTCGCTGCCGCCGACGTGCTTTTTCCAGTCCGCATCGCCGAGCTTGTCGCGGATCAGCTTGTCTGCGGTGTCCTGGTCGGGAATGCGCAACAGCGCTTCGGCCACGCACATCAGCAGTACACCTTCCTCGCTGCCCAGGTCGTATTGGCGCATGAAGGCTTCGATCGCACCCTGGTCCTGTGCACGTGCGCGGACGCGGGTGACCAGGTCGGCGGCGACCGCCTGCACCTTGGCCTGTTCGGCGGCGGGCAGGCGGGCCTGGTCGAGCAGTTCGCGCACGTGCTCGGCTTCGTCCTTGAGCCAGGCGGCGGTGATGGCGGCGCGTAATGCACCGGGTGCGGCAGGCAGCTCGGGCGCCAACAGCGGGCGCGCAACTGGGTTGGAGGCAAGCGGGTCGAGCTGAGCGTTCATGCGAAAGATGCCTGGGGATCCGCGCTCATTCTAGAGAGCGGAAGTACCTGCGCACTTGTGTGGAAGCGGCAACTTTTCCGCCGTTTTGTGCATGTCGCCATCGCACGTGCAAGCGGACTCGATCGTTGCTGGCTGCAGCCGCCTGCATCGGGGAAGTGATTGATTTACGCGCATTTTTAGCTGCACTGCAGCAATTGAATGATTGCCGGAAACGCTTGCCGCATGCGTTCGCGCGGGTCTACCATCGGGCTATTCCCGCAGTGCGCTGCGTGTTGCCAATGATCGAAGTGCTGCCGTTGATGTCCGAAGGGGTTGGGACGCAGGTGCGGTTGCGGCCTCCGCGGGCACTGTCTGCCAGGCAATTCGTGCAATTGTTCGCAGTGTTGGCGGGAACGATGTGGTTGTTTGCAGGCCTGGGGTGGTGGACCGGCAATGCGTTCGCGCCGGTGTTCGCCCTGTTGCACAGTGGTGTGGTGGCGCTGGCGCTACGGCAGTTGTGGCGAAGTGGCGAGCGCGAAGAAGCGATCCGGGTGGGGGAAGCCGTTGTCGAGGTGTTTCCGTCCGGGCATGCGCCACCAGCGTTTCAGGCTCATCCGCACTGGGTGCGGTTATCCATGGAACGCGACGACAGGGTGTTGCTGATAAGCAGCGGCAGGCAGATCGAGATCGGAAGTTTTCTCGGGCCGGCCGAACGTGTGGAACTGGCAACTACGCTGAAACGCTTGCTCGCGGCCGCCAATGGCCGTCACCGATGACGTAAGGGTCTAGGCAATGACGCAACGCAGCAGCTGGAAGGCGACGTATTCGAAGATGGCTTTGGCGATGGTGGCGCTATTGAGCGCACAAGGTGCCTGGGCGCAGTCGGCCGACCCCAAGGAATGGCAGCTCAACATGGGCCGCGGGGTCACGCAGACCGCGCGCATGGCCTATGAGGCGCACATGGTGGCGCTGTGGGTCTGCGTGGTGATCGGCGCGCTGGTGTTCGGTGCGATGGGCTATGCGATCTTCAAGTTTCGCAAGTCCAAGGGTGCGGTGGCGGCGCAATTCAGCCATAACACCACGGCTGAAGTGCTGTGGACGGTGATTCCAGTGTTGGTGCTGATTGCGATGGCCTGGCCGGCAACGGCCAAGCTGATTGCGATGTACGACACGCGCGAGTCGGAGATGACCGTCAAGGTCACCGGCTACCAGTGGATGTGGAAATACGAGTATCTGGGCCAGGGCGTGGAATTCACCAGCCGGCTGGCCCGCGAATCCGACCGCATCCGCCAGAGTGGCGAGCGTCCGACCGCTGCATCGCAACCGCATTATCTGTTGGACGTGGACAACCGCCTGGTGCTGCCGGTCGGCACCAAGATCCGCTTCGTGATCACAGCCGATGACGTCATCCATGCGTGGTGGGTGCCGGCATTGGGCTGGAAGCAGGACGCGATCCCCGGCATCGTCAACGAGGCATGGACCAACATCGAGCAGCCGGGCGTGTATCGCGGGCAGTGCGCCGAGTTGTGCGGCAAGGATCATGGCTTCATGCCGATCGTGGTGGAGGCGTTGCCCAAGGCCGAATTCCAGCGCTGGCTGGCGGCGCGTCGCAGTGCAAGCGCAACGCCTGCTGCACCCGCAGGCACGCCGGCACCGGCGCCGGCGTCCACACCTGCAGCAGCGCCTGCCGGTGAAGCCGCTCCGGCGGGTGCACCTGCTCCAGCTGCAACACCGACCGCCGCTCTCTAATCGCTCGCAACCGCATCGCTTCACAGAGGTCGTTCCGTCATGGCGCATACCGCAGTCGATCACCACGGACACCACCAGCCCGGTTTCGTCGAACGCTGGTTCTTCTCGACCAATCACAAGGACATCGGCACGCTGTATCTGCTGTTTTCCTTCGTGATGTTCATCATCGGCGCGGCGATGAGCGTGGTGATTCGCGCCGAATTGATGCAGCCCGGATTGCAGTTCGTCAAACCCGAATTCTTCAACCAGATGACCACCGTGCACGCACTGGTGATGATCTTCGGTGGCGTGATGCCGGCTTTCGTCGGCCTGGCCAACTGGATGATTCCGCTGCAGATCGGCGCGCCGGACATGGCGCTGCCGCGCATGAACAACTGGTCATTCTGGCTGCTGCCGGTCGCGTTCACGCTTTTGCTGCTGACGCTGTTTCTGCCCGGCGGTGCGCCGGCCGGTGGCTGGACGCTGTACCCGCCGCTGTCGCTGCAGGGCGGCTACAACGTGGCCTTCAGCGTGTTTGCGATCCATGTCGCCGGCGTCAGTTCGATCATGGGTGCGATCAACATCATCGCCACCGTGCTCAACATGCGTGCACCCGGCATCGATCTGTTGAAGATGCCGATCTTCTGCTGGGCCTGGCTGATCACCGCGTTCCTGCTGATCGCGGTGATGCCGGTGCTGGCCGGTGCGGTGACCATGTTGCTGACCGACAAGTTCTTCGGCACCAGCTTCTTCAATGCGGCTGGCGGCGGCGACCCGGTGATGTACCAGCACATCTTCTGGTTCTTCGGGCACCCCGAGGTGTACATCATGATCCTGCCGGCGTTCGGCGTGGTCAGCGAGATCATCCCGACCTTCAGCCGCAAGCCGCTGTTCGGCTATCAGGCAATGGTCTATGCGATCGCGGCGATCGCGTTTTTGAGCTTTATCGTGTGGGCGCACCACATGTTCACCGTGGGCATGCCGCTCGGTGGCGAAATCTACTTCATGTTCGCCACGATGCTGATCTCCATCCCGACCGGGGTGAAGGTGTTCAACTGGGTCAGCACGATGTGGAAGGGCTCGCTGACGTTCGAATCGCCGATGCTGTGGGCGGTGGCCTTCGTGATCCTTTTCAGCATCGGTGGATTTTCGGGCCTGATGCTGGCGATCGTGCCGGCGGACTTCCAGTATCACGACACCTATTTTGTAGTCGCGCATTTCCATTATGTGTTGGTCACCGGTGCGGTGTTCGCGCTGATTGCGGCGGTGTATTACTGGTGGCCGAAGTGGACCGGGCGGATGTACAACGAGACCTGGGCCAAGTTCCATTTCTGGTGGACGATGGTGTTCGTCAATCTGCTGTTCTTCCCGCAGCACTTTCTCGGCTTGGCCGGCATGCCGCGGCGGATTCCCGATTACAACGTGGTATTCGCCGACTGGAATCTGATCAGCTCGATCGGCGCGTTCGGCATGTTCGCTACGCCGTTCTTGATGGCCGGCATTCTGTTTGCTTCGCTGCGCAATGGCGCAAAGGCCGAGGCGCGCGCCTGGGAAGGCGCGAAGGGGCTGGAGTGGACGGTGCCATCGCCCGCACCTGCGCATACCTTCACCGTGCCGCCGGTGATCAAGCCTGGAGATCTTGCGCATGAAGACATCGGTCACTGAGTCCGCGCCGGCAGCGGTGACACGCCTGCTCTCGGCTGCCGAACGGCAGGCGCAACAGCGTCGCGCCGTGCGCCGCACCGCGATCACCGTGGGCATCATCGCGTTGCTGATCTACGCGGGTTTCATCGCCTCGGGAGTCATCGGGCGTTGAGTACCCATGCGCCTGCACCTGCACCGACTGCCGGCCTGTTCAAACTGCTGGGCGTGGTGTTGGGCGTGTTCGTGCTGACGTTTTCGTTGGTGCCGCTGTACCGCATCGCCTGCGAAAAAGTCTTCGGCATTCGTATGGAGCGCGCACCTGGCAGCACGCATGCGAGTGCTGCCGGGACTGCAGCGGCGGGCAAACGCACGGTGCGGGTGGAGTTCGATGCCGGGGTCAATTCGAAGTTGCCGTGGACCTTTCGTCCCGAGCAGATGACGATGGATGTAGTACCGGGCGAACTCAACGAAGCGCTGTACTTTGCGCGCAACGACAGCGCGCGTGCGGTGGTCGGCAGTGCGGTGCCATCGGTCGCACCGGCGCGTGCGTCCGGATACTTCAACAAGACCGAATGTTTCTGTTTTACCGCGCAGACCTTGCAGGCCGGCGAAACGCGCGACATGCCGCTGCGTTTCATCGTCGACCCTGCGTTGCCGCCGGAAGTCACCACGATCACCTTGTCCTACACGTTCTATCGCAATGACACCCTGACCTCGGAGTTGCAAGGCGGTGGCGCATCCAGCGCGCCGCGTGCGGCGCCGTAATCCTTCCTCCACACGCAGCACCGACACGGAAGCAACGCCATGGCCGACCATAGTCCCAATGCCGACGCGTATTTCGTCCCGAGCCAGAGCAAGTGGCCGTTTGTCGGGTCGATTGCGATGTTCGTGATGATGATCGGCGTGGCCAGCTGGCTCAACGATGCGGCATGGGGACGTTGGACGTTCTTCGCAGGCGTTGCGATGTTGCTGGCGACCTTGTTCATGTGGTTTGGCGATGTCATCCGCGAATCCAATGCCGGGCACTACAACCGCCAGGTGGATGGGTCGTTCCGCATGGGGATGGTGTGGTTCATTTTTTCCGAGGTGATGTTCTTCTGCGCCTTCTTCGGTGCGTTGTTCTATACGCGCGTGCTGACGCTGCCGTGGCTGGGCGGTGAAGGCGATGGCGTGATGACCAATGAGCTGCTGTGGAATGGGTACTCCGCCGCGTGGCCGACCAACGGCCCGGGCACGATCGGCGGGCAGTTCCAGACCATCCTGGCGTGGGGCCTGCCGCTGATCAATACGCTGATCCTGCTCAGCTCCGGTGTGACGCTGACCATCGCCCATCACGCGCTGAAAGGTGGCCGACGCGGTGCGCTGCTGGTGTGGCTGGGTCTGACCGTGCTGCTGGGGTGTGTGTTCCTGTTCCTGCAGGCCGAGGAATACATCCACGCCTACACCGAGCTCAATCTGACGCTGGGATCCGGCATCTACGGCTCGACCTTCTTCATGCTCACCGGCTTCCACGGTATGCACGTGCTGCTTGGCACGATCATGTTGGCGGTGATGTGGTTGCGCGTGGCGCGTGGGCACTTCACCCGCGACAACCACTTCGCCTTCGAAGCGGCTGCGTGGTACTGGCACTTTGTCGACGTGGTATGGCTGGCGCTATTTTTGTTCGTGTATGTACTTTGAGGGCGGGGATTGGGGAGTCGCAAGAGCGATCCGCTTTTGCTATTACGAATCCCCAATGCCGAATCACCAATCTCATCGGCCGTCAGCGGCCGAGCCCATGCGGCTTGATCCAGCCGGTGTAGATGCCGAGGATCACCACCGCGATCAGCGCGACCGACAGACCGATGCGCCAGGTGAGTGCGTTGACGGTGCGCTTGGTCTCGCCGCGATCGGTGAGCAGGTAATAGAGACCCGCGCCCAGGTTCCATAGAATCACGATCAGGAAGGCGACAATCAGCAGCGTCTTGAGCGAATCGTTCACAACAGCCCCGGTGGTCGTCGGCGTGGTAACGGTATTGCACGCCTTTTTGCGTCGCTTGTCATGATGCGCAAGCACACGGCGGTGTTGGGCTGGTGTCTGGCGTTGCTGGTCAGCGCTGGTTTTGCGGCGCTTGGGTACTGGCAGCTGCAGCGCATGCACAGCAAGCAAGGGTTGCTGGAACGCGCTGCGCATGTGCGCGAGATGCCGTTGACCTTGGTGCAAGCGTTAGCCACGCCGCATGCGCTGGCATGGGTGAGCGGAGACGTGCGTTTTCTGCCGCAACAGGTGTTGCTGGACAACCAACTGCATGCAGGGCGCGCCGGTGTGCGCGTTTATCAACTCGCCGCGCCGCAAGACAGCCCGGTCACGCTGCTGATCGATCTGGGCTGGCTGCCGTTACCGGCCAATCGGCAGTTGCCGACGATCACGCCACTGCAAGGCATCCAGGCACTGCAGGGGTTGTTGAGCGCGCCGCCATCGGCCGGACTTGCGATCGGGCCGGCATTGGCCACCGCCAATGCACCTCAGACCTGGCTGGCCACGCGCCTGGATGCAGAAGCCCTGCGCAGTGCGCTTGGCAGGCGCGACATTTCGTCGCAGGTCTTGCGGCTGGATCCGGCCCTACCGGTCGGTTATGCGCGCGATCTGGAGATGCTGCCGAACACGCTGCCACCCGCGCGGCACTTGGGTTATGCGGTGCAATGGTTCGGTCTGGCCGCAGCGGTGCTGGTCACCGCCACGCTGCTGACGTGGCGTGCGCGTCGCCGCCGTCGACGCGGGCACTGACGCCTGCGGCATGAGAAAATCGCCGGCATGACCTCATCCACATCGGCCACGCCGCACTCGGTCAAACGCGGCCGCAGGATGCTGATTGCCCTGGCGGTGCTGTTCTTCGGCTCGATGTTGCTGGCCGGCGTGCTGCGCTTCTCCGGATGGCAGCCGGCATCGATGCGCAACCATGGCGAACTGCTCAAGCCGCCTGCCGACCTGCGCGGGTTGGTGCCGGTGCGCGCGGACGGGCAGCCGTATGCCTGGATGCCTGCCGAACGTGTGTGGCGGATTGCGCTCGCACCGCCTGCCAGCTGCACGCAGCAGTGCGTGGCGCTGGCGGCCGAACTGGACAAGGTGTGGCAACTGCTCGGGCATCGCGCCGACAAGGTGGAGGTGCTGTGGATCGGCAGCCCGCCAGCCGGTCTGCCGCCGATGCCGGCCCTGCGTGTGCTGCGCGAGGATGCGCGGCTGCGGCAGGCGTTACCGCGTGCCAACGATGCCGCCGGCGTGCCGGTGTATGTGATCGACCCCAACGGCTTCGTGATCCTGCGGTATGCCCCAGGGTTCGACCCGGCCGGCCTGCGCGCCGATCTGGTCAAGCTGCTGAAACTGATGTGAGCCCGTTTCGATGAATCTCTTTGCGCCACCGGCATTGTTCCGCCACTTCCATCGCATGGCCTGGCTGGCGGCGTTGTTCACTGCGAGCACGATCCTGTTCGGGTCGTTCGTGCGCCTGTCCGATGCCGGCATGAGCTGCCCGGACTGGCCGACCTGCTATGGCCGCGTCACCTGGCCGCAGACCAGCGACGAGGCCAATACGCATGCGGCCAGCAAGATCCGCCCGCTGGAGTCGCACAAGGCCTGGCGTGAGCAGGTGCACCGTTTTCTGGCCGGCGCGCTCGGGGTGGAAGTGCTGGTGCTGTCGTTGCTGGCGGTGCGGCGCCGTCGCATGGGCATCGCCCAGGTGGTGTCTGCGGCGGTGCTGGTGGCGTTGTCGATCCCGCTGTACATGTCCGGCTGGCACACGCTGGCGTCCGGGGTGGCGATCGCGGGCGAGGCCATCCTGCTGCTGGCGGCATTGCGCTGGAGCAATATCGATCTGGCCCGCGCGGCGGTGCTGACGCTGGCGGTGGTGATCTTCCAGGCGCTGCTGGGCATGTGGACGGTGACGCTGCTGCTCAAGCCGATTGTGGTGATGGGCCATCTGCTCGGCGGCATGCTGATGTTCTCGCTGCTGGTGTGGATGGCCTGGCGCGCGACGCATCTGCCGATCACGCTGGCCGACGCCTCGCGGCTGAAGTGGCTGTTGCGCCTGGGCGTGGCGGTACTGGGCCTGCAGATCGCGCTGGGCGGTTGGGTCAGTGCCAACTACGCGGCGCTGGCCTGCGGCGGCGGTAGCTGGTCGGCCGACAATTTCCCGCGTTGCGTGAGCCAATGGTGGCCGCCACACGACTTCCGCGAAGGCTTCACACTCTGGCGCGGGATCGGGGTGGATTACGAAGGCGGTGTGCTCGATGGCGCGGCGCGTATCGCGATCCAGATGGCGCACCGGTTGTGGGCGATTGCGACAGCGCTGTATCTGTGGTGGCTGGCCTGGCGCCTGTCGCGTTCGCCGGGCATGCGCGTGTGGGCCGGTGCGCTAGCGGTATTGGTGGCGGTGCAGGTGACGCTGGGCATGCTCAACGTCAAGCTGGCGTTGCCGCTGGAAGTGTCGGTGCTGCACAACGGCGGAGCGGTGGCATTGTTGTTCGTGCTGGTCTCGCTGCTGGCGCGGCTGCGCGCGCCGGAGTGAACATGGCTGTCAGCGCACGCGATTACTGGGATCTGACCAAACCCAAGGTGGTGGCACTGATCGTGTTCACCGCATTGGTGGGCATGTTCCTGGCCATCCCCGATGTGCCGACGTGGCTGCAGGTGCGCACCGGTGCGTTGGGCTTTCTGGGCATCTGGCTGGCGGCATCGGCGGCGGCGGCGATCAATCAATTGCTCGATGCCAAGATCGATGCGCAGATGGCGCGCACCTCTTGGCGCCCGCTGGTGGTGGGCAAGGTGCGGCCGTGGCAGGTGCTGGTGTTTGCCAGCATGCTGATCGTGATCTCCATGACCATTCTGGTGGTCTGGGTGAATGTGATCACCGCGGTGCTGACCTTCGCGTCGCTGATCGGTTACGCGGTGATCTACACCGTGTACCTGAAGCGTGCGACCTCGCAGAACATCGTGATCGGCGGGCTGGCCGGTGCCACGCCGCCGATGCTGGGCTGGGCCGCAGTCACAGGTTTGCCGACCAGCGCCGACTGGATCAACGCCTCGCTGCTGGTGCTGATCATCTTCATCTGGACGCCGCCGCATTTCTGGGCGCTGGCGATCTTCCGTCGCGCCGATTATGCCAAGGCCGCGATCCCGATGTTGCCGGTGACCCATGGCGTGCCGCATACGCGCAGGCAGATCCTGGTCTACACGGTGCTGCTGGCGATCGTGACCCTGCTGCCGGTGGCGGTGGGCATGAGCGGGGTGTTCTATCTCGGCGGTGCGCTGGTGCTCAACGTGGTGTTCCTCTGGTACGCCTGGCGCATGCTCGATCCGCCGGACGAGCTGTTCTCGATGAAGATGTTCGGGTATTCCATCGTGTATCTGATGGCGCTGTTCGCGTTCCTGATGGTGGATCACTTGCTGCTGCCATGGGTGCGCTAGCGGCAGCGACAGGCAGCTGACGCCAGGAGCGGGCTGACAAAGCTGCTGTGCGGCCGCCGATGGGTGCGGCCAGTGCTCGGACGCGGCATGTATCAGCCATACACGCCGGTCCCGAGCACGTTCAACATTCATTGGCCAACTGCCAACCGTGCTCTGTCAGCCGCGCCAAGTCGCCGCGCAACTGCCTGCACGGTTGCGCAGGCTCAGCTCAGCCAGTTGGCGCACTCGCTGGTGTTCTTGCTGCCGCAGCTGGTCTGCATCTTCTGCTGAAGTCGTGTCAGCACCGCATTGCCTTGCTGGTGGTGCTGCTTGCCCCAAGTCTTGAGTGCAGCGCCCAGCGTTGCGAAGCGCTGCCGGGTGCGTTGACGGTAACCGTCGGGTTGCCCGGCCAGCTCGCCGATCACCTGTGTGGCGGCCGCCTCGATGCCGGCAGTGTCGTCGGGACTGAGCCGGATCAAGCCATCCACATACATCACACCCCACTGCACGCGGGTGGCGGGTCCTTGCGCACCCTCGTAGGCTTTTTTAAGCCAGGACAGCGCGGTCTTTTTATCACCGCGTTGTTCGGCCAGATCGGCCAGTTCGGGCATGTAGTAGTACGGCGTCTTGCTGCGTGCCAATTCGGCCAGCAGCAGCTGCTCGGCGCCGCTACCATCGCCTACTTCGCTCTGTAGCGCCGCGGCGGTGCTGATGGTGGATTGGCGCTCTTCGTCGGTCTTGGCGGTGTCGGTGGCCCATTGCACGCGTTGCTGCACGGTGTCGACAACGGTTTTGGGGAGTGGTGGTTGCGGGCCGTTCGCTTCGGTTTCGGTGGGCTGGCCCTGCGCCAGGCGTGCCAGCTGGATCTGTGCGTAGGCAGTGCCCAGCCGGTCGGCGATCGGCAACGCGGTGTCGGCGTAGACCTTGTCCAATGCCAGATTCAGTGCGTTGGACAAGGTGGCACGCTCGCCGGCATCGCGGCTGGCAGCGGCGACCAGACGCGCGGGGACGTAGGTCAGCGTGCCGAGATTGGCGCGTACTTCTGCCGGATCGGCCAGTACCGATTCCAGCAGGGTGCGAGCAGCCGGAGTCGGGGCGGGAGGCTCCTTGGCCGCCGCAATCGCTGCCAGCGCGAAGCTGCGTTGCAGGGCCGGCTGCGGGGCCGATTTGGACAGGCGCGTGAGCACATCGACGGCCTCATCGGGTTTGACTAGCCGATCGTCGGTGCCCCAGGCGTAATTGCCGAGCACGGCCCAGTCGTCCGCGCTGAGTTGCTGCGGGGTCTGCAAGGCCGTCTCCAGCAGTTGCTTGGCGGTGCTGGTGCTCTTGGCCGCCACGCGCAGCACATCGGCCAGACGCGCGTTGTCGGCGTCGCCGGCCAGGCGGGTGATCTCGCTGCGATCCGGGCGCAGCACGATGATGGTCGGGTAGCCCTTGATGCCGAAGCGCTCGCCCCAGGCCTGCGCGCCTTCCGAATCGCCATCCAGGTGCACCGCCACGAATTGCTGGGTGCGGGCGATGAAGGCCGGATCCTTGAACAAGGTGGCCTTCAGACGATTGCACGGCGGGCACCAGGCCGCGCCCCAGTACAGCAGGATCGGCTTACCGCTTTCCTTGGCCTCGACGAAGGCGTCTTCCACATCGCCCTCGCGCCAGGCGATGCTGGACGCTGGGGCAGGCGTGGCCGTTGTCTTGGTCTGCGCGGGTGCCGATGGCGTAGCGGGCTTGTCGCAGGCGGTCAGGGTGGCGAGTAGCGCCAGCAGCGCGATCAAGGACGGGGAAGGGCGTCGGAACGACAGCGTCATGGCAATCACCGATTGGGGGCGGCAGGGGGACGATCAAGCACTCTAGCGAGCTGTGCCTTGCCAAACATGCGACAGCTCATGACGCTTGTCCATCTGCTTAGAACCCGCTCCGAGCTGCAATGCGAAGTGCCATCACGTGGAGCGTCGTGGCTTGGCGTTTGCGGCAGATGCAACCCGCCGACAGCAAGCAGGCACCTGCAGGCCACGCAACGCGGGCCGCGCCTGCTTGTAAGCGATCAGACCACCGCGGTGGCAGTGATCATCGCGCTCAGTGACCACCGGCACCGGCTTGCGGCTCGCTCGGTGCGGTACGTGCGTAACGTGCGGCCACGAACGCGCAGACGATCAGCTGCAGCTGGTGGTACAGCATGATCGGCAACACGATCGCACCGAGGCCGCCGCCGGCGAACATCACCTTGGCCATCGGCACGCCGGTGGCCAGGCTCTTCTTGGAGCCGCAGAAGACAATTGCGATCTCGTCGGCGCGGTTGAAGCGCAGGCGGCGCGCGATGAAGGTGATCGAGAGCATCGCAACGGCCAGCAACAGCGCGGCCGCACCGAGTACGGCGAGCAGGGCCGGCAACGGCGTCTTCTGCCACAGCCCTTCGTTCACCGACGCGCTGAAGGCGGTGTAGACCACCAGCAGGATAGTGCCCTGGTCGGTGTAACGCAGCACGGCGCGATGCCGTTCGACCCAGCCGCCGATCCACGGACGCAGGAAATGCCCGGCCAGAAACGGCACCAGCAGCTGCAGCATGATCTTGCCGATCGCCTCGGCCGGGTGCGCCATCGCGCCTTGGCTGCCGACCAACAGACCCATCAACAATGGCGTGAGAAACACGCCCAACAGGCTGGAAAGCGAGGCTGCACAGACGGCGGCCGGCACGTTGCCGCGCGCCATCGAGGTGAATGCGATCGACGATTGCACCGTGGATGGCAGCGCGCACAAGAACAACAGGCCCACATACAGCTCCGGTGTCAGCGCCAGATGCGCGAGCGGTTTGGACAACACCCCGAGCAGCGGAAACAGCACGAAGGTGCAGGTCAGGATCACCAGATGCAGGCGCCAATGCAGCGCGCCGGCCTTGACGGCCTCACGCGACAACCGCGCGCCGTGCAGGAAGAACAACGCGGCGATCGCCACATCGGTGACATCGTCCATGATCGCGGCAGCCGTGCCGTAGACCGGCAGAAACGAGGCGAGCGTGACCGTGCACAGCAGCGCGAGGGTGAATGGATCAATGCGCAACCGCGCCAGCAGCTTCTTCATCGAGGTCCCGGAGAGTGCGCGCTCAGGCGCGTGGTGCGCGTCATTCTACGATGCACGGTGGCCTGGGCAGCGCGCAGAACAACCTGGCCTTCCTTGTCCTTGATAGCGGCAACCCGCCCTACAACGCAGCGAGCGCCTTGAACAGCTCGCGCAGCTCGTATTTGTCGGTGTCGTCCAGTCCTTGCGCGCGCTGCTTGTCCTGCAGTTCATCTAGGCGTTGACGCAGCAATTGCTTGTCCAGTTGCGCCACCACGTCGTGCAACTCCATCGCCCAACTGTGTTCGTCGCCGGGCAAGACCTGTGCGGCCAATTTCTGCAGCGCGGCCTGTTCTTCGCGTTCGGCAAAGTGTTCCAGCAGGGCACCGGTGCTGATTTCCGGGCGTTGCCGCACCAGCGCCAGCAGCTCCATCAACAGGTCGATACCGGGCAGGCGCAGGCCGGAAAAATCATGGTCGCCTTCCAGGCTCATTGCCAGCGACGGTTGCTGCAGCAAGATGGCGATCGACGCGCGCACCAGGCTGCGCTTTTGCGTGGGCGCACCCATGCGCGCGGGCGGCCGCCCTTGTGGCGTGGACGCTTGCGTGGAGGTGCTGGCGCCCACACCGGTCAGGCGCGACAGTTCCTGCTTCATCAGATCGCCGAACGCACCTTCGGGAATCTGCGCCAGCATCGGCTTGGCGCGTTCGGCCAGCCGGGCCTTGCCATCGAGCGTGTGCAGATTGATCTCGCGCGACATCTCGTCGAAGAAGAATTGCGACAGCGGCGTGGCCTGTTTCAATCGCTGATCGAAGGCCTGCGCGCCTTCCTTGCGCACGATGGTGTCCGGGTCTTCGCCATCGGGCAGGAACAGGAAAAACGCCTGGCGGCCGTCCTTCATGCGCGGCAGCACCGATTCCAGCGCGCGCCAACCGGCCTTGCGGCCGGCGTTGTCGCCGTCGAAACAGAAATACACATCCGGTGCGTTGCGAAACAGCAGTTCGGCATGTTCGGGTGTGGTTGCCGTGCCCAGCGTGGCCACCGCCTGGGTGACGCCGAACTGGAACAGCGAGACCACGTCCATGTAGCCCTCCACCACGATCAGCCGCTCGATCTTCTGATTGGCCTGACGCACCTGCCACAGGCCGTACAATTCGCGGCCCTTGTGGAACAGCGCGGTTTCCGGCGAATTGAGGTACTTCGGGCCGGGGTCGCGGCCATCGGCCGGCGCGCCCATGATGCGTCCGCCGAAGGCGATCACACGGCCGCGGCGGTCGAAGATCGGGAACATCACCCGGTCGCGGAACTTGTCGTAGACGTGGCCGCGATCGTTCTTGGAAAACAGCCCTGCGCGTTCGAGCACGCTCATGCGCCGCGCATCGGTGCCCAGGGTGTCCTTCAACGCGCTGTAGCCATCGGGCGCGTAGCCGATCTGGAAGCGCGCGCGGTTGTCGGCATCCACGCCGCGCCCGTCCAGATAGTCGCGGGCGCGCTCGCTGCCTTCGAGCTGGCGCTGGAAGAACTGGGTAGCCGCTTCCAATGCCGAATACAACTCGCGGCTGTCGTCCTGCTGCTGCGGCGTGCGCTGCTGGGTCTCGCGCGGGATCTCCATGCCGGCGCGCTTGGCCAGCTCGTCGACCGCATCGAGAAATTCGAGGCGGTCGTAATTCATCAGAAAACTAATTGCGGTGCCGTGCGCGCCGCAGCCGAAGCAGTGATAGAACTGCTTGGTCGGCGAGACCGTGAACGAGGCCGAGCGCTCGTCGTGGAACGGGCAGCGCGCCGAATATTCCTTGCCCTGACGCTTGAGCGGCACCCGGCCGCCCACCACCTCGACGATGTCGGTGCGTGCAAGCAGTTCGTCGATGAATGCGTCGGGGATGCGGGCCATCCCGCTAGGATATCCCAGCTGCTGGCGCTCGCCGGCTTCAGCGAACGAAGGCCCTTAGAGAGCGAAGGCCCTCAGTGCGTCACTACGTGCAGCCTTTCCACACACGGCGCAGGCCGCGCCGGGCGCAATCAACTGCGTGCCGGCGTTTCCGGCTGCGGCGTGACGCTTGGTTCGTCGACCGCCGGCGGCAGGTTGTCCGTATCCACGCCAGCCTCGCGCAGCTTGCGGTGCGAGCGCACACGCTCGTCGATCACGGCGGTCAGCAGGGCGCCGACGAAGAACACCACCGAGGCGTAGTACATCCACACCAGCAGTATCACCAAGGTGCCCATCGAGCCATACGCGCTGCCGGGTGCAGCCTTGGCGATGTACAGGCCGATGCCGTAGCGCCCCAGTGCAAACAACAACGCGGTGATGACGCCGCCGACAAAGGCCTGCCGCCAGTTCACGGTGCGATCGGGCAGATAGCGATACAGAAAGGCGAAGGCGAGCGAATACAGCGCCAGGGTGGTGACATAACCGATCGCCGGCAGCACCGAGGGCAGGCGTGCGAACACCACTTGCAGCGCGGTGGTGGCGATCATCGACACGATCAACAAGAAGCCCAGCGCCAGGATCACGCCGAACGAGAACACGCGCTTCTTCAGCCATGCCACGACGCCTTCCAGACGCTCCTTGTCGGTGCGGAAGATCAGGTTCAATGCGTTCTGCAACTGCGCAAACACTGCGGTGGCGCCGATGAACAGCAACAGCGTGCTCCACAGCCCGGCCAGCGAGCCCACGCCGGGTTGATCGGTGGCATTGCGGATCACCGTGTCGGCGACTTCCGCTGCGCTACCGCCGGCCAGTTGCGCAATCTGCTGCACCAAGGCTTCCTGCGCAGGCGGATACAGCGATGCGGTCAGCCACAGCAGCAACACCAGCAGCGGAGCCAGCGACAGCAAGGCATAAAACGACAGCGACGCAGCCTGCGTCATCACGTCGATCTCGAGAAAACGATTGAGCAGTGCCATCGGCAGGCTGCGCTGCAGGCGGCCCAGATGCTTCTGCAGGTGTTCGGTTGAGAGCTTCGTCACCGGCGGGGGAAATCCTTGGGCATACCGTGATGCGTGCAGGTGTTGGTAGGCGAAACCGGTATGCGGAATGCTTCGCCCACGCCTGCATTGGCGGACCTGTTCTAACAGGGCCGAATCGAAGGTCTGGTGAAAGCGGGCGCTGGATGTCGCGCGATGTGGTGCGCACGATGCGGCACCGAGATCCCTGCTTGCGCGGCGATCTGTATTGCCCTGGCAATCAAGCACAGGGCAATGCGGAGGCAGACTTCAGCCTGCCAGACTCTTCTTGACCAGGGTCGAGACCAGGCCCATGTCGGCCTGACCGGCCAGCTTGGGCTTGAGCGCGCCCATCAGCTTGCCGATGTCGGCGGGGCTGCTGGCACCGGTTTCTGTAATTGCAGCCTGGATAGCGGCGACGATCTCGGCTTCGCCCATCTTGGCCGGCAAATAGCGCTCGATCACCACGATCTCCTCGCGCTCGATCTGCGCCAGGTCTTCGCGCGCGGCGGCTTCGAACTGGGTGACCGAGTCCTTGCGCTGCTTGACCATCTTGTCGAGCACGGCGATCACGGCCGCATCGTCCATCTCGATGCGCTCGTCCACTTCCTTCTGCTTGATCGCGGCATTGATCAGCCGAATCACGCCCAGGCTGTGCTTGTCGCCGGACTTCATGGCGGCTTTCATGTCATCGGTGAGCTGCTGCTTGAGGGGCATGCGGTAACTCCTGAGGTTGCGTGTTGAAAAAGACCAATACAAAAAGCCGGCGACGCTTGCGCGTGCCGGCTCTTGGGTTCGATCCCGATGAGCCGCGCCTTCAGCGCATGCCCACCGGCAGGGAACCGCGTTCGATCAGTACAAGCGCTGGCGCTTGGTGACGTCGCGCGAGGAACGACGCAACTGACGCTTCACAGCAGCGGCAGCCTTGCGCTTACGCTCCTGGGTTGGCTTTTCATAGAACTCGCGCTTGCGGGTTTCGGCCAGCACGCCGGCCTTTTCGCAGGTGCGCTTGAAACGGCGGAGCGCAAATTCGAAGGGCTCGTTCTCGCGGACTTTAACGCTGGGCATGGGTTCTCCAGATAATGGGATTTCCGTCCGGGAGCCCCGGGCGGGTGCGAGCGGACTCGCGTGACGGAATTTCCGGGTTGCCCCGGCTAGCCGCGCATTATAACGACTTGCCAACGACCTGCAAGCCCCCTGCAAGATTTGCTTCTGCAGGCCTAGTAATGCATGGGTTTGGGCCGATCGGGCAGTGATCGCACGGTGGCGCAGCATATCGCCCCTGGCCGATCTGCGCAGCGCAAAAGCTGCGAAAATAGGCCGCATGTGCCTGTCTGCCGAGTTGCCGTGAAAGTTCTTGGGATCGAATCATCGTGCGATGAGACCGGTGTGGCGGTCTACGACACTGCTTTGTCCGGCGTGCCGGCGCTACGCGCGCATGCGGTCTACAGCCAGATTGCGCTGCATGCCGAATACGGCGGGGTGGTGCCGGAACTGGCCAGCCGCGACCACGTGCGCAAGCTGCTGCCGCTGATCCGCCAGACCCTGGGCGAGGCGGGGTTGCGCATCGACGAACTCGATGGGGTGGCCTATACCGCAGGCCCGGGCCTGGTGGGCGCACTCCTTGTAGGTGCCGGTGTGGCGCGCTCGCTGGCCTGGGCGCTGGACGTGCCGGCGATCGGTGTGCATCACATGGAGGGCCATCTGCTGGCGCCGTTGATGGAAGACGACCCGCCGCAGCCGCCATTCGTAGCGCTGCTGGTCTCTGGCGGCCACACCCAACTGGTGTCGGTCAAGGCGCTGGGGTGTTATGAAGTGCTCGGCGAAACGCTGGACGATGCAGCCGGCGAGGCCTTCGACAAGACCGCCAAGATGATGGGCTTGCCGTATCCGGGCGGCCCGCAGCTCGCTGCCCTTGCCGAAACCGGCACGCCGGGACGCTATAAATTCTCGCGACCGATGACCGACCGGCCCGGCCTGGATTTCAGTTTCAGCGGGCTCAAGACCCAGGTGCTGCTGGCCTGGCGCGGCAGCGACCAGTCCGACACCACGCGCGCGGACATCGCGCGCGGATTCGAGGATGCGGTGGTGGAGACGCTGGCGATCAAGTGCCTGCGCGCGCTGGATGCGGCCGACTGCAACACGCTGGTGGTGGCCGGTGGCGTGGGTGCCAACAAGCGCCTGCGCGCGCGGCTGCAGGAGGCGGCGCAGCGGCGCGGCGGCCGGGTGTGCTTCCCACGCCCGGCCTTGTGCACCGACAACGGCGCGATGATCGCATTCGCCGGCGCGCTGCGGCTGGAGGCCGGCGAGAGTGCCGATGCGGCGGTGCATGTGACGCCGCGCTGGGATATGGCGGGCTTGCCGCCGTTGGCGGCGGCGCGGGATTCGGGAATCGGGAATAGGGAATCGTAAGAGCGCTATTCCGATTCGTTCCGTGCTGCTCTGCTGTTGCTCGTGCTTCTCACCATTCCCTAATCCCCATTCCCGATTCCCCACCCATGGACAAAGTTTTTATCGAAGGCCTGGAAATCGATGCGCTGATCGGCATCTACGACTGGGAGCGGCGGATCCGCCAGACGCTGCGGTTCGATCTGGAGATGGGGTTCGACAACCGCATTCCGGCCGCCAGCGACGACATTGCCGACACGCTGAACTACAAGGCGGTGAGCAAGCGGCTGATCGAGTTCGTGCAGGCCTCTGACTTCGGGCTGGTGGAAACGCTGGCCGAGCGCTGCGCGGCGATCGTGCTGGACGAGTTTGGGGTGCACTGGCTGCGGCTGAAACTGAGCAAGCCGGGGGCGGTGCGCGGTGCGCAGGCGGTGGGTGTGCTCATCGAGCGCACGCGCGTTTCTGCTGACGCGCCACCTTCTCTATAGGGTGTATCTGTTCCCTGGCCTTACAGTAGCGCTCGGTCTTGTCGGCGGCTGGGCTGTCTGGAGGTTCCGGGCGCCCACCGATGGCAGGTGTTGAACGGTTGCGGTGGCGCGTGAGCAACTGCAAGGCAGATCGTCATTTCGCCGTCCAACGTCTGCCAACGGGCCTGAATATTAGCCTGAACAGGCAGAAGAGTTGCATCCTCGCGGTCGCGTCAGGCTAGAATTGACGGCCATGTAAACGTTTTCTCAAGGATCTCATGGCTGCTGATCGCATCGAAACCCTGATTGCCCGGATGACCGTCGAAGAGAAGGTCGGACAGTTGGGTGTGTTCGCCGACATGGTGCGGCCGTTCGCGCCGGACGTGAATCCCGAAGCCAATGTGCTCAACGCCGACGAGGTGCTGCAGCAGGTCCGGCAGGGCCGGGTCGGCTCGCTGTTCAACGGCGTTGGCGCCGCGCTGGGCGTACAGATCCAGAAAGTGGCGGTGGAAGAAAGCCGTCTGGGCATCCCGGTGATCCTGGCGGCGGACGTGATCCACGGCATGCGCACGGTGTTCCCGATTCCGCTGGGCGAAGCGGCCAGCTTCGAGCCGGAGCTGGCCGAGCGCACCGCGCGCGCCACCGCGATCGAAGCGACCGCCGCTGGCCTGCACTGGACCTACGCACCGGCGGTGGACATTGCGCGCGATCAGCGCTGGGGCCGTGGCGCGGAAGGCGCCGGCGAAGACGTATTGCTGGGCGCTGCGTTTGCCGCCGCCCGCGTGCGCGGTTTCCAGGGCCGCGATCTCAAAGCCGCCGATTCGCTGTTGGCCACGCCCAAGCACTTTGCAGCCTATGGCGCGGTGGCGGCGGGCATGGAATACAACACCGTGGACATCGCACCGCAAACCTTGCGCGATGTGCATCTGCCGCCGTTCAAGGCCGCCTTCGATGCCGGCGCATTGACCGTGATGTCCTCGTTCAACGACATCAACGGCGTGCCGGCCAGTGCCAACCATGAGTTGCTGACGCAGATCCTGCGTGGCGAATGGCAGTTCCCCGGGGTGGTGATTTCCGACTACACCGCCGACATGGAATTGATCGCGCACGGTTACGCCACCGATGAGCGCGATGCGACCAAAAAAGCGTTCCTGGCCGGTCTGGATCTGAGCATGCAGAGCGGCTTTTATGCCGCGCATCTGCCGTCGCTGGTGGAAAGCGGCGAGGTCCCGATGGCCACGCTGGATGCCAGCGTGCGCCGAATGTTGCAGCTCAAAGAAGCGATCGGCTTGTTCGACAATCCGTATCGCTCGCTGGATCCGGCACGCGAAGCCGACACCGCGCATCTGCCGGCGCACGATGCGTTGTCGCGCGATGCGGCGCGGCGTTCGATCGTGCTGTTGAAGAACGAAGGCGCAGTGTTGCCGCTGAAGAAAAGCGGACAGCACATTGCGTTGATCGGGCCGTTCGTGCAGGACCGCGAGAATATCGAGGGATGCTGGACGCTGTTCGGCGACAAGGAACGCTATGTGACCCTGGAGCAGGGCGTGCGTGCGGTGGTCGGTAGCGAACATCTGAGCGTGGTGCCTGGCTGTGGCCTGGAAGAGGCGCTGCCGGGCGGGATTTCCGCCGCTATCGATGCGGCGCAGGCCGCCGATGTGGTGGTGCTGGCGCTGGGCGAGCCGCAGCGGTTCAGTGGCGAGGCGCAGTCGCGCACCGAGATCGTGTTGCCGCCGGCACAGCAGGCGCTGGCCGAAGCCATCGCCGCCACCGGCACGCCGATGGTGGTGTTGCTGCGCAACGGGCGCGCGCTGGCATTGAGCGGTGCGGTGCGCGATGCCGATGCGATTGCAGTGACCTGGTATCTGGGCACGCAGACCGGCACCGGCGTGGCCGATGTGTTGTTCGGCGACTACAACCCGTCTGCGCGGCTGCCGATCAGCTTTCCGCAGGTGACGGGGCAGCAGCCGTACTTCTACAACCATCTGCGCACCGGCCGTCCGGAATTGCCGACCCTGTCCGAATACAAGGCGCGCTGGCGCGAAATGCCCAACGAGCCGTTGTACCCGTTCGGCCATGGCTTGAGCTACACCACGTTTGCGTATGCGCCGCCGCAGCTGAGCAGCGCGCAGGTTGGTTGGGATCAGGCGCTGACCATCACCACGCGCGTGACCAATACCGGTAGCGTTGCTGGCGAAGAAGTGGTGCAGCTGTATGTGCACGATCGCGTGGCCAGCCGGGTGCGCCCGGTGCGCGAACTCAAGGGCTTTCGCAAGGTGTTGTTGCAGCCCGGCGAAAGCACGGACGTGGTTTTCACGCTGGCACGCGATGCGCTGGCCTTCACCGACCCCAAGGGCGTATTCGGCGCCGAACCGGGATTGTTCGATGTGTGGGTCTGCGCATCGGCCAAGAGTGGCGAGGCAGTGACCTTCGAGTTGCTGGAAGGCTGAAAGCGTGTCCTCCGAGGAAGCCGGTGCGTTGGAGTCACCGCTTTCGGGTGAACGTAATGCAAGCGGCTGATCTGCACCGTGCCGCAGCGCCGCAGCGATCAGTGAAAGTGCTGCAGTGACTGATGGCTGACGCCATAATTGCTACCTAGGCAATCTGCTTGATCGTCACCATCGCCAGCGCTCAACGAGCGCATGGCGATGGTGCGAGTCATCACTCAGTGCTGCTACTTGACGCAGCACGCATTGGCGCAGCGATCCAGGCGGTGCACCAACTTACGCATCGTTCTCGACTGCGGCCTTGCTCTTGGGTGTCAGCTTGAGCAAACGCCCGGTACTGCCACTGGCTTCGTCTTCCAGCAACCACAGCGCGCCATCCGGCCCTTGTTCCACTTCGCGGATACGCGCGCCCATGTCGTAGCGGGCCACCTCGCGCGGCTGATCGCCGAGCGAGACCTGCACCAATGCCATCGACGACAACCCGCCGATGAAGCCGTTGCCGCGCCATGTCGGGAACTGCTTGCCGCTGTAGATCACAAAGCCGGCCGGCGAGATCACCGGTGTCCAGCTGATCTTGGGCGCGGCGAATTCCGGGCGGGTGTTGTGATCGGGAATCGGGGTGCCGTCGTAGTTGTCGCCGTTGGAGACGATCGGGTAACCATAGTTGGCGCCGCGCTGGATCAGATTCAGCTCATCGCCGCCCATCGGGCCCATTTCGTGTTCCCACAAGCGGCCCTTGCTGTCGAATGCGATGCCCAGGATGTTGCGATGGCCCAGCGACCACACTTGCGCGGCGACACCGCCTTGCGCAACAAAGGGATTGTCGGCCGGCACGCTGCCGTCGTCGTTGAGCCGGATCAGCTTGCCGAGATTGGCTTTCATGTCCTGCGCGGGGGTGAATTTCTGCCGTTCGCTGGAGCTGATCCACAGTTTGGCGGCCTGATCGAACGCCAGGCGGTGCCCGAAGTGCCCATTGCCGGTGACCTTGGGGTCCTGACGCCAGATCACCTTGAAGTCCGACAGCGTGCCGCCGCCGGTGGCATCCAGGGTCAGTTTGGCCCGCGCCACGGCACCGCCGCGTGTATCGCCTTCGCCAGGCTCGGCGTAACTCACATAGACCAGGCCATTGCGGGCAAAGCGCGGGTGCGCGAGCACATCGCCAAAGCCGCCCTGGCCGCCGTAGGCCACGGTCGGGATACCGGTGATGGCGCTTTTGCGCTTGGTCTTGGGATCAAGCCGCATCAGCGAGCCGCGTTTTTCGCTGACCAGCAAACTGCCGTCAGGCAGGAAGGTCATCGCCCAGGGTTCGTCGAAATCGGCAACGGTGGTGGCCTGGAATGGCCACTGCGCCTTGGGAATGGCCGCTGCAGGTGCGGCGGCGGGCGCGGCAAATGCGGCGCCGGTGGTGAACAGCGTGGCCGAGCAGGCCAGTGCAAGCAGACGTCGGACAGACATGTGGTCCTCCAGGGGATAAGGCGCGGTGACGCTGCAGCCCTCCCGCAACGTGTCCCGCGTCGGGTTTTCAAGTACCTTACACGACGCCTTCGAGGCCGCCTTGTCGTAGATCACTTTCTCTGTGAGACGTATGCGTCCCACGTTCCTGCTCCACCATGAAAAGGAGTTTCCATGGCTGCCACGCAAAAAACTTCACCCGCTTTTATCGCCGCATCCTGGGCCGCATTGCTGCTGGGCAGCATTGCCTACCTGATCGGGTTGTGGAATGCGCAGATGATGCTCAACGAAAAAGGTTACTACTTTACGTTGCTGCTGTTTGGCTTGTTCGCATCGGTGTCGTTGCAGAAGAGTGTGCGTGACCGCGCGGACGGTATTCCGGTGACGGGACTGTATTACGCGATCTGCTGGTTCTCGCTGATCATCGCACTGCTGCTATTGGCGATTGGCTTGATCAACGCGACTTTGTTGCTAAGCGAGAAAGGCTTTTACGCGATGGCGTATGCATTGAGTCTGTTCGGTGCGGTTGCGGTGCAGAAGAACACGCGCGATGCGATGGATATCGACAACCGGTTGCCTATTTCGCGCGCGGCACCGCCGCCACTGGACTGATGCCTGCCCCCACACGCTGATACAACAACGCCACCTCGACGGTGGCGTTGTTGTTTTCAGGGCTTTGACTTGCTATCGCCGGTGACAAAGTCTGTCGCATTTTCCCAGGCACGCTTGACTGCGTGACGGGCCTTGCTCCAGCTCAAACCTTCGGTGCCGCGATTGGCTTCCCATTCGCGGTGCAATTCGGCTTCTACCTGATCATAGGCACGCGCGTTTTCGCGGATACGTGCCTCATGTCCCGCCAGGTAGGCACCCTCGTAGTCTTCGTAACGGTCACCTTCGGTGTAATACGGCTCTTCGGTGAAGCGCTCGCGCCAATAGTTGGATATATTCTGGCTGCGGTCTTCGTCCGGCGCACGGCCTGGAATCTGATACGGCACGTTCATGCTCGTCTCCACGGTGAATGTGCCAACTACCGTAGGCCGGCAGGTGTTAAATCCATTGCCAGGGCAGGTGAGGAGTGCATCAAAACACCGTGCTGCGATGAGGTATTTGCGCCTTTTTACTGCATGCGACGTCGAAATGACGCCTTATGCAATCAGCGCGCTGTCGGCCTACGTCTGGTTGCATTCAAGTTGACGCTGAAGCGGCTTCGTAGGGGAGCGGCGTGGCACCCGCAGCCACCAGGCTGGTTTCGGCATGCAGCAGCGATGGCTCGTCGGCATCGATGATCACCAGGATGCGCCCGGCCTGAATTTCCTCTTCGAACTGGCGACGGATCGGATCGGGTACGGTGGCCCCGATCAGTGCGGACGACCAGGTGCCGACCAGCGCGCCTGCCAGCGCCATGACGCCGGCCCCGGCAATGGTGAGGCCGATGGGAGGCACTGCGATGGCAACCAGACCGGCGACCAAGCCTGCGGCACCGCCCGTTGCGGCGCCACGCGCGGCAGCGGGAAGAAAATCGGTCTTGGCATTCTTGCGCTCGTCGGGCACGTCTTCCAGCTCGATATCCGAACGGGCAATCAGCGACAGCGCATCGTTGTCGATGCCTGCGCTGCGTGCGGCCTGCATGACGCGTTGCGCACTAGCGATATCGGGTGTGCTGTAGACACGGCGCAGTTTCATCGCAAACTCCCATGCAGGTGAGAGCTGCAGCGTTGGGCGCGCCGGGTTAGGTGTGCGTGAGCCCTGTGCGAGTGTGTTGCGAAACCCTTAGGCCTGCTTGCGTGGGAACAGATAAAATGCCCAGCCCACCAGCAAGGCGATGCCGGCGGCGGCCAGATTCTGCCAGCTGGCACTGGCCAGCAGGCCAAGCGACAACAGCAGTGCGGCGATGGGAATGGCTGGCCCACCCGGTAGACGCAAGGTGTCGGTACGTTGCCGGTAACGACGCGCCAGCACGATGACCGCTGCAGCCGTGCCGATATACGCAAACAGCCGCGTGACCATCGACAACAGCGCCAGTTGGGTAAACGACCCGGACAACGCCAATCCAAGCGACAACACGCCTTGGGTGATCACTGCCGCTGCGGGGGTGTGGAAGCGCGGATGCACGCGCGCCAGAAATGCCGGGCCATAGCCATCTTGTGCGAGTGCGAACAAAAAGCGTGGCCCGAGCATCACCGTGTTGCTGGTGGTGCCGAGGATGGAAATGGTGGCGCCAACGGTGAGGATCAGCGCCAGCGCTTCGCCACCGAAGCGGCTTGCGGCATCGGCCAACGGCGTGGCCGAGGCGGCAAGATTGGGCAGCGTACCTTGTGCGACGACTTGTACCGCTGCGTAGATCAATGTGACGGTGACGATCATGGTGATCAGTGCAAACGGCACATCGCGTCGTGGGTTGCGGTACTCGCCAGCGGCCGCAGGAATATTTTCGAATCCCGCATAGGCGAACAGCAACAACAAGGCGGCTTCGCCTAGATTGCCCAGGTCGCGCAAGTCCGGCGCGGTGCCGGCGAAGGCCCACGACCAATCTACATAGAACAGGCCGATTGCCACGAACAACAGCAGCGGCACCAGCTTGCCGATCACCAGGGCGATGCCGGTGCGCGCGGCCGATTTCACTCCGATCACATTGATGGCGGTGAGCAATCCCAATGAGCCGACCACCACCAGCAGACGTGCCCACTGCTCGGTGGCGACGGTCGGCCAGAACCGCGCGACCGCGTCGGCCAGGCCGTTGCTCAATGCGGCTGCCGAACTGATGCGGGTGAGCCAGATCATCCAGCCGATCTGAAAACCGACGAAGGGGCCGAACGCCTCGCGCGTATACAGATAACTACCGCCAGGCGTATCGAAATAACTCGCCGCCTGCGCATAGCACAACACCAGCAAGGCCACCGCCAGGCCGGCCAGCATCACCGCCCACAGGCTCATTGGCCCCAACAATGCGGCAGTGGCTGCCGGCAGCAGATAGATGCCGCTGCCGATCACATCGTTGATCGACAATCCGACGATCTGCCAACGGCTGACGACGCGCACCAGCCCAGTGGAATCGGGCGCAGGAACCGGTGTGCTCATCGTGCGGCGTCCTTCAACTTGGGCAGCTGCCACTGCGCTTGCAAGCGTGCGTATTCGGCACGCGGCAACAGCACGAACAGCGGTTTGTCGTCGGGCTTCAACCAGGCCAGCAGGCGTTGCATATCGGCCTGCGCCATGGCGGTGCAACCGGCGGTGAACTGGCCTGGCGTGCGCCATAGGTGGGCGAAGATGCAGCTGCCATGACCGGGGATGGCGTTGGGGTTGTGCGCGATCACGAAGCCCTCGCTGTAGCGTGCATCGCCGGGATGTTGCAGGTCCAGCCGCATCGGCTCGGTCGAGCCGGCCACTGCGGCTTCACCGACCTGGGCGGCATCGACGATGCGGTTGTACAGCGGCGAGCTCGGTACATCCATGCAGTAGTTGGTGGCGGTCATCGCTTGGTACGGCATCGTGCTGTCGATACTCGGGGCATAACCGAAGGCCGGGCCGATGGCGAAGACACCGGCCGGGCTGCGGCCGTCGCCCTCGCGCTTCTGCAGGCCTTGCGTCTGTGCAGGATGCAGGCCATCGCCCCAGGCGCTGCCATGGCGTCCCAGCGCAACCGCAAACCCTGGTGCGGCCGGTTGCCAGTGGCCATCCACACGGGTGAATGTCTGCAGGCGCGCCTGCGTGCTGTTCCAGTCCGGTGTGGTCACCACGATCAATGCGCGCGCTCGATTCAGCGCGTCGATTGGACCGGAAGCGCCGGCAAGGCTGCTGCAGCTTGTCAGCGCCAACAACACGATGGATCGAAACACGGTGGCAAGGCGCATGCAGGCTCCGGAGGAATGGGTCTGGCAGGGGTGAGCTGTGTTGAGTCGATTGGTCGTTGGCGGCGACAGTGCGGTGCCTCGGCACTGCATCACAGACCAACACCTTATCGCTACTGTACCCAGCAATGCGGCTGTGCGGCGCATGTGCGCCGATGTTCGTGTGCGTGGTTGGCGGGGCTTGGAGCGGCTGACAAGATTACTTCGCCACTATCAAGCGGCTCTGCTGTCTCTCGGTGGGCATCTGCCACTCGTACATGCTGGTTCTAGCTGGGTCGTCGCTACCCGGTGGCCAAAGGCTTGCGACGTTTTGTCAGCCACTTTTGTTCAGGCTGTGACATCTCGGTTGTTATGGGGAGCCTTGGGTTCTATGAAGGAATCGGCTGCTGAGCAATTGATCTGCGGGTTGGCAGCAGGCCCTTGCCGGCCCACCATCGCGGGACACGCCGCAAGTACGTCCGTGTAGGCGCTTACGCGGCATCCATGCCGCGTAAGGTCCCGCGATGGTGGGCCGGCAAGGACCAGTCGAGATGGTCGGTGTGCATGGTTTTAAACAAAGCAATCAGCAGAGTCTCTGGTGCGGTGTCCTCGCCGATTGCGGGACCGTGTGGCGGCATGGATGCCGCCACCGAGCCTTCATGGACGTACTTGCGGCGTGTCCTGCGAGCGGTGAGGGGCACCGCGCCCTCGACCAGAAATATCCAACGGTGCTTTAATCCGACAACAGCTCCAGTCCGCGAATGCGTCGGATGCCCAGACCCGGCGAGTCGTCGATATGGAGTTGCGCTTCGTCGAAGTGCACTCCGCCCTCGGTGGGATCGAACTGCCCGAGTGCGGGCGCATCCAGATCCGCCAGGGTGATGCTGTCGGCCTTGGCCACGGCCAGATGTACCGCCGCCGCGACGCTGATGCTGGATTCGATCATGCAGCCGATCATGCACGGCACGCCATATAACGCTGCGATATCGGCGATACGGATTGCGTTGGAGAGCCCGCCGGTCTTCATCAGTTTGATGTTGACGATGTCGGCGGCGCGGCGCCGGATGAGCTCGATCGCCTGGATCGGCGAGAACACGCTTTCGTCGGCCATCACCGGCGTGTCGATGCGCGCGGTGACGAACGCCAGTCCGTCGATGTCGGCCGCCTTGACCGGCTGCTCCACCAGTTCCATCACGATGCCGGCGTCTTCCAGCGTGCGCATCGTGCGCACCGCCTGTTTGGGCGTCCAACCCTGGTTGGCATCCAGGCGCAGCGATGCGCGCCCAGCGACCGCCGCATGGATCGCCTTGATGCGTTCGACATCCGACTCGCTGTCTTTGCCGACCTTGATCTTCAGCGACCCATAGCCGCGTGCGAGCGCGGACAACGCATCGGCCACCATCGTGTCGATGGCATCGACGCTGATGGTGATATCGGTGGTGATGCGCGGCGTGCCGCCACCGAGCGCCTGATATAGCGGGGTACCCAATGCCTGCGCCCACAGATCGTAGAGCGCGATTTCCACTGCGGCCTTGGCGTTGCTATTGCGCTCCAGCGCGTGTTGCACCAGCGCACATAGCCGGTTGAGATCGGCCACGTCCTGGCCGATCAACTTCGGGGCGATGTACTGTTGGATCGCGGCGATGATGGAGCCATGCGTATCGCCGGTGATCGGTGCGGTGGCCGGCGCAGCGCCATAGCCGATATGGCCGCTGTCGGTCTGCAACAGCACCACCACATCCTCGATCGCCCGCACGGTGCGGACCGCGGTCTTGAACGGAGTTTTCAACGGCACGCGCAGCATGCCGAGGCGGAAGCCGGTGATCTTCATGGGGAGCCAATCGGTGCGATGCGTTGGATGCGGGTGATGTGATCGACAAACGGCGTGCCGTCGCTGGCGAGCAGTGGCAGCAGCGGGGTGACCGATACGCCGTTCAAGCGCGCGCGCTGCACGCTGCCATCGGCCGCGCGATAATTGGCGCCGGCCACATCGTGGATGACCCACGGCGCACCATGTTCATGCCCGATCACCAGCATCACATGGCCGGGGATGTAGATCAGGTCGCCGACCTGCAGTTGTGCGAGTTGTTGCAGGCGTTGCTGCAATGGCGCGCGAATATCGAAAGTTACGTTACGTAACGCCGGACTGCGTGCCTGATCGCCGGTATTGCGCGGCAAGGCGATGCCGAGGCTGCGATACACATCCAACACGAAGCCGCTGCAATCGCGGGCGTCGTAATCGTTGCCCCAGCCATAGCGCTCGCCGAGGAATTTGAATGCCTGACGCAGTAACGCTGCATGGGTGGCCGGCAGCGGACCAATGCGCGTGTCGGCACCGCGCGGTATCAGCGCCGGCACCAGCTGCAAGCGGCCTTCTTCGTTGCGCAGTGGCAGTTGCACGGCATAGGCGGCCAGCGGCAACTGCCCGTTGACCGGCTGTTGCGGCGGCCAGTCATTGAGCAGCGGCACGCTGGTGCCCATGTCCAGCGTCAGCGCTGAGATCGCAGGTAGTTCGGGTGTGTAAGCGCTTTGCACGCGTGCGCCGGTGACCATCACGCGTGGGCTGCGTTGTGCGTAGCCCAGCACTTCGGCGCGTGTACCGATTGCGAGATGATCGCTGGCGATCCATGCGGCGTAGTTGGCGGCCAGCACGAATTGCCATGCGCCATCGGCACTGGTATGCAACACCGCCACCGGCGTGCCGGGGTAGAGCGCCGACTCCTGAAAGCGGTCGATATCGTGGTCGTCAGTGGTGGTGAACGCACGTTGCGTAGTTGGGAAGGTGCGTAGCGCGGTGCGCCGCACCACCATCGCGAAGTGTGGCATTACCTGGGCGGGGAGTGCATCCAACGCCAGTGCGTGGCGCAATGCGGTCAAGCGTGTTGCGTCGATGGGCTGTCCGTCCGCGCCGTACAACGCACGCGTTGGCGTGGCCGACAGCTTCTCGATGCGTGCGCGTACATCGGCAACAGGGAGAGCTTCGGGCAGCTGTGACAGATCGTGCATGGAGACATCGTCACGCAGCAGGCGCGCATTGAAGCTGGCGATCTGTGCGGAAGTCATGCGCAGTGTTTGTGCGGTGCGACTGCGCTGGATCCAGTAATCGGCTGTCAGCTGCGCATCGCTGACCGCAAATGGTGCCGTTTGCTGCACAGGAACGGCATGCGTTGCCGGAGCTGCACTGCAGGGCAGGCCGATCACCAGCAGCAACAACGTCAACAGGCGGCGCGACAATGGCATGAAGAAGGCTCTTGTTGGATGTAGCGAGTGACGAGGTTCTGCGCGAGAGACCAAGGCTGCACGCGCATTCTGCACGTGCGGCGAGCGCAATGGATTGCAGTGTACGCGTGGCGCAGGGGCGCTGACTCGGTGGCGTACTGTTACTGGCCGCACTCGTGTCGCCAAGCCTGCCAGTGCCGATGACCGACTGCGGAGCGCACGGTTGGCGACCTTGCCACGACCAGACCGGATGCAGCGCCCGGCAACGCGGGGATCGCCATCACATGGGCGGCATCCGGAGTGCTCCCGATGCTGAGCGTCAACTGCGCAGTCATCGCCAAAGATGGTGGGCGCGTGCCGGGAGCGGCCGCGCGCTTGCAGGGCTGCTCGCGGCCGCTGCAACTTCATGATGCTCGGCAGATAATGGGTGCATCGCATGCGGTGTCCATCCAGGCGCAGGCACGGCGCATCCCCCTGTCGTTTCGCCAGTCACCCGGAGAGTCCGATGTCGCCTACTACCACCCTGTCGCCATCGCTCTGGCTACGCGCCGCGTGTTGCTTGGTCGTGCTGTCGTTGGGTGCTTGCGCGCATGCGCCGCAGCGCAATCCGCTGGCCCAGTGGGTGCCGTCGCCCAATTACGACGCGCGCCGGCCGATCCTGATCGTGCTGCACTTCACCGACCAGCACTCGGTGCAGCAAAGTCTGAGTACGCTGCGCGGGCGTAACAGCGGTGGCCGGGTCAGTGCGCATTATCTGATCGGCGACGATGGGCAGCGCTATCAGTTGGTCAGCGACGACCAGCGCGCCTGGCACGGTGGTGCCGGGCGTTGGGGCACCATCACCGACATCAATTCCGCTTCGATCGGCATCGAGCTGGACAACGACGGCAGTGAGCCGTTCGCGCCCGCGCAGATCGACAGCCTGCTGATATTGCTGGACGACCTGTGCACGCGCTTGCGCATCCCGCGCACGCAGATCGTCGGCCATGAAGACGTCGCGCCGACGCGCAAGAACGACCCCGGCCCCCTGTTTCCCTGGAAACGCCTGGCCGACGCCGGATTCGGCCGCTGGCCAGCGGCCGATGCCCCGGCTGCACCAGCGAGTTTCGACCCGTGGCAAGCGCTCGCCCTGCTCGGCTACAGCGTCGAGGATCCCGCCGCGACGCTGCGCGCCTTTCACCATCACTATCGCGGCAACGATGCACGCACATTGGATGCTGAGGACCTGCGGATTCTGTATGCGTTGACGCAACCGATGCTGACGCGGCCGCATATACCACCGACGATGACGGAGCCGGATGTGCCGTAGCAGCCCGTCCCATTACCCTGCTGCGTGGCATGGGCGTTCGGTGATCGCCGCTGCGGCGAGTGGTCTTGTTCTTCAGGAACACCGCGCGCCTGCTAGCGCGCAGACATGGCTTGGACGCTCAGAAGATGTGCGCTGACCAGCATCGCATGCACCGGATTCCGACAGGTTCTTGATAGGATCGGCGCGCCAAAACCTTTGAAGGACGCAGGGTGATGAAGCCAGGACAAACAGTGCTGTGGGCGGCAATGCTGCTGTTGACCGGTGGTTGCTCGGACAAGACGCCCGGCAGTACACCAGCCGACATGCAAACGGTTCCCGCGCAACCTGCAACAGCCGCCACGCCTGCAGGCGCTGGCAAGGCCGACACCCCTGCGGTCGAGGTGCCGGCACCCGGTCGCGTGCTTGAGGATATTTACGGCCAAAAGGGTGACGGATCGGCGTCCTACGCCATCGATAGCGGTGCCGTGGCCAGCTTCTGGTACGGCCATCGCTTCGACCTCGGTGGCAAGCACTATTACACCGGCTTTGCCAACGCGAGCCCTGAGAAGTACGGAAAATCCGAGGAAGAGGATGTTCCAGATCCTGCGGTCGGCGTCAGCATCAGTCAGGCGACCTATGTGCTCGACAGTGCAGACGGCAAGCCGACCTGGACGCTGTTTCACGCCCAACTCTGGGCAGGCGATTTCGGCGGCAACGAGAAGGCCGACACGCTGGATCAAAAGCGGAAGTCACAGAGCACCGAGACCAACGACGGCCATCTGCTGCTTGCGGTACCGACCACGGGCTTCAACGACGGCGTTACCAGTTCAGGCTTTGCCATGTTCACTTTCGACCCGAACAAGAACGATCTGGGCGACTACAAAGGCTGGGTCTATCTGGGCACGCTGGTCACCGGCGAAGACAATAGTGCCGCTTGCGACGACGAGGGCAGCATGAAGTGCGCAACCAGCACCGGTACGCTGAGCTTCGAAACTCCCAAGAGCGGGGCGATGCCGATCCTGCGCGTGGCCATGCACGGCACCGCCATCGCCGGCCCCGGCCCCGGCAAGGTCGGCACCCTCGGCGCGAATGACGCAGTCACCTACACCTATGACGCGGCGAAGCAGGCATACATGCCGCTGCTGGGTCGCTGAAAATGTTGTTTAAGGTCTCCTTCCTATTGAGCCTGTTCTTGAAGGTGTATGACCGTAACTGGAAATATAATGGACACTGATTCAGTGATTGTCTAGAACTCCCGCCCCGATCCGCGCAAGCCAAAAGGATGAATTCCATCAATGGTCACCGTTAAAGCCCTTCATCTTTCATGTCTGCTTGCGCTATGCGGGCTGGCTGCATGTAATGGCGAATCTTCCACGCCAGCTCGATCAACCGCCTCTGCTCCACCGAACGGATCCAGTGCGCCGGCTTCCGCGTCACCAACCGACGATGTGGCACTTGCCGCTGATGCACGGCCTTCCAGTCCGCAAGCTACCCAGGCGCAGGCTGCGCCTGGGCCATCAAAACCAAAAGGAGATTCACCCGTGCTGCGACCTTCCTATGACGAATGCATTACTAACGCCGCAGGTGCAACCCCGGCAATGCTGGATTGCATCTCTGCTGAACACGAATACCAGGATGCCCGCCTGAATACGGTCTACAAGGCACTGATTGCGAAGCTGGATGGCACAGAGCAGAGCAAGCTGCGCGATCAGCAGCGGCAGTGGATCGCTGACCGCGATGAAAAGTGTTACTACGATCCTGATAGCGGGCAGGCGGGGCGCGTAGATGCTGCCGAATGCCGTCTCGACATGACGGCGAGTCGAGCAGCCGAGCTGGAATCGCTTTGAATTCCGCGTTTCTCGTGACAACTGTAATTTGATTCTTAGATAAGGAGATGTGCGATGAGCAACAAGGACTGGGAGTTGGGTCAAACCTCTAAGCATTACGAAACCGGCGGGCGAGGCGCAAGTACAGTGTCGTCCGGTATCGATGATCCGGGCGGTGTTTCTTACGGCTCTTATCAGATGACGTCCCAGGTCAAGACAAAGGAAGGCAATGTCATCGTTGGAGGTACCGTTGCGGCCTTCGTGAAGAACAGTAAATACACCGACGATTTTGCGGGTTTGACTCCTGGCTCTGCCGATTTCAGTGCCAAGTGGAAGGAGCTGGCTAAGACCGATGCTTCTTTTCCGCAGGAGCAACACGACTACATCAAGCGGACGCATTACGACAAACTGGTGGACCGACTGAGCGACAAAGGCGTGGATCTGTCCGACCGTGGTCCGGCTGTGCAGGATGCGCTGTGGAGCACTGCTGTGCAGTACGGTCCGGGGAGCGATAAAAAGCCCGGCGGATCTGGCGTTTTTTTGAAGGGGCTGGAAGAGAAGTTCGGTAAGGATTACGAGCTCTCCAAGCTTTCCGACAAGGACATCGTTAGTGCAGTGCAGGATTACAAGGCCGAGCACGTCAGGGGGCTTTTTCCTCGTGTCGAGAAGCAAAAAACGCTGGATTCCCTGAAGGATCGCGCTGAGAACGAGAAAGCGGATCTGATCAAATTGGCAGACCCGGATAAGACGGTTACCAAGGCAAGCCAACAGCCTGCAGCACATGACCATTCTCAGCTGGAAAAGCACGGCGGTCATAGTGTAGATAAGGGTGATGGGGTCCTGAAGCGCAATGAGCAGGGCGCTCAAGTGAAGGAGTTGCAGGAAAAGCTCTCCAAGCTGGGATATCTGGATGCGAAGGATGCCATCGGCACATTTGGTTCCAAAACCGAGGCTGCGGTAGAGAAGTTCCAGCAGGAAAATCGTTTGAAAGGCGTGGATGGCAAGGCTGGCCCGGAAACACTTGCATCTATCGACAAGAACCTGCAACGGCAAGAGGGAGTTGAGCAGCTGCGCCGCGATAACCCGCTATTCGATCAGGCCGTCAAGCAGCTGGAAAAACAAGGGCCGAACGGCGGTTTCCAGAATCGCGATGAGATGCAACGCGCCGCCGGCCAAGTGGCATTCGAAGCCAAGGTGAGTGGTATGTCGCGTATCGATGAGTTGGTACCGAGTACCAATGGCAAGGGCTTGATTGCAGTGGAGCGAAACCCCAACAATACGCTTGATGTGAATCGTGCCTACGTGGACAAGCAGCAGGCCGCAGCGGTGCCGCTGGAGCAGAGCCAGCAACAGCTCACAGCGGAGACCCAGCGGCAAAGTCAGGACGCGCAGCAGCGCACGCAGACCGCGCAGACACCGACGGGCCCGGCGCGCTGAGCAAGCTGATGCGGATGACGTTGTGACCTGTTGAGATAGCAGTCGCCAGTCCGGTGATCCACCGGGCTGGTGCTGCGCCGGGTGTCGGCGTTGCTTTGATGTATGTCGTTCCCTGATCTCTGTTTTCTGATTCGCAAACCAAAAGTCCAACAGCAACCAGTCCTACCTGGTCGGATCCGCATGGCAGCTCATGCGATCCGGCAAGCGTGTCTTTCTGACGATCTCCGCGTATCCCGCCCAGCGGGCCGATGTCCTATGCTTGGCGCATGCCACACTCATGCTTTAGCGCAAACGACACATCGCAGACTGTCTGCACGTCGATGCGTGCCTGGCGATGGTCGCTCGCATCAGCTGTTCTATGCGCAGCGTTCAATGTAGCGGCCACTCCCGCGATTTCGCCAGCAACCACGCCAGCACAAGCCGGCCTGATCGATGTGCGCAGCCTTGCGCCGGAGATCGCGGTGGACATGCGCTATGCGGGCAGCAACAACTTCACCGGGCGCGTGGTGCCGGGGTATGCGGCGCCGACCTGCTATCTGCTGCGTCCGGCGGCGGAGGCGCTGGCGCGGGTGGCGCGTACGCTCAAGGCGCAGGGATATCGGCTGCAGGTGTTCGATTGCTATCGACCGGTGCGGGCGGTGCAGGCGTTCGTGGCGTGGGCTGCGGATCTGCAGGAGCAGTCGAGCAAGGCGCAGTACTACCCGCGCGTGGACAAGCGCGCGCTGCTGGGCGATTACATCGCCGAGACCTCCGGCCATAGCCGCGGTGCGACGCTGGATCTGGGCTTGCTGGATTGCCGATCAGGCCAGTGTCTTGCGGTCGATATGGGCACCGATTTCGATTTCTTCGATGCGCGTGCGCACACCGATACACCCGATATCGGCGCCGCGCAGCGGGCGAATCGTCAGCGCTTGCTGCGTGCGATGGCGGGGCAGGGCTTTGCCAACTATCCGATGGAGTGGTGGCACTTCACTCTGCGTCCCGAGCCTACGCCCGACACTGCGTACGACGTTCCGGTCAACTGATCGGGCACGAAGCCGCTGCGCTGTCGCCGGTGGTAGTGGGCGCTCGGCATCGGTAAACGCCGCTCGTACACTGCGCGTGCTGCCCGCCATCCGCGCGCTGCGCGTGGCCTGATTGCCGCGTAGCGTGTATTGCCACTTCAAGGAACTGTCATGTCCGACCCGGAACGTTTTGTCGATATCGCCTGCCCGTATTGCGGGGAGTGGATCACGCTGACGCTGGACCTGACCGGCGGCGATCAGCATTACATCGAAGATTGCCAGGTCTGCTGCAAGCCGATCTCGGTGAGCGTGCAGTGGGACGACGAGGGCGAGGCGCAGGTGAGCGCGCGCCGGCAGGACGATGCATGAGCGTGGCGTGTCGCAGGATCGAGCAATCGGTTTGCCCAGCCAATCCCCATTCGCGTGACCGGTCGTTCCTGCGGGTCTGGCAGGGATCGGTCGCCCGCAGCCGCTAGACTGATGCGCCTGCTGCCCGGATCGTCACGATGAATTTGTCTCTGCACTTCGGCCTGCTCGGTTCGCTGGAGGCTGGTTTGATCGCGTTGGTGCTGGGTGTGCTGGTGTTTGCGGCAGTGGAGTACAGCGGGCGGCGCCTGCAGTTCACCCATGGGCACACGCTGGGGATCGCCTGCCTGCTCGCGGTTGCGATCGGCGCCGGTTACGACATCTGGAATCTCGTCTACACCAGCATCGTGCGGCTGGAGTCGCCGTTGTATGCGCGCATCGCGTTGGCCAGGATCCACGATCCCAACGAGCTGGGGTCGCGTGTGGTGCTGGAAGTGTTCGGCGCGATTGCCGGCGTGGTACTCGGTTGGAAACTGTTCAGTTCCGGAAGCTGGGACGACGCGCCGCCGAACGCCTGACATCGCCCGAAAAAATGTGCCGGAGTTCGCATATTTTCATGTATTGAATGAGCCACTTCTGTTTGGCTCATCGAGACCTAACAGATGGCTAACCACAAATATCCGCGCTGTGGTTAAGAGGATGTTTTGCGCAAATTTAGGGTGGGTTTTGTATTCATTCGCGCCGGGTAGGGTGATGCCATGCGCGGCGATACCGTGCATTCCCAAGCCAAGGAGACCACCCAAATGAAGAATCGCAACCGCACCTCGCTGCTCGCTGCCACCGCCGCCCTTGCTGCCGCTTTGGCGCTACCGGCCATGGCGCAGAGTACGCAACAGGATGCCGCCGCGACATCGGCCCAGTCGGGAAGTTCTGCCACCACTGCGGCACAACCTGCGCAGTCCTCCGGCGGTGGTCAGACCTGGGCGAGTGTCGACACCGACAGCAGCGGCGCCATCAGTACACAGGAGGCTCAGGTCAACGCCGGGCTTGCGCAGATCTTCAATGATGCGGATTCCGACAAGGACGGGCAATTGACCCCGGACGAGTACAAGGCGTTTGTCGTCAAACAGCAGGGCGGCGCTGCGAGTGGGTCGCAAGGCAATTAAGACAGCAGGCCGCAAGTTTGTTTGCTGACATTTTCCAAGCATCAGGAGGCAGCTTTCGCAGTAGCAGGTGTTTGATCAGCAGTTGTCGTTTGATCCGTGGCATCGCTTCTGGATGTCCGGTATGAGCAAGTAACAGGATGGACATGCGGGAGCGATCTGCCAGGGTCGCTCCCGTTTTCTTTACGTCTGCCTCGCTACGGTGGTGTGGCCTTCTGCCCGGTCTTCTTTCATGTTTCAGTTGCGCATCGTCTTGTTGGTCGGCTTGTCGAGTCCACTGCTGGCGCTCGCCGCGCCACCGGAGCTGCCCACCGTGGCGCCATTGCCATCGCCGACGGCATCCAATACCGCTGCACCGGCGATGTCGCCCTTGCCAATCGATCCACCAACGCCCGCCAGCACGCCATTGCTACCTGCCGATGTGCCCAGGTCATCCACTGCCAAAGGCGGCGCAGAGGCGTCGCTCGCACCGCAAGCAGGCGCTCTGGTGCCACGCAGCTTTCGCAGCCTGGACAGCGATGCCGACGGGTCGCTGACGATGGCCGAAGCCGGTGCGGACCCGGTGCTGCGCGAGAACTTCGCCGGCTTCGACAGCAATGGCGATGGGCGTTTGTCGCGCGACGAGTTCGTCAGCTACCAGCCCGGCCCGGGCGATGCCGCAGGCGACTGAGCATAGCAACGCTCCAGTGCGCTGCTAGACTTGTGCGATGACCTCTTTTGCACAGCGCGACGGCCAGGCGATCCAACTGGTCGGCTTCGATGGCGACGATACCCTCTGGAAGAGCGAGGACTATTACCGCAGCGCCGAAGCGGATTTCGAAGCGATTCTGGCCGATTATCTGGACCTGGGCGACAGCCGCATGCAGCAGCATCTGCTGGCGGTGGAGCGGCGCAATCTCAAGGTGTTCGGTTACGGCGCCAAGGGCATGACGTTGTCGATGATCGAAACCGCGATCGAGCTGACGCAGGCGCGCATTGCCGCGCGCGACATCCAGCGCATCGTCGAGATCGGCCGCGCCACGCTGCAGCACCCGGTGGAGGTGATTGCCGGCGTACGCGAGGCGGTCAGCGCGATTGCGTCCGACTATGCGGTGGTGCTGATCACCAAGGGCGATCTGTTCCATCAGGAGCAGAAGATCGAGCAGTCCGGTCTGGCCGATCTGTTTCCGCGCGTCGAAGTGGTCTCCGAAAAAGACCCCAAGACCTATGCGCGCGTGCTGGGCGAGTTCGAGCTGCCGGCGCAGCGCTTTGTGATGATCGGCAATTCGTTGCGTTCGGATGTGGAGCCGGTGCTGGCCATCGGTGGCTGGGGCATCTACACCCCTTACGCGGTGACCTGGGCGCACGAGCAGGAGCACGGCGTGGCCGCCGACGAGCCACGGATGCACGAAGTGCCCGATGCGGCCGGCTGGCCTGCGGCGGTGCAGGCGCTGGATGCATTGGCCCGGCAGCACGCGCTAAGCTAAAGGCGGCGAACAAAATCACTGCAGATGCAACAGGCGGGCACGCTGAGGTGCTCTAGCAACAGGACGTTTCCGGCCGGGCACAGGCATGGCCGACCTTAGGGATCACCAATGCACATGTTGTCGTTTACCTATCGCACCAGCTTGGCCCTGTTGTTGGGTCTGCTAGTGGGTACGCTGCCGCTGGTAGCTGCCGAGCTCGAAGAAGAAGTCATCAACCCCAGCGAAGTGATCTTCCGCGACGGCCAGCCGTACTACGACGATGGCGGCGACTATGTTCGCCTGCGCACGCGTCGGGAGGGTGGGGAGTTGGTGTATTTCCGCACGGTGCGCTTCGACCGTGAGCAAGGCTATGTGGATGCCCACGGCCAGAGTATCGCGACCCTGCAGACCCGGCCGAATGGGCGCGATGGCAATGCTGCATTCGCGGCCGACCGGTATTCGGACGATCGCTACGGTGGATACGTCGGCGATGGCAGCGGATATCCGGGATACGGCGCCGGACTGCGGCTGGGTGCATCGCGTAACCGTCCCTACGGGCAGATTTACTACGGCAACGGGCTGTACGGCCCTGACCCCTACAGCAGCCCGCACAACCGCGATGCGCGGCAGCGTTACATCGGTCCGGGCTATGTTGGGTCTTGCGACCTGACCGGTTGCCGCGAAGTGCATCACATCGGTTTTTACGATCTGCGCTGAGCGCAGATCACTCCTGCGCCAACCGGCGCAGGTGCATTGTCGACGCGCGGTGCGACCTGCACCACGTGCCTGTTCTGAAGTCTGGGCGCGCCACCCTGCTTGCCTGACGACTGTTGGCCACGCGTGACATGGCGCAGCGCTGCGATCGGCCTGACACCGGCGCGGGCATGCGGCATCATCGGCACATGCGTTTACTGCCCACTGCCCTGTTGCGATCTCTGCCATTGCTGATGGCGTTGCTGTTGCCGATATTGGCGGCAGCGCAGACCTCGCCTGCGGCAACGCCGGCGTCCGGTGCTGCGGCAGAGCCGGTGGCGCCGGCGGTGATCCCCGGCACTGGCGATGCGTGGGTGGACCAGCATCTGGCCGACATGGGCAGCTATGTGCAGCGCTATCCGGACAGCTTTATTGCCGAAGTGGCGCGCTACACCGGCACCCCCCGCGGTTACGTGCAGGCGTTGCTGCAGGTGCATGGCTGGCATGCGGGCGATATCTATTTCGCCTGTTTCTGGGCGCAGACGCTGCAGTTGTCCTGTCGCGACGCGGTGCGTGCGTACAGCCGCGACCATCACGATGGCTGGCAAGGCGTGGTCACGCGGCTGTCGGCCAGCCCGGACAGCGCGCACATGCGTGCGCTGCGACATGCCATCGTCGCCAGCTACGACCGCTGGGAGCGGCCGATCACGCTGGATGCGCTGCTGCGTAGACAACTTGGCGACCATGCGCAACGGCTGGAGGCCGCGCGCCAGGCCAGCGAAGCGGACGAGGCGGCGGCGCAGGCCGGGCTTTAGACCGTGTGATTCCCTCCCGGCTTCCCTGAGGGGTTGGCCGTCAGTGGCACGGGGTTTTAGTGGTATGGAGCGTGCGTCGCGCGGCTTGCCTTAGCCGGCCAGCCGAGCCGGCACCACGCAGCGCCGGCTCCGCATCGCTAACGACTACCGCCTCTGATGCTGAAAGGCATTATCGGCTCTGGCGCGGCAATGCTTACGCAGTCTTCATGCCGCGCGACTGTCTGCACGCCAACGCACTCGCCCGCATGCTGCCGTGCAGCTGGTCGCCGCAGGGCAGGGTCGGCGAGAATGCGGTAACGCTGGCGTTGGCCGGCCCCGCCAAGACCAGCCCATGCGCGATACCGTGTTTGTCTCTCCCGATCACATCCGCAGCCTGTTCGCCCAGGCGATGTCTGCCATGTATCGCGCCGAGGTGCCGTTGTACGGCGAGCTGATGACGCTGGTGGCGCAGGTCAACGCCGACACCCTGAGCGCCGATCCCGCCCTGGCCGCGCGCCTGCAGCGCAACGACGAGCGCGCGCGGCTGGATCTGGAACGCCACGGCGCGATCCGGGTCGGCACTGCGCAGGAGCTAGCCACCTTGCGCCGGCTGTTTGCGGTGATGGGCATGCATCCGGTGGGCTATTACGACCTGTCGGTGGCCGGCGTGCCGGTGCATTCCACCGCGTTCCGCCCGATCGACGATGCGGCGCTGTCGGCCAATCCGTTCCGCGTGTTCACCTCGTTGCTGCGGCTGGAGTTGATCGAAGATGCCGCGCTGCGTGCGCAGGCCGAGCAGATCCTGCAGCAGCGGCAGATCTTCACCGCCGGCGCGCTGGACTCGATCGAACAGCATGAGCGTCACGGCGGGCTGGAGGCGGCGCAGGCGCAGGAATTCGTGGCGCAAGCGCTGGAAACCTTCCGCTGGCATGGCGATGCCACCGTGTCGCTGCCGACCTATCGCGCGCTGAGCGAGGCGCACAAGTTGATTGCCGACGTGGTGAGCTTCCACGGCCCGCACATCAACCATCTCACCCCGCGTACGCTGGATATCGATGCGGCGCAGGCGCAGATGCAGCGTGCCGGCATCGATGCCAAGGCGGTGATCGAAGGCCCGCCGCAGCGGCGCATTCCGATCCTGCTGCGGCAGACCAGCTTCAAGGCCCTGGAAGAGCCGGTGCGCTTTGTCGGCGACAGCGGGCTGGCCGAACATGGCACGCACACCGCGCGCTTTGGCGAGATCGAGCAGCGCGGGCTTGCGCTCACGCCGAAGGGCCGCGCGCTGTACGACGCGTTGCTGGCGCAGGCACGCGACAGCGATGGGGCCGGCAGCACCGGCACCGATTACGCCACGCGCCTGCAGACCGCGTTTGTGGCGTTTCCGGATGACGAAGCGCTGCTGCGTCAGGAAGGCCTGGGCTATTTCCGTTATGCGTTCACCGAGGCAGGCCGCGCCGATCCCGCACAGGTGGCCGCGATGCCAGCAGAAACTGCGATCGCGCTTGGCCTGGTCAGCGCCGATCCGATCATCTATGAAGATTTTCTGCCGGTGAGTGCGGCGGGTATCTTCCAGTCGAATCTCGGCGGCGCCGAACAACGCGCTTACGCCGCACATTCGAGCAAGCGCAGTTTCGAGCAGGCATTGGGCGCTCAGGTGCACGACGAATTTGCGCTGTACGCGCAGCTGGAGCGGGAGTCGCTGCAGGCGTTGGTGGTGTAAGGCAGCAACCAGGCGACAGTCTAAGGTTGCCGTGTTCCGCAGCCTCAGGTGTCGTAAGCGGTATCGTCAGCTGCAGGCACCACCAACAGCAACTAAAACAACCTCTCAAACGCTGTATCGATGGCGGCAGCGTGTCGACCACACGCCCTGTGTGGACGCATGAAGTGGTATCGGGAATGGCAGCGACGTTGGTCGGATCGAAAGTAGCTGATCAGCCGTACCCTCATCGGACGGCCGCGCAACACGCATTGCGCGCAACCACGCACACCGACCATCTCGCCTGGTCCTTGCTCGCCCACCGTCGCGGGACCTTACGCGGCATGGATGCCGCGTAAGAGCTTACAAGGACGTACTTGCGGCGTGTCCTGCGATGGTAGGCGGGCAAGGGCCCTGCAGCCAACCCGCAAATCATCCGCTCTGCAACCAACCAATCCACACCGTTCGATTACATCTCAAGGCGACCGGGATCTTGAGCTTCAGCATTGCTTGGATGTTCCGAACCCGAGTGCGTCGAGGGCGCGATGCGCTCACCGCTTGCGGGACACGCCGTGAATCCATCCCTGGAGGCTCGGTGGCGGCATCCATGCCGCCACACGGTCCCGCAATCGGCGAGCGCATCGCACCAGAGAGTTCATCGGTAGCTTTGTTTAAAACCCTGCACACCGACACTCTCGACTGGTCCTTGCCCGCCTACCGTCGCAGGACCTTACGCGGCATGGATGCCGCGTAAGAGCTTACAAGGACGTACTTGCAGCGTGTCCTGCGATGGTGGGCGGGCAAGGGCCCCTGCAGCCAAGCTGCAGATCATCCGCTCCACAACCGCGACGCATCCACACCGTTCAATCACTTCTCTACGGTCTTTTGTCAGCTACGGCTCAGTGCGCCGAGGCTGCCGGGCGCCGTGCTGCCGCGCGTTCTGCACGGCGTGCGCGCGCACGCGCGCGACGCGCCTTCCAGCGCTCGCTCAGGCAGGAAAAGATCACATACAGCGCCGGGGTGCTGAGCAAGGTCAGGCTCTGCGAGAAGATCAGCCCGCCGATCATCGCGATGCCCAGCGGGCGGCGCAGTTCCGAACCTTCGCCCAGGCCAACGGCCAGCGGCACCGCGGCCAGGATCGCCACCATGGTGGTCATCATGATCGGGCGGAAGCGCACGATCGAGGCCTCGCGCGCGGCCGCGCGCGCATCCATGCCGTGCACGCGCTGCGCCACCAGCGCGAAGTCGATCATCATGATCGCGTTCTTCTTGACGATGCCGATCAGCAGCACCAGCGCGATCATCGAGATCACCGACAACTCGGTGTTGGTGAGGAACAACGCCAGCAGCGCGCCCACGCCGGCGGCCGGCAGCGTGGACAGAATGGTCACCGGGTGGATCAGGCTCTCGTACAGCATGCCCAGCACGATGTAGACGGTGAGCACCGCAGCCAGCAGCAGTACGCCCATCGAATTGGGGCTGAGCTGCACGTTGAAACTGTCGTCGCCGCTGAGACGAATGCCGTCGGGCATGCGCAAGCCTTCCACGGTGGACTTGATGATCAGGTCCGCCTCGCCGGTGCTCACGCCCGGTGCCAGGTTGTAGCTCAGGTCCATCGTGGTGTACTGGTTTTCATGGATGATCTGCGGCGGCGCCAGGCCCGGTACCTGGGTGGCGACCGACGTGATCGGCACCATCAGGCCGGCACGGTTGGGCACGAACACCTGATCCAGCGCCTTGGGCGTGGCCGTCTGCGAGGGCAACGCATTGACCACCACGCTGTACTGGTTGAGATCCGAATAGATGGTGGAAATGGAGCGCTGGCCGAACGCGCCATATAGCGCCCCATCGATCGCACCGACCGAGATGCCCAGCCGCGCAGCCTTGGCACGGTCGATCACGATGTTCTGGCGCAGGCCCGAGGTGTCCACGTCGGTGCCGACATCGCGCAGGCGCGGATTCTTCTTCAACGCGGTCTGCAGCTTGGGCAGCCATTCCTGCAGCTGCGCCAGATCGTTGCCCTGCAGCGACACGCGGTATTGCGCGCCCTGGCTGGTGCCGCCGCCGCCATCGCTGGGAAGGTCCTGGATGGCGCGCAGGCGCAGATCCAGATCCGGGTAGCGGTCGGCTTTGGCGCTGAGCCGTGCGACCACCTGCGCGGTGGTGTCGCGGCGGCCTTCATCGCGTTTTTTCAATTCGATATTGAACGAGGCGCTGGAGCCCTGGCGGCCGGAACCCAGCCGCGCGCCGACGGTCTTCACTGCCGGGTCGGCCATCAGCATGTCGGTGATGCGGCGCTGGCGGCTGACCATGTCGGCAAACGACACCGTGGCGCTGGAATTGGCACGGCCCCAGATCAGGCCGGTGTCCTGCGCGGGGAAGGAGCCCTTCTTGACCGCACCGCCTAGAAAAATGGTGGCAGCAATCAACAGCAAGGGCGTCAGCGACAACAGCAAGGCGTGCCGCAGCGAGAAATCCAGCGCCACCGTGTACACCGCCAGCATGCGCTCGTGGATGCGGTCCAGCCAGGCGCCGAAACGGCCAGGTTTTTCCGGTTCGGTATGTGCGGACAGGAAGCGGCTGCACAACGCTGGCGTCAAGGTCAGCGACACCAGCATCGACACCACGATCGCCGCCACCAGGGTCACGGTGAACTCACGGAAGAACGCACCGACCATGCCGCTGGCAAACAGCATCGGAATGAACACCGCCACCAGCGAGGCGGTGATCGAGACGATGGTGAAACCGATCTCGCGCGCACCGGCCAGTGCGGCATCCAGGCGCGGCATGCCTTCGTCCAGATGGCGCATGATGTTTTCGATCACCACGATCGCATCGTCGACCACAAAGCCAATGGCGATCACCAGCGCCAGCAGGCTGAGGTTGTTCAAGGTGAAGCCCAGCATGTACATCACCAGCGCCGAGCCGGCCAGCGACAGCGGCACGGTGACCGCCGCGATCAACGTCGGCGCCAGGCGGCGCAGGAACAGCGCCATGGTCAGGATCACCATCACCAGGCTGATCATCAGCGTGGCCTGCACCTCGTGCAGCGAGGCGCGGATGGTGGGGGTGCGGTCGAAGTAGGGCGTGAGTTTGGTGCCGGGCTGCAGGTAGGCGCGCAGCCCGGGAATCTGTGCCTTCACCTGGTCCACGGTTTCGACGATGTTGGCGCCGGCGCGGGTGAAGGCGTACATCACCACGGCGGGTTTGCCGTCGAACCAGGCCGCTTGATAGGCATCCTGCTGGCCGTCGTAGACGGTGGCCACATCGCCCAGCCGCACGATGCGCCCGTTGGACTGGGTGGAGATCGCCAGCTGTGCGAAATCGGCGGCCTTGGCCACCGAATCGTTGGCCACGATCGCCATGGTGGTGTTGCCGTCGGACAGGAATCCGGTCGGCGAGGTGACGTTGGCCGCGCGTACCGCGTTGCGCAGATCGTCCGGGGTCAGGCCCAGCGCATTGAGCGCGCGCAGGTCCATGTCCACGCGGACCGCCGGCGTGGAAGCGCCGGCGATGTCGACCGAGCTGATGCCGGTGATCTGGCGCAGCCGCTGCGCCAGCAGCGAGTCGGCCACGTTGTAGAGCTCATCGGCCGATTGCGTGTCCGAGGTCAGCGCGATGGCGATGACCGGGTCGTCGTTCGGATTGGCTTTCGAATAGATCGGCGTGCCGAGCCCGGAGGGCAGGTCCGATTGCGAGGAGTTGATGGCGGTCTGCACGTCCTGCGCGGCCGAATCGATGTTGCGATTGCTCTGGAACACCAGCACCACCAGGCTGCTGCTCTCCGAACTGGAGGAGCGCATGCGGTCGATACCGGGCAGCTGGCCCAGATGCCGTTCCAGTGGCGCAGTGACGGTGGAGGCCATGGTGCTGGCATCGGCGCCGGACTGCGTGGCGTGCACGAAGATCACCGGAATCTGGATGTTCGGCAATGCCGCCACGCCCAGCCGCAGATAGCACATCAATCCGATCACGAACAAACCGATCGCCAGCAACGAGGTGCCGATCGGGCGCTTGATGAAGGGGGCGGAGATGTTCATGGGGTGACTGCCGGGAATCGGGATTCGGGATTCGGGAATCGGGAAAGGCAACAGCCAGCGCAGCTGCCATGCGTGCGCGCGGGAAGGCGGTGCCGTGGGCAGGTAGACCGATCAGCCATCGCTGCGCCGGTCATCATGCCGGGCGCTCCGAGGTGGAGGCCGGGGGCACGCCGTCGCGGCGGGCGGCACGGCGCGCACGCCAATCGCGCACGCGCTCGCCGGCGCGTTCCATGTACAGATAGATCACCGGCGTGGTGTACAGCGTCACCAGCTGCGAGAGCAACAGGCCGCCGACGATGGCGATGCCCAGCGGACGCCGCAGTTCCGAGCCGATGCCGGTGCCCAGCGCCAGCGGCAGCGCGCCCAGCATCGCGGCGGCGGTGGTCATCATGATCGGGCGGAAACGCAGCAGGCAGGCGCGCCGGATCGCTTCGTGCGCGTTGGCGCCTTCGCGGCGTGCGTCGATGGCGAAGTCGATCATCATGATCGCGTTCTTCTTGACGATGCCGATCAGCAGCACGATGCCGACGATGCCGTCCACCGACAGGCTCAGCCCGCACATCATCAACGCCAGCAGCGCGCCGACACCGGCCGGCGGCAGCGTGGAGATGATCGTCAGCGGGTGGATGTAGCTCTCGTAGAGCACGCCCAGCACGATGTAGATCACCACGATCGAGGCCAGCAGCAGCCACACGATATCGGTCTGGCTGCCGGTGAATTCGGCCGCCTTGCCGACGAACTCGGCATGTACCTGGGTCGGAATCTTGAGGTCTTCGCGCGCCTGTTCGATCGCTTCCACCGCCTGCGACAGCGAATGGCCCGGCGCCAGATTGAACGAGACCGTGACCGCCGGCAGCTGTTGTTGGTGGCTCACCACCAACGGCGTGTTGGTGACCTTGGCCTCGGCCAATGCAGCCAGCGGGATGATGCTGCCGGCGCCGACCACGATGCCGGTGTTCTGCGCGCCCACACCGGTGGCGGTGGACGAGTTGGACGAGCTCACCTGACCGAAGCTGGTCGCATTGGTGCCGGTCAACGCGCCGCTGCCGTTGCTGGCCACCGCCAGCTGATTCATCAATGCGGTGCTGCTGCGGAATTCCGGCGCCACTTCCAGCACGACGCGGTACTGATTGAGCTCGGTGAAGATGGTGGAGATCTGGCGTTGGCCGAAGGCGTCGTACAGCGTGTCGTCGATGGTCTGCATCGGCACGCCGAGCATGCTGGCCTTGTCGCGGTCGATGGTCAGTTCCAGCGCGCGCCCCTGGTTGGCCAGGTTGTTGTCCACATCCGCCAGCTCGGGCAGCTTGCGCATCGCCTCGGTCATGCGTGCGGCCCAGGTGGCCAGCTCGGCGCTGTCCACATCCGACATCGAGTACTGATACTCGGTGGCGGCTACGCGGGTGTCGAGGGTGACGTCCTGCACCGGCTTGAGGAACAGCGCCACGCCCGGAATGCCGGACACCGCTTTTTGCAGGCGCGGCAGCACCTCATCCAGGCTGTCGCGGTCGCCGCGCGTCTTCAGCACGATCGAGAGCTGGCCCTGGTTGATGGTCGGGTTCATCGAGCCGGCGCCGATGAAGGCCGCCACACCGGTCACTGCCGGGTCTTTCTGCAGCGCCGCGGCCACCGCCTGGGTGCGCTGCTGCATCTGCGGGAAGGCCACGTTCTGATCGGCCTGCACCACGCCGGTGATCAAGCCGGTGTCCTGCTCCGGCAGCAGGCCTTTAGGAATGGCGATGTACAGCACCACGGTCAGCGCCACCGCACCGATCGCCACTGCCAAAGTCAGCGGCTGATGCGCCAGGACCCAGTCCAGGCTGCGCTCGTAGGTGCCCACCGTGCGCGTCCATAAGTTGGTCTTGCCGGCGGCAGCGGCGCGCTCGTGCGCGTCCTCACCCTCGGGCAAGGCATCGGGCTTGAGCAGGTAGGCACACATCATCGGCGTCAGCGTCAGCGACACCAGCATCGAGATCGTCACCGCAATCGACAGCACCCACGCAAACTCATGGAACAGGCGCCCGGTGACACCCGGCATCAGCAGCAGCGGCAGGAACACCGCCACCAGCGACACGGTCAGCGACAACACGGTGAAGCCGATCTGCTTGGCGCCTTCTTCCGCCGCTTCCGGCCCGCTCTTGCCTTGTTCGATGTAGCGCACGATGTTTTCGATCATCACGATCGCATCGTCGACCACGAAACCGGTCGCCACCACCAGCGCCATCAGCGACAGGTTGTCCAGCGACATGCCGGCAAACGCCATCACCCCGAAGGTGCCGGCCAGCGACAGCGGCACCGCCACCGAGGGAATGATGGTGGCCCACAGCCGGCGCAGGAACACGAAGATCACCGCCACCACCAGGAAGATGGTCAACACCAGGGTGAACTTCACTTCATGCACGGAGGCGCGGATGGTTTCGGTGCGGTCGGCGAACACTTCCAGATGCACATCGGCCGGCAATACCGACTGCAGCTGCGGCAGGATGCTGCGGATCTGCTCCACCGTCTGCACGATGTTGGCACCGGGCTGGCGGCGGATTTCCAGCAGCACCGCCGGCTTGCCATCGGCCCAGGCGGCGAGCTGGTCGTTTTCCACACCGTCGACCACGTTGGCCACATCGGCCAGCCGCACCGGGCGGCCGTTGCTGTAGCTGATGATGGTCTCGCGGTATTGCGCCGCATCGGTGAGCTGGTCGTTGGTGCCGATGCTGTAGGACTGGGTCTTGCCGTTGAGCGAGCCCTTGGGCGCGCTGACATTGGTCTGGGTCAGCGCGCTGCGCAGCGACTCCATGGTCAGGCCCATGTTCGACAGCTGCGCCGGATTGACCTGGATACGCACGGCCGGGCGCACATTGCCGGCGATCGATACCAGCCCCACGCCCGGCACCTGCGACAGGCGCTGGGCCAGGATCGCATCGGCATAGCGGTTGACCTCGCGCAGCGGCAGCGAGTCGGAGGTGAGCTTGAGGGTCAGGATCGCCGCGTCGGCCGGATTGACCCGGTTGTAGACCGGCTGGTACGGCAGCGACGAGGGCAGGGTGGCCTGACGGATCGCCGCCTGCACATCCTGCGCGGCGATGTCGATGTCGCGGTCCATCGAGAACTGCAGAATGATCGTGGACAGGCCTGCCGACGAATCGGAGGTCATCATCTGCAGCCCGGAGATCTGCCCGAGCTGGCGCTCCAGCGGTGTGGTCACCAGCGAGGCCATGGTGGTCGCATTGGCGCCGGGGTACTGGGTGGAGACGACCAGGCTGGGGGCGTCGATTTCCGGCAGTGCGGAGACCGGCAGTTGCCGGTAGCCCAGGATGCCCAGCAGCAGGATGCCCGCCATCAGCAACGAGGTGGCGATGGGACGGCGGATGAAGATGGTCGAAAAGCCCACGGGGGGAATCCTTGCTGAAGACGTCAATCGGTGCCGGCGCGCAATGCGCCGACGCGCACCGGCGACGGAAATCCCGTCGCCGATGGTCGCGAGTTAGCGCGGGCCGCCGCCGCCGCGTCGGCCGCCGGCGCCGCCGCGTTCCTGCTTGTCCTGCACGGCCTTGAGTTCGGCCTCGGTGGGCTCGGGCGGTGTCTCGCCCGGCTTGAGCGCGCTGACCTTGCTGCCCGGCTTCAAGCGGAACTGGCCTTCGGTCACCACCCGCTCGCCCTGCTTGAGCCCCTTGGTGATCTGCACGTGGCTGTCGTCCACCTCGACGCCCTGCACCACGGTGCGCATCTGCGCGGTGTTGTCGCTGCCCACCACGTACACGTAATCGCCGTCCGGGCCGCGCTGCACGGCCTGGGTCGGCACCACGGTGCCGCCGGAGATGGTGCGCAGCTGCAGGCGCACGTTGACGAACTGGCCCGGCCACAACGCGTTGTCGGCGTTGTCGAAGATCGCGCGTGCGCCGAAGGTGCCGCTGTCGGCGGCGATGCGGTTGTCGATGACGTCCAGCTTGCCGTCGCCGCTGATGATGTGCGCATCGCCGCGATCCAGCGCCGCCACGCCCAACGGTGCGGCCGCCTGACCGCTGCGCACCGCCTGCAGCTCGCGCTCGGGCAGGTTGAAGGACACGTAGATCGGGCGGATCTGGGTCAGGGTGACGATGGTGGAGGTGCTGCTGACGATATTGCCCACGTCCACACCGCGGATGCCGGCAATGCCGTCGATCGGCGCCAGGATGCGGGTGAACTGCAACTGCACCTGAGCCGCGCGCATCTGCGCATCGTTGGCCGACACCGCTGCCTCGTACTGCGCCACCTGGTTGCGCTGGGTGTCCAGATCGGTGCGCGAGACGTACTGCTTGTAGGCCGGATCGTTGGAGCGCTGGTAGTTGACCCGCGCGGTGGCCAGCAGCGCCTGATTCTGGCGCTTGGCCGCCAGCGACTGGTCATAGCTGGCCTGCAGGCTGCGTGGATCGATCTGCGCCAGCAGCTGGCCCTTCTTCACTTCCTGGCCCTCCTGGAAATTCAGGCTCATCAGCTGGCCGCCGACCTGCGGGCTGACCGTGACCGTGTTGAGCGCGGTGACCGTGCCCAACGCGCTGGCGTAGACCGGCACATCCTGGGTGGTGGCGGCCACCACCGTGACCGGCACCGGGCCGTGGTCTTCGGTGCCGCTGCCGTCCGGCGCGCCCGCGCGCTTGCCGTGATTGCCCCCACCGAACATGCGCATTGCAACGAACACCACGACAAGCACCGCTACGACCAGCAGTGTGATCTTCCAAAAACGCGACATGCGACAACTCCTGAGGGCGGGCCGGGCGCTGATGCGACCGTGGGGCAGCTGTGCGAAGCATATCGTTGCGCCCCACCAATTGAGCGTTACTGAAGTAACGGCTCGCCAGGCGAAACGGCCACGACGTTCACAGATGCAGTACAGCGGCAACGCACCACGGTCGCCACGGTTGACCGGCGGGCTGAATCGGGCACCACCGCAGCCCGCCAGCTGCGCGGGTGCACTACATTAAGCAACCATCTTTAGAGGATTCTCGATGCGCCCCTCCCGCCTGCTGACCAGCGCGCTGTTGCTCGCCCTGCCCACGCTCGCCGCCGCCCAGGCCGCGCCCCGGCCCGAAGTGCAGGCTGCCGCCGCGCCGTTGCAGACCAAGCTGGTGCAGTGGCGCCGCGACTTCCATCAGCATCCGGAACTGTCCAACCGCGAGGAGCGCACCGCCGCCACGGTGGCCGCGCAGCTGCGCAAGCTCGGCCTCAAGCCGCGCACCGGCATCGCCCATCACGGCGTGGTGGCCATCATCAAGGGCGGCAAGCCGGGTCCCAAGATCGCCTTGCGCGCGGATATGGACGCCCTGCCGGTGAAAGAGCAGACCGGGCTGCCGTTCGCTTCCAAAGCCACTGCCGAGTACCGCGGCGAACAGGTCGGGGTGATGCACGCCTGCGGCCACGACGCGCATACCGCGATCCTGCTCGGCGTGGCCGAAGCGCTGGTGGGCATGCGCGACCAGTTGCCCGGCGAAGTGATGCTGATCTTCCAGCCCTCCGAAGAAGGCGCACCCGGCAACGAAGAGGGCGGCGCCTCACTGATGCTCAAGGAAGGGCTGTTTGCCGACTACAAGCCGCAGGCGGTGTTCGGCCTGCATGTGTTCTCCAGCGTGCAGGCCGGCAAGATCGCGGTGCGTAGCGGCCCGCTGATGGCCGCCTCGGATCGGTTCGCGATCAAGATGATCGGCCGCCAGACGCATGGCTCGGCGCCGTGGAACGGCATTGACCCGATCGTGGCCAGTGCCGACATGATCGGCGCTGCGCAGACCGTGATCAGCCGCCGCGCCAACCTGTCCAAGCAGCCGGCGGTGCTGAGCTTCGGCGCGATCAAGGGCGGCATCCGCTACAACATCATCCCCGACGACGTGGACATGGTCGGCACCATCCGCACCTTCGACGAAGCCATGCGCCAGCAGATCTTCGCCGACCTCAAGACCGTGGCCGAACACACCGCCGCCGCCCACGGGGCCACCGTCGAGGCACAGGTGCCGGACCAGCCCGGCAACCCGGCCACGGTCAACGACCCGGCGCTGACCGCCAGGATGCTGCCCAGCCTGCAGGCCGTGGTGGGCGCCGACAATGTCTACGAACCGCCGCTGCAGATGGGCGCGGAAGACTTCTCGTTCTATGCGCAGCAGGTGCCGTCGATGTTCTTCTTCGTCGGCTCCACCGCCAAGGGCATCGACCCGGCGACCGCGCCCAGCAACCATTCGCCGCAGTTCCTGCTCGACGAGTCGTCGCTGGATGTGGGTTTGCGCGCGCTGTTGCAGGTGTCGCTGGATTATCTGCATCAGGGTGAGGCTGGCTGAAACCGGGATTCGTGATTGGGGATTAGGGATTCGTGTGCAAGTGCACGATCCCCGCTGTTCATTGGCGGTGATTTGGGCGGCGGGCTGTGTGAAGCCCGCTGCTTCTGTTTGCCCAGGCGGTCGCTCCGGCGTCGCCATACACCTCACGGCCAGCCCGCTCGCCCTAAAATGGCGGCATGAATACCCCAGAAGATTCCTCCCTCGGTCGTGAGGTCGCTTACCCCAGCGGCTACGATCCGTCGCTGTTGTTTCCGATTCCGCGCGCGGCCGGGCGCGAGGCGATCGGCCTGATCGGGGCCTTGCCCTTCATTGGCCGCGATCGCTGGCACGCCTATGAACTCGGCTGGCTCGATGCACAGGGCAAACCCTGCGTGGCCACCGCCACCTTGCATGTGCCCAGCGATTCGCCGTCGTTGATCGAATCCAAGTCGCTCAAGCTGTATCTCAATTCGCTTAACGCCACCCGCTTCAATAGTGCCGAAGCGGTGCGCACGCGTATTGCCTCCGACCTGTCCACGCGCGCCGGTGCCGATGTGGCGGTGGAATTCGGTCTGCCGCCGATCGATGCGGTGGGCGAGGGCGAATCGATCGACGCGCTGGATGTCAGCATCGACGACTACGGCCCGCCCAATGCCGCCTATCTAACCTCGCACGCACAACTAATCGTGGAAGAAGTGCTGACCTCGGCCTTGCTCAAATCCAATTGCCCGGTCACCGGTCAGCCGGATTGGGCCAGCGTCACGCTGCGCTATCGCGGCGCGCCGATCGACCGCGAAGGCCTGTTGCGCTATCTGGTGAGTTTCCGCGACCACGCCGAGTTTCATGAGCAATGCGTGGAGCGCATTTTCCATGACGTGCTGATCCGCTGCGCGCCCGAGTGGTTGGTGGTGGAGGCGCGTTATACCCGTCGGGGCGGGTTGGACATCAACCCGTTGCGCAGTTCGCCCAGCGTGCCGACACCGCTGTCGATTTTCCGCGATCTGCGCCAGTAGTCGGCCGTGTTGGAGGATCGCGCCAGCTTCACGGCGGCGCGATCCACGCTTAACGGCGCTCCGCGCACCCTGCAGTCATCGTGATGCACGAAGGATGGCAGCAATGAGTGTCGACAAGAAAGCAGACTTTTCCAACGTAACCTCCTCGGTCGACAGCACCGCAGATGTCACGCCAGCGCCGGATTTTTCCAACGTCCGCAGCAGCGTGCAGAGCACGGCGCAGATCGTCGAAGAGACGGTGACCGTGCAGGCAGGCGACAGCCTTTCCAGTATTGCCAAACGCCATTATGGCGACGGCAATCTGTGGCCGCGCATTTTCGAGGCCAATCGCGAGACGCTCAAGGATCCGGACAAGATTTTTCCGGGGCAGGTATTGCACTTGCCACCGAAGGCATAAATGCGCGCCTGGTTTGGCCAGGCGCTGGCTTGGTGATCCGTTTCACTCAATGCTTTCCTCAAGAAACCCCATTCGTTTAGCCGGAGATTCATCCATGCGTACCAAATCCGTTTCAAGCACGCTCGCCATTGCTCTTGTCGGCGTGCTCGCACTATCGGGTTGCAAGAAAGAAGAAGATGCAAGCGTGTCGAAGGATCCGACCTCCGGTGCCGCCACCGAAGCGATGCCCGGCCCGGCGGGCACGCCGCCCGCAAGCGATCAAGCTGGTCAGAGTACTGCTACCGGTGCTGCCAGTACCGACAGTGCTTCCGCAACCGGTGCGGCAGTGACGGTGTCCAGCGTTGCGGTCGGTACCACTGCTGCCGCAGACAAGACGGTGACCCCGTCGGCCAATATCGGCAGCAAAGACACCATCATCGTCTCGGTGAAAACCGATGGCAGCGCGAGCAACGTGGCGGTTTCGGCCAAGCTCACCTACCAGGACGGCCAGGTCGCTGGTGAGCAGAACGCCACCTTGACTACCACCGGCGCAGAAACCACCAACCTCAGCTTCAGCAAGCCCGATGGCTGGCCGGCTGGCACCTACACCGCGCAGGTGATGGTGGATGGCAAGCCGGCGGGTAATCCGCAGACCATCACGGTCAAGTAAGAAGGAGCGCGTGCAAGCATGCTGTAGGTAGGCGCGCATGTTGGCGGAGCTGGGCGGTAACACGCTGGCCCGCCAACATTTCGCCAACAGGGCGAGCGCGTCGTCGCTGTTCTTCCAGCAAGCCATCAAGCGGTAAGCCATCAGGGCGCGATCACACGATCGCGCCCTTTTGCTGCGCCACGTTGTGACGCGACACATTCGTTACAGCTGCATCCATGTCCATTGGCCGGGTCACGGGATGGAGCATCCGCCTGTGGTCGCTTTACCCGGGCGCGGCTCAGACGCGACAATGCCGTGCTGATCCATCGCCGCGTTCTACGCGCTGGCCGATCGGCGTGCCACCAGCGACCCCCGTCGCGCACGCCAACGCCATTGCCATGGACACCGGCGCTCCTCCCGACCACAAGAGCCATCGCACCTCATGTCGAAGACACCGAAGATCCTCTACACGCTCACCGACGAAGCACCGTATCTGGCCACGCAGTCGCTGCTGCCGATCATCGCTGCCTACACCGATACCGCCGGCATCGTGGTCGAAACCCGCGATATCTCGCTGGCCGGCCGCATCCTGTCGCTGTTCCCCGAGCACCTGACCGACGCGCAGAAGATCGCCAACGACCTCGGTGAACTGGGTGCGCTGGCCACCACGCCGGAAGCCAACATCATCAAGCTGCCCAACATCAGCGCCTCGGTGCCGCAGCTCAAGGCCGCCATCATCGAACTGCAGGGCCAGGGTTATGCGCTGCCGGCGTATCCGGACACGCCCAAGGACGATGCCGAAAAAGACATCAAGGCGCGCTACGACAAGGTCAAGGGCAGCGCGGTCAACCCGGTGCTGCGCGAAGGCAACTCCGACCGCCGCGCACCGCTGTCGGTGAAGAATTACGCACGCAAGCATCCGCACCGCATGGGCAAGTGGAGCAGCGACTCCAGGTCGCACGTGGCGCACATGGACGAGGGCGACTTCTTCGGCAGCGAGCAGTCCACCACGGTGGCAGCGGCGGGCACGCTGAAGATCGAATTCGTCGGCAACGATGGCAGCACCACTGTGCTGAAGGAAAAAGTGGCGGTAAAAGCCGGCGAAATCGTCGATGCCGCCGTGTTGAGCAAGCGTGCGCTGGCCAGCTTCATCGATGCGCAGATCGCCGATGCCAAGGCCAAGGACGTGTTGTTCTCGGTGCATCTGAAAGCCACCATGATGAAGGTCTCCGACCCGGTGCTGTTCGGTGTGGTGGTCGGCGAGTTCTACAAGGACACGCTGAGCAAGCATGCCGATGCGCTTGCATCGGTCGGCTTCGATCCCAACAACGGCATCGGCGATCTGTACGCACGTATCGCCACGCTGCCGGAAGCGCAGCAGGCGCAGATCAAGGCCGATATCCAGGCCGAATACGCGCAGCGTCCGGCCCTGGCGATGGTCAATTCCGACAAGGGCATCACCAACCTGCATGTGCCCAGTGATGTGATCGTCGATGCATCGATGCCGGCGATGATTCGCGATTCGGGTCAGATGTGGAACGCCGAAGGCAAGCTGCAGGACACCAAGGCGGTGATCCCGGATCGCTGCTACGCCGATGTCTACCAGGCGGTGATCGACAATTGCAAGGCGCATGGCGCATTCGATCCGTCCACCATGGGCTCGGTGCCCAACGTCGGCCTGATGGCGCAGAAAGCCGAGGAATACGGCTCGCACGACAAGACCTTCCAGCTTCCCGCCGCCGGCACCGTCAAGGTCACCGACGACACCGGCACCACCGTTTTCGAACACGCGGTGGAAGCCGGCGATTTGTGGCGCATGTGCCAGGTCAAGGACGCACCGATCCAGGACTGGGTGAAGCTGGCGGTCGAGCGCGCACGTCTGAGCGATACCCCGGCCGTGTTCTGGCTGGACAAGGCGCGCGCGCACGACGCGCAGGTCATCGCCAAGGTCGAAACCTATCTGAAGGATCACGACACCAGCGGGCTGGATATCCGCATCCTGCCGCCGGTGGAAGCGACCACCTTCTCGCTGGAGCGCATCCGCAAGGGCCAGGACACCATCTCGGTCACCGGTAACGTGCTGCGCGATTACCTCACCGACCTGTTCCCGATCCTGGAGCTGGGCACCAGCGCCAAGATGCTGTCGATCGTGCCGCTGATGGCCGGTGGCGGTCTGTTCGAAACCGGCGCCGGTGGCTCGGCGCCCAAGCACGTGCAGCAGTTCGTCGAACAGAACAGCCTGCGCTGGGATTCGCTGGGCGAGTTCCTGGCCCTGGCCGCCTCGCTGGAGCATCTGGGCAACCGCTACGACAACCCGTCGGCCACGGTGCTGGCCAAGGCGTTGGATGTGGCCAATGGCCAGTTCCTGGACAACAACAAGTCGCCGGCGCGCAAGGTCGGTGAACTGGACAACCGCGGCAGCCACTTCTATCTGGCGATGTACTGGGCGCAGGCCCTGGCCGCACAGACCGAAGACACCGCGCTGCAGGCCAAGTTCGCGCCGCTGGCCAAGGCCCTGACCGAGAACGAAGCCACCATCGTGGCCGAGCTCAACGGCGCGCAGGGCAAGCCGGTCGAGATTGGTGGCTACTACCACCCGGACCTGGCCAAGGTCAGCGAAGCGATGCGCCCGAGCAAGACCTTCAACGACGTATTGGCGACGCTGAAGGCCTGATCCAGCGCACCGCGTATCGGTGCGCTCAGCAAGTGCGACATCCAGGGCCCGCCTCGTTCAGAGGCGGGCCTTGTCGTTTCAGCGCAATGGAGACAGCGCAACCGTCATGCATCCGGCCTTGCTGCCGCTTTGCAGTGCATTGCCCGCGGCTGGGTGTTGCCCGGTGTGGCCTTGGCTGGCGAGAGTTCTTGGCGACGTGCGCTGCCTTGCCAGGATCAGCAGGGCCGGCGCGCGCACCGCGTGCTGCGGCAGGTTGACGCGTGATGCAGGTGTTTGCCCGCTTATTACATGCTCGATCGCCCGCACTGGCTGCGCGCCGTCGCAAGTGCTGAGTACACTGCCACCATGAGCCCTGTTCCGTTACCGCCGCAGTCCGAGCGTCGCGCGCTGGCGATCGGCCGCGCCGTGTATGAAGCGTTCGAGGATTACCACGCGCGCTTTGCGCAGATCACCGCACGCGCCAAACAGCGCTTCGAGACACGCGACTGGAACGGCGCGCGCGAGGATGCGGTGGCGCGTATTGCGCTCTACGACCAGTACATCAGCGAATGCATGCTGCGGCTGCGTGCGGTGTTGCTGGGGCAGGCGCACGACCGCGCGCTGTGGATGCGCGCACGCGAGCATTACGCCGCGCTGCTGACCGGGTTGATCGATCAGGAGCTGTACAAGACCTTCTACAACACCCTGACCCGGCGTTACTTCGGCACCCATGGTGTGGATGCGGAGATCGAATTCATCGCGCTGGATATCGAGCCGACCGATGCGATCACGCTGCCGGTTGCGCGGCATACCTACGCGGTCTCGCCCGGCCGGCTGACCGACATGCTGGTGCGCGTGCTGGGCGATTATTCGTTCGATGTGGCGTACCTGCACCGCACCCGTTGCGCGGCGGCAATTGCAGTGCGGCTGCAGGACGATCTTGCGCACTGGGGCGAGCATCCTGTGCGCAGTGTGGAACTGCTGGAGACCGTGTTCTACCGCGAACGGCGCGCCTATCTGATCGGGCGCGTGTTCGGCGAACATCGCTTTTCTCCCTGCGTGATCGCACTGGTCAACGATGGTGCCGGCCTGCGTGCCGAAGCGGTGCTGACCCGGCGCAGTGATGTCGCGCAATTGTTCAGTAACTCGCGCAGTTATTTCCAGGCCGATCTAGCCACCGTCGGTGATGCAGTGGTGTTCCTGCGCAGCCTGCTGACGCACAAGCCCATCGACGAGTTGTACACGATGTTGGGGCGTGCCAAGCAGGGCAAGACCGAGCGCTATCGCACGTTTTTCAGTCATTTTCAGGCGCATCCTGCCGAGCAGCTGGTGCATGCCGATGGCACGCCGGGCATGGTCATGGTGGTGTTTACGCTGCCCAGTTATCCGCTGGTGTTCAAGCTGATCCGCGACCGCTTTGCGTATCCAAAAACCATGAGCCGCGCGCAGGTTGAAGGCAAATACGAACTGGTGTTCCAGCTCGACCGCATCGGCCGCCTGCTCGACGCGCAGCCGTACCGCTTTCTGCGCTTTCCCAAGGCGCGTTTTTCGCCGGCGTTGCTGGAAGAACTGCAGACCAGCTGTGCGATGAGTCTGAGCGAAGATGGCGCCGATGTGTTGATCGCGCTGTGCTACGTGCAGCGCCGGCTGCGCCCGCTCAATCTGTACCTGCGCGAACAACTGCCCGAGGCCGCGCATGCCGCTGCGCTGGACTACGGGCAGGCGATCAAGGACATGGCGCGCAACAACATCTTTCCCGGCGACATGCTGCTGAAGAACTTCGGCATCACCCGCCATCAGCGTGCGGTGTTCTACGACTACGACGAGCTGTGCCTGATCACCGAGTGCACGTTCCGCGATTGGCCCACGCCCACCAGTTACGAAGAACAAATGTCCGCCGAGCCCTGGTTTCATGTCGGCCCGCGCGATGTGTTTCCCGAGCGTTTTGCGCTGTTCATGGGCTTGCCGGCGTCGCAGCTGGAAGCGGTCAAGCACACGCATCCGGAACTGTTCGAGCCGCAATGGTGGCGCGATCTGCAAGCGCGACTGCGCGAAGACGATTACCCGGACACGCCGCCCTACGCGGAATCGCGAAAACTGGCCTGACGATTTACGCGTATGCACCAAGGCTGGTACAACACGCGTTCAATCACGATGGAGCGCGGTCATGCAGTGGAAGCAACGCTTGGGCCTGGGGATTTTGTTGGCAATGGCGAGTATCAACGGCGTGCAGGCACGTCCCAGTGCCGCGCAGGTGCAGGCGCAGATGGAGGCCAGCATGAATGTCGCGGGCGAATTGACGCTGACTCCGGACGGCACCGTCACGGCGGTCAAGCTCACCGACGAAGCAAGCTTGCCGCCAGTGGTCCGCGACCGCGTCAAACAATCGATCGCCTCCTGGTGCTTCGACCCTGTCAAAGACGATGGAAGCGCATTGCCCGCGCAACTACCGATGAATCTGCTGCTGGTCGCCAAGCCGGGTGACAACAACACGTATGCGGTGTCGATTCGCAGCGCGCATTTCGGCAGCCAGGAGCAAGGTGCCGCCAGCGTCGCTGCCAAGGACATGCCGCCACCGGCCTATCCTGAGCATGCGTTTCGAGAGGGTGCGACAGGGGTGGTGTATCTGCTGCTCAAGATCGGCCGCGATGGCAAGGTCGAGGATCTGGTCGCAGAGCAGGTTAACCTGACCACGCTGGCGCCGGAATCCAAGCGCGCGCGCTGGCGCAAGGCGTTTGCCGATGCCGCAATCGCCAAGGCGCAGCGCTGGACATTTGTGCCGCCCACGCAAGGCGCCGAGGCCGACGCGCCGTACTGGGTCATGCGGGTTCCGGTCACCTTCGACATCGAAACCTGGCCAGGCAATCTGACCGCTGCAAAGCAAGCCAAAAAGTGGCAATCCTATTTGCCGGGCCCGCGTCAGCCGGCGCCCTGGCACGAACAGCGCGGTGCGTCAGCATCGATCGACAGTCCGGATGCGCTACCTGGAAGTGGATTGTTCTCGGCACGCGGAGTAGGTGTGCGCCTGGTGACACCGCTGCAAGGAAGTTAAGTGCAACGCCAACATCAGAGCGGCTGGCAAACTACTTCATGCTTTTTTTTGCAGAGCGAATGATCTTGGTTATTCGCTGCGAGGCGCAGTATCTGAGGCTTGGCTGCAGGGTCCTTGCCCGCCCACCATCGCAGGACACGCCGCAAGTACGTCCGTGTAGGCTCTTACGCGGCATCCATGCCGCGTAAGGTCCCGCGACGGTGGGCGGGCAAGGACCCGTCAAGATGGTCGGTGTGCATGGTTTTTAACAAAGCAGCCGACTAACTTTCTGGTGCGGTGTCCTCGCCGGTTGCGGGACCGTGTGGCGGCATGGATGCCGCTACCAAGCCTCCATGGACGGATTCACGGCGTGTCCCGCGAGCGGTGAGGGCACCGCGCACTCGACCAACCAGGCTCGTGAATGCATCCAATCGCGCACCCACAAAAAAGCCCCGCAATGCGGGGCTTTTTCTTATCGAGAATGCCGATCGAAATCAGCGCTTCATCGAACTGAAGAACTCGTCGTTGGACTTGGTGGTCTTCATCTTGTCCAGCAGGAATTCCATCGCTGCGATTTCGTCCATCGGGTGCAGCAGCTTGCGCAGGATCCAGATCTTCTGCAGCAGCTCCGGCTCGATCAACAGATCTTCGCGACGCGTACCAGAACGGTTGATGTCGATCGCCGGGTAAACGCGCTTTTCGGTGATGCGACGGTTCAGATGCACTTCGCTGTTGCCGGTGCCCTTGAATTCTTCGTAGATCACCTCGTCCATCTTGCTGCCGGTCTCGACCAGCGCCGTGGCGATGATGGTCAGCGAGCCGCCTTCTTCGACATTACGGGCCGCACCGAAGAAGCGCTTCGGGCGATGCAATGCGTTGGCGTCCACACCGCCGGTGAGCACCTTGCCGGAGCTGGGCACCACATTGTTGTAGGCGCGTGCCAGACGGGTGATCGAGTCGAGCAGGATCACCACGTCCTTCTTGTGCTCGACCAGGCGCTTGGCCCGCTCGATCACCATTTCGGCAACCTGCACGTGACGCGCAGCCGGCTCGTCGAACGTCGAGGAGATGACCTCGCCGCGCACGGTGCGCTGCATTTCGGTCACTTCTTCCGGGCGCTCGTCGATCAGCAACACGATCATGTGCACTTCGGGATGATTGCTGGTGATGGCCGTTGCCACCTGCTGCATCATCATCGTCTTACCAGCCTTGGGCGGGGAGACGATCAGCGCACGCTGACCCTTACCCTGCGGCGCCATCAGATCCAGGATGCGGCCGGTGATGTCCTCGGTGGACCCATCGCCACGCTCCAGACGGAAACGCCGGCGCGGGAACAGCGGGGTCAGGTTCTCGAACAGCACCTTGTTCTTGCTGGCTTCCAGCGGCTCGCCGTTGATGGTGTCGACGATCGACAGCGCGAAATAGCGTTCGCCGTCCTTCGGGAAGCGGATGCGGCCGGACAGATGGTCGCCGGTGCGCAGGTTGAAGCGGCGGATCTGGCTGGGCGAGATATAGGTATCGTCCGGGCCGGCCAGGTAGCTGGCTTCTGCGGCACGCAGGAAGCCGAAGCCGTCGGGCAGGATTTCCAGCACGCCGTCGGCGGCAACGCCTTCGCCGTGGCGGGTCAGCACCTTGAGCAGAGCGAAGATCACGTCCTGCTTGCGCGCACGCGCCACGCCTTCCTGGATGTTGAGCTGATCGGCGATATCCAGCAGCTTCTGCGCCGGCATCCGCTTGAGGTCGCTCAGCGAATACACCGGGAAGCCCTCCGGCACGGCCGGATGCGGACGCGCGATGAAGGGCTCGTTGCTGCCGTCCGACGACGGCATGCCGCCACCGGTTTCATTACCGAACCGATCGCGCGGCCCACGGTCGCGGCGGTTGCGGAACCGGTCACGGCGATTGCCCTGCTGGTTCTGCCCCTGACCCTGGCCTTGCTGATTCTGGCCGGCGTTCTGACCTTGGTCTTGACCTTGACCTTGCGGCTGGCCCTGGGCCTGACCCTGGTTCTGGCCTTGACCCCGGCTCTGCGCCTGATTCTGGTTCTGCTGGTTCTGCGCCTGGTTGAAGCGCTGCTGCTGCGACTGGCCACCCTCGCGGGATTCGCCATGATTGTCGCCGCCCTGGTTGCCTTGATTGCCCTGACTGGCGCTGGGGGCGTTACCGGCATATGCGCCATCGCTGGACGTCTGCGCCGGTGCCGAATCGGCAGCGTGCGACGGTGCCTGCGGCGCACGCGGAACATCCGGTACAGGGCTGGCGGGCAAGGGCAGGTTGGGCTGCTGTGCGCCACCGTCGTCATTGGCAACGGCGGTCTTGCTCACGCGCGGCTTGCGCACGCGTTTCTCGACAGGAGCGTCGACGCTCCCGGTATCGGAAGAAGGATGATCGGACAAGTGCTTGATTCCTCGCTAAGAGTGCGAGCGCCCGGCTGGGGGGCGAACTATGGTGATGGGAGTCTAGAGAGACGTTCTAGAGGGGTACGGCGGCGCACGAACGTGCTCCGGATCGACTGACACTATCACCGCTGCGCTCAACCGCGCAAGCGTCTGCCGGGGCAGGGTTTAACTGCTGGCGAAACATCGGGGGCGCCCATCGCTGGGACGCCCGCTCGCTCAGGCGGCCGCGCCGCCCAGGGTCTTGTCGATCATCTGGGTGAGTTGGCCCTTGCCAACCGCCCCGATCTGGGTTGCCTGCACCTGCCCGTCCTTGAACAGCAGCAGCATCGGGATCGACCGCACGTGGTACTTGATGGCCAGGGCGCGGTTCTGGTCCACATTGACCTTGGCAACCTTCAGTCTGCCCTGATATGTATCGGCCAGATCGTCCAGTACCGGGGCGATCATCTTGCACGGGCCACACCATTCGGCCCAGAAATCCACCAGCACCGGTTCGCCGGATTGCAGTACAGCTGCCTCGAAGTCGGCATCGCCGACATGTTGAACCTTGTCGCTCACGTTGGGTCTCCTGGAAACCAAAACGGCCCGCCCGAACGGGCAGGCCGCTACATTGCGTTAAACTGGGGCATTGCGCGACTGAATCAAGTGTCAGTCCTGAAGCCGCGCTGTCCGCCACAACAGCCGCAGTTTGCGACGCTGTCGGCATCGATGCAAGCCGCGCCCGGGCTGCTCAGGGCGCCTCACGAAGACGGAATAATGAGCGACAAACCGCTGACCGATTTGACTTTTTCCACGTTCGACCTGCATCCGGCCCTGATCGCCGGGCTGGAGAGCGCCGGGTTCACCCGCTGTACCCCGATCCAGGCACTGACCCTGCCGGTCGCGCTGCCGGGCGGCGATGTCGCAGGCCAGGCCCAGACCGGCACCGGCAAGACGCTGGCGTTCCTGGTGACGGTGGTGAACCGCCTGCTGAACCGCCCGGCGCTGGCCGACCGCAAGCCGGAAGACCCGCGCGCGCTGATCCTGGCCCCGACCCGCGAGCTGGCGATCCAGATTCACAAGGATGCTGTCAAGTTCGGCGCCGACCTGGGCCTGCGCTTTGCGCTGGTCTACGGCGGGGTGGACTACGACAAGCAGCGCGAGCTGCTGCAGCAGGGCGTGGACGTGATCATCGCCACCCCGGGCCGGCTGATCGACTACGTCAAGCAGCACAAGGTGGTCTCGCTGCACGCCTGCGAGATCTGTGTGCTGGACGAAGCCGATCGCATGTTCGATCTGGGCTTCATCAAGGACATCCGCTTCCTGCTGCGGCGCATGCCCGAGCGCGGCACCCGCCAGACGCTGCTGTTCTCGGCCACGCTGAGCCACCGCGTGCTCGAGCTCGCCTACGAGCACATGAACGAGCCGGAAAAGCTGGTGGTCGAGACCGAGACCATCACCGCCGCGCGCGTGCGCCAGCGCATCTACTTCCCGTCCGACGAAGAGAAGCAGACGCTGCTGCTGGGCCTGCTGTCGCGCAGCGAAGGCGCGCGCACCATGGTGTTCGTCAATACCAAGGCGTTCGTCGAGCGCGTGGCGCGCACCCTGGAGCGCCACGGTTACCGGGTCGGCGTGCTGTCCGGCGACGTGCCGCAGAAGAAGCGCGAGTCGCTGCTCAACCGCTTCCAGAAGGGCCAGCTCGAAATCCTGGTCGCCACCGATGTGGCCGCGCGCGGCCTGCACATCGACGGCGTCAAGTACGTTTACAACTACGACCTTCCGTTCGATGCGGAAGACTACGTGCACCGCATCGGCCGTACCGCGCGGCTGGGCGAAGAAGGCGATGCGATCAGCTTCGCCTGCGAGCGCTATGCGATGAGCCTGCCGGACATCGAGGCCTACATCGCGCAGAAGATCCCGGTCGAGCCGGTGACCTCCGAACTGCTGATCCCGTTGCCGCGTGCCGCACGCGTGCCGGTGGAAGGCGAAGAGGTCGACGCCGACGCCGGCGACAGCGTGGGCACGATCTTCCGCGAGGCGCGCGAACAGCGTGCCGCCGAAGAGCAGCGTCGTGGCGGTGGCCGCAGCGGCCCGGGTGGCGCCTCGCGCGGCAGCAGCAGTGGTGGCGGTCGCCGTGACGGCGGCAGTGCCGATAGCAAGCCGCGTCCGCGCCGCAAGCCGCGAGTCGAAGGCGACGTTGCCGCCGAGACCGCAACCGTTGCCGCAGCCTCGGAAACGCCCGTGGTCGCAGCAGCGGCTGCGCAAGCGCCATCCACCGGCGTGGCCGATGCCGAGCGCGCACCGCGCAAGCGTCGTCGCCGCCGCAACGGTCGTCCGGTCGAAGGTGCCGAGCCAGCCGTGGCGTCCACACCGGTTGCCGCGCCGGCCGCACCGCGTAAGCCGACCCAGGTGGTCGCAAAGCCGGTGCGCAGTACGACCAAGCCGTCGGGTAGCCCGTCGCTGCTGAGCCGTATCGGCCGCAGATTGCGTTCGCTGGTCTCCGGCAACTGATCTGTTGCCGCTGCAATCGCATCGCCGGCCGTCGGCGATGCGACGCAAGCGTTGGCGCTCCGGCATAATCGCTGGATGACCGTTCTGCGTTTCGACAACGTCAGCAAGCACTACGCCGGTGGCCACCAGGCGCTGACCGATGTCAGCTTCGAAGTGGCCGATGGCGAGATGCTGTTCGTGACCGGCCACTCCGGCGCCGGCAAAAGTACCTTGCTCAAATTGATCCACCTCAGCGAGCGCCCGAGCCAGGGCGCGGTGCTGCTGGGTGAGCGCAACCTGCTCAAGGTGCGCGGCCGGCACATCCCGCTGCATCGTCGCCAGGTGGGGGCGGTCTATCAGGACCATCGCCTGCTGACCGACCGCAGCATCGCCGAGAACGTGGCATTGCCATTGATCCTGCGTGGCACCCGCCGCGCCGAGATCGGCAAGCGCGTGCGTTCGGCGCTGGAGCGGATTGGGTTGGCCCATCGCGAGAAGGCCTTGCCGTCGCAGCTGTCGGCCGGCGAGCAGCAGCGCGTGGGCATCGCCCGTGCCATCGTCGGCGAACCGCGCCTGCTGGTGGCCGATGAGCCCACCGGCAATCTCGACCCGGCGCTGGCCGCCGAAATCATGCAGTTGTTCGCCGAGTTGCCGGCGCGCGGCACCAGTGTGCTGGTGGTCAGCCACGACCTGGCCTTGCTCAAGCAGATGCGCAAGCGCGTGCTGATCCTGGATCACGGCCGGCTGGTGGACGACATCTCGCCGCAGGATCTGGCCGAATGAGCAAGCCCGCCAATACCGAAGCCGCCGCACCCTCGCGGTTCGGCGTGTGGATCGACCACCATCTGCACAGCATCGCCTTCAGCCTGGGCCGGGCGATGCGCAAGCCGTGGGCCACCTTGCTGACCATCGTGGTGATGGCGCTGGCACTGGCCTTGCCGCTGGGGCTGTCGATCGCCTTGGACAACGTCAAGCTGCTGGCCGGCAGCGTGCAGCAATCGCGCGAGATCAATCTGTTCCTGAAGGTGGAGATCGGCGCCGATGCCGCGCAGGCCCTGGCTGGCGAGCTGCGTGCGCGCCCCGACGTCGCCCAGGTCACCCTGCGTACGCCCGCACAGGGACTGACCGAGCTGCGTGAAAGCGCCAAGCTCAATGGGGCGATCGATGCGCTCGGCGACAACCCGCTCCCCACGCTATTGATCGTCACCCCGACCGATGCGGCCGACGATGCGCAACTGGCCGGCGCGCTGCAGGCCTTGCCGCAGACCGACCAGGTGCAGCACGACGCGCTGTGGCGCAAACGCCTGGATGGCTGGCTGCGCTTTGGCGAGCGTCTGGTGCAGGTGCTCTCGGCACTGCTCGGCGTCGGCGCGGTACTGGTGGTCGGCAACACCGTGCGGCTGGACATCCAGTCGCGGCGCGAAGAAATCGGCGTGCTGCAGTTGCTGGGCGCCAGCGATGGCTTCATCCGGCGCCCGTTTCTGTATCTGGGTGCGTGGTACGGGCTGGGTGCCGGCGCGGTTGCGCTCGCGCTGATCGCCGCCTCCGGGTTGGCCTTGCAGGCACCGTTGGCGACATTGGCCGACAGCTATGGCAGTTCTTTTACCCTGCACGGGCTCGATCTGCTGCATTCTGCGATGGTGCTGGTCGGCACCCTGGTCCTGGGTTGGCTGGGCGCCTGGCTGGTGACCGGCCATTTCCTTCGCCAGACCCGTCCCACCGAGACCTGAGGCCTGCCATGCATCCACCAGATCTCAAACACCTGATCAGCGACGCGCCGCGCGTGATGGTGGTCGATGGCTCGAAACTGGTGCGCAAGCTGATTGCCGATGTGCTGACCCGCGACCTGCCGAATGTGCAGGTGATCGGCTGCTCCAGCATTGCCGAGGCGCGTGAGGCGCTGGAGGCCGGCACGGTGGATCTGGTCACCACCTCGCTGTCGCTGCCCGACGGCGACGGCCTGACCCTGGCGCGCAGTGTGCGCGAAACGGCGGGCCAGGCCTATGTACCGGTGATCGTGGTCTCCGGCGATGCGCAGCAGCATCTGGTGGAGCGCCGCTTCACCGAGTACGTCACCGATTATTTCGACAAGGCGCTGGGCCACGAAGCCCTGGCGACCTTCATCCGCGGCTACGTGCAGCCGGAGCCGATCGTCGGTGCGACCGTTCTCTACATCGAAGACAGCCGCGTGGTGGCCGAGGCGACCAAGCGCATGCTCGAGCGCCAGAGCCTGAAGGTCATCCATGTGCTCACCGCCGAAGACGCCTTCGCGCTGCTCACCGCCGAATCGCTGGGCCGCACCGAGCGCCGCATCGACGTGGTGCTGACCGATGTGACCCTGAAAGGCGAGCTCAACGGCCGCGACGTGGTCGAGCGCATCCGCATCGATTTCGCCTACGGCAAGCGCCGTCTGCCGGTGCTGGTGATGACCGGCGACACCAATCCGCGCAATCAATCCGAACTGCTGCGCGCCGGCGCCAACGATCTGGTGCAAAAACCCATTGAAGAGCGGCTGCTGGTGACCAAGGTGTTGTTCCAGCTGCGCCTGGCACGGCTCGAGGATCAGGCTGTCACGCTATGACTGAAATGTTAGATGTGGCCGAAGTAGAAGCACGTATCCAGCTGGAACCGTCGTGGAAGGCGCGCGTGGGTGATTGGTTATTGCGCCCGGAGATGCAGGAGCTGTCCGCCTTCCTGCGTCAGCGCAAGGCGGCCGGTGCGCGGGTATTTCCGCCGGGCCCGCAGATCTTTGCCGCTTTCGATGCCACCCCGTTCGAGCAGGTCAAGGTGGTGATCCTGGGCCAGGACCCGTATCACGGCGAAGGCCAGGCGCATGGGCTGTGCTTTTCGGTGCTGCCCGGCGTGCCGGTGCCGCCGTCGCTGCTCAACATCTACAAGGAAATTCAGGACGACCTGGGCATAGCGCGGCCGGACCACGGCTATCTGATGCCGTGGGCGCGTCAGGGCGTGCTGTTGCTCAATGCAGTGCTGACGGTGGAGCAGGGGCGTGCCGGCGCGCACCAGAACAAGGGCTGGGAAGGCTTTACCGATCACGTTGTGGAAACGCTCAACCGCGAGCGCGAAGGCCTGGTGTTCCTGCTGTGGGGCAGTTATGCACAGTCCAAGGGCAAGGTCATCGACCAGGCGCGCCATCGGGTGTTCAAGGCCCCGCATCCCTCGCCGTTGTCGGCGCACCGCGGCTTTCTGGGCTGCCAGCACTTCTCCAAGACCAACGAGCATCTGCAGCGGCGCGGGCTCGGCCCGATCGACTGGTCGCTACCACCGCGTAACGCGCTCGACACCACGCCCGCCAGCGGCTGAACGAGTCGGGTGGCACCTCAATTCGCATTGGTTTTGTCACGGTCTTCGCAGCGTGGCGGTGATAACTTACTCATCGATTCGTGGAGTTGACCGCTGGAACGCCGGTATGGTCAAAAGCCCGAACGTCCTATAAATGGAACGCTGGGAACTCTTACTGTACCCGGCAGTCCAATAGTTCGACTGCTAAGATGGTGCCTATGAACCAGACTACCTCGACTGCCCTCGTGGCAAACAATCTCCCGATTCCCAGTGCGCTCGGTTCGCTGGACGCCTACATCGGTGCCGTGCACCAGATCCCGGTGCTGTCGGTCGATGAGGAACAGAATCTCGCCCGTCGTTTCCGCGACGAGCTGGATCTGGACGCCGCGCGCGAACTGGTCCATTCCCACCTGCGCTTCGTGGTCCACGTGGCCCGCGGCTACAACGGCTACGGCCTGCCGCTGGGCGACCTGATCCAGGAAGGCAACATTGGCCTGATGAAGGCGGTCAAGCGCTTCGACCCGGAAATGGGTGTGCGCCTGGTCAGCTTCGCAGTGCACTGGATCCGTGCCGAAATGCATGAGTTCATCCTGAAGAACTGGCGCATCGTCAAGGTCGCCACGACCAAGGCGCAGCGCAAGCTGTTCTTCAACCTGCGCAAGTCCAAGACGCGCCTGGGCTGGCTCAATGCCTCCGAAGTGACTGCGGTCGCCAAGGACCTGAACGTCTCCGAGCGCGAAGTGATGGAGATGGAGTCGCGTCTGTCCGGTCGCGATATCGGCTTCGATGCTTCGTCCGATGAGGACGACGATCATGGCCCGCCGTCGCCGGTGAGCTACCTGGTCGCCAATGAGGAAGATCCGTCGCAGGCCTACGAGCGTCACGACAGCGAAGACAACCAGCTGCAGCTGTTGCGCGAAGGGCTGTCCGGTCTGGATACGCGTTCGCGCGACATCGTCAAGCGTCGCTGGCTGGATTCCGATTCCAAGGTGACCTTGCAGGAGCTGGCCGACGAGTACGGTGTGTCGGCCGAGCGGATTCGCCAGATCGAGGCGAACGCGCTGAAGAAGATGAAGGCACTGTTCGTCGCCTGATCGGTTCGATCACGCGCGTCAGGTTGCAAAAAACGGCCCGGTTTTCCGGGCCGTTTGCGTTGCAGGTGTGCAGTTTTCATGTCCTTCGAAAAGCTGACGAACCGTCCGGATGATGCGCCCGGCATTGTCGCTTTGGCCGACAGCTACTCCGGCAGGCGCGCCACTGGCAGATGCCAGCCATAACGGATCGCCATGAAACGCAGGCCAAAACACACGCCCGCACCTGTCGCCAGCGACCAGGCTTGCGGCACGTCGAGCACATGCCCGATCGCGACCAGGCCGCCGCCTGCGAGTGCGGCCACTGCATAGAGCTCCGCCTGCAACACCACCGGCGTGCGTGCGACCAGCAGGTCGCGCGCGATGCCGCCGCCGATGCCGCTGAGCATGCCGAGCAAGGTCGCGCTGAGCGGACTGAGCTGATAGTCCAGCGCCTTGCTGGTGCCGTAGACCGCAAACAAGGCCAGCCCGGCTGCGTCGAACAGTTGCACCGGGTTGCGCAGCCGTTCCACCGCGGCATGCCAGCGGAAACCGGCCACCCCGGCCAGGCAGGCGATGAGCAGATACTGCGGATGCACCAACGCAGCCGGCGGGGTGGCGCCGATCAACACATCGCGCACGATGCCGCCGGAGACTGCGGCCGCGCACGACAGCACCAGCACGCCGAACAGATCCAGGCGATTGCGCACCGCCACGGTGGCGCCGCTGAGAGCGAACACGAAGGTGCCGAGCAGATCCAGCAGGAACAGGAGAGTGGTCACGGCGCCGCAGTGGGAACGGGCGGCACAGCATCGCGCACCGCCCGTCGCACTGTCATCCGTCTTTGCTGTTGGGCGGCGGGTCGTCGGTTGCGCCACCGAAGATGATGCGTGCGGCGCGCTGGTAGCTCCAGTACGCCATTGCCCAGTTCACCAGCACCACGAAGCGGTTACGGAAGCCGATCAGGAAGTACACGTGCGCGGCCAGCCAGAACCACCAGGCGACGATGCCGGACAGCTTGAGCTTGCCCACATGCACGATCGCGGCCATGCGGCCGATGGTGGCCAGATTGCCGTAGTCCTGATAGCGGAACGCCGGCGTGGCCTGGCCGCGATGGCGCGCGCGGATCGCCTTGGCGATGTGCTTGCCCATCTGCTTGGCCGCCGGCGCCACGCCCGGCACCGGGCGGCCATCCTGCTGCACCGAGGCCAGGTCGCCGCCGACAAAGATCTCCGGATGGCCGGGCACGCTCAGGTCCGGCTGCACCAGCACGCGCCCGGCGCGATCCAGCGGCACGCCCAGCGTACGCGCCAGCGGCGAGGCGGCCACGCCGGCCGCCCAGACGACGGTACGCGCGGGCACGAAGGTATCGCCGAGTTGATAGCCGAGCGCGTCGATATGCGTCACCGGCGTACCGGTGTGTACTTCCACGCCCAGGCGTTCCAGCTGCTTGCGCGCCTTGTCGGTGAGATCTTCCGGGAACGAGGGCAGCACGCGCGGGCCAGCTTCGACCAGACGCACGCGCGCCTGCTGCGGATCGATGTGGCGGAATTCGTCCTTGAGCGTATGGCGGGCGATTTCGGCCAGCGTGCCGGCCAGCTCGACGCCGGTCGGGCCCCCGCCAACCACCGCAAAGCTAAGCCAGGCGGCGCGTGCGGCCGGGTCGGATTCGGCTTCGGCACGCTCGAAGGCCAGCAGCAATTTGCGCCGCAGCACCAGCGCGTCGTAGAGCGTTTTCAGGCCTGGCGCATGCTCGGCCCAGTGATCGTTGCCGAAGTAGGCATGGGTGGCGCCGGTGGCCAGCAGCAGCATGTCGTAGCCGAGCGTGTTGCCATCGGCAAGCACCACTTCGCGGCGGGCCGGTGCGATCTCGGCGACGTCGCCGAGCACTACTTCGACATTGCGTTGTTCGCGCAGGATGTGCCGCAGCGGTGCGGCGATATCCGGTGCCGACAGGCCGGCGGTGGCCACCTGGTACAGCAACGGCTGGAACAGGTGATGGTTCTGGCGGTCGATCAGGGTGATGCGGATGCCGGGATCATCGAGCGCGCGGGTCGCCCATAAGCCGGCAAAACCGCCACCAACCACGACCAGATGCAGTGGAGCTTGGGAGGGAGGAGAAGTCATCGTAGAGTCCGATGGAATGCGACGCGGGCTCATCAGCATGCCGCATTTGCACTGAACATGACGCCTGAATTCGGCCTGCCTGCGGCATCATGTCGCATCCCGTCGATCCGGTTCCCGCATGTCGTTGCCGCCACCGCCCTTGCCGCCGTTGTCACCTCCGCCGCAATCGCCGTTTTCCTCCTCCACGTCTGCCGCAGCGCCGTCCGCGCCGGCAGTGCGTCCCGTTCGAAAGCGGCTCAGCGGGGTCGCGATCGGCCTGATCGGCCTTGCAGGCTGCGCGATGCTGTTCGGCATGCTGGTGCTCGGGGCGCTCGGCTGGTTGATCGTCACCGGCTGGTCGCTGTTCGCCGATCAGGCGCGCACCGCGCTGCAGGACGATGCGGTGGTGCAGGAGCGGATCGGCCAGATCCACACGATGCGGGTGGATCTGTATCGCACCGGTCTTGCGCCGGGCGGCGATGATTTTGTCTTCAATGTGGAAGGCGATCGTGGCGCGGGGCGGGTGCATGCCACCTGGGTCAGCGCCGGGGCAGAAAGCGAGACGCTGACCAACGGGATGCTCACCATGCGCGATGGCAGCGAATACGCGTTGCCGGGCGCAACTGCTGAAAATACCGAAACCGACTCTGCCGATTCCTGGGAGCAATGAGCATGATCGACAACCCCGACAAACGCATCGCCTTGCTGATCGATGCCGACAACGCGCCGGCCGGCAAGATCGACGTGGTGCTGGCCGAAGTGGCGCGCTACGGTGTGGCCAATGTGCGCCGCGCCTACGGCAACTGGAAGAGCCCGCACCTGAAAAACTGGGAAGCGGCGCTGCACGATTATGCGATCCGGCCAATCCAGCAATTCGCCTACAGCTCGGGCAAGAACGCCTCTGACATGGCGATGGTGATCGATGCGATGGACCTGTTGTACGCGCGCAATCTGGACGGGTTTGCCATCGTCTCCAGCGATGCGGATTTCATCCCGCTGGTGATGCGTCTGCTCACCGATGGCATGAAGGTGTACGGCTTCGGCGAGAAGAAAACCCCGGCGCCGTTCGTCAATGCCTGCTCCAAGTTCACCTATGTCGAAGCGCTGGGCGAGCAGGCGGCGGCAGCTGGCGACACCGCTGCAGGGCGCAAGGACGCCACGGCGCTGCGCAGCGATACGCGTCTGGTGCAGATGCTGCGCAATGCGATCGACAGTGCCCGCGAAGACGATGGCTGGGCGCTGCTGAGTGCGGTGGGCAAGCAGGTGGCCAACCAGGCCTCGTTCGATCCGCGCAACTACGGCTACCGCAAGCTCAGCGATCTGGTGCGCGCGATCGGCTTGTTCGAGATCAAGCAGGACGAGCAGGCGCTGTGGCTACGCGATGCACCCAAGGGCGTGCGAGCGAAGGCTGCGCAGTCCGCTGCTGCTGGATCAGCGCAAGCCTCCGCTGCGAAGCCTGCGGCGCGCGCGACGTCCAAGCCGGCGGCAGGGAAATGACCATGGCACCTGCTGCAACGCAGCCCACCGCGCAGACACCAACGATCACGTTATGGGGGCGCCGCAATTCCAGCAATGTGCGCAAGGTGTTGTGGTGCGCCGAAGAAGCCGCAGTGCCCTACACATCGATCGAAGTGGGTGGCGCTTTCGGTGGTAACGACACGCCCGCGTATCGCGCGTTGAATCCGAACGGGGTGGTGCCGACGCTGCAGGATGGCCAGTTGGTGCTGTGGGAATCCAACGCGATCGTGCGTTATCTGGCCGCGCGTTATGCGCCGGCCCTGTATCCGCAATCGCCGGCCGAACGCGCGCTGGGCGATCGCTGGATGGACTGGACCACCTCGACATTTGCCGGTGTGTTTCGCGATCTGTTCTGGGGCGTGCTGCGCACCCCCGAGGCCGAGCGCGATCACGCACGCATCGCCGCTGCTTTGATGCGCTCAGGCGAACTGCTTGCACGCGCCGATGCGGCATTGGCGCAACAGCCGTATCTGTCCGGCGAACAGTTCGCGATGGGTGACATTCCGCTCGGCAGCTTTATCTACGCCTGGTTCGAGATGCCGATCGACCGGCCCGATTTGCCGCATCTGCAGGCGTGGTACCAGCGCTTGCGCGCGCGGCCTGCGTACCAGCGTGGCGTGATGACGGCGCTGACCTGAGTTTCGCGTTTCCGCTCATGCCAGCATGGTCCATGGCAGGCACCGCACGCGCTGCCGACACGACACGTTGCTGCAAGTACGTGGGCCTCGTACATCGCACGGCCAAATAGCTCGCGTTTTCTGTAGGAGCGCACCCGTGCGCGATGGCAGTGCCGGTAATGCCGCATCGCGCCCAGGTGCGCTCCTACAAAAGATCACGCCATGCGCGATCAGGGATCTGGGCACAGCGCGCAAAACGTGAATCTGGCTGCAGCCGCGTGTTCGACATGCCCTGCACTAATACAGATCGATCGGATCCACATCCAGCGACCAGCGCACGCGCCGCGCCTGCGGTAGCGCATAGATCGCAGGCAACTGCGCGTCCAGCAGACGATGCAGGGCCGAACGCTGTTGCGCGGACAACAACAACTGGGTTCGCTGGAAACCGGCGCGGCGCGGCATCGGTGCGGGCATCGGGCCGTAGCATTCCACTGCGGCAAACGCGGGCGATTGCGTCGTGGTGTCTGACGTGGTCAATCCACGCACTGCCATCAAAAACTGATTGGCGGCCGCCACATCCTTGGCCTCGGCGCGGAACAGCGCCAGATGCGCGAAGGGTGGAAATCCAGCGGCCTCGCGCTGCTGCAGTTCGGCATCGGCAAAGGCGTGATAACCGCCGTTGACCAGGGTCTGCAGCAAGGGATGTTCCGGGTGGTGGGTCTGTAACCAGACCTCGCCGGGGCGGTCGGCACGCCCGGCGCGTCCTGCCACCTGGATCAGCTGCTGGGAGAGTTTCTCTGCGGCGCGGAAATCGGCCGAAAACAGGCCTTCGTCGATGCCGACCACCACCACCATGGTCAGCCGTGGCAGGTCGTGGCCCTTGGCCAGGATCTGGGTGCCGACCAGGATGCCGGCTTCGGTACCGAGCCGGGCGAGTTGGGTTTCCAGGGCATCGCGGCGCAGGGTGGTGCTGCGATCGATACGCACCACCGGAAACTCCGGGAACGCCTCGGTCAGGCGTTCTTCCAGCCGCTCGGTGCCGATGCCTTGCGGCTGCAGCGCCAGACTGGCGCAGGCTGGGCAGGCCAGCGGTGCGGATTGGCGCGCGCCGCAGTGATGGCATTGCAGGCGCCGGCCGCCGGCGTGCACGGTCATCGGGGTCTGGTGCAGCGGCGTGCTGCAGCGTTGGCAGGCGGCGGTCCAGCCGCAGTCGTGACATAGCAGCACCGGCGCGTAGCCGCGGCGGTTCTTGAACACCAGCACCTGCTCGCCGCGCGCCAGGGTGGCGCCGATACCGGCAAGCACCTCCGGCGACAGGCCGTCCTTGAGCGGACGCTTGCGCACGTCGAGCACGCGCACGCGTGGCGGACGCGCCTCGCCGGCTCGACGCGACAGGCGCAGATGCTGGTAGCGCCCGGAATAGGCGTTGTGCAGGCTTTCCAGCGATGGCGTGGCGCTGCCCAGAATCACCGGCACATCCAGCGCCTTGCCGCGCACCAGCGCGAAATCGCGGGCGTGGTAGCGGATGCCGTCCTGCTGCTTGTAGCTGCCGTCGTGTTCTTCATCGACCACGATCAGGCCGGCCTTGGGCAGCGGAATGAAGATCGCCGAGCGGGTGCCGACGATCAGTTTTGCCTCGCCACGCCAGGCGGCCGCCCACACGCGGGCGCGTTCCCCATCGGACAGGCCGGAGTGCAGCGCGTGCACCGGCACGCCCAGGCGGGCGCGGAAGCGGCCCAGCGTTTGCGGGGTCAGGCCGATTTCCGGCACCAGCACCAGCGCCTGGCGTCCGGCGGCAAGGCAATCGGCGATCGCCTGCAGGTACACCTCGGTCTTGCCGCTGCCGGTGACGCCATCGAGCAGATAGGTGGCAAAGCCGGTGTGCGCACGCACGGCGGCGGCGGCGGCGTGCTGTTCGTCATTGAGTTGCGGGCCGCTGCCGGGGCGCGCCGGGATCGCATCGGCGGGTACCGCCACGCGCTCGGCATAGTCGCGCTTGGCCAGGCTGCGCGCGGCCTGCCGCCATTCCGGCAGCAACGGGTCGAGCTGTTCTTCACCCACCGCACCGGCCAGCAGTAGGGCCGCCAGCAGCGCCGGCCGGCTACCGGTGCGCAAACCGGTGGCGCCGGTGCGCCCGGCCTCGGTCAGCTGCCAGGCCCAGGCATGGGTATCGGCCAGCGGCTCGCCACGCCGCAACGGGCCGGGCAGGGCGCTGGCCTGGGCTTCGCCAAGCGGGGCGTGGGTGTAGCGCGCCAGCCAGTGCAGCGAGCGGGCCAGTTCGTCGACCAGCAGCGGGGCATCGTCGCACCAGGCCAAGGCGGGGCGTAGCCCCTCGGTCGAGGCCAATTGCCCGATGTCCACTACCACTCCGACCAGTTCGCGCGGCCCGAACGGCACCCGCACCCGGCAGCCGACCCGCGCCGGATCGGTCAGCGGGGCATCGGCCGGGGGCAGATAGTCGAACAACTGGGGCAGCGGCACCGGCAAGGCGACACGCAGGGTGGCGACGGTCGAAGACATCCGGCCAGTCTACCGACCCTGTCCAGAGGCCGGCAGTCGGGTATCAGATCGCCCCAAATCGGCACCTTGGCTTACGGCGCGTTTCTGTGACGCAAGTGATAAATACGACGTAAACCTATGTGAGGGTTAAGGAAACCGGTTTATCCACACTGCCTGTGGATAAACCTGTGAATTAGTCTCGTGCTCCACGCCGTGAAGGCGGATTCACTAGCCTCTGCAACCTCTTGGACATTTTTTAGCCACCGCGCATAAGTCATTCAATATCAATTACTTAGGCGTGAAACATGATTGCAACAGGGAAAAACCAACAGTTGACAGACGCGCACGTATCGGTATGTCTGCCGCTGTGCACAACCCGCACGGGTGGCGGTCGCGGCCCGTGTAAGGGCGGAGCAAGGCCGGCTCGATCTGTCAAGCCATCGGCGGGGGCCAGTTGCGTCGGTATCATGCCGGCCGATGCTGGAGTTCTCATGACCGTAGTCCCCGACGCCCCTGTCACCCCTGCCGCGCTGTCAGCCTTCCTGCGCGGTGTCGAACGCCGGGGTCTGGTGCTCGCGCAACTGCAATGCGGCGATGTGGCGGCGGCCGAGCGGGCCCTGGCTGCGGCGCTACGTGCCTTCAGCAGCCAGGCGGCAGGGCGCCCGATGGCCGGCTGGCCGATGCGCTTTTGGAGCCTGTTGGCAGCTGCCCCGCCGCTGCGACGTGAGCCCATGCCGGGCACCTGGCTGCCCCCGTTCACCGCGCTGGGGCGAATGCAGACCGCCGACCGGCTGGCGCTGCTGCTGCGTATCGTGGCCGGGCTGGAAGAAGAGTCCGCCAGCGAGGTGCAGGGCATCGACGTGGCCGCGTACCGGCAGTCGCTGGCCCGCGCCTGCCCGCGTAATGCAGCCGGCAATCCGGATGCGCAGGCGTGGCGGGTGCTGGCCGAGGCGGCGCAGCAGGAGTTGCGCGATCTCACCCCGGCGCAGGTGAGTCGACTGGGGCAACTCCGCGATTCGGCCCTGGCCGGCATGCCGCTGCAACCGGCGGCGGCAGCGCCTGTGGTCGCCGCTGCCGAGCCGCGTCGTCCGGCGGCGCCACGTGTGCGCCCCGCCCGTCAGTGGCATTGGCCGCGGATCTCGCGCCGCCACGCCGGCATCGTGCTGGCGGTGCTGGCATTGGCACTGCTGCTCGCAGTGCTGGGCTGGTGGTGGACCCATCGCCGGCCCGCACTGCCACCCGAGCCGGTCTCGCAGGCGCCGGCCGGCGTGCTGCATGTCACCGGCGCCGCGCCGGTGCTGGTGGAAGAACTTCCCGCCGCCGACCTGCCGGACGCAGCGGCAACCCCCGGCATGGACCCGCGCGACCAGGCGATGCTGGCCGACCCGGATCTGGAACTGGCGCGCGCGGCCGATTTCTACGCCTGGTATGCGGCCGGCCATCCGGTGCCAGCCGACGAATCCGGCGCGCATGCCACCGCCGCCGAGCCGCCTGCCGCCCCGATGGAGACCGTCGATGACGAGAATTAAGTGGTGCGGCCTGCTGTTGTGCGCCGCTGTCGGGGTGGCCGGTGCGCAAGCCCTGCCGGCGCCCTTGGAAGAAGGCAGCGCTGCCGCGCCGTCAGGTGGCTCAACGCCCGACGCCGCGACGCCCGCGACTCCAACTTCCGCGACCCCGAGCGCCGCACAGCAACGCGCGCGCTGGGATGCATTGACGCCGGCACAGCAGGCCGAGCTGCGCGCCCGCTATGCCGCGTGGAAAGGGCTCACCGCCACCGACCGGGTGGTACTGCGGCAGGCACGCGAGCGTCTGCATGCCTTGCCCGAAGACCAGCAGCGCGCATTGCGCACGCAGTTCACTGTCATGGATCGCCTGCATCGCGATGGCTGGCGCCTGGGCTCGCAGCTGGGCGCGTTCTATTCCCCGTTGCAGCCATTGATCGGCTACGTACCGCCGGCACAGCGCGACGCGCTCTTGAGCGTGCTGCGCAGCCTGGATGCCGGGCAGCTGGAGCAGCTGGCGCTGTTGGCGCAGCGCACCCCGCCGCAGGAGCGCGATGCCTTGCGCGATGCCTTGCTGGCCGAGGCGCCTGCAACGCGCAATGCATGGTTGAAGCGGCAACTGGCGCGCTGATGTCGAAACCGTTGCTGTCGAAACCCTCAACGCACCGTCGCGCGTCCGCGCGCCGCTGGCGCATGGGAGGCTGACTGACCCACGTCGCACAGTGCGGGTAAGATGTCGGCCCCGCGCGACCCGGTGCCAGCGCCTCCCGGCACGGCCGTAGTCCGCGCAGCGATCGGTTTGTCATGTCTGTTTCTCCTGCACCCACGTCCGCGACGCCAGGCTTCGCTGCGGAAGTGCGCACCACCGGGCTGCTTGCGCTGCCGCTGGTGCTCGGCCACGTCTCCACCGGCCTGATCGGTTTCGTCGACAACGTCATCGCCGGCCACCACGGCACCGCGACGTTGGCGGCGGTCACTATCGGCACTTCGTTGTTGTGGCTGCCGATGCTGGTGCCGATCGGCACGCTGATCTCGTTGACCGCCTCGGTGTCGCAACTGGTCGGTGCCGGCCGCGAGCGCGAGATCGGCCCGTTGTTCCGCCAGGCCCTGTGGCTGTCGCTGGGGCTGGGCGCTGTGATGTTCGCCTTCCTGAGCGCGGTGCCGCCGCTGCTGCCGACCTTCGGGATTGCGCCGGACATCGTGCCGGGCGCGACCGACTTCCTGCATGCGGTGCGCTGGGGCGGGCCGGCGCTGACGTTCTACTTCTGCATGCGCTACCTCAGCGAAGGCATGCACTGGACGCTGCCGACCATGCTGCTGGGCTTCGGTGGCTTGCTGGTGCTGGCGCCGCTGGGTTATGCGCTGACCTACGGCAAATTCGGTTTTGCCGAGCACGGTGCGCAAGGCCTGGGCATGGCCTCGGCGATCACCATGTGGGTGCAGGCACTGGCGTTTGCGCTGTATCTGTGGCGCTCGCGCCGCTTTGCGCATCTGCAGTTGTTCGCCCGTTTTGAGGGGCCGCGCTGGCGGGCGATTGGTGACCTGTTGCGCACCGGTCTACCGATCGGCATCACCGTGCTGATGGAGGGCGGTCTGTTCATCGTCACCGCTTTGCTGATCGGCCGGCTCGGCTCCACCGAAGCGGCAGCGCACCAGATTGCGATCAACGTCGCGCAGCTGTGTTTCATGATCCCGATGGGCGTGGCCGAGGCCACCACCGTGCGGGTCGGGCATGCGGTGGGGCGCGGCGATCCGCTCGGCATGCGGCGTGCGGCCTGGGCCGGCTACGCCATCGTGCTGGGCACCCAGGCGTTGTCGGCCAGCGTGTTGTTGCTGGGCCACGACGCCATCGTGAGCGTCTATACCGACGATGTGGCGGTGGCGGCGCTGGCCTCGGTGCTGCTGCTGTACGCAGCTACTTTCCAGTTTCCCGACGGCATCCAGGTGCTCTCCAGCGGCGCGCTGCGTGGGCTCAAGGACACCCGTGTGCCGATGTTCCTGGCGATGTTCTCGTATTGGGGCGTGGGTATGCCGATCGGTGCCGGGCTCGGCCTAGGACTTGGCTGGGGCCCGCAAGGCATGTGGATTGGCCTGATTCTGGGCCTGACCGTGGCGTCGATCCTGATGGGCCTGCGTTTCCGCCAGACCAGCCGGCGGCTGACTGCCGACGCGACCCCCTGACTTCCAGCGCATGCCGTGCGTGCTGCGCAGCCGGTATGCTGGGCAGCATTACTTGCATGCAGCGTCATTTCGACGGAGTTTTCCATGAACCACCCCGTGCGTCGCAATCCCATCGCCAGTTTCTTCGTCGGCCTGTGGGATGTGATGAATTTCACCCGGCGCCTGATCTTCAACCTGGCGTTTTTCGGCTTCTTGTTCCTGATGCTGCTGCTGTTTGTGGTGGCGATCGCGCGTGGCGACGGCACCAAGCCGCTGGCCGAGCGCACCACGCTGGTGATCAACCCGGAAGGCACCCTGGTCGAGCAGTTCAGCGCCGACCCGGTGAGCCGTTCGCTGGCCAAGGCAGTCGGCGACAAGAGCGCCGAAGAGGTGCAGCTGCGCGACCTGGTGCGGGTGATCGAGGCGGCCGGCAAGGATCGCAAGATCGAACGGGTGCTGTTGAACCTGGACAAGTTCCAGCCGGCCGGTTTCGCCTCGCAGCGCGAAGTCGCCGCGGCCCTGCAGAAGCTGCGCGCCTCCGGCAAGCAGATCGTGGCCTTCAGCGAAAGCATGAGCCAGGGCCAATACCTGCTGGCCGCGCAGGCCAACGAGGTCTATCTCGACCCGATGGGCAGCGTGCTGCTGGAAGGCCTTGGCCGCTATCGCCAGTATTTCCGCGAAGGCCTGCAGGACAAGCTGGGCGTGGATGTGCATCTGTTCCGCGTAGGCGAGTACAAGTCCGCTGCCGAGCCGTACATCCTCGACGCGGCCTCGGCCGACGCCAAGGAGGCCGATCTGTTCTGGATGAACGACGTGTGGCAGCGCTACCTGGCCGACGTCGGTACTGCGCGCAAGCTGAGCCCAGCGCAGCTGGCCGCCGGCATCGATACGCTGCCCGAAGGCGTGACCGCCGCCGGTGGCGACCTGGCCAAGTTCGCGCTGCGGCAGAAGCTGGTCGACGGTCTCAAGACCCGCGAAGAGGTCGATGCCTTGCTGACCAAGCGCGGCGTGGCCGACAGCGATGCCGATGCCGGCTTCCGCAACATCGATTTCGCCAGCTATCTCACCCAGTTGCAGGCGCGGCGTTCGATGGACAGCCGCCCGCAGGTGGCCGTGGTGGTGGCCGCTGGCGAGATCAGCGGTGGCGAGCAGCCGGCCGGCCGCATCGGTGGCGAATCGACTGCCGCGCTGCTGCGTCAGGCGCGCGACGATGAAGAGGTCAAGGCGGTGGTGCTGCGCGTGGATTCGCCCGGTGGCGAAGTGTTCGCCTCCGAGCAGATCCGTCGCGAAGTGGTCGCGCTCAAGCAGGCCGGCAAGCCGGTGGTGGTGTCGATGGGCGATCTGGCCGCCTCGGGCGGTTACTGGATCAGCATGAATGCCGATCGCATCTATGCCGACCCGTCGACCATCAGCGGCTCGATCGGCATCTTCGGCATGGTGCCGAATCTGACCCGTGCGCTGGACAAGATCGGCGTGCATACCGATGGCGTGGGCACCACGCGCTTTGCCGGTGCCTTCGACATCACCCGTCCGCTGGACCCGGCCGCCGGCCAGGTCATCCAGGCGGTGATCAACAAGGGCTATGCCGACTTCACCGGCAAGGTTGCGCAGGCGCGTCACCAATCGGTGGAGGCCATCGACAAGGTCGCACGCGGCCGCGTGTGGAGCGGGGCGCAGGCCAAGCAGCACGGCCTGGTGGACGCGTTCGGCGGCATGCAGGAAGCGGTGGCCGACGCAGCCGATCGGGCAAAGTTGAGCAAGGGCAAGTTCCGCGTGCGCTATGTCGAGAAGCCGGCCACGCCGTTCTCGCAATTCATGAGCGGCTTTGCCGGCAGTCGCATGGGCGCCTGGATGCTGGGCGATTCGGCCATGGCACGCGCCATGCTGGCGCGCTCGCTGCCGGAAGTGGATACCCAGTTGCGCTTCGTCGAAGACGCCGTGCATGACAGCAAGGCCGGTGGCACGCCGGTCAAATCGCTGGCGTATTGCTTCTGCGGTTTCTGACGCAGCACGTTTTCAAGGTGATGCATCGACAACGCCGGCCTTGTGCCGGCGTTGTCGTTTCTACTGCGTGGCTGCGTCGATCGCCTTGCGTTGATCGTCTGCTGCCTGATCGGTCGCCGCCTGCACCGCGTGCGCCTTATTCAACGGTTCCTGGATGTGCTCGCGCAAGGCGGTGGCCTGCGGCTCGGGCTTTTGATCGGTGGGCGCAGGTTGCGGTCGCTGACAGGCACCAAGCAACAACGCCAGGCTGGCTGCAGCAATCCAATGCAGTTTCATCGTCGTGACCTCGCTTGGGGTGGCGGTATCCTAACGCTCGGGCCGCACGCAGGCGTCAATCACGCTGCAGCGGCCGTTTCCTGCGTCTTGAAAGAGGATCACCCACGTGACAACCCATCGTTGGCGGTTGGATGGACAGACCGCGCTCATCACCGGTGCCAGCGCCGGCATTGGCTTTGCCATCGCACGCGAACTGCTCCGCTTTGGCGCGGATCTGCTGATGGTGGCGCGCGATGCCGATGCCTTGGCGCAGGCGCGCGACGAACTCGCCGAAGAATTCCCAGAGCGCGAATTGCATGGCCTGGCCGCCGATGTGGCCGACGATGAAGAACGTCGCGCCATTCTCGATTGGGTGGAAGACCACGCCGATGGCCTGCACCTGCTGATCAACAATGCCGGCGGCAACATCACCCGCGCGGCGATCGACTACACCGAAGACCAGTGGCGCGGCATCTTCGAAACCAACGTGTTTTCCGCTTTCGAATTGTCGCGTTATGCGCACCCGTTGCTGACCCGCCACGCGGCTTCGGCGATCGTCAACGTCGGCAGCGTCTCCGGCATCACCCATGTGCGCAGCGGCGCGCCGTACGGCATGACCAAGGCCGCGTTGCAGCAGATGACGCGCAATCTGGCGGTGGAATGGGCCGAGGACGGCATCCGCGTCAATGCGGTGGCGCCGTGGTACATCCGCACCCGTCGCACATCCGGGCCGCTGTCGGATCCGGATTACTACGAGCAGGTGATCGAACGCACTCCGATGCGCCGCATCGGCGAACCGGAGGAAGTTGCCGCGGCGGTCGGTTTTCTATGTCTGCCGGCAGCCAGTTACATCACTGGCGAATGCATCGCGGTGGACGGCGGATTCCTGCGTTACGGGTTTTAACCCGCCCGCGCGCGAGTCAGGGGTCCGCGAGGTTGCTCGCTTGCGCTGCTGGTCGGTGCACCGCACATGCCATCTGGTGATCGCTGTAGGTTGCCAGTGGCTTTAAAACATCGGCCCAGCAAACGCAGCGCCGTCGAACTGACTGACCTGCGCTGGACCGCTGGTTGCAGCATCAAGGCGTTGCGGACGGATTCGCGCAGCGGCTTTCGTCCAGCACGCGGCGCATTTGATCGAAGCGCTGTTTGCGGTCGGCCGATTGCGCCTCGTCGGAGAAACGCCAGCTTGCCTCGGCCTGCTCGGCGCGTTTGCGCCAGGCCTCGCACAGGCTCTGATCCGGAACAGGCGCGCAGCGATCGGTGACCACCTCGCAGGCGCTGCCGCCGCCGGTGGCCGGCCCGCCGGCCAGGTTGGTGGTCTGCATCGGCAGGCAGCGTGTGGCCGGTTCGCGGTCTTCGGTGAAATAGCGTCCGTTGTCGTGCGCGGTGCATTCGAACAACGGCGGCGGTGGCAGTGTGGAGGTCGAGGGCGTGGCAGGTGACGTCGGCGCAACCGGTGCTGGTGCCGCAACGGGTGCAGCAGCGGGCGCCTCGGTTTTCGGGGTGGCGCGCGGTTGTGCAGAGGGCGCTGTGCGCGTAGGCGATGCTACGCTCGATCCGCCGGGCGCAAACGGTACGGCGGCCGGCGCAGTCATCACTTTCTTTTGCTGCTGTACGCCTTTCGGGCACGGCATGTTCTGCACCGTGAGCGCGCCGGTCGGATCGGTGCAGCGGTAAATGGTCACGTCCTGGGCGCTGGCGACCGACATCCATCCCATCAACAACAACAGTAGCCAGCGCCTCATGCGCCGCCGCAATCGCGCTGCAGGCGTGCGTCGATGCCGCGTTGTTCGCGGCTGAGGTCCTCGCGCTCGCTCTGCAAGGCGCTGTTGTAGCGACGGATCAGCTCCCAGCGGCGATCGGCCAGCCGCCCGCAGACTTCCTGCTCCGGCAGGGCATGGCATTCGTCGCGGATCTGCACATTGCCGTAGGGCACGATCACCGTGCCGCCGCCGTAGCCGCCGCCGTTGTAACCGCCCTGATAGCCGCCGCCTCCGAAGCTTGCGCTTCCGCGCACGCTTCCACCCCGTCCGGAGCCACCTTGCACCGATACTGCCGGGCGCGGGCTCACCGAGATCGGCGGACGCTGGATGCCGCCGCCGTTGACCGGCGGGGCAATGCCGTTGCCCACATAGGCGGGGCCCCAGGTCGGCACCCAGCGCGGATTGCCTTCCGGGCTGTCGCTTGTGTAGCGGTTGCCGTCTTCAGTGGTGCACTCATACATCGGCTGTGGCGGCTGCACGGTGATGATGCGCACCTCGCGTGGCGGCTGCGTTGCGACGGTGGCAGGGGCGACGACAGCACGTTCCGATCGCGGCGGCGGATCTTGCGGGCGTTGCAGGTCCAGCACCTGCTGGCGCCCGCTGCTGCACGGCGCGTCCTGCAGCGCCACGGTGCCGGTGCTGCTGACGCAGCGGTAGATCCGTACATTCGGATCGGGTTTGCTGGCGGTACTGGCCGCCGACGCAGGCAGCGCGGTGGCCAGCAACAGAAGGGTCAGGACGGTACGCATGACCGCAGTGTGCGCGTCTGTCCGGCTGTGTCAAAGGGGGAGCGGCTGAACTGGTTTGGGTCATGCAGGCCGGCGGATCAGCGACGCGGCAACCGCATAGGGCTTCGTGCCCCGCCGCACGCGCCATCTGGCCCGGATCTACAATTAGTTCACTCAGTTGCGCAGGATCTGCCCGCTGCGCGCATCGCGGATCTGGGTCGGCTGCGCCAACGCGCCCACTTCGCCATCCACCACGCCATCGATGCTGGCCAGCAGCGCCTGGTCCAGCGCCTGCCGGCTGCGTGCGGGTGGCTCCCCGGCCAGGTTGGCGCTGGTGGACACCAACGGAGCCCCCCAGGCTACGCAGAGCGCGGCGACGACCGGATGCGCGCTGATGCGCACTGCCAGCCCGTCATGCGCGCCAGTGACCCAGCGCGGCACCTGTGCGGTGACGGGCAGGATCCAGGTGTGCGGGCCCGGCCAGCTGGCCAGTACCTCCTGCTTGCGCGCAGGCTCCAGCGCGTCGAAGTCCACCCACTCGTGCAGGACATCCACGCTGGCGGCCACCACGATCACGCCCTTGTCGACAGGGCGCCGCTTGATCGCCAGCAGCCGCAGCACGGCCGCTTCCTGGCGCGGGTCGCAACCCAGTCCCCACACCGCTTCGGTGGGATAGGCGATCACGCCGCCCCGGGTCAGGGCAGCGACGGCGTTATCCACACTGAGCGCGGGGCTGGGTACCGATTGCATCGTGCGACTCAGCCTGCCGCCTTGCTCGCCACTTTCTTGACCACCCGCTTGGCGGCCTTCTTGGCGGCGGCTTTCTTGGCCGGGGCCTTCTTGGCAGCGGTCTTGGTCGCGGCAGTCTTGGTGGCGGTCTTCTTGACTGCGGTCTTCTTCGGCGATGAATCCTTGACCGTATTCTTCTTCAGCGTGGCCTTCTTCGCACCGAAGCCCTTGCGCACCGGCTTGCCGGTGTCGGTCAGCAACTGCTGCACTTCTTCGAAGCTCAGCGACGCCGGCTCGCGATCCTTGGGGATCTTGCCGTTGAGCTTGCCGTCGCTGATGTAAGGGCCGAAGCGACCGTTGAGCACCTGGATGTCGCTGCCGTCGAATTCCTTGATCACCCGATTGCGCGCGATCTCTTCCTTCTCTTCGATCAGGAACACCGCGCGTTCCAGATCGATGGTGTACGGGTCGTCTTCTTTCTTCAGCGAGGCATACACGCTGCCACGGCGCGCAAACGGCCCGAACCGGCCGATGCCGACGCTGACGTCCTGTTCCTTGTCCTGGCCCAGCGCGCGCGGCATCTTGAACAGTTCCAGCGCGTCTTCGATGGAGATCGAAAAGATGCTTTGGCCCGGGCGCAACGAGGCGAACGTGGGCTTTTCTTCGTCTTCGACCGTGCCGATCTGCACCATCGGGCCGAAGCGGCCGATGCGCGCGCTGACTTCCTTGCCGCTGACCGGGTCGGCGCCGAGCACGCGCACGCTGCCGGCGTCGGTCTTGTCCAGCGAATCCTTCTTGTCCTCGACCAGTTCCTTGAACGGGCCCCAGAACTTCTCCATCAACGGAATCCATTCCGCTTCGCCACGCGAGACCGCATCCAGATCGTCTTCGAGCTTGGCGGTGAAGTCGTAATCCACGTAGCGGGTGAAATGCCCGGACAGGAACTTGGACACCGCGCGGCCCACGTCGGTGGGACGGAAGCTGCGGCCTTCCATGTCCACGTACTTGCGGAACTGCAGGGTCTGGATGATCGAGGCGTAGGTGGACGGCCGGCCGATGCCGTACTCCTCCAGCGCCTTGACCAGCGCCGCTTCGGTGAAGCGCGGCGGCGGCTGGGTGAAATGCTGATCGGTGACGATGCGGTCCAGCGGAATGTTGTCGCCAGCCTTCATCGGAGGCAGCTTGCGGCCCTCATCCTCGTCTTCGCTGCTCTTGGTGTCCTTGCCTTCTTCGTACACGGCCAAAAAGCCTGCGACCACCACGGTGGTGCCGCTGGCGCGGAACACGTGTTCGCTGCCGGCCGACAGGTCGACGCTGACGGTATTGAGCGTGGCCGGAATCATCTGGCAGGCGACTGCGCGCTTCCAGATCAATTCGTACAAGCGGCGCTCATCGTCGGACAGAAAGCGCGCGACCTGCGCCGGGGTATGCAGCGCCGAGGTCGGACGGATCGCCTCATGCGCTTCCTGCGCATTCTTGGATTTGGTGGTGTAGGTATTGGGTTGATCCGGCAACGAGGCGGTGCCGAAGTCGCGCGCGATCACGTCGCGGATTTCCGCCAACGCGTCCTGCGACAGATTCACCGAGTCGGTACGCATATAGCTGATCAGGCCGACCGAGCCTTCGTCGCCAAGCGCCACACCTTCGTACAACTTCTGCGCCACCTGCATGGTCTTGCGGGTGGTGAAGCCGAGCTTGCGCGAGGCTTCCTGCTGCAACGTGGAGGTGGTGAACGGCGGGGCGGGGCGACGCTTGCGCTCCTTGCTGGCCACGTCGGTGACATGCAGCACGCCTTGCGCGGCCTTCTGGATGCGCAGACGCGCGGCTTCAGCGGTATCGCCGTCGGTGACGGTGAACTGCTCGAATTTCTGCCCGTCCAGCTTGATCAGACGCGCATTGAACGGCTGCGACGGATGCCGGCAGTGCGCATCGATGGACCAGTATTCGCGCGCGATGAAGGCTTCGATCTCTTCTTCGCGCTCGACGATCATGCGCAGCGCCGGCGACTGCACGCGGCCGGCCGACAGGCCGCGCTGCACCTTGCGCCACAACACCGGCGACAGGTTGAAGCCGACCAGATAGTCGAGCGCGCGACGTGCCTGCTGCGCATCGACCAGGTCGGCGGCGATCGCGCGCGGCTTGAGCATCGCTTCCTTGATCGCACGCGGGGTGATCTCGGTGAACACCACCCGCTGCATCGGCTTGTCCTTGAGCAGACCGCGCTCTTTCAGGATCTCGGCGATGTGCCAGCTGATCGCCTCACCCTCGCGGTCCGGGTCGGTCGCCAGAAAGATGTCGTCGGCGGTCTTGGCGGCGCGCGCAATGGCTTCGACATGCTTTTCGTTCTTTTCGATCAGGTCGTAGCGCATCGCGAATCCGTTGTCCGGATCGACCGCGCCTTCCTTGGGGACCAGGTCGCGCACGTGCCCATACGAGGCCAGGACGGTGAAGTCCTTGCCGAGGTATTTATTGATCGTCTTGGCCTTGGCGGGCGATTCGACGATGAGCAGGTGCTTGGGCATGGTGGTTAATTCTTTGGGCAGGGCCCGGGGGGCAGGTAGCGTGGCCTAATTGGCCGGTGGAGGGAAGCAGATCGCCTGTTTCCCACACGTCAACGCCCGGGATGGTAGCCCGGGCGTTCAGTTCTCTTATTAGAAAGATCACGGCAGACGCCGCCGTGTCAAGCGGCTTCGGCCACGAACCCTCAGTTCTGGCTCATTCCGATGGCTGCAATCATGATTGCGGCGAAGATCACGCCAATCACTACTATCACCGCATAAATGGCCAGCACCACAATCGTGACTGTGTCCAGCCCCGTGGATTGCCGCTCCGGATGATCTGTGAAGGCCCAGCGATCCACCACCAGGGTCTCGCACACTTTGTCGTGGGGGGCCTGCTTGCGCTGGGTCATGCCGGCCATGAACGCCGCCACGATCGCGCCGATGCCCAGGGTGAGCACGCTGATCAGCATGTAGGCCAGATAGCGCAGCACGTTGCGCCAAAAACCGACCCGGCCGCCGTTGCTGTCGGCGCGCACCAGCTTGATGCCGCAGGCGAGCTTGCCCAGGCTGGCCTGGTGCCGGCTGGACTGCATCCAGGCGAAATACAGCGTCGGGATGGCCAGACCGATGCCATACGACACCACCATGATCGCGATGCCGAGCGCGCTGCCGTCGTCCAGGGCCGAACCGGAATCGCCGCGGGTGGTTGCCAGCGCCACGACGAACACCAACGGGATCACGATCAGATACACCGCGAAGGTGGTCACGAAGCTGTCCAGAATGCTGGCCGCCACGCGCCGCCACAGGCCGGCGTAGACAACCGGGGCATCCTGCAAAGCAACGCTTGCTGTGGGTGCGGCGGCGGCTACGGAGTCCCAGGCGCTGGGAATTGGCACGTCAGCGGGTGTCTGCGACGAGGCATCGGCGGGCGTCGCAGGCGCGTCCGAGGTCTTGGTCAGGGTCGGGCTTGAGGCCGCCGGGGGTGTCGCTGCCTCTGCCGGCGTGGTGGACCACGCCACCGGATCTGCCGGTGCAGCGTGCTCGGTTGGCGGAATCTGATGCTGATCGACTGCTGCAGGGTGATCGGCAAGGCCAGATTCGGTCTGCGCGAGCGAAGCGTCCGCAGCGGAGTCGGCAAACGGCGCCACTGCGGCGGGCGCGTTATCCGCCGGGGCGCTGGTCGGGTAAACCGTCGCCTGCGGTTCACTGCCCGGAACGTCCACCGACGTATATCCGGTCGGCTCGGGGGTCGCCGGCACTGCTGTGTCGACGCCCAGTTCGGCCGCGACCTCGCGCAGCGCCACCCACTGCGGCAGACCTTCGCGCCAGACCAGGCTGGAGCGGTCGATGATGCCTTGCGACAGGCGTGCAACCAGCGTGTCGGTGTCGATCGGCCCCTGGCGTTCGCGCTGGGCGTCGGCGTAATACCACTGCGTCATTGATGTCCCCTTGGATGAAACAATTGGCTAGAGCGTGTCATGCGCTTTGAGAGAACACGCTCTAACCGCGGCAGTCCGGCGGAACTTGGTTGTCGTCGATCTCGGAACTGCACTGCCAACTGCTGGCATCAGCGTCGAAATCCAGCCACAACGCCTTGCCGTCGAGCTTGGCCGATTTCGGTGCGTGCATCACCGCTTCGATGCCGCACTGGGTGGTGTCGAAACGGCCAACCCGCACGCTGGTCAGCACGTCGTTTGCATAATGCTCGGGCGCCTGGAACCCGCTGTCGCCATTGACCGGACAACGGCCTTCCTGCGCAAGAAATTCGGCGATCTGCGGCTTTAATGGCGCTAACGCGGCCACCGCCTTGGCGACCTTGGTGCGTCCCACATAGTCCTGATAAGCCGGCAACGCGATTGCAGCCAGAATGCCGATCACTGCCACCAGGACAAACATCCCCACCACCGCGCACAGGACCACCGCCAGCGACCATCCCGGCCCGTGGTTCGGCAGGCGATGCGCTGGCATTACAGACACGTGGGCAGGCGACATGCGTGCCGCCGCCGATGGCAGTGGCGGCGGCTGCGCTGCAGCGCTCAACTCGGTGGAAATCGGCGGCCCGAGCTCTTCGGCGCAGGCAGACAATGGCACCCATTGGGCCAGGCCTTCGCGCCAGACCAGGGTATCCAAGGCAATTGCGCGATCACGATACAGGCCCAGCAAGGCCTCGCCGGCCACCGGGCCACGCCGATGGCGGTTGCCCTCGGCGTAATACCAACTGCTCATTCCCGTCCCCACGCACGCGCTTCCATCGCGGCTTCGACCCTCAGTGTACGGGTTCAGGCTCGTCGAGGAACATCTGCGTTTCCATCCAGGCATAGGCCGCTTCGGCACCCGGCTGGTTGAACAGCACCATCAGCACCACCCACTTGAGGTCGTCCAGATCAAGCTCGTCCTGGTCCAGCGCCATGGCGCGGTCCAGCACCAACTCGCGCTGATCGGCATCGAGAATGCGGTGTTGTTCCAGGAACATCAGAAACCCACGGCAATCCACATCGAGCTTGTCCAGCTCCGGGCCGTGGTAGATACGCACCGGCCCGTCGACGTGCGGGCGCGCAACGCTGGGCCGCTGCTCGGAGAGCGCGTCCAGCCAATCGAAGGCTTTACTGATTTCTGCAGGGCTGAAGCCAGCCTGGATCAGGCCATTCTGAAGCGAGTCACGGTCACGGACCAGGTCCGCGTCTTCGCTGAAATAATGTTCGAACAGGTACAGCAGTACATCAAGAATGCTCTCTTTCATTGCCCCTCGGCCTGCGTCGCGCGACGCTGTGGAGGTGAAGAAACTAGGGATTGCGGGTATAGCGACCGTGCTCGGTGACCACGTCTCCCTCCAGTTCCATGATGAGCAGCATGGAGGACAGCGTGGCGGCCGTCAATCCGGTGCGTTCGACCAATGCATCCATAGGGGTTGGGTCGTGGCCAAGTGCCTGCCACAAGCGCTGGTAGTCCGGATCCGGGCGCGCGGTAGAGGCCTTGGGCGCCGTCCTGGCCTGATCAGTGGGGGCGGCCAGGCGCTGGCGCAAGGCATCGGCCAACTCGCCCGAGAGCAGGCGCAGCCCGTCGATGATCTGGGCCGGCTCCTGGGCCAGGGTGGCACCCTGACGGATCAGGTGATGGCAGCCGCGCGCGAGCGGATTGTGCAGCGAGCCGGGCAGGGCGAACACTTCACGCCCGGCCTCGGCTGCCAGCCGCGCGGTGATCAGCGCGCCCGAGCGCATGGCCGCTTCGACCACCAGCGTGCCCAATGCCAGCCCGGCGATGATCCGGTTGCGGGCCGGGAAGTGCCCCGCGGCCGCCGTTGTACCGGGTAGATACTCGCTGACGACCGCACCACGCGCGGCGATGCGATCGCGCAGCGACTGATGATGGGCGGGATAGGCCACATCGGTGCCGGTGCCGACCACCGCCACGGTGATGCCGTCGGCGCGGGCCAGCGCGGCCTCGTGGGCGATCGCATCCACGCCTGCCGCCATGCCGCTGACGATGCCCAGCCCGGCGCCCGCCAGGCTGGAAGCAAACGCGCGGGTGTGCTCCCTCCCTCCGGCCGTGGCCGCGCGGCTGCCGACCACCGCTACCGCTGGATGCCACAACGCATTGGGGTCGCCGTCCACGAACAAGGCCAGCGGCGGATTGACCAGATGCCGCAACAGGGCGGGATAGTCCGGATCCTGCCAGCCGATGAGGTGATGCCCGGGCTGCGCGCACCAGTGCAGCGCAGCGTCCAGCGCCTGCGCGTCGGGGACGCGCAGCAGGGCCGATTGCAGCGCGTCGCAGCCGGCAGCGCGCCATGCATCGGAGCCGGCAGCAAGGATCTCGGCCGGCGAGGCGAACGTCGTCAGCAGCGTACGGCGCGGCGGGCTGCGGCCGCCGGCCAGCAGCAGGATCAACAACGCACGCAGGTCTGGAGCAGTCAGGGCCATGCGCTCAGCGTAGGCCGCAAACGACGACGGCGCCCTCAGGCGCCGTCGCGTTACAGCATCGGATTTTGTCCCGCTTACTGCGCGTCTGGATGCTTGACGATGTAGCCCAGGCCGGTCGGCTTGACGCTTTCCATCACCAACGCATAGCTGACCTTGTCGAAGGTGCGGAACACCATCGCGTGCGAGACGTATTCGTCGGGCAGGCCGACGGTGGAACCGGCCGGACCGCTGAAATCGTCATCGGTCCGCGAAAAACGCGAGTGCTTGACGCGGTCGCTGACCGTGCGGCCCTTGCGCCAGATCGAGAACACGGTGCCGTTGTTGATGCCCTCGCGCGCGCCACCGGAGATGGCGATCACGTCGCGGGTGCCGCCGACGATGAAGGCATCGGAGATGGCCAGCACGCGCAACTCGGTCTGCGTGGCCTGTTCCGAGGGCGGATGCGGAATGAACTGCAGATCGTACGGCTGCGCCTCGACCGCGATGATGCGATCGCCCGCCCGCACTTCGCGGCCGCTGTCCTGCAACAGCAAGGTCGCCGCCTTGGAATTACCGCCTGCCGCGCTGCGGGTAATGGTGCCGACGTTGACCTGCGCCAGTTCATAACCCAGGAACTCGCGGCGACTGCTCGGCGCGATGTAGTTCTTCCAGATGTTGCCGGAGCCGGCGACGCTATTGCCGGCCATATCCAGATCATCGTTGGGCTTGGGCAGGCTGAACTTCACGGTCGGGCGCACCACTGCAAAACGCTGCCCCGGCTGCGCGTCGTCCAGGCCGACCACATACGCCAACTGGCCAGTGGTGGCACGCGAACGACCGCCCTCCAGACCGACGACATACGGCAGGCCGTCGAAGTCGTCGGTGACGCGCAGGTTCTTGAGAAACGGCTCGACGTCCGACAGCGGAATCGCATTGATCGGCGCTTCCTGACGCGGGCCGGGCTGCACAGTGCCCTTGGCGACGCGATCCAGGTAGGCCAGGCTGATCACATCGCCCGGGTAGATCAGGTGCGGATTCTGAATTTGCGGATTGGCCTGCCAGATTTCCGGCCACAGCCACGGCTTTTGCAGAAAACGCCCAGCGATGTCCCAAAGGGTATCCCCCTTGCGGACCACGTAAGTCTCTGGATGTTCGCCCACCGCTTGCGCGGCAGCGTAGGTCGCGACGGTCAGCATCGCCGCAGCGACGACCGTACGAAGTCGGTTCAACATGAGTGCCTTCTTGCCTGATTCCCCAACAGGTCCGCGCACTATAGTCCAGAAACCCCGGAGCTACGCAAGCAGTGCGCTAGAATAGGAGCGTCTTGCCGGCGCCGCGCCGGTGTTCCCAGCACGGGTAACCCCATGGCTTTGCTCCCTATTCTCGAATTTCCCGACCCGCGGCTGCGCACCAAGGCCGTGCCGGTCGATGCTGCCGAGGTCACCAGCCCGGCATTTCAACGCTTGCTCGACGACATGTTCCAGACCATGTACGAGGCGCCCGGCATCGGCCTGGCCGCCAGTCAGGTGGATGTGCACAAGCGTTTCATGGTGATCGACGTCAGCGACGAGAAGAACCTGCCGCAGGTGTTCATCAATCCGCAAATCGTCAGCAAACAGGGCGAGCAGCTGTATCAGGAAGGCTGCCTGTCGGTACCGGGCATCTATGCCGACGTCGCCCGCGCCGATGCGATCACCGTGCGCTATCTCGACCGCCAGGGCAAGGCGCAGGAACTGAGCACCAACGGCCTGCTGGCGGTGTGCATCCAGCACGAGATGGACCATCTGGACGGCAAGTTGTTCGTCGATTACCTGTCGCCGCTCAAGCGCGAGATGGTGCGCAAGAAACTGGCCAAGCAGCGCAAACACGTTGCCTGACGGCCGGGATTGGGGAGTCGGGATTGGGGATTGGAAACGCTGGTTCTCGGCCCGGTCGCCCGATCCTTTTTTACGAATCCCCAATCTCCACTTCCGAATCCCAGCCCCATGAAAATCATATTCGCCGGTACGCCGGATTTCGCCGTCGCCTCGTTGCGCGCTGCCGCGCAGCGACATGAAGTGGTGGCGGTCTATACCCAGCCGGATCGGCCTGCCGGCCGCGGCCGTGGGCTGACCGCCTCGCCGGTCAAGCTGGAAGCGATCGCGCGCGGCATCCCGGTGTTTCAGCCGCAGACGCTGCGCTCGCCCGAGGCCCTGGCGACGCTGCGCGCGCTCGATGCCGACCTGATGGTAGTGGTGGCTTACGGCTTGATCCTGCCCAAGGCAGTGCTGGCCGCGCCGACCTATGGCTGCTGGAACGTGCATGCCTCGTTGCTGCCGCGCTGGCGTGGCGCCGCGCCGATCCAGCGTGCCATCGAGGCAGGCGATACCGAAACCGGCGTGTGCCTGATGCAGATGGAAGCCGGTCTGGATACCGGCCCTGTGCTGCTGTCGCAACGTCTGGAGATCGGCGAGCAGGAAACCGGCGGGCAGCTGCACGACCGCCTCGCCGCGCTGGGTGCGCAGGTGCTGTCCGATGGACTGGGGTTGCTGCGTGCCGGCGTTCGCCCGGTGGCGCAACCGCAGCCGGCCGAGGGCGTGACCTACGCGCACAAGCTGGACAAGGCGCAGGCGCGGCTGGACTGGGCGCAGCCGGCGCAGGAACTGGCGCGGCGCGTGCGTGCGTTTAACCCCTGGCCGGTGGCCGAGGCGATGCTGGCCGGTGAGCGTGTGCGCCTGCATGGCGCGGTGGCGCTGGACCTGGCACATCGGCAGGCGCCGGGCACCCTGCTCGCTGCCAGCAAGCAGGGCATCGATATCGCCTGCGGTGCGGGTGCGTTGCGGGTACGCGTCTTGCAGCGCGAGGGCGGCAAGGCAATCACCGCCGCCGACTACCTCAACGCGCGCCGCGATCTGCCGGCGCTGACCTGATGTCGACGGAAGCTGCCACTGCCGGCGTTGCCTCGCGTCTGGCCGCAGCGCGGGTGCTGACGGCGGTGTTCGACCAGGGCCGCTCGCTCAAGGCCGAGCTGGCCGCAAGCTTGCCCGGCCTGAGCGATCCACGCGACCGCGCGCTGGTGGAGGCGATCTGTTTTGCGGTGCTGCGCCGCCGCCCGGCCTACGACGTAGCGCTGCGGCAGTGGCTGGAGCGCCCGTTGCCGCCGCGCGATGCCGAACTGAAAGCGCTGCTGATGGCCGGCTTCGCCCAGCTCGACGTGCTGCAACTGCCCGCGCATGCGGCATTGTCGGCCACCGTGGATGCGTGTCGCGCGCTGGGCCGGCCGCGTCAGGCCGGCATGGTCAACGCGATCCTGCGGCGTGCGCAGCGCGATGGTTTCCCGGCGGTGTCTACCGATGCCGGTTGGCCGTCCTGGTTGCGCAAGCAGCTGCGCGCCGATTGGGGCGATCACGCTGAAGATATCTTCGTTGCAAGCGCGCTGATGGCGCCGATGTGGCTGCGGGTGCATCGCGGGCGCACCGATCCGGCCGCGTATGTCGCGCGCCTGGCCGAACTGGGCATCGCTGCCGAAATTGATGCGATGTTGCCGGATGCGGTGCGCTTGCACAGTGCGCTACCGGTGAGTCAATTGCCGGGCTTTGCCGAAGGCGAGGTCTCGGTGCAGGACGGCGCTGCGCAGCAGGTGGCCGATGCGCTGCCGTTGGCTCCATCGGCGCGCGTGCTCGATGCCTGCGCCGCGCCCGGTGGCAAGGCTGCGCATCTGCTGGAACGCCATCCCGGCCTGCAGCTCACCGCGCTGGATGTGGATGCGCGCCGGCTGGAACGCGTGCAGCAGACCCTGCAGCGCACCGTGCCGGGCGCGCAGGTGGCGCTGCATGCGGCCGACGCCGCCGACCCCGCCGCGTGGTGGGACGGGCAGCCGTTCGATGCGGTGCTGCTGGATGCGCCGTGTTCGGCCACCGGCGTGGTGCGCCGTCAGCCGGATGTGCTGCTGCATCGCCGTGCCGACGATATCGATGCGGTGTGCGCCTTGCAGGCGCGCCTGCTCGATGCGACCTGGCGCACGCTGCGTCCGGGCGGGCAGTTGCTTTACACCACCTGTTCCTTGCTCGCGCGTGAGAACCGGGCCCAGGTGGAGGCGTTTTTGCAACGCACCCCTGATGCCCAGGCACAGCCGTTGGGTGCGCAGTTTGGTCATGCGGCAGGGCCGGGGCGCCAGCGGTTTCCAGGCGAGCAGCACTGCGACGGATTTTTCTACGCGCTTTTGCTAAAAACCTCCTGATCGCGCGCCGAGTCGGCGCTCCCTCCTGCTTCCCACTGCCGCCGGCCATGCTCAAGACCCGTGCTTCCACCGATTTCTGGCTGCTGGCCATCACCGCTGTATTGGTCATCGGTGCCGGCCTGGGATTGCGTGACCCCTGGCCGGCGGACGAGCCGCGGTTTGCGCTGGTCGCCAAGCAGATGGTGCTGAGCGGCGACTGGCTGTTCCCGCATCGCGGCAACGAGCTGTACTCGGACAAGCCGCCGATGCTGATGTGGCTGCAGGCGCTGTTCTACACGCTGCTGGGCAATTGGCGGGTGGCGTTCCTGCTGCCGTCGCTGCTGGCAGCCCTGGGCACGCTGGCCTGCGTGTACGACCTGGGGCGGCGGCTGTGGACCCGGCGCGTCGGCCTGTATGCGGCCTGGATGCTGCTGTTCACGTTGCACTTCACCTTCCAGGCCAAGAAGGCGCAGATCGACCCGCTGGTGGTGTTCTGGATCACCCTGGCCAATTACGGGCTGTTGCGCCATCTGTTGATGGGCCCGGCCTGGCGCTGGTGGACGCTGGGCTGGTTCGCCGCCGGGCTGGGCGTGATCACCAAGGGCGTCGGCGTGATCGCCTTGCTGATGCTGATCCCGGCCGGCATTGCGTCGGCGCGCGGTTGGCCGGGTGTGCGCGTGCATGTGCGCGATCGGCGCTTCTGGCTGGGGCCGCTGTTCTTCTTCGTCGCGATCCTGCTGTGGTTCGTGCCGATGATGGTGACCGCGCTGACCGCTGGCCAGCCCGAATACCGCGTGTATCTCAACGACATCCTGCTGCGCCAGACCGCCAAGCGCTACGCCAGCTCCTGGGACCACGCGCAACCGGTCTGGTACCACTTGAAGGGCATGGCCACGATGTGGCTGCCGACCATCCTGCTGCTGCCATGGGCGATCCCGGCCTGGCGCCGCCGGCTCAAGCGCCGCGATCCGCGCTATCTGCTGCCGCTGGCATGGTGGCTGTTGGTGCTGGTGTTCTTCACCATTCCCAGCGGCAAGCGCGATGTCTACATCCTGCCGGCGCTGCCGATGTTCTGCCTGGCGCTGGCGCCGTTGGCGGCGGGGCTGTTGCGCCGCGCCGGGGTGCAACGCATGTTGTTCGGATTCGCGCTGCTGCTGACGCTGGTCTTCAGCGTTGGCGGGGTGGCGATGCTGATCGGGCATCCGGGCTTCGAGCAGAAGATCATGGACAGCCGCGGGGTCGGCAGCGAGGCGACCGACCCGCTCGGCTGGCTGTTGCTGGCGGTGGGGGTGTGGGGCGTGGCCAGCCTGCTGTTGCTGCGGGTGCGCGGCTCCGCGCTTGCGGTCGCCTCGCTGCTGGGTGCGTGGTGGGTGGCGTTCGGGCTGGTCTGCTACCCCATCTTCAACGACTCCAGCTCGTCGGGCGCGGTGATGCGCGAGGCCGGGCGCCGGATTGGGGGGGCGCAGCTCGGGCTGGTGGCCTGGAAAGAGCAGAACCTGCTGATGGCCGACCGCCCCGCGCAGACCTTCGGCTTCAAGGTGCCGTGGGAACAACAGCTGCAACGCGGGGTGACCTGGCAGGCAGAGCAGCCTGCGCAACGCTGGCTGTTGGTACAGGAGACGGCGTTGCTGGCCTGCGTGGATCGCAGTCGCAGCCAATTGGTGGGGGTGGCCAACCGTCGTCGCTGGTGGCTGGTGCCGGCCGATGCGGTGCAGGGCAGTTGCGTGGCGAGCTCCAACGAGCGCGCGGTGGAAGCACAGGAGCAGGGCAACCTGGAGACCGAATGAGGGCGCCGAGCACACCTCCCGGGCGTGACTTGCGCTGCGTCAATGCCGCCGCTGGCCGCTGTCTAGCGACGATTCATGCGGGGCATCGTTAGCTTGGCCGGCATTGCCGCTGCGTGTTGCCCGCTTTAGCCTCCCTTTCGCCACCGATGCTCGATGAATTCCTTGCCCACTCAACCCGCTTCGCTGTCGCAGACTGCCTCCATCGCATCGCGGGCAGGCGTGCGCATCGCCGAACTGGGCGTGTTCCTGATGACCACGCTGGTGGTCAGCGTGCCGAGCGGCCTGCTGCCGTTCGGCGTGTGCCTGCTGCTCGGTTCGCTGGTGGGTTGGCGCAACCTGCGTGCGGGCATCGTCACGCGCGATGGGTCGCTACGTGCGCTGGGCTGGCTGACGGCGGCGGTCATTGCGATGTCGCTGCTGTCGATCGCCCTGTTCGAACATGGGCTGCGCGACGTCGATAACCGCTCGCGCTTTCTGGTGCTGCCGTGGGCTGGGTTGTGGGCGTACGCGCTGCAACCGCGCCAGGTCTGGTTGTGGCGCGGTGCACTGGCCGGCGTGTTCGCAGCCATGTTGATCGCCTTGTTGCAGGTGATGAACGGTGCCGACCGCGCGGAAGGCTTTACCAACGCGATTGTGTTCGCCGATATCACGTTGATGCTGCTGGTGGTGGCGGTGTTCTGTCGCCCGGTCGGCAACGTGCGCTGGCTGGTCGGCGCGGCCATCGCTGCGGTGGTGGTCATCGTGCTCAGTGGCAGCCGTGGTGTGTACCTGTCGTTGCTGGTGACCCTGGGTGTGTTGATCTGGGGCGCGGCCTGGCATAGCCCGCGCATGCGTTTGCTGGCTTTCATCGGGAGCGGCGTGCTGGCGGTGGGCGTGATCGTCAGCGTGCCGGCCTTGACCGATCAAATGCGTCTGGGTGAATTGCAGCGAGATTTGCAACGCTACGAGGTCGGCGACAGCGATTCGTCTGCCGGCGCCCGTATCGAGCGGCTGCATGTGGCCTGGGATACCTTGCGCGCGCATCCGCTCACCGGCGTGGGCGTCGGGCGTTTCGACGATGCGATGCGCGAGTTGCCGGTGTGTGCCGGCGATACCTGGTTGCTGCGTTGTCATTTGGGTCACGCGCATAACGATCTGGCCGAATGGGGCGCCACGCAGGGCGTTCCGGGCCTGTTGCTGTTGTTTGCGGTGTATGGCGTGCCGCTGTGGATCTTCGTGCGACTGCATCGGCGCAGCGGGCAGCGCCAGTTCCGCGGGCCGGCAGCGGCCGGCGTGATGATCGTGATCAGCTACGCGCTATGTGGATTGACCCAATCGATGTTCGCGCATCAGGTCTCGGCGAGTTTTTACACGGCGATGGTCGGTGTGCTGGCTGGTCTGGCAGCGCGTCAGGCGCAGCAGGCTGCATCTCAGCCGCTGCGTTGATCGTCCGCGCGCGGCGGGTCCTGCACCGGTTGGTTGTGCTGTAGCAGCCACAACATGATGGTCTTCTGGCGCACGTAGTTGGCACGCACATAGGCGTAGATCAGCCCGTGCCAGCCATCGCGAAAACCGCCACGCAGCAGATAGCCGCGCCAGAAACGCCAGGCCGGCGCCAGCACCAGCTTGCTCCAGGTCGCGCGTTTGCCGCGTGCGTACTCGTGCTCGGCCATCATCTGCGCATAGCGCTGGGTCTTGGCCAGCTGCTGCGCCAGTGAGCGATACGGGTAATGGATCAGATCGCCGGGCAAGGTGACGACGGTTCCATCCACACTCGCCGCTTCGTGGATCTCGCGCTTGCCGCGCCAGCCGCCACGCCGGCGATCAAACAGGCGCAGCACGCGATCCGGATAGGCATTGCCATGGCGCAGAAAGCGGCCGAAGTAATCCGACAGCCGTGCGAAGCGATAGCCTGCCGCCTCGGTGAAGCCCGCATCGCGCGCGGCGATGATCGAGCTGCGCAAGGCATCGCTGATGCGTTCGTCGGCATCCAGGCACAGCACCCAGTCGTGGCTGGACTGTTCGACGCAATACGCTTTCTGGCTGCGATAGCCGTCGAAGTCGCGTTGCAACACGCGTGCGCCAAGCGCGGTGGCCAGCGCCACGGTGGCGTCGGTGGAGCCGGAGTCCACCACCACGATCTCGTCGCAGAACGCCAGCGAGCTCAGACAGTCGCGTAGGCGATCGGCCTCGTTGAACGCGATAATGCAGGCGCTGATGCGCGGCCGTTCGTCGGGTGCGGTCAAAGAGGACATGTGATGGCCGAATACCTGCTGTTCGCAACGGAGCGTTACGCGTTGCCTATTCTGGCGCCATTGGCGCAGGCATTACAGGCCCGCGGGCACGCCGTGTCGGCGTGGTTCGAGGGCGGTGCGCGCGGGCTGGCCTTGCCGGGTGTGCGCGAGGTCGGCCTGCGCGAGGCGCTGGCGTTGCGTCCGCGTGCGGTGTTCAGCGCGGCCAACTGGGTGCCCCCGTTTATCTCCGGCGCCAAGGTGCAGCTCTTCCATGGCTTCAACGTGCAAAAGCGCGAAGACAATCGCGGCCATTTCCGCGTGCGCGGTCTGTTCGATCTGTATTGCACGCAAGGTCCTGCCACCACGGCACCGTTTCGTGCATTGGCCACGCGCGAAGGGCATTTTGCAGTGGTCGAAACCGGCTGGCCGAAGCTCGACCCGGTGTTCCGCGACGATGGCGGACACAGTGCCGCGTTGCGCGCGCCAGCCAACGGGCGGCCTGTGATCCTGTTCGGCTCCACGTTTACCGAGCGCTTGAGCGCTGCGCCTGCGCTCTATGCTGAGATCGCCGCCGATATCGCGCGCGGTACGCACTACTGGCTGCTGACCTTGCATCCCAAGTGCGCGCCGGACTTGTTCGATCGCTATCGCGCGCTGGCCGGGCCGAATGCCCGCTTCGTCGAACCCGAAGAGGTCATGGCCGCGCAGCGTGCGGCCGATGTGCTGGTGTCGGACACCTCATCGATCGTCTCCGAATTCGTGGTGCAGCACAAACCGGTGGTGACCTTTCGCAACCGCGTGCCGCAGCCGCATATGCTCGACTTTCAGCAAGCAGAGCAGTTGCCGCAGCAACTGGCGCGCGCACTGGCGCCGGATGCGGCGCTGCGTAGCGCGCTGGCCAGTTATGCCGACGCGATCCATCCATATCGCGATGGGCAATCGTCGGCGCGGGTGATTGCCGCGACCGAGGACTTCATCGGCGGCAAGCTCGGCCCGGTGCGACGCAAGCCGTTGGGTGCGCTATGGCGCGGGCTGCAGATTCGGCGCGAACTCGGGTACTGGGGTCCGGCGCAACGTTGATTGCTGGTGGTGCGCGATGCCAATGCCAATCAGCGACGCTGATCCAAACTGCCAATCCCCAATCACCAATCCCCAATCCCCAATCCCCAATCCCCAATCACCAATCACCAATCACCAATCACCAATCACCAATCACCAATCACCAATCACCAATCACCAATCACCAATCACCAATCACCAGCGCAGCTTGCGCCGCGTCAACGCCGCACCGAGTTGTGCCTGCAGCTGCTGCGCCTGCGCCAACGGCACAAAGCGCAGGCGTAACGCCGGGCCGGTTGCGCTGGCGCCGGCGGTGTCCAGCCAGAGCGTGGCGGTGCCGGACAACCGATCCAGCGGCGAGCGTTGCAGTTGCAGCGCCTGCAGCTTGTCCAGTTCGGCCAGCCGCCACCAACGCTTCCACCAGCCACCGCGCACCGCCACATACCGCGCATCCAGCGCATAGCCCATGCGCTGCACCTGGCGATACGCCTTGAACGCACTCCAGGGAAACCACAGCAACACCCACGCCGCCTGATTGCCGAATTGCCAGGCCATGCCGGCTATCAGCGGCAGCAGCAACAGCAACGTGGGCAGACTCAGCCGCCACCAGCAATGCGTGGCGATCGACTGCCACTGCGCAGGCGGCCAGGCAGCACCGGGCAGCAGGCGCTGCAACAAGGCATCGCAGCGCTGCGGGTCGGCGATTGGCGCCAGTTCCTTCAACGCGCTGCCTTCGTTATCGCCAGTGCCTGCCACGGCAGTGTCCACGCGCAACTGGCGCCGGCCGAACAGGCGATGCAGGCGGCTTTCGTACAGCGTCCACGACTGGATCCGCCGCAACGCCACGCTGCTGCGGACGCGCGTCAGCAGGCCGCGCTCCACGGTGAGACGGCGCTCGGATTCACTGAGATGAAAGCCGTGGTATTGCGCCACCGCCAAGGCCACAGAGAGCGCGCGCATAGCGAGTAACACCGCCAAAAAGCCGATTGCCACCAACGCGGCGGTGACTGCCGTGCCCGGATGGATCTGGCTGACATAGCGATACGCCAGCTCGCCATTGTGTTCGACGAAGTTGGACACCGTGCGGCGCGGAATCATCTGGTAAATCACACCGAAACTGGCTGCCACCACCACCATGCCGCGATTGGAAATCAGCCCCAGCCGGATCACTTCGCCCATCGGCAGGCGCAGCAGCGTGTTGCTGTTGTTGTCGACCTGCGGCGCGGCGGCATCGGTGTGCTGCGCACGGCGACGGATCAGGTCTTCCAGCGCCAGTGCCTGATCCAGCCGCAGCACGCGCATTTCCGCTTCGGGTTTGTGGCCACCGGCCGATTCCAGCCGCACTTCGGCCACGCCGGCCAGCCGGTGCAGCAGCGATTGATGCACCACCACGTTGTGGATACGTGCGAACGGGATGTCGCGCCTGCTGCGTTCCAGCAGGCCGCTGCGGATGGCCACGCCGTCGGTGCCGATGCGGTAGCGGTAGGTGAAGTAGCGCAGCACCGAAATCGCCACCAGCACCGCGATCACCACGCCGGTGGCGATGTGGTCGGCAAAATCGCGGCTGCCGTCGCGGCTGCCGAACAACACGAGCGCGGCCAGCGGAATCAGGAACTGGCGGATCTGCTGCAGCAGCACGAACATCCACGACAGCGGATGCAGGCGCTGTTCGGCGTCGCCGGGATGTTCGATCGCGCTCATAGCGCGTCGTCGTCGTGATCGAGCTGGCGCGCGAGGCGGTCACGCAGCCGCTCGGCGTCGTCCTGATCCAGGCCGGACAGCGCCACTGCATTGAGCCGGCTGCCGGCGGTGTGCACCACCAGTGTGGTCAGGCGCGTGGCGCGCTCGATCGGGCCGCGGCGCAGATCCACATGTTGCACGCGCGAGATCGGAATCCGCGTGTCGCTCTGCCACAGGTGGCCGCGTTGCAGCGCCAGGCCATGCTGGTCGAGCTTCCAATGGGTGAGCCGATGGCGTTTGACCGCAAACCAGGCACCCAGTGCAGCGGCCACCAACGTCACGCCCAGCACCACCGGCCAGTAGCCCCAGGCGTGCAGCGCGGTGGCCGTCACGCCAGCGGCAATCAGCCCGGCGAATCCGCCGCCCAGTGTGCCGTTCACCCCGGCCACATAGGCGCCACGCTGCGGTAGCGCCTGCCACTGCGTGTGGTCCACGGCGGGACTTTCTGCCGGAGCGGCTGGGACGATGACATCGGGGTGCGGCGGTGGAGCGTCGTGCACTAGGCTGGCCTGCAGAAGCGGTGCGCAAGCATAGCCGGGCGCCGAGGGCGGGCGCATCCGGCGCAGGCCGCGCTTACTGCGCGGCCAGAATCAGCGCATCCACATCCAGCGCGTGGCCGGCACGGGCGGCCTTGGTGCGCAGGTATTGCTCGTTTTCGGGGGTGATGTCGCCGGTGACCGGGATGCGGTCTTCGACGCTGATGCCGGCCGCGCGCAGGCGTTCGGCCTTGGCGGGATTGTTGGTCAACAGCCGGATCCGGCCAATGCCCAGGCCGCGCAGCATTGCCACCGCGCTGCCGTAGCGACGCTCGTCCGGGCCGAAGCCCAGCTGCGCATCGGCATCGATGGTGTCCAGCCCGGCATGCTGATAGCCGTAAGCGCGCATCTTGGCAGCGATGCCGGTGCCGCGGCCTTCCTGGTCCAGATACAGCAGCACGCCGCCGCCGAGGTCTTTCAGCTTGGCCAGGCCGTGCCGCAGCTGATCGCCGCAATCGCATTTGAGCGAGCCAAACAGGTCGCCGGTCAGGCACGAGGAATGCACGCGCACCGGCACCGCAGCCGAGAGGTCGGGCTGGCCGACCACGATCGCCACCTGGTCGCGCTGCGCCACCCCGCCTCGAAACACCACGAATTCGCTCATGCCCAGGTCGCGCAACGGCACCGGCGTGCGCGTGACCAGCTCATAGCCGGCGGCGGCGGATTTGGCGCAGCCGGTGCCCAGGTCGTCCAGTGCCAGCGACTGGCAGCCGGCGAAGGCGGCCTGGTCGTCCGCGTCGCGCAGGTCTACCGCCAGCATCGCCGGCAGCAATAGTCCCAGACGCGCGATCTCCACCGCGCCTGCGTCCAGTGCATCGCCTGCGGTCCACTGCGCTGGCACTGGCGTGTCGCGCAAGTACGCCAACGCTGCGAGCTGGTCGTAGCTGTGTTCGATCAGCGCCACGCGCGCGCCCTGCGGCGCGCTCAAGCCCAGCACCTGGGCGCGGGTCGGGGTGACGAACAGATAGTGACGCCCCTGCGCTGCACGCGCGAAGGCCGCATACGACTGCGCGGTGCTGCTGTCCAGCGCCAGTACCGCGCGCGCCTGCCCGTTAGCAGCCGTCAGCAGCACCGGGCGGCCGGACCGCAGTTCGGAGGCGGCGCGCTCACAGCGGATCGCCGCCGGATCACCGAAGGCGTGTGCGCTGGGGGAGGGGACGGGGCTGCTCATGCACGACTCCAGATGGGGATTGCCACGGCCGCTTCAAGGCGGACGCCGCCGCAGCCACTGCGTGGTCGCGTGACGCCATTGTCGCGTGGTTCGCAACGCCCGGTCGCCACGGCGCGGTGGAACGCTGCATCCAGCGTCCGCAGATTGAGTTGCACGGCAGGCATGGTTTGGTTGCCTGCCGGTTGCGTTGTTCATCGCCCGGCAATGCTTTTTAATCCCAAGACCCTCTGCCCGCCTAGGACCCCATGTCTCTTATCGACTGCAGCGAAGCCCGCCACGCCAGCGCCATCCTGGACATCTTCAACGATGCCATCGCCAACTCGACCGCGCTGTACGACTACAAGCCACGGCCGCCGGAGAGCATGGTCGGCTGGTTTGCGACCAAGCGGGCGGGCGGCTTTCCGGTGATCGGTGTGGAAGACGCCGGCGGCACGTTGATGGGGTTTGCCAGCTACGGCACGTTCCGCGCCTGGCCGGCGTTCAAGTACAGCGTGGAGCATTCGATCTACGTGCACCGCGACCATCGCGGCAAGGGGCTGGGGCGCACGCTGCTGCAGGCCTTGATCGCCGCGGCGCAGGAGCGTGGCGTGCATGTACTGGTCGGCGGCATCGATGCCAGCAATCAGGCCAGCATCGCCTTGCACGAACAATTCGGCTTCACCCACGCCGGCACGGTGCGCGAGGCAGGCTTCAAGTTCGGGCGTTGGCTGGATCTGGCGTTCTATCAGCGCATTCTGGCCACGCCGGCCGATCCACACGACGATTGAATGGTGGTGCCTGGCGCCGACACGGCGTGCCGCGCTCTGTTCGCACCCTTGTTTGCGCCGGGCTGAGCGGTCGGGCGATGTAGCGAGCCACTGCGGCGCGGCGTCACCCAGTGCCTGTCTGCGATGTAGGCGATCGGAATGCGCTGCGTGTCAACGCAGCGTTGCACGGGATCTGTAGCCAGGAGCGGCTAGCAAAACGTGGCCGTGCCGTCGGTTTGCTGGCCAATCTAGTGCGGATGCCGCTCCGTCGCATACGGATTGGCCTCGCCGCTGCCTGGCGGGCGCAGCGTGTAGCGCTTGTAGGTCCATTGGTATTGCGCCGGGTCGCGCCGGGCGATCTGTTCGATGCCTGCGTTGAGCGCGCTGGCCGCGCGCACCGGGTCTGCATCGGCCACCGCCGGGTCGGACGGCTGCACATGCAGCGCGAACTGCAGATCGCCACCGGCGCGCTCGCACCAGCCGTACAGCACGATCGCGCCGGTACGTTCGGCAAGCCGGTTGACCAGGGTCATGGTCAAGGCCGGAATGCCGAAGAACGGCGCAAAGACGCCATCGCCCATCTTCGGTTGCTGGTCGGGCAGGATGCCGACCGCACCGCCGTCCTTGAGTACCTTGAACAACTGCCGCACCGCCGGGCCTTCGGCACGCACCTGGCGCACGTTGTCGCCGCCGCGGGCCAGTTGCAGGAAGCCGTCCACCGTGTCCGACTCCGGCGGGCGATACACGATCGCGATCGGACCGCGTTCGGACAGCCACTGGTTGAGCAGTTCCCAGTTGCCGAAGTGCGGTGCTGCCACGATCACCCCGCGTCCGGAGGCCAGCGCTGCGTCGTAGAGCTCCTGGCCATTGCGTTGCAGGCGTGCCAGGTTCTCGGCCGGCGGGCGGGTCCAGGTGCGCAGCACTTCCAGTGTCTGCCGCGCGGTCGAACGCAGCACCTGCGCATGCAGCTGCGCGCGCTGGCCGGCATCCAGTTCCGGGTACGCCAACTCCAGGTTGCGGCGTGCCACGCGGCTCTCGCGCGCATCGAGTTTGCGCCAGCTCCAGGCCAGCGTATCGGCCACACGTTTGAGCAGCGGCCACGGCAGGCGGCCCACGGTGGCGGCGGTGGCGTAGAGCAGGCGAGCGCGAGCATCAGGTTTCATCGACGTAATTCTAAACAGCGCGGCCGCCCAAGGCCCGCGCGTGACAGTACGGGCAGTGCTGGGCATGCTGCGCGACACAGTTTGCTCAACCACGATGCCCATGCTTGCACTGATCCAACGCGTCACCCGTGCCTGCGTCACTGTCGATGCGGAGCGCGTCGGTCAGATCGGTCCCGGGCTGTTGGCCCTGGTCGGGGTCGAGCCCGGCGACAGCGATGCGCAGATCCGGCGCCTGGCCGAACGCCTGCTCGGCTACCGCGTCTTCGCCGACGACGCCGGCAAGATGAACCGCTCACTCACCGATACCGCAGGCGGGCTGCTGCTGGTCAGCCAGTTCACCCTGGTTGCCGACACCAGCTCGGGCACACGACCAGGCTTCAACACGGCCGCACCGCCGCTGGAGGCTGAACGGGCGTTCAATCAATTGGTGGCGATCTGCCGCGAAAAACATCGTGGCAGGGTGGAAACCGGGCGCTTTGGTGCCCATATGGTTGTCGACCTGGTCAACGACGGCCCGGTGACCTTCCTTCTCAGGCCCTAGCCAGCGCTACACCAGCGGTCTCGTCTTGAATCCGGCAGACGGGGCTTCACGCTGGTATAATGCTAGGTCCTCTTTCCAATCTCAAAGCCGGTGGCGCGAGCATCCATGGCCAACGAACGTCCTGCCCAGCAATCCGACATCAAGCTACTGATCAGCAAGGGCCTGGAACAGGGCTATCTGACCTACGCCGAAGTCAATGACCATCTGCCCGACGACCTGGTCGACCCGGAGCAGATCGAAGACATCATCAGCATGATCAACGGCATGGGCATCGATGTCCATGAAGTTGCGCCCGATGCCGAAACCCTGTTGCTCAACGATGGCAACACCGGCAACCGCGAGGTTGACGATACCGCAGCCGAAGAAGCTGCCGCCGCGCTGACTGCGCTCGACACAGAAGGTGGCCGTACCACTGACCCGGTGCGCATGTACATGCGCGAAATGGGCACGGTCGAGCTGCTGACACGCGAAGGCGAAATCGCCATCGCCAAGCGCATCGAAGAAGGTCTGAGCCAGGTCCAGGCAGCATTGGGCGTGTTCCCGCTGTCGACCGAAATGCTGCTGGCCGATTACGAAGCGCACAAGGAAGGCAAGAAGCGTCTGGCCGAGATCGTGGTCGGCTTCAACGACCTGATCGAAGAAGCCGATGCCGCCGCTGCGGCGCTGGCGGCCGCCGGCCCGGTTGCCGTCTCCGAAGACGATGCTGCCGACGACGACGATGCCGAAGATGGCGACGACGACGCTGCCGAAGAAGAGGCCGGCCCGACCGGTCCGGACCCGGTGGAAGTGGCCACGCGCATGGAGAACCTGGCCAACGAATACGCCAAGTTCAAGAAGATCTATGCCAAGAACGGCGCCGAGCACAAGCTGGTGGTCAAGGCGCGCGAAGACATGGCCGCCATCTTCACCACGCTCAAGCTGCCGCTGCCGCTGACCGATGCGCTGGTCACCCAGCTGCGTGGCGTGGTCAACGGCATCAAGGACCACGAGCGCAAGGTGCTGCACCTGGCTACCACCGTGGCACGCATGCCGCGCAAGGACTTCATCCGTTCCTGGGAAGGCAACCAGACCAACCTGGAATGGGTGGAAGACGCGCTCAAGCGCAAGCAGAAGTGGTCCTCGGCGCTGCGCGACGTCAAGGACCAGATCGTCTCCGAGCAGCAGGGCTCGATCGAGATGGAGAAGGCCAACTACCTGACCCTGGGCGAGATCAAGGAAATCAGCCGCGCGATGGCCTATGGCGAAGCCAAGGCGCGCAAGGCCAAGAAGGAAATGGTCGAGGCCAACCTGCGTCTGGTCATCTCCATCGCCAAGAAGTACACCAACCGCGGCCTGCAGTTCCTCGACCTGATCCAGGAAGGCAACATCGGCCTGATGAAGGCCGTGGACAAGTTCGAATACCGTCGCGGTTACAAGTTCTCGACGTATGCAACGTGGTGGATCCGTCAGGCCATCACCCGTTCGATCGCCGATCAGGCGCGCACCATCCGTATCCCGGTGCACATGATCGAAACGATCAACAAGTTGAACCGCATTTCCCGTCAGATGCTCCAGCAGTTCGGCCGCGAGGCCACGCCGGAGGAACTGGCCAAGGAAATGGACATGCCCGAGGACAAGATCCGCAAGGTGATGAAGATCGCCAAGGAGCCCATCTCGATGGAAACCCCGATCGGCGACGACGAGGATTCGCATCTGGGCGACTTCATCGAGGACACCAATGTGGAGTCCCCGATCGACAACACCACCAACATCAATCTTTCCGAGACGGTGCGTGATGTGTTGGCCGGGCTGACCCCGCGCGAAGCCAAGGTGCTGCGGATGCGCTTCGGTATCGACATGAATACCGATCACACGCTGGAAGAAGTCGGCAAGCAGTTCGACGTCACCCGCGAGCGGATTCGTCAGATAGAGGCCAAGGCGTTGCGCAAGCTGCGTCACCCGAGCCGTTCGGAGCAGTTGCGCTCGTTCCTCGATATCGACTGATATCAGGGCGATTCCAGCGCAGTGATCACAACAGCCCCGCAATCGCGGGGCTGTTGCGTTATGGGTCAGCCGAAGAACGATATTTGCAATAAGTGCGGGGGATGCATGCCGCGGCAGCGTATTGCAACGCTACGGCATTCACGCATCGGCGACGAAGCCGCACGGCGCCTCAACATGAAATCGGCGCTTCTCCAAAGGTCACGTGGTGTTTCAACCGTGCCTTCTAAGTTGATGGACGCACGCACACGAGACCGCCTTATGAGCAGGCAAAGCCGCTTTGAAACCACCACGTACCGCGATCACGAAGTCCGCGTACGCGTCGAGCGCGCTGCGCCGGATGCCAACTGGACGTTGCAGGTCGATGTGTATGCGCTTGGCGGCCAACGCCAGCCACGCATCGACGACCAGGGGCCTGGTTGGGAGACGTATCAGGACGCTATTGCGCAAGGGTTTCACGCGGGGCGGAAGCTGATCGATGCGCAGTTTGAGATGGCGTAGTGGCCGGGCTGAGGATTGGGGGCAGTGATTCGGAATTGCTGAGGTGTATGTCGCTAGATCGTTCACCCTCGAATCGCGCGGCAGGACAGATTGATCGCGTGCACATTTAGAGCCTGGCTCACGCCGGGCTTTTCTGTGTCTGCATGCGCAAACACAGGTAGGTGCGGCCACTCGTCCTCATTGACACCTGATGCAGCAGACAGCGACGCGCGCGGACAGGTAAACTTTCGCGTCAGCTGGACGGTCCGACATGCACTGCATCTCGCCAACCGCCCCGCCGGGCCTATAGCTCAACGGTTAGAGCAGAGGACTCATAATCCTTTGGTTGAAGGTTCGAATCCTTCTGGGCCCACCATAAAATCAAGGGCTTAGCTTCTGCCAAGCGCCCTGAATTGAGGCAGCCGGGAAAATTGCCGGGAAAATTAGCTGCGCTTTGGCGGTTTTACCACCGGCAGCGCATGGTCATAACGGCCTGTCGTTGCTGGTGTCACGTGCCCTGCAGCATCTTGTTTGTCGCCCCGGTTACCCACTGTGTCGGTAATGCCGCGATGCTTTAGGCCATGTAACGAAAAGCGCTCCTGCTTCGAAATGATCCCGTCTTTCATTGCGAGCGTGATGAATCGCTGCCAGGCACTATCAAGCGATGACTTAGCCATCGGATTACCGGTCTGTTCAACAAGTAGGCGCCGATCCTCAGCCTTGATCGGGACTGCAAAATTTCGACCGTTTTTGGTCCATATGGCGGTTCGTCGTGCTACGAGGAAATCCCACGCTTCGATCATCTCTGGATCCCACTCGGTAAGCGTGTCGCGTGATCCCTTGCGCCGTTGCGCATGGATGCCTGTTGGCTGCTTATGTGTGTCGTTGAGTGTGCACACCTCGATGCCGCGTAGGCGCGCGCTATACGCGAGGACCATGACTGGCGCGAGATAGCTCGGGCAGCTGCCTTTTGTATGCGGCGGAAGGGAGCCGCGCTCTCTTGCGAAGGTCAGCACCTTGTCGAACGCGGCCGGCGTCGGCATCCGGTGTTTCTTTGCTTCGCGTGCTTGCCTCACGCCGATGGCTGGATTCGATCTGCATAGGCCGACGCGCACGCCCCACGCGAGTGTGCGACGTAAATAGCGATGAAGGTGATTTGCCTTACTAGGCGTCGCTGGAAGCGCGGGTTGGTAACGGTTGGCTGGCCGCCCCATCGCGAAGACTTCTACGAGTCGCTGGACCACAGGTGTGGTGATGCGATCGACCTGCACCGAGCCCAACTTCGATCCGTCTTTGCGAAGATAGTTGGCAATGGAGTCGGCATAACGCCGGTAGTCATCTTGCGTGTCGGTTGCCAGTTCCTTGAACTCCAACGACTCGTGAAAGCGATCGAAGAGATAGCGCAACGTGCCGCGCGTGCCCCTACCTGCACGTTCCTCAACGATTCCATGCAATTCCGATAGACGAGCTCCAGCGTACGCCACGGTTTGCTTTCGCGTGGCCCCGCCTTCTGGATGCGGCTCGACGACGTACCACCGGCCATCCTCCCAATACAGGCCGCGCGGGAGCGCGGCCTGGTCAATGTGTGCCGGTATGAGTGGATTGAATTTGCGCTTGCGGCCTCGTGCCATTACATCAGCTCCTGTTCTGTATCCATCTCGGTGGCATTGTCTTGCTGCAACCCAAGGGCGGCATTGAGCGCATCTAGCGTTGTCCAGATCCCACCTCGACCGTCGTACTTGTAACGGATGCCCTGATCGTTGGCCCAACGCACCACGGTAGCTGCACGAGGGGAGGGGCCAACTGGCGCGCATAGGCGCCGCAGATCCTCAAATGTCAGTACACCTCCGCTCATGCATCTTGCTCCTTGGTCCACTCCCGCCTGTGCCGCCATTGCTCGCGCATTTCCTCCACGAGCATGTCAGCTGCGGCGTAGCCGCGCTGGGCCGCGATTCGGAGCCGTAGCTCTCGCACCTTGGCTGCATCCACATAGCCCTGCCGAAGCCAGTGGCGCGCCTCGCAAGCCCTGCGAAACCCTTCCATATTCGCGCCCTCGATCATCGCTGGCGCGTGCCAGTGAAGCGCAGGCCGAGCTGCACGACGTTTGGGGAGCAGTGACGTGGCTGGCGTGGTGCGCGGATCCGATGCGCTCGGCGCCATTCGATCATGGCCAGCTCGTAGCTAGGATGCTTCTGCGTGCGCCCACACACGCACTCGATGAAGTGCCCGCCGCCCGCCTCGGGGCGGCGGGCATCGAGCATATGGCGAGCCATGTGGCCGTTCTTGCAGGGCGGCAGCGGATTATCGTGGTCGACCTGACGTTGCGTCACGGTACCTCCAGGCGCAGCACGCGCTCGGCGTCCCGGAGATGCTGCACGGTGTCGGAGTCGATCCGGTCGAGCGCCTGGGCAATGGTGTAGTCCATCTCGGCCAGCCAATCGGCCCGATTCAGCACCAGAGCGGCGGTCAGCGCCTCCCCGGTGGACAAGGTGCCAGGCTCTCCCACACGCGCGGCAGCGCGGGCAATTTCGATCGTGCGCTCCAAGTTCATGGCTGCGTCCTCCATGCAGCGCCGAGCTGGGCGCGTGCTTCTGCGACACGCATGAGACGCAAGCCCCAGCGTACCGACCACGTTTGCGCCTGCTGTTCGTTGCAGGTCAGGATCAGCTGCCCGAAAGGTTCCAGCCGATCAGCTCGGAACGTGAACAACAAATCGTCCAGTTCGATGACCTCCTGCAGGCCGAGTTGCTGACACAGCACCTCGGCGTTGAGCGATTTGCAGCTGCCCTGCGGGCCTAGAAGGATGACGGACTCAGCCATGAGCAGCCTCCCGCCGCACAGCCATGCGGGTGCGGCGACGCAGGCGCTGCGGCACCTGTCCAACAGCCAGGCCGGTCTGCGTGAGGCGTGGACGGCGCGAGGCCCACAGCTTGTAGACCAGCGCGCCGCCGGCGGCCGGCGCCAGGATCATCGCCAAAGCGAGCAACTCAACCATGCGCCACCTCCTGCGCGGCCTGGGCCACAGCGGCGGCGGCGGCGGCAGTCGGTCGGCGCGGCAGCATGTTGGCCAGGTCGAAGGGGAAGTCCAGGCCGTCCATGAACTCGGCCAACTCTGTGCTGATCCGGTCTTCCGCCGTTGTCCACAGGCGGGGGCCGTCGATGAGTTTCCAGCCGGTGCCTGTGCCGCGACGCCGCTCCCAGGACTGACGCTCCTGGCGCAGTGGTCCCATGTCCAGGGTGGCAGTGACCACAACCGCACCATGCGTGACGTGCATGGTGATGGTCGCCGAGCAGTCACCCATGCCGCGATCGTAGGCGACGACGGCCGGCGTGCTAGCCTCCGCGCCAGGTCCGGTGCTCAAAACCAACGGACGTGCTGCCGTGGCTGGACGTGTTCCAGTGTGCTGTTGCATATCGACTCTCCTGAGTTGCGTTGGTGGAGGGCCTTGGGGCGGTGTGACAGCACCGCCCGCCGGCCCGCTGTTGCGGGGTTAGATCAGGTCGGCGCCGGATGGCGGGATGCTGGGATCAGGCTCACGCAGACGCTGCGCGCCGTTGAGCACATCAAGGAGTTCCTGGCGGATGTACTCGGCCACTGCTGCCGGTCCGTCGTGATTGATGCCTGCCTCGATCGCGACATCATTGGTCAGCGCCGCGAGCAACGCGGCCGCGTGGTACGCGCGCCAGAGGCGGTACTGCTCCTCTTCGGTGATCGAGAAATCGGCGTCCGCCGGCAGCTGTACGTTCGGGTGAGCGGCGTCCATCAGGCCACCTCCAGTGCGGGCATGCGATCGATTACCCACTCCTGCAGTGTGGCGGCCTCGGCTTCCGGAATCACAACGTGCAACGAGCCAATGGCCAGGCCAGTGCCGTCATCGACCAGGAACAACTCGGAAGCCTTTTCGATCGCGCTGCAGGCGAACATGACCGGTGGGCGGTCATGCAGGCTGTCGGCGTACAGTTCGGCCAGGACGTCGGTCGCCCGGATCTGCAGGAGCAGGTAGACGCCGGGGGCGACGCGCAGCGCTTTATGCAGGTCGCGGCGGCTCACTGGCGCACCTCTGCCAGGTCGGCATTGGTGCTGGAAATGGCGGCTTCGACATCGGCCAGCGTAAGTGCTTCGGGCGCCTTGCCCATGGCCTGCAGCTTCGCCTGCAGGGCGAGCCAGGCGGTGTGATTCCAGTCGAGGGTGTCGGCGATCAGGCCGAAGTAATGTGCGATCTGACGCGCGGCATTGGCCGGCGCTTCTTGGGCGTCGTAAGACATGCGGGCTCCTAAGTCATTGGAGTCCGGCACTTCGCTGCTAAACGAGGTGGCGGACGGTGCGCGGTTAGCAGACCGGTAGGAGTCACCGGCAGGCCCGAAGGCCTCCGCACACCGCCCGCCATAGAACTGGCTGGCACGTACCCACGTCGATGCAGCGGGCGTAAAAAAAGCGCCGTGCATCGATCGATGGGCGCTGGTGCGCCTCCTAGTCGGGCTGCTAAACCCGGTCGCCGATTGTGCGGCGACGAGGTAATGGTTGCTCCGCTCCAGGGTAGAAGTCAACGGAAATTTCTCAAAACTTCTCACATGTGCAAGCGTGCTCATTTGGCGAACACCCAGCACTTCACGGTGGTGCCGACGCCGGTCAGATCGTCCTTGAGGACGGCGCTGTTGACCGCCACGTTCGCGCCGATGAACTTGTGCCGGCGCGAGTCGCCGAGCAGCGCACGTAGCACCTTTAGATCGGGCACCGACTGACTGAACTGCGCGGCCCGCGCAGCGAAGTGATTGAGGTTGATCGCAATGCGCTGCGCGTCGCGGCTGTGGTTGACCACAGCTTTGCCGTGTCCGGTGGCTTCGAGGTATTCGTAGACCTCCCAGAACTCGTTGACCATCGCGTGGTCCGCACTGATCGCCTTCTGCCGTTCCAGGGCCATTTCCAACAGCGCGAGCCGTGTCTGCTCGACCATGTCGTCGGGGATGGTGACGACCAGGCGCAGGCAGTCGAACAGCGCCAGCATCTGCGCGTGGTTCTTGATGACGCGTTCCAGGCGCAGATCCTGCTGCGCGCGCAGCTTGGCCTCGAAGACCTTTATGCGCTCGGCGAACAGATCGAGGATGGCGCGTTCCTGGCGGATGGCACGCACAAGGAAATGGCTGACTTCTTCGACCTGCAGCGCGTTGAGATTGTCGGCCGCGATACGGCTTTCGGTGGTGACTTGCGGCCGTTTGAAGTGCAGCTTCACGATGCGCGTGAGGATCGCCTCGCTGGCGTCCACCGCAGCGTTCTGGGTGATCACGATCGTGCCGCGAAACGGCGGCTCATAGGTCTCGTTGCCGCCGTTGCGCACGCCACGGGTTGCCAGGGTGCCGCCGCCGAAGAAGTCTTTCAGCTCATCCCACTCGAACGTCTTGGAGTGCGCTCTATCAGGCTCGCTGCGGTCGGCCTCCAGCAGGACGACGGGCATGCCGGACACCTGACCCATGGCGCGCGCACGGCCGGCCTTGGACGACTTGGCCGGGTCGAAGCCCTCGTAGTCCGAGCGGCCCAGCAGCTTCCACAGGAACGTCAGCAGCGTGGTCTTGCCGGCGCCGGCTTCACCGGTGGCTTCGAGGAATGGAAAGCTCTTGTGCCCGGCCCGGATCTGCTCGGCGAATAACGAGCCAAACCAGAACGTCATGGCGACCATGCCGTGCGTGCCGAAGCACTGCCACAGCCACGGCAGCCAGTCCACGCGGAAGGCCTCGGCGTCGCGCTGAATTTCCAGACGGATGGACTTCTGCGTGGTCTTCAGGCGCAGCTTGTCGAACTCAAAATAGTCCTCTTCGTTGGCCGTTACCAGCTCACCGTCGCGTACCGCCAGGTCGCCGAGCAGGTAAGCGCGGTGCTCTTTGCTGTAGCCCACGAAGTCGATCGCGTCGACCTTTTTGATGGCCTCGGTCTGCTCCTCGATCAGGCGGTCCAACTGGTGGCCGGTACCGGTGAACATGGCGCCGGCTGCCAGAGAGATCAGGCGCTTCTTGAACTCGGACGCGCTGGAAACATGCCCACCAGTAAAGGTGCCCTTTACGCTGGGCTCGTCGTGCGGGAAGTCCACACGGAAGTAGTACCAACTCTCGTCCGTGACCTCCTGCCGCTGGAAATACAGCGCCTCCGGGTAGCAATTGGCGATCTTCTGCACGGAACATGCAGCGCGCTTGATCTTCCTCAGATCCTCGGCAGCAACCTCGTCGCCGTCGTCGGCATCGATGTCGCCCAGCTTCTCTTTACGCAGTTTGTCGAAGCGCTGGGTGTCGAAATCGAACCAGTACAGGCGGGAGCGATACTCCAGCCAGAAGTCGTTGCGGCCGTCGTGCTCGAACATCAACAGGCCTTTGTCCACCGCCGTGCGGGCCACGAGCAGGTCGCCTTGGTAGCGGGCTTCTTTGACGTCGTTGTCCCATTGCCTGGGATCGTCGGACGCGATCGCGCGCAGATGCAGGTCGTTCCAGTCGGTCTTCTTGCCGTCGTGCTGGAGGATCTGCGCCGCCCGCGAGTCAAAGCCTAGCGCCGCTGCGCCTTTGATGTGCTTGTGTGTGTACGCACGGGCGCCCGGCTCGTTGTCCAGTGCCCACACGAGCGTCGGAAGATCGGCCATGCGTGCCTTGGCCAACTCGCGCAGCGATTCTTCCGGAAATGCGTTGGAGGACATGGCCGACACTGCACACAGGCCGTGCTGCAGGAGCGCGATCGCATCGAAGATGCCCTCGACGATCCACACCTCGCGCGCGGTCTGCATGGCTGTCAGCGATGCAGGCGCCGCCCACCACACCCCTGCATAGCTCTGGCCTGGCGCAAAGCGCGCCTTCTGCTTGCCGAAGCGATGCGGACGATCAATCAGGCGCTCCCACCAGCCGCCCTTGACCAGCGCAAAGCGCACAGTCGCGGTGCCCGCGCTGATCTTGCGATCGTAGTGGCTGTCCTGGGTGTAGAGGCCTTTCAGCGGCGCCAGGTCAAAGCCACGCGAGAACTGCAGGTAGGCATCGGCCGCAGCGTTGGGGGCCGCAGCCGTTGGCTGGAAGCGCTTGGACCAGTCGTCGAACAGGTCGTCGTACAGATCCTTGACGTGCAGCTCGCGCCCGCACTTGGATTGGCGGCCGCACTTCACCACCCAAGGCTTGAGATGGTTGGTGTAAAGCTCTTTCTTGCCGCACGACGGGCACTTGCCGCCGCGCATGTACTCGGTACCACTACGGTGCTTGAGTCCGTAATCCCGTTCTAGCCGGGACAGCACCTGTTGCCGCAGATCCTCTTGCATCGAACTTCCTTAGACGCCGAGCGAGCGCCGAGGCGCGAGCGGAGCTGTGGCGTTGTCGATCACGACGTAAGCGCCGCCGGCAAGGCGGTGCGCGTCAACGGCAGCAGCGAGCAGTCGTGCTTCTTCATGCTTGGCGTGCGGCGCTATGCGCTGCGGGACATTGCTGGCCGCATCAACGAATCGCGGCTCCTGTGCGGTGAACCAGCTATTGGCGTGTCTCACGAACCGACCTCGGTGCTTACCCTTTGGAGATGGAACAAAGCCGCCGCGGCGTCGGTCAGCGCGACAAGGCGCTCGTCGAAGGCGTCAGAGGTAGCAAGGCCTTCGCGCATGAGCGCCGCAACTAGAACTGCGCCGAAGCGCTGATTTGTCTCCGGAGCGGCAGTGCGGCCGATGTAGCCGTGCTCGGTTTTCACCAAGCCGCCGTGGATGAGCGCAACTTCCAGGCAAAGCTTCGCCGTGGGCGGCAATGCCGCCCAATCAATGGTCTTTCGCATTAGGGATGCCTCAGAGGTGAGGGAAGAACTGCTCACCGCCGACGGGAAGCAGGTCGAGCTGGCGGTCGCCTAGCGATTCGCGGTAGGCCTGCAGGGCTTGGGCGCGCTGATACGCCGGTGTTGGTGGAAGCTCGCTGTGTGAGGTGGACACACCGCTGGGGCTGGCAATCCCAGTCAACTCCGAATGGCCTGTGTAGGTCGCACCACACATCGGGTTCTCGCACACGTAAGAGTCATGCCGGAGGAACTTGTGTGCGAGGACGCTGGTGCGCTTGATGAGACGTGCACTGCACGCTTCGCAGCGAAACACGATTTTTTTCCGACCAAACATGCTCACCCCCTTGAGCTCTTAGCGGTTGGGATTTCTGTGGCACTATTGGGTGGTGCCTTGAGGCCTAGGGCGATCGCCGCCTTGTGAGACTCGCCATATTTGCCTTGAGAACGGCCCCGGAGCAGGTCATGCACAATCGACCGATCCACGCCGTTCTGTCTGGCGAATGCCGAGACCGTGATGCCATTTGCTTCGAGCCACTGCCGCGCCTGTTCCGGGCTGCGGGGCGTGAACTGCTGCATTTGACTCTTCCGGGGCATGTGGCGGTTCCGTCTACTTTTGGGAATTTTGTGGACTTAACTCAACATTGTCAAGTAAGGAAATGCCTGTAATGACCGTAGGGAAACGCCTGAAGGAAGAGCGCAAGCGACTTGGCCTGACGCAGGACGAGATGGCTGTGCAACTCGGCCTCACGCGCTACGCGCAACTGAACTTCGAGAAAGACATCAATCTGCCCGGCGGAGCTTATCTACTGGCCGCGCTAGACCGTGGCGTTGATGTCATGTACGTGCTGTCTGGACATCGGGCGCAGTTGGACCCTGCTGACAGGCTCCTACTGTCTGCGTTCAAAGATGCAGCACCGGCTGCTCGCAACGCTGTGCTTGCGGCATTGGGCTTGGTAAGCGATGCCTCGTCTTCCAATACAGGGACTGGCCCGGTCCTGTCGTTCGACAACAGCGACGTGGGCCAAGCGGTTTCGACCACAGCCATCGTGGATCAAAGCAACATGCAGATTGTTGTTGGTGGACGCAAAAAAAAGAGCAAGTGATCAGCATCGCGATTGGGCAGCTGCTCGTGAGAAATTTGCCGTTATCGGCTATACCTGCCTGAACTGTAGAGCTTGCTAGCTCGAAAAGAAAAAGCCGCCGGTTTCCCGGCGGCTTTTTTAGGTGTCGGCGCATAGCTCCTTGCGATCCAATCGCCGCCATCCTGGCAGCACGAGTTGGCCTGACAACCAAAGTCAGAATGCCTGATTACTCGTGTGCCAGCTGTAGGAAATCTCCGCTTGTGTATGTAGGTGATGAGCCTGATGAGCGGTGAAAGGCGGCTATCGAACAATAGTTATAGATTTGATGCTTGGGGATAGCGATGCCATCCTAAATTCCTATCTGCAGCAGTTTTCATAGATCGCCTCAGCCTGCTCATGTGCTGCGCGCATCTGGTCTCGTGAAAGGGTACTGGAGTAGTTGTCTACGATTTTATCGAGGTAGACGTTCGATCCAGTTTTTTGAGCTGCCATGTAGTATGCGAAGGACTTCACAGGATCTTTTGGCGCCATGATTCCACGTTGACTGTCGCCCGCAATTGCGAGAAGAGCGTCAACACTGCCTTGTTGTGCGGCTCCTTCAAGGAATCGGGCAGCATCCTTCTTGTATTGAACTAATTTCTCGGGATCTTTTAGATAATCCTGCCTTGATCCGATGATGGAAGTGGAGTCTCTGGCGTACATCAACTGCGCCTCCAGAGAACCTTGTTCGGCTGCCTTCTTTAGCCACTCACCGTTCAAAAGCTCTGGGCGATTTGCCAAATTAGCGCAATCATCTAGGCTTGACTCTGCGCCCTTCAGATAGCCTTCGCCGGTCGCCGACGCCTGGTGCGCTAGCGCACTTCTGCTAGCAGACCCACTCAAAGTGTTCTTGCACTCAAGTGCAGCGAGATATATCGAATAGGTGGCAACAGCGTCGCCTGATTCTGAACGTTGAAGAAGAGAGTCGATGTACTTCGCAACATCTCCAGGAGGCCGCTTCTTATTCCTTACAATGCTGAAAGCCTTTGGACCTTGTCGTTTGACAACATCACTATCTATTTTCCTGTCAGCTATAAGAGTTGCCACTGGTGCTGAAACTCTAGGCTGTGCTCTCTGTTCCGACCGCTCTGTGTTGCCGTCCACTGTCAACTCTGGTGAACGGGTAGGACTGTGAAAGGCGTAGATGAATAAGCCCGCGATAATTAATAACGCGGCAGCGGAAAATAAGTACTTATTTTTTTTGGATATATTCAATTAAAAATCTCCGCCGCAGCACTATGCCATGCTACCTCTCAACACGACCTTAAATGGATTCAAGCGCACAGGCAACGCTATGCGCTTGACCCAAGTTTAGTTTTCTTGGGTTGGCGGACCAACGATGACCACGCCACCGCCACCGCCACCGCCGCCACCACCACCACCGCCACCACCACCGCCACCGCCACCAGTGCCAGGTTCAGGCGGATAAGTCGTAATCGGTGTTGCTGGCCCACCCATGACATTTCCGCTATCAGTCGCGGTGTAAGTCACACATGCACCCCCGTTGCAAATTGTGATTGTGTGCCCGGGTTGGAGGTCGTAAACGTATCGAAAGTAGCCAGGTCTGGACATTTCAGACCGCCAAGTGTCAATGAACACTTGGGTGATAGGGTCGGGCATCGGAGTGCCCAACAAACACGTATCGCAATTGAAAGGTCCCCAGATCTCATTCACCGCTTCCTGTGCGTAGGCATAGCCTCCAATTGCCAAGAGCAAGCCAGTACCAAGAGCAAGGCGTTGCTTCTGCTTTGTGGATAGCTTGGGTAAGAGCTTAAATCCATTCATGTGCATACTTCCTTCTGTAGTGAATTGGTGCAGCTATGCGAAGTCAGCTTCGTCATTTCTAGGCAGCGTTTAGATTTGCCACTCAATCGACTAGATCCATTGACTTCAGCAGCGAGGTTAGCTCGACTCGGGCTAAAAGTTTGTAGGGGAAATCTGATATGTTCTGGGAACGCCTGATTGCAGTGGCGTGCAGCGCGTGAACTCAAGTCAACTTGAGCTATCCAGCTCGATTTGTGTAGCGAAGCCAGTGGCCTTGATCGTGTGAATTGCTTTGGATATGAGCCATTTCATACCTGAAATTTCAGACTTAAACCCATTGACCGTGACTTCTTGCTCTGGTGACAAATCGGCGCGGCCTGTAGCAAGCACGTACTCAAATTTAGACACACCGCGTTTGATCCGCTCCAACTCAGCGTGCGCATGCTGGCGTGCTGTTGCCTCATCGGCATACGACTCGCGCAGGCGCTTGGCGTTGTCGTCTGTGCCAACCAACACCGACTGTCGCCGCGCCTTGCCCTTGTCTACCCAGTACGCACGCACGCCGGTGTAGGCATCTCGGTCGGCAACGGAGTAACGGTGTTGGTCGCCGTCGCGCCGCGTCAGGGTTACGGTAGGTAACCGCGTGCCGGTCGCTGTGGTCCCGGCGCCAATCGGCGTAAAAATCAGCGCTCCACCCTTCACCGTTGCCACTGCATCGAAGCGCTGCCCCAGGCGGGTGAGCAGATTCATATCGCTTTCGTTGGCCTGGTCGAGATGTGGCAGATTGGTGCGCGCGAGCGCCTCTGCCAAACGCGGCGTCAGTCCATGCTCGCCAGCCAGGGTGTTGAGCACTGCACCCAGCGTGGTGTTATGCCAGCTGCGTTCGCGCCGTGTGCGCATGTTGGCAGTCAGATCCGCGCTGCGCGCGCGTACCGTGATGATGTCCGGCGCGCCGCTGTACTCCACCTCGTCCACGACGAAGGTGCCTTTTTCGACCAGGCCGGTAGCTTTCCAGCCCAACGCCACGGCCAGACGCACGCCGCGTTTGGGCAGCGCCATCTTGCCGTCATGGTCATGGATCCGCAGATCCAGCTGGTCGGCTTCGCCGCCACGGCATTCGGTTAGGGTGAGATCGAGCAAGCGCGGTGCGATGCGCTCGGTGAGGTCGGTGCCATCGAGCACCACGCGCCACTGCGGAGTCGGGTAGCTCATGCTGCGGCCGCCTCGGGCGCCACGTCGTCGGTGCGGCGCAGGCTGAGTTGGAACTCGACACGGCGCGGCGTGCCATCCGGGAAGAACAGCGAGGCCGTCTCGTTGACCGCCAGCAACACATACGGCCCGTACACCCAGCCCGTGCCGTCGACCAGCGGCAGCGGCTCGCCGTCTGCTGCGAGTCTGCGCAGCGTGGTCAGCGATCCTCGCGTGCCGGTCAGGTCGGGAGCGATCAGGCCCGACAGCTCGATGGTCTCATCGCCTGGGCCCAGGAACTGGCTGGCCGCGCGCGCGCCCACGCGATCGCTGGTGGCGTGGCGCCAACTCATCTGCCGCTGCAGCTGCAGGTACGCGGCGCTATCGAGGGCAAACACAAACGTGCCGTAGGACATCATCATCGGGGTGGATCCTCAGTCGTCGCGCAGGCTGGAGCGACGCGTGGCCGCTGTGCGCCGGTCGCGCTCTTCAAGCTGGCGGGCGACTTCGCGCGCCAGTGCGGTCACATCCATACCGGGTGCGGCATTGACGTGGATGACGTAGCTGTTGCCGCCTGCAGGCGCGCTGGCGGCGCGCACAGGGGCTGACAGAGGCGCACGGCTGTCGATCGCCGCCACGGGCGCTGTAGCCGTCGCCAGGGCCAGGCCGGCGCCCACCGCCCGCATCCGGTTGCCAAGCGCCGTGACGGCCTGCACAGGCGCGCCCTGGCCGCGCTGCAGGCCCACGGTCAGGCCCTGCATGGTGAAGTCGCCCAACTGGGCAAACACGCGCGAGGGGCTGTGGATGCCCAGCAGGCCCTTGAAGCGGTCGACCACGCCGGTGCCGACGCTGGCGATTGCATCGCCGGCCGCACCGAGCTTGGAACGGATGCCCTGGATAAGGCCGCTGATCATGTCCGCGCCGGCCTGCAGCATCCGGGCCGGCCAGTTGGCCAGCTGCAGGTTGATGCCGGCCCACAGCTGCAGCAGCCCCTGGCGGATGCGATCGCCGTTGCCGGTGAACACGCCCACGATCAGCGACCACATGCCTTGGACGGTCTGCCAGACGCCGCCGAGGATCTGCTTGATCACCGGCAGCACGAACACAAACGCCTGCACCAGCCAGCCGATCGCCTTGACCGCCAGCTGCAGCTGGGTGACCAGCACCGCGCCAATGATCTGCCCGAATCCGCGACCGGCCTGAGTTGCACCGTGCAACTGGGCGGTGGTGGCCTCGAACGGCGTCAGCAGCTGCTTGACCCACGCCCAGGCCTGGCCCATCGCAGCAGCGACGGTGTCCCACACCGGCGCCAGTGGCGCCAGTGCGGCTTTCAGCTCGGCCAGCACCGGCGCGGCGACATCGACGATGCCTTGCCACACCCCGATGGCGAAGGCCTTGATCGGTCCCCAGTACTTCCACACCAGCAGCGCCACCGCCGCGACGGCCGAGCCGATCGCCAGCACCGGCAGGCTGACGCCGCCGAGCAGCGGCAGCAGCAGGCGCGTGCCATTGGCGAGCATGGGCAGCACTCGGCCGCCGAACGCCAGCCCCTGCCGCAGCAGCGCACCAAAGCCGCCACCACCCGACAGCAGCGCCACAGCGCCGTGGATCTGCGAAAACGCCATCGCGGCCACGCCGCCGGTCACCAGCAAACCGCCCAGGATCGTGACCAGCGCGGCGCCGGCGATCGCCGTCTTGGCGATCGCACCCACCACCACCGGATTGGCGCGGATCCACGTCGTGACCTGGCCGACCACCGCAGCCGTGCGCTCGGTCAGTTCCTTGAACTGCGGCAGCAGCGCCTGGCCGATCGATTGCGACACCACTACGGCGGTGTTCTTCAGCAGCTGCAGCGAGTTGGCCGAGGTGGCCACCCGCGATGCGTACTCGGCCGACATCGAGCCGCCATAGTGCTGCGCGTCGGCGACCTTGGCGAAGTTGCCCTGCAGCAGCTCCAGATTGGTCAGCAGTGGCGCGATCGCGCCGATCGACTCGCGGCCGAACAGCTGCGTCATCGTTGCGGCCTGCTCGGCTTTGGGCAGTGCGCGCAACTTCTGCAGCACCGACAGGATTGCCCCGCCTGCGTCCTTCTGCATGACCTTGGCCATGGTCGTGGCCTTGATGCCCAGCTTGTCGAAGGCCTCGCGCTGGCTCTTGGTGGCCGACTCACCCGAGGCCAGGGTGAGCAGCATGTTCTTGATGCCGGTGGCCGAGACTTCCGACTCGATGCCCATGCCGGCGACGGTGGCGCCCAGCGCTGCCAGTGGCCCGTTCTGCAGGCCGGCGACCTCGCCCAGGGCACCAATGCGGTTCACCACCGCGCTGATCTTGTTGACGCTGGCCGGGCCGGTGTTGCCGAGGTAGTTGATCTTGTCGGCCAACACGACGACCTCGTCCTGGCCCATCCGGAAAGCGGTGCGCCAGGTGGCCATGGTCTGGCCGGCTTCCTCGGCACTGCTGTCGAAGGCCACGCCCATCTTGGCCGCGTCCTCGGCGAAGCGGACCAGCTCCTGGCGCGGGATGGCGGCCTGGCCGGCGGCCGCGACGATCTTGGCAATGTCCGCCGGCAGCATCGGCAGGCGCATGGAGAGGTTCTCGACATCGCGGCCCATCTGCAGGAACTGCTGCGGCGTCTTGAAGTCCACGACCTTGCGCACGTCAGCCATGGCCGATTCAAACTCCATCGCATCGCTGATCGGCAGCACCGAGGCGCCCAGTGCGCGCTGGCCGGCGAAGGCCATGCCGGCGCCATAGGCGCTCGCCTGCAGGCCAGCGCTCTGGATCCGGGCGGTGCGACGCTGTGCGGCGTCGATCGCCACCAGCCGCTGCTGCTGGGCGCGCATGGCGGCGTTGGTGCTGTCGATCTCGCTGCGCAAACGGCGCTCATGCGTGACCAGCTCGCGGGTGCTGATTCCGGCCGTCTCCATACGACCACGCAGGCGCTGCAGGCCGGCTTCCTGCGCGCCGTGTGCGGTCTTGAGTTCGCGTGCGGTACGCACGGCGCGCTCAAACTCGGCATTCATGGCAGCGGTGGGCGTGCCGGTGGCCTTGATCTGTTGGGCAAGCGTGCGCACCGATTGGCGCTGCGCATCGAGCGCGGCCTTGGCGCGCTGTGCCTGCGCGACCTGCTCGCGATAGGCGCCGATGTCGCGTTGCTGGCTGTTGAGCTGCCGCAGCGCGTCGCGCTGATTGCGAAGTGCGGTTGCAACGCCGCGGCTACCGCTCAACACGCGCCGGAACGGGCCGGTGGCGCGGTCGACGGCCGCCAGGATGACCTGCAGGCGCAGATTGTCGGAGGCCGCCATTTAGGCGGCCTCGTTCGTGGGGTGGGGCATCATTCGGCTCCGCTTCGTAGGCGGGCACGCTCGCGCCACGCCGTGAGTTCGTGCAGCGACCAGCCGTCCATTTCAGACGGCGGCCAGTGGAAGATGGCCGCGATGTCGGCCATCGCATCCTCTACGCAGTTGGGAAGTCCGTCTCCCTCGTCGCCTTCGGCAAGAAAAAAACCACGGTCTCCTGGCCGACCGCCACCAAGTCGGCCGGATCCATCGCATTGACGTCGGCGGTGGTCAGCGTGGGCGAGGAAATGCGCGGCAGCAACGTCGCCAACGCTGTGACATCCATCTGCAGCAGATCGGCAAGCTTGAGGCCGCGCAGTTCGCCTGCGCCAGGCTTGCGCACCTTGATCTCGGTGATGGTCTGCTCACCACGCACGATCGGCTGGTCGAGGGGAATGGCTGGGGAAAAGGTCGGGGTCATCGGAAGGTCTCAGGGCTGAGGCCTGGCGGCGCCAGGCCGAAAGGGTCAGGCGCCGATGGCGCGGCGGTGAGGCGCAAGCAGATCAACGCCGTTGACGATCTCGATCATGTTCATCAGATCGATCTCGATCACGGTGGAGCCATTGATCATCAGCTTGTAATAGCTGGCGGAGGTCTTGACCGAGAACTCGGTGTCGTCGCCGGACTTGCCGGTACCGGGATCGATCTCTTTGTGACGGCCGCGCACCACAAATTCGACGGCATCCACTGCTCCGCTGTCGTCGCGTTGGTAGGAGCCGGCAAAGCGCAGCTGCACGGCGTTGTGCGTCGTGGCGCCGTACTGATTCAGCACGCTGCGCATCATGCCGCCGCACTTCCATTCGAGCTCGATCTTCTCCTGGCCGAAGTCGATATCGACCGGGCCATTCATGCCGCCGCCGCGATATTCCTCCATCTTGCGGGACAGCGTCGGCAGCTTCACTTCGACCACCTGGCCGAGATAGCTCTCACCGTTGTTGAACAGGTTGAGCGCTTTGAGTTTCTTGGGCAAAGCCATGGGTTTCTCCGGGAATCTATGGCGGGTGCGTTACGCGTTGACGCGTTCGGCAAAGTCGGCCAGGTAGCTGGTGGTGATCTTCTGGTACAGCTGCAGGTTCTCCAGCGGCGGCACCGGCGTGTAGTCGTAGTCGATGCGCAGCGCGCCATCGGCGAGCGTGGTGGCACTGTTGACCGTGCCATCGAACCAGGCGGTGGCATCGATCAGGTAGCCGGACGCCTTCATGTCGCGGAACATGGCGTTGATCGTCTCGATGACGTCTTTGACCAGCGAGGGATGCATCGGCTTGTCGACGTAGAACGCCACGCCCTCGGCGATGGTGTCGGCCAGGACCTGCGCGGTACGCGTGGCCGTCTCGAAGGCGAACATGTTGTCCTCCGCGCACGTGCGCGACCCCCAGAACCGTTGCCCGTTGAAGTTGACCAACGTGGTGATGTCGGCCTCGTTGAGCAAACCCGCATCGGTAGCCGGATCCTGCAGATCCCAATGCACATCCTTGGAGATGCCGGTGACGCCGGCCACGGGCACATTGGACAGGCTCTTGTGCCAGCCCTGTTCGGTGTCGATCTTGGCGCGCAGGCCGAGCGCACGTGCAGTGGCATAGGCCGCTGTCGTGGTGCTGGTGGCGGTGTCGAAGGCCAGGAAGTCCGGCCAGATCAGCATCAACTCGCGATCGCCGAATTGCCCACGGTAGGTGATGGCATCGGCCACGGTCTCGGCGACTGGCCGCACATAGGCCATGGCGCGCAGCTTCTTGGCGATGGTCGCCAGCGCCTTGGCGACGGGCAGCGTGTCCAGCCCAGGTGCACCCAGGATGCGCGGACGCACGCCCAGCTGTGCTTGCGCTGCGAGTAGTGCATACAGGCCGGTGTAACCGCTGGACTCGGCCTTGCCGATGACGTTGGACGAGGTCTTGCCTGCGTCTTCGCCTTCGGCCACACGCACGACCACGGTCACCGGATTGGTCTGGTCGGCGATGCCTTGCAGGGTGTCGCGCAAGGTGCCCTTGGTGCCGGCACTGGCGATAGCACCCAGCACATCGGTGACCAGCACGGCCTTGTTGAGCGGAAAGACCTTCTCGTCCGCATCGGACGCGGTAGCGACCAGGCCGACGATAGCGGTGGAAACGGTGCGGATAACGCGCGCACCTGCGCTGACTTCGATGACGCGGACGCCGTGGTGGTAGGCAGTAGACATAGGTTCCTCGATCAGGACGAGCGGAAGCGGAGCGGGATGGTCATGCGCAGGCGCGCATTGGCGGGAGCAACGTCGGTGCGTTCGCCTTCGATCGTCAGCACGAAGCTGCCAGGCGTGTCGCCGATGACCAGGTCGACGCGAGTCAGGCGCAGGCGCGGCTCCCAGCGCATCAATGCGGTAGCGGTGGCGCCGTAGAGCAGCGTGCGGGTGGCCCCGTTGGACGGCTGGTCGATCAGCTCGGGCAGCAGCGAGCCGAAGTCGCGGCGCTGCTCGCGCGTGCCGATGGGCGTGGTGAGGATGCAGGCGATCGACTGGGCCAGGTGCTGCTCGCCCTCGATCACGCGGCCGGTGGCGGCATCGACGCCGATCACTGCGGGCCGCCGCTGAGTGCGCTGCCGGCGGTCACACCGGTGGTCTTGTGGGTCTTGAGGCTGATCCCGCCGCCGATGACATCGGTGGTCGCCTTCGCGGTACCGGTGATGGTGGCATCACCATTGAGCATCGTCTTGCCGTTGACGGTCAGCGGGCCATTGAGCGTGATGCCGCCATCGGCAGTAACGGACGCGGTGCCGCCGCTGGGCAGCGTGGCCTGCAGCGCGTGCGCCTCGGTGTCGTAGTGGATCTGCGCGCCATCGGCGAAGCGCAGCACGTGGAGCGTGTCGGACGCGGCAGGCGCTGCGAATTGGTCGGAGTACAGGCCCCGTAGCACCACGCCATCGGCCAGGTCGCCAGCCGGCGACAGCACCACGACTTGTTCGCCGATTGCCGGCGCCGACCAGATGATGGTGGTGCCAGCCAGGGTGACCACCCAGGGCAGATAGTCGGTCAGCATCTCGCCGACCTGCACGCGGCATCGCGCGTTGGCAAGATTCACTTCGGCAACGGTGCCGAGGCGAATGGCGTTACTCAGTGCGGAGGATGCGTTGCCCATGCAGTCATGGTCGTCGCGCGCGTGCAGGATGACACCGCAGTTGTGCTGTAGCTGCGTGATCTACGCAGCACAGCGGCGCTACAAGTTCGCAGGCGGCTCAGGTGCGATGACTTCGCGCTGGGTGAACTGCGCGTCGAAGTAGTACAGACCATCGCCACGATTGAAGTACATGCCAGGTTCGCACACGGTCTTGTCTTGGAGTGCGCGGAACTCGAAACCGTCAATGGTGAAGGCGCTATCGGAAACGATGATGTTGACCACCACGTCGGTCCCGGCTTGGATCATCGCGTAACGTCCAATCGTCATCTCAGCACCACTCAATAAAAGCGAAGCCGGGGCACCCGGTGGCTCCATCCTTGCCGAACGTACTCACACCGGCACCGTTGGACACGCCGCCACCGCCACCGCCGCCAGCGCCAAAACCGAAGCCCTTGCGACTGGCTGACGTGGTGTCGCCTGCACTGCGACCCCCAGGCCCGCCACCGCCGAACGCACACGAGCCACCGGTGCCGGCGGGGCCATAGGGCGAAACCGCGGCGATAGATGCCGAGTCGCCGCCCGCCGGATAGCCATCTCCGCCAGCAGCGCCGCCGACCTGATTGGCGCCCGTCAGCCCGCCGCCGCCGCCCTGGCCTCCGGCCAGGGTGATGAGGTTGCCAATGACCGTTGCGCCCCCCGCACTACCAGCGGTTCCAGATGCACCGTCTGTCCTTGAGCCTGTCCCAGCCGATCCGCCGGCACCGATGACGATGGGATGGCTGACCCCAGGCGTGACCGCAAAACGCACGCGCTGGATCGACTGGCCTGCACCTCCGCCGCCACCGCCGGTCGCTGTGTAGACCCCCGTCCCATTGGACTTCTCGGCGCGCGTTCCGCCGCCGCCGCCGCCACCACCGCCGGCACAGCCGCTGACGTAGATCGCCGTTACTCCTGCCGGAACAACAAAGGTGCCGGACGCCTCAAAGCGCGCACAACCACTGCGACTATCGATCGCGGCTTTCAATGCGTCTGGTGTGACGGCACGTTGTGGGTCCACACCTGCAATCGCTTCTGCGCGCGTGGCAAGTTCGACAATGCCTTCCTTCTCGGTGGTCGCGGCCGGGTTGGTGAAGTTGGCATTGCCGAACGTCACCGAAGACACGGTGACCCCCGAAAACAGAATGTCGGCCGACATTAGCAGGTCCGAAGCGGCGGCCTTCTCCATGATCAGATCGGGCTGGGAGTAGCTACCCAGCAGCGTGCCATTTTCCAGATACAGTCCAAACCCGCGTACCTCGTAGGTAGCCCGGCTGGTGTCGTTGACGGTGACGTGGATGGTGGTGGACGACGTCGTGCCGCCCGAGATACTGGATAGCGCCAGGTGCTGACTTGGGACGCTCTTCAGGTCTTCCGTTGCAGTAAATGCTGCCGCAGTGAAGCCGATGCTGGCCACCTTGACAGTGTTGGTGCCATTCTTCTCGGCGTTGATCAGCGCCGCGCGACCAGCGGTGGTGAGGACCAATTGCAGTGCCATGGTTTACCCCTGCGCCGTCATCGACAGACGGCGGTAGTTGATGATGCGAATACCGGTGACCAGCGAGACGTTGCCGGTGGCTTGCAGCCCCTGCACAAACCCGAAGTGCGAGCGAACGGGTTTGGTGCGCTCAACCTCGGCGATGACCTCATCGACAAACCGAGCGCTCGCAGCCCGCCCGTCAGATCCATTGAGCGTGAGCGTCAGCTCGAAGGTGTGCGGCTGGCCCCGTGGCTGCTGCTGCCACCACTCGCGGATGGTCACCGCACCCCCGAACGAGGCCACCACCATGCGGACGCTGTTGGCGGTGCCCTTGCGACGCTGGATTGCCATGGCGCTACGCAGGCGCGAGCGCTTGACCGCATCGCTCCAGTCGGCCTTCCAATCATCGACCGATAGCGTCCACGCCAGCCACGGCAGATGGCCGGCCGGGCATGTGTCTGGGTTCCAGAGGTCCGGGTACGGCAGAGGGATCGCTTCCAGCCGCGAAGTAACAGCGGCAAGTGCACGCTCCATCGGCGTGGCGTTGGGCGGTAGCGGGGGGCTACTCATCGATGCCGGCGTGCACGATGTCGATCGATGTGCAATACGCAGCCTGCGTGCGGCTGATCCGGATGTCGGCTGCAGGCGAGTCCAGCTCAACACGCTGCACGCCATCGGCGAACAGCTTGGCCTTGATTGCTGACTCGGGCACGTCGCGACCGATGCGGTGTGCCTCGTCCAGATACGCCTGCAGGCTGCGCATCGCCTCGCGCATGACCACTGCCGAGTCGGGGCCAGCGTAGGTGTAGACGCGCCCACGAATGGCATACGGGACGATCTGGGCGCTTTGGACCGTGACACTGTCGGTCAGCGGGCGCACGTCATCGTTGGTGATGATCGCCGCGACCTCATCCAGTAATGCCTGGGGAGCCGTGCCATCGCCTGTGCGCGACTGCACCGTGACCAGCACTTGCCCGGGCGCTGGGCTGGTGGCGCTAGCATCTATTACATCAGCCGCCGCGCTAAGTGCGTGATAGATGTACGCGCCCTCGGGGCCGGCAACGCTGAAGCCCTCAGGCGCCAGCTGGATGCGGCGGCGAAAGTCCACGTCCGACTCAAGGATCGGTGCAACGCCGGTCTCTGTTTGGCCCTGATCGAGCACTAGTCGCGCAACACCGAACAGTGCACCTAAGTGATCGAGGTTGGTGCCGGTGGCAAAGGCCAGCATGGTCTGCTGTGCCTTGTCATTGGCGCGCTGGCGGATCAAAAGCTCGCGAGCTGCAAACAGCTGCAGGAGCTTGTAGACCGGATCCGATTCGGTGAGCGCGGAAAACTCCGGCATCAGCTGACGAAACTGGGAAAATGTGTCGGAAAGGATCTTTTCGAAGTCTAAGGCCTCGATTAGGTCCGGAGCATTGAGCTTAGAAAGATCGACAGCGGTGAAAGTAGCCATGGCGGCACCATTTTTGGGCCGCCTAAAGTTATTCTGTCAAGGGACGCTAGCAAACAAATCCCTCATGTAAATAGCACTTTTACAAAAAAATTTGACAATAAAACAAGCACCCCTCCCTAGGCGAGGGGTGCTTGTTTACTCATTTAAGTACATCAGGCGGGGGGCAGCTCTGGTGGGTTTGGATTGTCGATATGAATATAAGAGTTGTAAGTCCCATCAGATCGCCCACTCAATCCGTCAAGTGAGAAAGTAACAGGGGTTCCGCTAGGAGTATTAATAATAAATCCTTCTGGATGATCGTTCCACGGCGGATTGTTTAGGAATTCCTCGGCATCAATGGTGCCTGGGACACCGGCCTGCTCGTTATCACTCGTACGGGGGCAGCTGAAGCCCCAAGTAAATCCAGTTCCATCAGCTTGCCTTCCATGGGTGATTGCCATTTCGCAGCCACCCATATAAGTCTTTTCGTTCATGAATATAATTGGAACGTATGAGACTGAGGCAGTTAACGTTGTCCAATTTGTGCCTGGAATTGGTGGGCGACTACCAGCAGGGAGTGCTGCGGGAATATTATAAATTAGTGCATCCGAATCCGCGCCAGGGATCTTTGCATTTTGTAAAGCCCATCCAAGACTTTGCCAAACGGACCCTTGATCCCAGTTAAATACCTGGACCCTGATTGTGTACTGCCTATTTATGTAATTCCATAAGTACATAAGTCCAATGAAAACAATAGCAAAGCCAATCATGATGGCAAGGCCCCCAACAGCTGATGCGCTTACAGCAAAAGAAATCTCCTCGATACCAAATACTTCTGTCGCAACTGTTACCATCAAATTGGTAACGACAGACACTGCAAAACCTAATCCATAGGCAATTGCGCCGGAGATAGCCACACCTACAACTAGCGCCGCAGCTGCGGCTACCGCAAGCGTTGGTATGGTGATGTTGTATGTGTGAATCCCGGCAATCGAACCAGTTGCGGAATAAATCCCGATCTGAACTTCTGCCTGATATGTAGGATCATCACCCGTTGCTTGAATTTCCGTGACGCCCGAGGTGTAGGAAACGACGTACGAGCCATTACTTCCGGCCCAAGAGACATATAAGGTTGCGTTACTTCCGTCGGGAAGTGTAGTTGTAACAGGTGTCCAAGCACTTGACCCAAGTGTAGAAATATTAGTGTAAATTGGCTGAAGGTCATTTTGAGCGGTTGTCTGTAACGCACTTATTGTTGCAAAATCACTCTGTTGATAAGCGGACATCACGTCTGGAGTTGACTGTAATACTGGCGTGCCCGTCGCGGCGTAACTACCTTGGAAAGGTGTATCGCTCAAGTGTGCGCATGATGTGCGCGCCCTTGCTATGTGCTCCCCGATAGTTCCATCCAATTTGAAATCCTTCATGCTTTGCGGAAGGGTCTTATTGTTTCCAGTAGGAAGCGCCATTTAATATCCTTTATAAATGAGGGTCGTGAATCACGAAATCTCTACAGCCGAGGTAAACGCTAAAGACAACTGGAGATGCGAGTTGGCGAGCTGTCGACGAAAAATGCGGCTGACAAACTGTCGACGCTTACGGAATCTCTACTATGCCAGTTTTAAAAACCGTGACGTGACGTACAATTGTTGTCTCTTACAGAAGATATTTCATTAGTGGCGTCAAGACAGCCGGGCGCGACCATAAGATTGCGGTGAGTTATAAGCCAAGTGGTACCTTTGGGATTTTCTGTAGAGGTCGAGACGCTTGCCTCACTTTTGTTGTATTTATGTTTTTCTAATTTTACCTTTCACTTGCGTAAATGACTTAAGAGTTGTTGACGTACAAGTTCTTTGTCTTTTGCGGAAAGGCCCAGCAGCACGCGCTTCTCATAACGTGCCGTGGGTCCGCCTGGCCGTACCTGCTCAGCCAGCCCCTCTTGATGCACGCGCGCAATGCGCGACACGCGGCCCACAAATCCAACGCTTACAGCATTGGGGCTGGCGCTGACCTTGAAGTACTTAGCCTGCCGCAGCTTGGCAAACATCTTGGCGCGTTTGACCCGGTCGGACTTCTGCCGCAGCTGCGGCTTGCGCCGGGCGTACTGCGAACCGTCAGGCGCCTGCTGTTTACCGATGCGCTGGCTTTGCGAGCGCCGCAGTTCCGTCCCGATCCTGCGTGCCAGCGTGCGGCGTTCGCCCGGCTGCAGGCGCGCCAGTAATGGCGCGGCCCAGTTCTCCAGTGCAGTCAGCTCATCCATGAGGGATCGATCACCGGCTCAGGCGCATGCGTCATGTCATAGCCGCCACCATCCTTCGCGGTCACTACGACGCGTTCGGTCAGCGGCAACTTAATCGACAGGTCCACCGCGTCGTTGGCGAGGATGTCGGCCTCGAAGGCAATCTCGCCCCGGCGCGCCGGGTTGGACAGCAACTCGGATTGATTGACCTGCACCCATTCCAGCAGCGGCAGCATCACGCTGTCGGGATGGCCGGCATAGTCGGTCAGGATGAAATTGAGCGTGTACTGGTACTCGAACGACAGCCCGGGCTGGAACGTGCTGACCAGGCTGCCGGCGTCGATAAACACCAGCAGCCGGTCGGCATCACGTGCTAGGTCCGGCAGCGCGGCCACGAGATGCGCGCGCAGGCTGGCAGGTTTGATCACGGCGCCGGCTCCGGTGCGTGCAACTCGATCCAGTCCTGCAGCGAGGTCAGCTGCGTGGCGGTGGCGTGGCAGCTGGTGTAGTTGTCGGCGACGGTACCGGCGACGGCAGAGAGCGTAATGCCGGCGGCCGGCGCATCAGGATCTCCGGTGGGCGGCCCGGCAGGGTTGCCCGTGGCGGCGGCGTCGTGCATCCGCACAAAGCCAGCAGGGATAGCGCAAGCAGCGTCTGCTTTCTGGGTGACATAGATCGGGATCTCGCGTGTGATGGTGGCGCCGGCTTCGCGCACGATCTGCACGCGGTCGACGTACTGCGTCACGACGGTGGTGGAGCCTTTGGCGCTGTCGCGTTCCGCCTCGGCCCGGCGCTTGGCTTGCAGCGCGGCATCGCGGTCTGCCTGCGCGGCGCTGACGCGCCGCTCCTGCCACACGCAGCCACCGAAGAGCACCGCAATCAGCGCCAGCAGGATGATCAGGCGCGTGACCATCAGCTCACGCCCAGGATCTGCAGGGCGCGCTGCGTGCGCGTGACGCGATCGCTGTGGCCTTCGGGCAAGCGCTTGGTTCGCACGTTGCCCAAGTTGATCTTGCGGCCCAGGCCCAGCACATCGCCGTCATCGGCCAGGACGTTCAGGCCGTTGTCGTGCCAGTACGCCGCTGCACCCAGTGCGCTTGGCTCGATCTGCAGCAGCAGATCCGGCTGCTCTTCCACCGGCAAGCCGATCAGCTCACCGATACGGCGGTAGTTGCCCCGGAAGGTGTGCTGCATCGGGCCACGGCCCCGGTAGCGGTGACCGTCTCCGCTGGCGGCGTCGCCGTTGCCCAAGCGGTCGGCGTAGACGAAGTTGGCCAGGCCGATGGGATTGCGCAGGAACTTGGGCGCCTGGGCCGGTGTGATGCGTGCGCCGAAGACTTCCAGCAGCCGGGCGCTGGTGGTGTAGGTCAGCCCTTCTTCCATGCGCGACAGGCTCAGGCTTTCGTGGCCGACCTGACCGAGCCAGTGCGCGGCGCGCCGCTTGGTGATGATGCCAAAGCGGTTGGCAGCGGCAAGCAGTGGGCCGTGCCAGCGCTGTGCGCGTTGCGCGGAGCACTGCATGATCGAGGCGAGCTGGGTATCGGTGAACATCAATCGACCTTCAGGATGCGCGCCACATTGCCCTGGGCGCGGTAGGTGAGCACCGCCAGCACGATCAACGTGCCCAGGTGCCAGAGACTGACTTGCGAGCCGGCGCCGGCCAGCAGGATGTGCAGCGCCTGGCCGCCGGTGCTGGCGATCAGCAGCCACGCGCACCAGCCCGCGCCGCGTCGGTGACGCGCATCGACCGGGCGGTGGTAGGTAAGCAGGCGGACGCAGATGGCGAGCGAGGCCATCAACGTCAGGACGGTGACCAGGCTATGCACTGGGCGGACCTCCACGACGTAGGAAGGAAAAGTCGAAGGACTTGCTCTTTTCGATCAAGCCCAGCGTGACGGTGATGGCGCACGCTGCGCTGGCGAAGGCGGCCACACCGCTGGACTTGATCGGCAACCAGCGCAGGAGCTCCGGCGCCAGCTGGTAGCCGGCGATCACGCTCACCGGGAAATAGATCAACCGCGCCAGCAGCGGTTGCTTGGCGGCGGACACCACGAACAGCGCGCCGCCGGCGAAGGCGCCGATCAGGGCATCGCCGTCGATGCCAGGCAGCACGGAGGCAAGGCCCACACCGGTGGCGATCAAAAAGCCGCTCGATACGGAGGTGGGTTCGGTCATCAGATCAGTCCCATAGCTGCACAAGCGGCGTCATTGCCGCTGTGGTGGTGGTTACCTCGGGCAACTCCACTGGCGTGCCATGCGGCAGCACGGCGCCCAGTTCGGCCAGGCCGGGATTGAGGAGGTAGGTGCGCTCGACCAGGCCGGCCGTGCTGCCCAGGTGGCGCCAGCACAGCAGGTCGACGGTGTCGCCTTGCATGGCATGCACGCGCATCAGATGAGCTCCACCGTACTGCGCGGCAGGTTCTGCAGATCGCGCACCGCCCAGCGCTGGTCGCGGCGCAACTCGGTGATGCTGGGAGACAGGTCGTCTGCGCGCTGGTTGGCGCTGTCGGTGGCGTCGAAGCTGCGGTAGCGCTCTGCCACCTCGACGGCGGTGGCGCAAGCGACGGCGCGTAGGTACAGCTGCACGCGCCGCGAGATGCCATCGACGGCAGTGCTGGGCACATCGCTCAACGCCGCGTAGCCAGCCGCCTGGTGCATATCCGCCCAGGCCTGCAGCTCATCGTTGACCGTCAGCATGGCGGCGACGATCGCGTGGCGCAGCCGGGCGTCGGTGACTGTGCCATCAAGGCGCATGCTCGCCCGCACCCCGGCCGGTGCGATCGCTGGCCAGAACGGCGCATTGGCGATCGCATCAGGCGCGGTGCTGGTGGTGCCGGTGGCAGTGAATCCGCTCATGGATGGCTCGGAATAGATCGCCGGTGGTCGGGGCGTCACCGCAGCGATTGCGTGCTGTGGATCTGCCCCGAGCCGGCGAGGGTTGCGGGGACGCTCGGTTATGCGCTGGTGCCCGCAGGCTCAGCGCTGAACTTCTTCAGGAGGCGCTCGGCGCGCTCCAGATCCTTCTTGCCGCCGCAGCTGCCGTGCAGTGCGATGGCGCGCTGCAGGTCGGCCACAGCGGCGGCCACGATGGGTTGCGCCTGGTCGGCGGGCGTCTCATCGGTGATACCCGCCAGCGATGCGCGGGCGAGTGCCAGGTGCAACTTGGCGCGCACCTCATCGGGCATGTCCTGCTCGGCGGTCAGCGTGGCGGTGTGGGCCAGCACGGCCGCATCGAACGCCTGGCCGGTCTTCTGCGCTGACAACGCCGCCTCGGCGACTTCCTCGGCCAGCACGCAGCCCACCGTGCGAGAGAAGCGGTCGGGCATCTGCAAGCCGTGCTTGAGTACATAGGCGCCTAGCTCCAGCGCGCCGGCATAGTCGCCGGCATCGATGCGCCACACCATGCACGTCATGACGACCTCGTCCTGCGCGCCTTGGCCGCCGGCCAGCACGCCGGTCAAATACGGCACGTAGGTCGTCAGCAGCTGCGCCTTGAGCGCGGCCTTGCCCTGGGTGGACTGGATCTGCTTCAAGCGCAGGCGATCGCTTTGCAGCTGCGCCATGTGCTGCTCGTAGGCGGTTGCACCGGCCATCAGCTGGTGCGGGGCGCGTTGGGCGGCTTCCAGCTCGGCGAGCACGCGGCTGTGGTGGCGCTTGGCGGGACTGTCGGCCATGGCTTAGGCCTCGATCTCGATGTGCTCGACGACACAGCCCAGGCCGTAGTCTTCGACCACATAGGCATCGTTGGAGGACTCGTAGTTCTCGATGCGATCGCGCTCCGGCGCTTCCTTGATGTGACGGCGACGGCCGCCGGTCTGGTAGTAGATCGACAGGTTCGCCAGCGAGGTGACCATCAACGCGCCGTCCGGCAGGTACGGCACCTCGGCCACCTGCAGGCCGCCGACGCGGCGCTGGCTCAAGATCAGATCGGTGGCGATCTTCTCGCTGGCCGGCTGGTCCTTGTTGACCATCGGGAAGTACTTGTCGTGCATCAGGTCGCGGCCGAGCACCACCACCAGGCTCGGATCCTTGCGGTGCCACGGGTCCAGCAGGTTGCTCACCACGTCATACACCAACGCATCGAGGTTGCCGTAGTCGGCACTGGCGCCGCCGATAGCGACCTTCCCGGCCGCCTTGCCGCTTGCCAGCACGCGCTGGGCGGCGTTGGTGCGGTACTGCTGCAGCCAACCGACGTTGACGTCTTCCAGCAGCGGGAATGCGGCGCGGTCGGTATCGGCAGCGGCGTGCGTACCGTTGAAGCCGATCTGCAGACGGTCCAACGCCTGGCGCTTGACGATGGCATCGCGCAGGCGCGCCTGGAAGTCCGGGAACTTGGCCCAGGTATCGAGCAGCGCATACGGAATCGCGGTGTCGAAGTCGGTCTTCTTGGCGACGTACTCGTTCTTGTCGAGCGCGGCCATGTTGCGCGGGGTGCGGGTCTTGCCGGCGCCGGTATCGGTGCGGCTGGCAATGCTGCCGGTGACGCCGATGCCCACCTTCTGGCCGGACAACTCGTCCACCGGGATGATGTTGATCTTGGACAGGAACTCGCTCGACTCCTGCATGCGCGTTTCCAGCTTCTGCTGCACGGTCGGATCGACGGCGAACGAGTGGAAAGCGGAGTTGATGCCGTTGAGCTTGGCGATCTGCTCGGCGAACTGGTTGAACTGCAGGCGGGTGGCGTTTTGCATGGTGGCTCCGAAGGTGTGGCGCTGCGGCGTGTGTGTGGTGTGGGATCAGCAGTCGGTCAGCACGACCGCGCCGCCGCCGGTGACCACCGGGCGTGCGGGCTGTGCGGGGTCGGGCTGTTGCGACAGCGACTCGCGCAGCTGCGCCAGGTCGTTTGCCAGCTGCTCGTGTTTGCTCTTCTGCTCGGCGTGTTCGGCCTGCAGGCGGTTGAAGCGTTCGTCCTGGCCGCGCACGTGCTCGGCGATCTCTTCGACGCCCTGGCCCAGGTCTGCGAACTGCTCGGCGGTGATGCTGGTGGCGTCCTCGCTCTTGAGCGCGGTGCGGATCCGGCTGAGCAGATTGGCGACCGGGCCTTCGCTGACCTCGCTGAATTCCAGCGCCGTTTCCTCGGCGGCGGTGAACAGGTTGCCCGGTGACTGTTTGCGATCGGCCAGCGGATTGGCGTCGGGGTTTTGGCTGGCGAAGCTGAGCATGGAAGTGCCCAGGCTAGCCGGCGAGTCGGTCACGGCCAGGCCGACCAGATAGGCCTTGCCGGTGTCGGCGAACTTCTCCTGCACCTCGATGCTGGTGTAGAGCTTCTGCTTGGACTTGTTGATGGTGATCAGGTCGGCGGTCGGCTCGATCTGGGCGAACAGCGCCAGGCGCTTGGTGCCGTCGATCTCCACCTCTTCGGCCTTGACCGCAATGACATCGCCATACGCACGGAACGGCGAGTCCGGCAGCAGGCTGCGCATGTGCTCGATCCAGATGCGGGCGTTGTAGGTCTCACGGTTGTAGGTGGCGGCCATGTCGTCGATCCAGCTGCGCTGAATCGTGCGGCCATCGGTGGTGGCGCCTTCGACGGCCACGCGGAACCAGTTGGAACGGAACTTCTTGGCCTTGGCCGACATGGGTGTCCTCTGCGCTGGATGCGTTTGCGATGACCCATGGTCAAACGCGACGCACAGCGCAGCAACGTAATAACCGTGTAAATCAGGCGATTACGCGTCGTTCAACTGTCGGGATTAAGAGGTGGGCCGCACCCTGATCGGCATGCAAAGCGTTGCCACCCAGCTCCCGATGGATACCCGCAGACAGTCCAAGTTCCTGTACTGGATGGGATGGCGCGTGACCGAAATTGCGCAGGCCATCGGCGAGAACGAGAAGACTGTACACAGCTGGAAGTCGCGTGACGAGTGGGATCGCGCAGATAACGTCGAGCGCATCGGCGGCGCATTGGAAGCGCGCCTGGTCGTGCTGATCATGAAGCCGGAAAAATCCGGCGGCGACTTTAAGGAAATTGATCTGTTGCACCGGCAGCTGGAGCGCCAGGCGCGCATCCAGCGCTACCAGGGCGGCGGCAACGAAGCCGACTTGAATCCGGCGGTGGCCAACCGCAACGCCGCCCCGAAAAAGAAGCCCAAGCGCAACGACTTCACCGAGGAACAGATCGAGCAGCTGACCACGGCATTCGTCGACGGCTGCTTCGATTACCAACGCGACTGGTACCGGGCCAGCAATGAGCGCACCCGCATCATCCTCAAGTCGCGCCAGATCGGTGCAACGTTTTACTTCGCCCGCGAGGCGCTGATCGATGCGCTCACCACCGGGCGCAATCAGATCTTCCTCAGCGCCTCCAAGGCGCAAGCGCATCTGTTCCGTGGCTACATGCAGCAGTTCGTGCGCGAGACGATCGACGAGACGCTGTCGGGCGGCGATAGCATCGTGTTTCCTAACGGCGCCGAGCTGTTCTTCCTGGGCACCAATGCGCGCACCGCGCAGGGCTACCACGGCAACTTCTACTTCGACGAGTTCTTCTGGACCTACGGGTTCAACGAATTGAACAAGGTCGCCAGCGGCATGGCGATGCACAAGAAGTGGCGCAAGACCTACTTCAGCACGCCGTCCAGCATGGCGCATGAGGCCTACACGTTCTGGACCGGCGAGCGCCGCAACAAGGGCAAGCCGGCCGCGCAGCGGATCCAGATCGATATCTCGCATGACGCGCTGGCCGGCGGTCGCCGCTGCCAGGATCGCGCCTGGCGGCAGATCGTCAACATCCTCGACGCCCAGCGCCGTGGCTGCGACCTGTTCGACCTCGACGAGCTGCGCGAGGAATACAGTCCGGACGCCTTCGCCAACCTGTTGATGTGCGAGTTCGTCGACGACGGCGCCAGCATCTTCCCGCTGGCGATGCTGCAGCCGTGCATGGTCGACAGCTGGGTCGCGTGGGGCCAGGACTACAAACCGTTCGCCGCGCGCCCCTACGGCGATCGCGCGGTGTGGATCGGCTACGACCCGGCCGAGACCGGCGACACCGCCGGCCTGGTCGTGGTGGCGCCACCGCAGCTGCCCGGCGGCAAGTTCCGCTTGCTGGAGCGGATCCAGTTCAGGGGCATGGACTTTGCCAAGCAGGCCGCCGAGATCGAGCGCATCACGCGCCGGTACTGGGTGACCTATATCGGCATCGACACCACCGGCATGGGCAGCGGTGTGGCGCAGCTGGTAAAGCAGTTCTTCCCGAATCTGGTCACCTTCAGCTATTCGCCCGAGGTCAAGACGCGCCTGGTGCTCAAGGCGTTCGACGTGATCCACAACGGGCGGCTGGAGTTCGATGCTGGCTGGACCGACGTGGCGCAGTCGTTGATGGCGATCCGCAAGACCATGACGGCCGGCGGCCGGCAATCCACCTTCACCGCCGGCCGCTCGGAAGAGACCGGCCACGCGGACCTGGCGTGGGCACTGTTCCACGCGCTGCAGAACGAACCGCTGGAAGGGCGCACCGCGCGCAACTCCGGCTTCATGGAGATCTCTTGATGTTGACCGACCAGCTGCCCGCGACCGCGCCTGCAGCGCCCAAGCGTCCCGAGGCCTTCACCTTTGGCGACCCGACGCCGGTGCTCGATGGGCGCGGCGTGCTGGACTATCTGGAGTGCTGGCAAAGCGGGCGTTGGTACGAGCCGCCAGTGGCCCTGGATGGCCTGTCCAAGACCACGCGCAGCAATCCCTTCCTACAGTCCGGGCTGATCTTCAAGCGCAACATGCTGGCGCGCACCTTCAAGCCGCACCGGCTGCTGACGCGCGAGGCCTTCGAGCAGCTGTCACTGGACTGGATCACTCTGGGCAATGGCTACCTTGAGCGCCGCCGGAACCGCATGGGCGGTGCGCTGGCGCTGACTGCGCCGCTGTCCAAGTACATGCGGCGCGGTATCACCGAGGGCGAGTACTTCCAGGTGCGCACCTGGCACGACGAGCACGTGTTCGAGCCGGGCAGCGTGTTCCAGCTGCGCGAAGCCGATGTCGATCAGGAGCTCTACGGCCTGCCCGAGTGGATGCCGGCGATGCAGTCCGCGCTGCTCAACGAGTCGGCCACGCTGTTCCGTCGCAAGTACTACAACAACGGTTCGCATGCCGGTTTCATCCTGTACCTGACAGACCCGCAGCAGAGCCAGGAAGATGTCGATGCGCTGCGCAACGCCATGAAGGGCGCCAAGGGGCCGGGCAACTTCCGCAACCTGTTCCTGTACTCGCCAGGCGGTAACAAGGACGGGCTGAAGCTGATCCCGGTCAGCGAGGTAGCGGCCAAGGATGAGTTCAGCGGCATCAAGGGCATCACACGCGACGACATGCTGGCCGCGCTGCGCATCCCGCCGCAACTCATGGGGATCGTGCCGCAGAACGCTGGTGGCTTCGGCTCGATCCGTGAGGCCGCTGCCGTGTGGGCCGCCAACGAGCTGGAACCGCTGCAGGCGCGCATGCTGAAGATCAACGACTGGGTGGGCGATGAGGTGATCTCGTTCACCCCGTACGCGCCGCCAGCGACCGCGTAATCCTTTCCCACCGCAAGACCACGCAATGCTCAAGAACCTCCGTTGTGGCGAATGCGCCCGCTTGCTGTGCAAGGCCGGCGCCTTCGATGAAATCCAGATCAAGTGCCCGCGTTGCGGCACGCTCAATCACCTGAAGGCCGAGAGCCTCACCTCCGATCGCCGCGAGCGAATCCAAGAAGGCTCTCACCATGAAAAATCAGCTCCTGCAGGGCGACGCCCTGACCATCCTGCCCACGCTCGAAGCGAATTCGTTCGACGCGCTGATCACTGATCCACCGTATGCGAGCGGTGGCCTGCACGCGGCCGCGCGGGCCAAGCCACCCTCGCAGAAATACGTCCAGGGCGGCGGCGCCCAACTGCATGCCGACTTTGTAGGCGACGAACGCGACCAGCGCTCACACCTGAAGTGGATGCACCTGTGGCTGTCCGAGTGCGCGCGTGTACTCAAGGACGGCGCGCCTGTGTTGCTGTTCACTGACTGGCGGCAGCTGCCGCTGACCACCGACGCGCTGCAGGCGGCCGGATTCACCTGGCGAGGGGTGGCGGTGTGGGACAAGACTGAGGGGGTGCGCCCGCAGCTCGGGCGGTTCCGCAACCAGGCCGAGTACGTGGTGTGGGGCAGCAAAGGCGGCATGCCGCTCAATCGCCGCGCGCCGGTGCTGCCGGGGGTGGTACGGAGCCCGGTCCTCAAGGCGGACAAGCACCACCTGACTGGCAAGCCCACCGAGCTAATGCGGCAGCTAGTGCGGATCTGCGAAGTGGGCGGGCGGATCCTCGACCCGTTCGCCGGCAGCGGTACAACGTTGGTCGCAGCCGAAGTAGAGGGCTATCAGTACACGGGGATCGAGATGACCTCGCACTATGTTGATGTGGCGCGCGCGCGTCTCACTGGCTAGATCACTCGTCGGCGGAGGCTTATGTCTCCGTCGACCTTAGCGCCAGGAAGGTGCTGTCATCCTTTCTGGGCAGCCTTAGCAAGCCTGTCAAGCTCTGCCTGTTGCCTCGCCTTCCTCTCTTTTTCAGCGATCAGAGCAGTAGTGAAGCGCCGGAGTTCTTGCCACATTCCAGGAAGGCGTCCACACAGAAGAGCAGAAGTGACCTGCAATGCCGTAGCTGCAAACAGCAGCCTGCTTTGACTGGTCTGGTCGGCAATTGCGCTCGCTAAACGCGGCAATAGTGCAGAAAGCGCCACTGCGAAGAAGAGTGCCCAAAGGCGTCGAGACTTCACGGTAACCATTTCGTCGAGCTGGATGCGTTGCAGAGACGTTAGGCCAGCAAGACCGGCGATATCACTCTGAAGCTTGTAGATCAACGCCACTATTGCGGCTACAAGGACACCCTGAATGATCCAAGTGTCCTTCAACAGGGCTTCCCAGGCGGACACACGCAAATATGCCATGCCCACGTATCCGGCCAGCGCGCCAGTCGTCAACGCCGCGCTGAGCAGGAGGAAGTTCTTTAGGCTGTTGGAACTCACTGCGGCACTATGGATGTTGCTATGGCTGTGCGTAGCCATGAATGCACCTTGTTCCAGAGGTCGAATTCATCAATTAATCCTGAGTCAAGCACCCTTACAGTAATAGGGGTCTGAACTTTCAGGTCGGTGCCCCTTAGTGTACCGCCCTTGTGGAGGTGAACGCGCGTCGAGTCAACATCAAAATGTCGGCCGGCTACGGCTAACTTCTGCATCATTTCGAAACCCTCGTCAGACTTGCGCCTATTCGAGTAGTTAAGCTTCAGCGTAGCTTTAATTCGTTCATCTTTGCCGAGAGCCTTGGTCAAGGGAACATCGCCGAACCAGTCACCGATCATAGATCCAAGCATATCGGCCACAGGACCGATTGGGCGAACGCTCTTGTAGCCTGGGACTGTTTCCCGGTCCCTCGTCCTGCGTTGAGTCTTAACTTGCTCGACTACCTCGAACTCCAGCTCGGCACCAATCGTGACGCTGTCAACGGGGTGCTTAGCCAATCGCTGTTCGGCACTGGCTGACTGCTGGTCGGCCAAGATCACGTAGTCATCCGTCGCAATCTTCGCAAACTTTTTAAGCAGCCAGTTCAGATGATCTTCGAGCGCTTTCGAACCTAGGTGAAGAGCTGCTACAAACATGACGTGTGACGCGGATAGAGCTAGGAATGTGATCGATTCAACGAACTCCCTCTGCGCACTTGTGTCGCTGTCGGGCACGCTAGTCGTGTCAAGCTTGTAGTCACCAGTGTCACTGTCTTTCTCTAGAAAGTGTGCTTTCTGGCCTACGGTGAATTGCATGAACTTCGCGGTTAGCATGCCGTTCGTATTGCCCACCCCCGACAAGACGCGGCGAACGCTTTCTCCCTCCTCGCGATCCTCCACATTCTGTGAATCGTCGATGGCACCAGCCACAAGCGCCTGAAGATCCAACGGCGCACCGGAGAGTAGCTTCGCGCGCTTGTAATGCATCGATCTGGTTCTATCTACAGCCATTATTCCCCCTGAAAAGGCATCGAAGGTGCCAGGTACCAATTCAGTTGGTATCGCCGGCAGCCCTGCTTAACGTGGCAGCGATCGTCGAATCGGGGACTTCGAAGTCTTCCTGTGCAGTTGTCGTGCACAGTGGACGCGGGCGGAACAGCGATCGCGCGCGCCCCTTTCGGTCGTCCCAACTGACCCAGCATCTTGATCCTTGCTCCGAAATCATCGCACCAAAAGATGGCGCAACACTAGAGCGGCGTTATAGGCGGCCTGAGCTGTTGTGGGCGGGCTGCAGAGCCGAGCGTTGAGGCCACGCAAGGCTTCGACCGCAGCGCGGCCCGAGCGACCCAGGGGCGAACAAGGGCACGGGTGGCTTCTATGAACGAAGGACATATGGGAGTACGGCGCGTAGCGACGCGACGGCAACATGCGAGTGCTGGCGAGGTGGTGCAGGGCGCTTGTCGCCCCTCGGCGCGCGCAATCGTCGCCCCGCCACGCCTGCGGGCTTCATACCCCTGTTTTTCTGCGGCACTGCGGACCACTGCTGCACGCGCCAGTGTTGACGCTTGGGCCGGTTCCAGCTCGTCGCGGATCCCTGCGGATCCCTGCGCATCTAGCCCCTCCCGCAGGCCTTTGAGCATCTCCAGCGAGCGGCTGTCTGGTAGCCAGAATTTCCAGATGACCATCGGAACCAGGTAACCGGGTAATTCCATGCGTTAAATCGGATTTAAGTAATTGATTTATATGGTAATTTGCAGGTTACCTCTTGGGGTAATGTGAGGTAATCCGCCAGGCCGGAAGAAGTAATGTCATTGATTCTCAAGGGTTTTTTTTACCTGTCAAAATTACCTCGGCAAAAGGTAATGCCATTACCTCTCAATTACCCTTTAATTACCTTTGATATTTTTAAATAAGTAATTGATAAATTTAGGGATATTCGTATTTCTGAGGACGGATTACCTAAATTACCTAACTCCGATGGTCATCCCAAAAATTGCCCATTAGGGGCCTTTAACGGGGCTCCAGCTACCGCACTTGCGTCTACGCTCGAGCACGCGCGCACTGACCGCCCATCTCTCGTGGATGGCCAGGCCTGCACGGTGCCGCAGAAATTGGGGCCAGTCCGAGCCGCCTGAGCCAGGCCTGTTGGCGCGCGATCAGCACGTGGCGCGGGGAAGATCTGCCAGTGAGGTAGTGAAGCGTCCAGACAAGAGCTCTTGTCGCGAAGCCCATGCTGGAGAGTTCTGCCACCCGCTTGCACCGAGGCCGGCCGTACCCCGCCCGAAGCGGCGGTTGATAGCGTCTAAGGCGCTCATCAGCTTCTCGTCGCCGATGGGAGCTGGAGTGAACAGGTCGCGCTGCAGGTCGTTAGGTTTAGCCAGCTTAGTCAGGTAGATGCCGAGCTTCTAGCTACGCATGCTCGATCAAGGCAAGAAATCTCCATAAGGCCGGGTTGTCTCGGTCCGACCGCCACGCGGCGCCGATCGTCCATTCCGCGTACGGCCCCTTCAACGGAAATAGGTCCACGCCTGTTCCAGATAAACGCACGGCCTGCTGCGGCACGATCGAAAAACCAACCCCTCCTGCCACTAGAGCCAACACGGTCTGGAGGTCATCCGCGAGCTGCAGGATTCGTGGTTCCAGGCCGACCTCGGCACACCAGTGGTCGATCTGCGCGCGCAATCCCGGGCCCCGCGCGCGATCAAGCATGACAAAGCCGCTCGCGTTCAAGGCCTCCAGGTTAGATATGTCTCCGTTTGAAGAGCAGCCCTTAGGGCAGGCTAACGCCAGTGTGTCGCGGGCCAGCGATCGACTTTCCAGTCCGGAGGCTACAAAGGGAAGCCGCACGAAGCCAACGTCTAGGCGCCCGTCCCGAAGCCGTTCAATCTGCTCAGCCGAGGAAAAATCGTTGAGGGACACAGCCACCGCTGGATGCGTGCGTCGGTAGGCGCCGACCAGCCGTGGTGCTATTTCGATGCTCGAAAGGCCGAACCCGATATCCAATTGGCCCGCGGTACCTTGCACGACATGGCGGGCGCGAATCAGCAGTGCATCGGCTTCACTCGTGATCCGCAGTGCGTCCGGAAGCAACGCGATCCCGATCGAGGTAAGGACCGTTCCAGTGCGGTCGCGCTCAAAGAGTCTAGCGCCGATCACACCCTCCAAGAGCCGCAACCGCTTGGTCAATGCGGGCTGGCTGATATGCAAGCGGTCGGCGGCACGTCCGAAATGTCGTAGCTCAGCAAGCGCGACGAATGCGCGCAGATGCGGTAAGTCCATTCCCCATTGTTATCACGAAAGCACCAAGTTTTCATTGGATTTCATGAGGTAGGCGCGTGATCGTGTGTTCGACCGATCACCAAGGAGTACACAAGATGCCAACACGCCTGCGTATTGCCACCGTGCAATTCCAGCACCGGGCCGGCGACAAAAGCTACAACCTGTCGCGGATCGCGGACTTGGCTCGCCGCGCCCGTTCGTGTGGGGCAGCGTTGGTGCTGATGCCGGAGATGTGCATCTCCGGGTACTGGCACATTCCTGGTCTCGACGCCGAGGGACTGGCCAGGCTTGCCGAGCCGGGAGATGGCCCATCGTTACGAGAGGTCGCTACCCTTGCGACATTGCTGGGAATCGCAATCGGAGTCGGTTGGCTGGAGACAGCCGAAGATGGCCGCTTCTACAACGCATATCGGCTTTGCCTACCTGACGGCTCGAGTCACACGCATCGCAAATTACATGCATTCGAGCATCTGCTGATTCACAGCGGCCAGGGCTACACCGTGTTCGATACACCCTGGGGCGTGCGGATGGCGATCCTGATCTGCTGGGACAATAATCTGGTGGAAAATGCACGTGCATGCGCCCTGATGGGTGCACAGGTCTTGCTGGCGCCGCACCAGACCGGAGGAACCCAGTCGCGCAGTCCTCACGGGATGCAACGCATCCCCGTCGAACTGTGGCAACGCAGAGCAGCCGACCCGGAGGCCGTGCTCCGGGCATTTGCGGGCCCCAACGGCAAAGCGTGGTTGATGCGTTGGCTGCCCGCCAGGGCTCATGACAACGGCATGTTCGTGGTCTTCAGCAATGGCGTGGGTCGTGATGAGGACGAGCTTCGCACCGGCAACGCCATGATTCTGGATCCCTACGGCCGCGTCGTCGCCGAAAGCACGGCTATCGATGACGATGTCGTTATCGCTGACCTGGATCTCGATCTGGTAGCCGGCAGCAGTGGCCAACGCTGGATGACAGGCCGGCGTCCTGAGCTATACCACCTGCTTGCGGAGCGCCGTGGAGATGAGCGCTCGGCACACGCGACACGCTTTGATCTGGACGAACCTACAGATTGATCGATATTCCGGAGATCATCGTCCAAAAACTCCGGGAAAATTGACGTGCCAACCACCTTTATCAGCAACCTCAAGAGGTGCAGCCCGGGAAAATTAGCGTAGCCAAGTAATTGATAAATAAGCTTAAGTGTGCTGCCTCATAATCCTTTGGTTCCAGGTTCGAATCCTGGTGGGCCCACCAAATTGCAGTTCAAAAACGTCCGATGTAGTCCGGAAAGTTCAAGAAATCCCCTGAAAACCGTTGGTACTTGGTCTTACGAGGTCCAGCTGGATCCAGTTTCATCCATGTGTGAAGTGAGTCAGGCTGTGAGTCGTCCTAGTGCATTTTGCCTGCCCGACTCACAGGCGTCTGACTCACATGCTTACAGATACAAAGCTTCGCGCGCTTAAACCTAGGGATGCTGCCTCTCGGGTAGCTGACTCAAATGGTTTGTGCATTGAGGTGCGTACCACTGGTGCAAAGGTTTGGCGGTATCGCTCCCGGTATGCAGGCAGGCCAAGCATGGTGACCATCGACGAGTACCCGGCGCTTTCACTGATGCAGGCTCGCGCAGAGTGCGACAAGCTACGCATGCTGCTGAAGGGTGGAGCTAACCCGGCCCATGTCGCTCGGATTGAGCGAGCCGTCCAAGCCGAGCGCGTGAACACTACATTCGGAACCATTGCGCTTGAGCTCTTGGCTAAGCGAGCGAAGGAGGGGCTAGGTCCAGGTTCGGTAAAGCGAGAGCGCCGTCTGATCGAAAAGGATCTGGCTTTTATTGCTGACATGCCTATCACTGATGTCAGTGCTCACATTCTTCTGGCTGCTCTGAGGAAGCTGGAGCAAAAAGGGCGTGGTGGAGACTGCCCACCGGGCGCGGTCTCATGCAGGACGAGTTTTCCGGTACGCGATCGTGACGGGTAGGGCTCATCGAAATCCTGCTGCAGACCTTGTGGGTGCATTGGAGTAGCCGCAGACCAAGCATTTCGCAAGCCTGACCGAGCCTGGGCGAATTGGCGAGCTTCTACGCGCGCTGTGGGCTTACCAGGGCTCGCCTGTGACCTGCGCGGCCCTCAAGCTGGCTCCCATGCTTTTCGTGCGCCCTGGCGAACTGCGGCAGGCCAAGTGGACGGATATCGACTTGGAAGCCGGTGAGTGGCGCTAGGTCACCAGCAAGACCAAGACCACGCACATCGTTCCCTTGTCCGCACAAGCATCGGTAGTGCTTGAGGAACTGTGGCCACTAACCAAGCGCAGCGACTACGTGTTTCCCAGCGTACGTAGCGCCGATTGCCCCATGAGTGAGAACACGGTCAATGCCGCGCTCCGCAATTTGGGTTTCGATGGCGAAACCATCGTAGGTCACGGCTTTCGTGCAATGGCGCGCACCGTGCTGGATGAAGTTTTGGGGTTTCGCCCAGACTATATCGAGCACCAGCTCGCGCATGCCGTGCGTGATCCATTGGGGCGAGCCTACAACCGCACGGCGCACCTGCCTGAGCGCAAAAAGATGATTCAAGCGTGGGCGGCCTATTTAGAAGATTTAAGGAAACATCGGTAGACAAGTTGAGATTAGTCGGCAAGGGCACCTTCACCGTAGATGAGGTCGAATACAGCGATGCACCGGACATCAGCACCGTGCGGGCGCGAAGTGCAGATCTGACCACGGACATGCGCATGCAGCGCGAGCGCTGCTGGCACAACACCACGCTGTGGGCCGTCCTCAACCCCCTGGCAGGTGAGCCCGGGCTGACGCAGCGCATAGCCGCAAAGTTGACGAACAATAAGTTGCCACATCTGGACCAGGCCAACGAAAGCAATATGAACCTTCTAACCAGCCTGGGCATCGCTTCGACGCAGCCACCACGGTCAACGCCGGAGCATTGGTGTTTGCGTCGATGGTGCCGGCACTACGGCCGCGGGCAAGCCATTTGGTCACCGTCGTACTGACGCGGCGACCACCACCATTACTCAGTTGCCGACGGCGATGCCTACACAGGCTTGCGTTTGCGTCTGCGACGCCGGACCTGCAGCTGCTGCTCGCGGTACAACCGCTCCACACGCTTGTAGTTCACGATGCGTCCTTCTTGTTGCAATTTGAGATAGATCATCACCACGCCATAACGGCGATGGCGATGCGCCAACGCGCAGATGCGTTCGCGCAGTTCGACGTTGCGATCTTCGCGCAGGCAATAGCGCAGCGCACTGGCGCTCATACCGATCACTGCCAAGGCACGGCGCTCGCTGGAACCACGCCCGATCCACTCGCGCACCAGCGTACGACGCGCCGGTGCGCTCACCGCTTTTTCGCAGCGCATCCTTGATCAGGTCGTTCTCGAACAGCTGCTCGGCTAGGAACTTCTTCAGTCGAGCATTCTCTGACTCAAGGTCTTTGAGCCGCTTGGCATCTGGCACGCTCATCCCGCTGAACTTGCTGCGCCACAGATAGTACGAGGCCTCGCTGAAGTCATGCCGCCGGCATAGGTCCTTGATTGCCACGCCGCTTTCGGCTTCGCGCAGAAAGCCGATGACCTGCTCGTCAGTAAAACGTTACTTAAGGCATGGACAGAGCCGAGTTGCGCATCCATCTCGATCACTTGGACGCAGCAGTGCCGGCACTGCGGGCATCGAGTCCGGACCGCTACCGCTTCTTGCGAGCGTTCGCAGGCATGGCGCAGCTAATTAAGGCGAAGGCGCTCACGTCCAAAGATGCTAATTTCGTCAGACGACGTATCGACGGGATTTTTTCCTGGCACGGGCTGACAGGCCCCGAAGACAAGAGTTAAGCCAATCGGTTAATAGGCTGCGCTTACCGGGCCTGTGCTCGATACATGGCACGTGATCATCCACTGCTTGGCGTATTCATACGCATCGCTTTGATCAGTGAAGCCCTAGGGGATAAGAGCCGACCAAGCGCGTCCAAAAAATAAAGGCTCAACGCCAACTTTAGATGGACGAGGCATCTTGCTCGCAGCAACCACTATCCTCGCATAATGCCTTCGATGGCAAGGCCCCATCCATAGTCTCGACCAAGTCAGCGACTACCTGATTGCTCGCTGCGCTCAACTGCGGCATGAAGTCTTCGGTGTCGTTTCATCTAAACAACAGGCGACACATTTTCTCACGGGCACTTGTTCCAAGACATCGTCGGTGCCTGCGACGTTCACCTGCGGCTTGTCGCTAAGCCCGATCTTCAGCTCAACGTAATCGCCGTCATCCTGCTCCACACCCACCCGATCCGGAGCCAAGCGAAACCGACCGCATAATCTCTCTTTAGCATTGGTCACGAATAGCTGAAAATGATAGTGCTCAGTAGGCCGACGCTCCAGTTCGCCACCGCTGTGTCGTTCGGAATCGGCCATGCCCCTGTGCTACAGCGGGACCTACCTGCGATGGTGCAGAACACGATTTCGTGCCGAGCGTAGTTGTTGTGTCCGATTGCAAACGCTTACAGGTGGGCCCATAAATTGAAAAAAATTGGGTTCTTCCAAGGCTGCGGGTAACGCTTGCGTCCTCGCCAACTCCGTCCCGCGAAAAAGCCCTTGACATAGAGATCATTTGTATTAACTATCAGTAAACGGACTCACGGAGTGACATGGATATGTCGTACAAGAGTAATGTGTTGGTGGTCGAGAGCGCTATGCCTCACTGGCGTACAGTTGAGCTCGATTATGGCAGTCTGAAACTAATCGATAGCTGCGAGTATCCCCCTGATTAAATGCTGCCGATCCTTGATTGGGAGGCGGGCTTGCCCTGTATGCAGGTCCGGCGAGGATCTAAAGCGCCAGGTGCATGGTTTCCGGGATATGAAATTATAAATAACTTTTCCGGGGGTGCCTGGGAATTGCTGTTTTTTTTTCTAGATAGCTGAATTAAATAAAGGTGGCTGTGGCCGCCCATGATTTCTTTTGCCATTTTTCCAGTCGGAAGGAGTGAGTAATGAGCGAAGACATTGGAACAATCATAAATTCATTTATTGCAAACTATGCGGGTGTGCCAGCGGAATCGCTCGCCGACCCGGATGTGCGCCTGGATTCACTAAATATCGATTCCCTTGGGGTAGTCGAACTCCTATTCGATATTGAAGAAAAATATGCGGTGCATATCGATGATCCGCTGCAGCTTAAAGATCTGACTTTGCAAGAGCTGCACGCGATGGTTGCAGAGCTGATTGAGCGCAAAGCTGCGGAAATTCCGCCAGCGGAAACGATCGCGAGCGCGGTTAGCGCCGGGACCGCACCTGCGCAGGTTTGATCGATGGTCCGGGACGTTGTGATCACGGGACTGGGTGCATTCACCTCGCTAGGTGATTCCATGCAGGAGACCTTCAATCGCTGTCTGCGTGGGGAAGGGGCAATTCGGCAGGCATCGCCGGAGCTCTGCAAATGGCATCCTGCCGCGATCACAGCACATATTGACCGAGACTTCAGCAGTCTGCTTGCACCGGCAGAGCGTGGATTCGATCGCGCTACTCAGCTTGCGCTGGTCGCTTCCCGAGAGGCAATGACAGATAGTGGATTGGAGCTTGATGAAGACCAACGCGCTAATGCCGGTGTCTATTGTGGTATCGGTCTGGGCGGCGCTACGACACTTGAGTCCGTCTATACCCGCTTTTATCACCGCCTGTTCAAGATTAATGGCGAGACGGGCGATCCGACAGTTGTCCACCCGTTTACCGTAACTAACACGATGCCCAATGCTGCAGCTTCGTGGATATCCATATTCAACGGCCTAAAGGGACCAACGCAGACATACAGTGTTGCGTGCGCATCTTCTGCCGTGGCAGTGGGAGAGGCTTGGCGCGCGATCCGACATGGTTACGTAGAATCGGCAGTCGTCGTTGGGACTGAGGCGATGCTCGCTGCGGGTCCTTATCTTGCTTGGCATGCATTACGCGTCATGGCACCTGGCGATGCGCAAGACATTGCAGCAAGCTGCCGGCCATTCTCGCGGGACAGGCGCGGCTTTGTACTCGGGGAAGGCGCCGCTGCCATGGTGCTGGAGACACGTGAGCGCGCGCGCAAGCGAGGGCGCGCGCCTTACGCGACCCTTGCAGGCTATGGCATCTCTAGTGACGCCACCCACATCACGATGCCGGACAGCCACGGACAAGCCCGTGCGATTGCGATGGCCCTCAAGGAGTCACGTTTAGCGCCGGAACGGATCGGCTATATCAATGCGCACGGCACGGCGACCCAGGCAGGTGACCTGAGTGAGACCACCGCGATTAAGCAGGTCTTCGGGGAACATGCGCAACGCTTGAGGATCAGTTCCACCAAAGCTATGCACGGCCACGTCATCGGTGCGGGCGGCACTCTAGAGTTCGGTATTGCGGTCAAGGCGTTGCATCAGGGTGTGGTGCCGCCCACTGCCTACCTGCGCGAGCCGGATCCAGCGCTTGACCTGGACTACGTGGCTGGCGGTCCGGTGGAGATACCGGGCCTGTCGGCGGTGATGTCCAACTCATTCGCCTTCGGTGGCACGAACGTGTCGCTGATAGCAACGCACGAAGCTGGAAGGGACGGATGATGATCGAGCCATGGATGGATATGCTGACATTGGTCGATGTATTGCGCTCGTATGTCGACGGTAGTCGACCGTCGAGCGCCAGCCTGAGCATCGTGCGCGAACGTGGCGGGCCAGAAGCAGTGGAGCGCCGCAGTTTCACCACCGCGGTGCAGGAGGCGTTGATGCTGGCGGCTCGACTACGTGCTCATGGCATTCGAATCGGTGATGTTGTATTCATCGCGATCCCGACCAGCCAGCAATTCCTCGATGCCTGGATTGGTTGCGTGCTCTGCGGCGCTCTGCCATGCGCCATTCCCGGCGCGGAACAGGGTACGACGCCGTTCGCGCGTCATATGCAGGCAGCCGCTGGTGCACTACGTCCTGTTCTACTGTTGACCACGCCAGCGGTCGCCCACAACACGATACCGGCGTTTGCAGGCGTTGCTTCGATAGCAATCGAAGATCTTCCAGATGCATCGCCGCTGGATTGGAGCGACGTACATCGGCCACTTGCAGGCGATCTGCTGCATCTTCAGTTGACTTCCGGATCTACCGGCGTTCCCAAAGCGGCGGCGTTAAGCCACCGAAGCACCATCGCCAACGTCGCTTTGACTGCAAGAGCCGGCGAGGCAGACCTAAGCAGGGATCGCGGCGTGCTGTGGCTTCCCCTGTTTCATGACATGGGGCTTATCTCGTTGGTGTCCGCGCTATATCACAACTGTGATCTTGTACTACAGCCGCCTGAAGATTTCATCCGAAATCCGCTCGGGTGGCTGCGACAGCTGGCTCGCCAGCGTGCGACTACCTCGGCGGTTCCCAACTTCGCGCTTGCCTACTGTGTACGCCGCTATCGGCCGCAGTTGATGGAGGGCGTGGACTTGGGTTGTCTGCGCGCACTGGTGGTTGGCGCAGAGCGCGTTCATGTGGAGACCCTTGAGGCCTTTGCGCGCACGTTTGCCCCGCACGGCTTCCGGGGTGACGCGTTCTATCCCTGCTATGGCGCGGCTGAATTAACCCTCGCCATCACGGTGCCCACGCGCGACAAAAGCGATCCGCTCGGAAGCAACATTGGTCGCGACATCCAAAACCATGAAGCAAGAGCGTCGAGCGATACCGTGCTGAGCATGGGAAGGCCACTTCCGTCCACGAGCATCGTCATCCTGGACGAGGACGGACATTCGGTTGTAGACGGTTGTGCAGGCCAGATACACGTGCGCAGTGTCTGCATGATGGAAGGCTATTACAACGCGCCGGAAGAGACGTCCAAGGTAGTAAGGAATGGTTATTACGATACTGGAGACCTTGGCTATCTGCGCGAGGGGGAACTGTATGTATTGGGGCGCAGCAAGGAGTTGATCATCCTGCGTGGTCGAAATTATTACCCACATGAGTTCGAGGAATGTGCGGTAGAGCATCCACTGGTCGATGCCGGCAGGGTGGCGGCCGTTGCCGTGCCTGATGCCGTTTTGGGCACCGAACGGCTGGTTCTGGTGGTGGAGCCGGAGAGCTACCACGCTCTGCCACGACTTCGTCAAGAGCTGCAGACGCTACTACGCAGGCGATTCGGATTCGGTGCCAACGCGGTGATGTTCGTCAGCAAAGGTGCTATTCCCCGTACTACATCCCGAAAGATCCAGCGGGTCGCCTGCGCTCAGCAAGTAGCGCGCGACGAGCTGGTCGCATTCGATGGTTCAGAAACAGCAGTTATCGACACCTATCTGGAGGCATGACGTAATGGAAACCACTGAGCGCACCACCCTGGAACTGCTTGCCCGCGAGCTGGAAAAGATTACTGATTCGGAGCGCTGCCCGGTCGATGTCAGTCTGACCGAGCTCGGTGTGGACTCGATCAATATCATCGAGATGATCGTATTCTGCGAGTCGCTGTATGGCGCCTTTGATCCCGAGAAAATCGAGATCAATAACTTCACCACGCTGGAGGGGCTTGACCGTCAGCTGACGGCGTTGACCGTCCCTGTGGTCGCCTGAGGCGCACGACGCATGTCCTCCCTTCCCGCCGCGGCAATCGTCCTGCAGCGCCTGCACTACGCGCCGCTGCCAACGCCATTTGTGAATGTAGACGTTGATCCGGCACACGCAGCGGGGGATCTGGCTATGCGTGTTGGTGCGGCAGCGGCCGCGTTTGAGGCAGAGAGTACTGAAGTTGCAGATGACTACTTCATCGGTTCCACGCTTGGCTCGCACTATCTTTCCGATCCGGACAGCACGGGCCGCGAGTACAAAGCCGAAATTGGCCGGCACGCAAAGCGACCAGTGGATGCGGCGGTGAACGTCTATGAGTGTACCAACTGGGCCTTCTTGCTACGCGAGGGCCTTGATCGTTCGCGCAGAACTGGCTTGCGCCGGCGGCTGCTCATGCAGGTGGTTGACTGTGACATTCATGGTATCGAAGCTGCGTGGCGCACCCGAACCTATGGCAATGCGCAGTTCGGCATTCTCAATCTGGATGTCGTGGTTGACGCCAAGGGACTGGACTCCGACATCGCCATAGACGTAGCCCCGCTGTCGGTCTCCATGCTCAAGTTCGGCTCCCGCCTGCGCTCGCGTGCTGCTGCCCTGACGTGCGTCGTGTCCCCCCCATTTTTTCCGGAGGCCACCAGCGCTGCGTTCCGGAAGACCTTGCGTGGTGTCGAGGTGCTGCGCGAGCACCACGTTCAATTCGGTCATTGCTTTGGTGCCGATCCCTGGATCGGACTCGGCCTAGGTCACCACGGCCAGACGGCACGCTATGTTGTTGGCTCACTTGCACTTAACGGGTACCACGCCATCAGCACGATTACTGTCGCTGCTGATGCGCGCCTGGAGGTCTCCCTGCCATGACCGATCTGCATGTATGGCGACAACGTCTGGTGCGTAGCCCTTATCCGGAGCCGGCGGAAGCAGACGCCGTGCTCTTGCCGTACCGGAGCCTTTCCGACTACCAAGCGGTCGACGGCTTTGCAAGATCGTTGCTGCCTGCTCCCGTGTTGGTGGGTTATTTTCAGTACTACCGATTGCTGATCGACGTCATCGCGCAGCTCCGGCAGCATCTGGACATTGATGCTCCAGTCCTGGTGGAGATCAGTCGCCCGCTGGGCGTAGCGCTGCCGCGCGGGCTGCTAGAGGAGGGGGTGCTTGTCACCGACGACACTGCGCCGCAGGCAGTCTGGTGGGCGAGACAGGGTGCGCTGCGTACGGTGCAGATCCGTTCGCGCATCCGTCGCGATCTGCATGAGTTCGGCGACAACAGTCTTACCGTTCTGCTGCAGTCAACCGTTGATACGCACGACCCACTGCCTGCCATTCTTGGTGGCACCTCTTTTGCCTCCGCTTTTATCGAAGAGAAAAACGCCATCTTGTCCCGCCTGAGCCCGGCGGCTATTGATGCACTGGAGTGCGCGTGATGAATGATTGCGTGGTGAGCCGTCAGCTGATGCCTACACCGAACAGTAGCGGGCTGGACGTTGAGGGGCTGCAGATGAGGCCTGTGGATCAGAACGAAGCGGATAAGCTTGCCACTCCGGCCTACCTGTTTGATCCGGCGGTGGCTGTCCGGCGCTATACCGCCCTGCGCGATGCGCTTGGCACGCGGCTAGTGGTCTCGTTCAAGGCTAATAGCCTTGTGGATTTGCTGGTGCGGTGCGGGCATGCATTCGTCGATGGTGTTGAGTTAGCGAGCATCGGTGAGCTCGGCGTGGTGACTGGACGTATTGCGCAGCATCGCTACGTCAACAACCCAGCCATGGACACTGACTTCATGCGCGCCGCGTTGATTTCTGGATGCGATTTCATCATCGACAGCGTCGAGCAGGCACGGACACTGGCTGCGATGGACGTGGGACAGCGGCGGCCCCGTGCGCTGCTTCGGCTGAATGCCGGAGCAATCAGTGCGAGTGCCGGTACCACGATGCATGATCATTTCGGCATGGACGTGATACAGGCGCGCGAGGCAGCGTCCATCCTCTCACATTCGCAAATAACGGTAGTAGGCGTGCATTCGTTTGGCGGGGCCAACACCTTTGCACGCGACGGGCAGGCCCATGCACGCAATGTACGTCGCGCGGTTGATGAGTTGCAGACGTCAATCCCCCAAATGCTGGCAGAGATCAATCTTGGCGGCGGGTTTGCGACGGACTGGGAGAAGGATCTGTCGTGCATCGCAGCCTATCGGCGTCTGGTTGAAGACCTGTTTCCAGACACGTGCTTGTTACACGAGGCGGGGCGCGGAATCTTTGGTCGCGCAGGCGCCTTCCTGACTCGTGTCGTTGCAGTCAAAGCGCTTGGTGAGCGTCGAATTGCAGTCTGTGATGGCGGCATGGCACAGAACTTCCTGCTTGCCTCTACCGAAGGCATGCTGCGCCGCCATGGTCTACCGATGCTGTTACGTGCAACCCCTGCACTGCCTGGGCCGGCGCCGGTTGATGTCCATTACGTTGGAAGCAGTTGCAATCGACAGGACGTGATCGGCAGGGATCAGGCGGCCGTGGCACCACCGTCGGTAGGCGATATCAGTGTGTTCCCGGACTGCGGCGCCTACAACAGCACTTACACCATGCGCGACTTCCTTATGTTGCCATCCGCACGCAGTTACTTGCGGGCTGCACCGTGAATACGGGTCTGTGTGGCAAGCGCCAGAGCGGTGCAGGATCTGCAGCGCTTCTGGATCTTGAGCTTCTTAGCGTGCATCAAGGCAGCTTCACCCTGTCGTTGGAGCGCCTTGAACTTCTGCCAGGCGCGCGCCTGGGCATCGTCGGGCGTAACGGATGTGGCAAGACAACGCTGTTGGAGTCAGTCATCGGAATGCGCGATACGACCTGCATGCGGGGGCACCTCTTCGGGGTCGCACTTCCAGCTGCGATCCGCCAACCAGCCCTGCGCCGCCGCATGGGTTGCCAGCTGCAGAGCACACGCTTCTCCCGCCACGTCACTGTGAATGAGCTGCTGGATCTGCATCTGGCCCTGTATGGACGTGGTAGCGAGCGCCTTATGAGCGTGCTGCAGATCAACGAGTTACGCGGGCTTCGGGGCGGGTTGCTTTCGCGTGGTCAGCGTCAGCGGATGGAGCTTTACATGGCGCTGGCGCACAGCCCGGACATCGTGGTTCTGGACGAGCCCATGACAGGGCTTGACCGGCGCTTCTGTGAAGCGTTGCTGCGCTTCGTCAATGAAGATCTTTCGCCAGAGACCGTCTTGATGGTTGTAGGCCATAAGGAAGAAGAACTTTCACTGGTGAATGAGATTGCATGGTTGCAGGACGGCGCTCTGCTTGATCGTGGAACGGGTGCTGCGCTGGTGTCGCGTCACGCAGGCGCCGAGCTGGTATGTCTGCGTTTTCACCGGATGGAGCGTTTGGTCCAGGCACGTTCCGTGCTTTCCGAAATTGCGGGTCTGCGATGCTGGCAGCATCTCGATGACCTTCAGCTCACCCTGTGCGGCGAGGGAGACATCGTGCAACGAGTGCTAGCTTCATGCCCAACCCAGGACGTCCGTTCCTGGGAACATACCCGCACCAGCGTGACAGATCTGGTTCGTCTAGGGTCTCGCCCTGTGGTGCTTGCTCACGAACAGGAGCGTGCTCCATGCATGGTCTGAGCACACCAGCCGAGGGTGGCATCAGCGGGCTGCCAGCAATCTGGAGGGTGCTCGTCCGCAACGAGCTGCGCGTACTGCTGCGCAATCGAACCGCGTTGTTCTGGGTGTTCCTGTTTCCGTTACTGCTGTTCTTCACGCTCGGTCTTGCATTAAGTGGCGGTGGACGCATCGGGGTGGAGGTCGTCGACAACAGTGGCACTTCCGAAGGTGCAGCGCTGGCGACGTACCTGCGTGATGAGTTGGTTCATTACACACGTTCAGATTACGCATTCGTCGTGCCAGGAACTGGAAAAGCGCGGCCCCGACTTTCAGTGGAGACGGTTCGGGCGCTGGCGAGCGGGGTACCCACCCTGCAGGTCCGTCTGGATATCGCCGGTCGCCTAGTGCCAGGTGCCACAACCGCGTTGGAGCAGGCCGTGCAGAACCTGCTGCGCGACCAGGCGCTGGGCCAGCACGCTATAAGTGCTGCGCCACTGGTGAGCGGAGTGCGCGAAGAGAGCGAAACGCAGGCTTATCGCCGCTTCCTGTTTTCGGGTGTGCTCGTGCTGATGTTGCTTTCAGGTGGGTTGCTGTCAGTAGCGCTGATGCTTATCGGGCAGCGCGAGCAGGGCATCCTCTGCCTTCCTGCGGTATGGCCGATTCATCCGCGCGCGTGGCTATGCGCTGTGTTGGGTACGCGTGGTGCGGTGCTGGTTGTGGCCGCGCTGACCTTTCTGATTCTGGGCCACCTGTTACTCGACATGGGAGTACGGGTATCTCCGATGAGGATCCTCGACACGGTCGTGATCCTGTCGCTCGGCGTCGTGGCGTTTCTGTCGATGGGTCATGCGGTGGCCGCACGCTGCGGCTCTTCGGCGACGGCAGAGCTGGTTGCCAACAGCCTCTATTACCCGATGCTGCTGTTGGGCGACCTGACAATTCCCTTGCGCGAACTGCCGTTCGGCATCGACCGGGTGCTTGTGTGGCTGCCTACCACGCAGATCGCTGGCGGTATTCGTGCCGCGCTCTGGGCGCCGGTACATGACGCCCCAGCCTGGACATTATATGGGTATTTGGTAATAGCGGCGGCACTGTCCTTCCTGATCGCAGGCAAAGGGTTCAAATTTTCAGATAGGGGTGGCACTTGAAAGCCTGGAACCGATTCAAGCGGAGCTCACCCTGGCGGGTGGCGCGTTATTTCTTTATTGGCACCGCGGCGTTTCTACCGGCAGTGATCTTCCTGCGCTTCGCTCAATGGAACGGCATCGTCAGCGATGATCGCTGGATGCTGGCATTCCAGATTTCATCGCCCTTCGCTTGTGTCTACCTGTTGGCAGCCGCTCTGCGAAGATCACCGGCCAATCGATTAGTACTGGCCACCAACCTCTATTTACTGGGTGGCGGCATCATGTCCTTCTTCCATTACTGGCCGGGACTAGCGTGGTACGGCCGGCTACGCGAAGCGGCGGTGATGCTATTGGTGGTAGTGGTCGGTGTGATGGCGATCCTGTTTACGCGCTCGGGATTCATTGCAGTGCAATACGGCGATCCTCAGCGAGTACGACGCGACTCACTGTTACTGCTGGCGGCAGCCATTGCGGGAGTCGCGGTGGCCTACGCATGCAGAGGTAACCCGTTTGTCGCAGTGGTTGTTCCGATGATGTTGTTATCGCTGTTGGGACACCATCTCAGAAGCGCCTACGAAATCCATGCAGTCGCACTGGGGAACGTCGATGAGCCGGCATGAACTCATAGGGCTAAAAAAATTGCGCTGGGTGACGTTTTTGGCGCTCGCGATCACTTTGTTGGTCCCGCGTGCAGCGATAGCGGATGAGCTGCAGGCACATGCCTTGCTCGCCAGGAGCGATGAGATACGCAATCCCGGACGTTCGTTCCGTGTTGACGTGGAACTGCTTGAGTATCGCAGTGGTGCGCAGGCCAACACCATGGCGCTTCAGGTTTTTGCACGTGCCGAACCCGGTCAGGACCGCTTCGGCAATATCGTTCGCTTTGCCAAGCCAGTTCAGGACATGGACAAGCTGATGCTGTTCCAGGGCAAAGATCTCTGGTTCTACGATCCGGACTCGAAGGCCAGCTTTCGTCTGTCGCCACAGCAGCGTTTGATGGGACAGGCAGCCAACGGCGATGTGCTCGCCGTGCGCCTGGCGACCGATTACAGTGCCGCCCTTGCAGGCCGCGAGACGATCATTGATGCGACCAAGGCGCCGCGCGAATGTGATCATCTTGTGCTGGAGGCCAAGACGCCGCAGGCGGTATACGCGAAGATCGAGTTCTGGCAAGACGCCACAACAGCCGAGCCCATCAAGGCGCGCTTTTATAGCGATAGCAGTCAGCTTTTGAAGACGGCGTTCTACCGTCGTCCGGTGACATCGCTGGGAAGACTGCGCCCCTCCGAAGTGCTGATCATCGATGGGCTCAACTCGAGCCTGGTGACGCTGATGCGCTACACAAACTATGCCTGGCAGGACGTGCCGGCAGCGTGGATGCAGCGGGACTTCCTGCCGCGATTCCGGCAGCCTTGATCGTGAAACCATACCGCATCTGTCTACGCTTTTTCGCTCTCGCCTTAGTGCTGCCATTTATAGGGGAAAGCGTTGCGGGAGCGCAGGAAACGGCGATCGATATTCCCCAGTCGGAGATGGCTGCGTTGGATCTTGCAATCGAAACGCCAGCGCAGGCCGACGACACCCGCGCTGCAGGGAAATGGTTAGTCGAGGCAGCTGTGGGGCACGACCGTTGGCGTGCGTGGACGTTCGCTGGTGATAGACCCGATCCCTGGCGAGGCCGTGTTTCGGGTCAGTACAACAGTCGCTGGACGCTGGACTCCGGTTGGCAGGCTGTGCTCTCGAACCGCGTGGACGTCGGATATCGCAATGGTCAGGCGGGACTGCATGGCGAGGACGTGGCCTACACCCTGAGCGAAGCCTACCTGGCCTACGGGGGGCAGCGCGTGTTCGTCGATGTGGGGCGTATGAACGACCGCACGGGAGTTGCCTATGCTTACAATCCGACCGATGTATTCCGGAGCAACAGCGTTGTCGCACGCGTTTCGGAAGACCCTTCGCTGCTACGAAGCATGCGTTTGGGTGTGGTGGGCGTCCGAGCGCAGTATCTGCATGACGATGGCTCACTTACGCTGATCGCCGCTCCCGGCCTCAGGCAGCGCGACTCGGGTGGAGTGCTGTCGCCGCGGTTTGAGAATACCAACAGTGATACGCGGATCATGCTCCGCGCCAGCCGAAGGCTCAGCGAGCAGAGTTTGATTGAAGGTGTACTGGTGCATCAGCCCGGCGCTGGCTGGGAGCCTGGTGGCAACGTGTCCACCCTGTGGGGCAACCACGTCGTTATCTATGGCGAGTTACTGCTCACGCGAGATCGCGACATCGACACGCGTAGTGAAGCATTAGATCCGCTAGCGCCCTATGCATCTCCGAATGGTCGAACCCATTATCGGCCGCGCACTGCGGCGGGTATGAGCGCCGCGCTGGGCCAGCGCTACACGGTGGTGGTGGAAGGCCACTATGACGCGACGGCGCTAGATGGTCACCGACTCGAAGCGCTCGGCGAGCCGCAGGATGCTGCAGCGTTGGCACGCTATCTGCGGCTTCGTCAGTACGCTGCTGACAGCCAGTCGCAGCTTTCCCGCCGATACATCTTCAGCCGTCTCTCGCTGGCGCGCCCCTTTGGCGAAAGCACCTCATTGGCGGGCTTCGTCCGCTACAGCCTGGAGGACGACAGCAGCTACCTCTGGCTGCAGGCAGGCCTCCAGCGCGGCGCGTTCAGCTGGTTGGCAACCGTTGCCGCACCGCTTGGCAGACGCGCCACAGAGTATGGAGACCTCCAGGCATCAAACACCTTTCTGCTGACCATGGAATGGAGAAGATGAGTACATCGCTGGCTCTACCAGATAACGCTCTCTCGTCTGCGGTGGCACATAGGCCGACGCCTTCGGCTGCCGTTGCATCGGTTTCGATCGCCTACAGTCGTACGGAGATCGAAGCACTCATCCCACATCGCGGGGAAATTCTTTTCCTGCAAAGTCTGACAACGCATGGCGACAGGCACTTCACAGGAGTCGCGTACTGGGACGTGGATACGATGGGATTACGCGGCCATTTTCCGCAGCAGGCGGTAGTGCCTGCCGTATTCCTAGTTGAAGCAGTGGCGCAATTGGCCGGTGCCGGTGTATTGGCCACGCGAGCGGCGCAGCAGGATACGACACCCAAGGTAGGCGTGATGATGGCCATCCGACGCTGCGCGTTTCGCCAGGTAGTTCATGTGAATCAGCAGGTGCAACTGGATGTGTGTACGCGGCAGATGGGGGAACAGGTTGTTATGTGCGAAGGAACCGTATCAAGGGACGGTATTTCAATAGCTAGCATCGAGGTGCTGATTGGCGAAGTTCCGCAAGATGTGATTTTGACCAGGAAGGGAGACTGACAATGAGAGTCATGCTGTTGATTGCGTTGGTACTGATGCTACTGGAACGGCTCTGGCCGGCGAACGAGCAGCCCTCCTCAAAGCGCTGGGTACTGCGGGCGCTGATTCTTGGCTTTGCCGGCGTACCGCTGCTTATGCTCGGCCAGGCGACCTGGATACCGTGGTTCCGTGATAACGCCTTGACGCATGCTCTTCGCGGCCTTCCTCCGCTACTGAATGGTTTCATTGCCTTCCTGGCATTTCAGTTCTTCCTCTACTGGTGGCATCGACTCAAGCACACCAATAATTTTCTGTGGAGGACATTACATCAGCTCCATCACAGTCCGCGTCGCATTGAGGTGTTGACTACGTATTACGGTCATCCGGTTGATGGCATGGGCAATCTCATCCTCAGCGCGTTCGTGTGCTGGTATCTGCTTGGCATGAATTGGCAAGCCGTGGGCTGGTTCGCCCTAATTGAAGGTCTTTACGACTACTTCACCCATTCGAACCTCCGCACACCTTACTGGCTCGGCTACTTCATCCAGCGGCCCGAGATGCACCGCGTCCACCATGAGTACGGCAAGCATCGCTCTAACTACTCACTACCGATCTGGGACATGTTGTTCGGCACACATGTCAATCCGAAGCTGGGGGAAGAGATCAAGCAATGCGGGTTTGATGAGGATAAGGAAATGATGCTGGGGAAGATGCTGATGTTCGTTGATGTGCACAGGCTTTCCGCACCCGTAGTGACTGTGGCCGCATCCGCGGAAGAAGGCGAGACCAAGGACACCGTGGCATGGAGGGCCGACAATGCAGCCGACCTACCGAATCAATAGCCTTACCTCGCTGTTCCAGCTGCTGCGCTTCGTCGAAGGCATATACCCGCGAAACGCCGCAATTGCCGACGATATCGGAAGCACCGATTACAGCTCTCTGCTCGAGAATGTTCAGCGGGTTGCAGCGGGACTTGCCGCAGCCGGCATCCGGCGCGGCGACCGAATCGCGGTGTTTGCCAACAAGGATCGCAGGCTGTTGATACTTCTGTTGGCATGCAATGCCGTCGGTGTCGTCTTCGTTCCAATCAACCCGCACTTGAAGCAGGCACAGGTACTGCATATTCTCACCGACTGCCATCCGGCCTTGCTGGTCAGCACCTCCCACCGTGTTGCCCAGCTCAGCCTTACCAGCAACCAGCCGGATCTGCGCTGGCAGGAGATGGATGCGTTGGTGGAAGCAGAACCAGCGCCTGGACAGGTACTGGACTGGGCGCGCGGTGCCGTGGATGGAGATGCGGCAGCGATTTTGTACACATCAGGCTCCACCGGATTGGCAAAAGGTGTGGTGGTGAGCCAGCGCAATCTCGTTTCCGGCGCCCTCAGCGTTGCGGACTACCTTGGTCTGGAAAGCCAAGACGTTGTATTGGGCGTGTTGCCGCTGAGCTTCGACGCAGGGCTGAGCCAGCTGACCACGGCACTGGCGGCAGGTGCCTGCTATGTTGTCCACGAGTTTCTTTCAGCTGCACAATTCCGGCGAGCAGTGCAGCAGCATCGCCCAAGCGTGATCACTGCGGTCCCTCCATTGTGGCATTTGATTACCGAGTCTGGCTGGTCGGCGGATGGTGCTGACAGTGTGCGGCTGGTTGCCAACACTGGTGGACATATGAACAAGGCACTCTTGGATCGCGTGCTAGCCATTTTCCCGCAGGCTCGCCCGGTGTTGATGTACGGCCTTACTGAGTCGTTCCGCTCAACCTGGCTTCCACCTGAGCAGTTGGCGCGCCATCCGGATTCCATGGGCTTCGCAGTTCCCAATGCGCAGTTGCTTGTCGTCCGTCCCGACGGTACCGAATGCGGGCCCGATGAGCCCGGAGAACTGGTGCATCGGGGAAGTTTCGTGACCCTGGGCTACCTTGGAAATCCGGAACTCAATGCGCAGCGGTTCAGGCCCTGGCCGCTACCCACGGATCGCTGGAATCAGCAGGAGTTGGCTGTCTGGTCGGGTGATGTGGTACGTCGCGATGTCGAAGGCTACCTCTATTTCATCGGTCGCACCGACGAGATGTTGAAGGTCTCCGGGCATCGTATAAGTCCGACCGAGGTGGAAACCGCCCTGCTCGCGATGCCGGGCGTGCTGGAGGCCGCTGTCTTCGGTATGCCCGACGAGCGCCTCGGCCAGACCATCGTAGCCTGCGTTGTACTCCAGGCCGCTACCGGAATGGAGCAGCTGCCAGCCTTGTGTCGCAAGCAGTTGCCTGCATACATGCAGCCTGCTTCCTTGGTATGCATGGATGCGTTGCCGCGCAACGGCAACGGCAAAATTGATCGTGGCGTGCTGCGCGCCCAGTGGTTGGAGCGCAGTAAGCCTTCTCTTACCGCAGCGGTGGAGGCGATCGCGTGAGTACGCATTTTCGCGCTGACCTGCAGTCCCTGCGTTTCCACCTATGGAATGTAATGGGGCTTGAAACCTTGCTGGGCAAGGCGCCATTCCACCGAATGGACCGCAACCGCATCGACGCGCTGCTGGAACGAGGGCTGGCCTTCGCTGAGGACATGGCACAAAGCTATCGCAGCGCCGATGTGCAGGGCTGCGCGCTAAACGAGGATGGCAGTGTCCGGCTGCCAGATGGCTTTGACGGGCTGTGGCAGCGATGGCTCGGATGGGAAGATTTCGGCATTCAGGCCGGTGCAGCCGATGCTGCTCGTGGTGTGATCCCCGCACCCGCCAAGCAATTGGTGATGGAATTGTTGATGGGTGCCAATCCCGCCTTCATGTGTTTTGGCGGGTTCACTCCACCAGCCACACGCCTGATTCGCATGCACGGCACGCCTTCGCAGAAAGCTGCCTTGCTGCCGCCGCTCGAAGGATTCCGCTGGGACGCCTGCTACTGCGCGACGGAGTCAGGGGCGGGATCGGACCTGTTGGCCATCCGCAGCGCAGCCACCGAGCTGGGCGGCGGCATCTGGGGCGTGGCGGGCGAAAAGCTTTATATCACTGCGGGCTACCACGACCTCACCGAGAACACGCTGTACATCGTGTTGGCGCGCCCCGAGGGAGCGAAGGCTGATTCGATGTTCCTCAGCTGCTATCTGGTTCCGCGACGCTGGTGGGACGAGGCACAGGGCTGCTATGTCGATAATCACGTGCGTTGCCTGGAGGTGACCCGGAAGATGGGAATGCGCGGCTGCCCAAATACGCATCTGCGCTTTGGCGATCGCGGAACAACTCGCGGTTGGCTGCTCGGAGACCGCCGCAATGCAGGTATGCTCCAGTTCGCCACGTTGGTACGACACGCGCGAGTCAACTCGGCCATCTTTGCAACCGGGCTGGCCTCGACGGCTTATTTAAACAGCGTGGAATATGCGCAGCGGCGGATACAGGGGCGGCGCCTGCACGAGAACGCGGTGGCTACTGCGCCACGCCAGCCCATCGCTGAGCATGCCGATGTAAAACGTATGCTGATCGACATGCGTTGCAGGCTCGAAGCCAGCCGCAGTCTGGTGAGTCGGGTTACTTGGCTGAGTGCGCTACAGGAGGCCGAGCAGGCCACGCCGGCACCCGATGGCGAGCAGCTTGATCGCTGGTCACGCCTGGCGTCGCTGCTCGTGCCCATCACCAAGACTTGGACCGCCGACCAGGCATGGAAAATCTGCGAGACCGCGATGCAGGTGCATGGTGGCATTGGCTATACCGAGCACCTGCCGATCGAGCAATACCTACGCGATGTCAAGATATTGTCCATCTGGGAAGGAACAAGTTACATCCAGTCGTTGATGCTGGTGCGGGATGGCTTGGCTTATGGCCGCTCGGAGCGCTTGCTGCAGGTCTTGCGCGGATGGGTGCAGGACGAGCTGCAGCCATGTCGTAGGCATCCGCTGCTCGACTCGGCCTGCGACGCAGTCATGCAAGCTTTGGATGACTGTACGGCCACCATGGCGCACGTGCGTAGCGAGGTAACGCAAGGCAGGCTCGACGCGTGCAGCGCGCACTTTGTCCGTATCTGCGACATGTTCGGCACCACGTTGGGCGCATGGGGGCTGGTCCAGAACGCTGCGGCCGAACGTGCCCAGGCGCTCACAGGCCAAGCAGAAGGCAGCGGATACCAAGCGTCACTGAGCCATTTCCTCGACACGGTTCTGCCGTCGGTTCGCTTCTCACGCCAAGTCGTCACCGGGGTGGTCGTCGCGCCACTCCAGGTAATGGTGGCCCCATTGCAAACGGAGGTTGCATGAACGTTGTCGCCCTGCCGCAATCCGAAACTCCAACAGCTTGTGTTACAGCACAGGTGGCGCCGTCCATCGTGCTGCGTGGCGTGGGGCGCCGCTACAAGCTTGGCAAAGTCGATGTGCCTGCACTGGACGATATCAACCTGGATATCGGTCCGGACGAACTCACCGTGCTCAGTGGTCCTTCCGGCAGCGGCAAGTCCACCCTGCTCAATATCATGGGGTGCCTGGACACTGCCGACAGCGGGCAGGTGATGATCGCCGGTCATGATGTTGCAATAATGGGAGTGGTGGCACTGAGCGACCTGCGTGCAAAACGCATCGGTTTCGTCTTCCAGAATTTCAACCTGCTACCGGTGCTGACTGCTTACGAAAATGTCGAGTATCCGCTGCGGCTTCTGGGCCTGCCCGCGCCCGATCGAGCTCGGCAGACAACCCGGATGCTGGAGCAGGTAGGACTTGCCGGGCAGGCGGGTCACTTGCCCGGAGAGCTGTCCGGCGGCCAGCGTCAACGTGTCGCGATCGCCCGCGCGCTGGTCAAACAGCCGGATATCGTTCTGGCCGACGAACCCACGGCCAACTTGGACACTGCCAACGGCGATGCGGTGCTGGTCTTGATGCGCGAACTGCAGCGGCATACGCGGACTGCTATCGTGATTTCGTCGCATGATCCGAGAGTGGTCGCCGTCGCCGACCGCGTGGTGCGTCTGCACGACGGAAAGGTTGTGCGCACATGAGCAGTTCCACTCGGATGCTGGCCAGCGATCTGGCCATCGCATGGCGCAACCTGCGTCGTAACTGGCGGCGCTCCTTCACCACTATGGCGGCGCTAACGGTCGGCATCAGTATGTTGCTGCTCTTCGGTGGTTTCACCCGCGCGATCATGGCGACGCTTGAGACTGGCATCGTGAGCACAACCGGCCATCTGCATGTGCAGATGCGTGATTACGCGCGATATGGATTCGGCAACTCGGCACAGTACAGCGTTGACAACATCCAGCGGGTCGATGCGCTGATCGCCTCCGATCCGGAGCTGTCCTCGCAAGTCAGGCTGACCACACCGCTATTGTTATTCCAGGGCCTTGTCAGCCGTTACGATACTGGCGTGTCGCGGATGATGAGCGGGGAGGGGGTCAACCCCGACGACCAGCGTCGCCTGCGTGAATGGAACGCGCACAACCTGCGCACGCTTCCCAATGATGGTTTCGTGCTGGCAAGCACCCCCCAGGACGGTGCCGTCGTCGGCACCAATCTAGCCCGCATCCTTGGTTACTGCGAGCAACTGCATGTGGACAATTGCCCGGCATCCACACCAGCGCCGGGTGCTGCCGATGTGCGCACCGCGGGAGCGGCGGCTGGTAACCCTGCAACGCAGATGCCGCAGGCCCTTGCCGCGCCCATGCTGGATGCAGACACGCTGGACCTGACTGCTGCAGAAGCGCGGGGCGGAATCGGAGAAACGCCCAAGGCCGATCTATTGGTGGCGAACAACCGAGGGGCTCCCAATGTGGTCACGGTCCGGTTGCAGGCTGCGGAAAACCAGGGCCTGGAGGCCCTGGATTCCAGCTATGTGGTGGTGCCGATCGCACTGGCGCGCCAGCTGATGTACGGCCGCGATGCAGCATCTCAGGCGACCTTCCTCGTGGTTCAACTGCATAGCACCGACGACCTGCATGCGGCCAAGGAGCGGCTCAACCAACTGCTACGCGACAATGGTCTGCCGATGTATGCGGCCGACTTCACACAGTACTTCCCGGAGTACAACCAAGTGAAGCTGATGTTTCGCACGATCTTCGGTTTCATCGCAGTGTTGATGGGCATCATCGTGCTGTTCACCATCGCCAACACCATGAGCACCTCGGTGATCGAGCGGACCGACGAAATTGGCACCTTGCGTGCGCTGGGTGTACGCCCCGCGGGTGTGCAACGTCTGTTCCTTCTGGAGGGATTACTGCTCGGCCTGATAGGCGTGGGCGCAGGCGTGGTGGTGTCGTTGATCGTTGCGCTGCTGGTCAACAACTCCGGCATGACATGGGTGCCGCCGAACCGCGTCGTCCCGGTGCCGCTGACCGTCTCGTTCTGGGAAAGCCACGCGCTGGTAGCCGGTGTCGCGCTGTCGTTGCTGATGCTAGCCGTGCTGTCGAGCTGGTGGCCCGCACGCTCGGCCTCGCGTTCCCCCATCGTGGAGGCACTGCGGCATGTATGAGCATAACCAGGCTGCTTTCGGAGTGCCGCTCGGCATCGTCGACGCCGCTTATCATCTTCCGGGCAAGCCGAACGATCTGTGCACATGGGGACCGCGCATGGGAGTGGATGACGCGCGCATCGAACGGCTACTGGGAAATGGCTGTCGCTACTTCCATAGTGCGCAGATTGAGAGCGACGCTGACATGGTGGTCGCTGCTACAAGCCGATTGCTGCAACAGTCAGCTGTCGATCCCCGATGTATCGCCTACGTGATCCATGCACGCACGCAGAATTTCAGCATGCCGGCTGCGCCGCACTCGCTTCTCGGGGAGGTCTGCGCCCGTACCGGGATGGCGCCGAAACTGGCGTTCGCTGTCAGTCACCTTGCCTGCGCTTCTATCATCGCCGCATTGGACACGGCAGCGCGTCTGTTGCAGGGCGACCCGTCCGCCAGCCACTGCCTGGTCACCAGCAGCGACCGCGTATTTGGAAATGCCGACCATCGCCTGCGCCAGGATTCTGGTATCCAGAGCGATGGAGGCTCGGCCATCCTGATTGCCCGCACCCAGGTCCGCAGTTGGATAAAAACCATCGCATTGCGTACCTATCCAAAGCTGCATCCGGGGCCCAGCACCCCCACTATGGGACGGTTGATCGGCTCGGCCGCCTGGGCGCATACCGGTGAAGTGCTGGATGGTCTAGATGGTGATTCGGACGGTGGCCTCGACCTTGTGGACGCGCTATTGCCGACCAATGCCGACATGCCGTATTGGCGCGCATTGCTGCAGGCACGCCACGCGCCTACCGAGATCCTGTTCGAAGACAACGCACGGCTGCGTGGCCACGCCTGCTGTGCGGACCTGGCGATCAACCTGGCGGACGAGGGGCTGCGGCGAAGCGAGCAGGGACAACGCGTGATGTGCTTCAGCCAATCCAACGTCGGGGCGTACGGATATCTGATGTTGGAAGGAGCAGGCGCATGAGCTTGGCGATCATCGCAGCCAGCACAGCCGCGCTACAGCCGTCCATTCCCACCCTCGCCAGCGGGCGACCGTTTCCGCATCTGAGCTGCGTGGCGGGCATGGCGTCTGCGCCGCCCAGTTCCGCGCTGCTGCGCGCTTCCGGGTATGAGCAGCATCTGCGGAGCAAGCGCTGCCACTCCAGTTTAGGAGCACATGTAGAGGCACACGCACGCGCGCTTCTCGCGTCGCTACCTGGGCAAGCCCCGCCGGTCCAGGATGTCCTGCACTGCCAGGCAACGCTGCAAGATCAGATACTTGCGTCGATGTGCTTGCGCGTTGCCTATGCCTGCTCGTCGGAACCTCGTCGCGCCATGACGATCGACCAGACAGGCACCAGCGGCGTGGCTACTGCTCTTTTCCTTGGCCTGCATGCCGGCGTGGCTGCTCCTGAAGGGCTACTGCTGGTGACGGCGGCGGATACATGGTCCTCGACGTTCCCGGGAACCTTTCTGCCACTTGTCGCCTATGGCGACGCTGTTGGTGCACTCCTCTTGCGGCATGCAGATCCGACCCGACCTGCGCCGGGCGAGCGGGCTCATCTGCTTGCCGTCGTCTGCCGGCCCTGCATCGGGCGGGAGCCCTTCTGGAGCAAAGGACCCGTACGTGTGCGCAATGAGATTTGCGAACAGCTGGCGGGTGTCGCCGAGGAGGTTCTGTCCCGCGTGGGCTGGAACGCTGCGTCGCTAGATCTACTGCTTGGCGATCCTATCGGGCCGGACATAGGTGCAGATCTGGTCCAGCGTCTGGGGGGCTGCCCGCAGCGCGCGCCTCAGGCAGAAGGCGACCACGCCGCCTCCGTGGCGCTGATGGTCAATATTGTCAGCGCAATCGAATTCGCACAGGTACAGGATCGACCCGTGAAGTGCCTGCTGTGGACGGCGTCAGCGGACGGCAGTGTAGCCGCCGTCGCGCTGCATGCATTTCCTGACGCCAAGACCACCCCCTGACTAAGTCAACAAGGAGCGTTGTGTGTCCTATGCATTGATGATCGGCGGTCGCACACCGCACACGAGGGTTTTCCATGACATCCATGGTCGATCAATTCTGTCTCGTTTTCCGGGGCGCGTCCTGCTGTTTCTGGATGCCCCAACCATCCACGATCATGGCCCGAACGTCACGGTCGAAGTGATCACGTACATGGAATATGAGCGCGCACTACACCTGGCACGGGAGTACCACCAGCGTGAGGGGATCAGTTCCATTTCCACGCTTGGTGAGGACTCCATCGAGTTCGTGGCTGACCTGCGTGAAGCGCTCGGAGTTGTAGGTATGCTCCCCAAGGAGGCAAAGCTACATCGCGATAAGGTTGCCATGAAGCAACGGCTACGCTATGCGGGAATGCGTGTACCCAATTGGTCAGAAGCAGCTGACACCGCTGCGGTATTGCAATTGGCGGATGCGGCGGATCAGGTGGTCATGAAACCACGTGATGGCCAAGGGTCACGGCAAGTAGCCTTCCTACGCGGTAGGGAGGCAGTTTCTACTGCGCTGCAACGCTGCCGCAATCCGGAGTCCTTTGAAGTAGAGGAATACATTGATGGTTGCCTCTATCACACCAATTCCGTCGTGATTGATGGCCAGTTGCGCTTCACCGCGATCGCACAGTACGTGCCCGGAATGGGCAATATTGACTACACCCGAGGCAGTCCTTTCGTCTGTCTAATGGAGCCTGACGGTGCGCTGCACGCACGGCTGCTCGAATACTCGCGCAGAGTGATCGAAGCACTGGGACTGCGCAACGGTGTCACTCACATGGAGCTGTTCCACTCCAATAACGATGAGATCGTCTTCTGCGAAACCGCAATCCGTCCGGGTGGCGGAGGCATCGTGCACATGATCGAGGCGCAGTACGGAATCAACATGTCATTTTCCGCGCTGCTCGTGGATGCAGGGCACGGCGATATGGCGCTGGACGGTTTGAAGGACAGCCATCCGCAGATGGGTTTGATCGGACTGCGCAACACCAAGATGGGGACCGTGCAGGTGGCCGAGGGCTGGGACCAGTTCAGCATGCCGTGGGTGCAACTGTTGGAGATCACCATCAAGCCCGGTGACTTTCGTCCGCCAAGTTCCCATTGCACCGATTTCACCGCGCTGGCCATCCTGGCGGCGGATGGACAAGAAAATTTCCATGAGCGAATCACCCAAATATCCGATCATTTCGACCGGCACCTGAGACTGGTTTGATCCACATGCTCCAAAGGACGCAAAATGTCAAATATCCCGCTGCGCAACGGCCAGTACACGGTACAGGCCTACGACGTGAATCTTGCCGAATCCACGTTCGAAGACGTGGCACTTACGGCGGCGACATTCAAGTACACCAGCTTGGAGTCAGCAACCTTCGAACTGGTCCGGTTCGATGGCGCCACGCTCCATAACGTCGGCTTCGACGCTGCCACCATGGACCGTGTGAGCTTCGTGCGTGCACGTCTCACCAATGCGCGATGCGACCATATCGCGCTGGACAATGTGGATCTGGCAGGGGCGTCGATCGCCAACACCAGTTTCAAGGACGCGCACCTTGAGCGCATCGACTTCTCCGGCGCAACTATCACCGGTGGCCGCTATGTTGGTACGACCCTGGAAGGCATTGCTGTCGAGCTGCTGCTTGAGCTGCATCGTATGCACAGTGGGGCCGTCGCGCCCGAGGAGGCGTGATGGAGGCGGGCCAAGCACTGAACGCGGTGAGGCAGATTCGCATTCCAGATCGCGCACCTCTGGCCACTCGATGGCCGCTCAACGTGGACGCCGTGCTGCTCGACGATTGCTCCGGCACCGATGACCAGCTGGACAAGCTCTACGAGAAGGCAAAGCAGCAGCAGTGGAATGCAAGCGACTATGACTGGTCGTATGAGCTCAAGCACGACAATCCCCTGGACATGCCGGACCAGACCTTGTTGGTGTATGGAACCACGCTCTGGAACGAGATGCCTGACCCCGAGCGCGCCGACGTCCGCCGTCACTTCCAAGCCTGGACTCTTTCGCAGATCCTCCATGGTGAACAGGCTGCCATGCTCTGCGCGGTAAAATTGGCGCAGGCGGAAGAAAGCCACGCCGCCCGCATGTGCGCATGTGCTCAGGCATTCGATGAAGCGCGGCACATCGAGGTGTACTCCCGGCTGGTCAAGGATAAGGTCGCCATCAGCTACCCGTTATCTTCCGCCCTGCGGGGATTGCTCGAAAACACAGTCACCAGCCGCGAACTGGATATTACGAATCTGGGCATGCAGATCCTGGTCGAGGGACTGGCCCTGGCCATCTTTCAGAACATCGTCGCCTACAGCCGTGATCCTTTTATCAAGACGCTCGTCAGCAAGATTCAGCGCGACGAGGCCCGGCACTTCGCGGTCGGGCGTATCACCTTGAAGCGGCTGTACAACGGTGGGCTGGAGCAACACGAGATGCGGATCCGTGAGGATTTCCTCAAGGAAAGCATCCACGTGCTTTACGAACATCTTTGCGCCGACGATGTCTGGGAAACCTTGGGGCACAACCGCAAGGCAGGAGAGCGCACGGTGCGCGAGTCGCGTATCGCCAATGTTCTTCGTCGGGCGATGTTCCAGCGCTTGGTACCCTCGATTCGGGATCTCGGCTTGCTCAGTGCTTCGGTCAGCAAGCAGCTTGAGCAGCTTGGAATGCTGGACTATGCCTCGCTTCCGATTCGCGAGGGCAACGTATGACATTTTCCCGAGTGCTTTGGAAGGGGATGCGGCCTCGTCTAATTCGCCATAGTTCGATGATTCTTGCGATCACGGTGGGCTTGGCGATACTCATGTATTTGCGTCCTGCGCAGGGGACCCGGATCGTCTCTGACGCACTGGTATTCTTACTACTTTCAATCCTGATGTATCAACTTTATGTCGTAGCAGTAATGAGCGGGATGCTCTTCAGCCTGCGCGTGGAACTGCGCCGCAAGACTGCGCATCTATTGGGCGGATTCATGCTTGTTCTAGCAGCGCTGCTGACTGCAACAAGTGCTGTGGTGGTGGCCCTGTGTCTTCTTCTTCTCGGTTGGCTGATAGCGACTAGAAAATTGCCTTCCTTGAAGATGTACCGGCAGCTGTCCGTAGATCGGCGGGATGGAACCGTGTCTTGGGGGGATCTCTGGTTTCCCGTAGGTCTAGGCGGAACGGCAATCTTGTTCGGTGCCCAAAGTGCCGAGTGGCTCGCCGCAGCGCTTGTTCTCACATTGGCCGACAGCGCCGCTGCGCTGACAGGAACTAGATTTCCGAGCCCTGGTTACCGGATTGCAGGTGGACGCAAGTCACTCGGAGGGACCTGTGCTTGTCTGATCGCAGCCTCGGTCTGTATCGTGCTTGCCGGCTGGGCATCAGGGCTCAATTGGTCGTGGATAGGTTGCTTCGGATTGGCGGCCGTGGTCACGACGGTGGAGGCAGTTTCCACGCGTGGCCTGGACAATCTCCTGCTTCCGCTTGCGACCGCTGTCGGATTGAGCTGGCTGGAGGGGATCCCAGCGATAGCATGGCTTGCGGTTGGAACAATCTGCCTACTGCTGTTGGCTGCCCTGTCGGCCTGGCAGAAGTGGAGCCAGAGTCTTCATCAGGTCGAGTCATCCGGACTTCAGCCCAAATGACACAACACAGCATTCTAATGTGCGCTCCAGAGCATTTTGGCGTCGATTACGTCATAAATCCGTGGATGAAGGGACAATGCGGATTAGTTGACAAAGTGCGTGCACAGGCGCAATGGAAATCGCTTGTCGATACCATCAAAAGCACCGCTCGTGTAGTGCTGATTCCGCCCCAGGAAGGGCTGCCGGATATGGTTTTCACTGCCAATGCTGCACTTTTGCATGGACGCCGTGCTGTGGTGAGTAGGTTTCGGCATCCTGAGCGGCAAGGCGAGGAGTCCTACTTCGACGCATGGTTTGCAGCGGCTGGCTACAGTAATCCGGAAGGACTGCGGGATGCTTTTTTCGAAGGTGCCGGCGATGCGCTTTTTTCTGCATGTAAAACAGCATTATGGATGGGTCACGGACATCGCAGCGATGCTGCTGCCGGTCCGCTGCTGTCTGAAATGCTCGGAATTACAGTCAGGCCGCTGCGGTTGGTTCTTGAAGAGTTCTACCATCTAGATACATGTTTTTGCCCACTCGACAACGGGCACCTGCTTTATTACCCACCAGCGTTCGATGATATGTCTCTCAAACTCATCGCAGACTTCTATCCCGAGCAAAAGCGGATCGCGGTAGATCACGCAGACGCACGTTTGTTCGCGTGCAATGCCGTTAGTTTAGGAGATCGAGTCATCGTGCACCCGGTTTCGACGCATCTGCGGACTCAACTGAATGAGGCGGGCTACCAAGTGGCGGAAGTCAATCTGGATGAGTTCCACAAGTCTGGTGGATCCGCCAAGTGTCTGACACTTCGGCTGCCCATGTGATCGATGGGCAGTATGATCACTCCGGCTACCTAAGGGCATGCGGATGCAGTCCGATAGGCTACCGTTTGACTACGTCAGAGATTGACTGCTAAAAGCGAGTCCGCCGCCTCACCAGAGGCGGCGGACGGCAGTGAAATCAATCGGGATCAACGGGATTTTTTGCGTTTAACCCAATATGGTGCCGATGTCATCGCAAGGGTTCAATGTAAGCAGGCCGGGGAGGCCGATGTATCGCTGACTTGGAGGGCGCAGATTGCCCTCAAACTGTCCGGGGCCGTCTAATGAGGTCCGATTCACGTCGGCTCAGAAATCAGTCTGAAAGTGAGTCGAATTCCTGTCTTGTTCAAGGAAATTATCGCTAGTACAAATAGACGCATTGGTTGTTCGTGTGATGGCGGACCCAATATAACGCAGGCACTTGGACGCGCGTCCAAGTGCCTTTTTTGTGGCTCGAGAAAATTTCGAGAAACGTCTTCTTCTTCACTGATCGCGTAGTTGGCGTCTTCTGGATAATCCACTGCGTGGGCGGTATTCATCATGCAACTCCGTTGTGGTGCGCTTGCTTGCGCAGCCAGGTGAGGACATCAACTGCGCGCTGCTATACCCCCATGGAGGCGAATTCGCAGCGCGCAGCGTCAGCCGCCGGCGGATGCATCGGAGGTTGATGCTTGTGCGTTAGGTTGCGACCGGATAGTCGGTGTAACCCTCCGCGCCCCCGCCGTAGTAAGTTTCGCGATCCGGAGTGGCGAGCGGGACACCTGTCTGCAGGCGTGCCACCAGGTCCGGGTTTGCAATGAAGGGCTGGCCGAACGCGGCCAGGTCGATCATCCCCTGGTCGATCAGCCGAGTGGCCCATTCCAGGTTCAATTTGCCCGCAAGGATCACGGTGCCGCCGTAGGTGCGCTTGAACGCTGCAAGGAATGTTTCGCTCATGTCCGGCGAGCCGTTTGCGTGGTTGTCGTTTAGATGCACATACGCAAGCTCGCGCTTGGCCAGTTCTTCGGCCAGGTACAGGTAGCTGGCCTCGCTCTCCGCGTACTCGGGCATGTCGAACTGGCGGTTGTTCGGTGCAAGGCGGATTCCCACCTTGTGGGCGCCGATGCGCGCTGCCACTGCATCCACGGTCTCGAGAATGAGCTGTGCCCGATTATGCAGCGAGCCACCGTAGGCGTCGACACGGTCATTGGTGATCGGGTTGAGGAACTGCTCGAAGAGGTAGCCATTGGCCGCATGGATCTCGATGCCGTCGAAGCCTGCGTCGATCGCACGCTGGGCCGCCTGCTCGAAATCCCTGACGATGCCTGGCACCTCTTCGGTCTCGAGCGCACGCGCCGGGCTGGGCTCAGCGGTCCCCCGCGTTCCGTCTTCGCGGTAGATGAATGCAAAGCTCTTGGAGCCGGGTGCAACCGGGCGCGTGCTCGCGCTCACCGGATCGGCGCCATCGGGCTGCAGCGAGGTGTGCGACATGCGGCCCACATGCCACAGCTGGGCGAAGATCTTGCCCTGCCGGGCATGCACTGCATCGGTCACCACCTTCCAGCCGGCAACCTGCTCCTGCGACCAGATGCCGGGCACATCGATATAGCCCTGGCCTTGCTGCGAGACGGGAGTGCCCTCGCTGACAATCAGGCCTGCGCTTGCGCGTTGGGCGTAATAGGTTGCCGTCAATGCATTCGCCACGCATCCCGGATTGCGGGCGCGGGTCATCGGTGCCATGACGATGCGGTTGCTCAGCTGGATGTCGCCGAGATCGAAGGGTTGGAAGATCTTTGATGTCATGGGGAGGGCTATTTGATGGGGACAGGCTAAAGAAGGTAAGGTTGACCTCGATGCACATAAAGGTGCTAAAAGTCCCAACATTCGGGACACGGATTCCCCAAAGGTCTACCGATGATCCCTGTCGAGACACTCAATGGACTTGTCACCTTCGTCACCGCTGCACGTTCCAGGACGTTTACCGAGGCGGCCGACTCCCTGGGGATCTCGCGCTCGGCGGTGGGGAAGGCGATCGCCCGCCTGGAGGCGCGGCTGCGCGTGCGTCTGTTCCACCGCACCACGCGGCGCATCGCGCTCACTGCTGATGGTGAATCCTATTTCGCGACATGCGCTGCTGCGTTGGAAGAGATCGCCAGCGCAGAAGCCAGCCTGGCCTCTCAGTCGTCACTGCCTGCCGGCCGGCTGCGTGTGGACATGCCGTCGTCTTTCGGCCGCCACGTCATGTTGCCGATCCTGCTTCGCATCGGCGCAGCGCATCCCGATCTCCATTACACGCTCTCTTTCAACGACCATCTGATCGACCCGGCCCAGGAAGGCATCGACCTGACGATCCGGTTTGGCGGATTGGAGAACTCCGGTGGCCTGGTTGCGCGCAAACTGGGACGGCAGCGGCTGGTGTTATGTGCATCGCCTGCGTATCTCGCTGCACACGGGGCTCCTCGCACGATCAAGGAGCTGCAGGCGCATCGCAGCATCGTCGGCTTCCGCAATGGCCAGCCTGTTGGCTGGAGGTTTGGCGACAAGGTGATCGCCGGCGATTTTGTGCCCCAAGGAACGCACCAGTTGAATGACGGGGACGCTGTCATCGACGCTGCGATCGCGGGTCTGGGCATCTGCCAAATGCCGATCTCGCTGGTGCGCCCGCACGTCCAGTCGGGCAGGCTGCAGCTCGTTCTGGAAGAGTGCACGGCCTATTGCATCGAAATTTTCGCGCTCTGGCCGCGCACGCGCCACTTGCGCCCGAAGGTGCGCTACGTGGTGGACGAGTTGGTGCGGCTTTCCGCTATCGGCACTTTCGATTAAAGAGTCACGCAATGCGCGCTGCCGCTACCATCGATACCTGTAACTAGGTCCGGCGGCTTGAGTCATTCACTGCGAAGTCGACCCTGAGAGCCAGGCGCAGCGAGGCAAGCGGGCTCTCAAATGAATCTAGCTCCGTCATCCCGCAGCGAACGCCATCCCGGCGTTCTGCGGCGCACGGGTTGAAGTGCGGCCTGCCTAGCGGGTCTGGGCGTCCCAGAACCCCATGAGCTGCGTAATGGCAGCGTCCATCGCCTTGAAGCTCATGCCGTCCCTGGCGAGTGTGGATAGCCCAAGCAGGAAGCTGTCGAACACGCATGTGAGTGCAGCGGGGTCGGCATCCGACCCGAGTTCTCCGTTGACGATGGCGCGTTCCACGCAGGCGCGGATGCCGGCGCGTGTGCGGGCGCGCGAGCGCGTCAGAGGGGCGCACAGTGCCGAGAGCTCCGGCGACGGCGCGCTCATCACTCCCAGCGTGACCATGCAGCCCTTGGGGTGGCCGCGCTCGCATTGCATCTTGGCTGAGCGACGCAGCGCAAGTTCTACCGCCTGCTTCGGACCAAGCGAGGTGTCCCACAAGCAATGGGTCACCTTGGCATAGGTCGCCAGGTAGCGGTCCATGCATTCCTTGAAGAGCGCTTCCTTGGAGACGAACGCGGCATAGAAGCTGGGCGCGGTGATGCCGCCGCCAATCGCCGCCTTGAGTTGGCTCAACGAGGTGGATTCGTAGCCCTGTTCCCAGAACAGGTGAAGCGCTTGCTCGACCGCGGTGTCGCGGTCGAAGCTGCGTGGCCTTCCCATCTGTACCATTGCACTCTCCGATGCCTACATACAGACTAGTCGATACATATGTCGTTGACAATGTGGCCGCTTCGTAATATACATACCGAACGATACATATATTTTGCTTTCGATAGCAGGCACGGGCAGGCTGTTCGGTAGGTGGCCTGTTTCTTTTTGGCTTATATATGTACCGATCGATATAGATCGGCGTGATCTGGCCCGAAACTTATCTCAACCAAGGACAGCATGTGACCTCTCCAAACACATCAACGGCCAGTGCAATCCCCGCGCCGTTACCCATCGCCGCCCTATTGGCGCTGGCGATGACCGGTTTCATCTGCATCGTGACCGAAACCCTTCCTGCAGGATTGTTGCCGCATATGTCCGCAGGCCTTGGCATTACTCCCGCCCTGGCTGGGCAGACGGTGACCGCTTATGCGTTGGGTTCGGTGGTGGCTGCAATCCCGCTGACCATTGCGACCCAGCAGTGGAGGCGACGTAACGTGCTGTTGCTCACCATTGTCGGCTTCCTGGTGTTCAACTCCATCACTGCACTCTCAACCAACTACAGCCTGACCTTGGTGGCGCGTTTGTTTGCTGGCGCAGCCGCAGGCCTGGCTTGGAGCCTGCTGGCCGGTTACGCCCGGCGCATGGTGCAGCCGGAACAGCAGGGCAGGGCCATGGCGATTGCGATGGTGGGCACACCGATTGCGCTCTCCCTGGGCGTGCCGCTGGGCACCTGGATGGGCGGCATGCTGGGCTGGCGGAGTGCGTTTGCCGCGATGTCGGTGCTGACAGTCGTTTTGATCGTCTGGGTGCTGGTGAAGGTGCCCGATTATCCCGGCCAATCGGCAGCGCAGCGTGTGCCGCTGCGCAAGGTGCTTGGCACTCCTGGCGTGCGTCCCGTGCTCGCCACCGTGATGGCGTGGATGTTGGCCCATAACATCCTCTACACCTATGTGGCGCCATTTGCCGCACACGCGGGGCTGGGCCATCGTGTGGACGTGCTGCTGTTGGTCTTCGGCGTAGCCGCACTGGTTGGTATCGGCGTGGCAGCAAAGCTGGTGGAGCATCACCTGCGTCGCACCGTATTGATCTCGCTGGCGACGTTCTTCGCACTGTCTGTGGTGCTGGCGCTACTGCAGGACATGCAGCCTGTCGTTTACGGGTGTGTGGCGGTGTGGGGTCTGACGTTCGGTGGAGCGGCGACGCTGCTGCAGACTGCACTTGCCGATAGCGCAGGAGAAGGGGCTGATGTTGCGCTGTCGCTCAATGTCGTTGCCTGGAACAGTGTCATCGCCGGTGGTGGTGTGGTGGGCGGCGTGCTGCTGGAGCAATGGGGCGCGCAGACCTTTCCGGCGGCCATGGCCTTGTTGCTGGCGGCTGGATTTTGCATTGCATGGCGCGCCCGAAGCTACGGATTCGCTGCGGGCACACGCGCGCCAGTCGTCGGTCATTAGCCTGTTAGCCGTGGCAGTAAATGACGGGTCAGCGACATTGCCGACAGCAGATTGTGGCGGAAGAATCAGCGGACATCTCCTCTGCGGCATCGCCATGGCCCCCCTTACGTTTCACCGCGTTATCCGACGCGCTGCCTGGGCTGCGTGCATGATCCTTGCCGGGTGTGCCGAGCCGGCGGCGCGGTCTGCACTGCCGGCGCGCGGTGCCCCGGATATCGCTGCAACGGCACAGGCGACGCTGCCGCCCTACCGTGCTCGCATGGCGCGCGCCCGCCCGGTGATCGCGGTGGTGGGAAACAATGCCGGTGTGGAAGTCAGCGACTTTCTGGTGCCGTTCGCCATTCTCTCGCGTGCCGACACCATGGACGTCGTCGCCGTCACCCTCGATGAGGGGCCGCTGACAACTTTCACCGACCTTGGCGGCCCCAGCTTCAAGATCGCGACAGACACAACCGTGGCCCAGTTCGATGCCGCGCAGCCCGAAGGCGCCGACTATGTCATCGTGGCCGCTCAGGCTTCCGAACCGCGACTGCTTGCATGGTTGAAACAGCAATCGGTGCACGGCGCGACCATCGTCACCATCTGCAACGGGGCACTCATCGCCGCACAGATGGGCGTATTCGATGGTCGCCGCGCCACGGCGCATTGGTCGACCAGCGCCAGCCGCGCCGAGACGTTTCCCGCCATCCGCTGGACGCCGAATCGGCGTTATGTCGCGGATGGAACGTGGATCTCTACCGCAGGCGTGAGCGCCGCGATCCCGGCATCGATCGCGTTGGTGGAGGCCATCAGCGGGCAGGCGAAGGCGCAGGAACTGGCATCGACGCTCGGTGCAAAGGATTGGTCGCCGCAGCACGACAGTGATGCATTCCGTCCTCGCCTTGGCACAACCGCGTGGCCGCTGGCGAAGGTGCTGTATACCAACCGATGGCTGCACAGTGGCGAGCAGATCGATGTGCTGGGCGCACCCGGGATGGATGAGGCGACACTTGCGCTGACCGTGGATGCGTACTCCACCACGGGGAGAAGCCGCGCGTCCGTCGTCTCTACCACTGGCGCATCCTTTGTCACGCGGCATGGACTTGTCATCGTGCCCGACCGACAGCGCGAGCCGGGCAGCACGATCCCACTCGTCGCCCCGGCCGACCCGATGCCGGTGCCGGCTTTGAATGATGCGCTCGATGGCATCATGCAACGCTATGGTCGAGCAACTGCCAAGGGCGTTGCGCTGGCATTTGAATATCCCGACTACCCGCGCTGAACGCGCAAGGCCTCCATGTCCGACTCATCTCCTTCGCGTCACGTTGTGCTGCTTGCGCACGACGACATGAATATTCTGGACCTGACCGGGCCAGTGCAGGCACTGCATACCGCAAATCAATGCGCGCCCCTGGCTGGGGGCAGTTCGCGCTACCGGATCACCGTCGCGTCCGAGAGCGGCGGCCTGGTGACGACCAGCTCCGGTCTGCAGGTGATGTCGGTGGCGATTGCCTCGCTGGACGATGTCGCCATCGATACGCTGATGGCGCCAGGTGGTTGCCGCGGTGCGGTTTACGCCGTCTCGCCTCGATTGGTTGAGTGGGTGGCCACGCGCGGCGTAAACGTTCGCAGGCTCTGCTCGATCTGCACCGGTGCGTTTTTGCTTGCCGCCGCAGGGCACCTGGATGGCCGGCGTGCAGCCACGCATTGGGGCTGGGCGGACCGGCTCTCCAGCCTGCACCCCGGCGTACGTGTGGATGCCGACAAGATCTTCGTGCGCGATGGACATGTGTGGTCATCGGCCGGCGTCACGGCCGGCATCGACCTGACGCTTGCGTTGATCGAGGATGATCATGGCCACCGGCTTGCGATCGATGTGGCACGTCAGCTGGTGGTCTTCGTCAAGCGCTCGGGCGGGCAGTCGCAGTTCAGCGCACCGTTGTCGGCGCAGACCAGCGCGGGCGGCGATTTTGCGGAACTGCACGGGTGGATGGCCGCCAACCTGCATGAGGATCTGCGGGTGGAAACGCTTGCCGGCCGCATGAAGATGTCGCCGCGCACGTTCGCACGCGTCTACCGCAGCACATGCGGTGTCACCCCAGCCAAGGCGGTGGAAACGCTACGCGTGGAAGCGGCGCGCCGCCTGCTGGAATCCGGAAACGCGCCGATCAAGCGCATTGCGGCGCTGACCGGTTTATCGGACGAACAGACACTGCGCCGTACCTTCCTGCGTGTCCTGGGCGTAGCTCCGGGCGACTACCGGGATCGCTTCCAGGGCACCGCAGCGGATGAGCGTTCCGCCGTCGCCTGATGCATCCATGGTTGCGAGTACGCGATGCGGGAACGTCGGGAAGAGCCTCGGCCACGACGCTCCCAACGCACGGCTATTTCAAACAAAGCGGTAGGCTATCTGGTGGTATCGGTCGCTTCGGGACGCGCAGGAGCCACTAACGGACGCGATTCGAAAAGCCTGGTTCCAATGCGCCGCAACAGCGTGTTACCGGGCAACTCGATGACGCGATACATCAGCCATGCCAGCAGGAAAACCACCAAGGTGATCAGCGCGGCCATGGCCGGGGTATGCGCATGGTCGCCCAGTAATTTCATGGCGACATAGATCACCGGAATGTTCAACAGATACATCGAAAAGCTGAACTCGCCACACATCATGATGGGCCGGTGGCCGAACAGCAGCTTGCCCAGAGGTGTATCGAAGGAGAACATGAACACGAAGATGCCCGAGAACAACGCGCCTTCCAGATAGTTGTAAAACTCGCGCTTGCTGCCGAATTCCACCGGCAGGATGCGTGCGATGACCAGGCCGATAACGATCAGCGTCAGGCCTTGCAGCAACGCAAGCGTGCGCATGCCCTTGTCGGACCAGGCTTGATTGCGGAACAACCCAAACAGCACGCCGGAGAAGAAATATTGCATCTTGGAGCCGACAAAGGTGCCGGGCAGTTGGTCGCGGTAGGAGATCAGCAGAAAAATCGCGGTCAGCACGATTGCAAGCACGGAGGCGTTTCCCTGGTTTCTGAATTTCCACAGTGCGAACCACAGGCCCACGAAGACCGCGTAGAACTGCACCTCCGGCGGAATGCTCCACAGCGCGGACACGTTGCCGGAGAACAGCAGGTGACGCAGCAGATTCTGATGGGTGATCGCGTAGACGAAAGATGGGTCGATCAGGTTGTAGATCAGATAGGAGCCGATCACCACAAACAGATAGGCCGGAGCGATCCGCGAGAAACGCGAGATGCCGTAGCGCACCACGGAAGAGTAGTCGAATTGCTTGTGGCCGTAGAGAAAGGCCATCAGGAATCCGCTCAGGGTGAAGAACACCATGACGCCCACTTCGCCCGGATACAGATGGCTACGCGAGAAGAATCCGTCTTCCGCAAGATGCGAATAGACCACCAGCAAAGCGGCCAGTCCGCGAATTCCGGTGAGCGCATCGATGCGCTGTGCGGAGCTCATCGATCGTTCCTGCTGATCGGGAGTTGCAGAAAACAGGGGTTTGCGTGGGGCATGGATGGTTTGTCTTTGGCGGCCGGGGGAGCTTCCCGCGTGAGTGCGCCTATGTGACAAATTGGTTGCATCCATAACCTGATCTCATGAATGCTGATTCAGCAGCATGAAGGCGAGACCGACTTGGTGCTGGGTGATTTCCATGTCCGCGAGAAGTTTTAGCTCCGCGGACTGCGCGGTCGCGTAATGCGTAGGGTCGTGTTGGTGCTCAGCAACATCTGTACCGCTGTTTCCACACTGCCAAACCTGCGGCGTTGCAACAGGTAGACCAGTGCGAGAAGTCCCAGAAACATCAAAACCACGCCCGGTCTGATCGCCAGCGCTGGAACAAGAATGACGATGACGATGTACAGAATGGTCCAGTTGCAGAAGCCGGTAATGACGATTTCACGTCGCCGGCGGTCGATCGCGATGTGCCCTCGCATCACCAGCGGGTAGACAGGACCGACGAACACCAGAAACGTCTCACGAAATGCGTAGGCATGCTCGGACAGGGGATGGAATCTGAGGTCTGGCCAACGTGTCGGTTCAACCGCGTTTTCGACCTGCGCTAATGAAAAACAGGCCAGCTGGGTGCTGGTCACCGGAATCCGCCGTTGGAACACGGGCAGTCCCCATCTGAAATACGGCCGATTCCAGGCGATCTGCAGAACGCCTTCGATCACTAACAGCACAAGCAACAGCTGGAACATCTGGCATCCGTTGTCGAGTGTTGAGTCGACTGTAGCAACTCGGTATGGGGGCTGCGCGGCCCGTCTTGTTCTGCAGTGCTTCAACGCGTTAGCATCGACGTTCGTCTATAGCGATCTCCTCCGACACCATGACGCCACCCTGACCTGACGCATCACGCGCTCGCAGTCTCTGCGAAGGTCCAGGTGTTCGACGTTCATGTATTCGCGCCGTGTGTTTGCCGGTGCGCGGAGTCGTTTCAATGTCCAGATTTTTCTCGTTGCGCCAGCAATGGTTCGGCAATGTGCGTGGCGATGTGCTCGCCGGCATCGTGGTCGCGCTTGCGCTGATTCCCGAAGCCATCGCGTTTTCGATCATTGCCGGTGTCGACCCCAAGGTGGGGCTCTACGCTGCGTTCTGTATTGCGGTGGTGACCTCCATCGCCGGTGGCCGCCCTGGCATGATTTCCGCAGCGACCGGCGCGATGGCGCTGTTGATGGTGGAGTTGGTCAAGGATCACGGGGTGCAGTATCTGTTGGCGGCTACCGTCCTGGCGGGTGCGCTGCAGCTGATCGCGGCGGCGTTTCGGCTTGGCGCATTGATGCGCTTTGTGTCACGCTCGGTGATCACCGGCTTCGTCAATGCGTTGGCTATCCTGATCTTTCTTGCGCAGTTGCCGGAGCTAATCGGCATGCCATGGCCGGTCTATGCGGTGTGTGCAGCGGCCTTGGCCATCATCTATCTGCTTCCGCGCCTTAGCACGGCGATTCCCTCGCCGCTGGTTGCCATCGTGGTGCTCACCGTGGCATGTGCGTACTGGCAGATCGACATCCGCAGCGTGGGCGATATGGGCCATCTGCCCGACAGTTTGCCGGTGTTTTTGCTGCCGGATGTGCCGCTGCGCTGGGAGACGGTGCGCATCCTGCTGCCGGTGTCGACGACGCTGGCGGTGGTGGGATTGCTGGAGTCGTTGATGACCGCGCAGATCGTCGAAGACATGACCGATACGCCCTCGCAACGCAACCGCGAATGCGCAGGCCAAGGGGTGGCGAACATGCTTGCCGGCTGCTTCGGCGGCATGGCCGGTTGCGCGATGATCGGGCAATCGGTGATCAACGTACGCTCCGGCGGGCGTGGGCGCCTGTCGTGCATGGTGGCCGGCGTGGTGCTGTTGCTGATGGTGGTCTACGGCGCCAACTGGGTGCGGCAGATTCCGATGGCGGCGCTGGTGGCGGTGATGATCATGGTCAGCATCGGCACTTTCAGCTGGGGGTCGTTGCGCGATCTGCGCACGCATCCCAAAAGCTCTTCGGTGGTGATGCTCGGCACCGTCGTGGTCACGGTCTGGACGCACGACCTGGCCAAAGGCGTGTTTGCGGGGGTACTGCTGTCGGCGCTGTTTTTCGCGCGCAAGGTCGGGCGCATGTTGCAGGTGCGGGAGATCGATCGCGACGACGGTGTGCGGGTCCATGCCGTGCGCGGCCAGGTGTTCTTCGCCTCGGCCGGGCAGTTCGCCGCCAGCTTCGATCTTCTGAGTACGCCGCCCAAGGTGCTGATCGATCTCACCCACGCGCACTTCTGGGATATCAGCGCGGTGGCAGCGCTGGATCGGGTGGTGCTCAAGCTGCGCGCGCACGGCGCCACAGTCGACATCGTCGGCTTGAATCAGGCCAGCGACACGCTGATCGAGCGCTTAGGAACCCACCGGCGCGCTTGCGCGCGCTTGCGGGTGAGTCACTGAGGTCTGTCGCTCATGCGCGGCGGTGGCGGCGCCCAGCGCAGTTGTAGCAGACGCATGCTCGCCGAGCAGCGCGCTGAGACGGCGGTGGCACTCCCGGAAGGCGAGCGCAGAGGCCGGCATGTCGCAGGCGTCGAACGTTTGCGCCTCGGCCTTCCAGGATGCGAGCAGGTCGTGCAGATCGTGGATCAGGCTCGGCATGGTGTTTCCTTTGTAGGCGTGCTGGTAGCTACGGACGGAAGCGCGGGCCGGATGCAGTGCCGGCGAGACAGCCTCATGCGTCACCGGATGACGTGGCTGCGACGAGCTGTCCGGCCGGTGCGCAGGACACACGTGCGCGTCACATGGCCGGGAGGAGGGTGGCTTTGCGGTCTTTTGCCGCTGGAGCTGATCATGAGCAGTTACGAAAACGGCGTAGACGACCCGACCACACCGCCTAACGGCGTCAAGGCACCCGGCAAGGACCATGCAGCGATCCAGGACGGGCCGGCGCAGGACAGCGAGATTGATGACGACGATGCCATCGAAGACGAAGTGGATGCTGAGGTGGATCTGGACGATGACGACAAAGACGAAGAGGATGAGGATGAGCAGTAGCCGCTCTGAGTAAACGTGAGCACTGGTGCGTTGCTGAGGTCACGAAGATGCCGCGCGCCTTGCGGCATCTTCTGGCTGTGGTCGCGCTGGCTGTTTAGACTGGACGGCCCTCGATCACGTTGACGTCCATGGATCATTTGCCACCACTGCCTTCCATTGCGCTCGGGCAGTACCGCCACTTCAAGGGTGGCCGTTACGAGGTGCTGGGTGTCGTGCGCAGCAGCGAAACGCTTGAGCCGCTTGTGCTCTACCGCCCGTTGGACAGCGACATCGGTATGTGGGTGCGGCCCTATGCGATGTTCGTCGAGCAGGTCGAAGTGGAGGGAATTGAACGCCCGCGGTTTGAGTTTGTGGAGTAACGGTTGTCTGCAACTCACTACGCTACGAGCCGATCTTTTAACTGATCTTTCGTCGTGCATGGCGACGGTGTGAAGCCAATCAAAAAGCCCGGGCGTGCCCGGGCTTCTCTACATCGCGTGGCTGACTAGTTATCAGCTCAGGTCGCAATTGCTCGGCTGCGGCCAGGTGGTGGCAGGCAGCATGGCCTTGACGGCGGCCGGGGCGGTGATGCCGATGGCGCTGGCGCCGTACAGGTCTTCCAGTTCGTCGATGCTGACGATGTAGCTATCGAGCGAACCGAGCGTAGCGCTGTTGGGAATCAGCCAGCTGATCGCGCGCGTGCCGCCGCCCGGGTTGGCGGTGATGATCGTCTTCCAGAAGAAGTCCGGGGTGCGGATGCCATGGCTGGTCAGGAAGTAATCGTTGGTGGTGTCGCTGTAGATCACCCCGCCGTAGACCTGCACGCTGGCAATGTCGCGGTAACACTCGGCCACATTTTCGGCACGCACCCAGATGCCCTGATTGAAGCTGGCTACCTGCGGCACGATGTTGGACATCAGGTTGGCGCGACGGATGTAGGTCGCGTTGTAGTCCATGTGGTTGGAGGTCACCAAGTGGCCGCGATCGTAGCCGGTGCGCACGCTGGCGTAGGAGGCAGTGGAGGTCTGGCCGGCACAGCCGCTGGGCAGTTCGGTATCCAGATTGAAGCTGGACGGACGCGCCGCCGAGCCGGTATCGGCCTGCAGGACGTATTCGTAGCGTAGCGCGGTGTGGTTGGTGCAGTCGTAGCGCAGCGTGTAGCCACCCTTGTTGAGGGTGACGACCTGTGCATTTGCGGTGGCACTGAAGGCGGTGAGAAGCAGAACGGCGAAGAAGGTCCTGAAGCGCATGGGAGTGAATCTCCTTGGAATCATTCGGACGCACGAGGCCACCGCCGCCTGCTGTGAGCAGTTCGACGTTCAGCGGAACGTGCGCTGGAAGGGGGGACAGGCTGGCTCGATCTCTAGCGAGCGCGACAGCTATCGCACGCAAATGTTTCTTGTTGGTGACGTAGGCGTGAGGAATGTGCACTCGTACCACTTTTTTCGATAAAAGTGTGATGGTTATCAGTCTTTTTCGTGCATACGGCGCGCTGGCGATAAGCGATTGGTTATGCCCGGAGCGGGCAGATGCGCGTCTGAACCACGCTTTTGCAGCGGCGCGCAATCAGCAATGCGCTGTGGGTAACGTCGGAGGACCACTGACGTGAAGGTCAGGAAGTACGCCAGCTTCGGCCGGCCCTATCGGCAACGCAGGGGCACTCCTCGATGGGAAGGGGGTCTGCTCGCCGGGCAACACTGCCGGATCACCACATCGCCTCAGCTTCGCATTCGCATGATCCCAAAACAAAAAACCCCTCGTCTGCAGTGCGTGCAGAGAGGGGTGTCGAGCGTGTGGCGAGGCGTTCGGGTCGATCGAACCGAATGCTATGCGACGTGTCGTACCAGCTGCTGTTCGGTGGCAGGCGCCAGTTGGAACTGCGAGACCAACTGCGTGAGCGTGCTCGATTGCTTCTCCATCGCCCGTGCCGCAGCCATGGCTTCTTCCACCAATGCCGCATTCTGCTGCGTGGTCTCGTCCATCTGGATGACGGTCTGGTTGACCTGCTCGATGCCGGCCGATTGCTCGCTGGAAGCTGCGGTGATCTCGCCCATGATGTCGGTGACGCGATTCACGCTGGCAACGATCTCGGTCATGGTGGTGCCGGCCTTGCGCACCAGTGCCGAGCCTTCGGCCACCTTGCCCACCGAGGCATCGATGAGCCCCTTGATCTCCTTGGCGGCCCCGGACGAGCGCTGTGCCAAGGTGCGCACCTCGCTTGCCACCACGGCAAAACCACGGCCCTGCTCGCCGGCACGTGCCGCTTCCACCGCCGCGTTCAATGCCAGGATGTTGGTCTGGAACGCGATGCCGTCGATGACGCTGATGATCTCGGCGATCTTCTTGGACGAGGTTTCGATACCCGACATGGTGCCGACCACCTGGCTGACCACCTCGCCACCTTGCGAGGCCACCCCGGCAGCGCTGCGTGCAAGTGCGTTGGCTTGACGGGCGTGTTCGGCGTTCTGCCTGACGGTGGCGGTGAGCTCTTCCATCGAGGCAGCGGTCTCTTCCAGGTTGGCGGCCTGCAACTCGGTACGCCGCGACAGATCCTGATTGCCGGCGGCAATTTCGCCGGCAGCGGTATCGATCTCCGAGGACGAATGCTGGATGCGCCCGACGATATCGGTCAGGCGGTCCACCGTGGTGTTGGCATCGTCGCGCATGCGCGCAAAGACGCCGGAAGAGGTGCCGTGCATGCGTGTGGTCAGATCGCCGCTGGCAATGGCCTGCAACACCTGCGACACCTCGCCAAGACTCCTGTCCGAGGTGCTCATCAAGTGATTGAGATCCACCACGATCTGGCGGAAATCATGTTCGAACGCGGTCTCGTCGCCACGTGCGCTGAAGTCGCCCGCCGCCGCAGCCGCGGCCAAGCGCTTGATCTCGCCGTTGATCGACAACAGGCTGGCCCGCACATCGTTGATGGATTGGCTGATCACCGCTTTTTCGCCCGGCAACGGGGCCAGCTGCTGCGACAGATCGCCCGCGGCATAGCGTTCGGTCAACGCAACGATCTGCATGGTCACTGCGAGATGGCTGGATACCAGCGTGTTGCTGGCGCGCACCATGCTGCCGAATTCGCCGGGAAATTCCTGCTCGGCGATACGGTGACTGACCATGCCGGCCTCGTGCTTGTCGCCCATCTCCGTCTGCGCCTGGATCACGCGACGCAGCTGACGCTGCATGCTGTCCATCGCCTGCAGCAGTTGGCCGACTTCGTCGTTGCGGTCGATCGAGATGGTGTTCTCCAGCTTGCCCGACGACACTGCATGTGCGATGCCGATGGCACGATTGAGCGGCTGGGTGATGGCGCGCGCCACGATCCAGCCAAAACCAATGCACACCACCGCGCCGACCAGGCCCAGGATCAGGCCGCCCATGCTTGCGGTGACCGAGCTGTCCAGCGCTTCCTGCACGGTGCCGCGGAAGCGTGCATCGGCGCGCTTCTGCATGGCGGTCAGGGTGGTGCGATAGGTGTCCAATGCCGGCGCCATCGCGCTCATCTGCTGCGCATCGGGTTCGCGCTGCTCCACGAACGCCGCAGCCACGCCATGCGCCAGGCTGTAGTACTGATCGAACTCCTTGCCCAGGCGTGCCAGCTCTTTTGCATTGGCCGGGTCGGCCTTTTGCAGTTTTACGTACGAGCTGTGGATCTCGTCGGCCACCGGCTTGGTGGCCGCCAACATGTCGGCATCGCCCGCAGCGGCGGCGCCATTGAGCCCGTTGATGAGCTTGTCCAGCGCCGCCACGTTGCGCGTCATCGCATCGAGCATGGGGAAATGCACGTCGCGCACCGCTTCCAGGCGGTCGTTGTTGCGGTGAAACACCAGCGTACTGAAGGCCACATAGCTCGATAGGCAGAGGATCGCCACCGCTGCCGGCATCAGGATTTTCCAGAACAACGGTAGCGACAGAATGCGTCTCATGACTTGAGTCTCGAGCAGGTGGCGGATCACGGCTTCAGGACGACCTTGACGCTGGCGTCCACTGCACTGGCACTGATGTAACCGATGGCGCCCGGTGTGGCCGCAACGGCCTTCTTGACCGCGTCATCGCCGCTGACACGCTTGGGACGCTGCGCCTTGCCGGTGAACATCAGCTGCGACCAATACGACTTCAGCTGCGCTGAATCGCGCGAGGCCACTTTCTTGTAGAACTCATCGCGGGTGGCGACGCCTTCTTCCTGGTCGATCGGCACGGCCGCGCCGCCGCCGGGCAGGCTGTTGGACTTGGCCAGGAAGATCTGCGACACCTGCGCAGCGCTCAGGCTGTCCGGGCCGCCCTTGGCGGACATCACCACCACCACATCGGCATTGGCACAGAAGGCGGTCAGCGACAACGCAGCAAGCAGGGAGACTGCAAAACACTTGGAAATGGTCATGGGGCTCTCTTAGAACACGAAGTCGACGGAGGCCGACAGCAGGTTGTAGCTGCCGCCCGGACGGAAGCCCGGCTGGATGTTGTTCAACGACCCGAACGAGCCCGCGTTGTTGTTGATGTGGCTGGCCTGCAGCTTGAACGCAACGCTCTCACGCGCGTCCCAACGCAGCGCGGCGGTGAAGCTGTGACGGCCGCTTTCGGCCTGCGCCAGGGCGCGCGTCATCACGCCGACCGGATCCTGGCCGGGCGCGATGCTCGGGCCCTTGCGATCGACGTTGGCATAGGTGATCGATGGCGTCAGCGTGCCGAAACGCCCGCCCACACTGAGATAGCCGGAGGTGGTCTTGCCGTTGAGCGAAGGCGAGTAATCGGCGCGAATCACTTCGCTGCGCAGGAACCAGCTGCCCGGATCGTAGGCGTAGCCAACGCTGGCAAAGCTGCCGTCCACGCCGTAGGTGGTGAGGCGATCGGCCAGCGCAGGATTGATGCGCTGATAGGCCGAGAACAGGCGGTCCAGCTGCGGGGTGTCGAAATCGGTGGTGCCCACGATGTAGGCGGCGCGGAACGTCGACGCACCCGATTCCAGGCCCAGCGCCAGGCCGCGCATGGCGTACACATCGGCCTTCTTGGAATTGATGCGGCCGTAAAAGCCCTGCACGCTGACCACGCTCTCGCCCGCATTGATGGTGTACACGCCTTCGACGCCGTCCATCGGCAGCAGGTAGTTGTAGACCTCGTATGGCGGACGCACCCACGGGGTGGCGTAGCCGACGCGCTGGTATTCGGACAGCATGTACAGCGGCGCAGTGATGCGGCCCAGGCGGGCGGCGAACTGCGGGCCGAACTGATACTTCACATGCGCCAGCGTGACCTTGGGATCGTAATCGCCGCGCTCGGCGTACTCACTGGTCACCTGCAATACGCCGGTGAACTTCTCGGTGAAGTTGGCATTGACCTGGCCGGCGATGCGCGAGTCCGGACGGGCCGAGGTGGAGTGACTGGCGCCTGCGCCTTCTTCGGTCTGGATGTCGGGCGTGAAGTCGGCCTGATCTTCGGTCGAATGCACCACGCCCAGCGTGCCGAAGCCGCTGAAGGAAAACATCGCGTCCTGCTGCGCATAGGCGCAGCTCGACGAAACCAGGGCAATGGCGCCACTGAGAAGCTTGACGGTCAATTTCATTGAAATCTCGGCTGTGTGTGATGGACGCAGCGCCATGGCGACGCGCGGGCAGAACGGTGATGGGCGTCGCAACACCCTGGATTGCGGTAGCGGCCGTCTGCATCGTTGCTTTAGCGAGATTTTTACAATTCAGATTGACTGGCTAAGATTTCGAAGGGCTGTAGAAATTGACGATAGCGATGCTCTATCGAGACGCCTGATTCACGGGTTTTGAAACCGCTTGCGTCAGTATCTACGGACATAATCGTCCGCAGTTGTGGCCTGTCGGTTGCCGGCGCGATAAGTGATGGCGTGAGAACGCCAGGGCCGTCTTTTATGCAGTCGAAATGGACAGTGCTGCTGTTGCCTTGAGCGCGCGCGATAACAAAATCGCCACGCACTGGCAAGCCAGGCGTGGCGATTTTTTGAGTTACTTCGATCGACCGTGCTAGTGACTTATCGCTAGTGGGAATTTTGCCATCAAAGACTTTTCAGCAGCACGCAGGAGCACCGAGGTAACCGCCGACGAGTTACTGAAATCGGTTACTGCTGCTGTGCCGGCAGTTTGACCACCACCTTGATCTCGAACCGAAAACCAGCCAGCCAGGTCACGCCCACTGCGGTGACGGTGGGGTAGGGCGCCGGGCCCCAGTAGCTCCCCCACTTTTCCCACATGGCCTCGAAGACCACCTCCGGGTTGACCATGAACAAGGTGACGTCGACGACGTCCTGCGCGGTGCAACCGGCCGCTGCGAGGATGGCATCCAGGTTGTCGAAAGCGCGGGCGATCTCTGCGGCCAGCTCCGGTTCCGGCGAGCCGTCTTCGCGGCTGCCGACCTGGCCGGCGACGAACAACAAGCCCTCGGCGCGCACCGCCGGGGAATAGCGATGGCGCTCATACAGGGCGTGGCGCCCTTGAGGAAAAACAACGTCACGTGTTGCCATGGGGATCTCCATCCAGCGTCGAGTCGGAACAGACAGCCACGGTAGGCGCTTGCGCGGCTGCGATAAATCGGCAACCCCGGCCAACACTATTTGTAGAATCCAAACAATCTTTGGGTTGGGAGCGGCGATGGATCGGTTCGACGCGATGCAGGCGTTTGCGCGTGTGGTTGAGACCGGCAGCTTTACCAAGGCAGCCGAGACCTTGCACATGAGCCGGGCCAGCGTGACCCAGTTGGTGCAGCAGCTGGAGGCACGCCTGCGCGTGACCTTGCTCAACCGCACCACGCGCCGGGTGCATGTCAGCGCCGATGGCGCGGCGTACTACGAGCGTGTGCTGCGGCTGCTGGCAGACATGGACGATGCGGAGACCAGCCTGTCCGATGCATCGGCGCTGCCGCGCGGGCGCTTGCGCGTGGATGTGCCCAGCCCGTTGGCGCGCCTGATCCTGATGCCGGCGCTGCCGACATTTCATGCGCGCTATCCGGATATCCAGCTGGATATGGGCGTGAGCGATCGTCGCGTGGATCTGATCGGCGAGAACGTGGATTGCGTGGTGCGCGGCGGCATCATCACCGATCAATCGTTGATTGCGCGCCGTGTGGGCGACCTGCAGGCGGGTGTGTATGCGGCGCCTTCGTATCTGCAGCGGCTGGGCACGCCGGCGCACCCGCAGGAGCTGGAAAACACCCAGCATCGCTGTGTCGGTTTCATGCGTTGGAGCAACAACAAGACCGTGCCCTATGTCATGCAGCGCGGCGATGAAGCGGTGAATCTGCAGGGGCGTTACGTGGTGGCGTCCGACGATGGCAACGCCTATCTGGCCGCAGGCCTGGCCGGCATGGGCGTGCTGTGGTTGCCGGTGTACATGGCCAGGGCGCATGTCGCCAGTGGCGAGCTGGTGCAACTGTTCGACGACTGGTCACTGGAGCCGATGCCACTGTCGATCGCGTTCCCGCCCAACCGGCATGTCAGCGCCAAGCTGCGGGTGTTTATCGAGTGGGTGATTGCGTTGATGGCCGAGCATGCACCGGTGGGGGCGCCTGCACTGCGGTAACCGGAGTGATGCGACAGAACTGCGCACGGCATTGCCGATCCCACATGGTGGAATCGGCAATGCCGATGAATCATTCTGCCAGCTGACGCCGCACCGGATAACGCCAGCCGTTGATCGCCGCATACGGCGAGCGTGCATAGATCCATTGCAGGCGCGCATCGCCATCGGCGCGGAATGCCGCATCGTCGGCGAGCTTGCGTTCGAACGCGGCGCGCAGGGCCGCATCGCTGTGCAACACGCGCTCGGTGAAGTCCACCAGCTCGGTGCCGTACAGGCCGCTGTCGGGGCTTCCGGCATTGCGAAAACGTCCGCTGGCCAGCAGCGAATCGCTGCTCTGCGGCTCCAGCAACGCGGCGGCCAGCATGCGCATCGGTTGATCGGCAGGCACGCGGATGCTGCCGGCGGCGAAGGTTTCGTGCATGTGGTCGGTGTGCGGCGTCTGGGTGCCGGCCTCCTTCACCACGCGGATTTGCTGCACGTTGATCTGGCGCGGTTGCTGCAAGCGTTCGAATGCAATGCCGTGTGCCTTGAGCAGTTCGACCACATCGTCGTTGCCGGGCGGAATCCACCACGCGAGCGGGTAGCGCACCGCCTGGGTCTGGCGATAGCCGATCACCGGCATGGTCCAGGTTTCGTCGCGGCCTTCCCAACGCAGCTCCTGCCGGCCGGACACTGGCGACAGCGCGCGGGTGTAGGTCACCCCTTTGAACGGCACGTGGGCGATCGGCTGTTGCAGGCGTTCCCAGGCAACCATCAATTCCTGCGGGCGTGCGGCGCGATCGGCGCGCTTGGCTGCAACGATTTTTTCTGCATCGCGGCCGACCACGCGCAGCGCTTCTTCCAGCAAGACATAGTCGCCGAGCACGCGCTGCCGGTACGACTTCAAACGATGGTTCTCCACCAGCACGGTGGGGATGCCGGCGAAGTCGCCATACCCGGTGGAATAGCGCGGGCCTTCCGGTGCGTAACGCAGGCCCGAGCGCGGCTCGTCTTCGTCGATCAGGCTCGGGTAGATGGCCGGCTCGTGACCCTGGCTGCGCAGCGCGGTGTTCATTGCCGGCGTGAAGCGCTGCTGCAACCACTCGGCGGTCGCGCGCGAGCGTGCGTAGGTGCCCCAACCGGCGAAGGTAAAGGTGATGTCGTACTGATGATCCAGCCCGCCGCTGACATGCAGGTCGATGTAGAGCGCCGGATCCAGCGTGTGCAATAAGGCGACCATCGCGCGCGTTTCCGGCGTTTCCAGGTTGAGGTAATCGCGGTTGAGGTTGATGCCGCGTGTGGTGGTGTTCCAGCCCATCTGTTGGGGGCCGCGCAATGCCGCGCCAATCAACGGGCCGCGTTGCTCGTGACCATCCACATTGAAGATCGGCACGAATACGAAATCCACCTGGTCGAGCAGGTGCTCCTTGCCGCGTTGGGCGATATCGCGCAGCAACATCAAGCCAGCATCCTTGCCGTCGATCTCGCCGGCATGGATGGCGGCCTGCGCCAGCACCACCGGCTTGCCGGGTGCGCCCTTGTGCGCGCGCACCAGCAGCAAGTCGCGGCCCTCGCTGCTCTTGCCGAACACCTCCAGCGACAGCAGCGGCGAGGCGGCGACCAGACGTTCCAGCCACGCGCGCGTTTCGTCGTAATTCGGCGTGCTGGTGAAATCGTTGCGCTCCACCGGCGTGCTCCACGGATCGCCCGGCTTGACGATCAATGCTTCGCTGGCCCCATGCCAGGCGCGCACCGGCGGCAGCGGCGCGCTGGTGTCGATGGACTGCGCGTCGACCTGTGCGGCGGTGAACAACGTTGCTGCGAGCAAGCTGGCGCAGGCGTGCCGGGACGTGCGGGCTGCGTGGGCGGTGGCAGCGTTGGCGGGCGCGTGCTGATTGCGTGGAGGGGCAGGTGAGCCGTGCAGGAAAGAGGGATGCGTATCGGAGGTCATGTGCGGCGTAGGGGTCTCGATCGAAGGGGAAATACGGAGGTGCTGCAAGGCTGCACGTTTAATGTGATAACATATCATTTCAGCAGGCGAGCTTCCTTATCATGCCCTTCAGCGCGACACCGACCCCCGCGATTTCCGTCAGCAACCTCCACGTGGCCTACCGCGGCCGCGCCGTGTTGCAGGGGCTGAATCTGCAGGTCGCGCCGGGCAGTGTCTACGCCTTATTGGGCGGCAACGGCGCCGGTAAATCCTCCACGCTTTCCACCCTGCTCGGTTTCGTCAAACCCAGCTCCGGCAGCTTGCTGGTGGATGGCATCGACCCGGTCGCCAACCCCGGCGCCGCGCGTGCGCGGCTGGCCTATCTGCCGGAAAACGTCGCGCTCTACGAGCATCTGAGCGCAATCGAAAATGCCGACTATCTGCTTGCGCTGGCCGGCCAACGCCGCAGCCAGGCCGAGATCAACCAGGCGTTCGCCGCTGCCGGTCTGCAAGGCGAGGCCTGGAGCCAGCGGCTGGCGGGGTTTTCCAAAGGCATGCGCCAGAAAGTGGCGATCGCGGTCGCCACCTTGCGCCAGGTGCCGGTGCTGCTGCTGGACGAGCCTACCTCCGGCCTGGATCCGCGCGCCATCGCCGACTTCAACCGCCTGGTCAGCGGCGTGCGCGAGCGCGGCGGTGCGGTGCTGATGGTCACCCATGACCTGCTCGGCGCGGTGGATGTGGCCGACCGGATCGGATTTCTGGAAAACGGACGTATTGCCGAAGAAATCGGCGCCGGCGACAGCGGCTTCGATGTGCGCACCTTGCATGCACGCTTCGCGCGTGAGCAGGATCAGGCCGCATGAGCGTTGCCGCATGAGTCCTGTGCTGTTGGTCGCGCGCGAAGAGCTGCGCTTCATGGCGCGCAACCGTTCCGCTGCGATCGGTGTGGTGTTGCTGATGCTGCTCACGCTGGTGGCGGCGTTGACCGCCGCGCATCATCAGCGCGAGGTTGCCGAGTTCCGCGCGCGCCAGCAACTGGCCGCGCAGCAGGCCTTCGAAGCGCAGCCGGACCGCCATCCGCATCGGGTGGTGCATTACGGTCACTTCATCTACCGCCCGCTGCCGGCATTGGCCGCGTTCGATGCGGGCGTGGATGCGTTTACCGGCAACAGCATGTTTCTGGAAGGCCATCGCCAGAACACCGCCAACTTCGGCGATGTGCGTCAGAGCTCGTTGCTGGTGCGTTTCGGTCAATTGACGCCTGCCTTTGTGCTGCAGGTCTTGGCACCGCTGATGCTGGTGTTTCTGGGCTATGGCGCGGTGGCGCGCGAGCAGGAAACCGGCACCTTGCGTGCGTTGTTGTTGCAGGGCGCGACGCGCCGGCAATTGTTCGGCGGCAAATATCTCGCGCTCGCCGCAGTGGCCGCTGCCTGCCTGTTGCCGGCCTTGGTCGGGCTGGTGCCCATCGCATTGTTGCCGGGCCAGGCGCTGCGGGTCGCACTGCTGGTGCTGGCGTATGCGGTCTATCTGCTGGTGTGGTGCGCGCTGGTGCTGTCGGTGTCGATGCTGTGCCGGCGCGGCCGCGATGCGTTGCTGGTGTCGCTGGCGGTGTGGGTGTGGCTGGCGTTGCTGGTGCCGCGCGTGGCACCGGATGTGGCCAGTGCCGCGTATCGATTGCCCACGCGGCTGGAAACCGACGTGGCGATCCAGCGCGATCTGCGCACGCTCGGCGACAGCCACAATCCCGACGACCCGCACTTTGCGCAGTTCAAGCAGCAGACCCTGACCCGCTACGGCGTACAGCGCGTGGAAGACCTGCCGGTGAACTACAAGGGCCTGCTGGCGCTGGAAGGCGAGCGGCTCACCTCCAGCCTGTTCGAACGGTATGCCGCACGCGATTCGGCCATCCAGCAGGAACAGAATCTGCTGGTGCGCACGTTCGCCCTGCTGAGCCCGACGGTTGCCCTGCGCGAACTCTCGATGACACTGGCGGAAACCGATCTGCGCGCACATGAGCGCTTTCTTATCCAGGCCGAGCGTTACCGTTACACGCTGGTGCAGCAGCTCAATCAACTGCAGGCCGACGCCGTGAGCATGGCCGACGACACCGCCCAGGATGCCGGCGCCGACCAACGCAAGCGCATCTCCTCCGCGCATTGGCATGAGATTCCGGTGTTCGCTTTCCAGCCCCCGGCCACAACGGAGGTGCTGCGTGCCGCAGGCATTACGCTTGGTCTGGTCGGTGCCTGGCTGCTGGCTGCGCTGTGCATGCTGATCGCAGCGGGCCGACGTGTGGGAGTGGCGCGCTGATGGTGCTGTGGAAGTACGAACTGCTGCTGTTGCTGCGCGCACCTGCCGCGGTGGCCGGATTGCTGTTGCTTGCCCTGTTGACGGTGTGCAGCCTGATCTCCGGCCAGCACGTCATCGCTGCGCAGCGCGACAACATCGCAGGCATCGCAGCGCTGCAGCAGGAAGACATCGCAGCGGTGGAGGACTATGTGGCGCGCACCAACGACGCTGGCAGCGCGGCTTACTACAGCTTCCACCCGACCTGGGATGTGCCCTCGCCATTGGCCTTCGCCGCGGTGGGCATGCGCGATGTCTCGCCGTACATCCTGCGTGTCCGCGCGCTGGGGCTGGAAGCGCAGATCCACGATGGCGACAGCTACAACCCGGAGTTGGCATTGGCCGGGCGCTTCGACTACGCCTTCGTGCTGGTGTTTTTGCTGCCGTTGTTCGTGATCGCGTTGCTGTTCGATCTGCGCTCGGGCGAACGCGAGGCAGGGCGCGCACGCATGCTGGCCGCGCTGCCGGGTGCGGGCACGGCGTTGCTGGTGCGACGCGTGGTGGTGCGTGCAGCCGCCGTGCTGGCCTGCCTGAGCGTGCCGTTTGTCATCGCTGCAAGCGTCAATGCGGTGCCGCTGCTGCAACAACTCGCAGTGCTCGCACTGGCCTGCGCCTATCTGCTGTTCTGGGTGCTGCTGTCGGTGCTGGTCGGGCGCATCCATTGGCGCCCGGCCGCGCATGCCACCGCCCTGGCGACCTGCTGGGTGGTGCTGGCGCTGGTGGCGCCGGCGCTGGCGCATGTGGCGATCAATCAGGCGGTGCCGGTCAACCAAGGCAGCGAGATCGCGCGGCTGCAGCGCGAGGCGGTCAACCACGCCTGGGATATTCCGCGCCAGGACACCATGCGGGCCTTCTACGCGCAGAACCCGCAGTGGGCAGATTCTGCGCCGCTGACCAGCGCGTTCCATTACAAGTGGTATTTCGCCTTCCACGAGAACGGCGATCAGCAGGTGGCGCCGCAGGTCGCGGCGTATCGGCAAGGCCTGCAGCGACGCGAAGCGTTGGCGCAGCGTGTGGCCAGCGTATTGCCGCCGGTTGCATTGCAGGCTGCGTTGACGCGCCTTGCAGGTAACGATCTGCGTGCGCAATTGGCCTATCAAGATCGCATTCGCGCCTATCACCAGGCGTTGCGGACGTTCTACTACGGCTATCTGTTTCGCGACCGGCCATTTACGCGCGAGGACTTCGGGCGCGCGCCACGTTTCGATGCAAGGGCCGATCCTGCGTCATAGCGGCCGTTGCGTTTCACCCATCACCTTTGGTTCTTTCACTTGCGACCCGGGCATTGCGTGCCTGGGTGCTTCAGGAGTTCTGCCCGATGTCCGTGTTCTCGTCCCGCCAACGCATGCCACACACCGTGCCGTTGCTCAGCATGCTGGCCTGCGCATGCGTCATTGCCTGCGCCGACGCAGACGCCGCCGAGCCGCAGGCGCGCGATCTGGATGCGGTGCAGGTGCGCAGCCAGTACACGCCGTACCGCGCATTGAGCGTTACCGGCGCCACCAAGACCGATGCGCCGTTGCGCGATCTGCCGATCAGTGCGCGCGTGCTCGATCAGACCTTGCTGGAGGATGCCGGTGTCAACGACCTGGCCGGTGCGCTGGAGATGGCCAGCGGCATCACCAAGGCCAATAACCTGGGCGGTCTGTGGGATAGCTACTCGATGCGCGGCTTCACCGGCGACCCGAATTTCAGTTCGGATTACATGGTCAACGGCTTCAATGCCAGCCGCGGTTACAACGGCCTGCGCGATGCGGCCAACACGCAAAGCATCGAAGTGATCAAGGGCCCGGCCTCGGCGTTGTACGGGCGTGGCGAGCCGGGTGGGGCGGTCAATATCGTCACCAAAAAGCCCTTGTTCCAGCCGCAGCACAGTGTGGATCTGTCCGCAGGGCGCTTTGACAGTTATCGCGCTGCGGTCGACAGCACCGGCCCGCTGGGCGAGAACCTGGCCTATCGCCTGAATGCGATGTACAAGGATCAGCACAGCTTCCGCGACACCGTCGATAGCGATAACACCTTGCTGGCGCCGTCGTTGTTATGGATGCCCACGCCCGATACCACGGTGTCGTATGAACTGGAATTCGTGCGCATCCATGCGCCGTTCGATCGTGGCGTCACCGCCATCGATGGCGATGCCAATCGGCTGCCGGCGTCGCGTTTTCTGGGCGAGCCGCGCGATGGCGATATCGATCTGCATTCCACCGGGCACCAGCTGTTTGTGGTGCACGGCTTGAATCAGACCTGGTCGCTGCAGGGCGGGGCGACGTATCGCGACAGCGGCATGCGCGGTTTTTCCACCGAGCCGTGGACGCTGCAGGCCGACGACCGCACGTTGCGCCGCGAGCGTCGCTACCGCGATTACCAGGGCCGCGATATCGCCGGGCGTGCCGAACTGCTCGGCACCTTGCAGGCGGGCAGCGTCACCCACAACGTGTTGTTCGGTGTCGACGGCAATCGCTTCGACGACAGCCGTTTTCAGCAGCGTGCACGCTCGGCGGCCACGCCGTACAGCATTGATGTGCTCGCACCGCAGTACGGTGTGGCTCAGCCGGGGCGGCTTGCCACGATCACCGACACCGAGGAGCGGCAACAGGTGTGGGGCGTGTATGCACAGGATCAGATCGATCTTGGCGCACGCTGGAAGGCCCTGCTCGGTCTGCGCTATGACCACTATCAGCAGGATCTCGACAACCAACTGCGCGGCACCACGCAGCGCGCCTCCGATGGCGTGGTCAGCCCGCGTGCGGGCGTGATCTTCCATGTCGACGATGCGTTGTCGCTGTATGCGAGCGCGGCGGCGGGCTTTCGCCCCAACAGCGGCGTGGGCGCGGACGGGCAGAGTTTTGCGCCGGAGAAAAGCCGTTCGCTGGAAACCGGATTGAAATACGTGCAGCCGGGCGATGGCCTGGAAGCGACGCTGGCGGCATTCCGCATCGACAAGAAGAACGTGCTGAGCCTGGATCCGGCCGACACGAGTTTTTCGCTGCCGGTGGGCGAGATGCGCAGCCAGGGCGTGGAGCTGGATCTGCTCGGGCGGCTGACCCCGCGCCTGGCCGCGTCGGTGGGCCTGGCCTACACCGATTCGCAGGTGACGCGCAGCAGCGAGGCCGCCGCCGGCACCGGCCTGGCCGAGGGACGACGCTTTCCGAATGTGCCGCGCTTCAGCGGCAACGCCTTCGTCAACTACGAGCAGCCGCTGACCGGCAAGCGCAGTGCGGCGGTTGGCGTGGGTGTCTTGCACACCGGAGAGCGGCTGGGGTCGGTGGACAGCAATACCGATTTCGTGCTGCCGGCCTACACCGTGTGGCGCCTGGTCGGCCATTACGATCTGAGCGAGCGGCTGCGCCTGTATGCCAAGGTCGAAAACTTCACCGACCGCCGCTACGCCGCGTTCTCGTACAGCGAGCAATGGGTGTATCCCGGCGCGCCGCGCAGCTGGACGGTGGGTGTACGGTTGCGGTTCTGAGACGGACCGTGGGTTCGATCGGTTGCTCTTGGAGCGGCTAACAAAAACGTAGCGAGCGGTGGTCAGTCGTCTTGTTAGTCGCTCTTAGCTGCGACGCGTGGGCGGACGCTTGCTGCGCTTCTTGCCAGGCGCGGCGGGTGCGGCGTCATCGCTGGCCAACGCGCCGCCGCTGTGCAGTTGCTCCAGCCACGACAGCGCGTCGACATAGCCGAGGAAGTGCTGCAGATAGCCCGGCGAGCATTCGCGCATCAGGGTGATGCAGCGATGCACCAGCACGCTGGAATTGAGCGGGCCGGCGTCCTTGGGTGCCTCCTGCAGCGACTGCCGCACCTGGCTGGCGGTGCGTACGGTGGTCCAGGTGCGGCGGAAATCCTCCAGCGCCGGCAGCTCGGGAAACAGCGTGGCATCGAGTGTGGCGGTCTTTCTGCTGTCCACCTCCATCAACGCCGCATGGCCTGCCATCTGGTCGGCTAACGCGCCCAGCGCGCTGCGTTGCAACGGCTGCGCGGTATCGGTAGTTGCACGACGGCGCGATGCTTTCTTGATTGCCACCGCATACGCATCGATCAAGTTGCGCAGCTTTTCTTCCAGCACTTCGCGCACCGCATCGGCCTGCATGCCGGCACGTGCGGCCAGTGTTTCCATCAGATGGAAACGCACCGGATCCAGCCGATCGGCACCCTGGCTGCGCCAATGCTGCAGACGCGCGTGTGCGGAGGTCGCCTGCGTGCTCATCGCGTGGTTGCGGCCGGTGTTGGCTGTGACGTGGCGGGAGCGCGCGAGGTGGAAGGACGCGCAATCGGTGCAATCTCCACACGCCGGTTCCTGGCGCGGCGCGTTTCATCGGCATTGGAATCCACCGGCTGTTGCGAGCCGAAGGCCGCAGCGAACACCGACGACGCCGGCACGCCTTCGGCGATCAACGCACGGGTCACCGTGAGCGCGCGCTGCGCGGACAGTTCCCAGTTGTCGGCGTAGCGGCGATTGCCGCCCAGCACCGGGCGGTCGTCGGTAAAGCCGCTGACCATCAGGATCTCTTCGCGCGCCGCCAGGTATTCGGTCAACGGCGCAGCCAGCGTTTTCAGCACCTCGCGGCCTTCCGGCTGCAGTTGATCGGAATTGAAGGCGAACAACACATTGCCGCGGATGCCGATGCGCCCATCGACCAGGGTTACGCGGCCGGCCGCCAGCGGTGCGGCCAGGGCCTGCTCCAGCGTCTTGCGGCGTTGCGCTTCGACCTGACGTTGCTTGACCTCTTCGTCCAGGCGGCTGGAGAGCTGCAATTGCACGCCGATCACCCCGACCAGAATCAGCACGAACGCGCCCAGCAGCACCGACATCAGGTCGCCGAAGGCGGCCCAGATCGGTGTGCCCGATTCGCCGTCGATGTCGATCTCGTCGCTCATGCGGTTGTGGCCTGGCCGGCATCGGTATTGCCTGTATCGCCGGCATCGCTGCGACCGCGATCGAGCTGACGCAGTTCTTCGATGATCTGCTTCTGCGACAGCATGCTGAGGTCGACCACTTCGCGCGCCTGCGCCACGTAGTACGCCAGTTGGTCGTCGCTGCGTGCGAGCGAGGCATCCAGTGCGCTGGCCACGTGTTGCAGGCGCTCGTTGAGCTCACTGGTGGAGCCGCTGAACAACTGCACCGCCATGCCGAAGGCTTCGCCCAGGCTGGCCACTTCCACCGCGCTGCCGCTGACATGCGCAGCCACTGCGCCGAGCTTGCCGGTCTCGCTGCCGATCTGTTCGGTGAGCTGGGTGCCCACCCGTTGCAGCAGATCGGCCGAGGTGGTGACCAGCGCATCCACCGCTTCGCGTTGTTCGGTGGAGGCGTGATTGACCGCGTTGAGCAAGGTGTCCAACGTGGCGAGCAGCTTGCTGCGTTCTTCCAGCATGGCGGTGTCGCGCACCATGCTCTCGGACAGGTTCTGGCGCAGTTCGGCCACCACGTCGGCGGCGGCCTTGGGTGCTTCGGAGGCGATCTGCATCAGGCGCGACACTTCGGTGATGGTGGCGCTGGCCTGCGCCTGCGCCTGCGTGGACAGCTCGCTGGCGGTGCTGGCCAGGGTGTCGCAGATCGCCTGTTGTTGCTGGGTCACGCGCTCGCCGGTGCGTTCCCACTGCGTGCTCAGGTCCGCGCTCATCGCGGTAAAACGCTCGCTCCACAGCGCCAGGCGCTGGGTGTCGCGGGCTTCCAGCGCGACCTGCAGCTCGGTATGCGATTGCTGCAAGGTGCCGACCAGGGCAGCGGCATGCGCATCGAAGCTGGCGGTGGCGGCAGCGAGTGCGTTCTGGTGCTGGCTTGCCAATGCCGCGCTGGCGTCTTGTTGCTGTGCCAGTGCGTCGGTCCATGCGCTGGCCGTCTCGTTGCTGGACTGATCCATGCGCTTGGATACTGCATCGACCAAGGCGCTGGAGCGTGCGTCGAAGGTGCTGGCGAACTGCGTGAGCGTGGTCTGCAATTCCTGTGTGAGCGCGTGATTCGAACGTTGCTGTTCGGCCACTGCCGCGGTCCACGTGGCGGCTGCAGCGGCGGTGCTGGTTTCCAGGCCGCTGCTCAGACCATCGAGTTGTTGCTGCACGGCCTGCTGCACGCCGTCCTGCAGCGCGGTGGTCTGCTGCGCAAGTTGCACAAGCGTGGCGTGCAACTGCGTGCTCAACGCTGCGCTTGCGCGTTGCTGCTCGGCCAGCACCGACGCCCAGTTGTCCGCAGTGGCGGCGTTGCTGCGTTCAAACCCGTCATTGAGTGCGCTCAACTGCTGCTGCACCGCCTGTGTCACGCCGTCCTGCACAGCGATGCTGCGCTGATCGATCTGTTCCAGCGTGTGCTGCAACTGCTCGGTGAGCGCTTGCTGCGCACGGTCCTGTGCGGCCAATGCGGTTCGCCACTGCTCGGCTGCGCTCTGCGCACCGGCCTGGAAGCCTGCGTTGATGCCGTGCAATTGCTGCTGCACGGCCGTGCTCACGCCATCCTGCAATGCGGTGGTCTGCTGGGCGATCTGCTCCAGCGTGGTCTGCAGCTGCGCATTGAGCACGTGCTGGGCGCGTTCCTGTGCGGCCAGGGCCGTGGTCCAGTGCTCGGCCGCTGCGCTGGCGCTGTGCTGGAAGCCGCTGGTGATGTCATCCAGTTGCTGTTGTACGGCGTGCGTGACGCGCTCCTGCAGCGCGGCGGTGTCGCGCGCGATGCTGGCCATGGTGGCTTCCATTGCCGGCTGCAAGGCCGCGCCTACCGCGCGTGCGCTCTCTGCCACGCCAGCCTGCAGCGATTGCTCCATCGCCGTGGCCAGGCGCGCATACGCCGCTTCGCTTCTGGCGTGGAACTCGGCCTGCTGTGCGGCCAGCCGTTCATCGGCGGCGATGCTTTGCTGTTCGATGGTGCTCATCAGCGTTTGCAGGCGATCGATCAACGTCGGCATCAAGGCGCTTTGTTGCTGCTGCAGCTTGAATACTTCGCCACGCTGATGCGCGTCCGAATGCGGGTGCAGTTCGGATGCGATCTTCAGGTCCAGCCGCTGCACAACCTGCAGTCGCTCGCGCCGGCACAATGCCGACAACAGCCCCAGCATCGCCGAGGTCGCAACGCCGGCAATGGAGGTGCCGAACGCGAACGCCAGGCCTTCCACCGGTGCCGCCAGCGAGCCGCGAATGGCCTGCAGGTCGGTGGCGCTTTGCAATGCGAAGCCGGTGCCCTTGAGCGTGGCCATCATGCCGAGCAAGGTGCCGAGCATGCCCAGCAACACCAGCAGGCCGACCAGATACGGCGTCAGCACCGGTGCGGACAAGGCCACGCGCTCGCCCTTGATGCGCAGGCGCACCGCATTGCGCAGGCTCGGATGCAGGCGCTCCAGCCATTCGCTCAATGCCGATGGTGCGGTGGTCAATGCGGCGACGGCATCGTCCAGCGTCGCGCTGGCCTGGCGATAGCGGTACAGCTCCAGTGCGCCGGCCACATAACAGGCGCCAATCACCGCTGCGATGCAGGCGCCCAGCGGATTGGAGCCGAGATAACCGATGCCGACCCAGCAAACCGCCAACAGGCCGACGAGAAACACACACAGGTGGACGAGAGTTCTGAACATGAGGTCCCAGTTAGCGGGTACGAAGCGCTGCAAGCAGGCCTTCGATCGGGTGAAAACGAACATCCAGCTCGGCGAGCAACACGCTCTGCATGTCTTTGCGAAATACATCCAGCCAGCCATCGGAGACCGCGCGTGGCGTGGTATCGCTATCGCTTGACGAATGCGGTGTTTGCGCCGCATCGCGCAGACGCTCGAAGTGCGCACCGAGCAGGCTCGGCACGGTGTTCAACAAGCTCTGCTCGCGCGGGCTCAGGGTGAGTTCCATTGCCGCATCCACTTCGGCCAGCCGCGCCATCTCGCCGGACGTCAGCGCCAGCAGGTCGCGCAGACGGCCACGCAGATCGCCGGTGGCGGTGCGCATCGCGCGTTGCATGGCGAGGTAATGCTGCCGGAAGGGTGCGTAGTCGGGCACTGGGGCACGGGCATCGAGATCGGCGGCGGTGTGCGCATCGCTACGCAAACGCACGACCAGCGCATCCAGATCGGCCACGCTGCTGGTCGCCAACCCGGCGCGCACGCGTGCGCAGGCCTGGGCATCGGCAGGACGCGGCTCGGGGAGATCGTCGGTCTCGGGCAGCTTGCCATCCAGCGCCTTGGACACCGCCACCGCGCGCGTCCAGTCGATCCACTGGCTCAGCCGGTCGGCGAGGGCGTGGTTGGACTGGGCAACGTGGACGTCGCTGAGGCGCGCGAGCAGGCGAATGAACGCCGGGCCCGAGAGGGGCGCCCGTGGAGAAACTTTCGCCATTCTTCCGGTCAAAGACCGCGCATTTTACACGGGAATGTGCGCCATTCGGCGCTTTGCGCAGCAGTTGCGTGCCTGCCGGAAGGCACGCAGCTGGCGGCATTCAGCCGGCCTGGTGTGAGGGAGCGCGAGGGACTTCGCCGCGCAGTGTTGCGTCAAACCGGGCGCGCAGCGCCCAACGACAGGGCCGTCTGCGGCGGTATTCGGCTCGGCACGCTTTCGTGGCCATGCGCATCGAGCGAAACCACAGCTGCGGACCGGATGCGCCTGGCCCGCAGCACCCTCTCTCAACGCCGGGCGCGATGCACCAACGGAATCAGCACCACGCCCAGCAGCGCCACCGCAGCGGCCACATAACCGATGCTGTCCAGGCCCCAGGCCGGTATCACCAGCCCGCCGATGATCGCGCCGACGCCGATGCCTGCATTGGCCGCCGACACATTGGTGGTGCCGGCCAGCGCCTGCGAATGGGTCACCGCGTTCATCACCCGCACCTGGCTGATCGGAAACAGCGCGGTGTAGGCAATGCCCCAGACCGCCAGGGTCAGAGGGAGCAGCACCCCGGTCTTGGCCAGCGGCACGCACAACGCCATGCCCAGCGCGAGCAGCAGCAGGAACACCGCCGTGGCACGCAGCGGCGAGCGATCCACCACCCGGCCGCCGAGCCAGTTGCCGATCAGACCGATCGCGCCGAAGCCCATCAGCCACCAGCCCACGTTCGCCGCCGGCACGCCCACGCTGCGTTCCAGCAGGTCGGCCAGATAGGTGTAGGCGGTGAACATGGCGGTAAAAACCACCACCGACAGGATCACATTGGCCAGGAAGAAGCGCTCGCCGAAGATGCCGGCCTGCTGGCGCAGATTCACCCGTGCGCTGCGGGCCACCGTCGGCATCCATACCGCCAGCGCGGCGGCCATCGCCAGCGACAAGGCGGCCAGAATCCAGAACGCGCCGCGCCAGCTGATGCCGTTGGCCGCCACCGTGCCCAGCGGAATGCCGAACAACAACGCCGCCGAAATGCCCAGATACACCCGCGATACCGCGCGCCCGGCGTGCTGCGGCCCGGCCAGTTGCCCGGCGGTCTCGCTGGCGGTGCCCCAGAACACCGGCAATGCCAGCGCCGGGATAAAACGCGCCAAGGCCAGCACCCAGATGTTGGGCGCCAGCGCGGCCACCGCGTTGGAGACCGCAAACACCAGCAGGATCGCGATAAACAGGCGCCTGCGATCCACGTGCGACAGCCACGCGGTCAGCGGCGGGCCGAACAGCATCACGGTGAAGGCGAACAGCGTCACCAGCTGGCCGGCGGCGGAAATGGAAATTTCCATATCGCGCGCAAGGCCGGGCAGCAGCCCGACGATCAGGTATTCGGTGGTGACGATCACGAACGCGGCAAACGCCAGGATGAAGATCGCCAGCCCGCTGCGCGCGGTGGCCGGCGCAGTGGTGGCAGACGCGGTGGACGTGGTGGAACGGACAGCAGACATGGCATGCGCCGCAGTGTGGGCTGGCCATGATAGGAAAGAATTCAAGTCGTATATCGGGAGTATTTTCCGTACATTGCAGACTTCAGTTCTGCAATGTGCCGTCATGCATCCCTCCGAACGCGTCAAAGGCATCGACATCTTCGTCAGCGCCGCCGATGCCGGCAGCTTCACCGCCGCCGCCGAGCGGCTCAGTCTGACCAGCTCGGCAGTGGGCAAGGCCATCGCCCGCCTGGAAGCACGCCTGGGCGTGCGCCTGTTCGCGCGCACCACCCGGCGGCTGGCGCTGACCGATGCCGGCGCGGCGTTCTACCGGGTCTGCGTCAAGGTGCTCGACGAGCTGGAAGAGGCCGAGCACGTACTGCGCGCCGAAGGCCAGGCGCCTACCGGCCGGCTACGGCTGGACCTGCCGGTGAGCTTCGGCCGGCGCAAGGTGCTGCCGGTGTTGCTGCCGTTCTTCCAGCGCTATCCCGGCCTGCAGCCAAGCATTTCGTTCACCGATCGCTTCGTCGACATGGCCGAAGAAGGCATCGACATCGCAGTGCGCATCGGTGGGCCGGAGCAGTGGCACAGCAGTCTGGGTCACCGCTATCTGGGCCATGAAAAACGCGTGTTCTGCGCCGCGCCGCAGTATCTGGCGCACCGTGGCATGCCCGACAGCATCGCTGCATTGCTGGCACACGACGCGGTGCTGTACGGCAAGGCCGATGGCAGCAGTGGCCCGTGGTTGCTGCGGCATGGCGCAGGACCGGTGGAACAACGCGTGATGGACGCGCGGGTGGTGTTCGGCAATGCAGAAGCGCAGGTGGATGCGGTGGTGGCCGGGCTGGGCATCGCGCAACTGCCGACCTGGTTGATCGATCACCATCTGCAGCGCGGCAGCCTGGTCGCAGTGCTGCCGCAGTGCGATACCGAAGGCCTGCCGCTGCATCTGGTGTGGATGCGCGCGCGCCAGTTGTTGCCCAAGCTGAGCCGCTTGCTGGAATGCCTGCAGCAGGGCTTGCAGGACGCGGCGTGATGGCCGTGCATAGCGAAGCCTGAGGCGTGCGCTGCATCGGGTTGTGCACCCTATGCATCCACTAGCGTTGGTTGCAGCGCAATTCAAGGTGCGCGTTGGTAAGCGCGTCATTACACGCAGCAGCGCGTTGCAGCACGCCAGATCGAGCCACTCACGCCGGTATGCGCGTGCTCTCTAACCAATTCAGTTTCAAATACGCTGACGCACGCTAGACCCTGTTTTGTAAGGTGAACGCGTGTAGGCTGCGGGCCGGGGACGACTCCCCAACGAGGTGACCGCAATGGATCGCTCCGACATGCAAGTGTCCGATCTCATGGTCCTGGAGTTGCAAGGGTTCCACGATGCCTATGGCAATGGACCGGACTTCTGGGACGCGTATCAACGCATCATGACCAGTGCCGCGCAAGCCGGCGGCGACGTGATCGCGCTGGCCAACGAAATGGCGTCCCTGGCGCAGGGGCTTGGCGTGATCAAGCACGCGCAGTTGCTGTAACTGCCGATTGCGCCGCCTGCCGGCGACGCCGGTTTGCCTGCCAGGCGCAGGCCCTTGTCGAAGCCGACGATGGCTGGCGCTGTCTCTTTGGCCGGCTGCAGCGCGCATCAACATCCATCGTCAACATCCAGCAGCGACAGCCACAGCGCGGGTGCGCTGCCACTGCGATGCGTGGCTTATTCGGCGTCGGTGGTTTCGGTTGTCTCTGTCGCTTCTTCAGACCTGTCGGTTGTCTTGACGGCCGGCTTTGCGGCGACGGCTGCAGCCGGTGCAGCGTCGGACTCGCCGCGCTTCTTGTCACGACGCAGCGGCGTGTCGCCCAGACGCTCGATCGCGCCACCGGACTGCTGAAACGCTTCCAGATCAGCAGCCAGGCGCTGTTCGGACAAGCGCGGCTTGCCTGGCTGATTGCTCACGGTCATCGACTGGCGGCGGGAATTATTCATCGCAAATCCTCATGCGTTGTAGAGCGTCAAGGGAATGCCCCGGCGGCGCTGATCGTCGTAGGTGGCACGCACGTCGCGGCAATACGGGCCGGACATGACGAAACGGCGGCAGATGGCCGGCCGTGTGTCGTAGATCGAGCAACACATCCGCGCGGCATCGATGGCCACGCACCAACCTTCCTCGTCACGCGCCATCACGTGCCAGCCTTGCGGCGTCACGGTGGTCAGATGGTTTGGAATGCGGTCGGTTGAGTCGACCATGACAGTGAGCCGGCAACAGACGGCGTCGCAGCGTTCGCAGAGATTCTTGATGGAGAAGGCCAGATAGAGTGAAGGCGACACCGGACTCCGGCCGCCTCTGCACCATACACCCTGGGCGTGTCGGGGTGTGAACCGCACCCCGGGATTGGCTTTGCATGGCTTGGCGGTTACGCCGCTGCGCACGCGGATGAAGGCGCGCGCGTCCGGCTTGTGTAACGCGTTGCCTTTGTCGCCTCGATGCGAAGACCGCTTTCACCTGTGTCATCGAGGTGGCGCCGTAGCGTGGCGCAGTCCGCATCCATGTAGCCAGGAAACGCCCGATGAGCACCTCCAATCAAATGTCATCCACACCCGACCACAGCAACGATCACGACGACCAGCGCAGCGAGAAAGAAAAGCAGGATGCGCTGCAGGACGATGCGCTGGAAGAGACCTTTCCGGCCAGCGATCCGGTGTCGCCGTTCGTACCGGCCAAACCGCTGGATTGATCCGCATCCCAAACGAGTGCGATAGAAAAGCGGCGCACTCATCGATTGCGCCGCTTGTGTTTGCCTGTTCGCCAGCGGTTACGGCGTCAGCACGACCTTGCGGCAATCGTCCTGCTTCTTGTCGAACAAGTCGTAGCCGCGCGCTGCGTCGGCCAACGGCATGCGATGCGAAATGATCGCGCTCGGCTTGAGGTCGCCGTTGCCGATATGTTCCAGCAACTGCGGCATATGTTTTTGCACATGGGTCTGGCCCATCTTGAAGGTGAGTCCCTTGTCGAAGGCATCGCCGAACAGGAAAGCGTGGATGAAGCCGGCATACACGCCCGGCACGCTGACCACGCCGCAACGACGCGTTGCCGCGATGCATTGACGGATCGCCACACCGCTGCTGCCTTCCAGTTTCAAGGTGGTCAGTGCGGTTTCCACCGCGCTGCCTTCGGCTTCGAAGCCCACTGCTTCGATGCTGGCATCCACGCCGCGGCCATCGGTCTGCGAGACGATCACGTCGGCCGGGTCGTCGATCTCGTCGAAGTTGATCGGGATGACGCCATACGCCTTGGAGGCGAAGTCGAGCCGATACGCGTGGCGGTCGACCATGAAGATACGTTCGGCGCCCAGCATGCGGCAGCACGCTGCGGCCATCAGACCGACCGGGCCGGCGCCGAAGATGGCCACGGTGGAGCCTTGTTTGACGCCGGCATCGACCACGGCTTGATAACCGGTGGGCAAGATGTCGGACAGGAACAACACCTGCTCGTCATGCAGGACATCGGGCACCACCAACGGTCCGACATTGGCCTTGGGCACGCGCACGTATTCGGCCTGCCCGCCCGACAGACCACCGTAGAGATGACTGAAGCCGAACAAGGCCGCCGGTGGGCGCATGTCCTTGTGATTCAATGCCGCGCCCTTGCCGGTGTTGGTGGTTTCGCACGCGGAAAATTCCTGCAGCACGCAATGGAAGCAGCGCCCGCAGGCGACCACGAACGGAATCACCACGCGGTCGCCGGGTTTGACTGCAGTGACATCGGGGCCAACGTCTTCGACGATGCCCATGAATTCATGGCCGAGAATGTCGCCATGGCGCAGATCGGGAATCTTGCCGCGATACAGATGCAGGTCCGAGCCGCAGATGGCCGTTGCGGTAACGCGCAAGATCAGATCGTCGCGTTCGACAAGAACCGGATCCGGCACGGTTTCAACCCGTACGTCGCGTGATCCGTGATAGTTGAGGGCAAGCATTGAGATCTCCCGAAAAGGCCGTCGATGCGCGGCAACCCATGCAGTGTTCGTGCAGCATCGTTAAGCCCATCAGCACACAGCGTGCGCATGGTGTGGACGCGTCCGATTGGCGACGCCGCGTTGATGCGCAAGTCACGTCTGGATAACCCTCGCACTCGCACCCTGGGATCACTCGTCAAATCGCTTGCAGTCATTCCACACATCACGATGCGAACCCGACAATCAATGATCGCCAAGCAACGATCACTCAGGAGGCAGTAATGGGACTTTTCAAGATGGTAACCGCCGGCGCCGTGGGCTATGTGGCGTACAAGGCATGGCAGCGTCGTCAGGGCCAATCGACCGATGCGACCAGCGACACTGGCAGCGACCGCGACATTCAACAGACCACGTTGACCGGACCTGCCGCCAGGAGTGCAACGCCACCGCATGGCGACCCACTACGCACCGATGCCAACATTTCCACCGACCGCAAGCAGGCATTGGGTGCACTGGTCATCTTCAACGAGCAGGAGCGCACGCTGGCGCAACTGGCTGTGGTGAAGGGCATCGGCGGCGAATCGCTGCAGTTCGCGCGCAAGATGGATGAAGCCCACAGCGCCGCGTTGACCGACCTCAGCCGTTTTGCGCCGGACCGCAATGGCACCCTGGCGCAGGCCGCGTCCGCACGCGCGGACGGCACCCGCAAGCGCCTGGACGGGTTGAACGGCAAGGAATTCGAAACGCAGTACCTGCAGGCCAGCGTGACCAGCCATGAGCAGGCGCTAGCACTGCTGGATACGCAATTGAGCAGCGAGCCGGGGTCGAGCGATCTGGGCAAGGAACTGCAGCGTGCCCGCGAAACGATTGCCCAGCACCTCGAACATGCCAAGGCGCTGCGCACCAAGTCGACCCAAGCGCATTGATCGGTTGCTGGTCGCTCTTGTAGCGGCCAACAAAATGAATGCTAGCGGCCAACAAAACGACTGCGCTCATCGTCAGGTGGGCGCAGTTGTTTTTTTGGTACCCGTTCGAAGATGAGCAGCTTGGAAAGTGCGATGTCATCATCGCTTGATTGGCTCTGCGGTGTTATGGATGCCGGTACGTAGCAGTCTTGGGTGGATGCATGGCGTGTTCCGACACTGGATGTGGCACTACGCATCGACTATCGGATTGCACCACGCCTGCCGGTTTTGTGCGAAGGCTTCGGTCTGCTGCAGGCGCTTGCACGCGTACCGGCGTGGGACACGCCGCAAGTACGTCCATGTAGGCTCTTACGCGGCATCCATGTCGCGTAAGGTCCCACGCCGGCACGCGTGCAAGCACCTTTCAGGTTTTGTCGGTGGCTGCAGAATAAAGCGAAGGTGTTGCTTGCCTATCAGCAGCCGTAAAGGGTGGATGCAATCTCGCGAATTGACTATCGCCGCGCACGACGCCTGCCGGTTCTGCGCGAAGGCTTCAGTCTGCTGCGGGCGCTTGCACGCGCACCGGCGTGGGACACGCCGCAAGTACGTCCATGTAGGCTCTTACGCGGCATCCATGCCGCGTAAGGTCCCACGCCGGTACGCGTGCAAGCACCACCCATTGTTGTCGGTTGCTGCAGGAAAATCCGCCACTGGTGACTGATCGCGCTTTAGATTGATCGCGGCTTTGAAAGTGTCCTTCGCTTGTGAAGTGCTGGATCTTCGTTTGGCCGCATCCGAGCGATGCCAAAGCATCGCTCAGGCATAATTGCGAATCCGCAGACGTGACGCCCGGCTTATGACATTGCTTGTCGATCCGCAGTCGCGAAAGGTGAAAGCGCGGTGTCGTATCCGGGGGCGGGACCATGTGGCGGCATGGATGCCGCCACTGAGCCTCCACGGACGGATTCACGGCGTGTCCCGACACCGGATGCGGCGCCGCGCACAAGCTGACTCGGCACATGACGCCTGCCAGTTTTACGCAACTACTTCGGTCATTGAGCGGCACTTGCGCGCGTAACGGCATGAGAGACGCGCACGTGATCCACCTAGCATTACGCTTGGGTCTGGTCAGGTGCTGCCTGCTCGAATCCGGCCGCCTGCCGCTGCCACAACCCGTCGAAGACGCCGCCATGCCCGCGCAGCTGTGCAGGATTGCCGTCTTCGACCACGCGGCCTTCCTGCAGCACCACGATGCGATCGAAGCCGATCACCGTGGACAGCCGATGGGCTACCGCCAGCACGGTGCGGTCGCGCATCAGATGATCCAGCGCGGCCTGAATTTCCGCCTCCGATTCGCTGTCCAGTGCCGAGGTGGCTTCGTCCAGGATCAGGATCGGTGCGTCCTTGAGAAACGCACGCGCGATGCCCAGCCGCTGCCGCTGACCACCGGACAACATCACCCCGCGCTCGCCAACCTGGGTGTCGTAGCCTTGCGGCAGTTGCCGGATGAATCCATCGCAGAAGGCATGCCGCGCGGCGTCCTGCACATCTGCATCGCTGCCGTCCGGCCGCCCGTAGCGGATGTTGTCGGCAATGCTGCGGTTGAACAGCGCGGTTTCCTGCGGCACCACTGCGATCTTTTCGCGCAGGCTGTCCTGGCTGACACTGCGGATGTCCTGGCCGTCGATCAGCACGCGCCCGGATTCCACATCGTCCAGCCGCTGGATCAATGCAATCAAGGTCGATTTGCCGGCGCCGGATGGACCGACGATGCCGACCTTCTGGCCTGATGGAATATGCAGATTCAAGTCGTGCAGCACCGCCGGGCGATCGGGATAGGCAAAGTGCAAATGTTCGAAGCGCACATCGCCTTCGGCCAGCGTCAATGGCGCAGCCGCATCCACCAATGCATGCGGCTGCAGGATGATCTGCAAGGTATCGGCGATCGCGCCGAGTTGCTGCGTGGTATCCACCAGCGTCAGCGCCAGGTCGCGTGAGCCATGCAGGATGCGAAACGTCAGCGCGCTGACCAGCACCACATCGCCTGCGCTCACCGCCCCGGCACGCCACACGCCGATCGCCCAGATCAACATGCCGCCGGCCATCAACGACAGACAGATGTCATGGATGACGCGGGCCTTTTCCACATACATCCAGCTGCGCCGGTGCGCGACCGCTTCATAGCCGATCTGTTCTGCCAGCCGTGCGCTTTCGCGATCGCGCGCGACAAATGCCTTGATCGTCCATACATTCGACACCGCATCCACCAACTCGCCGCCCACGCGTGCGGCCTGCGCGGCAAAGCGCTGATGCTTGGCGCGGCCGCGGATGCCGAAGCTGGTGATGATGGCCGCCACAATGCCGATGAAGCCGACCAGGGTGGCGGCCATGCGCCAGTCCACCGTCAGCAACAACACGATGGCACCGATGAAATCCACGATCGGCGGCACGATCTTCCACGCCAGCCCGCCGTAGATCTGCCCGGCCGCACTGCCGAGCGCGGTGATGCGATTGCCCAGCGCACCGGCGAAATGCTCGCTGAAATAGCGCATCGGGTGTCCGGTGAGATGACGGAACAGATCCACCCGGATATCCACCACGCTGGCAACAACGGTGCTGCAGCCCAACCAGCCGCCCAGGCGCCACAGCAGGTTTTCCACCGCAATCAGGCCGATGAACACGCCCAGCGGCAACCACACATTGGCCTGGTTGCGTTGATCGGTGGCCATCGCATCGACCAACACCTTCATGCCGTACTGCACCGACACCGCGCAGCCGGCGGCGCCGATGATCAACAACAACAACCCACTGAAATGCCAGGGCCGTTGGCGAACGTAATGCCACAGAAAGCGTGCCGGCGTGTCCGGCAATAATTCCGGCTGGGCAGTGGGCGTTGTCACGTGTCGATGTCGGCTAGTGCAAGCTGCGGCGCTTGCAGGCCAAAGCGTTCGTGTTCGCGACGCAGCTGTCTGGCCAGCCCGGCATGCAACGGGCGTTCGCCCTGCTCATCGGCATAACCGAACAGGCCGGTGGGGCAATGGCGGTAGTTGTCCCAGCCCGGATAGTCCAGCACCGGGTAGAGGCAGATGCCTTCCATCGGCACGCCTTGCTGCATCGCCAATGCCACTTCGCTGCCGACATGGTCAAGCCAGGGGCCGCGTTTGTCGGCTTCGGCGCCGGTTTCGGAGATGAACATCGGGCGCCGATAACGCTGCCAGAACTCGTCGATGATGGCCGAAAACGGGCGGTAATCCGTTGAGCTGCGCAGGATCGGTGTGCCGCCCAGATACCACTGATTGTCTGCGTAGTAGTTGAGGCCGATGATGTCCAGATGCTGAGGTGTGCCGCCCAATCCGGGCCATTGCTTGCCGCAGATCATGTCCCAGGCTTCGAACTGGGCCAGCCGCAGGCGTTCGGCTTCGCGGCGCGGGCCGGGGCGGTCGTTGGAGGGGATCACATGGATGGCCGGGTCCACCTGCACGAAGCGCGCGCGCGGTTCCACCTGGCGTACCGCATCGATCGCGGCGATGGTGGCGCGTACCAGCTGATGCTTGAGCTCGAAGCCGCGTCCGCGTGCCTTTGGATACATGCCTGAGTGGTCGCCGCCGTTCCAGGCCCAGAACGAGATCTCGTTGATCGGGGCATAGAATGGCACCGCGTCGGTTTCGTTCTTGACGCATTGCGCCGCCGCAGCGGCAAAGCGCGCAAAGCGATCGACAAAGTGCGGCGCCCAGATATCCACATCGTCCGGCCAGCCGTAATGGCACAGATCCCAGATCACCTGGGTGCCGGCAGCATTGGCCGCATGCAGCATCGGCAGAAAGCTGGACCAATCGTAATGGCCGGGGCGTTGTTCGATCAGGTGCCAGCGCACGCCGTCGCGCACAGTACGCAAGCCGTGCGCCGAGACGGCGCGGTAATCGTTGGCGGCCCAGCGGTCGTGCTTGGTGCCGGCGATCAGATCCAGCCGGCGGCCATCGCGGCGGCGATGGGTCGAACACTCGAACCCCGCCATGAAAAAACTGTCGAACACTGTGGGGGTATGCATCTGACATCCTGCTGCACGATCGATTGCACGCTGGCAACCGACCATCGATGACTGCCCCCGCAGCGCGAGCGCGGTGGGGCGGGGTGTTGCCGATCAGACAGCCGGTTCGGCGTGACGCTGGTGTTCTGCCTCTTCGATGCGCTTGAACAAGGCCAATGCCTGGCCGATCACTTGATCCATGTTGTAGTACTTGTAGGTGCCCAGCCGCCCGAGGAAGGTGACATTGGGCGTCTCGGCCGCCAGACGCTCGTAGCGCCGGTACAGCGCGGCATTCTCCGCACGTGGAATCGGATAATACGGGTCGCCGTCGGCCGATGGGTACTCGTGGGTGAGGCTGGTCTTGGGATGTTGCTGGCCGGTCAGATGCTTGTACTCGGTGATGCGCGTGTAGGCCACACCTTCGGCCGGGTAGTTGACCGTGGCCACCGCCTGAAAGTGTTCCTGATCCACGGTGCTGTGTTCGAACTTGAGCGAGCGATACGGCAGCTTGCCGTAGCAATAGTCGAAGTATTCGTCCACCGGCCCGCTGTAGACCAGTTGGTCGTAGTCCAGCTCGTCGCGGATCTCGCGGTAATCGGTATTGAGCATCACCTTGATGTTGGGGTGATCGAGCATGCGTTCGAACATGCGGGTGTAGCCGTGCAGCGGCATCTGCTGGAAGGTGTCGGTGAAGTAACGGTCGTCGTCATTGGTGCGGGTGGGCACACGCGAGGTCACCGACTTGTCCAGCTGTGACGGATCCAGACCCCATTGCTTGCGCGTGTAGCCGCGGAAGAAGGTCTCGTACAATTCGCGGCCCACCTGGTTGATCACAACGTCTTCGCTGGTCTGGATATCGGCCACCGGTTCGGCGCGGCTGGCCAGAAATGCAGCGGCGTCTTGTTCGGTTGCAAGCTGCAAACCGTAGAGCCGGTTCAAGGTGGTCATGTTGATCGGGATCGGCACCTGCTGCTCGCCTACCTGCGCCAGCACACGATGCGCGTACGGCCGCCATTGGGTGAAGTTGGACAGATAATCCACGATGCGCTGCGCATTGGTGTGGAAGATGTGCGGGCCGTAGCGATGGATCAGCACACCGGCGTCATCGTGGAAGTCATAGGCGTTACCGCCGATATGCGGGCGGCGGTCCACCACCAGTACGCGCTTGCCCAGGCCTGCGGCCAGGCGCTCGGCCAGTACGCTGCCGGCAAATCCCGCACCGATGATCAGGTAATCGAATCCGCGCCGGGTACCGCCGAGGGTGCGCGTGCTCGCCAGCGGAACGCTGCCCGAAGGTGTCATTGCTTCCACGTGAGTTTCTCCTTCATCAAGTCATAGGTGTGGTCCCAGGACATATCGCCCAGCACCTGGTCAGCGGTTTCCAGCAGCTGCTCACGGTCGGCGCCGTCGCGTAGCGCGGCCTCGCACGCGGCAACGAATGCATCGGGCGTGTCGGCAATGCGCACCACGCCGGTGTCGCCATAGGTGCGCACCACATCGTGGATCGGCGTGGAGACCACCGGGCAGCCGCCAGCCAGATATTCGGGCGTCTTGGTCGGGCTGATGAAGCGGGTGGAGGCATTCATCGCAAACGGCATCAACGCCACCTCCCATCCGGATAGATAGCCGGGCAACTGGTCGTAGCTCTTGCCACCCAGGTAATGGATATTGTCGGCTTGCGGCAACTCGGCCGGGTCGATCTTGACCACCGGGCCGATCATCACCCACTGCCAGTGCGGGCGTTGCGCGGCGATGCTGCGCAATAGCTCCACGTCGAAGCGTTCGTCGATCACGCCATAAAAACCCAGGCGCGGATGCGCGATGTCGGCTTGATCGGCAGGCTCCTGCTGGGGCGCGCGTGCCGCAGCGAAATGCGCCACCTCCACACTGCTGGGAAAGGCATGTGCGTTTGCGTGCAGCGCGCGTTTTGCTTCCCAGATGCTGTAGCCACCGGTGAACACCACATCGGCGCGCTGCAATAGTTCGCGTTCGCGCTGTACCAGTTCGGGCGGCGCACCGCGAAATGCCGACAGCTCGTCCATGCAGTCGTACACGATCACGCGCGGGTGCAGATGCGCGCTGAAGCTCTGGCTCATCGGTGTGTAGTACCACAGCACCAGATCGTCCACACCGAGTTCGGCCAGATAGCCATCCAGCAACTGGCGTTGGATCTGCACGGCGGCCTCGCCTTCGCAACCGGTCGGCAGGCGGGGCACCAGCACATGCAGGCCGCCCGCTTCGCCACGCACCTGCAGCCACGGCTCGGGTTCGTCGCAGGCGATGGGCTCCTCCCAGAACAGCAGATTGAAATCATGCGCAAAGCGCGACATCAGATGCTGTGGGCGCTGATACACAAAACTCCAGCGCAGATGCGACAAGCACAACAGCGTGGGTCGCGATGGGTCGAATTGCGGGGTGTTGTCGGATGCGACGGCGCGGCGGGTGTTGCCGATGTCGTAGTGAAACTGACCAGCCCAGCTCATGGAATGCCCTCAATCTAAAAGGAAAGAATCAGCGCGCGTCACGCGCGCGAGAGACGGTCTGCAGCCAGCAGGGTGCGAGCGGACTCGTTGCGGCGGCGTCCCTCTGTCGTAGGCAACAAGCGACGTGACGGTAGGACCAGCTCGCGCGCAAGCTCACGCTCGGGCACGGTGGCCGGGGTGCGCGGTCTGGTCAGGCGCGAGGTCGCATAGCCGTCCGGATGCAGTTGCTGCCAACGCCAGGTATCGCGACACATGCGGTCCAGGTCGTATTCGGCCTTCCAGCCCAAGAGCCGATTGGCCAGCGTGGCGTTCGCGTAATACACCGCCACATCGCCATCGCGGCGCGGTGCAATGCTCAACGGAATGCGGCAGCCACTGGCACGCTCGAATGCGGCAGCCACCTCGCGCACGCTGTGGCCGCGTCCGCTGCCCAGGTTCACCACCAGTCCCTTGCGTTCGCGCTGCAGGTAGTCGATGGCATCCACATGCGCGCGCGCCAGATCCATCACGTGCAGATAGTCGCGCACCCCGGTGCCGTCGGCGGTGGGGTAATCATCGCCGAACACCTGCAGTGCAGCGCGGCGGCCGACGGCCACCTGCGCGATATAGGGCATCAGGTTGTTCGGCACGCCGCGCGGATCTTCGCCCAGATACCCACTGGGATGCGCGCCCACCGGGTTGAAGTAACGCAGCAGCGCAGCATTGAATTCGGGCCACGCGATGCTCAGATCACCGATCATTTCTTCCATCATCAACTTGGTGCGGCCGTAGGGATTGATCGCCTTCAACGGTGCGCTTTCCTCGATCGGGCTGATGTTTTCATCGCCATACACGGTGGCCGAGGAGCTGAATACCAGGTTGGACACTTCGGCGGTGCGCATCGCACGCAACAGCGCCAGCGTGCCGGTCACGTTGTTGTTGAAATACAGCAACGGCTCGCGCACCGATTCGCCAACGGCCTTGAGTGCGGCAAAATGCAGTACGGCATCGATGCGCTTGCTGCTCAGCAACTCAGCGAGCTCTGGTGCGCGCACATCCATGCGATGAAACTCCGGTCGAGCTCCCATCAGATACTGCAGATGGTCGAGCACGCGCTCGGATGAATTGCTCAAATTATCGACAATGCACACGTCGTGCCCACGTCGTGCCAGTTCCATGCAGGTATGTGAGCCGATATAACCGGTGCCGCCGGTGACCAAAATTCTCATTGATTGCCTGCCTTGTGGAGGGCGCTGAGGCGCCGGCTTACCCAGGACGCGGATCACCACCGCGCACGTTTGCCTGCGTGTTGGGTGATGTCATCGCGCCGACAGCGTGCTGATGAGCAGCCACGCATTGGGCGGCAGCCAGGTCTGGGCGAGCAGAGACTGCATGCATCACGGTCCAACACGATCTACGGTAGGTGGCAGAACGTGAGAACAGGCGCAGGGGTAGGTGTGTGCCACGCGAGTGAGGCGTTGACTAGTTACTCACCGGCGCTGTGTGTTTTTTAGTCGCGCACACTGGGTGCCAGGAGTGGCTGGCAAAAATCATTTCCCGGCGATTCATTGCTGAGCTTAGGAGTTGGGTCTTCAGTGAGGAGCGGCCGATCTGCGGTTTGGCTGCAGGGCCCTTGCCCGCCCACCATCGCAGGACACGCCGCAAGTACGTCCGTGTAGGCTCTTACGCGGCATCCATGCCGCGTAAGGTCCCGCGACGGAGGGCGGGCAAGGACCAGTCGAGTTGATCGGTACGCATGTTTTTAACAAAGCAGCCAGCGACCTGTCTGGTGCGATGTCCTCGCTGTGCTCTTGATGCTGTTATTTTGCTGCAGGGTCCTTGCCCGCCCACCATCGCAGGACACGCCGCAAGTACGTCCGTGTAGGCTCTCACGCGGCATTCATGCCGCGTAAGGTCCCGCGATGGTGGGCGGGCAAGGACCATCGAAGATGGTCGGTGTGCGTGGTTGCAAGCAGTGCATTACGTGCGTTGTTCGGATAACAGAGGCGCATTCGATCAGCTTCGCAACGCAAGGCTGTCAACAGACAGCTTTCAACAAAGCAACCTGCAAACTTGCTGGTGCGGTGTCCTTGCCGCTCGCGGGACCATGTGGCGGCATGGATGCCGCCACTGAGTCTCCATGGACGGATTCACGGCGTGTCCCGTGAGCGGCAAGGGCACCGCGCGCTCGGCCAACCAAGCCTTTGATCGAATCTAGAATGCACATGCAGCACGCTGCTGCACACAAAAAAACCCGCGTTGCTGTGAGAGCAACGCGGGTTTGGCGACAACGTGGAGCGGGCTACAGCGTGACGGCGCCACCGGCAATGGTCAGCAACGTGCCTGAGGTGTAACTGGCAGTGTCGGCCGCCAGCATCACGTAGGCCGACGCCAGCTCGACCGGCTGGCCGGGCCGTCCCATCGGGGTCTGGCTGCCGAAGTTTTCCACCGAGTCTTCGTCCATGCCTGCAGGAATGAACGGTGTCCAGATCGGGCCGGGCAGCACCGCATTGACGCGGATGTGCTTGTCGGCCAGCACGCCGGCCAGGCCAATGGTGAGGTTGGCCAACGCGCCCTTGGTGGCGGCATAGGGAAGAATATTCGGCGTGGGTTTCTTGGACTGCACCGAGGCGGTATTGATGATGGAGCCACCGTCCTTCATCAACGGCACCGACAGCTGCACCAGATGAAACACCGCATGCACATTGGTGTCGAAGGTCTTGCGCCATTCTTCCAGCGTAATGTCTTCGAAATTCTCGAAATACTTCTGGTAGCCGGCGTTGTTGACCAAAATGTCCAATCCGCCGAAGGCGCTGTTGACCTGTTCGATCAATGCTGCGGCCTGGTGCGGGTCGCTGATATCGCAGCCGACCAGTAGCGCCTTGACGCCGGCCTTTTCGATCAGCGCCCCGATTCTGGCCGCGTCCTCCTGCTCGTCGGGCAGATACGCGATGGCCACGTCGGCGCCTTCGCGTGCATAGGCAATCGCCACGGCAGCGCCAATGCCACTGTCGCCACCGGTGATCAGCGCGCGCTTGCCTGTCAGCTGCCCATGACCGACATAGCTGTCTTCGCCATGGTCCGGGCGTGGATCCATCTTCTCGGTCCGGCCGGGGAAGCCCTGCTGCTGCGGCTTGAACGGCGGGCGTGGGTAATTGGGAACGGGCATGTGGGTCTCCTGACGGTGTGGATCACTACGAAGTGAGTGTCAGTGTGGTCATGCAGACGTAAACGTCCGGGCTAGACGATGTCGCCGGCATGTGTGTTGCGCTTGGCGCGTTCACGTTGTCAGCAAGCACGCCAGCCGACCTCACGGTGGGCAGTGCGCGCAGGCTTCATGCGCTTTTGCCGATCACGCTCGATACTGCGCGCATCGTCTGGAGTTACGCATGTTCTTTCGTCGCAATGGGTTGTCGTTGTGTCTGCTTGCGCTGACGCTGCTCTTCATCGGCTGCCAGATCTATGCCGGCCTGCATGCCTATAACGCGGAGTTGACAGAGCAGGGCCAGCCAACGCTACTGCTGGCCGCGTATCTGCACAGCGCGCATTTCGTCTCGGCCTTGTTCGAGAACTGGGAAAGCGAGTTCCTGCAGATGGGCATGTATGTGCTGCTGACCGTCAAGCTGCGCCAGGTGGGCTCGGCAGAGTCGCGTCCGCTCGATCCTGCTGAAGAAAACGCCGAGATCAAGCCGGGCCAGACGCCGTGGCCGGTGCGTGCCGGTGGGCTGTGGCTGCGCGTGTATGAGCACTCGTTGGCGCTGGCATTTGGCGCGCTGTTCCTGATGAGTTTTGTCCTGCATCTGCTTGGCAGCTGGCGGCTTGCGTTGCTGGAGCGCACACAAAAAGGGTTGCCGCCGATCAGCATCCTCGACCATTTCACCGACGCCGGGTTCTGGTTCGAATCGATGCAGAACTGGCAGAGCGAATTCCTGGCGGTATTTGCGCTGGTGGTGTTGACCATCTGGCTACGGCAGAAGGACTCGCCGCAGTCCAAACCGGTGGCGGCACCGTATTCGCAGACCGGTGGCTGAGCATGTTCGGATCAGGCGTACTTGGCGCGCTCGGCGGGGCCATCTGCGCAATCACTTCACACGGCGACGCAGGTTTGTTCACCAGCTTGCAATGCCCGCCAGCCTAGCGTGCTGGCACGACAATCAGGCAGGAGAACCGCGATGGCTAGCGAACCGAAGAAGCCGTGGGGTCCGGACGATGATCAGAGCAAGCCGTTCACGCCGCAAGAGCAGCGCAACGAGAATGCCGAACGAAAGGTGCACGACATGCCCGACGAAGACCGCGACGTCAACAAGGCGGATCCGGAGCACGACTACGAACGCCCGGATGGGTCGGAAAAACGCTGAGCCCATCCGCGATGCGATACCGATGAAGGCGCCCGCAGTTGCGGGCGCTTCTACTTTCAACAGCCACACAGGACGCGGGGTTGAGCAATCTGTACACACGCTCTCCACGATGAGTGCGTAGGCTGTGGATAGCACATCGAACCCGACCGGCCCCGCTGGAACGGTTCGCCCAACGCCTCGCATGGCGCTGGCCCAGGTCAGCACCAGCTGACGCCTAGATTGCGATGTAACAGCGCAAGCGAGCTGATCCAGTGGCTCATCGATGATGGCATCCGCCTCTGACTGGCGTGGCAGCCGTCGCAAAACCTTGCACTTCGTGGCGTTTTGGCACTTCCGCTGCGGCGACCGAGCCCAACCGTGACGCTTGGCACTGGCGTAACCAGGATTTGCCGTGCGTACTTCGGTCAGAATCGGCACGGCGGGCTCGACATTGGGGAAATAGCTACGCTCATCCCTGATGGTGATGACACCGGTGTGCCACTCGACGTGGTGAGAGACGCTTTTTCGCGTCGTCGTCACAATTCTCAACTGAACATGTATCAGCACTTTGCGGACAGAAGCGCCCATGGACCGTCTTTCCTGCGCCATCATCGACGACGACGTGGAGTTCTGCGATCAGGTGGTGGAGTTAGCCACCGATAGCGGCTTCCGGGCCAAGGGCATGCACACCCTTGGCGAAGCCAGCCGTTGGCTGGACAGCAATTTCCCCGATCTACTGGTCGTGGACGTTGGCCTGCCCGACGGCAGCGGTTTCGATCTCATCGAACGGCTCGATCCGGATCACTCGCCACAGATCGTGGTGGTGTCGGGCGATTACGCCCATGAAACCCAGGGCCGCGCACAGCAGTTCGGGGTCAGCGAGTTCCTGACCAAGCCATTCGCGCCGGAACGCCTGGAGCGTGTGCTCGGCGGTCTGCGTGAAGCGCAGCAGGGCAACCTGGGCATCGTCGGCAACAGCGACAGCATCGTGCTGTTGCGCAAGGACATCGTGCGCGTGGCGCCAACCGACTTGAACGTGCTGGTGACCGGCGAGACCGGTACCGGCAAGGATCTGGTCGCGCGCGCCATCCATCGTGTCTCCGGTCGTCGCGGTCGCTTTGTGCCGGTCAACTGCGGCGCAATCCCGGAAGAGCTGCTGGCAAGCCAGCTGTTCGGTCACGAGCGCGGCAGCTTCACCGGCGCCGATCGTCGGCATGCCGGATTTCTGGAGCAGGCTGCCGACGGCACGCTGTTTCTGGATGAAATCGGCGAAATGCCCAAGCGCCTGCAGGTGTATCTGCTGCGGGCGATCGAATCGCGCAGCTTCATGCGCGTGGGCGGCAACGAAGAGATTCCGCTCGATGCGCGCGTGGTCGCTGCCACCCACCAGCATGTGCAGCGCGAGCAAGCGGTGCTGCGCGAGGATCTGTTCTACCGGCTCAACGAATATCCGATCCCGGTGCCGCCACTGCGCGAACGGCGGGGCGATGCGCGGCTGTTGGGCTTGCGTGTGATCGACGAACTCAATGTCAAATACGGCACGCGCAAGTTGCCGACCAAGTCATTGCTGCGCTATCTGGCATATCACACCTGGCCGGGCAACGTGCGCGAGCTGCGCTCGTTCATCCGTTATCTGTATCTACGCTCCGATGGCGACCTGTTGAGTGCGCCGGATGTGGAGCAGACCGTGCCGCAGGCCGACGAGAACGGATTGTTGATTCCCGCAGGCTGGACCATGCGCCAGGCCGAAGACGCGATGATCGAGGCAGCATTGGCACGCACCCGCTTCAACAAGAAGGCCGCCGCACGCGAGTTGGGCATCAGTGTGCGCACCTTGCACAACCGGCTCAGCGACAAGGACGCGTAGTGGCCGATGCATCCGATGGACAGCGGCGTGAGCTGCTGCACCAATTGCGCAACCGCCTCAACGTAATGGGATTTGCGCTGTATGCGTTGCGCAACGAGGCCTCCAAGCCACTGGAGACCTTGCGCAGCGCACATCAGTCAGCGGTGGAGCTGCTCAATCAGCTCGGCGAAGAAGAGCGCGCCCGGCAGCAGATAAAAGACACCCATGCCGACACTTCCGATCGGTGACGGGTTGTCGGTGAGATCCGATCAGAGGATGATCAATAATGCTCGGCCGGTTGAGCCTGGTCGCTCAGCAACGTGGTGATCGCGCGCGGGTTGTACGGCTTCATGCAGTACGACAGATGCGCAAAGCGCGCCGGCAGCGTGTAGCGGTCATAACCGGAACAGAATGAGAACGGGACCCCGCGCTCCAGCAATGCATCGGCCACCGGAAACACCGGCTGGCCGCGCACATTGACGTCGAGCAACGCACCGTCTATCTCTTCGCCCGAGGTCACCAGCGAAAGCGCGTCGGATACATTGCCCACCGGTCCGACCACGCGGACACCGGCTTCGATCAGCAAGTCGTTGAGCGATTGGGCGAGCAGATAATCGTCCTCGACCACAAGAATGCGGCGGCCGTGCAGCGCTGTGTTGGACATAAGAACTCCGGAACTAAAATGCGGTCTGACGACGCACGCATCGTGCGCGCACCCCGCGTTAATAACGCGCGTAAGCAAGCGCTTCAAAGAGCGATCTCTTCAACGTTCAGGGACATATGGCCGCGCGCGTAGATGTCTACCTTGCTTTACCTCATGATCAACGAGGATGGTTCCGTCCCGCACCGACGATGTGATGTCTGTTATGACCAACAACCCTGCTGCCCAGGAAGACGCGGTGCCCGATGCTCCAGCGCAGGCGCCCTTGTTCGTTCTCGGGATAGGCGCAGCGGGGCTCGATGCTGCCCGCCTGGCCGAATTGCTGGAGACAGTGGCGGGGGCATCCAATCTGGCCATCATGCTGTTGCTGCGCGATCGCCAGCTGCTGGACGAGGACCTGCTGCGCGAACTGCTTGGCGATCAGGCCAGTCTACTGCTGGTGCCCAATGACGGCGACCAACTGCAGCCGGGGCACTTCTATCTGCCGCACAGCGACACGCTGGTGACGTTGGAAGAAAACCGCGTGCGTCTGCGCGCGCTGCTGGAAGGCGAAAGCGATCATGGTGTGATCGACACCTTCTTCGTATCGATGGCGCACGACCAGGACGGCAACGTGATCGGTCTGATCATGGGCCGCTTCGATGGTGACGGCACGCTGGGCACTGCAGCGATCAAGGAATGCGGTGGGCTTGCGCTGGTGGTGGACGATCCTGCGTTGCAGGCGCTGGATCTGCGCAGCGCAAGCAACGCGGCCGCAATCAGCGACGACATTCTGCCGCTGCCAGCTGTGGCCGCGCGTATCGCCGCACACATGCAGCGCCATCACGGACTCGGTCATGCCGCCCCAACTGGCGTGCGCACTGGCAGCGAGAACGATCAACTGAGCCAGGTGGCGGGCATCTTGCGTAACACCACCGGGCACGATTTCCATGGTTACAAACGCGCCACGTTCCTGCGCCGTGTGCAACGGCGCATGCAGGTCGTGCAGGTGGATACGCTGGAACACTATCTGGATGCGCTGCGCAATCGCTTCGACGAACCGCTGCAGCTGTTCAACGATCTGCTGATCGGTGTGACCCAGTTCTTTCGCGACCGCCGCGAGTTCGAGTTCCTGGAGCAGCAGGTGATTCCACGCCTGTTTCAGGGCAAGCACGTGGGCGACAGCCTGCGCGTGTGGGTGCTGGGCTGCTCCACCGGGGAAGAAGCGTATTCGTTGGCGATGCTGCTGCGTGAGCACGCCGAAACGCTGGATTCCCCACCCCGCATCCAGATCTTTGCCAGCGATATCGATGGACGTGCGCTGGCGGCGGCACGGGTGGGGCGGTATAGCTCGAGTATCGTTGGCGAGGTTGCGCCGGCGCGCCTGCGGCGTTGGTTTGTCAAGGAAGGCGATACCTATGTGGTGAGCAAGGAACTGCGTGAGTTGTGCGTGTTTTCCCAGCACAGTATCGTCAAGGACCCGCCATTCTCGCGGCTGGACCTGGTGTCGTGCCGCAATCTGCTGATCTACCTGGATGCTGAGCTGCAGAACCGGGTGATCCCGATCTTTCATTTCGCGCTACGGCCGGGTGGGTACCTGTTCCTGGGGAATGCCGAAAACGTCTCGCGCCACGCAAAGTTGTTCGTGCCGGTGGAACGCAGTTTCCGCGTCTTTCAGCGTATCGATGCCGAGAACAACGTGCATGCCACCTTTCCCAACATGCCGCTTGCCGCAGCGGGCAGGGTGCCTGCACCGCCGCAGCGGCAGCGCACCTCTAGCGATGCCTTGGTGCGTGCCGGCGAGCGCATCGCCGATCGGTACGCGCCGGCATATGCGGTGCTGGACGAGCATTTCGATGTGCTGCATTTCTCCGCGCAGGCCGGGCGTTTCATTCGTCCCGGCAGTGGTGCGCCCAGCCTCAACCTGCTCAACCTGATCCATCGCGATCTGCGCCTGGATCTACGCAGTGCGCTGAGCCGCGCCGAATCGGACCAGTCGCCTGTGCATGTCAACGGCATCCAGGTGCATGAGGACAACTCGACCTGGGCGGTGGATCTGTTCGTGGAGCCGACCTCTTCCTCGGAGGTGCCGCGCGGGTATGTGGTGCTGTTTCAGGAAGTGGAAGCGCGCGAACCGGTGGAGCTGCCCACGCCACGCGACACTGCCTCCACCGATGCGCAGATGCAGGTGCTGGAAAACGAGTTGCGCATCACCCGTGAGCGGCTGCAGTCGATGATTGAGGAGCTGGAGAGCACCAACGAAGAACTCAAGTCCTCCAACGAGGAATACCAGTCGCTCAACGAAGAGATGCAGAGCGCCAACGAGGAACTGGAAACTTCCAAGGAAGAGCTGCAGTCGGTCAACGAAGAAGTCACCACGGTCAACGGTGAGCTGGCCCACCGCGTACAGGAACTTGCGCAGACCAACAGCGATCTGAAGAACCTGCTGGAAAGCACCCAGATCGCCACGGTGTTTTTGGATAACGAATTGCGCGTCACCAACTTCACTCCTGCAGTCACCGATATCCTGCCGTTGGTGGAAAGCGATATCCATCGGCCGATCAGCAATATCAAGCTGCACGTAGACTACGACGAACTGCAGGAAGACGTGCACCGGGTCATCCGCACGCTGGCGGTGTTCGATCGTGAGGTGGAAAACCCCACCACCCACGCACGCTACATGGTGCGTGTGCTGCCGTATCGCACCGTGCACAACTTCATCGGTGGCGCGGTGCTCACGTTCATGGACGTGACCCCGCTGACACTGGCCGAGCAGGCCTTGCGCAGCAGCGAGCAACGCCTGCGCACTCTGATGGAAGGAATTCCGCAGTTGGTGTGGCGCTCGCTCGATGGGGGGCACTGGACCTGGTCCAGCCCGCAGTGGTCGCGCTATACCGGGCAAAGCGATGCCGACGGCCTGGAACTGGGCTGGCTGCAGGCAGTGCATCCGGACGAACGCGCGCTGACAATGGTTGCCTGGCACGACAGCCGGCACACCGGTGAACTGGATGTGGAGCATCGCCTGTACAACGCTGCCGAGCAGAGTTATCGCTGGTTTCATACCCGTGGCTCGCCGGTGCGCGACGAGCGCGGCCAGGTCGTGGAATGGCTGGGCACGTCCACCGAATCAGACAATTTACGTCGCCTGCAGGAAGAGCAGCGCGTGCTGGTGAGCGAGTTGCAGCACCGCACCCGCAACCTGATCACGGTGGTGCAATCGGTAGCCAGGCAGACCGTGCAGACCAGCCAGAGCATGCCGGAGTTCATCGGCAAGTTCGACGACCGGTTATCGGCCCTGTCGCGCGTGCAAGGCCTGTTGTCGCAGTCGGATGCGATGCCGACCACCATCGGTACGCTGCTGCACATGGAACTGGATGCGCTCGGTGCCGAGCCGGATCAGCGGCGCATCCTGGTCGAAGGCCCGGATGTGGCGTTGCGCAAATCCACCGTGCAGACACTGGCGCTGGCATTGCACGAATTGGCCACCAACGCACTCAAGCATGGCGCGCTTGCGGTGGAGACCGGCACCTTGTCGATCCGCTGGGATGTGGTGTCCGGCGAGAACACCCCCGCGCGGCTGGTGCTGCATTGGGTCGAGGAAGGCGCAGTTAAAAAATTGCGTCACGACCGCGATGAGGCAAGTGGGTTCGGCCGTCGCCTGATCGAAAAAGCCTTGCCTTACAGCCACGGCGCGCAGACGCGTTACGAGCTCAGCGATACGCGACTGGAATGCGAAATCCAGCTGCCGCTCAATTCGATGCACGGGTGAGATGCATCGCACACGGTCTAAGAGCGGCTAACAAAACGTAGCGAGCTCCGTCGCGTTGCACTGCAACTGCATGCAGACCTGCATGCAAACGTACCCGTCACGGAAAAAATTGCGCACCAGTGCACATCTTGCGACCTGTTAGATCGTCGCTAAAAAGAGTGTGCAGTTGAATTCAACGAGATCCTTGCAGCACCGGTGTCCACGTCAGTCATAAACTTGGCGCGCATTGTGCGTATCGACCCCCGAGTCCTTGAGACGTACACAGTGGAGTAGTCATGATTACGCGCATTCTTCAGTTGTCCGCCCGCGTGGCGAGCAACGCATGGGTCGAGGCCGGCGTGGGCGCCGATGCGGACATTCTGATCGCCGATCGGGGCGGCAAACGCGAAGAGCGTGCCACCTTTGGTCGACGCGCTCCCGGACAGCAGCGCTCGATCCACATGCAGGAGCCGAGCTGGTTGGGTGGCGTGGACCTGGCGATCTGGGAAACCCAGCGCTGTGCGATTCCGCTATGCGGATTCGTCTGCACGGCCTCTGCAGATGGCAGCACTGCCGCCACCTGGTTGAGTCAGGACAATGGCGAGGTGTACGCAGCGGGCCTGCGCAACGTGATGGATATCGGCGGCCGCCTGCAAATGGGGTTCTCCTTGCTGGTGGCCTCGTCGGCCAGCATGCCTACGCATCGTCCGCTCTGCATCGATGGCGATGTCAAACAATGGCTGCAGGTCGGCGGCAAAGTAGCCATGCTGCATCTCACGCCTTGGCAGCTGGGTCGCTATACGACTGCAGCCGGCGTACGGCCTGACTGGACCAGCGAGGAACACTTGGCGCAGATCGCGCGCGTTTAAGTGGGGGAATGTCAGGCAGCAAACATAAAGGGGCCCCTGGGGGCCCCTCGTCGTTCTGGTCGCGCGATGTTGTTTCAGCTACGGAAGGCGGCATGGTCATACGTCATGCATTTCGCATGCATCGCGCGCGGCTAGGGCATCAAGCCTTCGACCGGTTCGGCTTGGAACATCCGACTCAGGCTGAAGCTCCGGTCTTGGTGGCCTTGAGAGGTGATTGAACGGTGTGGATGCGTCGGGGGCAGAGCGGTTGATCTGCGGGTTTGCTGCAGGGCCCTTGCCCGCCCACCATCGCGGGACACGCCGCAAGTACGTCCCTGTAGGCTCTTACGCGGCATCCATGCCGCGTAAGGTCCCGCGACGGTGGGCAGGCAAGGACCAGTCGAGATGGTCGGTGTGCATGTTTTCGAGCAGCCTACGCACTGTCTGGCGTGGTGCAGCTTATGTCGTCATTGCTTGATTTGTCGTCGCACTAAAAAGCCCGGGTCGCGAACGACCCGGGCCAATGCTGGGTGCGCTGGCACCCAGCAGGTTCAGCGCTGGATGTCGCCGGTGGTGGAGCCGGCACCCGGACCTGCGCCCAGATCTGCACCGGTCACGCGGTCGAGCTCCGGATTGGAGAGCAGGCGCAACGACATCGCGTCCAATGCGTCGGTCTGGGTCGCGTCCAACCCAACCGTAGCCGAGCCGTCACCGCCATCGACTGCAGTCTGCAGTTCGCGGTCTGCAACCACGTCCCATTGCTCGCCGGCATTCCACGGACCCACCATGTCGCCTTCGCCCTGCGACATGTTGTAGTAGGTGTCGGTGAAGCGCGGGTCGCCCGGCAGCTTGCCCGGGGGGAAGTTCGGCTCGATCGAGTACAGCGCTTTCTCGAACGACTTCTGATGCGCCACCTCGCGTGTCATCAAAAAGCGCAGCGCATCCACGATGCCCGGATCGTCGGTGACGGTGATCAGACGCTCGTACACCAGCTTGGCGCGTGCTTCGGCGGCGATGTTGGAACGCAGGTCGGAGGTCGGGCAACCGATCGAGTCCACATACGCCGACGTCCACGGCACACCGCTGGAATTGACCAGCGCCGGGCCACCACCGTACAAGATCTGCTGGGTGTGACTGGTGCTGTTCTGGGTCATGGAGCGCATCTCCATGGCCTCTTCCATGCCTTCGGACAACACCGCCTTCGGTCCCTTGTTGAGCATGGCGATGATCGAGCCGATGATCTCCAGGTGGCTTAGTTCTTCGGTGGCGATATCGAACAGCAAATCCTTGCGGCCCGGATCGTCTTCGCCCAATGCCTGGGTGAAGTACTGCATCGCAGCGGCGAGTTCGCCCTGCGGTCCGCCAAATTGCTCGAGCATCAACGTGGCCAGATCCGGATTCGGTTCGGCAACGCGGACGGTGTACATCAACCGCTTGTTATGCATAAACATGGGTCGTGCTCCATGGCTAGCACCCGGGATGACTGCCACTGGGCAAGTGGGCATGAAAACGCGGGGCTCTGGCTTTCGGGGGTGATGCCCGCAGACGCGGGCAGACGCAGCGCGGCAGTGCCGCACTGCGCGATGCATCAGGCCGCTTTACTGGTCTTGGATGCTTTTTGGTTGCCACCTTGCTCGGCAAGCAAGGTCAGCTTTTCATCGGTGGCTTTTTCTTCTTCCAGGGTTGCAAGCAACAACGTGATCGCATCGGAGTAACCGAGCTGCTTGGCGATGGCCGCGATGGTGCCGTACGAGGCGATCTCGTAATGCTCCACTTTCTGTGCGCCACCGATCAGTGCCGCATCGCGCACCGGGCCGGCTTCGATCTCTTCGATCACCTCACGGCCTTCTTCGACCAGGCCTTCCATCGCCGCACACTTGATGCGCTTGAGTTTGATGCCGAGCAGTTCGACGATCTGGTCGATTCGCTCGATCTGGCCCTGGGTTTCTTCCAGATGCACCTTGAATGCCTCGACCAGCTTGGGCTCGGTCGCCGCACGTGCCAGGCGCGGCAGCGATTTTGTCAGCTGTTTTTCTGCGCTGTAGATGTCCGACAGTTCGTGGATGAAAAGCTCTTCAATTGTCTTGATTGCCATGGGCGGCTCCTTCGAGTGGATAGGTGGGTGAACAGTGCGGTGCATCGTGTGCGTGTCATGCCTTCAACTGCCTGCGAGACAGCGGCTCCGTCACGTCGGCATCGCATGCACGGACGTGACGTACGCCAGTGCTGCAAGGTCGCGGTGACCGGATTTCAAGCTGTCTCGCATGGGTCGCTAAGCTAGTCACCGACGTGTTAGCGGGATCGGTGGATGCGGTGATCCTGATGCGATGGCGGCCTGTGCCGTGGCCCGTGCAGGGAGGCTGCAAAAACAGCGCCGTGCAGACACCGCGATGCGCTACAACGGTGGACCACCACCGCGCGAGACGTCGGCATGACGCCATTGGACACGAGCGGCTAAAAAAACGTAGCGAGCAGCCGTCAGGCGGGTGCGGACGGCGCGCAGGAACCGGAGTCTACGAGTGCTACATGAGGATTCCGAGCACCGGCCGCGTCCGCCTGACGGCTACGCAGTAGTGTTGTTCGCCGCTCTAAACCGCTACGCCGAGAGCTGCACATCGGCGCGTCGGCCCATACCTTGATCATCGATCCTTAGGGCTTGAAGCTGGTCGAAAAGGGCAAGCGCAACGGTGTGGTATCGCGTTGGGATGAACTGGTCAGCGGCGATGCCGCACTGGCCCGCGCATTGCAGGCTTCACTCAGCGTCGCGTGAGTTCTGGCACTCGCGCAACAGCTCAGGCCGAGGGGAACAGACGCGCCAATTCGCGCACCGCCGCCGCAGAGGCTGCGTGATCCGGCGTGGCATCGGCGTTGTTGAAATCGTTCGCGCCTTGCGCTTGCACCAGCAGCCCATCGCGGCGTGGTACCACATTGAGATTGTGGCCACGCCAGACCAGCCCGTAGGTCACGTCCGGTTGCGGAATCAGGCGCGCGGTCTGCCCACGCACCGGGATGACGCTGTCGTCGCCAAGCAACGCACGCGCACCGTAGCCGGTGGCATTGACCAGGATCTTCTCGCGCAGATCGCCGAACTGGCGCGGGTGCTCGAAGCTGCGCGTGTACAGCTCGCCACCGGCCTGCAGAAAGTCGTCCATCAACAATCGCGCATAGGCGCTGAGGTTAAAGGTCAGCTGGCTATAGCGGCGCACGAACGGCACCGGGAACGGATGGCTGCCGGCAGCGACCGGCTGCGAGCGCGGGCCGAGGTCATGGATCAATTCGCGCTCCAGCGGCGGGTAGTCAGGTTCGTGTGCTTCGGCCGATGGAATCGGCTGGTCGAACGGCACATCCGATAACGCGTAACCATCGCGCCATTCGATCGGCTCGCCCGGCAGGCCGAGCAAGGTCTGGTAGCGGCGAAACGACAGGCGCGCCATCTCTTCCCAACGCGTCTTGAAGTCGGCCGTGGCGTGCTCGCTGGTGCACACGCGCGAGTCCGGCGACCACACGCCCGTTGCGTAGAACGAACGCACATCCGGCAGGCGTTCGCGTGCATAGATGCGCACGCGCAGGCCGGCGCGTTGTGCTACCAGCGCGGTGGTCAGTCCGATCGCGCCGCAGCCGATCACCGCCAGCTCGCGCGCATCGGCATCGGCCGCACGCACCAGCCGCAGCGCGTGTTCGGCCGCACCCCACGACAACGACCATCCGCTGCCGCCATGCCCGTAGTTGTGCACCACCGTCTTGCGACCGATGCGCTCGGCCTCGATCCGCGGCCCCTGCGCACGGAACGGCCGCGTGCAGCCGTTGATGGCAATGATGCGATCGACCGAGGCGTGGATCGGCGCCAGCGGCGGCGATGCGGCGAACTGGTTCGGCAGCGCGCCTGGCGCCGTAGCCGGCAGCGGCGAAGAAGGTGCTGCACTGGCAGGGCCGGTCGCGGCCCAGCTATTGGTGGAAGCGGCCGCAAGCGCAAGGCCGGCGCTCTGCAAAAAATGACGACGGTGCATGCGACTCCAAGTGTGTGGTGGATGGCAAGGCGATAGAAGGCAACGCGGCTTGCGCATGGAAGCAACATGCCCGGTGCGGCATCTGCACACGCCAGGCCTCTTTATGCACGGTAGCCGGCATCTTCAAGACACAGGGCGCAGCGCCGCAGACGCCGAGCATACCGCGCACCTGCACGCCTGCCACTGCCGGGCAGGCCGGGTTTCGTACCGCGATCCAGGCAATTGAGGCGCCGCTGGCGGCCATTCGTCGCTTGGGGCTTTCGGCTGCGCGCTTGCCGGCTATGCTCACCGCGTCCCAACCCAACGAGTCGTCCCCGTGTCTGCCAGCGTCTTTCTGATCGTACGTATCGTGTTCGCCTGGGCTGCGGCGTTGCTGGTGGCCGGGATCATGTGGGCGCAGCTGTTCGGTTCCACCGGCGCGTTCTTCGGGCTGATCTGCGTGGTGCTGCTGACGCTGGCCTTGATGAGTGCGATCACGCATGTGCGACGGGTGCGGCTGATCGCCGGGCGGCTGGATCACGACACCTTGTCGACCCGCCAGCGACGCCAGATCGAAGTGCCGCTGGACGTGCAGGCCAGCTTTGCCGTCGTCGAAGAGGCCGTACGCGCACTGCCGCGCATGCAGGACATCGAATGCGCACCGGGCAGCCTGCTGATCCGCGCCAAGGTGCGCCGTATCGATCCCTATGAAGGACGTCAGCCCTCGCGCTGGAACCTGTTCGCGCGCTTTGCGATCAAGCGCAATCAGGTGCTGGTGACGATCACGCCGGGGCAGGGCACCAGCAGCGTCACCGTGTTGTGCGAGCCTGATGCCGGCGCCTGGGTCGATTTGTTCGCAGTGGACGAGGGCAGCAATTTCGAGAACGCCGAGGCAATCAATCGCGCGGTGGTACGCCGGGTTGGCGAGCAGCGCCGCGACGAGCAGGCCGCAGCCGAGCAATCGGTAATGGAGAAGGAACTGGCCGTGGCACGGCTGAATCTGCTGCATGCCCAGGTCGAGCCGCACTTTCTCTACAACACGCTGGCCAGCGCGCAGGTGCTGGCCCGCACCGACCCGCCGAGCGCCGAGATCATGATCGGGCATCTGATCCACTACCTGCGCAGCTCGTTGCCCAGTGCCGACGGTGCCATCTCCAGCCTGGGCGAAGAACTCGAACGTACCCAGGCCTATCTGGAAATCTTGCGCATCCGCATGGGCACGCGCTTGGCCTTGCAAGTGGAAGTGCCGTACGAGCTGCGCGCGCTGCAGCTGCCCTCGATGATGCTGCAGACGCTGGTGGAAAACGCGATCAAGCACGGGCTGGAACCCAAGCCCGGCGGCGGCACGGTGTGGATCCTGGCGCGTCGCATCGACGACCATGCCACGCTCACCGTGGCCGACGATGGCCAGGGATTCAACACGCACAGCCAGGGCACCGGCATCGGTTTGAAGAACCTGCGCGAGCGGCTGCAGCTGATCTACGCAGGCAAGGCCAGCTTTGCCATCGTGTCCAATTTCCCCAGCGGGGTGGCCGCCACGATCACCTTGCCGCTGCCCGCGCATATCGCAGCGATGAGCATGCCGCCGCCGTTGCCCAACGCGCAGACACACACCACGCAGGTGCAGGCATGAGTGCGTTACGTGCGGTGATCGCCGAAGACGAGGCATTGCTGCGGCAATCGTTGCTGCAGTTGCTGGCGCAGGTGTGCCCGCAACTGCAGATCGTGGGCGAATGCGAGGACGGCGCCAGCGCGCTGGAAACCATCGCCGCGCAACAACCCGATGTGGTGTTTCTGGATATCCGCATGCCCGGGCTCACCGGCATCGAAGTGGCACGTGCGATGCGCGAGAGCAGCCCGCACACCCAGGTGGTGTTCGTCACCGCCTACGATCAGTACGCCATCGATGCGTTCGAACACGGCGCGGTGGATTACCTGCTCAAGCCTATCGGCCGCGAGCGCCTGCAGGCCACCTGGCAGCGCGTGCAACAGCGTGCCGCCGCCGGCCAGCCGGATGGCAGCGTGCTGGAGGCCCTATTGCAGCGCCTGTCCGCGCGCCCGGCTGCGCCCAGCACGCAACCGCCGCTGGCCTGGCTCACCGCCAGCAGCGGCCGCGAGACACGCCTGATCGCGCTGGACGAGGTGGCGTACTTCCAGGCCGATCAGAAATACACCACGGTGATGACCGCCGCCGGCGAAGCGATCCTGCGCACGCCGCTGCGCGAGTTGCTCGACGTGCTGGACCCGCAGGTGTTCAAGCAGATCCACCGTTCCACCATCGTCAACATGAAGGCGGTCGCCTCGGTGGTGCGCGACGACACCGGCAAGGGCCGGCTCGCCCTGCGCGGTCGCAGCGAAACGCTCACCGTCAGTCAGCCGTTCATGACCCTGTTCCGTGGCATGTAGTTCCCCCAATCGCATCGACTGAAAGGATTGCCTCAATGCGCCTGATTGCCTCCCTTGTGTATTGCCTGCTTGCCTTGGCCGGCTGCCACGACCGTAACGGCACCACCTCCATCACCCGCGCCACCAGCAATGGCCAGGACGTGATCTTCAGCAAGACCCTGGCCACCGCCACCGAAACCAACGTGCATTGCCTGGCCAGCAGCAGCGGCCACTGCCATTACCTGGTCTATGAAGAACACTGCGCCGCGCGCACGGCTGGCGCTGCGGCAGCCATACCGGCCTGCGCACGTACCACCCTGGACAGCTTTGCGTTGGCCCCAGGGCAGGTGCGCGCACTGCGTGGCATCCCGCGTGAGGCGCATACCTGCGTGGATGCCAAGGCACCCAGCGCCGATTGCCACGGCTAGGCGGTCGTCGGACACAAGCCTGAATACGCACTGACGACGAGCGGCCGCTTCTGCGATCATTACAGGCTTGTTGCCGGTTCACGGCGTCCTCACAGCCAGGCTCTTCATGTCCGAACAATCGCTACGCCGCGACGTTGGCCCCTTTGCCCTCATGCTCACCGGCCTGGGCTCGATCATCGGCTCCGGCTGGTTGTTTGGCGCCTGGCGCGCCGCCGGCCTGGCCGGCCCCGGCGCGATCTGGGCCTGGATCCTGGGTGCGGCGATCATCACCACCATTGCGCTGTCCTACGCGGAACTGGGCGCGATGTTCCCCGAGTCCGGCGGCATGGTGCGCTACAGCCATTACTCGCACGGCTCGCTGGTGGGCTTCATCGCCGGCTGGGCCAACTGGATCGCGATCGTCTCGGTGATCCCGGTCGAAGCCGAGGCCTCGGTGCAGTACATGGCCTCCTGGCCCTGGGCGTGGGCGCAAGGCCTGTACGTGCAGGCGCCCGGTGGAGCAGGGGAGTTGTCGGTGCCCGGCCTGCTGATCTCGGCGGTGCTGGTGCTGGTGTATTTCTTCCTCAATTTCTGGAGCGTCAAGCTGTTCGCGCGCTCCAACACCTTGATCACCGTGTTCAAACTGGTGGTGCCGGCAGCGACCGGCGTGGCCTTGATTGCCAGTGGCTTCCATAGCGAAAACTTCAGCGTGGGCATCCACGGCGACGAACACGTGATCGACCTGGCGGCGGTGCTCACCGCCGTGGCCACGGCCGGCATCGTCTTCAGCTTCAACGGCTTCCAGAGCCCGGTGAACCTGGCCGGCGAGGCGCGCAACCCGGGCCGCAGCATTCCGTTCGCGGTGCTGGGCTCGATCGCGCTGGCCACGGTGGTGTACGTGATCCTGCAGGTGGCCTACATCGGCGCGGTACCGCCGGAGTTGCTGGCCAAGGCCGGCTGGCACGGCATCGACTTCCGCTCGCCGTTCGCCGAGCTGGCCATCATCGTCAACCTGCACTGGCTGGCGATGCTGCTGTACATCGATGCGTTCGTCAGCCCCAGCGGCACCGGCATCACCTACACCGCCACCACCGCGCGCATGGTCTACGGCATGGAAAAGAACGGCACCATGCCGGCGGTGCTGGGCAAGCTGCACCCGGTGTGGGGTGTGCCGCGCATGGCGATGTTCTTCAACCTGGCGGTGTCGTTCGTGTTCCTGTTCTTCTTCCGCGGTTGGGGCACGCTGGCGGCGGTGATCTCGGTGGCGACCATCATTTCCTACCTCACCGGCCCGATCAGCGCGATGGCGCTGCGCCGTCACGCGCCCGAGCTGCACCGCCCGCTGCGTATCGCCGCCTTGCCGGTGCTGGCCGGTGTGGCCTTCGTGATGGCCACCGAGCTGCTGTACTGGGCGCGTTGGCCGCTGACCGGCGAGATCATCCTGCTGATGGTCGTGGCGTTGCCGGTGTACTGCTACTACCAGGCCAAGCAGGGCTGGCCGGATCTGGGCCGCAACCTCAAGGGCGCCGCCTGGATGATCTGCTACCTGCCGATGATCGCGCTGCTGTCCTGGGCCGGCAGCAGCGACTTCGGCGGTCACGGCTATCTGAGCTACGGCACCGATCTGGCGGTGGTGGCGGCGGTGGGCGTGGTGTTCTACATCTGGGGCGTGCGCAGCGGTTGGCGCACGCCGTCGGTCGAGCGAGCGGTTGCGGAAGCGTAACAACGGCATCAGACGCTGCGCTTACCCTCGGTAGGCGCAGCCGTTGCTTGCCAAGGCTTGCATCGCGCGCGCGCTGCAGTTGTTCCGCGACGTTTGCACCGGTTTGGCAACCCGCGCTACGTGGTGTTGGTCGCTGCAGGTGTCGACCAGCTTTTGAAAAAGAGGCCATCCACATGGAAACGGCCGGTGCAGCTGCACCGGCCGTTTTTGTTTTGCTTCATGGCGCAGGCCATTGTCGTGCGGTGACTCAATGGCTGGAAAGACTGCTTACGCCACGCGAGTCGTTTCTGCAGGTTTCTATGCGTTGGCCACCAGCCGCGGCGCACCGTCGAAACGGTCCAGATCGCGCAGCAATTCGGTGTAGCGGCGCAGCCGGCCCATCTCGCGCATGTTGACGATGTCCTCGTGGCGCAGCTCGCGCCTGGAGGTCACGTCCTGCTTGTAGCGCAACACTTCCGGGTAGCTGCGGGTCATGTCCAGCGCATCGGCGACGCACTCGACCGAATCGGCGTCCGGTGTCAGCCGCGCGCGGCTATTGAAGGCGCGCAACCAGCGTTCGAAACCGGCGCTGTGATCGAACAGATCGGCGATGTACCACATGACGAACAGGATCGACGCCCACGAAGTGAAGATGATCACCACCCGGCTGAAGGTCAGGTGGTAGTCGTTCTGCCACAACTGGTGCGTGATCACCCCCAGCAGCACCAGCGAGATGGCCTGCCAGCCGATGATCGAGGCGATCACCCACTGTTTCTTCGCCACAGTGAGCAGGGCGAGCTCCTCGTCGAGCTGCTGGTCGGTCTTCTCGCGCCACTTGGCGACCTGCTCGTCGAAGGGGAGGCGATGGAGTGCGTTGTCCTGCAATAGCAGGCCCAAACCCTGGAACAAAGCGATCATGACAAGCTCCCGACGGATGGCTGGTACGAACGACTTGCTGCACTGGCGGTTGCCAGATGCGCTGGAGCGACCGACCCAACACCACAGGACCATGCGGCGTTTTGTCAGACGGCCTTAGTTCTAGCACTTTCGCCGTGCATGGCAATGCCCGATGCGAACCAATCGCCCTGCATTCCTGCGCACTCGCCCACAAATCGCAGTATTCAGGCGGTTTGCTGCGTTCTGATCCACAGGGCGGCCACGCTGCGGCGCGTTTCTTGCTGCACTGCACACCTGCGCGCGCGTGGAGACGCGTGCTGCAGCAGCCGGCCAGCCCGCACGGACCAGCCCGCCGCAGTGCCGCCGTGAGCGTGAAGGCAGCGCAACCACGACATGGCGTTGCAGACGGCTGCGTATCATCGCCGCATGTCTGCCGTCCTGCGTACCCTCACCGCCCCTGCCGCCGAACAGATCCGCCGCTGGGTGCTGGGCGCGTTCCCGCGCGGCCAGAGCAGCATCGAATACGACCAGCCGCTGGGCGACCCCGGCATCTTCGGGCCCGACAGCGTCACCTGGCGCGTGCATTCGGAGTTCCCCGGCATGCTGTCCGGCGGGCTGTGCGCGTTGATGCTGCAACTGCTGCACCCGCGCGCGCTGGCCGGGGTCTACGACCATTCCAACTTCCGCGCCGACCTGATCGGGCGGCTGCGCAGAACCACCAATTTCGTTGCCGGCACCACCTACGCACCGCGTGCGGAAGCCGCGCAGTTGATCGCCCGCGTGCGCAAGATTCATGCGCATATCCGCGGCCATACCGCCGACGGCGTGGCGTACGAGGCCAACGATCCACAACTGCTGACCTGGGTGCATGTCACCGAGGCCTACGGCTTTTTGCAGGGCTGCCGGCGCTATTGCCGCGACGTGCCGGTTGCCATCGCCGACCGCTATTACGACGAGGCGCGACGTGTGGCCGAGGCGCTGGGCGCCACCGACGTGCCAGCCAGCCAGGCGCAGGTGGATGCGTATTTTGCCGGCATGCGAGGGCAGCTGCGCATGGACGCACGCTCGCGCGAGGTACTCGACATTCTCACCAGTATCCAGCTGCCGGTGCCTGCGGCAGGTTTATCGCGCGGGGTGTTTCTCGGTGCCGGCACTGCCTTGCTGCCGGGCTGGGCCAGCGACATGCTTGGCCGCACCACGATGCAACGCACGCAGGCGCGTGCCTCGGCGCGTCTGTTGCGCAGCCTGTCGCCGCTGTTTCGCACTGCGTTACGCCACGACGGGTTGTCTGCGCGTGCGTGTCGGCGGATGCAGTTGCCGCCGGCAATGTTGTTGCAGTGGCCTGTCGACACCGAACTCATGCAAGAAAAATGAGCCGTCAAGCGTCGCTAACAGTCGGCGGGCGGCCCTTGCATGGACACGAACCACGCAGAGGAGCTGTAGTTTCTACCCGGAGCACTGGCGTCATGACACTGGTCACACCTACGTGGATGCATTGGTCCCAAATCCGCTGGGTGATGCAAGTTGCATGATGTGTATCTCCTCGTTGCGATAACAGAACGCTAATCGCGTGCGAGGAGCGCAAGCCCAAATCCGCTGCGGCCGTAATCATTCCCGTTATAAAGCATATAGCGCTGGCCATCGTGGTCGAAAACGAAAGGGTACTCGATCATCTCCGAGTCCCAGCCGCTCTCCGAGGGCGAAATGCCCGCGCGTGCGTCAAGCCGTTGCCAGTGCACTCCATCAGCGGATTCCGCATAGCCGATCCGGTACGCCTGTCCACGGTACGAGTACCACATGCGCCAACGATCGGTATCTCGTATGACAGATGGACGAGAGATGGCATATTCCTGCGTATCAATGAAATCGATGGCAACTTTGCCGTCGCGGTTCCAGTGGATCCCGTCTTTCGATTCGGCGTACTTGATGTGGTAACGATGCACCGGCTTTCCATCACGCAGCTCCCATCCGGTGCAGGACAGATACCACATTCGCCAGAGATCCGTATCTGGAATCACACAGCAGCTTGCGCAGAAATGCGGCTCGTCTGCCGAACGATCGACAATCGGACCTGGGCGGTAGCGAGTAAAGTGTTTTTCGTCGGCTTGAGACATCGCCAAACCGATCGCATTGCGGAACGGCACAGTCACGCCCAGGTTCCAGCCGATGTAATACAGGAAGCGACGCTCTCCCTGTTCAGCCAGCCATGTCGCCATGGCACCGCTGTCGTCGAATTCTCCCAATTGCCCGGGAAGCAGAACCGGCTCCGAGGCGATTTCGAGCACCTCCTGCGGCCGACGGATGTCGACCACTATCCAGCTGGTTACACTACGATTGTGTTGATCACGGCTACTGAAATAGATGCGATAGAGATCGGCTTCGATGCGTTCTGCAATCGGTACCGCAGCATGCGTAACGAGCCAAGGGCGCTGCCCTTGTGCGTTGAAGACCAAGCCTAGTTTTTTCCAACGTTCTGGCATGAAGCGAACTTCTCTGGCTGGGGCGTCTTGTGATATTGCATTGACGATCAACGGTGTCGCGGAACCGGCGCAGGACGCAAGATGCGCCGGGAATGCGGCTTAGGCCAGCGCGCGCTGCAAGGCCTCGATGACGCGATCCTGTTGTGTCTCGCTGAGGCCTGTCCATAACGGAAGCCTCAGCAGACGTTCCGCCTGGCGCTCCGTCACCGGCAGATCGCCTGCCGCGTGCCCATGGCGTCGACCTGCTGGAGATGTGTGCAGCGGGACATAGTGAAACACACAACCAATACCCTGTGCCTTGAGCGTTTCCAGAATCCGCTGACGTTCGCTTTCATCATCCAGAAGCACGTAATACATATGTGCATTATGCTGGCAGTCGTCCGGCACTATCGGGCGCCTTAATGCGCCGGTCTGCTCGAGTGGTTGCAGGGCTTGATGATAGCGCTGCCACGTTTCCAACCTTCCCTTCGTAATGCGTTCTGCTTCTTCCAATTGTGCCCAAAGAAATGCTGCCGTGAGTTCACCCGGGAGAAACGAGGATCCCACCTCCTGCCAGGTATATTTATCGACCTCGCCACGGAAGAAACGGCTACGGTCTGTACCTTTCTCGCGAATGACCTCGGCTCGCTGCGCAAGCACCGCATCACGCACTAGTAGTGCTCCCCCTTCGCCGCAGATCACGTTCTTGGTCTCATGAAAGCTGTATGCGCCTATATGGCCAAGTGCACCTAAGGGGTGTCCTTTGTAGCTCGCCATGACGCCTTGCGCAGCATCCTCAACGACGTGCAGCCCATGTCGTTCGGCAATGTCGAGGATGCGATCCATCGCACATGCGACGCCCGCGTAATGGACCGGTACGATGGCGCGCGTACGCGAGGTGATCGCTTGTTCCACCAGCGTCTCGTCCAGATTCAAGGTGTCTTCGCGAATGTCCACAAACACCGCCACACCGCCTCGTAGCGCGAACGCATTGGCGGTTGAGACAAACGTGTAAGACGGCATGATGATTTCGTCGCCCGGCTGGATATCCAGCAGCAAGGCAGCGATCTCCAGTGCGGCGGTGCAGGAGTGCGTCAAAAGCGCACGGTATCCGGTGCGCGCTTCCAGCCATCCATGGCAGCGCCGGGTGAAAGGACCATCTCCGGCAAGCCGACCATTGAAGTGCGATTCTGCGATGTAGTACAGCTCCTTCCCCGTCATGTGCGGCCAGTTGAAAGGAATGGTGTCGGTCGTCATGCGGCGAATCCGTAGGTTGAAGACATGGGTTGTGATCGGGATGAGCGATGTACTCGGCTCACTGTTGGACGCAGCGTCGCCTGGTTACGTGGAGATTGGCTGATTGCCAGTTCTGCAAGATCATCGGTGTCCCATGCAAGCGTTCACGGCAATAGACATCCAATAAATCGAACAGCTGGTCGTTGCCGAACAAGGTGAGTCCGTCCGGTTGTTTGAATCGGGCTACCAAACCACGTCCTGCACGCGTCTGGCTGGCAGCGACAGAATTGGGAACAAGCGTGAAGGCGCCCAGCGAATAAAGCCTGTAATGATGATTTCCGGCAGTCCGGCCCAGCACCGGATAGGCCGCTTCTAGCGGGAAAGTGCTTCCCCAGCTGGCAACCGACCCATGCGGTAGCGCACGCAGGTTCTGACGCATCAGCATGTCTTGCACGCGCGTTGCTTGTGAGGCGGTCACTGCATTGACGGCGGCGAATCCGGCCGCCGTAAGAAGCAATGCAGTGATGATGTGGGAGCTTCTGCGCGAGGTCGACTGGGCCAGCAGCGGAGCGATCAACAACAGCGAGAGCACTGGCACATAGACGCGGATGACGCCGGGGCGGCCAACAAACCCTAGAGCGAACATCGCGCCGATGCTGACTAGCCAGGCAAGCCCGACGCGCATGTTTGGCCTGAGTAACGCCAATGCCACTGCCGGAATAAGGAGCGGCAACAATACCGGGTGCAGCAGAGTCTGCACGCCTTTCCAGCCAGATTGCAGGCCGCTCTCGCGGACCAGGACAAACCCGGCGTCGGCAAGCATGGCCGTCAGCGCGTCGGGATTTGCCAGTGCCGGATCGACAAAGAACCATCGCGAGATCAGGGTGAGGTCATTGCTCGAATAACCATACCGGGCAAGTAGCTCCGGCCGCTGTAGTAACGACTGCGCCGCGCCAAAATCTGTATATGGGGCGCGGCTCAAATTGAGCTCACGAAAAGCCTGCCAATCGGCTGCTTGATACGCATGCCAATCCAGCCACCCAGCGATCAGCATCAACAATGCAAGCGTACCCAACGCAACCCAGTGGGCGTCGATTCGTGTCAGGCCTCCGCTCCAGCGCAACGATCTTGGGCGAAGGCGCGAAGATTGCGGGATGAGCCAACCCAGTAGCGGAGACGCAACCGCCAATACCAACATCAGCTCCTGGCTACGAATCAGATAGCTGAAAAACAACAGCACCACGCCACACCAGAGCGCAAGGGGGCTGCGTTGACGCGCATGGACGGCCAGACAAACCAATCCCGCGACGGCAAGCAGGCCTGCATTGACGGTAAACTGCGGAAACAATACTGGCCGCACCAACAACAGCATTACTGCAGCCGTTGCGGTCAGCCAATGACTGCCAAGACGCGTGAGTCCGTGCAAAATGACTGCGCCGACCAATACCAGAACGCCCAGGGTAGCGATCGAATAACCATCGACGCCCGCGACGCTAGGTAGCGCGCGCACCAGGTAGCCCCAGATCACATTGGAGAAGACGATATTCGGACTGCCACTTGCTGCGATGCCGTAACCGTGCGCAAGCATGGACATGCCCACGTCATCGTTAGTTTCCCAGCGCGGCGGCCAGCATAGGCATAGCAAAAAGACCAGGAGGCCGCTAAATGCAAGCGCGCTCGCTTGCCTCAAACGCGTCTGCAAGCGCTTTGCGAGCGATGAATCAGCCACGTGCAGCGACCACAGTGCCTGCCACGATCAGGCCGACACCTATGAGTCGTTGCCAGGTCAACGGCTCGGATAGGAGCCAGCCGCTCAGCAATACCACGATGACAAAGTTCATGCTCATAAAGGGATATGCATGGCTGAGCTCGAAGCGGGTCATTGCCGCCATCCACGCAAGCGATGCCAGAAACGCAGCGGCGAAGCCGGAAAAGATCGCCGGATCGAACAGCAGCATCACCAGAAACTTGAGCTTCGCCAGCGCTTCGGGCGGCAGTGCGCCCAATTTGCCGATGCGCCACTTCAAGATGAGTTGCCCATACACTGTGAAGACAATGGTGGCAACGATATAAAGATAATCCAGCGGGCGAGCCATCAATGGTTGCTCCGCTGATGTATCGTTGACCACAGTCCGTTTAGGCCCGTACTCCTTTGGCTTTGCTGACTCATATCTTCTTGAGTCGGCTGCTGGGGACAGGGGAGCGCTCTGTTGCGCTGCCAATATAGAGGCCTTCAGCAGCAGCATCGCCCAAAAGCAGCACACCTGCACCAACGACTGTCCTGCTACCAATATGGATGTGATCACGCAGTGTTGCGTTGACTCCGATGAAGCATTGTTCGTCGATCGTCACGCCGCCGGAAACGACTACATGCGAGGCAAGGAAGCAGTGATCTCGGATGATGGAATGGTGACCAATATGGTTGCCGCTCCACAAGGTGACATTGTTGCCGATTTGCACGAACGGTTGGATGGTGTTGTCTTCAAGAATAAAGCAATTCTCGCCTATCATGCCGTCGTTCAGTAGCGTGGCACGGGTACTGATGTAGCTTGCCAGTCGATATCCCGCCTGCTTTGCCGAAAGATACTTTTCTTTGCGGATGGAATTCAGTTTCGAATAGCTTAGCGCCACAAAGACCATGTGGTTCTCGGGAGGATAGTGCTCTGCCAACCGTTCGAAGGCGATGACTGGAAGATCGCAGAATGAATCCCCCTGCACATACGCGGCATCTACAGTGAAAGCCACAACTTCATAGTCGGAGTCGCGGCTAAAATAGTAATGGGCCAGTTGCGCAATGTCGCCCGAGCCAAATATTACTAAAGATTGCTTGCTCATTGTTGCTTCCTTACGATGATCGTAAATTCGTAAAGTCCATAGTCATGCAGTAGCGCTACATCGCGCGAATAGCGTCGCTTGCATAGATCGAAGTAATGGCATGGATCTGCATAGTAAAGATTTGGACGCATGCGATCTCGGTCGGAATAACTGGTGAGGCAATTGAACGAAAAGCCAAGGCGGCTGGTGCGATCCATTACGTCTAACGTATTCTCAACATGCGCTTGCCAGCGCTCTTCAGACTGATCGAGTCGAACGTTGAAGATGCCGCTTGCGACACCATAGTCGCCGATACGGTCCGGTTCGCCGGCCACGACGAAACGCGCTTGCGGATCACCTTGATAGCGCTTCTGCGCCGCATCGACCATGCTTGCAGAGACGTCGAAGCCGGCATAGTCAATGCGGCCTTGGTCACGTAAAAATCCATACAGTGCACCATAGCCGCAGCCGAGGTCGTTCAACGAATATTCTTCAGCCCCCTCGCCGATCTTGCACAATTGCGCGAATCTCAGCGATTGGCTTGCTTCACTATTCCAATCGACACCCTTGGCGGTCTCTCCATGTTGAGCAAGTTTTTCACTGTAATACCCTGCAACTTCGGCAAGAAGTTCAGCTTTTTCGCTTTGCATGTATCTGCCTCACGATCGTATAGGGACGCTGCTTGGTTTCGGAGAAAATCTTTGAGAGGTAAATGCCGATGATGCCTATGAAAGAGATGATCATGCCCCCCAGCAACCAGATTGAGGCCATTACCGATGTCCAGCCACTAAGTGGGCGTGCCAGGAACGCCCAGTGAATAAACAGATAGCCGATGTAGGCGACAGAAACGCAGCAAATCGCTACGCCGGTGTAAAAAATGCTCACCAAAGGTACATTACTGAAAGATGTTACTGAGTTTATCAGCAGCGACAGCTTCCGGCGCAAAGTGTATGTGGTTTCGCTGGTGCTGTGCTTCTTCACAACACAGGCGCGCTGGTCGAATCCGGTAATATGCCAGAGCCCGGCCATAAAAACCTCGCGTTCACGGTGTTCCACAAGTGCAGTCACATAGCGCTTTTGCATCAGCCTTGCAGTTACCACATTTTCCGGGAGCATCATGCCTGTCAGAAGTTTGAATGCCCGGTAGAACCACTCGCCACTCCATTTCTCGAATATGCCGCCCTTGCGCCTTTGCTGAGCGCCATACACGACATCGCAGTCATCGTGCTGCATCTTTTCAAAAAACTGCTGCAGCCATTCCGGCTCCTCCTCGAGATCGCTGTCGAGTAGGAAAACAAGTTCGCCACTGGCATGCGCAAGCCCGGTCATCATCGCCTTATGGTGACCAAAATTGCGGGATAGGTCGATGACTGCAAGCATCGGGTCCGTTTCCGCAATCGCTATGGCAAGCTCAAGGCTCGCGTCAGGGGAGCCATCGTTGACCAGCAGGATTTCGTAATCGTCGCCAGCCAAACGTCGCGCCGCTGCAGTTGCGCGGGAGTGAAATTCTTTCAAATAAGGCGCCGACTGGTATAGCGTCGCAACGATAGACAGCTTCATGGGCGTGCGTATCTCATGTAATTGTGCGCGTTCGGACCACAGTTGAAGAGTAAATCGAGCACGCTGACGCCATGAGTGAACTCCCCCCATAGCTGTGGGTATGGCGGGTACCCCGCATAATCGAACCAAGTCAATGCGATGCCAAATTCACGAAAGACGGTTTCATCGATGTAATTCTTGGCCGCTGGTCCAGAAATATACTCGGTGGCCCCTGCCTGTGCGCAAAGGTCGGCCAATCTTTCGGTTTTTCCCTCCACCATCAGGCGGTCAGTTGAGCTGCTGATCTGGGTGGCGATATTCAGCTGGCGGCAGATTGCTTCGATGAAACATCGATTCATCTGCGATAGGTGGGTGTAAGAGGAAAAATAGAGCGGTTCCAGCCAGGTCGCAACCTGGTCAAAATAAGGCGCGCGACGGTAATTCTGGGAAAGCGCTCGCCAATGTAGCGTAGCCCATTCGTTACCATCGAGCTCGGTTTCTGCAATTGTCTGGTGATACTTGCCCTTGGACAGGACCGGAACCGTTAGCCACTGAACGCCTTGCGGTGTTTTTATCTGATTTCTGTTGCGCCAATCCCGTCTGGTGTATTGCATGTCGTCGTAGAGGATGAATTCGTCTACTGCGCCAATGAGGTCGAAATAACCCTTCCAGGGGACGTAGTTCGATTGCAGTATTGCGACTTTTTTGGTCATCGCGCATTGCCCCGCATGCGGCTGAACAAGCGATAGCCGCCAGAGATGCCGCACCGATCCACATAACCAGCTTCGGTCAATTGGGTGGATATCGTCTTGAAGTTGATGGCGCTCTCCTTGGTGAGGATATGTTCTGGTGCAAGGGATGAGCTGATCAAAGTCCGGAATGCAAATGACGCCATCGTCGATTCATCGTCCAGATACAGGTAGGCGCTTGCTGCCTTCCGCTGCTCCAATGAGATCTGGCTGGTAGTGCTTTCTAACATCAGGCCAAGATAATCGTCGCGCATCACGTACTGTGGAAACCTCGCAGATAACAGCAGCATGTTGCTTGCGATTTGGGTCGGCGCGAGCATTGTGCCTGCATGCCCACATCGGATTGCCTGTTCCGAGCTCGCGCGGTCAGCTTCGCCGATCTTGTAGCCTGGTGCTGACAGTGTTGTGCCGTTCTCGGGCCTGAGCACTGAGGTGGGCCCCCAGACCGCAAAGAATCCAGTGATCGACACTAGTAGTAGTGTCAATGCGACACCGAAGCGGCCAGCGTTGGCCACTAGACCCAAGGCCAGTACAGGCATCAAAGGGAACGGCAGCAGATAGAATAGGCGCCAGTAGATATTTTCCGTGGTGAGATGTTGAATGACGACATCGGAAATCCAAGGATTGAGCAACATGGCGCCTAGCGCCAGTACCCAGGCAGCAAAAAATCGACGATACGGTGAGAATCCAAGCATCACCAGCAAGGACACTGTAAATAGCCAGGGTGTAAGTGGATAGTCTGGATTGACAATCAAGCCAAGCTGGTCAGCGAATGACGTTGGGAACCCCGCGTTGATCTGGCTGCCTGCAGAAATGTTGTCCACGGCATAGAGGCGAAAGCTAAGCGCCATGAAAACTACTGGAATCAGCGTAGTTCCATAGCGTAGTCCCAGCACCAGATCCTTGGCCTTGGGTAACCGCGTGGAAAGCTGCATGTGATTCGCGAAAGCGATGGTCAATGCCAGAAATGGAAGAAAGATCATCGCCGTCGGTGTTGCTGCAGCCATGGCCATGCCGATCGCGGCCAGTATCAACCATTGTGACCAGCTGGGCTGTCTCAGATAGCGAAGAGAAAAATAGATCCAGCTAGGTGCACCTACGGACAGGAACATATATTTGCCGTGGAAGGCGCGCGCAATGCTCAGATTCCCGTAACTACGGTGTGTTTCCCCCAGCAGCAAAATCAATAGCAGATAGAAAAGGCTGCATATCAGCACTGTGCCTGGACGGTTTTCGAAGTGGCCGAGCAATACGAGCGCAGCGGAATACATCAGAAAGCCGACGATGCCAGGGAACAACACATGGTAAAGGTCCAGATACGGACGCCCGATCAAGTGCGCAAGCGCAGCCTGTGATAATTCGTAGTAAGGAAAGACGCCTGAGACTGGCCGTTGCTCCACTGCAGCCAACCAAGTCACCTGTGAATTGATCGGTGCATCCGGATGTTCCAGATAGAACAAGGATTTTGGGACATAAATCGAGTCGTCGACATCAGGGCGATTGATGGACATGGCCATCACTCCCGACAGCATCGCCAAGGTCAACGCCGCGGCAAGGTGCCAGCGCTGCGCATTGTTCCGCAAGCGCTTGACCTGACGACAGATCTGGACCGTCATTGCCGTGATCGTAAGTGCTGCAGTCAACCCTACTCCGAAGCATGCAGTTGAGAAGGTCATGGCCATTCCATGGCAGACCATCAACACTAGTGTGGACAATGCTAGAAAGGCCGCGAAGCCCGCCAGGCAGGTGGCGAAAAGCGTATGGCCGGCAATCCCCCCGGCAACGTCATCTCTCTCGAAGTGCGCGTCTATCACGTCTGCTTTCAATACCGATATCAGGAGTCGGCCCCCGTCTTCCCGCTTAATGCGTACTTCCAGCAAGTCGCCCGTCAGGTACGCTCGGCCGAATCAAGACGCCCCCGTCCGCCCAGTTTACTGCGCAAGCCATGTTCAGGGGGTATGGATTGAAGCTTGACCTCGCCGCCCCTGTTACCAGATCCTAACCCGCTGCTCAGGCGCCAGATACAACTGCTCGCCCTGTTTCACATCGAACGCCGGATACCAGGCATCGAGATTGCGCATGGTCTGTGCGCGGAAGCGTCCAGGCGCGTGCACGTCGGTGAGCACCGCGTTGCGTAGCGCTGCATCGCGGTACTTGCTGCGCCAGGCCTGCGCAAAGCCCAGGAAGAAGCGCTGATCCGGGCTGAAGCCATCGATGGTTTGCGGCTGCTTGCCCTGCAACGACAGTTGATACGCATCGTATGCAGTGGCCAGACCGGCAACATCGGCGATGTTCTCGCCCAGCGTCAGTTTGCCGTTGACCGCCAGGTCGTCGAATGGCCGGTAGGCGCCGAATTGCGCGGCAAGCGCATCGCTGGCGGTCGCGAATTTTTTCAGATCCTGCGGCGTCCACCAGTTGTGCAGCTCGCCATGCTCGTCGAACAGCGCGCCCATGTTGTCGAAGCTGTGGCTGATCTCATGGCCGATCACCGCGCCAATCGCGCCGTAGTTCACCGCATCGTCGGCGGCCGGGTCGAAGAACGGCGGCTGCAGGAGCGCAGCCGGAAACAGCAGGCGGTTTTCCAGCGGCACATTCAGTGCGTTGACTTCCTGCGGCAGCATGTACCACTCGCGGTGATCCACGGCCTTGCCCAGCTTGGCCAGGTTGCGGCGGTACTCGAACAGTTTGGCGCGCTCTGCGTTGCCCAATGCATCGTCGCGGCGCACATCCAGGCCGCTGTAGTCGCGCCAGGTATCCGGATATCCCACCGCCACCGTCAACCCGGCGATCTTGGCCTTGGCATGCTGCTTGGTCTCCGGGCTCATCCACGCCAACGCATCGATGCGCTGGCCGAAGGCGGTGACGATGTGCCTGACCATCTCTTCGGTGCGCGCCTTGGTCTGCGCGCTCACGTATTTCTGTACGTAGCGCTTGCCGACCGCCTCACCCAACGCCGCATTGGTCGCATCGATGGCGCGCTTCCAGCGCTGGCGTTGTTGCGGGGTGCCCTCCAGCGTGGTGCCGTAGAACGCGAAGCGTGCATCGGCGAAGGCCTTGGACAGATACGGCGAGGCGCGATCCAGCTCACGAAAACTCAGATAGTCCTTCCAGGTCTGCAGCGGCTGCGACTGCACCAGCGCCGACAACCCGGCCACCGCCTGCGGCTGCCAGACGATGAAGTCCTGCTGCGATTTCAAGCCCGCTGCCTCGAAGAACAGCGTCCAGTCCAGACCCGGTGCGTGACGTGCGAAATCGGCCTGTTTCCAGGCATTGGCGCCGGCCGGCACGTTGTTGGTCTGTTCGGCGGTGGCATGCACATGCGCCATCGCGGTTTCCAGCGCCAGGATGCGCTCTGCGCGGGCCGGTGCATCGCTGATGCCGGCCAGATGCAACAGCTTGACGATGTACGCGCGGTAGGCGTCGCGCAGTTGCGGCATGCGCCCGCCATCCAGATAGAAACTGCGGTCGGGCATGCCCAGGCCGCCCTGCACCAGATACGGCACATAACGGCCGGGGTGATGCAGGTCCTGGGTGATCCACAGGCCGAACAGCCGGTCGGTGTAGAAATTGGTGGAATTGAGCAGGTCCACATCGGCGCGCAATTGGCCGCCCAACGTGCGTGCCAGCGCCTGCTTGTCGTCCAGTTGCGCGATCGCATCCAGTGCCGGTTGCACCGGGCGCACGCCCTTGGCCTCGATGCCGGCTTCGTCCATGTAGGCCGCGTAGTAATCGCCGATCTGCTTGTCTTCGCCAGTGACGCGGTCGTTGGCGGCCGCGCCTTCGATGATGTCGCGGCTGTGCCGCTCGGTCTCGATGGCAATGCCGACGAAGCTGTTGTAACTGGAGCGGTCGTCGGGGATCTGCGTGGTCTTGACCCAGTTGCCGCTGGCATACCCGAAGAAGTCGTCGCCCGGCGCCACGCCGCGATCCATGCCCGCCACATCGAAGCCGAAGTCGCCCAACTTCGGCGTGCTGGGTGCCGGCTTGGTGGTGGCAGAGGACGTGGGCGTGCTGCCATCGCGGTGACACGCGACAGTGGTCAGCAGCGCCGCAGACAGCGCAGCGATCAGGACAGGGCGGTGCAAAGGGGCCATGCGGCACAGCTCGAAACCAGAACAGACGGCGCAGTGTAAGTGGCTGCCAGCGCCACGTCCCGGCTTGCGGACGACGACGGACATATGCCCGCATGGGTGGACACGCCCGGTTCAGCGCCGGCGCTGGTACCAGAAGCCGAGCGCGTCGCGGGTCTGCAGCATGCGCAGCCCGCGCCACAGGAAACGCAGCAGCAAGCCCAGGTGTTCGCGCTTGGAAAAGCTGCGCAGCTTGCGGTCGGAGGTATGCACGGTCTGGCAAAGGATCACGAATCGCCCGCAGCGTGCCAGCGCGCGGCTCAACGCCACATCCTCACCGGCGTAGTAACGCGTATCGAAGCCACCTGCGCTGACGAACGCCGCGCGCGTGCAGAACAGAAAGCAGCCGGGCGCGATGCCGCTGACACGAAACAACCAGCCGAAGATCGCCTGTGCGGTGCGCTCGGACCACACGCGCCTGCCCTGCAGATGCACCTGCGCGCCACCGCCCACGGCACCTGCCTCCAGCGCCGCCAATGCCGCGCCCACCACCTGCGGGTTGATCAGGGTGTCGGCATCCAGAAACAACAACTGCTCGCCGCATGCCAACTGCGCGCCGGCATTGCGGGTGGCGGCGATATGGCGCAGTTGCACCTCCAGCACCTGTGCAGCATGCGCACGCGCGATGGCGGCGGTGTCGTCCTCGCAGGCATCGGCCACCACGATGACCTCGTAGTCCAGCTGCATGGTCTGCGCGCAGCCATGCAGGCACTGCAGCGTGTCGCCGATCAGCGCGGCTTCGTCGTGGGCGGGGATTACGAAAGACAGCATCTGGCGCGCGGCTCAGGTGAGGGTGCGCCAAGTGTGCGAGCCACGCCGATGCAATGGCGTGAGCGCCTGCGGCCGCCACAGCGGATGCGGCCGCAGGCAGGACGCGGAGGCCGGCTCAGCGGTTGACGGTGGCCATCATCGCTTCCGGGTAGCGCGTGCCGGCCGCGGCCTGTGCCGGGAAAATCGCATCGATGCGTGCCAGCTCGTCCGGCATCAGCGCCACATCGAGCGCGCCGATGTTTTCTTCCAGATAGGCCAGACGCTTGGTACCCGGGATCGGCACCAAATCCTGGCCTTGCGCCAGTACCCAGGCCAGCGCCAGCTGCCCCGGCGTAATGCCCTTGTCGGCAGCGATCGCCTTGACCTGTTCGACCAGCTGCAGGTTGCGAGTGAAGTTGTCGCCCTGGAAACGTGGCGAGTGGCGTCGGTAATCGTCGGCGTCGAAATCGTCCGGCGAGGAGAACGCGCCGGTGAGAAAACCGCGCCCCAGCGGCGAATACGGCACGAACCCGATCCCCAACTCACGCACCGCAGCGAACACGCCGTTGTCTTCCGGCTCGCGCGACCACAGCGAGTATTCGGTCTGTACGGCCGTGATCGGATGCACTGCATGCGCGCGCACAATGGTGTCTGCGGCCGCTTCGGAGAGCCCGAGGAAACGCACCTTGCCCTGCTCGACCAGACGCGCCATCGCACCGACGGTGTCTTCGATCGGCACGTTGGGATCCACGCGGTGTTGGTAATACAGGTCGATATGCTCCACCCCCAGGCGGCGCAGGCTGGCTTCGCAGGCCGACTGCACGTACGCCGGGCTGCCATCGATACCGCGCACCGACGGGTCGTTGGCATCGAGCTTGATGCCGAACTTGGTGGCCAGGAACACTTCATGCCGGCGCGATGCGATCGCCTTGCCGACCAGGATCTCGTTGGTGTGCGGGCCATACATGTCGGCGGTGTCGAGCAGGCTGATGCCGTGATCGAGCGCGCGATGGATCACCTTGATCGAGCCGGCCTCGTCGCTGCGATTGCCGTAGAACGCGCTCATGCCCATGCAGCCGAGGCCGAGTGCAGAGACGGTGGGGCCGGAACGGCCAAGCGTGCGGGTTTGCATGGTGGGGGAACTCCGTGCGGTCAAAAGGGCGGGGCCAAGCATGGCGCGGGTGGCGTTAGGGCGATGTGGCTCGACCGGTGAGGCGTTGCGGTTGCGGTCGTTGCAGGCCGCTGCGGCATGGCACCCGCACCGATTGCGCCACTACGCAAAAAGCCCGCGCATCCCGGCAGACCGAAGCCTGCCGCCATGCACGGGTCCTTTACGCGGACGCAACTGCCTGCCGCGTCAGCCCTTGAGCTTGCCGGCGAATTCGGCAATGCGCTTGCCGAGCAGCTTGGCGGTTTCCAGATCGCCGCTGCGCGGCGCTTCTTCCGGCGAGGCATCGGAGGGCGAGATCGCCAGCGCGCCGGCCCAACCGGCGGTCCAGTTGATGTCCTGCGGGCCGTGTGCCTTGGTGTTGGCCGGCATCAAGCCGGTGCCGATCCAGACCTGGCCGTGCTGCTGCGACAACGTCCAGAAGTACTGGATGGTGGCGTACTTGTCGCCGTTGACCGAGGCCGAGTTGGTGAAGCCGGCCGCGATCTTGTCCTTCCACGCCTGCGCAAACCACGGTTTGGAACTGGCGTCGGCAAACTTCTTGAACTGCCACGCCGGCCCGCCCATGTAGGTGGGGCTGCCGTAGATGATGGCATCGGCCGCACCGATCGCCTCCCAGGCGTCGTCGGGCAGGTTGCCGTCCTGGTCGATGCGATACAGCGTGGCCTCGCCGACGCTGGCGGCGCCGGCATGCACGGCTTCGGCCAGTTTGACGGTGTGGCCGTAGCCGCTGAAATACACGATGGCGATCTTGCTCATGGGCAATCCTTGAACCGAGGGGATCGGGATTGTGCGCACACGTGGGCCGACAGGTTAATGACCACTGCCGGGACGAACTGTTGCCGGGGCCGCCAGACCAGGTGCGCACTCGCCCATCGTCTCGACCAGGTAGTCGATGAAGCTGCGCACCTTCGGCGCCAGATGGCTGCGGCTGGTATAGACCGCGAAGATGCCGATGTCGGCCAGCGCGTACTCGGGAAGAATGCGCACCAGGCGCCCGGCGGCGAGGTGGTCGTCGGCCAGAAAATCCGGCTGCATCGCAATGCCCTGGCCGGCCACCGCCGCCGCGCTCAACACATGCCCGTTGTTGGCACGCAGCCCGCCGTGGATGCGCACAGTGGTATCGCCATCGGGGCCATGGAAGCGCACCTCATCGCCATTGGGTGAGTAGTGATAGAGCAGGCATTCGTGGCCGGCCAGGTCGGACGGATGCCTGGGCGTGCCCGCGCGTGCCAGGTAGGCCGGCGCCGCACACGTGAGCAGCCGCACCTTGCCCAGTTGGCGGGCGATCAGCGTCGGCGCCGGCTGGCGGGTGATGCGGATGGCCACATCGAAGCCTTCTTCCACCATATCGACCAGGCGGTCGGACAGCGACAGGTCGAGCTCCACCTGCGGGTAGCGCGCGCGAAAGCCTGGCAGCAACGCGGCCAGCCGCTCGATCCCGTAGCTCACCGGCGCGTTGACGCGCAGCACCCCGGCCGGCTCCAGCGCCTGGGCGCCCACGGTCGCCTCCAGGTCGTCCAGATCGGCCAGCAGCTGCAGGCAGCGCTGGTAATACGCGGTGCCGGCGCTGGTCAGGCTGACCCGCCGGGTGGTGCGGTTGAGCAGGCGGGTGCCCAGCCGCTGCTCAAGCGCGGCGACCTGGCGGGTGACGCTGGCGGTGGAACGGTCCAGCGCATCGGCCGCAGCGCTGAAGCCGCTGCGTTCGGCCACTGCAGTGAACACGCGCATTGCGTCGAGGGTATCCATGGTGGATCCGATTATTGCTTTGATCGCAATAAATTATCCGAATCAAAAATATTTATCAGAAATTTGTAAGTAATAGACTGTGCAGGTCCTCACCGGAGTCTGTCGAATGTCCACTTCTCTTGCATCCCCGCGTACCGCTGCTTACGGCACGGCCTTGTTGCGCATCAGCCTGGGCGCGCTGTTCCTGGTACATGGCCTGACCAAGCTGCTGGTGTTCACCCCGGCCGGCACGGCGGCCTCTTTCCAGTCGCTCGGCCTGCCTGGCGCGCTGGGCTACCTCACCATCGCGCTGGAACTCGGCCTGGGCCTGTCCTTGCTGTTGGGCATCTACGCGCGCTGGGTGGCGCTGTTGGGCGTGCCGCTGCTGCTGGGCACCATCGTCAGCGTGCATGGCGCCAATGGCTTCGGCTTCTCCAATCCGGGCGGCGGCTGGGAATACCCGGCGCTGTGGGCGGTGTTGTTGATCGTGCAATCGCTGCTCGGCGATGGCGCCCTGGCGTTGAAGCCGGCGCGCTGAGGCGGTTTGTTTTTCTTTACGAGGAGTCGTCCATGACCCGCTTGCCTTCCCTGTACATCTCGCATGGATCGCCGATGACTGCGCTGCAGCCGGGGCAGGTCGGCGAGCGCCTGGCCGAGCTTGCGCAGACCTTGCCGCGGCCACGCGCGATTGTGGTTGTGTCCGCGCATTGGCTGGGCCGTCGCCCGCTGGTCAGTGGCGCGGCGCGGCCGGCCACCATCCACGACTTCGGCGGATTTCCTGCGCCGCTGTACGAGCTGGAGTATCCCGCGCCCGGCGAGCCGGTACTGGCGCAGCAGATCCTGCGCCGGCTGGAGCAAGCCGGCCTGCATCCGCACCTGGACCCGCAGCGCGGCTTCGATCATGGCGTGTGGGTGCCGCTGCGCCTGCTGTATCCGGCCGCCGAGATTCCGGTGGTGTCGGTATCGATCCAGCCCGAGCTCGGCCCGGCTCACCAATTCGCGGTGGGCCGCGCGCTGGCACCGTTGCGCGATGAAGGTGTGCTGGTGATCGGCTCGGGCAGCATCACCCACAACCTGCACGACGCGCGCCAGGGCTACAGCGCCGAGCGCGAGGCGCCGTACGTGCGGCCCTTCATCGAATGGACCGAACGTAAGCTGGTCGACAACGACGTCGCCGCGCTATTGGACTATCGCCGCCAGGCACCGCAGGCCGTGCGCGCGCATCCCACCGACGAGCATCTGCTGCCGCTGTATGTGGCGATGGGCGCGGCCGGCGGCGACCGGCTCGGCGCGCAGCGCATCGATGCCGGTATCGATGCCGGCCTTCTGGCCATGGATATCTACCGTTTCGACGGGGATCGCGCGCTGGCGGACCCTGTTGCCGCATGAGTCCACCATGCTTGCCGCACGCCGGCATTGTGGCCGACACGTGAGGTGCCGGCAGCATGCCGATACCTTTGCCATAAGGCATGTGCAGGTGACACGCTGGCACCATAGGCATCACGCATGGCTCAGACGGCGCGCCGCCCCGCAGCAATGACGTATGGCGGCGGACTGGGCACCACCGCCATCACGTATCGCGACGGTAGCCAGCCAGCCGCACAACGCCAAGGCATGACGCCCGCACCACAGCGCTCTGAAGCATTCACGATGCGTGCGGGGCAGTCTCACAGGCTGAGACGCCATCGCTGCATGCTGCTTGGGTGAAAATCCTCGACAAGCTCGCCGTCCTCGCCGACGCCGCCAAATACGACGCCTCCTGCGCCTCCAGCGGCGCGAATAAGCGCAATTCGCTCGGCACCGGCGGGATCGGCAGCACCGAGGGCATGGGGATCTGCCACTCGTACACGCCCGACGGCCGCTGCGTGTCGCTGTTGAAGATCCTGCTCACCAACTTCTGCGTGTTCGACTGCGCGTACTGCGTCAATCGGGTGTCCAGCAACGTGCGCCGCGCGCGCTTCACGCCGGAAGAAGTGGTCACGCTGACGCTGGATTTCTACAAGCGCAATTACATCGAAGGCCTGTTCCTGTCCAGCGGCATCATCCGCAACTCCGACTACACCATGGAGCAGCTGGTGGAAGTGGCGCGGCAGCTGCGCGAGGTGCATCACTTCGCCGGTTACATCCATCTCAAGACCATCCCCGATGCGACGCCGGAATTGCTGGCGGCGGCCGGTCGCTACGCCGATCGCCTGAGCATCAACGTGGAGTTGCCGACCGAGCAGGGCCTGACCTTGCTGGCGCCGGAAAAAAGCGTCGGTGGCATTCGCGCGGCGATGGGCGAACTGCGTTGGCGCATCGAAGAGAATCAGCTCGAGCGCAAGGCCGAAAAAGTGCGCCGCTCCAAGCCGCCGCGCTTCGCACCGGCCGGGCAGAGCACGCAGATGATCGTCGGCGCCGACGATGCCAACGACCGCAGCATTCTGGACACCAGCCACAATCTCTACGGCAACTACCGGATGCGCCGGGTGTATTACTCGGCGTTCAGTCCGATTCCGGATGCCTCCTCCAAGTTGCCGCTGCAGGCACCGCCGTTGCAGCGCGAGCATCGGCTGTATCAGGCCGACTGGTTGCTGCGCTTCTACGACTTCAGCGTGGAAGAAATCGCGCCGGCGCAATCCAGCGGTATGCTCGATCTGGACGTGGACCCGAAGCTGGCGTGGGCGCTGCGCAATCCGGAGCGCTTTCCGGTGGATTTGAACGCGGCGCCGCGCGAGATGCTGCTACGGGTACCGGGCCTGGGCACGCGCAATGTGGAGCGCTTGCTGTTGTCGCGCAGGCATGCGCGCTTGCGGGTGGGAGATCTGGCGCGGTTGCGTGTGCCGATGAAGAAGCTGCTGCCGTTTGTGAGTGTGCTGGATCATCATCCGCGCCAGCGCTTGGATGATCCGGTGCGGTTACGCGCGCAGTTGGCGCCGGCACCGCGACAGGCAAGTTTGTTCGATTGACGCCTGTCCCTTCTCCCGTCGGGAGAAGGTGCCCGAAGGGCGGATGAGGGTACGGCCGCACGCAGCAGTGGAAAGTCCTTTTGCTTCTACGAATCCCCAATTCCTACCACCGAATCCCTGCTCCAAGAGCCTCCACGCCTGTCGGCGCGAGTCACTTTTGTCTCGGCAAAAGTAACCAAAACCGCTGTCGCCTGACGCGATCCGGTGCGATACAGCCGCACCGGTGCCCTGTGCTCCTTGCCATGCGCGGCACGGCGCCCAAACTCGCTGCGCTCAGACAGGGCGCCTCTTCGGCCACGCATGGCTGCGGTGCGCGGCTCGCTCTAAGGCGACTTGGTGCAGCAAAATCAACGGTGACAAGCGACAAGCGACAAGCGACAAGCGACAAGCGACAAGCAGTATCGGTAGCAGCAAAAGCCGCAAAAGCCCGCGAAAAAATCGCAACAACGCAACGAGAGTGCCGCCAGTAGAGCGGTGGCGAGATCGGAAATCTTGAGGTCAGGTGTAAGCGATGTTCAGCGCTGAAGTTGAGCCAGGTTGGAGTCTTGATGCATGGCGTGCGCTGGCGCGGGCGGGATGGTGTGCGCAGGTGGAGCCTGACTCCATTGCGTGGAATGGCGGGGCACAGGGTGGCTTGTTGATGGGGCAGGGGCTGCTGGACCTGCCGGCGGTGGTTGCCGCGCCGCGAGTCTCGGCAGAGTTTTTGCAGATGGCGGGCTCGGTGCTGTGTCATCGCGACCCGCAGCGCTATGCGGTGTTGTATCGGTTGTTGTGGCGGGTGGCGTCCGGCGAGCGGGCGTTGCTGGAGCGGGCGACCGATGTCGATGTGCACCGGGTGGCGCAGTGGCAGAAGGCGGTGCAACGCGATACGCACAAGATGAAGGCGTTCGTGCGCTTTCGGCGCTTGCCCGGCGAAGAAGAAGACTTTGTGGCGTGGTTCGAGCCCGAACACTGGATCGTGGATCGGGTGGCGCCGTTTTTCGCGCGCCGTTTCGCCGGAATGCGCTGGGCGATTCTGACTCCGTATCGCAGTGTGCGGTGGGACGGCGAGGCATTGACGTTCGGCGAGGGTGCGGTGCGTACGCAGGTGCCGGCCGACGATGCACAGGAGACGCTGTGGCGCACCTATTACGCGCATATTTTCAATCCGGCGCGGCTCAATCCCACCATGATGCGGCAGGAGATGCCGCAGAAATACTGGAAGAATCTGCCCGAGGCGAGCTTGTTGCCGGAGCTGATCCGCGAGGCGGGTGTGCGCGTGCGCGAGATGGCCGAGCGTGCGCCCGAACCGGTGCGGCGGCGAGTGCCGGTGGCGCCAGCGCCAGTCCCGGAAGTGGCCACGCAAAGCCTGGCGCAGTTGCGCGTGGCCGCGCGCGATTGCCGGCGTTGCGCGTTGTGGCAACCGGCAACGCAGACGGTGTTCGGCGAAGGGCCGAACGATGCATCGATGATGGTGATCGGCGAGCAGCCCGGCGATGAAGAGGATCTGAGCGGGCGTCCGTTCGTCGGGCCGGCCGGGCGCCTGTTCAACATGGCGCTGGGCGAGATCGGCATCGATCGCGCCACGGTCTACGTGACCAATGCGGTCAAGCATTTCCGCTTCGAGCAACGCGGCAAACGGCGTCTGCATCGCAACCCGGAACGGGCGCATGTGCAGGCCTGCAGTGGCTGGTTGCATGCCGAGCGCGCCCAACTGCGTCCGGCGCAGATCGTGTGTCTGGGCGCAACCGCCGCACAAGCAGTGTTGGGCAGCAGCTTTCGCTTGATGCGCGAACGCGGCCAATGGCAGCGCCTGGACGATGGCACGCCGGTGCTGACTACCGTGCATCCGTCATGGGTGTTGCGCCAGCCATCGACGGCCGCACGCGAGGAAGGCTATCGCGGGTTTGTGGAAGATCTGCGCCAGCTGCTGGACGTACCGATGTCGGCGGGCAGCTCGGCTGCGCCATAAAAAAATACGCGTGCAATGGCACGCGTACGGTGTCGGAGAACCAGGACACCAAGTGGAGCCACTGAGCAACCAGTGACTCCATCACCGCCGCTTCGCGGTTGGGTGGCGAGACCTGAAACGTGGTTCCAGGTACACGCGGATCGGCCTACAAAAAGCGTTTGTCCACGTCGACGTATGCGTGGATGCACCGAGATGCATCGATGCCGCGCGCGTTCAAAATGTCTCGATAGCGCCAGCGCACGTGACGTTTGCGCCCCATCGGCGGAATCCCCCCTGCATTCCGCCGATGGACTACCTGTGCATGCAATGACAACGACGTGCCATGCAGCCGGATGCAATTACGGCATCAACACCTTGTCGACCACGTGGATCACGCCATTGCTCTGCACTACATCGGCGATGGTGACGTTGGCGGTGTTGCCCTTGACGTCGGTGATGGTGACTTTCTTGCCGTTGAGCTTTGCGGTCAGCGGCTCGCCCTGCACGGTGGTCAGCGTGGCGCTGCCGCCGCCGGCCTTGATCTTGGCGATCAGCGAAGCGGCGTCAACCTTGCCCGGCACCACGTGATAGGTCAGCACCTTGGTCAAGGTGGGCTTGGATTCGGGCTTCAACAGGGTGTCGACAGTGCCGGCCGGCAATGCGGCAAATGCGGCGTTGGTCGGGGCAAACACGGTGAACGGGCCCGGGCCCTTCAACGTCTCGACCAGGCCGGCGGCCTTGACGGCGGCGACCAGGGTGGTGTGATCCTTGGAGTTGACCGCGTTGTCGACGATGTCCTTGGTCACCAGCATCGGCGCACCGCCCACCATCGGGTTGGACGCCGCGTAGGCGGGAGCCATCGCGCTGGTCAGGGCAATGGCGGTGGCAATGGCAAGCGACTGGAATGAGGTCTTCATGAGGCATCGATCCTTTGGGTAGGCGATCACCTGGATGGCAATCGTATAGCTGGATACGCGGCCGGATGCGGCGCGGATGCATCACGCGTTTTTTACATGGAGATGCTGTGCTGCAACGCCATCGCACATCCGTGCTGGCGAACTGCGGATCAGGTGGCCTGCGGTTGAGTCTGTCCGATCCGCGTTGGCCACGCATGCAGACTGACGTTTTAAACACTCTATGGCGAACCTGCGATGCAAGGGCCGCGCGATCAGGTCGTTACCAGGCCCATCGGGTCGTAGCCGTCGCACGACCACCCTAATGCTGCACGAATGTTCGCGATTGGCAGAAGCGGCGTCGGGCAGTGCAATTACCATTCATGCCCTTGCGTGATGATCAGTGCTCAGAGGCTGTAGAACATGAAATCCAAAAAGAGTGAATTCAATCGATTGGTACTTCCGGCATGGTTGGCGGCAGGCGCGCTGGTGTTGTCGGGCACTGCACAGGCGGCAGCCGTAACGCCAACGCATGCGCCGTCAGCGACCGCTGCTGTCCCTGCGAGTGATATCTATCGGCCAGGTCAGAAATGGATCGTGCCGGGCGAGTGGGAATTCACGGTGGATTCCGCACGCGTGGCCAAGGTAAAAATTCCCAATTACGGCGGTGGCTCCTGGGTTCCTACGCAGGTGATCCTGCTGACCTATAGCTATAAAAATATCGGATTCGACGACAGCGCCAACTACAAGGGTGGCGGCCCGTCGACGCTGGCGTTTTCGAAAGCGCATATCGACGTATTCGATGCCAACGATGCGGACAACGGCGGCGCAGGCAATTACCCCGTGCGCATCAAGCTCGTCGGAGACGCTGACGGTCAGAAGCCCGGGCAGGAGATGGTCGGCGCGCAGTGGCCGTACGCCTTCAAGAAGAAGGTCAAGGCGGTCAAGGTGACGGTGGGTCACTACGATTCCAAGCTGAAACTGCATGAAGCGACCTTCCTGGTGCCGGTCGAGGGCACCGGGCCATCGAAGCCGCACGCGAAGAAGCCGCACCCGAACAAGCACGTTCACCACAGTTGATCCTGTCCAGCCAATCTGCATAGGCATGCAGCCGGCATGCGTGACGTGGCGAGCGATCACGTTGCCGGCTGCTTTCATCCTCGCCTCGGCCTGTCCATCCGCCAGCGTATCCCACCGTGTCTGATCCACAGACACCCGCCGCAGAGCTGCAGAACAACACCCTCGTGGCGGTCACCGTGCAGGACCGCGCCCAGGCCCAGGCGGCGCAGTGGTTTCATCGCCGCGTGCAAACCGGTATGTTCCGGTTGGCGCGGTGTTGTGCGTCGCAATATGCGATGCCGCACGCGCGGACCGTTCTTCTTCCCGGGTTTTTCATGCATTCGATCGATGTCGTCCTCGCCATGTTGCTGGCGGTCGCGGCCAGCGGTTATCTGATCCGCATCCTGCCGTTCTCGTTGCCCTTGCCGTTGGTCCAGATCGCGCTTGGCGCGGTGGTCTCGGGTGTGTTCGATGCCGGGCATGAACTGGAACCGGAGTTGTTCTTCCTGTTGTTCCTGCCGCCGCTGTTGTTCCTGGATGGCTGGCGCATTCCCAAACAAGGCCTGTTCCGCGACAAGGCGGCCATCCTGGAACTGGCGCTGGGCCTGGTGGTATTCACCGTGGTCGGCGCGGGCCTGCTGATCCATTGGTTGATCCCGGCGATGCCGCTGGCGGTGGCCTTCGCGCTGGCGGCGATCATCTCGCCGACCGATCCGGTGGCGGTGTCCTCGATCGCCTCCAAGGTGTCGATCCCCAAGCGGCTGATGCACATCCTGGAAGGCGAGTCGCTGCTCAACGATGCCTCCGGGCTGGTGTGCTTCCAGTTCGCGGTGGCCGCGGTGCTGACCGGCAGCTTCTCGATCGCCACCGCCTCGCTGACCTTCCTGTGGGTGGCCTTGGCCGGGTTGGCGCTGGGCGTGGCCACCACCTTCGGCCTGAGCCGCATCCAGGCCTGGATCTGGCGCCACTTTGGCGAGGAGCCGGGTTCGGCGATCCTGGTCAATCTGCTGACCCCGTTCGCGGCCTATCTGCTGGCCGAGGCCTTCCATGCCTCCGGCATCCTGGCCGCAGTGGCGGCTGGCGTCACCATGAGCTACGTGGAAATGGCCGGCAACGCGCCGGGCAACATGCGGCTGCAGCGCTCGGCGGTGTGGGACACGGTGCAGTTCACCTTCAACGGCATCATCTTCGTGCTGCTGGGCGAGCAGTTGCCGGGCATCCTGGACGGGGCGGTGCGCAGCGTGCAGGAAGCCGGGCACCTCAATCCGTGGTGGCTGGCGGTGTACGTGGCCACCATCAGCGCCAGCCTGATGGCGTTGCGCTTCGTATGGGTGTTCCTGTCGCTGCGCTGGAACATCTTCAAGGCGCAGTGGCGCGGCGAACAGCATGTCAGCCCGCCGTGGCGCATCGTGGTGGCGGTCTCGCTGGCCGGCGTGCGCGGTGCGATCACCCTGGCCGGCGTGCTCACGCTGCCGTTGATGCTGGAAGACGGCTCGCCGTTTCCGGCCCGCCAGCTGGCGATTTTCCTGGCGGCCTCGGTGATCCTGGTGTCGTTGCTGGTCGCCAGCGTGGCGTTGCCGCCGCTGTTGCGCGGACTGGAGCTGCCCGAAGAAGAAGACGAGCAGCTCAAGGAAGATCTGGCGGTGAAGGCCGCCTCGCAGGCCGCGCTGGAAGCGGTGGAAAAACTGCGCCAGCGGCTGGTAGATGGCAGCAAGCATGCCGAGCGCTACAACGCGGCGGCCAATCAGGTCAGCCAGCGCTATCAACGCAAGCTCGGCGCGGTGGACATGGCCGAGACCGACCCGGAAGAGGCCGGTGCCTACGAACAGGCGCTGCGCCAGTTCCGTCATGCCGCATTGGTGGCCGAGCGCAACGAATTGTTCAAGCTCGCGCGCCGCCGCGAGATTTCCGACGACCTGTCGCGCCGGCTGGTGCGCAATCTGGATCTGATCGAGTCGCGCAAGCGCGCTTGAGCGCGCGGGAATCGGGAATCGGGATTGGGGAATCGCAAGAGCCACAGCGGTTGTGCCGCCTGGGTTGGGTAGGAGCGCGCTTGCGCGCGATGGGGCTTTCCCGCAAACGCCCCATCGCGCGCAAGCGCGCTCCTACATGAGATGCGCCAACACACGGACGCAGCGTGCGTGCGCAGCTGAGTTCGCTGACGCTCCTCGTCGCACGTCGGGAGACACCATCCCATCCACACTGCTCCCATCTTCATGGCGCACGGCCTACCCTGTGCGGCTGATCGTTCCAGTGCAGAACACATGACTCCAATCGTTTCCATCCAGGGATTGAGCAAGACCTATGCTGGCGGTTTTCAGGCGCTCAAGCACGTGGATCTTGAAATCCAGCGCGGCGAGATCTTCGCGCTGCTCGGTCCCAACGGCGCCGGCAAGACCACGCTGATCAGCATCATCTGCGGGCTGATCAATCCGAGCACCGGCACCGTGCTGGCCGATGGCCACGATATCGTACGCGACTACCGCGCCGCGCGTGCCAGCATCGGCCTGGTGCCGCAGGAACTGGCCACCGATGCGTTCGAAAGCGTGTGGGCCACCGTGCGTTTCAGTCGCGGGCTGTTCGGCAAGCCGGCCAATCCGCACTACCTGGAAACGGTGTTGCGCGAGCTCTCGTTGTGGGACAAGCGCAACAACAAGATTTCCACGCTGTCCGGCGGCATGAAGCGGCGCGTGCTGATCGCCAAGGCGCTGGCGCACGAGCCGCGCATTCTCTTTTTGGACGAACCCACCGCTGGTGTGGACGTGGAACTGCGCCACGACATGTGGCAGATGGTACGGCGGCTGCGCGAGCAGGGCACCACGGTGATCCTGACCACCCATTACATCGAAGAAGCCGAAGACATGGCCGACCGGGTCGGGGTGATCAATCGCGGCGAGCTGGTGCTGGTGGAAGACAAGCACACGCTGATGCGCAAGCTCGGCAAGAAGCAGCTCACGCTCAGCCTGCAGGCGCCGCTGCAGGCCATCCCGGTCGCGCTGAGCGATCTGCCATTGGAACTGTCGGCCGACGGCAACAGCCTGATCTACACCTTCGACACCCAGGCCGAGCAGACCGGCATCGGCGGGCTGCTGCGCCGGCTCAACGAGCAGGGCATCGATTTCAAGGACCTGCATTCCAGCGAGAGTTCGCTGGAGGAGATCTTCGTCAACCTGGTGCACGGTGCACGCCAGCAGGAGGTGCGCACATGAACCGGTATGCGATCGCTGCGATCTACCGCTTCGAAATGGCGCGCGCGTTCCGCACGCTCACCCAGTCGATCGCCTCGCCGGTGTTGTCGACGTCGTTATATTTTGTGGTGTTCGGCGCGGCGATCGGCTCGCGCATGGGCGATATCGACGGCATCAGCTACGGCGCCTTCATCATTCCCGGGCTGGTGATGCTGTCCTTGCTCAACGAGAGCATTTCCAACGCCTCGTTCGGCATCTACATGCCGCGCTGGGCCGGCACCATCTACGAGGTGTTGTCCGCGCCGGTGGCGTGGTGGGAGATCGTGATCGGCTATGTGGGCGCGGCGGCGACCAAGTCGGTGCTGCTGGGCTTGCTGATCCTGCTCACCGCGCGGCTGTTCGTGCCTTACCAGATTGCCCATCCGCTGTGGATGCTGGGCTTTCTGGTACTCACCGCGCTGACCTTCAGCCTGTTCGGTTTCATCATCGGCATCTGGGCCGACGGCTTCGAAAAACTGCAGGTGATCCCGCTGATGGTGGTCACGCCGCTGACCTTCCTGGGCGGCAGTTTCTACTCGATCAACATGCTGCCGCCGCTGTGGCAGAAGGTCACCTTGTTCAATCCGGTGGTCTATCTGATCAGCGGCTTCCGCTGGAGTTTCTACGGCAAGGCCGACGTGCACATCGCGGTGAGCACCGGTATGACCTTCCTGTTCCTGATCGTGTGCCTGGGCGTGGTCGCGGCGATCTTCCGCAGTGGTTATCGGCTCAAGGCGTAAGTGGTGAGTGCAGTGGTGGTGTCGGCCGCATCCTTGTGGATGCCGTCGGAGGTCCAGGTCAAACGCGTCGGAAGTCCAGATCAAACGCTGAGTGGGTCGAGGGCGCGGTGCCCTCACCGCTCGCGGGACACGCCGCAAGTACGTCCATGTAGGCTCGGTGGCGGCATCCATGCCGCCACACGGTCCCGCAAGCGGTGAGGACACCGCACCAGACAGTTTGCTGGTTGCTTGAAAAACATGCACACCGACTATCTCGACTGGTCCTTGCCCGCCCACCGTCGCGGGACCTTACGCGGCATGGATGCCGCGTAAGAGCCTACATGGACGTACTTGCGGCGTGTCCCGCGATGGTGGGCGGGCAAGGGCCCTGCAGCCAAGTCGCAGATTCAGCTGCTAATGCGGCAGTCATCGCTGCGACACGAACGTACTTGCAGCGTGTCCCGCGATGGTGGGCGGGCAAGGGCCCTGCAGCCAAGTTGCAGATTCAGCTGCTAATGCGGCAGTCATCGCTGCTACACGAACGTACTTGCAGCGTGTCCCGCGATGGTGGGCGGGCAAGGACCCTGCAGCCAAGTCGCAGATCAGCTGCTGATGCGGCAGTCATCGCTGCTACACCGAACGTACTTGCAGCGCGTCTCGCGATGGTGGGCGGGCAAGGACCCTGCAGCCAAGTCGCAGATCAGCTGCTAATGCGGCAGTCATCGCTGCGACACGAACGTACTTGCAGCGTGTCCCGCGATGGTGGGCGGGCAAGGGCCCTGCAGCCAAGTCGCAGCTCAGCAGCTCTGCAAGCGAACAACGTGAAGTAGTTTGGTCAGCCGCTCTTACTCGGCATCAGGCTTGGCATCGCTCTTGGTGTCCAGGAAGTAGGCCACCACCTCACCCTTGATCTTCATCGTCATCGGGTTGCCGCGACGGTCGCGCGCCTTGCCGACCTGCACCTTGATCCAGCCTTCGCTGACCGAATACTCCTCCACGTTGTCGCGTTCGACACCGTTGAAACGCACGCCGATGCCGCGGTTGAGTGCATCGGCATCGTGGAACGGGCTGCGCGCATCGATGGCCAGATGATCGGGAGGGGTATCGCTCATGGGAAAGGCGTCATGGCGGCCGGGATGGCCGTCTTCGGCCGCACAGGATACGGTCCTGCGCCGCGAAGACCAGCCCTTTCCGATGAATCCGCACGCGCCGGTCGGTTTGCTTGCGCGGCGCCAGGCCTCACACTTCACGCCTGCAAACCTTGAACGAGACCGCCATGCCCGACAACAGTGCCGATTACGAAGACGACGAAGGCCTGCAGCCCGAAAGCGACGAAGACGATGTCGACGATCATCCGGGGCGGGTCTGGAATCTGCTGCTGCTGATCAATCCCGGCGACGAAGACACTGCGCTTGCCCAGTTCGATGCCTGGCGCGAGGCGCAGGCCGACCTGGACGAAGACGAAGGCGACGATGCCTGGCTGTGGGCGTTGAAGGACGCGATCGACTGGCGCTCGGGCTTTTTCGTCGACTGGAAGGACACCGACTCGTTCATTGCCGCCATCGACGAACTCAGCGCGCGCTGGAACCTGCGCATCGCCTGGGGCGGCGACCTGGACGACGAAGAGTTCGCCAACGGCCTGAGCGTGCCCGATCTGATGGCGGTGGCCTTCGATCGCCTGCGCGAACACGGCTATTCGCTGTGGAACTGGAACACCGGCGGCGACGCCTACGCCGGCTGGATCGCCCTCAGCCGCGACGACGAAGCGATGATGGCACTGACCTCGCTGCTGGACGTGGAAGTGCGGTTGGGTAACGAGGCGTTCTGAGGGCTGGAAATCGGGATTCGGGATTGGAGAGCCGCAAAAGTGGTCTTTGGGTGTGTGGGGGCAGGTCGGGCCGAGGTTGTGCGCGCTGTCGCGGCAGGAGGCGAGGCGCGGCGTGGCCGGTAGGGTCTGGCGAGCAGGCATTGTCCACGGCCGACCGACTGCCATGTAGGAGCGCGCTGGCGCGCGATCGGGCGTTACCGGGAAAGCCTGTCGCGCGCAAGCGCGCTCCTACGCAGGCATGCCGTCTGAAAATGCAAAAAGGCCTCCAGGCCTGAACACCTGCCACGTAGGAGCGTGCCTGCGCGCGGCAGGCATCCCCGGGATAGCGTCAGGCGGGCCAACGCAAGCACGCCGCCGATCAGGCTGCAGCCACCGCCGTTACCAATCCCCAATCCCCAATCCCCGCCTCAAGGCGCCTGGCCGCGTGCCTGCGCACGTGCATTGGCGATCAGCGCCTTGAGCAGTACGCGATCGGTATGACGGGAGATGGCGATGGCACCGAGCGCGATCGCCTCGATGCGTAACGGTGCCGGCACGTCGTAGTGCGCGCCGCTGAGTTTGTTCTGGAAGGCGCGGCGGGGAATGCCCAGCCGCGCCGCCATCGCATGCAGCTCGTCCAGCGTATCGCCGAGCAGGTGCGCCCAGCGCTGCTCGCGCCACAGATGCACCGCATCGTCGATGTAGACGGCCATCGGCCGGGTCAGGCCTTCTTGGATTTTTTCGGCTTCTTGCCGGCCGTCTCGCCGTTGGCGTCGTCGGTTGCGGCATCGCTGGCGTCTGCGTCTGCCGCGCTGTCGTCGTCGCTGGCAGCGTCGTCGCCAGCCGCATCTTCCGCAACGGCGTCGGTGCCGGCGTCGGCCGCCGCGTCTTCTGCAGCGTCATCGCCGTCTTCATCTGCATCGGCGTTCTGGAATTCGGCCACCAGCGTGGTCAGATATTCCTCGGCGGTCTTGCCGTCTTCGGCGGCCAGGTCGTCGATCATCTGCTGCAGCTGGGTCGAATACTCCAGCGAGATGGTCTTGCCTTCGGCTTCCTGCACGTTGGCCAGGTGCTTGAGCATGGCCAGCATCGGGACCGGGTTGTCGGCGCTGCCCATGGTCTGGCCGCCGATCGACAGCATCCACTCGCTGCCACCCTGCAGACCGATCGCAGCGACCACGCGACCATCGGCATCCTGCAGCACGGCGTGGTTGGTGACCTGGGGCGCCTGGCCCAGACGGACGATCGGACGCTTGGGAAGCTGTTTCTTGCGCTTGTCGCGCTTGGCCTTTGAATTGCGGGACACGGTGTTCTCGACGCTGGGAATGGCCGGCCATTCTAGGCGCTTGTGCGTGACCCGGCTCGCTCGACGCCGCCGGGCCCGTCAATGGCGGCCTTCCGGGCCGATGCATCGATCGATCCCGTCACGTGATGAAGGCAGCCAATGCCGGGGTCTGGGACAGCCTGAGGCCGCTGACACAGCGGGTGCGCTCACCGTCAGGCGGCGTAGAGGCTTGTCAGAATCGGTATGTAAGACGACGAGCCGCCCGCGGCCACCTCACAACTGCTGGGGGATGTTTCCAGCCGATCTCAGCACCGCTGGGGCGCCTGCCTTGCAGCGGTGCGCGGCGCGGATCCTGGTCAGCAGCGGCATGCAAGACAGCGTGCCGTCTTCAGCTACCTGACACCTGCTGCCAGGTGTCACGCAACGCGGTCAACGCTGCTCGGGCGCAGTGCTGACCGCAGTGCGCGGCGCCGCAGCCACAGCGGCCTCGGCAGCCTTGGCCAGCGCGGCAGCCGAGGCGACCTGGGTGCGTGTGGAGATGCGCGGTGCAGCCGGCGTTTTTTCGACAGTGGCCGTGGTCGCTGCCGCAGCCGGCTTGTTGGTTGCGGTCGACGCAGCTGCCGCCGCACCCGCACCTGCCAGTGCGCCCACAGCCGGTCCTGTAGCCGGCACCGCAGCCGGCGTGCCCACAGAAGCCGTCCCGGTCGCCGCCGCCGCACTCAGATCCGGCACATGCGTGTCGGCATCGTGGGTGGATTTACCCAGCGCCACGCCCTGGCCGGCGCCGGCCAACGCGGTCTGCTCGGCGTCCTGGGTCATCACCACGATGCTGATGCGGCGGTTGATCGGGTTCTGCGGGTTGGTCTTGTCGAACAGCACCGAGGAGGACAAGCCCACCACACGGGTGACCTTGGCATCGGCCATGCCGCCGCCCACCAGCGCACGGCGCGCGGCATTGGCGCGGTCGGCACTGAGTTCCCAGTTGGTGTAACCGGCATCGCTGCTGTAGGCGGTGGTGTCGGTGTGGCCGGTGATGCTGATGTGGTTGGGCACCTGATTGATGAAGCTGGACAGCTCGCGCAGGATGTCCACGGTGTACGGCTTGAGCTGATCGCGGCCGATGTCGAACATCGGGCGGTTCTGCTTGTCCACGATCTGGATGCGCAGGCCATCGGGCGTGAGGTCGAGCAGCAGCTGGTCCTTGAACGGCTCCAGCGCCTGGCTCTTGTCGATGGCTTCCTTCAGGTCCTGCATCAGCGCTTCCAGGCGCTTCTTGTCCTTGGCGCGGCTGTCTTCGCTGGTGTCGGCAGCGTTGTCGCGCTTGCGGCCCATCTCGTCCTTCTGCCCCTTGGCCATGTCGGCGGTGCCGCCGAGCTTGATCATCGAGGTGCTGGCGCCACCGGGCCCGTTCATGCCCGGCGAGGGTGCCGGCGACTTGCCCGACAACGGGCTGGGATTGCGGAAGTATTCCGAGATCGCCGCGCGCTGTTCCTTGGTGGTGGCGGCCATCAGCCACAGCACCAGGAAGAACGCCATCATCGCGGTCACGAAATCGGCAAACGCCACCTTCCAGGCGCCGCCATGATGGCCGCCGCCCTGCACCTTCTTGACCCGTCGGATGACGACGGTGGATTTGCCCTCGGCCATGACCGCGGTCCTACTTGATCGTCTTCAGGTGCGTTTCGAAATCCGCAAAGCTCGGACGCACGTTGGAGGGCAGCGTCTTGCGCGCGAATTCCAGCGCAATCTTCGGGTTGTAGCCGCGCAGGCAGGCCAGCAGCGCGGTCTTGACCGCTTCGTAGATGCGCCCGTCCTGATCGGCACGCGCTTCCATCGCCGCCGACAACGGCGCCACGAAGCCATACGCCAGCAGGATGCCGAGGAAGGTACCCACCAGGGCGGCACCGACGTGGTGGCCGATCTCCTCGATCGGGCCACCGATCGAGCCCATGGTGATCACGATGCCGAGCACGGCGGCCACGATGCCGAAGCCCGGCAGGCCGTCGGAGACCTTGCTCAAGGCATGCGAGGGCGCCATCGCCTCGTGGTGGTGCTTTTCCAGTTCCAACTCGAGCAGCGGCTCCAGCTCGTGCGGCTCGATGTTGCTGCCGATCATCAGGCGCAGGCAGTCGGTGATGAAGTCCAGCAGGTGATGGTCGGCCACCACCTTGGGATAGTTGCCGAAGATGGTGCTGTCCTGCGGTTTTTCGACGTGATCTTCCAGGGCCATGAAGCCGTCGCGGCGGGCCTTGTTCAACAGTTCGTAGACCAGGCTCAGGGTGTCCTTGTAGTCCTCGGACTTGTACTGCGGGCCCTTGAACACGCCCAGCACGCTGCTGAAGGTTTCCTTGACGATCTTGCCCGGCGTGCTGACCAGGAACGCGCCCAGCGCCGCGCCGCCGATGATCAACAGCTCGTACGGCTGCCACAACGCGCCCAGCTTTCCGTGCGACAGCACATAGCCGCCCAGGACACTGACGATGACGACGATGAAGCCGATGATGATGAGCATGGCGCAGCCAAAAGCAAACAGGGTTGCTGTTGTTTCGGCGCGCGCGGCGGATTCTTGAAGTGCACGGCGTGAAGGTGTGCGCTGTAACTGAACGATCGGGTGGTGCGATGACGGCTTCACGTATGGCGATCAGCGGCATCGCGCTTACTGCGGCAAGGCGTTCACCGCAGTGGGGCTTGTGATGAAAAGGTCTGCCTGGGTTGAGCTTGCGATCTGCATCGATTGCTGTGCGCGTCGAGACAGCGCATTGCAGCAAGCGGCCTCTGCATTGGCGGTGGCACCAGCATCGGCGGACTTGATGCGCAGGTTGCGCTCGGCAGCAAATTTCAGCGTCTGCACCACGTCCCGGATGACCCGCCGCCGAGCGTCGAGCGTCATTGTCGTGGCAGTTTCTAGCACTACAGCGAGCAATGGTGTGGGCAGTAAGAGCGGATAACAGAACGTAGCGAGCGGCCGTCAGGTGGGTGCGGACGGCGCACAGGAACCGAAATGAACCGTGCATGCCGATTCCGAGCGCCGGCTGCGCCCGCCTGACGATTGCGCTGTAGTTCTGTGAGTCGCTCTGAGTGGGTCGCAACTGCTTTCTGGGCGGCCTGGCCAGGTCAGGCCGGTTGCGCCTCGGCACCGTCGCGTTGCAGCGGGTTCGGCAGTGCCTGGCCATCTTCGGTGAAGCCCAGCGAGACCGAGTTGAGGCAATGCCGTTCGCCGGTCGGCGGCGGGCCGTCGGGGAACACGTGGCCGAGGTGGCTGTCGCAGCGCGCGCAGACGATCTCGGTGCGGATCATGCCGTAGCTGATGTCGCGGATCTCGCGCACATGGGCGGCGTCGTAGGGGGCGAAGAAGCTCGGCCAGCCGGTGCCGGATTCGAACTTGGCGCTGGAGCGAAACAGCGGCAATCCGCACAGGCGGCAGGTGTAGACGCCCTCCAGCTTGTTGTCCAGGAACACCCCGCAGAACGGCGCTTCGGTGCCGTGCTGCAGCAGCACGCGCTGCTCCTCGTCGCTGAGTCCGGCGATCAGGGCATCGCGTTGGGCGGGGGAGGGCGGTGTCAGATCGAACTGGCTCATGAAGGCTCTCGCATGCGCGCGCTGGCAGGGTGCCGCGTCTGCAACCGTGATGTGGGCGTTGGCGGCGTGGTTCAAGCTTGCGGAGACGAAGCCCCTCTCCCGCCGGGGCGCCACGGCACAGCTTGCGCGCCACTGGCGCGCGTGCCTTGGTGCGCCTGCGCCGCTGGCGCAGGCCGGGGCGCGGAGCGGGGGTTGGGGTGAGGGTACGGGGCGAAGCCACATCGGGTAGGTGAGAATGCGAGGCTTCGCTCGCACCCTCATCCGGCGCTGCGCGCCACCTTCTGCCGATGGGAGAAGGGACTTCTTCGCGCTGCACTCATTTCGCGAACGCGTTCATCCCACAGCCGATCCCGTGCATTGCTGCAGCGCACCGGCGCCCCCACCCAGGCAATACTCCCCGAAACAATCACGGTGACCGTCATGGCGATCCATTCTTCAACGCGCGGCCTGCTGCTGTGCGGCCTGCTGGCGATTGCCGGCGCGGCGCTGGCGCAATCGGCCACTACCACGCGCTCGTCCAACACCTTGCAGCCGATCACCACGCCGACGCCCGCGCAGCCCACGCTGACGGCGCCGCGCGCAGCGCAACCAGCGCCAGGCACCAGTCCGGTGCCCTCGCAGCTTGGCCAGCGCCCGGTCGCGCCCAGCATTCCCACCCGTGGCCCGGCACAGACGCCGGTGGCCCCGGCCGGTAGCCAGGTGCTGCCGGCCAGCGCGCCGATGGTCTACGACCGCAATGGCCGCTTGCTGCAAGGCATGCAGCCGGCCGGCGCCAACCGGGTGCTGGACACCAAGACCGGGCGCTATTACGACGCGGTTCCGGCCGGCGACGGCGTGCGCGTGGTGCGCTGAGATCCGGCATCGGCGTTGTGACCCACCACGAATCCCCAATCCCCAATCCCCGCCTCAATCCGCAATCGGCAACGCCAACGTCTCCTTGACCTCTTCCATCACGATGTAGCTCTTGGACTCGCGGACATGCGGCAAGGTCAACAAGGTGCTGCCGAGCAGTTTGCGATAGGACGCCATCTCGCTGATGCGCGCCTTGAGCAGATAATCGAAATCGCCCGAGACCAGATGGCATTCCAGCACGTTGGGAAGCTTGAGCGCGGCGCGGCGGAACTCCTCGAAGATGTCGCCGGATTTGTAGGCCAGGCTGATCTCCACGAACACCAACAGGCTGGCCTTGAGCAGGTGCGGGTCCAGCCGCGCGTAGTAGCCGGTGATGGCGCCATCGCGCTCCAGCCGGCGCACGCGCTCGGTGCAGGGCGTGGTCGACAAGCCCACCCGTTCGCCCAGGTCGGTAAAGGAAATCCGCCCTTCCTGCTGGAGGATGCGCAGAATTTTGCGGTCGATCTTGTCCAGCTCGCGCACACGGGTGGCCATGAGGTCTGTCTCCCTACAGATTTGGCGGGAAATTTCACTGCAAAGGTGCGCAGATTCCAGAAATGGAACTGCCTGGCTCGCAATATACTGCGTCTAACTGTCTCCCTCGGCGCTTGGTTGTGGGGGAATACCCTTTCCAGGAGAACGACATGCGGGTGTTCATTCTCGGTAGCGGCGTCATCGGCACCACCACCGCCTGGTATCTGGCGCAGTCCGGCTGCGAGGTCACCGTGGTGGACCGCCAGCCAGCCTCGGCGCTGGAAACCAGCTACGGCAACGCGGGCCAGCTGTCGTTCGGCTACACCTCGCCCTGGGCCGCCCCCGGCGTGCCGGGCAAGGCGATGAAGTGGTTGTTCGCCCAGCACGCGCCGTTGTCGATCCGGCCCACCCGCGATCTGCGTCAGCTGGCCTGGCTGACCCAGATGCTGCGCAACTGCACCGCCGAGCGCTATGCGGTGAACAAGGCGCGCATGGTGCGCATGTCCGACTACAGCCGCGATTGCCTCAATGCATTGCGCGCCAGCACCGGGCTGGAATTCGAAGGCCGCCAGCTCGGCACCACCCAGTTGTTCCGCACCCAGCAACAGCTGGACGCCGCCGCGCAGGACATCGAAGTGCTGGCCCAGTACGGCGTGCCGTACGAACTGCTGACCCCGGCGCAGATCGCCCAGTTCGAACCCGGGCTGGCCGGCGGCGGTGCGCAGATGGCCGGTGCACTGCGCCTGCCCGAAGACCAGACCGGCGACTGTCGGCTGTTCACCCAGCGCCTGGCTGCGCTGGCCGCGCAATCCGGTGTGCAATTCCGCTACGGGCAGCAGATCGAGCATCTGCAGCACGACGGCCGCACCGTCACCGGCGTGCAGATCGATGGCCGTCTCGAAACCGCCGACCGCTACGTGCTGGCGCTGGGCAGCTATTCGGCCGACCTGCTGCTCTCGCTCGGCATGCATCTGCCCGTGTATCCGCTCAAGGGCTATTCGCTGACCATCCCGATTGTCGACGCGCAGCGCGCGCCGACCTCCACGGTGCTGGACGAGAGCTACAAGATCGCCATCACCCGCTTCGACGAGCGCATCCGCGTCGGCGGCATGGCCGAGGTGGCCGGGTTCGATCTGTCGTTGAATCCGCGCCGCCGCGCCACCCTGGAAATGGTGGTCAACGACCTGTTCCCGGGCGGCGGCGATCTGGCCAGGGCCGAGTTCTGGACCGGCCTGCGCCCGGCCACGCCCGATGGCACCCCGGTGGTCGGTGCCACGCCGTATTCCAACCTGTTCCTCAACACCGGCCACGGCACCCTGGGCTGGACCATGGCCTGCGGCTCTGGCCGCTATCTGGCCGACCTGATGCAGGGCCGCAGCCCCGACATCGATACCGAAGGCCTGGATGTGTTCCGTTACCTCTCGCCACGCAGCGCCCGCACGCAGCAGGAGGCCGCGTAGTGCGTCCTGCGCAAGCGTTGATCGATCTGGATGCATTGCGTCACAACTACCGCCTGGCCAAGCGCCTGGGCGGCAGCAAGGCCCTGGCGGTGGTCAAGGCCGATGCTTACGGGCACGGCGCAGTGCGCTGCGCGCAGGCATTGGAGCCGGAAGCCGACGGCTTTGCGGTGGCCTGTATCGAAGAGGCCCTGGAGCTGCGTCAGGCCGGCATCCGTGCGCCGATTTTGCTGCTGGAAGGTTTTTTCGAACACGACGAACTGCGCCTGATCGCCGAGCATGATCTGTGGACGGTGGCAGCCACCACGCAGCAGGTGCGCGCGCTGGCCGACTTCCAGAGCCCGCGCCCGTTACGGGTGTGGTTGAAGCTGGACAGCGGCATGCATCGGCTCGGCCTGTCGCCGGAAGATTTTCGCGCCGCGTGGTTGCGCTTGCGCGGGCTGCCGCAGATTGCCTCGCTGGTGCTGATGACCCACCTGGCGCGCGCCGACGAGCTGGACTGCAGCCGCACCGACGAACAGGCGGTGGCCTTCGCGCTCACCGCCGGCGGCATGCGCGCGGAAACCAGTCTGCGCAATTCGCCCGGCCTGCTCGGCTGGCCGGCGCTGCGCAACGATTGGTCGCGCCCCGGGCTGATGCTGTATGGCGCAAATCCGTTCCCGCAGGAGACCGAGAGCGCTGCGCAACTGCGCCCGGTGATGACGCTGCGCTCGCGCATCATCAGCGTGCGCGAGCTGCCGGCCGGCGAGCCGGTGGGCTACGGCGCCCGCTTCGTTGCGCAGCGGCCCACGCGCGTGGGCGTGGTGGCGACGGGGTATGCCGACGGCTATCCGCAGTTCGCGCCCAACGGCACGCCGGTGCTGGTGAATGGGCAGGTCTGCCCGTTGATCGGTCGCGTCTCGATGGACATGCTCACTGTGGATCTCACCGAGCATCCGCAGGCGGAGATTGGCGCGACGGTGCAGCTGTGGGGCGACGCACCGCGCGTCGCCCCGTTGGCCACGCAGTGCAATGTCAGCGCGTATCAGCTGCTGTGTGGACTCAAGCGCGTGCCGCGGACGTATGTGGGTGAGGTGGCAGTGGGCGAGGAAGTCACGCGGTGAGGTGTGTCCCTTCTCCCATCGGGAGAAGGTGCCCCGAAGGGGCGGATGAGGGTACGAGCGAAGCCACATGCACTTGGAACCACACGTAAGCTTTGCCCCGTACCCTCACCCAATCCCCCGGCTCCGCGCCCCGGCCCGCGCTAGCAGCGCGGGCGCTCAAAGGCACGCGCGCCAGTGGCGCGCAAGCAGTGCCTTTCTGCCCCGACGGGAGAGGCTTTAGCGCGCCGACAAACAAAAACGGCGCGTTGCCACGCGCCGTTGTCATTCAAGGCCGAATTGCTTTTCCGGCGCCGTCAGCACCAACCAATCACACCCCGGCCGTACTTCGATCGCTGCGGAACTGCTTGCGCACCCAGTCGTCGATCATGGCTTTTTCGAAGCGCAACGGGTCGCTGTCGGTCAGGCGTGGGCCGCTCATCAGAAATGCCGAATCCACCAGCTTGCGCTCGCCCTGATCGATCACCTCGCCATTGGCGCCGGTGAGCGTGTAGCTGAAGCTCAGGCGCGGCGGGTAGATGTCCTTGACGATGCGTACGTCCTGCATGCGCGGGCCGTGCCAGGGCTCGTACTGGCCGGCGCGGCGGATGTCGGTGATGGTCACGCTCAGGTGCTGGCCGTCGGGAAGCCGGCGGGCGGCACTTTGCTGGAAATGGGTCGCCAGTTGGGTCACCCAATCGCCGCGCTGCGCCTCCCAGCGGTTGCCGCTGAAGCGCATCTCGGCAAACTGCGCCGGGTCGGTCCAGCGCACATCCACGTTTCCTTCGCTGCTCAGCGCGCGTGGCGCTTGAGGGTCGGTGACATTACGCACGCGGGCCTGCACACCGGTCGCCGCGAGCAGTCCTGCCAGCAACAGGCTGGCGCCGTAAAGGCTGGAACGTTTCATGGAAAGTCTCCAAGCGGAAGGTACATGGCGTACCGGGTGTTCCAGCAGTGTGGGGGTGCGCTGGATCGCCCGCAACGCGGCAGCAACCGGGCATGCATCGGTGTTGCGCGCGGTTAATCCACGACCGCGCCGCCATGACGGCGGGTTCACTGCGCCTGCGCCCGCGCTTCACGGCGCGGACCGGATGATCGCCAGCATGGACACCCACTCTTTCCGCACAAAGTCAGCTTCCTCGGCGCCGGCACACATGCCGTCGGATGTGCGCCTGCAGTTCATCGACTGGGCAAAGCAGCACGGCCACAACCCGTCCACCGGTGCCGCCGCGTTCGTCGCGTTGCAAAGCGATGTGGATCTGGATCTGGCAACCCGCGGGATGCGTCTGGAGCCGGGTGCCGACCCACGGGATGCACTGCGTGAGCATCTGGCGGCGTTGGCCCGGCAGGGTGATGTGGCGGTGCAGTTCCCGCCGGTCTATGCCTACACCTCGGCCAATGGGCTCGACTATCGCTACTCGTTGATGCTGGTCATCGCCGAGGATTGCGTCGAGTGGACCGGGCGGGTCTGGCAGGATCTGGATTACCAGGGAATGCTGACCGGTCGCGGCCAGGGCCCGCGTGCCAATTACACCCAACTGGCGCGCATGGCGCTGGAACACGAGCTGGATCAGGAGCGTCCCCGTTATGTCCAGGCCTGAACTCGAACTGCAACTGCCGCTCGACGCCCAGGTCGCTTCCGGCGTGGACGGTTTCAGCCTGCGCTGTCGCAGCGAATGCGCCGAGCTCGGGCTATCGCGCGTGCGCTTGTTGTTGCTGGATGCCGACCATGCGCGCTCGACCGCCTGGCGCGAAGAAGCCCAACGCTGGATGGATGAGCAGCTGCGGCGCGAGGGGCAATGGGTCCTGCGCGGCGTGATTGCCGGCATCGTGTTGCTGGCCGCCGCTATCGCGCTGTCTGCGGCCTTGCTGTGGTGAGGCGATTCGGGATTGTGGGTGAATCGTGAATCCGGTCAGTTGCCCGTGCACCCGCTGACGACATCGGGCGTGTTTTCATCTGCCCGTCATCCGCATCGGCATCACCCGTGGACCCCGATTTGAGCACTTCCAGTCCCAGCCCTGAATTGGCCGCCGGCCTGCCTGCCGCCATCGCCGAGCCGTTCCTGGATCCTGCGATGTACCACGAGATCTTCCATAACGTGGACGCGGGGTTCTGCGTCATCGACATGGTGTTCGATGGCGACAAAGCCGTCGATTACGTGATTCGCTCGACCAATGGCGCGTTCGAGCGCTACACCGGTCTGACCAACGCGGTGAACGTCTCCGTGCGCGGCATGCTCGCCGAGCATGAGCAGGAGTGGTTCGACCGCTACGGACACGTTGCCCGCACCGGCAACCGTATCCATTTCGAAATGCAGGCCAAGGCGTTGCGGCGCTGGTATTCGGTGGACGCGTTCCGGGTCGGGCAACCGGAGCAGGCGCGGGTGGCGGTGCTGTTCATGGACATCACCGAACGCAAACGCGTCGAGCGCGAGCTGGCCGAGAGCGAGGCGCGCTTCAGCGCACTGGCCGATGGCTTGCCGATGCCGGTCTGGGTGCTGGACGCACAAGGCGTGGTGCGTTTCGTCAACAGCGCTTACGGCGAATTTTTCGGTATCGATATTTCCAGCGGCACGGTCTCGGCGTGGAGCGAATTGCTGCATCCGGACGATCTGTCGATCTTCCAGTTCGAACTGGCCGCTTCCCTGGAAGAACAGCGCGCGTTGCATGCGCTGGTACGTGCGCGCCGCCACGATGGCCAGTGGCGCTGGATCGAAATGGCCGCCACGCCGCGGTATTCGGCCGATGGTCGCTTCATCGGTCTTGCCGGCAGCAGTCCGGATGTCACCGAACAGCGCGAAATCGAATTGGCGCGCGAACAATTGCTCGAGTCCGAGCGCACTGCGCGCAACGAGGCCGAGAGCATGGCGCGGTTCAAGGACGAGTTCCTGGCCACGCTGTCGCACGAATTGCGCACGCCATTGACCACGATTCTGGGCTGGAGCGAACTGCTGCTGCAGCGGGTCGAAGAAGGCCAACCCACCTACAAGGGCCTGTCGGTGATCGCCAGTAGCGCACGCGCGCAAAAGCGGTTGATCTCGGACATGCTCGATCTCAGCAGCATGCTGCTGGGCAAGGTGCAGCTGGAGGTCGAATCGCTGGATCTGGCCGAGCAGGTGCGCGAAGCCCTGACTACCCAGGAGCTGGCTGCCGAAGGCAAGGACCAGGTCCTGGAAGTGCACGTGCCGGACACCTCGTGCCTGGTACTCGGCGATGCCACGCGGCTGCAGCAAGTGTTGTGGAATCTGCTCTCCAACGCGATCAAGTTCACGCCGGCGCATGGCCGCATCGACGTCACCATCGAGCGCGACGACGGCCATCTGCTGGTGTCGGTACGCGACTCCGGCGACGGCATCGCCGCCGAATTCCTGCCGCATCTGTTCGGGCGCTTCCGCCAGGCGGACGGCACCACCACGCGCCAGCACGGCGGTCTGGGCCTGGGCCTGGCGATCGTGCAGCAATTGGTGGAAATGCATGGCGGCCAGGTGGGCGCCACCAGTGGCGGGCGCGGCAAGGGCGCCACGTTTACCGTGCGCCTGCCCGAGCATATTCCCGATCAGGCAAAACGGCCGCGGCGCGAGCTGCGCCGGCGGCTGATGTCCGAGCAGATCATCGAAGCTCGCGCGCTCAATGGCCTGCGCCTGCTGGCAGTGGAAGATCAGCCGGACATGCTCGATTACCTGCGCCGCCTGCTGGAAGAGCAGGGCGCCGAAGTGGTCACTGCCGGCAGCGCCACCGATGCACTGGCCCTGATCGATCATCGCGGTTACGCACGCTTCGATCTGATGCTCACCGACATCGGCATGCCGGGCATGGATGGCTACGGACTGATCCGCACCGTGCGCGAAAACCTGGGGCTGGATGCCAGTGCATTGCCGGCGGTGGCAGTGACCGCACTGGCGCGCGACGACGATCGCAAGCGCGCGTTGGACTCCGGTTTTCAGGAGCATCTGGCCAAGCCGTACAGCGTCGCGCAACTCGTCACCGCCGTGCGCGCGGCGCGCGAATCGGTGGAGTGACCCACGCGCGGCATCCATGTCGCGCGATCATGCGTAGCCAGGCGATTGCATGCGCAAGACGCTGTTTTGTGCGTCTTTCACAGCCAGTGGCCTAGCGTGGCAACTCCTTCTTCGGAGATGCCACGATGTCCAAATACGCCCCGCACGTTTATTCGGAACAGGTACAGATCGCAACGCTCGAACACTGGGTGTCGCTGCTCGGTGGTCAGGAGCGTGTGCAGATCGAACTGGACGATGGCAGCATCATCAGCGGCACGGTTGCCGTACGCCCGACCATCCAGACCTATCTGGACGCTCAGCAGCGCGAAGGCATCAACGGCCAGTTGCGCCTGGATCATCTGGATGCGGCGCAGGAACCGCAGTGGATCTGGATGGATCGCATCGTGGCGGTGCACCCGCTACCAGTGGGCGCCGCTCCGCAACCTAGGCCCTGACGCCTGCATTGACGATGTGTTTACTTCTCGACGTGGTGTTGACGGCATGATGGCCGACTGTCGCAACTGTTCAGGATTGCCCCCGCAATGAATGCACCCTCGTTGAAGCTCGCTCGTTGGCCGCTGTCGTTACTGACTGTCGCCGTTCTCGTCGCCTGCGGCGATACCGCCACGCTTGCCATCGAACAGGGAACCGGACCCAACCCGCAATTGCCCGAGCCGGTCAAACGCCTGATCCCCACCGTCAAGGTGGCGCCGGTCAAACGCTGGACCGAGAACGCCAAGCCGATCGCTGCCGACGATCTGCAGGTCGCCGCGTTCGCACGCGATCTCGACCACCCGCGTTGGGTCTATGTGCTGCCGAACGGCGATGTGCTGGTGGCCGAAACTGCAGAACCGCCCAAGCCGGACGATGCCGAAGGCGGTGGCGGGATCCGCAAGAAAGTGCAAGGCGCGATGATGAGCAAGGCTGGCGCCGTGGTGCCCAGCGCCAATCGCATCACGCTGCTGCGCGATGTTGATGGCGACGGTGTGGCCGAGGTGCGCACGCAGTTTGTCAGCGGTCTGTTTTCGCCGTTCGGCATGGCCTTGGTCGGCGATCGTTTCTATGTCGCCAATGCCGATGCGCTGGTGAGCTTTCCGTACAAGGCCGGCGATACGCATATCACCGCCAAGCCGACCTTCGTGGCCAATCTGCCTGGCGGTCTGAATCATCATTGGACCAAGTCGCTGCTGGCCAGCGCCGATGGCAGCAAGCTGTATGTAGGCGTGGGCTCCAACAGCAATGTGGCCGAAAACGGCATGGAAGCCGAGCTCAACCGCGCTGCGATTCTGGAGATAGACCCGACCACCGGCAGCAGCCGCGTGTTCGCCAGCGGGCTGCGCAATCCGGTCGGCACCGCGTGGGAGCCGCAGGGCAAATCGTTGTGGGTGGTGGTGAACGAGCGCGATGAAATCGGCAGCGATCTGGTGCCTGATTATCTGACCTCGGTGCGCGATGGCGGCTTTTACGGCTGGCCTTACAGCTATTACGGCCAGCACGTGGACGAGCGGGTCAAGCCGCAGAATGCCGAACTGGTGGCCAAGGCGATCAAGCCCGATTACGCACTCGGGCCGCATACCGCCTCGCTCGGTCTGAGCTTTGCCAGCGGTACGTTGCTCCCCGAGCGCTTCCGCCAGGGCGCTTTCATCGGCCAGCATGGCTCCTGGAATCGCGATCCGCCCAGCGGCTACAAGGTGCTGTTCGTACCGTTTGTCGACGGCAAGCCTAACGGCACGCCGATCACCGTGCTGGACGGTTTTCTCGACGCCGAAGGCAATGCACAGGGCCGTCCGGTCGGTGTGGCGCCCGACAATAGCGGCGCGCTGCTGGTGTCCGACGATGTGGGCAATGTGATCTGGCGGGTGACTCCGAAGGCACGCTGATCCCAATGCGCTGATCCAGGCGTTCAAAAAGAAAACCGGGCCCAGGCCCGGTTTTTTTCATGCGCGTTCTCACTCAACACAATCAGACTCAAACACAATCAGGTCGCTTGAGCGCAATTAGCGCGGCGCCTCCGGAGACGCACTGAAGCGACGCGCGTAGCCACGCTCCTCGGTGATCCGGCTGATGTCATCGTCGGCCATTTCCGGTGCGCCATAGACCGCATAGGCCAAGCTGCCATCGTCGCGTTCGCCCACCTGATGCAGGCGATAACGCGGCCTGCCGGCGCCGGTGTTTTCGGGGTAATGCATCGGTGGTGGGGTGTCGTCCAGATCCATTTCGCTGTTGTCGACAACTCCACCTACGAATAAGGCTCGCATCGCGTCTCTCCGGTGTGGGCGTGCTTTCAGCCTAGGCGTGCAGATGTTGCGTGCGCATCAATAGTCCGTATAGACATTGGAAGGTATGCCGTTGCCAGGTCACGCAATTGGAATCGGCTTGGAGTGGCTGACAGAACTACTTCACTCTGGTCGATTGCAAAGCGGAGGATTTGGCATTCCCTGCAGAGCGGCTGATCTGCGGTTTTGCTGCAGGGCCCTTGCCCGCCCACCATCGCGGGACACGCTGCAAGTACATCCTTGTAAGCCCTTACGCGGCATCCATGCCGCGTAAGGTCCCGCGACGGTGAGCGGGCAAGGACCAGTTGGGATGGTCGGTGTGTGGTCTTAAGCAAAGCCGGCGAGTCGATTGCGGGGCGGCTGATCTGCGGGTTTGCTGCAAGGCCCTTGCCGGCCCACCATCGGGGGACACGCCGCAAGTACGTCCATGTAGGCTCTTACGCGGCATCCATGCCGCGTAAGGTCCCGCGACGGTGGGCGGGCAAGGACCACTCGAGTTGTTCGGTGTGCAGGTTTTCAACAAAACAGCCGACTCACTTTCTGGTGCGGTGTCCTCACCGCTTGCGGGACCGTGTGGCGGCATGGATGCCGCCACCGAGCCCCCAGGGTGAAGTGACCCCCAAAAGCTGGACAGTTGGGCGATCAGGCGACCAGCTTGCTCTGCTCCCGGTATTTTACCGGACTCAGGCCCTTCAATTTGAGCTTGATCCGGTCTTCGTTGTAGTACCTGATGTACTCCACCAGCCCGGCTTCCAGACTTTCGACGCTGTCAAAGCTGTTTAGATAAAAGAATTCGGACTTCAGCGTCCCGAAGAAGCTCTCCATGGCCGCATTGTCCAAGCAGTTGCCGCGTCGGGACATGCTTTGTTTCAGAGAGTGCTTTTCGAGTTGATGCCGGTAGTTCTCGTGCTGGTAGTGCCATCCCTGGTCAGAGTGGATCATCGGCCGAGCGTCGGGCGAAAGTTTTTTGATTGCCTGATCCAGCATCTGGCCCACCAGGTCGAATACCGGTCGGCGTTTCATCTGATAGGCCACGATTTCGCCGTTGTACAGATCCATGATCGGTGAAAGATAGAGCTTCATGCCCTGCACCTTGAACTCGGTGACATCGGTCACCCACTTCTGGTTGGGCATCTGAGCTTCAAACTGGCGGCTCAGTTCGTTGGCTACGATGACATTGGCTGCGCCCTTGAATGCGCGATAGCGCTTGATGCGCACCCGCGATCGCAGCCCCAGTCCGGCCATCAGGCGCTGCACCCGCTTGTGGTTGATCCTCTCACCCTGATTGGCCAGTTCCAGTGCGATGCGGCGGTAGCCATAGCGCCCTTGGTTTTCATCGTAAATCGCGCGGATGCGCTCACACAGGTCGATCTCACCTTCATCGGGACGGGCCAGGGCACGAATCTGGTAATAGAACGTGCTGCGCGATAGCTCGGCCGCCTTGAGCAAAAGCGGCAGTGCGTAGGTCTGCCTCAATCCGTGGACGGCTTGCGCTTTGCGCGCTGCGCCGCCTGCTCTTCCTGGATCAAGGCATCGAGTTTTTTTAAGTAGGCCGTCTCCGCACGCAGGTAGGCCACTTCCTTAAGCAGCTCATCGCGGCTCATGTCCTCGGCGGGCTTGGACGAGCGTTTTTTTTTCATCGGCTTCTGGGGCGGCGATAACGCTTGGGCGGCGCCGTCAGCATACAGCCGTTGCCAATGCGCTACCGCACCGGCGCTGCCTATCTGGAAGTAGGTCGTGGCCTCGCGCGCAGACATCCCCTCTTGGCGCATCTTTTCAAGAACTTCCAGCTTGAACGCAAGATCATAGGAGCGGGCCTTGCGGTGAAACCCGCGCCAACCGTGCAACTGATAGGTCGCTGCCCAACGCCTGACCGTGGAGAACTCCAGACCATGACGGCGAGCCACCGCCTTGACCGAGATGGAGGTCTTGCAGGCCTCCTTGGCGACCTGAAGTTTGAAGCGAGCGTCATATCTGTGCATGAAATCCTCGGAGTTGGACGGAGTGTCCAACTTCCGGGGGTCACTTCAGGGACGGGTTTACGGCGTGTCCCGCGGGCGGTGAGGGCACCGCGCCCGCGACCACCAGGCTTGATCAAGCGGCGGCGCCGGGTAGCCGGCAGCGGTCCCTTACAATGGCCGCCTGTTCCCGACCCGATGATCCGATGGCTGGCCCGCACGACGCCCCGCTTCAAACCCTATTCCTGCCCTTCGCCCAGGGCGTGCTGCCGTGGCCCAACGGCCCGGTGTTGTTCCTGCGCGCGCGGGATGGTTTTGCGCTCAGTGAGCATGCCGCTGCCGATACGCTGACCTGCGAGCAGAGCTTTCGGCCGTTCGCCGAGGCGTTGGAGCGCAGCGGCTGGAACGTGCGCGAAGAGAGCGAGATCGAAGCCGACAGCACCCGCTACGCTCTGGTGCTGGTGCTGCCGCCGCGTCAGCGCGAGGAAGCGCGTGCACTGTTTGCGCGCGCCGTGGCGCTGACCGCGCCGGGTGGCCGCGTGGTGGCCTGCCAGTCCAACAACGAGGGCGCGCGTTCGGGCGAAGCCGATCTGCGCCAGCTCACCGGTCTGGCCGGCAGCCTGACCAAGCACCATTGCCGCACCTACTGGAGCGCCCCGTTGCCCGCCGACACCGATGTGCAGCTGCAGGCGCGCTGGGCCGCGCTGGATGCGCCGCGCACCATTCTGGACGGGCGCTTCGTCAGCCGCCCGGGCGTGTTCGCCTGGGACCGCATCGATCCTGCCTCTGCGCTGTTGGTCGAGCATCTGCCGACCACCCTGGCCGGGCACGGCGCCGATCTGGGTGCGGGCTTTGGCTATCTGTCGGCCGAAGTGCTGGCGCGTTGCCCCAAGGTCACCGCGCTGGATCTGTACGAGGCCGAGGCGCGCGCACTCACCCTGGCGCAGCGCAATCTGCAGGGCATCGCGCATCCGGCGCAGCTGCAGTACCACTGGCACGACGTCACCGCCGGCCTGGTGGGGCAGTACGACTTCATCGTCAGCAATCCGCCGTTCCACACGCCCTCGCGTGCCGATCGCCCGGATATCGGGCAGCGCTTCATCTCGGTGGCCGCGCAGGCACTGCGCCCGGGCGGGCAGTTGTTGCTGGTCGCCAACCGGCATCTGCCTTACGAATACGTGCTCAACGAAAGCTTCGGGCAGGTACGCGTGGCTGCCGAACGCCACGGTTTCAAGCTGATCTCGGCCATCCGCGGCCGTGGAGCGCGCGCATGAAGCTGGTCAAGCACATCGCCAATCTCGGTTATGGCAGCCGCAAGCAGGTGACCCAGCTGTTTCGCCAGGGCGCGGTCACCGATGTCCAGGGCGAGGTGCTGTATGCCGACGACCAGGTGGAGCACGACGCGATCCGCATCGATGGCGAACCGCTGGATCCGCCGCCGGGTTTCAGCCTGTTGCTGCACAAACCCAGCGGCTACACCTGCTCGACCAAGGACACCGGCCGGTTGATCTATGAGCTGCTGCCGCTGCGCTTCCGTTCGCGTGCGCCGGTGCTTGCGCCGGTGGGGCGGCTGGATCGCGAAACCAGCGGCATGCTGCTGATGACCGACGACGGCGCGTTGCTGCACCGGATCATTTCGCCCAAGTCCGCATTGGACAAGGTCTACGACGTCACTCTGGCCGAAGACTTGCGTGGCGACGAAGCCGCGCTGTTTTCCAGCGGCACGTTGCTGCTGGAAGGCGAAACCAAACCATTGCTGCCGGCCGAACTGGATGTGCTCGGCCCTCGAGAAGCGCGCTTGACCTTGCACGAGGGCCGCTACCACCAGGTGCGGCGCATGTTTGCCGCCGCCGGCAATCATGTGGTGGCGCTGCACCGCAGCCGCATTGGCGGGCTGTCGCTGGACGGTCTGCCGTCCGGGCAATGGCGCACGCTGGAAGCGCCCGATCTTGAGGTGTTGTTCGGCCGCAGCGAGCAGGCATGATCCATGCCCCACAGGTCCCGCAAGCAGTGAGAACACCGTACCCGCCAACGTGTTGGTGTGCTGACGGGAACCAGGAAGACGGCCGCGCCCGCCTGGCGGTGCACGTCGTTTTGTCGCCCCGCTCCAAGTAGCTAACCTGCGACAGACTTTAGACGTACTGCATCTTGCGCGACATGCCGCCATCGACGACGAAGTCCTGCCCGGTCACAAAGCCGGACAGCTGCGGCGACAGCAGATACACCGCCAGCTGTGCGATGTCTTCCGGCGTGCCCACCCGGCCGGCCGGGTGCTGGGCATGGTCGCGACGCGACAGTTTGGGCGTGCGCCTGCGCTGCGGTGCACGCCAGGCATCGGTGCTGATCCAGCCCGGGCTGATGCTGTTGACGCGCACCTGGGGGCCTTCGCTCAGCGCCAATGCATGCGTGAAGGCCACCAGGCCGCCCTTGGCGGCGGCATAGGCTTCGCTATGCGGCTCCGACTGCCAGGCGCGGGTGGAGGCGATATTGACGATCGCGCCGCCGCCCTGGGCTTGCGCCAGTGCAGGCAAGGCCTGCTTGCTGCACAAAAATGCGCCATGCAGGCTCGCCAACCGGCGATTCCATTCGTCCCACTCCAGTTGCGGCAAGGGCGCGACATGCGGATCGGCCACGCCCGCGTTGTTGACCAGGCCATCGAGGCGACCGAAGCGTTTGAGTGCGGTGGCGATCAAGCGCGTTGCCTGTGGTTCGCGCGCGGCATTGCAACGCACGAAGGCGCTGCGTTGCGGCAGTGCCCATTCCTGCAGACAGGCCTTGCCGGCGTCCGCATCCAGATCGCCGATCACCACGCTGCCGCCTGCGCCCAGCACTGCCTGCGCAATGCCGCGGCCGATGCCTTGCGCGCCACCGGTGATCACCACCACGCGGTCCTGCAGCGGGGACGGGTTCCATGCGGAAACAGCCGGAATCAAGGGCATCGGAGCATCGCATCAGTGAGGTCGTCGGCACTGTAACGCGTGCGTTGTGGTGGTCGCAGCAAGACGCGCGTGCGATCTGTCGCTGCATCGGCCGCGCTTGCGCGCGCGCCGTGTCTCGGCTGATCAGTGCGTCGATGCGTTCAACAGACGTTCCCAGCCATCCTGGCCCAGGCGTTCCAGCGTCTCGATATTGCGCTCGACGATCACGTCCGGGTCGGGGAAGGCGGCCACCGCACGCTCCACGCTGTCTTCGCGCAGCAGGTGCAAGGTGGGGAAGGGCGAGCGGTTGGTGAAGTTGGCCACATCGTCCACCGCCGCGCCTGCGAACTGATAGTCCGGATGGAAGCTGGCCACCTGCAACACGCCGTCCAGATCCAGCGCTTCCACGGCCGCATCGGCGTTGTCGAGGAAGTCGTTGTAATCCAGGAAATCGGTGAGCACGTCAGGGTGCACGATCAAGGTGGTGTCGATCTGCTCGGCCGGGATGTCGCGCAGCAACACCAGTTCTTCGGCCAGTTGTTCGAGCAGCGCTTCGGGCGTGCTGGCGTCGCTGAGGACCAGGCGCACCTGCTCCTTGACGTACACCGCCTTGGCGAACGGGCACAGGTTCAAACCGATCACCGCGCGCTCGATCCACTGGCGGGTGGCGGTCAACGGGTCAAGCGTGGAAGGCGTGGACGTCATCGTGGCGGCGGCGTGATGGAGCGCCAGTGTATGCGATCGGTGTTTTCGCGGCCCGCGCGCGGTTGTTCCGGCGCCCCGGTCAAGCAGGCGCGAGCGATGGCGGTGCGCACTGTCACTGCAACGTGCAGTTCGGCCTTGGCGCCGCTGCCCTATCGAGTTTCGGTTTGCGCAGGAGCTGCCACATGCGCACGCACAAACGCGATCGATGCCTGTGCAACCGCATCGGCGAGCGGCGTCTTGTGCGGCGAGCCGATCGCATGCGCGCCGGTGTCGAAGGCCATCGCCTGTTTGCGGCTTGCCGCGGTGCCGAGCGCATCGAACATGTCCAGCATTGCCGGCACCGAGGCGGTTGGATCTTCCTCGCCGTTGGCTGCGCGGTAGTAGCCAACAAACACCGGGCAGCGCACGCGCGACCACGGAGGGTCGGCGGCTACGCTCGCGAACAGACTGCGCAGCGCGCGGAATCCATCCGGGTGGATGATGTTCGACCAGAATGCCAAGGATGCGGCGTTGCGTGGGCGTGGATCGGTCAATGGCGCCTGCGCCGCGCAGACCTGATCGAGCAGTGCAGGGTCGGCAGGCCGGATGCCGGGCGACCATGCGACGACCGCAGCCACCGCATCGGGCTGTTGCGCCGCAAGCCATAAACCCAGCGTGCCGCCCATGGACGAGCCGACGATCGCCACGCGCTCGCCCATCCGCTGCGCCTGCGCCCATGCTTGCAGTGCCGAGGCCTGCAGCGTGGCAGGCGTGAGTCCTTGCATCGCATCGGCTGCGCTGCATCCATGGCCAGGCCAACGATGCACGTACAGGTTGGCGCCCAATGCATCGGCCATCTGTTCGGGCAGTGCGCCGGCCTCGCCCGGGCTGGCGGTGAAGCCGTGCAGGTACAGCAGCGCCAGCGGCGTGCGTGTCTGCGCCGCATGTTGCCAGTGGCAGCGTGCGGCGTTGCCAGGCTTGAGGTCAGTGCTGTCGATGGTTAGCTCAGTCGCGGAAATTATCGAACTGCAGCGGAAGCTCGAAATCGGCTTTCTTCAGCAGCGCCATCGCATCTTGCAGATCGTCGCGCTTCTTGCCGCTCACGCGCAGCTTGTCGCCATTGATCTGCGCTTCCACCTTGAGCTTGGCTTCCTTCAATTTGGCCACCAACTGCTTGGCCTGCTTCTGCTCGATGCCCTGCTTGACGGTGACCTTCTGGCGCGCACCGGCCAGATTGGTTTCCATATCGCCGAACTCCAGGCAACGCACGTCGATGCCGCGTGCCAGCAGGCGTGCGCGCAGGATGTCGGTCATCTGCTTGACCTGGAAATCGCTGGGCGCGGACTGGTTGATCACCTTGTCGTCTTCCAGCTCGAACCTGGCTTCCACGCCCTTGAAATCGAAGCGCGTATCCAGCTCGCGATTGGCCTGATCCACCGCATTGGTCAGTTCGTGCTTGTCGACTTCGGAGATCACGTCGAAGGAAGGCATGCAAAGCTCCTGCTATCTGAAAACAGCCGCCATTCTAGGGCATCGCGTCGTGCGTGCTGTCGAGACGGGGGGTTGGCGGTCGGTGCGTGGGCGCAGCGATAATGCGTCATGCCCAACACCCGTTCTCCGCTTCCCGCCATCGCCTGGATGGTGGCCGCCGTGGCCTGCTTCTCGCTGATGGATGCGGGCATGAAGCTGTTGTCTGCGCATTACCCGCCGCTGCAGGTCACCTTGTTGCGTGGCGCCGCCTCGCTGCCGTTCGTGCTGATGTGGGTGTTCGCCACCGCCGGGCCGCGTTCGATCGTGCCGGTGCGCTGGGGGCTGCATCTGCTGCGCGGGGTGCTGGGCATGGTGATGATCGGTTGCTTCGTCTACGGCCTGAAGCGCATGCCGCTGTCTACCGCCTACACGCTGTATTTCGTTGCCCCGTTGCTGGTGGCGGCGCTGTCGGTGCCGTTGCTGGGTGAGCATGTGGGGCCGCGACGCTGGACCGCCATTGGCATTGGTCTGGTCGGGGTGATCGTGGTGCTGCGCCCCGGGGTGGACGGGCTGATCTCGCTGCCCGGCCTGATGGTGCTGCTGGCGGCCACTGCCTACGCCATCGCGGCCATCACCGTGAGCTTGCTGACCCGCACCGACACCCCGCAGGCGATGGTGGTGTGGTTTCTGCTGTTCATGGCGATCGGCGCCGGTGTGCTGGCCATCCCCGGCTGGGTGCCGTTGCGGGGCGAGCATGCCTGGCTGATCGCCGGCATGGGCTTGGCCGGGGCGCTGGGGCAGATCGCGCTGACCCAGGCCTTCCTGTGCGGCGAGGCCTCGATGATCGCGCCGCTGGAATACACCGGCCTGGTCTGGGTGATCGGCTGGGATTGGCTGCTGTGGCAGACCCTGCCAGACAACTGGACCTGGACCGGCGCCGGCATCATCGTCGCCAGCGGGCTGTATTTGCTGCGCCGGGAGCGGATTCGTCAGGCGGATCGCGCGCCGCCGTTGGATAGGCTGTAAGTGGGGATTCGGGATTGGGGATTGGGGATTCGCAAAAACCGAAGCGCCTTGCCCTTGCTCTTGCGAATCCCGAATCCCGAATCCCGAATCCCGAATCCCGAATCCCGAATCACAGCCGTTAGAACCTAATGGAATATCGTCCGCAAACATTGACTGGTAGGCTTCACGACCCCCCAATCGGCCACGCGCGGTGATCCAGTTTCAGCGCCTGCACAAGTCTTATTCCGTTAACGGTCGCCAGATCGTGGCGCTGCACCCGCTCGATCTGCGGATCGGCCCCGGCGAAGTGTTCGGCATCATCGGCCATTCCGGCGCCGGCAAATCCACGTTGATCCGGCTGATCAACCGGCTGGAAGAACCCAGCGGCGGGCGCCTGCTGATCGGCGACGAGGACGTCACCGCGCTGGACAGCCTGGGTCTGCGCACGCTGCGCCGCCGTATCGGCATGATCTTCCAGCACTTCAATCTGCTGTCATCGCGCACCGTGGCCGGCAATGTGGCGTTTCCGCTGGAACTGGCCGGCACCCCGCGCGCCGAGGTCGATGCGCGTGTGGCCGAGCTGCTGGCGCGGGTGGGGCTGGAGCAGCACGCCAACAAGTATCCGGCGCAGTTGTCTGGTGGGCAGAAGCAGCGCGTCGGTATTGCGCGCGCGCTGGCCACCCGCCCGCAGATCCTGCTGTGCGACGAGGCCACCAGCGCGCTGGATCCGCAGACCACCGCCTCGGTGCTGCAACTGCTGGCGCAGATCAACCGCGAGCTGGGCCTGACCATCGTGTTGATCACCCATGAGATGGACGTGATCCGCCGCGTCTGCGACCGCGTGGCAGTGCTGGACGCCGGCAAGCTGGTCGAAACCGGCCCGGTGACCGAGGTGTTCCTGCATCCGCAGCACGCCACCACCCGGCGCTTCGTCTCCGAAGCCGAGCACGTGGACGAAGCCGAGCTGCATCGCGACTTCGCTGCGGTGGGCGGGCGCATCGTGCGACTGACCTTCCTGGGCAACGGCACCTACGAACCGGTGCTTGGCCGCATCGCGCGCGAGACCGGCGTGGACTACAACATCCTGTCCGGGCGCGTGGACCGCATCAAGGACACCCCGTACGGCCAGCTCATCGTCGCCTTGACCGGCGGCGACCATAACGCGGCACGTGCCGGCTTCGTCGCAGCCGGTGTGCAAGTGGAGGATCTGCGCGTATGACTCTGTTGCTCGCCGCTGCCGATGGGTTCTTCCGCAATCTCGATGCCGGCAAGTGGGGCGATATCGGCCAGGCCACGCTCGACACCTTGCTGATGCTGGCCGGCGCGCTGCCGCTGACGTTGTTGATCGGCCTGCCGCTGGGCGTTGCGCTGTTCCTGTGCGGCGCCCCCCAATTACGCCGCCGCCCGGTGCTGTACGGCGCACTCGCGGCGCTGATCAATCTGCTGCGCTCGGTGCCTTTCATCATCCTGATGATTGCGATGATTCCGCTCACGCTGATGCTGATGGGCACCTCGCTGGGCGTGCGCGGCGCGATCCTGCCATTGGTGGTCGGCGCGGCACCGTTCTATGCGCGGCTGGTGGAAACCGCCTTGCGCGAGGTAGACCGCGGCATTATCGAAGCCAGCCAGGCGATGGGCGCCACCACGTGGCAGCTGGTGCTGCGCGTACTGCTGCCCGAAGCGCGCCCGGGGCTGATTGCCGGCGCCACCGTGACCACCATCGCGCTGATCGGCTTCACTGCGATGGGCGGTGCGATCGGCTCGGGCGGCCTGGGCGATGTGGCCTATCGCGAAGGCTACCTGCGCTCGCATTCGGATGTGGCGCTGGTCACCGTGATCGCCTTGCTGGTGCTGGTGCAGCTGCTGCAGATGCTGGGCGACCGGCTGGTGGCGCGTTACAGCCGGCGCTGAGGTCGCATGCGGCTGGGTGCTGGTGCGGCGCAGAGGGCGCCGTTCCAGTATTGCCGCCTGCCGCACCCGCGGTCTGCTAGGTTTAGCTCCTGCGGCAGCGCCGCATTCCTCCTCCCACGGACCCTCTACATGAGCACATTCGCGTTTCGTTCCCTCCTGGCTGCGGCCACGCTGGCGTTGGCCTCCTGCGGCGGTAACGGTGGCAGTAGCGGCGGCGACACGCTGACCGTGGCCGCCACGGCAGTGCCGCATGCCGAGATCCTGGAAGTGGTCGAACCGTTGCTGGCCAAGCAGGGCGTCAAGCTGGACGTGCGCGTGTTCAACGACTACGTGCAGCCCAACGACCAGGTCGTGCAGAAGCAGATCGACGTCAATTACTTCCAGACCGAGCCGTATCTGGACGCCTACAACCGCGATCGCAAGAGCCAGCTGGTGACCGTGGTCGGCGTGCATATCGAACCGTTCGGCGCGTATTCGCGCCGGTTCAAGACGCTGGCCGAGCTGCCCACCGGTGCGGATGTGGTGATTCCCAACGACCCGAGCAACAACAGCCGCGCGCTGATCCTGCTCGACAAGGCCGGCGTGATCAAACTCAAGGATCCGAGCGACGCCCTGTCCAGCCAGCGCGATATCGTTGAAAACCCCAAGCAGCTGAAATTCCGCGAGCTCGATTCGGCGATGCTGCCGCGCGTGCTCGACCAGGTCGATCTGGCGCTGATCAACACCAACTACGCACTCGACGCCGGCCTCAACCCGACCCGCGACGCGCTGGCGATCGAAAGCAAGGACTCGCCGTACGTGAACTTCCTGGTGGCGCGCCCGGACAACAAGGACGATGCGCGCGTGCAGAAGTTGGCCAAGGCCCTGACCAGCCCGGAAGTGAAGGCCTTCATCGAGCAGAAGTACAAAGGCGCGGTGTTGCCGGCGTTTTAAGAGCGGTCATCCACACGGCTGCGCAGTGGCCAGGCGGGTGCGATCGGTACCCGTCGCAGCACACATCTCGCGTGCACTGCGGTCCTGAGCGCGCCGTCCACGTCCGACTGACGTGCGCCCGCGACGTTTTGCCAACCACTGTTCGCCGCAACTGAGCATCTGATGCCACTTCTCCTTGCTATTCCGCTGGCCGTGATCATCGCTCTGGCGGTGTTCGCGGTGCTGTTTCCGTTGTCGCTGGTGCAGCGCTTCCGTGTCGGTACTGCGCGGCGACAGGCCCGTGGATGGTTGTTGATGATCAATCTGGCCTCGGCTGCGCTCTCCAACGTGTTGTTCGTGATTTTCGCGCTGGTTGCTGCGGCGTTCTGGCCCGGCACGATCAGCCACGCCGCATTCGGCTGGGCCTGCGGGCTGGCCTTGGGTCTGCTGGCGTTGCGGTTAACCCGCTTCGAGCGCACCCAGCAGGGCCTGTTTTACCGGCCCAATCTGTGGCTGGTGCTCGCAGTGACGGCGTTGGTGGTGGTGCGCGTCATCGCCGGCATGGTGCAGGGCTGGCGCAGCGCCTGGCAGGGCGTGGCCTGGCCCACGGAAGGCTGGCTCAGTCATGCCAGCCTACTGGGTGCGGCCGGCGTGCTGCTCGGTTATGCGCTCGCGTATGCCACCTTGCTGTGGTGGCGTTGGCGCAGTGCGCGCCTGCGCGGCAGCGTTTACTGGCGTTGAACTGGTGCCTGCACGTGAGCGCATCTCGATGCTTCGCTGGCACTGGCACTGGCACTGGCGCCGGCACAGGCGCCGCTCACACTTGCGCGGAATAGGCACTGGTGCGGTAAGCCCGCCTGTCCTGCCTGTCCTGCCTGGCCTTCGCACATAGAACGCGCGCAAGATGCAGCGCTCCGAAATGTGTGGAGCGCCACGATTCCCACGCATAAAAAAACGGGCCTTGCGGCCCGTTTTTCTTCAACTGACACCTTGGCTTGCTCGAACGTGCTTAGAAGCGCGCGCCGACGCCGAAGCCGACGGTCCACGGATCCAGTTCCAGCTCGCTGCCGGTGCCCTGGCCGCCTTCGCGCAGTTCCGGACGCGAACGCATGTAGCGGGCGTCGGCACGTGCGAACCAGGTGGAGTTGATGTTCATGTCCACGCCGACGGTGCCGATGACACCCTTGGCGGTGTCCAGGCCCACGTGCTGGCCGCTGGCCGAGGCCGCGTCGATCTTCTCGTTGCTGAAGTTCGACTCGTAGTAGCCCACGCCCACGAACGGGCGGAACACGTTATCGGCCTGGCCGAAGTGGTACTGGCCGCTGATGGCGATCGGCTGCTGCTCGACGGTACCGACCTTGCCCACGCCATCGGCGTTGACGCGGTGGTTGAACTTGTCGGCTGCGCCCCACAGTTCAACGGCCCAGTTGTCGTTGATGTAGTAGCTGGCGCTCAGCGTCGGCGCCGGCCCGCCATCGACGTCCAGGCCCGGGGCCGGGTCGTTCTTCGGCTTGATCAGGGCCACACCGCCGACCACTGCCCAATGCTTGCCAGAGGCGCTATCGGCGCTGGTGGAAGCCGAGGAGGTGTCACCGGTGTAGGTGGTGTCTTGTGCAAAAGCGGACGGCGCAAACGCAAGTGCGGATACAGCAGCCAGGCTCAGGATGGAAATGGAACGCATTGGGGGTCTCCTCGTGTTCTTGTTGGGCCCGTGGAGTGGGCCGCGCCAAAGCTATTCCTGAAAATCTGAATCCACGCCCACCCGCAGCTCGCTAAAATTTCGTTTGTTCAGCAAGTTTCCGAAGAAGGCCGTGGTTGCGACATGCAAGCTGAAAAAGACATTCACCCAGGTGCGATCGCCGTGACGAAAAACGACGTGTTGCAAGGCCTGCCAGCGCACATTCCGGACGATTGCCGTGTCTTGGTGCTCGGTTCGATGCCCGGCAACGCCTCGCTGGACGCGGCGATGTACTACGCGCACCCACGCAATCGGTTCTGGCCCTTGATGCAGGTTTTGCTGAGTATCGATGCAAGCGTTGCGTATGCCGAACGTCTGGAGGCGTTGGCGCACTGCGGCGTCGGCTTGTGGGATGTGATCGGCCAATGCGAACGGCGCGGCAGCCTGGATACGGCCATCGTCGCCAGCAGCATCGTGGTCAATCCGTTGGCGGCGCGCCTGGCGACGCTGCCGCAGCTGCGCGCGGTGGCCTGCAATGGTGCTGCTGCGGCGCAGGCGTGGCGTCGGCACGTGCAACCGCTGTTGCCAACGCAGTTGCAGGCAGTGCCGGTCTGGGCGTTGCCGTCCACCAGCCCGGCCAACGCAGCGTGGTCGTTGCAACGTTTGTGCGACGCCTGGCAGCCGTTGCACGATGCCCTGGACTAGCGACGTTGGCCAGGCATGCATCGACGTGGTGATCGAAGACATGCCCATGATCGAGACACGAGCGAGGTGCATGGTGCCGGTCGAGCGATGTGCACGCATTTTAACGGCTTGAACCAACGCGCATACCAACTGCAGCGCCGATTTGACCGGCTGCGGCGCCGCTATCGGCCATAAGTCATGCCAGCGTCCGGCACAGGCACACGTCCGGCACGCGCGGGCATGCTGAACCCAATGCACAACGGAGCGGCGCGATGACGAGCAAGCACGGATTGATGATGGCGCTAGGGCTGCTAGCAGGCATGTTCGGTGTCGTGGACGCGGCAGCGGCCAAAGACCTGCACTGCGAAGTCAGCAGCGACTACGATCTCACGCTCAACCCGCGCAGCCTGATCCTGATCCGCGAATCGGGCACGCCGCAGCGCCTGGTACTGCGCCAGGGCGCTTTGTTCGTCGACGACCGCTGGGTGGCGCTGAGCGCGGACGATCGCGCCCGCTTGATCCAGTTCGAGCGCCAGACCCGCGAGGTGGTACCGCTGGCGCAGCAGGTCGGGCGCGAAGCGGCCGATATCGCCGTCACCGCGCTGGGCGAGGTGGCGGCCGGTTTCAGCCGCACCCCGGAGACCACGCGCACCCAGATGGCGAACGTGCGCGAGAAGATCGATACGCGTTTGAAGCAGAGCTTCAGCAAGAGCCAGCTCACCACGATCGACATCGATGACGACATCGGCGCCATGGTGGCCGAGCTGCTGCCGCAACTGATCGGCGATGTCGTCGCCGGTGCGGTGCAGTCGGCATTGACCGGTAACGATGTGCAGCTGCGGTCGCTGGACGGCGTGGAAGCGCGCATCGAGCGCCTGATCGAGCCGCAGGCGCGTGCGTTGCGGCCGCGCGCGCAGCAATTGTGCGAGCGGGTGGAAGCGCTCGATGGCCTGGACAATGCGCTGGCGTATCGTTTGCCCTCGGGCGAGCCACTGCAACTGTTGCGGGTCGATCGACGCGCCTCGAAATGATCCAGCGCGTGCGTGCGCAAACGCTGCATCCCACCCGGCGTGCGACTTTTTCCACGGCAATGGTTGGCGCTGCGGCCCGCAGCCGGCCACAATAGGGGTTTCCCCATTCTGTTGCCGGAGTTCCCCCGTATGGCCGAAATCAAGGAAGCACTTGTCCCCGATATCGGTGACTACAGCGATGTCCCGGTAATCGAGGTGCTGGTGTCGGTCGGCGATACGGTCAGCAAGGACCAGAGCCTGGTCACGCTGGAATCGGACAAGGCCACCATGGAAGTGCCCTCGTCGGTGTCCGGCGTGGTCAAGGAGATCAAGGTCAAGGTCGGCGATTCGCTGTCGCAGGGCGCGCTGGTGGCGCTGATCGAAGTGGCCGATGCCGGTGCCGAAACCGCGGCTGCCCCCGCTCCGGCGGCTGCGCCCGCTGCTCCGGCCAAGGCCGCGCCCGCTGCCGCCCCGGCGCCGGCCGCCAAGGCCGAGCCGGCGGCGCCTGCCGCATCCTCGGAAGGCGGCCTGATCGAGGCGCTTGTGCCCGACATCGGCGACTACACCGACATCCCGGTGATAGAAGTGCTGGTCGCGGTCGGCGATACCGTCGCCAAGGACCAGAGCCTGGTCACGCTGGAGTCGGACAAGGCCACGATGGAAGTGCCGTCCTCGGCCGCCGGCGTGGTCAAGGAACTCAAGGTCAAGGTCGGCGATACGCTCTCGCAGGGCAATGTGGTCGCCATCATCGCTGCCAGCGATGGCGGTGCCGGTGCGGCGCAGTCCCCGGCCAAGCCCACCACCGATACCGCCGAAACGGCGGGCAAGGTCGAGCCGGTCGCCGTGTCTGCGGTACCGGACAAGCTGGCCCAGCGCGAGATCGCGCAGGTACAGGGCGCGCGCTCCAGCGAGGCGTCGCAGCCTGCACAGGGCGGCCAGCCATCGGCCGGCAACCCGTCCAGCCCGCCGGTGACCTTCGACGCCGACAGCGTGCTGCCGTCCAAGGTGGCCTATGCCAGCCCGGTGGTGCGCGTGTTCGCGCGCGAGCTCGGCGTGGATCTGAACCAGCTCAAGGGCAGCGAAAAGGGCGGCCGCATCACCCGCGAGGACGTGCAGCGCTTCGTCAAGGCCGCGCTCAGCGGCGGCGCGGCTGCCGCGGCAGGTGCAGCGCCGGCCGGTGGCGGCAACGGCCTGAACCTGCTGGCTTGGCCGAAAGTGGACTTCAGCAAGTTCGGCGAGACCGAAACCCAGCCGCTGTCGCGCATCAAGAAGATTTCCGGTGCCAACCTGGCACGCAACTGGGCCATGATTCCGCACGTCACCCAGTTCGAATCGGCCGACATCACCGACCTGGAAGCGCTACGTGTGGCCCTCAACAAGGAAAACGAGAAGGCCGGCATCAAGCTGACCATGCTCGCCTTCCTGGTCAAGGCCAGCGCTGCGGGTCTGAAGAAATTCCCCGAGTTCAACGCCTCGCTCGATGCGGCCGGCGAAAACCTCACGCTGAAGAAGTACATCAACATCGGCTTTGCCGCCGACACCCCGAACGGCCTGGTCGTGCCGGTGATCCGCGACGTCGACAAGAAGGGCGTGCTGCAGATCGCGCAGGAAAGCGGCGAGCTGGCCAAGAAGGCGCGCGACGGCAAGCTGGGTCCGGCCGACATGAGCGGCGGCTGCTTCTCGATCAGCTCGCTCGGCGGCATCGGTGGTACGGCGTTCACGCCGATCATCAATGCGCCGGAAGTGGCGATCCTGGGCGTGTCCAAGTCGGCGATGCAGCCGGTGTGGAACGGCAAGGAGTTCGCACCCAAGTTGATGCTGCCGCTGTCGTTGAGCTACGACCACCGCGTCATCGACGGCGCGCTGGCCGCACGCTTCACCACCTACCTCAGCCAGGTGCTGGCCGACATGCGACGCGTCCTGCTGTGAAAGCGGCGCTGCTGACGCTCGCCCTGCTGGGCGTGTTGCCGTGCACGGCTGCGGCGGCACGCGAGTGCGAGAGCACGCTCGGGCGCGGCTGGCCGCCGGCGGTGGGCAACTATGGCACCGCGGTCACCACGCTGCTCGATGCTGGTGGCAAGCCAAGCCTGTCGTTGCTGACGCTGCCCACCCGCGGCGTGGAAAGCGGCGTCTCGCTGCTGCCGGGCAAGGACGGCGCCGACTGGACCCTGCGCCACAGCCGCGCTGACGAGCGCGTCTACAGCTGGGTCAGCCAGAGCGATCGCGGCAGCGTGCAGTTCCGTACCGAGCAGACCCCGGAAACGGTGGAAATTCCGATTCCGGCAGCGTTGGCAAAGCGCCTGGTCAGCAACTGGACCGCTGCACTGACCCGGCTCGCACCCACCGGACGCACCGCGCCGGTAAGCGAGGGCGAGGTGCTGTCGTTCCAGGTCGATGGCGTTCGCTACAGCGGCGCGCGTCCGGGCTGCGGCGCCGGCGAGTTGCTGGTGCAGCAGGCCGCGTTGCTGATCGAAGCCAGCGAAGGCAAGGAAAAGAAGCGCGACAAGCGCTGGACCCAAATCGAATCGTCGCTGGATGAACTCCAGCAGACGCTTGCCGGCACGGCCGGTTGAGCCACAGGAGAAGCAAATGGCGGTCATTGAAATCAAGGTTCCCGACATCGGCGATTACAGCGATGTCCCCGTCATCGAAGTGCTGGTCGCCGTCGGCGACAGCGTGGTCAAGGATCAGGGCCTGGTAACGCTGGAGTCGGACAAGGCCACGCTGGAAGTGCCGTCCTCGGCCGCCGGTGTCGTCAAGGAGCTCAAGATCAAGGTCGGCGACAACCTGTCCGAAGGGGCGGTCGTGCTGCTGCTGGAAACCGAAGGCGAGGCCGCCGCGCCCGCCAAGGCCGACACCAAGCCGGCTGCTGCAGCACCGGCCGCTGCGCCGGGCAGCAAGCCGCCGGTGACACCCTCGCATCGCGCCCCGGCCGAACCTGCGCCGTCCAAGCCGGCGCTGGCCAGCGGCAAGCCGGCCGATATCGAATGCAAGATGGTGGTGCTCGGCGCCGGCCCCGGCGGCTACACCGCCGCGTTCCGCGCCGCCGACCTGGGCCTGGACACCGTGCTGATCGAGCGCTACGCCAGTCTCGGCGGGGTCTGCCTCAACGTGGGCTGCATCCCGTCCAAGGCGCTGCTGCATGCCGCCGCGGTGATCGATGAAGTGGCGCACGCCGGCGATTTCGGCGTGGACTTCGGCCAGCCCAAGATCACCCTGGACAAGCTGCGCGAGTACAAGGAAAAGGTGGTCGGCAAGCTCACCGGCGGTCTGGCCAGCATGGCCAAGCAGCGCAAGGTGCGTACCGTCACCGGCGTGGCATCGTTCGTGTCGCCCAACGAGCTGGAGATCGTCGGCGACGACGGCAAGACCCAGCTGCTGCGCTTCGAGCACTGCATCATTGCGGCCGGCTCGCAAGCGGTGAAGCTGCCCAACTTCCCCTGGGACGACAAGCGCGTGATGGACTCCACCGACGCGCTGGAGCTGCACGACATTCCCAAGACCCTGCTGGTGGTCGGCGGCGGCATCATCGGCCTGGAAATGGCCACGGTGTACAGCGCGCTGGGCAGCAAGGTCACCGTGGTCGAGTTCATGGACCAGCTGATGCCGGGCGCCGACAAGGACTTGGTCAAGCCGCTGGCCGACCGCCTGAAGAAGCAGGGCGTGGAAGTCCATCTCAAGACCAAGGCCACCGACGTCAAGGCCGACGCCAGCGGCATCACGGTGTCATTTGAAGCCGCGACCGAAGGCGAAAAGCCGGGTCTGCAAGCGACCGCCTACGATCGCGTGCTGGTCGCTGTGGGCCGCACGCCCAACGGCAAGAAGATCGGCGCCGACAAGGCCGGCGTCACCGTCACCGAGCGCGGCTTCATCCCGGCCGATCGGCAGATGCGCACCAACGTGCCGCATATCTTCGCCATCGGCGACATCGTCGGTAACCCGATGCTGGCGCACAAGGCCACCCACGAAGGCAAGCTGGCCGCCGAAGTGGCTGCCGGCGAGAAGAAGGAATGGGTGGCGCGGGTGATTCCGTCGGTTGCCTACACCAACCCGGAAATCGCCTGGGTCGGCGTGACCGAGACCGAAGCCAAGGCCAAGGGCCTGAAGGTCGGCGTGGCCAAGTTCCCGTGGGCCGCCAGTGGCCGCGCGATCGGCATCGGCCGCACCGAGGGCTTCACCAAGCTGATCTTCGACGAAGAGACCCATCGCGTGATCGGTGGCGCCATCGTCGGCGTGCATGCCGGTGACCTGCTGGCCGAGATCGGCCTTGCGATCGAGATGGGCGCCGAAGCCGAAGACATCGGCCACACCATCCACGCGCATCCGACCCTGAGCGAATCGGTCGGCATGGCCGCCGAGGTCTACGACGGCACCATCACCGACCTGTATATCCCGAAAAAGAATTAAGCCACGCGCGTAGCGTGCACTGCCAACGACGCCCCGCCTTGCGCGGGGCGTCGTCGTTTCTGCATGCTGCCGGGAGCGGCTGCAGGATTCGGCCGCTCCTACGGAGAGGCACTGCATGCGCTACGGAATGCTGGGCGCGTGTTGATGGTCTGCGCTGTCGAGGATCCGGACCAGGTGGATGCGCGGCGTGCCAGCGTAGGTGAGATGCCGTTGGCCGATGAGGTGTGCGTCGCCGCGCAGCTCTACCCAAGGCCATAGCGGTGCATTCGGCACGTGGCAAAAACCGAAAAGGCCCGCGAAGCGCGGGCCTTTTGGTGTAACGCTGCTTGATGCGCGCTGCGTGCAGATCAGAACGCGAGCGTCACGCCTGCAACCGGACCCTTGAACTCCTGCTTCAAACCGATCAGACCGTCGCTGCCGCGCTGGTCGACGTCGAGCTTGAACCAGTCGTAGCCGGCGAACAGGCCGAAGTTCTTGGTGAAGCGGTATTCGGCAATCGCGTTGGCGCGGCTCAGGTCGCCGTCGTAATCGTCGAAGTTGCCCCAGCTGGTGTTGAGGTACTGGCCCTGCACGTTGAACAGCCAATGCTCGCTCGGACGCGCGGTGAAGCGGATACCGACCACCGGCGCCACGCCGTCGGCCTTCTCGTTCAGCACGTCGCCGCTGAACACGCTGCCCAGATCGGCATAGGCGTTGGCTTCGACCTTGGCGTATTCGGCACCGAGCTGCAGGCCCAGGCTGAATTCCGGCGAATCGATGACCGAGTAGTCGTACACCAGGGTGGCGACCTGATACTTCAGCTCACCCTTGATGAAGCTGCCGGTCGGCACGGTGACGCCGCCGCCGCTCAGATCCTGGGTCAGGGTCTCGCGGCGATCCTTGTCGTACTTGAAGTAATCGAAGATCAGGCGCTGACGGGTGCTGATGCGGAACACGCCATCGATGCGCGGCTCCCATTCCTTGCCGCCGAGCTTGAAATCTTCATTGACCGACACGTTGTTGCCTGCCACCAGCGTGTTGCCACGGATGGTGTTGTCGTTGTCGACGTTCATCGCACCGAGACGAATCTGGAAGCGATCATCGGTGTCTTCGGCATGGGCAGGCGCGGCGTAAGCGGCAGCCAGTACGCACGGGATGACCAGTGCGAGAAGGTGTTTCATGGGGAGCTCCATAGTTCCAAGAGAGGCAGGCAACCGACCTGTGGCGCGCACTATCGATAAAACGGTGTCGTTCACAAGTGAACGAGCTGTCGATTCAATGTGAAGGCCGAAATAGCAATCGGACAAAACGGTCCGGTGCCGCGGACAGTTCGACTTTAGTCGTGCGCCGCGCAATCGAGGCGCCAATAACGAAACGATGAGGCTGGTATCGCGCCAGGAACGCATCGATTGGACCGCCGATGGGAAGGTCGCAGGGTGCGACAAAATGCGTAAAAAGCAGGAGCCCCGGTCTCCCGGGGCTCCTAGACGCGACCTGCGGCAGTACCTTTCGACGAGGATGTGCAGGCCTCGTAGGTTATGACCGTCTGTTTGTGGCAAAGTTCCCACCCGTTGCCGCAGCACCTGTATGGTGCGCCGCAGCAGCTAGTGACTTCTGCCGGTTGTCTCGCAATTTGTCCCATTGCTATACTTTCGCGGCTCGACGAGGCGCATCTGCGCTTCCCACTCATTCACACGTAAGGTAACCGTAGTGCTGAACTCCGTTGACGCGGGTCGGCGGTTGATGCTGCGCGCTGCGGTATATCCGCTTGCCGCTGTAGCTATAACCAGTCTGGGGTTGCTGTTGGTCGGTCCCCGTTACGCTGCCGGTCTGGCGTTGACCGGGTTTGCGACGGTGCTGGGCGGCTGGGTCGCAGCACGGACCGCGCTAGGGGGCGGGATCCAGGCGGCAGGTATTGCCATGGTCCGGTTGATCCTGGCGATGGTGTTGAAGTGGGTATTGGTTTTCGTGGCGCTGGCGCTTGGCTTCGGCCTGTGGCGGCTGCCTCCTCTGGCTTTGTTGGCGGGTATCGCCATCGGGCTGATTTTTCAGGTTCTGGCTCTGGCCAGGCGTTGATTCGAACTTAAAGGGCTCCGGACACATGGCGGGCGAGGCAGCAACACCTACCTCCTATATCCAGCATCACTTGCAGAACCTGATCTATCCGGTTCGCGAGGGTGGCGGTACGTTTTGGACCATTCACGTCGACACCCTGGTCATGGCCGTGTTGATGGGCCTGGTGATGGTCGTCGGCTTCTGGACCGCGACCCGCAATGCCACCGCCGGCGTGCCCGGCAAGTGGCAGGCCTTCGTGGAAATCTGCCTGGAGTTCGTCGACCGGCAGGCCAAGGACACCTACCACGGCACCAGCAAGCTGGTGACCCCGATCGCGATCACGATCTTCTTCTGGATCCTGTTGATGAATCTCATCAAGATGATCCCGGCCGACTTCATCGCCATCCCGCTGGGCTGGGCCGGCATCCACGCCTGGAAGCCGGTGCCGACCGCCGACGTCAATGCCACCTTGGGCATGTCGATCAGCGTGTTCTTCCTGATGATCTTCTTCTCGCTGCGCTCCAAGGGCGTGGGCGGGATGACCAAGGAATTCCTGACGGCGCCGTTCGGCAAGTGGATGATGCCGTTCAACCTGCTTTTGAACATCGTCGAGTGGCTGAGCAAGCCGATTTCGTTGGCGATGCGACTGTTCGGCAACATGTTCGGCGGCGAGATCGTCTTCCTGCTGATCTGGGTGCTGGGCGGTGCGGGCATCGCCGGCATGGTTGCTGGCGGCGTATTCGGCCTCGGCTGGATGCTGTTCCACCTGTTGGTGATTCCGCTGCAGGCCTTCATTTTCATGATGCTGTCGATCGTGTATCTGAGCCTTGCCGAAGACAGTCACTGAGTTTGCTGCACCCTTCATCTGCTTCATCCCGATTCATCCATCACCCTTAGAAACTTTCGTTCGGAGATCACCATGTACCTCGCCGTCCTGACCAACCTCGCTCAAGTCCAGAGCTCCACCGTCCTCGCCGTCGGCATCATGATCGGCCTGGCCGCGCTGGGTGCCGGCCTCGGTCTGGCCATCATGGCTGGCAAGTTCCTGGAATCTGCCGCGCGCCAGCCGGAACTGATCCCGGTGCTGCAGGTCCGCATGTTCATCACCGCCGGCCTGATCGACGCCGCGTTCATCATCAGCGTCGCTGTCGGCCTGCTGTTCGCCTTCGCCAATCCGCTGGCCCAGGTGTTCATCGAGCGTCTGTCGCAGGCTGCTGGCTGATCCAGCGGTAGCAGGATGTGGAGGCAACCGCGTGCGGTTGTCTCCGCGGATGAAGGTCGGAAAGCGTCGCCATGCGGCAGCGCTTTCACCCCTAAAGAGCGATTGAGCGACCCATGGACATCACCCTTACCATCTTTGCCCAGGCGCTGGCCTTCGCCGGTCTGATCTGGATCGTCGCGACCAAAATCTGGCCGCCGCTGCTGCAGGCGATCGAAGAGCGTCAGCAAAAGATCGCTGAAGGTCTGGCTGCGGCCGATCGTAGTCAGAAGGATCTGGCGCAGGCGCAGGAAAAGGTCAACGAAGCACTGAAGGACGCACGCACCAAGGCCAACGAGATCATCGATCAGGCCCATGCGCGCGCCAACCAGATCATCGAAGCGGCCAAGCACGAGGCAATTGCCGAAGCCAACCGTCAGAAGGATCTGGCGCAGACCGAGATCGACGCGTCCGCCACGCGTGCCCGCGAGGAACTGCGCAAGCAGGTGTCCGTGCTGGCCGTCAGTGGTGCCGAGAAGCTGCTCAAGCGCGAAATCGATGCCAACGCCCACAAGGCGCTGCTCGACGAGCTGGCGGCGGAGATTTAATCGATGAGCCAGGCCCTCACACTTGCCCGTCCCTACGGCCGTGCCGCGTTTGCGATCGCGCGTGAGGGCGGTACCTTCACACTCTGGTCCGATGCGCTGGCGTTCTCGGCGCAGGTGGCCGGCGACCCGCGCGTGGCTGCATTGCTGCTCAACCCGGTCTTGCGCCAGGAACAGGCGGTGACGTTACTGGCGCCGCCAACGGCGAGCGAAGACTATCTGCGTTTTCTTGGCTTGCTGGCCGATGCGCAGCGTTTGTCGGTGCTGCCGGAAATCGCAGGCTTGTACGAACAGCTGCGCGCCGAGGCCGAACATGTCGTCAAGGCGACAGTGACCTCGGCAACCGAAATGACCGCGACCGAGCTGGACACGATCGCTGCTGCGCTGAAGAAGCGTTTTGGCCGCGAGGTGGACATCACCACCGCGGTGGATGCTTCGTTGATCGGCGGCGCGGTGATCGACACCGGCGACGTGGTCATCGACGGCTCGCTGAAGGGCAAGCTTGCGCGTCTGCAAAGCTCGCTCGCCCACTGAATTCACATAAACGCATGGCCCTCGCGGCCGGCACCTAGGACTGAACGATGGCAACCACGCTCAACCCCTCCGAAATCAGCGACCTGATCAAGACCCGCATCGAGACGGTCAAGCTGTCCGCGGAGTCGCGCAACGAAGGCTCCGTGACCAGCGTGTCCGATGGCATCGTGCGCATCTTCGGCCTGGCCGACGTGATGCAGGGCGAAATGATCGAACTGCCCAACAACACTTTCGCGCTTGCGCTGAACCTGGAGCGCGATTCGGTCGGCGCCGTGGTGCTGGGCGATTACGAGAACCTGCGCGAAGGCGACGTGGCCAAGACCACCGGCCGCATCCTGGAAGTGCCGGTGGGTCCGGAGCTGCTCGGTCGCGTGGTCAACGCGCTGGGCGAGCCGATCGACGGCAAGGGCCCGCTGGGCGCCACCCAGACCGCACCGGTGGAGCGTGTTGCGCCCGGCGTGATCTGGCGCAAGTCGGTCGACCAGCCGGTGCAGACCGGTTACAAGTCGGTCGATGCGATGATCCCGATCGGCCGCGGCCAGCGCGAGCTGGTCATCGGCGACCGCCAGACCGGCAAGACCGCGCTGGCGATCGATGCGGTGATCAACCAGAAGGGCACCGGCATCAAGTGCGTGTACGTGGCGATCGGCCAGAAGGCCTCGACCGTTGCCAACATCGTGCGCAAGCTCGAAGAGAACGGCGCGCTGGCGCACACCGTGGTGGTGGCGGCGACCGCGTCCGAATCGGCCGCGATGCAGTACATCAGCCCGTATGCCGGCTGCACCATGGGCGAGTACTTCATGGACCGCGGCGAAGACGCGCTGATCGTCTACGACGATCTGTCCAAGCAGGCCGTGGCCTACCGCCAGATCTCGCTGCTGCTCAAGCGCCCGCCGGGTCGCGAAGCCTATCCGGGCGACGTCTTCTATCTGCATAGCCGTCTGCTCGAGCGCGCTGCGCGCGTGTCCGAGGAGTACGTGGAGAAGTTCACCAACGGTGCGGTGACCGGCAAGACCGGTTCGCTGACCGCGCTGCCGATCATCGAAACGCAGGCCGGCGACGTGTCCGCGTTCGTGCCGACCAACGTGATCTCGATCACCGACGGCCAGATCTTCCTGGAAACCGACCTGTTCAACGCCGGTATCCGCCCGGCCGTGAACGCCGGTATCTCGGTGTCGCGCGTCGGTGGTGCGGCCCAGACCAAGATCATCAAGAAGCTGTCCGGCGGTATCCGTATCTCGCTGGCGCAGTACCGCGAGCTGGCGGCGTTCGCGCAGTTCGCCTCGGATCTGGACGAAGCCACCCGCAAGCAGCTCGAGCGCGGCCAGCGCGTCACCGAGCTGATGAAGCAGAAGCAGTACGCGCCGATGTCCATCGCCAACCAGGCACTGTCGATCTATGCCGTCAACGAGGGCTACCTCGATGAAGTGCCGGTCAACAAGCTGCTGGCGTTCGAAGAAGGCCTGCACGCGCACTTCGCCAACACCCAGGGTGAGCTGATCTCCAAGATCAACAGCACCGGCGGCTGGGACAACGACATCGAAGCTGCCTTCAAGAAGGGCATCGAAGAGTTCAAGACCACGGGCAGCTGGTAAATCCAGCTGCGGGAATCGGGAATAGAGAATAGGGAATCGTCAAAGCGGGTTGGCTGTGCCAATTCCCGACTCACGATTCCCCATTCCCACTAAGCGAGCGAAGCGAGCGAGTATGGCAGGCGGACGCGAAATCAAAACCAAGATCAAGAGCGTGCAGAACACCCGCAAGGTGACGCGCGCGCTCGAAATGGTCTCGGCCTCCAAGATCCGCAAGGCGCAGGACCGCATGAAGACCTCGCGTCCGTACGCGCAGGCGATGAAGCAGGTGATCGGACATCTGGCGCAGGCCAGCACCGACTACCAGCATCCGTTTCTGGTCGAGCGTGAGCAGGTCAAGCGGGTCGGCTACATCGTGATCTCTTCCGACCGCGGCCTGGCCGGCGGTCTGAACAACAACCTGTTCCGCAAGATGCTGGGCGAAGTGCGCCCATGGCAGGACAAGGGCGCCGAGATCGACGTGGTGACCATCGGTCAGAAGGCCTCGGCGTTCTTCCGTCGCATCAAGGTCAACATGGTCGGCAGCGTCACCCATCTGGGCGACAGCCCGCACATCGAGCAGTTGATCGGTGTGATCAAGGTGATGCTGGATGCCTTCACCGAAGGCAAGGTCGATCGCGTGTATCTGGTCTACAACCGCTTCGTGAACACGATGACGCAGAAGGCCAGCTTCGATCAGCTGCTGCCGCTGCCGGCCGCCGAGCACAAGGTGGCCCATCACGATTGGGATTACCTGTACGAACCCGATGCCGCCAGCGTGCTGGAGCACGTGATGACGCGTTACATCGAGTCGCTGGTGTACCAGGCCGTGCTGGAAAACGTGGCCTCCGAACATGCCGCGCGCATGGTGGCGATGAAGGCCGCCAGCGACAACGCCAACAAGATGATCGGCACCTTGCAACTGGTCTACAACAAGGCGCGTCAGGCGGCGATCACCCAGGAAATTTCGGAAATCGTCAGCGGCGCGGCCGCCGTATAGCCGGGAATAGGGAATGGAGAATCGGGAATGGTCGAAGCAGCAGCACTTGATCTTCCCATTCCCGACTCCCGTTTCCCTATTCCCGACACAAGAATCGAACAGACATTAGTGGAGTTATCCAAATGAGTCAGGGCAAGATCGTTCAGATCATCGGCGCGGTCGTCGACGTCGAATTCCAGCGCCATGAAGTGCCGAAGGTCTATCACGCGTTGAAGGTCGAAGGCACCGAAATCACCCTGGAAGTGCAGCAGCAGCTCGGCGATGGCGTGGTGCGCACGATTGCGCTCGGCTCCACCGACGGCCTGAAGCGCAACCTGCTGGCCACCAACACCGAGCGCGCCATTTCGGTGCCGGTCGGTGCCGGGACGCTGGGCCGCATCATGGACGTGCTGGGTCGCCCGATCGACGAAGCCGGCGACGTGCAGGCATCGGACCATTGGGAAATCCACCGCGCTGCGCCGTCGTACGAAGACCAGTCCTCCAGCACCGAGTTGCTGGAAACCGGCATCAAGGTCATCGACCTGATGTGCCCGTTCGCCAAGGGCGGCAAGGTCGGCCTGTTCGGCGGCGCCGGCGTCGGCAAGACCGTCAACATGATGGAACTGATCAACAACATCGCCAAGGCGCACTCGGGTCTGTCCGTGTTTGCCGGCGTGGGCGAGCGTACCCGCGAGGGCAACGACTTCTACCACGAGATGAAAGACTCCAACGTGCTGGACAAGGTTGCGATGGTGTACGGCCAGATGAACGAGCCGCCGGGCAACCGTCTGCGTGTGGCGCTGACCGGCCTGACCATGGCCGAGTACTTCCGCGACGAGAAGGACGAGAACGGCAAGGGCAAGGACGTGCTGCTGTTCGTGGACAACATCTACCGCTACACGCTGGCCGGCACCGAAGTGTCCGCGCTGCTCGGCCGCATGCCGTCGGCAGTGGGTTACCAGCCGACCCTGGCCGAGGAGATGGGCGTGTTGCAGGAACGCATCACCTCGACCAAGAGCGGTTCGATCACCTCGATCCAGGCCGTGTACGTGCCCGCGGATGACCTGACCGACCCGTCGCCGGCGACCACCTTCGCCCACCTGGATTCCACCGTCACGCTGAGCCGTAACATCGCCTCGCTGGGCATCTACCCGGCCGTGGATCCGCTGGATTCCACCAGCCGCCAGATGGACCCGCTGGTGATCGGCCACGAGCATTACGACACCGCCCAGCGCGTGCAGCAGACCTTGCAGAAGTACAAGGAACTGAAGGACATCATCGCGATCCTGGGCATGGACGAACTGAGCGAAGAAGACAAGCAGTCGGTGTCGCGCGCACGCAAGATCGAGCGCTTCTTCAGCCAGCCCTTCCACGTGGCCGAAGTGTTCACCGGCTCGCCGGGCAAGTACGTCTCGCTGAAGGACACCATCCGCGGCTTCAAGGCGATCTGCGACGGCGAATACGACCACCTGCCGGAGCAGGCGTTCTATATGGTCGGCAGCATCGAAGAAGCGGTCGAGAAAGCCAACAAGATGAGCGCCAAGGCCTGATGGATCCCAGCCGCTATGCGGCTGGAATCGGGAATCGGGAATCGGGAATCGTAAAGGCGGGTTGTCGGCGAGTTGGAAAGACGGGAATCACGAAGAGTGCGCAGCCAACCGCTCTTCCCATTCCCGATTCCCGACTCCCGATTCCCCGCCTCACTACAGTGAGGCACCATGAGCACTATCCGTTGCGACATCGTCAGCGCCGAGAAGGAAATCTTCCACGGTGAGGCGACGCTGGTCGTGGCCACCGGCGAACTGGGCGAGCTGGGCATTGCGCCCAAGCACGCGCCGCTGATCACGCGGCTGAAGCCGGGCAAGGTGGTGGTCACCACCGCCAGCGGCGAGCAGCTGGACTTCGCCATTTCCGGCGGCATCCTGGAAGTGCAGCCGCAGGTGGTGACCGTGCTGGTCGACACCGCGGTGCGTGCCCAGGACATCGATGAAGCTGCGGTACGCAAGGTCAAGGAAGAGGCCGAACGTCTGTTAGCCAACCGTGGCGACGCGGTGGATGTGGCGGAAGCGCAGCGTCGGTTGGCAGAGGCGACCGTGCAGTTGCAGGCGCTGGAGCGCTTGCGTCGTACGCTGAAGCACTAAGCGCACGATGGCGTGCGCCCTCGCGGCGCGTGCCAGCGTGATAACAGATGTGTAGCCACACGCAGGTGTGGCGACGGAATCGCCGACCATCGTGTCGGCGTTTTCGTTTTTGGGGATGCGCCTGCGTGGCGCGGTCCACCTGCACCGGGGGAGCAGGCACACTGCGTGCCTTGCGCGATGCCGCCTGCTGCAGGCGGCGCGGCCTCTCACCCATGCACGTTGAGGAACACCCAATGACCCGCACGATCGATGGCTTTCGCAGTTACGCGCTGACCGGCCTGCTGGCCGTCGCACTGCTGGGCTGCGCACTGCCGGCGCGTAGCCAGCCGCCGCTGGATCCGTTGCTGGATCGCATCGTGCAGCGCAATGCGATCGGCGATGCGGTGGCGCTGAGCAAGTGGGACAGCGGCAAGCCGGTGCTGGATCAGACCCGCGAGGCGGCGGTACTGCAGAGCGTGCGCGATCAGGCCGCTGCGCACGGGCTGGATGCCGACGATGCGGCGCGTTTCTTTGCTGCGCAGATCGAGGCCAACAAGGCAGTGCAGTACGCACTGTTGAATCACTGGCGCGAACGCGGACGCGCGCCGGACACCGCACGTCCGGATCTGGCGACGTTGCGTGTGCGCCTGGATCGGCTGCAAGGCGAATTGCTCGATGCATTGGCCGACGTTGCACCCTTGCGCGCGGCACCCGAGTGCCCGGCCAGCACCGCGCGCGCAGCAGCGCATTACGCGGCGCAATGGCAACTGGATGCGCTGCATCGCGCCGCACTGGTGCGTGGTTTGGGCGATTTCTGCCACTGATCTGGCTTGATGGGTGGGGTGTGCACTTGCCCGTTCGATGCCACGAGGCTGGCTGACGAATACGCCGACCATGCGTGCTTGTCGCTTGGCGAGGCATCGCCTTGCTGGATCGCCAACCTAGTGTGCGCGCGAGGATGTCACTGCCGTTCGTCCCCTCGGGAAGGGGCGCTCCATCCATTGGCGATAGATGAGTGCGGCCACTCCTGGGCGGGCTTTCCGCGCACACCAACGTCGATTGACCCGCCTGGCGCGGCGAGACGGCAGCACCCTTGCGCGCGCATGCGTGCATCGCTCAGCGATACACCACATGCCGGCCAAGAAAAAACGACACGATCGCCAACCCGCCTTCCACCAGCGGTTTGGCCAGCCAGGCCTGACGCAGGCCGAGCAGATCCACCGTCGCCGACAGCAGCCAGGTGCTGATGAGTGTGAGCACCAGCCACATCACCGCAAAGCGCCGGAAGCGCTGCCAGCCCAGACGTGCACCGCCTTCCCGGGCGAAGGTGTAGCGGCCGTTGAGCCAGAAGCCGAGCACTGCACCGCTGATGCGCCCGAGCAGATTGGCAGGCACTGTCGGCATGCCCGCCGCCGTGGCGGCAATGAAGATGCCGCAATCCACAGCCAATTGCAGGGCGCCAATCAGGATGAACTGGCTGCCTTGGCGGAACAGACTCATGCGGGCCGGGTGATCGTGAGAGGGCGCTCATGCTAACGGCAGCGGCGCTTAAAAATCGTAATCACCAAAAGACGGCGATGCGGTAACGACGCGCTGCCGAGACAGCGACTAGAATTTGTCCATCTCACGTTTTGGAACGCTTCGATGACTTTGCCCCTGCACGTCGTGATCCTGGCCGCGGGAGAGGGCAAGCGCATGCGCTCGTCCCTGCCCAAGGTGCTGCAGCCGCTTGCCGGCCAGCCGATGCTGGCGCACGTGATCGCCACTGCGCGGCAGTTGCAGCCAGCCGCGATCCATGTGGTGCACGGGCACGGTGGTGAGCAGGTGCAGGCGGCGTTCGCTGTGCAAAGCGATCTGCACTGGGCCGAGCAACGTCAGCAACTGGGCACCGGGCATGCGGTGCAGCAGGCGATGCATGCGATTCCGGACGCAGCCACGGTGCTGGTGTTGTACGGCGATGTGCCGCTGATCCAGTCCAACGACTTGCTGCAACTGCTGCACGCACCCGGGCGCATGGCGGTGCTGGTGGCCGATGTGCCCAATCCCACCGGTTACGGCCGCATCCTGCGCGATGCCGAAGGCAAGGTCGCCGCGATCGTCGAGCAGAAGGATGCCAACGACGAGCAGCGCCGCCTCCGCACCATCAACACCGGCATCCTCACCGCCGAATCCACGGCGCTGCGTCGTTGGCTGAGTGGTTTGTCGAACCAGAATGCGCAGGGCGAGTTCTACCTCACCGATGTGTTTGCCAGCGCCGCGGCCGATTTCACCCCGGCCGACATGGTGCATGTGAGTGATCCGCAGGATGTGGAAGGTGCCAACGACCTGTGGCAACTCGCGCTACTGGAGCGCGCCTGGCAGACACGTGCGGCACGTGCGCTGTGCCTGCGCGGCGTGCGCATGGCCGACCCGGCGCGCGTGGAGCAACGCGGCACGGTGACAGTGGGCAATGACGTGCAACTGGATATCGATGTGATTCTGGAAGGCGAGGTGACGCTGGGCGATGGCGTGGTGATCGGCCCGTTCGTACGGCTGCGCGATGTCACGCTCGGCGCGGGTACGCAGGTGCGCGCGCACTGCGATCTGGAAGGCGTGGTGACCGAGGGCGCAGCGATGATTGGCCCGTTCGCGCGACTGCGGCCTGGCACCGTATTGGCCGACGGCGTGCATATCGGCAACTTTGTCGAGACCAAAAAGGTCACGATGGGCGTGGGCAGCAAGGCCAACCATCTGACCTATCTGGGCGATGCGGTGATCGGCAGCAAGGTCAACATCGGCGCCGGCACCATCACCTGCAACTACGACGGCGTCAACAAGTCGCGGACCACGATCGGCGATGGCGCCTTTGTCGGCTCCAACAGCGCGTTGGTGGCACCGGTCGCCATCGGTGCCATGGCCAACATTGGCGCAGGCTCGGTGATCACCCGCGATGCGCCTGCCGGCCAGCTCAGCGTGGCGCGTGCGCGTCAGACCGTGATCGAAGGCTGGGAGCGTCCGACCAAGAAATAGCGGTGGCTGCATGCGGCTTGGTCGTACTGCACCGCATGCTGCACCTGCGCGGTGCAGCGACGATACTGGCGGCCCACGCACGTCGCCAACGATTACGAGGTGCCCGATGCAAACGCGACGCGACGCACTGCTGTTGATGGTGTTCTTGGCAGCGCTGCTACCAGGCGCGGTATCTGCACAGACCTTTCGGCTGTATCTGGCGCCGGATGGCAACGACACCGCAGCGGGCACCAGTGCCTCGACGGCGTTGCGTAGTTTGAGTGCAGCCCAACAGCGCTTGCTCGAACGGCGCCCCACCGGCGCGGTGGATGTGGTGATTGCCGCGGGCATGTATTTGCGGCAGTCGGTGCAATGGACATTCACCAACGGCGCGTCCATTCGCTTCATCGCAGCATCCGATGCCGCCACGCCACCGTGGTTCGATGGACGCGGTGGCGCGACCTGGTTCACGCTGAAGGGCGGCGCCAATGCCGCCACGTGGCTGACCTTCGCCGGTTTGAAAGTCAGCAATTACTGGATGGCAATGGATCTGGGCAGCAGCAAACGTAGCCAGGACGGCAACAGCGGCAACGTGATCCGCAATATGACCTTCGAGCGGATCGGCGGCATCCATGGCAGCAGCAGCGAGGCTGCGTATTCGTTCGCGGCGATCCGCTTGCAGAATTCGCGCGACAACCGTATCGAACGCAATCGCTTCGTGTCGATCGAAAACGACACCAAGACCTCGGGCTTCATCCATGCGCTGTATCTGGCGCGTCACTCCTCCGGTAACCGCATCGAAGGCAATACCTTTACCGACGTCAACGGCGATGCGGTACGCACCCGCGATGCTTCGGACAACACGTATGTCGGTGCCAACCGCTTCGTCCGGGCCGGCAAGTACGCGGCGTTTTCGGACTGGATCAAGCCTGAAGGCGAGTGTCCCTCGCAAGGTGGGCAGTTCTTCGACAACACGGTGGATGCCGGCTATTACGGCGCGATCGACGCCACGCGAACGACGGGTGCAGACGATGCCTGTGGTGCGTTGAAGAAGCCGCGAATCGAAGAGCGTGGCACGCTTCGTGGCGAGTGAAGCCCTCATCAAACGGTTGCTCGCTACAGCTTGCAGCGAACTAACCGGCCACCGCAGACGGCAGCAACAAGGTGACGCATAATCCGCCGTGTTCGCGATTGTGCAGCGAGATGCGTCCGCCGTGGGCTTCGGCGATCTCGCGGGTGAGCGCAAGCCCGAGCCCGGTGCCGTTGCGCTTGGTCGAGTAGAACGGCATCAGCGCGTTATGCAGCACGGCCTCGTTCATGCCGTTGCCGCGGTCCAGCACCTCGATACGTAGCCACTGCGGCACCCGGGTGACGCGTACGGCGACATCGCTGTTAGGCGGCTGCGCTTCGCTGCAGGCTTCGTGCGCGTTCTTGAGCAGGTTGAGCAATGCCTGTTCGATCTGCGCCGCATCGATACGGCTGGAGACATCGCTCAGCGCGCCTTGCAGCTGAAACGGAATCTGCTGCCGCAAACGCTCCAGAAACGGCGCCCATTCGATGGTCTGCAGCTGCGGTTGCGGCAACTTGGCAAAGCGTGCATAGCCGCGGATGAAGCCTTCCAGATGACGTGCGCGTTCTTCGATGGTTTCGAACACCGTGCCGAGCCGGTCGGTGCGCTCGCGACGCAGCAACTCGGCGCCGGAGTGCGCCAGCGAGGCGATCGGTGCGAGCGAGTTGTTCAATTCATGGCTGATCACGCGGATGACCTTCTTCCAGGTCTGCACTTCCTGGCGCCGCAACTCGGTGGTCAAGGTGCGGATCAGCAACAGCTCGTGGCCGCGACCGTTGAGATGGAAACTGCGGCGTGACAGGTGATAGATCTGCTCGTCGTCTTCGTCATCGCCGTCTTCGCGTACTGCGAACAGACAATCGCCGCCGCGCGCGAGTGCATCGCGCAATTCGTTCGGCATGCGGCCGAGCACGTCGTCCAGGTGCTGGCCTTCGAGTTTGCGGCCGTCATGCAGCAGCTTGCGCGCAGCATTGTTGGAGAAACCAATACGGCGCACGCCATCGCCGCCAACTACCACCAGCAGCATCGCCACGGGGGTGTTTTGCAACATGGTGTCGAGCATCAGCTCGCGCTGCACCAGATTGCGCCGTTGCGCGCGCAGCACCTCGCCCAGCTCTGCGTGCGCCTGCACCAGCTGCGCCAGCTCGTCGGTGCCGCGCCAGTACACGCCGAAGTTGTATTCGCCATCGCGGTAGCTGCTGGTGGTGCCGGCCAGTGCGCGGAACAGCGAGCGCATCGGCGCTGTGGCGCGTTGCAGGCTCCACCACATCGTCGCCAGCAACACGATGGCGGAGATCACCGCCACTTCCCAGCCGCGATCCAGCCAGTACGCGGTGAACCAAGGCAGGGCGGCGGCCAGCACCAGCACCGGCAGCAAGCGCAGGAACAGCGAGAAGGTGAAGGAACGTGGCTGCCACATGCTCAGGCTTACTCCTGGCTGATGCCGTAGCGGTCCATGCGCCGGTACAGCGCCTGCCGGCTCAGCCCCAGCTCGGCAGCGGCCTGGGCGATGACGCCTTGCGCGCGCGCCAGTGCCTGCTCGATCCGGGCGCGATCCGGCTCGCCGGCGGTCGGCGCGGCCGGGCGCGCTGCGGCCGCGCGTGGCAGGTTCAGATCGCTGGCCTCGATGCGCGCACCTTGCGCGAGCAGGGACGCACGTTGCAGCACGTTGCGCAGCTCGCGCACGTTGCCGGGCCAGGCGTGCCGCTGCAAGGCATCACGCGCCTGGGTGGACAAGGGTTTTTCGCCGGCCAGGAAGTGCTCGGCCAACGGGCCGATATCGCCGGGGCGTTCGGCCAGGGCCGGCAACGCGATTTCCACCGTATTGAGGCGGTAGTACAGATCCTCGCGGAAGCTGCCCTCGCGGATCATCGTTTGCAGATCGGCATTGGTGGCGCTGATCACGCGCACCTTGGCGTGGCGTTCGCGATTGGAGCCCAGGCGCTCGTAGCGGCCGGTTTCCAGCACGCGCAACAACTTCATCTGACCTGCCAATGGCAGGTTGCCGATTTCGTCGAGAAACAGCGTGCCGCCATCGGCCGCTTCGAACTTGCCTTCGCGCGCCTTGTTCGCACCGGTGTAGGCACCAGCCTCGGCACCGAACAATTCTGCTTCGATCAATTCACCGGGCAGTGCGCCACAGTTGAGCGCGATGAACGGGCCGTTCTTTGCCGGCGAGTTGGCCTGAATGATCTCGGCGATCTTCTCCTTGCCGCTGCCGTTGGGGCCTGTGATCAGCACCGGCAGGTCCGAGCGTGCGACCTGGCAGGCGAGCGCGATCGCGCGTTCGCTGGCCGGGTCGGCGAACACCGCGCCGCGTAGATCGTAACGTTGGGTCAGCTGCTCGCGACCGCGCCGCTCGCGTTCGCGACGGCGTTCCAGTTCGCGGCGTGCTTCGGAGAGTTCCAGCAGGTTGTTGACCGTGGTCAGCAGCTTGGTGTCGTCCCAGGGCTTGGCGATATAGTCGGCCGCACCGGCCTTGACCAGGCCCACCGCGCTGCCCAGATGAGTCCAGGCGGTGAGCAGAATCACCGGTAGATCGGGGTGGCGCTGACGGATCTGCGCAAACAGCGCTTCGCCCTCTTCGCCGGAGGTGGTGTCTGCGGTGAAGTTCATGTCCTGGATCACCAGATCGAACCCTTGCTCATCCAGCAGTGCTAACCCGGCCTGCGGCGAATGCGCATGCCGCGCTTCGATGTCGTGTAACGAAAACAGCACCTCCAGCGCGGTGGCCACGGCGGTGTTGTCGTCGATGATCAAAATCTGCGGCATCGCGTTGCTCGATGATGGGGGCTGGCAGGAAGGGCTATCAGAACAGGATTCGGTGCGTGGCGGAACTGTGCGAGCAACGGAGTGCGTGTGCCTGACAGACCTCAGCCAGACGGGGCTGATTCCGGCAATGCAGTGATCGTCTGATCAGTGCAACGAAGTTGGCAACACAGATACGTCGATGCCGACCTCAAGCGCAGGTCCTGGCGCCATGTCGGACCTCAGGGCGAGGCAGGAGCCTGTGACGCAGACGCCTTGGGTAGAGGGGGCGGTGGCGGCGGAATCAGCGGTGCCTAGGCGACCGCTGTCCATGTCACGCTGCGTGATGCCATCTGGCAGGATCTGCGCAACATTGCTGCGTTCTGCGCGCCAGCGGGTCGACATAGCGACCGCTGACGCACCGTCATCCCCTCACGCGCTACGCGTGGCCACCGCTGGCGGCACCATCGCGGCGCGACGTGCAGGCCAGAACACGGCCAGCTGGCCCAGCACCCACAACAACAATGCGCCGATCGGCAAGTACATGACAGGCAAGCGTGGCAGCTCGTAGCGCGCCATCAGCCAGAGGTTGATCGAGTAGGCCATCAACATGCCGAGCACGATGCCGATCGAGGCGAGCAGGAAGTTTTCGATCTGAAAGTAACGCAGGATCTGGCCTCGTGTCGCACCCAGTGCGCGGCGGATGCCGATCTGCTTGGTGCGTTGCTGCACCCAGAAACTAGCCAAGCCAACGATGCCCAGCGCGGTGACGATCAGCAGGGCAATACTCATGGTGACCAGTAGCCAGGACATAGCGCGATCCTGGCGATAGTAGTCGCGACGCATGTCTTCCAGCGTCTTCTGCTCCTGGATGATGCGGCTTGTACTGTTCTTCTCCAGAATTGCAACCGCTTGACGCAGTACTTCCTGCCGTCGTTCTGGATCCGTCCGTAGCAGGTAGCGATGTCCATCCTTATAGGAGATTTTGATGGGAGACAGCATCGAGTCGTCATAGACGGCATCACCGCCGAAGTCGTTGACACGTGCGAAGTGCTCCACGATGCCGACGATCTTGCTCGGCGTGTCTCCGGTGTAGATGGATTTGCCTAAAGCCGATTGCCCTGGAAACAACTTTTCTGCTGCGCTCTTGCTAAGAATGACGCTGGGAACCTTGGCCTTGTCATCATCATTCCAGCTGAATTCACCTTCGGTGAAACGTCGTCCCTGCACCAATTTCAAGCCTAGCGTATCGAGCGTTTGAGCATCGCCATTGTAAGAGTTGACGTCGAGGGTCGAGACCCGTTGATCAGCGGTCAATTTGAGGCCTGTGACCCATAAGCTATCGCCAAAAGGGACCTGGCTGACAGAGGAGGCGAACTTGACGCCGGGGATCCTGCGTAGCGCAGCCAGGTCCGTTTCGGTCAGTGCATTTGCGTTCTCGTCGAGCCCGATGCCGGCGATACTGATGCTGACGATCTCATTTTCGGCCAAACCACTGGGACGTTGTATGCGCTCCAATCGGTTACCGATGAGGAAGAGCGCATTCGAAACGATGGCGCAGCTGAGCGCAACCTCTAGGACGATCAGCGCGGCGGCCGTCTTATGGCGCCGCAGCGTGGACAGGATGGGGCGGATTTCCATGGAAGGTTTCCTTGATGGTTGCTGGCTGCGGCCGGCGGCGTGAAACGCGCTCGGCCGAAGGCATCACTGAGACTTGAGTTGGATGGCAGGAGCGACCTGACAGGCACGCCACGCCGGCAGCATTCCCGCCAGTACGCTCGCCAGCAAGGCTAGTAGGAATGTGGTGAGCAACATGGCCGGATCCAGGTGGGCAAGATCTGCGTAGCTGGTCGGCTGTTGTCGCATTCCCCAGAGTCCAAGACCGGCCAGGCCGAGACCGAGAATCCCGCCGGTCAATCCGATCGCTCCTGCCTCCACCAATGCCTGTGCGAAAATGCTGCGCTTGGTGGCACCCAGAGCCCTGCGTACCCCGATTTCTCCACTGCGCCGCATGAACTTGGCCAGCATCAGGCCCACGGTGTTGACAAGGCAGACCAACAGGAAGCCGAATGCCAGCCAGGTCTGCAGGCGGACATCGCTCGGTACCACTTTCTTGAAGTCCAGCCATTCCATCAGACTACGCAACTGCACATTGGTAGGTCGCTCAAAGCGTCCTGCTCGCCGTTGCAGCTCCGAATAGTTCTCCAGATATTGCAGATACGCTGCAGCCTTCTGTGGCGTTTCCAGCTGTACCCAGTACTGGATCCAGGCACAGGGCTCATTGATGTCGTCCCCACTTGCGCTACCTCCCGCCCCCCAGCAGGAACGCGAGCCGCTGGTCGCGAACTTCTGTTCGATCGCCGTGCTGAAAGGGATGAAGATCTGCTCCAGTTTGGCGTAGCCACCGTTGTTGAGGTCATAAAATTTCGGCGTGAGACGCCAGTCGCGCAGAACACCGACGATGCGTAAGTCCTTGTGATCCACACGCACGGTGCGTCCCACGCTGTTTTCGCCACTGAAGAGTTTTTTGTTCAGCGCTTCGGACAGAACCGCCACGCGCGCACGGTTGCTGTCATCGCTCGTTGACCAAGCGCCCCCATAGAGAAAAGGGGTGTCGAACATCGGGAAAAAGTCGGTTGACGTATAGCGTGCGTCAAGCGAGAACGGGCGCAGGGAAGCGTTGTCTGGCTCCACAGCGACATTGCCGCCACTCATCATCGCCTGGCGATCGGCGCGTTTCTCGCGTAACAGGGCCTCGGCATCGAAGCGGGTCAGTTGCTCAAGTGCTTCCGTACCACGGTGATCACGTGAGCGGGCATCCAATTGTGGGATGAAAATTGTTTGGCTTCGGCCGGGCAACGGATCGCCAGACAGAACATAGAACACCGTCAAGGTGGTCATGCTGGCGCCGATGCCGAGTGCGATCGCCAGCACCATCAGCGCGGTGAGTATCTTGTTGCGGCGGAAGCTGCGCACCGCCAGAGTGAAGTAATAGCCGAACATGAAAGTCTTCCTTTAGTCGGCCAGGGTGGGCGCTGTCACGGGCGCACGCATCAGGCTGGGATTGCGTTCCAGATCGGTGGCCTGGCCGTCGACGATGTGCACATTGCGCTGCGCGCGTGCGGCCAGTTCCGGGTCATGGGTGACCATCACGATGGTGGTGCCCTGGCTGTTGATCTCTTCCAGCAGTTCCATCACTCCGCGTGCCATCTGCGAGTCGAGATTGCCGGTGGGTTCGTCGGCCAGCAGCAGGCGCGGGCTGCCGGCCAGTGCGCGGGCGATGGCGGCACGCTGCTGCTGACCGCCGGACAGCTCGGTGGGGTAGTGCTTCAGGCGCGAGCCCAGGCCGACCTTGGTCAAGGCCTCTTCGATGCGCTGCTTGCGCTCGGCGGCGGGCATGCCGCGATAACGCAGCGGCACATCGACGTTGTCGAACAGGTTGAGGTCGGGGATCAGATTGAAGCCCTGGAAGATGAAGCCGATCTTCTGATTGCGCAGGCGCGAACGTGCATCGTCGGACAGATGGCTGACGTCTTCGCCATCGAGCAGATACTGCCCGCTGGTGAAGGTTTCCAGCAGCCCGGCCAGGTTGAGGAAGGTGGTCTTGCCCGAGCCGGAGGGGCCGGTGACCGCGACGAATTCGCCTTCGCGCACATGCAGGTCCAGCGAGCGCAGCGCGTGCGTCTCCACCTGTTCGGTGCGGAAGACCTTTGAGACCGATTGCATCTTGAGCATTGCCGAGTCCTTTGCGTAGGAGATGTGTGCGAAAGAGATTTAGAGTGGCTAAGAAAACGTGGCAAGCAGTCGCCAGGTGGCTGCGGACTGCTGCGCAGGGGTATTGGTTGCCGCTGTCAGTGAACGGTGACGCGCGGCGCATCGCCGAAGTTATCTGCACCGGACACCACGACGCGGTCGCCCACCTGCAACCCTGAAAGCACCTGCACCTCGCCCAGGCTGCTGACGCCCATGCGCACCGGGCGGCGCACTGCGGTGTTGCCATCCATCACGTAGGCGTAGCTGCCGCCGGATTGTTCGACGAACGGGCCGCGCTCGACCTTGAGGACGTTGCGGCGGGTGTCCATCACCACGCGTGCGCTCATGCGCTGGCTCTGGCGCAGGCCCGGCGGCTGCTTGTCGGCAAAGCGGATGCGCGCAGTGACTTCGCCGTTGACCACTTCCGGAGACACCGCCGAGATGGCACCCGGAAACGGCTCGCCACTGCCGCTGGTGAGCTGGGCCGGCATGCCGATCGCCAGATCGCGCGCGAAGCTCTCCGGCACCTTGATCTCGACTTCGAACTTGGACAGATCCACCACGCCCAGGATCGGCGCATTCGCAACGACCTGGGTGTGCTGCACCGCCTGCACCTGGCCGACCTGGCCATCGAACGGGGACAATAACGTGAGTGCATCGACCTGGCGTTGCACCTCGGCCACCACCGCGCGTTGACGGTCGGCGAGCAGGCGCTTGTTGCGCGAATCCAGATCCGCACCCTGGCTTTTCAGCGAGGCATCGCGCTGCGCGTGCTGCAGGTCGATATCGGTCTTCTTCAAGGTGTCCTGCGCCTTGGCCAGTTCCACCTGCGGCACGGCGCCGCCATCGTAGCCGCGCTGATAGCGCTCCAGGTCGCGTGCGGCGGCCTGCTTGTCGATCTTGGCCTGGTCGGTGAGCTTGCTGGCGTTGGCGCGGGCCAGCGTGGCATCCAGCCCGGCGCGGCTGGATTCGGCTTCCAGACCGGCCAACGTGGCCTGCTCCTGCGCCAGCTTGCTGCGCAGTTCCGGGCTGTCGATGCGCGCCAGCTCCTGGCCCTGCTTGACCACGTCGCCGGCCACCACGCTCAGCGTCACCGTGCCGGCCGAGATGGCGTACAGCACCGGGCTGTTGGCGGCGATGACGCGGCCGTCGGCGGCGATGTCGCGCACCAGGTCGCCCTGGCTGACGGTGGCGATACGCACCCGGCTGGCATCGAACGAGCGGCTGCCGGCGCTCCACGCAGTGACCGCCCAACCAATACCGGCCAACACGGCGACCGCAGCGATGCCAGGCCATAGCCAACGGCGCCACGGCGCGCTCTGGGCGGATGTACGGAGAACCTGGTCCTGGGCAGAGGTATCGCGAATCATGATCGGCTGGCTCGATGGCGTCACTGCGATGAAGCAGGACCTGTGCCAATTGCCAAGTGGCTGAAAGTAAAGGTCTTTGTGCTCGGGTGGCAGATGTCCGCAGTGTCCGCGGACACCAACGCGGACACGCTGTCCGGGCACGGTCATGCAGCGGACAAGATCGGACACGCTAAAATGCGCGGCTTCGTCTTCAAGGGTTGTCCTATGTGCGGCATTGTCGGAGCGATCGCCGGGCGCGATGTGGTCCCGGTCCTGATCGAAGGACTCAAGCGTCTTGAGTACCGTGGCTACGATTCCTCCGGCATTGCGGTACTCGATGGCGCGCAGCTGCGCCGCGTGCGTCGTACCGGGCGCGTGGTGGAGATGGCGCAGGCAGCGCAGGCCGATCAGTTCGGTGCGATGCTGGGCATCGGCCACACGCGCTGGGCCACCCATGGCGGCGTCACCGAGGCCAACGCGCACCCGCACATCAGTGCCGGCGTGGCGCTGGTGCACAACGGCATCATCGAAAATCATGAAGAGCAGCGCGAGAAGCTGCGCGCGCTCGGCTACACCTTCGAGTCGCAGACCGATACCGAAGTCATCGCGCATCTGATCCATCATCATCTGGGCAGCGCCGGCGATCTGCTGATCGCGCTGCAGCGCACGGTCAAGGAACTCACCGGTGCCTACGCGTTGGCGGTGATGAGCCAGGCCGAGCCGGAGCGCTTCGTGTGCGCGCGCATGGGCTGCCCGTTGCTGATCGGCGTGGGCGACGGCGAGAACTTCGTCGCCTCCGATGTCTCGGCCATCGTGCAGGCCACTCGCCAGGTGATCTTCCTGGAAGAGGGCGACACCGCCGAATTGCGCCGCGATGGCGTGCGTATCTTCGATGGCAACGACGCGCCGGTCCAACGCCCGCTGCATCTGTCGGACGTGTCGCTGGCATCGCTGGAACTGGGGCCGTTCCGCCATTTCATGCAGAAGGAAATCCACGAGCAGCCGCGCGCGCTGGCCGACACCATCGAAGCGGCGATCGATGCGAAAGGATTCCCCGCCTCGTTGTTCGGCCCGAACGCCGAAGCGGTGTTGCGCGACATCGAAGGCGTGCAGATCCTGGCCTGCGGCACCAGTTACTACGCCGGCATGACCGCGCGCTACTGGATCGAGGCGATCGCCGGGCTGCCGTGCAGCGTGGAGATCGCCAGCGAATATCGCTACCGCGCTGCCTACGCCAACCCGAAACATCTGATCGTCACCATCTCCCAATCCGGCGAAACGCTGGACACGATGGAAGCGTTGAAATACGCCAAATCGCTGGGGCATCTGCACACGCTGTCGATCTGCAACGTGCCAGAAAGCGCCATCCCGCGCGCCAGCGAACTGGTCTGTTACACGCGTGCCGGCGCCGAGATCGGGGTGGCCTCGACCAAGGCGTTCACCACGCAGCTGGCGGTGTTGTTCCAGCTCACCATGGTGCTGGGCAAATTGCAGGGACGCATCGGCGAAACAGAAGAAGCGGACTATCTGGAGCAGCTGCGCTTTCTGCCCGGCAGCGTGCAGTACGCCTTGAATCTTGAGCCGCAGATCATGGCCTGGGCCGAGCGCTTTTCGGCCAAGGAAAACGCGCTGTTTCTCGGCCGCGGCCTGCATTACCCGATCGCGCTGGAAGGCGCGCTCAAGCTCAAGGAAATTTCCTATATCCACGCCGAAGCGTATCCGGCCGGCGAGTTGAAGCACGGCCCGCTGGCGTTGGTGGATGCGGCGATGCCGGTGGTGGTGATCGCGCCCAATGACCGCCTGCTGGAGAAGGTCAAATCCAACATGCAGGAAGTGCGCGCACGCGGCGGCGAGCTGTTCGTGTTCGCCGACCAGGACAGCCACTTCAGCGAGTCCGAAGGCGTGCATGTGATCCGCACCCCGCGCCACGCCGGCGTGCTGTCGCCGGTGATCCACACCATCCCGGTGCAGCTGCTGGCGTATCACACCGCGCTGGCACGCGGCACCGATGTGGACAAGCCGCGTAACCTGGCCAAGTCGGTGACGGTGGAGTAGGCGCGGTTGATCGAAAGCTGCGCTCGCTGCAAGGGCGCAGCCGGCGGTGGGAATCCTGCCGGCGACCGCCGATGCAGCACGGCAAGGGCGGGGCGTCATGCATGTGCATCGCGCCTTCGCGACCGCAGAACCCGGATGTCCAGCGACATCGGGCGCGCCGGGCAGCGGCCATCCTAGAGAGGCGCACGCGTTTGAATGCGAACATGGATCACACAGTCGGGTTCGCTTGATGCCGATGTCTCGCTGCGCGAGCCAGGTCACTTTTTCGGACAGGTCGTGCTGTTGCGCGCTTTCGTCAACATGCCGAGGCATCGACACAGCGAAGTGTCTCGGATCCACCCGGCCGTTGCGATGAACATGCGGCCTCGATGCCGCCGGCATGTGGCCACGCACCATGCCGCCATCTGCGCTCGTCGGCACGGGTCGCATTAGCGCTCGACGCCCGGCACTGCCAACCGTTTGGCCCGGAATATGCTTCTGTCTTGGCGAGGGTCCCACCACGCAGGAGGACGTATGCACGAGTCTTTCAAACAGGGCGCGCCGGCCGAGTTGTGGCAGGCGTTGGTACATGAGGCAGGGCAGCGCATCGCGCGGCCGCTGGACGAATCGCGGGAGCATTATCTGGTGTTCGTGTTGCTGCGTTTCCAGCGCGATACGCATCTGCTTTCGCGCACGCAGGCATTGGCGTGGTTGCATGCGCAGGAACAGATGGGCAGTCTGCGTGCCGATCTGCTGCGCGATGTGGGTGATGGCTGTCTGCTGATTGCCGGGCTGTTTCCCGGCGTGGCGCAACGTCGCCGGCTCAGCGTGGACTACTTCATCGACCTGGGACGCGGCGCCTATTCCGATGTGGCCGACACGCGTTGCAGCGATGCCGGCCTGTTCGCGCAACTGGCCGACAACTATCGCGAGTTGGTCCACACGCTTGCCGCACTGCGCCCGCCGCACGAGTGGCAGCGCAGTACTGGCGGACTGTTGCATGCATAGATAAGCGCCACTTCCGGGGCGGTCCCTACAGATGTGGGGACCGCCCCGACTGCCAAGTGCGCGTGATGCGCCCACACTATGTTCGCAACTGAGCGTTCAAGCCGACTGCGGATCGTTGTTCGATTGACCAGGCACTGTGCTATCGGCCGCTGTCCGCGCGGTCTGACAGTGTCTTGTCGCATTGCGTGGGGGACACGCAATGCGACGCCATTTCCAGTGGAAGGACTCTATGAAAGCATTGATTGCGGTGGCGATTTCGGCACTGAGCGGCGTTGCGATGGCTGGCGATGTTCCGCCCGGTTATGCGGGTGTGGGCGGGATGACCTTGCAAGAAATCGACCCGGCCATCTATGCCTACCACTACGACCACGGGTTTGTGGGCGAAGACGCGATGGGGTGGGATCCTGCGCTGCAGTTCGCCTGGTCGCGCATCGCTGCGGCCAAGGTCTGCGGCCAGCAGCCGGTCGAGCAGGAGGCCATCGTTACCAAACTGGTGGCGCAGTACGGCCAGGATGCGGTCGTACATCAGATCAACGGCATCGAATTTCATGAAGTACAGATGCGTGCTTCCAGCGCGTTCTGTACGGCCACGCGTGGGGCAGAGGCGGTGGCAGTGGTACCTGCATTTGTCACTGGCGATTTTTCGACAGCGACGGCCTATGCCGCCGCTGCGGCTGCCGGCACGGTGTTGGTCGCTGCAACAGAAGAGCAGTCCGTTTCACAAACGCAAGCTGATGCCGTCATTGCATCGTCGGCGGATTGGGCGTTGCAGCTTCCGTTGCATGCCAGCATGCGTGTTGGTTCCAACGGCCTACCCAATGGCGACGAAATGTTGCGCGTGGTGCGGCGGGGACACACCGGGGCGGTGGTGGGTTTGCAGATCGCCACCAGCCTGTTCGCGCGCGGCATCGCAGTGTCGTCCTTTGGTAAGGGGCAGCTGAAAGGCGAGAAGATGCAGGCCGTGGGGAATCCCGGATATCAATTGCAGCGCGATGCGGTCAATGCGCGTCTGAAGAGCTACTTCACCGGGCATCCGGCAGCACTGCCGGTGGATCCATTCCCGTTGCAGGTGCTGATGTCCGACTGGCTGCTCGTCTACCAGAGCCTGGCCGATACCACGTCGCCCTACGAGCTGCGCTATGCAGTGACGATCGGCGGTGAGCGCTCGGGCCTTCTGAAGCGCAAGGCCAGCCCGGTCAATCTGGACTGTGCACCGACACCGCGTACCGCCTCGCTGGAGGAGTGGGAAGCCAACGACTACGCACTGGTCAAGGAGGCCGCGCAGGCCTACAGCGAGGAATGTGCCGCAAGATTTGCCGAGCAGTTGCCGCAATGGTTTCCGGACAGAGAGGCTGTTGCCGCCTCCAACTGACGCAGTGCGCTGTACTGGATGGCGGCTGCCTCCGGGCGCATCGGGTTCGTTCAAAGGTGATGGTAGTGTTCTTTGCTGACGCACATTGTTGGAACGCGCCGTTTTGTAACAACTGCCCAGAGCTCGCACGCATAAAAAATGCCCGGGAATCCCGGGCATTTTTTGTTCTGCGTTAGGCCAGCGGCGTATTGGAAATGATCTCTACCCAATAGCCGTCCGGGTCCTTGATGAAGGCCAGGTGCTTCATGCGGCCATCTTCCAGGCGCTTCTGGTACGGCACATTGAGAGCGTCGAAACGCGCGCAGGCGGCGTGGATGTCCGGTACCGAGATGCAGATGTGGCCGAAGCCGCGCGGCTCGCTGTTGCCGTCGTGGTAGACCGGGCCGTCCTGGGTTTCGGTGCCGTGGTTGTGGGTGAGTTCCAGTACGCCGGGGATGCCGGCCATCCACAGACGACGTTCGGTATCTTCTTCGGGGATTGCAGTGTTTTCCGGCAGTAATGCCAGAAAGTACAGACTGAACTTTGCATCGGCAAAATCGCGCGCATCCAGCAGGCGGAAGCCGAGCACACGGGTGTAGAAATCCAGCGAACGCTGGGCATCCTTGACGCGCAGCATGGTGTGGTTGAACACGAAGCCGCTGGTGTCGGCAGGCGCGGCGCTGGCGCCGGGAACGTGTTGCAGGTCGGTCAAAGGCATTGCGGTCTCCTCGATGGAATGGGGGAGCAGGTCTGGCTGCGTTGGACGCCGATAGTAGCGAGGCAATGGTTGTCGGTATGTCTGCATTGCGTCAGCCGGTGATCCGACCGCGCCGCGTTCTGGTTGATCGCGGCAGAGAGCATGACCTGCACGGCTCAAGGTAGTGGCATGGGCCCGACTCCGAACGGTCGGGCCCATGCGCACAGCGGCTGTCTCAGAACCAGATGCGCACGCCGGCAACGAAGCGGCTGTCGCGCGTTGGTTCGTCTTCGATCGCGGTGCGTCTGGCGGTGTCACCGAAGCTGCGGCTGTGTACCCAGCCGATATAGGGCGCGAAACGGCGGGTGATTTCGTAGCGCAGCCGTAGGCCGAATTCGGCCTGCTCCACTCCGTTGTCGATGTCGCGCCGGTCATCGTCGGTCAGGGCGATACTGACTTCCACGCGCGGTTGCAGGATCAGCCGGTTGGTCAGCAGCACCTCGTACTCGCCTTCCAGTCGCAGTGCGGCACGGCCGCCGCTGCCGATGTAGAGCGTGGCTTCGGTCTCGAACTTGTAGGGCGCCAGTCCCTGCATGCCGAACGCGGCCCAGCTGCGATGCTCGCCCGCGCCGATAGCCTGACGTGCGCCAATCAGCAGGTCCCACCATGGCGAGATGGCGTGGCCATAGAACGCCTCCACCGATGCGTCCTGCGTGCGCCCGTCGTGCCGCTCGCCTTCGCTGCGCAGCCACAGCCGGTCGATGTCGCCACCGATCCATGCGCGTGCTTCCCAATCCTGACCACTGCCGCGGTTGGTATTGGACGCTTCCAGTCGATCGAGCAACACGTAGTGATTGATGCCTGCCGCGTGCATCGCATGGTGCTGCAGAGGTGCAAATGCCGCAGCGATCTCTTCGGCAGTGGGCTCGGGAATAGGCTCGCGCGGCAGTGCGCTGGTGGTGGGCGATGCCGGCGTTTGGGTTGCCGCTTCCATGTGCAGCGCATGCTGCATGTTGGTGTGATCCATCGGCCCATGCTGACCTGGCCCATGTTGCATCGACGCGTGCCCCATCGACGCATGGTCCATTGCCCCATGGTCCATGTCTGCCTGGGGCTGCTGGCGGTGACCCGGTTGTGGAGTCGTAGAGGCCTGGTGTGCTGCATGCTTGACGTCGGCGTGCTGCATGCCTGCGTGATGCATCGATGGCGGCGATGTCAAAACGTCGGCTTGCACCGGGCGTTGCGCAGGTGTGCTGTCGGCAGCGTCTGCCGATGGCGACGCGGTGCCGGTGTGTTGCAGATGCGCGTGATCCATCTGCATCGCATCTGCGCTCTCCTGCGCAGATGGCGGCGATGCCTCTGTCGCGGTGGACGTCTGCGGCTGGGCAGCCGTTGCGTGGTCGGCCATCTGCATTGCATGCGTGCCATCGGCATGCGCGGATGAATCCATCGCCTCAGGCACATGCTCCTGTGCAGTAGCCGATGCGCTCAGCAGCAGTGCGAGCAGCACCACGTCTTGCGTACGAAGCGCGCTCATGCCTCCACCCGCACTTCGCGCATCATGCCCGCTTCCATGTGGTAGAGCAGATGGCAATGGTAGGCCCAGCGGCCCAGCGCATCTGCACGCACGCGGTATGTGCGGCGGGTGCCTGGCGGCATGTCGATGGTGTGCTTGCGTACCTGGAAATGGCCGTTGGCATCTTCCAGGTCGCTCCACATGCCGTGCAGGTGAATGGGGTGCTGCATCATGGTGTCGTTGACCAGCACGATGCGCAGCCGCTCGCCGTACTGCAGCCGCAAGGGCTCTGCCGAAGCGAAGGCGATGCCATCGAATGACCAGGCGAATTTTTCCATATGGCCGGTCAGATGCAGCTCGATCTCGCGCCCGGGCTCGCGCCCATCCGGATCCTCGAACACGCTGTGCAGGTCGGCGTAGCACAGTACGCGGCGGCCGTTGTCGCGCAGGCCAACGCCGGGGTCGTCCAGGCGCGGCGCAGTGGCATTGCTGCGCATGTCGATCAGCGGATTGCCGTCTTCGCTGGCGGGGTGGTGCGGTGCCTTGCTCTGCGCATTGTTGTTTGCATGCCCGTGCATCTGCATGGTCGGCATCGCCATCGCGTGCGCTGCGTGTGGATCGCCCTGCATCGCATCACCGCCGTGCATGGCGTGATCTGCATGCGCCATGCCATCGCCATGCCCCATATCCTGCATGGTCAGGATCGCGCGCCGATCCAGTGCCGGAATCGGCGCCTGCAAGCCATGCCGCACCGCCAGCGTGCCGCAGGCAAATCCGGTACGACCCATGTCCTGCGCGAACAACGTAAATGCGTCCTGGCCGATGGGTTCGACAATCACGTCGAAGGTTTCTGCAGCAGCTATGCGCAGCTCGTCCACGCTCACCGGGTGCACGTATTGGCCATCGGCCGCCACCACGGTCATGCGCAGACCGGGAATGCGGATGTCGAAATAGGTCATCGACGAGCCGTTGATGAAACGCAACAGTACCTTCTCGCCGGGCTTGAACACCCCGGTCCAGTTGCCTGCCGGCGCGACGCCGTTGAGCAGGTAGGTGTAGGTATTGGCGTTGACGTCGGACAGGTCGGTGGGGGTCATGCGCATGCGCCCCCACATGCTGCGATCGGCCAGCGTTGCGCGCACGCCGTCTTCGCGCGCATCGCGCAGAAAATCGCCCACGGTGCGCTGCGCGTAATTGTCGTGGCTGGGCATCTGCTTGAGCCGGCGGAACAACGCGGCCGGCTCCAGGTCGGTCCAGTCCGAGAGCAACACCACATGCTCGCGATCGTGCCGATACGGCGGCGGTGTCAGCGGGTCGATGACGATCGCGCCGTACAGGCCGGCCTGCTCCTGAAACATCGAATGGCTGTGGTACCAGTAGGTGCCGGACTGGCGCAGCGCGAAGCGGTAGTGATACTCCTGGCCCGGCGCGATGCCGTCAAAGCTCATGCCCGGCACGCCATCCATGTTGGCCGGCAGCAACAGGCCGTGCCAATGCACCGAGGTAGGCTGGTCGGCCAGCGCGTTGCGCACGCGCACGCTCACCATGTCGCCCTCGCGCCAGCGCAGCGTGGGCGCGGGCAGGCTCTGGTTGACGGTAATGGCGGTGCGCGTGCGCCCGGTGAGGTTGACCGGCATGCGGCCGATCTGCAGCGATTGGCTGCTGCCGCGCAGGACCGGCGTGCTTACCGGGTTGGACGCACGCGCATCGCTGCGCCACAGGCCGGTGCTTGCGACAACACCGCCCAGGGCGATGCCCTGAACGAAGCGGCGCCGGCTCAGGCCGCCGTTGGAGGGTGGATCGAAAGAAGTGGGATCGAAAGACATGACATCTCCGCTGCGGCCCACCGAGGAGGGCGGACGCATCGCATCGCTTAGAAACCCCGCGCAGCAAGCACGCGGGCCCGATGACGGCCCAGGCCGTCAGCGCTCAGGCGATGGGAGGTCGAACCGGTTGCTCGGGCAACGGGCTGCTGCATCCTTCGGCCAGGTTGGCCGGCAACGACGAGTGACCGAGCAGGCCTGCGGGCACCGCAGGCAGGGTCAGCAAGGCGAGGCTGCAATGCTGCAGGCAGTCGCAACTGCCCAGCTTGCAGCAATCTGCCGCGTGCGCGTGCTTGGCGTTGTCGTGGGTAGGCACGGCGGCAGTCGGCTGCATGTCGGCATGGCACGGCATTGCGGCCGGCAGGGAAGCGTGCGCAGCTGACGCAGCCGGCGCCATCGCACCCGAGGCCATCACCGGCATCGCCATGCCCACCGACGCCCACGCGCCGGTGGCCGTATTGGCAACCAGGCACAGGCACAGCAGCAGGCGGAGCAGGCAACGCAGCACAGGCGGTCAGGGCAGGCGAACAGGTGCGATGAGCATAGCATCGGCTCCCAGCTGTCCGCCCGATGACCCGCCGGCCGTGGCCGCGCGCCTGGCAGCGGTAGAATTGGGGCTTCCTTCGTCGCACAGTCCTGCCATGTCGCAGCGCCAGTGGGTGGCCGCCGCCATCCAGAAGATCGAAGCCGATTTCAACCGTTCGGCCGACACCCACCTGATTCCGATGGACCTGCCGGGCTATCCGGGTATCGACCTGTATTTCAAGGACGAGTCCAGCCACCCCACCGGCAGCCTCAAGCATCGGCTGGCGCGCTCGCTGTTCCTGTACGCGCTGACCAACGGCTGGCTGCGTGCGGGGCGGCCGGTGATCGAGGCCTCCAGTGGCTCGACGGCGATTTCCGAAGCGTATTTCGCACGCTTGCTGGGTGTGCCCTTCATCGCGGTGATGCCGGCCTCGACCTCGCCCGAAAAGATCGCCGCGATTCAATTCCAGGGCGGCCGCTGCCATCTGGTCGAGCGTGCCTGCGATCTGGACAGCGCCTCGCACGAGCTTGCGCGCGAGACCGGCGGGCACTTCATGGACCAGTTCACCTACGCCGAGCGCGCCACCGACTGGCGCGCCAACAACAACATCGCCGAGTCGATCTTCAAGCAGCTGGCCGACGAACCGCATCCGATTCCCGAGTGGATCGTGTGCAGCCCCGGCACCGGCGGCACCAGCGCCACGCTTGGCCGTTACGTGCGCTATCGGCGCCACGCCACCCGCATCCTGTGCGTGGACCCGGAAGTGTCGGTGTTCTTCGACGGTTATTGCCGCGCGGTGGACGGGCAGTGCCCCAAGGAGCTGGCCATCACGGGCGGTTCGCGTATAGAGGGCATCGGCCGCCCGCGGGTGGAGTCCAGCTTCATCGCCAGCTGCGTGGACATGATGATCAAGGTGCCCGACGCCCTGAGCCTGGCGGCGATGCGCCATGTCAGCGCCACGCTCGGCCGCCGCGTCGGTGGTTCCACCGGCACCAACTTCGTCGGCGTGCTGCAGGCCGCCCAGCGCATGCGCGAGGCAGGCCGTAGCGGCTCCATCGTCACCATCCTGTGTGATGCCGGCGAGCGCTACGCGCACAGCTATTACGACCCGGCCTGGTACGCGGCGCGCGACATCGACGTTACCGACAGCGATGCGGCCATTGCCGTCGCTGTCAACGGCGGCGACTTGCCCACGTTGCCTTGTGCGGCGCTGGAATGACCGCCATATCCTTGGAGCTGCCATCAACACTGCTGCGCCTCACGACGTTTTGCTAGCCACACGTGTTGATTCTTGATCCAGTCACCCGTCATCCAGTCCACCGCCGGAGCGCCCCATGACCAACCCGCTGCTCGACCTGTCCGGACTGCCGTCCTTCGATGCGATCCGCCCCGAACACGTGGGTCCGGCAATCGATCGCCTGCTGGCCGACGCCGAGGCCGCGGTGAAAGCGGCCGAGCAGGTCAGCCCGGTCAGCTGGGACAGCTTCGTGGTGCCGCTGGACGATGCCACCGAGCGGCTGTGGCGCGCCTGGGGGCAGGTGGGCCATCTGCAGGCGGTGGTGAACACGCCGGAACTGCGCGAGGCCTACAACGGCAATCTGCCCAAGCTCAGCCGCTTCGGCAGCGCGCTGGCGCAGAACCTGGCGCTGTATGCGCAGTACAAGGCGCTTTCGGAATCGCCGGAAGCGGCGCACTACGACGCCGCCCGCCGCAAGGTCTTGGAAAATGCGCTACGTGATTTCCGCCTCGGTGGCGCCGAGCTGGATGACGCGTCCAAGGCGCGCTTTGCGCAAGTGCAGGAAGAGTTGTCCGCGCTGGCGGCCAAGTTTTCGCAAAACGTGCTCGATGCCACCGATGCATGGGCGTACGTGACTGAAGACGAAAACGAGCTGTCCGGCCTGCCAGCCGAAGTGATCGCCGCCGCGCGCGCTGCTGCGGAAAAAGACGGGGTGCCGGGATGGAAGCTCACCTTGCAGATGCCGTGCTACCTGCCGGTGCAGACCGATGCGGACAATCGCGAGTTGCGCGCGCGCCTGTATCGCGCCAATGCCGAGCGCGCCTCCGAGTTCGGCGATGCAGCGCTGGATAACAGCGCCAATATCAACCGCATTCTCGCCCTGCGCGCCGAGCTGGCGCGGCTGCTTGGATTTGCAAGTTATGCTGAGTATTCCGTTGCCACCAAGATGGCGGAAAGCCCGGATGAAGTGATGGGCTTTCTGCGCGATCTGGCCGTGCGCGCCAAGCCGTATGCGCAACGCGACCGCGCCGAGCTCGAAGCCTTTGCGCGCGACGAACTTGGCCTGGACGAACTGCAGGCCTGGGACCTGGCCTACGTCAGCGAAAAGCTCAAGCAGGCGCGCTACAGCTTCTCCGAGCAGGAAGTGAAACAGTATTTCACCGAGCCGAAAGTGCTGGCCGGCCTGTTCGATGTGATCCACAGCCTGTATGGACTCACCGTCAAGCCCGATAGCGCGCCGGTCTGGCATGAGGATGTGCGTTTCTATCGGTTGCAAGATGCGCAGGGCGAGCTGGTCGGGCAGTTCTATCTGGATCTGTACGCACGCGAAGGCAAGCGCGGCGGTGCATGGATGGACGATTGCCGCAATCGCCGCGACACCGCCAACGGCGTGCAGACCCCGCTGGTGTATCTGGTGTGCAACTTCGGCCGCGGCAGTGGCGATACGCCGGCCACGTTCCGACATGGCGAAGTCACCACGCTGTTCCATGAAATGGGCCACGGCCTGCACCAGTTGCTCACGCGTATCGGCGAGCTGGGTGTGGCCGGCATCAACGGCGTGGAATGGGACGCGGTGGAACTGCCGAGTCAGTTCATGGAGAACTTCTGCTGGGAATGGGAGCGCGTGCAGGCGATGACCGCGCATGTGCGCACCGGCGAACCGCTGCCACGCAATCTGTTCGATCGGCTATTGGCCGCACGCAATTTCCAGAGCGGCATGTTCACCGTGCGGCAGCTGGAATTTGCGTTGTTCGACATGCAGCTGCATAGCAGCTTCGACCCGGTGCAGGACAGCGTGCTGCACCTGATCGAGCGCGTGCGCGACGAAGTGGCGGTCAATCGCCCGCCGGCATGGAATCGCTTCCCGCACCAGTTCAGCCATATCTTCGCCGGTGGCTACGCGGCTGGATACTACAGCTACAAATGGGCCGAAGTGCTCAGTGCAGACGCCTACGCCGCCTTCGAAGAAGCGCCCGAACAGGTCGCCGACACTGGAGCACGTTTCCGGCATGAAGTGCTGTCGCGTGGCGGCAGCCGCAGCGCGGCCGACAACTTCCGCGCCTTTCGTGGACGTGCGCCGAGCATCGATGCATTGCTGCGGCATAACGGCATGGCGGGCTGATCGCAGGCGTTTACGTTGTGTCGCCAAAGCGTCGTCAGCTGCGCACCGCATCCGGCTGCGGTGCATCGGCGCGCGCAAAAGGCTGGCGGAAACACTGCATCGGACATCGTGTGTCCTTGAGTTCGAGCGGGTCCCATCGTGCTGAAGGACCAGGCACCCGCTCGCTCAGGTGCCTTCTACATCCTCAGGATTCTGCAAGTCGCGGCACTGTGCATGGCGTTCGCCCACCTGGGCCAGTGCGCCAGGAAATCCCAGGGCATAGGCATCCAGGTCGATCCAGGCAGGGTTGAGCGTCTCCACCAACTGCCGCCGCCAGGCATGCGGCCAGGCGCGAAGTTGCGTGGCGCGGGCCTTGGCAGCTGCCAGATCGGTGCAGGCCTCGAACCACACCAGCAGCAGCGGCATCACGCGCTCCCTGGGCAAGCTGGCTTCCTGCTTCGCGATGATGCGCCGGCGGGTGTCGCTGATTGCGCCCAGACCACTTGCCACGTCGATGTAAAACGCCTCCCGCCGCGCATGCGCCAGCAGGTAAACCACCGATGGGCCATGAAACAAGCTATCCCAGTCGGCATGCTCAAGCGCCGCGAATTCCGATCTCACCGGAGAGCGCGTGTCAGCCATCTTCGCTACCTCCCTACGCTATGCGCCACCGGCCAGCCCGAGTGCGTCGATCAAGATACTGGCATGGTGTTCGCAGGTTACCAAAGAGAACGCGATCATGTGACGAGTGCAGTTTGTAGGTAGGGACACGATCGATGTGCCGGTCGCTTGTGATCAAACCACGTCGAACTGGTGGCCGCCACGGGCAGGGCAAGCTGGCGGCCACTCATCGGAGGCCATGCCGCGCGACAAGCGTCAATCAGTAGCGACACACCGTTCGCTGCGCTCGAATGCCGATGCCGAACAGGTCACGCCATCCTGTTCTGCATCCGCCACGCCATCAATCGTCACACCCGGCCGAACACCAATGCGCCATTGGTGCCGCCAAAACCGAAGCTATTGGACATCACGGTGTTCAATGTGGCCTCCTGGGTCTGTCGCAGGATCGGAAAGCCTTCCGCGCGCGGGTCGAGCTCGTCGATATGCGCCGAGCCGGCCATGAAACCATCGCGCAGCATCAGCAGGCTGTAGATCGCCTCGTGCACGCTGGCCGCGCCCAACGAATGGCCGGACAGCGCCTTGGTCGAGGACAGCGGTGGCACGTTGTCGCCGAACACCTCGCGCACCGCGCCCAGTTCGGTGACATCGCCCAGTGGGGTGGAGGTGCCGTGGGTGTTGAGATAATCGATCGGCTGGCTGAGGCCTTGCATGGCCATGTGCATGCAGCGCACCGCGCCTTCGCCGCTGGGTGCGACCATGTCCGCGCCATCGGAGGTCACGCCATAACCGAGCAGTTCGGCATGGATGCGTGCGCCGCGTGCGATGGCGTGGTCGTAGTCTTCCAGCACCAGCATGCCGCCGCCGCTACCGATGACGAAGCCATCGCGCTGCGCATCGTACGGGCGCGAGGCGACCGCAGGGCGATCGTTGAAGCCGGTCGACAACGCGCCCATCGCATCGAACATCACGCTCATGGTCCAGTGCAATTCTTCGCCGCCGCCGGCGAACATTACATCCTGCGCGCCATGCCGGATCAGATCCGCAGCCGCGCCGATGCAATGCGCCGAGGTCGCACACGCGGCAGACAGCGAGTAGCTCAGGCCGCGAATCTTGAACGCGGTGGCCAACGATGCAGACACTGCGGAACACATCGTGCGCGGCACCATGTACGGGCCGACCTTGCGCACGCCACGGTTGCGCAGCAGATCGGCGGTTTCCACCTGCCATTGGCTGGATCCGCCACCGGAGCCGGCAATCACGCCTGTACGCAGTGCGCTGACCTGTTCGGCATCCAGTCCGGCATCGGCGATCGCATCGCGCATCGCCAGATACGCGTACGCCGAGGCATCGCCCATGAAGCGCTTGAGCTTGCGGTCGATCAGGCTGTCCAGATCCAGCGCCACCGCGCCGCCCACCTGGCTGCGCAGGCCTGCTTCGGCGTGATCGGGCAATGCGGTGATGCCAGAGCGGCTCTCGCGCAGTGCAGTGGAGACGGTGTCCAGATCATTGCCCAGACACGAATTGATGCCCATTCCGGTGACGACGACACGGCGCATCAGAAATTCTCCGTTGAAGTGAACATGCCTACGCGCAGGTCTTTGGCAGTGTAGATCTCGCGCCCGTCCACCAGCATGCGCGCATCGGTCTGCGCCATCACCAGCTTGCGGTTGATCACGCGGCTGATATCGATCTCGTACGTTACCAATGTGGCGCTTGGCAGCACCTGGCCGGTGAACTTGACCTCTCCGCAACCCAGCGCGCGGCCGCGACCCGGCGCGCCGATCCAGGTGAGGAAGAAGCCGGTCAGCTGCCACATCGCATCCAGGCCCAGGCAGCCGGGCATCACCGGGTCGCCGATGAAGTGGCAGCCGAAGAACCACAGGTCCGGGCGGACATCGAGTTCTGCGCGGATCACGCCCTTGCCGTGTGCGCCGCCGGTATCGTTGATCTCGGTGATGCGGTCGAACATCAGCATCGGGTCGTTGGGCAGGCGGGCACTGTCGGGGCCGAACAATTCCCCACGCGCGCTGGCCAGCAATTGGTCACGCGAGTACGCACTTTGACGAGTCATGACGAACGTTTCCTGCAAGAAGCGATAAGGCGAGGCCGGCAAGCGTGCATGAGGGCGCGCGGTTCAATCAAACGTTTTATCCGTACGCATGCGTGCTGTGTTCAACCGGTTGCGCAGTGCGGCAAGCGGTCTGTGCAGGCTGGATCAAGGCGTGAGACGCGGCTGATTTATCATGTGTATTCAGCACTTGGAGAGACGCCAGCTTGATGCGCAAGATCGTGCATGTGGACATGGATGCGTTCTACGCGTCCGTGGAGCAACGTGACGATCCATCGCTGCGCGGCAAGCCGGTGGTGGTGGCGTGGCGCGGTGCGCGCTCGGTGGTGTGCGCAGCCTCCTACGAGGCGCGTACCTTCGGTATTCGTTCGGCCATGCCGGCGATGCGTGCCGAACGTCTATGTCCGGATGCGGTGTTCGTGCCGCCGGATTTTGCGCGCTACAAGGCGGTGTCGCGGCAGGTGCGCGAGATCTTCCATCGGCATACCGATCTGGTCGAGCCGCTATCGCTGGACGAAGCCTATCTGGATGTCACGCAAGCCAAGACCGGCATGCAACTGGCCACCGAAATCGCGCAACTGATCCGCACCCAGATCCGCGAGGAAACCCAGCTCACTGCATCGGCGGGCATCGCGCCGAACAAATTCCTGGCCAAGATCGCTTCGGACTGGCGCAAGCCCGATGGACAGTTCGTCATCGCGCCCAGTCGTGTGGATGCGTTCCTGCTGCCGCTGCCGGTCAACCGCATTCCTGGCGTGGGCAAGGTGATGGATGGCAAGCTGGCGGCGTTGGGCATCGTCACCGTGGCCGATTTGCGACTGCGACCGCTAGAGGAGTTGCAGGCGCATTTCGGCAGCTTCGGGCAGAGCCTGTATCGCCGCGCGCGTGGTATCGACGAGCGCCCGGTCGAACCGGATCAGGAGGTGCAATCGGTCTCCTCGGAAGACACCTTCAGCGAAGATATCGCGCTGGAGGCGCTGGAGGCGCTGGATCCGCATATCCTGCGCCTGGCCGAAAAAACCTGGCTCGCCACGCGGCGCACCGAGCGTATCGGGCGCACCGTGGTGCTGAAATTGAAGACCTCGAACTTTCGCATTCTGACCCGCTCGTACACGCCGGAGCTGCCACCGGCCTCGCTGGAGGCACTGGCAGAGATTGCATTGGCGCTGACCCGGCGCGTGGAGTTGCCCGCCGACACGCGCTATCGCCTGGTCGGTGTAGGACTGAGTGGTTTCAGCGATGCGGAAGAGGGTGCTGTGCAGGGCGAGTTGTTCGGCGATGTGCCGCAGGCGCAGTGAGTGCGATGCGCGGTGCCTGCAGTGCTGCGGCGTTGGCGTGCTGCATGCATCAATGACTGCATCGACGCATGCATCCACACTCCCCATCGCGCCACAGTGACACGCTGTGAATCCTGTACTTCGTACACTGCGCCTCGCTCCCTCCACACAAGGCAGTCCGCATGTATCCGTATCCACTGGTGATTTTCGACCTGGATGGCACGCTGGTGGACAGCGCACCGAATATCGCCGAAGCACTCAACGCCACCTTGCAGGAGCTTGGGCTGCAGCAGTTCAGCGAAGCGACGATCCGCAGCTGGATCGGCGAAGGCGTGCACGTGCTGCTCGCCACCGCGTTGCGCGAAGCCGGCGGCACGCACGATGCCGATACCGAAATGCCGGTGATGATGCGTCACTACGAAGCCTGCCTGCTGCACAACCCACAGGTGTATCCCGGCGTTGCCGAGGCACTTGCAGGCTTGCGTGAGGCCGGCGTCACGCTGGCGTTGTGTACCAACAAGCCGTCGCGCTTTATCGCGCCGCTGTTGGAGCATCTGGGCATCGCGGCGCATTTCAGCGCGCTGCTCGGCGGCGATTCGCTACCGCAGCGCAAGCCCGACCCGGCGCCGCTGCTGCACCTGGCCAGGCAGTTCCGGCACACCCCGCAGCAGTGCCTGATGGTGGGCGATTCGGCCACCGATGCAGCCGCCGCAACTGCCGCTGCAATGCCGTTGGCGATGGTGCGTTACGGCTATCTGCGCGGCTTCGATGTACAGACATCCGGCGCGGTGGCCATTGTCGATGACATGCGCGAACTGCTTGCGTTGAAGTAGCGCGCAGCAGCGTCGCCGCAGATCTGCGATTTGAGAATGAATCGCATCTGTGTAGAATGTGCGGACAATCTTGACTGCGTTGTAGCGCCTTGCACGTACCCAGTGCACGTTGCACGCATCACCCCCACCGTGTCACCTCAAGCCGTCGCCAGAGGTCTATCTCCTGTCGAGAGGTTTGAGAATGTCCGCATCACGCCGGTCATGGATGTCTGTGCCTGCACACCATCCCGTGCTGTCCAACCGTCAGCTGGTGCTGGCCATTGCGCTCGGTTGTAGCAGCTACATTTGCAGCGCATCTGCTGAAGACGCCGCAGCCGATCCGCAATCGCTGGACACCGTGCACGTCACTGCCGCACAGATCGCCCGGCAAGCATTGGGTTCGTCGGTGATCACGGCCGAAGACATCGAGCGGCGCCCACCGGTCAACGATCTCTCACAGCTGCTGCGCACCATGCCGGGCGTCAATCTCACCGGCAACAGTGCTTCTGGCCAGTACGGCAACAACCGCCAGATCGATCTGCGCGGTATGGGCCCGGAAAACACGCTGATTCTGGTCGATGGCAAGCCGGTGGGATCGCGCGATGCGGTGCGCATGGGCCGCAGCGGCGAGCGCAATACGCGTGGCGACACCAACTGGGTGCCGGCCGAAGCGGTGGAGCGCATCGAAGTGCTGCGTGGCCCGGCTGCGGCACGCTATGGCTCGGGTGCCTCCGGTGGTGTGGTCAACATCATCACCAGGAAGCCCACCGGCGATCTGACCGGCTCGATGACGGTGTTCGGCCTGGTGCCGCAGCACAGTGCCGAAGGTGGCGGCCAGCGCGCGGGATTCCAGCTCAGCGGCCCGCTGTCCGATACGTTCTCGTTCCGTCTCTACGGCAACCTCAACAAAACCGACCCGGATGCGCTGGATCTCAATCGCCGCTTCGCTAGCAACGCTGCCGCAGTGCCGCCGGCCGGGCGCGAGGGCGTGCGCAACAAGGACATCAACGGCTTGCTGCGTTGGGATCCGATGGAAGGCCAGGTCATCGAACTCGATGCCGGCTTCAGCCGCCAGGGCAATCTGTACGCAGGCGATCGCGCGGTCAGCGCCGACGGTCTGGCCGGCGCGGATCTGGGCGCCTTGTTCGGCAGCGAAACCAATACCATGATCCGCCGTACCGCATCGCTGACCCATCGCGGCACCTGGGCGCTGGGCACCTCGCGCCTCACCGCTGCCTATGAAGGCACCGACAACACCCGTCTCAACGAAGGCCTGGCCGGCGGGCCGGAAGGCTCCATCGCCGCCGGTCTGCTCAACTCCACCGCCACGCTCGATAACCTCAACATCGATGGCGAATTCAACATGCCGCTGCAGGCCTGGGCCGAGCAGGTGCTGACGCTGGGCTTCGAGCGCCGCCAGAGCCGCCTCAGCGATGCCTATTCGATGTCGCAGGCCGTCACCGCCGGCGGTGGCTTCCCCGGCCTTGCCGCAGGCGCACGCAGCCCGCGCAGCGAAGCCACGCTCAGCGCGGTGTATCTGGAAGACAACATCTATGCCACCGAGCGGCTGACGCTCACGCCGGGCCTGCGACTGGATCACCACAGCCAGTTCGGCAACAACCTCAGCCCCAGCCTCAACGTGCAGTACAAACTCACCGACGACTGGCTGCTCAAGGGCGGCATCGCGCGCGCGTTCAAGGCGCCAAACCTGTACCAGTCCAACGCCAATTATCTGTATTACACGCGCGGCAATGGCTGCCCAGTGCTGTTCCCCAATCTCGGCTCGGGCTGCTATATCCAGGGCAACGACAACCTCGATCCGGAGACCAGCATCAACAAGGAGATCGGCATCGAGTGGGCACCGCAGAGCGGTCACCATGCCTCGCTGACCTATTTCCACAACGCCTATGACGACAAGATCGTTGCCGGCATGGTGCCGGTTGGCGTCACTGTCGACAGGCGTGGGCAGGTGTTCCAGTGGACCAACGCATCGGAAGCGATCGTGCAGGGCGTGGAAGGCAATCTCACGTTGCCGCTGCTGGGCGAGCAGGGCCGCGTGCTGAAGTGGAATACCAACGTGACCTACATGATCGAGAACAAGAACACCGCCACCGATCAGCCGCTGTCGGTGATCCCCGAATACACGGTCAACACCACGCTGGATTGGCAACCGACCCAGGCCTTGTCGCTGCTGCTCACCGGCACCTTCTACGGCAAGCAGGAATCGGCCACCCAATCGAGCACCAGCGGCGGCGCCATCGCCCCCGACGCGCGCGACCCCTACGATCTGTGGGGCATCAGTGCGCGTTACCGCATCACCCGCAAGATCAGCGTGGGAATGGGCGTGGACAACCTGTTCGACACGCGCCTGTTCCGCGAAGGCACCAACAACACCGGCGGTGCGGCGGGTGCGGCCACCTACAACGAGCCGGGGCGCGCGTATTGGGCGAGCTTGAGTTTCGGCTTCTAAATGGCGATGTAGCGCCGCGTACAAACGTGCGCGGCGCATGAAGGGAGCGTGCAGTAATGCGACATCATCGTTGGCGGCTTGCGTGCGCCGGTGTGCTGATGTGGATCGTCGGCATGACGCCGCTGTTCGCACAGCCGGATCTGACCCGCACGCTCGGCAGCACCGTCGCCGATCGTCCCAGCGCCTCCTATGTCTTCAGCGAATTGCGTCTGGACTCGGCCGATGCTCAACGCCATTACCGCGTACGAATTGCCACACCCAGGGCAGCGCCGCCCGCTGCGGGATATCCGGTGGTGTATCTGCTGGATGGCAATGCGGCATTGATGGAACTGGATGAGCGCCTGCTCGACAGCCTGTCCACGCACGGCGCTGCACCGGTGCTGGTGTTCATCGCCGACGACAGTGCGCTGCGCATCGATGCGGTGGGGCGCAGTCTGGATTACACGCCTGCGCGTTTTACCGATGGCCGTGTGGAAACCGATCCGCTGAATCCGCAGCGCAGGACCGGCGGCGCGGCCGCATTCGCGCAACTGATCGCCACACGCATTCGCCCGCAGGTGGAAGCGCGCGTGTCGTTGGATCGTCAGCGGCAAACGCTATGGGGCCATTCGTATGGCGGGCTGTTCGTGCTGCAGATGTTGTTGACACAGCCGCAGCTGTTTCAACACTACGTCGCGGTCGATCCATCGCTGTGGTGGGGCGATGGGTTTATCGTCCAGCAGGCGCGGCGCGTGGTGGATCAGGCACAAGCAGCTTCTGCAGACATGCAGCCATCGAAGCGTCGTTTGACGCTGATGGCAGGTGAGGGCAGGCCACCGGGACAAGATGCAGCACCAGATCGCCCCGGGCGGCCGCGTGCAGACCCACACGCTGCACAGAATCTCGTCACGCTGTTGTCGTCGTTACCCGGCCTCACCACCGAATACCAACCGCTACCCGGCCTTAGCCATGGTCAGACGCTGGGTGCATCGCTTGCGCCAACCTTACGGGATGCAGCGACGCGTTGATGATTCCATCGAATAATCGATCGAAGATCGATCGCTCGAGAAATCAACAATCACGCCGCTGCCGCTCGCATCACCATCGCCACGTGCACACAGCTACTGCAACGCGGCACAGACGCTCAATCGTCGTGCGTCTGGCCTGTTACCGCATCGTCATCGGCAGCCTCATGCATGTCGCCATGCGTAGCGTCGTTATCGGCGCGCGCGTAATGCACGGTTTCCACCGGCCCACCCACCGCGCGTCCACGCACCGGTAGCAACGCGCTGGCCGCTTCGTACTCGGCCAGCAAGGCATGCCGACGCGCTTCGGGCACCTCCTGCCAATGGCAGTCGGTCAACGCGCCCTCCAGCGAATACAGCAGATTGAGGCTGGGCTTGAAGCCGGCGCGGCGCACTTTGACGAACGCGCCCACCGCGCCCACCGCCTGCAGATCCTCCTGCGTGCGCAGGCCGACCTGACGCAGCCACGCTGCACTCTTCGGGCCGATATTGCGCAGCCGTTCGGTGGTCACGTCAGCGCGCCGACAAAGACCTGCGCAATGGCTTCCAGGCCGCGCTGATCGTCGGCATCGAAGCGATCCAGCTCCGGGCTGTCCAGATCCAGCACGCCGATCAGCGCATCGCCCTTGACCAGCGGGATCACCAGCTCCGAGCGCGAGGCCGAATCGCAGGCGATATGCCCTGGGAAGGCATCCACATCGGCAATGCGCTGGCTCTGCCGGGTGCTGGCGGCCGCGCCGCACACGCCCTTGTCCAGCGGGATGCGCACGCAGGCCGGCAAGCCCTGAAACGGCCCCACCACCAGCTCGCGGCCGTCGTAAAAATAGAAGCCGGCCCAGTTGAGCGACGGCAACGCGTTGAAGATCAGCGCAGCCAGGTTGGCGGCGTTGGCGATCCGATCCGGCTCGCCATGCACCAGTGCCTGGGCCTGGGCGGTGAGCTGGGCGTATTGTTCCGGCTTGCTGCCGGTCAGCGAAGAAGTTGCGAACATGGCCGAAGTCTAGCAGCGGCCATCCGCAGGGTCGTTGCGACTCAGCGTTCCGTTCGGATCCGCACGCTATGCTGCGCGCCCTCACTGCAACCGCGGCGTGGCCGCAGGAACCAAACGCATGCAGCTTTCGGCGTTCTATGTCACCGGCACCGACACCGGCATCGGCAAGACCATGGGCAGCACCGCGTTGCTGCACGCATTGCGCGCACGCGGGCACACCGCCGTGGGCCTGAAGCCCGTCGCCAGCGGCTGCGAGCAAACCGCGCACGGCTGGCGCAACGCGGACGCCCTGGCGCTGCAGGCCGCCAGCGACCCGCAACCCGACTACGCCACCCTCAATCCCTATGCCTTGCCGGCCCCACTGGCGCCGGAGCTGGCTGCGGCCGATGTCGGCGTGACCCTGTCGCTGGAGCCGATCGCCCGCGCCTTCGCGCAATTGCGCACGCAGGCCGAGGTGGTGGTGGTCGAAGGCGTCGGCGGCTGGGCCGCGCCGCTGAGCGCCGATCTGGACCAGGCCGATCTGGTCCGCGCGCTCAAGCTGCCCGTCGTGCTGGTGGTCGGCGTGCGGCTGGGCTGCATCAATCACGCGCGCCTGACTGCCGCCGCCATCGCCGCCGATGGGCTGGACTGCATCGGCTGGATCGCCAACGAAATCGATCCGCAGATGGAGCGCATCGAAGAGAACATCGGCATGCTGCGCCAGCGCCTGACGATGCCGTACTGGGGCCGGATCGCATGGCGGCCGGGTGTCGACGCTGCAACCCAGGCCAAGTGGCTGCAGCTGCCGCAGTGAGGTGGGGCAATCAGGCGGGTAGCTATCTCAGGATGGCGAGAGAGAACGCGCCATCACAAGAAATTCGTTTCGTTTATTTCGGATATCCAGCATTTCGTTTATGCTGGACTCCGTTTCCATTGCACCAGCGTGCTCACATGTCGAACATTGCTCCGTCCAAGATGGTCCTGCCTGTCGAGCGCGAGGTCGCCGCTGCAGTGCAAGGCCAACGCGCCTTGGCGGCCTACCTTGCCACCAGCTTCGAAACCCAGCGCATCCAGATCTTCGACGACCAGAACCAGGCCCATCAGGTGGAATTGCCCACCTCCGCACTGCGCCTGCTGATGGATGTCCTGGCCGAGCTCGCCGATGGCAATGCGGTGCAGGTGGTGCCCATCCACGCCGAGTTGACCACCCAGGAAGCTGCCGATCTGCTGAACGTTTCCCGGCCGCATATGGTCAAGTTGATGGAAGAGGGCGCGCTGGCGTTCCACCGCACCGGCAGACATCGCCGCGTACGTTTTGCCGACCTGATGCAGTTCAAGCGCGAACGTGAGCGCGCCAGTGAGCAGGCCATGCAGGAACTGGCCACGCAGGCCCAGGAGCTGGCGCTGGGATATCAGTGAGGCATTCGCCATTCACTGCAGTCTACGATGCGTGCGTGCTGTATCCGGCGCCGCTCCGGGACTTGTTGATGTGGCTGGGACTATCGGGCAGGTTCCGTGCGCGCTGGAGCGTGCAAATCCACCAGGAATGGAAGCGCAGTTTGTTGCTCAACCGTCGCGACCTGACAGCAGAGCAGGTGGACCGTACCTCGGCACTCATGGACCGAGCCATTCCGGATTGCCTGGTAAGTGGCTACGAACCGTTGATTGAGGCGCTGCATCTGCCCGATCCAAACGATCGCCACGTGCTGGCTGCTGCGATCCGCTGCAGCGCCAGCGTGATCGTCACCTTCAATCTGAAAGATTTCCCGTCCGCCACGCTCGCTCCCTTTGGGATCGAGGCGCAACACCCGGACGAGTTCATTGAGAATCTGTTCGATCTGGACCAGGCGGCCGTTGTCTCTGCCGCTCAACGCCAGCGTGCACAGCTGACCAATCCAGGGATGGAAGTGGAGCGCTATCTGGAGGTGTTGCTACGGCAAGGACTCGTCCAGACCGTTAAAGCGTTGACCATTTACCGCACGGTTCTCTGACAGCCAGGTGGGCATCGCAAAGCGACATCGGCACGAAAAAAAAAAAAGCGTCGAGAGGCCACGACTCTGTCTTGGTGACTGCATGGTCCGATGACTTGGGCTAGCCAGCGATCAGAAAATAAAAAAGCCCGACAGAGGGAGGGATCTGTCGGGCCGGATTGCATGGGGGGAGGGACCCATGCAAAGACGCTGAATTTTGGTGGCCGTTACTTGCGCCGGTTCTTGCCTGTTGCGCCGGCCTGTTCGCTGCCGGTGTCGAACTTCTGCTTTGCAAACTGTCCAAGCTCGCTGGATATCTTCAATCCCATCCCGACCACTTCCTGATTGGCCGAAGCCAGGCGTTCCAGGTTGTCGCGGGCCAGTTGCAGGCCTTTTGGCCAGAGCGTCTGGTAGGCACCCAGGTCGCGTGCCTGCGCAAACTCACCGAAAAACGTGGTGGTTGCGTTGACGTTCTGCTCCAGCGTGTCCAATGCCAACTGGTTGGCACGTGCTGCGACAGAGGCGAACTGACTGGTAAAGCCGTTTTCGAACTGCGCCGACATTGCGAACCCCTTGGGGAATGCTGTGACCGTTTGTTGCGTTGCAGCATACGTGGATATTGCTGCGATGCAACACGTTTGCTGAAAATTTCCAAAACGGCTTCAAAAGGCTTTTGGGATCAACAAGTTATCCGGGCCGCAGAAACGGCAAAGCCGCCCAGCAGGCGGCCTTGCGTCACACGATTGCGCCAGGCAATCAGCCGCGATAACGGCAGCCGGAGGTGCAGGTTTCGTGCACCACGATCTCGCTCAGTGCCGGCAGCGCCGGCTTGAGCTGGTCCCAGATCCAGATCGCCAGACGCTCGCTGGTCGGGTTCTCCAATCCCTCGATGTCGTTGAGGTAGTGGTGGTCCAGGCGGTCGTAGATCGGCTTGAAGGCGGCCTTGATGTCGCCGAAATCCATGATCCAGCCGGTCTCGGCACCCGGCTCGCCGCTGACATGCAGTTCGATCCGAAACGAATGCCCGTGCAGGCGGGCGCATTTGTGCCCGGTCGGCACATTGGGAAGCCGATGCGCGGCTTCGAGCGTAAAGACTTTGAAGATATCCATGCGCGCCATTGTAAGTGCGCCAGTGCTTTTCGGACTGCCAATCGCAGCGAGACAGCCTATCTGCGAGCTCTTGAAGACAAACAGCAGCGCGCGTTGTTCTCGATGTGCTCAATCGCCATACGCAGCGCACGACGTCCGACGCGCCTCTTACCGCGTCTGGCTGCCAGCGTGTGTCACAGCGCGTCATATCCCTATGCAGTTATGTAATTTTTGTTAATCAATCGCGCATGGCCCACTGCAAAACCCCCATTCATGGATGCCGTGCGTGAAGCGCCCTACGCCTTACCTGCTGTCCCTTGCCGTTCTCTCGGCGCTGATTCCCCTCGCTCATGCCGACGACGCGACACCCGACACGGGCAAGACCCTGGCCACCGTCAGCGTCACCGGTTCCAACATCAAGCGCACCGACAGCGAAGGCCCGAACCCGGTGCAGGTGATCGACCGCCAGCAGCTGGAGCAGTCCGGCAAGGTCACCGTGGCCGACGCACTGCGCTCGATCTCGGCCAACACCGGCAATGCCACCAACGAAACCACCAACAACGGGTGGGCCTCCGGCTCGGCGGGCATCGGCCTGCGCGGGCTGTCGCAGAAGAACACGCTGGTGCTGCTCAACGGACGCCGGCTGGCCAATTACGGCTTTCCTGCCAATGGCCTGGGCGACACCTTCGTCAACCTCAACGCGTTGCCGCTGGTGGCGGTGGAACGCATCGAAGTGCTCAAGGACGGCGCCTCTGCCGTGTACGGCTCCGATGCGGTGGCTGGCGTGGTCAACATCATCACCCGGCAGGATTTCCAGGGCGCCGAGCTCGGCATCAGCGGCGGCACCTCCGATCAGGGCGGCATGGACACACAGCGCGCCAAGTTCATCGGCGGCATCGGCGATCTGGACCGCGACGGCTACAACATTCTTTTCAGTTTCGATGCCTACAACCGCGACCGGCTGGATCAGGACCAGCGCGAACTGACCCGCTCTGGCATCTATACCGATCTGCCGGGCGGGCGCTGGAACGGCTGGTCGGCCAAGGGCGCGCGCTATCTGGTCGGCGGCCGCTCGGTGCCGATGCTGGATGCGCAAGGCAATTGCCCCACCGGCACGGTGCTCACCGCCAGCGCGCCGATCGACGGCCTGGCCGGCGAGACCTGCGGCTTCAACCAGGCCCCGTTCACCACGCTGATCCCCTCGACCAAGCGCTATCAGGCCTATACCAACGCCACGTTCCGGCTCAGCGACACCGTCGAAGCGTTTGGCGAGGCGCTCTATAGCGAGGTCAAGGGCGTGTCGATCTTCGGCTCCAGCCCGTACTTCACCCTGGAAGGCGGCCGCTTCGCCTTGAACGCCAGCACCGGTCTGGCCGAGCCGGTGTCCAATTTGTTGCCGGCCTCCAGTCCGTATAACCCGTACGGCACCGCGGTGCCGATCGAATACACCTTCTTCGACCTTGGCCAGACGGTCAAAACCAATCGCTCGCAGTCCTACCGGTTTCTCGGCGGCGTGCGCGGTAAGACCGAACACTGGGATTGGGAAGCGGCGGCGTTCGCCGCGCGCAGCACCGAGCACGAAACCGTGTCCGGTGGCTTCGCCAATCGCTTTACCCTGGCGCAGGCGCTGGCCGACGGCAGCTACAACCTGCTCAACCCGTCCGCCACGCCGCAATCGGTGATCGACGGCATTAACCTCAGCACGCTGCGCCCGGCCCAATCGACGCTGCGCGGCGTCGATGCCAAAGTGTCCGGCAACCTGTTCGAGCTGCCGGCCGGCAGCGTCGGATTCGCCGCCGGTGCCGAGTGGCGTCAGGAAGAATTGGTCTCGCGTAATCCGCTACAGATCGATCAAGGCCTGCAGATCCGCCCGGCGATTGCCGCAGTGGATGGTGAGCGCAAGGTGTCGGCGCTGTATGCCGAAGTCAACCTGCCGCTGCTGCAATCGCTGGAACTGCAACTGGCAGGGCGCGGCGATCATTACAGCGATTTCGGCAATGCGTTTTCGCCCAAGGCCAGTTTGCGCTGGCAACCGCTCGATACGTTGCTGGTGCGCGCGGCCGCCTCGCGCGGCTTTCGCGCACCTTCGCTGTCGGAGAATGCAGCCAGCACCAATATCTCCTACGGTTCGGTGGTCGACCCGTTCGATCCGGACGTGCCGGGCTCGCGCCAGAACCCGACCTTCTTTACCGTCGGCAATACCGAGCTCAATCCGGAGCGCACGCGCAGCTATAACCTTGGCGTGGTGCTGTCGCCGTGGGCCGACACCAGCCTGAGCGTGGACTGGTACAAGATCGAACTGGAAAATCTGGTCGGCACCGGCAACAACGCCACCATCGTGCAGAACAACGACCCGGCCGATGTCATCCGCAACGAACGCGGCACGCTGGTGGCGGTGTACAACCGCTATCAAAACCTCAGCGAGCTGACGACCTCCGGTCTCGATGTCGAATTACGCCAGCGCTGGCGCACCGAAGCGGCCGGCAACTTTGGCCTCAATACCGCCTACACCCACGTGCGCGATTACCGTCGCCCCACCGTGGTCGGTGGCCCGTTGCAGGATTACGCCGGCAGCAATCTCGGCCCGTCGTTGCCGCGCAACAAGGCGACCACCACGCTGGACTGGAATCTGGACACGGTGAGTGCGGCGCTGACCTGGTACTACACCGGCGGCTACGACCAGAAGGCCAGCGCGGCGGCCAATGCCGTGCAATCGCGTGTGGGCGACTACAACCAGTTCGATCTCTATCTGGGCTACACCGGCATCGACAAGCTCACGCTCTACGCCAAGATCGAGAATCTGGCCGACAAGCAGCCGCCGGTCGATGCCTCGTTCCCGGGCATTCGCGCGCCATACGACTTCACCCAGTACGACCTGCGTGGGCGCTATTTCACTGTGGGCCTGGATTACCGATTCTGATCGGCATACGCACGGCCCTTGTGCGCGACGTGGGAGTGCCGGTCATGCCCCATCGCGCGCAAGCGGACTCCTGCACACTGCGGCAGCTAGGTTCGCGACCGCAGCCGTGCAATGGTGGCTCTGCCTGCCACCGCTCTGAACGACTGCAATCGCCATTGGCCCTGGACACTTTCAAGGAATCACGATGACCTCTTCGCAGCACGCCTGGCTACTCGCGTTGGCCTTCGTCGCGCCTCCCCTGGTCGCGCAACCTGCCGCACCACCCGCCGCGCTACCGGGTTACGACGCCGCTGCCGCACAGGCGCAACGCGCGCTGGAAGCACGTTTCGATAGCGGCTTGCAGGACGCCGATTATCGCGGCTGGTTGAAGCAATGGTCGTCGGCGCCCAATCACGTTGGCTCGCCGCATAACCTGGAGAACGCCCGCGATCTGCAAAGGCGCCTGCGCGGCTACGGGTGGGATGCGCGCATCGAAACCTTCGAGGTGTTGTGGCCTTCGCCCAAGACCTCGCAGCTGGAACTGCTCGGTCCCAAACCCTATGTCGCGCGTCTGAAGGAGCCGCCGCTGCCTGGCGACAGCACCTCCACCCAAACCGACAACGTACTGCCGCCCTACGTCATCTACGGCGGCAATGGCGATGTCACCGGCGATCTGGTCTACGTCAATTACGGCATCGCCGAAGACTACGAAGTGCTCGCTCGCAACGGCGTGGACGTGCGCGGCAAGATCGTCATTGCGCGCTACGGCAAGGGTTGGCGCGGGCTCAAGCCGCGGCTGGCACAGGAGCATGGTGCGATCGGCGCGATCATCTATTCCGATCCGCGCGACGACGGTTATTTTCAGGATCAGGCCTATCCGGATGGCCCGGCGCGTAACCAGTGGAGCGTACAGCGCGGCTCGGTCGCCAATTTCGCGATCTATCCCGGCGACCCGCTCACCCCGGGCGTCGGTGCCAGCAAAGGCGCCAAACGCCTGAAGATCGACCAGGCCGGCAGCGTGTTGAAGATTCCCACCTTGCCGATCAGCTGGGGCGACGCGCAGCCCTTGCTGGCCGCCCTGGGCGGGCCGGTGGCGCCGGAGGACTGGCGCGGCGCGCTGCCGATCACCTACCGCATCGGCGGCGGCGACACCGCGCGCGTGCACCTCAAGGTCGACGCGGACTGGGGTAGCCAGACCATCTACAACGTCATCGCCACCCTGCGTGGCAGCGAGTATCCGGATCAGTGGGTGGTGCGCGGCAATCACCGCGACGGCTGGGTGTTCGGTGCGGCCGATCCTTTGTCGGGCACCACCGCATTGCTGGCCGAAGCCAAGGCAATCGGTGAGCTGGCCAAGCAGGGGCAGCGCCCCAAGCGCACGCTCGTGTATGCCAGTTGGGACGGCGAAGAGGCCGGCCTGCTCGGCTCCACAGAGTGGGCCGAACAGCACGCCGACGAATTGCGCCGCAAGGCGGTGCTGTACGTCAACACCGACGGCAATGGGCGCGGCTTTCTCAATGCCGGCGGCAGCCATGCGCTGCAACGCCTGGTCAACGGGGTGGCGGCGGATCTGCGCGACCCCGACAGCGGCGTGAGCGTGCTCGAACGGCAACGTGCACGTGCGCGCATCGATGCCCTGGCGCCGACCGCCAAGCCGGCGCAAAAAGACATCGCCAAGCAGGTCGCGGCCGGTGGCGATGTGCCGCTCAAGGCGCTGGGCTCGGGCAGCGACTACAGCCCGTTCCTGCAGCATCTTGGGCTGGCGACGCTGGATCTGGGCTATGGCGGGCAGGGCGGCGGTAGCGGCGTCTATCACTCGCTATACGACTCCTACGATTATTTCGCGCGCTATATCGATCCGGATTTCAGCTATCTGCCGCTGTTGTCGCAGACCGTAGGCCGCACCGTGTTGCGCGTGGCAAATGCACCGGTGTTGCCGCAGCGTTTCGGCGACTTTGCCGATGCGGTGGCCGGATACGCGCAGGAGCTCAAGCAGCAGGCCGACAGCGATCGCACTGCCGCACGCACGCAGGCTGAGTTGTTGCAGGCGGGTGCCTACGCTGCGGTCGACAATCCCAACCGCCCGCAGCGCGCCCCCGAGTCGAAAGCCGCGGTGCCGCAGATCGACTTCGCCGCGCTGGATCAGGCCATTACCCGCCTGCAAACCAGCGCCAAGCGCTACGACGATGCGCTGGCATCGCGCGGCGGCAGCCTGGATGCAGGCGTGCGCGGCAAGCTCAATGCCTCGCTGCAGCGCATCGACCAGACCCTGCTGGCCGAAGGCGGTTTGCCGGGCCGGCCGTGGTACCGGAACCTGATCTACGCACCGGGCCTGGCCACCGGTTACGAGGTCAAGACCTTGCCGGGCATTCGCGAAGCGCTGGAAGACCGGCGTTGGGACGATCTGAGCAAATACATCGTGCAGACCGCCGCAGTGCTGGATCGGTATCGCGAGGCGATCGATCGCAATACGGCATTGATCGAAGGCTGATCAGCGCGCGCGTGGCTGGCAGGTGTCATCCGTGTGGAAGCAGCTGCGTCGCACACCGTTGGCATGCGCCTGTAGCGACATGTCTACCTTGCCCAGCTTGCGCCCACAAAAAAGCCGCCCCGAAGGGCGGCTTTTTCTTTCAGTTCACCGCATGCCTAAGCGCCGGTCACACCGGTGCACAGGATTCAGCGCGTGCCGCTCGGACGCTGACCACCACGGCCACCATCGCGACGGCCTGCGCCGGCACCGGCAGCAACACCGGCCTGACGCGGACCGCTGCTGCGCTGGCCACCCGGCTTCTTCGGGCCGGCATGCGCATGCGCCTGACGCGGCGCATCGCCATGCGGACGACGGGCATGGCTCTTGCGCGGGGCGCGATCGCCACCCGGCTGCTCGGCGCGGCCCGGGGCGCTGTTGCCCCAACGGATCGGGGTCTGCGGCTCGTAGCCCGGCACGTCGCGGATTTCCACGTCGCGGCCCAGCATGCGCACGATCTGACGCAGCAGCTTGGCCTCGTCCTGCGCCACCAGCGAGATCGCCTCGCCGGTGGAGCCGTTACGGCCGGTGCGACCGATGCGGTGCACGTAATCCTCGGCCACCATCGGCAGGTCGTAGTTGATGACCTTCGGCAGCTCGTTGATGTCGATGCCGCGCGCGGCGATATCGGTGGCCACCAGCACGGTCACGCGGCCGGCCTTGAAGTCGCTCAGCGCACGCATGCGCTGGCCCTGGCTCTTGTTGCCGTGGATCGCCGCGGTCTTGATGCCGGACTTCTCCAGGAACAGTGCCAGCTTGTCGCTGCCGTGCTTGGTGCGCGCAAAGACCAGGGTCTGCTCGCGGCTGTCCTGCGCCAACAGATGCAGCAGCAGGTCGCGCTTGCGCGCGCCATCGACCGGGTGCACGCGGTGGGTGATGCTCTCGGCCACGGTGTTGCTCGGGGTGACCTGGATCTGCATCGGGTTGCGCATGAACTCCAGCGCCAGCTGCTTGATGTTCTCTTCGAACGTGGCCGAGAACAGCAGGGTCTGACGGTCCTGGCGCGGCAGCTTGGTCAGGATGCGCTTGATCGACGGCAAGAAGCCCATGTCGAGCATGCGATCGGCTTCGTCCAGGATCAGCACTTCGATGCCGGACAGGTCCACGCTGCGACGCTCGATATGGTCGATCAGCCGGCCCGGGCAGGCGATCAGCAGGTCCACGCCACGACGCAGGGTATCGAGCTGGTTGCCCATGCCGACGCCGCCGTAGATCACCGCGCTGGGAATGCGCAGGTACTTGCTGTAGCCGCGCAGGCTGTCGTGCACCTGGGTGGCCAGCTCGCGGGTGGGGGTCAGGATCAGCGCGCGCGGCTTGCGCGGGCCGTTGACCGGCTGCGGCGTGGTGCCCAGGTGCTGCAGCAGCGGCAGGCCGAAGGCGGCAGTCTTGCCGGTACCGGTCTGCGCGCCGGCCAGCAGGTCGTGACCTGCCAGCACCAGCGGGATCGCCTGCTGCTGGATCGCGGTGGGGGTTTCGTAGCCCTGCTCGGCCAACGCGCGCAGCAGGAAGGGCGCAAGGCCCAGGGATTCAAAAGACATCAGGAAGCTCCAAGTAAAGCGCCGCCACCAGACAGAGCCCGGAGCGCAGACGCATTGCAGATGCAAAAAAGTGAGGCTCGGAGCGTTCCCGTGAACCGCGCTGCGAGATGGTGGAACAACCCAATCAAAGAGCGATGGGTTTGTCGGCACCACGAAAGGCGTCGGGTGGGGCGGGCGAGCGGATCGATCGATCCTGGCCTCGCCGGCTGTCCCTAAGGGAAACGGACGGCCGCATGCAGACCCGGCAAGTGTACGCGCGTTTGGCGCGCTGCACAAAAGGCGAGTTCATCGGTTGGGCTACGGGTCAGTTGTTTCAGTTGCAACCACTGTTGCGGCAGGCCGTACAATCGGCCGATCAGCCACAGCACAGGATGGTCATGAAGCTAGGTTCCCTGAAGGAAGGCGGCCGCGACGGCAGCCTGATCGTGGTCTCGCGCGATCTGCGCACGGCGGTGCGCGCCACCGGTATCGCGCCCACGCTGCAGCGCGCGCTGGAGGACTGGAGCAATGTCGCGCCGCGCCTGAATGCCTTGTCGGCCTCGCTCAACGAGAGCAGCGCCGATGGCGTGTTCGACCTGGATCTGCAGGCGCTGGCCGCACCGCTGCCGCGCGCCTACGAGTTCGTCGATGGCAGCGCCTACCTGCCGCACGTGGAGCGTGTGCGTCGTGCGCGCAATGCCGAGGTGCCGGAGAGCTTCTACACCGACCCGCTGATGTATCAGGCCACCAGCGCAGGGTTCTACGGCCCGCGCGACGCCATCAAGGTGATCAGCGAAGACCACGGCATCGATCTGGAAGCCGAACTGGTGGTGATCACCGACGATGTACCGATGGGTGCCTCGCCCGAGCAGGCCGCTGCGCACATCCAGCTGGTCGGCCTTGTCAACGACGTGTCGCTGCGCAATCTGATCCCGGCCGAGCTCGCCAAGGGCTTCGGTTTCGTGCAATCCAAGCCGCGCTCGGCGTTGTCGCCGGTGTTCGTCACCGTGGATGAATTGGACGACGCATGGCGCGACAACAAGGTGCATCTGCCGCTGGTCACCCACGTCAACGGTACCTGGTTCGGTGCGCCGGAAGCCGGCAACGACATGCAGTTCGACTTCGCTCAGTTGATCGCCCACGCCGCCAGGACGCGGCCGCTTTCGGCCGGCACCATCGTCGGCTCCGGCACCATCGCCAACCAGGACACCACGCTGGGCGCCTCGTGTTTTGCCGAACAGCGCGTGGTGGAAACCTTGCGCGACGGCAAGCCGAGCACGCCGTTCATGTCCTTCGGTGATGTGGTGCGGATCGAAATGTTCGATGCCGATGGCACCAGCATCTTCGGGGCGATCGAACAGCGCATCGAACGTCAGCCGCTGCCATGACACCGGCAAAGGCGTCTGCGAAGGTCGCTACGAACAACTGCACGCAGGGCAGGGCATGAGCGCGCCACTGGAATTGTTTTCGTACTGGCGCTCCAGCGCCGCGTATCGCGTGCGCATTGGCCTGCAGTTGAAGGCGCTGGCCTACATCGCGCATCCGGTGCACCTGGTGCGCGATGCCGGCGAGCAGCACGCGCCGGCGTATGCGCAGCTCAATCCGCAGGAACTGGTGCCCACCTTGCGGCATGGCGCGGTGGTGATTCCGCAGTCGCTGGCGATCCTGGAATATCTGGAAGATGCGTTCCCGGACAGTGCGCGGTTGCTCCCCGCCACGCCGGCCGAGCGCGCCCGCGTGCGTGCATTGGCGCAGGTCATCGCCTGCGATGTGCATCCGCTCAACAATCTGCGCGTCACCCAGTTTTTCGAACGCGAGTGGCAGCTGGCTGCCGCACAACGCCAGGCGTGGACGCAGCACTGGATGCAGCGCGGCTTTGCGGCACTGGAAGCGGAGTTGGGCAATGACCTGCACACCGGCACGTTCTGCCACGGCGACACGCCTGGTCTGGCCGATTGCGTGCTGATTCCGCAGCTCTACAACGCGCGCCGTTTCGCCGTCGATCTGACGGCGTATCCAACCCTGCAACGCATCGAACAGGCCTGCCTGGCACTGCCGGCGTTCGATGCGGCGCGGCCGGAAACGCAGCCTGACGCGGCAGTGTAGACGCGGGGAGTTGCCGGCCGTATCTGCCCTTCGGGCAGCCTCCCGCAATGGGGGGCGCGCAGAGCGATCGACGCGCGTGCGGCCGCTGATGCTCACGCCGGTCTACTGCAGGGTGCTGATCTGCGGCTTGGCTGCAGGGCCCTTGCCCGCCCACCCTCGCGGGACACGCCGCGAGTACGTCCATGTAGGCTCTTACGCGGCATCCATGCCGCGTAAGGTCCCGCGACGGTGGGCGGGCAAGGACCATCGGAGATGGTCGGTGTTTATGGCTTTCAACAAAGCAACCAGCAGACTTTCTGGTGCGGTGTCCTCACCGATTGCGGGACCATGTGGCGGCATGGATGCCGCCACTGAGCCTCCATGGACGGATTCACGGCGTGTCCCGCGAGCGGTGAGGGCGCCGCGCCCGCGACCGACTAGGCTTTTTGCTCTGGACTTTTGACTGCATCCAACAAGATGCGACCAACAAAACCACTGCGCTCACCGCCAGGCGGCCGCACGCTAAATTTTGTTGGTCGCTCTAAACAAACCCGTGGCTGATCTTGGGCGCTGCGGCCGTTTCGTAATCCGCATACGGGTCGTGTTCGCCGGAGCCGCCTTCGGACAGGCGGAACTTCAGCGCCAGGCCATCGCGCGAGTCGGCGGCGCGCAGCGCTTCCTCCTGCTCGATTTCGCCGGATTTGACCATGCGGAACAGGCATTGGTCGAAGGTCTGCATGCCTTCTTCCAGCGATTCTTCCATCGCCGCCTTGACCTCGTGCACCTGGCCGCGTCGCAGCAGGTCGCGAATCATCGGGGTGTTGAGCAAGACTTCGGTGGCGGGGCGGCGGCGTCCGTCCTGGCCCTTGACCAGGCGTTGCGACACCACCGCACGCAAGTTCAGCGCCAGATTCATCAGCACGTTCTTGTGCGCGCTTTCCGGGAAGAAATTGAGAATGCGCTCGATGGTCTGATCGGCATTGTTGGAATGCAGCGTCGCCAGACACAGGTGACCGGTTTCGGCAAACGCAATCGCCGCCTCCATGGTTTCGGCATCCAGGATTTCGCCGATCAGGATCACGTCCGGCGCCTCGCGCATCGCGTTCTTCAGCGCGCTCTGGAAGGTGTGGGTGTCCAGACCGACTTCGCGCTGGTTCACGATCGACATCTTGTGCTTGTGCAGGTATTCGATCGGGTCCTCGATGGTGAGGATGTGCCCGGTGGTGGTGCTGTTGCGGTGGTCGATCATCGAGGCCAGTGAGGTCGACTTGCCGGAGCCGGTCGAGCCGACCAGCAGCACCAGGCCGCGCGGCGTCATGATGACGTCCTTGAGCACCTGCGGCAGGTTGAGTTCTTCGATGCTCGGGATCCGGCTGCGGATGGCGCGGATCACCATGCCTGCTTCGCCACGCTGCTTGAACACGTTCACACGGAAGCGTCCGGCGTCGGGCAGCGAGATGGCCATGTTGAGTTCCAGGTCGCGCTCGAACTGCGGCACCTGGCCCTCGTCCATCAACGAGTAGGCGATTTTCTTGACCATCCCCGGCGGCAACCCCGTATTGCCGAGCGGGTAGAGCTTGCCTTCGATCTTGATGTACACCGGCGCGCCGGTGGTCAAAAACATGTCCGAGGCATTCTTTTCGGTCATCAGCTTCAGGAAGTAGCCGATATCCATGCGCAATGGTTCCCCAACAAACAGCAGCGTCTCGTTGCAAGTCCGCCGCAGGCTTCCGACAATGGCCGTGCTCGAGACTTCTCGCTACGGCTCCCCTAATGACGGCTAGCTTCGCATACTTGCGGCGATCCCTGTATGGCATCGCCTGTTTCATGGTTCTTTCCTCTCCCGCCGCCGCCCAGGTGGCACCGGAGCTCACCGCCGCCGAACAGGCCGTGCAACGCGCCACCCAGGCCGATGCCGACCAATACGCCCCCGATCTGGTCAATCTGGCCCGACAGGAATTGATGCAGGCCCAGCAGGCGCAACTGGACAAGCGTCAGCGCAAGCAGGTGCCGCAGATCGCCTTGCGCGCTGCTGCCGATGCCGATCTGGCCAAGGCACGCAGCGAAGAAGCGGTGGTCACCGCCCAGCTGGAACAGCGCCGCAAGGAAGTGGCGCAGTTGCAGAACAGCCTCAACACCGGGGAGGGTGGCCGATGAAACTGCGTCCTCTTCTCTATATCGGTGTAATGAGCCTGGCCACACTGCCGTCGCTGGCAATGGCCGCCAAGGACGACCCGCAGGCCGACGCGCTCAACCGGCGCCTGGCCGCGCTGCAGAACGACCCGCAGACCAATGAACTGGCCCGCTTCGAGCGGCTGCAGGCGCAGCAGAGCGTGGCGGCGCTGGCCGAAGCCAAGCGGCGCGACCGCGACGAGCTGGTGTTTCTGGCCGACCGCCGGGTCGAAATCGCCGAACGCACCGCCCGCACCGCACTGGCACGGCGCGAGCTGGACCGGCTGGAAGGCACCCGCAACGACCTGCTGATCGAAGCCAGCCGCCGGGATGCTTCACGCGCCCGGCAGGAGGCCGAGCGTCTGCGCGTGCAGGCGCAGATCCAGGCCGAAGAGGCTGAGCGCATGCGGCAGGCGGCCGAGCAGGAGACCCTGGCCCGCCAGGACGCCGAGCTGGCGCTGACCAGCGTGGCCGGCAAGCAGACCGCCAAGCTCAATGCGGCCCAGCAAAAGGCCGTGCAACTGGCGCACGAAGAAGCCGAACTGGTGTCCGGGGCCAAGTTGCCGTCCGCCAGGTTCGAACCCCGCGGTGAAGTGTTTTCGTTGGGCAGCGGCGCGTTCGGCGGCAAGACCGCGCTGTCTGGCGATGCTGTAGGGCAGGCCAAGGCGCTGGCCGAATATCTGAACATCGGCAAGAAGGGTCGGGTGAGCATCGTCGGTTTCGACAGCGATGCAGCCACGGCCAAGCAGCGGGCCGAAGCGGTGCGCGATGCGCTGGTCGCCGCCGGAGTGGCCAGTGCACGCTTGCAGGTCAGCGGGACCAAGGCTGCAGCCAGCAAGACGCGCGCTGCCGAGGTGGTTGTCTCGCCGTAATGCAAGTGGTTGGAAGTTAAGGTCTTTTAACCCGGGCATGACGCCCGGTTGAACCGCGGTCACTGATTGACACAGGGAACGGCAAAAGCAGCCGTTCTGGCCTTGAACCCCCTCCGCGACCGGCGTAGGGTCGTACTCCCGGGCAGCACTCCGCTGCCTGGAAGTACGGAGGGCCGGGCCAGTGACGCAAGGGCACGCAACAACGCAATTCGGTGGGAAGGTTGTTGGTTCCGCCAGTGCGCTTGCCATTGTGATCCGCGAGTCTTCCATCCCCAAGCTGCGCCCCGTGCCGTCCCTGGCCGGGGCGTTCTTGTTTTAAGTGAAGGAGGTAACGCCATGTTCGAAGGGCAACCGCAGACCGAAATCGACGCATTGGTCAAGTCCGATCCCGAGTTCAAGCAGCTGTACCAACGCCACAAGCTCTTGAACAAGAAATGCATGGATGCCGAACTCGGGGTGCTCCCGATCGACGACGTGACCTTGGGCCAGATGAAACGCGAGAAATTGCAGGCCAAAGAAAAGCTCACCCGGATGTACGACCAGCTCACGCACTGATCCTTCCCCACATCCAGAACAAGTTCACCGCCGCGGGCGGTGGCAGCCTCCTCGTCGGCTCGCCACCGTCCGCGTCTTTATGTGTGCGGCCGTTGGAGCAGCGGCTGAGCTCGCTCGTTCATAGGCGAGCGCGATCGTTTCCAGTCTGAATGAGCATTCCCTAGCCGTTCGTCGGATAATGGGCGGCCTAGCCCACGCGGCGCAGCGACGATATCCCGATGGCGATCCACTCCTCCGTACTCGAACTGATCGGCAACACGCCGATCGTCAAGGCACAGCACCTGGACACCGGCGTCTGCGATCTGTTCTTCAAGCTGGAGGCGGCCAACCCCGGGGGATCGATCAAGGACCGTATCGGCCTGTCGATGATCGAAGCAGCCGAACAGCGCGGTGATCTGACCCCTGGCGCCACGCTGGTCGAAGGCACGGCCGGCAACACCGGCCTGGGCCTGGCGCTGGTGGCGCAACAGAAGGGCTACAAGTTGATCCTGGTGGTGCCGGACAAGATGAGCCGCGAGAAGATCTTCAACCTCAAGGCCATGGGTGCCCAGGTGGTGCTGACGCGTTCCGACGTGGCCAAGGGCCATCCCGAGTATTACCAGGACCTGGCCGCCAAGATCGCCGCCGAGACGCCCGGCGCCTACTTCATCAACCAGTTCGGCAACCCGGACAACCCGGCCGCGCACGAATTCGGCACCGGCCCGGAAATCCTGGCGCAGATGGACGGCAATCTGGACGCGATCGTGTTCGGCTGCGGCAGCTCCGGCACCATGACCGGCCTGTCGCGCGCGTTTTCCACTGCTTCGCCGCACACCGAGCTGGTGCTGGCCGACCCGGTGGGTTCGATCCTGACCCAGTACATCGAAGAGGGCACCGTCAGCGAGAAATCCGGCAGCTGGCTGGTCGAAGGCATCGGCGAGGACTTTCTGCCGGATATTTCCGATTTCTCGCGGGTCAAGAAGGCCTATTCGATCACCGACGCGGAAAGCTTCCACACTGCGCGCGAATTGCTGGCCAAGGAGGGCATCCTCGGCGGCTCGTCCACCGGCACCTTGCTGGCCGCCGCGCTGAAGTACTGCCGCGAGCAGACCACGCCAAAGCGCGTGCTGGTATTCGTCTGCGATACCGGCAACAAGTACCTGTCCAAGATGTACAACGACTACTGGATGCTGGACAACGGTTTTCTGGAGCGCCCGCAGCACGGCGATCTGCGCGACCTGATCCTGCGCCCTTACAACAAGCGCGACACCGTGGTGGTGGGCCCGAAAGACCTGCTGACCACCGCCTATCAGCGCATGAAGCTGTATGACGTCTCGCAACTGCCGGTGATCGATGACGGCGAGCTGGTCGGCATCGTCGACGAAAGCGACGTGCTGCTGCATGTGTACGGCGACGAGGCGCGCTTCCGCGACCCGATCTCCACCGCCATGGTCAGCAAGCTCGATCGCCTGGATGTCGCCTCCCCGATCGAAGCGCTGCTGCCGGTGTTCGACCGCGGCCAGGTCGCCATCGTCATGGACGGCAACCAGTTCCTGGGCCTGATCACCCGTATCGACCTGCTCAACTACCTGCGCCGCCGCGTGCAGTGATCGCGCAAGCCCGCGCGTGTCAATGAGACGCGCGGCATTGGCCGTTCAGACCTGCTTGTTACAATTCGCCACTTTTTCCGGGAACCTCCATGTCCAACCGCACCGCAACCAGCCACGATGGCGCGCGCGAACTTTCGCTTGCCACGCTGGCGATCCATGGAGGGCAGTCGCCGGATCCCAGCACCGGCGCGGTGATGCCGCCGATCTATGCGACGTCCACGTATGCGCAGTCCAGCCCCGGCGAGCATCAGGGCTTCGAATACTCGCGCACCCACAACCCCACGCGCTTTGCCTATGAGCGCTGCGTCGCGTCGCTGGAAGGCGGCGCGCGCGCGTTCGCGTTCGCCTCCGGCATGGCCGCCACCTCCACGGTGATGGAGTTGCTGGATGCCGGCAGCCACGTGGTGGCGATGGACGACCTGTATGGCGGCACCTTCCGCCTGTTCGAGCGCGTGCGCCGCCGCACCGCCGGCCTGGACTTCAGCTTCGTCGACCTGACTGACCCGGCCGCCTTCGAAGCCGCGATCCGCCCCGACACCAAGATGGTATGGATCGAAACCCCGACCAACCCGATGCTCAAGCTGGTCGACATTGCCGCCATTGCTGCCATCGCGCGCAAGCACGGCCTGCTGATCGTGGTCGACAATACCTTCGCCTCGCCGATCCTGCAGCGCCCGCTCAGCCTGGGCGCCGACATCGTCGTGCACTCGGCCACCAAGTACCTCAACGGCCACTCGGACATGGTCGGCGGCATCGCGGTGGTCGGCGACAACACCGAGCTGGCCGAGCAACTGGCGTTCCTGCAGAACTCCATCGGCGGCGTGCAAGGGCCGTTCGACAGCTTCCTCGCCCTGCGCGGCCTCAAGACCCTGCCGCTGCGCATGCGCGCGCATTGCGAGAACGCTCTGGCGCTGGCGCAATGGCTGGAAACCCATCCCGCGATTGCAAAAGTGATCTATCCCGGCCTGGCCTCGCACCCGCAGCACGCACTGGCCAAGACGCAGATGACCGGTTTCGGCGGCATCGTCTCGATCGTCCTCAAGGGCGGCTTCGACGCGGCCAGGCGGTTTTGCGAACGCACTGAACTCTTCACCCTGGCCGAATCGCTCGGTGGCGTGGAGAGTCTGGTGAATCATCCTGCGGTTATGACGCATGCCTCCATCCCCGTGGCCCGCCGCGAACAGCTTGGGATCAGCGATGCGCTGGTGCGGCTGAGCGTGGGGGTTGAGGATTTGGGGGATTTGCAAAATGACCTTGACGCTGCGTTGCGTAGGTAATCATGTACGACAGTGCTACTAAATTCCCGGCATTCTCACCACTTGGGCCTTTTCAGGCCTGGGTGCGTCACCGCACCCTCACTCTGGAGCTGACTCGACGCGATGTTCTAGGTCGCTACAAGGGCGCAAGTTTTGGACTGCTATGGTCGCTGATCAGTCCGTTCTTGATGCTGCTGATCTATACCATCGCATTCGGCTATGTGCTGAAGTCACGTTGGCCAGGCACCAGTGACAATATCGCCGACTTCGCGATGCTACTGTTCATGGGCCTGATCGTTCATGGCTTCTTTGCCGAATGTCTCAGTCGTTCGCCAATGATGATCGTCGGAAATCCGAATTTGGTTAAGCGCATCGTATTTCCCCTGGATATCTTGCCGTGGACTGTGATGTTGTCGGCGCTATTCCATGCCTTCACCAATGCGCTCGTGTTCGCGTTATTGAATTTCCTGCTGCGAGGCGAGTTGCATCCCACAATGCTGCTGCTGCCGCTGGTATTTTTACCCTTGGCGATCGGTATGCTCGGAGTCGGCTGGTTATTGTCATCGCTTAGTGTGTATTTGCGCGATATCAACCAGGTGACGGGTGTGCTGGCAACTGCTGTGCTGTTTTTGTCTTCCGCAATCATTCCTGTGGATACATTGCCGCAAAAGTATCAGCTGATCTTTCACCTCAATCCGCTGACCTTCATTATTGACGAAGCCAGGGCGGTGGGCTTTTGGGGGCGCATGCCGGATTGGCAGGGATTGGCGACCTACCTGCTTGGTGCGCTTGTCTTTGCCTATTTAGGCTACGCGGTGTTCCAGAAAACCCGTCGGGGGTTCGCTGATGTCCTCTGACATTATCTCCGGCGATATGCCGCGTGATCTGGTGATCGACGCGCGCAACGTTGGCAAGTGCTACCATGTCTACGAAAGGCCATCGCATCGGCTCCTGCAGGGTCTTGTCGGAGGAAGTCGTCGTTATTACCAAGAATTCTGGGCGCTGCGTGGCGTCGACCTTGCCGTCCACAAGGGGCAAACCGTTGGTATCATCGGCCGTAACGGTTCAGGTAAGTCGACATTTTTACAAATGCTTGCCGGTACGTTGGCTCCGACCGAAGGCAGTATTCATGTCGAAGGACGTGTCGCTGCACTGCTCGAATTGGGTAGTGGCTTTAACCCTGAATTCACCGGACGTGAGAATGTCTATCTCAATGCCGCGATTCTTGGCCTGACCAAGGCCGAAGTCGATGCGAGGCTGGACAGTATCCTTGCTTTCGCTGATATCGGGCAGTTCATCGACCAGCCTATTCGCAATTATTCAAGCGGCATGGTTGTGCGTCTGGCTTTCGCGGTGCAGGCTCAGGTGCAGCCGCAGCTGCTTATCGTTGATGAAGCGCTTTCCGTTGGTGATGCAAAGTTTCAAGCCAAATGCTTCGCTCGGTTGCAGCAGCTCAAAGACGATGGGGCTTCCATCCTTCTGGTCAGTCACTCGGCCGATCAGATTGTCCAACATTGCGATTTTGCAATGCTGCTTGAAGGTGGGCGCAAGCTGCAAAGCGGCAAGCCGAAGCACGTAGTAAACAGCTATTACAACTTGCTGTTCGGTACTGGCGAAGCGCAGGAAGCCGGCGATTCTGTCGCTCAGGATGGATTTGCAGAGGCCTCAGCGTTCGCAGGAACCAAGCAGAATGATCTGGTCGATCGCTACAATACAAGGCCAAACTACAATCCACACGAGTTTCGATGGGGCGATTGCGCCGCCAGGATCCTCGATTTTGAATTGCGCTCACCTCAGGCGGTCTATCCTGCGATTCTGGAATCCGGTACCGAGCTGCGTCTGGCAATAAGGATTTACTTCGTGCAGCAGGTGGTGAGGCCAATTCTCGGCATCACCGTCAAGACTGCAGAAGGCGTGTCAGTGTATGGAACCAATTCCGAATACAAGCCTCTACAGGGCCTGGCCGCAGTCATTACTGCAGGGTCTGTGCTTGATGTAACGGCTAGCTTTCGTTGCGTTCTGGCCGAAGGGGACTATTTCGTCTCATTAGGAATTGCGAGTCGAGATGAAAGTGATGCGGTGGTCCCGCACGATCGTCGGTACGACAGTATCCACTTCAAGGTCATGAAGTCGGATTTCTTTGGCATGTCCGATTTGGGGCTGGAAATGCAAGTGGTGCAGTCAGCCGAAAGCGACCTTGGCGAGACCTTTGTCGACGATGCCGCTGCGGAAAAAATAAGGTAATTCGATGAGTATGAATGAACTGCTTCGCACAGCGGGATATGTGTTGTCTGACGCAACGGGCGTCTGGGCGCGGAGCGCTTACGCCAGTATCGCATACAGCGATGGCGATGAATCGGAAACCGGCCTGGAAGCGATCATTCGGGGCGCCTCAGATGTCAGTATATTTTCTCCGGAGTTAGCGGAGGCATGTGTCGACTGGCCAAGTCGCTATCACTTGTCCACAGAGCGCGCAAATGTCCTTCGTCCTTTTGCACAGGTCCTGCAATCAAATACGCGCGTACTGGAGATCGGCGCTGGCTGCGGTGCAATTACCCGCTATCTCGGTGAAACTGGCGCACAGGTTCTCGCCCTCGAGGGGTCGGTGCGGCGTGCTGGCATCGCGCGCCTAAGGACCCGCGATCTGGCAAATGTGGATGTGATGGCGGAAAGATTCCAGGATTTTCGCACTCCCATAAAGTTTGATGTCATCACTTTGATAGGTGTTCTGGAATACGCCAGCGTTTTTACCGATGAGCAAGCGGCCGCACTGAGTATGCTGCGATCAGTGCGGCAGATGCTTGCGCCCGGCGGGCGGTTGGTGATCGCGATCGAGAACAAGCTGGGTCTCAAATATCTTGCTGGTGTGCCGGAAGATCATCTTGGGCAGCCTATGGTTGGCGTGGAGGACCGTTATACTGAAGGCGGTGCGCGCACCTTTGGTCGTCACGAAATCGAAGGCCTGCTTGCAGAAGCTGGATATTCTTCACGACATTTTATGGTGCCGGTCCCCGACTATAAGATGCCTGCCTCGGTACTTACTGAGCGTGGTGCAACATGTAACGCCTCGCAATTCGATGCAGGTAGCTTGATCGCGCAGGCGGTACGGCGAGACCCTCAGCTGACACCGACATCCTTCAATTTGCAACGAGCGTGGCCGGTAGTTGCAGAAAACCGGTTGGCGGTGGATCTTGCGAATTCTTTCTTGATCGAAGCTACGGCAGAGCCGGCGCCAGTGAGCAGTCAGGATGTTTTGGCGTTTCACTATAGTACCCAGCGGCAACGTCATTTTGCGCGGGAAACGCTCTTCATCGAGCGTGGAGATGGCCAAGTAGTTGTAAGGTCTTCGGCTTTGCATCCCGTTCGGGAGGCTGGGTCTGGGGCGTCGGTGCGTCTGCAGGTGCAGCCAGAGTCGGCTTACTATCATGGCGAGCTGGTAGCGAATGATATGAGGGCGGTGCTAGCTCTTGCAGGGTGGGAGCTGAATTCATTTGTAGAAGTCGTGAGCGGCTATCTTGTCGATTTGGCCAAAGTGCTGCGTGACGAAGGTCAGCCGGTCGCGTTCGATTCGTTTGACGCTGTCCTTCCGGACGATTATATAGATGCAACTCCGTCTAATCTCATTCGCACCCCCAATGATGGTGTGGTGTACATTGATCGCGAGTGGAGCGTCAACGCGCCGACGCTTGGTTGGTTATTGATACGTAGTCTGATGTTTGGGTTTGCGGGAGCATCGGTTGCTGTATCGCACGATGTGCAAGGTTTGTCATTACGTGCTTTTATCCTGACAGTGCTGGAGCGACTTGGCCTACACTGCTCTGAAAATGCGTTTGACGCCTGTATGCAGCGCGAGTTTGAATTCCAGATGGCTGTTACCGGCAAAAATCAGGTCCAAACCCTTGAGGACCTGCTGGCGACGCATTTGCTGTCAGCGCCTGCAGCGATGCCCGCAGTGGCAGCAGACGCAGATGAGCGTCTTTCCACAATCCAGCATATGTTGAATCTCGGTGCGCAGCACGGAGTCAACATGCATCTGCTGATCGAGTCGTTGCATCAAGCACTCGGGGAAGCTCAATCGCGCTCCGTTCCCGCATTGGAGCGCATCGACGCTCGGACTGCTCAACTCACTCTAGGACAGGAGGCACTCCATGATCGTCTCGTCGCCACGGATGGCCGGTTGAATGAGGCAGTTGCTTACTGGAGCGCGCAGCAGGCTGAAAATTCTGAGCGGCTTCGTTCGGCTCTTGATGCTTTGTTGGCCAACGATCCTTTGCGAGAGCTTAAAGAAAAAGTCGTCTCGTTTGAGCAGGCGCAGGCGTCGCTGTTAACAGAGCTCTCGCGGCGTCCATGGTGGAAACGTTGGTAAGCCAGATGGCAGACATCATGCCGCCTGCGTCGGTTTCAGTGTGGCGTTGCGTACCCATTGCCAATATTGCTTCCGCAGGTGAGCCCGACCTGTGGGAAGCCGTCGATGGCGATCCGCAGTTCCGCATTACGCCCTCGAATCTTCCCATCCAGTCAGGGTGGTATCGTTTGCGTGCATCATTTCGCGAGATTGAGGGTCGCCTGCGCGCACCGTGTTTCTATCCGGATTATGGCCAAGGCATCTCGGAGCAGACGCGTATCGATATCGGTGTGTTGATTGCGAGCGGTCAGTTAGACGCCCTGGTGCATTTTCCAGAGCCAGTTCATGCGCTTCGTTTTGATCCGTGTGAGGGTAGGGCGCGTTTTGTGCTTAGCGAGGTCCATGCGACAGCGGTAAGCGAGAAAGAAGCGCTCTGGCTGATGCAATTGGCATGCCTTTCTGCACTGAACGATGCAACACCGTCGAAGATGCTGGCAATCACAGACACGGTCCGGCACCATCTCAATATCGCCGGTCATGCCGAAGCACTTCTTCATCTGATACCGCACTATGCGTCGGTGAATCTGGCTGATCGGCATCTTTATGCCACCTGGACGATTCGTGCCGATCGCCAGATAAATGAGATGTTGGATCAGGCGCTGCCAGTGCGCGCTTCATCAGAAGCACAGCCCCCTTTTTCGTTTTTGCTGCCTGATGAGCCTGTAGAATTCGAAGCGTGCGTAGCCTCCCTGTTCGCTCAGCGTTTTGCAGACTTCGAATTGCTGCTCAGCAGCCATCAGGTAGATTCGCTGAGTCGAGTTGTTGAGCTCTATGATGACCAGCGCGTCCGCGTAATTGTTGCTCCCAACAATCTGCGGGAACGAATCGGGCAGGCTCGAGGCACTTTTCTATGTTTGCTCAGTGCCAACGACCGTCTTCACAATTGTGCGACCGGGATATTGGCTGCCGCATTCGCCAAGTGTCCAAACGCATTGGCGTTTTATTACGATGAAGATCTGATAGACCCTCATGGTGTTCGCAGTCAGCCTTTTTTTAAGCCTGCCTGGGACCCAGTCAGGTTTCTCGAGCAAGACTATCTAGGGCACTCGGTCGCGATTCGGCGCAATGCCTTTGGCCCGTTCTGCGATCTGGACCCGGCGCTGCCCTGGCTTAACGCTTGCATCAATGCAGTGGGTGACGCTGAATTAAGTAGAGTTGTCCATGTGCCGCATGTGTTGATGCATCACTGCGGGAAGCCAGGTGCTATCTCCTCACCGTTTGGTGCGCAAGGCGTTGCGGTGGATCACGCACGGCTTCTGAATTTGCGCTTTGCCGAGCGTGTCGGTGCGGAAGTTGTGCAGATCATGCCAGATCGACTACGAGCGTCGCATCCGTCGCCTGGCAGGCCAATGGTGGATATCATCATTCCCACCCGCGACCGTGTTGATTTGCTTTCGGTTTGTATCGACAGCCTTTTGAGCATGACACTGTACGAGAACTACCGGGTCACAGTCGTCGATAACGGCTCCGAGCTTGCAGAGTCTATCGCTTACTTTGGCGCAATCGTGGAAGACCCGAGAGTTCGCGTCCTGGCGTATAATCAGCCGTTCAACTATTCGGCCATTAATAACCATGCTGTAAGCCAATGCGATGGCGATATTGTTCTGTTGTTAAACAACGATATCGAAGTGGTAGATGGTTCATGGCTGGAGGAGATGGTTGGACTGGCAATGCGCCCGGATGTCGGAGCGGTGGGTGCAAAACTGTTTTACCCTGACATGACATTGCAGCATGCCGGTGTGGTGTTGGGCGTCGGTGGGGTCGCAGCGCATGCACTTGCCCATGCATCAGCGGACTTTGCAGGTCCCTATGGCCAGGCACTTCTGCTACAACAGTACTCGGCGGTCACTGCGGCTTGCCTTGCCATACGCCGTGATCTCTACCTCGCGGTGTCCGGTCTTGACGAGACGATTGCTGTTGCATTCAACGATGTCGATTTTTGTCTGCGTGTGCAGAGGGCAGGGTACCGGAATGTCTGGACGCCGCACGCTTCGCTCATCCACCACGAGTCAGCAAGTCGTGGCATTGAAGACGATCCGGTCAAGCAGGCGCGTTTTGCGAGCGAGGTAAAGACCATGTTGGAACGCTGGTTTGCAGTGCTGGATTCTGACCCCGCTTACAGTCCAAATTTGAGTTTGATCGGTGCTGCCGGTGTAGTCGATCCAGAGCGCCATGCGCCTGACGTCATTCGTCAGGCATAATTATTTCGTTAGCGCACAGCGCCCCGACCATCGCACGGAACGTAGATGCATTCAGAATTCAAACTTGAGCTGCAGCCCAAGCAGCAGGTCGTTGCCCTGGCAGGTAATGCCACCTTCGTCGGTGGTCGCCGTTGGCGTGCTTTCGGTAGCGATCCGGCTTTCGATTGTCATTGGGGCGAGGGCGAGACCCTTGCCGGCGGCTGGTACCTGCTCGAAGGTGACTTCTCCGTCAGTAGAGGTAAAATCTGTGCCCCGGTGGTCTATCCGGATTATGGAAGCGGTAGCCATGAGTACGAGCGAGTCAACCTGCCCTTAGCGGTGGACTCTGGTGCGACGGAACACGCTAGCTTGGTGCTGCGGATGGTTGCTCCTGTGAAGGGGCTTCGCTTCGATCCTTCTGTCGTGCCTACCGAGTTTGAATCTTCGCCTCTCAAGATGCGCAAGCTTGGGCGTAAAGAAGCATTGTCGCGATTGCTGTCAGCGGTTTGGCAGGCTCAGCCAGACGTGGCTCATAGGTTGCGAATCTGCACAAAGCTCGTCTTTAACTTGCTTGCCGGCGGCCTACCTCGGATGGCGGATCGACTCTACCTTGATTATTCGACGAGGTTTTCGGCAACCTTGTATTCGGATTATGAAGTCTGGCAAGAGTTTTACGACACTCTCGACGAGTCGCGTATACAGGCAGCAGATGCTCAATTAGCGTCGCTTTTATCGCGTCCTTTGGTTTCTTTGTTGTTACCAACCTACAACACTCCAGAGAAGTGGCTTCGTCTTTGCATTGAGAGCGTGCAGAAGCAACACTATCCTGATTGGGAGTTGTGCATCGCCGACGATGCATCGACCGACTCGCGCGTGCGCGAAGTCATTGAGGAATATGCACGTAGTGATGAGCGTATCAAGTACGTTTTTAGACAGGTCAACGGCCACATTTCGGAAGCATCCAATAGCGCTTTGTCGCTAGCGACAGGCCATTACAGTGCGTTGTTGGATCATGATGACGAATTGCATCCGTTTGCTTTGCTTGAATGTGTCGACGCGTTTCAAAAGAACCCCCAGTGGCGGATGCTGTTCACTGATGAGGATAAGATCGACGTTGAAGGCAAGCGCTCCGACCCTTATTTCAAATCTGACTGGAATCCAGATCTTTTCCTGTCGCAGAATTGCGTATGCCACCTGACTATTTATGAGACGAGCCTAGTCAACAGTATCGGTGGGTTCCGAAAGGGATTTGAGGGCGCCCAGGATTGGGATTTGACGTTGCGTGTCACCCAACATCTCAGCAATACTCAGATCGGTCACGTACCCAAGGTGCTCTACCACTGGCGCATGATCGAAGGCTCCACCGCAATGGCTCCGGGGGAGAAGTCCTACGCGCACCTTGCAGCAATGAGGGCGATCGAAGAGCATCTGCAACGTATCGATGGTGATGCTCGCGTCCATGAAATGCCAGGATACAGCGGGTACTTCAGGATTGAGTACCCCCTACCAGAACCTACGCCTCTGGTCAGCTTGCTGATTCCTACCCGCGATCGAATCGATCTGTTGAAGCAGTGCATTGACTCGATTATCGAGAAGACCGATTACGCTAACTTTGAGGTGATCGTCATCGATAATGACTCTCAAGAACAGGAATCGAAAGAATATTTTGCCAACGTGCAGTCGGATCCTCGCGTACGCGTGGTCCACTATCCTCAGCCTTTCAACTACTCGGCCATCAATAATTTTGGTGCGCAACATGCCCGCGGTAGCGTGCTTGGTCTGTTGAACAACGACATCGAAGTGATCAGCGGCAGCTGGCTTCACGAGATGGTTGGGCATGCGTTACGGCCAGAGATCGGTGTTGTCGGCGCGATGTTGTACTACCCGAACGATCGCATACAGCACGCCGGGGTGATCCTGGGAATCGGTGGTGTAGCTGGTCACTGCTATGTTGGGATGGAGCGCGGGTGGCCAGGTGACAAACATCGGGGTGGCCTGGCGCAGTCGCTTAGCGCCGTGACTGCTGCTTGCGCGATCGTGCGCAAGTCGGTATTCGAGCAGGTTAATGGGCTTGATGAAAGACTCGAAGTTGCATTTAATGACGTGGATTTCTGTTTGCGTGTGAGGCAGCAGGGCTATCGTAACCTGTGGACACCATTTGCCGAGCTCTATCACCATGAGTCCGCTTCACGTGGCTACGAAACAACACCTAGCAAGATTGCGCGCTTCAAACGAGAAGAGAGTTTCATGAAAGAGCGCTGGGGAGAGGTGTTGCGACAGGATCCTTACTACAACGTCAATTTGTCGCTTACGTCAGCACCTTTCACACTGTCCTATCCGCCTCGCTACATGGACGATGCGCCTACGACTATGTTGCAGGGATGAGCGTCGGTAAAGCCAGGATATTTACGATGAATGCGTGCAAGCTAGGATGGATGGCTGTGGTTGCTGCATGGGCTTTGGTAGGTTGTGGCAGCGAACCGCCGCCTGTGCCTGGTTATGGCATCGCGGATCGCGATTTACCAAAGATGGCTGCGTTCGATGGAGCACTCGCTGGGATACCAGTGGCAGGCAGATGTGCACTGGATGCGATCGATGGTAAACCTGCGGCACAGGCCCACATTAAAGCAGGTGAGGCAGCTTTGTTTGCCGGCTGGATGGCAACCGCCGATGATCAACTGCCTGTAGATGCGCTCCTGGTAATGCAATCAGGTTCGCTCATCTATGCATCTGCGGTAAACAGCGGAGGCAAGCGACCAGACGTGGCTGCTGCACTGAATAGCCCCAAGTTGGTCGATTCTGGTTACAACGTCGAAGTCTCATTGGCTTCAGTACGTCCTGGTACCTATCAGGCGTCGATCCTCTATGGAGGAAGCAGCCCAGAGCGCTGCCCACTCAATGTAGAAGTAAGTGTGATCGACCGCTAGTTCGGTTCGCTTCTGTCAGTGGCCTGGCTTCGTGGAAGCCAGGCCCAAAATATTTAGTGCAGGTCCTCGTTATTCACGGGCCTTTGGCAGGGCTGAATGTTCCGGGGTTACGGGGCCCCTGGCTACCGGATAGCGCCTGCAATAGATATGGGTCGTTCAATAGCAACTTCAAGCGCGGCGCATTCGGATAGGGCAGTTGGAAGTCGCCGACGTTCAAAGCATCTTCGTCACCACGAACGACGTAACGCAGTACATTTGCGCTCTGCGCTTTGTTGGCTTCGTAACGACCCCGCATTGCTTCCCAATCAATCCGTGAACGCTCAGCCCAGCCGCCAAAAATGACGATGCCAAACATCAATGCCGCAATGCGGAGGGTACGTCTGGCAATGATTGAAGAGCCCTTCAACTTGAAGAGGCTTATCGCAAACCATGTGTTGGCAAAAAGACCGGGAATCAATAGTTCTGTATAACGCGGCGAAAGATTATCAAGATCGTGGCCGCGTCCATAGGCGATCGCCAATCCCTGGGTCGCAGTCCATGCAAGCCAGCTGATCATCGTGATGTCGCCGGTTGTCGCTCGGCGGCGGTAGAGAATCCACGCGGCACCAATCGCACCCGGTGCCCAGAGTACCAGTGCGGGCCAACGCAGCCCCCGGACCGGCCAACTAAAGACGTGCCCGGTCGCATTAAGAAATTCGGCCAGCGATTGCGCATGCCGCATATGATGTTCTGCAATTATCGGCATCTTCAAATAAGAGAAAGCCGCAATTGCCAGAAGAATCACGCTAGCGATCAGTGATGGCCAGCGTCTCCCGGGAAGGACACAGGCCGCAATCACGTAGGTTCCAGCGGCCACGGCCGGGGTCAGCATCCCTGATGCCATTGTCAAAGCACTTAAGATGGAAAGCACGAACACCGCCGAGATGGCAATGATATTCTCGTGCATTGTCGCAGCCAGTGCTGTCGCAGCAAGGCCAAACAAAATCAGGAAATAGAACTGGCTCTGAAATCCGACCAGAAAGTTCTCCCATGCATAAGGCAGCACAGCAGCGCATAGTGCCACCGCTATCAGGATTGCCTTGGTATACCACTCTGATCCAATACGCATGCCATGCCAGACCAGAAGTGCAGGAATGAGTGCGTACACCGCCGCGCTTGCGCGCGCTTCGTAGATGTTGTTCCATTGGCCAGTAAATATGTAACTGCCAAGCGTGATCAATTTGGTCGGGAGAATTCGATGCTCATTATGCGCGGCTAGTAAATCTATCCAGTGGTAACTCCCATTCAACCAGGGCTTCAACAGCAGGTCACCTTCTGCATCCCATTGGTCCCAGAAGGGCATGCCGACCGCGAAGAAATGCACATACAGCAACCGTGCAATCAATGCGGTCAATAAAACAAGCAGGCTTGGGAGCCATTGCGACATCGATGCTCGCGCAGTAGCGCTGGTCGGCGTTGAGAATTGGTTCATGCAGCTCTCTCTTTGAACGTTAGCGCTTTATGTCCTGCATAGCTGGTGAAGACCGGTACGGCTACGCCGATCGCGTGAGCAATGGTTTCAGGATGAAAGCCCATTCCTGTTGCAGGAAATATCCAGCGTGCGAAGGCCAGGCTGCAAATGATTGTCTGCAATACCGCTGCAATATTTATCAACGTGAACCATGTCGCCTGATGCGCCAACGTGGTACTTGCGGTTTCAAAGACGAAAAGGCGATTTAGTACAAAAGCAGTGATCATTCCGATCAGATAGGCAACTACGATCGATGGCACATACGCCATGACGTGACCAAGCAAAATACGTGAGCCAAAGTTGGCAGCAGCGGCTGTACCACCTGCCAATAGGAATTTAAGGAATTTGACAGAGATCATGTGCGAAGAACTTCTTCCGCCAAGCGATCAGCGGCCTGGAGGCTTTCAGAGATCGAGCGATCCTCCGGATAGTAGTAAGCAGTGTCCGCCATAAAGAACCCCTTCAGTGGGGTGCGCATCGACGGTAGTTGCTCCTGAAATCCGGGAGGACAAATTGTCTGCGCGAACTCATAGCGGTGGCAGTGGCTGGCTAGTACCCAGTCGGAACAGAATGCGGGATTGATCTTGGGTAAGTACCCAAGTACTTCATCAATTAGCGCTGAGTTGCTCATGCCCCACTTGGGATGAGTCTTTGGCATATAGAACGGTGCGTACAACACCTTCTGCCCCGCTGGGGCTGTCGGATTGAGGTTGCTGTATTCAATCACGCCAGGGATGGCAATGCCTGGGTCGCTAATGTTCATCCAGAAATTTTCGCTGACGGGATGTTTCAACTTGAGAATCACGCACGCGACGGGAATATTTTCAACTGCGCGGATCTGCGCGCTGAATGCGGGAGGCAGGCCAGGCACCATGGCCGGAACGTACTGAATAGGTGCAGTGGAGACCACCGCATCGTAACTACGAAATTCCGCATTCGTACGCACGCCAGTGACACTGCCGTTATCGCTGGTGACTTCATCAATACCCTGCGAGAGCAGGATGCGGCCACCACGGGCGACGATGTCCTTTGCCATCTTGTCTAGTAGTACTGCGGAACCACCCTGCAGATAGCCCAGGCTTTCATGCATCAAACTCCGCCTTGACAATGCGATCCGCTTAATACGCGTGCCAATCCAACTGGCGGAGAGGTTGTCCTTGTACTCGAAGAACTTCAGTCCGAATGCATCCTTCCACATAACGTCATACGCTTTATCGCCTATCCATTTGCGGATCCATGAAGTCGCATTGACCTTATCGAGTTTGCTCCAATCCTGAATATTTTTCGTGTACATCACATGCAGCGCGTAACGCAGCTTGCTGATCGGGCCAAGGTGGGGGAAGCCAAGCAATGCGAATGGTGTCCCCCACTTGTAAAGATTGCCATTGTAAAAATACCCCATCTTGGTATCCGTCCAATGCAATTTGTCGGATATCCCATACCGCTCAAGCAGTGCGAACAGAGGATCGTCGGTCTTGCAGATGAAGTGGTAATAACGCTCAATCGGTAGACCGTCAAAATCGAAGGTGGCCGACATGCCGCCAATGCGGTCGTCGCGCTCGTAGATATCCACCTGATGTCCGGCATCAAGCAGGCGTACAGCCGCCATCAATCCCATGGGGCCAGCACCGACGATTGCATAATTCTTTTTTGAGGTCATGTCATTTGCTTCATTAGAGATTCGCGGGCGCCGGTCACGGGTGAATGGCGTAGGGTGTTGAGAGAGCAAGTTTAGCGCGCCATCGTGGCTGCTGCCGCATCCGGCAATCTCCTATGCTGACGAGATGAAGACTATCCTATGGTGAGCTTGTCAAGGGAGAAAGGCATCATCAAGCAATTTTCACGTATCCGGTACTCACCAGTTAGCCTCGATTTCCATTTTTTGTGCCCGGGGACATAGCACCACCGCGATCGCATTGGCTACTTGCAATGTAAGCAAGTTCCGGACACCGAATGCTGCTGTCAGCATCATTTGCTCCTGTCTTCAGAGGTATCACCAGAAGCTAGGCCGCAGGCCACTACCAGGCCAACGGTCAATACAAGGGTGGCCACGGTATAAATGACCAGGGAGGCGCCGTGGTGAGACACGTCGAAGGCGTATGTAAACGCGGCTATGCCGCTATTGAGTGCGGCAACTGCATACAGCACAGGAGGAACGTAGCGCGCCAAGACGAGCAACACGAGCAGCATGCTGCCAACGAAGCTGAAGTAGGCACCTTGATGGATTACGGTCTGTCCAGGTTCGTATATCGCTGCTATCCAAAACAGGAAGGACAATGCGGCAGACATCGCAAGGTCTGAGGGAAACCGGCCAATGCGTGATTGGGTACGTGTGGCGAACGCATATGCCAGGCAAGGCAGGAGTAATAATGGCGACGCAAACCACATCGAATATGCACCATAAAAAAAGCTGTTTTCGACAATGGTTGCAATTCTCGTAGGAGTGCGATTCTCAAGCAACATGAGCGCGTCGCCGAAGAAGGAAAAGCTTCCGTGCAGTATGCTGTTCAAATTCGAGACGCGACCTGCAATCCATTGACTGAAGGTGAGGTCAGCATACGCGGAGCGTAAGATGCTGAAGAACGACTCCTGCGTTACTGGAATATATCCAGCGAAATGCCATTTCAGTAGTCGGTCTCCGGGTGGATCGATGAAGTGTTGGTAGACAATCCAGGGCGCATAAAGCACGACAGAAAGGGCACCGGTTCTCAGTAGCAGGGGCAATGCCTCTCTACGTCTAAGTACTAGTACGGCTCCTGTGGAACCCACTAACGCAAATAGTGCTCCGCCATGCGACAGCATTGCCAATGCCGCTGCGACTCCCCCCATCCACCAGCGTGTATGTCTTGCTACACCGGAATAGCCGAACAAAGCGATGTGAAAGATTGCGCAGAATGTCGCCGCTAGCAATTTGGGCCAGACGAACAAGCCATTCAGCAGCACCAGAGGGGAGAGCGCGATTGAAAATAGCACTGCAACCCGTTGCGAGCGCCGCGGCAAGTCACTGACCAGGGCGAGCAATGGAACAAAAAGCAACGATTGCGCCCAAGTCGAGAGGGCTTGGTAGGTCAGCCCTCCCTTCGGTAGCCAGGAGTGCACAAACACCAAATACAAGCCGGACTGCAACGGTGGCCGATCGCTGCTCAGCCAGTCTCCGATCATGGGCACGTCCAGGCGTCCCTCGGAGATCATATCGGCGAAGATGAGCGGCAGCCAGGAATCCATCGGGAGACTGCGCCAGCGATTGGCCGGGGTTTGCCAATCCTGACCATCCCAGGAGAACGGATATAGCCCGATCCAGATGATCAGGCCTGTCAACAGGAGCGATGGCAGCAGCAGTCGGTTCAAAGTATGCAATTGAACAGTGAATGCATGCCTGTCTTTCATCAGTGGCCGCAGCGCGAGCATTGGCATGGCAAAAGCGACGTAGGCAATGATCGTGCCGAAGGTTGGAGATGCGACGTAACTGCCAATGACGCAGCAGCAAGCAGTGCCTAGTGTCAATATTGCGCAGAGTGAGCGCTCTGTCGGGTTCCAATTTGCTGGAAGAGCACAGCCTGCGAAGACGAGCCATAGATGCGCCGTCAAAATCGCTAGGGCTAATGGTAGTAAGTGAGTAAGTATCCCGGAGGCAATGTCGGTTGGAGGAGCGTTGCCCAAGCCCGCCCAGCCAAATGTGCCGGTTGCTTTGTCCACAAGTTTCAGGGAAAAGGCGTGTGAATGCAGGTCGGCTGGCACGTCTAACGTGATTTTTTTCCAGCTGTCCCCGATATTGGCGACCTTCAAAGGGATGGTGACGCTGCCATCGGTGGCGACCGCGAGAATCTGAATGCCATCAGTTTCGGGATAACCGGCCAACATTACGTCTATGCTTTGCGTGCCCTTCGGATATGAAGTGGTCGTGAGCTCGCCGATAGAGGCGTCGCCTTGCTCGCAATAAGTGATGCGCCCGTCAACTTCAGGAGCTTGTTTGAGATAGCTTGAGTGGCTGGGTGAGCATCCGCCCTCTTTCACTACCCTTGAAGTGGGGGGCTGCCCACATGCCACCAAGGCAATGCTGAGGACAGCAATAGCATTCCATTTGCGAAAGATGCGAAGCATTGAAAACTCTTCGATAAAGTGTAGGGGTGCCCTGAGCGGTGCTCAGGCAATCGAGATCGACTCCTGTGAACAGGTGGCGATACTTTTTTAAAGGCAGCACCGGGTCTAGTTCGGAAGAATCAGTGAAGTAATTCTAAACCGGAGTCTGCTGCGTATTCCGCTTAGTGCGCTAGGCTCTCTTGCTCAGGTAATCATAGGCGAGGTAGCAGCAAGCGAGTCCATGAAGCAAATCTGCCCGCTGGTGGTTGATGGGTGAGAAGCGATGAACCGCCTCGCGGACCCTGCATTCAAGATCATCCGTGCATGTCGCGTATCCGCCAGATATTTCTTTCTGATTTTCCCTTATTTCAGCACAAGCAATAGTCCCTCAGAGGAGCTCAGCCGCATGTGTCACTGTGCAGGAAAAGTCGACACGCATTGACTGCTTCGGCTGTATAGAGGCTTCACCATGATTCGGATCCTGCAAATGCAAGGTCACGCTCGCTCGGCTCGTATGGATCTCCCGGCTAATGTGAATCCCGTTGCATAGTCGGTCGGATTACCGCTGCAAGACGATATGGCTGTAGCGCGAGTCGGTGTAGCTTTCGCGTATGGCGTCTTCAAACGGTGTCTGCCGCACGCCGAACACTGCTTCAGTATTCACACCTTTGAAATCGTCGCCTGCACTGAGTGCCTTGAGCTGGTCGGCGGTGAACGGCGGCTTCGCGCTGAACAGCGAGTAGACCCGCAGCAGGAATCCGAAGAAACCGATTGGAATGTGCACGATCACGGTATGCAGGCGTTTGACCCGCTTGATCGTCTTGATGATGTCAACGTAATCCACGCGTGTGTCGCCAACGATATCGTAGACCTCGCCGTTGGGTTCGCGTTCGATGCATTTGGCGATGCAGCGGCAGAAGTCACGTTCGTATAGCGGCTGGCGCATGAACTTGCCATCGCCTGGGATCGGAAAGAAGGGCGTCTTGGCCATGAAGCGCGACAGCCAGCCAAGATGCTTTGGATCGAACCAGCCAAACATCAGCGTTGGCCGCAACACGCAATGACGCAAGCCGCTGCTCACCACCATTTCCTCCTGGGAGCGCTTGGTGTTGGTGTAATCATCCACAGCGATCGAATTCACCACCGATGAACTGATGTGGACCACGAAGGGCACGTTGGCCGCTTTGCAGGCGTCAAGCACATGCGAAGTGGCAACCAGGTTGTTGCGGGTGAAAAGCTCGGTGGTTTTGCCGGTGATCTGTGCATGCAATTGGGCGACGCAGGCCGCACCTTCGAACTCGCGGGCCCATTCGCCCAGTTCGGCCAGGTCCGCATGCACGACGCGCACGGCAGGATGCAGCACCCGCAGAATCTGCAGGTTGTGCGCGTGCTTGTCGATCGCCACCAGTTGGGTGTAGCCCTGTTGTTCGAGCTCGACGATCAGATTTTGGCCGACCAGCCCTGCGGCACCTGTGATGACAATTTTGGCGTGTTTGTCGGTCATGTCAGAGCTTGATCCTGCGAAAAACGAATTCGGGTATGTTTTTGATCACCAGCATGATGGCCCACCAAAAAGCTGGTAAGTAGGCCACAGCACGACGCTTGTCCACCGCACTGACGATTCCCTTGGCGATCTGATCCGGCTTTGCCCACAGGGCGCCCTTCTTGAAAGCTGCGGTCATTGGGGTGTCGACGAAGCCCGGCTTGATCGTGAGTACGTTGATGCCTTCCGGACGCAGGCGCTGGCCGAGCCCACTCAGATATGCAGTCACAGCCGCTTTTGCGCAGCCATATAGGTAGTTGCTGGCGCGACCACGGTCTCCTGCCACCGAAGAAATCACCGCAAGCGTTGCGCCCGAGACCAGCCGCGGCACGATCGCCGCGCATAGCGCGATAGTGGAGGTGCCGTTGGTTGCGAATTCGCGAAGCGACAGTTCTAACGATGCGTTGCACGCAGCTTGATCCGGCAGCGTGCCATGCGCAATCAACACCACATCGACGCCACCCAATGCGGCCCATGCAGCATCCAGGATATCGCCGTGATGTGCGCTGTCGTTGACATCCAGCACGCCGACGCTGCTCTTGGCGCCGCGTGTTGCGAGGTCTGCCGCGATCGTCTCCAGGCGGGTTACCTGTCGGCCGAGCAGATGGATCGCCGCGCCGCGCGCGGCGTAGCGTCGGGCCGTTGCTTCGGCGATGGCCGAGGTGGCACCGATGATGAGGACGCGTTGCATGTTTACTCCGTGACCCGGCGCCAGAAGCCGGAAGAAAAACGTGGATCGAGATAGCTGCTGAATTCGCGCCAGAGGCCGTAGGCGCGCTGGAACGAATGCGCGGCCATGCGTGCATCTTTGGCAGGGTACAGAGCGCCGCCTGCTTCGTCGACGATGCGGTCGAGTCGCTCGAGCAGGCGGAAGACGTCAGGGCCACTATTGGGAAAATCCAGTGCCAGCGTAGTGCCTGGTCTTGGAAATGACAGCATGCCGAGTGAGGGCGTGCTGCCGAACTCTTTCAGCACCGCAAGGAACGAGCCGCTACCGCTGCGGGCAATTTCGGCTAGCAGGGCATCGACCCCGTCTCGCGAGGTTGCTGGCGGCAGCACACACTGGTATTGCAGGAAGCCGGAAGGCCCGTACATGCGGTTCCAGTCGCGGATGCCGTCCAGCGGATAGAAGAACGGCAGCAGATGACTGACAAGGCGTTTGCGTGGTACAGGCTGGCGCCAGTAGTACAGCGCGTTGAAAGGCCGCAGGGATAATTTGTTCACCAACGAAATCGGCGGCGTGATCGGCATGGATAGTCCCGCGTCTGGTGATTTCGGTCGTTCCTGCGCAAGTCCGCTGCAGTGATCGGCACGCGTGAAGTGTCCACGTCCCCGCGAACGTCCGCTTGCCAGGCAATCGATCCAGGCAACGCTGTATTCGTGGCTTTCTGCAGACGCGGCAGATAAGGCAAAGAATTCGTCGAGCGAGCCGAAACGGATGTTCTCCGCCTCCAGGGTTGGGCTGCCGACGCGTCGTAGTTGAATCTCTGCCCAGGTGATCAGGCCGGTCAGGCCCAGGCCTCCCACCGTGGCTGCGAACCAGTGATCGTTGTCGGCTCGAGTGCAGAGCCGCCGCTCGCCATCGCTGCGCAGCAGCTCGAATGCGCGCACATGGTGACCGAAGGTACCAGTGCGATGGTGGTTCTTGCCATGCACGTCATTGGCGATTGCGCCAGCCACGGTGACATAGCGAGTGCCCGGCGTCACAGCCAAAAACCAGCCCTGTGGCAAGACCAGTTCGATGATTTCCGCCAGGGTGACGCCCGCTTCGCAACGCAGTACGCCATTGCTCGGATCAAAGGCGATGAAGCGATCGAGCCCGCGTGCGCACAGCAAGGTCCCATCCGGATTAAGGCAACTGTCGCCATAACTGCGTCCGTTGCCGCGGGGCAGGGCTTGGCCATCGAATGCCGGCAAGCGTGTGGCGCGATCGTTGACCGGTATCAGCGTCTGATGTGCCTTGGGATAGCGTCCCCAGGATTGCCCCGCTGTCATCAGATGGCGCTCAGAGCGAACAGCCCGCACAGCACGACAACGATCTGGCTTACACGGTCTGTGGCGGCAAACACGATCGGATCGTCGTGCATGTCTCCGCGGTGGGCAATGATCCAGACTCGGCTCACCCAATACAGCAGCACTGGACAAACCAACCACAGCAACTTGGGGTTGCGGTAAAGCTCCACACTCTCGGGGCTGTTGATGTACAACGCCATCACCATGACTGCGATGTAGCCGGCAGCAGCGCCCATCGATTGCAGCAGCGAAAGGTCCTCGACCGAATAGGCACGCCCACTGGCCTTGGTCTTGCCGCTGCTCAACATGGCGTGCAGTTCGGTGTAACGCTTGAGTAGGGCCAGAGACAGGAACATGAACATCGAAAAGGCCAGCAGCCAGAACGACAATTCGACGCCGATCGCCACGGCCCCACCGATGATGCGCACGGTGTAAAGCGCTGCGAGCAGTACTACGTCGATCATCACGACACGCTTCAAACGCAGCGAATACGCCAGTGTCATGACGTAGTAGGCCAGCAACACCAACGTGAATTCGACGCTGCAGGCTAAAGAAAGCAGCAGTCCGGCGATGGTCAGCGCAGGAGCGACGAGCAGACCCTGCAGAAGAGGAAGTCGACCTGCCGCAAACGGCCGCTTGCGCTTGCGCGGATGTTGACGGTCCGGCGTCAGGTCAAGTAAATCGTTGAGCACGTAGACGCCAGATGCGCATAGCCCGAACGCCACAAGCGCAATCGTGGCTTGCATTACCGAGTCCAGGTCCAGGAAGCGGTGAGCGGTAAGGAGTGGAACGAACACCAGCAGATTCTTCAACCATTGATGCAGTCGCAACGCTTTCAGCCATGCTCGGGCACGCGGCGGAGCAGGCCAATGCGCATGCACGTGCGTCCGCTCTGCGGCGGCTTTGGCGAGTGCAGTCCCGTTGTTGACGACCCAGGCGCCGCCAGCCTTTTCCCATACGTGCAGATCCACGCTACCGTTGCCGGCGTAATCGAAGTTCCCCTGCCCAAATGTGTCGACCAGCACATCGGCCTTGTTGCGACCAGACAGATTACGTTTGCCATCACTGGCGATCACTTGTTCGAACAGGCTCAGGTGGTCTGCGATAGGCTTCACCAGCAGTGCATCCGAGGCCGTGCAAAGCACGCGTGGGCGTTGCGTCGTGGTACGCAGCAGCTCCAGCACTTGGTGGTTGTAAGGCAAGGTCTCTGCAGGCAGGGAGACGCGGGAGGCAAGTTCGCGCTTCAGCGCAGCCTTGCCGCGCAACAGCCACAGGGGCAGCAAGAACACGTACAGCGGATTTCGCGCCAGCAGAGCTAGCACCGACTCGTAGAGGATGTCAGAGTTCAAAAGCGTGCCATCCAGATCCACGCACAAGGCGCGTCCCGAAACAACTGGACGAGTGGAGCTGCTGGTAGGGGCTGACATCGAGGGCCTGGCGATCCATTGCGGGGCCGCGATTATACCTAGTCGATCAACCTGCTTCTTCTCGCGAGGCAAATTCTGCTATCAACATGGCCAACGCGCCGACGAGAATGGCGTACCAGAGCGTGACCAGGCGGGCTGCGACGGCGACTGCAATTGCGTCCTGCGTAGAGATCCCGAGCCGATTGAGCATCAACACGATGGCCAGTTCGGTCGTGCCAACGCCACCGGGGACGAACGACAATGCGCCAATCAGCATCGCGAGCGGGTAAATACCGAGCGCGACAACAGGGTTCAGCTGCAAGCCCATTCCAATGCAAAGGCTTACGAAGACCGCAGATGTCAGTCCCCAGGCGATGGATCCGGCAAGCATGCTTTGTCCGAACGCGCGCAGATCCAGGCAGCTACGTAGCTCCAACGCTGCGGCAAGCCCAAAGCGTGTCAGGCCGCGCAGCCAGCGGCCGGGAAGGCGCTCGGCCAAACGAGCAAACTGATTGAGTAGCGCAGGCCATGCCGCCGCTCCGAACAGCACGCAGACAAATCCCAGCACTACTGCCGCCAAGGCGCCCAGGGTCGGGAACACCGATGCAGCCAGCAATGACAAAGACAGGATGACCAGCAGGTCGGATGCACGCTCGAAGACAAAGACACCAAGCGTGCGCTCGGGCGGAATGCCCATACGCGCAAAATAGCGGATCCGCATCAGTTCCCCGGCCTTGCCGGGCGTTGCGGTCAGCGCGAAGCCTGCCAGATAACCAGCCAAGCCGCGCAATACTGGTACCCGATGCCCTTTGCGGTGGAGTAGCCAATGCCAGCGCCAGTATCGTAACAGGTACGTAATGGAGACCGGCACAATTGCGAGCGACATCAACTGCCAGACCTCGCTCAGTCGCGAAAATGTGCCGTTTCCGTGATCCACCCATACCAGCACGGCGACGTACCCGGCACACAACACGAGTACGAAAGCAGCCAAATAATCCAGACGGTGCCGCAGCTTTGCGGCACCGTTGATGCTTGGAGGTAAAGGTAACGCCATTGCAGCCGATGGGCCTCAGCCCAGCGCTGCCTCCAGCTCCGGCAACAACGCAAACAGATCCCCCACCAACCCGATATCTGCAATCTCGAAGATCGGCGACTCCGGATCCTTGTTGATCGCCACGATCGTACCGGCGTCCTTGATGCCGGTCAGATGCTGGATCGCGCCACTGATGCCGATCGCCACGTACAGCTCGGGGGCGATGATCTTGCCGGTCTGGCCGACCTGTAGCTCGTTGGGCACGTAGCCGGCGTCCACTGCAGCGCGCGAGGCACCCACGGCGGCGCCGAGTTTGTCGGCCAGGCTGTAGATGTGCTGGAAATTCTCGGCCGAGCCGACGCCGCGGCCACCGGAGACCACGCGCTTGGCGCTCTGCAGGTCCGGGCGATCGGAGCTGCCTGCGGCCAGGCCGACGAAGCGGGTGTGGGTCGGCAGCGCGGCATCGACAGTGACTGCCTCGACCGTCGCACCGCCGCCGGCTGCCGCTTCCGGCCACGAGGCGCTGCGCACGGTTGCGACCACGATCTGGTCAGCCGGCGCTTTCACGGTGATGATCGCGTTGCCGGCGTAGATCGGGCGCTTGAAGGTATAGGCATCTTCGACGGACATCAGGTCGGAGATCTGATTCACGCCCAGCAGCGCGGCCACCACCGGCATCAGATCCTTGCCGAAGGTCGTGGAGGGGCCGAACACATGGCTGTAGCCCTGGCCGGCGAGCTGTGCGATCTGCGGCCCAAGCACCTGGGCGACGGCGTGTTCGTTGGCGGCGTTTGTCACCGTCAGTACGCGTGCGACGCCTGCCAACTGCGCGGCCTGGGCGGCAACCGCAGCCGGATCGGCCGCCAAGACGACGATGTCGATGGACTCGGCCGACACCGCCAGCGCGGCGCTTAGGGCCTTGGCGGTGGCCGCATTGAGCTGACCGTTGAGATGTTCGGCGACGACGAGGATCTTGGCCATTACAACAACCCCTTCTGCTTGAGTGCGGCCACCAGTTCGGCGGCGTCCTTGACCATCACGCCACGGCTGCGCTTGGACGGCGCGGCGTAGTGGGTGGTGCTGAGGCTGTCGTGCGCATCGACGCCCAGGTCGGCAAAGGCCAGCGTTTCCAGCGGCTTGCTCTTGGCCTTCATGATGTCGGGCAACTTGATGAAGCGCGGCTCGTTCAGGCGCAGGTCGGTGGTGATCACCGCCGGCAGATCCACTTCCAGCGTTTCCAGGCCGGCGTCGACTTCGCGGGTCACGGTGGCCTTGCCATCGGCCACGACCAGCTTGCCGGCGAAGGTCGCCTGCGGGCGGCCCCACAGCGTGGCGAGCATCTGGCCGGTCTGGTTGGCGTCGTCGTCAATCGCCTGCTTGCCCAGGATGACCAGGTCCGGCTGTTCCTTCTCGATCAGCTTGAGCAGGGTACGTGCAGCGGTCAGCGGCTGGATGGCGGAGTCGGTCACCACGTGGATGGCCCGGTTGGCGCCCATGGCCAAACCGTTGCGCAGATGCGCGGCGGCATCGGCCGGGGCCATGGTGGCGACGACCACCTCGGTGGCGATGCCGGCATCGCGCAAGCGCAACGCCTCTTCCAGGGCGATTTCGTCGAACGGGTTCGGCGAGAGCTTGACGCCGTCGGTGACCACGCCGGAGCCATCCGGCTTGACCTGAATGCGGACGTTGTAGTCCACCACGCGCTTGTAGGCGACGAGGATTTTCATCGTGTACGAGATCCTTCAGCTATTGCGGGAAGGCCCGGCCGCGGCGGCAGGCTCGGGAGTGCCGCCATTCTAACCGGGGAGGGCGCACCATGCGATGGCGTATGGATGCTGCGCTGCGGCAGTCGGACACAGCGATGTAGGCGATGCTTAAGCTCGGTCTTGCCCGGACCATATATCCTGTGTGGTTTGAAAATGCAGCGCGGGTGCGCGCGACCAGGAGGGGTAGACAGTGGCGACTTGGCTAGTAACCGGCGGGGCCGGATTTATCGGCGGAAATTTTGTTCTGGAGGCGGTCTCTCGTGGGATCCGCGTGGTCAATCTGGACGCGCTCACTTATGCGGGCAATCTGAACACGCTGGCGTCGCTGGAAGGCAACGCCGACCATGTTTTCGTCAAGGGCGACATCGGTGACGGCGCGCTTGTGACTCGCTTGCTGCAGGAACATCAGCCGGACGCGGTGCTGAACTTCGCGGCCGAAAGCCATGTCGATCGTTCGATCGAAGGCCCTGGCGCCTTCATCCAGACCAACGTGGTCGGCACTTTGGCCCTGCTTGAGGCAGTGCGCGACTATTGGAAAGCGTTGCCGGACACGCGCCGTGATGCCTTCCGCTTCCTGCATGTGTCCACCGACGAGGTCTATGGCACGCTGGGTGAGACCGGCAAGTTCACCGAAACCACGCCCTACGCCCCGAACTCGCCGTACTCGGCCTCCAAGGCAGCGTCGGATCACCTGGTGCGCGCGTTCCACCATACCTACGGGCTGCCGGTGCTGACCACCAACTGTTCGAACAACTACGGTCCGTACCACTTCCCCGAAAAACTCATTCCATTGGTCATTGCCAAGGCGCTGGCCGGTGAGCCGTTACCGGTGTACGGAGACGGCAGGCAGGTGCGCGACTGGCTGTTCGTCAGCGATCATTGCGAGGCGATACGCACCGTGCTGGTCAAGGGCCGGGTCGGCGAGACCTACAACGTGGGCGGCAATTCCGAGCGCCAGAACATCGAAGTCGTGCAGGCGATCTGCGCACTGTTGGATCAGCATCGTCCGCGCGAAGACGGCAAGCCCCGTGCAAGCCAGATCACCTATGTCACCGACCGCCCCGGGCACGACCGGCGGTATGCAATCGATGCGTCCAAGTTGAAGAACGAGTTGGGCTGGGAGCCGGCGTACACCTTCGAGCAAGGCATCGCGCAGACGGTGGAGTGGTACCTGACCAACCAGTCCTGGGTACAAGGCGTGCTGGATGGCAGTTATCGGCTTGAACGGATCGGCGCCGCGGCCTAACGCGAGCCCCTAGCAAGAGCCCGTGCACGCGTGCGTGTGCGGGCCTCAACAGGACATACCTGATGACACAACGTAAAGGCATCATTCTGGCGGGCGGCTCCGGCACGCGCCTGTACCCGATCACCAAGGGCGTCAGCAAGCAGCTGTTGCCGGTGTACGACAAGCCGATGATCTACTACCCGCTGAGCGTGCTGATGCTCGCGGGTATCCGCGACATTCTGATCATCAACACGCCGCACGAGCAGGCGCTGTTCCAGTCGCTGCTGGGCGATGGTTCCCAGTGGGGCGTCAACATCCAGTATGCCGTGCAGCCCAGCCCCGACGGTCTGGCGCAGGCCTATCTGATCGGTCGCGATTTCGTCGACGGCAAGCCGAGTTGCCTGGTGTTGGGCGACAATATTTTCCATGGACATGGCCTGACCGACACCTTGCGCCGCGCCGATGCGCGTGAGCAGGGTGCAACCGTCTTCGGTTACTGGGTCAACGATCCGGAGCGCTACGGCGTCGCCGAATTCGATCAGCAAGGCAAGGTCATCGACATTGCCGAAAAGCCGGAAAAGCCCCGTTCCAACTATGCGGTCACCGGCCTGTATTTCTATGACGGCAAGGCCAGCGACTACGCAGCTGCCCTGAAACCCTCGCCGCGCGGCGAGTTGGAGATCACTGATCTCAATCGCTGCTATCTCGATGCCGGCGACCTGCACCTGGAGCCCCTGGGGCGCGGGTATGCATGGCTGGATACCGGGACGCACCAGTCATTGCATGAAGCGGCCAATTTCATCGAGACCATCCAGATGCGCCAGGGTCTGCAGGTGTGCTGCCCGGAAGAAATCGCATTTGGTCAGGGCTGGATCGATGCCGAGCAGCTGGAGCGTCTGGCGGCGCCGTTGCTGAAGAATGACTATGGCAAGTATCTACATGAGTTGGCTGTAAGAGGAGTAGTGCCTTGAAAGTAATCGAAACGCGTCTACCGGGTTGCGTTGTCATCGAGCCGGCAGTGTTCGGCGATGAGCGCGGGTATTTCTTTGAAACATGGAATGCAGAGCGCTTTGGCCAACACGGCCTGCCGACGCAATTCGTGCAGAGCAACGTGTCCACCTCTGCCAAGGGCGTGCTGCGTGGTCTGCACTATCAGTGGCCGCGCCCGCAAGGTAAGTTGGTCAGCGTGCTCGAAGGCGAGGTGTATGACGTCGCTGTCGATGTGCGTCATGGTTCGCCGAATTTCGGTCAATGGGCTGCGGTGGTATTGAGCGCAGAGAACAAGAAGCAGTTCTGGATTCCGGAAGGCTTTGCGCATGGTTTTGCGGTGTTATCCGAGCGCGCCGTTTTCAGTTATCTGTGCACCGACGTGTACGTTAAGGAAGCCGACGCTGGCGTGCGTTGGGATGACGCGGCGATCGGTGTCGATTGGCCGATCAGCGACCCTTTGCTATCCGCCAAGGATGCCAATGCGCCGTTCCTGAGCGACGTGCCAGTTGATCGATTGCCGGTGTATACGCCGTGATCACTCTGGTGTTTGGTGCGAACGGGCAGGTAGGCACTGAACTGCTGCGCGCACTGGCGGCCGATGGCGCGGTGCAGGCGACGACACGCAGTGGCCAGTTGCCTGATGGCAGCGCTTGCGAGACGGCGGACTTCGACGCACCGGAAACTTTGCCAGCTTTGCTGGACCGGATTGGCCCGTCGCGTGTGGTCAACGCTGCAGCCTATACGGCAGTAGATCGCGCCGAGCAGGATCCCGATAGCGCCATGCGGGCGAATGCGCTATCGCCTGGCGTCATTGCTGCATGGTGTGCTGCCCGTAACGTGCCACTGGTGCACTACTCGACTGATTACGTCTTCGACGGCCAGGGCAGCGCACCCTATCTGGAGGATGCGCAGACCTCGCCGCTAGGCGTGTATGGCGAAACCAAGCTTGCTGGCGAGAATGCCATTCGTGACTCCGGCGCGCAGCATCTGATTCTGCGCACGGCATGGGTCTATGCGTCGCATGGTGCGAATTTCCTGCGCACGATGTTGCGTGTCGGCGCCGAGCGCGACGAGCTGCGCGTGGTGGCCGATCAGATCGGAACCCCGACGCCCGCCGCCCTGATTGCCGATGTCACCGCGCAGTTGCTGCGTCAACGCACACCCGACACCTCGGGCACCTGGCACCTCACTGCTGCAGGACAGACCAGCTGGCATGGCTTTGCCGAGGCGATCTTCGAAGAAGCCGTGAGCGCAGGTCTGCTGCCGCGTGCGCCGCGCGTGGTGCCGATCATCACCGCCGACTACCCGACGCCTGCGAAGCGGCCGGCGTATTCGCGGTTGTCGATCGAAAAACTGCAGCGTGATTTCGACGTCGTATTGCCGGAATGGCAGCTTGGCTTGCAGCGCGTGATTGCCGAAATCGCCGCTGCCAAACAGTAAATCGGCGACTCTGATCGGTGGCGATAGTTCCATCGACAAGTGCAAGCCGCAAAAACAAACAGCCGGGAATCCCCGGCTGTTTGCTTATGTGTTGCAGAAACCTGCAAGCGACCGATCAGGTGCGCCCGTAGGTGTCTTCGAAACGCACGATGTCGTCTTCGCCCAGATAGCTGCCGGACTGCACTTCGATCAGTTCCAGCGGCAATTTGCCTGGATTGCGCAGGCGATGGGTCACGCCAAGCGGAATATAGGTACTCTGGTTCTCGGTGAGCAGCAGCACCTCTTCGCCACGCGTGACTTCTGCGGTGCCGCTGACGACGATCCAGTGCTCGGCGCGGTGGTGATGCATCTGCAGACTGAGCACGGCACCGGGCTTGACGGTGATGCGCTTGACCTGGTGACGGTGACCCATGTCGATCGAATCGTAAGCACCCCAGGGACGATAGACCTTGCGATGCCAGGTCGCCTCGGAGCGACCGTCGGCCTTGATCCGGCCGACCACATCCTTTACTTCCTGGATGCGATCGCGGTGACCGACCAGAACAGCGTCTGGCGTCTCCACCACAACCACGTCCTCCAGACCGACCATGGCAATCAGGCGCGAGCCATACGCATAGGTGTTCTTGCAATCGAGCTGGATGACATCGCCATGATGCGCGTTGCCCTGGCCATCCTGCTCGGAGACGTCCAGCAGCGAGGACCATGAGCCAACGTCATTCCAGCCGGCATCCAGCGGCACCACGACTGCATCTGCGGTCTTTTCCATCACCGCATAGTCGATCGAATCCGACGGGCTGGACGCGAACGCGTCCTTGTCCAGACGAGTGAAGTCGGCGTCGCGCTTGCCGCCTTCCCAGGCCTTCTGGCAGGCATCGGCGATCGCGGGCTGGAACTTACGCAGCTCTTCCAGGTAGCGCGATGCGCGGAACAGGAACATGCCGCTGTTCCAGTAGTACTCGCCGCTGTCCAGGTAGCCTTGCGCGGTTGCCAGATCAGGCTTCTCGACGAAGCGCTCCACAGCGCTGACACCGGTGCCTGCGCCTGCCTTGATGTAGCCGTAGCCGATTTCAGGCGCGGTGGGCTTGATGCCGAAAGTGACCAGCTTGCCTTGCTCGGCCGCAGTGGCCGCCAAGGTGACCGCTGCCTGGAAAGCAACTTCATTCTGAATCACATGATCGGACGGCAGAACCAGCAGCAGCGGATCGCCGCCGTTACGGGTGGCTTCCAGTGCAGCCACAGCAATCGCCGGAGCAGTGTTGCGGCCCTTGGGCTCGAGCAGGATGGCCGACGGCTTCACGCCAAGCTGCTGCAACTGTTCGGCCGCCATGAAGCGGTGCTCTTCGTTGGCCACCACGATGGGCGCGTGCGCGGCCACCGGAGCCGAACGCAGCCAAGTGGCCTGCAGCATGCTGTGCTCGCCGACCAGCGGCAGGAACTGCTTCGGGTACGATTCGCGCGACAACGGCCACAGGCGCGTGCCGGAACCGCCGGACAGGATAATCGGAAGGACGTCGCTCATGAGCGGGGGAAACTCCAGTGCGTCAAGGTGGGGGGAGGGTGAATCAACCACGTAGCAGGTTGGAAATCTCTTGCGTGCGCGTTTCCAGCAGGGCGGCGTCGCCGCGCGTTTCCACGTTCAGGCGCAGCAGTGGTTCGGTGTTGGAACTACGCAGGTTGAAACGCCACTGGCCGAAGTCCGCGCTGATGCCATCGGTGTAATCCAGCTCGGGTGACAGCGACGCGTAATGCTCCATCACGCGCGCAACTGCGGCCTTGGCATCGTCCACCTTGAAGTTGATCTCGCCGCTGCAAGGGAACTTCTGCATGCGTGCTTCGACCAGATCTGCCAGCGAACGACCGGACTGCGACACCAGCTCGGCAATCAACAGCCACGGAATCATGCCGGAGTCGGCGTAGGCGAACTCGCGGAAATAATGGTGCGCGCTCATTTCGCCGCCGTAGACGGCGTTTTCGCTGCGCATCTTTTCCTTGATGAAGGCATGCCCGCTCTTGCACAGCACCGGAATGCCGCCGCTGTCTTCAACCATCTCGACCGTGTTCCAGGTCAGGCGCGGGTCGTGCACGACCTTGCCGCCCGGCTGCTTGGCAAGGATTGCCTGCGCCAGCAGGCCGACCAAGTAATAGCCTTCGATGAAGCGGCCGCTGTGGTCGAAGAAGAAGCAACGATCGAAGTCGCCATCCCATGCAATACCGAAATCGGCGCCGTGTTCCTGCACCGCCTTGGCGGTGGCAGCGCGGTTTTCCGGCAGCAACGGGTTGGGAATGCCGTTAGGAAAGTTGCCATCGGGTTCGTGGAAGACGCGCACGAATTCGAAAGGCAGATGCGGTGCGAGCAGATCGACGATCAGACCGGCGCCACCGTTGCCGGCATTGACCACCAGCTTGAGCGGCTTGAGCGTGCTGCGGTCCACGTAGCTGAGCAAATGCTCAAGGTAAGCAGTCTTGTCGGTGCGGCTCTGCTCGCTCGCAGTGGGCTCACCCGGTGCGGCGGTATCGGCGGCGACAGTATCGCGAATCGCGAACAGGCCGGTATCTGAGCTGATCGGTCGCGCCTGCTCGCGCACCAGCTTCATGCCGTTGTAGTCCATCGGGTTATGGCTGGCAGTGACCATCACGCCGCCGGCCGCCTTCAGGTAATCGGTCTGGAAATAGACCTCTTCGGTGCCGCACAAGCCGATATCGATCACCTCGCGGCCGCTGGCGCGCAGGCCGGCCGAGAGCGCTTCCTGCAAGCCGGGGCTGGCCAGGCGCACGTCATGGCCCAGGACCACCGGCCCTTGATCCAGCTGCGCCGCCAGCGCCACGCCGATGCGGCGAGCCAAGTCCTCGTTGAGTTCATCCGGCACGCGGCCGCGAATATCGTAGGCCTTGAAGGCGGGTAGCGTCATGGGCAATTCCTGGGGTGGGGGACGTCCGAGTTTAGCGGCTGCGCCGTGTCTTGGGTGTGGCGGAATTGCGAACGGGGACAGGGAACAGTCAGCGGCTAGAATGGTCGCTTCACATCAGCGAGGCGAGGGCGGTGATGCGCAATAGTGGACGTGGTAAGGCAAGCGGCAAACGCTATGCCGATGCCAAGGCGGCGCTGGACGGGGTGCTGGCCGACGGCCAGACCCTGGCGGTGGGCGGCTTTGGCTTGTGCGGAATCCCCGAAGCGCTGATCGCGGCAGTGCGCGAAAGCGGAGTCGGCGGGCTGACCGTGATTTCCAACAACGCCGGAGTCGATGGATTTGGGCTTGGCCAATTATTGGCCACCCGGCAGATCCGCAAGATGATTTCGTCCTACGTGGGCGAGAACAAGGAATTCGAGCGGCAGTATCTGGCCGGTGAACTTGAGTTGGAGTTCAATCCGCAAGGTACGCTGGCCGAGCGCTTGCGTGCGGGCGGCGCAGGAATTCCTGCGTTTTACACCGCAACCGGCTACGGGACCATCGTCGCCGAGGGCAAGGAAACCCGCGAATTCGACGGCAAGCATTACGTGCTGGAGACCGCGCTGCAGGCCGATGTGGCCTTGGCCAAGGCATGGCGTGCGGATACGGCCGGCAACCTGGTGTTTCGCAAGACCGCGCGCAATTTCAATCCCGCCTGCGCAATGGCCGGTCGCGTCTGCATTGTCGAGGTCGAGGAGATCGTGGAGGTGGGCGCGATCGATCCGGACCAGGTGCATTTGCCCGGCATCTATGTCGACCGCCTGGTACTCAACGCCACGCCGGGAAAACGCATCGAACAGCGCACCGTGCGCGAAGGACAGCAGTGATGGCCTGGACCAGAGATCAGATGGCCGCACGCGCGGCGCGCGAATTGACCGACGGCGCCTACGTCAACCTGGGGATTGGCCTGCCGACACTGGTGGCCAATCACATTCCCGATGGCGTGGATGTGTGGCTGCAATCGGAGAACGGCCTGCTCGGCATCGGCCCGTTTCCCACCGAAGACGAAGTGGACGCAGACCTGATCAATGCAGGCAAGCAGACCGTCACTGCGCGCACCGGCGCCAGCTATTTCGGTAGCCACGACTCGTTTGCGATGATCCGCGGCGGGCACATCGATCTGGCGATTCTCGGTGCGATGCAGGTCACCGAGCGCGGCGATCTGGCCAACTGGATGGTGCCCGGCAAGATGGTCAAGGGCATGGGCGGCGCGATGGACCTGGTGGCCGGGGTCAAGCGCGTGGTGGTGCTGATGGAACATGTCGCCAAGGACGGCAGCCACAAGATCCTGCCCGAATGCGACTTGCCGTTGACCGGCGTGGGCGTGGTCGATCGCATCATCACCGACCTGGCGGTCTTCGATGTGACCGACGGCGGGCTGGTGCTGGTGGAGGCGGCGGATGGGGTGGATCTGGATGGGTTGCGCCAGAAGACCGGTGTGGCAATCCTGACGCCTCAACCGTGAGGCAAGGCCGGATGGTCGTCAGGTCATCCGGCCCGAACCGATCCGCGTCCGGTGAAGCGATCGTCCAGTTGCAGCTCTGCCAGCCACGGCGCCTGCCAGCGTCCGGAACCGACGCACTGCAGCGGGATCTGGACCGAGGCTCGATCGAAGTCCAGCAGGTAGCTTTCGTCCTGCGCAACCTGACAGACGTCTGCAATGAACGCTAACGCACCTTCATGCACCTGCGTGATCGTCGCCCATTGCTTCTCCGTTAGCTCTGGACTTGCGTAGGCCGCGGTCGGAACTTCGGTGATGTTTGTGAAGTGGGAAAACTGCGGCGAGGGAGCAGTGAGAAGTGTTTCCAGCAGCAGATCGTGGCGCAGGATCGTCGAGTGGTCCGGGCTTTCCTCGGTGCGCCCATCAAAATAGCGGGCGGCGGCCCAACTCTGCGCAGTGATTTTTGTGGCACGCGCGTTCAACGCAAAATACGCGCCACCTAATGGCTGCCCAGTCAATCTTGCGAGGTTTGCCTGGATGCTGCCGGAGTAACCTATGTCGGCCACCATGGCGGCACTGTCACCTGCGGTCGCTTTCCAGTAATGCAGATACGCCTGCCTTTCAGTTTCGGCAAGCGCTAGCAGTTCATTGATTGCCGGAGCCATCAGCTCCAGAAGTTCGGCGTGCATCTCCGGCAGGTAGACATCGCGTTGCATGGCCGGCTGGCCTAATCGGCGCTCCATAATATGTGCCGCAGCATCTCCCAGGCGGGCCTGCACCAGGTTGCCCAGCGTCCCGGTGTAGGTACTGTCCAGCAGCAATGCGAGATCGTCCGGCGCGTGTAGCGAGGGTGTTCCGGTTCCCCGCCGCGATGCGAGCAGATACTTGCCATGAAGCTGGTCAAGCGCCGGGGAAGTTTGCTTCACGAGCTGAAAGGCCTGCTCCAGCAGGTAGCCTTCCCGGCTCAAGAATAAAATCGTTTCGATGTCGGTTTGCTTCGCCATGCGGACCAGCCAAGCGAGATAATCGAAGATCAACGGGCCGATGACTACGTAGCCAAGACTTGCCGGGGAGAGTGTCGGCAACGGCATCAATGTTTCCGGCTGCCGGTCGGCAAGATCGGCGAACCGATTAGCCAGCAAGCCAAGCCATAACTGGTCCTGCCACCGCGTTGCCGCACCCAACGGTGGCCGAAGCGGACGCAATGCAGGAACCACATCCAGTAACGCAGATGGGCGAAGAACATGCACTGGAGTCAGTAATTTGTGCATCTGTGGACGCTGGATATCGCCGTGTTCGTTGTCGCCGACATGCAGCCACTGCGAGGTGTCGATTTTTTCAATGTCTGGCACCTTCTTCCAGGCACTGTCAGCATCTTTGCGCCAACCCGTCTCGCAGGAGACATACCAGGCCGCTGGCAGCGCGCTGGCCTCGGGCGGCAGGATCTGCTGCAGCAATGTGCTATCCAGATACATGTCCGACAGCGCAACCAAGCGGGTGCCGCGTTGCTGCAACTGTGTAGCTGCTGCGATCACAGCCCGACGTGGTTGTAGCAGTCTGGTTTCCAGTGCCACTTCCAATGCCTGGAGGGCGCCGATTGGAAGTCCTGCCGCATCAGGTAGGCCAGACAGCGTGTTGTAGATGCTCGATAGATCGACATCGGTGCCACGTTGATGGCGTGCCTTGGCCTCGGCAAGCTCGCGTAGTTCAAGAAAGTTCTCGACCCCGAATTTGCATGCTACCAAGTGGGCAAGATAGGCGCGAGCACCCATCGGAAACAGGAACGGTCTCACCACCAAGGTGTCGAAGATGTCCAATGACACCAGTCGAGCTTGAAGAGAGGAGAGTGTCAATCGCGTGGCGATCGGCGTTTCGAACGCAGCCTGCCAGTTGCGCCCACCTTCGGCGCTGAGCGCCAGCGTGCCGTCTTGCGGCAATATGCCGATGCGATACTGCTGATGCCGCACGATGGCGACGAACATGCGCTCCATTGCGTGGTGCAAGGTGCCATCGATCTGGCCGCGCTCTTCGGGAAAGTCCTTCAGCTCAAGGTCCAGCGCATACAACGGCCGTAGTGCATCCACTTTTGCCCAAAACATCGATCCTGCAGGAAAGTCGATGTACTCCGAGGCGCTGATATCGAATCCGAGACGTTGGGCCAGCGCGCGGCAAACCTCAAAATTACTCAGCCAGGTATGTGCCCATAGCGGCACCCGCTCGTAACTTTCGGGGTAAAGCATGCCAAGGCGCGGCTCGGCCTGAAACATTCCCAGTTGCCAGGCGATGCGCTCCGGGCTCCCCATCAGGGACGAGACCAGGTAGCGGCGCCACTGGCCTTGCTCGCTGCCGGTATACAGGGACTTTTTTGTATGCAGATGGCCGACAACATCCAATGCCAGGATCTGCTCACGGAACGTCACCACCAGTGGCGCGATATCACGGCCATGGTTGGACACGATGCGCACATCCAGTTTCTCAACATGCGATAGCTTGGAAAAGCGGGCGCGCGCGTGATCTGCGGCGGCTTCGTCCATCACAGAGACCAGCAGGTCATAGCCGACCGGCATATGCTGGAGTGACTGTGCGAATTCGTCGATCAGATCAGGATAGAAGACGTGCACCATCACGCCGACTTTTAACTGCAGCTGCGACAAGGGTACAGGCGCGACGAACGGCGCCTGGTCCGACAGGCGTGAAGCCGTTGGCTGCTTGCGTCCGGCCAATCGCACTCGCCCAAGAAATCCGCGTATTCCGAGGGCGCGGATCACTTTGAACGCCCGCATCGCAACTGCAGTTGCGCCGGAGAAACCGCCGCCATGGAGCTCTACCGAGCGACGTGCCGCAGCCACGAGTTTGGAGAGACTGCTAGTCACGCGGCCTGCCAGTCGTTGCTCACAGATTCTGGTAGTTCGGCCCGGAACCACCCTCCGGTGTGACCCAGGTGATGATCTCGTAGGGGTCCTTGATGTCGCAGGTCTTGCAGTGGACGCAGTTGGCGGCGTTGATCTGCAAGCGCTTGCCGGAGGGGCTATTGGTATCTGCGACCATTTCGTAGACGTTGGCCGGGCAGAAGCGCGTGCAGGGGTTGTCGTACTCCTGCACGCAGCGAGTAGCGCAGATGTCGGTGTCGAGCACCTTCAGATGCACGGGCTGGTCTTCGTCGTGTTCGGTGGCGGCAAAGTAGACCGCCTGCAGGCGGTCGCGCGGTGCGAGTTCGCGCGTGCCGTAGTCGCGCTTGGGTTGCTCGTACTCGCCGATCTTGTGCAATGCCGACCAGTCGGGCTTGTTCTTCAGCGTCCATGGCGAGGCACCCTTGAGCGCGGTTTCCCAGGCGGCGTTGAGCAGGCCGAACCACAGGCCCTTCTTGAAGCCGGGCTTGATGTTGCGCACCTGCTTGAGCTCGGCCATCGCATCGGAGGCGCGCAGCTTGGCGTCGAAGCCTTGCGGCGCCAGCTGCGCTTGCACCAGATGTTCGGCGGCCAGCATGCCGCTGCGGATCGCCTGATGGGTGCCCTTGATCTTGGGCACGTTGAGCAGGCCGGCGGTGTCGCCGATCAGCAAGGCACCGGGCATTTCCACTTTCGGCAGCGATTGCCAGCCGCCGGTGACGATGGCGCGCGCGCCGGCCGAGAGGATGCTGCCGCCTTCGAGCAACTGTTTGATCAGTGCGTGGTTTTTCCATTGCTGGAAGGCTTCCCACGGCTGGTATTTCGGGTCGCTGTAGTCCAGGCCGCTGACGTAGCCGAGCGCGATCTGGTTGTTGTCCAGGTGATACAGGAAGCTGCCGCCATAGGTGCGGTTGTCGGCCGGCCAGCCCAGCGTGTGCACGATCTTGCCTGGGCTGACGCGGCCTTCCGGTACCTGCCACAGCTCCTTGATGCCGATCGAATAGCCCTGCGGATCGGCGTCGGCAGTGAGGTCGAAGCGTTTGAGCAGGCGCTTGGTCAGATGCCCGCGCGCGCCTTCGGCCAGCACGGTGACCTTGGCGCGGATGTCGATACCGGCGGTGTAGCCGTGCTTGTGCGATCCATCCTTGGCCACGCCCATGTCGCCGATACGCACGCCGATGACCTGGTCGTTGGCGTCGTGCAGGGTTTCGGCGGCCGCGAAGCCCGGGTAGATTTCCACGCCCAGCGCTTCGGCCTGCGGCGCCAGCCAAGCGCACATCGCGCCCAGGCTGACGATGAAGTTGCCGTGGTTGCGCATGCCCGGCGGCACCACCGGGAACTTGCGTGCGCTGTCCTTGCCGAGAAACCAGAATTCGTCGTCGGTGGCGGCCACGCAGATCGGCGGCGGGTTGTCGCGCCAGCCGGGCAGCAGGGCATCCAGCGGACCCGGTTCGATGACCGCACCGGAGAGGATATGCGCGCCGATGGTGCTGGATTTTTCGATCACGCACACGCTGATGTTCGGATCGAGCTGCTTGAGCCGGATTGCAAATGCCAGCCCGGCCGGACCGGCGCCGACGGTGACGACGTCGTACTCCATCACGTCGCGCTCGACCGTCTCTGACGCATGTGCGCCGACTCCCGCTTCCGACATTGCTCCGCTCCCGTTGGCTCGATGGCTAACGCGCATTTTCCGGGATTCGATGTGACGGCGGCAAATCGGATCGATTCATCCGCACTGCGCGGTGCCGCTCAGCGTGTGCGTGCTAGCGTTTGCCGCATGAAGATTCGGGTTGCACTGCCGCAAGCGGAGATCGCCTGGTGTCGCGGCTGGTTACAGGCGGCGCAGGCCGATGTGCTGATGCAGGCGCTCTTGCAGGATGTGGAGTGGGAAGTGCACCGCATCCGGATGTTCGGGCGGATGGTGGATTCGCCGCGACTGAGCAGTTGGATCGGCGATGCGGAGGCGAGTTATCGCTATTCGGGCACCCGGTTTGCGCCGCAGCCGTGGCTGGAGGCGCTGCAGCCAGTGCGAACGCGCCTGCAGGATGAAACCGGGCAACCCTTCAACAGCGTGTTGGTCAACCGCTACCGTAGCGGCAACGATGCGATGGGCTGGCACAGCGACGACGAACCGGAGCTGGGCGCGCAGCCGCTGATCGCCTCAGTGAGCCTGGGCGCGACGCGGCGGTTTGCGTTCAAGCATCGCGACGATGCGGCGTTGAAGCAGACGCTGGAGCTGGGCCACGGCGATCTGCTGCTGATGGGCGGCGATACCCAGCGCCATTACAAACACGCCTTGCCGCGCACCGTAAAGCCAGTCGGCGAGCGCATCAATCTGGCCTTTCGTCAGATCGCGATGCGAGTTTCCCAGCAATGAGAGCGGCTAACAAAACGTAGCGAGCGGTCGCCTGACGGGGAGCGCATTGGTTTCGTTGGCTGCATCTTGTTGGATGCAGTCAGAAGCCAGGTCAAACGCTGGGTCGGTCGAGGGCGCGGTGCCCTCACCGCTCGCGGGACACGCCGCAAGTACGTCCATGTAGGCTCGGTGGCGGCATCCATGCCGCCACACGGTCCCGCAAGCGGCGAGGACACCGCACCAGAGAGTTTGTCGGTAGCTGGATGAAAGCCGGTCATCTCGCGACTTGCGTTGGCTTGCGGGCATAGTTCGCAGAACACGATAGCTGGCGAATTAGAGGCACGTCATGCACTGCTTGCAACCCTGCCCACCGACCATCTCGATTGGTCCTTGCCCGCCCACCGTCGCGGGACCTTACGCGGCATGGATGCCGCGTAAGAGCCTACACGGACGTACTTGCGGCGTGTCCCGCGATGGTGGGCGGGCAAGGGCCCTGCAGCCAGGCCACAGATCAACAGCTCTGCGGCAGCCACCAGGCGGGCGCGGCCGGTACCCGGAATCGGCATGTACCACTCGTACACTCCTGGTTCCTGCGCGCCGTCCGCGCCCACCTGGCGACTGCTCGCTACGTTTTTTAAGCCGCTCTAAGTCTGTCGCTTGCGCTTATAACGAACGCGGCAGGTTCTGGCTGTCATGTTGACCGGTGATCAAGGTCCAACCCACCAGCTCGGCGGTGACCTGCGTCATCGCCTGCTCGAAGGCTGCGGCGACCGTTGCGGTGTCGGTACCCGTAGAAGGACGTGCAACCAGGAAGGTACGCGAGGCCACCACGCGTTGATCGGCGGCGTGCAGCAGTTTGGCGTTGAGTTCGATGGTGGCCGAGGGCAGCGATTGGCCCGCATAGTCCGACTCGAAGCGGCGCAGGTCGATCACCAGCTTGTAGTCCGAGCGGATGCCGGTGCCGATGCGGGCGACCGCGGCGATCTTGCCGGAGTCCTCGAACGCGCGCACCACGCTGTCTTCCAGCATGTCGGTGGCCGGTTGTGCCCAACCGGCGCCGTGATAGACCTGCAACTCGCCCGGGGTGGGGCGCACGTTGATGCGCGGGCTGTCGATCACACGCGCCGCGCTGGGCTTGGCAACCGAGAGTTGCCAGCTCACCTGCGGCCAGGACGGGTTCGGCGTGATCCGCACGGTGGGTGCGTAGATCGTGGCCGGTTTCTGGTCGCCGCCGGTCAGCAGCGAGCAGCCGCCCAGCGCCAGCAACGAGACGCACAACACGGGACGCAACAGGCGCATGGCAGTCATTTCGGTTCGAACTCCTTGGGTGCGTCGCGGCCGAGCAGGTAGCGCGCAGGGTTGTTGTCCAGCTTGTCGCTGACCCGGCGCAGGTCGCGGATCAGACCGCGCAATTCGGTCAGCGTAGGCCCGAGTTGGCCGAGGCCATCGTTGGCGAAACTATTGATGGCCGCGCGGTTCTCGCCAAGGATGTTGTCGGCGTTGCCGGCGGCCGAATCCAGCTTGACCAGGGTGGCATCGAGCTTTTCCAGGATGCCCGGCAGCTGCTGCACCAGGTTCTGGTCCAGCCGCTTGATGGTGCCGTTGGTGGTGGTCAGGGTGGTATCCAGATTGCGTGCGGCATCGCGCGCGCTGACGATCAGCGCCTGCATGCCTTCGTCGCGGTCGGCGATGCCGCCGCTGATCTTTTCCAGGTTCTGCAAGGTGGCGGTGATGCTGGCCACGTTCTTGTCCGAGAGCATCTGGTCCATGCGCTCGACGATGCGGTTGGCGGTGTCGGTGATGTTCTGCAGCGCCGAGGGCGTGGTCTGGATGATCGGCGCGTCGCTCTTGTCGATGGTGGTCAGCGACGGTGCTTCGGGCGTGCCGCCGGAGAGCTGGATGATCGACGGGCCGGTCAGGCTGGTGATGGCCAGCTTGGCGCGCGTATCGCTCTTGATCGGGGTGGTGGAGTTGACCCGCACGTGCGCCACGACCTGGCGCGGGTCGTTCGGCGCCAGCGTCAGCTCGGTGATCGAGCCGACCGCGATGCCGTTGTATTGCACCGGGCTGCCGACCGTCAGGCCGGTCACTGCCTCGCGAAACACCACGCGATATTGCTGCCAGGTGCGGTCGGAGGAATACTTTGCGGCCCATAGCCCGAACAGCAGCAAGGCCAGGCCTGCCACGATGGTGAAGGCGCCGATCAGGACGTAATTGGCTTTGGTTTCCATGCTCAGGCGGTCTCGGTGGAGTCGGTCTTGGCCGCGCGCGCGGCGCGGGCGCGCGGACCGTGGAAGTATTCCTGGATCCAGGGGTGGTCGAGCTGTTCGACTTCGGCCAGCGGCGCGTTGGCGATCACCTTGCGATCGGCCAGCACCGCGATGCGGTCGCAGATGGCGTACAGCGTATCCAGGTCGTGGGTGATCAGGAACACGGTCAGGCCCAGCGCCTGCTGCAAGGTCCGGATCAAACGGTCGAAGGCGGCCGCGCCGATCGGGTCCAGGCCAGCGGTGGGCTCGTCCAGAAACAGCAGCGGCGGATCCAGCGCCAACGCGCGCGCCAGGCCGGCGCGCTTGCGCATGCCGCCGGACAGCTGCGAGGGCAGCTTGTCCAGCGCATCGGCAGGCAAACCGGCCAGTTTGATCTTCAGCAGCGCCAGCTCGAAATACCAGCGCTCGGGAAACTCGCCGTGATGCTCCTTCAGCGGCACCTGCACGTTTTCGCCCACGGTCATCGACGAGAACAGCGCGCCGTCCTGGAACAGCACGCCGGTGTTGCGGGTGATGTGCTGGCGGTCGGCGAAGCGGCCCGAGCGCGCATCCGCGCCCAGCACCTGGATGCTGCCGGCGTCCGGCTCGCGCAGGCCCAGGATGCTACGCATCAGCACCGATTTGCCGGTGCCCGAGCCGCCGACCACGCCCAGGATCTCGCCGCGGCGCACGTCCAGATCCAGCTCCTCGTGCACGACCTGGCTGCCGAAACGGTTGGTCAGCCCGCGCACCGAGATCGCCAACTGGTCGTCGTCGGCGTCGGTCTCTGTGCCGGGATTGGGGATTGGGGATTGGGGATTGGTCACAGCACAGCCCTCCCAGATGTCAGGGCGCTAGCTGCGCTTGTGCCTCGCACGAATCCCCAATCCCGAATGTCGAATCCCAGCCTCATCACCACCCCATCTTCATGAACCACAGCGCGGCAATCGCGTCGAGGATGATGACCAAGGAAATCGTCTGCACCACCGAGGAGGTGGTGCGCTCGCCAACCGACTGCGCGGTGCCGCTGACCTTCAAGCCTTCCAGGCAGCCGATCAGGCCGATCACCAGCGCAAACAGCGGCGCCTTGGACAGGCCGACCAGGAAATGCCGCAGCTGAATGGTGTCGTGCATCCGTGCCAGATACATCTGCGGCGGGATATCCAGATCGAACGCGCCCACCGTCACACCACCGGCCAGGCCGGCGATCATCGCAATAAAGGTCAGCAAGGGCAGGGTGAAGATCAAGGCCAGCAGGCGCGGAATCACCAGCAGGTCGATCGGGTCCAGGCCCAGGGTGCGGATGGCATCCACTTCCTCGCGCGATTTCATTGCTCCGATCTGCGCAGTGAAGGCGCTGGCGGTGCGGCCGGCCAGCACGATGGCGGTGAGCAGTACCGCGAATTCGCGCAGGAAGGCGATCGAGACCAGCTCAACGACATAAATTTCTGCGCCGAAGTCGCGCAGGATGGTCGAGCCCAGGAACGCGATCACCGCGCCCACCAGATACGACAGCAGCACCACCAGCGGCACCGCGTCCAGGCCGACCTGCTCCATGTGGTGCACGGTGGAGGTCAGGCGGAAGCGGCGCGGCTCGTGGATCAGCCGCGCGATCTTGACCAGGTTCTCGCCCAGAAAGCTGTTCAGCTCCAGGATGCCCTGGCCGACCCCGTGGGTGGTGCGGCCCAGACGGTCCAGCGCGGCGACAAAACCGTAATCGCGTTTGGGTTTGGGGCGCTCGTCGTTGAGTTCTTCGATGGTGCACACCAGGGCCTGGTGCTCATCGCGGAAATCGATCGCGTCTTCCTTCAGGCCCATGCGGCTGGCGAAGCGCAGCAACTGCAGCACGCCGGCCGAATCCAGTTGCGCGATGCTGCGCGCGTCGATGCGACGAATGCCATCGGGCACGGCCTGCAGCAGTTCTGCCTGCGGCAATGCGGTCGCCAGGACCCAACTGCCGGCAAGGCGGACCTGTGCGTGATCCTGCGAGTCTTGTTCGATGCGTGGAGGTTGCGGTTTGATCATGGGTGGCCTGTCCGTAGCGCCAGCATACCGCGCCCGGCGTGAGCGAATGTTGGGGACGCTTCGCACCTGCGGCTCCGGCATGGGCGATCGGGGCGCCGGCCACGCGCACTGCGGCATACACTGGCGGCCTCGCCAGACGGCGTTTCTCCGATCCGACCCGCTACGCATGTCCGCCGCCACCCTCGTCCAACCGTCCGCCAGCGCCACCTACGCGCAGCGCGTCGCCTTCGTTTCGGAAATCGCCGGACGCCTGCATACCTACGGCACCACCGCGCAGCGGCTGGAGGCCGCAGTGGTCGGGCTGTCGCAGAAGCTGGGGCTGGACTGCGAGCCCTGGTCCAATCCCACCGGGATTATCTTGAGCTTCAGTGACCCGACCAAGTCGATCGGCTCCAGCGACATCACGCGGGTGATCCGGCTGGCCCCGGGCGAGAACGATCTGTACAAACTCGGCGTGGCCGATTACATCGCCGACAGCGTGGCCAATGGACGCATGAGCATCGCGCAGGGGCACACGGCGCTGCGCCGGCTGGACCGCGAGGTCGACCGGCGTGGCAAGACCATGCAGGTGCTGGCCTTCGGGCTGGCTGCAGCCGGCGTTGCCGGGCTGTGGAAATTGCCCTGGCTGGATATCGCCACCGCCGGTGCGATCGGCATGTCGATCGGGCTGCTGACCCAATACACCGATAAACGCCCGGCCACAAAGGAGGCCGGCGAAGCATTGGCCGGCTTGTTGGCCGGCGTGGTGGCGACGGTGGTCGGCTCGCTGCTCGGCCCGTTGAATCTCAATACGGTGATCATCGCCTCGCTGGTGGTGCTGCTGCCAGGCATGTCGCTGACCAATGCCTTCAACGAGCTGGCCAGCCAGCACTGGGTCTCAGGAACCGCGCGCCTGGCCGGTGCGGTGACCACGGTGCTCAAGCTCACCGTCGGTGCGGTGATTGCCGTGACGCTGACGCAGCTGGTCGGCTTGCAGCCACAGCTCGCCGCGGTGCGTCCGCAGGCCAGTTGGGTGGAATGGGCTTCGCTGCTGGTGGCCGCTTATGCGTTTGCAGTGTTGTTCAAAGCCAGTCGACGCGATTATCCATGGATCATGGCTGCAGCCATGTCCGGTTATGTCATTGCGCGTTATGCGGGGCATGCCTGGGGCGGCCCGGCCGGCGTATTCGCCTCGGCCATGGCATTGACTGCCGCCGGTAATCTATTCGGGCGGGTGGTGCAAAGACCCGGTGCATTGATCCGTTTGCCGGGCATCATCATGCTGGTTCCAGGTAGTACCAGCCTGCGCGGATTTCTCACCCTGGTGCAGCAACAGGATGTCAGTGTCGGGCAAGCGGCACTATTGGCAGTGACCAATATCGTGATGGCCTTGATGGCCGGATTGCTGTTCGGCAATCTGTTGATTCCGGCCCGCAAGAATTTATGAGGCGCAGGAAACGCGTGCAATAAAAACGCCGGCAATGCCGGCGTTTTTATTGGTTTGAATCAAGCGGCCTTGGACTTCTTGGTGGCGCGCTTGGTGACAACTTTACGTGCCGAGGTCTTCTTGGCCGGGGTCTTCTTGCTGCCGACCTTGCTGATCAGAAAGTCTTCGACTTTCTTGCCGGCGGCGGTCAATTCGGCCAGCCAGCGCGGTTGCTTGCCACGGCCGGTCCAGGCTTCCTGGGGATTGGCCGGGTTGCGATACTTCGGCGGCACCTTGCCCAGCTTGCGGCCGGCGCGCGGGCCCGGCTTGGCAGCGGCAGCCGGACGACCCGGACCAGCGCTGGCAGAAGCGCCAAACAATTCTTCAATGGAATAACCATGCGCTTTTGCGGCGCGGGTCAGCTGGGTGCGGACCTTTGCGATCGGGGTGCGCTTGGCAACCACCGTCTGCTGCTTCTTCGCATTCTTGATCAGTGCACCCAACTGCTTGGCCGACAGGCCGCTAAGATCGATCGACATCACTACTCCGGAAAATGAGAGAGAAAAGAATGCCGGTCCGTGGCAGCGCTGGCCATCATAATGTCAGAAAACCCGCGTGACAAATGCGCCGAAATAATTCGGCGCCTTGTGTTCATCTGTTTGAAGCGGGTTCTGGGTGTTTGATCAACGTTCCAGGCGGGAGAATAACCCGGACTTATCCAGGTTTTCCGCTGCCTCGGCGGTGCGCGCGCGATATTCAAATGTGCCGGCCGCCAATCCGCGTTCTGAGACCACCACCCGATGCGGAATGCCCAATAGTTCCATATCGGCAAACATGGCGCCCGGACGCAAACCACGGTCGTCCAGCGCGGCTTCGATCCCTGCGGCAGTCAATTCGTCCAACAGCGCGCCGGCTGCGGCAATCACCTGCGGGTCCTGTTTCGGGTTGATCACGCACACCACCACCTGCCAGGGCGCCATCGGTGCGGGCCAGATGATGCCGGCGTCGTCGTGGTTCTGTTCGATCGCCGCAGCCACGATGCGCGAAATACCGATGCCGTAGCAGCCCATCTTCATCACCGCGACCTTGCCGTTCTCGTCGATCACGGTAGCCTGCAATGCCTGCGCGTACTGGCTGCCAAGCTGGAACACATGACCCACTTCGATGCCACGGGCCAGCCGCAGCTCGCCGCCATCGGCCGCACGTTCGCCTTCGATGACGTTGCGCACATCGGCCACGGTGTCCGGCTCGGGCAGGTCGCGGCCCCAGTTGACGCCAACCAGATGCGTGCCGGGCACATTGGCGCCGACCACGAAATCGGCCAGTGCCGCGACATCGCGGTCGGCCACCACGCGCACCGGGCGCGCGGTGTTCACCGGGCCCAGGAAGCCGGGCTCGCAGCCGAGGTGGTCGCGGATTTCGGCCTCATTGGCCATCCGGTAACCGGCCAGCCCGGCGACCTTGCCCAGCTTGATCTCGTTGACCGCGTGGTCGCCACGCACCAGTACCAGCACAAAGCCGGCCTCGGTCATCACCGCCACCGACTTGACTGTGCGCTGCAGCGCGATGCCCAGCAACTGGGCGACGTCTTCGCAGGTCTTCTGGGTGGGCGTTTCGACCTGGCGCATCGCCTCGCCAACCTCGGCGCGCGGGGCGGACAGGGCGGCGCTGGCAGTTTCCACGTTTGCGGCGTAATCGGAAGCCGTGGAGAACGCCAGCGAGTCTTCGCCGGAGGCGGCAATGACGTGGAATTCCTGCGAGGCATCGCCGCCGATGGCGCCGGAATCGGCCTGCACGGCGCGGAATTCCAGCCCCAGGCGGGTGAAGATTCGGGTGTAGGCCGCGCGCATGTTGTCGTACTCGCGCGCCATGTCCTCGTCGGTGAGATGGAACGAGTAAGCGTCCTTCATCAGGAATTCGCGCGCACGCATCACCCCGAAGCGCGGGCGGATTTCATCGCGGAACTTGGTCTGGATCTGATAGAAATTCAGCGGCAGCTGCTTGTAGCTGTTGATCTCCTGGCGCGCGAACTCGGCCGCGGCTTCCTCGGCGGTGGGGCTGTAGCAGAACTCCTGTTCCTTGCGGTCCTTGATCTTGAGCAACTGCCCGCCGAACTTTTCCCAACGCCCGGTGGCGTCCCACAACTCGCGCGGCTGGATGGTGGGGAACAGCACTTCCACCGCCCCGGCGCGGTTCATCTCTTCGCGCACGATGGCCTCGACCTTGCGCAGCACGCGCAGGCCCAGCGGCGACCAGGTGTACAGCCCGGAGGCCAGTTTGCGGATCATGCCCGCGCGCAGCATCAGACGGTGGCTGACCAGCTCGGCGTCGGCCGGGGTTTCCTTGGTGGTGTGCAGGTGGAACTGGGAAAGACGCATCGGGCTTCGCTTGGGCGGAAAGCCCATAGTTTGCCAGTGTCGCGCCCTGGCGGTCATCGGCGAGGGCGCTGCGCCGTCTCGGCAGGGCGGGAAAGACCGGTGCGTAACTGGTCTGGCCAAGCGCCATTCACCCAAACACGTGTGGCCGGCGTTCTGGCGCGGCCGGTGCTGAAATCGGCATGTGCCACGCATCGGCGGCGGTCGGTCCGCAGGGTCCACCCAGCAGAGCGCCGCCACGTATTTTGGACTTGGAGCAGCTAACAAGACTGCTGCGCGGCCGCCAGGCGGGCGTGGCCGGTGCTCGGAATCGGCATGTACCGCTTCGTACACTCCGGTTCTGAGCGCGCGCCCGCACCCACCTGACGACCGCTCGCTACTGTTGTGTTGGCCGCTCTTAGGTGGCCGGGCCGCTGCTGGTTGGTGCCGGCCTGCAGTAGGCCTTGGCTGCCGCTTCGGCAAGGTTGCGCTGCGCGGTGCGGGCGTCCGGGTCCAGCGGGGTGCCGGGCTTGCCGTCGGCGCCAGCGCCCATGGTCACCTCGCCCTTGCCACTGAGCAGCTCCAGGTTGCGACGTGCGGTGAGGCAATCGGCCGATTCGGGTGCAGCGGTTTCTGGCGCCGCGATGGCGGCAGTGCCGCTGCGGGCGTCGATCCGGCGCGATTCGTAGCGCTGGCCGGACGGCGGCGGGGTTTCGGTGTAGTGGGTCACGCCCTTGGCGTCCTTCCACTTATAGAGATCGGTCGCGCCGGCGCCGGCGCTGACCAGCATCAACAGGGCGCAAAGCCCGGACGACAGCTGCATGTGGCTTCCCCTGGATGATTCCCGCGGCGATTGCAGCATCCGCGGCCTGCGCTGGCAAGTCATGCCGCCCGGCGTACGCGTCAGGGGCAGGGCGCGCTACCGCCGGATGGACCTCAGGCCCTACACTTGCCGGATGGATGAAATGAGACCGCCCCCTCGCTCGCGCACGATTTACCTGCTGCCGAACCTGTTCACCACCGCCGGGCTGTTTTCCGGTTTTTACGCCATCATCGCCGCCGCCAATGGGCAATTCGTCCAGGCGGCCATGGCGGTGTTCGTGGCGGCGGTGATGGATGGGCTGGACGGCCGGGTCGCGCGCCTGACCAATACCAGCAGCGAATTCGGCGTGCAGTATGACTCGCTGGCCGATCTGGTCAGCTTCGGCATGGCCCCGGCATTGGTGATGTACCACTGGTCGCTGTCGGCGCTGAAGTACGACAGCAACGTGATGGGCCGGGTCGGCTGGTCGGCTGCCTTTCTATATGCGGCCTGCGCGGCATTGCGGCTGGCTCGCTTCAACACGCAAGTAGGCGTGGTCGACAAACGCTGGTTCATCGGCCTGGCCAGTCCGGCGGCGGCCGGCTTGATGATGGCGTTCGTGTGGGCGTTTGCCGACGACAGCCTGGGCTTCGATGGCGAGCAGCTGCGCTATCTGGCATTGGCGATCACGGTGGTCTCTGCCTTGTTGATGGTCAGCCGGATCCGCTTCTGGAGCTTCAAGGGCGGTGCGCGTGGGCCGCGTGCCGACCGCGTGCCGTTCCTGGCGCTGGCGATCGCCACGGTGGTGATCGCGCTGCTGGTGATCGACCTGGCCCGTTCGCTGCTGGTGATCGGTGTGCTGTATGCGCTGTCCGGTCCGGTGATGTGGCTGTGGCGGCGCTGGCGGCGCGTCCCCGAGCTGCCATGAGCCCGGCTGTGATGAGCAACCTGTCATGAGCGTGCTGTCATGAGTGAGATGGCGTCCGAGCCGATGTGGTCCGATCTGCAGATCTCGTATCTGCAGGCGTTGGGGCACACCGTGTATCTGGACCGTGACATGGCGGATGCGCTGCCTGCGCCCGCCGATGTGGTCGAAAGTGCACCGGCGACTGCGCCGATGCGCGTTGAGCGTGCGGTGCAGGCGCCAGCGGTGGCGCACTCCGCGGCGCCTGTCGCACGTCGCACCGCACCGGCTGCACCCGCCGAGGCCCCGCGTGCGCCCAACACCGCGCCGTCGGCCGCGCCGCCGCGGCGTAGTCGTGTCGGCCTGCCGGATCGTTTGCAGATCGCGTTGCTGCGCGCGTCCGGCTGCAACCCCGGCGACCCGAATACCCAGGCCTTGATGGCCACCTGGCCGCTGGCCGAGTTGCGTGGCAACCCGGCAGCCAAGCGCGCGCTGTGGCCGCAGTTGCGTGCGCTGCGGCGGCGTCAGGACCCGGCGTGAGCGCATTGAACGCACCCCTGCCCACAGCGCTGCGCGCGATGCGCGAGAGCGATCTGGACGTGGTGATGGAGATCGAGCATCGCGCCTATCCGTTTCCGTGGACGCGCAACATCTTTCGCGACTGCCTGCAGGCCGGCTACCCCGGCTGGGTGATGGAGCAGGGTGGCCAGGTCATCGGCTACGGCGTGATCAGCATTGCCGCCGACGAGGCGCACGTGCTCAACGTCTGCATCGCACCAGAAGCCCAATCGCAAGGCCATGGCCGCGTGTTGCTGCGCGCACTGATCAAGGGTGCCTGCGATCGCGGCGCGCGGCGTGCGTTTCTGGAAGTACGCCCGTCCAATCCCTCGGCGATCGCGCTGTATCACTCCGAAGGCTTCAACGAAATCGGACGGCGCCCACGCTACTACCCCTCCAACACCGGGCGCGAGGATGCGTTGGTGATGGCGATCGAGTTGTTCTTCGAAGGGTTCTCCTGAGCGCCATTTTTAGTTGCTGACCGCATTCGTCGATGGACTGCGTTGGTGACAGTTGATGTGATGCGTGCTGATGCCTGCGGGCATCCATTGCTGTTGCGCTGCAGCTCGCGTGCGCAGTGTCCATCGCAGCAACAGGCCGCGCCTGCGATCGGATGCCGTTAACCGCATGCCGCCACCGACGATGTCGCCGTCCGTAATCAATCGCTCGCCGTCGCTTTGACTCAGGCTGTCGCGTGGTTGCAATCGATGGCATTGCGATGTGCGCAATTGTTGCACTTGATCGATTGCCGGTCGTGCGCATCGTCCACTATGCAGCGTGGCGCGCCGCGCTGATCGATGGCGATATTTTCGCCATATTCCACTTTCTTTTTTTTGGTTGCGCTGATCGCATAAGCCTGATCGCAGTGCACGCGTTGCGTTGTCGATACGTTGCATCGCAACACGCATGGACGTCGAAGAAAACACGCAGCACGTGATCGCAGCGGCACACCGTACTGAACCTGCGTCCATCTGCATTGCGACTCGAATCATGCTGCGCTGCAGTGTCCTTGTCGCTGTCTCTGCGTGTCTTGAGTGCAGCGTTTTGTCTTCTCTTGGGTGTCTCGCAACCGTTTGCGTGACTGCGCATCCACATCGATACATCGGCTAGATACAAGCGATTGCGATGCTCCTAGTATCGGTTTCGCGGAACTGAAAAGTACATAGATGAAAAGTATGTTCCGCGCCTGTTAGACGAGGGGTGTGCCGCCGCGCGGCGCATCGAACCTATCCGAGGGAGACATCAAGATGAAGCCGAAATTTTCAACGGCGGCCGCCGCGTCGCTGTTTGTCGGGTCGTTGCTGGTCGTTGGCGTTGTCTGCGCCGATCCTGCACTGGAAGTTGCAACCACTGGTTGGGCAACACAGAACGGTGGGACCAAAGGCGGCTCCAAAGCGGCCGCTGCCAACATCTACACGGTCAAGAATGCCGCCGAGCTGAAGAACGCGCTGAAGGCCAGCGTGGGCAGCAACGGACGCATCATCAAGATCAGCGGCATCATCGATGTCAGTGAAGGCAAGCCCTACACCAAGACCTCGGATATGAAGGCGCGCGCGCGTCTGGACGTGCCGACCAAGACCACGCTGATCGGCATCACCAGCAACGCGGAAATTCGCGAAGGCTATTTCTACGTCAAGGCCAACGACGTCATCATCCGCAATCTCACCATCGAAAATCCGTGGGATCCGGAACCGGTCTGGGATCCGGACGATGGCAGCGCCGGCAACTGGAATGCCGAGTACGACGGCCTGACGGTGGAAGGCGCCACCAACGTGTGGGTGGATCATGTCACCTTCACCGACGGTCGCCGCACCGACGATCAGAACGGCACCGCCAATGGCCGCCCCAAGCAGCATCACGATGGCGCGATGGACGTCAAGAAAGGCGCCAACTTCGTGACGATTTCCTACTCGGCGTTCAAGTCGCACGAGAAGAATGATCTGATCGGTTCCAGTGACAGCGCCTCCAGCACCGACAGCGGCAAGCTCAAGGTGACCATCCACAACACCTTGTTCGAGAACATCTCCGCACGCGCGCCGCGGGTGCGCTTCGGCCAGGTGCATCTGTACAACAACTACCACGTTGGCAGCACCACCCATCCGGTCTACAAGTTCTCGCACGCGCATGGTGTGGGCAAGGAATCGAAGATCTTCTCCGAGCGTAATGCCTTCGACATCAGCGGTGTGAGCGGTTGCGACAAGATCGCGGCCGATTACGGCGGCAGCGTGTATCGCGATCAGGGCTCGCTGCTCAACGGCAAGGCGCTGACCTGCACGTGGAATACCAACATCGGTTGGACCCCGCCATACACCTACAGCCTGCTGTCGGCCGACAAGGTCGCTGCAGACGTCAAGGCAAAGGCCGGCGCCGGAAAGCTGTAGGCGTTCTCAACGCGACACCCCATGCAGTGCCCGCAAAACGGGTGCTGCATTTGCGTGTGTGCGATGTATGCGAAGCACGCGTGCGCAGAAAAAGAATTTTCAAAAATAGACTATTCATTAGTTTTCATAAGCATTAGGATCGAGTCGCGTTCGCTAGGGGACTGGCCTTGATGGCCTGGGCGATCGCGTCGGGGAGCGCGTCGTCTCATGCGGCGCGCCATTGCGTCACTCATTCAAGAGAATTCATCACCATGTCGAAAGCATCGACAGTCGTTGGTCGTACCGTTGTGGGCGTCGTTCTGGGCGCTGCGTTGTTGTCCCCCGCAGCGCACGCTGCGGATCCCTCCTTGGAAGTTGCCACCACCGGCTGGGCGACCCAGAACGGCGGCACCAAAGGCGGCTCCAAGGCTGCAGCTGCAGACATCTACACCGTCAGCACGGCAGCGCAGTTGAAGGCCGCGTTGAAGGCCAAGGCCGGCAGCAACGGCCGCATCATCAAGGTCAAGGGTGTCATCGACATCAGCGAAGGCAAGGCCTACACCAAGACTGCGGACATGAAGACGCGTGCGCGCCTGGACATCCCGACCAAGACCACGTTGATCGGCGTTGGCACCAATGCGGAAATCCGCGAGGGCTATTTCTACATCAAGGCCAACGACGTCATCGTGCGCAATCTCACCATCGAAAATCCGTGGGATCCGGAGCCGAAGTGGGATGCCGACGACGGCGACAACGGCAACTGGAATTCCGAGTACGACGGCTTGACCGTGGAAGCGGCCACCAACGTGTGGGTGGACCATGTCACCTTCACCGATGGTCGCCGCACCGACGATCAGAACGGCACCGCCAACGGTCGCCCCAAGCAGCATCACGATGGTGCGATGGACGTCAAGAAGGGTGCCAACTTCGTCACCATCTCGTACTTGGCGTTCAAGTCGCATGAGAAGAACAGCCTGATCGGCTCCAGCGACAGCGCCTCCGGCACCGACAGCGGCAAGCTCAAGGTGACCATCCACAACACCTTGTTCGAGAACATTTCCGCACGCGCACCGCGGGTGCGTTTCGGCCAGGTGCATCTGTACAACAACTACCACGTCGGCAGCACCGGCAATAAGGTGTACCCGTTCTCGCACGCGCACGGCGTGGGCAAGGAATGGAAGATCTTCTCGGAGAACAATGCGTTCGACATCAGCGGCGTGAGCAGCTGCGACAAGATCGCCGGCGATTACAAGGGCAGCGTGTATCGCGACCAGGGGTCGCTGATCAATGGCAAGGCACTGACCTGCTCCTGGAACAGCAAAATCGGCTGGAAGCCGCCGTACACCTATAACCTGCTGGCTGCCAACAAGGTGGCTGCAGACGTGAAGGCAAAGGCTGGTGCAGGCAAGCTGTAAGGCGTCTGCGCTAGGCACTGCTGCGATGACTGCAGTAGTGTATGAGCTCCCACAACGCCCGCAGCGAGCGGGCGTTGTGCGTTTGCGCGATGTCCTCATTGATGTCTCGATGTTCCGCGACATCGGCTGTGTCTGCAACGCAATGAGTGTGCGGGATATTGCCTAGCTACATCGGTGTGGGCGCGGACGCCTGCATCATCGAAGGTTATCTGCTGTTGAAGGGCAACGATGTCATCATCCGCAACCTCGATATCGAAAATCCCTGGGATCCGGAACTGTTGTGGGATCCGGCCGGTGGCAAGCTGGGTAACTGGAATTCGGAGTTCGATGGCCTGACTGTCGACGGTGCGATGTGGGTGCGTCGCTTGCAGAGCGACAAGGCTGTGACTTCGTAGCTGGGTCCTTGCCCGCCCACCATCGCAGGACACGCCGCAAGTACGTCCGTGTAGGCTCTTCTGCGGCATCCATGCCGCATAAGGTCCCGCGCCGGTGGGCGAGCAAGGACCAGTCGAGATGGTCGGTGTGCATGGTGCAAGCAATGCACGATGCATGTTGTTCGATCACCGTGGTTTCGGTTTGCTTTTCAACGCAAGCGGAGCAACCAACAAGCTTTTAAGAAAGCAACCGACTAACTCTCTGGTGCGGTGCCCTCGCCGGTTGCGGGACCGTGTGGCGGCATGGATGCCGCCACCGAGCCTCCACGGATGGATTCACGGCGTGTCCCGCGAGCGATGAGGTCACCGTACCCTCGACTAACCAAGCTTTCGACCTGAGCTCCAACTGCATTTATAACGCCGTCACGACCGGAATCCCGGTTGTATTGGACTGATTGAGCAGTGTGGATAGATCACTTGTAAAGCGGCTGATCTGCGGCTTGGCTGCAGGGCCCTTGCCCGCCCACCATCGCGGGACACGCCGCAAGTACGTCCGTGTAGCAACTGTGTTGTTGGAGGGGGTTCTGACCGTTGTGGAAGCCTGGCACGGGAACGCCGGCCGCTGGTCAGCAGCCGGCGGATCCATCGAGAGCATGGTCACTCAGGTCGGGACGGTTTGGACGTCTGCGGCGTGAGCGTCTCGTGCTCGCGCGTTGAGGATGACGAGCATCTTGCGCATCGCCGCCACGATGGCGACCTTGCCGGGCTTTCCGCGTGCCCGCAGCGATCGATAAAACTCCCGGATCCGCGGCTCGTGCTGGATCGCAGACAGGCACGCCATGTACAGCACGTTGCGCACCTCGATCCGCCCGCCGCGGATCCGGCGCAGGCCGCGCATCTGTCCGCTGTCATGGGCGATGGGAGCCACGCCGACCAGCTTGGCAATTGTCTTCCCATCGAGGGTGCCCAGCTCCGGCAGGTAGCTGGCGATCACCGCTTGCAGGGTCGCCCCGACGCCCTTGAACGAGCGCATTGCTTCCAACTGCGGTTGCTGGCCGACCTGCTCGGCAATCTGCTGTTCCAATCGCACACAGGTCTTTTTCATCTGCGCGATATTGGCATGCAGCACGCGGTGCAAGCGCGTGTCCGTTACCTGCTCCAACTGGTTGTGCGCGCTTGTTGTCAGCTCCACGAGTTGCTGTCGCGCACGCACAAACTCGCGCAGCCGTCGACGCCAAGGCTCCATCGGTTGATAGGGACGTAGCTCCAGCGTGTGGGCCATGCAAGCCAGATTGATCGCGTCTAGACGATCTGTCTTTGCCGGCAGGCCGACGGCGGCGGCGAACGCATGGCAGCGGTGCGCATTGGCCCGCACGATCCGGTGGCCGGCGTCGAACAAAGCATCCAGTACCCGCTGTTCATAGCCGCCAGAGGCCTCCAGGACAATCTGGCCAACCTCGCGCTGTGCCAGCCAGGACACTAGCTTGAGATGGCCTGCGGGGGTGTTGTGAAACTGCGCGCACGGGCCGCGGTAGACGGCCACATCCAACCGGGCCTTGCACACATCAATCCCGATGCCATTCATGGGCAAACTCCGTTAGGCTTGAAGGGTCGAGAGCTCCCCTGCCTGCCCAGCCTTACGTCTACGAGTGGCCACTCTGGCAACCGTTCGGGCGATACAGGGGAGAAACCGGCGTGGGCACCCAGCTACACGACGATCGGTAACGATCCAGGCTCTCACGGTGGCCCACGCCGGCTCTCGACGCCCAAACTGCCAGAATCCGAACAGATAAGGCTCTTACGCGGCATCCATGCCGCGTAAGGTCCCGCGATGGTGGGCGGGAAAGGACCAATCGAGATGGTCGGTGTGCACGGTTGCAAGCAGTGCATGACGTGCCTCTAATTCGCCAGCTATCGTGTTCTGCGAACCATGCCCGCAAGCCAACGCAAGTCGCGAGATGACCGGCTTTCATCCAGCTACCGACAAACTCTCTGGTGCGGTGTCCTCGCCGATTGCGGACCGTGTGGCGGCATGGATGCCGCCACCGAGCCTACATGGACGTGCTTGCGGCGTGTCCTGCGAGCGGCGAGGGCACCGCACGCTCGACCATCCGATCGGTCGCCTTCTTCGAATACCGACTGCGGTCGCCTGGTGGCGATGCAGTCGGCTGAGCGACTTCGCTAGATCTTGGCGCGTTGCTCGCGCAGACCGGTCAACTGCGTGGTCCAGTCGTTCAAGCGCGCGCGTTCCTGTTCGACCACCACGGCCGGTGCGTTTTCCACGAACGTGGCGTTGCCGAGCTTGCCGTTGCACTTGCCGATTTCGCCTTCCACGCGCTTGATTTCCTTGTCCAGACGCGTGCGTTCGGCATCCATGTCGACCAGGCCTTCCAGCGGCACCAGCAGCGTGAGCTCTCCGACGATGGCAGCCGCCGATGGCGGTGCCTCCTGACCGGCGTCCAGCCAGCCGATCGTTTCCAGCTTGAGCAGGAACGACAGCTGCGAGGCAAAGCGGGCAACGCGGGTACGATCGTCCTGCGTGCCTGCCTGCAACAGCAGGCGTACCTGCTTGGAGGGCGGCACGTTCAACTCGCTGCGCACGCGGCGCAGCGCCGACACCATCGACTTCAGCCATTCGACATCGGCCTCTGCGCTGGCATAGCCGTGGGTGTCGATATCGCCGGCCTGCGGGAACGCCTGCAACGAGATCGTCGCGGCGGTGATGCCCAGGCGCGGTGCGACTTGCTGCCACAGTTCTTCGGTGACGAACGGTGTGAGCGGGTGCAACAGACGCAGCAAGGCTTCGAGTACATAGAGCAGGGTGTGACGCGTGCTGGCGGCATCTTCTGCGTGCTCAATCGCTTCCGGCGTGCTGCCTGCAGCGGCCAGCGTGCTGTCCTGCACAGCGCCGTTGAGTGCGGGCTTGGCCAGTTCCACGAACCAGTCGCAGAACGCATTCCAGGCGAATTCGTACAGCGATTGCGTGAGCAGATCGAAACGGTAGTTGGCGTAGTGCGCGTGGGTTTCTGCGGTGACCTTGTCCAGACGCGCAAGGATCCACTGCTCCGCTTCGGTGCGCGGCTGCGGCACGCCGTTGAAGCGCGCGCCCTCGGTGTTCATCAGCACGAAGCGCGTGGCATTCCACAGCTTGTTGCAGAAGTTCTTGTAGCCTTCGGCGCGGCCCAGGTCGAACTTGATATCGCGGCCATGCGTGGCGAGTGCGGCGATGGTGAAGCGCAGCGCGTCGGCGCCATGGGCGATGATGCCGTCCGGGAATTCCTTGCGCGTGGCCTTTTCGATCTTGGGCGCATCCTTGGGCTTCATCAGGCCGGTGGTGCGCTTGGCGACCAGCGCCTCGATGCTGATGCCGTCGATGATGTCCAGCGGATCGAGGACGTTGCCCTTGGATTTGGACATCTTCTGGCCTTGCGCATCGCGAATCAGGCCGGTGATATAGACATCGCGGAATGGCACCTGGCCGGTGAAGCTGTCGGTGGCCATGATCATGCGCGCCACCCAGAAGAAGATGATGTCGAAACCGGTGACCAGCACCGACGACGGCAGATAGCGCTCGAAACCGCGCTCGGCCATCGCGTTCGCATCCGGCCAGCCCAGCGTGGAGAACGGCCACAGTTGCGAGGAGAACCAGGTCTCCAGCACGTCGCTGTCCTGATGCAGCGCGACGTCGGCACCCAGGCCGTGTTTCGCGCGCACCTCGGCTTCGTCATGGCCGACATAGCACTTGCCTGCCTCGTCGAACCACGCCGGGATGCGATGCCCCCACCACAGCTGACGGCTGATGCACCAATCCTGGATATTCTCCATCCAGTGGCGATAGGTGTTGATCCAGTTCGGCGGCACGAACTTGATCTGGCCGCTTTCGACCAGCTCCAGCCCGCGCTTGGCCAGTGCGTCCATCTTCACGAACCACTGGTCGGTGAGATAGGGCTCGATCACCTGGCCGGTACGGTCGCCGCGCGGCACCTGCAGTTTGTGCGGTTTGGTTTCGACCAATACGCCCAGGTCTTCCAGTTCGGACAGCACCAGCTTGCGTGCGTCGTAGCGATCCAGGCCGCGGTAACGCTCCGGCGCGTTGTCGTTGATCGTTGCAGTGACGGTGAACAGATTGATCAACGGCAAGTCATGCCGCACGCCCACCGCGTAATCGTTGAAATCATGCGCAGGCGTGACCTTGACCACGCCGGTGCCGAAGGCGCGGTCGACGTAATCGTCGGTGATCACAGGCACTTGCCGGCCGGTCAGCGGCAGCACGATGCGGGTGTTGTGCAGCGTGGCGTAGCGCGCATCGTCCGGGTGCACCATCACTGCGGTATCGCCCAGCATGGTTTCCGGACGCGTGGTGGCCACCACCAGATAATCGCGGGTTTCGCGCAGCGTCTCGTTGCCGTCGGCATCGTGCTCGACGTGCTCGTAGGTCACGCCATCGGCCAGCGGATAGCGGATCGACCACAGGAAGCCGTCTTCCTCGACGTTTTCCACTTCCAGATCGGAGATGGCGGTCTTCAGCACCGGGTCCCAGTTGACCAGGCGCTGGCCGAGATAGATCAGGCCCTGCTCGTACCAGCGCACGAACGCCTCATTGACCGCTGCCGAGGGTTGCGGGTCCATCGTGAAGGTGCTACGCGACCAGTCGCTGGAAGTGCCCAGGCGGCGCATCTGGCGCTCGATGGTGTCGCCGGATTCGGCCTTCCATTCCCACACCTTGGCGATGAAGCCCTCGCGCCCGAGCGAGTCGCGCGTTTCGCCGTTACCTTCCAGCGCCAGATTGCGCGACACCACCATCTCGGTGGCGATGCCGGCGTGGTCGGTGCCCACCTGCCACAACGTATCGAAGCCGCGCATGCGGTGATAGCGCACCAGCGCATCCATCAGCGTCTGCTGAAACGCATGGCCCATGTGCAGCGTGCCGGTCACGTTCGGCGGCGGCAGCAACACCGTATACGGCTCCCCCTTGCCGGACGGCACGAAATAACCGGCGGCCTCCCACTGTGCGTACAGGCGCGATTCGAAGGAAGAGGGGTCGTAGCTGGAGGCTAGGGTGGTCATAGAGGGGCTGGGATTCGTTGATTCGGGATTCGGGATTCGGGATTTGTTGAGTCATGGGGCCGGCAGAGATCGCTGGCAAGCCATTGCATCAACCTCAGCGGTGGCGCTGTGGAACGGAGATTGGCTGTTGGGATTCGTCGTTGGAAAGGACTTGTGGATGCGCGCAAAACCGCTCCTGCGAATCCCCAATCCCAACTCCCCAATCCCCGTCCCTCTCACATGTCGTACTTGGTCAGTTCCAGGCCCAGGGCCTTGTACTGCTTCCAGCGTTCGCGCAGCGGTTCGCGGGCGGCGGGGTCGGCGGGGACCACTTCCAGTACGCGGTCGCAGGCGCCCAGATAGGGATCGTCGCGCAGGTTGATCACCAGCGGGCGCGAGGGCGCGGCAAACTCCGGGGCGGCGATCAGCACCGGGGTGAGTTCGTCTTCCTCATCGGTGCCGGCGATCTGATGCGGGATATAGGCTTCGTCGTCGAACGCCCATAGCAGATCGTCCAGCGCTTCGGCCTGTTCGGCATCGCGCGCCAGGATCAGCGTGGAAAGGTTGGCGTCGTAGGCCTTGCGCGCCAGCTCGCAGACCAGCCGCAGCGGTTCGTTGAGGAAGCGCGGTTTGGCGATCAGATAAAAGTCGGCACGGGGCATGGTCAGATCACGAAACGGAAGGGAAAACAGATTCGGCAACGACGCTGCCGAGCGTGAACAGCAGGCCGGACGCCAGTACCGCCAGCAGAAACCCGCCTGTGGCGCGCAGGCGTCGGCCGGCAGGCCGCGAGCGATACAGATAGATGGGGATGAACACCAGCCAGGCCAGCACCATGCCGATGTTGAGCCACATCGGGCGGCGATAGCCGTGCTGGCGGCTGTCGGCCGCCAGCCAGACGAAGATCAGCACCAGCAACAGCGCAAATCGCACCAAGTCGGCGGCATCGCCGTTCCACCAGCCGGGTAACGCGCTGGCGGCCCCGTCCACCAGCACGAAACCAGCGATCAGGGCCAGTGCAGCGCGTGGCGACATCAGGCTGCGCGGTCGAGCAACCACTGCGTCAGCAGCCCGACCGGGCGACCGGTGGCCATGCCGCGCTTGCCTTCGTCGCTGGCCACGCCGGCGATATCCAGATGCGCCCAGCGCTGATTTTCGGTGAAACGCGACAGGAAGCAGCCGGCAGTGATCGCGCCACCCCAGCGGCCGCCGATGTTGTAGACGTCGGCGAAGGTGGAATCCAGCAGGCCCTGGTACTCATCCCAGAGCGGCAGGCGCCAGGCGCGGTCGAACACGTGCTCGCCGGCGGCCAGCAGTTCGTTGGCCAGGTCGTCGTGCTTGCTCATCAGGCCGGCGGTCTGGTGGCCGAGCGCCACCATGCAGGCGCCGGTCAGCGTAGCCACGTCCACCAGTGCTTCAGGGTTGAAGCGCTCGGCGTAGGTCAGCGCATCGCACAGGATCAGGCGGCCTTCGGCGTCGGTATTGCCGACCTCGATGGTCTTGCCGGACATGCTGGTGATCACATCGGAGGGGCGATACGCATTGCCGTCGATGGCGTTTTCCACCGCCGGCACCACCACCACCAGGTTGATCGGCAGCTCGGCCTTGACCGTGGCGACGAAGGTGCCGATGACGTTGGCGCCGCCGCACATGTCGTACTTCATTTCCTCGATGCCGCCCTGCGTCTTGAGGTTGACGCCGCCGGTGTCGAAGGTGATGCCCTTGCCGACCAGCACATAGGGACGCGCGTCGCCGCCGCCGTTCCACTTCAGCACGATCAGGTGCGGGCGGTTGGCCGAGCCGCGCGCCACCGACAGCAGCGAGCCCATGCCGAGCGACTCCATCTGCGTTTCGTCCAGAATCTCGGCTTCGGCGCCGGGAAACTTGCCGGCGAACGCGGCGGCGGTCTCGGCCAGGTAGGCCGGGGTGCAGTAGTTCGGCGGCAGGTTGCCCAGCTCGCGGGCGAACTCCACGCCCTCGGCGGTGGCCACGCCAACCGCCAGTGCGCGGGCGTCGTCGCCGGCGATCGCCAGGGTGGTCAGGCCGGTCTCGTCGACCTTCTTCTTGCCCAGCGTGGCGGTGTAGCGGTAAGCAGCGTGGTCGCTGACGACGATCGCCTGGCGAATGTTCCACGCGGTATCGCGCGCCTTGATCGGCAATTCGGTCAGGGTGAGCAGGGCGGTGCCGACCGGGCCGGTCTTCAGCGCGCGGGTCGCATCGCCGATCGCCTTGAGGTAGGGCGCCACGCCGAACTTGCCGGCATCGCCCAGCCCGACCACCAGCACGCGCGGGGCGGCCACGCCGGGCAGATCGTGCAGCAGGCTGGTGCTGCCGGTCTTGGAGGCCACATCGCCGCGTGCGACCAGTGCCGTCAAACGGCCCTGGCTGGCGCTGTCCAGCGCCTGGGCGGCGGGCGAAAGGGTCTTGTCGGCGAACACGCCAACCACGATGCAGTCGACGTGGGCGCTTGCCGGCGCGTCTTGGTTCAGGGTGAATTGCAGGGCCATTGATCAGATTCCGTAGGCAAATCCGTACAATCGCGGACTGTTTACGCCAACCTCACTAGGCTGGCGACGCCGCGAACGAATCCGAGAGTTTAAAACAAGCCCACCCCATGCCGAAGCTCGATCGATACCTGCTTAGCGATTTCACCCAGAGCTTCCTGGCCACCTTGATCGTGCTGCTGGTCGTCAGCGTGGGCGGTGTGCTGGTGGATATCCTCGGCAATATCGCCGATGGCCGCATCCCCGCTCGCTTGTTGCTGTCTCAGGTGGGCCTGCAATTTGTGGCCTACCTGCCGATCATCCTGCCGTTGGCGCTCATGCTCGGCCTGCTGCTGGCACTGGCGAGGCTGTACCGCGATTCAGAAATGGCCGTGATCACCGCCATTGGCGTCGGCCCGCGGCGCATGTTGCGCCCGATCCTGATGCTGGTGGTGCCGGTGGTGGTGCTGATCGGGCTGTGCTCGCTGTGGCTGGGCCCGTGGGCGAGCCGTACCGCCGAGACCATGCTGGAAGACGCCAACCGCAGCGTGCTGATGGCCGGCCTGGAGTCGGGCAAGTTCACCCCGCTGTCCGGCGGTGGGGTGGTCTATCTCACCACGATCTCGGCCGACGGCAAGGGCCTGGGCAAGGTATTCGTGCAGCGCCAGAAGGACGACCGCATCGATGTGGTCACCGCCGAGCGTGGCGCGATGTTCTTCGAAGGCAAGGCCAACCGCTACCTGCGCCTGGAGGACGGTTACCGCATCGAAGGCCCGGCCGCCGGCAACACCCTGGACTACCGCTTGATGAAGTTCGCCAGCAACGACGTGGCCCTGCCCGACCGCAGCCAGGTGCACGACGCCAACGATCCGGAAGTGATGTGGACCACGCAGCTGCTGTCGGACGAACGCCCGGCCGCGCGCGCGCAGCTGCATGAGCGTCTGGCGCCGCCGCTGCTGGCGCTTGCGTTCGCGCTGCTGACCCTGCCGCTGTCGCGCAGTGCGCCGCGGCAGCAGCGCTACGGCCGGATCATGCTGGCCTTCCTGGCGTACATGGTGGGTACCAACCTGATGATCGTCGGCACCCAGTGGATCGCCAACGGCAAGACGCCGGCCGCGCTCGGTCTGTGGTGGCTGACGCTGCCACTGCTGGCAGTGGCGATCTGGGCGTATGCACGCGATGGCCGCGTGCGTCGGCCGAGGGTGCGCGCATGAGGCTGATGCCACGGGTCCACGATTGGTACGTCGGGCGCGCGGTGTTGTTCACCGTGCTGCTGACCTGGGCCGTGCTGCTGGGGCTGGATCTGGTCAACGCGTTTGCCAGCGAGGCCAAGAATATTGGCCAGGGGAGCTATACCTTTGGTCATGCGTTCGCTTATGTGGCGTACACGGTGCCGCGGCGGGCCTACACCTTGTTCCCCACTGCGGCGGTGATCGGTGCGTTGATGGGTCTGGGCCAGTTGGCGGCCACCTCCGAGCTGACCGCCTTGCGTGCGCTCGGCGTGTCGCGCAAGCGGATGTCGGCCTCGGTGGTCGCGGCGATGGCGTTGCTGACCGCCGGCATGGTGATCAGCGGCGAGACCGTGGGGCCGTGGGCACAGAACCAGGCCGATACGCTCAAGACCAGCGCCCGCTACAACAGCGATATGGCAATGGCGCGCTATTCGGGCCTGTGGGCGCGCGAAGGCGACACCTTCCTCAATGCGCTGAGCGGCGAAGAGAAGTTGCTCGACGGTGGCGGTACCGCGCTGGATCTGCACGATGTGCGGCTGTACCACCTCGATGCCGGCGGCCGCCTGCAGCAGCTGACCTATGCGGCGTTGGCAGAAAATCGCAATGGCGCCTGGACGCTGCGCCAGGTGCGCCGCGATACCTTCCAGGAGCGCTCGGTGCAGCGCGAAACCTTCCCCGAGCTGCCGTGGCAATCGCAGCTCAGCCCGGCGGCGCTGGCGGCCGGGCTGGCCAAGCCGCGCAATCTGTCCGCGCGCGATCTGGAACAGAGCATCGAGTACCGCCGCCGCAATGGCCTGGACGCGCGCGACTACGAAGATCAGTACTGGAGCCGCTGGTTCTATCCGCTCAACGTATTGGCGCTGTGCCTGGCGGCGATTCCGTTCTCGTTCGGTTCGCTGCGTAGCGGCGGTCTGGGCAAGCGGCTGTTCCTGGGCATCCTGTTCGCGCTGGGCTTCTGGCTACTGCAGCTGTTCTTCGGCCGCATGGCCGGTGCGCTCAAGCTGGATTACCGCATCGCCTATGCACTGCCGCCGATGGTGATGCTGGGGGTGTCGGCATGGTTGTTCCGGCGGCGCAGTAGCTGAGTGACATGCGGCGGCTAAGCCTGACCGGCGTGGCGATGTGTGTGCCGTATGCGGCACTGATCGTGTTCTGTCTGCGCTTTGCCTACGATCCGCAGGTCAACGACAAGAGCCGGTTGGTGTGGAAGCAATTGCCGGTGCTGTTGCAGATGATGATCGCCGACGGTCTGGGTCTGACGCTGCTGCTGGATTGGCTACCCTGGGCGACGTCTTATGTGCTGATGGCGGCGCCCATGTTCTTGGCGCTGTATCTGCTGGGTAGCGTGCTGGAAAACACGTTCAGGGCGCATGGCCCGGCATGGAAAGACGCATCCAGCACGCATGAGAACGAAAAGTGAGGTGCGCACTCTTCCGCTGTCGCTGCAGCGAGCCGGGCTGAAAGCAGCGGCGCCCCTTGCAGGGTCTGGCTCTTGGTCTGCTGTTGCACATTGAATGGTCAGGGCGTTGGCTTAGAGGTTCGTTGTCGCCTGGGCCGGCTGCGCGGCCGCGCTGTCATCGCCGATGATACTTGCGACATGATGTAATGCCTGCCTGCCGCTGCCACCGCAGGCACTCAGCCCTGTGGTCTGGCGATCCGCTGCAGCCTGGTCCGGCTTGCCCGGTCGTGCCAGGTCAGCCGATCACGATCCACCCAGGCCCACCAGAATCCTGCGCCGCCCAGCGCCAGCGAGAGCGTGCCGACGGCATAGCGGATCCACAGCGCGCGCCAGGAAGCTTGCGGGCCGATCAGCGACAACCGCCATGGGCGCATGCCCAGGGTCTGGCCGCCGCGCCGCCAGCTCACCGTGGCGTAGATGCCGGCGGCGATCCAGCAGCACAACCACAACAGCCATTGCCAGCCGCTGAAAGGGGCGATGTTTTCGCGTGCGGGATGCCCGGCAAGCGTGAAGCCCAGGGTGAAAGCGGCGGAAATCAGCATCCATAGCGCCAGCACCGGCCAGGCGTCGTAACACATGGCCAGCAGCCGCCAGCCGACCAAGGCAGGGGCGCGTGCAGCGCGAGGCGAAGGAATCGAGGTCATGCCGCGAGCATAGCCGGCACGGGCGATCTAGCAACGCCGCGTTGCGGCAGCGCCGCGCTGAAGAATACGAGCGACCAAGTGGCTGGTGAACTTCATCAAGCGGTCGTCCGAAGGTGTTGCCGGCGGCCGGCAAAGCGACTGCGCAAGGTGCGTGCGTGCGGCAACGGCGGCTCGTTGCGCCAAGGAGCGCGCTGCCAACACTTCAATCATCGCCAACGCATCGCATCGGATCCTGTGCGACAGGCTCTATGCTGTTGCGATGTCTGCCAGCAGTCCTGCCGAACGTCGCCAACTCGCCCAACAGCTGCCGCCCCTGCAGGCAGCCGATGCTGCCGCCATCGAGCGCTTCCTGGATCGTTTCTGGGCCGAGAACGGGGTGGCGCGGCAGACCCTGGACAGCTATCGGCGCGATCTGGAAGGGCTGGCGCGTTGGCGCGACGGGGCTGGCGGCGGGCTGCTGGGCGTCGATCGGGCTGCGGTGTTCGACTATCTACGCTGGCGCTCCGAGGCGCGCTATTCGCCACGCAGCACGGCGCGGCTGTTGTCGACGCTGCGGGCGTTCTATGGCCTGAGTCTGCGCGAAGGGCTGCGCAGCGACGACCCGACCGCGCTGATCGACCCACCCCATCTGCCGCGCAGCTTGCCCAAGGCGTTGACCGAAAGCCAGATCGAGGCGCTGCTGGCCGCCCCCGACATCGACACCCCGCTGGGCCTGCGCGATCGCGCCATGCTGGAGCTGATGTACGCCGCCGGCCTGCGCGTCAGCGAGCTGGTCAACCTGCCGGCGGTGGGGGTCAATCTGCGGCAGGGCGTGCTGCGGGTGACCGGCAAGGGCAGCAAGGATCGGCTGGTGCCGCTGGGCGAGGAATCCCAGCATTGGCTGGAGCGTTATCTGAACCAAGCCCGCCCGCTGCTGGCCAGCCACAAGCCGGTGGCGCCGGTGGATGGGCAGGTGCCGCTGTTTATCGACGCCGCGCGTCAGCCGCCCAGCCGCCAGCAGTTCTGGGCGCTGGTCAAACGTTATGCGGCGTTGGCCGGGATCGACCCGGCCACGGTCAGCCCGCATGGGCTGCGCCACAGTTTCGCCACCCATCTGCTCAATCACGGCGCCGATCTGCGTGCGCTGCAGATGCTGCTTGGCCACAGTTCGCTGTCGACCACCCAGATCTATACGCTGGTGGCACGCCAGCATCTGCAGAAGCTGCACGCCAAGCATCATCCGCGCGGATAGCGCCGGCCGTCAGGTGGGTATCGGCGCGGGCTCGTCGGGGGCATCGCGCCGGGGCAGGGACTGCCGGCCAGCCGGACAAGTGGCAATCATCCCAAAGGCCGCGCCCATCCCCACAACGAACCACCCTGCAGATCACGAACAAACTGAGCCGGCAGTTGCCTTGCTTCATCTGCGCTGTGCGAGAATCCGGGCACCAATTGCACTGGATGCGTGAATGTATCGTCTTGCTATCGCCGCGCTGCTGGGCGCGATCAGTCTTACCGCCTGCGCACAATCGTCGCAGCCTGCGGCAAGCAATGCCGGCGCCAAGCCAGTCGCCGCACCTGCCACTGCCGCCGCCGGTAGTGTGGATCAGCGCGTCAGCACGGCGCTCAAGGCGCTGGACCCGGACTTCAAGCCCGACTACATCGGCGCTGCGCCGTTCCCCGGTTTCCGCGAAGTGGTGGTGGGCGGACAGGTGCTGTACGTCAGCGACGACGGCCGCTACCTGATCCAGGCGCAGCCGTTCGACATCCAGAACAAGCAGTTCGCTGCCAGCCCGGGCCTGCTGGCCTATCGCCGCAAGCAGTTGGAGACCGTGCCCAAGGCCGACCGCATCGTGTTCGCGCCGGCAAACCCCAAGTACACCGTAACGGTGTTCACCGACGTGGAATGCGGCTACTGCCGCAAGCTGCATAGCGAGATCGGCGAACTCAACAAGCAAGGGATCGCGGTGGAATATCTGGCGTTTCCGCGCATGGGCCTGGGCAGCCAGGACCATAAGGAGATGATTGCGGTGTGGTGTGCCGCCGACCGCAAGCAGGCACTGACGGCGGCCAAATCCGGGCAGCCGGTGACTGCGAAGGACTGCAAGAACCCGGTGTCGATGGAGTACACGCTGGGCCAGCGCCTGGGCGTCAACGGCACCCCGGCGATCTTCGCGCCGGACGGCACCCAGCTGGGTGGCTATTTGCCGCCGGCACAGCTGCGTGAGGCGTTGGAAAAGCGCGCCGTCACCACGGCGGGCGGGAGCCGCTGATTCAGCTGTAAGCGGCGTAGTGCTGCCGCGTCGGCGCTGGTCGCTTCGACCGCTGGCGTGATCGTTCCTAAGGCCGGGATGCAGGTGCATTCCGGCCTTATGCGTTTCAGGTCGGGCGGCCGGCTTGGAGGATCAAGCGGCGGTCTCGGCTGGCGATCGCCTTGTCTGCTTGCGCCTCGACGGCGCTGGACTGGTCTCGAGTGGGGCGCAGGTTTCAGGTGACCTGCGGCCAGGGCGTGTCGCCGCCGTTGCCGCGGCAGATTGCGTCCAGGCAGCGCTTGTGCCGGCGATCGGTCGGCCGATCGCCGGCCGACACGCGCTTGGCCGGGCGCTGAGCCCCTCAACCTCCGTTACAATCTGCAGCCCCGTTTCTGACACGGTTCCCCGGACATGATGGTCCTCGAGGGCGCTTCCGCCCTTTCGCCGTTCCGCCGCGCTCGGCTCGAAACCCGCCTGCAAACCCTCGTCCCCGCGCTGCGCATCACTGGCGCCTGGCATGTGTACTTCATCCGCGTCGAGGCCGGGCAAGCGCCCGATCAGGCCACCTTGCAGCGGATTCTGCAGGCCGACGCGGCGCCCGCGCCGCGCGCCGAAGACGCCTCCTCGCGCTATGTGGTGCCGCGTCTGGGCACGCTGTCGCCGTGGTCGAGCAAGGCCACCGAACTGGTGCGCGGGGCCGGGCAGCCGATCCAGCGCGTGGAGCGCGGTACCCGCATCGATCTGGCCGGCTGGCCGGACGCCGACGCCGACCAGGCCGCCGTGGCCAGGCTGCTGCACGACCCGATGACACAGTCGCTGCTTGGCTCGTCCGCCGCTGCCGAGGCGCTGTTCAACGAGCCGGATCGTGGCCAGTTGCAGCACGTGCCGCTGGAGGCGCTCGAACAGGCCAACCGCACGCTGGGCCTGGCCCTGGCGCAGGACGAGATCGACTACCTGCGCGAACGCTTCGCTGCCCTCGGCCGCGACCCGACCGACGTCGAGCTGATGATGTTCGCCCAGGCCAACTCCGAGCATTGCCGGCACAAGATCTTCAACGCCAGCTGGAGCATCGACGGCAAGCCGCAGGAACGCTCGCTGTTCCGCATGATCAAGCACACCCACCAGCAGACCCCGCAGCACACCTTGTCGGCCTACAGCGACAACGCCGCGGTGGTGGAAGGCGTGCCGGCCGCGCGTTATCGCCCGGATCCGGCCAGCGGCGAGTACCGCAGCGAAGCGGTGTTGCCGTCGGCGTTTGCGATCAAGGTGGAAACGCATAACCACCCGACCGCGATCGCGCCATTCCCCGGCGCCGCCACCGGTGCGGGCGGTGAGATCCGCGACGAGGGCGCCACCGGCCGCGGCGGCAAGCCCAAGGCCGGCCTGACCGGGTTCACGGTCTCGCACCTGCGCATCCCGACCCTGCCGCAGCCGTGGGAGGCGCCGCGCGCGCTGAACCCGCGCATGGCCCCGGCGCTGGACATCATGCTCGAGGGCCCGCTCGGCGGCGCCGCGTTCAACAACGAATTCGGTCGTCCGAACCTGCTCGGCTATTTCCGCAGTTTCGAGCTGGCCGAAGGTGAGGGTCTGACCCGTGCCTACGACAAGCCGATCATGCTGGCCGGCGGCCTGGGCGCGATCGATCGCACTCAGGTCGAGAAGCTGCGCCTGCAGCCGGGCGATGCGGTGATCGTGCTCGGTGGGCCAGCGATGCTGATCGGCCTGGGTGGCGGCGCCGCCAGTTCGGTGGCGGCCGGCGACAGCGCCGAGGCGCTGGATTTCGCCAGCGTGCAGCGCGAAAACCCGGAGATGGAGCGCCGCTGCCAGGAGGTCATCGACCGCTGCGTGGCGCTGGGCACGGACAACCCGATCCGCTGGTTCCACGACGTGGGCGCGGGCGGCCTGTCCAACGCCATCCCCGAGTTGCTGCACGACTCCGGCGTGGGCGGCGTCATCGACCTGGGCCGCGTGCTCACAGACGACCCCTCGTTGTCGCCGCTGGAACTGTGGTGCAACGAATCGCAGGAACGCTATGTACTGGGTGTGCCGCAGGCGCGCCTGGACGAATTTGCCGCGATCTGCGCGCGCGAGCGCTGCCCATTTGCCGCCGTCGGCGTGGCGACGGCCGAGGAGCGGCTGGTGGTGGGCTATGGCGTCTTCGACGCCGGGAATGGGGAATCGGGAATCGGTAATGGTAACGGCGCACTGCCGGTTGCCGATGCCGCTTCTCACCATTCCCCATTCCCCACTCCCGATTCCCCGCTGCCGATCGACCTGTCGATGGATGTCCTGTTCGGCAAGGCGCCGAAGATGCATCGCGATGCGGTGCATCCGCCAGCGCCGCAGTGGCCGGTGCTGCAAACCGGCACGCTGGATCTGCAGCAGGCCGGTCTGCGCGTCTTGGCGCATCCCACGGTGGCGTCCAAGAGCTTTCTGGTCACCATCGGCGATCGCAGCGTGGGCGGCTTGACCGCGCGCGAGCAGATGATCGGGCCGTGGCAGCTGCCGCTGGCCGATTGCGCAATCACCCTGGCCGGCTTCGAGACGTTTGCTGGCGAAGCGATGTCGATCGGCGAGCGCACCCCGCTGGCGTTGTTGAACGCTGCGGCGTCGGCACGCATGGCGGTGGGCGAGGCGATCACCAACCTGTGTGCCGCCCCGGTACAGACGCTGGACAGCATCAAGCTGTCGGCCAACTGGATGGCCGCCGCCGGTCACGCCGGCGAAGACGCCTTGCTGTACGACGCGGTGCGCGCGATCGGCATGGAGCTGTGCCCTGCACTCGAATTGAGCGTGCCGGTGGGCAAGGACTCGCTGTCGATGCAGGCGCAGTGGCCTGCCGGGAATCGGGAATCGGGAATCGGGAATGGTGAAACGCCACAGCCCTCCGCTCTTGCCATTCCCGATTCCCGACTCCCCATTCCCGGTGAAACGCTGAAAAGCGTTTCACCTGTCTCGCTGATCATCAGTGCGTTCGCACCGGTGGGCGATGTGCGCACGCAACTGACGCCGTTGTTGCGCAGCGACGAAGAGAGCGAGCTGTGGTTGATCGGGTTGGGTGGCGGCAAGCAGCGCCTGGGCGGGTCGGTGGTGGCGCAGGTATATGCCGATGATACGGCGCTGCCGGCATTCGGCGGCGAGGTGCCGGATCTGGACGATGCGCAGCGCCTGCGTAGTTTCTTTGAACTGATCCGCGCCGCGCGCGAGAGCGGCTTGTTGCTGGCGTATCACGACCGCAGCGATGGTGGTGCGTTTGCGGCGCTGTGCGAAATGGCGTTTGCCTCGCGCCAGGGCCTGGATATCACGCTCGATGCCTGGGGCGACGATGCGTTCCGCAGCCTGTTCAATGAAGAACTGGGCGCGGTGGTGCAGATCGCCAGCGAGGATCGCGCCGCGTTCGCCGATCTGGTCGAGCGGCATGCCTTGACCGAATGCGCGCAGCGCATTGCACGCCCCACCGGTGCGCCGCGTATCCGCGTGAGCGGGCAGGGCCGGGTGCTGGCCGAGTGGCGTTGGGAAGAATTGTTCGATGCCTGGTGGTCGGTGACGCACGCCATGCAGAAACTGCGCGACAACCCGGACAGTGCCGATGAAGAGCGCGCGCTGGCACGCGACTTCAAGGCGCCGGGATTGCGCCCCAAGCTGGTGTTCGATCCGTCCGAAGACGTGGCCGCGCCGTTCGTGGCGACCGGTGCGCGGCCCAAGGTCGCAATCTTGCGCGAGCAGGGCGTCAACGGGCAGATCGAGATGGCCTACAACTTCGAGCGCGCCGGTTTTCGTGCGTTCGACGTGCATATGAGCGACCTGATCGAAGGCCGCGTGGATCTGGCGCAGTTCTCCGGTTTTGCGGCCTGCGGCGGTTTCAGCTACGGCGACGTGCTGGGTGCCGGCCGCGGCTGGGCCACCTCGATCCTGGAGCGTTCGGCCTTGCGCGATGCGTTTGCCGAATTCTTCGCGCGCAGCGATACCTTCGCGCTGGGCGTGTGCAACGGCTGCCAGATGCTCAGCCAGCTCAAAGACATCATTCCCGGTGCCGAGCATTGGCCGCGCTTTTTGCGCAATCGCAGCGAGCAGTTCGAAGCGCGCACCGCGTTGCTGGAAGTGGTGGAGTCGCCGTCGCTGTTCCTGCGCGGCATGGCCGGCTCGCGGATTCCGGTGGCAGTGGCGCATGGCGAAGGCCGCGCCGAGTTCGACACCGTGGTGGATCAGGCGGCCGTACGTGTGGCCCTGCGTTTCATCGATGGCGATGGCGCGGTGGCATCGCAGTACCCGCTCAATCCGAACGGTTCGCCGGACGGCATCACCGGCCTGACCAGCACCGACGGCCGTGCCACCATCCTGATGCCGCACCCCGAGCGCACCCCGCGCACGGCAAACCTGAGCTGGCACCCGGCCGACTGGGGCGAGGACTCGCCGTGGCTGCGGATGTTCCGCAATGCGCGCGTGTGGTGTGGGTGATGACACCGAGCCGTGCGGCCTGACTTAAAGCGCCGCACCATTCGTTTCATTCGACGGCCGTGTGCAGCACTGCACACGGCCGTTGTCGTTTCCGGTACTGCGTGTGGAGCTGCGCGCGGTGTTCGGTTGCTCGATCCTGCCCGTGCTGCGCGATGCACAAAACGCGTGGCGTAAGGCCGTGCATCTGGTGCCAATGGACGCGCGCGGCATTTACCGCGCTGACAAGCGGTAAATGCCGACGTGTCTGCGATGCGGGCAAGAAAGGTGCTGCGTGATTCCACCAAGCGCAGGTGCATGTCCAACGTAACGGTGGTCGCGGCATGACGTTCTTGATGGATGCAAGTTCATTTCGCATATGCAAGCGCGGCGGCGCCAGATGGCATTGGAGTCCAATGCGCTGCAATTACAGTTATCGAATATCGAAACATGGTTTACTTTTAGTAACTATAAGAATTGATAGGTATTTAGTCGTTTCACACGTAAACACCGCTTGTGTGACGTCAATCTAATTCGAAATTTTAGTTTTTCAATAAATTCAGACGACGTTGCAAATCTCCGATTTGCAGCGCTTTCTGCGACACCTTTATGCATTGATCGTCGGTTCTTTTGCGCGGGATTTCCCGGTGCAGAAGGAGTGCGGGTGCGTTTTCGATAAACCTCAGGGGGACCGTGCGACGCAGTCGTGCGGTGGTCGGTTTCTACATACCAGACCAATGGGGAGTAAGGCGTTAATGAAGTCAATTCAATTGAATGCCGGCGATGAGCAATGTGCTCATCGCCGAACGGCGCAACGTGTCTGTGATGTGAGAAATCCATCGCTCGACCAATCCTATCCACAAGCGCGCAATGGGCTGGCGGCGGCGATGCTGCTGGTGCTTGCCGGCATGGCCGGCGTTGCCCAGGCGGCCCTCCCACAAACAGAGACGTCCGCGCACTGTGTCGTAGTCGATGGCCGGCAACGGTGCGATACCGGCGAGGCGACGGGGGCCGCTATTGCCGTGCCTGCGGCTGCCACCGCGCCAACCTCGCAGACACCGACTGCCGACGCAGATGTGCCGGCGTTTGCAGACGGTCAGGACGCCCTGGCGCTGGGCAATGCGAGTAATGCGTTGGGCGATGGTACAAGCGCATTCGGCGGCGGAAGCCTGGCACTGGGGCGCGATGCCACGGCGCTCGGGCGCAACGCATCGGCTGCAGGAGAATCGGCAATCGCCGTTGGCGGCGTTGCAACGGTCTACGACTACGACGCCGCCGGTTTTGTCATCGGGCAACGCGAACAAGCCGCCCAGGCATCCGGGGTGGGCGCTACCGCCATCGGCGGTGGCGCGGTGGCCAGCGATCCGTTTTCCAGTGCGTTGGGCAGTGGCGCCGGTGCGACCGGTGTGCAAAGCACCGCACTGGGGTATCGCGCACAAACGTTCAACGATGGAGCTACCGCGATCGGCGGTTTGTCCACCGCCAGTGGATTTCTATCCAGCGCAGGCGGGTATTTGTCGCGTGCCAGCGGAGATGCGTCCACCGCTTTCGGTTATAGAGCGCGCAGCGAAGGCAGCAGCAGTATCGCAGTCGGCGACACCGCATTGGCCAGTGGTGTGCAGAGCGTGGTGGTCGGTGGCATCAGTAACTTCGGTTCGATCACCGCCGCAACCGGAACGGGCGGCATCGCGCTCGGTGCAGGGGCGCAGAGCCAGTCCGATTATGCAATCGCCATTGGCTATGATTCCAACATCTTTCCCAATCAGCCCGGCAACACCGATTCGGTGGCCATCGGCCATAGCGCCGGCTCGTTTGCGCCGGGTACGGTGTCATTGGGTGGGTTTTCCCTGGCGAGCGGCGATGGTTCGGTCGCGGTCGGGCACGATAGCGTGGCCTATGCCGAGAACAGCGTGGCGTTGGGCGCGCGTGCCAGCACCTCGTGGTTCAACGGCAACAACACCGCGATCGGTGCAGACGCGCAGACCAATGGCACCGATGCGGTGGCGATCGGGTATGGCGCACGCGTGGGCGACTGGGTCGACGATGCATGGAACCGTTCGGCCGCCAGCGCGGTGGCGTTGGGCGCGCACTCTTATGCGTCCCGCAGCAACACGGTGTCGGTCGGCGATGTGCAGGCGGGGCTGACGCGCCAGATCACCAGCGTGGCGGCTGGCACCGAGGCCAACGATGCGGTCAATGTCGCCCAGCTCGACAGTGTGCGTGCCGTGGCCGACCGTCTCGACAGCACGCTGGCGGTGGGCAAGACCGATGGGGATGAAACCGCTGCCTATGTCGATGGATTGAATGCGATCGCGTTGGGGAGCGCGAGCAACGCGATCGGCGATGGCGCCAATGCATTGGGATCGGGCAGCCTGGCACTGGGCCGCGATACGCTGGCGATCGGGCGCAATGCCAGCGCCAGCGACCAATCCGCAGTGGCGATCGGTGGCGTCGGCACGGTGTTCGACTACGACGACTTCGGCAACCTCGTCGGGCAGCGTGAGCAGGCCACCTCCGCGCAGGGACAAGGGGCCACTGCCATCGGCGGCGGTGCGCTCGCCTCTGCACCGCTGACCACCGCGCTTGGCAGCGGCGCCAGTGCGTCGGGTATCCAGAGCAGTGCGCTGGGCTTTCAGGCACGCGCGTTCGACGACGGCGCTACCGCAGTGGGTGGGCTGTCGACGGCACGCGGTTTCCTGTCGACGGCGGCCGGCTACAACGCGTGTTCCAATGGCGATACGTCGGCAGCGTTTGGCACGGGGGCGCGCAGCGATGGCGAGAACAGCGTGGCGATCGGCAACAGCGCATTGTCCAGCGGCGCGCAGAGTGTGGTGCTGGGTGGCATGAACATCACCGAAAGCAGCACCTCGATCACGGCGGCGACCGGGGTGGGCGGCATCGCGATCGGTAATGGCGCGCAAAGCCAGGCCGATTACGCGATTGCGCTGGGCTACAACGCCAATGTGTTTCCCAGCCAGGGCGACAACGTTGATGCGATCGCCATTGGGCACAGTGCCGCGTCGTTTGCGCCGCGCACCGTATCGTTGGGTGCGTTTGCGCTTGCCTCCGAACAGGAAGGCGTGGCGATCGGCTATCAGGCGCAATCGTGGATGCCGCAAAGCATCGCGCTGGGCAGTGGCGCGACCACCTCCATCCTCTATGGCAACGCCACCGCGGTCGGTGCAGGTGCGGCGGCAGATGCGGCCGATTCCACCGCGTTGGGGGCAGGTGCGCGCGTTGGCGTCTTCGCCGGCTCGGTGGGTGCCGGCTCGGTGGCGTTGGGGGCCAATGCCTATGCGGTACGCAACAACACGGTGTCGGTCGGTAACGTCGGCGCCGGGTTGACGCGACAGATCACCAGCGTGGCGGCGGGTAGCGAGTCGACCGATGCGGTGAACAAGGGGCAGCTGGATGCAGTGGCGGCCGGCGGTGCGGGATTCCGCAGCGAAGGCGTTGCCACGGCCAGTGGCGAGGCCTCGGTTGCTGCAGGCGGTGGCGCCTCGGCAACTGCACGGCGCGGTTCGGCGTTCGGCAGCGATGCGCAGGCCAGTGGCGTCGGTGCCAGTGCCTTGGGGACACAGAGCACGGCTGCGGGCAGCAATAGCACGGCGGTGGGGCGCAGTACGTCGAGCCAGGCAGTCGATGCCGTGGCGGTGGGTTACGACGCCAGCGTGCGCGATGGCGCGCGTGGTGGGCTTGCATTGGGCAGCAAGACCATCGCGGCAGCGGAAGGGTCGGTGGCCTTGGGCGCTGGCGCACGCAGTGACGAGGTCAACGTGGTGTCGGTCGGCAACGGCAATGGTCGCGGTGGTCCGGCCACGCGTCGTATCGTCAACGTGGGCAGCGGCGCGATTGCCAATGCCAGCACCGATGCGATCAATGGCGGTCAGTTGTTTCAGTCGCTCAGCAATGCGGCCAGTTTCCTTGGCGGTGGCGCGGCGATCGGTGCGCAAGGCGTGTTCGTCGCGCCGACCTATGTGATCCAGGGAAGCAGCTACAACAACGTCGGTGCCGCATTGACCGCGTTGGATAGCAAGGTCACCGATCTCGATGCCGCGGTGGGTGGCAGTGGTACGGCCTTGCGCAGCAGCGCTGCAAGGACGATGTCGCTTGCCGGCACCAATGCGATCACTGCCGATGCGGTTGCAAGCACTGCGGTGGTCGACAGTGGCGATGTCGGCACTGTCACCGACAGCGTCGTTGCTGGGCAGGGTGCTGCGACTGCCGCTGCCACCAGCATCACGCCAGCGGCAACCTCGACGGCAGTCGGTACGGCGGCACAAGCCAACCACATCACCGGCACCGCGATCGGCGGCAGCGCGTATGCGCATGGCCCCAACGACACCGCGATCGGCAGCAATGCGCGCGTCAATGCCGATGGCAGCACCGCGGTCGGCGCCAACACGCAGATTGCCGCGGTGGCGACCAATGCGGTGGCGATGGGCGAGGGCGCGCAGGTCAGTGCGGTCTCCGGCACGGCGATAGGTCAGGGTGCACGTGCGAGCGCACAAGGTGCGGTTGCGCTGGGCCAGGGCTCGGTCGCCGACCGTGCCGACACGGTGTCGGTGGGCAGCGTCGGCGGCGAACGGCAGGTGGCCAATCTGGCGGCCGGCACGCGTGCCACCGATGCGGTGAACAAGGGCCAGCTGGACAGCGGCGTTGCCGCGGCCAACAGCTACACCGACAGCCGCTACAGCGCGATGGCCGACAGCTTCGAAAGCTATCAGGGCGATATCGAGGACCGTCTGCGTCGGCAGAACCGTCGCCTGGATCGTCAGGGCGCGATGAGCTCGGCGATGTTGAACATGTCCGCCAGCGTGGCCGGTATCGCCTCGCAGAACCGCGTCGGTGCCGGCGTCGGTTTCCAGAACGGCGAATCGGCGTTGTCGGTGGGGTATCAGCGCGCGATCAGCCCGCGCGCCACGTTGACCGTGGGCGGCGCACTCAGTGGCGATGACCGTTCGATCGGCCTAGGTGCCGGCTTCGGTTGGTAAGGCAGGTCTTGCAATCGCAGCTGCTGCGCATGCAGCAGCTGCGTGCTCACTCATGCGGTTTTGCATTTCATCTTCGAGAGGACTTTATCGTGATTCAGAACCAGCTTTCCCGAACCCTCGCCCTTGCCTGCAGCGCGGTCCTACTGTCGCTTGGGAGTGGTGTCGTCAGCGCGGCCAACTTCGATTCCGGCGTGACCGCCGCGCAGCGGCAACAGGCCATGCGCGATGCACCGGTCGACGGCATCATCGTCAAATACCGCAGCGGCAAAGTGACTGCGCGCAGCGTTGGCAGTGCATCGGCGGCCACGATCACGGCTGCGGCCGCGCGCGCATCGGTGCACTGGGCACCGGCGGCACGCAGTGGCAAGGCGGCCGCGCCAACCCATGTGCGCACATTGGCGGTGGGCGGTGAGCTGATCAAGCTGCCTGCGCAACTCAGCCGTAGCGACGCCGACCGCCTGGTGCGCGAACTGCAAGCCGATCCTGCAGTGGAATATGCGCAGATCGATGTGCGCGCGTATCCGTTGCAGAGCAGCGGTGGCAGCTTGCCCAACGATCCGTTGCTGGCGACCAACCAATGGCATCTCACCGATCCGGTCGGCGGCATCGATGCGCCGGCGGCCTGGGCCACCGCACAAGGCGAGGGTGTGGTGGTGGCGGTGATCGACACCGGTATCCTGCCGGCGCATCCGGATCTGGCCGGCAATCTGCTGCAGGGCTACGACTTCATCACCAATGCCGGCCGGTCGCGACGCCCCACCGATGCGCGCGTGCCCGGTGCACTGGATCGCGGCGATTGGGAGGCCGAAGATGGCGAGTGCGGCATTTTTTCAGGCGCTCACGACAGTTCCTGGCATGGCACGCACGTGGCCGGCACGATTGCCGAAGCCACCGGCAACGCCATTGGCGGTGCCGGTGTGGCCTACAAGGCCAAGGTGCTGCCGGTGCGCGTTCTCGGCCATTGCGGCGGTTCGTTTTCGGACATCACCGATGCCATCGTGTGGGCCTCCGGCGGACATGTGGAGGGCGTGCCGGACAATCGCGACCCGGCCGAAATCATCAACATGAGCCTGGGTGGTTTCGGGCCTTGCGATTCGACTACGCAGGCAGCGATCAATGCTGCGGTGGCGCGAGGCACCACCGTGGTGGTGGCGGCCGGCAACGATGGCTCCGACGTCTCCAGCGCAGTACCGGCCAACTGCGCCAACGTGGTGTCGGTGGCGGCCACCCGTCTGACCGGTGGGTTGGCGTACTACAGCAATTTCGGCAGCTTGATCGATCTGGCCGCACCCGGCGGCGGCGCGCGCGATCTGGAAACCGACACCTTGTACGACGGCCCGATCGGCAGCTGGATCTGGCAGACCGGGTACACCGGGAAAACCACACCCAGCTCCGGTCAGTTCACCTACATCGGCCCCGGATTTGCCGGAACCTCGATGGCATCGCCGCACGTGGCGGGCACTGCCGCACTGGTGCAAAGCGCATTGATCGCCGATGGCAAAGCGCCGTTAACACCGGCGGCACTCGAACGCCTGCTCAAGCGCAGTGCGCGGGCGTTTCCGGTGCAGTTGCCGCTCGCCACGCCGGCCGGGAGCGGCATCGTGGATGCGGGCGCTGCCATCGAGCGTGCGTTGCGCCGCTGCGACAGTGGCGATGTCGGCTGCCAGCTGGATGCGCAGGCGCTGCGTAACAGCGTGCCCGAGCGCGGCCTGTCCAACGTGGCCGGCGATGCCGGACTATTCACCTTCGAAGCGCGCGCAGGGGCGGTGCTGAGTTTCATCAGCTTTGGCGGCAGCGGGCAGGCGTCGCTGTATGTCGCACTGGGACGCGTGCCGACCGCGACCGACCACGACGGCGTATCGGTACGCAGCGGCACCAGCCAGACGGTGCGTTTCACCGCACCGCGTGCCGGCACCTACATCGTGCGGATGGATGGAGCCAGCTTCGATGGCGTGAGCCTGTTGGCGCGTCAGTGAACCGGCGCGTGAGGGCGCAGCGGCTGCACTGTCGTCATTTCCTTGGCGCACAGCCTGCGCAAACCGGTCGAAGAAACCTCGATCTCGCTGCGATCTGCCAGTGTGGGGAGCGCTGGTCTGATCCCTGACGCATTTCGCGTCTGATTTTGCGCAACCAAGCCTGCTGGCGTCCCGCCAGCGGGCTTTTTTGTCTGTTTGAGACACCCGTATTCAGCTTGAAAATGTCTCGTGAGACATGGTCTAGGTCACTGTTTTCCAAAGAATTATCAAAAAAATAATAAATGCAAGCAGAAGTGTGATGAAAAGCACGCTCAGCTTCGCTTTCTGTCAAAAACTTGACGCCCGATTTGAGCGCTGTTAACACTTCGCTCAGTTCTATGGTTGGGTAGCGTTCACTTTTTGACTATCCAGGGTGCCGGCGCGAGCCCGCCGCTATCAGGCCCATAGCGCCAATAACCACGGGGATTGCACGGCCAGAAGGCCTCGCGATGGTGGGTATTCGCCAACAAACCAGTCCAAAACTTCAGGAGTCGTGCGTCGATGAATCGGATTTATCGCAAGGTCTGGAACAAAGCGTTAGGCGTGTGGGCGGTGGCATCGGAATTGGCCAGCGGTGACAGCCCGGGTGCAGTGACCACGGCCGCATTCATCGACCGCCGCCAGAGCCATTGCCTGGTTGCCGCGATCGCCCTGGTGCTGGGTAGCGCCGGGCTCGCACTTCCCCTTTCGGCGATGGCGCAGTCGGTCGAGGTCGGCCGCGGTGCAGCGGCATCGGCCGGCAAGACCACCGCCATCGGTGGCAACAGCCACGCCAGCGCGACCGGCGCAGTGGCCGCCGGCGCCGATAGCAGCGCCAGCGGTGTGAACAGCAGCGCGATCGGGCGCCAGACCAATGCCATCGGCGAGAACGCGGTGGCCATCGGCTACAACAGTTTCGTGCGCCAGAGCGGCGAAAACGGCGTGGCGCTCGGCGCCAATGCCGGCGTGACCGGTGCCAACTCGGTGGCGCTGGGCGCAGGCTCGCGTACCCACGAAGACGACGTGGTGTCAGTGGGCAGCGGCAATGGCCGCGGCGGCCCGGCCACGCGCAGCATCACCAACGTCACTGCCGGCGTTAACACCACCGACGCGGTCAACGTGGCGCAATTGCGCGACGTGGCCGATGTGGCCGAAGACACCGCCACGTTCTTCAAGGCAACCCCGGGCGAAGACAGCGTCGGCGCCTATGTCGAAGGCGATAGCGCGCTGGCTGCCGGCGATGCCGCCAACGCGGTGGGCACGGCGACTACTGCGCTGGGAACCGGTGCCAATGCGGTGGCCGACAATGCCACGGCGGTCGGCGCCAATGCGCTCGCCTCCGGGCAGAACAGCGCGGCATTCGGCCACAACGCACAGGCCAATGGCCCGGGCAGCGTGGCCGTTGGCGGCGCTGCGGTGGACGAAGATGGCCAGCCCTTGATCACCAACGGTGGCGTGCCGGTGGAGACCGGCGCCACCAGTGCCGGCGTCGGCGGAACCGCGGTCGGCGCCAGCGCCAATGCCGATGGATTTGCTGCATCGTCGTTCGGCGTCGGTGCGTATGCCGCCGGTGCGCAATCCTCCGCATTCGGTGCGGTTGCCAATGCGGCCGGCGATTACGCCACCGCGGTGGGCACGCAGACCAGCGCCAGCGGTACCAGCAGCACTGCGGTCGGTGGCCCGGTCGATCTGATTCCGGGCCTGGGTTTCTTCGTACAGACCCAGGCCAGTGGCGAAGCATCCAGCGCGCTCGGCGCCGGTGCGATCGCGTCGGGTACCTACACCACGGCGGTGGGCACGCTCAGCGAAGCCTCCGGCACCGAAGCCACGGCGGTGGGTTACTTCGCCTACGCACCTGGCGAAGGCGCCACTGCGGTCGGCCCGGAATCCTGGGCCAGCGGTGAATTGAGCACGGCGCTGGGCTATTACAGCACCGCACGCGGCGCAAATTCGGTCGCCTTGGGTGCCAACTCGGTGGCCACGCGCGCTAATACCGTGTCGGTCGGCGCGGCCGGCGATGAGCGTCAGATCACCAGCGTCGCCGCCGGCACCGAAGGCACCGATGCGGTGAATCTCGATCAGCTCACTGCCGTGTCCGAGGTTGCCGATACCACTGCGCGCACGTTTGTCGCCACGGGTGACGGCACCGCGATTGCCGAAGGCATCGACAGCGTTGCGGCCGGTTCCAATGCATCGGCAACCGGCGACTACAGCGCTGCATTCGGTTCGACCAGCTCCGCAACGGCACAGGGCACCACTGCGATCGGTAGCGGCGCGATCGCTGCTGTCGACAATGCAACTGCGCTCGGTTTCAACAGCACTGCAGTGGCCGATTACGCCACTGCGCTCGGCGCTGACAGCAGTGCATCGGGCGAGTTCGGCACGGCAATTGGCGGCGCAAGTCTGGCAACCGGCAGCGGCGCCACCGCGCTCGGTTACGAGAGCATCGCCAACGGTGTCGACTCCACCGCACTGGGTGCGGGGAGCGTGGCGTTTGGCGACACCAGCACCGCGGTCGGCGGAGCAAGCGTGGCGTTCGGTGAGGACAGCGCTGCGTTCGGTTCCAATGCCGCTGCCGGCGGTACCGCATCCACCGCCATCGGTGCTGGCAGCAGTGCCTTCGGTGAGCGTACTGTTGCGCTGGGCGGATCCAGCAATGCGTCGGGCGATGACAGCGTTGCGCTTGGTTCTAGCAGTCAGGCGTCTGCGCTGGGCACCACTGCGATCGGCAACAACGCCAACGCCAGCATCGCCAATGCCACCGCAGTCGGTTTCAACAGCAGCGCCGGCGACGATTACGCCACCGCGCTTGGCGCCGACAGCAATGCCTCGGGTTACTTCGGTACTGCTGTCGGCGGTACCAGCATCGCCAATGGGCGTGGCGCGACCGCGATCGGTTACGAAAGCATCGGCAACGGCACTGCATCGACCGCGCTGGGCTTTGCCAGTGTGGCGTGGGGGAATGGCGCAACGGCAATCGGTACCGAAAGTCTGGCCTACGGGGACGACAGCACTGCCTTGGGCCCGAATGCATTTGCAGCCGATACTGGATCGCTCGCAGCCGGTACCTATGCCAACGCCTACGGCCGCCATGCGATCTCCATTGGCGGTGAATCCGACGCCTTTGCCGATAACAGCATCGCATTGGGGTGGGAAGCCATCGCTGAGGGCGCGCAGAGCGTGAGCATCGGCAACGGCGCCTTCGCATCTGCCGACAACAGTGTGGCGCTGGGTGCAGGTGCGGTCGCCGATCGCGCCAACACGGTGTCGGTGGGCAACGCCGGTGGCGAACGTCAGATCACCAATGTCGCCGCCGGTACCGAGGGCACCGATGCGGTGAACCTGGACCAGCTCAACGCGGTCGGTGAGACCGCAGAAACTACCGCGCGTCTGTACACCGGCACCGGCGCCGGCACGGCCGATGCGCAGGGTGAAGACGCCACTGCTGCCGGTTCCAACGCCACTGCCGAGGGCGATTACAGCAGCGCATTCGGTTCCAGCAGCCAGGCGATCGGTACCGGTGCATTGGCAGTGGGCAGCGGCGCCAGCGCCACTGCGCAGTTCGCCAGTGCATCGGGCTACAACGCCGCGGCCAGCGGGTTTGGCAGCGTGTCCAACGGTGCCTACAGCCAGGCCAGCGGCGACTATGCGGTGGCGGTGGGCGGCGAGAGTGCGGCAGCAGGTGCACAGAGCACCGCGTTGGGTGCAGCGGCAGATGCGTCTGGCGATGGATCGCTGGCGGCCGGTGCGTTGAGCGTGGCCGCTGGCAGTGAAACCACGGCGCTGGGTTATTTCGCCAGCGCCAGTGGCGACTCGGCCACGGCAGTCGGCGCGGAAAGCATTGCCGATGGCACCAGCGCGGCCGCCTTCGGCTTCGGCGCCGAGGCCAGCGCCAATTACTCCACCGCACTGGGCGGCTATTCCAGCGCGACCGGTTTCAACAGCACCGCGCTGGGTAATTTCAGCACCGCCAGCGGCTCCAGCAGCGTGGCGGTGGGTGGCGATGCAACCGCATCGGGCACCTACAGTCTGGCGGCCGGCCAGGGCAGTGTGGCCAGCGGCTACAACAGCGTGTCGGTCGGTGGCGCATTGCTCGGCCTGTTGCCGACCGAGGCATCCGGCGACTTCTCCACCGCACTCGGCGGCGCCGCATGGGCACCGGGCCTCAACAGCACCGCGCTGGGCAATTTTGCCGAATCCACCGGCGAAAGCAGCGTGGCACTGGGCGCCGATTCGGTGGCCGATCGCGATTTCGCAGTGTCGGTGGGCAGCACCGGCAACGAGCGTCAGATCACCAATGTGGCGGCCGGTACGCAAGGCACCGATGCGGTGAATCTGGACCAGCTCACTGCAGTGGCCGAAACCGCTGAATCCACCAGCAAGTACTTCAAGGCCAGCGGCAGCGATGACAGCGATGCCGGTGCCTACGTGGAAGGCGACAATGCATTGGCTGCAGGCGAGGGCGCCAATGCCACCGGTACCGGCACCACCGCATTGGGTGCAGGCGCGCAAGCGGTTGCCGACAACGCAACGGCGCTCGGGGTGAGCGCCTTGGCCAGCGGAATCGGCGCAGCGGCGCTGGGCAACAATGCCCAGGCGACCGGCGAAAACAGCAGCGCCATCGGCAGCAATGCCTTGGCCAGTGACATTGGCGCCACCGCAAACGGTGCCGGCGCGCAGGCGATTTCGACCTACACCACCGCGCTCGGCAGCGAAGCGGTGGCCTCCGACAACCAGGCGACCGCGGTCGGTTTCCGCAGTGCTTCTTCCAACGTCGGCAGCACTGCGTTGGGCGGGTACAGCGAGTCCAGCGGCAGGCTGTCGTCGGCACTGGGTTATGGCGCGGTTGCGTCCAGCGACTACAGCACGGCAGTGGGTGCGGCAGCGCTGGCTTCTGGTGCCAGCGCAGTGGCGGTGGGTGAATTCAGCGAAGCCACCGGCGAAGAAAGCGTGGCCGTCGGTGGCAGCACGTTCTTCGGATTCATCCCGGCGCGTGCTTCCGGCACAGGCGCTGCTGCATTCGGTGCGGGTGCGTGGGCCACGGCCGACTACACCACCGCCATCGGCTGGAATTCGTATGCCGATGGCGTCAACGCCACCGCATTGGGTCAAAGCGCCGCAGCACTGGCCGACAACACGCTGGCATTGGGTGGCGGCAGCCGTGCCGATGCGGTCGGTGCCAGCGTCATCGGTGTGGACGCCTCGGCCACCGGCATCAACAGCACCGGTGTCGGTCGTCAGGTCAATGTCATCGGCGAAAACGCGGTGGCAGTGGGCTACAACGCGTTCGTGCGCCAAAGCGCGGTCAACGGTGTGGCGCTCGGTGCCAATGCCGGCGCGACCGGTGCCGATTCGGTGGCATTGGGCTCGGGCTCGCGCACGTATGAGGCCGACACGGTGTCGATCGGCAGCGGCAATGGCCGCGGCGGTCCGGCCACGCGCCGCATCGTCAATGTCAGCGACGGCCAGGCCGCCACCGATGCGGTCAACAAGGGCCAGCTGGATTCCCTGGCCGCCGATGTGCAGACCACCAACGGCATGGTGCAAACCACCGGCCAAGGCGTGGCCTCGGCAACCGGCGATCGCAGCAGTGCGGTCGGTGCAGGCGCCAGCGCCAGCGGCGCGCGCAGCGTTGCCATCGCCTCCGGAAGCCGGGCGTCGGCGACCGGTGCCAGTGCGCTGGGTGTGGACAGCAGCGCCAGCGGCGTCAACAGCACCGCAATGGGCCGTCAGACCAATTCCATCGGCGAAAACGGCGTGGCGCTGGGCTACAACTCCTTCGTGCGCCAGAGCGGCAGCAATGCGGTCGCACTCGGTGCCAACGCCGGTGCTAGCGGCGCTGATTCGGTGGCCTTGGGCTCCGGTTCGCGTACCTATGACGCCAATGTGGTGTCGGTCGGCAGCGGCGATGGCCGCGGTGGTCCGGCCACGCGTCGCATCGTCAATGTGGGCAGCGGCGCGATTGCCACTGCCAGCACCGATGCGATCAACGGCGGGCAGTTGTTCCAGTCGCTCAGCAATGCGGCCAGCTTCCTCGGTGGTGGCGCGGCGATCGGCGCGCAAGGCGTGTTCGTTGCGCCGACCTATGTGATTCAAGGTGCCAGCTACAACAACGTCGGTGCTGCACTGACCGCGTTGGACAGCAAGGTCAACGAGCTCGATGCACGTGGTGGCACCGCAACGGCCAGCACGGCCGCACGCACGGCGTCGCTGCGCACTGCATCGGTGCCTGCGGTTGCGGCGGCTGCGCAGATCGACGCGGCCACTGATGTCGCAGCTGCAAGCGCAAGCGTGCAGGGCACGCCGACCGCAGCAGTGGTCGGCAGCATCACGCCGGCCGCCACGTCCACCGCCGTCGGCACGGCGGCAGTGGCCAACCACGTGACCGGTACTGCGATCGGCGGCAGCGCGTATGCGCATGGCCCCAACGACACTGCCATCGGTAGCAATGCACGCGTCAATGCCGATGGCAGCACGGCGGTGGGCGCCAACACGCAGATTGCGGCGGTAGCGACCAATGCGGTGGCGATGGGCGAGGGCGCGCAGGTCAGTGCGGCGTCGGGCACGGCGATCGGCCAGGGCGCACGTGCCAGTGCGCAGGGTGCGGTCGCACTCGGCCAGGGCTCGGTCGCCGATCGTGCCAACACGGTGTCGGTGGGCAGCGTCGGCGGTGAGCGCCAGGTGGCCAATGTGGCCGCCGGTACGCGTGCCACCGATGCGGTCAACAAGGGCCAGTTGGACAACGGCGTTGCCGCGGCCAACAGCTATACCGACAGCCGCTACAGCGCGATGGCCGACAGCTTCGAAAGCTACCAGGGCGATATCGAAGATCGCCTGCGTCGGCAGAACCGTCGCCTGGATCGTCAGGGCGCGATGAGCTCGGCGATGTTGAACATGTCTGCCAGCGTGGCCGGCATCGCCTCGCAGAACCGCGTCGGTGCCGGCGTCGGTTTCCAGAACGGCGAATCGGCGTTGTCGGTGGGCTATCAGCGTGCGATCAGCCCGCGCGCCACGGTGACGGTGGGCGGTGCGCTCAGCGGCGACGACAGCTCGATCGGCGTGGGTGCCGGTTTCGGCTGGTAACGCGCGCTGCTGCATGAAACGCGGCGGCGCCGAAGTGCGCTGCCGCGGTAGAGCAAGGCCTGAGGGGGCGGGTAAGGACCGTGGCTGGGCCGGCCAACGGATTCGCATGGAGTGATGGCCGTACCAGGAGTGGCTGACGAAACGCAGCGAGCCGTCCGCGGTTGCGCAGCAGTTTCGAGGGCCGTTCCAAGCCTGACTGACGAAACACACGAAGAGGATTTCACCGTGATCGACAAGAATTTCCGTTTCAACCCGCTTGCTGGCGCCATCCTGATGATGGCCCTTGGTGCGTCGGGCACCCTCGCTGCCGCCCCGCAGCTGCTGGTCAAGGAACCGACCCAGGCAGCATCGGCTGGCGACGCATTCAGTAGCCGCCTGATCGTGCGCTACAAGGACAACACCGCCGCTGCGACCGATCGCGCCAGCAAGCTCGGCGCCGTGCAGGCTGCGGTCGGCCGCGTCGGTGCAAGCAGCGGCGCACGCGTCAGCGCAGCCGCCGCCAAGGCGACGTATGTGCGCAAGCTCGGCATCGGTTCGGACCTGATCAAGCTCTCCAGCACGCTGACCGCCGCACAGGTGGACAAGGTGGTGGTCGAGCTCAAGAGCGATCCGTCGGTGGCCGACGTGCAGATCGATCGCATGCTGCGCCCGGTCGAGATCAAGAAGACCCTCGCAGCGACCGATGTGACCCCGCAGCTGGTTCCCAACGACCCGCTGTATGCGCAGTACCAGTGGCATCTGAGCCACCCCAACGGCGGCATCAACGCGCCGGCGGCGTGGGATCTGTCGCAGGGTGCAGGCGTGGTGGTGGCGGTGCTGGACACCGGCATCCTGCCGGGCCATCCGGATTTTGCCGGTAACCTGCTGCAGGGCTACGACTTCATCACCGATGCCGAAGTCTCGCGTCGCCCGACCGATGCCCGCGTGCCCGGCGCGCTGGATTACGGCGATTGGGAAGAGGCCGACAACGTCTGCTACGACGGCTCGGTGGCACAGGAAAGCTCCTGGCACGGCACCCATGTCTCGGGCACCGTGGCCGAGGCGACCAATAACGGTGTAGGCATGGCGGGCGTGGCGCCGAAGGCGACCATCCTGCCGGTGCGGGTGCTCGGCCGTTGCGGCGGCTACACCTCCGACATCGCCGATGCCATCGTGTGGGCCTCCGGTGGTGCGGTGGATGGCGTGCCGGCCAACACCAACCCCGCCGAAGTCATCAACATGAGCCTGGGTGGCGGCGAACCCTGCGATCCGGCCACCCAGGTGGCGATCAACGGCGCGGTGTCGCGCGGCACCACCGTGGTGGTGGCGGCCGGCAACAGCGGCGAAGATGCGGCCAACCATTCGCCGGCCAGCTGCAACAACACCATCACCGTGGGCGCCACGCGCATCACCGGCGGCATCACCTACTACTCCAACTACGGCAGCAAGGTCGACCTGTCGGGTCCGGGCGGCGGCGGTAGCGTGGACGGCAATCCGGGCGGCTACATCTGGCAGGCCGGCTATACCGGTGCGACCACGCCGACCTCGGGAACCTATACCTATATGGGCCTAGGTGGCACCTCGATGGCGTCCCCGCACGTGGCCGGCGTCGTGGCGCTGGTGCAGAGCGCGTCGATCGCTCTGGGCGATGGCCCGCTGACCCCGGCTGCGGTGGAAACCCTGCTCAAGCAGACCAGCCGTCGCTTCCCGGTGACCCCGCCGGCCAGCACCCCGATCGGCAGCGGCATCGTCGATGCCAAGGCCGCGCTGGAAGCGGTGCTGGTGGAACCCTGCGACCCGGCCACCGAGAGCTGCGCACCGACCGCCATCGCGCTGACCAACAAGGCGCCGTCGGCTGGGCTGAGCGGCGCTGCCGGCAGCTCCACGCTGTACAGCTTCGACGCCAAGGCCGGCGCGGTGCTCAGCTTCATGACCTACGGCGGCACCGGCGATGTGTCGGTGTATGTCAGCTTCGAAGCCGAGCCCACCGCTACCTCCTACGATGCCAAGTCGACCCGCCCGGGCAACAGCGAAACCGTGCGTTTCACTGCACCCAAGGCAGGCACCTACTACATCAAGCTGGTCGGTGCGAAGGACTACGCGAAGCTGACGCTCGTTGCACGACAGTAAGCGTTGAAATAGTGTGACCGATGCCCCCGGCCAATCACCGGGGGCATCGTTTTTCAGGGCGATTCAGATGGGTGCGGTTGATCGTCGCGGCAAACTGCTACAGTCGGCGCCGAACCAGTGGAGACGAGTGTGAACGCGGTTGCCGTCGATCCAATTGAGCATCGAAGTGCGGAAACGCGCATCGTCGAAGCATTGCTTGAACGCCGTCGTCTGAAGGACACCGATCTGCTGCGCGCGCGCCAGTTGCAGACCGAATCCGGCATGGGCCTGCTGGCCTTGCTGGGCCGTCTGGGCCTGGTGTCCGAACGCGATCATGCAGAGACCTGCGCCGACGTGCTCGGCCTGCCGCTGGTGGACGCACGCCAACTCGGCGATACACCTCCGGAAATGCTGCCCGAAGTGCAGGGCCTGTCGCTGCGTTTTCTCAAACAATTTCATCTGTGCCCGGTCGGCGAACGCGATGGCCGGCTGGATCTGTGGATCGCCGATCCGTACGACGATTACGCGATCGATGCGGTGCGTCTTGCGACCGGATTCCCGCTGTTTCTGCAGGTCGGTCTGCGCTCGGAGATCGACGATCTGATCGAGCGCTGGTATGGCCAGGGCCGCAGCGCGATGGGCACCATCGTGGAAACCGCCGATGGCGATGCCAACAGCAGCGACGACATCGAAGCATTGCGCGATCTGGCCTCCGAAGCGCCGGTGATCCGGCTGGTGAATCTGGTGATCCAGCACGCGGTGGAACTGCGCGCCTCGGACATCCATATCGAACCGTTCGAAAGCCGGCTCAAGGTGCGTTATCGCGTGGACGGCGTGCTGGTGGAAGGCGAAAGCCCGCCGGCCAAACTCACCGCCGCGGTGATCAGCCGCGTCAAGATCATGGCCAAGCTCAACATCGCCGAACGCCGGCTGCCGCAGGACGGCCGCATCATGCTGCGCGTGCAGGGCAAGGAGCTGGATCTGCGCGTCAGTACCGTGCCTACCGCGCATGGCGAGAGCGTGGTGATGCGTCTGCTCGACCGCGAAACGGTGGTGTTCGACTTCTACAAGCTGGGCTTTACCGAAGATTTTCTGCCGCAGTTCCGCAAGGTGCTCGAGCAACCGCACGGCATCATGCTGGTGACCGGCCCGACCGGCTCGGGCAAGACCACCACGCTGTACACCGCGTTGAGCCAGCTCAACACCTCGGACGTGAAGATCATCACCGTCGAAGACCCGGTGGAGTATCAGATCGAAGGCATCAACCAGATCCAGGCCAAGCCGCAGATCGGGCTGGATTTCGCCAATGCGCTGCGCAGCATCGTGCGTCAGGATCCGGACATCATCATGATCGGCGAAATGCGCGATCTGGAAACCGCACGCATCGCGATCCAGTCCGCGCTCACCGGCCATCTGGTGTTGTCTACGCTGCACACCAATAACGCGGCCGGCGGCATCACCCGCCTGCTCGACATGGGCGTGGAAGACTATCTGCTCACCTCCACCATCAACGGTATTCTGGCGCAGCGCCTGGTGCGCAAACTCGACCTGCCCAACGCCGAGCGCTACCTGGCATCGCCGGAGGAGATTGAGCGCTTCAACCTGCGCCGCCTGCAGCCGGAGGGCGAGATCTACCTGTATCGCCCACGCGCGTCGGCAGCGGCGCCGACCGGCTATCTTGGCCGCACCACCATCGTCGAATTTCTGGTGATGAACGACGAGTTGCGGCGCGCGGTGATGCGCCGTGCCGGCATGGGCGAGATCGAGCAACTGGCCCGCAAGGCCGGCATGCGCACCATGTACGAAGACGGCCTGTCCAAGGCCTTGCGCGGCGAAACCACCATCGAAGAAGTGCTGCGCGTGACGGAGGATGCGTGAGAGTGAATGGAGCAGCGGTGAGCATGGGATGCTCGGGATCGGAAGATAACCAGCGCAACGTCCCGGCAACGCGTCGCGCACGCGTACAGGTGCGCCTACTCCCGCCAACACGACGCAGCGCCACGCTCCTGGCCAATCCCCAATCCCGACTCCCCAATCCCGGCCTTCCAGCCTGATGCCCCTGTACCGCTACAAGGCGCTCGATGCGCACGGCGAAATGCTCGATGGCCAGATGGAGGCGGCCAGCGATGCAGAGGTGGTGCTGCGTCTGCAGGAGCAAGGCCATCTGCCGGTGGAAACGCGCCTGGCCACCGGCGAAAGCGACTCGCCGTCGCTGCGCATGCTGTTGCGCAAGAAGCCGTTCGACAACGCCGCGCTGGTGCAGTTCACCCAGCAGCTGTCCACGCTGATCGGTGCCGGCCAGCCGCTGGATCGCGCGCTGTCGATCCTGATGGATCTGCCCGAAGACGAAAAAAGCCGCCGCGTGATCGGCGATGTGCGCGACACCGTGCGTGGCGGCGCGCCGCTGTCTTCGGCACTGGAGCGCCAGCACGGGCTGTTTTCCAAGCTCTACATCAACATGGTGCGCGCCGGCGAAGCCGGCGGCAGCATGCAGGACACCCTGCAACGCCTGGCCGATTATCTGGAGCGCAGCCGCGCACTCCGGGGCAAGGTGATCAATGCGCTGATCTATCCGGCGATTCTGCTGGCGGTGGTCGGCTGTGCGTTGCTGTTCCTGCTCGGTTATGTGGTGCCGCAGTTCGCGCAGATGTACGAAAGCCTGGATGTCGCCTTGCCGTGGTTCACGCAAGCCGTTTTGAGCGTGGGCCTGCTGGTGCGCGACTGGTGGGTGGTGTTGATCGTGGTGCCGGGCGTGCTCGGGCTGTGGCTGGATCGCAAGCGGCGCAATGCGGCGTTTCGTGCCGCGCTGGACGAATGGCTGCTGCGGCAGAAAGTCGTCGGCAGCCTGATCGCACGCCTGGAAACCGCGCGGCTGACGCGCACGCTGGGCACCTTGTTGCGCAATGGCGTGCCGCTGTTGGCCGCGATCGGCATCGCGCGCAATGTGATGTCGAATCTGGCGCTGGTCGAAGATGTCGACGCCGCTGCCGACGACGTCAAGAACGGCCACGGCCTGGCGATGTCGCTGGCTCGCGGCAAGCGCTTCCCGCGGCTGGCCCTGCAGATGATTCAGGTGGGCGAAGAGTCCGGCGCGCTGGACACGATGCTGCTCAAGACCGCCGACACCTTCGAGCTGGAAACCGCGCAGGCCATCGACCGCGCGCTGGCCGCCCTGGTGCCGCTGATCACGCTGGTGTTGGCCTCGGTGGTGGGGCTTGTCATCATCTCGGTGCTGGTACCGCTGTATGACCTCACTAACGCAATTGGATAGATTCACAACAACTTTCAGGTGACCGCACGACACCCATGCGGGAACCATTGCAATGCCCGCCGTGTCATCTTCTGGCGGCAGCATCTTTCATCGACGTGCAAGGAAATCGTTCATGATCAAGCGCTCCATTACCCGTAGTCCATCGCGTGCAGCCCAGGCCGGCATGAGCTTGCTGGAAATCATCATCGTCATCGTGCTGATCGGTGCGGTGCTCACCCTGGTCGGTAGCCGTGTGCTCGGTGGTGCCGATCGCGGCAAGGCCAATCTGGCCAAGTCGCAGATCCAGACCCTGGCCGGCAAGATCGAGAATTTCCAGCTCGACACCGGCAAGTTGCCGGGCAAGCTCGATGACCTGGTCACCCAGCCGGGCGGCAGCAGCGGCTGGCTCGGTCCGTATGCCAAGCCGGTCGAACTCAACGACCCATGGGGCCACACCATCGAATACCGCGTGCCCGGCGATGGCCAGCCGTTCGATCTGATCAGCCTGGGCAAGGACGGCCGCCCCGGCGGCAGCAGTTACGATTCGGACATCAAGTACCAATAAGCCGTTCGCCATGCGCGTTGCGTGTCAGCCGTTGCGTCATCCGCATGGAGTGGTCGGTCCTGGTGGCAGACGCACGCGTGGCAGTTCGTTGCTGGAAATGCTGCTGGTCATCGCCTTGATCGCGATGGCCGGCGTACTGGCCGCCGCAGCACTCAACGGCGGGATCGACGGCATGCGCCTGCGCACCGCCGGCAAGGCGATCGCCTCGCAGCTGCGCTACACGCGCACCCAGGCGATCGCCACCGGCACCCCGCAGCGCTTTCTGATCGACCCGCAGCAGCGCCGTTGGGAAGCACCCGGCGGCCATCACGGCGATCTGCCGTCGTCGCTGGAGGTGCGTTTTACCGGTGCGCGGCAGGTGCAGTCGCGGCAGGATCAGGGCGCCATCCAGTTCTTCCCCGATGGCGCCTCCACCGGCGGGCGTATCGATCTACGCGTCAAGGACGCCACCTGGCGTGTGGACGTGGGCTGGATCACCGGCGAAGTACGCTCCGGGCAATTGCGGACGCCGGCGCCATGAAGCGCCAGCGCGGTTACACGTTGATCGAGGTGATCGTCGCCTTTGCGCTGCTGGCATTGGCGTTGAGCCTGTTGCTGGGATCGCTGTCCGGTGCTGCGCGTCAGGTACGCGCGGCCGACGACAGCACGCGCGCCACGCTGCATGCGCAATCGTTGCTGGCCGCCCAGGGCATGGACAAACCGTTGGTGCCCGAGCAGCAACAAGGCAGCTTCGAGGACGGGCATTTTCGCTGGTCGATGGATGTGCGCCCGTACGACGAACCGCGGCGCAATCCGCAGGCGCCGGTTTCACCGGGCGCCCATACGTTGCTGCAGCTGACCCTGGTAGTGCGTTGGGGCGAGCAGCCCAATCAAGTGCTGCAATGGCGCACCTTGCGGCTGGTCGCTGCGGCGCAGCCGGGCAGCGCGCCATGAGTCGTTCGCGCAGCGCGGGTTTTACGCTGATCGAAGTGTTGCTGGCCACGATGTTGCTGGTGGGTGGGCTGGCATTGGCGTTCGCCACCTTGCGCTCGGCCAGCGCGGTGAGTCAGCGCGGCGAAGCGATCGCCCAGCGTAGCGAGCGCGTGCGCGCGGTGGAAGAATTCCTGCGTCGCCGGTTGGCGGCCGCGTTGCCGATCGCGATGGGCATCGACCCGCAAAGCCAGCAACCGATGTTGTTCATCGGCGAGCCGCAGCGCATGCGTTTTGCCGCCGACGTACCGGATTATCTGGGCCGTGGCGGGCCGTATCTGCATGACCTGTCGGTGGCCGGCGATGGCGAGCAGCGCAATCTGTTGATCGCATTGACCATGCTGCAATCAGGCAAGTCGATCGAAGAGGGCACCGCGCTGCCGCCGGAAACACTCGCCGAAGGCGTGCAGCAGGTGCGCTTTCGTTATCGCGGAATGGATCCCCAGAGCGGCCGTTTGAGCGCGTGGTTGCCGCAATGGGAATGGCACGACCGGCTGCCGCTGCTGGTGCGCATCGAGATCCGTAGCGGCAATGCTGCGTGGCCGCCGTTGGTGGTGGCCTTGCCGCAATCCAGCAACCCGGGAGCGGGGCAATGAGCCGCATGCGCGGCGCCGCGCTGGTGCTGGTGTTGTGGTTGATTGCCTTGCTCACCGCGATGATCGGCGCATTCGCGTTGACCGCGCGGGTGGAAGCGCTGCAGGGCAGCATGCTGCGCAACGGCGCGCAGACGCAGGAATACGCGCGCTCCGGCCTGGAATACGCATTGTTTCGCTTGCAAAGTACCGATACGCAGGCACGCTGGCGCGCAGACGGCCGGCGCTATCGTTGGCAGATGGACGATGCCACGGTGGAGATTCGTATCACCGACGAAAGCGGCAAGGTGGATTTGAATATGGCCGAGCCTGCATTGCTGGCGGGATTGGTGCGCGCAGTCGGTGGCGAGCAGGGCCACGATGCGCGCATTGCCGCCGCCATCGTCGATTGGCGCGATGGCGACTCGCTGAGCCAGCCGGGCGGCGGTGCAGAAGATCGCGATTACGCCGATGCCGGGTTGCCGTACGGCGCAAAAGATGGCCCGTTCGAAACGCTGGGCGAGTTGCGCCTGGTGCTGGGCATGGATGGCGAGCTGTATCGCAAGCTGTTGCCCAACCTCACGCTGTACAGCGGCCGCTCGCGGCCTGAAGCGCGTTTTGCGCCCGGCCCGGTGTTGACCGCGATGGGCCTGGATGCGCGGCAAGTGCTGGCCCAGCGTGATGCGCCGCCGGGTTTGCCGGGCAGCGAGGCGACGCTCGGTGGCTCGGACACTTATAGTATTGAGAGCCGGGCGCGACTGAGTCAGGGACGCGAGGCCGTGTTGCGGGCGGTCGTGTCCATCAGTGCGTCCGCATTACCTGGGTCGGCCTATACCGTGTTGCGTTGGGAAGAGGGAGCAGCAGTGCAATGACCGCATGGCGGGATACCTTGGGTCGTATCGGCGTACGCGCCATGCCGGGAGCCGGAGGCTTCTGGCGTTGGTGGCAGCAATCGTTGCTGGCCTGGTTGCCGCAGCGCTGGCAATGGCAGTTGGGTCTGTCGCAGTCACGCCTGTTGTTGCAGCCCGACGGCGATGCGCTGCAACTGCTGCGCCAGCGCGACCACAGCAGCGAGACCATCGCCAGCCTGCCGTGGCCAGTGCAGCCGCAGGAAGTCAATGCCTTGCTGCCCATCGCACTGGAGGGCCTGCCGCGGCACTGGCTGTTGCCTGCCGCGCATGCCTTGCGTCGTCCGTTGCGCCTGCCTGCGGCGGCAGCCGCGCGTTTGCAGGACGTGGCGCGCTTCGAGATCGATCGGCAAACCCCGTTCACCGCCGACCAGGTGTATTTCGATGCGCGCGTGCTCGATGTGCGCGAAGACGGCCAGCTCGATGTCGAACTGGTGGTGGTGCCGCGCCGCATGATCGATGGCCCGGACGGTGTGCCCGACGCATGGAGCAGCGCGTTGTCGGGCATCGATGTGACCGATGCGCATGGCCTGCCGCTGGGCGTGAACCTGCTGCCGCCGGCGCGTCGCCTGCGCCGCAGCGACCCGATGCAGCGCTGGAACCTGTTGCTCACTGCCGCCGCATTGGTGCTGCTGGCAGTGGCCGGTTGGCTGCTGCTGGACAACCGCCGCCAGGCCGCCGACGACTTGCGTGCCAAGGTGCAGGCCAACGCCGCACGTGCGCGCCAGGTCGCTGCCGAACGCCAGCAATTGCTGGATCTGGTCGAAGGTGCCACCTTCTTCCAGCAGCAACGCGCCACGCGCCCCACCTCGGTGGAAATCTGGGACGAGCTGAGCCGGCGTCTTCCCGGCGGCACCTATCTGGAAAAATTCTCGGTCGAAGGCGGGCAATTGCAGTTGATCGGATTGAGCAACGAAGCGTCCTCGCTGGTGCGTCGTCTGGAAGGCTCGCCGCTGTGGCGCACGCCCTCGCTGACCGGCGTACTGCAGAGCGATGCCGGTCGTAATGTGGACCGCTTCACCATCACCGCCGAGCTGGCCGGTCCCGATGCCAAGGAGGCGGCCGATGCCACGCAGCGTTAAGCGCGATCGCTGGATCGCTTTGGGCCTGCTGGTGCTGGTGATCGGCGTGGCCTATCTGGTGCTGGTGCACCCCTGGTTCACCCAACCGATGATCGCGGTGCAGGACGACCTGCAGGCGCTGCGCGAACGCGAGCTGCGCGTGCGCGTGCAATTGCAGCAGGCACCGGAAGTCAGCAAGCGCCTGCGCCAGGCGCGCCAGACCCTGGAAAGCCGCCCCGGCTTCTTGCCTGAAACGTCTGCCGAACTGGCCTCCGCCGGCCTGGTGCAGCGGCTGGAACGCGCGGTGGTGGAAGCCAGCCCCGGCAACCGCAGCTGCGCGATCAGCAACCGCTCGCCGCTGCAGCCGGAAAGCAAGGACCGCTTCACCCGCGTCGCGGTGCAGGTGCGCCTGCGCTGCGGCACCCCGGAGCTGGCCTCGGTGTTGTACAGCCTGGAAAACGGCACCCCGCGCCTGTTCGTGGACAATCTCAACGTGATGGCGCAGCGCTATCAACTCTCGCCCAACGAAAGCGGCAACGGCCTGGATATCGCCTTCGAACTGGCCGGCTATCTGCGCCCGGGCGCCAGCGCCGCACCGTTGAATACCGATGCCGCCCCCGACGCCGCGGAGGCCAGCAATGCGCCTTGACCTGATCGGCCTGCGCACTTGGCTGCTGGCCACCGTGGTCGGCTGGGCACTGCTGGTCTGCGTGCTGGCGGTCGCCGGCCTGGGCAAGCGGGTGGAACTGCTGCCCGACGACCCGGCGCTGGTGCAGCGCCTGCCCACCCTGCCGGCACCGGCGCCGGAGCGGCTGGGTGCGTTCGAGAAATATTCGGAAATCGCCGCGCACCCGGCCTTCGCCGAAGATCGCCTGCCGCATCCGTTCTTCCTGTCCGGCAACGACGGCAGCGGCGCCGCATCGACGGTGCGGCTGACCGGCGTGCTGCTGACGGACAACTTTAAGATGGCCACGCTGACCCTGGACCCGCACGATTCGGTGCGGGTCAAACTCGGCGGCGATGCGGTCAAGGGCTGGCGCCTGCTCGCGCTGCAGCCGCGCAGCGCAACCATCGAAGGCCCGGGCGGCACCCAGACCCTGGAACTGCAGGTGTTCAACGGCCAGGGCGGGCAGCCGCCCACCGCCAATGCCGGCGCGCCGGCCGCCCCCGGCGCCACGCCACCGTTACCATCGCCCGACGCCGCCGCGGTGCAGCCGCCGCAACCCCAGCCCGCCACGCCTGCCCAGCAGCCCGGCGGGCAGGCACCGCCGACAGTGCCGCCGCAACGCAGCGACGGCGCCCAGGAAGCCCCACGCCCCTCCGACGATCAGATGCGTGCCATCCGCGAACGCATCGAAGCCCGACGCCGCCAGCTGCAACAGCAGCGCCAGAGCGGCTCAACCCCCGGTCAGACCCAATGAGTGAACGCATGACGCCGCGCCTGTTCCCCGTGTCCCTGCTGATTGGCCTATTGGCCGGTTGCGCCACCACTCCGCCGCCGGACGTACGCCGCGACGCGCGCCTGGATCCGCAAGTCGGCGCAGCCGGCGCCACCCAGACCAGCGCCGAGCAAGCTGCCGACGGCAACACCAGCGCCAAGCCGGTGCCGGTGATCCGTCGCGGCAGCGGCAGCATGATCAACCAGAGCGCAGCCGCCGCGCCGTCGCCCACGCTGGGCATGGCCAGCAGCGGCAGCGCCACCTTCAATTTCGAAGGCGAATCGGTGCAGGCGGTAGTCAAGGCGATCCTGGGCGACATGCTCGGCCAGAACTACGTCATCGCGCCGGGCGTGCAAGGCACCGTGACCCTGGCCACGCCCAATCCGGTCTCGCCGGCGCAAGCCTTGAACCTGCTGGAAATGGTGCTGGGCTGGAACAACGCGCGCATGGTGTTCAACGGTGGCCGCTACAACATCGTGCCGGCCGACCAGGCGCTGGCCGGCACCGTCGCACCCAGCACCGCATCGCCGTCGTCCGCGCGCGGTTTCGAGGTGCGCGTGGTGCCGTTGAAGTTCATCTCCGCCAGCGAAATGAAGAAGGTGCTCGAGCCCTACGCACGGCCCAACGCCATCGTCGGCACCGACAACTCGCGCAATGTGATCACCCTGGGCGGTACCCGCGCCGAGCTGGAAAACTACCTGCGCACCGTGCAGATCTTCGACGTGGATTGGCTGTCGGGCATGTCGGTGGGCGTGTTCCCGATCCAGTCCGGCAAGGCCGAAAAAGTCTCCGCCGATCTGGAAAAAGTCTTCGGCGAACAGAGCAAGACGCCCAGCGCCGGCATGTTCCGTTTCATGCCGCTGGAAAACGCCAACGCAGTGCTGGTGATCACCCCGCAGCCGCGCTATCTGGACCAGATCCAGCAGTGGCTGGACCGCATCGACAGCGCCGGTGGCGGCGTGCGGTTGTTCTCGTATGAGTTGAAATACATCAAGGCCAAGGACCTGGCCGATCGGTTGTCGGAAGTGTTCGGCGGCCGTGGCAATGGCGGTGACTCCAATGCCTCGCTGGCGCCCGGCTCGGAAACCAGCGTGCTTGGCGGCGTAGCCGGCAATCGCGACAGCAGTATGGGCGGCAGCTCCGGCACCACTGGCGGCAGCATCGGCGAAAGCAACGATGCCAGCTCGTCCGGCAGCAGCTTCGGCGGCAATAGCGGCAGTGGCAGCAGCAGTGGTGGCTTGGGCAACGGCAGCCTGCAGTTGTCGCCGCGCAGCAACGGCAATGGCGCGGTGACGCTGGAAGTGGCAGGCGACAAGGTCGGCGTGTCGGCGGTGGCCGAAACCAATACCTTGCTGGTGCGCTCCACACCGCAGGCATGGACCTCGATCCGCGACGTCATCGAGAAGCTCGACGTGATGCCGATGCAGGTACATATCGAAGCGCAGGTGGCTGAGGTGAATTTGACTGGTGCGCTGAGCTATGGCGTGAACTGGTATTTTGAGAATTCAGTCAATGCAGCGACAACTGCCGGCGGTGCTGGTTTGCCATCTGCCGCTGGCCGCAATATTTGGGGTGACATCGCCGGCAGTGTTACCGGCACTGCAGGTCTCGGTTGGACGTTTCTGGGTAAGAACGCAGCTGCGGTCATCAATGCGCTTGATCAGGTGACCAATGTGCGTCTGCTGCAAACACCTTCCGTCTTCGTGCGTAATAACGCAGAAGCCACATTGAATGTTGGCTCACGCATTGCGATCAATTCCACCTCGATTAATACCGGTCTTGGAAGCGATAGCAGCTTCTCTTCAGTTCAGTACATCGATACCGGCGTGATATTGAAGGTGCGCCCGCGCGTGACCAAAGATGGCATGGTGTTTTTGGATATTGTCCAGGAAGTCAGTAGCCCAGGTGATCGGCCCGCGGCTTGTCTTTCGGCCACTGCAACTGTCAATGCTGCTGCTTGTAACGTCGATATCAATACGCGTCGCGTAAAGACAGAAGCAGCAGTGCAGAGCGGTGACACAATCATGCTGGCCGGCCTGATCGACGACACCACTACCGATACCAGCGACGGCGTGCCATTTCTGAGTAAATTGCCGGTGGTCGGCGCCTTGTTCGGTTCAAAGGGCAAGAGCAGCAACCGCCGCGAAGTCATCGTACTGATCACCCCGTCGATCGTGCGCAACCCGCAGGAAGCGCGCGATCTCACCGATGAGTACGGCGAGAAGTTCCGCGCCATGGATCCGCTTGATGCAGGCAAGAAACTAAGGTGAGTGCAGCGCTGCCCGTCGTGCTGGTGCCGGTCGGCACCGACGACGAGGCCCTGGATGCCTGCCTGGGCGCACTGGATGCGGCCACACCCGCCGGCACGCGGGTGTGGTTGGCCGACGATGCGCAGGCCGGCCCGCGCGGCCGTGCCGTCATCGAACACTGGCTGGCGCGCACGCAGCTGCAGGCGCATCACACCCGTCGCCAGCGCATGCTCGGCGAGGTGGCGCATCTGGACGAAATGCTCAGCGGCTGCGGCGATGCCGATGTGGTGGTGCTGGGTGTGGATGCCTGCCCGCTGCCGGGATGGCTGAATCAGCTCAACGCCTGCTTTGCGCGCGATGCGGCGATTGCCACCGCCACGCCCTGGAGCAATGTGGGCGAAGCCTGCGGCTGGCCGCGACTGGGCGAACTCAACCCCATGCCCGTCGCGCCGGGCCGACTTGCCGCCGCCTGCGCCGCAATGCCACCGCTGCACCCGGAACTGCCCTCGGCCACTGGCCACGCAGTGCTGTTGCGCGGCAGTGCGCGGCGCAAGGCCGGCGGCCTAGATGCCAGCAGTTACGGCTCGTGGTACGCCGCACTGGTGGATCTGAGCCTGCGCATGGGCGGGCTGGGATGGCGCAATGTCCTGTGCGAAACCGCCTTCGTCGCCTCGCCGCACGAAGGCCGCCCGGCCGATGGCGACATGGATGCACTGGCCACCCGCTGGCCGGCCTGGCACGCACGCCTGGCCAACTTCCTGATGCACGATCCGCTGCGTGCGCAGCGCGATCAACTCGCACAATTGCTGGCCGACTTGCCGCCGCCGGATCCACAACGCAGGCTATTTGACGCGTAGATCAGCTGCCAAAGCGGCATGCTCACCGCTATGCGGGTGCAGTCGGTATTCGGTACGGCGTGTACCACGCGTACAGTGCGGTTCCTTGAGCGCTGTCCCCTGCAAGCTGACGATTGCTCGCCGTGCGGTGAGTGCAGTGGTGTTGTCGGCCGCATCCTGGGGGATGCCGTCGGAAGTTCACGTCAAACGCGTCGGAAGTCCAGATCAAACGCTGAGTGGGTCGAGTGCGCGGTGCCCTCGCCGCTCGCGGGGACACGCCGCAAGTACGTCCGTGTAGGCTCGGTGGCGGCATCCATGCCGCCATACGGTCCCGCAAGCGGCGAGGACACCGCACCAGAAAGTTAGTCGGCTGCTTTGTTGAAAACATGCACACCGACCATCTCCACTGGTCCTTGCCCGCCCACCGTCGCGGGACCTTACGCGGCATGGATGCCGCGTAAGAGCCTACATGGACGTACTTGCGGCGTGTCCCGCGAGGGTGGGTGGGCAAGGACCCTGCAGCCAAGCCGCAGATCAGCCGCTCTGCAGTAGACTGGCATGACGTAGTTTTGTTAGTCGCCCTCAAGAAGCCGGCCGCGTCGGCGCCTCGGTGCGCACCACCACGTCCAGTGCATCGTGACGCCAGGATTCGATATCGAGTTCCACCGCGCGGCCGTCTTCGGCAAAGCTGACCCGCTGCAGCCGGAAGCACGGTGTGCCGGTGGTGGATTGCAGCAACATGGCTTGCGTGGCATCCAGCCCGGCCGGGTGCATCGAGACGTGCGCGCGGCTCAGAAACAACCCCAGTTTCTGGTTGAACACGCTGGACAGCGAACCGGCCAGATCGTGTTCGAGCAGGCCCGGTGCCCAGGCGGCCAGCACCACGTTGGTTTCCAGCAATACCGCGCGGCGGTCGATCCAGCGCCGGCGTTGCAGCACGAAGACCTCTTCGTACGCTGTTTCCAACCGCAATGCCGCAGCGAACGCGGCACCGGCTGCCTGCCGGGTGGCACTCAGCAGTTCGGTGCGCGGCTTGCGCCCTTGCGCGGCCACGTACTGCATGAAGCCGGCGATGCTGGTGGGGTCGTAGCGCACGCGCGGTGCGCTGACAAACCAGCCGCGTCGGTTTTCGCGGTAAATGCGGCCTTCGGCTTCCAGCTGCTGCAAGGCCTCGCGCAAGGTGATGCGGGTGCAGGCGAAGCGCTCTGCAAGCTCGCGCTCCACCGGCAGGCGCTGGTCCGGGCCCCATTCGCCGTCCGCGATCTGCGCGGAAATGACTTCGGTGATGGCGTGTTGGCGCGACACGCTCATGCGGCGATCCGCCGATGACGGAGGCAGCGCATGTGCAAGGCAGTGTGATGAAAGAGATGCATGTTGCGATGGTAAAGAAGAACGCGCCCACAAACCGCACATGGCTCAGTCGATGCCTGCCGGGTTCTGCTTCTGTTGGGTGTTCCAGCTACGCCATCCATACATCGCCAGCAGCACGAAACCGGCGTAGAGCAGGGCAGTGGGGTATAGCGCTTTGCTGAGGAACACGCCCACGTAAATACAATCGAGCACGATCCACAGCACCCAGTTGGCGATGCGTTTGCGCGCGGCCCACACGCTGGCGACCAGGCTGAAGCTGGCCAGCGCCGCATCCAGCCACGGCAGCACAGCATCGGTGCGGTGATGCATGTAGGCGCCGAGCGCGGCGGCAAACAGTGCGCCGATGCCTAGCGACACCAACAGCTCCGCGTGCGGCATCGGCAATGGACGAATTCGCATGTCTGCGGCGGTTCCGCGTTGCCAGTGCCACCAGCCGTACAGCTGGGTCAGCACGTAGACGCCTTGCAGCAGCATGTCCGAGTATAGCTTCCACTGATAGAACAGCCAGGCGTACAGCGCCACCGCCACGATGCCGACCGGCCAGCACCAGCGAATACGCCGCGCGGTCAGCCAGACGCCGAGCAGGTTGATAACGACGGCGATGGATTCGAGCGATGACATGGATTGTCTGAAGGGAACGCCTAAAGGGAACGAGGGATGGAGGATGGATCGCGATGCAGGGCTGCAGAACGGTTCAAGGCGACCGTGCAAGCAGGTGGACGCCGTTCACCGTTTGCAGCCACACGTGCAGCGCAGTCGGCCCGCGCAGCACTACCGTGGCGTGCCGCACGCGTCAGCTGATCGAATGGCCGCATGGGCTGTTTTTAGAAGTCCACCTGCACCGTCAGACGCGCCGTACGCGGCGCGCCCGGGAACAGATACGCATCGCCCTGGTATTCGCCGGAATCGCGCCAGTAGCGTTTGTCGAACACGTTGTCCACGTTCAAGCGCCAGGTCGTTGCCAAGCCGCCCAGTGCAGTGGCGTAGCGTGCGCCCAGATTGGCCACGGTATAGGCCGGCACGCTGGCATTGCCGAGGCGATCGGCGAACTTGCGCCCGCTGTATTGCACGCCTGCCAGCAGCGCCAGGCCATCGATGCCGGGCACGCTGTAGTCGGCCTGCACGCTGGCGCGCAGCTTGGGCACGTTGATCGCCTGATGGCCTTCGTACTCGGCAATGTCGGTGTCTTCTGCACGCGAGCGGATCGCCGCAACGCTGGCGAAGATGCGGAGTTGTTCGGTGGCCGCGCCGTCGGCCGATAACTCTAGACCGCGATTGTGCAAGCGGCCTTGTTGCACGTAGAGCAGGCCGCCGTCGGCCTGCGGTTGGGTGAACTGGTAGGCCTGGCGGATGTCGAACAGTGCTGCGCCAAGACGCAGGCCATCGAGCTCGATCTTCGCGCCGGTTTCCAGCTGATACGCGTTGGTGGGCGGCAGGATTTCATCGGCGTTGTCGGCAAACCACGGTGCGGTGCCGCCGGCTGCCAGGCTTTTGGCGTAGCTGGCATACAACGCCACCTGCTGCTGCGGCTTGAACAGCAGCGCCGCCTGCGGCAGCACTGCGTCCTTGCGCGTGCGTCGTTCCAGCAGCCCGTCGCGATCGAACGCGCGCTCGTCCAGCCGCACATAACGCGCGCCCAGCGACAACTCCCATTGCGAACCCAGACCAATGCGGTCAGCCAATACCAACGCGCGTTGACGGCTATCCAGGCGGCGTTGCTTCGGGTCCAGTGCCACGTCGGTTTGTGTAAACACCTCCGGGTCGCGCTCGATGCTGCCGCTGCCGACGAACTCGTTGACCGAGCCGAAACGGTCGATGGTGCGGCGAAGCCAATCGCCACCGATGCTCAGACGGTGATCCAGCATGCCGGTGACCACATGGCCTTCCAGCGTGGCGCGCACCTGATCGTGCACGCGGGTGTCGTCGGGACTGCGGTAGTCGTAAACGTCGTACTCGCCCTGCGCGCTGAAAAAGTTGGGCGTGACGATATCGGCGCAGCTGGCCGCGCCATAACAACCCCAGGCAAACGCGGAAAAGTCGTTGATCACCGAACGGCTGCGCGAGGCTTCTGCGGTGGCACGCCAGTTGTCGTTGAATTGATACGCGTAACGCAGCTGCGCATTGAGCGAATCCATCTCCACCGGCCGCGACCACGGTTGGTAGCCAAGCAAACGACGTACATCGATAGCGCGCGGCACCTGGGTGCCACCGAGTAGCTGATAGCCGGGCACCGAGCGCTGTTGCCGATGCTGGTATTCCACATCCAGTTGCAGCAGCGATTGCGGGCTGATCTTCCAGTCGCCGGCCAGCGAGAGGAAATTGCGATAGCCATCGGCATGGTCGACATAGCTGTTGATGTCTTCGCGTGCGGCATTGACGCGCAGGCCCAGGCTGCGCTCGGCGCCAAACCAGTCGCCCAGGTCGGCGGCGACATAGCGTGAGCCTTGTTCGTCGGTACCCAGGGTCACGCTGCGTACGTGCTCTGGCCGCTTGGTGCGGTAGTCGATCAGCCCGGCCGGTTCGTTGACACCCGATTGCAGCCCGGCCAGACCTTTGAGCAGTTGCACCTGCTGCTTGTTCTCCAGCGCGATGGACTGCTCGCCCACCGCGCTCAGGCCGTTGATGCGGTAACTGTTGGCAGCGTTGAGCGAATAGCCACGCACCACAAAATTTTCGTAGTAGCCGATCGGCGCATACGCATCGCCAGCGGAAGCATCGGCGCGCAAGACCTCGCTGAGCACGCGTGCCTGACGATCGAGCAATTGCTGGCGATCGAACACTGCGATCGAGGCCGGTGCATCCAGCAGGCGCGTGGCACCGAATCCGGTCAATGCAGTGTTTGCATCGGCACGTTCGCCACGTACGTTGACTGCATCCAGTTCGACCGCTGCGTCGTCGGGTTGTTGTTGCGCCAACGCCGGCGTGGCGATGCACAGCGCCAGTGCAAGCGCGAGCGGGCAGCGAGAGAGCAGGGTGGTGGGGGACACAGGCATGGGCAAGACTCGAAAAGAAGGAAGAAAAACGCTCATGGCAGACGGCGCGCACGCGCGCGCAGGTGTTCGATCAGACGCTGGCCATCGGCACTGGCAAACCAGTCCGCGTGGCCAAGCAGATAACGGTGATAGGCGATGTCGGCGTTGCCGGCCGAGCGGGTGATGCCGGCGAAGTACTCGATCTCGCTCAAGGCGAAATCGGCATGCACGATCGGCAGCAAGGCGGCGAGCAGGCGCAGTTGCGCAGCCCCCAGCGGGCAGTGCTGTGCGTACCCGTCCAGCAGTGCGTCGAGTTGGTCCAGCTGCGGTTGCGCGCGTTGCCCGTTGTCCAGATTCAGCCACGGAATCAGATTGCGTTCGATCGCGGTGGCCAGATCGAATAACGCAAAACTGCGATCGCACAGGCCAAAGTCGAACACCGCGCCGACCTCGGTGTCCCCGTCCTGCGTGCGCCACAACAGGTTTGAGGCATGCCAGTCGCCATGCGTCCACAGCGGCGGCATCGCCCCCGGTGCGGACAACAACGGCCATGCCTGTGCGTGCCAGGGCAGCAGATGTGCGGCCAGATCGCTGCGCCACGGCCGCTGTTCAAGATCGGCGGCCAGGCCAGGGCGCGACAACAGTGCCTGTTCCAATGCCTGGATCGGGTCTGCCTGCGCAAACACGCTGAAGTTGGCGACCAGTACGCTGGTGTCGCGCGGCGGCGCGTCGAATCCCTGGGCTGCCAGATGCAGGCGTGCCAAGGCAGCACCGGCTGCGAACGCATGCTGGTCGCTATGGAACGCGGTCCACGACAACGCATCGCGGTACAGATCGTTCCCGGCGCCGACGCGTTGCACTTCGTAGACCCAATCGCCTTGCGTCAATGCGGTGCGGCCCTGGGCATCGTGCAGCACCTCGACCACCGGCGCGCCGGCCCAGCGCAGATGCGCCATGAAGACGTGTTCCTCGCGCAGCGCAGCGACCGTGCGTACGCGGCAGTGGTGACGCTTGACGATCAGCGGGCCGGTTGCGGTGTCCACGCATGCAGCGGCGGAAAAGGGGCGCGCGCTATGCCAGCGGATCACCTCGCCACCGGCATGGCCGGACAAGCGCTGCAACACGCGATGGATCTCGTCGGCGTTCAGCATCGGCCAGTCCGGCAGCGCCAATTCCAGGCTCATGCCATGCACCTGATGCTCGGTGCTCATGGGCACACGCTCGGCAAGAGAGCGCTGACAGGGAGTGTCAGTGGTATAGACCAAAAGGACGGAGCCGATGCATCAGACCCGGCGCGCACGCCAGCAACGACACAGACGGCGCTGCCAGGCCGTCGTTGCATCGCGCGCGCCATCAGGCGGTCGCGACGCATGGAGTGATAAGGCAGCGCAACACCGAAAGGTCGCTGGCCGTCATCTCATGGATCAGGTGTAGTGGGTGCGCCGCAGGCGGCGCTGCCGAAAACCGCATGGCGGCCTTCGGGCGCGCAGTATGCCTGCTCAAGCAGGCCGCCGTCATGCCGGCCTTGTAGGAGCGACGACGGCGATGGCGCTGCGCGGGCTTGGCACGGGATAATTGCCGGATGACGCCTGTCCAGATCGCCGCCGTTGTCGTTACCTATCAGAGCAGCAGCACGATCGATGCCTGCCTGTCGCGGTTGCGCGCGGCCGAGGGCATCAGCGAAATCCGGGTGGTCGACAACGCGTCCAGCGACGACACCCTGGAGGTCGTGCAGCGGCATGCGCTGGCCGATGCGCGGGTGCATTTCATCGCCAATCCCGACAACCCCGGCTTTGCGACCGCCTGCAATCAAGGCGCCCGCGACTCGCAGGCGCCCTGGCTGGTCTTCATCAATCCGGACCTGATGGTCGAACGCGACACCCTGGTGCAGCTGCGCGCGCGCGCGGCCGGGCACGCGGCGGTGCTGTTGGGCGTGGAGCAGGTGGACGAACAGGGGCGGCCGGATGCCGCAGTGCGCCGCCGCGATCCGGACTTTGCCGCGATGCTGCGCGCGCCGCGTGCCGCCGCCCAGTTGGCGGTGCCAGCCAACCCGGCGGTGGCGCTGCAGCCGGTGGACGCCATCTCCGGGGCCTTGATGCTGATGCAACGCAGCCTGTTCGACCGACTCGACGGCTGGGATGGCGATTACCGCCTGCACGCCGAAGATCTGGACCTGTGCCGGCGCGCGCGCCAGGCCGGTGCGCTGGTCGCGGTGGCCAACGATCTGCAGGTGGTGCACGTGCGCGGCGTCTCCAGCCGGGCGCGGCCGTTCTTCGTCGAATGGCATAAGCACCGCGGGTTGTGGCGCTATTTCCGCAAGTTCGAGGCCGGTCAACGCGGGTTTGCGACCCGGCTCGGCGTCTGGCTTGCCATCTGGACCCATGCCGCCGCGCAGGTACCGCGTTTGTTGCAAAAGAGATGAGTTCGCTAGTGTTAAATTTGTGATAAATCAGTGATGGCGGCAGGCCGAAACTGTGATACGTTTCGCCTAGAAGTGTGATCAATCCCTAGCTTCCTGTCCCTTCCGGGTCCCCCATCAGGAATCGTACAAATGTCTTTACAGAACGACCCGCGCTTGCGGGTACGTCAGTCGTGCCTCGCCTCGCCGCACTCCGGCTCGGCTGCTTCACCGCCGCACCTCACCCGCAACCTCCGCCGTTTGCCGCTGGCATCTGCCTCGGCGCTTGCGCTGGGCTGTGCGCTGGCCGCGTCGCCAGGCACGGCGTTGGCCGGTGCCTGGACCCAACCGCAGGGCGACACGCTGGTGATCGTCAAGGCGCTGCATAGCGATGGCCGTGGCTGGTTCGACGATAGCCATCACCGCACCACGTTCGGTGACGGCCAACAATTCGATGGAAACGGGCGTAGCCGCCAGGACCAGCTGAATGTCTACGTCGAGCATGGTCTGACCGACAAGCTCAGTTTTATCGGCAATTTCTATTTCACCGACGTCGGTTTCAGCAACTACGGCGGAGATGGCCGTACGCGCACCAGCACCACCGGTCTTGCCGATCAGGAAATCGGCCTGCGCTACGCGCTGCCGAGCGCGCAGGACGATGTCTGGCGCAGTTCGGTGCAGGCGTTGGTCAGCATCCCGGCGTATGGCCGCAGCAAGACCTACCATCCCACTCCGGTTCCCGGCGCAAACTCCGATCCTGCGCTCGGCCTTGGTGACTATGGCCTGGAACTGCGTTACAGCCGCGGGCGTGGTTACACGCTGGGCGGGCGCAACGGTTATGTCGATCTGGGTGGTGCGGTGCGCTTGCGCGGTAGCGCCGCCTCCGACGAAGTGCGGGTGGATGCGTCCACCGGTCTGAGCCTGACCCCGAGCTGGTTGTTGCTCGGCGAAGTCAACGTGATTCAGGGCCTGGGCAACGGGCGTAACAACGCCAATGTTGTTACCGATCTGGCCACGGGTAATGGCTACGTCGCCACTGGCACCAACTACGACCTCACCAAGCTGCAGCTGTCCACGCTATACACCGCGCCCGGCGGTAGCCAGTGGCAGGTGGGGTACCAGCAGCCGGTGATGGGCCGCAACACCGCTGCTGCAGGCGGGCCATTCGTGGCCGCCTGGTGGCGGTTCTAAGGACACATGACAATGACGGTCACCTGCGAAATGGAAGCGCTGGGACGGGCACCGGACATCGGCCGCGAACGCGGTCTGTTGGGTCGCGCGCTGGTCACGGCAGGCGTCATCACCGACGAACAGCTGCGCTCGGCGCTGGCCTTGCAGCAACGCTGGAACTCGCGTCTGGGCGATGTGATCCTGGCCCAGCGCGGCGTGCCGGCGCAGCGGTTCTACGCCATCGTCGCCGCGCACTTCGGTCTTGAGTTCATCGACCTGGTGCAGCAGCCGCCGGATCCGGAACTGCTCACCCCCGGCGATCTGGAAAGCTACGCGCAGCGTCTGCTGTTGCCGTGGCGGCGCGAAGACGGCGTGCTGGTGCTGGCGGTGGCCGATCCCGACCCGGCGTTGTTTGCCTGGGCGCGCGCCCACTACGGCGAAGAGGTGCGGTTTGTCGGTACAGCCAAGTTCGACATCATCTGGAGCCTGCAGCGCTACGCCGACGAGCAGCTCACCGACAACGCACTGAACCTGCTCGCCGCGCATGCGCCGACCTATTCGGCACGCCAGGTGGTGACGCGCGGACAGAAGTTCACGCTATGGGCGATCGCTGCGGTGCTGGTGACGGCGCTGGTGCTGTTCCCGGTGCCGGCGTTGATCACGGTCAACGTGCTGGTGGCGCTCGGGTTCCTTGCGACTTTCGGACTGAAGCTGCTGCTGGTGTGGTTCGGCTCGCGCCATCGCATCGACATCAAGGTCACCGAGGACGAAGTGGCCGCGCTGCGCGACGACGACCTGCCGGTCTATACCGTGCTGGTGCCGATGTACAAGGAGCCGGAAGTCCTGCCGATTCTGGCCAACGCGCTGCGCAAGCTGGATTATCCGATCAGCAAGCTCGACGTGAAGCTGGTGCTGGAAGCGGACGACTTCGACACCATCGATGCGGCCAAGAAACTCGGGCTGGAAGCGTTCTTCGAAATCATCCGGGTGCCGCCGTCGCAGCCCAAGACCAAACCCAAGGCCTGCAACTACGCGCTGCATTTTGCGCGTGGCGAGCTGCTCACCATCTACGACGCCGAAGACAAGCCCGAGCCGGATCAGCTCAAGCGTGTGGTGGCCGCATTCCGCAAGGCCGAAAAAGATGTGGTGTGCATCCAGGCGCGCCTGAACTACTACAACGCCGACGAGAACTGGCTGACGCGGATGTTCACGCTGGAGTACACGCTCTGGTTCGACTTCTACCTGCCGGCGCTGGAATATCTGCGCATCCCGATTCCGCTGGGCGGCACCTCCAATCACTTCCGTCTGGATGTGTTGCGCCAGGTGCGTGCGTGGGATCCGTACAACGTCACCGAAGACGCCGACCTGGGCGTGCGGCTGATCCAGAACGGGTATCGCGTCAACGTGGTCAACTCCACCACGTTCGAAGAAGCCAACGTCAGCATTCCCAACTGGATCCGGCAGCGTTCGCGCTGGCTCAAGGGGTATATGCAGACCTGGCTGGTGCACATGCGCGACCCGGTGCATCTGTATCGCAGCACCGGTTTCAAGGGCTTCTGGGGATTTCAGTTCTTCATCGGCGGCGGCTTCTTTACCGCGCTGGGCGTGCCGGTGTTGTGGGCCTTGTATGTGGTCTGGGCGGTCACCGGAACAAACGCGTTCGAGCGCTTCTTCCCGCCGTGGCTGGCCACCATCTCGCTGGTCAATCTGTTATTGGCCAACGCGTTTTTCATCTACATCACGCTGGTGGCTGCGTTCAAGCGCGACTACTTCAAGCTGGCGCCTTACGCGCTGACGGTGCCGTTCTATTGGGCGTTGCAGTCGATCGCCGCTTACAAGGGTCTCTGGCAGCTGATCCACAATCCGTTCTATTGGGAGAAGACCACTCATGGCCTCAGCAAGCATTCGGAAAACGAGCGTCGCGCCGCACTCGACGAGTGAATCGGTCACACCGCGTCGCGACAGCGGGCTACCAGCGTTTCTGGTCGCCGTGGTGGCGTTGTCGCTGCTGAGCCAGCCGTTGTTGGTGCAGTCGGTGGGTACGGCCGCACCGGCGATGGCGCCGGGTGCAGGCTTGCCGGCGACAGGGCTATTGTCGTGGGCGATCGATCTTGGGCTGCACAGCTGGAATCTGCCGTTCCAGGTGTGGCCGTTCGTGGCGGTGGCTGCCAATGCGCTGTTCCTGTCGCTGCTATGGCGCGATCTGGCCGGCGTGTTCGGACGCGGCTGGGCCAGCGGGCTGACGCTGCTGGTGGGTTGCAACCCGCTATTTCTGCTGCCGATCGCCGCAGGCGGTAGCCAGGCGGTGGGTCTGCTCGCGTTCTATGGCTTGTGCCGCACCCTGCGGCGCTTGCAGACGCCGGTAGAGGCCTTCACTTACCTGCGTATCGCCGGTTGGTTGTGCATCCTGCTGTGCCTGGATCTGCAGACCCTGGCGTTGTCGACGATGGTGGCGCCGTGGCTGCTGCTGGTGATGCCACCGCAGATGCTGCGCAAGGCGCCGGGTTCGTTCTACCTGGTGTGCTACCTGCCGTTCGCGTTTCTGGTCGGCATGTGGTCCTACGTCAATCTGACCGTGTTCAACGCACCATGGCCGACGCTGTCCAGCATCGCGCAGGGTGCGCATCCACTGCCGTTGCCCTTGGCGGAGCATGCAGAAGGCTGGTTGCCGGCCGTGCGTTGGGGCGTGGCGGCGGCGGTGTGCTTCCCGATCCTGGCGTTGCTGGCACGCAGCCGTAGTGGCGCGCTCACGCGCGGCGTGGTGGCCAGTGCCGGCACGGTGGTCTGTGCGGCGGCGTTGTCGTTCGCCTTCGGCTGGGCCGGCTTCGATGCCTTGTTGCTGCTGTGGGTGCCGGCGGCCTTGTTGTTGCGCGCGCTGCGTGCCGATCAGCGTAGCCAGGCGGCCGGCTTGTTGTTGCTCGGCCTGGTCGGTGCGGCGTGGGTGCAGCCGCAGGGCTGGGGTAGCTGGCTGCGTGCAGCGCCTGCCGATGCGCAGTCGCTGTTGCAGGGCGAGGCGCTGGTGATGGCCGCGCCGGTGTCGCTACCGGCGAGTCGCACAGTGGCGCCTGCAGCAGCGAATGCCGCTGTGGTGCAGCCGGCAGATGCCGCCATGGCTAGGGTTGATGCCACTGCGGCAACGCGTGTTGCTGCCGATGGCGCCTCGTCCGGCGCTGCGCCGGACACGGTCGTGCATCCCGGCAAGCGCACGGCAACTCTGGGTGCAACGGAGTGCGCGCATCCTACGACACCGTTGACCAGCGAGGCCTCTGCCGCATGTTCAAACGCGTTCTAAGCAGCGTGTTGTTGGCCGGCGTGTGCATGCTGGCAACCGGATGCAACGCGGACGCATCGACGTGGATGGGCGCAAACGTCAAGGTGTCGGCCAATGCGCCGTGGGAGAGCGCGTCTGCGGCGCAGTCGCTGGACGCGCTGGCCAAGACCGGTGCCAGCAAGGCGCTGCTGGTGGCGTTTGTGTGGCAGGCCAATCCGCAGTCCGACGACCCGGTACTCGGCAGCGACAGCAGTGTGGAAGCCATGCGCGCCGCATTGCGCCAAAGCCACCGCGCCGGGTTGCAAACCACGCTCAAGGTGCATGTGTGGATTCCGGGCCATTGGGCGGGCGATACCGAGCCTACCGATCAGGCGGCCTGGTTTTCCGCGTATCAGAACGCGCTGTTGCCGCTGGCCAGACTGGCCGAAGACGAACACGCCGAAGCGCTGGTGATCGGCACCGAATTGCGCAAGCTGCAGGACGCGCCGCAATGGCCCGGCCTGGTAGCAGAAGTCCGCAAGGTCTATCGCGGCAAAGTGTTGTACGTGGCCGACGGCATGGAGCATGCCGAGAGCTTCCGCTACTGGGCGTTGTTCGATGCGGTGGGCACCAGCCTGTATCCGCGTCTGTCCGAAGCGGCCGCCACGCGCACGGCAGAGATGAACGCCGCTGCGCAGCGCCTGCAGCAGTTGGGACAACGCGTGGGCAAACCGGTGTGGGTGGCCGAGCTGGGCCTGCGCTCTGCACGCGGTAGCCTGGCCGCACCCTGGGAAAGCCCCGAACAACGCGCCGCCGCGGTCGATACGCGGTTGCAGCTGCAGGTGTTGCAGCAGTGGCGCAAGGTGCTGCAGGCGCATGGCGTGGAAGGCATCGCGCTGTGGTGCTGGTACACCGACCCCAAGGCCGGCGGGCCGGGCGATAGCGACTTCACCGTGCAGGGCAAGCCGGCGCAGCAGGTGCTGGCGCGCTGAGCGATTGCGCTTGGCATCGTCCAGGGACAGTGGCGAGCGCCATTGCCTAGGTATCGCCGAAGTAGATCGCCCGGCGCACTGCCGCTGCGCTGCCCTTGCAGCGTGGCGGCGCCCAGGGCATCGGATTGGCTTGCACGCAGCGCGATCGCCGCTACGGGCATAATCCGGCGGCATGATCATCCACTCGCTGCTCGACACCGACCTGTATAAATTCACCATGATGCAGGCGGTGCTGCATCAACACCCGGCCGCGCAGGTCGACTATCGCTTCAAGTGCCGCACGCCCGGTGTGGATCTGGCGCGGTTCATCGAGGAGATCTCGCGCGAGATCGATGCGTTGTGCCGGTTGCGGCTACGCGAGGATGAAGTGGCCTACCTGCGCAGCCTGCGCTTCATCAAGCCGGATTTTGCCGACTTCCTGGCGCTGTTTCATCTGGATCGCAAGTATCTGCAGCTGTCGGCCTCGACTACCCATCCGGGCGAGATCGAGCTGACCATCCGTGGCCCGTGGTTGCACACCATCCTGTTCGAAGTGCCATTGCTGGCGATCATCAACGAGGTGTGGTTCCGCAACACCTCCGAGCCGGATTTCGAGCAAGGCCGCAGCCGCCTGCGCGAGAAGGTGAGCAGCCTGCGCAGCATGCCGGCCGGCTGCAAGATCGCCGACTACGGTACCCGTCGGCGCTATTCGCAGCAGTGGCATGGCGAGTTGCTGCCGTTGCTGCGCGACGGCCTGGGCGAACAGTTCGTCGGCACCAGCAACGTCTATTTCGCCAAGCATTACGGCCTGACCCCGCTGGGCACGATGGCGCACGAGTATCTGCAGGCCTTCCAGGCGCTGGGGCCGCGGCTGCGCGATTCGCAGGTGGCGGCGCTGGAATCGTGGGCGCGCGAGTACCGCGGCGATCTGGGTATCGCGCTGTCCGACGTGGTCGGGCTGGATGCGTTTCTGCGCGATTTCGACCTGTATTTCTGCAAGTTGTTCGACGGCATGCGCCATGATTCGGGCGATCCGTTCGACTGGGGCGAGCGGGTCATCGCGCACTTCCGGGCGCACCGCATCGACCCCGCGACCAAAGTGCTGGTGTTCAGCGATGGCCTCAACATCGACAAGGTGATGCGGCTGTACGCGCATTTCCATACCCGCTGCCGGCTGGCGTTCGGCGTGGGCACCAGCCTCACCAACGACCTGGGGCCGACGCCGCTGCAGATCGTGATCAAGATGGTCCGCTGCAATGGCCAGCCGGTGGCAAAGCTCAGCGATTCGCCCGGCAAGAGCATGTGCGACGATCCCGGCTACCTGCGCTATCTGCGCGATGTGTTCGGGCTGCCGCCGCTACCGGAATCAGCGTGATGCAGATAAACGAACGGCGCCTTTCGGCGCCGCTCGCATCACATGCAGTGAATCTTGCTGTTTACGGACGCACCTTGGTGGCGCAGACGAACACCGACGCCTGTTGCACGCGGCTGATGGCGCCCTGGTTCTGCAATTCGCGCGCGTGCTCGTCCATGCAGGTCAGGTAACCGAGACGGTTGCCGGCGTTCTGGGTCTTGCACAGGCTGCTTTCGGCCGAGATGTTCGCGCCGGGAATCAACCCGCCGGTCTCCAGCGTCGGTACCAGCGTGTTGCAGCTACCGAGCTTGGCCAGCCCGCGGTTCAAGGTCCACCCGATATCGGCAAACATCGCCGGGGTCAGGTCGATATTGAGCTGCGCCTGCACTTCCGGCGTGTCGAACGGTTCCATCAACGCGTTCGGCTGCAGATCGGTATCGAAGTGCGAGAACGTCGAACCGCCGGCCACCACGCTGGGCGCGTACAAGCGTGTACGGCCTTCGCTGTCGGTGCCCTGCAACAGCTCGGGATCTTCGTACAACGCCGCGACCACTGCGGTGCTGCTCTTCAGACGCGCACCATCGGCCTGCGACACCATGATCGCCGGGATGGTGATGTCGGTGATCGGCGGCGCGGCATTGCCCATCGTCTGCACGCCCGCCGCGTTGTTGGCGACGATCACGCCCACCGCGCCGTTGAGCTGGGCATTTTTCACCTTGATCGCGAACGCGCAGGTGCCACGGTCGATCAGCGCCACCTTGCCGGCCACAGCAGCCGCATTGGCGAACGGCGTCTCGCAGCCATCGCCGGCCGACGGTGCCGCCACGCCATCGTTGACCGTCACCACCGACTTGGCCGGGAAATTGGCCGCACTGGCCAGCGGCCCGAAGCTGGCAAAGCCCACCTCGTACTTGCCGGCTGCGCTGGCCGGTGCGGTCACCCGCAGCAAGGTGCGCGGATCCAGGATCAACGCCGCCTCGCGGTTGACGCGCGTGCCCGCCCACACCGTACGACCCGGTGTGCGCATCGCTTCTGCACGCAGCGCGTTGGTCATGGTCGGGTCGTCGAAACGCTTGTTCTGCACATTGTCGAAGGCCTGCGCGGTGTAGACGTCGGTCAGGCCGGTGCCCGAGCCGAGCACACCGGTGGTCTTGTTGAGGAAGCCCGCTGCGCCCAGGCCGTGGCCGATCTCATGCATCACCACGTTGAGGAAGTTGATCTGGCCTTCTGGCGTCTTGCCGTCCAGACCCAGGTACCAGCCCGATCCGGCCAGGCAATCTTCCTTGCCCAGGTCGCCGTTGAATTGCGAAAAAACATCGGCCGGATCGTTCGGATCGGGCACCAGATCCTGCCCGGCGATCGCATCGCCCAACGCGGACGGATACAGCGTATTGGGCTTGGAACCGGGGAAATCGTTGACGATCCAGTTCGGGCCGGCCTGACCCAGCGTGCCGCCGGTGGCGGTACAGGTCAGCCGCGCGAACGAGGCATACACCTTGATCTCGACGTTGCTCTGCAGCACCGCACCCCACAGGTCCATGGCGTACTGGTAGGCGATGCGGCGCTGTTCGCCCACCGAGCGCCCGGGATTGCCGCCTAATGGCGCTGCGGTGGTGGGATCGTTCAAGCCAACGCTGGTGCCGGCATCGCCATTGATCAGCGTGACGTTGGCGGCGCTGGCGTGCAGCGGCGCGATGGCGGCGGCCACGGCCAGAGACAACAGCAACAGGGGCTTATTCATGCGGCAGCGCTCCGTGCTCGGCGTGGGCGGGTTGGGTGTCGGCATCGTCGCTGTGTTCGATGACGATGCGGCCATCGGCCTGACGGGTCGCGGCCAGCGAACTCATCTGCGTGGCCGGCAGTTTGCGCGCCACGGTGCCGTTGGGCAGGCGTCGCTCGGTCGCGCGTGCGGCGGCTTCGGTCTGCGGAACCGTGGTGCGTGCAGCACTGCTGCGGGCCGACGACGCAGCCTGCTGATCCAGCGCCGCGCTCTCGGCGTCGGTCAGCGGGCGCAGCTTGCCGGTGGCGGGGTCGATGCCGACCTTGGAACTGCTGGTTGCGGCCTCTTGCGCGACGGCCAGGGCCGGCAGGCAGACGACGCACAGCACACCGGACAGCATCCATCCGGGCTTACGAAAGCTCATCATCGTTGGGGTTTCCTTGAGTCCAACAGGGGGAAAAGGGATGCCGTGCAGACACCGGCATTCGGGAGATCCTTCCGTTTCAGTCTGTTCATGACTGAATCATGAATCCGTGACTTGTGTCAATCTTTTGACATGCAAGCCCCCTTAATGCGAAGCGGTGACCTGAAACAGTCAGTCAGTTGCTTGCCATGGGATATTTTCCGGAGTTCCCAACACCAGTTGGGCCCGAATTGGTCGAATTTTTGACGCGAGCCGCGTGCTGGGCGGCTGGTGTGCGGCTGATGGACAGCAAGCCGGCTTTGGTCCGTGCAACGCTTCGCATCGACGACGCTGTCTCCTTCACTCCGGCCAGCAGGCCAAGGCTGCGACAGCAGATTCCTTCTCCTATCGAGAGAAGGTGCCCCGCAGGCGCGGATGCGGGTACGAGCGAAGCCCGTCTCCGCCGGTAGAAGGAAACCGAGCCGGGCAGCCAACTGAGATCAGAACGTGAAGTGCCAACGCAGCGGGATCCGATGTCCCAGTTGCGAATCCGCCAATCCCCAATCCCAGATCCCGAACCTCACCTACGCCTACCGAACAGGTTCTAAAATCCCGTCACGTTTCCCGGGAGCAGCTAGATGATTCGCGAGATTATCCGCATGGGCGACAAACGCCTGCTGCGTGTGGCGCCACCGGTCACCAACCTGGGTAGCGCCGAGCTGCGCACCTTGGTGGCCGATATGTTCGAGACCATGGACGATGCACGTGGCGTGGGTCTGGCCGCACCGCAGATCGCGGTGGATCTGCAATTGATGGTGTTCGGGTTCGAGGCCAGCGAGCGTTACCCCGAAGCGCCGGCGGTGCCGCGCACCGCATTGGCCAATGCACAGATCGAACCGCTGTCGGAGGAGATGGAAAACGGGTGGGAAGGCTGCCTGTCCATTCCCGGATTACGCGCGGTGATCCCACGCTATCGCTTCATCCGTTATCGTGGCTTCGCACCCGATGGCAGTCCGATCGAGCGCGAGGCCGAAGGCTTCCACGCGCGCGTGGTGCAGCACGAATACGATCACCTGGTCGGCCGCCTGTATCCCTCGCGCATCGAAAACTTCGACACCTTCGGCTTCGAAGACGTGCTGTCTTACGAGCTGTAACGCAGCGGCCAACGGTGCGCTCCATCCTCGACGGCGCGGTTTGTCGACGCAACGCCACTGAACTCCGCACGTAAAAAGGGCGCCTTTCGGCGCCCTTGTCTTACGAGTGGCTGACAAACCGTAGCGAGCAGTCGCCTGGCGGCGAGCGCAGCCGTTTTGTAGGCCGCTCTTGCTTACTTGAGCGCCTTGAAGCGCAGACGCTTGGGACCGGCGTCGTCGCCCATGCGGCGCTTCTTGTCTTCTTCGTACTCGCGGTAGTTGCCCTGGAAGAACTCCACGTGCGAGTCGCCTTCGAAGGCGATAATGTGCGTGGCGATGCGATCCAGGAACCAGCGATCATGCGAAATCACGAAGGTGTTGCCGGGGAATTCCAGCAACGCATCTTCCAGCGCACGCAGGGTTTCGATGTCCAGGTCGTTGGATGGTTCGTCGAGCAGCAATACGTTGCCGCCTTGCAACAGCGTCTTGGCCATGTGCAGACGACCGCGCTCACCGCCGGAGAGCGAGCCGACCATCTTCTGCTGGTCCTGGCCCTTGAAGTTGAAGCGGCCGATGTAGGCGCGCGACTGGATCTCCACGCCGTTGATGTTGAGGATGTCCAGACCGCCGGCGATTTCCTGGAACACGTTGTGGTTGCCTTCCAGCTTGTCGCGGCTCTGGTCCACGTAGGCCAGCTTCACGGTCGGCCCGAGCACGATCTCGCCCGAATCCGGGGTCTCCATGCCGGTGATCATCTTGAACAGGGTCGACTTACCGGCACCGTTGGGGCCGATGATGCCGACGATCGCGCCACCGGGCACCAGGAAGCTCAGATTGTCGATCAGCAGGCGGTCGCCGAACTTCTTGGTGACGTTCTTGAACTCGAGCACGGCATTGCCCAGGCGCTCGCCCGGCGGAATGAAGATCTCGTTGGTCTCGTTGCGGCGCTGGTAGTCCACTGACTGCAGTTCTTCCAGGCGGGCCAGACGCGCCTTGCCCTTGGTGCGGCCGCCCTTGGCGTTCTGGCGCGACCATTCCAGTTCCTTCTGGATCGCCTTCTGGCGTGACTTTTCCTGATTGTCTTCCTGCTTGAGGCGTTCGTCCTTCTGGGTCAGCCAGTCGGTGTAGTTGCCCTTCCACGGAATGCCGCGGCCGCGGTCCAGTTCCAGGATCCACTCGGCTGCGTTGTCCAGGAAGTAGCGATCATGCGTCACCGCCACCACGGTGCCGGTGTAGCGCGCCAGGAACTGTTCCAGCCATTCGACCGATTCGGCGTCCAGATGGTTGGTCGGTTCGTCGAGCAGCAGCATGTCCGGCTTCTGCAGCAGCAGGCGGCACAGCGCCACGCGGCGCTTTTCGCCACCGGATAGCGGGCCGATCAGCGCTTCCCACGGCGGCAGACGCAGCGCGTCGGCGGCCACTTCCAGCTGCTGTTCGACCATATGCGCATCGCCGGCGGCCAGGATGGCTTCCAGGCGCTGCTGCTCGGCGGCCAGCTTGTCGAAGTCGGCGCCTTCCTCGGCGTAGGCTTCGTAGATCTTGTCCAGCGCGGCCTGGGCCTGCAGCACTTCGCCGACGCCTTCCTCCACCGCCTGACGCACGGTGTGCTCGGGGTTGAGTTCGGGTTCCTGCGCCAGATAGCCGACCTTGATGCCGGCCTGCGGGCGCGCTTCGCCGCTGAAATCGGTGTCCACGCCGGCCATGATCTTCAGCACGGTCGACTTGCCCGAGCCGTTCAGGCCGAGCAGGCCGATCTTGGCGCCCGGGAAGAACGACAGCGAGATGTCCTTGATGATCTGGCGCTTCGGCGGCACCGTCTTGCTGACGCCGTTCATGGTGTAAATGTATTGCGACATGGGGGCTCCGTGGACGCAGGCAGCCCGCCGGCCGAGGCCGGAGGCAGCGGAAAAGGGATTGCGCCGATTATACGGGCAAGTGCCAGGGCACGCGGGAGCAGGGTTGCAGCTAAACGGCAGCTTACTTCTCACCTGAATGGGCGTTTTCGTAACCGATTCCAGCAAGAATGCGTTAAGGCGCCGGGCGCATTAATGCAGTTGCGACATCGCAAACAGGAGCTGTCATGAACCGCAAACGCATCGTTACCGTTGTGCTTTCCTCCATCCTGGCGCTTGGCTCCGTGGTACCGGCCGCATTCGCCGGAGACTGGGACCGCGACCACGATCGCCGCGGCCATGGCCGCGACTGGCGTAATGATCGTCGCGACGACCATCGCAACGACCGTCGTGAGTGGCGGGACGACCGCCAGGCCGACCGCCGCGACTGGCGCCAGGACCGCCGTTACTATGGCAATGGCTACCGTGAGGGCTATCGCGACGCGCGCTACCGTGATCGCCACTACGACCGTGGCGGGTATGCCTACGTACCGGCGCCGGTCTACTACGGCCGTCCAGCCTATGTGCGTGGTCACCGCTATCAGGGTCCGATTTACGTGGTCAACGATTACGACCGCTACAACCTGCGCTACCCGCCGCGCGGCTATCGCTGGCAGCGCGACAACACCGGCAACTTCCTGCTGGTGGCCATCGCAACCGGTGTGATCGCCGATCTGGTGCTCAACAACTAAGCGTTGGCGATCGACTTGGTCCGGCCCGGCAAGCGGGCAGGCCATCACCCAAAGGCGCACTCCGGTGCGCCTTTGTCTTTTGAAGGCGCGGGCGCCATGGTGCGCGTGGGGCGTGCCAGCATCGCAATTGGTCACCTGTCCATGCGGGGGCTTACAATCTGCGCCCCTACTGGCAACAGCTGCCCCGGAGCTCTGCATGTTCTCGCGCGACGTCCGACTGGAAACCTACGACCCCGAACTGGCCAAGGCCATCGCCGACGAAGCCGGCCGCCAGGAGGATCACGTCGAGCTGATCGCCAGCGAAAACTATTGCAGCCCGCTGGTGATGGAAGCCCAGGGCAGCCAGCTGACCAACAAATACGCCGAAGGCTATCCGGGCAAGCGCTATTACGGTGGCTGCGAGTTCGTCGACATCGCCGAGCAGCTGGCGATCGAGCGCATCAAGCAGGTGTTTGGTGCCGACTACGCCAACGTGCAGCCGCACAGCGGCTCGCAGGCCAACCAGGCGGTGTATCTGGCGCTGCTGCAGCCCGGCGACACCATCCTGGGCATGAGCCTGGCCCATGGCGGTCACCTGACCCATGGCGCCAAGGTCAATGTCTCCGGCAAGCTGTTCAACGCCGTGCAGTACGGCGTCAACGAGCAGGGCCTGATCGACTATGACGAGGTCCAGCGCCTGGCCACCGAGCACAAGCCGAAGATGGTCGTGGCCGGCTTTTCGGCCTATTCGCAGAAGATCGATTGGGCTCGCTTCCGCGCCATCGCCGACAGTGTCGGTGCGTACCTGTTCGTGGACATGGCGCACGTGGCCGGCCTGGTCGCTGCCGGCGTGTATCCCAGCCCGATGGAGCATGCGCACGTGGTCACCTCGACCACCCACAAGACCCTGCGCGGCCCGCGCGGCGGCATCATCGTGGCCAAGGGCGCCAGCGAAGAACTGCAGAAGAAGCTGCAGTCGATCGTGTTCCCGGGCATCCAGGGCGGCCCGCTGATGCACGTCATCGCGGCCAAGGCGGTGGCGTTCAAGGAAGCGCTGGAACCTGCGTTCAAGACCTACCAGCAGCAGGTGGTGAAGAACGCCCAGGCCATGGCCACTACGCTGATCGCGCGCGGCTACAAGATCGTCTCCGGCGGCACCGAAAATCATCTGATGCTGGTGGACATGATCGGCCGCGACGTCTCCGGCAAGGACGCAGAAGCCGCGCTCGGCAAGGCCCACATCACCGTCAACAAGAACGCAGTGCCCAACGACCCGCGTTCGCCGTTCGTCACCTCCGGCCTGCGCCTGGGCACCCCGGCGATCACCACCCGCGGCTATCTGGAGCAGGACAGCATCGACCTGGCCAACTGGATCGCCGACGTGCTCGACGCTCCCACCGACGAAGCGGTGCTGGCGAAGGTACGCGACGCGGTGACTGCGCAGTGCAAGAAGTATCCGGTGTATGGCTGAGACGGGAATGGGGAATAGGGAGACGAGAATGGTAAAAGCAACGCTGCGATAGCTCTGCTGTTCCGATTCCCTATTCCCCTCTCCCTATTCCCGGACTTCCGATGCACTGCCCCTTTTGCCAGCACAACGACACCCGCGTGATCGATTCGCGCGTGTCCGAAGACGGTACGACGATTCGTCGCCGCCGCGAGTGCGAGGCGTGCGGCGAGCGTTTCAGTACGCTGGAAACGATCGAACTCAAGCTGCCCACCGTGGTCAAGAGCGACGGTGGGCGCGAGGCGTTCGATGCGCGCAAGTTGCGCACCAGTTTCGACCGCGCATTGCAGAAGCGTCCGGTGTCCGAAGAACAGATCGAGGCGGCCGTGCGTGCGGTGGTGCATCAGCTGCGCATGTCCGGCGAGCGCGAAGTGGGCTCGCTGCGAGTGGGCGAATACGTGATGGTCGAGCTGCGCAAGCTCGATCACGTGGGCTACGTGCGCTTCGCTTCGGTATACCGTAGCTTTCAGGACGTGGCCGATTTCCGCGAGGAAATCGAAAAGCTCGAACGCGAACTTCCGGTCGGCATCGAGCAGTTGCCGCTGCTGGAAGCGGCGTTGGAGCGCGCCGGCAAGCCCGGCAAGCGGTGAACGCGTTACGCATCGCCTGTGTGGCCGACACGCCGGAGCATCTGCCGGCCATCGCGCAGGCGCATCTGCAGGCCTTCGGCAGTCTGTTGCCGGATTGGGATTTCGATGAGGCACTGCGCGAGTTGCGCAGCCACACCCGCGATGGCGTGATCCCGACGACGTGGGTGGCACTCGATCAGGCGCAGTGGCTTGGCTCGGTGAGCCTGCTGGAGAACGACGACGCGCGTATTCGGCAATGGTCGCCGTGGCTGGCATCGCTGTACGTGCAGCCACAGGCGCGCGGGCAGGGCATCGGCGAAGCGCTGGTTGCGCATTGCGTGCAAGCCGCCGCGCGATTGGGCGTGAGTGCGTTGTACCTGTATTGCCAACCGGTGCTGGTGCCGTTTTATCAGCGGTTGGGCTGGCAGACGCATGCGGAATTACTGCTGGGGCCGATGCAGATCGTGGTGATGTCTATCGAACCGCAAACGGCACTGCAATGAGCGCAACGGCCGACGACCACTGCTGGATGGCGCAGGCACTGCGTTTGGCCGAGCGTGGTGCGTACACCACGCGCCCCAACCCGATGGTGGGCTGTGTGATCGTGCGCGATGGCGTGTGCGTGGGCGAAGGCTTCCATCAACGTGCCGGTGGCGCGCACGCGGAAGTGTTCGCGTTGCGCGCAGCCGGGGCGCTGGCGCGCGGCGCCACCGCCTATGTGACCTTGGAGCCGTGCGCGCATTACGGGCGCACGCCGCCGTGTGCATTGGCCTTGATCGCCGCAGGGGTGACGCGTGTGGTCGCGGCGATGGCCGACCCGTTTCCGCAGGTCAACGGCGGCGGTTTCGCGTTGCTGCGCGAGGCCGGGATCGAGGTGCTTAGCGGTGTCATGCAAGCACAGGCGCGCGTGCTCAATCAGGGGTTTTTGTCGCGGGTGGAACGTGGCCGGCCGTGGCTGCGGATCAAACTCGGCGCGAGTCTGGATGGTCGCACTGCGCTGGCCAGCGGCGAGTCCAAATGGATCACCGGCGCGGATGCGCGTGCCGATGTGCAGCGCTGGCGTGCACGTGCCGGCGCGATTCTCACTGGCGCAGGCACGGTGCTGGCGGACGATCCATCCATGACCGTGCGGCTGGGCGACGACACGCCTTTCGTGCCGCCGCTACGCGTGGTGCTCGATGCCGGTTTGGGCACGTTGGCGTGCGAGAACATTCGTCAGGGCAATGCGCCGACGCTCTATGTGCATGGCGATGATGTGCTGCCGCCGTCGCTCGACGATGCACAGTTCGTTGCGATGCCGCTGCATGCCGGCCGCTTCGATCTGTCTGCCGTTTTGGCGTCGCTCGCCGAACGCGGGATCAACGAGGTGCATGTGGAAGCCGGCGCGACGCTGAGCGGTGCATTGCTGCACGCCGGCCTGGTCGACGAACTGCTGGTTTACATGGCGCCGGTTTTACTAGGCGATACCGCCAGACCGCTGTTCGCCGGACTCGGCATCGAAACGATGGCGCAGCGTCATTCCTTGCAACTACTCGACGTGCGCCAGCTCGGTCAGGATTTACGATTGCGTTACGTGCCACTTACCGGCGAGTGAGTGCTGCATAGCGCGCTCGATGTTTCGGGGCGGATCACCTTGCACGTGTCGCTTGATATGGTTTTGGCTTGCGGGTGCAAGGCGTCTTGCAGGAGGTAGAAGCTCCGGGTTGCCGCAATGACTTCGGTTTGCCAGCGCGAAGTTTCTCGTTTCGTAAGAACGTTGCGCGGATCAGTTGGAGAGCGTTGATCTGCTACCTCGCTGCAGGGCCCTTGCCCGCCCACCCTCGCGGGACACGCCGCAAGTACGTCCGTGTAGGCTCTTACGCGGCATCCATGCCGCGTAAGGTCCCGCGACGGTGGGCGGGCAAGGACCAGTGGAGAGGGTCGGTGCGCATGGCTTTCAACAAAGCAACCAGCAGACTTTCTGGTGCGGTGTCCTCGCCGATTGCGGGACCGTGTGCCGGCATGGATGCCGCCACCGAGCCCCAGTGACGGGTTCACGGCATATCCCGCGAGCGGCGAGGGCACCGCGCGCTCGATTAGCGAAGCTTTTGGCCTCATCAAATGATTCCATGACTCAAGAGTTTAGTTGTCTCGAAGTGATTAGACGTTGCGGATAGATCAGTTGCAGAGCGCATGATCTGTGGGTTTGCTGCAGGGCCCTTGCCCGCCCACCATCGCGGGACACGCCGCAAGTACGTCCATGTAGGCTCTTACGCGGCATCCATGCCGCGTAAGGTCCCGCGACAGTGGGCGGGCAAGGACCAGTCGAGGTGGTCGGTGTGCATGGTTTTCAATAAAAACAGCCGGCAAACTCTCTGGTGCGGTGTTCTCGCCGCTTGCGGGACCGTGTGGCGGCATGGATGCCGCCACCGAGCCTCCAGGGGACGGATTCACGGCGTGTCCCGCGAGCGGCGAGGGCGCCGCGCCCTCGACCGACCAGACGTTGATCTGCTACTTTACCGCCATCGATATAGCATTCAAAAAGCATTGTGAGCCGCTCTACAGCATCAACGCCGCTGCTGCTCTCATACGTCTGACGATAGATTTCCGTACCCGTAATGCGCTCAATCGCATGCATAAAAAAGGCCCCGCATGCGGGGCCTCCTTGTGCATCTGCGACGCGCCGTTCAGAAGCTTGCGCGCACGCCGACCCGGTACTGGTTGGCGTCGTCGATGAACTGCGCTTCGGCAACCAGGCCCCAGGTCGGGGTGAAGTTGACCTGGCCACCCAGGGTGCCGACGAATTCGCCTTCGTCCACGTCGCTGCCGTCGATGTAGCCGGCCTTGATCCAAGCTTCGGTACGCGGCGAGGGCTTGCCACGCAGGCCCAGGTTGGCAAAGCCCAGGGTGGTTGAATCCGATGCGTTACCCAGTCTGCGGCCGTTGACGCGCGATTCAACTTCGCCTTTGTTGCGCAGGGCGGCGACGTCGGCGGTGAAATCCACGCGCTCGGTCATTTCCTGGCGGTAACCGATACCAATGTGGGCCTGCTGCACAGTGATGTCTGCAGTGATACCAGGAAACGGGCTGTAATTCTCGGTAGCGCGCTGGTAGCCAGCAAAGACGTACACCGGCTCGGCAATCTGCCAAGAGCCTCGGAGGTAGCCGCCGTCGAGATCGTCGGCATCGCCGTCTACACCGATCTCGGTACGGTTCCAGCCGCCTTCGACGTAGCTGTAGCTCAGGCCTTCAGCAGACGCGGCAAACGGTGCGGCGGCCAGCAGGGCAGCCAGAATCAGGGTGTTACGCATTGGGTGTTCTCTCCGAATTGATGTCCGTGTCTCCGCCCCGTTGCGGGGTGGAAAGAGCGACGTCTCCCGTCGCGGGGCGCAATTTAACAGATCCTTCACAATCCTGGCTATGGGTGATTCCCTGACATGACGCAGTGTCCTGCCGGCCTTAGCCAACGCTCAGCCATCGCGCCAAGGTGCCCTGTTAGACTGCGCTGGCCGGTTCGCCGGTACTCACGAACGTCTTCAGGGCGGGGTGCGATTCCCCACCGGCGGTAGGCATGCGCAAGCGTGCGAGCCCGCGAGCGCTTGCGCAGCGGAGTTACGCGAATCCACGCGAAACTCTTGAAGCGCAAGGTCAGCAGATCCGGTGCGATGCCGGGGCCGACGGTATAGTCCGGATGAAAGAAGACGGCCAACGCGCAGCGTTGCGGCTGCGCGCGCGCCTGTTTGCCTTGTGGCGTTTTTCGCTCAACTTTTGCGAGAAACGACTATGTCCATGCGTTACCTGTCGCGCTGCGTCGCGACTTTCCACCGCACTGCGTTAGCTCCGTTGTCACTGCAAACGGAGGCGCGCTGATGTTTACCGGAATCATCGAAGGCGTCGGCCATCTGGCTGCGCGTCAGCCGCAAGGCGGCGATGTGCGTTTCACCTTCGCCACCGGCAGTTTGCCGTTCGAAGCGGTGCAATTGGGCGAGAGCATCGCGGTCAACGGCGTGTGCCTGACCGTGACTGCGTTCGATGCCGGCAGCTTCCAGGCCGATGCCTCCACCGAAACTCTGTCGCTGACCACGCTGGGCGCGTTGCCGGAAGGCGCGCTGCTCAATCTGGAACGCGCGATGCGTCCAACTGATCGTCTCGGCGGGCATCTGGTCAGCGGGCATGTCGATGGTCTGGGCAAGGTGCAATCGGTGCATGGCGATGCGCGTGCGCAGCGCTGGCGGTTTGCCGCGCCGGCAGCCGTGTTGCGCTATGTCGCCAAGAAGGGCTCGATCTGCGTCGATGGCGTCAGCCTCACCGTCAACGAAGTGGACGAAGATGGCTTTGAAGTCGCGTTGATTCCGCATACGGTGGCCAATACCGCATTTGCGCAGACGGCGGTCGGTGCGGCGGTGAATCTGGAAATCGATCTGGTGGCGCGCTATGTCGAACGCCTGCTCGGCACGCGGGGTGCGGCATGAACTTCGCGCCCGTTCCGGAACTGATCGAAGAACTGCGCGCCGGACGCATGGTGGTGATCGTCGATGACGAGGACCGCGAGAACGAAGGCGATCTGATCATGGCTGCCGAGCTGGTCAAGCCCTCGGACATCAATTTCATGGTGACCCACGCGCGCGGGCTGGTGTGTCTGTCGCTGACCCGCGAGCGTTGCGCGCAGCTTGGCCTGGCGCCGATGGTGCGCAACAACACCGCGCAATTCCAGACCAACTTCACCGTCAGCATCGAGGCTGCCGAGGGCGTGACCACCGGCATCTCCGCCTACGACCGTGCACACACGGTGCGCACCGCGGTGCGTCCGGATGCCAAGCCGCAGGATCTGAGCCAGCCGGGGCATATCTTCCCGTTGATCTCGCAGCCCGGCGGCGTGCTGACCCGCGCCGGCCACACCGAAGCGGCCAGCGATCTGCCGATGCTGGCCGGGCTGGAACCGGCCGGTGTGCTGGTGGAAGTGCTCAACCCGGACGGCAGCATGGCGCGCCGCCCGCAGCTGGAAGTGTTCGCGCGCGAGCACGGGCTGAAGATGGGTTCGATCGCCGATCTGATCGCCTACCGGCTGGCCAACGAGCACACCGTCGAGCGCGTGGACGAACGCGAGATCACCACCGAGTTCGGGCCGTTCAAGCTGGTGACTTACCGCGACCGCATCGCGCACGACCTGCACTTTGCGCTGGTGCGCGGCAACGCCGATCCGCACACCCCGACCTTGGTGCGCGTGCAGGTGGAAAACCCGCTGGCCGATCTGCTGCACTGGCAGCGCGATGACTTCGGCGTGGCGGCCACCGATGCGCTGCGTGCGATCGCCGCCGAAGGGCAGGGCGTGATGGTGGTGCTGTCGGCGCCGCGCGACAGCGAATCGTTGTTGGCGCGGCTGCGTCAGCAACCGGAAGCGGCCACAAACGCCAAGGACGTCAGCCAGTGGCGGCGCAACGGGGCCGGCGCGCAGATCCTGGCCGAACTGGGTCTGGGCAAACTGCGCGTGCTGGGCACGCCGCGGCGTCAGGTGGGCCTGGCCGGGTTCGGGCTGGAGGTGGTGGAGTTTCTGGAATGCCACCCGGGCGAAGGCATGCGTTCGGTGCCGGCGGCCGCGCTGCCCTGAGATTGGCTGACGGCAGGCAGTGAGCTGCCGTCAGGTGGATGCGCACATTACGCAGAAACCGGGTTGTTCGAGCGATTCCTGCTGTTTTCGAGCATCGACCGCGCCATCTGCCGGCTACGCCAGCCTTTGCTGCCGGCTTCCCAGATTGGATCCGAGGCACATGGCCGGGTCTGCTTCGGCGGATCTGGCCTGCACGCGTCGGCCGGGGCCAGGTCCCGGCAGCTGTTAAACTTCCCACCCCCTTGAGTTGCCGACCCGCATGACCCACTACGAAGGCGATCTCCGCCCCACCACCGCGCGCTTTGCGATCATCGCCAGCCGCTGGAATGCCCGCATCACCGACGCGCTGGTCACCGGTGCGCGCCAGAGCCTGGCCGGCAACGGCATCGGCGAAGACGCCATCGACGTGGTCCGCGTGCCGGGCGCCTGGGAAATTCCGATCGCTGCCAATCGTCTGGCGCAATCCGGCCAGCACGCGGCGATCATCGCGCTGGGCTGCGTGATCCGCGGCGACACCCGCCACTACGAACACGTTGCCGACCTGTGCGCCGAAGGCCTGATGAGCGTGCAGCTGCAGACCGGCGTGCCGGTCCTCAACGGCGTGCTGGCGGTCGAGCGCGTGGAGGATGCCGAGGCGCGTGCCGGCGGCAGCCATGGCAACAAGGGCGAGGAATGCGCGCTTGCGGCATTGGAACTGGTCAATTTGATGGAGTTGTTGCCATGAGCAAGTCCGGTGGACATGCCCGCCACGTCCGTCGCGATGGCATCGACCCGGTGCTGCGTTCGCGCGCACGCCGGCGTGCCTTGCAGGCGGTGTATGCGTGGCAGATTTCCGGCGGGTTCGCCAAGCAGGTGATCTCCCAGTTCGCGCATGAGCAGGCGCACGAAGTGGCCGATCTGGCGTATTTCGAGAGCCTGGTCGAAGGCGTGCTGACCAACCGTGCCGAGCTGGACACCGCGCTGACCCCGTATCTGGATCGCGGCGTGGAAGAGGTCGACGCGATCGAGCGCGCGGTGCTGCGCCTGGCCGCCTACGAATTGCTGTATCGGCAGGACGTGCCGTACCGCGTGGTGATCAACGAAGCGATCGAAACCGCCAAGCGCTTTGGCTCCGAGCACGGCCACACTTACGTCAACGGCGTGCTGGATCGCGCGTCGGTGGAGTGGCGCAAGGTGGAGTCGGGCGCGAGCGGCGCCTGAGGCGCCGCGGGAATGGGGAGTCGGGAATGGGCAATCGTAAGAGCAACGTTTCCGACATCTCCTGACGCGCCTTTGCGATTCCCGATTCCCTTCTCCCGATTCCCGTCCCCATGCCTGAATTCGATCTGATTGCGCGCTTGCGCGCGCGCATTGCCGCGCGTGCCGATGTGCCGTTGGGCATCGGCGACGATGCGGCGTTGCTGCAGCCGCCGCCGGGCGAGCAGCTGGCGATCACCGCCGATACGCTCAATGCGGGCGTGCATTTTCCGCACGAGACGCGCGCCGAGGATCTGGGCTGGAAGACGCTGGCGGTCAATCTGTCCGATCTTGCCGCGATGGGCGCGCAGCCGCGCTGGTGCACCTTGTCGCTGTCGTTGCCGCACGACGATGCCGACTGGGTCGACGCGTTCGCCGATGGATTCTTTGCACTGGCCGATGCGCATGCCATTGCACTGGTCGGCGGCGATACCACGCGCGGGCCGTTGTCGTGTGCGGTCACTGCGATCGGCAGCCTGCCGCCGGGTGCGGCGTTGCGTCGCGATGGCGCGCGCGTGGGCGACGATGTGTGGGTGACTGGTGCGCCGGGCGAGGCCGCCGCCGCGTTGTCGCTGTGGCAAGCCGGGGAATTGGATGTGACCGCCGTCGCCACCGATCCCTTGCATGAGCGGTGGCGCAGCCGCCTGTTGCGCCCGCAGCCGCGCGTGCAGGCCGGGCTGCGCTTGCGTGGGCTTGCGCATGCCTGTGTGGATATCTCCGACGGCTTGTTGGCCGATCTGGGGCATCTGTGCGAACGCAGCGGCGTGGGCGCGCAGCTGGCGCTGACTGCGTTGCCGGCGATGCCGCGCAGCGCCGGGATCAGCGTGCTGCACTGCATCGGCTGGCAACTCGGCGGCGGCGACGACTACGAGCTGTGCTTCACCGCCGCCGTGCAACACCGCGAGGCGGTGGTGCAGGCGATGGACTTCGCCGCAGTCGCGGTGACACGTATCGGCCAGATCGTCGCCACGCCGGGCGTGGTGGTCCACGACGCCGACGGCAAGCCGTGGCAGCCGCCGCAGCGCGGATATCAGCACTTCGTGGGCTGAGCGGTTCGCGCAGGAGGCGTTGTGCAGGCGTGCTGCATCGCAGCCAAAGTCTACGGGTCGGGATCGGCCATACGATGGCGCCCGCCGGCTTGCACTTCAGCACGTGTCCGCGATTGCGGCGCCTGCGCTCCCGAATCCCGAATCCCGAATCCCGGCTCCCGGCTCCCGGCTCCCGGCTCTTGAGCCATACCGTACCGTCTGGTACGTTCGCGACGTTCTCCCCCGAACCACGGATGCATGGCAGTTGCCGCTGGGCCATTCCGGCCTGGCCTTGCGTGGGAGAGAGCAGCATGAACAAGCCTTGGATCGGGAGCATTGCCGCACTGGCGTTGCTGGTGGCATCGGCGTCGGCAGTGGCGGGCGCTTTCAGCAAGACCTACGAACGCATCCCCGGCTGGGATGGCGCCCCGATGGGCGCGCTGGTGCTGGTCCCGCAAGGGCAGGGTAGCGGGCCGTTTCCGCTGGTCGTGATGCCGGCCAGCTGGTCGTTGCCCAATCTGGAATACCTTGGCCGCGCGACCCAACTGGCCAGCGATGGCTACGTCGTCGTCAGCTACACCTCGCGCGGGTTCTGGGATTCGGCCGGGCAGATCGACATCGCCGGCGCAGACACGGTGGAAGACGTCAGTGCGGTGATCGACTGGGCGTTGGCGCATACGCCGGCTAGCCCGAACGCGATCGGTGCGTCGGGCATCTCGTACGGGGCGGGCATCAGTCTGTTGGCGGCCGAGCGCGACCCGCGTATCAAGGCGGTGGCTGCACTCAGTGGTTGGGCCGATCTGGAAGCCTCGCTGTATTCCAACCGCACTGTCAGCCAGCAAGGGGTGGGGCTGTTGGTCGGTGCCGGCGCGTTGACCGGACGACCCGGGCCGGATCTGGCGCAGATCGGCGCACGGGTTACGGTGGGCGATTACGACGGCGCGGTGCAAGGCTTCCTGCCGCAGGCGGCCTCGCGTAGCCCGGCAAGCGATGTGGCCGCACTTAACGCGCGTGGCACGGCGGTGTTGCTGGGCAATGCTTTCAACGACGGCTTGTTTCCGCCCAACCAGACCATCGCGTTCTTCAACCAGCTGCGCGGGCCCAAGCAGTTGCTGCTCAGCCAGGGCGATCACGCCACGGCAGAACTGCCGGGCGCGTTGGGGCTGCCCAACGAGGTGTATACGGCGACCACGCGTTGGTTCGATCGTCATCTCAAGCAAGTGCGTAACGGGGTGGATGCCGAGGCGCCGGTGCGGTTGTCGCCGCGTGCTGGGCAATGGTTGGAGTACACAGACTGGGCGTCGGTGCAGCAGGGAAGCACACGCTTGGGGCTATCCGCACCGGCAGGACTGCTTAGCCCCACCGGCGGTTTGATCGGCGGCACTGCCAGCGGTTGGCAGTCGCGCATCGCCACCGATGTGCCGACATTGGCCGATTCGGGCGTGGTGCTGGTCAGTGGTCTGTTGCAAGGCATCGGCGTGCCGGTGACTACTTCGATTCCGTTAGTGAATCGTGCTGGCGCTGCAGTGTGGGTTGGCGCGCCATCAAGCGGTGTGCGGCGGTTGGCGGGTAGCCCGTCGTTACGGGTGACCGTGGTGCCCAGTCAGTCGAAGGTGAGTTTGTTCGCGTATCTGTATCGCATGGATGCGCTGGGCGTGGCGCAATTGATCACACACGCGCCGTACTCGTTGCGCGGAGTCACACCTGGTCGTGCGGTAACGCTGGATTGGTCGTTACAGGCGGCCGCGGCGGAGATTCCGGCCGGGCAGCGGTTGGTGCTGGTCATCGACACGCGCGACGTGCGCTATACCGATGCCAGCGATGGCGGCGGCACAGTGACATTTACTTCGCCGGTGGCAACTCCATCGGTGTTGAACGTGCCGCTGCGGTAAGGCTGCCGTCGGCCAGTAACGCGGTAAGTCTTTGCCGTTTTGGATCTGATTGGGTGATTGCGTTGAGTAGTTTTCATCCCACCCTCTCGCACCTGCGTTTTTATCCGCTTGCAGAGCGGAGAGCGGGTGATCTGTTGCTTGGCTGCGGGGCCCTTGCCCGCCCACCATCGCGGGACACGCCGCAAGTACGTCCATGTAGGCTCTTACGCGGCATCCATGCCGCGTAAGGTCCCGCGACGGTGGGCGGGCAAGGACCAGTCGAGAGGGTCGGTGTGCACGGTCAAAAGCAGTGCGTGACGTGCATCTTGGATAATGGTGTACCAACCCAATGTCGATGCACCCCGCACGAAAGCGGTTTTTCACCTGGCTACCGACCAACTTTCTGGTGCGGTGTCCTCGCCGATTGCGGGACCGTGTGGCGGCATGGATGCCGCCACCGAGCCTACATGGATGTACTTGCGGCGTGTCCCGCGAGCGGCGAGGGCACCGCGCCCTCGACCAACAAGGCTTTGCTACAACGTCATAACGCCATCATTCGAAAGCTGGTCATCCTGAGCTGAGCTCGGAAAGTGTGGATAAGGCAGTGGCCGTAGCTGCCTTGAAAAAATTGAAGAGTGTGGAGGCGTCGTTACGACCATCGCCACGCAGCATTTATGCGGAATTTACGCCGCCGCCATGACTAGTCCATAGCGACTTTACGCAGGCCGGGAAGACACTGCGCAGGTTGGCGGAGCGGTTCCGCCCTGGACGATCCCGATGCATCCCTTGACCTGTCTGCTCCATCGGCGCTGCGCGCACGGTGCGGCAGCGTTTTGCCTTGTTGGCATGCACACGCTGCATGCGCTGTCGCACATCGCATCCATCGCGCCGCGTTGCGCGCGTCTCGGAGAGTAGCCGACATGCCTGCCTGGTTGTCCCTGTTGTGCGGCGTGGCCGTGCTCGTTGCCGCCGCGTACCTGTTGTACGTGGTGCTGCGGCCCGAAGACTTCTGATGCGAGTGCGCTCCGATGATTGAAACCTTCCTTGTCTATGCGCTGGCCATCGTGCTGGCGTGGCCCCTGGGTCGCTATCTGGCGGCGGTGATGCGTGGTGCCCCGATGCGTGGCGATGCGCTGTTCGGCTGGATCGAACGGCCGTTGTATGCGTTGCTCGGTACCCGTCCGCAGCAGGGCATGTCGTGGCGCGGCTATGCCGTGGCGTTCTTGCTCAGCAACCTGGTTGTCGGTCTGCTGACCTGGGCGGTGTTCATGACCCAGGCGTGGCTGCCGTTCAACCCCGACGCTATCCCCAACATGCGCTGGGATACCGCGCTGCACACCATGGTGTCGTTCGTCACCAACACCAATCAGCAGCACTACTCGGGCCAGGCGCAGCTGTCGTATCTGGCGCAGATGACCGGCATCGTCGGCCTGCAGGTGGTGACGCCGATGATGGGCCTGGCGTTGGCAGTGGCGACCTTGCGTGCCTTGTTCGGCGGGCGAGCTGTCGCAAGCGTGTCCAATGCCTCGCTGGCATCGAACGCGCCGGCGAGTACTTCGCCACGGATGGCCGGGCCGGACGATCCGGAGACCGTCATGTCGCGCCAGGGGCGGCAGCAGTCGAGTTCTGGATTGGAAGCCCTGCCCGAAGCAGACGTTGGCAACTACTGGGCCGATGTGATCCGCGCCAGCGTGCGCGTCTTGTTGCCGCTGTGCCTGCTGTGGAGCGTACTGCTCGGCTGGCAAGGTGTGCCGTCCACGCTGCAGGGCGCGGCGACTGCGACACCGTTGGATAGCAGTGCGAGCATGCCCAAGCAGACCATTCCGGTGGGCCCGGTTGCCGCGATGGTCGCGGTCAAGCAGCTCGGCACCAACGGCGGTGGCTGGTACGGCCCCAACAGTTCGGTGGCGCTGGAAAACCCTACGCCGTTGAGCAATTTTCTGGAAACGTTGGCGATCGTGTTGTTGCCGATGAGCGTGGTGTTCATGGTCGGCTATCTGACTGGGCGCAAACGTCTCACCGCCTTGGTGTTCGGCACCATGTTGACGATGTCGGCCGCATTCACCGCGCTGTTGCTGTGGTCCGAAGCGCATTCGCCCAGCACGAGCTCGCCTGCCTTGATGGAAGGTAAAGAGGTGCGCATCGGCGCGGATGCCTCGGCGTTGTGGGCGGCGTTGACCACACAGACCTCCAACGGCTCGGTCAATGCGATGCACGACTCGCTGGCGCCATTGAGTGGCCTGGTCACGCTGGTGAACATGCTGATCAATGCGATCTGGGGCGGTATCGGCTGTGGTTTGCAGCAGTTCGTGGTGTATCTGCTGTTGAGCGTATTTCTGGCCGGGTTGATGACCGGACGCACGCCGGAGTTGTTCGGCCGCAAGATCGAATCGCGCGAAGTGCAATTGCTTGCGCTCTTGATTCTGTTACAGCCGCTGGTGGTGTTGGGCTTCACCGCAGTGGCGCTGGCAGTGCCGTCTTTCACCGCAAATTCCAATTCCGGTTTCCATGGCATCAGCCAGGTGTTCTACGAGTACACCTCGGCCTTCGCCAACAACGGGTCGGGTTTCGAGGGCCTGGGCGATGCGACGTATTGGTGGAACCTGAGCTGCTCGGTGGTGCTGGTCCTGGGCCGGTATCCGGCGTTGATCCTGCCGTTGATGGTGGCCGCACGCATGGCGGTGAAGCGGCGTGCGCCGGAGTCGGCCGGCAGCCTGCAGGTCGAAACCCCCACCTTTGCGCTGACCCTGATGGCGATCGTGCTGGTGCTCACCGTGCTGCAGTTCATGCCGGCGCTGGTGCTGGGTCCTATCGCTGAACACCTCGCCCTGGCGGCGTCCTGAGAGTTTGAGCAATGTCTACGATCGATACGACTGAAAAACGCGAGCGCGGCGACGCAGCGTTGTTCGATGCTGCCGTGCTGATGGCGGCGATGCGTGCCGCCTTCCTCAAATTGGCGCCGCGGCATCTGCTGCGCAGCCCGGTGATGGCGGTGGTGATGGGCGGCACGGTGCTGGCGGCGGTGATCACCGCCAGCGGGCATGGCAATGCCGGTTTCGGCTGGGCGGTGACGGCGATCCTGTTCGTGACCGTGCTGTTCGGCAACTTCGCCGAGGCCATCGCCGAAGCGCGCGGGCGTGGGCAGGCCGCATCGCTGCGGCGGGCGCGCAAGGATCTGGTCGCGCGTCGCGTGGAAACCGCGCTCGGTGGCCGCGAGACGCGTGTGCCGGCGGCAGAGCTGCGCCCGGGCGACTACGTGATGGTGTCCGAGGGCGAATTCGTCCCGGCCGATGGCGAAATCGTGCGCGGCGTTGCAACGATCAACGAAGCGGCGGTGACCGGCGAATCGGCACCGGTGCTGCGCGAGGCCGGCACCGATCGCAGTGGCGTGATCGGCGGTACGCGGGTGCTTTCCGACGAGATCGTGTTCAAGGTCACCGCCGAACCGGGGCAGAGTTTTCTTGATCGCATGATCGCCCTGGTGGAAGGTGCCAACCGGCAGAAGACGCCGAACGAAATCGCGCTCACCTTGCTGCTGGCGGCGATGACGCTGACCTTCCTGATCGTGGTGGCGTCCTTACCGGCGATTGCCGGGTTCGTCGGCGTCACGCTGGATCCGCTGCTGCTGATCGCGCTGCTGGTGTGCCTGATTCCAACCACCATCGGCGGCCTGTTGCCGGCGATCGGCATCGCCGGCATGAACCGCGCGCTGTCGGCCAATGTGCTGGCCAAATCCGGCAAGGCCGTGGAGGTGGCCGGCGACGTGGACGTGTTGCTGCTCGACAAGACCGGCACCATCACCTACGGCGATCGTCAGGCCACCGCGTTTCATCCGTTGGCCGGCATCGATCGTGCGCAACTGCGCGATGCGGCGATGCTGGCCTCGCTGGCCGACCCAACGCCGGAAGGCAAGTCCATCGTCAAGCTGGCACGCCAGCAGGGTGCGGTGGCAGTGGAGCCGGATGGTGCGCACTTCATCGCCTTCACTGCGCAAACGCGCATGTCCGGCGTCGATATCGCTGGGCGCAGCATCCGCAAGGGCGCTGGCGATTCGATCGTGGCCTATGTGCAGGCAATGGGCGTCACGGTGTCGCCGGAATTGAACGGGCGCATCGAGGAAGTGGCACGCGGCGGTGCCACGCCGCTGGTGGTGGCCGAAGGCCGGCATGTGTTGGGTGTGGTCGAGCTGAGCGACGTGGTCAAGCAAGGCATCAAGGAAAAGTTTGCGCAGCTGCGTGCGATGGGCATCAAGACGGTGATGATCACCGGCGATAACCCGCTTACTGCCGCTGCGATTGCCGCCGAGGCCGGCGTGGACGATTACATCGCCCAGGCGCGCCCGGAAGACAAGCTGGCGCGCATCCGGGCCGAACAAGCTGGCGGACGGCTGGTGGCAATGGTCGGCGACGGCACCAACGATGCACCAGCGCTTGCCCAGGCCGATGTGGGCCTGGCGATGAACTCGGGCACGCAGGCGGCCAAGGAGGCCGGCAACATGGTCGATCTGGATTCGGATCCGGCCAAATTGCTGGCGGTGGTCGAAGTGGGCAAGCAGCAGTTGATCACGCGCGGTGCGCTGACCACCTTCTCGTTGGCCAATGACGTGTCCAAGTATTTCGCGATCCTGCCGGCCCTGTTTGCTGCGGCGATTCCCTCGATGGCGGCGCTCAACGTGATGCAGTTGTCCAGCCCGCGGCATGCGGTGCTGGCGGCCTTGATCTTCAATGCGCTGATCATTCCGGCGTTGATTCCGCTGGCCTTGCGCGGCGTGCGCTTTCGTCCATCCAGCGCCACGGCCTTGTTGCGCCGGAACATGCTGATCTACGGCGTGGGCGGCGTGTTGCTGCCGTTTGCCGCCATCAAGTTGATCGACCTGGCGCTTGTCGCCGCTGTAGGAAACTGAGTCATGACGATTTCTTCAAACACCAACCTATCCACGTCACTGCCGTTGCGCGACGACGGCGTCTTGCGCGGCTCGGTGATGCTCGCGTTGTTCATCCTGCTCGGTCTGGGCTTGAGCTATTCGCTGATCGCCACCGGCATCACTGGCGCATTGTTTCCTGTGCAGGCGCACGGCTCGTTGCTGCGTGTGGACGCGCGCGTCGTCGGCTCGGCGCTGGTCGCCCAGCCGTTCGCCGATGCGCGTTATTTCCAGCCACGTCCTTCGGCTGCCAAGTACGACCCGACTGCGGTGGCCGGCAGCAACCAGGCGCGTTCCAATCCCGACCTGCAGGTGCGCATCGCGGCAACGCGTGCAGAAGTTGCTGCACGCGACGGCATCGCAGCAGCGGCTGTGCCGAGCGAGTTGCTCACCCAATCCGGCAGCGGCCTGGACCCGCACCTGAGCCCTGCCGCCGTGCAGGTGCAACTGCGCCGCGTTGCCAACGCACGCGGCTGGCCGGAACAGCGCGTCGCCGCCCTGGTGCAGGCCGCCACCGAACACCCGCAGTTCGGTCTGCTTGGGCAGTCGCGAGTGAATGTTCTGGCGCTGAATCTGGCGCTTGATCACGCCGGGAATGGGGAGACGGGAAGCGCGAATGGGGTGAAGCAAAACCGCTAGACCCGCAGGTCACTGTAGGCTCCACAAATCCCCAATCCCGACTCTCCAATCCCGGCCCCGATGCCCGACGCCCGTACCCAACAAGCCGACGCACTGATCGGCGAACTGCAGCGCGAACATGGTGGGCGCCTGACGGTGTTTCTGGGCGCGGCGCCCGGCGTGGGCAAGACCTACGCCATGTTGTCGCGCGCACGCGAGCGCTTGCGGCAGGGCATGGACGTGGTGGCAGGCGTGATCGAAACCCACGGTCGCAGCGAAACTGCTGCGCTGCTGGAGGGCCTGCCGCTGCTACCGCGCGCTCGCGTGAGTTACCAGGGCCGCGTGCTGGAGGAATTCGATCTGGACGCGCTGCTGGCGCGCAAGCCAAAGCTTGCCCTGATCGACGAACTGGCCCATCGCAATGTGCCAGGCAGCCGGCATGAGCGGCGCTGGCAGGACATCGTCGAGCTGCTCGATGCCGGCATCGATGTCTACACCACGGTCAACATCCAGCACCTGGAAAGTCTCAACGACATCGTGCTGCGCATCACCGGCGTGCGCGTGTCCGAGACCGTGCCCGATGCGGTGTTCGACCGCCTGCGCGACATCGTGCTGGTGGATCTGCCGCCGCGCGAACTGATCGAGCGCCTGCAGCAGGGCAAGGTATATCTGCCCGAGCAGGCGACGCAGGCCTTGCAGGCGTTCTTCTCGCCCTCCAACCTCACCGCGCTGCGCGAGCTGGCGATGCAGACCGCGGCCGACCGCGTCGACAGCGATCTGCGCGACACCCAGGCCGCACGCGGCCTGCCGGGCACTGCCGCCTTGCGTCGCCGCGTGGTGGTGGCCATCGATGGGCGTGGCAGCTCGGATTATCTGGTGCGGGTGGCGCGGCGGCTCTCCGAGCGGCGCGATGCGCCATGGACGGTGGTCACCGTGCAGACACGCACCGTGGCCGATGCCGCCTGGCAGCTGGAGATCGACCGGGCGTTCGCACTGACACGCCGGTTGGGTGGCGATACCGCGCTGCTGCATGGCGCCAACGTCGCCGAGGCATTGCTGGATTTCGCTGTGCAAAACGGCGTATCCACGCTGGTGCTCGGGCGCACGCGCGAACGCCCGCTGGCGCGTATGTTCAACCGCACGCTGACCCAGCAATTGCTGCAGCGGGGCGCGCATTACGAACTGGTCATCGTCAGCTCAGCCGATGCGCGTGCACGCGCGCGCCAGCGCTGGCGCAATCCGCGCCAGTGGCTGCAGCGTTACGACCTGGCGTTCGCGGCGATCGCCGCCGCTGCAGCGGTCGCGGTGGCGTGGGTGATCCAGCGCTGGACCGATATCGACGATCTGTCGATGGTGTTCATCGTCGCGGTGGTGCTGGTGGCCTCGCGCACGCGCATGGCCGCCGCGGTGATCGCCGCGCTGCTGAGTTTTGTCGCCTACAACTTCTTCTTCATCGAACCGCGCTTCACCCTGCACATCAGCGCGCGCCAGGGCGTGGTGACGGTGTGTCTGTTCCTGATCGCCGCCCTGGTCGCCGGGCGCCTGGCCTCGCGGCTGCGTAGCCAGGTGCTGGCGCTGCGCGCCGCCAATACGCATGCCAATGCACTGCAGACGCTGGCCCGCGAACTCAGCACCGCCGCCGATCTGGGCCAGGTGCTGGAAGCCGGCCGTCGCGCGCTGGCCACCGCACTGGATGCCGAGGCCTGGTTGCGTCTGGAGCAGCGCGAAAGCGATGCACCGGCCAGCTTCGGCGCACTCGATCGCAGCGCGGCGGACTGGACCCAGCGCCACGGGCAGCCGGCCGGCCGTTTCACCGATACGCTGGCCGGCGCGCAGTGGTGGTGCCTGCCGGTGCGGCATGAACGCGGCAACCTGGGTGTGGCCGCGCTGCGCTTCCGCCAGAGCGTGCAGCGGCCCGGCCTGGAACAACGCCGGTTGGCCGAGGCGATGGTGGAAGACATCGGCCAGGCAGCGTTGCGCACGCGCCTGGTCGCCGATCTGGAAGGCGCGCGCGTCAGTGGCGAAACCGAACGCCTGCGCTCGGCATTGCTGTCGTCCGTTTCGCATGACCTGCGCTCGCCGCTGGCCTCGATGATCGGCTCGGCCAGCAGCCTGGCCAGCTACGGCGATGCGATGGACGCGCAGGACCGCCACAGCCTGCTCGACACCATCCAGCTCGAAGGCGAGCGGCTGGACCGCTACATCCAGAACCTGCTCGACATGACCCGGCTCGGCCACACCGGGCTGACCTTGAATCGCGACTGGATCGGCGTGGACGAGTTGATCGGCTCGGCCACGCGGCGGCTGCAGCGCTACCAGCCGGCGGTGCGCCTGCAACTGGATCTGGCCGCCGACCTGCCGGCGATCTGGGTGCACCCGGCACTGGTGGAGCAGGCCATCTTCAACGTGCTGGAGAATGCCGCGAAATTTTCGCCAGCGGGCGTGGCGGTGACCGTGCAGGCGCGGCTGCAGGCCGGCGCCCTGCAGATCGATATCGGCGACCAGGGCCCGGGCATTCCCGAAGACGAGCGCGCGCGCATTTTCGACATGTTCTACAGCGTCGAGCGTGGCGACTGCGGTCGCAATGGCACCGGGCTGGGCCTTGCCATTTGCCAGGGCATGATCGGCGCGCATGGCGGCAGCGTGGAGGCGCTGGCCGGCGCAGATGGTCACGGCACCACGATCCGCATTACGCTGCCGTTGCTCGTTCCTGCCGCGCCACCTCGCCCCGATGCCGACTGACCCCACTGCCATCCCGCCCGCTCGCGTGCTGATCGTCGACGACGAGCCGCAGATCCGCCGCTTTCTCGACATCAGCCTGCGCGCACAGGGGTATCGCGTGCTGCAGGCCGGCACCGCCGAAGAAGGCCTTGCCCTGCTGGCCGGGCAGGGCGCCGAACTGGTGGTGCTGGACATCGGCCTGCCCGACCGCGACGGCCACGAAGTGCTGCGCGAGATTCGCCAGTGGTCCAACGTGCCGGTGATCATGCTCACCGTGCGCGCCGGCGAAACCGAAAAGGTCGCCGCACTCGATGCCGGCGCCAACGACTACGTCACCAAACCGTTCGGCGTGCAGGAACTGATGGCGCGCATCCGCGCGCTGCTGCGCCAGGCCGGCGCCGGCAGCACGGTGGAAGAGAGCGTGTTCGACGACGGCCGCCTGCATATCCATCTGGGCCTGCGCGAGGTCACGCTGGCCGGCGAAGCAGTTCCGCTGAGTCGCAAGGAATACGCCTTGTTCGCGCTGCTGCTCAAGCATGCCGGCCGCGTGGTCACCCAGCCGCAACTGCTACGCGAAGTGTGGGGCCCCACCCACGAAGAAGACACCCATTACCTGCGCATCCTGGTCGGCAAGCTGCGCCAGAAACTGCATGACGATGCCGCTGCGCCACGCTATATCGCCACCGAACCAGGCGTGGGGCTGCGCTTCATCGGCGTGCAGCGCTAGCCGGCAGAGCGCGGTCATCGTCCCGATCGACCTGCGGACGCAATGCAGGCGTTCATCACGCGTTCCGGAACGGTTGCGTCCGCTATCGCGCAGTGCGTGCGTGCGCGGCCACCGCGCCGTAAGCCCAAACCGTGCGTGGCCGCGGAAAAGCACCCGAAAACGCGATCACTCGCGACTGCAGCCCGGGCCGTGACAGGTACCGAAATGTGCATGAATCACGTTGAAAATGAGCAGTGGGTAAGGTTGACGCGCCAGTTGCCGACTCGCTAGCTTTGCACCCACGGGCTGGACGCCCACAGCAACGCTCGCCACGGTTGGCGACGATGCGACGGTAGCGAGGCATTGTGCCCGTGCCCGCCTCGAACGCGTAGCCATGCCAGCACAGTCGCGCCGATCGCCGATGCGCAGCATCCGCTGCCGCATCGCACGCGACCTTCTGCCCGCACCCGACCCCCTCTTCCGTCGCCACCGCGACGTCCAACTGCTGGACGCCGTTTGGCCCCGATTCGGATCCGTGCCTGACATGAACATGTCTTCTTCGTTCGCCCCGGTCACTGCGCTGCCACACGCACGCCTGTTTGCCCATCCCACCACCGACGCGCTGTTCGATCAGCGTAGCCTGCATGTCTACGAAGACCAGTTGCGTCAGGGTCTGGACGTGGTGCGGCAGGCGATCGCCACGGCCGATCGTCCCTTCAGCGGCATCGCGCCGGACGAACTGCGCGCGCGGTTCGCCGGTCTGGATCTCGAACGGCCGCTGCCCGCGCTGTCGCAGGCGCTGGCCGAACTCGACACGCTATACCTGCGCGACGCGGTGTACTTCCACCATCCGCGCTACGCCGCACATCTCAACTGCCCGGTGCTCAACGTCGCGTTGCTGGCCGAGCTGGTGCTGTCGGCGCTCAACACCTCGATGGATACCTGGGACCAGAGTGCCGGCGCTACCTTGATCGAGCAGCAACTGATCGCCTGGACGGCTGCGCGCATCGGTCTGGGCGCGCAGGCCGATGGGGTGTTCACCAGCGGTGGCACGCAATCCAACCTGATGGCGTTGCTGCTGGCACGCGACAGCCGCTGCGCGCGTGCCGGACACACTGTCAAGCAGCATGGTCTGGCCGCCGACGCCACGCGCTTGCGCGTGTTCGTCTCGCAGGTAGGCCACTTCAGCGTGCGCAAGGCCTGCGCCGTGCTCGGACTCGGCTACGACGCGGTCGTGCCGGTGCCGTGCGATGCGCGCCAGCGCATGGACACCGATGCGCTGGCGCGCGCGATCGCCAGCGAGCAGGCGCAGGGACAGCAGCCGTTCGCGGTGGTCGCCACCGCCGGCACCACCGATTTTGGCAGCATCGACCCGTTGCCGCAGATCGCCGCGTTGTGCCGGCAGCACGGGTTGTGGATGCACGTGGATGCGGCCTATGGCTGCGGCCTGCTGGTGTCGCCGCGGCATCGTGGGCGATTGAGCGGCATCGAGCATGCCGATTCGGTGACGGTCGACTATCACAAGTCGTTCTTCCAGCCGGTCAGCTGCGGCGCGTTCCTGGTGCGCGACCGTGCCCAGCTGGCGCACCTGACCTATCACGCCGATTATCTCAACCCCGCCACGCATGCGGCCGAAGGCATCCCCGACCTGGTCGACAAAAGCCTGCAGACCACGCGCAGGTTCGATGCGCTGAAACTGTGGCTCAGCTTGCGCGTGGTCGGGGCCGAGGGGATCGGTCGGCTGTTCGATCGGGTGCTCGATCTGGCCCAGCAAGGCCACGCCCTGTTGCTGGCGCATCCATGCTTCGAACTGGCGCATGCGCCGGAACTGAGCACATTGGTGTTCCGCTACCGGCCGGCGGGATGGAGCGCATCGGCCGCGCTGGACGGGTTGAACCTGGACATCCGACAACGCCTGTCGCGCAGTGGCGAAGCGATGATCGCCGCGACCCGCGTGGATGGCCAGCAATACCTCAAGTTCACCCTGCTCAACCCGCAGTTGCAGCACGCCGACCTGGAGGCGCTGGTGACGCTGGTGCGGCAGCAGGGTGAGCAGCTGACCGAAGAGGCCGGCAAGGCGCAGGCGACGCACAGGCCTGTCGCCTGCGCAGGCACGCGCGCATGAGCCACATCCACGACTTCGTCGGGATCGGACTGGGGCCGTTCAATCTGGGCCTGGCTTGCCTGGCCGCGCCGATCGCCGAGCTCGATGGCATCTTCCTGGACCAGCAGGACGGTTTCGATTGGCATCCCGGCATGCTGCTCGAGGATGCGACCCTGCAGACGCCGTTCCTGGCCGATCTGGTGACGCTGGCCGATCCCACCAGCCGCTACAGCTTCCTCAACTATCTCAAGACCCAGGGGCGGCTCTACGCGTTCTACATCCGCGAGGATTTCTTCCTGCTGCGGCGCGAGTACAACCAGTACTGCCAGTGGGCCGCCGCGCAGCTGCCCAGCCTGCGCTTCGGTCATGCGGTGCAGGCGGTGGAGTACGACGCGCAGCGGCAGTGCTACCAGGTACAGGGGCAGCATGCGCACAGCGACCGAGTCTTCCGCCACGCGGCCAGGCGGCTGGTGCTGGGAACCGGCACCACCCCATCGGTGCCGGCCTGCTGCGGTGGATTGCGTGCGCCGGTCAGCCATTCCTCCAGCTATCTGCAGGACAAGCCGCGGCTGCAGCGCGCACGCAGCATCACCGTGCTGGGCAGCGGGCAGAGCGCGGCGGAGGTCTACCGCGACCTGCTGCAGGACATCGACGTGCATGGCTACGCGCTGCAATGGATCACCCGCTCGCCGCGGTTCTATCCGCTGGAGTACACCAAGCTCACCCTGGAGATGACCTCGCCGGAGTACATCGACTACTTCCATGCACTGCCGGAGGACACCCGTGCCGGCCTGCTCGCGCAGCAGTCGGGCTTGTACAAGGGCATCAACAGCAGCCTGATCAACGAGATATTCGACCTGCTCTACCGCAAGCGGCTGGCCGGGCCGGTGGACACCGCGCTGACCACCAACACCGAGTTGCGTGGTTGCCACCGGCAGGCCGACGGGCGCCTGCTGCTGGAGCTCCATCAGCACGAGCAGCAGCAGGCCTACAGCATGCAGACCGATGCGTTGGTGCTGGCCACCGGGTATGCGGCGCAGGTGCCGGCGTTCCTGCAGCCGATCGCCGAGCGATTGCGACGCGATGCACGCGGCCGGCTGTTGGCCGACCGCAACTACTGCGTCGATCGCGAGAGCGAAAGCGTGTTCGTGCAGAACGCCGAGTTGCATACCCACGGCCTGGCCTCTCCGGATCTGGGCATGGGCTGCTATCGCAATGCCTGCATCCTGCGGCGCATGCTCGGCCGCGAGGTGTATCCGGTGGAGCGGCGCATCGCCTTCCAGCGTTTCGGCGCGCCGGCAGACGGTCGCCCACAGCCCGCCCGGCAGCCGTTGGCGGTGGTGTCATGAGCCTGCATGCGCCGCTTGCCGCGACGGTCGGCGGTATTGCCTTCGCGCCGTTGCGGCCTGCCGAAGAGGGCGCCCTGCTGCACGACTGGTTGCAGCGCGACTATGCGCGCTTCTGGGGGATGCAGCAGGCCACGCGCGCGCAGATCGAGGCGTTCTATCGCACGCTGCAGGCCTCCGGCACTGCGCAGGCCCTGCTTGGCAGGCAGGACGGCCAGCCGGTGGTGCTGGTGGAAAGTTACGACCCGGCGCACGACGAGATCGGTGCGTATTATCCGGTCCAGCCCGGCGACCGCGGCATGCATCTGCTGCTGGCGCCGTGCGAGCGTGCGCTGTCCGGTTTCAGTCTGCGGGTGATGCAGGCGGTGCTCGGTCTGCTGTTCCGCGATCCGCGGGTGCAGCGGGTGGTGGTCGAGCCGGACCTGCGCAACGCCAAGATCCACCGGCTCAATGCGCGTGCCGGTTTCCGTACTGCCGGTGTGGTCGCGCTGCGCCAAAAACAGGCACAGCTTGCGTTCTGCACGCGTGCCGATCATCTCGCTTCGCTCGGAGGTCGCATGTCCATCTCAGCCGATTCCATTACCGATTCCATTGCCGTTTGTGCCGACGATGTCGCCCACCTGCAGGCGCGGCACTGGGACGCCGCCAACCGTCACCTGCTGTGCAAGGCGATCGCCGAGTTCGCGCACGAACGATTGCTTGAGCCCCAAGCCCTGGGCCGCGATGGCGTCTGGCAACGTTATCGCCTGCAGGCGGGCGCGCAGACGGCGTACCAGTTCCGCGCAAGACGCCTGCAGCTGGATCACTGGCTGCTGGATCCGGCCTCGTTGAGCTGCAGCCGTGCCGGTGTACCGGCAGCGCTGGATGCCGCCGCGTTCATCGTCGAGTGCGCGCCGCAGCTGGGAATCGGTGCGCAGATCCTGCCGGTGTATCTGGAGGAGATCGCCAGCACCCTGTACAGCGCGGCCTACAAATACCATCGCGATACGCCCGCTGCCGCGCAGTTGGCGGCGGCCGGATTCCAGCAGATCGAGGCCGGCATGAGCGAAGGCCATCCGGTGTTCGTGGCCAACAACGGACGGATCGGCTTCGGCAGCGACGACTATCGTGCCTACGCGCCGGAAACCGGTGCGCCGCTGCGGCTGGTGTGGCTGGCGGTGCACCGGCAATGCGCGCAGTTCTCCAGCATCGACGGCGAGGACCAGCGCGCGCTGTTGCAGGCCGAGCTGGGCGCGCAGCTGCAGGTGTTCGAGCAACAACTGCGCGCGGCGGGGCTTGCGGTCGCCGATTACCTGATGATGCCGGTGCATCCCTGGCAATGGCGCAACAAGCTCGGTCACGTGTTCGCCGGCGAGCTGGCGGCGCAGCGCATCGTGTTGCTGGGCGAAGGCCATGACCGCTACCAGGCGCAGCAGTCGATCCGCACCTTCTTCAACTGCGATCGTCCACACGCGCACTACGTCAAGACCGCGCTGTCGGTACTCAACATGGGCTTCATGCGCGGCCTGTCGCCGGCCTACATGGCGCATACGCCGGCGATCAACCAGTGGCTCAAGACGCTGGTGCAGTCCGATCCGTTGCTGCGCGCGTGCGGCTTCGACATCCTGCGCGAGCTGGCGGCGATCGGCTACCGGCACCCGCTGCTGGAGCAGGCGCTGCCCACGGCAAGCGGCTATCGCAAGATGCTGTCGGCGTTGTGGCGCGAGAGCGCGGCGGCACAGTTGCAGCCGGGCCAGCGGCTGATGACGATGGCCGCGCTGCTGCATCGCGACGCCGACGGTGCCGCGCTTGCGCCGGCCTTGATCGCCGCATCGGGCGTAGGTTGCGAACGTTGGGTCCGCGCCTACCTGCGCGCCTACTTCACGCCGCTGCTGCACTGCTTCTACGCCTACGACCTGGTGTTCATGCCGCATGGCGAGAACCTGATCCTGGTGCTGCAGGACGATCTGCCGGTGCGGGTCTGGATGAAGGACATCGCCGAGGAGATCGCGGTGATGGATCCGGATGCGGTCTTGCCGGAGCAGGTGCGGCGGATTGCGGTGCAGGTGCCGGATGCGCTGAAGCCGCTATCGGTGTTCACCGATGTGTTCGACTGCTTCTTCCGCTTCCTGGCAGCGATCTTGGTCGAGCACGACTGCTGCAACGAGCAGGCCTTCTGGAGCTGGGTCGCCGACAGCGTGCACGCCTATCAACAGGCGCATCCGCAGTATGCGGACCGGTTCGCCCGCCACGACCTGTTCGTCGCGCAGTTCCAGCGTTCCTGTCTCAATCGCCTCCAGTTGCGCAACAACCAGCAGATGGTCGACCTGGCCGACCCGGCCGGTAGCCTGTGCTTTGCCGGCGTGCTGGACAATCCGCTGGCAGCGTTCGCGCAGCTGCAGCAGGCGCAACCCTTACGCTCGCAGGCAAGTGCGTGCGGGACCGTGGATGTTGCGCACGCCGGTTGAGGTCTCTGCCAGATTCCAACCGCAGACTACTGGCATGGCAGGTCCGTTGCCAGCGTGCGTGGTGCAGATCGGGTGCCGATCGTCACCCTGCGCCGATGGCGCAGGGACTGCGCACAGTGCATCGGCAGTCGTGCTGTCTGCCGATGCACTGTCCGGCCAAGCCGGTATTGCCCGCTGCCGACCCGGCCGGCGCAGTCGCTGGCGAGGTTGCGCTCAGTCCAGCGCGCGACCCTGGCGCCAGTAGCCCATGAAGGTCAACGCGCGCTTGTCCAGGCCGCGTTCGCTCAGCAGATACCGCCGGATCTTCAGCACCGCAGCAGCTTCGCCCGCGATCCAGGCGTAGCTGCCGGCGTCGGCGTCGCTGGCCTGCTCCCACAGTATTTCGCGGTCGACGTCCACCGGGGCCTGTGCCTGCCGCGCAGAGGCCTGCGCAAGGCCTGCGCCGAAGGCGGTGGCGTGCACCGCGCGCAACAGCTGTTCGCCGTGGCCGCACTGCGCCGCGCGGTCGCGCGGCAGCCACTGCACCTGCCGGAAGGCGCCGCTGCGCAACGCCGGATACCCGGCGTCGGATGCGTGCGGCAGCTCGATCAATGCATCCACCCGCGCCGGATGCGCTTGCGCATCCAACTGTTCCAGGATACATGCGGCAGCCGGCAACGCGGTCTCGTCGGCCACGATCAACAGATGCCGTGCCCGCGCTGGTGGGCGCCATTCGAATCCGGCACTGTCTGCGTCGCAGCCCTCGCACGGCCCCCACAGCTGCAATGCATCGCCCACGCAGGCGCGGCTGGCCCACTGCGATGCCGGACCGGTATCGCCATGCAACACGAAATCCACGTCGACCTCGGCCTGTTCCGTACGCAACGCGCGAATCGTGTAGGTGCGCATCGGCGGTCGCAGCGGCACCGGTATGGCGCGGTAGTGCGCATACCAATCCGGCCCGTCGCGCAATGCCGGCGTCTGCCCGTCGGCGGCGGGGAAGAACAGTTTGATGCGTTGGTCCGGCCCGAAACTGCGCAACTGCGACAGTGCCGGACCGCAGAACACGATCCGCAGCAGCGATGGCGTCAGCGCGATCCGCGCACGCACCTGGACAGCGAACAGACGATGGGACAGCGTGGACATCCGGCCTCCTGGAGAGCTGGCAGCGTGTGGCGCTGCGGGGGAGGCTGGCAAGCTCGCTGGCGACTGCCGTATGGTAGCCCGGTGCGGCGTGGTTAGGCGCGGCATCGGTCGCACTCCCTGCGCTGCGGTGTGCGGTGGCGCGGCTCAGACCGGCGGCAACACTTTGCCTGGATTGAGGATCCCATCCGGATCCAGCACAGCCTTGATCGCGCGCATCGCTGCCAGCGTCGGTGCGCTGAAGGCCTGGGCCATGAAGTCGCGCTTGGCCACGCCGATGCCGTGCTCGCCGGAGAGCGTGCCCTCCAGCGACAGCACCAGCGCGAACAGGCGCGGGAGTGCCGCATGCGCGCGCGCGTCTTCGTCGGCATCGGCCGGGTCGTACATGATGTTGACGTGCAGGTTGCCGTTGCCCGCATGGCCGAAGGCGACGATGGGCAATGCGAATTCGGCGGCAAGCGCTTCCACACCGGCCACCAGTTCGGGGATGCGCGAGACCGGTACCACCACGTCCTCGTTGATCTTGCCCGGCTTGATCGTGCGCAAGGCCGGCGATAGCGCGCGCCGTGCCGCCCACAGCTTGTCGCGCGCGCTGCCATCGGCGGCCACGTCCAGGCTCAACACGCCCTCGCCATCGGCGGCAGCGTGCAAGGCCTGCAATGCGTAGGGCAAGGTGTCGTGGTCGCCATCGGCTTCGATCAGCAGCATCGCGCCGGCCTCGGGCACGTCGCTGCCGTTGCGTCGCAATAATGCAATCGCACTGGCATCCATGAATTCCAGCATCGTCGGCGTGGTCGGTTGCGCCATGATGCGCGACACCGCCGCCGCCGCGCTGGCCGCGTCGCGATACAGCGCGCGCAAACCGGCTTGTGCGATCGCGCGCGGCGTCAACTTCAAGGTCGCTTCGACGATGATCGCCAGGGTGCCCTCGCTGCCGACCAGCAGATGCGTCAGGTCGTAGCCGGTGGAATTTTTGGTATACGCGCCGCCGCAACGGATCACCTCGCCGGTGCCGGTCACTGCGACCAGGCCGAGCACGTTGTCGCGGGTGGCGCCGTATTTCACTGCGCGCGGGCCGCCGGCATTGGTGGCGAGATTACCGCCAACGCTGCAGATCTCTGCGCTGGACGGATCCGGCGGCCAGAACAATCCATGCGGCTGCAAGGCCTGCTGCAATTCGCCGTTGAGCACGCCGGGTTGCACCACCGCGCAGCGATCCGCCGGACGCAGCGCAAGGATGCGGTTCATGCGCGCCATCGACACCACCACGCCGCCGGCAAACGGCACTGCCGCACCGGTGGTGCCGGTGCCCGCGCCACGCGCCACGATCGGCACGCCATGCGCGCGACACGCCTGCACGATTGCCACCACATCCTCGGTATCGCCCGGCAAGGCGACGGCGGCGGGCAATGCCCAGCGGCGCGAATCGTCCTCGCCGTAGCGGCGCCGTGCGTCGTCGCCGGTCAACCAGCCATCGGGGCCAAGCCGCGCGGCCAGCAAGTCGGCCAGGGCAGTGGGAAGCACATCGGTCATGAAAGGTGATCCTGTGGTGCCGCGCGCTGGATGCATCTCCATCCCAGCACTGCGACGGTGAGTGGCAACCAGACCCAGCGCAGCTCGGAGAGCAGGACGCTGAGGCCGCGCGCATTGAAGAAACCGTTGGCGAAGGGCGACACGCGGATCGGCCGCCACGGCGCGAACCAGCGCGCATCGCTCCATGGCCAGGTCAACGCAACGCCGAGGCCGCCGGACGTCATCGCATCCAGTACCGGATGCGATGCGGTGCAGACAAACAAAAAAACTGCGGCCTTCAACGCTTCAGCACGCAAGACGCGATGCGCAACGCCACCGAGCAATGCGATCAACCCGGCGAACAGCAACGAGTGGCTGGCGCCGCGATGGCCGAATGCATCGGCGTACGGAACATGCAGCGCGAACGCCAGTACATCGGCATCGGGCAACATCCCTGCAAAGATGCCGGCACCGAGCAAACGTGGCGAGAGGCGGCCGCGTTCGCTGGCGCACCAGAGCGCCAACGGCACCGCGGCGTGGGTGAGGATGGTGGGCATCGCGCGTGGGTCGTTGTCAGCAATCGTCGGCGCGGAACGCGTCGCGGATCCAGTTCAGCACCGGCGGCTCGCCGCTGGCTTCGACCACATCGAAGCGGCAGGGCAAGCTCGCCAGTGCCGGGTGATAGGCGAGGAACACTTGCGCGGCCAGCACAAGTTTGCGGCGCTTGCGCCGGTCCACCGATGCAGCGCCGCCGCCGAAGCGGTTGTCGCGCCGATAACGCACTTCCACGAACACCAGCGCTTGCCCGTCGCGCATCACCAGATCGAGTTCGCCGCCGCGGTAGTTGGCATTGGCCACGACCAGCCGCAGGCCGGCCTGCTCCAGCAGCGCGCGTGCCAACGCTTCCACCGCCGCACCACGCTGCTGACGCGCTGCCGGCATGGCGTCAGCGTCCGTCGGCGATCGGCACCGGGCGTCCACCGTTGAAGGTGGACCACGCCGGTGTACGCAACACGTTGCCGAAGCCATCCAGATGCAGGGTGCCGGTGGCGCCGCGCAGGCCGCCGTCGGCGCCGGTGGCCAGCTTTTCCAGATACGCGCTGATCTTCCAGGCGTCGTAGCCGAACGCGAACAGGCGTGCGCCCGGCCCGCGTGCGCTGGGCAGCGTGCTGGCGACCTGGGTGGAGGCCGGTAGGCCGGACACGCCCAGGGCGGTCCAGGTTTCGCTCGGGTAGACGATGCCGTCCAGCGCCAAATCGTCTTCGACCTTGCCGGTGCCGGCCACCAGCTGCGAGGTGCCCACACGCGATTTGCCGGCGAATCCGCTCAACGCCAACTGCGGCGCCAGCGCCCGCGCCGTATTGCCGCGCATCGCCAGGAACACCGCATCGGCAGTGCCGTAATTGCGCAGCTGCGCGCCGATATCGCCCGGCACTTCGGCCACGCTGATGCTGCCGGCCACGCTGCCGCCACGTTCGGTGAAGCGGTCGCGGAAGGCCTTGATGGTGCGCTTGCCGTTGTCGTCGCTGGTGCCGACGATCAGCACGTTGCGGCGCTCGCGCGAAAGCAGGTATTCGGCGGCCATGATGCCGTCGTCTTCCGGCGCCAGCGAGAACCCGGCACTGCCGCTGGGCGGTGCCTTGTTGTCGGTGGGGCGGTTGAGCGCCAGCACCGGCACCGCCAGTTGGCCGCGTGCGAACACCGCGCTGACTTCGTCGCGCCCCAACGGGCCGACCACGTAGTCTACACCGGCGCTCACGGCCTTGTCATAGGCGGCATTGGCGCCGGCGGCGGTGCCGGCGGTATCGAAGAAGCGCAGTTCCGGGCGGCGGCGGGTTTCGGCGTAGTAACCGGCCAGCAGGCCGTCGCGCACCGGCGCCGAGGCGGTCGCCAGATTGCCGCTGAGCGGCAACAGCACGCCCAGCTTGATTGGCGGACGGTAGCCATCGCGCTCGGCCGGCGGGCGCTTGCTGGTGTCAAAGCCCCATTGCGCGTCGCGATCGAACGCACGCGGCAGCGCCAGGCCGCGGCTGATCAGGGCGCGGCCAGCGAAGTTGTACAGCGGGTCGCCGGCCGGTAGTGCGGCGGTGCGGCCTTTGAGCGTGGCGTCGTCGAGCGCGGCGAGCAGGCGCACGATCGCGCGCTGGTTTTCGCTGCGCGCAGTGCCGGTCAGGCTGGCATCGGCGCGTGCACGGTCGGCGGCGCCGCCGAACAGGTCGCCGGTGCCTTCCAGGGCGGCGGCGCGTGCCAGCAGCCAGCGGGTCTGCAACGGCTGCGGCAGGCCTTGCGGACTGTCGCCCAGCGCCTGCAGCGCTTGCGCGGCCTGCTTGTCGATCACCGCCAGCTCGCCGGTCAACAGCGCGAAGCGGGCGCGGTCTTCGCCAGTGAGATGGCGTGGGGTCACCTGCGCCAGCAACGTGCGCGCACGTGCGTCATCGCCGGCGTCGTGCCAGCCGAACGCCGAGGCGGCCAGCAAGCGGCTGCGCTGCGCACCGCTGGCGCTGGCCGCTTCGGCTTCCAACTGCTGCGCGGCTTCGCGCGGCTTGCCCTGGTCCAGCAACGCCAGCGCCGCGCTCTGCGTGGGCGAAGCGGTCTGGGTGACGCTGCTGGTGGCGCAACCGGCGGCCAGCATGACCAGCAGCGACAGGGCGGAGATCCTTGCAACACGCTTGTTCATTTCAGATCCATTGGACGGGGCCCGCCGGGGCGGACCGTTAAAAACGCTACGATTCTACCCTTTGCCCCCGGAAATACCGCTGATGACGTCCCCCGGAACCCTGCATGTGGTCGCCACGCCGATCGGCAACCTGGCCGACCTGTCGCCGCGTGCGCAGGAGGTGCTGCGTGGCGTGGCCGCGATCTGCGCCGAAGACACCCGCCACACCCGCCAGTTGCTCGGCCATTTCGGCATCGACCGCCCGCTGCTGGCCCTGCACGACCACAACGAAGAAGCCATGTCCGAGCGCATCGTCGCGCGCCTGCGCGAGGGCGAGTCGCTGGCCATCGTCAGCGACGCCGGCACCCCGCTGGTCAGCGACCCCGGTTTCAAGCTGGTGCGCGCCGCGCGCGCGGCCGGGATTCGGGTCAGTCCGGTGCCGGGCGCCTGCGCCGCCATCGCTGCGCTCAGCGTGGCCGGCCTGCCCAGCGACCGCTTCAGCTTCGAAGGATTTCTGCCCGCCAAAAGCGCTGCCCGCCGCGAGCGCCTGGCGCACCTGGCCGGCGAAACCCGCACCCTGGTGTTCTACGAATCCTCGCACCGCATCGTCGACTCGCTGGCCGACCTGCGCGGCGCCTTCGGCGACGAGCGCGCGGCGGTGATCGCCCGCGAGCTGACCAAGCTGTTCGAAACCGTGCTCGACGGCACCCTGGCCGAGCTGCAGGCCAAGGTCGAAGCCGACGACAACCAGCGCAAGGGTGAGTTCGTGGTGATGGTGCAGGGCGCCGCCGACGCCGCCGAAGGGCAACTGGCCGAAGGCCGCCGCGTCTACGCCAAGCTTGCCGAGCACCTGTCCCCGTCCACCGCCGCCAAGCTGGCCGCCGAGCTGACCGGTGCGCCGCGCAAGGCGTTGTATGGCGGGTAGTGCATCAGAGCGGCCAACCAAACTTCTCGCACGCGATAGCGCTGGTGGCAACGTGTTGGCCGCTCGGCTTGGTGGACGAATGGAGTGATCTCGGGAATGGCAGCGACATTGATCGGACCGAAGGGAGCTGATCAGACCGCTGCGCTGCATGCACTGCTAGCAACCATGCACACCGACCATCTTGATTGGTCCTTGCCCGCCCACCGTCGCGGGACCTTACGCGGCATGGATGCCGCGTAAGAGCCTACACGGACGTACTTGCGGCGTGTCCTGCGATGGTGGGCGGGCAAGGACCCTGCAGCCAAGCCGCAGATCATCCGCTCCACAACCGACGCATTCGCACCGTTCGATCAACCTCTCAAAGCGACCGATCAGGGCAACCGAGCGCTGGGGCCTCAGCGTTGGCCGGATGTTCCCAAGCAGAGTGGGTCGAGGGCGCGATGCCCTCATCGCCCGCGGACCGGCGGGATGGTCTTGCGATAGCGTATAGTGCGCCCCGGCGGAGTCGGCCAGACAGTCGCGTCACTCGCAAGAGTGCCGAGGAAAGTCCGGGCTCCATAGGGCAAGGTGCCAGGTAACGCCTGGGCGGCGCAAGCCGACGGAAAGTGCAACAGAAAGATACCGCCTACGTCCCTTTCGAGGGGCCGGTAAGGGTGAAATGGTGCGGTAAGAGCGCACCGCGAGTCCGGTAACGGACCGGCACGGCAAACCCCACCTGGAGCAAGACCAAATAGGGATCCATTGGCGTGGCCCGCGCTGGATCCGGGTAGGTTGCTTGAGCGCTGCGGTGACGTAGCGCCTAGACGAATGACTGTCCACGACAGAACCCGGCTTATCGGCCGGCTCCGCCGCCTTTTTGGGCGTAGGCCCAAAAAGGCGCCCACGCTTCGTACCGCCGGTGGCGGTACAAAACGCGGGTCCCGCTCCGGGCATTCCAAATCCCTGCGGCTGTCGCCGCGCCCCCTTGACTCAAGGGGGCTTGCACTCGGTGAGTCATCCGGTGCGTTCAGCTGTTTGCGATTAATGCGATTAATGCGATTGGGCGCTTCGATCTTTGTTGCTTGGCTTGGGCTTTGCCCTCGCGGCTGACATTCGCTTCGCCTGCGTTGACGTTGGCGCTTAACCGAATGAGCGGGTGAGCAGTTCGTCCAGGGCGTCGATGATGGTTTGGCCCTGGTCTTTCAGGGAGCCTGCAGGTTTGCTGAGCACTGCCAGCGGCACCGAGGTCATTTCCAGGGGTTGCAGGATGACGCTGTGGCCGGCCACCGTGAGTTCCGGGGTGAAGCGGGACGGGGTCGGGGAGTGGGTGGACTTTCGGACCAGGGGTACGACGACGCGGCGGGGGGAGGCGTCGAAGATCTTCGACTGGACGACGACGACATAAGGGATGTTCTTGTTCTGGCCGACGTTTGCGTAGACAGCGAACTGCTCGGTCATAGCGTGGAGAACTCGTCGGCGAATGAGCCGTGCGCGTCGGTGAAGGTCTTCCATTCGCTTGCGGCGCGCTGTAGCTCCATCGCTCTGGCGCTGTGGCTGTCGCGCTCTTTGGTGACGTAGTCGGCCAGCAGTTCTTCGACCTTTGCCGACAGGTTGCCGGTCATCGCTCGTGCCTGCGCGGCCAAGTCCGAGTTGATGGTCAGGTTCAGCGGTTTCTTTTGCGCGGAAGTGTCGTAGTAGCGGCGCATGATTGGCCTCCCGTCGTTCATGCGCACGCTATGCGCATGATTGCGCATTGTCAATGCGTGCCGGCGACGTCCAGCCGTGTTTCGCCCTGGAAGATCCCGTCTGGTCCAAAGCGGCGTTCGTGGATGAAGCCGCAGCCTTGCTGGTCCACCGCCACGATGGTGCTGGCGCGCGTGCCGTAGCTGGCGCCGGTGATGAAGGCGGCAGAGAGCAGGCGTTCGGTGGCCAAGTCCACCCCGGTGTGGGGAAGCGCGGCGTCGGGTGCGATGGCAGGGTTGCCCAGGGCGGTCCACAAGGGTTGCAGGTCGTCGCTGTCGGTGGCGCACCAGTGGTGCAAAGCATCAGTCAGTGCCGCGGTCTTGGGCCACTGCGCGTCCAGCGGGCCGTTGGACATGCCATGGATGCCGGGCGCCAGCGTGCGGGCCAATGGCGGGTGGTTGCTGAGGTGCTCGCAACGCCCGGCATCGCACAGCAATAAGTTGAAGGGCGGGAACTCGTGCGCGGCCGCTGCCAGATCGCTGGCGTAGGCGGCTGCATCCAGGCTGCCGGCCAGGTAATCGGCAATCAGATGACCGCGCGAGCGTCCCGATGCGGTGGCGAGCGGGTCGCGCACGTTGGTCACCACCGCAACGCGACCGTGATCGCCCAGCCCTACCCAACTGCCGCCCGAGCGCAGGTCGCGGCCCGCCAGCACGCCGTCGGCCGGCGCTGTCCAACGTGCCAGCGGCGCGGTTGGGCGCTCGTGGAATTCATCGCGGTTGCCCGCCAGCAGCAAACGCCAGCGGGGGTGGGCTTTCCAGGCGAGAGCGACCAGACACATGGCGCCGATTGTCGCCGGTTTGCGCAGTCGCGATGTGTAGTCGGCTCAGTGTGAAGTGAGACCACGGTCGAGTTTACATGGCCTTCACACCCCTGAACTTTTGTTCAATCTCAAAATCTGAGACGAAACAGCAACTTGTGGATAACCTTTGAACAAGTCTCTAAAGAGTGCTGCAACTCATTGATGCGACTGGCGATTTGCGGTCTCCAAAGTTGTTGACAACCTTCGGCGCACTGCTAAGGTGGGCAACGGAGGGAAAACCAGGTGTTTTGTGGTTTTTCGTGGTTCAATGATCCCCCAGCGGGTATTCGAGGTTGTATTCGGTGTTTCAGGGCGAGACTGCCATCACGGTGGACGACAAGGGGCGTATGGCGGTGCCAACCGCGTACCGCGACCTGGTTGCGCGCGTGAGCGGCAATCGCCTGGTGCTCACCTACAACCCGTTCGAAGCCGGATGCCTGTGGCTGTATGCGGAAAAGGAGTGGGAGCGGGTGCGCGACGATGTGATGTCCAAGCCCAACACCCAGCGCGTGGTCCGCACGCTGCAGCAGAAACTGGTGGGTTCTTCGGCAATGCTGGAGCTGGACGCCAACGGCCGTCTGAGCATCCCGGCCAGCCACCGCAATGCGGTCGGCATCGAGAAAAAGGCCGTGCTGCTGGGCATGGGCGACAAATTCGAACTCTGGAGCGAGCAGGCACATCGCGCACTGATCCAGCAGACATTGTCTGACGGGGATCTGGGCGATGAATTGCTCGATCTCAGGTTGTGAGCCGGGGTGCCCGGATGCGCGGTGAAGCGCAGCCCGGTCACCCGGTGTCGCAGCCGCCGGCGGCCCATGTGCCGGTGCTGTACACGCAGGTTCTGGACGGCCTGCAGGTGATCGAAAACGGAACCTATCTCGATGGCACGTTCGGACGTGGCGGACACGCCCGTGGCGTGCTGCAACATCTTGGCCCGGGAGGTCGATTGCTGGTGATGGACAAGGACCCCGACGCGATTGCCGTGGCCGAACAGGCGTTCGGTGACGATGCGCGCGTGTCCATCCATCGCGGCAGCTTCGCCGGGCTGGGCCAGGTGGTGGCTGCGGCAACCGTCGACGGCATCCTGCTGGATCTGGGCGTGTCCTCGCCGCAGCTGGACGTGGCCGGGCGAGGTTTCAGTTTCGGCAAGGACGGCCCACTGGACATGCGCATGGACCCCGATGCCGGTCAGAGCGCGGCCGAGTGGCTGGCGCAGGCCAGCGACCGCGACATCGCCGACGTGCTGTGGACCTATGGCGAAGAGCGCCAAAGCCGTCGCATCGCGCGCGCCATCGTGGCCCGCCGCGCCGAACAGCCGCTGCTGCGCACCGCGCAGCTGGCGGACCTGATTGCCTCGGTGATGCCGCGTGGCGACAGCAAGACCCATCCGGCCACGCGCAGCTTCCAGGCGATCCGCATCTACATCAACCGCGAGCTGGACGATCTGGAAGCCGGCCTGGATGCCGCCCTGGGCGCGCTCAAGCCCGGCGGCCGTCTGGCGGTGATCAGCTTCCACTCGCTGGAAGACCGCATCGTCAAACAATTCATGGCGCGCTACGCAAAGGCCCCGCCGAGCAATCGCCGCCTGCCAGAAGCGCAGCCGTTCGTTCCGACGTTGCAACTGGTGACCGGCGCAGTCAAAGCCGACTTCGACGAGTTGAGCGTCAACCCGCGCGCGCGTAGTGCGGTGTTGCGGGTGGCCGAGAAGCTGGGAATGGGGAATGGGGAATCGGGAATGGGCAAAGGCAACAGCGCCGCTGCTTCCCGATTCCCGAATCCCGAATCCCGATTCCCGGCGTCTCCGAACGGAGACGCTGCATGAGCCGCCTGCTGCTCATCGTGCTGCTCGCCTGCAGCATCGCCTCGGCGATCGGTGTGGTGTACATGCGCCACATGCATCGCAAGCTGTTCGTGCAGTTGTCCAAGCTTGAGCACACGCGCGATGAATTGAATATCGAATTCGGCCGGCTGCAGCTGGAGCAGGCCACCTGGGCGGAAAGCAACCGGGTCGATCAGGTCGCGCGCGCGCGCATCGGGATGAAGTTCCCGGAGACCAACGACATTGTGGTGGTGCGCCCATGACAGAACGGCAGGACAGCCGTTTTGCACGGCGCAGCCGCCCGCAGGGTGGCGCACACGGAGTGTCCATGACAAAACGGCAGGACAGCCGTTTTGCACGGCGCAGCCGCCCGCAGGGTGGCGCACACGGAGGTGCGCCATGAAAGCCGGCCGCAACCGCGCGCGCAGCAACTTCAACCTGCGTGGCCGCCTGACGCTGGTCGGCATCGCGCTGGGCCTGTGCTCGGTGACGTTGATCGGCCGCGCGGCGTTCGTGCAGCTGGTCAACCGCGACTTCTATCAGCGCCAGGGCGAAGCGCGTTACCTGCGTGAGCTGCCGATCGCCACCTCGCGCGGCATGATCACCGACCGCAACGGCGAGCCGCTGGCCGTGTCCACGCCGGTGGAATCGATCTGGGTCAATCCGCAGGAACTGTTGCGCAACCCGGACCGCATCCCGGAGCTGGCCAAGGCGCTCGGCCAGCCGCTGGACGAGTTGAACGCCAAGCTGGCGCAGAAGGCCGGCAAGGAATTCATGTACCTGCAGCGCCGGATCAACCCGGACAAGGCGCATGCCATTGTCGATCTGAAGATTCCCGGCGTGTTCTCGCAGCGCGAGTTCCGGCGCTTCTATCCGCAAGGCGAGGCGATGGCCCACGTGCTGGGCTTCACCAATATCGACGACCGCGGCCAGGAAGGCCTGGAGCTGGCCTTCGACGAATGGCTGCGCGGCAAGCCGGGCTCCAAGAAAGTGGTGCGCGATGCGCGCGGCGCGATCGTGGAGAGTGTGGATCTGGTGCGTCCGGCGCAGCCGGGCAAGGACCTGACGCTGAGCATCGACCGCCGCATCCAGTTCCTGGCCTACAAGGAGTTGCGCAACGCGTTGGTCGAAAACAATGCTGCCGGCGGTTCGATGGTGGTGATGGACGTGGCCACCGGCGAAGTGTTGGCGATGGTCAACCTGCCCACCTACAACCCCAATTCGGTGACCGGCATCAATCCGTCGGCGCGCCGCAACCGCGCGGTCACCGATCTGGTCGAGCCGGGTTCGACGATGAAGCCGCTCACCGTGGCCACCGCATTGACTGCCGGCGTGGTGACCAAGGACACCATCATCGACACCAACCCCGGCTACATGGCCGTGGGGCGCTTCACCATCCGCGATGTGCCGCGCAACAACGGCGTGCTCAACGTCACCGGCGTGATCACCCGCAGCTCCAACATCGGCGCGGCCAAGATTGCCGCCAAGGTGCCGGATCAGACGTTCTATCAGTCGATCCGCAACTTCGGTTACGGCAGCGCGCCGCATAGCGGTTTTCCCGGCGAATCGTCGGGCGTGGTGCTGCAGCCGGCGCGCTGGAGCGGCCCGTCCAAGACCACGATGTCGTACGGCTATGGCCTGTCGGTGACGCCGCTGCAGATCGCGCAGGCCTACGCCACGCTGGGCAACGGCGGCAAGCTGACCCCGCCGACTTTCGTACGCGGCCAGCACAACGAAACCCGCCAGGTGGTCACGCCGGAAGTGGCGCGCCAGGTCATCGACATGATGGAAACCGTGGTCACCCAGGGCGGCGCCAAGGGCGCGGCCATCCTGGGCTATCACGTGGCCGGCAAGACCGGTACCGCGCGCAAGAACGGCGCCAACGGTTACGAGCGCGGGCATTACAACGCGTTGTTCGCCGGCCTGGTGCCGGCCACGCGCCCGCGCTTTGCCACCGTCATCGTGATCAACGATCCGCAGGGCAAGGTGTATTACGGCGGCCTGGTGTCGGCACCGGTGTTCCACAAGGTGATGGAAGGCGCGCTGCGTCTGATGGACGTGCCGCCGGACGACATCCAGTCTTGGCTGGCCGCGCAGGCGGCCGGCAAGACCGGGCAGCCGATCGCCAAGCCGCAGCCGCCCGAGCTGGACCCGGCGTTGATGCCGGATCCGGTGGATGAAGTGTCTGCCGGCATTCCCACCGCACTTGCACCTGCCGCACTACCCACGCCGGCCCAGCCCGCACCGTTGCAGGAGAGCCGCCAGTGAGCCGCTCCATGACGCTGTCGCAGCTGTTGCCGGATGTGCCGCTTGCGCACGACGTGCAGGTCTCCGGCCTGGTGATGGACAGCCGTGCGGTGCGTGCGGGCGATGCCTTCGTGGCGATCGCCGGTTTCGGTGCGCATGGACTGGGCTTTGTCGAACAGGCGCGTGCCAATGGTGCGGCGGCGGTGCTGTTCGAGCCGCCGGCGCCGGCCGAGCTGCCGGTGCCGGCCGATGCGATCGCCGTGCCTGGTTTGCGCGCGCGTCTGGGCGCGATGGCCGATCGGTTCCACGGCCAGCCCTCGCAGGCGCTGCGCATGGTCGGCGTCACCGGCACCAACGGCAAGACCTCCACCGTGCAGTTGCTGGCGCAAGCGCTGACGTTGCTCGGCATGCCCACCGGCACCCTCGGCACCCTGGGCGTTGGCCTGTACGGCAGCGCCGTGCCGACCGGTTTCACCACCCCGCTGGTATTGCCCACGCACGCGTTGCTGGCGCAGTTGCGCGATGAAGGCGCGCAGGCCGTGGCGATGGAGGTGAGCTCGCACGCGCTCGATCAGGGCCGCGTGGATGCAGTGCATTTCGATGTGGCGGTGTTCACCAATCTCACGCGCGACCATCTCGATTACCACGGCGACATGGCGCAGTACGGCGCGGCCAAGGCCAAGCTGTTCACGCGCGCTGGATTGAAAGCGGCTGTGGTGAATCTGGACGATGACTTCGGCCGCACGCTGCTGGCCGCGCTCGACCCGGCGCTGCGCGCGATCGGTGTGAGCTCGCGCGCGCAAGCCCAGGCAGTGGTGCGGGCGCAGGCGCTGCAGCTGGACCACAATGGCATCAATTTCGCGCTCAACATCCATGGCGAAGTGCATCCGGTGCACTCGCCGCTGCTGGGCCGCTTCAACGTCGATAACCTGCTCGCGGTCGCCGGCGCGTTGTATGCGTTGGATATCGCGCCGGCACAGATTGCTGAAGTGCTTGGTCAGCTGCAGCCGATCCACGGCCGCATGAATCGTCTCGGCGGCGCGCATGGCGCCCCGCTGGTGGTGGTGGACTATGCACACACGCCCGACGCGCTGGAACAGGCATTGGCCAGCCTGCGCTCGCATGCGCAGGACCGGCTGATCTGCGTGTTCGGTTGTGGCGGCGAGCGCGATACCGGCAAGCGCCCGCAGATGGCGGCCATTGCCGAGATCAACGCCGACGTGGCGATCGTCACCGACGACAACCCACGTGGCGAAGATGGCGATGCGATCGTGGCCGACATCCTGCGTGGCTTTGCGCGCCCGGATGCGGCGATCGTGCAGCGCGACCGCGCCGCGGCGATCCATCAGGCCATCGGCATGGCCGGTGCCTCCGACATCGTGCTGATCGCCGGCAAGGGCCACGAGCCGTATCAGGAAGTCGCCGGCGTGCGGCATGCCTTCGACGACGCCATCGTGGCGGCGCAGGCCTTGCTGCCGCGCACCGTGCTGGGAGTGCGCGCATGAAGCTCACTCCGTTGTCGTTGATCGCCCACTGGGCCGGCGGCGAGTTGCACGGCGACGACGCCATGATCGATGCGGTCGGCAACGACACCCGCACGCTCGCCAACGGCAGCCTGTATGTGGCGCTGCGCGGCGAGCGTTTCGACGGACACGACTTTGCCGCAGACGCAGTGGCGCAGGGCGCCAGCGGGTTGCTGGTGGATCGCCTGCTGCCTGCGCTGAGCGTGCCGCAGGTGCTGGTGGAAAATACCGAACTCGCGCTGGCGCGTATCGCCGCCGGCATGCAGCGCGACCGCGCCACGCGCGTGATCGCGTTGACCGGCTCCAACGGCAAGACCAGCGTCAAGGCCTTGCTGCTGTCGATCCTGGAAGAGGCTGGGCGTGTCGATGGCACCACCGTCTACGCCAATCCGGGCAACCGCAATAACGAGATCGGCCTGCCGCTGGCGGTGATCGCCGCGCCGGACGATGCGGACTTTGCGATCTACGAAATGGGCGCCGGCAAGCCGGGCGATATCGCCTATCTCACCGATATCGCGCAGCCGCACGTGGCCCTGGTCAACAACATCGCACCCGCCCATCTGGAACGTCTGGGCAGCCTGCTCGGCGTCGCGCGCACCAAGGGTGCCATCTACGCGGCATTGCCGGCCGATGGTGTGGCGGTGATCAATGCCGACGACGCCTTCGGCGCCTGGTTCGAGCAGCAATTGCATGCGCAGCCGGTGCACGGGCGCCGCGTGTTGCGTTATGGCTTGCAGGCCAGCGCCGACATCACTGCACGTGGGCTACGGCTGCAGGAAGGTGGTGCGCAGTTCACGCTGGTGACGCCGCAAGGCGAGGCGCAGATCGCACTGCCGTTGCCGGGCCGCCACAACGTGTTCAACACGCTGGCTGCGGCCGGGCTGGCGTTGGGCGCGGGTATCGCATTGCCGATCATCGCCGCCGGCCTGGCGCAGGCGCGCCCGGTGGCCGGTCGTCAGATCGCACACACGCTGCCCAGCGGCGCGGTGCTGATCGACGACAGCTACAACGCCAATCCAGGTTCGCTGGATGCGGCCATCGACACGCTGGCTGCAGCGCCGGGCGCTGGTTGGCTGGTGCTCGGCGACATGCGCGAACTCGGCCCGGAAGGCAAGGCATTGCATGCCGCTGCCGGGCGTCGCGCACGCGCGGCCAAACTGCAGCGCCTGTACGCGTTGGGCGAGCTCAGTGCCGCCGCCGCGCAGGCGTTCGGCGATGGCGGCCGCGTGTTCGCCACTCATGCCGCGCTGGTCGCGGCGTTGCAGGCGGATCTGGCGCAGGTCGCCGTTTCGCCGACTCAAACGCAGGAATCTTCTTCGATGCACGAACACACCGGTGCGGCGGCGCAGACTGCCGCCACCACGGCGCAGGTCCCGCCCACGTTATTGGTGAAAGGCTCGCGTGGCAGTGCGATGGACCGCATCGTCGCCGCGTTGCTCGCAGCGGCGGAGGACACCTCCCATGCTGCTTGAGTTGGCCCGTTGGCTACAGCAACTGGAGAGCCTGTTCGGGCTGTTCAACTATCTGACCTTCCGCGGCATCCTGGCGGCGCTGACCGCGTTGTTCCTGTCGTTGTGGATGGGCCCGGCGGTGATCCGCAAGCTGGGCCAGTTCAAGGGTGGCCAGCCGATCCGTCAGGATGGCCCGCAGACGCATTTTTCCAAGGCCGGTACGCCCACCATGGGCGGCTCGCTGATCCTGCTGACGGTGACTTTGTCGGTGCTGTTGTGGGGCGACCTGCGCAACCGTTATGTGTGGTTGGTGCTGGCAGTGATGCTCTGTTTTGGCGCGATCGGCTGGTACGACGACTGGATCAAGATCGTGCGCCGCGACCCCAACGGCCTGAAGTCGCGCTGGAAGTATCTGCTGCAGTCGATCTTCGGTCTGGCTACCGGTCTGTTCCTGTACTACACCGCCGATGTGCCGGCCGCGATCACCTTCTACATTCCGATGTTCAAGGCGGTGGCGCTGCCGTTGGCCGGCGTGAGCTTTGTGGTCATTGCCTACTTCTGGATCGTCGGCTTCTCCAACGCGGTGAACCTGACCGACGGCCTGGATGGTCTGGCGATCATGCCGACCGTGCTGGTGGCCTGCGCGCTGGGTGTGTTCGCGTATGCCTCGGGCAACGTGGTGTTTGCCGAATACCTGAAAATCCCGCTGATTCCCGGGGCCGGCGAGCTGATCATCATCTGCTCGGCAATTGCCGGGGCAGGGTTAGGGTTTCTGTGGTTCAACACCTATCCGGCCATGGTGTTCATGGGCGATATCGGCGCGCTGTCGCTGGGCGCGGTGCTCGGCACCATCGCGGTGATCGTGCGTCAGGAACTGGTGCTGGTGATCATGGGCGGCGTGTTCGTGGTCGAAACGCTGTCGGTGATCATCCAGGTGGCCAGTTTCAAGCTGACCGGCAAGCGCGTGTTCCGCATGGCGCCGATCCATCACCATTTCGAACTCAAGGGCTGGCCGGAGCCGCGCGTGATCGTGCGCTTCTGGATCATCTCGGTGGTGCTGGTGCTGATCGGCCTTGCCACGTTGAAGGTGCGCTGATGAACGACACCGCGCGTCAAGCCACTCGACTCGAGGCCATCGGCGGCCGCTACGACCCGTGGCTGCTCGGCGCCGCGGCCACGCTCGCCTCGTTGGGCGTGGTGATGGTGGCGTCCAGCTCGATCGAACTGTCCGACAACCCGTTCTATTACCTCACTCGCCATCTGCTGTTTCTGGGCATCGGCGTTGGCCTGGCGTTCTGGGCGATGCGGACCGAGCTCAAGACCATCGAGCAGTACAACCAGGTGCTGCTGCTGGCCTGCTTCGGCCTGCTGATGGTGGTGTTCGTGCCCGGCCTGGGCAGCAGCGTCAACGGCGCCAAGCGCTGGATCAATCTGGGCGTGTCGAAGTTCCAGACGGTCGAAGCGGTCAAGGTGCTCTACATCGTGTGGCTGTCCAGCTACCTGGTGCGCTTCCGCGATGAGGTCAATGCGACCTGGCCGGCGATGCTCAAGCCCTTGGGCGTGGCGATCGCATTGGTGGGGCTGTTGCTGATGCAGCCGGACTTCGGCTCGTCCACGCTGTTGCTGGCGATCACCGCCGGCATGCTGGTGCTGGGCGGGGTGAACCTGCCGCGCATGTCGATGCCGATCGTGTTCGGCCTGCCGGTGTTCGCCTTCATCGCGATCCTGGAGCCGTACCGCCTGCGCCGCATCACCTCGTTCCTGGATCCGTGGGCAGATCAGCTCGGCTCCGGGTATCAGCTGTCGAACGCCTTGATGGCGGTCGGCCGCGGTCAGTGGACCGGCGTTGGTCTGGGCGCCTCGGTGCAAAAGCTCAACTACCTGCCCGAAGCGCATACCGATTTCATCTTTTCGGTGATTGCCGAAGAGCTCGGGTTTGTCGGCGTGTGCGGGGTGATCTCGCTGTACGCGCTACTGGTCGGCCGTGCGTTCTGGCTGGGCATGCGCTGCGTGGAAATGAAGCGTCATTTCTCCGGCTACATCGCCTTCGGCATCGGTCTGTGGATCAGCCTGCAGAGCTTCGTCTCGGTGGGCGTGAATCTGGGCATCCTGCCGACCAAGGGCCTGACCTTGCCGCTGATTTCCTCCGGTGGCTCGTCGGTGCTGATGACCTGCGTGGCGATGGGCCTGCTGCTGCGCGTGTCCTACGAAATGGATCGCGCCGAGCGCCTGCGCAGCAAGTTGTCGCCGCAGGGTGCAGGCGCGCCGTCGGCCGAGCCTGCCGAGCCTGCCGAGCCGGTGGTGGACTCGGTGCCGCCGGCGTATGCGCCAGCGCGCAAACCGCAGCGCGATACCGTGGCTGCCGCTGCACCCGCACCCGCACCCGCACCGGTTGCTGCAGCATCGGTGGCGCCGGCATCGGCCATCCTGCGCGGCACCAGTCGCATGCAGCCGCGTGTGGAACCGACGTTCGGGAGGATCGCATGAATGCTCATGCGAATCCCTTGCAAAAGCCCGCACATCCATGTGCGGAGATTCGACCGGTGATGATTCTTGCTGGCGGCACCGGTGGACATATCTTCCCTGGCCTGGCCGTGGCCAAGGTGCTGCGCGCGCGTGGCGTGCCGGTGACCTGGCTCGGTGCCGATGGCGCGATGGAAACCCGCCTGGTGCCGCAGCACGATATCCAGCTCGACACGCTGGCCATTACCGGCCTGCGCGGAAAGGGCATCGTGAAACTTCTCGGCGCGCCGGTGCGGGTGATGCGCGCGGTGCGCGCCGCCGGCTTCGTGCTGCGCAAGCGCCAGCCGCGCGCGGTGATCAGCTTCGGCGGATTTGCGGCCGGCCCGGGCGGCCTGGCTGCTCGTCTGCTCGGCGTGCCGTTGCTGGTGCACGAACAAAATCGCGCACCCGGCATGACCAACAAGGTGTTGTCGCGTTTCGCGCGTCGCGTGTTGACCGGCTTTCCTGGCAGCTTCGCTGACGAAGAAGCGGTGGGCAATCCGGTGCGTGCGGAAATCGCCGCGCTTCCTGCGCCCGCTTTGCGCCTGGTCGGTCGTGGTGGCCCCGTGCGTGTGCTGGTGCTCGGCGGCAGCCAGGGTGCGCGCGCATTGAATCAAGCCGTGCCGGCGGCGCTGGCGGCACTCGGTCACCCGGATGTCGATGTGCGCCACCAATGCGGCGAAAAGCTGCGCGCCGAAGCCGAAGCGGCGTACGCGCAGGCCGGCGTCAACGCCAGTGTCGAGCCCTTTATCGCCGACATGGCCGCTGCCTACGCCTGGGCCGATCTGGTCGTGTGCCGCGCCGGTGCCTCCACGCTGGCCGAACTGTGCGCCGCCGGTATCGGCAGCGTGCTGGTGCCCTTCGCCGCCGCCGTCGACGATCACCAGACCCGCAATGCCGAATACCTGGTCGGCGCCGACGCCGCCGTGCTGCTCAAGCAGGACGACACCCTGGCAGTGCGTCTGCAGCAGGTCTTGCAGACCCTGCTCGCCGACCCCGCACGCCGCCTGTCGATGGCACAGGCCGCCCGCACCCTGGCCAAACCAGATGCCGCCGAACGCATCGCCGACATCATTCTGCAGGAAGCAGGTAGTGGTGAATCGGGAATGGGGAATGGGCAGAGCTCAGAACAATTGCAGGAACAGACAGTGATGCAAGAAAACAAGCGCACCGGTCAGGCGCTCAACGCCGCCGGTGCCTCGCTTTACACGATTCCCGATTCCCAATTCCCGATTCGCACCTCCGCCGGAGGTGCCGCGTGATCCGCCGCCTGCAGGACAGCGGCGATCTGGTGCGTGCGTTTCCGCGCGTGCATTTCGTCGGGATCGGCGGCACCGGCATGAGCGGCATTGCCGAAGTGATGCTGACGCTGGGCTATGAAGTCTCCGGCTCCGACAACTCCGATAACGCGGCCACACGTCGGCTGGCCAAGCTGGGTGCGCGGGTGATGCGCGGGCATTCGGCGGCCAATGTGCTCGGCACCGATTGCGTGGTGGTGTCCAGCGCGATCCGCGAAGACAACCCCGAGCTGATGGAAGCGCGCAGCCAGCGCATTCCGATCATGCCGCGTGCGGCGATGCTGGCCGAGCTGATGCGCTTCCGTCGCGGCATCGCGGTGGCCGGCACGCACGGCAAGACCACCACCACCAGCCTGGCGGCGGCCGTGCTGAGCGAAGGCGGTTTGGATCCGACCTTCGTCATCGGCGGGCAGTTGCTGGCTGCCGGTGCCAACGCCAAACTCGGTGGCGGCCAGTGGCTGGTGGCCGAAGCCGACGAGAGCGATGGCAGCTTTCTGCGTCTGAACCCGTTGATGGCGGTGATCACCAATATCGATTCGGATCACCTGGAAAACTACGGCAACGATTTCTCGCGCATCCAGGCGGCATTCGCCGAATTCCTGCAGCGCCTGCCGTTCTACGGTCTGGCGCTGCTGTGCATCGACGACCCGGAAGTGGCTGCACTGGCCAGCAAGACGCCGCGCCACGTGATGAGCTACGGCATGAGCGAAAACGCCGACGTGCGCGCCGAAGACGTGGTGCAGGACGGCCCGCGCATGCGCTTCACGCTGCGCCTGCCCGAAGGCACTACCACACCGGTGACGCTGGCACTGCCGGGCCGTCACAACGTGCTCAATGCACTGGCAGCAGCGGCGATCGGTTGGCAATTGGGCGTGGCGCCGGAAACCATTGCGCGTGCGCTGGAAAACTTCGCTGGCATCGGCCGTCGCTTCAACGATCTGGGTGAAGTCACCACCAGCACCGGTGCACGCGTGCGCGTGGTCGACGATTACGGCCACCATCCGCGCGAGCTGGAAGCGGTGTTCGCCGCAGCCCGCGGTGGCTGGCCGGACAAGCGTCTGGTGGTTGCCTTCCAGCCGCATCGTTACAGCCGTACCCGCGATCAGTTCGACGCCTTCGCTGCGGTGTTGAGCACCGTCGATGCGCTGGTGTTGAGCGAGGTCTACCCGGCCGGCGAAGCGCCGATTCCCGGCGCCGATTCGCGTGCGTTGGCGCGTGCCATCCGTGCGCGTGGCCGCAGCGAGCCGGTGGTGGTCGGCCAGATTTCGGGCCTGGCCGAAGTGTTGCCGGACGTGCTGCAGGACGGCGATCTGTTGCTGATGATGGGTGCCGGCGATATCGGTTACGTGGCCCAGCACATCATCAACAACGGCTTCACCGGAGCGGCTGCATGAGCGCGACGGTCGCCAACGTGCGCGGCACCGATCCGGCTGCGTTCGGCCGTGTCGCCGTGCTGCTCGGCGGTACCTCGTCCGAGCGCGAGGTGTCGCTGAACTCCGGCAGCAACGTGCTCGATGCATTGCGCGCGCGCGGCGTCGATGCACAGCCGGTCGATGGCATTCCGGCACTGGCGCAGGCACTGGTCGAAAAACGTTTCGACCGCGTCTTCAACGTGCTGCACGGCCATAACGGCGGCGGCGAAGACGGCATCGTGCAAGGCCTGATGGAAGCCTTCAAGGTGCCGTACACCGGCTCCAACGTGCTCGGCTCGGCGCTGAGCATGGACAAGATCCGCACCAAGCAGGTGTGGCTGTCGCTGGGCCTGTCCACACCGCGCTATGCGCGCTTGGCCGCCGGCGCCAGCGCCGATCAAATTCAGGCTGCCGCACAGCAGATCGGCCTGCCCGTCATCGTCAAGCCGGCCAACGAAGGCTCCAGCGTCGGCATCAGCCGCGTGTTCGACCAGGCCCAGCTCGAAGAAGCCGTGGTGCTGGCGGCGCGTTACGACGGCGCGCTGCTGATGGAGCAGCTGATCGAAGGCGACGAACTCACCGTGGCCGTGCTCGGCGAGGTCGCGCTGCCGTCGATCCGCATCGTGCCCAATGGCCAGTGGTACGACTACAACGCCAAGTACGTGGCCAACGACACCCAGTACCTGTGCCCGGGCCTGGAAGGCGATGCCGAAACGCAGATCCGCCAGCTCGCACTCGACGCCTTCCGCGCTGCTGGCGCGCGTGGCTGGGGCCGCGTGGACGTGATGCGCGACCGCGTCAGCGGCCAGCTGTATCTGCTTGAAGTGAACACCGCTCCGGGGATGACCAGCCACTCGCTGGTGCCCAAGGCCGCGCGCCAGCTCGGTATCGATTTCGAAGAACTGGTCTGGCGCGTGCTGGAGCAGACGCTATGACGCGGGGAATGGGGAATCGGGAATCGGGAATCGCAAAAGCGACAGCCGGCAGTGCGCCGCTGTTGACGATTCCCTATTCCCGATTCCCCATTCCCGCGCGCGGAGCGCGCGCATGAACGCCACCCTGCGCATCCTGGCGTGGTTGATCGCGGTGGCGCTGGTCGCGTTGCCGGTGGTGGCAGTGCTCAATGGCTGGGTCGGTGCCGAGCGTTGGCCGTTGGCGCGGTTGCGGGTGTCCGGCGACTTCAAGCGGGTGCCGGCCGAAGAGCTGCGTGCGGTGGTGCTGCCGTATGCGCGCTCGGGTTTTTTCGCAGTGAAGTTGCAGAACGCGCAGGACGCCATCGCACGTTTGCCGTGGGTGGAAAGTGCGCAGGTGCGCAAGCGTTGGCCGGACGTGCTGGAAGTGCGCGTGACCGAGCACAAGCCGTTCGCGCGCTGGGGCACCGACCGCATGTTGTCCGAGCAGGGCCGGTTGTTCCGCACCCCGCCGTTGTTGAAGGACTTCAAGCTGCCGCAACTCGGTGGCCCGGACAGCAAAACGCAGGACGTGGTGGCGCTGTACAACGAATCGCGCGCGCTGTTCGCACCGACCGGGCTGGATGTGGAGCGTCTGGAAATGGACGCGCGCGGCAGCTGGTCGCTGGGCCTGAGCAACGGCGTGCAGATCGTGATCGGCCGCGACGATGCGCGCGCACGCCTGCAGCGCTTCGCCCGCGTGTTGCCGCAGCTGGCCGACCCGCAACGCCCGATCGCCCGCGCCGACCTGCGCTACACCAACGGCTTCACGGTCGAACGGCGAATGGAGAATGGGGAGTCGGGAATGGATAAAAAGCCAAAGCCAGTGTCGCCCGCTGCGCCGCACACGCTTGTCCTGAACTCTCCCCGCATCCGTGCACCGCTGTTGACCATTCCCCATTCGCTATTCCCTATTCCCGGCTTTAAGACATGAACCGCAAAGGCGACAAATCCCTCATCGTTGGACTGGACATCGGCACCTCCAAGGTCGTCGCGCTGGTCGGCGAGTACTCGCCCGGCAATCCGATCGAAGTGATCGGTATCGGTTCGCATGAATCGCGCGGTCTCAAGCGCGGCGTGGTGGTGGACATCGAATCCACCGTGCAGTCGATCCAGCGCGCAGTGGAAGAAGCCGAGCTGATGGCCGGCTGCGAAATCCGCTCGGTGTACGCATCGATTTCCGGCAACCACGTGCAGTGCAAGAACTCGCCCGGCATCGTGCCGATCCGCGATGGCGAAGTGACCTGGAGTGATCTGGAGCGCGTGCTGGATGCGGCCAAGGCCGTGGCCATTCCTGCCGACCAGCGCATCCTGCATGCGATCCCGCGCGAATACGTGCTGGACGATTCGCAGGAAGGCATCCGCAATCCGGTCGGCATGACCGGCGTGCGCCTGGAGGTGCATGCGCATCTGGTGGTATGCGCGCAGTCGGCGGCGGCCAACATCACCAAGTGCGTGCAGAAGTGCGGCTTGCAGGTCGACGATCTGGTGCTGTCCTCGCTCGCATCGTCGGTGGCGGTATTGACCGCCGACGAGCGTGAACTGGGCGTGGTGCTGGTGGATATCGGCGCCGGCACCACCGACCTGGCCGTCTACGTGCAGGGAGCGATCTGCCACACCGCCTCGCTGCCGATCGCTGGCGACCACGTCACCAACGATATCGCGCACATGCTGCGCACGCCGACCCCGGAAGCCGAGCAGATCAAGGTGCGCTACGCCTGCGCGCTGGCGCAGCTGGCCACCGCCGAAGAAAGCATTCAGGTGCCGTCGGTCGGCGATCGCCCGCCGCGTCGCATGCCGCGGCATGCGCTCGCGCAGGCCGTGCAGGGTCGTTACGAAGAAATTTTCGAAATGGTGCAGGCCGAATTGCGCCGCTCCGGTTTCGAAGAGATGGTGCGCGCCGGCATGGTGCTCACCGGTGGCGCGTCGAAGATGGAAGGCGTGGTCGAGCTGGCCGAAGAGATGCTGCAGATGCCGGTGCGCGTGGGCATTCCCCAGCACGTCACCGGCCTGGGCGAAGTCGTCGGCAACCCGGTGCACGCTTCCGGCGTGGGCCTGTTGCTGATGGGTAGCCAGATCGAACACCCGCGCCGCCCGTCGATCCCGACCGGACGTGCCGGGAGTTTGTTCAAGAAATTGAAGAACTGGTATCGCGGCGAATTCTGACGAATCGGGAATCGGGATTCGGGAATCGGTTGAAGCAGAGGCAAAGCGGTTGCGGCAGGTTTGAGTGGAGAGCGGTGAGAGCGGGCAGGGCGTAAATACTTTTGTGGTTCCGCTGAGAAAGTGAAGTTGGTGTGGAGATCGCTCGCAGTTGCGATTCCCCATTCCCAACTCCCTATTCCCGGCATTCAAACAACAACATTCGCCGACATGCGGGTGTTGGGCTGGCGAACGGAGTAATCCGATTCCCCATTCCCGATTCCCCATTCACGGCATCTAAAGAGGACACTGACATGGCACATTTCGAACTGATTGAAAAAATGGCTCCCAACGCGGTCATCAAGGTCGTTGGCGTGGGCGGCGGCGGCGGTAACGCGGTTGCACACATGGTCAACACCAATGTCGATGGCGTGGAATTCATCACCGCCAACACCGACTCGCAGGCCATCAAGAATTGCGGCGCCAAGTTGCAGCTGCAGCTTGGCACCAACGTGACCAAGGGCCTGGGCGCCGGCGCCAATCCGGAAGTCGGCCGTCAGGCCGCGCTGGAAGATCGCGAGCGCATCATGGACGCACTGCAGGGTGCGGACATGGTGTTCATCACCGCCGGCATGGGCGGCGGCACCGGCACCGGCGCGGCGCCGGTGGTGGCGCAGCTGGCCAAGGAAATGGGCATCCTGACCGTGGCCGTGGTCACCAAACCGTTCCCGTTCGAAGGCCGTCGCCGCATGCAGGTCGCGCTGAAGGGCATCGAGGAACTGAGCCAGCATTGCGACTCGCTGATCACCATTCCCAACGAAAAGCTGATCACCGTGCTCGGCCGCAACGCCACCATGATTCAGGCCTTCCGCGCTGCCAACGACGTGCTGCAGGGCGCCGTGCAGGGCATCGCCGATCTGATCGTGCGTCCGGGCCTGATCAACGTCGACTTCGCCGACGTGCGCACCGTGATGTCGGAAATGGGCCTGGCCATGATGGGCACCGGTTCGGCACGCGGCGACGACCGCGCGCAGGCCGCCGCCGAAGCCGCCATCCAGAACCCGCTGCTGGACGACGTCAACCTGGCCGGCGCCAACGGCATCCTGGTCAACATCACCGCCGGCCCGGACTTCACCATGGCCGAGTTCGACGAGATCGGCCGCACCATCGAAGCGTTCGCGTCGGAAGATGCCACCGTGGTCGTCGGTACCGTACTCGACCCAGACATGCAGGACGAAGTGCGCGTCACTGTGGTCGCCACTGGCCTGAACCGTGCGGTTGCACGTCAGACCCAGCGTCCGGACCAGCGCGCGCCGATCAAGCTGGTGCGTAACGCCACCACCGGTCAGCCGGAATTCGGCGATTTCGACACCAGTGGTGGCGATGCGGTGTCCAAGGCCGTTGGCGGCAGCATGGGCCTTGGCCTGCGTCGTCCCAGCAGCGACTCGGTCGGCAGCAGCAACAGCGGCGGCGGTTCGGCTGCGCCGGCGGCAGACCTGCCCAACGACTACCTGGATATCCCGGCGTTCCTGCGCCGCCAGGCAGACTGACGCTTCACTGCGATGCCACCTTGGTGGCGCCGCTCGCAACGCCCCGAGGTTCGCTTCGGGGTTGCAATGCCATGTCCTCTTTCTGCCGGATCGACTCGTTGATCCGGCAGCTTTTGCAGTGGCGTGACCGGTCGATTACAGTTGCCGTCACGCGCGACTTGTTAAAATTCGGATAATCTCAACGATTGGACAGCCGGTTCAGCGCCTGTCTGCATTGTTCATCCAGACTTCGCATATGACCCAGCAACGCACTCTCAAAAACACCATTCGTGCCACCGGCGTCGGCCTGCATAGCGGCGACAAGGTGTATATGACGCTACGACCGGCTCCTGTCGATCATGGCGTGGTGTTCCGGCGTGTGGACCTGGAACCTGTCGTCGAAGTCCCCGCCGATGCCGAACTGGTCACCGAGACCACGCTGTGCACCGGTCTGACCTGCAATGGCGCCAAGATCCAGACCGTGGAGCATCTGATGTCGGCACTGGCCGGCCTGGGTGTGGACAACGTCATCGTCGAACTGTCCTCGGCCGAGTTGCCGATCATGGACGGCTCGTCCGGCCCGTTCGTGTTCCTGCTGCAGTCGGCAGGCATCGTCGAGCAGAACAAGGCCAAGCGCTTCATCCGCATCAAGCACACCGTGGAAGTACGCGAGGGCGACAAGGTCGCGCGCTTCGAGCCGTATGAGGGCTACAAGCTCGGTTTCACCATCGAATTCAATCACCCGATGATCCCGGCCAAGCAGTCGCGCCAGGAAATCGAGTTCTCCACCTCGGCTTACGTCAAGGAAATCTCGCGCGCCCGCACCTTCGGCTTCATGCGCGACCTTGAGTACATGCGCGAGCGCAATCTGGGCCTGGGCGGTTCGATGGACAACGCCATCGTGCTGGACGAGTTCCGCGTGCTCAACGAGGACGGCCTGCGGTACACGAACGAATTCGTGCGGCACAAGATTCTGGACGCCATCGGCGATCTGTATCTTGCCGGCGGTGCCATCCTGGGCGCCTACGAAGGCTTCAAGTCCGGCCACGCGCTCAACAACAAGCTGGTGCGTGCGCTGCTGGCCGATCAAGCCGCCTGGGAATGGGTCAGCTTCCCCGAAGGCAGCGTGCAGCCGCCGGTCACTTACGCCAGTCCTGTCTACGCCTGATGTCAGGGAATGCCTTAGTTGGCGTTCGAAGTGTGAACTCCGTCAGATTTCCGGTCCGTTCTTAACGTTTATTTAAGACTTCTCTAACTCCTGCGTGGCCCATGCCCGCTAGGATGCGTCGGGTCGTGTGCGGTCTTCGCAATTCTTTCACGCACCGGCGGCCGTTTCGAAAAGGCGGCACGGACATCACCGCTTGGTCGGTGGAACGTCCTGCAAGGAGGCCAAGGCATCGCGCAGTCCTTTGTGCGTCGCCTCGGAGACAGGGCGTGGACGTTCACGGTTCTGCGGCGTTGGGGAATGCAGCGGGGTCGCGATGGTCTTGATGGTCACTGCGGTGACCTTCAGTCCGATGGATCGGGCGGCATCCAATAATTGGGTCTCGGCAAGCCGCAACTTGGCATGCCAGACAGGTGAATCAACCAGAAAAACGAGCTGTTCGCCTCGGACATTGGCCAACCGGCAACGGGTGGCCAGATGAGGCGGTAACAGGGGGCGCAACTGCCGGTCCAGCGCATCGAGCCACAAGGCGCGACGCAAGGGGTCGCCAGCCTTTTCACCCAACGCGGCCTCGATGGCCGGTTGTGGAGCGGAAGGGTTGCGTGCGTTGGACTTGGGCTTGGACATGACACTCATATGGCGTTGAAGAAAGTTGTAATCAAATCTCGGCAAACCCGGACCCAGCGTGTGGTCCGACAGTTCCAGGGCTTCGCCGCAGATCGACCGATGGTAGTCCTCGGCGCGGTGTTGGGCTTGGGGATGTTGATCGGCGTCGGTGCCAGCACCGCCACCGGCATGGTGACCAATTCCGCGCTGCAGGCCAAGGTCGCGCAGCAGCAGGTCGAGCTGGCCCAGGCGCAGCGCGCTTCGCAGGCGCAGGTCAATGCACTGGCCGCGCGCATGGGTGAGCTGCAGGCGCAGGCCACCCGCCTCAATGCGTTGGGCGAGCGGCTGACCGAAATGGGCAAGTTGAAGGACGGCGAGTTCGACTTCGACGCGCCGGTCGGCGTCGGTGGCGGCGATGAGCCGGTCAGCGACATGCCGGTCGAATCGCTCAAGGAGACGCTAGGGCAAGTGGAACAGCAGTTCTCCGCCTCCGGCCAGCAATTGAACGTGCTTGCCTCGTTGATGTTCGATCATCAGCTCGAGCAGAACTCGGTGCCCTCGCGGATGCCGATCCGCAACACCTACATCACCTCGGGCTTCGGCGGCCGCGCCGATCCGTTCGACGGTGGTTCGGCCTTCCACAAGGGTGTGGATTTTCACGCCAACGTGGGCGACCCGGTGATGTCGGTCGCCGATGGCGTGGTCAGCTACGCCGGCGTGCGCGGCGGCTATGGCAACGTGGTCGAAGTGGACCACGGCAATGGCTACGTGACCCGCTACGCGCATAACTCGCGGCTGGTGGTGAAGGTGGGCGATCTGGTGCGCGCCGGCCAGCAGGTGGCCAGGGCCGGTTCCAGCGGCCGTTCCACCGGCGCACACGTGCATTTCGAAGTGTGGGCGGACGGGCGGGTGGTCAATCCGCGCAAGTTCCTGGGCGATACCAACACGCCGGTAGGACGTCGAGGGCGCGGTTGACGAAGGCGCGCTCGGCGCTTGATTCGTGAAGGCCCGCCCCAAGCTACAATAGGGTGTTGCCATCGACAGGGCGCAGTGCGCCCTGTTTCGTTTACGGCGGCCGGGTCTTGGGGACCGGCGTCGGTCAAACCGTTCCTTTTCAACCGGTTTCTTCAATGATCAACAGTCTGCTTACCCGTGTCTTTGGCAGTCGTAACGAACGCCAGCTGCGCCAGCTCACCCGCCTCGTCACCCAGATCAATGCGCTGGAGCCGACGATCGAGAAGCTCTCCGACGCCGAGCTGCAAGCCAAGACCCCGGAGTTCAAGCAGCGACTTGCCGCCGGCGAGTCCCTGGACAAGATTCTTCCCGAAGCCTTTGCGGTCTGCCGCGAGGCCAGCCGCCGCGTGCTCGGCATGCGCCATTACGACGTGCAGCTGATCGGCGGCATGGTGTTGCACCTGGGCAAGATCGCCGAGATGCGCACCGGCGAAGGCAAGACCCTGGTGGCCACGCTGCCGGTGTACCTCAACGCGCTGCAGGGCGAGGGCGTGCACGTGGTCACGGTCAACGACTACCTGGCGCGTCGCGATGCGGCGCAGATGGGCAAGTTGTACAACTGGCTGGGCCTGAGCGTGGGCGTGGTGTATCCGGGTATGCCGCACAGCGACAAGCGCGAGGCCTATGGCAGCGACATCACCTACGGCACCAACAACGAATTCGGTTTCGACTACCTGCGCGACAATATGGCGCTGTCGCGCGCCGATCGTTACCAGCGCAATCTGCATTACGCGATCGTCGACGAAGTCGACTCGATCCTGATCGACGAAGCGCGCACCCCGCTGATCATCTCCGGCCCGGCCGACGAGTCGCCGGAGCTGTACATCCGCGTCAACCGCATCGTGCCGCAGCTGACCAAGCAGGAAAGCGAAGAGGGCGAGGGCGATTACTGGATCGACGAGAAGGGCAAGCAGGTACATCTGTCGGAAGCTGGCATGGGCCACGCCGAAGAACTGTTGATGCAGGCCGGCATTCTCGAGAATGCCGAAGACGGCCTGTATGCCGCGCAGAACCTGAGCGTGGTGCATCACCTCAATGCCGCACTGCGTGCGCATGCGATCTACCAGCGCGACGTGGATTACATCGTGCGCGATGGCGAAGTGGTGATCGTCGACGAATTCACCGGCCGCACGCTGTCCGGGCGTCGCTGGTCCGACGGCCTGCATCAGGCGGTCGAGGCCAAGGAAGGCGTGCCGGTGCAGCGCGAGAACCAGACGCTGGCCAGCATCACTTTCCAGAACCTGTTCCGCATGTACAAGAAGCTGTCCGGCATGACCGGTACGGCCGACACCGAAGCCTACGAATTCCAGAGCATCTACGGCCTGGAAGTGGTGGTGATCCCGACCAACCGCCCGACCGTGCGCAAGGACCATCCGGACCAGGTGTTCCTCAACCGCAAGGGCAAGTTCAACGCGGTGCTGGCCGATATCGAAGACTGCGCCAAGCGCGGTCAGCCGGTGCTGGTGGGGACCACCTCGATCGAAACATCGGAGATGCTGTCCGAGCATCTGCGCAATGCAGGTGTGAAGCACGAAGTGCTCAACGCCAAGCAACACGAGCGCGAAGCCACCATCGTGGCCAACGCCGGCCAGCCGGGTGCGGTGACCATCGCCACCAACATGGCCGGTCGCGGTACCGACATCGTGCTGGGCGGTTCGCTGGAAACCGAGCTGCACGGCATGGGCGACGACATCAGCGACGAGCAGCGGCTGCAGGCCAAGACCGAATGGCAGCGTCGGCATGACGCGGTCAAGGCGGCCGGCGGCCTGCACATCATCGGGACCGAGCGGCACGAGTCGCGCCGTATCGACAACCAGCTGCGCGGCCGTGCCGGTCGTCAGGGCGACCCGGGTTCCTCGCGCTTCTATCTGTCGCTGGAAGACAACCTGATGCGCATCTTCGCCTCGGACTGGGTCCAGAAGGCGATGCGCATGATGGGCATGAAGGAAGACGACGTCATCGAAGATCGCCTGGTCAGCCGGCAGATCGAAAAGGCGCAGCGCAAGGTGGAAGCGCACAACTTCGACATCCGCAAGAACCTGCTGGACTTCGACGACGTCAACAACGATCAGCGCAAGGTGATCTACGCCCAGCGCGACGAATTGCTGGATGCCGAATCGGTCAAGGACAACGTCGACGGTATCCGTGGCGATGTGATCTACGACCTGGTCGCCCGCTTCGTGCCGCCCAATTCGGTCGACGAGCAATGGGACCTGAAGGGTCTGGAGGCTACGCTGGAATCGGAGCTGGGCATGCCGCTGGCACTGAGCGAGATGGCACGCACGCAGGAAGAACTGGACGCCGAGCAGATTGCGGCCAAGGTGCAGGCGGCGGTGGATGCGCACTTTGCCGAGAAGGAAGCGGCGGTGGGCAACGACACCATGCGCGCCTTGGAGAAACACGTGATGCTGACCGTGCTCGACCAGGGCTGGAAGGAACATCTGGCCAAGATGGATTACCTGCGCCAGGGCATCTATCTGCGCGGTTACGCGCAGAAGCAGCCCAAGCAGGAATACAAGAAGGAAGCCTTCGAGCTGTTCTCAGAGATGCTGGAGAACGTCAAGCGCGAAGTGATCAACCTGCTGGCGCGCGTGCGCATCCGCAGCGAAGAAGAAGTGGCCGAGCTGGAAGAGCAGGAGCGTCTGCAGGCGCAAGCGCGCTTGATGGCCTCGCAGTTCCAGCATCAGGACGTGGGCGGTTACGGTGCCGACGAGGAAGTGGAACAGATGCAGGCCGGCAACGCACCGGTGCCGGTGTCGCAGGTGACCCGCGACGAGCCCAAGGTGGGCCGTAACGATCCGTGTCCGTGCGGTAGCGGCAAGAAGTACAAGCACTGCCACGGTCAACTCAGCTGAGCTGAGTTGACCGTGGTGCAGCCCGCTTTGCGGGCTGCACACCCAGTGTCCGCGTAGCGGACGCTGGGTGCACGGTATTCCTCCGATCCCCGCGCCTTTGGCGCGCCCCCTTACCAAGGGGGCTCTACTGACGAGGGGATTCGTGGGGCTTGTTGAGAAGCGGGAATTGTTTGGACAGCGGGATTGAATGTCGGAGGCTGGGTGCAAGGCCCTGTCCCCCCGATTCCCTTTGCGTTTGGCGAACTAGCCATCAAGAGCGTTGCTTGCAGAGTCGGTGGCGTTTGTTTGGAAAGCACGGCTGAGGGGCGAGGAGGGCACGCTTGGCGGGCTCTACCCCGTGAGCGTCAGCGCGGCAAGTCCGCTTTACGCCCATACATCGCACGCTTTTACATCTTTTGTGGCGCCGACTGTGCCGTCCGCATAGAAACATGCTCCGCCTTGCGTGACTGTATGACTGCGGGGCGTATGCTCATTGCACGTCCTGCGGGGAGTGCGGTTATGGCGCAGCTGTCGAGCCAGCAACTGAAGGTGTTCGTGCCTGCGCGCGACTACGCGTTGTCGCAGCGCTTCTATCGCGCACTGGGCTTTGTGCAGGAAGACGAGGTGGGCAACGTGACCTGCTTCCGGCATGGCACGCATTGCGCGTTTTTGTTGCAGGATTTCTATCTGCGCGAGCTGGCCGAGAACCTGATGCTGCACCTGTGGGTGGACGACGCCGACAGCTGGTGGCAGCACGTGCACGACACCGGGCTGGGCGAGCAGTTCGGGGTGACCTGCAGCGCGCCGGAAGATCGGCCATGGGGCGCACGCGATTTCACCTTGCACGATCCCAGCGGAGTGCTGTGGCGCATAGGACATCCGCTGTAGGGCCGGGATTGGAGATTGGGGATTCGGGATTGGCAGAAGCACATATGCTGCGCTTTGACCAATCCCTAATCCCTAATCCCTAATCCCCGCGCTCAAGCGATTGCACTGAACCGCTCACTCGCGGCACTCTTGTGTCTATGCCCGATTCTCTGAGATCCATCCACGTCGTTGCAGGCGTGATCACCGACCCCCGCGGCCGCATCCTGCTGACCCGCCGTACCGAAACCCGTGACATGCCCGGCCTGTGGGAGTTTCCCGGCGGCAAGCGCGAACCCGGCGAAACCTCCGAACAGGCACTGGTGCGCGAACTCAACGAAGAGCTCGGTATCGAAGCGCAGGTGGGCAAGTGGCTGATGGATGTGCCGCAGTTGTACCCGGACAAGCGGCTACGCCTGGAAGTGCGCCACATCACTGCATGGAAAGGCAGCCCGCGCGGGCGCGAAGGCCAGGCGATGACCTGGGTGGCCGCAGACAAGCTGACCCGCTATTCGATGCCGCCGGCCGACGTGCCGGTAGTGGGTGTGCTGCGCCAGCCCGACCGCTATCTGATCACGCCCGAACCCGATGACGAGATGCTGTGGCTGGAAGGTCTGGAGCGTGCGCTGCAAGAGGGCGTTACGCGGATCCAGTTGCGTGCGCGCCAGGCCGAGCCCGCGCGCTGGCAGGCATTGCTGCAACAGGTGATGCGCCTGCGTGGTCGTGCGCGCGCGCAGCTGCTGCTCAATCGCGACATCGCGCTGGCCGGCGAACTCGGCATCGGTGTGCATCTGGGATCGGAGCAATTGGCCGCACTGCAACAGCGCCCGCTGCCGGCCGAACAGCTGGTTGCCGCCTCGTGCCACGGATTGGAAGATCTGCGTCACGCACAACGGCTCGGCTGCGATTTTGCGGTACTGGGTCCGGTGCAGACGACGACCTCGCATCCGGGTGCGACACCGTTGGGATGGGACGGTTTCGAAACCTTGCGCGAGCAGGTCTCGCTACCGATCTACGCACTCGGCGGCATGCAGATCGACGACCTGCGCGAAGCACGCTCGCATGGTGCGCAAGGCATTGCGGCGATTCGCTCGCTCTGGCCGCAGTGACGGTGCAGTCAGCGACCCTGGTGGTGTTCGGCGGATTGCCAGGCGTCGGCAAGAGTTCCATTGCGCAGCTGCTGCTCACGCACTGCAATGCGATGTATCTACGCATCGACAGCATCGAGCAAGCGCTGCGCGACAGCGGTGCACTCGCCCACGACGTCGGGCCAGCCGGCTATCTGATTGCCTACGCCATTGCAGAGGCGAATCTGCGCCAACGCCAGGTGGTGGTTGCCGATAGCGTCAATCCCTTGCCGGTCACCCGCGAGGCGTGGCGCGATGTGGCGCGTCGCACACAAAGCCGGCTGCTGGAGATCGAAGTGGTGTGCCGCGATCGCGACGTTCATCGGCAGCGCGTGGAATCGCGGCACAGCGAAATCCCCGGACTTCGCGCGCCTGAGTGGTCGTCCGTACTCACGCATGACTATGTGGCCTGGACCGAGCCGCATTGGGTGATCGACAGCGCGGTGCTGAGTCCGGAGCAAGCGGTTGCAGAGATCATGCGTCGGTTTGCTGCTTAGTCTGAAAGCGTTTGGCGAGCTGTGTGCCTACGTGCGGGCAACGTCATTTGAGAGGGCTGCTCGAAGCAGAGACGGTCATGGCAGCCCACGCGTGCGATAGACCGATGCAATCCCGCTGCCATTTGCGAGCAGTCGTCAGGCAGGTGTGGAGGGCATCGCAGCGCGGTAGATGCCGATTCCGAGCGCTGGCGGCGACTGCCCGGCGATGAGTACAGTCGTTTGTGAGCGGCTTTAGAACGTCACCCAGAAGCAGTTGTACTGCCGGCGCAGGCGCAGCACGCTGCGTGCGGGCGTGCCGCTGGGGAGGTTCTGTTCCAGGCGCAGGCCCCACGGTCGTGGGCGGCTTGGAGTTGCGGGAAGCGGGGCGTCGATGGCGCTGCCGTCCAACGATGGAGCGGCTGTGGCTGTGCTGCCGGCCTCGGCTTCCCAGGTTGGTGTCTCGCTTTGCGGATACATCGGGACGATATCCAGCAACGGGCGTTGCACGATCGCTTCCAGACGGCTCAAGACCTGGTTGGCAGCGGCATCGGATTGCCCGCTCCACAGGTAGAGGCTGGAGAGCCGGTTGACGTCGCGGCTGTCCACCGCCAGTTGCAGCAATGACACCAGTTCGCTCAGCCGACGCGGGCAGCCGTAGCGATACAGGCCGGTGTTGCCCTGCGTGCGAGTGGCCGGTGGCGGACGCGAAGCGGCGCCGACGTCTTCGCAGCGGCGGTCGGTGAACATGGTCTGCCCATCCGGCGTGACGCAGCGGCGGATCTCCTGCGCCTGCACACGCGTGGCGGAGCCGAGGCAGAACAACAGCAACAAAGGCAGCAGGAGGCGAGGCATCGGCGCAGCGTAGCGGGGGGCGTGTGAGCTGGCGAGATGCGTGCGCGCGCAGGTGTGCGTGCGATACCGGCCGGTCACGCGTTCAACCTCGGCAGCACGCGTGCGCATCAGGACCTGCGCGTCGGTGTGCGACGTGTTGTGGTTGTGATACGAGGCCGGCCAAACGCGCGCCGGCAGCGCATGCGCGCGCAAAGCCCGCACTCAGCGCCCGAGCAGTTGCAACACCTGCGTGGTCGGCTTGGCCAGGTTGAGCGTGTAGAAGTGCAGGGCCGGCGCGCCGCCGGCGATCAGGCGTTCGCACACCGTGGCCACCACTTCCGCACCGAAGGCGCGCACCGCATCGGCATCGTCGCCGTAGGACTGCATCTTCTTGCCGATCCAGCGCGGAATCTCCGCGCCGCATTGCTCGGAAAAACGCCGCAGCTGCGAGAAATTGGAGATCGGCATGATGCCGGGGATGATCGGGATCTCCACGCCCATGCGCTGCACCGTGTCGCGGAAATGAAAGTACGCATCAGCGTTGTAGAAGTACTGGGTGATCGCCGCATCGGCGCCGGCATCCACCTTGGCCTTGAAGTAACGTAGATCGCTCAGCGCATCGGTCGCCTGCGGATGGGTTTCCGGATACGCGCCGACTTCGATGCGGAATGCATCGCCATGTTCGGCGCGGATGAAGGCAATCAGGTCGGAGGCATAGCGCAGGTCGCCCGGATGGCCCATGCCCGAAGGCAGATCGCCGCGCAGCGCGACGATGCGGGTGCAGCCGATCGCGCGATAGAGTTTGAGCAGTTCGCGGATTTCCTCGCGGCTGCCGCCGACGCAGGACAGATGCGGGGCGGCTTCGAAGCCATGCTTCTGCTTGAGGTGACGCACCGTCTCGGAGGTGTAGCTGAGCGTGGAGCCGCCGGCACCGAAGGTGCACGACACGTACTCCGGCGCGTAGCCCTTCAACCTGGCCGCGGTGCGGTCCAGCTGCGCGCGCTGGTCGTCGGTCTTGGGCGGGTAGAACTCGAAACTGAGATGCGTCATCGCGGCGGGTCCGGCAGAGCGTGCGGGCATAATATCGCTTCATCGCGATGAATGCATATTTGGTTGCGGGCGTCCCGATTTTCGCGTTCGCCATTATGTGGGCATCGGGGTGCAGGCGTGATATCCGCATGGTTGCGGCTGCTTGCGCGAGGGCATCACTAGCTAGCGCACGCGGTAAGCTTCCAGACCCCACGCCACTTGATCGGAGCGCAACATGCAAGAAGAGGAAATGGATGTCATCGCCGAATCGTTGGGCCGCATCTGGGTCGCGTTGGCGCGCAGCGTCGGCGACCTGGCGCTCGCCCTGGCCGAGCAACCCGGTGTGGATGGCGACAAGTTGCTGAGCGACTTCGCTGCGCGCCTGCCGTCCGGGCAGGACGACGGCACATCGAAGGTGTTCGAGGCGATTCGCCAGTACATCGACCAGGGCGTCGCTCCCAGCGAGGAGTGATACGTGCCATGCGCGTCTGCGTCAGTGCAGGCGCGCGTGGCGATTGGTGGGGTCTTGCGCTGCGCAGCATCGCTGCCCACCTGCGCCAGACGTTGACGCCTGCATGCCTACACTGGACGCACTTTCAACGGAGCGCCTTGCATGAGCGACACCACGATGACCGCCATCGCCATCCGCGATGGCAAGGGCGATGCGGATGCGCTGTATGTCAGCGAGCAACCGCGCCCGCGTCCCGCGCCGGGGCACGTGCTGATCCGCGTGCACGCCGCCGGCATCAATCGTCCCGATCTGCTGCAGCGTGCCGGTCACTATCCGCCGCCGCCCGGCGCGCCGGAGACGCTTGGGCTGGAAATCGCAGGTGAAATCGTGGAGCCGGCCGGTCGCTGGAAAGTGGGCGATCGCGTGTGTGCATTGCTGGGCGGCGGCGGTTACGCGCAGTACGCAGCGGTCGACGCGCGCCATGTGCTGCCGATTCCGGCCGGAATGGATCTGGTGCACGCCGCCGCATTACCGGAAACCATCTTTACCGCCTACGCCAACCTGTTCGAGCACGGCCGGCTCGCGGCCGGCGAGTGGCTGTTGCTGCATGGCGCCACCTCCGGGATCGGCGTCACCGCGATCCAGATGGCCAAGGCCGCCGGCGCGCATGTATTGGCTACCGCACGCTCGGCGGGCAAGGCGGCACAGGCGCGCGAACTGGGCGCCGATGTGGCGATCGACTCCACTGCCGCGTCATTTGTCGCCGTGGCCAAGGCGCACGGCGGTGTGGATGTGTCGCTCGACATGGTGGGCGCGGCGGTGTTCGCCGATACCCTGGAGGCGCTCAATCCGCGCGGGCGCATCGTCTACATCGCCTCGCAGGCCGGTTCGACCATCGAGGTACCGATTCCGCTGCTGATGCGCAAGCAGGCGATCCTCACCGGCTCGACGCTGCGCCCGCGCAGTGCCGACGAAAAGGCGCGTCTTGCGGCGGAAGTGGAGCGCGTGGTGTGGCCGTGGATCGCGCAGGGCAAGCTGCGCGTGCTGCTGGACAAGCGCTTCCCGCTGAGCGAGGCCGCTGCGGCGCACCGCTATCTGGAGCAGGGCAGCCACCTGGGCAAGGTGGTGCTGGAGATGTGACTACGCGCGGTCGCCTGCCGGCATGCGCGTGCGTGTCAGGGAGATGCGCTCCGCGTCCTCGCTAAACGCCGAGCAACTTCGCATTGTGCAGAGTGAATGGTCATACCTGGTCGTAACAATCGGCGGAAGGTGTACTCACTCTCGACAGCGAAGGAATCAATGATGCGGACCTCTTTGGGCGTGGCAGTGCTGGCATCCACCGTGATGGTGTGCAGTACGGGTACTGCGCATGCGGCGACATCTGAACTGCCTGCATCTGGTCAGCTGCCAGCGGTCAGCGCCAGTGCGCCGATGGCGCCGGAGCGCGTTCTGCAGATCAGTCTCGTGCTCAAGCCGCGCACGGATGCGGCCACGCAGCACGCGGCGATCGATCAATGGCTGATGCGCGATGCGGCCGACCCGCTGCTGCGTGGCACGCTGAACAAGAGCGCCGCGTCTGCTACCGGTGACATCGCCCAGGTCAAGGACTACCTGCGCAGGTATGGCATCACCGATGTGCAGGTCGTATCCGACGGCCACGTGTTGCAGGCCAGCGGCACAGCGGCGGCGCTGCAGTCGGCATTCGCGACGACGCTGCGTACGGCCAGCGTCGATGGGCGTGCGGTGTACTTCAATCAGGATGCGATCGCGCTTCCTGCCGCATTGCGGCCCATCGTGCAGGGTGTGGTGGGGTTGGATAACCGCAGTGCTGCCAGATTGACCCACCGCTCGATGGTGCCCGCCGATACGCGTGTCGCTGTCGATCAGGCACCGCATACAAGCACCCAGCACAAGCGCCTCGGAAGTGGTGCGGCATAACGTGGAAGAGCTCGGTAGCGCCTATGGCGCGAATGCGCTTGCACCTGCCAGCAGCGTCGTCGGTGCCATTATCGCGTCCGGCAATCTGGAAAACACGCTGCTACGTCTGCAGCACTTCCAAACGCTGCACGGCCTGCATACGCCGGTCAAGGTAGTGACCGTGGGCGACCCGTCAGCGCCGGGCTTCCGCTCCAGTGCAGATAGCAAGACCAACGAAAGCGAATGGGACATGGACACGCAGCTGCTGGTCGGCAGTGCCGGCGGACTGAAGCAGTTGATCATCTACAACATCCCGGACCTTTCCTGGAAAAGCATGACCGATGGCCTGGCGCGTGCCGCCGACGACAACCTAGCGCGTGTGGTCAGTATGTCGATCTATGCGTCCGAAACCGAAGTGAACGACACCATCTTCCAGGCAATCGATGCCAGCGTGTCCAAGGCGGTCAAACAGGGACAGAACATCCTGATCTGCAGCGGCGACGATGGGATCTATCAACCATTGAGCGCGCGTGCGCGTGCGCCTTACTACGACAGCCTGCTAGGTCATCAGGACCAGCGCCAGGTCGCGTTTCCTGCCTCAGACTCATATGCAATCGCGGTCGGCGCCACGGAACTGCAGACCAAGACCGGTAGCGCAGGCACCTATGCAGCGGAGCGCGTGTGGAATGCCGGAGTGGGCCGCCAGATCAGCCAAGGCGGCCTGAGCAGGGGCGCCGACGCGCCGCAGTGGCAGAAGACCGCGATCGCAGCATAGGTGAGTTCCGGACGCCGCGCGGTGCCGGACGTCAGTTTCAATGGGGCTTTTTCCAGCAGCGCGGAGATCTTGTTGACCGATGCGCAAGGACGGGAGTTTCTTGGATACGTCTGGGGCACCAGCGCTGCCACGCCGACCTTCGCCGGCTATGTCGCGCGGCTGCTGCAATCGCATCCGAACCTGGCTTCATCGGCCCGCAGATCTATCGCTATGCGAGCCAGCGCAGCGATGCGCAACGCAAACATGATGTGCTGGCCGGAACCAATGGCCTGTATGGCGATGGGTATGTGGCCGCAAACGGCTGGGACTTTGCGTCGGGTTGGGGCAGCCTGGATATCGCCGATTTCGACCGTTTCCTGGCGCATGCCTCACCCTGATCCTGCGCAGCTGCCGTGCAGTGCGGCGCCGAGGCGATCGGTGCCGCACTGCATGCAGACACCAGCAGTCATAGCATCGTGTCGACCACCGCTTCAATGTGGTGCCCGTCGGGGTCGATGACGAACGCGGCGTAGTAATCGTCGCCGTAATCCGGCCGCAAGCCGGGCGCGCCGTTGCAGCTGCCGCCATGCTGTAGCGCGGCCAGATGAAAGGCGTTTACCGCGTCGGCGTTTGCTGCGGCAAATGCCAGATGGAAGCCTGCCCCCGGCGCACATTGCGCTGCCGGGCGCTGCTTCAACGCCAGGCTATCGCCGCCTCCGGGCCGGCCGTAGCCGACCGCTTGATCGAGCGTACCCGGCTCCAGATCGGACCACACCCGCACGTAGCCGAGCGCGCCGAGCACCGCGTCGTAGAAGGCCGCCGATGTCTCGATCGTACCAGCGCCCAGCGAAACGTGATGCAACATCGATGTCATCCTTTAATAGTGGCGGCACATCCGCGTGCCGGCGGCGATCGTGGTCTCTGCTGGTGTTTGCGTCAACCGACCCGTTAGAAAGGTCGCCTCGCCGGATGTGCTTTCTGATCCAAACATATGCAGCCGCCCGGTAAAGGCCGCGACCAGCGATGCGTGCTGCAAATGCGCAATGATGCCGCCGCAACGATGCAGCAATGGCCTTTCCCGCGACGGCCACCCGCCACGCAGGTATAGCAAAACAAGCAGGAGCGATGTCTCGCGGCGAGCCGCACCCTGACTTTACACTGCGTCCTCGCGTGCAGAGCTGCGGATCTGCATTGCACCATTGCCGCGTTGGCCCCGCGCAATCGCTTGCCTCCTGCGATCGACGCGGCGCTGTCACTTCCACATCAGCACGAAGGTTTCGATGAAGCATCCAGACGCATTGCGCATTGCCCTTGTCGGTATCGGCAAGATCGCCCGCGACCAGCATGTGCCCACCATCGCCGCGCGCGAGGATGTGCAGCTGGTCGCCACCGTCAGCCGGCACGGCACGGTCGATGGCGTGCCGGCCTATCACACCTTGGAAGAGGCGTTTGCTGCGCATCCGCAGATCGAGGCAGTGGCGTTGTGCACGCCACCGGTCGGGCGGCATGCGCTTGCCCAGGCCGCACTGAGCGCTGGCCGCCATGTGTTCCTGGAAAAACCCCCCGCCGCCACGCTCGCAGAAATCGATGATCTACGTGCGGTGGCGCAGCGTGCGCAACGCAGCCTGTTCACCAGCTGGCATTCGCGGTGTGCCGCCGCTGTGGAGCCTGCGCGGGCGTGGCTGGCCGACAAGCAGATCCTGCGCGCACACATCACCTGGAAAGAAGACATTCGCCATTGGCATCCGGGGCAGGACTGGATTCTGGAGCCGGGCGGCATGGGCGTGTTCGATCCCGGCATCAATGCGTTGTCCATCGTCACGCATCTCTTGCCACGCCCCTTCGCGCTGCGCGAGGCCGAGTTGCATACGCCGGAAAACCGCCAGGCACCGCTATACGCCAAGCTCGCCTTTGTCGATACCGCGGGTGTGCCGGTGACGGCCGAATTCGACTTCCTGCAAACCGGTCATCAGCGCTGGGATATCGAGGTGGAAACCACCGCAGGCCTGCTCATGCTCAGCGAGGGCGGTGCCAGGCTCAGCATCGATGGCCAGGCGCAGGCAGTGGATGCGGCCGGCGAGTACGACGGCTTGTATCGGCGCTTTGTGCAGCTGGTGCGCAGCGGCGAGTCGGAAGTGGATGTCGCGCCATTCGTGCACGTTGCCGACGCGTTTCTGCTGGCTGCACGCAAGGTTACCGCGCCGTTTGCCTGGTAGTCGGTCGCGCTTTCCAGGGTGCTGCAGCATTGCAAACACCGGCCATTGGCCGGTGTTTTTTTGCGTCAGAGACCGCGCGTTTCCACGAGCGTATTCCAGCGAATCGGCAGCAAACGGCTCGGGTCGACACTTCTGCTGCCGGCATGTCTCAGCGACTGTCCAGCACCGCCTCGTCCTGCCCGACCGTGGCGGTCGTGGTCACGCCATTGGCTGAAGTGGAGCGACGCGCAAGCTTGCGCATCGCAGGTGCGATCTGCGCGCGGAAGCGCCTGACCACCCATGCCTCGTCCAGCAGCGCAAACGCAAAGAAGCCCAGCAAGGTACCGGCGACCAGCGTGGGCGCGTGCGCAAACGTGCCGGGCAGCAACAGGCTCAGCCACAAAAAGATATTGGGCGAGGTCTGCAGCAGATGGATGTCCGAGGCGATGGCGGCACTGATGCGCTTGCCGGTCATCGCCTGGTGCGCGTGCAGATAGAGCGCGCTGCCCACGCGGCATGCCATCAGTAGCGTAAACGGCAGCAGCAGTGCGGCCCACGCCGGCCAGCCACCGTGCAGCAGTGCATCGGCCAGCGCCGCTCCGTCGGCGCGCAGCGAGACCAGCAAGGCCATCGGCACCATCGTCAATGAGCCAACCCAGCCCCAGTTGGTTGCGAGCTTGCCGGCCGCGATCGGGCGCGCACGCCGCCAGCGCTGTGCGAGCAAGCAGGGCAACGCCAAGGCAAGCAGCAGCACCACGAAGAAGCGCTCCAGCGCATGCGCGTTGCCCAGCACTTCGCGATGGTCCACATACAACACCAATAACAGCACAGGCAGCAGGATCGACAGCACCAGCGTGTAGCGTGCCGCAAAAAAATAATCGCCACCGCGCGCCAGCGAAAAGGTCGGTACCGACAAGGCCGGCGGTACGATCAGCAACAAGCCGATCACATGGATCCATTCGTTCTGGAAGTGTGTGAGCAGGAACATGGCACACAGCGCACGTGCCACGCTGATGACGCTGAGCGCGATGTTTTCCTGACCTTGGGTCAGGCGCAGTGCGCCCGGTTCGATACGCAGCGACAGGAAGAAGGCATTCGCTGCCAGCAGCGCGACGATGGCGGTGGTGGTGACGACATGCGGAAGACTGACGCCCAGGCAAGACAGTGCGAAGCCGCTGATTGCCGCGAGCAACATCCATTGCAACAGGTGGATCTCGGTCTGCTCGCCCAGATAATTCATGCGCGAGGAGCTGCGCGCGGTCATTTGCTTTAGTTCGTCCCACGACAGCGGGCGCGAATTGGGCAGGCGGAAGTCGATGTACTCGGCAGGCGGCAGGCCAGAGGCAATCAGCGCGAACACTTCGACGATGTACTTGTGCGCCACCACCAGGACCTGCTTACCTTGTCGATCCAGCGGTGCCAGCACGGTGTCGTAGTAGTGCTTGCAACGCGCGTACATGTCCATCCAGTGTTCGCCATCGGGTGGCGCTCCATCAGCGTCGTGAAAGCAGGCGTCGTAGAGACGGTGGCCGATCGACTTCTTGATCAAGGTCTTGTTCTTGCCGGCAAAAATGCCGAAATCGCGCTCCACCAAGGCGGCGCTCGAGCGCACCTGCGGGTTGCCTTGCGCACCCTCCAAGATGATGGCCGCCGTGGCCTGTGCACGCTCCAATGTGGACACATGCACTTCGTCGAAACGTAATGCGCGTTGGCACACGTAGCGTGCTGCCTGCTGTGCCTGGCGACGGCCGAGCGGCGTGAGCGGTGAGTTCTGCGCACCGGCAAAATAGTTCTGTTCGTTGGCGAGCGACTCACCATGGCGCACGAAATAGAGAGGCATCGCATTGCTCCGGTCTACTGCACGGTTCATCGAGACTGAGGCGTCGCTGCCTGAAGCAAGGCGGCGTCGCCTCATCGGGGGATAGCTGCGACGCATGCGGTGTGCTGATCACACTGCATGCGTGGAGTTGCCCACGTAGGTCCGGCGAACAAGCGGCTTCGTTGCAGTCGCGAGATTTCTTTTTTCAATCAATGCGAGTTGAACGCGAGCGCGCATTGATGGTGCTGCGATATTTCGCTCCCTCTGCGTTGCCGCATCACGAGTGCGAGCGTTGCTGAAAACATAAGAAAATTGCGCAAATTATTCGGGAGATAAAATCCTCCGCACGCGATGACGCGGCAGAGGCACTGTGTGGATCGCACCATGACGGCGTATTTTCAAGTTCACAGGTGCGCTACAGGTCACCTTGTCGTGCGATGAGAACAGTGGCGTATGGCGTATTCGCCTGGATTGCCTGGTAACTCAACGACGCCAGAGACGTGCCCCGCACGCCGGCAGGGGGATGGGGATGACGCGTGCTGTCCAGGCATGGCCGGCGGATGAAGCAGATGCGCCCGGTAAGCGCGCCGAGCACCAGGACCACGCGCAGGCCGCTAAACTATGCCCATACCCACCTGCCGATCCATTCCCATGCGCAATCCACTGCAAGAACAACTGCTCAAGGCTGGCCTGGTCAAGAAGGCCCAGGTGGACAAGGTCGCACGCGAGCAGCTCAAGCAGCGTCACGCCAAGGGCGCAGCGGTGGCGCCGGCAGACGTGGACAAGGTGGATACCGCGCGTCTGCAGGCCGAGCGCGCCGAACGCGATCGTGCGCTGGCCGAGGAGCGCAAGGTGCAACTTCGGCGGCAGGAGGTGCTGGCCCAGGTCCGGCAGATCGTGGAGACCAGCAAGGTCAAGCGCGAGGGCGAGATCGACTACCGTTTCAACGACGGCAGCGTCATCCGTAGCGTGCTGGTCAATCCCACGCTGCGCAGCCAGTTGGCAAGTGGCGCACTGGTGATCGCACGCCACGGCGACGGCTTCGAGCTGATTCCACGCGCAGCCGCCGACAAGATTTATAGCCGCGATGCGGACACCGTGGTGCTGGACCATGGCCGCGGCAGCGCCCCGGCAGCGACAGACAGCGACGATGACTACTACAGCCAGTTCAAGGTGCCGGACGATCTGATCTGGTGAGTGGCCGCGTGCAGGGCTGCACGCTACCCTGGCGGTCTTTGTCACCTCCAACACTGCCATGTCGATCGTTCTAACGCCGTTCGCCCGTACCCGCCTGTTCCCGCGCGGTGGTCGCGGCAACGCCATCCAGGACTGCACACCCGAGCAGTTCATCCAGCGGCTCAATGACGACGTGCCGGTGCGCGTGATCGAAGGCTATGCACCGTTCTGCCGGCTGCATGTGCACCGCAACTGGACCTCGACCCGCTGCCTTACCGCGCCGATCACCGGCGACAATCGTCACTTGCTGTGTTCCGGCTACGAGGCGCGCAGTACGCAGGAATTGCCGGTGCTGGTGCGTTGGTTCGAAGGTGTCGAACCGCCGGTGGCCACGTATCTCTTGCCGATTTTGTATAGCCGCGATCAGCTGGCGAAAGAAGGCTCGCCGATCGACGCTGACTGGGGCGTGGTCGGTTGCCTCTGCACCACCGAACCGGAAGAAATCCCGATGGCGCCGATCACGATGTTGCGCAACGCACTGGGCGTGGAAGAAGGCGGCTCCGGCACACCGCTTGATCGTGACGCGTATCGGCGCAGCGTTGCGTTCTGGGAACGCAATGCGAATTGGCGGCCGTAGCAGGCAGATCGCTCGTGTCGTATCGTGCGATTTTCGCGCGGCAGACAAAGGAGCGCTGCTCTTGAACTCAGGTCTGTGGGCGGCGCGGTGCTGCTTCGCCGCCGCGCGCGTATCCTTTCCCTGAGCGTGAGATGTGGTTGCACTTACGACTGCAGAGCCGGGCTGCGTTTGCTGTTTTCTGACTCGCCGCAGCTCGACATTCTGATGACTGTCAGAACCGATATTCGGCATTCACCGACGCCATGTCGGTGCTCAAGTCCACTTCGAATTTCTTGGCGTTGTAATGGTCGTAGTTGGCGCCGATGCTGAAGTGTTCGCCCAGGTTGTAGCCCACGCCGGCGCCTGCATACCAAGACAGCTTGTCCAGGTCGGCGCGGTCCGACACGGTGTCATTGCGCAGGCCTTGACCCTTCCAGCCATACAGCCCACCACGCATGCTGGCATACCACTTGTCGCCGAGTGCGAAGCGCTGATTCACGCCCACCGTCCATCCACGCAGCTGGCTCTGGTCTTCGACGATCGCGTCACCGTTGAAGAGATTTTTCGCCTGGATGTTGCCAAGATCGTTGTAGCCAGCTTCCAGACCAATCGATAGCCATGGGAACAGCACGTTCCAGCGATACCCGGCGGAGACGTTGTAGCCGGTATCGCTCCCATCGTATGGCCCGCTCTTGAGCGAGGTGCGGCCGACGCCGCCGTTGACGAACCACCCTGATCCGTCGCCGGATGCACTCTGTGCAAAAACATCGGGTGCGGCTGTCAGGACCAGCGTCGAAAGCGCCAACGTGAGCATGCTTTTTTTCATGACAAGTTCTCTTGAGAATACGAATGCGGCAGGGAATCACCAACGTAGGCCATGAATCGGCGCAAGCGTTGCAGCGCGACCTTAATCAGCGGAGTTTGGAAAGTCGTTAGCCGCAGGCGTGTGTGTGCAGCAGCCGACATTCTCAAGTGCACCGTTGCGTTGATTGCGCCTGGCGAGCCGCCGGTCACCCTCGCGTAGATGTGCGCTAGCCGACGCCGAGCACGGGCATGTCGGGGGCGACCCATGCAACGGTAGTGATCGCGCCTTGCACCAGTCCCTGATCTCTGAGCCACGCGAACACGGCAGCGGGCGGCCAACCTGCAGGTGCGTCGGCAAATGGAATCTGCAGTGATTGCAGCAGGCTGAGGATTTCGGAAAGTTCTTGAGGGGTCTTGAAGCTCAGACTCATGCCGTCTTGTATCGAAGTACCGCGCGCTAGTAATTTCTGGCGCATGGCAACTTGGCAAATGACATGGACATGTTGATCCAGCACAGCGGAAACATGGTTCATGCGCTGCAGCTGATGCTCAGATTTCGCTCAGGATGTGGGTGCGGCGCTGGTGGTATTTCGCATCCGTGATCAGCTGCTGCGACCTCAGAGTGTCCAGTTCCAACAGTCTGGATTGAGCGGTCTTTGGTGCCGCTGACCCTGTCGTCGCGATTGGTGATTTGCGCGACGCCCGCTTTGCGACCCAGACGATCAGGCTGATGGCAGCAGCGATGCTGCAAAAAAAGAAGAGAACGATGATCCAGTGCCAGATGCTAAAGCCGCCCATGTTGTTTCCTTTCGACCATGGGTGTTACGTAGTGATCGGTCAGTCTTGCCGCCACGCCGGGTAATTTGCAAGCCTTGAGTGAGTATCGCATACAGGAATAGCTGGCACGCCCACGGCAAAGCTGTCGCGGGAGCTCTTGAGTTTCCATGGCGTATTGCTCAAAACGTTGCACTTGCGACGCGTGTTGATGTCGCCGCATGTTGCGAGCGTAGTTTGATTGCCATGTGGGTCCGCTTCCACGCATGACCATCCAGCATTCTGCAACGAAAACGGGCGCCTTTCGGCGCCCGTTCTGCTCAACCTGTGACATCCGGGCAATCATCAGCCCAGGTGATCAGTAGCGATAATGATCCGGCTTGTAAGGGCCAGCCACGTCCACGCCCAGATACTCGGCCTGGTCCTTGGTCAAAGTGGTCAGCTTGACGCCGATCTTTTCCAGATGCAGACGCGCAACTTCTTCATCCAGGTGCTTGGGCAGGATGTAGACCTTCTTCTCGTAGCTGTCGCGCTTTTCCCACAGGTCGATCTGCGCCAGGGTCTGGTTGGCGAACGAGTTGGACATCACGAAGCTCGGGTGACCGGTGGCGCAGCCCAGGTTGACCAGGCGACCGTCGGCCAGCAGGAAGATCGCGTTGCCGTTGCCGAACACGTACTTGTCGACCTGCGGCTTGATGTTGATCTTCTCAACGCCCTTGAGTGCATTCAGCGCATCGACCTGGATCTCGTTGTCGAAGTGACCGATGTTGCACACGATGGCCTGGTCCTTCATCGCCTGCAGGTGCTCGACGGTGATGATGTCCTTGTTGCCGGTGGTGGTGACATAGATGTCGCCGCGGCCCAGGGTGGATTCGATGGTGTTGACCTCGAAGCCTTCCATCGACGCCTGCAGCGCACAGATCGGGTCGATCTCGGTGACGATCACGCGGGCACCGTAGGCACGCAGCGAGGCGGCACTGCCCTTGCCGACGTCGCCGTAACCGCAGACCACGGCAACCTTGCCGGCCAGCATCACGTCCATCGCGCGCTTGAGGCCGTCGGCCAGCGACTCGCGGCAGCCGTAGAGGTTGTCGAACTTGCTCTTGGTGACCGAGTCGTTGACGTTGATGGCCGGGATCAGCAGCTTGCCGGCCTCGGCGATCTGATACAGGCGGTGCACGCCGGTGGTGGTCTCTTCGGAGACGCCCTTCCAGTCCTTGACCACGCGGGTCCAGTACCCCGGGCGCTCGACGGCCACGCGCTTGAGCAGCGCCTTGATCACGCCTTCTTCGTGCGAAGCAGCCGGCTCGTCGACCCAGGTCGAACCATTTTCGAGCTCATAGCCCTTGTGAATCAGCAGGGTGACGTCGCCACCGTCGTCCACCACCAGTTCCGGACCGGTCTGGGTGCCGTCGGGCAGGGTGAAGGTCAGCGCGTCCAGGGTGCAGTCCCAATACTCTTCCAGCGTCTCGCCCTTCCAGGCGAACACGGGGGTGCCGGTGACCGCGATCGCAGCAGCGGCATGGTCCTGGGTGGAGAAGATGTTGCACGACGCCCAGCGCACGTTGGCACCGATGTCCTTGAGCGTTTCGATCAGCACGGCGGTCTGGATGGTCATGTGCAGCGAGCCGGTGATGCGCACGTCCTTGAGCGGCTTGCTGGTGGCGTGCTTGCGACGGATCGACATCAGGCCCGGCATCTCGTGCTCGGCGATGTCCAGCTCCTTGCGGCCCCAATCGGCCAGGGAGAGGTCGGCGACCTTGTAGTCGTTGTGTGGGGCGATTTTCGTGACAGCGTTCATGCAATAGCTCCGGTAGGCAGATCGATGTCTGCAATTCCGGGCGCCGTTGAACGGTGAATGCTTGTCGAGCCTGGCCGTGTGCCTGCACGGTTTGTGCAGTTGGCGGATCAGTCCGCCATACCGGTCGCAGCGCCCCTCGACGAGAGCGGTGATTATATCGGCAGCACCCCCCTCCGGCATGAATTGGCCGGCATGAATTGGCATGACCCCCAACCAACGGCAGGGGAGTCGCCGACGAGTGGCTGCTATGGTCCAGGGTCGATCGAGACCGGGAGTGGGACAATGCAGGCGAAACGGAATGCGCACGGCTGGCGGCAGCACACATGGGCATTGGCGTGGGCGGGCGCAGGAGCGCTGGGGTTGAGCGCGCCATTGCTGGCAGCTGCGGTCAGCACACCGGTCGCCCAGTCCGCTGCCGCAGCAAGCAGCGGGTATCAGCTGCCCTCCAAGGCGCTGCAGGCGGTGGTCGACGCACCGCGCGCGCCGCTGCTGCACCTCTCGCCCAAACGCGATCTGGCTGCGATGCTGCAGTTGCCGGCATTGCCGGATATCGCCGAGGTGGCCCAGCCCGAGCTCAAGCTGGCCGGCCTGCGCATCCATCCCAAGACGTTCGCCAGCAGCCGGTTTGCCTTTGCCGGCAAGCTGTGGCTGCTGTCGGTGGCCGATGGCAGCGAGCGGCAGATCGCCGGGCTGCCGACGCCGTTGTCGCTGGCCACGTTGAGCTGGTCGCCGGACCAGCGCTACCTGGCATTCCGCCGCGAGGACGCGACCAGCGGCGCCAACGAACTGTGGCTGGTGGACGTGGCGGCCGGGCAGGCCAGGCGTCTGGTCACTGGCTTGAACACCAGCGTCGACGACGAGTTGCACTGGTTGCCCGACGGCAGCGGACTGCTGTTGCAACAGCAAGTGGCAGGGCAGGGCGCGCCGCCTGCCCGCGACGCAGTGCCAAACGGCCCGGCGACCCAGCAGACCAGTGCCGCCGCCGGGGTGCGCTCGCTGCCGACCTACCAGGACCTGCTGCGCAACGAGGCCGATGCGCGCGTGTTCGAGTACTACGCCACCGGCCAGCCGATTATCGTCACGGTGAGCGGGCAGGTGCGCCCGATCGCCGCGCCCGGCATCTACCTCAACCTGTCGGTGTCGCCGGATGGCCGTTACCTCCTGAGCGAACGTAGCGAGCGGCCGTTCTCGTATGTGGTGCCGGTGGACAATTTCGCGCGTCGCATCGAAGTGATGGACCTGCAGGGCAAGCTGGTGCGGCAGATCGCCCAGCTGCCGCTGGTGGAAGGCCTGCCGACCGGCAACGACGCGGTGCCCACCGGCGTGCGCGACATCAGCTGGCGGCATGATGCGCCGGCCACGTTGGTCTGGGCCGAGGCGCAGGACGGCGGCGACCCGGCACGCGCCAGCACGATCCGCGATGCGGTGCTGATGCAGGCAGCGCCGTTTGCGCGTGCACCGGTGACGCTGGCGCGGTTGGGCAGCCGCTTCGATGGCATCCAATGGGGCCGGGGCGATCTGGCCATCCTCACCGAGAGCTGGTGGAAGACCCGCCGCACCAAACAATGGCGCATCGCCCCGGACCAACCGCAGCGTGCGCCCGAACTACTGTGGGACCGCTCCTCGCAAGACCGCTATAACGATCCCGGCACGCCGGCGACGGTGGCCGGTGGCAAGGGCCGCGCGCTGCTGCAGACCGGTGCCGATGGCAACAGCCTGTTCCTGCTCGGCAAGGGCGCCTCGCCGGAAGGCGACCGCCCGTTCGTGGACCGCTTCGATCTGCAGAGCAAACGCGCCACGCGCCTGTTCCATTCGCAGGCACCGACCTATTCCGCGCCGCTGGCATTGCTGGATGCGCAAGGCACGCAGTTGCTGCTCAGCCGCGAATCGCCCGAGGAGCCTGCCAATTACTTCGTGCAGGCGCTGGGCGATGCAGCGCCTGCGCCGCGCGCACTGACGCAGTTCGCGCATCCCTTGCCGCAGTTGCGCGGCGTGCAGAAGGAGCAGATCCGCTACAAGCGCGCCGATGGCGTGGACCTTACCGCCACGCTGCTGCTGCCGCCCGGTTACGACCCCAAGCGCGACGGCCCGCGGCCGCTGCTGATGTGGGCCTACCCGGGTGAGTTCAAGAGTGCCGACACCGCCAGCCAGGTCACCGACTCGCCGTACCGCTTCAACGCGATCAGCTACTGGGGCCCGCAGGCGTTTCTGGCGATCGGCTATGTGGTGCTCAACAACCCGACCATGCCCATCGTCGGCGAAGGCGATGCCGAACCCAACGATACCTATGTGCCGCAGCTGGTCGCCGACGCGCAGGCGGCCGTGGATGAAGTGGTGCGGCGCGGAGTCACCGACCGCGAACACATCGCCATCGGCGGGCATTCGTATGGCGCCTTCATGACCGCCAACCTGCTTGCGCATACGCGGTTGTTCAAGGCCGGCATCGCGCGCAGCGGTGCCTACAACCGCACGCTCACGCCATTCGGTTTTCAGGCCGAAGAACGCAATTACTGGCAGGCGCAATCGGTGTATCAGGCGATGTCGCCGTTCAACTACGCCGACAAGATCAAGGACCCGTTGCTGCTGATCCACGGCCAGGACGACAACAACACCGGCACCTTCCCGATTCAGAGCGAGCGCATGTTCGCTGCGATCAAGGGCCTGGGCGGTAACGCGCGGTTGGTACTGCTGCCCAACGAGTCGCATGCCTACCGTGCGCGGCAGTCGATCCTGCAGATGCTGGCCGAGAGCGAGCAGTGGTTGAAGACCAATCTCGGTGAGCCGGTGAAGGATGCGGGCGCTGCACGCGCGCGTTGATCGAGCGCGCGCTGGCACTGTAGGAGCGCGCTGGCGCGCGATGCGGCGTCACCGGTGAAGCGTCGTCGCGCCCGGGTGCGCTCCTACGGTGGATGCGGCCGCCGCGCGTGCCGGGAAGATGTGCTGCGGCATCCACACGATTGCCGCGATCACCCGTAGGAGCGCACCCGGGCGCGACGAGGCATGACCAGGACAACCCCACCCCGTAGGAGCGGGCTTGCCCGCGATGGGGCATTACCGGGAAAGCCACGTCGCGCGCCAGCGCGCTCCTACGGGGGCGTCGGTAGGGCACACGATGGTTGGTGTTGAAACTGTCGTGCCGGTCGCGATCATCTAATCCTTTTGGGTTAGTCTTCGACGACTTTGCGCTTGAAGAGGGTGTGCGTTTCCGATGAACGAGTACCGCAGCAGTCTTGTGTTCGCTACCCCCGATCTTGCCTTGCGCGACGATGTGCGTCGGCTTGGTGCACTGGTCGGTGACCTGCTCGCCGAGCAGGTCTCTGCGGAATTTCTCGATGAGATCGAACGTGTCCGCACCACCGCCATCGCGCGGCGCGAGAGCGATGCGCCACCGTCCACACTGAGCGCGCAACTGGCCGGACGCGAGCCGCGTGAAGCCGAGTCGTTGGTGCGCGCCTTCAGCACCTATTTCCAGGTGGTCAACATCGCCGAGCGCGTGCACCGCATCCGCCGCCGCCGTGAGTACCAGCGCAGCGGCACCGACACGCCGCAGCCCGATGGCCTGCACGATGCATTGCGCCGGCTCAAGGCGCAGGGCGTGACACTGGAAGAGCTCAGCGAGTGGCTGCCGCGCATCGACGTGGAGCCGGTGTTCACCGCGCACCCCACCGAAGCGGTGCGGCGCGCGCTGCTGGAAAAAGAACAGCTGATGGTCGCCAGCCTGGTCGACAACCTCGATGGCATGCGCACGCCCAACGAGCGCGCCACCGATGCGGCGCGCTTCCGCATGGCCCTGACCGCGTCCTGGCAGACCGCCGATTCCTCGCCGGTGCGTCCCACCGTGGAAGACGAGCGCGAGCATGTGGGGTTCTATCTCACCCAGGTGCTGTATCGCGTGGTGCCGGTGATGTACGAAACCCTCGAACACGCCATCGAAGAAACCTACGGCAGCGTGCCGACCCTGCCGCGGCTGTTGCGCTTCGGCACCTGGGTGGGCGGCGACATGGACGGCAATCCCAACGTCGATGCCGTCACCATCGCCGGCACGCTGGATGCGCAGCGACGCGCGGTGCTGGATCGCTATCGAAACGAGCTGTGGCAACTGGCCAGCCTGCTCAGCCAGTCGACTACGCTGGTGGCAGTCAGTTCGGAATTGAGCGAGCAACTGGAGCGCTACCGCGTATTGCTGCCGGAGGACGCCGCACGCTCGCGCCCGCGCCATGGCGACATGCCGTACCGGCTGCTCAACGATCTGATGCGCGCGCGCCTGCAGGCCACGCTGGACGATGCCCAGGGTGCCTACACCACCCCGTCCGAGCTGGAACACGATCTGCAATTGATCCTGGACAGCCTGCAGGCCAACAAGGGCCTGCACGCCGGTTGGTTCGCGGTGCGCCGTCTGTTGTGGCGCGTGCGCACCTTCGGCTTCCATCTGGCCCGTCTGGATGTGCGCCAGGAATCGAGCGTGCATGCGCGCGCGGTGGCCGACGCACTGGGCCAGGTGAATTGGGAGGAACAGGATGCAAAGCAGCGCGCTGCATTGCTCGGTCCGTATGCAGCCGGCGAACAGGCATTGCCGCGCGTGGATGACGAAGGCAACGCGCGGCTGGATGCGGTGTTCGCCGCGCTCGCCGATGCGCGCAGCCGCCACGGCGCCGATGCGTTGGGCAGCTACATCATTTCGATGGCGCATAACCGCGCCGACGTACTCACCGTGCTCGCGCTGGCGCGACGCGGCGGCCTGGCCGACGACGCCGGCGCCGTGCCGCTGGATATCGTGCCGCTGTTCGAAACCGTGGACGATCTGCGCGGCGGCACCGGCACCGTGCAGGATCTGCTCGCCGATCCGGTCTATCGCCAGCATCTGGCCGCGCGCGGCGATACCCAGATGGTGATGTTGGGCTATTCGGACAGCGGCAAGGACGGTGGCATCACCGCCTCGCGCTGGGGCCTGCAGCGCGCGCAGGTGGAGTTGCTCGAAGCCGCTGCCGAACTGGGGGTGCGGTTGACGTTTTTCCACGGCCGTGGCGGTTCGATTGCGCGTGGCGGCGGCAAGACCAGCCGCGCGCTGGATGCCGCACCGCGCGGCAGTGTCGACGGCCGCCTGCGCGTCACCGAGCAGGGCGAGGTGATCCATCGCAAATACGGCATTCGCGCGCTGGCATTGCGCTCGCTGGAACAGATGACCGGCGCGGTGCTGCTCTCCAGCCTGCGCCCGCGTGCGCCCGAGCCGCGCGAGGATCGCTGGCGGCCGGTGATGGATCTGGTCGCAGAACAAAGCACTGTCGCGTACCGCGCCTTCGTCGGCGCGCCGGATTTCATGCAGTATTTCCGCCGCGCCACGCCGATCGATGTGATCGAACGCATGACCCTGGGCTCGCGCCCGTCGCGCAGGCTCGGCCAGGACGCGGCGTTGTCCAATCTGCGCGCGATTCCGTGGGTGTTCGCGTGGAGCCAGGCGCGTGCGGTGATCCCGGGCTGGTACGGCGTGGGCAGCGGCCTGCAGGCGGCAGTGGATGCGGGACATGAAGAGACCTTGCGCGAGATGGCGCAGGACTGGCCGTTCTTCCGCACTTTTCTGGACGACGTGGCGATGGTGCTGTCGAAGGGCGATCTCAACATCGCCGAGCTGTTTTCGCGGCTGTCGGGTGACCTGCATGAGCGCTTTTTCCCGGGCATTCGCGACGAACTGGCGCTGACCAAGGGCTGGGTGAAGGCGTTGACGGGGCAGCAATCGCTGCTGCAGCACGACCCGCGGCTGGCGTTGTCGATCCGCCTGCGCAATCCCTACATCGACCCGATCAGCGTGTTGCAGGTGGATCTGTTGCAACGCTGGCGTGCCACCGATGGCGAAGACGACGAGCTGCTGCGCGCGCTGGTGGCCTGCGTCAACGGCGTCTCGCAAGGCGTGCAGAACACCGGCTGATCCGGTTCGCTGCTTCGACCGCATGAGACGGTCGAAGCGGATGGTCAAAGCGGACCGCCCGATCAGACCGCCTGATCCGATCACATGATCCGACCGTTGGTCGGAGAACGCGCGGGTTGGTCAAGCGGACTCTGGCGTTACCGGACAAATCTGTCCGATAATGCCGCGATGACGACTCCCCGCCCCGATGCCGCGCTACGCCGCCGGCAGATTCTCGATGCCGCCGACGAAGTGTTCAGCGAACACGGCGTCAATGCCCCGCTGGAACTGGTGGTCGAACGTGCCGGCCTTGGCCGCGCCACGCTGTACCGCAATTTCCCCGACCGGCTCGCGCTGATGACGGCGCTGATGACCCGTGGCCTGGATGGGCTGGAACGGCTTGCCGCCGATCTGGGCGAGCGCCCGGACGGGCTGGCCGTGCTGCTGCACGACGTGGCCGAGCACATCGCCCAATCCGCGCCGCTGGTGGATTTCTGGCGTTCGATCGAACGCGCGCACCCGGCCGTGGAAACCGCCGATCGGCGTGTGGTGCGCATCTTCCTGCCGTTCGTGCAACGCGCCCGCGACGCCGGCCTGTGCCGCGCCGATGTCGACGACGAGCAGTTGCTGCTGGTGATCGACATGCTGGGCAGCTGCCTGCGTGGCAATGACGAATCCGAACGCAAACGGCTTGCCCATCGCTCGGCCGATCTGCTGATGCACGCGCTGGGCATGCAGGTGCCGGAAGGCGGCACCCGATGACACCGGCCACGCGGTCCCGCCTCGGTCGCTGGGCGCTGCGCGTGGCGCTGGTGCTGGCCGCGCTATGGGGTGGACTTGCGATCTACTTCGCGATCACTGGCAATGCGTTCGTGCGCACGGCCTGGGTGGGCTCGTGGTGCGCGATGGCGCTGGCGGCGTTGTGGGGCCTGCGCCGTGGCCGCGAGAACTGGGCCTTGGTGGGCATCTTCAGTGCGGCGTTTGCGGTGCTGGCGGTGTCGTGGTGGATGATGCAGCCCAGCCAGGACCGCGACTGGGCCGACGATGTTGCCCAACGCCTGCAGCCCGACGTGCACGGCAACATCGTTACATTGCATAACGTGCGCAATTTCGATTGGCAGAGCGAAACCGACTACCAGCCGCGTTGGGAAACCCGCCAGTATGATCTGGACCGTCTGGTCAGCGCCGATCTGGCGCTTTCGTACTGGATGGGCCCTGCCATCGCGCACACGCTGGTGTCGTTCGGCTTCGACGACGGCTCGCACGTGGTGTTCTCGCTGGAAATCCGCAAGGAACGCGGCGAGTCGTTTTCTGCATTGGGCGGTTTTTTCCGCAGCTTCGAAGAAACCCTGGTGGCCGCCGACGAACGCGACATTCTGCGCGTGCGCACCAACGTGCGCGGAGAGGACATGTATCTGTATCGGCTGGCGATTCCCAAGGCCGGTCTGCGCCGCATGTTCATGGGCTATGTGCGCATGGCCAACGACTTGAATCGCGCCCCGGCGTTCTACAACACGCTCACCAGCAACTGCACCACGATCGTGTTTGCGCTGGCGCGGCAATTGCAGCCCACCTTGCCGCTGGATCATCGCCTGCTGCTGTCCGGCTACGTGGACGCATACGCCTACGATCATCAGGGCCTGCTGCCCGGCTACGATTTTGCCACCTTGAAGCAGCGCGGGCATTTCACCGCACGTGCGATCGCAGCCGATAAGGCGGCGGATTTCTCCGAGCGCATCCGTGTCGGCATGCCGCAGGCACCGGCGCCAGCCGCCACCACGAGCGCACCCCGGTGACGTCGCGCCTGCGTGGACGCCGCACCGCTGCAGTGTTGGCGGGTGTGCTTGGCAGCCTGTTGCTGAGCGGCTGTGCCATGGTCACGGTGCAATCGCACAGCAGCGGCGACTACATCGCGCGCACGCGCGGAGATGTGCTCAGCACCGGCGAGTTGAGCCAGGCCAGCAGCAAGACCCTGCAGGTGGCCGGGCTGCAACCCAAGGCCTGCCGCAGCGACCCACTGTCGTGCCTGCAGCAACTCACCAGCGTGGCGGGCATCGGCGAGGAGCGCCGTCTGGCAACGCAAGCCGAGCTATGGACCGCGCATGCGATTGCATTAGGCGGGCGCGACCCGACAACGATGAGCGACGCTGCAGTCGACGCCTGGCTGGAAGCAGCGCGGCATGCGTACGCGTACCTGTTTTTCAGCGCCCGCCCGCCCAGTGCACGTGCGTTCGAAAATCGCCAGACGCAGGTGCGCGACTACTACAACTACGCCGTGCAACAGGTGATCGAGCGCCTGTTCGCACGCGCGCAGCAAACCGGCCAGACCGAGCGCGAACCGACCACCGTGGGCCGCTGGCAGGTGGGTATCGACATGTCCGCCTATCGGCTGCCGGGTGGCGGCAACACGCCGCGCGCGATCTTCGCCGCCTCGGCGTTGCGCTTCAATGGGCTGCGCAGCACCTATCGGCGCGATGGTTTCGGTGCCGAGCTGGTGGCCGAGGTGGACCCGCAAGTGGTCGGCGATCCTGCCGGGCTGGCCTTGCAACAAGCCGCCACTGCAGTCGCATCGCCAGAGCGGCCGTTGCCTACTTTCAGCGAGATGCCGTACGCACCGGCCACGCTGCTGCTGCATTTCGAAGGCGAGACGCTGGATGCCGTGCTACGCGGCAACATCGCCACCGTGGTGCCGTACGACCCGTATCGCCAGAACGAGGTGGTGCTGCATGGGCAGCGCGTGCCGCTGGCGGCCAATTTCACTGCCGCCTATGGGCTATGGCTGGCCAAATCCGGTTTCGCCGCGCAGTCGTTGCGCTCGATGCTGGGCAGCGCGCGCGGCATCGATCGCCCGCATCTGTATCTGATGCAGCCCTACGACCCGGACCGACGCGTGCTGCTGATGCTGCACGGGCTGGCCAGCAGCCCGGAAGCCTGGGTCAATGTCGCCAACGAGGTGATGGGCGATGAAACGCTGCGCCAGCGCTATCAGATCTGGCAGGTGTACTACCCGACCAACGCGCCGGTGGCGGTCAACCGCGCGGAAATCCAGGCAATGGTGGAGCGCAGCCTGCAGCACTTCGATCCGGCCGGCACGGCCATCGCATCGCACGACATGGTGTTGATCGGCCACAGCATGGGCGGGGTGATCGGGCGCTTGCTGGTGTCGTCTTCCGGCGACACGTTGTGGAATTCATTGCTGGAAAACTACCGGCTGGAAGGCGAGCGCGGCGCACGCGTGCGCGCGAAGTTGTCGCCGCTGCTGCATTTTTCGCCACTGCCGCAGGTCGACCGCGCCATCTTCATCGCCGCGCCGCATCGCGGCACGCCATTGGCCGAAGGTGGGCTGGGGCGCTTCGTCGGGCGCCTGGTGCGTTTGCCGATCGCCTTGCTGGATCGCTTCGGTGATGTGCTGCAGGACCTGGCCAACAGCGAGCGTGACGGGCAGGGCGGCGACCCGCGACGCAAGCGGCGCTTGCTGCCGCCGACCAGCATCGACAACCTGCGCGACACCGATCCCTTCGTACGCGCCAGCATGGACCTGCCGATCTCCCCCCAGGTGCATTACCACACCATCGTCGGGCGCGAAAAACCGCAGGTGCCGCTGGCCGATTCCGATGATGGTCTGGTGCCTTATCGCAGTGCGCATCTGCAGGGTGCCGAGTCCGAATTGGTGGTGACCTCCTGGCATAGCGTGCAGGAAACCCCGCAGGCGATTCTGGAGATTCGCCGCATCCTGCATGCGCAGCTGCAGGCCGAGGAGGCGGGAAACACGAGTGCGCACGGCGCGCAAGGCGAGACACCGGCTGCATCCTCGGCAACGTTCTAAAGCAAGCAGAATCGAAATGCCGTTGTGGTCAGTGAATGGTCGGTGCGCATGGCGTTGCGTTCAATAAAACAGCCGGCCAACTTTCTGGTGAGGGCACCGCGCCCTTGACGCTGCGAGTTGGTTGCAGGGCCCTTGGCCCGCCCACCATCGCAGGACACGCCGCAAGTACGTCCATGTAGGCTCTTACGCGGCATCCATGCCGCGTAAGGTCCCGCGACGGTGGGCGGGCAAGGACCAGTCGAGAGTGTCGTTTTGCATGGTGCAAGCAATGCATGACGTGCGTCTTTTAGGTGACGGCGCGCCCGATCAGCTTCCAAGACAAGCAGAGAAATAGGCACGCTTTCAACAAGGCAACCTATAACTGTCTGGTGCGGTGTCCTCGCCGATTGCGAGACCGTGTGGCGGCATGGATGCCGCCACCGAGCCCCCAGGGATGAAGTGACCCCCAAAAGCTGGACAGTTGGGCGATCAGGCGACCAGCTTGCTCTGCTCCCGGTATTTTACCGGACTCAGGCCCTTCAATTTGAGCTTGATCCGGTCTTCGTTGTAGTACCTGATGTACTCCACCAGCCCGGCTTCCAGACTTTCGACGCTGTCAAAGCTGTTTAGATAAAAGAATTCGGACTTCAGCGTCCCGAAGAAGCTCTCCATGGCCGCATTGTCCAAGCAGTTGCCGCGTCGGGACATGCTTTGTTTCAGAGAGTGCTTTTCGAGTTGATGCCGGTAGTTCTCGTGCTGGTAGTGCCATCCCTGGTCAGAGTGGATCATCGGCCGAGCGTCGGGCGAAAGTTTTTTGATTGCCTGATCCAGCATCTGGCCCACCAGGTCGAATACCGGTCGGCGTTTCATCTGATAGGCCACGATTTCGCCGTTGTACAGATCCATGATCGGTGAAAGATAGAGCTTCATGCCCTGCACCTTGAACTCGGTGACATCGGTCACCCACTTCTGGTTGGGCATCTGAGCTTCAAACTGGCGGCTCAGTTCGTTGGCTACGATGACATTGGCTGCGCCCTTGAATGCGCGATAGCGCTTGATGCGCACCCGCGATCGCAGCCCCAGTCCGGCCATCAGGCGCTGCACCCGCTTGTGGTTGATCCTCTCACCCTGATTGGCCAGTTCCAGTGCGATGCGGCGGTAGCCATAGCGCCCTTGGTTTTCATCGTAAATCGCGCGGATGCGCTCACACAGGTCGATCTCACCTTCATCGGGACGGGCCAGGGCACGAATCTGGTAATAGAACGTGCTGCGCGATAGCTCGGCCGCCTTGAGCAAAAGCGGCAGTGCGTAGGTCTGCCTCAATCCGTGGACGGCTTGCGCTTTGCGCGCTGCGCCGCCTGCTCTTCCTGGATCAAGGCATCGAGTTTTTTTAAGTAGGCCGTCTCCGCACGCAGGTAGGCCACTTCCTTAAGCAGCTCATCGCGGCTCATGTCCTCGGCGGGCTTGGACGAGCGTTTTTTTTTCATCGGCTTCTGGGGCGGCGATAACGCTTGGGCGGCGCCGTCAGCATACAGCCGTTGCCAATGCGCTACCGCACCGGCGCTGCCTATCTGGAAGTAGGTCGTGGCCTCGCGCGCAGACATCCCCTCTTGGCGCATCTTTTCAAGAACTTCCAGCTTGAACGCAAGATCATAGGAGCGGGCCTTGCGGTGAAACCCGCGCCAACCGTGCAACTGATAGGTCGCTGCCCAACGCCTGACCGTGGAGAACTCCAGACCATGACGGCGAGCCACCGCCTTGACCGAGATGGAGGTCTTGCAGGCCTCCTTGGCGACCTGAAGTTTGAAGCGAGCGTCATATCTGTGCATGAAATCCTCGGAGTTGGACGGAGTGTCCAACTTCCGGGGGTCACTTCAGGATGGGTTCACGGCGTGTCCCGCGAGCGGTGAGGGCACCGTGCCCTCGACGCACTCGACTTCTTTGCGTTTGCTGCAGGGCCCTTGCCCGCCCACCATCGCAGGACACGCCGCAAGTACGTCCATGTAGGCTCTTACGCGGCATCCATGCCGCGTAAGGTCCCGCGATGGTGGGCGGGCAAGGGCCAGTCGAGATGGTCGATGTGCAGGGTTTTAAACAAGGCAACCAGCAGACTGGCTGACGCCGTGTCCTGTCCTCAATAAAGCAACCAGCAACCTGTCTGGTGCGGTGTCCTCGCCGCTTGCGGGACCGTGTGGCGGCATGGATGCCGCCACCGAGCCTCCAGGGATGGATTCACGGCGTGTCCCGCGAGCGGCGAGGGCACCGCGCCCTCGACCCACTCAGCGTTTGACCTGGACTTCTGACTGCATTCACCAAGAGTGGCTGACAAAATCACTGCACTCGACCTGGCGGACGCGCAGCGGTGTTGTTCGCCGTTCTTAGCGCATTGTTTACCAGCCTCATGCTATCAGGCGGTTCTCTCGAACACGCTCCAACAAGGAAGATGCGATGCGCAAGACGCTGTCGGCAGTGATCTGGGTGCCCTTGCTGCTGGCCGGTTGCGGCCGCGACGAAGGTCAGAAGAACGCGGCAGACGCTGCGGCTGCAACGCCGCCGGCAGCGCAGACTGCAGCGCGTCCATCCGATGCGCCGCCGGCCACCGATGAGGCGGTGCCCGAGTTCCCGGCCATCCCGTTGATCGTGGTGCCGGACATCGCCGGCGTGACCCCGGCGCAACGCGCGCTGGAAGCCTCGCTGCAGGACATTCTCGACCCGATCGAAGGCGTCAGCGTTGCGCCGGCACGTTGCGGCGATGGCGGCACCCTGATCAACGATGCCGGCATCACCAGCGTCGATGCAAACGGCAATCTGCTGCGCAACGGCGACGGTGGCCTGTTCGACCTCAAGGCCGACGGCAGCGGCAGCGCCAACTTCGACGGCGGCCTGATCCGCGTCAACGCCGACGGCAGCGGCACTATCAATGCCAGCGGCGCCGGCGGCGACGATGCGATCATCCAGGTGCAGGCCAACGGTGCCGGCTCCTACAACGGCCCGGCCGGTCTGATCAGCCTGGACGCCAAGGGCGCGGGTACCTGGAACAGCGACAAGAGCGGCTTGGTCAACAATCACGGCGATGGCAGCGGCACCTGGAACGGTCCACGCGGCCTGATCACCATCAACGCCGACGGCTCGGGGACCTGGAACGGCCCGGACGGGTTGGTGCAGAACCGCGGCGATGGCACCGGCACCGTCGGCACGCCGCCGCGCGAGGTACGCATGCCGCCGCTGTCGAAGGTGCCGCCTGCCGGGCGCTTTCCGCTGCTGCAGAAATTCGCACCTCCCGGTGCGCCGTGCGGCTATCTGATCACCTTGAACGAACGCATCCTGTTCGACTTCGACAAGGCCGAGATCCGCCCCGATGCCGCGCGCGTACTCGACGTGCTGGCCGCCGCACTCGGCAAGGTCAGCGCCAAGGACATGCAAGTGCGCGGGCATGCCGATGCCAAGGGCAGCGATGCCTATAACCAGGCGCTGTCCGAGCGCCGCGCCGATGCAGTGCTGGCCGCGTTACGCACACGCGGTGCCGCGCAGTCGGCCGGCGCAAAGGGCTACGGCGAATCGCAGCCGGTAGCGCCGAATACGCTCAATGGACAGGACAACCCCGGCGGGCGACAACTCAATCGACGCGTGGAAATCTTCCTGCGCACCTGAGTGCGAGCCAATCTGCGCGGCATCGCTCGCATGCAGACGCAGAACCATGCGATCCCGGAAAGGTGACGTACCACGCACGTGGTTCGGGCGTGTGTCGATGGGCTGATGCCGGCCCATCTGCATGTCATCGTGCCGCTGCCTTGTGCAGTGCGTCCTGACGACCGGTGTGTCGGGTTATCTACGCAAGGCAGCGCACCATGCGGCGAGTCGTCATTGGACAAGACTGATGCCGCTCTTGGTACCGCAACCGTGCGGCTGATTCCGGGGATCTATCGCCGCGTGGCGGCTGCCCGAATATTTGAGGAAGTTTCGCCAGGTGTCGTCTGCCTTGCATATTGGCACCGTACATTCCGCCATGACCAACGGGATGACCGCCAAGTATGTGTTCCAGGCAAGCGATGAAAACGGGGCAGGGTGGTGAACAGACGCCCGCAGGCGATGACGGCAGCGACGCGCTGGGGATTGCGTTGTTGCCGTCGGGCGGGATCACTGCGCCGTTGCACGCAGGTGTCAGGCAACGCCCGAAGACAGCGCCTCGGCCGCGCTGGCTGATGCCGGCACTCGCATTTGGCGTGCTGCTGCTGATCGCTTGCACGCCGCAGAGGCCTGCGCCTTCTGCAGTCGTGCCGGCCGCTCAGACCGAGCAACTGGAGCGCGTGGTTGTGGTGTTCCGGCATGGCGTGCGTGCGCCGCTGCAAGGCGAAGCCGCCGCAGCGCACTACGCAGACGCGCCGTGGCCGCAGTGGTCCACGCCGGCCAGCCTGCTCACTGCGCATGGGCGCATCGGCGTGCAGTTGAGCGGCGACTATCTGCGCCAATGGCTGTCGCAGCACAAGGTGTTGCCGAGCAGCGGTTGCCCGGCGCCAGGCAGCGTGTCGATCTGGGCCAATACCGATCAACGCACCATCGACAGCGGCGCCTTGCTTGCCGAGGCGCTGGCACCCGGTTGCGGCATCGTGGCCGGGCACCGCGAGGCCGGCAGCAACGACCCGTTGTTTCGACCGATCGAAGCCGGCGCGGTTGCATTCGATGCCGTTGCAGCGGTCGCCTCGATCGAAAAGCAGACCGGCGGTCCTGCCGCGTTGCTGCAAGGGCATGCGGCCGAACTGCAGGCGATGCAGCAGATTCTGGGCTGCACCCGCACGCCCTGCGACTTTGCGAAGATGCCATCCACGCTGACGCCGTCTGCCAATGGTCGCGGCCTGGCCTTGGGTGGGCCAATCGATCTGACCTCCGGTACCGGCGAGGTCCTGCTGCTGCAATACGCCGAAGGCTTGCCGCAGTCGCAGGTCGGCTGGGGCCGCGCCACGCCTGAGCGGCTGGTGCAGGTTTCGCGCCTGCACGCGCTGCTGTTCGACATCTACGCACGACCGCACTACATGGCCGCGCGCTCGGGCGCACCGCTGGCGCGCGAAGTGCTGCAACGCTTCGGTGACGCGCAGGCGGCGAAGGTCTCGCTGTTCGTCGGCAGCGACACGCATATCGCCGCGTTGAGCAGTTTGCTGGGCGTGCACTTTCACTTGCCCGGCTACGGCGCGGATGATCCGCCGCCGGGCGGTGCGTTGGTGCTGGGCCTATGGCGCGAGCCGAGTGGGAAGCAGGTGGTGCGTGCGCGGTATCTGGCGCAATCGCTGGATCAACTGCGCACGCTGGCGCCGCTCAATCTGGAGCATCCGCCGTTGCAGCAGGAGCTGGCGCTTGGCGTTTGCACAGCAGAGCAACGCATGGCGTGCCCGTTGCCGGAGTTTGTGCAGGCGCTTGAGAAACAACTGCAGCTCGATTTGTAACCGTGCAGCAGCAATCTTTATCTCGAAAAAGGTGATCAGCGGCTGTTCCTTCTCTCACCGGGAGAAGGTACCCCGCAGGGGCGGATGAGGGTACGTGCGAAGCCTCGTGTCATCCAATACGCAAAGAGGCTTCGCCCCGCACCCTCACCCTGACCCCTCTCCCGCAGGAGAGGGACTTTTCTTTCAGCCACCGACAATGATCGGTGGTGCTTGCGCGCGTGCCGGCGTGGGACCTTACGCGGCATGGATGCCGCGTAAGAGCCTACACGGGCGTACTTGCGGCGCGTCCCACGCCGGTACGCGCGCAAGCGCCCGCAGCAAACCGAAGCATTGGCATGAAAACGCCAGATGTCGTGCGCAAGACCGATCGGTGTGCGGAGTCGGTCGGCGGCGCGGCGCCACATCCGGTGTCGGGACACGCCGTGAATCCGTCCCTGGAGGCTCGGTGGCGGCATCCATGCCGCCACACGGTCCCGCCCCCGGACGCGACACCACGCTCCCAACATTGCCACTGCTGATCGGCAGGCGATGCTCCCCACGCAAGCCTTGATCACGATACGCGCTCGGCCAAAACGCAAATGGACCGCATCTGCGGCCCATTTGCACTTCTCGTCAGTTCCACTCCCGCAGGAGCAACTGACTTACTTCAGCTTGGCGTCGGCGCGCAGCGCGTCGGCACGGTCGGTCTTTTCCCACGAGAACGCGGTGGCGGTGTGCTGCGCACCGGTTGCGTCGGTGTAGGAGAAGTCCTTCGGCTTGCGGCCGAAGTGACCGTAGGAGGCGGTCTGCTGGTACATCGGGTGGATCAGGTCGAGCATCTGGATGATGCCGAACGGACGCAGGTCGAAATGCTTGCGGATCAGCTTTTCGATCTGCTCGTCGGCGATCTTGCCGGTGCCGAAGGTGGTGACCGAGATCGAGGTCGGCTCCGCCACGCCGATGGCGTAGGAGACCTGCACTTCGCACCGGTCGGCCAGGCCGGCCGCCACGACATTCTTGGCCACATAGCGTGCGGCATAGGCTGCCGAACGATCGACCTTGGACGGATCCTTGCCGGAGAACGCGCCGCCACCGTGACGCGCCCAGCCGCCGTAGGTGTCGACGATGATCTTGCGTCCGGTCAGGCCGCAGTCGCCCACCGGCCCGCCGATCACGAACTTGCCGGTCGGGTTGATGTGGAACTTGGTGCCCTTGTGCAGCCACTTGGCCGGCAGCACCGGCTTGAGGATTTCCTCGCGCACTGCTTCGATCAGCTCCTTCTGCTTGACGCCCGGATCGTGCTGGGTCGACAGCACCACCGCGTCGATCGCAGTCGCAACGCCGTCTTCGTAGCGCAGGGTGACCTGCGACTTGGCATCCGGACGCAGCCAGGACAGCGCCGAGTTCTTCTTCTTGCGGATCTTGGCCTGCTGCTCGACCAGGCGGTGTGCCAGGTGGATCGCCGCCGGCATGTGGCTGTCGGTCTCGTTGGTCGCATAGCCGAACATCAGGCCCTGGTCGCCGGCGCCCTGCTGTTCCGGGTTCTTGCGGTCAACGCCCTGGTTGATGTCCGGCGACTGCTTGCCGATCAGGTTGAGCACGCCACAGGTCTCGCCGTCGAAGCCGACGTCGGAGCTGTTGTAGCCGATGTCCAGGATCACCTTGCGGGTGAGCGCTTCCAGGTCGATCCAGGCGCTGGTGGTCACTTCGCCGGCAACGATCGCAACACCGGTCTTGACCATCGTCTCGCATGCCACGCGGGCACGCTTGTCCTGGGCCAGGATGGCATCCAGCACGGCGTCGGAGATCTGGTCGGCGATCTTGTCCGGATGGCCTTCGGAGACCGATTCGGAGGTGAACAGGTAGCTGGACATCTGGCTTATATCCCTTGATTCGGATGAAAAGATGGCTGCGGATGATACACGCCCCGCATGTAGGTTGCATTGTGCGCCTGAACAGGTGGCAATGGAGTTAAGCAGACGTCGGTGACAGCAAGGCGCTGCCGTCCGGGACGACCAGCCAAGCCTCGCCACTGATCGCCCTGCATTCGACTGAAAACGCGTACAAACATGCCTGCCAATGCATGTTGGGCCTGCTAGCATCGGGCGATGGATTCATTGACCCAGATCGTTCTCGGCGGCGCCGTCGCAGCCGCCATCGCCCCGGCCGGACAGCGCCGTGCCGCCTTGTTGGCCGGCGCGGCACTGGGCACCTTGCCCGATCTCGACGCACTGGCGCTGCTGCCCTTCACCAGTGACCCGGTCACGCAGATGACCGTGCATCGCAGCGCCAGCCATTCGTTGTTGGTGCTGCCATTCGTCGGTTGGCTGATCTGGTGGCTGTACCGCCGCTACGGCAACCGGCGCGTGGCCAGTGCGCCCAAACGCTGGTTCTGGGCGATCCAGCTGGCCTTGATCACGCACCCATTGCTGGATGCCTTCACTGTCTATGGCACCCAGCTGTGGTGGCCGTTGCAGCCGCATCCGGCGATGTGGTCGAGTGTGTTCATCATCGATCCGGGCTACACGCTATGGCTGTTGCTGGCCTGTGCGGTGGCATGGTTCGCACGTGCGCGGCCGCTGGCCCAGCACGCCTTGGTGATCGGGCTTGCGTTGAGTTCTGCGTATCTGGGTTGGTCGCTGCTGGCCAAGCACCTGGTCGACCGCGAAGCCGACCGCGCGCTGGCCGCACTCGGTTTGAAGGATGCCCCGCGCTTCTCGGTGCCGATGCCGCTCAACACGGTGTTGTGGCGGGTAGTGGCGATGACGCCCAACGGGTATGTGATCGGCGAGCGCTCGCTGGTGGCCGACAAGGGCCCGATGCATTTTCGCGGCTATTCCAGCAATACCCAGGCCCTGGGCGAAGTGGCAAAGTTCGATTCGGTGCGCAGGCTGAGCTGGTTCAATCGCGGCTTCATGCGTGCGCGGCTGGTCGATGACGAGTTGATGCTCAGCGATCTGCGCATGGGCCTGGAGCCGGATTACAACTTCAACTTCGTGGTCGCCCATCGCGAAGAGGGGCAATGGCAGCCGATTGCGCCGCGGCAGGTTCAGGCCGCTTACCGCGCGCCGGTGGCACGCGATCAGATCGGCGAAGTGCTGGCGCAGATGTGGCACCGTATCTGGCACGAGCCGACCGGCACGGTGCTGACCGGCGATCTGGAACATGCCGCCACGTCTCCTGTGCCGGTCTCTCAGTAGGTTTGCTTACCAGGTCGGCTAGCAGGTCTGGTCAGAAACGCGCACGCAAGTAGCCCAGGCAGCACGCGCGTTCAATACACCGTGGCGCGCGCCTGCACAAACGAATAGAAGAACACCGCATTCGGGTCGCTGTGCACCTGCGCCAGTTCGCGGCGCATGCCGTCCACGGTGTCTGCGTTGACCGCGCCGGCCTGCAGCAATTGCTCGGCCGCCGACAGCAGCACTTCTTCCCAGAACCCGATCATGGTCTTGCGCCGGCCCGGCTCGCGGTTGTCCAGGTGCAGCGTCTTGATCTCGGTCTGCACATCGCGAAAGCCGCCGGCCAGCAGCAGGTTGCCCAGCTTGGCGCCGACGAACGGATCGCCGCTCTAGTCGTGCTGAAAATCGTTGAACGCCATCCAGTAGCGCCACAGATTCGGCGAGTACGGATGCAGCAGGAACGAGGCATTCATGACCTCGGTGACGTACACCGGCGAACCCGGCAACAGCACGCGGCGCACTTCGTTGAGCACGCGTGCGGGCGAGGGCACATGTTCGAGTACCCAACACAGGAATGCCGCATCGAATTGACGCGCCTCGAACGGCAGGTCGGTCGCATCGGCCTGTTGCAAGGTGTAGCGCTCGCGGCACCACGCCAGCCGCTCGAGATTCGCGCGTGCCGCGCCCAATTGCGCTTCGCTCAAGTCCACGCCGGTCACGTGCAGATCGGGAAAACGGCGCAACAGGATCTCGGTTTGCGCGCCCACGCCGCTGCCTACTTCCAGCAGACGCCGCGCGCCGCTGTAGTCGATCTGATTGAACAAGGTGGCTTCGAGCAAGCGCGCCTGTTTGAGCAGGCGCGCCTGTTCGGTAGGCGAAAAACCATGCAGATAGGTGGGCGTGTCGTCAGGTGCGCTCATGCGTGCAGCTCTCACAAAAAGTTGAAGCTAGAAAAATCAGTTTCAGGCTGCGGCCGACAGCGCCGGCGGCACGCCGGCGATCAACGCATCGAAATAATCGCGGGTCAGCGCCAGCTGCGCCTCTGGTGTTTCGGCGCGATTGACCACCGCGCGGAAGTCGGCGCTTTGCGGGTGATCCTTGGCGTACCAGCCCAGATGCTTGCGCGCGATGCGCACGCCCTGCGGCTGCCCATAGAACGCATGCAGCGCTTCCAGATGGCCGAGCAAGGTATCGCGCACGAACGCCAACGGCGGCGGCGGCAACAGCTCGCCGGTGGCCAGATAATGCGCCACCTCGCCGAAGATCCACGGCCGCCCCTGCGCGGCGCGGCCGATCATCACCGCATCCACGCCGGTGTCGCGCAGCACCTGCGCAGCTTTCTGCGGCGAGTCGATATCGCCATTGGCGATCACCGGAATCTGCAACGCGGCCTTGATGTCGGCAATGGTCGCGTACTCGGCAGTGCCGGTGTAATGCTGATCGCGGGTGCGCCCGTGCACGGCTAGCGCGGCGATGCCGCAATCCTGCGCAATGCGCGCGATGGTGGGGCCGTTGCGATGATCGCAATCCCACCCGGTGCGGATTTTCAATGTGACCGGCACGTCCACCGCCTGCACCACTGCGCGCAGGATCCGCGCCACCAGGTCTTCGTCGCGCATCAGCGCCGAGCCGGCCCAGGCATTGCAGACTTTCTTGGCCGGGCAGCCCATATTGATGTCGATCAGCTGCGCGCCGTGGTCCACGTTGTAGCGCGCGGCCTCGGCCAGCTGCTGCGGCTCGGTGCCGGCAATCTGCACGCTGATCGGATCCGGCTCGCCGGCATGGTCCATGCGGTGCAGCGATTTACGCGTGCCCCAGAAACGCGGATCGGAGATGGTCATCTCCGAGACCGCCAGCCCGGCACCCAGCCGCTTGCACAACAGCCGGAACGGCTTGTCGGTGACGCCGGCCATCGGGGCCAGGATCACCTTGGGGTCGATGGAGTAGGGGCCGATGTGCATGGCGGCATTGTAGCTGGGAGGGGAATGGGGAGTCGGGAATCGGGAATGGGGATTGGGGAATCGGAAGAGCGCTTGCGTGCTTTGGTCCTGCGCCACTGCTATGCGAGTCAGTTGAGCAATGTCAGCGCTTTGGGAAAAGGACGGCTATGGCGGAGATGTTGGCGGGCCGAACTCTCATCCCCACCTCTTCGGTGAGTTGACTGTCTTCCGTCGTACCCTCACCCCAACCCCCGCTTCGCGCCCCTGCCCGCGCTCGCGGCGCGGGCGCTCCAAGGCACACGCGCTACTGGCGCGTAAGCAGCGCCTTCTCGGCCCGCGGGGAGAGGGGCTTCTCCATTCTTCTCCCCTCGGGAGAAGGTGGCGCGTCAGCGCCGGATGAGGGTACGGGCGCCCGACACTGCATCACGCCTCGCCTCCTTACCCGAACGACTGTCCGAGGAAGAAGACCGAGGTTCCGCTGAGCGCGCGGTTCGCAGCATCCGTCGGCAGACAGGTCTCATCAGGCCGTTCTCTAATCGAAAACAGTCTCTAGCGTGCATGCCAACGCCCTGAACGCAAAAGGCGACCGCATTGCTGCGGTCGCCTTCGTCGTCGCGTGAAGCGTGCGGATCACATGGCCGGTTCGGGCACCATTCGCGGCATCGAGGTAGCAGCGCCTTCCACTTCGGTGGAGCGTGCGGCATAGCGAGTGGCAAAGCGCACGTGGGTGTTGAAGCTGGCGCCGGGCGACTGCGCCAGCGAGGCCACCAGCGCGCCGTTGAAGGCATCGCCGGCGCCGGTGGTGTCCACCGTCTGCGCGCTTTCCGCACCCACGCGGTAATGCGCGGCGGTGTCGCCTCGCAGCTGTTCTTCGGCGTGCGAAATGAACGCGCCCACCGAACCCAAGGTCACCACCACGGTGCCGCCCGGCAGCAACTTGCGGCATAGCGAATGCAGCGTGTTGCCGTCCAGCGCGGCCACATCGTCGGCGTTGATGCGCTCGCCGACATGGCGGCCGAGCAGGGCGGCAAATTCGGTTTCGTTGGGCGTCAGCACATCCGACAGCTTGAGCAGACCGATCGAGGTCGGCGCATTGGCCGGCGCGGCGTTGAGCACGGTCAGTACGCCGCACTCACGCGCCAATGCCAACGCCGATTCGATGGTTTCCGCCGGCGATTCCAGCTGCGCCAGCAACACCCGGGACGAGGCGACCAGCGCGCGCTGGTTGTCGACGAACGCGGCGCTCAGCACCGAGTTGGCGCCGGCACCGATCACGATGGTGTTGCGGCCATGCGCATCGACATAGATACCGCCGGTGCCGGTCGGCTCATTGCTGGGCTCGGCGATCAGCGCAAAGCCATCGTGCGCCGCCAGCGAGCGCGCCAGCGCACCGCCGGCATCGTCCCCCAGCGCGCACAAAAAATGCGTCTTGGCGCCGGCACGTGCGGCCGCGACCGCCTGATTGAATCCCTTGCCCCCCGGGCCGGTGCTGTAGCGACCGGCGATGGTGGCACCCGGCGCGGGCAGGACATCACAGCGCCACACGTGATCGACATTGAAGGACCCGACAACGACGACCGAACTCATAAATACCCTTGACTTGAATGACTGAATGAAACGTGGCGTGCGGCGATTAGACCGGCACGCCGATGAACCCGCGCCACCTCAACCGAAATGCGAGAGCACGCCGGCAATGGTAGCGGTCATGAACGTTGCGATCGAACCGCCGAGCACGGCGCGCAGCCCGAACTTGGCCAGATCGTGACGGCGTTCCGGTGCCAGCCCGCCGATGCCGCCGATCTGGATCGCGATCGAGCTGAAGTTGGCAAAGCCGCACAGTGCATACGTGGCAATCAGCCGGCCTTCGGCGCTCAGGCCCACGCCCGGCACTTCGCCCTTCACGATCCGCGACAGTTCGCTGTAGGCGACGAACTCGTTGATCACCACTTTCTGGCCGATCAGCGAGCCGACCGTGGTCGCGTCCACCCACGGGGTACCGATCACCCAGGCGATCGGCGCCAGCACGTAGCCGAAGATCGTCGACAGGTTGGTCGGATGGCCTAGCGCCTTGGCGGCGCCGGTGACATCGCCCAGCCAGGTCAGCGGTGCGTTGATCAACGCGATCAGCGCGATGAAGGCCAGCAGCATCGCGCCGATATTCAGCGCCAGCCGCAAGCCATCGCTGGCGCCGGCCGCAGCCGCATCGATGACATTGCTGGTGGTCTTTTCCACTTCCATCTTGACCGTGCCGCGGGTCAGCGGGGTGCCGGTTTCCGGCACCAGCAACTTGGCCACCACCAGGGTGGCGGGCGCGGCCATGATGCTGGCGGCGAGCAGATGCTTGGCGTAGAACGCCTGCTGCGCAGGGTCGCTGCCGCCGAGCATGCCGACGTACGCTGCCAGCACGCCACCGGCGATATGCGCCATGCCGCCGATCATCATCGTCAGCAACTCGGACTGGGTCATCTTGGGAATGTACGGGCGCACCGTCAGCGGCGCTTCGGTCTGGCCTATGAATACGCTGGCGCACACGCTGGTGGTTTCCGCCCCCGACACGCGCATCACCTTTGTGATCGCCCAGGCCATCGCGCGGACCACCACCTGCATCACGCCCAGGTGGTAGAGCACGCCCATCAGCGCGGAGAAGAAGATGATGGTGGGCAGCACCTGAAACGCAAAAATGAAGCCGTTGCTGTTGATGTCCATCAGGCTGCCGAAAATGAAGCTGGAGCCCTCATTGACGAAGCTCAGCACCCTCACGAAGCCCTGGCCTAGCCAGTCGAACACGTCGCGCCCGCCCGGCACCAGCAGCACCAGTGCGGCGAACGAAATCTGCAGCGCCAGACCGGTGGCAACCAGCTTCCAGTCGATCGCGCGGCGGTTGTTCGAAAACAGCCAGGTGATGCCGATGAGCACCGCCAGACCGAACAGGCCAAAGCCGATCCTTCCCAAACCTTCGACCATTCCATTCCCCGGCGCAGACGGCAAACCGAGAAGCCTAGAGCAGGGGGTGACGGTGGGCAAGGCGAGCGGTGTTCAGACGCTCCCCGTCAGCCCGCAACCGAGATGCAGCGGGCGCGGGTAGGGTGGAGTTGGCAAGTGGGTGAGCCACGCTTGCGCAAAGTCGGGGATGTGCGGCGTCGACTCGGCGGCCGTATGCCGCCAGCGAAGGCCCGCTCCGAAACTCGATCGGGCAACCAAGCGCTGCTTTTCTATCAGTTGCCGACTGCAGCCGAAGGTGCTTGCGCGCGTACCGGCGTGGGACCTTCTGCGGCATGGATGCCGCAGAAGAGCCTACACGGCCGTACTTGCGGCGTGTCCCACGCCGGTACGCGCGCAAGCGCCCCTCAGTGACCGAGGCTTTCTCAAAAAGCCGTCAGATGTCGCGGGCGGGAGCGGGACACGCCGTGAATCCGTCCCTGAAGGCTCGGTGGCGGCATCCATGCCGCCACACGGTCCCGCCCCCGGACGCGACACCACGCTCCCACTTTTCGCAGCGGCTGATCCACAAGCACTGGCCGCATGCAGGCGGAATATCTGGAGATTCCGCGGTCGATCATGTGACCAACATGCCACGCCCTGTCGCCCCAGCAACCTCACGTCCTACACTGCGCACGCCGATCCGGGGCAGGGCGCCGCGGAGGTTGTTGGAGTCTGCCAATGCATTACCGTCGTCTGGGTTCCACCGGGCTGCAGCTGTCGGCCATGTCGTTCGGGGCCTGGGTCACCTTCGGCAAGCAGATCGGGCGCAGCGAAGCGCGCAACCTGATTGCTGCCGCCTGGGACAACGGCATCAATTTCTTCGACAACGCCGAGGTCTACGCACGCGGCCGCGCCGAAGAAGTGATGGGCGATGTCATCGCCGACCTGCGCCTGCCGCGCGATGGCTATTGCGTCTCGAGCAAGGTGTTCTTCGGCGCGGTGGACAGCCCGCGCCCGACCCAGCGCGGACTCTCGCGCAAGCACATCACCGATGCCTGCCATGCCGCACTCAAGCGCCTGCGCGTGGAGTATCTGGATCTGTACTTCTGCCACCGGCCCGATCCGGACACGCCGATCCAGGAAACCGTGCGCGCCATGGACGCACTGATCCGCCAGGGCAAGGTGCTGTACTGGGGCACCTCCGAATGGAGCGCCGAACAGTTGGGTGCCGCGATCGCCATCGCCGAGCAGGAGCATTTGCACGCCCCGTCGATGGAACAGCCGCAGTACAACCTGCTGCATCGCGACCGGCTGGAGCGCGAGTATGCCCCGCTATGCGAAGCCGGGCTGGGCACCACCATCTGGTCGCCGCTGGCCTCGGGCCTGCTGACCGGTAAGTACAACGCCGGCGTGGACGCCGACACCCGCCTGGGCCAGCCGGGCAATCACTGGTTGCAGGACGAAGTGCTGGGTGCACCGGAGGCCCGCCGCCTGGAACGTGCCCGCGCGTTCTGCGCGCTGGCCGCCGAGTTGGGCCAGTCGCCCGCACGCCTGGCCATCGCCTGGTGCCTGCGCAACCCGCATGTGTCCACGGTGATTCTCGGCGCCAGCCGGGTGGCGCAGCTGGAAGAAAATCTCGGCGCGTTGGAGACGCTGACCAAGGTCGATGCAGCTGACTGGGCGCGGGTGGAAGAGGTCACGCGTTGAGAGGTGGGTTCTTGATCCAGCTGGGCCAGGTCGGCTCCAGCTGAAATGTGAGAGGGCAGGCTTTTCACGACGCACGATGGAGCTGCGCCTACGACCGCTTTGCGTATCGATTGATAAATGCAATCGAATTAAGTGGATTGATCTAAAGATCCAGTCGCTCAAATGAGAATGGCTCTTGATCATTAAATGAGAATGGTTATTATTTGTCTGGCCAACCGACTGGAGATCCAGATCATGACCGCTCACCCCGTGCTGCTTCGCTCCGAACCGGTCAACCTGCGCGACCGCGCCGTCCCGCGTGCTGTCCCCGCAGAAGACGTCATCAGCAGCGAGGCGCTGCTCAAGGGCCGTCGCGAAGTGCTGATTCAGCATGGCGATCGCGTCTATCGCCTGCGCCATACCAGCAACGACAAGCTCATCCTGACCAAGTAACACCGCCGATAACCCGCTGCGCACCGCCAAGCGGGCGCGGTCGGTGTCGAGGTCGGCAGGTGCCCAGCATCAGCCGCACTCGTTCGCCACTCGCAGCCCTGATTGCCGCGCACGATGTTCTAAGTTGCTCCCCCGCCGATGCCCGCTAACGCAGGTATTGGAACTGTCTGCCGCGGGCGTTGCCGCCGCCGCCCGCCACTTCATTCTCTACCCTCGGCTGCCGCTCGCGGCGTCTGCCATAGCGCGCGCTGTCGGGGGTTCTTCTCGAAGGTTTCCGATGATCCGCCTGCATCCGCTGGTGGTCGCGCTGTCGCTGGCGCTGCCTGCTGTTCCGTTGTGTGCCCATGCTGCCGAACTCGACGGCAGCGGGGATACCGCGCGTGAGGTGCACGACTTCAACCGGCTGCAGGTCACTGCCACGCGTACCCAGCGCGCGCTGGTCGATGTGCCGAGCACGGTGGATGTGATCGACCGCGAACAACTCGACAACCAACTGGTGCGCGAGCTCAAGGATCTGTTCCGTTACACGCCCGGCGTGTCGGTGACCAGCACCAGCGGCCGCTTCACCGGCGCCAACGGCATCCGCATCCGCGGGCTGGACGGCAACCGTGTGGCGATCCTGGTCGACAACGTCCCGGTGTCGGACACCTTCAGCTTCGGCAGCTACCTCAACGCCAACCGCAACTTCGTCGATCTGGAAACGCTCAAACGCGTCGAAGTGGTGCGCGGGCCGGCCAGTTCCCTGTACGGCTCCGACGCGCTGGGTGGCGTGGTGGCCTTCGTTACCAAGGATCCATCCGATTATCTCAGCGCCGACAAGCACAGCTACGTCGGCCTGAAGTTCGGCTACGAAGGCGACTGGAACGGCCTGTTCGCCGGTGCCACCGGCGCATTCGGCGGCGAACGCTGGAGCGGCATGGTGGCGGTGAGTCATCGCCAGGGTCAGGAAGCGCAGAACCAGGGCGACAACCGTAGCCGCGATTTCACCCGCACCGCAGCCAATCCGCAGCGCATCGACGGCCGCAGCGTGCTCGCCAAACTCGTCTACGCGCCTAGCGCGCAGCAGCGCTTCAAGCTCACCGTGGAAGGCAACGAAGACTACGGCAGCATCGATGCCCTGACCGGTATCGACCCGCGCAACGCGATGGCCTCGCTGCGCATTCTGTCGCAGGAAGGGCGCGATCATCAGACCCGTGCGCGCGTCTCGCTGCGGCACGAGCTGGATGCACTGGATCGGGCGCTCGCCGACGATCTGCAGTGGCAGTTGTATCGCCAGGATAGCGAGAGCCTGCAGCGTACCGATGAGTTGCGCGGCAACAACACGCGCCGCCACAACGAACACAATTTCGATCAGCGCGTGTACGGGCTGCTGATCAACGCGCACAAGTCCATCGACACCGGCACGCTCAGCCACGACATCACTTACGGTCTGGATGGCACCTGGACCGACACCCGCGCCAAGCGCGACGGGTATTCGGTGAATCTGGCCAATGGCGTGGTGACCAACCGGGTCGGTCAGGACGTGTTCCCGGTGCGCGATTTCCCCAACAGCGAAACTACCAAGCTCGGGTTATACGCGCAGGACGAGATCCGCCTGTTCGACGGCAAGCTGTCGCTGACACCCGGCGTGCGCGTGGATTATTTCCGCCTCTCACCGCAGGTGGACGATATCTTCCGCGAAGACAATCCCGGCGTTGCCGCTGCGACCATCGACGAAACCCAGGTCTCGCCCAAGTTCGGTGCGGTGTGGCGTTTCTCGGATGCGTGGTCGGCGTATGCCAACTACGCGCACGGCTTCCGCGCCCCGCCGTACAACGACGTCAATATCGGCTTCACCAATCTGCAGGCGCGCTACACCGCCATCGCCAATCCGGACCTGAAATCGGAGACCAGCCGTGGTGGCGAATTGGGTCTGCGCTTCAACGACGCGATCGGGTATCTGGGCGTCGCCGTGTACTACACCGACTACCGCAACTTCATCGAATCGTATGCGCCGGCCGGCTTCAACGCCGATGGGCTGATGCTGTTCCAGTCGCGCAACGTGGACGATGTGGTGATCAAGGGCGCCGAAGCACGTGCCGGTGTCGATCTGGGCGCGCTGGCGGGTTGGCAGGGCTGGTCGCTCAACAGCGCCGTCGCCTATTCGGAAGGCGACAATCTCACCGATGACACGCCGCTCAATTCGGTCGACCCGCTGCGTGGCACCTTCGGGGTGGCCTTCGACAGCGACAGCTGGGGCGCAGAGTTGATCGGCACCTTGGTTGCACGCAAACGCCGCCCGCAGCTGGACAGCTATTACACGCCGGCCGGCTACGCCACGCTGGATCTGATGGGGCATTGGGAATTTGCACCCGGCGCCAAGGTCACCGCCGGCATCTTCAATCTGGCCGACCGCCGCTATGTGGACTGGAACGCGCTGCCCAACGGCACGCTGGCCAGCAGCACGGTGCTCGACCGCTTCACCGGCGCCGGGCGCACCGCCTCGGTCAGCCTGGCCGTGAGCTGGTAGCGGCCATGACCAGCGCCCGCCCACTGCCGCAGTTGTCGCATGCACGTGCCACCCGCGCCGCGCTGCCGCGTCCGCAGCAGCTGGCGGCCCTGGGCACGGTGCTATGTCTGTATCGGCCCGCGCTGGGCAACGAGCTGGATGGCTGGCAGCACGCGGTGGATGCGGCGGCATGCCGGCAGGTCGACAGCGACGGCGTGCGCGAAAGCATCTGGTTCTTCGATGCCGAGGGACACTGCTGCTGGCGGATCTGCCTTTTGCCGGACAGCGATTTTTTGATCTGGGATCGCCTGGTCTCGCGCCTGCCGCCGCTGCCGATGGACACCCATGAGCTGGGCGTCGGCGAGCGGCTGTGGCGTCGTCTGGCCGGCCGTATGCGCGGTGAGGCGTGGCGATTGAGCGCGCTGCGTCTGCAGACCGCCGCCACTCGCGAACAACCGTTTGTCGCCAGCCTGGCGACAGTCTCGGCACTGGGTGCGGAAGTGGCCGCACGCCTGGCGCGCGAGGAGGGCATCGACGGACGCGTGGCGGTGGATGATTGCTGCTGCGCACGCGCTGCGGCCTTGCGCGCTGACTCCACCTCATCAAGCAATACTGATCCATCCGACATGACGACGTCGCTGGTGCGCTTGCGCCGCTGACGTTCCTGAGACCACCAACGAGAGTTCCGATGAGCCCACTGTTTCCCCGCTGTATCGCACTGACGCTGAGCCTGTTGCCGTTGATTGCCGCCGCCGACGCCCAGCGCGATCGCCAGAGCATCCTGGCGATGCAGGGCGAATACGCCGTGGACTTCGCCTTCGACGAGACCGTGCTGCTCAAGCCCGGTTACGAACGTGCCTCGGCCATGCGCAGCGGCGCCAGCGAAGTGGTGATCGTGGTGGAGGATTCACCGCGCAAGCTGGTGCTGCAGCATCTGCTGGTGGACGAAAAGAGCAAGCATGTGACCAAGCACTGGCGCCAGGACTGGATCTACGAAGCGCCGCAACGTTTCGAATTCACCGCCGAGCAGACCTGGACGGTGCATGCGCTGCCGCCGGCAGTCACCACCGGCGCCTGGACGCAGTGCGTGTATGAAGTCAGCGACGCGCCGCGCTATTGCGGCACCGGCCGCTGGGACTACGCCGACGGCCATCCCACCTGGACCAGCGATCTGAGCTGGCGCCCGTTGCCGCGCCGCGAATACACCAAGCGCAGCGACTACAACGCGCTGTCGGTGATCAATCGCCACACGCTCACGCCCAACGGCTGGACCCACGAACAGTTCAACACCAAGGTGCTGCGCAAGCCCGATGGCAGCCAGGAGGCGATCGCGCGCGAGTTCGGCTTCAACGATTATCGCAAGACCACCGAGGTCGATTTCGCCCCGGCCTATGCGTACTGGAAGGGCACCCAGGGCTACTGGGCCAAGGTGCGCACGCGTTGGGCCAAGTTCCTCGACACGCCGCCCGGTCTGCATCTGAAGACCAAGCCGGACGGCATGGCGATGATCGTGCCGATGTTCCAGCAGGCCGAGACCGTGCAGAAGGGCAAGCGGGTCAAGGACGCGCAACTCGATGCGGTGTTCGCGCAATGGGTCGAACCGGCGAACTAGCCACCCGGATGTCGTAGGAGCGCGCTGGCGCGCGATTGAGGCTTCATCGGTAACGCCTCATCGCGCGCCAGCGCGCTCCTACGGAGCATTAGCCTTATTCCTTGAACATCAAGAATGCCGCGACCAGGATCAGGCCGAACGCGGCCCAGTGATTCCACTTCAACGACTGGCCCAGGTAGAACGTCGAGAAGCCGGCGAACACCAGCAGTGTGATCACTTCCTGCATGCCCTTGAGCTGCGGCGCCGAGTACACCGCGCTGCCCAGGCGGTTACCCGGCACCTGCAGGCAGTACTCGAAGAACGCGATGCCCCAGCTGACCAGGATCGCGATCATCAGCGGCGTGCTCTTGTACTTCAGGTGCCCGTACCAGGCGAAGGTCATGAACACATTGCTGGCGAGCAACAACAGCACCGGATACAGATAGGCAGTGAAGGGGGCAGTAGGCATGACGGCAGACGGCAGGTAAGGGGCCGGCAGCATAAGCCAGCCCCGTTAAGCGCACGCGACCGTGCCGATGAGCCCGGCACGTGGGTTCAGGCCATTGGTGGTCAGCACGAAACCCCTGCCTGCAGCACGGCCCGGCAAAACGCCTGGCCACGCCTAGCCGCGCCCACGGTCACCCCGCTAGCGCTGCATCCCCCAGCGGCGCACGGTCAGTCGCTCGATCGCCTGAAACACTACCCCTTCCACCAGCAAACCCAGCACGATCACCATTGCCAGGCCGGCGAACACGCGGTCGGTATACAGCTCGTTGCGGTTCTGGAAGATGTACCAGCCCAGACCGCCCTGGCCGGAGGTGGCGCCGAACACCAGCTCGGCGGCGATCAAGGTGCGCCAGGCGAACGCCCAGCCGATCTTCAGCCCGGACAGGATCGCCGGCAGCGCGGCGGGGATCAGCAGCTGCGCCACGTAGCGTGGCCCACGCAGCCCGTAATTGCGCCCGGCCATGCGCAGGGTTTCCGGTACTGCCTGGAAGCCGGCATAGGTGGTCAGCGCGAGCGGCCACAGCACCGAATGCACCAGCACGAACACCAGGCTGCCGGTGCCCAGGCCGAACCACAGCAGGGCCAGCGGCAGCAGCGCGATGGCCGGCAGGGGGTTGAACATGGCGGTCAAGGTGCCGAGCACATCGCGGCCCCAGCGCGTGGAGGCGGCCAGCGCGGTCAGCACGAAGGCCAGCACCACGCCGAGCGCGTAACCCTGCGCCAGCACGCGCAGCGAGGCGCCCACACGGCGCAGCAATTCGCCCGACAGCAGTCCATCGTAAAACGCGCGTGCTGTCTGCAGGGCGCTGGGCAGCATCAGATCATCGCCAACCACGCGCGCGGCGATCTCCCGGTGACCAGCACCACCAGCACCAGCGCATTGCGCAGCCACGGCGGCGCCTGCCAGCGCGCCGCTGCGGCGGTGGCGATCAATGCGGGGTCCAGCGGTTGTAGTGCACGTTCGTACTCGGGCCGCACCGGCGGGATCGGCGGCAGCGCGGTGGCGTCGCTATGGCTCATGGCAGCGCCTCGCGTTGACGCACGGCCGGGCGGCGCAGCGGTGCCACCTTGTCGTCGTCCAGCGTGTCGTCGGGCAGGTCGAACAGCAGCCGATGAATACGCTGCGCGGTCTGCTGAAACGCCACGCTGCCGGCACTCTGCGGGCCAAATGCATGCGCGTTGAGTTCGGCGCGCACCTGGCCCGGATGCGGCGACAACAGCAGCACGCGATTGCCGACCACAAGGGCTTCTTCGATCGAGTGGGTGACGAACAGCAAGGTGAAGCGCGATTGCTCCCACAGCTCCAGCACCTGCTCCTGCATGCGCGAACGCGTCAATGCATCGAGTGCGGCGAAGGGCTCGTCCATCAGCAACACGCGCGGGCGCATCGCCAATGCGCGCGCGATCGCTACGCGTTGCTTCATGCCGCCCGACAAGGTGTGCGGATAGGCATCGGCAAAGGCGCTCAGACCGACCTGCGCCAGACTGCCGTCAGCACGTTCGCGCGCTTCGGCACGCGAGAGCTTGCGTGCCGCGCGCAGGCCGAACACCACGTTCTCGCGTACGGTCTTCCATGGCGCCAGTTGATCGAATTCCTGGAACACCACCACCCGGTCCGGCCCCGGCCCGGTGACCGCATTGCCATCCAGACGGATCTGCCCCTCGCGCGGGGTGACGAAGCCGGCCACCGCCTTGAGCAAGGTGGATTTGCCGCAACCCGAGGGGCCCAGCAGCACGAAGCGATCGGCTTCATGCACATCGAAACGCACGCGGTGGGTGGCACGCACCACGCGCTGCGCGGAGGCGTATTCCAGGCTGACGTGGTCGACCTGCAGCAATGGCATCGGCGTGGGCATCGCTCAGCTCCCGCCCGCAATCAGCGGGTCGTCGAAGAAGTAGTCGCTCAGCTTGCTCGGCGTCTGCTTGATCGCGCCGCTGTGCTGCATGAACTTGCCCAGCCCCAGGGTGTTCTGCGGCACCACGGTGAATTGCACTTTCGGGTCCTTGAGGATCTGCAACACCAGCGCGCGGTCGATGCTCGAGCCATTGCGGCGCAGAAAGATATCCGCCGCCTGTTCCGGATGCGCAGTGACGAAACGTGCCGCCTGATCCAGCGCGGCGACGAAGGCGCGATAGGTCTTGGGATTGTCGCGGCGGAATTTTTCGGTGGCATACAGCACCGTCGCCGACGAGGGGCCGCCTTCGATCTCGTAGGAGCTGGTCACGATATGCGCGGCCGGGTTACGCGCCAGTTCCTGCTCCTGGAACGGCGGGCTGGCGAAGTGCGCGGTGATCTCGGTGCGACCACGGATGATCGCGGCGGCCGCATCCGGATGTGGCAATGCGACCTGCAGCGCATCCAGCTGATGCGTGCCCTTGTCGCCCCAACGTTGCTGCGAAGCGTGCTGTAGAAAACGCGACTGCACCGACACGCCGGTGGCCGGCACCGCAATCCGGTCCTGCGGGGTGAAATCGCCAATGGACTTGATGCGCGGATTGTTGCTGATCAGGTAATACGGAAAGTTGCCCAGCGATGCCACGCCGCGCACGTTCTGGCGGCCATGCGTGCGGTCCCAGATGGTGAACAACGGCCCGACGCCGGCACCAGCGATATCGATCGAACCGGTCAGCAAGGCATCGTTGACCGCCGCGCCACCGGACAACTGCAGGAACTGCACGTCGATGTCCACGCCAGCCGCCTTGCCCTGCTGTTCGATCAGCTTTTGATCCTGCGCCACGTCCAGCAGCAGATAGACGATGCCGAACTGTTTGGCGACGCGCAGTTTTCCTTCGGCCTGCGCGTGTGCGCTGAACAACAACGGCAACGCAGCCAGGAGCAGCAATGCAATACGCCGGGACAACAGTCGGCGCTGCGAAGGTGCGTGAGAGGTGACGGTCAAACGCATGCGGCGCTCCAGTCGAAAGGGGGAGGGAAGGGCGCATCTCAAAGCGCGTTACGAGCCATGAGACCCACGCGGCGGCGCACGATTTTTAGAACGGCGCATCGCCTTCGATGGTGGTGCGGTTGAGTCGGCGACGCAGGTGGTCCGGCGTGCCGGCGGCCAGATGCATCACCGAGCGGTTGTCCCAGAACACCATGTCGTGCGGCTGCCAACGATGCCGATACACCAATGCCTCGCGGGTGCTGTGTTCGAACAGAGCCTGCAGCAGCGCATCACTTTCGTCGTCGGGCAAGCCGACAATGCGAGTGGTGAAATGTTCGCTGACAAACAGCGCTTTCTGGCCTGTCTCCGGATGCGTGCGCACGATCGGATGCTGCACCGGTGTCACTTCGGCGATCTGTTCGGCCGTCAGCGCCGGACGCCACGGATTGCGCGCACGCAGCTCTTCGTACTTGGCCAGATAGCTGTGCTCGGCGCGCAGGTCCTGCACGGTGCGTTTGAGCGCATCGGGCAAGGTTTGCCAGGCCAGATGCTGATTGGCGAACAAGGTGTCGCCGCCCTCGCTGGGCAGCTCTTGCGCGTGCAGCAGTGAGCCCAGACTGGGCGTTTCCTTGTACGACAGGTCCGAGTGCCAGTAATGCCCGGCATCGCCCAGACCGATCGGTTCGCCGTTTTCCTTGATGTTGGACACCACCAGCACTTCCGGATGCCCTCGCAACTGGAAATTGCGCAGCACATGGATCTGCAGCGGGCCGAAGCGCCGGCTGAAATCGACCTGCTGCGCGGGGCTGATGCGTTGGTCGCGGAACACCAGCACATGGTGCTCCAGATGCGCTTGATGGATGCGCGCAAAGGTGTCCGCATCAAGCGGCTGCGACAGATCCAGGCCGATCACTTCGGCGCCCAGCGGGGCATCGAACGGCAGGATCTGCACGCCGGAAGCTTGCACTGTGGAAACCGCATCGCGCGGGGTCTGCGCACGCGCGGCGGAAGTGACGCTGGCCATGACGGTGGCACCTCGACGGCAACGAAAGGCCGCCTGGGCCGGCGACCGGACAGACCACTCTAGGCAGTCGTGCCGCCGCTGCGAACGTACGATTGGCAACGTGCTTATGCGCTGCAGGTATATGCGACCCGGCATGACGGGCGACGCAACTTGGCGCCACCCGATTCGAGCTCAACTGTCTTTACGTCGATGAGTGGGTATCGACGCAGCGAGCGCCGCCTGGGGCAGCGCAGTCGCTTTGTGGTGCATTCTTACTCCGCCCGCAACGCCAACGCCGGCGGCGTCGAAAGAATGCGCCGGGTGCCCGACCAACCGGCCAACAGACTCAGCGCCAGCCCGAAGGCGCCGCCGATCAGCAGACGCGGCCAATCCGGCGTCAACGCAATTTCGAACGCCTGGCGCCCGACCACCGCACCGATCACCGCCGCTGCGGTCACCGCCAGCGTCGCCGCCAGCAGGCCGAGCGCGCCGAACTCCACCAGCACCGCGCCACGCAACTGGCCGCGACGCGCGCCCAGCGTGCGCAGCACCGCGCTGTCATAGCGACGCTCGCCTGCGGTGGCCTGCAAGGCCCCCAGCAGCACCAGCACGCCTGCCAGCAGGCTGAAGCCCATGACCAGTTGCACCGCCTGCGCCACCTGGTCGATGACCTCGCGCACGCGGCCGAGGATGGCGTCGATATCCAGCACCGAAATGTTGGGGTAGTCGCGGCTCAGCGACGCCAGCTTGGGCGCGTTGCCGGGCGGCAGATGGAAGCTGGAAATCAGGTTGTACGGCGCATCGCCGACGGAACCTTGATTGAGCAGCAAAAAGAAATTGACCCGGAACGAATCCCAGTCGGCCTTGCGGATGCTGGTGACGGTGAAACTGCGCTGCTGTTCGCCCAGCAACAAGGTGATGCGGTCGCCGAGTTTGAGTTGATACCGCTGCGCCCAGCCTTCCTCCACCGAGGCCTCTGGTGCCGTGCTGTCGGCTGCCCAGAATTTGCCTTCCAGCAACGTATTTGCGGGGGGGAATGCATGCCGCCAGGAGAAATTGACCGGGCGGTTGTCGCCGTCGCCATCGTCGGCCGGATCACGGTCGCCGCGTGCCGGCGGCTTGTCGTTGATCGCCACCAGGCGCCCGGTCGAAAACGGCTCCACGGCCGCATCGTTCACGCCCAGTCCGCGCAGCGTCTGCAGCACCGGCGCGGTCTGCTCGGGCTGGATGTTCATCAGGAAATAGTTGGGCGTATCCACCGGCAGGCGATCGCGCCATTGCCCGAGCAGGCCGGGGCCGACCACGGCCAGCAGCAACAGCGCGCACAGCGACAGCGACAGCCCGACCAGTTGCACCACGCTCAGCCCGCGCCGCCGCGTCAGCGAGGCCAGACCGAGCTTCCAGGAGCCACGCAGGCGATGCTGGATCGGCCGCAACAACGTGAGCAGCCCCAGCCCCAGGGCCATCGCCACCAGCGCCAACGCAGCCAGCCCGCCGAGCACCCAGCCAGCGAGCACCAGATTGCCGGTGGCATAGACAGTCAGCGCCAGCGTGGCCGCCAACGCAGCGGCGTAGACCAGCAACGAGCTCGGCGGTACTGCGGCGAAGCTGCGGTTGAGCACGCGCATCGGCGGCACGTTGCGCAGCCGCAGCAGCGGCGGCAGGCCGAAGCCCAGCAACAGCACCAACCCGATACCTGCACCAGCCAGGGCAGGGGTCGCCTGCGGTAACGGCAGCCGGTTCGGAATCAGGCTGCCGAGCGCCTGCACCAGGCCTTCCTGCGCCAGCATGCCCAGCCCGATCCCGACCAGGCAGGCCGGAATCGCGGTGAGCAGCAATTGCAGCGACAGCATCGCCAGGATGTCGCGCTGGCGTGCGCCCAGGCAGCGCAACACGGCGACGGTGTCGATGCGGCGCATCGCAAACCGGTTGGCCGCCAATGCGGTGGCCACGCCCGACAACAGCACCGCCAGCAGCGCCGACAAGGCCAGGAAGCGGCCGGCGCGATCGAAGGCCGCGCGCATGCCGCGCTGGGTGTCTTCGATGCCGACAAGACGGTATTCGCTGGCGCGTGGCTTCAACCAGGCGCGCAAGTCGGCGATGGCTTCTGGCGCACCGGCAAACATCAGCCGGTACGAGGCGCGGCTGCCTGGGCCGAGCAGGCCGGCACCGTCGATATCGGCGCGATTGACCAACAACGGCGGCGACAGCTGCATCAGCTCGCCGGAGGCATCCGGTTCGGCACGCAGCACGCCGGTGATGGTGAGATGGCCGGCGCCGAATTCCAGCTGCTCGCCCACCCGCAGGCCCAGCGCCTCCAGCAGACGCGGGTCGGCATAGGCCTGACCCGGCGGCGGTGCGCTGGCGATGTTGCCTTCTGTGCCAGCGCTGTCCTTGGAGACCAGCAACTGACCCCGCAGCGGGTAGCCTGCGCCGACGCCGCGGATGTTGGCCATCTGGCTGGACTCGCCATGGAACAACACGCTAGGGAAGCTGACCATGCGCGTGCTCTGCAGCCCGCGTCGCTGCGCTTCAGCAGCGAAGTCGGATGGAATCTCCTGGCGGCCGGTCACGCCCAGATCGCCGCCGAGCACTTCGGCCGCGCTGGAGGTCAGCGCCAACGTCACCCGGTCGACCAGCGTGCCGACCGCCGTCATCACCGCCACGCCCAGCACCAGCGCGGCGAACACGGTCAGCAGATCGCCGGCTAGGAACTCGCGCCGCACCGCGCGCGCGGCCTGTCGCAGCACGTTCATGCGGCCGGACCGGTCTGAGCGTGCAGGCGGCCGCTGTCGATGCGGTAGATGTGGTGGCAGCGCTGCGCCAGCGTCATGTCGTGGGTGACCAGCACCAGGGTGGTGTCGCTGGTGGCATTGAGCGCGAACAGCAGGTCGCTGATCTGCGCGCCGGTGGTCTGATCGAGGCTGCCGGTGGGCTCATCGGCGAACAGGATGCGTGGCCTGGCCACGAATGCGCGTGCCAGCGCCACGCGTTGCTGCTCGCCGCCGGATAGCTGGCGCGGGTAGTGGCGCGCACGTGCGCTCAGGCCCACCGCCTCCAACACCTCGCGCACCCGCGCTGGATCTTCGCGCCCGGCCAGTTCCAGCGGCAGTGCGATGTTTTCTTCGGCGGTCAGTGCCGGCAGCAGATGGAAGCTCTGGAACACGAAGCCGACTTCGCGCGCGCGCAAGGCGGCACGGGCCTCTTCGTCGAGCTGGCCCAGGTCCTGGCCGGAGAGCGCGATGCTGCCGCGGCTGGGCAGGTCCAGCCCGGCAAGCAGGCCGAGCAGGGTGGTCTTGCCCGAGCCCGACGCGCCGACAATGGCGATACTGTCGCCTTCACTGACCGTCAAGCTCACGTTATCGAGGATGTGGAGTGTTCCCTCCGGTCCACTGACGGACTTGCCGACCTCGCGGACGTCGATGGCGGTGCGGGTGCTGGGGCGGGGGGCCAGACTGTCGATGAGGAATCTCCGAATGCGTGAAAGAACACTGCGATATGGCGCGCTGGTCCTGTGGCTGCTGACACTGTCCCTGCTTGCGCCGGGAATTGCCTCTGCCAAAAGTCCGGTGGCAACCGCACCGATCCTGGTCGTGGGCGACAGCTTGAGCGCTGCGCACAACATCCCAGTGCAGTCCGGCTGGGTCACTCTGCTGGACCAACGCCTGAAGCGTGACATGGCGACGCCACCGACGGTCGTCAATGCCAGCATCAGTGGCGAGACCACCTCCGGCGCATTGACGCGACTGCCCGGCCTGCTGGAAAAGCATCACCCCGGCGTCGTTGTGATCGAACTTGGCGGCAATGATGCGTTGCGTGGCCTGACCCCGGCCCAGCTCAAGGGCAATCTGGAAAAGATGATCCAGCTCAGCCAGCAGGCCGGCGCAAAGGTGCTGCTGCTCGGTATCGATGTGCCGCCGAACTACGGCCCTGCCTACCGCGAACGCCTGAAGGCGACCTATGCCGACCTGTCCAGACAGTACAAGACCGCGCTGGTGCCGTTCTTCCTGGAAAAGGTCGCGTTACAGCCGGGGCTGATGCAGGCTGACGGCTTGCATCCGACCGCCGCAGCTCAGCCGAAGGTGCTGGAAACGGTCTGGCCGGCGCTGCGTCCACTGCTCGGCCGCTAGGCGTCGCCTGTCACAGAACGTCGCCGGTCCTTCACGCCCTTTCCACCGTCGATCCGGCATGTTTCACAAAGCTGAAGACCGAGGAAAGTCCATGCGTCAGACCAAGGAAACGTCCGGCCTCGTGCTGGTCGTCGAAGACAATCGCAATATCTCTGAAATGATCGGCGAGTACCTGGAAGGCCGTGGCTTCGAGGTCGACTATGCGCAGGACGGACTGGACGGTTACCGTCTGGCCGCCGAGAACAGCTACGACGTGGTCGTGCTGGATCTCATGCTGCCGCGCCTGGACGGCATCGAAGTGTGCCGCCGCCTGCGCAACGACGCACGCAAGTCCACCCCGGTGCTGATGCTGACTGCCCGCGACACGCTGGACGACAAGCTCACCGGCTTGGGCTTCGGCGCCGACGACTACCTGACCAAGCCGTTCGCGATTCAGGAACTGGAAGCACGCTTGCGTGCCCTGATCCGCCGCGAGCGTCGCCAGGTGGGTTCGGAAGTGCTCAAGGTCGCCGACCTGGTGCTCGACCCGGTGAGCATGCGCGCCACCCGTGCCGGCACCGAGCTGCAGCTCTCGCCGATCGGCCTGCGGTTGCTCACCATCCTGATGCGCGAATCGCCGCGTGTGGTCACCCGCCAGGAAATCGAGCGCGAGATATGGGGCAACGGGTTGCCGGATTCGGACACCTTGCGCAGCCATCTGTACAACCTGCGCAAGATCATCGACAAGCCGTTCGATCGCCCCCTGCTGCACACCGTGCAGAGCGCCGGCTATCGCATCGCCGACATCGCCCAGCCGATGGCCTGATGTCACTGGCCGGTCGCCTTCTGGCGGCCGGCTTTTCCTGTAGGCGCTCACGCGCCGCTCGCTTCCGCGTGCTGCCGGCTGGTTGCACGACGGGCTCACGGAAGCGTTGCCTCTAATCCGGCGCTCTCCCTGGATGCCGCAATGCCGCACGGGCTCCCACGAAAAATACGTCTCGCCTTCCTGTTGCAGGTCGCACTGGCGAGTCTGGCGATCGTCCTTGGCGGCTATCTGATCTCCTTCGTGATCAAGTACAGCCTGGTGCGCACCGTACTGGCCGACGAGGCGGTGCATTTCTGGCGCCTGCACAAGAGTGCGCCGAACAACCCGCCGCCGAATACGCGCAATATCCAGGGCTATTTCTCGCCTGCCGGCAAGCTCGGCGACAGCGCACCGCCGGTGTTGCAACGGTTGCCGCGAGGCTTCAGCGAAGTGGCCGCTGCCGACGCGCTGGTGTATGTCGATCAACGTCCGGAAGGGCGCCTGTATCTGGTGTTTTCGCGCTCGCGCGCCGCCCATCTGACCTTGTGGTACGGCGTGGTGCCGGCGATCGTGGTGTTGCTGTCGATCTATGGCGTGTCGTGGTTTACCTATCGCATCTCCAAACGCCTGGTGTCGCCGATCAGCTGGCTCGCACGGCGCGTTTCGCAGTGGGACCCGCGCAATCCGGATGTGGATGAGTTGGCGCCGGAACGATTGCCCGCCGAACTGCAGGGCGAAACGCGGCAGTTGGCCGCAGCGTTACATGCGCTGGGGCAACGGGTCAGCGAACACGTTGCGCGCGAACGCAATTTCACCCGCGATGCCAGTCATGAATTGCGCACGCCGCTGACGGTGATCCGCGTGGCCAGCGACATGGCCCTGGCCGACGACGAATTGTCGCCGCGCACGCAACGCAGCCTGCGCCGTATCCAGCGGGCCGGCCACGATATGGAAGCGGTGATCGATGCGTTTCTGATCCTGGCGCGCGAGGCCGAAATCGACCCGCAAAGCGAAACCTTCGACGCCGCCGAACTGGCCAGCGAAGAAGTCGACAGCGCGCGTGAACTGCTCGGCGACAAGCCGGTGTCGTTGCAGATGGTCGGCGATCGCAGCCTGCAGATGTTCGCCCCGCCGCGGGTGATGCGCGTGGTGCTCAGCAACCTGCTGCGCAATGCCTGTGCCTACACCGACACCGGCAGCATCGAAGTTGAAGTGACCCAGGACCGCATCATCGTGCGCGATACCGGCATCGGCATGAGCGAAGAAGCACGTGCACGTGCATTCGAGCCATTCTTTCGCGCCGATCCCACACGCCCGCAGGGCACCGGCCTGGGGCTGTCGATCGTACGCCGGCTGTGCGACCGCTTCGGTTGGCGGATCGAATTGCATAGCGAGGCCGATGTGGGGACGTCGGTGGCGGTGGTGGTGGCCTGAGGGCGTCTTTTGTTGGCCGATCTGCCTGGTCTTACTTCTGCTCCAACACCGGTGCCACCGCTTTGCGCCAGATCGCGTAACCGTCGGCAGTCATGTGCAGCATGTCCTCGCGAAACAACTCCGGGCGCGGCTTGCCGCTGGCATCCAGCATTGGCGTGTAAACGTCCACGTAGTCCACGCGCGGCAGCGGCGCGAGTGCGTCCTTGATCAGGCGATTGGCAGTCACGATTGCCGGCAGCAAATGCGCGCGCGACGGGCTGGGCTTGATCGACAGATAGCTGATGCGCGCCTTCGGTAGATCGCGCCGAAGGCGCGTTACGAACGCCAGCACATCGTCGCGCACCTGCTCCGGTGTACGGCCGCTGTTGAGATCGTTGTCGCCGGCATACAGCACCACCTGGCGCGGCGCGTACGGGATGACGATGCGGTCCGCATACCAGGTGCTGTCGCGCACTTCCGAGCCGCCGAAGCCGCGATTGATCACCGGCTTGCCGGGAAAATCCTGCGCCAGGCTGTCCCAGAAGCGGATCGACGAGCTGCCGACGAACACGATGCCGTGCTTGGGTGGCGGCTGCAGCGCATCGCTGTCGGCAAAGCGCTGCATGTCGTTTTCCCACGCGGCATTGGAGACCTGCGCCGGGACTTGCGGCGCGGTGTGTGTGGTGTCGGCGTGGACGTGGCCGGACAACAACGCAAGGGCGCACAGCAGTGTGCGCAAGGGATACTTGATCATGCGAGAGAGCCTGCGGCAGTGAAGCGGACCGCCATGGTGCGACAGGCTGGAAGCGGAGGGCAAACCCGTTGGCTTTCAGGGTGTGGCACCGCACTGCGCGCAGATCGCTTCGCCGGGCCAGGCCCGACCATGCGGCAGATGGTGCGCCTTGCGGCAGGATCCGACTGCCTTGTAGGCCCAACGGCAGCTGTTCGGACGGGTGGCCACGCCCTGGCGGTGCGCAGCGCCACGGTGCAGAATTCGGCCTTTCCTGAGTAGCGACCACACCATGCGTTCGATCCGTCCCCTGATACGCCCTTGCGGCCGGAAGCGCTGACGCGTGGCCGATCAACTGGGACACGTGCCGCGCGGCCCGCGCCGCATGCTCAAGGCGGCGATCTGGTCGTGGCAGGGATTGCGCGCGGCATGGCTGCATGAATCTTCGTTTCGGCTCGAGGTCTGCCTGGCCGTGGTGCTGGTGCCGCTGGGGCTGTGGCTCGGTCAGTCCGGTCTGGAGCGCATCGCGCTGATTGCGCCATTGCTGATCGTGCTGGCCGCCGAATTGTTGAATTCGGCGATCGAGGCGGTGATCGAGCGCTACGGCCCGGAACACCATGTGCTGGCTGGCCGCGCAAAGGATATGGGCTCGGCGGCGGTGTTCTTGCTGCTGATCAATGTGCTGCTGTGTTGGGGGCTGATTCTGTTGCCGCGGGTGTTCTGAAAGCGGCTGCTCATGCCCGCGCCGTGGCAGCCAGGCCCTTGTAGGCGATTGCTTAGCGAAAGCGTGGAGACGTACATGGCGATGCGACGCATCAGAGTGCGAGTGCGAGTGCGAGTGCGTCAGCGGAAGAGCCCGGCGTTCGTGTGGCGCGTAGTGACTCTCTTTAACAATTACCAGCCTCTGCCGCGCCTAGCGACCGCGCGCGCACCGATGCGTTCGAACTGAGGTTGTTCTTAATCCAAGAACTGATCGCCCAGTGGAACAACCCGCCAGGCGGGCGCATGTGCATGCCGGCTTGACTTGCCACATGGCATGCTGCGGCTCTCTTCTACGGAGTCGCCTGCATGCCTGTCCTGATTCGCGCCCTGGTGTTGCTGATGCTGACCGTCTCGCTGTCCGGTTGCGGTTACAACGCGATCCAGCAGAAGGAGGAAGGCGTCAAGGCAGGTTGGTCGGAAGTGCTGAATCAATATCAGCGCCGCGCCGATCTGATTCCCAATCTGGTGCGCACGGTGCAGGGCTACGCCCAGCAGGAGCGCCAGGTGCTGACCGAAGTGACCAATGCGCGCTCGCGTGTCGGGCAGATTCAGGTCAACGCCGACGACGCAGCGTCGCTGAAGAATTTCCAGCAAGCGCAGGGCGAACTCGGCAGCGCGCTGTCGCGCCTGCTGGTGGTCAGCGAGAACTATCCGCAGCTCAAATCCGATCAGTCGTTCCGCGATCTGCAGGTACAGCTGGAAGGCACCGAAAATCGCATCACCGTGGCGCGCGGCCGTTATATCCAGACGGTGCAGGAATACAACACCTATATCCGTTCCTTCCCGCAGGTGATCACCGCCAAGATCTTCGGGTATCAGCCCAAGCCGAATTTCACTGTGGAAAACGAAGCGCAGATCTCACGTGCGCCGCAGGTTGATTTCGGTAACCAACAGGCGCCGCAGCAGCAGCCTGTGCAGCAACCGCAGCCGCAGCCTGCGCAGTAAGCATGCCTGCGTGTTGTGCTCTAAGGCATGCTGCGGCACGCGCATGGGTTAGCCAAGCGCATGGGTTAGCCATGTCAATCTACGCGCTTGCTGGATTAGTACTAACTTCAGAAGCGGGATATCAAGCCCCTCTCCAGCGGGAGAGGGGTTGGGGTGAGGGTACGGAGCGAAGCCTCTGTGCCGTTCAAACTGCACGAGGCTTCGCTCCGTACCCTCATCCGCCCCTGCGGGGCACCTTCTCCCGCAGGGAGAAGGGAAGCTAAGTGTCAGTGCTGATTAACTGTCAGTGCTCATCAGGTAGGAGTTAGTAATGCGGCAGACGTACATGTGGGTGTTGTGGATGATGGCGCTACTGCTGCTGCCGGTATCGCTGCTGGCGCAGGACCTTGCGCCCATTCCGCCGCTACGCTCGCCAGTGGTCGATGTCACCGGCACATTGGATGCCGCCCAGGTCCAGCAGCTGGAGCAGCAGGCGCTGGCTTTGCAGCAGCGCAAGGGGGCGCAGTTGCAGATCCTGATCGTGCCGACCACCCAGCCGGAGGCGATCGAGCAATACACCCAGCGCGTGTTTGACCAGTGGAAGATCGGGCGCAAGGGCGTGGACGACGGCGTGTTGCTGCTGGTGGCCAAGGACGACCGCCGTGTGCGGATCCAGCCCGGTTACGGCCTGGAAGGCGCGATCCCCGACATCACCGCCAACCGCATCATCCAGGAGTACCTCGCGCCCCGCTTCCGTGAGGGCGACTACGCGGGCGGCATCAGCGCTGCGACTGCGACGCTGGCCGGTTTGATCGAGGGCGAGGCCTTGCCCGCTCCGGTCAGCGGGCATGCCGATGGCGGCTTGGGCAATGGCTCGGTCGGTGGCGGCGGGTGGATCATGGCGTTGGTCATCGGTTTCGTTGTTGCGATGGTGGCGCGCGGCATTCTCGGCGCGTTGCCGCGGCCGCTGCGCGCATTGCTGACCGGCGTCGCAGCCGGCGGTGCCGCACTGCTCTTCACTTCATTGTTGTTCGCCAGCGTTGGCGCGGCGGTCATCGGGCTGCTGGCGGGGCTAGCATCCGGATCGCCGGGGCGCTTCGTCGGCGGTGGTGGCTGGGGCGGCGGCGGGTTCGGCGGATTTGGGGGCGGCCGTGGCGGGTTCGGCGGCGGTTGGGGTGGCGGTGGCGGATCATCGGGAGGCGGTGGCGCCTCGGGGAGCTGGTAATGCGTTGGCTCAGGCATGTCTTTGCGCCCTCGGCGCAGCGTAGTTTCCCGGCCAGTTGCATGGACGCGATTGCCGCAGCGGTCGCCGCCAGCGAGCGCACCCACACCGGTCAGATCATGGTCGCGGTGGAAGCCGACCTGCCGCTGAGCGCGCTATGGCGTGGGCACACCGCGCGCCAACGTGCCGAGCAGGCCTTTGCGCAATTGCGCACCTGGGACACCGACGCCAATAACGGGGTGCTGCTCTATCTGCTGCTGGCCGACCACGCTATCGAAGTGGTGGCCGACCGCGGCCTGCGCAGCCAGGTGCCGGGCGCGCAGTGGGCGGAGGTGTGTCGGCGCATGCAGGAATTCCTGCGCGATGGCGAGCACGAGGCGGCGGTGCTGGCCGGGATCGAGGCGGTGACCGAGCTGTTGAGCGAGCATTTCCCGGCCGCTGCGAACGCGCAGCATGAAGACGAGCTGCCCGATCGTCCCCAGCTCTTAGGCTGAGCGCGTGCGAGATGTCAGAATAGACGCCTCGCTTTTTTGTGATCCGCGGTCCGCATGATCTATCTGCACGCCATCGACCCCATCGCCTTCTCGCTTGGCCCGGTGCAGGTGCACTGGTACGGGTTGATGTACCTGGCCGCGTTCTTCTCCGCCTGGGCGTTGGGCCGCTCGCGCATCCTGCGCGGTCGCCTGCCGGGTGTGGACATGGACGGATTTTCCGACCTGTTGTTCTACGGCATGCTCGGTGTGGTGCTGGGCGGGCGCATCGGCTACATGCTGTTCTATGCGTTCGACAGCTTGCTGGCCAACCCGCTGATTTTGTTCAAGGTGTGGCAAGGCGGCATGAGCTTCCACGGCGGCCTGCTGGGCGTGTTGATCGCCTGCGGGCTATGGGCGCGCAAGCACCGGCTGCATTTCTTCGATGTGATGGATTTCGTGGCGCCGCTGGTGCCGTTGGGTCTGGGCTTCGGGAGGCTCGGCAATTTCGTCGGCGGCGAATTGTGGGGCAAGTTCACCCAGGCCGGCTGGGGCGTGATCTTCCCGCTGGCGCCGGAATTGGCCGGCCAGTTGCCGGCGCAGATCCAGGCGCAGTACGCCACCGGCGCGTTGAATCAGTTCGCACGCCATCCCTCGCAGCTCTACGAAGCCGCGCTGGAAGGCGTGGTGATGTTCGTGGTGTTGTGGGCGTTCTCGTTGAAGCCGCGTGCGCGTTATGCGGTGTCCGGCATGTTTGCGCTGCTGTATGGCGTGTTCCGTTTCATCGTGGAATTCGTACGCGTGCCCGACGCGCCGATCGGCTACCTGGCTTTCAATTGGCTGACGATGGGGCAGATCCTGAGCTTGCCGTTGATCATTGGCGGGCTGGTGTTGTTGGCGATGTCGCGCCGCGCGCCGGTGTTGCAGCCGGTGGTGATGGACACCGCCGTGGCGGGAGCTGCCAAGTGAAGCCGTATCTGGATCTGCTGCAGCATGTGCTGGAACACGGCGCTGACAAGTCCGATCGCACCGGCACCGGCACGCGCAGCGTGTTCGGTTGGCAGATGCGCTTTGACCTCAACGACGGCTTTCCGCTGGTCACCACCAAGAAGCTGCACCTGCGCTCGATCATCCACGAGCTGTTGTGGTTTCTGCAGGGCGACACCAATATCGGTTATCTCAAGGACAATCAGGTCCGCATCTGGGACGAATGGGCCGACGCCGATGGCAATCTCGGCCCGGTTTACGGCAAGCAGTGGCGGCGCTGGACCGGCCCGGACGGCGTGGAAATCGACCAGATGCAATGGCTGGTGGACGAGATCAAGCGCAACCCGGATTCGCGCCGGCTGGTGATCAGCGCCTGGAACGTGGGCGAGCTGGCGCAGATGGCGCTGATGCCGTGCCATAGCCTGTTCCAGTTCTATGTGGTGAACGACAAGCTCAGCTGCCAGCTGTATCAGCGCAGCGGCGACATCTTCCTCGGCGTGCCGTTCAATATCGCCAGCTATGCATTGCTGACGCATATGGTGGCGCAGGCCACCGGCCTGGGCGTGGGCGATTTCGTGCATACCTTAGGCGATGCGCACCTGTATTCGAATCACTTCGAGCAGGCGCGCGAGCAGCTGACGCGCACACCGCGCGCGCTGCCCACGTTGCGCTTGAATCCGGAGGTGACCGATCTGTTCGCGTTCCGCTTCGACGACATCGCCATCGACGGTTACGACCCGCATCCGGCGATCAAGGCGCCGGTTGCGGTGTGAGTGGCGGTCGCATGATGCAGCCTGCCTGCACGGTATGCTGAGGCATGAAAATCACCTTGATCGTCGCCTTCGACCGCAACAATGCCATTGGCCGCGATAACGAATTGCCGTGGAAGTTGCCGGATGATCTCAAGCGCTTCAAGGCGCTGACGTTAGGCAAGCCGATCCTGATGGGGCGCATGACCGCGCAGTCGTTGGGGCGTGCGTTGCCGGGGCGCTTGAATCTGGTGCTGACGCGTTCGGCGCAGGTGCCGTTCGAGGGCATGCAGGCGGTGAGTTCGATCGATGAGGCGATCGTGCAGGCCGATGCGTCCGGCGCGCAGGAGTTGTGCGTCATCGGTGGCGGCGAGGTGTATCGGCTGACGATGGAGCTGGCGGATGTTCTGGCCGTCACCGAGGTCGCCACGATCGTGGAGCAGGCCGACACCCACTTTCCGCCGATCGACCCGGCCGTGTGGGAACCGGTACAGCGCGAGCGACACACAGCCGATGCCCGCCATGCGTTCGCGTTCGATTATGTGGACTATCGCCGGCGCTGAGGCATGCGCGTTGCTGAAAGACCGATCGCTGCAGTGCGCAGTAGCGCGTGCGTTGAATGAGCGGATCGCCGCATCACGTTCAAGCAACCAGGCGCGGCTGACACAACGAGTGCGTGGATGCAGGCGAACATCAGCGCACTCAGGAATAGAACACTCAGGAATAGAAACTGGGCGTCGGCGGTCGCTGTCGCAGTGCCCATTCGCCGAGTTCGCGCAGCTTGTAATCGACCGGATCGTGCAGCGTCTGGGTACGCAGGTTGCGCCAGTAGCGGTCCAGCCGCAGCGCGGCGTGGGTGGCGCGTGCGCCGGTGACTTCGAACAGCTTGCTGCAGACCTCCAGCCCGACACGGGTGGTGGCGACCTTGGCGGCAGCCACCGCCAACGCGACCTGCGCGCGGTCGTCGCTGCTCAGTGCGTGTTCCTTGCGCCAGGCGGCATCGAGCAGTTCGGCGGCACTGCCGGTGAGTAGCCGGGCACTTTCCAGGCCCAGCCAGAACTCGCCGTAATGGGCCAGGATGTAGGGGTCCTCGCTGGCCTGTTCGACACCGGAGCGATGCCAGGCGCGCGCTTGGGTCAGGGTGTAGGTGCGCGCTTCTTCGAACGCACCCTCGGCAATCCCCAGGAATAGATGCGCGAACAGCAACTGCGCGATCAATGGGCGTAGACAGGCGAATGGTGTGCTCAATGGGCCGGGATCGAGCAATAGCTCGCTTTCTTCCACGCGCACGCGTTCGAAGGTGGCGCTGCCGCTGTCGGTCTGGCGTTGGCCGATGTTGTCCCAGTCGTGGCCTAGCGAGATGCCGCTGCGCGCAGTGGGAATGGCGCCGATCAACAGGTTGCCGCTGCGTTCGTCCAATGCAGAGGCGATCAGCATCTGCGAGTCGATGGCGCCGGAACAGAAACTCTTTTTGCCGGAGAACTCGCGCCAGCCGTCGTAGTGCACGGCGACGGTGCGGGTATCCAGCGGATTGAGTGCGTTGCCCCAGAACCAGTGCGCGCGCGCGGTCTGTTCCAGCCATGGCTGCCACTGCGCTGGCTGGCCGAACAGGCGCACGGTGGCCAGCATCAAATGATGAAAGCCGAAGACATGCGCGAGGGAACTGTCGACCTTGGCGAATGCGCGCACGATCTGTAGCACCTCGCTCCAGCTGGCGCCGAGCCCGCCGTACTGCACGGGAATGCTCAGCGCGAGCAGTCCGCTGGCTCGCAATGCATCGCGTTCGGCCTTGGGCGTGCCGCCGCGTGCGTCGCGTTCGATCGCGGTCTCGGCGAATTCGGCCGCCAGGCGCTGGGCGGTCTGCAGCGGAGTGAGCAGGGGTGGTTGTGGTGGGAGGCTCGTCATGCACGATGGCCTTGTCGGATGGGAAACAGTGCGGTCAGTGCGGGTTGACCAGTAGCAAGTGCTGGGTGCTGATGATCGTGGCGGCAGCCAAGCAGCGTCTTGCGCCTGCATTCCAGTTCGGCAGACACGTCAGGCGTGGCGAGCAAACGACTGTGCGCTCATCAGATCGGCATGCACGGTACTTGGAATCCCATGTGTCACGCTTGCATGACGTTGTCTGCGACTTGTCCACGCCCGGCCGACGGCCGCTCTCGCGCCTGATCATCACTTCAAAACACATGAATGTCGTGCAGCGCCGCGAGCAGGGTCTGGCGGGCCTGACGCAGTGCCGGTTCGTCGGTTTGACGATCGCGCGGACGCGGCGTGTCCAGCTGCAGTGCATGCGCAATCGACCCTGGCTGGCCGCCGATGACAATCGCACGGTCGCTCAGGTAGACCGCCTCTTCGATGTCATGGGTGACCAGCAACACGCTGAAAGCATGCTCGCCGGCCAGGCGCAGCAACAGGTCCTGCAGCTTGATGCGGGTGAACGCATCCACCGCGCTGAAGGGCTCGTCGAGCAGCAGCACACGCGGTTGTCGATACAGCCCGCGGGCCAGCGCCACGCGTTGCGCCTGGCCGCCGGACAGTTGCTTGGGCAGAGCGGTTGCATAGTCCAGCAAGCCGACTTCGCCCAGCAACTGCTGGACGCGTGGAGATTGCCGCGCCGCAGCTGGCGATGGATCCGAATCGTCGGCAAAGGCGACATTGGCGGCCACGTCCAGCCACGGCAGCAGTCGCGGTTCCTGGAAGATGAAACCGATGCGCCGGTCGACCCCGCGCACGCGCGCGCCATCCAGCAGCACCTCGCCGGCGTAATTGCGTTCCAGACCGGCCACGATGCGCAGCAGGGTGCTTTTGCCGCAACCGCTGGCACCGATCAGGCTGACGATCTCGCCCGGTGCCAACTGCAGCTCGATGTCGCGCAGTACAGGGCGCGCGCCGAATTGTTTGCTGGCGATGCGCAGCTGCAGGCCGGTGCTGCTCACGGGTGGTTTCCTGCATGGCCAGGCACGCTGCGGTTCTGCAGGTTGTCGCGCCAGCGCAAGCTGCGCGATTCGATCGCCTTGAGCACGCTGTCGCTGAGCTTGCCGAGCAGGGCCAGCAGCACGATCGCGCCGATCACGATGTCCGGCCGCGAGGTTTCGCGCCCGTCGCTGAGCAGATAGCCCAGCCCGCGCGTGGCAGCGATCAGTTCGGCGGCCACCAGAAACATCCAGGCCAGACTCAGGCTGGTGCGCAGCCCGGTAAAGATGGACGGCAGCGCCGCCGGCAGCAGGATCCGCCGCACCAGGCGCGGTTTGGACAGGCCGTAGCTTTCGCCCAGTTCCACCAGCGTGCGGTCGACCTGGCGCAGGCCGCTGACCACGCCCAGATACACCGGGAAGAAGGCACCGATGGCGATCAGGGCGATCTTCGGTGCCTCGTCGATGCCCATCCACAGCAACAGCAACGGTACCCAGGCCAGGCTGGGCACCGCGCGCAGCGCCTGGAAGCTGGGGTCGATCAGCTGTTCCAGCCAGCGGCTCAGTCCAACCCCGACGCCGATCAGCAAGCCCAGGCCGGCGCCGATGGCGAAGCCGGCCAGCACCCGCAACACGCTGGCGCCGATATGGCTGGCCAGCCCGCGGCCGGCCTCGTCTGCCAGCGTGGCCAGGATCTGGCTTGGCGGCGGCAGCAGGTAGCGTGGTGTCCAGCCGAGCGCCGAGGCGATTTCGAGCACTCCGAAGAAGCTCAATGGCAACAGCCAGCCAAGGCTGCTGGCCGGCAATCTGAGTCGCAGTCGCGACGGCGCCGTGGTCGGTAAGCTGCGCGCAACGCGCAAGGAGGTGTCGTTCATCGTCGCGCTCAGCCCTGCGCCACGCGTGCGCGTGTGGCGTAACTGGGATCGATCAGTGCGGCCAGCACCTTGCTCAGATCGGTGCCGGGCCGGACCAGGCCTTCTTCCAGCAGGATGGGCGCCGCGTTCTGCAGCGCCGCCCGCTCTTCGGGGCCAATCACCGGATTGCGCAGGTCGGTGCGCTGCAGCTGTAGCCTGGCGACCTGGAGCGACAACCGGGCCTCGGTGGCGATCAGCGCGGCAAGTTCGTCGGGGTGGGCGATCGCCCATTTGCGTGCTTTTTCGTAGGCCTGGATCACCAGCGGAATCTGATCGGGGTAAGCGGCCGCGAAGGTCTCGCTGACATTCAAGAAACCACGGGAATTGAAGGCGACGTTGCGGTAGATCAATCGCGTGCCGGCCTCGATCTGGCTCGCGGCCAGGTGCGGGTCCAGGCCGGACCACGCGTCCACATCGCCGCGTTCGAGCGCGGTGCGCCCGTCGGGATGCTGCAGATGGACGATCTCCACCGCGTTCTTGCTCAACCCGGCCTGCCGCAGCGCGCGCAGCAGGAACAGGTAGGCGTCGGTGCCCTTGGTGGCGGCGATGCGTTTGCCCTTGAGTTCGCTCAGCTGCCGGATGGACGAGTCCTTGCCCACCGCCAGCGCGATCCATTCCGGGCGCGAATAGATGTACACGGCCTTGATCGGATTGCCGTTGGCGCGCGCCAGCAGCGAGGCCAGGCCGGCGGTGCTGCCGAAGTCGATGCTGTTGCCGCCCAGGTATTCCAGCGCGCGATTGCTGCCGGCCGACAGCACCCATTTGACTTGCGTGCCCTGCGCCTTGAGCGCTTCTTCCAGCCAGCCGAAGTGCTTGAGCACCAGCGAGGTCGGCGAGTAGTAGGCATAGTCCAGGCGCAGTTGTTTGGGAACCGCACCGTTGGCTTGCGCAAGGGCGGTGCTCGACAACAGCGGTGAGGCGCCGAGCGCGACGCCGGCGAGGGTTCCGAATTTGAGCAGGTTGCGGCGTTTCATAAGTGCTCCAGTCAGCGTGCCACAGCGCGCGGCACGATGGTGTTGGCGATGACCTCGCCGAAGGGGCCGCTCAGGGCCTGCCCGGGCAGCTTCTGCTTGAGCGCGCGCGGCAGCAGCGGGAACACCAGCTCGGCGAAGCGGTAGGCCTCCTCCAGATGCGGATAGCCGGAGAAGATGAAGGTGTCGATGCCGAGCGCGGCGTATTCCTCGATGCGTTTGGCCACGGTCTGCGGGTCGCCGACCAGCGCGGTGCCGGCGCCACCACGCACCAGGCCGACGCCGGCCCACAGATTCGGGCTGACTTCCAGATCGGCGCGGGTGCGGCGCTGACCGCTGCTGTGCAGCGCGGCCATGCGCCGCTGGCCCACCGAGTCCATGCGTGCGAAGGCACTCTGGGCGCGCTCTACGGTGTCATCATCGAGGTGACTGATCAGCGACTCCGCTGCCGCCCACGCCTGTTTATCGGTCTCACGTACGATCACATGCAGGCGGATGCCGAAAGTGAGCGAGCGCCCAAGTGCGGCAGCTTTGCTGCGCACCGAGGCGATCTTTTCCGCCACCGCTTCCGGCGGCTCGCCCCAGGTGAGATAGGTATCGACCTGTTCGGCGGCCAAGTCATGCGCAGCATCGGAAGAACCGCCGAACCACACCGGCGGATACGGCTGCTGCACGGTGGGATACAGCAGCTTGGCCGCCTTCACCTGCAGATGTTTGCCGTCGAAGTCGTAGCTGTCGCCGGCGTGGCTGTGGGCGATGATCTCGCGCCAGATGCGGATGAATTCTGCCGAGGCTTCATAGCGCTCGGCGTGGTCGAGAAACACGCCATCGCCTTCCAGTTCGCCGCGGTCGCCGCCGGTGACCAGGTTCACCAGCAGACGCCCGCCGGACAGCCGGTCGAAACTGGCGGCCATGCGTGCGGCCAGTGCTGGCGCCATCAGGCCGGGACGCAGCGCGACCAGAAACTTCAGCCGGCGTGTGGCGTTGATCAGACTGGACGCGACCACCCACGGGTCTTCGCAGGAGCGCCCGGTGGGAATCAGCACACCGTCGTAGCCCAGAGTGTCGGCCGCAACCGCCACCTGGGTGACGTACTCGGCGCTGACCTGGCGAGCGCCGGCGCTGGTGCCCAGATAGCGGCTGTCGCCGTGAGTGGGAATGAACCAGAACATGTCCATGGTTGGTCTCGGTAATGCGAGTAATTGGTGCGAGTCCCTCGCAGGAGCCCGCACATCCATGTGCGGGGATTAGATCGGGCGAGTCCGTCGCAGGAGCCGCACATCCGTGTGGGGAGTAGATCGGGCGAGTCCATCGCAGGAGCCGCACATCCGTGTGGGGAGTAGAACGGGCCAATTCGTTGCGGGAGCCATCGCATCTATGCGTACGTGTTCTAGGCGAGTTCTTTGCAGAAATAGTCCGTCATTGCGCGCGCGGGGACTTAGTAAGCGGCTGACCTATCAGAGCTCGCAGTTGCGCATGCAGGATTTGCTCAGGCAATACGCCGCAGCGCGTCGGGGCGGGCGCCGAGTACGCCTGCGGCGCGTTCGGCGGCCAGTTCGATGCGTTGACGCAGGGCCGGATTGACCACGCGGTACTCCTGGAAATCGGTCTCGGTGGCGTAGATGCCGATCGGCAAGGTCAATGCCTGGAAGAAGGCGAACAGCGGGCGCAGTTGATGGTCGATCACCAGTGCATGCCGCTCGCTGCCGCCGGTGGCAGCGAGCAGGATCGGTGTGTCGATCAGCGCGTTGATGTCGATCAGATCGAACAGATGCTTGAGCAGGCCGGGATAGGAGCCGCGATACACCGGCGCGACCACCAGCAGCAGGTCGGCCGATTCGATCTGGCGTAACGCCTGTTCGGTCGTCTCATCCAAGTCGCTGCGCCACAGCGCCGCGCCCAGTGGCCGGGCGATATCGCCGAGTTGGAGAATGCTGGGTTTGATCGGCAGTCGTCGCGCAAGTTCTGCAAGCGTTGCCTCAGCCAACGCAAGGCTGCGCGAAGGGCGCGAGGTACCGCCGGAAACGGCAACGACATTCAACGGAGTGCGCATGCAAGAGTCCTGTGGTGGCGGTATCGGGCGGTCACGTAAATCCGTGCATCCGGATAACAACAGTGGTGCTGCAAGGTAAAGAGCAGTGCGTCGACACTGTTTTCTGTATCGACAACATGGCATCCCATCTGACTGCACACTGGCAGACATGGCAATGCACGCTACCTTTCAAATGCGCTGATGGCTTATCAGATTTGAGAATGACTTTATGAAAAACGCATCATTCGCCGTGTTTTATCGATCTTTCCGTCGCCGCTCATGACGCCGATGGCATGACGAAACTGCCTGCGGAGATAAGTGCAGACCGAATGTGGGTGGAGAACGATTAACTCAGCAGGTTGCGCTGCGAACCTGATCGAAACTCCGCCGCAGTTCGCCGAGCGTGGCGTCGTTGGCAGGACATCGGCTTTGCGAAGTCCTGCATGTCATCGAAGCGGCCGGCTACTTCCAGTCGCAACGTATCTCGGCATGCACGCGTGCTGGAAGCCGAGAGCGCAGGCATTCCAGTCACGTGGCAGCGCCACGATAATGCCGGCACGCTGCCGCCAAGCAAACGCTCGGCATGCTGCAACCAGCACGCCGACCAATCCCGCTTTTCAGTCTGCGGCGGGCGGAGCCGTGTTGGGTGCCGTGGTGGAACTTGCGTTCGCGTTCGCGGTGTCGCCACCGCCACCACGCTGGCGTTGCCGACGACGCGGTGGTCGTGCGCGCTGCGCTGCCTGCGGTGGGTGCGTGATCGGGATTCCCGGTACCTGCACCACGCGCAGGTCGTCGGTGTCGAGCTGCAGGGCGGTGAGCTTGCCGCCCCACACCGCACCGGTATCGATGGCATGCACGCCCTGGGTGATGGTCAGCCCAAGCGCGGACCAATGTCCGCAGACGATCTTCAGATCGCGCTCCACCCGGCCCGGCACTTCGAACCACGGATACAGACCCTGCGCCTGCGTGCCCGGCGTGCCCTTGTCGTCGGTTGCGATGCGTCCGCGCGGGGTGCAGTAGCGCATGCGCGTGAACAGGTTGATGATCGCGCGGCTGCGGTCGTAACCGCTCAAGCCCGGCGACCAGCCCGGCTGATCGCCGTACATGTTGCGCAGCAGTTTGCGATAGCCGCCGCCCTGCAATTGCTGCTCGACTTCGCGCGCATGCTTCTCGGCCAGTTGCGTGGTCCACTTCGGCGCCAGCCCGGCATGGATCATCATCCAGCCCAACGCGCGGTCTACATGCGCCAGTTTCTGCATGCGCAGCCAGTCGAGCAGCAGGTCGCGATCTTCGGCCAGCACGATGCGCAGCAGATCCGGATTGACCTTGCGCTGTTCTTCTTCCGAACGCGCGCCGATCGCCAGCAGCGAGAGATCGTGGTTACCCAGCACCACCACACTGTGCGCGCGCAGCGAATGCACCAGCCGCAGCGTTTCCAGCGATTGACCGCCGCGGTTGACCAGATCGCCGCAGAACCACAGCGTGTCCTGCGCGGGATCGAAATTGATTTTTTCCAGCAAGCGCTGGGTGATGTCGTAGCAACCCTGCAGGTCGCCAATTGCCCAGACGCTCATCGCGTGCGCTCCATCATTGCAACATCCATCAGTGCAGCGTCCTGGGTACGCTCAGCACGAAGGCGGCGATCGGGGCGGTGAATTCGGTGCCATCGTCGGCCACCATGTCGTAGTGACCTTGCATCTGTCCCTGCTCGGTCTCCAGCAGCACGCCGGAGGTGTAGTTGAAGGCCTCGCCCGGACGCAGCCATGGCTGCTCGCCGACCACGCCTTCGCCATCCACCTGCTCGGTACGTCCGTTGGCATCGGTGATCTGCCAATGGCGCGCGATCAGGCGCGCGGGCAGCGCGCCCGCGTTCTGGATGCGGATGCTGTAGGCGAAGGCGTAGCGGCCTTCTTCCGGGGTCGATTGATGAGCGAGGAAGCGGGGCGATACCTCGACCTCGACCCGATAGCGCGGATCATCTTGCATGGGGAAAGTCTAAGGAAAACGATGTGGGAGGGGCGCTCAAGCCAGCTCGACATTGGCCAGACGGATGAAATCCGCGACCTCGAGTTGTTCGGCGCGTGCATCCGGGCGCACCTGCGCAGCCTCGAAATGCGCCGGCTCGCAGACCTCGGACAGGGCATTGCGCAAGGTCTTGCGACGCTGCCCGAAGCCGGCGCGCACCACGTCGGCAAAGCGCCGGCGGTCCTTGATCAGCACCGTGGCAGGGTCGCGCGGTACCAGCCGCACCACCGCCGAGTCCACCTTGGGCGGCGGCCGGAACGCCCCGGGCGGCACTACGAACAGTGCAGTGACCTCGCAGTACGCCTGCAGCATCACGCTCAGCCGGCCATAGACCTTGCTGCCGGGGCCGGCGGCCATGCGGTCGACCACTTCCTTTTGCAGCATGAAGTGCATGTCGGCCACCGCGCCTGCATGGTCCAGCGCATGGAACAGGATCGGCGAGGAGATGTTGTAGGGCAGGTTGCCGACCAGCCGGATCGGCGTGCCATTGGCCAGTGCGGTGAAATCCACGCTCAACACATCGCGGTGGATGATGCTCAACGCGCCGATCGGTGCGGCGGCGTCGGTCAGTGGCGCGATCAGGTCGCGGTCGAACTCGATCACGGTCAACGCGCCGTGCTTGCGCAGCAGCGGGAAGGTGATCGCACCCTGGCCAGGGCCGATTTCGACCAGATGCTGGCTGGGGCGCGGAGCCACTGCCTGCACGATGCGGTCGATGTAATACCGGTCGGCAAGAAAGTGCTGGCCAAGCGACTTCTTGGCCGGAGCGCTGAAGGAATGATTCATGTGCGCAGTTTAACGGAGCCAGTGCATGCAAGCGGTGTCGTTTCTGACTGCCTGACGAATCTAACGGACGATCGGCGCGCAAATGCGCATGCGATCAGGCATCGCTCAGCCGCGTGCGGCCAATCGCGCGCACAGGGCGGTCGCGGCCATCAGGCTGGACGGATCGGCAACCCCGCGCCCGGCCAGCTCCAGTGCGGTACCGTGATCGACCGCCACGCGCGGGTAGGGCAGGCCGAGCGTGATATTCACCGCCTGCTCGAAGCCGCTGTACTTGAGCACCGGCAGGCCCTGGTCGTGATACATCGCCACCACCGCATCGAAACCGGTGAGCTTCTGCGGCAAAAATGCGGTGTCGGCTGGCAGCGGGCCGATCAGCTGCAGGCCTTCGCCGCGCAGTTGCTCCAGCACCGGGATGATGATGTCCAGTTCCTCGTGGCCCAGATGCCCATCTTCGCCAGCATGCGGATTGAGGCCGAGCACGGCGATACGCGGGCATTCCAGGCCGAAGTCGCGCTGTAATGCCGCCGCAGTGATACGCAAGCAGCGTGCAACGGTATCGGTAGTGATCGCGTCGGCCACTGCGCGCAGCGGCAGATGCGTGGTCACCAGCGCAACCCGCACGATCGCGTTGGCCAGCATCATCACCACTGGGCAGCCGGCCTGTTCGGCCAGTAATTCGGTGGTGCCGGAATAAGGGATGCCGCCGGCATTGATCACCGCCTTGTGCACCGGGCCGGTGACGATTCCCTGCAACTTGCCGGACAGACAGTCGGCGGCCGCGCCACGCAGGGCGGCAATGACCGCCGCCGCGTTGGCAGGGTCGGGTGTGCCGAAGCGGGTTGCCACGGCCTGGCGGATCGGATGCAACGGCAGATCGCCGGGTGCACGCGCAGGTTGATCCGGATCGAGCAGGCGCACAGACAAGCACAGCGCCTTTGCGGCGCTGTGCAGGGTATCGGGATCGGCGTAGGCGATCAGGTGCGCATCGGAGCGCGGCCGCTGGGCAAGCCGGACACACAGTTCCGGCCCGATCCCGGCCGGCTCGCCTGGCACCAGCGCGAGCGACGGGAGCATCGAATCAGCGCGTCGGCTGTGCCGGCGGCGGCGTCGGTGCGGCAGGCGCCGCAGGGTCTGCCGGCTTGGCCGGAGCGGCAGTGGCGTCGCCATCGGCACGGTCGCCGGTGCGGAAGCTCACATACGCTTCGCCGCGCAATTCCTGCAGGTAGCGGTTGTACTCTTCTTCCAGCTTGCGACGGCCAATCGTTTCACGGATCTGCGCACGCTGACTCTCGGCACTGACATCGGTCTGGCGGCTACCGACGCGCTGCACGATATGCCAGCCCGCCTGGGTGCGGAACGGCTCGGACACCGCGCCGTCTGCCAGGCCTTCGACCTGCTTGCCGAAATCCGGGCCGAACGCGTCGGCCGGGAACCAGCCCAGATCGCCACCCTGACCGCGGCTATTGGTGTCTTCGGAAGACTCCTTCGCCGTGGCCTGGAAGTCGGCGCCACCGGTAATACGCGCACGCAGCGTGTCGATCTTGGCCTTGGCCTGCGCCTCGGTCTGGTTGTCGCCGATGCGCACCAGGATGTGGCGTGCGTTGTATTCGGTGACCAGCTTCTTTTCGCCAGCTGCATTGGCGTCGCGCATTTCCACCAGCTTGAGCAGCTGAAAGCCGCTCGGGCCGCGCAGCGGTCCGGCCACCTGGCCAGGCTGCATGTCGCGAATCAGCTGAGCGAACGCGTTCGGAATTTCGTCCAGGCTGCGCCAGCCCAGGTCGCCGCCTTCCAGTGCATTGGGGCTGTCCGAGTAACGCACCGCAGCCGCCGAGAAATCCAGCTCGCCCTTGTCGATCAGGGCCTTCACGCCATCGACTTTTTTCTGGCCGGTGGCGATCTGTTCGGCGTTGGCGCCTTCCGGCAGGCCGACCAGGATGTGTGCCAGGTGATATTGGCTGCCGGTGGTGGCCTGTTGCGCCAACGCGGTATCCACTTCACCTTCGCTCACGCTGATGCGGCTCTGCGCAAAGCTCTGACGCAGGCGCTGCACGATGATTTCGTCGCGCACCGAGGCACGGAAGTCGCCATAGCCCATGCCATCGGCGGCCAGCTTCTGGCGCAAGCCATCCACCGTGGTGCCGTTCTGCTGCGCAATGCTGGCGATCGCCCGGTTGAGCTCCTCGTCGCTGACGCGAATGCCGGTGCTGTCGGCGCGGCCGACCTGCAACTTGACCAGCACCAGACGCTCGAGCACCTGACGCTGCAGGACATCGTCCGGCGGCAGCTGATTATCGCGACCGGCGTATTGCGACTTGACGTTGCGCACAGCGCGATCGAGCTCGCTCTGCAGCACCACGTCTTCGTCCACGATGGCAGCGATGCGATCCAGTGGCTGGGATTGCTGTGCCGAGGCCAACGGCGAAACCGTGCTGGTGATCACCAGCAGCGAGGCAAGTAACACAGAGAAAGGCTTGGTCATGGAATCAAGTTCGGATCGTAATCGTCCGGATTAGTCGTGGTGTTGCTGGGCGGGACCAAGTACAGGTCGTCGCGGTAATAGCCGAGAATAGCACGGCGCAAAGTGCGGTCCGTGTTCTGCCCGAACGAGCTCAAGCCCTTCAGCACGAACTCCACCTGGATGGAGTTGTCCATCTCGCCATTGCGGTTGCGCACGAACCGGCGCACCAGCCCGCGCACGGCCAGACAGCAGCTGTCCCACTGCACGCCACCGATGATTTCCAGCGGCTTGCGGTCCAGCAGCGAGTAGTAATAACGACCGACCGCGCTCCAGGTGGGGTTGATCGGATACAGGAAAGAGAAATCGGCCTGCTTGAGCTGATCGCTTTCGTCGATCAGGTTGCGCCGGTAGCGATACGCCAGGTTGATGATGCCGTCGTTGTTGAGCAAATAACGCGTGCGCAGGCTGGCCAGATCTTCCTTGCGCGAGTTGGGATTCCACTGATAGGTGGCGCCCATCGACCAGCGGTCGTTGATCATGTAGTTGGCATCGGCCACCCAGGCGGACTTGCCCTGCTCGATGGTTCGCTCGCTACCGGCCGCCGCACTGTTGATGGTGACCTGGGAGTCGTTGAAGTACAGGATCTGGCCTGCACTCAGCGACAACTTCTCGCGACCATCATCCTGGCGCAGCCAGCGCGAGGTCACCGCCAGGGTGAGCTGGTTGGCATCGTTCTGACGGTCGGCACCGGTGTAGCGCGAATCGCGGAACAACTGGCCATAGCTGAAGGTAAACGGACGCGTATCGAAGACCGGCAGATCGTCCTGGTCGCGGTAGGGCACGTACAGGTAGTACATGCGCGGTTCCAACGTATTGAGATAGTTGGTGCCAAACAGCGAGGTCTCGCGGTCGAAATACAGACCGGCATCCACCGAGGCGATCGGCAGGCTGCGCGTCGGCGAGCGATCACCGGTCAGCGGCGCGCTGTTGGCCAACGTCGAATCTAGCTGGTACGCGGTGTAGCGCCACGCCAAGGTCGGCGTCAAAAACCACGCTGCGCCGGACAACGGCATCGAAATATACGGTTTGAGGTCCAGGCGCGAACCGCTGCCGTATTCCCTGTTGCGGATGTTGGTGCGGACGTACTCGTCGCCGTTGTTATCGTTGTTGCCGCTGTTGGGCGTGAAGATCACCTGATACGAATCGTCGTGGGTGAAGCGCACTGCCTCGGCGTACACGCCCGCCTCGAAGATGCCGAACGGCTTTTCCCAGTTGAAATACGCACGCGGTTGCCGGTTGTAGGGCAACGCCTGCTCGTCAAGGGTGTAATCGGTCAGCTGCCAGCGGTCGGCCATCAGGCCCGCGGTCCAGGTTTCGCCGGTGCCGTAGATGCCTACTGTGCTTTGCAGACTGGAGGCCGATCCCATGCCATTGATGCGGCTGGTGAAATCTTCCACATAGCGCGTGTCGCTGACCCAGGAGATGCTGCTGCGCGCTTGCCAATTGCTGTTGACGTTGTGATAGCCGCTGTAGAAGACGCTGCCACGGTCCTTGTCGCGCAACTTGTCGTTGGGCAGATAGTTGCCGGTGATCTCGCCACGGCCGCCGTCGTACAGGTAGCGAAATTCGGTACCGAACATGAAACCGCGCTTGCTCATATAGCGTGGCAGCAGCGTAGCGTCGTAATTCGGCGCCAGGTTGAGGTAGATCGGCTGCAGGTAATCGAAACCGTTGCGGCCGGACAGGCCGAACTGCGGGAACAGCAGGCCGGTCATGCGGCGGTCGTCGATCGGAAACTTGAACCACGGGAAGTACAGCACCGGCACCTTGCCGATCTGCAGCACGGCGTTGCGCGCGGTACCGAAGCCTTCTTCGTTGTCGACGTCGATCTCCGGCGCGCGTACGCGCCAGATCGGCTGCGAGGGATCGCAGGTGGTGTAGGTGGAGCGGTGCATCTGCCCGACCTGGCCCTGCAGGTCCACCGATTCCGCCGCGCCGTTACCGCGGCGATCCACCAACTGGTACTGGATGTTGCTGACCTTGTGGGCGTCGGTGTCCTGATTGCCTTCGGCGCGGTCGGCGACCATGCGGAAGGAGGTGTCCTGATAGCGCACGTTGCCTTCGGCGATGTAATTGCCGGTCTCGGTGTCCATGCGCAGGTTGTCCGCACCCAGGAACTGGTCGCCGCGCTTGAGCGCCACGTTGCCCTGGTATTGCGGGGTGGTGCTGGTGCCGGACAGCTGATCGCCTTCGATATCGGTGGGCAGCTGTTGGCGCATCTCGGCGGCCTTGGCATCGGCGGCCGGGGCGCCGTCGAAGCCGGGAAGCGGGTCCACGGCAGGGCACAATCCCCAGTTCAGCGGCTTGTCGGCAGCCATGGCCGGGAGGCAGATGGCAATGCTCAAAGGCAGGGGCAGCAGGCGAAGGACTCGGCGCACGCGTGGGTTCAACCAGTAAAATGGCGACTAGCTTGCCGTATACCCCGCATGGGGGCAATGAAAAGCCCCAGCATCGGGAGGGCGAGGTTCATCGCAATGGGTGGCGCGACCAACGCGCCGTTGGGGTTCAACGCAGTGCGGCCACGTGCGCCACGCTGCTCTCGCGCAAGGCTTGCAGGTCGTAGCCGCCCTCCAGCATGGAGACGACGCGGCCGCGCGCATGCCGTTCGGCCAGCGTGCGCAAGCCACGGGTCAGCCAGGCGAAATCGTCGGCGTCGAGCATCAGATCGGCAAGCGGATCGCGCAGATGCGCATCGAAGCCGGCTGAGATCAGGATCAGTTGCGGGCGGAAGGCGTCGATCAGCGGCAGCATCTCGTCTTCCCACACGTTGCGGAAGCGCAACCCGTCGCTGCCCGGTGGCAGCAGCAGGTTGTGGATGTTGCCGAGGCCACGTTCGTAGACGCTGCCCGAATGCGGATACAGCCCGGACTGGTGGGTGCTGAGGTATTGCACGGTCGGGTCGCGCTCGAAGATCGCCTGCGTGCCGTTGCCGTGGTGGACGTCGAAATCCACGATGGTGATGCGTTCCAGCCCGTGCCGGTCGCGCGCGTGGGCGGCGGCCAGGGCGATGTTGTTGAACAGGCAAAAACCCATCGACACCTGCCCGGTGGCGTGGTGGCCGGGCGGGCGGACCGCGCAGAACGCGGTGCGGGTGAGGTCGTGCATGACCGCGTCCACGGCTGCGATGCCGGCACCTGCCGCGCGCAAGGCGGCCGCGCGCGAGCCGGGCGACATCACGGTGTCCACATCGAGCCGGTGATGGCCTTCGAAGGCTGTTTCCAGTACCGCATCGACCTGTTCGCGCTCGTGCACCCGGCACAGGTCGCCGAGCTTGGCCAGCGGCGCCTCGCGCCAGTCCAGATCCGGGAAGGCGTCGCGCAGGGCATCGACCACCGCTTCCAGACGGGCGGGGCGCTCGGGATGCTCGGGGCCGGCGTCGTGGCCGAGGCAGGCGGGATGGGTAAAGACCAACATGGGGCAAATCTAGCCTGTCCGCCGTGCCATGTGCATGCTCAGCCGCGTCGGCGGTCGTGCCGCCACAGCACTTCCTGCCGGCCATCGGCACGCGCAAGCACGCGGGCGAGTACGAACAGCAGGTCGGACAGGCGGTTCAAATAGCCGATCGCCTCGCTGCGCACTTCCTCCTGACGCGACAGCGCAACGGTCTCGCGCTCGGCCCGGCGCACGATGGTACGGGCCAGATGGCAGCGCGCGGCCGCTTCGCCGCCTGCCGGCAGGATGAATTCCTGCAGCGGGGGAAGCGTGTCGTTGAAGTGGTCGAGCTGACGCTCCAGCGCCTCGATATCGGCCGCGTCGATCGCTGCATGCCCGGGGATGCACAGCTCGCCGCCCAGATCGAACATCTGGTGTTGGATGGTCGTCAGCAGCTCGGCGATCGGCTCCGGCACGCCCGGGGCGGCCAGCAATACGCCGATGGTCGAATTGGCTTCGTCCACGGTGCCGTAGGCAGTGACGCGCAGCGCGTCCTTGCCGGTGCGGCTGCCGTCGCCCAGGCCGGTGCTGCCGTCGTCGCCGGTGCGCGTATAGATGCGTGAGAGCCGGTTGCCCATCTCAGCCGGCCTGGGTCTGGCCGTGCGCGCTGGTCAGACGCTCGGCGGCAACCTGGATCACTGCGGCCGCCGCAACGTAGAGCGTGGCGCTGCGCAGGTAAGGACCCAGCCAGTCGGTGTAGTTCTTGAACCAGCCGGCGACGGTCGGCTCGGCCACGCTGGCGCTGATCCAGTAGAAGCTGCCCTGGGCGATCAGCTGGCATAGCGCCACGGCGATCAGCAGTGCAGGCACCAGTCTGGCCAGCGCGCTCCAGTCGGCGCCGTGGTAATGCCGGCGCAGCCAGACACCACCGGCCCACAGCGCGAAGTACGCCGGGATCAGGCACCAGTAAGCGGGCGACACGCAGTAGTGCTGCCAGAAGCTCAGGCCCTGGTTGGTGATCACCAGCCAGTCCACCGCCACCGCCAGCAGCATCAGCAGCGGGAATGCCAGTTTGCTGCGCGCAGCCAGATGGAATCCGCCAATGAAGAACACCGCCCATGAAGCGTCCGGGACCGGCGCGAAGTGATTGATCCGCGTGGCCGCCATCGCAATGGCGAGCAGGCTCAAAATCAGGGTGTCGTGCGAGCGAGGAGTCATGCGCGAAGGTAGCCGGATCACAGGCTCGGGAGTGTAGCGTGGAACCCGCCGCGCCACGCGCGCCTGGCGCGTCAAGCTGTCCCACCCGATCACGCCAACACGCCATGGGCGAAGGCTTATCATGTGGGGATGACACACCTACATGACGTTCTGATCGTCGGCGGCGGCCTGGTCGGCTCCAGCCTGGCGATCGCGCTGGACCGCATCGGCCTGGATGTCGGGCTGGTGGAAGCCACCCCGGCCGGCACCCCGCCAGCGGTGTTCGATCAACGTAACCTCAGTTTTGCCGCCGCCACCGTCAACGCGCTTGGTGTACTTGGGGTGATGACCAAGCTGCGCAGCCCGCCGGGGCCGATCCGGCGCATCCATGTCAGCCGCGCAGGCGACTTTGGCCGGGTGCAGCTGGACGCCGCCGACTACGGGCGCGACAGCTTCGGCCAGGTGGTGGTGGCGCGCGACTTCGGTGATGCTTTGCAGGCACGCCTGGACGAACTGACCCATTTACGCCGTTATCGCCCGGCGCGTTGCATCGGGGTCGAACCGGTGCAGGACGGCCTGCGCGCGCTGCGTCTGTCCACCGATGAAGGCGAGCAGCTTGTGCGGGCCAGGCTGGTGGTCGGCGCCGACGGCAGCCACAGCGCAGTGCGCGAGCTGCTGCATATCGGTAGCGAGGCATACGACTTTTTCCAGACCCTGTTCGTCGCGCGGGTGCGCGCATCCAAGCCGCCGGATGGCACCGCGTGGGAGCGCTTCGGCGAGCACGGGCCAACCGCATTACTGCCGCGCGGCGACCGACATTACGGTGCCATCCATTGCGTGGCGCGTGCCGACGCCGAGGCAGTGGCTGCGCTCGACGAGGCAGGCTGGCTGGCCCGCCTGCAGCGCGCAGCCGGCTGGCGCGCCGGGCGTTTTGTCGCCAGTGGCGAGCGCAGCGCGTATCCATTGGTGCAGGTGCTGGCCACCAATCTGGTGGCCGAACGTGTGGTGCTGATCGGCAATGCGGCGCAGACGCTGCATCCGATCGGCGCGCAAGGCTTCAACCTCGGCTTGCGCGATGCGCTGACGCTGGCCGAATTGATCGAACACGATCGCAGCGATGCCGGTGCCGGCGCGCTGTTGAACGAGTATCTGGCGCGTCGGCGCATGGACCGCGAACAGACCATCGGGTTTTCCAGCGGATTGGCACGGCTCACCGGCAATCCGGCGCCGTTGCTGCGGCCGTTGCGCAGTCTCGGGCTGCTGGCCACCTCGCAGGCAGCGCCGCTGCAATCGATGCTGGTCGGCGGGGCAATGGGATTCCGTGGCGATGTGCCGCAGCTGTGCCGGGGGATTGCATGAGCCGCCGCGGCACCCGCGATGCATTGATCGTCGGCGGTGGTGTGGTCGGTGTCGCCTGCGCGCTGGCCCTGGCCGATGCGGGCTTGAGCGTCGCTTTAGTCGAAGGCCGTGAGCCCGCGCGGTGGCGCGCAGAGCAACCCGATCTGCGCGTGTACGCCTTCGCCGCTGACAATGCCGCGCTGCTGGAGAGCCTGGGCGTGTGGAAGGCCGTGCGCGCCGCACGTGTGCAGCCGTACCGGCGCATGCGGGTCTGGGACGCAGGCGGTGGCGGCGAATTGAGTTTCGATGCCGACACGCTGGGCCGCGAACAACTTGGCTGGATCGTCGAACACGCGTTGCTGGTCGATCGCCTGTGGGCCGCCGTGCATGCCGCAGGCATCGCAGTGCATTGCCCGGCGCGCGTGACCGAGCTGGAGCAGGACGCAAGCAGCGTGCGCCTGCGCCTGGATGACGGCAGCCGGCTGGAGGCGGCGATTGCGATTGCTGCCGATGGCGCGGCATCCACGTTGCGCGAGTTGACCGGCCTGCCGGTGGCGCGGCATGCCTATGCACAGCGAGGCGTGGTGGCGTTCGTGGAGACCGATCAGCCGCATCAATCCACCGCCTGGCAGCGCTTTTTGACCACCGGCCCGCTGGCATTTCTGCCGTTCGCCAATGGCCGCAGTTCGATCGTGTGGACCTTGCCGGATGCCGAAGCCGAGCGCGTATTGGCGCTCGACGATGCCGACTTCGCGCGCGAGTTGACCCAGGCCTTTGCCGCGCGACTGGGCGACGTGCGCGTGATGTCTGCGCGCGCGGCATTTCCGCTGCAGCGGCAGTTGGTGGAGCAATACGTCAGCGGCCGCGTGTTGACCTTGGGCGACGCCGCACACGTGGTGCATCCGCTGGCCGGGCAGGGCGTCAACCTGGGCCTGCGCGATGTGGCGGCGTTGCGCGATGAGGTGCGCAACGCGCTTGCAAAGCGCGCCGACTGGGCCGCCCCACATCGTCTGCAGCGCTGGGCACGCACGCGGCGCAGCGAAAACACCGTTGCCGCGTACGGCTTCGACGCGATCAACACGGTGTTCTCCAACGACGAGATGCATCTGACCCTGCTGCGTGGGGCGGTGCTGGGGGCGGCGGGCAAGCTCCCGCCGTTGGTGGACCTGCTGTGGAAGCGCGCGTCCGGCAACGCGTGAGCGCACCGCGCTGACGGTCTGCTGGCCGATATGTTCCAGCGTTAATAGCGAAGGCCGTAGTTTCCATACGACGGACGCGCCCGGGCTGGCTACAGTCGGGCCATGACCTCCGCCGTTTCCGCACGACTCACCCCGCCGCTGCTCCTGCTGAGCGGGCTGCTGTGTGACGCCAGCATCTGGGACGCGCAACGTGCGGCGCTGGCGGACATCGCCGAGGTGCGCGTGCTCGATTTCCCGGGCATCGACAGCGTGCAGCAGATGGCTGCACAGGCATTGGCTGCGGCGCCTGACCAGTTTGCGCTGGCCGGTCATTCGATGGGCGGCCGGGTGGCGCTGGAGATCGTGCGGCAGGCGCCGGAGCGCGTGCAGCGTCTGGCGCTGCTGGACACCGGCGTGCATCCGGCGCACGCGCAGGAGCATGCGCAGCGCGGTGCGCTCGTGGAGCTTGCGCGCCGTGACGGCATGCAGGCGCTGGCCCGCCAGTGGTTGCCGCCGATGCTGCACCCCGACCGCCACGACGACGCCGAACTGATGCAGGCACTGGTCGCCATGGTCATGCGGCAGACCCCGCAGAGCTATGCCGCCCAGGTGACCGCGCTACTGCATCGGCCCGATGCCGCGCCCGTGCTGGCGCAGGTGCATTGCCCGACGCTGCTTGGCGTTGGGCGGCAAGACAGCTGGAGTCCGCTGGAACGTCATCAGGACATGGCGCGGCAGATCCCGCACGCGCAGTTGGTGGTGTTCGAGCACAGCGGGCATATGACGCCGGTGGAAGCGCCTGCTGCGGTCAGTGCCGCGCTGCGCGATTGGCTGGCTGCATGACCACGGTCTCCCCGTGCGGCGTCACACCCATCGGCTCGCGAATGCACGTTGGCTGACGTCAGCGTCGCCCGCCACTTTTTTTCTCGTATCACCCATTGCCAGTGAGGCCACCGCGTGTCCCCAGACGCTTCGATCATCGTTGCTTGCGAACAGCTGATCCGCCGGTTCGCCCTGCACAACGATCGCCATGAACATGACGCACTGGCTGCGTTGTTCACCGCAGATGGCGTCTTTGCAAGGCCTAGCGCACCAGATGCGCCCGTGCATGGGCGCGAGGCGATCCGCGAGGCATTCCGTGTACGGGCGCCGCGCAGTACCTGCCATCTCATGCTCAATACCCTGATCAGCGTGCACTCAGACGCATTGGCCCATGCACACAGCTACGTGGTGCTGTACAGCGCACCACAGGCCACCGCGCCGCCGCCGTGGACCGCACAGGCGCCGGCATTGATTGGCACGTTCGACGATGTGCTGGTGCGCCAGGACGACCACTGGCTGTTCAAACAACGCCTCGGCGCATTGCTGGTGCGCGTGGAAGCGCACTAGACACCCACCACCGCTGTTCAACGGTGCCCCCGGCGAACCCGGGTGGCCTTGCACCACTGCTCCTCCCCCCTGTCGCGTTGCCTCAATCGCCCATCCTTATCGGAGAATCGCCTAGTGGAACGCGCACGCTTGTCTGTTGGTCGTCGTCCTTCATCGTCCCGGTCACGCCGCCAGCATGCGGGCAGGCTGGCCCTCTTGCTTGGCACGCTGGCACCGGCGGTCGTCCTCGCGCAGGCAGCGCCCGACACAGTGGCCATGCCGCAGGGCATCAACCTGGGTGGCACCAGTTTCATGGATGGCTTCGGCTCCACCACGCCTGGCTGGACGGTGCTGGAATACCTGCGTTACTACGACTTGAACACGATCAAGAATGCGCGCGGGGATAACTCGCCTGCGTTTCGCGACCCGCAGGTCGGGGTCAGCGCCTTACTGACCCAGTTGATCTACGTGACGCCGTATTCGCTGGGACGCGGTTCGCTGAGTTTCAACACCATCATCCCGCTGGTGAACTACGACACCTCGTTCGCAGCCGACAGCCCGGTGCGATTGAGCAGCAATGGGTTTGGCATGGGCGATATCTCGTTCGGTCCGGCGCTGCAGATGCCGCCGGTCATGCGGGATGGGCGTGTGTTCTTCTTTCAGCGCTTTGCGCTGGATCTGTTCGCACCGGTCGGCAAGTTCGATCGCGACATTGCCATCAACCAGGGCACCGGCTTTTGGTCGATCGCACCGCACTGGGCATTCACGGTGCAGCCCACCGACAACTGGGAAATCAGTGCGCGCATCAACTATCTCTACAATTTCCGTACCGACCGTGCCGGTGGCGTGCCGCCGATCCCGGGCTTTCGGTTTCGCAATGGCCAGGCCGGCGACGCGGTCTGGGTCAACTTTGCCAGCTCGGTGAAAGTGAGCGAGCAACTGCGCGTGGGTGTGAACGGCTATTTCCTGCAGCAGCTCAAAGACAACCGGACCAATGGCGCGCGCGTGGCGGACAGCAAGCGCATGCAGCTGTATCTGGGGCCCGGGCTGTCATGGCGCGTGTATGCAAAGAACCTGTTCAACCTCAATCTTTACATCCCGCTGGACGTGGAGAATTCGGTCGCCGGCAACAGCGTGAACCTGATGTACGTGCATTCGTTGTAGTGCCGTCCAACGACGTGCATGCGGGCGCAAAGCCGGCATGCACGTGACGTGGAGCGCGGGGGTGACGTGACTCGCACTGCAAGCTTGCGCAACGAAAGGGAGCAGATGCGCGTGAGTGCTGACCTCGGCTGCCTTGGCGGTTTGGCCGCGCTGAAAACGCAACCGAGCCGCAGAGTTACATCCCCATGCTGTGCCGCTGCGTGTTGGCATGCTCGCGGAACAACAGTTCGGCGCGCGCGCCGTCGCGTTGCTCGATGGCCGACACGATCGCCCCATGTTGCCGATGCCCGTAATACAGATCGTCGTAGGCCAGCGTGGCCGAGCGTTGGCCGAACACCACGTTGACTGGACTGACAAACGGCACCACGGTGCAGCGGTCCACGGTTTCGGTGAGGATCGGCTTGTTGGCCGCCATCACGATCATGCGGTGGAACCGCGCGTTCATGTCGCCGTAGGCCAGCTCGTCGCTGGCATCCAGGGTGCGCTTGGCCAGGATGCGGTCACCCTCGTCCAGGCAGGCGTGCAAGGCGGCGAGCAAGGCGGCAGAGGCGCCTTGTTCGGCCACGGCGCGTGCGGCCATGCCCTCCATCAAGGCACGCACCGCCAGCGCGTCCAGGCTCTCCTGCTGGCTGAAACGCCGCACCGCATAACCGCGGTTGCCCGTCTGTACCAACAGGCCTTCCTGGCACAGCGCCGGCAATGCCTGCCGGATGGGGGTGCGGGAAATGGCCAGACGCTCGGCCAGGGCCGCTTCGGTGATGCGTTCGCCCGGGGCGAAGGTGCCGCACAGGATCAATTCGCGTAGTTGCTGGACCGCTTGCAATCGGTGGTTGTTCGCCATTGGCTCCATTCTCTCGCGCCGTACCGCAGCGCACGTTCCTTCGAGCGGGGAAACTTGCAATTACTTGTATAAAAACCTTGCGGATGAGAACGCTTGATGGCAATTTGGATCCCAAGGATACCGTTTTGGCGGTCCGGAGTCGTTGGCCTTCCTTCTTTGGGATCCATTGCGTCGCTGATCCCGACTCAACCAATGACGCGCGTTTGGCCCCAAAAGCGGCCGGCCCGCGTCGCAGGAGTGCAACATGGCAAGCATCATCGGCGGCATCGGGACCTCGCACGTTCCCACCATCGGGGTGGCCTACGACAAGGGCAAGCAGCAGGATCCGCTCTGGAAGCCGCTGTTCGACGGTTACACACCGGTGGCCGCCTGGTTGGCCGAACAACAGGCCGACGTGCTGGTGTTCTTCTACAACGACCATTGCACGACCTTCTTCTTCGATCTGTACCCGACCTTCGCACTGGGCATCGGCGAGCGCTTTCCGGTCGCCGACGAAGGTGCGGGGCTGCGCAATCTGCCGCCGATCCGCGGCGATGTGCAGCTGCAGGCGCATATCGCCGAATGCCTGGTCAACGACGAATTCGACCTGGCCGTGTTCCAGGACAAGCCGATCGACCACGGCTGCGCGGCGCCATTGCCGCTGCTGTGGCCGCACGTGCCGGACTGGCCGGGCACGGTGGTGCCGATCGCCATCAACGTGCTGCAGTACCCGCTGCCGACCGCGCGCCGCTGCTACCGCCTGGGTCAGGCCGTGCGTCGCGCGATCGAATCCTATCCGCAAGATCTCAAGGTGGTGGTGGTGGGCACCGGCGGGCTCTCGCACCAGATCCATGGCGAACGCACCGGCTTCAACAACACCGAGTGGGACATGGAATTTCTGGATTGCTTCCAGCATGCGCCGGAAACGCTGACCGAGTTGACCCACACCGATTACGTGCGCCTGGGCGGTGCCGAGAGCGTGGAGCAGATCATGTGGCTGGCGATGCGCGGTGCTCTGGACGGGCCGATCCGCAAGCTGCATCAGAACTACTACCTGATGACCACCACCGCGATGACCGTGGTGCTGTACGAGCCTGGCGAAGAAGCCGCCGGCGCGCTGCGCTCGGCAGAGTTGCTCGCGCGCACCGCGAACGCGGCATGAGGACCTGACGATGAATCCGCAAGTACAGGGCATGGAGCAGATCGGCGGCACCTACGTGTTCGATCTGCGCACCAGCAACCGCGCGCTACGCATCAATCGTTTTTTCTGGCACATGATCCGCGCCCCTTGGCGCGATCGTTTTTTGCAGGATGCCGAAACGCTGATGCAGGAAGCCGAGCTCACCGAACAGGAAAAAGCGCTGATCCGTGCGCGCGACTGGCTAGGCCTGGTGCAGTATGGTGCCAATTTTTTTGTGATCGAGAAATTTGCACGCGTGGTGCGCATGACCAATCTGCAGGTTTACGCCATCATGCGCGGCGAATCTTTCGAAGACTTCATGCAGACGCGGCGTGTGCCCGATGCACGCTGATCTGCACGCGTCGGCCCTGTGCCGCAGCGCGGCTTCACCCGACTTCCCAAACGTAAGGTCCTCCCCATGACCATGTCCTCTGTGTTCTTCGAACACCGCATCAAGGTCCGGCATCTACGTGTCATCGAGGCGCTGGACCGGCAAAAAAGCCTGTTGCGCGCCTCACGCGTATTGAACGTCACCCAGCCCGCATTGACGCGCGCCCTGCAGGAGATCGAAGAGATCGTCGGCGCGCCGTTGTTCGAGCGCCATTCGCGCGGTGTGCGCCCCAATCCGATGGGCGAGGTGCTGGTACAGACCGCACATGTCGTTCTTGGCCAGCTACGGCGTGCGCAAGATACCTTCGAGGGTCTGTTGCAGGACGATGCGCTCACCATCACGGTGGGCGCGTTGCCGGTGGCGGCAAGCGGATTGTTGCCGGCCGTGCTGGCCGCGTTGTACCGCGCCGAGCCAACGTTGCGGGTGCGCCTGCTGCACGGCCGTACCGATGAGTTGCTGCCCAAGCTGGCCGGCAACGAGATCGACCTGGTCGTGGGTCGGCTGTATCCGCTGGCCCGTTACGATGCGCTGATCCGCAAGGTGCTGTACCAGGATCCGATCGCCTTGGTCGCACGCAGCGATCATCCCTTGTTTGCCAACGGCCCGGTGCGCATTGCCGAAGCCGCGGCCTACCGGCAGGTGTTGCCGACGTTGAGCCAGCATGTGGAGCGCGACGTGGCCCAGGTGATGCGCGAACACGGCCTGGCCACGCGCGATCAGTTGCGTTCCAGCTCGGCCAGTTTCACCCGCGAGATCTTGCTCGGCACCGACAGCATTGCGGTGATGCCGAGCATGATGGTGGCCGGCGATATCGCACGTGGCGAGCTGCGCGCGTTCCAGCTGCAGCAGCCCTCGCAGGCGCGGGCCGGCGGGGTGATCTATCGCGATGGCGCCGCGATCCATAAACCCGGCGTGCGCTTGCTGATGCGCGAGCTGGAGCACCAGTTGGGGGTGATGGCCGAGCAGGGTGCGGTGTGGGTGGATGAGCAGATCGACGAAGACGACATGCTGCTGGACGCGTCTGCGTAATCGACTGGTGGTGTCACGATAAGGGCTTGATGCCTGCTGTCGATCACTGCCGTGTGTGCCTGATGCAAGCGAACAACGGGTAGCCCAGGCTGCCCGTTTTGTTGTGTGCGGCCAAGTCGTCCGCGTCCGGCCGCTGAATTGATGGCTTGAAGATGGCTGGGCGCAGCACGCACCCAAGGCATGTCACGCCTCATTCGCCAATGCCTCTTTCAAACGCGCCTTCTGCAATTTGCCGGTGGCGGTGCGTGGCAGCGTCTCGACCACGCGCAGGTGCTTGGGCACCTTGTACTTGGCCAGGCGTTCGACCAGATAGGCGCGGATCTGTTCCAGATCCGGTGCCTCATCGGTGGGCACGATTGCCAGATAACCGACTTCGCCCCACTGCTGGTCGGCGATGCCCACCACCGCGCATTCGCGCACTTGCGGATGCTCGGCGAGCACGGCTTCGATTTCTGCCGGATAGACGTTCTCGCCGCCGGAAATGAACATGTCTTTCTTGCGGTCGACGACCCAGAAAAAACCATCCGCATCGCGTTGCACGATGTCGCCGCTGCGGAACCAACCCTGCTCATCGAGCGCTTCGGCGCTTGCCTGCGGGTCGCGCCAATAGCCGGGGCTGAGATTGGGCCCGCGCAGCAACAGCTCGCCGGGGACACCGGCCGGGCAGTCGTTGCCATCGCCATCGACCACGCGCGTTTGCACCGCCGGTGTCGAAATGCCGACCGCGCCGAGCTTGTTGCGGATCACTGCGCAGTCCACCGACATACCGAATACCGTGCCGGCCTCGCTCATGCCGAAACCGCACACCATCGGGATGCCGTCGTCCAACCAGCCGAGCAGATCCTCGCTGGCATGTGGCGCGCCGCCGCTGACCAGCGCGGTCAGGTGACGCAGCGAGGCCGCATCGAAACCGGGCTGGCTGCGGAAGGCCTGCATCATCTGCGGCACGCCGACGTAATGCGTGATTCCCAGCGATTGATCGCTCAGCCAGCCCAGGGTACGTTTTGGTTCGAAGCCGCTGGACACCTGGATCGAGCCGCCGACGGCCAATACCGGGCGCACATTGGTGACCAGACCGATGATATGGAACATCGGCGCCTCGCACAGAAAGCTGCTGGTCGCATCCACGCGGGTGGTGACGCCGAAGTTGTGCGCCACCTGCTGCAGATTCTGCTCGCTCAGCATCACGCCCTTGGGCTGGCCCGAGGTGCCGGAGGTGAACAAGATCAGGCTGACGCGATCGGGCGGAATCGGCGCTGTATCGGCGGGTTCGCGTGCGTTGGCCTCTTCGATGAAGTCGGTCAGCGGCACGACACCGGCGCGCCCGGCGGCGACGTCATCGCCTAAAAACAGACGCGGCTCCGCACGTTGTAACAAGGCATCCAACTCGCCCGCACTCAATCGCCAGTTGAGCGGCACATAGATCGCGCCGACCCGTCCGCAGGCAAAATGCAGCGCCACCTGCCAGACCGAATTGCGTGCCAGCACCGCCACGCGTTCGCCATCCACACAGCCGCGCGCTTGCAGCAACGCGGCGAAGCGGCCGATCAACGCATCGAGCTCGGCGTAGGTCCATTGCGCGCCGAGCAACAGGTCGCGTGCGGCGAGCGTGTGTGGCGCAAGACGGGCGTGAAAAGCGATCGAGTCGGTCGGCATGGTCATGGCGCGGTCTTCCGGAGTGCGGAGTTGGGGAGTGACTGGCGTGAGTGCGACTGCTGAGAGCTGAAGGTTGAACGTGGCTGACAGAGGTGGCCAACAGAACGTAACGAGCGTTTATGTAGCGGACGCGTCGTTGTGTCGATGGACGCTCTAACTGAGATAAATGGTCCTGGTTTCAAGAAATGCGTGCAGGCCTTCGATACCGCCTTCGCGGCCGATACCGGAATTTTTGAACCCACCGAATGGCATCTCGATATCCACCCACATGCCATTGATGCAATGGCTGCCGCTGCGCACACGGCGTGCGATGCGATACGCGCGCTCGGGATCTTCGCTGTAGACCGTGCCGTGCAGACCGAAGTCGCTGGCATTGACCTTGGCGATCAGGTCGGCGTCGTCGTGATAATCGATAAAGCTGACCACCGGGCCGAAGATCTCTTCGCGAGCGATGGTCATGTCCGGTGTCACCTCGGCAAATACCGTTGGCTCGATAAAGAAGCCGCGCGGCAAGTGCGCCGGACGACCGCCACCCATGACCAGGCGCGCACCCTCGGCGCTGCCTTGCGCGATGTAGGACTGCACGCGCTCGAGCTGGCGGCCAAGCGCCAACGGGCCCATGCCGGTATCGGCGGCGAACGGGTCGCCGAGCTTGAGCGCACTCAATGCCGCGCAATAGGCCTGCAGGATCTCTTCGCGCCGCTGCGCCGGCACCAGCACGCGAGTGAGCGCGAAGCACACCTGGCCGGTGATCGGCATGGAGTAGGGCACCAGGCTGGGCAGCACCTTGGCCAGATTGGCATCGTCGAGCACGATCGCTGCGGATTTGCCGCCCAGTTCCAGCCCGACCCGCGCTAACCGCTGCGCACAGGCAACGCCGATCGCTCGGCCGGCCTGGGTGGAACCGGTAAAGCTCACCTTGTCCACCTGCGGATGACCGATCAGTTGTTCGCCGACCTCGCGACCGGCCGGCAACAGATTGAACACGCCATCGGGGACACCGGCGGCGCTGATGCATTCGGCCAGGATGTAGGCATCGATCGGTGTTTCCGGGGAGGGCTTGGCCACCACCGTGCAACCGGCGGCCAATGCGGCGGCGACCTTGTAGCAGAGCAGCACCAATGGGGCGTTCCATGGCGTGATCGCTGCGACCACGCCGACCGGTTCCTGCACGACGTGCACGCGGCCACCGTTGGCGCGTGTACGCGGCTCCACGAACGGATGGGTGGCGATCAGGTCGCCGTAGTAATCGAACAGGCCGGGCGCTTGCTGCGAGGCGCGGCGGCTGAAGCCGATGGTGGCGCCGACCTGGCCGGTCCAGGCCTCAGCCAGTTCCGGCATGCGTGCACGCAGGTGTTCGGCAACGCGCTTGAGCACCATGCCACGTTCGGGCGGCGACAGTTGCGGCCAGGGGCCGGTGTCGAACGCGGCCCGCGCAGCAGCGACTGCCGCATCGGTATCGGCAGAGGAGGGTTCGGTGTAACGCAGCAGGCGCTCTTCGGTGTGCGGCGCGATCACATCGACATGGCGATCGCCGGTGCTGGCGCGCCACTGACCATCGATGAACAGACCCAACGGCCCACGCGCGGCGATCCCGCGCAGGGTTGCGGACAAGGCTTCCATACTGCCTCCTCGGTGCGAAAAACCACTGGCAGCGCCAGCGATGCGGTGCTGCACGCATCGCGTCAGACGCCGTAGGCGTTACTCAGGCGCTGTTTTTAGTGAGGTCGTATTCGCCCAGGCCGGGCTTGTAGCTCTTCTCGTCGATGAACTGACGGATGCCTTCCTTGCGGGCGTTGTTGTCGAACGAATTGGCTGCTTCCTGCATGCGCACCAGATAATCTTCGGCTTCGTCGTAGGTCATGGTGCCGACGCGACGGACCGCATCTTTTGCGTATTTCAGTGCGACCGGGTTTTTCTTGAGCAGCAGCTCGGCCACTTCGCGCGTACGCGTTTCCAACCGTTCCAGTGGCACGCTTTCGTTGACCAGGCGCCATTCGGCAGCTTTCTTGCCGTCCACCATTTCGCCGGTCAGCGTCATCCACATCGCATCGCGCATGGACAGCAATTCCACCGCGACCTTGGTGACGCCACCGCCGGGCAGGATGCCCCAGTTGATTTCCGACAGGCCGAACTGCGCCTCGTCGGCGGCAATCGCCAGATCGCAGGCGAACAGCGGGCCGAAACCGCCACCGAAGCACCAGCCGTTGACCATGGCGATGGTCGGCTTCTGGTACCAGCGTAGGCGGCGGAACCAGCCGTAGGATTCGCGCTGCGAGCGGCGTACGCCACGCAGGCCCTGGGCTTCGGTTTCGCGGAAGTATTCCTTCAGATCCATGCCGGCCGACCAGGCGGTGCCTTCGCCACCGAGCACCAGTACGCCGATGTTGTAGTCGAATTCCAGCTCGTCCAGCACATCCATCATGCGGCGATTGAGCGCCGGGCTCATCGCATTGCGCTTGTCGGGGCGTGCAAACTTCACCCAGGCAATGCGGTTTTCGATGCGGACCGATACCACGTCATGCTCGTTCAAGCGGCGTCTCCTTGGAGTCGTAATGGTGCGGGGATCAGAGTTCTTCGGTCAGCGCGGTGTCTGCCACGCCGGCCCGTTCCAGTGCGGCGCTGGCGTTCAATTTGCACAGCAGGCGCAGCAGTGTTTGTCGCTCGGAGGCCTGCAGATCGCTGCAGGTGCGCTCGACCGCGCGGGCCAGGCATGCCTGCGCCATGGCAAGCGTGCGTTCGCCCGATGGCGTGAGGTACAGGCCCTTGCTGCGCCGATCGCGACCGGCCAGACGTTCGATCAGGCCTTGCTCGGCCAGGAGGTTGGCGATCTTCATACCGGCGGCGCGATTGACCAGCAGGCGGTTACCGAGTTCGGTCTGGTCGCAGCCGGGCTGGTCGCGGATATGGATCAACGCGGTGACGCGCGCCGGGGTGAGCTGCAGCTCGGCCAGCTCCTGGCGCGCGGCATGGCTGGATGCCAATGCGGCCAGTTGCAGTTGGTAGCCAAGGTCAGCGGCAAGTGCCAGGCGAGCGGTCATCGATCCATCCAGATTGTATCCGTTAAATACAATCTAGCCGACTGAAGCGGGCGCCGCAAGAGCCAAATGCGACGACAAACTGAAGCGCGGTGCGCGATGGCGTAGCGCCGGTGTGTTGACACGTGTAGAGAAACTGATCTGCAGCTGCGGGCCCTTGCCCGCCCACCATCGCGGGACATGCTGCAGGTACGTCCATCTAGGCAAATGCGATGACAAACGAAGCGTGGTGCGCGCTCGCGTAGCCCCCGGGTGCGTTGACACGTGTAGAGCAGTCGATCTGCGGCCTGGCTGCAGGAGCCTTGCCCGCCCACCATCGCGGGACACGCCGCAAGTACGTCCTTGTAGGCTCTTACGCGGCATCCATGCCGCGTAAGGTCCAGCGATGGTGGGCGGGCAAGGACCAGTGGAGATGGTCGGTGGGCGTGGTTGCGAGCAGTGTGCGCTGTGCTTCCGTTCGATGAGGTACGGTCGATCGGCTCCTTTCGATCCGAAGAATGTCACTTCCGTGTCCGACAACGGGCCAGGCGTCAACGAAGGCGCGTGTGGCCAAACATTTGCAGCTATCGCTACGGCCTTTGGCAGGTTTTGTTGGTCGCTCTTGGTTACTGGATCAACCAGCCGGCAAGCTGTTCGCGGGTCAGGTGGCCGCTATGGCGCGTGTCTAGCGCATCGAATTCGTCGGCCAGCGCGGGGTTGGCCTGCGCTTCGGCGCGGCTGATGCTGCCGTCGCCATCGGCATCCATCGCCTGAAAGTCGATGCGGTAGCTGCCGACCACGCTGCTGGGTTGAATCGAACGCACGATCACGCTGGATTCGCCGCGCGGGCGCTCCAACTGAGTCTGGTGGGTCACGTCGCCGCTGGACAGCGGCTGGGTGCGAATGACGTTGGGAACGTCGACCAGCGGCATGCTGCTGGCGGGTGTGGGCGTCTGTTGCGCGAAAGCGTTGCTGCCTAAAAGCAGCAAGATGGTCGTTACGGCGATGCGGGTGGTGATGGTCATCAGATCCCCCTGATGTGGAACAGCCCGCAAGTCTAGAACGTGTGGCGCCCCTTGCGAGGATCTGCGTTGGTGATGAGCCATGATGCATGGCGCGTCGCCACGGTGATCGCACGCCACCGGGTGACACGCCACTGTGCGTCCTACTCAACCGGGAATGAACGGAAACACGATCTTCAACAATCCCTTCAAGCCGCCCTCGGCGGTGCTGGCCACGGCCTTGGCACCGAGACTGTTGAGTGCGCGCCGCACGTCCTCCCACCGCAGTTGCGCGATGTCCTTCTTCAACAGATCTCCCACTTCTTCAGCGGTGGGCGTGAGCTTTTGCAGTTCACGCACGGTGGCCTGCGGATCCGGCTGCAGATAGCCCCAGCGTTCGGCGATCTTCAGCAGCGTGTCGAAGCGCACCGCCACCACTTCGCGATTGCGCTCGTACACCGGCAGGGCGCCGACATCGAGAATGGCCTGCTCGAATTGCTGCGCATCATCCGGGTGTTCGATGCGCACGGCCAGAAATCCTTCCTTGCGGCTGCGTTCGCTGACGTGCTTGGCACCGGAGCGCAGATTGTCTTCGGTGAGCACATTGGCGACGATGCGCTGCATCGCCGCGTCGCCCTCTTCGGGCACCAGCGAGCGCCAACGTGCATAGCCGTCGCGACGCAAGGCCTTGACCTTGGCCGAGGTCACCCGCAGCTGCAGCGCGACCATCGCGTTGGAGCTGTTGCGCGAGATGGCGCCGTCGCGTTCGAGCAGCACGAAGATTAGCAATTCCAGATCGCGCTTGGTCAGCGACTGGAATCCCTGCAGCAGGGTCAGGCGCAGGAATTCGTTGCCGAAGGCGGCTGCGTCCTTGAGTTCGATCGGTTGCATGGGGGAGTCCTCTACAGGTGATCTGCAGGATGCCAGGACGCTGTTGCGCGACCTGAGAACCAATGCGACGCGGGCAGCAGTTTCAGCGTCCGGTTTCGCGCCCAGGGCGATCGGATCTGAACGTTTCAATTGCGCCGCGATCCTGCAAGGTGACGAACACCTGTTTGCCGTCCTTGCCGCCGAACGCGACATTGCTGGCCTTGCGGCCTTTCAGTGCGACCGTACGCAGCAACTTGCCCTGTGGCGAGACCACTGCAATCTGCCCGGCGTCGTAGCGGCCGATGTAGAGATTGCCGTCGGCATCGCAGCGCATGCCGTCCATGCCGAAGTCGGGGAATTGGATCAGCAGGCGTTTGTTGCGCAATGCGCCGTCGACGCGGTCGTACACCCACACCTTGCGCGACATGCTTTCGTTGACGTAGAGATGCTTGCCGTCGGGGCTGACGTCCAGCCCGTTGGGCGTGGTCATGCCGGCTTCCAGCAATTGCACGACGCCCTCGCGACTGATCTGCCACAGGCGCCCGCTGTTGTCCTTCCAGTTCGGGTCGCTTGCATAGAAGCTGCCGTCGGGTGCGAGTGCCAGATCATTGGGGCCATCGGCATCGGGCAGCGCGGCGAAGGTGCTCACTGCGCGCGTATGCATGTTCACGCGCAGAATCTTATGGCCGGTGTAATCGGCCACATACATCACGCCGTCGCGGAAGCGGATGCCGTTGCCGGTGCTGCCTTCGGGCAAGGTCACAAAGACCTCGGCTTTTGCGCTGCCATCGGCGTGCAAGACGATGCGTGCGATGGTGCCGTCCTTGCCCAGATTCACCGCATAGAGCGTGCCATCTGGCCCGGCTGCTGGGCCCTCGGCGTTATGCGTAAAGGCGCCATCGCCGATCAGGTCGCGTGCAACGAAGGGCGCATCGGCAGCAACCGCCAGCGAGCTGGACAACAGCAATACCAAGGGAAGGAAACGACGGCGTGCGACAGCGATCATGCGGCATGCTCCGGATGGGATCACTGGCAGTGTGCCAGAACGTGCGCCGCGACCATGGCGGTGATCACGCACGATCAAGTAAGGTGCCCGGGCAGCATTGGCCGAAGAGCGACCAGAACACCTGCGCTGACCCAACACACGGGCGCGATTGGGACTCGACGCGGCATGTCCACTGACACTCCGGTTTGAGTGCGTCGTTGCAAGCACCAGACGACCGCGCGATGGTATGTCAGCCGCTCTCATCTTGCGAAGGAGGTTTGCATGTCCGTGGAATCGATCACACGTCGCCGCTTGCTCGCTGCCTTCGGCGGTGCAGGCATTCTACTCGCCGCGCCCGGCTGGGCACTGCCGAAGAAAAAGCCTGGCAAGCCGCTGAATGTGGCGTTGGCCGGCCTGGGCAGTTATGCCAGCGAACAACTCGCGCCGGGCCTGGCCCTGACCAAACATTGCAAGCTGGTGGGCATCGTCACCGGCACACCCGCGAAGATTCCTCAGTGGCAGGCCAAGTACGGCATCGCCGATCGCAACGTCTACAACTACGAGAACTTCGATCGCATCGCCGACAACGACGACATCGACGTGGTGTACATCGTCACGCCAACCCATCTGCATGCGCCGCTGACCTTGCGCGCCGCGGCGGCCGGCAAGCATGTGTGGTGCGAAAAGCCGATGGCGATGCATGCCGGCGAATGCGAGGCGATGATCAAGGCCTGCAAGCGCAACAAGGTGGCGCTGACGATCGGCTACCGCATGCAGCACGAGCCCAATACGCGTCGTTTGATTGCGATGGCTGGCGAAAAGCCGTTCGGCGCGATGCAGCGTTTGCGTGCCGAGGCCGGTTACAACGGTTATCACGATGCGACCAAGGCCGATCGTCCATGGCGGTTGCGTTCGCAATTCGGTGGCGGTGCGATGTACGACATGGGCGTGTATCCGCTCAATGCCGCGCGCTACACGGTGGGCACCGAGCCACTGGCGGTGACGGCCAAGCGCTGGACCGATCGTCCCGACCTGTTCGATGAGGTCGACGAGCATATGGACTTCACCCTGGAATTCCCCAACGCGGTACGTGCCGAGTGCAAGACCAGTTTCGGCAAAAACATGAATGTGCTGCGTGCCGAGTGCGAGCGCGGCTGGTACGAGCTGTCGCCGTTCCAGAGCTACCAGGGCGTGACCGGCAAGGCCAGCGACGGACGCGTGTTCGACGCCAAGGTGCCGCATCAGCAGGCACTGCAGATGGACGAGGACGCGTTGGCGATCATCAACGGCACCCCGCTGCGTGCGCCCGGTGAAGAAGGCCTGCGCGACATCCGCATCGTCGATGCGATCTACCGCTCGGCCCGCGAGGGCAGCAAGCGGATCGTGTTGTGAGCTTGCCTGGCTGCGTCGATCGATGCGGCGGGCAGGGCCTGATCTGAGAGAGCAGGCTGGCTCAAGCCAGCTTGCCGCCATCAAGAGCTAAAAAGGCCTTCGCGTACGAGGAGGCCTTTCAATCCGACCGTAGAGCACATGCCGTGCCACCGCGCGGGACCGGCCGCTGCTGCGAACCACGCGCCGACTCAGGTGCTCTGCATGGCCGCCCTGGAGTGGTGTCATGCACATCAGCACGCTGCCACTGGCCAGCACCCACAGCAATTCTGCCGCCAATCACCCGCTTTTACGAATCCCGAATCCCGGCTCTTACGATTACCCAATCCTGATTCCCGACCCTCAGTCCCGCATCGCCAACACCGTGATCTCTTCGCGATCGTGATACAGCTGCTTGGCGCGCACGATCAGCGATTTCTCGGATTGCTGCTCGAACAGGTCCAGGCACAGGCGGGTTTCGTCCCAGCGCTTTTTCATCGGCAGCTTGAGGTTGAAGATGGTGTTGCGGCACCAGCCTTCGCGGATCCAGGTGGCCATGCGTTCTGCGACGTGACGCGGTTGCTCGACCATGTCGCAGACCATCCAGTCCAGCGGCTGCGCAGGCTTCCAATGAAACCCGTCGGCGCGCAGATGCTCGACCAGACCCGTTTCAAGGACATGCTCGCGTAACGGGCCGTTGTCGACGCTGGTGACATGCACGTGCTGGCGGGTGAGCACCCAGGTCCAGCCGCCCGGCGCCGCGCCCAGATCGGCCGCGCGCATGCCTGGCTTGACCAGCGCTTCGCGTTCTTCGGGCGTGAGCAGGGTGAGCAGTGCTTCGTCGAGTTTGAGCGCCGAGCGCGATGGCGCCTCCGGCAACAGCTTCAAGCGTGGAATGCCCAGAAGCCACGGCGCGCTGTCGGCGCTGTCGGCCACTGCCAGCAAGGCGTGGTCGCCATCGAGAAAGCAGATGTGCAGGCGTGCCTGGCGCGGCTGCGGTTTGTCGGTGAGCAGGCCGGCCTTGCGCAAGGCCGGACGCAGCGCATTGCCGAAGCTGCGTGCCAGTCCTGCCAGCGGCTTGCCCGCGTCCGAATCCGGATGCTCCACCCACAGATCACCGAACCGTTGTTGCCCTTCCAGAGCGGCAAGAATCGGCGTGATGCGGTCCTTGGGGTCGATGCCTTTCAGCTCGGCAATGACTATCAGCTTCTGGCGCGCGAAGATCAGCTCGCGCCAGTGCAACTTAGTGGCCAGTTGTGCGGCTTCGTCGCAGACAAACAGCACATAGCCATCGTTGCGCTGGGTACGCGCATAGCCGGCGATGCCGACGAAGGCGGCGCGTGCGCTCAACTCGGCAGCCAGCTCCGGCTCGAAGCCCTGGCGGCAATAACACAGCAGTCCGCTCATCGCAGTGCCTGGCGTGCGCGATCGCTGCGTGGCAGATCAATAATGGTCACCGCCGCCCTCGCCATAGTTGCGTAGCACGGCGCAGGCCTGCTCGCGATGCACGTCGCGCATCACCTCGATGCCGCGGCGGGTGAGCTCGCCCACCCAATCGGCAGGCAGCGGGCCTTCGTCGAATTCGGTCAGTGCCATCACGTCTTCGGCGCGTGCGCCGATCAGCAGCCGGTCGATACCGGCCCACACGGTGGCGCCGTAGCACTGGCAGCACGGCTGCGCGGAGGTGGCCAGCGTCACCGGCGAGAGCGCATCGTTCAGGCGCGGCGTCCGCAGGCGCTGCTGGGCGAGCATGTAGGCCATGTTTTCGGCATGCGCCAGCGAAGTGGTCTGCGGCACCACGCGGTTCACTGCCGCGGCGATGATGTGGTGATCCGGGCCGAACACGACCGCACCGAACGGGCCGCCGCTGCGCTCTTGCACATTCATCCGCGACAGGTCGATTGCCAGCGCCACCTTGTCCTCGTCGCTGGGATAGGCACGGCTGTCGTCGACATGCGCGTGGATCCAGTCGGGCAGCGTGAGGTGGACTTGCGCGTAAAGCATCAGTGGACCATTTCTGTAGAGGGGGGAGCGGGGCGCAGTGTATCGGCCTGGGCCTCTTTTGCGGCACATTGCCCGGCTACGCACTGGCAGGCGCTGATCTCGCGGAAGCCGCACACGCTCATCATGCCGCTGGCCTGGCACTGTGCCTGCACGCCCTTGGGGTCGGTGGCACTGTTGACGTTGACGCAGGCCGGAAACGCGCCGCAGCAGTTGCCGACATTCTTCACCGTGCAATCGGCATCGCTGCGGCAGGTGGTCGTCACGGTGATCGGCTTGCCGCTTGCCGGACTGGTTGCCGAGCCGGTCGCTGGAGGCGGCGTGGCCGTATCGGCCGGCGGTGCGGCCACGCAGCCGACCGACACCAGACAGGCCAGCAACAACATCGAGCTCAGACACCGGGACAAAAGACGGGACATGCGGCCGCTCCGATCAGGACAGGTGCGGCCATGGTAAGCCCCGGATGTGTGGAATGTGGCGAGCGCTGGATCACCTGCGGAAAATCCGGGGGATTCAGGTCCTGCACGCGTTGCGGCTGATGGCGCTGGGCAGGGCCCGGGTGTGCCGATCCCCGCTGTCACTGCGTTGCAGTCAGCGGTGTCTGCGTAGCGCCACGTTGCAGCGCGTGGCAAGGTCCAGCTGCTGCAGGCTTTCATCGCGGCGATCGGTGGGCAAGTCGTCAACGTGCGGACCCGGAAGCAGCGTGCAGAACGCTTCGGCCGGGGTCACCGCGTTTGAGCTCGGTGGCTGCGGCGAGCAGGCCGCCAGACCGATCGACAGCGAAACCACCGCGCTGCGCAGCGTGTGTGCAGGAGGGTGTGAACGTGGTTGTGGCAGGCACATGGCGGCTTTCCTAAACGACACTGCCCGCAATCTAGGCGGATGCGCGGGTCAGGCGTCGCCGTCATTTCGCTTCCGCATGCAGCGCTGCGCACCACAACACGCCGACCAATAAACAGGCAATAGCAGCCAGCTCCAGTAGCGTGGGCAGGCGCATTTCCCAGGCAAAGCCGTACAGCAGCGCAAAGATCGTTTCGAACACGATCATCTGGCCGACCAGGGTCAGTGGCAACACGCGGCTGGCCCGGTTCCACAATGCGTTGCCGATCACCGAGGCCAGGATGCCCAGCAATAGCGAAATGCCCCAAAAACTCGCCCATTCGATCGGCGCGTGCGTCGCGCTGCCGATCAGCGTGGCCGGTGCCAGCACCAGCGCCAGTGCACCGGTGACCACGCCCGTCAGCAGCGACCAGTCGCCGCCGGACAGGTCCGGGCGTCGCCGCAGCCAGCGCGCATTGACGATCGAATAGGCCGACCACGATGCCAACGCACCGAATGCGCACAGCAGGCCGGCGATGCGCGTGGCGCGATCGCTGGCCTGCTGGCCGGAATCGTGTTGCAAGGTGTCCAGTGCTACCAGCGCCACGCCAATGACGCACAACAGGCACGGCGCAGCCAGGCGCCGCAATTGCACTGCGCCGGCGGCCCGCGTGCCGATCACGGTGACCACCACCGGCAACAGGCCGATGATCAGCGCGGTGGCCGCACTGCCGGCCCATTGCACTGCGCTGCCGAGCAGCACGTAATAAATCAGATTGCCCAACAAGCTCAGACGCACCAGCGCCCACCATTCGGCACGCCCCATCCGCGCAGCGGTCTGGCGCGCGCGCGGCGCCAGCACCAAGGCCGCCACCGCTCCGTACGACAGATAGCGTGCCACGGCCAGTTGCAACGGCGTAAACGCCGCCAGCAATTGCGGCGCCAGGAATACCAATCCCCACAACGCGCCTGCACCGATCCCGCAGGCGACACCCACCATCAAGCGCTCACGCATCGTGCTGCTCCTTTATGCCGTGCAGCATGCAATGAAGTGCAGTACGCAGGCTCCATTGCGCTTGTTCAATTGTTCATTAGCTCAGAAGACAACGCTCTGAGGTGGCGTCACGCGGGCAGGGTGCGTGACGCGCGTGGCAGCATCAGTGCGCCGCTAACCGGATGCCACGCGCCGCCCGCGGCTGTCACTACCGCAGCCGCACCGGATGGCTGCCATCCGGTGCGGAGTTGACTCACTTGGCCCAGGTGTCGCGCAGGGTCACGCTGCGATTGAACACCGGCGTGGCCACGCTGTGGTCGCGGCGATCGGCCACGAAGTAGCCGGTACGCTCGAACTGGAACGACTGCTCGGGCGCAGCGTGCGCGGCGCTCGGCTCCACATAGCCACGCACGCTGCGCTTGGACTCGGGGTTGAGATAGTCGCGGTAGGTCTTGCCCTCGGATTCGTCGTCGGGCTTTTCGACCGAGAACAGACGGTCGTACAGACGGATTTCCGCTTCCACCGCATGCGCGGCGCTGACCCAATGGATGGTGCCCTTGATCTTGCGGTTGGCGCCTTCCATGCCCGGACGCGATTCCGGATCCAGCCAGCCGCGCAGCTCGACGATCTCGCCCGCGGCGTTCTTGATCACCTCGTCCACGCGCGCAATGCCGGCGCCGCGCAGGCGGATCTCGCCACCGGGCACCAGGCGCTTCCAGCCCTTGGGCGGGACTTCGGCAAAATCCTCGCGCTCGATCCAGAGCTCACGCGAGAACGGCACCTCACGCGTGCCGAAGCTCTCGTCCTTGGGGTGATTGGAAAAAGTCAGCGTCTCGGTGTGGCCTTCCGGCAGATTGGTCAGCACCAGCTTGAGCGGGTCGACCACCGCCATGCGGCGCGCCGCGGCCGTGTCCAGATCCTCGCGCAGGCAGCCTTCCAGTACCGAGAAATCGATCAGCGAATTCTGCTTGCTGATGCCGACCCGATCCACGAACAGGCGCATCGCCGCCGGCGTGTAGCCGCGCCGCCGCAGGCCTTGCAGCGTGTACATGCGCGGGTCGTCCCAGCCGTCCACCAGCTGTTCTTCCACCAGCGCGGTGAGTTTGCGTTTGCTCATCACCGTGTAGTTGATGTTCAGGCGCGAGAACTCGATCTGGCGCGGCTTGGCTGCCTCGCGTGGCAGGCCCTTGTCCAGCAGCGGCTGCAGCAACTCCGGATGCGCGGCCAGATCCACCTTGTCAACGCACCAGTCGTACAGCGGGCGGTGGTCTTCGAATTCCAGCGTGCACAGCGAATGGGTGATGCCTTCCACCGCATCGCCCAGCGAATGCGCGAAGTCGTACATCGGGTAGATCGGCCATGCATTGCCGGTGTTCTGGTGCTCGACGTGCTTGATGCGGTACAACGCCGGATCGCGCAGGTTGATGTTGCCGCTGCCCATGTCGATCCTGGCGCGCAGCGTGCGCGCGCCATCGGGGAATTCGCCGGCGCGCATGCGCCGGAACAGTTCCAGGTTCTCCTCGACGCTGCGCTCGCGGAACGGCGAATTGCGGCCGGGCTCGGTCAGCGTGCCGCGGTATTCGCGCACCTGTTCGGCAGACAGATCGCAGACGAAGGCATGGCCGTCGCGGATCAGTTTTTCCGCAGCCAGGTAATACACCTCGAAATAGTCGGAGGCGTGGCGCAGCTGCGCCCATTCGAAGCCCAGCCAACGCACGTCGTCCTGGATGGCGACCACGAACTCGGGGTCTTCCTTGGCCGGGTTGGTGTCGTCCAGGCGCAGATTGCACAGCCCGCCGAACTCGGCCGCCAGGCCGAAATCCAGGCAGATCGCCTTGGCGTGGCCGATATGCAGGTAGCCGTTGGGCTCGGGCGGGAAGCGGGTGCGGATGACCGTGTGCTTGCCGCTGGCCAGATCCTCGCGGACGATCTGGCGGATGAAGTCTTTCTTCTCCGCCGGGGCGGTGGCGTCGGTGGCTAGGGTCTCGGACATGCGCGCATCAGCAATAGGTAAACCGCAAGTTTAGGCGGTGGCACCGGGTTAGGGGTAGGACGCGTGTCGGTAGCCGGGAAGTTGGCGGCGATCGCGCGCCTTCGCTAACTGCGGGCAAGCACCGGGCTGGCAAGGTCTCCGCGTGGTCGACCCCAGGCAGGACCAGTTGCATCGGCGAGCGATAACCAGGCTGGCCGTCATCGCCGCCGACGCGTACGCTGCGCCGATCCTTCGGAGTGCCCCACGCATGTCATTGCCCCGCCTGGTGATCGGCGACAAGAGCCTGTCCTCCTGGTCGCTGCGCCCGTGGCTGCTGCTGCGGCACTTCCAGGTGCCGTTCGAGGAAATCGCGCTGCGGCTGGATACGCCCGAGTTCCAGGCCCGCATCGCCGGCTATTCGCCGACCCGGCAGGTGCCGGTGTTGTGGGACGACACCCTGCATGTCTGGGATTCGCTGGCGATCTGCGAATACGTCAACGAGCGCTGGCTCGCTGGGCGCGGCTGGCCGGCCGACCTGGCCGTGCGGGCGCAGGCGCGCGCCGCCGCCGCGGAAATGCATTCAGGCTTCGCCGCCCTGCGTACCCAACTGCCGATGAATCTGGCCCGCGCGCCCGGCCCCGCGCACTGGGACGCGGCCGCCGAGCGTGACATCACCCGCATCCAGGCGTTGTGGGCCAGCCTGCGCGCCGACCACGGCCATGCCGGGCAGTTCTTGTGTGGTGAGTTCGGCATCGTCGATGCGATGTTCGCCCCGGTCGCACTGCGCTTTGCCAGCTACGGCGTAGCGCTGTTCGAAGCCGCTGGCGACTATCTGGCCGCACTCGATGCCTTGCCGGCACTGCGCGAGTGGAAGCAGGGCGCCGAGCGCGAACGTCTGGGGCGTGGCTGACATGCAGATCGCGTATCGCGCCAGCCACATCATCGACGCGCATCTGGCCAAGCACGCGCTGGAAGACGCGGGCATCACCGCGTTTGTGTTCGGCGAGTCGCTATTGGGCGGCGCCGGCGAACTACCCGCATTCGGCGTGCTGCAGGTCTGCGTGGCCGACCTTCATCTGAGTCAGGCGCAGGCGGTGCTGGCTCAGATCGGGTTGTGCGGCGAGGTCACGCGGGCGGTGTAAGGTTTAGCCGCTCAAGCGCGTTGGTCGAGGGCGCGGTGCCCTCGCCGCTAGCGGGACACGCCGCAAGTACGTCCATGTAGGCTCGGTGGCGGCATCCATGCCGCCACACGGTCCCGCAAGCGGCAAGGACACCACGCCAGAAAGTGAGTCGGTTGCTTTGTTAAAAACCACACACACCGATTATCTCGACTGGTCCTTGCCCGCTCACCGTCGCGGGACCTTACGCGGCATGGATGCCGCGTAAGAGCCTACAAGGATGTACTTGCGGCGTGTCCCGCGATGGTGGGCGGGCAAGGGCCCTGCAGCCAAGCCGCAGATCATCCGCCCTAAAAACTTAACTCTGCTGACGCCACCCCGGCGGCGCCGCATCCGGCGCGGCGAGAGCACGCAGACGCTTGAACAGCACCGTAGTTTCGGCCACGTTCCAGACCCGCAGCGCGACCTCGAAGGTGTCCAGGGGCTTGGTCAAAAAATCCTTCGCGCCTAGGCCTAACGCACGGTGGCGCGCGCTGCGGCTGGGGTCGGCGGTGAGCACGATCACCGGCAAAAAGTGCCCGGGATCGGACAGCCGTGCCAGTTGTTCCAGCAGTGCATAGCCGTCCAGCTCGGGCATTTTCAGATCCAGCAAAATCAGGTCCGGCGCGAATGCAGACACCAGCCCCATCACCCGCAATGGGTCGGTGGTGGCGATCACCTGCTGAAAGCCTTCGCGCTGCAGCAGGTCTTCGAGCAACCGCACATTGGCCGGCTCGTCGTCGACGATGAGGATGCGGGAACCCAGGATTTCGTCGCGTGTCATGCCAGCAGCCCGTCGATCACAGTGAAGAATTCCGCCACATCGAGCGGTTTGGTCAGATACGCGCGTACGCCCTGATTGCCCACACGTGCCAACGTGGCAGTCGTGGCATCGGCGCTGATCACCACCACCGGCACCTCCGCAGTGGTCGGCTGGCTTTGCAACTCGCGCAACAATTCTTCGCCGTTGCCGTCGCTCAAATGCAGATCCAGCAGGATCAGATCCGGCAGGCCGTGCTGCAGCAGCTCGCGCGCCTGCGCCAGGCTGGCCGCTTCGAGCAGTTGCCATTGCGGGCGACGCTCGCTGAGGGTGCGGATCAAGGCCTGGTTGGAGGGGTTGTCTTCGATGCTCAGCAACCGGCACACACCGCTGCCGACGCTGCTCGGCGGCGCGATGGTGCGCGCCGGCTTGCCACGTTGCGGGTCACCCTGCGGTAGCGCGATCCAGAAGCGCGCGCCATCGCGGCTGCTGTCCACACCGATGCGCCCGCCCATTGCCTCGATCAGGCGCTTGCTCAACGCCAGGCCCAGGCCGGTGCCTTCCACCGCCGAACGCTCCGCACCCAACCGCTCGAACGGTGTGAACAGGCGTTCGATCTGCGCCGGTGTCAGCCCCGCGCCCTGGTCGGCGACCGTGATCCGCACCTGCTCGTCATCCGGCTGCGCGCTCACCTGCACCTGGCCGCCGGTGCGATTGAACTTGACCGCGTTCGACAGCAGATTGAGCAGCACCTGACGCAGCCGCTGCGCATCGGCGCGCACTGTCCACGGCCCGTCGATGGCGGCCGGTTGCAGCGCGATGCCGTACCTGTCCGCGTCCGGGGCGATCAGGCCCAAGGCTTCGTGCACGGCGGCACGCACCGAGATCGGTTCCGGGCTCAGATCCAGCTGATCGGCTTCGATACGCGCGATATCCAGCAGCTCGGTGATCAGTCCCAGCAGATGCCGGCCGGCACCGAGAATGTGCTGCAGATGGCGTCGGTGCGCAGGTTCGGGCAGATCCATTTCCAGCACCTGCGCGTAGCCCAGAATCGCATTGAGCGGCGTGCGCAATTCGTGGCTGCTGCGCGAGAGGAATTCGGTTTTTGCGCGGTTGGCGGTTTCCGCCTCGCGACGTGCCAGTTGGGCTTCGGCCGCGCGCGCGGCGAGCAGTTCGCTGGCCTGCGCCAGGCGCTGACCGACCTGGCCCAGTTCATCGCCTGCACGCGGCTGCGGTGCCAGCGGCAAGCCTTCGCCCAGCCGATCCGCATTGGCCGCCAACGTGCGCAGGCGCCCGGACAACGCCGAGGCGAACCACGCCACCGCAAATACCGCACCCAGGCCACCGAGCATCGCCGCGCTCAAGGTGATGATGAGATTGCGCTGGCGCAGCCCCTGCGCCTTGGCGGTGCGTACCTGCAACTGCGCGGTTTCGTAGTTGCGCAATTCACGCAATTCGGCGCGCAGGATGTCGAGTTTGTACTTGCCGTCCCACAGCTGGCGGATCTCTTCTTCGCGGCTCAGATCCGGTGCCAGCAAACGGCGCCAGCCCTGCATTTTTTCGGCAAATAACGGTTTGATACGCGCAAACCGCTGCGCTTGCCCGGGGTCGGTGATGCGTTGCGACAGCCGCTCTGCCACGCGTTGCAGACGCGGTTCGGCATCGCGATACGGGGTGAGGAATTCATCGCGGCGCACCAGGCGATAACCGCGCACGCCGGCTGCGGTTTCTGCCAAGAGTGCGTGCGCTTCGTATAGATCGCTCAGCACTTCCAGCGTCTGCCGCACATCGTTTTCGGCGGCGATGTTCTGCCGTTCCACGCTGTAGATCGCCATCAGTGCAACCGCCAGCAGGAGCAGCGGCAAGGTCACCACCGCCAGGCTCTTGCGGGTGATCGGCCAATCGTTCCAACGCACCGCCAAAGCATTCATAGCGCGAGTCCGGCATGGACCGCGTACACTGCGGCCTGGGTGCGATCTTTTACCTCAAGTTTCTGCAGGATTCGCTCCACATGCACTTTTACCGTGCCGGGAGAAATCCCCAGTTCAGCTGCGAGCGTGGCGTTGGTGAGCCCGCGCGGGAGCAGCGAGAGCACCTGTTTCTCGCGTTTGCTCAGCGCGCTGAGGCGATCGTCCTGCACTGGTTTGCGCCGGCGCGTGGCGAGCGGTTTGGCCGGTTCGGCCACCATTGCCGGCAACAATAGCGCGAACGCTTGCAGCGCCTGTACATCGTCGCTGCCGGGTGCGGGGCGGCTGTCGTTCCAGGCCACGCACAGCATGCCGTGGGTGCTGCCCAGCGCATGGATCGGGACCTTGGCTTCGCGCATATCGGCCGGGCGCGGTGGCATCAACCAGGCCGCTTCATGGCTGTCGCCGGCAGCGCTGGCGCCGGGCGGCAGTGCGCGGCCGCGGCTGGCGAGCACCTGCGCACGCGGACCGCGTTGCGCCAGCACCGCGCCGTGTTCCAGGCCCAGCAACAGCAACACGCGTCCCAGCACCGCATCGCAGGCCTGCTCCGGGGTCTGTGCCTGCCGCAGCGCCACAGCGGTCTCCCAGAGCGCTTGCCAACGTGCGCTGTCGGAGGCGTCGCGCCGTAGCGCAAGGCGCCAATCGCCAGCATTGGTGGGGGTTTCCATGTCTTGCCTCTAGGCCGATCAGCATATTTGAGTATATGCCACTCGGCAGAATTTTCGAGGCCGGGCGATTTCGATACTGAGCCTGCCCGATGAGGCACCCCCATCAACTACACGGAGATTCCCATGCGTCGCACCTTTATCTCTCTGGTTCTGGCTCTGGCTGCCACCCCGGCGCTGGCTGGCGGCGTGATGCACTACACCGACAAGGCCAAGCTGCCTGCCGATGGCGAAGAGCGCGAAGTGGCGGCGTTGTTCGACACCTGGAACGCGGCGCTGGCCACCGGCAACCCGCACAAGGTTGCCGACCTGTACGCACCGGACGGCGTGCTGCTGCCGACCGTCTCCAATGAAGTGCGCGCCTCGCGGGCGCAGATCGAAAAGTACTTCGAGATGTTCCTGACCAAGAAGCCGCAGGGCGTCGTCAACTACCGCACCGTGCGCGTACTCGATGAAGACAGCGCGGTGGACGCCGGTGTCTATACCTTCACGCTGACCGACAAGGACGGCAAGAAGAGCAAGGTGCAGGCGCGCTACACCTTCGTGTACGAAAAGCGCGACGACAAGTGGCTGATCATCAACCACCACAGCTCGGCGATGCCGGAAGTGGACACCGCCACTGCCTCGTTGACCAAGAAGTAATGCCGTATTGGCCGTAGCGGCTTGAAAGCCGCTACGGCCGGCGCCATCCAGCAGGCAACCCTTACATACGCGGGAGTTGCACCATGCTGGGAATCGGCGCCTTCAAGCAACGCATGCCACGTCCAGGCGAAGCACTACCGGGACGCGAGCAAGCGCTGCCGCTGCACAACACGCACCTGATCAACGGCCATCCGTTGCGCGGGGAGTTCACCGGCCTGGCCCAGGTGCAATTCGGGCTTGGCTGCTTCTGGGGCGCAGAACGCAAGTTCTGGAACGTGCCAGGGGTGTACAGCACGGCAGTGGGTTACGCCGGTGGCGAAACGCCCAACGCCACTTACGGCGAAGTGTGTTCCGGGCAGACCGGCCACACCGAAGCGGTGCTGGTGGTCTATGACGCACAGGCGGTGTCGTTTGCGCAATTGCTGCGCACCTTCTGGGAAAGCCACGACCCCACCCAGGGCATGCAGCAAGGCAATGACGTCGGCACGCAATACCGCTCGGCGATCTATTGCACGACACAGCAGCAATACGACGCTGCGCTGGCCAGCCGCGATGCGTACCAGCAACAACTGGACGCAGCCGGGTATGGCGCGATCACCACGGAGATCCGTTTCCCGGCACCCACGTTCTATTACGCCGAAGACGATCACCAGCAATATCTCGCCAAGCATCCCAATGGTTATTGCGGGCTTGGCGGAACGGGAGTGAGCTGCCCGATCGGGCTGGATGCCTGACGGAAAGGCGGGTCGGATTGAGCGCTGTCATCCATTGTGGTGACGTGCCGATGGCCAACAGTGACCGGCAGCGTTATCACGATCAGGCAGCGCATGGGAGTGCATGCCAGGCAACTTGAATGGCTACGTTGGAGACAACGTGGCCATCTTTTTTGCGGCGGTCGCAAGGCGATATGCCTGCGACGCGGCGGCGGAGCAGCGATGCAATGCGTGCAGCCAATCAGCTGTGCCGGTTCGGATCCGCCGGCTCACATCTTCCAGGTCAGACGAACTCACCGGCGAACATGCCGCGCAATTGCGCGAGCATATCGGTGCGTTCCGGATGCAGCAGTCGCATGCAGGCCAGCGCGAAACCGACCGGGCTGGTGCCGGGCGCGGTGATCACACCGTCGGCAGCGACGACTTTTTCGTGGCGATAGTGTGCAGCGCCTGCATATGGCACCACGTGTTCCTGCAGGAAGGCCAGCGCGTTGCTGGTATGCGCGCGGTCGTCGAGCAAACCGGCATAGGCCAATGCGATGGTGGCGCCGCAGATTGCAGCGATCGGGCGCTGCTGTTGCACGCGTTCCACCAACAGGCCGCTCAATCCGGGAATCTCGCCGGCCTGCCAGCGTTCGCTGCCGGGCAGTATCCAGAGATCGGCCTCCAGCGGTGCCAGATCGGAAAGCGCGAAGTCCGGTGTGATGCGCAAGCCGCCAATCGACTGCACCGGCTGGCCGTCGATACTGGCGATGGCAACCTGATCGCCGAACCATTCGCGCGCTGCGGGCAACACCACGCCGATTTCCCAATCGGCCACGCCATCGACCATTACCACTGCAATGTTTGCCATTGTCCGCTGTGCCCGTTGAGGAAACTGGATTCTAGGCAGTGCGCGCGCGGCGGTTGTAAGCGTTATGTGGAGGACGGCGCTGAACGCAATGCCAGAAACGACAACGCCCGCAGCCAGAAAGCTGCAGGCTTTGTCGTCATGCGCTGAAGTGCTGCGATCAACCGGCGAGCTTGTCGGCGATGGTCTTGCGTAGTGCCTGCAGATCCTTGGCGAAGGTGTCGATGCCGCTGGCCAGCTTGTCGGTGGCCATCGGGTCGGCGGCCAGATCGGTGGCGAAGCTGTCGCTGTCGATCGGGGTGATCTGTGCGTTGTCCGCTTGCGCAGGCGAGAGCTTGCGCGGCAACTCGCCGTGTTCGGCGTCGAGCTTTTCCAACAGCTCCGGCGAGATGGTCAAACGATCGCAACCGGCCAGCGCTTCGATCTGCGCGGTGGAGCGGAACGAAGCGCCCATCACCACCGTGGACGAGCCACGCTGTTTGAATTCGTTGTACACCGTGCGCACGAACACCACGCCCGGATCTTCGTCGATGCTGGCCGGGGTCTGCCCCTGGGCGACGTAGTAATCCAGGATGCGGCCAACGAACGGGGAGATCAGGAACACGCCGGCCTCTGCGCAGGCAAGCGCCTGCGAGCGGTTGAAGATCAGCGTGAGGTTGCAGTCGATGCCTTCCAGCTGCAGCTGGCGCGCCGCTTCGATGCCTTCCCAGGTCGCTGCGATCTTGATCAGGATCTTGTCCTTGGACACGCCGCGCTCGGCATACATCGCGATGAACTTGCGCGCCTTGGCGATGGTGGCTTGGGTGTCGTGCGCCAGGTCGGCATCGACCTCGGTGGAGACGCGCCCTGGCACCAATTCGGACAGCTTGGTGCCCACGCCGATGGTGAGACGGTCGGCGACTTCGTTGACGGTGGCCGTGCGATCGTCGCCGCCGTGTTCGCGGCCCCAGGCCAGTTCCTGCTCGATCAACTCCGCATAGACCGGCAGGTCCAGCGCTTTCTTGACCAGCGTGGGATTGGTGGTGCAGTCGACCGGCTTCAGGCGCTTGATGGCGTCGTAGTCGCCGGTATCGGCAACGACGACAGACAGCTCACGCAGTTGAGCAAGCTTGGAGGGGGATGCAGTCATGCGGGTTCTCTCGAATCGTGGACGGGTCGTGGATAGGACGCAGCGCGTTACGTTAGCGCGCTCAGCGTTGTAAGTCGTCGGCCAATGCATGTTGGTCGTGCACGGCAGTCACACGCAGGCGCAGGTCGCGCCCGTCGGGCGTGCGCCAGTCGATGCTCTGGCCGACCGACAGGCCCAGCAGCGCACTGCCAACCGGCGCGAGCACCGAAATGCGGCCGTGCTGTACATCGGCCTCGTGCGGATACACCAGGGTGAGCGTATGTCGTTCGCCATGGAGCTCATCTTCGCAGTCGATGCGGGAGTACATGGTGACGACATCGCCGGGAATCTGATCGGCTGGCACAACGCGTGCGCGGCCCAGTTCGTCGCTCAGCGCAGTGGCGGCGGGATGCTTGTTGAACGCGGGCGAATCGAGCAATGCCTCGAGACGGGCGAGGTCATGGCTGGAAACAAGAATGGACGGCGGCAAGCCGCTGTGGTGTTGCGAAGGCATGGCAATCTCCTGACGACGACTCGCCAACACGGTGAGCGTCATTCACAAGATGAGGGCGCGGTTGGTCGATCGCAATGCGCGGCCAGGTAGCGCAAGGCATCGTGCTTGCTGAGTGAGGCAGACGCGGTTTTGCGGGTTGCCGACATTGGCCAAAGGGTCAGGCAAGCGCGCCGATGCGTCAGCCCGTGGTCGCAAGCAACCGGGTTGGAGTCTGCCGCATGCCAATGACGCAGAGGCCGCCGCGTGTTTTCGGATGCCTCGCGCAGTAATCAAAAGCTAAGCAAAAACGACGCTCGCGCGTCGCTTATGTCCGGTGGCAGGTGAGAAAGCATCGCGCGAAGCGACCGCAGCCGTGAAACAATTTCCCGAATCCCGACTCCCGACTCCCGAATCCTCAGGCAGCGACCGCCTTGGGGCCGCTGGTCGGCTGGTCCAGGGTGAACAGGCTTTCAGGCAATTCCTTGAACAACTGCGACAGCTGCTCCAGAAATGCGGTCATCGCCGAGCTGCGGCGCCAGACCATTGCGATACGCCGGCTGGGCTGCTTGTCTTCGCGGAAGCGGATCAGGCGGATGTTTTCCGAACGTGCCACCGGAGGTTTGACTGCCAGCAGTGGCAACAAGGTGACGCCCACATTGGCGGCCACCATCTGGCGCAGGGTTTCCAGGCTGGTGGCCTGGAACTCGGATTTTTCCAGCGCGCCGGCAAGATGGCACACGTCCAGGGCCTGTTCGCGCAGGCAATGGCCATCTTCCAGCAACAACAGGCGCTGCTCGGACAAGTCGTCCAGCGTCATGCTGTCGTGACGCGTCAGCGGATGGCCTTCCGGCACCGCCAGCACGAAGGGTTCTTCGAACAGGAATTCTGCGTGCAGCTGATCGTCCTGCACTGGCAGTGCGAGTAGCGCGGCATCCAGACGCCCTTCGCGCAACTGATGGATGAGCTGGTCGCTTTTTTCTTCGATCAGCAGCAGTTCCAGGCGTGGGAAACGCTGGCGAATGCCCGGAACCACATGCGGCAACAGATACGGTGCAAGCGTGGGAAAAATGCCCAGCCGCACGGTACCCGCTTCCGGGTCCTGACTACGTCGTGCGGCCTCTTTCATCTGTTCCACTTCGGCCACGATGCTGCGTGCGCGCACCGCTGCTTCGCGGCCGGCAGGCGTCAACATCACCTTCCGCGGCGCGCGCTCCACCAACGAGACGCCGAGTTCGTCTTCGAGTTTCTTGATCTGGGTGGACAGGGTTGGCTGACTGACGAAACACGCCGTTGCAGCACGACCAAAATGCTTGTGGTCGGCCAGGGCTACCAGATACTTCAAGTCACGCAGATTCATTTGCAGCAGCCCTTGTTGCGTTGACGGGAAACGACGTGAGCACTTGGCGAGCTTAACGCCCGGCGGTGCCGGGCGCTGTGTTGTGCGGCGGTTATGCGGCCTCAGCCACAACCTCGGCGCTGACCGGTGCACTGGAGCGGATCAGGTAATCGAACGCGCTCAGTGCAGCCTTGGAACCTTCGCCCATCGCGATCACGATCTGCTTGTAAGGCACCGTGGTGGCGTCGCCGGCAGCGAACACGCCGGGGAGATTGGTCTGGCCACGGTCGTCGACGATGATCTCGCCGCGCGGCGACAACGCCACCGAACCCTTGAGGAACTCGGTATTGGGCAGCAAGCCGATCTGTACGAACACGCCTTCCAGATCGACATGCTGGATGTCGCCGCCGGTGCGGTCCTTGTAGACCAGGCCGGTGACCTTCTGGCCATCGCCCAGCACTTCGGTGGTCTGCGCGCTGGTGATGATGCGTACGTTGTGCAGGCTGCGCAGCTTGCGCTGCAGCACTTCGTCGGCGCGCAGCTTGTCGTCGAATTCCACCAGCGTGACATGCGCCACGATGCCGGCCAGATCGATCGCCGCTTCAACGCCCGAATTGCCGCCACCGATCACCGCCACGCGCTTGCCCTTGAACAAGGGGCCATCGCAGTGCGGGCAATAGGCAACGCCCTTGTTCTTGTACTGGTCTTCGCCCGGCACGTTCATCTGCCTCCAGCGAGCGCCCGTTGACAGGATCACGGTCTTGCTCTTGAGCGAGGCGCCATTGGCGAGCTTGATTTCGATCAGGCCATCGGCACCGGCCGGGATCACCTGCTCGGCACGCTGCAGATTCATGATGTCCACATCGTACTGGCGCACGTGCTGCTCGAGCGCGGCGGCCATTTTCGGGCCTTCGGTTTCCGGCACCGAGATGAAGTTTTCGATCGACATGGTGTCCAGCACCTGACCACCGAAACGCTCGGCGGCCACGCCGGTGCGGATGCCCTTGCGTGCGGCATACACCGCCGCTGCCGAACCGGCCGGGCCACCGCCGATCACCAGCACGTCGAAGGCGTCCTTGGCCGCAATCTTGACCGCGTCGCGCTTTGCAGCGTTGGTGTCGAGCTTGGCGACGATCTGCTCCAGCGTCATGCGGCCCTGGTCGAACAATTCGCCGTTCAAGTAGACGGTGGGCACCGACATGATCTGGCGGGTTTCGACTTCTTCCTGGAACAGCGAGCCGTCGATGGCGACGTGCTTGATGCGCGGGTTGAGCACGGCGGCAAGATTCAGCGCCTGCACCACGTCCGGGCAGTTCTGGCACGACAGCGAGAAATAGGTTTCGAACTGGTAGTCGCCATCCAGGTGCTGCACCTGCTCGATCAGCTCGGCGGTGGCCTTGGAGGGGTGACCGCCGACCTGCAGAAGTGCGAGCACCAGGGAGGTGAACTCGTGGCCCATCGGCAGACCGGCGAAGCGCAGCGAGATGTCCTGGCCGGGCGTGGTCAGCGCAAACGAAGGCTTGCGCTGGTTGTCGTCGCGGTGGATGTCCAGGCTGATCTTGTCCGACAGCAGCACCAGGTCTTCGAGCAGGTCGAGCATGTCGCGCGAGCCGGCGCTCTCGTCGATCGAGGCATTGATCTGAATCGGCCGCGTGACCCGTTCCAGGTAGGCGGTCAGCTGGGTCTTGAGATTGGCATCCAACATGGAAAACTCCTGGGAATGGGCAAGGGGAGGGCGTGGCGTCGCTGCGATGAGGCAGGGCGCCGGGGGAGGAGGGGATGAACCGCAGCCGGCGCAATGCTCGGGAATGCGTGCTGGCGATGGCTGGCGAACAGCCCGGCACCGGCTCCGGTTCACCCCCGGCCCATCGCTGGGCCGGAGATGTCCCTCCGGCCTGGCGACAGGCCGAAGGGAATAACGTCGACTTAGATCTTGCCGACCAGGTCCAGCGACGGAGCCAGGGTCTTGGCGCCTTCCTTCCACTTGGCCGGGCAGACCTGGCCAGGATTGTTGGCGACGAACTGGGCAGCGGTGAGCTTGCGCAGGGTTTCGGTGACGTCGCGGGCGATCGAGTTGTCGTGGATCTCCAGCGTCTTGATCACGCCTTCCGGGTTGATGATGAAGGTGCCGCGCAGTGCCAGGCCTTCTTCTTCGATGTGCACGCCAAACGCGCGGGTCAGCTGGTGGGTCGGGTCGCCGATCAGCGGGAACTGCGACTTGCCAACCGCCGGGGAAGTTTCGTGCCACACCTTGTGCGAGAAATGCGTGTCGGTGGTGACGATGTACACCTCGGCGCCTGCCTTCTGGAACGCGGCATAGTTGTCGGCGGCGTCTTCCACTTCGGTCGGGCAATTGAAGGTGAAAGCGGCCGGCATGAAGATCAGCACCGACCACTTGCCCTTCAGGCTGGCTTCGGTGACTTCGATGAAATTGCCGTTGTGGTACGCGTTCGCCTTGAAGGGCTTGACCTGGGTGTTGATGAGAGACATTGAGTTTCCTCGAGCGATGAAAGGGGGGCGGGGGATGGAACAGTCGCCATGGTAGGGAGGATCGATAGATTTCTCAAATCGATTAATGGGATTGCATAGATAGTCTTAGGCTATCGGCTTTGCAGGCTGTCTCTGCCGCTGCAGGGGGCCATTCCATCTCCGATAATGGTCAGCCGATGTTTCGCAGGAGTGAATGATCCGTATGAGCGACGACCCAGCCGGCCTAGCTGCCGACCAGCTGCTGCGGCAGGCAGCCGAGCGGATCGAGCGCAGCGATGCCGAACCGTTGCTGCTGCATGCGCTGGGGCGCGACCGCGCCTGGTTGTTTGCGCACGGCCGCGATGCGGTTGCCGATGCTGTCGCGCAGGCGTTCGAGGTGCTGGTGCAGCGGCGTCAGGCCGGCGAACCGGTCGCGTATCTGACTGGTACGCGTGGATTCTGGACGCTGGATCTGGCGGTCTCGACTGCCACCTTGATCCCACGCGCCGATACCGAAGCGCTGGTCGAGCTCGCCCTTGAGCGCCTCGACAACATGCCAGGCCGCTGTGCTGCCGATCTGGGCACCGGGAGCGGTGCGATTGCGCTGGCCATCGCCAGTGAGCGGCCACACGCACAGGTGATCGCTACCGATGCCAGTGCCGCAGCGCTTGCTGTCGCCCAGCAAAACGCCAACCGCCATCAGCTACGCAACGTCGAATGCCGGCTGGGTCACTGGTTTGCACCGCTGGGGGGCCAGCGCTTCGATCTGATCGCCAGCAACCCGCCGTATATCGCAACGCACGATCCGCATCTGAGTGAAGGCGATCTGCGCCACGAGCCGGCCAGCGCGCTCGCCTCCGGCCCCGATGGACTGGACGACATCCGGCTGATCGTCGCCGATGCGCCCATGCATCTGTTGCCGGGCGGATGGCTGCTGCTCGAACACGGCTGGGACCAGGGCACGGCGGTGGCCGACCTGCTGCGCACGCGCGGTTTCGAGGCGGTGGCGACGCATCAGGATCTGGAGCAGCGCGATCGGGTCACGTTGGGGCGCTGGGTACACGCTGCGGGCTAAGCGTGCGCCAATCGCGTTGCGCGTGTCGTCGGTTGCCCGTGGGTACGCGCCGGCTGCCGATACACTAGCGGTTTCCCGCAGGACCGACGCATGCGCACGCTCTATCCCGAGATCACGCCGTACGACCACGGCACCCTCCAGGTCGACGACCGCCACACCCTGTATTTCGAGCAGTGCGGCAACCCGCAGGGCAAGCCGGTGGTGATCCTGCACGGCGGCCCCGGCGGCGGCTGCAACACCAAGATGCGGCGCTTCCACGACCCGGCCAAGTACCGCATCGTGCTGTTCGATCAGCGTGGCGCCGGCCGTTCCACCCCGCATGCCGATCTGGTGAACAACACCACCTGGGACCTGGTCGCCGATATCGAGCGCTTGCGCGAGCACCTGGGCATCGCACGCTGGCAGGTATTCGGCGGCAGCTGGGGCTCGACGCTGGCGCTGGCCTACGCGCAGACCCACCCGCAGCAGGTCACCGAGCTGGTGCTGCGCGGCATCTTCCTGCTGCGTCGGTTCGAGCTGGAATGGTTCTATCAGCAAGGTGCCAGCCGGCTGTTTCCGGATGCCTGGGAGCATTACGTCAGCGCGATTCCGCCGGTGGAGCGCGCCGATCTGATGTCCGCCTTCCATCGTCGCCTGACCAGCGACGACGAAGCCACGCGCCTGGCCGCAGCCAAGGCGTGGAGTGTGTGGGAAGGTGCCACCAGCTTCCTGCATGTGGACGAGGATTTCGTCACCGGGCATGAGGACGCGCACTTCGCACTGGCGTTTGCGCGCATCGAAAACCATTACTTCGTCAATGGCGGTTTCTTCGAAGTCGAAGATCAGCTGCTGCGCGACGCGCACCGCATCGCCGACATCCCCGGCGTGATCGTGCACGGCCGCTACGACGTGGTGTGCCCGCTGCAAAGCGCATGGGATCTGCACAAGGTATGGCCGAAGTCGACACTGCAGATCAGCCCGGCGTCCGGCCATTCGGGCTTCGAGCCGGAAAACGTCGATGCGCTGGTGCGTGCGACCGACGGGTTTGCCTGAGCGACGACGTCGATCGCCGCCGAGGCATACGCTTAACGCAATCAGCGCATTGCCTGTAGGAGCGCGCTCGCGCGCGATGAGGCGTTACCGGTAAAACCTCGTCGCGCGCAAGCGCGCTCCTACAGTGATTGCCGGTTTTAACGCGGCAGCAGCGCATCCGCCAATGGCGGCAGAAGGCGCGCCAATCGATCTGCCCAGGCACGTTGCCCAGCCGCATCGGCGATCAGATCCTGGCGCAACTCCAGCTCCACATGCAGCAGGCCGCGGCCTTCGCCGTAGACCGGAATCGCGTAGTCGCTGGTGTCGCTGACCGCGTAGGGCTGGTTGTCGCCGACCACCAGATCCGGTTCGCTGCGCAAGGCTTGCAACACGCGGTGTGCCAGCCGTGTGTCGCGGTGGTACAGCACGCCGGCATGCCAGGGCCGTGCGTTGCCGGCCATCGCCGGTGTGAAGCTGTGCATCGAGACCAGTAGCGTGGGCTGACCGCGCGCCTGGCGTGCATCGAGTTCTGCAGCGATACGCGCGTGGTACGGCGTGAAGATCTCATCGATGCGCTGTTGCCGATCGGTTGCCGTCAGCGCCAGATTGCCTGGAATCGGCGTACCGTCGCTGACCTCGGGCATCAGCGTGGCCGAACCGTGCGGACGATTGCAGTCGATCACCAGCCGCGAATAGGTCTGGGCAATGGCGAACGCATCCAGCGCATCGGCCAACAAACGGGTGACTTCGGCAATGCCGATATCCCAGCCGATATGGCGGTCCAGCGCATGCTGCGGCAAACCCAGGTTGGCCAGCCGCGCCGGCACGCGCTGACCGGCGTGATCGGCGATCAGCAACCATGGCGAGGCCGCCTGCGGATTGATCACGGTAAATGTTTTGGGATCGTCGGCGCCCAGCAAGCGGGCAGGGGTGACTTCAGTCGTCGCTTCAACCACGCGGGGTGCCGTCCAGTGCGTGATCGACCAGATACAGCCCGGCCCACAATTTGGGATCCATCTGATAACCCTCGGCCATCTTCTGCACCAGCCAGGCGCCAACCTGTGCACGCGGGATTTCGTGCACGGTGATGTCTTCGCTGGCATCGCCGCCGCCTTCGCCGACCTTGCGCAGGCCGGTGGCGCGCACGAAGGCGATCTTCTCGCTGCTGGCGCCGGCCGAGGTCGGGCCGATCATCAGCACTTCGGCGTGCGCGGCGGTCCAGCCGGTTTCTTCTTCGAGTTCACGAATCGCCGACAGCTCGATCGATTCATCGGCATGCACATCGCCGACCAGGCCGGCCGGCATTTCGATGGTGCGCGCCTGCAGCGGCACGCGGAACTGTTCGACGAACAACATCGCATCGTCCGGCGTCACCGCCACGATGATCGCGGCCAGGCCGCCGGCATGCACGCGCTCGGAATATTCCCAGGTACCGCGCACGACCATGCGCTGGTACTTGCCTTCGTAGACCACGGTGGGCGGGGTGTCGTGTCGGTTCATGGGTGCAGACCTTGTTCCAGGGAAACGGTGGAAAGCGCTGCGGGTGCGCCGGTGCACGCGGCCAGCAGCCGGCGCCGGGTGAGCGGGCCGAAGCGCAGGCTCTCGCACAATCCGGTCAGCATGTCCGCGTCGGCCTGCGCACGCGTGAAACCCGTTGCGGTCAGCGCCAACGGCGCATCGAGCGCAATGGCGCTGAGCTGGCGCCACAGCAAGGCGTGTTCGCGTTGTTCACGCAGCCGCACCGCCATTTGCGCGGCGCCCCGCAGGCGCAAAAATGGGAGTTCGTCCACGCGCTCCAGCAAGGCATCCAGGCTGCCGAAATGCGCCAGCAATATTGCGGCGGACTTGGCGCCGATGCCGGTGACGCCGGGAATGTTGTCGATGGCATCGCCGCACAGCGCCAGATAATCGGCAATCTGATGCGCATGCACGCCATAACGGGCCTTGACGCCGTGCATGTCCCAGCGTTGGTTGCGTGCGTAATCCCATTGTTCGTCGTGTTCGAACAACAGCTGCGACAGATCCTTGTCGGCCGAGACGATCACCCCGCGCAAGCCCTGCGCACGTGCGCTGTGCAAGGCGCTGCCGATCAGATCGTCGGCCTCGTAGTCGCGGTGGGCCAGCACGCTCAAGCCCAATGCCGCGCACAGCGCCTTGCAATGCGCGAATTGGCGCCGCAGCGCGTCCGGTGCGGGCGTGCGATTGCCTTTGTAGGCGGGGTACAGCGCATGGCGAAAACAGCTGTCCAGCGCTTCGTCGAAGGCGATGGTGATGTGTTCGGGGTCTTCGCGTTCGAGCAGGTCGAGCAGAAAGCGCGCGAAGCCGTGCACCGCATTGGTCGGCCAGCCCTGCGCATCCTGGAATTCGTCCGGGATGGAATGCCAGGCGCGGAACACGTACAGGCTGGCATCGACCAGGTACAGCGAGGTCGGGCGCGCGCTGGTGGGCGGCGCGCCGTCGATCGTGGTGGTGTGCGAGGTCACGGTGTCCAGTCGCGCAGCAACGCACGCGGATCCGGGCGCTCGCGTTCGGGCACCTGCATGCGTGGCGTGCCGATGTGGATGAAGCCGGCGATCCGCTCGTTTTCCTCCAGGCCCAGATAGCCGGTCACCGCCGGGTCGTAGGCCATCCACGCGCTCAGCCACTGCGCGCCGAAACCATGCGCCTGCGCCGCCTGTAGCAGTGCAAAGCACACGCAGCCGGCGGTCAGCAATTGTTCCTGTTCGGGCACCTTGTGTCCGGGGCGCAGCGAAGCGATCACCACGATCGCCAATGGCGCATCGTCGAAGCGCCCGCGTTCTTTCGCGATCGCCGCAGCCGATGCCAGCGGGTCGGCGGCCTGGGTGCGTTCGGCCAGGAAATCGCCCAGTGCCTGGCGCGCGTCGCCGCTGATGCGCAGGAAGCGGAACGGCACCAGCTTGCCGTGATCGGGCACGCGCACCGCCGAGGTGAGCATGCGCAGCAGGGTGTCCTCATCCGGCCCGGGCTCGCCGAGCTGCTTGGAGGGGACCGAACGGCGCGCGTCCAGCGCCTGGAGCGAATACGGTGCGTGCATAGTTCCGGATCGAGGCAGCCAAACGGCAATTATAGACGGGCCCTTCCCAACGCCCGCCGCATCGTGCCCGGCCGGGCACCTGCAGGTGCAACCGGGCCAGGGCCGACGGCGTGGGCGGGCCTGCCAAGCGCAAGGCTTAACCCTCGCCAGCGTATAAAGGGCTTGGCAAGCTCCACAGCGGCGCTGCAAGCTACGATGTTCACTTGACACGCAAACCACGGGCGGTCACGAATAAAGTGAGAGATTCATCACATTTAATGGATGAGCGAAACGCCTACCATGCAATAGCGGAATTTGGGGCCGCGTCCGTTTTTTCTTGTTTGAATATTTTCACGCCTGCAGGGGCGGGGAGCCTTTGCGCATGACTTTTCAGCCCAGTCCGTCGGGACACCCGGGCCGTGACCAACGCTTGCTTGAACAGGCGCATGCCGCGTTCGTGCCGGCAATCGCGCAGGTATTTGCCGCTGCAGTCGCACATTTCGACGATGTGCTGTTCGATCGCGCCGAATCTGCGGGCACCTCGCAGTTGCTGTTTCTCGATGGCATGCGCGAGCTGCGTCGCAAACGCGACGATGTGGCCGACCGCTTCCGCCAACAGCTGGAAGACGGCTGGCAGGCGCTGGTACTGGGCATGCCGCTGTCGGCCGAAGTGGTGCTGGCTGGCGAAATCGGCACCGGCCCGCTGAGCCTGGTGCCCGAACATGTGCTGGAATCGCGGCTGGCAGTGCGCAATCTGGCCACCGTGCTGCTGCGCGACTTCAAACAGGTCCTGGCGCGGGTGGACCGCCGCCTTGGCTGGATCGCCGGCGGCCTGGAACTGGTGGCCGATACCAACCCGATCGGCCCGGAACACCTGGGCGTGGCCATCCACGAAGCCTTCGCCATCTGCGACCTGGCGCCGGAAGTGCGCCTGGTGCTGATCAAGCTCTGCGAGCGCGACCTGGCCGAGCCGATCGGCAAGTTGTACGCGCGCCTGGACGACACCCTGCTCAAGGCCGGCGTCATGCCGGAAATGTCGCCACCCAAGCGTCAGCCGCCCCGCGCGCAGCCGCGCGGCGAGACGCCCGAAGAGCGCGCGCGGCTCGATGGCCAGGGGCAGGGCGCGGCTGCCGAGATGGGCGGCGACGATCAGAACGACCACTACGCACCGGCCTGGGCCAACCGTTTTCTGGACCGCTGGGCGCATAGCCGCGGCCGCATGCAGGCTGCCACCCAGCGTGGTCATACCGATGGCGGCGGCAGTGCAGGTGGGATGGACGGCGACGGCGATCATCCCGGCGGTAGCCAGGGCATGTTGCTCGAAGCGCTGCACGAACTCCTGCAGCAGACCCGCAGCGTGCGCGACAGCGCCGCGTCTGCGGCAACGGTGGCAGTGGGCCAGCAACGCCCCCTGAGCCAGCGCGAAATGATGTCGGTGCTGTCGCTGCTGCAGGCCACGCCGAGCGGGACGCTGGGCGCGTCCATGGGCGATGACAACGAATCGCTGGCGCAGCGATTGAAGAACGAAGTGCTGTCCAGCGCCACGCGGCTGGGCGTGGACCCGGCCACCGCAAAACTCGACCCGATGGACGAAGATGCGATCGATCTGGTCGGCATGCTGTTCGATGTGATGCTGGACGAGCGCGATCTGGAAAATCGCTCGCGCGAGATGATCGGCCGGCTGGTGGTGCCGTTCGTCAAGGTCGCGCTGCTGGATCGCAAGATGTTCGTGCAGAAGACCCACCCCGCGCGGCGCCTGCTCAACTCCCTGGCCGAGGCCTGCGAAGGCAATAACGGCGACAGCGCGGCCGAGCGCGTGCTGATGGGCAAGGTCGAGGAAATCGTCGACCGCCTGGTCGCCGAATTCAACGAGAACCTGGCGATCTTTCAGACCCTGGAAGAAGAATTCCGCGACTTCCTGTCGCAGCACCGGCGCCGGGTGGAGATCGCCGAGCGTCGTGCCACCGAAACCCAGCGTGGCCAGGAGAAACTCGAACTGGCACGCAGCCGCGCGTTGTTCGAACTGGAGCAACGGGTGCTGGCCGGCGCGCCATTGCCCAAGGCGGTGGAAGATTTCCTGCGCCAGCCCTGGCTGCATCATCTGACCATGGCGATCCTGCGCGACGGCGACGAAGGTCCCGGCACCGTCGAAGCGCTGGCGCTGGCTGATGGCGTGCTGGAAGAACTGGCCGAGGCGCGTCGCCATATCGTCGGCAAGCCGTGGCTGCAGGTCTGGCAGCCGGCGCTGTATCGGGTGTTCGCCAGCATCGGCCTGCATGGCGATGCGGTGGTGGTGGCGATCAGTGCGCTGCACGACACCTTGCAGGCGATTGCCGAAGCGCGCCCTGAACTGGAAAAGTCGCTGCCCGACTTGCCGCAGGTCAACCTGCCGCCGCCGGCCGCCGAAAGCATCAATGTGGTGCTGGGCGCCGAAGCGGTGGCGCAGAGCATCGACAGCGCCGACGCCACGCGTTTTCGCGCGATGGATATCGGCACCTGGCTGGACTTTGTCGACAAGGACGGCAAGGTGCAGGCCGGCAAGCTGTCCTGGGTGAGTCCGATCTCGCAACGCCTGCTGTTCGTCAACCGCCGCGGCGTGCGTTTTTGCGTCGCCTCGCCGGAAGAACTGGCGGTGATGGTGCGGCTGGGGCGCCTACGCGAACATATCAACGACGGCGCCTTCGACAGCGCGATGCAGGGCGTAATCGACCGCCTGGATCCGCTGCATAACGGCACCGTGCACTGAGAGCCGCGATCAAGGCACCTGCGCGCGCCGCCAGGTGTGCGCGGCCATTACGCGATGCGGCAAGGCCACCCGTACGCGGCGGTTCCAAGCGTTCCATCCGCATCCACCTGGCGACTGATCGCCAGGTGGTTCAGTCAATCCAAACAGGCCGGCACGCCCGCGATGTGCGTGCCCTTGCAGTCTGGATCAGGGCGATGCCGGGCCGATGAACTGCAACGCCTGATCGATCACCGAAGCGTGGTCGACCATGCGGTTGTGGCCCAGTCCTTCGGTACTGACCAGTTGCGCGCCCGGCCAGAGCGCCGCAAAACGTGCGCCTTCTTCCCAGGGGGTTTCGCGGTCGCGGCGGTCGTGAATGATCAGCGCCGGGCGGTCACCGAAGTGCGGCAGGCGTGGCGTTGCGTCGAAATCGGCGAAGCGCTTCCCGGTCAGCTGATGCAACCAGTTTTCAAACGGTGCGAACGTGCCGGGCGCGATGCCGAATGCGCGGAACTGGCGCTGCGCACTCTGCGCCGGTGCCAGCAGCGGGGCGATCAGGACATAGCGTGCCGGCCGCCACGCGGGGTCGTCGGCAAAGACCGCCGCTGCCGCGCCCAGGGAATGGCCGATCAAGGCGGCCGGACGACCGTGGCGGCCGCCGAGGTCGCGCAAAATCCGCACGAAATGCGGCATGTTGCTGATCCTGCCGCCGCTCAAGCCATGCGCGGCCTGATCGAACGCCACCACCGCATAGCCGAGCGCCCGCAGCTGCGGCACCCATGCCGCAAAGCGCAGCCCGTAACTGGCCCAGCCATGCGACAGCAGTACATACGGCTGCTGCGCCGGGTCGCCCCACCGGTAAACGGCAATGTCGACGCCATCGATGCGCAGATTCTGGCGATGCGCATCGGGCAACTGGGCGGCGAGTCCGGCGGCCTGCCGGCGGCCGGCCGCTGCCGGGGTCACGAAGCGGCGAGCCAGAAACCGACCGGTCGGGCCGGGGGTCAGCCGACTGGCGCTGGCCAGCACGCCGCGCAGCAGGCGCGCACGCAATTTGGCGATGGACGAGGACATGGCGGGATCCTTGGAGTATGCGACGTCGTATTGAATCTTGTCGGCGACAAGATGTAGATGAGTCTGCCCAGTCCATCTTGTCAACGTCAAGATGATCTGCTCCACTGAGGTCTCTGCAAACGAAGTTGCCCATGTCGCAATCGTCCGTGCCTGCTGCGTATCACCATGGCGATCTGCCGGCCGCGTTGCGGCGTGCGGGGTGGGAACTGTTGGGCGAGGCCGGTGCGCGCGGGTTGACCTTGCGCGCGTGCGCGCGCCGCGCCGGTGTCTCGCATGCCGCGCCGGCGCATCATTTCGGCTCGCTCGACGGGCTGCTGTCGGAACTGGCCGCCGATGGCTACGAGCGCATGCTCGATCAGATTCTCGCGACCCAGCAGGAACTGGCCGATCCGCTATTGGGGTGCGGGCTGGGCTATATCCGCTTCGCCAGCGCGTTTCCGCAGCACTTCCGGCTGATGCTGGGGCTGGATCTGCGCTCGCGCAGCTTGCCCAGACTGTTGCATGCCAGTGAAGCGGCGATGGCCTGCCTGCGCGAGACGCTGCGGATGCAGTGGATCGCGCGGCACGGCAGCGCCCCGAGTGCCGACGTGCTGGAGCAACGCACGCTGCTGGCCTGGAGCGCGGTGCACGGTTATGCCTCGCTGGCGATCGACCGCAAGCACGCCGGGCTGCTCGCATTTGCGCCCGAACAGGTGCTGGCTCCGCTGCTGCAAGCGGTGCTGATGCCCTGAATGCGTGCGATTGGCTCCCTCATGAGCCGATCACATCGTTGATCCGCTGGACCGCCCGGCACGTGAATCAGTCGGCACGATGACATGCAGGATGGCCTGCGATATCGCTCAATCGTCTACCGGCGGATGCTCGCGCAGCCAGGCGCTGCGTTCGGCCGGGCTCATCTTCTGCCAGCGTTGCTGCAGCGCATTGCGTTCTTGCTGGTTGAGCGTGCGCATGCGTTCGAACAAGGCCTTGGCTTCGCGGCGCTGCTCGGGACTCATGTTGCGGAAACGGTCCATGCCGGCCTTGGCCTGCTTGCGCTGTTCGGGGGTCATGTCCAGCCAGCGGCGTGCGTGGCGATACATGCGCGGGCGCTCTTCGGGCACCTCGTTCCAGCGTTCGCGCAGCGCATCGATCAGCACTTGGCGCTGCTGCTGGGTCAGTTTTTCCCACTCGGGCATCGGCGTCTCCGCCTCGCGCGGTCCCGGACCACGCGGGCCGGGGCCATCGGAGGGTGGCGGCCCCGGCGGGCCCGGCGGAGGTGCCTGGGCCAACAGCGACGCGCAGGGCCCGGCGCACAGCAGCAGGGTCAATAGCAGGCGGGTGGTGCGGGTCATCGTGCTTATTCCATGGCCAAGGCGGTGTCGGATCCGAGCCAGACGTACAGGTCCGGGTTCTGGGTCAGCATGTCGTCGGTATCGGTGGTGCTGGCGATCGTCTGGGTCCCGGCGGTGCCTGAGGGTGCCGATTCGCCCGGACGCAACTGCAGGCCGATGCCGATCGCCAGCAACCCCGAACACGCGGTCGCCAATAACCAGTAACCGCGACGGTTGCGCGAGGGCGCAGTTGCGTGACGTGCCTGGCGCAGGCGTGCCAGCGTCTGCGGCGGCAGGCTGGTGAGCGCGGCGGTGTGCAGTTGACGCAGCTGCGCGTCGAACCGGGCCGGATCGTGGGAGCGGTTCACAGGAAATCCTCGAACTGTTTTTGCAACGCGTCGCGTGCGCGCGACAGGTGGGTTTTGACCGAGCCTTCGGAGCAGCCCATCGCCTTGGCGGTGGTGGCCACGTCCAGCTCTTCCAGCACGCGCAGCGTGAACGCTTCACGCTGGCGCGCCGGCAGGCTGCGCAGGGCCTCGACCAGGCGCTGGTAGGCCTGTTGGTGTTGCCGTTCGTCGACCGGACCGGTGCCGGGGTCGGCCCAGTCGATGGTGCCTTCGTCGTCGGAACGTTCGGCCGGTGCCCAGAATTTCAGGCGGAAGGTGCGCCGCCGCTGCAGGTCGATGATGCGGCTGCGCAGGATTCTCCAGAACAGCGGCGTCCATTCGGCGGCCGGACGCTCGCGGTAACCGAGCAGCTTCACCATGGCGTCCTGCACCGCATCCAGCGCGTCTTCGCGGTGACGCAGGCCGGCCTCGGCAAAACGGAACGCACGCGGACCGATGCCGGCCAGAAAAGCGTCCAGCGACACGGGCGCAGTGACGGCCGGTGGAGCGAGCTGCGGATCGAAAGGGGTTCCCACCAGCACAGCGTAGCTTCCGCGGAGACGATACAACGTCAACGGGCGAGGGTGAATTCGGTTGACACGCCTGCGCGCTGTCGCCGCGCGGATGGACGGCCGTGCGCGCGCCGTGCGCCAGACGATGCGAAGAGGCGATCAGCCGTGTGCTGTCTTTCACCGGCCGTGACGGCGCGGGCGGAGATCGGCGGCCGCGTCGCCGCTGGCGAGCGCTGCCGTCGATCCGGCGGTCAAGACCCGCTGATCTCAGCTGCTCAGCGCGCTGCCCACCAGCCCAGCACCAGCGCCGCGAGATAACAGGCCAGGTCGAAACCGCTATTGGCCAGCTGCAACAAGGTCCAGGCCAGGCCGGCACCCATCTTCTGCGCCGAGGTCCACGGGTCCAGTCCCAGCGAGCCGCCAAGCTGTGCGGACGCAATGCCCCAGTTGGCACCGACGATCACCAGGACCGTGGCCACCAAGGTAATGCCGATGCGCACGCTGCCGGCGCGCAACGTGCCCAGGCGCAGCATCCAGGCTACTTCCAGGGCGACCAGCAGCGCCATCCAGCCGGCCTGATGACCAAGCGAAAGGGCGATGAGCATCCAGGCGATGAGGGCGGTGACGCATCCCAGCAGCAGGAGCGGGGGCCAGAGCCAGTGGGCGGTTCTGGCGGACGCGGTGGTGGGCGGCATTGGAGCTCCTGACAGTGCGCACATGATAGAGCGCGTGGCGCGTTTTGCGCTGCACTGCCGGTGTGAGCCACGGTGGCTGCAGACGACTGTGTGTCAGATGGAATGCAGCGTCGGCGGCACGACCGGCAGCGGCATCGCCGTGGTCGGCTAGAATGGCCGACTTGCGCGCATCCGGCGCGGCCCCATATCCAGCCCATGTATTCCCGTAGCAGCGAACCCGTCCAGTTCGAACGCGATTGCGATGCCGTCATGGTGCCGCAGGGCGATTCGGTGACCCTGCCCGCAGGCAGTTACGGCTATATCACCCAGGCGCTGGGCGGCAGCTATACCGTCTTTGTCGAAGGCAATCTGTTCCGCATTGCCGGCAAGGATGGCGATGCGATCGGCAAGGAGGCCCCGCCGGGGCTGGAATTGCCCGCCAATGCCAGCGATGAAGAGGTGGAGGCGCTGGTGTGGCAGCAGCTGCGCACCTGCTTCGACCCGGAAATTCCGTTCAATATCGTCGATCTGGGCCTGGTCTACGAGGCGGTGATCAGCCATCGCGAACAAGACGATCAGCGCCGGGTCGACGTCAAGATGACCCTCACCGCGCCCGGTTGCGGCATGGGCGAGATCCTGGTCGACGACGTGCGCAGCAAGGTGGAAATGATTCCGACCATTGCCGAGGCCGATGTCGAGCTGGTCTTCGACCCGCCGTGGGGCCGGCATATGATGTCCGAAGCGGCCCGTCTCGAGACCGGCATGCTCTGATCGCCAGGCGCCATGTCGAAGAGGTGGCGCCGCGTCCTTTCGCCCGCCATACAGGAATCTTCCGGTGTCCGTGTCCTTCGCTTCCACCCGTTCCCCGTCGCCGCGCAGTGCCGACGAGCTGTCCGTGATCCTGGCCGCGCCCGGCTTCGGGCTGCACTTCACCGACCACATGGTCGCCATTTCCTGGACCAACGAGCTGGGCTGGCACGACGCGCAGGTGCGCGCGTATGGCCCGCTGCAGCTGGATCCGGCCGCCTCGGTGCTGCATTACGGCCAGGAGATCTTCGAAGGCATCAAGGCCTACCGGCATGCCGACGGCTCGATCTGGACCTTCCGTCCGCAGTCCAATGGCGAACGTCTGCAGCGCTCGGCGCGTCGACTGGCGCTGCCGGAACTGCCGGTCGACCTGTTTGTCGAATCGCTGCGCCAGCTGGTGGCAGTGGATGCAAGCTGGGTCCCCTCGGCGGCGGAAACCAGCCTGTATTTCCGCCCGTTCATGATCGCCGACGAGGCGTTTCTGGGCGTGCGTGCGGCGCACAAGGCCTCGTACTACGTCATCGCAAGTCCCGCCGGTCCGTATTTCGCCAAGGGCGTGGCGCCGGTGTCGATCTGGTTGTCCACCGAGTACGCGCGTGCGGCCAAGGGCGGCACCGGTGCGGCCAAGTGCGGCGGCAACTACGCCGCCTCGCTGCTGCCGCAGCAGAAGGCCTATGCGCAGGGCTGCTCGCAGGTGCTGTTCCTGGACCCGGTGGAAGGCAAATACATCGAAGAACTGGGTGGCATGAACGTGTTCCTGGTCTACAAGGACGGCACGTTGGTGACGCCGGAATTGTCCGGCAGCATCCTGGAAGGCATTACCCGGGACAGCATCCTGCAGCTGGCCCGCGACCGCGGCATGCAGGTGATCGAGCGCAAGGTAGCCGTCGAGGAGTGGAAGCAGGGCGTGGCGTCGGGCGAGATCACCGAGGTGTTCGCCTGCGGCACTGCGGCGGTGGTCACCCCGATCGGCGAGCTGAAGGGCGATGGCTTTGCGGTCGGCGATCTGTCCGCGCCGGCCGGCGAGGTGACCATGTCGCTGCGCCAGGAACTCACCGATATCCAGTACGGGCGTGTCCCTGACCGCCATGGGTGGTTGGTGCGTTTGTCGTAAGTCGACACATTTCGTCAAAAAGGGCCCCCGCATGTCAGTGCGGGGGCTTTTTTGTTTGCGAGACAACAAAAAGGAGGATTTCGACAGGAATCGGGTCGAATTCAGTATGAATTACCTGTGATTAATGTCACAGAAACGTAATTTTATTTCTAAAATTACCAACTGCGTATTGTCCAGTCCGGTTTAGTTGGTATAGGTTCGCTGAACGGATCGATAACAGGGGCGATCCGGGACTCCGGATCTTCGCTCAAGGCGGCGTTTCCGGAAACACCGCTTCGGCGGTTCTCTTGACTGGAAGGGAATTCAATGCTCAACGAGACGTTTCGTCTGCGTCACCATGCGCTCCGCATCCTGGGTGTGTCGGCACTCACCTCGCTGCTGCTGGCAACGCCGGCCTTCGCAGGCGAGGTCTACTTAGACGGCCTGGCCACCGCACAGACGCATCAGAAATTCATCGTGACCTACAAGGACGGCAGCACCGCGCTGGCCAGCCCCACCGCCTTGAGCAATTCGCTGCGAGACGCTGCACGCGCGGTTCCGGCCAAGGCCGGCAAGGCACTGGGCTTGAACTCGGTGCGCCGCCTGGCGCTGGGGCCGGAGCTGGTCCAATCCACCCGCGCGCTGGATCGTCAGGAAGCAGAAACCCTGATGCGCCAGCTGGCCGCCGACCCCAACGTGCAGAGCGTGGAAGTCGATCAGATCCTGCATGCCACGCTGACCCCGAACGATGCCCGCCTGTCCGAGCAGTGGGGCTTTGGCACCACCAACGCCGGCCTCAACATCCGCCCGGCCTGGGACAAGGCCACTGGCACCGGCGTGGTGGTGGCAGTGATCGACACCGGCATCACCACCCATGCCGACCTCAACGCCAACATTCTGCCTGGCTACGACTTCGTCAGCGACGCGACCGCTGCGCGTGACGGCAATGGCCGCGACAGCAACCCGGCCGACGAAGGCGACTGGTATGCCGCCAACGAATGCGGCACCGGCATTCCGGCCTCCAATTCCAGCTGGCACGGGACCCATGTGGCCGGCACGGTCGCAGCGGTGACCAACAACAGCACCGGCGTGGCCGGCACGGCCTTCAACGCCAAGGTGGTACCGGTACGCGTACTGGCCAAGTGCGGCGGCTCGTTGTCGGACATCTCCGACGGCATCGTCTGGGCCTCGGGCGGCACGGTCAGCGGCGTACCCGCCAACGCCAATCCGGCCGAAGTCATCAACATGTCGCTGGGCGGCGGCGGCGCCTGTTCGTCCACCCTGCAGAACGCGATCAACGGTGCGGTCTCGCGCGGCACCACCGTGGTCGTGGCGGCCGGCAACGATTCGGCCAACGTCTCCGGCTCGTTGCCGGCCAACTGCGCCAATGTGATCGCGGTGGCCGCCACGACCTCGGCCGGTGCCAAGGCCAGCTTCTCCAATTTCGGTGCCGGCATCGATGTGTCGGGGCCGGGTCAGGCGATCCTGTCCACGCTCAATAGCGGTACCACCACTCCGGGCAGTGCCAGCTACGCCTCTTATAACGGCACCTCGATGGCGGCGCCGCATGTGGCCGGCGTGGTCGCGCTGGTGCAGTCTGTTGCGCCGACCGCGTTGACGCCGGCAGCGGTGGAGACCTTGCTGAAGAACACCGCACGTGCGCTGCCTGGTGCCTGTTCGGGCGGTTGCGGTGCCGGCATCGTCAATGCCGATGCCGCAGTGACGGCAGCCATCAGTGGCAGCAACGGTGGTGGCGGTGGCGGAACCGGCAACACGCTGACCAACGGCACCCCGGTCACCGGCCTGGGCGCTTCCACCGGCGCGGAGCTCAACTACACCATCGCGGTTCCGGCCGGCAGCGGCACGCTGACCGTGGCGATCAGCGGCGGCAGCGGCGATGCGGACCTGTACGTGCGTGCCGGCAGTGCGCCGACCGACAGCACCTACACCTGCCGCCCGTACCGCAGCGGCAATGCCGAGACCTGCACCATCAGCGCGCCCTCGGGCACCTACTACGTGCGCGTCAAGGCTTACAGCACGTTCTCCGGTTTGACTCTGAGCGCCAGTTACTGAGGTCCGCGTCGGCACTGCCTGGCCGTTTCAGGCAGTGCCGGCCCGCCGCCCCGTAGCCGCGTTACCCCATCAGCGATGTATCGCCCACGTCTGCCATATCGGCAGGCGCAGGGGATGTGTTGCCGCTCGGCCGGAATGGACATCGGCCAATCGTCTCAGCGGGTGTACGCGCCCGTGCAGTTCCCGACCCGATCCGCAGTGCGCGGTGAGGGTCTGGCCATCTCGCCGCAGCTGCGGCACCTCTCATAATTAAGGAACGATCGATGTCCAATGTGTCGCAACGTCGTGCGCCTACGCGCGCGCTGGTGGTTCTGGGTGTTTCCGCGCTGACCTCGCTGCTGGCCGTGCCGGCGTTCGCCGGTCAGGTGAATCTGTCCGGGCTGGATTCGCAGCCCACGCTGGACCGTTTCATCGTCAAATACCGGGATGGCAGCAGTGCGTCGGTGAGCCCGACCTCGATGCGCGCATCGCTCAATTCCGTTGCCAGTGCGGTGCCGGCACGCGCCGGCCGTACGCTGGGCCTTAACCATGTGCGTCGTACCGCGCTGGGGTCGGAAGTGCTCAAGACCACCCGTGGCCTGGACCGCGCCGAAGCCGAGACGCTGATGCGCCGGATCGCTGCCGACCCGGGCGTGGAGTACGTGGAAGTCGACCAGATCATGTATCCGACGCTGACCCCGAACGACACGCGTTTATCCGAGCAATGGGGCTTCGGCACCACCGCATCCAGCATCAACGTACGTCCGGCCTGGGACACCGCCACCGGTACCGGCGTGGTGGTCGCAGTGATCGACACCGGCATCACCAGCCATCCGGACCTCAACGCGAACGTGCTGCCGGGTTACGACTTCATCAGCGACGCGGCGCGTGCGCGCGACAACAACGGCCGTGACAACAATGCCGCCGACCAGGGCGACTGGCGCGCTGCCAACCAGTGCGGGACCGGCGTGGCGGCCGCCAATTCCAGCTGGCACGGCACCCACGTGGCCGGCACCATCGCTGCGGTGACCAACAACAGCACCGGCGTGGCCGGCACCGCGTTCAATGCGCGCATCGTGCCGATCCGTGCGCTGGGCCTGTGTGGCGGCACCACCTCCGATATCGCCGATGCGATCGTCTGGGCTTCCGGCGGCACGGTCTCGGGCGTTCCGGCCAATGCCAATCCGGCTGAAGTGATCAACATGTCGCTGGGCGGCAACGGCACGTGTTCCAGCACCTACCAGAACGCCATCAACGGTGCGGTCTCGCGCGGCACCACCGTGGTGGTGGCGGCCGGCAACAGCAACGCCAACGTGGCCAACTTCACCCCGGCCAGCTGCGCCAACGTGATCTCGGTGGCGTCCATCACCTCGGCTGGCGCACGTTCCAGCTTCTCCAATTTCGGCACCACCATCGACATCTCCGGCCCGGGCTCGGCGATCCTGTCCACGCTCAACACCGGCACCACCACGCCGGGCAGCGCCAGCTACGCCTCCTACAACGGCACCTCGATGGCGGCCCCGCATGTGGCCGGCGTGGTGGCGCTGGTGCAGTCGGCAGCGACCCGTCCGTTGACCCCGGCGGCGGTGGAGACCTTGCTGAAGAACACCGCGCGTCCGCTGCCTGGCGCCTGCTCGGGCGGCTGCGGTGCGGGCATCGTCAACGCGGCTGGCGCGGTCAGCCAGACCCCGTAACGCTGCGCTGACGACGCCGATGCCGGTGCTGTTGCCGGCATCGCGTCGGGTCTGCCCCGACTGCACTGTCGGTGTTTTGAAACCTGCACTGCCCCGCTTCGGCGGGGCAGTGTGCGTTCGGGCATCGGCGATTGCCCGGCTGCGAGGAAGCGCCGACGGCAATGGCTGAACGAAGCGTTCGCCAGTGCAGGTTGGCCGCTTCAGTGCCGCGTGCGGCACGCCGATAGCCACCCCACGTGAGGCACGGCGGTATGCATGCCCACGCATGGGGCAGGGCGCATTGCAGTGGCGTTAGCGCGTTGCCATCCGGGTTGCCAGATCTTTGGGGAGGGATGGATTCATGTCGTATCACTCAGTTGGCGCACTGCGCCGCGCGGCGTTCGTCTGCGCATTGTCATGCACGTTTCATGCCGCCGCTGGCGAGGTCAATCTGCAAGGGTTGAGCTCCAGCAGCACCCATCAGCGCTTCATCGTCAGCTACAAGGACCGCGTCGGCAGCAGCCGGGCGACCGGCCTGTCTGCGCCCTGGCGCGACATCGCGCGCGCCGTACCGGAAGCGCGCGGACGTGCGCTAGGTCTGTCGGCCACGCGCCGGCTCAGTACCGGCCCGATGCTGCTGGTGGCCGACCGCAAGCTGGACCGCGTGGATTCGGAAAGCCTGATGCGGCGCCTTGCCGCCGACCCGGCCGTTAAACGCGTGGAAGTAGACATCCTGATGCGGCCGTTGCTGGTGCCCAACGACCCGGGCGTACCGCAGCAGTGGGCGATGGGCGCGACCGCCGCCAGCCTCAACGTGCGCCCGGCCTGGGACCGTTCCACCGGCAAGGGCATCGTGGTGGCGGTGATCGACACCGGCATCACCAACCATCCGGACCTCGCGGCCAACGTGTTGCCCGGTTACGACTTCATTATCGACCCTGCAATCGCGCGCGACGGCAATGCGCGCGATGCGACTGCCGCCGACCAGGGCGACTGGGCGGCGGCCAACGAATGCGGGCCCGGCGCATCGCCCTCCAATTCCAGCTGGCATGGCACGCATGTGGCGGGCATCGTGGCGGCGGTGGGCAACAACGCGGTGGGCGTTGTCGGCACTGCCTTCAATGCCAAGATCCTGCCGCTGCGTGTGCTGGGGCGATGCGGCGGCTACATGTCCGATATCGCCGATGCGATCGTGTGGGCGTCGGGCGGCAAGGTGAACGGTGTGCAGAACAATCCGAATCCGGCCACGGTGATCAATCTGTCGCTGGGCGGCTCCGGCACGTGCTCGACGACGTTGAGCAATGCCATCACCGCTGCGGTGACGCGCGGCAGCGCGGTGGTGGTGGCCGCCGGCAACAGCAATATGGATGTCTCCACCAGCGTACCGGCCAATTGCCCGAACGTGATCGCGGTGGCGGCCACCACCTCGTCCGGCGCCAAGGCCAGCTTCTCCAACTTCGGTAAGGGCGTGGATATCGCCGCGCCCGGGCAATCGATCGTGTCCACGCTCAATACCGGCACCACGGTACCGGGCAACGCGGCGTACGCGGTATACAGCGGCACCTCGATGGCGGCGCCGCATGTGGCAGGCGTGGTGGCGTTGATGCAGTCGGTGGCACTGAATCCGCTTACCCCTGCAACGGTGAAGGCCCTGCTCAAGAGCAGCGCACGGCCCCTGCCGGTCGCCTGCACCCAGGGCTGCGGGGCAGGGCTGGTGAATGCCGATGGCGCGGTGACGGCGGTGATCGATTCGACCACCTTGACCAGGAATGTGGCACGCACCGGGCTGAGCGCGGCGCTCTCCGATTCGTTGTATTACAAGGTCAACGTGCCGGCCGGCACGCGCTCGCTCAAAGTGACGCTTGCCGGTGGCAGCGGCAATGCCGACCTCTCCGTGCGTGCGGGTGCGCTGCCCACCGATGCAGCCTACAGCTGTCGCAGCATGCTGCCGGGCAATGGCGACAGCTGCACGCTGGTCGCGCCCGCGGCGGGCATCTATTACGTGCGCTTGAAGGCGACGCTGGGCTTTTCTGCGGTCAGCGTCACTGCGGCGTATTGAGCGATCCGGCGCGGTGGTGTTGCCGCGCCGGGCAGATGCTGAAACCTCTGGATCGCGAGCACTGGTCAGCGCCCGCGGAAGTGCGTTGCGACGTCGGTCAGTGGTAGCAGTGGTCGACTGCGATGCACACGGTAGGCCCCGGGTTCTCAGTGTCGGACGCGCGCACCGACCGGTGCGTGCGGCATCGTGGTGTATGCGCTCACTCGCACAGCAGGCAGGCGCGCCCAGCCAGTGCGTGCAACAGCTGGTCGCCCGGCAATTCCAACAGCAAACCGCGTTGCCCGGCGTTGATCCACAGCGACGGTGCATCCAGTGCGGTGGCTTCGATCAGCACAGGCGCCGGGCGTTGTTGCCCGAGCGGACTGATGCCGCCGACCTTGTAACCGGTGCGACGTTGCGCATCGGCCACCTCCATCATGCGCGCCGACTTGCCGCCATATGCGCGGGCCAATTTCTTCAACGACACCCGGCGATCGCATGGGATCACCACGCACACGGCCTGGTCGTCGACCCAGGCCATCAGCGTTTTCAGCACCGTATGCGGCGCCAGCCCCAGCGCGTTGGCCGCTTGCAATCCCTTCGCGTCGGCATCGGCCTGGTACGCGTAGGGATGCAGCACATAGGCCACACCGGCTGCGTCCAACACGCCGGTTGCACGAGTGGCCTTGCTCACTGCTTCAGACCGGCTCGAAGCGGTTGGCGGCGACGTTCTTGCGCACCTTTTCCGGGTTCCAGATCTGCCCGTTCATGGCGATATACACGCCGGCCGGCAGCGACTGCACCGCGCCGACTGCGCAGCCGATATTGAATTCGGCATCCGAGCCGCGAAAGCGCGCCGGGTTGAGCGCGCCGGTCATCACGATGGTCTTGTCGGCGATCGATTGCAGCACCTTGCCGGTTTCCACCATCGAATCGGTGCCGTGGGTAATCAGCACATGGCGCGTCGGCTGGGCGGCGATGGTGGCGCGCACCAGCTCGCGGTCGGCAGCGTTGATGTGCAGCGAATCCTTGCGGATGATCGGGATCACCGAGAAGCGGAAGGTCACGCCCAGTTCCTTGAGGATCTGGCCGATCTGCGGGTCGCCGATCTGGTAGTCCGATTTGTCGTCGAAGTAGATCTTGTCGATCGTGCCACCGGTGGTGACGATCAGGAGGTCTTCCATTGCTGCGAGTCCTTACAAACGTGCGCAGTGCAGGCCGCGCGAGGGTCGCCATGATACGACCCCGGCGCGCGCGCTGCAGGGCGCCGGGCTAGCGCGCCGCGCGCCGCTTGCCGAACCGTGCCGCCACGCCGGGGCCGCTGACCAGCGCCACCACCAGCAGGGCCAGCAGCAATTCCAGCCACGCCAGCCCACGCGCTTGCGGCTGGCTCCAGGCCGCCATCACGCCATGGCTGAACCAGCCCAGCGCGAACACCCCGGCCCAGAATCGCGCGCGCGCACTGCGCAGCGCCAGCGCGGCCATCAATGCTGGCGGCAACGCGAACACCAGCAGCGCCGCGGTGCGATGGCGGTCGTCGTGAAACCAGACCACGAACACCACCACCAGCGCCAGCAGTGCGGTGGTCAGCAACCAATGCAGGGTGCGCAGGCTCACGAGCTGGCCAGCCGCCGCGCGATATCGGCCACCCGGCGGCCGAGCGCACGCGCCAGCAGGGCTTCGTCGTCGCTGGGTTGCGGGTCGCCGCCGGCGCCGGAGACATGGCTGGCGCCATAAGGCGTGCCGCCGCTGGTGGTATGGCTCAGCGCAGCTTCGGTAAACGGAATGCCGACGATCAGGCAGCCGTGATGCAACAGCGGCAACTGCATCGACAACAGCGTGGACTCCTGGCCACCGTGCATCGAGGCGGTGGAGGTGAACACGCCTGCCGGTTTGCCGGCCAGGGTGCCGCTGGCCCATTCGGCGCCCAGGCTGTCGAGAAAGTGCTTCATCGGCGCGGCCATGTTGCCGAAGCGGGTCGGGCTGCCCAGCAACAAGCCGGTGCAATCGGCCAGATCGGCCTTGTCCACATAGGGCGCGCCATCGTCCGGCACCGGCGGGGCGCTGGTCTGGGTCACCGCTGCCACCGGCGGCACTGTGCGCAGCCGCACGCTCATGCCGGGCACTTCGCCGATGCCGCGCGCGATCTGCCGCGCCAGCCGCGCCACCGAACCGCCACGGCTGTAATACAGCACCAGAATCTCCGCCATCGCGCATCTACCGCTTGTGTGAGTTGCCGCAGTATCGGCGATGGCGTGGTCGGGCTGCACGCCGCAGGTGCGACAAGGCCGCGATGACGGCGCATCGGGTACCCTTGCGCGATGTCGCGTGTGAACAAACTCCACCAATGGAAAGAACGTCTGCGCGACCGCGCGCGGACGGTCAGTTTCGGCCGCTTCCTGTGGCGCCGTTTTCTCGATGACCGCCTGTTCCAGGCCGCCGCCTCGCTCGCCTACACCACGGTGTTTGCGCTGGTGCCGCTGGCGATCGTGGTGTTCGGGGTGCTGTCGGCGTTTCCGGCCTTCAACGAATGGAAGGACGCGCTGACCGATTTCATCTTCAACAACTTCGTGCCCGGTGCGGCGCGCTCGGTACAGAACTACCTCAATCGGTCGCTGGAAGATCTGGGCAAGTTCACCGTGGCCGGTATGGTCGCGCTGGTGGCCTCGTTGCTGATCACCCTGCACAGCATCGAGCAGACCTTCAACAGCATCTGGCGCGTGGCCGCCGCGCGGCCCAAGGTGACGCGTTTTTTGATTTATTGGACCGTGCTGACCCTGGGCACGATGCTGGCGGCCGCCTCGATGGCGATGGCCGCCTACGTGTTCGCGCTGCCGCTGTTCCGCACCACCGAAGGCCAGTGGCTGGCCGAGTTCGCCTGGCGGCTGGCGCCGATGGCGGTGGAATTCGTCTGCATCGTGCTGATCTACCGTGTGGTGCCGCAGCATGCGGTGCGGCTGCGGCATGCGCTGCCGGGCGCGCTGCTGGCGGTGATCCTGATGGAGATCGTCAAGTGGGGCTTCGGTTTCTATCTGGGCAATTTCCAGACCTATCAGCGCATCTACGGCGCGCTGTCGGCGCTGCCGATCCTGCTGTTGTGGATCTATCTGAGCTGGGTGTCGGTGTTGCTGGGCGCGTCGTTGGCCTCGTCGATGGCCGCGTTCCGTTATCAGCCCGAAGCCATGCGCCTGCCACCGGGCTTCGAGATCTATGGTCTGTTGCGTTTGCTCGGCCGTTTTCGGCAGGCGCGCATCCACGGCAACGGGCTCGACGAAGACCGCATCCTGGCGCTGGAGCCCATGCTCACCGACACGCTGATGCAGGAACTGCTGTGCGAGCTCAAACGCATCCGCCTGCTGCGCCGCGACGAGCGCGGGCATTGGTTGCTGGCGCGCGATCTGGATGTGGTGCCGCTGGCCGAACTCTACGAAAGCTGCCAACTGCGCGTGCCGATCGAAGACCGCCCGTTGCCCTGTCGCGACGATGCCTACGGCCAGGCCGCCGCCGCTGCGCTGGAACAATTGCGTCAACCGCTGCGTAGCGTGCTGGCGCAACCGGTCGGCGACCTCTATACCCATCTTCCCGGAGATCTTCCATGACCCTGCGCCTTGTGCGCGGCGCCTGTGCGCTGCTGTTGCCGCTGTTGTTGATGACCGCCTGCAAGCCCACCGGCGAGGGCGCCCCCGCTGCCGACACCAGCACCGCGCCTGCAGCGGCCCCCCAGACGCTGGACAAACCTGCCGCAGCCGCCGACCCGGCAACTGCGCCGGATACCTCGGTGGTGCAGCAGACCGCCGAGATGCCGAAGTTGTCGCTACCCACCGTCACTGGCGAGGCCTACGACCTGGCCGCGCATCGCGGCAAGTGGGTAGTGGTCAATTTCTGGGCCACCTGGTGCGCACCCTGCCTGAAGGAGATGCCGGAGCTGTCGGCGCTGCACACCATGCGCGACAGCATCGAAGTGGTGGGCCTGGCCTACGAAGACATCACCAGCGCCGACATGCAGGCGTTTCTGAAAGATCACCCGGTGTCGTATCCGGTGGCCATACTCGACCCCTACCAGCCGCCACAGGACTTCGCCACGCCGCGCGGCTTGCCGATGACCTATCTGATCGGCCCGGATGGCAAGGTCGCCAAGCAGTTCCTCGGCCCGGTCACCGCGCGCGATATCGAAACCGCCGTGGGCATCACCGGCAAGGCCGGCTGATGCAGGCGGCGCGCTTCGTCGTCACCGGCGTGGTGCAGGGCGTGTGGTTCCGCGCCTCCACCCGCGAGCGTGCCGTTGCACTGGGCGTGCACGGACATGCGCGCAATCAGGCGGACGGCAGCGTGGAAGTGATCGCCGCCGGTACCGATGCTGCGTTGAGCGCGCTGGAAACCTGGCTCTGGCAGGGTCCGCCAGCGGCCCAGGTCGCGACCGTGACGCGCACGCCTTGCGCGATGCCGCCGACTGAAGACTTTGTAACTGGCTGAGCATTCGCCGTTGGAGCAGGGCAACAGACTTGCATGGCCTCGCCGATAACCCTCTCAACGCGATCACAGCGTGCAGGGGGAATGTATGGCCGCTCCATCTCAAGACCGCAATGACAGGCACGTGTTGCCTGCACACCGCAGCAATCGTCAGCTGACGCAGCTCGCGCCGTGGTTGTATCTCGGCGTGCTGCTGGGCAGCGGCTGGTTGTTGTTCCTGCAACCGCAGACCCGCGTGCTGCAACCCGAGCAAGCGGCTACGAGCTGGCTGCTGGCCTGGATCTTCGGCGGCATCGTGATTGGTGCGGTGCTGTGGAGCCTGCGGCTGGCGCGCGACGGCCTGGGTCAGGCGTCTTCGGCGACCTATCCCATGTCTGCACGCCTGCCCGATTCGTGGACGGACGCCTACGCCGCCTTGCTGCGCCCGGCCAACGCTGCGCCGCTCTCCGCGCCCAAGCCCGACCCGGCCGATACCCAGCGCGGCGCGGCTTGGCACCGGTTCGGCGGCGGCATGCTCAGCGTGGAAAACTTCGATCCCAACGACGCCACCCGCGCGCCCTGGGACAACCTGGACGCGCAGACCTGCATCGCCCGTCTGGACGATGTACGCCCGGCCTGGCAGAACGCCAGCGCCAACCGCGCGCTGCAGCAGGAGCGTCGCTACTGGCTGGATGTGGTGCTGTCCCTGCTCGATCACGGTGTCACCCGCCCGCTGCAGGACGGCTATCTGCCCGATACCGCCACGCTGCGTACCGAGCGCTTCCTGCTAGGCGCCGACGCCGGCCCGATCGTGCTGGCCGATGTGCCGGCGTTGTTCGCACGCCGATTGGCGCTGGCCATCGAGACCATGCCGACGCCGCAGCGCGAGACCGCTGGCGTGCAGTGGCGTTTGCTACAGCAATTGCATGGTCTGGTCGCTGAAAGCCGCATGCTGGACGAGCGTTCGCAGGTCATCCAGGTGCTGGCGTGGAATCCGGACGTGGACCTGGATCAGGTCGAAGTGGCCTACATCCTGGCTGCCGAATACCGCCAGGGCATGCGCGACTGGTTGCGTCGCGCCGCACTGGTGCGTCTGCCGGACAGCGCGCTACGCCTGGACGAAGTCTTGCTGTCCTCATGCAGCCCGCTCGGGACACAGGCCGATGATGTGGATTACATCGAAGCGATGCGTCCGCTGCACCGCGGTTTCATGCAGCTGTTCAGTCAGCGCCTGAGCCAGTTGGTGCTGCAGGCCGAGCAGGCCGAGCGTCAGGCCGGCCTGTATCCGTTGCCGCGGACCACCGCTGCCAGCGACGAACTCTCTCAGGACTGGCCGGCGTAATCGTCGATCGGTTCCAGCACGCCATAACGTTCCTTGTGCGGTTTGCCGTCCAACGGCGGCAGCTGCACTTTTTCTTCGGGCACCGCGGTGTCCGGGAGCCGATCCAGCAGGTCGCGGATCAGGCTCAATCGGCCCAGCTTCTGGTCGTTGAACTCCACCAGCGTCCACGGTGCCTCCGGCGTATGCGTCACTTCGAGCATGCGCTCGCGTGCAGCGGTGTAGTCGTCGTACTTGCTGCGTGACTGCAGATCCACCGGCGACAGTTTCCAGCCCTTGAGCGGATCTTCGTGGCGTTCGGCGAAGCGCTGTTCCTGCTCGGCCTGATCCACGCACAGCCAATACTTGAACAGCAACATGCCGTCGTCGACCAGCAGTTGTTCGAAGCGCGGCGCCTGTTCAAGAAACGCCTCGTATTGGGCGTCGGTGCAGTAACCCATCACCCGTTCCACACCGGCGCGGTTGTACCAGCTGCGATCCATCAGCACCAACTCGCCGGCCGCCGGCAGATGCGCCACATAGCGCTGGAAATACCATTGCGTGCTTTCGCGATCGTTGGGTGTCGGCAGCGCCACCACCCGGCATTGGCGCGGATTGAGGTGGCTGGCGATGGTCTGGATCACACCGCCCTTGCCGGCGGTATCGCGGCCTTCCACCAGCACCAGTGCGCGCTGGTTGGTATGCCGCAGCCAGCGCGCCATGTTGACCAGTTCAAGCTGCAGCGGTGCCAGCAGTTTTTTGTAGGCCTTGCGTTTCAGGTGCGACATGCGCGTTCCAACAACGGTGGAGAGCGCGCAGGCTATTCGCCCAGACGTGGACGCAGTGTCGCCAGATTGCAGGGCTTGGTGCGCGCATCCAGTTGTGCACGCACGATCTTTTCCCAGGCCGTGCGGCAGGCCGAGGTGGAGCCGGGCAGGCAGAACACGAAGCTGTGATTGGCCAGGCCTGCGAATGCGCGCGACTGCAGCGACGAGGTGCCGATTTCTTCCACGCTGATGGCGCGAAACAATTCGCCAAACCCGGGCATGGTCTTGTCCAGCAAGGGCGTGATCGCCTCCGGCGTGCTGTCACGGCCGGTAAAGCCGGTGCCGCCGGTGATCAGGATGCCGTCGACCTGCGCATCGGCAATCCAGTTCGAGACGATCGCGCGCATGCGGTAACGGTCGTCCGGGCATAACGCGCGTTCGTGCAGCACGTGACCGTCGTGAGTGAGGGCTTCGACCAGATAATCGCCGGAGCGGTCATCGGCCAGGCTGCGGCTGTCGGACACCGTCAGCACGCACAGGTGCAAGGGAATGAAGTCGAGATTGGAAGGCATGCCGCCAGCCTAGCGAGCCTGGACGGCCGGGTACAGCAGTACGGCGTGAAGCTGCACAAAGTCAGTCGCAGTCGAGGATCCGCCGATACTGGCAATTAGCAAATGACAGTTCGTGGCAAATCGATAAGCCGCTCTCCCTGGGGGCGAGAAGGCACAGCTTGCGCGCCACTGGTGTGCGTGCCGCCGAGCGCCCACGCCGCAAGGTTAGACGCCCCTCTCCCTCCGTGAGAGGGGTTGGGGTGAGGGTACGGCGAAGCACGATGCCTGTCGGTACTGGCTTCGGACGGTACTAGCTTCGGCAAGGGGCGCCAGCGTGGCCGGGGATCGGCTCCTCGGCTCGGTCAGACATCCTGTCTGACTCGCCGCCGCGGCACATCCCTGTGCCGCTCTCCGCCAATCCCCAGCCACGCTGCCGCCTCGGCACTTCATTACTGTGACTTCGAGGATTTGAACGCGATATTGAGGAAGTTGGCTGGAGCCCCTCTCCCGTTGGGGCGAGGAGGCACAGCTTGCGCGCCACGGCGCGCGGGCCTTGGAGCGCCCGCGCCGCAAGCGCGGGCCGGGGCGTGGAGCGGGGGTTGGGGGTGAGGGTACGGCGGAAGACAACCATCTATTTTGACAGCAAAAAGCCCGCGCTAAATCCCCAGCCAACCATGACGCCGCGCGAGTGCCTGCGACAACTCAGCAAAATCATCCGCAAACCCATCCATCTCAAACACCCCAGACTCCCGCCGAAGCACATCCACCCGCTCACGCAACGCATGCAGCGCCGCCGGATCACTCGCCAACGCCACCGCCTTGGCAACAAACGCCGCATCGTCCGCCACATTCATCTCATCCAACCCAAGATGATGATTCAAGCTGCCGGCTACGCGCGTCGCAAACGTCTCTCCAGGCGTCGTCAACACCGGGCAGCCCGCCCACAATGCATCGGACGCGGTGGTATGCGCGTTGTAAGGATGCGTATCCAGGAACAGGTCCGCATGCCGATAGCGCGCCAGATACTGCGCATGCGGCAACTTCGGCATGAACACCAACCGCTGCGCATCCACGCCCTGCAACTGCGCCACCGCATGCAAGCGCGCGTCCGCTTCGCCTGGTCCGGACAACAGCCACAGCACGCTGCCCGGCACCGCGCGCAGCACCGCCAGCATGCGCGTCATGCTGCGCGGATTGAGCTTGTAGCTATTGTTGAAGCAGCACAGCACCACGCCCTGCTCGGGTAGGCCGCACTGCGTACGCGACGGCGGTTCGGCAACTACGCGCGAGGTGTCCGACGGCTGAAATGCACCTTGCAAGCGCAACACGTGCTCGCTGTAGAACGGCTCCAGCGACGGCGGCAGCGCGAATGCATCGCCCAGCACGTAGTCCATCCACGGCGCGCCCGAGGTGCCCGGATACGCCAGCCAATTGAGTTGCACCGGCGCTGGCCGCAGCGCGAACACTTCCGGTCGCCCGCCGCCGCCCCAGCCGCGTAGATCGAACAACAGATCGATGCCCTGGTCGCGGATGTGTTGCGCAGTGGCCAGATGCCCGAGCGCGGTGACATCGTGCAAGGCCGTGGCTTGCGCCAGGCGCGCGCGAATCTCGCTGCGGTCGTCATGGCTGGTCGCAAACAGATGCACTTGCAAGGTCGGCTGACGCCGCTGCAGCGCTTCGAATAACACCACTGTCAGCAAGCCGGTGGGATGTGCACCAAACCCATTGGAGACGAAGCCGACCCGCAACGCGCCCCGGCGGCGCACGGCAGTCGGTGGTAGCGGGCGCAGGACGGAAGCAATCGTCTGCGCGCGCGTTCGTGCACACGCGAGCTGTTCGGCAGCGCTGGCGTCCTCGCTCAGGAAGGCGAACGGTTCCACCGCCGCAACGCCCTGCGCCACCGCGGCACGCACCTGCGCAGCCAGTGCATCCAGCTCGCGCCAATCGCACAGGCGGCGGCGCCAGTTGAGCAATTGCGCAGTGATATATGGCTCGTCGGGCAGCAAGTGATGTGCACGCGTATACGCGGCCGCCGCAGCTTCGGCCTGGCCGGCGTCTTCCAATGCATGCCCAAGCCACAACGCAATGCCCGGATGCTGCGGCACCAGGTCCGATGCCTGCTGCAACAACGCCGCCGCCTCGGCATGCCGTTGCTGCGCCCAGCGCACCCGTCCAAGCCGCGCCACTGCTTCCGGATGGCCCGGATGCAGTGTAATTGCACGTTGCACCGCGGCTTCGCCGGCAGCGATCGCGCCCATGCCGAGTTCGGCGTCGGCCAGCATCAGCCAGGCGATGAAATCGCCCGGCTGGTGTCGCACCGCCTCGCGCAGCTGCAACAGCTCGCGCGGGACCTGCGCACTCACGGGCTGTCGCTCAACCGCGCCAGTTCGTCGGCCTGATGTTCGTGCAGTAAGCGTGCGATCAAGGCATCCAGATCGCCTTCGATGATGTTGGGCAGGTCGTACAACGTGAGGCCTTCCACGCGGTGGTCGGTGATGCGGCCCTGCGGGAAGCTATAGGTGCGGATGCGTTGGCTACGGTCGCCGCTACCTACCTGCAATTTGCGCGTCTGCGCTTCGGCCGCCGCGGCCTTGCTGCGTTCGGCTTCCACCAGCTGCGCCTTCAGTCGCTTCATCGCCTTGTCGCGATTGGCGTGCTGGCTGCGCTCGGTCTGGCATTCCACCACCACGCCGCTGGGCACATGGGTGATGCGGATCGCCGATTCGGTCTTGTTGACGTGCTGGCCGCCTGCGCCGGACGAGCGAAAGGTATCGACCTTCAAATCCGCCGGATTAATCACGATCTCTTCCACATCGTCGGCTTCGGGGATGATCGCCACCGTGGCCGCCGAGGTGTGGATGCGGCCCTGCGATTCGGTGGCCGGCACGCGCTGTACGCGGTGCGTGCCGGATTCGAACTTCAACCGCGAATACGCACCGCGCCCGACCACCCGCGCCACCACCTCCTTGTAGCCGCCGTGTTCGCCGGGACTGTCGGATTCGATCTCCACTTTCCAGCCCTGACGCTCGGCATAGCGGGCATACATGCGGAACAGATCGCCGGCAAAGAGTGCCGCCTCGTCGCCGCCGGTGCCGGCGCGCACTTCCAGGAACAGATTGCCTTCGTCGCGCGGGTCGCGCGGCACCAGCAGCAGGGCTAGCTGCGCGTCCAGCTCCTCCAGGCGTGCCTGTGCGGCAGCGATTTCCTCTTCGGCCAGCTCGCGCATTTCCGGATCGTTGCGCATGGCTTCGGCTGCGCCCAGATCGGCCTTGGCGCGCGCTTCGTCTTCCAGGGCGACGGCCAACGGCTCCAGCTGCGACAGCTCGCGCGACAGCGTGCGGAACTTGTCGTTGTTGCTCACCACCTCGGGGTCGGAGAGCAGGTGCTGCAGTTCTTCGCGGCGCTCGGCCAGCGCTTCGAGCTTACGGCGCAGGGTCGGCGTCATCAGTCCTCACGATCGGGGTAGCTACAGGGGGATGTTGGTAACCGGGTTTTTCCGGAAACAGCCGGTCGGCCGCGCTGGTCAGTTCTAGGTCGTTGTTGAGCGCCGCATCGCGTAATGCGGCAGTTGGCGGATGCAGCAAACGGTTGGTCAGCGCATGCGCCAGTTGTTCTAGGACTTCATCAGCTGGCTTGCCGTTGTGCAATTGCTGGCGCGCCTTGGCCAGCAATTCGTCGCGGGTGCTGTCGCCGAACGCGCGCAGCCGTTTGAGCGGCGCCTGGCGCGCGTTAGCCTGCACCGTTTCGACATAGCGCGCGACCTGCAGATCGATGATCGCTTCGGCCTGGTTGGCGGCTTCGCGGCGGCCGCGGCGGTTGTCTTCCACCGCGCGTTCCAGATCGTCCACCGTGTACAGGTAGGCATCGCCGAGCTCGGCCACCGAGGCCTCGATATCGCGCGGCACTGCCAGGTCGAACAACAGCATCGGCTTGCGTTTGCGCGCGCGCAATGCCTGTTCCACCTGCAGCCGGGTCACGATCGGCTCGCGTGCGGCGGTGGCCGAAAACACCACGTCGGCCTCGGCCAGATGGCGGTCCAGATCGGTCAGCGGCAATGCATAGCCACCGTGCTGGCTGGCCAGCGTCTGCGCATGTGCAAGGGTGCGGTTGGCGATCAGCAAGCGGCGCACGCGGCCCTCGCTCAGGTGCTTGGCGGCCAGCTCGATGGTTTCGCCAGCGCCGATCAGCAGCACCGTGGATTCGTTGAGCCGCGCGAAGGATTCCTGCGCCAGCCGTACCGCAGTGGAGGCCACCGAGATCGGATTGGCGCCGACACGGGTGTCGGTGCGCGCACGCTTGGCCACCGAGAAGGTCTGCTGGAACAGGCGGTCCAGCCCGCTGCCCAGCGCGCCGTGCGCACGCGCCACCGTCCAGGCGTCCTTCACCTGACCCAGAATCTGCGGCTCGCCCAGCACCATCGAATCCAGCCCGGTGGCGACGCGAAACAGATGCCGCACCGCCTCCTCTTCCTGATGCTGATACAGATAACCGCTCAAGCCCGGCGCATGCGTCTCCAGCCAGGTCACCAGGCTGTGCGGGTCGTCGGCCATCGCGTACAGCTCGGTGCGATTGCAGGTGGACAGCAACGCGGCCTCGCGCACCTGCGGCAACGCGCGCAAGGATTCGAGCGCGCGCGGCAGCGCCTCACCTGCAAACGCCGCGCGTTCGCGCAGGTCCACAGGTGCGGTCTGGTGATTCAGTCCGAGCACCCACAACGTCATTGTTCAGTTGCTTGCGATAAGCTGGCGGCCATTCAGGGCCCCATTTTACGGCCCGGTTGCCCCCGATGCCTGTACCGATTCGCATCCTGAGTGTTCTTTTGCTGGTAGCAGTCTCCGCCAACGCCATTGCAGCACCCAAAAAAGCCCCGCCCACGCCGCCGACCAGCAGCGCCGGCACCACCTCGCTGGAACCGGTGCTCGCCGGTGAATTCGCATTGCAGGCCGGGCAGTTGGACGATGCCGCCCGCGCCTATCTGGACGCGGCCAAGGCCGAAGCCGGCGACGCCGGGCTGGCCGAACGCGCCGCCCGCATCGCCATGCTGGCCAACGACGATGCCCGCGCGGTCGAAGCCCTGGCGCTGTGGCGCGCGCGCGCGCCCTCGTCGATGGCCATGCGCAGCACCGAAGCCTCGCTGGCCCTGCGTCGTAACGACCTGCGCACCGCACGCCGCGACCTGCTCGGCCTGCTCAAGGAGCCCGACCCGCGCGGCTGGCGCTTCGCGCTGATTGCCCTGGCCAATGGCGGGCGCGAGCCGGAAGCTTCGGCCGACGCGCTCGAAGACCTGGTCAAGGCCGGCGCTATCCCCAATCAGATCGAAGCCTGGCAGGAATTCGGCCGGCTCGCCCTGCGCATGGAGCGCCCGGCGCTGGCCAAGCGCATCGTCGACGAAGTGGTGCGCCGCTTCCCCGAAGAGCCGCGCGTGGCCTTGTTGCACGCCACCCAGCTGCAGCAGGAAGGCAAGAACGACGAAGCGCTGGCGCTGCTGAAGAACATCGAGCCGCAAGCGGTGAATGACTCCGAACTGCGTGGTGCGCTGGCATTCGCCTACGACGCCATGGGCCAGACCGAGGCGGCTGCGCGGGTGCTGTCTACCGGGCCGCAGGACACCCAGACCTACGGGCTGCGTGCCTCCATGCTCGCCAAGGAAAAGGACCGCACCTCGCTGGAGGCGCTGTACGGCGAACTCAAGCGCAACGCCACCAAGCCCGATCCGGACCGCCGCCTGCTGCTCGGCAAGATCGCCGAGTTCCTCAAGCGTTACGACGAAGCAGTGGAGTGGTATCGCGGCGTGCCCGGCGGCCCGCAGCTGAGCGAAGCGCGTCTGCGCGCGGCCAGCGCACTGTACGAACTGGGCCGCAAGCCCGAGGCGCTTGCCGAAGCCCGCGCGCTGCAGGGCGATGCCAGCGCCGACGACGATGCGCGTCGCGACGCCTATGTGCTCGAAGCCGAGCTGCACCAGCGTGCCGGCGATGCATCGGGGGAACTGGATGCTTTCGAGCGTGGCCTGGCTGCATATCCGGACGATGGCGCGCTGCTGTACGCCCGCGGCCTGGCCTGGGAACGCCGCGACGACGTCCCCCGTGCCGAGGCCGATCTACGCAAGATCCTGGTCGCCGAGCCGGAAAATGTCGGGGCGCTCAACGCGCTGGGCTACACCCTGGCCGACCGCACCACGCGCTACAAGGAAGCGCTGGCGCTGATCGACCGCGCCCGCACTGCCGATCCGGACAACCCGGCCATCGTCGACAGCTACGGCTGGGTGCTGTACCGCATGGGTCGCCTGAAGGAAGCCCTGGTGCAGCTGCGCCGCGCCTGGGCGCTGGTCAAGGACCCGGAAATCGCCGCGCATGTCGGCGAAGTGCTGTGGGTCAGCGGCAAGCAGGACGAGGCACGGCGCTATTTCGATGAAGCGCGCCGTCTCGATCCCGACAACCGCGCGCTGCAGCGCGCCGTGGAGAAGTTCGGGCTATGAGGGGGGGGGGAGTCCGCACACTGGCCCTGAGCGGGCTGGTGCTCGCAGGCTTGTCCGGCTGCGTGAGCGTGCCGCGCGGGCAGGGCAGTGGTGCGGCCGTGGTCGAGCAGGTCTCCGATGGCGCGCGTCAGGCCGAAGCCGCACGTCAGGCTTGGCTGCAGGCGCACCCGAACTGGTCGTTCCAGGGCCGGGTGGCGATCAGCAAGGGCAGCAATGGCGGCAGCGGCCGCATCGACTGGCAGCAGGACGGCCCGCGCTATCGCGTGCAGCTCAGCGCGCCGGTGACCCGGCAGAGCTGGGTGCTCACCGGCGACACCACCACCGGCGCCGGGCGTCTGGAAGGCCTGGAAGGCGGCCCTCGCAGCGGCGCCGACGCCGAGCAGGTACTGCTGGAAGCAACCGGATGGACCATCCCGGTCAACCAGATGCCCGATTGGGTGCGCGCACTGCGGATCGCCGGTGCGGGCGCCGAGCGCGTGGATCTGGATGCCGCCGGCCGGCCGCGCACCGTGCAGCAGGACGGCTGGATTATCGACTTTCTCGCCTGGGCCCCGGCCAGCGCCGGCCAGCCCGAGCTGCCGCAGCGCATCGAAGCCCGCAACGGCGAGGCCAAGGTGCGCCTGCTCATCGACCAATGGACGGTCTCGCCCTGATGTCAGCGTTGGAAGCGGGGTGGTCGGCGTGGCCTGCGCCGGCCAAGCTCAATCTGTTTTTGCAGATCGTCGGCCGTCGCGCCGATGGCTATCACCTGCTGCAAACCGTGTTCCGGCTGCTGGACTGGGGGGACACCATTCATCTTCGTCTGCGCAGCGACGGCCTGATCGGGCGCATCGGCGACAGTCTGCCGGGCGTGGCCGAGGACGATGATCTGGTGATCCGCGCCGCGCGCCTACTGCAATCCAGCGCTGGCGCGCAGGCCGGCGCCGACATCCGGGTCGACAAACGCATCCCTGCCGGCGGCGGTTTCGGCGGCGGGTCGTCGGATGCGGCCACCGTGCTGGTCGCGCTCAATGCCTTGTGGGGACTGGGTTTGCCGGTCGAAGCCCTGGCCGAACTGGGCTTGCGGCTTGGCGCCGACGTGCCGGTGTTCGTGCGCGGACACAACGCCTGGGCCGAAGGCATCGGCGAACAACTGACCCCGATCAGCCTCTCGAAAGCATCCTATGTGCTGGTCGATCCAGGCATTCACGTGCCCACACCCGTTTTATTTCAATCACAGGAATTGACGCGGGATGCTGCGCCCGTGAAAATAGCGGACTTCGCTTCGGGTTCTCTGCTCGACAATGCGTTCGAGCCGGTCCTCCGGCGCCGTGAACCCGCCATCGAGGCAGTGTTCCAGGCGCTTTCCAGGATCGGGACGCCGCGTTTGACCGGGTCAGGGAGCGGTTGTTTCGTCGAATTCGCCACGCGCGCTGCTGCAGAGCAGGCCTTGGCGCAGTTGCCGGACAACCTGAGGGCGTGGGTCGTGGAAGGTGCAGCGCACTCGCCACTGCTCGACGCACTGGACGCGAGACAGGTTTGATGCAGGGGCGTCGCCAAGAGGCCCAAGGCACCAGGTTTTGATCCTGGCATTCGTAGGTTCGAATCCTACCGCCCCTGCCAATTATGCAGATCCCTCTGCAAGAGCCCGCACATCCTTGTGCGGGGATTGAACAAAAAAGCCTGGCGTTGATTTGGCTTTGGCCCGCTCCACCATCGACCCGCACGCTCTTCGCCGCCGCCCGAGAGATCTCATGCAAGACCAACGTAATCTGCTGGTGTTCTCCGGCAATGCCAACAAGCCGCTTGCCAAGAGCATCTGCAAGGAGCTTGGTGTTCGCATGGGCAAGGCGCTGGTCACGCGCTTTTCCGATGGTGAGGTGCAGGTCGAAATCGAAGAGAGTGTGCGCCGGCAGGAAGTGTTCGTCATCCAGCCGACCTGCGCGCCAAGCGCCGAAAACCTGATGGAACTGCTGGTGCTGATCGACGCGCTCAAGCGCGCCAGCGCCGCGTCGGTGACCGCAGTCATCCCGTATTTCGGCTACTCGCGCCAGGACCGCCGCATGCGCTCCTCGCGCGTGCCGATCACCGCCAAGGTCGCCGCCAAGATGATCTGCGCAATGGAGGCCGACCGCGTGCTGACGGTCGATCTGCACGCCGACCAGATCCAGGGCTTCTTCGACGTGCCGGTCGACAACGTCTACGCCTCGCCGCTGCTGCTGGCCGACATCTGGCGCGCCTACGGCACCGACAACCTGATCGTGGTGTCGCCGGACGTGGGCGGTGTGGTGCGTGCGCGCGCCGTCGCCAAGCGCCTGGACGATGCGGATCTGGCCATCATCGACAAGCGCCGTCCGCGCGCCAATGTGGCCACGGTGATGAACATCATCGGCGACGTGCAGGGCAAGACCTGCGTGCTGGTCGACGACCTGGTCGATACCGCCGGTACCCTGTGCGCAGCCGCCGCAGCGCTGAAGCAGCGCGGCGCGCTCAAGGTGGTGGCCTATATCACCCACCCTGTGCTGTCCGGCCCGGCGGTGGACAACATCAACAATTCGCAGCTCGACGAGCTGGTGGTCACCGACACGATTCCGTTGAACGAAGCGGCGCGCACCTGCGCCAAGATTCGTCAGCTGAGCGTGGCCGAGCTGCTGGCCGAGACCATTCGCCGCATCGCCTTCGGCGAATCGGTGAGTTCGCTCTACGTCGACTGATCCTCATCATTCGGTGCCCGGTGCTCCGGGTGCCTGCACGACGTCTCACCTGGTCGCGGGTGAGACGCTTCATCGCCGCGAGGCGATATTCCAAACCAGGTAGTGAAATCCAATGGCAAAGACACATGAAATCAAGGTCGAGCGCCGCGCGAACGAGGGGAAGGGTGCGAGCCGCCGCCTACGTCACGCTGGCGTCATCCCGGCCATCGTCTACGGTGGCGAACTCGAGCCGGTCAGCATCCAGCTCAACCACGAGCAGATCTGGCTTGCCCAGCAGAACGAGTGGTTCTACTCGTCGATCCTCGACCTGAACCTCAATGGCGACGTGCAGCAGGTGCTGCTGCGTGACATGCAGCGCCATCCGTTCAAGCAGCTGATCATCCACATCGACTTCCAGCGCGTCAGCGCCAACGAGAAGCTCAGCGCCGCTGTGCCGCTGCACTTCGTCAACGAAGCAACCTCGCCGGCCGGTAAGTCCAGCGAAGTGGTCGTGACCCACGAACTGAACGAAGTTCAGGTCGTCTGCCTGCCGAAGGATCTGCCGGAGTTCATCGAAGTGGACCTCGGCGCCCTGGAAGTGGGCAACGTGATCCATCTGTCCGAGATCAAGCTGCCGGCCGGCGTGGAAATTCCGGAGCTGAAGCTGGGCAAGGAACACGACGTAGCCGTGGTCGCTGCCAAGCACGTGCGTGTCGAGGAAGAAGACGCTGCCGGTGAAGAAGGCAGCGAAGGCGCCGAGACCAAGTAATCCGTTGGCCGATCCCTCGCACTGCGCGGGGGACCGGCTGCGGTCACTGGCATGTCTGCACTCCGCCTGCTTGTCGGACTCGGGAATCCCGGTCCGGAACACGCGCAAACCCGGCACAACGCCGGGTTTCGTTTCGTCGATGCCCTCGTCGAGCGCCATGGCGCGCGCTGGGGGCTGGATGCCAAGTTGTTCGGCGAGACCGCCAAGGTCGAGATCGCCGGGCATCCGGTCTGGCTGCTCAAGCCGGCCACTTTCATGAATCTCAGCGGTAAATCGATCACCGCCGCGTTGCGGTTCTGGAAGGTCGAGCCTGCACAGCTGCTCGTTGCACACGACGAACTGGATCTGGCGCCGGGCACTGCGCGGCTCAAGTTCGGTGGTGGCCACGGCGGCCAGAATGGTCTGCGCGATACCATCCGCCTGCTGGGGCACGGCAAATTTCACCGCTTGCGTGTCGGCATTGGTCATCCCGGTCACAAGGATCGCGTGGTGCCATGGGTGCTGGGACGGGCAGGGCGCGACGACGATGCGGCAATCGGCACTGCAGTGGATGCCGCCATCGATGTGCTGCCGCTGGCAATGGAAGGTAATTTCAACGAGGCGATGAAGCGCCTGCATACGGAAAAATAGAGAATGGGGAATCGGGAATGGGAGGAGCGCTGCTCTTGCCATTCTCGATTCCCGATTCTCCATTCACTGGAAAACCCATGGGTATCAAATGCGGCATCGTCGGCCTGCCCAACGTCGGCAAGTCGACCCTGTTCAATGCGCTGACCAAGGCCGGCATCGCTGCGGCCAATTTCCCGTTCTGCACCATCGAGCCGAACGTCGGCATCGTGCCGGTGCCGGATCTGCGGCTGAACCAGCTGGCTGAGATCGTCAAGCCGCAAAAGCTGGTCCCGACTGCGGTCGAGTTCGTCGATATCGCCGGCCTGGTGGCGGGTGCGGCAAGCGGCGAGGGACTGGGCAACAAGTTCCTGGCGCATATCCGCGAAGTCGATGCGATCACCCACGTGGTGCGTTGCTTCGAGAACGACGACGTCATCCACGTGAACAACAAGGTCGATCCGATCGCCGATATCGAAACCATCGATACCGAGCTGGCATTGGCCGATCTGGATAGCGTGGAAAAGGCGCTCAACCGTGCCGAGCGCAGTGCCAAGGGTGGCGACAAGGATGCAGCGGCACGCAAGCCGGTGCTGGCCAAGTTGCAGGCCGCGTTGGCCGATGGCAAGGCCGGGCGCGCCGCCGGGCTGGACGAGGAAGAAAAGGCGCTGGTGCGCGATCTGTTCCTGCTCACGCTCAAGCCGGTGATGTACATCGCCAACGTGCTCGAAGACGGTTTCGAAAACAACCCGCACCTGGATGCGGTGCGTGCGCATGCAGCGACCGAAGGTGCCGAAGTGGTGCCGGTCTCGGCGGCGATCGAGGAAGAACTGTCGCAGCTCGACGACGAAGATCGCGACACCTTCCTGGCCGACCTGGGCCTGGCCGAGCCTGGCTTGAATCGCGTCATTCGCGCGGCCTACAAGCTGCTTGGCCTGCAGACCTACTTCACCGCAGGCGTCAAGGAAGTGCGCGCGTGGACGGTCAAGGCCGGCTCCACTGCGCCGCAGGCGGCAGCGGTGATCCATACCGATTTCGAGAAGGGCTTCATCCGCGCCGAGACGATCGGTTTCGACGATTTCATCAAGTACCGTGGCGAAACCGGCGCGCGTGATGCCGGTCGTCTGCGGCTGGAAGGCAAGGAATATCGCGTCAAGGAAGGTGATGTGCTGCACTTCCGCTTCAACGTCTGAACGGGTGCGCGCGGCCCGCATGGCTGCGCACATTCAGGCGTGACAAATAGCGCGAAATTTTTGTTGACACTGCTTGTCTCTCACAACAAAATAGCGGGCTGCTTCACCCCGAACCGAATCGCTTCATCGCGCCCCGGTCCGGTAGTAAAAGCTGGAGGGATACCCAAGCGGCCAACGGGGGCAGACTGTAAATCTGCTGGCTTACGCCTTCGGTGGTTCGAATCCACCTCCCTCCACCAGTTCATGTTGTGTCTTGCAGTTCCCGGCGCGGGAGTAGTTCAACGGTAGAACCTCAGCCTTCCAAGCTGATGGTGCGGGTTCGATTCCCGTCTCCCGCTCCATTGAACGTAAATGCATGGCATAATGCAAAACTCGCTCACGTAGCTCAGTCGGTAGAGCACCTCCTTGGTAAGGAGGAGGTCGAAGGTTCGATTCCTTTCGTGAGCACCATTACTCAATCGTCTTCAACTTCAAACGATTACCGAGACACGCACCCATGGCAAAAGCTAAATTTCTTCGCGAAAAGCTGCACGTTAACGTCGGCACCATCGGTCACGTCGACCATGGCAAGACCACGTTGACCGCTGCGCTGACCAAGATCGGTGCCGAGCGTTTCGGTGGCGAGTTCAAGGCGTACGACGCGATCGACGCAGCGCCGGAAGAGAAGGCGCGTGGTATCACGATCTCGACCGCGCACGTCGAGTACGAATCCGCAAACCGTCACTACGCGCACGTCGATTGCCCCGGCCACGCCGACTACGTCAAGAACATGATCACCGGTGCAGCGCAGATGGACGGCGCGATCCTGGTGTGTTCGGCTGCCGATGGCCCGATGCCGCAGACCCGTGAGCACATCCTGCTCTCGCGTCAGGTCGGTGTGCCGCACATCGTCGTGTTCCTGAACAAGGCCGACATGGTCGACGACGCCGAGCTGCTTGAGCTGGTCGAAATGGAAGTGCGTGAGCTCCTGAGCAAGTACGACTTCCCGGGCGACGACACTCCGATCATTCACGGTTCGGCCCGTCTGGCGCTTGATGGCGATCAGAGCGACATCGGTGTGCCGGCGATCCTGAAGCTGGTCGAGGCTCTGGATACCTTCATTCCGGATCCGACCCGCGACGTCGACCGTCCGTTCCTGATGCCGGTCGAAGACGTGTTCTCGATCTCGGGTCGTGGCACCGTGGTGACCGGTCGTATCGAGCGCGGCATCATCAAGGTCGGCGACGAAATCGAAATCGTCGGTATCCGCGACACGCAGAAGACCACGGTCACGGGCGTGGAAATGTTCCGCAAGCTGCTGGACCAGGGTCAGGCAGGCGACAACGCCGGTCTGCTGCTGCGCGGCACCAAGCGTGACGACGTCGAGCGCGGCCAGGTGCTGTGCAAGCCGGGTTCGATCAAGCCGCACACCGAGTTCGAAGCCGAGGTCTACGTGCTGTCCAAGGATGAGGGTGGCCGTCATACCCCGTTCTTCAAGGGCTACCGTCCGCAGTTCTACTTCCGCACCACCGACATCACTGGCGCCTGCCAGTTGCCGGAAGGCGTGGAGATGGTGATGCCGGGCGACAACGTGAAGATGGTCGTGACCCTGATCAACCCGGTCGCGATGGACGAAGGTCTGCGCTTCGCGATTCGTGAGGGTGGCCGTACCGTCGGCGCCGGCGTGGTTGCCAAGATCATCAAGTAAGTGCCTGCATCCAGCCGCCTCGCGGTGGCTGGATTCAAACGAATGGCGGGCCGGCTGAACCTCGGTCCGCCTTCGTTGTCTTAGGGTTTGCGGTAAACGAGTACATACGCCAGTAGCTCAATTGGCAGAGCAGCGGTCTCCAAAACCGCAGGTTGGGGGTTCGAGTCCCTCCTGGCGTGCCACTCCTCTTTCCGGCCCAGTAATTCGGGTCAGATCGGTAACTAGAGCCGGATGAATAGCAAAATCGAGCCTTCCAAAAGCGCGTCTGCTGCCAGCGCTGATATCGTGAAATACGTCCTCTCCGCGCTCCTGGTGATTGCGGGGTTGTTTGTGTGGTTCTGGTTTTCTGCGCCTGAACGGGCAACCCAGTTTGGAGCCTGGACGCCGCAATTGCGCGCGCTGGCTGTGATCGTTGGGTTGGCGGCGGGTGCGTTTGTGTTTCTGGGGACCGGCAAAGGCCGCGAAACCCGTGAATTCATGTCCGAATCCAGGTTCGAGTTGCGCAAGGTGGTCTGGCCGACGCGCCAGGAAGCCATTCGTACCACCTGGGTCGTGATTGTTGTTGTGATCATTCTGAGTTTGCTGTTGGGCGGCTTCGATTTCGTCATCCAGAAGCTCACGCAGTGGTTCCTGGCTCGTTGAGGAGAATCAAGCAGTGAAGCGTTGGTATGTCGTTCACGCCTATTCAGGCTTTGAAAAATCTGTTGCGCAGGCCTTGCGCGACCGCATCGTACGCGCCGAAATGGAAGAGCGTTTCGGTGACGTCCTGGTGCCGACCGAAGAAGTCATCGAGATGCGCGCCGGCCAGAAGCGTCGGTCCGAGCGCAAGTTCTTCCCCGGCTATGTGCTGGTGCAGATCGAGACGCACGAAGAAGCCGGTATCCCGCGTATCGACAATGAAAGCTGGCACCTGGTGAAGGAAACTTCCAAGGTGATGGGTTTCATTGGTGGCACGGCCGATCGCCCGTTGCCGATTCGTGACGAAGAGGCGGATGCAATCCTGCAGCGTGTGCAGGATGGTGTCGAGAAGCCGCGTCCGAAGGTGTTGTTCGAGCCGGGTCAGATGGTGCGCGTCACCGATGGTCCGTTCAACGACTTCAATGGCGTTGTTGAAGAAGTCAATTACGAGAAGAGCCGGTTGCGGGTTGCCGTACTCATCTTTGGTCGCTCCACGCCGGTCGAGCTCGAGTTCGGTCAGGTCGAGAAGGGCTGACCCAGTCGGGTGCTGCCTAGGCACCCGCAACAATTGCTGCTATAGTGAGCGGCTCGCTCACCTGGCGAACCGCCGGGAAACAATGGCTGCCGTATGGCAGCCATCTGCGTGTTACCAGAAACGTGAAGCCGGGACACGTGATTTCCCGGTCCGATGGGGAGCCTGTCGTCAAGGCGCTAGCACCCGGAGAGTATCGAAATGGGTAAGAAAGTCGTTGGTTATGTAAAGCTGCAGGTCAAGGCCGGTCAGGCCAACCCTGCGCCGCCGGTCGGCCCTGCACTGGGTCAGCGCGGTCTGAACATCATGGAGTTCTGCAAGGCATTCAATGCAGCGACGTCCAAGCTGGAGCCGGGTTTGCCGACGCCGGTGATCATCACTGCGTATTCCGACCGTACCTTCACCTTCGTCACCAAGAGCACCCCGGCCAGCGTGCTGCTCAAGAAGGCCGCAGGTGTGACCTCCGGCTCCAAGCGTCCCAACACCGACAAGGTGGGCAAGGTGACGCGCAAGCAGCTGGAAGAGATCGCCAAGACCAAGGAAGCCGATCTGACTGCGGCCGAGCTGGAAGCAGCGGTGCGTACGATTGCGGGTTCTGCCCGCAGCATGGGTTTGACGGTGGAGGGCTAAGACATGGCACAGAGCAAGCGCGTTAAGGCCATTGCGGCCGCTGTCGTTCCGGGCAAGACCTATGCCTTCGATGACGCAATCAAGATCCTGAAGACCGTGACCAAGGCCAAGTTCGTCGAGTCGATCGACGTTGCTGTGCGCCTGGGCGTGGACGCCAAGAAATCCGACCAGCAGGTGCGCGGTTCCACCGTGCTGCCCGCCGGTACCGGCAAGAGCGTGCGCGTTGCAGTGTTCGCACCGGCCGGCGCCAAGGCTGACGAAGCCCTGGCTGCAGGCGCGGAGGCAGTGGGCATGGACGACCTGGCCGAGAAGATGCAGGCCGGCGATCTGAGCTACGACGTGGTCATCGCCACCCCGGACGCAATGCGTGTCGTCGGTAAGCTCGGCACGTTGTTGGGCCCGCGCGGCCTGATGCCGAACCCCAAGGTCGGCACCGTGTCTGCCAACCCGGGTGAAGCGGTCAAGAACGCCAAGTCGGGTCAGGTGCGCTACCGCACCGACAAGGCCGGCATCATCCACTGCACCATCGGCAAGGCCAGCTTCGATGACGAAGCGCTGAAGTCGAACCTGCAGGCGCTGCTGCTGGACCTGATCAAGGCCAAGCCGGCCACCTCCAAGGGAACCTACCTGCAGAAGGTGTCGGTCAGCTCGACGATGGGTCCTGGCGTCACGGTCGACCAGTCCAGCCTTGCGTTGAAGTAAGTCGAAGGGGCAGGCCTGTCATGGGCCTGACCCATCGATGGAGTACAGCATTGTTTTTCCGGCCCGGGTCACCGTGTGCTGGGAGTCCGTTCCCTCCTTTGGGGTAACGGACATTTTGAAGGCGATCGCCGGCATGTCCGGCGGTAGCCGTCAAAGACCGCAGGCGCGGTCAGCGCAGATCGACGACGGGCAGGGATGCTCACATTGGCAAGGAGTCGCCGTCGATGCAGCGGGGTCGCTTAATCAGGTTCGTATGAGCCGGCCGGCGTAGATGGTGTCGCCCTTCTGGAGCTTTCTGGTTTACGCGCGTCTGGGACATCCCGGATCGAGCCCACTCCAGGTCTAGAAAGGCCACCAAAGGAACATCGGTCGATGTTCCCGGCTTCCAGGATGGAGGCTGCCCTGGACCGCAACCGGCAGGAGCCGCGAGCGGAGTAGTTTGAAGCGGGGATTGGAGATTCAGCATTGGGGATTGGCAGAAGCGGCTTCATCGGCTCTGACGAATCCCGAATCGCTAATCCCGAATCCCGGCTTTAACGGAGGAGTGCAATGGCTCTCAATCTGTCTCAGAAGCAAGAAGTAGTCGCCGAGCTGGCAGACATCGCCGCCAAGGCCCACTCCTTGATCGCCGCCGAATACGCTGGCATCACGGTCTCCCAGATGACCGCGATGCGCAAGCAGGCCCGCGAAACCGGCGTGTTCTTGAAAGTTGTCAAGAACACCCTGGCTGCGCGCGCCGTTGAAGGTACCGAGTTCGCTGTCGTCGCTGACAAGCTGGTCGGTCCTTTGCTGTATGCGTTTTCGATGGAGGAGCCCGGCGCTGCCGGTCGCCTGATCAAGGAATTCGCCAAGGGCAACGACAAGTTGCAGGCCAAGGTCGTGTCCATCGGCGGGGAACTGTTCCCGGCTGGTCACGTCGACGTGTTGGCATCGCTGCCGACCCGCGACCAGGCCCTGGCCATGCTGGCCCGCGTGCTGTCCGAACCGGCTGCCATGTTCGCCCGTGCCGTCAAGGCCGTGGGCGACAAGCAGGGTGGTGGCGACGAAGCCGCCGCGCCGGTCGCCGAGACTGCCGAAGCTTGATGTCCTAGCGTTCGCTAGAACCCCAATCCAGAAAATCATTTAAAGGTAATCACAATGTCCCTTACCAACGAACAGATCGTCGAAGCCATCGCCGAGAAGTCCCTGATGGAAGTGATGGAGCTGGTCAAGGCCATCGAAGAGAAGTTCGGCGTCTCCGCCGCCGCTCCGGTCGCTGCTGCTGCAGCTGGCCCGGCTGCCGTGGTTGAAGAGCAGACCGAGTTCAACGTGGTGCTGGTCAGCGCCGGTGGCAACAAGGTTGCTGCCATTAAGGCTGTCCGCGCCGTGACCGGCCTGGGCCTGAAGGAAGCCAAGGATCTGACCGAAGCCGGTGGCATCCTGAAGGAAGGCGCAACCAAGGAAGAAGCCGAGAAGATCAAGAAGGAACTGACCGAAGCCGGCGCGACCGTCGAAGTCAAGTAAGCAGCATCTTGCATCGCCAGCGTTTCAGGGTGATGCACTGAAGGCTGGGAGCGTAAAGCTCCCGGCCTTTGGCCGTTTCGGGCGGGAATCGAGAATCGGATTGGGGAATCGCAAATGCAACATCGCGTGCTCATCCGATTCCCATTTCTCCATTCCCGACTCCCGGCCTCACCGAGTTGGTAGTTGGAAGTAGCAAGAGAAGGCGTGCTGGTGCCGGCAATACCAGCGACTTCCAACTGACAATTTTGTTATTTCAGGGCCGCGGCGACGCTGCCCCCGCAACCTAGGGTGGAAGACCTCATGACGTCTTATTCGTTCACCGAAAAAAAGCGTATCCGCAAGGATTTCGGTAAGCAGCGCTCGATTCTCGAAGTGCCGTTCCTGCTTGCGATCCAGGTGGACTCCTACCGCGAATTCCTGCAGGAAGACGTGGAGCAGAACAAGCGTAAGGACCTCGGTCTGCACGCAGCGCTGAAGTCGGTGTTCCCGATTTCCAGCTACAGCGGCAACGCCGCGTTGGAATACGTCGGTTACAAGCTGGGTCAGCCGGTGTTCGACGAGCGTGAATGCCGTCAGCGTGGCATGAGCTATGGCGCGCCGCTGCGCGTGACCGTGCGCCTGGTGATCTACGACCGCGAGTCGTCGACCAAGGCCATCAAGTACGTGAAGGAGCAGGAGGTCTATCTGGGCGAAATCCCGCTGATGACCGACAACGGTACCTTCATCGTCAACGGCACCGAGCGCGTGATCGTCTCGCAGCTGCACCGTTCGCCGGGTGTGTTCTTCGACCACGACCGTGGCAAGACCCACAGCTCGGGCAAGCTGCTGTACAGCGCCCGCATCATTCCGTACCGCGGCTCGTGGCTGGACTTCGAGTTCGACCCGAAGGATGCGCTGTTCACCCGTATCGACCGTCGTCGCAAGCTGCCGGTGTCGATCCTGCTGCGTGCGCTTGGCTACAACAACGAAGAGATGTTGGCCGAGTTCTTCGAGATCAACACCTTCCACATCAATCCGGACGAAGGCGTGCAGCTGGAGCTGGTGCCGGAGCGTCTGCGTGGCGAAACGCTGAACTTCGACCTGGCCGATGGCGACAAGGTCATCGTGGAAGCTGGCAAGCGCATTACCGCGCGTCACGTCAAGCAGCTCGAAGCCGCCGGCGTCGCCGCGCTGGCCGTGCCGGACGATTACCTGGTCACGCGCATCCTGTCGCACGACGTGGTCGATAGCTCGACCGGCGAATTGCTGGCCAATGCCAACGATGAAATCACCGAAGACCAGCTGGCTGCGTTCCGCAAGGCCGGTGTTGATGCGGTCGGCACCCTGTGGGTGAACGATCTGGACCGTGGCCCGTACCTGTCCAACACCCTGCGCATCGATCCGACCAAGACCCAGCTGGAAGCGCTGGTCGAGATCTACCGCATGATGCGTCCGGGCGAACCGCCGACCAAGGAAGCTGCGCAGAACCTGTTCCACAATCTGTTCTTCACCTTCGAGCGCTACGACCTGTCCACGGTCGGCCGGATGAAGTTCAACCGTCGCGTCGGCCGCAAGGACGTGCTGGGCGAGTCGGTGCTGTACGACAAGAAATACTTTGCCGAGCGCAACGACGAAGAGTCCAAGCGTCTGGTCGCCGAGCACACCGACACCTCCGACATTCTGGAAGTGCTCAAGGTGCTCACCGAAATCCGCAACGGTCGCGGCGTGGTCGATGACATCGATCACCTGGGCAACCGTCGCGTGCGTTCGGTCGGCGAAATGGCCGAGAACGTGTTCCGGGTGGGCCTGGTCCGCGTCGAGCGCGCGGTCAAGGAGCGGTTGTCGATGGCCGAATCCGAAGGCCTGACCCCGCAGGAGCTGATCAACGCCAAGCCGGTGGCTGCCGCGATCAAGGAATTCTTCGGCTCCTCGCAGCTGTCGCAGTTCATGGATCAGAACAACCCGCTGTCGGAAGTGACGCACAAGCGTCGCGTCTCCGCACTGGGCCCGGGCGGTCTGACCCGCGAGCGCGCCGGCTTCGAAGTGCGCGACGTGCATCCGACCCATTACGGCCGCGTCTGCACCATCGAAACGCCGGAAGGTCCGAATATCGGCCTGATCAACTCGCTGGCCGTGTTCGCCCGCACCAACCAGTACGGCTTCCTCGAGACGCCGTACCGCAAGGTGCTGGACGGCAAGGTCTCCGACGACGTCGAGTATCTGTCGGCGATCGAAGAAAACGAGTACGTGATCGCCCAGGCGAACGCGCTGACCGATGCCAAGAACATGCTCACCGAGCAGTTCGTGCCGTGCCGGTTCCAGGGCGAGTCGCTGCTGAAGCCGCCGGCCGAAGTGCACTTCATGGACGTCTCGCCGATGCAGACCGTGTCGGTCGCCGCGGCGCTGGTGCCGTTCCTGGAGCACGACGACGCCAACCGCGCATTGATGGGCGCCAACATGCAGCGCCAGGCCGTGCCGACGCTGCGTTCGCAAAAGCCGCTGGTCGGTACCGGCATCGAGCGTGCGGTTGCGCGCGACTCGGGCGTGACGGTGAATGCCCTGCGTGGTGGCGTAATCGAGCAGATCGACGCGGCCCGCATCGTGGTCAAGGTCAACGAGGCAGAAATCGGCGGCGGCACCGATGCCGGCGTGGATATCTACAACCTGATCAAGTACACCCGCTCCAACCAGAACACCTGCATCAACCAGCGTCCGCTGGTGAACGTGGGTGACGTGATCGCGCGCGGCGACGTGCTGGCCGATGGCCCGTCCACCGACATCGGTGAGCTGGCGCTGGGCCAGAACATGCTGATCGCGTTCATGCCGTGGAACGGCTACAACTTCGAAGACTCCATCCTGCTCTCCGAGCGCGTGGTGGAAGAGGATCGTTACACCACGATCCACATCGAGGAACTGACCTGCGTGGCGCGCGACACCAAGCTGGGGCCGGAGGAAATTTCCGCCGACATCCCGAACGTGTCCGAGCAGGCCTTGAACCGTCTGGACGAAAGCGGCGTGGTGTACATCGGTGCGGAAGTGCGCGCCGGCGACATCATGGTCGGCAAGGTCACGCCGAAGGGCGAAAGCCAGCTGACTCCGGAAGAAAAGCTGTTGCGTGCGATCTTCGGTGAGAAGGCGTCCGACGTGAAGGACAGCTCGCTGCGCGTGCCTCCGGGCATGGACGGCACCGTCATCGACGTGCAGGTCTTCACCCGCGACGGCATCGAGAAGGACAAGCGTGCGCGTCAGATCGAAGAGTCCGAAATCAAGCGCGTCAAGAAGGACTTCGACGACCAGTTCCGTATCCTGGAGGCGGCCATCTACGCACGTCTGCGCTCGCAGATCGTGGGCAAGGTCGCCAACGGCGGTCCGAACCTGAAGAAGGGCGACAACGTCACCGACGCGTATCTGGACGGGCTGAAGAAGTCCGATTGGTTCCAGCTGCGCATGAAGGACGAAGACGCCGCCGATGCCATCGAACGTGCGCAGAAGCAGATCCAGGCGCACGAGAAGGAATTCGAAGCACGCTTCGCCGACAAGCGCGGCAAGATCACCCAGGGCGACGACCTCGCACCGGGCGTGCTGAAGATGGTCAAGGTGTTCCTGGCAGTGAAGCGCCGCATCCAGCCGGGCGACAAGATGGCAGGCCGCCACGGCAACAAGGGTGTGGTCTCCAACGTCGTGCCGGTCGAGGACATGCCGTACATGGCCACCGGCGAGCCGGTGGACATCGTGCTGAACCCGCTCGGCGTGCCGTCGCGTATGAACATCGGTCAGATTCTGGAAGTGCATCTGGGCTGGGCCGCCAAGGGCCTGGGTCGCAAGATCCAGCGCATGCTGGAGGCACAGGCCGCAGTCAGCGAACTGCGCAAGTTCCTGGACGACATCTACAACCACGACAGCGCGATCAATGCACAGCGCGTGGATCTGTCGCAGTTCAGCGATGAGGAATTGCTCAACCTGGGCAAGAACCTGATCGATGGCGTGCCGATGGCCACTCCGGTGTTCGACGGCGCCAGCGAAGCGGAAATCAAGCGCATGCTGGAACTTGCCGAACTGCCGCAGAGCGGTCAGACCCAGTTGTACGACGGTCGGACCGGCGAAGCGTTCGATCGCAAGACCACGGTCGGCTACATGCACTACCTGAAGTTGAACCACTTGGTCGACGACAAGATGCATGCACGCTCGACCGGTCCGTACTCGCTCGTCACCCAGCAGCCGCTGGGCGGCAAGGCGCAGTTCGGCGGTCAGCGCTTCGGTGAGATGGAAGTCTGGGCGCTGGAAGCCTACGGCGCGGCCTACACCCTGCAGGAAATGCTGACGGTGAAGTCCGACGACGTGCAGGGCCGCAACCAGATGTACAAGAACATCGTCGATGGTGAGCACGAGATGGTCGCGGGCATGCCGGAATCCTTCAACGTGTTGGTGAAGGAAATCCGCTCGCTGGCGATCAACATGGAACTGGAAGAGTGATCGAGCTGGATCCAGGTGCCGCAGCGCGGTGCCTGGATCCGGAACGTAATGCCCTCGGTTTCATCTCAGATACGAAATTCCTCCGACCCGGAGATATCCAATGAAAGACCTGCTCAACCTCTTTAATCAACAGCGCCAGACGCTGGATTTCGACGCGATCAAGATCGCGCTGGCCTCGCCGGACCTGATCCGTTCGTGGTCCTACGGCGAAGTGAAGAAGCCCGAAACCATCAACTACCGCACCTTCAAGCCGGAGCGTGACGGCCTGTTCTGCGCCGCGATCTTCGGTCCGATCAAGGACTACGAATGCCTGTGCGGCAAGTACAAGCGCATGAAGCACCGTGGCGTGGTCTGCGAAAAGTGCGGCACCGAAGTCACCCTGGCCAAGGTGCGTCGTGAGCGCATGGGTCATATCGACCTGGCTTCGCCGGTCGCGCACATCTGGTTCCTCAAGTCGCTGCCCTCGCGCATCGGTTTGATGCTGGACATGACCCTGCGCGATATCGAGCGCGTGCTGTACTTCGAAGCCTACGTGGTCACCGAGCCGGGCCTGACCCCGCTCGAGCGCCGCCAGCTGCTGACCGAAGAGCAGTACCTGACCGCGCGCCAGGAGTACAACGACGACTTCGACGCCGCCATGGGCGCCGAGGCCGTGTACGAACTGCTGCGCACGATCGAGCTGCAGTCCGAAATGACCCGTCTGCGCGAAGAAATCGCCAGCACCGGTTCGGAAACCAAGCTCAAGCGTCTGACCAAGCGCATCAAGCTGATCGAAGCCTTCCTGGAATCGGGTAACCGTCCGGAGTGGATGGTCATGACCGTGCTGCCGGTGCTGCCGCCGGACCTGCGTCCGCTGGTGCCGCTGGATGGTGGCCGCTTCGCGACCTCGGATCTGAACGATCTGTACCGCCGCGTGATCAACCGCAACAACCGTCTGCGTCGTCTGCTCGAGCTCAATGCGCCGGACATCATCGTGCGCAATGAAAAGCGCATGCTGCAGGAATCGGTCGATGCGCTGCTGGACAACGGCCGTCGCGGCCGCGCCATCACCGGTACCAACAAGCGTCCGCTGAAGTCGCTGGCCGACATGATCAAGGGCAAGCAGGGCCGGTTCCGTCAGAACCTGCTCGGCAAGCGCGTGGACTACTCCGGTCGTTCGGTCATCACCGTCGGTCCGTACCTCAAGCTGCACCAGTGCGGGCTGCCGAAGAAGATGGCGCTGGAGCTGTTCAAGCCGTTCGTGTTCGCCAAGCTGCAGCGTCGCGGCCTGGCCACCACCATCAAGGCCGCCAAGAAGCTGGTCGAGCGCGAAGAAGCCGAAGTCTGGGACATCCTGGAAGAAGTCATCCGCGAGCATCCGGTGCTGTTGAATCGTGCGCCGACCCTGCACCGTCTGGGCATCCAGGCGTTCGAGCCGGTGTTGATCGAAGGCAAGGCCATCCAGCTGCATCCGCTGGTGTGTACCGCCTTCAACGCCGATTTCGACGGTGACCAGATGGCCGTCCACGTGCCGCTCTCGCTGGAAGCCCAGCTGGAAGCGCGTGCGCTGATGATGTCCACCAACAACATCCTGTCGCCGGCCAACGGCGAGCCGATCATCGTGCCGTCGCAGGACGTGGTGTTGGGCCTGTACTACATGAGCCGCGCCCTGGAGAACAAGAAGGGCGAGGGCATGGTGTTCGCCAACACCAGCGAAGTGAAGCGCGCCTACGACAACCGCGTGGTGGAACTGCACGCCAAGGTCAAGGTCCGTATCACCCAGGTGGACGTGGACGCGGTCGATGGCAAGCGCACCAGCGGTACCTCGATCGTGGACACCACGGTCGGTCGTGCGCTGCTGAGCGAAATCCTGCCCGAAGGCCTGCCGTTCCAGCTGGCCAACACCGAGATGACCAAGAAGAACATCTCGCGTCTGATCAACTCCAGCTACCGTCTGCTTGGCTTGAAGGACACCGTCGTGTTCGCCGACAAGCTGATGTACACCGGCTATGCCTACGCCACCCGTGCAGGCGTGTCGATCGGCATCGACGACATGCTGATCCCGGACGAAAAGAAGGGCATCCTCACCGAGGCCGAAGCCGAAGTGCTGGAAATCCAGGAGCAGTACCAGTCGGGTCTGGTCACTGCCGGCGAGCGCTACAACAAGGTCGTGGACATCTGGTCGCGCACCAGCGAGCGCATCGCCAAGGCGATGATGGACACCATCGGTACCGAGAAGGTCGAAAATGCCAAGGGCGAGACCATCGACCAGAAGTCGATGAATTCGCTGTACATCATGGCCGACTCCGGTGCGCGTGGTAGCCAGGCGCAGATCCGTCAGCTGGCCGGTATGCGCGGCCTGATGGCGCGTCCGGACGGCTCGATCATCGAGACGCCGATCAAGGCCAACTTCCGCGAAGGCCTGAACGTGCAGGAGTACTTCAACTCCACCCACGGTGCCCGTAAGGGTCTGGCCGATACCGCGCTGAAGACCGCGAACTCGGGTTACCTGACCCGTCGTCTGGTCGACGTGGCGCAGGACGTGGTCATTACCGAAGTCGACTGCGGCACCACCGAAGGGTTGATCATGACCCCGATCGTGGAAGGCGGCGATGTGGTCGAGCCATTGAAGGAGCGCGTGCTGGGCCGTGTGGTGGCCGAGGACGTGTACCTGCCGGGCAACGACGAAGAACCGATCGTCACCCGCAACACGCTGCTCGACGAAGCCTGGGTCGCCAAGCTGGAAGAGGCCAGCGTGCAGTCGGTGAAGGTGCGTTCGACCATCAGCTGCGAGTCCTCGTTCGGCGTGTGCGCACGCTGCTACGGTCGCGATCTTGCACGTGGTCACCAGGTCAACATCGGTGAAGCGGTGGGCGTCATCGCCGCGCAGTCGATCGGTGAGCCGGGTACCCAGCTGACCATGCGTACGTTCCACATCGGTGGTGCGGCATCGCGTGCGGCGGCGGTGGACAACATCACCGTCAAGACCACCGGTTCGGTGAAGTTCAACAACCTCAAGTCGGTGGCGCATGCCAGCGGCGCGCTGGTCGCTGTCTCGCGTTCGGGCGAACTGTCCGTGCTAGACGGCCATGGCCGCGAGCGCGAGCGTTACAAGCTGCCGTACGGCGCCACCATCACCGCCAAGGATGGTGATGCGGTCAAGGCCGGGCAGGGCGTTGCCAACTGGGATCCGCATAACCACCCGATCGTGTCGGAAGTGGCCGGTTTCATCCGCTTCATCGACTTCGTCGACGGCGTCACCGTCATCGAGAAGACCGACGAACTGACCGGTCTGGCCTCGCGCGAAATCACCGACCCGAAGCGTCGCGGTGCACATGCCAAGGAACTGCGTCCGATCGTGCGCATCGTCGATGGCAAGGGCAATGATCTGACGATCCCGAACACGGATCTGCCGGCCCAGTACCTGTTGCCGCCGCGCTCCATCGTCAACCTGCAGGACGGCGCCGCCGTCGGCGTGGGCGACGTGGTCGCCAAGATCCCGCAGGAAGCGTCCAAGACCCGCGACATCACCGGTGGTCTGCCGCGCGTTGCCGACCTGTTCGAAGCGCGCAAGCCGAAGGATCCGGCGATCCTGGCCGAGCGTTCGGGCATCATCAGCTTCGGTAAGGACACCAAGGGCAAGCAGCGCCTGATCATCAAGGACACCGATGGTTCGGAACACGAAGAGCTGATCCCCAAGTACCGCCAGATCATCGTGTTCGAAGGCGAGCATGTGACCAAGGGCGAGACCGTGGTGGACGGCGAGCCGAGCCCGCAGGACATCCTGCGTCTGCTGGGTGTCGAGCCGCTGGCCGCGTATCTGGTCAAGGAAATCCAGGACGTGTATCGCCTGCAGGGCGTGAAGATCAACGACAAGCACATTGAGGTGATCACCCGCCAGATGCTGCGCAAGGTCGAGATCACCGACCAGGGCACCAGCAAGTTCCTCAACGGCGAGCAGGTCGAGCGCCAGCGCGTCATCGAGGAAAATGCCCGCCTGGTCAAGCGCAACGAACTGCCGGCCAAGTACGATCCGGTGCTGCTGGGTATCACCAAGGCCTCGTTGGCCACCGAGTCGTTCATCTCGGCGGCCTCGTTCCAGGAGACCACCCGCGTGTTGACCGAGGCTGCCGTGCGCGGCACCCGCGACAACCTGCGCGGTCTGAAGGAAAACGTGATCGTGGGTCGTCTGATCCCGGCCGGTACGGGTCTGGCGTATCACGCCGGACGTCGCAAGTCTGCGGGTCTGACCGACTCGGAAATGGAAACGCTGTCGGGCAAGCCGACGGTTGCCGAACCGGTCGCAGCCGTGGCCGACGCTGGCGCGGACGAGGAGTAAGCGCTCCGACGGCGGTCGCAAGACCGCCGTAAGCCAAGCGAAAAGGAGGGCAGGAGGCCCTCCGTTTTCCGGCCTTTGGATGGGCCAGCAGGGTTAGATTTCCGTGAAGTTGACGGAGTTTCGTCCTGCCAGCTATACTTCCCTGTCTCGGCGGGCCGTTTTTCGGCCTGCCTTTGTTTTCGTGCAAGGCCGTCTCGGCCTCTCAATCAGAAGAATCAACTGATGACGACGATCAATCAGCTGGTCCGCAAGCCTCGGCAAGCGACCACCTACAAGAGTGCCTCCCCGGCACTGGACAAGTGTCCGCAGCGCCGCGGCGTCTGCACACGCGTCTATACCACTACCCCGAAGAAGCCGAACTCGGCCCTGCGTAAGGTCGCCAAGGTGCGCCTGACGAATCAGGAAGAGATCATCAGCTACATCGGTGGTGAAGGCCACAACCTGCAGGAGCACTCCGTGGTCCTGATCCGCGGTGGCCGCGTCAAGGATCTTCCCGGTGTGCGTTATCACACCGTCCGTGGTTCGCTGGACGCCGCCGGCGTCGCAAAGCGCCGTCAAGGTCGTTCCAAGTACGGCGCCAAGCGCCCGAAGAGCTAAGGAAACACTCCAATGTCCCGTAAAGGTTCTACTCCGCAGCGCACCGTCCTGCCTGATCCAAAGCATGGCAGCGAAACCATTGCCCGCTTCATCAATATGGTGATGCAAAGTGGCAAGAAGTCGGTTGCTGAGAAAATTGTCTATGGCGCGATGGACGTCATTGGCGAAAAGAATCCGAATGCCGTCGAGCTGGTGCAGAAAGCACTGGACAACGTGGCCCCGGCTGTCGAAGTTAAATCGCGTCGCGTCGGTGGTGCTACCTATCAGGTGCCCGTCGAAGTGCGCTCCTCCCGTCGCACGGCGCTGGCAATGCGCTGGTTGATCGATTCCGCGCGCAAGCGTGGCGAGAACACCATGCCGCGCAAGCTGGCTGCAGAACTGTTGGACGCCTCGGAAAGCCGCGGCGGCGCGATCAAGAAGCGCGAAGAGACGCACCGTATGGCGGAGGCGAACAAGGCGTTCGCACACTACCGCTGGTGACCTCGTGGGCCTTGGTAACGGGGCCCTTCAGCACCATCTGAGTGCTGTTTGCGACGCGCGATTAGCGTCGCATCTAAATCCGAAGGCCGCCGAAAGGCGGCGTTCGGCCATCCGAAATCCAAGAAATTGAGAGGCTCCCCGTGGCCCGCACCACCCCTATCGAGCGTTACCGCAACTTCGGCATCATGGCCCACATCGATGCCGGCAAGACCACCACCTCCGAGCGCATCCTGTTCTACACCGGTGTCAGTCACAAGATCGGCGAAGTCCATGACGGCGCTGCAGTGATGGACTGGATGGAGCAGGAGCAGGAGCGTGGTATCACCATCACCTCCGCTGCGACCACCGCGTTCTGGTCGGGTATGGACAAGTCCATGCCGCAGCATCGCCTCAACATCATCGATACCCCCGGGCACGTCGACTTCACCATCGAAGTGGAGCGCTCCTTGCGCGTGCTCGACGGTGCGGTGTTCGTGCTGTGCGCCGTGGGTGGCGTACAGCCGCAGTCCGAGACCGTGTGGCGCCAGGCCAACAAGTATTCCGTGCCGCGCATGGCCTTCGTCAACAAGATGGACCGTACCGGTGCCAACTTCGACAAGGTTGTCGAGCAGCTGAAGGCCCGTCTGGGTGCCTACGCCGTGCCGATGCAGGTGCCGATCGGTGCTGAAGACGGTTTCGAGGGCGTGGTCGACCTGCTGAAGATGAAGGCGATTCATTGGGATGTTGCCTCGCAGGGCACTACCTTCGAATACGGTGACATTCCGGCCGATCTGGTCGAGATTGCGACCGAGGCACGTTCGTTCATGGTTGAAGCGGCTGCAGAAGCCAGCGAAGACCTGATGGACAAGTACCTCAACGAAGGCGACCTGACCGAAGAAGAGATCCTGGTGGGTCTGCGCGAGCGCACCCTGAAGGTCGAGATCGTGCCGGTGTTTTGTGGCTCGGCGTTCAAGAACAAGGGCGTGCAGGCCATGCTCGACGGCGTCGTGCACCTGTTGCCGTCGCCGGCCGACCGTCCGCCGGTCCAGGGCATCGACGAAGACGAGAAGGAAGACACCCGTCCGGCGACCGATACCGCGCCGTTCTCGGCGTTGGCGTTCAAGATCATGACCGACCCGTTCGTGGGCTCGCTGACGTTCTTCCGTGTCTATTCGGGCACGCTGAACTCCGGCGACCAGGTCTATAACCCGGTCAAGTCGAAGAAAGAGCGCGTGGGTCGCATCCTGCAGATGCATTCCAACAACCGCGAAGAGATCAAGGAAGTGCGCGCTGGTGACATCGCCGCGGCCGTGGGTCTGAAGGACGTCACTACCGGCGATACGTTGTGTGCGCAGGACAAGATCATCACCCTGGAGCGCATGGTGTTCCCGGAGCCGGTGATCTCGATGGCGGTGGAGCCCAAGACCAAGTCGGACCAGGAAAAGATGGGTACGGCACTGGGTCGTCTGGCGCAGGAAGATCCTTCTTTCCGCGTCAAGACCGACGAAGAATCCGGCCAGACCATCATCTCCGGCATGGGCGAGCTGCACCTGGACATCATCGTCGACCGCATGCGTCGCGAGTTCAATGTCGAGGCCAACGTCGGCAAGCCGCAGGTTGCGTATCGCGAAACGATCCGCAAGACCGACGTCAAGTCCGACTACAAGCACGCCAAGCAGTCCGGTGGTAAGGGTCAGTACGGTCACGTGGTGATCGAGCTGTCGCCGATGACCGAAGAAGATCGCAAGAACGACAACGTCAAAGACGATTTCCTCTTCATCAACGACATCACCGGCGGCATCATCCCGAAGGAATTCATCCCCTCGGTCGAAAAGGGCCTGCGCGAAACGATCACTAGTGGTCCGATCGCCGGCTTCCCGGTGGTGGGCGTCAAGGTCAAGCTGGTGTTCGGCTCGTACCATGACGTCGACTCCTCGGAAATGGCGTTCAAGCTGGCCGCGTCGATGGCGTTCAAGCAGGGCTTTGCTAAAGCCAGCCCGGTGTTGCTTGAGCCGATCATGAAGGTCGAGATCGTCAGCCCGGAGGATTACCTGGGTGACGTGATGGGCGACGTGAGCCGTCGTCGTGGCGTGTTGCAGGGTCAGGACGACAGCCCGTCGGGCAAGATCATCAATGCGATGATTCCGCTGGGTGAGATGTTCGGTTATGCGACTTCGCTGCGCTCGATGAGCCAGGGCCGCGCCACGTTCTCGATGGAATTCGACCATTACGAAGAGGCGCCGACCAACATCGCCGACGCCGTCACCAAGAAGGGCTGAGTTCGCTCAGCCGCTTCGCACAAAATTTTCTAATTAGAGGTAGTGAGTCATGGCAAAAGCTAAATTTCTTCGCGAAAAGCTGCACGTTAACGTCGGCACCATCGGTCACGTCGACCATGGCAAGACCACGTTGACCGCTGCGCTGACCAAGATCGGTGCCGAGCGTTTCGGTGGCGAGTTCAAGGCGTACGACGCGATCGACGCAGCGCCGGAAGAGAAGGCGCGTGGTATCACGATCTCGACCGCGCACGTCGAGTACGAATCCGCAAACCGTCACTACGCGCACGTCGATTGCCCCGGCCACGCCGACTACGTCAAGAACATGATCACCGGTGCAGCGCAGATGGACGGCGCGATCCTGGTGTGTTCGGCTGCCGATGGCCCGATGCCGCAGACCCGTGAGCACATCCTGCTCTCGCGTCAGGTCGGTGTGCCGCACATCGTCGTGTTCCTGAACAAGGCCGACATGGTCGACGACGCCGAGCTGCTTGAGCTGGTCGAAATGGAAGTGCGTGAGCTCCTGAGCAAGTACGACTTCCCGGGCGACGACACTCCGATCATTCACGGTTCGGCCCGTCTGGCGCTTGATGGCGATCAGAGCGACATCGGTGTGCCGGCGATCCTGAAGCTGGTCGAGGCTCTGGATACCTTCATTCCGGATCCGACCCGCGACGTCGACCGTCCGTTCCTGATGCCGGTCGAAGACGTGTTCTCGATCTCGGGTCGTGGCACCGTGGTGACCGGTCGTATCGAGCGCGGCATCATCAAGGTCGGCGACGAAATCGAAATCGTCGGTATCCGCGACACGCAGAAGACCACGGTCACGGGCGTGGAAATGTTCCGCAAGCTGCTGGACCAGGGTCAGGCAGGCGACAACGCCGGTCTGCTGCTGCGCGGCACCAAGCGTGACGACGTCGAGCGCGGCCAGGTGCTGTGCAAGCCGGGTTCGATCAAGCCGCACACCGAGTTCGAAGCCGAGGTCTACGTGCTGTCCAAGGATGAGGGTGGCCGTCATACCCCGTTCTTCAAGGGCTACCGTCCGCAGTTCTACTTCCGCACCACCGACATCACTGGCGCCTGCCAGTTGCCGGAAGGCGTGGAGATGGTGATGCCGGGCGACAACGTGAAGATGGTCGTGACCCTGATCAACCCGGTCGCGATGGACGAAGGTCTGCGCTTCGCGATTCGTGAAGGTGGCCGTACCGTCGGCGCCGGCGTGGTTGCCAAGATCATCAAGTAAGTGCCTGCGATCCGGCGACGCCTCGTCGCCGGATCAGCACGTAAGCAACGCAAAGGTCGGCGCAAGCCGACCTTTTTTGTTGAGCGCAAAATATGCGCGTGCAATGTAATTCGCAGGGTAGAGCGCTTGCGCAGGTAAAGACACCTCGCTATAATGCGCGGCTCGGTGTCCCTGGGTAGGGCGCAGAGTTACAGCGAAAAGAACGGCAGGACGCCGCTCGTGTTCGCCAGACCGGGAAGGTCGCGTTGCATGGAGCACTCAACAACTCACGTGTTGTTGACGGTGCTCTCGTTGCGCACTATACTTTTCCGTCTGGGCAGACCGGTTTACCGGCCTGCCTGAGTTTTTGGGCGGAGGAAATGCCCTCGCTGGCAGGACGCACGGCGATTTCATCTACGTAGGAATATCGGGGCAGGTATCCCAGAGGCCTTGCCCGTCGCTCTTTTAATGAAGGAATCTTCCGTCATGTCGGAACAGCAAAAGATCCGGATTCGGTTGAAGGCGTTCGATCATCGATTGATCGACCGTTCGGCCAGCGAGATCGTCGAAACGGCCAAGCGGACCGGCGCGCAAGTGCGTGGCCCGATCCCGTTGCCGACCAAGATCGAACGTTACACCATCCTCGTATCCCCGCATGCCGACAAGGATGCGCGTGACCAATACGAAACCCGCACGCACAAGCGTGTGCTCGATATCGTCGACCCGAACGACAAGACCGTGGACGCGCTGATGAAGCTCGAACTCGCGGCTGGCGTCGACGTCCAGATCAAGCTGACCTGAGGACTACGACCATGACGAAGAAATATTCGTTGGGCTTCGTAGGCCGCAAGGCTGGTATGAGCCGCGTCTTTACTGAAGACGGCCGCTCGGTACCGGTCACGCTGATCGAAGCAACTCCAAACCGCATCGCGCAGATCAAGACCGTCGAAGCTGACGGCTACAGCGCAGTGCAGATTACCGTTGGTGCCCGTCGCGCCGCACTGGTCAACAAGCCGGCTGCTGGCCACTTCGCCAAGGCGAAGGTGGAAGCGGGTCGCGGCCTGTGGGAATTCCGCGTTGAAGATGCGCAGCTCGGCGATTTCGCCGTTGGCGGCGAAATCAAGGCGGACATCTTCGAGGTCGGCCAGAAGGTCGACGTCCAGGGCGTCACCAAGGGTAAGGGTTTCCAGGGCACCATCAAGCGCTACAACTTCCGTATGGGCGATGCAACTCACGGTAACTCGCTGTCGCATCGCGCGCCGGGTTCGTTGGGTCAGCGCCAGACCCCGGGTCGTGTTTTCCCGGGCAAGAAGATGTCGGGCCACATGGGCGCCGTGCAGCAAAGCACGCAGAACCTGGAAGTGGTCAAGGTCGACGTCGAACGTGGTCTGATTGCTATCCGCGGCGCCGTGCCTGGCGCAGCTGGTGGCGACGTGATCGTCCGTCCGGCGAGCAAGGCATAAGGAGAGATGACGATGGAACTCGTTATCACGGGTAGTAACAACAAGGTCTCGGTCTCCGATGCCGTGTTCGGTCGCGAATTCAGCGAAGATCTGGTTCACCAGGTCGTCGTCGCTTATCGCAATGCCGGCCGCGCTGGTACCAAGGCTCAGAAGACGCGTTCGGAAGTTGCGGGCACGACCAAGAAGTCGAAGAAGCAGAAGGGCGGCGGTGCGCGTCATGGCGCGTTGACGGCTCCGATCTTCGTCGGTGGCGGCGTGACCTTCGCGGCCAAGCCGCGCAGCTTCGAACAGAAAGTCAACCGCAAGATGTACCGTGCGGCCATCTGCGCGATCTTCTCTGAGCTTAATCGCCAGGGTCGCCTGATGATCGTCGAGGCGTTTGACGTCGAAGCAACCAAGACCCAGGGTCTGATCGAGAAGCTGAAGGGACTGGATGTGGGCAAGCGCCCGCTGATCGTCACTGAAGAAGCCTCCGAGCACCTGTACCTGTCCGCCCGCAATCTGCCGTATGTGCAGGTGCGTGATGTGCAGGGTCTGGATCCGGTCGCTCTGGTCGGGGCCGATACGGTCGTGATCACCGCCGATGCGGTCAAGAAGATCGAGGAGTGGCTGGCATGAGCAGCAACGAAAAAATCTTCAGCGTGCTGCGTGCTCCGCGAGTCTCTGAAAAGACCGCGCGCCTGCAGGAAATCTCCAACCAGTATGTCTTCGAAGTTTCGAACGAAGCCACCAAAGCCGATGTAAAGGCCGCGGTTGAGCAGCTGTTCGACGTCAAGGTCAAAGCTGTCAACGTGGTCAACGTCAAGGGCAAGAGCAAGTCCTTCCGTAACCGTGCTGGTAGCCGCGGCAATTGGCGCAAGGCGTACGTCCGCCTGGTTGATGGTCAGTCCATCGACGTAACGGCTAAGGCCTGAGGTCCATCCCATGCCATTGATGAAGTTCAAACCCACCTCTCCCGGCCGTCGTTCCGCCGTGCGTGTGGTTACTCCCGATCTGCACAAGGGTGCACCGCACGCGGCGCTGCTCGATTCGCAGAGCAAGTCCGGTGGTCGTAACCACCATGGCCGCATCACCGTGCGTCACGTCGGTGGTGGTCACAAGCAGCATTACCGCATCATCGACTTCAAGCGCAACAAGGAAGGCATTCCGGCGCGTGTGGAGCGGATCGAATACGATCCGAACCGTACCGCTCATATCGCCCTGCTGTGCTATGTCGACGGCGAGCGTCGCTACATCATTGCCCCCAAGGGCTTGAAGGCTGGCGATCAGGTCATTGCCGGTGCCAACGCACCGATCAAGACCGGCAACACGCTGCCGCTGCGCAACATCCCGGTCGGTACGACGGTTCACGGTATCGAGCTGAAGCCGGGTAAGGGCGCTCAGATCGCACGTGCTGCCGGTGCTGCCGTCCAGCTGGTCGCTCGCGAAGGCATCTATGCCACGCTGCGTCTGCGCTCGGGCGAAATGCGCAAGGTGCCGGTCGAGTGCCGCGCCACCATCGGTGAAGTCGGCAACGACGAGCACAACCTCGAGAAGCTGGGCAAGGCTGGCGCCAAGCGCTGGCGCGGTGTTCGTCCGACCGTTCGCGGTGCGGCCATGAACCCGGTCGATCACCCCCACGGTGGTGGTGAAGCGAAGGCTGGTCAGGGTAATCCGCATCCGGTCACCCCGTGGGGTGTTCCGACCAAGGGTTACAAGACGCGCAAGAACAAGCGCACCCAGCAATTCATCGTCCGCGATCGTAGGGGCTAATCGACCATGGCACGTTCACTCAAGAAGGGCCCGTTCGTCGATCACCACCTTGCAAAGAAGGTGGAGTCTGCTGCGGGTAGCAAGAAGCCGATCAAGACCTGGTCGCGCCGTTCGATGATCCTGCCCGAAATGGTAGGCATCACCATCGCCGTGCATAACGGCAAGAACCACATTCCGGTGCTCGTCAACGAGAATATGGTCGGCCACAAGCTCGGCGAATTTGCCGTCACCCGGACCTTCAAGGGTCACGGTGGCGACAAGAAGTCGAGCAGGTAAGGAGAGATGACGATGGAAGCGAAAGCAATCCTGCGCACCGCGCGCATCTCCCCGCAGAAGGCCCGCCTGGTCGCTGATCAGGTGCGTGGACTGTCCGCCGAACGTGCGGTCAATCTGCTGAAGTTCTCGGACAAGAAGGCTGCACACCTGATCAAAAAGGTGGTGGAGTCGGCTATTGCCAATGCCGAGAACAATCAGGGCGCGGATGTCGACGAGCTGAAGGTCAAGACCATCATGGTTGATGAGGGTCCCTCCCTGAAGCGTTTCATGGCGCGGGCGAAAGGCCGCGGTACCCGCATCCTCAAGCGCACCAGTCACATCACTGTGATTGTTGGCGCCGCCAAGTAAGCGGAAAGGAAAAGACCATGGGTCATAAAGTTCATCCGACTGGAATCCGTCTTGGCATCGCCAAGGACTGGAATTCCAAGTGGTACGCAAACAAGGCCGACTTCGCCGGTTATCTGGCAGCCGACTTGAAAGTGCGTGAAATGCTGCGCAAGAAGCTCGCGCAGGCAGGTATCAGCAAGATCTTGATCGAGCGCCCTGCCAAAACCGCCCGCGTGACGATCCACACTGCCCGTCCGGGCGTGGTGATCGGCAAGCGTGGTGAGGACATCGAAAAGCTGCGTAAGGAAGTGAGCGCGATGATGGGTGTTCCTGCCCACATCAACGTCACCGAAGTGCGCAAGCCGGAGCTGGATGCGCAGCTGGTCGCCGAGTCGATCGCGCAGCAGCTTGAGCGTCGCATCATGTTCCGCCGTGCAATGAAGCGCTCGGTCGGTAACGCGATGCGCCTGGGTGCCCTGGGCATCAAGGTCAACGTGGCTGGCCGCCTCAACGGTGCAGAAATCGCCCGTTCGGAGTGGTACCGCGAAGGCCGCGTGCCGCTGCACACGCTACGTGCCGACATTGATTACGGTTTTGCCGAGGCGTCCACGACGTACGGCATCATCGGTATCAAGGTCTGGATCTATAAGGGTGAGGTCTTTGACTTCTCCCAGGTTGGCCAGGAGAAGCAGGACGACAGCCCGCGCAACGATCGTAACGATCGCGGCGACCGTGGTGACCGTCCTTCGCGCCCGGCTCGTGAAGCGAGGTAACGGCAATGTTGCAACCCAAGCGAACCAAATATCGCAAGATGCACAAGGGCCGTAACGACGGCCTGGCATGGAGCGGAAACGCCGTCAGCTTCGGCGAGTACGGCCTCAAGGCAACCGCGCACGGTCAGCTGACCGCGCGTCAGATTGAAGCAGCACGTCGTACGATCAGCCGCCACGTCAAAAAGGGCGGCAAGATGTGGATTCGTGTGTTCCCCGACAAGCCGATCACCAAGAAGCCGATCGAAGTCCGCATGGGCTCCGGTAAGGGCAACGTGGAGTACTGGGTCGCGCAGATTCAGCCGGGTCGCATGATCTATGAAATCGAAGGTATTCCCGAAGATGTCGCACGTGAGGCATTCCGCCTTGCCGCCGCGAAGCTGTCGGTGACTACCACTTTCGTGACCCGGACGGTGCGCTGATGGACATCAAACAACTCCGCGAGAAGTCGGCTGACGAACTGAAGGCCCACCTGACCGATTTGCGTAAGGAGCAATTCTCGCTCCGTATGCAGCAGGTCACCGGCCAGCTGCCGAAGACCCACGATACCCGCCGGGTACGCCGCGAGATTGCTCGCGTCAAGTACCTGCTCGGCAGCACCAAGTAAGGACGGCCGCGATGAGCGATAACAACGAAAAGCAAGCGCTGCGCACGGTCGAAGGCCGTGTCGTCAGCAACAAGATGGACAAGACGGTCACCGTGTTGGTGGAGCGCCAGGTCAAGCATGCTCTGTACGGCAAGTACATCAAGCGCTCGACCAAGCTGCACGCACACGACGCCGACAATGCCTGTAATGAAGGCGACGTCGTGCGTGTGACCGAGATTGCTCCAATGTCCAAGACCAAGAACTGGCGGGTGGTTGAAATCGTCACCCGTTCGGCCGGCTAAGGGAGATCTGAATCATGATCCAGATGCAGAGCTACCTCGATGTGGCCGACAATTCGGGTGCCAAGGAAGTGATGTGCATCAAGGTGCTGGGCGGCTCGAAGCGCCGCTACGCACACATTGGTGACATCATCAAGGTGACCGTCAAGGACGCCATTCCGCGTGGCAAGGTCAAGAAAGGCGAAGTCTATGACGCCGTCGTGGTGCGTACCCGCAAGGGTGTGCGCCGTCCCGACGGTTCGCTGATTCGCTTCGATGGCAACGCCGCTGTGTTGTTGAACAATAAGCAGGAGCCGATCGGGACCCGCATCTTCGGGCCGGTGACGCGCGAGCTGCGTTCCGAGAAGTTCATGAAGATCGTCTCGCTCGCTCCCGAAGTGCTGTGAGCGGAGGACATATACATGGCTAACCGTATCAAGAAGGGCGACCAGGTCGTCATCAACACCGGCAAGGACAAGGGTAAGCAGGGTGAAGTTGTGCGTGTGGATGGCGATCGCGTGATCGTTTCCAACGCCAACATCATCAAGCGCCATACCAAGCCGAATCCGCAGGCGGGTGTCGCCGGCGGCGTGGTCGAGCGTGAAGCGTCGATCCATATCTCCAACGTCAATATCGTCAACCCGGCAACGGGCAAGGGCGAGCGCGTTGGCTTCAAGGTGCTGGAGGATGGACGCAAATTGCGTGTGTTCCGCTCCAGCGGTGAGGCGCTCGACGCCTGAGGAATGAGATCATGAATACGCGTCTCGAGAAGTTTTACAAGGAAAACGTGGTGCCGGCCCTGATGAAGGAGTTCGGCTACACCAATCCGATGCAGGTGCCGAGGCTGGTCAAGGTCACGCTCAACATGGGCGTGGGCGAGGCGGCAACCAACAAGAAGATTCTGGAAAATGCAGTCGGCGACATGTCCAAGATCTCCGGTCAAAAGCCGGTGGTCACCAAGTCGCGCGTTTCGGTCGCATCGTTCAAGATCCGTGACGGTTGGCCGATCGGCTGCAAGACCACGTTGCGTCGCGCCAAGATGTACGAGTTCCTGGATCGTCTGATCAACATCTCGCTGCCGCGCGTGCGCGACTTCCGTGGTGTTTCCGGTCGTTCCTTTGACGGTCGTGGCAATTTCAACATGGGTGTGAAGGAACAGATCATCTTCCCGGAAATCGATTTCGACGCTGTCGATGCGATCCGCGGTATGGATATCGCCATCACCACCACCGCCAAGACGGATGCGGAAGCGAAGGCGCTGCTGGCAGCGTTCAAGTTCCCGTTCCGTAACTGACCGTAGAGGACATCCGAAATGGCAAAGACCTCCATGATCCACCGCGACATCAAGCGTGCAAAGCTGGCGAAGAAATTCGCCGGCAAGCGTGATGCGCTGAAGAAGATCCTATCCAGTCAGGATGCGTCCTACGAAGAGAAGATCGATGCGTCGACAAAGTTGCAGAAGCTGCCGCGCGATTCGTCGCCGAGCCGCCACCGCAACCGTTGCGAACTTTCCGGTCGTCCGCGCGGTGTCTATCGCAAGTTCGGTCTGGGTCGCAACATGCTGCGCAAGGCCACGATGAACGGCGACGTTCCGGGCTTGCGTAAGGCAAGCTGGTAACAGCTTTCCGGCCGTTCGCGGCCGGTTTGAACAGGATTGTTCTGTTCAACAAGGGAGTCCGACGCAAGTCGGGCTCTTTTGTCGTATACTTCCGCTTCTGTCTTGCCTGTACAGGCGTGGCATGGCGTAAAGGGTCCTGGCCCATCCCCAGGAAAACACAAGATTTTCGCGAAAGCGGATATCGGTGCACTCAAAGGTACTCATATGAGCATGACTGATCCCATCGCCGACCTGCTGGTACGCATCAAGAATGCGGCCGCGGTTGGTAAGCAGACGGTGAAATTGCCGTCGTCCAAGATCAAGGTTGCGATCGCCCAGGTCCTGAAGGACGAGGGTTACATCACCGACCTGCGCGTGACAGCAACCGAGAACAACAAGTCGGAGCTGGAAATCGTGCTGAAGTATTTCGAAGGCCGTCCGGTCATCGAGACCTTGAAGCGTTTCTCGCGCTCGGGTCTGCGCCAGTACCGCGGCAAGACCGAGCTGCCCAAGGTCCTGGGTGGACTGGGCGTCGCCATCATCTCCACGTCGAAAGGCATCATGACCGATGCGCAGGCTCGCGAAGCCGGCGTTGGTGGTGAAGTCCTGTGCTTCGTGGCCTAAGGGAAGGAATCGAACATGTCCCGTGTAGCCAAGAAGCCTGTGTCCCTTCCGAAGGGTGTTGAGCTCAACGTCCAGCCCGAGCTGGTCAGCGTCAAGGGCCCGAAAGGCACCCTGACCCTGCCGAAGCCGGTTGGCGTCGAAATCGCCATCGACGGCGATGTTGCAACCCTGTCGGCCAACGATCCGTCGCAGCTGGCCATCACCGGCACCGTGCGCGCCATCCTGGCCAATATGGTCAAGGGTGTGTCCGACGGCTTCGAGCGCAAGCTCGAGCTGGTCGGCGTCGGTTACCGCGCCGCCATGCAGGGCAAGGATCTGAGCCTGGCGCTCGGTTTCTCGCACCCGCTGGTATTCGTGGCGCCGGAAGGCATCACGCTGTCGACCCCGACCCAGACCGAAATTCTGGTCCAGGGTGCCGACAAGCAGCGCGTCGGCGAAGTCGCCGCCAAGATTCGCGGTTTCCGTCCGCCGGAGCCCTACAAGGGCAAGGGTGTGAAGTACGCCGGTGAAGTCATCATTCGCAAGGAAGCCAAGAAGGCGTAAGGCAGGTCCCTCTGCTAGGAGCCCGGCCATCCATGGCCGGACTTTTCAATGCAAAAGCCTGTTTTCCTTCAGCTTCCGTAGGATAAATATCATGAGCATCAACAAGAACATCGCCCGTCTGCGTCGCGCCAAGTCCACCCGTTCGCACATCCGTGAGCTGGGCGTCGCCCGCTTGTCGGTGCTGCGCACCGGTCAGCATCTGTATGCACAGGTCTTCACTGCCGACGGCTCCAAGGTGATCGCTGCTGCGAACACGCTGCAGGCCGACGTCAAGGAAGGTCTGAAGAACGGCAAGAACAGCGATGCGGCCGTCAAGGTTGGCAAGCTGATCGCCGAGCGCGCCAAGGCTGCGGGTATCGAGAAGGTCGCATTCGATCGCTCGGGCTACCGCTACCACGGCCGTATCAAGGCGCTGGCTGACGCAGCTCGCGAAGGCGGCTTGAAGTTCTAAGCACTGCTGCGAATGTGGCCAGCGGCCACATTCGCGTTACCGCCGGCAGGGAGATGCCGGACCGTCCCGTTCTTTTGTAACGGTGCCGGGAACACAGTTCCATTCCACAACCATAAGCGGCCCCGAGCCGTACATACTCAATCAATCAAGGAATCAAGATGGCAGAAGAACGTGCACCGCGGGGTCGTGATCGCGACCGTAACCGCGAAGAGAAAGTCGACGATGGCATGATCGAAAAGCTGGTCGCGGTCAATCGCGTCAGCAAGACGGTCAAGGGCGGTCGCCAGTTCACCTTCACCGCGTTGACCGTGGTCGGCGATGGTCTCGGTAAGGTTGGTTTCGGTTACGGCAAGGCGCGCGAAGTGCCGGTCGCCATCCAGAAGTCGATGGAGCAGGCACGCAAGAACCTGGCCACTGTCGATCTGAACAATGGCACCTTGTGGCATGCCGTCAAGTCCGGTCATGGCGCAGCTCGCGTCTACATGCAGCCTGCTTCGGAAGGTACCGGCGTCATCGCTGGCGGCGCCATGCGCGCTGTGTTGGAAGCGGTGGGTGTCAAGAACGTGCTGGCCAAGGCGGTTGGTTCGCGTAATCCGATCAACCTGGTGCGTGCAACGCTGAAGGGTCTGTCGGAAGTGCAGTCGCCGGCGCGTGTTGCGGCCAAGCGCGGCAAGAAGGTGGAGGAGCTCAACCATGGCTAAGGACACTGGCAAGACTGTGAAGGTGCGCCTGGTGCGCGGCCTACGTGGTACCCAGTCGCGTCACCGCCTGTCGGTGCATGCGTTGGGCCTGAATAAGATCAACGATGTGCGTGAACTCAAGGACAGCCCGCAGGTGCGTGGCCTGATCAATACGGTTCACTACCTCGTTAAGGTTGAGGACTAATCCCATGACTATGCATCTCAATGACCTCAAGCCCGCTGACGGCGCCCGTACCGAGCGCACGCGCGTCGGTCGCGGCATCGGCTCCGGCCTTGGCAAGACCTGTGGCCGCGGCCACAAGGGCTCGTTCGCTCGCAAGGGTGGCGGCAAGATCAAGGCGGGTTTCGAAGGCGGCCAGACGCCGATGCAGCGTCGTCTGCCGAAGATCGGTTTCCGTTCCAAAATGGCGCGTGACAGCGCTGAAGTGTTGTCCTACCAGCTGGATAAGCTGGAAGCCGGTGAGATCGACTTTGCAGCGTTGCGTGCGGCCAATCTGGTCCCGAGCCGCGCCAAGAAGGCGAAGATCGTGCTGAAGGGCGAGCTGAGCAAGAAGTTCGTGCTGAAGGGTGTCGCTGCGACTGCAGGCGCCAAGGCAGCAATCGAAGCTGCCGGCGGCAGCGTAGAGGAGTAATCGGCAGATGGCGCAGGCTGGCATTGGTAACCTCGGTGGCGGGCTTGGCAAGTTCACGGAACTTCGCCAGCGGCTGTTGTTCGTCCTCGGGGCATTGATCGTCTATCGCATCGGCTGCTACGTGCCGGTGCCTGGCGTGAATCCCGATGCCATGCTTTCGTTGATGCAGGCGCAGGGTGGCGGCATCGTGGACATGTTCAACATGTTCTCGGGCGGCGCCCTGCACCGTTTCAGTATTTTTGCGTTGAACGTGATGCCGTATATTTCGGCATCGATCGTGATCCAGTTGGCCACGCACATCTTTCCCGCGCTCAAGGCGATGCAGAAAGAAGGCGAATCCGGCCGACGCAAGATCACCCAGTATTCGCGCATCGGTGCGGTGCTTCTGGCAGTAGTGCAGGGCGGCAGTATCGCGCTGGCACTGCAGAATCAGACCGCGCCGGGTGGCGCCCCGGTGGTGTACGCGCCGGGCATGGGCTTTGTGCTGACTGCAGTGATTGCACTGACCGCCGGCACCATCTTCTTGATGTGGGTTGGCGAGCAGGTGACTGAGCGCGGCATCGGTAACGGAGTGTCGCTGATCATCTTCGCCGGCATCGTCGCAGGGCTTCCGTCGGGCGCAATCCAGACTGTCGAAGCGTTCCGCGAAGGCAATCTGAGCTTCATCTCGTTGTTGCTGATCGTCATCACCATCCTGGCGTTTACGCTGTTTGTGGTGTTTGTCGAACGTGGTCAGCGGCGTATCACGGTCAATTACGCGCGTCGCCAAGGCGGCCGCAATGCCTACATGAATCAGACCTCGTTCCTGCCGTTGAAGCTCAACATGGCAGGCGTGATTCCGCCGATCTTCGCATCCAGCATCCTGGCATTCCCGGCGACGTTGTCGATGTGGTCAGGTCAGGCAGCATCGGGCAGTGGTGTGGGTTCGTGGTTGCAGAAGATCGCCAACGCGCTTGGACCCGGTGAGCCAGTGCATATGCTGGTGTTCGCCGCACTGATCATCGGCTTCGCATTCTTCTATACCGCGCTTGTGTTCAACTCGCAGGAAACTGCGGATAACCTCAAGAAGTCCGGTGCATTGATTCCGGGTATTCGTCCGGGCAAGGCCACTGCGGACTATGTGGACGGCGTGCTGACGCGTTTGACTGCGGCCGGTTCGTTGTACCTGGTGATCGTCTGCCTGCTGCCGGAAATCATGCGCACGCAGCTCGGCACCTCGTTCCACTTCGGTGGCACCTCGCTGTTGATCGCGGTGGTGGTGGTGATGGACTTCATTGCGCAGATCCAGGCGCATCTGATGTCGCACCAGTATGAGAGTTTGCTGAAGAAAGCCAACCTCAAGGGCGGCTCGCGCGGCGGTCTGGCGCGCGGTTAAGTGGTAGACTAGAACTTCATTACGTGAAGACGGCCTGGTTCCCGGGCCACGATCTTCCGATCAGAAGGGCGGCTCGCGCGACGTCTCGCGCGCGGGTGTGACGAGGTGGTCCTGTGCGGGAGTAGTACAGGCGATTCGGAGAAGTTTTCTGGATCAACATCGTCCGGCGCCGGAGCGAGGGCACACTCCCCACGCCGGGTCCATGGAACTTTCTGGTTCCACGGGCTTCAAAGCAATCCGAGGCCTTGCTACAATTCCGAGTTCACTTTTGATCCATCCTGCCGGATGGCGCCTGGGCGCCGTCGGGCCATCACTCAGTTGGAGAATCGCGTCATGGCGCGTATTGCAGGCGTCAACCTGCCAGCCCAGAAGCACGTCTGGGTCGGGTTGCAAAGCATCTACGGCATCGGCCGTACCCGTTCGAAGAAGCTCTGCGAATCCGCAGGCGTTACCTCGACCACGAAGATTCGTGATCTGTCCGAACCCGAAATCGAGCGCTTGCGCGCCGAAGTCGGCAAGTATGTCGTCGAAGGCGACCTGCGCCGTGAAATCGGTATCGCGATCAAGCGGCTGATGGATCTGGGCTGCTACCGCGGTCTGCGTCATCGTCGTGGTCTCCCGCTGCGTGGTCAGCGTACCCGTACCAACGCCCGCACCCGCAAGGGTCCGCGCAAGGCGATCAGGAAGTAAGGGATAGATCATGGCAAAGCCAGCAGAAAAGAAAACGAAGAAGAAGATCAAGCGCGTCATCACTGACGGCGTCGCCCACGTCCACGCTTCGTTCAACAACACCATCATCACCATCACCGATCGCCAGGGCAATGCGCTGTCGTGGGCTACGTCCGGCGGCGCCGGGTTCCGTGGTTCGCGTAAGTCGACCCCGTTCGCTGCTCAGGTTGCCGCCGAAAAGGCTGGCCGCGCTGCGCTCGATTACGGCGTGAAGTCGCTGGAAGTGCGTATCAAGGGTCCGGGTCCGGGCCGTGAGTCGGCCGTGCGTTCGTTGAACAACGTGGGCTACAAGATCACCAACATCATCGACGTGACGCCAATCCCGCACAACGGGTGCCGTCCGCCGAAGAAGCGTCGCGTCTAAGGGAGCGATAAGAAATGGCTCGTTATATCGGTCCTACCTGTAAGCTCGCCCGCCGCGAAGGCGCCGACCTTTCCCTCAAGAGCCCGGCGCGTGCGCTGGACTCCAAGTGCAAGCTTGAGCAAAAGCCCGGCCAACACGGCGCGGCTCGCAAAGGCAAGCTCTCCGACTACGCTACCCAGCTGCGTGAAAAGCAGAAGGTCAAGCGCATCTACGGTTTGCTGGAACGTCAGTTCCGCAACTACTACAAGAAGGCCTCGACCAAGAAGGGCAACACTGGCGAGAACCTGCTGCAGTTGTTGGAAACCCGTCTGGACAACGTCTGCTATCGCATGGGCTTTGCCGTCACCCGTCCGGCCGCGCGCCAGCTGGTGTCGCACCGTGGCGTGCTGGTCAATGGCAAGTCGGTGAATCTGGCTTCGTACCAGATCAAGGCTGGCGATGCGATCACGTTGTCGGAAAAAGCACAGAAGCAGCTCCGCGTGCAGGAAGCCCTGACCGTGGCTGAGCAGCACGACATGACGCCGTCGTGGGTTGAAGTCGATTCGAAGAAGTTCAGCGGCGTGTTCAAGGCTGTTCCGGATCGTGCCGACCTGCCTTCGGATATCAACGAAGCGCTGATCGTCGAGTTGTATTCGAAGTAATTCACATTGGAGAGCCTCCGGCACCGCCGGAGGTTCGCAGGAGACCCCGCAACATGACGGTTACCGCCAACCAGGTTCTGCGCCCCCGTGGTCCGCAGATCGAACGTCTTACCGACAATCGCGCAAAGGTCGTGATCGAGCCCTTGGAGCGCGGTTACGGGCACACGCTGGGCAATGCCCTGCGTCGTGTGCTGTTGTCGTCGATCCCGGGTTTTGCGATCACCGAGGTCGAGATCGATGGCGTGCTGCACGAGTACACCACGGTCGAAGGGCTGCAGGAAGACGTGCTTGACGTCCTGCTCAACCTGAAAGACGTGGCGATTCGTATGCACAGTGGCGATAGCGCCACGCTGTCGCTGTCCAAGCAGGGTCCGGGTACGGTCACTGCGGCCGACATCAGGACCGATCACAACGTCGAGATCGTCAACGGCGACCATGTGATCTGCCACCTGACCAAGGACACGGCGCTGAACATGCGCCTGAAGATCGAGCGTGGCTTCGGCTATCAGCCGGCTGCCGCACGTCGTCGTCCGGACGAAGAGACCCGTACCATCGGTCGTCTGATGCTGGATGCGTCGTTCTCGCCGGTGCGTCGCGTTGCCTATGCCGTGGAAGCTGCGCGTGTGGAACAGCGCACCGACCTCGACAAGTTGGTGATCGATATCGAAACCAACGGCACGATCGATGCCGAGGAAGCCGTGCGCACCGCCGCCGACATCCTCAGCGATCAGCTGTCGGTGTTCGGTGATTTCACCCACCGCGATCGCGGTGCGGCCAAGCCGGCTGCCAGCGGCGTGGATCCGGTGCTGCTGCGCCCGATCGACGACCTCGAGCTGACCGTGCGTTCGGCCAACTGCCTGAAGGCCGAAAGCATCTACTACATCGGCGATCTGATCCAGAAGACCGAAGTGGAGCTGCTCAAGACCCCGAATCTGGGCAAGAAGTCGCTCACCGAAATCAAGGAAGTGCTGGCACAGCGCGGCCTTGCACTGGGCATGAAGCTGGAGAACTGGCCGCCGGCCGGTGTCGCTCAGCACGGCATGCTTGGTTAATGTGTCAAGGCATGGGCGTCTTCGGGCGCCCATGTTTGTTTTTTCCACATCGACGGGCCAAAGCCCGCGGTGACATCCGGTCAAAGGACGGCCGGCTCGGACCAACCGCAGTCCATTCAACAGCGCCAGGATGGCGACAACGTCTCTCAAGCAGTCTCAATATTCCTAGGGAATCACACTCATGCGTCACCAGAAATCCGGTCGTAAGTTCAACCGTACCAGCGCTCACCGCGAAGCCATGTTCCGCAATATGGCCGCTTCGCTGTTCAAGCACGAGCTGATCAAGACCACCTTGCCGAAGGCCAAGGAACTGCGTCGCGTCGCCGAGCCGCTGATCACCATCGGCAAGGTCGATGGCGTTGCCAATCGTCGTCTGGCGTTCGCGCGCCTGCGCGACAAGGAAGCAGTGGGCAAGCTGTTCGTCGAGCTGGGCCCGCGTTACGCGACCCGTCCCGGCGGCTACCTGCGTATCCTGAAGGCCGGCTTCCGTGCCGGTGACAATGCGCCGATGGCGTATGTCGAACTGGTCGACCGTCCGGTCGTCGCCGAGGAAGTGGCCGAGTAATCGGATCGCTCTTCGCAAGGATTCATGAAAAAGCCCGGCTAGCGCCGGGCTTTTTCATGTGTGCGTCGAACGTGATTGCGTTGGTGGCAGGGATGCGTAGGGCTACGCAATGACGGCAGCTCGCGGTCGCCAGATGCCGGGTCGGTGCTGCTTTGCTGCTGGATGCGATCATGGGCAGGTGTTGTGTTGATGCTGTCAGGCAGATGTGCGCTGTGTGCTTGGCGCCCTCCGAGCCGGCAGACGCAGGCTTGCGTGGTCATGGCGGCGGCGATGGCAGATAATCGATGACTCGATCCTAGGCAAGCGGTAACGATGAATCCATTTCGTTGGGGTTTCCGGGCACAGTTTCTGCTGGGCTTTCTTGCATGCGCAGGATTGCTTGCCTATGCGATCTACGTGCAGCTGCATCTTGGGCTTGAACCATGCCCGCTGTGCATTTTCCAGCGCATCGCATTTGCGGCACTGGCGGTGTTTTTCCTGCTGGGTGCGTTGCATGGGCCACGCGCTGCGGGCACGCGCAAGCTCTATGGTGTGCTGAGTTTCGTCGCTGCCGGCGTGGGCATGGGTATCGCGGCGCGGCATGTCTGGGTGCAGATCCGGCCCAAGGACATGATGTCCTCGTGCGGGCCGCCGCTGAGCTTTCTGAGCGAGACGATGGGGCCGTTCGAGGTGTTTCGCACCGTGCTGACCGGCACCGGCGACTGCGGCAATATCGATTGGCGCTTCCTGGGCCTGAGCATGCCGATGTGGAGCATGCTGTGGTTCGTGGCGCTGGCGCTGTGGGCGCTGTATGCCGGGTTCAAGCAACGCGGTCAGCGCAAGTTGTTCTAACCGTTCCGGCAATGGCCGGCGCCCGAGATTTCTGGAGTTCACGATGTCCGCTTCCCTTCATCCGTCCGTCAACGAGGCAGACCACTGGTCGCCGCAGACTTGGCGCCAGCGTCCGGCGCTGCAGATGCCGACCTACCCGGACGCAGCTGCGTTGGAGCACACCTTGGACGAGTTGCGGCAGCTGCCGCCGCTGGTGACCTCGTGGGAAATCTTTGCGCTCAAGCGCCAGCTGGCCGAAGCCCAGGAAGGCAAGCGTTTTCTTCTGCAAGGTGGCGATTGCGCGGAGAATTTCAGCGATTGCGAATCGGGCACGATCTCCAATCGCTTGAAAGTTCTGCTGCAAATGAGCCTGGTGCTGGTGCACGGCCTGCACCTACCGGTAGTGCGCGTAGGACGCTTTGCCGGGCAGTACGCCAAGCCGCGTTCGGCCGACACCGAAACCCGCGACGGGGTGACCTTGCCGAGTTATCGCGGCGATGTGATCAATGCGCCAGCGTTCACCGAAGCGGCGCGCATACCGGATCCGCGCCGCATGATCACCGCGCATTCGCGCTCGGCGATGACGATGAATTTCGTGCGCGCCTTGATCGACGGCGGCTTCGCCGACCTGCACCACCCCGAATACTGGAATCTGGATTGGGTGGGCTATTCGCCGCTGGCGGCGGACTACCAGAAGATGGTGTCCTCGATCGGCGATGCAGTGCGCTTCATGGAAACCCTGTCCGGGGCGGAGGTGTACAACCTCAATCGCATCGATTTCTACACCTCGCACGAGGCGCTGTTGCTGCCGTACGAGGAAGGCCTGACCCGTCAGGTGCCGCGCCAGTGGGGCTGGTTCAACCTGAGCACGCATTACCCGTGGATCGGCATGCGCACCGCTGCGCTGGATGGCGCGCATGTTGAGTACTTGCGTGGCGTGCGCAATCCGATCGCGATCAAGGTGGGGCCGTCGGTGCAGCCGGACCAGTTGCTGCGTCTGATCGACGTGCTCAATCCGGAAGACGAACCCGGCCGCTTGAGCTTCATCCATCGTATGGGCGCATCGCAGATCGCCGAAAAGTTGCCGCCGCTGCTGGATGCGGTCAAGCGCGATGGGCGGCGGGTGCTGTGGGTGTGCGATGCGATGCACGGCAATACCGAAAGTACCGGAAATGGCTACAAAACAAGGCGTTTCGACAATATCCGCAGCGAGGTGGAGTTGTCGTTCGATCTGCACGCGGCGGCCGGGACGCGGCTGGGCGGCGTGCATCTGGAATTGACCGGCGAAGACGTCACCGAGTGCACCGGCGGCGCGCGCGAGTTGACCGAGCGCGATCTGGAGCGCGCCTACCGTTCCAGTGTGGATCCGCGCTTGAATTACGAGCAGTCGCTCGAGATCGCGATGGCGATCGTGCGCAAGCAACAACAGGTGGTGGCGCAACCGCTGGGCGCGTGATTTCAATGTGCGTATGACGTGATGCTCATGCCGCTTGCGGCATGATCCTGCAGCCACCCCTCTTTCCCCCACAGGAGGAACGGTTTGACTGCCGATTGGAACGTCATCCGCGAATACGCAATCCCGCTTGGTGCCTCGCTACTGGCGGGCATCGTCGTCTGGTCGTTGATGCTGTGGCTGTTTCGCCGCATGCAGGGCCGCGACTACCGCCGCGCGCGCATCATCCGCGTGGTCACGCTGCCGGCTGCCTTCATCCTGCCGCTGCTGTTCTTGCGTATCGCCACGGAAGCAACGCCGCTGGAGGGCAAGGGACTCGCGGCACTGCAAAGTTTGCTGCACGTGGGAATCGTCGGCTGCATTACCTGGCTGCTGGTACGCGCGGTAGCAGCCGGCGAGGCGGCAATCCTGCGCAGCAACCCGATCGAGGTGTCCGACAACCTCACCGCACGGCGTATTCAGACCCAGACACGCGTGCTGAGCCGGGTGGTGATGGGCGCGGTGATCCTGCTCGGCATCTCGGTGGTATTGCTTGGCTTCGAGCAAGTGCGCCAGATCGGCAAGACGCTGCTGGCCTCGGCCGGCATCATCGGGCTGGTCGCCGGTATCGCGGCCAAGCCGGTATTCGGCAACTTGATTGCCGGTCTGCAGATTGCGTTGACCCAGCCGATCCGGCTGGACGATGTGGTGATTGTGGAAGGCGAGTGGGGTCGCATCGAGGAGATCGGCAGCTCGTATGTAGTGGTGCGGATCTGGGACGAGCGGCGCATGGTGGTGCCGTTGACCTGGTGGATCGAGCACCCGTTCCAGAACTGGACACGCAGCAGCGCCGATCTGCTCGGTACCGCGTTCCTGTGGCTGGATTACCGCACCCCGATCGCGGCGGTGCGCGCGGAGCTTGAGCGCATCTGCAAAAGCGAGCCGCTCTGGGATGGTCGCGTGTGCGTGACCCAGGTGACCGAGACCAGCGAGAGCACGATCCAGGTGCGTCTGCTGGTGAGTGCACGTAATTCCGGCGATGCGTTCGATCTGCGCTGCATCGCGCGCGAGCGCATGATCGACTTCCTCACCCGTGAGCACGCTTACGCGCTGCCCAGGATCCGCGCCGAGATCGCGGCACAGGAAAAACCGCCGGTGCATGCAGCCGCGCCGATCGGCCAGGAAAGCGTGCGCTCTCCCGGTGCCGAAGACGGCGAGCCTGCGACTACGGTTTAGGCACCGGCACGGCCGTGGACGCAGCGGCCGGTGCGCTCGGCGCATAGCTGGGCGCAAAGCGCGCCTTGCTGCGTTGCTCGTAGGCGTAGGCCAGTTCGATCAAGCGCGGCTCGCTCCAGGCGCTGCCCATGAACAGCAGGCCGAGCGGCAGGCCCCGGGTCTGCCCCATCGGCACGCTCAGGCTGGGATAACCGGCCACCGCGGCGGCACCGTAACCGGCGCCGGGAAAGGTATCGCCCTTGACCAGATCGGTGACCCAGGCGGCGCCGGTGGTCGGTACGATCAGCGCATCCAGGCGATGGGCCTTCAGTGCGGCGTCGATGCCTTCGGGCCCGGCCAGCCGTTTGGCGGTGGCGCGCGCAGTGAGATACGCGGGGTCTTCCAGGCCGGGTGTGGCCTGCGCCTGCTCGAACAGCTCCTGCGCGAAGTAGGGCATCTCGCGCTGCGCATGCGTGCGATTGAAGGCGATCAGCTGTTCCAGGCTCGACACCGGTGCGGCGTGGCTGCGCAGATAGGCATTCAACCCGGCCTTGAATTCGACCAACAATACCGTCTGCTCAGCGGTATCCCACTTGCCATCGGTGGCCAGGCTGGTTTCGATGACCGTGGCACCCGCCGCACGCAGGCTTTGCACGGCGCGATCCAGCACTGCGGCAATGGTGGGATCTTCGCGCAGCGAGTTGCGCAACAGGCCCAGTCGCGCGCCACGCAAGCCATCGGGTTTGAGGTGCGCGAGATAGTCCGGTATTGAAGACGGCGCATCGCGTGTGGCCGGATCCTGCGGATCGGGTGCGGCGATCGCCTGCAGCAACGCGGCAGCATCGGCAACGCTGCGCGTCATCGGGCCGGCGGTGTCCTGGCTGGCCGAGATCGGGATGATACCGTCGCGGCTGATCAGGCCCACGGTCGGTTTGACTCCGACCAATCCATTTACCGAGGCCGGGCAGGTGATGCTGCCGTCGGTCTCGGTGCCGATGCCGACGGTGGCCAGGCTGGCGGCGATCGCCGCGCCGGTGCCGGCACTGGAGCCGCAGGGATTGCGATCCAGCGCGTAAGGATTGCGGGTCAGGCCGCCACGCGCGCTCCAACCGGAGCTGGACTTGGTGGAGCGAAAATTGGCCCACTCACTCAAATTGGTCTTGCCCAGGATCACCGCGCCGGCCGTGCGCAGGCGCTGCACCAGAAACGCATCGCGGCTGGGCTTGAAATCGGCCAGGGCCAGCGAGCCGGCGCTGTTGACCATCGGCACAGCATCGATGTTGTCCTTGAGCAAGACGGGAATGCCATGCAAGGGCCCGCGCACGCGGCCGGCGCGGCGTTCGGCGTCCAATGCGCGGGCGTTCGCTTCGGCCTGCGGATTGAGTTCGATCACCGAGTTGAGTTTGGGGCCGGCACGATCGAGCGTGGCGATGCGCTGCAGGTACGCGCGCGTCAGTGCCAGGCTGCTGGTCTTGCCGGAAGCCATCCGCGCCTGCAGGCCGGCGATATCGGCATCGGTCAGATCCAGTTGCTCGGCGGTCGCGTTCGCATCGACCTGTGTCGGGCCGTCAACCGGCGCAGGGCCATCGGCATGCGCACAGCCGCACAGCGCAAGCAGTAGCGCAAAGGACAAGGTGGTGGATCGCATTGATGGTCTTCCCCTGAGACTGTTCGCAGGCTAACGGCGCTGCGTCGGGGTGACAATGTGTAGGACGTGCCCGCAGGCGGGCAGGGTGCGTCAGCGACGCCGGCGCTTGAGCAGATCGCGTGCCAGCACGCCGACCACGATCAGATTGATTGCCAGTACGCCCCAGGCGGTCCAGCCGGGATGGCGGACGATGGCGTAGATATCGAATGGCAGATAGATGGCCGCCGACAGGCAGCCCAATACCGAGGCCCATGCCTTGGCACGCCACAACCCCCAGGCTTCCACCACATGCAGCAGGCCGTAGGCCAGCATGGCGGCAGCGGCCAGATGGACAGCGTCGGGACTGATGGTCTTGAGCAACGACGGCAGTGCGCCGTGGTCGGGATCCAGACTAAAACGGCGGATCAGGGTACTGACCGCGTTTTGCAGCGGGAGCGGGCCCAGAATTTCCAGGCCCGTCGCCGCCAACAGCGCAAGCGTCCCTTTGACCGCCTCTAGCAAGGCGATCACATGCAGCCCCGGATGCGCACGCGGATCCGGGCTGTAGGGTTTGTTGCTCACGACCGTGGGCTAACCAGCAACTCAGCCCGAACGGCCGGAGCGCTTGCGATCACTTTCGGTCAGGCCCTTCTTGCGCAGACGGATTTCCTTCGGGGTGACTTCGACCAGCTCGTCGTCCTCGATGAAGTCCAGTGCCTGCTCCAACGTGTACTTGATCGCCGGGGTCAGCTTGATCGCATCGTCCTTGCCCGAGGCGCGCATGTTGGTCAGCGGCTTGGTCTTGATCGCATTGACGGTCAGATCGTTGTCCTTGGAGTGGATACCGACCAGCTGCCCTTCGTACACGTTGTCGCCTTCGGCAGCGAACAGACGGCCACGCTCTTCCAACGGCCCCAGCGCATAGGCGGGGGTGGCGCCTGCAGCGTTGGCAATCATCACGCCGTTCTGGCGCTTGGCGATCGCGCCCTGTTCCTTCGGACCGTAATGGTCGAACACGTGGAACAGCAGGCCCGAGCCCTGGGTCAGGGTGCGGAACTCGTTCTGGAAGCCGATCAGACCACGCGCCGGGATCATGTAATCCAGACGCACACGGCCTTTGCCGTCGGACTCCATGTTCTTCAGCTGGCCCTTGCGGCTGCCCAGCTTTTCCATCACGCCGCCCTGGTGCTGCTCTTCGATATCGACCACAAGCTGTTCGATCGGCTCCATCTGCTTGCCGTCGATCTCCTTGATGATCACTTCCGGACGCGACACGGCCAGCTCGTAGCCTTCACGACGCATGTTTTCGATCAGCACCGACAGATGCAGTTCGCCACGGCCGGAGACCAGGAACTTGTCGGCGTCGGAACCTTCCTCGACCTTCAGCGCCACGTTGTGCACCTTCTCGCGGTCCAGACGGTCGCGCAGCTGGCGGCTGGTCAGGAACTTGCCGCCGGACAGGTCCTTATTGCCGGCGAACGGCGAGTTGTTGACCTGGAAGGTCATCGAGATGGTCGGCTCGTCCACGGTGAGCGGCGGCAGGCCTTCCGGCGCGTCGAGCGCGCACACGGTGTCGGAAATGGTCAGCTCGGACACGCCGGAGATTGCCACGATGTCGCCGGCCTCGGCGGTGTCCTGCTCGATGCGCTCCAGGCCCAGGAAGCCCAGCACCTGCAGCACCTTGCCCTGACGCTTCTTGCCTTCGCGGTCGATCACGCTGACCGGCATGTTCTTCTTCAACACGCCGCGCTGGATGCGGCCGATGCCGATCACGCCGACGAAGTTGTTGTAATCGAGCTGGCTGATGCGCATCTGGAACGGGCCGTCCGGATCCACGTCCGGTGCCGACACGTGCTGCATGATCGCTTCGTACAGCGGGGTCATGTCGCCGTCGCGCACGCTCGAATCCAGGCTGGCGTAGCCATTCAATGCAGAGGTGTAGACGATCGGGAAATCCAGTTGCTCGTCGGTTGCGCCGAGCTTGTCGAACAGGTCGAACACCTGATCGATCACCCAGTCCGGGCGCGCGCCCGGACGGTCGATCTTGTTGACCACCACGATCGGCTTGAAGCCCATCGCAAAGGCCTTCTGGGTCACGAAGCGCGTCTGCGGCATCGGGCCGTCCATCGCGTCGACCAGGATCAGCACCGAGTCCACCATCGACAGCACGCGCTCGACTTCGCCACCGAAGTCGGCGTGTCCCGGGGTGTCGACGATGTTGATGCGGTTGCCGTTCCAGGTGATGGCCGTGTTCTTGGCCAGGATCGTGATGCCACGTTCCTTTTCCTGATCGTTGCTGTCCATCACGCGCTCAGCCAACACGGTGCGTTCGGACAGGGTGCCGGACTGCTTCAGCAGGCAGTCGACGAGGGTGGTCTTGCCGTGGTCGACGTGCGCGACGATGGCGATATTGCGGAGTTTTTCGATGGACATGCGGAAAGGGCCCCTGTCTGGCGCCAGTCTTGAGAAGGTAAGCCCGACATTATAGCGGTTTCGTTGCCGTGCCGTTGCGCCCGGCCGTCAGATGGTTCAAAACGCCCATTCAGCTTGCTGTGCACCCCCCCGACAATGGTCGTACGACTGCACGGCCGGCTGCACGCCCGGGTGTATTCTAATGGGCTGTCATACACCCTGAAACCTGCAAGGATTTCCATGTCCCTGATTGCCCATTTCGACACCACCCGCGGCCCGATCGTGGTTGAGCTGTTCGCCGACAAGGCCCCGCTGACCGTTGCCAATTTCGTCAACCTGGTCCAGCGCGGCTTCTACGACGGCTTGAGCTTCCACCGCGTCATCGCCGACTTCATGATCCAGGGCGGCTGCCCGGAAGGCTCCGGCCGCGGCGGCCCAGGCTATCGTTTCGAAGATGAAGCCAACAACGGCGTCGGTCACGACCGCGGCGTGCTGTCCATGGCCAATGCCGGCCCCAATACCAACGGCAGCCAGTTCTTCATCACCCATGTCGCCACCAACTGGCTGGACGGCAAGCACACCGTGTTCGGCAAGGTCACCCAGGGCCTGGATGTGGTCGATGCGGTCGCCCAGGGCGATGTGATCAACAAGGTGACGATCGAAGGCGACACCGACGCCGTGCTGGCCGCCAAGGCCGACCGCGTCGCGGAGTGGAACAAGATCCTCGCCGCCTGATGTCTTTCCCCGAACGGCCGCCAAGTGCGGCCGTTCGCTTGTCACTGCGCGCCGCCAGGCTTTGCGCCACGCCAGCGTGCACCTCCACCCACGTTTTTTAGCAGAGGAAACTCCCCATGAAAGCACCTGTTCGTGTTGCCGTGACCGGCGCTGCCGGCCAGATCGGCTATGCCCTGCTGTTCCGCATCGCCTCCGGCGAAATGCTGGGCAAGGATCAGCCGGTGATCCTGCAATTGCTGGAACTGTCCAATGAAAAGGCCCAGGCCGCGCTCAAGGGCGTGATCATGGAGCTGGAAGACTGCGCATTCCCGCTGCTGGCCGGCGTGGTCGGCACCGACGACGCCGAAGTGGCGTTCAAGGACATCGACGTTGCACTGCTGGTTGGCGCGCGTCCGCGCGGCCCGGGCATGGAGCGCAAGGACCTGCTGCTGGAAAACGCCAAGATCTTCACCGCGCAGGGCGCGGCCCTGAACAAGGTCGCCAAGCGTGACGTCAAGGTGCTGGTGGTCGGTAACCCGGCCAACACCAATGCCTACATCGCGATGAAGTCGGCGCCGGATCTGAACCCGAAGAACTTCACCGCCATGCTGCGTCTGGACCACAACCGCGCGCTAAGCCAGCTGTCGCAAAAGCTCGGCAAGCCGGTCGGCGGTATCGAGAAGCTGGTGGTGTGGGGCAACCACAGCCCGACCATGTACCCGGACTACCGTTTCGCCACCTCCGATGGCGCGTCCATCGGCGATGCGATCAACGACCAGGAATGGAACGCGTCCACCTTCATCCCGACCGTGGGCAAGCGCGGTGCGGCGATCATCGAAGCGCGCGGCCTGTCCTCGGCTGCGTCGGCCGCCAATGCCGCCATCGATCACGTGCGTGATTGGGTGCTGGGCAGCGACGGCAAGTGGGTGACCATGGGTGTGCCGTCCGACGGCTCCTACGGCATTCCCGAAGGCGTGATCTTCGGCTTCCCGGTGATCACCGCCAATGGCGAGTACACCCTGGTCAAGGATCTGCCGATCGACGACTTCAGCCAGAAGTACATCGACAAGACCCTGGCCGAGCTGGAAGAAGAGCGCAGCGGCGTGTCGCATTTGCTGGGCTGATTTTTGCTTCAGGTTGTAACGAAAACGCCGGGCAATGCCCGGCGTTTTTTATGCGTCGCGTAAGTGATGCGTTGCGTTGTGGCACCAAAAATCAATCACGCACGTCGATGTGGGACTCTCGTGCGGTAGGTGCTGCCGCCGCACTCTGATCAACTCGCGCGATGCGATCGGCTTACGCCAGACCTTCGGCTTTCAATGCGGCCTGCACATCGGCATCGGCCAGCATGCGTTGCACGAACGCATCCAGTGCATTCAAGCCACTCAAATCCACGCCGACCTTCTGCGCCCACAACAAGGTCACGAACAGATACGCATCGGCACCGGTATGGGTGTCGCTGGCCAGCCAGGTACGATCCTGCAGATGCGTGTTGGCACGTTCGTACAAGGTGCGCAACTTGCTGCGTGCGTCGTCGTGGCTGCGCGCAAGCAGTGCCTCGTCCTGCAGATACGCAGTGCTGCCGAAGATCGGCTTGAACGTCGGATGCACATCGGCATTGGCGAAGGCGATCCAGCGATTGATCTCGGCGCGGCTGCGCGCAGTGCCGTCGCCGGACAGACCGGTAAGCGGTGCGATGTCGGCGATGTAGTTGAGGATGGCCGCGTTCTGATTCAACGCCCAATCGTCGACCACCAACAGCGGAACCGCGCCGGCCGGATTCAGGCGCAGATACTCTGGGGACTTCATCGTGGCGGCATCGACAACGGTCAGCTCGAACGGCAGGCCCGACCAGCGCAACACGATGTGATCTGCCAGCGAGCACGCGCCGGGCTTGGTGTACAGCTTCATAGGAATTCCACGCAAGAACGAAGGCGCAAGCTTAGCGGCAACGCGTGCGCGCGTGCGTGGAAAGCGTCAGGATGCAGTGCGTGGACGCAGCTTCTGCACGCGATAGAACGTGTGGTCGCCGATGGTGGCAACCTGATACGCATTGCGCCAGCTGGGGCTCGCAATCGCGCTGGCGGCAAAGTGGCTCGCGCCTGGCACGATCTCCTTGCGTTGGCCTACCGGTAACGCCCAGTTGCGCTCTGCGGCCAATGCCACACCCAACGCCTTGTTCCAGGCATCGTCATTCTTGAGCTGAGTTCCCGGTGACACGATGGTCGGCGCGAACTGCTTGCGCGCGGTGACCACCTGACACATCGAATCGCCCCACAAACCACTGTCCAGACGACGCAACGCGACTTCTGCAACGGCTTGTTGGCCACGTACGGTCTGGTCGCGTGCTTCCAGGTATACGGTGGTACTCAAACACAACGAATCTGCAGCCGGCTGCGGCAATAATTGCGACAGCCAAAGTATCCAAGCCAGTTTCATAGAACTCCTTGCTCCGTATGGGCCGATCCGCAGGCCATCCAACGTGGATGCACCAGTGCGAAGGGCTTGGCGTCATGGGGAGGCGACCTGCCAAGGGCCGCCAAGTCTCCGGCGAAAGACACATCTGCCGAAGGTGCCCACCAAATGCGATGGGTCAAAAAGTTGGCGCAAGGTAGGCGGCGATCACATAATCCCTGCTGAATGGGCAGGGTTGACGCGCGTGATTGCCTGCTGTGTCTACTGCTTCGCTGGATGAGAGCTTTGCGATGCAACATTGAGATGCGTCGCATCGATGTAGCGACTGCAGATATTGAGACTTAGATCTGCGCGATACGCATGCAGTGTTTGGCAATTGCACAGTGTGATGGTCTTGCGCTGCATGCACGAAGTTGCGTATGTCGCAACAAATATGTTCTGCGCTACACGCCATCATCACTCGCTACTATGTGTAGGCGCCGATTTCAGGCGCATTGACGATGTATCGAGATGCGCATGCGGGTGTGCTTAACGCAATGGCCCGCGCATGACTTGCGTTGATAGCTTCGCGCAGGCGTATCAGTGTCAGCAGCGTACGACGATGTCTTGTTAGACGCTCTAATTCGCTGCAGTTTTGAACTCTTCGTGCGTATCGAATGAGACGCTTCAATTCGGCGTGGCACAGAAGATTTCTGCGCATGTACTGCATGCACTGCGATTGCTGGTGCGGATCATTGCAATCAGCGAAGAACGTCAGGCGCAATCGCTGAAGCTCTTGGTGCGGTATCGGGACGATTACACGTGGCGCGAAGGCAGCGCTGCTGCGACAGATCTGCGTTTTCCAGACATCACAAAGGCGCTGCCGGCCCAGGCGATCAACACGCACAGCACGCCGCAAATCATCGGACCCAATGCCATTGCCCATGCCAGATGCGCGTTATGACCAGAGCGATAGTCGGATGCGCCAAGTAGCAATCCGATCAATGCACTGCCTGCTGCCAATGCAAGTTGGGCGGTGGCGGTGAGTGCGGCGAATCCGCGCGCCTGCTGTGCTGGGCCGTGGCGCGAGGCGAGTTCTGCATGCCGTGCCCAGACCCATTGCCCGGCACTGCCCGCCGCCAGACCCATGCCGAAGGCCAAGCTGGCATCCAGCACGGTGTGGCGAGAGACCGCCATGGCGAACACCAGCCCAAGTACGGCCAACGCCGCTCCGCTGACGCCTAGTCGGCGCATTGCCACGGTCGGCCAGCGGGCAGCCAAGGGCTGCACGAAGACGCTGCCAAGCGCATAGGCAATCAACACCGCGCTACCCCATCCCGCCGAGCCCATACGCGACTGCGCCAGATACGGCGCCAATTTGGTAAATGTCTGCAGCGCCAACGCCAGTGCTGCGATAATGGCCAACGGCAGCAACTGATCTCGCTGCCATCTTGGCGCAGATGGCGGCGCTGGAGCGCCTGCAATCACGTGTGCGTAGGGCTGCAGCGTCTGCCGTAACCACCACGCCGATAGCAGTGCAAGGCTGCCGGACAGCGCGACGATCATCAGTGCAGTCGATGCGGCGGTGTGCGTGCTGTCTTTCAGTAGCAGGCCGATCGCTGCGCTGACCAACAACGCGGCCAGCCCGCTCCCGCTCAGACGCAGCGCGCTGACGCCGCGCGCGCCATGCCAAGGCCAGTGCCCCATTCCCAACAAGGTGTTCTGAGCCACGTCGCCGATCGCATATGCGGCGCGAAACGGCAGGCTGAGCAGCAGTACGCTGATCAAGCGGATATCCGGCGGAAATGCCGGCGTGACAAAGACCAACGACAAGGCGACAGCTGCCAGCGCAATGCCGCGCCATTGCGACCGCCCAGCCCATGCCAGGCTGGCGCCGGCACTCCAGCGCTTCGCTGCGAACACACCCATCACCGCGCTCACGACCAGGCCGCCAGCGACCGAGACGCCGGCCGCAATCGCGCCCAGTCCGACGTATTCGGTCAACGCAAAAATCAGCAGCAATTCGGCGGTGTACCAGAGCAGGCTCTTGCCGAAATGCGCCGCAGCGTAGGCCAGCAACGCTGCGGGCGGGAGGGTAGGCGGCGGCGATGCAGTCCGGGTCGATGGCATGCCGGGTTTATAGCCGAGCCGCGCGACAGAAAAAAGAATGTACCGAGCATGCTCCGACCAGTGGCGTACCCGGTGGTGTCGCGCCATTGATGGCAGAGTCGACGCCGGCGCCGATCTGTCTCTGTCTAATAGCGGCTAACAAAGCTACTGCGCTCACCGCCAGGCGGGCGCGGTAGGTGCTCGGAATCCTGATTTACCACTCGTATCACTGCGGTTCCGAGCACGCCATCCACGCCCACCTGACGACTGCTCGCTACGTTTTGTCAGCCGCTCTAAGGCGCCCACGCGCACTTGCGTAAGCGTCTGCCGAGCAGACTTGCGGTTGCCTTAAAGACCGCCGATATCAGCACCGAAGTGAAATCAATGCGGCTCTCTTGCAGACGCACACACCCCGCTCTGGCGTCGTAATGAAGAACGGCTGTGGCTTCCACGACATCGCGTGCAAGCGCGTTACAAGGTTGCCGCCAACCGGCACGCCTGATTGATCGCACGCTTGGCATCCAGTTCGGCGGCAACATCCGCACCTCCGATCAGATGCGTTTGCTGCCCGTTGGCCTGCAGCGCGGCCAGCAGTTCCCGACGCGGTTCCTGCCCGGCGCAGATCACCACCGTGCCGACATCGAGCAGTTGTTCGGTGCCTTCAACGCGGATCCGCAGCCCTGCATCGTCCACGCCCAGATACTCCACGCCGCCGAGCATCTTGACGCCCTTGGCCTTGAGCGTGGCGCGGTGGATCCAGCCGGTGGTCTTGCCCAGACGCGCGCCGGGTTTGCCGGGGCTGCGCTGCAGCAGCCAGACCTGACGGGCAGGGCGCTCGGGGTGCGGTTTGGCCAATGCGCCGCGTGTTTCGAAGCTCGGGTCCACGCCCCATTCGGCCATCCAGCGTACCGGATCCAGCGATGGCGAGACGCCTTCGTGCACCAGAAATTCGCCGACATCGAAACCGATCCCGCCGGCGCCGATGATGGCGACCTTGTCGGCCGCTACATGGCGGCCCAGCACGACGTCCAGGTAATTGACCACCATCGGATGATCGGCACCGGGGAAGTCCACCTTGCGCGGCTCGATGCCGGTGGCCAGCACAATCTCATCGAAGGCCTTGAGGTCGTCCGCCTGCACGCGTGTCTGCAACCGCAGCGCTACGCCGGTGGCTTCGATACGGTGCCCGAAATAGCGCAGCGTCTCGTTGAACTCTTCCTTGCCCGGGATGCGCTTGGCGACATTGAATTGCCCGCCGATTTCATCGCTTGCATCGAACAAGGTCACGTTGTGTCCGCGCTCGGCCGCCACCGTTGCGCAGGCCAGTCCGGCAGGGCCTGCACCGACCACCGCGATGCGCTTTGGCGTGGTGGTCGGCGTGTAGATCAGCTCGGTTTCGTGCACTGCGCGTGGGTTGACCAGGCAGCTGGCCAGCTTGTTGTCGAACACATGATCCAGGCAGGCCTGGTTGCACGCGATGCACGTATTGATCGTGTGCGACTGACCGGCGCTGGCCTTGTTGGCCCATTGCGGGTCGGCCAACAGTGGACGCGCCAGCGACACCATGTCGGCTGCGCCGTCGGCCAGGATGCGCTCGGCCACTTCAGGCATGTTGATGCGGTTGGTTGCCACCACCGGAATGCGCAGGTGCGGCCTGAGCTTGGCGGTGACACCTGCAAACGCCGCGCGGGGTACCGATGTGGCGATGGTCGGAATGCGCGCCTCGTGCCAGCCGATGCCGGAATTGATGATGGTGGCGCCGGCCGCCTCGATCGCCTGCGCCTGCGCCAGGATCTCCTGCCACTGGTTGCCGTCATCGACCAGATCCACCAGCGATAGCCGATAGATGATGATGAAGTCCGGCCCGCATGCCTCGCGGATGCGCCGAACGATCTCCACCGCAAAGCGCATGCGCTTGGTCGCATCGCCGCCCCAGGCATCGCTGCGCTGGTTGGTGCGCGCGGCGGTGAATTCGTTGATCAGATAGCCTTCGGACCCCATCACCTCCACGCCGTCGTAACCGGCCTCGCGCGCCAGCCGCGCTGCGCGCGCATAGGCCGCGATCTGCCGATCCACCGCACGTGCCGACAACGCGCGCGGGGTGAACGGGTTGATCGGCGCCTTGAGCCTGGACGGCGCCACCGACAACGGGTGATAGGCATAGCGCCCGGCGTGCAGCAGCTGCAGGCAGATCTTGGCGCCGTGTGCGTGCACCGCACGGGTGACCTGACGATGCGGGCGTACTTCCCACGGCCACGACAGCTTGCCGCCGAACGGCTTGAGCCAGCCCACCACATTCGGCGAAAACCCACCGGTGACGATCAGCCCGACGCCGCCGGCCGCGCGCTCGGCGAAATACGCCGCCAATTTGGGGAAATCGCGCGCACGGTCTTCAAGACCGGTGTGCATCGAGCCCATCAGGACGCGATTGCGCAATTGCGTGAAACCCAGATCGAGCGGGGTGAACAGGTGCGGGTAGGGCGAGTCAGGCAGGCCGGTGGCGGGCGACATGATATGGATACGCTGGCGTACGGAGTGCGCACGATGCAGGCAAACGGGCGTGTCGGCAAGTCTTGACGCGCGCGGCCAGTGCTGTCGGCAGCCTGCTTGAGAGGGTCGGACCCGCAAGCCCGCGCAAACGCAGCGGGCAAACTCGACCAGTGACGCCGATTACCAGCCCGCCAGCACCAACTTGCCGATCGTGCTGCCGCTTTCCAGCCGCCGATGCGCCTCGCGCAACTGCTGCGCATTGATCGGCGACAGCGTCTCGGTCTGCGTGGTACGCAGTTCGCCCGCATCGATCAGGCTGGCGGCACGATTGAGGATGCGGTGCTGCTCGACCATGTCTTCGGTGGCGTAGCGGGCACGCGTGAACATCAGTTCCCAGTGGATCCCGATGCACTTGGATTTGTACGGGTCGCCGATCGACAGCGGGCCACGCGGCTCCACGATCAAGCCCACGTGTCCCTGCGGCGCCAGGATCTCGCCCAACTGCTGCCAGTAGCGGTCGGTGTCGGCCAGATTGAGCGCCGCATCCACACTCTGCAGGCCTAGCGCCTGCAATTGCGGGTGCAACGGTTGGTGGTGATCGATCACATGCTGCGCGCCCATCTGGCGCACCCATTCAATCGTCTCCGGCCGCGATGCCGTTGCGATGACCGTGAAGCCGGCATGCCGCGCCAGCTGGATCGCAATGGAGCCCACGCCACCGGCACCCCCGATGATCAATAAGTGCTTGCCGCGATTGCGTGCGCCGTCGAAGGCGAACGGCATGCGCTGGAACAACAACTCCCACGCGGTCAGCGTGGTCAGCGGCAACGCAGCCGCCTCGGCGAAGCTGAGCGAGGTCGGCTTGCAGCCGGCGATGCGCGCATCGACCAACTGGTACTGCGCGTTGCTGCCCGGCCTTCCGATATCTCCTGCGTAATAGACCTCATCGCCCACCACGAATGCAGTGACCTCCGGGCCTACTGCTTCGACCACGCCGGCGGCGTCGTAGCCGAGAATTTTCGGCGCATCCAGTGTTTGCGGCTTGGGCGCACGCACCTTGGTGTCGACCGGATTCACCGAGATCGCCTCTACACGCACTAATAAGTCATACCCGGACGGCGCCGCGGGCGTCGGAAGCTCCATGTCAAGCAGCGACTGGGGATCGTCGATTGGAAGATGGCGAGTGATGGCGATGGCTTTCATCGAGGCGCTCTGTATGGGGAAGTTCAGGGTGCGTTGTGATGCCGTTGGCCCGCAACCACCCAGCCCACAATTCAGCTCGGACTAGGGCTCGCATTCACCAATGTGGTTGCGGAGTCGTGCCGCCCGTCCCCCTGGGGGGCAGACCGCAAGCGTATTCAACTGGCTTAATTGGGCTGCCGTTCATGCGGGGCACTTGTGCTAACTGGGCGCCCGGTCCTTTTCTTCATGAAACTGTATACGTAGTATTGAGTGGGATCGCCGGGCCTGTTGATTGCTTTCACATGTTATATGTCCGTTAACGCGATCTTCACTGAAGCCGGCTTAATCTGCGCCCCGATGGCTCTGGATGTGACGAGCATCTTTACCAAGAACAACGCCTCTATCGGTTTATCTCCCAAAGAACGGAGCTGTATACATGAATAAGAAAATTCTCACTGCCGCGTTGCTTGGCGGCCTGGCGTTTGCCCAGGCTGCTTCCGCGCAGGAATTCGATGACCGTTGGTACCTGACCGGTAGCGCTGGCTTCAACTTCCAGGACAGCGATCGTCTGACCAATGATGCTCCGTTCGTGACCCTGGGTCTGGGCAAGTTCGTCAGCCCGAACTGGTCGATCGACGGCGAGCTGAACTATCAGAACCCGAATTTCGATGCCAACCAGGATCAGAACTGGAGCCAGTACGGCATCTCGTTCGACCTGCGTCGCCACTTCATCGCTGAAGGCCGCGGCTGGAACCCCTACCTCCTGTTCGGCCTGGGCTACCAGCGTTCGGAAGAAGAGTTCGACGCAACCCCGAACCCGGTTTCGCCGGGCCAGCAGAAAGACGGCAACTTTGCCGCCAAGGCTGGTGTCGGTCTGCAGACCACCTTCGACAAGCGCGTTGCCGTGCGTGCCGAGTTGGCCTACCGCGCTGACTTCAACGACCAGAGCGTTGCTGCTCCGCAGGAAGACTGGTTCGGCGACGTGCTGGCTTCGGTCGGCGTCGTGATCCCGTTGGGACCGGCTCCGTCGACCGCTCCGCCGCCGGCTCCGGCTCCGGTTGCCCCGAGCTGCGCAGACCTGGATGACGACGGTGACGGCGTCAACAACTGCGACGACAAGTGCCCGGCTTCGCAGCCTGGCCAGACCATCGGTCCGGACGGTTGCCCGGTTCCTGTGTCGATCGACCTGAAGGGCGTGAACTTCGACTTCAACAAGTCGACCCTGCGTCCGGACGCACAGTCCATCCTGAGCGAAGCGACCGAGATCCTGAAGCGTTACCCCGACCTGAAGGTCGAGGTTGCCGGTCACACCGACTCGAAGGGTACCGACGCGTACAACCAGAAGCTGTCCGAGCGTCGTGCGACCACTGTGTACGACTACCTGACCAAGAACGGCGTTGATGCGTCGCGTCTGGTCGGCCCGATCGGCTACGGCGAGAGCCGTCCGATTGCTCCGAACGCCAACCCGGATGGTTCCGACAATCCGGAAGGCCGTGCTAAGAACCGTCGTACCGAGCTGAACGTCCAGAACTAATTGGACCGCTAGCTGTCCCATACAAAACCCGGCCTTGTGCCGGGTTTTGTCTTTGTAGGACCAGGAAAAGTGCGTCGAGTCGCCGCCAAACCTGTCTGTGTTGCCATCCAGGCACGGTTCCGGTTGAAACAGCGTTCATCGCTGCCTACACTCACCGCGTCAACACCAAACTCATAATTGGAAGAACCCGATGCTGCGTACCGCTACGGCAGGTTTGCTCTGTCTCGCTTTGATTCCTGCCGCTTACGCCGCCCCGAACTGCGCCGGCAGCACGGTGTCCCAGCCGCTGCCGTTGCCTGCCACGGTGATTGCGCCGGCGGCCGCCGAGTTCTACACCCGTAGCGTCCAGCTGGGCATGCCCACCGGCGTGTTGGCCCAGCCCTATACCAGCGAGCAATCGGTGGACCGCGTGCTGCTGCGGTTGCGCGTGGAAGGCTGCCAGGACCTGGCCAAGGTGATTCCGCCCGGCGGCACGGTCAATTCGAACGATCCGGCCGCCTACAAGGCGACCACCGCGTTCGACAACACGCCCTGGCGTTTTGACATGAGCCAGAACGGCAAGCGCATGACTGCCGAAGAATTCGATGCCTGGATGAAGGCGCGCGGTGTGCGTGTGGTCAAGGCGCGTCCGGTGGCTGCGCCGGCTCCGGCCGCTGCGGCAGCTGCAACGCCTGCGGCCGACGCCAAGTCGGTCGAAAACAAGTAAGCGGCACGGTCGGGACGGCATGACCCGGCGGCTTCCGCCGGCAACGTCCCGGCAACGCAAGCGTGGTCCTGCTGGTGCTTCGCGCGCCTCCGCTACGGCCATGGCGACCACCGCACCGCGCCACGGGCTGGCGCGCGTGCTGTCTAAATTGGGCGTGTGTTCGCGTACCGAAGCGGCACGCTGGATCGTCGAAGGGCGGGTCAGCGTGGCTGCGCGTGTGGTCCACGACCCCGAATATCCGATCCGCGCCGATCAGCAGTCGAGCATCACCGTCGACGGGCAGGCGTTGGCCGGGCCGGCGCGCTGCTATCTGATGCTCAACAAGCCGCGCGGCGTGGTCACGACCGTGCGCGACGAGCAGGGCAGGGCGACGGTGTATCGCTGCTTCGATGGTGCCGGATTGCCGTGGATCGCGCCGGTCGGGCGATTGGACAAGGCCAGCGAAGGGCTACTGCTCTTCAGTAACGACCCGCAATGGGCGGCGGCGCTGACCGATCCTGCGACCGGGCCGGACAAGACCTATCACGTGCAGATCGATTGCCGCCCGAGTGCCGAGCAACTGGCGCAGTTGCAGGCCGGTGTGGTCGATCCCGATCCTGAGGGCGATGGTGCGCTGCTGCGTGCCAAGCACGTTGGCGTGCTGCGCGAAGGCGAGCGCAATGCGTGGCTGGAGATCGTGCTGGACGAGGGCCGCAATCGGCAGATCCGTCGCTTGTTGGCGGCGCTGGAAATTGGGGTGCTGCGACTGGTGCGGGTGGCAATCGGCGCGCTGGCGATGGGTGAGTTGGGCAAGGGTGCGTGGCGCATGCTCAGCGCCGAGGAAGTCAGGGCGCTGACGGCGGCTCCCGCCAGCGCGCCAGACGCGCGCTGAGCAAGGCGCTGACGACTTCAAAAGCACGTGCGTCGCCGGCGCCGTTGGCATCGTGACGGCGACCCTTGGCGTGATTGCAGCTGGCACAGGCCAGGGCAAGGTTGCGCGCCGCATTCGCATCGTCGCCGACCATCGCGCACAGCGCGGCCGCCGCGCGACGGCCGAACCAGGCCTGTGGGATTACGTGTTCCAGCGTGGTGTGGCCGAGCGGTTCGCCATCGGCGCGCAGTTGCAAACGCCGACGGCAATGCAGGCAGCGGGTTTCCCAACTGCCGTCCAGTAAATGCGCCTGGGCATCGGTGTGCGCCGCCAGCAACAGCCGTTGGCGCAGCACCGTGCGCATCAGTCTTTGATGACGTCGAGTTCGCGGCCGATCTTGATGAACGCGTCGATCGCCTGATCCAGCTGCGCGCGGGTGTGCGCGGCGCTGATCTGGGTGCGGATGCGCGCCTGGCCCTTGGGCACCACCGGGAAGAAGAAGCCGATGGCGTAGATGCCTTCTTCCAGCAGGCGCTCGGCGAATTTCTGCGCCAGCGGTGCGTCGTAGAGCATCACCGGGCTGATCGGATGCACGCCAGGTTTGACGTCGAAGCCAGCGGCGGTCATGCGCTCGCGGAAGTAACGCGTGTTTTCGACCAGCTGCGTGCGCAGCTCGCCGGCGGCGTCCAGCATGTCGAACGCCTTGATGCCTGCGGCCACCACGTGCGGCGGCAGTGAATTGGAAAAAAGATAAGGACGCGAGCGCTGGCGCAGCAGTTCGATGACTTCACGCTTGGCGGTGGTGAAGCCGCCCAGTGAGCCGCCCATCGCCTTGCCCAGCGTGCCGGTGAAGATATCGATCCGGTCCAGCACGCCCTTGACCTCGGCCGAGCCGCGGCCGGTAGCGCCCAGAAAGCCGGTGGCATGGCATTCGTCGATATGCACCAGCGCGTTGTACTTGCGGGCGAGGGCGGTGATCTCGTCCAGCGGGGCGATGAAGCCGTCCATCGAGAATACGCCGTCGCTGGTGATCAGCTTGGTCTTGCAACCGGCGGCATCGGCGGCCTGCAGCTGCGCTTCCAGGTCGACCATGTCGCAGTTGGCGTAGCGGAAGCGCTTGGCCTTGCACAGGCGTACGCCGTCGATGATCGAGGCGTGGTTGAGCGCGTCGGAGATGATGGCATCGTGCTCGCCGAGCAGCGGTTCGAACAGGCCGCCGTTGGCATCGAAACAGGCGGCATAGAGGATGGTGTCCTCGGTGCCGAAGAAGTCGGCGATGGTGTGCTCGAGTTGCTTATGCAAATCCTGGGTGCCGCAGATGAAGCGCACCGAGGCCATGCCGAAGCCGTGCGTGTCCAGCGCGTCCTTGGCGGCCTGGATGATGTCCGGATGGTCGGCCAGGCCCAGGTAGTTGTTGGCGCAGAAGTTGAGCACGCTGCGGCCGTCGGCGAGGGTGATCTGCGCCGCCTGCGGGCCGGTGATGATGCGCTCGGACTTGAACAGGCCCTGGGCCTGGATCGCCTCCAGTTCGGCGGCGTAGTGGGCGGTCAGCGCGGCGGGAGCGTTGGTCATGGCGATCGCAGTGGCAGAAAGAAGCACGATTTTAACGATCACGGCGGCATACCACTACGTCATGCAAAATCGGTATAAGCGCAGGCGTGTATGTCATTTCACCACCCGCGTAGCGCTGCGCAGCATGGCATGCTTGCTGTTCAGCTGCGCCCCACCGGCCAGGAGATTGCTGTGACCCACCCCCGCTACCGCCTCGTTTCGATCCTGTTGTGCAGCTTGCTGGCCCTGGCCGGCCCGGCTGGCGCGCGCGACATCGGTCTGCTCAATGTGAGCTACGACCCCACCCGCGAGTTCTACCGCGACTACAACAGCGCGTTCGCCGCGCATTGGAAACAGCAACACCCGCAGGACACGGTGACGGTCGAAACCTCGCACGGCGGCTCGGGCAAGCAGGCGCGCGCGGTGATCGACGGCATCGAGGCCGATGTGGTCACGTTGGCGCTGGCCTACGACGTGGACGCGATCGCCGAGAAGGCCAAGCTGATCGACAGCGATTGGGAAAAACGCCTGCCCGACAACAGCGCGCCGTATACCTCGACGATCGTGTTTTTGGTGCGCAAGGGCAACCCGAAGAACATCCACGATTGGCCGGACCTGCTGCGCTCCGGCGTGGCGGTGGTGACGCCCAACCCCAAGACCTCCGGCGGCGCGCGCTGGAATTACCTGGCCGCCTGGGCGTATGCCGACCGCATCTTCAAGGGCGACCGCGAGCGCATCGTGCGCTACATGCAGGCACTGTTCCGCAACGTGCCGGTGCTGGACACCGGTGCGCGCGGTGCCACGACGACCTTCGTGCAGCGTGGTATCGGCGATGTGCTGCTGGCCTGGGAAAACGAAGCGCTGCTGGCGCGCGATGAACTGGGCAAGGACAAGTTCGAGATCGTGGTGCCGAAGTTGTCGATCCTGGCCGAGCCGTCGGTGGCGCTGGTCGACAAGAACGTCGACAAACACGGCACGCGCGATGTGGCCGAGGCCTACCTGCGTTATCTGTACGCGCCGGAAGGGCAGAAGCTGGCAGCCAAGCATTTCTATCGCCCGCGTCACCCGGAATTTGCCGACCCGGCCGATCTGGCGCGTTTCCCGGACATCAAGCTGGTGACCATCCAGGAAGCGTTCGGGTCGTGGGACAAGGCGCAGCAGGAACACTTCGCCGACGGTGGTGTGTTCGATCAGATCCAGGCAAAAAAGTAGGCAATGCAGATGTCGGTTGCACCCCATCCAGCGCCGTCATCGCGCCGACGCGTGATGCCGGGGTTGGGTTTGAGTCTTGGAATTACGCTGACCTGGCTGGGATTGATTGTGTTGATCCCGCTGCTGGGCATCTTCATCAAAACCAGCGGATTGGGTTGGGACGGCCTGTGGCGGGTGTGGAGCGAGCCACGGGTGTTGTCGGCGTTGCAGGTGAGCTTCGGTACGGCGTTCGTGGCCGGCGCCTTCAACGCACTAATGGGCACCTGGGTGGCGTGGGTGTTTGTGCGCTACAACTTCCCGGGCAAGCGCTTCTTCGACGCGGTGATCGATCTGCCATTCGCGTTGCCCACCGCAGTTGCGGGTATCGCGCTGACTGCGTTGTACGGCGGGAACGGCTGGGTCGGGCGCTGGCTGGAGGCGGTCGGCATCAAGGTCGCCTATACGCAGTTGGGCATCGTGCTGGCGCTGGTGTTTGTCGGCCTGCCGTTCGTGGTGCGGGTGGTGCAGCCGGTGCTGGCCGAGAGCGAGCGTGAGCTTGAAGCGGCCGCCGCTACGCTGGGCGCATCGCGCTGGCAAACGGTCTGGCGGGTGGTGCTGCCGGGACTGTGGCCAGCGGTCCTGACCGGGTTTGCGCTGGCCTTCGCGCGTGGCGTGGGTGAGTACGGTTCGGTGATCTTCATCGCCGGCAATCTGCCCAATTCCACCGAGATCGCGCCGCTGCTGATCACCATCCGGCTGGAAGAATTCGATTATGCCGGCGCCACCGCGATTGCGGCGGCAATGCTGCTGCTGTCGTTCGTGATCCTGCTGGTGGTCAATACGCTGCAGGCACGCCTGCTGCGCCATCAACGGAGGCCTGCATGAACGATGCTGTGTCGTCGCTGCCCTCCATGCTGCAGAACCGCACAATGACCGAACAGGCGCGCCGCATCACCGACTCGGCCACCAACGAGCCTCGCTGGGTGCAGTGGCTGATGATTCTGGGCGCGCTGCTGTTCCTGCTGGCGTTTTTGCTGCTGCCGCTGGTGCTGGTCTTCGCCGAGGCGCTGCGGGGTGGTTGGGAAACGTTTTTGCGCGCAGTGGTCGACCCGGACGCGTTGTCGGCGATCAAGCTGACCTTGATCGTGACTGCGATCGTGCTGCCGCTGAATCTGGTATTCGGCGTGGCAGCGGCGTGGGCGGTGAGCAAGCATCGCTTTCCCGGCAAGCGCTTGCTGATCAGCCTGATCGATCTGCCGTTTTCGGTATCGCCGGTGGTGGCGGGTTTGATCTTCGTGCTGATCTTCGGGCGCAGCGGTTGGGCGTGGCCGTTGATCGACGAAGGTTGGCAGGTGCAGCTGCCGTTTTTTGGCGAGATGCTGATTCAGCTGCCGCGCATCGTGTTCGCGCTGCCGGGCATCGTGCTGGCGACGACCTTTGTCACGTTTCCGTTCATCGCGCGCGAGCTGATGCCACTGATGGAGCAGCAGGGCAGCGATGAAGAGCTGGCCGCATTGAGCCTGGGCGCGAGCGGCTGGCAGATGTTCTGGCGGGTGACCCTGCCCAATATCCGTTGGGGCCTGATGTACGGCGTGCTGCTGTGCGCGGCGCGCGCGATGGGCGAGTTCGGTGCGGTGTCGGTGGTGTCCGGGCATATCCGCGGGCGCACCAATACGCTGCCGTTGCATGTGGAAATTCTCTACAACGAATACGCCTACAGCGCCGCGTTTGCGTGTGCCTCGCTGCTGGCATTGACCGCGCTGCTGACGCTGGCGCTGAAGACGTATCTGGAATGGCGACACGGCGATTCGCTCGCCGCCAACCACCGACATTGAGGTGAACATGGGCATCCGCATCCACCGCCTGCGCAAGCAGTTCGACACGTTCACCGCGCTGGACGACATCACGTTGGACGTGCGTCAGGGTGAGTTGCTGGCACTGCTGGGGCCGTCGGGCTCAGGCAAGACCACGTTGTTGCGCATCATGGCCGGGCTGGAGCATGCCGATGGCGGGCAGTTGCTGTTCGGCGACGAAGACGCCACGCGCATGAGCGTGCAGTCGCGCCGGGTCGGCTTCGTGTTCCAGCACTACGCGTTGTTCAAGCATATGGACGTGTTCGAGAACATCGCCTTCGGCTTGCGGGTGCGGCGCGGTAACGAGCGTTGGGCTGAAGCGCGTATTCGCGCACGCGTGGAAGAATTGCTGGCGCTGGTGCAGTTGCATGGCCTGGAGCAGCGCTATCCCACCCAGCTGTCCGGTGGTCAGCGGCAGCGTGTGGCACTGGCGCGTGCGCTGGCGATCGAGCCACGCGTGCTGCTGCTGGACGAGCCATTCGGGGCGCTGGATGCGCAGGTGCGCCGCGACCTGCGCCGCTGGCTGCGCGAGCTGCATGAACGCACCGGTCTGACCACGGTGTTCGTGACCCACGATCAGGAAGAAGCGCTGGAACTGGCGGACCGGGTGGCGATCCTCAACCGCGGCCGCATCGAGCAGCTCGACACCCCGGCGATGATCTACGACAAGCCGGCCTCGCCGTTCGTGTATTCGTTCGTGGGCGCGGTGAACCGCATTCCTGGTGTGCTGGCGGAGGGTCGGATCCAGGTGGCGGGACATGCATTGCCGGCGGCCAATGCCACGTTGGCTGCCGGCCCGGTCGAGGTGTATGTGCGACCGGAAGATCTGGTACCCGATGACGCCGGTTGGCCGGCGACGGTGGCCTGGTCGCAGCGCAGCGGGGCGCGTCTACGTCTGCGCGCAACACTTGAGCCGGCGGGCAACGAGGTGGAAGTGGAGCTGCCGGCCTCGGCGGGGAGTTTTCAGCCAGGGCAGCAGCTAAGGCTGGCGGCGCGCCATTACGGGGTGTTTCCGGTGTGATTCAACGCCGGCTGGGGCCGGCATTGAATGGGGATTTGGGAGTAGGGATTCGGGATTCGGGATTCGCAGAGCGGGATCCGCCTTTGCTTTGGCATTACGAATCCCTACTCCCCAGTCTCAAGATCCTGCGCATTCAGTCGATGAGATGGGCATCCTGATCAGCACCATCGGTGGTTAACGCCTGTGTGCTGGTTCAAAGGCGTACGACGTTGATGTTGCGCTGCAATGACAGTTGGACTAATAAAGTCACTGCAAGCTCGCTTCGCGTCATCCGACCGCCCATCGTCCCAGGAGATGCTCCATGAAGCCGTCCCCCCTCGCGTGTTGTCTGTCGTTGCTGTTGTTAGGTGTCGTGCCGTTGGCGCATGCGCAGGATGAAGAAGCGCCAGCCTCGCCATTCAGTGGCACCTTTGCGGTCACCAGCGATTATCTGTTCCGCGGTATCTCGCAGACCAATGAAGAGCCCGCCTTCCAGGCCGGACTCACGTACACGACGCCGTTCGGCGTGTACATCGGCACCTGGACCTCCAATGTCGATTACGGTGCGGGCGATCCGGATTGGGAAGTGGATGGCTTTGTCGGCTACAACACCGATCTGGGCACGAACTGGAATTTCGATGTGATGGTCAACCGCTACCAATACCTGGGAGCGGGTGCGTCCAACTACGCCGAACTGATCACCAAGACCACATTTTTGAAGACCTATAGCTTGACCGTTGCCTACACCAACGATCTGTATGGGTCGAAGACCGACGGCTATTACTACGCGCTCGATGCCAACTGGACGTTGCCGTACGACTTCACTTTCGGCGCGCACGCCGGGCACAGCGTTTACACCTCGGCGCTCAGTCAGGTGGATCACGACTACAACGACTTCGGGGTGAATGTCGGCAAGGCGTTCGGTCCGCTGGGTCTGAGCGTGGGCTATTACGACACCAGCGAAGCGGCCGAATTCGGCTTCGGTCGGCAGAATTCGCAGAACCATCTGGTGGCGACTGCCACGGTCACCTGGCCTTGATGGCGATGGGCTAAGAGCGGCTCTGGCCAATTGGTCGTGTAGTTGTGGGGCGGGAAGAGTTGATGCTTAGAGTTTTCAGTCTTTACATCAGCCTTTACATTTAGACGACGCCAGAATTCTAGATATCGGTTGTTTTGTCTTGGGGTGATTGCATCGTGCGGATGGATCACTTGTAGAGCGGTTGATCTGGGGCTTGGATGCAGGGCCCTTGCCCGCCTACCATCGCGGGACACGCCGCAAGCACATCCATGTAGGCTCTTACGCGGCATCCATGCCGCGTAAGGTCCCGCGACGGTAGGCGGGCAAGGACCAGTCGAGATGGTCGGTGTGCATGGTTGCAAGCAAGGCGTGACGGGTGCTGTTTCAATAACGCCGCGTCGTATCATCTTCGTAACGCAAGCCGATCAACCTGCAGGCTTTAAAAAGCAACCGACTCACTCTCTGGTGCGGTGTCCTCACCGATTGCGGGACCGTGTGGCGGCATGGATGCCGCCACCGAGCCTACATGGACGTACTTGCGGCGTGTCCCGCGAGCGGTGAGGGCACCGCGCCCTCGACCAACTGAGCCTTTCCCTGCAGCCTCGCCGACCTTGCGTTTCTTGAAGCGCTCCGCTCGCACCGAGGATTGCTCGCAGCTTTTGCCAGCCCCCTGAAGACGGACACGCAAAAGGCGCCTCGCGGCGCCTTTTGCGTTCAAGCGTAGTGGCTGATCAGTTCCAGCTCAACACGACCTTGCCGGCCTTGCCTTCTTCCATCAGGTCGAAGCCCTTCTGGAAATCGTCGATCGGCAATTGATGCGTCAGCACCTTGTGCAGTGGAAAACCCGAGAGCACCAGTTGCGTCATCTTGTACCAGGTCTCGTACATCTTGCGGCCGTAGATGCCCTGTACGGTGAGGCCCTTGAAGATGATCTTGTCCCAGTCGCAGCCGGCGCCGCGCGGCATGATGCCGAGCATGGCGATCTTGCCGCCGTGATACATGCAGTCGAGCATGTCGTTGAAGGCGCGCGGGTTGCCGCTCATTTCCAGGCCCACGTCGAAGCCTTCCATGTGCAGGTCGGCCATGACGTCCTTGAGCGAGGTCTTGGAGACGTTGACCACGCGGGTGGCGCCCATGTCGGCGGCCAGCTTGAGGCGGAAATCGTTGACGTCGGTGACCACCACGTTGCGCGCACCGATGTGCTTGCAGATACCGGCGGCGATGATGCCGATCGGGCCGGCGCCGGTGATCAGCACGTCTTCGCCGATCACGTCGAATTCCAGCGCGCAATGCGCGGCGTTGCCGTAGGGGTCGAAGAACGCGGCCAGCTCGGAGGGAATCTGGTCGGGGATCGGCCACAGGTTGCTGGCCGGCATCACCATGTATTCGGCAAATGCGCCGTTGACGTTGACGCCAATGCCGACCGTGTTGGGGCATAGGTGCGGGCGGCCGCCGCGGCAGTTGCGGCAGTGTCCGCAGACGATGTGGCCTTCGGCCGAGACGCGCTGGCCGACCTGGTAGCCGGTCACGGCCGAACCGAGCTCGGCCACACGGCCGACGAACTCATGGCCGATGGTCAGGCCGGGTGTGATGGTGCGCTGGCTCCATTCGTCCCACAGGTAGATGTGCAGATCGGTGCCGCAGATTGCGGTCTTTTCCAGCTTGATCAGCACCTCGTTGGGGCCGGGGCTGGGGACGGGAACCTGTTCCAGCCAGATGCCCTTGTTCGCTTCGCGCTTGACCAGCGCCTTCATCGTCTGCGCCATCTGGCGGGACCTGCTGAGTGAAAGTAAGGCGGCGATTATATGCGGGGTGGGGCTGGTGCCATGCGGCGGTGCGGGAAGCGAGTGGTGTTGGCTGACCCGGATCATGGCGGGGTAGGGGCCGATGCAGCCCTTCTCCCATCGGGAGAAGGGGGCGCGCAGCGCCGGATGAGGGGCGCCTCAGAGATTTACCAGTACCTGCAATGACAAACGCGTCGCTACGCGCCTTCAGAAGTGACGCGCCGACTGCTTCGCCCGTACCCTCACCCAAACACTCGCTACGCGCCCCGGCCCGCGCTTGCGGCGCGGGCTCTCCCAGCCACGCGCGCCAGTGGCGCGCAAGCCGCGCCTTTTCGCCCCGCAGGGAGAGCGGAAAAGGCGCCAGCAACTCAGAACTTCACATCCAGACTCATGAAGTATTGCCGCGGCGCGCCGACCACCATGGTCTGGTTGTAGCCATCCGGGTCGGAGGCGACATAGCCGTTGGTGCCGGTGCTGGCGAAGTAGCGCTTGTCGGTGAAGTTGGTGATGTTGAGCGCCAGCGCCACATCGGCCACGCCGCCCACACGACCGAAGTCGTAACGCGCGCCCGCATTGAACAGCCAATACGAAGGCACCTGCGAATCGTTGAGGAAAGTGATGTAGCGCTTGTCGACGTACTTGCCGTCCAGATCCAGGCGCAGGTTGCCGAGTTGGTAGCTGGCGCTGGAGGAGAACATCAACGCCGGGATGCCGACCACGTCCTTGCCGGAGGTGGCGACCACGCCGTTGTTGAGGTAGTCGTCCTGATAGCGCGAGCGATTCCACGACAGCGAGTTCAACCAGCTCAGGCCTTCCATCGGACGCCACATCAACGCCAGGTCGGCACCGGCGCTGTGCACGGCACCGACATTGCTCAGGATCGCCGCGCAGGTCTGCACCGCAGTACATGGCGAGGTGGTCAGCAAGCGGTTGGAGAACTTGGTGAAGTAGGCGTCGGCCGACAGCTGGAACTGCGCATCCTGCACGCGGTAACCTACCTGCACGGTCTGCGATTCTTCCGGCTCCAGCGTCGAACGGCTGCGGTCGAACGCGGCCTGCGAGGTGCCGAACGGGGTGAAACCGAAGGCGGCGATGTTCTTGCTGTAGGAGGCGTAGATGTCCTGGCGCTCGTCGAGCTTGTAGTTCACGCCAACCTGCGGCAGGAAGTTGTCTTCAGCGCGGATGCGTCCCTGCGCCAGCGCGGTGGTCGGCACCAGCGATTGTGCGCGCGTGGTGGTGCTGAGCGCCTTTGCGCCGTAGTTGAGGGTCAGGCGATCGTCGAGCAGACGCACGGTGTCCTGCAGGTACAGCATGCGGGTCTGGGTGGTATAGCGCTGCAAAAAGTCGCGACGGAATGGGGTCTGCGCTTCGTACACGTTGTACAGCGAGGTGTAGCCCTCGTTGCCCAGCGCGAAGTAATTGCGCCCTTGCGTGGTGCGTGCATTCTCGGCCCACACGCCGGCTTCCAGATCGTGATTGCCCCACGACCACTTCAGTGCGCTGGTACCGCCGAAACGGTCCAGGCCATAGTCGGTGGTGCGCATCGACACCGGGATCTGCGCCGAGGTGACGACATACGGCGTCACCCACTGCCCCTCGCCGCGATTGGCGTGGTAGTAGCCGGCGGCATCCAGGGTTGCACCGCCGAACACGAACGTGCCCGACAAGCCTGCCAGGTTGTCGCGACGCAGACCGCCGCCTGCGTAGTAGCTGGCATCCAGCCAACTGTAATCATCGGGCAGCCCCGCCAGCGATTGCGGGTAGCCGTTGGCCACGCCGCTGGTGGCACCGGTGTTTTGATACGCACGCGCCATCTGCACCGCAGTGGCCCAATCCGGCTGCAGGTAATCGTAGTCCCAGCCCAGCGCGCGCTGGCTGGTCAACGACAGATCCATGTAGTCGTATTCCTTGCGCCGCGAGGTATCCACAAACAGGCTCAGACGGTTGCCGTCGCCCCATTGATACACGGTCTTGAGGTTGGCCTGCTCGGACTGCTGGTCGCCAAAGCCCTTCCACTTGTCGGTGGTGGCATTGGCATAGGACAGATACGCCGACAAGCCATTGCGATCGCCGGTGTCGCCACGCACGAAGGTGCGACGCGTCGCATCGCTACCCACCGTCTGCACCAGCCGCAGGCCGGGCGTGGTCTGCGGGTCGGCCGAATAGAACTGCATGGTGCCGCCGAGATTGGTGTTGGACGCAGTACCGAGCGCGCCGGCGCCTTGCGCGATTTCCACCGAGCCGAGGTTTTCCGAAATGATCGCGCGAGTAATGTGCAGGCCGTTGGTGACGCCGTAGCTCATGTTGCCTAGCGGAATGCCATCGAGTGTGTAGCCGAGCCGGCTCTGATCGAAGCCATGCAAGGTCACCTGCGTAGACCATTCGTAGGTGCCGAACGGGTCGGCCGATTGGAACTGCACGCCCGGCAATTTTTCCACTGCCTTGAAGGCGCTGCTGCCCGGTGTCAGCTGCTCGATGTCCTGCCGGCTGATGCGCTGCACCTGGCGCGTGCTGCCTTGCGAGACCACGTTGATCGCATCCAGCTGGGTGGCATTGGTTGCGGTATCGGCGGTGGTGACCGGCGCATCGGCGACCGGCGCGTCTGCAATGGCAGCCGGATCGGCAGCCGTTGCGGCGGCAGATGCCATGACGGGAAGCAGCGCTGCCAGGGCGAGCGCCAGCGGAGTGACATGAAAACGACGAGTGCAAGTCATGGGGGAATCCTGTTCGGGCACGGCTGAGGGCGGACGCACGGTGCAAGACCGGCGTTTCGCGACGCAGGGTGTCAACGACTCATGAAACATTGATGACGGTCGCTGTCTTAAAACTGTCGCGCTTGCCGGATATACGTGTCGTGTCCAGCCGCCACCTGCGGCCATGCACCCGTATTTCTGCCAGGTTTCGCATCCATGACGTCTTCCCCCTCGCGCCGTGATTTCCTCAAGCGCGTCGCCGCGCTGACCGCCGCCGGCGCCTTGCCGTCTTCGATCGGCCGCGCACTCGCGCTGCCGGCCAACTCACGTACCGGCACGCTGCGCGACATCGAACACGTGGTGATCCTGATGCAGGAAAATCGCTCGTTCGATCATTACTTCGGTGCGCTGCGCGGCGTACGCGGTTTCGGCGATCCGCGTCCGCTGCAGTTGCGCGATGGGCATCCGGTATGGAGCCAGCCGGCAAAGGACGGTCATCGCTTGTTGCCGTTCGCCTTCGATTCACAAAACACGTCAGCCCCGTTGATCAAAAGCCTGGATCACTCGTGGAAAGCCGGCCACGGGCAGGATCCGGTGCGCTGGGCCGAGTACGACGCCTGGGTGCCGTACAAGGGCGAATTGACGATGGGGTATTTCCAGCGTCATGACATTCCGTATTACCACGCGCTCGCCGATGCGTTCACCATTTGCGATGGTTATTTCTGTTCGTTGCATGGGCCAACCAATCCCAATCGCATGTATCTGTTTACCGGCACCAGCGGCCCGAGCGTGGGCAGTGTCGGCGCGCAAGCGGTGACCAATGCCGACGACGGCAACTGGACCGCCGACATGGCGCGCGACAAACCCGGCTACGCCGCGATGGACTGGACCACCTACGCACAGCGCCTGCAGGCCGCAGGTGTGGATTGGCGCGTGTATCAGGAATACGACAATTTCGGCTGCAACTCGCTGGCGTATTTTTCCCACTATCGCGATCTGCAGCCCGGCGACGAACGCTATCGGCGCGCGCGTGCGTGCGTGCCCGGTTCCACCGCGGACAATGCCGCCACCACGCAGGCCGATCATCTGGTCGCCGCGATCGCTGCCGATGTGCAGGCCAATCGCTTGCCGCAGGTGTCGTGGATCGTTCCGCCCACCGCCTATTGCGAACATCCGGAAGCACCGCCGGCCTACGGCGAATCGCTGGTGGCGCGTTTGATCGATGCGCTCACCGCCAATCCGGAGGTCTGGGCGAAGACTGCGCTGATCATCAATTACGACGAGAACGACGGCTTCTTCGATCATGTGCCCGCGCCATTGCCGGCGCTGGATGCGCGCATGGGGCGCAGCAATGTCGACACGCGTGGCGAAGTCTACGAGGGACTGCCGATCGGCCTGGGCATCCGCGTGCCGATGCTGGTGATCTCGCCGTGGACGCGCGGCGGCTGGGTCAACTCGCAGGTGTTCGATCACACCTCGGTACTGCGCTTGCTGGAGCGCCGTTTCGGCGTGGCCGAGCCCAACATCAGCCCGTGGCGGCGTGCGGTGAGCGGCGATCTGACCAGTGTGTTCGATTTCCGCAAGCCGGACGATTCGGCGTTGAGCGCGTTGCCGGCGATCGGCGACTATCGCGCACGCACTGCCGCGGTGAGTGGCAAACCATTGCCGGTGCCTCCGACGAAGGCCAGCATGCCGCGACAAGAGCCGGGTCAACGCCCTGCACGCGCGCTGCCGTACGCCTTGCAGGTGCATGCGCGTGTACAGAATGGAGACGGTGTGCAACTGCAGTTCGTCAACAGCGGCGCTGCTGCAGCCGCGTTCAACGTCTACACCAGCGCTGCAAGTGGCGGCCCGTGGTACTACACCGTGCTGCCCGGCACGCAGCTCGACGATGTACCGCTTGGCGCTGCACATGACGGTGCCTATGCCTTGAGCGTGCATGGGCCGAATGGATTCCTGCGCGAGTTCGCTGGCGAACTTGCAGCCGCTGTGACGCAATCGGCAGCGCCGTGGTTAGAAGCCAGGCAGGACGGCGAAATGCTGGTGCTGGAACTCGGCAATGCCGGGCGCCAACCGTGCACGCTGCAACTGCGCGCACTGGATTACGCAGACCCGACCGCGCGCGCGGTGCACCTGGCCGCAGGCCAGCGGCAAACCATCCGGCTGGCGTTGGCAGCAAGCGATCACTGGTATGACTTTGTCGTTGAGCAGCCGGGTGGGGCATTCCGCCGGCGTCTGGCCGGGCATCTGGAAACCGGCAAGCCCAGCCGCAGCGACCCGGCGTTCGGTCGCGCCTGAGGAACTGGCGCAGCGCGCGTTTTCAGCCGTGCGGGGTGGATGCTGGTGAGGCAGAAGAGCCCGGCGGCCATGCGGCCGGGCACGCCGCAAGCGGATACGGTTCGGTCAGGCATCGATTCCGCCACTGAGCGCAAACCACGGAGGGCGTGGGGCGGTATCATTCCGCTCCCGTCTGGCCGCAAGGCACGTCGGTCCCTTCCCCAAGGAATCTCTCGCGCATGCGCATCCTGCTTGCTCGTCACGGCGAGACGCCGTGGAACGCCGAAGGCCGTTATCAGGGCCAGATCGATATCCCGCTGTCGCCGGTCGGCGAAGGCCAGGCCGCTGCCCTTGGCGCGCGCCTGCAGTCGCTGGAGATCACCCGCGCGGTGGCATCGCCGCTGTCGCGTGCGCAGGCCACCGCGAAGCTGGCGCTGGGCAGTGCACGCGAGAGCTTGCTGCAGACCGATGCGGACCTGCAGGAAATCGCGCATGGCGAATGGGAAGGCTTGCTGGCCAGCGAGATCAACGACAAGGATCCGGCGCGCTTGCGTGCCTGGCGCGAAGAACCCGACACCGTGCTGATGCCCGGCGGCGAATCCTTGCGTCAGGTGCTGGACCGCAGCTGGCGCGGGCTGGTACGCGCGGCTGATGGCCTGGGCGCCGACGACACCTTGCTGGTGGTGGCGCACGATGCAGTCAACCGCGTGATCCTGTGCAAGATTCTGGGCCTGCCGTTGTCCAAGCTGTGGACCTTCCGCCAGGCACCGACCACGCTCAACCTGCTCGAAGGCGAAGATGTCGACCACCTGGAAGTGGTGCGCCTGAACGACTGTGCGCATCACACGCCGTTTTTTGGTGAAGCCAAGCATCGGGCGTTGTAAGACTGCGCTCGGCAAGGATTGTGGGTCACGCTGTGGCGCGTCATCCCGGGATCATCGCCAAGTGGCCAAAGGCGCTTCGGTACGTTGTTTTGGGGAGTGTGTCCGGCCTGTTGGCGCTAGGGGCGTTCTCCGACTTCATTCCCGCACCATTCCTGTCCGGTCGGAACTGGCTCGCGCCGATGCTGCTGCTGGGAGGTGGATTGACGGTGCTGATCGTTGTGCCGGCCTATCGTATCGGGGGATGGAAGGCGGTCGTTGGCAATAGTACAGGTCTGACGATCTGCCTGGCGCCGCCGCTGTTGGGATTCCTGTACTGGCTCGTGCTGGCCAGGGGGGCACCGTGGGTGTATACGCGGATGGCCGGTGCCAGTTTTGAAGAAACGCATGCCATGCGGACCGAGTACTTTCAGAGTGGGCGTTCGTGCAAATACAGATTGAGTGGTGGGCCGCTGGAAAATCGGTTTCCCAGCCATCTGTGCATCACCGAGGCGCTCTATCGTCGGCATCCCGATCAGCAGATGACCGTGGTGTTGACCGGTCAGCGCTCGGTGCTGGGAATGCGGATTGCAGCGATCGAAGACGTCCCGTGATCGAGGACGTCTCGACACGGATAACTGGATTTGGCAACGACAAGCACCTGTGCCTGAGCACGCCGTCGTCTTTTGTCCGAGCACGTGGCGGTCTGGAAATTCGCGATAATGCAGTTCTTCCTGCGCAGTCCTCGCCGTGAACGCAACCAACTCTCTCTCCGACTGGCTCGTCTACATCGAGCAACAGCATCCGCAGAACATCGCCATGGGCCTGGAGCGCGTGCGCGAGGTCGCTGCGCGTCTGCAGCTTGCAGCGCCGGCCACCCACGTCATCGTCGTCGGCGGCACCAATGGCAAGGGCTCCACCGTGGCCTTTATCGAGGCGATCGGGCGGGCCGCCGGCTGGAAGGTGGGTACCTACACTTCGCCGCATCTGCTGCGCTACAACGAGCGCGTGCGCATCGATGGAGACGAGGCCAGCGATGCACAACTGGTCGACGCCTTTGCAGCCGTCGAAGCGGCGCGCGGCGAGACCGCACTGACGTATTTCGAGTACGGTACGCTGGCCGCGCTATGGCTGCTGCAGCGCTCGGTGCTGGACCTGGCGGTGCTGGAAATCGGTCTGGGCGGGCGTCTGGATGCGGTGAACATCATCGATTCCGATGTGGCGGTGATCACCACCGTGGATATCGACCACACCGATTGGCTGGGCGAAGACCGCGAGGCGATCGGTACCGAGAAGGCCGGTATCATCCGCGCCTGGAAACCAGTGGTGCTGGGCGAAATCGACCCGCCGTCGAGCGTGTTGCGGCGCGCTTATCAGTTGGGCGCCAACGCAATCCGCGCCGGCAGCGATTACTTCTTCGAGCCGATCGATGCACAGCATTCCAAGACGCAGCATTGGCGCTGGCGCGATGTTGCAGTGACCCTGGAACTACCGATGCCGGCCCTGCACGCGCCGGTGCAACTGGCCAACGCCGCCGCCGCAATCGCCGCGCTGCAGGCATTGCCGGTCGAGGTGCCCCATGCGGCCTGGGCGCAGGGCATCGCCAACGCGCAAGTGGCCGGGCGCCTGCAGCGCATCGATGTCGATGGCGTGCAGGTGGTGCTGGATGTCGGCCACAACCCGCAGGCCGCGCGCGCGCTGGCCGAGGCACTCGGCGCGCAAGCGCACCCAGGCAGCATGCATGCGATCTACGCCGCATTGGCAGACAAGGACGTGCTGGGCGTAGTGGAGGCGGTGGCTGCGCGGATCGACCACTGGACGCTGGCCGGGCTGGAAGGCGCACGTGGGCAGTCGGCCGAGGCATTGCAGCAACGCCTACAGGGCACCGCCGCGGCGCAGGCGCCGTGCCATCGTGACCTCGCAAGCGCACTGCGCGCGGTACTCGCAGCAGCCACACCAGGCGATCGCGTGCTGGTGTTCGGCTCGTTTCATACCGTCGCCGACGCGCTGCACGCACTTCATTCAGGCCGCCAAGGTCGGTAGCCCGGCTGCGGCCTTATAATCGCCGCGGCAACCCGCCACGCCGCCTCTCGTCTCTTTACGTGGATACTGCTCTGAAACAGCGATTGATTGGCGCCATCGTTCTGGTGGCGCTTGCCGTGATCTTCCTGCCGATGCTGGTCAAGGGCCCTGCGCCTTCGAGCGGCGTGGCCGATGTGCCGCTCGAGGCACCCGCAGCGCCTGCCAATGGCGAGTTCGAAACCCGCGAATTGCCGCTGGTCACCCCGGGCGATGCGCCTGCCGGCGGTGCACTGGGCATGCGCGGTGCCGCCAAGGCGCCGGCAGCGGTGCAAGACAACCCGGATGCGGCCGACCTGGCCAACCCGTCCAGTGCGCCATCGGCCCCTGATGTGGCCGCCGGCAACTACGCGGTGAATTTCGGTGCCTATGCCACCAGTGCCGATGCCGATGCGGTGATCGCGCGGCTCAAGCAGGCGCAACTGCCGGGCTTCAGCGAAAAGACCCAGATCAACGGCCGCCCTGCCTGGCGCGTGCGCGTGGGGCCGTATGCCGATCAGGCCCAGGCCGAATCGGCCCGCCTGCAGGCAGTGAAGGTGCGCGGCGACGTCAACGCGCAGGTGGTGACGCTGGATGCCAATGCCGCCGCGCCAGCACCTGCAGCTGCAGCTGCACCGGCGCCTGCACCGGCCGCAAAGCCCGGCAGCAGTGTGGCAGCCGCCAGCACCACCGTGCCGACCAGGACCGAAAGCCTGCCGCCGGAACCCGCCAAGCCGGTGGCCGCCGCGCCCAAGCCTGTGCCGGCCAAGCCAGAGGTGGCCAAAGCCGAGCCGGCCAAGCCCGAACCTGCCAAGCCGGTCGTGGCTGCGCCTACCGCGCCGGCAGCGCCTGCGGCCAGTTCGGTCGGTTTTGCGGTGCAGCTAGGTGCGTTCGGCCGCGCCGAAGACGCCAATGCCCTGCGCGACCGCGTGCGCGCCGCCGGCTTCAGTGCGTTCGTCGAACAGGTCCGCACCGACAAGGGCGCGCTCAACCGCGTACGTGTCGGCCCGGTGGCCAACCGTGGCGATGCCGAGCAGTTGCGTGCGCAGGTGGCGGCCAAGGTCGGCATTTCCGGCATGGTGCGTCCGCATCCGTAAAATGGCTGCGCCGCCATCGGGTGGGCGTTGCCGGAATCAGACATCTGCATCGGCGCGACCCTTCGTACACTGCGCGTGCTGCAGGCCGTCCGCATCAAGCCTGACAGCCACGCACGACATGTCGTGCGTGGCTGTCAGATTCCCGATCGCCTCACACCCATGGAGGGGAGCGCAATGAACACCGAGCCAGGTTGCAGCAACGGCGCGCGCGCCGCGCGGAGAAGTTGGCAATGATCGACATGGTGCTGGGCGTCATCATTCTGGTGTCGGCCCTGTTGGGCTTGCTGCGCGGCTTTGTCGCGATCGTGGTCGGCACGCTGTCGTGGTTGCTGGCGGGCTGGGCCACATTCCAGTTCGGCGGCCCAGCCGCGCGCTGGATCGCCGACGGCAAGCATCCGTCGGCCACCGAGTCGTTCGGCGGCTACGCGATGGTGTTTGTCGGCGTGCTGATCACCGTAGCGGTGATCGGCATGGTGATCCGTGCCGGCGTCGATGCGGTGCGGCTCGGCGGGATGGACCGCCTGCTCGGCTTCGGCCTGGGCGTGGTGCGCGGCGGGTTTCTGGCCAGCGTGCTGGTGCTGCTGATGGGCTTCACCCCGTTGCCGCGCGAGCCGGCGTGGCGGCAATCGGTGCTGATGCCGATGCTGTCGCCGGGTGCGGGCTGGATGCGGGCGCAACTGCCGGCCTGGCGGATGCCGTCGATGGACATGCCATCGATGGAACTCGGCAACTTGCCAACGGAGTTGGGGAAGTTGCCCTCGGCAGGCAATAATACGGATCTGGGCAAGGCGCTGTCCGGGTCCGGTCTGAGCGACACCATCACGCGTGCGCTTGGGCAACCCGGTCAAGCCGCCAGCGACGGACGCGATCCGGCGCAGGTGATGCCGGCCAATATCGATCCGGCGCAGATTCGCGGCGGAGAAAGCGACCCGGCTCGGGTCGAGTCTCAAGGCCAGGCACGGCCACCTTCACAGTAACGGCGCAAGCCGCAGCGGAGAACGCGCACCATGTGTGGCATCGTCGGTATTGTCGGCAATCAGAACGTCGCCGGGCAGCTTTATGACGGCCTGACCGTCCTGCAGCATCGTGGGCAGGACGCCGCAGGCATCGCCACCGCGGATGGCACGCGCCTGCGCGTGCAAAAGGCCAACGGCCTGGTGCGCGATGTCTTCGACGAAAAGAAGATGGCGGTGCTGGAAGGCCGCGTCGGCATCGCGCATTGCCGCTACCCGACCGCCGGCTCGGAAGGCATGGACGAGGCGCAGCCGTTCTACGTCAACTCGCCCTACGGCATCGCGCTGGCGCACAACGGCAACCTGATCAACACCGAGGCCTTGCGCCAGCAGGTGTTCGAGGCCGACCGCCGCAACATCAACACCGATTCGGACAGCGAAGTGCTGCTGAACGTGTTCGCCTACGAGCTGGACGCGCAGCGCATGCTCACCCCCGAGGCGGCGATCCGCGCGGTGGCCGGTGTGCACCGCCGCTGCAAGGGCGGCTATGCGGTGGTGAGCGTGGTGCTGGGCCTGGGCCTAGTGGCATTCCGCGACCCGCACGGCATCCGTCCGCTGGTGCTGGGCAAGCGCGAGCATGCCGAAGGCACCGAATACATCGTGTCCTCCGAATCGGCGGCGCTGGACATCCTGGGCTACCAGCGCGTGCGCGATGTGCGTCCCGGCGAAGCGCTGGTGATCACCGCGCGCGGCGAGCTGTTTTCTGAAATCTGTGCCGCGCCCACCGACCATGCGCCGTGCATCTTCGAGTACGTGTACTTCGCGCGTCCCGATTCGATGATCGACAACATCTCGGTGCACAAGGCGCGCATGCGCATGGGCCTGAAGCTGGGCGAGAAGATCCTGCGCCTGCGCCCGGATCACGATATCGACACCATCATTCCGATCCCGGACACCTCGCGCGATGTAGCGCTGGAGATGTCCAACGTGCTGGGCGTGAAGTACCGCGAGGGCTTCGTCAAGAATCGCTATGTGGGCCGCACCTTCATCATGCCGGGGCAGGGCGAACGGCAGAAATCGGTGCGCCGCAAGCTCAACCCGATCCACCTGGAATTCCGCAACCGCGTGGTGTTGCTGGTCGACGATTCGATCGTGCGCGGCACCACCAGCCGGCAAATCGTGCAGATGGCGCGCGATGCCGGTGCGCGCAAGGTGTATCTGGCCTCGGCCGCGCCGCCGGTGCGTTACCCCAACATCTACGGCATCGACATGCCGGCCGCCGAAGAGCTCATCGCGCATGGCCGCAGCGAGCACGAGATCCAGGAATTCCTCGGCTGCGACTGGTTGATCTATCAGGATCTGGAAGACCTGGAAGTGGCGGTGCGCGAAGGCAACCCGGACATCAAGCAGTTCGATTCCTCGTGCTTCAACGGCGAGTACATCACCGGGATCGAGCCGGGTTATTTCCAGCGCATCCAGCAGTTGCGCTCCGACGAAGCCAAGCGCAAACGCCGCGCGTGATGGTGGTTGGGCAGCGTTGTGGAGTTGCGCTGCCCGCGAACGACGGAGCGCTGACGTGACGATGGATCTCTTGCAGGCCGCACACGCCTGCCTGCAAGCGGCCGATCCGCTGGAGAAGGTCGCGCTGACCCAGCGACATGCGGCCGCGTTCCGCGCCGGCACGCTGTCGTTGCCATCGCCGCAGGCCGCGCCACCGGCGCCGATCTGCATGCCGGGCCGGCCTGCAACGCCGGTGCTGGTGCATCCGCGCGAGGTGCCACGGCGGGGATTGGGCACGCCGGAAGGGCGCGCCGCCTTCATCCACGCCATCGCGCATATCGAACTCAACGCCATCGATCTGGCCTGGGATGCGGTGTACCGCTTCCGCGGGTTGCCGGATGCGTTCTATGCGGACTGGGTAGCGGTGGCCGACGACGAATCGCGCCACTTCATGCTGCTGCGCGCGCGATTGCAGGCGCACGACCACGACTACGGCGATTTCCCCGCGCATAACGGCCTGTGGGAAATGTGCGAGAAAACCGCGCATGACGGCCTCGCACGCATGGCCCTGGTGCCACGCGTGCTGGAAGCGCGTGGTCTGGACGTGACACCGGCCATGATCGTCAAGCTGCGCTCGCTCGGCGATATCGCCACTGCGCAGGTGCTGGAAACCATCCTGCGCGAAGAAGTGGCGCATGTAGCGGCCGGCTCGCGCTGGTATCGCTGGTATTGCGCACAGGCCGGCATCGAGCCGCGCGCGCGTTTCAAGGCGCTGCTGCGCGAATACGCCGGCGGCTATCTGCATGGACCATTCAATATCCAAGCGCGGCTGCTTGCCGGCTTCGATGAGGATGAGTTGGCCAGTCTGGTGGAGCAGGCTGGCTGAAAAAATGTGCGCGGGTTCCCTCTGCGCAGCCGCCGGAATCGCATGCATTCACGGCAAGCATCACAGAACTGTAATTTTCCTTTGCAACTACTTGCAATGTGGACTGTCACTCCGGCCTTAATGGCGTCCCGGGGGCAGGGGCCCGGTGCTTCACATCCGTTACTTCCATGTCTAAGGAGAGAGAGACGATGAAGTCGAAGTCGATGTGCACCACGGTGGGTCTGATTGCCATGTGTCTGGCCGGTTCGGCCGCCGCTGCCGGCAAACCGCTGTATCAATCCGGTCCTGCGCTGAGTCGCAGTGCAGCCGCCACCGCCACCACCGAACCCTCGCTGCAACGGGTGTTGAGCTCACCATCCACAGCCACCGCGCAGGTGGTCCAGCTCGATGCCGGCGCAGTCACCGCGTCGGAAAAGCTGCTGGAACTACAACTGGACGGCCAGACCATCACCGCCACCCAGGCCAAGGTCGATGCCCTGGAAGGCGGCGACAGCGTGTGGTACGGCAACCTGGGCCCACGCGCTGGCACGCGTGCACGCACGCTGTCGGGCGTGGATCCGCTGAACTCGGCCATTCTGGTGCGTAGCAGAGATACCGTCACTGGCACCATTCGCTACGCCGGCAAACTCTATCGCCTGCGTCCGCTGGCCGATGGCCGGCACGTGCTGGTGCAGGTGGATGAGCAGCGCATGCCGCAGGAGCATCCGGCCGAATACAGCCTGCTGCCCAAGTTCGACATGCCCGGCGACGGACGCGTCACCGCCGCCGCCGCATCGTCCGGCAGCCCGGCAACCATTCGCGTGCTGGTGGTCGCCACCAATCAGGCGGTGACTGCGTACGGCGGCAACATGCAGGCGCTGGTGCAGCTGGCGGTGGCCGAGGCCAACCAGGGCTACACCAACAGCAACGTCGGCATCACCCTGCAGCTGGCGCGTTACGAGACCACCAGCTACAGCGAAACCGGCAACTTCACCACCGACCTGCAGCGCTTCCGCGTGACCAACGACGGTTACATGGACAGCATCCACACCAGCCGCAATACGTATACCGCCGATGTGGGCGTGATCGTGTTGAACAACGCCACTTACTGCGGACTGGCATCGGGTATTGGTTCGACCGCCGCAACCGCGTTTGCATCGGTGTACTGGGATTGCGCCACCGGCTACTACAGCTTTGCGCATGAAATCGGGCACCTGCAGAGCGCACGCCACGACGCCACCAACGACCCGAGCACCTCGCCGTATGCCTACGGTCACGGCTATCGCTACGGCAACAGCTGGCGCACCATCATGGCCTACGACTGCAGCAGCGGTTGCCCGCGCCTGAACTATTGGTCCAACCCGAACATCAGCTACAACGGCATCCCGATGGGCAATGCCAGCACCGCCGACAATCAGCGCGTGCTGGTCAACACCAAGGCCACGATTGCCGGCTTCCGCTGAGGTTGACGTTGAGCGTTTCGCTGTCGGCCCGGCACTCCATGTGCCGGGCTTTTGCCGCTACACCCGCGCGCGGGTGTAGCGCAGACTAGGCGCACCGTCGGCAACTGCCGGCCTTGTCTTGTGGAGCGGAGCACTCATGTCCAAATCCTTGCGTTATGCGGTGCTGTGCCTGGCCGCACTTGCGGTTGCCGGCTGCAAACAGCAACCCGCCGAGCCGGCTCCCTCGCAATCCAAGCCCGCTGCTGTGGCGACGGCGGCGCCCACCGGCAACGATGCCGAGGCGCGCGCGCTGCATGTGCTGGAAGCGCGCTTGCAGAGCGATCATTTTTATCCGGACAACTGCATCAGCATCCTGTCCGAACAGGGCGATGCGCCCACCCCGGATGCCTTCGAATTCGCAGTGCACGAGCGCCATGGCAACGACTGCCCTGGCGACCCGCAGACCAGCCCGGTACGCGACCGCTTCCGCGTGCAAGCCGATGGCACAGTACTCTGGTACGACGTGGTCAATGCCGATTTTGTCGACTACGCCGAGCATGCGCGTAGCGTGCAGTGATGCCTGTGCTCGCTAGGTTCTCTAAGCGACGCTAAAGCGCCAACTGCTCCAGCGCGATGCTATCGGCCTCCACACGCAACACCGAGCCTTGTTCGTACCAGTCGCCCAGCACGATGCGCGTGCAGGTCTGGCCACCGGCCTGCAGCGTATGAACGTTGGGGCGATGGGTATGACCGTGGATCAAGCGATCTACGCCATAGCGCACGAAGGTCGCTTCCACTTCGGCCGGTGCGACGTCGGTAACGGTTTCGAAGCGCGATTGATCGCCCTGCTTGAGTTCCGATTGACGCGCCTGGCTTGCCGCGCGCGCCTGCTGCGCGAACGCCACCCGTGCGGCCAGCGGCTGGGCCAGGAACTGCGCCTGAAACACCGGGTCGCGCGTCTGCGCACGGAACGCCTGATAGGCGGTGTCGTCGGTGCATAGCAGATCGCCGTGCATCAGCAGCGTCGGATGCCCGTACAGATCGATGACGGTGGGGTCGGGCAGGATGCGGAAGCCGGCGCGCTGTGCATAGGTCTGGCCAACCAGAAAATCGCGATTGCCCGCCATGAAGAACACCGGCACGCCGCTATCGGCGACGGCATGCAGCGCAGTGGCGACCGCGTCTGCGGCGGTCGACGGGGTGTCATCGCCGATCCAGGCTTCGAACAGATCGCCGAGGATGTAGAGCGCGTCGCTGCCGGGCACCTGCGTGCGCAGGAAGTCCAGAAACAGCTCAGTAATCGCCGGCCGGGCCGGATCCAGATGCAGGTCGGAAATGAACAGGGTCGTCATTGCGCCATTGTACGGCGGGAGCGCAGGACGGGAACCGGGGTGCTGGGGTAGGCAGCGTGAGCAGGACAGGCACGGAGCGAATCCCCTCTCCCTGCGGGAGAGGGGTAGGGGTGAGGGTACGGGGCGAAGCCACACGCTGAAGTTGCAATTGCTGCGTGTTGGCTTTTTATCAACCTTCGCGAGAGATCTTCTACGGCGAGTGCGCGAGGCTTCGCACGTACCCTCATCCGCCCCTGCGGGGCACCTTCTCCCGAGGGGAGAAGGGAGTGCTGAGGCACGTTACTTATCTGGGCGGATCACTCGGGCCGACCGGGCCTGATTGATTATCCCAGCAACACCGGCAATCCCCACAACGACAAACTGGCCAGCACCACTCCGATCGCGGTCGCAGCCAGCACATCGCTCGGATAGTGCAGCCCCAACACCACCCGCGACAGCGCCACGCCCGCCGAGAACGGCACCAGCAACGGTGCCAGCCACGGATAGTAGGCCAGCGCCACGATGCTGAAGGACACCGCGTGCAAGGTGTGGCCGGACGGAAAACTGAACTCGTCCAGCGGCGCGACCCAGGCGCGAATGCGCACGTCGGCTGCATACGGGCGCGGCCGCCGCGTCCAGCGTTTGAGCGACTTGTACAAGGTCAGCGCGAGCACGCCGGTGGCCGCCATGTGCGCAGATGCGCGCACGCCGTCCATGCCGTCGAGCAGCACCAACAGGCCCATCAGGCCATACCAGAACACCCCATCGCCCAGCCGGCTGATGGTGGCGAACGCGCGCCGCACCGGGTGACGCCGGCACCAGTGATTGGCGCGTCGGCACCAGCGCGCTTCGTGACCGCGTAGAACCTCAAGCCGCGTTGCCGACATAACGCCCCCGTGCAGCAGTGATGCCCAGCAACAAGGCTTCGAAATCGGACACCACATTGTCCGGATGCAGTTTCTGCATCGCCTGTGCAGCCGAAGCGCCCATGCGCTGGCGCATCGCGTCGTCGTCGGTGAGTGCGACGGCGGCCTGGATAAACGCCGCGTCGGTCTCGACTGCCGCGCCGCTGTGACCGCTGCGCAGATACTCGCGTGCAGCGCCGTAATCGAAAGCGACCGTGGCCACACCGCTGGCCATCGCCTCCAGGGTCACGTTGCCGAAGGTCTCGCTGCGGCTGGGGAACAGAAACAGATCGCCGCTGGCGAAGTGGCGCGCCAGCGCCTCGCCGCGCTGGATGCCGCAGAAAATGAAATCGGGATTCTCGTGCGCGATCTTTTCGCGGGCCGGGCCATCGCCCACCCACACGAAGCGTGCCTTCGGGCGAATCTGCTGCAGCTTGCGAAAGGCATGGATGGCAAGTGGCAGGTTCTTTTCGTTGGCGATGCGTCCGACGTAGATCGCAGCGAAGCCTTCGCCTTCGATCCCCCATTCGGCCCGCAGGGCGTGATCGCGTCGCGCCGGGTCGAACTGCTGGTTGTCCACCGCGCGCGCCAGCAATTGCACGCGCTCGAATCCGCCCTCGCGCAGGAACTGCTGCAATTCGCGCGTCGGCACCAGGGTGGCATCGGCCTGGTTATGAAAGCGCCGCATCCAGCGCAACGCGGTGCCTTGCAGCCAGGCGGCGCCGTAGTCGGGCAGGTATTCGTCAAAACGCGTATGGAAGCCGGTAGCGACCGGGATACCGAGCCGACGCGCTGCGCGCATCGCCGACCAGCCCAAGGGGCCTTCCGTGGCCACATAGATCGCATCCGGTTGCGTGATTCGCCAATGACGGATGAGGCGCTGCGTTGCCGGCAGCCCGAATTTCAGCCCCGGATAGCGCGGCAGCGAGGCGCCGCGCACTAACAATGCAGTCGCCGGTTCCGTATCGCCGCTCTGACGCGGGCGCACCACGTCCACCTGATGTCCGCGTGCGCGCAGGCCGGTTTCCAGGCCGTGCACGGTCAGCGCCACACCGTTGACTTCGGGGGGATAGGTTTCGGTAACGATCGCGTAGCGCATGCCCGTTCTCCGGTTTTGGCTAGCTTCCGGGAGAGCGATGGCATGGATGTTGCGACGATAAGTCGCGGCGGTGACAGTAGAGCCGGGAATGGGGAATGGGGAATCGCAAAGGCAGCGTGCTGCACTCGTTTAGCGCAATCGCCACCAGTCAGAACTTCTCAGAGCTCCGTGGTCGACTATTCCCGAATCCCCATTCCCGATTCCCGCCTGAGGCCACCGGCCTCAGGTCACAAACGGTTTGAACGCGATTCCCAGTCCGGCCATGCTTTCGACTTCGCCAATCAGATCGGCGCGCAGCAACGGGCGCGAGTCGATCCAGCTTTGCGACAGGATCAATGACAGCCGGGTGTCATCGGCAGTGAGTTCCAGGGTCGGAATCGGGTCGGACTCGTGCGCGCGATGCAGCAGCACTGCCAGCCGCAACAATGCGGCCTTGCGTCGGGTCGGCAGCAACAAACGATCCGGCAGCGCCTCGAACGCGGTCTTGGGCACGTTGCGGCGGTGCGTGCGCACCAGCGACGCCAGCACCTGCTGCTCCTGCCGCGAGAAACCGGCGATATCCGAATGCTCCAGGATGTAGCTGCCGTGCACGTGATATTGGCTGTGCGCGATGATCAGCCCCAGCTCGTGCAGGCGCGCGGCGCGGCGTAACACCTGCGCATCGTCGCCATCCAGTTGCCAGGATTCGCAGACCTGATCGAACAGGCGGCAGGCGGTGGCTTCCACGCGCTGGGCCTGCACTTCGTCGATCCCGTAGCGCTGCACCAACGAGGCCACCGAGCTGTCGCGCGGATCGTTCTCGCCGCCGCGGCCGAGCATGTCGTACAGAATGCCTTCGCGCATCGCCGCCTTGCTGACCATCAGCTTCTCCAGCCCCAGGGCCTGGAATGCAGCCTCAAGCACCAGAATGCCGCCGGCAATGATTGGGCGCCGCTCGGCAGCCAATCCGGGCAACTGGATGTCTTCGATGCGCTTGGCCTTGAGCAGTTCATCGCGCAGCGCCGGCAGCGCCTCGGCGGTGATCGCGCCCTTGGTGAGCTTCATCGCTGCGCAAATCTCGCCGATGGCCTTGTGGGTGCCTGACGAGCCGATCGCCTCATGCCAGCCCAGCGCCTTGTACTGATTGGCGAACTGCTGGAACTCGGCGCCGATCTCGGTCAGCGCGTCCTTCCATTTTTTCTTCGACAACTTGCCGCCGGGGAAAAAACGTCGTGTGCTGGCGATACAGCCGGCCTGCAGACTTTCGCGTTCCAGCGTCTGAAAACCGCGGCCGATGATGAACTCGGTCGAGCCGCCGCCGATGTCGATCACCAGCCGGCGCTGATCGGGCTTGGGCGGCTGCGCATGCGCAACGCCCAGATAGATCAGGCGCGCTTCCTCGCGGCCGCTGACCACTTCGATCGCATGCCCCAGCGCAGTTTCGGCCGGCATCAGGAACGCTTGCGGCGAACGCAGCTGACGCACCGTGTTGGTGGCCAGCGCACGCACGCGCAACGACGGCACCTCACGGATGCGCTGGCCAAAGCGCGCCAGGCATTCGAGCGCGCGCTGGCGTGCTTCGTTGGAGAGGCCACCTTTGCCATCCAGGCCATCGGCCATGCGCACGGTCTCGCGCAGGCGATCGACGACGCGCAGCTGACCCATCAGGTAGCGCGCAATGACCATGTGGAAACTGTTGGAGCCCAAGTCGATGGCGGCAAGGTAATCGCCGTCGCGCAGGGGCGGTATCGTGGGGGAGGGCATTGGCATGGCCGCATGGTAGCCGATGGATGGTTGGCCCCGTGAGAGTGGTGATCAAAACGACTGCACGCACCGCCAGGCAGCCACGTTCGATGCTCGCTGCGACATGTACTGCGCGTACAGGCCGGTTCTTTGCGCTGTCTGCAGCCAGCGGTCGACCGCGCGACCAAGCGCGGAGTGCGGTCTGTGTGCACGGTATCGGCAGCGTCGATGCTGCGCACACCAAGGCCGAAGCGATGCACCAATCACCGACGCAACACGCAGATGGCGTTGTGTCGGTTGCCGCCTAGACCCGATCGAGCAAGGTCATCTGCGCCGAATGCGCCGGCTCGCCGGGGCCAGGCGTGCGCTTGTGATAAACGCCTTCGGCATCCAGCTCCCAGGCGTTGACGTTGTCGTCCAGGTAGTTCTGCAACGCTTCGCGATAGACCCGCTTGGCCAGGTCCGGGTCCAGGATCGGGAAGCAGGTCTCTACGCGCCGCAACAGATTGCGTTCCAGCCAGTCAGCGCTGGCGCAATACAGTTCCGCCGCACCATCGTTGCCGAACCAGTACACGCGGCTGTGCTCCAGAAACCGCCCCACGATCGAACGCACGCGGATGTTGTCGGAGAAGCCCGGCACGCCCGGCCGCAGCGTGCAGGCGCCGCGCACGATCAGATCGATCTGCACACCGGCTTGCGACGCCGCGTACAACGCGCGCACCACCTGCGGCTCGTTGAGGGCATTCATCTTGGCGATGATGCGGCCCGGGCGCCCATTGCGGGCCAGCCGGGTCTCGCGTTCGATCCGCTTCAGCACCCCGGTATGCAGGGTAAACGGCGATTGCAGCAACTGCTCCAGCTTCATGCGCGGTGCAAGACCGGACAATTGCTGAAACAGCATGTGCACATCGTTGCCGATTTCCACGTCCGCCGTGATCAGGCTGATGTCGGTGTACAGACGCGCGGTGCCGCTGTGGTAATTGCCGGTGCCCAGATGGACGTAGCGTTTGAGCTTGCGGCCCTCGCGGCGCACGATCAGCAGCATCTTGGCGTGCGTCTTGAAGCCGACCACGCCGTAGACCACCTGCACGCCTGCTTCCTGCAGCTTGTCGGCCAGGCCCAGATTGGCTTCTTCGTCGAAGCGCGCACGCAGTTCCACCACAACGGTGACGTCCTTGCCGTTACGCGCGGCCAGGATCAGCGCATCGACAATCAACGAATCCTTGCCGGTGCGGTACAGCGTCTGCTTGATCGCCAGCACGTTCGGGTCGACTGCGGCCTGGCGAATCACGTCCAGCACCGCAGTGAACGCATCGAAGGGATGATGCAACAACACATCGCCCTTCTTGACGATCTCGAAGATGCCGTCGTTGTCGCGCAAGGTGCGCGGATTGAACAACGGGTACTTGAGTTCCGGGCGCTGCACCAGATCGTAGACCTGGGTGACACGGCTCAGATTGACCGGCCCGACGATGCGGTACACCGCGTTTTCGTTCAGGCCGAAGTTCTGCAGCAGGGTACGCATGATCGGCGACGGGCAGTCGTGCGCGATCTCCAGCCGCACCGCCGGCCGGTAGCCGCGCGTGACCAACTCGTCGCGCAAGGCCAAGGCCAGGTTTTCGACTTCTTCCTCGTCCACCACCAACTCGGAGTTGCGGGTCACACGGAACTGATACGAGCCCTTGACCTGCATGCCCGGGAACAGCTCATCCACAAACTCGGACAGCACCGAAGACAGAAACACAAAGCTCTGCGTTCCCTCCGGCGACAGACTGGCCGGCAACTGGATGATGCGCGGCAACGAACGCGGCGCCCGCACGATGGCCAGATGGCCGGCGCGGCCGAATGCATCCTGGCCGTCCAGCACCACCACGATGTTCAAGGTCTTGTTGAGAATCTTCGGGAACGGATGCGCCGGGTCCAGGCCGAGCGGCGACAGCACCGGCATGATCTCGTTGCGGAAGTACGCGCGCAGCCAGCGCTTCTGGCGCGAGTTCCACGTCGAGCGGCCCAGCACCGCCACCCCGGCAGTTTCCATCGCCGGGCGTAGCACTTCGTTCCACGCGTGGTACTGCTGCTCGACCAGCTTCGCCGCGCGATCGTGCACGGCATTGAGGATGGCGGTGGGGCTCAGCCCATCGGGTGCCGGCGGCAATCCGAATTCCTGCGCGTGCCGGACGGTGGCCGCGCGGATTTCGAAGAATTCGTCCAGGTTGGTGCAGGAAATGCACAGGAAGCGCAGCCGTTCCAGCAACGGGACCTGCTCATCCAGCGCCTGCGCCAGCACCCGGAAATTGAAATCCAGCTGCGACAGTTCGCGGTTGATATACAGCGACGGCTCGCGCAACGGATCGGCGGCGATCTCTTCGGAAGAGGCAGTGTCGTGGGAGTGTTTGGCGTGGCCCATGGAGTCGATCATCAAGACGGAATGGAATGCGTCGTTAGCGCGCGCAACATGCAGCGCGGTGCGACTTGGCGCGCGCTGCGCAGGTGCATCGCACCGCGCTGCGGCGCGCACCCACTACATATCACGCCGAGCGTGACAGTGGCAGGGACTGATCGCGCTGCACCACGCGTGCAGCCACAAAATGACACGAGAATTCGCTGCCGCGCCCGACTTCGCTTTCGATCTCCAGCCGCGCCTGATGCAGCCCCAGGATGTGCTTGACGATCGACAACCCCAACCCGGTCCCGCCGCTCTCGCGCGAGCGGCTGCTGGAGACGCGATAGAAGCGCTCGGTGATGCGCGGCAGATGCGAGGCGGGAATGCCGTAGCCGGTGTCGCGCACCGCCAATGCCGCGCCATCGCCGTCGCGCACGAAGCGGATCGTCACCTTGCCGCCGCCCGGCGTATAGCGCACTGCGTTGGTGACCAGATTGGAGAACGCGCTATGCAGTTCCTTGTTGGAGCCAAGCAGATCCACGCCGGCCTCGTCGAACACTTCCACCGTATGCCGGCCCTGGCTGTGCGCTTCCGCTTCGCGGCGTAGCGTGGACAGCATCGGCGCCATCGCCACGTGTTCCTCGCCGAGTTCTTCCTGCGATTCCAGCCGCGACAGCGTCAGCAGATCTTCGACCAGCTGCGCCATGCGCTGCGACTGCTTGCGCATCTCCGCCAACATCGGGCCCGAGTCGGGGAAGTCCTCCGGATCGAGCATGTCCAGATAGCCGTGCACCACCGTCAACGGCGTGCGCAGTTCGTGCGAGACATTGGCCACGAAGTCGCGGCGCACCTGCTCCAGCCGCAGCAGTTTGCTGACATCGCGCGCCACCAGCAGCCAGTAATCGTCGGAATAGGGGATCAGGCGCAGATTCAGACGTAGGTCCGGATCGACCGGCGAGGCCGCATCGAGCATGGGTTCTGCATTGCGACCGGCCGCCAGCCAATGCGCCAACGGCAACGGCTGCAGCCGCTCCACCACCGACACGCCCATATCGCCGGGATGATGCAGGCCAAGCAGGCCACCGGCGGCCTTGTTGAACCACTGCACACGCTGGCTGTTGCGATCCACCACCACCACCGCATCGGGCAACGCCTGTGCGGCGGCGCGGTAGGTGCGCAGCATATCGATCAGGCGACGCTTGCGCCCGCGCATTTCGGCCTGGCTGCGATAGAGCAGCCGATCCAGTTCGTTCCAGGCACCGACGCCGGCCGCGGGTTCGGCACGCTGGCGTGCAGTGAGCCGCCGCAATACCTGGCGCAGCCGCCAGTAATGCCAGGCCAGCACGCCCAGCGCGGTCAGCGTCAGCGCCATCCACACATGTTCGATCAGCACGCCGGCCACTACGGCGGCGCCCAGCAACAGCGCCAGGGTGCCGAGCGTCTTGAACCAGGCGGAACGAATATGTTGGGGCATGGAAGGCGTTACCACGGAGCGTCGGGTAGGCATGCAACCCGGCCGGTGTCAGCGGCCGGGCCGGCCTGTGCGGCAGGCATCAGGCGGCCGAAGAGAAACGGTAGCCCGAGCCGCGCACGGTCTGCACCATGTTTTCCAGGCCGAACGGTTCCAGCGTCTTGCGCAGGCGGCGGATGTGCACGTCGATGGTGCGCTCTTCCACGTATACGCTGCCCCCCCAGACATGATCCAGCAACTGGGTGCGCGTATACACGCGCTCCGGATGTGTCATGAAAAAGTGCAGCAAGCGGTATTCGGTCGGGCCGATCGGCACCGGCGCGTCGCCGGCGAACACCCGGTGCGCGGCGCCATCGATGCGCAGCCGGCCCACGGCCACGCTGCCGTCTTCGTCGTCCTCGCGGGTGCGGCGCATCACCGCACGGATCCGCGCCAGCAACTCGCGCGCCGAGAACGGCTTGACCACGTAATCGTCGACCCCGGCTTCCAGGCCGCCGACGCGGTCGTTTTCCTCGCCGCGCGCGGTCAGCATGATGATCGGAATCTCGCGGGTCAGCGATTCCTTGCGCCAGCGCCGCGCCAGGTCCAGCCCGCTGGTGCCTGGCAGCATCCAGTCCAGCAGGATCAGGTCCGGCACACGGTCGGCGATGGCGGTCTGCGCCTCGCGGGCGTCGCCAGCATGGATGGGTTCGAACTCGCCCTTGCGCAGCGCGAACGCCACCATGTCGCGGATTGCGGGTTCGTCGTCGACGATCAGGATGCGTTTCTGCACGCGGGGCTTACCGTCTGGCTTCGATGGTCGCCAGTAGACTACGGTTTTGTGACTCTAATGTGACATGGCAGGCGTATTACGTCGTTCGCAACATCAATAAGCGGGCTGTGCTGCGAGGCGCCAGGTCGTCGTTGCGGCATCGAGCACGCGATTTGTCATTCCGGACAGCGAAGCCACCGCACTGCATCACATGCGCTAACGCGTGGACAGATCCGGGTCGCGGATGCCCTGGCGGCGCAGTTCCAGCACGGTGGGCGTAATGGCGGCAATGCGGGCGTCCACGCGCGCACGTGTCACATAATCGAGATCTTTCTTCTTCAGCGCCTCCAGCTGGATCAGCGCCTGTTCGGCGCGACCATTCAAGTACGCGGATTCGGCATAGGCCTCGCTGGCGCGCAGCTGGTCGCCTGCCAGTTCGCAGGCGCGGGCGTAGGTCTGCTGCAACAACGCATCGTCGCTGTTGCGATACAGCAGCGGCTCCAGCACCTGACGCGCGCGCTGACCGGATGTCTCGGTCGCCTGCTCGTTGAGCGCGCCGGCATAGGTCAGCGCCACCGCACGGTTGGTCGGCAATTGCTTGAGCAGCGCATCGAAACGCGCATTGGCCACCTCGCGCTGGCCCACGCGCGCCTGCGCCTCGCTCAGGCCCAGCGTCAGCCATAAATTATCCGGATGCGCCTCCAGCAGGCTGGCCAGTTCGGCCACCGGCTCGCTCGGCCGCCCGCCGCTGTTGCGCAGGCGCGCCAGCGCCAGCCCGTAACGCTGCGCGTCGGTCAGGCCGTTCTTGGCACTGCGGCGCAGGGTCTCGTACTCGCGAATGGCCGCATCCGGCGTGGCGGCGCTGAGCACGCGCAGGCGCTCCTTGGCCCAGGCGAAGCCCTGCTGTTCGCCGCTGCGGCTGAGCGCATCCACCGGCAACCGCAGCGCATACGGAAGGATCGTGTTGCCGTTGCGGCTCAATGGCTCCGACAACGACGGGTCGGAGGGATTCACGCGCTCCTGGCGCGTGTCGCCCGGCACCGAGGTGGTCAGTACCACGGTGTTCTTCTTCATCTGTTCGGCGCGCGCCTTGGCTTCGCTGATGCGGGTGACGGTGACCGGGTGGGTCTGCAGGAAGTCCGGCGCGCTGTAACCGCCCTCGTTGGCGCGCATCGCCACCGACATGCGCTCGAAGAAGCCGGCCATCGCATCCACGTCGTAGCCGCTGCGCACCAGCGTGCGGATGCCCAGTCGGTCGGCTTCGGATTCGTTGGAGCGGGTGTAGTCGATCTGGCGCTGCTGCATCAGCCCCATCGCGCTGGTGATGCCGGCCATGGTGGCATCGCCCTTGGAATTGCCGCCGGCCTGTTGCGCGGCGACCACGGCCGCCAGCATGCCGAGCAGGATCGGGATCTGATCGCGCTGCGCCCGCTCCACCCCGCGCAGCACGTGCTGCTGGGTGACATGGGCGATTTCGTGCGACAGCACCGCGGCCACCTCGTCCTCGCGCTCGGCAGTCAGCACCAGCCCGGCATTGACCGCGATGTAGCCGCCCAGGGTGGCGAAGGCATTGATCTGGCGGTCGCGCAACATGAAAAACGTAAACGGCTGCTGCGGCTGCTGCGGCTGCTGCGGCTGCTGCGGCTGGTCGCTGTTGGCGCCCAGCCGGGTGCCCATGGTCTGCAGCCAATCGGTGACCAGCGGGTCGTCGAGCACATAGTCGTAGTTGCGCAACTCGGCCAGCATCATCTTGCCGTATTCGGCCTGGCGCGCCGGGGTCAGCAACTCGCCGGCAGACGAACCGATATCGGGCAGGCGACTTTCCTGCGCAGGTGCCACACCCATGGCAACGGCCAGCGTGAGGGCGGTGGCGAGCGGTAGCAGGCGCAAGTGGAACTCCCAGGTGATGCGCGGAGCATGCGGGCAGCGCGGCGCAATGGCGTGAATCGACAGTTAATCCACAGTGTTGCGGTGACGACATGGAAATTCCAGTCGCCCGGTACCATTGTCAGACCTCAGACCAACCACGGAGTTTCCCGTGAGCCAAGACCTTAACGTGCAGGATGCGGCCACCGGCCCGCAGATCACCCTGTATTCCTCCGCGATCTGCCCGTACTGCGTGGCGGCCAAGAATTTCCTCAAGAGCAAGGGCCGGACCTGGACCGAGGTACGTATCGACCTGGACCCGGCCGAGCGCAACAAGATGGTCGCGCTGGCCAAGCGCACCAGCGTGCCGCAAATCTTCGTCGGCGACGTCCATGTGGGCGGCTACGACGACATGATGGCCATGCACCGGGCCGGCAAGCTCGAGCCATTGCTGGCCGGCACCGCAGGCGGCCAGGCATGAGTGAGCATGAGGGCAGCAGCGACGATCGTCTGCGCGAGTTCACCGAATTTCGCCAGCGCATGAACCAGCGCATCCTGGCCGAGCCCAACCAGGTGGTGCGCCGGTTCTTTGCGCTGGACACCCAGACCTACCAGGCCGGCGCGCTGGACGTGAAGACCAAGGAGCTGCTCGGTCTGGTCGCCTCGATGGTGCTGCGTTGCGACGACTGCATCAGCTACCACGTCGCCCAGTGCAAGGAGGCCGGCGTGACCCGCGAAGAGTTCTTCGAGACCTTCTCGGTCGGCCTGGTGGTCGGTGGCTCCATCGTCATCCCGCATCTGCGGCGCGCGGTGGATTTCCTCGACCAGCTCGAAGGCGGCGCCCAGGCACCGGCGCAGCACGCGCACGATTGATGCGCCAAGGGGGGGGGCGGGAGTGGTGATTCGGGATTCGTAAAAGCGGGCGCGCGCGTGCTGCCATAGTCGGCGGCACTGATTTTGTGCGCTCTGGTCGTCCGGTGCCGGCCGTAGGCTAGGGCAGTGCGTCCAGAGCGCCTCCACACGCTGGGTCTTAGTGCACCTGGAGGCTGCGGATGCGCACTGCCGTTGTCTGATGCCACTGACTGCACCGGGTTTCCGCAGCAGTCATCCGGGCCGCTCTTAGACCAAGGTCGGTTTGGGCGCCTTCACCGGCATCGGGCATAATTGCCTGTGAAACCTCCTTGCGCCGCTCTGCCGGGTATTGCGGCTGGCGCTCCCCCCTTCAAGTTCGGAAACCCAACGTTATGACGCAGACAATCACGGTCATCCGCGGCGACGGTATTGGCCCGGAGATCATGGATGCCACGCTGTTCGTGCTCGACGCGCTGCAAGCTGGCCTGACCTACGAGTACGCCGACGCTGGCCTGGTCGCGCTGGAAAAGCACGGCGATCTGCTGCCCGAGTCCACCCTGGCTTCGATCACCAAGAACAAGGTGGCGCTGAAGAGCCCGCTGACCACGCCGGTCGGCGAAGGTTTCAGCTCGATCAACGTGGCCATGCGTCGCAAGTTCGACCTGTATGCCAACGTGCGTCCGGCCAAGTCGTTCCCCAACACCAAGTCGCGTTTCGCCGATGGCGTGGACCTGATCACGGTGCGCGAGAACACCGAGGGCGCCTACCTGAGCGAAGGCCAGACCGTGTCCGAGGATGGCGAGACCGCGTTCTCCGGCGCCCGCGTCACCCGCAAGGGCTCCGAGCGCATCGTGCGCTATGCCTTCGACCTCGCCCGCGCCACCGGCCGCAAGAAGGTCACCGCGGTGCACAAGGCCAACATCATCAAGTCGACCTCGGGCCTGTTCCTGAAGGTGGCACGTGACGTGGCGACGCAGTACCCGGAAATCGAATTCCAGGAAATGATCGTCGACAACACCTGCATGCAGCTGGTGATGCGTCCGGAACAGTTCGACATCATCGTGACCACCAACCTGTTCGGCGACATCATCTCTGACCTGTGCGCCGGTCTGGTCGGCGGCCTGGGCCTGGCCCCGGGCGCCAATATCGGTGTGGACGCGGCGATCTTCGAGGCCGTGCACGGCTCGGCGCCTGACATCGCAGGGCAGGGCAAGGCCAACCCGTGCGCGCTGCTGCTGGGCGCGGCGCAGATGCTGGACCACATCGGTCAGCCGCAGAACGCCGAGCGCCTGCGCGAAGCCATCGTGGCCACGCTGGAAGCCAAGGACGCGCTGACCCCCGATCTGGGCGGCACCGGCAACACCATGGGCTTCGCCAAGGCGATCGCCAGCCGCCTCTAAGCGCACTGGCAAATCCGCACAAAAAGTAAAGGGCGCCTAGGGCGCCCTTTACTTTTTGTGCGGGTCAGATTACTTGAAGCCAGTGTCAGGCCATCAAGCGCGGGAAATCGCTGTTGCGATTCCCCAATTCCGATTCCCCATTCCCCGCTTAATTGCGCGACTGCAGCTTCGACAACAAGCGCAGGAACTCGATGTACAGCCACACCAGCGTCACCATCAGGCCGAATGCGCCGTACCACTCCATGTGCTTGGGAGCGCCCTGTTCCACACCGCTTTCGATGAAGTCGAAGTCCAGCACCAGATTCAGTGCCGCCACCACCACCACGAACAGGCTGAAGCCGATGCCGATCAGCCCCGAGTCGTGGATGAACGGAATACGCACGCCGAACAAACCCAGCACGATGGTCGCCAGATACACCAGCGCAATGCCGCCGGTGGCCGCAACCACGCCCAGCTTGAAGTTCTCGGTGGCCTTGATCAGTCCACTGCGGTAGGCAAACAGCAGCGCGAACATCGTGCCGAAGGTCAGCAGTACCGCCTGGAACACGATGCCGTTGAAGCGCGCCTCGTACACCGCCGAAATCGAGCCAAGAAAGAAGCCTTCCACCAGCGCATACAACGGCGCGGTGATCGGTGCCCAGGTCGGCTTGAAGCTGGTCGCCAGTGCGAACACCAGCCCGCCGATGGCGCCGGCAATCATGTACAGCTTGGCTGCAGGCAATGGCATGCCATCGGCACCGATCGACTGCGACCAGGCGAAGGCGGCGGTGAGTACGGCCATCAACAACAACGCACCGGTCTTGTTGACGGTACCGTTGAGGGTCATCGCCTGGCCGTCGCGGGTGACCACCGAGCCGGAGCCAAGGTCGAGGAATGTGGATTCCCGAAGGGCAGGGTTGCCGCTACGCATGCGTGTTCTCCATGAAATGTAGGTGCTCGCCATGGTGGTGAGCGTTGTCGCGAGGATACCGGATCGGCGAATTGACGCAGAGTGATTGACAGCGAGGCCAATCGTTCCCAAAATAGCCGACCTTTCCAGCCTTCGGGATTGAAAGGTCCCGCCGGGGTATAGCGCAGTCTGGTAGCGCGCCTGCTTTGGGAGCAGGATGTCGGGGGTTCGAATCCCTCTACCCCGACCATTCCGAGCTTCTTGCGGCGTGGGAATGCAACGTTCGGTCCGGGCGCCCGTAGCTCAACCGGATAGAGCACCGGCCTTCTAAGCCGGCGGTTACAGGTTCGAGTCCTGTCGGGCGCGCCATCGGCGGTGCGGTAGGAAGTAGGTTTTCAGTGGTGGCTGTAGCTCAGCTGGTTAGAGTACTGGATTGTGATTCCAGATGTCGGGGGTTCGAGTCCCCTCAGCCACCCCACTGATTGCAGGAAATGTTGGACCCGACGCATTGCGGGGTGTTGCAACGAAGCAAAAACGCACATACAATGTGCGACCAGTTTCAGGGCCGTTAGCTCAGTTGGTAGAGCAGTTGACTCTTAATCAATAGGTCCAAGGTTCGAATCCTTGACGGCCCACCAAATAAAAGCACTTAGGCAAACACCTAGGTGCTTTTCTTTTTCCCGGCACTGGAAACAAGAAGAGACGTCTCAGGGCAGGAGCTGCCCGAGTGGTTGGCTTGCAGCGGATTCTGCTGCTGTGTCTGTTCAGCAGTTGCCTGATCAAGCTTGTTGCTTGGCCGGCGCGAAGTTTGCGTGCATCGGATGCCTGGTGATCTTTGGCCTGCAGCCTAGGCTGGCAAATTCAAATTAGGCGTGATGTGTCCAGAGCAACGCGGCGCTCGATCCTCTAGCAGGTCGCGATCTTTGCAGTGGTCGGTCCTCCGCTAGGCGGAGTGTTGGGCTTTCTGCAGTGGGCGCGGTTCGATAGCGAGACTGCTTTTCTGATCGCAGGCTTGTCCTACGTTCTGGTGTTGCCGGTGATTGCTGCCGCTGGTGCGGGATTGATGTGCGCGTTGATGTGCCGTCGTCTGTACCGCGAGCGTGGGCCAAACCCCTTTGCCCAGGTCGTAATCGGCGCGCTGAGCGGCCTGATTTCGGCTGGGTTGGTCGTGTTGCTCACAGCGGTCGTTGGCGGCTGGTCCATGGGCTCGGATCGCGATCTGATCCTGGCCTTGGTGCGAAGCGGGCTATGGGGCGGCGGCACCTGCGCATTGCTTGCGTGGCTCTTCAGGTCACGCTTGTCGCGAACAACTATAACCGCGTAGCCGCTCAGGGCGATGCAGCCAGCTCGGACGTCTGGCTTCGTTGCATACGCGGAAACGCCAGCAAGAAGCGCGCACCTTTGCCGGGAGCCGAACTCACTTCGACAAAGCCACCGGCCTGGCGCACCGCGCTATACACCTGCGTCAAGCCAAGCCCGGCACCTTTGCCTGCGTCCTTGGTAGTGAAATAGGCTTCGAATAACCGCGATTGCACACCTGCATCCATGCCATGTCCGCTATCGGCAACGGTGATGGTGACGTAATGCCCGCCCGGTTTGCTCAGGCTCGCGTCCTCGGCCGCCACGACGGTGTCGCCGGTTTCGATACGGATGGTGTCCCCGCTCTTGCAGGCATCGCGGGAGTTGATCACCAGATTCAGGATCGCGCGCTCCACCGTATGGCGATCGACCATGGCGCAGCATCCGCCTTCGCTGGTGCGCAACTGCAATTGCAACTCGGCGCCGATCACCTGTTCCAGCAATGGGCTCAGCTGTTCGGCCAATGCGGCAAGATCCACCGCTTCCGGGCTGTACGGATACTGGCGCGAAAATCCGACCAGCCGCTGCGCCATGACCGAGCCATGTTGAAGCGCCGCGTCGGCCACGCTCAGCAGCCTGGCATCGTGCGCATCGATCCTTGCGCGCTGTACGACCAGGTCGATGGCCGATGTCGCCGCCTGCAGTACGTTGTTCAAGTCGTGAACGACGCCTGCCAGCAATTGGCCGACCGCTTCGCCTTTCTGTGCCTGCTCGGAAATTTTCTCGGCCGCTCCCTGTGCGGCGCGCGCAATGTCCAGATCGCCTTCGATGCGCTCCTGCCGGTCGCGTAGGGTATGCAGTTCGGTCGACAGCGAATTTTCGCGCGCACGCGCCAGCATCAAGGCGCCGGTGGAAAACTCGCGCTCGGCCTTCAGCATGGAATCCAGTGTGTGGAACGCCGCCTCCAGTGCCCTGCGGTCGGAGATGTTCTTGCTCACAGCAAGAATCGCCTCGACGTTGCCAAAGGCGTCGAACAGCGGGCTGGTGACCACCTGCCAGGTCTGACGCACGCCGGCAAAATTCACGCAGGCCGCCTCGAACTCCTGGATCAGGCCGTTCGTCGATCCGGCGATCGCCGCATCGACCAGGTCGACCGCCTCGGGTGGCCACAGGTCGCGCCATGGCTGCGAGATGAGCTGGTCGGGATGGCTGACGCCGAGTCCGGCCAGCCCATTGACGTTGATTGCCGTGATCCGCCCATCGAGGTCGATCTCTTTGATGCAATCGCGGGACAGTGCCACGATCTGGCGATATCGGTCTCTCATCGCGACTGCTGCCTCACTCATCTAGATTTAACGGAATTTTCGCAAATCCTACCTTTACCGTGTACGAGTAAAAGTACGAGGCTTCGATCGCTGCGACGATGCAAAGTTTAACGGTTCACCTCGCTTGCCGGGAAAGCTGCATCCGCGATAGCTTGAATGACCGCCTGCGAAAGCCTGCGGGTTGGCTTCAAGCCTATTGGGCTTAAGCCTATTGAAGGTGCGCCGCGGCATCACGACGCTTTTTCTTTCCCGGCATCCCTGCAACAATGCGCGGGCAAGCGCAGCATCGCGAAAGTGGCGGAATTGGTAGACGCACCAGATTTAGGTTCTGACGCCGCAAGGCGTGGGGGTTCGAGTCCCCCCTTTCGCACCAATGCAGTGCGGCCGTGAGTGCTCCGGCCGCTGCATGATCCGCAAAACCGGTTGTCCAGACTCGATCGACGCGGTTGTGCGCATTCCGCTGGCAGCGGCAGCCGTTATCGGCGAAACTACAAGGCTCGGCGGCTTTCTCGCCATCCGTCAACCCGCATCTTCCATCTCGTGCCGACGCTTGTGCTGTCGGTGGCAGGAGTCAACATGCAAGCATCGATCGAATCCACCGGCAATCTGGAACGCCGCCTGACCTTCACCCTGCCGCAGGAGCGTCTGGAGACGCACGTCGGTGGCCGCCTGCGCGAGATCGCGCGGACCGCGCGCATCAAGGGGTTCCGCCCCGGCAAGGTGCCCGCCAAGGTCATCGAGCAGCGTTTCGGTCAGCAGGTGCGTGCCGAGGCAATGGATGGTTTGCTGCGTGAGACCTTCGATTCGGCCGTGCGCGAGCATGCGCTGCGCCTGGCAGGCAATCCGCGGATCGACAAGGCCGGCGAGAGCGATTTCGATTTCGTCGCCACCTTTGAAGTGGTGCCGGACTTCGGCGACATCGATGTGACCACGCTGTCGGTGGTGCGCCATACCGCCGAGGTGACCGACGCCGACATCGACCAGATGATCGAAAACCTGCGTCTGCAGCGTCGCACCTGGAACCCGGTCGAGCGTGGTGCCCAGGTCGGTGACTTGGTGGCGCTGGAGACCTGGTCGCAGGCCGGTGACGAGCGTCTGCCCGCTGAAGGCGTGGAGACCGGCAGCAGCGTGCTGGGCTCGGGCGTGATGTTCGATCAGATCGAAAAGGGCCTGGAAGGTCTGGCCAAGGGCGAAGACAAGGCCCTGACCATCGACTTCCCGGCCGAGTGGCGCGTGCCACAGCTGGCTGGCAAGACCGTGCAGGTGCACGTCAAGGCGGTCGAAGTGTCCGAGCCGGTATTGCCGGTGGTGGACAAGGAGTTCATCAAGAGCTTCGGCGTGAAGAGTGGCGATGCCGAGCAGTTCCGCGCCGACATCCGTACCAACCTGGAGCGCGAGCTCAAGGGCGCGCTAATGAATCGTCTGCGGCGCGAAGTGGGCGAGCAGCTGATCGCCGCCTATGCGCATGTGGAAATGCCGCCGCGTCTGGTCGAGAACGAAGCGCGTTCGATGCTGGCCCAGCAGGTCGAGCAGGTCCGCCGTAGCGGCCGCAACCCGGGCGAGATCCCGGCCGATGCCCATCAGGGTTTCATGGACGCGGCAGCCAAGCGCGTACTGGTCGGTCTGCTGGTGGGCGAGGTGGCCCGCCGTAACGAGCTGCGTCTGGAATCCAAGCGCGTCAGCGAAACGCTGCGTCTGATCGCCTCGACCTACGAAGAACCGGAACAGGTCATTGAGATGTACCGCAACGACCCCCAATTGATGGGTGGACTGCAGAGCCGTGTCATGGAAGAGCAGGTGATCGACTGGATCGCCGAGCGCGCCCAGCACACCGACCAGCCGATGTCGTTCCAGGATGCGATCCGGCAATAAACGCGAGTCCCTCGCAAGAGCCCGCACATCCGTGTGCGGGGATTCAAAATACGAGTCCCTCGCAGGCGTCCGCACCTCCACATGCGGGGCCTCCAAAATGCGAGTCCCTCGCAAGAGCCCGCACATCCATGTGCGGGGATTCAACTAATAGACACAGGAGATTCCCCTCGCGTGGACAATGTAACTAGAGCCTTGAACCTCGTCCCGATGGTGGTCGAACAGACCAGCCGCGGCGAGCGTGCGTACGACATCTACTCGCGTCTGCTGAAGGAGCGTCTGATTTTCCTGGTCGGTCCGATCGACGACCACATGGCCAACGTGATCGTGGCGCAGCTGCTGTTCCTGGAAGCGGATAACCCGGAAAAGGACATCAGCATCTACATCAACTCGCCCGGTGGCGTGGTCACCGCCGGTATGGCGATCTACGACACCATGCAGTACATCAAGCCGGACGTGAGCACCATCTGCGTCGGCCAGGCCGCATCGATGGGCGCGCTGCTGCTGGCATCGGGCGCGGCCGGCAAGCGCTATGCGCTGCCGAACTCGCGCGTGATGATCCATCAGCCGCTGGGCGGCTTCCAGGGTCAGGCAACCGATATCGACATCCATGCGCGCGAGATCCTGACGCTGCGTTCGCGCTTGAACGAGATCCTGGCCAAGCACACCGGCCAGTCGCTGGAAACCATCGGGCGCGATACCGAGCGCGACAATTTCAAGAGCGCGGTCGATGCGCAGGCCTATGGCCTGGTCGATCAGGTGCTGGAGCGTCGTCCGGAAGAGTCGATCCAGCCGTCCTGATCGCCAGATGCCTGAAATTGCAGGAAAAACGGCAGGGTCGGGCTGGACGGATGTCCTCTCGGCCCTGTGCTATTCTCGAAATCGAACCCCCGTGCATCGGGTGGGGTAACTGGGTAACAGAAGCATGAGCGAAGACCGCCAAGGTCGTTCCGGCGACAGCAACAAGATTCTCTACTGCTCGTTCTGCGGTAAGAGTCAGCATGAAGTCCGCAAGCTGATTGCCGGTCCCAGCGTATTCATCTGCGATGAGTGCGTTGAGCTGTGCAACGACATCATCCGCGAGGAACTCGAAGAGAAGGCGCAGTCGGCACGTTCCAGCTTGCCCAAGCCGCGCGAGATCCTCGAGGTGCTGGATCAATACGTGATCGGGCAGCTGCGCGCCAAGCGCACACTCGCCGTGGCGGTGTACAACCACTACAAGCGTATCGAGAGCCGCAGCAAGAACGACGAAGTCGAGCTGGCGAAATCCAATATCCTGCTGGTCGGTCCGACCGGCTCGGGCAAGACGCTGCTGGCCGAAACCCTGGCGCGCCTGCTCAATGTGCCGTTCACCATCGCCGATGCCACCACGCTGACCGAAGCCGGCTATGTCGGCGAGGACGTGGAAAACATCATCCAGAAGCTGCTGCAGAAGTGCGACTACGACGTCGAAAAGGCCCAGCAGGGCATCGTCTACATCGATGAAATCGACAAGATTTCGCGCAAGAGCGAGAACCCGTCGATCACCCGCGACGTGTCCGGCGAAGGCGTGCAGCAGGCGCTGCTGAAGCTGATCGAAGGCACGGTTGCCTCGGTGCCGCCGCAGGGCGGGCGCAAGCATCCGCAGCAGGAATTTCTGCAGGTCGACACCAAGAACATCCTGTTCATCTGCGGCGGCGCGTTTGCCGGCCTGGACAAGGTGATTCAGCAGCGGTCCAACGATGCTGGCGGCATTGGCTTCGGTGCCAAGGTCAAGAGCAGCGAGCGCAAGCAGGAAGTCGGCAAGATCCTGGCCGAAGTCGAGCCGGAAGATCTGATCAAGTTTGGCCTGATCCCCGAGTTCGTCGGCCGCCTGCCGGTGGTCGCCACGCTCGAGGAGCTGGACGAGCCGGCGCTGATCAAGATCCTGACCGAGCCCAAGAACGCCATCACCAAGCAGTTCAAGAAGCTGTTCGATATGGAAGGTGTGGAGCTGGAATTCCGCCCCGATGCCCTGTCTGCGATCGCCAAGAAGGCGCTCAAGCGCAAGACCGGCGCGCGCGGTCTGCGCACCATCGTCGAATCGGTGCTGCTGGATACGATGTACGAGCTGCCGTCGCAGGAAAATGTCAGCAAGGTGGTGGTGGACGAGTCGGTCATCGAGCACAAGTCCGAGCCGTATCTGATCTACCAGGCGCAACCGGCTCCGGCCAAGGCAGCGTCCGGCGACTGAGGCCCGATGCCGCCTCGCCAGGCCTCGGCCTCGCTCGCGGATAAAGGGTTTCCGACCGCTACTTGCAAGACCTCGCCGATGGCCCCATAACGGGGCCATCGGCTTTTTTTACGCCCTATTTCCCGATTCCAGCGGAGCGCCCCATGGCCCAGTCCCAACCAGAAGTTCTCGATCTGCCAGTGTTGCCGCTGCGCGACGTGGTGGTGTTTCCGCACATGGTGATTCCGCTGTTCGTCGGCCGCGACAAGTCGATGCGCGCGCTGGAAAAAGCCATGGAGGCCGACAAGCGCATCCTGCTGGTCGCGCAGAAGTCGGCTGAGACCGACGACCCGACCGCAACCGATCTCTATACCGTCGGCACGCTGGCGCAGGTGTTGCAGTTGCTCAAGCTGCCCGATGGCACCATCAAGGTGCTGGTCGAAGGGCTGTCGCGGGTCACCGTCGACAAGGTCGTCGAGTTGGACGGCGCGCTGCAGGGGCAGGGCATCGAAGTCGAAGCCAGCGATGCGCGCGAGCCGCGCGAACTTGAGGCGATCGCGCGATCGCTGATGTCGTTGTTCGAGCAATACGTCAAGACCAATCGCAAGCTGCCGCCGGAGTTGTTGCAGACCCTGGCCGGTATCGATGAGCCGGGCCGTCTGGCCGACACCATTGCCGCGCATATTGGCGTGCGTCTTGCCGACAAGCAGCGCCTGTTGGAGATCACCGAAATCGGCGAGCGCCTGGAGTTGCTGGTCGGCCTGGTGGACGGTGAGATCGATGTGCAGCAGCTGGAAAAGCGCATCCGCGGCCGCGTCAAGTCGCAAATGGAGAAGAGCCAGCGCGAGTACTACCTCAACGAACAGATGAAGGCGATCCAGAAGGAGCTGGGCGATCTGGATGACGCGCCGGGCGAACTGGAAGAAATCGCCCGCAAGATCGCCGAGGCGGGCATGCCCAAGCCGGTCGAGACCAAGGCAAAGGCCGAGCTCAACAAGCTCAAGCAGATGTCGCCGATGTCCGCCGAGGCGGCCGTGGTGCGCAACTATCTGGACTGGTTGTTGGGTGTGCCGTGGAAGAAGCGTTCCAAGGTGCGCAAGGATCTGAAGGCTGCGCAGGACACGCTGGACGCCGATCACTACGGTCTGGACAAGGTCAAGGAACGCATCCTCGAGTACCTGGCCGTGCAGTCGCGCGTGAAGCAGATGAAGGGGCCGATCCTGTGCCTGGTGGGGCCGCCCGGCGTGGGCAAGACCTCGCTCGGGCAGTCGATCGCCAAGGCGACCAACCGCAAGTTCGTGCGCATGAGCCTGGGCGGTATCCGCGACGAAGCCGAGATCCGTGGCCATCGCCGCACCTATGTGGGGTCGATGCCGGGCCGGCTGGTGCAGAACCTCAACAAGGTGGGCAGCAAGAATCCGCTGTTCCTGCTCGATGAGATCGACAAGATGTCGATGGATTTCCGTGGCGACCCGTCGGCGGCGTTGCTGGAAGTACTCGATCCCGAACAGAACAATTCCTTCAACGACCACTATCTGGAAGTCGATCTGGATCTGTCGGAGGTGATGTTCGTCGCCACCTCCAACTCGCTCAACATCCCCGGTCCGTTGCTGGACCGCATGGAAGTGATCCGCATCCCCGGCTATACCGAGGACGAGAAGCTCAACATCGCCATGCGCTATCTGGTGCCCAAGCAGATCAAGGCCAACGGCTTGAAGCCGGAAGAGATCGAGATCGGCAGCGACGCGATCCAGGACATCGTGCGCTATTACACGCGCGAATCGGGTGTGCGTAACCTCGAGCGCGAAGTCGCCAAGATCTGCCGCAAGGTGGTCAAGGAAATCGCGCTTGCCGGTCCGCAGCCGGCGGCGAAAAAGCTCGTCGCCAAGAAGGGCAAGCCCAAGGCCCTGGTCGTTGTGAACTCGAAGAATCTCGACAAGTACCTGGGTGTGCGCCGCTTTGATTTCGGGCGCGCCGAAGAAGAGAACGAGATCGGCCTGGTCACCGGTCTGGCATGGACCGAAGTCGGCGGCGAGTTGCTGCAGGTCGAATCCACACTGGTGCCGGGTAAGGGCAATCTGATCCTCACCGGTCAGCTCGGCAACGTCATGAAGGAATCGGCATCGGCTGCGTTGTCGGTGGTGCGTTCGCGCGCCGAGCGACTCGGCATCGATGTGGACTTCCTGCAGAAGCAGGACGTGCACGTGCACGTGCCCGATGGCGCCACACCGAAGGACGGTCCCAGCGCAGGTATCGCGATGGTGACCTCGCTGGTGTCGGTGCTCACCAAGGTGCCGATCCGCGCCGATGTGGCGATGACCGGCGAGATCACCTTGCGTGGTCGTGTTTCGGCGATCGGTGGGTTGAAGGAGAAGTTGCTGGCTGCCTTGCGCGGCGGCATCCGCACCGTGTTGATCCCAGACGAGAATCGAAAGGATCTTGCCGACATTCCTGCCAACGTGACGCGCGATCTGAAGATCGTGCCGGTCAAGTGGATCGACGAAGTGCTGGATCTTGCACTGGAACGTCCGCTGGCACCAAAGAAGGCGGGCAAGGAGAAGGCCCGCAAGGCCGCCTCGCGCGTCGCTGTGCGCGGCAAGTCCCGCACTACTCCGGGTACCCGCGTCAAGCATTAAGAGCGCTTGTCTAAACCCAGGCAAAACAAGCCAAAACCCGCGTCGTTATTGGGTTTTGGCTTGCGTGCGGTTGGGGGCGCTGGTATAAATGCACGACTCGTGGGCGCGGCAAATTGTGATGCGTCACGCGATACCACTTGTGTCGGGTTCTTCGCTAACGGCAAGAGCGCCGATTGTCGATTCCGCGGCATCTGCCGCAAAGGGAGTTTCAAGAATGAATAAAACCGAATTGATCGATGGCGTTGCCGCTGCCGCTGACATCTCCAAGGCTGAAGCTGGCCGTGCTGTCGACGCGGTTGTGAGCGAAATCACCAAGGCACTGAAGAAGGGCGAAGCCGTCACCCTCGTCGGCTTTGGCACCTTCCAGGTCCGCGAGCGCGCTGAGCGCACCGGCCGCAATCCGAAGACCGGCGACAGCATCAAGATCGCGGCTTCGAAGAATCCTGCGTTCAAGGCTGGCAAAGCCCTGAAGGATGCAGTAAACTAATCGACTCGCTAGGGTGCTTAGCTCAGCGGTAGAGCGTCTCCCTTACACGGAGAGGGTCGGGGGTTCGAAACCCTCAGCACCCACCATTAAGCACCAGGCAAACGTTTCAAGTGCGGAGCGGTAGTTCAGCTGGTTAGAATGCTGGCCTGTCACGCCGGAGGTCGCGGGTTCGAGTCCCGTCCGCTCCGCCAGTTACACCCGAAGCCCCTGAGCAATTGGGGGCTTCGTTTTCTCCACAGCATTCGCGTTGCGAATGATGCGGAGAGAGAAGTCCAAGTTTAAAGCGGAGCGGTAGTTCAGCTGGTTAGAATGCTGGCCTGTCACGCCGGAGGTCGCGGGTTCGAGTCCCGTCCGCTCCGCCAGTTATACGAAAGCCCTCGGCCTTTGCGCCGGGGGCTTTTTTTTGCAGCATTGCCCGAGGTTACGCGTTTAATAGCGCATCGCGGCCGATGGCGTGGAGCATTGGGCTGGGTGCTCGGCGCCAAGCGCGTTACACTGCGCGGCTCGCCCACAGGCCGTGATTTGCCAATGCTGCAGAAACTTCGCGACAAGACGTCAGGCTGGATCGCTACCGCCATCCTGGGGTTGCTGATGATTCCGTTCCTGTTCGTCATCGACAACAGCTACCTCGGCGGCATTGGCGCCAACAACGTGGCCAAGGTGCAGGCGCCGCCAACGTGGTGGAAATCGGCACCTTCCTGGTGGCCGGTGTCGCTGCTGTGGCAGCACCATGAAATCAGCACGCAGGATTTCCGCGCACGCTTCGAGCAGGCGCGTATGCAGGAGCGTCAGCGCCAGGGCGAGAATTTCGACCCGCGTACGTTCGAATCCCGCGAAAACAAGCTGCAGGTGCTCGATCAACTGGTTGACGAGCAAGTCGTGCGTCTGGGCGCCGAAGATGCCGGCATCGTGATCGGCGATGCGACGGTGCGCGATTACATCACCGGCATTCAGGCGTTCCAGGTCGATGGCAAATTCAGCCCCGACCAGTACCGCGCCGCACTCGCACAAGGCACGCCACCGCGCACGCCGGCGCAGTTCGATGCATTGGTGCGCGACAGCTTGCAGCAGTCGGTGATTCCGCAGGCGATTGCCGAGTCGGGCTTTGCGACCAAGGCCGAGTTCGAGCGCCTGCTCAAGCTGATGGGCGAAACGCGCGACGTGGAGCTGGCAATGCTGCCGCCACCGGCCGCCGATACCGCGCCGGTCAGCGATGCGCAGATCAAGCAGTGGTACGACGGGCATACGCAGGATTTCCGTCAGCCGGAGACCGTGACGATCGAGTACGTGGAGATCAATGCGGCCAAGTTGCCGCCGGCAACCGCCGCCGACGAGGCGACCTTGCGCAAGCGCTATGAAGAAGAAAAGGGCCGCTTTGTCGAGCCGGACCAGCGTCTGACTTCGCACATCCTGATCAGCGCTGGCAGCGACCCCGCCGCGCAGAAGGCTGCCGAAGCGAAGGCGGCCAAGCTCGCCGCAGAAGCCAAGCAGCCGGGCGCCGATTTCGCTGCATTGGCGAAGGCCAACTCGCAGGATCCGGGCTCCAAGGGCGCTGGTGGCGATCTGGGTTGGGTCGAGAAGGGCACGATGGTCAAGCCGTTCGAAGACGCGTTGTTCGCAATGAAGGCTGGCGATGTGGTCGGCCCGATCAAGAGCGAGTTCGGTTACCACGTGATCCAGCTGCGCGAGGTCAAGGGCGGCCAGGGCAAGTCGTTCGAGCAGGTGCGCGATCAGCTCGCTGCCGAGCAGCTCAAGGCCGATGCCGACAAGGCGTTTGCCGATGTGAGCGGCAAGTTGGTGGATCAGGTCTACAAGAATCCCACCGCGTTGGAGCCAGCGGCCAAGCAGGTCGGTCTGCCGGTGCAGACGCTGGGCCCGTTCTCGCGTGCCGATGCCAGTGGGATCGCCGCCAATCCTGCGGTGCTGCGTTCGGCATTCTCCGAGACGCTGGTGCAGGACGGCACGGTGAGCGACCCGATCACCATTGCGCCGAATCACAGTGTGGTGTTGCGCGTGACCAATCACAGCGCCGAGCAGGCGTTGCCGTTGGACAAGGTGCGCGATAAGGTGATTGCGGCGATCCATGCCGACCGCACCGAGAAGGCGGCGGCTGCTGCTGCCGATGCCCTGTTGGCGCGTGTGCAGAAGGGCGAAACGTTGCAGGCGCTGGCGGCCAGCGAGAAGCTGCAGGTGCAGCCGATCCCGGGCCTGCCGCGCACCGCGCCGATCCCGACACCGGCGGCAAACCGTGCCATCTTCAGCGCGCCGCGCCCGACCGAAGGCAAGCCGTCGGTGGGCAAGGTGGAGCTGGACGGCGGGCGCTTTGCGGTCTTCGTCATCGCCAAGGCCACGCCAGGCGACCTGAAGCAGATGCCGGCCGAGCAGCAGACCATGCTGCGTGAGCAGTTGAGCCAGATCGACGGGAATAACGCGGCGCAGGCGTACGTCAAGGAAATGCGCAAGCGCTACAAGATCCAGATCGAGGAGGCGCAGCTGTAGGGCTGCCTTCTTAAGCTGGTGAAGACGAGAAAGCCTGGGTGACCGGGCTTTTTCTTTGGTGTATCTGTGCCATGCCGTGAGGGCTGAGGCCTTGTAGGTGCGTTTGACGTACTCGGCCGATGTCTTCGGCATCGATGTGGTATCTGATTTTTCAAGAGCGCCGGAAAGCTGGTCTCCAAATCAGCCCAAACCACGACCTGCGCGCGCAGCAGGCACGTGCTTTGCAATCGATTGAGTGGGGTGGCCCACTGTCATTTCAACATGCCTGCTGTGTCGCCGGCAGTTTCGCCCGAGCATTCAAGCGCGCAGCAACTGCAACGCCATGCAGTCCCTGATTACGCTGATGCTGGCTGTCTAGAACGTCATGCGAGCGACGGTGGCAGGCGCGATATCGCTGCGGACCAAGTGGACCAATACGTAGGTTGGCTTAAGGCCTGTCGTCGAACGACAACACCATGCCCGGCTTCAGCACCGCACGCTTGTCCAGCCCATTGCTGGCGAGCAACGTCGCCACAGTCACGCCGTAGCGGCGCGCAATGGCCCAGGCGGACTCGCCGTTACGCACCGTATGCGTACGCGCTTGCGCGTTCGACGTCCTGGCAGTCGTGGCGACCACCGTAGGCGCGGCATCGTTGGTCTCGGCAATCCTGCCCACATCAGCGGATGCGACGACGGCACCGGCCGAGCCTGGCTGCGCTGCTGCGACTGGGGCAAGTACATGCACACCACTTGGCGCAGCACGTGCGCTGGCCAATGCCGGATTCAGCCGGGCGAGCAGCTGCGGCTCGATGGCGCGCTGTCCGGCCCAGGCGTTGAGGCTGGTGCCAACGGGCAATGCGTGTTCGGTCAGTACCGGAACCGGGCGGTCGAGCGAGGTCAGCAAGTTGCCTTGCTGTTGCGCGTGGTCGAGCACACAGGCGAGCGCGTGCAGCTTTTCCACATACTCGTAGGTGACCTTGGACATGCCGGGCAGCTCGGACGGACGCGCGTTCTGCGCATTCATGCCGGCCGTGCGCATCGCCTGCAGCACACGATACTCGCCAGCGTTGTAGGCCATCAGCGCCAGGCGCCAATCGCCGCCGAACATGCCGTAAAGCGTCTTGAGATAACGCACCGCAGCGGTGGTGGAATCCACTGCCGAGAGGCGGCCGTCGTATTGCGCGTCAACCGGCACATGGTGGTTGCGCGCAGTGGTGGCGATGAACTGCCACAAGCCGGCCGGCCCGCTGCCATTGCGGGCGCCCGGGCGGTAGCCGCTTTCCACAAAAGGAATCAGCGCAAACTCGGTCGGCATGTCGGCCTTGCGCAGCTCGTCGACCACGTAGCCGAACAGCGGCAGGACATCTTGTGCATCGTCGGCCAGGCGGGCTGGTGCACGCGAGAAGTGCTGTTCCCAACGCGTGTCGCTGTGCTCGCTATCGCAGCCTGGATCTGCACGCCCGTCCAGAAACGACGAAAAGATGTCCTGACCATTGCGCAGGCTGGGTGCGGCTGGCGGCGTCGTCGCGCTGGCTGCGGGTGTGGGGCGGCTTGCGTCGACGGGCGATGCGGCTGCCGGTGCGATGGCCGCACAGGCGGCCAACGCTGCCAAAAGCAAGCGCCTCATGCGCGAAATTCGTCTTTCCAGCGCCGAAGTTCGGCGAAAACATCTACATCAGAGGAAAGTGCGCCAGATGCGCGCGCTGCGACTGCGGCGCGAATCTCGGGACTGCTGGTACGGAGAAAAGGGTTGGTGGCCAGTTCACTCTTGAGCGAAATCGGCAGGGTAGGACGGGCTGCTTGACGCATGGCCTGGGCTTCCTGTTGACGGCGCTGCAAGGCAGCGTTGGTGGGATCGACGTGCAGCGCGAAGGACGCGTTGGCCAACGTATATTCGTGGCCGCAACACACAAGCGTTTCGCCAGGCAAAGAGGCCAGGCGCTGCAACGAGTCGAACATCTGAGGAGCGGTACCTTCGAACATCCGCCCACAGCCTAGGCTGAACAGCGTATCACCGCTGAACAGATGCTCGTCGGTGACAAAGGCGATGTGGCTGCGGGTGTGGCCCGGTACCTCGAGCACTTCAAAGCCCAGGCCAAGCAGAGTCAAACGCTCGCCTTGTCCAACCTGGCGGGCATCGGCGGGACTGCGTTCGTCGGCAGGGCCGAACAGTTCCAGGTCCGGCCAGCGCTGCTGCAATGCCGCCACGCCGCCGATGTGGTCGGCATGGTGGTGGGTGAGCAACACGGCGCTGGGAGTGAATCCTTCGCGCTCCGCCGCAGTGAATACGGGCTCTGCCTGACCGGGGTCGACGATGACAGCGCGGCCATCCACAGCGACCAGCGCCCAGATGTAGTTGTCTTCGAATGCGGGCAGGGCGGTCAGTCGCATAGAATTGGGACCATGCCTGCCACGCCCTTCTCCCGTCAAGCTGGCGTCTCATCCTGGTTTGAAACAGGCGCGGGGCGCAGTCTGCTCCAGCTGGAGCGCCAAGTGGCGCTGGCGGCGCTGCAAACGCGTCCGTCGCAGCCCTGGTTGTGGCTGACGCCAACCACCGACCTGCCGCCGCGCGAGGCGTTGCAGGGGCGTGGTTTGCGCTTGTATCGCAGCGCGGGGCGCTTCGCTGGCGATGCGCGTTGCGCGATGCCGTTCCCATTGCCGGCCGAGAGCCTGCAGGCGATCGTGGTGCAGCATGCGGTAGTCGGCGGCGCGGCGGAGTTTTTGGCCGAATGCGAGCGGCTACTGATGCCCGGCGGCCGGCTGTGGCTGTTCACGCTCAATCCGATGAGCCCCTACCGGTTTCGCTGGGCGCGACGTGGTCCGGTCGCCCTGCGGCCGGATCGCTGGCGGTTGCTGGCGCAACGTGCGGGGCTGCAATGCGTGGACCAGGAACGTTACCTGGGGCCGATCTGGCGCACCGGAGGTGGCCCCTCCGGCCCTGGCCGCGCACCCTGGCGCGCGGTGTATTTACTCGAAGTGGAAAAGCGTGCCGCCGCTTCGATCGGCCCGACCCCGATCGCGATGCCCTCGCGCTGGCCGCAGCCCGTGGCCACGATCTGACTACCGACCACTTTCCAAACACCAGAAGCTGATGAAATCCATTGAAGTGCATACCGACGGCTCCTGCCTCGGCAATCCCGGGCCGGGCGGTTGGGCGGCCTTGTTGCGTTACAACGGCCGCGAGAAGGAATTGTCCGGCGGCGAAGCCACCTCCACCAATAACCGCATGGAGTTGATGGCGGCGATCATGGCGCTGGAAACGCTCACCGAACCGTGCCAGATCGTGCTGCACACCGACTCGCAATACGTGCGCCAGGGCATTACCGAGTGGATGTCCGGCTGGGTGCGCCGCGGCTGGAAAACTGCCGGCGGCGACCCGGTCAAGAATCGTGAACTGTGGGAGCGGCTGCACGCGGCCACGCAGCGTCACAGCATCGATTGGCGTTGGGTGAAAGGCCACAATGGGGATCCGGATAACGAGCGCGTCGACGTGCTTGCCCGAGATCAAGCCATCGCTCAGCGCGCTGGCATCGCAACATCGTAAGCAACAAGCAAGAGGATTCATGCGTCAGATCATTCTCGATACCGAAACCACCGGCCTGGAATGGCGCAAGGGCAATCGCGTCGTCGAAATCGGTGCAGTGGAGCTGCTGGAGCGGCGCCCCAGCGGCAACAACTTCCATCGCTATCTGAAGCCCGATTGCGACTTCGAACCCGGCGCGCAGGAAGTGACCGGGTTGACCCTGGAATTCCTGGCCGACAAGCCCTTGTTCGCCGATGTGGTGGAGGAGTTCCTGGCCTACATCGACGGCGCGGAACTGATCATCCACAACGCTGCGTTCGATCTGGGATTTCTGGACAACGAACTGTCGCTGCTGGGCGACAACTACGGCCGCATCGTCGAGCGCGCCACCGTGGTGGATACCTTGATGATGGCGCGCGAGCGTTATCCGGGGCAGCGCAATTCCCTGGACGCCTTGTGCAAACGTCTGGGCGTGGATAATTCGCATCGGCAGTTGCACGGCGCCTTGCTCGATGCGCAAATCCTGGCCGATGTGTATATCGCGCTGACGTCTGGCCAGGAGGAAATCGGGTTTGCCAGCGCCGATGCCGGTCAGAGCACCCAGGACGCTGACGGCATGATCAGCTTCGATCCGGCGCTGCTGTTGCCGCGCCCGCGCGTGGCGGTGACTGCCTCGGAGTCGCAGGCGCACGAGGCGCGTCTGGTGCAGTTGCGCAAGAAGGCCGGGCGTGCGCTGTGGGATGCGCCGGTCGAAGAAACTGCCGCTGCCGGCTAGTAGCTACGCACCAGAATCGCGGTGATGTTGTCCGAGCCGCCGCCATCCAGTGCGGCGGCGACCAGGCATTCGACGCATTCCTGGGCGCTGCAATCGGCTTGCGACAACGTTGCGGCGATGGTGGCGTCGTCGATTTCTTCGGTCAGGCCGTCGCTGCATAGCAGCAGCTGCATGCCGGATTTGAGTTCGCCCTGCATGGTGGCGACATTGAGGTGGGCCGGGTCGGTCACGCCCAACGCCTGGGTCACCACGTTGCGATGCGGATGCGCGCGTGCCTGCTCGCTGGTGAGCGTGCCCTGCGCGATGAGTTCCTGCACGTAACTATGGTCCTGGCTCAGCTGTGCCAGCCGGCCGTCGCGCCACAGATAGGCACGGCTGTCGCCGACCCAGGCCACTTCGAAGCGCTGGCCCAGCACACGGGCGGCGACCACGGTGGTGCCCATCGGCAAGGTGTCGTTGCAGCGGCGCGAGGTCTTGATGATTTCTTCGTCGGCGATACGCACCGCTTGCGCCAGCGGGGTGCCTGCGCGCACTTCGCGCACGATGGTTTCGCGCGCCAACGCGCTGGCCACTTCGCCGCAGGCATGCCCGCCCATGCCATCGGCGACCAGCCACAACCCCAGCTCGCTGTCGCCGTAGTACGTGTCCTCGTTGAGGTCGCGACGCAGGCCGACGTGGGTGAGATGTCCGAATTCGAGCATGGGGCCGGGTCGCCAGAGGGAAGGTGCGCCACCATCATCGCGGCCCGACCGGCCAGCGGCAACAGACTGCTTGCCGGCATTGCAGTGCGGGTTCACTCCGGGCCCGGATGGCGCCGTGTGTCGAGCTTGCCCAGCCCGCTTGTGGCTTGGCGCCTGTGCCCGTATGATTCACGGCCCCGGGACACCGGGGACCATCTGGAGAGGTGGCAGAGCGGTTGAATGTACCTGACTCGAAATCAGGCAGGCGTTTATAGCGCCTCGGGGGTTCGAATCCCCCCCTCTCCGCCAGATTCGCATCAGCCCCCGCAAGGGGGCTTTTGTTTATGGGTCGCAGCTAGCCGGTGCGATGCCTACACTTCCACCTTTGCTATCCGTTGGAGGCATGACATGTCCGAGATTCTGGTGCCGGTGTCCTTTGGTGAGCTGCTCGACAAGATCGCGATCCTGCAGATCAAGTCCGAGCGCATCAGCGACCCTGCCAAGCTGGCCAATGTGCGCAACGAGCTGTCTGCGCTGGAAATCAGCTGGATGGCGCATCCGGCCGCCGGTCACGACATCGTGCGTTTGCGTGCCGGGCTCAAGGCCGTCAACGAGCGGCTGTGGGTGATCGAAGACGACATCCGTCTCAAGGAGCAGGCGCAGACCTTCGACGATGAATTCGTGCAGCTGGCGCGCAGCGTCTATATCGAAAACGACGAGCGCGCGCGCATCAAGAAAGAGATCAACCTGGCGCTAGGGTCGTCGTATGTTGAAGAGAAGTCGTATCAGGACTATCGCGCCAAGGGTGTCTGAGCGCTAATGTTTTGCGCTGCTCCTAGGCAGCCGAGCAGTGGCGCAGTGCGCGCCGCTTGCTCAAGCGATTGAACGCCTGTTTGAGCGACCGTCCGTCGCCGCCTCTCAGCGCGGATGATCGGTGCGATAACGCTCGAAAGCAGCGATCGCATCGTCCACGGTGATCAGCGACATCACCTCGTCGAACTCGATTTTGGTGCCCCATTTCAGCTGGTCGGCCGGCTTGCCCAGGTATTTGCGGGCGGCCGCATCGTAACGGTCCACGCAATAGCGCACGTCCGAATACGGGCCGCTGCGCAGCGGATTGCTCGCTGCATGCAGGCCGAGCACCTTGGTGCCCATCGCGTTGGCGATGTGCATCGGGCCCGAATCGGGGGTGACCACCAGATCGGCGCGGGCGAGCAGGGCGGGGAGCTGCTTGAGTGTGTCCTTGCCGACCAGGTCCAGCACCGGCGTGTGCGCGGCCGCGACGATGGCATCGGCGGTGCTGCGTTCAAGCTCGCTGCGGCCACCGCACAGCACGATTCGCCAGCCTTGCGCAGCGGCGTGATCGGCCAGCGCCGCGTGGCGGTCGGCGTACCAGTTGCGGCGCGCATGGCTGGAGCAGGGCGAAATCATCAGCACCGGGCGGCCGTCGTTATCCCACTGCGCGCGTGCCCAGCTGTGCGCATCGTCCGGCACTGGCAGATCCCAGCGCACCTTGCTCTGGCTCAGGCCCAGCGGTTCGGCAAAGCTGCCGATGGCGTCGAGCACGTGGATGCCGGGGCGGTCGGCGATGCGCTCGTTGACGAACAGGCCGTGCAGGTCTTTGGAGCGGCTGCGGTCGTAGCCGATCCGCCGCCGCGCCGGCACGAATGCCGACAGCACATTCGCGCGAAAGGCTACCTGCATCTGCAGCAAGGCATCGAAGCGACCCAGGGGCGCCAGCGACTGACGCAGCGCACGCATGCCGGCCACGCCAGTGCGCTTGTCGTAGGCATGAAACTGCACGCCGGGCAGGCCGTCGAGCAATTTCAGCCCGGCCTTGTCGATGATCCAATGCAGTTGGCTTGCCGGAAATCCCGCCTGCAAGGTGCGCACCAGCGGCACCACGTGGGTGACGTCGCCCAGGGCGGACAGGCGCAGCAGGCATAACGAAGCGGGCGTAGAAGCCATGGTGTTGTTAGACTCGATAGATGGTTTCTTTCGACGCCACTGAAGCGCTGACGCCGTACCGCGAAGGCCGCGGTTATGGCGCCATTCTGTTCGACCGCGAACGGCTGCGGCAAGCCGATGCCACGCTGTTTTCGCCGCAGCATTGGGGTGACAGGGCGCGGCCGGTGGATGAGGGCGGGCGTGGCGGGGCGTGGTTTGTGGATGCGCCGTTCGGCCGTAGCGTGTTGCGGCAGTATCTGCGTGGCGGCATTGCTGCCCGGGTGAGTCGCGATCGCTACCTGTGGAAAGGGGCGGGGCGCACGCGCAGCTTCGCCGAGTTCCGGCTGATGCGCGAGTTGCTCAGCCGCAAGTTGCCGGTGCCGCGCCCGTTGGCGGCCTGCTACCTGCGCGAAGGATTGGGCTATCGCGCTGCACTGTTGATGGAGCGCCTGGAAAACGTGCGCTCGCTGGCCGATCACGCGCAGGTCGCCGGGCGTGGCGCGCCGTGGGAAGAGACCGGGCGGTTGATAGCGCGCTTTCATCGCGCCGGCCTGGATCACGCCGATCTCAACGCGCACAACATTCTGTTCGATGCCGGTGGGCACGGCTGGTTGATCGATTTCGACCGTGGCGTGTTGCGCATTCCGGCCACGCGCTGGCGCGAGCGCAATCTGGCGCGGCTGCATCGCTCGCTATTGAAATTGCGCGGCACGCGCAGCCGCGAAGAGGTCGACAAGGATTACGAGCGCCTGCATCGCGCTTACGAACTGGCCTGGGGCCGGGGCTACTGATGAACTGGGCGTTGCGTGTGCAGGGGGTCGGCAATGCGTCGGCGGTGGCGCTTGGCTCGCCGATGGCCACACTCGAGCGTGCCGGCGCGCCATGGCTGACCATCGACTGCGGCAGCGAGGGGCTGACTGCCTACCAGGCCCATTACGGCCGGTTGCCGCAGGCGTTCTTCATCACCCATGTGCATCTGGACCATGTCGGCGGGCTGGAGCGGATGTTCGTGGACAGCTATTTCTCCGAGCGGCGCGGGCGCACCCGCCTGTACGTGCCGGCGCCGGTGGTTCCGCTGCTGCAGCGGCGGATCGCCGACTACCCAAATGTGCTGGCCGAGGGCGGTGCGAACTTCTGGGATGCGTTTCAGCTGGTGCCGGTCGGCGATGCGTTCTGGCATGACGGCGTGCGGCTGGAGGTGTTCCCGGTGCGCCACCATTGGCCGGAGACCGCGTACGGGCTGCGCCTGAAGGGCGCGTTGGTCTGGAGCGGCGATACCCGGCCGATCCCGGAAATGCTGGCCCGCTATGCCGATGACGGCGAGCTCATCGCGCATGACTGCGGCGTTCACGGCAACCCGTCGCATACTGGCGTGGATGATCTGGAGCGGGAATACCCGCAGGACCTGTTGAGCCGCATGCTGCTGTACCACTACGCCAGCGACGCCGACGGCGACGTGCTCCGCGCACGCGGCCATCGTGTTGCGGTGCCTGGACACTACCTGGAGCTGGCGGAGCCCACCGCCGCCATGGTGCCCTGATGAGCGCCTTGTTGCTTCCGAATCAGATCGCAGCGCCGATGCAGGACCGCTATGGCCGGCCGCTGCGCGATTTGCGGCTGTCGGTTATCGAGGCCTGCAACTTCCGTTGCGGTTATTGCATGCCGGCCGATCGCGTGCCCGACGACTACGGATTCGACGCGCAGCAACGCCTGAGTTTCGATCAACTGGAAACGCTGGTGCGTGCATTCGTCTCGGTAGGCGTCACCAAGGTGCGTCTGACCGGCGGCGAGCCGCTGCTGCGACGCGACCTGCCGAGCTTGGTTGCGCGACTGACCGCCATCGACGGCATCGAGGATCTGGCGCTGACCACCAACGGCACCTTGCTGGCGCGTCAGGCGGTTGCGCTGCGTCAGGCCGGGCTGCGCCGCATCACCGTGAGCATGGATGCCTTGGATCCGGAGCTGTTCAGGCGCATGAGCGGCAACCGCGGCGAGATCGCGCAGGTGCTGGCCGGTATTGCCGCTGCCGAGCAGGCCGGCTTCCAGCGGTTGAAGATCAATTGCGTGGTGCAGCGCGGCGTCAACGAAGATCAGGTGTTGCCGCTTGTGGAGCACTTCCGTGGCACCGGCCACGTGCTGCGCTTTATCGAATTCATGGATGTGGGCAGCTGCAATGGCTGGACGGCGGATGCGGTGGTGACCTCAGCGCAGCTGCACGAACGCATCCACGCGCGCTGGCCACTGGCGCCGCTGGATGCCAATTACACCGGCGAAGTGGCGCAACGGCATGCATTTGCCGACGGCGCGGGCGAAGTGGGTTTCGTCAGCTCGGTCAGTGTGCCGTTCTGCGGGGATTGCCAGCGTGCCCGCGTGTCGGCCGATGGGCAGTTGTACACCTGCCTGTTCGCTAGCCGGGGTCACGACCTCAAGCCGGCGCTGAGCGAGGGTGAGCACGAATTGTCCGAGCATCTGCGCGAGCGCTGGAGTCTGCGCAGCGACCGCTACAGCGAGGTGCGTGCGTCATCGGCGCCGCGCCGTGGCAAGCCGGTCGAGATGTTTTTGATCGGCGGGTGAGCGATGCCGTTTCATCAAGGCGCTGCTTTCACCGAGAATGACGCATCCTGAGCGTCTGTCATCGTGTCGTTTCCCATGCCTGCAAAACCTCGTTCCGCACGCCTGACCCACTTGGACGAGGCCGGGTTGCCCACCATGGTGGATGTCTCGGACAAGGCGGTCACTGCGCGCAGCGCCACCGCCCAAAGCCGAGTGCGTTTTCCTGCCGCTGTGGCCGCGCAGTTGCGCGCCAACGGCTTGCGCAGCGCCAAGGGCGGCATCGTGGAGACCGCAGTGATCGCCGGCACCATGGCGGTCAAGCGCACGCACGAATTGATTCCGTTCTGCCACCCGCTGCCGATCGATGCGTGCCGCTTCGAGATCGACTGGGCGGGCGAACAGGTGCTGCACATCAGCTGCACGGTGCGCTGCGTACACCGCACCGGTGTGGAGATGGAAGCGCTTACCGGTGCCAGCGTGGCGGCATTGACGGTCTACGACATGTGCAAGGCGCTGTCGCATGCAATGAGCATCGGCCCAACGAGGCTGGTGTCCAAACGCGGCGGCAAACGCGATATCGGAGCAACGCGATGAGCGCGACAGTGACGGTGCTGTACTTCGCCAGCTTGCGTGAAGCGGCGGGCATCGCAAGCGAGCAGGTGCACTCGGATGCGCAGGATTTGCGCGCGTTCTATGCCGAACTCGATACGCGCCATGGCCTGCGCTGGACGCCGACGCAGCTGCGCGTCGCGGTGGATGGCGCGTTCGCGCGCTGGGAAGACGAGCTGCGCGACGGCAGTGAAATCGTGTTTATTCCACCGGTGTCGGGAGGTTGAGTGTGAGCGAGCAGACAACCGCCATCTTTGCGCTTTCTGACGTGCCGTTACCGATCGACAGCTTGCGTGCTGCGCTGGAGCATCCGCATGCCGGCGCGTTTGCCAGTTTCGAGGGTTGGGTGCGCAACCACAACGAAGGCCGCGGCGTGGCCGGGCTGCGCTACGAAGCCTATGCCGCACTCGCGCAGGCCGAAGGCCAACGCGTGCTCGACGAAGCGATGAGCCGGTTTGCCATCGTCAACGCGCACTGCGTGCACCGCGTGGGCGAGTTGCGCATCGGCGACATGGCGGTGTGGGTGGGCGTCAGCGCAGCGCATCGCGGGGCCGCATTCGATGCCTGCCGCTTCATCATCGACGAAGTCAAGGCACGCGTGCCGATCTGGAAGCACGAGCATTACCTTGAAGGCGATGCGGGCTGGCTGCATCCGGAAGCGCAGACGCAATGACAGCGTTGCTGCCGCTTTGCGAATGCGCACACAACCACCGCCACATGGGCAGCCTGTTCTCTGATTAGGGTGGTGTCCCCGCCGGTTGACCTCGGCGCCCGCGTCAATCGATACCGTTGCTGCCTTCCGGCCCTGGCGGGATTTTCGATCTAGCGTCGCGAGGGACCGACGGGGCCACCATAAGACGTGGGCCACTGGCGTGACCCTGGATCCATGCAATCGCGTTGCAGGATCATTAATCTGGCGGAGAGAGGGGGATTCGAACCCCCGAAGCGCGGTTTAGACGCTTACACACTTTCCAGGCGTGCTCCTTCAACCACTCGGACACCTCTCCGTACCTGCCGTCCGACTGGGTCGGCGGCAGGAGCGGGATTCTAGCCGCCGCGGGCGCGGTTAACAAGGCGAACGATCTCTGCGGTCGGGAGCATGCCGCCGATGTAGGCCCTCAGGTTAAGCAAACGCGCTTGCCGGACGACCTCGGTCAGCGGGGACGGCGGGGGCCACTGCTGAACGATCAATCTGGCGCGCCATGGCACAATATCGGTTCAGAAGAAGCTGGTTGCCCGATGTCTTATCTTGTTCTCGCCCGCAAGTGGCGCCCGAAGCGTTTTGCCGAACTCGTTGGCCAGGAACATGTGGTCCGCGCGCTCAGTAACGCGCTCGACAGCGGGCGCGTGCACCACGCGTTTCTGTTCACCGGCACCCGCGGCGTGGGCAAGACCACCATCGCGCGCATCTTCGCCAAGTCGCTCAATTGCGAGCAAGGCACCAGCGCCGATCCGTGTGGCACGTGCCCGGCCTGTCTGGATATCGATGCCGGCCGCTATATCGACCTGCTGGAAATCGACGCCGCCTCCAACACCGGTGTGGACGATGTGCGCGAGGTGATCGAGAACGCGCAGTACATGCCCTCGCGTGGCAAGTTCAAGGTCTATCTGATCGACGAAGTGCACATGCTCTCCAAAGCGGCGTTCAACGCGCTGCTGAAGACGCTGGAAGAGCCGCCCGAGCACGTGAAGTTCCTGCTGGCCACCACCGACCCGCAGAAGTTGCCGGTGACGGTGCTGTCGCGCTGCCTGCAGTTCAATCTCAAGCGGCTGGACGAAGATCAGATCCAGGGCCAGATGACCCGGATCCTGGCCGCCGAGCAGATCGAATCGGATCCGTCGGCGATCGTGCAGCTGTCCAAGGCCGCCGATGGCTCGTTGCGCGATGGGTTGTCGCTGCTCGATCAGGCCATCGCCTATGCCGGCGGCGCGTTGCGCGAGGACGTGGTGCGCACCATGCTCGGCACGGTCGACCGCACCCAGGTCGGGGCGATGTTGCAGTCGCTGGCCGATGGTGATGGTGCGCGTCTGTTGCAGGTGGTCGCGGCGTTGGCAGAGTTTTCGCCCGACTGGAGCGGCGTGCTGGAGGCCTTGGCCGAGGCCTTGCACCGCATCCAGGTGCAGCAGCTGGTGCCGTCGGTAGCATTTGTCGGCGATGGCATCGACCCGACCGCGTATGCCGCGCAGCTGCGGCCGGAAGTGGTGCAGCTGTGGTACCAGATGGCGCTCAACGGGCGTCGCGATCTGTATCTGGCGCCGAGCCCGCGCGCCGGTTTCGAGATGGCGGTGCTGCGCATGCTCGCTTTCCGCCCTGCGGCGGCGGTGCCGGCTGGTGGCAGCGACGATGGACGTGGTGCCAGTGCCGGCGGCCATGTGCGTTCTGCGGCAACTGGCGTGCAGGCCGCCGCACCGGTGGCAGCCGCGCCTGCTCCCGCACCCGCGGCGGTGGCGAAACCGGCCGACCTGGAGGCCGCGCCTGCTGCCGTGGCTGCGGTCGCCGCACCGGCGCCGGTCGCTGCTGCGCCCGTGCCTGTCGTGGTGCTGCCCGCTGCGCAAGCATCGACCGATAGCCGCCCATCGACAGCTCCAACGCGCAGCGACGACACGCCGCCCTGGGCGATGGACGATGCGCCGGTGCGCGCCAACACTGCCCCCGTCGCTGCGGCGACGCCCGCGCTGGCGCCGGAAGCGGCAATGGCGCCACCCGCAGCAGTCGATGCGGCGTTGCCGGCTGCGGTCGCGCCCGAAGCGGCGGTGGCAGTTGCCGCAGCGGCTGAGGTACCTGCGCCTGCAGCGGCGGTGATGTCGATGCCATCGGTTGCCGCACCCTCCATATCGGCACCAGCACCAGCACCGCCACAGACAACCGATCCATCGCCCCTGCTCGACGGCGGCCACATCGCCGATGCTGAGCAATGGCTGGAGCTGGTCACCCGCAGCGGCTTGAACGGCCCCTCGCGCCAGCTTGCGGCCAATGCTGCCTTCGTCAGTCATCGCGATGGCGTGCTGCGTCTGGCGCTGGCGCCGGGCTTTGAATATCTGAACTCCGAACGCTCTATCGCCAACCTTGCGCAAGCGCTCGCGCCCGAGTTGGGAAACACGCCGCGCATCGTCATCGAAACCGGCAGCGCCGATGTCGAGACCCTGCACGAGCGCGCCAATCGCCAGAAAGGCGAGCGCCAGAGCGCGGCCGAAACCGCCTTCATGAACGATCCGAATGTGCAGCAGCTGATCCAGCAGCAAGGCGCGCGGGTCGTCCCCGATTCCATCCGCCCTTACGACGAGTAACGACACATGCGTGGGAACATTGCCCAATTGATGCAGCAGGCGCAGAAGATGCAGGAAAACCTGCAGCGCGCCCAGGAAGAACTGGCCAAGCTGGAAGTCACCGGCACTGCCGGCGGCGGCATGGTCAGCGTGACGCTGACCGGCGCCAAGGAGTGCCGCAAGGTGCGGATCGATCCGAGCATCCTCTCCGACCAGGAGATGGCCGAGGATCTGATCGCCGCCGCCTTCAACGATGCCTCCAACAAGATCGACGCCGAATCCAAGGACCGGATGGGCTCGGCCACCGCCGGCATGCAGTTGCCGCCGGGCATGAAGTTGCCGTTCTGAGAGGCGGGGAATCGGGAGTGGGGAATCGGGAATCGTAAGAGCGAGATTATCTTTCGCTTTTGCCATTCCCCACTCCCGATTCCCGATTCCCGATTCCCAACCCAATGTCCTCTCTTCTCGAACAACTGATCGAGGCCTTCCGGGTGTTGCCGGGCGTGGGCCAGAAATCGGCGCAACGCATGGCCTACCACGTGCTCGAACGCGAGCGCGAGGGTGGGCGTCGCCTGGCCACGACGTTGGCCAATGCGGTGGAGAAGGTCGGGCATTGCGCGCAGTGCCGCGACTTCACCGAGTCGGAGATCTGCGCGATCTGTGCCAGCGCCAGTCGCGACCGGCAACAGCTGTGCGTGGTCGAATCGCCGGCCGATCGTCTGGCGATCGAGCACGCCACCGGGTATCGCGGGCTGTACTTCATTCTGCAGGGGCGCTTGTCGCCGCTGGATGGCATCGGCCCGCGCGAGCTGGGGCTTGACCGGCTGGGCGAGCGTCTGGCCGCCGGTGAAGTCACCGAAATGATCATCGCCACCAATGCCACGGTCGAAGGCGAGGCGACCGCGCATTACCTGGCGCAACTGGCGCGGCAGCATGCGGTGCGCCCGAGCCGGCTCGCGCAAGGCATGCCGTTGGGCGGCGAACTGGAATACGTCGATCGCGGCACCTTGTCGCATGCGTTCGGCACGCGCAGCGAGGTGCTTTGAGCGCGGGGATTGGGGAGTCGGGATTGGGGGTTCGTAGGAGCGAAAAGCGGAGGCATGCGCGGTAAGCTCTTCCCAATTCCCAATTCCCAATTCCCAATCCCCACCCATGACCGACACCATCTTCGGCAAGATCATTCGTCGCGAAATCCCGGCCAACATCGTCTACGAAGACGACGAGGTGCTGGGCTTTCAGGACATCGCACCGCAGGCGCCGGTGCATGTGCTCTTCATTCCCAAGCAGCATGCGATTCCCACGCTGGACGATGTGCCGCCGGAGCAGGCGCTGTTGGTGGGCAAGCTCGCACTTGCTGCAGCGTCGTATGCACGCGAGCAGGGGCTGGCACAGGACGGCTATCGCATCGTGATGAACTGCCGCGAGCATGCAGGTCAGACGGTGTTCCATATCCATCTGCATCTGCTGGCTGGCGCGCCGTTGGGGCGTTTCGGTACGCCCTGACGCATTTCTCGGTCAAGCGTCGCCTGAGCGCGTAACGCGTCTGATGCGAGTCGCCAAATCGCATAAACAAGAACGCCGCTCCCTGCGAGCGGCGTTCTTGTGTGACAACTATTTTAGCGGTCGATTACCACCAGCCGCGGCCCCAGCCCCAGCCGCCGCCCCAGCGCGGACCCCACGGGTCGCCCCACGGGCCGTACGGGTAGGCCGGCACCACATCCACCTCGCGCACGACCGGCCACAGGTAGACCACGTCGGCATTCACCTTGGGCAGCTTGTAGTCGTACTCGCCGATCTTGGTGGTTTCATAGCCTTCGATCTTGCCGATGAAGGTCACTTCGCGGCCGGGCTCGAACACGGCCGGATCGTAGAAGCCCGAGCGGCAGGCCAGGAAGCGGCCATCGCTGGCGTCCACGGCGTTGCGGTCCGGACGGCCACTGGCGTTGAGCGGACGCGAGATCAGCTCGAAGCAGGTCTGGCCCTGCCCGGGCTTGGTCTGGATGATCTTGCCGCCCCAGCGCACCGACGTGCCAACCTGGGCGCTGGCGGTGGAATCGCTCGGACTGACCGTAGGGAACTGACCCTGCAGCGGCTTGGGCGCGGTGGCGCAGGCGGCGAGCCCGAGCGCGGCGACAATGGGAAGAAGAAAGCGGGTACTCATGAGGAAGCTCCGGTTCGCGGGCGATGCTGCTGCAGATCTTTGAGGAGTGAGGCGCTGTCCGAATCAGCGCCAGCGTAGCGCGCGGCAGCGAAACGTTGGCTGAGTGCCAACAATGCCGGATTCGGGTGTGAACGGGCGACACGTTGCGCCCAGGCAATGGCAGGTTCGTGTGGTTCGCGGGCCAGGCCGAGCTTGTCGTAGCGGCGGCCCAGGCGATGCCAGGCACGCAGCAGCGGGTCGCGCTCACGCTCGCCGCGCGCCAGCAACCAGCCCATCCAGACCAGTGCGCTGACGGCGAAGATGCCGAAGATGGCGGCCAGCTGCATGGTGTCGAGGCGATCGATGCCGAACGGCTGCAACAGGCGTTGCTGGCGGTCGGCATCGAAGGACAGCACCAGGTCGTTCCAGCCGCGGCGCAGCAGGTCGCTGACCTGGGCAAGGCTTTCCCAGGCACCGAGCTGGGCGAAGTTGTTATCTGCACCGGTTTGTACGCGATCTTCGAGCGTGTCGTAGATGCGTTCCGGCGCCACTGCGGCGGTGGGGTCCACGCGCACCCAGCCGCGCCCCGTCAGCCAGACTTCGGTCCAGGCATGCGCATCCATGCGCCGCACCACCCAGTAATTGCCGAAGCCGTTGTAGGTGCCGCCGGCATAACCGGTGACCACCCGCGCCGGAATGCCGGCCGCGCGCATCAGCACCACGAACGAAGAGCTGAAGTGCTCGCAGAAACCGGCTTTCTGTTGAAACAGGAACTCGTCGACGCTATTGCGGCCGAGCAGCGGCGTATCCAGCGTGTAGGCGAATTCGCGGGTGATCCACTGCAGCGCGCGCCGCACCACGGCATCGTCGTTGCTGCCGGCTTCCGCGCGCCATTGCCTTGCAAGGGTGAGCGTGCGTGGATTGAAACCGGGCGGCAGGGCGAGCGCACGCTTGCGCAGTTGGTCTGGAAGGTCGGTGTCGAAGCGTGCCGGTGGTGCCGACTGCAGCTCCCAACGCGTCAACGCGCTTAGTGGGCGCTGCGCAAACAGTTCGTAGTCGGGCGACAGCTCGGCGTTGGCCACTGCTTGCGTGGGCAGGTCCAGCGACACCAGTTGGCGACGGTCGGTGGGTTCATAGTCCAGGCGGTAGCGGTAGGTCTGCGGCCCGGCAGTGACCGCCGCAGGTTGGCCGCGACCGGTCCAGCGCGCACGCTGCCAGGTGCGGCCGTCGAAGTCCCACATCACCGGCCCACGCCAATAGCGTTGCTCTGGCGGCGGTGCCTTGCCGGTGAACTGCACGCGCAAGGCCGGGCTGTCGTCGGCCATCAGGTCGATCCATTCGCCCGGCGACATGTTGTCCGACAGGCCGGGACGCGACAGCGCGCGCTCGGGCACGCCCCACAGCGGCGAACTCAGCCGCGGCAGCAACCAGAACGTGGCCAGCGCCAACGGCACGCCGATGGCGACCAGTTTGCCGATGCTGCGCAGTTGCAGGCGCAGGGCCGGCGTGCCGGTGCGGTGCTCCTCGTCGGCCAGCCGCTGCATGCTGAGTAGCGCGCTGACCACCGCCAGCAGCGCCAGGCCCATCGTCGCCGGCCCCTGGTCGAGCAGAAACGCTGCGAATGGGGCGAACAATGCAAAGCCCAGCAGGCTGCGCGCGTCGCGCAAGGTGCGCAGTTCGGAAGCCTTGATCGCCAGCATCGCGGCCAGCACCGCGCAGCCGGTGTCGCGCCCGAAGCGCATGCCGATCTGCCAATACACCGCCGCCAGCATCGCGACCACCAGCAATAGCCGCACCGGGGCCATCAAGGTGCCGCGCCAACTCAGCACGCCGACCAGCACGGCAGCGATGGCGATGGTGCCGGCGAGCAACCCCGGCAGCTGCAACAGCAACGGCGCCAGCGCCAGCCAACTGGTGGCCAGCACCCAACCGCGGCTGGCCTGGGTGATCGGGAGGGACGGCTCAGTCATGAGGAAGCAGGGCCAGGGTGCGCAGACACAGATGATGATGCGAGGGCCCTTGTGCAGGACCCAGTGGCGGCTGGCCCGGCAGCAGCAACCGGTAGCGTCGCCCATCGCGCTCGGCCAGGTTGACCCAGCGCGCCAGGCGCGCGATGCGGCGCTCGTAGGGCAGCGCGTTGAGCGTGCGCCAGTCCAGCGTGACTTCGATGCCCAGGGGCTGCTCGTATTCGCGCACCAGCAGGCTGTCGCGGCGCGCGGAGTGCTTCCAGGAAATCGTGCGTGGCGCATCGCCGGCGCGATATGGGCGCAACTGGTGCAGCTCCTCGCCTTGCGGGTGCAGACGGGTCTGGTTGGGCGAACCGGCGCCCTCGGGCAATGCCGGCCCCTGTTCTTCCGGCTTGGGATAGGCCAGCAGCGGCGTTTCCGGCCAGACCCACGACCAGGCGCGCACCAGCCCCAGCGGCTGGGTGCTGGACAGGCGGATGCGTTCGATGTCCTGCCAGCCGCGTCGCTCGGTGGGCACCAGCAGGTCGACATCGGCCATGTCCTGCTCGATCAACGAGCAGAAACCGCTGCTTTCCAGATGGTCCAGACGCAATCCGCGACGTACGCGGGTGTCGCGACGCGCCAGTGATACGCGCATGCGTAATGGCTCGCCTGCGATCACCGGCTCGGCCGACACCGCCTCGATGCGCAGCGCCGACAATTGCAGGTGCGCCATGATGCTGCTGGCAATCCCGGCGGTCGCCAGCAGCAAGGCCAGCAGCAGGGCGGGGTTGTTGTTGTAGTTCAACGCACCCAGCAGCATCGCCAGCAGCAAGGCGGTGACGAACAGCCCGAAACGTGTGGGCAGCACGTAGATGCGCCGCCGATCCAGCACGATCGGCAAGGCCTCCGCGCCCCGCGGACGCGCCAGCAGGCTGAGGCGGCGGCCGATGCCGCGCAAGTGCGCACGCACGTTGGTCAGTCCACCGGCACGCTGTGCAGCAGCGCCTTGGCCAGTGCCGGCCCGGACGACGATTCGGCCTCTGGCACCAGCCGATGCCCGGCCACGGCCACGAACAACGCCTGCACGTCTTCCGGCAGCACGTGCTCGCGCCCGAGCAGCAACGCGTAGGCCTTGGCCGCGCGCAGCAACGCGATACCGGCACGCGGCGACAGACCGACGCGTACCCCGGCGTGCTGGCGGCTGCGCAGCAGCAACGCCTGCACATAGCCGATCAGCGCATCGCTGGTATGGATCTGGCTGACCACCGCGCGCAGCGCGACCACGTCGCTATCGCTGAGTTGCGGCACCGTCTGGGCGATCAATTCGCGCCGGTCCACGCCGGAGAGCAGTGCGCGTTCGGCATCGGCGCTGGGGTAGCCCAGGCTGAGCCGCAGCAGGAAGCGGTCCAGTTGCGAATCCGGCAGCGGGAAGGTGCCGGACAGATCGACCGGGTTCTGCGTGGCGATCACGAAAAAGGGTTCCGGCAACGCATGGGTGACGCCGTCGAGCGTGACCTGCTGTTCGGCCATGGCTTCGAGCAGCGAGCTTTGCGTGCGTGGCGGCGCGCGGTTGATTTCGTCGGCCAGCAGCACGTTGGTGAACACCGGGCCGGGATGGAACTGAAACTGGCGCGAGGCGGCGTCGTACACCGATACGCCCAGCACGTCTGCCGGCAGCAGGTCGGAGGTGAACTGCACGCGCTGAAAGCCCAGCCCCAGGCTGGAGGCCATCGCGTGGGCGAGGGTGGTCTTGCCCAGGCCGGGAAGGTCCTCGATCAGCAAATGCCCGCCGGACAGCAGCGCCACGAATGCCAAACGCACTTCCTGCGCCTTGCCCAGCAATAGCGAATTGACCTGGTCTTGTGCGCGCCGCAGCGATTGGCGCAGCGCATCGGTTAGCATTTCCGTGGAGCGCAGCGGTGTCGACATCACAATTCCGTAGGTGAAAAGAAGAGTGCAGAGGGCAATGCAAGGGGACCAACGCGCACATCGCACTTTCGTGATCCTGTGGACACTGGCGACAGCCGTCAAGCTGTTGATTGCCGCGCGGCTGCCACTGTTCGTGGACGAGGCGTTCTATTGGCAGGAAGGCCAGCATCTGGCCGCCGCGTATTCGGATCTGCCCGGCATGACGGCCTGGCTGGCGCGGCTGGGTGTGGAAGTCGGCGGACATCATCTGCTGGCCTTGCGTCTGCCGTTTCTGGCCATCGCCGCGCTGCTGCCGTGGCTGATCGCGCATATCGCCACACGCTGGTTCGGCTCCACGCTGGGCTGGCAGGCCGGCAGCCTGGCCTTGCTGATGCCGCTCTCGGCCACGCTCGGCATCCTGGCGGTGCCGGATGTGCCGATGGCGCTGGCGGCGGTGCTGTGCATGGATGCCGGCGCGCGGCTGCTGCGCGAGGTCGATGCCACCAGTGCGCTCGAGCTCGCCATTGGCCTGGTGATCGGTGCACTCAGCCACTACCGCTTTGTCGGCGTGATCGGGGTGGGCTGCATCGCGTTGCTGTGCATTCCGCAGGGGCGCGCGGTCATGCGCGACCCACGCATCTGGATGGCGCTGACGGTGGGCGCGATGAGCTGGCTGCCGCTGTTGTTCTGGAATACCGACCATGACGAGGCCGGGCTGCGCTTCCAGTTGGTCGACCGGCATCCATGGCGCTTCCAGATCACCGGACTGTGGTTCTTGCTGATACAGGCGGTGCTGGTGACCCCGCTGCTGGCCTGGGCGATGGTCAAGGTCGGGCTGGCTGGCACGCGTGCCGGCGGCGGCTCGCGTGCGCAATGGCGATACTTCGGCTTGCTGGGCGGCATTTCGACTGTGGCGATCTTCGTGCTCGGCTTCTTCAGCGACGCCGAGCGGATCAGCTTCCATTGGCCGCTGCCGGGCTATCTGGCCTTGCTGGTTGCGGTGCCGGTGATCCTGATGCGCTGGCCGCATGCGCTGCGTCGCGCCGCATGGGTGATCGCCTTGCTCGGCACGTTGGGCGCATACGGCTATTACCTGGCGGTGTCGGTGCCGTCGATTCGTGCGCATGCGGCCGGCGAAAAATACTACCCGCGCAATTTCGCGGGATGGAACCATCTGGCGGGCGCGGTTAAGGTCAAACTTGCGCAGATGCCGCCTGGCACGCGGGTGCTGGCGGAAAACTTCAAGGTCGGCGCCGAGCTCGGTTTCCAGTTGCACGATGCCAACGTGGAAGTGCTGCGCGCGGACTTGAACGACAAGCACGGACGCGGCGCGCAGTTGCTGCAGTGGGGATTGCTCAGTGACGGCACGCGTGCCGGACCACGCCTGCTGGTGCTCTCGCCCAGCGATCAGCGCTATCGCGACCTGCTGAAGCGTTACCACGCCATCTGCGACATGGTCGGGCCGTTGCCGCCGCCCACCGTGGTATCGACCGACCATGGCTATCAACGCTTTCTGTTGTTCGCACTGCCCGCACAACGTCAGCCCGGCCCGTGCATCGCTCCGGCGATGGCCTGGATCGATACGCCGCTGCCCGCTGTAAGCGTGTCCGGGCAGGTGCAAGTGCGCGGCTGGGCATTCAAGGACGGCGTCGGTTTGTCGGATGTAGAACTGCTGCTCGACGGCCGCCCGGCCGCGCAGGCCGACTACGGCACGCTGCTCGATGTGCGCCCGTACTGGAAGATCTCCACCGACCCGCAACACCCCAACGTCGGCTTCACCGCCACGCTCGACACCCACGCGGTGCCGCCGGGCACGCATTGGCTGGGGCTGCGCCTGCACGGTCACGATGGCAGCGTCGAGGATTGGTGGGAACAGCCCATCACCGTTTCCGCACCTTGATCACGCAATGACCGACGCCCTGACTGTTATGCATCCCATTCCCGTGTCCGGGATTCGAATCGCCGTGCTGGTGCCTTGCCATAACGAGGCGGCAACGGTCGCGTCGGTGGTTGGCGCGTTTGCTGCGGCCCTGCCGGGCGCAGCGATCCATGTGCTGGACAATAATTCCAGCGACGCCACCGCAGCGATTGCAGCGGCGGCAGGCGCGCAGGTATGTCGCGTTGCGTTGCAGGGAAAAGGCAACGTGGTGCGGCGTGGGTTCGCCGATGTGGAGGCCGATATCTACGTGCTGGTCGATGGCGATGCCACTTACGACGCGGCTGCCGCACCGCTGCTGGTGCGCAAGTTGATCGACGAGCGCCTGGACATGGTGGTCGGCGCGCGCCGCGACCAGCAGCAGGCCGCCTATCGGCCCGGTCATCGCTTCGGCAACGTCCTGCTGACCCGTTGCGCCGGGCTGCTGTTCGGTCGCAGTTTCGACGACATGTTGTCCGGCTATCGCGTGTTCTCGCGGCGCTATGTCAAATCCTTCGCGGCGCATGCGCAGGGCTTCGAAACCGAAACCGAACTGGCCGTGCACGCACTGCAGTTGCGCATGCCGGTGGCCGAGGTTGAAACCGTCTACGGCGTGCGCCCGGAAGGTTCGCAAAGCAAGTTGAATACCTGGCGCGACGGCTGGCGCATCCTCACCACCATTGCCAAGTTGTTCAAGGCCGAGCGACCGTTGTTGTTCTTTTCGATCGGTTTTCTGTTCAGCGCCACGCTGTCGATCGTGCTGGCGATTCCGTTGTTCGAAACCTATTTCCAGACCGGTCTGGTGCCGCGCTTTCCCACGGCGATCCTGTGTGTGGCGCTGATGCTGCTGGGGTTCCTATTGCTGGCGTGCGGGCTGATCCTGGACACGGTCACACGCGGACGCGTCGAAGCCAAGCATCTGGCGTATCTGGCCGAGCCGGGCGTCGGCACGCTTGTCGCCGTGCGCGCGCATGGAGCTGCACGCTGATGGCACCCATCGCGACATCGACTCCGGTCAACCGGCGACAGCGGGTGTTGTGCTGGTTAGATCGCCATTTCGGCTTTCATTCGTCACGCCAGATCGTCTCGGCGGCGATTGTGGTGGTGCTGTTGGGTGCGCTGCTGTCGCTGGGCTTGGGCCAGGACGCCAACTGGGATCTGCGCAACTATCACCTGTATATCGGCGATGCCTGGGCACACGATCGGCTGGGCGTGGATCTGGCTCCGGCGCAGATGCAGAGTTACTTCAGCCCATTGCTCGATGTGCTGCATGCCTGGTTGATGCTGCAGCTTCCCGGGCCGGTGGCAGGGCTGCTGCTGGGTGCCCTGCATGCGGTGGTGTTCGTGCCGGTGGCGGCAGTGGCATGGCGCCTATTGGCCGAGCAATCGCGACGCGCCCAATGGGCGCCGCTGTTTGCAGTTGCCGGCATGTGCAGCGCGGTGTTTCTGTCCGAACTTGGCGGCACCATGGGCGATACCGCCAGCGCGATCCCGGTGTTGGCGGCGTTGGCGATCGTGCTCTCGGCGCAAGCGCGGGCGCGTCAGGGCGCGCACGCCTTGCATCTATGGGGCATTGCTGGCGCATTGATCGGTTTGGCTGTCTCGCTCAAGCTCACTAATGCGCTCTACGCGCTGGCACTGGCACCTGCAGTGCTGTGCGATGGCGGGCGTCTGCGCTCGCGCGTGTTGAGCCTGAGTGTGCTCTCCTGCGTTGCGGCGCTGGTGTTGGTGCTGGTGGCCTGGCCTTGGTATTTGCAGGTCTGGAAATATTTTGGCAACCCGTTGTTTCCGCAATTCAACGGTGTGTTCAAATCTCCGCTGGCGCAGCCGGTGTCGATCGCCGATGTGCGTTGGTTGCCGCGCAGTATCAGTGAACAGCTGGTCTGGCCGCTGCTGTTTACGTTTAAGCCACAGCGCATTGGCGATCTCGGCCTGGTGCAGGCAGGGTGGGCGGTGTTGTATGCGGTGGTGCTGGTCGCTGCCGGGCGCACTGTGCTGCGCCGGTCAGTGCGGCCAGTCGGGCTCGATCGCTCAGCCGCTGTCCTGCTGGTGTTTTTTGGCGTTGCTTACGCGCTGTGGCAGGCAATTTTCAGCATTCATCGCTACCTGGTCGTGTTGGAGCTGCTTGCGCCGATGGTGCTCTGGATCGTGTGCCAGCATGCATTCGCAACACGCGCCAATCGCAATGCTGCCTGGTTGATCGGACTGTGTGCGCTGGTCGCGGTGCTCGGATGGAAGGATTGGGGTCACGAAGCCTGGGCACGTGAGAGTTTTCAGGTGCAGCAACCGACGTTAGGCGATCCATCTGCGTCCACGGTGTTATTGGTCGGCGACGAGCCGCAATCGTGGCGGGTGCCGCTGCTTCCGCAGCAGGCACGTTATATCGGCGTGGCCACCAATATCTCCGAGACCGATCAGTACCGCCAGCGCGTGCGTGCGTTGATCGCCGAGCGACCGCAGCTCTACGCAATGTTGGGTGCAGCGCGCGATAAGCAGCAGTTGCGTATCGACCGAATGAATCGCTGGGCGAAGCAAGTTGGCTGGGATGTCCAGCCGCAGTGCACGCATCTGCGGTGGTTGGTTGCGCATGGCCTGCGTGCCGAGCTGGAGACCTCGCAGCCAGGCCGCTGCGTGCTCAATGTGCCCAAGGCAAGGGCAATCGACATTGCGGCCGCAGACAGTGCGGTGCGCGGCGCCGTGCAGCAGCGCCTGGCCGCATACGGGCTGACGCTGGATCCCACGCGCTGCCGCACGCTTTCCTCGTACGTGGGGCAGGCGCACTACCCGTATCAGTTCTGTCAGCTGGCCCGACCCGAGTAGGGGCGTGCGCGCCCACAAGCGGCGCTTGTCTGCAATGTTAATGGCTTGTTTGCAAGGTTAATGCGGCTGATGGCTGAAATAGCCGCCGCGTACTGCTTGCGCTCGTGCACGTGACGTCCGCCTGTAACCACCACGCGTGCGGCATGCTCAGTCAGGGCAGTTCAAACCCCGCTTGTCGCAATATCCGCGCCAGCGCGATCAGCGGCAGGCCGACCAGTGCGGTGGGGTCTTCCGAGCGGATGGCGTCGAACAGGCTGATGCCCAGGCCTTCGCACTTGAAGCTGCCGGCGCAATCCAGCGCTGGCTCGGCGGCCAGGTAGCGCTCGATCTCGGCAGGCGTCAGCGGACGTAGCTGTACTTCGGTGAGATCCCGCGCATGCAAGCTGCGCTCCGGGCCGACCAAGTTCACGGCGGTGTGGAAGCGCACCACGCGGCCGGACATCGTGGTCAGCTGCGCGCGCGCCTGGTCCAGCGTTCCCGGCTTGCCCAGGGCCTGGCCGTCCAGGTCGGCCACCTGGTCCGAGCCGATCACCCAGGCATCGGGGACGTGCGCCGCTACCGCTGCTGCTTTCTCGGCGGCAAGGCGGCTGGCCAGGGCGCCGGGGGATTCTCCGGGCTGCGCCTGCTCGTCCACCTCCGGGCGGACTGTGCTGAAATCCAGTTGCAGGCGGCCGAGCAGCTCACGCCGATAGACGGAAGTTGAGGCAAGGATCAGGCGTGGCATCATGGCGTGCTGTGAGGAGACGGGCAGGGGAGTCTGCCAGCCGCCGCGCCGCGCGACATGTGTGAATGGGCGCATTTGACACGGAACCTGCGGGTCTTTAACATTCTGCGGCTTATGTCCGCGAACGTACCCGAAATGCTGGATGCTTGGCGGATGGTCGCAGCGCGCAGGCGCTTCGATGGCCGCATCCCGCTCTCTGCGATGACCCGTCTGCAAGGAAGCCTTGTCGATACCGAGGGCGAATGTGTCTATTCGCTTGAATTCGACCAGGACAATCTGTTGAAGGTCGCTTATGTCGAACTCAGTATCGATGTCGAGCTGCCGCTGGCGTGCCAGCGCACCCTGCAACGGTTTCTGTACCCGGTGCAAATCAGACAGCGTCTTGGTTTGATCCGTGACGAGGCCGACGAAGCTGCATTGCCGGCCGAATACGAAGCGCTGCTGGTGCCTGAAGATGGCATGCTGCGGGCGGTGGATCTGGTCGAGGACGAGCTGGTGTTGTCGGTACCGGTGGTGCCAATGGCGCCGGGAAGCGAAGCCGTCGAGGCCGAGTGGGTTCCGACTCAGGAAGAGCAAGACAAGGCCAGTCCGTTCGCGGCGCTGGCAGCGTTGAAGAAACAGTAACCGCCGCTGTTAAGGGCGGAAAGACAGGTCGACGCGGGCGTAGAGCGTCCTGTTCGACTCGACAGACAAGTTATCGAACTTAAGTTGGAGCAATCCCATGGCTGTGCAGAAATCCCGAGTCACCCCGTCCCGTCGCGGCCAGCGTCGTTCGCACGATGCCCTGACCGCCAAGCAGCTGTCGACCGATCCGACCAGCGGCGAGATCCATCTGCGCCACCACATCACCGCTGACGGTTACTACCGCGGCAAGAAGGTGATCGCGACCAAGTCGTCGGCCGTCCAAGAAGATTGATCCGTGGCGCCCGCCGCACACAGCGGCCGGGCGACCCTCGATTCTTCCGGAGCCGTCGGTCACCGCGGCTCTTGCATTAGGAAACAGCATGAGCAAGCGGATCTATTCCAGAATCGCGGGCACGGGTAGCTATTTGCCCGAAAAGGTGTTGACCAACGACGATATGTCCAAGATCGTCGACACCAGCGATGAATGGATCTTCTCGCGCACTGGTATCCGTGAGCGTCATATCGTTGCCGACGACCAGACCACCAGCGATCTGGCGTATTTCGCCTCGCTGAAGGCGATGGAAGCGGCCGGCGTCAGCGCCGACGAGATCGACCTGATCGTGGTCGGCACCACCACTCCCGACCTGATCTTCCCGTCCACTGCCTGCCTGTTGCAGGCACGGCTGGGCAATGTCGGTTGCGGTGCATTCGACGTCAACGCGGCCTGTTCGGGTTTCGTCTATGCGCTCAGCGTCGGCGACAAGTTCATCCGCAGTGGCGACGCCAAGACCGTGCTGGTGGTCGGTGCAGAAACGCTTACCCGTATCGTCGACTGGACTGATCGCACCACCTGCGTGCTGTTCGGCGATGGTGCTGGCGCGGTGGTGCTCAAGGCCGACGAAGAAACCGGCATCCTCAGCACCCATCTGCATGCCGATGGCAGCAAGAAAGAGCTGTTGTGGGATCCGGTCGGCGTGTCGGTCGGTTTCGGCGAAGGCAAGAACGGCGGCGGCGTGTTGCTGATGAAGGGCAGCGAGGTCTTCAAGTACGCGGTCAAGGCACTGGACTCGGTGGTCGACGAGACCCTGGTGGCCAATGGCCTGGGCAAGGGCGACCTGGATTGGCTGATCCCGCATCAAGCCAACATGCGCATCATCGAAGCCACCGCCAAGCGCTTGGAGCTACCGATGGAGCAGGTGGTGGTCACCGTGGATCGCCACGGCAACACCTCCTCGGCCTCGGTGCCGTTGGCGCTGGACGAGGCGGTTCGTTCCGGTCGCGTGCAGCGTGGTCAATTGCTGCTGCTGGAAGCATTCGGTGGTGGATTTACCTGGGGCTCGGCGCTGCTGCGCTACTGAGTCCCGCAGGCATCGCCGCGTCCGCCGGCGATGCCCGACAGCGTCAGGGACGGACCCGTTATGGCAGAACCCATCGTCATCGCCGGACAGCGCGTCTGGCTGAAGCAGTACCGCCGCGACAACCGGGCGGTCTCGCTCGGAGCACTCAACTTCGTCGCCCGCCGCTGGGGCCTGGACGCCTTGCGTCCACCGCCGCACCGTGGCGGTGATGCCGCACGCGATCTGGAAGCGCGCCGGCTCGGCGAGCTGCAGGCGCAAGCGGTCAATGTGCCGCGTGTGGTCGGTTGCGGGCAGGCAGCCCTGGTGCTCAGCGACAACGGCCGCTCCTTTGCCAGCTGCCTGCGCGAGGCGGATGCGCCCGAACGCGACCGCCTGATTGCGCTGGCGGTGGCTGCCATTGCCGACGCCCATCGCGATGGCGCGTATTTCGGCCAACCGCTTCCGCGCAACATGACCTTCGACGGGCAGGCGGTCGGCTTTATCGATTTCGAAGAAGACCCGCTGGAAGTGATGGACCTGGCGCAGGCCCAGGCGCGCGACTGGCTGGTGTTTGGCTACGGCGTGGCCAAGTACTACCGCGGCCGCCGCGAGGTGCTGCAGCGGTTGATGACGGGCGCCTTCGATGCGGCCGGCCCGGCCGTAGCGGCGCATGCGCATGTGGTGACCGGACGATTGCAGCGGTTTGCGCAGCTCACCGGTCGCCTGGGGCGCTCTGCCGGGGCACTGGCGCGCGCCATCCAGGCCATCCACGCGGCGACTTCCCTGGCCGTGGTGCTGGTGCTGGTGATGTGCGTGGACTGGCTGGCCGATGGCGAAATGGACCTGCTCAACGCATTGCTGTAAGTGTGCCGGCGGTCGCGCTGGCCGGGTATTGCATACGCGGCAGTACAGACGCCAGGGCGATTTCGCACGTATCATCCCGGCTCGATTTTTGTAGGCAGCAACGCGTGACCGAATCCACTCTCGCCTTCGTGTTTCCCGGCCAGGGCTCGCAGTCCTTAGGGATGCTGGCCGAACTGTCCGAGCTGCATCCGCAGATTCGCGAAACCTTCGCCGAAGCCTCCGAAGGCGCCGGCGTCGACCTGTGGGCGCTGTCGCAGGGCGGCCCGGAAGAGATGCTCAACCGCACCGAATACACCCAGCCGGCCTTGCTGGCCGCGGGCGTGGCGGTGTGGCGGTTGTGGAGCGCGCAGCGCGGGCAACGCCCTGCGGTGCTGGCTGGCCACAGCCTGGGTGAATACACCGCATTGGTCGCGGCCGGTGCCTTGTCGCTGCACGACGGTGCGCACTTGGTACGGCTGCGCGGCCAGTTCATGCAGGCCGCCGCGCCGGCCGGTGTCGGTGCGATGGCCGCAGTGCTGGGCGCCGAAGATGCGCTGGTGCTGGAGGTCTGTGCCGAGGCGGCGGGCAGCCAGGTGGTGGTGCCGGCCAACTTCAATTCGCCGGGTCAGATCGTCATCGGCGGCGATGCGGCCGCAGTGGATCGCGCGCTGGCCTTGCTGGCCGAGCGCGGCGTACGCAAGGCGGTCAAGCTGGCGGTGAGCGTGCCTTCGCACACCCCGTTGATGCGCGATGCAGCCAACCAGCTCAGCGAGGCGATGGCCGGCCTGAGCTGGCACACCCCGCAGATTCCGGTGGTGCAGAACGTGGATGCACGCGTGCACGACGGCAGCGAGGCGATTCGCAGGGCCCTGGCCGAGCAGCTGTATCTGCCGGTGCAGTGGACCGGCTGCGTGCAGGCGCTGGCCGCCCAGGGCGTCACCCGGATCGCGGAATGCGGCCCGGGCAAGGTGCTGAGCGGGCTGATCAAGCGCATCGACAAGCGCCTGGATGCGCGTCCTCTGGCCACGCCTGCCGATTACGCTGGCGCGCTTGAGGCGTGGACGCACTGATCCTCCGACGCATATGCCGGTGTCATGCCGGCCTCCCTCGACGTTCGCAATCACGGTTGCGACGTCCCCCTTCGAGGAAAAGAATTCATGAGCAAGCCACTGCAGGGTGAGATCGCCCTGGTCACCGGCGCCAGTCGCGGGATCGGCGCGGCCATTGCCGACACGCTGGCCGCCCAGGGCGCCACCGTCATCGGCACTGCCACTTCGGCGTCCGGCGCTGCCGCGATCGGCGCGCGTCTGGCCGCCCACGGCGGTCACGGGCGCGAACTCAATGTCACCGACGCGGCGGCGGTCGACGGCCTGATCGATGCGATCGGCAAGGAGTTCGGGGCGATCTCGATTCTGGTCAACAATGCCGGGATCACCCGCGATAACCTGTTGATGCGGATGAAGGAAGACGACTGGCAGGCGATCATCGACACCAATCTGACCAGCGTGTTCCGCACCTCCAAGGCGGTGATGCGCGGCATGATGAAGGCGCGCAAGGGCCGCATCGTCAACATCGCCTCGGTGGTGGGTGTGACCGGCAATCCCGGGCAAACCAACTACGCCGCAGCCAAGGCCGGCATCATTGCGTTCTCCAAGTCGCTGGCCAAGGAAATCGGCTCGCGCGGGGTCACCGTGAATGTGGTGGCGCCCGGCTTCATCGATACCGACATGACCAAGGCGCTGCCGGACGAGGCCCGGACCGCGTTGCTGCAGCAGATCGCACTTGGCCACCTGGGACAGCCGGAGGACATCGCCAACGCGGTGGCATTCCTGGCCGGCCCGAGTGCCCGTTACATCACCGGTGAGACCCTGCACGTCAACGGCGGCATGTACATGCCATGAGCGTGCGGCGCCGGGAGGCGCTAAGTGGCTGATCGGCCGGGAGTTGTGATGCAATGCAACGCTCGGTCGCTTCCACTACACTATCCAACGCGGCCATCGCAGCGGCGATGGCGTTTTTTTCGTACCACCACTACTCCATCCGGAGCGATATCCCAAATGAGCACCATCGAAGAACGCGTCAAGAAAATCGTCGTCGAACAACTCGGCGTCAAGGAAGAGGAAGTCACTACCAGCGCATCGTTTGTCGATGACCTGGGTGCCGACTCGCTGGACACCGTCGAGCTGGTGATGGCGCTGGAAGAAGAGTTCGAGTGCGAGATCCCGGACGAAGAGGCTGAAAAGATCACCTCGGTCCAGCAGGCGATCGACTACGTGAAGGCTCACGTCAAGAGCTGATGCGTTGTTCCTGACGGTGGCGGCGTGCGTCAAGCCGCTGCTGCGTCAGACATTCCATGGGGCCGCTGATGCGGCCCTGTGTTTTTCAGCGTTAATCGCAAACCGCAAGCACCGTTTGTTGCGTGGTGAGGAGATCTGCAATGAGTCGTCGTGTTGTCGTTACCGGCATGGGCATGGTGTCGCCGCTGGGCAATGATCTGGCCACCAGCTGGGATGGAATCATCCACGGGCGCTCAGGCATTGGCCCGATCACGCAGATCGATGCCTCGCAGTTCACCACCAAGATCGCCGGTGAGATCAAGAATTTCGACCCCACGCTTTTTGTGTCCGCCAAGGACGTCAAGAAGATGGATTCGTTCATCCACTACGGCGTCGGCGCTTCGTTCATGGCGCTGGACGATTCCGGGCTGGAGATCGACGAAAGCAATGCCGAACGTGTTGGCGCCATTCTCGGCTCCGGCATCGGCGGGCTGCTCGGTATCGAAGAGCAGACCATCAAATTCCATGAGGGCGGCGCGCGCAAGATTTCGCCGTTCTATGTGCCCAGCACCATCATCAACATGCTGCCGGGCCAGGTGAGCCTGATCAAGGGCTTGAAGGGCCCGACGTTCTCGGCTGTTTCCGCCTGCGCCACCTCCAATCATTCGATCGGCACCGCGATGCGGATGATCCAGTACGGCGATGCCGATGTGATGCTGGCCGGCGGCGCCGAGCGCGGGTCCTCGCCGAGCTCGGTGGGCGGTTTCTGCGCAATGAAGGCGATGTCCACCCGCAACGACGACCCGACCGCCGCTTCGCGTCCGTGGGACAAGCAGCGCGACGGCTTCGTGCTGGGCGACGGCGCCGGCGTGCTGGTGCTGGAAGAGTACGAACACGCCAGGGCGCGTGGCGCGCGCATCTATGCCGAGCTGGTCGGCTTCGGTGCCAGCTCCGATGCGTTCCATATGACCGCCCCCAGCGAAGATGGCGAAGGCGCGGCGCGCAGCATGGTTGCGGCGATGCGCGATGCCAAACTCAATCCCGAGCAGATAGGTTACCTCAACGCGCACGGCACCTCCACGCCGTTGGGCGATCTGGCCGAGACGCTGGCGATGAAGCGCGCATTGGGCGACCACGCCTACAAGACCATGGTCAGTTCGACCAAGTCGATGACCGGTCATCTGCTCGGCGCGGCCGGCGGCGTGGAAGCGATCTTCTCGGTGATGGCGCTGCATACCGGCATCATTCCGCCGACCATCAATCTAGAAGAGCCCAGCGAAGGCTGCGACCTGGATTACGTGCCGAACGTGGCACGCGAAGTACAGGTGGATGCGGTGATGTCCAACGGCTTCGGCTTTGGCGGCACCAACGGTACGCTGGTGTTCAAGCGCCTCTGAGTTGGCGCGCCGTTCTTTTTACGGAGAACGGCGCGCAAGCTAGTTTCAGCCGCCGCGCGCGATGCGTCCGCGCGGCCCGATTTCTGATTCACAGCCCGATTCCATCGTCGCTCGCCTTCTGCAGTTGCAGCAGGGCGGCGCGCTCTAGCACCCCACGCCAAACCAGGCCGATGACGCTCACCAGATCCCTGCATGCGGACATCGACCTGCTGGCGCTGCATCGGCTGGCGCCGCAGCGCTATCCGGCCTTGCTCGAATCCACCGCCGTCGGTACCGAGCACGGTCGCTGGGATGTCTTGCTGCTTGCAGAAGGCGCAAGCCTGCGGCTCGACGCCGATGGGCACACGCGCGATGGCGACGGACGCGTGCTGGAAGGCGGCTTTCTGGCTGCGCTGGATGCAGCCTGGCAGGCCGAGCGCGTGCCGCACGATGCGACAAGTCCATGGCCGTTTCGTGGCGGCTGGGCGGTGTTGCTGGATTACGAGCTGGCCGCGCAGGTCGAGCCGATTCTGCAGTTGCCCGCGCGCGACGATCACTTGCCGACAGCGCTCGCCTTGCGTGCGCCGGCCGCCGTGTTGCGTGATCGGGTAGATGGCCACTGCATCGCACTGGCCGAGCCGGGGCGCGAAGAGTTGCTGGTGCGCATCGCTGAAGACATCGCCGCCTGCGCCGTGCTGCCGCCGTTGCCGGACTGGGTCGCTCCGGTGGCTGTCGAAGAAGACGCGCCCGAACGCTTCACCGGTGCAGTGGAGCGCGTGCTTGAGTATCTGTGCGCTGGCGACGTGTTTCAGGCCAATATCTCGCGCGCCTGGCATGCGGTCTTCGCTGCTGCGGTCGATCCGGCAGCGCTGCATGCGCGGCTGCGCGCGGCCAACCCCGCACCGTTCGCCGGCCTATTCGTGGCGGCGGGACGCGCGGTGGTGAGTTCCTCGCCGGAGCGACTGGTGTCGGTGCAGGGCGATGTGGTGCAGACGCGCCCGATCGCCGGCACCCGTGCGCGCTTTGCCGGCGACGACGATGCCGCGCGCATCCGCGAGCTGGTCGGCCATCCGAAGGAACGCGCCGAGCACGTCATGCTGATCGACCTGGAGCGCAACGACCTGGGCCGCATCTGTGCGCCGGGAACGGTGGAGGTGGATGAGCTGATGGGCGTGGAGAGCTACGCGCATGTGCACCATATCGTCAGCAATGTACGCGGCCGTCTGCGCGCCGAGGTCACGCCCGGCGAGGTGATCGCGGCGGTGTTTCCCGGCGGCACCATCACCGGTTGCCCGAAGGTGCGCTGCATGCAGATCATCGCCGAGCTCGAACGCACCGCGCGTGGCGCCTACACCGGCGCGTTCGGTTGGCTCAATTGCGATGGCGACATGGATCTGAACATCCTGATCCGCACCGCCGAAGTGGCCGGGAACCAGGTGCATTTCCGTACCGGGGCCGGGATCGTGGTGGACTCGGATCCGCAGCGCGAGCTGGACGAAACCCGCGCCAAGGCGCGCGGCCTGCTGCGTGCACTCGACCAGATATGAGCGCTTCAACGGGACATCACCGGCGCGCGGTATCCTGCGCGGCGCTGGGGCAATGACGAGGTACGTGTGGCGGTGACTGGCAAACGTGGATGTCTGGCCGTGCTGGGCGCGGCACTGTTGCTCGCGGCGTTGCTGGCGATTGCGGCTGTGGTGGCATGGCGGCACTACCTGCACTTCGCCGCTACACCGGTGAGCGCGAGCGCGCCCAGTGTGGTGATTGCGCCCGGCGATTCACTCAAGGTGACGTTGCGCAAGTTGCGCGATGCCGGCGTGGCGCAGGGTACGGATCTGGAATGGCAACTGCTCGCCCGCCAGGTCGATGCGGCCGGCAAGCTCAAGGTGGGCGAATACGCGCTGGCGCCGGCTCTCTCGCCGCGCGAGCTGCTTGAACGCATGCGCCAGGGCCGGGTGATCCAGTACCGCTTCACGATCGTGGAGGGCTGGAATTTCCGCCAATTGCGCGCGGCACTGGCCACCGCCACGCCGCTGCAGCAATCCATCGGCGCGCTGGACGATGCGGCTGTGATGGCACGGTTGGGCTTTGCCAATCAGCATCCGGAAGGCCGCTTCCTGCCGGAAACCTATCTCTACCAGCGCAGCGACAGCGATGTGGACGTGCTCAAGCGCGCGCACGTGGCCATGGACAAGGCATTGGCGCAGGCCTGGGAGCAGCGCGCTCCCAACTTGCCGCTGACTTCGCCGGAGCAGGCGCTGATCCTGGCCTCCATCATCGAAAAGGAGACCGCGCTGGGCAGCGAGCGACCGCTGATTGCCGGGGTGTTCCTGCGCCGCCTGCAGCTGGGTATGAAGCTGCAGACCGACCCGACCGTGATCTACGGCATCGGCAGCAGCTACGACGGCAATATCCGCCGTCGCGATCTGACCACCGACACGCCATACAACACCTACACCCGCACCGGCCTGACCCCGACCCCGATCGCCATGCCGGGCCGTGAAGCATTGCTGGCAGCGGTACGTCCGGCGCCCGGCCAGGCGCTGTACTTTGTCGCGGTCGGCGATGGCACTGGCGCGCATGCGTTCTCGTCTACCCTGGCCGAGCACAACGCCGCAGTGGCGCGCTATCTGCAGCGTCGCCGCTTGCCGCAACCGGAACCAATGCCATGACCGCCGCATTTTCGCCCTGGCAGCAGCGCGCCTACGACCAGACCCTGGCGGCGCTGGACGCCGGCCGCCTCGGGCACGGCTTGCTGATCTGCGGGCCGGATGGCCTGGGCAAGCGTGCGGTCGCCCTGGCGCTGGCCGAGCACGTGCTGGCCAGCGCGCCGGACCCGGCGCTGGCGCAGCGCAGCCGGCAGCTGATCGCGGCCGGGACCCACCCGGACCTGCAGCTGATCTCGTTCATTCCCAACCGCACCGGCGACAAGCTGCGCACCGAGATCGTGATCGAGCAGGTGCGCGAGATTTCGCAGAAGCTCTCGCTGACCCCCCAGTACGGCATCGCGCAGGTGGTGATCGTCGACCCGGCCGATGCGATCAATCGCGCTGCCTGCAACGCCTTGCTCAAGACACTGGAGGAACCCTCGCCGGGTCGCTACCTGTGGCTGATCAGTGCGCAGCCGGCGCGCTTGCCGGCGACCATCCGCAGCCGCTGCCAGCGTCTGGAATTCAAGCTGCCGCCCGCGCACGAGGCGCTGGCCTGGTTGCTGTCGCAAGGCGTTGGCGAGCGGGCTGCAGAGGAAGCGCTGGAGGCCGCACGCGGCCATCCGGGGCTTGCCGCGCAGTGGTTGCGCGAAGATGGCCTGGCGGTACGTCGCACGGTGGCGCAGGATCTGGAGCAGATCGCCGCCGGGCGCACCAGCGCAGTGGATGTTGCGCAGCGCTGGACCAACGACGGCCAGGCCGACCAACGTCTGCGCCACGCCGCCGACCTGGCGCTGGCACAGGCATCTGCCGGCTTGACCGATCCATCGCGGTTGCACAAGCTGGCGACCTGGTTCGACGCCGCCAATCGCACACGCGATCTGCTGCGCACCACCGTCCGTGCCGATCTGGCGGTGACGGAATTGTTGCTGTCCTGGCGCGAGGGAGAGCGTCCGGTACGTTCTAGGGGAACTCGATGAGTGCAATGAATGCACGCCAAGGCATTTTGTCGCTGGCGTTGAAAGACAAGCCGGCGCTCTACAGCGCGTACATGCCGTTCGTGAAAGGCGGCGGCATCTTCGTACCCACACCCAAGCGCTACATGCTAGGCGACGAGGTGTTCCTGCTGCTGACGCTGCCGGACTCCAGCGAGCGCCTGCCGGTCGCCGGCAAGGTCATCTGGACCACGCCCGCCGGCGCGCAGGGCAACCGCGCTGCCGGCATCGGCGTGCAGTTCCCGGACGGCCCGGAAGGTGAGGCGGTACGCAACAAGATCGAGACGCTGCTGGCGGGGCTGACGACTTCGGATAAGCCGACGCATACGATGTGACGCGTGTGCAGTGTGGTGTGGCGCAGCCGCGTGTGCGTGATCGCCCTCGTCTTCAAGCGGGTCATCGAAGGGAACGGGCATTTGAACCGCACGGAATCGACCGCCACGATGTCGCTGCCAGGTAGCCGGAACGCCGCATCCACGCATCAGAATTGGGCGTTTTCGACAGCATCGCTGCGGCCGTGGATGAACCTGTTGACGACCGCCGCAGCTGCCCTATAATGTGCGGCTCGCGTCACCGGGCGGTTAGCTCAGCGGTAGAGCATTGCCTTCACACGGCAAGGGTCACAAGTTCGAACCTTGTACCGCCCACCATCGAAATCCAGTGACAGATATGGGTTTCAGCGCGAGAAGAGAAGAGCCGGCCAAGTGCCGGCTTTTTGTTGTCCTGCAAGGTGTTGACCATCTAGTTCAGTTGAGTATTTGTTCCGCCTGACAGATGTCGTCGAATCGTTGTGGCTGTCCAACGCTGCGTTTGGCGGGTGTCGCCGGCAGCGTGGATGGGCAAGGATTACGCGTAGTGGTAGCGCGTCTGAGCAATCAGCAGGATGCCATTCTCGGCCTTGTAGACAATCCGGTGTTCGTCGTTGATGCGGCGGGAGCAGTAGCCCGCCAGCGCATGGCGCAACGGTTCGGGTTTGCCGATGCCCTGGAAAGGATCGCGCTGAATGGCCTTGATCAACTCGTTGATGCGCTTGAGCAGCTTCTTGTCGGTCTGTTGCCAGTAGAGGTAGTCCTCCCAGGCATTGTCAGCAAACTGCAGAATCACTCAGCCAGTTCCTGTTCCTTGCCGCGACCGGCCTCAAGCTGGGCAATGGATTCCAGTAGCCGTTGCGCGCTCTTCGGGCTGCGCAGCAGGTAGGCGGTCTCTTCCATAGCCTTGTAGTCTTCCAGCGACAACATGACCACGGCACGCTCACCGCTGCGCGTGATGATCACCGGCTCATGGTCATTGACGACACGGTCCATGGTGTCGGCCAGAGAGGCACGCGCGGCGCTGTAGGTGATCGTGTCCATGAGATGATCCAGATATGTACAGGAAATTGTACGTATGTGTGTGGGAGAGTCAACTGTCCAGTCTGCTGGCCTCCCGACTAGTTCAAAGTCGCCGACCGTCATGCTATTCCGGTTGTGCCTGCTTCTTGCGGGCCCGCGAATGAATCGCCATCCTGCACTACCCCCGCGTTGAAAAAGGAGTGGCGATGAAGACGCTGCTTGGAAGTGCTCTGGTTGCGATGGTGTTGCTGGCCGGCTGTGCCCGCGATGTGGGCGAGCAGTACGTGGGCAAGTGGGTCAACGTGAAGTCGCAGAAGAACGTGCTGAGCATCGAGCACAATGGCGAGAGCTTCATCATTCGCGATACCACGCCGGAGTTGTTGGGCAGCGGCGTCAAGACAAAGAATCATCCGGCAATCTTGAACAAGGGTGTGCTGCAGGTGTCCAGCGCGGATGGCACCGTCAATTACGCGATCGATCAGGCGACCGGCCATTTGAGCACGGGCGATAGCGAGTACACGCGGGTTAAGTGATCGCTACGCGCTCGCTCAACGGGCGTGCGCTGGAGTGGGCGGCACTGCGTGTGCGGCGGGATCGCATCACCAACGTAGCAGCGACCATGTCGTATGGACTGCGTCGCTGGTTTGTGACTGCTGACCGCGAGTCTTGCGTTCTCAACGACGCGCTGCAAAACCCCGCGCTTGTGTCCTGAGCAGGCGATGCCAGAGCCCGCAGCTGCGTCTTAAGCACACGAAGCCGAAGTGTACATCTGCATCTCAAGCACGCGATGCCAAGGCCTGCGCCTGCATCCAGCGCCACAAGGTGGTGCGCGAGACGCCGAGTGCTTGAGCGGCGAGGGCGCGATTGCCGTTTGCTCGTTCGAGGGCTGCACTCACTGCTGCTGCAGTGAGTTGCATGCGTGAGGTTGCAAGATCGGTGTGTTGGACAGCTTGCATGCTGTCGCCAAGGTGCATGTCGAATAGCTCTGGTGCCCAGCTTTCCAGATGATCCAGGCTCAGGTTGTCGTATGGCTGTGCCTTCCAGTGGATGCACAGGCGTTCGACCAGATTGCGTAGTTCGCGCACGTTGCCTGGCCACGCGTGCTGTTGCAGCTGCTGCAATGCTGTCGGTGTCAGTGGCGAAGGGATACTGCCCAGTTGCTGGAAGTAATGCGTCAGCAACAAGGCGATCTCGTCGGGTCGGTTGCGCAGTGGCGGCAGTGCGATGCGCAGCGCTGCCAGCCGATAAAAAAGATCGCGGCGGAAGCGTCCTTGTTCGACCAGTGTCTGCAGCGGTTGCAGGCTGGCGGCGACGACGCGCACGTCGACAGCGACCGGCAACGTGGCGCCAACTCGTAGCACCTCGCGCTCTTCCAGCACGCGCAGTAAGCGTGTCTGCAGCGGCATCGGCAGTTCGCCGATTTCGTCGAGAAACAAGGTGCCGTCCTGTGCGGCTTCGACCAGGCCGATGTGCCCGCCGCGGCGTGCGCCGGTGAATGCACCGTCGCTATAGCCAAACAATTCTGCTTCCAGCAGCGATTCGCTGATGGCGCCGCAGTTGATCGCAACGAAGCGGCCGCGCCGACGGCTGCCGGCGTGCAGTTGGCGCGCGACAAGTTCCTTGCCGGTGCCGGTTTCGCCGCTGATCAAGACTGTGCCGGGATGTGGCGCGTACAGCTGCACCAACGCGCGCACGTGCGTCATTGCATTGTCTTCGCCAAGCAATGCATCGGTGCGGCGAGCGCGACGTGTGCCGGTGCGGCCTGTAGGGCGATCGTTACTGGGCGCGGTGCCCAAGGCGATGGCCTGTTCGAGCGCCAGGCGTACCGAATCTGCGGAATACAGCAGCACACCGGGCAGGCCGGCCTGCTCGGCGAAATCGATCGCCATGCCGGTGCCGACGATGACCTGGATGCCGCTGGCGCGCAGGTCGGCGATGCAATCGCGGGCGTCTTCGGCGGTGACGAAACGGCGGTGTTCTATGTCGAGGTCGAAGCTCTGCTGGAAGGCGCGGAACGAGGGCACATCGGTGGCGTGGGTGACCACGCCGATGCGTTGCGCGATACGCCGTGCGCGCGCCAGCGCTTCCATCAGATCGAACCCGGTGGCCTGGATCGGCGCCAGCGGCAGCGCAAGCCGGCTGCGCAGATAGGCGGCATTGGAGCCGCCGGCGACCAGCACATCGCAGCGCTCGCGGCGCAGGCGCTGGCCGATGACCTCCACTGCTTCGGCAAAGCCGAGGTTGATCTGCTCGATGCGCGCGCGCTGGTCGAACTCGGGGATGACATCGGCCAGCAGGCCGGTCAGACGTGAAACGCTGACGGTCCAGACCACAGGTGTTGAGACGTCGGAAGGCTCGGGGATGGAGGGCGTGCGCATCATGTAGTCGCGTTTCGATGACGTTTCATGCTGCTCCTCACGTTACGGATTTGCAACAAATTGACATAGTCTCGGCAGTCAAATCAAAGGGTTACAGTTGGCATGCCATTTGCGCTCATCACCACATCCCAATCCAGGAACCGCCATGACGCTTTCGCCCACCGCTTCCGCCGGCACGCGCTTCCGCGCCGCGCTGGCTGCCGAATCGCCGCTGCAGGTGATCGGCGCGATCAACGCCAACCATGCGCTGCTGGCCCAGCGCGCCGGCTACCAGGCGATCTATCTGTCGGGCGGCGGTGTGGCGGCCGGCTCGTTGGGGTTGCCGGACCTGGGCATCAATACGCTGGAAGACGTGCTAATCGACGTGCGCCGCATCACCGATGTCTGCGAACTGCCGCTGCTGGTGGATGTGGACACCGGCTTCGGGCCGAGTGCGTTCAACATCGAGCGCACCATCAAATCGCTGATCAAGGCGGGCGCGGCCGGTTGCCATATCGAAGATCAGGTGGGCGCCAAGCGTTGCGGACATCGGCCGGGCAAGGAGATCGTCAGCCAGGGCGAGATGGTGGATCGGGTCAAGGCGGCCGCCGATGCCAAGACCGATGCGGCGTTCTTTTTGATAGCACGCACCGATGCGATCCAGATGGAAGGCGTGGATGCGGCGATCGAACGCGCCATCGCCTGCGTGGAAGCCGGTGCCGACGGTATCTTCGCCGAGGCCGCGTACGACCTGGACACCTACAAGCGCTTCGTCGATGCGGTGCACGTGCCGGTGCTGGCCAACATCACCGAATTCGGCAAGACGCCGCTGTTTACCCGCGACCAACTTGCGCAGGCCGGTGTGGCGATCCAGCTGTTTCCGTTGTCCGCATTCCGTGCGGCCAACAAGGCGGCCGAGGCGGTCTACACCGCGATTCGTCGCGACGGGCATCAACAGGCCGTGCTCGAAAGCATGCAGACACGCGAAGAGCTGTACGAACGCATCGGTTACCACGGCTTCGAGCAGCGTCTGGATGCGCTGTTTGCGCGCAAAGGCGCATGATCGCGCTCTGCTGCGCGCACGTTTCGCTACCTCATCCGTGACACCGCAACACGACATAGTTTGGGAGCTCATCGCATGAACGACACCGTCAACCCCGGTTTCAAGCCGAAAAAATCCGTCGCATTGTCCGGTACTGCTGCCGGCAACACCGCGTTGTGTACGGTGGGCCGCAGCGGCAACGATCTGCATTACCGCGGGTACGACATTCTTGATCTGGCAACCACCAGCGAGTTCGAGGAAATCGCGTATCTGCTGGTGCACGGCAAGTTGCCCAACAGCGGCGAACTGCGCGGCTACAAGGCCAAATTGCGCTCGCTGCGCGGCGTGCCGGCTGCGGTGAAGACTGCGCTGGAACAGCTACCGCCGTCGGCGCATCCGATGGATGTGATGCGCACCGGTGTCTCGGTATTGGGCTGCCTGCAGCCGGAGAAGGACGACCACAACCATCCCGGTGCGCGCGACATCGCGGACAAGCTGATGGCATCGTTGGGCTCGATGTTGCTGTACTGGTATCACTACAGCCACAACGGCAAGCGCATCGAGGTGGAGACCGACGACGATTCCATCGGCGGGCATTTTCTGCATCTGTTGCACGGCTTTGCGCCGAAGGAGTCCTGGGTGCGTGCGATGCACACCAGCCTGATCCTGTACGCCGAGCATGAGTTCAACGCGTCCACGTTCGCGAGCCGCGTGATTGCCGGTACCGGTAGCGATATGTACAGCGCCATCGCCGGCGGCATCGGTGCGTTGCGCGGCCCCAAGCACGGTGGCGCCAACGAAGTGGCCTTCGAAGTGCAGAAGCGCTACGACACCCCGGATGAAGCCGAGGCCGACATCAAGGCGCGCGTGGAGCGCAAGGAAGTGGTGATCGGCTTCGGGCATCCGGTCTACACCGTGTCCGATCCGCGCAACAAGGTGATCAAGGAGGTGGCGCGGGAGCTGTCCGACGAGCAGGGCAGCCGCAAGATGTACGACATTGCCGAGCGTCTGGAGACGGTGATGTGGGACATCAAGAAAATGTTCCCGAACCTGGATTGGTTCAGCGCGGTGAGCTACCACATGATGGGCGTGCCGACGGCGATGTTTACGCCGTTGTTCGTGCTGGCGCGCACTGCAGGGTGGAGCGCGCACATCATCGAGCAACGCGTGGACGGCAAGATCATTCGTCCCTCGGCCAATTACACCGGGCCGGAAGATCAGGTGTTCGTGCCGTTGGATCAGCGTTCCTGAGAACGCGCTCGCCGTTGGAGTGGTCCACCTCGATCGCCTTCGTTCAATGAAGGCGATCGAGCTCTCGCAAGCGCGATGAGAGATGGAGAAACCCTAAAGGCGTCTGAGACTCTAATCTGAATCCCGAATCCCGAATCCCGAATCCCGAATCCCGAATCCCGAATCCCGAAATGCCTCCGCCCGCTTCGATATCGCCAGCCATGAACAGCCAGTACCGCAAGCCCCTGCCGGGCACCTCGTTGGACTACTTCGATGCACGCGCTGCGGTGGATGCGCTGCAACCAGGCGCCTACGCAATGCTGCCGTACACCGCGCGCGTGCACGCCGAAAACCTGGTGCGGCGTGCAGAACCGCAGATGCTGGAGGCGTACCTGCGCCAGCTGATCGAGCGCAAGCGCGATCTGGATTTTCCGTGGTTTCCGGCGCGCGTGGTGTGCCACGACATTCTGGGGCAGACCGCGTTGGTCGACCTGGCCGGACTGCGCGATGCGATCGCCGAGCAGGGGGGCGATCCGGCGCAGGTCAATCCGGTGGTGCCGGTACAGTTGATCGTCGATCACTCGCTGGCGGTGGAATACGCCGGTTTCGACAAGCAGGCCTTAGCCAAGAATCGCAGCGTGGAAGACCGTCGTAATGCCGACCGCTTCCACTTCATCGAATGGACCAAGCGCGCGTTCGAAAACATGGAAGTGATTCCGCCGGGCAACGGGATCATGCATCAGATCAATCTGGAGAAGATGTCGCCGGTGATCTACACGTTGGATGGTGTGGCGTTCCCCGATACCTGCGTGGGCACCGATAGCCACACCCCGCATGTGGATGCGCTGGGCGTCATTGCAGTCGGTGTTGGCGGATTGGAGGCGGAAAACGTGATGCTCGGGCGCGCGTCGTGGATGCGCTTGCCCGACATCATCGGTGTGGAGTTGCTGGGCAAGCCGGCATCCGGTATCACTGCCACAGACATCGTGCTGGCGTTGACCGAGTTTCTGCGTCAGCAGCGTGTGGTCGGTGCATATCTGGAGTTCTATGGTGCCGGTGCCAGCGCGTTGACCATTGGCGACCGCGCCACCATTTCCAACATGACGCCTGAGTTCGGCGCTACCGCGGCGATGTTCTATATCGACCAGCAAACGCTGGACTATTTGCGTCTGACCGGGCGTGAAGACGCGCAGATTGCGTTGGTGGACACCTACGCGCGCCATACCGGCTTGTGGGCGGATGATCTGGTCACCGCGCAGTACGAGCGCGTGCTGCAGTTCGACCTGTCGAGCGTCGTGCGCAATATGGCCGGGCCATCCAACCCACACAAGCGCGTGGCGACCAGCGCGCTGGCCGAGCGCGGCATTGCCGGCACGTGGGAAGACGTGCCGGGCCAGATGCCCGATGGTGCGGTGATCATTGCGGCGATCACTTCGTGCACCAACACCTCCAATCCACGCAATGTCATCGCCGCTGGTTTGCTGGCGCGCAATGCGAATGCACGTGGACTGACCCGCAAACCGTGGGTAAAAAGTTCGCTGGCGCCGGGCTCCAAGGCGGTGCAGTTGTATCTGGAAGACGCTGGCTTGTTGAGCGAACTGGAACAACTGGGCTTTGGCATCGTCGCGTTCGCGTGCACCACCTGCAATGGCATGAGCGGTGCGCTGGATCCGGTGATCCAGCAGGAAATCATCGACCGCGATCTGTATGCCACGGCGGTGTTGTCGGGCAACCGCAATTTCGACGGGCGCATCCATCCGTATGCCAAGCAGGCGTTTCTGGCATCGCCGCCGTTGGTGATCGCCTATGCCATCGCCGGCACGGTGCGCTTCGATATCGAAAAAGATGTGCTGGGTATCGATGCCGATGGCGTGGCGGTGACACTCAAGGATCTGTGGCCAAGCGATGCGGAGATCGATGCGGTGGTGGCGCGCAGCGTCAAGCCGGAACACTTCCGCAGCGTCTACGACCCGATGTTCAAGCGCAGCGTGGGGCAGGGCGTGCAGGTGAGCCCGCTCTACGACTGGCGGCCGCAAAGCACCTATATCCGTCGTCCGCCGTACTGGGAAGGCGCGCTCGCCGGTGCACGCAGTTTGCATGGCCTGCGCCCGTTAGCGGTGCTGGGCGACAACATCACCACCGACCATCTGTCGCCGTCGAATGCGATCCAGGCCGGCAGTGCGGCCGGCGAATATCTGGCGCAGATGGGCGTACCGGAAGAAGACTTCAATTCCTACGCCACCCATCGCGGCGACCACCTCACCGCGCAGCGCGCCACCTTCGCCAATCCCAAGCTGGTCAACGAAATGGCCGTGGTCGATGGACAGGTCAAGGCAGGATCGCTGGCGCGGCTGGAACCGGAAGGGCAGGTGCTGCGCATGTGGGAGGCGATCGAAACCTACATGACGCGCAAGCAGCCGCTGATCATCATTGCCGGTGCCGATTACGGCCAGGGCTCCTCGCGCGACTGGGCCGCCAAGGGCGTGCGGCTGGCCGGGGTGGAGGTGATCGTGGCCGAAGGCTTCGAGCGGATTCACCGCACCAACCTGATCGGCATGGGCGTGCTGCCGCTGGAGTTCAAGCCGGGCAGCGATCGCAAGACGCTGGGCATCGATGGCAGCGAGACCTTCGATGTGATGGGCGAACGCACACCCGGCGCCACGCTGACGCTGTCGATCCATCGGCGCAACGGCGAGCAGTTGCAGGTGCCGGTCACCTGCCGCCTGGACACCGCCGAGGAAGTGTCCATCTACGAGGCGGGCGGCGTGCTGCAACGGTTTGCGCAGGATTTTCTTGAGAGCCGGGAATCGGGAGCCGGGAATCGAGATTTGTTGAAAGCGACATCAGCACCGCAAGCGCACTAGCGTCCATGGCCCTTGCCGTGGTTCTGCCACCCAATCCCCAATCCCGGCCTTCACCCATGACCCATCTCCCCCAACTCCGCATCCCCGCCATCTACATGCGCGGCGGCACCAGCAAGGGCGTGTTCTTTCGCCTGCAGGATCTGCCTGCCGCCGCGCAGCAGCCCGGTCCGGCGCGCGATGCCTTGTTGCTGCGGGTGGTCGGTAGCCCCGATCCGTATGCCAAACAGATCGATGGCATGGGCGGGGCGACTTCGAGCACCAGCAAGGGCGTGATCGTGTCGGCCAGCACGCGTGCCGGGCACGATGTGGACTACCTGTTCGGGCAGGTGTCCATCGACAGCGCGTTCGTGGACTGGAGCGGCAACTGCGGCAATCTGTCGGCGGCGGTGGGGCCGTTTGCGATTGCCAATGGCCTGGTCGACCCCGCGCGGGTACCGCGCGATGGTGTGGCGACGGTGCGGATCTGGCAGGCCAATATCGGCAAGACCATCGTGGCGCATGTGCCGATGAGCGATGGCCAGGTGCAGGAAACCGGCGACTTCGAACTGGATGGGGTGACCTTTCCGGCGGCCGAAGTGCAGCTGGAGTTTCTCGACCCGGCCGACGATGCCGAAGGCGAGGGTGGGGCGATGTTTCCCACCGGCAAGCTGATCGATCAATTGGAGATTCCGGGCCTGGGCACGATCGCCGCGACGCTGATCAATGCCGGCATCCCGACCATCTTCGTCAACGCGCGCGACCTGGGCTACACCGGCACCGAATTGCAGGAGGCGATCAATGGTGACCCGCGCGCATTGACGATGTTCGAGACCTTGCGTGCGCATGGCGCGGTGCGGATGGGGTTGATTGCGAAAGTGGAAGATGCCGCCACGCGGCAACACACGCCGAAGGTGGCGTTCGTTGCGCCGCCGGCCGATTACGTTGCGTCCAGCGGCAAGCCGGTGCACGCGGCCGAACTCGATCTGCTGGTGCGCGCGATGTCGATGGGCAAGTTGCATCACGCGATGATGGGCACTGCGGCGGTGGCCATCGGCACGGCAGCCGCTGTGCCGGGCACCTTGGTCAATCTTGCAGCCGGCGGCGCGACGCGCTCGGCAGTGCGCTTCGGGCATCCGTCCGGCACGTTGCGCGTTGGCGCCGAAGCGCAATTGGTGGATGGCCAGTGGCAGGTGACCAAGGCGTTGATGAGCCGCAGTGCGCGGGTGCTGATGGAAGGTTGGGTGCGGGTACCGGGTGATGTTCTGCAGGCACAGTGATCGGCGCAGGCGACATGGAATGCCGCTGCTACCACTGGCGATGTCAACGCCTTTCCCCATGATTGGAACGGCAGGCTCAAGCCTCCTTTCCAGGCGACCCGGTACTGGCACCGGGGCCTGAGACCCGGTACGCCCCAACGCACAAATTGCACGGCCGTGTTGCATTAATTCGAACGCCTTTTCGAATTCGGAAAACTTTTTCGCACGCGCTCTGCCAAATTTGTGTAAATCGTGTTAATTCTGTTGCAACGCGGCATGCAGATCAGGCCGCTCCGCCAACCGAATTCGGAGTCTTCCCATGTCCGCCAGCCGGTCGCTCAAGATCAGCGCGCTCGCCTTTGCCGTCGCTTCCCTTCTTCCGTGCCATGCCGCTGCCCAGCAGGCGCCCAGCGACGACGGTGTCATTCGCCTGGACGCGGTCAAGGTCACGGTCGAGCGCCGCTCGGAAGACTCCAAGGACGTGCCGGTCTCGGCATCGGTGCTGCGCCCCGAATTTCTGGACGCCATCTCCACCAGCGGCTCGGACATCCGCGTGCTCGCCGGCAAGGCGCCCAGCCTCAATATCGAATCGTCCAACGGCCGTGTGTTCCCGCGCGTGTACATCCGCGGCTACGGCAACACCGACTTCAACACCTACGCCTCGCAGCCGGTGTCACTGATCTATGACGACGTGGTGCAGGAAAACGCGTTCCTGAAGGGCTTCCCGATCTTCGATCTGGAAGGCCTGGAAGTGCTGCGCGGCCCGCAGGGCACGCTGTTCGGCCGCAACACGCCGGCCGGCGTGGTCAAGTTCAACTCGGTCAAGCCGACCATTGGTGCCAATGACGGCTACGCCAGCCTGTCCTACGGCACCTACGGCACGATGACGCTGGAAAGCGGCCTGAGCATCGCCATGGGCGAGCATTGGGCGGCGCGTCTGTCCACGCTGGGCCAGCGTCGCGACGACTGGGTGGAAAACCGCGATGGCCGCGACCTGGAAGGCTATACCGATTCGGCCGTGCGCCTGCAGCTGCTGTACCAGGCCAGCGACGATTTCAGCGCGCTGTTCAACGCGCATGCGCGTCATCTGGACGGCACCGCGCGGCTGTTCCGCGCCAACATCATCCGGCCCGGCACCAACCAGTTGGTGGACGGCTTCGACGAAGAAAAATCCTTCATCGACGGCGCCAACAACCAGGAACTGCAGACCTACGGCGGCAGCGCCAACCTGACCTGGGATCTGGGCGACATCGCGCTGCACTCGATCACCGCGTATGAAGGCATCGGCAAGTACTACAGCCGCGGCGACATCGACGGCGGCTTCGGCGCGGTGTTCGCACCGCCGTCCGGCCCGGGCGTGATTCCGTTCCCGGTGGAAACCGCCGGCGGCATCAAGAGCCTGGACCAGTACAGCCAGGAACTGCGCGCCGAATCGCAGTACGAAGGCCCGCTCAACTGGCAGGCCGGCCTGTACTACTTCCACGACGATGTGGAAGGCGAAAACTACACCTACAACACCTTCAGCGGCGGCGATCTGGCCAGCTACCAGCTGACCCGCCAGCGCAACACCTCGTGGGCGGCATTCGGCTCGTTGAACTATGCGGCCACCGATCGCCTGAACCTGCGCGCCGGCATCCGCTACACCTACGACAAGAAGACCTTCGACGTGCTGGCGCTGGATCGCGTCACGCTGGTCGAGCCGTCCAGCGGCGAGACCGACAACTCCAAGGTCACCGGCGATCTGGCGGCCACCTTCGCCATCAACGACGACGTCAACGTGTACGCCCGTGCGGCACGTGGCTTCCGTGGCGCCAGCTTCGGCGTGCCCTCGGGCACCGCGCCGCTGACCGTGGCCGAGCCGGAGACGGTGGATTCGTTCGAGATCGGCATCAAGTCGGATCTGTTCGACAACCGCGCGCGCCTGAGCTTCGACATCTACGATTTCCGCGTCAAGAACCAGCAGCTCACCGCAGTGGGCGGCGTTTCCAACGACGTGCGCCTGCTCAACGCCGACAAGACCAAGGCGCGCGGTGCCGAGTTCGATTTCGAAGCGCTGCTCACCCAGAACCTGCGCGTCACCGCCGGTGGCGCCTACAACTGGACCCGCATCGACGACCCGAGCCTGTCGGTGGGCGTGTGCCGCACATGCACCGTGACCGACCCGCTCAATGCGGCCGGCAACGCGCTCATCGATGGCAACGACCTGCCACAGGCATCCAAGTGGATGGCCAACGCCACGCTGCGTTACGGCATCCCGATGGGCAACGATGGCGAGCTGTTCTTCTACACCGACTGGTCCTACCGCAACGAAGTGAACTTCTTCCTGTACGACTCCAAGGAGTTCACCGGCCAGCCGCTGGTCGAAGGCGGCGCCAAGATCGGCTACAACTGGGGCGCGGGTGCGTACGAGCTGTCGGTGTTCTGCCGCAACTGCACCAACCAGATCCGCGTGACCGGTGCGATCGACTTCAACAACCTCACCGGCTTCATCAACGATCCGCGCATCGTGGGTGCGCAGTTCCGCGCCAATTTCTGATCGGCGTTGTGGTGTAGCACGATTGAACCGCCGGCCAACATGCCGGCGGTTTTTTTTATGGCGGCAGGAGGAGATACATGCAGCGGATATGGCGTAACGCGTGGTGGATGGTGGGGCTGTGGTGTGCGTCGGCAGTGGCGTGGGCGCAGCCGCCTGCGGCGAGTGCAGCGCAGGCGGCGCCAACGCCCACATCCACCGAGTTGCTGGTGGTCTCCACCGATATCGGCGACGACATCGACGATGCGTTTGCGCTCGGGCTGTTGCTGCGTAGCCCGCAGTTGCGCGTGCTGGGCATCGCATCGGCCTGGGGCGATACCACGTTGCGTGCGCAGTTGTTGCAGCGCTTGTTGCAGCAGGCCGGGCGCAGCGAGATTCCGTTGGCATTGGGCGCGCGCACCACCAGCACGATCGCTTTCAGCCAGGCGCGTTGGGCGGCCAAGGGACAGTTGCCAGGCAAGCTGCCGGATGCGGCGGCGATGATCCTGCAGCAGGCGCGCCTGCATCCCGGTCAGGTGACCTTGCTCATATTGGGGCCGATGACCGACGCCGCATTGGCGCAGCAGCGCGACCCGGCCGGCTTTGCCAAGCTCAAGCGCATCGTGGCGATGGGCGGCTCGGTGAGAGTGGGCTATGGCAAGTCGGCGTATCGTCCGGCCAGTGCGCCGGCACCGGAGTACAACATCCTCTCCGATGTGGCCGCTGCGCAGCGCGTGTTCTCGGCAGGCGTGCCGATCGTGTTGCTGCCTTTGGACGCCACCCAGATCACGCTGGAAGAACCCGAGCGCATCGCCTTGTTTGCACATGGCGACGGGCTCACCGATGCGCTCACTCAGCTGTACTACCATTGGCGCAATACCGACCAGCCCTGGGCCAGCGCCACGCCGACCTTGTTCGACGCGGTGCCGGTGGCCTGGCTGCTGCGCCCCGAACTGTGCCCGACCACGCCGCTGCATCTGGACGTCGATGCACAGGGCTACACCCGCGAAGGCGCCGGCATGCCGAACGTGCAGGCCTGCCTGCGTGCGGACAAGGCGGCGTTGATCGACATGTACATGCGTACGTTGTTGCAGTTGCCCTAAGAGCGGCGAACAGAACTACTGCGCAGCTGCCAGGCGGGCGCGGCCGGTGCCCGGAATCGGCATGTACCACTCGTACACTGCGGTTCTGAGCGCGCCATCCACGCCCACCTGACGACTGCTCGCTACGTTTTGTTAGCCGCTCTTTTTAGATGCAGTCAAACGCCTGGTCAGTCGAGGGCGCGGTGCCCTCACCGCTCGCGGGACACGCCGCAAGTACGTCCATGTAGGCTCGGTGGCGGCATCCATGCCGCCACACGGTCCCGCAATCGGCGAGGACACCGCACCAGAAAGTGAGTCGGCTGCTTTGTTGAAAGCTTGCCTGTTGATCTCGTTGCGTTGCGAAGCTGATCGGATGCACAGTTATCCAGACAACGCGTGTCATGCCTTGCTTGCAAACATGCACACCGACCATCTCCACTGGTCCTTGCCCGCCCACCGTCGCGGGACCTTACGCGGCATGGATGCCGCGTAAGAGCCTACATGGACGTACTTGCGGCGTGTCCCGCGACGGTGGGCGGGCAAGGGCCCTGCAGCCAAGTCGCAGCTCAGCGGCCCTCTAACAGATGGCGTGAAGTGGTTTAACTGGTCGCTGTAAGAGCGCTGACTAAACCACTACGCTCATCGCCAGTCGTACGCACCGGTGCCATCGCGACGCTAGCCTTGCAGCGCACGATCACCGCCTATCGGTAAGTGCCCAAGTCGTCGCGCCACCGCCATCGGCGATATGCACGGCATCGCTATACTTGCGTCCTCAGTCATGGGGTAGCACGAATGGACAGCCAGCAATCAGGGATGAAGTGGTCGGGCACGCGGCGCATGTTGCTGTGGGTGGTGTTGCTGACCATGGCGATTGGCGGGGTGGCGTGCAAGCGCAACGAAAGCGGCCAGTTGCCCACCGCCAGCGGCGAGGCGATCAAGGCCGACAAGCAGGCGATTACCGGCTTTGCGCTGGCACGTGCCTATCCTGACCAGACCAGCGACGGCTTGTCGCTGGCGCTGGAATTCTCGCGGCCGCTGGTCGGCACGCAGGATTTCGATGCGCTGGTGCGCTTCGAAGAAAAGGTCGGCAACGGCGACAGCAGCTGGTCGCTGTCCGACGACGGCAAGACGCTGCGCTACCCATACGTGGAAGCGGCCAAGGACTACACGGTCTTGATTGACGCCAACCTGCTGGCTGCCGATGGCAGCCGCCTTGGCAAGCAGCTCAAGCAGAAGGTCTATACCGGGCAGCTCAAGCCTGTGGCCGGGTTCGCTTCGCAAGGCAGCGTACTGCCGGCGCGCGAGAGCCGCGGTCTGCCGGTGGTGTCGGTCAACGTGCCGGAAGTGGACGTGGAATTCCTGCGCGTGCGCGAGAAATCGCTGCCGGCGTTCTTTCAGCAGTTTCAGCGCGGCGGTCGTCGCGGCAGCTGGGAGCTGGAGAGCGACTACAGCGACAAGGAGCCATTGTCAAAGCTGGCCGACCCGGTCTACGTCAATCGTTTCATTCTTGGCGGCAAGCAGAACGAGCGCGTGCTGACCTACCTGCCCACGCAGGACATCAAGGAACTGCAGGAGCCGGGCCTGTACTTCGCGGTGATGAAGCGCGCCGGCAGTTTCGACAATGGCTTCGATACCGCGTTCTTCACCGTCAGCGACATCGGCCTGCACACGCGTGCGTACAAGGACAAGCTGTTTGTGCACACCGCCTCACTGCAGAGCGGTGAGCCGATCAAGAACGTGGAAGTGCGCATCCTCGATGCCAAGGGCGAACTGTTCCTCAAGGGCGCCACCGACGGCAACGGCAATGCGTTGCTCAACTACACGCTCGATGCCGGCCATGTGCTGACGGCGCGCAGCAAGACCGATATCTCGGTGCTTCCGTTCAACCAGCCGGCGCTGGATCTGAGCGAATTTGCGGTGGCCGGGCGCCAGAGTGCCTGGTTCGATGTGTTCGCCTGGGCCGGCCGCGACCTGTATCGCCCCGGCGAGACCATGCGCGTGTCGGCGATCCTGCGCGACAACGATGGCAAGCCTACCAAGCCGCAGCCGGTGTTCCTGCGCCTCAAGCAGCCGGACGGCAAGACCTTCCGCGAGACCAGACTGCAGCCCGGCGAGCAGGGCTATTTCGAGTTCACCCAGCAGATTCCCGCCGATGCGCCGACCGGGCGCTGGCAGGTGGAATTCCGCACCGATCCGGCCAGCAAGGACGCCGTGCAGGGCATGACCGTGCGCGTGGAAGAGTTCCTGCCCGAGCGCATGAAGCTGGATCTGGATGCCGAGCAAAAGACCTTGAGTGCCGGCCAGCCGTTCAAGCTGGTTGCCAATGCGGCGTATCTGTATGGCGCGCCGGCCGACGGTAACCGCTTCACCGCCAAGCTCGCGGTCAGCGTCGAACAGCATCCGCTGGAGTCGTTGCCGGGCTGGTTCTTCGGCGACCCCACGCTGGAGCTGCCGCGCGAAGCCAAGGACGTGATCGATACCGAGTTCGGCAGCGACGGCGTGTTGCGCGAAGACATCGCGCTGCCCGCCGAAGCCAAGCCGGTCAGCACGATCGCCGCGGTGGTGTCCGGCAGCGTGTACGAGACTGGCGGGCGCACCGTCACCCGCACCGTCAAGCGCGTGCTGTGGCCGGCCAAGGCGCTGGTCGGCGTACGCCCCTTGTTCGACGACAAGGACGGCACCGATGCCAATGGCACTGCGCGCTTCGAAATCACCCGCGTGGATGCCGATGGCAAGCCGCAACCGGCCAAGGGCCTGAAAGCCACGCTGGTGCGCGAGCTGCGCGACTACCACTGGAACTACACCGACGACCATTGGGATTACGACTTCACCCGCCGCTTCGAGAACAAGGACACGCGCACGCTCGATGTGGCCGGCGGCAACGCCAAGCTCGATTTCCCGGTGGAGTGGGGCGAGTACCGCCTGGACGTGTTCGACCCGGCCACCGGGCTGACCACGCGCTACCCGTTCCGTGCCGGCTGGAGCTGGAACGACGAAAACCGCGGCCTGGACGCGCGCCCGGACAAGGTCAAGCTGGCGCTTGACAAGACCGGCTACCGTGCCGGCGATACGCTCACCGTCACGCTGACCCCGCCGCATGCCGGCAAGGGCGTGTTGCTGGTGGAAAGCGACAAGCTGCTGTACGTGCAGGACATCGACGTCAAGCTGGGCAGCAGCTTCGAAATCCCCGTGACCGAGGCGTGGGAACGCCACGATGTGTACGTCACCGCGCTGGTATTTCGCGGTGGTAGTGCGCCGAGCAAGATCACCCCGGCGCGTGCGGTGGGTGTGGCCTATGTGCCGATGGATCGCAAGGCACGACGTGTGGCGGTGGGCTTGGCTGCGCCCAAGCAGATGCGCCCCGAGCAGGCGTTGCCGGTGACGGTGAGCGTGCCGGAGTTGGCCGGCAAGGCCGCGCACGTGACCATCTCTGCGGTGGATGTGGGTATCCTCAACATCACCCGCTTCCCGGTGCCCGATGCCAACGCGCAGTTCTTCGCGCAACGCCGGTTGGGTACCGATTCCTACGACATCTATGGGCGGGTGATCGAAAGTTTCGAAGGCGCCAGCGGCAAGCTCAAGTTCGGCGGCGACATGGCCCTGGAAGCCTTGCCGCAAGCCAAGCGCCCGACCGCGCGCGTGCAGACCGTGGACCTGTTTTCCGGCTCGGTAAAACTCGATGCCAAGGGCAATGCGCGCGTGCAACTGCCGGTGCCGGATTTCAACGGTACGCTGCGTGTCTCGGCGTTGGTGTATTCGGACACGCGTTACGGTAATCACGATATGGAAACCGTGGTACGCGCGCCGATCCTGGCCGAGGCCAGCATGCCGCGCGTGATGGCGCCGGGCGACCGCAGCACGGTGACGCTGGATGTGCAGAACTTCACCGGCAAGCCGGGCGAGTTCAATGTGCGCGTAGAGGGTGTTGGCCCACTGGCCATTGCCGAGGCGTCGCGCAGCGTCAAGCTCGGTGTGGATGCCAAGCAGACACTGAGCTTCCCGTTGAGCGCTACCGAAGGCTATAGCGTGGCCAAGGTGCGCGTGCGTGTGGACGGCAATGGCTTCAAGGCCGACCGCAGCTACGACCTGCCGGTGCGTGCCGGTTGGCCGCAGGTGTTGCGTGCGCAGACGCGCGTGCTCGATCCGCTGGCGCCGATCACCCTGGACAGCGGCTTTGCCGATGGCCTGATGGCCGGCTCGGTCACTGCGCGCATGGTGGTCAGCCCGTTGCCGCCGATTCCGTTCGCCAGCGCCTTGCAAGGGGCGCTGGAGTATCCGTACGGCTGCGCCGAGCAGACCACCAGCAAGGGCTATGCGGCGCTGCTGCTCGACGATGCCACCGCCAAGGCGCTCGGCACCAAGGGGCTGGATGCGGCCACGCGCCGCGAGCGCATGGAAGGCGCGTTCGGCCGACTGGCGTCGATGCAGATCGCCAGCGGGCATTTTTCGATGTGGGGCGACGACGGCTACGTCAATCCGGGCCTGACCCCGTACATCGCCGAGTTCCTGCTCGACGCCAAGGACGCCGGATTTGCAGTGCCCGACAACGTGCTGCAGAAAGCGCTCAATCGGCTCAGCGAAGACCTGCTGTCCGGTGGCAACGAGTTCTACGGGCAGGATCGCCGCGATAGCCTGAAGTTCGCCAATCAGGCCTGGTCGGGGTATGTGCTGGCACGCGTCAACCGCGCCCCGCTGGGCACGCTGCGCGCGCTGTACGACAACCAGCGCGACAAGGCACTGACCGGTTTGTCGCTGGTGCATCTGGGTGCGGCGTTGTCGTTGCAGGGCGACACCAAGCGTGGGCAGGCGGCGATCAAGGCAGGATTCGCCAAGGACAGCAGCGAGCGTCCGCTGTACTTCGCCGATTACGGCAGTGCGATCCGCGACGATGCGTTGATGATGGCGCTGCTGCACGAGCGTGGCCTGTCCAGACCCGAGTACGACACCCGTGCGGTTGCGTTGGGTCGCGCACTGGATGCACGTCGCGCCACCGGCTGGCTGTGGCTGAGCACGCAGGAGCAGGTGGCGCTTGCGCGCTTGGGCAAGGCCTTGATGGTCGGGCAGGGCAAGCAGGTCTCCGGCACGCTGACAGTGGGCGGCGAGGTGCAGGAGATTGCGCCGGCCCGTTTGTTCGGGCGTAGTTTCGACAGCGCCGCCTTGGCGCGCGGTGTGCAGTTCGCACCGCAGGGCGAAGCACCGATGTATGCCAGCCTGGAAGTGGCCGGCATTCCGCGCAGCGCACCGGAGCCGGACACGCGCATCCTCAGCGTGGAGCGCAGCTGGTACACCACCGACGGCAAACCGTGGACGCCGCGTCCGCTCAAAGAAGGCGAAGCGTTGATCGTGCGGGTGGTCATCACCGCCAACAGCAACATGCCGGACGCGTTGCTCACCGACCTGTTGCCGGCAGGCCTGGAGATCGAGAACTTCAATCTCGGCGATGCCAAGCAGTGGGCCGATGTGGTGGTAGATGGCATCGGCATCAGCGAGCGTTCCAGCGCCGCCGACGTCAAGCACGAAGAGTTCCGCGACGACCGCTATGTGGCTGCGCTGTCGCTGTCCTCGGGCAGCAAGGCGCAGGTGTATTACCTGGTGCGTGCGGTCACGCCGGGCACGTACACGGTGCCGCCGTCGTTGGTGGAAGACATGTATCGGCCGGAGTTGCGTGGTGTAGGACGCAGTACGCCGGCAACGATGACGGTGGTGCAGCCGTAGGAGATCAATGTAGGAGCGCGCTCGCGCGATGAGGCTTTCCCGGTAATGCCCCATCGCGCGCAAGCGCGCTCCTACGTTTCGGGAGTTTTCTCACCGACGCGAGCGTCCGACTCCGATGCAAGCGTTTGCATGGGTGGGCCAGCATGCATCGATGCTCAGCTCTATTTCACCAGGACATCGTGCGCTACGCCGTGGCCGGCGCTCGCTTGCAAATTGCTGCTATCTACTCACCGTCACAACCTGCCAGCGGCGACGTGTGTTCGACGATTTTCAGCTGGCCGCGTCGGCGTGCCGCGCATTCATCGCCGCGCTGCCGGAAGATGCCTCGTTGCTTGCCTGGGTGCTGATGCCGGACCATGTCCATTGGCTGGTGCAGTTGGGAGATGTGACGCCACTGGCGCGAACGGTGTCATGCATGAAGGCAGCAAGCACGCGTGCGGTCAACAGGCAAGGGGGGATGCGCGAGGCGGTTTGGGCGCGTGCCTACCACGACCGTGCCTTGCGCAAGGAAGACGATCTGCGCAGCGTGGCTCGCTACCTTATCGCCAATCCGCTACGCGCCGGACTGGTCGAAAGGGTCGGCGATTATCCATTCTGGGATGCAATCTGGCTGCCGTAGGAGCGCGCTTGTGCGCGATTGGCATCACCGGGAAAGCCTCATCGCGCGCAAGCGCTCCTACGCCAGCAAAAGCGCTGCTTCGCATATGGAGACATCATTGCGCAGTGCCTTTTCAGTGCGATGCAAGCGACACGCAAGGGTCATTTTTACTGGCTACGATGGCGTGCTTTCTCACAGGCGCGGCGTCCTTGCTGCGCGACTTACGGGATTCCATGCAGCGCTCCGATTCGTACCGTTTGCACTTGTCCGTTCTCGCCGTGGCCATTGCGGCATGTTCGCCAGCTTCACAGGCATGCGCCAACGAGCGTGCAGCCATGCCGGCCGACGCCGCAGCTCAAACGTCTTCTGCAGCGATGGCTACGACCGCGAGCGCATCAGCGAGTGTAGTTGCACCTACACCTACACCTACACCTACACCTAGAGATGCAGCTACGGCTAACACTGACGAGGCAACCACGTCCGATGCTGAAGTTGCGACGGCAAAGCAACGTTCTCCATCGTCGCTGGATGCATCTACAGACTCCGTAGATCCTGCTGCATCGCCTTCATCGCCCACATCGGCACAAGGCGAAGTAACCAACGCCAACGCACCTGCCACTACCAAAACCGGTGTGCAAACCCTCGATGCTATGCAGGTCACCGGCGTGCGTCGTGCCAATGCCGCCGCAGTGGAAAGCAAGCGCGCAGCCACCAATATCACCGACGTCATCAGCGCCACCGATGTGCGCGCCTTGCCGGACAGTACCATCGTCGAAGCGCTGCGCCGTGTGCCTGGTTTGTCAGTGTTGCCGGCCACTGACAACGAGCATCCGCGCGACGAAGCGGCCACGCCGGTCTTGCGTGGCCTGGGCCCGTCGTACAACAACGTCACCATCGATGGGCTGACCATCGCGTCCCCCGGCACGCCCAACGGCACGCTCGGCTCGATCACCCGCGGCGTGCGTCTGGACTTGCTGCCGGCCTCGATGGTCAGCGAGTTGCAGGTGGTCAAAACCTTTACGCCGGATCTGGATCCCAACGCCACGGGCGGCGCGATCAACCTCAAGACGCGCAGCGCATTCGAAAATGGCGGCAAGCCGTTCTTCAGCGCCGAAGCCGCGCTCGGCCACGCCAACGATGTCGGCAAGCCGCGCGATCAGGACGACCCGGGGTATCGCGTGAACGCCACCGGCAGCCGCACCTTCGGTAGCGAGCAGCAATACGGCTTCACGCTGTCGGCCAACTACCAGACGCTGAGCAGCTACACCGAAACCCATATGACCACCGATACGGTGCACTACGGGTTCTACGACAACAACGGCGTGCTGCAGACCGGTGCCAACCTGGGCAATGGCTGGGCGGTGCCGCAGCAGGACAAGTATTGGTACGTGCAGAATCAGCGCGACCGTTATGGCGTCACCGGCAAGTTCGAGGTGCATCCCAGTGCTGCGCTGGAAGCGTATGCGACGGCCGGCTATTACTATTTCAAGGACAACATGCAGCGCAACGAGGTCCTCATCGACCCGCGCAACCGTGGCCAAGTGGTCAATCAGACCGCCACCTCCGGCAGCTATCCCGGTGGCGATATCGAGGTGGGTTACTCCAACCAGATCGTGACAACGCGCACCAAGGTGGCACAGTTGGGCACGATCTGGCGGCCCACCGATCGGCAGCAGTTTTCCGCGCGCGGTGCGTGGTCGGATGCCACCTACGACGAGCCGATCCGCATGATCAAGTACGCCACCGGCATCACCCGCGCCGCGCCCGTGCCGGTGGGCCAGACCGGCAGTGGCGTGACCATCAATGCCACGCCCAACTACGCGTTCAATTACGACACCTCCGGCTTCGACCAGCGCTTCGGGGTATCGCCGCAGGCCTACAACAACCTGGACAACTACAGCCTGTCGTACTGGCGCCCGGACTATAAACGCACTGCGGCCGATCGCATCCTCACCGGCCGGCTCGATTACGGCTTCAATCAGGGCGAAAGCGATCAAGGCATCGGTTTTGCGGCAGGCGTGTCGTACACCACCGACAAGCCGTCCTACGACATCTATCGCGTCGAATATCAGCCCAATACCAGTGCGCCGGCGTTCGGCCTGGCCGATGTGGCGGGCACCGGCAGGGCACCGATGCGCTATGCCGGCCTGAACCTGCTCACCATCGATCCGGACAAGGCCAATCGCGCGTTGGCTGCCACGCCGCTGAGCGCGTTCAACAGCACCGACCAGCAGGCTTTCAGCAATCAGGACAACTTCACCCATACCGAAAAAACTTTCGGCAGCTATGGCCTGGTCAGCTATCGCAGCGAGCGTTTCAACGTGCAGGGCGGCCTGCACTTCGATAGCACCAGGCTCAACACCGTCGGCCGCCAGCGGCAGCTCGACGCCGCCACCAATCGCTACGTGTATGTCGATAACCCGACCAATGCGGACTACGATTATCTGCTGCCCTCGGCGATCATGGCCTACCACCTGACCGATGCCTTGGACCTGCGCGCCGGTGCCAGCCGCACGCTGGGTCGCCCGCCGTACGATGCGTATGCAGCGCGCACCTCGATCGGCTTCGTCAACACCGCCGATGCCGGCAATCCGAACGCGCAAGGCGTCACCGTCACCATCGGCAACCCGGACATCAAGCCGCGCGTGTCCAATAACCTGGATCTGTCGCTGGAATGGCGTTTGCCCGGCGATTTCGATGCGTTCGCCTCCACCGCCGTGTTCGACAAGCGCATCCAGGACGAGATCTTTACGCTCTCGCGCACCGACAGCTTCACCTTCGACGGCACCACCTACGCCAACGCGCTGATCAGCACGCCGGCCAACGCCGCCAAGGCGCGCATCCGCGGGGTGGAATTCAACGGCATCGTCAATACCCTGGCGCCGATCGCGCCATGGCTGAGCGGTGTCGGCTTCAGCGCGAACTTCGCCGTGCTCGATGGCAGCCTGGATGTGCCCTACAGCGTCGGCAGCGGCAGCAACGTGAGCCAGCGCGAGCGCAAGCTCGACAACCTGGTCGGCCAGCCGGACTACACTGCCAATGCCACGCTGTTCTACAACACCGGCGGTCTGGAGTTGCGCGCGGCCTACAACCGTCAGGGCAAGGCCTTGCGCGCCATCGTCAGCAATATCGATTGGCAGGATCTGTACTGGTCGCCGCGCTCGCAACTCGACTTCACTGCAACCTATGCGATCAGCAAACAGCTCAGCCTGATCGGCCAGGTCAGCAACCTCACCCACAGCCGCATCACCAGCGTGACCGGTCCCGGACAGAATCTGCTCAAGGACAGTTACTCGGTGCCCACCACCTATTGGTTCGGTCTGCGCTTTACGCCGACGTTCTAGACGTGGCGAAGACGCGTCGCGAGCGGTCGTTAGGTGAGTACCGGCGCAGCGGTGGTCGTACAGCGCACGCGCACTAGCTGCCGCAGCGTGCATTACGCACTGGCCGCGCCGCCCGACGAAGCGCTGTCATCCTGTCAATCACATTCAAGCGGAGTTGTTCGATGACATTACGTTCTGTTGCCGCCCTCGCAGCGATGCTGTGCGTGGCGCTCGCCACCACTGCAAGCGTAGCGCCCACCGGTGTGACCGCGATCCAGGCCCGGCTGACCAATCCGAACGGCGGCATCGTGGTGGTGGCCCATCGCGGTTGCCACGCGCCAGCGCCGGAGCACGGTTTCAACGACACCGCGCCGGAAAACTCGCTGGCCGCGCTGGAACGTTGCATCGCCATCGGCGCCGACGTGATGGAAACCGATGTGCGCCGTGCCGCCGACGGCACCTTGGTGATGCTGCACGATGCCACCGTGGACCGCACCACCGATGGCACCGGCAAGCTCTCCGAGCTGACCTTGGCCGACCTGAGAAAACTGCGGCTGCGCAGCGACGAAGGTGGCGCGCAGGCACCGCTGACCAACCAACGTGTGGTCACGCTCGATCAGATGCTGGCCAAGTCCAAGGGCCACATCCTTCTCAACCTGGACGTCAAGGATGCGATCTACGTGCAGGTGGTCGACGCGGTCGTACGCGCCGGGATGCAGCATCAAGTGATCGTCAAGGCCGAAGCCGGCATCGCCACTGCGCCGCTGGCGGCGATGCTGCCGTTCGACAAGGTGTACTTCTTCCCGATCCTGATCAACGCGCATGGCAGTGCCGACCTGGCCGCGATTGCCACCGCGCAGACACGTAACGCGCATCCGGCCGCGTTCGAGTTGCCCAAGATGTCGGCAGCGCAGTTACCGGCATTGGTCGCCGTGAGCAAGGCGCACAACGTGCGGCTGATGGTCAACTCGCTGTGGGAAGGCTTTATCGCCGGTTACGGTGGCGACGCCGATGCCGAGCGCGACCCGGACAAGGTGTGGGGGCGCCTGTATCGCGATGGCGTCTCGATCATCCAGACCGATGCGCCGGAAGCCTTGCTGCGCTATCGCGCGACGCTGGAGAAGCGTTAAGCGCCGCGTTACCTCGCTGCACGCAGCAGGCTTGCGACGGATGCGCACTGTCGCCGCACAGCATGACCCATGGCACTGCGGGGACCCTGCCGCCGCCGCTATAGTCAGGCGTTGTTTGCACGCAAGGATGTCTGCATGCCGCTCGATACACGCCAGCGCAAATTCAGTCCGCATGTCGTCTGGTTGGTGGTGCTGCTGATCGCGTTGCAGGTACGCGACGTGGCCAAAGCGGTTGGTTTGCCTATCCCGAAAATTCCCGTGCCCTACGGCGGCGGGATTGCCGACAATCTGCTCAGCGTGGTGGTCGTGCTGGTCGCAGCGGCCTTGCTGCGTCCTGGTACGCCAGGCGGGATCGCAGCGCGTCTGGGGCTGCGTTGGAACGGCTTACGCGGCCCGGCGCTGACGCTGTTGGCCACACTGCCGTGCTGGCTTGGGCTGTGGACGCAATCCACCTCGGTGGGCACCGACGATCTGCTTGGCCTGCTGTGGCTGGCGCTGCTGTTTCCGCTGGCCGAAGAAATCGTCTTTCGTGGTTTCGGCTTCGTCTTTGCCTGCCGCGCGCTGGTCTGGCGTCCGGCGATCGCCGCGCTGGTGCAGGCCGTTGTGTTCGGCGGCGTGCATTGGCTGGGGGCAGGCGGGGGAGGCGGCGACGCGTTATTGATCTTCGCCATCACCGGCATCGGCGCGCTGCTGTTTGCCATTGTGGACGCGCAGGACGGTTACACGATCTGGAGCAGCTGGGTGCTGCATGTCTCGCTCAATGCGGCCTGGACGGTCTTTGCGGTGTCCGATTCGGCCGCCAGTGGCTGGCTCGGCATGGCATTGCGGCTATCTGCCGTATTCCTGGCGATGGGATTGCTGCGGCTGTTTGTACGGCCGCGTCGCACTGCGCCTGCGGAAGTCGTTGGCTAGCGCCTTTGTCCTCGCGCAGGGCGGCAACGCACACGTGAGCTGATCGCTCAACGCCACGGTTTGCTGCGCGCAAGAGTGGCCGAAATGTGTTTTGCCCTGCATGCTTCGCAAGATGGATGAGCAGCAGCAAGCGCAGGCGAGGACCGAGCGGACGCAGGAACGCGTCGCTGCCACCGATGATGTGGCTCAACGCGGCCACCGCCGCTGGTTGACGTGGCTGCGCTGGAGCGCAGTGGCGCTGTTGTCTGCCGTGCTGGTGCTGGACCTGGCCTTCCCGCTGCCGCTGCCCAAATCCCGTGACACTTCCACGCTGGTGGTCGCACGCGATGGCACGCCGTTGCGCGCGTTCGCCGATCGCAATGGCGTATGGCGCTATCCGGCCAGCCCGCAGAGCGTGTCGCCGCTGTATCTGCAGGCGCTGCTGAATTACGAAGACCGCTGGTTCTGGCGCCATCCGGGCGTCAATCCGTGGGGCCTGTTACGGGCCGGCGGGCAATGGATCGGGCAGGGGCGCATCGTCTCCGGTGGTTCGACGCTGACCATGCAGGTGGCGCGCATCCTGGATCCGCATACACGCACGCCGTGGGGCAAGGCCAAGCAGGTGTTACGCGCGCTGCAACTGGAAGCGCACCTGAGCAAGCGCGAGATTCTCACGTTGTATCTGGAGCGCGCGCCCTACGGTGGCACCATCGAAGGCGTGGAAGCGGCCAGTTGGGCCTACCTGGGCAAACCGGCCAAGGCCTTGTCGCAGGCCGAGGCCGCGTTGCTGGCGGTGCTGCCGCAATCGCCAAGCCGCCTGCGCCCGGATCGCCATCCGGAAGCTGCGCAACGTGCACGCGACAAGGTGCTCGATCGCATGGTGGAACTGGGCGTGTGGTCGCGCGCGCAGGTGGACGATGCGCGCATCGAACCGGTGGTCACGCGTTCGCTCAAACCGCCGTTGCATGCGGCCTTGCTCGCGCAGCGCTTGCACAGCGCGCAACCGCGTGCGGCGCGCATCGTCACCACGCTGGATGTGGAACTGCAGCGCACGCTGGAAGAACGTGTGGCTACATATTTTTCGCAATTGCCCGAGCGCACCTCGGCCGCCTTGCTGGTGGTGGACAATGCGACGATGGAAGCGCGTGCGTATGTGGGGTCGGCCAGCTTCGGCGATCGCAAGCGGCTGGGGCATGTGGACATGGTGCAAGCCTGGCGCTCGCCCGGTTCCACACTCAAGCCGTTTTTGTACGGCATGGCCCTGGACGATGGGTTGATCCATTCGGAAAGTCTGTTGGTGGATGCGCCGCAGAGCTTTGGCAGTTATCGGCCCGGCAATTTCGATGCGGCGTTCAATGGGCCGGTAAGCGCAGCGACGGCGTTGCGGCTGTCGTTGAACGTGCCGGCGGTGGATCTGCTCGATCGTATCGGCCCGGCGCGGTTTGCTGCGCGGCTGTCCAATGCCGGGATCGGTCTGCGGTTTGCACATGGCAGCACGCCGTCGCTTGCATTGATTCTGGGCGGCACCGGTGCGCAATTGCAGGAACTGGTGGGCGCATTTGCTGCGCTCAATCGCGGCGGGATTGCCGGGCACGTGCGCTACACGCCCGAGGATGCGCGCATCGAGCGCCGGCTGATGTCGCCGGGTGCGGCCTGGATCGTGCGCGAGATTTTGCAAAGCAATCCGCGCCCCGGGTATGGCAGCGGCACCTTCGACACCGCTGCGCGCCCGGGCGTGGCGTGGAAAACCGGCACCAGTTACGGCTACCGCGATGCGTGGGCGATCGGTGGCACGCGCCGTTACACGGTCGGGGTGTGGGTGGGGCGCCCGGATGGCACGCCGCTGCCGGGCCAGTACGGCGCAGTCACCGCGTTGCCGCTGATGTTCGAAGTCATCGATGCGTTGCCGCGCAGTGCCGGCGATAGCGCACCGGTGCCGATACCGGCCACTGTGCAGGCCTTGGAGATCTGCTGGCCGCTCGGCGGCGCGGCCGACCACACACCACCGGCGCAATGCGCGCGACGTGCCGAAGCGTACGCGCTCGACGGCGCAGTACCGCCCACCTTCGCCGAACGCGATGCGCGGTTATGGCAGAGCGGCCAGCTGCACTTCGATGTGGATGCGCGCAGCGGTCAGCGGCTGTCGCAAGAGTGCAGCCAGGCGCATCAGCGTGCGCCACGCACGTTGGCGCGTTGGCCGGCACTGGTCTCGCCCTGGCTCAGCGCGGCCGAACGCAGTGACGCGCAATTGCCGCCGCTCGCGCCGGACTGTCTGCCCGATGGGCGCATGACCGGTGGTGGCGTGTTGCGCATCGAGGGCCTGAGCGATCGCGCCACGTTGGCACGCGCCAACGCCACCGCACGCCCGGTGCGCTTGCAACTACGTGCATTAGGGAGCGACGCGCGCATCGATTGGTTGCTGGACGGCCGCTGGATTGCACAGACCAGTGGCCGGCAGGGATTTCAACGCGATTTTGAAGAAGTGGGCGCGCATACGTTGACGGCGATGGCTAGCGATGGCGCCTGGACGCAGGTGCGGTTTCGGGTATTGCGTTGAAGCAGAGATTCAGGAGCTGCTGGTCTGTGGTTTGGCTGCGGGGCCCTTGTCCGCCCACCGTCGCGGGACACGCCGCAAGTACGTCCGTGTAGGCTCTTACGCGGCATCCATGCCGCGTAAGGTCCCGCGACGGTGGGCGGGCAAGGACCAGTCAAGATGGTCGGTGTGCATGGTTTTCAATAAAACAGCCGGCAAACTTTCTGGTGCGGTGTCCTCGCCGCTTGCGGGACCGTGTGGCGGCATGGATGCCGCCACCGAGCCTCCACGGACGGATTCACGGCGTGTCCCGCAAGCGGCGAGGGCACCGCGCCCTCGACTAACCAGGCTTTTGACTTGAGCTTTCGACCTGAGCCTTTGACCGCACCCAAACGACGCTACGACGCGATATCAATGCAGGTTGCGGTGCACTGACGCATCAACCACCATCACCTCACTCGCCAATCCAGCCTTCCAGCATGTCGGCAAACTCGTCGGCATGCTCTTCTTCCTGCGCCAGGATGCTCTCGAGAATGCGCTTGGTGGTGGTGTCCTTGTCGCCGATGAAATCGATCATCTCGCGGTAGCTGTCGATGGCGATGCGTTCGGCGATCAGATTCTCGCGCACCATGTCGCGCAGGTCGGTACCTTCCTTGTATTCGGCGTGCGAGCGCTTGGTCAGCGTGTCCGGGTTGAGGTCCGGTTCGCCGCCCAGCTGCACGATGCGCTCGGCGAGTTTGTGCGCGTGCGCCTGCTCCTGCTGCGCGTGTTCAAGGAACTCGCCCTTGACCGCGTCGGCAAGCATGCCCTTGGCCATAAAGTAGTGGCGGTAGTAGCGCAGCGTGCACACGTATTCTGTGGCCAGTGCGGTGTTGAGCAGGTCGATCACCGCCTCGCGGTCGGCGTGGTAGCTCTCGGTGACGGCACCGTCTTCGATGCTCTGGCGTGCGCGGGTGCGCAAGGTGGCGGTGTCAGTGATACCCGCGGGGAGTTGCTTGGCTGGCTGGGTAGACATGGCTGGCCGTTTTCCTTCTGAGTGGGTGGGGGAATCAATGCATCAATCGGGCAGGTGCTGCAGCACGTAATCGGCTGCAGACACCTTGAATTCGCCGGGTTCTTCGACGAACAGGGCTTTCACCACCGCATCGTCGGCATACAGCGCGTAGCGACGCGAGCGCAGGCCCATGCCCGAGCCGCTGGCGTCGATTTCCAGGCCCAGCGCACGCGCCAGTTCGGCGTTGCCGTCTGGCAGCAGATGCAGGCCGTCGGGGATCAGCTGGCTGCGGCCCCAGGCCTGCATCACGAACGGGTCGTTGACGGCGGTGCACAGCACTTCGATGCCGCGTTTGCGGAACTGCTCGAAGTGCTCCACATAGCCCGGCAGGTGCTTGGCCGAACAGGTCGGGGTGAACGCGCCCGGCACCGCGAACAGCAGCACCTTGCGGTCTGCGAACAAGGTATGGGTGTCGACTGCTTCGATCCCCTCACGCAAGCGCTTGAGCACGATTTCGGGAATGCGGTCACCAACGTGGATGGTCATGCGGCGTGCTCCTGTGGCTGAACGAATTCTAGAAAAGGGCAAGGGAAAAGCGCGTCAACACGCTTGAAATCCGCAACGCGACGCCTATCTGACGCACATGGCCGGCGCAACGGCACGCCGCGGCAGCCGGCCCTTCACCCAACCTAATGGAGGCTCGCAATGAACATCGTTCGTTATCCACAGTGGCCCACCCACGCCCTGCAAAACGAAATCAAGCATGTGTTCGACCGCTTCTTCGAGCACAACGGCGACACCGACGAATCGGCAGTAGTGACCGCGCAATGGGTGCCGCGCGTGGACATCAAGGAAGAGCCCAACCACTTCGTGTTGTACGCCGATCTGCCCGGTATCGACCCGAGCCAGATCGAGGTGCAGATGGACAAGGGCATCCTGTCGATCAAGGGCGAGCGCAACAGCGAGTCCAGCACCGAGACCGAGCGTTTCTCGCGCATCGAGCGCCGCTACGGCAGCTTCCACCGTCGCTTCGCGCTGCCCGACAGCGCCGACCCGGACGGCATCACCGCGGCCGGACACAATGGCGTGCTGGAAATCCGCATTCCCAAGCGCCCGGCGGCCACCCCGCGCCGTATCCAGGTCGGTAACGGCGGCCAGGACGCCAGCGGCGGCACGGTGCAGTAAGGCGGCGAACCTGGAGCGAAGTCATCGGCTTCGCTCCCCGGCGGCGGCCGCACCGTAGAATAGGTGCGGTTGCCCGCCCGGCTGCGATATGACTGGCTCGTGGCCTCGGCTGCGGGCCGTTTTTTTCCAGAGGTGATTAGATGGAATTCAAGGATTACTACGCAACGCTGGGTGTCGAGCCGAGCGCGGGCGATGCGGAGATCAAGACGGCCTACCGCCGACTCGCACGCAAGTACCACCCCGACGTCAGCAAGGAAGCCGGCGCGGAAGACAAGTTCAAGGCGATCAACGAAGCCTACGAGGCGCTGCGCGACCCGCAAAAGCGCAAGGCCTACGACCAGCTCAAGGCGCAGGGTTTCCGCCCGGGCGACGAGTTCCAGGCCCCGCCCAACTACAACGGCGGGCAGGGCTACGAGTACGAGGAAGTGTTCGGCAACGGCGGCGCCGGCGGCGGCTTCAGCGATTTCTTCGAAAGCCTGTTCGCCGGCCAGCGCGGCGGCCGTCCGCGTGGCCCGGGTGCCGGGCCCGGTGCAGGCCCCGGCCCGCAAACGCGTGGCGACACCCGCGCCAAGCTGGCGGTGCCGCTGGAAGCGGTCTATGCAGGCGACAGCGTGCGCATCACCATCAACGGCAAGCAGCTGGACGTGCGCGTGCCCAAGGGCGTCCAGCCCGGCCAGGTGATCCGGCTGAGCGGGCAGGGCAATGGCGGCGGCAATCTGCTGCTGGAGATCGAATACGCCGCGCACCCGCAGTTCGAGGTGGACGGGCGCAACATCCTGTACACGTTGCAGGTCACGCCCTGGCAGGCCGCGCTGGGCACCACCATCAGCGTGCCGACCCTGGGCGGGTCGGTGGAGTTGAAGGTGCCGGCCGATTCGGACGCCGGTCGCAAGTTGCGCCTGCGTGGCCGCGGCTTGCCGGGCACCACCCCGGGCGACCAGATCGTGGAGCTGGAGATTCTTGCACCGGCGCCCACCGACGATGCGCAGAAGAAGGCGTACCGCAATCTGGCCAAGGCGTTCGGCGAGACGGTGTGAGTTCGACCAAAAAGCGCAAGCGGGATTGAACCCCTCTTCTTCCGGGGCGATAAGGCACTGCTGGCGCGCCAGTGGCGTGCATACATACCTTGGAGCATTCGCGCTGCTAGCGCGGGCCGGGTCGCGGAGCGGGGTTGGGGCGAGGGTTTGGTAGGCAAGCGATACATCAGCCAATGTCGATCTGCTCCATCGACTCCCAGCCGCACCCTCATCCGGCGCTGCGCGCCACCTTCTCCCGGCGGGAGAAGGGATCAAAGTCCATCTCCCGCCGGGAGAGGGGTTGAGGTGAGACTACGGTAAGAAAGCGAAGCATCAACCAACGTCCATCTGCGAGGTTGTTGAATCCAACTGTGCCCTATCTGACGTAGTACGCCAGCAGCGGCCCGCGACGAAAAACAACGTGCCGCCAAATCGCACATCGCAACAGCCTCACCAAGCATCCAGCGCCTGTCCTGGGCCCAGCTACCGAAAGCGCGGCCGGCGCACTACACTCGCCGCGCACACTAGGGGAAACACATGGCTCGCATTCTGATCGTCGACGACTCGCCGTCGCAGCTGCTGGGGATTCAGCGCATCGTCGAGAAGCTGGGGCACGAAACCATCACCGCAACCGATGGCGCTGCCGGCGTGGAAGCGGCCAAGTCCTCGCTGCCGGATCTGGTGTTGATGGATGTGGTCATGCCCAACCTCAATGGATTTCAGGCCACGCGCACGCTCAAACGCGAACCGACCACCCAGCACATTCCGGTGATTCTGGTGACCACCAAGGACCAGGACACCGACCGCATGTGGGGCATGCGCCAGGGCGCCCGCGCCTACATCACCAAGCCGTTCTCCGAAGACGAATTGCTGGAAGTGATGGAGCGTGTGTTCAACCAGAAAGACGAACCGCCGACTGCGTAAGTGCGTTGGCGCGATGCGAGCGAAGTTGGCGTCTTCGTTCCACGCGACCACACGCTAACGTGTCATCGCGGTACCCACGCGCCACCTCGCGTCGATGCCAAAGCCAGCTGTGCTGCTGTTGCCGTTCGGACATCGTTGCAGTACTGAAGCTTGGTCACCCTCTGCCAACTCCAGCGCGCACGCTCCGACGCTTGCCCCCAAATCGCGCCGACACCGTGCCCCGGGCCGCCCGCCACCCCCGCCACCGGCTTGATTCATCCCACCGGCTAAACCGCCGATGCATCAATTGGGGCCTTTCAAAACGGCGGGTCTGCCCCATCTAGTAGAATCATCGAATCACACAACACGGCGGCACTGCGGGACTGGCCCGCGCAGCCCCTCGATCATGGAGCGTGCATGGCCTGGAACACACCCGGCAACAAGGGCGGAGACGGCCCGGATCCCAACCGTCGCAGGTCCTGGGGCCCGCGCGGTGGTGGCAACGGTGGCGGTTGGGGCAATCTGCCCGCCCCGTTGAAAGAGCTGTTCGATGGCGGCGTGTGGCGCTGGATTCTGGTCGCGGTGGTGCTGATGGTGCTGTTCTCCAGCTTCCAGCTCATCGGCGAGCAGCAGCGTGGCGTGGTGCTGCGCTTCGGCCAGTTCTCGCGCATCCTCCAGCCCGGCCCCAACTTCAAGCTGCCGTGGCCGGTCGAGTCGGTGCGCAAGGTCAACGCCACCGAGATCAAGACCTTCAGCAATCAGGTGCCGGTGCTGACCCGCGACGAGAACATCGTCAACGTCTCGCTCAACGTGCAGTACCAGATCAGCGACCCGCGCAAGTATCTGTTCGGTTCGCGCAATGCCGATCTGGTGCTGGAGCAGGCTGCGCAAAGTGCGGTGCGTGAGCAGGTCGGTCGTTCCGACCTCAATACCGTGCTCAACAATCGCGGCCCGCTGGCCATTGCGTCCAAGGACCGTCTGCAGGCGGCGCTCGACGCTTACAACACCGGTCTGTCGGTGACCGGCGTGACACTGCCGGATGCGCGCCCGCCGGAAGAAGTGAAGCCGGCCTTCGACGAGGTCAACGGTGCCCAGCAGGTACGCGAGCGCCTGATCAACGAAGCCCAGGCCTACGCCGCCAAGGTGGTGCCCGAAGCCCGCGGTCAGGGTGCACGCACCCGCACCGGCGCCGAAGGCTACAAGCAGGCCACCGTCTCCAAGGCCGAGGGCGACGCCGATCGCTTCACCTTGTTGCAGGAGCAGTACGCCAATGCCCCCGAGGTCACGCGCAAGCGCCTGTGGCTGGAAACCGTGCAGAAGGTGCTGTCGGAGAACCGCAAGGTGATCGGCAGCGATGGCCGCCAGGTGATCTACGTGCCGCTGCCGGCCGATGCCAACAAGCCTGCCAACAACAGCGGCACTGCGGGCAACAGCGGCCTGCCGTCGATGGTGCCGCAGGATGTGCTGTTGAACCCGCCGCAAAGCAGCGGCAGCAGCGAGGGCATCCGCAATCCGGAGCGCGGCCCGCGCCCGACCGGCCGTGAAGGAACCGAACAATGAAAAATTCGCTAGTCATCGGCCTGATCGTCGCCGTGCTGCTGGCCCTGATGGGCTCGGTATTCGTGGTCCGCGAAGACCAGACCGCGATGGTCCTCAACCTGGGCCGTGTAGTGCGGGCCGACCTCAAGCCCGGCCTGCACTTCAAGCTCCCGGTGGTGGAGTCGGTACGCGTGTTCGATCGCCGCTTCCAGGTGCTGGACACCGCCCCGGCGCGCTACTTCACCGCCGAGCAGAAAGACGTGAGCGTGGACTTCTTCGCCATCGGCTACATCTCCGATGTGCGGGCGTTCTACCGCGCCACCGGTGGTGAGGAGTCGGTTGCCAATTCGCGCCTGGCCCCGATCATCACCGACTCGCTGCGCAACCAGATCAACTCGCGCACCTTGCAGCAGCTGGTCTCCGGCGACCGCAGCGAATTGATCGCCAACCAGCTTAAGGGCATCAACGGTGCCATCAAGGGCTTGGGCATGCAGATCACCGACCTGCGCATCAAGCAGATCGACCTGCCGACCGACAGCCAGGTGATCACCGACGTCTACGAGCGCATGCGCGCCCAGCGCAAGCAGGAAGCCAGCAAGCTGCGCGCCGAAGGCGAAGAACAGGCCCTGACCATCCGCGCCCAGGCCGACCGCGAGTCCACCGTGATCGTGGCCGACGCCGAACGCGATGCGCAGAAGCTGCGCGGCGAAGGCGACGCCGACGCCGCCCGCATCTACGGCCAGGCCGGCTCCAAGGATCCGTCGTTCTACGCGTTTTACCGCAGCCTGGAGGCCTACCGCGGCTCCATGACCGACGGCAACGGCGTGGTGGTGCTGGACAAGAACGACCCGTTCCTGCAGTACCTCAAGAGCGATCGTTGATCGCTCTGCCTTGAACCGACAATGCCCGCGTAATGCGGGCGTTGTTGTATGTGCCACTTGCTGTCGAGCAGGCATGCGCGCGCGTCAACCGGTGGAGCGCGCCCGGGCGCGACCGCCTTACTGGGAATGCCCGTCGCGCCCAGGTGCGCTCCTACGACGCGGGACTTGTCGGGCACACTGCATCTCCCACGTTGCGATGGTGTTGGTGATGCAAGAGTTCCTGTCCGCGTTATGCCTGATCGCCGTCATCGAAGGCCTGCTGCTGTTTGCCGTGCCCGCCGCCTGGAAACGCATGGTCGAGCAACTGTTCAGCCTGCCCACCGCCCAACTGCGCGCCATTGGCGGCGTGACCTTGGTGCTGGGCGCGATCGCGCTGTGGATCGTGCGCCACTAAGAGCGGCTACCAAACGTAGCGAGCGCCCGCCTGGCGGCCGCGCAGTAGTTTTTTAGCCACTCTACTAAGTTGGCAGTCCATCATCGGCTGCGACAGAAGCGGGCAAGAAAGCGGCGATCGGCAACAGGAACAGCGGATGGCAGCCCACCAGCAGGATTGGTCCGCTGGGGCTCTCAGCGAGTTTGAAGCACCCGGCGGGCACGCAGCGCGCCCCAATCTGACCAATCCCGGAGCGGCCGCTCGCCAGGGGTAGTGCCCGCCACCGGAAACCCGGATAATGCACAAAAGCCGGCCGGGCACGCTCCAACCAGAGCACCTCGTTCGGCTTTTTCCGTGTCAGGGCTTTCGCGCCACGGCAACGCTCCCCGATGGAGCCGCGCGCAACGTGTCGCCGCCAGCCTTGCGTCGGTCCCATCCCGCGGCCCCGATGGCCGCAGCAAAACTCAGGAGTTCACCCGTCATGGGTCAGTCAGTTGTCGTGCTCGGTGCCCAGTGGGGCGATGAAGGCAAAGGCAAGATCGTCGATCTGCTCACCGAAGAGATCGGTGCAGTCGTCCGCTTCCAGGGCGGCCATAACGCCGGCCACACCCTGGTCATCAACGGCAAGAAGACCGTCTTGCATCTGATCCCCTCCGGCATCCTGCGCGACGACGCGCTGTGCCTGATCGGCAATGGCGTGGTGATCTCCCCGGCCGCGCTGATCAAGGAAATCGGCGAGCTGGAGTCGGCCGGTGTGGAAGTGCGTTCGCGCCTGAAGATCTCCCCGGCCGCGCCGCTGATCATGCCGTATCACATCGCCCTGGATCAGGCCCGCGAGAAGGCCGCCGGCGGCAAGGCCATCGGCACCACCGGCCGCGGGATCGGCCCGGCGTACGAAGACAAGGTCGCCCGCCGCGGGATCCGCATCGCCGACCTGCACTACCCGCCGCAGCTGGAAGAGCTGCTGCGCACCGCGCTGGATTACCACAACTTCGTGCTGACCAAGTACCTGGGCGTGGACGCGGTGGATTTCCAGAAGACCTTCGACGAAGCGCTGGCCTTCGGCGAGTACGTGCAGCCGATGAAGTCGGACGTGGCCGGCATCCTGCACGACCTGCGCAAGCAGGGTAAGCGCGTGATGTTCGAAGGCGCGCAGGGCGCGTTGCTGGATATCGACCACGGCACCTACCCGTACGTCACCAGCTCCAACACCACCGTGGGCGGCGCACTGGCCGGCACCGGCGTGGGCGCTGACGCCATCGACTACGTGCTCGGCATCGCCAAGGCCTACGCCACGCGCGTGGGCGGCGGCCCGTTCCCGACCGAGCTGGACGATGAAGTAGGCCAGGGCATCCGCGACCGCGGTGCCGAATACGGCGCCTCCACCGGCCGCCCGCGTCGTTGCGGCTGGATGGACATCGTTGCGCTCAAGCGTGCAGTGGCCATTAACGGCATCTCCGGCCTGTGCATCACCAAGCTCGACGTGCTCGACGGCATGGAAAAGCTCAAGGTCTGCATCGCCTACGAATACCGCGGCAAGCGCACCGAGTACGCACCGCTGGACGCGCAGGGCTGGGAAGAGTGCACCCCCGTGTACCTGGAGTTCCCGGGCTGGACCGAGAACACCCACGGCATCACCGAGTGGGACAAGCTGCCCGTGGCCGCCCGCGCCTACCTGCGCGCGCTGGAAGAACTGGCCGGCTGCCCGATCAGCATCGTCTCCACCGGCCCGGATCGTGACCACACAATGGTGCTGCAGGATCCGTTCGCCTGATCGCTTGACGCCAATCGCGGCATCGTCCAACGGCCCGGCTTGTCCGGGCCGTTGGCGTTTGAGGATTGCTGAGATTTGGCATGACTTTTGGCGGTGCCTGCGTGCACTGTTCCGGCGGATCATCCGCGGTCTGGCGCCGTTGCGTGCCCACTTTGCCCCCATCGAGAATTTTCCATGCGTCTTCCCCTGGTGACCGCCATCGCACTGGCCCTGGTCGGTACAAGTCCGGCTGCCTCCGTCTTCGCAGCCGCGCCCGTGCCGCCGAGCGCCGACGCCGCGTCCGTCACCACCCAGTTGCCGCGCACGGCCAAGCCCACGCATTACGCAGTGGAGATCACTCCGCACGCCGACAAGATGCGCTTCGACGGCAAGGTCGCCATCGACATCAGCGTGCTGCAGCCCACCGACCGCATCGTGTTGCAGGCTGCCAACCTGAGCTTGGCGCGTGGCACGCTCACGCAAAAAGGCGGCAAGCCGCAAACGGCCAAGATCAGCACCGATGCCGATGCGCAGACCGCCACGTTCGCGTTCGGCAAGCCGCTGGCAGCGGGCGAGTACGTGCTGTCCATCGATTACAGCGGCGTGATCAACACGCAGGCCAACGGCTTGTTCGCGCTGGATTACACCACTGCGCAAGGTGCGCGCCGCGCGTTGTTCACCCAGTTCGAAAACTCCGATGCGCGCCGCTTCATTCCTTCCTGGGACGAGCCCAACTTCAAGGCCACTTTCGACCTGGCGATCAATGCGCCGGCCGGGCAGATGGCGGTGAGCAACATGCCAGTGGCCTCGTCGCGGCCGGGCGCAAACGGGCGCACCCGCATCGCGTTCCAGACCTCGCCCAAGATGTCCACGTACCTGCTGTTCGTCAGCGTGGGCGATTTCGAACGCGCCACCGTCAAGGCAGACAATGGCACCGAGATCGGTGTCATCGCGCAGAAGGGCAAGGTGGACCAGGCGCAATTCGCGCTGGAATCCGGCCGCGATGTCTTGCACGAGTACAACGACTACTTCGGCATCCCATACCCGCTGCCCAAGCTGGACAACATCGCCGCGCCCGGGCGCAGCCAGTTCTTCAGCGCCATGGAAAACTGGGGTGCGATCTTCACCTTCGAATACTCGTTGTTGCTGGATCCGGCGGTGTCCAACATCGATACCAAGCAAGGCGTGTTCACCGTCGCCGCGCACGAGATCGCGCACCAGTGGTTCGGCAATCTGGTGACCATGGCGTGGTGGGACGACTTGTGGCTCAACGAAGGCTTCGCCAACTGGATGGAAGCGCGCACCACGGCAAAACTGCATCCGGAATGGGACATCGACAAGACCGGCCCGGCCAAGAAGAGCCGCTTGGCCATGCGGCGCGATGCGTATGTGACCACCCACCCGGTGGTGCAGCACGTGGCCACCGTGGAGCAGGCCAGCCAGGCCTTCGACGCCATTACCTACGCCAAGGGCGAGGCGGTGATTGCCATGCTGGAAGACTACGTCGGCTCGGATCACTGGCGCGACGGCGTGCGCAGTTACATCAAGCAGCATCAGTACGGCAATGCGGTGACCGACCAGTTGTGGCAGCAGATCGACGCCGTGGCCCCGGGCAAGCAATTCACCCAGGTGGCACACGATTTCACCCTGCAGCCAGGCGTGCCGTTAATCAAGGCCAGCACCCGCTGCGTGGGTGGCCAGACCGCGGTGACGCTGGAGCAGGGCGAGCTCACGCTGGACCGCCCCGACAAGCAGCCGTTGCGCTGGCACGTGCCGGTGGTCGTGCGTAGCGGCGACGCCACGCCGGTGCGCGTGCTGGTAGACGGCACCGCCCAGGTGCAGGTGCCGGGCTGCAACGCAGCGGTGGTGGTCAACGCCGGGCAAAAGGGCTACTTCCGCACCTTGTATGCGCCCGCACAGTTCAAGGCGCTGATCAGCAGGTTTGGCGCGCTACCGGTGGTGGACCAGTTGGGCGTGTTGAACGACACCGACGCACTGGCCGACGCGGGCCTGCAGACACAGGCCGATGTCTTGGATCTCACCGCACAGGTGGCAGTCGGCGCATCGCCCGACGTCTGGGACATGGTGGCCAGCATCTACGATGGTGTGGATGGCAGCTTCGAGCATGACCCGGTTGGGCGTGCCGCGTGGCGTGCCTATGCCGTGCCGCGGCTGTCGGCCGAATTCGCAACCCTGGGCTGGGACAACCGCGATGGCGACTCGGCGCAGATCCAGCAGTTGCGTACCCGCCTGATCGCCAGCCTCAGCGACATGGGAGATGCCGCAGTGATCGCCGAGGCGCGCCGGCGCTTTGCCGCCTTCCAGGCCACTCCCGCATCGCTGTCGCCGGAGCTGCGCGACAGCGTGCTGGGCGCGGTTGCGCGCAATGCCGACACTGCCACCTGGGACGCCTTGCATGCCTTGGCCAAGCAGGAAACCTCCTCGATGGTGCGCGACACCTATTACGATTTCCTCTCCATGCCCATCGACGAGGCGCTGGCCAAGCGCGCGCTGGCACTGGCGTTGACGCCAGAGCCGGGCGCCACCACTGGCGCAAGCATGATCGACCGGGTCGCCTCCCAGCATCCGGAGCTTGCCTTCGATTTCGCCGTGGCGCATCGCACGCAGGTGGACACCCTGGTGGACTCCACCTCGCGTGCCCGCTACTACCCCGGCCTGGGCATGGACTCGGCAGAGCTTGCCATCGCCGACAGGATCAAGGCCTATGCCGAGCAGTACATCGCGCCAACCTCGCGGCAGGCCGCAGACAACGCCATCAACACGATCCAGACGCGGGTGAAGCTGCGGGAGGCGTCGCTGCCGCAGATCAAGGCGTGGTTGAAACAGCGCAAACGCTGAGCGTTGCAGTCATCGCAGCACAGGAAACAGCCCGGCCTTGCCGGGCTTTTCCTTGCCGCGCCGGCAGTCACCGGGAGGTGGGGAGCGAGGCGTGCTTGCAAAAGCAGAAGGGGGTGAGGAGACCCTGACTCGCACGCCTGGTTGCAGTGCTTTAGGTGCTCCACGCTGTCAGTGCAGTGCCTCGGTCCGCCCTGGGGGAGGGGCGTAGGCGCCCGCCCGGACGCGGTCGCTTTCGAGCGGGCCGGCAACCGGCATGCGGTGTAGATGCAAGGTGCTGTGACACAGCTGTGCTACATTTGCACGTACGAAATGCACAAGCTTGAGGATTTCATGAGCACCACAACCATCCGTCTTTCAGACGAACTCAAGATGCGCGTTGCTGCAGCGGCGAAGCGGGGCGGCACGACGGCACATAGTTTCATCCTGGAAGCGATCGCCGAAAAGGCGGAATCGGTCGAGCGTCGTGCCGATTTCGATGCGGTTGCCGAGCAGCGTTATGCCGGCATTGTCGCGTCCGGGAAAACCATCGCCTGGGACGACATGCGTGGCTATCTGGAAAAGCGCATGGCCGGCGAACCGGCAAAGCGTCCCACGGCCCGCAAACTAGCCCGGTAGCATGGCGCGTATCGAACTGGCACCGGAGGTTGCACAGGATCTTGAGCGGATCTTCGACCACCTCCAGCGCCATGAGGCCGCACATGTCGCAGCACGCCTGCACGAGATCATTGCGGCAATCGATGTGCTGGAAACCAATCCGCTGATCGGCCGGCCGGCTGGCGGCGACAAGCGCGAACTGGTGATCGGTCGCGGCGCGCACGGCTATCTGGCGCTGTATTGCCATGTCGCGCAGATCGACACGGTGTTTGTGCTGGCCGTTCGCTCGCAACGTGAGGCGGGCTTTGCGGGGCCGTGATGTCCGCAGTTCCCTCATCGCCGTAGCCAATGCAGACGCCGCCGCGTCATGCTCCAAACGCACCATCGATCGTATGCATCGCGCCGGTGACAAAGCTCGCTTCCGGGCCAGCCAGCCAGGCCACCATGCCGGCCACTTCGTCGGCACGGCCGTGGCGTTTGATCGCCATGAAGCTGTGCATCAGCTCTTTCATCGGCCCGTTTTCCGGGTTGGCGTCGGTATCGATCGGGCCCGGTTGCACCACGTTGATGGTGATGCCACGCGGCCCGAAGTCGCGGGCCAGCCCGCGTGCCAGCCCTTGCAGCGCGGATTTGCTCAGCGCGTAGGACGCCATGCCGGGCAGCGGCATGCGGTCGCCGTTGACCGAGCCGATCACGATGATCCGCCCCCCGGGGCGGCATCTGCCGCGCGGCCTCCACGGCGGCGTGGTAGGGCGCGTGCACGTTGATGCGGAACAGCCGGTCCACCGCGTCCGGATCCTGGTCCAGCGCATCGCCGAACAAGGCGATGCCGGAGTTGATCACCAGCACATCCAGCGGCCCGCTGCGTCGCACCGTGTCGATGACCGCATCGCGGTCGGCGCTGTCGGCCAGCACCGCGGTGCTGCCGGTGTCACCGGCCAGGCGCTGCGCCGCCTCTGCAGAACCGGCGTAGGTAAACGTCACCCGCGCGCCCTCGGCCACGAAGCGCCGCACGATGGCGGCCCCAATCCCCCGGCTGCCACCAAGCACCAACACCGACTTGTCTTTGAACGTGGACATGCACCCACCTCGCAATTAATGTAGCGAGCAATACATAATAGATTTCGTCTGCCGTCAATAATTTTGTAACAATGACTACAGAAACCTCCCGGGCCCGCGGCCGGCCACGGGCGTTCGACCCGGATCAAGCGGTCGCCACGGCGCAGCAGCTGTTCCATGCGCGCGGCTACGACGCACTGAGCGTGGCCGACCTTACCCAGGCGCTGGGCATCAACCCGCCGAGTTTCTATGCCGCCTTCGGCAGCAAGGCCGGCCTGTATGCGCGCATCCTCGACCGCTACGCGCAGACCGGTGCCATCCCGCTGCCGCAGATTCTGGACGCCAACCGCCCGCTGGCCGACGCGCTGGCCGACGTACTGGAGCAGGCCGCCCGCTGCTACGCCGCAGACCCCATCGCCACCGGTTGCCTGGTGCTGGAAGGCACGCGCAGCAACGACGCCCAGGCGCGCGAGGCGGCCTGCGGCTTCCATGTCGCAGCCCAGGAGTTGATCCGCTCCCACATCGCCAAGCAGTGCCCGCACGACGCAGACCGGCTGGCGGATTTCGTCAGCACCACCATGGCCGGGCTGTCCGCCAGTGCCCGGCATGGGCAGAGCCTGGAGCGTCTGCTGGCGAGTGCGCGGCTGGCGGGGGAGGCGCTTTGGTTGGCGCTGCGGGGAATTGGGTGAGCGTGTCTGGCTTCTGCCGTTGAGCGGTAGACCTCATTTAGGTCAGAGCGTGCAGCAAAGACTGTTTGCAAAAACAGCTTGTTCGCCGGATATTCCATATTCCGGAATATGGAATAAGGCGGGCTTGGCTGTGGAACTGAAGCCGCAGGATCTGGTGGTGCTGTACAAGCAGGTCGCCCAACCGGGCCAGGCCTGGACCTATGCCTCCCTTGGAGAAGCGCTGGGCATGAGCGCCTCTCAGGTGCATCGCAGCGTCAAGCGCGCGGTGGCCTCCGGCTTGGCGCTGGAAAAAAGTCGCGGCGAGTGGGAGACGGTGCGCACGGCGCTGCACGAGTTTGCGGTCCACGGCGTGCGCTATGCCTTTCCCGCCGTGATCGGGCCGCCAAAGCGTGGCATTCCTACGGCCTTTGGTGCGCCGCCATTGTCCATTGCGATTGCCAGCTCCCCAGGGGATGCACCGGTGTGGCCAAGCGCGCAGGGCACAGCCAAAGGCCCCAGCTTGTCGCCGTTGTCGGCCGGTGCGCCCAACGCTGCGCTGGCAGACCCTGCCTTGCACCAACTGCTGGCGCTGCAGGACGCCCTGCGCAACGGGCGTGCCCGCGAGCGCACGCTGGCAGCGAGCTATCTCAAGCAATTGCTGAGGCTTGGCGATGCGGCTGGGTCGTAGCTCTGGTTCTTTGGTCAGAACCAGCACCACCTGTAGTCAGCAGCTAAAATGCTCCGCATGACCATGCTCTATGTCCAAGAGGGGCTGGCCGCCAGATCAAGAGGTTTTCATGTACGTCAAGGAAAGTGATATCGAGCGGGATCTCATCGCCAAGCTCGACGAGCTAAAGTACACGCTGCGCCCGGATCTGCGGGATCGCGCGTCACTTGAGCGAAACTTCCTAAGGAAGTTCGAGGTGCTCAACCGCGTCTACCTGACGCAGACCGAATCCCAGCGGCTTCTCGAAGACATCGTGACCAGCGATGTCTACAGCGCGTCGCAACGTTTGCGCGAGACCTCAACATTCATCCGCGACGACGGCACGCCACTGCATTACACGTTGGTCAACACCCGCGATTGGTGCAAGAACACCTTCGAGGTAGTCAATCAGCTGCGTATCAACAGCGACAACAGCCATCATCGCTATGACGTGATCCTGTTGATCAACGGCGTGCCGGTCGTGCAGATCGAGCTGAAGACGTTGGGCATCAATCCACGGCGCGCCATGCAGCAGATCGTTGACTACAAAGCCGACCCTGGCAATGGCTATACCCGCACGCTGCTGTGCTTCATGCAAGTGTTCATCGTCAGCAACCGGACGGAAACGTATTACTTTGCCAACAACAACCCGCGCCACTTCAATTTCAGTGCGCAGGAACAGTTTCTGCCCATCTACCAGTTTGCCAACGAGGCCAACCGCAAGATCGGCCGCCTTGACGCATTCGCCGATGCCTTCTTGCCCAAATGCACACTAGGGCAGATGCTCAGCCGCTACATGGTATTGGTGGCGAACGAACAGAAGCTGATGATGATGCGTCCCTATCAGATCTATGCGGTCAAGGCGATTGTCGATTGCATCGAGAAAAACGGCGGCAACGGCTATGTCTGGCACACCACAGGCAGCGGCAAGACGCTCACCTCATTCAAAGCATCCACCCTGCTCAAGGACAACCCGGACATCGAGAAGTGTCTGTTCGTGGTGGATCGCAAGGATCTGGACCGCCAGACACGGGAAGAGTTCAACCGCTTCCAGGAAGGCTGCGTCGAAGAAAACACCAATACCGAAGCGCTGGTGCGCCGGCTGGTGTCCGACGATAAGGCCGACAAGGTCATCGTTACCACCATCCAGAAGCTGGGCTTGGCGCTGGATGGCAAAAATCGGCGCAACTATGCGCAAAGGTTGGAACCACTGCGTGACAAGCGCTTGGTCTTCATCTTCGATGAGTGCCACCGCTCTCAGTTCGGTGACAACCACCAGGCCATCAAGGAGTTCTTCCCGCGTGCGCAGTTGTTTGGTTTCACCGGCACGCCGATCTTCGACAAGAATGCCGCCAGCGTTCAGCGCGAGGGCCAGAGCGGCCGCTACCGCACTACCCAAGATCTGTTTCAGCGCGAGTTGCATGCGTACACCATCACCCACGCCATTGATGACCGGAATGTGCTGAAGTTCCATGTGGATCACTTCAAGCCTGAGGGCAAGCATCCGCCCAAGCCGGGCGAGGCTATCCTCAAGCAAAAAGTGATCGAGACGATTCTGAATAAGCATGAAGCAGCGACGTCGCAGCGCCGGTTCAATGCGGTGTTTGCCACCGCATCGATCAACGACGCGATTGAGTACTACGCCCAGTTCGGCAAGATGCAAGCCGAGCGCCAGGCACAAGAGGCCGACTATCGTCCGCTGAAAATTGCGTGTGTGTTCTCCCCACCGGCGCAAGCGGTGGCCGCCGAGGGCGGTGAAGACGCCAGCAAGAACGCCGCCGACGTACGCCAGCTGCAGGAAGACCTGCCGCAAGAGCAAGCCGACAACCGCGAAGACCCGGAAGGCAAATACGCCGCGCTCAAGCAGATCATCGCCGACTACAACGACCAGTACGGTGGCAACTTCCGTATCGGCGAATTCGACGGGTATTACAAGGACGTGCAGCAGCGCATCAAGCTGCAGCAGATCCCCGATACCGATCTGCCTGGCAAGGGTGCTGAGAAGATCGATATCACCATCGCGGTGGATATGCTGCTGACCGGCTTCGACTCCAAATATCTCAACACCTTGTATGTGGACAAGAATCTGAAGTATCACGGCCTGATCCAGGCGTTTTCGCGCACCAATCGCGTCCTCAACGATGCCAAGCCTTACGGCAGCATTCTTGATTTCCGTCAGCAGCAGGACCCGGTGAACGAGGCCATCAAGCTGTTCTCCGGCAAAGGCAATGAAGCGCCCGCGCGCATTTGGCTGGTGGATCCGGCGCCTGAGGTCATCGATCAGCTTGCGGGCGCCATGCAGCGGCTGGACGAGTTCATGCAGTCGCAAGGGTTGCAGAACGCGCCCGATGAAGTGGCCAACCTGCGCGGCGACACCGCACGCAGCCGCTTCGTGGAGCTATTCAAGGAAGTGCAGCGGCTCAAGACCCAGGTGGACCAGTACACCGATATCACGCCCGAGCAACAGGCGCAGGTAGACAAGGTGATCAGCCCGGACGACCTGCGCGCCTGGCGCGGCACCTACCTGGACACTGCGCAGCGGCTCAAGGCCCAACAGCAGGCCCAAGGCAGCACCGCGTCGCAGGAGGTGCAGAACCTGGAGTTCGAGTTCGTGCTGTTTGCCTCCAACCTGATCGACTACGACTACATCATGGCGCTGGTGGCACGCGACAGCGGCAAGCCACCGGCCGAGCGCAGCATGACCCGCGAGCAGCTGATTGGCCTGATCCAGGCCGATGCCAAGTTCCTGGATGAGCGCGACCTGATTGCCGACTACCTGCGCAGCCTGCCCATGGACCAGCCGCTGGAGGAAGCCGCTATCCGCAAAGGATACGAGACCTTCAAGGCGCACCGCCGGACGAACGAACTCAACGTCATCGCGCAGGCGCACGGACTGGAGCCTGATGCGTTCAAGGCCTTTGTGGACGACATCCTGCGCCGCTGTGTGTTCGACGGTGAGGCACTGAGTGCATTGATGGCGCCGCTGGGGTTGGGCTGGAAAGACCGCACGCGCCGCGAGTTGGAATTGATGGAGCAGCTGACGCCAGTGCTAGAACGGTTGGCGCAGGGGCGAGAGATTGCGGGGTTGAGTGCGTATGCGCAGTAAAGTCGAAGAGGTTTCAGTTGTGCAAAGAGCAAAAGAAGCCGTCCCGATGCTCCGTTTCCCTGCTTTTTCCGGTAAGTGGGAAAAAAAGCAAATTGGTGAAATCGCAGAAATTTACAAAGGAAAAGGTGTCGCCAAGGGCGACATCAGTAGTGATGGCGTTTATCAGTGCATTCGATATGGCGAGCTTTACACGGTTTACGAAGAAGTTATCACCGATGTTTTTTCGAGGACGTCATTGCCATCAATCTCGCTATTCTTCAACGAACCATATGACGTGATCATCCCATCATCGGGAGAAAAAAAAGAGGACATTGCTACCGCTGCCTGTGTCGTTCCTGGCGGTATCGCATTGGGTGGCGATCTGAATGTGCTACGTTCGCGCGTGAACGGAGTGTTCCTTAGTTACTATCTCAATGGTCCGCTTCGCGTGATTATTGCTCGCGTCGCTCAGGGGGACTCAGTTGTCCACTTGTACCCGCATCAAATCGAGAAGCTTCCTGTAAGCATTCCTTCTCGGGATGAACAGCAAGAAATCTCCGACTGCCTGTCCTCGCTTGACGCATACATCGGCGCGGAAATACGTGAGCTCGATGCACTCAAGGCTCACAAACATGGCCTGATGCAGCAGTTGTTTCCTGCCGAAGGCCAGCCCCTGCCGCAGCTGCGCTTCCCGAGGTTTGAGGGCGGCTGGAGGCCAAGCCGTCTTGGCGACTTGGCTGAATTCAAAAAGGGAAAAGGTATTGCTAAAGCAGAGATCAGTACTAACGGCGCCATGTCTTGTATCCGCTACGGCGAGCTCTACACTACTTACGGTGAAGTTATCACGCACGTCGTATCAAGAACGAGCGTGCCTGCCCATCAACTTTTCGTCGGAGAAACAAACGACGTTCTTATTCCTTCATCCGGCGAAACAAAAGAGGACATCGCAACTGCAGCCTGTGTTCTTAGCGATGACGTCGCTTACGGTGGTGATTTGATCGTGATCAGGACTAAGGTAAACGGGGTATTTCTCAGTTATCTCCTGAACGGGACACTAAGGAAGTCCATAGCTCGGGTGGCTCAAGGAAATGCAGTTGTCCATCTTTATCCCGCCCAGCTAGCGAAGATCGACTTGTCTGTGCCATGCACTGAGGAGCAGAACAAGATCGCTTCTTGCTTGTTATCCATCGATAATCTCATTGCCGCGCAGTCCCGCAAGATCAACGTTTCCAAGGAACATAAGAAGGGACTGATGCAGGGCCTGTTCCCAACCATGGAGGAGTGCGCTCCATGAGTCAGTTTCCGCCTTTCGCCGATCTTCCTGCACTAGCCACACATGTTCGGGCGACCCTAGATGGTCCGGCGAATACGCCAGAAAAGGCCAAGCGCTTTGTGCTGCTCTACGGCCACAACGGCGTTGGCAAAACCCAGCTGTCGATGGCATTCAAGAACATCGGTCGGCAGGGAGATGCCCGTGACACGCTGTACTTCAACGCCTACACTGAAGACCTGTTTGGCTGGGACAACGATCTAGCTGGCGACAGCGACCGCAAGCTGGTTCTCAACACGGCCTCCCGCCTCTTCGCGGGCCTCTCAGAGCTGGAGATGGATACCCGTATCCGGCCGCTCTTGCAGCGCTACGCGGATTTCGATTTCCAGATCGATGCTGACGCAGGACTGGTGCGCTTCTACCCGAAAGGTGATACCGAGCAGCCCATCAAGATCTCCCGTGGCGAGGAGACTATGTTTATCTGGTGCTTTTTCCTGGCCATCGTGCAACTGGCAATGGACGAGGCCGAGGCCTATCGGTGGGTGAAATATATCGTCATTGACGACCCCATCTCCTCGCTCGACGAACACAATGCCATTGTCGTGGCCAATCACCTGGGCCAGTTCCTGGCGCGCAAAGACCACGCCATCAAGACGGTGATCTCGACGCACCATGCCTTGTTCTTCAACGTGCTGTGGAACGAGATCAGACTGATCGACCGCAGCAAATTCCAGCCATGGGTATTGTCACGCGCACGCGCGACGGGCGAGTTCACGCTGACCTATAGCGACGACACCCCGTTCTTCCATCATTTAGCCTTGCTGGAAGACCTGTGCCGCGCCCGTGATTCAGGCCAGATCTATACGCATCACTTCAACGCGCTGCGTGGCCTGTTGGAGAAGGCGCAGATCTTCCACGGTCACGACCGGTGGTCGGTGTGCATCCAGCAGGATGCGCAGAATGATCCGGACGCCACTTTGTACGGGCGCGTGGTGAACATCATGAGCCACGGCAACTACTCGTTCTATGACCCGGTAGAAATGCTGCAGGAAAACAAGGAGCACTTCGAGAAAGTGCTCGATGACTTCCTCGCTTTCTATCCCTTCAATCGGGTCGCGCTAGCAGACGGGGGTGGCTGACATGGCGGTCAACAAACGCATCATCATGCTTGCTGGCCCCAACGGCGCCGGAAAAACCACCTTTGCCAGGGTCTTCCTGCCAGAGGAAGCGCATTGCCCGCGCTTCATCAATGCAGATCTGATTGCGGCAGGGCTGTCTCCTTTTGCGCCCGAGGCTGAGGCGGTCAAGGCCGGCCGCCTGATGCTTGAGGAGATCGCTCAGTGCGTTCAACGCGGCGAGAGCTTTGCGTTCGAGACCACGTTGTCCGGCCTGGGCTACAGGAAGCACATCGATCACTGGCGGTCGCTGGGTTACCACGTCAGCTTGTATTTCCTGTCCCTGCCCAATGCCGAGGCTGCCATCGCGCGTGTCGCCGCCCGGGTCAAGCAGGGCGGGCACAATATTCCCGAATCGGTGATCCGGCGCCGCTTTGCTGCAGGCTTGCACCACCTCAATCACCATTACAAACCCCGGGTGGATACGTGGGCCTTGTACGACAATGCCGGTCCAGAACCGGTGCTACTGGAATTTGGAGAAAACACATGAATGCCCATGACCTTGCCCAGGCGAAGAGCCCCGAGCTGCGCGCCTCGCTCGCTGCGCTACGCCGGGCTGCGGCGCTGGCGCGCAAGACCGCCATACAGACCGACACCGAACTGGTCATCGTCAGGGATGGGCATTTGATCAGCATCTCAGCAGATCAGCTTCGCCAGGAAGCGCAGGATCAGAAAGCGGTATGACCCACGACGAAAAAAACAAGCTTGGTAAGCTGCTCTGGGCCATCGCCGACACCCTGCGCGGCGCGATGGACGCGGATGATTTCCGCGACTACATGCTCGCCTTCCTGTTTCTGAAGTATCTGTCGGACAACTACGAGGCGGCTGCGGCACGCGAGTTAGGCGATGAATACCCGGAGCTGGAACCAGGAGACCGCCTGGCGCCGCTGTCGTTCTGGTATGCCGACAACGCAGGCGATGTGCCCGCTTTCGAGACGCAGATGCGGCGCAAGGTGCATTACGTGATCCCGCCGGATTACCTATGGACCAACATCGTCGAGCTGGCGCGCGAGCAGAGCGATGATTTGCTGACCACGGTGCAGGAGACGTTCAAGCACATCGAGGAAGACTCATTCGAGAGCGCCTTCGTTGGCTTGTTCTCCGAGATCAACCTCAACTCGGACAAGCTGGGCAAGACGCGCAAGGCGCGCAACGACCAACTGGTCAAGATCGTCAGCGAGATCGCCAAGGGGCTGACCCAGTTCTCAACCAAGAGCGACACCCTGGGCGATGCCTACGAGTACTTGATCGGTCAGTTCGCGGCCGGGTCTGGCAAGAAGGCAGGTGAGTTCTACACCCCACAGCCTATCTCCAGCATTCTTTCGGCTATCGTCACCCTGGACAGCCAGAACCCGGCCGCCGGTCCACGGGCGCATCTGGACCAGGTGCTGGATTTTGCCTGCGGGTCAGGGTCGCTGTTGCTCAATGTGCGCAAGCGCCTCGGGCCGCACGCCATCGGCAAGCTGGTAGGGCAGGAGAAGAACGTCACCACCTTCAACTTGGCGCGCATGAACATGCTGCTGCACGGGATGAAGGACACGGAATTCGACATCCACCATGGCGACACGCTGAAGAACGAGTGGGACTGGCTGCGCGAATCCAACCCCGCACGCATGCCGCGCTTCGATGCGGTGGTGGCCAACCCGCCCTTTAGCTACCGCTGGGAGCCGAACGAGGCGCTGAGCGAAGACATGCGCTTCCGCAGCCATGGCCTGGCGCCCAAATCGGCGGCGGATTTTGCGTTCCTGCTGCACGGCTTCCATTACCTGAAGGACGATGGCGTGATGGCCATCATCCTGCCGCACGGTGTGTTGTTTCGTGGCGGTGCTGAAGCGCGCATCCGGACGAAACTGCTCAAGGATGGGCATATCGATACGGTGATCGGGTTACCGCCAAACCTGTTCTACTCCACCGGCATCCCCGTGTGCATCTTAGTGCTGAAGAAGTGCAAGCAGCCCGATGACGTGCTCTTCATCAATGCGGCCGAGCATTTCGAGAAGGGCAAGCGCCAGAACCGCTTGTTGCCTGAGCATATCGACAACATTGTCGAGACCTACCGCGACCGCAAGGAGGCACCACGCTACGCACGTCGCGTGGAGATGGCGGAGATCGAGAAGAATGACTTCAATCTCAATATCTCGCGCTATGTCAGCACCGCACAGGCCGCAGAGGAGGTCGATCTGCATGCCGTGCATGCGCAACTCAAGCAGATCGAAGAGGAGATTGGCGAGAGCAAGGCGCGGCACAACGCCTTCCTGTTGGAGTTGGGGCTTCCGCCGTTGCCTTGATGCTGATGTTCGCCATGGCTGCAATCAGGGAGACAAGTGCGCAGACGCACGTGAGACGCCCTCTTGACGCGCCGCGTCTGCGGTAGCACGCTTGCGGTACGGAGCCTCGAAACTCCGCAGACAGCGGTACCCACCTCCGACAAGCCGGTGGGTTTTTTGTGCCTGCAACTTTGTAGGCGCAACCGACGTGATGCTCTGCGTCGGGAGGGCGGCTAATACAACACCCGCAAGGGGAATACGCCCGCCGGCTGTCTGCGGTTTCGAGCCTCCCGACTTCCCGTCCGTCGCCTTGCGGCGGGCGGGCTGATTCCATGGAATGAGGAGCAGGCCATGTCGGACGTTGTACGCGATGCGCAGTCACACCCGGGCTACTACCTGCCAGAAGGCGCGCAATACCGCCTGCAGCAACTGCGCGACCATATGCGGTTTCTGGCGCGCCTGGCGCAGCCGCGCACGCAGGCCGAAGAGCAGTTGCGGCAGCCAGCCATCCGCATGGATGAGCTGGCGTGCTGCCTGGAGCTGCTGGCCGAGCAGGTAACGCAGGCGCTGGCGCAGGTGCAGTGGCCCGCGCGGACTGAGCCCGACGCCTCTGACAGCGAACGTGCTGATGCCGGGGAGGCCGCATGAGCCGGCCAGTGATGGCGTCGGCCCGCGCGCGCAGGCGGGCAGGGGATGACAAGCCGCGTGATGCGTTAGCCTTCGGCATTACCGTGGAGCAGATAGATGCGCTGGATCAGTTGTTGCTGACCATCGCCGCCCATGGCGATGTGATCGCTGCCGGCAACGCCGATCGGCTCGACCGCCGCACCTTGCCCGTGTTGGGCAGCGCGATCTTCGATGCGGCGGGTGCCATGCGCACCATCCTGGATCAGTTGGCGCTTCAGCGGCTTTGATGAGCGGCTTTGGTCTGCGTCCGCGCGCCTGTTACGGCCGCGCTGTTCGGTGTGTCCCTCGTCTGGTCGTCTGGCAGCGACGTGGTCAAGCACCGTCGCCAGCTGTAGCGCTTTAGAGGAGATGGTCGGTAAACGGCGCGCTGACCGGCTGAAACTCGCTCATCGCCTCGCACCGGGCGGTGAAGTCTGCCCGACGATCACTAACGCGGCATCGGGAGGTCTGGAACACGCTTCCCGATCATGCGTCGCTGGATGCCCTCGCGGCCATGGCGTCGGCTTATGAGCTGGCTCGTGCCTCCCATGTTGGCGTGGCCGCACTCCAGCAGGCTGCCGAAGCATGGGTCCCTGTGGTCGATGTCTTGTGCGTCGTCATCCAACAATTGGCTCGCACCGCACAGGTCTGGCAGAGCCGGCTGTCGATGGTGGGCGATGCGGCCATTGAGCTTCAGCGAAGGATGAATGCAGCCACAGGTCCTGTACTTTGGGGCGCGCAAGAGAGCCAAGACCTCCTAAACATGGTCCATCAAGTGACGCGTTCTTACATTTCGCTGCAGCCGGCAGCCGGCTGCAAGCAGTGCGCCCTCGTCAAAATGGCGTGGGCGAAGGGTCACGCCGTCGTGCGATTCACTCGCTTCTATAGCCAGTGTGATGGTAGCTAACCCGTTTTGGTAACCCGTGCTCGGCTCGAATAGAATTTTCTGATGGTTCGCCTGACCGAGAATATTTGTATCTTCCTAAGCCGACGGCACGCAACTCTTCCTGTCCGGTGGGAGTGTCTGGGTCACGTTCATCTTCATATGAGCCTTTCCACGTTCCAGCCATCATATGCCTTGCATGCACCAATTCGTGTCCCAACACCGAAACTTTGTCGATAGGACTGGAGGTCGCCTTATTGGTTGGGTCCCCATCTTCGTCCAGTTCAATGCTCGTCTGATGGGCACTCCATGTCACAACAACGCCTGAGCCCTTGTTTTTCTCGGCTCCCGGCTCCTGCAGCGCATATGAACTGCCGGCTTTATCGCGAATATCTTTGTATTTTCTTAGCTCAGGATGAGCGTCTAACTGGTGCCGTGAGAGAACGGGCTCTGCGCATGGATTTTGGGGGGGCGATCTCATGAATAGTAACCTTGTGACTTCTTTTTCTACTAAGCTGCTGCAGCTTTTCCAGCAACTGGTTGCCAGTGGGTCGAGAGTTGAGATGATCGAGATGCACATTCACTTCAGCATTAAACCGATCCTGGTCGCGGGACGTACCGGACATGCTTTGTGAGTAGATCCCTCTGTAATTGGTTTCGATTGACATAATGTATATAGTCTTATGTCAAGTGGATGTGGATCGAACTATATCTTTGCTTATACGTCGCTACTATCTAAGTGCGAAAATTCATAAGCTGATGCGAAGCAGGTCAATAACTCCTGGTTTAGTGAAATTTCTATAAAATATATTCAGTATTGACAATGCAGACCTCCCACAAGTTGCGCTTGGCGACCTCACCGCAGCCTCAACACCTGAGGCAATCTTCATCAAGTGCCAGTGATTGATTTTCAGCACAGGCGACCGTTGCGAGCAAGCGAAGTCCCAAGTTCGCCCGCAACGCCGCGAATTGTTCAGAGGTTCCCTAAAGACGGTCTAGGGCCATCAATCGTGCCGAATTCAGCTACCGTAGGTGAGTGTCCGCAATTTTGCCGCTGGCGAAACAATATTCAAGGGGTTTTGTTAACGGTTCTTAGTTTGTAGCGCTGGGCATTGAATTTCCAAGTGCTTGACGCTGGCAGTGGAGTCAGATGCATAGGGCGGTACCCTTCGTTCGGAAGTTGGCCGCGCCCGCACTTGCGGCGGACGCGGCCCTCATCATGTTTCCTTTAGCGGCTTCTAATGAGTTACTACCGCTGTAATGACATCTTTGCCAACTACTTCCCAAGACAGCGTGCCAAAGCCCCGAGAGCCCCAGTTCTCGCCCCAACTGTTCTCGATAATCAGCCCGCTTTGATTATAGCCAAGTGCTACGACGGCGTGCGCACCATTGATAGGACTAGTAGTGTCGTTGTCTACTTCGTTAGCGCCTAGGTCGTCAAAGCCTTGTCTGGTGTTGAAGCCGATCACCACCGGTGTTGATGCAGCTAGCGCTCGTTTTATCTGTTCGATCAGCGGGGCCTTTCCGTTCCCGCTACCCGAATAAATCACAGTGTATTTCTTGTACGGCGTTCGATGGTTTGCCGCACTGGCACGGTCGGCTGCGGTTGGTGTGTTCTTCCAGTTATAGTTGCCCCAGGAATAATGCTGCTCCGTGTCGATTCCTTGTGAAAGTGCCGTATCCAGGTTCGCTTCAATGGTGCTGCCTTCATCGACACCATCATTTACTTGGCTATAAAGATACATGGGGGAAAATCGTTTGACAGGCTGCTTCCCTGCGTTGGCGTACCAGCCGCCCAATGTGTGAGCCGTGGACCAGGATGCGCAGGAATCGACTCGCCCCTGGTCACCGGGTTCAATGGCAAAGCCGCGCAGATCAACACTGGCGGGTAGGTCGCCGGCACCGGTGCTCGTGGTGCCAAAGATGGGGGTGACTGGCTGGACCATCAAAGACTGCTTGAAGCCTTTGCCATGGGTTGCAGCCTGTGCAAGGGACATGGTGGAGCACCCCATCAATACAACGAGGCAAGTGGAAATCGAGCATAATTTTTTCATTGGTTTCTAGTTCGCTTAAGGAGTGAGTCGCACAGAGCAGCCGCGTGGGGCATGCACCACGCAGTGTGAGTGACGGCGGTTTGGTTGTTGAAGAGGTAAAAAAAGCAGATTTTCGCGGCTCCCCAGCCGCAGCACAATATGATGCCCGCACGGGGGGCATGCTCACCGCAATGCGAAGAACTCTTCGCAATAAAGAACGTTTAGTCGAACTGGATTTTGCGAGACTTTATCTCTATTTTAAGGGTGGCTAACAAAACCCAGGAAGAAGTCGTCAGCAGATGATGGAGCATGCAAGCGAGAGCAACGCCAAGTGGAGATCGATGCGGCGGCGTTCAAAGCGGATACGCAGTTTGCCCATGCCTGCGAACCAGGCATGGGTGCGCTCGACGATCCAGCGATGACGGCCCAACCGGTCGTTGCGCTCGATTCCCTTGCGTGCGATCCGCGCAATGATGCCGCGCTGCTTGAGGAAGGCGCGACAGCGGTCGATGTCGTAGGCCTTGTCGGCGTGCAATTTGTCTGGCCAACGTCGCGGGCGCCCTGGTTTGCCACCAATTGGCGGCAAGGCGTCGAGCAGCTTGTCGAACACGACTAAGTCGTGCCGATTGGCGGCGGTGACGCACACCGCCAAGGGCACGCCGGTGCGGCCTTCGGCCATTTTTCCTAACGCGGACTCAACGTGTTACTGCAATGATTTACCCTTCATTTTTCAGAAGAAAGCGCCACTTTTGCCAAGGCAGACATCAACAGCTTCGCTTTTTCTGGCTGCTTGACTTCCTGTTCGCCCACTTGCTCCACAATACTGAGTCCGTCGGCCTGTATCTGCCTTGGCGTGAACAGCATGCTCGCCGCGCCGGGAACCGAGGCCAGCAATGTCAGTGGGTCGTACAAGTTGAGTTTGGTGACCTTCGGCCAGACTTGGTCGAAGGCCATGGCTTGCTTTGCGCCGTCCTGGGAGCTGTTTGCCTGCGATAATGCGTCTGCGGTGAAGGTACGAAAGAACCACGCCTGATCCAGGCCCGGAAGCAGCCCCGCCTGAATTCCGTCCCACAAGCCGTTCAAGGCGTTTTTCTGCACGTCTTGGAGATACCTGCCCACCGAATGCCGACTCTTCGTCAGGCCTTCGTAGAACGAGGGCGACACCGCTGCCTTGTAGGCAGCTTCCTTGGTGACGATGCGCAACGGGATGTGCAGTTGCTGTGCCTTGCGATACAGCCCACGGGCTGCATCCAGATCTGTCGCATTGTTGTAGGCGCGTGCGTCGGGTTGCACACGGCCGTCAGCGTTCCTGGCCGGCTCGACGCCCCCCATGATGGTGATGCTCCTGACGCGCTCGCGCACAAGATCCGGATGCGCATCGACCAGCGCATGGGCGTCGGTCATGCCGGCAATTACCACCATGTTCAGCCCCTGCGGTGCCTGCATCAAACGCTCGTGCAGCGCTTGCAGGCTGTTGTCGCAAATGTCGGCCGATTCCGCGCGCAATGCGTCGCCTTCCGTCAGGAATTTGGCATGGTCCTGGATCTGTTTCGCCCTCATCGGGTAATCCTGCCCGCGTGAGACACGCACATCGGGTAATTGCAGGCGGTCGAATACGCCCTTGGCGAGCCGGGCGCGCTCCTCGCGCACGCTGGCATCGCCCAAGGTCACCGCAACGTCGGTGAGGCGTATGAAGCCTGCTACCTGTAGTTGCTTGCCGATGGTGTAGGCGACCACATCGTCGGGGTCCTTGTTCGGGTCGCTAAACAGCACCGTTTCACGCGGTGTCGCTGGTGTGTGGAAGCTGAGCTCCCGCAGCACCGCCGCTTCGTCAGGTGTCAGGCACGTACTGCCTTCGGCTCCGAGTTCGGCGAGCATTCGGCGCTGTATTGCCGTCAGTGGAGTAGCGCTGAGTGAGCGTTTGAGGACGGCAGCGCCTTGGGGCCTTTTTTTCTGCAATGTCTGCAGCACCCCCTCCTGGGCCTGCGCGCAGGGCAGCTGTCGATCTGCCGACACGGGTCCAGCGTGCTGACCCGTCTGCCCGGACGCCGCCGGAGCGCCTGCAGGCACATGCAGTGTGGGTCGGTGCCTGATGGAGTCCATCTGCCGTCCTCGCGTAGATGCTCGCCAATGGGACGATCAGGATGGATGCGGCTCCATTCCCTCGGATATCGATCAGCGAAGGACGTTGCAACGACACGAAGCGCAGGTGCTTGTTGCACTGCTTTGATTGTGAAAGCGTGACCATCAACATGTTGAAGGCGCGCTGCAATCTGCACAAACATTGCTTGTCACGATGCAGCCGCCGTAGGGCGGAACTCTGCCTTCTACGACATTATCAGACGCTCATTCTTCAGACCAGGGGCGGAAGAGCCATGCAATTGCGTGATCTCTACGCCGACATCTTGCAACTCTACAAGGCGCGAATATGCGCGTTTCGCCCGACGCTCCAGTGTTTCGGTTATTCGCTGTGTGCAATGACATCCGAGTGGAACATTCGTGTCTTGGTCAACCGAGTGGAAAGGTGAAGCATGCGCCCTGTGAATCTGACATCGGCAACACGTAGGGGGGCAAGACACGATCAACACGACATGCCAGCCGAGCGTGGAATGGGCTCCTCCCAGCAAACACAACCCCATGAGAACACGCAATTGACGGAAAACCTGAGGCCACGGCCACCCGCGCGTGCGGCGCGCCTTAGAGCGCCGCACGTGCCCATCGGCATACAGATTGCAAACGTTGGAAGGCAGGCGGCGCACGTTGGCACGATACTGGCGGCTGCCTCCGCCATTCCTACCGGCTTGAACGCATTACCGGCGCCTTTAGCGGCAGCTCGTGGTTACGCGACAGATGATGCATACTTGAAAAGCTATGCAATAGCCGCCTGTGTCCCTGTTCTGGCGTCGTTGAGTGCGTTCGGTGCGGCATATTCAGTTGAACGTCTGATGGCCTGGTATCTGCAAGCACAAGGTCGCGCATCTGTCACAAAGGCAGCCAGGGTGGCCGAGTTAGGAACAACTGAAGCATGTCTGGATGCGGCCATCAATATGGTTACCGTGCCTGATGCAGAGACCCCCGGCCCTGAAATGAACGAAGGGGAGCGGATTGCACTGGCCATGGATCTTATGCACCTAGCGACAGCAGACCGCTCGCGACTGCCTCCAGACCTCTGGCGCGCTGCCAGTGGCGCCCGCGATGCCGAGACATTGGTCAGCAACTTACTCGCGGCTGCACGAAGCCGCGCGTTTTCAGAAGCTTCTACATCGTCTGGTGGCTGAGCGTTCTGCTGCATGCACGTCGCCAGGTCGTCTATTTTTTTCGGCCTTGCGCCAAGCGCAATGAAGCGTGCATAGCAGACTGTGAACCAGCCATTTTGGTTGATCTGATAGAAGGATTTGAGGCATGAGTCCCATCCCAGTGACTTCTGCGGGCCTTGGAGCGGCAAGGCACGATCCACACGATGTGCAGGCGCCGCGCGAGGTGGGTAGCCCGTCTCAACGCGGCGACCCGCAGGCCAACACGCAACTGAAGCAAGACCTGCCGCGTGCGCCTGTGCGTGCGGCGCGGCTCAGGGCCCGATCCGGTCCCATTGGCGTGCAGATCGCGAACACCGGCCTGCACGCAGCGCGGTTTGCCGCTTCCGCCGTTGCCGGGCCTGCCGAAGCCGCGGTTCTGGACGCGGTGCATGCGCCCGCTGCGGCGGCACATGCGTATGCAAGAGGGGAATTGTCCTGGAAAAAGAATGCGGGTGTCACGCTCGCGCCGGCCTTGGCCTACGCCGTGGTGATGGGCACGCTGTCTGCGGTGCAGTATCTGGCAAACCGCTACCTGCAAGCGCAGCCGCAGACGAACGTCAGCAAGGCCGACAGGGCGAAGGAGTTGGGCGTCACCGAGGCATGTCTGGATGCGGCCATCGCCATGGTGAACAACGGCGAGGCAACCGGTCTCGAGGGTGAGATGAACGAAGAAGAGGCTGCGGCGCTAGCAGCAGATCTTCAGAACCTGGCAACTGCAGACCGTTCCCAATTGCCCCCAGAGCTCTGGCGCGCCGCTCGCGGCGTTGGCGACGATGCCTGCGCGTTGGTCACCCAGCTGCTCTTGGCCGCAAGAGCCCGCGCGTCCGCGGAGGCGTCCGCATCGTCCGGCAGTTGAAGGGTGATCCTATGCGTGGCTGGTTGCGGTGGCACGTTGGGCCACGCCTGACCTGCCCGGTTTTCCGAGCTACACCGGAGCAGACTTCAAAATCCCCGACAAACTCTCGCGCAGGATCAACTGCAGATGCATGCGGTTGAGTTCCATGCCGCTGGTCATCACGCTGTGCAGGCCGCCGCACATGGCGGCGACGGCGAAGACGCGGGCCTGGAATTCCTGTTCGCTGCTGGCCGGGTCGGCGTGGCCGCGGAGCAGGCGCTTGAGCAGGGCGCTGAGGTGTTCGATCAGCGAGGCGCTCTGCCGGCGCATGAAGGCGGCCAGCACCGGGTCGCGCAGGGTGGCCAGGTGCAGTTCCAGGTCGATGCGGGTGCGCTTGATGTTGATTTCCTGGAGCAGCCATTCTTCGAGCAGGCCGGCGATGAAATCCACCACGTGCACGTTGGCCGGGCGTTCCACCAGCCACATCTGGCGGATGGCGCGCATGTAGTTGCGCTCCAGCAAGGCACGCACCAGCGCGTCCTTGTCTTCGAATCGCTGCAGCAGGCAGCCGCAGCTGACCTTGGCGCGCTCGGCGATCAGTTCGAAGCTGGTGGCGCCCAGGCCGGTGGCGTCGATGCATTGCTCGGCGGCGTCCAGCACCTCTTCCAGCAGCAGTTCTTCGCGCTCTTTCGCCGTGCGCAACAGCAGAACGTTGGACATGGGCAGCAGGGTGGCGGGGGGCTGCAGTATACCGGCGCGGCGTTATCGACCCGTTGTGCTTGCTTGTCGTTGTGCTGTTTTGCGCGCGTTGCTGAAACGCCTGCAGGCAATGGATGATCGACCACGTTTTCACGGGCGCTGTGCGACACGTGGGGCTGATTTGTGCAGGAGATGGATGTGAGTGAGAAAAGTGCGGTGGCTGGCGTGTCCACCCAGTGGCCCGAGCGGTTGTGGGTGGTGCGGCATGGGCAGAGTTCGGGCAACGTGGCGCGCGATGTGGCAGAGGCGCACGGCCATGCATTGATCGATCTGGAACATCGCGATGCGGATGTGCCGCTGTCGGCGTTGGGCGAGCGGCAGGCACATGCGTTGGGCAAGTGGATGTCGGGTCTGCCGCAGCACGAGCGGCCCACGGTGGTGCTGTGTTCGCCCTATGTGCGTGCGCGCCAGACCGCCACAGCGGTGGTGCGCGCGCTGGGCCACGGCGACGATCTGCTGAGCATCGACGAGCGCCTGCGCGAGAAGGAGTTCGGCGTGCTCGACCGTTACACCACGGCCGGCATCCTCGCGACGTTTCCGGAGCTGGCCGAGCAACGCAAGTTGGTGGGCAAGTTCTACTTCCGCCCGCCCGGTGGCGAGAGTTGGTGCGATGTGATCTTCCGGCTGCGCGCGGTGGTTGGCGATCTGCAGCGAAATCATGTGGGCGCGCGCGTGTTGATCGTGGGGCATCAGGTGATCGTCAATTGTTTCCGTTACCTGGCCGAACGCATGGACGAGGCCACGATTCTTGGCATCGACCGCGAAGGCGAGGTGCCCAACTGCGGTGTCACCGAATACGTGGCCGGGCGCGACGGGCAGGCATTGCAACTGGTGCGGACCAACTTCGTCTCGCCCGAGCTGGCCGATGAGCCGGTGACCACCGAATCCGACCGCCCGGCCGGAGCACGCTGATGGCCACCGCACGCGTCCGCATGCTTAGCGCTGCCGCGTTGCGTGCGCTGCCGCTGCCATCGCCCGGTGGCGACAAGGAGCAGCGTGGGCGGGTGTTGATCGTGGGTGGGTCGATGCGTGTGCCGGGCGCGGCGCTGCTGGCCGGCGAGGCGGCACTGCGCGCAGGCGCGGGCAAGTTGCAGATTGCCACCGCTGCGAGCGTGGCGCCCGGCATGGCGTTGGCGGTGCCGGAGGCCCTGGTGCTGGGATTGGCGCAGAACGGGCAGGGCGAAATTACGCGTGGGCATCGTGCACTGGACGCGGCATTGGAGGCCTGCGATGCGGCGGTGATCGGGCCGGGGATGGCGTCATCGGCAACCACCGCTGCGTTGGTGAAACGCGCGGCTGAAAAAGCGGTTTGCACATTGGTGCTGGATGCGGGAGCGTTGTCGCGCGGTTTGCGTGCGCCGGTTGGGCGGCCGTTCGTATTGACGCCGCATGCGGGCGAGATGGCGGCATTGGTTGGAGACGACAAGGCAGCGATAGAAGCGGCGCCGGGCCAGTACGCGCTGACCTATGCGAAGAAACTGCGCAGCGTGGTGATTGTCAAAGGCGCGGACAGTTTTATTGCCGGGCCGGAGGGGGCGTTGTGGGTGCATCGCGGTGGTGCGTCCGGGTTGGGAACCTCCGGATCGGGCGATGTGCTGGCGGGATTGATTGCCGGGTTTGCCGCGCGCGGCTGCGATGCGTTGACGGCTGCGTTATGGGGTGTGTTTGTGCATGCGGCGGCGGGGAAGCTTCTGTCGAAACGGATTGGGACGGTGGGGTTTTTGGCGCGCGAGCTTGGTGCGGAAGTGCCTGGGATTTTGGATAGGTTGGCGCGCGCGTGATCGAAGCTCGTTGCGTTGATGCCGCGCGCAGACCAAAAGCCCCTCTCCAGCGGGAGAGGGGTTGGGGTGAGGGTACGTTTGCTGGAGTTGCGGATTTGTCTTTCCAGAAGGGGGGCACGTTGTTGCCTTGATTGCAGGGGGCGGGTTGCACTCTTAGCAGACGTCCCCTCATCCGGCCCTTCGGGCCACCTTCTCCCGGGGGAGAAGGGTAAGGCTGTGCCGTTGATTGGACTTACTTGGCTCTAGGCTCAGCGGACATACCATCATGGGTTCTCGGGCACTCTTCCACGGGTAAGGCAATCCGCGCTTGTGCTCGTCTGTCCACGCATGTTGCGGCGCGTTGCTCGGTTAGGCTGGTCCGACCAACCTGGGAGGGTGCACGGTGAAGCGAACGATTGCGTGGTCGATGGTGGGGCTGTTGGGGATTTGGGGCACTACGACTGGGGCAGTGTTGGCATCCGCACAAACACCGACACCGATGCCGACACCGATGCCGACACAAACGGCATCGTCTGCACGTGCATCCACGCCTGCATCGAAGAACACAGGGGTTGCAGTAGGACAGGTTGATGCTTCATCGGCACCGCAAACCGGGGCACTACGCGTCTACACCAGCGCCCAGGGCGCAACGCAGCAGATGCGCGTCAGCGCCGTCGAGCCGCTCAAGACCGGGCATGCGTTGACGGAGAAAGAGAACTCCATCTTCGTCAATCCGCAGCACCGCTTTCAGGAGGTGCTGGGCATTGGCGGGGCGATCACCGATTCCAGCGCGGAGACCTTCGCCAGGCTGCCCAAGCGTGCGCAGCGCGAACTGCTCACTGCGTACTACGATCCGCAAAAAGGCATCGGTTATACGCTGGCGCGCACCACCATCCATAGCTCCGATTTCAGCAGCGCCAGCTACACCTACATCAAGGAAGGCGATGCGGCGCTGAAGAGCTTTTCGGTCAGGCACGATCAGCGCTATCGCATCCCGATGCTGCGCCAGGCCATCGCTGCGGCCGGCGGCACGTTGACGACCTTCGCCAGCCCGTGGAGCGCGCCGGCCTTCATGAAAGACAGCAAGAACATGCTCAAGGGCGGCAAGTTGCTGCCCGCCTATGCGCAGGCCTGGGCCACCTACTACACGCGCTTCATCGCGGCTTACGAAAAGGCGGGTATCCCGATCTGGGGCATCAGCCTGCAGAACGAGCCGATGGCGGTGCAGACCTGGGAGTCGATGGTGTTCTCCGCCGAAGAAGAACGCGATTTCCTCAAGCACCATCTCGGGCCCAGCATGGCCAAGGCGGGCTACGGCGATCGCAAGATCATCGTGTGGGACCACAACCGCGACATGATGCTGCACCGCGCGCATGTGATCTTCGACGATCCGGAAGCGGCCAAATATGCGTGGGGCATGGGCTTCCACTGGTACGAGACCTGGGCCGGGTTCGCGCCGATGGTGGAGAACGTAGCGGCAGTGGCGCAGGCGTATCCGGACAAGCACCTGCTGCTGACCGAAGCGGCGGTGGAGAAGTTCGACCCGGCCAAGCTGCAGTCCTGGCCCAATGGCGAGCGCTATGGCACCGCGATCATCAACGATTTGAATCATGGGGCGGTGGGCTGGACCGACTGGAACATTCTGCTCGACGAACATGGCGGACCCAATCACGTGGGCAACTACTGCTTTGCGCCGGTGCATGCCGACACGCGTACCGGTGAGGTGATCTATACGCCGAGCTATTGGTATATCGGCCACTTTTCCAAGTTCATCCGGCCGGGTGCGCGGCGGGTGAGTGCGGCCAGTAGCCGTAGCAATCTGGCGACTACTTCGTTTCTCAATGCCGATGGCAGCCTGGCGACGGTGGTGATGAATGCCAGCGATGTGGCGATCCGCTACAACCTGTATGTGGGCGAGGCATCGAGTGAGTTGGAGATTCCGGCGCATGCCATCCAGACGGTGGTGATGCAGTAAGCGCGGGGCCCTGGGCGGAGCGTTGGTAGCAGTTGCGTACCCTCATCCGCCCTTCGGGCACCTTCTCCCGGTGGGAGAAGGGGGCTTTCGCGTAATCGAAACCATCGTGGCCTAGCCGGTCGAACTACCTTGCGTATCCGTCTTTACCGATGCATCACCCGTCGATACCGTCGCCGCTACCAAAAACGCCACCGATGAAACGCTTGCCGATCACTGCGCCTGCAGCGATCGGCAGGGTTCTGGTGGCGTTACGCTGGAAAGAACGCGTCTTCAGCTGACTCAGGACAACAACAGGCCGCCGGTAGCACCGAACACTTCGCCAGTGACGTAGCTGGATTCCTGCGAAGCCAGGATCACATACAGCGGCGCCATCTCGACCGGCTGGCCAGCACGCTTGAGCGGGGTTTCCGAGCCGAAATCGGGAATCTTCTCCGGGGGCTGGCCACCGCTTGGCTGCAAGGGCGTCCACACCGGGCCGGGTGCGACGGCGTTGACGCGGATGCCCTTGTCGGCGACCTGCTGGGCCAGGCCCTTGGTGAAGTTGACGATGGCGGCCTTGGTGGAGGCATAGTCCAGCAGCGTCGGCGAGGGCTGGTAGGACTGGATCGAGCCGGTGTTGATGATGGATGCGCCCGGCGGCAGGTGCGGGATGGACGCCTTGCATAGCCAGAACATCGCATAGACGTTGGTCTTGTAGGTGGCATCGAACTGCTCGGTGGTGATGTCGGCGATGTCTTTCACCGCGGTCTGCTTGCCGGCGATATTGACCAGCAGGTCCAGCCCGCCGAGCTCCTTGACCGCGCGTGCGACCAGTTCATTGCAGAAGGCTTCGTCTTTTAAGTCGCCAGGGATGCTGATGGCTTTGCGGCCTTCGGCCTGGATCAATTGCACCACTTCCGCGGCGTCTTGCTCTTCTTCCGGCAGATAGTTCAGCACGATGTCGGCGCCTTCGCGTGCGTAGGCAATCGCGGTGGCGCGGCCGATGCCCGAATCGGCGCCGGTGATCAGCGCCTTGCGGCCCTTCAGGCGGCCGAAGCCCCGGTAGCTCTGCTCGCCGTGGTCGGCCTTGGGCTGCAATGCATGGATGGTGCCTGGCGCTTCCTGGGTTTGCTCGGGGAACTTGGGCTGCGGAAACTGGGTGAGCGGGTTCTGCATTTCGTACTGGTTCTTGGTGCTGGACATGCACTGGCTCCTGCATTGGGGGATGGCAGGGCCGCAGCGTGCTGCGGCCTGATACAGATCAGTCTGGAAACCACGGCGATGCGTGCGGGTGAAAGAATGTTGTGCATGATGTGAACGCGTCACGCAGATCGCATGCGAGCGATGGCGCAGCGCCGTGCACGCACGTCACGACCGGAGAACAGCAATGCAGTGTGTGGGGATCGATGGCGCCGGCAGCGGTTGGTTGGCGGTGTGGGAGGCAGACGATGGGCTGCAATTTGCCTGTTATCCGACAGTTGAAGCCTTGGCGAGCGCACTGCGCCATATCGATGTGCTCGGCGTGGATATTCCGATTGGCTTGAGCGAGCACGTGCCCCGCGCTGCGGATGTGCAGGCGCGGCGCTTTGTGGGCGGCAGACGCGCATGCAGCATCTTTGCCGCGCCGCTGCGCGGGATATTGCATGCAAGCACGCAGGTGGAAGCCTCTGCGTTGCATCGGGTGCTGGACCACGACGGGCAGCGTGGCTTTGGCGTGCAGTCGTTTGCGCTGCTGTCGAAGATTCGCGACTGGGACGATACCTTGCGCGCTGACCCGGTGTGGGCGGAGCGCGTATTCGAGGTGCACCCGGAAGTGTCGTTCGCCGTGCTCGCTGGCGGGCAGGGCCTGACGGCGGGAAAGAAGAGCGGTGCGGGCCACCAACAGCGAGCCGCCTTGCTGGGCCAGTGCTACGGCGGCAGACAAGTCGCCGGGTTGCTGGAGCGCGTACCGCGTGCGCTGGCCAAGCCGGACGATGTGCTGGATGCCTTGGTGGCCTGCTGGAGTGCGCAGCGCATTGCCGCAGGCACCGCCGGCAGCTTGCCGGCGGTGGTGGAGCGGGATGCCTGCGGGTTGCGCATGGGCATCCACTACTGACTCAGTGCGTCTGGGTGGACATCGAATACGGCCGCTGTGCCGGGTCGGTGGCCCATTGCGTGTTCGGCGTGGCCTGCATGCGAAAGCGCAGCTCGCCGCCGGCCTGAATCTGCTCGTGGGTGAGGTAGGCGCGGGTCAGCGGTTGGCCGTTGAGGGTGGCGCTGCCGATATAGGCGCGCGCTTTGCTCAATCCCTCGGCGATCACGCTGAAACGCTTGCCATTGGGCAGGTTGAGCGTGGCGCGCGGCAGGAACGGGCGGCCGATGATGTATTGGTTGCTGCCTGGCGCGACCGGATAAAAGCCCAGCGTAGTGAACACGTACCACGCCGACATCTGGCCGAGGTCGTCGTTGCCGGCCAGGCCTTCCGGGCCGGCGTGATAGTGCGTGTCCATGATCTGGGTCAGCCGCGCCTGGGTGCGCCAGGGTTGCCCGGCGTAGGCGTACAGATAGGCAACATGGTGGCTGGGCTCGTTGCCGTGCGCGTACCAGCCGATCAGGCCGGTGATGTCTTCCATATGCTCGAACACCTTGGGGTCGACCTTGGCATCGAACACCGCATCCAGACGTGCCAGCAGTTTGTCATCGCCGCCATGCGCGGCCGCCAGCCCGGCGACGTCCTGCGGCACGTACCAGGAGTATTGCCAGGCATTGCCTTCGGTGTAGTCGCTGCCGTAACCGCTGGCGGATGGATCGAACGGCTCGCGGAAACTTCCAGCACGCTTACGCGCGCGCATGTAGCCAGTAGCGGGATCGAAGGCGTGCTTCCAGTTGCCGGCGCGCTTGCTGAATTCTGCGGCAATGGCGGGCTTGCCGAGCTTGTCGGCCATGCGCGCGATGGTCCAGTCGTCGAAGGCGTATTCCAGCGTCTTGGACGCAGCCTCGCCTTCTTCGTCGATGGGCACATAGCCCAGCTCGCGGTATTGCGCGATACCGTCGTAGGGGCCGTAGTTGGCGCTGGCGACCATGGCCTCCAACGCTTCGTTGGCATCGAAGCCGCCGATGCCTTTCATGTAGGCGTCGGCGATCACCGGCACGGCGTGGTAGCCGATCATGCACCAGGTTTCCAGGCCGTGGAACGCCCAAACGGGGAGGATGCCGTAAGCGCTTTCGCGGCGCGAGGCGAGCAGGGAATTGACCACGTCGCTGCTGCGTTGCGGCGGCTGCACCAGGGTGAGCAGCGGATGCAGGGCGCGGTAGGTGTCCCAGAGCGAAAAGGTGGAGTAGTTGGTCCAGCCCTTGGTCTGATGCACGGCATTGTCCGGCCCGCGGTACTGGCCATCGCTGTCCATGAACAACGTGGGCCCGAGCAGCGTGTGATACAGCGCGGTGTAGAGCTGGGTGCGTTGTTGCGGCGTACCCTGCGCATCGATCGCCGACAGTGCCTGCGTCCATTGCGCGCGCGCATCGGCGCGCACGCGGTCGAAATCGAAACCGGGCACCTCCGCATCAAGATTGGCGATGGCACCGGCCTCGCTGACCGGCGACAGCGCGACCTTGACCACCAACGGCGTGCCGTCGTTGGCGACGTCAAACACGCCGACCAGTTGCCGCCCCTCGATCTGCGCACGCTGCGCGGGGTTCTTGTCGCCCGGCGGCGGAAAGCCCTTGTACGGGATGTCCTGCTCGGTGTCGTGCAGTTGGGTAGCGGTGAGTGGGCGCGAAAAACGCATGGCGAAGTACAACTGGCGGCCGGGCGCCCAGCCGCGCGTTTCGCGAAAGCCGGTGACGGTGCCATCGCTGCGCACGCGCAGCCGCGACCACTGCACCTTGCCGGGGTAGTCGTACAGGCTGGTGCGCAGGTCCACCAGTACATGCGCCGGCTCGCCTCTGGGGAAGGTGTAGCGATGCACGCCGACGCGCGCACTGGCGGTGAGTTCGGCGCGGATGTTGCGGTCTTTCAACGTCACCGCGTAATACCCGGGCTGCGCCTGCTCGCTGGCATGGTCGAACTGCGCGGTGTAGCCGCTGCCGGGTGTGGCGATATCGCCGCGTTCGAGTTTGACCTCGCCGGTTTGCGGCATCAGCAACACATCGCCCAGGTCCGAATGCCCGGAGCCGGAAAAATGCGTATGCGAGAAACCGACAATCGTGCTGTCGCTGTGCCGGTACCCGGCGGCCCAGCCATAGGCTTCCTTGCGCGGTTTGATCTGCGTGTCCGGGCTCAGCTGCACCATGCCGAACGGCACCGTGGCGCCGGGATAGGTGTGGCCTTCGCCACCGGTGCCGATAAACGGGTCCACCGCCTGGAAGCCGGCGTCTGCAACGCGTGGCGCAGCGATGCCGGCAGACGTGGCGAGGGCGGCAAACAGCGCCAGCCAGCGCAGAGGAGACAAGGCGATCGACCGATGCTGCATGCGGAAGGTTCCAGGCGGATGCAGCGCCGGACCGTAGCACAGCTGTCGGGCTTGATCGCGTGGCATCGTGCGCCTGCATTGTTGAGCCCGCTGGTCTGCACGCAACGCGTTTGCCAAAGAAAAACTCAAGGCCGTGCTGCTGAAATCGCGCAGACCGCCCGCATATCACGCAGATGGATCTGTTCGACGCTCCTTCCATGCCTTTGCAGGTGCTGCACGATGCCGAAGGCGGCGTGCGCTATTGGCCGCAGCTGCTGACGCCTTCGCTGGTGCAGGAATGCTTCGCCGCATTGCGTGAGGCAACCGACTGGCGCAGCCAACACCGCGAGATGTACGACCGCATCGTCGCGGTGCCGCGCATGCTTGCCTCGTATCGGCTGGATGCACCGCTGCCGCCGGGGTTGCCATTGCACGCGTTGCTCGCGGCAGTGCAGGCCGTGCTGCCTGCACCGTACAACGCAGTGGGCCTGAATCTGTATCGCGATGGCCGCGACAGCGTGGCAATGCATCACGACAAACTACAGACGCTGCTGGCGCCGCACCCGATCGCATTGATCTCGTTGGGCGCGCCGCGCCGGATGCAGTTGCGGGTAAAAGACGGCAGCACGCGTGCGATCGGTGTGGACCTGGCGTCCGGGAGCCTGCTGGCAATGAGCCATGCCTCGCAAGTCACCCACGAACACGGCATTCTCAAGACGGCCCGTGCGGTCGGCGAGCGCATCAGTGTGGTGTTTCGTGTGCGCCCGGCCGAGCGCATGGCTGCCGGGCAGCACGGCCCACATTGGGAGCCGGCGCAGCCATAGTGCGCACGGTTGCGGTTGATTGCTGCGTTGAGTTCGGTAGCGCGCCACTGGCCCGGTTCCTCCGCAAACGCTGCGCATGTCCTTGCACAGCAGCAACTTTTGTTCGTGTGCGCGTGTGCCGCGTGTCATCGCCGGTCTTGCGCATTCGGGTGATTGCCATCGCCCTCACGGCTGGCCATGCTTGCATGCAGTCCCCCTCAGCGTCGCCATCCCATGTCCCTGGCCGATACCCGCCACCATCAGATGTTTCCCGAGCTGGACTCGGGCCAATTGGCGATCACGCGGCGTTTTGCCAGCGGGCCGGCGCAGCGTTTCGATGCGGGCGAGGCCGTGTTCGAGGTCGGCGATGCGCATGCGCCGGTGTGGGTGGTGCTGCAAGGCGCCATCGAGGTGGTGCGCCGCGACGGGTTGGGCAACGAAAAGCCCATCACCTTGCATACGCCGGGCCAGTTCACCGGTGAGGTGAGCCAACTGGCCGGGCGCGCGTCGCTGGCCGGCGGACGCGCCGGGCCGGAAGGTTGCCTGGCATTGCCCTTCGACACCGCACATTTGCGCGCCTTATTGATCAGCTCGGCGGAAGTGGGCGAGGTGGTGATGCGCGCGTTGATCCTGCGCCGCGTGGGTTTGATCGAAGGCGATGCCTCGGGGTCGGTGTTGATCGGCGAGCCCGACGACCCGCATCTGACCCGTCTGCAGGGCTTTTTGACCCGCAATGGCTACCCGAACACGGTGATGGATGTCTCCGATGAGGAAGGCCGCGCGTTGGTCGAGCGGTTGGGCATCCAGGAGCACGACTTGCCGGTGATGGTGTGCCCCAGCGGGCGCGTGTTGCGCCAGCCCAGCGATACCGAAGCCGCGCATTGCCTGGGCATGACCCCGGAGATCGACCCGGACAAGCGCTACGACGTGGCGATTGTCGGCGCCGGGCCGGCAGGCCTGGCCACCGCGGTGTATGCCGCCTCCGAAGGCTTGTCGGTGATGGTGCTGGACCAGCGTGCCATCGGCGGGCAGGCCGGTGCATCGGCACGCATCGAAAATTATCTGGGTTTTCCGACCGGGATTTCCGGCCAGGCCCTGGCCGGACGCGCCTATAACCAGGCGCTGAAGTTCGGCGCCGAACTGGCGATCCCGATCGAGGCCGGCACGCTGGAATGCGGGCGCGAAGACGGTGCGCTGAAGCTGGATCTCGCCGATGGCAAGCAGCTGCTGGCCAGCACCGTGGTGATCGCCTCGGGTGCGCGTTACCGGCGCCCCGAGATCGAAGGGCTGGACCGTTTCGAAGGCCACGGGGTGTCGTACTGGGCCTCGCCGGTGGAAGCGCGGCTGTGCGAGGGCGGGGTGGTGGCGCTGGTGGGCGGTGGCAATTCGGCCGGCCAGGCGGTGGCGTTTCTGGCACCGCGGGTGAAGCAACTGCACCTGATCATTCGAGGCGAAGGCCTGGAATCGTCGATGTCGCAATACCTGATCGAACGCATCGCGGCGCTGCCGAATGTGCAACTGCATACCGGTACCGAAGTGTCCGCACTGGAAGGCGACCCCGAGCGCGGTCTGCAGGCGGCTGTGTTGCGCACGCGCGCGGATGGGCAGACCACGCACGTGGAGCTGCGGCATCTTTTCTTGTTCGTCGGTGCCGACCCCAACACCGGTTGGTTGCAGCAGTGCGTGGAGACCGATGCGCGCGGATTCGTCATTACCGGCACCACGCGCGGCGATGGCGTGCCGGCGTGCCTGCCGCTGGAAACCAATCGCCCTGGCGTGTTCGCCATCGGCGATGTGCGCGCCGGCTCGGTCAAGCGTGTGGCGGCCGCAGTGGGCGAGGGCGCTGCAGTGGTGGCGCAGATTCACCAGTACCTTGCGCACCAGGCCAACCCGGTGCCCGAGTCCGAACTTGCCACTGCCGCCCAGGAGTCCGCCACATCATGAGTGATCACTGCACGCATACCGGGCAGATTGCCGAGGTCACGCCGAGCGCGCGTGGCTGCGAAGACTGCCTGGCCATCGACAGCACCTGGGTGCATCTGCGCCTGTGCCGCAGTTGCGGCCATGTGGGCTGCTGCGATGATTCGCCGCACAAACACGCCACTGCGCATTACCACGCCACACGCCACCCCATCATCGAAGGCTACGACCCGCCCGAAGGGTGGGGCTGGTGCTATGTGGACGAAGTGGACGTGGAGTTGCCGGATCGGACGCCGCAGCTGGGGCCGATTCCGCGGTATGTGTGAGGCGGCGCGGTTGTTTGGCGGGGTGTGGATGGGAGCTGGGGCGCCGCTGGGAATCGGGATTGGAGAATCGGGATTCGGCAAAGCGGCTTGCGTGCTGTTTGATTTGGTCGGGTGCGGATTTTGTGTCGGGCGATTGCGCGTTTGCTGAGGGGGGCAGTTCGCGCACGCGTGCGCTCACTCTGGCCAGTGCACCTGCGGTAGTTTGCCGATCGTTGGGCGGGCGAACAGATAGCCTTGCTGCAGGTGGATGCCCATGTCGCGCAGGGCGCGGTATTCGTCGGGGTGTTCGATGCCTTCGGCAATCACCGCGATGCCGAGTTCTTCGCACAGGCGGGTGGTGTGGCGCACGATCGCCTGGCGGCTGCGGTCGGCGTCGATGCCGCGCACCAGCGCGATGTCCAGCTTGAGCAGGTCGGGCTGGAAGTCGGCGAGCAGGCCGAGGCCGGAATAACCGGCGCCGAAGTCGTCGATGGCGGTCTTCAGGCCGCGCGCCTGATAGGTGCGCATGATGTCGAGCAGATGCGCCGGCTCGGCCAGGTGTTCCTGTTCGCTGACTTCGAAAATGATGGCGTCCAGCGGCCAGCCGTACTGCGCGGTGGCCGAGAGCGTGGCGCGCAGGCAGTGCTCGGGGTTGTAGACCGCATTGGGCATGAAGTTGATCGACAACAAGGCCGGCAGTGCGATCTGCGCGGCGCATTCGATCGCCTTGATGCGGCAGGCCTGATCGAAGGCGTAGCGGTTGCGCTCATCCACGGCGGCCAGGATGCTGCCGGCCGATTCGCCGTTGACGCCGCGCACCAGCGCTTCGCCGGCGTAGACCGTGCGGGCGGACACATCGACGATGGGCTGGAACGCCATGGTGATGGCGGTGGGAAAGTCCTGGCCATCGCGGCAGGCATTGCAAACGGGAAGGGGCGGCATGGCTGAGCAATCGTGCGGCGTGGGGAAACTCTAGCCTTATCGACCGCAACAGCGTGTCATTGAGCCTGCACACATCGTCGCGGCGTCCTCACCCTGCGTCTGGGCGCGCTCGGCGATAATGCGCCATCGCTCGCATCGGACGCCCCATGACCGCTCTCACCGAACGTTACGCCCTGGCTGTGGATTACGCGCGCATCGCCCATGCCGGGCAACTGCGCAAGGGCACGCAAATTCCGTATCTGAGCCATTTGCTGGGCGTGTCCACGCTGGTGCTGGAATGCGGCGGCGATGAGGAGCAGGCCATTGCCGGCCTGTTGCACGATGTGGTGGAAGACTGCGGCGGCGGCCATGAGGCCTCGATCCGCGCGCAGTTCGGCGATACCGTGGCCGACATCGTGATGGCGTGTACCGATGCCACTGCCGAAGACAAGGCCGAAGTGGACAACACCGAGCGTGCGCGCAAACGCGATTGGCGCGAGCGCAAGTTGGCCTACCTGGAGCATCTGCGCAAGACCCCGGAGCGCGCGCTGCTGGTGTCCGGTTGCGACAAACTCTATAACGCGCGCACCATCGTGCAGGACCTGGAAAACCCCGCCGTGGGGCAGGACATCTTCAACGTGTTCACCGCCGGGCGCGAGGGCACGCTGTGGTACTACGGCGAGCTGGAAGCGATCTTCCGCACGCGCGATGCAGCTACCGCACGGCTGTTCAGTGGCGTGGTGGCGCGCATGCAGGCATTGGCCGATACCGGCGAGCAGCCGGTGCCGGCGCATGCGTTGGGGTGATCGCGTTGTAGAGCGGCTGATTGGCGGGTTTGCTGCAGGGCCCTTGCCCGCCCACCGTCGCGGGACACGCCGCAAGTACGTCCATGTAGGCTCTTACGCGGCATCCATGCCGCGTAAGGTCCCGCGACGGTGGGCGGGCAAGGACCAGTCGAGATGGTCGGTGTGCATGGTGCAAGCAATGTAGGACGTGCGTCTAATGCGCTGGCTCTCGTGTAGTTGCAGCCCGCACCAGCAAATCAATCCACCCGCGAGATTGCCTGCTTTTCACAAATCTACCGACCAACTCTCTGGTGCGGTGTCCTCGCCGATTGCGGGACCGTGTGGCGGCATGGATGCCGCCACCGAGCCTACATGGACGTACTTGCGGCGTGTCCCGCGAGCGGCGAGGGCACCGCGCACTCGACCGACCAGGCTGTTGACCTACAGGACTCGACTGCACCTAAACGATGCGACGACGACATCGGCTGCATGCGTGCCGCGCTAGGCTAGTGCGTTGTCGAACGTCGGTCTGGTGGTCATGTCCAACGCAATCTCGTCGTCCTCTGGCCTGGTGCGTGTGCGCGGTGCGCGCGAGCACAACCTCAAGAACGTGGACGTGGACATCCCGCGCGATGCGCTGGTGGTGTTCACCGGGGTGTCCGGCTCGGGTAAGTCGTCGCTGGCGTTCGGCACCATTTTTGCCGAGGCGCAACGCCGCTATCTGGATTCGATTTCGCCGTATGCGCGGCGCCTGATCGACCAGGTCGGCGTACCGGAAGTGGATTCCATCGAAGGCCTGCCGCCGGCAGTGGCCTTGCAGCAGGCGCGCGGTGCACCGAGTGCGCGCTCGTCGGTGGGCAGCGTCACCACCATCTCCGATTCCTTGCGCATGCTGTATTCGCGTGCGGGTAACTACCCGCCGGGGCAGGAGATCATCTATGCGGACGGATTTTCGCCCAATACCCCCGCCGGTGCATGCCCCACCTGTCATGGCCTGGGGCGCATCTACGACGCCACCGAGGCGACCATGGTGCTGGATCGCACACTGAGCATCCGCGATCGCGCAGTGGCCGCCTGGCCCGGTGCCTGGCACGGGCAGAACCAGCGCGACATCCTCACCACGCTCGGCCACGACGTCGACGTGCCGTGGCACACGCTGCCGAAGAAAACCCGCGACTGGATTCTCTACACCGACGAACAACCGGTGGTGCCGGTGTATGCCGGCTACAGCCTGGACGAGGCCAAGCGCGCGCTGCGCCGCAAGGAAGAACCCAGTTACATGGGCACCTTCACCAGTGCGCGGCGCTATGTGTTGCACACCTTTGCCACCACCCAAAGCGCGCAGATGAAAAAGCGCGTGGCGCAGTATCTGATCAGCACGCAGTGCCCGCAGTGCGATGGCAAGCGGCTACGGCGCGAGGCGTTGTCGGTCACCTTCGCCGGGCTGGATATCGGCGAGTTGTCGCGGCGGCCATTGGATGAAGTGGCGCAGTTGCTGCGCCCGGCTGCCGAGGGCGATGCTGGCAAGCGCAAGCGCAATAACACACGCACGCAGGCCGACACGCATCCTGAGCAAGCGATCGCCGCGCAACGCATCGCTGCCGATCTACGCGCGCGGATCGCCGTGGTGCAGGCACTGGGCCTGGGCTATCTCAGCCTGGAGCGCAGCACGCCGACGCTGTCGCCGGGCGAGCTGCAGCGGCTGCGGCTCGCCACGCAGATCCGCTCGCAATTGTTCGGCGTGGTGTATGTGATGGACGAACCTTCGGCCGGCTTGCATCCGGCCGATGCGCAGGCATTGCTGGGCGCGCTGGATCAGCTCAAGGCCGCAGGCAATTCGGTGTTCGTGGTGGAACACGAGGTGGATGTGATCCGCCATGCGGACTGGATCGTGGATGTGGGCCCGGCTGCCGGCGTGCATGGCGGGCAGGTGCTCTACAGCGGCCCGCCTGCGGGATTGGAACAGGTGCACGCCTCATCCACGCGGCGCTATCTGTTCGGCACGCCGCCGCAGGTGCACAGCCGTGCACGCGCAGCCACCGGCTGGCTGCAGCTGCGCGGCATCACCCGCAACAATGTGCGCGCGTTGGATGTCGACGTGCCGCTGGGCGTGTTCACCACCGTCACCGGCGTGTCCGGCTCGGGCAAGTCGTCGTTGGTGAGCCAGGCGCTGGTGGAACTGCTGGCCGCCCATCTTGGGCAAACGCAGGCAGAGGAAGACGAAGCGCTGGATCCGCTGGAGCGTGGCACGCAGGTGCCGCTGGGTGGTGCGATCGTCGGTGGGCTCGATCAGGTGCGTCGGCTGGTGCGCGTGGACCAGAAGCCGATCGGCCGCACACCGCGTTCGAATCTCGCCACTTACACAGGTTTATTCGATCCGGTACGCAAGCTATTCGCCGCCACGCCGGCCGCGCGTCGCCGCCGTTACGACCCGGGGCAGTTTTCGTTCAATGTCGCCAAGGGCCGCTGCGCCACCTGCGAAGGCGAGGGCTCGGTGCACGTGGAATTGCTGTTCATGCCCAGCGTCTACGCACCGTGCCCCACCTGCCATGGCGCGCGCTACAACGCCAAGACCCTGGAGATCGAACTGCGTGGCCACAGCATCGCGCAGGTGTTGGAAATGACGGTGGACCAGGCCGCCACATTCTTTGCCGAAGACGCCAGCGTGCTGCGTCCGTTGCAGGTATTGCGCGAAGTAGGGCTGGGCTATCTGCGGCTCGGCCAGCCGGCCACCGAACTCTCCGGTGGCGAGGCGCAGCGCATCAAGCTGGCCACCGAACTGCAACGCGCGCAGCGGCGCGACACCGTCTATGTGCTGGACGAGCCGACCACCGGCCTGCATCCGGCCGACGTGGACACCTTGATGCGCCAGCTGCAAGGGCTGGTGGCGGCGGGCAATACGGTGATCGTGGTCGAACACGATATGCGCGTGGCCGCCAGCAGCGACTGGGTGCTGGACATGGGGCCGGGCGCCGGTGGTGCGGGCGGCAATGTCGTGGTGGCGGGTACACCTGATGTGGTTGCACGGCATCGTGAAAGTCGGACCGCGCCGTTCCTCGCGCAAGTGTTGCGCGGGGAATAAAAGGATCTAACAAGCCCTCGAACGCTGTAGCGATGGCGGCAACATGTCGGCCATACGCGCCTTCGTCGACCACTGGAGTGATCTCTGGAAATTGCTCGCATCGAAGGAACTGATCAGATCGCCCCTCATCGGACGGCCGCGCAACACGCACTGCTCGCAACCCTGCACACCGACCCTCTCGACTGGTCCTTGCCCTCCCACCGTCGTGGGACCTTACGCGGCATGGATGCCGCGTAAGAGCCTACACGGACGTACTTGCGGCGTGTCCCGCGATGGTGGGCGGGCAAGGGCCCCGCAGCCAAGCCGCAGATCATCCGCTCCAAACCGACGCATCCGCACCGTCCCATCACCCCTCAATACGACCGAGAGCGTGAGCCTCAACGCAGTGTGGATATTCCCAAGCGAGCTGCGAGAAGGCGCGATGCCCTCACCACGAGCGAGACACGCCGTACATCCATCCCTGAGCTGAGCCATTCCGATTGCGGCTAGCGCTCAGCCCATCAATTCAAAATGCGCAGACACGCCTGCCGCTTCCGCAGAAGGCGCCACCCACACATCGAACACGCCAAGCTCCACGGTTGGTTGCAAGGCCTGGCCAATGAACAACAGATCCTCACGGCGCAGCACGAACTCCACCGCCACGCTGCCGCCTGCCGGCACTGCAAGCTTGCGAAAATCCTTCAGCTCGCGCACCGGGCGGCTGATGCTGGCGCTGCGGTCGCGGATGTAGAGCTGCGCCACTTCTTCCGCATCGCGCGTGCCGCGGTTGTGGATGCGCGCGCTGATGCGCAGGCTGCCGGTCGCCGTCATCCGCGTATCGCTCAAGCGCAGCTCGCCGTATTCGATGCGGCCATAGGTCAACCCGTGGCCGAAGGGGAACAGTGCGGTGTTGGGCACCGTTCGGTAGTGCGTTTTATACGGCTCCAGCACATCCGGCTGCGGATTGGGGCGGCCGCTGGAGGTGTGTGCGTAGAAGTAGGGCACCTGGCCTGCCGCGTGCGGAAAGCTCACCGGCAAGCGGCCCGATGGCGCACGCGTGCCAAACAGGATGTCGGCCACTGCAGCGCTCGCCTCCGAACCCAGGAACCAGCTGACCAGGATCGACGCGCATGCGAGCACCGGCCCTTCCAGCGCGAGTGCACGGCCGGTGCTCAGCAGCACCACGACCGGCGTGCCGGTGGCGATCACGGCCGCCAGCAATTGCTGCTGTACCTCGGGAATGCTGATCTCGGTGCGCGACTGCGCCTCGCCCGAATAGCTCAGCGGCTCACCGATTGCCAGCAGCGCCACATCGGCATCGCCAGCGGCTGCCACTGCCGCCTGCACGCCGCCCGGCAGCGCCTGATCGAAGCCGCAACCGTCCTCCACGCGCAGTGCATTGGGGTCTTCGAGCGCGCCCGACAGTGCAGTGGCCAGCGTGTTGTGGGTGTCCTCTTCATCGAACAGGCTCCACGGCCCGGCGTGATTGAGCCAATCGCGTGCCATTGGCCCGATCAACGCAATGCGCTGGCCGCTGCGTCGCAATGGCAACAGCTCGCCGTCGTTCTTCAGCAACACCACCGATTTGCATGCGGCTTCGCGCGCCAATGCCAGGGTCTCGGCGCGGCGCTGACGCGACTGCGCGAGCCTGGGCCGGATACGTCGAAACGGATCGTCGAACAGCCCCAGCGCCGCCTTGAACGTCAGCACGCGGCGCACCGAGGCATCCAGCCGTGCCATCGGCACCTCGCCTGCGGCAACCAGGGCAGGCAGGTAACGCAGATACAGGCCGCTTTCCATGCTGATGTCCACCCCGGCCATGAAGGCCAGCCTGGCCGCCTCGCGGTCGTCGGCTGCAACGCCATGCGCAACCAGTTCCTGGTCGGCGCTGAAGTCGGACACGACCAAACCCGGGTAGTCCCACTGCTGCCGCAGCACGCCATCCAGCAACCACGCGTTGGCCGTTGCCGGAATGCCCGACAGTTCGTTGAATGCCGCCATGGTCGTGACCGCACCGGCAGCGAAGGCGGCCTGAAACGGCGGGAAATAGACCTCGCGCAGCGTCCGCTCGGAGACATCCACACGGTTGTAATCCAGCCCTCCTTCGGCCGCGCCATAAGCGGCGAAATGCTTGGGACAGGCTGCCATCGCATCGGGATTGGCCAATCCCGCATCGCCCTGGAAGCCGCGCACCCGTGCCTGTGCGAACAGCCGCGCCAGCAGCACGTCTTCGCCAGCGCCCTCGACACCGCGGCCCCAGCGCGCATCGCGGGCGATGTCCACCATCGGCGCGAAGGTCCAGTCGAGACCGACCGCACTGGCCTCCATCGCCGCTGCGCGCGCCGTGCGCCGTGCCAGGTCTGGTTCGAAGCTGGCCGCTTCGGCCAACGGCACCGGGAAGACGGTGGTGTAGCCATGGATCACATCGGCGGCGAACAGCAACGGAATGCGCAGCCGGCTTTGCAGCGCTGCCTTCTGCAGTTGCTGGTGCCAGCGGACGTTGGAGCCATTGAAGACCCCGGTCAGCCGCCCGGCCCGGGCCGCAGCCAGCTGATCGTCCCCATCGGCAGAGCGTGCGAGCGGATTGGCGACGACCGCTTTGCCATCCTGCTGCGCCGAGCTGAACAGGCTGAGCTGGCCGGCTTTTTCTTCAACGCTCATGCGCGCGATCAGTGCGTCGATGAAAGCAGGCGTGCGCACCGCCCCTGACGGCAGCGCCCAGCCGCTGGGAATGCGCGCGAGCAGGCCTAGCGCGGCGGCGCCACCCAGCAGCTGGCGCCGCGTCGTGCGTGGAGACATGTGAGGATTCTTGGGTGGCAGTGTGTGTGCACGCTACAGGATGGGCGACGCAGGTCACTAGACTGCTTTCGCTTTCCGCGCGGTTACAACGCAGAGGCCTGCAGATCGATCACGAACCGGTCATGCACCTCGTTGCGCGTGCGAACGTGATGCCCGGATGGCCAAGCCTACCGATGCCGACCACGCTCACGATGTGACCGGGGCCGATGCCGTAGATGCAGCGGCGCGAAGGTGGTGATGCCGGTTGATCGCAACATCATTGCGGCGTACCGCGCGGCGCTCGAACTGCCACCGCGCCATGGCGCCTTCGTTGACGGCTCGCCAACTGGCGCGCCACGCTTTGCGCGGTACCTCTCCGCATCACCGTGGCAGCCAGCCTGGTGCATGCGCGCCACCGCGTGGCGACCGGCGGCTCAGCGCGCCTTGCAGAACAACGACAGGTCCACCGACTCTGCCATGCGCTGGTAACCGGCATCGTTGGGATGCAGGAAGTCGCGGGTCAGGGCGGCAGGTAGCCACTCCGGCCTGGCCGGGTCGCGCAACGCGGCGTCGAAATCGATCACCGCATCGAATGCCTGCCCGTCGCGGATGAAACCGTTGAGCGTCTGGCGCGTGGCTGCCGCCACCGGTTCGTAGCGATCGGAGTTGCCGAACGGGGTCAGCGTGGCGCCGATCACGGCGATGCCGTGTTGCTGCAGCCGGGTCACGATCTGGCGATATCCCAGCACCATGTCGGCGGCAGTGCGGCCGGCAATCGCATCCGGCGGACCGCTGTGGCGGATGTCGTTGATGCCTTCGAACAGGATCACCTGGTCCACGCCGGGCAGTGCCAGCACGTCGCGGTCCAGCCGCGCCAGGGCGCTGGGGCTGCGGCCGTCGTCGAGCAGCTTGTTGCCGCTGATGCCGGCGTTGAGCACCACCACGCTGCCGGGGCAACGCTGCTCCAGCCGCCTGGCCAGCAGGGCCGGCCAGTCGCCATTGGCGCCGCGCGTGGCGGTGGCGCCTTCGGTGATCGAATCGCCCAGCGCCACCACCACGGTCTGGCGGGGATGCGGCGGTTGCACGTAGAGGGCGGAGATGACGTTCTGGCGATACGCCAGCGCCTTGCTGTCCGGCACCTCGGCCTGGCCCTTGACCACCCGCAACGCGGTGCGGCGTACCGCCGGGCGCGCCGGCGTGGGGAAATACAGGCTGACCGCCACCTCGCCTAGTGCCGGTGCGCGCAACGGCACCGGGTCGCTGAGCAGCACGCCACCGGGCGGCACGGTGACGCTGGCGCGTCCGTCGAAGCGCAGCGGGTATGCGTCCCCGGTGCTACCGAGCAGGCGCGCCGTGCCCGCACCGATCGTCAGCGGGGTGGTGCCCAGCTCGTTGCTGATGCGCACGCGCAGGGCCACTGCCGCACTGCCCAGGCGCATGTCCTGGCGCACCGTTTCATTGGCAAATTGCAGCGGCGTGTCGGCGCCGCCGTCGAGCCGGTCCGGCGTCGCCGAGGCGATCCAGGCCGGCACCCAGCGGGGGGCCGGGTGCGCAGTGGCCGGGCCTGCCAGCACCACACTCAGTGTCGCAGTCATCATCCATCGCCAGACCATGCGCAAGCCTCCTTTGTCGATCAGGAAAAGAACACGCCGCCGTTGACGTCCAGGTTGGCGCCGTTGATGAAGCTGGCCGCATCCGAGGCCAGGTACAACGCCGCATCGGCGGCTTCCTCCGGGCGGCCTTCGCGCCGCAGCGGGGTGGCGTTGGCGACGAAGGCCCGCACTTCCGGCTTGGTGAAGTCGTCGTGGAAGCGGGTGGAGATCATGCCGCAGCACAGTGCGTTGACGCGGATGCCGCGCGGGCCCAGTTCCTTGGCCATCGCGCGCGAGAAGGTCATCACCGCCGCCTTGGCGGTGGCATAGATGGCCGCGCCCGGCCCGCCGCCATCGCGCCCGGCAAGCGAGGCGAAATTGACGATCGCGCCGCCTTCGCGCATATGCGGCGCCACCGCCTGGGTGGTCAGGTAGACCGATTTGAGGTTGAGGTCCATCACCTGATGGAAGAAGGCCTCGTCGATATCGGCCAGCGGCTTGCGCGCCAGCATGCCGCCGGCCACGTTGATCAGCACATCGATGTGCTGGCCGAAGGCGGTACGCGTGGCGGTCAGCAGGCCGGCCACGGCGGTGGCGTCGGTGACGTCGGCGCGGTGCAGGATGCCCTGGCCGCCGGCGGCCTGCAGCTGTGCCAGCGTGTCGCGCGCGCTGGCGTCGTCGTTGGCGTAGTTGATGCAGACCTTGGCGCCGGCCGCAGCCAGCTTGAGCGAGATGGCGCGGCCGATATCGCGGCCGCCGCCGGTGACGATGGCGACCTTGTCGTGGAAATGCATGCGGGTATGTCCTGTTGGTGTGGGGAAAGCGGAGTAGGCAGCGGGCACGCTCAGGTGCCCGTTGCGTCGAGTCGGTGGATGCGGCCGGTGACCAGCCACAGCGCGGCCAGCGAGGCCGGCACCAGTGCGGCGACCAGGATGAACATCGGTGCGTACGAGGTTGCGGTCATCACCGGAACCAGCCAGGTGGTGATCAAGGTGCCGGCCACCGCGGCCATGCCGCCGATCCCGGCCAGTGAGCCGACCGATTTACCCGCGAACAGATCGCCGGGCAGGGTCTGGATATTGCCGATGGCGATCTGGAAGCCGAACAGCACGGCGGCAATCGTCAGCACCGCCACGCGCGGGTCGGCTGCCTGCACGGCGCCCAGCAGCGCCGGCGCCATGATGGCCCCGCCCAGGGTGATGGTCCATTTGCGCGCGCGGTCCACGCTCCAGCCGGCCGCGATCAGGCGCCCGGACAGCCAGCCGCCGCACAGGCTGCCCAGCATCGCGCCGACGAACGGCACCCAGGCGAACGCGCCGATCTGCTTGATGTCGAAGTGGAAGGTCTCGGCCAGGTAGATCGGCAGCCACGACACGAACAGCCACCAGATCGGGTCCAGGAAGAACCGCGCCAGCACGATGCCCCAGCTTTGCCGGTGCGACATCAGCTGGCGCAGCTTGGGCAGGTAGGCCGGCGGCGGCGCGCTGCCGGCCTCGGGTGCATCCAGGATCAACGCCCGCTCGGCCGCGTTGACCCAGGGATGCCGGTCCGGCCCGGCGCGGTAGATCACCAGCCACGGCAGCAGCCAGAGCATGCCGAGCACGCCGATCAGCACGAACGTGCCCTTCCAGCCGAACGACAGGAACAGCAGCGCGATCAGCGGCGCCGAGACGATCGCGCCGATGGAGGCGCCGGCATTGAAGATGCCCTGCGCCAGCGCACGCTCGCGGGCGGGAAACCATTCCGCATTGGCCTTGACCGCGCCCGGCCAGGCGCCGGCTTCGCTGATGCCCAGCAGTGCGCGCACCACCGAGAACGCCATGATGGAGTGGGTGACGGCATGCAGCGCGATGGAGAGTGACCACACCGCGATGGACAGGGCAAAGCCGAGCCGGGTGCCGATGATGTCGAACAGCCGCCCGAACACGAACTGCCCGGCGGCATAGAACAGCATGAAGATGGTGACCAGCAGCGCGTAGTCTTCCTTGGTGGCGCCGATGTCGCGCGAGATCGCCGGCCACATCACCGCCAGCGCGTTGCGGTCGATGTAGTTGATCACCGTGGCCACCGCGATCAGCGCCACGATCAGCCAGCGCACCGCCGAGCGCTTGCCAGCGGGGCGCGTGCGGGTGGTGGAGGTGGAGTCGGTGCTCATTTTTCACCTGCAGCGCGATCGAAGCGCGCATAGCCGCCGCGCCAGCGGTAGTGCTGGCCGGCGGCCTGCACCTGGTGGGCGCGTTGTGCATCGGCGTCGTCGGCCACCGCCAGCGCGATGCGCTGGCCGCCGACCAGGGTGAGCACGATCACCTCGGCATCGTCGCCGCGCACGCGCTCGATGGCGCGGATGCGGCTGTTGGCGCCACGCACGTATTCGGCGGTGCCGTTGTATTCGCCATGCGGCTCCAGCACGCCGAAGAAGCTGACATTGGCCTGCCCATCGACACGCTGGATCAGCGCCGGTTCGCGGCGCAGGTTGAAGTCCGGGTCGTTGGCGCCGCTTTCCACCAGCAACGCACGTGCAGGAGCGCTGCTGCCGAAGCGGTAGCTGTAGAAGCGGCCGGCGAGCAGCCAGCTCAGGCTGCGCGTGTCGGTGCTGGCGTCGCTGGAGGCGTCCACCCACAGGTGCTGATAGCCGTTAGCCTTGCCCAGCACCGGGCGTTGCGTCAGTGCGCGCTCTGCGGTGAAGCCGACCTGCATGATCTGCCCGTTGAAATGCAGCGGCAGGTCGTAACGTGCCGGAGCGCTGGCGTTGACGCGCAGCAGGTCGACCACCACCGGCAGGGGCAGCTGCGGGTGCGACAGCAGCGCCTGGGTGCGGGTGAAGGTGACTCCGTCGTAGGCCTGCTGCATGCGCGCCGAGGCGATCCGGGTGTCGGCAGTGCTGGCGAACAGCAGCTGCGTCGGCGCGTGTTGCTCGCCCACCTTCCAGTCGCCATTGAAGTGGCTGGTCTCGTTCACCACCAGCGTGTTGTGCGCAACGGTCTGCTTGGCCCAGCTGGTGTTTTCCGGCAGATAGATGCCGCCGGCCTTGGCTTCCACGTTCAGGAAACGCGCCGCGCCGTAGTCGGTGACCACGCGCTGGCCGTTGTCGTAGAACAGCCAGTTCAACTTGTCGAAATGCCCGTGGCCCATGCCTTGCGAGGTGTTCTTCATCACCAGCGTCTGGCCGTCTTCGCCGCCGCTGCGCAGGATCGCCAGCGCGCCCTGGTCGCCCTGTGCGCCATCGCGCAGCAACACGCTGCCGAAGGCGAACGGTTGGGCGCGGCCTTGCGCGAGCGCGCTGGCCACGGCCAGGCCTTCGGGGGTGAGCAGCACGCGGCGCTGGCGTTGCGCGATGGACAGCAGCTGCGCATCGTGGGTCTGCGCGTAGGCGATGCCGATGCCGGCCACCAGTTCTTCGGTGTCCAGGCCCTTGTCGAGGATGGCGTCGTTGATCGGGAAGAAATAACCGCCGTAGCTGCTCTGCACCAGGCTGTTTACGGCCTTGAGCAGCACGCCGTCGCGGCGCTGGAAGATGCGCTGCTGCGGCTGGTTGCGCGCGATGGCGTTGGCGAACAGCACGAACGGCGCCAGGGCATAGCGCTGGTAGTACGGGCCTTCGGCGTAGTAGCCGTCCGGCGAGAACAGCTGGTCCACCTGCGCCAGGAAGCCGGCCTTGCCATCGCGCCTGCTGCCGCGCAGTGCCTTGTCCACCAGCGCCTGGTCGCGCAGCACGTAGCCGGTCATGCCGACGGCGGCCACCGCCCAGGTGGCGTGGTTGTGGATCTTGTCGAAGTTGTCGGCGCTTTCGTCGCACAAAAAGTGCGCCATGCGCGCGAACACGTCGCGGTCGATGGTGGCGCGGTCCTGCGCGCTGAGCGTGTCGCGGATCGCGTCGTAGCCCTGGCTTGCGTAGACCAGCCACACCGAGTCGTTCAAGGACTGCCAGAACAGCCGCCCCGGCACCTGGCCGCGCCCGGCTGGGTGTGCGCCCAGCCCGGGATACAGGCGTGCGTAGGCCAGCAGCACGTCGCGCGCATAGTCGGCATAGGCGCGGTCGCCGGTGAGCCGGTACAGCGCGCCGGCGGCCTGGATGGCCTGGTAGTTGCGCTTGTGCTGCTCATGGCTGGCGCCGCCGCCGGGATCGCTGGGCACCGGCACGTCCACCCCGGCGCGCATCGCTGCGCGCACGCTGGCTTGTGCGCGTGCTTGTTCGCGGGCGAACACCGGCAGCCTGGCACCAGCGCTGGCCATCTCGCGCCATTGCTGGGCGGTGACCAGCACCGGTGCGGCGTCGGTGGCGCGCGGTTGCGGCTGCGCTGCTTGTTCGGCCGCGGGTGACGGGGCGGCGCTGCAGGGCAGTGCGCTGCCGGCGCCAACCAGGACCAGCAGCAACAGGCGGGTGGAACGGGTCATAGCAGGGGCTCCGCTGCGTCGGCGTTTAAGGCCGGGGTGCCGACGAACTGATTGCCGCTGGCGATGAGGTGGGGTGTGCCGGTGGTGTGCTGCGCCAGGATCGCGGCGCTGTCGAAGAAGCGGTTATTGCGCAGCGCAATGCGCTGCACGCCGTGCAGGCGCAGCGACGCATCCGCAGCCCGGCCGACCTGCGTGAAGTGCGAGTCGCTCACCTGCAGCACCGGGCCGAAGGTGCTTTCGTCGCGGCCGCCGCGATACAGGTCCAGCACCGGCCCGGCGACGCGGTGGAACTGCGACTGCTGCACGGTCACCTGTTCGACGTTGTAGGTGCCGCGGTCGTCGGTCTCGGCGTGCGCGGACAGCACGCTGCCGGAGACGTCCTCGACCAGCAGCCGGTCCAGCAGGATATGGTCGGCCAGGCTGCCCTTGCCGAGTGCGATCACATCGAAGCCGGGTTGCGCATCCAGATGATGCAGGTGCGTGTCGCGCAAGGTGAGCTGGTACTGCGCCACCGCTGTGCCGGGTGCGGTGCGGATCACCGCATTGCCCGGCTGCGCGGGCGCGGCGCGGCCATCGATCTCTAGCCGGGCCAGGCTGAGCGAGCCGCCGGGCGCGATCTGGAACAGCGCCGGCTGCGAAAAGCGGATCCGTGCGTGGCCGCGTGGCGGGCCTTCCAAGGTCAGTGGGCGGTCCACGTCGAGAATGTCATCGATCTGGTAGCGCCCTGCATCCAGCTGCAGGCGATCGCCGGGGCCGGCGTGCGCCACGGCGTCGGTCAGGCTGGCCGGGCCCGGCCGCACGCGCGTGCGGCGGCCGCTGTCGGTCACCGCCTGCGGCGCCTGCTTGGGATACCAGCTCACGCCCACCTGGTCGCGTGCGATGTAGCTCAGCGCCGGGTCGGCGCCGACGCCGGTGGCGTTGTCGGCGACCAGCAAGCCGGTGCTGGCGCGGGTCATAGTCACCTGGCGGCTGTTGACGCCGCCGGGCAGGCGGGTGGAGGCCAGCGGGCTTTGCAGGTTGCTGGCAAACGCAATGCCGGAGAGATCGCCCAGCACGCGCACCGGGTCGGTGGCGGCGACGATCAGGTTGCCGGCAAAGCGGCTGTCGATCGGTGCGGCGGTGCGCTCGGCATCCATGCCGGCACCGAAGAACAACTGGTTGACGCTGACGAAGGTGTTGCGTTCGATGCGCGCCTGGTCCACCTGCACGTAGCGGTTGGCGGGCGAATTAGGCACGCCGTACATGATGCTCAACGCCGACGAATAGCCGTCGCCGGCCAGGTTTTCCAGGTAGTTGTGGCGCACGGTCTGCTTGCGGTTGATCACGCGGATGCCGCCGGTGTTGGCCTTGCCGTCGCCGAAGAACACGTTGCGCTCGACCAGGTTGCCATCGCCATGCCGCAGCACCAGCGCGCCGCGCGATTGCTTGAACACATTGCCGCGGTAGGTGTTGCCGCCGGACTTGTTGGAGACCACCTCCACCTCGCCGTCGCAGCCTTCGAACCAGTTGTTGTCCACCACCGAGTTGGAGGCGCTGTCGGCATCGCTGCTGGTGCCGATGCGTAGCGTCTCGCCGCCATTGGCGCCCAGGTTGGGGCGCGGCCCGAACCAGTTGTGGTCGATGCGATGGCGATTGTCCAGGCCTTGTGTGGCGTCGCGCACCACCACCAGGGTGGGGCCGGCATTGGTCTTGCCGACCAGCTGGTTGTGGTCGAAGCGGTTGTCGCTGTCGTACAGCGCCACCCAGTTGTCCGAGTCGCTGCGGGTGGGCTTGCTGAAGCCGTCCACCACCACCCCGGTGATGCGGCTGTGGCGCGCGCGCTCCTTGCTAGAGATGCGGTACGACAGCACCGCATCGCCCGGGCTGTGGCCGTCGCGGAACACCAGGTCCGACACCACCAGGTAGGTGCCGGCTATATGCAGGTCGGAGGTGCCGCTGATGATCACCTTGCCGGGCGTCTGCGCGGTGAGGGTGATCGGCTGCTCGGCGGTGCCTTGCCCGCGCAGCACGATGGCGAAATCCCGCCACTGCCCATCGGCCAGCACGATGCGATCGCCGGCACGCAGCGCGGCCGCTGCCACGGCGTACTCGCTCTGGTCGTGCACCAGGTACGAGGTGGCCTGGGCCGAGCCGATCCAGGCAGGCGCACACAGCAGCAACAGGCAGGCAAGGGAAACGGGGGATCGCATCGGGATGCTCCTGGACGCTGGCGCGTCGGTGATGGCCGAGGGTAACAGTGCAGGCTGGATCGTCAACCAAAATAGTAGTCCAGTTGGTCGCTATTGAAGCTCGAGAAACGCCGGATGTCATGCTGCGTACGCACAAAATTTTTTGCAAAATTGGCCTAATCAGGTGGCTCGTCCGGCAAATCGAGGAAATGATTGACTTGGCGTTGATCCGCGTGGAGCCTCCACCAAGCTCGGTTTCGAGCGTCCTTTGGGAGGAGGAATTGTGCGGTATATAAAACTAGTCCAATCATATAGACCAATTAGTCGTAACGTGTTGGCTCAGGCGCTGCTGGGTGCCCTCGCACTGGCAAGCGTACAGGCGGCCTTGGCCCAGCAGACCGATGCTGCCCAGCCCCCACCGCAGCAGGCGCCCACCACGCTGGACCAGGTCAAGGTCACCGGCATCCGCAGCTCGATCCAGTCATCCATCGACAGCAAGCGCGAGCAAACGGTGGTGGCCGACGTGCTGTCGGCCGAGGACATCGGCGATCTGCCGGCGCTATCGATCGGCGAGGCGATCGAGACCATCACCGGAGCGGCCACGCACCGCGAAAAGGGCGGCGCGTCGGAGATTTCCATCCGTGGCCTGGGGCCGTTCCTGGGCTCGGCCACCTTCAACGGGCGCGAGGCCAGCAACGGCAGCGGCGACCGCTCGGTGAACTTCAACCAGTTCCCTTCCGAACTCATCAACACCGTGGCGATCTACAAGACCCAGCGCGCCGACTTCGTCGAAGGCGGCATCGCCGGCACGGTCAACATGCAGACCGTGCGGCCGCTGGAATTCGGCAAGCGCCGCGTGCAACTGGACGGGCGGGCGACCTATGCCGACGGCGACAGCAAGCTGCGCGACGCCGATGGCGTGGGCTGGCGCGGCACCGTCAGCTACCTGGACCAGTTCGACCTGCGCGGGGCCGGCAAGCTGGGGGTCTCGCTCGGCCTGCAGCGGCTGGAAGGCACCAACCCGGAAGAGGTGATGAGCAGCAGCTCCACCTGGACGGCCTGCAACGCCAACGAGGTGGTGGGCGCCAGCCGCAACTGCACCGCCGTGACCCCGGCGCAGGTGCAGGCGGGCACGCCGTACTACCTGGCGCCCGGCAGCCGCGTGTACCGCCAGATCAGCGAGCACGATCAACGCGACGCGGCCTTCGCCGCGCTGCAATGGCGGCCGTTCGACGGCCTGGACGTGGCCCTGGATTACCAGGACTCGCAGCGCACCGTCACCGAAGACCGCGCCGAGCTCAATTTCTCCGAGACCTTGCGCAACCTCAACAACCGCCAGGTGGGCGACAACGGCGCCTTGCTCGGCCACACCGGCAGCAGCACGGTGGAATCCTCCACCGACTACAAGGTGCGCGACGAGCAGTACCGCGGTGGCGGGCTGCGCGTGGAATGGCGCCCGAACGCGGCCTGGATGCTGTCCACCGACCTGTCGTATTCGCGCACCGAGCGCAGCGAGATCGACCGCCTGATGCGGCTGCGCTCCAATGCCACCGACATCAGCGGCAACCGCGTGCCCGGGATCAACGGGCAACGCGTGGACTACACCTATACCTATGCCGGCGATGTGCCGGGGATCGTGGTCGATCCTGCGTTCGACCTGGACAACCCGGACAATTTCAGCGCGGCCGCGCGTGCGCGCCGCGACGAGCTGCGCCGCGAGCACACCATCCGGGCCTGGCGCTTCGATGGCGCCTTCACCCCGGAAAGCGGGCTGCTCACCTCCATCAAGGGCGGCGTGCGCCTGTCCGAGGCGACCTACCGCGACCTGGACGACCGCGTCGAACGCAACGTCACCGATGCGGCCACGATCCGCGCCGCCAACCTGGCCTGCCGGCAACCGTTTCCGCAGGAGGATTTCCTCTCCAGCGCCAGCGGCAACACCATCCGGCAGTGGGCCACCTTCGACAGCCGCTGTCTGTTCAGCGCCATCACCGGCGTGGACGACACCGGCCGCACTGCCGACCCGCGCGGCACCGCCGACTCCGACGTGGAAGAAAAGACCCGCGCGCTGTACGTGATGGGCGAATTCGCCAGCACGCTGTTCGGGCGGCCGCTGGACGGCAACCTGGGCGTGCGCTGGGTGCGTACCGACGTAAGCTCGGTGGGATTGCGCGGCGAGCTGGACGTCATCGACAACCCCGACGGCACCATCCAGCTGGTGGAAACCGGGCGCTTCGCCGCGCAGACGGTGCGCGCGTCCAACCGCGTGTTCCTGCCCAGCTTCAACGCCAACCTCGGCCTCACCGAGCAGACCCAGCTGCGCTTCGGGCTGTACCGGGCCATGGCCCGCCCGGATCTGGTGGCGCTGTCTGCCGGGCGCACCTTCATCCTGGAACCGGGAACCGAATTCACGACCGTCGGCGAGGCGATCGGCAGCATCACCGCCACCGGCAACCCGCGCACGCGGCCGCTGCTGTCGTCCAATGCGGACGTGTCGCTGGAGTGGTACCCCAATGCCGATTCCCTGCTCAGCGCCGCGGTGTACTACAAGCAGTTCACTGGTGGCGCGGTGCCCACGGTGGTGGACGAGCGCTTCGTCATCGACGGCACGTCGGTGGTGGTGCCGGTGGTGCAGGACGTCACCACCCGGCAAAAGAGCGATCTCACCGGGCTGGAGCTGACCGGCACCCACCGCTTCTCCTACCTGCCGGCGCCGTTCGACGGCCTGGGCGTCAAGCTGAGCTACAACTACGCCGATTCCAACTACAAGACCCAGGATCTGCGCCTGGGCGACCAGATCGATCCGGCCACCGGCCTGGTGAGCGGCGGCATCGTCGCGCCGGCCAATATCTTCGGCCTGTCGCGGCACGTGTTCTCCGGCCAGCTGTATTACGCCATCGGTGCGGTCGACCTGCAGGCCATCTACAAGTACCGCTCGGAGTATTTCCAGAAGTTCGTCGGTGCCCCGGCGCAGAACCGCTATGTGCGCGACAGCGGCACCCTGGACCTGCGTGCCAGCTACCGTTTCAATGCGCAGCTGTCGGTATCGCTGGAGGCGTCCAACCTGACCAATGAGCCACGGATCTCCGACATGCCGGTGCCCGGCAGCTTCCGTGAGTACAACACCTACGGGCGACGCTATTATTTGGGGGTGCGCTACCGGTTCTAGCGTCGCCACCGGCGCGGTTTCCGCCGCGCCACCTGTCCGGCACCCGCGTGCCGGGCCGATCACCTTGAGGGTTTGAGTCGCCGATGTCCGAAAACCGCCTGTACCACTCCGTTGCCGCCAAGATCCGCGCGCTGATCGACACGGGCGAATTCCCGGTCGGCTCGCGCCTGCCGGGCGAACGCGAGTTGGCCGAGCGCTTCGGCGTCAGCCGCGTGACCGTGCGCGAGGCCGAGATCGCGCTGGAGGCGCAGGGCCGCATCGTGATCAAGATCGGCTCGGGCGTGTACGTCAAGCCACGCCTGGCCTCGGACGAGGGTGCCTTGCCGGATGTCAGCGCGTTCGAGCTGACCGCCGCGCGCGCGGTGATCGAGGCGGAGGCGGCCGCATTGGCCGCCAGCCACATCACCGATGCGGAGCTGGACGAATTGGGCGGCATGATCCAGGCGTTGTCGGCACCGGGGCTCAGCGATGCGGCCGCCGCCGACTACGACCGCGCATTCCACCTGGCGATCGCGCGTATCAGCGGCAACCCGGTGGTGGCGCACTGCGTGCAGCTGATCTGGCGCATGCGCAACGAATTGCCACGCGTGCGCGAGGTGTATGCGCGGGTCTGCCACGACGACGGCGCCACCCGTGTGGACGAACACACCGCCATCCTGCAGGCCCTGCAGCAACGCGACCCGGTGGCGGCGCGCACGGCCATGCGCAACCACTTCCAGCGCCTGTTCGAATCCATGCTGGAAGCGACCGAAAGCGATGCCCTGGCGGAGATCCGCCGGCGCACCCAGCAGGACCGTGCGCACTTCATGGCGGCAACGCGCACCTGAGTGCATGTCATGGTTTGTTGGACGCGCTGTGTCGACCGCCAGCGGCACCGGTTTCGTGCCGCTGCCGCTTGATCCTTCGAAAGACACGTAATCCAATCAGCTGGACGCGCCGTCTGCCCTGGTTCGGCAACACCGACGCGCGGCTGATCTGAGTGTTGCGCCTGCGGTCGCCGCGGACGCTGCAGCGACAAGGCACTGCAAGCGCGTCCACCCTCAGGCAGAGGGCTCCATCTGATGCGGCGCGTATGCCTGCAGTGCAGGCCTCAGTCCGCCATCACCTTGTCCGGCGTCATCGGGGTGCTGCGGATGCGCTTGCCGGTGGCATGGAAGATCGCATTGCAGATCGCCGCCGAGACGCCGACCAGGCCGATCTCGCCCACGCCCTTGGCACCGAGGCTGCTGACGATGCGGTCGTCCTCGTCGGCGAAGATCACATCGATGTCGTGGATGTCGGCATTGGCCGAGACGTGATACATCGCAAAATCGTGATTCATGAAACGGCCGAAGCGGTGGTCGGACTGGGTGTGTTCGTGCAGTGCCTGGCCGATGCCCCACACCACGCCGCCAACGATCTGGCTGCGCGCGGTGATCGGGTTGAGGATGCGCCCGGCCGCAATGGCGCTGACCACGCGGGTGACCCGCACCGTGCCGAGCTCCTCGTCCACCCGTACTTCCACGAACACCGCGCCATGGGTGGCACGGGTGTACTTGCGTTGCTTGAGCACATTGGGCAGCAGCAGGAACTTGTCTTCGATCTGTTCCAGCTGGGAAGCACGCAACAGCTCGGTCAGGGCCATGGTGGTGCCGGCGTCGGTGCGCAACGCCAGCGTGCCATCGGCAAACACCACCTCGTCCAGCTTGGCCTTGGTGAAGCGCGAATTCGGTAATGCCTGGGCAAGCCGCAGCAGCCGCGCGCGCAATTTGCCGCATACGCCATCCACCGCCGAGCCCACCGTGGTCACGTGCGAGGAGCCGCCTTCGATCGGTGCGACCGGCAGCGTCGAATCGCCCAGCTGGAAGGTGACCTGTTCCAGCGGCAGGCCCAGTGCTTCGGCCGCGATCATCGCCATCACCGTATAGGTGCCGGTGCCGATATCGCTGGCCGCGCTGCTCACCACCAGCCGACCATCGGCGTGCAGCACGGCATGCGCGCGCGCAAACATCTGCATTGCATCCCATTGCCCGGTGGCCATGCCCCAGCCGACCCACTCGTTGCCTTCCTTGCGTGCGCGCGGCTGCAACGGACGCTGCGCCCAACCGAAGCGCTCGGCGCCTTGCTGGTAGCACGCGCGCAATGCCTTGGTGGAGTAGGGCTTGTCGTCGGCCGGGTTGACCTCGGCATAGTTCTTCAGGCGCAGCGCCAGCGGATCCATGCCCAGTTCATAGGACAGCTCGTCCATCGCCACTTCCAGCGCATGCACGCCGTGTGCGGCACCGGGTGCGCGCATGTCCATCGGGCTGAACTGGTCCAGGCTCACCAAGTTGTAGCCCAGGTGCACGTTGTCGCAGGCGTACAACTGCCCGCTCCAGTTGACCACCACCTCGACGTAGTCCTCGATGCGCGAGGTCTCGGCGATGGCCTCGTGCCAGATCGCGCGCAGGCGGCCATCGCGGTCGGCACCGAGCTTGAGCCGCTGCAATGTCTCCGGGCGATGGCCGAAGGTGAACATCTGTTGCCGCGTCAGCACCACGCGCACCGAACGGTCCAGCAGGATCGAGGCCATCACCGCAAGCGGCAACTGATACTGCGGGCGCAGCCCCGAACCGAAGGCACCGCCCACGTAGGGATTGCGCACGGTGACCTTGCGCTTGCTCAAACCGAACACATGCGAGACGTACCAACGGCTGTTCTGCGAGCCCTGGGTCTTGTCGTAGATGGTGAAGTGGCCATCGTCCTCGCGGATCACGGTGGAGGCAAACAACTCCATCGGATTGTGGTGCTCCACGCCGCTGTAATAGTCGGCCTGGACCTGGACGGCGGCATCGGCGAACGCGGTCTCCGGCTCGCCCTTGTCCTTGGGTGGCGGCGAGAAACCGGCCTTCATGGCCTTGGGTTTGTGCGCACGGTCCAGATTGGTCATCAGGTTGGTTTCGTGCGGGTCCTGCAGCAGCTCCACTTCCACCAGATGCGCGGCGTGGCGTGCCGCTTCGAAGGTGTCTGCAACCACCAACGCGATCGGCTGGCCGCTGTACAGGATCTTGTTGTCGTACAAGGGGCGGAACGGCGAGCCGGCAGGTGCGGTCATGTCCTTGTAGAACAGGTCCATGCCGCGCATGTGCGGGCGGTTTTCATGGGTGACGATTTCCAGCACGCCGGGCACTGCACGCGCGGCGGCGAGATGGAAGGCGACGATCTCGCCCTTGGCGATGCTGCTGTTGACCACCACGCCATAGGCCAGATCCGGCACCGGCCATTCGGCGGCATAGCGCGCCTGGCCGGTGACCTTGGCGCGCCCGTCGATGCGGGTGACGCCGGTGCCGGTGGGGCGATAGCCGGTGCCGCTGTCGGCAACCGGTGGGGTCAGGTCGCTGTTGGATAGATCGGTGCTGCGTGCGTTCATGGCGATTCCTCCAGCGCGCTGGTTCGCCCGCGGTTGTCGATGGTGCCCTCGCGGGCGACGTCCAGGGCACGCACGATCGCGCGGCGGGCCAGCGGCAGTTTGAAGGCGTTTTCGCCCTGCGATTGCGCCCCTTGCAGCAACGCATCGGCCAGGCTGCCGAAACTCTCTGCCGTGGCCGGCTTGCCCACCAGTTGCGCCTCGGCCTCAGGATTGCGCCAGGGCTTGTGCGCCACGCCGCCCAGTGCAACGCGCACCTCGCGGATGCTGCCGTCTTCTGCCAACTCCAGCGCTGCGGCCACCGAGACCAGCGCGAAGGCATACGACAGGCGCTCGCGAATTTTCAGATAGGCACTATGCGCGGCGAAGCGCTGCGCATCGGGCAGATCGATATGCACGATCAGCTCGTCCGGCGCCAGGGTGCTGTCCAGCTCCGGATGATCGCCCGGCAAACGATGGAACTGCGCAAAGGGAATATCGCGTTCGCCATTGGGGCCTTGCACATGCACGACTGCATCCAGCGCCGCCAATGCCGTGCACATATCCGAGGGATGCGTGGCGATGCAGTGCGCACTGGCGCCCAGGATGGCGTGATACTTGGTCAGCCCGCCGATGGCCGAGCATCCCGTGCCTGGCTCGCGCTTGTTGCACGGCGTGGCATGGTCGTAGAAGTACACGCAGCGCGTGCGTTGCAACAGGTTGCCGCCATTGCTTGCCATGTTGCGGATCTGCGGCGAGGCACCGGCCAGAATCGCGGCGCTCAGCAAGGGGTAGCGTGTTTCCACGTCCGGGTGATAAGCGGTGTCGGCATTGCGCGCAAGCGCGCCCAAGCGCAGTCCGCCATCGGGCTGCGTGCTGATGCTGTCCAGCGGCAGCCGGTTGATATCGACCAGGCGGCTGGGCCGCATCACTTGCAGCTTCATCAGATCGGTGAGATTGGTGCCGCCGGCGATCAGACGCACGGGGGCTTCGGCAGGCACCGGCTGTGGGTCGTTGCCGCGCACTGCAAGCGCAGTGAGCGCCGCATCGACGTTGTCCGGGCGCGTGTAGGTAAGCGGAATCATGCCGGCACCGTTCCTGGCGTCCACGGTGTGGTGGCGCTCTCGCTGCTGTCGCTGGGTTTGCCCAGCACTTCCATCACCGCATCGGTGATCTGCGGATAGGCACCGCAGCGGCACAGATTGCCGCTCATCAGTTCGCGCACCTGATCGCGGTCGTGCGCCTTGCCTTCGTTGATCAGGCCGACAGCAGAACACAATTGCCCAGGCGTGCAATAGCCGCACTGGAAGGCATCGTTTTCGATAAATGCGCGCTGCAGCGGATGCAGTCGTTCGCCATCGGCCAGGCCCTCGACCGTGGTGATGTCGGCCCCGTCCTGCATGACCGCAAGCGTCAGGCAGCTATTGATGCGGCGACCATCCACCAGCACGGTGCACGCGCCGCACTGGCCGTGGTCGCAGCCTTTTTTGGTGCCGGTGAGATCGAGCCGGTCGCGCAATAGATCGAGCAGGCTGACCCAGGCTTCGAGTTGCAATTGGTAAGGCTGACCATTGATGCGCAGGTTGACCGGGTAGGTCGGCGCAGCGGGAGTGGCGGTGGCCGGCGCCAGATGAGTGGCAGTGGCGGGCGTGGCATTCATGCGGACCCCGTGGCGATGGCTGAGAGGAGGAGGCTTACCTTGATGCCTGCCTGGTCAAGGTGTGGTGTAGGTGGGTGATGCATCTTTCACACGTGCGCGATGTCGAAACATGCTCGGGCGTGCAGCGGGACGCGCTTGCTGCGCATGACGTCGCTTGTGTGGATGACACGCGTGTTGGAGCGGCGCGGCACGACGCTGCATGCGCGGGCGCACGCCATGCAGCCGCGCGTCATCGTGGTGTCACCTGCATTGGCCAGGCTAGCCGGCCCAGCGCAAGGGGAGCGCCCACGCATGAAAGCCAACGCCGCCCGCGCGTGGACGCAGGTGTTCACCCAACATGGATCGGTGTTGCGTGGCTTCTTCGTGCGCCGTGGTGCCAAAGAAGATGCCGAGGATCTGGTGCAGGAGACCTATCTGCGACTGTTGCGTGCGCATCAGGATCAGGGTGAGGCGATCGCCAATCCCGAGGCCTATCTGTATACGGTGGCGCTGAACTTGGCGCGCGAGCAGGCCGTGCGACGTAAACAGGCGCCGCTGCGCATCGAAGAGATGGAGCAGTTTTCGCAGGTGTTGGCCGCAGGCGACGATGTGGAAGACGCCGCGCACCGGCAGCAGCGGCAGCAACGCTTGCAGGCCTTGCTGGCGACATTGCCGGAGCGCACCTGTGCGGTCCTGGTGATGCAGTACCGCGATGGGCTGAGCTACAAGCAGATCGCCGAGCGCATGGGGGTGTCTGCGCATATGGTCAAGAAGCATGTGGTACGTGGGTTGTCGGCGTGCAGACGGGCAGTGGCCGACAGCGGAGAAAGCTGGTGAGCAAGTCTGCAGTGCCAAACCGCAGCGCTGTCGCTGAGGCCGCGCAATGGCATGCGCTGCAACGCATGCAGGCGCTGGATGCGGCGCAACAGGCCGGCTTTCTGCAATGGCTGACGGCATCGCCGCTGCATGTGCGCGAATACATGGCCGTGCTGCGTGTGGCTGGCGAACTGGGCGATGCGTTGCGCGGCATGGAGTTGGACGTGGATGCTCTGCTCGACGCCGACCGGCGCAAGAGCACTGATGCAGTGGCGCGGAACGTGATCGCGCTACCGTTGCCGCCACGATTGACGTCGCAACATGCGGCCCAGCCGCGCCGCTCCGAAGCTCAACGCAGTGCGCGCGTGCGCCGCTGGAGCATGGGACTTGCCGCAGCACTCTGCGGGGTGGCAGTGCTGACTGGCTGGGCCTGGCCGCGCACGCAAACCTACGCCACCGTGCACGGCGAGCAGCGCAGCGTGCAGTTGGCCGATCGCAGCGTGGTGCATCTGAATGCGCAGAGCAGCGTGCGCGCGACCATGACGCCGTGGAGCCGTCGCCTGCACCTGTTGCGCGGTCAGGCCAGCTTCGTGGTCGCACCGGACCGGCGCCCGTTGCAGGTGCACGCAGGCCATCTGCGGGTGGAGGATATCGGCACCACCTTCGACATTGCCTTGTATCAGCGTCAGGCACGCATCGAGGTGGCCGAGGGCCGTGTACACGTGTGGCACGAACCGCGCGCAGGGCAACCGATGCTCGCCAATCTGGGGGCAGGGCAGAGCGCGCGTATCGACGCTGCGACTGGCCGGGTCGAACTCGCCAGCGAAGAGGTGGCCACGATGCATGCCTGGCGGCAGCGGCGCATCGTGTTCCGCGACGCACCGCTAGCCACGGTGGCCGAGGACTTCAATCGGCTCAATCGCACACGCTTGTTGATCGACGACGCTGCCGCCGGTGCGTTGCGGCTCACCGGCAATCTGCGCGGCGACGATATCGCCTCGCTGCGCGCCTTCCTTGATGGCCAGCCGAACCTGCGCGTGGTCAGTGCGCCGGGAATTCTGCGTGTGCGCAGCCGGCCTGCGCAGGACACGCTTACGCGATAGCCGCTAAGTGACGTATCGATGCGTGCATCGCCTGCGCGCGCCCAGCGCTCGCACCTCCCGCACGTGTCACAGAAAATTCATCAAAAACCGGTGCCCGATCGTCGCTGTCGATCCTCGTAGTCCGGGTACAACGCAGCATCCCGCCTCGCGTGAGGTGCTGCGCATTGCTTCCTCCCCTACTGGATTCCCCGATGCGCCGTACGTTGTTTCTTTCGATCGCTCTTGCTTTGCATGCCGGCACTGCCGGCGCCCAGGCGGCTCCAGCCACCATCGCGGTCGATGCGATTCCTGCCCAGCCACTGGCACGCGCGCTCAATGCGCTCTCGCGTCAGACCGGGCTGCAGTTTGTCTATGCCGCCGACGTGGCCGGCAACCCGCAGACCCGCGCCACCGCTGCCGGCATTGCACCTGAGCAGGCGTTGCGGCAATTGCTCGATGGTACCGGCCTGCGTTACCGCTATCTCAATGCGACCACGGTGACGATCGAAACCGCCGAGCCAGCACCCGGCATGCCGCAGGCGGTTCCTGCAGCCGCGGCAGTGGCAACGACCGCAACGGCGCCAGTGCCGCGCGCAGACGCACCGGTGCAGGAGCTGGACAGCATCCAGGTGCTCGGCAGTTACGCCGGCAGCCTCAGCGCCGCACTGCGGCAGAAGCGCTACGCCGATAGCGTGGTGGATGTGATCGCCGCTGAAGACATCGGCAAGCTGCCGGCGCAGAACGTGGCCGAGGCGCTGCAGCGCGTGCCCGGCGTGTCGATCGTGCGCGACCGCGGCGAAGGCGTGTACGTGCGCGTGCGCGGCCTGGGCCCGAACTTCCAGGTCACCACGCTCAACGGTCAGACCATGGCGGTCAACGAGAATGTGCGCACTTCCGGCCAGACCGGGCGGCAGTTCCGTTACGACACACTGCCGGCCGAACTGGTCTCCGGCCTGGACGTGATCAAGAGCCCCACCGCCGACCTGGACGAAGGCGCCATCGGCGGCATCGTCAACGTGCGCACCTTCCGCCCGTTGGAATTGGGCAAGACGCTGACCAACGTGTCGCTGGAATCGAGCCAGGCCCAGCGCACCCAGGCCAACGATCCGCGTGCCTCCGGGCTGTTCAATTGGGTCAATGCCGACGGCACTTTCGGTATGTTGATCTCTGGCGCGTATGCGCAACGCACGCTGCGCCAGGACCGCGTCAACGAGGTGAGCTGGGACTATTACCGCAACGGCGTGCCGGGTGTGCTCGGCGCCAATTACGTGCCCACCGGTCTGCGCCCGACGCTGGAGCTGGAAGAGCGCGAACGCGCCGGCGTGGCCGCATCGCTGCAGTGGAAGCCGAGCGCGCAATGGGAAACCAACTTGGATCTGCTCTATGCAAAGCAGACCGTGCATTACGACGAATACAGCATGGGCGTGGGTTTCGACAGCCTGGCCAAGCTGAGCAATCTTCGCGTGGAAAACGGCGGCATTGCCGGTTTCGATTACCGCAACGGCCAGGTGCAGATCTCGCGCGAGACCTCCGGCATCACCGACGACAATCGCAGTGCGCGCCTGTCCAGCACCTGGAGCGGCGACCGCTGGACGCTGGGCGCGGTGGCATTCCACTCGCAGGCGCACAGCTACGATTCGGATCCGATCCGGCGCACGCGCCTGCGCAGCGGCACCAACCTGTCGATGCGCGTGGACATGCCGCAGGCCGACGGCGACAACGTGCCCGATTGGAGCTTCACCAACGGCTTTGATCCAACCAACCCGGCCACCGTGGCAGGGCGCCGGCTGGAATGGCGCGAAATCGATGCGCGCGACAAGGAAGACGCGCTGCAGTTCGATGCCAGGCGCGCACTCGACGGCAGCTTCTTCCGCGATTTCAAGGTGGGCGCCAAGTATCGCCAGCGCTCGCGCACCTACGACCGCGCGGATCTGTTGCTCAACAGTATCGCCGGCGTGCGTTTCCCGGGCAGCAACTTCACCGCATTGCCGGTGGGCGACATGCTGTCGGACGCCAACGGCACCCTGCCGCGGCAATGGCTGGCGCCGATCGAATCCACGTTCTGGGGCAATTGGCCGACCAGCGCCGATCTGAGCAATACGCCCAACAGCGCCGACCTGCAGAACTCCTATGAGGTGCAGGAAAAGATCGCCTCGGCCTACGCGATGACCAACTTCGGCACCGAACTGGCCGGCCGCGAGCTGCGCGGCAATCTCGGTGCGCGCGTGGTGCGCACCGAACAGGCCACCGATGGTCATGCCGACGTCAACGGCAGCGCGCAACCGGTGCACTTCGAGCGCAGCTACACCAATGTGCTGCCCTCGTTCAATGCCGCCTGGGACGTGCGCGAGGACATGGTGCTGCGCACCTCCGCTGCCAAGGTGATCACGCGCCCGGATCTCACCGACCTGTCGTCCAAGCTCACCTTCAATTCCAGCGGCGAGCGCTTCACCGCCAGTGGCGGCAATCCTGCCTTGCAGCCATTCGAGGCATGGCAGTACGACCTGACCTTCGAGTGGTACATCGACGGCACCTCGGCCCTGACCGGCGGGTTGTTCTACAAGGATATTTCCAGCTTTATCCAGACCCAGATGTCCAACCTGGTCTACGAAGGCCAGACCTATCTGCTGTCGTCCAAGACCAACGGCAGCAAGGCGATGGTGCAGGGCGCGGAAGTGGCGTATCAGCAGGTCTTCACCGGCCTACTGTCGCCGCTGGATGGCCTGGGCATGCAGCTCAACTACACCTGGACCGACAGCAAGGCCACCTATCACGACGGCACCAGCAGCTTCACCGACAGCCTGGAAGGCGTTGCCAAGAACACCTACAACGCCGTGCTGTTCTACGAGAAGGGGCCGTTGATGGCGCGCGTCAGCTACAGCTGGAGCGACGACATCCTCAATGCGGTGGGCACCGCCAATGTGGCCACGCTCAACAGTGACCAGTTCGGCAGCCTGGATGCGAACGTCGCTTACAAGGTCAACGACACGCTGTCGGTGTTCGTCAATGCGATCAATCTCACCGGCGAGGTGCAGCGCCAGTTCGTTGGCGATCACCTGTTCGGCGGCTATACCGACTATGGCCGCACCTGGTCGGTGGGGATGCGCGCGCGTTTTTGAGGATGGCCGGGACTGGCTGAGGAGCAGTCGTCAGCTGGCTGCGGACGGCGCGCTTGTGGTCCGAGCGTGGGAGCGGTGCATGCCGCTCCTGCATCGGCCACGCCCACCTGACAGCTGCGCAGTTGCGTTGATCGCCGTTCCACGGTTGTCGGCGGCAGCCACTGCCGCTACTCGGCGCCTACTGCAGGGCGCCGCATGCAAGGCATGCATCGCCCGCGTTGGCGCTGTTGCCAGCTGCATTGCGCGAGATCTCGCGCAATGCAGTGGGTGCACCACGTTTTGAGACCACTCATGTCATTACTGCCTCGTATCTGTATGTGTTTCTTTGTGCTGTTCGTTGCCGGTCCGGCTGCGTTGGAAGTGGCGCATGCCGCTGCTGCGGCGCCGGAGACGCTTGAAAAAGTCGTGATCCTCAAACGCCACGGCGTGCGTGCGGCAATGTCCAGCCCGGAGCAGCTGGGCCGCTATTCCGCACGTCCCTGGCCACGCTTCGCTGTGCCGGCCGGGCACCTGACTGCCAACGGTGCGCGTCTGGAAGCGTTGTTCGGTAGCTATTACCGCGTGCATTACGCGCCGCTTGGTGTGTTCGATGGCGATGGCTGCGCCAACGTCTACTACTGGGCCAATCGCACCCAGCGCACCATCGCCTCGGCACGCGCGCTGGCAAGCACGCTCACGCCGGGCTGTACGAACACGGTGCACCACTTTGCCGCTGACGCGTCCGATCCACTGTTCGACGGTGCCCCGGCATTGCGGCAGCCGGCTGCCGCTGCATTGATGCGCGCGGCCATCGCCGGCCGCGTCGGCGGCGATGTAGTCGCCTGGAATGCAGCGCAACACGATGCGATCGACGGCCTGCAGCAACTGTTGCTGCAATGCGCGCAGCGGCCGTGTCCAACCCAGGCCGGAGCCGGCAAGCAACGCCTGGATGCGGTACCCGCACGTATGGGCGAGGCAGATGAAGGCATTGCTGGCGTAGAAGGCCCGGCACCGGCGGCATCGGGTATCAGCGAAAGCCTGCTGATGGGCTGGGCCGATGGCCAGGATTTTGCCGGGTTGGGGTGGCAGGGCGTGAATGAAGCCAGCCTGCTGCGCGCGTTCGCACCGCACCAAGCCGAGTTCGCGCTGCGCTTGCGTGCGCCGACGGTGGCGCGCATGGCCAGTTCGCCGCTGGCGGCGCGGTTGCTGGCGACGTTGCAGCAAGGCAGCACTAGCGACGCTGGCACCGATACGCACAGCAACCGCAATGCCAGCGGCAACAGCAATACACCGCACTCCACGCCGATCGGCGGCGATGCAAGACTGGTGGTGCTGTCAGGTCACGACGGCACGCTGACCTTGCTGGCCGGCATGTTCGATCTGCATTGGCAGTTGCCCGGTTACCAGCCCGACCAGACCGTGCCCGGCGGCGCGCTGGTGTTCGAACGTTGGCGCCGTGCCGATGGGCAGCGCGTGATCCGCCTGCGTTACACCGCGCAGACGCTGGCGCAATTACGCGAGCGCCGCACGCTGACGCCACAGGCGCCGCCGCCGTCATCGCCGGTGTTCATTCCCGGCTGCAGCAGCGCTACCCCGGAGTACGACTGCCCATTGCAGACCCTGGCCACGTTGATCGATGCCGCGATCGACCCGCATTACCTGAGCGAATGACGCTGCGTGTGCCGGCCACGGCCGACGCGTGCGGTTGCATCGGCGCATCTGGCGCCGTTTCTCTGGCCACCGTGCCAGCCGCTGTTTCTTTCACTGCAAGAGGCGAATCATGCTCCATCATCTACGTACTCTCGTCAGTCTCGGAATCACTCTCGGTCTTGCCTGCGCCAGCATCGCGCAGGCGCAAACAAACGTCGGTGTGCTTGATGTGCTGACCTACAACGTCGCCGGCCTGCCCGAAGGGCTGTCCAGCGGAACGCCGGCCACCAACACCGCACTGCTGGCACCAAAACTGGCGCCTTACGGGCTGGTCAACGTGCAGGAAGACTTCAACTACCACGCCACGCTGTACGCCGGCGACGCGCATCCCTACCGTACTGCCACCAGCGGCGGTGCCGCGTTCGGCGACGGGCTCAATACGCTCAGCAACTATCCCTTCAGCGACTTCACCCGGATCAAGTGGAATCAGTGCAACGGCACCGACTGCCTGACCCCGAAGGGTTTCAGTTACATGCGCGTACGCCTGGCCGATGGCGTGTTGCTGGACGTCTACAACGCGCATCCCAATGCCGGTGTCGAAGCGGGCGATCTGTCCGCACGCCGCGCCAACATCGGCCAGCTGGCGCAGTTCATCCAGACCTGGTCGGCCGGCAACGCGGTGTTGGTGATGATGGATTCCAACACGCGCTACACCCGCAGCGACGACAATATCCGCGAGCTGATCGCCTCCAACGGTTTGACCGATCCGTGGCTGGAATTGATCAAGGGCGCGGCACCGGCGGCCGGCGCCGCACCGCTGCTGTGCGGCACGCCACCCACCAATAGCTGCGAGGTGGTCGACAAGATCCTGTACCGCGATGCGCCGCAGCTGACCCTGGCGGCCAACCGCTATCAGCTCGATGATGGCGGCTTCTACGACGGCGCAGGCAAGCCCTTGTCCGACCACTACCCGCTGCATACGCAGTTCGGTTGGGCAGTGGGCGATCGACTGCGCACCAGCGACCAGTTCGGTGGCCCGCATGGCGTTCCGTTCAACGATGTGGCCGGCAATGCCGGCGGGCGTCCGCTCAGTGGCGTGACCCTGCGCGGCGGCGCGCGCCTGGATGGCCTGGGTGTGATCCTGGACAGCGGCAAGCTGCTCGCGCACGGCGGCAGTGGTGGGCAGGCGACGACGTTGTCGCTGGGTGCCAACGAAACGCTGTCCTCGGCCACCTTCAGCGTGGGCAAGTACAACGACCGCACCCGCCTGTTCTCGTTGAGCCTACGCACCAACAAAGGCCGCAGCGTGCAGGTTGGCACACCGAGCAGCGAGACCTACACGCTGACCGCGCCGAGCGGCTGGCATATCGCCGGCTTTACCGGGCGCGCGGGTGAGGAGATCGACAAGTTGGGTGTGGTGTATGCGAAGGACTGAGCGCGCAAGCTCGCTGACCGCCGCGCAGCTTGCGCGTCGTTTTCGGTAAAAGCTTTATGGCAGTGATGTTTGGCCATGGATGGCCATTGCGCAGAATGCTTCTCACGAACGAATTACCCGTACGTTGCCGCCGATTCGTGCACTTGAGCCTGATTTCGCAATTGCAGATGCGTGCGCAGCCACGCGGCGCATGGTGTCTCATCGAGTGAGCCATCCGCCAGGCTGATGTAGAAACCGTAGAGCTCCAGGTCATTGGCCACCAACGTCGCGCCGTTGAGCACGATGAAGGTTTCGCAAGCGACAGCTGCGGTGCGCTTATTACCGTCGACAAACGGATGATTGCGGGCCAATCCATAGGCAAGACTGGCCGCTAGCGCAGCCAGATCTGGAGGTGGCTCGCCGTAGGACAGCAGTTGTTTTGGCCTGGCAAGCGCCGAGTCGAGCAGGGCGTCGTCGCGCACGCCGCTTCCGCCGCCATGTTCGGCCAATTGGCGATCATGGATGGCCAGGACAAGTGGCCGTTCGATCCAGATGATCATGGTCGAGCCTTATTGCGCCAGCTTGTGCAGCAACGTGCGGCGGTTGCGCATCACCTGCTCGGCCACCTCCATCTGCGCGGCCAGGGTAGGGTCGAACGCGGTCAACTTGATGCCGTCGGGCGTTTCCATCGCATACAGTTCGTCGCCCTTGCCAAGGCGCAGGCGGGCCAGCAGTTCCTTGGGCAGGATGACGCCAGCGGAATTGCCGATGGAGGTGATCTTGAGTTTCATGGCGGCGCCCCTTGTTATTACGTAAGTTATAACTCGATGCCCGGTCTGTCGCAAGCTCGCCCGCTGAATCGGCTCAGCAAGCTGAGTTGGCCAATCTCGCCTGCTGCGACCGAGGGGTGTACAAATGTACACCTAGTCTTAGCTGGCCGTTTTACCCTATGGAACCTCTTTCTCCCAAACGTACGGCGGTCCTGACCTTCCTGCAGGAACAGGCCCGCGCAGGGGTGTCGCCCAGCCTGGCCGAGATTGCGCAGGCATTCGGCTTCGCCTCGCGTAATGCCGCGCAAAAGCACGTGCAGGCACTGGCCGAGGCCGGGTTGATCGAGCTGCTGCCCAATCAAAAGCGCGGCATCCGCGTGCCAGGCCGGATGAGGCCTGATCCGGCGCGCGATGCGGTGCTGGCCTTGCCGGTGCTGGGGCGAGTGGCGGCCGGTGTGCCGATCGGTGCGGATATCGGGCTGGATCGTCAGCTGTGGCTGGACCGTGCGCTGTTCTCGCTGCGCCCGGATTATCTGTTGCAGGTGCAAGGCGACTCGATGATCGACGACGGCATTCTGGACGGCGATCTGGTCGGCGTGCATCGCAGCAACGATGCGCGCGATGGGCAGATCGTGGTGGCACGTGTGGATGGCGAGATCACCATCAAGCGACTGGAGCGCGGCGACGAGCGCATCCGCCTGTTGCCACGCAATCGCGCGCATGCGCCGATCGTGGTGGCGGCCGATGCCGACTTCGCGATCGAAGGGCTGTACTGCGGCCTGATCCGGCAGGGTTGAGATGAGCCAGGAGCCCGCGCGCATCAGGCAGGACGGCAACGCGGCAGTCGCACTGCCGCTGGACGCCCTGCTGGCCGCGCGCACGGTCTGGCGTGCGGGTCACGGCACGGCCATTGCCCATGGAGGCGAATCCACCGGGCATGCCGCACTGGATGCGCTGCTGCCCGATGGTGGCTGGCCGCGGCGGGCACTGACCGAATTGCTGTTGCCCGCACACGGCGTAGGCGAGATCGCATTGTTGTTGCCCACGCTGGCGCGCCTGACCGGCGCCAGCAGCCGCGTAGTGTTGGTGGCACCGCCGTTCATTCCCTACGCACCGGCCTGGCAGGCGGGCGGGGTGATGCTGGAACATCTGGAAGTGGTGCAGGCCGAGCCGCGCGACGCCTTGTGGGCGTTCGAACAATGCCTGCGTAGCGGTGCCTGCGCGGCGGTACTGGGCTGGCCGCAGACCGGCGATGCGCGCGCGTTGCGGCGGCTGCAGGTCGCCGCCGACAGCGGCAACTGCTGCGCATTCGCGCTGCGCGATCGCAAGCATGCGGTCAATGCATCGCCGGCCGCCTTGCGGCTGGAATTTCTGCCGGAGCGCGATGCCTGGCAGGTGCGCAAGTGCCGCGGCGGGCAGGTCCCCTCGCAGCCGTTGCGGCTGGCGCATTGAGGCGCGCGCATGTTGTGGGCCTGCATACTGCTGCCGCAGCTGGCGCTGGACGCCGTCCTTCGGCGTCTGGAAGAGTCGCACGCGCCGTTGGTGCTGGTCGAAGGGCCGGCGCAGTTGCGCAGCCTGCATTCGGTCAACGCAGCGGCGTCCGACGCCGGTCTGAAAGCCGGCATGCGGCTGTCGGCGGCGCATGCGCTGATGGCCAATGTGCGCACCATCGATTACGAGGCGCAGGCTGAGGCGCGCACGCAGCGGTTTCTCGCAGCGTGGGCGTATCGGCACAGTTCGTTGGTGAGCCAGCAATGGTCGCGCGCCATCGTGCTGGAGGCCGGCGCCAGTTTTCGGCTGTTCGGTCCGTGGCCACGTTTCGAGCGCCGCCTGCGCGATGAACTGCAGGCGCTGGGCTTCCAGCACCGGCTTGCACTGGCGCCCACACCGCGTGCGGCACGCGTGCTGGCCGGCTTGCGCGATGGCATGGTCGTGACGCAGTTGCCGGCCTTGCACAGCACGCTCGACAAGGTGCCGGTACGCCGCGCTGCCTTGCCTGACGATGTGGGTGAGCGCCTGCAGCACATGGGCGTGCGCACGCTGGCGGCGGTGCGTGCGTTGCCGCGCGATGGGCTGCGTCGGCGTTTCGGTGCAGGACTGCTCGATCACCTGGACCGCCTCTACGGCCAGGTCGACGACCCCTTGGAGTGTTACACACCGCCAGATCATTTCGACCAGCGTGTGGAACTGGGCTACGAGGTGGAAATGCATCCGGCGCTGCTGTTCCCGCTGCGGCGCTTGATTGGCGATCTGTGCACGTATCTGTCCATCCGCGATGGTGGCGTGCAACGGTTCTTGCTGCGACTGGAGCACGAACAAGGCGCCACCGATGTCGAGATCGGCCTGCTGACGCCGGAGCGTGCGCCCACGCTGTTGTTCGAGCTTGCACGCAACCGGCTGGAGCGGGTGGAGATCCCGCGGCCGGTAGTGGCGATGCGCTTGCTGGCGCGGCAACTGCCGCCGTTCGTGCCGGCCATGCGCGATTTGTTCGATCAGCGTGCGCAGCAATCGGTGGAGTGGCCGCAGCTGCGCGAGCGCCTGCGCGCGCGGCTCGGCGATGAGGCGGTGTATCGCGTACTGCCGGCCGACGACCCGCGCCCGGAACGCGCATGGCGGCGCGCCATCGGCGATGCGGTGCGCGAAACCGATGCACCACCGCGCCCGCCACGCCCCACCTGGTTGTTGCCACAGCCGGTGCCCTTGCACGATGCGCAGTTACGCATCGTCTCCGGCCCGGAGCGACTGGAAAGCGGCTGGTGGGACGACGACGAAGCACGTCGCGACTATTACGTCGTAGAAACTGCGCGCGGCCGACGTGGTTGGGCATTCGCCGCACCCGGTCGTGTGGATGGCTGGATGTTGCATGGGTGGTTCGCATGATCCGCCCCATGCCCCTGCGGCAACCGAGCACTGCTTGTCGGGCTGGTCACCGCAGCGGTGCCGCAAGCATCCGATGCCACGCAGTGAAAGAGCACCTGCAACGAGGCGATCTGCGGCTCACCGGAAAGACGCTGTGGTGGCAGCGCGAGATTGAAGATGTGCGCCCATGAGCTGGGACGACGCCGTCGACGGTGTTGACCGCGATACGCCCGGCGGGCGCATGCCGCGTGCGTGGAATGTGGCAGCGCGATTGCGCGCGGCCAATGACGACATCAGCCATGCGGCGGTGGCAGATGGCCTGCCTGCGTATGCCGAACTGCATTGCCTGTCGGATTTCTCGTTCCTGCGTGGCGCTTCCAGTGCCGAGCAATTGTTCATGCGCGCGCAGCACTGCGGTTACAGCGCACTGGCGATTACCGACGAATGCTCGCTGGCCGGCATCGTGCGCGGCCTGGAAGCCTCGCGCGCCACCGGCGTGCGCCTGATCGTCGGCAGCGAATTCACCCTGGTCGATGGCACCCGCTTTGTGCTGCTGGTGGAAAACGCGCATGGCTATCCGCAACTGTGCGCGCTGATCACCACCGCGCGGCGTGCAGCAAGCAAGGGCACATATCGGTTGGGGCGTGCCGAGGTGGAAGCGCAGTTTCGCGATGTCGCACCCGGCGTGTTCGCGGTGTGGATGCCCGGCGCGCAGCCGCGGGCCGAGCAGGGTGCCTGGTTGCAACAGGTCTTCGCCGAGCGTGCATTCCTGGCGGTGGAACTGCATCGCGAACAGGACGATGCCGCGCGGTTGCTTGCCTTGCAGTTGCTGGCGCAGCAGCTGGGCATGACCGCACTGGCCAGCGGCGATGTGCATATGGCGCAGCGCCGCGAGCGCATCGTGCAGGACACCTTGACCGCCATCCGCCACAGCTTGCCGTTGGCCGAGTGCGGCGCGCACCTGTTCCGCAACGGCGAGCGCCATCTGCGCACGCGCCGGGCCCTGGGCAACATCTATCCGGATGCGCTGTTGCAGGCCACGGTCGACCTGGCCCAGCGCTGTACCTTCGATATTTCCAAGCTTGAATACACCTATCCGCGCGAACTGGTGCCGGAAGGACATACGCCGGCGAGTTATCTGCGGCAGCTCACCGAAACAGGCATGCGTGAGCGGTGGCTGGATGGAACGCCAGAGAAAATACGCGACGACATCGAGAAAGAATTGGCGCTGATCGCCGAACTGAAATACGAGGCCTTCTTTCTCACCGTGCGCGATGTGGTGCATTTCGCGCGTTCAAGAAACATCCTTTGTCAAGGCCGGGGGTCGTCGGCCAATTCGGCAGTGTGCTACGCGCTGGGTATCACCTCTGTGGACCCACTCAAGACACGTCTGCTGATCTCGCGATTCTTGTCCAAGGCACGCAACGAGCCGCCTGATATCGACGTCGATTTCGAACACGAACGGCGCGAGGAAGTGCTGCAATACGTCTATAACAAGTACGGTCGTGAACGTGCCGCGCTGGCGGCCACGGTCATCTGCTATCGCGGCAAAAGCGCCGTGCGCGACGTGGCCAAGGCCTTCGGTCTGCCGCCGGACCAGATTGCGCTGCTGGCCAATTGCTATGGCTGGGGCAATGGCGAAACGCCGATGGAACAGCGCATCGAAGAGGCGGGATTCGATTTGGCCAATCCACTCATCAACAAGATTCTTGCAGTGACCGAACAGCTGCGCGATCACCCGCGCCATCTATCGCAGCATGTCGGCGGCTTCGTCATCTCCGACGAACCTTTGTCGATGCTGGTGCCGGTGGAAAACGCGGCAATGGCCGATCGCACCATCATCCAGTGGGACAAGGACGACCTGGAAACGATGCGGTTGCTCAAGGTCGACTGTCTGGCGCTGGGCATGCTCACCTGCATTCGCAAGACGCTGGATCTGGTGCGCGGGCAGCGCGGTCGCGATTTCGCATTGGCCACGCTGCCGGACGAGGATGATGCCACCTACAAGATGATCCAGCGCGCCGATACGGTGGGCGTGTTCCAGATCGAATCGCGCGCGCAGATGGCGATGCTGCCGCGGCTCAAACCTGCAGAGTTCTATGATCTGGTGATCGAAGTGGCGATCGTGCGGCCAGGTCCCATCCAGGGCGACATGGTGCATCCGTATCTGCAGCGTCGCAAAGACAAGAGCCTGATCAGTTACCCATCCGAAGGCGTGGAAAAGATTCTTGGGCCGACCCTGGGCATTCCGCTGTTCCAGGAACAGGTGATGGAACTCGTGATCCATGCTGGCTACGAACCCGAGGATGCCGATCGATTACGTCGCTCGATGGCGGCCTGGCGTCGTGGCGGCGACATGGAATCGCATCGCGTGCGCATTCGCGCGCTGATGGAAAAGAAAGGCTACGCCTCCACCTTCATCGACCAGATCTTCGAGCAGATCAAGGGCTTCGGTTCCTACGGCTTCCCGCAAAGCCACGCCGCCTCGTTCGCCAAGCTCGTCTACGCCAGCTGCTGGCTCAAACGCCACGAACCTGCAGCCTTCGCCTGCGGCTTGCTCAATGCGCAGCCGATGGGCTTCTATTCGGCTAGCCAGATCGTGCAGGACGCGCGCCGCGGCAGTCCCGAGCGTGCGCGCGTGGAGGTGTTGCCGGTGGATGTGCTGCATAGCGTCTGGGACAACACGCTGGTCGGTGGCCGGCCATGGTGTAGCGACGAAGACCCTGGCGAACAACCGGCGATCCGTCTGGGCATGCGTCAGGTCGCCGGATTATCGGAAGTGGTGGCAACGCGCATTGTCGCCGCACGCGCGCAACGCGGCTTCGCCGATATCGGCGATCTGTGCCTGCGCGCCGCACTCGACGAAAAAGCGCGCCTTGCCCTGGCCGAGGCCGGCGCCTTGCAAGGCATGGTGGGCAATCGCAATGCCGCGCGTTGGGCCATGGCCGGCGTGGAAGCGCGTCGGCCGCTGCTGCCTGGTAGCCCCGAAGAGCGCCCGGTGGAATTCGAGGCGCCGCGCGCAGGCGAAGACATCCTGGCCGATTACCGCTCGGTCGGCCTGAGTCTGCGCCAGCACCCGATGGCGCTATTGCGCCCGCAGATGGCGCAGCGGCACATCCTCGGCCTGCGTGAACTACAAGGCCGCCGTCATGGCAGCGGCGTGCATGTCGCCGGCCTGGTCACCCAGCGCCAGCGCCCGGCCACTGCCAAGGGCACCATCTTCGTCACCCTGGAAGACGAACACGGCATGATCAACGTCATCGTCTGGTCGCACCTGGCACTACGCCGCCGCCGCGCACTGCTGGAATCGCGTCTGATGGCGGTGCGCGGCCGCTGGGAACGCGTGGATGGCGTGGAGCATCTCATCGCCGGCGATCTGTACGACCTCAGCGAGCTGCTCGGCGAAATGCAGCTGCCCTCGCGCGATTTTCATTGAGCCTTTGTCGGCAAAATCACAACACCGGCATCGCGTTATGGTCGCGATTCCAGACCAGGTCTATCGGCATCCATCATCCGCAGTTGTCGCCGTCCCCGACCATATTGTCCAGCTGCCAGCACCACCGCATGGCGCTGTGTTCGCTGTGGCGTTGCAGTGTTCCATGCGCGACGCGCAGCGCTCTGCGCAGGCGCGCAAAATCCAATGGCGATGCGGCTTGGCGCCCAGTGATGGCGATGGCGTGGTCACGCCAGGGCATGCATCGGGATAGTGACTTTCAAGCGGCTTGTACGACACCATGGCGGGCGCAGTTGCGCTGACCCATTCCTTTCCCACGAGGCGATCATGAAGTTGGAGGTTTTGTTTGACCAGTTGCATACCTTGCCCACGGTGCCGAAGGTGGCGCAGGACCTGATTCGTCAGTTCGATGATCCGAACACCAACATCGATGCGTTGGCGCACACCATCGAGCGCGATCCGGTGATCGCCGCCAAGGTGTTGCGGCTGGCCAATTCGGCGCGCTTCCATGGCCTGCGCGATTCCACCAGCGTCGAAGACGCGGCGATGCGGTTGGGCTTCAACACGCTGCGTACGTTGGTGCTGGCCTCGTCGATGACCGGCGCGTTTCATGCCGGCCCCGGTTTCGATTTGAACGCGTTCTGGCGGCACAGCTTCGGTGTGGCCGGCATCTGCCGCGTGCTGGCGCGACAGCATGGGCTCGATCCGGAAACCGCATTTACCTGCGGCATGATGCACAACATCGGCGAGCTGCTGATCCAGTCCGGCGCGCCGGAGTACGCCAGCCGCATCAATCACGAAAGCTCCTCTGCCGGGCATGCCGCCGAAGAAACCCTGCAGCTGGGCTTCGGTTACCCGGAAGTGGGCGCCGAGCTGGTGCGTCGCTGGCAGTTGCCTGCGGTGATCCAGCAAGCCATCGCCTATCAGGTCCGCCCGGCCGCCGCACCGGAAGGCGCGTTGATGCCGCTGCTGCTTGCCCAGGCCGTGCATGTGTCCGACGCACTGCGCGCGCACGACGGCGACATCCCGGCGGCACTGGAAGCGGCGCGCGGGCCACTGATGGACACGGTGGATCTGGATGCGTTGTTCGCCGAGCTGCCGGAGGTGATTGAGGCCTACCTGGCGTTTGCCGAAGCGCTGCGTTGAGCGAGCAGTTGCATTGATCCGGTAAGGCGCACTGCGATCAGACCGGCGCGCGACGCAACACAAGCGCGCCGGTACCCGAGTGATCCATGCGCCGCCGATCGCCAGCCGCGTTCGCCTGATCAAGACGCGGTCGTTTTTGCAAGCAATCACCGGTCACTGCCGTACGCGTCTTGAAGCCAGGCGCGTGCTGCGGTCGATTCGATCGTACAGCGCGCTGCTGACTCTCCTGGCGCAACGTCCCGCGTACTCCACCCGCCATAACAGGCACACTGTCACGCCGCGACGCAGCTGGACGGAACCGCGCACAGGCGCTAGCGTGGTCCGGATTTTTTGCCACAGGGGAACTGCCCATGAGCCATGACGCGCAACCGCGCCAGCTCACCTTTCGTGCCGTCGTGCTGTCCATCGTGTTGGCGGTGGTGCTTTCGGCCGCCAATGCCTATCTGGGCCTGTTCGCCGGCCTGACCATCGCCACCGCGATCCCGGCTGCGGTCGTCTCGATGGGTGTGCTGCGCCTGCTCGGCGGCGGCACCATCCTGGAAAACAACATCGTCCAGACCGGCGCCTCGGCGGGGTCGTCGATCGCAGCGGGCGTGATCTTCACCATCCCCGCGCTGGTGATCATGGGCTACTGGCCGGACTTCAAATACTGGTGGGTGCTCGGCATTGCCGGCATGGGCGGCTTGCTCGGCGTGCTGTTCTCGGTGCCGCTGCGGCGCTCGATGATCGTCGAAGACCCGCTGCCGTTCCCCGAAGGCAAGGCCGCAGCCGAGGTGCTCAAGGCCGGCGCAAACCCCGGCCCGGGCCTGAAGATCCTGGCCATCTCCGGCGCGATCGGCGCGCTGGTCAAGCTGGGTGCGGCCAGCGGCCTGCGGGTGATCCCGGACACCTGGGCGCAGGCCACGTACCTGGGCAGCAGCCGGCTGGTGGGGTATCTGGGCACCAACCTGTCGCCGGCGCTGCTGGGCGTGGGCTACATCGTCGGCTTGAACGTCGGCATCGTGGTGTTGTCCGGCGCGATCCTGTCCTGGCACATCGCCATCCCGCTGTATCAGCAGTTCTTCATGGGTTCGGATCCGGCATTGGCGCAGAGCCTGGTCGATGCACCGGCGGCCGACGCGGCCTTCGCCATCTGGGGCGCCAAGATCCGTTACCTCGGTGTCGGCGCAATGCTGATCGGCGGCGTGTGGACCCTGTTCTCGCTGCGCAAGTCGCTGTTGTCCGGCGTCAAGAGCGGCTTTGCCGCCGCGCGCAAGAGCGGTGGCGGTGTGGTCGCCGAGACCGAGCGCGACCTGCCGATGAAGTGGATGCTGGTGGCGTTGGTGCTGTGCACCTTGCCGCTGCTGGGCCTGTATCAGGCCATCGTGCAGCAATGGCACGTGTCGATCCCGATGACCATCATCATGATCGTGGCCGGCTTCCTGTTCGTGTCGGTGTCCGGCTATCTGGCCGGCTTGATCGGCTCATCCAACAACCCGGTCTCGGGCATCACCATCTCCACCATCCTGTTCGCCTCGGCGGTGCTGGTGCTGCTGCTCGGCAAGAGCGGGCTGGTGCCAGTGGGCATCGGCGGCGCGCCGCTGGGCGCGGTGGCGGCGATCATGATCGGTGCGGTGGTGTGCTGCGCGGCGGCGGTGGGCGGCGACAATCTGCAGGATCTCAAAGCCGGTTATCTGGTCGGCGCCACGCCATGGAAGCAGCAGCTGATGCTCGGCATCGGTGCGTTCTCCTGCGCGCTGATCATGGCGCCGGTGCTGAACCTGTTGGCGCAGGCGTACGGTATCGGCCCGGCCACCCCGCAGCATCCCAACTCGCTCGCTGCACCGCAGGCCACGCTGATGGCCTCGGTCGCCAAGGGCTTGTTCGGCGGCGAGCTGCCGTGGGCGATGATCGCCATCGGTGCCGGCGTGGGCGCGGCGATCATCGCGCTGGACGAGTGGTTGAAGAAGACTGGCAAGCGCTTCCGTGTGCCGGTGCTGGCCGCGGCAATCGGTATCTATCTGCCGTTGGAACTGATGGTGCCGATCTTCATCGGTGGCCTGATCGCGCATCTGGTGGAACGCTTCCACAAGATCCGCGCCGACGACGAAGACGGCCGCGACCGCGTGCATCGCCCGGGCGTGCTGTTCGCCGCCGGCCTGATCACCGGCGAGGCGTTGATGGGGATCGCCATCGCGGTGCCGATCGTACTGTCCAGCCGCGCCGATGTGCTGGCGTTGCCTGCCAGCTTGCAGCTCAACCAGTGGTTTGGCCTGGCGATCCTGGCCCTGGTCGGCTGGCTGCTGTATCGCGTCGGCAAGCGCGGCGAACAGACCGCCTGAGCATGACGCAGCATTGAGGCATGCGCTTGCACGCCTCATATCCCGACGGACACGCATCGCTGATGCGTGTCCGTTTTTCGTTGTGGCGTTGCGATCCGGTGCCGCTGCGCCGCACGCGCAGCGAGATGCGCCGCTTCGGTCATCCGTCGTCTTTGCGTTGGCTTTACGCGCTACGCAGGCGCCATGCATAGCGACTTTATGCCGCTGCTCCGTATCGTGCCGTCTCCCGCACGGATGGTGCGCCACGGCTACTGCATGCCTCGATCGATCCCGATGACACCCCGCGACGCAGGTTCTCGCACCGCGTAACGCTGCGATGGATGTCAGTGAAAGTGCTACTCACATCACGCTGTGCAACATCAGCTTGCGGTTGCGGTCGCTTTTGTCATGGTTGGCCTCTACGGAGCCCACAGACGCCTATAAGATCGATTGGCAGGACGTCGCCCGTCGGCGGCCATGCAGTCGTTCTACCTCCACGTGCATTTCCCCCTCCCTAACGCTGACCGTTCCACACGATCTGTCCAGCGTCTTGCCATGGAACCACTGCAATGCTGACTGCTATCTCCAAGCGCTCCACCCGCGCACCACGCGCACCGTTGTTGGCCATCGCACTGACCGGCGTGCTGTGCAGCCTGGCGCTGCAGGCACAGGCGCAAGACGCCGCCGAGGCGGCGCTGTGTACCGATCGCCCGACCAAGGCCAATTCCACCTGCACCGTGCCCACCGGCGCCTGGCAGCTGGAAACCGACATCGGCAGCTACACCCGCGACAGCCAGCCCGGCACGCGCATCGAAACCTCCTATTTCACCAATCCCACGCTCAAGTACGGCGTCAGCGACCGCATCGATCTGCAGCTCAACTGGGCGCCGCAGTTGCAGGTCAAGACCACCGATCGCGCCACCGGTGCGCGCAGCAGCCTGAGCGGCGGCGGCGATATCTTTCTACGCATGAAGGCGCGTTTCTACGAGAGCGACACCGCCAGCGTGGCGTTGCTGCCGTTCGTCAAGGCACCGACCGCGCGCACCGGCCTGGGCAACGACGAGTGGGAAGGCGGCGTCGCATTGCCGATCAATTTCGTGCTGCCCAATAGCTTCTCGCTGACCCTGGGGCCAGAGGTGGATTGGCTGGCCGACAGCGATGGCAGCGGCAACCATGTCGCCATCGTCAATGCGATCAACCTGGCGCATCCGCTTACCTCCAAGTTGTCGATGGCGGTGGAAGTGTGGTCCTCGATCAACCGCGACCCCGCCGAAACCATCGAACAGTATTCGGCCGACATCGCCGCTGCGTATCTGATCAACCCGCTGCTGCAGCTGGATGTGGGTGCCAATTTCGGCCTCAACGACCGCACCCCGGACGCGCAGGTGTATGTGGGCATGTCGCACCGCTTCTGACCCGCGCACCGCGCGTTGCGCACACAAAAGCCACTGCGGTCCGCGCCTGTGCGGACTGCAGTGTTCTGCAGGTAATCGCTTCAGATATGTAATAACTACCCGGTGCGGTGCGACACTATGCCGTCAGTCTGCCGGGCATGCCGGTGCCGGTCTCGCCAGAGGTACGCGGGCCGGGGAGGGGGGTGACAGAAAGTGGGCAGTCATGCTGCCTCTACTGGCCGTCCTGCGGGCACCTTGCAGCATCCAGATCGGAATGCCGGGCGCCGTGCAGGGCGGAATCTCCTGATCGAGGTGTTGCAACGTGGAAACGAAATCGAAGTTGCCGGTCCCGGGCCGGGCATTGCTGCTGGTGCTGGGCATGCTGGTCGCGCTGGTGGGGCTGATCTTTCTGCTGGGTGGCGCAAGGTTGGCCAGCCTGGGCGGCAGCTGGTACTTCCTGCTGATGGGCCTGGCGACCGCCGTGGCCGGGGTGCTGATCGTGCTGCGTCGGCCGGCCGGTGCGCTGTTGTACGGCGTCGCCTTCGTGCTGACGCTGGTATGGGCGCTCTGGGATGCGGGGCTGGATTTCTGGCCGCTGCTCTCGCGGCTGATGCTGCCTGCGGTGTTCGCGGTGCTGGTGGCGCTGGCCTGGCCGGCGCTGCTGCGTAGCCGGGCCTTGCCGGCCGGGCGTACCGCCTATGGTGTGGCAACGGTGCTGGCGCTGGCGGTACTGGCCGGTATCGGCGGCATGTTCGTGCCGCATCCGCCGGTGGCAGGTGAGCACGGGCCCGGCATCACGGCGGTGCAGCCGGCAAGCGCGCAACGGAACTGGTCCGCCTACGGCAATACCGATGGCGGCAGCCGCTTCGCTGCGCTCGACCAGATCAACCGCAGCAACGTCGACCGCCTGCAGGTCGCCTGGACCTACCACACCGGCGAGATCGCCAACAGCGACGGCAACGGTGCCGAAGACCAGTTGACCCCGCTGCAGGTGGGCGAGACCGTGTTCCTGTGCACACCGCACAACAATCTGATTGCGCTTGACGCCAGCACCGGCAAGCAGCTGTGGCGGCGCGAGATCAATGCGACCTCGTCGGTCTGGCAGCGCTGCCGTGGCCTGGGCTACTTCGACGCCGACGCGGCGTTGCCGACGCCGAGCGTGGCCAACCCCTCGCCGATCGCCGCAGTGACGGTGGCGCAGGATGCCAACTGCCGTCGCCGCCTGTTCACCAACACCATCGATGGCCGCCTGATCGCGGTGGATGCGGACACCGGTGCGTTCTGCCAGGGCTTCGGCAGCAACGGCCAGATCGATCTCAAGGCCGGCCTGGGCGCTGCGCCGGATCCGTTCTACCAACTGACCTCGCCGCCACTGGTGGCCGGCACCACCGTGGTGGTGGGCGGACGCGTGGCCGACAACGTGCAGACCGACATGCCGGGTGGCGTGGTGCGCGGTTTCGATGTGGTCACCGGCGCGCAGCGCTGGGCCTTCGACCCGGGCAATCCGCACGATCGCCAGGCGCCGGCCGCCGGCAGCAGCTATGTGCGCAGCACGCCGAACGTGTGGGCACCGATGTCCTACGACGCGGCGATGAACACCGTGTTCCTGCCGCTGGGCGGGCCATCGACCGATCTGTACGGCGCCGAGCGCACCGCGCTCGATCACCGTTACGGCGCCTCGGTGCTGGCACTGGATGCCACCACCGGTGCGGAGAAGTGGGTCTACCAGACCGTGCATAACGATCTGTGGGACTTCGACCTGCCGATGCAGCCCAGCCTGATCGACTTCCCCAACCAGGACGGCAGCCACACCCCGGCGGTGGTCATCGGCACCAAGGCCGGGCAGATCTACGTGCTCGATCGCGCCACCGGCAAGCCGCTGACCGAGGTCAGGGAAGTGCCGGTGAAAGGCTCGGATATTGCACACGAACAGTACGCGCCGACCCAGCCGCTGTCGGTGGGCATGCCGCAGATCGGCACCCGGCACCTGACCGAATCGGACATGTGGGGCGCCACCGCGATCGACCAGATGCTGTGCCGCATCGCGTTCAAGCAGATGCGGTATGAAGGCCTGTACACCGCGCCGGGCACCGATGTGTCGCTGAGCTTTCCCGGCTCGCTGGGCGGCATGAACTGGGGTGGCCTGTCGACCGACCCGGTGCATGACGTCATCTTCGCCAACGACATGCGCCTGGGCTTGTGGGTGCAGATGATTCCTGCCGATACCCGCAAGGCCGAGGCGTCCGGTGGTGGCGAGGCAGTCAATACCGGCATGGGCGCCGTGCCGCTGAAGGGCACGCCGTATGCGGTCAACAAGAACCGCTTCCTGTCGGCGCTGGGCATTCCATGCCAGGCGCCGCCGTACGGCACGCTCAGCGCCATCGACCTCAAGACGCGCAGCATCGCCTGGCAGGTGCCGGTGGGGACGGTGCAGGACACCGGCCCGTTCGGCATCAAGATGCATCTGCCGATCCCGATCGGCATGCCGACGCTGGGTGGCACGCTGTCCACGCAGGGCGGGCTCGTGTTCATCGCCGGCACCCAGGACTACTACCTGCGCGCGTTCGACAGTGGCACCGGCAAGGAGCTCTGGAAGGGCCGCCTGCCGGTCGGCAGTCAGGGCGGGCCGATGACCTACGTCTCGCACAAGACCGGCAAACAGTACGTGGTGATCAGTGCCGGCGGTGCGCGGCAGTCGCCCGATCGTGGCGATAACGTCATCGCCTACACCTTGCCTGACGCGCACTGACCCACCGCCCACGCAGGACCACGCCGGCAGCTGCGTCGGCGTGGTCCTGGAGCGGCAAACACTTCGCGCGCCCGCCTGACGGGCTGCGCACTGGTGTGTCAGCCGCGCTTGGCGCAACCCGACGGCAGGGTGCCTGGCGCATCCGGCCAACGGTCCCGTTACCGCAGCGGCGCATTGGCCTCACCGCCATGCATCGCCACCGATGGCTGTGCACGCTGCCCCGATCAGAGAACCACGATGCATCGTCTGTCTTTTTTCCCGCGCCGCAGTGCGCTGGGCTACGCCTTGCTGCTGGCACTGCCGGCCACCGCAGTCGCCGCGGGCGACACCACGCTGACCGGCGACTGGGGTGGGCGTCGGTCTGCCTGGGCCGAGCACGGAGTGAGCGTTCGCGGCGACTACGTGTCCGAGACGTTCGGCGTGGTGGACGGCGGCTACGAAAAAAACAGTGCGCGCTATGCGCAGCAACTGCGGGTGGGCGTGGATCTGGACATGACCAGACTCGCCGGCTGGGGCGGTGGCAGCCTGCATGTCACCATCAACGACCGCCGCGGCCGCAGCGCCTCCACCGACCTGGTCGGCAATCGTTTCCCCGTCCAGGAAGTGTATGGAGGCCAGTACACCCGCCTGAGCGAGTTCAGCTACGACCGCAGCTTCAACCAAAGCAGGACGTATCTGAAACTGGGCTTCTATGCGATGGGCAACCAGTTCGCCTCGCACACGCTGTTGGTGAACTTCGTCAATGCCGCGTTCTGCGCGCATCCGCTGGCGTTTTCGGCCAACAGTGGCTGGTACAACTACCCGGCCGCACGCTGGGGCATCGAAGGCGCGCAGCAGCTGACCCCACAGCTCAACCTGCATGCCGGCTGGTTCCAGGTCAATCCGAATCTGGGCTTCGGCACCCGCGACACCTACGCGTTCAAGCCGTTCGCCAGCGGCACCACCGGTGCGATCTTCCCGCTCGAATTCACCTGGAAACCGGCCACCGCGCGCTATCCGGGCGTGTACAAGTTCGGTGGCTACTACGACTCCTCGACGGTCGCCAGGCGTGGGCTGGATACCAGCCGCAGCACCGGACGCGACGGCGCCTATCTGTTGGCCGAACAGAAATTGTTCACTCCGGGAGCGGACGCCAGCATCGGCCTGACCGGATTCGCCCAGTACATGGCCAGCGACCACGACAGTGCGCTGATGACACGTTGGTATTCGGTCGGCGGCGTGTACCAGGGCGTTGGCGCGCGCACGCAGGACCGCATCGCACTGGGCTATGTGGCCGGCAGGATCAATCATCGGCTGCTCGATGCACGCCGCGCCGGGTTGTTGGAGGCCGGCGTGGCGGCCGATTCGCCACTGGTCGGACTGAGCGCTGCCGAAGAGCTCTACGAACTCGCCTATAGCGCGCAGATCACGCCGTGGCTGATGCTGCGCCCGGACGTGCAATACATCGTCAACCCCGGAACCTACGCCTATACCCGCACACACAACGCACTGGCCGTTGGGCTGCAGGCCAAACTCACGTTCTGAGCGCGACCTGCGCTCCGGCGTGGCGCGCCGTTGCCAAACCGCGCAATGCGCACGGTGCGCATTGCGCCGCTGCCGGGCGCAGCAACGTACGGCGCCTGCGCGCGCATGACCTCCTGCCTTTGCGCGTGCGCTGCAGCAACGCCTAACATCGACGTTTTGCCGTTGCGGGAACTCTCGATGAAGCTTCGTTACGCCGTGCTGCCCCTGTGTCTGTTGACCGCCTTGCCAAGTCTTGCCGCTGCACGCGGATTCGATGTGCGCGACATGGTCGCGCTGGACCGGGTGTCTTCGCCCACGCTCAGCCCCGACGGCAGCGTGCTGGTGTTCGCCAAGCGGCAGGCCAAGAGCAGCAACGGCAAACCGGCCACCGGCCTGTGGATGCGCAATCTGCGTACCCGCGATGCAGCGCCGCCCAGGCGGCTGACTCCGGAAGGCTGGAACGTCAACAGCCCGGCGCTGTCGCCGGATGGCAAGACGGTGTATTTCCTCAGCAGCAGATCCGGCACCCAGCAGCTGTACGCGCAACCGCTGACCGGCGGCACCCCGCAGCAACTCACCGCGTTTGCGGTGGACGTGGACAGCTACAAGCTCTCGCCCGATGGCAAGCGCATTGCCTTCAGTGCCGGCGTGTTCCAGGACTGCGGCTCGGACCTGGGCTGCACCAAGACCAGGCTCGCCAGCGTCAAGAACGCCAAGGCCAGCGGCGTGGTGTACGACCAGTTGTTCGCGCGGCATTGGGACACCTGGAACGACGGCCGCCGCAACACGCTGTTCGTCGCAGACCTGCCTGCTGCCGGCGCCAAGGCGGTGATCGGTGCCTCGGCCATCAGCGCCACGCTGGCCGGCGATGCGCCGTCCAAGCCGTTCGGCGGCAACGACGATTACACCTGGTCGCCCGATGGCAGCAGCGTGGTGGCCAGCGTGCGCGTGCCGCAGCCGCATGGCCCTGAAGTGGCCAAGAATGCAAAGGCCGCCAGCAAGCCCACCGGCAACGATGAGCCCTGGCAGACCAACTTCGATCTGTACCGGCTGGATGCGGCCGGCAAGTCCGCACCGGTCAATCTGACCGCGTCCAACCCGGCCTGGGATGCCGGCCCGGTGTTCAGCAGCGATGGCAGGACGCTGTACTACCGCGCGATGAAACGCCCCGGTTTCGAGGCCGACCGCTTCGGCCTGATGGCGATGGATGTCGCCAGCGGCAAGACGCGCGAAATCGCGCCCAAATGGGACCGCTCGGCCGGCGAAATCGTGTTGAGCGATGACGGCGCCAGCCTTTACACCAGCGCCGACGACCTGGGCGAGCACCCCTTGTTCAAGATCGACATCGCCAGCGGCGAGGCGACAAAGCTGGTGGGCGAGGGCAGCGTGCATGCGCCGACGCTGGCCGGCAACACGTTGGCGTTTACACGCAATTCGTTGAAGAGCGGCGACCAGGTATTTGTCAGCGATGTGCAAGGCCAGGGCCTGCGCGCGATTACCCAGAGCGCCGGCGAGCTGCTGCCGGACGTGCAGTTCGGCGACTACGAACAGTTCCAGTTCAAGGGCTGGAACAACGACACCGTGCACGGCTACGTGGTCAAGCCGTACAACTACCAGGAAGGCAAGACCTACCCGGTGGCGTTCCTGATCCACGGCGGGCCGCAGGGCAGCTTCGGCAACGGCTGGAGCAACCGCTGGAATCCGCAGACCTACGCCGGCCAGGGCTACGCGGTGGTGATGATCGACTTCCACGGCTCCACCGGCTACGGCCAGGACTTCACCGACGCGATCAGCCAGCATTGGGGCGACCGCCCGCTGGAAGACCTGCAAAAGGGCTGGACCGCCGCGCAGAAGCAGTACGGCTTCCTCAACGGCGACAAGGCCTGCGCGCTGGGCGCCAGCTACGGCGGCTACATGGTCTATTGGATGGCCGGCAACTGGAACCAGCCGTGGAAGTGCCTGGTCGACCACGACGGCGTGTTCGACAACCGCACCATGGGCTACGCCACCGAGGAACTGTGGTTCAGCGAATGGGAAAACGGCGGCACGCCCTGGCAGAACCCGGCCGGCTACGAGAAGTTCAACCCGGTGCTGCACGTGGACAAGTGGAAGGTGCCGATGCTGGTCATCCACGGCCAGCAGGATTTCCGCATCCCGGTGGAGCAGGGCCTGGCCGCGTTTACCGCGCTGCAGCGCAAGGGCATCGACTCCAAGTTCCTGTACTTCCCGGACGAGAACCATTGGGTGCTCAAGCCGGACAACAGCGTGCTGTGGCACGACACCGTCAATAGCTGGCTGAAGCAGCATATCGGCCAGTGATGCTTCACCCGGCACGCCGCCTGGTGCGGGGTGCCGGGTAATCACTGCCTGGCTCCTGTGGCCGGGCGGCGATCGATCCTGCAGCGGCAATGTCTGCAGCCATTCGCATGTGCAGCCGGCCTTTCCCAAGCTGCGGATCGGCCATGTCGATGAAGCCCCGTCGGGTCAATGGGGCTGCTTGGCCCGGGTCGGCAGCCCATTCGGGGCCGAAGGCCGGTTAACTGCGGGCAGGCCACGACTGCCGCAGCGCATCCAAGTCATGTCAAAATAGCGATTCTTTAACTTCTTCTGTTCCCTGCCAGGATCGCAAGGACCGCTTGCATGCGCACGTTATTCCGCCCCTCGTTGTTGGCACTCGTCCTACTCTGTAGTCCTGTCTTGCATGCCGCCTCGCGGCCTGCGGCTGTGCGTGCGCCTGCGCCTGCGAGTGGTGGTGGTGCCGTCGGTGGCGATACTGTAGCCAGCGACCCGAGCGTGCCGTTACCGGCCACGCTGAAGTCCGGCATGGGCTACCGCGCGTTCGCGCAGACGGTGATGGAGCAGGGCTGGCAGCCGGTGGACCCGCTGGCTGCCGACAGCTGCATGGCCGCAGGCGATTGCGTTGTCGAATTCGTTGCGCCCGGCGGGAGTGCGCAGCTGCGCGTGCAGGTCGGTTCACAGGCCGGCGCGGCCGTGGTGAGCAGCTGGCAAGCGCGGCAGGTGCCGTTGAATCGCATCGGCAATCCCACGGCGTCGGCCGTGGACGCCAAGGCCGCACCGGCCGCGGCAAACGTGGCCGACACGCCACGCTGAGCGTGGTCCCGTAGTGCCCAGGCGCGCGGCGTATCATGGCGCTGCGTGTTTTGCGCTGTGCACTGATGGTGCGCGTAGCACAGTCGCGTCTTTCCTGATCCCGAGTCCATTGGCCTGCATGAATCCGCCTGCATGAAGAGCATCGATCCTGCCGATCTGGAAGCGCTGTTCGATGCCGTGCCGGACGTGCTGTTCTTCGTCAAGGATCGCGAGGGCCGCTACACCCACGTCAACCAGACCATGCTGCGGCGGCTGGGGCTGAAGTCGCGCAAGGAGTTGATCGGCAAGCGCGTTGCCGAGGTCTATCCCAGCGGCCTGGGCGCCAACTACGCCAATCAGGACGAGCAGGTGCTGGCCGGGGAAGTGATCGACAACCTGCTGGAGCTGCATCTGTTCGCCAACCGTGAACCGGGCTGGTGCCTGACTTGCAAACGTCCGCTGCTGGTCGACGGCAAGGTACAGGGCATCATCGGCATCTCGCGCGATCTGGGGCCGCAGGACGGGCACGAATCGCAGTACGAAAAGCTGCGGCTTGCGCTTGCCTATCTCAACGCCAACTACGCACAGAACGTCCGTATGCAGGCGCTGGTGGAGATCACCGGGTTTTCGATGTCCAAACTGCAACGCTCGTTTCGCAAGGTATTCCAGCTCACCCCGCAACAGGTGCTGGCCAAACTACGCCTGCAGATGGCGATGCATCTGCTGCACGGAAACAAGAGCCTCACCGAAATCGGGCATGCCTGCGGTTTCAGCGATCAAAGCGCCTTTGCGCGGCAATTCAAGCTGGCGGTCGGCATGACGCCACGCGAGTACCGCGCGCTGGCTAACGCTGCGCAGTTTCCTGCCGGAACTTCTTAGGGCGGACTAATTAAGACGAATTCGCAGTAGCGGAGTTAGTTGGGTGTGTGGTGCCCTCACTGCAGCAGAGCATTGAGTCAACAGCTTAGTTAGTCGAGTGCGCGGTGCCCTCACCGCTTGCGGGACACGCCGTGAATCCGTCCGTGGAGGCTCGGTGGCGGCATCCATGCCGCCACACGGTCCCGCAAGCGGCGAGGACACCGCACCAGAAAGTTAGTCGGCTGCTTTGTTGAAAACATGCACACCGACCATCTCCACTGGTCCTTGCCCGCCCACCGTCGCGGGACCTTACGCGGCATGGATGCCGCGTAAGAGCCTACATGGACGTACTTGCGGCGTGTCCCGCGAGGGTGGGCGGGCAAGGACCCTGCAGCCAAGCCGCAGATCATCCGCTCTGCAACTGATCTCTCCCCGCTATCCAACCAGTCATTCCGAGACGAGCAAGATTTCGAGTCATAGCGGCATCTAAATGCGCTCAGAAGCTAAGTGAGCCGTGTGCGCGGTGTCCTCACCAAAGCAGAACTTTAGTAGGCGGCGGATGAAATGCAATGGGCGCGAAACGACATAGAACGTCGCTCGCGCCCAAGGCAGCTTTCGATGCGCTGGTGCGGTTACGCCAACATGCGCACCTTCGGCTCACGTGCCCACTGGCGGGTCTTGGCGGCAGTGATGAATGCCTTAGTATCTGCAGCTGCAATCACGCCTGCGTCCTTGCCGACATTGCCGGCCTTCAGCAGCAGCTGCGCGCCATCGTCGAAGGCGATGGCCTTCAGATGCGCCCAGGCGTTGCTGACGAAATCCAGTGCAGCCGATTCGCGCGTCAGCAGCTTGGCCGCTTCCGATGACAACAGCACCGCTACCGCATCGAACACCACCGACGGCGTGCCTGCCAGCTGACCATCGGCCGCCAGTTGCTTGCCGTCGCTGAGCTTGGCGCCGCCCACTTTCGGCGCGACGATTTTCACCGTGGCGCCCGCAGCTTCGGCAGCCTTGCGCACCGCCTTGATCGCAGCGGCATCCGAGCCATCGTGAATGAGGATGCCCACGGTACGGCCCTGCAAGGTGTCCTTCATCTTGCCGATCAGCTGCAAGGCCGGCGACAACGGCATGTCGGTTGGCGCAACCGCAGCAGGTGGTGCCGGCGGTAACGTGGTCATGCCCATGCCATCGGCCACACGCTGCGCCAGCGCTGGGTCGATGTGACGCAGATGGCCCACGATGGCTTCGCGCACATGCGCGGTTTCCACCTTGGATAATTCGAACACCAGCGCCGATGCCATATGCGCCTGCTCCGGTGCGGTCTGGCTGCGGAAGAACATGCGCGCCTGGCTGTAATGATCGGCAAAACTTTCCGCACGCACGCGGCCCTTGGCACCGTCCTCGGCCGGTGTCGCATGGCTCGGGAATCCGCGCAACGCCTCACGCGGTGCATCGGCTTGCAGCGAGCTGGGCTCGTACGCGACACGCCCCTTCGGCACACCCATCTGCATATGACCATCGCGCTGATTGTTGGCGAACGGGCACTTGGGCGCGTTGACCGGAATCTGATGGAAGTTGGGTCCACCCAGACGGCTCAACTGCGTATCCAGATACGAGAACAGGCGGCCCTGCAGCAAGGGGTCGTTGCTGAAGTCGATGCCTGGCACGATGTTGGCCGGGCAGTAAGCGACCTGCTCGGTCTCGGCGAAGAAGTTGTCCGGCCAGCGGTCCAGCACCATGCGGCCCACGATTTGCAGCGGCACCAGTTCTTCGGGAATGACCTTGGTCGAATCCAGATGATCGAACGGGAATGCCTCCGCTTCGGCCTCGGTGAACAACTGCACGCCCAGTTCCCACTCGGGGAAATCGCCGCTTTGAATCGATTCGAACAGATCGCGACGGTGGAAATCCTGATCGGCACCGGCGATCTTGACCGCCTCATCCCAGATCGTGGACTGCAGGCCGAGCTTGGGACGCCAATGGAATTTGACGAAGGTGCTGTCGCCTTTTTCATTGAGGAAACGGAAGCTGTGGATGCCGAAGCCTTCGATCATGCGCAGCGAGCGCGGGATGGTGCGGTCGCTCATCGCCCACATGATCATGTGCATCGATTCTGGCGTGAGCGAGATGAAATCCCAGAACGTGTCGTGCGCGCTGGCGGCCTGCGGAAAACCGCGATCCGGCTCCATCTTCACCGCATGGATCAGGTCCGGGAACTTCATCGAATCCTGGATGAAGAACACCGGGATGTTGTTGCCCACCAGATCCCAGTTGCCTTCCTTGGTGTAGAACTTCACCGCAAACCCGCGCACGTCGCGCGGCGTGTCCACCGAGCCGGCGCCGCCGGCGACGGTGGAAAAACGCGTGAACAACGGTGTCTTTTCGCCGACCTCGGTGAAGATCTTGGCCGTGGTGTACTGGCTCAACGACTTGGTCAACTCGAAATAGCCGTGCGCCGCGCTACCGCGCGCATGCACGATGCGCTCGGGAATGCGCTCGTGATCGAAGTGGGTGATCTTCTCGCGCAGAATGAAGTCTTCCAGCAACGTCGGGCCGCGCGGCGTTGCGCGCAGCGAGTTCTGGTTGTCGCCAACCGGGATGCCCTGGTTGGTGGTCAGTTGCGGATGCGTGCCGCCGGCTTTCTGATGCAACTCATCGCCCGTACCGCGCAATGTTTCAGATGTTGCGCTGACGGTAGCAATGGAAGGAACTTGCGCGGGCTTGCTGGGGGACTTGGGCATGGGACTCCACTCTGGCGGGCTAGAGCGGCCAACAACCGGTAGCGAGCAGTCGTCAGGCGGTGCGGACGGCGCGGAGAACCGGAGTGTACGCGTGGTACATGCCGATTCGGAGCACCAGCCGCGCCTGCCTGACGGCTGCGCAGTAGTTTGTTAGTCGCTTGGGATGCGGGCTGATCAACGAGCTTGGGAGCGGCGCTGTTAATTGCACGTGTCTGCATGCGAACGAATGCTCACATGCAGCCAGAAGTTTGCGATGCATCGCATCGAGATGGTGCGTGTGTCACGCAACGTGCCGATGCAATGCACTCACATCTAACGAGCCCGACTGTTGTGAGTTGGCTACAGCAGATCCAGCGGCTGTTTGCGCGTTGGCGGTGGAAATGCATGGTCCAGTTCGGCAAGATCCCGGGCATCCAGTTGCAACGTGCACGCTGCTGCGTTGGCACGCACGTGTGCGGGTGTTCCCGATTCGGGAATGGCGATGACCTTGCCACTGCGAATCGCCCACGCCAACGCCACCGCAGTTGCGGCCACGCCACGTCGCTCGCCAATGGCGTGCAGCACCTGGTGATCCAGCAATGCGCGGCTTCCCAACGGCGAATACGCCATCACCGTGACCTCGTGCTGTGCACACCACGGCAGCAGATCGAATTCGATACCGCGGCTGGCGGCGTGATACAGCACCTGATTGACCAGGCAATGCTGTCCGCCCTCAATGTCCCACAGCTCCTGCATATCCTCGACATCGAAATTCGACACGCCCCAGTCGCGGATCTTGCCCGCATCGCGCAAGGCTTCGAACGCATCGACCACTTCGCGCAGATCGCTACCGCCACGCCAATGCAGCAGGTACAGATCCAGCATGCGAACGCCCAGCCGTTGCAGGCTGGCTTCGCAGGCACGCGCAATGCCGCGCGCGCTGGCGTTGCTTGGCAATACCTTCGACACCAGATACGGCGGCTGCGCGCTGCCGATGGCCTGGCCGATCAGCTGCTCGGAGCGTCCGTTGCCATACATCTCGGCGGTATCGATCAAGCGCATGCCCAGCTGTTGGCCGGTCTGCAGCGCATCGATCTCCTGCTGCGGCGCATGTCGACCCTGGCCCAGATTCCACGAGCCCAGGCCGAGCGCGGGCTCGTTGCGCCCATTGCGCAGGCGCACCTCGGGGCAGTGCTGCAAGATGGATTCGGACATGTGTAACTCCTATAACGCTGGATTGGGTGTGACGGCCATTCGCCATCTGTGCGGGCCGCTCTAATGCAACGGTGGCTGCACGGATGTGGACGCGGCGTGCGCTTGCGCATCCCAGAACGTACAGCGATGACGTTGCGCGAAGTCGGGCGTTGCCCCGATCCTGCCCGGCGACAACGTCAACGGCGTGTCGCCATCGAAGCGCGGCCACGGTGGCCGGCCGCCACCATTCGGATCGCCGGTGCGCGCAAACGCGCCCCAGTAATCCTGCAAGGTAGCGGCAAGCGCCTGCTGCGCCGGGCTGAACCGCGGCTCGCCACTGAGCACCCACGGGCGCTGGAACAGATACACCAGTTCGGACGCGTGATAGGCGCCCAGTGGCTGCGAAAACGGCAAGCGCAACAAACCGTACGGCGCCTGCGGGTCGTCGAACTCGTATGCATAGACCGCTGCGTGGTCGCGCAACGCCCGGCCTAGCCGACGCGTGGGGCAGGCGAAGCCACCATCGGTGACGATGTCGGCATAGGCGTGCCAGCGCGATTGCGCAGCGACATCTGCGTACTGCGTCATGATCGCTGTCGGATCGGTATGCATGCGTTGCACGCGCGCCGCATAGCCGCTGCGCAACGTGAGTGCGCCGAAATAGGACAGCAGTTGCGCGAACAGGCGCCCTTCGTCGCGATTGTTGCCGATCAGCACCGGCACCCGCGCGTGCTGCCCATTGGCGATCGCCTCGGCAGGCGGCAATGGCAAGACGGCGCCACCAGACATCGGTGCCCACGCATCGCTGCCGGTCAAGCCACGTCGCTGCGGTTTTGCATCGGCCAATGCGTTTGCAGGGAGCGCGCGCAGGCACGCGGCAACCTCGCTTGCACGCGCGCAGCCAAGCGTCTGCGCCATGCGCATGCCACCACGTTCGGCCTCGCTGCGCGGCACGCTGGAATCGCTCGCAAGACAACTGCCGCTTTGCAGGATCGCACGTTGAAACAGGCCCGTCGCGCCGGGTGAAGCGAGCTGATAACAGATGCTCCATGCGCCGGCCGATTCGCCGAACACGGTGACGTTGTGCGCATCGCCACCGAAGGCGGCGATATTGCGCTGCACCCAGTGCAACGCCGCCTGTTGATCGAGCAACGCGTACGCACCTTCGTCTTGACCACCCAGCGCGGGATGCGCATAAAAACCAAACACCCCCAGCCGATAATTGGGCGCCACCACGATGACGTTCTGTCGGGCTGCCAACGCACTCAGGTCGTAGTCGACATTGCTGCCCAACTCCAGCGCGCCGCCGTAGATCCACACCATCACCGCGTGCGGATGCGCCGGCGCCGGCCCAGGTGGCGCGTAGACGTTGAGGGTGAGGCAATCTTCGGACACCTGCTTCTGCCCGAAGCGATGACGCGGCAGGCACGCCGGCCCGGCCTGCGTGGCATCGCGGACTCCCTTCCAGGCTGGCGCAGCTTGCGGCGCGCGGAAGCGCAACGCACCCACCGGCGGCGCGGCGAAGGGCACGCCCAGAAACACCCGCCCTTGCGCACTACGCACACCGCGTAGCGCACCGGCATCGGTCTGCACTACATCAGCGCGTGCATCGGCCGCATGCACCAGCGCCGGCACCTCGCCAGGGCGGCGGGGCGCGCAAGCGGTCAATGCCAGGCCTGCAAGCAGCAGGCAGGCCAGCTTGCGTCTCAATGCGCATCTGTCGAGCTTGATCACTGTCTGTTGTGTCCTGTCTCAGACGCACATCATCGCGAGTGCACGTGTAGGGAAGGAAAACGAGGAGGCTGCCTGACGAGTGGAGTGATGTCAGCAATGGCAGTGACATTGGTCGGATCGAAGAACTCTGATCGGACGCGCCGTTATCCGAGCAATGCACGTCGTGCAGTGCTTGCAATCATGCACACCGCCCATTCCGCCCATTCCGCCCATTCCGCCCATTCCGCCCATTCCGACCATTCCGACCATTCCGCCCATTCCGACCATTCCGACCATTCCGACCATTCCGACCATTCCGACAGGTCCTTGCCCGCCCACCGTCGCGGGACCTTATGGGGCATGGATGCCGCAGAAGAGCCTACATGGACGTACTTGCGGCGTGTCCTGCGATGGTGGGCGGGCAAGGGCCCTGCAGCCAGGCCGCAGATCATCCGCTCTGCAACTGACGCCTCCACGCCTTTCAATCACCTATCGAGGCGACCGGGACAGTGTGTTTTAGCGTCATGTGATGTTCCCGACCCGAGCTGTGGCCGAGTACGGCGCAGGCGCTTGCCTCCAACGCGTGATGTCTCCAGAACACTTCACTGCAGCCGCTGCCGCTAAAAACGAAAAACCCAGCCCGGGAGTTCCTGGGCTGGGTTTCGATGCCACACGTAAACGCGAAAGGGCAGCGCTTATGCCTCCACGTCGTCCTTGTAGGCATCCACCGGGATGCAGGCACACATCACGTTCTTGTCGCCGTAGACGTTGTCCACGCGCGCCACCGGCGGCCAGTACTTCTGCTGCTTGAGGCTGGGCAGCGGGAAGGCGGCCAGTTCGCGCGGGTAAGCGTGGGTCCACTCGCTGGCCGACACCTGCGTGGCGGTATGCGGTGCGTGCTTGAGCGGGTTGTCCTCGCGGTCCAGGCGGCCGTCTTCGATGGCGCGGATCTCTTCGCGGATCTGGATCATGGCGTCGATGAAGCGGTCCAGTTCGTGCTGCGATTCGCTTTCGGTCGGTTCCACCATCAAGGTGCCGGCGACCGGGAAGCTCAACGTCGGCGCGTGGAAGCCGAAGTCGATCAGACGCTTGGCGATGTCTTCGGCGCCGATGCCGCTGGTCTTTTCCAGCGGGCGGATGTCGAGGATGCACTCGTGCGCCACCAATCCATTACGGCCCGTGTACAGCGTCTTGTAGTGCGGCGCCAAGCGCTTGGCGATGTAGTTGGCATTGAGCAACGCCACCTGGGTCGCCTTGCGCAGGCCGGCGCTGCCCATCATGGTCACGTACATCCAGCTGATCGGCAGGATGGAGGCAGACCCATAACTGGAGGCGCTCACCATGCCGACATCGCCTTCGCCTCCCAGCGTGCGCGGCAGGAATGGGGCAAGGTGCGACTTCACCGCACACGGACCCACGCCGGGACCGCCGCCGCCATGCGGAATGCAGAAGGTCTTGTGCAGGTTCAGATGCGACACGTCCGAGCCCCACTTGCCGGGCTTGGCCACGCCGACCAGGGCATTCATGTTGGCACCGTCGGTATAGACCTGGCCGCCATGCGCGTGCACCGCTTCGCAGATCGCCACCACGTCCTCTTCGAACACGCCGTGGGTGGAGGGGTAGGTGATCATCAACGCGGCCAGGCGCCCGGAATATTTTTCCGCCTTGGCGCGGATGTCTTCGACGTCGACATTGCCGTTGGCATCGCATTTGGTGACCACCACGGTCATGCCGCACATCTGCGCCGAGGCCGGGTTGGTGCCGTGGGCGGATTCGGGAATCAGGCAGATGTCGCGGTGCGCTTCCCCGCGTGCGCGGTGATAGGCGCGGATCGCCAGCAGGCCGGCGTACTCGCCCTGTGCACCGGAGTTGGGCTGCAGGCTCACCGCATCGTAGCCGGTACATTCGACCAGCATCGCTTCCAGCTCCTCGATCAGCTGCGCGTAGCCGGCCGACTGCTCGGCCGGCGCCAGCGGATGGATCGCGCCGAACTCGGGCCAGGTCACCGGGATCATTTCGGCGGTGGCGTTGAGCTTCATCGTGCAGCTGCCCAGCGGGATCATGGTGCGATCCATCGCCAGGTCCTTGTCGGCCAGCGAGCGCATGTAGCGCAGCAGTTCGTGCTCGCTGTGGTGGGTGTTGAATACCGGGTGAGTCAGGAACGCGCTGCTGCGCAGCAGGCCCTGCGGCAACGCGTCGGCAGTGGCGGCATCGAGTGCATCCACATCTGCCTGCGCGCCGAACAGCGCGGCCAGTGCGACCACGTCGGCGCGCGTGCTGGTTTCATCCAGGCTGATGCCGACCGCTTCGCTGTCGATCGCGCGCAGGTTGATGCCGGCCGCACGGGCCTTGGCGTGGATGGCCTCGGCATCGATCGCCTTGACGTGCAGGGTGTCGAAGAAATGCTCGCCCACATTGACGCCGGCACCGCGCAGCGCGGTGGCCAGGATCGCGGCAAGGCGATGCGTGCGCCGCGCGATGCGGGTCAGGCCCTCGGGGCCGTGGTAGACCGCGTACATCGAGGCCATCACCGCCAGCAGCACCTGCGCAGTGCAGATATTGGAGGTGGCCTTCTCGCGGCGGATATGTTGTTCGCGCGTCTGCAGCGTCAAACGGTAGGCAGGATTGCCGGCGGCATCGATCGACACGCCGATCAGCCGGCCCGGCATCGAGCGCTTGTAGGCATCGCGGCAGGCCATGAACGCGGCATGCGGGCCACCGAAGCCGAACGGCACGCCGAAGCGCTGCGAGTTGCCGACCACGATATCGGCGCCCCATTCGCCGGGCGCGGCGATCAGGGTCAGCGCCAGCAGATCGGTCGCCACCGCGACCAGCCCGCCTTGCGCGTGCACCGCATCGGCCAGCGCGGCGTGGTCGCCGATATGCCCGAAGCTGTCCGGGTACTGCAGCAGCACGCCGAAGCACTCGGCCTGCAGCGCTTCTTCCGGCGTGCCCACGCGCAGCACGATGCCCAGCGGCTCGGCGCGGGTGCGCAGCAGTTCCAGCGTTTGCGGATGCACCGCGTCGTGCACGAAGAAGGTGTCCGACTTCGACTTGGCCGAACGCTTGGCCAGCGTCATCGCTTCGGCCGCGGCGGTGGCTTCGTCCAGCAGCGAGGCATTGGCGATCTGCATGCCGGTCAGATCTGCGCACAGGGTCTGGAAGTTGATCAACGCTTCCATGCGGCCCTGCGAGATCTCCGCCTGGTACGGCGTGTAGGCGGTGTACCAGGCCGGGTTTTCCAGGATATTGCGCAGGATCACCTTGGGCGTGTGGGTGCCGTAATAGCCCTGGCCGATAAAGGTGCGCTGCACCTGGTTCTTGCTGGCGATGGCGCGGATCTTGGTCAGCGCTTCTTCTTCGGTGATCGCCTCGGGCAGCGCCAGCGCTGCAGGCGACTTGATGTTGCCGGGCACGATGGCGTCGGTCAGCGCATCCAGCGAGGCGTGGCCGACCACGCCCAGCATCTGTGCGATTTCTGCGTCGTTGGGGCCGATATGGCGTTCGACGAACGCGCTGTGGTGTTCGAGGTCGCGCAGGGAAGACGTGGTCTGGGACATGGCGGGCATCCGGGGCAGGGGCAGACGAATGGTCGACAAGCACCACAACCGGTGTGACGCGCACAGCGCATCACCTCCTGTCGCAGCGAGAGTCTTCCTCGCGCCCCTCTGTCCTTTTGCCTGAGAGTTTAAAAACGCGGCGTGGCGCTGGGCCTGCCTGCGTTCCGTGCCCCTTCGGCGCCGGCATCGGCCGGTCTCTCCAGAGTTGTACTGCGGATGGTATCGGGCCTGAGCGATTACGGGCTGTTGCGCCTTCGGCAGCGGCAGTGCCGCTTCTCCCACCATGTTGCCGGCCGATTATAGCCTGCGTGCGCAGCGGCGGGCGCACCTGCCGGAGCGTAGGCAGGCAGGCCCATGCACTCGGGCCTGCTTAACCTTGCAACGGCGAGCGCCTATCATCGACGCCCTTGTGCTCATCCCGGCGCCGCGACTCGCGGATGCTGGTGTGCGTCCCCGATGCACCACGTTTCGGACTCCTGCATGCCCCCCACCACGCCTTCCACCCGTCGCATGGCGCTACTGCTCGCCGGGTTGGCGATGTTCGGCCCGTTTTCCATCGACACCATCTTTCCGGCGTTTTCGCGGCTCAGCCGTAGCCTGGCGGTGGACGAGGTGGCGATCCAGCAAACCATCAGCGTCTATCTGCTCGCCTACGGGGTGATGAGCATTGCGCACGGGCCGCTGTCCGATGCCTGGGGCCGCAAGCGGGTGATCCTGGGCGGGCTGGTGCTGTTCATCGCCGGCTCGGTGGGCTGTGCGCTGTCGCAGGATCTGCCCACGCTGCTGGCGTTCCGCGCGTTGCAGGGGCTGTCGGCCGGTGTGGGCATGATCGTCGGCCGGGCAGTGATCCGCGATCTGTTCCACGGCGCGGATGCGCAACGGCTGATGAGCCAGGTGTCGATGATCTTCGGCATTGCGCCGGCGATCGCGCCGATCATCGGTGGCTGGATCCTGCTCAGCGGCGCCGGCTGGCCGCTGATCTTCTGGTTTCTGGTGGTATTCGGGCTGGTGCTGCTGGTTGCGACGATGACCTGGCTGCCGGAGACCCATCCGCTGGAAGCGCGCACGCCGCTGCAGCTGCGCCGCTTGATGCACGATTACGTACGGATCGGCTTCAACCCACGGTTCCAGCGTCTGGCCGCAGCCGGTGCCTTCAACTTCGCCGGCATTTTTCTGTACATCGCCTCGGCGCCGGTGTTGATCATGCGCCACCTGCACATGGGCGAGGGCGATTTCGCCTGGTTGTTCATCCCCACCATCGGCGGCATGACGCTGGGCTCGTTCCTGTCCGGGCGCATGGCCGGCAGCATGGACCCGGTGCGGCAGATCCGTATCGGCTTCATCTGCTGCGGCGTGGCGGCGCTGGCCAATCTTGGCTACACCTTGTCGGTGGCGCAGATCGGCCTGCCGTGGGCGGTGCTGCCGATCTTCCTGGCCGGCTTGGGCATGGCCTTGATCTTCCCGATCCTGGCGCTGGCGGTGCTGGACATGTACCCGCATCAGCGCGGTCTGGCCTCTTCGCTGCAGGCCTTCACCCAGCTGATGACCAATACGCTGGTGGCCGGGGTGCTGTCGCCGCTGCTGAGTGAACACCCGCGCCATCTGGCGATCGGCATGACCGGTTTTTTCTTGCTGGGCTGGCTATTCTGGCGCTGGGAGCGCCGCAGCGGCCGCCGTCTTCGCCGCCGCCAGGCCGCAGAGGCAGTGCCTCTGGAGCCGGCCGACCACCTCTGACCTCACAGGAGCCCGCATGTCCACCGATTCCAAGTTGCGCCGCGACGCCCGCAAGCGCGCCGCCGAGCGCCAGCGCAACCAGGCCGCCGCCAAGGTCACTGCCGAATCGCCGATCGAAGCGCATGCCGAACTGCGCGACCAGCAACGCACGCTGCTTGCCGGCATCGTCCGCCGCGACGGCGAATGGGTGCTTGGCATGGACGGCCGCATCGCCGGCGAAAGCACCAGCGCCGCGCAGGTCCTGGCCCTGATCATGCGCGCGGCAGAACTGCACGAACGCCAGGGCACGCCGGTGCGGCTGACCTATTCGGATGCGCTCAAGGACGCGGCGCATGCCGAGGCGGCCGCCGACGGCAGGGATTTCGAGGCATTCCGGATCGAGTTTTCGCAGAAGCTGGCGCCCACGCGTACGCACTGAAGGCGTACGCACTGGGGTGTGCGGGGATGGGTCCGCGATGGGCCCGCGCCGGTGCGCTCATCGATGCAGGCAAGGACGGTCGCCTGATGGTCGCCTCGTGAGGTGCAGCTGTACCGGTGGCCAGAGCCACCGATGCAATGCCTGAGGCAGCGCCGAGCTACGTCAGGCCGGAGCGGTTGCTCTCGTTGTCGCCGCATCCGGCAGCCCAGCTGGCGCTGCCGGATGGTCTTCGGGAATAACCGCAGGTGTCAGCGCGAAGGCGCGTGCGGTGCTGGCTCCTGCTGCGGCGCCTGCTCGCGCACGGTGGCGTGGCGGTCTTGCTCGGCCTGTACGGCCTGCAAGCGTTGCATGCTGCTTTCCAGCGGCGTTTGCTGCGCGGCCTGGGCATCGAAGCTTGCGCGCAGGTGCGCGGGCGAATCGAGCGCTCCCTCGACGACGAAGCCCCGGGCCGGGTCATGGCCGAGCAGCACGTGGTCCACGCGCTGCAGCCCATGCTCACGCGCGGTGACAAGGGCTCCCATTGCCAGGCGCTCGCTGTCCGCATCGGGCACGCGGCCGCGCGCGGTCTCCAGTTGCTCTACCGCTGCGGTGCATTGCTTCAGCAGCGTATGGTCCGGATTGGCCGGGTGACGCGGATCCGAAGCCGCGGTTGTCGCATCCGCTTGGCGCGGCAGCGCTTCGGTGTCGATGCGCTGCAACTGGCCGTCGTATTTTCCATCGGCGCCGTCGGCAATGCGCTGCAGCCGCTCGACGAACGCATAAGGCTCGCCACCCACGTTGCGGGCCATTGCGATCGCGAAGCGTTCGGGCGACTGCGGCGGGGCGTTGCGATCGCCGACCAACGAACTCAGTGAGCTGCCGCCGATCTTGCTGGCCTCGACGCTGGCCTGGGTCTGCTCCATCAGCGCCTGCATCTGCACTTCGCTGAACGCCAGCGCGGTCTTCTGCCCCGGCTTGATCGCACCGGTGCCCACCATCTCGCCGCTCAGCGCGCTGTTGAGATTTTGCGCGATCGCCTTTTCCTCGCTGGCCTCGTTGCGGCCGGCCAGGCGCTGCATCAGCCCGGGCGCGGCGACATCGCCATCGATCTCGAAGCGGTAGCTGCGCTCGTGCACGCGTTCGGTCTCGTTGCCGTCGTACTGGCGCACGATCGTCAGCGGCACGTTGCCACCGTATTGCAGCTGCTGCACGACGGTGTAGCCGTCCTGGCCCGGTGTGCTGATGCGCACCTGGCTGCCTTCGTTGCGGTTGCCGGCCAGATCGGCACTGAGCGGGCCCAATTCCAGCTGCAGACGCTGCTGCGAGCTGAAACTGATCCGCTCCACCGTCTGTTGTTCATCGACACCGGGCACGCCCGGTGCAATCTTGCCCTCGCGCACGAAGTCGCCCATGGCGGCCATCGCGCGTGGATCGGCCAGGTCGAACTGCGCGCTGTGCACCTGCGACTGGCCCAGCGCGTCGGCACGCCCAAGCAGGGCCTGTGCCGGTCCCACCTTGACGCCAACCGCGTTCACTGCCTCGATGGCTGCGTTGGGCCCGGTCACCACACGCACGTGGCGCTCGTCCACGCGCTCGATCAGGTAGCTGCGGCCGCTGGCTTCGGTGATCTCGCTCTGCATGCTGAGGTGTTGCAGACTCGCCGAGGCGTCGCGCTGGGTGTAGGTCTGCGTGTCCATCACCGCACGCGCGCCGATCGGCAGGCTCTCCGGCTGCAGCGGATTGATGCGGGTGGCAGCCTCTGCAGGCTGGTCGACGCCGGGCAGCGTCAGTGAATAGCGCATGCGCTGCCCGGCAATGACGCTGGCTTCGATGTTCAACTTGCCGTCGCCGAGCTTGGTCTGCAGGCTTTGCTGCTGGCCGGTGTGCGCGTCGGCCTCGAGGTTGAAGGTGGTGGTCTTGGCCTCGGCATCGCTGAGTTTGCCCAGGCCTAGCGAGGCGCTGGTGCGCAGGCTGTTCTCGCCCAACGGCTGGGTTTTACTGCCGTTGCTCTGCTCGCTGGTCTGCGAATACTTGACCGACTGCTCTGTCGAGTTCAACGCAACTGTGCTGCTGCCCAGTTCTGCCGAGTATTCGCTGTTCTTGCTGCTGTAGATCGGGTCGAACGCGCGATCGTTCGCGTCGTCGATGAACTGCTTGTTGGGGTCCAGGTTCTGCTGGTCCGGGCCGGTGGAGGCGTTGTTCATTGGATGCATCCTGCATGCTGCGCCTGTGCAGCGGGCGCGCAGTATATCGCCGGCGTTTTGTACGTTTATCAAATGAATGTTATGCGGCGGCCAGTGTCTGGCTACCGCAGGGCGCTGGGTAGATGGGGCGTCAGCGCGTTGCAGCAGGCGCAGGCGCGTTGGCGGGTGCAGCAGGCGCAGTCGCCTGCCAGCCACACAGCTGCCCCTGATTCTGCTGCTTCAACCACGCGTTCATCGGTGCGAAATACTCCAGCATCGGGCCGGCATCCAGGCGGTCGTTGCCAGTGAGTTCCTTCAGCGTGGTCTGCCACGGTTGGCTGGAGCCACGCTGCAGCATCGACCAGAATTTCTGCCCGGCGTCCTTGTTGCCGTAAAAGCTGCATTCGTACAGCGGGCCTTGATGGCCGGCGGCTTCGCACAGGCCCTTGTAGAACTGGAACTGCAGGATGTGCGCGAGAAAATAACGGGTGTACGGCGTATTGCCTGGCACATGGTACTTGGCGCCGGCATCGAAGAACTCTTCGCCGCGCGCGCTTGCCGGCGCGACGCCCTGGTACTTGGCCTTGAGTTCCCACCAGGCCTGGTTGTAATGCTCGGGCGTGATCGAGCCATCGAACACGCCCCAGCGCCAGCGGTCGATCATCAAGCCGAACGGCAGGAAGGCGACCTTGCTCAGCGCCATGCGCATCTGCGAATTGATCAGTGCCTCGCGGCCGGTTTGCTGTTCGCCCACCATGCCGATCGATTGCAGATACTTGGGCGTCATCGCCAGCACGATGGTGTCGCCGATCGCTTCGTGAAAACCATCGTTGGCGCCATTCTGGAACAGCGGCGGTAGCGGGTTATAGGCCAGGTCGTAATAGATGTGGCCGAGCTCGTGATAGATGGTGGTGAAGTCTTCTTCGGTCGGGTTGATGCACATCTTGGTACGCACGTCCGCGCCGATGTTCCGGTTCGCCTCGCCGCCCATGTTCATGTCCCACGCGCTGGCGTGACAGACCACGTCGCGATCCAGCGGTTTGATGAACTGCGAGCGTTGCCAGTAGGTGTCGGGAAGCTTGGGCATGCCGAGCGAGGTGTAGAACTCCTGCGCACGCTCGGTCATCTGCTTTGCGGTGCGCAGTTGCGCTTCGCGTTCGGCCTGGAAGCGTGCACCGCTACCGCCTTCTCCGGTATTGGCCACATTGCGTGCCAGCACCGCGCTCAGATTGCCCTGGTATTGTTTTTCCAGCGCAGCGGTGATGTCCAGATCGCCGGCGCCCGGATACGGTTGCAGCAGATCCCACAGGTTGCTCCAGTCCTGCTGCCACATGTTGCCCATCAGATGCGCGGGCAACATGCCGCCGGCGACCTCGCCCTTGTCCTTGCCATACTGCGTATCGAGCTTGCCGCGTGCGTAGCATTGCAGTTGCGCGTACAGCGGTTTGACCTGCTCCCACAGGCGGTCGGTTTCGCTCGCCAGCTGCGCAGGTGGCATGTCGTAACCGCTGCGCCACAGCACACCGACATCGGCAAAACCGAGCCCGCGTGCGCCTTCATTAGCGAGCTCGGCAAAGCGCTGGTAATCCTTGCGCATGGGTTGCGCGGTGGCGTGCCAACCTTGCCAGGCGTCGAGTTGTTCGTTGTAGTCGCGGCTGCGCGCCAGCACCTGTTCCAGCTCACCCAACTGGCGGCAGCGGCGCTGTTCGCCCTCGCCGATGCAGTAACGCGCCGCGCCGTAATCGCCTTCCATCTTGGCGGCGATCTGGGTCAGTTCGGCCAGCTTGGTCGGGTCGTGTGGGGCGGGCAGGGCGCTCATCAATGTCAGTAATTGCAACGCGCGCGCGCTGTCGGCCGACATCGGCAGGCCGGCGTATTGCTTGGCTTGTTCGATCCAGCGATCCAGCTGCGCCAGCTGGCGTTCGTTGGCCTTGGCCGCCAGCAACTGCGAGTCGCCATTGATGTAGGTCGACGACAGCCACTGCGCTGCGGTGAGTTCCGGATACGCGGCTTTGTATTCGGCGCTGATGCGCGCAACGAACTGGTCGGCGCTTTCGGCAGGCGCGGCCTTGGTGGCTGCGGGTTTGGCCGGCGGGGCCGCATCCTGGCGGCAGGCCGACAACGACAGGGTGCCGGCAGCGACAGTCAATGCCAGCAGAAGCAAACGAGGATTCACGGATGGTCCTTGCGGTGAAGTCCGACGAAGGCTAGAGCGCGCCGCGACTCAGGGCAAGCGGTGTCGCCACGCATGCGACGCAGATAGCTACCAATCCATGTGTGGCTAGTGGAGCAGCCAACAAAACTACTGGCTCACTGCCAGGCGGGCGCGGCCCGTGCTCGGTGCGGGATGTATCACGCCGGCCTTGCGACTCTGAGCGCGTCGTCCACACGTACCTGCTCATTGCTCGCGACGTTTTGTCAGCTACTTATCAGCTACTAATAAGACAGTGAGATAGTGGTTGTCTCGGAGTGCTTGGACAATTTGGATAGGTCACTTGTGGAGCGAAGATCTGCTGGTTTGCTGCAGGGCCCTTGCCCGCCCACCATCGCGGGACACGCCGCAAGTACGTCCGTGTAGGCTCTTACGCGGCATCCATGCCGCGTAAGGTCCCGCGACGGTGGGCGGGCAAGGACCAGTTGAGCTGGTCGGTGTGCATGTTTTCAACAAAGCCACCTACAAACTGTCTGGTGCGGTGTCCTCGCCGATTGCGGGACCGTGTGGCGGCATGGATGCCGCCACCGAGCCTACATGGACGTACTTGCGGCGTGTCCCGCGAGCGGCGAGGGCACCGCGCCCTCGACTAATTGCTTTGGGCTCTGGACTCGTCCATCCGTACGCGAACCAACGCGGCAGGCGTGATCTTCTCACCGGTTCCGGGAAATATCCAAACTGCGTTCATCCTGCGCATTGTGCAAACAGATCGCGCTCGCGTGCGTAGACACTGGTCTTGACCTGCATCAGACCCAGGATCGAGGGGAACAAGGCATCGTGATCGGTGTACTGACCGGCGCGGTGACGCAGGCAGGTTTCATCCAGGCCGCGATCGCGCGCGAATTCCGGCGAGAACCACATCACCATCGGCACGTGGGTCTGCTCCTTGGGCGCAATCGCATACGGCACGCCATGCAGATACAGGCCTTTTTCGCCGAGTGATTCGCCGTGATCGGAGACGTAGATCATCGCGGTGTCGTAGTCCTGCAAACCGCGCAGCGTATGGATGGCCTGATTGAGAAAATGGTCGGTATAGCCGATGGAATTGTCGTAGGCATTGACGATGTCCTGTCGGCTGCAGCTGCCCAGATCGGCGGTTTTACACACCGGTTTGAAGCGTTCGAAATGCGCCGGGTAGCGTTCGAAGTAACTCGGTCCATGGCTGCCCAGTTGATGCAGCACCACGACGCGATCGCCGGGCTTGGCGCGCACCTGTGCGGCCAGGTCGCTGAGGAGAATCTCGTCCATGCAGCGGCCGTCGGCACATAATCCCGGTGTGGTGGCATCGTCCAGCTTCTGAAGCTCCAGGCCATCGCACACGCCCTTGCAGCCCGACTGGTTGTCGCGCCACAGCGTGGAAATGCCGGCGTGATCGAGTACATGCAGCAGCGACTGATGGCCACGGATCATGTCTTCGTTGTAATCGCGCCGGCCAAACGGCGAGAACATGCAGGGCACCGACACTTCGGTGCTGGTGCCGCACGAATGCATGTCCGGGAAGTTGATCACCCCGGCCTGCGCCAGCTCCGGCGTGGTCTGGCGTGCGTAACCATTAAGGCCCCAGTTCTGCGCACGTGCGGTTTCGCCCAGGACCACCAGCAACAAACGTGGGCGGCTTCCGGCAGCACGTGGCGTGGCCATTGCATCGTGTTCGATCGGTTGCTTGGGCGCGTGCTTGATCGGCGAATCGGATTTGAGGTTCTGTCGCAACGCCACGATGTAATTGATCGGCGTGGCCAGGTAACGCACCTCGCGGTGATTGCGCATCAACGCGGAAATATCCTGGAACGACAGCATGGTGCCTGCCGCGCCCACCACTGCCACTAGCAGCAGAAAGCCGGCGCGAATCGCCAGCGACTTGCCGATGCTGCGTGCGCGCAAACGGGTGCGCCATAACAGCGTTGTTGGGATCAGGAAGTAGCACACCAGCGGCAGGATCAAGCCAGGGGTGAGCAGTTCGCGCGATTCCTTGTGGTCGGTATGCAGCACGTTGCGCAGCATGTCCGCATCCAGATAGACGTTGTAGCTGTCCATGTAATGCGCAGCCAACGCGGTGGTGAACAGCAGCACCGTCAGTAGCGGTTTCGCATTCCAGCGCCAGACCAGCAAGCCCAACAGCAAGGCATGGACGGCCAGCAGCAGCGCCATCAACGAGATGGCAAAACCAATGCTGCCTGGATGCGTCGCCATCGCCGTGCGCCAGAACAACTGGTTGCACACCAGGGCGAAAAACAGGCTCGACAGCAGGACCAGTGTCTCGGTCGATACGGTCGGCCGGGTACTCCAGGTCAGCGCACGCGGGCGCGCTTGCCCTTGCGGCTCCGGTAGCCAGGTACTCATGCTGCATCCCCCGATTGCAACATCAAACCACGCTTGTGATGCGGCCGAGCCAGCATCACGCAGTAAAGTACCAGTGCGCTGACCCAACACACCGCCAACGACCATAGGTCGTGCGAGAGAAAATGCGCGCCGCGCAGTTGTTGTGCAATCCCGAAAATGAGACCTGCTGCTAGACCTGCGAACAAACCTGTAAAGCGCCATGCAGGTCGTAGAGACAGCGCACAGAAATACAGCGCCACCCACGCATAACCGGCGCTTGCATGGCCGGCGGGAAAACACCCGGACGCAGCAATGCCATGGCGCGACTCAAATAAACCGATCATTGCCTGCGTACCGCCATAACGGCTCAGGTCCCAGGGGCAATCCATCGCTGTCCATGATTTAAGTAGCGACACCAGCGAGGTCGACAGTGCGATCGATGCAGCGAGATACGTCAGTGGCCAGCGCAATGCACGCCTGCGTGGAGTAAACCAAGCGGCCACAGCCAGCAGTAACACGCAAACTCCGGCAGTTGTGCTCAACCATTTGCCGGCGCGATGCACAACGCCGCTGGTAAACCAATGCTCCTTGAGCAGCCATTGCCCGCCTTCCAGGCGATACAGCACATCGGCTATCCACTGGTCGCCACCGGCGCCCATCAGCAGTGCGCTGAGCAACAGCACACCCGTCAGCGGCATCCATAGATGGCGAACAAAAAAACGCGCCCGCACATCAGGGGCGATGCGCACCAGAACTGGCGCAAGGACGGGAAGCGTGCTCATCGGCATGTCGGTCTGTGTCATTGCCCGGCATCTTCGAAACCCGGATGTCGGAGAGCGGTCGGACCGGAGTTGCCCAGCCGTTAATCGACACCGAGCATTCAGTCTGTATCGCCATCGCTACCGGTTTGTTCGGTGTCGGACGCAGTGGCGTTGCAACCGGCATGCCACGCGGTGCCAGGCACCAGTTGCCATTGATTGCGATTGGATTCGCCGATATCGATGCGTTGCGCCGGAGCGATACACGCTGGTACAGCCTGCTTGAGCACGAATAACCAACGTTTCTCCGGCGCGTGTGCAAGCCACGGACCGGCCTTGTCCCATTGCTGCTGCCAAGACGTCTTGAAGCCGAAGTCGGTCACTGCCCGATCCGCCTGCAGCATGTTCTGCTCGCGCCAGGCCAGCATGCCGAGTTCGGCATCCGGGCCGATGCGTTGACCGACACGCTGCATCAATCGCGCGGCCGAGCTATAGGGATCCAATGCCGGCATCAAACCCAGGCCGTATACGATCCACAGCGCTGCGGTCACCACCACCACCGCAGTGCCGGCGCGTTTGCCGCGCGACCATGCGATCGCTGCCAGGCCGACCACGCCCAGGGCGATCAACCAGACACCCACCGGCTGCATCGAGGCCAGATCCATTCCGCGCTTGAGTGCGGTGTTTTCCGCCCAATGCAGATGCAGTGCGATCCCGACACCCAATGCCAGTGCGGCCACCGCAAGCAGCAGCACATAGCCGGTCAGCAACACGCGGATACCGCGTTTGCGCAGCAGCCCGGCCAATAGCGGTGCGGCGGCAATACACAACGCCGGCAGCATCGGAAAGATATACACCTCACGCTTGCCCGGGCTGGCGCTGAAGAACACCAGCACCAACACGCTCCAGGCAAGCAGCAGCACATAGCGCGGATCGCCGCGCCGTAGTCGTCGCCACCAGGCCGGCAGCAACCAGGGCAACAACAGGCAGTCGGGCAACCACAGTGTGGCGATCACCTGCAGGTAGTACCAGGCCGGCTTCACGTGATGCCACGCGTGTGCGTAACGGGTGCCGGTCTGCTTGAACAACAACTCATGCGCGTACGCATGCAGCACCGGGTCGTTGCTTTGCAGTAGCGCGATGCAAAGCGGCCCCAGCCACACCGCAGTGCCGGCCAGAAACGCCGGCAGCACCAACAACCAGCTGCGCCCTGCCTGCGTACGCGCCGGCAGCACACTCCAGTGCCTGCGCGGCAGCGCCATCCACGGCAGCAACAGCAGCAGTGGCAAAAAGCCCACGCCCTTGGTCACCGTTCCCACGCCGGCCGCGAACACTCCCAGCGTCCATGCGCGCCAGTCCGGCCCGCGCAGCAGATGCCGCAGCATCCCCCACAACGACAGCGTGGTCAGCGCCACCAGCACCATGTCGATCTGCGCACGCTTGGCCATCAGGCCGAACTGCAGCACCGCAAACAAGGCCAGCACCGCATGGCGCGCCACGCGCCGATTCCATAACCGCCGCGTCAGGTCCCAGGTCAGCCACAGCGTGGCCAGTGCCGCCAGCAGCGAAGGCAGCAGGAACGCGACGGGCCAGTGCGGCACCAGCTGATAACTGGCGGCCTGCAACCACATGAACACCGGTGGCTTTTCGGCATACAGCTCGCTACCGCGATGCGGCAGCAGCCACTGACCGGTCTCGACCATGCCGCGCGCGGCCAGCACAAAGCGGGGCTCGTCCGGCGGATTGGGCTGACGTAAGCCAAGGCCGGCCAGCAGGCTGACAACGATCAGCGCCAGCGCAACCAGCAGCATGCGTGGACGGGACACAGCGGCAGAGATGGCAGGCGACACGTACACGCTCTGATGAAAGTGGCGGAACACTATCCGGCAAGCAGGTCGGAATTCTGTCGGAAGCACCGGTAACGGCTGCGTTTGGCCAGGCTCGGTTAGGATGCGCAAATCGTCCCTGCCGGGCCGCCCTGGAAACCTGCTCATGCGGCTACTGGTCATCGAAGACAACCGCAACATGGTTGCCAATCTGTTCGAGTATTTCGAAGCGCGGGGGCACACCCTGGACGCCGCGCCGGACGGCATCACCGGCCTGCACCTGGCCACCACCCAGCATTACGACGTGCTGGTGCTGGACTGGATGATGCCGCGCATGGACGGCCCGGAAGTGCTGCGCCGCCTGCGCGAGCAGCACCAGTCCGAGTTGCCGGTGATCATGCTCACCGCGCGCGACGAACTGCCCGACAAGATCGCCGGGTTCCGCGCCGGAGCCGACGACTACCTGACCAAGCCCTTCGCGCTGCCCGAACTGGAAGTGCGCATCGAAGCCTTGCTGGCGCGCGCACACGGCCGCCGTCGCGGCAAGCTGCTGCAGGTGGCCGACCTGCGCCTGGACCTGTCCACGCTGGAAGCCACCCGCGCCGGCCAGGTGCTGCATCTGTATCCGGCCTGCCGCAAGTTGCTGGAAGTGCTGATGCAGGCTAGTCCCGCCGCCGTTACCCGGCAGCGGCTGGAGCAATCGTTGTGGGCCGACGACCCGCCCGATGGCGACATGCTGCGCTCGCATATCTACGAATTGCGCCGCAGCGTGGACGGCCCGTTTGCGCAGAAGTTGATCCACACCTTGCCGCGGCTCGGCTACCGGCTGGCCGTGCTGGATGGCACCAGCGCGCTTGCCACAGGCGAATCCATCGATGGCTAAGCAGCGACCGTTGGGCCGCCGCGTTCTGGTGTGGTTGTTCGGCTACACGTTGTTGATGACGCTGGCGGTGTTCGGCACCGCGCAGTATCTGCACGAGCGCGCCGAACACGGCGTGTGGCGCTCGCTGCTCAACTCCGAACTGGACAGCATTCTGGACCGCAGCGCGCAGGATCCGGGTTACCGCTGGCAGGATTCGGACACCTTGCGGTTGTACCGCATCAATGACAGTGCGGCGTTGCCGCCGGTGCTGCGTACGCTGCATCCCGGCTTGCACGACGAGCTGGAAATCACCGGCCGCCAGAGTGCGGTGATGGTGCGCGACACCGCGCAGGCCGGTCGCCTGGCGCTGGTGCTGGACATCACCGATTTCGAAGCGCTGGAAAAATTTCTCACCCGCTGGATGCTCGCCGCGGGCATCGCGCTGATCAGCGTCACCTTGGTGATGGGCACCTATGCGATGGCGCGGCTGGTGCGGCCGTTGGTCGAGCTGGCGCGCGATATCGGCGCGCTGCGCCCGGAGCGACGCGCACAACGTATCGCCGTGGGCCCGCAGGGCAGTGCCGAGCTGTACGTCATCGCCGATGCGCTCAACGATTATCTCGAACGCAACGGCCAGTTCGTCGAACGCGAACGCTCCTTCATCGACAGCACCAGCCATGAGTTGCGCACCCCGATCGCGGTGATCGGCAATGCCGCCGAACTGGCGCTGGAACAGCCCGGTACACCGCCTGCGGTGCGTCATCAGCTCGAGCGCATCGCGCACACCAGCGGTGCGGTGGAACAGCTCATCACCTTGTTGCTGGTGCTGGCCAAGGACCCCGGACGGCTGAGCTGCGGCAGCGACACGCTGCGCCTGGATCAGCTATTGCCGGAGATCGTCGCCGACCACGCGCATCTGTGCGCCGACAAGGATCTGCAGGTGCTCATCGACCCATTGCCGCCGTGCAGCCTGACCGCGCCGGTGGCCATCGTGCAGACCGCCATCGGCAACCTGCTGCGCAACGCGATCGAGAACAGCGATCGCGGCATCATCCGCGTTTCGCTCTCTCCACCGGGCGTGGTGCGCATCGCCGACCCGGGCCATGGCATGACGCCGGAAGAAATCAGTGCCATCTATGCGCGGCTGGCACGCGGCAACGCGCGGCAGGGCAACGGCATCGGGCTGGAGTTGATCGGGCGCCTATGCGAGCACCTGGGCTGGCATCTGCATCTGGATTCCAGCGCAGGGCAGGGCACGGTGGCGACGCTGGATCTGTCCGGCTCGACGATTGCGACCGGGCTGCCGGGATAAATAGTCGCAATGCGTGTTGTACGCGTAGCGCTCATCGCATCGGCGGCCGTGCGCGTGCTGCTGAGTGCCGCTCGATCGAGAAAAAAAACTGCAGGACGAACCACGCTGCATCGCCGACTACGTCAGTAGCGTGAATCGCGAATCCGCAGTTTTATCAAGACCGCGCAGCACTTAAGCCGGCAACAACCCGCGCTCGCTCAACCAGCGACGCGCGTTTTCCGCATCCTGCTCGAACCATGCGCGCGTGGATCCCAGCCGGTACGTATAGCCCCAGGTATCCATGTCGGTCATCAGGCGCGCGCTGCCCACGCCGGGCAACTGATCGGCCAGCAGGATCTGCAGATAACAGGTCGCGTCTTCTTCGTCCACCGAGTCGGTGGCATCGGTATGCACGGCGGCACGCTTGTCTGCCGGCAACACGATCAGATGCCCGGCCTCATGCAGCAGCGAATGCACCGGCGTGTCGTCGCGCACGTAGACATCGCAACCGATGATGCCGGCCTCCGGCTCGCCCCAGAAACTGCCCGGGATCGGCGCGCCCGCATCCACGCGATGCAGGCGCAGGCCATAACGTGCGAGCAGCGCGGCGGGTGCGTCCAGGCCGATATCGGCCACGCACATTACAGTGGCAGATTCGGATTCGGAGTCGAATGCGAAAGAAGAATCGATGGTCACGCGGGAGAGCTCGCGGTCGGGTCACACGTTAAAACGGCACCGTGCAAACACGGTGCCGTCCAGAGGATGTGGAGTGGCTAACACAACGTTGCGAGCAGCCTGGCGGTGATCGCAGTCGTTCCGCCGGCCACTCTTACTTGTCGCCGTCTTCCGGCAACGCGACCGAAATATCCAGCACGTCGTGTTCGCCGTCCTTGACCAGATCAACCCGCACCGCATCGGCGTCGATGTTGACGTACTTCTTGATCACTTCCAGCAATTCGCGCTGCAGCAGCGGCAGGTAGTCCGGACCTCCGCGATGGTTGCGCTCCTGCGCAATGATGATCTGCAGGCGGTTTTTGGCCGTCTCGGCGGTGTTCTTCTTGCTCTTGAGAAAATCGAGCAGGCCCATGCTTACCCTCCGAACAGCTTGCTGAAGAAGCCTTTCTTCTCCACGGATGTGAATCGCATCGGGCGGTCTTCGCCCATGATGCGGGCGACCGCGTCGTCGTACGCCATGCCGGCCGGCGACTCGGCATCCAGGATCACCGGCTCGCCCTTGTTGGAAGCGTTGAGCACATCACCGGATTCGGGAATGATGCCGATGGCCTTGAGGCCGAGCACTTCCTCCACGTCGGTGATGCTGAGCATTTCGCCTCCTTCCACGCGGCCCGGGCTGTAGCGGGTCAGCAGCAGGAACGCAGGAACGGTCTTGCCTTCCTCGGCCTTGCGGGTCTTGGAATCGAGCAGGCCGATGATGCGGTCGGAGTCGCGCACCGAAGACACTTCCGGGTTGACCACCACCACCGCGCGGTCGGCAAAATACATCGCCAGGAACGCGCCTTTTTCGATGCCGGCCGGCGAATCGCAGACGATGTACTCGAAGCCGTCGGCAACCAGATCCTTGAGCACCTTCTCCACGCCTTCCTGGGTCAGCGCATCCTTGTCGCGGGTCTGCGAGGCAGCCAGCACGTACAGGTTGTCGAAGCGCTTGTCCTTGATCAGCGACTGCTTGAGCGTGGCCTCGCCATGCACGACGTTGACGAAGTCGTACACCACGCGCCGCTCGCAGCCCATGATCAGGTCCAGGTTGCGCAGACCGACGTCGAAGTCGATGACGGCGACCTTCTTGCCGCGCTTTGCCAGCCCGCAGGCCAGGCTCGCGCTGGTGGTGGTCTTGCCGACGCCGCCCTTGCCGGAGGTGACTACGATGATTTCAGCCAAAGGATTTCTCCGAAATATTTCAGTGGTTGGGCTGCGTCAGTCCAGCGCAGCGATCTTGATCTGATCCTGCTCCAGCCAGACCTGGACGGCCTTGCCACGCAGTTCCATGGGGACATCGTCCAGCACCTTGTAGTGGCCAGCGATGGCGACCAGTTCGGCGTGGAAATCGCGGCAGAAGATGCGCGCGTCGGGATTGCCTTGCGCACCGGCCAACGCGCGGCCACGCAGGGTACCGTAGATATGGATGCTGCCGTCGGCGATCACCTCGGCGCCGGCACCCACCGTACTGAGTACGGTCAGGTCGCAGTTCTCCGCATACAGCTGCTGGCCCGAACGCACCGCGTTGCGTTGCATGCGGCCAGGTGCCGGGCGCACGACAGGCGCGGCGGGTTCGGCGCGTGCAGGTGGCGGCGGCGGAGGCGGTGGGCTCACCGCAGTGGGTTCGTATTGCGCACGGAACTTGGCCAGCAGCGGCACGCCGAGCTGTTGCGACAGCAGATCGATCTCGCTGGTGCCGTAGGCCAATGCAACCGGCAGCACGCCGGCCGCACGCAGACCATCCAGCAGCGCCTTGGCGGTGGTCACGTCGGGCAATTGCGACAGCCCACCGAAATCCAGGATCACCGCCGCACGCCCGAACAACTTGGGCGCGCGGGTCACTCGTTCCTGCATCTCGCGCAGCAGGCGCGGCACATCCAGCGTGCGCACGCGCAGATTGGCGATGCCCACCTGGCCGATCTTCAGTTCGCCGGCTTGTTCAAAATCCACATTCACGCTCGCCACGCCTCAGCTCCCCGTCGATACGTTGTCGGTGGCAGCGGCATGACGCGGCCGGCCGACCCACGGCAACTGCTCGGGCAACTTGCCGCCATAGGTCTCCTTGACCCAGGGATAGCTGCACATGTCTTTCATCAGCATGCTGGCGCGCACTTCCACATCGGCCATGGTGTTCTGGCCGACCTCGCGGAAGCCGAAGCTGCCATGGAACAGCAACGCCGCATCGGCGCCATGGTCCAGGAACACCTCGCAGGCCAGTTGCGGGTAGCGCAACTCGGTGTAGCTCTGCACATCGGCATAGAACGCACGCCCGACGCCACCACCGCGACGGCGGCTGGCGACCACGATGCGGTCGATGTAGAAAAATTCCGGATGACGGTCCCGGAACCAGGCGAAATTGCTGCTGTCATGCGCACTGCCGCTACCGAACCCGACCAGAAAGCCGGCCAGGTTGCCGTCGCGCTCGGCGACGCGAAAATATTCGGCCTGCTCGTAGAAGCGCTGCAGCTTGTTTGGATCCAGCGGCAGGATTGCCAGTCCGGCATTGTTGTTCAGGGCCAGGACGGAATCGAGCTCGTGCTCGCGCACGTCGCGGATAACGATCGACATTGGGACTCCGTGGGGTAACGCTCTCGACCCGAAATCGGATCTGCGTCGGATTATTACATGCGTGGCCTGAAGCGGCGACCCGGCATGCGCGCTCCGCTGGGCAGGCGGACGAGGAGGCGGCAGCGGCGCGCCGATGTCGGAGTGCGACTTGTCGCCAACGTGCCGATGCATGACTTCCGGCAAGAGGGCAGGGCCGCGCGTTACGCCTAAGATGCGTACATGTTGGGATACCTCAGTCATACGCGCGTCCTGCGCTTCGCCGGCCTGTTCACCTGGGCGATGATCGCCATGCCGTTGGTGTACACCTACTGGCCGGTTGCCGAAGAGGGCGACCACCGCAGCGTGGCCGAAGCCCTGCTGATGTCTGGGTTCTTCGTCGGCTTCGGCGCCAGCTACTTCTGGTTGACCCGCGGTTTGAACAGCGGCGGCCACGCGCACTGGTACGACCGGCTGATTCTGCTGCTGCTCACCATCTTCGCGCTGGCGGTCAGCTATCTGAGCGGAACCGGGCTGGGCAGCATCCTGATGATGGTGGCGGCCGGGGTGATCCCCTGGTTGCTGCCGCTGCGCATCGGGGTGGCCTGGCTGGTGCTCAGCCAGCTGGCGGTGCTGCCGGTGTTCTACTACCTGCGCCCGGACTTCACCCTGTTCGCCGCGTTGATGCAGTCGTTGTTGTACGGCGGCTTTTCGATGTTCATCTTCGTGACCAGCCTGGTCGCGCGCCAGCAGACCGATGCCCGTGAAGAACAGCGCAGGCTCAATGCCGAACTGCGCGCCACCCGCGCGCTGCTGGCCGAAAGCGCCCGCATCAACGAGCGCACCCGCATCTCGCGCGAGCTGCACGATCTGCTCGGCCACCACCTCACCGCGCTGAGCCTGAACCTAGAGGTGGCCGGCCACATCACCGAGGGCCAGGCCCAGGAACATGTGCGCCAGGCGCATACGCTGGCCAAGCTGCTGCTCACCGACGTGCGCGAGGCGGTCAGCCACCTGCGCGACAGCGGCGCCATCGATCTGGAAGCGGCCTTGCGCCCGCTGGTGACCCAGGTGCCTTCGCTGGACATCCATCTGGACATCGCCCAGCCGCTGACCCTGGACGACCCCGAGCGCGCCCACGTGCTGCTGCGCTGTACCCAGGAAATCATCACCAATGCGGTGCGCCATGCCGGTGCGCGCAACCTGTGGATCCAGGTGCGCCGCGATGCCGACAGCGTGCTGATCGATGCGCGCGACGACGGCCATGGCGCCGACACCGTGGCGCCCGGCAACGGATTGCGCGGCATGCGCGAACGCCTGAACCAGTATGGTGGTCAGCTCGAGATTCAAACCCGGCGGGGTGACGGCTTCGGCCTGCGCATCTCCGTTCCAGGCGCGCCGGCACTGATGCCTGCGGCCGTGACTCAAGGAGTGTTCTAGATGATCCGTGTGTGCCTGGTCGACGACCAAACCCTGGTACGCCAGGGCATCCGCTCGCTGCTGGCGCTGGACAACGGCATCGAAGTGGTCGCCGAGGCCTCCGATGGCAAGCAGGCGGTCGAGCAGATTCCGCAGATTCAGCCCGATGTGGTGCTGATGGACATGCGCATGCCGGTGATGTCCGGGCTGGAGGCGCTGCAGATGCTCTCGCGCAACGGCACGCTGCCGCCGACGATCATCCTGACCACCTTCGACGACGACCAACTGGTACTGGCCGGGCTCAAGGCCGGCGCCAAGGGCTATCTGCTCAAGGATGTCTCGCTGGAACAACTGGTCGGCGCGATCCGCACCGTGGCCGGCGGCGGCTCGCTGGTGCAGCCGGCGGTGACCCAGCGCCTGCTGTCGGGCCTGGAACACATGCGCAACGAGTTCGTCAGCCTGGACCGGCCCGACCCGCTGACCGACCGCGAGACCGAGATCCTGCGGCTGATGGCCAGCGGCTTCTCCAACAAGGAGATCGCCAATTCGCTGGGCGTGGCCGAGGGCACCATCAAGAATCACGTGTCCAATATTCTGTCCAAGCTCGGCGTGCGCGATCGCACCCGCGCGGTATTGAAGGCCTTCGAGCTGCAGTTGGTCTGACGGCATCGCCCCGCGGCGCCCAATCCCCGTCGGCGCTGAGGGGCCCGGCGCGCGGCGGCGCGTTCACCCTGCGGGCGTGCCTGATTCTGCGGTGCGATTCGCTGTGGCGCGTTGCTGCGCATCTGCATGGCAACAGGCTGAGGAGCAGGGCGAATGCGCCATGCCATCGCTGCATCACACACAGGCATCGCGCGATGTGCATGATAGCGGCGCGCAATCCGTCCAAACCCCTGCCTGGATTAGGATTGCGTCGCTGTGCAACGGCGTGTCTTGCGCTGGATGACACCGCAAGACCGCGCTACCCGTCGCACAACTGAACATCTTTCTCGAAGCCTGCTAGGATGGCGGCTTCGCTTCACTCAACCCGGCCGTGGGATCGGCCCCGGAGACCTCCTGAATGACCCGTATTATCGAGTTCCTGATCGCCTTGGGGATCGTGGCTGGCCTGTTTGTCGTAGTGGGCCTGGTGTTGCCCTCGGAGCGGCAGATGTCCGAGAGTGTTGAGACCAACCGCAGAATGACGATTGTTTACGACACCGTGAACAGCTTCCGTCGTTTCAAGGATTGGAACCCGCTCGTGCTGCGTGACCCCAAGCTCCAGCTGAAGCTGGCCGGCCCTGAAGAGGGCAAGGGTGCACGTATCGAGTACAGCTCCACCGAAGGTTACATCGGCAAGGGCAGCTGGGAGATCACCAACAGCGTCAAGAACGAGCGTGTTGAGATTTCGATCGACGATCCCACCAAGGGCTATGACAAGGTCACCAATTTCACCCTGGTGCCGACCGGCAAGAACAACAAGAACGTCAAGATCACCCAGGACTACAGCGTCAAGTACGGCTGGAACCTGTTCGGTCGGTATGCCGGCTTGTATGTCAGCCGCCACGTGGGCGACGACCTGAAACTGGGTCTGTCGCGCCTGGCGACCGCACTGGCCACCGTTCCCAATTTCGACTACCGCGCCGAGCTGGATGGCAAGCCGGTGTTGAGCGATCTCAAGATCGTCGATGTGCCGGCCGAGGACCTGTTGGTCGTCACCGCAGGCAACATCGATCGTGACAACGAGACGATCAAGAAGTCGATCAAGGACAACCAGGAGTGGATCAAGCGTGTGATGGATTCCAACGGCCTTGAGGCTGCGGGTCCGGTGCGCATCGTCACCACCGACTTCGCCTCCGACAAGTACGCCTTCGACGTCGTGCAGCCGGTGCGCAAGCGTGCCGGTGCGGCTCCCAAGCCGGATGCGGCCAAGGACGCTGCCAAGAAGGACGACGCCGCTGCCGCTGCTCCGGTCGATGCAACGCCGGTCGCCGCCACTGGCGAAGAGCTGAAGGTCAATATCCCGACCGAAGCACCGGTGAAGTACGAGCGCACCAAGGCACATCGCTCCGCCTATGCAACCTACGCAGGCCACATGGCCGGTCTGGATGCAGTGCGTAGCTCGCTGCGTGCCTGGTCTGCGACCAACGGCAACGACGTGACCGAGCGTCCGTACGAGTCGTGGAAGGCAGGCGTGGACAAGTCGTTTACGCCGGAAGGTGTCTACGATGTTTACTGGGCCATCAAGTAATCGTTTCACCACGATGAGTTGATCCAGACGAAAACGCGCCGCAACCTTGCGGCGCGTTTTTTTTCGCCGCGGCGCTGCAATGGAGCCTGCCCTCATGTCCCTGCTCGAACGTCGTAAGAAACATCCCTCGCTGCTGGCGTTCTGCGGCGCGTTGCTGGCCGCCATCGCGGTGGGGTTGTCGGCCTATGCCTCGCATGGCGTGGCCGATGCAGTGCTGCAATCGCGGCTGCAACTGGCGTCGCTGTACGCATTCGGGCATGGCGCCGTTCTGGCCGTGCTCGGCACCACCGAAACGCGCGCGCTGGGTCGGATCGGTCTGTATCTGCTGTTGATCGGCACACTGCTGTTTGCCGGTACCCTGGTCGGTGGCGCACTGCTGCAGTGGCCCACCAGCCTGGCGCCGGTTGGCGGGGTCAGCCTGATGCTGGGCTGGGTGGTGCTGGCGGTCGGCGCGTTGAGGCGCTGAGCATGCCGCGCCATGCCCGCAGATTCGACGTGGAAGCTGCGTTCGCGCACTTGACCCGGCGCGACCGCGCGCTGGGTGCGTGGATGAAGCGCATCGGCCCGATCGCGCCACAGCCGGGTTGGCGCAAGCCGTTCGATCCGGTGGATGCATTGGCGCGCGCGATCCTGTTCCAGCAACTCAGCGGCAAGGCGGCCTCCACGATCGTGGCGCGGGTGGAAGTGGCGATCGGTGCGCAGCGGTTGCATGCAGATACGCTCGCTCGTATCGACGATGCGGCATTGCGCGCCTGCGGCGTGTCCGGCAACAAGGCGCTGGCATTGCGTGATCTGGCGCGGCGCGAACTGGAGGGCGAGATTCCCTCGTTACGCAAGCTCGCGTTCATGGACGACGAAGCGATTGTCCAGGCGCTGATACCGGTGCGTGGCATCGGCCGCTGGACGGTGGAAATGATGCTGATGTTTCGCCTGGGTCGCCCGGACCTGCTGCCGATCGACGACCTTGGCGTGCGTAAAGGTGCCCAACGCGTGGACAAGCAGGAGCTGATGCCCACACCGAAGGAACTGGCCGCACGCGGCGAACGCTGGGGTCCGTATCGCAGCTACGCCGCGTTCTATCTGTGGAAAATCGCCGACTTCAGCGTGGCGACCAAGGTGCCGACGCCGCGCTCGCAGGAGTAGCTCGCGCGCAAGGGCGGCAGACAAGCTGGGCGGCCGTGTCGCGCTGCGTCGCGTGAGGCATGAGGTGCGGCCGGCTTACGTCGCCGACCAACGCCAGTGCCACGGCTCGTAGACGATGCCATGCGGGTTGCCGCGCGGATAACTCAGGCGAAAACCGAACTGCGCGGCATGCGTACGCAACCACGCAAATGCCGGCGTCGCTTCGAAGGCGTCTTCGGCCGGCGGCTCGCCTGGCGTGCCGATATCCAGTGCATCGCCGCTGTGGTGTTCGCTGAAGCCTGGCGCTGCGTTGACGGCCAGAATCTGGGCAAGCGTGAGGCCGCGCGCGAACTTGCGTTCGAAAATGCCCAGTTGATAGTCGTGACTGCGATAGCCCGAGATCGCATCGAGCAGGATGCCCGTGCGTGCCGCATCGATGCGCATGCGGTGCCAGGCGCGGGCCGCGCCGTGGCTGAGCCAGAGCGGCCGACCGAAGCGGTCGCGTCCGGCATGCTGCAGCACGGACGGTTCGGCGATCAGCGTCAGGCCGGTCTGGCTGACGTAATCGTCGTGAGCGATACCCAGCTGCGCCAGACGGCGTTGCAGGCCGTCGATCGGGAGCGTGGTGGCGCGTGGCGGCAGGCGAGGCGTGTCGGCATCCAGCCGATCCAGCGCCTCATCCAGGCCGGGCTCGCGTGCCAGCCGCGGCACCAGCGGCATCAGCCCTTGCGCCAGTTGCGCTGCCAGATAGCGCCCATCGCGCTTGCGCCTCAGCAGCCAGTCGGCCTGCGCCAGCACGCGCGCGTCGGCATTGCTGCGCGCCTGCAGAAGGGCAGCTGGCACCAGTTCGATAGAGCGGGTATTGAGCAGCAGGGTCGGCACGGGACGTATCGGCATCGGCACAGGGTAGGCCGAAGTGGCCGGCGCGGCCAGCGAAGGCAAATCCTGGTACAGCGGCGGGTAGCCGTGGCTGCGAGAGCTCGGCGACCACCGCTGTGCAAGTCCGTCATCAACAGGGCGGACGAGAGACCACTGCGGGCCAGCCGAGGCGCGCTGGCGCGCCGATGTCAGAGTTCCTTCTTGAACACCAGCACCGCTGTGCCAAGCGGCATATGCATGAGGACGTTGACCAGCTCCCAGCCGAGGTTGCCCTGCTTGACCAGTTCGGCCTGGATGTCCTCGCTCTTGATCGTGCCGATAAACGACGGCTTCAGCTCGATGGTCAGATAGTTCCAGCGTTTGCTCATGCTTGCGGTTCCTTGTCGTCGCGCGGCTTCGGCAGCCGGCCGGCCTTGCGCAGCGCATCGCGCAACACGTATTCGATCTGTGCATTGAGGCTGCGCAGTTCGTCGTCTGACCAGCGCTGCACGGCGGCCAGGACGTCGGCGTTGATGCGCAGCGGATAGGCCTTCTTTTCGTTCACTCGCGCTCCCCGCGGCCGCTGTGGCGGCGCAGGTGCATCACCATCGAGACGATCAACACGTTCACGCCGACGAGCATGCCGATCACCACCGCGTAGATGCCGGCGCGGTTGTCGCCGGCCCAGTACAGGCATGCGGCACCGATCAGGATCACCAGGCCGATCAGCGCCCAGCGCAGGCCCAGCCCACGCGCGCGGTCGTCGTCGTCCGCGCCAATGGAGGCGGCAATTGCCAGCGCGGGTAGACCGGAGAGCGCGACCACCAACGGCACCATGACATTCATCGCATCACCTCAATACAGCGAGCCGGCGTTGACCACCGGTTGGGTGCCACGATCAGAACACAACACCGTGAGCAGGTTGCTGACCATGTGCGCCTTGCGCTCTTCGTCCAGCTGCACCACGCCATTTTTCTGCAGTTCGGACAGCGCCATTTCGACCATGCCCACCGCACCGGCGACGATGCGCGTGCGTGCGGCGATCACCGCATTGGCCTGCTGCCGCTGCAGCATGGCCTGGGCGATTTCCGGTGCGTAGGCGAGGTGGCTGATGCGCGCTTCGATCACGTCCACGCCGGCCTGGGTCAGGCGTTCGTCCAGATGGCGCTTGAGCTGTTCGCTGATCTCGGCCGGGTGGCTGCGCAGCGAAATCTGATCGTCTTCGTGCTGGTCGTAGGGGTAGCTGGTGGCCATCGCGCGCAGCGCCGCTTCGGACTGGATATGCACGAAGCTTTCGTAGTCGTCGACGTTGTAGACCGCTTCGGAGGCGTCCAGCACCTGCCACACGATCACGGCGGCAATCTCGATCGGACTGCCATCCAGTTCGTTGACCTTGAGCCGGCCGCTTTCGAAATTGCGTACGCGCTGGCTGACCCGGCGCTTTGCGTAGAAGGGGCTGTTCCAGCGCAGGCCCGGGTCCTTGACCGTGCCGACGTACTTGCCGAACAGGCTCAACACCGCCGCCTGGTTCGGTTCCAGGGTGTACAAGCCGGCCAGGAAGAAGATGCCAGCCGCCCCGACCACACCGGTGGTGATCAGTGCTGCGGGCTTGGCGTCGCCGGTGAGCAGCATCCAGACAGCGGCGGCGAATGCCGCAGCCGCGACGAGAACGACGGGGATGCCCGGCAGTGAGCTGATTGGCTTCTCTTTCATGAGTGAGGTGTCCTTGGGAAGTGATAAAAAGATATCAAAGTGATATCGGTCGATGCAAGGCCTTCGGTCGTCGGTCGTGATAGCGGCCCGTTAGAATGGCGGCCCCCTTCCGATCTGGACCGCGCTCATGACTACTCTCGGCACGCCGTTGTCGCCTTCCGCCACCCGCGTGCTGTTGCTGGGCTCGGGCGAGCTGGGCAAGGAAGTGGCGATCGAATTGCAGCGCTTCGGGGTTGAAGTGATCGCTGCCGACCGTTACGCCAATGCGCCGGCGATGCAGGTGGCGCATCGTTCGCACGTGCTGGACATGCTCGACCCGCAGGCACTGCGCGCGCTGATCGCCAAAGAGCAGCCGCATCTGATCGTGCCGGAGATCGAGGCCATCCATACCGAAACGCTGGTCGCGTTGGAGCGCGAACAGGGCCAGAAAGTGATTCCCACCGCGCGCGCCGCACGCCTGACCATGGACCGCGAAGGCATCCGTCGTCTGGCGGCCGAAACCCTGGGCCTGCCGACCTCGCCGTATCGTTTCGTCGACACGGTTGCCGAGTACCGCGACGCCATCGCCGCCGTCGGCCTGCCGTGCGTGGTCAAGCCGGTGATGTCGTCCTCGGGCAAGGGCCAGAGCACCTTGCGCAGCGAAGCGGACATCGATGCGGCGTGGGACTACGCGCAAACCGGCGGGCGTGCCGGTGCCGGCCGCTGCATCGTCGAAGGCTTCATCGACTTCGATTACGAGATCACCTTGTTGACCGTGCGGCATGCCGGCGGTACTTCGTTCTGCGATCCGATCGGGCATTGGCAGAAGGATGGCGACTACCGCGAGAGCTGGCAGCCGCAGCCGATGTCGCCGGCCGCGCTGCAGCGCTCGCAGCAGATCGCGCAGGCGATCACCGATGAGCTTGGCGGCTGGGGGTTGTTCGGTGTGGAGCTGTTCGTCAAGGGTGACGAAGTCTGGTTCAGCGAAGTCTCGCCGCGCCCGCACGACACCGGCCTGGTCACGCTGGTATCGCAGGAGTTAAGCGAATTCGCGCTGCACGCGCGCGCCATTCTCGGCCTGCCGGTCGGTGCCGACAACGGTGGCGTGATCCGTCAGAGCGGGCCATCGGCCTCGTGTGCACTGCTCGCACACGGTCATGGCGTACCGGCCTTCGACAACGTTGCCGATGCACTGCGCGACCCGGATACCGCACTCCGTTTGTTCGGCAAGCCGCGCGTAGATGGCCATCGCCGTGTCGGTGTCACGCTGGCGCGTGCCGACAGCATCGATGCTGCGCGTGAGAAGGCACGTGTGGCGGCTGAGGCGTTGGCGATCCGGCTGGATGCCTGAGGCGCAATGCGTGTCGGGGCAGGGGAGCAGCGGCGGCAAAGAACCGCGTCCTGCCATGGCGCAATGCCCTTGTGACTTGGCTGGGCGCTCTCGTCACCGACCGCGCTAGCCCGGCATTGACAACCGCCGACCGCATCCCGGCACGTCTTCAACATACTGCGGCACGAGCACCCCCGTGCTCCTGCCGCAGCTGCTGCTGTTGAACGGATCGTCCGCAGGAGAAGCCTGAGTCAGCTCAGAGCCAGATGCTTCGAATCCCGAATCCCGAATCCCCAATCCCCAATCCCCAATCCCCAATCCCCAATCACGGCTTCTCAGCCACATCCACCCACACCGCATGATGGTCGCTGCCATCGGCAATCGCCGCTTCCGGCGTGCTGCTCGCGGGCCAGAAGATGCCGCTGCCGATCAGGGTGAACTGGCGCGATGGCAGCACGTAGTCCAGACGCATCGTGCCGGCCTGCGGGCCGAAGTCGCCGGTGACCTGCTGCGGGTCGCCGCTATGCGCAATGCCTAGCGCGGCGTATTCGGCGGTTTTTTCCGGGCCACCATCGCTGTGCGGGGTGGGATATTGCAGCACGCGCGGATGCGTGATCAGTGCGCGGATCGCATCATGGCGGCCGGCGCCATCGACCGGGTCGTTATTGAGATCGCCGAGGATCACAAAGCGTGCGTCTGCCGCCAGACCACCGCAGCGGCCCTGGTCGTCGCACAGCCATGCGGCGTCTTTTGGGTTATCCAGATACTCGCGCCATAGCCGCAGTTCGTCGTGATTGCGGGCGGCGTTGCGCTTCTCGGCACCGTCGAACACCGGCGGTGTGGGATGCGACACCAGCGCGTGCACCACGCCCAGCGGCGTGCGCACCGGCACGTCCCAATGCGATTTGGACGACAGCCGCAGTTGCGCCCAGATCGCATCGCGGTAAAACGATTTCTTGCTGGATGGATCGGTCGGGCGCAACGCACCCGGCAACGCGCTCCATTTCAGCAGCTGGAAACTGCGCACCGCCTGCGCATCGATCGGATAGCGCGACAGCACCAGCATGCCGTACTGGCCAGGGTGCAACCCATACCCCCAGGCATCGTTGCCACGCGAGCGGCCATCGCCACCGACTGTGCCGTTGTTGTCCAGATCCAGTCCACTCGGCACGCCGGTATTCACTGGCGCCAGGTAGCGATACGGATAGCGCAGCGCTTCGCCGCCGCCCGGCTGGGCGACCTGCAGATAGCGCTGCTGAAACAGATCGGCGGCGCGATGCTCGGGGTCGAAATCGAACTCGTTGAGCAGCACCAGATCCGGGCGCACCCGCTGCAGCACCGCGGCGATCTTGCGCGCATGCGCGCTGTCGCCCTGCAGTTCGCGCACCAGGCCGCCGGCCTCGTCGGAATACAGCGAGGTGTTGTAGGTCGCGATGCGCAAGTGGGCAGGTTCGGGTGCGGCAGCGGAAGCGCCGGGCGCGGTGTCGGAGGAGGGCGCGCGATGCGCGCAAGCAGCGCAGAGCATGGTCAGCGCAAGCAGCAGGATGGGTTTGATCATCGCAACATTCTCGCATGCGGGAGACGACAGGCCGATGTCGTCGTCCGGTGGTTCAACCTGCCGGTGCAGGGGCGGCGAGCCCGCGCCATTGACGGCCGTCGTAAGCTTCCAGCGCGCTGAAGTGGCGCTTGTAATTCATCTTCGCGTGGCCGTCGATCCAGTAGCCCAGATACACATGCGCGCGCCGCTCGCGTTGCGCCCATTGGATCTGCTGCAGGATCGCGAAGGTGCCCAGACTGCGCGCGGCGGCATCCGGCGCGTAGAACGTATAGACCGCCGACAACGCGTGCTCGGTGACATCGGTGACCGCAACGGCGAGCAATCGCCCCGGCGCGTGCGCCACCGCCGGTTCGCGTATCTCAAGAAAGCGCCCGTGCGACCAGCCGCCGATCAGGAACTGGTCGAATTCGGTGGCGCCATGTTCGTCCATGCCGCCGCCGGGATGGCGGTGCTTGAGGTACTGCCGATACAACGCAAGTTGTTCGTCGGTGCGTTCTGCGGCGACCACGCGCACCACCAGGTCCTGGTTGCGCGCCAGGCAACGGCGCTGACTGCGATCGTGCCGGAACGCATCCACGGCAATGCGCACCGGCACGCAGGCGCGGCAACGTTCGCAATGCGGCCGGTAGACCAGATCGCCGGAGCGCCGAAATCCCCACGCCAATGCCTGCGGATAGATCGCGCCCAGACGCGGATCGTGCGGGTCCAGTACCAGGTCGCGGGCACGCCGCTCCGGCCAGTAGCCGCAGGCATGCTCGCCGGTCTGGAACAGGCGCAGGTCGTCGTGGGTGTCGGCGTGGATGGCCATGTACGCAGGATAGCGCCTGCGTGTCGCAACAGCGGCGACTGTCCGCCGGATGAATACGGCCGGTGGCCGCGTCAACGCGCGCGCCGATCGCTCGTTGATGTGAGTGTTGGTGGCAGCGCACGGTGGATCCGGATGCGCCACCCACGCGATGCGGCCCATGCAGGTGCCGCGTGTGGTTCTCACATCCCAGGAGTTTCTCATGACGTCTCGCAAACCGTTTCTCGCATTGGCCGTGCTGGCCGCCCTGTCCACCGGCGCGGTGTTCGCCGCTCCGCCTGCCGCTGGCGATGCGCCGCGTCCTGCCAAGCTCGACAAGAACGGCGATGGCGTGATCGACCGCAGCGAGGCGGCGGCCGATCCGAAGCTGGCTGCGCAGTTCGATACGTTGGATATCAACAAGGACGGCAAGCTGTCGCGCGATGAGCGTCCGCATCATCGGGGCCAGGGTCGTGATGGACGCGACGGGCGCGGCGAATGGCTGAGCAAGTTCGATACCAACAAGGACGGCCGCATCAGCCGCGAAGAAGCCAAGGCCGACCCGAAGTTCGCCGCGCGTTTCGATGAGATGGACGTCAACAAGGACGGCTTTGTCGATCGTGCCGACCGTGAGTTGCGCATGCAGCAGCATCGCGATGCGTGGTTTGCCAAGGCCGATACCGACAAGGACGGCAAGTTGAGCAAGGCCGAGTTCGACGCGGCCTCCAAGCAGCGTGGCGAGCACGGTCCGCGTGGTCCGGGCGAGCATGGCGAGCGTGGTGATCACGGCAAGCGTCCGATGCCGGCCAAGCCCGCTGGGGGCAACTGAGCACGTGTTGACGCGGCACGTGGCTGAACACGTGCCGCGTCAACTTTAACGGTAAGGACGTCAGTCACACGGATGATGCAACAAGGCGCCGATCGACCCATGGCCTCCCGCAAGGGAGGCTTTTTTTTCATTGGGCTGCCGGATGCGCTGCGGTCACCTCGGCGGTTGCTGGAAAAGGCGAGCTCATGCCGTAATGGCAGGTCGCACGGGTACCGACAGCGCGATGTGCCGGTGTGTTCCGGCCGGTGCAGCACCGCGGCCTGCCGTCAGGTCCCGGCGGCGATGGAACACTCTCCTGCGGCAAGAACAGTTCCGATTCGGGCGCTCGGCATTACCGTGGCGCCAGCGCAGGTTGTCATCTGCTGCGCCACTGCTTGTGGACAGGATTGGCAAGGGTGTTCTTTTCCTGCGTGTAGGTTCCGTTCTGCTGCGCAATGGACTCACCCGTCTCGACGATGGCGTTTTGAATGAAGACGTTTTCCTTGCCGCCGCGGATGAAGGTCAGTTGGTGGAAGGCGGTTTTGTTGCCCCAGTCTGGAGAGGGGAGTGAGATGAACTTCACCGTGCAGGTCTCGTCGTCGAAACTGCCTTGCAGGACGTAGACGCCATAGTGGTTCTCGCCCTGCGAAATGATCTTGTACATGCCGTTGCCGTAGTAATAAATCTCCGCATCGGGAAACGGCTTTTTCTCGTACATCTTGCGATAGTGGAGCACCTGTTTGACGGTGGGTTCTCCAAAGCTCACGGTCAGCGTCTGGCCGTCGGGCGAGGTTGTCAGTCCTTCCGCGTGCGCGCCAGCGCTGCTCAGCAGCATCAGGCCTGCGGTCACGATCTTTTTCACTGCATTGCTGTCCTGGTTTTTTTTCAAGCGCCGTGTGCCGAAACTGCACTGTTGCAGTCGCACAGCCGCTGGAATACTCGCAGAGAAGCAGTTGCAATGAAATTCATTGGGATACAGTCAAAAAATGCGGCTCAGCCACGCTGTTTCTCATCCTTTGCTGCAGGCGGTGGGTGTATCGGCAGGGGCTATTGGTTGCGATACCTCCCGCGCAAGCGGGAGGCCTTACGTAGAGCGCAGCTGCGTGTTTCGTGAAAACATGACGCATGCCGGTTGCAAGCGCGATGCGAGGATGCTGGATCGCTGCCTTTCTCGCTCGACCGCCGCGCAGGCCGATCCTGGCTTTCAAGTGCGTCATGGCATCCCCGACTTGATGGAGTGATGCAGGATCGGCAGCAGGACCGCCAGCGTGCTCACGAGCATTGCGCTTGGACTGAACATGCAGCGGTAAAGCAATGGTGCCTGCGTGGTGCCGCGCCGTTGCGCATCGCGTTCCAGCATGGGGCGCATCACCCGGGGTAGCACGCGCAGCGTTTGATAGTTGAGCACGACCATGCCTGCGCACAGCACCAGCAAGGCCGACCAGGGTTCGTTGCTGAGTCGATTCAGTAGCAACGTGCTGCCGCACACGATCACCGACGTCAGGGTGCTTGTGAGCATGAAGCGGTGGATACCCGCGGTTTCGCGAGCTGTCTCGGCAAAGCGCAGCAGATACCAGCCCGACCAGTAAGTTCCCAGTGCTGCAACCAGCACGCTGCCTGCAGCAAACAGCGCCGGCATGCCGAACCAGACGCTCAACGCACCGGCTGCGCCGCCACCGCCAACGGCAGAGCCGGTCAAACCACCCATGCCCAGCTTGCCCGCGCCACCGATGCCGCCCAACACGATGGCCGCGCTCGCGGTTCCTGGGGTTGCCAACATCGTTGCCGAGGTCACCGCAGTGGCAAAGGCCACACTGGGTGCGCTGCCACGTGCGAACGCGCCGAACCGGCGCAGCAGCTCCTCGCGCACGCTGGCACGTGCCCGCGACAGGCGCTTGCGCACGGCGGCATCGCTGAGGCCGAGCAGCGAGGCCACTTGCTGCGAACTCTGGCCTTCGCGGTAATACAGCAGCAGCGTCTCGCGGCTTTCTTCGGGCAGTGCGGAAATGATGTCGAGCGCGGCAATTTCCTCTTCCGCCTGCAGCAGGTGCTCGGCGGGCGAGGGTGCGGGGTCGGCTGCCATCGCGATGGCGAGGTCGGCTGCTTCGCCACTGAGCGCGCGATGCCGGTTGGCGCGCAGCCAGTCGCGCGCCAGGTTGCGGGTGATCTGGCGCAGCCATGGCAGGAAGCTGGCCGGTTGGCTGAGTTGTGCCAGCCGCTGCCAGGCGCGCAGAAAGGCCTCCTGGGCGATGTCTTCGCTGGCGGCGATATCGCGGGTGATCGCCAGCGCGATGGCGGTCACCGTGTTCTGGCAGGCGCGCACGATGCGGCCATAGGCCTGCTGGCAGCCGGCCGCGGCATGCGGCAGTTCGCGTTGCAACATCAGGTCCAGCGTGTCGGTGTGCATCGGCGCAATCCATGTCCTGGTCCCAGCATGACGCATGGGAGCGGCAGATGTGACCGATGCAATGCCGGTTGATGCAGGTGCTGACGTCAGCCGCGCTCAGCGCGCCAGCTGGATCCGCACACGCACTTCTTCATCCTCTGTCGCCGGTGGTGTCGCGTTGGCAGGCGCCGCTTGCTGCGATGCCGGTTGAGCCACCGGCGCAGGCGCGCTGCGATGGCGCAGCACCACGACCATTGCAACCGCGCCGATCACCAGCAGCAGCACCAGACGGATACGCCAGGCCCAGCTGCGCGCGCTGGAACTTGAGCCGTTTTCGCCTTCGCGGAAGGTGTATTCCACGTTCGGCAGGTCGCGGCGGGTGGTGTCGAGCAGGCGCGCGTCGCGCAGCAACTCGCGCGCGCGTGGCTGGTCGTCGGCATGCACGATCCACACCGTGGGATAGGTCTGTGCGTTGCTGTGTTCGAGATAGCTGAACTGGCCGGTGCGCTTGCTTTCGTAGGAGCGACCATTGCTCATGCGCACATCGATGCCGGCATCGCGCAACAGGTTGGCGACGCCTTCGGCGGTTTCGATACGTTGACTGCTGAAGATCTTGCGCATGCTTAAAGTGTGCCAGCGGTTGCCGAACGCATCGCGCCGCAGGTGCGCGTGTTCGAGACATGAAAGAGCGGCGTGGACGTCGGTCCACAACCGAAAAAAGCTGCAGCAGGCCTGTCTGCGCTCAGCGAGAGTTGTTGTTCAAGCACGGGCACGGCTAGTCCTTCGCCGGCACGGCAATTGCGCTGCCATGGGGCACCACGCGGATCAGGCCTTCCTGCGTGGTGCTGGCGATCAGCACGCCATCGCGGGTGAAAAACTGCCCACGCGCCAGGCCGCGCGAGCCCTGCGCGGTAGGGCTGTCGAGCGAGTACAGCAGCCAGTCGTCGGTACGGAACGGGCGATGGAACCACAGCGCATGATCGAGCGAGGCCATCTGCACGTTCGGCGTGTAATAACTGATGCCGTGCGGAAACGTCGAGGTGCCCAGCAGCTGAAAATCCGAGGCATACGCCAGCAAGGCGCGATGCAGGCCGACATCGTCGCCGACCGGGTCGCTCAGGCGCAGCCACATCTGCTGGAATGGCGGCCGCTTGGGTGGTCTGAGTTCGTCGCGCGGAAAGACGTGGCGGAACTCGAACGGGCCGCCACGCGAGAGCCAGCGCTGCACCTTGGCCGGCAGTTTCGCCAGCACTTCCGGTGCCAGCGGCGCGGTGGGTTCGATGTCTTCCGGCGGCGGCACCACCGGCATCACCGACTGATGCTCGGCGCCGTCTTCGTGTTCCTGAAACGACGCTGCGCAGAAAAAGATCACCTTGCCATGCTGGATCGCGGTGACCCGTCGTACCGAGAAACTTCCGCCATCGCGGGTGCGATCGACGTCGTAGACGATCGGGTGATCGATATCCCCGGCGCGCAGAAAGTAGGCATGCAACGAGTGCGCCTGGCGGCCGTTTTCCACCGTGGCCTGCGCGGCGGCCAGCGCCTGCCCCAGCACCTGCCCACCGAACACGTACTTGGTGCCGATATCGCGGCTCTGGCCGCGAAACAGGTTGTCTTCCAGGCGCTCCAGCGACAGCAGGTTGATCAGTTCGGAGACGACGGGTTCGGCAGTGGCGGACAAAGGGCTGGCCTGGGCGTGCGACGGACCGCGATTATACCGGCCGCCCCGTCGCCACCATGCGCAAGGCGCGTGCTCAGGCCTTTTGCAGGCGTGCGACCAGGCCATGCAGCGCAGCCTGCGCATCCGGTGCGTACCAGCCGTCGATGAAACGCTCCAGCTGGATCAGCTCGGGTGCCAGCGCGGCGCGCAGATCGGCGCGGGCGATGGCGCGCGTGGTCAGCATGGGCTGGCGCGGCAGTCGCTGCAGATCCTGCAGCCAGGCAACCGCGCGCGCGGTGACCAGCTCGCCATCGGCCAGCTCGTCGACCAGGCCGATCGTGACCGCCTGTTCGGCCGGCAGCAGCTGGCCGGAGATCAGCAGGCGCTCGGCGCGGTGCGCACCGACCACGCGGCGCAACAGGCGCTGGATGCCTTCGGGCGCGGCCAGCCCCACTTGCACTTCGTTCAGGCCGATCGCATAGGGTTTGGCGGTGTCGGCACTGCGCGCCATCACCCGGTAATCGCAGCACAGCGCCAACACGCAGCCGCCGGCCGGCGCATGCCCGCCGATGGCCGCCACCACCGGCACGCGGCTATTGGCCAGCGCTTGCGCAGCGTCGAAGAAGGCCGTCCAGCTGGCCAGCAACGCCGCGCGGTCGGTGCCGTGCGCCAGCAGGTGTGGCACATCCATGCCACCGGAAAAGATCCGCTCGCTGCCCGACAGCACGATGCCATCGGTGTCCTCGCCGGCCTGCTGCACCGCAACGCTCAAGGCCTGGCACAGCGCGCTGTCCAATGCATTGACCGGCGGGCGGGCCAGACGGATTTCGCGAAGACGGCCATGGTCTAAGATCTGGATGCTCATTCGGGGCTCCTGGAGGTCGGGTCATGATAGACGGCAGTCGAAGCAGGCAGCGCATGTATGCACGCGTGCTGCTCGGTGCGTTGGCGGTGTTGGCAAGTGCAGGCGTCTCGGCGCAGTGCCTGCCCGAATTCAAGGATGGCTGGGTCCGCATTCCACCGCCCGGTGGCATGGGCATGGCGGCGGGGTTCGGGCAGTTCCATAACGGCTGCGCGCAGCCGCTGAAGGTCACCGCGGCCAAGAGCAGCGTGTTCGCCGATGTCTCCATTCACGAGACCACGCAAACCAACGGCGTCAGTCGTATGCGTGCGGTGCCCGAGTTGCCGCTGCCGGCCGGCAAGTCGGTAGCGCTGGCGCCGGGCGGCCTGCATCTGATGCTGATGGAGGCGAGCGCGCCGCTGCAGGAGGGCGCGCAGGTGCCGGTGACCTTTACCTTGCAGGATGGCCGCGAGATCAAGGCCACGCTGGAAGCGCGCAAGCGCGCGCCGGGTTCCTGATCGGGCGCAGCGCATTGCAGAGCCGCGATGGCAGCACGGATGCTGCGGTGCTGGCGAGTCCACTTGCGCAACGCTGCCGATCGGGCGCAATGCCTGACGTGGAAAGCATCCTGCCGCATCAGCTGCGTTTCCCCGTCTCGACAACGATGCTTGCTACATAACGCAATAGCAATCATCACGTCGCTAAATAACGAAAACGGCGGCTCCCGAAAGAGCCGCCGCCAATGATCGACACCGAGAAAACACAGCGAATGCGCTGATGAAACTCAGCTACTTGCAGCGCGCACCGCATCCGGCAACGACGCGCTTTTGCCGGTCTGCGTATCGATCCACACCACCACCACGTTGCCATCCGAATACAGCACGCCCTCGTCCTTCTGGTCGAGGATGCGATGGCCGATGGTGATGCTGCTGCTGCCCAGGCGCTCGACGAACAGTTCCACCAGGATGTCGTTCGGCCATACCAGCGGGCGCTTGTAGTTGACGTTGGTGGCCGCGACCACCGGCGCGATGCGGTCGGTCATCGACACGCCGTCCACGCCCAGCATCCAGCGCACGCGCGCTTCTTCCAGATACGAAATGTACTTGGCGTTGTTGACATGGCCCATGCTGTCCATGTCGCGCCAGCGCACGCTGATCGGGATGCGTGCCAACACCTTGTGCTCTTCGCTCATCAGCTTGCCTTCTTCTTTGCGGTTTTCTTGGTGGCGGACTTGGCGACTTTCGCCACCTTCTCCGGTTTGATCTTGCGTGGCGGGCGCGCATCGGGCTTGTTGGCCATCGCCGCCGGCCGGGTCTCGCGCGCCTTCACCGATGGCAGCATCTTGGCCAGGAACTGCCCGGTGTAGGACGCCTTGTGCGCAGCCACCTCTTCCGGCGTGCCGGAGACCAGGATGCTGCCACCGCGGTGGCCGCCTTCCGGGCCCAGGTCCACGATCCAGTCGGCGGTCTTGATCACGTCCAGATTGTGTTCGATCACCACCACCGTGTTGCCCTCGTCGCGCAGCTTGTGCAGCACGCCGAGCAGCGCTTCGATGTCGTGGAAGTGCAGGCCGGTAGTCGGCTCGTCGAGGATGTACAGGGTGCGTCCGGTATCGCGACGCGACAGCTCCTTGGACAACTTGACGCGCTGCGCTTCACCGCCGGACAGCGTGGTCGCGCTCTGCCCCAGCTTGATGTAGCTCAGGCCGACATCCACCAGCGTTTCCAGCTTGCGCGCGATCGACGGCACCGGCTCGAACAGGTGCAGCGCGTCTTCCACGGTCATCTGCAGCACGTCGCTGATGTTGTAGCCCTTGTAGCGGATCTCCAGCGTCTCGCGGTTGTAGCGCTTGCCGTGGCAGACATCGCAAGGCACATAGACGTCGGGCAGGAAGTGCATCTCCACCTTGATCAGGCCATCGCCCTGGCAGGCTTCGCAGCGGCCGCCGCGCACGTTGAAACTGAAACGCCCCGGCGAATACCCGCGCGCGCGCGATTCCGGCACCTGTGCGAACAACTCGCGCAACGGCGTGAACATGCCGGTATAGGTGGCCGGATTGGAGCGCGGCGTACGCCCGATCGGCGACTGGTCGATATCCACGACCTTGTCGAACAGATCGAGGTTCTCGACCTCGCGATGCGCGGCCACCGGATGCGAGGCGCCGTTGATCTCGTTGGCCGCCAGCGAAAACAGCGTGTCGTTGATCAGCGTGGACTTGCCCGAGCCGGACACGCCGGTGATGCAGGTCAGCAGACCGGCCGGAATGTCCAGATCGACGTTCTTCAGGTTGTTGCCGGTGGCCCCACGCAGATGCAGCATCATCTTCGGGTTGGGCTTGTGGCGCTGCTTGGGGATCTCGATGCGGCGCTTGCCGGACAGGTATTGACCGGTCAGCGAGCCGGGCGCATCCAGGATGTCCTGCAACGTGCCTTGCGCGCAGATTTCGCCGCCGTGCACGCCGGCGCCGGGGCCGATATCCAGCACGTAATCGGCCAGGCGGATCGCGTCTTCGTCATGCTCGACCACGATCACCGTATTGCCCAGATCGCGCAGCCGCGTCAGCGTGCCGAGCAGGCGTTCGTTGTCGCGCTGATGCAGGCCGATCGAGGGCTCGTCCAGCACGTACATCACGCCGACCAGGCCGGCGCCGATCTGGCTGGCCAGACGAATGCGTTGCGCCTCGCCACCGGACAAGGTGTCGGCCTTGCGCTCCAGGGTCAGGTAATCCAGGCCCACATCGACCAGGAAGCCCAGCCGCTCGCCGATCTCCTTGACGATCTTGCTGGCGATCTCGCCACGCCAACCCGGCAGCGACAAGCCACGGAAAAAGCTCAACGCCTCGTTGACCGGCAGCACCACCAGGTCGGGCAGCGGGCGGTCGGCCACGAACACATTGCGCGCGGCGCGGTTCAGGCGCGTGCCGTTGCAGGCCGGGCAGGGCTGCTGGCTGACGTACTTGGTCAGCTCCTCGCGCACAGCCGGCGATTCAGTCTCGCGGTAGCGGCGTTCCAGGTTCGGCAGGATGCCTTCGAAACGGTGCTTGCGCGTGGTGCGCCCGCCCGCATCGGTGAAGTAGGTGAAGCTGATCACCTCATCGCCGCTGCCGAACAGCACCGCCTGGCGCACCTTGGCCGGCAACGAATTCCACACCGCATCCACGTCGAACTTGTAGTGCTTGGCGAGCGAGGCGATCAGCTGGAAATAATAGGCATTGCGCCGATCCCAGCCGCGCACCGCGCCGGCCGACAGCGACAGCTCCGGATGCACCACCACGCGATCCGGGTCGAAGAACTCGGCCACGCCCAGGCCATCGCAGCTCGGGCAGGCGCCCACCGGTGCGTTGAACGAAAACAGCCGTGGTTCCAGCTCCGGCAGCGAGTAATCGCAGACCGGGCAGCTGTACTTGGACGAGAACAGGTGCGGTGCTGCGGCCGGGTCGTCCAGCGACTGCACCGCGACCATGCCTTCGCCGAGCTTGAGCGCAGTCTCGAAGCTTTCCGCCAGCCGTTGCTTGATGTCCTCGCGCGGCCGGAAGCGGTCGATCACCGCCTCGATGGTGTGCTTCTGGCGCAGCGCCAACGGCGGGACCGCATCGATCTCGTACAGCTCGCCATCCACACGCACGCGCACGAAGCCCTGCGCGCGCAGTTGCTCGAACACCTGCGCATGCTCGCCCTTGCGCTCGCGGATCACCGGCGCCAGCAGCATGTAGCGCTGCTCCTGGTCCTGGTTGAGCATGTGGTCGACCATCTGACTGACGGTCTGCGCTTCCAGTGGGAAGCCATGGTCCGGGCAACGCGGCTGACCGACACGCGCGTACAGCAGGCGCAGGTAGTCGTAGATCTCGGTGATCGTGCCGACCGTGGAGCGCGGGTTGTGCGAGGTCGATTTCTGTTCGATCGAAATCGCCGGGGACAACCCTTCGATGTGGTCCAGGTCCGGCTTTTCCATCACGCTGAGGAACTGGCGCGCATACGCCGACAGCGACTCGACGTAGCGGCGCTGACCCTCCGCATAGATGGTGTCGAACGCCAACGACGACTTGCCCGAGCCGGACAGGCCGGTGATCACGATCAGCTTGTCGCGAGGCAGGTCGAGGTCGATGTTCTTGAGGTTGTGCGTCCGCGCGCCGCGGATGCGGATGAAATCCATCGCCATGGGGGATCCGATGTCGGGCCGGCGAACCGGCGGTGGTGCGAGCGTGCTCAGCAGGAATGAGTGGCAGTCGATCAGCCTACCCGCCGACCTAGGTGAGGGCAATTGCCCCAAATGCCAGTCTGACCGGAGCGCTGTGGCGGCCGGATGATGCGTTGCATGGAGCCGGATCGATGTCGCCTGCGGCAGGTCGACGTGCCGTCGATCGGAAACCGGCCGGCGCCCGGCTTGCGGGTTGACCCAAAACCCGATAGGCCAGTACAATCCCGCTCCTGTCTGCCCTAGGGCACGTCAGTGCGACCATAATAACTACAGAGGAAAACCTGGTCATGTACGCAGTTCTGGTAACCGGCGGTAAGCAATACCGCGTCGCGCAGGGCGAAACGCTCCGCGTGGAAAAGCTCGAAGTCGAAGCTGGCGACGAGATCAAGTTCGACACCGTCCTGATGTTGGGCGATAGCGATGGCATCAAGCTGGGCGATGCGCTGAAGGGCGCTTCGGTCACCGCAAAGGTTGTGGCCCATGGCCGCGCCGACAAGGTGCGCATCATCAAGTTCCGTCGCCGCAAGCACCACATGAAGCGTCAGGGACACCGTCAGCACTATACCGAAATCGAGATCACCGGCATCGCCGGTGGCGATAAGAAGTAAGGAGAACCAGTCATGGCACATAAAAAAGGCGTAGGTTCCTCGCGCAACGGTCGCGATTCCAACCCGAAGTACCTGGGTGTGAAGATCTTCGGTGGCCAGGCCATCGATGCCGGCAACATCATCGTGCGTCAGCGCGGCACCCAGTTCCACCCGGGTAGCGGCGTTGGCCTCGGCCGTGACCACACCCTGTTCGCCCTGGTGAACGGCAAGGTGGAGTTCTCGGTCAAGGGTGCGAAGAAGCGTCGTACCGTCAGCGTGGTTGCCGAGGCGTAATCGCCCGCTCCATGCAGGCCAGTCCGCCAGGTATCGATGCCTGACGGACGAGACGGAAAGCCCCGCTTTTGCGGGGTTTTTCGTTTGACGGCCGGGAGTGGGGAATCGGGAATCGGGAATCGGAAAAGCCGGCTCCTGGTTTCTTCTCGCTCTTTGCTGTCTTGCCGGTGAGTGCGCTCGCCGGCAGGGGTAGGCCACTTTCTTTGGCCCATTCCCCATTCCCTATTCCCAATTCCCGGTTGCAAGCTCATGAAGTTAGTCGACGAAGCAGAAATCCTGGTCAGTGCCGGCAATGGCGGCAATGGCTGTGTCGGCTTTCGCCGCGAGAAGTTCATCCCGCTCGGTGGGCCGGATGGTGGTGATGGCGGCAGCGGCGGCAGCGTGTGGATCGTGGCCGACGAGAACGTCAACACGCTGGTCGACTTCCGGCATGAGCGCACCTTCAAGGCGCAGCGCGGCGAGAATGGCATGGGCCGTCAGGCCTACGGCAAGGGCGGCGAAGACCGCATCATCGTGGTGCCGGTCGGCACCGTGGTGATGAACGTGCAGACCGATGAAATCATCGGCGACCTGACCCAGAACGGCGATCGTCTGCTGGTGGCCAAGGGCGGCAAGGGCGGCCTGGGCAACATGCATTTCAAGAGCTCGATCAACCGTGCGCCGCGCCAGTCCACCACCGGCGAAGAGGGCGAGGAGCGGTTGCTCAAGCTGGAGCTGAAGCTGCTGGCCGACGTCGGCCTGCTGGGCTTCCCCAATGCGGGCAAGAGCACTCTGATCCGCGCGGTGTCCTCGGCAACCCCGAAGGTGGCCGATTACCCGTTCACCACCCTGTACCCGAATCTGGGCGTGGTCAGCGTCGAGGCGTATCGCAGCTTCGTCATCGCCGACGTGCCGGGCCTGATCGAGGGCGCGGCCGACGGTGCCGGGCTGGGCACGCAGTTCCTGCGCCATCTGCAGCGCACCCGTCTGCTGCTGCATCTGGTGGACATTTCGCCAATGGATGGTGGTGTGGAGGCGTCGCCGGTGGATCAGGTGCGCACCATCGAGCGCGAGCTGGAGCGCCACGATCCCGAGTTGCTGAAGAAGCCGCGCTGGCTGGTGCTCAACAAGGCCGACCTGATGTTCGAGGACGAGGCGCGCGCTGCGGCCGAGACGATCGTGGCCGAACTTGGCTGGACCGCGCCGTGGTATCTGGTCTCGGCGTTGGGTCGCGATGGCACCTTCCCGATCATGAAGGACATCATGGCGTTCTTCGACCGTCAGCGTGAGGACGAGCTCGAGGCGCGCAATGCCGGCTGAGTGGTATCGCAGCCAAACAAAAAACCCGGCCAAGGCCGGGTTTTTCTGTTCCACCGAAAGCCAGGCTTCCGGTGGTGCTGAAACCGATCGCTTACGCGGCCTTGATGGCCTTGATGCGAGCGGTCAGACGGCTCTTGTGACGCGCAGCCTTGTTCTTGTGAATCAGGCCACGGGCGCTGAAACGGTCGAGGATGGGCTGAGCAACGGCGAAAGCAGCTTCGGCGCCTGCAGCATCGTTGGCGTCAAGGGCCTTGATCACCTTCTTGACGGCGGTGCGCAGCATCGAACGCTGGCCCGTGTTGCGCTCATTGCGCACGACGGTCTGCTTGGCGCGCTTCTTGGCGGACTTGATATTGGCCACGGTGGTGGGTTCCTGAAAAATCGGTATGGTGGAAAAAGCAAGCGCGAAAGTATGATGGACCTAGTTATGTACGTCAAGTCAGATGTCAAGAGGGAGGCTGCGTGAGCAAGCCCGGCATGTTGAGAGGCCTGCTCTCGTTCAGCAGTATGACCATGGTGTCGCGGGTATTGGGGCTGATCCGCGATCAGGCGATCTCCACCACCTTCGGGGCCAACGCAGTCACCGATGCGTTCTGGGTGGCGTTTCGCATTCCCAATTTCCTGCGCCGCCTGTTCGCTGAAGGCTCATTCGCCACTGCGTTCGTCCCGGTGTTCACCGAGGTCAAGGAAACCCGGCCGCATGCCGACCTGCGCGAGCTGATGTCGCGGGTGTCCGGCACGCTGGGCGGCATGTTGCTGGTGATCACCGCGCTGGGGCTGATCTTCACGCCGCAACTTGCGTCTATCTTTTCCGATGGCGCGGCGACCGATCCGGACAAGTACGGCCTGCTGGTCGACCTGTTGCGGCTGACCTTTCCGTTTCTGTTGTTCGTGTCGTTGACCGCGCTGGCGGGCGGAGCGCTCAACAGTTTCCAGCGGTTTGCGATTCCGGCGCTGACGCCGGTGATCCTCAATCTGTGCATGATCGCCGGCGCCTTGTGGCTGGCGCCGCGATTGGAGGTGCCGATCCTGGCGCTGGGCTGGGCGGTGCTGGTGGCCGGTGCGCTGCAGTTGCTGTTTCAGCTGCCGGCCTTGAAGGGTATCGATCTGCTGACATTGCCGCGTTGGGGCTGGACCCACCCGGACGTGCGCAAGGTGCTGACCTTGATGATCCCGACCCTGTTCGGTTCGTCGGTGGCGCAGATCAACCTGATGCTGGACACCGTGATCGCCGCGCGGTTGGCCGATGGCTCGCAGTCGTGGCTGTCGCTGGCCGACCGGTTCCTGGAACTGCCGTTGGGTGTTTTCGGCGTGGCGCTGGGCACGGTGATCCTGCCGGCGCTGGCGCGCCATCACGTCAAGACCGACCGCAGCGCGTTTTCCGGGGCGCTGGACTGGGGGTTTCGTACCACGCTGCTGATCGCGATGCCGGCGATGCTCGGGTTGCTGCTGCTGGCCGAGCCGCTGGTGGCCACCTTGTTCCAGTACCGCCAGTTCACCGCCTTCGATACGCGCATGACCGCGATGTCGGTCTACGGCCTGAGCTTCGGCCTGCCGGCCTACGCAATGCTCAAGGTGGTGCTGCCGGCGTTCTACGCCCGCCAGGACACCCGCACGCCGGTGCGTGCGGGGGTGGCGGCGCTGATCGCCAACATGGTGTTCAACTTCGCGCTGCTGGCGGTGGTCTACCAGATCATGGTGCCGCCCGAGCTCAAGGCGCAGGGCGTGATGCAGGCACTGGGCAAGCAGCCGGGCCTGCATCTGGCGCTGGGCATTGCCAGTGCGTTGTCGAGTTATCTCAATCTGGGCTTGCTGTGGTACTGGCTGGGCAAGTCCGGCGTGTACCAGCGGCGGCCGGGCTGGGGAGGCTATGCGCTGCGCCTGCTGCTGGCCTGTGCGGCGATGGTGGCGGTGCTGTTGGGTCTGCTGTGGTGGCTGCCCTCGTTCACCATGATGGAAAAGTGGGATCGCATCGGCTGGCTGGCGGTGCTGGTCGGGAGCGGTGGGGCCACCTACCTGGTGGCGCAGCTGGCATTGGGGCTACGGCCGCGGCATCTGCGCGAAGGGTAAGGAGACTTGCGGATCTGCCCGAGCGCGCTGCAGAACCGCCTGTGCTGTGCGGAGTTCTGACTTCGCGCAGCTGGAATGCTCATTGCGCCTGGCCAAGCGTTGCTCACCGCGCGGCGCGCGCCCATGCGGGTTGACAGGCACGGCTATACTTGCAGGTTATGTATCAGTGAGGGTCGGCCCGCAGGCCGGCATCTGTTTGGATCGAGGAATGAGCAGGCTGTTTAGAGACGTCGAAGGCGGGACGCTGTTCCCGCACGGAAGCGTGGTCTGCATCGGCGCCTTCGATGGCCTGCATCTGGGGCATCGGGCATTGGTGCAGCACGCGGTCGAACGCGCGCGCGCGCTGGGCCTGCCGGCAGTGGCGGTGAGCTTCGAGCCGCTGCCGCGTGAATTCTTCGCCCCGGCAGCGCCGCCGCCGCGGTTGACACTGGCCCGTGCCAAGATCGAAGGACTTTACGGCCTGGGCGCCGACAGCGTGGGCATGATCCGTTTCGACGGCCGCTTGGCGGCAATGAGCGCCGAGGATTTCGTACGGCTGGCATTGGTTGGCCGGTTGTGCGCCAACGAGGTGTGGATCGGCCCGGAGTTCCGCTTCGGCCATCGGCGTGGCGGCGATATCGGCCTGCTGCGCGCGCTCGGTGAGCAGTACGGGTTCGTGGCCGGCGAGATTGCCCCGGTGCACCTGCGCGGCGAGCGCATTTCTGCCACACGCATTCGCGAGCTGCTGGGCACGGGTGAGTTTGCGCATGCAGGTGAACTGCTCGGCCGGCCGTATGCCATCGGTGGGCGGGTGGTGCGCGGCAAGCAACTCGGCCGCACGCTGGGTTACCCCACTGCCAACTTGCGCTTTCCGCGCACGCCGGCGCTGTCGGGTATCTACGCGACCTGGGTGCATGGTGTGGCCGATCAGCCGTGGCCGTCGGTCTCGAGCTTTGGCACGCGACCGACGGTGGCCGGTGTGGAGCCGCTGCTGGAAGCGCATCTGTTCGATTTTCAGGGCGATTTGTACGGCCGCCACATCGAAGTCGAATTCGTCGCCAAGCTGCGCGACGAAGAAAAGTTCGATGGCCTGGAGGCATTGACCGTGCAGATGCATCGCGATGCCGAGCAGGCGCGTGCGGTACTTAATGCGAGTTCCTCGCAAGAACCTGCACCTCCATGTGCGGACAATAAACATGCGAGCTCCTCGCAAACGTCTGCACATGCAAGTGCAGACGCTTCAGACAACGCAGCGCAACGGTAGAGACCTGTGACCCACGACTACAAAGCCACGCTCCATCTGCCCGCGACGGAATTTCCGATGCGCGGCGACCTGCCCAAGCGTGAGCCGGCGATGCTGGAACGCTGGGAACGCGAGGGGCTGTACGCGCAACTGCGCGCCAACGCGGCGGGGCGCCCGCTGTTCGTGCTGCACGACGGCCCGCCGTATGCCAACGGCCAGATCCATCTGGGCCATGCGGTCAACAAGATCCTCAAGGACATCATCGTCAAGTCGAAGTATCTGGCCGGCTTCGATGCGCCGTACATCCCGGGCTGGGACTGCCATGGTCTGCCGATCGAGATTGCGATCGAGAAGAAGTACGGCAAGGTCGGCGTGAAGCTGGATGCGGCGCAGTTCCGCCAGAAGTGCCGCGAATACGCGACCGAGCAGATCGATCTGCAGCGGCGCGATTTCAAGCGTCTGGGCGTGATCGGCGATTGGGACAACCCGTACAAGACGCTGGATTTCCGCTTCGAAGCCAATGAAATCCGCGCACTGGCCAAGGTGGTCGACAACGGCCATCTGACCCGCGGCGTCAAGCCGGTGCATTGGTGCTTCGATTGCGGCTCGGCCTTGGCCGAGGCCGAGATCGAATACGCCGATAAGGTCTCGCCGACGGTGGATGTCGCTTACCCGGCGCGCGATCCGGCGGCAGTCGCTGCCGCCTTCGGCGCGAGCCTGCCTGCCGGCGTGGGCGTGGCAGTGCCGATCTGGACCACCACCCCGTGGACGCTGCCGGCTTCGCTGGCGGTGAGCCTGGGTGCGGAACTGGATTACGTGCTGGTCGAAGGCCCGGCCGATCGCGGCCAGCCGCGTTGGTTGGTGATCGCCGAGGCGTTGGCCGGCAAGGCGCTGCTGCGTTACGGCGTGGAGACGGTGGTGGTGCACGGCCATGCCAAGGGCGCGGCGCTGGAGCAGATGCTGCTGAACCACCCGTTCTATGCCGAGCGCGAGATCCCGCTGCTGCTGGGCGACCACGTGTCGGCCGAGGATGGTACCGGCGCGGTACACACCGCACCGGGCCATGGTCAGGAGGACTACCAGGTCTCCAGGCAGTACGGCCTGCTGGAGCGTTACGGCGCTGCGCAGATCAACCCGGTGGACGGGCGTGGCGTGTACCTGCCGTCGACGCCGCCGCTGGGCGAGACCGTGCTGGCCGGGCTGCACATCTGGAAGGCCAACGACATCATCATCGAGGCGCTGCGCGATACCGGCGTGTTGCTGGCCGCCAGCAAGATGGAGCACAGCTATCCGCATTGCTGGCGCCACAAGACGCCGATCGCGTTCCGCGCCACGCCGCAGTGGTTCATCTCGATGGAGCAGGCCAACCTGCGCGCCGATGCGCTGAAGGCGATCGAAAACGTGCATTGGTATCCGTCATGGGGCCAGGCGCGCATCGCCGGCATGGTCGACGGGCGTCCGGACTGGACCATCTCGCGCCAGCGCACCTGGGGCGTGCCGATCGCCTTGTTCGTGCATCGCGAAACCGGCGAGCCGCATCCGCGCAGCACCGAGTTGCTGCGCCAGGTCGCCGACCGCGTGGAACTGGGCGGTGTGGACGTGTGGTACACGCTGGATGCGGCCGAACTGCTGGGCGATCAGGCGGCCGATTACGACAAGATCACCGACATCCTGGACGTGTGGTTCGACTCCGGCGTGACCCACGAAACAGTGCTGGTGGACCGCGGCCTGCCCAAGCCGGCGGACCTGTATCTGGAAGGTTCCGATCAGCATCGCGGCTGGTTCCAGTCCTCGCTGTTGACCGGCGTGGCAATGGACAAGGCGGCGCCGTACAAGCAGTGCCTGACCCACGGCTTCACCGTGGACGAACACGGCCGCAAGATGTCCAAGTCGCTGGGCAACGGCATCGAGCCGCAGGACATCATGAAGACCCTGGGCGCGGACATCCTGCGCCTGTGGATCGCCTCGGCCGATTACAGCAACGAGATGTCGCTGTCGCAGGAGATCCTCAAGCGCAACGCCGATGCCTATCGCCGCCTGCGCAACACCGCGCGTTTTCTGCTCGGCAATCTGCACGGCTTCGATCCGTTGCAGCATCTGGTGGCGCTGGACGACATGGTGCTGCTGGACCGCTGGATCGTGCATCGCGCGCACGAGCTGCAGGAGAAGATCGTCGCCGCGTATGCGCGCTACGACTTCGCCGAGATCGTGCAGGCGCTGTTGAATTTCTGCAGCGTGGACCTGGGGTCGCTGTATCTGGACGTCACCAAGGACCGCCTGTACACGATGGCCGAAGACGCACGCGGCCGCCGTTCGGCGCAGAGCGCGATGTATCACGTGGCCGAGGCGTTCGTGCGCTGGATCGCGCCGGTGCTGAGCTTCACCGCCGAAGAACTGTGGGGCTATCTGCCGGGCAAGCACACCGATAACGTGCTGTTCGCCACCTGGTACGAGGGGCTGGCGCCGCTGCCGGCCGATGCCGCGTTGACCAGTGCGGACTTCGACAAATTGCTGGCCTTGCGCGAGCAGGTGGCCAAGGTGCTGGAGCCGATGCGTGCCAATGGCGCGATCGGTGCGGCGCTGGAAGCGGAGATCACCGTGGCCGCCGATGCGCAGACCGCCGCGCGCTGGCAGCCGCTGGCCGAGGAGTTGCGTTTCCTGTTCATCAGTGGCGATGTCACCGTCACTGCGGCCAGCACCGACGACATCTTCGTCAGTGCGCAGCCGACCAGCAAGGCCAAGTGCGTGCGCTGTTGGCACCACCAGGCCAGCGTGGGCAGCGATCCGCGTCACCCGGAACTGTGCAGCCGCTGCGTGAGCAATCTCGAAGGCCCGGGCGAGGCGCGTCGCTGGTTCTGATGCGGGGCATCGACGGCAATGCATCGCGGGAAATTCCGCGACGCATTGCCGATATCTTTCGTAGAACGTGCTGCGCTGGAACGGGCCGCTGCTTTATTTGCAGGCTACTGCGCCACACGCTTACGCCGCGCTGACCGCTACGCCAGATGCGTTGTGGCGCTTGCTGAAGCTCGCGCTTGCGGCAAAGCGGGGCAGGGCAGCTGGCTGAAGCGTCCATGCCATCCTCGCTTGCCTGTCATCCAGCTTTGGTCATCGTTGTTTAGTTTTCGCCATCTTCAACGCCATCCAGGCATCTTCTCCGGCGTCGGAGAAACCACAACCAATTGCGACCTCACGACATGAGTCAACGCCCCAAACCCTCCGCCCTGATCTGGTTGCTGTTGTCTGCGCTCGTGGTCGGGCTGGACCAATGGAGCAAGGCCTGGGTGCTGTCCAGCTTGCCCGAGTACACCGCCGTGCCGGTGATCGACGGCTTCTGGAACTGGTACCGCACCTACAACACCGGGGCGGCCTTCAGCTTTCTGAGCGATGCCGGCGGCTGGCAGCTGTGGTTCTTCACCGCGCTGGCGGTGGGCATCAGCGGGCTGCTGGCGTTCTGGCTGTCGCGCACCGCGCGCGGGCAGTGGCGTAGCGCGCTGCCGTATGCGCTGGTGATCGGCGGGGCGATCGGCAACGTGATCGACCGTCTGATGCATGGCCACGTGGTCGATTTCATCCAGTGGTACATCGGCAGCCACACCTGGCCGTCGTTCAATATCGCCGACTCGGCGATCGTGGGCGGCGCCATCGGGATCGCGGTATTCGGTCTGTTCGACAAGTCCGGGAGTCGGGAATCGGGAATCGGGAATCGACGCTGAAGTCGCATTGCACCGGCGCCGCCCGGTGCCATCCTCCATTCCCCATTCCCGTAGAATGCCCGCCATGGAAGTCCTGCTCGCCAATCCCCGTGGTTTCTGTGCCGGTGTCGACCGTGCGATCGAGATCGTCAAGCGTGCGATCGAGACGCTGGGCGCGCCGATCTATGTGCGCCATGAAGTGGTGCACAACCGTTTCGTGGTCGACGACCTCAAGCAGCGCGGCGCGGTGTTCGTCGAAGAACTCGACGAGGTGCCCGACAACGCCACGGTGATCTTCAGCGCACACGGCGTCTCGCAGGCGGTGCGCCTGGAGGCCGAGCGCCGCGGGCTCAAGGTGTTCGACGCGACCTGTCCGCTGGTGACCAAGGTGCACTTCGAGGTGGCGCGGCATTGCCGGGCCGGCCGCGATGTGGTGCTGATCGGCCATGCCGGGCATCCGGAAGTGGAAGGCACGATGGGGCAGTGGAGCCGTGAGCGCGGCCCGGGCACGATCTATCTGGTCGAAGACATCGAGCAGGTGGCCACGCTGCAGATCCGCCAGCCCGAAAACCTTGCCTACACCACCCAGACCACGCTGTCGGTGGACGACACCATGGGCATCATCGAGGCCCTGCGTGCGCGCTTCCCGGCGATGCAGGGGCCGCGCCACGACGATATCTGCTACGCCACCCAGAACCGCCAGGACGCGGTGCGCGATCTCGCGCGCCAATGCGATCTGGTGCTGGTGGTCGGTTCGCCCAACAGTTCCAATTCCAATCGCCTCAGCGAGCTGGCGCGGCGCGACGGAGTCGAGTCCTACCTGATCGACAACGCCAGCGAGATCGATCCGGCCTGGATCGTCGGCAGGAAGCACATCGGCCTGACCGCCGGCGCTTCCGCACCGCAGGTGCTGGTGGATGGGGTGCTGGCACGGCTGCGCGAACTGGGCGCCGAGGGCGTCTCCGAGCTGGAGGGCGAGCCGGAATCGATGGTCTTCGCGCTACCCAAGGAACTGCGGTTGCGTTTGGTTAGCTGAAGGCAGGCGCTTGTAAATAGGCTGGCGAGTAGTGATTCGGTTTGGCGCGTGTCGGGTGCCTTGCAGTTGTCAGCTGACTGACCTTCTCCAGTCGCAACCTGGCGCATGACGCCGCAACGCCCGGCCTGCTCCATCAGCGGCGATTGACCGGGGACTGGCTCCGCTCCTACAATTCACGGCTCGCCGGAATAGCTCAGTTGGTAGAGCGGCGCATTCGTAATGCGTAGGTCGTAGGTTCGATTCCTATTTCCGGCACCATCGCTTCAATACTGGGTCGGCCACTGGTCGGCCCAGTTGCGTTTTGGGCGGATGCACGTGCACCTCAGCGCACGCGCAGCCATAGACGCGGCACATCACGCAGGCCTGATTGTGCAGGTCCGCAATCGCATCGCTTTTGCCCTGCGCAGCGCTGCGACAACATGTCGCATACGTTTGCGCGCATTAATTGCGGCAGATCATGGCCGATGGGTTTCGTGCAGGTGCAGCAAAGTTTAAAATTAGGGAGCTAACCCGTGTCTTCGGTCTGCGCGGTCATCTTTCTTCAGGAAGAGCGCTGCCGGACATGTCCCGAAAGGGGATGCGACGCATGAGGCTGGCGTTCCTTCGCACTTGGATCGACCGATGATTCCGTTGAAACATCTCGGGCGTGTACTTCGTCCAGGCCTGATGTTGCCGTTCCTGCTGTTGGCAGGCTGCAACTCGGCCATTCTCAATCCGAAAGGCCAGATCGGCCACGACGAGAAGCAGCTGCTGATCACTTCGGTGGTGCTGATGCTGATCGTGGTCATCCCGGTGATCGTGATGACGATTGCGTTCGCGTGGAAATATCGCGCGTCCAACACGAAGGCGCGCTACGAGCCGGATTGGTCGCACTCCACCGCGATCGAAGTGGTGGTGTGGTCGATCCCGTGCGTGATCATCCTGGTGCTGGCGGTGCTGACCTGGCGCTCGTCGCATGCGCTGGATCCGTACCGGCCGCTGGATTCGGACGTCAAGCCGATCACCATCGAGGCGGTCTCGCTGGACTGGAAGTGGATGTTCATCTACCCCGACCAGAACATCGCCACGGTCAACGAAATCGCCTTCCCGGTGCACACGCCGCTGAACTTCAAGATCACCTCCGACACGGTGATGAATTCGTTCTTCATCCCGCACCTGGGCACGATGATCTACGCGATGGCCGGCATGGAAACCAAGCTGCATCTGGTGGCCAACGAGCCGGGCGAATACTTCGGCCTGTCGACCAACTACAGCGGTCACGGTTTCTCGAAAATGAGCTTCAAGGCGCATGCCGTCGATCAGGCCGGCTTCGATGCATGGGTGGCCAAGGTCAAGGCATCGCCGAAGGCGCTGACTGCCATTGAGTACCAGGTGCTGGCCGCCAATCGCAACGATAAAGAACAGTATCCGGTCACCTACTACTCGTCGGTGCAGGACGGCATGTTCCGCTCGCTGGTCGACAAATACATGAATGGTCCGGGTCACGGTCCGCAAGGCCATGGCGAAGGCCACGGCGACCATCAGGCATCGGCTGCAGAGCCGGTTGCCATGTGCACTTCTGGAGACAAGTGATGCTAGGCAAACTTACGCTCGAGGCGGTTCCATACCACGAGCCGATCATCATGGTCGCTCTCGGTGGCGCCGGCCTGCTCGGCCTGCTCATCGCGGGCGCCATCACCAAGTACAAGCTGTGGGGCTACCTGTGGAACGAGTGGTTCACCTCGGTGGATCACAAGCGCATCGGTGTGATGTACATCATCGTGGCGCTGGTCATGCTGCTGCGCGGCTTCGCCGATGCGGCGATGATGCGTGCCCAGCAGGCGTTGGCGGGTAACGGCGGCGAAGGTGTGCTGCCGCCGCATCACTACGACCAGATCTTTACCGCGCACGGCGTGATCATGATCTTCTTCATGGCCATGCCGTTCATGACGGGCCTGTTGAACCTGATCGTGCCGCTGCAGATCGGCGCACGCGACGTGGCGTTCCCGTTCCTGAACTCGCTGAGCTTCTGGCTGTTCGTGGCCGGTGCGGCGCTGATCAACATCTCGCTGGGTGTCGGCGAATTCGCGCAGACCGGCTGGTTGGCGTATCCGCCGTTGTCGGGGCTGGAATACAGTCCAGGGGTCGGTGTCGACTACTACATCTGGGCGTTGCAGGTCTCAGGCTTAGGCACGTTGCTGACCGGCATCAACTTCTTCGTGACGATCATGCGGATGCGCGCGCCGGGCATGACCCTGATGCGCATGCCGATCTTCACCTGGACCGCGTTGATCACCAACATCCTGATCATCGCCGCGTTCCCGATCCTGACCGTGGCGCTGGCGTTGCTGGGTGCCGACCGTTACCTGGGCACGCACTTCTTCACCAACGACGGTGGCGGCAACGCCATGATGTACGTCAACCTGATCTGGATCTGGGGCCACCCGGAAGTCTATATCCTGATCCTGCCGGCGTTCGGCATCTTCTCCGAGTTGATCGCGACCTACAGCCGCAAGCGGTTGTTCGGCTACACCTCGATGGTCTACGCCACCTCGTGCATCGGCGTGCTGTCGTTCGTGGTGTGGCTGCACCACTTCTTCACCATGGGCTCGGGTGCCAACGTCAATGCCTTCTTCGGCATCACCACGATGATCATCTCGATCCCGACCGGCGTGAAGATCTTCAACTGGCTGTTCACCATGTTCCGCGGTCGTGTGCACATGACCTCGCCGGTGCTGTGGACGATCGGCTTCATCATCACCTTCACCATCGGCGGCATGACCGGCGTGATGCTGGCGATTCCGGCCGTGGACTTCGTGCTGCACAACAGCCTGTTCCTGATCGCGCACTTCCATAACGTGATCATCGGCGGCGTGGTGTTCGGCTATCTGGCCGGCCTGACCTACTGGTTCCCGAAGGCGTTCGGCTTCAAGCTCAACGAGAAGATCGGCAAGGCTTCGTTCTGGTGCTGGATCATCGGCTTCTTCGTGGCCTTCATGCCGCTGTACGTGCTCGGCTTCATGGGCATGACCCGGCGCATGAACACCTATAACCACCCCGAGTGGGCGCCGTGGCTGTATGTCGCCGCGGTGGGTGCTGCGATCATCGGCATGGGTATCTTCCTGAACCTGGTGCAGATCGGTTACAGCGTGTGGAAGCGCAAGGAGCACATGGACTACACCGGCGATCCGTGGGATGGCCGCACGCTGGAGTGGGCCACCTCCTCGCCGCCGCCGTTCTACAACTTCGCCGTGCTGCCGCACATCGACGACCGCGATCAGTTCTGGGCCGACAAGCAGAACGGCAAGGGCTGGGTGCGTCCGTCCAAGTACGAGGCGATCCACATGCCGCGCAACACCGGGGCAGGCGTGTATATCGGTGCCTTCAGCGTGCTGATGGGCTTCGGTCTGATCTGGCACATCTGGTGGCTGGCCATCATCGGCCTGGTCGGCATGATCGGCAGCTTCATCGCACGTACCTTCGATGACGACATCGATTACTGGGTGCCGGCCGACGAAGTGGAGCGCATCGAAAACGCGCGCTTTGCCCTGCTCGAACAGCAACATGCGGCGCAGGCCGCGAAGGTGGTATGACCATGTCTTCCTCGACCACGCTTGACCACGCCGCCCACGCGGGCGGCCACGACGACCACGCGCATCACGACGCCGGTGGCAACACCGTCTTCGGGTTCTGGGTCTACCTGATGAGCGACTGCCTGCTGTTCGCCGGCCTGTTCGCCACTTATGCGGTGCTCTCCGGCGCCACGGTGGACGGACCGACCGCCAAGGAGCTGTTCGACCTGAAGTTCGTGCTGGTGGAAACCTTCCTGCTGTTGTTCAGCAGCCTGAGCTTCGGCGTTGCGATGATCTCCGCGCACAAGCGCAGCATGACCGGGCTATATGCCTGGCTGGGCGTCACCGCACTGCTGGGTATCGGCTTTCTGTGCATGGAAGTGTGGGAGTTCAACCACCTGATCCATGAAGGTGCGGGTCCGGGACGCAGCGCGTTCCTGTCCGCCTTCTTCACCCTGGTGGGCACGCACGGCCTGCACGTGGCCTCCGGTCTGTTGTGGATGGCAGTGCTGGTGATCCAGATCTCCAAGAACGGCCTGACCCCGCGCAACAGCACGCGTCTGGCCTGCCTGAGCCTGTTCTGGCATTTCCTGGACATCATCTGGATCGGTGTGTTCACCGTCGTCTATCTGCTGGGAGCGCTGTAATGGCCAATCACCACGCGCATGAAACCGCCGCCGACGCACATGCCGGCGGCCTGAAGTCCTACCTGATCGGCTTTGTGATGGCCGTGATCCTGACCGTCATCCCGTTTGCGATGGTGATGAGCGGGGCGTTCTCCAAGGGCGTCACCGTCATCGTGATCTCGCTGATGGCCGCGGTGCAGATGCTGGTGCACATGGTGTACTTCCTGCACATGGATCGCTCGCCCGAGCAGCGTTCCAATGTGCAGGTGGGCCTGTTCTCGCTGCTGATCATCGGCATCGTGATCGTCGGTTCGCTGTGGGTGCTGCACAACATGAACGTCAACATGATGCATTGAGACGGCGCCGCGCTGGATCGCGTCATGCTGTTATGAAGAAAGCCGCCAGCGATTGGCGGCTTTTTTTGCGCATGAATTTGCCTGCGGCATGACCAATGGCATACGGGGAAGCCGTGGTGGGCGCTTAGCATCGTGGGCTTGCCTGTTCCAGGTCACCTGCGGAGTTGCGATGAAGATGCCCACCCTGTTGTCCGTGTCGCTGCTGGCAGCGCTGTCGTTGCCCGCCGCCGCGCAAACCGCTGCGCCGCAGGACGTGCCGTTCGAAGGCAGCTTGAAGATCGATGTCGATGCCACCGATCTGGCGCACCGCATCTTCAAAGTCAGGACCACCATGCCGGCAAAGCCCGGCCCGATGACGCTGCTGTATCCGCAGTGGATCCCCGGCAATCACTCACCGACAGGGCCGATCGACAAGCTGGCCGGTCTGGTAATCAAGGTCGATGGCAAGGTGGTGCCGTGGACGCGCGATCAGTTCGACGTATATGCCTTCAAGATCGATGTGCCGCAGGGCGCCAACGAGCTGGTGGCCGAGTTCAAGTTCCTCTCGCCGCAGGCCAGCAACCAGGGCCGGGTGATGATGACCCCGGAAATGCTCAACCTGCAGTGGAATACCACCGCGCTGTATCCGGCCGGTGTCTTCGCACGCAACATCAAGACACAGGCCAGTGTGACCTTGCCCAAGGGCTGGGACTACGCGACCGCGCTGGAAACCCAGAGCCGGGTCGGCGACACCGTGACCTTCAAGCCGATCGACTTCGACGACCTGGTCGACTCGCCGATGTTCGCCGGCAAGTACTACAAGCGCGTGGAACTGAGCGGCGGCAAGCAGCCGGTCTACCTCAACGTCTTTGCCGACGAAGCCAAGTCGCTGGAGGCCAAGCCCGAGCAGATCAAGGCGCATGCAGCGCTGGTGCAGCAGATGGACAAGTTGTACGGCGCGCGCCATTTCGATCATTACGAATTCCTGTTGGCGCTGACCAAGAAGCTGGGTGGCATCGGGCTGGAACACCATCGCTCCAGCGAAAACAGCGGTGTGCCGACCTACTTCACCGAGTGGGACAAGAGCTGGACCGGGCGCGACCTGCTCGCGCACGAATTCAACCATTCCTGGAACGGCAAGTATCGCCGTGGCGTGGATCTGGCCACGCCCAATTTCAACGTCCCGATGGGCGACAGCCTGCTGTGGCTGTACGAGGGCCAGACCCAGTTCTGGGGCGAAGTGATGGCCGCACGTTCGGGCCTGTGGACGCAGGATCAGGCGCGCGAGATGCTCGCTGGCGTGGCAGCCCAGTACGAGCGTGGGCGCCCCGGCATGGCCTGGCGCACCGTGCAGGACACCACCAACGACCCGACCATGTCGATGCGCCGGCCCAAGGCGTACCGCAGCTACCAGATGAGCGAGGACTATTATTCCGGCGGCCAGATGATGTGGCTGGAAGTGGACAGCAAGCTGCGTGCGCTGACCAACAACAAGCGCTCCATCGACGACTTCGGCAAGGCGTTCTTCGGCATGAGGAACGGCGATTGGGACGTCAATCCGTACACCTTCGACGACATCGTGACCACGCTCAACGGCGTGGCCGCCTACGACTGGGCGAGCCTGTTGCGCAACCGCATGGACGGGCACGGGTCGTTGAACGGCGGCATCGAAGCCAATGGTTGGAAGCTGGTCTACAACGAGGAGCCGAACCTGGCCACCAAGGCGGATGAGAGCGACGACAAGGACGCCAGCCTGACCTATTCGCTTGGCCTGTCTTTGAAAGCCTCGGGCGATATCAGCGATGTGCTGTGGGATGGCCCGGCCTTCAATGCCGGCCTGATCGCCGGCAACACGATCGTTGCTGTCAACGGTAGCGCGTTCAGTGCCGATGTGATCAAAGACGCGATCAAAGCCGCCAAGGGCAGCTCCGCGCCGATCGAATTGCTGGTCAAGCGTCTGGACCGCTACGACACCGTGCGCATCGATTACCACGGCGGCTTGCTGTATCCGCATCTGGAGCGCATCGCCGGCAAGCCGGATCGCTTGAGCGAGTTGTACAAGGCGCGTTGATGGGCGCTGCCCGCTCGGAGCTGTTCGAGCGGGCAATGGAAGGATCCGGAGCTGCATGGTCGGTTGCGATCGATCATGCAGCTTCGGAGATCGATCTTCGTCGCTGCCGATGCCGACTGATCGATAGAAAGACATCGGGCTAGCCAAAGTGGCCGACGTCGCCGCCGCCTCCCGCGTAGAGCGCCATCGTTGAAGTTCCAGCTGCACGCAATCCAGCAGCGCGTCAGCCTAGACGATTCCCGATTCCCGATTCCCGATTCCCGATTCCCGATTCCCGAATCCCGAATCCCGAATCCCGAATCCCGAATCCCGAATCCCGAATCCCGAATCCCGAATCCCGAATCCCGAATCCCGCGTCGCGCATCCTGAGACCGGCGGCGACTATGCTGTCGCTCCAGAAACGATTGGCTAACTGACGATGGCGAAGGCAAAAATAGCCTATGTCTGCGGCGAGTGTGGCGCCGAATACAACAAGTGGCAGGGGCAGTGCACCGAGTGCGGGGTGTGGAATACGCTCAGGGAAATCGTGCTCGAAAACGCAACCCCCGGTGGCAAGGCATCGCCGGCGGCTTCGCGCCGCACCGGTTGGTCGGGCAAGACCGAGGCGCCCAAGATCACCGCGCTCAAGGACGTGCGCCAATCCGAACAGGCGCGCGTGTCCACCGGCATCGGCGAGTTCGATCGGGTGCTGGGCGGCGGTCTGGTCGAAGGCGCGGTGGTGTTGATCGGTGGCGACCCCGGCATCGGCAAGTCGACGTTGTTGCTGCAGGCATTGGCCAGCATGGCCGGTACGCTGCCGGTGCTGTACGTCACCGGCGAAGAATCGCTGGCCCAGGTCGCAGGACGTGCGGTGCGCCTGGATCTGCCGCTGGAAGGCCTGAATGCGCTGGCCGAAACCGGCATCGAAAACATCCTGCAGCACGCCAGCGTGGCGCGGCCGAAGCTGATCGTGGCCGACTCGGTACAGACCTTGTGGACCGAATCGCTGACCGCAGCGCCGGGCTCGGTGAGCCAGGTGCGCGAGAGCGCGGCGCGGCTGGTGCGCTATGCCAAGGAAACCGGCACCGCCGTCTTCCTGGTCGGCCATGTGACCAAGGAAGGCGGCATCGCCGGGCCGCGCGTGCTGGAGCATATGGTCGATGCGGTGCTGTACTTCGAAGGCGAGAGCGGCAGCCGGTTTCGCTTGCTGCGCGCCTTCAAGAATCGTTTCGGTGCGGTCAACGAGCTGGGCGTATTCGCGATGGGCGAGAAGGGCCTCAAGGAGGTCTCCAACCCGTCGGCGATCTTCCTGTCCGGCGGCAGCACCCAGCAGCCCGGCAGTTGCGTGATGGTCACCCGCGAAGGCACCCGGCCGCTGATGGTGGAAGTGCAGGCGCTGGTGGATGCCTCGCCGTTGTCCAATCCGCGTCGGGTCGCGGTGGGGTTGGAACAGAACCGGCTGGCGATGCTGCTGGCGGTACTGCATCGCCATGGCGGCATCGTGGTGGGCGATCAGGACGTCTTCGTCAACGTGGTTGGCGGCATCCGCGTGCAGGAAACTGCGGCCGATCTGCCGGTGTTGCTTGCAGTGTTGTCCTCGTTGCGCGACCGGCCATTGGCCGAGAAGACGATCGCCTTCGGCGAGGTGGGGTTGTCCGGCGAGATCCGCCCGGTACCCAATGGCGAGGACCGCCTGAAAGAAGCCGCCACGCATGGTTTCAAGCGCGCGATCGTGCCCAAGGCCAATGCACCGAAGACCACCAGCATCAAGGGCATGGAGATCATTGCGGTGGAGCGGCTGAGCCAGGCCTTGGAAGCGGCGGCTGACTGAGGTCCATGCAGAGCGGGGCGGGCGCTGCGCCGAGCAGTGTCGAACGTGGCGGCAGCATCGCCTCGACCACGTCAGGCAGCCGCATGTTGCGCTCGTCCCGACCGTCGCCGGCCGTCAATGAGGATCGGACGTCCTGACGATCGCCTCTCATGAGCGCACGCTCAGCCAGAGTCATCGTTGAAAACCTGGCAACCCTCAGTGCGCGCAACGAGCTGCGGCGGCGGCGTGCCGGATGCAGAACGTCAGCCGGTCGGATTGGTGCGTTGACCGCGCCTCTCCGCTACGACCGAGCACTGCAAACCGTCTGTCGGATAGACGGTTGTATTTATATTTGATTGCCGAGAAAACGTTTTCAGAAAGAGTGCGGCTATGGCACCATGCGCGGCCCGTTGCACCGTGCACCGGATCACAGACACCGCTGACTGCTCTTACCTGGAGAATCACAATGGAATGGATGTTGTTGCCGCTCAAGCGCTATGCCGACTTTACCGGTCGCTCGCGTCGCAAGGAATACTGGATGTTCTTCTTGCTGCAGATGATTGTTCTGCTGGTACTGGGCGGCATTTTCGGCATCGCGGCCGCGATAGGAGGCAGCGACAACGGCCCCGGCCCGCTGGCGTGGGTGGTGTTTGCCATCATCATGATCGTCGGCCTGGCAATGATGGTGCCGGGCATCGCAGTGACCGTGCGTCGCCTGCATGACCAGGGCAAGTCCGGCTGGTTCTATCTGATCAGCATGGTGCCTTACGTGGGTGCGATCGTCTTGCTGGTCTTCATGTGCATGGACGGCACCCCGGGCCCGAACGAATACGGTGAAAGCCCCAAGCAGTAACCGGACGTACCGATCGATCAAACAACGGCGCAGGGGAGTCCCTGCGCCGTTGTCGTATGTGCAATTTTATTAGCCTGAAACAAGCCTTGCGTCGGCACGCACCACGCCAAGACGCGTCTGGATCAGCACGCCGCAGCGTGGCTTGCCGCGTTCTGAGGTGTGAGCTTGCCCGGAGTCACTGCGTCTGTGTCATGCAGTGCAAGTTCCAGCTTGTAGCCATGCGAATACACGGTTCTGATGCGCACCGCGCCACTGTGATTGCACAGCTGCAACTTCTTGCGCAGCTTGTAGATGTGCTGCTCCATGGTGCGGTCGGTGAATTCGGTATGGCTACCCCATACCGCCTTGGCCAACTGGCAGCGGCGGAAGCACACACCGGGGCTGGAGAACAGCAACCAGGCAATCGAAAACTCGCGTGCGGTGAGCACGATCGGCTTGCCGTGCAGATACACCGTGTTTTCGTCGCGTATCAACTGGTAGGGCCCAACGCTGAGTTGCTGCGTTTCCGGGCATGCCTGCGCCACCGGCGAGATTGCCAATGCCGCGCGGACATGCAACTCATGCGAATTGAACGGCAGCGCCAGCACGTCCTGCGCACCGGCGCGATACCAGGCCAGGATGTCGTTGGGGCAATCGAAGCGCCCCAGCACGATCAATGGCGTTGGATGGCCGCTATGGCAGCGCTGCCAGGCCAGCAGCGAACTATCGTCGGGGGCAACGCAGGTCGCATCGAACACCAGCAGCTCGCAAGGGGAATGTCGCAGTGAGCGCAGAAGTTCGAGTTCGTCGGAAAAGACCGCAAAACTCGGCGCGAGCGGTGCGAGGCTCGCGTTGACCTGCGACGCCAGACGCGCATCCTGCGTCAACAGGAAAGCCGATCCTTGCTTGCCGGAAGCGTTGGCGTACATCAGCCAGCCTTCCCATGTCGGCATGCGTACCAGTCGTATGTCGGGTGCCTGTTGCGTGCAGCCGGCGCCAATACAAAACCCACGTGTATAGATAAGTACATCGCCAAAACCTTTCGGCTGCCTAGGAGGGTCTGACCGAGATCAGACGAATGGTATGTACCATTGGCGAGGCAGAAAGTTTCACTGCTGCGTACTTTTCTTCGGCTTTGCATGGGTTGGCTTTAACGTGCGCTCAGATACGCGTAACAGAGCTCTTACATTTAGGCATGGATAGGCCAGAAATAACAAAATTCCGACATTGCCGCGGCGGACGGCGCTACGGAAGCGCCAGAAAATCGCCCGGGCCGCAGACATTCAGACCAATTGGTCAGGTATAGACCAAGGTATTGCAATTTATTCGCTGTTGTAGCGCTTGTGGAATATGTCGGCGGCTTATCGACGCGGCGGATCGCCGAAGTTTCTATTCGCGGCGACTGCGTCTGTTACCACAAGCAACCGACATGCAGTCATTGCCACGACATGCTTCGACAACGCGAGCTGCGCGTGGAAGCGAGGTGTTCCGAGACGTTCCGGCACCGGCGGGGTCTCGCTGCAGGAGTCGATGTCTTCAATACGCAATCGCATGTCGTGCGATGTCCTGGTCACGACATCAGACCTGGAGTGCAAAAAATGCCCACATGCTCTGCACGCTGCGCCACTGGCACGGTTCGACACAGAGTGAGGATTTTTGATTTTCTTAGTGCCCTAAAGTGAGAAATTCCATTGGATCCGCTGCATACAATCGATTGCGCCAAAAGACCGGCGAAATTGGTTGTTTTTTTGCTCATCCCCCTAAGAGAGAGCCTGGCATGATCCTTTCCACCTACCTCGCAGCGATCTCTGCGTTGTCGTACGCAGACCGTCTTCCTACCTATACAAGCAGGATGCTGGTTGGTGCCTGGCCGCAGGGTCTGCAACACCTTCAACAACGCCGCGACGGGCAGGCCGCCTCGGATGGCGGCGACGATGAAGTCAGCCTGCTCGGCGCCAGTGGTGACGCGCTGCTGATCCTGGAGTATCAGGAAGAAGCCGAAGACGCCTATCGCCATGCGTTGAAGGCGATGCGTGGGCATCAACGGCAGCTGCGGCTGTTGTCATGCCGCAACACCGCCTGGTTGATGCTGAGCCAGCGCCGGCTGAGCGCCGCGTTGAACTGTTTTGCGCAGCTGGCGATGGACCGCGAGACGCCGTCCTGCCTGTGCGGCGAGAGCCTGTTGGGTAAAGCGTTGACGCACTTCCATCTGGGCCAGAGCACACTCGCGCTGCAGACGCTGGAGCGCGCCAACGAGGTGCTTTCGGAACTGGAGACCGGTGCGAGCGATTGGCTGCGGATCGCCACCGTGCTGCGCCTGGACATGATTGCGCAGCTGCGCATCCGTCGCTCCGATCGCATGAGCGACCACGTGTTCTGGCAGGCCACGCTGCGTCAGGAAGATGCGGCGCATGCCTTCGAGCCCAACGAGCTGCGCGCCTGCATCGCCGATCTGGCCGAGAGCATGCCGGTGCTCGCCCAGCGCATGCGGCATGTGCGCAACCTGTTGCGAATTGCCGGTGGCGATACCTTCGGCTTCGATGCGCAGATCGATGCGTTGCCGGCTGCGGCCACCGGTTGCCCGCCGTGCGCCCGCCAGGACGCGCAGGTGGAACTGGCACTGGCTGCGTTGGCGGTGGGGCGGGCGGATCTGGCCGAGCGTGCGTTGGCCGGTGCCGGCCGGCACCATGCGCCGCGCTGGAACCTGGAGTTCGAGTATTGCCAGGCCAAGATCAGCCAGGCATTGGGCAAGACCGAGCAGGCGTTGTTGCTCTACAACCGGTATGCGCTGGGTGCGGTGCAATGCCTGCGCAGCGAGGTGCAGGCGCCGCGCCTGCTGGAAAGCGGTACCCCGGCGCATGTGAGCGACGACATCTCGGCGCGTCTGCCGGCCAAGTACCGGCGTGCCTATACCTATATGATCACCAATGCGCATCGCTCGGATCTGTCGATCAATGAAGTGGCTGCGCAGATCGGGGTGACCGGGCGCGCATTGCAGCAGGCGTTCAAGTCCGCCACCGGGCTGTCGCCGACCCAGGTGCTGCGCCGTTACCGGATGCAGAGCATCCGCGACGAACTGCTGGCCGAAGGCGGCTGCGGCAGTGTGCTGCAGGCGGCAAGCCGTTGGGGCGTGGGCAGCCGCTCGGCGCTGGCCAAGGGCTACCGCCAGCACTTCAATGAGGCACCGATGGAAACCTTGCAGCGATAATGTGTCTGGCGCCACGGCCGTGCAGTCATGCAGGCCGTGGCGCTTCGTTTCCGGTGGGTGATGCAGCAGCGATGTCCGGTCGCAGTGCGGAGGAGGGATCCGAATTGAGACGTGCGTGCGTGCGGCGTGGCTTGCGGCTATGCTTTCCGGCTCGCATTGCCACCCAGGAAGGCGCGTCCGAGGATGGGCGTGGCCGCCAAGGAAACGACAAACGATCATGCAAGATCACCCCTCCGAGGCGACGGACGCCTCTCAGATCCGCCGTGCAGGCGTCGATCTCAACGGACTGATGTCCGTCCTCAGCAAGCACCTCTATTCCACACCGGTAGTCGCGTTGCGCGAGCTGGTGCAGAACGCGCACGACTCGATCCTGCGCCGCCGCCTGGAACAACCCGACTGGCAAGGCGAATCGCGCATCGACGTGCATGCCGATGCTGCCCTGGGCATCGTGCGCATCATCGACACCGGCGCCGGGCTGACCCAGCAGGAAATTCACGACTATCTGGCCACCGTGGGCGTGGGCTACACCCGTGGGCTGCGTCAGGGCGGGCATGAAGACAGCGGCCTGATCGGCATGTTCGGCCTGGGGTTCTTGTCGGCCTTCGTGCTGGCGCGCCGGGTCACCGTGCGTACCACCTCGTACCAGACACCAACGTTGGGGCATTGCTACATCTCCAGCAATGCCGAGCAATATACGGTCAGCCCTATCCCGGCGCGTGCGCAGGTCGGCACCGAAGTGGTGCTGGAACTGCATGAGGACTATCTGTCGCTGGCCCAGGAAGGGCGGCTGCGCGAGATCCTGTCGCGCTACTGCGCGCTGTTGCGCGAGCCGATCTGGATCGGTGGCGATGCGCAGGCGATCAACCCCGAACCTCCGCCGTGGCGCATGCACGATGCGGTGCCCTTGCATCCGGTGCAGGCCTGGCGGCGGCAACGCGAGTTTGCCGCGCGCTTCGAGCGCAACTTCGAACCGCTGTGCTGCATGCCGGTGCGCACGGAGGAGGGCAGCGATGCGGTCGGCTTGCTATGGGTACAGGACGGGGCGACCTACGGCAACAGCGACAACCGCAATCTGTCGGTGTTTCTGCGCGGTATGCTGCTGGACGACAACGCACGCGAGCTGCTGCCGCCGTGGGCGGGCTTCATCGGCGGGGTGATCGAATCCAATCGACTGACGCCCACTGCCAGCCGCGAGGATCTGCAGCGCGACTCCACCTACACGGCGGTGCAGCACGCGCTGTCCGAAGCGCTGGTACAGGGCTTGGCCGACGTCGCACGTCAGCAGCCGGAAGCCTGGCGACGCATCCTGCTGCGCCACAACGAGGCCTTGCTGGGCGCGGCCTTGTGCGACGAGCGCCTGTTCGAGTTGCTGATGGAACACGTGCGGGTGCCGACCTCGCAAGGCGATCTGCCGGCGCAGCAGTTGCCGGCGCGTGGCGCAGTGCATGTGATCCTGGATAGCGACAGCGGTTTCGAAGAGATGCTGTTCCGCGCGATGGGCGTGCCGGTGGCCTACGGAAATCGCTATGCGGTGGTGCCGTTCCTGCGTCGCTGGGCGCAGGCTAAGGGCGTGCGGCTGGTGGAGCTGGGCACCGAGCAGGGCAACCGGCAGTTGTTCCAACTGGACGACAGCTTGCCGGCCGACGAACTGGCCTGGCTGGAACAGCATCTGGGCGATGGCGAAGCCTTGGTGCCAGCGCGTTTCAGCCCGGAAGCATTGCCGTTGGTGGTGGTGCCCGACCGTGAGGCCGAACTCAAACGCCGTCTGGAGCAGGACGAAAACGACAAGCGCGTGTCCACTGCTGCGCTGCGGCTGGCGCGGCAGTTCACTGCGGGGATCGAAGCACGCCAGACCCAGCGGCTGTATCTCAATCTCGACAACCCGGCGTTGCAGGCATTGCTGGCGGCGCAGCGCGCCGGCAATCGGCAGGCGGCGGTGGCGGCGCGGCTGCTGCGCTCACTCAAGGTGATCGTGTCGGCGCAGGGGCGCACCCAGCCGCAGCCGGGCGTCGGTGCGTCGGGCGGATCGGATTTGAACCGGGCTTTCGGCGATCTTGCCGAGGCCGTGACCCAACTGCTGGCGTGCTGAGCGCCGCATCGAAGGAGCAACAGGATGGAAATTTGGAACTGGGTTGAAAAGCTGCAGGACGATCTGGGCGAAGCCGGTCAGCCGCAGAACGCGCAACTGCTGACGCGCCTGACCGACCATATCTGCGACCTGCAGATCGAGCGCGCCGAAGCGCTCTTGCCCGAGGCGCGTGCGCTGGGCAAGACGCTGGCCAATCCGTGGCTGGAGGTGTTCGTCGGGCACTGGGAAATGCGCAACCGGGTCGGCAATCTGTGCGAAGGCGAGCGTGCGCTGAGCGATGCGGTGACGCTGTTCGAGCGCGCGCATCGCGCCGATGCGGTGGAGTGCCCGCAATCGGTGTGCGTGACCCAGGATCTGGCCGCGTGCTACGCCAATATCGACGGGCCGGGCTGGGTGGAAGAGCGCATCGAAGTGTGCGAAGAAACGCTGGGTCGCATCGACCCGAGCTGGTCGTGCTACCAGTGTCTGAGCTGCGAAAAAGCCGACGCCTTGCTCGACGATGGGCGCGGCGAGGCGGCACTGCACTATCTGGAAGAGCAGTCGCAGACCATTGTTGCGCATGGCGGGCAGATCTACGACGGCGTGCCGGACATGCGCATCTCGATCCTGCTCTCGCTCGGCCGTGCAGAAGAAGCGCTGGCGCTGATCGAACAGCGCGAACGCGAGGCCGCACGCGAAGGTGCAGAGTGGGCCAACTGCAGCCAGCCGCGGCGTTTGCAGAAGGCGCGCGCATTGGCGCTGTTGCATCGCGACGATGAAGCACTGGAGGCATTTCTGCCGTGGCGCGAGGTTGCGCCGCGCTATCGCATGCACTGGTTGCGTGCGGTGGTGGTGCTGGTGTCGCGCACGCCAGAGCGCAACACCTGGGATCTGGGCAGCCGCTTGCAGGTGATGCTGGATCATTACGCGCAGGTCGGTGCGCATCGCATCCTGATCGACGCGGCCGAGATGGCGATCGAGCTGGCGTTGCAGCGTGGTGCGGTGTGGACCGCGCGCCGGCATCTGGCGCTTGCGCGTGCGCATGTGCCCAAGTTGCGGCAGGACCGTGGCGCCACGCAATTGCTGGACCGTTTGGCCATGCGCATCGAGACCGCACCGGCGGGCGAGGCGCCGCCGGTGCCTGCCGCGCAGTTGCTGGAATGGCTGGAGGCGCAGGCCGAAGACGTGGTGCGCAACCCCGAGCGCGAGGCGCAATGGTTGCTGCAGGCAGTGGCCGAGCGCCCCGACGATGCCGAGCTGGTGGACACCACCGCGTCGGCATTGAGCGCGTGTGCGGCCGACGATGAGGCGATTACGCTGCTGTGGGCATTCGTGCAGCGGCATGCCGACCGCGAGACCAGCCCGACCTTCCGGCTGATGAATCTGCTGCTGGGCCGTGGCGACGACGCCGGCATGCGTCGGCTGGCGCAGCTGTATCGCCCGCTGGTGCCGGTGGCGGCACTGTGGTGCGAAGCACAGCTTGCCCAGCGGCTGGCCGATTGGCCGGCGCTGGAACAGGCCTGTACCGCGTTGCTGGAATTGTCGCCCGGCTCGCATGGCGCACGCGGTTTGCTGGGGCGCATGTATCTCAACACCGGGCGCTTTGCCGAAGCGGCCGAGGTCTACCGGCAACTGACCGAACTGATGGAAGAGCCGCGCTCTGCGCATTGGGATCACATGACCGCGGCCAGTGCCGCTCAGCAGTGGGAGGCAGTACGTGCCTCGGCGCTGGCGATCGGCATGGAGCTGAGCAGCACCAGCGGTGTGGTCGAAGAGAACTGGGGCTGGGTGATCGTGCGCTGTGTGGACGACGGCGAGGCTGCCGAGTATTACGCGCGCCGCACCGGCCCGGTCACCGCGCGCATCCTCGAAAACGCGCCTGCGCATCGGCGTCAGCATGTCGGCGATTGGGTGGTGTTCGATGCCGAGTTGCTGTATCCGCCACCGGAAGACGAGGCCGAGCGCGAGCGTTTCGTGCCGACCTACGCGCAGGTGCATGTGTTGCAGGCGGGCGGTTACGGCAGCAGCTGGCTGGTGGATGGTGTGCACCCCGGCGAGCCGGCGATCGAGGCCTTGCGCAAAGAGATCGAGGCCCGCGGCTGGAAGCTGTGGGTGCACAGTCGCGACGAGTATCACGTGATCGATCCGCAACATCCGGATGCGTTCGACCCGGAAGATGCAAGCACGGGCCTGCCCGGCGTGTTGTTCACCGTGGCGCTGCCGGAAGCGGCGGCGCCGTTGGAATTGCATCGGGCCTTGCTGGCCGCCACCGCGCAGTGGCCGCACACGATGTGCTGGCTGCGTTTGGCCGAGGCCTGCGATCAGGACCCAAGGCCGCATCTGGACGCAGTGGAGCGTTACGGATTGTAGGTCGTGTGCGGGGCTAGTCGATGCGCGGTGCCGCGTCCGGTGTCGGGACACGCCGCAAGTACGTCCATGTAGGCTCGGTGGCGGCATCCATGCCGCCACACGGTCCCGCCCCCGGACGCGACACCGCGCTCTCACTCTTCGCGGTTGCTGATCGGCAAGCAATGGCTTCTGGCAGGCGTAGTGCCTGCGGATTGCAAAGTCGATTTCCGCAGTCGATGTGTTTGGCATCAATCCATCGTTTCGCCATTGAAGCTCACGATCATGAAGCTCACGATCCGAAGAAGGGTTATTTAACCAGTCGCCGCTTTTTTTCCCGCTACCGGCAATATCCGGTGGTGCTTGCGCGCATCCCGGCGTGGGACCTTACGCGGCATGGATGCCGCGTAAGAGCCTATACGGACGTACTTGCGGCGTGTCCCACGCCGGGACGCGTGCAAGCGCCCGCAGCGAACCGAAGCATTCCCACGAACCTGCTGACTTCGTGTGCACGGTCGGCTTGCGCGCGGTGCCGCATCCGGTGTCGGGACACGCCGCAAGTACGTCCATGTAGGCTCGGTGGCGGCATCCATGCCGCCACACGGTCCCGCCCCCGGATGCGACACCGCGCTCTCACTCTTCGCGGTTGCTGATCGGCAAGCAATGGCTTCAAGCAGGCGTAGTGCCTGCGGATTGCAAAGTCGATTTCCGCAGTCGATGTGGTTGGCATCAACCCATCGTTTCGCCATTGAAGGTCACGATCCGAAGAGGGGTTACTTGGCCAGTCGCCGCTTTTTCTTCAGCTACCGACAATATCCGGAGGTGCTTGCGCGCGTCCCGGCGTGGGACCTTACGCGGCATGGATGCCGCGTAAGAGCCTACACGGACGTACTTGCGGCGTGTCCCACGCCGGGACGCGTGCAAGCGCCCGCAGCGAACCGAAGCATTCCCACGAACCTGCTGACTTCGTGTGCATGGTCGGCTTGCGCGCGATGCCGCATCCGGGCATATCGCACGTGTCCGATCAGCTGCGCTTGCCGTAGCGCTCCAGCCAATGCGCGTACGACGGCGGCAGCACCCACGACGGGCGTTCTTCGCCCAGCGCCAACGCGGCGTGATACGGCCAATGCGGATTGGCCAGGTGCGCGCGGCCGATCATCACCAACTCCATCTGCCCGGCGGCAATGACGCGGTCGGCTTCCAGCGGGTCGTCGATATTCCAGGACGAGGCAACCGGCAGCTGTGCCTCGCGGCTGACGCGTTCGGCGAACGGCGCCAGCAACGCCGGGCCCCACGGAATCTGCGCAGTCGGAGTGCTGAAGCCCATGCTGACGTTGAGCAGATCCAGGCCGCTTTGCTTGAAGTTGCGCGTCAGTGCGATGGCTTCCTGCAGGGTCTCTTCGTCGCGGCCATCGAATTCGATCACGCCAAAGCGCGCGGTTAGCGGCAGATGTTCCGGCCAGACCGCACGCACGGCTTGCAGCGTTTCCAGCAGGAAGCGTCCACGATTTTCGGCAGTACCACCGTACTGATCCTGGCGATGATTGGCGTGCACCGAGAAGAAGCTCTGCGCCAGATAACCATGCGCAAAATGCAGCTCCAGCCACTGGAAGCCGGCATCGCGCGCGCGCTGTGCGGCGGCGACAAAATCGCCGCGTACGCGGGCGATGTCGTCCAGCGTCATCTCGCGCGGCAGTTTGGGCAGGCCGCCACCGAAGGCGACGGCCGAGGGCGAGATGGTGTCCCAGCCACGTGCGTCGCCGTCGGCGATGTGGTCGTCGCCTTCCCACGGCAGGTTGGCGCTGGCCTTGCGCCCGGCGTGGCCGATCTGGATGCCGGGTACTGCGCCGGCGGCGCTGATCGATGCCGCAATACGCGCCAACCCTTCGGCCTGGGCGTCGTTCCACAGGCCCAGGCAACCGGGCGTGATGCGTCCTTCCGGCGACACGCCGGTGGCCTCGACGATCACCAGGCCCGCACCGCCGCGCGCCATGCTGGCGTAGTGGACCTGATGCCAGTCGTTGGTGAGGCCGTCCACGGCGGTGTATTGGCACATCGGCGGAATGGCGATGCGGTTGCGCAGCGTGAGGTCTTTGAGTTGATACGGAGAAAACAGCGATGACATGGGGGAGCCTGAGAAAAGTCTGGGCGCGATCAGAACACGCCCGGCCACAGCCCGACACGCCGCTGGTGGCACAGCGCGTTGCACGCACTGGCGGTTGCCACAGGCGGGCTTGTTCGGTGTGCCCGTATCACCTCGCTTCGATCAAACTCCCCAGCACGCTTTGCGGCAGCGTCCGCCATCGGGCGGCGGCACTCAGACCATCACCGCCTGCATCCACCGCCTGCATCTGCGCAGGCGTGGCCGGGCGCACGTTCGCCATGTGCGCTGCAATGTCAAACTGCAGGGTGTAGTGTCTGATGACTGCTACAGGTTCGTCGTTGGTTGCCGAATCTGAATTGTTTTATTCTGCTGCGCTTCGGCGTGGGGGCGCCGCGCCAACCACGGGCGCAGTCCAGCCCGCATGCCCGGCCTTTCTTCTCTTATTACTGGGCGGGTGATCTCATGGTGGCATTGCAGCAGCGCTCGATCGATGCGATTCGTGGGCAGGAAACAACGTTGTTGACCGCGTGGCTGGGTTCCAGCTTTGGTAACGACGTGCGTATTTCGCGTCAGGAAATCGAAACCCAGAGCGCGGAATTCCTGCGCTTGCTGGTGGCCTCGTTGAAAGACGGCGGCAGCAGCCTGGACAGCGCCGAATGGAGCCAGGTGCGCCGCTTTCTGGAGACGCTCTCGCGCGACCGTGCCACGCGCGGCTTCGATTCGCAGGAAACCGCCAACTTCATCTTTTCGCTCAAGCGCGTGCTGTTCGAGCTGGTGCAGCGCGAGTACGCCAGTGCGCCGGAGGAGTTGGGCCTGCAGTTGTGGGCGCTGTCCGAATTGCTGGATCGTCTGGGCCTGTACACCGTCAAGGCGTTCCAGAAGACCCGCGAAGACATCATCGTGCGGCAGCAGGAAGAGATGCTGGAACTCTCCACCCCGGTGGTGAAGTTGTGGGACGGCGTGCTGGCGCTGCCGATGATCGGCACGCTGGATTCGCAACGCACCCAGGTGGTGATGGAATCGCTGCTGCAACGCATCGTCGATACCGGCTCGGAGATCGCCATCATCGACATCACCGGCGTGCCCACCGTGGACACCTTGGTTGCGCAGCACCTGCTCAAGACCGTCACCGCGATTCGCCTGATGGGCGCCGATGCCATCATCAGCGGTGTGCGCCCGCAGATTGCGCAGACCATCGTGCATCTGGGGCTGGATCTGCAGGGCATCGTCACCAAGGCCAACCTGGCCGACGCATTGGCGCTGGCGCTCAAGCGCACCGGCGTGACCGTGAGCAAGGCGAGCTGACATGGAGCGTATCCCGATCCTGCGGATGGGCGACCTGCTGCTGGTCACCATCCAGGTGGACATGCACGACCAACTGGCGATGACGCTGCAGGAAGACCTGTCGGAAAAAATCAGCGCCACTTCCGCGCGCGGCGTGCTGATCGACATTTCCGCACTGGACATCGTCGACTCCTTCATCGGCCGCATGATCAGCACCATCTCCGGGCTGGCCGCAGTAATGGATGCCAAGACCGTGGTGGTCGGCATGCAGCCGGCGGTGGCGATCACCTTGGTCGAACTGGGCCTGACCCTGCCGTCGGTGCGCACCGCGCTCAATGTCGAACGTGGCATGCGCCTGTTGCAGCAACCCGATCGCGACTCATGACCACAGGGTCGCAATCGGTACGCACCGAACAGGATGTGGTGCTGGCCCGGCAGACGGTGCGCAAGCTGGTGGTGCAGTGTGGCCTGCGTCTGGTCGACCAGACCAAGCTGGTCACTGCGGCCAGCGAACTGGCGCGCAACACCGTGATCTACGGCGGTGGCGGCGATATGGACTGGGCGCTGGTGGAAAACGGCATCCGCAAGGGCGTGCAGCTGACCTTCCGCGATGAAGGCCCCGGTATTCCCGATCTGGATCTGGCGCTCACAGACGGCTGGACTTCCGGCGGCGGGCTTGGTCTGGGTCTGTCCGGCAGCCGGCGGCTGGTGGACGACTTTGTGCTGGACACCACGCCGGGCAAGGGCACGCGCATCACCATCACCACATGGAAGTGACGGTTACCGGTGACGTGACCCGCCTGTTTCGCGTCGACGAAGCCAGCCAGGTCGGGCAGGCGCGGCGTGAATCGACGGCACTCGCGCAGACGCTGGGGTTCGACGAGGCCGCCTGCGGTCGCGTTGCGCTGGTCGCCACCGAGCTTGCCACCAACATGCTCAAGCATGGGCGTGGCGGCTGCTTTCAGTTGTCGGGCGTGGCTGCGCGCGAGGGCATGGGCGTGGAGATCTGCGCCATCGACGAAGGCCCGGGTTTTATACTGGAAGATGGCCTGCGCGATGGCTATTCCACTGCCGGCACACCGGGCACCGGGCTGGGCGCGATCAAGCGCAAGGCGCAGGTGCTGGACGCGTACTCCGATGCCAAGGGGGCGATCGTGATGGCGCGGCTGTTCGCGCAACCACGCGCCGAACTGGATCTGCCGTATGGCGCGGTGCGCGTGCCGCTGCATCACGAAGAGGTGTGCGGCGACGCCTGGCAGCTGGCGATTGGCGAGCGACAGGTCACTGTTACTTTAATCGACGGCCTGGGCCACGGGCCTGGCGCCGCTGACGCCGCCGATGCCGGCACGCGTGCGATGGCTGTAGCCAGTGGCGAGCCCGGCGAGCGCATCGCACGCCTGCATGCCGGCATGTCCGGCACCCGCGGCGGTGCGGCGGCGGTGATGCAGTTCGACAGCCGCACCGGCCAGGTGCGCTTTGCCGGCGTCGGAAATATCGTCGCCTCGCTGTGCGATGGCGATGGGGTGCGCGGCATGCCGTCGCATCCGGGCATCGTCGGGGTGCAGTTTCGCAAGGCGCAGCCGTTCGATTTTCCGAATGCGACCGGCAAGCTGCTGGTCATGCATAGCGACGGCCTGCAAACGCGCTGGAATTTGCGCGATCACCCGGCGCTATTGTCACGCCACCCGCGTATCGTTGCGGCGGTGCTGTTGCGCGATTACGCGCGCGGCCGCGACGATGCCTGCGTGTTCGTCATGCGTTTGGGAGCCATGCAATGAAGTCATCCGATGCCGCATCGGCAGCCGATCCGCTGGCCGAACTCGATGCGCTGCGGCAGCAGAACCAGGCCTTGCGCGAGGAGTTGGAAGAAACCAACCAGGGCGTGCTGGCGCTGTATGCCGAGCTCGATCAGCAGGCCGAACAGCTGCGCGATGTGTCCGAGCTCAAGAGCCGCTTTCTGTCGTACATGAGCCATGAGTTCCGCACGCCGCTCAGTTCGATCCTGAGCATCACCCGGCTGCTGGAAGACGGCATGGACGGGCCGCTCAACGCCGAGCAATCCAAGCAGGTGCGCTTTGTCAGCGCCTCGGCGCGCGAGCTCACCGAGATGGTCGACGACCTGCTGGATCTGGCCAAGATCGAAGCCGGGCGCATCGCCATTTCGCCGGGCTGGTTCGACCTGATGGATCTGTTCTCGGCGTTGCGCGGCATGTTCCGCCCGCTCACCGATGCCGGCAGCACCACGTTGATCTTCGAAGATCCTCCGGCGCTGCCGATGCTCTACACCGACGACAAGAAGCTGGCGCAGATCCTGCGCAACTTCATCTCCAACGCGCTCAAGTTCACCCCGCAAGGCCACGTGCGCGTGTTCGCGCAGCTGGAAGGCGACACCCATGTGCGCTTCGGCGTGCAGGATACCGGCATCGGCATTCCGGCCGAGCTGCACGAGGCCTTGTTCGAGGATTTCGTGCAGGTGGATTCGCCGCTGCAAAAACGCCTGACCGGCACCGGCCTGGGGCTGGCGATCTGCAAGCGCTTCGCCGAGCTGCTCGGTGGCAGGGTGGGGATCAATAGCGTGGTCGGCGAAGGTTCCGAATTTTTCGTGGTGCTGCCGGTGACGCTGGCGGCGGAGAACGCACTTGCCCAGTAGTCATCGCATTTTGGTGGTCGACGACAACGCGGTGACGCGTTATTCGGTGCGGCGCGTGCTCGAGCATCATCAGTTCGTGGTCGAAGAGGCCGGCACCGGCACCGATGGCCTGGCCAAGCTGGCCACGCACGCCTTTGCCGCAGTGGTGCTGGACGTCAATCTGCCGGACATGAGCGGCTTCGACATCGTGCGCGCCTTGCGTGCCGCCCCGCGCACCGCGCTGCTGCCGGTGGTGCATGTGTCGGCCGCATCGATCGCCACCGGCGACATGGCCACCGGGCTGGATGCCGGTGCCGACGCGTACCTGATCCATCCGGTCGATCCCAGCGTGCTGGTCGCCACGCTGCGCACGCTGTTGCGCGCCCGCAATGCCGAAGATGCATTGCGTATCAGCGAGGCCCGCTTCCGCGAGATCTTCGAGCACATCAGCGCGCCGATCGCCGTGGTCGATTCCAGGCTGCACACGCACGAAGCCAATGCCGCCTTCCAGCGCCTGATCGGCAGCGCCACGCCCGGCGATGCGATCCAGGCGGCGGGGCTGGACCAGGCGACAACCGTGCATGCCCTGACCACCGCGCTGGCGCACCGTGCGCGCTGGAGCGGCACGCTGTCGATCATCCGCGATGGCAAGTTGTGCGAAACCGAGTGGCGGGTGTCGCCGTATCGCGAGCCGGATCTGGGCTTGTTGCTGGTCGAGGACGTGACCGAACAGCGTCTGCGAGAGCGCGAACAACGCCAGGAACTGGACACCGCCACCACCGAGTTGGCGCACCAGATCGCCGAGCGCCAGCGCACCGAAATCCAGCTGCTGCAGGCGCAGAAGATGGAAGCGCTGGGAAATCTCACCGGCGGCATCGCGCACGACTTCAACAACCTGCTGACCAGCATCATTTCCGGGCTGGACATGATCCAGCTGGCGGTGGAATCCAACCGCGTCGAGCGCGTGCCGCGGCTGGCGGAAATTGCCACCGGCTCTGCGCATCGCGCGGCCGCGCTGACCCAGCGCATGCTCGCGTTTGCACGCAAGCAATCGCTGGATGCGCAGGCGTTCGACATCAACGCACGCGTGCGCTCGCTGGAAGACATGCTGCACCGTTCGATCGGCGAGAACATCGTGCTGGAACTGGATCTGGCGCAGACGCCGCTGGTTGCGGTGGCCGATGCCAACCAGCTCGAAAACGTGGTGCTCAACCTGGTGATCAATGCACGCGATGCATTGAAGGGCAAGGGCACCATCCGCATTCAAAGCGCCGCCTACACCGCGCGCAACGATCCGGAACTGGACGATGGCGATTACGTGGCGGTGAATGTGATCGATAACGGCAGCGGGATCGAGCCGGCCATTCTCAATCAGGTGTTCGAGCCGTTTTTCACCACCAAACCCATCGGCGAGGGCACCGGCCTGGGCTTGTCGATGACCTATGGGTTTGCGCGTCAATCCGGCGGCACCGCGCGCATTACCAGCACCGTGGGCCGTGGTACCACGGTGGCCTTGCTGTTGCCGCGCGGGCTCACGGCAAGCGAGGTGGCGCCGGCACCGGCGCCCAGATCCCCGCGTCACCGTCATGAGCGCATCCTGCTGGTGGACGACACCGATGTGGTGCGCATGATGGTGAGCGAGGTGCTCAGCGATGCCGGCTACCACGTGACCGAAGCCGAAAATGCCAATGGCGCGCTGGAACAATTGCGTGCCGGGGTGGAAATCGATCTGGTGGTGTCGGATGTGGGCCTGCCCGGCATGAACGGGCGCGACATGGCCGATGTGGCACGCGCGCTGCGGCCCGGCTTGCCGATCCTGTTCATCACCGGCTACGCCGAAAACGCAGCCACGCGGCAGGAATTTCTGGCCGAAGGCATGGCCTTGCTGCCCAAGCCTTTCAGCCTCAACGATCTGCTCAACATGGTTGGGCAGATGCTCGACAGCAGTGTGCTTGCCGCCCGCGCATAACGCCGGTGGTGTGCGCGCCCGCGCTCAGCGCGAGTGTTTATTTCCTCGCGCTTAGCGCGCGTGGGCATACGGGTCAAAGGTGGCACAAAAAAACCGCCTGCTGTCAGCACACGGCCAGTGCTGGCATGCCGTTTCGTCATGCCAGCCGCGTGCAATGGCATGGGTATAGACCTGGCGGCATGTGCGTGGCGGCACGCTTGCCATAGAGCTGCAACATTGCTGACATATCGTGCGCGCGGCGCCACCTTGCGCCCTCGTCCGGCATGCCTGTGCCGACGGACGTCACCTCGCGCTACCTACCCAAGGATCACCTCGCATGTCGTTGTACTCGTCTGTCTCCGCGTCCCTGACGTCCGCCGCCACACACGCTTCTGCACGCCGTTGCGCTGCCTTGCAGCGCACGCCGCTGGCGCGCGCCTGTGCCGGCCTGTTGCTTGCTTCGATGGCCGCCGCCGCATCTGCGCAGCAAACGCCGACGACCCAGGGCGAGGGCAGCCCGACCGCGCTGGATACGGTCACCGTCACCGCCGAGCACCGCGAGCAGAACCTGCAGGAGGTGCCGGTGTCGGTGGGTGTGGTGCAGGGCGCGGCGATGCGCGAGTTCACCGCAGGCGGCGACGACACCTTGCTGGCACTGTCCGGCCGCGTGCCGGGCTTCTATGCCGAGACCACCACCGGGCGCATCTTCCCGCGCTTCTATATCCGTGGTCTGGGCAATATCGATTTCTATCTCGGCGCTTCGCAGCCGGTGTCCATCATCCAGGACGATGTGGTGCTGGAACACGTGGTACTCAAATCCAACCCGGTGTACGACGTGGACCAGGTCGAAGTGCTGCGCGGCCCGCAGGGCACCCTGTTCGGCCGCAACACCACTGCCGGCATCGTCAAGTTCGACACGGTCAAGCCCGGCGATACCTATACCGGCCGCGTCGATGCCAGCTACGGCAGCTACAACACGGTGTCGCTGGACGGCGGCTTCGGTGGGCCGATCAACGACGTGCTGTCGTTTCGCGTCTCGGCCTTGTATCAGCACCGCGACGATTGGGTGGACAACACCTTTGCCGGCAGCAGCGCCGATGGCACGCGCGCGCCGCGCAAGGATGCGATGGGCGGCTACAACGACCGCAATGCGCGCCTGCAGGTACTGCTCAAGCCCAACGATGCGTTCTCGCTGCTGGGCTCGGTGCATACGCGCGACTACGACGGCACCTCCACGTTGTTCCTGCGCAACGCAGTGACGCGCGGCAGCGACAAAGTGGACGTGCCGCGCGATCGCGTGGCCTACGACGAGGCGCACGACAACCCGCAGGCGTATCAGACCGACGGCGGCTCGATCAAGGCGATCTACGACTTCGGCGGCGTGTCGCTGACCTCCATCACCGCCTACGAAACCACCTCCGGCTACAGCCGTGGCGACACCGATGGCGGCGCAGCGGCCAACTACCCGGTCAATGGCGTGCCGAACGGCTTCGGCCAGTCGATGGGGCAGATCCGCGACCTGGATCAGTACACCCAGGAACTGCGTCTGGCCAGCGAAGGCGACGACGCACTGCAATGGCAGGTGGGCGCGTTCTACTTCGATGGCCGCGACACCACCGATTTCTATCAGCGTGCATATTTCCTGCAGACCGCCGCGCGCAACCCCAACAACTGGGTGCGGCTGCGCAACACCAACACCTCCTGGGCCGGCTTCGGTCAGCTCAGTTACAAGGCCACCGACGCGCTCACCCTGACCGCCGGCATCCGCCAGACCAGGGACACCAAGGAAACCCGTCTGCTCAAGACCGCCGACACCGCAGCTGGTGCGGTGACATACCGTGGCCGTCGCGACGTGCGCATGTCCGACACCCAGCCCAGCTGGGACCTCAGCGCGATGTACGAAATCAACCCCGACCTGAGCGTCTACGCACGCGTGGCGCGCGGCTTCCGCGGCCCGACCATCCAGGGCCGCAGCGCGGTGTTCAATTCGGATTTCACCACCGCCGATTCGGAAACCATCCTGTCGTGGGAGGCCGGCATCAAGAGCAGCCTGTTCGACAATCGTCTGCGTCTGAATGTCAGCGGCTTCACCTACACCGTCGATGACATCCAGCTCAACGGCAACGATTCGGACGGCAATGGCGTGCTGTTCAATGCCGACAAGGCCAAGGCCTACGGTCTGGAAGCGGACCTGGACTGGCGCCCGATCTCCAACCTGTCGCTGACCGCCGGCCTGAGCCTGCTGCATAGCGAAATCCAGGACAAGCGCGTGTTTGCGCAGGCCTGCGCGCTCAACGGCGTGGTGGTGTGCACGGTCAACGACCCGACCATCCGCGTCGGCGCCAACACCTTTGCGCAGATCGACGGCAACCCGCTGCCCAACGCGCCCAAGTACAACCTCAATCTGGCCGCGCGTTACGACATTCCGGTGGGTAACGATGGCGCGTTCTTCGTCTCCACCGACTGGAACAAGCAGGGCGAAACCAGCTTTGTGCTGTACGACTCCACCGAGTTCCGCGCCGACGGCAATTTCGAGGGCGGCCTCAAGCTGGGTTACACCGGCGGCTACGGTGCATGGGAAGTGGCGGCGTTTGCGCGCAACATCACCAACGAAAAGAACGTCAAGGGCGTGATCGAGAACTACATGGCTGCGGTCTACAACGAGCCGCGCATCGTGGGCGTGTCGGTCAACGTCAACTGGCAGTGAGTTGCTGATCGACTGACAGCATCACCGCATCACTGCGACATGCGTGTCGCAGTGATGCCTAGTGCAACAACTTAGCCCGCTGCGTGCAGTACGCAGCGGGTTTTTGTGTCAACGGCTGCGCAACACCGACTGCACCCAACTGACGATCTGCGTGCTGCTCACCGCACCGGAATGACGGCCCAGCTCGCTGCCGCCACGGATGACCAGCAAGGTAGGAATGCTGCGGATGCCAAAGCGCGTGCCCAGCGCCGGATGCAGGTCGGTATCCACCTTTGCCAGACGGACCTGCGGTTCCAGCAATGCAGCGGCTGCGGCGAATTGCGGCGCCATGCTCAGGCACGGCCCGCACCACGGCGCCCAGAAATCCACCACCAACGGTAGCTCGCTGCGTATCGCATGCTTGTCGAAATCGGCCGTGGATAGCGCTACCGGTGCCCCGAGAAAGAGCGGCTGATGGCAGCTGCCGCAGTTGGGCGCATCGTGCAGACGCGCGGCCGCCACGCGATTCATCGCGGCGCAGCTCGGGCAGGCCACCAGCAGTGGTGCGTTGGTCATGCGGGGATCTCCAGTGAACAGGCAACATCATCAATGCGTTGCGCCCATTCACCAATGGCGACGAGCGCGGCCGCCATTGGTGGCGTGGCGGTGGCTGAAGATGTGGTGCTGGAGACAGCCGAAAACAACCTCGCTGCGGTGCTGCAGCGTGCGACATGCGTATCCGCGCTATCGCACGCTGTAGCGCTCAGCCTGTCTGTCCCAACCTCAGTACCGGAACGAAGCCACCGTAGATCAGACGCTTGCCATCGAACGGCATCGGGTTGACTGCCGGGTCCATGCGCGGGTCGGCCATCATTTTTTTCATGCCGGCATCGCGGGTGGCCTTGTCGGGCCATTCGATCCAGGAAAACACCACGGTTTCATCGTCGGCGGCCTCGACCGCGCGATGGAAGTCGGTCTGTTCTCCGTGCGGGACTTCCTCGCCCCAGCACTCCACCACGCGCAGCGCACCGTATTCGATGATCACTGAATCGCCCATCCGGGCATGCTCCAGAAATGCAGCCTTGTTGGCAGTGGGTACGGCAAGCGCAAAACCATCTACATACGACATTCACCACCTCCGCAGATACGGCGCACGGCGCGCGCCTGATAAGAACGACGAATCGTCATTAGAATCGACAATTCAATCGCACTGGGTGATGCGCGTTTGATGGGTTCGCCAGACGGCGGAACAGAGTCTTGTTGAGCCTGCGCGACGGCGCAGTGTCCTGCTAGCCGTGCTTACGCTGCCAGATTGTGCCGCCGCAACGTCGCTTCGAACACCACATCGCCGTCTTCGTTGCGTGCCTGCAGCGTGCCGCCATGCGCCTTGACGAACTGATCTGCGATAAACAAACCCAGGCCCAAGCCCTGGCTTGCGTGGAAGCTGGCCTTGAATGGCTCGAACAGACGCGGCATCAGACTGTCGGGGATGTGGCCGGCGTTGCGCACCGATAAACGCAGCGTGTCGCGCTGGCGTCCGTCCAGGTGCACGCGCACCGGCTGGCGCGCGCCATGCAGCACTGCGTTGCCGACCAGATTGGAGACCACCTGTGCCAGCCGATCGCCGTCGCCGTCGCCGTGCAGATCGCCTTCGCTACGCAGGTCGATCGGCGTATGCGGATTGGCTTGCGCCACCTCGTTCACCACGCTATGGGCCACCTCGCCAAGATTGCAGGGGCCGAACTGCATCGACAGCCCGTCGGTGCGCAGACGCGAGAAATCCAGTAGCTGCTCGACCATGCGTGCCATGCGATGCGCGCTGTTTTCCAGATGTTCCAGCGTGCGTGCAGCCGGGCCGTCGGCGGCCACATCCAGGCTCAGCTTGTCGGCACACAGCAAAATCACCGACAGCGGCGTGCGCAGGTCGTGGGTCAGCACCGCCATCATGGTTTCATTGAGGGTGAGCGCGCGTTCCAGCGAGGCATTGCGCGCCTTGAGCAGGCGCCGCTGCTGATACAACTCGATGAACACGTTGACCTTGCTCAGGATCACGTGCGGCTCGATGGGCTTGTGCAAAAAATCCACTGCGCCGGTTTCGTAGCCCTGGAACGCACGCATCGGGTCGTTCGGCGAGGCGGTCAGGAAAATGATCGGCACATGCCGGGTGCGCTGCGAGCCGCGCATCAGTTCGGCCAGCGAAAAGCCGTCCATTTCCGGCATGTGCACATCCAGCAGCGCCAGTGCCACATCGTGTTCGAGCAACAGCTCCAGCGCCTGCGCACCGGAGGCTGCGCACAGTACCTGGATGCCGTCGCGCTGCAGCAGCGCTTCCATCGCCACCAGATTCTGCGGCACGTCGTCCACGATCAGTAGCTTGGCCGGTTCGTTGTTGGCGCTGTCTGCAGCCAGACCGGTTGCGGTGAGATTCATCGGTGAAAAGCCTCCAGTCGGCTGCAGATCGCCTGCAAGGTAAGCACCGCATCGGCACCGGCGTGGGCGATGGCGGAGGCGGGCATCAAGGGAGACGCCGCGTCGTCGGGCAGCTGGATCCAGGCGGTGCCGCCGACCGCGCGTACCGCCGCCACGCCAGCGCTGCCATCGCTGCTGGCGCCGGTGAGCAGGATCGCCAGCAGGCGCGGCCCGAAGACATCGGCGGCCGATTCGAACAAGGGGTCGATCGCCGGGCGCGAGAACAGCACCGGCGCATCCATCGACAACGCCAGGCTGTCGCGGTTTTCCACCAGCAGATGATAGTCGGGCGGGGCGATGGTCACAGTGCCGGCGAGCAGCGGTTGCTTGTCCTCTGCCTCGCGCACCGGCAAGGCGCAGCGTGCATCCATCAATTCGGCAAGATGGCTGGTGCGGTCGCGTGGCAGATGCAGCACCACCAACACCGGCATCGGCAACTCCGCAGGCAGGCTGGACAACAACGCCTGCAACGCCATCACACCGCCGGCCGATGCACCGACCACGATCGCCTCGAAGTGCTGCCACGCATGCGCGCCGCTCATGCCGCCTTCCGAAACAGACGTTGCTCACGGGCCACGGTTTCGAAGGCCTGCGCATGCGCGCCGAACTGTAGCGATTCCTTGCTGCCCAGCCCCAGAAAACCACGGTGCACCAGCGCGTCATGGAACAGACCCACCGCGCGATCCTGCAAGTTGCGGTTGAAGTAGATCAACACGTTGCGGCACGACACCAGATGCACTTCGGAGAACACCGTGTCGGTGGCCAGGCTGTGGTCGGCAAACACGATGTGGCGCTTGAGGCGGCGATCGAACACCGCACCGTCGTAGGCGGTGGTGTAGTAATCGGACAAGGACCCGCGGCCGCCAGCCTCCAGATAATTGCGGCTGAACTGCGCAATGCGGTCGATACCGAAGGCGCCGGCTTCGGCCATGCCCAGCGCTTCTGGATTGATGTCGGTGGCGTAGATCACCGCTTTTTCCAGCAGGCCTTCTTCGTGCAGCAGGATCGCCAGCGACCAGACTTCTTCACCGGTGCTGCAACCGGCCACCCATAGCTTGATCGAGGGATAGGTGCGCAATACCGGCACCGCATGCTCGCGCAGCACGCGAAAATACGCCGGGTCGCGGAACATCTCCGACACCTGCACGGTAAAGAACTGCATCGCCTGCGCAAACGTCTCCGGCTCGTGCAGCAGGCGATGCTGCAGATCGGCCACGCGTGCGCAATCGAAGCGGCCCATGGCGTGGCGCATGCGTCGACGCAACGAGGACACCGCGTAATCGCGGAAGTCGTAGTGATAGCGCTGGTACACCGCTTCCAGCAGCACCCGCAGCTCCAGATCGAACAGCTCCACTGCATTCATTGCCGCGAGCACCACACCCGGCACAGCGACACCAGCTTGTCCACGTCGATGGGCTTGGCGATGTAGTCGTTGGCGCCGGCCTCAAGACAGCGGTCGCGATCGTCGGCCATGGCCTTGGCGGTCAGCGCAATGATCGGCAGATCCTGCCACTGACGATTGGCACGGATCTGGCGCATCGCAGTGAGGCCATCCATCTCCGGCATCATGATGTCCATCAGCACCAGGTCCACCTCGTGCCTGGCCAGATGTTCCAGCGCCTCGCGGCCATTGCGTGCGATCTGCAACGTCACACCCAGCGGTTCGAGCACGCTGGAGAGTGCAAAGATATTGCGCACATCGTCTTCGGCCAACAGCACGGTGGCGCCATCCAGCACCGCATCGCGGCGGCGCGCTTCACGCAGCAGGCGTTGCTGGTCACTGGGCAACGAGGCTTCCACGCTATGCAGGAACAGCGTCACTTCGTCGAGCAGGCGCTCCGGCGAGCGCACGCCCTTGATGATGATGCTCTTGGAATAACGGCGCAGGCGTTGTTCTTCGTCGCGTGTGAGTGCGCGCCCGGTGTAGACGATCACCGGCGGGAACGCGACCGCATCGTTGCCGGCCATGCGTTCGAGCAGGTCGTAGCCACTGCCGTCGGGCAGCGCCAGATCGGTGACCATGCAATCGAAGGTGGAGCCGGCCAGTTGCTGCATGGCTTCGGCAATGCTGCCCACCGCGACGATTTCCAGTTGATCGCGCGCCAGCAGCAGTTCCAGGTTCGCACGCAGCGCGCTGTCGTCTTCGACGATCAACAAGCGGCGCACGGCGCGTGCATTGGTGTCTTCCAGCTGGCGGATTGCGCCGGCCAGCAGCTCGCGCGTGGCCGGCTTGATCAGATAGCCCACCGCACCGAGTTCCAGCGCAATCTGGCTGCGCTCCATGGCCGAGACCACATGCACCGGGATGTGCCGCGTTGCCGGATCGCGCTTGAGCCGCTCCAGCACGCTGAGCCCGGAGGCATCCGGCAGGCCGATGTCGAGCAGAATGCCGCTGGGGCGCAGTTCCGCCGCCAGCTGCAGCGCTTCTTCGGCGCTGGGCGCCACCACGCAATCGAAGTCCAGCTCATGCGCCAGATCGACCAGGGCTTGCGCAAAACGCGTGTCGTCTTCCACCGTCAGGATCAGCCGGCCCGGACGGCTGCGTTGATCGCGATCGTCGTCGGCGCGCTGGAGCGGCGCTGCACTCGCTGCAGGAATCGGCAGCGGCAAGGCGCTGGACGCAACCACTGCCTGCTCACCAAGACGAGATGCCATCGCCATGCCGCTGGTGTGCTGCGCTGCTTGCGCGGTGTTAATCGACGCCGGCGGCGCATGCCTTTCCGCAACAGTCACACCCTCGGCCGGCGCGCCATCGGTCGGCAATTCCAGCGTGAAGCAACTGCCGCGTCCCTGCTCGCTGTCCACACGGATGCTGCCGCCCATGCGCTGCGCCAGATCGCGCGAGATCGACAGCCCCAGGCCGGTGCCGCCATAGCGACGGCGCGTGCTGCCATCGGCCTGACGGAACGCTTCGAAGATGATCTCGGTCTGTTCGCGCGCAATGCCGATGCCGGTGTCCTGGACCTTGAACAGCACACGGCCCGGTGCCTGCGTCTGGATCGACAGACTGACGCTGCCGTGCTCGGTGAACTTGATCGCATTGGCCAGCAGGTTCTTGAGAATCTGCTGCAGACGCTGACTATCCATGACCAGTTGCGTCGGTGCATCGGCGTCGGCCGTGATCTGCAACGCAAGACCTTTTTGCCGCGCCAGCGGCTCGAAGGTTTCGCGCAGGCGCTGCAGCACCGAGCTGGTCGCGATGGTTTCGTCGGCCAGTTCCACATGCCCGGCTTCGATCTTGGACAAATCCAGAATGTCGTTGATCAGCGCCAGCAGATCGTTGTTGGAAGAGAGAATCGCCTGCGCATACTTCACCTGCTCGGGGCTGAGCGTGCCGTCCTTGTTGTCGGCCAGCAGCTTGGCCAGGATCAGCGCGCTGTTGAGCGGGGTGCGCAATTCGTGCGACATATTGGCCAGAAATTCGGACTTGTAACGCGAGGCGGTGGAGAGCTCGTTGCTGTTGCGCACCAGCTGGTTCTGCGCAACCAGCAAGGCCTGCTTCTGCGCTTCCAGTGCCTGGGTGCGTTCTTCCAGCTGCACATTGGTCTGTTCCAGCTCGGCCTGCTGCTGTTCCAGATCGCTTTGCGATTGCTGCAGGCTGCGGCTTTGCTCTTCCAACTCTTCGTTGGTCACGCGCAGCTCTTCCTGCTGGGTCTGCAGTTCTTCGCTCTGGCGCTGGGTTTCTTCCAGCAAGGTCACCAGCTGCGCGCGCAGCAACGCGGTGCGCAAGGCCAGGCCGATGTTCTCGCCGCAGCGTGCCAGCAGTTCCTGCTCGCGCGAACCGGCAGTGCGCGGGTGGGTCACGCGGCCAAGTTCGACGATGCCGATCACACGGCCATCGGCAGTGACAGGTGCCAGCAGCAGTTCCTGGCAACTGCTCTTGCCCAGGCTGGAGGCGATCTGCAGATGTCCTGCGTCCACGCCGCGCACGCGGCGCACCGCGCGACGCTGCAAGGCGTCGCCCAGTTGCCCGGTGTTGGTCGGCAGTGTCCTGGGCATGTCGGCCGGAAGCGCGGTGCCACCGGTCAAACGCAGGCGCTCGCCTTCGATGCGATACAGCGCGCCCACCTGCGCATCCAGCGTGTCGCACAGTGCGCTAACGGCAGCATCGGCCAATGCTTCCGGGCTTTGGTCGCCGCGCAAACTCGCTTCGACCGTGTTCTCTGCCTGCTGCAGCCACAGCGCGAATTCGGCCTGACGCCGCGCGCGGATCGCCTGCGTCACCACCAGCGCCATCGCCAGGAACGACACGCCACCGATGCTGCGGTTGATCGAGGAAAAACTGGAATTGGTGCTGGACGGCGCCAGATTGAAACCCACTGCCAACAACACGCATGACAGTGCGCCCACAATCAATGGAACCTGCGTGCGGTTTTGAAACACCGTCACCCCAACCGCGACGAAGTAGGTCAGCCACACCGCATAGCCAAGCGGTGTGACCAATTCCACAGCGAGCGTCGCAGCCATCAAGGCCCCCGCGATGACCCACACCCAGCGGTCGCGTGTGGTCGAGATGTTCTGCATGAGGCGCGCGGACCTAAGTGGGAGGGCGGTCATGTTAGCCGATAACTTTCACGCGTAAATCGCCGGAAATTTGACGCTTTCCGGCCGGGTTGGCTTGCACATGGCCTTCACGCATCCGTCACTATGGTCGCGCGCTTTCCAGGGGGAAACATCGCGTGATGGATGCGGAAACGGCCACCGACACCGTCGGGCCGCTTTCTCACAACAGCCGGCAGTGCCAGCTGTTGCTTGAGAGCATGTGCGATTGCGCGATCTACACGCTCGATACGGGCGGCCACGTGCGTAGCTGGAACACAGCCTGCGAGCGCATTCACGGCTCCGCCGCCGCCGAGGTCATGGGGACGCATTTTTCGCGTTTTCATGCGCGCGAAGATGCGCCGCGCGGCGAGCCGGCACACCTGCTTGAGATCGCCAGGCGCGATGGTCGCGCCACTGCCGAAGGCTGGCGCTTGCGCAAGGATGGCAGCCAGTTCCTTGCCCGCATGGTGATCGAGCCGGTATTGGAACTCGACGTGCTGATCGGTTTTGCCGTGGTGACCTGCGATATCAGCGAACGCCATGCAGCGCAGCAATCGCAGCAGGTGCTGGCGCAGACGCAACGCAGCCAGGCGCTGGGCCGGTTGACGCGGGGCATGGCGCATGACTTCAACAATCTGCTGACCGTGATGGCGACCAGCCTGGATCTGATCTCGCGGCGTGCGGGCGAGGATGCGCGTCTGCGCACCTTGCTGGGTGCTGCGCAGACGGCAGTGGAGCGGGGCACCTTGCTGACCCGCCACGTGCTCGCCTTCGCACGCGGGCAGCAATCGCCTCCGCAACGCCATGCAGTCAATGCAATCGTGACCGGCGCGTTGGAACTGCTGCAGCGTGCGTGCCCAGCCGGCCTTGGCCTCTCGCTTGAATTGGCCCAGACACTGCCGGATGTGCGTATGGACCCAGGTCAATTGGACGCCGCATTGCTCAACCTGGTCTTCAATAGCTGCGATGCCATGCCCGATGGCGGTACGATCGTGCTTGCCACTGCCGTAGAGCGGCGTGCCGCACCGTCCCACCCGCACGCTGCACAGCGCACTTACGTCAGCGTTGCGGTGCGCGATAATGGCAGCGGCATGCGAGCGGATGTAGCGCAGCGCGCTGGCGAGGCGTTTTTCACCACCAAGGATGCGGGCAAGAATGCCGGCCTGGGCTTGAGCCAGGTGTTCGGCTTCGCGTCCCAATCCGGTGGTTTTGTCGAGCTTGACACCGCACCCGGACACGGCACCGCCGTGACCTTGTTTCTCCCGGCCATCGAGGACGCCGAGCATGACTGAATCCCTGCGCTTGCTGATGGTTGAGGACCAAGAAGAGTTGCGCGAACTGATCGGCGAAGCACTGCGCGATGCCGGCATCACCGTCGACACCGCCGACGATGGTCACAGTGCATTGCGCATGCTGCGCGAGAGCGGCCCTTACGATGTGGTGTTCAGCGATATCCGCATGCCCAACGGCATGTCGGGCATCGAGCTGAGCGAGCAGGTGACGCAGCTGCTGCCGCAGGCACGCATCATCCTGGCGTCCGGGTTTGCCAAGGCGCAGTTGCCGCCACTGCCGCCGCAGGTGGATTTTCTGCCCAAGCCCTACCGCCTGCGTCAGCTGATCGACATGCTCAAAGGCGTTGCAGCCAACGCTTGAACGTTGGCTGCTCGCGTCCCGTTGCGTTGCGGATTCAACGGCTCTGGTAGTACACCTTGTCGATGGCGATCTCCACCGGCGCGGACGGTGGATCGGCCACCAGCATGAACATCTGTTTGACCGCTTGCAGATCCAGATCGTAGAACGCGCTGAAGGGGATACTGACTTCATGCCAGGCGCCATCGCGCACCAATCCATACTGATTGCCGCCCGCGGCGAAGTCCACCCAGCTGTCGCCGAAACTGCTGTTAATGCCGATCTTGAAGGTCGAAGGCGTCGTGGTTTTAACGTGCAGTTTCAGTGCGCCGCCCGCATACGCGGCCATATTGCGATAGTCGGTCTGGATGCCCAGGCCGTACCAGACACCGGCATTGGCGCGGTACGCCATTACGTTGCGGCCTTCGAATGGGGCTTGCGCAATCGGGGTGAGGTTGTTCCATAAGTACAGCTCGGCATCCTGGCCGAACGTCAGCCGCGCACTGGTATCGCTTTGCTCGGTGAAGACACCGAAGCGCCCCGCAGGCGCGGCATGTTGCGCGCCGACATACAGTTGTGCGACGGGGTTTTGATACAACCGGATGTAATCGATCTCCATCTTGCCCGGCAGCGGCGCCGTCACCGCAGCAGGCGAGGTAATGCCGGTATAGGTGCCGCCCACCGCAAGATTGAGCAGCAGATAGTGCTGCTGGTGGAATTCGTGCAATGAGGCGCCTTCGATGTTGGAGATCGCAAATTCGAAGTACTGCTGGCCGTCGATCGACACGCGGATGAACTGCGGGTCCCAGGTCAACCGATACACATGGAAGTCGTTGTGCAGATTTACCGGGCTGGTATAGCTGGTGTCGTAGTCGGCTTGCGAACCGTTGTAGTCCCAGTGCACGGCCGCGCCGATGCGGCGGTTGGCAGTGCCGGCAGCGACCGCCGCAGCCATGCCGGCTTCCATCAGGTCGATTTCGCCGCGGCCGGGCCACACGCCGATCGTGCCCAGCATCCAGTACGCTGGCCACAGCCCGTTGCCGACCACCGGCGTCTTGATGCGTGCTTCCAGCGTGCCGTACTTGAAGTGCATGCGGCCTTCGGTCTTGAGCCGTGCCGAGGTAAACGGCATGCCCTGAAATGCCTCGCGCCGCGCCTCGATCACCAGCAGGCCATTATCGATACGCGCATTTTCGGCACGGCTGGTGTAGTACTGCATCTCGCCATTGCCCCAGCCGCATAAACCGATCTGGCAGCCGTTACCGACGTCGTAGGTCCATTTGTTGCCGTCGATGCCCGGCCCGTTGAAGTTGTCTTCCCAGACCAGGGTTTGCGCGTGCGCACTTGGGGCGAGAGCAACGCCCAATACGACGGCGAACTGCACAGCGACACTGCGTAACATGTTCATTGCGTACTTCCCCACAAGGCGGACTCAGGTCCGTGGAGAAGCGACGCTGCGTAGCGGCTACTTCAGTGTCAAAGCAATTTTCGATCGTATTTCAGTTCCGTGGTGTTCATTACGGAATAATCCATCATTGGTATGACGGCGGTCGCAAACGCGGTCTGTGTCGTGTTGCGCGGCAGCACCTGTTTGCGATCGGCGCGATGCGCGCGCACGCCTCAATGCGCCGCGTGCACCGTCCACGCCACCAGCCGTATCACCAATGGCCGCACCACCAATACGCAACAGAACGCGGTGGGCATCGCAATGCGATAGGCGTCCAGCACGCGCCACGGATAGCCGGGGGCCAGCCCGGTGTTGGCGCCGGTGATGACCAGGCACATCAGCAAGGCCATGATCGCCGCCATATAGAACGCGAAGACGAACGGGGTGGCGCGCACACCGAGTTTCCAGCGCGGTCGCACCAACGGGGAGGAGGGTGGAGATGACGACATGGGGGATGACCTCGACTGCCGCACAAGCGCGGCTGGAAGGGAACTGTAGAGATGCCACCGCGGCCGGGGTAGATCGGGTAGCCTTGTGGCTTACGTAAGAAAAACTTACGAATCGTTTGGTAATACTTGCCTCAACAATGAACATTCTTCAGTCCATTCGTAGTTTTGTCAGCACCGTCGATGCCGGCAGCATTGCCGGTGGTGCCAAGTTGCTGGGCGTCAGCGCGGCTGCGGTCAGCCAGAACATCGCGCGGCTGGAGCAGCATCTGGGCGTGCGCCTGCTGCACCGGACCACGCGCAGCCTGGCACTGACCGAGCGAGGCACGCTGTACTTCGAACAGGTGCGGCAGCTGGAGCGCGACCTGGAACGCGCACGGCAATCGGTCGCCGGTCCGCAGCAGGCCCCGGCCGGGCGCTTGCGCGTGGCTAGTACCGCCGCATTTGCGCGGCATGTGCTCGCTCCGATGTTGCCTGCGCTGCGTCAGCGCTATCCGCAACTGGAGATCGAGCTGTTGTGCACCGACCGCGCCGTGCAGCACGCGCAGGAAAACGTTGACGTCAGCCTGCGCATCGAAGCGCAGCTGGAAGACGGCCTGGTGGCGCGCTGCATCGCGCAAGTGCCGCTGGTGGTCTGCGCGGCACCGCAGTACCTGGCCCGTTGCGGTACGCCGCAGACCCCGGACGAATTGAAGTATCACCACTGCCTGTTGCTGCGTTACCCGGTCGATGGGCGTTGTCTGCCTTGGAACTTCGTCCGCAATGGTGTGCGCTTCCAGCCGGAGCTGGGCAAGGCGATGGTCAGCGACGATATCGATGCGCTCGCCACCATGGCCGCTGCCGGCGGCGGCATTGCACGACTGGCCGCGTATGTCGTGCAGCCGTATCTGCAGCGCGGTCAGCTGCAGCCGCTGTTTGTCTCCGATCTCGGCAGCACCGCCCAGGCATTACCGGAGCCGCTGCGCATCTACCTCTGCGTTGCCGATCGCCGTGACTTCACCCCGAAGGTGCGCGCCTTCATGCAGCACGTGCTCGAACGCCTGCCAGTACAATGGCGTTTCGCCGAGCCAACGTTGTTATCCGCGCCAAATTGAGTGCTCATCGCTGTGTGGTTGCTCGTACGTATGCGGAGAAGGCAACGCAGCTCCTGTACGGTGCAATGCGATGTAGGGGTTAACAAAGTGTCCAGATGATAGTGCATTGGCTATCGACGCAAACACTTGGCTCTACGTCACCTAGTTCAGCGGGATGGAAGGCTTGGCAGGTCGCCATCCAAGTTGGTATTCCAAAAGGCTACCCAGCTATCTCTTGAACGATGAATCGTCCATTGGGGGATTCCATGAGATGGAGCGCCGCTGCCAAAGCTCGCTGAGCGACTTGCTGATTTGATGAATCTATACTTGATATGCATCCGTACTGAAGTATTGGCGAGGCTGAAAAAAATGTCTCAAGCAATCTGGGCCGTGGCCGATAACAGATGAGGCGTTGCTAATAGGGGCCTGACTCGCTTGCCTGGCAGCGCCCTGTGAACAGTATGCGTACAATGGAAGAGCTCGTAGACAAAGAAGTGCCGCACTGGGACGGAATGACCCGATGGAACGGGCGCCTATATGTAGGGCTTTATGGTGTTTGACGGATCGGCCAAGCAACTTGCAAGGCAATCAGGGGATTTTTGATGTTAAGGAAGAGCGCGTTAGTTATTGCGTTGATCGCATCTGCAGGTGGCGGATTTTTATTCTGGAATAATCATTCGGTAACGTTGCAGCATGATGGCAAAGATAAGATGTCGGTTGCTGCCCGGCAAGGCGCCACCAGCGGTCAACCACTTATGGTGGCAACCGGTATGCATGTCATCGATAAAAACTATTTCGATGGTCCCGATAATGGAACCCTTCTGAGTTATGAAAGTCGAAAGGCTACTCAGAAAGAAGGGCCTTTTGACCTTTATCCTGCGCGGCTGAGCGAGTCTTATGCGCTGCGTGCCGTGCTCGAAGGCACCATGAGTATCGTAGCTCCGGACGGCACCGAGCTGAAGATGGAATACGTCCGTCATACGCAGGGCAAGAATGGTAACTGGACCTGGGTCGGGCGCCTTCCCGGTGCGCAGGTCGGTGAGGAATCCGTCATAACATTCGGTAAGAATGCGGTGTTTGGTTCTCTCGGATCGGTAGGTGGCAGCACCTATCAAATATCGACCGTGGATGGTCGTCCCTATGTGATGGCGGCCTCCGTGTCTGCGGCGCAGGCTGCTACACCGAGCCGGAAAGGCGACGCTCGCGAACTGCTCGCGGCTTCTGTGGCTAAGTTGCAACCGCAGGCGAAATCCACCGGAATCATCCAGGGTTACAACAATCTTGAGCAGGTCAATGCCACTGCAGGAACCACGGCAACCAACTCGATTGATCTTCTGCTGGGTTATACGACAGGCTACAAAGATTATCGCGGTGGGGATTCGGCAGTCGAAACAGTGTTGACGAATATGGTGGAGCAGGCGAATCAGGCATTCGTCAATGCGGCAATCAATGCCCGCTATCGCCTGGTGGGAATCATGGAGGTTGCTTACACCGACAACAATCTCAATAATCAGGTGCTGGACGAGTTGACATGGGTCACCAGCTATAACGATGCATTTCGCCCGATTCGTCAGGCGCGTGAAAATGTCGGTGCCGATATGGTTGCTCTGGTTAGGCGTTTTAATGTCGCTCAGGACAGCTGCGGAATCGCTTGGCGAAACGGTACGACAGATTCGCGTTACGCCTATGCTGAAGTGTCCGATGGTGTAGACGGTAATTTTTACTGCACTTCCACCACGTTGGGGCATGAGTTAGGTCATCTGTTGGGATCTGGCCATACGCGTGAGAACAGTCAAGATTCCAGTTTTAATTATGGATATCGTAGTGACGTTGGCAGCTTTCATACGCTCATGGCTTATGGAGTTGGCGGTCAGCGCGAGGTTAATATATATTCTGCTCCATCTGTTTACGGTTGCTTTGGCCAGCCTTGCGGTGTGATGCTTGAGGCGGATAACAAGAGTTCCTTTGTCATCACTGTGCCCAGGGCGATTCAGTATCGCGCCCCGACGGTTCCATTTGACGACCTGAGTTCGCCTGGCCAGATTTCCGGCCCATCGGGCAAGTGTCTGGATATTACGGGTGGCTCCAGCCAGAACGGGACCGCAATTCAGGTTTGGGGGTGTAATGGATTTTCCCAGCAGAAATGGTCCTTGCAGCGTGGTAGTAGTTCACTGCGGACTGCGGTTGCCAACAGGGTTCTCGACATTGCGGGTGTGAGCAATGCTGATGGCGCCGGTTTGCAGCTGTTTGATTCCTTGAATACTCGTAATCAGGCCTGGTTTTTCAATGGGTCGGCCATTATTGCAACCGGCGGCAAGGTGCTTGATGTGGTCGGTGCATCTTCTACAAATGGTGCGCGTTTGCAGTTGTATGATAACTTGAGTGGCGCAAATCAGATCTGGAAGTATTCGCCAACAACCGGTCAGATTCAGGTTTCGACAGGCCGCTGCCTGGATGTAGCTGCATCCGGTATCACGCCCGGGACCCCGGTGCAGATCTGGGATTGTTCCTTGAGCAAGAACCAGACATGGACTCTCGGTAAGAATGGGTCTATTCGCGGATTTGGCGGAGCCTGCTTGACTGTAAGCGGGAATCCAAACGTCAGTGGATCCTCCGTCGTGATGGCCACATGCGATGGAAGTTCAGGTCAAGCTTGGAGAATCCGCGGTGAAATTCGCAGCGAGTTCAACAACAAGTGTCTCGACGATTCTGCGGGCGGTGGAACTAATGGCGCACGAGTTCAGATGTGGCAGTGCCTTGGTAACGCCAATCAGAAGTGGGAACTGCAACCCAACTAAGATTTGATCGGGAGTTGACCGTTTAGTAAGGGGCGCCTTGGGTGCCCCTTACTTTTTGTCGGAAGAGAATGATTGGAAGGTTGTAGTCGGATCCGCTAAAACAAGCCGGGCATCCGGATTCTTGACGCGATGGCGGATTGAGCTATTTCAGCTTCAGCATCACAATTGATCGCGCTGGCAGCGCAACCCGCAGCGCTGTGTCCTGCACCCGCGCGCCCTTGAACGCTTTCAGCTCCACCGCATGTGGTTGGGCAAAAGTGTTGTGCGCGGTGATCGCCGGCGCAGTGAGTATCTGTCCCTCCACGCTGCTCGGCGACAGACCTTCTACCTGCACGCTCACGTTCGCCGCCGAGTTCGCATCCAGATTGGTCAGCGCGACATACACATGCCCATCCTTGGCCTTGACCGCCGAGCCGTGCACGGCCGGCACGTGGACATCGCCGTGACGGTACTCGGGCGTCTGCAATTGCAGAGGCAGGTTGGTGGCGTCCTGGTACGGCTTGTACAGCGCGAATACGTGGTAGGTGGGCGTCAGCACCATCTTGTCGCCGTCGGTGAGGATCATCGCCTGCAGCACGTTGACCATTTGCGCGATATTGGCCATGCGCACGCGTTCGGCATGCGCGCTGAAGATATCGATATTCAACGACTCCACCAGCGCATCGCGCAGGCTGTTTTGCTGATGCAGAAAGCCCGGGTTCGCATCGGGCAGGCCGGCGTACCATGTGCCCCATTCGTCCACGACCAGCGCCACTTTCTTGTCCGGATCGTAGCGGTCCATGATCGCGCTGTGTTTGGTGATCAGCTCGTCCATCACCAGCGTGCGCGACAGCGTATCGATCCAGGCGGCTTCATCGAAATTGGTAGACGATGCGCGTGGCGGCCAGCCACCGGGCACGGTGTAGTAGTGCAGGCTCAGGCCGTCCATCAGCGTGCCGGCCTCGCGCATCATCACTTCGGTCCAGTGATAATCGTCGTTGTTGGGGCCGGGCGCGATCTTGAGGATCTTCTGATTGGCCGGCGCCTTGACGAAGGTCTGGTAGCGCCGATACACGTCGGCCGCATATTCCACGCGCATATTGCCGCCGCAGCCCCACAGCTCGTTGCCCACGCCGAAGTAGGGCACCTGCCACGGCGCATCGCGGCCGTTGGCACGGCGCTCCTGGGCCAGGCTCGAGCGCGTGGGTGCGGTCATGTATTCGGCCCACTGCGCAATCTCGTCCGGCGCCGCATTGCCCACGTTGCCGGCGATATACGCCTTGGTACCAAGCAGCTCGGTAAAGTCCATGAACTCGTGCGTACCGAAACGGTTCGACTCTTCCACGCCGCCCCAGTGCGTATTGATGCTGATCGGGCGCTTGGCCGGCGTCCCGACGCCGTCGCGCCAATAGTATTCGTCGGCAAAACAGCCGCCGGGCCAGCGAATGTTCGGCACTGCGATCGCCTTCAACGCGGCCACCACATCGTTGCGATAGCCACGCGTGTTGGGAATCGCCGAGTCCTCGCCGACCCACACCCCGCCATAGATGCCGGTACCCAGATGCTCGGCGAACTGGCCGAACAGCTGACGCGACACCTGCGCACCGGGCTGGTCCGCCCGCAGCGTACCGCTCACCTTGACCTCGGCAGCCGATGCGGCAAGTGCGTTCGTTATCAATGCAGCGGCGACGATTGATTGCAACATCCGCCTGCGCGGGATTCGCAACGCGAGGGAAATCCACTGCATCGGCTTGGCGCTCCTGTGCGGGTTGGTCGAGTCGTTCACGCACTGCCAGATCAGCAGGCATGGCGCCAGCGTATTACGTGCAAGGGCCGATGTCTGCGCCAATGGCTGCATCGCCGCAGCTCGCAGGAGCGCCGCCATGCACAGTTCAAGGTCCAGCTGCGTCGGCGCATCGCTGAAGAAGCGCCATCAGAGGGGCTTTTGTAAGCTCCCTTCCTGGTGCGTCTAATCCAATGCGAATATGGGGTAACAAAACGCACAACAATGCGCTTGATTATTTATGTAGTGTAATGCACGGGAGGCATCGACTCCGATTCCGTTCGATCCAAGCCAGCTTCAGGAGCAATGCCATGCATTTGCACGCTGTTATCGCTACGGCATTTCTTGCAGTGGCTGCATCTGCCCAGATCGCACGAGCCGAGCGGATCGACTCGGCTGTGGTCAGTCGCCACCACCAGGTGGACGCCATCCTCTCAAAATGGAAGGCGGGAGAAACGCCTGGGTGCGCTGTCGGTATCTCGGTGAACGAGGTCCTCGACTACGCCAAGGGCTTTGGGACTGCAGACCTCTCCAGCGCCACGCCAATCACCCCTGGAACCGTCTTCCATGCCGCGTCGATTTCCAAGCAGTTCACAGCCTTCTCCATCGGCCTGCTGGAGGAAAGAGGCAAGCTTTCCTACGACGACAGCATCCGAAAATACATCCCGGAATTCGCTGGCTACGCAGACGCGATCACCATCAGCGACCTGATCCATCAGACCAATGGCCTCAGAGAACAGGGGCAACTGCTCAACCTGGCCGGATGGCGCGACTCGGACATCTACACGGAGTCCGATGTCATCTGGGCGCTGACCCACCAGCATGGCCTCAACTTTGAACCCGGCGCCGAGGTGGTTTACAGCAACGCTGCGTATACGCTTCTTGGCGTCGTTGTCCAACGCGTTTCCGGCAAGACGCTCCGCCAGTTCGCACAGGACGAGATATTCGTCCCGCTCGGCATGAGCGACACGCATTTCAGCGACCGCTATACCGAGGTCGTTGCAAACAGGGCGCTGAGCTATGTTCCGAATGGAAGCGCAACCTGGGACTTCGCCCCGCTTACGATCACCCACTACGGTTCGACCGGCCTGCTCACAACAGTCGGCGACTTATTGAAGTGGGAACGGAATCTGATCGATGGTCAGGTCGGCGGCCAGACCTTGATTGCCAAAGTGAAGGAGTCAGGCACGCTCCGCGACGGGACCAGGATCAACTATGGCGGTGGACTGCGGCTTGACGAGTACCGTGGCCTGAATCTCATCAGCCATGACGGCGCGGACGTGGGTTTTCGGTCGGATGCCTTGCTTTTCCCCGATCAGCGCCTGGCCATCGTCGCGCTCTGCAATGGCGCGACGACCGAACCGGCAAGCATTACCCGCGCAATAGCCGATATCTACCTTGCGCCTTTGAATCTGCCTGCACGCCTCGCCCCTGCTGTACGGATGGCTCCCGAGACGCAGTCCGCCTTGGCCGGGACCTATTGGAGCCCGCAGACCGATGAACTGATACGACTCGACTGGAAGGACAATGCATTGAGGCCGGCCGGAGCCTCTGGCCTAGTTCCGATAGGCAGCGATGTCTTCCGCCCTAGCGACCAACCGCACGAGTGGATCTTTCACCGACCCTCAAGCCGGGTTGGCGATTTCCGATTGGTGGTGCGCGACTTTTGGCCGACCACGCGGGAGTTCGTGAAGATCACAGAGCCCCTGCCTGCTCAGTCCGACTTGGTGGCACTGACCGGCACCTATTACAGCGACGAGACCGACATGACGTACACCGTTGCGTTCGTGGATGGGCGATTGCGGCTTTCCTGGCCCCGTGGATATGACATCTCCCTCGATCCGGTGGGCGGCAACCGTTTCTCGAGCAGCCGTGGAACCATCACTTTCGTCAGCAATGGTAAGGGCCGTGTAGAGGGGCTGACTCTTAGCAACAGGAGGCTGCGCCGAATGATGGCGACAAGAACGGACGCAGGGGAAGATGACACCTGAATCGCCACGCGCTCACTGCCTTGGGACCGGCGCCGACCTTGAAGTACTTGGCTTGCCGCAGCTTTGCAAACATCCATGGGCGATGTCGTAGCCGCCGCCATCCTTCGCGGTCACGACCACGCGTTCGGGCAGCGCAACTTGATCGACAGATTCACGGCTCCGCTGCGTGCAGATCGATCCAGCCCTGCAGCGCGCTCAGCTAAGCGGCGGTGGCGTGGCAGCTGGTGTAGTGGTCGGCTACGGTACCGGCAATCCCGTGTCGACCAGAACGGTCAGACCGTTGTTTTGCCAGTGCGGCGCTGCGCCCGTGGCACTTGGCTAGATCTGCAGTAGCAGACGCGGCTGCTCGTCCACCGGCGAGCCCGGTCTGCACGCCCATTCGGTGTTAGTTGCCCTGAAAAGCGAGTGCTAGCGTCAAGATGCACGCATCGGCATGGTCGGCGACTGCGCTCTCCCGCTATGCTCGCCAGCTTCCAGTATCGGCGGGATGATCCATGCAGCGCGTATTCGGGCAGTTGCCAGACGGTGTTGAGGTCCATGCGCTTACGCTGCGCAGCGAGGCTGGGCTGGAGGCGGAAGTGCTCACCTATGGCGGCATCCTGCATGCGCTGCGGTTGACCACCGCGCAGGGCGTCGTGCCGCTGCTGTTGGCCTTGCCGGATCTGCCCGCTTACGCGGCCGACGGCGATAGCCTCAATATTCTGGTGGGTCGCTTCGGCAATCGCATCGCCGGGGCGCGTTACACATTCGATGGCGTCACTCACACGCTGGCGGCCAACGAAGGACGCAACCAGTTGCATGGCGGATTGCGTGGCTTCGGGCGGCGTGTGTGGCGCGTGCTGGAGCAGGCGCCGGATCAGGTGCTGCTCGGCTACGACTCGCCCGATGGCGAAGAAGGCTATCCCGGTAATCTGCAGGTGCGTGCGCGGCTGCAACTGGAGGGGCTCGAGCTGCAGCTGGACTTCGAAGCGCAGTGCGATGCCGCCACCCCGTTGAATCTCACCCATCACCCATATTTCAACCTGTCCGGCGACCCGCATCACAGTGCCGCGCGGCAGGTGCTGCGCGTGCCGGCCGATCGCTATCTCCCGGTGGATGCCGAATCGATTCCCACTGGAGAGATCGCTTCGATCGCCGGCACGCCGTTCGATTTCCGCATTGCTGCCGCGTTGTCCGACAACACCGATCCATCGCATCCACAACTGATGCTCGGCAAAGGCTACGACCAATGCCTGGTACTGGCAGCCGACGCCGATTGCGTTGCCGAGCTGTACTCGCCGCACAGTGGCGTGGCGCTACGCATCACCAGCGATGCACCGGCGGTGCAACTCTACGAAGGCCAGCATCTGGACGCACATCATCCCGGCCTGGGCCGCGGCGTGTGTCTGGAGCCGCAGGATTACCCGGATGCGCCCAATCACCCCAACTTCCCGTCGACAATCCTGCGACCCGGCGATATCTACCGTCGCCGCATCGCCTATCACTTCGCCAGCGCTGGCCCGGATCAGCTGTGGGCCACGGTGAGCGCTGCGCTGGATACCTGAGATCAGCGCGGCCCCAACACCAGCTCGATCACGAATTTGCTGCCGAAGAACGACAGCACCAGCAGCACCATCGCGGTCAGCGTCCAGTGCACCGCCTTGGTGCCGCGCCAGCCATTGCGCCAGCGGCCGATCAGCAGCGCCCCGAACACGATCCACGACAGGATGCTGAGCACGGTCTTGTGCAACAGCCGCTGCGCGAGAAAGTCCTGCACGAACAGCAGGCCGGTCAGCAAGGTCAGACTCAGCAGCACGAAGCCCACCGTGATCGTGCGGAACAGCAGCGTCTCCAGTTCGGTCAACGGCGGCAACGCGCGCAGCCAGGTGTGGAAGTCGCGTCGGCGCAGCGCGCGTTCCTGCAGCCACAGCATGATCGCCAGCAGCGCAGCGATCCCCAGCGTGGCGTAGGCCAGCAACGCCATCCACGCGTGCAGCTCCAGCCGCCAGCCCAGGTCCGAGCTCGGTTCGTGACCGTAAGCGTGATAGCAGGCCAGCAGAATCGCCGACAGCGGGAACACCACCACGCCCACCGCCGCCATGCGCCCGCGCCCGCCGAACACCGCCGTCAGCGCGGCCATGCCCAGCCCGCACAGCGAGAGTGCCGCGAAGAAGTGCATGTCCGGCCCGCCGGCGGTGCGGAATGCCACCAGCACGTGGTACCCGGCATGCAGCGCCACTGCCGCCAGCGCCGGGATCAGCCAGCGTGCAGGCGCCTGGTTGCCATCGCGCAGCACCGAGCGGGTGAGCAGCGCAGTGGCCAACAGATACAAGGCGAACGCGATGAGAACGATTGTCATCGTGGAAGTTTCGCACACTGGGGGCTGGCGCCGGAATCGGGAATCGGGAATCGGGAATCGGGAATCGGAAGAGCGGGCATGCCCGGTCGGGCAGGGCGGCCGATTGGCCTGTGCCGCTATAATCGACGCCCGTTTCCCCTCACGCGGTCCTTTGCGCATGTTCGAGTCCCTTACCCAACGTCTCTCCGGCACCATGGAGCGCCTGCGCGGCCGCGGCCGCCTGACCGAGGAGAACATCCGCGAAGCCACCCGTGAAGTCCGCATCGCATTGCTCGAAGCCGACGTGGCGCTGCCGGTGGTGCAGGCGCTGATCGAGCGCATCAAGGTGCGCGCGGTCGGTCAAGAAGTGCTGAAGTCGCTGACCCCGGGCCAGGCGCTGATCAAGATCGTCCGCGACGAACTGACTGCGGTGATGGGCGCGGCCGCCACCGACCTCAACCTCAATGTGCCAGCGCCGGCGATCATCCTGATGGCCGGCCTGCAGGGTGCGGGCAAGACCACCACGGTCGGCAAGCTCGCCAAGCACCTGAAGGAAAAGCGCAAGAAAAAGGTCATGGTGGTCTCGGCCGACGTCTATCGCCCGGCCGCGATCGAGCAGCTCAAGACCCTGGCCGAACAGGTCGGCGTGCTGTTCTTCGCATCCGACGCCTCGCAGAAGCCGGTGGACATCGTGCGCGCCGCCATCAGCGATGCGCGCAAGTCGTTCGTCGACGTGCTGCTGGTCGATACCGCCGGTCGCCTGGCGATCGATGCGGCGATGATGGACGAGATCAAGGCGCTGCATGCCGCGGTCAACCCCACCGAAACCCTGTTCGTGGTCGATGCGATGACCGGCCAGGACGCCGCCAACACTGCCAAGGCCTTCGGCGAAGCGCTGCCGCTGACCGGCGTGGTGCTGACCAAGACCGATGGCGACGCCCGTGGCGGTGCCGCGCTGAGCGTGCGCTACATCACCGGCAAGCCGATCAAGTTCGTCGGCACCGGCGAAAAGACCGACGGCCTGGACGTGTTCCATCCCGACCGCGTCGCCAGCCGCATCCTGGACATGGGCGATGTGCTGTCGCTGGTGGAGCAGGTCGAGCACAGCGTCGATCAGGAAAAGGCCGCCAAGCTCGCCGCCAAGGTCGCCAAGGGCAAGAAGTTCGACCTCAACGACATGAAGGAACAGCTCGAGCAGATGCAGAACATGGGCGGCATCCATGGGCTGATGGACAAGCTGCCGGGCATGGGCCAGATCCCGGACAACGTCAAGCAGCAGGTCACCGGCAAGGAAGTGCCGCGCATGATCGCGATCATCAATTCGATGACCAAGAAAGAGCGCCGCAACCCGGCCCTGCTCAACGGCTCGCGCCGCTCGCGCATCGCGCGCGGCTCGGGCATGCTGCCGGCCGACGTCAACAAGCTGATGAAGCAGTATCAGCAGATGGAAAAGATGATGGGCAAGCTGGCCGGCGGCGGCATGAAAGGCCTGATGCGCAACATGAAGGGCATGATGGGCGCAATGGGCGGCCGCGGCGGCATGCCGTTCCGCTGAGTTCAGTGATGCGCTGACGCTGCCGGCGCGGCGCCGCACTGGCCCTGCGCTGGCAATGTAGGGCATCGCGCAGATGCAGCTGCGATTGCGTGGATGCAGTCAGAGGTCCAGATCAAACGCTGCGTGGGTCGAGAGGGCGCGGTGCCCTCACCGCTCGCGGGACACGCCGTGAACCCGTCCGTGGGGACCGTGTGGCGGCATCCATGCCGCCACACGGTCCCGCAAGCGGTGAGGACACCGCACCAGAAAGTTTGCTGGCTGTTTTATTGAAAGCTACGCACACCGATCAACTCCACGGGTCCTTGCCCGCCCACCGTCGCGGGACCTTACGCGGCATGGATGCCGCGTAAGAGCTTACAAGGACGTACTTGCAGCGTGTCCCGCGATGGTGGGCGGGCAAGGGCCCTGCAGCCAAGCCGCAGATCAGCCGCTCTGCCTTGCGGCGTGTCCCGCGATGGTGGGCGGGCAAGGGCCCCGCAGCCAAGCCACAGATCAGCCGCTTTGCCTTGCAGCGTGTCCCGCGATGGTGGGTGGGCAAGGGCCCCGCAGCCAAGCCACAGATCAGCCGCTCTGCCTTGCGGCGTGTCCCGCGATGGTGGGCGGGCAAGGGCCCTGCAGCCAGGCCGCAGATCAGCCGGCCTGCAGTAGACTGGCGTGAAGTAGTTTTGTCGGCGGCTCTTAGTCGAGGTAACCATGACCGATAACCGCATGTATTTCGCAAACGATGAAGACGCTGCACTGCAGGCGGCCTACGCCGCGGCGCGCGACACCTTCAAGTTTTTCTGGCGGGAACTGTCCTGGGAATATCGCCGCATCGTGCCGGGCCTGGAGATGGCGGCAGTGAAACTGCCTTTCGCCACCGATGCTTCCGCGATTGATGCGCCTTCGCACGAGCATATGTGGATCTCCGACGTGCAGTTCGATGGCGAGCAGGTCTCCGGCAGCCTGCTCAACGATCCGGAATGGATCGCAGGACTCACTGCCGGTGACGCCGTGTCTGCACCGATCACCGACCTGGAAGACTGGATGTACGTGGTCGATGGCCAGGTCTACGGCGGCCATACCATTGCAGCGATGCGTCGCACGATGTCGCAGGGCGAACGCGCCGAGCACGACGCTGCGTGGGGCCTGGACTTCGGTGAGCCGGGCGTAGTGCGCGTAGTGCGCCTGGTGCCTGCACCTGTGCCGGAGCGCAAAAGCGGCTTGTTCGGCAAGATGTTCGGTAGCAAGCCGGCTCAGGTCGTTGCAACGGAGCAGGCTCCTTCCGAGCGCGAGCATCCGATGAGCGAGAACATGGGCGCGAAGTTCGACGAAGGCCTGCGCGAGCAGCCGGACATGGTGCATTTCCGCGACGACGCCGGTTGGACGCTCCTGCAGCGCGATGCCTTGGCGGGCAACTATCAGCCGGTGTCATTGTTGCTGAAGCACGGCGCGGATGCGTCGCTGCGCACGCCATCGGGCAGGACGGCATTGGATCTGGCTCGACAGATGCAATGGCCCAGAATCGTGCAGCTTCTCCAAGGCGATCACTGAGGTGTCGGTGACGCCGTCGCTTGCGTCGGATGGCCCGTACGCAAACGTCGCGCGTTTTTGCCGGCGTTTTGGCTTAGGCGTTCCCATTCTGCTCAGCCCCATGGCCGGCGCCTGCCCGGTGCCGTTGTCGACGGCGGTTGCCGAAGCCGGTGGCATGGGCGCGATGGGTGCGGTGTTGTCGCAGCCGCAGGAGATCGTGGCATGGATGATGGCGTTTCGTGACGCGAGCCTCGGGCCTGCGCAGATCAATCTATGGATTCCCGATCCTGCACCGGTACGCAACGCAGATGCGGAAGCGTGCGTGCGGGAATTTCTATCGCAGTGGGGGCCGCCAGTTTCTGCAGCCGCTGCCGACGCAACGCCAGCCGACTTCGATGCACAGTTCGAGGCCTTGCTCGCCGCACGTCCTGCGGTTGCCTCATCGATCATGGGGCTGTTTCGGCCCGACCAGATTGCGCGTTTGAAGGCTGCCGGCATCGCGTGGTTCGCCTGCGCCACCACACTGGACGAAGCGCTTGCGGCACAGACCGCAGGCGCCGATGCGGTGGTCGCACAAGGGGCCGAAGCCGGTGGCCATCGCGGCGCATTCGATGCCAGCCAGGCCGAGCGCCAGACGACCGGATTGTTCGCCTTGTTACCGCGACTGGTCGATCACCTGCACATCCCGGTGATCGCCGCAGGCGGCATCGCCAGCGCACGCGGCATTGCCGCGGCGCTGACCCTGGGCGCGAGCGCAGTGCAGATCGGTACCGGCCTGCTGCGTACGCCCGAGGCTGCGCTGCCGAGCGCCTGGGCCGACGCACTGATGCAGGCCGAACCGGAACAGACCCAGCCGACCCGCGCATTCTCCGGCCGGCTGGGTCGTGCGCTGGTCACGCCGTATCTGCGTGCCGCCAGTGCTGCAGATGCGCCGCCGCCCGCGCCGTATCCGGTGCAGCGCGCGCTGACCGCGCCGATGCGCCAGGCCGCAGCGCGCGACAACCGCCTGGATGCCATGCAGGCCTGGGCCGGGCAATCGGCCTGGATGGCGCCCGCGCAGCCCGCCGCGCAGGTGGTCACGCAGTGGTGGGCGAACGCGCAGGCGCTGTTATGTCGGTGATCTTCTGCAATGGCCTACCTGCCAGCGCGGCGCAGCTCGGGGCTGCCGCGCTGATCAACTACGGCCACTTCACCACGCTACAGGTGCGCAGCAGTGCCGCGCTCGGGCTGGACCTGCATCTGCAGCGTCTGCAGCAGGGCAGTCGCGCGCTGTTCAGCATGGAGCTGGCGCAGGAGGCAGTGCGTCTGCAAATGCACGTCGCGCTGGAAGCCTCGGCAATGGCCGATGCCAGCCTGCGCGTCACCGTGTTCGCGCAGGATTACGACTTTCGGGATCCCTTGCGCGAGGTCGCGCTGGACGTGCTGGTTGCGGTGTCGCCGCCAGCGGACATGCCCGAGACCGGGCTGCGCGTGCAGGTGACCGATTACGTACGCGAGCGGCCGGAACTCAAGCATGTCGGCACGTTTCCGCTGCTGCATCTGCGCCGCCTGGCGATGCAGGCCGACCACGACGATGTCGTGTTGCAGGATCCGCAGGGCAGGGTGCTGGAAGGTGCGTTCTGGAATCTGGGTTTGTGGGAGCGCGGCGGCGTGGTCTGGCCGCAGGGCCCGGCCTTGCTGGGAACGCGTCAGCAATTGCTGCAGACCGGGCTGGAAACGCTTGGGATCACCCAGATGCGGCGGCCGGTGCAACTGGACGAACTGGATCGTTTCGATGGCGCCTTCGCCTGCAATGCGCGCGGGCAGCAGGCGATCGTGGCGATGGGGCCGGCCCGCTGGGGCCCACATGCAGCCCAGCTGCCGCTGCTGGAGCAGGCCCTGCAAACCCATGCGTGGCAAGCGATCTGAGGCTCGGCGTGGGGCGGTCACCGGGTGACTTGGCTTCGCCGCCGGTGCCCGCTATAATCGCCGGCTTACCGCGCCACTCTGGCGACTGGGCAACTTTAGGAAAACGACACCATGGTCAAGATTCGACTGACCCGCGGCGGCGCCAAGAAGCGTCCGTTCTACCACATCATCGTGACCGACGTGCGCAGCGCGCGCGACGGCCGCAACATCGAGCGTCTGGGTTACTACAACCCGGTTGCACAGGGCGCAGAACCGCGCGTCGTGCTGGATATCGCGCGCGTCGACCATTGGGTCGGCCAGGGCGCACAGCTGACCGACAAGGTGCGTAACCTGTATCGCGAAGCATCCAAGCCTCAGGCCGCTGCGGCCTGATTTGGGAGGGCCGAGCGCATCGCTCGGCCTAGCTGACGCAGATGAAACAGACCGAGCGCCGTATCCTGCTAGGCAGGGTTGCCGGCGCTTTCGGTGTCAAGGGCGAACTCAAGATCGAGTCCTGGACCGAGCCGCGTAGCGCAATCTTCCGGTACCAACCGTGGATTCTGCGTACGCCTTCGGGTGAGGAGTCGACACTGAGCGGAGCGCGCGGGCGCGATCAGGGCAAGCATCTGGTCGCAACATTCCCCAATGTTTCCGATCGCGACACCGTCGAAGCCATGCACGGGATCGAGATTTACGTCTCGCGCAGCGTGCTGCCGCCACCCAAGCCCGATGAATATTATTGGGTGGATCTGGAAGAGCTGCAGGTGGAAACCGTCGAGGGCGTCAAGCTCGGCACGGTGTCGCATCTGTTCTCTACCGGCTCCAATGACGTGATGGTGGTGCGCGGCGATCGCGAACGGCTGGTGCCATTCGTGCTGCCGGATTTCGTCAAGTCGGTCGACTTCGAGGCCAACCTGATCGTGGTGGACTGGGACCCGGATTTCTGATCGGAATGGCGCATCGCGTTGCTCTGCTCTTGCTTTACCCATTCCCCGATCCCGATTCCCGACTCCCCGCCAGTGCGCATCGACGTCATCAGCCTGTTCCCCGAGTTCATCGCGCAATGCGCGGCGTTCGGCGTGGTCGGGCGGGCGCAGGAGCGTGGCTTGCTGGAACTGCAGGGCTGGAATCCGCGCGAGCATGCGCAGGGCAACTACCGCCGGGTGGACGACCGTCCGTTCGGTGGCGGGCCCGGCATGGTGATGTTGATCGAGCCGTTGCGGGCCTGTCTGGCTGCGGTGCAAGCCGCAGACACGCGCCCCGCACCGGTGATCTATCTCAGCCCGCAGGGGCGGCCGCTGACCCAGCCGCTCGCCCGCGAGCTGGCGCAGTTGCCACGCATGGTGTTGGTGTGCGGGCGCTACGAAGGCGTGGACGAGCGGTTTCTGGCGCAGGCGGTGGATATGGAAATCTCCATCGGCGACTACGTGTTGTCCGGTGGCGAGCTTGGCGCAGCGGTGCTGGTGGATGTGGTGACGCGGTTACAGGAGGGCGTGTTGAACGACGCCGAATCTGCGGCCCAGGACAGTTTCGAAGGCCCGCAGGGTCTGCTGGATTGCCCGCACTATAGCCATCCCTCGACCCATGACTGGGGCGATGTGCCGGAGGTGCTGCGCTCGGGCAATCACGCTGCGATCGCGCGCTGGCGCCGGCAGCAGTCGCTGGGCCGGACCTGGTTGCGTCGTCCCGATCTGCTCGACGAGGCCGGGTTGGACAAGAACGATCGCCGTCTGCTGGAGGAATTTCGTCGCGAACTCGCCGCAGGCGACGATAAACCCGGCGACGAGAAATAAGGGCTCACCCCTAGCTCTTGCAGCATTGATTGGGGTACAATATGCGGCTTGCTGGCCAGCCTTGCGTCTGGCCCTCCTACGAACCTCGAGCAATCGCCGTGCGGCGACTGCCGGTCCAATATCCCCAGACACGCGGTGCCCATCATGAGCAAACTCAACAAGACCATCCTGGCTGACTTCGAAGCCGCCCAGATTCAGCGCCAGCTGCCGGAATTCAACCAGGGCGACACCGTTGTGGTGAACGTCAAGGTGAAGGAAGGCAACCGCGAGCGCGTGCAGGCCTATGAGGGCGTGGTGATCGGTACCAAGAATGCCGGCCTGAACTCCGCGTTCACCGTGCGCAAGATCTCGCACGGCTTCGGCGTCGAGCGCGTGTTCCAGACCCACAGCGCCATCATCGATTCGGTCGAAGTGAAGCGCCGCGGTAAGGTCCGTGCGGGCAAGCTGTACTACCTGCGTGGTCTGGAAGGCAAGGCTGCCCGCATCAAGGAAGATCTGGCCGCCGCTGCGCAGGCCAAGGCTGCTCGCCAGGCTGCTGCCAAGGCTCAGTAAGTCACACTGGCAGGTTGTTTCTGCCACTGCCAAACGGCCGCCTTCGGGCGGCCGTTTGCGTTACGGGAATCGGGATTCGGCAGGTGGTGATCCCACAACGTTCGCGGGAACGTGTGGGCGCGCGAGCGTGTGTTCTCCGTAAAGCCAGTCGACATCAGCGCTGGCGAGGCCTCGGCAATTCCGTCAACGGTGCCGTATCGGCGACCGGCGAAGCCGGGTGTGCCGGAACCTCCGCAGCGGCCGCTAGCTCCGCCGGATCCGCAGGCGTGGTCAACATGCGCGCCTTGCGCCAGCCGCCCCAGCGGTAATACGCCAGCGACAGCAGCATCGAGCAGACCGAACTGATCGGAAGGCTCCACCAGATGCCGTCGGCTCCCAGATGCGGGATCAAGGCGTTCGCCAGCGGCACGCGCACGCCCCACAGACCGAATGCGAGGATCAGCAGTGGCGGGATCACCGCGCCGGTCGCGCGCACCACGCCGGAAATGACGAAGCTCACGCCGAACAGCAGGAACGACCAGATGCCGATGTGATTGAGATGCCGCGCCACTTCCAGCGTCGGGCTGTCGGTCGGCAGGAACAGCGCGAGCGTCCAGTGATCGAACAGGATCAGCAGCACGATCAGAATGCCGGTCATCAAAAAGTTGGCGACGATGCCGGTGCGTGCGGTCGCATCCACGCGATTCCACAATCCCGCGCCCACATTCTGCGCCGCCATCGTGGAGCAGGCAGCGCCCAGCGCCATCGCCGGCATCTGCACATACGTCCATAGCTGCAGCGCTGCGCCGTAAGCGGCTGCAGTGTCGGTGCCGAAGCCGTTGACCAGCGTCATCATCGCGATCATGGACAGCGAGATCAGCACCATCTGCAGGCCCATCGGCACGCCTTTGACGATGAGCGCGCGCAGGATCGTCGGCGAGATCCGAAACAGCTGCAGATCGCCGCGCCCCAACCACAGGACGTGGCGTTTTTTGCGTAAATACAGCAGCAACCCGCCGAGTGCGACCACCTGCGCCAGCAGTGTGGCCCAGGCCGCACCGGCAATGCCGAGTGCCGGAAACGGGCCGAGACCGAAGATCAGCAATGGGTTGAACACGATGTCCAGCACCACCGACACCAGCAAAAAGCGGAACGGTGTGCGCGCATCGCCGGTGCCGCGCAGTGCCGCCGACAAAAACGCGAATACATAGATCAGCGGCATCGCCAGGAAGATGACGCGCAGGTACTCCTCGGCCAATGTCTGCGACGCCGGTGGTGTGCCCATCGCGGTCAATAGATGCGGCGCCAGAAACCAGCCGAAGACCGCAATCGCTGCCGACAGGCCGCCGAAGAAACTGGCGCTGGTGCCCATGACTTTGCGTGCCTGCGCGATGTCGCGCGCGCCCATCGCCTGGCCGATCAGGATGGTCGAGGCCATGCCGATGCCGAACACCGAGCCGATCAGGAAGAACATGATGCTGTTGGCATTGGCCGCCGCAGTCAGTGCTGCCTCGCCGAGGTAGCGGCCGACCCAGATCGCATTGATCGAGCCGTTGAGCGACTGGGCGATATTGCCCGCCAGGATCGGCAGTGCGAACAGCAGCAGATTCTTGCCGATCGGGCCTTCGGTCAGGACAGCGGATTTGGGCATTGCAGACGCGCCGTGGTGCGGAAGCTGCGAACACTAGCACTGGCGTGTGTGCCGCGTGCGGTCGCCTGGCGAATCTCAACAGCCGTGAAAAAGCGAGCTCGCCATGCCGATGTCACGGGGCACCACACGGGCTATGCAGCTCTGCCTGTATCGGTCAGCCAGCGTGTGGCAGGCAGGCCGGGTCTGGCTGGCGGTAGCGCTTGAGTTCCGGCGCGGTTGCCCAGATATTTCTCGCTCGATGCAGCCGGTTGCACCGCGCCGATGCAGCGCGATGACCGCACCGGCATGCAGCCCATGGACCCAACGGCAAGCACAGCGCGATGACTCAATTGGTGGAACAAGCGACGACGGTCAGGCTGGATGTGTGGCTGTGGGCAGCACGCTTCTTCAAGACTCGCAGCCTGGCCAAGGCGGCGGTGGACAACGGCAAGGTGGATGTCGCCGGCCAGCGGCCCAAGCCGTCGCGCACACTGCGCAGCGGCGAGCAACTGCGTATCGACCGTGGCGGTGAAATCTTCGAGATCACCGTCGCCGCGCTGAGCGATGTGCGCGGCCCGGCACCGGTCGCACAGACGCTGTACCTGGAAAGCGATGCCTCGCGCGAGGCGCGTGCGCAATGGCGGCTGCAGCGTGCCGCCGAACGCACCGGCTATCGCGCACCCGAGGGCAAGCCGGACAAGCGCGCCCGCCGCCTGATCAACGCGCTGGGCGATATCGACGCGTTGTAGCACTGTGTGGTTGCCCGCTGCGAATTGGATGGTGGAAACAGAAGCGCCCGTGCCTACGTCGTGTCGTTCACTCAAGAAAGAACGGCGCTTCCCCATTGAGGTGGGAAGCGCCGTTTTCTGTTGCGGTGTGCGATGCATCCAGGTGCATGACCATAGATCAGAAGCTTGAGAACGGCTGATAAAAGCTGGCGAGCGGTCGCGCAGTGCTGGTGTTGGCCACGTTTAGCGCCAATTGGGTGATTCAAGCCGCGTCGGTCGAGGGCGCGGTGTCCTCACCAATTGCGGGACACGCCGTGAATCCGTCCCTGGAGGCTCGGTGGCGGCATCCATGCCGCCACACGGTCCCGCAATTGGCGAGGACACCGCACCAGAAAGTTGGTCGGTTGCTTTCTTGAAGCTAGTCCATCGCTCGGCTTGTATTGAGAAGATGATCGGACTTATCTAAACAACCCACGTCAGGCATTGCTTGCCTAATGCAAACCGACCATCCCGCCTGGTCCTTGCCCGCCCACCGTCGCGGGACCTTACGCGGCATGGATGCCGCGTAAGAGCCTACACGGACGTACTTGCGGCGTGTCCCGCGATGGTGGGCGGGCAAGGGCCCTGCAGCCAAGCTGTAGACAAGCCGCTCCACCATTGGGCCCTCCGCGCCATTGAACTCTCAGTGATTTCAAGACTGCCGAGATCTCACGGTCTTGAAATACCAGTGGCTAACAAGCGTTGCGCACAACGGACAGGTAAGTGCCGTCCATGTACCCAGAAACGGCATGTGCACGTGGCACACGCTGCACCAAGCAACAGCGGCATCCACCTGATGACCACGAAGTGTTAGCCGCTCCAGGTGACTAGCGTTCCCCGGCTATCCGGGGAGTATCTTCAGTGTGCCAAGTCGATGTCTTGCGTGTAGTTCAACTGAGCTGCAGGCGCACGCACGAGGGCGTGCGCCTTGCGACTCACGCCAGATCGAAACGATCCAGCTGCATCACCTTGGTCCAGGCAGCGACGAAGTCGTGCACGAACTTTTCCTGTGCATCGGCGCTGGCATAGACCTCGGCCACCGCACGCAGGATGGAATTGGAGCCGAACACCAAGTCCACACGCGTGCCGGTCCACCGATGTTCGCCGGTGCTGCGGTCGCGGCCTTCGTAGAGCTCCTTCGCTTCGGAGGTGGCTTTCCACTCGGTGCGCATGTCGAGCAGGTTGGCAAAGAAGTCGTTGCTCAGCACGCCGGGGCGGGTGGTGAACACGCCATTCTTCGAGTCGCCGACGTTGGCGCCGAGCACGCGCAGGCCGCCGACCAGCACGGTCAACTCGGGTGCGGTCAAAGTGAGCAGCTGCGCCTTGTCGATCAGCAGCGCTTCGGCCGGCACCGCGTAGCTGCGCTTGGCGAAGTTGCGGAAGCCATCGGCCACGGGCTCCAGCACGGCGAAGGATTCGACATCGGTCTGCTCCTGCGATGCATCGGTGCGGCCCGGCGCGAACGGCACGGTCACGCTGTAGCCTGCGGCGTGCGCCGCATGTTCGACAGCCGCGTTACCGGCCAGCACGATCAGGTCGGCCAGTGAGATCTGTTTGCCGCCGGCATGCGCGCCGTTGAACTCGGCCTGGATGCGCTCCAGCGTGCCCAACACCTGCGCCAGCTGCTCGGGCTGGTTGGCCTGCCAGTCCTTCTGCGGTGCCAGCCGGATGCGTGCGCCGTTGGCGCCGCCCCGCTTGTCCGAGCCGCGGAAGGTCGATGCCGATGCCCACGCGGTGGAGACCAGCTGCGCCACGCTCAAGCCGGAGCCCAGAATGGTCTGCTTGAGAGCAGCGGCGTCCTGCGCATCGACCAGCGGGTGGTCGACGGCCGGCACCGGGTCCTGCCACAGCAGTTCTTCGCTCGGCACCTCGGTCCCCAGGTAACGCGAGCGCGGGCCCATGTCGCGGTGGGTGAGCTTGAACCAGGCGCGCGCAAACGCATCGGCGAACTGGTCGGGGTGTTCGTGGAAGCGACGCGAGATCGCTTCGTAGGCCGGGTCGAAGCGCAGCGCCAGATCGGTGGTCAGCATCGTCGGCCGATGCTTCCTGGAGGCATCGTGCGCATCGGGAATGATGGCGTCGGCATTCTTGGCCACCCACTGGTGCGCACCGGCCGGACTCTTGCTCAGTTCCCACTCAAACTTGAACAGATGGTCGAAGAAGTCGTTGCTCCACTGCGCCGGGGTGGTGGTCCAGGTGACTTCCAGGCCACTGGTGATGGTGTCTGCGCCCTTGCCGGTGCCGTAGCTGTTGTGCCAGCCAAGGCCCTGGCTTTCCAGGTCGCTGGCTTCCGGCTCGGCGGCCACGTTGTCGGCCGGGCCGGCACCGTGGGTCTTGCCGAAGGTATGGCCGCCGGCGATCAGCGCCACGGTCTCTTCGTCGTTCATCGCCATGCGCGCGAAGGTGTCGCGGATGTCGCGCGCGGCGGCGACCGGGTCGGGCTTGCCGTCCGGGCCTTCCGGATTGACGTAGATCAGGCCCATCTGCACGGCGGCCAACGGGTTTTCCAGATCGCGGGTGTGCGGCACTTCGCTGTCGTCGTCCTTCACCAGCACGCCGTGCGCTTCGTCCACGCCCGGCGAGCCGCGCGAGTAGCGCTCGTCGCCGCCCAGCCACTTGGTTTCGCGGCCCCAGTACAGATCCTGATCCGGCTCCCAGGTGTCTTCGCGGCCGCCGGCAAAACCGAAGGTCGTAAAGCCCATGCTTTCCAGTGCGACGTTGCCGGTGAGGATCATCAGGTCGGCCCAGGAGATCGCCTGGCCGTACTTCTGCTTGATCGGCCACAGCAGCCGGCGCGCCTTGTCCAGGCTGACGTTGTCCGGCCAGCTATTAAGCGGTGCGAAGCGCTGCTGCCCACGACCGCCGCCGCCACGTCCGTCGCCGATGCGATAGGTACCGGCGCTATGCCAGGCCATGCGCACGAACAGCGGGCCGTAATGGCCGAAGTCGGCCGGCCACCAATCCTGCGAATCGGTCATCAGCGCGCGCAGTTCCTGCTTGAGCGCGGCAAGATCGATGCGCTTGAACGCCTCGGCGTAATTGAAGGTCTGGCCCAGCGGGTTGGACTTGCTCGAATGCTGGCTGAGCAGGTCCACACGCAGCTGCTTGGGCCACCAATCGCGGTTGGTGGTTCCGGTACCGACGACGGCGTGATTGAACGGGCACTTTGCTTCGGTTGTCATGGCAATACCTGTGTGCGTGAGCACTTGGGGAGCTGTGTGCCGAAACTGCGGACACGTGCTGGTGGAGTCGAAGTGGTGGGCAATGCGTCAGCTGTGGTCATCGATCGAAGGCGCACATGCGGCCGTGGGGTCATCGAGCATCGTCGCCGCGTGTGCCGATGCTAGCGCCTGCCCGCAGGGGCCGGTACGGGTCGGTATCCGGAATGTGACTGGCAGCGGTGCGCATCAGGCGGACTCATCGTGGCGGCGTGTGCACACGATAAGGAGCATCGATCGGTTGGGGAATTCGAATTATTCAACCATATCGATAGGGTGTCGCTATGGTTAGGGAGGAGACGCCCAGGCGGCACGGCAGCGATCGGTCAGCGCTTGCCGAACAGGCTGCCGCCGAGTTTCATGACATCGCCCAGGCCCAGCTTCCCGTCGCCATCCTGATCCAGCACGCTGCTCAGCAGGCCGCTGACGCCGCTCTTGCTGCCGACTTGCTGGCGTTCCTGCGCCAAGGCCGGGCCGAGTTGACTGCTGGCCGTGGTCGTGCCACTGAGGAAGCGCTTGGCCAGATACGCCATCACGATGGGCGCCAACAGTTGCAGCAGTTGGCTGGCCTTGCTGGTTTCCAGCCCGGTGGCCTTGCCCAGGCCTGCAGCCGCCTGCGGTGCCTTGTCGCCGAACAGATGACTCACGATGCCGGCGCTATTGCCTTGTGCACCATTGGCCGAGCCTCCCAGCAGCGCGCCAAGCAGGCTGCCGAGGTCCGGGCTGCCGGCGTGGTCGCGCTGCAGGGCGCCCAACAAGGCATCGGTGCCGCCGGGCTGCTGGCTGTTGCGGCCCAGTGCGCCCATCAACAGTGGCAGGGCGGTCTGCACCGCCGATTGCGCCTGCTCGGGCGCGATGCCGAGCCGGCTGGCGAGTTGCTGCAACTGCGGGCCCTGCAGTTGCGCGGCCAGTTGGTCGGTCAACGAGGCGGACGTGGTCATCGGTGTGCTCTCCGGTTGGACAAAACGTCGAGGCAGGGTGCGCCTGTCGCGGCAGCAGAGCAAACCGCGCGGTGCGCGTCACCGCGCAGAGCGCGATGCAGCGCAAGCCGGCACCATCGCAGGGCAGCATTCAAGCAACCGTGCAAACCTGCAGCTGCAATGGATTGGCAGGGCCGCAAGCCTCAGTCATGCAGCCATGCCGTGACGAATCCCCAATCCATGCAAAAACCGCATTCAAACCACTACCCAAGCCTGCCGCCGCAACGGATCCGCAAGCGTCGCGAACATCTGCGCTGTTACGAATCCCGATTCCCGATTCCCGATTCCCCGCACTCACAGCAACGCCTTCAGCCGATACAGCGCTTCCAACGCCTGCTTGGGCGTGAGTTCGTCCGGGTCCAATGCCTGCAGTGCTTCCTGCGCGGCAGAGGAGGGCGCAGTGAACAGGCCGAACTGCTGCGGCGCATCCAATGCGGCCGGGGCCATCTGCGCGACATGGCTTTCGCCGCCGCGTTGCTCCAGTTCGGCCAGACGGTGACGCGCCTGGGTGACCGCAGCCTTGGGCAAGCCGGCGAGCGCAGCGACCTGCAGGCCGAAACTGCGATTGGCCGGGCCGTCCTTGACTGCGTGCATGAACACCAGGCGCTCGCCGTGTTCGACCGCGTCCAGATGCACGTTGGCGATGCCGCTGGCACCGCCGGCATGCGACTCGTCGGCCAGTGCGGTGAGCTCGAAGTAATGCGTTGCAAACAGCGTGTAGCAGCGATTGGTGTGGGCCAGATGGCGTGCGACAGCGTCGGCCAATGCGAGGCCATCGTAGGTGGAAGTGCCGCGGCCGATCTCGTCCATCAGCACCAGCGATTGCGGCGTGGCGTGATGCAGGATGTAGCTGGTTTCGGCCATTTCCACCATGAAGGTGGATTGCCCGCGGGCCAGATCGTCGCCCGCGCCGATGCGGGTGAGGATGCGGTCGATCGGCCCGATCACCGCGCGGCTGGCCGGCACATAGCTGCCGATATGCGCCAGCAACACGATCAACGCGTTCTGGCGCATGTAGGTCGACTTACCGCCCATGTTCGGGCCGGTGATGACCAGCATGCGGCGCTCGGTGTGCAGGTCCAGATCGTTGGGTTCGAACGGTTGGTCGCGCACCGCTTCCACCACCGGGTGGCGCCCGCGTTCGATACGCAGGCACGGCGCGCTGTCCAGCTCCGGCTGCGACCAGTCCAGTGCCTGCGCGCGTTCGGCGAACCCGGCCAGCACGTCGAGTTCGCTCAGTGCGCCTGCGCAGCGCTTGAGGCCTTCCAGCTCGTGGGCGAGTGCGTCCAACAGGCTTTCGTACAGCAGTTTTTCGCGCGACAACGAACGCTCGCGCGCCGACAGCACCTTGTCCTCGAAGCTCTTGAGTTCCTCCGTGATGTAGCGCTCGGCATTGGTCAGCGTCTGTCGGCGGCTGTAGTGCAGCGGGGCCTTTTCGGCCTGGCCCTTGCTGATCTCGATGTAGTAGCCGTGCACGCGGTTGTAGCCGACCTTGAGCGTGGCGATGCCGCTGCTGGCGCGTTCGCGTTGTTCCAGGTCGATCAGGAATTGGTCGGCGTTGGTGGACAGGCGGCGCAGCTCGTCCAGATCGGCGTCGTAACCGGTGGCGATGACGCCACCGTCGCTGAGTTTGAGCGGCGGTTGTTCGGCCACTGCGCTGATCAGCAGATGCGCGGTGGCATCGTGTTCGCCGAGTTCTGCGTACAGCGTCTGCAGGCGCGGCGAATCCAGTAGAGCGAGGATGGTGCGGACCTTCGGCAGCAGCGCCAGGCCATCGCGCAGGGTGGAAAAATCGCGCGGGCGCGCCGAGCGCAATGCCACGCGCGTGAGAATGCGCTCCAGATCCCCAAGCGCGCGGAAGGCCTCGCGCACGTCGGCATCGGCGCCGGTGTCGATCAGGCTGCCGACCGCGTGGTGGCGCTGCACCAGCACCTCGCGCAGGCGCAGCGGACGGTGCAGCCAACGGCGCAGCAGGCGCCCGCCCATCGGCGTGACCGTGCTGTCCAGAACACCGAGCAAGGTGTTGCGGGTGTCGCCATCGACGCGCGTGTCCAGTTCCAGATGCCGGCGCGTGGCCGCGTTCATCGAGATCGCCTCGCTGGCCACTTCCATCGCAATAGACGTCAGATGCGGCAAGCGCTGTTTCTGGGTTTCTTCGACATAGCCGAGCAGCGCGCCGGCCGCCGCAGTGGCACACGGTTTATCGTCGATGCCGAAGCCGGACAGGTCGTGCAACTTGAAGAACGCCAGCAGCTGACGACGGCCGCTATCGGCATCGAACAACCACGGTGGCCGGCGCCGCACGCCGACGCGTCCACGCAGAAACTCCGGCCAATTGTCTTCGTCGGGCACCAGCAGCTCGGCCGGTTCCAGGCGCGCGATTTCCGCTTCCAGCGCGTCCACGCTATCGACTTCGTTGACCAGAAAACGCCCGCCGGCCAGATCGGCCCAGGCCAGGCCGTAGCCTTGCTTGCTGCGCGCGATCGCCATCAACAGCGTGTCGCGGCGCTCGTCCAGCAGCGCCTCGTCGGTGACCGTGCCGGGGGTGACGATGCGCACCACCTTGCGCTCGACCAGGCCCTTGGCCAGCGCCGGGTCGCCGATCTGCTCGCAGATCGCCACCGACTCGCCCAACGCCACCAGCCGCGCCAGATAACCCTCGTAGGCATGCACCGGCACGCCGGCCATGGGAATCGGCGCACCGCCGGAACTGCCGCGTTGGGTCAAGGTGATGTCGAGCAGGCGTGCGGCCTTGCGCGCATCGTCGTAGAACAGCTCGTAGAAGTCGCCCATGCGGAAGAACAGCAGCAGGTCGGGGTAGTCCGACTTGGCGGCGAAGAATTGCTTCATCAGCGGGGTGTGCTCGGCGGCGCCCGTGCTGACTTTGGTGGTGTCTTTGGTGTTGGCGGTTTGCAAGAACGTTGTCCGGAAATCTGGCGGTCGAAGGGTCGCAAGCGGCGTGTGGCTGTGGTCTTGCTACGCCGGTGTGGCGGCGCTGCGCGAAAGAGGCCGATACGCTGCCGCGATCAACAAGACCAGTTGCGATGGAACGGAAGAGGGGCGGTGGCCGGAGTGCGTTTGGCCGTGGAGGATGCAAGTTTAAGCCAACATGGCAAAAAACCTCAGATCGTCGGCCGGAGGCTGATCACAGCAGGTTGCACGTGCGAGTCGACGCGCTGATTGGGGCGCTGCTGGAAGCAGCCATTGCTTGCGCTGGACTGCATGCCGCGACGATGAACGGTTGAACTAGCGTGAGGATTCGGAGCGTCTGACACGTCCATTGCGCTCACCGTCAGACACGTGCGGCCGGTGCGCGGTGTGGCATCCATAGCGCCGTGCGTCGCGGCTCCTGGCGCGCGCCGTGCATCCCCATCTGAGAACCGCTCTCCACGGCTTCTGCGGTCACTCTTGGACCAAAGTAGGTGCTTGTGTAGTCGAGTATCTGTTTCCGCTAATACCTGGTACGCAATAAGGATTATTGCGTTCACCGAAGAGGTGCGAGCGCAAAAAAAACCTGTGTTGTCTTTCGTGATGTCAGTCGCTTGCGCATTGCGAGCTCATCCGCAAATAGTGGGGGATTCGCTTGTTTTTCGTAAACGCGATTTATGGATGTGTAGAATGCATGATGGATCGATCATAAAAACCTCTTGGAGATTTTTTTTGATTTTGCTGACAGTGGGATCAAGGACGCTTTGCTGAATTGGTTTGGCGGAAGATTATTCAGGTTGTTGTCGATCAACGTATCGAAAATATTTAGGATGGAATTTTTTGTCTGTCGTAAAAAAATATAAATCCATGCCTCGGTGGTACGCGGCGCTCACTGCAGGCCAGTGCTGCGAGGTGGTTTATTCGAAGCTGGTAATGCAGAAAATGCAGGGGTGAGTTGATCTTGGACATTTCGAATCATTCAGGCGAGGTCTTATGCTGAGCAAGCTTCATCACGTGGGGTATCGCTGCCGGGACGCTGCAGAAACCGTGGATTTCTACGTCCAGGCAATTGGCTTGAAGTTTGCTGCCGCGTTGATCGACCACGTGCCATCCACCGGGCTCAGGGCGACCAATAACAACGTTTTTTTCGAGATGGAGGACGGAAGTTATATCTGTTTTTTCGAGGTGCTCGGAAGCGAACAACCGCTGGTGCCGGTGCCGGACGACTGGGCGCAGCACCTGGCGCTTGAGGTGCGCGATCAGACCCGGGCCGAAGAAATCACTGCACGCTTGCAAGCGCGCGGTGTCGCGGTCGAAGGCCCGGTGATTCATGACGTGGCAGCAGGTGGAATCCATGCAGAGCTGGCACGTTCCTGGTATTTCCGTGACCCGAACGGGCACCGCATGGAATTGATCGTTAAACCCGAGGTGGCCCAGACCGCAATCTGGAACGAGCTGGAGAAAGCCGCTGATGCCGCTCTCGCCGACTGGGAAGCGTTGAAAAAAGCCTCTGCCGCCGCCTAGGTGCTGTCTCGCGCTGGCGGCCTGATCGATGTGACTGTCACAGCAGCGATAAATCCACCGAGGAAAGCGATTGAAGGCGATCAATTACTGGGATTACATCAAGGTCGAGCAGTTGCTTGCCTTGCAAGGCGGTTTTGATAACGACGAACGTGGCATCAATAACGACGAGGCGCTGTTTATCAGCGTACACCAGATCTATGAGCTATGGTTCAAGTTGATTCTGCGTGAGCTGAGCTCGTCGCGGAATATTCTGGCGGCGCATTCGAGCAATAGCCCGGAGATTGTGCTGGCTGTGCGCTCGCTCAAACGCACTATTTCGGTATTCGGTCAAGCCAATCAGCATTTTCAGCTGATGGAGACGATGACCGCGCGGGATTTCCTGGAATTCCGTGAGCGACTGGCTCCGGCAAGCGGTTTCCAGTCGGCCCAATTGCGTGAAATCGAGATCCTGTTGGGCCTGGAGGACACGCAGCGCATTTCGATCGGCAACGGGTGCTCGTACCGGGATGCACTCACATTGCCAGGTGGCGCGCCGTCATGGTCGGCGCAACGAGTCGAAGCACGCGCGGCCGATGGGCCAAGCTTCAAGCTTTGCCTGTATGGCTGGCTGTCACGCCTGCCCATTGACGGCTCGAATACGCCAGCGGATATCACGCGGTTTCTTGAGGCGTACCTGGCCTCGATGCGTGCGGAGAACGATCGCCGACTCAAACTGGCAAACGGTGGCCTGGCTGCGGCTGAGATCGAGCAGTTGAGGGCGCGCTACGCGGCAGAAGACGCTGGCGCACGGGCATTTCTATTGGCCGAAGACGATCCGCAGGCCAGCGATGCGGAGCGTGAAGCGCAGCGTGCGGTACGTGCGGCGATGCTCTTTATCGAGAGCTACCGCGAGTTGCCGCAGCTTGCCTGGCCGCATGCGTTGCTCGAAAGCGTGCTTGAGCTGGAGCAGGCCATGCTGATCTGGCGGCAACGGCATGCCCGCATGGTGGAGCGTTTTATCGGGCGGCGGGTTGGAACCGGCGGTTCCAGCGGCGTGGATTATCTGGATCAGACCGCGCGCTACCGTATTTTCACCGAGCTGTGGACAGTGCGTTCCTTGTTGCTGCGCAAGGCTGCCGTGCCCCAGATCCAATCGAGTGCGGGCTACGGATTCGTGATGGAGGGCGTTGCTTGATGGATGTTTCTTCGAATGTGACCGCGCTGGTGGACAACACTTGCGCGCCCTTGCCGCAACGTCCTCAAACGCGCTCAGCCAAACAGAAAACGCAAGGTGCCATACGAATTGGCGCACACGCCGCGCGCTCGGCGGTGTCTCCATGAGCGCGCTACCCATCGCGGTACTTGGCGGCAGCGTGGCCGGCCTGATGACGGCGCTCTCGATTGCGCGTACCGGAGCGCAAGTTGAGCTTGTCGAACGGGATGCGTTGACTGCGCAGCGGTCCGAACCGGCGAGCGGGAACGACGGCGTCGAACGTTGGTGGCGAAAGGGAGCGCCGCAGGCGCGGCATACCCACGCACTCGCTGCACTTGGGCGGCGCACGTTGCGAGAACGCGCACCAGACGTGTGGCAGGCATTGATCGATGCGGGCGCCATCGAGATGCCTTTCGGAGCACAGCTGCAAAGCGCCATTGCGGTGCCACGTTGCGCTGACCCGGAGTTGTCTGGATTGTCGGTACGGCGTTCGCTGGTGGAGGACGTACTCAAGCCGATCGTGTTGGCCGAGCGCACTATTCGTGTGCGTGACCAGACCAGCGTGACCGGTTTGCTAATGCGTTCTGCCGACATCCCGGTCGTGGAGGGCGTGACCACCTCGCAAGGCGATCTGCGTGCGGCGTTGACCATCGATGCGCTGGGTCGCGGGTCGTCGTTCGCAAAGTGGCTGCAGGCAGCCGGTGTGCATCCGCCCGAGGAAACGGTGGAAGGCTGCGGTCTGGCGTACTTCACCCGCTGGTATCGCATTGTGCAGCGGCCGAGCGTGCGGCTCGATGCAGGCTTTTCGGCCGGTGGCTACGCGCTATCGAGTGGTTGCATCGTCTGCCCTGCCGACAACGGCTACGCGTCGATCACCCTGATGGTGCCTCAGGCCGACAAGGCCCTGCATGCGTTCACCGAGCCGGCCGCGTTCACCGCTGCGGCGCGGTCGCATGTAGGCATCGCGCCATGGCTTGCGCCCGGTGTCATGGATGCGCTGTCGGGTGTGCTGCGCTGGCCGCTCTGCGAAAACCGCTATCGCCCCATGCTCGTTGAAGGACGCCCGCGCGTGTTGGGTGCGATTGCGGTCGGCGATGCGCTGTGCATCACCAACCCGACCTATACGCGCGGCATGTCGCTGGCGATGCGGTATGCGTTTGCCATCGCCGATCTGCTGCAGCGCGATGGTCTGGAAGATGCGCATCGGTTTGCGGTGGAGGCAGACGCCCTGGCGCAGGATCTGGTGCGTCCGTGGCATGACGATAGCGCGGCGCAGGACCGCGTGCGCACGGCGCTCTGGGCGGGCGAGCCGGTTCCACCCACGCAGTCGGATGCGATCAGCTTGCAGCAGATCGCGATGGCATCGCGCCACGATGAGGTTGTCTGGCAGGCGCTGGCGCGGCGTTCGGGAATGCTGGATGCGCCTGAGGCCATCTTTCGCCAAACCGAGGTGTTGGAGCGTGTGCGTTCCATCCTTGAGCGAGTGCAGCCGTCGCTGCCGGCCGGTCCATCCAGAGGCGATCTTCTGCGTGTGCTCCAGCAACACCGCAGCGTTGATTTTGCGCATCCACTTGCGTGATGCCCTTGCCGGTCATGGAGTCCGCCATGCAGTCCATGTGGGAGTTGGATGTCAGTCCGACACGTTTCAAAGCGGATTTTTCGCTCGACCCGGGCGTGGCATGTCTCAACCACGGCATGCTTGGCGCCTGCCCGATTGCAGTGCAACAGCGGCAGAGTACCTTGCGTGCACAACTGGAGCGGCAACCCGCTGCGTTCGTGCTCCGCGCGTTACCCGCTCTGCTCGATACCGCGCGGAATTGCTTGGCCGGGGTGATCGGTGGCGACCCGCAAGATCTGCTGCTGTTGCCCAATGTCACCACCGCCATGAGTGCGGTGCTGCGCTCACGCATATTCGCACCGGGCGACCAGATTCTGACCACCGACCACGCCTATCTTTCCTGCAGCAATCTGCTGGATTTCGTTGCGCGCAGTACCGGCGCCAACGTGGTGGTCGCGCCTGTCAAGGTGCCTGTGCAACATCCCGATGCGATCGTCGATGCCGTACTCGAGCGGGTCACAGCGCGCACCCGCCTGGCGGTGCTCGACCATGTCACCAGCCCGACCGCGATCGTGTTCCCGATCGCACGCCTGGTCGAGCGCCTTGCAACGCTCGGCATCGACACGCTGGTGGATGGCGCGCATGCCCCGGGCATGTTGCCGCTCGACGTTGCGGCCATCGGTGCGGCGTATTACGCCGGGGATTGCCACAAGTGGCTGTGCACGCCGCGCGGCGCGGGTTTTCTGCATGTGCGCCGCGATCGCCAGGACGGGTTGCATCCGCCGGTGATCAGCCGCGGGTATGGCGATGCAACGCCGGGCCGGCCGCGATTGCATCTGGAATTCGATTGGCTGGGCACGGCCGATCCGACTGCCTTGCTCTGCATTCCCGCTGCGATCGAATTTCTGGCCGGGCTGCTGCCTGGTGGGTTGCCCGCCGTGTACGCACGCAACCATGCACTGGTGACGCAGGCCGCTGCGCGGTTGGCACAGGCCTTGCCGCTCGCGCGCCTGGCACCGGATGCGATGGTGGGCAGCATGGTGGCATTCCAGCTGCCGGAGGCCGCGAGCGATGCGCCCGACGCCGCCGCGGCGGCGTTGCAACGTTGGCTTTACGACGCACATCGCATCGATGTGGCGGTGACGCCCTGGCCGCATCCAACCAGCCGCACCTTGCGCATTTCGGCGCAGGTGTACAACGCAGCGGAGGATTTCATGCGGCTGGATGCGCCACTTGCGCAGTGCTTCGCGCCCGATGACAGGCAGTTCAACGATCAACGCCGCACTACTGAGGTCATGCGATGAAACAGCCGGGCTTCGACGACAAGCATGTGTTGATCACCGGCGGCGCCGGTGGCATCGGCAGCGAGCTGATACGCGTGTTCGCAGATGCATCCTGCCGGGTGACATTCACTCACCGCCCAGGCGAAGACAGCCGGCGCCGCGCACTCGATCTGGTCGCGGCGTTTGGTGACGATCGTGTCCAAGCACACGCATTGGATGTCGGCGATCGGCAGAGCCACGCCGATTTCATGCAAGCGTTGACGATGCCGGTGGATATCGTGATCCACAACGCCGGCGTGGGCACCAAGACCGTGGAGCGTGCGGCTGCCACGTACAAGGAGCAGGACGAGGCGTTTTTTCGCGTCAACACCATCGGGCCGTTGTGGTTGAGCGAAGATCTGATTCCCGGCATGCAAGCGCGCGGGCGCGGCAAGATCCTGTTCATGAGTTCGGTGGATGGGGGTATCACCCACTTTCCGCGTTTCCGTGCCGCCGATGGCATGAGCAAGGCCGCCGTCGCATTTTTGGGCCGGCAACTTGCTGCAACGCTTGCCTGCACCGGGATCGACGTGTTCACCGTATGCCCGGGCGCCACCGATACGCCGATGTTCCAGGCCAGTACCTTGAATGCGCTGTCGCCGCAGCAGCGACAGGAACTGGAGGCGTCGCTGCCCGGTGGCCGCCTGATCGAGCCGCGCGAGATCGCCGATCTCTGCTTTTACCTTTGTCGCGATGAAGCGCGCATCTTGCGCGGCGCTGTCATCGACGCATCGCTTGGCTTGGGCGTATGCCCAGCCGTCATGGGATAAGGACGCTAGGTATGCCTGTACCGTCGAATCGTTTTTGGGAGCAGTGGCTCACCGCGCATCGTGCCAAACCCGAGGCGTGCGTGACGTATTCCCTATCGCCTTCACCACCCTTGCAGCAGTTCCTGTCGCAACTCGATCCTGCACTGTCGCTGGACTGGTCGGGCGAGGATTACCAGGGCCTGCCGAGCCTGCGCGAGCGGGTACTGGATCAATATGGCTATCGCCCCAGCTGCGGCGTGGACGATGTGCTGATCACCGCCGGTGCGCAGGAAGCCAATTACCTGGCGTTGACGCAGTTGTTGAGCGCGGGCGATGAATTGGTCATCGATGCGCCGGGTTGGCAACAGCCGCTGGTGCTTGCCGAGCAGATCGGTGCGATTCCCAGGCGCGTGGCACGCACGGAAGCATCCGGGTGGGCGTTGGACATCGCGCAGCTCGAATCGCTGGTGACAGCCAAGACCAAACTCATCTTCCTGTGCAACCCGAACAATCCCACCGGACGCGTGGAAGATGCGCAGACACTGCAACGCATCATCGCCGCGGCAGATCGGGTCGGCGCGTACATCGTCTCTGACGAGGTGTATCGGGGATTGGAGTGGACCGAGCAGGAGACTCCGCGCATCGCGACGCTATACGCGCGTGGCATCAGCACCGGTAGCGTGTCAAAGCTGCTGGGTTTGCAGGGCTTACGTACTGGCTGGATGGTGACGCGCGACCGCGCAATATTGAACGCCGCGATGGTGCTGCGCGAGAACACCAGCGAGATCATGAACGTGCTGGGCGAGCGTGTGGCAGAGGTCGCGCTGCGACCGGAGCATTTCGATGCGGCGGTGGCGCATTCGCGCACGGTCGGGCGCGAACGGATTGCATTGCTGGATCGTTTCGTCGACGAACAGCCCGCGCTGACATGGACACCGCCGCAAGCCGGGCTGCTCGGGCTTGCACGATTGCAGTTGTCGATCAGCGCCGATGATTTCAGCAAACAGCTGCTGGCGTCGCCGTACAACACGTTCGTGATGTCGGGTGGTGCGTATGCGTGCCCGCAGCATCTGCGCCTGGGAGCCGGCGGGGTATCGTTGCCTGAGCTGCAGTTGGGGCTCGCACGCATGGCGCAGCTGTTGGCCGTTGTTGAGTAAAGCCGACGGTCGTTTAGGGGAGCTCTGAACAACCCGCCAGGATCCTTTGCGCCGGAACAGGAACAGGAATCGGAACCGAAATCGGGGCCGGTCCGGACGCTGCCTGCGATGCCATGCGCGCGCTCCAGGTATCGCGGGGTCGGGCAATCAGCCGTCAAGCCACGAACGCTCGCCGCTTGCTTCGCACGCTCTTCAACGCCAGCCGCACAGGGGCCTGCCCGTGCGCAGGGCCTTGCACAACCGTCTGTTGCTATGGGGCAGGACTCTTTCGCCCTTGAAAAAGCTAAGATCGAGACTTGTGCAACGTCGGAGGCGCTAATGATTGATCGTCGTACCTTTCTTGCCACGGGTGTGGTTGCCGCCGCCAGCTTCAGTGCTTCGGCAGCGCGCATCGCGCAAACGCCACGCGCCAGCGGCCCGGCGCCGTGGGGTGCGGTGCCCAGCACGCGACAGCTGCGCTGGCATCGGTGGGAGCAATACGCCTTCGTGCATTTTGCGATGAACACCTTCACCGACAAGGAATGGGGCTACGGCGACGAGGATCCGCGCAAATTCGATCCCAGCGATTTTTCAGCCGATCAAATCGTCGCTGCCGCCAAGGCCGGCAATCTGAAAGGGCTCATTTTCACGGCCAAGCATCACGATGGGTTCTGCCTCTGGCCCACACGCTTGACCGAGCATTGCATCCGGAACTCGCCCTACAAGAACGGCAAGGGCGACATCGTTGGCGAAATGGCAGCGGCGTGTCGACGCGCCGGCCTGGCGTTCGGCATCTACCTCTCGCCCTGGGATCGCAACCATGCCGAGTATGGCCGCCCCGGCTATCTCGACTATTTCCGCAAGCAGATCGTCGAACTCTGCACCGGCTATGGCGACCTGTTCGAGTTCTGGTTCGACGGCGCCAATGGCGGCGACGGCTACTACGGTGGCGCGCGCGAATCGCGCAAGATCGATGCGCCCGCGTACTACAACTGGCCTCGGATGATCGAGCTGGTGCACCGGCACCAGCCGATGGCCTGCACCTTCGACCCGCTCGGCGCCGATATCCGCTGGGGTGGCAACGAAGACGGTGTTGCCGGCGATCCATCCTGGCCGACCATGCCCAATGCCCCGTATACCCAGGAAAACGGCAATTCCGGCGTGCGCGGGGCGGCGCTGTGGTGGCCGGCCGAAACCAACACGTCGATCCGACCGGGCTGGTTCTACCATGCCGATGAAGACGGCAAGGTGCGCAGCCCGGAGAACCTGGTGCGTTATTTCGACACCTCCGTCGCGCGCGGCACCAACATGAACCTCAATCTTCCGCCCGACCGACGCGGCCGCATCCCCGACCACGACGTGGCGGTGCTGCAGAGTTTCGGCGACGCGATTCGCGCCAGCTTCGCCATCGATCTGGCCAAGGGTGCCAAGGCCAGTGCCAGCGCATCGCGTGGCCCCGGGTTCGAGCCGTCGCGCGTCCTCGACCGCCAGCCGGACAGCTACTGGTCCTCGCCGGACGAGGTCACCACGCCGACGCTGACGCTGGAGCTGTCTTCGGTGCACAGCTTCGACCTGATCCGGCTGCGCGAATATCTGCCGCTGGGCGTGCGCGTCACTCGCTTCGCGGTTGAAGCCGAGGTCGATGGACAATGGCGTCGGCTGGCTGAAGCGCAGTGCATTGGCGCACAGCGCATCGTGCGGCTGGATCGGCCGGTCGCCGCGCGCCGGGTGCGCCTGGTGGTGCTTGAAGCGCCGGTGTGCCCGGCGATCAGCGAATTCGCCCTGTTCCGCGCCGTTGCGCCAGTGCCGGTCGCGCGGCCCACGGCGAACGCGCCAGACGTGCTGTCCAGCGCAGGTTGGCGCATCGTCGCGGCCAACGCGCCAGGGGCGGACGCGTTGCTCGACGACGACGCCAGTACGATCTGGATCACGCCCGCGCCCACGCCGGGCCATCCCGCGCAGGCGACCATCGACCTCGGAGCGCTGCATCAGGTTGCCGGTTTCAGCCTCACGCCCTCGCGCACGGTGATGAACGGTGCGGCGCCGCCGAAGGGCTATCGCGCCGAAACCAGCGTAGATGGACAGCAGTGGCAGCCGGCTGGCGCTGGCGAACTGTCCAACATCGCCTATGCGCTCTCGACCCAGCGCCTGAATTTTCCCGAGGTCCGCCAGATCCGCTACCTGCGGTTGTCGTTCGCGGAGACGGCGGTGCCCGCCGAGCGGCTGGCGATCGCGGGTATCGGTGCATTCTCGCGCTTGCGATAATGGCTTGCGCTTTCGCGCGGCCATGCGCCGCGCGGAAGCGCATCGCTGCGGCGAGGCAGTTTCGCGGGCTTGAGATGCATCAGGCGGAGCGATGGAGAGAGACATCGCGTCTGCGCATCACGTGGTGAGCTGACTCTTGAACCGTGCTTGCACATCGCCGTTCCGGGTGACGCGCTATGGTGCGCGGCGCATGACGCAAGCGACTTGGTTGGGTATGGATCAGAAACAGCACGAGTGGATGCAGGCGGTGACGGAGGCGCTCAGCGATCTGCTGGCCGCCCGCGTGGCCCAGGCCACGTTGCTGGAAGCGATGATGGTTTCGCATCCGGATCCGGTGATGCTGCGCAAGGCGTGGGACGAGCTGTCGTCCCAGCGCATCGCGTATGTGGCGCAGAAAAAGGCGGTCGCCGCCGATCCGCGGCCGATGGATGCCTACACGCTTGAGCAGTTCCAGGCGTGGGAAGAAAAGCTCAGCCGCTACTTTCCGCGTGCGCCGGATGCAGGGAGCACGGATGCGTGAACCCGCCCGCCAGTGGTCCAGTCGCGCGACCTAGCGGCGATGGGCCGGGCGGGTGTCGCCACTGCCTGTCGCTTGCGCACGCGGGCGCAGGCGCCTGAGTGTGCCGGGAGCCGGTCATGGCTCCCAGTCCTGCGGTCAGTTGGTGCTGACATGGTTCCTGATAATCACTGCAGCCGCTGCTACGGCCTGCGTCAGGCCACCGATGCGCGCGGTTTGGCCTTGTCGGCATCCAGGCGCAGGGTGGCAGCGGCAAGGCCGGGTGCGGTGGCCTGCAAGACGATGCTGCCGGCGCTGCGCGTGCTCTGCAGCAGGGCCGCACACAGTCCATTGAAGGCCTTGCGTTGCGGCGCCTTGTCGTCCTCATGGCTGGCAGGGTCGCCGTTGCCCACGCCGATCAACCGCGCCGGGCCGCGCAATGCGAACTGCACCAGCGTATCGGCGGTGGGAACGACGCGGCCCTGTGCGTCAACGATTTCCACCTTGACCACCGCCACGTCTTCGGCATCGGCGCGCAGTGCCTTGCGATCGCAACTCAAGCGGATCGCAGCCGGCTTGCTGACCGTCTCGCGGCGTTCGGTGAGCACCAGCTTGCTGTCGCGATAGCCGCGCGCTTCGATCACGCCCGGCGCATACGCGACGCGCCATTCCACATGCCCATAGGCCGGCACGTGTTGCAGGCCCTGGCTGACGCCGTTGACCAGCAGTTCCACCGCGTCGAGATTGGTATGGCACCAAACGGCGACGCGGCCCTTGTCATCGGGCTGCAGCAGGCCGTCCCAGTTCCAGTGCGGAAACAGATGCAGCACCGGTTCGCTGGTCCATTGCGCGCGGTAGTACCAGTAGTTGTCCTTGGGAAAACCGCAGCTATCGAGCACGCCGAACTGCGAAGCGACATTCGGCCAACGGTTGTAGGGCGTGGGTTCGCCGCGGTAATCGAAGCCGGTCCAGATAAAGCCGCCAGCGATGTACGGACGTTGTGCGACGTAACTCCACCAGGCTTCGGCAGTGCTCGCCCACCACGGGTGGTCCAGGTCGTAGGCGCGGGTATAGCCGCGTGCGTCGTCGCGCTGGTAGTTGCCGCGCACCGACACGGTACTGCCGGTTTCGCTGCCGTAGATCGGAATATTTGGGTATTGCGCGTGGAAGCCGTCCATCTGGCTGGTGCGGTAGTTGAAGCCGACCACATCGACCACCTGGCCGACGCCATCGCCAAAACCCTTGTCCATGGCGAACGTAGTGGGGCGGGTGGGATCGAGCTGGCGCACGCGTTGCTGCATGCGGCTGACGATGCGTGCGCCGCGCTCGGTGACCTGCTGAGGCTCTTCGTTGCCGAGCGACCACAGGATCACGCTGGGATGATTGCGCCCACGCCGCACCATGGTCTCCAGTTCGCCCATGGCTTCGGGGTCGGTGGACATGCGCCGGGTTTCTTCGATCACGAACATGCCCAGTCGGTCGCATAGCGCGAGCAGTTCTGGCGTGGCCGGATTGTGCGAGCTGCGATACGCGTTGCAGCCCATCGACTTGAGCTGGCGCAGGCGCCATTCGTGCAGGCTGTCGGGGATGGCGGTGCCGACGCCGGCGTGGTCCTGGTGATTGTTGGTGCCGTGCAGCTTGAGTGGTGCGCCGTTCAACAGGAAACCGCGTTGTGCATCGAAGACGGCCGTGCGCACGCCGAACGGCGTGACCAGCGCATCGACCGCCTTGCCGTCGCTGTGCACGCTGGTGGTGAGGCTGTAGAGCTGCGGGGTGTCGATCGACCATAGCGCGGCCTGGCCGAGCGGCACGGTTTGTTCGACAACCTGCACCTGGCCCGGTGCAACCGTGACCGCTGCACTGACCGCTTGTGCGACGACTCGGCCATCCGGTGCAGTGACACGTGCTTGCACGGCGCAGTGTCGCGGGGCAGTGCCGTCGTTACGCACCTCGGTGGATACCTGCGCGGTGGCGTTGTCGCCTTGCACGGTGCTGCGCACGAACACGCCGTCTTGCGGCAGATGCAGCGGGTCGGTTTTTTGCAGCCACAGATGCCGATAGATGCCGGCACCTTCGTAGAACCAGCCTTCGCCCAGCGTGGCATCCACGCGCACGGCGATGAGGTTGGGCTTGCCGTAGTCGAGCACTTCGCTCAGGTCGACCTCGAAGCCGCAATAGCCGCTGGCATTGCGCCCGACGATGTGGCCGTTGCAGAACACGATGCAATCGCGGAACACGCCGTCGAACACCAGACTGATGCGCTTGCCCAGATCGCCTGCGGGAATCTGCAGCGTGCGGCGATACCAACCCACGCTGTGTTCCGGAAAGCTCGTGCCCAGCGGCTTGTAGCCGTGCGCGGCGGCCGGGTCTTCTTCGGTGATCGTGGCCGAGATCGGCTCTTGGCGGAAGGGCAGGGTGACGGCCCAATCGTGCGGCAGATCCAGCAGTTCCCAGCCACTGTCGTCGAAGGCCAGCTGCGCGGCGGTCGCGGTGTCCTTGCCAGCCTTGGCGAAGGTGCGCTGGAAGGTGCCGAACTCGAAGTCGCGCGATGGGTCGCTGGCGTGGCCGAGATGAAAGCGCCAGCCGAAGTCGAATAGCAGGCGTTCGCGTGGTGCCAGCGTTGCATCGCCAAGCGCGCCAAGCGGCATGGCGTTCTTATCTACGGCTGGCGCTGCACCGGCGATGGCGGGCACTAATGCGCCGGCTGCGCCGACGGGGAGAGCGGCGCTCACTCCGCTTGCCAACATGCCGCGCAGCAGCTCGCGGCGATTGATGCCGGTCATGGCTGCGTCCTCTTGCTGGCGTCGGCAGCTCGGTCTTGTTTGGTCCAAGCAGGGTTGCCTGTTGCCGGTTTGCGCGATGCAGGCACGCCCGTATACGGGTGGCGCATGAAATCGATCGCCGGCAACACCTCGTTGTCATGCCTGAAATCGAAGAAGCTGGCGTTTTCCCACGATGAGCCGGTGCCCCAGCGCGTCTTGCAGCTGCTGCTGGTCCATGCCGGTTCCCAATACACCACGCCGGCGCCGCCGGTGTCGATCACCAACTGGGTGAGATCGATCATGTACTTGGACTGGCCTTGAGGCGTGGCTGGGTAGCCGGCAATCAGCGAGTCTTGGCCGAGCAGATTGTGCGAGGTGTCGCCGGACTCCAGCGTCCACGGGTAGGCAGTTTCCACCACCACCACATCGGCGTCGTAGCGGCCGCGCAGGCGCTTGATGGTCTTGCCCAGCTCGACCATCGATTGAGTCGACCATTTGCGGTAGTAGCTGATGCCGATCAGATCGTAGTCGGTGACGCCGGCCTTGGTGGCGGCGGCAAACCACGGTTCCACATTTTCCGGCTGGGCGATATGCAGCATCACCCGTGGCTTGATCGTGGAGCGTGCGCTGATATCGCGCACTGCCTTGATGCCGGCATTGAACAGTTTGGCGTTGCGTTGCCAGTCGATGGGGCGCTTCTTGTCCCAGGGAATGCTGTCCATCAGGTCGGAATTGCTTTCGTTGCCCACTTGCACCAGTTCCGGCATCAGGCCGGCGCGGTCGAGCGCGCTCAGCGTGTCGTAGGTGAAGCCATACAACGTGCGCGCCAGCTCATCGGTATCGGTGATGCTGGCCCAGGCCTTGGGAATCAGCTGTTTTTCGCCATCGGCCCAATCGTCGGAGTAGTGCAGGTCCAGCAAGACCTGCATGCCTTGCGCGCGTGCGCGCGCGATGGTCTTTTTGACGTCGGACAAGTCGCTGTAGCGGGTCCAGCGTGCGTCGTTCCACAGCCGCACACGCACCAGATTGGCACCGTGCGCGTGGAAGAGTTCGAACGGGTCTTTGACCACGCCGTTCTCGCGGTATTGCACACCGCATTCTTCCATCTCGTTGACGTAGGACAGGTCCGCACCGAGATACAACGTGGCGGGGGCCGGGGCGGCGTGTGCGAAGGTGGAGATGGCCAGCGCCAGTAGCGCGGGCGTCCAGAGACGGCGTGTAGAGCGCATGCAATTCCTCGACAGAAAAACGTGGAGCGGGTGACAGCATGCCGCACGCGGCGGTGCTGTCGTGCGGCCTGTGCGTGGAATCGGAACGTCGATAACCGATCCGATTCCACGCACCGGCCGCACCGGTGTCGCGGTCGCGCAGCAGTTGTGTCAGCTGCGCTTAGAACTTGTAGCTGGCTTCCAGCGCATACCGACGGCCGAACACCTGGTAGCCACCGTCGTCCTGATTGGCCAGACGGTTGGGCTTGTTGTCGGTGTAGGCGCGCAGCGGTTCGTTGGTGAGATTGCCGGCCTGGAAGCGGAAGCTGAGCTGCTTGCTGTACTGCCAGTTCAGGCTCAGATCCACCGTGCCTTCGCTCTGCAGACGGGCAAGACGTGCCGCATTCCAGCCGTACACCACGGTGTAGGGGCTGTGGTACTTGTAACCCACACGCGCTTCGAAGCTGCCATTGCTGTACCAAAGATCGAAGGTGCCGGTCTTGCGCGCCAGGCCGCTCAGCGGCAACGGGTTGTCGACCGGCGAGAATTCCTTGAGGTTGGAATCCACCAGCGAGAAGTTGGAATAGACGCCGAAGTTTTCCATGTGCGGGATGAAGTAGAACGGCGTCTGGAAGGTGAGCTCCACTCCATTGATATGCCCGCCGCCGCCATTGAACGGCGCGCTGACCAGGTAATCCAGGCCGTTGATCACTTCGCGGTCGGTGCGGTAGCCGATGCTGGAATCCACTTCCTTGCGGTAGACCGCAATCGCCGCCAGCGCTTCCTTGTGGAAGTACCACTCATACGACACATCGACCTGGGTGGCCTTGAACGGATCCAGCTGCGGGTTGCCGCCGCTGCCGGTGAGCTGGCCGACGGTGACATTGGGGTCGTCCAGGCGGCGGCCGGTGCGCAGTTCGTCCAGCGGCGGGCGCGCGATGACCTTGGCCACCGCAAAGCGCAGGATGCGCTGATCGTCGATCAGGAAGTTGACGGTGGCGCTGGGCAACACGTCGGTGTATTCCTTGCTGTCGGTGCTGGCCTGCACGGTGGTGCCGACCGAATCGAAGCCGTCGCTGGTGGTCTTGGTGTTGACCAGGCGTACGCCGATATTGCCGGTGACATCGGTGCCGAACAGCTGCGAGCTGAACACCGCTTTGGCGAAGGCTTCGCGCACGTCTTCCTTGACGTTCCAGTGGTCGAGCAGCTGCTCGTCGAGCGTGGCCGGATCGAAACCGCCGAAGCCGATCTCGGCGATGGCGTCCATGTTGCCGCCGGTCAGCGTGGGCACGTTCAAGTCCGGCATGGTGACCGGATAGATCAGGCCCTGATACGCCGAAATCGGTTGGTCGTAGCCGGATTGATTGCTGATGAAGCGGCGGTTCTGCTTTTCGCGACGCGCGGCGCGTACGCCGAATTCCAGCGAGGTGAAGGCCGCTGCATCGATCGCCCGGCTGGCGTTGAGCGCGAGTGCGGCGATCTTGTCGCGCAGCGCCTGCGGCTCGGTCTGACCGGCGATGCCCCACTCGGGCGTGTCCGAGCTGGTGCTGATGGTGGGGGTGACGCTGCGGCGGAAATCGAATGAGACAGTGTCCGGATTGCTGCCGAAGCGCACCGCCTGCCAGGTGTTGTCGCGCTTGGCCTGCGAGAACGACAGGTCGCTGCCCAGCGTCCACACATCGCCGCTCCACTTGGCGTTCAAACCACCGGCGGTGAGCGTCTTGACCTCGTTGTAATGGCTGACCACATGGTCGACCTGCAGGTTCGAGTTGGCCAGCGTACCGGCGACCACATCGCCATCGACGATGGTGTAGGACGAACCCGGCGTGGTGTACGGGTTGGCACCGGTGGAGAACGTGCTGAAAGCCAGGCCGTTGAACCAGTTCTGCAACTGGTCTTCGTCGATTTCGATCCGCGAATACAGGCCGTCGAACTTCAACTCGAAGTTGCCCGAGCGCCATTGCACGGTGCCCATCGCGCCGGTGCGGGTCTGGTCGGTCAGCTTGAGCTGGTCGGCCGCGCCGAACGGCGTCGGATCCACGGTGCCGTCGCCATCCACATCGCGCGAGGTGGTGGCATCGGTATAGCCCCAGCTGCCGATCGAGGAGTTGGAGTTCTTCTGCTTCTGATAGGTGGCGCCGAGCGCAACCGCCAGGTTGTCGTTGATCTTGTGCACCCAGCTGGCGCCGAAGCGGTTGCCCCACGGGGTGTAGCCGTCCACGTCCTTGGCGTGGTCGTAGAACACCGGGCCGGCGGTGCCGACAAAGCCCGGGCCGGTGTAGTCCAGCGGGCTGATGGTGGAGATGTCCACCGTTGCGGCAAGGCCACCGGCCACCAGATCCGCCGACTGGGTCTTGTAGACCTTGACGGTGGAGACGATTTCGGTGGGGAACACTTCCCAACGCACCGCGCGATTGGGCTCGGAGGAGGCGATTTCGCGCCCGTTGACGGTGCCCATGGTCATGCGCGGGCCAAGACCGCGCACGGTGGCCAGGCTCTCGTTGCCGCGGTCGCGGGTGCCGTTGACGCCGGGCAGGCGCACCAGCGCTTCGGCCACGGTGACATTGGGCATCTGGCCCATGTTGTCGGCCGAGATCACTTCCATGACGTGATCGGACATCTGCTTGGCCTGCACCGCCTGATTCAGGCTGGCGCGCTGGCCGATCACGGTGATGTTGTCGAGCGTGACCGGTGGCGGCGCAGCGGCGGCGCTGCTGTCGCTGGCCGGCGGTGCGGCAGGCGCAGGCGTGCTGTCCTGTGCGTGCGCACTGAACGCGCTGGCCAGAACGAAGGCGATGGTGGTGCAGAGGACGTCGCGCGCAGGGGTGCGGCGCAGGCGCCGGCTGGCCGAGTGGCCGGTGTGGTGAACGGGCATCGTTTGATCCCTCCCAGGACAAAAGTTACCGAATGGAGATGGTGGCCGCCGGTGCGGCCGTTGCGCAGTGGCGCAGTCGGCGCGTCCTGACGCGGGCATGGCGAAGTGGTGCGGTGCTGCGTTTTTGGAGCTGAGTGTGCGTTTGCGTGACGCTGTCACGATCGTCGATCGCCTTGGCGTCCCCCTGTCCTGCATGTGTCCGCTTCAGGGTAGAAGCGCAAGCCATTCCATTCCAATGAAGCATTTTGCGTGAGCTATCTCGCGTTGGAATGCTGCAGTGCAGCGGTAGCGTCTGCTCCGTCACAGTTGCGGCATGGGTGGCGCTCCTGGAAGCGGAAGGTTGCGTCGGACCCTGCGGACGTCGGTGGCCTAGCGCGCGCTGGCAGGTAACCGCGGCAATGCCGGAAAGGCACGCTGCACGCAGTCGCTGCGTTCGCAGGTCAGGCAACCGGGGCCGATCGGCACCGCATCGTCCACCGCATCCAGGTCCCAGCCGCGCGCATACACCAATTGATCGGCATGGCGCAGGTCGCAGCCCATCGCCAATGCAAAGGTCTTGCGCGGGCGGCCGTAACCGGGCGCGCCACTGCTGACTTGGCGCGCAAGCCAGAAATAGCGCCGGCCATCGGGCATGCGCGCGATCTGGGTCAGGATGCGGTCGGGCTGATTGAAGGCTTCGTAGACGATCCACAGCGGGCAGGCGCCGCCGACATGCGAGAAGTGGAAGTCGGTGGCCGAGTGACGCTTGGACACATTGCCGGCGCGGTCCACCCGCATGAAGAAGATCGGCAACCCGGCCGCACCGCGTCGCTGCAAGGTGCTGAGGCGGTGGCAGACCGCCTCGAAGCCCACATCGAAACGATCGGCCAGCCATTCGATGTCGTAGCGGCAGGTCTGCGCGCTGTGCAGAAATTCGCCATACGGCATCACCAGGGCGCCGGCGAAATAGTTCGACAAACCGATACGCGAGAGTGCAATGCGCTCGGCGTCTTCGAACCCGGCGTCGGCGATGCGTGCCTCCAGCAGCGGCGCACACTCCAGCAATGCCAATTGTGCGGCCATCTGGAAGGCCTGTTGGCCGGGGCGCAGATGCGCAGGCAGCCACAGCACGCGCGCCTGCGCATCCACGCTGCGCTTGTCGCTGAGCAGGTCGGTGGCGTCCTGCACCAACAAGCCGTGGCGATCGGCCAGGCGTTGGCGCAGCCGCAGCGCAAGGTTGTCCGGGGTCAGCCCGAGTTCGGCATACAGCGCCTCCGCGCGCTCATCCAGTTCGGGCAGGTAGTTGTGCGCGCGATTGAAGTAATCGCGTACCTGCTCGCCGGGCGACAGCGACGGCAGTGCGGCGTGGTCGGCACCGATCTGCAGTTCCAGTGCGGCATTGCGCTCGAGCAGATGCCGATGGGCGCGGTGCAGATCCAACAGTGCCTGCGCCACCTGCGGCAGATTGCCGGTGAGCACGCGCAGCTCGGCGGCCGACAGGCTGTGGCCCAGGCTGCGCAGAGATTCGTCCAAGGGTTCCACCAGCGCGGCGGGGTCGTCCAGGTCCAGCAGGCCTTCAAGGTCGCCCAGGGTGGCCTTGAGCCGCTGCTGGATCGCCAGCGTCAACGGGCGCTGGTTGCGCTCGATCTGGTTGAGATAGCTCGGCGACAACGCCAGCCGGCGCGCCAGTTCGGCCTGGGTCAGGCCATGGCGCTGGCGCAGCCGCTGCAGGCGCAGGCCGAGCTGGTGGCGCAGAGGTGGCTGCGTGTGTGGCATTCGCAAGATTCGCAAAATTGTGCCGCCAGCTTAGCGCGATTAAGCAATTGGCGGCTGGGAATGCCGGCGAGGGGTGCGAACAATGCGAAGTATCTGCACCGACCCTTCTGCGAGCGAACTTGCAATGAGCGAATCCGTCCCCCGCGTGTCCCTGTTGATCGATGGCGAATTTGTGGTGTCCGACAGTTCGCACTGGCAGGACGTGGTCAACCCTGCCGACCAGTCGCTGCTGGCGCAGGTGCCGTTCGCCACCACGGCCGAAGTCGACGCCGCAGTGGCCGCCGCCAGCCGTGCCTTTGTCAGCTGGCGCAAGACGCCCATCGGCACCCGCGCGCGCGTCTTCCTCAAGTACCAGCAGCTGATCCGCGAGCACATGCCCGAGCTGGCCGCGTTGCTGAGTGCCGAGCAGGGCAAGACCCTGGCCGATGCCGAAGGCGATGTGTTCCGCGGGCTGGAGGTGGTGGAGCACGCCGCGGCGATCGGCAATCTGCAACTGGGCGAGCTGGCCAACAACGTCGCCAACGGCGTGGACACCTACAGCCTGCTGCAGCCGCTGGGCGTGTGCGCCGGCATCACCCCGTTCAATTTCCCGGCGATGATTCCGCTGTGGATGTTTCCGATGGCGATCGCCACCGGCAACACCTTCGTGCTCAAGCCCTCCGAGCAGGACCCGATGGTGACCATGCGGCTGGTGGAGCTTGCGCTGGACGCCGGCATTCCCCATGGCGTGCTCAACGTGGTGCACGGTGGCGAAGAGGTGGTCAACGCGCTGTGCGACCACCCCGAGATCAAGGCGCTGTCGTTCGTCGGCTCCACCAAGGTGGGCACGCACGTCTATCGCCGCGCATCGCTGGCCGGCAAGCGCGTGCAATGCATGATGGGCGCCAAGAATCATGCCGTGGTGCTGCCGGACGCCAATCAGGAACAGACCCTCAACGCGATGGTTGGTGCCGCCTTTGGTGCCGCCGGCCAGCGTTGCATGGCGGCATCCACGCTGGTGCTGGTGGGCGAGGCGCAGCAATGGATTCCGGCGCTGGTTGCCAAGGCCAGGAGCTTGAAGCTGGGTGCGGGCGATGCGCAGGGCACCGACGTGGGCCCGCTGATTTCCTGCGCCGCACGCGAGCGTGTGGAAGCGCTGATCGCCTCCGGCGTGGAGCAGGGCGCAACGCTGGAACTGGATGGTCGCGCGCCGACCGTACCGGGGTTCGAACAAGGCAATTTCGTCGGCCCGACGATCTTCTCCGGCGTCACGCCTGGCATGCGCATCTATGACGAAGAAATCTTCGGGCCCGTGCTGGTGATCCTGGGCGCAGACACGCTGGACGACGCGATCGCGCTGGTCAACGCCAATCCAAACGGCAACGGCACCGCGTTGTTCACCCAGTCCGGTGCTGCTGCGCGCCGTTTCCAGGAAGACATCGATGTGGGTCAGGTCGGCATCAACGTGCCGATTCCGGTGCCGGTACCGCTGTTTTCGTTCACCGGCTCGCGCGCCTCCAAGCTCGGCGACCTGGGCCCGTACGGCAAGCAGGTGGTGATGTTCTACACCCAGACCAAGACCGTGACCGCGCGCTGGTTCGATGACGACACGTTGGGCCATGGCGTCAACACCACCATCTCTCTCAAGTGATCCGATCGCCATGAATGCAGCCATCCAGCTACACGCCAATACGGCCGATTTGAACGACGAGCAGGAAGCGTTCCGTGCTGCCGCGCGCGACTTCGCCGACAAGGAACTCGCACCGTATGCCGCGCAATGGGACGCAGAGAGCCACTTCCCGCGCGAGGCGATTGCCAAGGCCGCCGAACTCGGTTTCTGCGGCCTGTACACCGACGAAGGTGTGGGCGGCCTGGGCATGCGCCGGCTCGATGCGGCCGTGGTGTTCGAAGAACTCGCCACGGTCGATCCGTCCACCTCGGCCTTCATCAGCATCCACAACATGGCCACCTGGTTGATCGCCAGTTACGGCAACGACACGGTGCGTGCGCAGTGGGGCGAGGCGATGACCAGCGGTGCCAAGCTGGGCTCGTATTGCCTGACCGAGCCGGGTGCCGGCTCGGACGCGGCCTCGCTCAAGACACGCGCCCAGCGCGATGGCGACGCGTATGTGCTCAACGGCAGCAAGGCCTTCATTTCCGGCGCCGGCGCCACCGATGTGCTGGTGGTGATGGCACGCACCGGCGACGATGGCGCGCGCGGCATCAGCGCCTTCGTGGTGCCTGCCGATGCGCCTGGCATCAGCTACGGCCGCAAGGAAGAAAAGATGGGCTGGAACAGCCAGCCCACGCGCGGGGTGACCTTTACCGATGTACGCATCCCGGCCGGCAATCTGCTCGGCGAGGAAGGCGAGGGCTTCAAGATGGCGATGAAGGCGCTGGATGGCGGCCGCATCAACATCGCGGCGTGTTCGCTGGGCGCGGCGCAGGGCGCACTGGATGCGGCGCGTCGCTATATGGGCGAGCGCCGCCAGTTCGGCAAAAAGTTGGCCGATTTCCAGGCGCTGCAATTCAAGCTGGCCGACATGGCCACCCAACTGGTGGCCGCGCGGCAGATGGTGCACACCGCCGCACGCAAGCTCGATGCCGGCAGCCACGATGCCACCGTGTGGTGCGCGATGGCCAAGCGCTTCGCCACCGACGCCGGCTTTGCGATCTGCGACGAAGCGCTGCAGATCCATGGCGGTTACGGCTATATCCGCGAGTACCCGATCGAACGCCTGCTGCGCGACAGCCGTGTGCATCGCATCCTGGAAGGCACCAACGAAGTGATGCGCATGATCATTGCGCGGCACCTGCTCAACGGCGAGGAGGAACTGCGATGAGCGATTGGGAAGGACGCACGCATACCGGCCTGCAGGTCGAGCGCGACGCGCATGTAGCTATCGTCACGTTGAGCAACCCGCCGGCCAACACATGGACTGTGCAGAGTCTGGCTGCCTTGCGCGACCTGGTGCATGCATTGGATGCCGACCGCAGCGTGTATGCGTTGGTGATCACCGGCGAGGGCGAAAAGTTCTTCAGCGCCGGTGCCGACCTCAAGCAGTTTGCCGATGGCGATAAGGCCGCTGCACGCGAGGCCGCGCGTCGCTTCGGCGAAGCGTTCGAGGCCTTGAGCGCCTTCGGTGGCGTGTCGATCGCCGCGATCAACGGCTATGCCATGGGCGGCGGCCTGGAATGCGCGCTGGCCTGCGACCTGCGCATTGCCGAGCAGCAGGCGCATCTGGCGCTGCCGGAAGCCAGCGTCGGTTTGCTGCCGTGCGCGGGTGGCACCCAGAACCTGCCGCGCCTGGTCGGCGAAGGCTGGGCCAAGCGCATGATCCTGCTGGGCGAGCGTATCGATGCCGCCACCGCACAACGGATCGGATTGCTGGAAGAGGTGGTGGGCAAGGGCGAATCGCGCGCGCTGGCAGTTGCGTGGGCGCAGCGTGCCGGCAAGCAGAGCCCGGTGAGCGTGGCGGCCTGTAAACGCCTGGTGCAATCCACCCGCCATGCCACGCACGCTGCGGCCTTGGTTGCCGAGCGCGAAGCCTTTGTCGACCTGTTCGAGCAAGCCGATCAGGCCGAGGGCGTCGCGGCATTCCTCGAGAAGCGCGCGCCGCAGTGGAGCAACGGCTGATGGTGGATGTCAACGCAACTGAAGAGGCACCGGTGCTGTTCGAGCAACGCGATTGCGCGGACGGGCATCGCATCGGCATCGCCACCTTGAATTCGCCCAGGACGCTCAACGGCTTGTCGTTGCAGATGACGCGCCTGCTGGACGCGCAGCTGCGCGTCTGGGCCGACGATACGCAGATCGCCTGTGTGGTGTTGCGTGGTGCCGGCGAGAAAGCGTTCTGCGCGGGCGGCGATCTGCATGGTCTGTACCAGAGCATGCGTGCGCATCGCGATGCGGTGCCGGATGCGCAGGAGCGCATCGCGCAACCGCAAGGCAATGCGCACGCCGCTGCGTTCTTCGAAGAAGAGTATCGGCTCGACCATTGCATCCATACCTATCCCAAGCCGCTGCTGTGTTGGGGCCACGGTATCGTCATGGGCGGCGGCATCGGCCTGATGTCCGGCGCCAGCCATCGCGTGGTCACCGAGCGTTCGCGTCTGGCGATGCCGGAGATCAGCGTCGGCTTGTTTCCCGATGTCGGTGGCAGCTGGTTGTTGCGCCGCGTGCCGCACGGCGCCGGATTGTTCCTGGCATTGACCGGCGCTCCGTTGGATGCCAGCGACGCGATCTACGCGGGGCTGGCGGATGTGCGGCTGGAACACGCGCAATATGCCGCCGTGCTGGATGCTTTGAGCGCGCACGCCTGGACGGGCAATGTGCAGGACGATCGCGGCCAACTCAGCGCGTTTTTGCACGGCATTGCGCAAGCTCTGGAGCCCGGTCCCTTGCAAGTGCATGCGGCCTTGATCGAGCAACTGGTGGCGGGCGACACGCTGGAAGAGGTGGTCGCTACGATCCTGGCACTGCAAAGTGAAGACGCCTGGTTGCAGGCGGCGCGCGCAACGCTCGCAGCTGGCGCGCCCAGTTCCGCGCGACTGGCCTGGGAGCTGCAACGTCATCCGGCTACAAGCACCCTGGCCGACGCCTTCCGCACCGAATGCGTAGCGGCGCTGCGTGTCGCCGCACATGGCGACTTTGTCGAAGGCATCCGCGCGCTGCTGATCGACAAGGACCGCCAGCCGCAATGGCAACCGGCCTCGCTGGAAGAAGCGGATGCGCAGTGGGCTGCTGCATTTTTCCAATCACCCTGGCCCGCCGCAGAGCACCCGCTTGCCGATCTTGCCGTACGTGAAGTCGGTGAACGCTGAGTGGCTGGCAAATGCGGTTGATGGCTAGCGCAACGCGGACGCGGTGGAGGAATCGCAAGCTTCGCATTGGCACCGGCAAGCCTGAAGTTTGCGATGGCCGCCTTGCGATCCAGCCGTCCGTCCATGACCGCACTGACGATTGATGATCGTTCTAACCTGGAAACCGACACCATGAGCAAGATCGCCTTTATCGGCCTGGGCAATATGGGCGGGCCGATGGCTGCCAACCTGATCAAGGCCGGGCACCAGCTGCGCGTCTTCGATCTTGTGCCCGCCGCACTGGACACAGCCGCCGCTGCCGGTGCGCACGCCGCCAGCTCGGCGCACGACACCTTGGCCGATGCCGAGATCGTGATCTCGATGCTGCCGGCGAGCCGCCATGTCGAAGGCCTGTACTTCGGCGAGGCAGGCATTCTGGCGCAGATTGCCGAAAATGCCTTGGTGATCGACTGCAGCACCATCGCGCCGGTCACCGCGCGCAAGGTCGCCGCCGCAGCGCAGGCGCGTGGCTTGGCGATGCTGGACGCGCCGGTGTCTGGCGGTACCGCTGGCGCGGCGGCCGGCACGCTGACCTTCATCGTCGGCGGTGCAGCCGAGACGCTTGAGCGCGCCCGCCCAGTGCTGCAGGCCATGGGCAAGAATATCTTCCACGTTGGCGACAGCGGCGCCGGTCAGGTTGCCAAACTGTGCAACAACATGGCGCTGGGCGTGATCATGGCAGCCACCGGCGAGGCGCTGGCGCTGGGCGTCGCGCAGGGGCTGGATCCGGCGGTGCTGTCGCAGATGATGGCGGTCAGCACCGGGCGCAGCTGGGCCACCGAAGTCTGCAATCCCTGGCCGGGCGTACTGCCCAATGCACCGGCCTCGCGCGGTTACAGCGGCGGTTTCGGCAACGATCTGATGCTCAAGGATCTGGGGCTGGTCACCGAGTCCGCAGTGCAGGCGGGCGTGTCGATCCCGCTCGGCGAGCTGGCGCGCAATCTGTACGCGATGAACAGCCAGGCCGGTAACGGTGCGCTGGATTTTTCCAGCGTGATCAAGCTGGTGGCCAAGGTTTGAGAGTGGCTAACAAAGCTACTATTCCCACCGCCAGGTGGGCGTCGCCGGCGTTGTAACTCGCATCCGTTTTGATAGGTGATCGAACGGGTATGCGTCGGGTGCAGAGCGGATGATTTGCGGCTTGGCTGCGAGGCCCTTGCCCGCCCAGCGTCGCGGGACACGCCGCAAGGCAGAGCGGCTGATCTGTGGATTGGCTGCGAGGCCCTTGCCTGCCCACCATCGCGGGACACGCCGCAAGGCAGAGCGGCTGATCTGTGGATTGGCTGCGGGGCCCTTGCCCGCCCACCATCGCAGGACACGCCGCAAGTACGTTCCTGTAGGCTCTTACGCGGCATCCATGCCGCGTAAGGTCCCGCGACGGTGGGCGGGCAAGGACCAGTCGAGAGTGTCGGTGTGCATGGTTGCAAGCGGGGCAAGCGGGGCAAGCAGGGCAAGCAGGGCAAGCAGGGCATGCAGTGTGGCCGTCCGATGATGTGCGGTCCGATCGGCTCCTTTCGATCCGAGCAATGTCACTGCCACTACCGACATCACTCAACTCGCCAGCGAAGGCGAGTGCGGCCAGCATGTTGCCGCCATCGCTGCGGCGTTCGAGAGCTTTTGTTGGCTGCTCCAAGTTGCTACCCGCCTGCGTAATACCATGCATCACCGCGCCTACGTGATGTGATGTCATCACGCCCGGGTGTAATAGTCTCCGCCATCGCGTGCGCCTAAGGTGCGCGCATCGCACGAGGCCACCGCATCCATGGGACACGACCACAACCACGCACCCAGCGACATCCGCCACGAGAAACCGTTGTGGTGGGCGCTCGCACTCACTGCCACTTTCCTGTTGGCAGAGGTCATCGGCGCGTTCATCACCAATAGCCTGGCGCTGCTGTCGGACGCCGCGCATATGGCCACAGACACCGTCGGCCTGATGATCGCGCTGGTTGCGGTGCGCCTGAGCCGACGCCCTGCCGACGCGCGTCGCACCTATGGCTATGTGCGTCTGGAGGCGCTCGGCGCGCTGGCCAATGGCGCGCTGTTGTTCGCGGTCGGCGCTTACATCCTGTGGGAAGCCGTGCAACGCTTTCGCGCGCCGCAGGATATTTCCTCCAGCGGCATGCTGTTGATCGCCGGCTTCGGCCTGGTGATCAACTTGATCGCGATGAAGCTGCTGCACGCCGGCAGCGGCGAGAGTCTCAACGTCAAGGGTGCCTATCTGGAAGTCTGGAGCGACATGCTCGGCTCGGTGGCGGTGATCATCGGCGCGCTGCTGATCTGCTGGACCGGCTGGCAGTGGATCGACCCGGTGCTGGCCGTGCTGATCGGCCTGTGGGTGCTGCCGCGCACCTGGGTGCTGTTGCGCGAAGCGATCAACGTATTGCTGGAAGGCGTGCCCAAAGGCATCGATCTGCCTCAGGTGCAGCAGGCGCTAAGCAGTTATCCGGGCGTCGAAGACGTCCACGACCTGCACGTCTGGGCGCTGGCCTCCAGCACGCCCGCACTCACCGCACACGTGGTTGTCAGCGAAACCACCGACCGCGACCGCCTGCGCGAGGCGCTCGGCCAACTCCTGCACGAGCGCTTCGAGATCACCCACGTCACGCTGCAGGTGGAAAGCGGGGACTGCGGCACCGAGCCGTGCGGGACGCCACTCGTGTCGAAAGGCGCTGCGGAGCACGATCACCAGGGGCACGCGCACTCTCACAGCGGCCACTCGCATTGATGTTTTGTTGCAGGGCATAAGCATCCTGAAGCGGCGCCGCTGGCAGGTCGTCGCTCACAGCAGCGTGTGCAGGTCGCGCACAGGCAGCGTGCTACGTAGCAGCCTGGCTGTTGCGATGCCGCTCAAGCCGTATGATCGAGCCGGGGAAGGCTGACAGGCTGCGGGTGTCATGGCGTTACAGATCGAACAGACAAACGAACAGATCGCCGCGCTGATCGCCGAGGCAGGTGCCGCGGCATCGGCGGGGCAGTGGCAACAGGCCGAGCAGTTATGGGCACAGGTGCGTCAACTGGCGCCTGCGCATCCGCAAGCCTTGTATAGCCTGGGCGTGCACGCCTACCAACGGGGCGACACAACGGCAGCGTTGGAGTATCTGAGCGGTGCACGCGCAAGCAGCCCAGGCGACCCGATGATCGTGCTGACCATTGCGGTGGTGAAGCAGGCGCAGGGCGACGTGGATGGCGAGTGGCAGGCCATCAGTAGCGCCTTGGCGCTGGATGCCTACTTCCTGCCCGGCCTGCTGGCCAAGGCGGCGTTTCTGGAAGCGCGCGGTCGCCCACGTGCGGCCGCCGTGGTCTATCGCGACGCTTTGAAAGTCGCGCCGCCAGAACCGCAATGGCCGGCGGTGTTGCGCCGCAAGCTAGCCCTTGCCAAGCAAGCGGTGGAACAGGACACGCTGGAACTGGAAACGCAGTTGCAGACCTTGCTTGCGAGCCCCAGGGCAGCGGTGGATGCAGCGCTAGAGGGGCGCTGGGACGAGGCCGCAGCGATCGCCTGCGGGCGCAGTCGTCCCTTCCATTCCCAATCCAACCGCCTGTATGTGCCTCGATTGCCGGCCTTGCCGTTTCACGCAACGGATTCCTTCCCGTGGATCGATGCAGTGCAGGACCAGACCGACGCAATCGCACAGGAGTTGCATGCGGTCATGCACGACGATCAACGCGGATTCGCCCCTTATATCGCCTACGCACTTGACCAGCCGGTCAATCAATGGAAAGAGCTCAATCATTCGCCGGCGTGGAGTTCCTATCCGCTCTGGGCCCATGGCAAGCCGGTGCAGGAGCATCTAGTGCGGTGTCCCGCCACTGCAGCCGCATTGTCATCGGTCGACGCCGCGCAGATCGATGGCGTGTGTCCCAACGCGATGTTTTCGGTGCTGGCGCCGCAGACCGTCATTCCGCCGCATCATGGCGAAACCAATGCGCGTCTGGTGGCGCATCTGCCGTTGATCGTGCCGGAGGGTTGCAGTTTTCGCGTCGGTTATGACTGGCGGCGCTGGGAGGTCGGCAAGGTACTGGTGTTCGACGACTCGATCGAACATGAGGCGCGCAACGACAGTGCGCAGGTGCGCGTGGTGCTGATCTTCGATATCTGGAATCCGCTGCTGACCCAGGAAGAGCGCGGCATGGTCAATGCCATGGAGACCGCCATCGCACGTCACCGTGCTGGATGACGCGCTGCTGCCGCAGCCAGGCTCAATCCGCAAGCGTCACGCCGGCCTGGGCGAGTGCGGTGCGCAGAGGAGCAAGCTGCGCAGCGTAGTGCCGCCAGCGTCCCGATGCATCGGCATGCAAGGGGCGACGCACCTGCCAGTAGCTGGCGGTTCTCACGGCCCCGGCTGCGAGGTGAAAATTCAGGCAGTCCGGTTCCCAGGGCAACTGCAGAAAGTCCAGCAAGGCGCGCAAGGTCGGTTCCGGCGCGGCGACGAAGGCGTCATAGTCGAAGCTATGGATGCTGTCCGGATACAGCGATAGCCAATGCTCCATCAAGCGTTGATATGCCGCGTAGAAATGGCCGATATCCTCCAGTCGACCTGCATAGCCAAACCCATGCGGATTGAGCTGCTGCATGAAGATCGACAGCCCGTTGTCGAGTGGATGACGACGCGTGTGCACGATTCTTGCGGCGGGAAACAGCTGCTTGATCAAACCGATCAACTGGAAATTATCCGGTCGCTTGTCGGTGACATAGCGCAGGTGCGCCTGTTCGGGAACAGCCGCTGCCACGCGTTGCCGGTAGCTGGTCGCCAACTGGGCCAGGGTTTGAGCGGATAGCGCATGTGCAGCCTGCGGAAACGGCGACAGCGACTGTGCCACCAGTCGTGGCAGCGCATCCAGTTCACCGCCCGCCGCAATGCAGGGATGGCGCGATAAGGCCTGTTCGACCAAGGTGGAGCCGGAGCGGAACATGCCGCAGATAAACAGCGCAGACACCGTGTCGTGCTCAGCAACCTGCGGCAGCGGGGCGGTCGCGCCATCGGCTGCGGCAAATACCTTCGCGATGTGGTCGAAATGCTGTTGTCTCCGAAGCGGGTCGTAGCGCCTTGCCTGTGCATGAGCATGACGATTGCCGGCGCTTGCTGCGTCGAATGCGCGCGCGTGCAGACCGAGACGGTCGTAGGCGTGGGCCAGCGCATGCAGCAAGCTGGCGACAAGCTCCGGATCCTGGTCGGGTGCCGAGACTGCCTGCCCGAGTGTGAGCAGGCGCATGTCCTCGGCGTGGATAGGCGGATCCAGATGCAGCAGGCGTGCAGTGGCTTGCAGCTGCAGCGCGTGCGTAGCGGCGTCGCTATCGACAAGAGCGACAAGTCGGCAATAGGCCGCAATCGCCTGGTCGCGTGCGCCCAGTTCTTCGTGCAGATTGCCCAGATTGAGCAGCGCCGGAGCGTAGTCGGGCCGGCAGCGCAGCGCCAGGTCGAGTTCGCGCTGCGCCGCCGCCTCCTGATGGAGATGGTCGCTATAAAGAGCGGCGCGATTGAGGTGGATCTGCTCGGGGGATGTTGCGCCACAGACCAATGCCTGCGCATAAGCGTCCAGCGCACCGGACGCATTGCCGGTCCGGCGCAACAAGTACCCCAGGTTGTACCAGGCATCGGCCGAGCGCGGCTGCGTCTGCAGCACGCGCTGATACGCCACGATCGCCTGCTGCAACTGGCCCTGCTGCAGTAGTTGTGCGGCCTGCTGCAAAGACATGTTCAAGGCGTAATCCTGGGAGGCAGTGCGTCAGTTCAGACCCGCAGCTTAGATGGCGCTTGCAGCCTGTTCAATCGATGCCAGGCAAAACAGCGCCGGCCTGGCTCTCCACCGCCGTCCGGTTGCCTTGTATGCTCAGGCGCAACCGACGATTGAAGATGCGCAAATGCACAAGCGGAGACTGTGTGGGCTGGCAATCATGTGCTGCACATGGGGTGTGGTGGCTCAGGAGACTCCAACGCATCAATGCGCGTCGGTACTTGAGCCATTGCCGCGGCTGGCCTGCTACGACGCCAGCTTCCCGCCAGCGCAGGCCGTACGGGCCGCAGAAGCCAGCAGGGGCGTGCGTGAGTTTGGCCATAACGCAGATGAAGTATCTGCTGCTGCTGCGAGACGGTCGTCGCCTGCGCAACTGAGCGCAACAGTGCTTGCAGTGACCTATCAGGCAGACGGCACCCGCACGGTGTCTCTTGATACGCACCAGCGCTGGGCACTGACAGAAGCAAGCAGCCGCGGCCATTTGGCCGAAGGTGATGTGATAGTGCTTCGCAAGGCGGCAATGGGCAGCTACATGCTGGTGACCGCTGCCGGCGTGGCGCTGCGCGCGCGTCGTATCGACTAGCCGGATGACCGGCCACAGTGCACCAAACAGGGAGAATGGATTGACTGAGACACAGCTGCGCGCACTCTTGCGCGACGGATATCAATTGCTGCGTCAAGGCCGTTATGCCGACGCAATTGCTCTGGCCGATCGCGCCTGCGCGGACCAGCCTGACAACGCTCACCTGCTCGAATTCGCAAGCGAAGCCCGGTTGGCCAACGGTGATCCATATGCTGCAGCCGAGTGCATCGCCAGCGCTGCAGCGGTGGCATCGTCGCCACTTCCCTTATTGATCAAATATGCCAGCCTGCTGATACAGCTGCGCCGTCGCCGTGAGGCGACGTTGGTCGCGCGTCAAGCGCAGGCGCTGGCAGCAGCGGATGGCAACGCGTGGTGGCGGATCGGCGCGCTGTACAGTGGCTGCCAGGACGTGGCTGCAGCCCGTGACGCCTATCAGCAAGCGCTGACGCTGCTGGGGGACCAGCCATCCTTGCTGTACGACCTGGCGACCATGCAGTTCTTCGGTGGCGAATTCGATGCCGCTGAAGTCACCGTGGAGCGGCTGTTGCAACTTGCCCCAACTGCTGGCGATGCGCTGTACCTGCGCGCAACGCTCCGGCGTCAGACCGGGCAGCACAACCATCTGGACGACCTGCGCCACCGGCTGGCAACCACGCTATCGGAGCCATCTGCCAGGGCCGCAGGCCTGTACGCCTTGGCCAAGGAACTGGAAGATCTTGGGCAACATGCACAATCCTTCGAAACATTGACCACAGCAGCGGCATGCAAGCGCAAGACCTTGCAGTACGACGTGACCGCCGAGTGTGCGCATATCGCTGCGGTGCGCCAAGCCTATGCTGCGGATGCCCTACGCACGTTGCGGCCGGGTCACGACGGTGAGGGCGTGATCTTCATCGTCGGCCTGCCGCGGTCAGGCACCACCTTGTTGGAACGATTGCTCATACAACGCGGCGGCGCGCGCTCTGCAGGCGAATTGATGGATTTCGGAGCAGTTCTTGGAAGCGCCACCTCTGGCGTGATGGCGAGCAATCCCGGCCTGACAGCGGCGCAGGCGTCGCTGAAGATCGATTTCGCAGCAGTCGGCAAAGAGTATCTGCGCGGCGCTCGTGAAGTGGTGCATGGTCATCCGGTACTCATCGACAAAATGCCGGTCAATTACCTTTACTGCGGCATGATTGCGACCGCGCTGACGCGGGCGCGCATCATCCATCTGGTGCGCGATCCGCTGGACACGTGCTATGCGATATACAAGACCCTGTTCTACAACGCCTATCCGTTTTCATACGCGCTCGATGAGCTTGGCGACTATTACCTCGCGTACCAACAGACCATGCGCCACTGGCACTCGGTGCTGCCCGAGAAAATTCTCGATGTGCATTACGAAGATCTGGTGCGCGATACCGAGCATCAGATCACGCGAGTGCTGACGTGGTGTGGACTTTCATCGAATGAAAATACGTCCGAATTGAAGGACGTGGCGTTTGTCACTGCCAGCGCTGCGCAGGTGCGTGGCGAGGTCCATCAACGGTCGGTGCACAGTTCTCGGCGGCATTTGAACGAGCTCGCTCCGTTAATGAAGCGGCTCCAAGCGGCGGGTGTGAGCGTGTCTTGAGTTTCAGTTTCTAGGGATTCGCCATCAACCACCAACAAGCCCAACTGGCACGCGGAAGCGAGCTTTAGCTTCTATGGAATAGATGTAACCACGATTACGGAGACCAGCCTCTACAGGTCGCAGGGGTGCAGCGAGGCAGTTTTTCCGTGACGGGCGCACTCTTTTGGGGCTTCAACGCACCTATTCAGAGCATTTCTGAATGGCGCTTTAACTTTCGTCAACATCGTCTTAACATCGGGTTGGCAACGTTTTTCGGAGCGCTCTTCGCCCGGCCGTTTGCCAATGTGGCTGCGCAGTTTGAATGCGTTCGCCAACGATGTCGCAGTCGATCCGCGCTCGCATCACTTCAGATGCCGACGCATTGCGCTGCTTTCCCCCGTTCGGACTTTCGGAGAGAAAGATGAGATTGAAGACCACCAAGTTGCGCGATGCCATCAGGGTATCGCTCACGGTTGGCGCTGCTGCGCTGGCCTTGTCGGGAACCGTCATGGCACAGGAGCAGCCGTCGTTGGATGCCAAAAGCCTGGACACGGTCAATGTCACCGGCACGCGTATCAAGAGCCAGACAATGACCGCCTCCAGTCCGGTGGCAGAAATCAACAAGGAAGAATTCCAATACTCCGGTTCGACCAAGGTCGAAGATCTGATCAATCAATATCCGCAACTCGCTGCGACCTTCGATAACTTCGCCAACAATGGGTCGGACGGCTATGCAACGGTCGATCTGCGCGGCCTCGGCGCGCAGCGCACGTTGACCCTGGTCAATGGCCGGCGCATTCCCAAGGGCATCGGCGAAAGCCCGGATATCAGCATCATTCCCGCGTCATTGGTACGCCGTGTGGACATCCTGACCGGCGGCGCTTCTGCGGTGTACGGGTCGGATGCCGTCGCCGGTGTGGTCAACTTCGTGCTGGACGACGAGTTCGAAGGTGTCAGTGTCGACATGGGCTACAACGCCTATCAGCACGACAATGGCAACAAGCTGATGCGCGGCTTGATGGACGATGCGGGATACGATTATCCGACCGGCAATTCCGGCTTCGACGGCATCTCCCGCAATGTAGACCTTGCCATCGGCGGCAGCTTCGGCGAATCGGGTCACGCCACCGCATGGGCAACCTGGCGCGAAAACGATCCGTTGCTGCAGGGGCAGCGCGATTACTCTGCGTGTGCATTGAGCAATCGCGGAACTGCTTGCGGCGGCTCTGCCACTGCAGATCCGGCCAACTTCTATGTGGTCGCGCCTTCTGCGGGTGCGTTCTACGTGCAGCCTTCCGCAAGCGGCACCTGGTCGCAGGTTGCATCTCCGAATCTCTACAACTTTGCGCCGGTGAATTACTACCAGCGCCCGGATACGCGCTATACCGCCGGCAGCAGCTTCAAATACGAAGTGAACGAGCACTTCAAGCCCTACCTCGAAACCTTGTTCGTCAATCGCAAGAGTTCGACGCAGATTGCGCCATCGGGTGCGTTCTTTACCGATCTCAATGTCAATTGCGGCACATCGGTACTTGGCAGCCTGTGTAACGATGTCGGCATCACCGACGACGAATTCACTGTGTATGTCGCCAAGCGCAACGTCGAAGGCGGCCCGCGTATCACCAATTCGGACAGCAACAGTTTCAGCATCACCAGCGGTGCGCAGGGCGATATCAACGACAACTGGTCCTACGACGCATCGTTTACCTATAACCGCAGTACCACCAAGTCCGAGAACATCAACGACTTCGTGACCACCCGCGTACGCGATGCACTGCTGGGCTGCCAGCCGGGCTCGTTCGACGGTTGCGTGCCGTACAGCGTGTGGAACGATAGCGTCACCGCAGCCGAGGCAGAAGCCCTGCAGGGCGTGGGTATCGTCAATTACGAAACCTCGATGCGCGTGTTCAACGCCTACGTGACCGGCAACTTTGGCTATAGCCTGCCGTGGGCCGGCGATAACCCGATCAGCGTGGTCGGTGGTGTGGAAACCCGTACCGAGACCTTCAAGCGGGTGGCCGACAGCAATATGCAGACCGGCAACTTCACCGGTCTGGGTGGCCCTACATCCAATGTGTCCGGCGACATCAGCGTCAAGGAGCTGTTTCTGGAAGGTGCGGTACCGTTGTTGGCCAAGGCAGGCAGTCTGGACAACCTCGACATGCAGCTTGGCTATCGTTACTCGGACTACGACATCTCCGGTGGCGTCAGCACTTACAAGGTCGGTCTGGGTGCGACGTTTGTCGATGGCAAATACCACCTGCGTGCAGGCTGGAACCGTGCGATCCGCGCTCCGAACGTGACCGAGCTGTACAACGAAAATACAATCAATTTGTGGAGCGGGAGCGACCCCTGCGCCGGCGCCAATCCGACATTTACCCAGGCCCAGTGCGCCAACACCGGTGTGACGGCCGCGCAATACGGCCGTGTGGCGGCAAACCCTGCAGGTCAGTACAACGAAATCGGTGGCGGTAATGCTTCACTGCAGCCGGAAACGGCCAACACCTGGACGGTCGGTTTTGCTGCCAGCCCGATCAAGGGGCTCGATCTGAGCGTGGACTACTACGACATCAAGATCGACGATGCGATCCGTTCGATCGGTTCATCCAACATCCTGACCGCCTGCGGTGTGACCGGCAATGCGGATATCTGCAGCCGCGTCCGCCGCAATGCCACGACAGGCGATCTGTTCCGCGGCAGCGATGCGGACATCTCCGGTCTGATCTTCAATTCCCAGGACAATTTCGGCTCATTGCATTTCCAGGGTATCGATCTGACTGCGTCGTATGCATGGAGTGTCGGCCCGGGCCGCCTGACAGCCTCGATGATGGGTAGCTATGCCCTCAAGCAGGAATACGAGCCGGTTCCGGGCGTGCAGGAAGTGACCTACGACTGCGCGGGCGTGGTCAACGTGGCGTGCAACAGTGCCGAGTGGCGGCATGTGCTGAGCACGCGCTACAACTTCGATCGCTACACCGTCAGTCTGCGCTGGCGCTATATCGGTGAGCTGGACTACCAGAATACCGACGGCACGCCGGGGACCACCGACGTGCGCCTGGTCAATCAGGACAACAAGGTCTCTGCCTACAACTACTTCGACCTTTCCGGTTCGATGCAGTTGGGCGATTACGTCACCTGGACGCTGGGCGTCAACAACATCGCCGACAAGGAACCGCCGTTGGTGGGTGGCAGCCTGACCTACAACGGCAACTCGCTCGGTGGTTACGACCAAGCCGGCCGCTACTTCTTCACCAGTGTGGGCCTGCGGTTCTGAGTCGCTTCGTGACTGTGCAAAAAAGAACGGCGAGCCTTAGCTCGCCGTTCTTTTTTGTCGCTTGCCACATGCGCCGCCGATGACGCGCTACTCCACGACCTCATGCCATGTGATCGCCGCTAGCGGCTCGGCTGCGCGTTTGTTCGAAGTGGCAGCTGAAGTCAGCGTGTCACATCACCGCCTCACGCAACAACGGCGAATCCCAGCCTGGGCGCGGCGCAAAACGATCGCCGTAACGCGCATGCAGTGCCTGCAAACGGTCCAGCAGCGCGCCGGCGCCGACGCTGCGGATGTGCTGGATCGGGCCGCCGCGGAACGGGGCAAAGCCGGTGCCGAAGATGACGCCGGCATCGAGCAGGTCCGCATCGGCCACCACGCCGTCGTGCAGGCAGGCGACCGCTTCGTTGAGCAGCGGCAGGATCAGGCGATCTTCCAGGTCTGCCGGCACCGCGTAGCCGCTGGCGACCTCCGGTTTGACCGCGCGGCCGTTCTCCCACTTGTACAAGCCCTGGCCGTCCTTCTTGCCGCGCTTGCCCGGCTCCACGGTGGCCAATGCTGCAGGAATCGGCAGGTGCAGGAAGGGGGCGAGCTCCGCGCCCACGCCGGCGGCGACATCCAGCCCCACCGTGTCGATCAGTTCGATCGGCCCCATCGGCATGCCGAACTTCACTGCGGTCTTGTCCAGCACCGGGCCCGGCACGCCTTCGGCATACGCGGTGGCCGCTTCGAGCAGATACGGGAACAGCACCCGATTGACCAGGAAACCGGGTGTGCCCGCAACCGGCACCGGGAACTTGTCCAGCGCCTTGCAGAACGCGGCCAGGCGCGCGACGTTGGCCGGATCCAGGCCGTCGTGCTGCACGATTTCCACCAGCGGCATCATCGACACTGGATTGAAGTAGTGCAGGCCGGCGAATTGCGCCGGACGCTGGATGTGTCCACGCAACTCGGTCAGCGGAATCGACGAGGTGTTGGTGGTCAGCAACGCATCCGGCTTGAGTTGCGGCTCGATGGACTGGTAAAGATCACGCTTGGCCTGCGGGTTCTCGATGATCGCTTCGATCACCAGGTCCGCCTGCGCCACGCCCGCACCAGCCAGATCGCCACGCAGGCGCGCCGCCACTGCCGGCCGCTTGGCCTCGTCTTTCACACGCTTGTCGAACAATTCGCCGCCGCGCGTCAGCGCGGTGTCGATGAAGCGCTGCTCGCGATCCTGCAGCGTGACCTCGAGGCCCTTGTAGGCGGCCCAGGCCGCGATATCGCCGCCCATCACGCCGGCACCGATCACATGCACATGGCGGATAGGGGCCAACACCGCAGCGCCAGCGTCCTTGCCGCCCAACGCTTTCAAGCGCTCGGTGAGGAAGAAGATGCGGATCAGGTTGCGTGCGGTCGGTGTACTGGCGAGTTTCACCACCGCCTTGCGTTCGGCGGCCAGGCGCGCCTGGATGCCGCTGCCACCGGCGCGTTCCCACACGTTGATCAACGCATACGGCGCCGGGTAATGCTCCTTGCGCGCCTTGCGTGCGACCTGTTTGCGCATCTGTGGCGCCAGCAGCTTGCGCGCGAGCAAGGTGTTGGTGGCCCACGCAGTGGCGCGTTGTTTGAACGGGCGTTTGCTGCCGGTGAGCGCCAGTGCGGCGGCGACATCGACCAGCACCGCAGGCGCGGCGACCTTGTCGACCAGGCCCATCGCGCGCGCTGCCTTGGCCGACACGGTGCGGCCGGTCAGCATCAGATCCATCGCCGCCGGCGCACCGATCAGGCGCGGCAAGCGGGCGCTGCCGCCCCAGCCGGGAAAGATGCCGAGCTTGGTTTCCGGCAGGCCGATGCGCGTGCTGCCATCGTCTGATGCCACCCGATAACGGCACGCCAGCGCGATCTCGGTACCGCCACCCATGCAGAAGCCGTGGATCGCCGCCACCGTGGGGCAGGGCAGTTCGGCCAGCTTCTGAAACACGCTCTGGCCGCGCTGGATCGCGTCGTTGACCGTGCCCTTGCGGTCGAATTCCTGGAATTCCTTGAGGTCGGCGCCAGCGATGAAGCCGTTGGCCTTGCCCGAGCGCAGCACCACGCCCTTGGGCGGCTCCAGTGCCAGGCGTTCGATCAGCGCGCCCAGTTCGAGCAGCACCTCCTGCGAAAACGCGTTGACCGGTGCGCCCTGGCGATCAAGGCTGAGCACGACCACGCCGTCCTCGCGCAGGTCGGCCTGCCAATGGCTGAATCGGAGCCCGTCGAAACCTGGAAGCATGCGTCTGGCCGTCCGGAGATATAAGGAAAGATCGTTATCATCCAGAGGTTGTTTCCTTCACGTCAAATACCCATACCTGTCGGCAGGGCGACGCGCGCCTGGTGCGAGGCCTCGCCAGTGGCGCATCGGTGCAGCTAGCCTGGTGCGTGACGATCGTACGGATCGGTATGAACTTTTCCCTTCAATGGTTGTCTCATTGCCCGACTTCGGTGGGCTGACAGGAGTGCGGCCCGACATGGCCGAAGTCGATACACCTCAGGAGCTGGACCTGGAACTGGTCCGGCGTGTGCAGCGCGGCGAGAGCGCAGCGTTCGATGTGCTGGTGCGCAAATACCAGCACCGCATCGTTGCGTTGATCGGGCGCTACATCGCCGATTGGAGCGAGTGTCAGGACGTGGCCCAGGATACGTTTGTGCGCGCCTACCGCGCGATCAACAGTTTCCGCGGCGACTCGCAGTTCTATACCTGGTTGCACCGCATTGCCGTCAACACAGCCAAGAACCATCTGGTTGCGCACAACCGCCGTCCGCCCACCGACGATATCGAGATCAGCGATGCCGAACAGTTCGATGGTGCCACCCGCTTGCGCGACACCGATACCCCGGAGCGCGAACTGATGCGACAGGAGCTGGAACAAACGGTGATGCGTGCGGTCCAAGCCCTGCCGGAAGAACTTCGGTCGGCCATCACCCTGCGCGAGGTGGACGGGCTGAGCTACGACGAAATCGCGCGAAAGATGGATTGCCCGATCGGAACGGTGCGCTCGCGCATCTTCCGGGCGCGCGAGGCCATCGACATCGAGCTGCGGCCTCTGCTGGAGACCGAAAGCGCCACCCGTGAGCGACACCGCGTATGAGCCATACCCCTGTGATGTCCACCATCGACAAGTTCGAGCTTCACTATCGCCAGCAGTTGTCTGCGTTGGTGGATGGCGAGTTGAACGCCGACGAGTCGCGCTTCTTGTTGCGCCGTCTGGCGCACGACGACGAGCTGGCCGGTTGCCACGAACGTTGGCAGCTGTGCGGCGACGTGCTGCGCGGCGCAGCCAGTGCGCCGGCACCGCTGGATTTTGCCGCACGCGTGCGCAGCGCCATTGCCGATGAGCCGGTGTCGCAGGCGCAGCCAGCCACGCGTCCGGCCACGCGCTGGCGCTGGGGTGGTGGTGCGGCGATTGCGGCATCGGTCGCGGCGATTGCCTTGTTCATGGCGCGCGAGCGTCTGCCCGAGACAGTACCGCCGGCCGAACAGGTCCCGGTGTTCGCCACCGTGGCGCAGCTGCCCGCCACCGCGCAGGCTTCGACGACGCCCGTGGCGCCGAAGGGTCCGGCCGAGCCCGGCCCGGCGGCCCCCGATGAGGTTGTCGCGCTGGCCGCAGCGGTGCCGGCCGCCGCGCTGGCGTCCACGCGCCGTGGCGCGGCCACACGCAACCAGCAGGCCGCCCGCAGCGTCGCCGCGCGTCAGCAGCAGGCGCCAACCCGCATGCTGGCGTCCGCCGCTCCCGCCTCGGCGGCAGCTACGGCCGTCACGGCGCCATCGAATCCGTTCACGCATCCGGATACCACCTTGCAGGCGCGCCCGTGGCCACGGGCGGCGCTGTCCGGTGCCGGCGACAGTCCGCTCAATGCCAGTTTCCGCCAAGGCGGCCAAGGCACGGCGTTCTATCCGTTCGAGCCCGCGCCGCAGGGTGTCGCCAGCCCTGCGCCGAACCGGCCGCTGCCGGTGCAGCCGCTGCAGGATTGATGCCGCCGCCGATCTTCATCCATTCGGCGCCCTCCCTCCCGTTATCGTGCCAGACCCCTGCAGTGGCGGGGCTTTGGCTCCTGTCGCCCTGCCATCGGAGGCAACCTGATGAACCACCGCATTCGCACCCAGATGTTCGGCCTGATCGCCATGACCCTGCCGTTGGCCGCTTGCGCGCAGCAGCCCGCGCCCGCCGCCAAGGATGCCGCACCGATTGCCGCCAACCGCAGCGCCACCCCGGCGCCGCAGCTGGTGAGCGGCTTGCCGGACTTCACCAATCTGGTCGAACAGGTCGGCCCGGGTGTGGTCAATATCGAAACCACCATCACCCGCAAGGACGCGATGGCGCGCCAGCGACGCGGGCCGGGTGGGCAGGATGGCGGCGCGATGCCCGGCGACGAGCAGATGCCGGAGTTCTTCCGCCGCTTCTTCGGGCCGGATTTCCAGATGCCGGGCGGGCCGCGCCAGGGGCCGGGTGGCCCAGGGCAGGGCGATGACGATGGCGGCATTGCCGGCAAGTCGATGGGCTCGGGCTTCATCATCTCGGCCGACGGCTATGTGCTGACCAATCACCACGTGGTCGATGGCGCCAGCGAGGTCACCGTCAAGCTGACCGACCGCCGCGAGTTCAAGGCCAAGGTGGTCGGCAGCGACGAGCAGTTCGACGTGGCGCTGCTGAAGATCGAGGCCAAGGGCCTGCCGACCGTGCGCCTGGGCGATTCCAATTCGCTCAAGCCGGGCCAGTGGGTGGTGGCGATCGGCTCGCCGTTCGGGCTGGATCATTCGGTCACCGCCGGTATCGTCAGTGCCATTGGTCGCAGTACTGGTGGGCAGGAACAGCGCTATGTGCCGTTCATCCAGACCGATGTGGCGATCAACCAGGGCAACTCCGGCGGCCCGCTGCTCAATACCCGCGGCGAAGTGATCGGCATCAATTCGCAGATCTTCTCCGCCTCGGGCGGCTACATGGGTATCAGTTTTGCGATCCCGATCGATCTGGCCTTCAGTGCCGCCGAGCAGATCAAGGCCACCGGCCACGTGAGCCGCGGCATGTTGGGTGTGGCGGTCGGCCCGATCGACTCGCTCAAGGCGCAGGGCCTGGGCCTGCCGGATACGCGTGGCGCGCTGGTCAACGACATTCCGCCCGGCAGCCCCGCCGCCAAGGCCGGAATCGAGGTGGGTGACGTGATCCGCGCCGTCAACGGCAAGCCGATCGATGTCGCCAGCGATCTACCGCCGATGATCGGCCTGATGGCGCCAGGCACCAAGGTCAACCTGGACGTGTTGCGCGATGGCAAGCCGCGCAAGGTGGCGGTCACCCTGACGACGCTGGACAACCCCGCCGGCAACGCCGCACCGCGCACTGCTGCCGACGACAGCAAGCCGAGCGCACCGGCCAGTGTGGAACTGCTCGGGCTGCGGCTTGCCGATCTGACCGCCGCCGAGCGCAGTCGCCTGGGCCTGGAAGCGGGCGAGGGCGTGCGCATCGCCTCGGTCACTGGCGCGGCAGCGCGCAGCACCCAGCCGCCGCTGTCGCCGGGCTTGATCATCGCGCGTGTCGGCCGCACCAAGGTCGGCAGCGTCGCCGACATCAACCGCGCGCTGGCCAGTGTCAAGAAGGGCGATGTGGTCATGCTGCTGGTCACCGATGGCAAGGCCACCAGCTATGTCGCTTTGAAGGCTGGCGGCTGACGGAGGGAATGGAGAATCGGGAATCGGGAATGGCAAGAGCGGCTCCGCGAGGCGATAGCTCGCCTGGCTTTTCCGATTCCCCACTCCTTATTCCCGATTCTCGGCCCTGCGGGGCCGTAGCGTGCGATAATGCTGCGTTACCCTGACGACGGCTCCGCCGGCGCCCACCTCAATGTCCTCAGATTCAATGCGGAATATCCGCAACTTCTCCATCATCGCCCACGTCGACCACGGGAAATCCACCCTGGCCGACCGGATCATCCAGCTGTGCGGCGGCCTTCAGGCGCGCGAGATGGAAGCCCAGGTGCTCGATTCCAACCCGATCGAGCGCGAGCGTGGCATCACGATTAAGGCGCAGTCGGTGTCCTTGCCGTACACGGCCAAGGACGGGCAGGTCTACCAGCTGAACTTCATCGACACCCCCGGGCATGTCGACTTCTCGTATGAAGTCAGCCGCTCGCTGGCGGCCTGCGAAGGCGCGCTGCTGGTGGTGGATGCAGCCCAGGGCGTGGAAGCGCAATCGGTCGCCAATTGCTACACCGCGGTGGAGCAGGGCCTGGAAGTGGTGCCGGTGCTCAACAAGATCGACCTGCCCACCGCCGACATCGAGCGCGCCAAGGCCGAGATCGAAGCGGTGATCGGCATCGATGCCGAAGACGCGGTGGCGGTCAGTGCCAAGACCGGCTTTAACGTCGATCTGGTGCTGGAAGCGATCGTGCAGCGCATTCCGCCGCCCAAACCGCGCGATACCGACAAGCTGCAGGCGCTGATCATCGACTCCTGGTTCGACAACTACCTGGGCGTGGTGTCGCTGGTGCGCGTGATGCAGGGCGAGATCAAGCCGGGCAGCAAGATCCTGGTGATGTCCACCGGCCGCACGCATCTGGTCGACAAGGTCGGTGTGTTCACCCCCAAGCGCAAGGAATTGCCCGCGTTGGGCGCCGGCGAAGTGGGCTGGATCAACGCCTCGATCAAGGACGTGCATGGCGCCCCCGTCGGCGATACCTTGACCCTGGCGGCCGACCCGGCACCGCATGCGCTGCCCGGTTTCCAGGAAATGCAGCCGCGCGTGTTCGCCGGCCTGTTCCCGGTCGATGCCGAGGATTATCCGGACCTGCGCGAAGCGCTGGACAAGCTGCGTCTGAACGATGCGGCGCTGCGTTTCGAGCCGGAAAGTTCCGAGGCGATGGGCTTCGGCTTCCGCTGCGGTTTTCTGGGCATGCTGCACATGGAAATCGTGCAGGAGCGTCTGGAGCGCGAGTACAACCTCAATCTGATTTCGACCGCGCCGACCGTGGTCTATGAAGTGCTCAAGACCGACGGCAGCGTGATCCCGATGGACAATCCGTCCAAGCTGCCGCCGTTGAACCATGTGGAAGAGATCCGCGAGCCGATCATTCGCGCCAACATCCTCACCCCGCCCGATTACGTCGGCAACATCATCACCTTGTGCGAAGAAAAGCGCGGCAGCCAGATCGGCATCAATTACCTGGGCAGCCAGGTGCAGATCAGCTACGAGTTGCCGATGGCCGAAGTGGTGCTGGATTTCTTCGACAAACTCAAGTCGGTCTCGCGCGGTTACGCCTCGCTGGATTATCACTTCCTGCGTTTCGATGCCGGCCCGTTCGTGCGCGTGGATACCCTGATCAATGGCGACAAGGTCGACGCGCTGAGCATCATCGTGCACCGCAGCTACGCCGATCGGCGTGGCCGCGAGCTGTGCGAGAAGATGAAGGAATTGATCCCGCGACAGATGTTCGATGTGGCAATTCAAGCCGCCGTCGGCGCGCAGATCATCTCGCGCTCCACGGTCAAGGCGATGCGCAAGAACGTGTTGGCCAAGTGCTATGGTGGCGACGTTTCGCGCAAGAAAAAGCTGCTGGAAAAGCAGAAAGAAGGCAAGAAGCGCATGAAGCAGGTCGGCCGCGTGGAGATTCCGCAGGAGGCCTTCCTGGCTGTCTTGCAGATGGATAAGTAGCTGGGAATGGTAAATCGGGAATCGGGAATCGTAAGGGCGCAAGCGCTCCTGCTGTTCCGATTCCCCATTCTCGATTCTCGATTCCCTTTCCGAAAGGAACATCAATGAAATGGTTTGAAATCGCCCTGGTCGTACTGACGCTGGGCACAGGCTTCATCTGGCTGCTGGACAAGCTGTTCCTGGCCAAGCGCCGCGCCGCACGTGCCGGGCTGCTGGACAGCGAGCCGGCGATCATCGACTACTCGCGTGCGTTCTTCCCGGTGCTGGCGGTGGTGCTGATCCTGCGCAGCTTCGTGGCCGAGCCGTACAAGATTCCGTCCAGTTCGATGATGCCCAATCTGCTGATCGGCGATTTCATCCTGGTCAACAAGTTCGCTTACGGCTTCCGTCTGCCGATCACCAATACCAAGTTCATCCCGACCGGCGAGCCCAAGCGTGGCGACGTGGTGGTGTTCAAGCCGCCGCATGCGCCCGACCAGAACTGGATCAAGCGCGTGGTCGGCCTGCCCGGCGACAAGATCGGTTTCCACGGCGATACGCTGTACATCAACGACAAGCCGATGCGCTACACGGTCAAGGGCGAGTACATCGGCAAGGGCAAGGGCGCCGAGATGACCGGCACCACGCTGCTGGTCGAGGACCTGCCGGGCCGCACGCACACCGTGCTGGAATGGGTCGATCGCAACATGCCGGCCGGGCAGGGCGACTGGACCGTGCCGGCCGCCAGCTATTTCGTGATGGGGGATAATCGCGACAACAGCGAAGACAGCCGCTTCTGGACCCAGACGCACTTCCTGCCGGAGGCCAATCTGCGCGGCAAGGCGTTTTTGATCTGGCTCAATTGCGAAGGGTGGTTCTGCAAGGGGAGTTTCGATCCGTCGCGGATCGGGACCGGAATCCAGTAAATGCACGCACGGCGTGCCAGGGGAAGCACAATGAAGCGCAAGCAGAGCGGTATGACGTTGACGTCGTTCGTGGTGGTGCTGGCGGTGGTGGGGTTTGGCCTGTACTTGGGAATGAAGCTGTTTCCGATGTATCAGGAATATTATTCCGTGCGCACAGCGATGAAGGGTCTGGCCAAAGAGCCCGGCGCCGGCGAGATGGATCCGTCCAAGTTGCAGGATCTGTTCTTCCGTCGGCTGTACATCAATTACTCGGAAAACGTCAAAAAAGAAGACGTCAAGTTCGAGCGCATCGAAGGCGGCTGGCGCATGAAGGTCAACTACGAAGTGCGTCGCGAAATGATCGGCAATCTCGATGTGGTGGGCAAATTCGATACATCGCAGGACATGACTGGACGTGGTGGGCAATAGAACCTTCCAGCGTGGCGATCCGATCAGGCACGCGTTTGCCGATCCGGGTCTGCTCGCCCAGGCGCTGCGGCATCGCAGCGCCGGGACCCCGCATAACGAACGACTGGAATTCCTCGGCGACGGCATCGTCAATCTGCTGATCGCCGAGGCGCTGTATCAGCGCTGGCCCAAGGCCGACGAAGGCGCATTGACCCGTGCGCGCGCCGAACTCGTGCGCGAAGGGGCACTGGCCGTGATCGGCCGCACGCTGAATCTGGGCGAGCGGCTGACGCTCGGTCCGGGTGAGCTGAAATCCGGTGGCCACCGGCGCGATTCGATCCTTGCCGATGCGGTCGAAGCGATCGTCGCGGCGATCTATCTGGACTGTGGCTTCGAGCGTTGCCGTGAGGTGGTGCTGCCCTGGTTCGAGCCGTCGCTGGCCGCGCTGCCGGTGGGCAAGGCGGAAAAAGACCCCAAGACCCGGCTGCAGGAATGGCTGCAGGCGCGGCAACTCCCGCTGCCCAATTACGCGCTGATCAGTGAAAGCGGCGACGAACATGCCAAGCAGTTCCATGTCGCCTGCATTCTGGAACAGCCCGTCGCCCGCGCCGAAGGCCAGGGCACCTCGCGTCGCCTCGCCGAGCAACAGGCGGCCACCCTCGTCATCGCACAACTGGATTCGAACACGTGAGCGAAACCTCTTCCCCCCACCGTAGCGGCAGCGTTGCCGTGATCGGCCGTCCCAATGTCGGCAAGTCCACCCTGACCAATGCGCTGGTCGGCGCAAAGGTCAGCATCGTGTCCAACCGGCCGCAGACCACGCGGCATCGCTTGCTTGGCATTGCCACCTTCCCCGAGGGGCAGCTGGCATTGGTGGATACGCCCGGATTGCATCGCGAGCAGAAGCGCGCCATGAACCGGGTGATGAATCGCGCCGCGCGCGGCTCGCTGGAAGGTGTGGATGCCGCAGTGCTGGTGATCGAGGCCGGCCGTTGGGACGAAGAAGACACCTTGGCCTTCAATGTCCTGAGCGATTCCAAGGTGCCGGTGGTGCTGGTGGTCAACAAGGTCGACCGGCTCAAGGACAAGACTGCGCTGTTCCCGTTCCTGGCCCAGGTCAGCGAAGGCCGCACATTCGCCGCAGTGCATCCGGTGTCGGCGCTCAAGCGCAAGGGCCTGGAAGCGCTGGTCGGCGATCTGCTCAAGCTGGTTCCCGAAGCCGAGGCGATGTTCGGCGAGGACGAGATCACCGATCGCAGCCAGCGCTTTCTGGCTGGCGAACTGGTGCGCGAGCAGTTGATGCGCCAGCTCGGCGAAGAACTGCCGTATGCCACCACCGTGGAAATCGAGCGCTTCGCCGAAGACGGCGCATTGCTGCGCATTGGCGCGGTGATCTGGGTCGAGCGCGAAGGCCAGAAGGCGATCGTGATCGGCAAGGGTGGCACCCGCCTGAAGGAAATCGGCGGCAAGGCGCGCCTGCAGATGGAGCGGCTGTTCGGCGCCAAGGTCTTCCTGGAAACCTGGGTGCGCGTGCGCGAAGGCTGGTCGGACGACGAAGCGGCATTGAAGGCGTTCGGATACGAGTAAGACCGGGACCCGGTCACGCCTGCCGACATGCTGATCGACAACGAACGCGGTTTCGTCCTGCATGTGCGCCCCTGGCGCGAGACCAGTCTGCTGGTGGAAGTGCTCACCGAGCAGCAGGGGCGGGTGGGATTGCTGGCGCGTGGTGTGCACGCGCCGCGCAAACAGGCCTTGCGCGCCGCATTGCAGCCCTTGCAACTGATCCAGTTCACGGCGATGCAGCGCGGCGAGCTTGCGCAACTCCGCCAGGCCGAGGCCTTGGACACTGCGCCGCGCCTGGCCGGCGAAACCATGTTGGCCGGTTTCTACATCAGCGAGTTACTGCTGCGGCTGGCCCCACGCAACGACCCGGTGCCCGAGCTGTTCGATTGCTATGCGCGGGCGCGGGCGCATCTGGCCTCCAACCTGCCGTTGGCCTGGGGCTTGCGCCGGTTCGAGCGCGATGTGCTCGATGGGCTCGGGTTTGCCTTCGATCTGCAACACGACAACGACGGCCAACCGATCGACCCGGCGGCACGTTACCGCCTCGATCCGCAGGAAGGCGCATTGCGCGTATTGAGCGAGCGGTTGGCGCAGGACCGGCGCGAGACGGTGACCGGCGCGGCGCTGTTGGCGCTGGGCGAAGACGTCATGCCTGCGGCCGACGACATGCCGGGATTGCGTCGCAGCATGCGTGGCGTGCTGCTGCATCACCTGGGCGGACGCGGTCTGAAGTCCTGGGAAATGCTCGAGGATCTGGCGCGCCGGCGCTGATCAGCAAGGTGATCGCGCGCTACACGGCTGGGCGCGTCATTCAACCGAGCTCCGTATACGCATTCTCTCAATGCCGAGTCCGAGCCTGAGCGCCGCGTCGCGCAGCGACAGGCGCTCAGTTCAGTGCAACAACGCCGCCACCGCCGCATGAAACTGCGTCCGCGCCGTGCTCGATTGCGGGTCCCCGCGCAGTAAACGGACCGCGCCGGCAAGTCGCGCTGCGCCGACAAAGCCGCAACTGGCCTGCAGCCGGTGCAGATGGTTGCGCAGTGCCGGCTCATCGCTGATCTGCAGGGCCGAATCCACCGCGTCGCGCGTGCCCGGCAACTCGGCCAGGAACAATTCGCGCAGCGCGTTCAGATGGTGCTGCTGGCCGTTGAGCGCGCTGAGTGCGGCCGCTTCGTCCCAATCGCTGGCGGCGATGTCGACCACGCCGACCGGCGCCACGCTGTAACGGCCGCGCGCCAGTCCGCGACGCACCGCCTGCAGCAGACGTTCGGAGCTCAGCGGCTTGACCAGCATTTCCAGAAACCCATCGGACTGCAGGCTGCGTTGCATGGTCATGGTGCCGTCGGCGGTGTGGGCGAGTGCGGGGACGTCGGGATGCAACAGGCGCAGTGCGCGCAGCAGCTCGCTACCGGTGCCATCGGGAAGATTGACGTCGATCAACCAAAGGTCGTGACGATGTTCGCGGGCGCGGTCGAGCGCCGAAGACAGCGAATCGGCGCAATCCACCCGGGCGGGGAGGTCTTCCAGGACGGCCTGGAGAAACCCGCGGCTGATCGGGTCGTCTTCCACCAGCAAGAGTCGTGGGTGGGGTTCCTGACGTGTCGCCATATTCATGCTGCCTCCTTGTCAGCGATGCCGCGTCGTGACCGCCGCGTGCAGCCGGAGTTTGCCTGTGTTTGCGGCGCGCGACAATTGTCCCATTGCTTCAAGCGGCCTCCATCGATCGCATCTGCGACAATACGCACCCTTTTGCCCGCAGCTCGTCGCCACGTGGCCAGAACCCGAAACCGTTTCGACCGTACCCCGTTCCAGACCTCCATCATCGACCTCAGTCACGACGGCCGCGGTGTTGCGCGCCGCGAGGGCGAAGGCGGCAAGGTCACCTTCATCAGCGGTGCTTTGCCCGGTGAGGTGGTGCGTGCCGAACCCACCGCGCGTAGCCGGCATTTCGATGAAGCCAAGACGGTGGAGGTGCTGGAGGCATCGCCGCAACGGGTGACCCCGCGCTGCCCGCACTTCGGCGTCTGTGCCGGCTGCGTGCTGCAGCACCTGGACGAGTCGCAGCAGATCGTGGCCAAACAGCGCGTGCTGATGGATAACCTGGAGCGCATCGGCCACGTCACCCCGCAGGCGATCCTGCCGGCGTTGGTGGGCGACAACTGGGGCTACCGCCGCAAGGGGCGCTTCTCGGTGCGGCGGGTGGAGAAGAAGGACAAGACGCTGGTCGGTTTCCGCGAAACCGATCCGCGCTTCGTGGCCGATCTGTCGGTCTGCTACACGGTGATCCCGCAGATCGGCGAGAGGATTCCGCAGCTGGCCGCGCTGGTCGAAGGCCTGGATGGCAAGCGCGACATCCCGCAGATCGAATTCATTGCCGGCGACGAGGCGGTGGTGCTGACCATCCGCCACATGCAGCCGCTCAGCGAGCGCGATCTGCAGGCGCTGACGGAATTTGCGCAGGCCCACGCGTTTGCGATCTTCCTGCAGCCGGGCGGCGTGGAGAGCGTGCATCCGCTGTGGCCGCAACAGGTGCCGCTGTCGTTCCGTCTGCCGCAGTGGAACGTGGAGCTGGCGTTCCGGCCGCTGGACTTCATCCAGGTCAACGCCTCGCTCAACCAGAAAATGATTGCGCATGCACTGGCATTGCTCGATGCCAAGCCCGACGACCGCGTGCTGGATCTGTTCTGCGGTCTGGGCAATTTCACCCTGCCGCTGGCGCGCGGCGTGCGCGAAGTGGTCGGCGTGGAAGGCGATGCCGGGCTGGTGGCGCGTGCGCGCGAGAATGCCCAGCGCAATGGTCTGGACAACGCGCAGTTCTATGCGGCCGACCTGACCCAGGATCAGCGCCACACCGCGTGGATGCGGCAGGGCTTCGACAAGCTGCTGCTGGACCCGCCACGTTCGGGCGCGTTGGAAGTGCTGCAGCAGCTGCCGTTGAAAAAGTTCGAGCACATCGTCTATGTGAGCTGCCACCCCGGCTCGCTGGCACGCGACGCCGGCTACCTGGTCAACGAGCAGGGCTTCACGCTCAAGGCCGCCGGCGCGATGGACATGTTTCCGCATACGGCGCACGTGGAAAGCATCGCGGTGTTTGAGCGGCGGTGATTGGGGATTGGGCATTGGGGATTCGCAGGAGCGCATTCCCGACGCCCGCCAGTTAGCCGCTGTGACCAATCCCCAATCCCCAATTCCGAATCTCTAATCCCCCCAAATCCCATGCCCATTGAAATCGAACGCAAATTTCTCGTGACCGGCGACGGTTGGCGTAGCGCCGCGCATGCGGTGATCCCGATGGCGCAGGGCTATATCAACGACCAGGCAGCGATGCGCAGTGGCGCGCAGAACGCGTCGGTGCGTGTGCGCATCCAGGGCGAGAGCGCATTTCTCAATTTGAAATCGCGGCAGGTGGGGCATACGCGGCAGGAGTTCGACTACCCGATTCCGGTGGCCGATGCGCGTGCGCTGCTGGCGCTGTGTGTCGGCGGTTTGATCGACAAGCGCCGTTATCTGGTCGAGTACCAGGGCCATGTGTGGGAAGTGGATGAGTTTCTCGGCGACAACGCCGGGCTGGTGGTGGCCGAGATCGAACTCGATAGCGCCGACGAGGCGTTTGCCAGGCCTGCGTGGATCGGTGCGGAAGTCACCGACGATGTGCGCTATTACAACCTGGCGCTGGCCTCGCATCCGTTCACGCAGTGGCTGGAGAACCGGGATTCGGGATTGGGTAGTCGGGATTCGTAAAAGCTAGGGTCATGCGTCGGCCTGGGCTGATGCGTTGCGACTTCCCAATCCCTGCCTTGGAATTGGGCTTATGCTCTGCCAATCCCCAATGACGACTCTCCAATCCCCGCCCATGCGCATCGATATCTGGTCTGACGTGGTCTGTCCCTGGTGCTGGATCGGCAAGCGCCGTTTCGAGCAGGCGGTGGCCTCGCTTGGTGCGCAGGCACCTGCGCTGGACATCCATTACCACGCGTTTCAACTGGACCCCGACGCCGGTCTGGAACCGACGCCGTTGCGTGCTGCGCTGGCGCAAAAGTTCGGCGGTGCTGCGCGCGTGGATCAGATGCTGGCGCAGACGCAGGCCACTGCACGCGCCGAAGGTTTGCCGTTCGATTTCGGGCGTGGGCAGGTGCAGGTCAGTACATTGCGCGCGCATCGGCTGATCTGGCTGGCCAGCCATGAGGGCGATGTCGAGGCCGTGATCGAAGCGCTGTTTCATGCGCATTTTGCCGAAGGCCGCAACCTGGGCGCGACCGAAACGCTGGTGCGTGCTGGCGCCGCTGGCGGTCTCGACGAAGCACGCGTGCGCGCACTGTTGGACTCCGACGAAGGCATCGTTGCGGTGGAGGCGCAATTGGCGCAGGCCACTGCGCTGGGAATCCGTGCGGTGCCCAGTTTCGTGATCGATGGACGCAGCCTGATCCAGGGCGCGCAGCCGCCGGAGAGTTTTGCGCAAGCACTGTTGCAGCTGGCGGCCGAATCGGCGCCGATCGGTGGTCCCGATGCCTGCGGGCCGGACGGCTGTGCGGTGTGAACTGCCGGCGGCATCTTGCAACTCCCAACAGCTGACGAGATGACACAGCCCGCCCGCCCGAAGACGGTTGCGGTGATCGGCTCCGGATTGGCTGGGCTTGCCTGTGCGCAACGGCTGCAGGCGGCGGGATGGACGGTAACGCTGTTCGAGCAGGGCGGTGCACCCGGCGGGCGCATGCGCAGTTGCGCAGGCGATGGCTGGCAGTGCGACCACGGCGCGCAGTATTTCACCGCACGCGATCGGGCGTTTGCAGCCGTGGTGGACGAGTGGATTGCGGCCGGCGTCGCGGCGGCCTGGCCTGCGCGCGTCGCGAGCTGGGATGGCATCGAATTTCGTCCCTCGCAGAGCGTTGTGGCGCGTTTTGTCGGTGTGCCGGACATGGACGCACCGGCGCGCGCGCTCGCTGCGGGCCTGGAGGTTCGATTGAGCAGCGCCGTGCACTCTCTGCAGCGCAACGGCGACACATGGCGGCTGGCTGTGTCGGGAGACGAGACAAAACACGCCTTCGACACTGTAGTGCTGGCGGTGCCGGCGCCGGTAGCAGCCGCATTACTGGCCAATAGCGCGCCCACGCTCGCGACGATTGCCGCTGGCGCAAACATGCAGCCGGCCTGGGCGCTGGTGCTGCATTTCGACACGCCGCTCGACCCTGGTTACGACGCCTTGTTCGTCAACGCCGGCCCGTTGCGCTGGGTGGCGCGCAACGCCAGCAAGCCTGGACGAACCGGCAGCGAAACCTGGTTGCTGCACGCAAATGCCGATTGGAGCCAGGCGCATTTCGACGCTACGCCCGAGGCGGTGATTGCCAGTGTGTTGCCAACACTGGCCGCGCTTGGGTTGCCATTGCCGCAGTCCTGCGCTGCGTCTCGCTGGACAGTGGCCAGCACCGATCCGCCCTTGCAGATCGGCTGTGCCTGGGACGCGCAATTGCGCATCGGCCTGTGTGGCGACTGGTTGGCCGGCGGCAAGGTGGAAGGTGCCTGGCAAAGCGGCGCGGCACTGGCGGAGCGTGTGCGCGCCAGCGATGCCGTGCGCAGCGATCGCGATTAATGCTGTGGCACGCGCAGCCGACCTCAACCCACGGGCATCCGCACACACGCTGCGCCTGATTCTGGGTGATCAGCTCAATTCGCAGCACAGCTGGTTCGATGCGACCGATGCGGGCGTGGTCTACGTGCTGATGGAGGTGCGCGAAGAAACCGACTACGTGCTGCATCACGCGCAGAAGATTTTGGCGATCTTCGCGGCGATGCGCGCGTTCGCTGCGCGCTTGCGGCAGGCCGGTCATCGTGTGCGTTACGTGGCCATCGACAACCCCAGCAATCGGCAGTCGATTCCTGCGAATCTGGGCGCGTTGATGGCGCATTACCACGCTGCCCATCTGGACTATCAGGCGCCGGACGAATGGCGGCTGGATGAAGTATTGCAGCAATGGTGCGCACGCCAGTCCTTCACCACACGCATGGTCGATAGCGAGCATTTTCTGACCGAACGCGATGAGGTCGCCACGTGTTTTCGCGCCGGCAGCCAATGGTGCATGGAAGTGTTCTATCGAAAGATGCGCCGTCGCCATCGGATCCTGCTCGATGCAGCCGGCGAGCCGGAAGGTGGGCGCTGGAATTTCGATCACGACAACCGCGCGCCGTGGCCGGGCGACCCGCCGGCGCCGCAGGACTGGCGCGTAGCGCACGATCATCGCGCGTTGTGGAGCTGCATCGAAGCGGCTGGCGTGCGCAGCTTCGGTGCGCCGAATGCCGACGCGCTGCCGTGGCCGCTGGATCGTGACGAAGCGCTGCAACATCTGGATGCGTTCATTGCGCATGCGTTGCCGGACTTCGGCCGCTACGAAGATGCGATGAGCACGCGCAGCCCGCGCTTGTTCCATTCGCTGCTGTCGTTCGCGCTCAACGTCAAGCTGCTGCATCCGCGCGAGGTGATCGCGCGCGCGGAGGCGGCCTTGCATGAAGGACATGCGCCGCTGGCATCGGTGGAAGGTTTCATCCGCCAAATCCTGGGTTGGCGCGAATACGTGCGCGGGGTGTACTGGTCGCAGATGCCGGGCTATGCCCAGTCCAATCAGCTGGCGCAGCATGCGCCACTACCGCACTGGTTCTGGGACGGGCAGATCGGCATGCGCTGCCTGGCCGATGCCATCGGCAATTCGCTGGCCAACGCGCATGCGCACCATATCCAGCGGCTGATGGTGATCGGCAATTTCGCGCTGCTGGCAGGGCTGGAGCCGCAGGCGCTGCATCGCTGGTACCTGGGCGTCTACATCGACGCCTTCGAGTGGGTGGAGTTGCCCAATACGGTCGGCATGAGCCAGTTTGCCGACGGCGGCCTGCTCGGCAGCAAGCCGTATATCAGCGGCGCGGCCTATATCGACCGCATGAGCGATTACTGCGGCGGCTGCAAGTACCAGCGCAAGGCGCGGATTGGTGCGCAGGCCTGCCCGTACAACGCGCTGTACTGGGATTTCCTGGCGCGGCAGCGCACGCTGCTGCACGCCAACGAGCGGCTGGCGATGCCGTACCGGCAGCTCGACGACATGGCGCCGGAGGTGCTGGCCCAGGTGCAGGCGCAGGCAGCGTATTGGCGGGCGAATCTTGAGGTGCTCTGACGTGCTGTGACGTGCGCTGGATCAGGGCGGCTTTAATGACGTCCGGAGCGGCCTGGACACGGCTCAGTCCGCAGGGGCAGGGCGGCTGCGCGCCTTGGGCGAAACCAGCAAGCCGACGTCGGTGAGTGCAGAACATCGCCTGGGTAACCAGGCGCGTGGACGTACCGGTCCGGCACCTGCCTGAATGCGCGATCTGACGCTGCAACGCGCATCTGCGACAATGCCGCGCTGCGCCAACGTGGCGCCTGGCCCGGGAGTCCCCCAACATGCTTCTGATCGGCGTTGCCGGTACCGAACTCAGTGCACAGGAGCGCGACTGGCTGCAGCACGACGCGGTCGCCGGCGTTGTGCTGTTCACGCGCAACTTCGCCTCGCGCACGCAAGTGGCCGAGCTGTCCGCCTCCATCCGCGCTGCGGCACCGCGCCCGGTGCTGATCTGCGTCGACCAGGAAGGCGGGCGCGTGCAGCGGTTTCGCGAGGGTTACAGCGCCCTTGCGCCGCTGCAGAGCTTCGGCGCGCAGTATGCGCAGGACCCCGAGGCCGCCCTTGCCGCCGCGCGCGCGCATGCGCAGCTGATGGCCAGCGAAGTACGCGCCAGCGGCGTGGACCTGAGCTTTGCGCCGGTGGTGGATCTGGGTCGTGGCAACCGCGCCATCGGCGATCGCGCCTTCAGCGACGACCCGCAGATCGTGGCCAGCTTCACTCGTGCCTATGTGCAAGCGCTGCACGGCGCCGGCATGGCGGCCACGCTCAAGCATTTCCCCGGCCACGGCACGGTGCTGGAAGACACCCATGTCGACCATGCCAGCGACCCGCGACCGCTGGAGGTCCTGCAGGCCGAAGACCTGGTGCCGTTCGTGGCCGGGATCGAGGCCGGTGCCGACGCGGTGATGATGGCGCACGTGGTCTACCCGCAGGTCGCCCCGGAACCGGCCGGCTATTCGCAGCGCTGGATCGAGCAGATCCTACGCGGGCAACTGGGCTTCCGCGGCGTGGTGTTCTCCGACGACATCGGCATGGCCGCCTCGTTCAGCGCTGGCGGCGTGGCGGGCCGGGTGCATGCGCATCTGGATGCCGGCTGCGACGTGGTGCTGGTCTGCCACCCGGAACTGGTCGATGAATCGCTGCAGGCCGTGCAAGGCCGCAGCCTCAACACCGCAGCATTGATCGGCCTGATCGGCCGCGGCGCACTGGGCTGGGATGGCCTGCTCGCCGGCTCCGACGCCTCATTCACCACTTCTCCTTCCGCCCCTTTCGGAACACTTGCCTGATGTCCACGCTCACCATTTCCCAGGCCCTGGCCCAAGCCGATCTGCTGGTCGACCGCCCCGCCATCGACGCCGCCGTCGGCACCATTGCCGATGCGATCGCGCGCGACTATGCCGGCGAAGTGCCGGTATACCTGACCATCATGCATGGCGCGTTGCCGTTCTCCGGCCAGCTGGCGCTGGAGCTGGGCGCACGCGGCCAGGACCTGCAGTTCGATTACCTGCATGCCACCCGCTATCGCGGCGAACTCACCGGCGGCGAGCTGGTCTGGAAGCACCGCCCGGCCACGGCGCTGTTCGGCCGCCGGGTGATTCTGGTCGACGATATTCTCGATGAGGGTTACACGCTGCAGGGCGTGCGCCAGTGGTGCCTGGAGCAGGGCGCTACCGACGTGCGTGTGGCGGTGTTGACCGTCAAGCGTCATGACCGCTGCGTGCCCGGCGTCGCTGCCGATTATGTGGGCGTGGAAGTGGCCGACCGCTACGTGTTCGGCTTCGGCATGGACGTCAACGAGCAGCTGCGCGGCATTCCCGCCATCTATGCGATGAAGCAGTAATTCCCGCAGTGTGCCCGCATCGCTGCGGGCAGCCCGGCGCGCCCGCGTGCGCGCACCGTCATGTCTTCGTAGCAGAGGTCGGTTGTGTCCCCCAATTCCATCGCATTGGCCGTCATCGGCGGCACTGGTGTCTACAAGCTCGCGCAGCTGGACGAGGTGCAGACGCACCAGATCGAAACACCGTACGGCGCACCCTCCGGGCCGATTCGCGTCGGCATGTTGCTGGGTCACCGCGTGGCGTTTCTGGCGCGGCATGGCGAGGGCCATTCGCTGCCGCCGCACAAGGTGAATTACCGCGCAAACATCGCTGCGCTGCAGCAAATCGGCGCTTCGCGCGTGCTGGCACTCAACACCGTGGGCGGCATCACCGAGCGGTTCGGCCCGCGCGTGCTGGCGTGCCCGGATCAGTTGATCGATTACACCTGGGGCCGCGTGTCCACCTTCTGCGAAGAGCCGGGAAGCGAGGTGCAGCACGTGGATTTCGGTCATCCGTATTCGCCGATGTTTCGCAGCAAGGTCATTGCCGCGGCCAAGGTGACGGGTGTCACGCTGGTTGCCGATGGATGTTATGGAACCACACAGGGACCACGGCTGGAAACGATTGCAGAGATCGCCCGCATGCGTCGCGACGGCTGCGATCTGGTCGGCATGACCGGCATGCCCGAAGCGGGGCTTGCACGCGAAAAAGGCCTGGAATATGCGTGTTTGGCGATCGTTGCGAACTGGGCGGCCGGTTGCGGCGACGCGCAGGAAATCACCATGGCCGAGGTGCTGAGCAACGTCGATGCGGCCTCTTCCGGATTGCCGGAGCTGATTGGCGAACTTGCACGCGGGTGATTGTCATCGGGGCATAAGCTTTGCATACTCGGCGCGTACGCATCGCCGTACACCACCCATTAATTATTGCAAAGGTCTCGCATCACCATGCCGAACGGTACCGTCAAGTGGTTCAACGACGCCAAGGGATTTGGCTTCATCTCACCGGAGGACGGCAGCGCCGATGTCTTCGCGCACTTCTCCGCGATCAACTCCAAGGGCTTTCGCAGCCTGCAGGAAGGCCAGCGCGTCAGTTATGACGTGACCCAGGGCCCCAAGGGTGCCCAGGCTTCGAACATCACGCCGGTCGAGTAACCTGACTCGACTGTGCGGTTGAAGAACCCCGCCACGGCGGTTTTTTTTTTGCACCGGTCGATGCGGGATCGGTGAAGAGCAGAAAGAGCAGGGACGATGCAACGAGCATTACGGATTGCGGTAGTGGGCTATGGCACGGCGGGGCAGGCACTGGCCGTGCTGCTGGGCGCCGATGGGCATCGACTGGATGTGTTCGAGCGCGCCGCCGCGCCCGGGCCGGTGGGCGCAGGATTTCTGCTGCAGCCCAGCGGCCTGCAGGTGTTGTGGAAGATGGGATTGCTGCCGCAGGCGCTTGCGCATGGCGCGCCGGTGCGGCGGCTGTATGGTGAAACGCCATGCGGACGCGCGGTGATGGACATGCAGTATCGCGATCTGGATCCGCGGCTGATGGGCTTGGGCATGCAGCGCGGCGCCTTGTTCGCGCTGTTGCGTGACGCCTGGCCGGAGCAGGCGCAACTGCATGTGGATACGCAGATCACCGCGATCGATCACGACGGCGTGCGTGTGCAGGATCAGCGCGGGCACTGGCATGGTCCGTACGATCTGATCGTCGCCGCCGATGGCTCGGCCTCCACGCTACGCGCGCAGGCGCAGGGCACGCGGCTGGATCGGGTCTATCCGTGGGGCGCGCTGTGGTGCTTGTTGCCACGCGATGATTGGCCGTTCGTCGATGAGCTGCGACAGCGGTATATCGGCGCACGCAAGATGATCGGTCTGCTGCCGGTGGGCACGCGGCCCGGCGACGACACGCCGCGACTGAGTTTTTTCTGGAGCCTGCCGTGCAGCGATTTTGCTGCGTGGGAGCAGCGTGGCATCACGGCATGGCGCGATGAAGTGGCGCAGATGTGGCCGGATGCACACGCCTGCCTGGAAACCGTGCAAGTGCATGGCACACTGGCGCGTGCCAGTTACCGCGACGCGGTGGTGACGCGCTGGCATCGCGGCCGTTTCGTGCTGGCCGGCGATGCGGCGCATGCGATGAGCCCGCAGCTGGGACAGGGCGTCAACATGGCGCTGCTGGACGCGTTGGCGATGCGCGATGCGTTGCGGGTTGGCACCGATCTGGATGCGGCCTTGCAGCACTATCAGCGCGAACGCCAGGCGCATGTGGCGATCTACCACCGCTGGAGCCGTTGGTTGACGCCGCTGTTCCAGTCCGAGCGCGACCTATGGGCGCACGGACGCGACCTGCTGATGCGCCCGATGGGCCGCGTGCCTGGCGGGCGCGGACATATGCTGCGCGTGCTCAGCGGTACCCAGCAGGGTTGGTTCGGCAAGCTGGCGTTGGCGCCGGAGTTTGTGGAGGCGTTGTCGCAACCAGTGCCGCAACCGCAGCTGCAAACACGTGCTGAGGACGATGGCGTTAAAACCGTGATGTAGCGCGTGTGGGTTGTTGCGGGCCACACGCGTGATCTATCTGATGCGTGCTGGTGTGATCGCAGCCGCACTGTTGTGTCGCTAGCGTACCGGCAACGCCACCGCATCGCCTTCCACACAGGCGACCAGGCGCTCGCCTTCGATCAGCGTTGGCACGATGCCGGCGGTAAAATGCGAGAACGCCGGCAGGATGGTGACGCGCTCGCGCAACCAGAACGCCGGCCAGCGGCGCGACATGCCGGGCAGTGCGGCCAGCGGATGCAGATGCCCGCACAGCACGTGCCCGGTCGGATGCGGCAAGGGATCGTGGCGCAGCACGAACGGGCCGTCTTCGACCTGCTCGCCGGCCGCTTCGATATGCAGATCCGCACCGGCCAGGGCGCGGTCGTGGTTGCCGCGGATGGCGATCACGCGCAACGCGCAATGACGCTCGCGCCATGCGCTCCAGCGGCGATGCCAGGCCGCGCGCGGGGCAGGCCCGTGCAGCAGATCGCCGAGGATCCACAACGCCTCCACGGCGCGTTGTTCCAGCAACGCATCCAGCCGATCCAGATCGTGCGCAGTGCCGCCGGCCGGCATCCCGATGCCGGCGCGGCGGAACACATCGGCCTTGCCCAGATGCAGGTCGGCGATCAACAAGGCGCGTTGCGCCGGCCGGTACAGCGCACGCTCGCCGAGCAATTCCATTGTTTCCCCGGCCAGCTGCAGTTGCACGCTATCGCCCATGTTTACGCTCCAGTTGTTCGGCAGCGCGCAGCACGCGGGCCTTCCAGTCTTCGGTACTCAGTTGGCCGCGCACGCGTTCGGCCCATAGCGGGAATGACAAGGGAGTCAGACTGCGCGGTTTGCACAAACGTAGTTCGCGGCGGGCGCAATCTTCCAGTGCATGCGCAAGCCGCGCCAGTTCGAGCTGGCCTTCGAACACTTCGCGTTCGGCCTGAGCGAGCAGTAGATGGTCGGGATCAAAGCGCTGCAAGACGTCGTAGAGCAAACCGCTGGACGCCTGCACCTGGCGCAGGCTACGTGGCGCGCGGCCGGGCAGCGATGGCGACAGCAACCCGGCAACGCGTGCGATCTCGCGGAATTGCCGGCGTGCCAACTCGCCCAGATTGAGGCTGTCGCGCAGATCGTCGAGCAACCCGGCTGGCGACAGCAAGCTCTGCAGCACGTTCGCATCGAGTTCAACATCCTGCGCGGGCGACAGCACAAAGCCATAATCGTTGGCGGCAAAACTGAAGGTGTTGCGCTGCCGCCGACCCCAGCGTGCGGCAAGCAATGCAGCCAGCCCTTCATTGACCTGACGCCCGGCGAACGGATACACGAAGACATGCCGTCCATCGCGCGCCTTGATGCTTTCCACCAGCAGATGGTCCGGGCCGGGCAACGAGGACAGCGATGACTGCAGGCGCAGTAGCGGCGCAAGCGCCTGCATTTCCGGCGCATCGCCGGGATCGGAAAACACCGCCTCGACCTCGCGCCCCAAGGCCGACGACAACGGCATGCGCCCGCCCATCCATTTCGGCACCACGCCACTGCCGCCCTTGGCCACGCGCACATAAGCGGTCATGTCTTCCAGCCGCACCAGCTCCAGCAAACGGCCGGCGAATTGAAAACGATCGCCACGGCGCAGACGGCCGACGAATTGTTCTTCCACTGCACCCAGGCGGCCGCCGCGCAGGAACTGCACGCGCACGCTGCCATCGCTGGTGATGGTGCCGATGGACAAGCGATGCCGTAGCGCGACGCGCCGATCGATGACGCGATACACGCCCTCTTCGTCGCTCACGACTTTATGGAAATCCGGGTAATGCGCCAGCGCGCTGCCGCCTTGCACGATGAAGTCGAGCACCGCTTGCCAGGTGGCTTTATCCAGCGCCGCAAATGCATCGGTGCCGCGCACTTCTTCAAACACTGCATCGGCGTGGAAACCGCCGCCGAGTGCGAGCGTGACGCAGTGCTGCGCCAATACATCCAGCGACAGGCGTGGCGGTGGGCGCGCTTCGATATGGCCATGCATGATCGCGCGGCGCGCAGCGGCGTATTCCACCAGTTCCAGCGCATGCGAGGGCACGCATACCACGTGTCCGGATTCGCCCGGGCGATGACGCGCGCGGCCCGCACGCTGCAGCAAGCGTGCAATGCCTTTCGGGCTGCCGACCTGCAGCACCTGATCCACCGCCGGAAAATCCACGCCCAGATCCAGGCTGGAGGTTGCCACCACGCAGCGCAGGCTGCCGTCGCGCAGGCCGAGTTCGGCCGCTGCGCGTAAGGACGGGTCCAGCGAGCCGTGATGCAACGCGAGCGTGGCCGGATCGTCCGGCCACACCGCGCTCAAGGCCTGATGCCACAACTCGGCTTGCGCGCGCGTGTTGGTAAACACCAGGCTGGTGCGCTGCTGCATGATCTTCTGCAGCACGCGCGCCAGCTGCGCCAGGCCGAGATGCCCGGCCCAGGGAAAGCGTTCGCCACTCTCGGGCAACAGCGTCTCCAACGTCATCGCGCGTGGTTTGACGCCCGAGACCAGCGCAGCATCCTGGCGATGCGGCAACAGCACATCGCGTGCTTGGGATAAGTTGCCCAGCGTCGCCGACAGGCCCCAGAGGCGCAGTGCGGGTGCCCAGCCGCGCAAACGCGCCAAGCACAGTTGCAGCAGCACGCCGCGCTTGTTGCCTAGCAGCTCATGCCATTCGTCGACGATCACGCAGCGTAGCGCCGACAACTGCGGCGCGGTATCCGGGTACGACAGCAACAACGCCAACGATTCCGGCGTGGTGACCAGTACATCGAGCTTGCCGCTGCGCGCCAGCCGCTTGTCGCGCGCGCTGGCATCGCCGGTACGCAAGCCCACCTGCCAATTCAGCCCCAACGCCTCCACCGGCTCGCGTAGAGCGCGTGCGGTATCTGCGGCGAGTGCGCGCAACGGGGTGATCCACAGTACTTGCAGTGTGCGTTGCTGCTGACGGGGCGCAGTCGTCGTGACAGATTTGATCGGCGTGCGGCGCCCGCGTGCAGCCAACGCTTCCAGCAGCGGCCCGCCGAAGGCCGCCAGCGTCTTGCCGCTGCCGGTTGGCGTATGCAGCAAGCCGGATTCGCCATCGAGATAGCGCTTCCACACATCGCGTTGAAACGGTAACGGCGCCCAGCCGCGATGCGCGAACCAGGCACGCCATTGCTGCAACGGCGTGCCGCGTGTCTGCTGCGCGTCGCTCACCGTGCCAGCGCCTGCAGGCTGCTCAGGTGATCTGCCTCGGCCATCGGTTTGTCCTGGCGCCAGCGCAAAATCCGCGGAAAACGCACCGCAATGCCGGACTTGTGCCGCGCGCTGCGATTGACCGCTTCGAACCCCAGCTCGAACACATGATGCGCGGTGACCGCGCGCACCGGGCCGAAGCGCTCGGTGGTGTTGGCGCGGATCCAGCGATCCAGTTGCAGAATTTCCTTGTCGTCCAAACCCGAATACGCCTTGGCGATCGGCACCAGCTGGCCCTCGTGCCACAGCCCGAAGGTGTAGTCGGTGTACAGCGTGCTGCGCCGGCCATGACCGGCTTGCGCATACAGCAGTACCGCATCGATGGTGAGCGGGTCGATCTTCCACTTCCACCAGTCGCCGCGTCGGCGACCGGATTGATACATCGAATTGGCGCGCTTGAGCATCAGCCCTTCCACGCCGCGCTCGCGTGCATCCAGGCGCACCTGCGCGGCGGCCTGCCAATCGCTCACCTGCACCAATGGCGAGGCGACGATGCGTGGATCGGCGAGCGTGGCCAGCACGCCTTCCAGCAGTGCGCGACGCTCCTGTAATGGACGTTCGCGTAAATCCTCGCCATCCAGCTCAAGCAGATCGTAGGCGACCACACGTGCTGGCGCTGCTGCCAACGTCTTTGGCCCGGGCTTGAGCCGCTGGATGCGCGTCTGCAAAGCGGTGAACGGCATCGGCAACGGCTGCTCCGCTTGCCAGGCCAACAGCTCGCCATCGATGACGGTGCCCTCTGGCAACTGCATCGCGGCCTGTTCGATTTCCGGAAAACGACCATCCAGACGTTCTTCGCCGCGCGACCACAACGCCGCTTCGCCAGCGCGTCGAATCAGCTGCAGCCGAATGCCGTCCCACTTCCATTCCAGCAGCCAGGCATCGACCGCGCCCAGCGTGTCGACCTCGGCTTCCAGTGGCGAGGCGAGAAAGAACGGGTAGGGCTGCTGCCGATCGCCGGGCAATTCTTCGGCGGTCAGCAGGTTGGCCAGATAGGTCGGATGCGGCCGCCAGCTGCCGAGCATGCGCTGCGCAATACGTGCAATTTCTATCCCGGACATCTCGGCCAACGCCTGTTGCACCAGTCGTTGCGACACACCGACGCGCAGCGCGCCGGTCAGCAGCTTGTTGAACACCAGGCGCTCGTCGAAGGCCAGGCTGCGCCACGCCTGCACGATGCAGGCCTTGCGCACATCCACGTCTTGATTGGCGATCGGCAGCAGCCGTTGTTCGATCCATTCTGCAAGCGGTAGATCCGCCGCTTCGGAGTCCGGATCATCCAACAGCAAGGCCAGCGTTTCGGCCAGATCGCCGACGTGGTCGTAGCTATCTGCAACCAACCAATCGGCAATACCGGCGGTTTCGGTGATCCATTCGCGCAACTCGCCGCTGCTGGCGATGCGCATGCGTGTGCTGGCCACCTTGCCGCCGGCCAGTAAATACAACGCCCACGCCGCATCAAGCGGCGGCGCGCTGCCAAAATAACGCACCAACGCGGCACGCTTGTCGAGCGTGCCGGTACTGCGATCCAGGGTGCGGTACAACGCGGCAAATCGCTTCACGGCAGCGCCTGCGTCGTTGCGCATTTGTCTGCGGCACGCAGTTTCATTGCGCGTTGCGTAAACGCACTCAAGCTGCGCGTGCGACGCTGCGGCTGCGGTGGTCCCACAATGGCGGCAGGCGTAGCGCGATGAATGCGAAACGCCAGGGCGTGCCGACGAAACGCAAGCGCACCGCTCAGGCGAATGCGAGGACGTGCGCGAACATAACGGCATACGGGCAGCGGGTTCATTCCTCGGCTCCGAAATCGGTGCGGAAGGCTTCGGCTGCCACGCCGCGTTCCAGCAGATGCTGGATCAAGGCATCGGTGTTGCCGTGGGTGGCGATCACGCGCCGCGCGCCGGTCTCTTCGATCGTGCGCAACAGGTCCGGCCAATCGGCATGATCGGACACCACAAAACCGCGGTCGTAATTGCGTCGACGGCGATTGCCGCGAATGCGCATCCAGCCCGATGCAAAGCCCTGTTGTGCATGCCGGAAGCGACGGATCCAGGCGCTGCCGGCCGCCGAGGGCGGCGCCAATACCAATTGCCCGGCATAGTCGGCGCCGCGCGCATGTTCGCTGACCGGTTGGGTGTCCAGCATCGCGATGCCGGCCTGGCGATACACCTCCACGCCCACCGCGATCGCGCCATGCAACAACGCCGGTTGCGTGTCCCAGGCGCGCAGCTCCGCCAACACCCGTTGCGCCTTGCCCAATGCATAGCAATAGAGGATGGCCGCTTCGCCGCGCTCGGCGCATTCGTGGCGCCAGGCGACGATATCGGCCGCGACATCGGAGGTGTCCGGCCAGCGATACACCGGCAGCCCGAAGGTCGCTTCGGTGATGAAGGTGTCGCACGGCACCACTTCGAACGGCTTGCAGGTGGGGTCGTGCTGGCGTTTGTAATCGCCCGAGGCGACCCAGACCTCGCCATCGACTTCGATGCGCACCTGCGCCGAGCCGAGCACGTGGCCAGCCGGATGCAGCGACACCTGCGCGCGTCCCAGGCGAAACGCTTCACCATCGGCATGCGTGTGATAGACCTGCTCGCCGAGGCGCCACTGCAGGATCGGCAGGCTCTCATGCGTGCAGTGGTATTCGCCCATGCCGCTGCGCGCGTGGTCGCCATGCCCGTGGGTGATCACCGCACGCGGCACCGGCCGCCAGGGATCGATATGGAAGTCGCCCTGCGCGCAATACAGACCCTCGGGCCCAAGCACCACCAGATCGCCAGGTTTGTCGTTGCCGTTGCGCATGCGCCAACTCTGGCCAAGCCGGTGTGCAGATCCTGAGAATGGGAATGGCATGCATCGGCGTAGCGCCTCGACACGTGCTTGCACGGCGAGGTTCGGGTGGACGCGGAGGAGTGATCGGCATCGTCCGCGTTGATCCCGCTCCGATCCTGATCCCCGGCACGTCTGATCTCATGCACGTCGTTCGTCTGGCGCTTGCCGCCCTAAGCGCTAATGCCGGGTACGCCGCCCGGGTGAGCGCACCGCAGTCGCTTCCACGGCCAGCGTAAATCCACGCTCTTCGCCGCCCTGCATTGCGCCGACATCCACCACCTGGCGGCGAATCTCTTCGCCCTTGCCGTTACGCACCGATACCACCACGGTGTATTCCCATGGATCGCCATCGGCAGGATGACGGATGGTGCCTTCGACCTTGAGCGGCACGATCGGGGCGGGCTGCGCATGTTGCACCGCTGCCGAGTCGAAGCGCAGGTGATGCTTGCATGCAGGGCAGACGCTGGCGCTTTCCAGAATCGTCGCCTTGCAATGCGGGCAACTGCGCGTGGCACCGGGCGTGCCCGGGCGGGGTGCACTCATGTGGCGTCGCTGTCTCCGCTCACGATTGCCTTGTTCGTGCCAACCGGCTTGCCGGTGTCTTCGCCCCAGCCGAAATCGGCCTGGCCGCGCATGCGGGCGCCCGACGCCACGGTGAGGCTACCGGCCTTGACGTCGCCGACCAGCACGCCGGAGGTCTGCAATTCCACTTGCGCGGCCGATTCGATATTGCCCTCCAGTTCGCCGGCGATGATCACCTTGTTGGCGCGCACGCCGCCGTTGAGCTTGGCGCCGCGTTCGATGGTGAGATCGCCCTTGACGTTGACGTCGCCCTTGAAGCGGCCGGCCAGACGCACGTGACCGGCGCCTTCGATCTTGCCTTCGATGCTGATGTCGGCGGCGATCAGGGATTCTTTTGCATCACTTTGGCGCTGCGGGGCCGCGGTGCTCGCTGCCGGCGTCACCGGCGCAACACTGGGCGGGGCAGGCACCGGCGGAGCGGGGCTGGCCTCGGCGGTGAACAACCGCCCATCGGCGGCGGGGGGGACTTCGGGTGCGGCCGGAACGCCGTCTTTCTTGTTGGGACCTTGATCGCGCCACATCGACATCGGATTGCCTCGCTTGGGGGTCAAGGCCGACTATCGCCGCGTCGATGGATCTTTTGTGTGACGAATTGCGCAATCCAACATCGACGGCGTGCGTGCTCAATCCAGTGGGGCCGTGGCGCCGTGCTGCTCGACCCGGTTACGTCCGCGGTGTTTGGCGATATACAGCGCCGCATCGGCTTTCTGGATCAGGCTCGATCCCAATTCGCCATCGACCGGGAAGCTGGCCACGCCGATCGAGGCGGTCACGCGCGGCAACGAGCGCTGCCCATCGCTGACCGCCAATGCGGCGATAAAGCCACGGATCTGCTCGGCCACGCGCATGGCTTCGACGCCATCGGTCTCGGGCAGGATCACGGTGAATTCTTCGCCGCCGTAGCGGCAGGCCACATCTTCGGCGCGCAGGCGGGTCAGCAGCAGCTCGCCCACCGCTGCCAGCAGCAGATCGCCGCCGGCATGGCCCTGGCTGTCGTTGAACTGTTTGAAGTGGTCCACATCCAGCATCAGCACAGACAGCGGCAGGTCGCGGCGTGCACAGCGCGCCAGCTCGTGGCTGAGCGATTCTTCCAGATAGCGGCGGTTGTACAGCCCGGTCAGCGCATCGCGAATGGATTGCCGCCGCAGCGATTCGCGCAGACGCAGGTTGCTCAGCGCCAACGACAACTGCTCGGCGGCAGCCTCGGCAATTTCCAGGCGCGGCATCGGGCCAGGGCCGGGCGAGGACAGAAACAGAAAGCCGAGCTGGGTGCCTTGCGCCGACATCGGCAGGCAGGCGGTAGTGATCGGCGCGGTGGTGTCGGGCACGGCGATATGCGCACACAGCGCATCCCGGTGCAGGTCTTCGATGATGTGCGGCTGACCACGGCGCAGCGCCCAGCACTCTTCCGGCAGCAGATGCGGCGCGCTTTGCAGCAGCGGCTCGCCCCAGTGGCTGATCGCTTCGGCGCGATCCTGCGACGCGCGCAGCAGATACACGCTCCCGGCCACGCCGGGCAGCAGGCTGGCCAGTGTGCGGCTGGTCACCACCAACGCCTCTTCGGCGCTGATGCAACTCTGCAGCAGGCCGGTATAACGGCTGAGCAGATTGAGATCGGCGGTACTGCGTTGCAACGCGTCGACACTCTCGCCCAGCTCGCGATTGGCCTGCGCTGCCAGCCGCTCGGCCTGTGCGCGATTGCTCAGTTCGCGCATCAACAACCCGTAGACGGTGCCGACGACGACCAGCCCGAATGGAATGCCGGCCAGCGCCAGCACCAGCAGCAAGGTCGCACTTTGACGGCTGCTGTCGGCGCGCTGCACCAACAGTTCCTGTTCGCGCTGCACCATGCTCAGCGACTGCTCGCGGATCGCGCTGGTGGTGCGGAAAGCGTTCTGTCGAATGCTTGCGCGCGCCGGTTCCAGGCCACTTTGCGTATAGAGGTCGAGCGTATGCTGGATCTGCTGCAGGCGCGTCTCCACCAACTGCTGCAAGCGGTCCAGATGCTGTTCCTGGGTGGTGTTGTCGGTAATCAGCCTTCGCAGGTTGCCGAGCAGAATCGGCAGGCGTTCGACGCTGGTCTGATAGTCGAGCAAATATCCATCGTTACCGGTGAGCAAAAAGCCGCGCTGCGCCGATTCGGCATCCAGCATGCGCGCCTGGATCTCGTCGATCCGGCCGATGACTTCATGCGTATGTGCCACCCACGCGGCATCGGCCAGCGAGCGGCGCGCACCGACGAAGATGCCGATGCCGATGGCGATGAAAATCAGTGCAGAAAAAGCCAGTGCAAGCTGATTGCTGCGGCGCGAGGTAAAAGAAGAGGGCATGCGCCGATGCTAGCCTGCCGTGCTCGACAACATGCGCTTTCTGCCGCCGACAAACGCACGCGCCGGCTCGATAAAGCCGGCGCGTGCGCAAAGTGCCAACGGGGTCACGCGGTATTCCGGAGTGGCTGACAAGCGCGGCGAGCGGTCCTTGGTGGTACGAACGGCGCAGAAGAGCCGGCGTGTACGTGATACATGGCGCTTTCCGAGCACCGACCGTGCCCGCCTAGCGGTGAGCGCAGTCGTTGTGACGGTCGCTCTTAGTGTCCCGGATGCTCTGCGTCGTGCTTGTCGGCGTTCTGCTCGGCCTTGTTGGCCATCTCGCGGGTCTTGTCTGCGGTGGCGTCGGCGGCATTGGCGGTTGCGCGGCTGGCATCGGCCGCCAGTTCGCGAGCGGCCACGCGTGCGTCGGCAGTGGCAGCCTTGGCCTGCACGGCAGCGCGATCGGCGGCCTGCTCGGTGGCAGCAGCAGCGTGCTTGGCGGCGGATGCGGCATCGCGGCGCGCCTGCTCTGCATCAGGGCCTTGGCAGGCGGCGAGCGTAAGGGCGGCAATGGCGCTCAACGACAGCATGCGGATCGTCTTCATGGGTGGGTCCTGTTCCTGTTCCGGTGTTGGAAGGCGGAGCTTATGCAAGAGCCAATGCAGTGCGCGTCAATGCCGCACTGGCCATTCAGCCGCCGGGCGGGCATGCGGCCGCTGTGCCATCCGCCGAACAAATCGCAGGCAAAGAAAAAGCCGCTGGAACCCAGCGGCTTTCTCCGAACTCGCTTGGAGCTAAGAAGTGATTACTTCTTGGCTTCTTCGGCGGTGTCCTTAGCAGCTTCGGCGGTGTTTTCAGCCGTCTTGGCAGCGTCGGCAGCCTGATCAGCAGCAGCGTCGGTCGCGGCGCCGGAAGCAGCCTGGGCAGCGTCAGCAGCGGTGTCAGCCGAAGCAGCAGCGGTGTTGGCAGCAGCCTGAGCGGCGTCAGCCGACTGCGAGCCCGAGGCAGCAGCCTGGTCAGCAGCGGTCTGAGCGTCGGCAGCGGCTTCGTTAGCCGAAGCAGCAGCGTCCTGAGCCTGTTCCGGCTTCGAGCAAGCGGTCAGGGCCAGGCCCAGAGCCATTGCGATCAGCAGCTTGTTAATGGTCATTGTTTCAATCCTCGTCGTTAGATTAGGCAACGCGCTATTGCGCGCCCCCGACATGATGACGGCCACAAGACTAGTGTCAAGCGTGCGCGCATTCAGTTTTGCAAAATCGCCGTTAAAAACAATCAAATCAATTCGATAGCGATGGCAGTCGCTTCGCCGCCGCCGATGCACAGCGTCGCGATTCCGCGCTTGCCGCCGCGCGTGCGCAACGCGTTCACCAATGTCACCACCAAGCGCGCACCGGATGCGCCGATCGGATGGCCGAGTGCGCAGGCGCCGCCGTGCACGTTGACCTTGTCATGCGCGATGCCCAGTTCCTTGATCGGCACCATGGGCACTACCGCGAACGCTTCGTTGATTTCGAACAGATCCACCTGGTCCAGGTGCCAGCCGATCTTGCCGACCAGGGTCTGGATCGCGGCCACCGGCGCGGTGGTGAACCACTCAGGTTCCTGCGAGTGGGTGACATGCCCCACGATGCGCGCCAACGGCGCGATGCCACGACGTTGCGCATCGTCTGCGCGCATCAGGATGGTGATTGCCGCCCCGTCGGAAATGCTCGACGAACTGGCGGCGGTGACGGTGCCGTCCTTCTTGAAGGCCGGCTTCAGGGTCGGAATCTTGGCCACATCGGATTTGCCGGGCTGCTCGTCGCTGTCCACGACGACCTCGCCCTTGCGTGTTGCCACGGTGACCGGAACGATTTCATCGACGAACGCGCCGCTGCGCTGCGCAGCCTGCGCACGCTCGACCGAGGCGATCGCGAAGGCATCCTGATCGGCGCGGCTGAAATCGAACTTCTCCGCAGTGGCTTCGCCGAACACGCCCATCGCCTGGCCGTCGTAAGGATTGGTCAGACCATCCCAGGCCATGTGGTCGACTGCCTGGAAGTTGCCGTAGCGGTTGCCGGTGCGCGAGTTGGGCAGCAGATGCGGCGCGTTGCTCATCGACTCCATGCCGCCGGCGACCACGATGCTGGCCGAGCCGGCCTTGATCAGATCGTGTCCGAACATGATCGCCTTCATGCCCGAGCCGCACACCTTGTTGATGGTGGTGGCGCCGGTGGAGGTGGGAATGCCTGCCGCAATCGCGGCCTGACGTGCAGGCGCCTGGCCGAGGTTGGCCGGCAGCACGCAGCCGACGATGACTTCTGAAATGTCGGCTGGTGCGATCCCTGATTGCGCCAGCGCACCCTCGATCGCGGCGGCAGCGAGCTTGGGCGCCGGCACGCCATTGAATTGGCCAAGGAACGAGCCGATGGCAGTGCGTTTGGCAGCAACGATGACGATGTCGGACATAGAGAGATACCGTTTAAAGTGAAACGATTATCTGCCTCATGCTCCGTTCGCGCCAGCCGCTACGCAGCTAGCTGCGACAGTGGCGTGACGATGCGTTATAAAGACGTCGTTCGGGTCCGGATCGGGCCCTATCCATGGAATGGGTTCGGGGAGAACAACTCAGATGAAGAAGATAGACGTCGCCAGGACCGTCCTGGCCTCGGCGTTGGCTGTGGCGTTGACCGCGTGTGGCGGCGGTGGAGGTGGTGGCGGCATTCGTCCGACCACACCGACTGCACCGCCACCGACCTCGCCACCGCCACCACCGCCGCCAACCTCACCGCCGCCTCCGCCACCGCCGGTGGTGGCACCGCCGACGACACCGGAACCCGCATTCGACGCGCATTTGACGCTGACCAATGCACGCGCTGCGCAGGCGCTGGGGTTCACCGGTGCGGGGTATCGCATCGGCGTGATCGATACCGGCATCAATACCAATCATCCGGCCTTGCAGGGCCGGGTCAGCGACAGCTTCATCTACGTCGATCCGCGCACCAACAATGTCGCTGCGGGCGATGTGGTGGGCCATGGCACCGTTGTGGCGCAACTGGCGGCCGGGCGAGCAGTGGGGCAGTGGCCGGGCGGCATCGCCAGCGGCGCAGGCCTGGTGTCCGCACGCATCATCAGCGATGAAGCGCCGGACGATGACGGTAGCGGCGAAGGCAACGAGGTCGATGGCCCGCTTGGACTGGGCCCGGTGCATGCCGATCTGATCAGCGCAGGCGTGCGCATCATGAATAATTCGTGGGGCGGGCTGTATTGGAACGACCCGGCGGTGACCAATCAGATTGCGCAGGAATACCGGCCTTTCATCATCGGCAACGATGGGCTGGTGGTGTTTGCATCGGGGAATGAATCCAGACCGGAACCCTCCGATACTGCGGCGCTGCCCAGTCAGTTGGGCCCGAATGGAACGCTGCCGGCCGCCGATCTAGAGCGCGGCTGGTTGGTCGTCGCTGCGTTGGACACCGCCAATCCAACGCAGCTGGCGTCGTATTCCAATTGGTGCGGTGGGGCGATGAACTATTGCTTGGCTGCGCCGGGCACGTCGATGTTCCTCGACCCCGATGCTACCGCCAGCAACATCCGTTACTTCTACGGCAGCGGCACCTCGTTTGCCGCGCCGCTGGTGTCTGGCGCGGCCGCGCTGGTGTGGGAGGCATTTCCGTATTTCAACAATGATCTGGTGCGCCAGACCTTGCTAGGAACCGCCACCGATCTGGGCACGCCCGGCGTCGATCCGGTATTTGGCCACGGCCTGCTCAATATCGGCAAGGCAGTGCTGGGGCCGGCACGTTTCGATTGGGGCACGGTAGATGTCACCGTCGACGCCTTGCGTTCCACCTGGGCCAACGATATCAGTGGCACAGGTGGCCTGACTAAGCGCGGGACCGGCACCTTGGTATTGAGTAGCCAAGCCAATACGTTCGATGGCGACACGCAGGTGCTCGGTGGCACCTTGCAGACGGCCAGTCTGCAGAGTGCGCGCGTTGGCATCGCCAATGGCGCGAGGCTGATTGGTGCCGGCAGGGTCGGTGAAATGGTGAATAACGCCGGCACACTGCAGGTCAACAGCGCAACGCTTTCTATCACCGGCAATTACACCCAGGCTAGCAACGGCCGTCTGGCCTTGAACGTCGGCGATCGTTTAAACGTTGCGGGGATCGCGACGATTGCGGGCGATCTGCAGCTCCTCGGTCGGCGCGATTACGTGATCGACAACAACACCTATACCTTGCTGCAAGCCACTGACGCGCTAGAAGGCACGTTCGATTCGCTCAGCAGCGGGCCGGCAGTGACCTTCCTCGATGCCAATCTGACTTACGACAGCAATAACGCGTACCTGACGTTGCGGCGCATGGATGTCACTGCCGTTGCAGCAACGCTGGGTGTCATCGGCACTGCATCGATGGATTCGGCAATCCGTGTCGAGCAAGCATTCCAGCAGGTGGATGCGCAACAACTGCAAGGCAGCGGCGCGATCAGCAACGGCTTCATTCGCGCCGCAGCGGCCTTGCAGCAATCGCCAACCGCCAAGGCGGCGGCCGATTCGTTGCGAAGTCTGTCCGGTCGTGCGCATGCGGCTTCCGCAGCGATGACCTTCGACACCATCGATCTGGGCCGGCGTGCGTTGGCCACGCATTTCGATGGCTTGTCGCAGCAGCCGCGCATGCTCGGCGTCTGGCAACGTGCGCTCGGTGGGCCGGGCGAGGGTGGGGTGACCACGTCCGGATTCGCCACCTCCGGCTGGATGATGGGCAATGATCTGCGCCTGGCCTCCGGCGCGGTCGCGGGTTTTGCCTTCGGCGAAACGCGCTCCAACAGCCTGGGCGATCTGGATGGTGCACGTGGGCGCGATCGTCAGGTGCAAGGGCAGCTGTACTGGGGCACCACGCTGGGCTCGGCGTACACGCTGGGTCAGCTGGGTTTCGGCAATGTCGATCGGCAGATCGAGCGCAGCCTGCAGTTCGGCGAAGAGCGCAGCAGCGCCTTCAGCGACTACAGCGGCAGTTACCTCAGCGGCAACCTGGAAACCGGCTATCGCTGGGGCGGTGCACGCGCATCGCTGACGCCGTACATGGGTCTGGATTACGTGCGGCTGCGTAGCGAAGGTTTTCGCGAAAGCGGCGGCGACGGCTTCGGCTTGCGTGCCGATGCCAGCACCTCCTCACGCACCCAGGTGCTGGCCGGTGTGCGTTCGGCGTATCGCTGGCGCGGCATCCAGTTGGGCGGTTATGCCGAATGGCAGCAGGCATTGAGCAGCGACGGCTTGATGCTGGATGCCAGCTTCATCGGTGTGGATGCGTGGGCGCCGTTGCGCGGCATGCAGCCGGCGCGCTCGGGTGGCCTGTTCGGCATCGCGGCCTCGGCGCCGTTCGGCAATCGGAGCCAGCTGCGTTTCGGCTACGACCAGCGGGTGGGCGAGCGTGGCGACGATCGCGCGCTGAGCCTGCGTTACAGCGCCGATTTCTGATCGGCGTCCTGCACGCCCAGGCCCTGCTGCCTGGGCGTGCGGATCACTCGCCGCGCAACTTGTGCAAAAAACGCGGTGCGGTGCGGCCCAGCGGCAATTTGAGCTTGCTGATGGCCTCGATACGCGTTTCGGCGATCTGGTCGGCCGCCTGCTGCGGCGGCACGCCCAGCTGCGTGGATAGATCGAACACCTTTTCCAGATTGTGATAGATGCTGCGGATCAGCCGCATCGCGCGTTCGCGGTTGTAGCCGTCGATCTCCAGCGACACATTCATCACGCCGCCGGCATTGACCACGTAATCGGGTGCGTACAGGATGCCGCGCTTGTGCAACTCTTGCCCGATGGCGGCGCTGGCGAGCTGGTTGTTGGCGGTGCCGCAAATGATCTTGGCCTTGAGCCGTGGCAGGGTCTGTTCGTTGATCGCGCCTTCCAGCGCGCACGGCGCGAACACATCGGCCGGCACTTCGTAGATCTCGTCCACACGCACGGCTTCGGCGCCATATTCGGCCACTGCGCGGTCCACCAGCGCCGGGTTCAGATCGGTCACGTAGAGTTTTGCGCCGCGTTCCTTGAGCAGCTTGACCAGCTCCATGCCGATATGGCCCAGGCCCTGGATCGCGATGCTGGACTTGCCGACTTCTTCATGGCCGAGCCTGCGATTGAGCGAGGCCATCAGCGCCTGCAGCGCGCCGTAGGCGGTGAATGGCGCCGGGTCGCCGGAGCCGCGATGCACCTGATGCACGCCGGTGACGTACTCGCTCTCCAGGTAGATCTTTTCCATGTCGTTGACGTCGGTGCCCACGTCCTCGGAGGTGATGTAGCGCCCGCCCAGGGTGTCGACAAAACGGCCGAACGCGCGGAACAGCGCCTCGCTCTTGTCGGTCTTGGGGTCGCCGATGATCACCGCCTTGCCGCCGCCGACATTCAGTCCGGCCAGTGCGTTCTTGTAGGTCATGGTGCGGCTGAGCCGCAGTGCGTCGTCGAGTGCCGCTTCGCTAGTGGGGTACGGACGCATGCGCACACCGCCCAGTGCCGGCCCGAGGCGGGTGCTGTGCAACGCGATGATCGCCTTGAGGCCGGCGTCGCGGTTGTGACAGAAAATCACCTGCTCGTGGCCGGTGGTATCGAGGGTTTCGAAAAGCATCGAAGGCTCCGCGGGGCTGCGTGATGTGCCTTCCCTGAGGCCGGGTCTGGACCCGTGCAATGGGAAACAAAAAACGCGACGTCTGCAGACCCTGTCCGATCACGTCGCGCTGCAACATTTTAAACCACGTCGGTAGGGGCTTGTGTATGAATCTGTTCACCAATGCCGATAGCGCTGCTGGCGAAACCACAACGTTCCCAGCCATTTGCTGCCCGTGGTGACCGGCAGGCCGGCGTGCAACGAATCGGGATCGGGGCGGCCATCGGCCTGCAGGTTGTCGAAGCACACTACCGATCCGGCACGCGGCCGCACACGCACGCCCGCGACCGGGAAGTCGGTTTCGCCGCCTGCGCCGACGTCGTTGAGATAGACGCAGGCAGTGCGCAGGCGATTTCCGGCGGCCGGGCGGTCCGCTGCGATCGTGCCGGGCGGAAGATAGTCGCGATGGGCGCGGTAGTGCTCGCCCGGCGCGTAACACAGCACCGACAGCGCCTCGGCGTGGGTCAACGGCAGCTGCGCGCAGGCGGCCACGCGCGCCTGCGCTGCACGCGCAGCGAAGTCTTCGAGGATCGGATCCAGCGTGGCGCCGCGGCTGGTGCGGATCGGCGCTCGGTGCGTGCTCGCATCGTTGGGATCCACCACCTGCGAGGCGCGCAGATGCGGCCGTGCCAGCAGCATCAGCAGGCGGCATTCGTCGGCAGACAGCACGCCGGAGACTTCTTCGATCATGGGCGCGTCGTGGCGCCGCGTCGTCACGTTTCTTTGGGGCGCGAAACTGATGTGGTCCCCGTCGCCAACGGGGGCGCCACCGGGATCGGGTGGCGAGATCCGCACATCGGGCAGTGCGGCGATGCCCAATGGTTGCAATTGCCGCAACAGCTGCGCCGCGGCCTCAGGCTGCGGCGGGACGCCTTCGCCACGCAGCAGGCGCTCTGCCAGCAGTGCGGCCGCCAGCGCATCGCCGCCTGCGGCGGCGCGCTCCAGCAGGGCAACGCAGCGGCGTTGCTGTTGCGGGTCATCGATGCGGCCATGCTGGATGGCCAGTGCGCGGAGTGCGAGTGGGTAGTCGGCCGAGGCTGCTGCGTGCAGTTGCGCGTATGCCTGCGGCGCCAGCGCCAACGCAGTGTCGGTGACTGCCAGCGTTGCCAGCAGATAACGCGCCGCTGCGGAGTCCTGGCGCTCGGCCTGCTGCCAGTGCGCCAGCGCCTGGGCAATGTCCACATCGCAACCGACACCGTAGGCCCGCATGCGCCCGGCTTCGATCAGTGCCGTGGGATCGCCGGCGGCCGCGCTGCGCGCGTACCAGACCAAGGCCTGCTCGGTCTGCCCGGCGCGCACCAGCGCCTGCGCCAAGGCATTCATTGCGGCGGGCTGTTGCCCGTTGGCAGCCTGCGTCAGGGCGGCGAGTGCATGCGTCTGTTCCATCGCGGCATCCTAAGCCCTGCCCGGGCGATGTGCGATCAGCGGTTCGCCGACAGCGCCAGCTGGGTCAGATACAGGCGCAGATCGAACTCCAGTTGGTGGTAGTCGCGCGTCATGTGGTTGCACAGCTGGTAGAAGGCCCTGTTGTGATCGGCCTCCTTCAGATGCGCCAGCTCGTGGGCCACGATCATCTGCAGAAATGGCTCTGGAGCATCGCGGAACAACGAGGCGATGCGGATTTCGCGGCTGGCCTTGAGCCGGCTGCCGTGCACGCGCGAGATGGCGGTGTGCGTGCCCAGCGCATGCTTCACCACCTGCAGATGGTTGTCGTACATCGCCTTGTGCAAGGTGGGCGATGAGCGCATGTAGCGCTCCTTCATCGCTTTGACGTACTCGTACAGATGGCGGTCGGTGCGGATCTCATGGCGGTCCGGGTAGCGCCGTGCCAGCACCGTTGCGAGTTTGTCCTGCGCGATCAGCTCGCGCACCTGATCCAGGACGGCGGGCGGGTAACCGGTGAGATAGCGGAGAGTGTCCATGCCGATCGAGTGCTGCGAAGTGCACATGATCGCCGATGCAGGTGCCGGTGGCGAATCTGCGCGCGAATGTGGCGGTGTGTGTCAGGCGTATTCACGAATGCGGCACACCTGGATGCGTAGCGTGCAGCGCATGTTTTGCGGTGTATTGCCGCAGGCACACGATTAAAAACACGGCACCGTGCCGGATGAGGAGACAACAACATGATCAAGTGGGCCATTATTTTCGCCATCATCGGACTGATCGCCGGTGCGCTCGGGTTTGGCGGCATGGCGGGCGCTGCGATGGGCATTGCCAAGTTCCTGTTCTGGGCCGGCATCATCATCGCCATCGTGCTGTTCGTGCTGGGTGTGACGATCGCCAAGAAGGTGACCTGACGTCCGCGTGCCTGGCGTCGGCGCGCGCTTCGCACGCCAGCCGCGTTACCCGGAATGCAAAAGAGCGGCCACCGGCCGCTCTTTTTTGTTACTGCAATCTGATCAATCGAATGGGCCGGAGCAAGTATTCGGCCGGCAAAAGTAAAGACCGCAGGCGAGTTCTACCGCATTGCCTTCGATGCGCTCTTGCGCAGATCAGACGCCGGTGTCTTCGGCGGTGGTGTGCAAGGCAATATTGAGTTGATCGATGGTCACGATCCAGTCGGCATCGTCGAGGCGTTCTTCACGCAGCAACTGTGCCTGTGCCGGAGTCCAGAAGGGCGCCTCTTCCAGACGCACATCGCCCGGCAATGGAGAGTGCTCATCGATAAAGTCGCGAATGCTGACTTCGTCCGATGGCAGACCCAACTGGGCGAATAATTCGGAGAACGGGTGGACAGGTTGTTCCATTGCAGATTCCTCGAAGAGTGCGAATACCCCGATGCTAGAACACCCGATTTGAGCGCACTGTGCACGTCCGGCTTGGATTTGCCTGCGGGCATGCCCATATTCCACTTCTGAGCCAACAAGCCGAGGCGATCATGGCGACCGGATGGGCGGGTGATGGGGCGGTGCAGGACCAGATCGATGCAACCGTCGAGGATGCGATCAAGCGCGCGCGGAGCCAGCTGCATCAGGGCCCGAGCCTGACGCATTGCGAAGAGTGCGATGCAGCGATTCCCGAAGCGCGCCGCAAGGCAGTGCCGGGCGTGCACCTGTGCGTGAATTGCCAGGAAGCGCACGACCTTGAGCAGGCGGCGCAAGGCGGCTACAACCGTCGTGGCAGCAAGGACAGTCAGCTGCGTTGAAGGCCGTGGCAGGCTTCTCAGCTGGCGTTGAAGTGGCTGGTCTCGCGCCAGCGACGGGTGGTGCGCTGGAAGAACAGGCTGTTGGGGACCTGCAGCACGCTTCCGGCGTGATCGCCGGTTTCTTCCAGTGTCGTGTAAATCACGTTGATGTCGATCACGCGGCCTTTCAGGCCCGGCTTGTCGCCGCCTTCGAGCAATTCGATATGGTCGTGCAGGCGGAATGGGCGCGTGGTGATGATTAGAAACGTGCAGAAGATATTGGACAGCACGCTCCATGCCGCGAAGAACGCCACCGCACCGACCGCCGCGAACCCGGTGAACGCGGTCCACAAGGTGCCGCTGGAGACGCCAAGCACGTTCAGTACCGTCAGCACGGCGGTGACCGAGATGACGAAGCTGCCCACGCGCCGGATACCGATCATCATTTCAGCCGGCAGGCTGTAGCGCGTGCACAAGCGCCGCAGCAGTTGCCGCAGCAGCAGCCGTACCAGCGCGGCAACGGCGACGATCAACACGATCTGCACCGTTGGCACTGCGACAGCCAGCCACTGCGGATTCCAGTGCGGCAGCAGGCTACGGATCATGGTGGGCAACGCATCGGGCGCGGACATCACATCGTGCAGGTTGGGCGGATGCCCATTGTAACGGGGCGCTCGGGGAAGACAGCATGCAGTTGCAGCTGGGCTAGCGCGCAACACGCGCACTGGGTGCGGAGAGCGCGACCAAGCGCTGCCAGCGCTGTTCCAGGTGACGCACCAGCGTCCATTCCCATGGTGTGCTCATCGCGACGCAAGACACCTGCTTGAGCGGTAAACGCAGCAGGCACAACTCCAGGCGCGCCGGGGTCAGCGTGAGCTGCAGCGCATCCATCGGCAGCGGGGCCGGGCAGTGGGTGGAGCACAGGCTCAGGAGCAATCCGAGAACATGCGGCATGTGGGCTTCCGATCAGAATGCCTGCGCTTGGAGCGGCCGATGACCGCGCCCCGGCAAGCGATGCAGCGCAGGAGTGCGCTATCGAAAGGATTGGATGCGCCGGCAGGCGAAAAGGTTTACGCCGCGCTCGAACAAAAAGAGTTTGCCGGGTTTAAACCTTTGCGCTGTCTGCTGCATCGAACTGGATATGCTCGACACCGCCATGCCCATCGATGCCTCAGAGTGCGACAGCCCCGCCGACCGCGACGACGCCGGCCTGGCGCGTGCTGCTGCGCGCGGAGATCGCGCTGCCTACGAGACCATCTATCGTCGCCACTCGCCACGGTTGTATGCGGTGGTCTGGCGACTGTGCGGCGGCAATGCGGCGCGTGCCGACGATGTGTTGCAGGAAACCTTCATCGCGGCATGGAAGGCCTTGCCGCAATTCCGTTTTCAGAGTGCGCTGGGCACCTGGCTGCATCGCCTGGCGGTCAACACCGCCTTGATGGAGTTGCGTGCGCGCTCGGCTGCGAGCGATCACATGGTGGACGATGCCGACGGCGAGATTCTCGCGGGGATTCCCGGCGCAGCGCATTGCCAATCGACCCGGATGGATCTGGAGCGCGCGCTGGAGACATTGCCGCCGCGTGCACGCGCGGTGCTGGTACTGCACGACATCGAGGGCTGGAAACATCAGGAAATTGCCGACCAACTGCATATGGCGGTCGGCAGTTCCAAGGCGCAACTACATCGCGCGCGCGGTTTGCTGCGTGCGCGGCTGGGAGAAACCGTATGAACCACGATCACCATGATTCACACGATCCACGCGAGACCGACGACGCTGCGTTGTGCGCGCGTTTGCGGGCATTGCCGCAACACCGCCAGCCACCGGCGCAGGTGTGGGAGCGCATTGCGCCCGCATTGACGGCGCACTCCAACCTGGTCGCATTGACGCCGCGCCGCCATCGCGCCTGGGCCTGGCCTGCACTGGGTGTGGCGCTCGCCGCTGCGCTGGCGTTGGTGGTCATCGTGCCCGGGCTCGATCGGCAGGCGCGCCCGCCCGTGCAGCCCGTGCTGGTGGCGCAGGCACAGGCGATGGCCGGGCAGTACCGGCAGGCGATTGCTGCGTTCCCCGTGCAGCAGGTGCCGGCTGATCTGCGTCCTGCGTTGGACGAGCTCGATCAGAGCGTACAGGCCATCCACGCCGCGATCGCGCAGAGCCCGCGCTCTGCATTTTTGTTGTCGCAGCTGCAGCGCACCTATGCGAAGCGGCTGCAATTGACCCGTCTCGCCGCGCAGGGCGAGGCGTCTTTCCCCAGCTGAGGAGCATGCCCATGCGTTACGTCCATCTTTCCCTGTTGCTGCTGGCTGCGGTGTGCGCCGCGCCGGCAGCGGCGCAGACCGCGCTGAAGCAGACCCATCCGCTGGCGCGCGGCGGGCGCGTTGAGGTGCAAAACATTGCCGGGCAGATTCGCGTGCGCGGCTGGGATCGGGACGAGGTGGCGCTGACCGGCAGCCTGGGCGAGGGGCAGCGGCTGGATGTCGACGCAAGCCCGGACTTGCTGCAGCTCGAGGTGATCTACCCGCGCAACGGCCGCAGCAGCAAGGGCGCTCAACTGGAGTTGCGGATCCCGCGTGCGGCGTTACTGGACGTGGAGGCGGTGAGTGCCTCGGTCGATGTCGATCAGGTCGATCTGGCGCGGTTGCAGCTCAAGTCGGTCAGCGGCGATGTGGTCGCCGGTGGACGCGCCAAGGAGGCGCAACTGGAAACTGTCAGCGGCTCGCTGCGTAGCTCGGTGGCCAGTGGGCGGCTGACGCTGGGCACGGTGAGCGGGCAGATCGATGCGCCCTCGGGCGCCAGCGGGGTGCTGTCGGTCGAGTCCGTTTCCGGCCAGATCCGGGTTGGCGCGGGGCAGGTGTCGCAGCTGCGCGCCGAGAGCGTGTCCGGGGGGACGGCGCTGACGGTGACCGGGCTGGCGCCCGGCGGCAGTATCGCGGCGGAGAGTGTCAGCGGCTCGATCACCCTGGGTGTGCCGCGCAATGTCTCGGCGGCGCTGCAGGTGGAGGTGTTCAGTGGCGACATCCGCTCGGTGGCCGGGCAGGTGGAGCGGCCGGAGTACGGTCCGGGCAAGAGCCTGAAAACCAGGCTGGGGGCGGGCAATGGCGACGTCAAACTGGAATCGCACTCGGGCTCGGTGCGCATCGATTACAGCAACTGACGGCTGGATTCTGATTCCTGAAACAAGCGTGCCACCTTGCGGTGGCACGTTGAGCAAACACTTCGGGGCAACGCTTAGGCGATCTTGTCGCCATCGTTGCGAGCTGGGCCGAAGTTGGTGGTGAGCACTTCAATCCTGCCGCCGGTCTTGCGGAACGCGGCGATGTCGGCAGCGATACGCTCACGACTGAGCGGCTGCGACTTGCCTTCGCTGCGAGCGATGCTGGGCTGGGATTTCTGCTTGGTCGCGGGACGTGCCATGTGGCCTCCTGTAGCGGGGAAGTGCAAGGACATCGCGTGCGGCTAGGGTGGCGCGCGCAGAAGCGATGTCGAGAGGTGCGATCGCGTTCGGTGCGCAATCGCGGCGGCACGGCGAGCGTGCCTTGCAGACAAGACGGCGGGGCGTCCGGCAGCAACCGTGCATTATATGGGAAGTTGCGCCCGATTGCGTTAACGCGTGCTGTGCACAGCTAACCGATCATCCAGCTACCGCTTACCGCGCGGCAGCCCAGGCCAGGCCCTGGACCACACCGAAGGATGGATCGCCTTGCACCAGGCGCGATTCCGGGAAGGCGGCCGCGACCGTGTCACGGATATAGCCTGCGCGCGACATGCCGCCGGTGAGGAACAGCGTGGCCGGCGGTGCGGCCAGGTCGGCACGCACCTGCGCGAGCAGGCCTTCCAGTTCGCCCAGATAGTTGGAAGCGGACGCCACCAGTGCGCTGGCCTGCACGTCCACGCCCAGCCCGCGCTCGATGAAGTCCAGCGCCGCCTGATGCTGGTCGCGCTCGCTGAGCGCGATCTTGCAGGCTTCCACGCCGCGATACAGGCGCGCGGTGTTGCCGGTGTCCTGCAGCGCCTGCAGACGCTTGTCGAACGGGGCGGGCACGTCCTGGTACTTGTGCAGGCGGAATTCGCGCTGGCGCGTCATGTCCTGCACCATTGCCGCTTCCACGTAATGGTGCGTAGGCACGCGGGTGATGCCGCGGCCGAACAGCGGCATGTAGGCAGCCAGGCTCAGCGCAAGATCGATATCGGTACCGCCACGTGCGATGCCCCAGGCGCGGTGCACCTGCGGCGCGTCGCTGCCGCCGACGCTGGCATGCGCGATATCGGTGGTACCGCCGCCGATGTCCACCACCACGGTGTCGTGCCGGGTGTCGTGGCTGACGTGGTAGTGCATGGCGGCGGCTGCGGGTTCTTCGAGGAAATCCACTGTATCGAAGCCCGCCGCGATTGCGGCGGTCTGCAGGATCTCCAGTGCCTGTGCATTGCCGGCCTCGCCGATCGAGCTGCGGAACTGCACCGGGCGACCCAGCGTGGCGCTGCGGATGTTGATGTCGAACTGGCGCGAGGCGGTGAGCCGAATGTGTTCCAGTACGTGCGTGGCGATGCCGGTGATGGTCTGGCGGGCGCGCGGATGCAGGTTGTAGCCGAGCATCGACTTGGGGCTCTGCACCAGGCTGCCTTCGCCTTCGAGGAAATACGCATCCAGCGCCTCGTCGCCATAGACCGCGTTCTGCAGCAGGGCGGCAGAGCTGCGCGGCTCGCGTACCTGTTCTTCCATCCATTGGCGGCGCACGATGCGGATCGCATCGCGGCGCAGGCTGTCGTTGGCGGGCGTGCGGCCGGCGGCAAGCGCATCGCGGCGGCCCGAGTCGATCAGCCGTTCCACCTCATATTCCAGCGCCGGGGTGAGGCTGAAATCGTCCGGGTCGCGCATGGTCTCGGGGAAATACACCGTGGTGCGGAACTGCAGGTCCTGCCCGAACCGCACCGGCACCACCTGGCCATCGACGATCGCCGCAGCGGCGGAATTGCTGGTACCGAAGTCGATGCCGAGTTTCATGCAGGCGGGCCTATGAGCGGGCCGCGCACTTTACTACTTCTGCCGTTTGCCTCGTGGGCAAAGGGTTGCGTAGAGGTCGCAGCAGCCGAAGCGCCGTACACCCGCAGGCGCACGGCGCGATGGCTCATGCCGCAAGGTTGGCGACGTGACCTTCGTTCAGTTCTTCGGTGGTGGCCTCGCGCACTTCGATGACTTCGACCGCGAAATGCAGGGTCTGCCCAGCCAACGGGTGGTTGCCGTCGACGGTGACATGCTCCGGGCCGACGTCGGTGACCGTCACCAGCACCGGTCCTTGCTGGGTGCGGGCCTCGAACTGCACGCCCGGCACCACTTCGATATCGGTGGGAAAGGCGTCGCGCGGCACCTGCTGGATCAATTGCGCATGGCGCGGACCATAGCCCTGTTCGGGCGCCACATCGGCGGTGAGCGTTTCGCCCAGGCGCTTGCCATCCAGCGCCTGCTCCAGGCCCGGCACGATATTGCCGGCGCCGTGCAGATAGCTCAGCGGCGTGTCCGGCGTGGAGCGGTCCAGCACCTGGCCGGTGTCGTCGGAAAGAGTGTAGTGAATGGTCGCAACGCGACCCTGGCTGATTTCCATTGGAAACCTCCATGACGGTGATCGAGTGGAATGCATCGGCTGATTCACGATGCGAAGAGATGCTGCACGCCCACCGTAGGCAATCGCCTTCGATCATGCAACCGCAGCCGATCCGGCGGTTAGGGCGAGGATCAGCTTGGTCGTGGTGGTGTCAGGTTGGGCCATGCCTGCAGCCGACGGTCATGGGTCGACTGTCTGGCTGCACTGGAACTGCGACGCGGCGGACGTTTTGCATCGCACGTCAGCAGGTGTTTCGCATGTTTCAACGTGCACCCCAACGCACGCGCCGCGCGCTAGTCGGGGTGTGCGCCGCGTTCGATCTCGGTACGCCGTGCATGCCAGGTTTCAGGCGTTTGCGGCTTGATGAACAGTGCGGTGAGCTCGGGGTGCTGGCGTTTGGCGGCGGCCTCGATGCGCCCGACGCAGGCTTCGATCTGCGGCGTGGTGCGGCTGTCTTCGAACTCGGCGCTCAACGCAGCCACCACTTGATTCGGACCCATCTGCATGGTCAATACGCCGTTGGCGGCGCGCACGTCCGGGTCGCTGGCGGCAATGCGCAGCAGCGATTCGGTGACGTGCGCATGTGCGGGCTCGCCGATCAGCAAGCCCTTGGTTTCGCGTGCCAGCAGGAACGCGGTGACTGCGAGGACGCCAGCGATGCCGATCGAGGCGATGCCGTCGAGCTCGGGCATGTCGAATAGCTGCGCGCCGGCAAGGCCAAGCAAGGCCATGAACAAGCCGATCAAGGCGGCGCTGTCTTCGAGCAACACGGTGAACGTGCTGGGGTCCTTGCTCTGCCGAAATGCCTGGAAATAGCCCATGCGGCCCTTCTTGGCGCGGAACTCGCGAAAGGCCACCACCCAGGAAATGCCTTCGAACACGATCGACACGCCAAGCACGATGTAGGCGATCAGATGGCTTTTGGCCGGCTCGGGATTGCGCAGATGCACGATGCCTTCGTACAGCGACACGCCTGCGCCCATCGCAAACACCAGTAGCGCGACGATGAAGCTCCAGAAATACAGCTCGCGTCCGTAGCCGAACGGATGGGTGGGCGTCGGCGCCTGCGCTGCGCGCCGCAGGCCGTACAGCAGCAGCACTTCGTTGATGGTGTCCACCAGCGAATGCACGCCTTCGCTGAGCATCGCCGAGCTGCCGGAAATGCCGGCGGCGATGAACTTGGCGATTGCGATGGCCAGATTGCCGGCCAGGGCTACGTAGACGACCAGGTGCGAGCCGGTCTTCTTTGCGGCATTGGCCTTTGCCGCACCAGGTCCGGTGGACTCAGGCTCGGCAGCCCGATGTTCTGCAGATTCAGGCGCGCCGCTGGGCGTATGGGAGACCGATTGATTGGACACGCGCGACCTGCAAGGCATTCGACAAGCGCCGCACTATCGCGCCACCGCCGTGCCGGAGACGTGATCGCGCGGCCGGGGCGCTACAATCCACGCCCGTTTTGAGCTTAGGAATCGCATGTCCACCGTTCCCGCCTGTCCGCAATGTGGCCTGGACAACACCTATGTCGACGGCGCCTTGTCGATCTGCGCAGACTGCGGCTTCGAATGGAGTGCGGGCGACTCTGCCGCGACCGCGACGGTGGTACGCGACAGCAACGGCAATGTGCTGCAGGCCGGCGACACGGTCAGCGTGATCAAGGATCTGAAGGTCAAGGGCTCGTCGATTCCGCTCAAGCAGGGCACGCTGATCCGTAATATCCGCCTGGTCGAGGACGATGCCGAGCACATCGAAGGCAATTCGGAAAAGATCAAGGGCCTGGTGTTGAAGACCTGTTTTCTGCGCAAGGCGTGAGGCGATTGCGGCGATGGCAACGCCGCGTACCGCGTGTGTAGGAGCGCGCTTGCGCGCGATGAGGCGTTATCGATAACGCTTCATCGCGCGCAAGCGCGCTCCTACCAAGCGCCACTTTCAATCGCGCGGATACACCGCTGCAACCGTGCAGCTCTGGCGCATCCGCGTGGCCAGGCCACCGCGCGTGGCGCTCAGGTCGCCCTGCTGGCCGGATCCGGCAGCCGCGCCGGCAAGCGCCATCTCGTCGAGCACGTCGACCTTGTCGCCGGGATTGCCGCAGATGGCATTCAAGCCCATGCCGGACACGAAGCGGATCGGCGGCGCGCCGCTGAGTTCGCGGCAGCTGTCCATCAGTTCCACACGGTAGTGGCGGTGCGTGCCGGGATGACGTGGCGAGACTTCCACCACCAAACCTTGGCCATCTTCCGACCACGAACGCAGCATGCTGGGATTGAAGCAATAGCTGGATGAGCCGGCGAAATTGCGCCGACGCGATTCGCGCACGCTGACGCCTTCCAGGGTCGGCACGCCGCTGTGGTCGCGTTGCCTGGCTGCGCTGGCGTACTCGCGCGCACTGAGCGTGGCGACCTGGCTGATCGCGCAGCGTTGCTGAGCGGTGCTCACGTACGCTTGCGCACCATTGCAGACCCAACCGTGCGCCGCCAACAGGCTCACATCCGCTTGCGCGGCAAGTTGCGGGCAATCCTGCGCCAGGGTGAGGCGGAACAGTCGTCCGCCGTGTTCGGCCACGGCCAGCGTGCGCGCATCGGCTTGATGCAGCTCGGCCAGCTGGCGTGCATCCAGACACTCGGCGCTTGGTGCGGCCGGGCGCAGCGGCTCGGCCGATGCAGTGGATAACGCGCAACTGAAAAGCGTGCTGCCGAGCAGAACCGCAGTGAGTACACGCATCACGCACATCCTTGGCAATGAGGTATGGCTGCATCATCTGCCAAGCAGGCTGCGCTGACAATCGCAACGTGCGACGCGTCGAGCGTTCGACAAAACCGGACGGGCTGCCTGCGCTGGGCATCGCCAGCGACCATGTGCGCGCGCAGCCTCACGCGCACCTTGCAGCTTGCACCTTGCTGCTGCGATAACGCTGCGCAGCTTGCGCTCAAGGCGCCTCGGGCGGATCGGAATTCAGCACCTGCAACTTGCCGCCGGTGGTCTCGGGAAGAATGCGTTGATCGGTGGCCACCAACACCACGCCAGGCGTCAGCAACGGCAGCAATCCAGCCAGAAATGCCGGCGGAACCTGCAGCCGCGCGATGGTGTCGGCGTCCAGCGCCTGTCCGGCCGCTGCATTGCTGCCGGGGATGCCGATGCGCATCCAGTTGGGCATGCGCTGACCTGGCAGGCCGGGCAGTTCGCCGGGCAGAAAACCCTGGCCGACGATGAAGGCCTGCGTGCCCAGCGGCGCGGCGCCCGGTTGCGCGTGCAGCGCGACTTGCGCACGTCCGATTTCCACACCATTGCGATACACCACCAGTTGCTGGTCGCTGCTGCTGACCAGCATCGAGATCGGGCCGGTGGGGGCCAGCTCCGGTTGCCATGCAAATGCCTGGCCGTTGGGCAGCGGCAGCAATGCGCGCTGCGCGCCGGTGGTCGGGTCGATCGGGCTGAGTGCGCGTGGATGCACCACTGCGTCGGCGTCCACGCCCGCCTGCGCGACCACCACCACCATGCCCATGTTCGAGTTGTCGAACAGCAGCCGCGCGAATTCCGATGGCAGATGCACGCAGCCATGCGATTCCGGATAACCGGGCAAGCCGCCGGCATGCAGGGCCACGCCGTCCCAGGTCAGTCGTTGTTGATACGGCATCGGTGCGGCGTTGTAGATGTTGGAGCGGTGGTCCTTGTCCTTCTGCAGGATGGTGAACACACCGGTAGGCGTCTCGTGCCCGGGCTTGCCGGAGCTGATGGTGGAGACACCGATCAGGATGCCGTTGCGATACGCATAGGCGCGTTGCTCGGTGAGGCTGACGATCACCGCCATCGGCCCCCAGCCCTTGCTGACGCCGCCCCAGATCCATTCGCCCGGTTTGAGCTGTGCAGGCGCGGTTTCGGCAGGGCTGGATTGGCGCGCGCCCCAGAACGGCACGGCAATGGCTTGCCCGCAGATCAGCAGCGTGCACAAAAGAACGGAAGTGAGCAGGGGCCGCATCGGCATTCCAGAAAGCAGTGTCGGCACGATCCTAGCGGGGCAGGGTGTGCGCGTCATGTGGTTGCTACTGGTGTCGGCGCGCGATGCGAAGGTGCCGGCGTTGCGATGGGCGCGATGTGTCTGCGGTTGGGTACTCAACGAGGCTGTGGCGCAACCAATGCATAAGCGTTCGGCCTTGCGCGCTGGGTCAACGATTGATTTGCAGACGCAAGACGGTCGCCCAATCGCGATGGCAATCGGGCAGAGGTCCGCGCTGCGCTCATCTGAGGAGTCGGTGGGCGATGTGCTCAGAGCCGCAGTGCGCGCATGTACAGGCAGATCTGAAGCATCGACTGCGCGCGCTTGATGCTGAGCGCAGCCGGTGTGCCAGCCGGGCCTAGTTCGGCAATGCGGGGTAGTCGGTATAGCCTTCGGCGCCGCCGCCGTACATGGTGGCCTGGTCGAAGTCGGCCAGCGGGGCGTTTTCGCGCAGGCGACGCACCAGATCCGGGTTGGCGATGAAGGGGCGGCCGTAGGCGATCGCATCGGCATAGCCGCTGTCGATGGCCTTTTCGGACAGCGCCTTGTCGTAGCTGTTGTTGGCGATCCAGGCACCGTCGAACTTCGCGCGCAGCGCGGCGTAGTCGAAGGCCACGTTGTCGCGCGGACCGCCGGTTGCGCCTTCGATCACGTGCACGAAGGCCAGCCCGCCGATCAGGTTGAGACGTTCGACCGCACGCTCGAACAAGGGCTGCGGATCGGAGTCGTGCATGCCGTACACCGGCGTGACCGGCGACAGGCGCACACCGGTGCGCTCGGCGCCGATCTCGTCGGCAATCGCCTGCACCACCTCGGTCAGCAGACGGGTCCGGTTTTCGATATCGCCGCCGTACGCGTCGGTGCGCTGGTTGGAGCCGTCACGCAGAAACTGGTCGAGCAGGTAGCCGTTGGCCGCATGCACTTCCACGCCATCGAAGCCGGCATCGATGGCGTTGCGCGCGGCGATGCGATAGTCCTCGATCAGGGCGGGAATTTCGTCCAGCGCCAGTGCGCGCGGCTCGGACACATCTTCAAAGCCGTTCTTGGTGAAGGTCTTGCCCTCGGCGCGGATGGCGCTGGGCGCGACCGGCGATTCGCCCGGCGGCAGCACGCTGGTATGCGAGACGCGGCCGACATGCCACAGCTGCAGCACGATCTTGCCGCCGCGGCGATGCACTTCATCAGTGACCGCACGCCAGCCTTCGACCTGTTCTTTAGTGTGGATGCCGGGCGTGTCGAGATAGCCCTGACCGAGCGGGCTGATCTGGGTGCCTTCGGCCACGATCAATCCGGCACTGGCGCGCTGGCCGTAGTACTCGGCGGCAAGCGGGGAGGGCACCTGCCCGGCAGCGGCGCGGTTGCGCGTCAACGGCGCCATGATCACGCGGTTGGCAAGATCCAGCGCGCCCAAGCGCACCGGGGAGAACAACGGGGATTCAGTGGATTTGGACATCAGCAACCAATTGGGTGTGGATCACGCGCCAGGCGCGACACCGCGCCGATCGCGAGTGCCCCCTAGCGATGGTGGCGGACCCAAGCGGATTCGAGCGACGCCGATAGGACACAGCGTCTTTCATCGTCATAAAAGGCGCCGAACCGTGACGCGCCGGGCCTGGCGCTGAATCGCTGCAAGCGGCGTCCTTTCGCTCGATGCTGCATTGCACAATAATAAGCCGCCCCGTCATTCTGGAGTCGGGCATGTCCGATATCGCTCTCTCACCGCCGCCCGTCTTGCGGCGCGATTACGTGCTGATCCTGTTCGCGCTGGCGATGGGCGGCTTTGCGATCGGCATCAGCGAATTCTCGACCATGGGGTTGATGACGCAGATCGCGCGGGGGTTGCAGATCAGCGAGCCGCAGGTGGGCCACATCATCAGTGCCTATGCGTTGGGTGTGGTGGTCGGGGCACCGTTGCTGGCGATTGTTGGCGCGCGCTGGCCACGGCGCACCTTGTTGCTGCTGTTGATGGTGTTCTACGCGTTGGGCAACCTGGCCAGTGCGTTGGCGCCGGGCTATCACACCATGTTGCTGTGCCGTTTTATCGCGGGTTTGCCGCATGGTGCGTACTTCGGCGTGGCCTCGCTGGTGGCCGCATCGATCAGCCCGCCCCATCAACGCGCCACCGCAGTGGGCCGGGTGTTGATGGGCCTGAGCATCGCCTTGCTGGTGGGCAACCCGCTGGCGACCTGGCTGGGCCAGATCGTGAGCTGGCGTTGGGCGTACGCGGCGGTGTCGGTGCTTGCGCTGTGCACGGTTGCCGCAGTGGCGTCACGCTTGCCGCCCGCGCCGGACGAGCCACGTCAACAGCCGTTGCGCGAGCTGCGCGCGTTCAATCAGCCACAGGTATGGCTGGCATTGGCGATCGGTGCAGTGGGTTTTTCCGGCATGTTCTGCGTCTTCAGTTATCTGGCGCCGACCTTGACTGCCGTCACCGGCGTGGAGCCGGCGCGGATTCCCCTGGCCATGGTGGCGTTCGGTGTCGGCGGCGTGCTCGGCAGCATCCTGGGCGGCTGGCTGTTCGATCGCATGCAGTTCCGCGCGGTGCCGATGCTGTTGGTGTGGTCGGTGGTGGTGATGCTGACGTTTCCGTTGGCCGCGCAATCGGGCCTGTGGGTGTTCGTCTCCATCGTGGCCGTAGGCACCATGGGCGCATTGGCCCCCGCACTGCAGACGCGTTTGATGGATGTGGCAGCCGAAGCGCAGACCCTGGCGGCAGCATCCAACCACGCGGCGTTCAATACCGCCAATGCCTTGGGCCCGTGGCTGGGTGGCATGGCGATCACCGCAGGCTGGGGCTGGACCTCCACCGGGTATGTGGGCGCGGCAACCGCGCTGGGCGGTTTGTTGGTATACGCGCTGGCGGTGTGGCAGGAGCGTCGGCAACGTGTGTTGGCGGCGAGCTGATCCGCATTGCCGCGTTCGGTAGCTCGCACAAACGCACAGCGTATCCACAGCCAACTCACGGCATCGCACCGAGACTGCAGGCTCGAACACAAGCGGACCGAACAGTGCCATGACCGAGTTCACTCCACCGCCGTGGAAGCGCCCCAATCCCAAGCGTAAATCCGCCTCTACACCGCTGAGCGATGCACAAAAAGCTGCGGCGAAACAACGTGCGGAAGAAGCCGGGCGGCCGTATCCCAATCTGGTCGACAACATGTGGGCAAGCCGGCAACCCAGGTGAGTTTTGACTTTGCGTTGGCATCGATGAATCGCTATTCATTGCCTGCATGACCGCGTGAGGAAGCGGCACACATAACTCACATGCAGATTATGCGCGAAACGCCACTATGGGGCCGTACACAACACCACTGCAGCGCAATCAACGCATCGATTGCCTCATCCCAAAGCCGGCGCGACCGCATCTGCTAGACGACGCAGCGTTGGCCCACCGCAACAAGGAGCGACACATGAGCATTCAGAGCAAGACCGAGCATAGCCTCAACGACCTCATCGCCATTTCCCGCGACGGCAAGGACTTCTACGATGAAGCCGCAGCCAAGGTCGACGATGCAGAACTTGCGACGTTGTTTCGCCGCATCGCTGGCGTCAAGTCCGACATCGTCAGCAATCTGAGCAGTGTTGTCGCAGCCGCCGGCGGCGAGCCGAAGACCAGCGGCACCATGGTCGGCAGCATGCAGCAGTTCTACGGCAAGGTCCGTGCAACGCTGGGCGACACCAAATATGGCTACGTGGCCGAGCTGGAAGAGTCCGAAGACCGTCTGTTGAAGGCGTTCGATGAAACCATCGCCGACCAGGATACTCCGGCCGCTGCACGCGACGCCGCTCTGCGCCTGCTGCCGGAAGTGCGTGCATGTCATGACGTGATGCGTAACCGCAAGCACGCGATGAAAAGCGCCGCATAAGTTGCGTGCGTGACCGCAGCGCATCCAGGTGATGCAGCTCGCGGAGTAAACCGATAAAGGCGGAAACGGGCAGCGCAAGCTGCCCGTTTCTTTTTGTGTGGCGGATGCAGGCGCACATGCAGATACGGCGCACGTGTTCTGTTCCATGCAACCGTACGCGTTCCACGTGGCCAGCCATATTTTTGTGTGTATCGGACACCCGCCCTGTCTGCTAGTATCCGCCGCCCTTCCTCCGGCAGGCCCGCATGTGCGGTCGTGGACTTACCCCATGAAACAGCAGTTCCTGTATCTGTCATCGGCCGAGGCGCAGTTGTCGCTGGGCCTGGGGGAAGAGAAGACCACCGAGCGTTTGTTTTTTGCGGTGATGGCCGATGCGCGCACTGCCGAGCGTGCGGCAATCATCGCCGAAGGGTTGCTTGGTAGCGGTCAGGTCGATGGCAAGCCGCTTGCGCGCGAGCGGCTGCATGTGACCTTGCATCATCTGGGCGATTACGCAGGCGGTTTGCCGCCGTCGTTGGTGAGCCGCGCCAGTCAGGCGGCCGAGCGCGTGGCGCTGGATGCATTCGACGTGGCGTTCGATCGGGTTGGCACCTTCGGTGGACGGCGTTCGCAGTTGCCGTGCGTGTTGCGCGGCGAAGAACAGGTGCGCGGGTTGTATGAATTGCAAGGTGCACTGGGTCGGCAACTGGCGCATGTGGGCATTGCCGGCGATGCGCAGTACACCCCGCATATGACGCTGCTGTATTGCAATCAGGCGTTGCCGCAACGGCGCTGCGATACGCTCGCCTGGACGGTGCGCGAGTTCGCGCTGGTGCGCAGCTTTCTCGGCCAGTCGCGTTCCCAGATCGAAGGCCGCTGGTCGCTGCGCTGATGTGCAGCCGGGCGCGCACGCGGTAGCCTGCGTGCATGGACGCCACCGCACCACTGCCATTGCAGGCCGAGCACCTGGCCGCGCTCGAACAGGCCTATGCCACGCCACCGCGCGCCTACCATCACTTCGGCCATGTGCGCGCGCTGCTGCAGCATTACGCCGAGGTCGCCGCCGGGCCGGGCTGGCAGCAGCCGGCCGAGGTCTGGCTGGCGGTGTTGTTTCACGATGCGGTGTATCAGCCAGGACGCAGCGACAACGAGGCGGAATCTGCCAACTGGGCGGCGCAATGCATTCCGCGCTGGTGGCCGCAGGCGCAGGTGGATCTGCAGCGTGTGCAGAGCCTGATTCTGCTGACTGCATGTCACGGGCAGCTGCAGCCGCAGGACGTGGACGCCGAAGCGGCGTTGTTTCTGGATTGCGATATGGCGATTCTGGCCGCGCCGGCAGCGGTGTTCGATGCGTACGACCGTGCCATAGCCGCCGAATACCGCGGACATGTGCCAAGCGTGCTGTTCCGGCTCAACCGCCGGCGTTTTCTGGCCGGCCTGCTCAAGCGCCCGCGCATCTTCTTGAGCGATGACTTCCATGCGCGCTGCGATGCAGCCGCGCGGGCCAATCTGCGCCGGCGGCTGGGTCGCTGATCGTGCGGCCGCTGATCCGAGCGCTTCAGGCGCAGCGACAGCGCACGCTACAATGACGCATGCACGACAGCGCCGTTTCCGCCACCGATCCACGCCCGCAACCCCCCGAGCCGCCTGCGCCCAACGAATGCTGCGAAAGCGGTTGCCCGTTGTGCGTGCATGATCTGTACGCCGAGGAACTGGCGCGCTACCGGCAGGCACTGGCAGCCTGGGAAGCGCGTCAGCAAGCGGGTGCGCCGTAAGCGAAGCGTCGCGCTTCGCGCTGCAGCCTGGAACGATTATCTTTGAACCACTTTTTCCGATGGTGCGACATGCGACGACTTGAGATGTGGAGCGCGCTCTGCGGTGCGGCGGTGTTGGCGCTATCGGGCGCGGTCGCCGCACAGGCACCGCAACCGGTGAGCCATGGCCGTTTCGAACAGGTGCCGGTGCTGATGCCCAAGGGCGAGCCGCAGCGTGTGGTGATCTGGCTGAGCGGTGCCGGCAATGCCGCCAAGCGCCAGGCGCAGGCAGAAAGCTTGCGTGCCGATGGCGCGATGGTGGCGATGGTGGACACCGCGCATCTGTACGCGGTGCTGCGCAAGGCCGGCGGTACCTGCGCGTTCTCGGTGGGCGATGTGGAGAACTTTTCCCGCTATCTGCAGGCCTTCTATCACATCCCCACCTACCGTCTGCCATTGCTGGTCGGCGACGGCGATGGAGCGGCACTGGCTTATGCGATCGGGGCGCAAGCCAAGCCGCATGTGCTGGCCGGCGTGCTCACCGATGGGCTGTGCCCGGCGGCGGTCTCCGACCAGGCGATCTGCCAGCCGGGCGTGCGTCCGGGCAGCAACGCGCTGCTCCCGGTGCCGCTGCAGATCCCGTGGGTGCTGGCCGGCAGCCAGGACAAGCGTTGCCCGGCCGCGACCGAAGATAGCTTCCTCAAGCAGGTGCCGCAGGCGCGTACGTTCACGCGTTCGCCGCAGGGCGATATCTTGCCGGGCCTGCGCGCCGCCGCCCGCTCGTTGGGCGAGCAGAAGGGCGTGGCCCTGCCGCCGCCGCCGGGCGGGCTGGCCGATCTGCCAGTGGTGGAAGTGCCGGCCAAACCCGACGGCGACAGCGACGACGACACCTTTGTGATTTTCGTCTCCGGTGATGGCGGCTGGGCGGGTCTGGACGAAGAAGTGGCCGACGCGCTGGCCGCGCAGGGCATTCCGGTGGTCGGCCTGGATTCGCTGCGTTACTTCTGGACAGAACGCACGCCGCAAGGCTTCGCGACCGATCTGGACCGCATCGCGCGCTTCTATGCGCAGCGTTGGCAGCGTCAGCGGGTGGTGCTGATCGGCTTTTCGCAAGGTGCGGACGTGTTGCCCGCAGCGATCAACCAGCTACCGGCGCAGACCAGGCAGAACGTCCGCATGACGGCGCTGCTGTCGGTGGGCAAGCTGGCCGACTACGAGTTCCATGTCAGCAACTGGCTGGGTTCGGACGACGACGGCCTGCCGATCGCACCGGAAGTGCAGCGCCTGCCGGCCGGCACCACGGTGTGCATCTACGGCCAGGACGATGAGGATGCGCTTTGCCCGAGCCTGCCGGCGCAGGCGGCCAAGCGGGTTGCGCTGCCGGGCGATCATCACTTCAAGGGCGATTACGCCACCTTGGCCAAGGTGATCATGGAGCAGCTGCACGGGCTGTCGAAGCCGTAAGCGAGCGGGGCATCTTTTGAGCTGATTGCCCGACAAGCCAACACAAAGTCAGCAAACCAGCCGCAGCTTTTGCTTGAGCCACCAGCAACGAACGAGAGGCGGCTTTTCCTTCAGCCACCCATCATATCCGAAGGTGCTTGCGCGCGTGCCGGCATGGGACCTTACGCGGCATGGATGCCGCGCAAGAGCCTACACGGACGTACTTGCGGCGTGTCCCATGCCGGTACGCGTGCAAGCACCCGCAGCAAACCGAAGCATTCCCACGAAACCAGCTGACTTCGTCTGCTTGTTCGGCTTGCGCGCGGTGCCGCATCCAGTGTCGGGATACGCCGCAAGTACGTCCATGTAGGCTCGGTGGCGGCATCCATGCCGCCACACGGTCCCGCCCCTGGACGCGGCACCACGCTGCCACTTTTCGCGATTGCTGATCGGCAAGCAACGACTTTGTGTAGGCGTAATGCCTGCAGATTCCGTTGTCGATAGTCGACGCAGCCTTTTGTCTATCGCTTTGTCATGACTTCGCCAGCGAAGGCCACGCTTCAAGGCATGATCAACCAACCAGGCAACGCTGTTCCTTCAGCGACCGAAACGACTGAAGGTGCTTGCGCGCGTGCCGGCATGGGACCTTACGCGGCATGGATGCCGCGTAAGAGCCTACACGGACGTACTTGCGGCGTGTCCCATGCCGGTACGCGTGCAAGCGCCCCTCAGTAAACCGAAGCATTTCGCACAAAAGCGCAGGCATCACGCGACCTTATTCCTGCCGGCCAGGATCCACCGAGATCAAGCGGGTCACATCCAGCAACGCTGCCGGCAAGTGCATGCCGCCCGGCGCGACCAGATAGCGCGGGCGCCAGGTCGGCGCGAACTTCGACTTGAAGCGGCGCAGACCGCTGAACCCGTAGAAGCGTTCGCCGTGCCGCGCGACCAGGCTGGCGAAGCGGTTCCAGCGGCCGGCCAGGCGATGCTCGGCCATGCCCGACAGTGGCGCCATGCCCAGCGAGAAGCGCGTGTAGCCATTGGCCTGGCCCCACAGGAACAGCTCGATAAACAAGAAGTCCATGGTGCCCTTGGGCGCCTGCGCACTGTGGCGCATCAGATCCACCGACAGCTCGCCGCCGGCCGGCGCCCACCACACGTTGGCGAAGGCCACGATCTGTCCTTCCGCCTCGGCCACCGCTACCGGGAACCGGCGCAGGTACTCCGCATCGAAGCTGCCCAACGAAAAGCCTTTCTCTTCGCCGGCTTTTTCTTCCAGCCACTGCTCGGACACCTCGGCCAGCTGCGGCAGCACCGCCTCCACTTGCTCGGGCTGCAGCATGCGGAAGGTCAGGCCGCCGCGCTTGCCTCGGTTCCATGCCTGGCGCAGGTCGGCGCGGTCGCGGCCTTCCAGGGTGAAGCCTTCCAGCGGCACGATCGCCTCTTCGCCCAGCTTGACCAGGGTCAGCCCCATGTCGAGATAGGTCTGCCAGTATTTTTCGCCGACCTGGTAGAACACCGGGCGCAGACCCATATGGTCGGCCTCTTCGCGGAAACGCCAGATCAAGGCGCGCGCAACCTCCGGCGGGCCGACCGGATCGCCCATCGAGATCAGCGAGCCGCCGTAGCGCTGCATCATCACAAACCCACGCCCCTGCTCATCGAGCAGAAACGCCTTGTCGCCGGTCAACGCCAGGCAGGCCTGGGTGTCGGTGCTGATGGCCAGAATCGGTGCCAGCGTCTGCAGCGTCTGCGCATCGGCGGCCGGCATCGGACGACGCCCGCCACGCAGCAGGCGTGCCATGCCGAACACGATCACGCCCACGCACAGGATCAGCGCGGCGCGCAACGCACGCGGCGCATTGGCCGAGGTGGCGAACTGCCACCACAGGTCGTTGCTGTATTCGACATGGCTGTAGACGAAGAACAGCAGCCAGAACGTGGCCACCAGCACCAGGCCCAGATTGCTCAGCCAGCGCCACGACCAGGCTTCGTCCAGCAGCGCGCCCTGGCGATAGAACTCGCGGCGTGCCGCCCACAGCGCAACCGCCGCCAATGCGGCCGACAGCGACACCGAAATATGGCTGCCGCGCAGCAGCGACAGCGGCGGCAACAGCACGCACACGCCCAGCGCCAGCGCCCAGGCCGCATGGCTGCGGCGTTGCAGGCCCTGGCCGATCAGCAGCAACAACATGCCGCCCAGGCTGACCAGCAGATGCGAAGTTTCGATCAGCGGCAGCGGCGCTACTTCCTGACGCGCGCGCGGGGTGGGCAAGGTGCCGTCGATCATCAGCGCCGCACCCACCGCAAACACCGCCAAGGCCAGAATCTGCGGCAGCCACGGGCGAAACGCCCTCCACACCGTGCGTGCGGTGCTCGCACTGGCGCGCACTGGCGCACCCAGGCCGGAAGCTGCCGCCATTGCCACCGAGATCAGCAACGGCACGATGTAGTAGGTGACCCGGTAGGCCAGCGCCGCGGCCAGCACCGCGGCGGGGGTGACATGCGGCAGCAGCTTGAGCAGGCTCCACTCGAACACGCCCAGGCCGGCGGGCACGGTGGAGATCAGGCCGGCGACCACCGCCACCAGCCAGATGCCGATAAAACCGAAGTAGCCGGTGCCCGGATCCGGCGGCAGCAGCACGTAGAACGCGGCTGCAGCCAGGCCCAGTTCGACCACGCTCAGCGCGGTCACGCCGAGCACCGTGGTGCGATCGGGCAGCCAGAAGCGATGGCTGCGGATGCCGAATTCGCGGCCCTGTCTCCCGACCAAGACCAGCATCGCCACATAGCCGACCAGCAAGGCGATACCGGCGATGCGGATGCCTTCTGCGGCGATCGGCAGGGCGCGTGCGGCCGCTTCCGGTTCCAGCATCAAGGCCAGGCCAAGCAGCACCCAGGCGCCGAAGATGAAGCCCAGCGTGCTCATAAGCACCACCTGGCCGATCTCGGCCAGGGTCAGCCCCACGCTGCCATAACCGCGCAGGCGCACCGCGCCGCCGGTCAGTGCAGCAAAGCCCAATGTCTGCCCGACCGCATGCGCCATGAACGCGGTGATGCCCACCCGCGCCGGATGCAAGCGCTTGCCGGTGCGCTTGAGCCCCACCCAGTCAAAGCCCACCAGGCAGGCGTAGCTGCTCAAGCCCAGCAGCAGGGTGAGCGCGATCTGGCCGACCCCCAGTTCACGGAACGCCTGGCGGATCTGCCGATAGCCGTGGTCGGTGAACTGAGAGGACAGCGCGTGCAGCGCCATCGCCAGGATCGCCAGGCTGATGATCACCGGCAGGGCGCGACGCCAACCGCTGGCGGGCGTTTCGGAAGACACGGGGGTATCCGTCATGAGGGCAACGGGATCTGCTTGAGGGAAAGAGGGTGCATGCACGGAATGTGCCGCGCGCGGAGGGTCTGCATGGGCCGGTCGATTGAAGTGCGTGCAGCGTGATCGCGTCAATGCAGAAATGAAGTGAACGCTAAGGTCCGGCCATGCCGATATTTGTCCGCGCATGGCGGCCGCGCGCATCATAGGGCAAAGCCACGCGTACATGCCGTCGGGGAGCCGGATGGATCAGATGACAGTTGCAGGGGAGACAGGCTGTTGATGGGGAATGCATGCGATCACCGCGCTGCTGCGCAAACCCGGCAGCCATGTCCGCCACGCTGGAGCGGTTACGCCGGTGCGATCACCGCAGGGACGGGCGTGGCCTTCATCGCTCTGGTGGTGTTGCTGCAATGGCTGCGCGGCGATCTGGACTGGATCGATGCACAACTGAGTGCCTACCTGCACGGCGCTTACGGCTTGCTGCTGCGCACCGCTTATTGCCTGCTGGCCGCAGCCATGGCGTGGCTGGCACTGGGCCTGTACGTGGCGCTGGCACCGGTCGCATGCAGTCGCACGGTGGTGGGCTTGTTCTGCATGGCGGCAGTAGGCCTGAGCGCGGTGGCGATCGGCGACAGCTGGATGCCGGTGCTTGCACCCGACGCGGCGACGATGGTGCATCTGTTGTCGGCCAATACCGCATTTCTGTGCGTAATTGCAGCGATATTGCTGCAATCCTGGTATTTCCGTCGTGATCGTGGGTGGCGGCAGCACTTCGTGCCGGCATTCGGTCTGGGCTTGGCGGCATTTGCGCTGTTGTTGTTCCACGTCAGCGTGACCAGCGCCCCGCCGGGCATCAGCCAGAAGAGCGCCATCGTGGCAATCGTGTCCTGGATGGTGCTGGTTGGGCGGTGGCTGGCGTGCGACGTACGTGCGCAGGCTGCATGTTTGCCGCATTCGCGGGACAATGCCCGGGTCAATCAACCGTAGGAAGTCTGAAATGGTGCAGCGATTCGATACAGGTCCGCGGATGTCCGAAATGGCCGTGCATGGCGGCGTGTGCTATCTGGCCGGCCAGATTGCCGAGGACACCAGCGAAGACATCACCGGGCAGACCCGCCAGGTGCTGGGCGAAATCGACAAATTGCTGGCGCAGGCGGCCAGCGACAAGACCAAGATCCTGCGTGCGGAAATCTTCCTGGCCGACATCGCCGATTTCGATGGCATGAACAAGGCCTGGGACGAGTGGGTGCCGCATGGCTTCACGCCCGCGCGTGCCACTGTCGAGGCCAAACTGGCGCGGCCTGAGTGGAAGGTGGAAATCGTGATCACCGCTGCGGCGGGCTGATCGCCTGGCGGCGCGCGGATCGCCGGTCGATCGCGCGCTGCAGCCATGCGCTCTGCAAGACACTACAGCCGCCTCAACAGCCAGTTACGAAAACCTGGTTGCGTGGCGAGCTGGCATTGCCAGCTAACGCACTGATCTGCGTGCCGGCGTTGTTGAAGAGCCGAGTTGAAGCCGACACGTCGCGGCCATCTGCTGGCCGCGATGCCGTTTTGACGCGCGCTCCTGCGTCGATCAGCCTTGCTTCGCTCAACGCTTGACGAAGCGATAGTGCGCTACGCCCCATTCGCGGCCCTGGTCGTAACCGAACAGCTCCGCGCAGGCCAGCCAGAACATCCGCCAGCGCTGCCACCAGCGCTGCGCATCCTCGCCGTAGGTCTGCTTCAGCAGTGGCATGATCTGCTCGCGGTGGCGGTCCTGATTCTCCAGCCAGGCATTGGCGGTTTTTTTGTAATGCTCGCCCGACAGCACCCAACGCTGTTCGATCACCACGTCCTGCTGGAAATGCAGCAAGGTATCGGTGGCCGGCATCAGCCCGCCGGTGAAAAAGTGCCGCCCCATCCAGTTGTCTTCGCCGGTCACTTCGAACGGGTAGGCCAGATCGCGATGGCAGAAGACATGCACGAACAATTTGCCGCCCGGCGCCAGCCAGCTGCCGACGCGCGCCAGCAACTCGCGGTAATTGCGCATGTGCTCGAACATTTCCACCGACACCACACGGTCGAAATTGCCCGGCGGCAGCGCCAGCGCGTTGACGTCGGCGGTGATCACCTGCACGTTGCTCAAGCCGCGCACGCGGCATTGTTCCAGAATATGCGCGCGCTGCGGGCGTGAGTTGGACACCGCGGTGATGGTGGCGCCGGGATAGCGCTCGGCCATCCACAGGGTCAGCGAGCCCCAGCCGCAGCCCAGTTCCAGAATGCGCTGGCCGTCGGCCAGCTCGGCACGCTCGCCGTACAGCGCCAGCATGCGTTCTTCGGCGGCATCCAGATCCGGCGTGGTCGCGTCCCAATAGCAGCTGCTGTATTTGAGCCGGCGCCCCAGGCACAGGGTGAAGAACTGCGGCGGCAACTCGTAGTGCTGGCGATTGGCGGCATCGGTTTCGATCGCGATCGCGCTGGCACGCAGGCTGTCGATAAACGCGCGTTGACGTTCGCCGCTGGCATCGGCGCCGTCGCCGCGCTCATCGCGCAAACGCTGCGCGCACAATCGGCGGATGCCGTAGCGCAGCGCGGCATCGGGCAGCAGGCCGGATTCGGCAAGCCGGGTGGCGAAGGATTCTTCGGGCAGCGAGGAGGGCGGGATGGTAACGGTGGACATACGACTCTCCAGGCGACTCAGGACGAAGGGGGAAACGGAAAAAATGCGCTGGTGCTGCGTTGGTACTGCGCATAGTCCTCACCACGCGAGCGCAGCGCCTGCTGCTCGGTGTAGGGAATGCCGGTGAAGCGATACAGAAACACGAACATCACCACCGGCCCGAGCGCGCACAGCGCGAGGGGCCACGGCCCGGCACCGACAGCCAGCGCCAGATAGGCAAACCAATGCACGAACTCGAAGAAATAATTGGGATGGCGCGAATACCGCCACAGCCCACTGCGGCAGGTGACGCCGCGATTGGCCGGGTTGGCCTTGTGCGCAGACAGTTGCCGGTCCGCCAGCGCTTCGCCGCCGACCGCGATCAACCACACGGCAAGTGCCAATGTACTCCACACGCTCCAGGCCGGATTCGGGTTGCTGGCAGCGGCAAGAAACGGCACCGAAAACAGCACCACCACCACCGCTTGCGCCAGGAAAAAGCCCAGGAATTTACGCTGGTCGCCATTCCAGTGTTCGCGCAGTGCGCGATAGCGGCCATCCTCGTGCGGGTCGCCGAACACGCGCACGCCCAGATGCAGCGCCAGGCGCGCACCCCACACGCCGCCGAGCACGGCCACCAGCACGCGCGGTAGCAGCGCGCCATCGGACATCCAAGCGCAATACGGTGCAGCGACGGCCAGGCACGCGGCCCACAGCACATCCACCGGGCCGGCATTGCCGCTGCGGCGCTGCCACAGCCAGCCGATCACCATCACCACGCTCGCAAACACGCCTACATGCAGCAGTGGCCAGACAGTCATTGCAGTTCTCCAGTGATGTGCTCAGGCGATGGTCGCGCCAGGCGGCGTGCATACAGCGACAACACGCCGCAGGCCACGCCCCAGCCGATGCCGACCGCAACCACTGCGTGCAGCTGAGGTGGTTGAAATTCCACCGCGTGCCAGCTGCGCTGCGCCAACCAATACGAGAACGGCCCGAAGATGGCGCCCAGCAACACCGCCAGCCACGGCCGTTGCATCACCGCTGCCAGCGAATGATTGAGGGTGAGCGCAAAGCCCAGCCACAACGCCAGAATCCACGGCGGTGCCAACGGCGTGCCCGGCCACGGTGCGGCGTAATGCACCCAACCGCCTGCAGCCAGCGTGGTGTCGAGCAGCAAGCCCAGCGACAACGCGGCGATCAACAATTGCAGATCGCCCGGCGCGCGCCGCGATGGCCACAGCTGATACAGCGCAAATACCGCCAACACCAGCAGTGTCGGCCAGATGCGCGCCTGCGCGGCGGCGCTGACCGCCACCACCCATAGCACCTGCAAGCCGAGATAGTTGCCGAGCTGCTTCATGCGTCGGCAGGCAGGCCAGGCACGAACTGCGGCGGACGCGCGCCCGGCTTGCTCAGCCACAGATGCACATCGCCGATCGAACGCTCCAGAAAACCGGCTTCGCAATAGGCCAGATAGAACTCCCACATGCGGATGAAGCGCTCGTCGTATCCCAGCGCGCGCACCTGCGTCAGCTGCGCCATGAAGCGCTGCCGCCAGGCGCGCAGCGTCAACGCATAGCTCGGCCCGATGTCTTCGAGATTGAACAGGCGCAGATCGCTGGCGCGCGCGATGGCACCGGTCATCGCCGCCACCGAGGGAATGAAGCTGCCGGGAAAGATATGCCGCTTGATGAAGTCCACCGAGTGCAATGCCTGCGCATAGCGATGGTCTTCGATGGTGATGGCCTGGATCAGCGCCTCGCCATCGTCGGCAAGCAAGCTGCCGACCTTGGCGAAATAGGTATCCAGATACTGATGGCCGATCGCCTCGATCATCTCGATCGACACCACCCGATCATAGTGCCCGTCCAGGTCGCGATAGTCGCGCAGCAACACCGTCACACGATCGCTCAAACCGGCTGCAGCGATGCGTTGGGTTGCCAGATCGAACTGTTCGCGCGAGATGGTGGTGGTGGTGATGCGGCAGCCGTGCTCGCGTGCGGCATGCAGGGCAAAGCCACCCCAGCCGGTGCCGATTTCCACCACATGGTGCTGCGGGCCGAGCCGCAGTTTCTGGCAGATGCGTTCGAGCTTGCGCGTGGCGGCGCGCTCCAGTGCCGCTTCGCCTTGCGCCTCTTCGCCATCGACGAAGATCGCCGACGAATACATCAGGTTTTCATCGAGAAACAGACTGAATAACGGGTTGCCCAGGTCGTAATGCGCGGCGATATTGCGCCGGCTGCCGCTGCGGGTATTGCGCGCAAAGGTGTGCAGGCTGCGCATCGCCCATCCACCCAGACGTGCGGTGCCGGTCTCCATCGCATCCAGGCGGTCGCGATTGCGCAACAGCAGGCGCATCAGGCCGACCAGGTCGTCGCACTGCCATTGCCCATCCATGTACGACTCGCCGGCACCGACACTGCCATTGAGCGCGGCCTGCCGATAGAAGCCCGGATCGGTGACGCGCAATTGCAGTTGCAAGGCATCCGCGCCGCCGGCATTGCCGAGGGTGGTGATGCCATCGGCCTCGTGCAGCTGCAATTGCCCATCGCGCAGGTCGCCGAGCGTTGCCAGCAGGCGTTTGCGCAACAGGCGATCCGTCCAGGAAGCCGCGCGCGGGGCAGTGGTGTCGGGCAGGGACGTGGCGTTCATCGGCGTTCTCGCACAGGCGGATGGGGGGTGTCGTGCACAGGGTTGCCGCGCAGCCACAGGCGCAAGGCCTGCCAGTGGATGGCGACCACTACCTGCACGGTCATCAAGGGGTAGGCCAGCAGCGTGCGCGCCAGGGTGCGCGCGGTCAGCGGCTGGCGCTGCAGCACCAGGGTGGCGTCGAAACGGCGCGCGCCGCTGTCGTTGCTTGCCGCGTCGGCATCGGGCGCATCCAGCACGTCCATGTGCACGCGCAACTGCGCATCCGGCACGCTGAAACGCCAGTCGTACTGGTGCTGCATGCCCATGAAGGGCGAGACGTGGAAGCGCTTGTCGAAGCGCCAGGCATGCACGTTGCGATGGGTGCGCGCCTGCGCCACCGGCAGCACGTAGGTGTGGCGCTGCTGCCAGGGCGTGTTGGTGATCTCGGCAACGATCCAGCGCAGGCCGTCGTGACGATCGAAGCAGTAGTAGAAGCTGACCGGGTTGAAGACGTGGCCGAAGTAGCGCAGATGCGTGAGCAGGCGGATCGCGCCGTCGGGGCGCTCGCCGGTGTGGGTCTGCACGCAATCGCGCACCGCTTCATCCAGTGGAATAGTTGGGTCGCCGAGATAGTCGCTGCGACGGAACTGCGCCAGGTTGGCGCGCCCCACCGACCACAGCCAACGCTGCGCAAACACCCGATCCAGTTCGGACAGATCCAGATACATCAAAAACAGCTTGTAGCGAAAATCCAGCGTTTTTGGCGCAAACCGACGGTGCCGCACCCATCCGGTATAGATCGCGCTGCGCAACGGCGCGGCCATGCTGCCGGCGCCGCTGCCCTCGGTCGGGGGCAACGGCACCGCATCGGTGCCGGCTTCGCGCAGCAGCTGCATCACCACGGCACTCCCAGGCCGTGCGCCACATCCACACCGCTGCGCAGGCCGTCTTCGTGGAAGCCGAAGCCCCATGCCGCACCGGCAAACCAGGTGTGCTGCACGCCTTGGATGTCGGCCTTGCGCGTCTGTGCAGCGAGTGCTGCCGCGTTCTGCACCGGGTGGCGATAGCGCATGCGCCGCAACACCTTGTCCGGGTCGATGTCGTGGTCGCGATTGAGACTGACGATGAATGGCTGCGGCGCATCGATCGATTGCAGCGCGTTCATCCAGTAACTCACCGTGCACGGCGCCTGCGGGTCGGCCGGCACATACGCGTTCCATGCCGCCCAGGCGCGGCGATCGCGCGGCAACACGCGCGCATCTGTATGCAGCACGGTGTCGTTGTTCTGGTAGGTGATGCCGCCCAGGATCTGTTGCTCGGCCGGTGTGGAGTCGCTGAGCAATGCCAAGGCATCGTCGGCGTGACAAGCCAGGACCACGTCGTTGAAATGTTCTTCGCCGCGCAGCGAGCTGAGCACCACCCCGTTGTTGACGCGCCGGATCGCATGCACCGGGGTAGACAGCCGCTCCAGCACCTGCCAGCGCCGACGCAGCGCGCGCACATAGCTGTTGGAGCCGCCACGCACCACCTGCCACTGCGGCCGCCCGCTGAGTTGCAGCATGTGGTGATTGGCCATGAAGCCGATCAGCTGGCCCATCGGAAATTCGAGGATGCGTTGCGAGGGCGATGACCACAGCGCCGAGGCCATCGGCACCAGATGCTGGTCGCGAAATGCATCCGAGTAACCATGCCGCTGCAGATACTCGCCCAGCGTGCTGAACTGCTCGTCGCTGTGCAGCACCGCCGGTGCCTGGCGATAGAAGCGGCGCAGGTCGGACAACATGCCCCAGAAGCGCGGGCTGAGCAGATTGCGGCGCTGGCAGAACAGCCCACCCAGGCTGCCGGCGTTGTATTCGAGCCCGCTGCGCGCATCGTGCACGGAGAAGCTCATCGTGGTCGGCTGCGCGGCCACGTCGAGCTCGGCGAACATGCGCGTGAGCAACGGATAGTGCTGCGGGTTGAACACGATGAAGCCGCTGTCCACCGCGTAGCGCTGGCCTTCCAGCTGGATGTCGTGCGTGTGGGTATGCCCGCCGAGATAATCGGCAGCCTCGAACAGAGTGACTTCATAGCGCCGCGACAACAGCCACGCCGCGCCCAGGCCGGCGATGCCACTGCCGACCACGGCAATCCTGCCCTCGCTCATCGGCGCACCCGCTCGGCGCGCTGCGTGAGCAGTTTCGGCATCGGCTTGAGGTCCCACACCAGGCCCACCCACGACATCGCCGTGAGGCCGTACCAGGTCATGTCGTACTCCCACCAGCGCAGGCCTTGGCGCGCCGAGCCGGGGAAGAAGTGGTGATTGTTGTGCCAGCCTTCGCCAAAGGTGAGCAGCGCCAGCAGCCAGTTGTTGCGGCTGTCGTCGCGGGTATCGAAGCGCCGGCTGCCGAAGCGATGCGCCAGCGAGTTGATGGTGAAGGTGGCATGGAACAAGGCCACTGTGGAGATCACAAAGCCCCATACCAGCAACTGCGCGCCATTGGTGTTCAGCGCGGGCGCGGCGGTGGCCAGCCAGTCGCCGAGCAGGTACAAGCCCAGCGCCAGCACCACCGGCATCACGATGTCGAAGCGGTCCAGGAAGCGCAGCTCGGCAAAGCGGCGCAGATCCGGGATGACTTCCCAATCGGTGCGGAAATTACGCGGGGTCAGGAACCAGCCGGTATGGCTCCACCAGAAGCCGTGTTGCGCCGGCGAATGCGGGTCGCGGCCGGTGTCGGTATGCCGATGATGATTGCGATGATGCGCGGCCCACCACAGCGGCCCGCGTTGCACACAGGTAGCGCCGATCGCGGCGAACACGAACTGCAGCACGCGCGAGGTCTTGAAGGCGCGGTGCGAGAAATAGCGATGATAGAAACCGGTCAGCGCGAACATGCGCAGCGCATACAACGCCACCGCCATGCCCACCGCAAACCAGGAAGCGCCCACCCAGACCACCGACAGGCAGGCCAGGTGCAGGACGATGAAGGGGATGGCACGCAACCAGTCGATGCGGTCTGCGCGCGCTTCGTCCAGCGGTTCGTCGGTCTGCGAATCCACCCAGCGGCGCAGGCTGCCGATACGCATTGCCAACCAGCCACGGGGATGTGGGCTGGTGGGCTGAGGCGTTGCAGCGTTGGGGTCGACTCCGGTACTCGGCACGCGTGGTTCTCCGTCGTTGGTCGTGACCCTTTACGAACGCTGCCGGCAAACAGATGCACCAGCGCGCATGATCGTCGCATGCGTGTGTAAGGTTCGTCTGATCACACCGATAATTCGCGCAATCGCGCACACAATTGACCCCACGCCGTATCGCTGGCGTGCATGAGGTCGTTCGTGAAACGCGCTTGCCTGCGAGAGCCTCGCAGGCAAGCTCACCGCCGGGTCAGGGCGCCATTGCCAGCGTGCTGATGCCGCCCTTGGCCACCACGGTACCGGTGGGGATGCCACCTGGCGCACCGCCCAGTGGTTCCAGGGTGACGGCCAACAGAGCCTCGTTGCTGAGCATGGGCATCAGCTGATCGGGGATCTGCGCGCGGCGTGCGCGTTGATCATCGAACGTGCCCATCGAATGCGGCTTGCCGTCTGCGGTGATCAACCACAGTTCGGGCACCTTGTCGGCGGTGGCGGTGCGATCCAACGGCGTCACCGTGATGGTGTGCTTGTCGGCATCCATCAAGGCCACGTAGCCCGGCCGGCCGTCTTCGGTCGCCAGCGTGGCAGTCATCGCGATGCCGGTGGCAGGCGGGGTGGCCGGGGTTGCTGGAGTCGTGACCGGCGGTGCCTGTACCACCGGGCCAGTGGCTGGCGGCTGCACCGGTGCGGGCGGCGTGTTCACGTTCAACAAGGCCAGCACGCACACCGCAGCAGTGGCCAGGCCACCGGCACTGGCCCAGCGCCAGAAGCGCACGCTGTTCCACAGCGGTGCTGCCGGCGTTGTGGTGGTGGTCGGTGCTGCGGGTACTGCGCGCAATGGCGTGTCAAAGCCAAGCGTCTGGCGGATGCGCGTCCAGAGTTGATCGGACGGGGTCACCGCCGCGATTTCGTCCAGCAGCGGCATCAGATGCTGCTGCCATTGCAGAACCGCCTGGTCGAACTGGCTGTCGGTGGCGATGCGTTGTTCGGCCGCCAGGCGCTCGTCGGCGCTCAGCAGGCCCAGCACGTATTCGCCGGCAAGCACGTCGCGCGGCGGTTCCTGGTCGATGGGGAATGGCGTGCTCATCGTTCCAGACATGCCTTGAGTTTGGCCAGGCCACGGCGGATCCAGCTCTTGACCGTGCCGATCGGCGTGTCGGTGCGCGCCGCCAGTTCTTCGTAGGTGATGCCATCGAAGAACGCGGTGCGGATCAATTCGCTGCGTGGCGGTTCGAGTTCGGCCAGACAGTGGTCGATGCGGTGGCGCGTGCTGGCGCGCTCGGTGCGCTCCAGCGGTGAGGCATCGCTGGCACGCAGGTCGCCGGCATCGTCCAGGTTCACGTTGCGGCGCTGCGGTGCGTTGGCGCGCAGATGGTCGATCGCCTTGTTGCGCGCAATCATCGCCAGCCACGTCAGCCCGCGTGCACGCGCCGGATCGAACTGACCGGCCTTGTGCCAGATCAGCGTGAACACGTCCTGCAGCACTTCTTCGGCTTCGGCGCGTTGCGGAATCATGCGCAAGCACACCCCGAACAGCTTGGCCGAGGTCTGCCGATACAGCGCTTCGAAAGCATGCCGGTCGCCGCCCGCAGTTGCGGTGAGCAGGCGTCCGGTTTCATCGTCGTCGTGGCCAGGAATGGCACTCATGCGGTCGGGCGTTGAGTAAGGTGGCGCCGATCCTACCGGACTGGCTACAGCGTGTCTTTCACTTGTGCCGGAACCACAGCAGCACAGCGGCGAGCAGCAACAGGATTTCCACGCCTGCCAGCGCAACCGTCGGTGCAGAGACCGGCCACAGCCGCGAGAGCGCGACAGTGCGGAACAGCACGATCGGGACGTAGAAGGCGAGTGCCACCAGCAGCCCGGTGCGCGGTTGATCGATCCAGGCGAAGTAACCGAACAAAAATGCCATGCCCAACTGCAGGCCGCCGTAGATGACCAGGTATTCCGACTGCCCGGCCGGCGAAAGCTGGGTGTAACCGACCGCATTTGCGGTCTTGGCCGGTGAGAGCGTGCACCAGATCGCCAGGACGACATAGAGCGCTGCGTTGATCCAGAGATAGGCCTTGGCCATGAGGATGTTCCTGCGTGGGGAATGGGTGCCCGGGCCGTTTTACGCAACGGCGCGTGGTCGAACGTGAAGATGGCGCGTGTCTGGTTCACGGGGCGCTGCAGCGCTTGGCCAGCGGCTGCTCGCGTGCCTGGCGCAACTCGTCCGCACTGGCGGCACGCGCAGCGGTGTCCGGGAAAACGATGCGCACGTGCGGATAGCGGCCGCGCTCGTCGCGCAGGTTACCGACGCCGCGGAATTCGAGCAGACGCTTGTCGGCGATCGAGTAACGCACCTCCAGCGACGGCACCGCTGCGCCGTACCAGGCATCCAGGCTGAGCCGATAGCGACGCTGGCCGGCGCTGTCGCCGATCCGTTCGACCTTGAAGGCCAGCTGGCGCTGCAGACTCGGCAGCACGAAGTCGACACGCTGCGGTGCGCTGGCGAGTGCGTCCCATTGGGTGCGCAGATAGGCATCGAAACCGGCATCGATCACGCGCGCGCCTTCGCTGGCGGGCAGCGCGGTGCGGCGTTCGGCCTTGCCGGGTTCCTGCTGGAACATCTCGCGCACGCCATCGCGTTGGCGCACGCCTTCGCGGTAGCCGTCGCGTCCATCGAGCAGGCTGAAGTTGGGTGAGGGGCCGCCGCCATCGACCAGTTTGCGCGCGAACGGGCGCCCGTCAGTGCAGCGGTACAGCACCACCCGGCCGCCGTCGTCGAGCAGCCAGTGCGACTCGCGGTAACGCAGCGCGCCGCTGTCGCCGTCGAAGGCATCGCCGTCCACATGGGTGACGGCTGCTGCGCTGAGAGGCGAACAGCCCAGCACCAGCAACAACAACGGCGGGATCGGCCGGCAGCGTGCGGCTAACGTGGCAAGGGCGGCGAATGGGCGCATCGGCGGATTCCTCGATGGGAGTACACACCAATACGAGCGCGTCCGCAGCATGGATGCGCCGGATGCGTCAGGACGTTCCTGACGGAAGGTAGGAATTGAAGGCCTTTTGCGAGCCGTCTAGCCGATTGTGCGCAGCTCGATGCAATCCACCGGGCAGGCTGGCAGGCAGAGCTCGCAGCCGGTGCACAGCGGCGCGATTACCGTGTGCATGTGTTTGGCGCCGCCGACGATGGCATCCACCGGGCAGGCCTGGATGCATTTGGTGCAGCCGATGCAGTCGGCCTCCACGATCCAGGCCACCTGCGGCGGCGTGTGGGTGCCACGGGTGCGGTCGTACGGGCGTGCAGGAACCTGCAGTGCGTGCGCCAGCGCGCGGGCACCTGCGTCGCCACCGGGCGGGCAATGATCGATGTCGGCCTCGCCGTTCGCCATCGCTTGCGCATACGGGCGACAGCCGTCATAACCGCACTGGCCGCACTGGGTCTGCGGCAGCAGGCGGTCGAGGCGTTCGACCAGGTCGGGCGATGCGGCGGGCGTTGCGGTGTGCATGTCAGTGCAGCAGCTTGCCGCGATACCAGCGCTGCTGCGCCAGCGCCAGCATCGGCTTGTCTTCACGGCTGTCGCCGTAGGCATGCACGCATTCGTATTGCGACAGGTCATAGCGCAGGCGGATCTGCGCGGCCTTGCGTGGGCCGCAATCGCCGTCCGCATAGCGCCCGCTCAATACGCCGGCGTGGTGTTCCAGCTTGTTGCAGATCAACGACAGGTCATGCTGCGCGCACCACGGCTGCAGGTACAGGTCCAGCGAGGCCGACACCAGCACCACTTCATGCCCCTGCGCCCGATGCCAGTCGATGCGCTGCATCACCTCGGCGCGCAGCACGCCCGGCAATGCAGTGCGCGCGAAATCGGCACCGTGCGCGGCCACCTCGTCCAGCCGGCGATCACTGAACACGATGCGGGTGACCCGCGCGCGCAGCGCCGCAGCGGACACCATGCCCAACCGGTACCCCAGCACCCACGGGCCGACCTGCCATTTCGCCGTCGCCAGCTGCGCGGGCGTGGCCACCTTGCGCAGAAAACGCGCATAGCTATCGCAGGTGGTGATGGTGTGGTCGAAGTCGAACAGGGCCAGGTGCATGGGGCGGGGGATTGGGGAGTGGGGATTGGTTAAAGGCGCGGTGTCTGCTTTTCCCTTCTCCCATCGGGAGAAGGTGCCCCGCAGGGGCGGATGAGGGACGGGCCAGGCACTGGTGTCAGGTCTCCCTCAACAATCAGCTCTGGCTTCTACGATTCCCGACTCCCGATTCCCCAATCCCGCTTCACCGAACCGGCATCCCCGGCTGCGCACCACCATCGGCGTCCAGCAGTGCCAGCGCGCCGCCGTCGAAGCCGGCCGACAGGATCATGCCTTCGCTGATGCCGAAGCGCATCTTGCGCGGGGCCAGGTTGGCGATGAACACCACGCTGCGGCCGACCAGCGTTTCCGGTTCGCCATAGCTGGCGCGGATGCCCGAGAAGATCTGGCGCTTGCCCAGCTCGCCGGCATCCAGTTCGAAGCGCAGCAGCTTGTCCGAGCCTTCCACGAATTCGCACACCAGCACCTTGCCGATGCGCAGGTCGAGCTTGGCGAAATCGTCGATGCCGATGAGGCTGGGAGTGGCGGTTGGGGATTGGGGATTGGCAACGGCCGCCGGCTTGGTCTCGGCCTTGGACGGGGCGGGCTTGGCGGTGGTCACAGCGGGTGCCGCAGGTGCGGCCATGGTGTCTTTTGAAGCGTCGGTCATGGCGTCGATCAGTTTGGGGTCGATACGGGTGAACAGGGCGGTGTAGGGCTGGATCACGTGCGCGGTCAGCGGGCGGGTGACGTCGTCCCAGCTGGTCATCGGTGCCGACAGGAAGGCTTCGGCCTCGGCACAGGTGCGCGGCAGGATCGGCTTGAGCGCAGCGACCAGGATCCGGAACAGGTTCAAACCCTGCGTGCACACCGATTGCAGTTGCGCATCGGCACCTTCCTGCTTGGCGATCACCCATGGCTTGGTGTCGTCGATGTACTTGTTGGCCTCGTCGGCCAGCGCCATGGTCTGGCGGATCGCGCTGGCCGCATCGTTGCGCTCGTAGGCCTCGCGGATCGGCCCCAACGCGGCGACGAAGCGGTCGTACTGCGCCGGATCGGGCAGCGCGTCGGCCAGCTTGCCGTCGAAGCGCTTGCCGATGAAACCGGCGCAGCGGCTGGCCAGGTTGACGAACTTGCCGACCAGATCCGCATTCACCCGCGCGATGAAATCGCCCAGGTTCAGATCCAGATCATCCACGCCGCCGGAGGACTTGGCCGCGAAGTAGTAGCGCAGCGCCTCCGGTTCCAGGCCCACGTCCAGGAAGGTCCGTGCCATCACGAAGGTGCCGCGCGACTTGGACATCTTGGCGCCGTCCACGGTGAGATAGCCGTTGACGTGCAGCCGGGTCGGCGCGCGATGGCCGGTGCCGTGCAGCACCGCCGGCCAGAACAGGCCATGGAAATTGACGATGTCCTTGCCGATGAAGTGATGCAGCTCGGTCTGCGTGCCGGCGACCAGATGCGCCTCGAACTCCTCGCCCATCTGCGCGCACAGGGTCTTGAAGCTGCACAGGTAGCCGATCGGCGCGTCCAGCCATACATAGAAATACTTGCCCGGCTGGCCGGGAATCTGGAAGCCGAAGTACGGCGCATCGCGCGAGATGTCCCAGGCGCGCAGGCCGCCTTCGGTATCCAGCCATTCCTTGAGCTTGGCCTTGACGCCCGCCAGCGCCACATCGCCGGCCAGCCACTCACGCAAGAAACCGTCGAAATGGCCCACTTCGAAGAAGAAATGCTCCGAGTCGCGCAACTCCGGGGTGGCGCCGGAGATCACCGACTTGGGCTCCTTCAGCTCGGTCGGCGCGTAGGTGGCGCCGCAGACCTCGCAGTTGTCGCCGTATTGGTCGGCGCTGCCGCAGTTGGGGCAGATGCCCTTGATGTAGCGATCCGGCAGGAACATGCCCTTGGCCGGGTCGTAGAACTGCGCCACCGAGCGACGGCTGATGTGACCGGCGGCCTCCAGTTTGGTGTAGAAGGCCTCGGTGAGCTCGCGATTGACCGGCGAATTGGTCGAATCGTAATGATCGAAGGTCACCCCGAACGCGGCAAAGTCGCGCTCATGGCTGGCCTGGATGCTGGCGATGAAGGCTTCCGGGGTGACCCCGGCCTTTTCCGCGGCGAGCATGATCGGCGTGCCATGGGTGTCGTCGGCGCAGACGAACCAGGTCTTGTCGCCGCGCAGCCGGCGCGCGCGCACCCAGATGTCGGCCTGGATGTAGCCGACCAGATGGCCAAGATGCAGCGGCCCGTTGGCGTAGGGCAGGGCGGTGGTGACGAGTGCGGTGCGGGTCATGGCAGGTGTGATGCGGGGGACGGGCGATTATCGCATTAGTCGTGAGCCGGGATTTGGGAATGGGGAATGGGGAATCGGTCAAAGCGGGGCCAGGTTGCCGTGTTGTTGAGGCGCGCAGGCAGTTGGCCGGCTGATGATGCGTAGTGGCGGCCGGTGAGCGTCATTTTCCTGATCTCGATGCAGTTGCATGTCCTGAACGATACGTACAAAAAAGGCGCCCTCACGGGCGCCTGCTCTTACGATTCCCCACTCCCGATTCCCGATTCCCGGCTACTCACGAATCCAGGTCTGGGTCCGGCCCAGCGCCTCGATGCCGACGTAACCGCGCATCTGCAGCTTCTTGCCGCCGTCTGTCAGGGTGACCTTGGCCTTGTAGGTCTTGCCCTTGGCCGGGTCGAGCACCGAACCGCCGCTCCACACCGCAGTGCCGTCGGGCTTGAGGCCCCAGAGGATGGTCATGCCCTTGATCGGCTTGCCTTTCTGGGCGCCATCGCATTTGTCGCAGAGCGGGTTCGGGCCCTTGTCCGATTGCAGGATGTCCACCACCTTGCCGCTCAGCGTGCCGTTGCCGGTTTGTTCGATCTGCACCACCGACTTGGGTTTGCCGGTCTCGTCGTCGATGGTCTTCCAGCGGCCCACCGGCGAGTCGGCGGCCTGGGCCAGTAGCGAGGCCGCAGCCAGCGGCAGGGCCAGCATCAGGGTCTTGAAGGTCTTGCGCATGTGTCCCCTCCCAGGGATTGCTGTGGCCGCCGTCGGCGGCCTGATCGCAATGTATACCGTGGAGTATGGTGGCGGAAAGACGCGCTGCGGCATGCGTTCATTCGGCTATTGCAGCGTCACCTGCTTGCGGTTGTCCGCCGGCACGCGGTCGATCAGTTTGTTGTCGGGGTCGAAGCCGGCTTCGGCAGGCAGTCTGTCGACCGTGAGCGTGAAACTCGGCGCGGCGCTGGTGATGTGCTGACGCTGCAGATACAGCACCGGTGCCTGCGCGTCCTTGCCAGCGGCCTTCCCGTAGATCGCCACTTCAATCCAGTCGTCCAACGGCACCGCGTGCTCCTTGCCCTTGCCGTCGGCCTGCAACTTGGCCGCATGCGTCTGCACGGTGACCTCATAGTGCCCATCGGGGCGTTTGCGTGCCTGCGCGCTCACCACGCGGTTGTCGTAGAAGGTGATCTTTTCGAACAGGTCGGTGATCAGCCCCTGCTGGTCCGGGCGTGCCTCGGCCCGAATGGTCTGCAGCAGCTCGGCCGAGGTGGTGTAAGGCGGTTGTTCGAAAGCCTTGGCGGCCAGGAAGCGCTGCAACGCGCGGTTGAGCGCCTGCTCACCGATCTCTTCGCGCAGCCGGTAAAACGCCAGCGAGCCCTTGCGGTAGTGGATGTATTGCTGATTTTCCACGCGGTACAGCGGCAATTCCTCGATGGTTTCGCCGCCACGGCCTTCCAGATAGCGGTCCAGTTCGTACTTGAGAAAGCGGCGCATGTGGGCGCGTCCGTACTCGCGTTCCATCACCATCAACGCCGAATACTGCGCCAGCGATTCCGACAGCATGGTGGCGCCTTGCACGTTCGCGCCGATCACCTGATGCGCCCACCATTGATGCGCCACTTCGTGGGCGGTGACATAGAACACGTAGTCGATATCGTTCTTGTCGCGCAGATCGGCAATGAAGCCGATCGATTCGGAGTAGGGAATGGTGTTGGCGAACGACTGCGCAAATCGCGCGTAGCCGGGGAACTCGATGATGCGCACCTGATGGTGCTGATACGGGCTGAAATTGGCTTCGTAATAGGCCAGCGATTTCTGCACGCTCTCGATCATGCGTTGCACGTTGTACGGGTGCTTGGGGTCGTAATAGATCTCGATCGGGATGTTCTTGTAACGCGCCTTGCGCACTTGCCAGCGTGCCGACAGGTAGGCGTAGAAGTTGAGCATCGGGCGGTCCATCACGTAGCGGAAGCAGCGCCTGCCATCGCGTTGGAATTCCTGTTGCAGATAGCCCGGCGCCAGGGCGATCTGATCCGGCGCGGTGCAGACGGTGCTGGCAAAATCGAGCCAGTCGGCATCGTCGGTGACGTAGGTGTTGGCGCGCGCGGCCTGGTCTTCGAGCTTGGGCATGCGCGTGGGTTCGCCCAGGCCGCGCTTGCGGCGGTCGTTGCGGTCGGTGATCTCGGTCTGCGTGTTGTAGCCGAACCAGGGCAGCAAGGTGGTGTTGAAAAAGCTGCCGTTGGCGACCAGTTCGGTTTGCGCCTGTTCGGCGGTGAGCCCATGTGGATGCTGGTCCACACGGAAACGGAACACGCGCTCTTGGCCGGGTTGCAGCGGCCGCTGTAGTCGATAGATGCGATAGCCGGCCGGGATGTCGTGCGTGGTCAGGGTCTGCCCGCCTAGATCCACCTTCACCAGGCTGCGGTCGCCAGTGCGGCCTTGCATGCCGATGTGCACCTCGCTGATCGGCGTGGGGTGGGTGTTGCGCACCGTCCAGGTGGCATCGATGACGACCGACTGGGTTTCCGGATGCAGGTCGACATGGTTGTCGATCGCGACGATGCGCGGCTGCTGCAGATCCTTGTACTTGCGGTAATCGCGCTCGTAGCGCGCCTGCAGGTCCAGCTGCTGTTCCGGCGACAGGAAGCTGTTGTAGACGTTGGTGTTCCAGTACAGCCAGCCGCCGACCGCCGCGAAGCCGAGCAGGGTGGCCGCCAATGCCGCACCGGTCGGGCTGCGCAGGCGCCGCAACGCCAGCCGCACACGCTGTCGCAACCCGTGGCCCACGCCGCGCGGCCAGAATGCCGAGGACAGCAACAGCAAGGCCAGCAGGAACACGCCCCAATAGCCCTGGAACCACAACTGCCCGGGCAGGAAGTGCCCGTAGCCGTTCATGTCCGAATACGGTGCGTTGGGCCAGCCACCGAAGGTGTAGAGGTTCTGGGTGTAGTCGAGCATCGACAGCACCGACTGCCCGATCAACACCAGCATCAGCAGCGCATAGCCGGCGAACTTGTTGTTGCTCAGCACCTGCAGCGCCAAGGCCATGCCGCCCATCAGCACGTACAGCACCGAGCCCAGTGCCAGGGTCTTGAGATACAGCAGCGGTTCGATGCTGGTGTAGCCACGGCCCAGCTGCAGCGCGATCGAGGTCAGCGCACCGGCGAGCTGGAAGCTGGCGATCACCGCCAGCAAGGCGACGAATTTGCCGAGCAACGGCACCCAATCCGGGACCGGCATCGCGTCGGTGATGCCGTCGATGCGGTTGCTGCGCTCCTTCCACACCAGCTCGCCGGCATAGAACAGCACCACGATGATCAGCAGAAAGCTGTAGCTGTTCTGCAGCGCCTCCAGCATCAACGAGGTCACCGGCAGCACGGCGGTGCCGTAATTGCGCGAATTGAACAAGGCGGTCGGAATGAAGTTGGCCAGGCCCAGCATCAGCAGCACCACGAACGGCGCACTGCGCAGCACGCCCAACGTGTCGAAGCGGATCTGCCGCAGCAACTGCTTCCAGGCGGTGGCCGCGCCGAAGCTCGGTGTGACCGTCAGGCGCGTGGTGGTGACGCGTGTGCTGGTGGGCGCCGTATCGGCAGGTGCAATCGCGCCAGCGCCACGGCGCCGACGCGTGCCGCTGCGCTCGGTGCGGAACAGCGCGAAGGTGGCGGCGAACAGCACACCGCTCATGCCCAACCACACCGCGCGATTGGCGAGCAGATAGCCGGTCAGTGGCGGCAACTGATGATTGCGCTGGTCCACCGACCAGTAGCGCAGCGTCTGCGACAACGCGCGGATGCCGAGCGGGTCGGACAGCGTGGCGATCCACACATTGTCCAGATCGGCCATCAGCGCACGGCTCACGCCATACAGCACGAAGAACACGATCACGCCGATATAGACCCACAGGATGCTGCGCGTGGTCACCGCCAGCACCGACAGCAGCGCGGTGGTGAACAGCAGATTGGGCAGCACCAGCACCAGCAACGACCACAGATAGGGCAGCACTGCGACCGGGCCGAGCCGTGCCTGATCGATCCAGGGCATGAATTGCGCCGCGAACATGCCCAGCGCGATCACCACGTACATCACCATGCCGGCGATCAGCGCCGCGCCGATACGGCCGAGCAGATAGTCGCGCCGCCGCACCGGTGTGGAAAACACCAGCTCGGCCGTGCCCAGGTCGAAGTCGCGCAGCAAGGCATTGCAGACGAACAGGGTGATCACCAGCAGGCCCAGCAGGCTGAAAAGTCCCAGCAGCGTGGCGATCACGGTCGGCGCATTGCGCAGCACGTTGCCGATGCCGCCACCGATCTGCACCGCATCGCTGGACAGCGCGGCAAACGCCAGCAGCGCGTACAGCGCAGCCAGCAGCCACAGGAAGGGCGAGCGCAGTTGTTCGCGCAGCTCGAAGCGCAGGAACGCCAGGATCATCGCAGCGCTCCGTCAGGCAGCCAGCGCTTGCTTGCGCAGGCGCTGGAAATAGACATCCTCGAGATCGGGAGCGACCTGTTCGAAACCCGGTTCCGGGCAGTCGGCACTGAACACGTGGATCACCGGGTGCCCGGCAATCAGGCGCGTGGACAGCACGGTGAAGCGTGCTTCGTAATCGGGCAGCGCCTGCTTGGCGACCTGTTTGCGCCAGACCTGCTGCTGCAGCATGTCGATCGCATCGGCGGGCCGCCCGGTCAGCAATACCTGGCCCTTGTTCATGATGGCCATCGTCGGGCACAGGTCGGTGACGTCTTCGACGATATGGGTGGACAGGATCACCACCACGTTCTCGCCGATTTCGGCCAGCAGATTGAGAAAGCGATTGCGCTCTTCCGGGTCCAGCCCGGCCGTCGGCTCATCGACGATGACCAATTGCGGGTTGCCCAGCAGCGCCTGCGCAATGCCGAAACGTTGCCGCATGCCGCCGGAATAGGTGCCGAGCTTGCGCTTGCGTGCATCCCACAGATTGACCTGCTGCAACAGCCGCTCGACCACCTCCTTGCGTTGGCCGCGATCGGTGAGCCCCTTGAGCACGGCGAAGTGATCGAGCATGTCCAGCGCGCTGACCTTCGGGTACACGCCGAAATCCTGCGGCAGATAGCCCAGCCGGCGGCGTAAGGCGTCCTTGTCGGTGAGCACGTCGATGCTGCTTCCGTCGGCGCTGGTCAGCGTCACGCTACCCGAATCGGGCTCCTGCAGCGTGGCCAGCGTACGCATCAACGACGACTTGCCGGCGCCGTTTGGTCCAAGCAATCCGAACATGCCGCGAGGAATGTCGAGGGTGACGCCTTGCAGCGCATGCACGCCATTGGCGTAGGTCTTGGACAATGCACGGATCTGCAGCATGTACGCTCCCTGTGTCCTGGTGTGGTTCGATCTTCATGGTGTCACCGCATCGCCGCATCCGCCGAAAGTCACAGCGACCATCGACTACCAGCGGCCAACAAAACATACCGAGCGCCCGCCTGGCGGCCGCGCAGCAGGTTTGTTGATCGCTCTGACTCTTCGACGTGCCTCCGTGGCAGATGTGACCGAACCTGCCGGGTCTGCTGCGCTCAACCGACTTCGTAGAGCTCCAGCGGCAAGTCGTCCGGATCGGCGAAGAAAGTGAAGCGGCGGCCGGTGTATTCGTCGATGCGGATGTCTTCGGTGACCACGCCGTGCGCGTTGAGATGCGCGACGGCCGCGTCCAGCGCTTCGACCCGGAAGGCAAGATGACGCAGCCCGCGCGCTTCCGGGCGGCTGGGGCGCAGCGGTGCGTCGGGAAACGAAAACAGCTCGATCTGGCCGCCGTCGGGCAGCGCCAGATCCAGCTTCCAGGAATCGCGCGGCTGGCGGTAATGCTCAGCGAGCACGCGCAGACCCAGGACGTCGCAATAGAACTGCTTGGAGCGCGCATAGTCGCCGGCGATGATCGCCACGTGGTGGATGCCGGCGAGCATCATGCTGCGCCTCGCACGCGATGGGGCAGCTGGCGCTGCCCCGCGTCGCCAGCTGCCAGGACGGATGCACCACATGCAGCGACGGCGATAGCGACATTGATGGCATCTGCGATACGTGCAGGCAGCGAGGATGCACTCCAGCGCTGCGTCTGCGCGTAGGTGCGTGTGTGCAAGTCGTGTGGCATGTCAGCAGTCCGGATGAGCAGTGGCGAGGATACCGCCCGGGTGCCCGGAGCGTGTCGTGCAGACCAGGCCAGACCAGACCATGTCGAGCGCGACGCGCGCTTGCGCGCATCGAGGCAAGACGCACCGCACGGCATCGCGGATTGTTGGTGCCGCGTCACGGCTGGCCAACGCGTGGCTGTGCTCGCCTGCGCGCGCGTGGCAGGATGTTGGGCCACCGACCCGTCCTGCCGATGCCCGAACCCCCTTCCAACGCCGCACCGCAATTCCAGCGCAGCATGCAGGTGCGCCATCTGGTGATGCTGTCGCTGGGCGGTGTGATCGGCACCGGGTTGTTCTTCAACACCGGTTACATCATCGCCAGCACCGGTGCGTTGGGCACGGTGATCGCGTATCTGATCGGCGCATTGGTGGTGTATCTGGTGATGCAATGCCTGGGCGAGCTGGCGGTGGCGATGCCGCAGACAGGCGCCTTTCACGTGTATGCCGCGCGCTATCTCGGGCCGGCCACCGGCTACGTGGTGGCGTGGTTGTATTGGCTGACCTGGACGGTGGCGTTGGGATCGAGCCTGACCGCTGCCGCGTTCTGCATGCAGTACTGGTTCCCGCACACACCGGCATGGCAGTGGTGTCTGTTGTTCTGCGCGCTGATCTTCGGCTTGAACACGGTGTCGGCGCGCTGGTTTGCCGAGGGCGAGTTCTGGTTTTCGTTGATCAAGGTGATCACCATCCTGGTGTTCATCGTGCTCGGCGGCGCGGCGGTGGTCGGCGTGTTGCCGTTGGCAGATGGTTCGCCGGCCCCCGGGCTGCGCCACCTGCGCGCCGATGGCTGGTTTGCGCAGGGCACCTTGCCGATTCTGATGACGATGGTGGCGGTGAATTTCGCCTTTTCCGGCACCGAATTGATCGGCGTTGCCGCCGGCGAAACCGCGCAGCCGGCGCGTGCGATTCCGCTGGCGATCCGCACCACGCTGGTCCGGTTGGTGGTGTTGTTCGTCGGCACCGTGCTGGTGCTGGCCGCACTGTTACCGGCCGAGCAGGCAGCAGTGGAGACCAGCCCATTCGTGCGCGCGTTTGAATTGCTGGGCATTCCGTATGCGGCCGACATCTTGAATGCAGTGATCCTCACCGCGATCCTGTCGGCGGCCAATTCCGGCCTGTACGCAGCCGCGCGCATGCTGTGGTCGCTGGCCAACGAAGGCACGCTGCCGGCGCGGCTGGCGCGCCTGACCCGGCGCGGCATCCCGTTGCCGGCATTGGCGTTGAGCATGCTCGGTGGGCTGTTGGCGCTGCTTACCGGCGTGTACGCGGCCGACACGGTGTTCGTGGCGATCTCGGCGGTGTCAGGCTTTGCGGTCGTGGTGGTGTGGCTGAGCATCTGCGCCTCCCACTATTTCTTTCGCCGCCAGCTGCTGCGCGACGGGATCGCGCTGGAGAGCCTGGCGTATCGCGCGCCGTGGTATCCGTGGACGCCGATCCTGGGGTTTTCGCTGTGTCTGCTGGCCTGTATCGGGCTGGCATTCGATCCGCAGCAACGCATCGCGCTGTGGTGCGGCATCCCGTTTGTGGCGCTGTGCTACGGCGCCTATGCACTCACGCAATGGCTTGCGACCCGGAGACAGCACGCATGACGATTCTTCCCCGCCGGCCGCGTGCCGACGCACCTTTCAGCCAGGCCCTGCAGCACGACGGCTATGTGCTGCTCGATGGCGCGCTCGCTACCGAACTGGAACAACGCGGCTGCGATCTCAACGATGCGCTGTGGTCGGCGCGCGTGCTGATGGAGCAGCCGGAGCTGATCCATCAGGTGCATCGCGACTACTTCGCCGCCGGTGCGCAGTGCGCCATCACCGCCAGCTACCAGGCCACGCCGTTGGGCTTTGCCGCGCGCGGGCTGGACCTGGCGCAGTCGCAAGCGCTGATCGCACGCAGCGTGGCATTGGCCGCGCAGGCGCGCACCGATCATCTGCTTGCCCATCCACAGGACGCGCCGCTATGGGTGGCCGGTTCGGTCGGGCCATACGGCGCGTATCTGGCAGATGGTTCGGAATACCGCGGCGACTACGCTCTGCCGCTGGCGCAACTGATGGACTTTCATCGCCCGCGCATCGCCGCGCTGGCCGAGGCAGGTGTGGATGTGCTGGCCTGCGAGACGCTGCCGTCGGCCAACGAGATCGTCGCGCTGCGCCTGCTGCTGGAAGAATTCCCGCCGCTGCATGCATGGTTTTCCTTCACCTTGCGCGATGCCGCACATCTGAGCGATGGCACGCCGTTGGCACAGGTCATCCCGGCGCTGGATGCCTGCAAGCAGGTGATCGCAGTGGGCATCAACTGCATCGCGCTGGAACACGTCACCGCCGCCTTGCAGACCCTCTCTGCACTGACAGCGCTGCCGCTGGTGGTGTATCCCAATTCGGGCGAGCACTACGATGCCGGCGACAAGCGCTGGCACGCAGGCAGCACGACGGCATGCAGCTTGGCCGACCAGCACGCGCAGTGGCTGGCGGCCGGCGCGCGGTTGATCGGCGGTTGCTGTCGCACCACGCCGCGCGACATCGCCGCGTTGGCGGCTGCGCGCGCGGCGGACTGAGCGGCCTCAGCCTTTTTGCGTGGCGATCCAGCGCTGGATCTTGTCCTGCAGGATCTCCAGCGGCACCGAGCCGTCCTTGAGCACTTCGGTGTGGAAGGCGCGCACGTCGAAGCGTGGACCCAATTCGCGCTGCGCCTGTTCGCGCAGCTGTGCGATCTTCATCTCGCCGACCTTGTAGGCCAGCGCCTGGCCGGGGATGGCCATGTAGCGGTCCACCTCGGCTTCGGCATCGGTGCGGCTCATGCCCGAGTTGTCCAGCATGTAATCGATCGCCTGGGTGCGGCTCCAGCCCTTGCTGTGCAGGCCGGTGTCGGCCACCAGACGAATCGAGCGCCATAGCGCGTTCTGCAGATAGCCGTAGGTGTTGTACGGATCCTGATACAGCCCCAGCTCGCGCCCCAGCGACTCGGCGTACAGGCCCCAGCCTTCGATATACGCCGTCTCGCCGCCCAGGCGGCGGAACTTGGGCAGATCGGTCAGCTGCTGCTGCAGCCCGAGCTGGAAATGGTGGCCGGGAATGGCCTCGTGCAGATACAGGCTCTCGGCCTCCCAGGTCTTGCGCGAGGGCAGGTCGGAGGTGTTGACGTAGAAGATGCCCGGCGTGCTGCCGTCGCCGTTGGGGCGCATGTACGAGCCACTGGCGGCCGCTTGCGCGCGCTGCGCTTCCACCACACGCACTTCCAGCGCCGGCATGCCCTGGACATTGAACAGGCGCGGCACCGCCAGCTGTACGCGGCCCTGCAGCCCACGGTAATAACCCAGCAATTCGGTGTCGCTACGGAACGCGAAGCGCCTGTCGGTCTGCATGAACTTGTAGAACTTGGGCAGGTTGCCGCGGAACTTGACCTGCTTGGCCAGCGCGGCGATCTCGCCCTGCAGGCGCGCCACCTCGTCCAGCCCGATCTGATGGATCTGGTCCGGGGTCAGCTCGGAGGTGGTGCTCTGACGCACGTCGTAGGCATACCAGGCCGCGCCATTGGGCAGCGCCGTCAGTCCGTCGGTATCGCGGCAGGCCGGCAGGTATTCGGTGGCGATAAAGCCGCGCAGCTCCCGGTAAGCCGGCATGATGCGCACTTCGATCAGGCGCTTGTATTCGGCGGTGATGCGCTGCTTGTCGGCCTCGGGCATGTCTGCCGGCAGGTTGCGCACCGGGCCCCAGAACAGGCTGTCTTCGGCATTGCGCGCGATGATCGCATCCAGTTGCGGCAGCACTTTTTGCATCAGCACCTTCGGCTGCACCACGCCGGCCTGCATGCCGGCGCGCATATTGCTGATCGCCTGGTCGAACAACTCGGGGATGCCGACCGCACGCCGCGACCAGTTGTCATAGTCCTTGACCGTCTTGAACGGCTGCGCGCCAGTGCCCGAGCCCAGCACCACCGCGATGCTGGCGATGTTGTAGAACTGGTTGATCGGCAGCATCCAGCTGGGGAACTGCTCGGCCGCCAGCGCGCTGCGCGCATCGCGCACGAAGATCTGATAGCTGAGCAGGTCCTGCCCGCTCAAACCGTCCGGCCCCAACGCTTCGGCCTTGCCCAGCCACAGCACGGTGAAGTCGTGCGACTGCTGGCGGAACGCCGGCGACAGGAAGTTGGGCAACTGGTCGTTGTAGCGGGTTTCGCCCTGGAAGGTGGCCTGCAGCGGGTTGAGCTTGAGCGAGGCATCCCAGTACTGGTCGTAAAGCAGGTTGAGCTGCTGCGCCTTGGTCAGCACCACGGGCGGGGCGACGACGCGCGGCTTGGCCTTGGCGGCTTTGCCTCCTTTGGCAGCCTTGGTAGTCCTGGCCGCCGGCTTGGCGGTCTTCTTGCCTTTGCTCGCCTTCGCGCGCGTTTGCGAGGTCTGTGCCTTGCCGGTTTTCTTTTTGGCCGCATCGGCGGGCGCTGCCAGCGACAGGCTCATGATGGCGGCCATGGCCAGGGACAGCAGGCGGGAAAAGCTGAGGGGCATTACCGGCTCCGGGAACAAGCGAGCGGGGAGCTTGCCCGATCCGCACCGTTCAAGCCACCCACCCGCGACACCTGGCCCGCCTGAAATTCATGAAGCCCGCACTGCAGGTGGGCGGCGCACACGCATGTTGCAGTGCGATAGTCTTGCGCGCATGCAACAGGATGAATCGACACGCGGGACCCAGTTGCCCCTGCAAGGCGGGCAGGGCTTCTGGCGCGATGCGGCATTGCCCTTCGTCGAACTCCGCCAGGTGATCAACAGCCGCACGCTCTGTTATGCGGCGCATACGCACGAGCAATGGTCGGTGGGTGCGGTGGATCGCGGGCTTGCGCGTTACCGCAATGGACGCGTGCGGGCGCAGGTGGGCGCGCAGTCGCTGACCTTGATCAACCCCGGCGATGTGCATGCCTGCAATCCGGATCCGCAGCAGGACTGGTCGTTCCGCATGCTGTATCTGGACGTGGCGTGGCTGCGCGAACAACAACGCGCACTCGGTTTGGCCGCCAGTGCGGATGTGCACATGCTGGCAGCGCCGTTGTGCCAGACGCCGGCAGCCTACGCCGCTTTCGACCGCATGCACGCGCTGCTGATCGACGACAACGCCGATGCGCTTGCACGCGAGAGCGCGTTGATCGCGTTCGTGGCGCGGCTGCATCTGCATGTGGAGCCGATCAGCCGTGCGGTTGCGGTCGATACCGGGCCGATGCGGCAGGTGGCCGAGTATCTGCAGGCCCATCACGCGCGTGCGGTGTCGCTGCGCGAACTGTGCGCGCTGGCCGGGATGCCCGCGCCGCGCTTGATTCGCGGTTTTCGTCAGGCCCATGGTCTGACCCCGCACGCGTATCTGCTGGACTGCCGGTTTCAGCGTGCGCGTGAGGCCTTGCGTCGCGGTGGCGGCATTGCCGAGGTCGCCTATGCACACGGATATGCCGACCAGGCGCATCTGCAGCGCAGCTTCAAGCGCGCCTGGGCGGTGACACCCGGGCACTATCGCAGTGCCGGACCCCATGCCCTCAGCAGAAGTCCATCAGCAGATAGACGGCGCTGAGCACCAGCAGCGCGGCCAATACCCGATTCAACCGGCGTAGCTGTTTCGGTACCTGCACATGCCGCCGCAGCACTGCGCCGGCCAGCAACCAGCACGCCAGCGAGGGATAGCAGATCAGCGCATACACCGCCGCAAAGCCGGCCAGTTGCGTGCTGCCTGCCGTTGCATACAGCGCCACGCCGGAGGTCGCCGCCAGCCAGGCTTTGGGGTTGAGCCATTGCATCGCCGCGCCGTTCCAGAACGAGGCGCTCGAGCGCGGCCTGGCAGCGTCGATGACGCCATCGTCGCGCAGCAGGCGCCACGCCATGTAGAGCAGAAACGCTACCCCGGCCAGATGCAATGCGCGTCCGAGCAGCGGCCAGCGCACCAATACCTGCTGCAGCCCCATGCCGACCAACAACAGCAGCGCCACGAAGCCCACGGTGGCCCCGATTACATGGGTATGCCCGGCACGCACGCCGGCGCTGGCGCCGGTGCTCAGCGCGACCAGGTTGACCGGGCCAGGCGAAATCGAGCACACCAGCGCGAAGCTCGCCATTGCCACAAGATGATCCATTGCGCGACGTCCATAGCGGGGCGCAACAGCATGGCCAGCGAGGGCGATGACGGATTGAACAAAATTTCGACGGGCGACTTTGGTCCGCTCGGAGTGGCTGACAAAACGGAGCTGGCAGTCGTGATGTGCACGGGAGCGTGTTCTAGTAAACACGGCGGTCGAGTGCGACACGCCGTTGCGGGCGCCAACTGCGCGTACCTGGCGGTGAGCGCGTTCGTCTTGCCGGCCACGCTCAGTCGGCAGCGGCTTCCTCACGCAACTGCTCGGCGCGCGCAGCGCCCAGATACGCACTGATGGCGCGCCGGGCCAGATACAGCAGCGGGATCAACGCGATCGCAAAACCCATCTTGTAGACGTAGTTGAGCGTGCTCACCGCCAGAAACTGGTCGGTGGACCAATGCTGCGGGCCAAGCACGAAGGCGATGTAGATCACCACAAAGCTGTCCACCAACTGCGACACCGCCGTGGAGCCGGTGGCGCGCAGCCACACGTGCTTTTCGCCGGTGGCGCGGCGGATGCGGTGGAACACCGAGACATCGATCAACTGGCCGAACAGGAACGCCACCAGCGAGCCGCCGATCGTCCACAACCCTTGCCCGAACACCGCCGCAAACGCCGCCTGATAATCGGGCACGCCCTGGCTTTGCGCCGCAGTGACCCACCAACCGGCCGGCGCCAGCGCAATCGCGGCGAACGCAAACACGAAGCCGTAGCCGATCAGCGCCACCGCCACCCACGAGATGAAACGCACCCCGCGGCTGCCGAAGAACTCGTTGATGGTGTCGGTCATGATGAACACCACCGGCCACAGCAAGGTGCCGGCGGTGAAGCTGAGCGAGCCGGTCTGGCCGAACAGATTCCAGTTCAGCGGCGCGATGCCGAGCGTATCTTCCAGCGCAAAGATCTTGACGCCGATGAACTCGGCCAGCGCGGCATTGACGCAGAAGAACGCGGCCAGCGCAATGAACAGGCGGACCGCACGATCGTCGAGGGTACGCACCTGTGTCATGGCCTTAGCGATCCGCGGTACGGGTGAAGGGCACCGACTCCGGCGCCACCGCGCCGCCGGAAATGATGAAGCTCATCGCCTGATCCACGGTCCAGTCGGTCGGCGTGAGCAACTCCACCGGCACGATCTCCAGATAGCCGGAGGTCGGGTTGGGCGTGGTCGGCACATATACCGCCGCCAGCTCGCGGCCGGTGCCTTGTTCCTTGATCACGCGCGTGACCAGGCCCACCGACTTCATGTCGCGATGCGGGAAGTCGATCAGCACCACGCGTTGGGTGCTGCCGGGCTGGGTCTGCAGGATGTCGAGCAACTTGCGCGCGCTGTCGTAGACCACGCTGGCCAACGGGATGCGCCGCATGATCGCCTCGAACCAGCGCAACAGGCGCTGGCCGATCACGCGCCGGCTCAGGATGCCGACGAACAGGATCGCGCCCACGGTGGCGATCAGCGCGATGGTGTTCTGCACCCACAGCGCCTTGATCCAGCCCAGATAGTCGGGGAACGAGGCGGCGATGCGTTCGGACAACGGCACCACCCACGGGCTGCTGATGCCAGAGAGCAGCGAGAACACGAACTTCACCACCACCCAGGTCAACCAGACCGGCAGCAGGGTGAGCAAACCGGTCAGAAAGACCCGTTGCAGGGAAGGGCGGGGATGCGGAGTGGGGGATTCGGACATCCGCGCATTGTAGGCACTCGGCCCGGTCCGGTGCAGACCTGAGGCGGTGCCTGTTCGCCCGGGAGACGGCAAGTGCGCATATGCGTTATGGCACGCGTGAGCCGGTGTCGGCCGCTCTAAGATGGCGCAGTTCATCCACGGAAGGTTGCAAACGCATGCTCGCCAGATTCCTCAAGTCGGCCCTGCTGGGGCTCTGCATTCTGGTTGCCCTACTGGTTGCCCTGTACGCGATCTCCGCGCGCTGGCCGATTCCTGAGGCACAACGCCAGGCGTTGGCGCAACTGCGTCAACCGCCGCTGCCGCTGCGTGGGCGCAACATGTTTGTCGCGCTATGGTCGTTGCCGTACGCGGTGCCGGATGCACAGCGCGAGGCGCTGCTTGCGCAGGATGTGCAGCGGTTCGAACGCCTGCCTGCCGGCATGCCATTGCAAAGCGCCGCCACACGCTATCCACGCCGGCCGGATTGGCCTGCGTCGGCCCCGGAACTGTGTACGCGCTATGACGGGTGCCTGGATCGAATCCGTCAACGGCCGCAAGCCTATGCCGACGCGCTAGCCGCACAGAGGCCGCAGTTGATCAAGTTGCGCGATCTTGCCGGCTATGCAGATTACCGCAGCCCGTTCCCGCCCAGCGCCACCGCCCCGCTACCGACACTGCCGCAGTTCAAGCTGTCGATGACCGGCAACGCGCTGGACTTCGTCCAAGGACGCACCGAGCAGGCGCTGGCGGGCGTCTGCGCCGATGCACGGGTTGCGCGGGTACTGCTGCGCAGCGGCGACAACCTCATCATGCCGATGGTTGGCGCGGCGATGCTGCGTACCAATGCGCATCTGTTTGCTGAAATGCTGGCCGAGCTGCCTGCAAAGCATCCATTACACGCGCAATGCCTCGCTGCATTCGCGCCGCTTGCGGTCGATGAGGTCTCGTTGTGCAACGCATTGCACGGTGAATCGCAGATGGTGCTGTCGATGCTCGAGACAGAGGTTCGCAAGGACCCGGCAACCGACCTGTCCTGGGACGAGCGGTTTTCGCTGCGTCTGCTCGACCACGAGCGTACCCGTGCGCTGATGGCGCCGACCTATACCTGGGCGTGTAGCGCGCCGGTGCAGACCTTGCTGGCGCAGGATCGAGCGGTGCCGCAGGCAATGATTCCAGTACCGGACACTATGTCGATGGGGTGTATTGCCAATGCGGTTGGGTGTCTGTTGGCGGGTGTGGCACGCCCTGACTATGCGCATTATCAGCACAAGCTCCAGGACACTGCGGCTGCATTGCGCGCGCTGTCGGCAGTGCTGTGGTTACGCGATCATTCCAGCGATGCGCAGATACTTGAGCAGCGCCTTGCCGGCTTGCCGCCAGCGCTGCGCGGACAAGCGCGACCACTCCAGCCCGGTGCCGATGGCCGGAGCGTGCAGCTGCGTCAATACGCCAGGCCCGAGGAGAATGTGGTGGAAGATCAGTGGCCGCTGGCCGGCAGCAAGCGGCCGCCTGAGCCGGCGGCAATATCGATCAAACGGAGTTAGTGGCGTTTAGATGCAGTCAAAAACCGAGTCGGTCGAGCGCGCGGTGCCCTCACCGCTCGCGGGACACGCCGCAAGTACGTCCATGTAGGCTCGGTGGCGGCATCCATGCCGCCACACGGTCCCGCAAGCGGTGAGGACACCGCACCAGAAAGTTTGCCGGCTGTTTTATTGAAAACCATACACACCGACCATCTTGACTGGTCCTTGCCCGCCCACCGTCGCGGGACCTTACGCGGCATGGATGCCGCGTAAGAGCCTACACGGACGTACTTGCGGCGTGTCCCGCGACGGTAGGCGGGCAAGGGCCCTGCCGCCAAGCCGAAGATCGTCGGCTCTACAAGCGATCTCTCCGCACTGTCCAACTACTCAAAGCCAATCAATCTTTCGATTCGGTGCGTCGTCGTAGGTGCAGTCAAATGCTTAGGTCAAAAGCCTGGTTAGTCGAGCGCGCGGTGCCCTCACCGCTCGCGGGACACGCCGTGAATCCATCCCTGGAGGCTCGGTGGCGGCATCCATGCCGCCACACGGTCCCGCAATCGGTGAGGACACCGCACCAGAAAGTGAGTCGGCTGTTTTGTTGAAAACCTGCACACCGACCATCTCCACTGGTCCTTGCCCGCCCACCGTCGCGGGACCTTACGCGGCATGGATGCCGCGTAAGAGCCTACACGGATGTACTTGCGGCGTGTCCCGCGATGGTGGGCGGGCAAGGGCCCTGCAGCCAAGCTGCAGCCAAGCCGCTATGCAACCAACACATTCATCGCGTCCGATCCTAGTGCGCAGATCAGTGCAGAACAACGATCGGAGCGTACCGCTTGCTCAGAACCGGAAATTCAACCACCCCATCACGAAGGTCGAATCGCCGTAACCGGCCTTGGTCAGCGCAGGGCCGGCGATCAGGTGTTCGGCGCGGAAGGTCACCGACCAGTTCGGGTCGATGTTCCAGGTCGCGTTGATGCGCGGCATGGTGCCGATGCGGCGCTCGCCGGTGCTCTGCGTACGTGCATAGGCGCGCGCCTGGTTGTTGTAGATCGCATCGCTGGTGGTCTGGCGCCACAAGGTTTCCCACTCCAGGTTCACGGTGAGCTTGGGCGTGGGCGAGAAGATCAGCGTCGGTGCGGCAGTGACCAGGTTGACCGGGCCGAAGAACGTCGCCCAGCTGAAGTAGATCGTGTTGCCGTAGAGAAAATTGTTGTTGCGCAAGGTGCCGGTGCCGGAGGTGCCGCCACCACCGGAGGCGATTTCGCTATGAAACCCCACGCGCGGCTTCCAGCCGCTATCGCTCAACGTCCAGGCATTGGAGGTGCTCGCCATGTACGCGCGCAGGTCGCGTCCGCCGAAGCTGCCGCGCTGCACGGTCACGAACGAATCGGTGCGCAGCTTGCCCACATTGCCCCACAGACGCAGACCGTAGTAATTGCGGTTTTCTTCGGCGGTCTGCCGGCCCCACAGCTGATTGTCGTTGCGGAACTGGTAGAAGAACGGCTCCAGATACATCGGCTTGGCGGTCGGCAGGCGATACCCGCCAACCACGCCGCGGAAATGCCGCGAGCGGTCGATGCGATCGTCGCCCAACCCTTCGGTGCCATCCAGATTGAAGTTGAAATCGAACACGTCCACACGGGTCTTTTCGCCGATCGCCCAGGCGCGCACACCGTTGAAGGTCACAAAGATATCGGTGTTGTCGCGCAGCGCCATCAATGTGGTCGGGCCGTCGACGAACACCTGACGGCCCACACGCAGACCGGTGTCGGCGCCGCCGATGTCGCCCTTCACGTCAAAGAACACCTGCTGCAGGATCGCATTGTTTTCCTGGGTACCGGTCTTGGCGCCTTCGTTGCGCCCATCCAGACTGCCGTGCGCCAGTTCCGTATACAGACGGAAGTGCTCGCCGAGATGGAAGTCGGCGCCGAAGAATGCACGTAACAGATACTGTTGCTGCGAATGGCTGCCCGGAATCAGGCCGGGATTGGTGATGGTGTTGCTGCGTACGCGCAGCTCGTTGCTGAGCGACACGTAGACATCGCCGGATTCGCTGAGCGGGATGTACTTGAGCGGATCGAACGGGCTCTTGCGCTTGGACGGATCTTTCAGATACGACCAGTCTTCGACCCAGCGCACCTGCCACATGTTGCCGCCCTGTTTGGCACCCCAACCCTGCGCTTCGAGCGGGTAACCCTTGGATGCAGCGGGCGCAGCAGGGACAGCAGGTGCTGCGGCAGGCGCTTGCGATTTGGTGCTGTCCGGCTGGGTCTGCTCGGCATTGACCGGCGCTGTCTGCGCCTGTGCAACGCTCACGCCAGGCAGCGACAACCCGATCGCAAGGCAGAGGCGCCGGGTGGTACCAAAGGAAGTGTCAGCCATGGCCGGTCGTGCCAAACGCGCAAGTCGCATCGTGTCGCCCTATCTAAAAGTGAGTCGCCTGAGCACGGTGTATCGGCTCAGTGACCAAGGACTGTAGTGGAGCCATGCCGTAAAGGCAGTAACCCAATGGTTCTAAGTACATGAGCCGGAATTTGTCATTGGGGATTGGGGATTCGCAGCAGCGGGTGTGGGGATTGGTGTGCCACTTCTTCTTCAGTTCGCTTGAGTCGATACACCGAAATTCTCGGCCGGCATGCTTTTGCGAATCCCGAATCCCGAATCCCGAATGACATAACCCGGCTCCATGACTAACAGCACATTCGCTATACCTAACTTATTACTAGTATCGTCTTCGACCTAGCGGAGATGGCGATGAGCGAGCCGGATGCCTACCTACGAAAATTTCAGAAAGAGCTGAGCGCCGGCACCGTGTCGCTGGCATTGCTGGCAGTGCTGGCGCAGGCCGACGAGCCGCTGTATGGCTACCTGATCGCCAAGCGCCTGGAGCGATTGGACGGCGTGCTGAGCGGCAAGCAGAGTGCGCTGTATCCGGTGCTGCGCAATCTGGAAGCGGCAGGGCTGCTGCAGAGCCATGTCGAGCCCTCTGCGTCCGGTCCGCCGCGGCGCTACTACCGCATCACCCAAACCGGGCGCGATTGCCTGCGCGACTGGACCGCCGCCTGGCGCGCCACCCGCGATTCCGTTGATTCAGTGCTGGAGGGGACTCACCCATGACGACCATTGCGCAGACACGTCCGTTGCCGACCACCATTCCCGATTACCTGACCCAGTTGCGCCAGGCCCTGGCCGGCGCGGACCCGGCGATGATCCAGGACGCGCTCTACGACGCCGAGGAATACCTGCGCGCCGAACTGGCCGAGCACGCTGACAAGAGCGAGGCGGAAGTGATCGCGGCGGTGGCCGGTAGCTACGGCGCGCCGGATGAAGTGGCCGAGATCTATCGCGAGACCGAAGTGACGGTGACGCGCGCACTGCGTCCGCCGCTGCCGCCCAAACGCAGTTCCTGGGTGGGCAGGTTCTTCGGCGTCGCGGCCGACCCGCGCACGTACGGCGCATTGTTCTACATGCTGCTGTCCCTGGTCACCGGCGTGTTCTATTTCACCTGGGTGGTGACCGGCGCGAGTCTGTCGGCGGGCCTGTTGATCCTGATCGTCGGTGTGCCGCTGCTGGTGCTGTTTTTCGGGTCGGTGCGTGTGCTGTCGCTGGTGGAAGGCCGCGTGGTGGAGACGCTGCTCGGCGTGCGCATGCCGCGTCGCCCTGCGCATCCCGGGCTGCAGGGCAGTTGGCTGCAACGCATCGGTGCGATGTTCACCGATGCGCGCACCTGGAGCACGATGCTGTACTTCCTGCTGATGCTGCCGCTGGGCATCATTTACTTCAGCGTGTTCACCACATTGTTGTCGCTGTCGCTGGGGTTGGCCGCTTCACCGTTGGCGCTGTTGTTCGACAACACGGCGGTGCTGACCTGGGATGGCGTGGATGTCACCAGCCCCTTGCTGGCGCTGCCGTTGTTCGTCGTGGGCGTGCTGCTGCTGTTCGTCACGCTGCATCTGGCACGCGCCTTCGGCAAGCTGCATGGGATGTTCGCCAAGCATTTGCTGGTCAAAAGTGGCGAAAGTTGAGTGCATTGCGTGATTGGGAGTTGTGCGACACGTGGCTGCGATCGCTGAAGTACCGTGTGGTCTGCAGTGCAGAACCTGAAAAGACGCTACGACTTTGAATCTCGGTTGTCGTGGAAGTGATTTGGACAGTGCAGATAGATCAGTTGCAGAGCGGTGACCTGTGGGTTTGCTGGAGGGCCCTTGCCCGCCCACCATCGCGGGACACGCCGCAAGTACGTCCATGTAGGCTCTTACGCGGCATCCATGCCGCGTAAGGTCCCGCGACGGTGGGCGGGCAAGGGCCAGTCGAGATGGTCGGTGTGCATGGCTTTCAACAAAGCGACCAGCAATCTTTCTGGTGCGGTGCCCTCGCCGATTGCGGGACCGTGTGGCGGCATGGATGCCGCCACCGAGCCTACACGGACGTACTTGCGGCGTGTCCCGCGAGCGGCGAGGGCACCGCGCACTCGACTAACTAGCTTGTGACTACATCAGGTCCCGCGACGGTGAGCGGGCAAGGGCCAATCAAGATGGTCGGTATGCATGGTTGCAAGCAAGGCATGACATGCGCTGTCTGGATAACTGCGCGTCCGATCAGCTTCGCAACGCAAAGAGATCAACAGGCAGGCTTTCAACAAAGTAACCGGCTCACTTTCTGGTGCGGTGTCCTCGCCGCTTGCGGGACCGTGTGGCGGCATGGATGCCGCCACCGAGCCTACATGGACGTACTTGCGGCGTGTCCCGCGGGCGGCTAGGGCACCGCGCGCGACCACGCGACCACGCAGTACTCTGTCTCCGCTTGAACCATGAATCTGCCCATAAAAAAGCGCCTCGATCGAGATCGATCAAGGCGCTTTTTTTCACCTGATCAAGCGCGTTTGCCGCGCTTGCGGATCGGGGTGACGGTGGCCGGATGGCGGCTGCCGACCGGGTCTGCGTCGTAGCGGCCGATGAATTCGCGCACCTGCGGATACACCACTTCGCGCCAGCGACGGCCGCTGAAGATGCCGTAATGGCCGGCGCCTTCGACCACCAGATGGCGGCGATGCGCCGCATCGATGCCGGTGCACAGATCGTGCACCGCTTCGGTCTGACCGAGGCCGGCGATATCGTCCAGTTCGCCCTCGATGCTGAGCAGCGCAGTGTTGCGGATCGCCGATGGCTTCACCAGCTGACCGTCCACTTTCCACTTGCCCTGCGGCAGCAAGAAGTCCTGGAACACCACGCGAATCGTGTCCAGGTAATATTCGGCCGGCATGTCGAGCACGGCGTTGTATTCGTCGTAGAACTGCCGGTGCGCCTGCGCATCCTGCAGGTCGCCCTTGACCAGATCGGTGTAGAAATCCCAATGCGACATCACGTGCCGGTTGGGATTCATCGACAGGAAGCCGGCATGCTGCAGGAATCCCGGATACACCTGCCGGCCGTGCCCCGGATACGGGAACGGCACGGTGTGGATCAGGTTGTTCTGGAACCACTCGATGCCGTTCTCGGTAGCCAGGTTGTTGACCTGGGTCGGGCTGCGGCGTGCGTCGATCGGCCCGCCCATCATCACCAGCGAGCGCGGCGTGGGCTCGTCGTTGGTGGCCATCAGCGATACCGCCGCGAGCACTGGCACGGTGGGCTGGCACACGCTCACCACATGCAGGCGGTCGGCGCCGATGTGGCGGATGAATTCCTGGATGTAGCTGATGTAGTCCTCGAGCCGGAACGCGCCGGCTTCCAGCGGCACCATGCGCGCGTCCACCCAGTCGGTCACGTAGACCTTGTGGTTGCGCAGCAGGGTGCGCACGGTATCGCGCAGCAGGGTGGCGTGGTGGCCGGACAACGGCGCCACCACCAGCACGGCAGGCTGCTGCTTCATCGTGCCGATCAGCTCGACATGGTCGCTGAAACGCTTGAAGCGCAGCAGGCGGCAGAACGGCTTGCTCAGGACTTCGCGTTCGATGATGGGCAGCGAGTGGCCATCGACCTCGACATCGTCGAGCGCCCAGGCGGGCTTTTCGTATTCCTTGCCGAGGCGGTGGAACAGCTCATTGCTGGCCGCCATGCGTTCGGCACCCGGGAGCGAGGCCCACAGACTGTCGGGGTCGGAGAACATCTTGGCGTTCGCCTGGGCCTGATGCACCCAGGGGGCTAGCAGATTGCGGGTTAGCTCGTGCAGTTGATAAAGCATTCCACCCATCCGTGCGGCTTTGCTGCCACGCAGCATACCCGCTTTGGCGCATTTGCACCTTAATGGGGCTGCGGACGGTAGAGGTTGTCATGTGAGATATGGCAAGCGTAAGCAGCTTCATCTGCCGCCATACGTGATATTCAGAACGGCTTAGCGCTAAGGAAGATCGCGTTAGTAGTAGGACTATCGAAGCCCCTCTCCTGCGGGAGAGGGGTTGGGGTGAGGGTACGGGGCAAAGCCACACGCGGTAAGTCATTCAAGCAGCCAACGGACTGCTCAACCGCGCTCCAACGCCGACGCCTCCCCACCCAACTGCGGCGACAACCAGCAATGCGACCCCAGCGCCGCAAAGCCCGCGCTGGCGAAGCGGCGCCGATACCAGCGCGCCGGCCGCGGCTGAAAACCATCGTGATCGCCTTCGAAGGCATCCTCCTGCGCAAACGTCTCCAGAAACGCCACGCCTGCGCACATCTCGGCCAGTCCGGGCAGGCCCTGGTTGAGCTCACGCGTGGGCACATAGTGCAGCACGTCCGAGCAGATCAGCAGATCCACCGGTGCGCACGGGCGCAGCCAGGCGAAGTCGCCGAAGCGGGCAGGGTGGATCTGCCGGCTACGCCCGTAGCGCTGCACCGCATAGGCGCTGCTGTCGAAACCCAGATAACTGAGCTTTGGCCGCAACGCCAGCAACGGTGCGCGCCACGCGGCCTCGCCACAGCCGATGTCCAGCACGCTGCGGATCGGGCGCTCCAGGTAGTACTCGGCCTGGCTCACCGCGAGTGCGACCTTGCGTCGCAGGCGCGCCGGGTCGGCTAGGCCCGCATCGCGATACCAGCGGCTGAAATAGTGGGCGTCGTACTGTTTGTCGTCGGCTTGATGCATGGACGGATGTGCTTTCGCGCGAGCGGATAGGTGAAAATGCGGGCCATCCTACGCCAGCCAGCGAAGCCAGCACATGACCCTGTATCTGTGGATCAAGACCTTTCACCTGTTGTTTGTCATCGCCTGGATGGCCGCGGTGTTCTACCTGCCACGCATTCTGGTCAATATCGCCGAAGCCGGCGCAGAACCGGAAGTGCGCACGCGGCTTGTGCTGATGGGGCGTCGTCTCTACAAGTTCGGCCACAGCATGCTGGGTCTGGCGCTCGTGCTGGGCGTGGTGCTGTGGCAGGGCTATCGGGTGATTCCGGATTTCCCCACCATGGTGGCCGGCGGCTGGATGCACGCCAAACTCTTCGCGGTGGCGTTGATCCTGGCGCACTACATCGTGTCAGGGCGCTGGTTGAAGGGCGTGGACCAGGGCCGTGCGGTGCCCAGCGGCCGCGCGCTGCGGTTGTTCAACGAAGTGCCGGTGTTCTTGTTGGTCGGTGTGATCTGGCTGGTGCTGGCCAAGCCGTTTTGAGCGCTGTCGACGAACAGACGGCGTGTGCCGAGGCGCTGGCCGACGCAGGGTGATTGGATCAGGTAGCAATTACGCGTCGACGCCCAACTCGCTCAGACCTTTGCGTGCGATGTCGATCCAGGCGCGTTGTTCGCGCTGGTAATGCTTGGGCGAGGCGGCCGCGTGGCGTAGCACCTGCTCGAAGATGGCCTTGGCCTCCTGCTGGCGCGCAGCGCGCAGCAGCAATTGCGCATAGCGCACGCGTGCTTCTTCGCCCGGATAGCCTTGCGCAAGCGTCTCGTACTCGTGCAGCGCCTCGTCGATGCTGCCGCTGTCTTCGACGGCGCGTGCATACAGCAGATGCCCGTCGTGGGAGCGGTAGTTGGGATTGGCGGCGATCAATGCGTCCAGGGTCTTGCGTGTCTCTGCTGCCTGGCCCAAGCCGTATTGGGCCTTGGCCAGGCCCAGCATCAGGTCCGGGTCGTCCTGGTAGATGCCGCGTAGCGCGCCCTGGTAGAGCTCTGCCGCACGCGTGTAGTCGCCTTGTTCCAGCAGTGTCTGCGCGAGCCGACGGCGGTTTTCCGGAGTGTCGGCAACATCCAGTTGCCGCGAGGCGTCGCGTTGTTCGCGTTGCGGATCGATGCGCTGACGCACCTTGCGCAAACCGCGGCGCGCGGTCGGGTCGTTGCGCAGATCCGGAATCACCGCCACCACGATGTAAACCAGCGTGGCCAGAAAAGGCAGCACCAGCAGGATGAAGATCCAGTACAGCGGGCGGCCGCTGCGGACCACGTGCACGCAGCAGGCGGCCTGTAACACCAGCGATAAAAGCAGCAGTGGGCTCATGGTTCGGACATCCTTTTCATGCGTGCCTGGCGGTGCGATGGCGCGCTCTGCGCCATCGTGAATCAGTCGCCGATCAATTGCCTTCGTAAGCGCCGTAGCTGCGCAGGCGCTCGTAACGTTGCTGCAGCAGGGCGTCGACCGGGATCTTTTCCAACGCGTCCAGCTCGTTGAGCAGCACCGCTTTCAAGCGCTTGCCCATCTGCTCGGGATTGCGATGCGCGCCACCGGTAGGTTCGCGGATCACCTTGTCGACCAGGCCCAGGCCCTTCAGGCGCTTGGCGGTGAGGCCGAGCTGCTCGGCAGCGTCCTTGGCCTTGGCGGCGTCCTTCCACAGGATCGAGGCACAGCCTTCGGGCGAAATCACCGAATAGGTGCCGTATTCCAGCATCAAGGTGCGGTCGCCCACACCGATCGCCAGCGCGCCACCGGAGCCGCCCTCGCCGATCACGGTGCAGATCACCGGAACTTTCAACTCCGCCATTTCCAGCAGGTTGCGCGCGATCGCCTCGGACTGCCCGCGTTCTTCGGCACCGATGCCAGGATAGGCGCCCGGAGTGTCGATGAAGGTCAGCAGCGGCAGGCGAAAGCGCTCGGCCAGCTTCATCAGGCGCAGCGCCTTGCGGTAGCCCTCGGGGCGCGGCATGCCGAAGTTGCGCGCCACCTTGGTCTTGGTGTCACGGCCTTTCTGGTGACCGATGATCACCACCGGGCGGCCATCGATGCGGCCAAGGCCACCGACGATCGCCTTGTCGTCGGCATAGGCGCGGTCGCCGGCCAGTTCCTGGAATTCGTCGCAGACGGTGTTGATGTAGTCCAGCGTGTACGGACGCTGCGGGTGGCGCGCCAGCTGCGAGACCTGCCAGGCGGAGAGGTCGCGGAAGATCTGCGCGGTCCGCACGCGCAGCTTGTCGCGCAGCGCACGCACCTCGGTGTCCACGTTGACTGCAGGGCCGGTGCTGGCCTTGCGCAGTTCCTGGATCTTGGCTTCCAGATCGGCGATGGGTTGCTCGAAGTCGAGGTAGTTAGGATTCATGCAGTGGTGTCGTCAACGTAAGGCGGGGAGTGTAGCCGAATGCGTCTGCCGGACCCGTACGGTGGGGTTGGGAGAGGAATCGGGAATGGAGAATCGGGAATCAGAGCAAGGTATCCGACCGCCTCGCTCTTGCGATTCCCCACTCCCGATTCTCCATTCTCACGCCCACGGTGGGCTGTACTTGATCTTCAAGGTGCGCACTGCCGGGTCGGCGCGCAGGCTGTCCATCAGGTGCTGGTCGATGCGGACCGAGTGGCTGCCGTTGAGGTCGAGCATGCCGGCCACGCCGCCGCTTTGGGCGCGTAGCAGTAGGTCCAGGCGTAGCGGCGTCTTGCCGGGGCGGTGCTTGGCCAGCAGCGCATCGATGCGCTTCCAGGCCTGCTTTTCGCGCAGGTCCAGGCGCAGCGACAGCCGTTGCGCATGGTCGGCGCAGATCTGCTCGTAGTCCCAGCATTGGCGGATGCGCAGGCTGTAGCCGCCGTTGAATTCGTCCTCGCGCAGGCCGCCCTTGACGATCAGGATGCGGTCGCGGGTGAGCAGATGCCCGAACTCGGCCATCGCATCGGAGAACGCGCTGCACTCGACCCGGCCACGGCCGTCTTCCAGTTGCACGAACACCTGGCTGTCGCCCTTGCGGCGCACGCCGACCACCAGGCCAGCGAGAATGGCACTGACTTCCGGGCGCCAGGCACGTTTTTCGCCATCGCCGCCGCCCCCGCCGCCGCCACGCTGTTGCGAGGCGAGAATCTTTTCCAGCGCCCCCAGATCGCAGCCGACCAGTTCGCGCACTTCGTCGCGGTGCGGGTCGAACGGGTGGCCGCTGAGGTAGAAGCCCAGCGTTTCGCGCTCGCCGGTGAGCAGTTGGCCCAGCGGCCATTCCTTGCTTTCGGGCAGGTCCAGACGCAGTGCCGGGGCACTCGGGTCTGGCCCGCCGAACAGCGAGTTCTGTCCCGAGGCGCGTTCGCGCGCCATCTGCTCGGTGGCTTTCATCACCTCCGGCAGCTGCAGCATCAGCGAGGCGCGGTTCTTGCCCAGGCCGTCCATCGCGCCGGCATTGACCATCGCCTCCAGCGTGCGCCGGTTGAGCTTTGCGGTGCCCACGCGCGTGCAGAAATCCAGCAGCGTAGTGTAGGGGCCGCCGCGCTCGCGTTCTTCGATGATCGCCTCGCACGCGCCCTGGCCGACGCCCTTGATCGCGCCCAGGCCGTATTGAATCGTGTCCGGGGTGGCGGCCTCGAACATGTAGGCCGATTCGTTGACGCGCGGCGGCCTGACGGTCAGGCCGAGGTTGCGCACTTCATCGAGGAAGCCGACCACCTTGTCGGTGTTGTCCATGTCCGAAGACAGCGTGGCGGCCATGAACTCGGCCGGGTAGTGCCGTTTCAGCCAGGCGGTCTGGTAGCTGACCAGCGCGTACGCGGCGGCGTGCGACTTGTTGAAGCCGTAGCCGGCGAACTTCTCCATCAGGTCGAAGATTTCGTCGGCCTTGGCCGCACTCACGCCGCCCTTGGCCGCACCTTCGCGGAAGATCTCGCGGTGCTTGGCCATTTCGGCCGGCACTTTCTTGCCCATCGCGCGGCGCAGCAGGTCGGCGCCGCCCAGCGAATAATCGCCGACGATCTGCGCCATCTGCATGACCTGCTCCTGGTACACCATGATCCCGTAGGTGTCCTTGAGGATGGCCTCGGTACGCGGATCCGGATAGATGATCTCCTGCTGGCCGTGTTTGCGCGCGTTGAAGTCCGGGATCAGGTCCATCGGGCCGGGGCGGTACAGCGACACCAGCGCGATCAGGTCTTCGAAACGGTCCGGGCGCGCGTCCTTGAGCAGGCGGCGCATGCCCGAGGATTCGAACTGGAACACCGCACCGGTATTGCCCGAGGCGAACACGCCCTTGTAGGTGGGCACGTCGTCGAGCGGCAGGGTGGTGATGTCGACCGGGTCGATGCCGGCGCGCGCGTGGCGCACGTTGATCGCCTTGACCGCCCAATCGATGATGGTCAGCGTGCGCAGGCCGAGGAAGTCGAACTTGACCAGGCCGACCGCTTCGACGTCGTCCTTGTCGAACTGGGTGACCTGATTCTTGCCGCGTCCGTCGGCGTCGTGTTCGGCAAACAGCGGGCAGAATTCGGACAGCGGCTCGGGCGCGATCACCACGCCGCCGGCGTGCTTGCCGGCGTTGCGGGTGAGGTCCTCGAGTTGGCGCGCCAGGTCCATCAGGTCGCGCACGTCGTCTTCGACCTGGTAGCGCTGGATCAGGTCCGGCGATGCCATCTCCGAATCCTTGCCTTCGCCCATCGCATCCTTGAGCGTGATGCCCAGGATGTTGGGGATCAGCTTGGCCACGCTGTCGACCAGGCCATAGGTGAAACCGAGCACGCGCCCGGCGTCGCGCACCACCGCCTTGGCCGCCATGGTGCCGTAGGTGATGATCTGGCTGACCCGCTCGCGCCCGTACTTGCGCGCCACGTAGTCGATCACCTCGTCGCGGCGATCCATGCAGAAGTCGATGTCGAAGTCGGGCATCGACACGCGCTCTGGATTCAAGAAGCGCTCGAACAGCAGGTTGTACGGCAGCGGGTCCAGATCGGTGATCTGCAGCGCCCAGGCCACCAACGAGCCGGCACCGGAACCGCGGCCCGGGCCGATCGGAATGCCCTGGTTCTTGCCCCACTGGATGAAGTCGGCCACGATCAGGAAGTAGCCGGGGAAGCCCATCTTGATGATGGTGTCCAGCTCGAATTCCAGCCGGTCCACGTAATCCTGGCGGGTCTTGCCGGGGGCGATCGGGCTTTTTTCCAGGCGTGCGGCCAGACCGTCGCGCGCCTGGCTGCGGATCCAGCTGTCCAGCGTTTCGTCTTCCGGCACCGGATAGGCGGGCAGGAAGTAGGTGCCCAGGCGCATCTCGATATTGCAGCGTTGCGCCAGCGCGTGGGTGTTGTCGATCGCGTCGGGCACGTCGGCGAACAGCGCGGCCATCTCGTCTGCAGACTTCAGGTACTGCTGGTCGCTGTACTCGCGCGGGCGCTTGGGGTCGTCGAGCACGCGGCCGGACGAAATGCACACACGCGCTTCGTGCGCATTGAAGTCGCTGGCGTACAGAAAGCGCACGTCGTTGCTGGCCACCACCGGCAGGCCACGCACGCCGGCCGCATGCAGGGCGAACTGGTTGAAGCGTTCTTCGCCCTCGCGCCCGGTGCGGGTGAGCTCCAGATGCAGGCCATCGCCGAACACGCGTTGCCAGTCGGCCAGCTGCTGCTCGGCCAGGTCGGCGCGGCCCTCTGAAAACAGGCGCCCGGCCAGGCTGTCGCGGCCGGCCAGGGCGAACAGGTTGGCGTGGCCGCTCTGCAGCCATTCGGGGTGGATGGCCACGCCGCCTTCGGGGCGGTGGCCTTCCATCCAGGCGCGGGTGAGCAGCCGAGACAAGCTCAGGTAGCCTTCGCGGTCGCGGCACAGCAGGGTCATGCGCCAGGGCGTCATGTCCGGGGTGGCGATCATCACGTCGGCGCCGGCGATCGGCTTGATGCCGACGCCTTCGGCGGCCTTGTAGAACTTGACCAGCGCGAACAGGTTGTTGAGGTCGGTGACTGCCAGCGCGGGCATGTCGAGCTCGACCGCGCGGCTCAGCAGGTTGGCCTGCTTGGCCTTTTTCGGGTCAGCCTGATCCGGTTTCTCGGGCACGCGGATGGTGGAATCCGCCAGCGAGAACTCGGTGTGGACGTGCAGATGGACGAAGCGGGAAGTGGACATGCGAGACCGGAATAATGCGTGGTCAGGGTAGCGAGCGCGGTCGGGTCGAACAAGGCTTGACAGCACCGGCGCAGGGCTGCGGCCAGACGCCACGGGGGCTGGCCGGTGCAGCCGATTCAGGGTTTGGCTAGCTGCATGGAGGGCAGCGATGGCGATTGCGCGGATCGGGGTGCGTGCGGGGCTGCGCGAGCACAACGCGCGCTGTTCGACGCCAGTGCCCAACCGGCCCGCATGCGCGCGGATGGATGGCCCCGATATCGGGCCAGGTCCCCTGGATCCCCTGGACTGCGGTCGGTCAGTCGGCCAGCAGCAGGCCATCGGCCGGGGCCACGCAGGGCACGTCCCAGTTCGACGGGGCGGCGGTCTCGATCCCCAGCGCACGCCGCACCGGTGCGAAGCTGCGGCGATGCTGCGGGCAGGGCCCGTGGGTCTGCAGCGCGGCCAGATGCACCGGCGTGGCGTAGCCCTTGTGCTGGTCGAAGCGGTATTCGGGATGCTGCGCGTGCAACTCATGCATCAAACGGTCGCGGGTGACCTTGGCTAAGATCGAGGCGGCCATGATGGCGCGGTCGAGCGCATCGCCACCGATCAAGGCCTCGGCCGGGCAGGGCAGCCCTTTGGGCACGCGGTTGCCGTCGATACGCGCGAACCCGGCCACATGCGCCACCCCTTCCACCGCGCGGCGCATGCCCAGCATGGTCGCCTGGTAGATGTTGATGCGGTCGATCTCTTCGCTGTCGATCAAGACCACCGACCAGGCCAGCGCCCGCTCGACGATGCGCGCGTACAACTGCTCGCGCCGCTGCGCGCTCAGCTGCTTGGAATCGTCCAGCCCGTTGATGCGCGGCTTGCTCGGGTCGAACACCACCGCCGCCACCGCCACCGGCCCGGCAAGCGGGCCGCGGCCGGCTTCGTCGACGCCGGCGATCAAGCGCGAATCGGGAATCGGGATTGGGGAATCGTGGAAGAGCGCGTCCTGCGTCGTCGCAACGACAACGGCACTGTGGGAGCTCGAGCGCTTCATGGCCCAACTCCTGCCGATTCCCCATTCCCGATTCCCAATTCCGGCTGCGTCAGCAGCCCAGCCACCGCATCGGCCGCGCGTGCCGATGCGTCGCGGCGCAGCTCTGCGTGCAGGGCCAGATACCGCGGCTGCAGCGCGGCGACTTTCTCCGGGTGCTTGAACCAGTCCAGCAGCGCCACGCACAGGCGCTCCGGGGTGCACTCGTCCTGCATCAGCTCGGGCGCCAGATCGTCGTTGGCCAGGATGTTGGGCAGCGCATAGCGGTTGACCTTGAGCAGGCCCAGCGTCTTGACGATGCGGTAAGTGAGCGGGGCGACCTTGTAGCCGACCACCATCGGGCGCTTGACCAGCATCGCCTCCAGCGTGGCGGTGCCGGAGGCCAGCAACACCACGTCGGCAGCCAGCATCGCGGTGCGCGCCTGGCCGTCGAGCAGGTGCGAACGCAGCACCGGCAGCGACGAGTGCGACAGCTGTTCGGCCAGCAATTGCTTGCAGCCAGGGTTGGCTGCCGGTACCAGCACATGCAGGTTGGGCAGATGTTCGGACACCAGCCAGGCGGCCTGGAAAAACGTATCGCCGAGCTTGCTGATTTCGCCATGCCGGCTACCTGGCAACACCGCCAGCACGGTGCTGGAGGCAGACAGGCCCAACTTGGCGCGCGCGGCCGCGCGATCGGCCTGGTAGGCGATATCGTCGGCCATCGGGTGGCCGACAAACCGCGCATCGATGCCGTGCCGGGCGTAGATCGGCGGCTCCATCGGAAACAGGCACAGCACCAGGTCGGCGCTGGCACCGATCTTTTCCGCGCGCTTCTCGCGCCATGCCCACACCGAGGGACTGACGTAATGCACGGTGCGCACGCCACGCTGCTTGAGCCAGCGCTCGACCGAAAGATTGAAGTCGGGCGCGTCGATGCCGATGAACACATCCGGCTTCCAGGCCAGCACGCGCTCGCGGAAGGCGCGGCGCAGCTTCAACAGCCGCGGCAGATGCTGCAGCACTTCGGTCAGGCCCATCACCGCCAGCTCGCTGGCATCGAACCAGGTCTGGCAGCCGGCGCCACGCATCGCATCGCCACCGATGCCGACGAATTCGGCAGTCGGATAACGGCGGCGCAATTCATCGATCAACCCGGCACCCAGGATGTCGCCGGAAGCTTCGCCGGCAATCAGCGCGATGCGCGGAGCGCGCTCGCGCGCGCTGGGAATCGGGAGTGGGGAATGGGGAATCGGCAGTGCCGTCGGGTGGCCGACGACAGACGCGTCGTCGTGCGCGCCTGCAGCGATTCCCGACTCCCGATTCCCGATTCCCGTCATCGCAACAACGGCCTTTCCGCCGCCTCGATGAACTCGAGCAACCCGCGCACGTCCTCGCTGCTCTTGGCCTGTTCGGCCAGCTGCAGTTTGGCCTCGCTCAGCGGCAGGCCGGCGACGTACAGCGTGCGGTAGGCGCGCTTGATCGCGGTGATGCGCTCGGCATCGAAGCCGCGGCGCTTGAGCCCTTCGCTATTGATGCCGCGTGGGCGGCCCAGCGATTCGCTGCCGACCATGGTGAACGGCGGTACGTCGCCATTGGTCAGCGCGCCCATGCCCAGGAAGGCGTGCGCGCCGATCCGGCAGAACTGATGCGCGCCGGCAAAGCCGCTGATGATCACGTAGTCGCCCACGGTCACGTGGCCGGCCAGCGTGGTGTTGTTGGAAAACACGCAGTGATTGCCCACATGGCAGTCGTGCGCCACGTGCGTGTAGGCCAGCATCCAGTTGTCGTCGCCGACCACCGTGATGCCGCCACCGCCGCCGGTACCGCGATTGATGGTGACGAATTCGCGGATCACATTGCCGTGCCCGATCACCAGTTCGGTGCGCTCGCCGGCGTACTTCTTGTCCTGCGGCTCGCCGCCGATCGCCGCGTGGCCGATGAAGCGGTTATTGAGGCCGATCCGGGTCGGGCCATGGATCGAGCAATGCGGCCCGACCTCGGTGCCCGCGCCGATCTCCACATCGGCGCCGATCAGCGAAAACGCGCCGACACGGACGTCGTCTGCCAGCGTTGCCGAGGGATCGATGACCGCCGTGGGATGAATCAAAGGTGTCGAATCACGCATCGTGTCTTACTCCGAAAGCGGGTTATTACCTGGCGCCGGCGCACATCACCTCGGCACTGGCCACCACTTCGCCATCGACCTTGGCCTCGCCGTAGAAGCATCCCACGTTACGGATCAGGCGCTTCATCTTCACCTCCATGATCAACACATCGCCCGGGATCACCTGCTTGTTGAAGCGGGCGTTGTCGACCTTGACCATGTAGAACAATTGCGACAGCGCATCGCGGCCCAAGCCGAGTTGGGTCATCACGCCACCGACCTGCGCCAGTGCCTCGATGATCAGCACGCCCGGCATCACCGGACGGTTCGGGAAGTGGCCCTGGAAGAACGGTTCGTTGATGGTGACGTTCTTCTGCGCCACGATCCACTTGGTTTCCAGATCGAGTTCGAGGACCCGGTCGACCAGCAGAAACGGGTAGCGGTGCGGGAGCAGCGTCTGGATCTGACTGACGTCGATCGGCAGCTCATACGTGGGGTGACTCATTCTTTCTCCTTGCCCACAGCCAGAATGCGCCTTGCCAGCACATCGAGTTGTTTGAAGCGCGCGGCATTCTTGCGCCACGTGCGATTGTCGGTGAGAGGGGTGCCGGACGAATACTCGCCCGGCGCATGGATGGAATTGCGCACCACCGATTTGCCGGTGATCACGACCTTGTCGCAGATCTCCAGATGCCCGACCACGCCGACGTGGCCGCCGAGCAGACAGTAACGGCCGATCTTGGCGCTGCCGGCAATGCCGGTGCAGCCGGCGATCGCGCTATGCGCACCGATATGGCAGTTGTGCGCAATCTGTACCAGGTTATCCACGCGCACGTCTTCTTCCAGCACGGTGTCTTCCAGCGCGCCGCGGTCGATGCAGGTGTTGGCGCCGATCTCGCAATCGTCGCCGATCGCCACACCGCCCAGTTGCGGCACCTTGATCCAGTGGCCGGCATCCATCGCCAGGCCGAAACCGTCGGCGCCGATCACCGCGCCGGGGTGAATGCGCACCCGCCTGCCCAGGCGCACGCGGGTCACCAGGGTGACGCGGGCGATCAGTTCGCTGCCATCGTCCACCACGCAGTCTTCGCCGATGATGCTGCCGGTGCCGATCACGCAGCCATCGCCCACGCGGCTGCGCGCGCCGATGCTGACGAACGGGCCGACATGCGCGCTCGGCGAGACCTGTGCGGTGGGGTCGATCACCGCCAAGGGATGGATGCCCGGTTCGCGCACCGGCGCCACATCGAACAAGGCGGCGATCTTGGCGAACGCGGTATAGGGATCCTTGGCGACCAACGCAGTGCCGCGCGCGGCTTGCGCATCGTCGGCACGCAGGACAACGATGGCTGCCTGAGTGTCAGCCAGCAGCGGCCGATAGCGTGGGTTGGACAGGAAGCTCAGCTGCCCCGCGCCGGCATGCGCCAGGGTGGCGACACCGGTGACTTCGGTGGTGCCGTCGCCAACGACGGTCAACCCAAATTGTTCGGCAATCGCACTGGCGGTCAAGCGCATCAGGGTGAACCTCGCGTAAACGGTAAGTGGCTGGTTTTACGGAAAAAAAACGTTGCCAAACGTTTGCCAAACAGTCGGGCGTATCTCTGGCTGGGCCGCAACTGTGCGGCGAACCCAGGAAAAGCATATGAAAACTGTCCTCTCCATTTTCGGAAGCGTGATCCTGCTGGGCGCGGTTGCCAGTGCCTCGGCCGACGACTTCGCAGAACAGCGCGCCAACGTTCAGGGCTTCTGGGACCAGCAGGTCCAGTGCGTGGACTCGTCCGATTGGGGCGCCACCGCCACCTGCCTGGGCAACGTCTGGAACACCTACTTCTAAGTCCGGGTTTCAGACAGGAAGCAGTTCAAACAAACAATGGCGGCCCGAAGTTCGGGCCGCCATTGTTTTGCCTGCAGCTCTTAGAACTGGCCGCCGAAGGTGAACTGCAGACGTTCGATTTCGTCGTTGTCTTCCTTCTTCAGCGGGAACGCATAGCTGATCGAGATGGGGCCGACCGGTGCGCGCCACAGCAACGCCACGCCGGTGGACGCGCGCAGTTCGTTGGCCTTGAAGTTGTCCACGCCGCTGTACACGTTACCGAAGTCGAAGAATGCCGACACGCGCGCCGACGGGCTGTCGAACAGCTTCGGGAAATACATTTCCACCGAACCCACGGTCTTGAACGAGCCACCCAGCGGCTGGCCGCGATTGAAGCCGTTGATGGCTTCCGAACGCGGGCCCAGGGTGTTGTCTTCGAAGCCGCGTACCGAATTGGTGCCGCCGGCGTAGAAGTTCTCGTAGAACGGCAGGCCGGTGGCGGTGATGGTGCGTGACACGCCATTGCCATCGGTCACCACACGCGTGCTGTCGTTGCCGTAGCTGTCGCCATAGCCCAGTTCGAAGCGCGTGTTCAACACGATCGCCGGAATGATCGGCCAGTAGTTGGAGATCTGGTAATTGAGCTTGTAGTACTCGACCGTGGAGCCGGGCAGGGTGGTTTCCAGGCCGACGCGCTGGTACATGCCGCGGGTTGGCATGAAGAAATCGTTGCGGGTATCGCGCGCCCAGCCCAGCTCGGTACGCCAGGCGTGGAAGGTGCGTGTGCCGACCGCATCGATGTAATCGATGATCGCCCGCGGCGTCGTGCCCGGGAAGGTGGTGATCTGATTGCTGTCGATGCCGACCATTGCCGAGACGGTATCGTTCTCGGTGATCGGCACGCCGAACACCACCTGCGCCGAACCATTCTTGCTGTTGAACTGCGCGGTGTTGAAGTCCGAGTAGTCGAGTGCGCGCCAGGACAGGTTGTAGCCCAGCGACACGCCGTCGTCGGTAAAGAACGGGTTGGTGTAGGAGAACGCGTAACGCTGCTGGAAGGTGCTGCGCGAAGCTTCCACCGCCACGCGGTTACCGCCGCCCAGGAAGTTGTTCTGCGACAACTGCACCGAGGTGGTCACACCGAAGCTCTGCGAGTAACCCAGGCCGAACACGAAGCTGCCGGAGGTGGTTTCCTTGACGTTGTAGACCACGTCGACCTGGTCGTTGCTACCCGGCACAGCCGGCGTTTCCACGTCCACGCTCTCGAAATAGCCCAGGCGCTGCAGACGGATCTTGGAACGGTCGATCGCCGCCTGCGAGTACCAGGTGTTTTCGAACTGGCGCATCTCGCGGCGCAACACTTCGTCGGAGGTGCGGCTGTTGCCCTTGTACAGGATGCGGCGCACGGTCACGCGCGGGCCCGGCACCACCTGCAGGTTCACCGCAACGGTGCGGTCCTCGCGGTTCGGCGTCGGAATCGGGTTGACCTTGGCGAACGCGTAACCGACGTTGCTCAGCGTGTTGGTGATCGCATCGGAGGTGTATTCCAGCAACGCGCGCGAAAAGATGTCGCCGGCCTTGGGAATGACCAGGCGCTCGATGTCGGCCTGCGGCAACACGGTGTCGCCGGTGACCTTGATCTCGGAAATCTTGTACTGCTCGCCCTCGGTGACGCCGGCGCTGACGAACATGTCGCGCTTGTCGGGGCTGATCGACACCTGGGTGGAGTCGATGCTGAAGTCCACGTAGCCGCGGTCCAGGTACCAGGAGTTGAGCTTCTCCAGGTCGCCGGACATCTTTTCCTTGGAGTACTGGTCGTCGCGGCGATACCACGAGGCCCAGTTGTGCTCCTTGGATTCCCAGTTTTCCAGGATGTCCTCGTTGGCGAACTTCTCGGTGCCGATCAGGTTGACGTGGCGGATCTTGGCCGCCTTGCCTTCCTTGATCGCGATGGCCACGTCCACGCGGTTGCGATCCAGCGGGCTCACCGTCGGGGTGATCTCCACGTTGTACTTGCCGCGGTTGTTGTACTGGCGGGTCAGTTCCTGGGTCACGCGGTCCAGGCTCAGCCGGTCGAAGGTGCCGCCTTCAGTCAGGCCGATGTCGCCCAGGCCCTTGAGCAGCTCTTCGGACTTGATGTCCTTGTTGCCAGTCACGGTGAGCTTGTTGATCGCCGGGCGCTCCTTGACCGTGATCACCAGGATGTTGCCCTGGCGATCCAGCTGCACGTCTTCGAAGAAGCCGGTGCGGTACAGCGCGCGGATCGAGTCGGCAACCTTGCCATCGTCCACGGTATCGCCGCGATTCACCGGCAGATAGGTGAACACGGTGCCGGAGGCAATGCGCTGCAGGCCGTCGACGCGGATGTCGCTGGCAACGAACGGCTCGGCCGCCAGGGCGAGGGCTGGCAGGCTGAGGCCGGCGGCAAGAGCGAGGGCAAGCAGGCGGCGAGTGGGAAGACGCGTCATGTCACATCCGGTTGGAGTCGATTTCGGGTGTTGCTGGATGCCGACGTATGACGACGACAACAGGCGGAAAGGGTGGAGCGGTTTCATCGTGGAAGCAGGCCGAGGATGTCGTTGTAGAACGCCAGTCCCATCAGCCCTGCCAGGAGCGCCAGGCCGACATATTGCCCGGCAATCATGGACCGTTCGCTGATCGGGCTGCCCTTGATCAACTCGATAAGGTAATACAGCAGATGCCCACCGTCCAAGATCGGGATGGGCATCAGGTTGATGATCGCCAGGCTCAGCGACAGCAATCCCAGGAAATACAGGAACCAGTCGAGCCCGCGTTCGGCCGAGGCATTGGCGGCGCGCGCAATGGTGACCGGGCCGGAGATGTTTTTCACCGAGGCCTGGCCGGTCAGCATGCGCTTCATCATGCCCAGCGAATCGGCGGTCATCTTGCCGGTTTCGCGGATGGCCGCAGGGACGGCGGCGAACAGGCCGTACTGCTGGCGGCTGTCGTAGGCCGGGGCAGGCGCGGTGGCAAACCCTACGCCCAGCATCCACTGTCCTTGCGGCGACTTGCGCGGGGCAATTTCCAGCGCCAGCCGGTCTTCGCCGCGTGCGACCTCGATCATGCCGTTCCCGCCCTGCGCGCCCAGCGTCTGCAGCTGGGCAGGAATCTCGTCGGCCGAGCGGATCGGCTGGCCATCGATGGCCACGATGCGGTCGCCCGGCTTGAGCACGCCCTCGGCCGCAGAGCCGGCGACCACCTGACCCACCACCGGCGGCTGCAGCATGAATTGCCAGCCGATGCCGGCCAGCGCGGCCACGCGGCGCTCGTCGAAACCGGCCGGCAGCTGCGACAGGCGCAGGGTGTGCTCGCTGTTGCCGGCGCCCTCGGCGGCGCTCAGCACGCGGATATCGCGCCTGTCCATCGCTGCGGTGGTGAGCTGCATGCTGGCGTCGCTCCAACTGCTCACGTTGCGGTCGTCGATCCGCACGATGCGCTCGCCAGGCGTCAGTCCGGCTTCGGCGGCCAGGCCATCGGCACGGCCGACGGTGGCCGAATAATCCTGCTTGCCGACCACGAACATCGCCCACAGCATTGCCATGCACAGCAACAGGTTGGCGATCGGACCGGCGGCGACAATGGCGATGCGTTGCCACACCGTCTTGCGATTGAAGGCCTGATCCTGCTCGGCCGGATGCACCTCGCCTTCGCGCTCGTCGAGCATCTTGACGTAGCCGCCCAGCGGAATCGCGGCGATCGCGAACTCGGTACCGTGGCGGTCGCGGCGCATCCACAACGGCTTGCCGAAACCCACCGAAAACCGCAGCACCTTGACGCCGCAGCGGCGCGCAACCCAGAAGTGCCCGAATTCGTGAAACGTCACCAACACGCCCAGGCTGACGATCATCCACCAGACCGAACCGATGAAATCACCCATGGATGCAACTCGGCTGCGTGGATCGATCAGGCATGAAAGGAATGATGGGCGAGGGCGCGTTCAGTAATCTGCCGTGCTTGGGCATCGGCAGAAAGAAGGGTGTCGAGGGTGTCGGCATTGTGCCGTGGGAGCGTTGTCAGTGTGTGTTCGACCAACGCTGGGATCGCTAGGAAACCCACTTTGCCCTGAAGAAAGGCTGAAACAGCCACTTCGTTGGCCGCGTTCAGGATCGCTGGCGCGGTTCCGCCGGCCTCCAGTGCCTCCCAGGCTAGCCGCAGACACGGAAATGCGGCGGTGTCCGGCGCTTCGAAATCCAGTCGCCCCTGGGTCAGCAGGTCCAGCCCGGCAACGCCCGATTCCACCCGCTCCGGCCATGCCAGACCGACCGCCAGGGTGGTGCGCATGTCCGGCAGGCCAAGCTGGGCCAGGGTGGAGCCGTCGACGAATTCGACCAGCGAATGCACCAGGCTTTGCGGGTGCACCAGCACATCGATCTGCGCGCCGGGCAGGCCGAACAGATGGTGCGCTTCGATCACTTCCAGGCCCTTGTTCATCAGCGTGGCCGAATCCACCGAAATCTTCGGGCCCATCGACCATTTGGGATGCGCGACCGCTTGCGCCGGGGTGACCGCGCCCAGTGCGGCGCGCTTCCAGCCACGGAACGGGCCGCCGGAGGCGGTCAGGATCACCCGCCGCACGCCACGGCTGGCGTCGCAGGAGCGCAGGCACTGGAAGATGGCGCTGTGTTCGCTGTCGATCGGGATGATCTCCGCGCCCGCCGCCGCCGCGGTGCGGGTCAGCAGCTCGCCGGCCAGCACCAGCGATTCCTTGTTGGCCAGCAGCAGGCGCTTGCCGGCGCGCGCGGCAGCCAGGGTCGAAGGCAGGCCGGCGGCGCCCACGATGGCGGCCACCACGGTGTCGCAGGCATCGCTGCCGGCCAGTGCATCCAGCGCTTCGCTACCGGCATGTGCCTGCGTGGCCAGGCCTGCCGCACGCAAGCCATCGCGCAGCGCCGGGTACAGGGAGTGGTCGGCAATCACCGCATGCGCGGGCCGATGCGCGGCGCATAGCGTCAGCAATGCCTCGACCTTGTTACCGGCCGACAGCACGCTGGCGCGCAGCCGCTCGGGGTGACGGGCGATCACGTCCAATGCCGACGCACCGATCGAGCCGGTGGCGCCGAACACGGCGACCTGACGGAGAGAGGAGCCAGCCATGCCTAGAATCCGAGAATTTCCTTGCCGAGTGCGAACACCGGCAGGGCGGCGAGCACGCCATCGATGCGATCCAGCACGCCGCCGTGGCCAGGAATCACCGCGCCCGAATCCTTGGCGCCGGCGTGGCGCTTGAGCAGGCTCTCGAACAGGTCGCCCAGCACCGAGGCCAGCACCGCAATGGCAGAGACCAGCATCAGCTGCGGCACATGTGCCAGGGTCAGACCGGCCAGCCAGCCGAATGCGCAGGCGACCACGATGCCGGCAAGCATGCCGCCGAGCAGGCCTTCGATGGTCTTGTTCGGGCTGACGCGCGGCGCCAGCTTGTGCCTGCCGAACGCGCGACCGGCGAAATACGCGCCCGAATCGGCCGCCCACACCATGGTCAGCGCGGTCAGCAACCACAGATTGCCCTTGTCCGGATTGGCGTGCAGCAGCACCAGCGCGGCCCAGGCCGGCAGCACCGCCAGCGTGCCGGCGGCCAGTTTGAGCGCACGCGCCTGGCCGTTGCCGTGGTCGGCGCCAAAGGTGAAAAAGCGCAGCCAGAGCAAGGCCAGCAGCCACCAGGCCACGCCCACCAACGCGGCAATCTGGAACAGCACCATGGAGCCGGCCGACGCCCACACCATCAGCACCATCAGCAGCAGATTGAGCATCAGCAGCACGGTGCGCGGCAGGCTGTCGTCGATGCCGGACAGCTTGAGCCACTCCCACAGGCCGGTCAGGAACAGGATCGCCGCCAGCGCTGCCAGCCATTGGGTCGGCAGCAGCACGATCGCGCAGATGGCGAGCGGCGCCATGATCAACGCGGCAATCACGCGGGTCCTGGTCATGCGGAGGAGGCCTCTGTCGCCTTGTCGGCAATCTGGGCGCTGGTCAGGCCGAAGCGACGTTCGCGCCCGGCATAGTCGTCCAGTGCCTGCTGCAGCACTGCGGCATCGAACTCCGGCCACAGGGTTTCGGTGAACCACAGTTCGGTGTAGGCCAGCTGCCACAACAGGAAATTGCTGATGCGGGTGTCGCCACCGGTGCGGATGAACAGATCCGGCGCCGGCAGGTCGGCCAATGCGATCCGGCTGGCCAGCAGGGCTTCGTCGATCTGCTGCGGCTGCAGGCGGCCGGCAGCCACCTCTTCGGCCAGTGCACGTGCGGCCAGCGCGATGTCCTGGCGGCCGCCGTAGCTGGCAGCGATGCTCAGCACCAGCCGCGAGTTGGCGGCGGTGATGCGTTCGGCGCCGGCCATGCGCTCGCGCAGCGGCGCGGCAAAGCGGCTGCGGTCGCCGATGAAGCGCACTTGCACGCCACGCCGCTGCAGCTCATCGACCTCGCGATCGAGCGCATGCAGGAACAGCTTCATCAAGGCATCGACTTCCTCCTGCGGGCGGCCCCAGTTTTCACTGGAAAACGCGAACAGGGTCAGCGCGCAGACGCCTTTTTCCAGGCAGAAATCGATGGTGCGATTGACCGCGCGCGCGCCTGCGCGATGGCCGATCATGCGCGGACGACGCCGACGCTGCGCCCAACGCCCATTGCCATCCATGATGATGGCGATGTGGCGCGGCACGGCGGCAGCGGAGGGTTCTGGATGCATGGCAGGCGATGCCACGATCAGACCGTCATCAGTTCCTGTTCCTTGCTCTTGACGACCTCATCCACGTCCTTGATGGCCTTGTCGGTGAGCTTCTGGATGTCGTCTTCGGCGCTGCGCGCCTCGTCTTCGGTGACTGCCTTGTCCTTGAGCAGATCCTTGACCTGCTGGTTGGCATCGCGACGGATGTTGCGGATGGCCACCTTGCTGTCTTCGCCTTCGCCATGCACGGACTTGCTGAGCTCCTTGCGGCGCTCCTCGGTCAGCGGCGGCAGGTTCAGACGGATCACGGTGCCGACCACGGTCGGGGTCAGGCCCAGATCCGAGGCATAGATCGCTTTTTCCACGTCCTTGATCATGCCCTTGTCGAACAGGCTGATGACCAGCGAGCGGCCTTCGGAGACGCTGATGCTGGCAACCTGATTCAAGGGGGTGTCGGTGCCGTAGGCCTTGACCTTGATGTTGTCCAGCAGCGCCGGAGAGGCGCGGCCGGTACGCACGGTGGTCAGGGAATGGCGCAGAGCATCGATGCTCTTGGTCATGCGCGTGAGCGCGTCTTGTTTGATCTGGTTGAGCATCGCCGGAATCCGTGTGGAGCTGAATCCGGGGATTATAGCCGGGACTGCGTTTTGAGACTTGCCGGCTCGCAGGGTCCTGCGCAGCCGGTTCACTTGCGGCGCCGCTTCAGCCCGGCGGCGCTATCGGTGACGTGTCAGCGCAGTCCCCGGCAGCGCGCCTTTGCGAATCCCGAATCCCGGTTCCCCAATCCCAGCCTCAGCTGCGGCCCTGAACCAAGGTGCCGATCTGCTCGCCGTGCAGGATGCGCAGCAGCACACCGGGCTCGCTCATGCCGAAGATGCGCAGCGGCAGGTCGCTGTCGCGTGCCAGGGCGAAGGCGGCGGTGTCCATCACTTCCAGGCCCTGCAGGATGACCTGGTCGTAGGTCAGGGTGTCGTAACGCACCGCATCGGTGTGCTTCTTCGGATCCTTGTCGTAGACGCCGTCGACCTTGGTTGCCTTGAGCAGCAGGTCGGCGCCGATCTCGATCGCGCGCAGCGCCGCACCCGAGTCGGTGGTGAAGAACGGGTTGCCGGTGCCGGCGGCGAAGATGGCGATGCGGCCCTTTTCCAGATGACGGATCGCGCGCCGGCGGATGAAGTCTTCGCACACGTCGTTGATCTTGATCGCGCTCATCACGCGTACCTTGGCGCCGAGCTTTTCCAGCGCGTCCTGCATCGCCAGTGCGTTGATCACGGTGGCCAGCATGCCCATGTGGTCGCCGGTGACGCGGTCCATGCCGCTGGCGGCCAGGCCGGCGCCGCGGAAGATGTTGCCGCCGCCGATCACCAGCGCGACCTGCGCGCCGGCCTGCTGCGCTTCGATCACCTCATGGGCGAGGCGGTTGATGACCTTGGGGTCGATGCCGTAATCCCCGTCTCCCATCAGCGCCTCCCCGGAAAGTTTGAGAAGAATGCGGCGATAGGGAAGTGCAGACATGGGGGAGACCTCGGTGTGGGGGATCGGCAAACGCCGGCAAGTCTAGCGGAAGCCTGTCACCGGGCGTGGTAAAAATTCGCTTGTCGGGGCGTGACGTGATGCGTTGCTCAGTGCGCGCGCGGCGGCTGCGGGGCTGGTACATCGGTCGCATCGTAGGCGGTGACACGGTTGCGGCCGCGATGCTTGGAGCGATACAGCGTGCTGTCGGCAGCCTGCAATAAATGCTCGATGCTTTCGAACTGGCGGCCGCCGCCGCCATGCGTGGCCAGCCCTGCGGAGAAGGTGATGTGCAGCGGTCCGCTCTGCAATTGCGCCATCGGCGTGCGTGCGGTTTCGACCAGGATGCGCTCGATCACCATCAACGCCGCTTCGGCTGTGGTGTTGGGCAGGATCACCAGAAATTCTTCGCCGCCATAGCGTGCGACCAGGTCGCTGGTGCGCACCATCCGCTGCAGTGTCTGCGCAAAATTGCGCAGCACCTCGTCGCCGATCAGATGCCCATGCGAATCGTTGACGCGCTTGAAGTCGTCCAGGTCGATGAAGGCGATCGACAGCGGCCAGCTCTGGCGCGATGCAAGCTCGAATTCGTGCTCGAGCGCAGTGCCGAGCTGGTGCCGATTGAACACGCCGGTGAGTGCGTCGCGGCTGGCCTGTTCGGCCAGATGACGCATGCGGTTTTCCGATTCGTCGGCATGCCGGCGCGCTTCGGCCACATCCTGCAACTCGCGCAGGCTGCGCAGCATCGCCAACTCGCGGGCCTGCTCGAAGATCATCTGGATGTGCTCGGGCTGCGGCACGCGGATGTCGAACAGGGCTTCCAGTTCGGGCAGCGATTCGGCGATGCGCTCGATCACTTTTTCGAAGCGTTCGGCGTCCAGTTCCAGCACCTGCTGGGCCTGCTGTTGCGCGTGTTCGGTGGCGGTGACTGCGCTGGCCGACAGCCAGATATCGGCCAGCCGCCCGGACAGCGCGACACAGGCCATGAACGGTTCCAGGCTGGCTGGCTCCTGTTCGCTTTGCGCGATCGCGTTCTGCAGATATGGCGGCAATTGCCATTGATGCGCAAGCCAGGCGCCGACCTCGGCATGGGTTGCGCCCAGGTGTTCGCGCTCGGCTTCCAGCAACGCGGTGTTGTCCGGTGCCTGTTCCAGCAACGGCGCATACAGCGCGGGTGCGCCTTGCAGCAGGGCCAGCTTGCCGATGTCCTGCAGCAGGCCGGCCAGCATCAATTCTTCGGGTTTGCGGATGCCGTAGGCCTGCCCGAGGATGCGGCTGGCCAGTGCGCACAAGCCGGCACGCCGCCAGATACGATCGTGCAGCGGATGCGCGGTGAAGGTGCTGCGCACGCCGTGCACCATCGAAAACCCAAGTGCCAGGCTCAAGGTGGCGTTGAGGCCGAGCATGGTCAGCGCCTGGCCGAGGTTGTCGATGCGGCGGCGGCTGGCGTACAGCGGCGAATTGGCAACGCGCAGCATGCGTGCGCTCAATGCCATGTCCATGCCAATGACATTGGCCGTCGCGGTCATGTCCACATCGGGGTCCTGCGCAAGTTCAATGATGCGCAGCGCAACGCCGGGCGGCGATGGCAGATTGCGGCAGTAGTGCAGGGCGGCTTGGAGGTCTGGTTGCATGATTCATCGCCGACAGTGAGCGCAAGCATACAGCTGCGTTCGTTGAGTGGGGCACGCCAAGCCTTGCCATCGCTGCGCTGCGATGTGCGCGTTCTGGACGCTGAGAGCCTTGTCGGCATTCAGATTTAGCGGCCACCGTCACAACATCTGTAGAGTCGAGGTCGGTTGTCGGTGCGGTGTATGCGTGCGCTTCAGCTTTGAGCGTCAGTGCGGATGCGCATCAGGTTTCAGGCAAAAAAAAGCCGCGGCATGCCGCGGCTTTTTTTGCGTGTGGCGAAGATCAGGCCAGGCCGGCCTGCTTCATCACTTCGGCGGCGTAGTCTTCCACCACCTTCTCGATGCCTTCGCCAACGGCCAGGCGCTGGAAGCCGATCACCTCTGCACCGGCCGCCTTGACGGCCTGCTCGACGGTCTGATCGGTGTTCAGCACGTAGGGCTGCCCGTACAGCGTCACTTCGTTGATGATCTTGCTGATCTTGCCGCTGATGATCTTTTCCAGGATCTCGGCCGGCTTGGACTTGTCCTTCTCGGACATCTTGGCCAGTTCGATTTCCTTTTCCTTGGCAACGAACTCGGCCGGAACGTCGGCGGCCTTTACGTGCGGCGGGTTCATCGCGGCGATGTGCATGGCGATGCCGCGTGCCAGCTCGATGTCACCACCCTTCAGCTCGACCAGCACGCCGATGCGGCCGCCGTGCACGTAGGCTGCGACGTTGTTGGCGCTGTCGATGCGTACCAGGCGGCGCACCTGCAGGTTCTCGCCGACCTTGGCGATGACCGCAGCGCGGCGCTCTTCGATGGTCTCGCCGCTGTCGAGCTTGACGCTCTTCAGCGCTTCGGCATCGGCTGCGTCCGAGTTCAACGCAGCGGTGGCCACGGTCTCGGTGAAGGCCAGGAAGTTCTCATCCTTGGCGACAAAGTCGGTTTCGGAATTGATTTCGACCAGCACGGCCTTGCCGCCGGCCTGGGCGGTCGCGATGCGGCCTTCGGCGGCAACACGGTCGGCCTTCTTGTCGGCCTTGGCCAGACCCGACTTGCGCAGCCATTCGGCGGCGGCGTCGATGTCACCGGCGTTTTCGACAAGTGCCTTCTTGCACTCCATCATGCCGGCGCCAGTGCGCTCGCGCAGTTCCTTGACCAGGGAAGCAGTGATTTCCATGGAATTACCTCGTTTGGACGAATGCATGCGGCGGAGATGTTCCGCCAATGAGGAGACGGCGCAATGTGCTGGCCGCCCCCGTAGATGTCTTCAGTGGCCCGGGCGACGGGACGCCATGGTCCCGTCGGGGCTGCGGCCGCACAGCATGGTGCGGCCGCATTGCAGGCCGATTACTCGGCAGCAGGAGCAGCCGGAGCTGCGGCATCGGCCGGAGCGTCAGCCTTCTTTTCGGTCTTCTCGGCCTTCTTGGCCGGGGCGCGACGACCCTTGCCTTCGTCGGCGGATTCGGCCGAGAACTCTTCTTCGCGCACGGAGGCGGAGTTCGGAGCAGCAGCCTTGCCTTCCAGCACGGCGTCGGCAGCGGCGCGTGCATACAGCTGCACGGCACGGATGGCGTCGTCGTTACCCGGGATGGCGTAGTCGACCAGGGCCGGGTCGTAGTTGGTATCGACCACCGCGATCACCGGGATGCCGAGCTTCTTGGCTTCCTTGATGGCGATGTCTTCATGGCCGATGTCGATCACGAAGATCGCGTCGGGCAGGCGGTTCATTTCCTTGATGCCGCCGAGCGAGGCGTCCAGCTTCTCGCGCTCGCGACGCAGGCCCAGCACTTCGTGCTTGACCAGCTTCTCGAAGGTGCCATCGGTCTCGGCCGCTTCCAGTTCCTTCAGGCGCGCAACCGACTGCTTGACGGTGCGGAAGTTGGTCAGCGTGCCGCCCAACCAGCGCTGGGTCATGAACGGCATGTTGCAACGCTCGGCTTCTTCCTTGATGGACTCGCGCGCGCTGCGCTTGGTGCCCAGGAACAGGATGGTGCCGCGCTTCTGCGCGATCGAGGAGAGGAAGTTCATCGCGTCGTTGAAGAGCGGAACGGTCTTCTCGAGGTTGATGATGTGGATCTTGCCGCGCGCGCCGAAGATGTACGGCGCCATCTTGGGGTTCCAATAACGGGTCTGGTGACCGAAATGGACGCCGGCTTCCAGCATCTGACGCATGGTGACTTGGGGCATTGAAGTAATTCCTGGTAGCGGAATCGCCGTGCGCGGCTTGTTGTTGAAAAGTCCGCACATGGATGTGCGGGCTGTTGCGAGGGACTCGCATCAAAACGCACATGATTCCGGGGTTGGGCTTCCCTGTCGCCTCCGTGTCGAACCCCTCGCGGGGCACCCCGGCACGGATGGCGGCGGCAGGTGTGAATTCGTCGGTGACGTCCGACGTGGACGACGCAATGCGTAAAGACGCAAAACAGCCGGCGGAGTATAGCCGGCAGGGCGCGTCTGCGCAATTGGTCGGATTGGGGACGTCCAGCTGCGCTGAAGCTCAACAGCTTGGGCGCTTTGAGAGGTTCATTGGAGGTGTGGATGCTTCGGGGGCAGAGCAGCTGGTCTGTTGATTGGCTGCGGGGCCCTTGCCCGCCCACCATCGCGGGACACGCCGCAAGTACGTCCATGTAGGCTCTTACGCGGCATCCATGCCGCGTAAGGTCCCGAGACGGTGGGCGGGCAAGGACCAGTGGAGATGGCTGGTGTGCATGGTTGCGAGCAGTGAATGCGGCGCAGCCGTCAGATGCGGTGCGGTCTGATCAGCTCAGTTCTGTCCGGGCGATGTCACCGCTATTTCCGACATCACTCCGCGTGTCAATGACGGCGAGCTTAGCCAACACTTTGCCGTCATCGGTACTGCGTTTGAGCGATTTTGTCAGCCACCCTAACAGTCCCGATTCCCGATTCCCGATTCACGGCTCAAGCGTCAGCGTGGTCTCGATGTCGCTGTTGATGCGCGCCACGAAGCGGCCGCTGCCGGTGGGCAGGTTGGCCGGCAGTGCCCAGTGGCGGGTTTGGCCTGGCAACACATAACCGGCCAGATCATCGCGGATGCTGCGGCGGGTGCCGCCGGCATCGATGTAGGCCAGATCGGCCAACCGTGCATGGCTGAGCCCGGCATTGTGCACGCTTAGTGCGCGTCCGCCGCCGTGGCCGGACAGGGTGGTCCGCAGCACCGGATTTGGCGCGGCGGGCTGGCTGGGCAGGGCGAATACCGGGGTGGAGTAACGCAGCAACTCGGTTTCGTCGCCGGTGGCGTGTTGGGTCACCACCAGTCGATAGCTGTCTTCGGTCTGCACCGGGCTGGGGCCGAGCCGGATCACCCGCAACAGCTGGCGCCCTTGCGACGGGATCTCGAAATGATTCGGGCTGACCGTGGCGCCTGTGGCGGGCTCGAGCACTTCGCGCTCGCCATCCTGCCGCCAGCGGTAGAGCTTGGCTTCGGCGCGCCATGGCAGCGCGGCCTGGTTGTAGAGCCAGACCGTGGCCTGATCGCCGTCGGCCGGGATATGCGCAGTGGTCGGTGCGATGGCGATTTCGGCAGCGACGGCTGCGCCGTCGATTGCGACGCAGGCCAGCGCAACTGCGATCCAGCACTGAAGGGAGCGTCGCGTGGTCATGGTCAGAACGCGATCGTGGTGATGCGTGCGGCGGTGGCCGGCGCCGGGCCTGCCAATGCGCTGGCGTCCTGGCCGGTGCTGGCGATGGCCGGTGTTTCGGCGGCACGCGCCGGCCGGGCGATCGCCATCGGCGTGCCCCTGGAACAACTGGCGCGCGGCGGCGTGGTGCGCAGCTCGCAACCGCTGAGCAGGCGCAGGCCGATGTGCAGGGTGGAATTTTCCGGGCCGCGGCTGGCCGCAGCATTGGCCACAGACGCGCTGCAGAACAGAGCAAGCAGCATCAGGCGCTTCAGGAGGGTGACCGGCATCATGAAGGCAATCGTTTGCATTGGAGACGTAACAAATAGCGACGCCCGGGATGCGAACTTGATTAACTGTCAATAAGTGATGGAGACGGTCACCGTGTCGTTGTAGTCGCCTGCGATGGGGAGTTGCGGTGCGGGCGCGCGGCCGTAAACGGTCACCGTCTGGGCCACGCCGTTGCCGGTGCCGCTGAGCGTATCGACGCCGATGCTGGTCCCCCAACGGCTGCTGCGGCCGACGTCTCTGTAGAGCTCATAGGCGATGTAATTGGCGCTGCTGGAATGCCGCATGCGTCGGAGACTGCCTGTGGCATTGATGCCGTCGCCCAGACCGATGTTCCAGGCGGTGCGGTTGGTGCAGGTCAGGCTGATGGTGGAGCTGCGGTCGATGGCGGTACTGATGGTGCCGGCAATGCTGCCGAAATCCAGGTCGGTGGTGACGTAGGTATTGCAGCGTGCCGGCACGTTGGCCGAGGCGGTGAACGGGAAGGCGTTGCTGGCGGTCTTGGCGCCGCTGCCGCCGGCCATGCAACTGCCCGGAAGCGATGGGACGCCGATGATGCTCTCGTTGTAGGCGTAGCGCAGCACGGTGTCGGCGCCGCCGAAACTGCTGGTGTGGTTGCCGACCGACAGGATCTGGTTGGCCGGAATGCGCCCGTACAGCGTGATGGTGGCCGTCTGCGAGCCACCGGTGATCACCGGGACGCCGTAGGACAGCGTCAAGGTGCGCGGCGAGGGCGTTGTGGATCCGGTGGCGCCCCAGATCTGGGTGCGTGTTGCGTCGCTGTAGATCTGGAAGTCCAGGCTGTCGCTGGTGGAGTTGAGCATGCGGCGTGGCGCATACAGCCCGCTGCTGGCGCTGCCCGGCCCCAGGTCCAGGCAGAGGCTCACTTGTGCGTAGCCCAGGACGCTGAGCGCGGCGGTTGCGCAGGAGACGTTGAGCGTTGCCACTGCATCGGTGGTGCCATTGGCTGCCACATTGCCGAACGCCAACGGCGTGCCCAGCGTGACGGTACACGTGGTGTCGGCCTGCGCGCGCTGGCTTGGTGCCAGCCATAACATCGCGATAGCAAGTGCAACCATCAGGCGCCAGAGGCCGTGCAGGTTCATGGCGTTTTTTGCTCGGTGACGCATTGCAGTGGTCCCACCCGCGGAATGCCGCTCGGGTTGGCCGGATAGGTGAACTGCGCGCTGCAGCGGCCCTGCGGCAAGTCGACCAGCAGGCGATTGTCGCTCTGCAGATTGTCCAGATAGGTTTCGCCGTCGTAGCCCACCACCACGCGTTCGGCATCGCCCTCGCGCTGCACCACGCTGCCCACCGGCAGCGGGGCGCCTTGTGCGTCGTGCAATACGATGATCGCCGCGCGCACGCGGGTGATGCCGAAGCGCACCGCGACGCCGGATTGCTGGCGCGGCGTCACTGCGGTATCGACGCGGTCCACGCGCAGGTCTGCCGGCAGGTTCAAGGTGTCGATCGACAACTGGTTGCGCTGCCACGATTGCAGCGGGGTGACCAGCAGCGTGCCGCGCGCATCGGTGACGCCGATCAGGCGATTTTCCAGCCGCACCGGAATGCCGGCCTGGCCGTCGGTGGACACCACCGCAAAGGCGTCCTGGATATCGCGCGCTGCAAAGCCGCGCCCGTTCATCCACACCAGGCTGCCGCTGGCGCTGGCATAGCCGAAGTTGTCGCCATCCTGATTGGCCGCGCCGAGGTTGTAGCGGCCGACCCGGTTCAACCAGCCAAGTTCGGCCAGGCCGCCGCTGGCATCGTCGCCGGCACGCCCCTGCAGGCGCCAGCCGATGCCGCCCAGGTCGCCGTCGCCCGGCAACGGCTGGCTGACATCGGCCACAAATCCGGTGCGGTTGCCGTTGCGCTGCATCGAGGCGCTGGCCTGACGCAGCTCGCCGAAGGTGGTCGATAGCGACAGATACAGGCTGCGATCGCTGCGCACGTCCAGGTTCTGATTGCCGGACAGATTGGCGGCCCAGTTGCGCCCGAAACTGCGCGACCAGAACACGCTGGCATAGCGCGAGGTGTCGCCTTGCGGATAGCTCAGCCGCACGTAGCTGGTGCCGAGCGAGCCGATCGGAGCGACGTTGACGCCGAACACCGCGCGGTCGCTGATGCGTGCCGGTAGCGCGCCCTGCAGCGCGCCCAGGTCGCGGTAGTCGCCGTGGGTGCGCTGGGTGCCGAGATTGAAGTTGAAACGACGGTTGTTCCAGGCATAGCCCAGCACGTACTGGCCGCCGCGCAGCGCATCCATCTGGCTATGCGCATAGGCGAGATTGAACACCCCGCCCACGCCCAGCAGCCAGATCCCGCCGGCCCCGGCATTGACCACGCCGCCGCCGGCTTCGGCATGCGCCTCGATGGTGAAATCGTCGCGCAGGCCCTTGCGCAGCGTGGCGCTGGCGACCGTGCGCGCATCGTAGGAAAACGAGCGCACGCCATAGTCCTGGCGCAGGTGGCCGATCCCGGCCGACCATTCGGAAATGCCACGCGCCAGCAGTTGCGGGGTGCCGTAGAACGCGAAGTCCAGCCGGCGCACGCGGCCGAACGCATCGGTCACCACGATCTGCGCCTGGCCGGTGCCGCTGATGCCCGGTTGTGCGGCCAGCTGAAACGGCCCGGCCGGCACCTGGCCGCTGTATTGGCGCAGGCCATCGACATACAGCTCGATGGTCGAAGGCACCGCCGCTTCGCCCAGAAAACTCGGCGTCGGCGTCAGCACGCGATAGGGCTGCAAGGCGTAATTGCGGCCGATCTGCACGCCGCCCAGGCGGATCGAACGGCTCCAGTCGACGAAGCCGCTGTAGAAATCGCCAACGCTGAGGCTGGTGGCGGTATCCGGGAAATCCATCTGCCAGGCGCTGTCCAGACGCACCGCTTCGCTGCGCCAGCGCTGGTCCTGCGGACGGTCGTAGGCCAGGAACACGGCGGTGGTGTCGACCATGCCGCGGCCGATGCCGAAGCCGCGCAGTTCGGTCGCCAACGACACGCTGCTGGCCCCGGCATTGCGCGTGGCATAGACGTCGTAATTGAGCAGCATGCCTGGGGAGGCGGTGGCGCTGGGCGGGGCGACTTCTTCGGCTTTCAATACCGTGGTGGAGAGCGACAGTTGCGCCAGCGGCACCTGCAGCGCCAGCCGCTGCAGCGCGGCGTCGTAGCGCACTTCCACATCGGGCAGACGATCCAGATCGACCAGCTCGCCGGCGTTGCGCTCGGCCAGGATGAAGCCGAGTTTGCGCAGCGTTTCGACCGACCCACGCAGGTGGCCGTCGACCAGTTCGAACGGCGCCAGGCCGCGGTCGGCCTGATTCAGGGTGACATCCAGGTACAGCGTCTGCGGCAGGGCGCTGGCGCTTTGCGGGGTCTGATCGGGCAGCGCGGCAACGTCGGCCAGATCGACAGCCGCGGCGCTTCCCAGGCAGGTGGCGGTCGCGAGCAGCGTCATCGCCAGCCGGGCCGTGTCACGGCGCTGTCGGCGTTGCCAACAGGGTGCGTTCGTCCGCCTCACCATTGATCCTTGCGATGATGGTGCCGCGGGCGAACTGCGCCAGCGGTGCACCCAGCGACCAGCGCATGGTCTGGCCGGGCAGCACATAGCCCACCAGTCCGTTCAATGTGGTCTTGGTCGCGCCATCGACCCGATGCTGCAGGTCGGCGACCTGGGCATGCCCATTGCCGGTGTTGCTGATCTGGATCTGCGCATTGCCGTCGCTGCCGGCCACCACTTGCGTGCTCAAGGTCGGCGTGGGCTCGGCTTTTCCGGGCGGCAGCACGAAGATCGGCACCGAGTAGCGCAGCACGAACTGCATGCCCTTGCGGTCGGCATCGGCGTTAGGCAATTCGTCCACGATGATGCGGTAGCAGACTTCCTGGCTGGTCGGCGCAGGCCCGGCGCGGATCACCCGGATCAGCTGGCGCTCGCCGGCGGCCAGGGTGCGCATCGGCGGGCTGACCAGCAGTTCCTGGGTCGGGTCGAGCTGGTCCTGCCCGTCGCGCTGGGTCCAGCGATAGGCGCGGGTCTGCACCTGCACCGGCACGCCGCCGCTGTTGCTCAGCCACAGTCCGTCGGCGGACTGTTCTGCGCTCAGCGTCAACGAGGTCGGTGCCAGCTGCAGGCTGGCCGCGCGCGCCGATAGCAGCGGCCAGGCGCTGCTCAGCGCGAGCGTCAAGACCATTCCGGTCGTGACCAGCCACGCCGGCATGCGAGACGACAGGCGGTGGTGCAAGGGCATGCGCGCGCTCAATAGACGATCGTGGCGGTGATCGTGTCCTGGTACGCACCGGTTGCCGGATTGTTGGCGGACGGGTTGGTCACACGGCCGTAGACCGGATAGACCTGGTTGATGCCGGTGGCGGTACGGCTCAGCGTATTGGTGCCGCTGGTGCTGCCCCACACCGTGCTGCGTCCCAGATCCTGGTACAGCTGGTAGGCGATGAAGTTGTTGGTGGTGACCAGCGCATCGGTGTTCTTCATGCGGCGGGTGGTGACGTCGTTGGCGGTGCCGGCATTGCTGCCCGCGCTCAAGGCGATGTTGTACGGGGTCAGCGCGGTGCACTGCGCGGTCACGCTGCCGTTGGCGTCGGCATTGGCGGTCGAGGTGGACAGCACCGAGCCGAAGTCGACGTCCGTCGCAGACGCCGCCGTGATGGTGCAGGCCTTGGTGACGGCGATCTTGACGTTGAATGTGGTGGTATCTGCTGCGGTGGCAACGCCAATGGTCGAGAGCAGGCCGAGGGACAGCAGGACAGGACGGACAGTACGCATGGACATTTCCTTGACCGGTCTGGTCATTGGTGACGCGACGACGTGTCGCCCTTCCTCCAATGCATCAGCTGTGCCAAACGATAACGCCGAATTCACGCGCTATCTAGCTGTTTAACCTGGTTCTTTTTGCAAAATTGGGATGTCTTGCGGATGACTCCGTTAATGGAGACTTTGACGCTTTCTGAACTATGTCACACATGAATGCGCGGTGACGCCAGTTTTCTGCTGCACCGTCCGCTTCCGCCATAACGGCGTGTTTTGCAAAAATCGGCTGCGCGGGTCGTTCAGATTCAGCCCGAATCGGCCATAATCCGGACCATGAGCGTCAATCTAAAAACCAAAGAAGAAATCGAACTGATGCGCGTCGCCGGCCGTCTGGCCGCCGAGGTGCTCGACATCGTGGCCCCGCACGTGCAACCGGGCGTGACCACTGCCGAGCTGGACCGCATCTGCCACGACCACATCGTCAACGTGCAGGGCACCATTCCTGCCAATGTCGGTTATCGCGGCTTCCCCAAGAGCGTATGCACCTCGGTCAATAACGTGATCTGTCACGGCATCCCGAGCGCGGCCAAGGTCCTGAAGGAAGGCGACATCGTCAACATCGATGTCACCGTCATCAAGGACGGCTGGCACGGCGATACCAGCCGCATGTATTACGTCGGCACGCCGTCGGTGATGGCCAAGCGCCTGGTCGATACCACCTACGAAGCGATGTGGCGCGGCATCCGTGCGGTCAAGCCGGGTGCGACGCTGGGCGATGTGGGCCATGCGATCCAGAAGTTCGCCGAAGCCGAGCGCTTCAGCGTGGTGCGCGATTACTGCGGCCACGGCATCGGCAAGGTCTATCACGACGAGCCGCAGGTGATGCATTACGGCCGCCCCGGCGAAGGCCTGGTGCTCAAGCCCGGCATGACCTTCACCATCGAGCCGATGATCAACGAAGGCACCTACCACCATAAGACGCTGCCCGATGGCTGGACCGTGGTCACCAAGGACCGCAAGTTGTCCGCGCAGTGGGAACACATGGTCGCGGTGACCGAAGACGGCGTGGATGTGCTGACGCTGTCGCCGAACGCGCCCGCCCCGGTATGACGGCCACGCCGGCGGATCGACCCGACCCGGGTGTCGCCGGCGATGCCGAGTGGGCCGCGCAGGCCCGTCCGCTGCTGGTGCATGCGGACATGCGGTTGTGCAAGCGTTTCGACCAGAGTGAACCGATCGAACGCCTGGTGGCCTTGCGCGCACGCGCGGTCGACCAATTGATGCGCAATGCCTGGACGCGCTGCATCCCGGCCGATGCCGGGTTGTCGCTGCATGCGGTCGGCGGTTACGGGCGCGGCGAACTGTTTCCGCGTTCGGACGTGGATGTGCTGGTGCTGGGCGACAGCGCGGTGCAGCAACAGCACGAGCAGGCCCTGGCACGCTTGTTCGCGTTGCTGTGGGATGTTGGCCTGCCGATCAGTCATGCGGTGCGCTCCGCCGCGCAGTGCACTGCCGCTGCAGCCGACCAGACCGTGCTGACCGCATTGATCGAATCGCGCCCGCTGGTTGCAGGGAGCGAGGCGCGCGCGGCATTGGCTGCAGCGATCGCCCCGCAACGGGTCTGGCCGGCGCGCGAATTTTTCCAGGCCAAGCGCGAAGAACTGCTGGCGCGGCATCAGCGCTTTGGCGACACCGCCGACAATCTGGAACCGGACATCAAGGACGGCCCTGGCGGCTTGCGCGATCTGCAGACGCTGGGCTGGATGGCGCTGCGCGCCTTCGGCGTCAAGGATCTGGAAGCGCTGGTCGGGCTCGGCCATGTCGGCTTCGACGAGGCTGCAGCGCTGCGGCGCGAGCGCGAAGAACTGGCGCGGTTGCGGTTTGGTTTGCATATCGTGGCCAACCGGCCGGAAGAACGCTTGCGTTTCGACTATCAAAAGACCCTGGCGCAGCGGCTGGGATTTGCCGACGACCCGGAAAGCCTGGGCGTGGAAAAGATGATGCAGCGCTTCTATCGCAGCGCTGCATTGATCCGCCGCATCAGCGACCGCTTGTTGCAGCGCTTCGAAGAACAATTCGATGGCGAAGCGGTGCCGGAACCGATCGGTGGCGGCTTCAGTCTGCGCCGCGGCTATCTGGCGGCCGATGCGGATGATTGGCCGGCCGGCGATGTGCTGCAGGTGTTTGCCTTGTTCGCGCAGTGGGCGGCGCATCGCGAGGTGCGCGGCCTGCATTCGCTGACCGCGCGCGCGCTGGCCGAGGTGCTGCGCGAGTTGCCGGCCTACGAGGTTGCCGATGCGACCGCGCGCGACCGTTTCATGGCGCTGCTGCGCGGCCCGCGTGCGGTGGAAACGCTCAATCGCATGGCGCGCCTGGGCGTGTTGGGCCAGTGGATTCCGGCATTCGCCAGCGTGTCCGGGCGCATGCAGTTCGACCTGTTCCATGTCTACACGGTGGACCAGCACACGCTGATGGTGCTGCGGAATATCGCGTTGTTTGCGGCCGGTCGCGCCGACGAACGTTTTTCGATCACGCATGAAGTCTGGCCGCGCTTGCGCAAGCCGGAATTGCTGCTGCTGGCCGGCCTGTTTCACGATATCGCCAAGGGCCGTGGCGGCGATCATTCCGAGCTGGGTGCGGTGGATGCGCGTGCGTTCTGCCAGGCGCATCGGCTCAGCGGAGGCGATACCGCCTTGGTGGCCTGGTTGGTCGAGCAGCATCTGCGCATGTCGGTGACCGCGCAGAAGCAGGACATCTCCGACCCGGAGGTGATCCATCGTTTCGCCACACTGGTGGGCACGCGCGAACGGCTGGACTATCTGTATCTGCTGACCTGCGCCGACATCGCCGGCACCAGCCCCAAGTTGTGGAATGCCTGGAAGGACCGGCTGCTGGCCGATCTGTATTTCGCTGCGCGCCGTGCCTTGCGCGAAGGTCTGGAGCATCCGCCGCCGCGCGAAGAACGCCTGCGCGAAGCGCGCGAGTCCGCGCGCGCGCTGATGCAGGCGCAAGGCCACGACGATGCCACCATCGATCGTCAGTTCGCCGGCATGCCGGACGAGAATTTCCTGCGTTTCCGTCCCGAGCAACTGGCCTGGCAGGCGGTTTCGCTGATCGAAGTGCAGATCGGCCAGACCACGGTCAAGGCGCGTCGCGCAGTGCCGGACAACGACGCACTGGAAGTGTTCGTGTACTCGCGCGACCGCGATGGGTTGTTCTCGGCGATCGTCGCCACGCTGGATCGCAAGGGGTATGGCATCCATCGCGCACGCGTGCTGGATGCACCCAACGATGCCATCTTCGACGTGTTCGAAGTGCTGCCGCAGGACAGCTCTGCCGATGGCGACCCGCAGCGTCTGGCTGCGGCCTTGCGCCAGGTGCTGGCCGGCGACCTGCAGAAAGTGCGTCCTTCGCGGCGTGCGGTGCCGCGACAGCTGCGCCATTTCCGCTTTGCGCCGCGCGTGGAATTCAGCGAAAGCGCTGGCGGCCGCCGCACCCGCATCAGCCTGGTCGCACCCGATCGCCCCGGCTTGCTGGCCGACGTGGCCAACGTGCTGCGCCTGCAACACCTGCGCGTGCACGACGCGCGCATTGCCACGTTTGGCGAGCGCGCCGAAGACCAGTTCCAGATTACCGACGAGCACGACCGCCCCTTGTCCGAATCCGCCCGGCAGGCGCTGCGCGATGCGCTGTGCGCCTGTCTCGATCCCACCTAGCACCTCCGGAGACCCCATGGCTACCAAGAAGACTGCGCGCAAGCAGAGCGCGACCACGACCAGCGCAGCGCCTGCGCGCGCGACCGCAAAGAGCAGCAAGGCGAGCGGCAAGCCGAGTGACAACAAGTTGGTCGGCAAGCCGGTAAGTAAGCCGGTCAGCAAGCCAGGCAAGCTGCCTGTTGCGCGCAAGGCCACCGCTGTCGCAGCTGCCGACACCAAGGCTGCTGCCAAGAAGAGCGTTGCAAAGAAAGTCGCCGCCAGCGCACCGCGCGTGGCCAAGCAGCCGACCAGCGTGGTGTCTGCGCCGGCGGCCAAAAAGGCTGCCGCTGCGAAGAAACTGCCGATCGCCGAAAAGGCCGTGCACAGCGTTGCCGCGCAGGTGGGCACTGACGAACTCAAAGTCGGTATCGAGAGCGCATTTGAGCGCCGTGCCAGCTTGACCATCGACGAAATCGACGGCTCCACCCGCGCCATCGTCACCCGCGTCATCGACGGATTGGAGAGCGGCGAGTTCCGCGTCGCCGAGCCGGACGGGCAGGGCGGCTGGACCGTCAACGAGTGGCTGAAGAAGGCCGTGCTGCTGTATTTCCGTGTCAACGAGATGGCGGTGATCGAGGCGCAGCCGGCGCCGTTCTGGGACAAGGTGGAATCGCGTTTTGCCGGCTTCAACGAGGCCGAATTCCGCAAGGCCGGTGTGCGTGTGGTGCCGGGCGCGGTGGCGCGTCGCGGCAGCTATTTCGGCAAGGACGTGGTGCTGATGCCGAGCTTCACCAATATCGGCGCGTACGTCGGCGAAGGCAGCATGGTCGACACCTGGGCCACGGTGGGTTCGTGTGCGCAGATCGGCAAGCACTGCCATCTGTCCGGCGGCGCCGGCATCGGCGGCGTGCTGGAACCGCTGCAGGCCAGCCCGACCATCATCGAAGATCATTGCTTCATCGGCGCGCGTTCGGAAGTGGTGGAAGGCGTGGTGGTGGGCCATCACAGCGTGATCGGCATGGGCGTGTTCATCGGCCAGAGCACGCGCATCTACAACCGTGCCACCGGCGAAATCTCATATGGCTACGTGCCGCCGTATAGCGTGGTGGTGTCCGGGCAGCTGCCGTCCAAGGACGGTTCGCACTCGCTGTATTGCGCGGTGATCGTCAAGCAGGTGGATGCCAAGACGCGCAGCAAGACCAGCGTCAATGAGCTGTTGCGTGGCCTTGCCGATTGAGCACGCAACCGAACGTGCACCAGGGCATCCTCTCCAGGGCCGCATCGCGCTGGGTGAGGTGGGGCATCCCGGCATTCTGGCTGGGCTGGGGCGTGCTTTACACGGTCGGTGTGCTGACCCGCGATCCCAGGGTCACAACCGGCGGGCCGTGGCATTGGATCGTGCCGGCGCTGGTGGTGGCGATGGCCCTGCGTTGGCTGCGGCAACCGGCGCATTGGGCGCAGGTCTACGACGCCGGCGATGCCTTGTTGATCGAGCACCAGGGACGGCGGCAGCGCATCGACCTGCGTGACCTGCGCGCGGTCGAGCCGGCCTGGCTGATTCCTCCGCTGCGCCTGGCGCTGCGGGTGCAGGCCGGCGACGCACCGGTGATCTTCCTGCCTGCCCGCGGCCGGTCGCCCGAACTGCTTGCCACCGACCTGATGGCGCGCGCCGATGCGCGCCGCGCAACCACAGGAACTGCATGACATGACCACGCTATACGGACTCAAAAACTGCGACACCTGCAAAAAAGCCACCAAGTGGCTGGACCGCTTCGATGTCGCCTACACCTTCGTCGATTACCGCGATCACAAGCCCGAGCCGGAGACGCTGGTGGCGTGGGCCGACCAGGCCGGCGGATTCGATGCGCTGATCAACAAGTCGTCGACCACCTGGCGGCAACTGCCGGACAACCGCAAGGCCGCCGCCAGCGCAGCCGAATGGAAACTGCTGCTGCGCGAATATCCGCAACTGATCCGCCGGCCGGTGGTCATCACCGATGACGGCCAGCTCAGCCAGGGATTTTCGGACAACGGTTTCAAGCAGCGCTTTGGCGTTGCGTGAGCCGGTGCTGCCGCAGCTCCCCACTTCTCCAGTGATTCCCGATCATGTCCGACATTGTTGACCTCACCTGTGAACTGATTTCCAGCCCGTCGGTGACGCCCGACGATGCCGGCTGCCAGGAACTGATCGCGCAGCGTCTGGCGCGCGCCGGATTTGCTATCGAACACCTGCGCCTGGGCGCAGTGGACAATCTATGGGCCACGCACGGCAGCGGTGCGCCGGTGCTGGTGCTGCTCGGCCACACCGATGTGGTGCCGCCGGGGCCGCGCGAGGCGTGGACCAGCGATCCGTTCGACCCGCAGATTCGCGATGGTGTGCTGTACGGGCGCGGCGCCGCCGACATGAAGAGTGGAGTGGCCGCATTCGTGGTCGCCGCCGAACAGTTCGTTGCCGCGCATCCGCAGCACACCGGCACGCTGGCGCTGCTGCTGACCTCCGACGAAGAAGGCGATGCCATCGATGGCGTGCGGCGGGTGGCCGAGCTGTTCCGCCAACGTGGGCAGGCGATCGATTGGTGCATCACCGGCGAGCCGTCGTCCACCGAGCGATTGGGCGACCTGCTGCGCGTCGGCCGCCGCGGCAGCCTGTCCGGCACGCTGACGGTGAACGGCGTGCAGGGGCATGTGGCGTATCCGCACAAGGCGCGCAATCCGATCCATCTGGCAGCACCTGCATTGGCCGAGTTGGTCGCACGACGCTGGGACGAGGGCTTCGAAAGTTTTCCGCCGACCAGCCTGCAGATCTCCAACATCCATGCCGGCACCGGCGCCAACAACGTGATTCCCGGCGAGCTGCAGGTGGCCTTCAATCTGCGCTACACCCCGCATTGGGATGCGCCGCGACTGGAAGCGGAGATCGCCGCAGTGCTGGATCGCCACGCGCTGGAGTATGCGTTGCGCTGGCATCGCAGCGGCGAGCCGTTCTACACCCCCGAAGGGCGCTTGCGCAGCGTCGCGCGTGAGGTATTAGGGCAGTTTGCCGGCGCAGCGCCGGAAGAGAGCACTGGCGGCGGTACCTCGGATGCGCGCTTCATCGCGCCGCTGGGTGCGCAATGCATCGAGGTCGGCCCGGTCAACGCCAGCATCCACCAGGTCGATGAGCATGTGCGCGTGGCCGATCTGGACGCCTTGCCGACGCTCTATCGCACATTGATCGAGCGGCTACTGGTCGAATGATGTCCCGTCTGCCGCCGTCGTTGCCGCTGAAACAGTTGCGCCATCGAAAACGAACCGTTAGCGTCGGCTGCATGGTCCTTCGCCTCGCCAACTTCAATAACGCCAACCGCAACAATCTGCGCGCGAATAATCGTGCGCGGCCGATGCGGATCTGCGACTAGGCGAAGTACAGCAAACGCCCAGGAATCAGAAAACCCGCATCGGCCGATGCGGGTTTTTTTATGGGTGTCATTCTCGTGCAGCACGCTCTTCCACCGGCCGCCAACCCCCGCAGTTTTTTCAGGAGTGTTTCCATGTGTTCCATCTTCGGTATTTTCGGCCTGCAACCCGGTGACGATCTGCCGGCATTGCGCCGGCAGGCACTGGAATGTTCGCAACGGCAGCGCCATCGCGGTCCCGACTGGAGCGGCGTGTATGTCGATACCGGCGCGATCCTGGTGCATGAACGGCTGGCCATCGTCGACCCGGCCGGCGGTTCGCAGCCGTTGCTGTCAGAAGATGGGCAGCTCGCCCTCGCCGTGAACGGTGAGATCTACAACCATCGCGAGCTCAAGCAGGAGCTGGTGCAGCCGTACGCCTTCCAGACTGGCTCCGATTGCGAGGTGATCAACGCGCTGTATCGCGAGGATGCGCCGGCCTCCTACCTCAACCGCCTCAACGGCATCTTTGCGTTCGCGTTATGGGACAAGGCGGCCGGGCGGGTGATCATCGCGCGCGACCCGATCGGGGTGGTGCCGCTGTACTGGGGCCATGATCGCGAGGGGCGTTTGCGGGTGGCCTCCGAACTGAAATCGCTGGTCGACGATTGCGCCGATGCCGCGCAGTTCCCGCCCGGCCATTGGTACGACAGCGCCACCGGTGCATTGAGCCGCTACTACGAGCGCGCGTGGCGCGAATACGCCGAAGTGGAAGGCGTGCAGGTGCAGTTGCAGGAATTGCGCGAGGCGTTCGAGCGTGCAGTGCATCGCCAGTTGATGACCGACGTGCCGTACGGCGTATTGCTGTCTGGCGGTCTGGATTCGTCGCTGGTCGCCGCAGTCGCCGCACGCTACGCACGCCATCGCATCGAAGAGAACGACACCACCGAAGCCTGGTGGCCGCGCCTGCATTCGTTCGCGATCGGCTTGAAAGGCTCGCCGGATCTGGCCGCCGCCGAAGTCGCTGCCACCGCGCTGGGTACGGTGCATCACGGCTTCGAATACACCTTCGAAGAAGGTCTGGATGCGCTGCCCGAAGTCATCCGCCACATCGAGACCTACGACGTCACCACCATTCGCGCCTCCACGCCGATGTTTCTGCTGGCGCGGCGGATCAAGGCGATGGGCGTCAAGATGGTGCTCTCCGGCGAAGGCAGCGACGAAATCTTCGGCGGCTATCTGTATTTCCACAAGGCACCGAACGCGCGCGAATTCCACGAGGAACTGGTGCGCAAGCTCGACGCGCTCAATAACTTCGATTGCCTGCGCGCCAACAAGTCGATGATGGCCTGGGGTGTGGAGCCGCGCGTGCCGTTCCTGGATCGCGAGTTCCTGGACGTGGCGATGCGCATGGATGCCAGTTTCAAGATGATCGACAAGACCAGCAGCGGCGCCATGCGCATGGAAAAGGGCGTGTTGCGCGAAGCGTTCGCCGGCTATTTGCCCGAGTCGATTCTGTGGCGACAGAAAGAGCAGTTCAGCGATGGCGTGGGCTATGGCTGGATCGATGGACTCAAGGCGCATGCCGCCGCGCATGTGAGCGATCGCGAGTTGGCCGCGGCCGACAAGCGCTATCCGGTCAACCCGCCGCAGACCAAGGAGGCGTATTTCTATCGCACGCTGTTTGCGCAGTTCTTCCCCAGCCAGGCGGCTGCGGAGACAGTGCCTGGCGGCAAGTCGATCGCGTGTTCGTCGCCGACCGCCATTGCCTGGGATGCGAGTTTTGCTGCGATGGCCGACCCGTCCGGCCGTGCGATTGCCGGCGTGCACGAACAGGCGTTGGCTTCGTAAGTTTGTTGCAATTGCAGCGGCCGGCAGGTACTCGCGCACTGCCGGCCGCTGTTGCGATCACTCGTGGCGTACGCAATAGCCGTAGCGCTGCGGCTCGATATCCACACCGGCCACATCGGCCTGGTTGTTGCGCCACAGGTTCGGCTTGAAGTCGCCCGCAGTGCAGTTGGCGGCGCGGTCCACGCCGATGGTGTAGGTGAACGGATTGCTGGCAAAGCGGTTGTTCTCGAACACGTTGTCCTGGCTCATGCTGTTGTCCCAGCACAGGATTTCCGGTGTGCGGTAGCGAATGGCGCAGGCCAGAAAGATGCCGGCGACCTTGTTGCCTTCGAACTGGTTGTTGCTGAAGCGGTTGCGCCGCGCATCCGACAGATAGATGCCCTGGCTGCCATTGCGCTCGAAGCGGTTGTTGCGGATTTCGCTGTCTTCCAGGTGCTCGGTGGTCAGACCTGCCGCCACGTTGTCGTGGATGTAGTTGTTGACCATCGTGACCTTGGCGGTGCGGTTGAACGACACGCCATCCCAGATCGCACCGGAGACGTCGTTGTTTTCGATGGTGATCTCGCGCGTGTCGTACTCGCTCAACAGGCAGGCGCTGCGGCACTTGTTGACCTGCAGGCCGGCAAGCCGGATACCCTGGCCGGAACGCACCACCACCGCGCTATTGCTCAGGTAGGGGCGCTCGGGCATGAATTCCTTGTCGCCGGTGCTGGCGACGATCTGCATGTCTTCGATGCTGACGTTGCGGATCACACCGATCGGCTGCTGATTTTCGTAATCGCCGACCACCAGCGCCGGCTGCTGCACGCCATCGGCCATGCGCAGCACGGTGGTCGGGCCCTTGCCGCGCAAGGTGAGATTGCCGCGGTGGATCGAGACCAGGCCGTTGAGCGGAAATTCGCCTTTTTCCAGGCACAACACCGCAGGCGTATCGCTTTGCGGAAGCTTGTCGATGGCTTTTTGCAGATCCTGGCCGGGGCGCACTTTGGCGGTACACGCGGCGACGGGCGCGTCCGGTGGGCCGGATTTTGCGGGTGGCGCGGCCGAGCAGGCAGTGGCAATGAACAATGGCAACAGGGCGGAAACGGAGCGGGCAAGCTGAGGCATGCGGATTCCGGTCAGTGGGGGGAGGGGAGCGATGGTGTGGAGATGAATTCCACATCGCGACGGCCTCTAGTGTGTCCCACCGGACGTTAAGGTCTGGCTGATTCCGGCATGCACGATTCTGCGCAGGTTCATTGCGTCGCTGTGGTCGAGGCCGCAACGGCGTGTGCGGCACGCCGCAGTGGCCGACGAATGTCACAGTTGAGCGCAGCGATCAAGAGCTGAGCGCGTGCGCGGTTGCCGCGCTTAAAAACTGTAAGCCAGCTGCGCATAGATGCGACGCGGTTCGCCCGGAAAATGCCCGGTGCGTTCGGTGAAACCGCTCACCGCATAGACCTTGTCGAACAGGTTCTTGACGTTGACCTGCAGCTTCCACGCATCCCACTGCGTTTGCCAACTGATGTCGAAGATCGCATACGGTTTGACGCGCTGGCCTTCCAGGCTGACCCGCTCGCCCACGTAATCGGCACCAAAGGCGATTGCCGATTTCCAGGCCGGCAGGTCGTAGCGCGTCCACAGGCCGAAGGTGTTGCGCGGTGCATTGGCGAAGCGGTCGCCGGAGGCATTGGTGATGCCGTTGGTGCCTGCATCGAGCACGCGTGCATCGTTGTAGGCGTAGGTCAGATTGAGCACCCAACGTTCGGTGAGGTCGGCCAGCAGATCCACTTCCAGGCCTTCGCTGCGGACCAGGCCGAGGGCGGAGAGTTGATTGACGCCATCGACGATGCTGCCGTTGGCCTGCACGATATTGCTGCGTTCGATGCGGTAAAGCGCAGTATTGAGTGTGAGCCCGCCATCGTTGAGTGCGGTTTTCAGACCGACTTCCCATTGCGTGCTGCGCTCCGGATCGAACGGTCCGCCGACGCTGCTGTCCTGATTTGCCGCATCCTGCGGCAGAAAACCGCTGGCATAACTTGCGTAGGCATTGATGCCATCGCGCAACACGAAGGTGCTGCCCACGCGCCAACTGAGATCGTTGCCGGTGACGCGCGAGCCGTCCAGCAGGTTGTCGTCCTTGAAGCCGTCCCAGCGCAGCCCGGCCATCGCGTACCAGCGTGGCGTCAGTGTGAGTTCGTCCTGCAGATAGGCGCCGTAGCGCTGGCTGCGGGTGCTGGTGGCGCGCCAGGGCAGGCTGTCCAGCCCGTAGTCGTAAAAGCCGCTGCGTCCGTACACCGGGTTGAACAGATCGATGCCCGGCACCGGGCCGCGTGTGCGGCCGGTGTCGGCGGTATTTGCGGTTTGTGCGCGGAAATCCGCATCCAGCCGGTAGTAATCCGCGCCCATCAGCAGCTTGTGTTCGATCGCGCCGATGCTGGTGCGGAAGATCGCGTTGACGTTGCTGGAGATCGCATCGTTGTCGCGGAACTGATTGCGCAACTGCCGCGTCATCCATTCGGCGGTGCCGTCGCCATCGCGGTCGATCAGGCCCATCGGCTCGTGATAGATCTGATGCTCGTCGTTCTTGAACCAGCGCAGCGCCATGTCCACGTCCCACGCATCCGACGGCGCAAAGCGATACTGCGCGAACGCCACCTTGGCGCGCATGTCGAGGAAATCGGTGGGCTCGTTGTGGTTCCAGCGACGGTCGGTGAGGAAGTTGCCGTCGTCGTCCACCGGCACGCCACGCAGGCGATTGCCGCCCAGGTTCTGGGTGATGTCGGTGTACTGCAAGGTGAGCTCGCCGGTCTGGCCGATGTCGAACGCCACCGACGCATCGCCGATCTGGCTCTGACTGTCGGTGTTGCGGCGAAAGCCATCCTCGCCATCGGCATAGGCACCGATACGGTAGCGGATGCGCCCGTCTTCACGTGCCGGGCCGGTGGCTTCGAACGAGGCCGCACCGAAGGATTGATTGCCCACCTGCAGTTCCACCCGACGCGCGGCCTGATGGCCGGGCTTGCGGGTGACGTAATTGATGACGCCACCGGGTTCGCCGCCGCCGTACAGCGCACCGGCCGGACCCTTGAGTACTTCAACGCGTTCGATATTGAACAGCTGCGGCACTGAAAAGCCCGCGTACGGGTCGCCGCGCAATCCGTCGTACAACACGTTTTCCTGTCGGAATCCGCGCAGGGTGACACCGGCATAGCTGAAGAAACTGATGCCGCTGATGCTGCGATACAGATCGGTGATCTGCCGCGCCGCCTGGTCGTCGATTAGCTCGCGCGGCAGCACCTGCACCGACTGCGGTACAAGCGCCAGCGGCGTATCGGTACGTGTGGCCACTGCGGCGTCGTCGGATTTGTACAGCGTCTGCGCACGGCCGACGACGTCGACGCCATCTAGGTCGGTGACGGTTGCTGAGGTGCTGGTGTGCTGAGCGAAAGCGGATGGCGAGTGTAGGGCGAGCGCAGCGGTAAGCGCGGTGACAAGGAGCGTGGGGCGCATTGGTCACTAATGGGAATGGTTATCAAATGCATCTTAGCATGATGTGCTCGCTTCGCTGCGTGGACCGCTAGAGGTGGCCGGGTGTAGGTGTTGAGAGGTGCAGGTGGAGATTTGCGGACGTGCAGATTTGTAGAACGCAGAAATTCAGACTTGTGGACACGCAGACGCGCAGCGCATCCCTTCTCCCACCGGGAGAAGGTGCCCGAAGGGCGGATGAGGGTACGGGCGAAGCCGCGCGCCGTCCGTCATGCAGGAAGCCGCTTGACGCTAGTGCAGGATGAGCGGCATTGCATGCCATCGGTCGCATGGCATGCGCCCGTACCCTCACCCCAACCCCTCTCCCGCAGGAGAGGGGCTAACGCAGTTCACCCAAGCGTTTTGCTTTCGTCGAAACCCGTATCCACCGTCGAAACCCGTGTCGACAGACCAGACAGCACGACCACGCCTAATTCGGCTGCAATCGCAGCGTGTAACGCGTAGCAGTCGGCAAAAACGGGGTCGGCCGGCCATGCACCCAATCGTCATGCCCTGCGCCCCAGAACGGCGACAGCGGATGTCCGCTCTGGCCGCCTGGCATATGCACGATGCCGTCGCGTTCGTGGCCGGGCGAGACCACCATGCGTTCGGAGGCGCCGAAGGCCGGGCCTTGCACGCGCGGCATGTCGCGATCGCCGGGCAGTTGATCGGGCGGCATGCACAGCCAGCGCTTGGCGAGGGCAGGCAAGGCGCGCGCGATCGGGTGGCAGATCGCGGCGGTATTGCGCTCGCCCCAGGTGCGCTCGCTCAAGGGGCCGTCCTGCGTAGCTGAATCCTTCTGCGCACTGCGTGCAGCATCGGCAAGCAGCTGATCCCAACTGGTGTACGTGGGCGGCAACAAATGTGCAGGGCGCTGCTGCAGCATCGGCCAGACAATGCCTTCCAACTGCGCGCGACGCGGCGGCAGGAAGTCATCGCCAAGCGCAGCGTTTGCCGGTGCCAGCAGTCCGGCTTCCACCGCATCGATGGTCATGCTGCGAAAACCGCGCACGATGCGATAGCTCACCGAGCCGGTGGACGCATGCCCGTCCCACTGCCGCGTGGCGACTTCGATCTGTTGCAGCGCCGGGTCCTTGCTGCGTTCGACCACGCTGCGCAACAACTGCCACCAACGCGTGAGCAGCACGGCGCGATCGTCGAGCTGGATGGCGAGCAGATCCAGTTCGTTGAAACGCTGTTTGGCGAACAGATCGTCGCGGATCTGCTGCGCGCGCGCGCCCAGGTCATAACCGGCATTGCCGAGTGTCGCCAGCTGTTGCGCATCGACGATGCGGCTGTTGGCAGTCCAGAGCCGGTGCGCAGGTGGGTCGATCAAGGCAGGTGCATCGTCGCTGCGCACGGGCCATGGCACGCAGCCGGTCGGCGCAGGTTCGGAAGCGACCGCGCCGGCAGCCGCAGGCAACGCCTCGTTCGACTCCTGCGCCGAGGTTGCAGGTTCGGCAATACCGCTCGGGCTGCACCCCGCATTGCGTGCCGGGCGCGCGCCGATCAGCCGCCAGGCGATGCGCCCGCTGCGATCGGCCAGTACGAGATTTTGCGCAGGAATGCCAGAACGATCGGCCACCGCAAAGGCCGCCGCCAGATCCGCCGCGCTGCTCATCTGCGCGAAATCCAGGCGGATTGCACCAGGAAGCTGCGCGGCCCAGCGCAGTGCAAGCAAACTGCCGTCGGCATTCTCGTGCAGGATTGGGCCCCAGACCGCCTCGCGGACAGGAAAATTCACCGGTGCAGCGCCTGCCACACGAATCGTTTCGACATGCATGGTGAGCGCTTGCGGATGACCGGGCGTGGCTGGCGTAATCCGCGCGAAATCCGCTGTATCGATATAGCTGTTGGTGAACGCCCAGGCCACGTGCCCATTGCTGCCGACCACCACCGCCGGCAGGCCGGGCAGGGTGAAGCCGGTGACATCCACCTTGCCCTCGGGCGCGCTGGTATCCGGATACCGCAAGCGCGCGCGGAACCAGATGTTGGGCGCACGCAGGCCCAGGTGCATGTCGTCGGCGACGATGGCGCGACCATCGCGGGTGAGGCTGCCGTCCACGGCGAAGTTGTTGCTGCCCGGGGTCGGTTGTTCGGCGCGTGGTGCAGCGGCTGGATGCGGCAAACGCCGCAGATCCAGCGTTGCCGCATCCGGAAGCACCGCATCGCCCAGTGCCGGCCCGAACAGCGGTGCATCCCAGCTGGAGCCCTGATGATTGAGCAGCGCCGCCAGTGCGGGCGGCACCACCGCGCGGATGCGTGCGATGGCCAGTTCGGTCTGGTTGTCGTTGTCCTGCAGGTCGGCGTACATCGCCATGCCGGTGAGGATGGAATCGTCCAGCGTCCAGGCGCGCGGTGTCTGTCGCAGCAGCAGGTACGGCCACGGACGCACGCGCAAGGCCGCCAGCCCCGCATTCACGCCGTCGGTATAGGCCTGCAATGCAGCGCGCTGGCTGCCTGCAGCAATGTCCAGGCTGGCATGCACGCGTGCGCGCAACCGATGCACGCGATTGCGTTTGTCCAGGTCCAGCGCCGCAGCGCCAAACAGCTCGGAGAGTTCGCCTGCCGGCGCGCGGCGCATCAGATCCATCTCGAAATAGCGCTCCTGCGCGTGCACATAGCCGAGCGCGCGCATGGCATCGACCTGGCTGGCCGCATCGATGGTGACCACGCCCAATCGGTCGCGCTGCACGCTGACCGGTGCCGCCAGGCCGTGCAGTGCGTTATTGCCGTCCAGCTGCGGCAGGCTGCCACGCATCAACAGAGACACGGCCAACACGGCCGCCACGACCAACACCACGATTGCCAGCAGCAGCCGGCCCAGCCATTTGCGCATTGTCGACTCCTAGAGCTCGGTCAAAGTGTGGCGCGCCGTCATGACGGTGGCGGGTCTGGTGGCAACGCAACTGAAAGTGATTCCGATTAGATCATTGCCCGGCGGCTTAGGGCACCATGCGCGCATTGCGTCGCTGGAGCACATCATGAAAGGCCATCCCGAAGTCGTCGATTACCTCAAGCAGCTGCTGCGCGGCGAGCTGGCGGCACGCGACCAGTATTTCCTGCATTCGCGCCGTTACGAAGATCAGGGCCTGATGGCGCTGTACGAGCGCATCAATCACGAGATGCAGGAAGAGACCGAGCACGCCGACGCGCTGCTGCGGCGCATCCTGTTCCTGGAAGGCGACCCGGACATGCGGCCGTCGGAGTTTGCGCCCGGCAAGACCGTGGTGGAGATGCTCGAGCGCGATCTGGTGGTGGAATACGAAGTGCGCGCTGCGCTCGCTGCCGGCATGAAGCTGTGCGAAGAGCACGGCGATTACGTCAGCCGCGACATGCTGCTCAAGCAGCTGCAGGACACCGAAGAAGACCACGCCTGGTGGCTGGAGCAGCAGCTCGGCCTGATCAAGCGCATCGGCCTGGAGTTGTACCAGACCTCGAAGATCGACAAGGGTCACGTGGCCGGCTGAGTCGGGCGACTGGGGGCTGCGCAGCCGAAGAGCTGGCGCAGCACAGGTTCGCAGTCGGCAGGTGCCGCGCTGTGCATTGCGATTGCTGCGCGGCCTGCGTCATCTACCGACCGTCCGCTGCGGTGTATTGCTTGGCGCATTGCGCGCGTGTACAGAATCACCGCGTAGTGCAACGCCGCCTGGTCTCGATTGACTTGCGACTCGCGCATCGTGCGACGCATGCAGCGGCCGACTGATGCGGAGGCAGCGTTCGGGCGCGACAACGCGTTCGAATGCGATCGTCACTCGCGTTGCAGGCGATACACCCCGGTCGACAGTGCGGTAACGCCATCGGCACGGAAGCGCGGCTCCTGATCCAGGATGTCGCGGTGTTCCAACGCCTGCACCTGCCACTGCGCGTCGAACAATGCGTGCACCTCGGCAGCATCCACCGAGAAGGGTGGGCCGGCTTTTTCGGCTTGCGGATAGTCCAACGTGATCAGCAGGCCGCAGCAGCCGGTGGGCAGGCGCGCATAGACGGTCTCCAGATAGCGCCGACGTAGCGCCGCAGGCAGGGCGATCAATGCAGCGCGGTCATAGACAGCGCTGCAATCGGCCAGCACGCTTGCGTCCAGTGCAAAGGCATCGCCGCAGATGATTTCGATCGGGCCGGCAACAAAGTGTTCGCCGGCACTACTGCGGTGTCGCCGCGGTTGCAGGCCTGCGTTATCGAAGAACTGCGTGACGGCCAACGGCGATACTTCCACGCCGAGCACGCGATGGCCTTGCGCGGCGAACCAATGCATATCCAGTGTCTTGCCGCACAACGGCACCAGCACGCGGGCAGCCTTCGGCAACTGCAACGCCGGCCAATGCTTTTGCAGCAGCGGCATCACCTCGCCCTGATGGAAGCCGGTCTGACCGTCCTGCCAACGCTGCAACCAGAAGTCTGTATCCATGATGTTGTCTTGTTGTCGTTGACCAGTGAGTGACGTCGGGGATGGCAGTGACATTGCAGATCGAAAGGAGCCGATCAGAAAGCAGCGCATCGGACAGCCGCGCGACGTGCACTGCTTGCACCATGCAAACCGACCATCTCGACTGGTCCTTGCCGGCTCACCGTCGCGGGACCTTACGCGGCATGGATGCCGCGTAAGAGCCTACATGGATGTACTTGCGGCGTGTCCCGCGATGGTGGGCCGGCAAGGACCCTGCAGCCAAGCCGCAGATCATCCGCTCTACAACCGAGGCATCCGCACCGTTCGATGACCTTTCAAGGCGACGCAGAGATTGAGCTTCAGCGTCATTTGGATGTTCCAAGCCGAACTAATCGAGGGCGCGACGACAGCATCGAACGCGCCGCCGCGCGCCGGATGAGTGAGTCATCCTTACTGCACTTCCAGCCCGTCCACTTTCTGCCACCCCCGTGGCAACAACGCCCCGCGACTCGCACGCGCGCCCACATACGTATCCAGATCCTTGAACGACAGGCTCATGGTGCGTGCGCCGCTGCGTACCAGCAGCGTGTTGCCCGGCGCCACCGCCACCACCGCCACCACGCGCTCGGTGCCGAGCTTGGCCTTGGGGATCTCGATGATCTTGTTGCCTTTGCCCTTGTCCAGCTCGGGCACATCGCTGGCAGCCACCGCCAACAGATTGCCGGCGCTGGTGACCGCGACAATGCGATCGGTCTGCGGGTTGATCACTTGCGCCGGCGTGAGCACCTGCGCGCCGGTGGTCAGATTGAGCATCGCCTTGCCGGCCTTGTTGCGACCGGTGAGGTTTTCGAAGCGGGTGACGAAGCCATAGCCGTGCGAGGAGGCCAGCACGAAGCGGGTGGCGTTGTCGGCGCTGGCCATGACCTGGAACGACGCGCCGGAAGCGGGCGAGAAACGTCCGGTCAACGGCTCGCCATTGCCGCGTGCCGAGGGCAGGGTGTGCACTGCAGTGGAGTAGGCGCGGCCTTCCGAATCCAGGAACGCCACTTGATGGGTGCTGCGGCTGCGCACTGCGGCCAGCAGGCTGTCGCCATCGCGGTAGGACATGCCGGCCGGATCCACTTCGTGGCCCTTGGCCGCGCGCACCCAGCCCTTTTCCGACAACACCACGGTCATCGGTTCGCTGGCGACCATCTCGGTTTCGTCGATCGCCTGCGCCGCGCCGCGCTGCACCAGCGGCGAGCGACGTGCGTCGCCGAACTTCTTCGCGTCGGCGGTCAGCTCGTCCTTGATCAGCTTCTTCAGCTTGGTCTTGCTTTCGAGAATGGCCAGGAGTTGCGCGCGTTCCTTGGCGAGGGCTTCCTGCTCGCCGCGGATCTTCATTTCTTCCAGGCGCGCCAGCTGACGCAGCTTGGTTTCCAGAATGTATTCGGCCTGTTCCTCGCTGAGCGCGAACTTGGCCATCAACACCGGCTTGGGCTCGTCCTCGCTGCGGACGATGCGGATCACTTCGTCCAGATTGAGGAAGGCGATCAACAAGCCTTCCAACAGGTGCAGGCGGCGCTCGACCTTCTGCAGGCGATGGTTGAGGCGGCGGGTGACGGTGTCGCTGCGGAAGGTCAGCCACTCGCTCAGCAGCTGGCGCAGATTCTTCACCTGCGGGCGGCCGTCCAGCCCGATCACGTTGAGATTGACGCGGTAGCTGCGCTCAAGATCGGTCGTAACGAACAAATGACCCATCAGCTGCTCTGCATCGACGCGGTTGGAGCGCGGCACCAGCACCACCCGCACCGGGCTGGTGTGGTCGGACTCGTCGCGGATGTCTTCCAGCCACGGCAGCTTCTTGGCGCGCATCTGCTGGGCGATCTGCTCGATCACCTTGGACGGCGAGACCTGATACGGCAGCGCGTCGATGACGATGTTGGCGTGTTCTTTCTTGTAGGTGGCGCGTGCACGCACGCTGCCGTGGCCGGTCTCGTAGATGGCGCGCAGATCGGCCACCGGGGTGATGATTTCGGCGGTGGTCGGGTAGTCCGGGCCGAGCACGTGCTCGCACAGTTCGGCGACCGTGGCATCGGGGTTGTCGAGCAGGCGCAGCAGCGCGCTGACGATCTCGTTGAGGTTATGCGGCGGCACGTCGGTGGCCATGCCCACCGCAATGCCGGTGGTGCCGTTGAGCAGCAGATGCGGCAGGCGTGCCGGCAACCAGGTCGGCTCTTCCAGGGTGCCGTCGAAGTTGGCGGCCCAATCGGTGGTGCCCTGGCTGATTTCGCCCAGCAGCACTTCGGCGATCGGGGTCAGCTTGGATTCGGTGTAACGCATCGCCGCGAACGACTTCGGATCGTCGGTGGAGCCGAAGTTGCCCTGGCCTTCGATCAGCGGGTAACGGTATGAAAACGGCTGCGCCATCAGCACCAGCGCTTCGTAGCACGCGCTGTCGCCGTGCGGATGGTACTTACCGATCACATCGCCCACGGTACGCGCGGATTTCTTCGGCTTGGCGGCGGCATTCAGGCCCAGCTCGCTCATCGCGAAGATGATGCGCCGCTGCACCGGCTTCAGGCCGTCACCCAGGAACGGCAGGGCGCGGTCGAGCACCACGTACATCGAATAGTCGAGATAGGCGCGTTCGGCGTACTCGCGCAGCGGCAGCTGTTCGAAGCCATGGAAGGTGGGGCGGGTCAGATCGGTCATTGCGAAGCCAGGTCCTACGAAAGAGGAGCCCGCGCGCCAGGCGCGAGCTCGAAGAGCGCCGATTATCCGGATGCGGCGGGGGATGCCAAGCCACGCGCGTGGCCACCGGCCAGATAACGCGTGGGCGGGGCGCCGAAATGGCGGTGGAACACGCTGACGAAAGCGCTGGGGCTGCTATAGCCGAGCTGGTCGGCAACCTGTGCCACCGCGCTGCCCTGACTCAAGCGCCGCAGGCCTTCGGCGAGCCTGGCCTGCTGCCGCCACTGCGCGAAACTCAGCCCGGTCTCGCTGCGGAAGTGCCGGCTCAGACTGCGCGGCGACAGCCCGCCCCAATCGGCCCAGGCATCCAGCGGGCGCGGGTCGGCGGGAGTGTCGAGCAACTGACGGGCGATACGCAGCAGCCGGCGGTCGGCCGGCATCGGCAGGTGCAGGTGGTCGATCTGCGCCTGGCACAGTTCGTCCAGCAGCACGGCGGCCAGCCGTTGCCGGGCGGCATCCAGCGGCTGGTCCAGCGGCCAGCCGGCCGCGCGCATGATGACTTCGCGGGCGAGCCCGGTCAGGCGGATCACGCCGCCCTGGGCGGGCAGGGCGGCGCAGGCATCCGGCCGCACCACCACGCCCCAGCCGCGCATCGGCCCGGCCAGCTCCACGGTGTGCTGCTGGCCGGGCGGCATCCAGCCGGCGCAGCCCGGCGGCAATGAGAGGGTGCCCTGTTCGGTATGCACGGTCAGTACGCCGTGCTCCACATACATCAGCTGGCCGCGCACATGCGCGTGCGGGGCGGTCTCCGGTGCCCATACCGCATGCAGATCGGCCAGGAAGGCGATCACTTCCGGACCATCGGCCCATTCGAAGCTGGCGCGCACGCCCGGTGGCAAGGCATCGACCGTCGTTGGCGGGTTTTCGATAGTCATTGGCGCAATTGTATTACCGGGCCAGCCAGACCCGCGCGTATCGTGACGATCCTTGCATGCGGTTTAATCCCTTTTGACATATTTGCATTGACAAATATATATTTCGGAAGAAAATGGCCGGCCATGAACGATCTCTCCTACACCTCGCCGTCGTTCGGCTTGTTGCTGCGCCAGGTGCGCGACGCGCTGATGCGCCAGCTCGATGCCGAGATGAAGGGCGAACTGCCCGACTTCGGCTTCAGCCACTACGTCGGTCTGAAGATCCTGGCAGTGCGTTCGCCCTGCACGGCCAACGAACTGGCGCTGGCGCTGGACCAGACCCCGAGCGCGGTGACCCGGCTGCTCGACAAGCTCGAAGCGCTCGGTGCGGTGCGGCGCGAGCCGCATGCGCAGGACCGGCGCGCGTTGCAGATCGTCATGACCGAACAGGGCGTGGCCTTGTGGGAGCGCCTGAAGCTGCGCGGCGAACGCGCCATCGAGCACGGCCTGCGCGATCTGGCCGCGCCCGAGCGCGAACAACTCACCTCTCTTCTTATCCGTGTCCGCGATGCACTCAACTCATGAACGCTGCTAGTTCCTCGATCCAGATGTTGCGCCTGCGCTCAACGCGCTTTGCGCGGCCGCTTGTGCTCACCGCCTTGACGCTGGCATTGGCCGCCTGCGCGAGCAGTCGTGGTCTGGCCCCGCAAGGCGCCGTGCTGAAACCGGGCACGCTACATGCCGAGCGCACCCTGGCCCAAACCACCCTGAGCCCGGCGGCGTGGCCGGCCAGCGATTGGTGGCGCGCCTTGGGCGATCCGCAATTGAACGCGTTGATTGCCGAAGGCCTGCAGCACAGCCCCAGCCTGGCGGCGGCGGATGCACGCCTGCGTCAGGCGCAGGCCCGCATCGGCACCGCGCAGGCCGATCGCGGCCCGAGCCTGTCGGTGTCCGGTGGCTATGCCGGCGTGCAGTTGCCCGAATCGGTGGTGGGCGACGAACGCGGCGGCAAGTTCGGCGGCAACGGACAGGTAGTGCTGGATTTCCGCTACGGCGTGGACCTGTGGGGCGGCAAGCGCGCCGCCTGGGAAGCGGCAGTGGACCAGGCGCATGCGTCCGATGTGGATGCGCAGGCGGCTCGCCTGAACCTGTCGGCGGCGATCGCCGAAGCCTATGCCCAGCTCGATTACGCCTGGCGTCTGCACGATGTGGCCAACGACGAGCTGACGCGCGCGCAGAAGACCCTGGACCTCACCCGGCAACGTCGCGGCGCCGGCATCGACAGCGAACTGCAGGTGCGTCAATCGCAGGCACGTGTGTCGGCGGCGCAACAGCAACTGCAATCGGCGCAGCAGCAGATCGACGAAGCGCGCACGGCGCTGGCCGCGTTGGTCGGGCAGGGCCCGGACCGCGGTCTGGATATCGCCCGTCCCACCTTGAGCAGCGCAGGCGCGCTGCAATTGCCGAGCGCATTGCCCGCCGAATTGTTGGGCCGGCGCCCCGATGTGGTCGCCGCGCGCTGGCGCGTGGAGGCGGCCGATAAAGACATTGCGGTCGCCAAGACGCGTTTCTATCCCAGCTTCAACATCACCGCGCTCGGTGGGCTGGTGAATCGCGATGTCGGCCAGTTGCTGGAAAGTGCGTCGCTGTTCGGCGTGGTCGCTCCGGCATTGAGCCTGCCGATCTTCGACGGCGGCAAGCTGCGCGCCAATCTGGCCGGCAGCGATGCGCAGTACGACCTGGCGGTGGCCGATTACAACCAGAAGGTGCTCGATGCGCTGCGCGAGGTGGCCGACCAGGTCAACGCGGTGCGTTCGCTGGAGCAGCGTGCACGCTCGCAGGACGAAGCGGTGCAGACCGTCACTGCCGCCTTCGATCTCGCACAGCAGCGCTACCGCGCCGGCATCGGCAGCTATCTGGAAGTGCTCAGCGTGCAGGAGCAATTGCTCACCGCACGCCAGCGCATGGCCAGCCTGCAATCGCAACAACTGTTGGCCTCGGTGAGGTTGCAGCGCGCTTTGGGCGGCGGATTCACGCCGGAACCTGCGCGCGATACCGCACACGCCGCGACCACTTCCGCACAACCGAATTCCTGAGACAGCGACGATGAGCCAGACGACTGCAACTTCTTCCCAACCTGCGCCGGCCGCGCCCAGCAAGCGCCGTGCGGCGCTGCGCATCGTGGCCATTGTGGTGATCCTGGCGATCATCGGTCTTGTGGTGTGGTATTTCCTGGTCGGCCGCTGGCACGAAGACACCGACGACGCATACGTGCAGGGCAACCAGGTACAGATCACCCCGATGGTGGGCGGCACCGTTGTCAGCATCGGCGCCGAAGACGGCATGCGCGTGGAGCGCGGCCAGTTGCTGGTGCAGTTGGACCCGGCCGATACCGCAGTCGCACTGCAGCAGGCCGAAGCCAACCTGGCCAAGACCGTGCGTCAGGTACGCGGTCTGTACCGCAGCGTGGAAGGCGCGCAGGCCGAATTGTCTTCGCGCGAGGTCACGTTGCGCAGTGCACGCGCCGACTTCGCACGGCGTAAGGATCTTGCTGCCAGTGGCGCGATTTCCAACGAAGAACTGGCGCATGCCCGCGAAGAACTCGCTGCTGCCGAAGCGGCGGTGAGCGGTTCGCGCGAGAGCTTCGAGCGTAATCGCGCATTGGTGGATGACAGTGCGGTGGCGAATCAGCCAGACGTGCAGACGGCCGCCGCGCAGCTGCGTCAGGCCTATCTCAACCATGCGCGCACCGGTGTGATTGCGCCGGTGTCCGGTTACGTGGCGCGTCGTTCGGCGCAGCTCGGCCAGCGTGTGCAGCCCGGTAGCGTGCTGATGGCGGTGGTGCCGCTGGAGCAGGTGTGGGTGGAAGCCAATTTCAAGGAAACCCAGCTCAAGCACATGCGTCTGGGCCAGCCGGTGGAACTGCATTCGGATCTGTACGGCGGCGGCGTGAACTACACCGGCCGCATCGAAAGCCTGGGCCTGGGCACCGGCAGCGCGTTCTCGCTGTTGCCGGCGCAAAACGCCAGCGGCAACTGGATCAAGATCGTGCAACGCGTGCCGGTGCGCATCGCGGTGGATGCCAAGCAACTGGCCGGCAATCCCTTGCGCATTGGCTTGTCGATGAAGGTCGAGGTCAATCTGCACGATCAGCAGGGCAGCGTGTTGCCGACCAGGTTCGCCAACGGCGCGGTGTTCTCCACCGACGTGTATGCGCAGCAGTTGCAGGCCGCCGACGCGGATATCCAACGCATCATCCAGGACAACCTGCCCGCGCAGGCTGTTTCCAAGGCGGGCTAAGCCAGCATGTCTTCGCAAGCTCCCACCGCGCCCGGCGGCCCCTCGGCGCCTGCGCCCGCCGCCGGCTTTCGCCCCGCGAGCGTGGCGCTGTGCACCGTGGGCCTGGCGATGGCCTCGTTCATGCAGGTGCTGGACACCACCATCGCCAACGTGTCGTTGCCGACCATCGCCGGCAATCTCGGTGCCAGTTCGCAGCAGGCGACCTGGGTCATCACCTCGTTCGCGGTCAGCACCGCGATCGCCTTGCCGCTGACCGGTTGGCTGAGCCGCCGCTTCGGCGAGACCAAGCTGTTCGTGTGGTCGACGCTGGCCTTCACCATTGCTTCGTTGCTGTGCGGCCTCGCCCAGAGCATGGGCATGCTGGTGGTGTCGCGCGCGCTGCAGGGGTTTGTTGCCGGGCCGATGTACCCGATCACCCAGAGCCTGCTGGTGTCGATCTACCCGCGCGAAAAACGCGGGCAGGCGCTCGCCCTGCTGGCGATGATCACCGTGGTGGCGCCGATCGCCGGGCCGATTCTGGGCGGCTGGATCACCGACAACTACAGCTGGGAATGGATCTTCCTGATCAACGTGCCGCTGGGCATCATCGCCAGCAGCATCGTTGGCTCGCAGCTGCGGCATCGCCCCGAGCAGCTGGAAAAACCGCGCATGGACTACATCGGCCTGATCCTGTTGGTGGTCGGTGTCGGCGCGCTGCAGCTGGTGCTGGATCTGGGTAACGACGAGGATTGGTTCTCTTCCGACAAGATCGTGGTGCTGGCCTGCGTCGCTGCGGTGGCGCTGGTGGTGTTCGTGATCTGGGAGCTCACCGACAAGGATCCCATCGTCGATCTCAAGCTGTTCCGGCATCGCAACTTTCGCGCCGGCACCCTGGCGATGGTGGTGGCCTATGCGGCATTTTTCAGCGTGAGCCTGCTGATCCCGCAATGGCTGCAACGCGACATGGGCTACACCGCGATCTGGGCTGGCCTTGCCACCGCGCCGATCGGCATCCTGCCGGTGTTGATGACGCCGTTCGTGGGCAAGTACGCGCTGCGTTTCGACCTGCGCATGCTCGCCACCGTTGCCTTCATCTTCCTGTCGTTCACCAGCTTCCTGCGCTCCAACTTCAACCTGCAGGTGGATTTCGGCCATGTGGCGACCGTGCAGTTGGTGATGGGCGTGGGCGTGGCCTTGTTCTTCATGCCGGTGCTGCAGATCCTGCTATCGGATCTGGACGGGCGCGAGATCGCGGCAGGCTCGGGCCTGGCCACCTTCCTGCGTACGTTGGGCGGCAGCTTCGCCGCATCGTTGACCACCTATCTGTGGGCACGTCGCACCCAGGTGCACCACGCGCACATCACCGAACACATCTCGGTGTACACGCCGGGCATGCAGGAGCAGGTCACCGCGATGGGGCAGGGCGACCTGCAACGCGGCGCGGCATCGCTGAACAACATGATCAATCACCAGGCCTCGCAGATGGGCTTCAACGACATCTTCTACCTGCTCGGCTGGACCTTCCTGGCTATCATCTTCTTCCTGTGGCTGGCCAAGCCGCCGTTCGGTGCGGGCGCGGGCGGCGCAGCGGCGGCTGGCGGGCATTGAGCGCGAGTCACAAGGCACTTGGCCGCTTTAACATCGGCTAAGACGGCGACCTCACATCGGTCTACTGCAGAGCGGATGATTTGCGACTTGGCTGCAGGGCCCTTGCCCGCTCACCATCGCGGGACACGCCGCAAGTACGTCCGTGTAGGCGCTTACGCGGCATCCATGCCGCGTAAGGTCCCACGACGGTGAGCGGGCAAGGACCAGTCAAGAGGGTCGGTGTGCTTAGCGCTTCTCAAAGCAATCAGCAAAAGCTGTTTCGGAGAAGCTTATCGCCTTCGCGCTGCAGTCGTCTGCTGACAACGAAATGCAGGTGTTTGTCGATGTACTGCGTGCCGACAACAGCATCCCTATCAATCAATTCGAGGTGTGTGGTCAACACGACGGGCTATGCCGTTCTGGCCAATCTCGGCGCAGATGTGGCGATTCGCGTGTTTGCATTGAATGTGCTGCTGTTTCCTGCGTTCAGCAATGCGCTGAGCAGTCTTGCCTAGGCGTATGAGGCAAACGGAGATCTCGCCCGTTCAAGAGGCATCAGGCAGAGCATCAAGAACATGCCCGCCCTGCCTGGAAAACAATGATCTGCATTCTTTGCAAGATGGACGCGCACCGGTAGGCAGCATGGCCCCGCTCTGTGATACGTGTTCGCATGTCGAAAGTCACTGGTGGCGCATTCCTGCAGCGCTGCCGATCGGCATGCTCAGCAATGCCGACAGACCATCGTCCAATCGCATGGACCAAACGCAAAAAACCCCGCCTGAGCGGGGTTTTTTACGATCTACCGTGAGTCGTGGTGCCCAGGAGAGGACTCGAACCTCCACGAAGTTGCCCCCGCTAGCACCTGAAGCTAGTGCGTCTACCAATTCCGCCACCTGGGCGACTCAGGAGGCGAATTGTGCAAGTTGCGCACGAAGCTGTCAACGCATCTCGCACAAATTCTTCGTGGTGGCTGGCGCCTGCCGGCAACTCGAAAAAATACGGCGCGGCGGACGCGCGCATTGCACGCCCGCTGCCACATAGGCTTACGGCAGCTGCGCGGCCTGCAACGTGACCTCAGCACTCTGCACCGGTTCGCTTGCCGAACGCGCCAGCTGCACGCGATAGGTGCCAGCGGCAATCGTCCAGTGACGCGCCTTGGCATCGAAGTCGGCCAGCGTCTTGGGTTCGGCGATCACCTGCACGTTGTGCTTTTCGCCGGGCTTGAGGGTGAGCTTCTGCCAGCCGATCAGGCGCAGCGGGGTGGCGTGGCCGTCGGGCAGGGTGAGGTATAGCTGCGGCACGGCGGCGCCTTCGCGCGGGCCGATGTTTTCCACTTCGAAGTTCGCCGTGAGCTGGCTGCCGTTGGCCTCAACGCGCAGCCCGCCCATTCGGAACTGGGTGTACGACAGACCATGGCCAAACGGATAACGCGGGGTCAACTTGCGCGCGGCGAACCACTTGTAGCCGACATTGGCACCTTCGATGGCGTAGTCGATGCTGTCTTCACCCGGCTTGGCCGGCTTGAAGCCCAGGCCCGGGATCGAGGGACGCGGCAGCTGCGACTCGTCCACCGGCCAGGTTACCGGCAGATGGCCGGAAGGATTGACCTTGCCGGTCAGCAGGTTGGCGATCGCCTCGCCGCCGCCGATGCCCGGATACCACGCCTGCAACACCGCTGGCACGCGCTCGGCCCAGGGCATGCGCACCGGGCCGTTGGTTTCCAGCACCACGGTGGTCCTGGGGTTGGCCTTGGCCACCGCCTCGATCAAGGCGTCCTGGTTGTCGGGCAATTGCATGTCCGGCAGATCCACCGATTCGGCGGCCCATTGGGTGGCGAACACGATCGCCACATCGGCCGCCTTGGCCACGCGCGCGGCGGCAGCGCGGTCCTTGCCGTCGACATAATCGATCTGCACGTCCGGCAATGCGGCGCGCAATGCCTGCAACGGCGAGGACGGATGGATGATCACCGGGCCGGGCCAGGTGGTCGGGGTGAGGCCGGGCACCGCATTGCCGCCGTTGATGGTGTAGTCCACCCGCGAGGAGCCGCCGCCGGACATCACGCCCTTGTCGGCGTAACCACCGATCACCGCGATGCGGCGCACGTCCTTGGACAACGGCAGGGTCGCCTGCTCGTTACGCAGCAGCACGCTGCCTTCTTCGGCGACATGTTGCGCGGCCAGCAGCCCGGCCTTGCCGTCGATCGGCTGGCGCTGGGTTGGGTGATCGAACGCGCCATGCGCGAACAGGCTGCGCAGCACGCGCTTGACCATATCGTCGAAGCGCGCGCGTGGCACCACGCCGGCCGACACCGCCATGCGCAGCGGGGCATCGAAGAACACCGCCGCATCGAATACTTCGCCGGCCGATTGCTGGTCCAGACCGGCCAGGGCCGCCTTGGAGCCGCTGTGCACGCCGCCCCAATCGGACATCACATAGCCGGGGTAGTTCCATTCCTGCTTGAGCACCTGGTTGAGCAGGTAATCGTGCTCGCAGCCGTAGATACCGTTGATCTTGTTGTAGGAGCACATCACCGAGGCCGGGTCGCCGATCTTCAACGCGATCTCGAACGCCAGCAGGTCCGATTCGTGCATCGCCTGCTCGCCGATCTGCGCGCTATGAAAGTTGCGCCGCGTTTCCATATCGTTGAGCGCGAAGTGCTTCATCGTCGACAGCACATGTTCGCTCTGCACGCCGCGAATCGATTCGCCGACCATGGTGCCGGCCAGCAGCGGGTCTTCGCCGGCATATTCGAAATTGCGTCCGTTGCGCGGGTCGCGCTGCAGGTTGACGCTGCCGGCCAGCAGCACGTTGAAGCCCTGCTGCCAGGATTCGCGGCCCATGGTCTTGCCGCCGGCGTAGGCCAGTTGCGGATTCCAGCTGGAGGCGGTCGAGGGGCCGGACGGCATCGCAGTGGCGAAGTCGCCCTTGCGGATGCCACCGGGATTGGTCACGCCGACGCCGGCGTCGGCCAGCTGCTGCGCCGGAATGCCCAGGCGCGGGATGCCGGGCACGTAGCCGGCCGAGCCCAGCGCGCCTTCGGGCTTGGGAATCTTGTCGGTGCCCAGGCCGAAATAGCTGCGCAGCATCTGGAATTTTTCGTCTTCGCTCATCTGCGCCAGCAGGCGGTCGGCGCGCTGGTCCGCAGTCAACGCGGTATCCATCCACGGCTGCGCTGCAGCGGTGGTTTGTGCGCCAAGCGGGGCGGCAAACGCGACACTCATGCCGAGTGCAATGGCGAGCGCGAGACGGTGCGGTGCGGCGCATGTAAACGTTTTCATATCGAGGTGTGACACTGAGCGGTCCTTGTGATGCGGTTGCAATCAGGGGAGGGCACCGCAGTGCCCAGGTTCGAATGGCGCGCGTGCGCGCCGAATCAGGGGGTTGCCGTAATCGGGCGCGGCATCAGAACTGCGTCTGTGCCGTGCGCAACACCGGATACAAGCGGTAGCGCTCGTCCCAGGAGGAATGCAGGCGGGCGAAGAATTCCAGCCTTGCCTTCGGGTCGGCGGCGAAAGCGGCATCGCTGGCCAGACGCTGCTCGAATTGCGCCTTCACTGCCGGGTCGCGCTCGAGCATGTCGCGGGCGACATCCTCGGCGACGTAGTCTTCCATGTATTCCTTGCGCTCGAATGCGGTGTTGAACACACCCCATTGCAGCAGCGAATCCGGCGCCTGCGGTTCCAGCATCGCCATCACCAGACGCGACCTGGCCTGGGCGATCGGGACGAACAGCGAACCGGCCGGCACGCTGCGGGTTTCATCGCGCCATTGGCCGGCGATTTCCAGGTTTTGATGACCTTCGTTGGAGCGCGCGGCAAACGTTGCCTTGTCGGCACGGAAGCTCTGCACCGGATACTCGCCAGCAGTGGCGATGGTGTCGAAGGCGATGCCGTGCAGGCGCAGTTTTTCCGCCACCAACGCGGCCTGCGCGGCAGGCACCAGATAGCCGCCGCGTGGCGCATCGATCACCACGTCGGGGGTGATCTGATCGCGTAACGGCACCTTCCAGATCTGTGGTCTGGTCTCGTCGTAGCGCGTCATCAACGCGCCGGAAATCGGCGAGGGCGTGCGCGTGTAGGCATAGCCGCGGAAGGCAACAGTGCGTGCGGCCGGCCCGGCAGCGAAGCTCAATGGCTCCCTTTCGCCAGCCAGTTTGGTGGCACGCTGATCGGCCGCCAGCGCATCGGCGCGCCACTTCGTACCGTTGCGCGCGGTCTGCTGCAGCACCGAGACGATGGCGTTGCGGGTGACGCGCACACGCACCGGGTAGGTCTTCCACGAATGCGTTTCCACCAGCATGCCGAAGCGATTGCGCAGCAGGAAATAGCCATGCGAAAAACGCGGCGGCGACACGTCGTCGGCAAAGCCGGAGGTTGGGTCGTCTTCGTGCACGAACGAGGGGTAATACGGCAGCGGCAGCGAGCCCTGTTTGGCCAGATCGGCAATCACCGCATCGCGCCAGCGCGTGCCGTCGCGTTGCAGCGTGGCATCGCCGGCATGCACCGGTTCCACCTGCACCGAGACATCGTGTTCGAACTTGGCGCCATCGGTGACATGCAGATCCACATACATCAGCGGATCCCACTGCTGCACCAGCCGCAGCATCGCCTGCATTTCGGGTGCGTCGGCCTTGAGGTAGTCGCGATTGAGATTGAGGTTCTGCGCGGTGGTGCGCCAGCCCATCTGTTCTGGGCCGCGTTGATTGGGGCGGTTCCAGGCGCCGAAGCGCTCGTGGCCGTCGACGTTGAACACCGGCACGAACACCCACACCAGTTTGTCGAGCACGCCTTTGCCGGCCTTGCCGTCCAGCAACTCGCGCAGGGCCAGAAAGCCCGCATCTTTGCCGTCGATTTCGCCGGCATGGATGCCGCCTTGTACCAGCACCACCGGCAACTTGCGCTGCGCGGCACTGGCCGCATCCAGCGCGCCGCTGGTGGAGACGATCAGCGCCTTCATCGGCCGTCCTTCCGGGGTGGTGCCGAACTCGATGCAGCGCACCGCCTGCGAGTAGCGCTGCGCAAAGGCATCGCAGAGCGCGATGACTTCATCGTAGCGTCCGGTTTGCGCAAAGCCGCTGCGCTCGGCCTGGGTGGTCAGCGGTTCGGCAGCTAGGGCGGCGGGGGCGGTGGTCAACAGCAACAGGCTCAGGGCCAGGCGGGTGAAGCGGGGCATCCAGCGGTCCAGTGTTCCAGGAAAACGTTTGCAATGTAGCCGAGCCGGCGCAGCAGGCCAATCTGCACTGCGTCATGACGTGCGCGTGATCGGCGTGCTTGTGGTGTATCCACGGCGGTTAACAGCACGCCTGGGCCGAACCACCTGCGAGGTGCACCGCAACGGTAACAAGCAGCCCGCCTGGTCCGGAATCAACGCCTGCCAGGCGCAGCGTCGTCGATGCATGCAGCGGCGCATCCAGGGCCTTATCCAATGGTCGCGATGGCGGCGCGCTACCGCCCGCCGGTACGATAGCGCGTGTTTTCTGCTCGACCGGACTGCCCTTGACCACTACCACCTTGCCGGGCTCCACTGCCGGGGCGCGGCTGCCGCGCCAGATTCCCTTCATCATCGGCAACGAAGCCTGCGAGCGTTTCAGCTTCTACGGGATGCGCAACATCCTGGTGCAGTTCCTGATCACCTCGCTGTTGTTGCAGGAAGTCGGCGGGCCCGGCCGTGAGGCCGAGGCCAAGCACATCCTGCACAGTTTCATGATCGGGGTGTTTTTCTTTCCGCTGCTAGGCGGTTGGCTGGCCGATCGCTTCTTCGGTAAATACAACACCATTGTGTGGTTCAGCCTGGTGTACTGCGCCGGCCATGCGTGCCTGGCGCTGTTCGAAGGCAGCCGCAACGGATTTTTCGTCGGGCTGGGCTTGATCGCGTTGGGCGCGGGCGGCATCAAGCCGCTGGTGGCCTCGTTCATGGGCGACCAGTTCGACCAGTCCAACAAGCACCGGGCCAAGGTGGTCTTCGACGCCTTCTACTGGATCATCAACTTCGGCTCGTTGTTCGCTTCGTTGTTGATTCCGCTGGCGCTGAAACATCTGGGTCCGGCATGGGCGTTCGGCATTCCCGGCATCCTGATGTTCGTGGCCACGCTGGTGTTCTGGCTGGGCCGCAGGCGCTATGTGCGGGTGCCGCTGCCGCCGAAGGATCCGCATGGCTTCGGCGCGGTGATGCGCACCGCCTTGCTGGCGCATGCGCCGGGGCAGGGCCGCCCCGGCCTGATGCTGGCAGTGGTGTCGGTACTGCTGGCGCTGGCCTGTTTTGGGCTGGTCGCGCAGCTCGGCATCGTCATCTGCCTGTGCATGGCGCTGGTGCTGCTGCTGGCGGGTATCGGTGGCGGCACCTGGTGGCAGCTGGAGCGTGCACGCGGCATCCATCCCGATACGGCGGTCGAGGGCGTGCGTGCGCTGCTGCGGGTGCTGGTGATCTTCGCGCTGGTGACGCCGTTCTTTTCGTTGTTCGATCAAAAAGCCTCGACCTGGGTGCTGCAGGGACGCGAGATGACGATGCCAGCCTGGTTCACCGCCTCGCAGATGCAGGCGCTCAATCCGCTGCTGGTGATGCTGCTGATCCCGTTCAACAACCTGGTGCTGTATCCGCTGCTGCGCCGTGGCGGCTGGGAGCCGACCGCGCTGCGGCGCATGACCTGCGGCATCGCCTTCAGCGGGCTGGCCTGGATCGCGGTCGGTGCCATCCAGATCGGCATGGATGGCGGCGAGCCGATGCATATCGCCTGGCAGATCCTGCCCTATGCACTGCTGACCTTCGGCGAGGTGCTGGTGTCGGCCACCGGGATCGAGTTCGCCTACAGCCAGGCGCCGCCGTCGATGAAGGGCGTGGTGATGAGCTTCTGGTACCTGACCACCACGGTGGGCAATCTATGGGTGCTGTTGTCGAACGTAGCGGTGCGCAACGAGACGGTGACCGCGCATATCGCCGATACTGGGCTCAGCGAGGCGGCATTTTTGATGTTCTTCTTCGCGGCCTTCGCGTTTCTGGCGGCACTGGCCTTCGGCCTGTACGCACGCCGGTATCGCATGGTCGACAATTACCGTTCTGCCTGAGGTCCGCATGATTACCCTGATCCTGATCGCCATCACCGGCATCGTCTCGTGGATGGCGTTCAACAACCGCAAGCTGGCCGACCGGCTGGTGCTGTGGCCGCCGGCGCTGGACAAGCAAAAGCAATACGACCGCCTGGTGACCTACGGCTTCATCCATGCCGACCTGGGCCATCTGGTCTTCAACATGATCACGCTGTTCTTCTTCGGCCGTTACATCGAAGACGTGATGACGCGGCTGAGCGGCAGCGTGCTGACCTATCCGTTGTTCTATCTGAGCGCGCTGGTGGTGTCGATCCTGCCCAGCTATCTGAAGAATCAGAAGAACCCCAATTACCTCAGCCTGGGCGCTTCCGGCGCGGTGTCGGCAGTGTTGTTCGCCTTCATCCTGCTGCAGCCGTGGACGATCATCCTGGTGCTGTTCATTCCGGCGCCGGCGATCATCTATGCGGTGTTCTACGTGGGCTACAGCCTGTGGATGGACCGCCGTGGCGGCGATCGCATCAACCATAGCGCGCATCTGGCCGGTGCGGCCTTCGGTGTGATGTTCATGCTGATCATGGAGCCGCGGGTGTGGCAGGTGTTTCTGGAGCAGCTGTCCAATCCGCGCTTCGGATAAGCGCGTCGGTCTAGCAAGGTTTGCCGAAGGACAGCGTGGCCGTCAGGCGACGCGGCGGTGATCGGAAATGTTGATGGCGGGGTTGCCTGAGGCAACCGGCCAGGGCCATCGATGCGATTGGCCCTGGCGGGTAACGCCGCGCGTGGCTCAGGCCGCGTTGCGTTCCTGGTCGGCACCGGCAGTGCTGCCGTAGGCCTGCTGCAAGCGCTGGTACACCGTATCGTTGAGCTGCGCGAAGTCCGGGTTGTGGGTATCGCCGTTGATGGCGAACTGGAACAAGCCCTCCAGCAACGAGCTATCGCTGTCTGTGCTGTGTCCTGCCGAATCGTTGTTCATGCGGTGACTCCTCGTAGGTAAGGCGAAAGCTTCGGCAGATGGCCGGCAACCCGTGCCAGCCGGCCATGCGCAGCGAATGCCTTCGGCTCAGCTATCGGCGCTACGCGAACGAACTTAAGTGCGCCTTCGACGCGCTGCGCTGCGTGTCACAGCATCGATTCATTTTCACGCAGGCGCGGCGCCGCGGTGGTCACACTCATCGCCACATTCACTGCCAGACGCAGACCATGATGGAGGCCGCGACAGTGCAGGCAGAACACGATCCGACCCAGCACCGCTTCAGCGTAGACACCGATGGACAACGCGCCGAGCTGGCTTATCGTCTTGAGGGCGAGCGCATGACCATCACCCATACGCATGTGCCGGAGGCGATCGGTGGGCACGGCATCGCTGCCGTGTTGGTCGAGGCCGCTTTGCATTACGCACGGCAGGCGGGGTGGAAGGTCCTACCCGAGTGCAGTTACGCCGAGGCGTATGTACGTCGGCATCAACAGTTTCAGGATCTGCTGGCCTGATTGCCGGCAGCGTGTCTTTGCAGCGTGTATTCGATTAGGGGCGGGTGGGATGGGGCGGTTGTTTGCAGTGAATGGAATGCGGGGCGTGCTGATGCTGGCTCTGCTGGCAGGGTGTACACAGCGCGCACCTACAACGGCAGAAACGACGGAGCCGGCAGCGGACGCAACAGCGCAAGCGATGCCCGCTCCGGAGCCCGTTGTCGTCCAGAGCGGCCCATTGGAAGATGTGATCGAGCATGCGCCTGCCTATATGGTCGGCATTAGTTATCCACGTGGGCTGGATGCGTACCCGGAACTGGCCGCGCTGATCCGCAGCTATTCGCAGGACGCGCGCGCCGAATTGATGGAAGCCGTCTCTGGTCTTGGTAACGACAAACCGGCCGCACCCTATGAGCTGTCGCTGGCGTTCGAGACCGTGCTGCAGACTGCCGATCTGATCGTGGTGTCTGCCGATGGCAGCCGCTATACCGGCGGCGCGCATGGCGAGCCGCTGGTGGCGCGTTTCGTCTGGTTGGTCAAGGAGCGCAAGCAATTGACGGCGCAGGCGCTGATTCCCGACCCGGCGGGCTGGGAAAAGATCGCACGCGAGGTCGCATCACAGTTGCATAACGCCGCCGCCCAGCGCGTGGAAGCCGATCGCGTACCAGTCGAGGAGCAGGCCGAACAGGTGGCCTCGGCCGATCGCATGATTGCCGAAGGCACCGCGGCACAGGTCGACAACTTTGCGCAGTTCGTGCCGGTGCTGAACCCGGCAGGGCAGATCACTGCGCTACGGTTCGTGTTTCCGCCGTATCAGGTAGGGCCGTATTCGGATGGCACGCAGACCGCCGATGTCGCTGCCTCCACATTGTTGGCCTGGGTCGCGCCGGAATATGTACATCTCTTCGCTCGCTGAGATGTCACCCCGCAGATGATGTGATTGAATGGCTTGGCCATTCAGTAATGTAATCAAACGGGTGATATGAGTAGTTTCGATCCAACCGCAAGTCGCGTGGACCACACCTGCGTGCGTTACCCGGCGTTCCCACGGGAGCCGGCTGTCCTGGTGAGGTTGATCAAGCATCTCTACAAGCGGCTGCATACGCAGGGCTGTGTGCGGCTGAAGCCTTATGGCATCAGCCCACCGGAATACGAAATTCTGATGATGCTCTACGGCACGCCGCAGCAGGCGATTACGCCTACCGAAGTGGCCGAAGCGGCCAGCGAGAAGCCGGCCAACATCACCCGGCTCACCGATCAGCTCTGCGAAAAGGGCTTGATCGCGCGTGGCAGCAGCCCCGACGATCGGCGCAAGATCGTGCTGACGTTGCAGCCGGCAGGCCTGGCCTTGATCAACAGTCTGCTTCCCGATGCCTGCACGCTGCTCAATGAAGAGACGTCCAGCATCAGCGATGCCGAGCAGGTGCGGCTGGAAAAGCTGTTGAGGAAATTGCTCGACGGCGTGGATTCGGTCGAGCTCTGAGCGGGGCGTTTGCGCGGACTGCAGCAGGTCTGATCGCGACCATCAAAAACGCCGCCCGGATCGCTCCGGGCGGCGTCTTCACTTCACCGCGTTGCGATTACGGCTTGGACTGCGGCGCTTCCGGTGTGGCGCCATCGCCACCTTGCGCGCTCAGGCCGCGCTTCTCGAGCAGCGGCTCGATCTGCGGCGCATGCCCGGCAAAGTTCTGGAACAGCTCCATCGCATCCACGCTGCCGCCGCGCGAGAGTAAGGTCTGGCGGAACCGATCGCCATTGGCGCGGCTCAGCCCGCCATGTTGCTTGAACCACTGCTGGGTGTTGGCATCCAGTACTTCGGACCAGATGTAGGCGTAATAGCCGGCCGCGTAACCGCCCATGATGTGGCTGAAATACGGGGTCTTGTAGCGCGGCGGCACCGGCGCATAGGCAATGCCGTCCTGCTGCAGGGCCTTGGCTTCAAAGGCCATGACGCCGGCTGCATCGGGCACCTGGTTGGCGCTGAGCTGATGCCAGTTTTGATCCAGCATGGCCGCACCCAGATACTCGGTGGTGGCAAAGCCCTGGTTGAACTTGGAGGCAGCAATCACCTTGTCCAGCAGCGCCTGCGGCATCGGCGTGCCGTTCTGGTAATGCTTGGCGTAGTTCTTCAGGATGGATGGCTCATCGGCCCACATTTCGTTGACCTGCGAGGGGAACTCGACGAAGTCGCGCGGCACGCCGGTGCCGGAAAAATACGGGTATTTGACGTCCGAGAACATGCCGTGCAGCGCATGCCCGAACTCATGGAACATGGTGGTCACTTCGTCCCAGGTCAGCAACGTGGGCTGGCCGGCCGGCGGCTTGGGAATGTTGAGGTGATTGGCCACCACCGGCTTGAATCCGGTCAGGTCCGACTGCGAGACGTAGGAGTTCATCCATGCGCCACCGCGCTTGGATTCGCGTGCGTACATGTCGGCGATGAAGATCGCCAGCTGCTTGCCGTCTGCATCGAACACGTCGTAGACGGTGATGTCGTCGCGATAGGTGGGCAGGTCGGTGCGCTGCTTGAAAGTCAGGCCGTATTCCTGGTTGGCCGCATAGAACACGCCGTTTTCCAGCACGTTCTTCAGCTCGAAATATGGCTTGAGCTGCGACTCGTCGAAGTTGTACTTGGCCTGGCGCACCTTCTCGCTGTAGTAGGCCCAGTCCCAGGCTTCGAGCTTGAAGCTCGGCTTGCGCGCGGCTTTTTGTTCCTTGTCGATCATCGCCTGCAGGTCGGCCGCTTCGCGCTTGGCATTGGCCACTGCCGCCGGCGCCAGCTTGCCCAGCATCGCGTTGACCGCTTCCGGTGTCTTGGCGGTCTGGTTTTCCAGCGAGTAGGCGGCGTAGGTGGGGAAGCCGAGCAGCTTGGCCTTGTCTGCGCGCAGCTTCATGATGCGTGCGACCAGCGCGGTGTTGTCGTACTGGCCGCCGTGGCTGCCACGCGACACCGAGGCGTCGTAGATCTTCTTGCGCAGCTCGCGATTCTTCAGCTGGGTCAGCGGCGGCTGGCCGGTGGTGTTGAGCAGCGCAATCACGTACTTGCCGTCGAGCTTGCGCGCCTTGGCGGCTTCGGCGGCGGAGGCGATCTGCTCGTCTGACAGGCCATCGAGCTGCTTGACGTCATCGACGACGACTGCGGCGGCATTCACTTCGGCCAGCACGTTCTGACTGAAGGTGGTGCCCAGGTTGGCCAGCTCGGCATTCATCGCCTTGAGCGTGGTCTTGTCGGCATCGGACAGCTTGGCGCCATCGCGCACGAAATCGCTGTGGTACTTCTCGACCAGGCGCAGGCCTTGCGCGTCCAGGCCCAGTTTGCTGCGTTGGTCGTACAAGGTCTGGATGCGTGCAAACAGCTTGCCATTGAGCGAGATCGCGTCGCGGTGCGCGGCGAATTTCGCCGAATAATCGGCCTGCAGTTTCTTGCGCGCATCGTTGGTGTCGGCGCCGACCAGATTGAAGAACACCGTAGTGGCGCGATCGAGCGTGGCGCCGCTTTTTTCCAGCGCAATGAGGGTGTTGTCGAAGCTCGGCTTGGCCTTCTGGTTGGCGATCTTCTCCACTTCCTTCAATTGCTCGGTCATGCCGGCGTCGAAGGCGGGAGCAAAATCGCTGTCGGTGATCTTGTCGAACTGCGGGTAATGCAGCGGCAGCGTGCTGTCGGCGAAGAAGGGATTGGCTTGGGTGGCGGCCTGCGTGGTGGCGGGCGCGGCGATGCTGTAGGACGGCATGGCAAGTCCCAGGGAAGCGGCCAGGGCAAAGGCGAGACGGGTGGTCAAGAGAGTGGCTCCAAAGTGCGAACGGCCGAGGCTACCCCAGCCGGGCCGGACAGGCGTGTGACAAAAGGCATGGCTGCAGGCGCATTGCCACGCCATCAGGCGGGCGCGAGCGGTGCTCGCATTGCGGGCTCCGGAACGATGACACCATGAGCGCACAGCCGCCCGACGGGCGCTGCCGGTACGCGCTGCGGCATGTTTCCACTCGGCTGCATGCCGGCTGCTCGGCGGGTAGCGAGGTCTCGATCCGTCCGCCTGACGGATGCTGGCCGGTAGCGCGCCGTGTCAGCGGCCGGCAACGGTCGGGACCGGCGGGAAGGGCTTGGTGGCTGCGGCAACGGATCCGTTGAAAACCCTCCTTGTTATCCGGCTTACGCGATCTGCGATCAATGCCGTAATGCGCGCTGCTGCGTTACGCTGCGCTCCTTGCATATATCAGGGCAGCCATGAGCGACATCGCCACGTTCGAATTCACCGACCTGGAAGGTCGTCCCCAGTCGATGCGCGATTACGCCGGCAAGGTGGTGCTGGTGGTCAATGTCGCCTCGAAATGCGGTTTTACGCCGCAATACGCCGGATTGCAGGCGCTGTGGCAGCGCTATCGCGAACGTGGCTTGGTGGTGATCGGATTCCCGTGCGATCAGTTCGGCCATCAGGAGCCGGGCGATGCCGCGCAGATCCGCCAGTTCTGCTCGCTCGATTATGCGGTGGATTTTCCGCTGGCCGAGAAGGTCGAGGTCAACGGCAGCGGCGCGCACCCGCTGTGGCAGCACCTCAAGCACGAACAGCGCGGCGTCCTGGGATCTGAAGCGATCAAGTGGAACTTCACCAAGTTCCTGATCGGCCGCGATGGCACGGTGCTGGAGCGTTACGCACCGACCACCAAGCCGGAAGCGTTGGCAGCGGATATCGAGCGCGCGCTGGGCGCGTGATATCGCAGACGCACGCCTAGCCTCTGAACGCGGCTGGATCGTAGGCGCGCACCCGGGCGCGATGAAGCGTTACCGATGATGTGAGGTGTCATGCCATGTAAGAGGCGTACCAGGCCTGCTTCATCGCGCCCGGGTGCGCTCCTACGACGGTGCGGTGGCGGCTACTCCGCGCGCCGCATCACTTCTCGACGAACGCGCGCTCGAAGACGTAATGCCCCGGCGTGCCGATGCGTGGCGAGGTTTCGAAGCCGCGCGCATCCAGCACGTTGCGCAGGTCGGCCAGCATCTGCGGACTGCCGCAGATCATGAAGCGGTCGTTGGCCGGATCCAGCGGCGGCAAGCCCAGCGTCTGCTGCATGCGGCCATCTTCCATCAGCTCGGTCAAACGCCCCCGATTGGCGAACGCTTCGCGCGTCACTGCCGGGTAGTACAGCAACTTCTCGCGCAGCAGGTCGCCGAGGAACTCGTGCTGCGGCAGCTCGCGCTCGAAATAGTCGCGGTAGGCCAGATCCTGCACGAAGCGCACGCCCTGGGTCAGGATCACCTTGTCGAAACGCTCGTAGGTTTCCGGATCCTTGATCACCGACAACCACGGCGCCAGGCCGGTGCCGGTGCCCAGCAGATAGAGATTGCGGCCCGGGTGCAGATCGCTGATCAGTAGTGTGCCGGTGGGCTTCTTGCCGACCAGCACCTGATCGCCCGGTTTGATGTGCTGCAGCCGCGAGGTCAGCGGGCCGTCCGGCACCTTGATGCTGAAGAACTCCAGATGCTCTTCCCAGTTGGCGCTGGCGATCGAGTACGCACGCAGCAACGGGCGCGTCTCGGTTTCCAGGCCGATCATCACGAACTGGCCGTTCTCGAAACGGAAACCGGCATCGCGGGTCGTGGTGAAGCTGAAGTAGGCGTCGGTCCAGTGACGGACCTCGAGCACCGTTTGGGCGCCGAAAGCGGAAGACATGCCGGTTAGTGTCGTGGGAAGAGTACCTGCCAATTCTACCTCAAGCCGGCCAAATGAGATGAACTCTCATTTAGCAAGGAATGGAGAATCGGGAATCGGGAATGGGGTGCAGTGCGGAAAGATCAGGACCACTTTCGGATCAGGAAGCTCAGTCCCATCAGCCGCCGGGAAGCCGCTTCTACCGATTCCCCTTTCCCCATTCCCCATTCCCGGCTCACCGATACCCCGCAGCCTGCAACTCGAACAGCTCCGCATAGCGCCCGCCCTGCGCCATCAACTCCGCATGCGTGCCGTTGGCCTCGATGCGGCCAGCGGCCAGCACCAGGATGCGGTCGGCCATGCGCACGCTGGAGAAGCGGTGCGAGATCAGCACCGCAGTGCGGTTGTCCGACAATTCCTTGAAGCGCTGGAACACCTCGAACTCGCTGCGTGCATCCAGTGCGGCGGTGGGTTCGTCCAGGATCATCAGCTGCGCATCGCGCATGTAGGCGCGTGCGATGGCGATCTTCTGCCATTGCCCGCCGGACAGGTCCACGCTGTTCTTGAAGCGTCGGCCGATCAATTGATCGTAGCCATCGGGCAGGCTGTCGATCAGCGCGCCGGCCATCGCACGCTGCGCGGCGGCGCGGATGCGCGGCGCATCGTCCATCGCATCGACCTGGCCCACGCCGATGTTCTCGCCCACGCTCAGGTGATAGCGCACGAAGTCCTGAAAGATCACGCCCAGGTTGGCGCGCAGATCGTCCAGATCGTAGTCGCGCAGGTCGTGGCCATCGAGCAAAATGCGGCCTTCGTCGGGGTCGTACAGCCGCGCCAGCAGCTTGACCAGGGTGGTCTTGCCGGCGCCGTTTTCGCCGACCAGGGCCAGCACTTCGCCGGCCCGCAGTTCGAAATCCAGATGCCGCACCGTCCACTGTTCGGCGTCCGGATAGCGGAAGCCCACATCCTCGAACACGAAGCCCTGGCGGATCGGTCGCGGCACCGGCAGCGCGTTCGGGCGCGAGCGGATTTCCGGCACGATGTTGAAGAACGAATACAGATCGTCCAGATACAAGGCCTGGCCGGCGACCTGCGAGAACCCGATCAGCAGGCCTTCCAGCAACTGGCGCAGGCGCAGGAAACTGCCGGCCAAAAAGGTCAGGTCGCCGATGCTGAAATCGCCGCGCACGGTGCGCCAGGCGATGTAGCCATATGCCATGTAGTAGCCCAAGGTGCCCAGCGCAGCCAGCAACGCGCCCCACAACGCACGCTTGCGCGCCAATGCGCGGTTGGCCTGGAAGAACTTGTCGGCCAGCCGGCGATAGCGCGCGATCAAAAAGCGGTGCAGGTTGAGGATCTTGACTTCCTTGGCGGTCTCGACGCTCGCGCCGACCTGGCGCAGGTAGTCGAGCTGGCGCCGCTCCGGCGTCCACTGGAAGTTGAGCGAATAGCCCAATGCGTTGAAATGCGCCTCGCCGATGAAGGCCGGGATCAGCGCGATCGCCAGCAGCAGGATCAACCATGGCGCATACACCACCAGGCCCACCGCCAGGCTGACCACGGTAATGGCGTCCTGCACCTGGCCGAACAGCTGGCTCATCAGGTTCATGCGGTTCATGGTCTGGCGCCGCGCACGATCCAGCTTGTCCTGCCGGTCGGGGTCTTCGAAATCCTCCAGATCCAGCTGCGCGGCGTGTTCCATCAGGCGTACGCTGGCGGCGTTGTTGAACAACTCCGACAGCAGCGCATCGGCGTAGCCGACCAGCCGGCCGAGCAGATCCGAACCGATCGCCAGCGCCAGTTCCAGCGCCAGCAATTCCAGCAGCCGATTCAGGCGTCCGCTGCCCAGTGCCTGGGCCAGCGAGTCGAAGGCCGGCGGTTGGCCGACCAGATGGATCGCCTCGTCGATGATGAGCTTGCCGATATATAACGAGGCCACCGGCATCAACGCGCGCAGCACGCGCAGGCCGATGCTGCTGGCGCTCAGCCAGCGGCTGGTCTGCCAGATCTGGCGCAGGAACGGGGGCAGATTGCGCAACGCGTTCAAGCGTTCGCGCAGGGTGGGGCCGGTACGAGGTGCAACGGGCGCAGAGGCGCCGGAACGGGAGGCTGACATCGCATCAGTGTGCAGCGCCTTGCGTGGGCGCGGGGTGTTGGAGCGCACCAGTGCGCACTGCGGCCTTGGCGCGCGATCGCTGCTGCGGCGCTGACTGCACGCTTGCAAGGCAACGCGGTCGGCGTCCGCCAGTGCGCCCGTGTCGCGGGCCGGCCCCGCGCGATCGGTGGCCCGATCAATCGCCTCGATTGACGCAACGCCCGGACGCGCCGGAAGTTTCGACTAAAATGGCCGGATCACCCCCGCCAGCCGTAGAGCCAGCCGTGACCTCGATCAAGCAGGAAGACCTCATCCAGTCCGTCGCCGACGCGTTGCAGTACATCAGCTACTACCACCCGGTCGACTACATCAGGAACCTGTCCGCTGCCTACGAGCGCGAAGAGTCGCCGGCCGCCAAGGACGCCATCGCGCAGATCCTGATCAACTCGCGCATGTGCGCCGAAGGCCACCGCCCGATCTGCCAGGACACCGGCATCGTTACCGTGTTCCTGGAAATCGGCATGCAGGTGCGCTGGGACGACGCCACCATGGGTGTGGAAGACATGGTCAACGAAGGCGTGCGCCGCGCCTACAACCACCCCGACAACAAGCTGCGCGCCAGCGTGCTGGCCGACCCGGCCGGCAAACGGCAGAACACCAAGGACAACACGCCCGCGGTGGTCAACACCAAGATCGTGCCCGGCCACCATGTCGAAGTGATCGTCGCGGCCAAGGGCGGCGGCTCGGAGGCCAAGAGCAAGTTCGCCATGCTCAACCCGTCCGACTCCATCGTCGACTGGGTGCTCAAGACCGTGCCGACCATGGGCGCCGGCTGGTGCCCGCCGGGCATGCTCGGCATCGGCATCGGCGGCACCGCCGAAAAGGCCATGCTGCTGGCCAAGGAAGCGTTGATGGAGCCGATCGACATCGTCGATCTGCAGGCGCGTGGCGCCTCCAATCGCGCCGAGGAACTGCGGCTGGAGCTGTACGAAAAGGTCAACGCGCTCGGCATCGGCGCGCAAGGCCTGGGCGGCCTGACTACGGTGCTGGACATCAAGGTCAAGGATTACCCGACCCACGCCGCCAACCTGCCGGTGGCGCTGATTCCCAACTGCGCCGCCACCCGCCACGCGCACTTCACCCTGGACGGCAGTGGCCCGGTGATGCTGGACCCGCCGTCGCTGGAAGACTGGCCCAAGCTCACCTACAACCCGACCAACGCGCGCCGGGTGAATCTGGACACCATCACCCGCGAAGAGGTGGCCAGCTTCAAGCCGGGCGAAGTGGTGCTGCTCAACGGCAAGCTTTTGACCGGCCGCGACGCTGCGCACAAGCGCATGATCGACATGCTCAACAAGGGCGAAACCTTGCCGGTCGACTTCACCAACCGCTTCATCTACTACGTCGGCCCGGTCGACCCGGTGCGCGATGAAGTGGTCGGCCCGGCCGGCCCGACCACTGCCACCCGCATGGACAAGTTCACCCGCCAGATGCTGGAACAAACCGGCCTGCTCGGCATGGTCGGCAAGTCCGAGCGCGGCGATGCGGCGATCGATGCGATCCGCGACAACAAGGCCGTCTATCTGATGGCGGTCGGCGGTTCGGCCTACCTGGTGTCCAAGGCGATCAAGGCCGCACGCGTGCTGGCGTTCGAAGATCTGGGCATGGAGGCGATCTACGAATTCGAGGTCAAGGACATGCCGGTGACCGTCGCAGTGGATTCCACCGGCGAGTCGGTGCACAAGACCGGGCCGCGTTTGTGGCAGTCGCGCATCGGCAAGATTCCGGTGGTGGTGGAATAAGCTTGGCCAGGAGCGGCGACGCAACTGCACGGCGTCGCCGCGTCCCGCAAACGAGTTAATACGCGGAGGTCGCCATCATCAGCCGGTGTCTGTCTATCGGGATGAAGACGGCCTGCCGGATCGACCACGCGGCCAGGCAACGCCTAGCGACGACCCGTTATGCTCGGCATACTGACGGTCACAGGAGAACAGGAATGCTCCGACTCATCTGCATCGCGTTGTTGGCCTGCCTCAGCCAGGGTGTGGCAGCGCAGCACAAGACAGCACCGACGGTGCTGTTTCCTTCCGGCAACTACGCACCGAGACCAGCCGCGCCGGTGCCGTTTGAAGAAAAAAAGCCACTCAGGCCAAGCGAGCCCTCGACACGATTCAGCGGGCCCGCAGTGTCGGACCGTTGCGTCGCGCAGTGCAACCACAGTGCCAGGCAATGCCGCGCCGATCGGCCCAGCGAGAGCAGTTGCAGCGCCTCGGTGGCGCCGCGCGGAAAACGCTGCGATGACGTGCAGAATCCGGCACAGCGGGCCAACTGTCTCGTGCAGGTCTTCGATTGCAGCCAGCAGAGTGACGACAATCGCTGTGAACCACGCAAGCTCGCCTGCCTGCGCGCCTGCACCAACTGACTTCAGGAATCCGTATGACCACAACGCTTTATCACTCCCCCAGCACCGCAGCCCTGGTCGTGCATTGGCTGCTGGTCGAACTGGATGTGCCGCACGTGCTGCATCCGCTGGATTTCGATCGCGCCGAGCACAAATCGCCTGAATATCTGGCACTCAATCCGGCCGGTGTGGTGCCGGCGCTGGTGCTGGACGGCCAGGTGTTGACCGAAGCTGCAGCAATCGTGCTTCATCTGGCCGACCTGTATCCGCAGGCCGGGCTGGCGCCGCCAGTCGGCACGCCTGCGCGTGCGGACTACTACAGGTGGATGTTCTTCTGCGCCAACACCTTGCAGCCGGCGTATCGCGCCTGGTTCTACCCGAGCGAGCCGGCCGGTGCCGCGCACAGCGATGCGGCGCAGGCGCAGGCACGGCAAAAACTCGAAGCGGCCTGGACCCAGGTCGATGCGCACCTGCAAGCCAGTGGTCCGTATCTGCTCGGCCAGACGCTGTCGGCAGCCGATTTCATGCTGACCATGATGATGCGCTGGTCGCGCAATATGCCCCGGTCCAGCGATACCTGGCTGGCGCTGCACTCGCATGCGCAGCGAATGAAAGCCCGGCCGGCGTTTCAGGAAACCTATCGCCGCGAGGGTCTAACGGACTGGACCTGAATCTCCAGCCGCAGCAGGCGTTGTGCGGCGTCCATCAGCGCGTTTCAAAGCCTTGCCGCGTAGTACGATCGCGACACCAACCAGAGAGCAGGGGCTCGTCCATGTCGCATTCCGCATCCCGTCGAAAATTGCTGCAATGCGCCTGTTGCGCGCCGGTCGCGGCCGCCGCCGCGTCACTGCCGTTCGCTGTGCGCGCCGCGCCGTCGAAGAAAACCGATCTAAACGCCGAGCAGGCGTTGCAGACCCTGCGTGACGGCAACGCTGCGTTTGTCGAAAACCGTCCCAAGAAGGTGATCTCCGACGGCAAGCGCCGGCTGGAACTGGCGCTGGGCCAGACTCCGTTCGTGATCCTGGTGTCGTGCTCGGATTCGCGCGTGCCGCCGGAACTGCTGTTCGGTCGCGGCCTTGGCGAGATGTTCATCGTGCGCAACGCCGGCAACACCGTCGATACCACTGCATTGGGTTCGATCGAATATGCGGTGAGCCAGCTCGGCGTGCCGCTGGTGGTGGTGATGGGCCACGAGAGTTGCGGCGCGGTTGCCGCCGCGGTGTCGGTGGTGGAGCAGGGCGCGTTCTTCCCTGGCGCGATCGGCTCGATGATCGAGCCGATCGTCCCCGCCGTGCTGACTGCCAAGAGCAAGGGCGGCGCTGACCTGCTGGCCGCCTCGGTCAAGGCCAACGTCAAGCGCACCGTCGACCGCCTGCGTGCCGCTTCCGAGCCGGCACTGTTGGAACCGCTGCGCGCCGGCAATGTCCGCGTGGTCGGTGCGTATTACACCCTGAAAGACGGCAAGGTGGATTTCTTCGACGTCTGATGGTTATTGCAGTGGTTCGGGCAATGACAGCGCAGGATGATCTCCTGCGCTGTTTTCATGTGTGCGGTGCGGTGCGGTCGTCAGCTCTGACACAACCTCCCGCACACTGTCTCGATGGCGGCAACGTGTCGCGTTCGTTGACCGAATGGAGTGATGTCTGGAATGGTCGCGACATCGATCAAATCGGCAGGCGCTGATCAAACCGCAGCTCACCTGACAGCCGCGCTGCATCCACTGATCGCAACCAAGCCCACCGACCATCTCCACTGGTCATTGCCCGCCCACCATCGCGGGACCTTACGCGGCATGGATGCCGCGTAAGAGCCTACATGGACGTACTTGCGGCGTGTCCCGCGATGGTGGGCGGGCAAGGGCCCTGCAGCCTGGCCGCAGATCAGTCGTTCTGCACATGATTATCCGCGCTGGGCAAACACTCCAACGCAAACCGTATCTCGAGTTTTAGTCCACATAATCGTCGAACGTCTTGCGCCGACGGAATGGCATCAGGTGCTGGCGCATCAGCCCCTTGGGCACCGTTTCCAGTTTCATGACGCCATATTCCTGCGGCCACGCATCGCGATTCGGCGGCAGTTTGAACGTGCCCATCAACATGTCCACCAAGGGCAGATGGATGGCGTAGTTGACGTCGATATAGTCCTGCTGGCGCGCATGATGCCAGTGGTGATAACGCGGCAAGACCAGCACATATTCCAGCCAGCCAAAACGCAGGCCGAGGTTGGAATGTGCGAGCACCGCCTGCAGACCGACCAGAATCACATACGCATTCACCGCCGGGGTCGAAAAACCGAGAATCAACAGCGGCAGCAGCACCGCACTGCGGGTCAGCACGATTTCCACAAAATGGATGCGCGATCCGGCCAGCCAGTCCATCTCGCGGCTGGAGTGATGCACCGCATGGAATCGCCACAGCCACGGAATGTTGTGATACGCCCGATGCAGCGATGCCTGCGCCATGTCGGCGACGAAGACTGCGATCAGAAACTGTCCCCACACCGGCAGGGACTGGATTGCCGCTTTCAGCGATGGAAACGCGGCCAGCCCGGCGATACTCGACGTGGAGGCGGTGACCAGGATCAGGATGAATTGCACCAGCACATGGCTCATGAAGAAGTAGCCGATATCGGTGCGCCAGCCCGGACGTAGCGGCGAAACGCGGCGCTTGCCCAGATAGCGTTCCAGTGGCACGAACACCAGCGCCGAGAAAAACAGCGAAATGACAAACCAGTCAAGGCCAAGCGAATAGGGCGTGCGCCCGATCGTATCGAACTGCACGTTGGTGCCTCCGAACAACACCGCCAACGTTGCGCTGCCCACACCAACCATCGCAATGCGCTTGTTGCGGTCGCGCAGGATGGCGAAGGTACCCAGCAAGAACGCGGCGACCAATCCAACTAGCAAAAGGTGGCGCGCGAACTGCTCGTTATAGGCGGTGCGGAACTCGCGGCTGGTCAACAGATCGGGAAAGTGGAAACACACCACACCCATCAGACTGAGCACGCCCAGCAGCGCAGAGGCATGGGCGAAGAAGGAGCGGTGCGGGCGGGCCATGGGACGTCCTGTCGACGGGGCGGCCTGGTTGGCCGTGCACGGAGTGCGTGCATCCATGCTCCCAGTACGCGTGCTCGGCCGCAAGCGTTTTGCGACGGGCACGCCAGCTCCGATCAAACCTCGGCGCTAGGACTGGCCGGCAATGCGCCGGCCAGTGAAACGGCACGCGGTTAGAACCACTCCAGCAACGACACACCCAGGCCGATGTAGGTCGCCTTGTGGTTGTAGTCGATCAGGCTTTCGCCGTAGCCGTCGAACACCTGCACATGGCCGCGCAGCAGGTTGGTGATCGGGAAGCCGTAGTCCAGCTGCACCGAGCCGTGCGAGCGGTCGCCGCCACGCAGCGAATGCCGTGCGATCAATGCGAACTCGTGGCCGTCCTTGTTGTAGACCAGGGTCGCGTCGCCGCGGCCCATGTAATCCTCGATATCGGGATTATTGTCATCGGCGCGATCTTCCTTGATGCGGAACCACGGGCGCAGCGTCAGCGCCCAGTTCTCGCGATCCAGACCGATGTTGAGGATCACCCGGTTCCAGGAGCGCGACAGCGGGTCCTCGCGGCCATTGGACATGTGGTTGATGCTAATGCCGCTCATGCGGCCCTTCCAGCCGAACAGGCTGTAGTTGTTGCGGAACACCAACATCGCCTCCGGCTCGTAGTTGGTCTCGCGGAACGGGCGCGATGCATCGGTGTTGTAGGCCTGCCAACGCGAGCTCTGGGTGTAGCCCATCCAGATATCGCCGTTGTCGCCGAACAGATCCTCGACCACCTTGGTCTTGAAGCTGAGCTGGAACTTCAGCTCGGCGCTGTCCAGTTGCTGCGGGGTGGACACCGAGTTGGCCGGGTTGGGCGACTGCGGGGTGCGGTTGGAGTCGCTGGTCCAGAACGCCGGCAACAGATACACCGGCTTGTAGCCGCGCAGCTGGAACGTGCCCAGCTTGGAGTCCTTCGCCAGCTCCCAGCGGCGATCCAGCAACGAGCCACGGCCGGCATTGGCGACGGCCTCGGCCTTGGGTTGGTCCTGTCCATCGGCGCGGAAGAAATCGCCGACGCGGCTGATGGCGCGTTCGTCCTGTGGCTTGGCCTCTTTCTGCTTGGCTAGTTGCGCGGCGGCGTCGGCTTCTGCGGTCAGCTGCGGCGTGTAGCCCAGCGCCTGGTCGTAGCACGCCAGCCGCGCCGCATCCGAGGTGACGGAGGTACAGGCCTGCGGCGAGGCGGGGGTTGCGGCGATTTCCTGCGCGTGCGCCAGTGGCGCGGCCGCCAACGCAATCAGCATCAAGGGACGGGTGCGGTGCTTTGACATGGGCAGTCTGGCCAAATGAAGGCGCCAGGCAGGCGCAGAGGGTTGTAGCTTAACGGTCGCGTCTGCATACGCGGTGTGTACACGGAGGCATAACATTCGACCAGGGGTCCGCGCTCGCGGCGCCTCGACAGTCTGGCACGTGAGTTGCGGCGCCAGCCTCGAGACAGTTGTCTCGCATCACCGGTGTCGGGGAGCGCTGGAGCGACTAGAAAAACCAGGCGATCGCGAACACGCCAAGCATGCACAGGCCGAGCGCCAGCTTGCTCGCGGTGCCCAGCATGATGCCGATCCAGGTGCCGATGCCGACCTTGGTGGCCTGGTCGGATTTGCGGGTCTGCCAGTATTCGCCGATCCACGCCCCGGCGAACGGGCCGACAAACAAGCCGATCGGCATGAAGAAGATGCCAATGATCGAACCGATCACCGATCCCCATACCGCCATCTTGCTGGCGCCGACACGCTTTGCGCCGTACACGGTGGCAAGGAAGTCGATCGCGAACGACAGCGCGGTGATCAGGCCCAGGATCACCAGCGCGACCCAGCCGATGTGGGCGAAGCCATCGGCCCAGGCGGCCACCAGCAACCCCACGAACACCAATGGCAGGCCCGGTAGCGCCGGCAGGATGACCCCGGCCAGGCCGATCAACACCAGCACGCCAGCCAGGATGTAATAAACGACGGTGGTATCCATATGGTTTAGAAATGTCCTGTTTCAGGCTTGACAAAAATGCGCAAGGGGTTCTTGAAAAATCGTTTTGTGCGGGTTAAGTTGCCAGCGCTGCTGTTTGCAACGGTCACCGTGAATCGTGGCCTGATGCGGTAGATCGTCTGATCCGCTACATCCTTGTACCTCGGCTCCTCCTTGCAATCACAGCGACCACCGCCAGTCCACCACAGTGTCGTAGGGAGTCAGTCGAGATGTCCAACATCGAACGCGAGAACGGTGTCGTGAAGTGGTTCAACGATGCCAAGGGTTTTGGATTCATCAGTCGCGAAAACGGCGAGGACGTGTTCGTCCATTTCCGCGCGATCCAGATCCAGGGTTTCAAGAGTCTCAAGGAAGGTCAGAAGGTCAGCTTCACCGTCGTGCAAGGGCAGAAAGGACTGCAGGCCGACGCGGTACAGGTGGTCTGAGTGCAGCGCAGCACTTGGAGCCACCATCCAAACAGCAGAAAGGCCCGTTGCCGGGCCTTTCTGTCATGTCACTCAGCGGGTAAGCCGATCAGCGCAGCACAACCTTGCCGTTGACCACACGCACGTAGGCGTTTTCGCGCACGCCGGCCAGGTCGCGCTGGTTCACCACGATGACGCGCCCATCGTCCATGCGCACCTGCACATCGAAGCTGTCGCTGGTGACGTTGTTCTGGATCGCGTTGCCCGCCAGCGCGCCGGCAGCGGCACCGGCCACCGCCGAGACGTTCTTGTTGCCTTTGCTGCCGCCGGTCTCCTTGGAGATCTGGCGGCCGGCCACTGCGCCGACGATGCCGCCGAGCACTGCGCCGGTGCCGGTGGGAGCGCTGCGGGTCGGGCCGACTTCATCGATGCGGGTCACGATGCCGCAATCCACGCAGCGTGCCTGCTGCTGCGAATAGCCCTGGTCGTAGCCGCGGTCGCCGCGATAGCTGCCGTATTGAGGTTGCGAAGTGGCGCAGCCAACCAGGGTCGCAGTTGCAGCCAGGCCAATGACGAGCAGTCGGGTCTTCATGGGGTCTCTCCGGGGTGGTTCGAAAAGCGGTCAGGGCCGCGGCGACGTCATCCTGTGATGGGGCAGGTGAACGGTCTGCCAACTGGATCGCTCCAGGCTTAACGAAACCCGAGCGCGTCCTTCATCGAAAGTCACGGTGGCAGGCGTCGCAGGCGTCGGACAGCCGTGCTTTGACCGCTGCAATCGCAGCGCAATCGCGCAGCGGGGTGCGCTGCGCCTGATCCAGTGCGGCACGCAGCGCCTGTGCATGCTCGCCAAAGCGGCGGTCTTCGCCGATGTCGGGAAACGCCGGTTCCAGCTCGTCTGCCAGCAAGCGGAGCGATTGCAGTCGCGCCTGCTGTTGTGCCGGCTTGCAGTTCGCATCTGCGCCAGGTTGCAGTGCGCGCAGTTGGTAGGCCATCACCTGCATCACGCTATCGGGCACCGGATTGCGCCTGGCCTGCAGCGCACGCGCCACCATCACGCTGCAGACCAGTCCGATCAACAGGCCCAGTACCAGCATGAACGCGTAATGGGACGCACGTGATTGTTCGGGAGGCGTGGCGGACATGGTGGCTCCACTGAGGGCGCTGGCGAAGGCGCGGGGCAAGTAAGCGCGTATCGAGCAGGGCGCGTAAAATAGGCCGATGAAAGCACAATGGCGTGAACGCTTTGCCGGTATCGACCGGCTGTACGGAGTCGGCACGGTGGAGCGGCTGGCGGCCTGCCGCGTGGCGGTGGTCGGGATGGGCGGCGTCGGTTCGTGGGTGGTGGAGGCGCTGGCCCGCACCGGCGTGGGGCACATCCGCCTGATCGATGCCGACGACCTGTGCGTGTCCAACACCAATCGGCAATTGCCGGCCTTGGCAGGCCAGTACGGACGCAACAAGGCGCGCGCGATGGCCGAGCGCTGTGTGGCGATCAATCCGGAGATCCAGGCCGATGCGGTGGAGGCGTTCCTCACCGCCGGCACGATCGAACAGCTGCTCGGCGACGGCTTCGATCTGGTGATCGATGCCTGCGACAGCTTCCGGGTCAAGGTGGAAACCATCGCCTGGTGCCGCCAGCGCAAGCTGCCGCTGCTCACCGTGGGCGCCGCTGGCGGGCGCACCGACCCAACCCTGGTGCGCGTACGCGATGTCTCGCGCACCGAGCACGACGCGATGCTGGCGCTGATCCGCAAGAAGCTGCGCAGCGAGTTCAACTTCCCCAAGAATCCGCAGCGTTATTTCGGTGTGCCGGCGGTGTATTCGCTGGAGAACGTCAAGTATCCGCAGGCCGACGGCAGCGTGTGCGGCATCCGTCCGCAGCTGGATGCCGAGGCCACGCTCAAGCTGGATTGCGGGGCCGGGCTGGGCGCAGCCACACATATCACCGGCACGTTTGCGTTTGTCGCGGTGGGCAAGGCGCTGGAGATGTTGCTCAAGCCGAAGGTGGTTGCGACCGCTGTGTTGCCGACCGCCGAGGTTGCTGCAAGCTCATAACGTCTGAGCATGCCGCGCTTCGGCAGTGCCCCGGCATCAGCCTGGCAGTGCCGAGTCAGGCAATCCGAACAACCGCCGCGCATTGGCGGTGGTCTGCGCGGCGATGTGCTGGGGCGCCTCGCCGCGTAGCTGCGCGATGCAGTCCAGCACCGTGCGCAGATGAGCCGGCTCGTTGCGTTGGCCGCGGATGGTGGCATCGGGCTGATCCGGTGCATCGGTTTCGAGCAACAGAGAGTCCAGCGGCATCGTTGCGGCCAGCCCGCGCAGGCGGTTGGCGCGCGGGTAGGTCACCGGGCCGCCTAGGCCGATCATGAAATCCAGCTTCCACAATTGCCGTGCCTGTTCGGGGCTGCCGGCGAAGCTGTGCACAACACCGCGCAGGCCGCCCACCGCCTTGATACGGGCGATGACCTCCTCGGTGGCGCGCCGCGCATGCACGATCAGCGGCAGGTCGAAACGCTTGGCCAGTTGCAGTTGTCCGTCGAAGTAATCGCGCTGTGACTGCGCGTCCAGGCCGTCGAGATAGAAATCCAGCCCGCACTCGCCGATAGCGCAGGGACGCTCGCGCTCGATCCACTCGGCCAGCAGTTCAAGATGGTGGGGGCGGTGCTGCTCAAGAAAGATCGGGTGCAGTCCATAGGCGGGGTGCAACCCTGGCGCCTGGGTGCAGACGGCGCGCAGGTCCTGCCAGCTGGCAGCGGTGATCGCCGGGATCACTTGCTGCACGACACCGGCCGCCTGCGCGCGTGCGATCACGGCAGCGCGGTCGTGGTCGAACTCGCCGGCATCCAGATGGCAGTGGCTGTCGACCAGCTGCATCAATCGTGGCGGACCGGCGCGGGCAGCGGCGTCTTGCGCGTCTTCCAGTTGGCCAGCAGCAGCGTGGTCAGCCCGAACAACAGTTCGTCCAGAAACGGGATCGGGTCCGGGATCACCAAATCGACCAGAAACAGCGCGGCCGCCAGCTTGAACAAGGTGGGGTAGCGCAACTTGCTGGCCCACTCCAGGGCGCGCGAGGTCAGGGGATTTCGCATGCGAATGCTCCGGCTGTTAGAAGTGCATGAAGTAACCGCTAGCTGAACTTAACTACGGCATTCATGAGCGAGGGCGTTTTCGTTCAGGCTTCACGTGCTGGAATCACGCCGTCAACAACGCGGCGTGTCCGCACGGAGCTGGATCATGAAGAGCAATACGACAACTATACTGGTCGCTGCTGGTGCGTTGCTGGTCGGAGGCGTGGCCACGGCCGCCTTCATGAACAACCGCCCGTCGTCCGGCGATTTCGTCGCCAACGGCGAGCCGGCACCGCGCGGTCTGGAATACGCCGACGTGGTCAAGGTTGCTCCGATCACCGAGCGCGAGCCGCAGTACGCGCAGGTCGTCAACAGCGCCGCCATCCGCGAAACCACCACCAGCTCCTCGCCGCGCGAAGTCTGCCGCGACGTGGTGGTGCAGGAACGCCTGCCCGAGCGCGATGGCAATGTCGGCGGCACCGTCGCTGGCGCGGTGATCGGTGGCCTGCTCGGTAACCAGGTCGGCGGCGGCAATGGCCGCAAGCTGGCCACGGTGGCCGGTGCAGTCGGTGGCGGCATGGTCGGCAATCGTGTGGACCGCAACCATGTCGGCGGCCGCGTGGTGGACCGCACCGAGCGCCAGTGCCATACCGAAAACGCCAATTCGCAATCCTCGCGTGTGGTCGGTTATGACGTAACCTATCGCAACGCCGATGGCACCACCGGCACCATGCGCATGGACAGCAAGCCGGGCGAGCGCATCTCGCTGGGCGATGCTGACAACGTGGTGGCCTACGACGTGACCTATCGCTACGACGGTTTCGAGAAGACCGTGCGCATGAACGACAAGCCGGCCAGCGATCGTCTGCCGGTGGTCGACGGTCAGTTGGTGACCCAGACCGCTTCGACGGCCAGTGACAAGGGCGTTCGTGTGGATACGGGCAGCACGCGTCAGTAAATCGCTGGCAGTCATCCGCTCAGGATCGCTGCGATAGCAAGAAAAGAGCCGGCATTGCCGGCTCTTTTCGTTTTCAGGTGCTGCCTGCGACCAGCGTATGCAAGCGGGCGCGCTGAACAAGCCGGCGCAATGTTCGGTTGGCAACTGGCAGATAATCGCCGCTTCTCCTGTGGTGGAAGCCAGTATGCCGGTGCGTCCTGATGATCTGTTCGATGTACGCGCGCTGCTGACCGACGAGGAACGTGCGGTGCAGGACGCGGTGGCCCGCTTCACCGACACGCGGGTGTTGCCGGCGATCGGCGATGCCTTCGATGCGGGGCGCTTCCCCAGCGAATGGGTGCCGGAGCTGGCAGAACTGGGATTGCTGGGCGCCAGCCTGCCGCTGCGTGATGGTGGCGCAGGCCTGGGCGCGGTGGCCTACGGGCTGATCTGCCAGGAACTGGAGCGCGGCGACAGCGGCCTGCGTAGTTTCGTCAGCGTGCAATCGTCGCTGTGCATGTATCCCATCCACGCCTATGGCAGCGACGCACAACGTCAGCGCTGGTTGCCGGAGATGGCTGCCGGTCGCTTGATCGGCTGCTTCGGATTGAGCGAGGCGCAGGGTGGCTCGGACCCGGCGGCGATGACCACGCGCGCGGTGCGCGAGGGCGATGGCTGGCGCTTGAACGGGTCCAAGATGTGGATCACCAACGGCAGCATCGCTGGCCTTGCGATCATCTGGGCGCATACCGACGATGGCGTATGCGGCTTTCTGGTGGAGACCGGCAGCGCCGGCTTCAGTGCACAGGACATCGCGCACAAGATGAGCCTGCGCGCGTCGGTGACCTCGGGTTTGTTTCTGGACAACGTCTATGTGCCGGAGCAGATGCGGCTGCCGAACGCGGCCGGTTTGAAGGCGCCGTTGGGCTGCCTCAACCAGGCGCGCTACGGCATTGCCTGGGGCGCGATCGGTGCGGCGGTGGCCTGTCTGCGCGAAGCATTGGCTTATAGCGGGCAGCGCATCCTGTTCGGCCGGCCGCTGGCGGCCACGCAAAGCGCGCAGATCAAGCTGGCCGACATGGCACGGCGCATTTCCACCGCGCAATTGCTGGCGCTGCAGCTGGGGCGTCTGAAAGAAGCCGGCACGCTGCGGCCGGAACAGATCTCGCTGGCAAAATGGAATAATTGCCGCATGGCGCTGGACGTGGCACGCGAGTGCCGTGATCTGCTGGGCGCGGCCGGCATCACCACCGAGCATGTGGCGATCCGGCATGCGCTGAACCTGGAATCGGTGATCACCTACGAGGGCACCGAGACCGTGCATCAGTTGGTGGTGGGGCGTGCACTGACTGGACTCAATGCGTTCTGACAAGGAGTGGATGTTGATCAGCAAGGATGTGGTGCGGCGCCTGCGGGGCGTGTTCTGGGTGCTGTGTGTGGTAGTCGCAGCGATCGCGATCGTCGCGCCGTTGCAGGCCAACGAGGCGCCAAGCATGGCGCCGCCGCCGGCCTGGGTGGTGGCCGACACGGTGCCCGGCAACGTGCCCGGCGCGAACGGTATGCGCTATGAGCTGGTGTCCGATCAGATCGATCTGACCGGCGCCGCACCGCAGGCGTATCGCCGCCTCAGCTATAGCGTGCAGCGTGCAAAAAGCCTGGACGAAGCCGGGCAGATTTCCATCGATTACCAACCGCAATACCAGCGCCTGGAACTCAATAGTCTGGATGTCTGGCGCGACGGCAGGCGCATCGACATGCGCAGCCGGGCGCACTACGCCAAGTTGCGTCGCGAGAGCGGTCTGGAAGAGGGGTTGATCGATGGCGCGCTGACACTGTCGATCACCTTGCCGGACCTGCGCGTCGGCGACCGTGTCGACTATGCCGTGACCACCATCGGCAGCAATCCGGTGTTCGGCAAGGGCTATTACGATGTGTTGGAGGCACGCTATGGCGTGGCGCTGGGCGAGCGTCGCGTGCGCGTGCGGTATCCCGCCGCCATGCCGTTGCAGTGGCGGGTGAGCGCGCCGGGCTTCAGCCGCAACGTCAGCCGCGTCGGCGAGGTGAGCACGCTGGAGATCGCCGCACGCAACATCGCCGCCGTGCAGGAAGAAAAAGACGCGCCGGACGATGTCGATGCCTATGGCTTGATCGAACTTTCCACCGCCGGCAATTGGGAGGCGGTGGCGGCATGGGCGGCACAACTGTATCCGCGTGCGTTCAAGGATGCGCAGGTTGCCGCCAGCATGGTGCGCAGTCTGCAACTGCGCAGCGACGACCCGCAGGGCGCGTTGTTGCGTGCGGTGGCGTTCGTGCAGGGCGAGATCCGCTACGTCGGCCTGGACATGGGCGAGAACTCGCATGCCCCCCACGCACCGGAAGTGACGCTGCGCAATCGCTATGGCGACTGCAAGGACAAGGCGACGCTGTTGATCGCGCTGCTGCAACTGGCCGGCATTCGCGCCGAACCGGTGCTGGTCAACAGCGACCAGGGTCATGGCCTGGATGCACGGCTGCCCAGTCCTTACGCGTTCGATCATGTGGTGGTGCGCGCGCATCTGCCGCAGGGCGAGGTTTGGGTGGATGCCACGCGCGATCGCGAAGACGGCGCGCTGGCCCAGCGCCGGCCATTGCCGTTCGTACGTGGTTTGCCGGTGCTGGCCGGGCAGAGCGGATTGGTCGCAGTGCCATCGCCGATGCCGACGCTGCCGCAGATCGAAGTGAACGAGGAGGTGGCGATCTCACTGCGCAAACCGCAACGCGTGGCGAGCTTTACCGTGGACACGCGTTATCGCCAAGGCCGCGGCGATCGCGTGCCTGCCAGCTTCGAAGACCATGGCGCAGAAACGGTTGGTGAGCACTATCTGGAGTTCATGCAGAAGTACTACACCGCGCTGACCCAAGTCGACGTGCCCAGCATCGACGATACCGATGCGCTCGATGTACGCACGCACGAAACCTATCGCCTGGAATGGCCGGCAGAGGAGGGCGACGAGGTCGGCTTCCCGCTGTTTCAGCTCGGCGAGTGGATGGATGCCTTGCCGAAACAGGCGCGCAAGCGGCCATTGGCGCTGGGAGGGCCGCAACGGGCGCGGCAGACCGTACGGGTGCAGACCGATCCGGTGGTACGGGTGAAACCGGAAGAACAGATCGTCGCCAACCCGTGGTTCCGGTTCTCGCGCACGGTCTCCATGCACGCTGGGCGCATCGTGATCGTGGGCGAGTGGCAGCGGTTCACCGACCGCATTCCCGCCGATGGCGTGGCGCGCGCAGCAGCCGACATGGAGCGTGCGCGCGACCTGCTGTACTTCAATCACGATTTAAAGCCGCAGCGGCGCAGGCCCGAGGCCGACTGGAGTGCGCTGAGCTATCCGGCGGCGGGGCTGTTGGTGTTGATCGTGTTGCTGCTGGGGTGCCTGGTGTGGTGGCGCAGCGGTGGCCTGGGCGGGATGGTGTTCGATCCATACGCCACCGCGCAGCGCATGCAGCAGCAGGCTGGTTTGCGCTGGAGCGCCTGGAGCGTATTTGCGCTGGTCACGCTGTTGTCGGCATGGATATGGCTGCATGCCTTGCCGTGGTGGGCCAAGTCGCTGGGTGTCGTGGCGGCGGTGGTGGTCGCTGTGCTGAGCTGCGTGTTGCTCAGGCAGGTGCTGCGCTGGATGGGGTGCGTGGCGAGGATCGGGCGGTTGTTGCCGGCCGTGCTGGGCTGCGCCTTGCCGTGGCTGGTCTGCCTGCTGGCGGCGTTGGTCGCACTCGCCGGCAATATTGCGTTGCTGCACACAGGCGCAAGCGATGCGGCCGGCTTGGCGCAGCTGGCGATGTGCGCGCTGTTGCTGATGCTGGGCGTGCTGTGGTGGTCGGTGTGCGCGGTGCAGGCGGTGGCGGGTGCGGCTGGCTGCGGGCGTGCACGCGCATTCGGCGCAGTGGCATTGACGCTGTCGGCGCTGGGCGTGCTGATTGCGGTGCTGGGTGTGCCGGTGGCCTTGGTCGCGATGTACTGACACGCTGCGCTTGCATCCCATTGTGTCGGCGGCGGTGTGCCGAGCCGTCTGCGGCTTCGGCATGCGGCAATCGGATGCCCTGGTCACACTGCGGACGTGTCGGCATGGTCTGCGTTGCGTAATCGTCAGCGCTGGCGCGCCAGCCAGTAGACGCATCGGTCCAGGTAACCGTTGTGCGGCTGTGCCGCGCAATCCTGCAGGGCTTTGCAAAGATGCGCCGGGCTGTGACACTGCCAGCCCCCTCGTTGTTGCCGCGGAGCCAGCTTGATGTCGACCGTGCGTCCCCCGTTGACCGTCCATGGCATGTCCAGTTCCGGCAACTGCTACAAGGTGCGGCTGTTGCTGGAGCAACTTGGCAGCCGCTATCACTGGGTCGAGGTCGACAGCGCCGCGGGGCAGACCCGCACGCCGGAGTATCTGGCCAAAAATCCCAACGGCAAGGTGCCGATGGTGGAGCGCGACGACGGCCGCGTGCTGACCGAATCCAACGCGATCCTGTTCTGGCTGGCCGAAGGCACGCCCTACCTGCCCACCGACGCGTGGCAGCGCGCGCAGGCCTTGAGCTGGATGTTCTTCGAGCAATACAGCCATGAGCCATACATTGCGGTGGCGCGCTTCATCAGCCTGTGGACGCCGCGCGATGCGGCGCGCCGGGCCGAACTGCCGCAGCTGCGCGCACGTGGCGAGCAGGCGCTGGAGGTGATGGAACAGCATCTGCAACAGCACGCCTGGTTTACCGGTGGCGAGTACGGCATCGCCGATATCGCGCTGTTCGCCTATACCCATTGCGCCGAAGACGGCGGCTTGGATCTGGAACGCTGGCCGGCGATCGGCGCCTGGCTGCAGCGCGTACAGGCCTTGCCCGGTTTCATCGCGATGCCGGGGCCTGCATCCGCCTCGGTGCCGGCATGAGCGGCGCGCGCGCGATGCGCAAGCTGCAGGAGCACTGACGATGTGCGGATTGGCAGGACTGCTGCTGGCGTCGCCGCGCCTGCATGGCGAACAACTCGACGCGCTGGTGCGGCCGATGGGCGCGGCCTTGCGCCATCGCGGCCCCGACGATGCCGGCACCTGGTGCGATGCACAGGCGGGTGTGGCGCTGGCGCATCAGCGGCTGAGCATTCTGGATCTGTCGCCGCTCGGCCATCAGCCGATGCGCTCGGCCGATGGCCGTTACGTGCTGGCCTACAACGGCGAGATCTACAACTTCGCGCAGCTGCGTGCGGCCTTGTCGGCGCTCGGGCATCGTTTCCGTGGCCACTCCGATACCGAAGTGCTGTTGGCCGCGGTGGTGGAGTGGGGCCTGGACGACACCCTGACCCGTTGCAACGGCATGTTCGCACTCGCGCTGTGGGACGAACGCGATACCTGCCTGTCGCTGGCCCGCGACCGCGTCGGCAAAAAGCCGCTGTACTACGGCTGGGCCGGCGACACGCTGGTGTTCGGTTCCGAGCTCAAGGCGTTGTGGCGGCACCCGGATTTCGATAACGGCGTGGATCGCGATGCGCTGACCTTGCTGCTGCGGCTGGGCTACATCCCGGCGCCGGCCTGCATCCATGAGCGCACCTTCAAGCTGATGCCCGGCCGGGTGCTGCGGCTGGATGCGCAGGCGGTGGCGGTCGGCGCGGCGGCGCATCGCCCCGATCAGGCGCAGCAGCCGTTCTGGAACGCGCGCGAAGCGATGCAGCGCGCCCTGGCCGCGCCGTTCACCGGCAGCGATGCGCAGGCCGAAGAACAACTCGATGCGGTGCTGCGCGATGCGGTGGCGCTGCGCATGGTGGCGGATGTGCCGGTGGGCGTATTCCTGTCCGGCGGCACCGATTCGTCGATCGTCACTGCGATGATGCAGGCGCAGAGCAGCCAGCCGGTGCACACCTTCAGTATCGGATTCGAAGGCTCGCATCACGACGAAGCGCCGCTGGCGCGCGAAGTGGCCACGCACCTGCACACCGACCACACCGAGCTCTACGTCAGCGGTGCCGATGCACTGGCGGTGGTGCCGAGTTTGCCGGACATGTTCGACGAACCGTTTGCCGATGCCTCGCAGGTGCCCACTGCGCTGGTCGCGCGGCTGGCGCGCGGCGGGGTGACGGTGGCGCTGTCCGGTGACGGCGGCGACGAATTGTTCTTCGGCTACGGCCGCTACCAGCGTGCGCTGCGCAACTGGCGCATGCACGGGCTAGTGCCGGGCCCGCTGCGAAAGCTGATGGCGTTGGCGGCGCGTCGCAATGGCGAATCCTCGCGCACCGGTGGTCTGGCGGCACTGGTAGCCGAAGCCGGCGCACGCGGCATCGGGGATATTTATCGCAACCGCATTTCGCGCTGGCGCGATCCGGCCGCGGTGGTGCTGGGCGCGACCGAACCGGACAGTTTCTACAGCCTGGCCGACCCGTTGCATGGCTCCGGCACCCCGGCCGACGCGATGATGCTGGCCGACTTCGCCGCCTATCTGCCCGACGATCTGCTGTGCAAGGTGGACCGCACCACCATGGCGGTGGGCCTGGAAGCGCGCGCGCCGTTGCTGGACTGGCGCGTGGCCGAGTTCGCCTGGTCGCTGCCGCTGTCGTTGAAGTACCGCGACGGGGTCAGCAAGTACCTGCTCAAGCGCGTGCTGTGCCGCTATCTGCCCGACCCGATGGTCTACCGCGGCAAGCGCGGCTTTGGCGCGCCGGTCAGCGCGTGGCTGCGCGGCGATCTGAACGGCTGGGCCGACGATCTGCTGGCGCACGGCACGCTGGAGCGCGACGGCGTGTTCGCTGCCGACACCGTGGCCGGGCTGTGGCGCGACTTCAACGGCGGCGAGCGCAAATGGCATACGCATCTGTGGACGGTGCTGATGTTCCAGGCCTGGCAGGCGCACTGGCGCAGCCAACGCGCCGCGATCGGCCGCTGAGGCAGCCGCGCTTCACCGGGTCTGAGCGCCAGGCTGACTAGAGTCGGGCGCTGATTCCCCCAATGGAGCGTTTCCCATGAGCAAGATCACCATCGCCGTCCTGGTCGGCAGCCTGCGCGCAGCGTCCTACAACCGCCAGTTGGCGCGCGCGCTGGAGCATCTGGCCGGCGACAAGGCGGTGTTCGAGTATCTGGAGATCGGCGATATCCCGCTGTACAACCAGGACAACGATGCGGATTTCCCGACTCAGGGCACGCGTTTCAAGCAGCAAGTGCGCGCGGCCGATGCGGTGTTGTTCGTGACCCCCGAGTACAACCGCTCGATTCCGGGCGTGCTCAAGAATGCCATCGACACCGGCTCGCGTCCGTATGGCGACAGCGCGTTTTCCGGCAAGCCGGCGGCGGTGGTCGGCATCTCGGTCGGTGCGATCGGCACTGCCACGGCGCAGCAGCATCTGCGCAATGTGTTGTCCTATCTGAACATGCATGTGCTTGGTCAGCCGGAAGTGTTCCTGCAGTACAAGGAGGGCCTGTTCGGCGACGACGATCAGATTGCCAACGCCGACAGCCGCAAGTTCCTGCAGGGGTTTGTCGACGCCTTCCTGGGCCTGATCGAACAGCGCCAGCGCTGAGTTGCAGCTGATGTGGTCCGCTTGACGCACTGCGCCAGGCGGACTGGTCATGCGGCGCAAACGCAGGTGGGGCAGGGGTCGCGGCGGCTGCGACAGGCGGCGCATAGCATCCGATGCACTGGCTGTGCACCGGTTATCCACAGAGTTGTGCATGGTCGTCGACGCCGTCGATGACTATGCTTCCTGCCCTCATCCCCCTAGCGTCAGGTCTGTTTGTCCATGTCCGCTCGTCCTGGTTTCCGTTCCAAACGCAATCGCGATCGCGACGACGACGATTACGATCGTCCCGAGCCACGGCTGGACCAGCTGCGCGTGCCGCCGCATTCGGTTGAGGCCGAGCAGGCTGTGCTTGGCGGGTTGATGCTGGCGCCGGAGGCGTTCGACCGGGTCAACGACCAGCTCACCGACAACGATTTCTACCGCCGCGACCACCGGCTGATCTACCGCGCGATTCGCGAGTTGAACGAGAAGGACCGCCCGTTCGATGCGGTGACGCTGGGCGAATGGTTCGAGTCGCAAGGCAAGCTGGAGCAGGTGGCCGATGGCGCGTATCTGATCGAGCTGGCCAGCACCACGCCGTCGGCGGCGAACATCGCCGCCTATGCCGAAATCGTGCGCGACAAGGCGGTGCTGCGGCAGTTGATCGAAGTCGGCACCACCATCGTCAACGACGGCTTCCAGCCGGAAGGCCGCGAGAGTGTGGAACTGCTGGCATCGGCGGAAAAAGCGGTGTTCAAGATCGCCGAGGCCGGCGCGCGCGGGCGCACCGACTTCGTGGCGATGCCGGGCGCGTTGAAAGATGCCTTCGAAGAGCTGCGTAACCGTTTCGAAAACGGCGGCAACATCACCGGCCTGCCGACCGGCTACACCGATTTCGATGCGATGACCGCCGGCCTGCAGCCGACCGATCTGATCATCCTGGCCGCACGTCCTGCGATGGGCAAGACCACGCTGGCGCTGAACATTGCCGAATACGCTGCGATCAAATCCAAGAAAGGCGTTGCGGTGTTTTCGATGGAAATGTCCGCCTCGCAGCTGGCGATGCGCTTGATCTCGTCCAATGGCCGCATCAACGCGCAGCGCCTGCGTACCGGTGCGCTGGAAGACGAGGATTGGGCGCGCGTGACCGGTGCGATCAAGATGTTGAAGGAAACCAAGATCTTCATCGACGACACGCCAGGCGTGTCGCCGGAAGTGCTGCGCTCCAAGTGCCGCCGGCTCAAGCGCGAGCACGATCTGGGCCTGATCGTCATCGACTACCTGCAGCTGATGTCGGTGCCTGGCAACAGCGAAAACCGCGCGACCGAAATCTCGGAGATTTCGCGTGGTCTGAAGGGACTGGCCAAGGAACTCAACGTGCCGGTGATCGCGCTGTCGCAGCTCAATCGCTCGCTGGAAACGCGTACCGACAAGCGCCCGGTGATGGCCGACTTGCGCGAATCCGGCGCGATCGAGCAGGACGCCGACATGATCGTCTTCATCTACCGCGACGATTACTACAACAAGGAAAACTCGCCGGACAAGGGCCTGGCCGAGATCATCATCGGCAAGCACCGCGGTGGTCCTACCGGCTCGTGCAAGCTCAAATTCTTCGGCGAATACACCCGTTTCGACAATCTAGCGCACGATTCGGTGGGCAGTTTCGAGTAAGCGGGTCTGCGTTTAGTGTCGCTGACAGAACCGACCACGTTCACTGTAAGGCGGGTGCGGCCGGCTTTGTGGTTCCCGTCAGTCCACGACAATGTTAGCAGGCGCGATGGCCTTACCGCTTGCGGGACCGTGTGGCGGCATGGATGCCGCCACCGAGCCCCAGGGACGGGTTCACGGCGTGTCCCGCGAGCGGTGAGGCCATCGCGCCCTCGACGGACTCAGCTTTTGACTGCATCCACACGACACGATGACTCGATAACTCGGTTGTCTTGAGTAGTCAGACAGCGGGGATAGATCAGGTGTGGGGCGGTTGATCTGTGGCTTGGCTGCAGGGCCCTTGCCCGCCCACCATCGCGGGACACGCTGCAAGTACGTCCTTGTAAGCTCTTACGCGGCATCCATGCCGCGTAAGGTCCCGCGACGGTGGGCGGGCAAGGACCAGTGGAGACGGTCGGTGTGCATGGTTGCCAGCAGTGCATGCGGCCGGTTGATGCGGTGCGGTCTGATCGGCTCCTTTCGATCCGATCGATGTCGCTGCCATTCCCGACATCACTTCACTCGTCAACGAAGGCGAGCATGGCCAACACGTTACCGCCATCGCTACAGCGTTCGAGAGGGTTTGTTGGCTGCTCTCAGCCGGGCGAGGGGTGTTCCCTCTGCATCGCGCCATCGTTGCACCTGCTGGCTTATGCTGCGCAGCCTTATCGTCGCTGCCGAGTTCGTATGTCCTACGCCATCGTCTGGTTCCGTCGCGATCTGCGCCTTCAGGACAACCCGGCCTTGCGCGCTGCGCTGGATGCCGGGCATGCCCCGATTCCGCTGTATATCGATGCACCGCACGAGGAAGGCCAGTGGACGCCTGGTGCCGCTTCGCGCAGTTGGCGGCATCGTTCGCTGGCGGCACTGGATGCAGCGTTGCGCGCGCTCGGTAGCGGCCTGGTGATTCGCGCGGGCGACAGCGCCCAGGTGCTGGATGAGGTGATCGCCCAGACCGGTGCGGTGGCGGTGTATTGGAACCGCAAGTACGAACCGGCCACCCAGCCGCGCGATGCGCAGATCAAGCGCAGCTTGCGTGAGCGCGGCATCGAAGTGCAGAGCTGCAATGCCGCGCTGTTGATGGAGCCGTGGCAGTTGTCGACCCAGCAGGGAGGCCCGTACAAGGTCTTCACTCCGTACTGGCGCAACGCACTCACGCAACTGCAGTTGCCCGCTGCAGTGGCTGCGCCACGCCGCCTGCCGGCGCTGCCTGCGACGTTGAAAGGCGCCGCGCTTGAGACGCTGGAATTAGTGCCGAAACTGGATTGGGATCAGGGTTTCTGGGAGCACTGGCAACCTGGTGAGGCTGGTGCGCACGAGATGCTGGAAATTTTCATCGACGGCGCGCTGTCGGGCTATCGCGAAAACCGCGATCGGCCCGATCGGGTCGGCACCTCGCAGCTGTCACCGCATCTGCATTTCGGCGAGATCGCGCCATGGCGGATCGTCAGCACGCTGGAAGCCAACCGCACTGCGCGCAACAGCGCAGAGATCGATGGTTACGTCCGCCAGTTGGGCTGGCGCGATTTTGCCTATCACCTGCTGCATCACTTCCCGGAGACCACCAACCGGAATCTCAATCCGCGCTTCGAAGGCTTCGATTGGGCCAAGGTCGACCCGGTCGCATTGCAGGCCTGGCAGCGCGGCCGTACCGGCATTCCGATCGTCGATGCCGGCATGCGTCAGCTCTGGCACACCGGCTGGATGCACAACCGTGTGCGCATGATCGTGGCGAGTCTGTTGTGCAAGCATTTGCGCATCCACTGGATCGAAGGGGCGCGCTGGTTCTGGGACACGCTGGTGGATGCGGACCTGGCCAACAACACCTTGGGCTGGCAGTGGGTGGCCGGTACCGGCGCCGATGCGGCGCCGTATTTTCGCGTGTTCAATCCGGTGACGCAGGCGGAGAAATTCGATCCGCAGGCGGCTTACATCACGCGCTGGGTGCCGGAGCTCGGCAAGCTTGCGGTGAAGGAGCGCTTCGCACCGTGGTTGTCTGCGTTGTCGTTGGCGCGATTTGCGCCGGAGTACCCGCGCACGCCAATTATCGGATTGGCCGAAGGTCGCGATGCGGCGTTGGCGGCGTATGCGAAGACGCGGGGATAACCGGAAACGTTTTCCTGAATGCAGTACCTGTCGCAGGCAATCTGCGGCCGCTTTCATCATGTGCCAGTCGCGTTGGTCTGTTTATCCTCGCCGACACGATTGAGTGCCGGATGGTCCGGCCACAGGAGAACACCATGTCCCCAGCAGCTACCAAGAGTCTGGCCGTCGCCCTGGCCAGCGCCATTGCGCTGTCCGCCTGCGCCACCGGCGGCTCGTATGTGCAGCGCGACCAGTACGGCGATCAGACCCAACAGCAGAACCGCACCGGCCGCAATGCGCTGATCGGCACCGCCATTGGTGTCGCTGCAGGGTTGCTCACCGGCGACAGCGCCACCGAGCGCCGTCAGCACGCGATGGTCGGCGCCGGTATCGGCGCGTTGAGTGGTGCGGCCGTGGGTCAGTACCAGGATCGTCAGGAGCGCGCACTGCGCGAGCGCACCGCCAACACCGGTATCGAAGTGCAGCGCCAGGGCGACAACATCACCTTGAACCTGCCGGATGGCATCACCTTCGACTTCGGCAAGTCGGCGTTGAAGCCGCAGTTCTACAGCGCGCTCAATGGTGTGGCGTCTACGTTGCGCGAGTACAACCAGACCATGGTGGAAGTGGTCGGTCATACCGACAGCGTCGGCAGCGATGCAGTGAACCAGCGTCTGTCCGAAGAACGCGCCGGCGCAGTTGCGCAATATCTGACCGCGCAAGGCGTGCAGCGCGAGCGCATGGAAACGATGGGTGCCGGCAAGCGTTACCCGATCGCCGACAACAACACCGATGCCGGTCGCGCACAGAACCGTCGCGTGGAAATCCGTTTGATTCCGCTGCGCTCCGAGGGCACTGGTAACAACACGGGTATGCGTTGAGTTTGACGCAGTGGATCGTGGCGAGTCGATTGACGAAACCGCGTTTTTTGCGTTAAAGATCTTGTTGATCAAGAGCGGCTGATCTGCGGGTTTGCTGCAGGGCCCTTGCCCGCCCACCGTCGCGGGACACGCCGCAAGTACGTCCCTGTAGGCTCTTACGCGGCATCCATGCCGCGTAAGGTCCCGCGACGGTGGGCGGGCAAGGACCGGTCGAGATGGTCGGTGTGCATGTTTTCAATAAATCAACTTGCCAACTGCCTGGCGGGTGCCGTGCCCTCAACCGACTCGGCTTGTGACTTGGAATTTGATTGCATCTAAACGACGCTACGAATCGACATCTCGATTGTCTTGTAGTGACTGAACAGTGCGGATAGATCATTTGCAGAGCGGCTGATCTGCGGGTTTGCTGCAAGGGCCGGTCGAGAGTGTCGGTGTGCATGGTGCAAGCAATGCACGATGCGTATTGTTCGGATAACGGTGAGTTCGGTCAGCTTTCCAACGCAAGCCGAGCACCAACAAGCTTTTAAGAAAGCAACCGACTAACTCTCTGGTGCGGTGTCATCACCGATTGCGGGACCGTGTGGCGGCATGGATGCCGCCACCGAGCCTACACGGACGTACTTGCGGCGTGTCCCGCGAGCGGTGAGGGCACCGCGCCCTCGACTGACTAGGCTTTTGACCTGTAGCTAGGCCTTTGACCTAAATGTTGACTGCATCCAAACGTGCAACCGTACCCTCATCCGCCCTTCGGGCACCTTCTCCCGGAGGGAGAAGGGTTACTCCGTTGGGCGGCTGCTTGATTCGGTATTACGCGGTGACGTTTTCCAGGATGCGCTTGCCTTCGGCGCGCAATTTCGCCTCTGTGACCACCTCCACCTTCGCATCGTTGTCTGCTTTCTGCGCTGCCAGACGCGCCGGGCACTGCGCCATCATGTAGTCGGCGTCGAAGTTCATCCGGGTGACCAGAAAGTCCACGAAGGCGCGCACTTTCGGCGAGACCAGACGGCCGCCGGCAAACACTGCGTTGAAGTCGACCTCCGGGCCTGTCCAACCAGCGAGCACGCGGCGTACCAGGCCAGATTGCACGAACGGTTTGGCCATTACATCGCCAGTCAATAGCAGGCCTTCGCCGCAGAGTACTGCACCGTTGAGCGCGGCGGGATCGTTGGCCACCATCAGCGGATTGACCGGAAAGTCGCGCACGTCGCTGCCGTCGCTGAGCGACCAGAAGAAGCGGTTGTTGTGCACGTTGCGGTTCTTGCGCAGTGCCAGCGTGCGATGGAATTGCAGCTCGTCCGGATGCAGCGGTTCGCCATAGCGTTCGATATAGGACGGGCTGGCGAAGACCTGCGTGCGCAGGCTGCCGAGTTTGCGTGCGACCAGATTCGAATCCGGCAGCGCACCGACACGCAGCGCCAGATCGGCTTCGCCGCCGATCAGGTCCAGCTTCTCGTTGCCCAGGTGCATGTCCAGCTGGATCTCCGGATATTGCGCATGGAATTCGCCCAGCAACGGTGCGATCCAGGTAATACCCAGCGAGTAGGGCACGGTAAAGCGCAACCAGCCGCGCGGGCCTGACTGCAATTGCCCGACCGCGCTTTCGGCCTCTTCCAGTTCGCGGGCGATGCGTTGGCAATGTTCGTGATAGACCGAGCCGGCCTCGGTCAGGCCGATCCGGCGCGTGGTCCGATGCAGCAGGCGCGCGCCGAGCCGGGTTTCGAGTTCCTGCACCTTGCGACTGACGGTGGTCTTGGGCAGACCGAGCGCGTTGGCGGCGGCGATGAAACTACCTTGCTCGACCACCTTGACGAAGATCAGGGTGTCGTTGAGATCGTGGATCATGGGGTGCCTTCCAGGGGGTCAGGAGGATTGGACCGCTTACGGGACGATTATTCCCCTAAATCAGGACTAATCAAGTCCTGCTTTGAGGCCTAACTTGTACGTCATCCCCTCCATGCAGGAGCACGGCCATGTGGTTGTGCGACGTTTTCGGTTTGTCCTCCACCTCACGCGACGCGATTGAAGGTGCCTTCGATCCAGTGATTTCGTCGGCGAAAAGCCCGCGCGCCAGTGTTTCGCGTACGTTTGCAGCGTCACCGAAGCGTCAGGCCGGCGGTGCGCCGGCCAAACGGACTGGACTGCCGGCGCGCTGGATGCAGAGCGGAATTGTCCCGATGTCGGGAGTGAAAGTCCCATGACCGGGATGGTTCAATCCGAGACGGCTGTCATCGGTGGCGCGGGCAATGTGGGCGCCGGTATCGTCGCCGCGCTGCTCGACGCCGGCATGCGGGTACTCGTGATTGGACGCGATGCTGCCAAGCTCGATGCGCTACGCGCGGAGCACGGCAACTCTCCCCTGTTGGACACCCTGCAAGGCTCGGTGGCCGACGACACCTCCGCGCAGGCGCTGGCGACCGAACTGGCGCAGCGGCCACGTCCGCTGGCCGCAGTGATCGCCAGCCTTGGCAGCCCGCTCAAGGCCGGCCGCTTGCTGGACCGCCAGGTCACCACGTTGCGTCGCCGCCTGGAGCGCGACGTGCTGCCGCATCTGGCTGCTGCCCGCCATCTGTTGCCGCTGCTCAGTGAGACCGATGGCGGTGGCCGCTATCTGTTGCTCGGTAGCCCGCTGCGCGCCTGGGCAGCGCATGGCGATATCTCCATTGCCGCTGCGGCGACCCGCATGCTCGCGCAGGTGTTGCACGAAGAAGCCAAGCCGCTGGGCGTGCGTGTCCACCTGCTGTCGATCGAGCAACCGGTGTGTACGCCCGGCCGTGCCAAGGATGCGTGTCCGGAGTGGATCCGCGCCGTGGATGTCGGTCGCGCCGCCGTGTCGTTGATCGTCGGGCCTGGCCAGCCCGGACAAGCTGTCGTGACCGTCAGTCGTCGCTTGCACGCCGCTCCATCGGCCGACCGGCTGGCTGGTCTGCATTTCCCCATCCCCACCCGAGAGATTTCCCCATGACCCCGAACGCCACCCCGTTCCGTTTTCCCTTGCGTACCGTATTGACGGGCGCCGTACTGGCGGTCGTGTTGGCCGGTTGCGGCAGCAAGGCCGCCGAAACCGGTGCACCGCCGCCGCCCAGCGTCAGCGTCGCCCCGGTGCTGACCAAGGAAATCAGCCAGTGGGACGAGTTCAGCGGCCGCATCGAGCCGGTGGAAAGCGTCGAGCTGCGCCCGCGCGTGTCCGGCTATATCGACAAGGTCAACTATGTCGAAGGCGCCGAAGTGAAGAAGGGCGATGTGCTCTTCAGCATCGATGACCGCAGCTACCGCGCCGAATTCGCGCGTGCCAATGCGGCGCTGGTGCGTGCCCGCACGCAGGCCAACCTGGCCCGCAGCGAAGCGGCACGTGCGCGCAAGTTGTCCGAGCAGCAGGCCATTTCCACCGAAACCTGGGAGCAGCGCCGCGCCGCTGGCGACCAGGCCGATGCCGAGGTGCTGGCCGCGCAGGCCGCGGTGGATACCGCCAAGCTCAACCTGGACTGGACCCGCGTTCGCGCACCGATCGACGGCCGCGCCGGGCGTGCGATGGTCACTGCCGGCAACCTGGTCACGGCCAGCGACAGTGCCAGCGTGCTGACCACGTTGGTGTCGCTGGACAAGATGTTCGTCTACTTCGATGCCGACGAAGGCACTTTCCTGCGCTATTCGCAGATGACCCGCGATGGCGAGCGTCCGGACGCGCGTGGCGGCGAGTTGCCAGTGCGCATCGGCCTGGTCGGCGAGCAGGGGTTCCCGCATGCCGGACGCGTGGATTTCCTGGATAACCAGGTCACCCGCAGCACCGGCACCATTCGCGTGCGCGCGGTGCTGGACAACGCGCAGCGGCAGTTCACGCCGGGCCTGTATGCCCACGTGCAACTGCTGGGCAGCGGCCAGTTCAAGGCCATGCTGGTCGACGAAAAAGCCGTGCTGACCGACCAGGACCGCAAGTACGTCTACGTGGTGGAGAAGGACGGCAAGGCGCAGCGGCGCGATGTGGAGCTCGGCCGCAATGCCGATGGTCTGCGCATCGTGCGCAAGGGTCTGGCCGTTGGCGACCGCGTGGTGGTCGACGGCGTGCAGAAGATCTTCATGCCCGGCATGCCCGTCGATGCCAAGACCGTGGCAATGGTCCCCGCGTCGGACAAGCGCACCGCGTCGAACTGATTCATCGCTGCATCGCACCCATGAGCACCGGTCTTTTTAAAAGGCCGGTTCGGGGCCGCTGTGCCGCGCCGCCACCTGGCGGCAACCTCTTTCAGGACCACCCCAATGGACTTTTCCCGTTTTTTCATCGACCGGCCGATCTTTGCCGCGGTGCTGTCGATCATCATCTTCGCTGCCGGCCTGATCGCCATGCCGCTACTGCCCATCAGCGAGTACCCGGAAGTGGTGCCGCCGAGCGTGCAGGTGCGTGCGGTGTATCCGGGCGCCAATCCCAAGGTCATCGCCGAGACCGTCGCCACGCCGCTTGAGGAAGCCATCAACGGCGTGGAAGACATGATGTACATGAAGTCGGTCGCCGGCTCCGATGGCGTGCTGGTGGTCACCGTGACCTTCAAGCCGGGCACCGATCCGGACCAGGCGCAGGTGCAGGTGCAGAACCGCGTCAGTCAGGCGCAGGCGCGTCTGCCCGAGGACGTGCGGCGCCAGGGCGTGACCACGCAGAAGCAGTCGCCTACGCTGACCATGGTCGTGCATCTGACCTCGCCCAAGGGCAAGTACAACTCGTTGTACCTGAGCAACTACGCTACCTTGAAGGTCAAGGACGAGCTGTCGCGCCTGCCGGGCGTGGGGCAGATCCAGATCTTCGGTGCAGGCGATTACGCCATGCGCATCTGGCTGGACCCGGACAAGGTCGCCGCACGCGGGCTCACCGCCAGCGATGTGGTCTCGGCGATCCGCGAGCAGAACGTGCAGGTCTCCGCCGGCCAGCTCGGTGCCGAGCCGATGCCCAACAAGAGCGATTTCCTGCTGTCGATCAATGCGCAGGGCCGCCTGACCACCGAAGAAGAGTTCGGCAACATCGTGATCCGCAGCGGCAACAGCGGCGAGATCGTGCGCCTGTCGGATGTGGCACGTCTGGAGCTGGGCGCCGGCAACTACACCTTGCGCTCGCAGCTGGACAACCAGAACGCGGTGGGCATGGGCGTGTTCCAGTCGCCCGGTGCCAACGCGATCGAATTGTCCGATGCGGTACGCGCCAAGATGGCCGAGCTGGAAAAGCAGTTCCCGCAGGACATGGCGTGGTCGGCTGCGTACGACCCGACCGTGTTCGTGCGCGACTCGATCAGCGCGGTGGTGCATACCTTGCTGGAAGCGGTGCTGCTGGTGGTACTGGTGGTGATCCTGTTCCTGCAGACCTGGCGCGCCTCGATCATTCCGTTGCTGGCGGTGCCGGTGTCGGTGGTCGGTACGTTTGCCGCGCTATACCTGCTGGGTTTTTCGATCAACACGCTGAGCCTGTTCGGCCTGGTGCTGGCGATCGGCATCGTGGTAGACGACGCGATCGTGGTGGTGGAAAACGTCGAACGCAACATCGAAGAAGGCCTGAGCCCGTTGGCCGCTGCGCATCAGGCGATGCGCGAAGTGTCTGGGCCGATCATCGCCATTGCGCTGGTGCTGTGCGCGGTGTTCGTGCCGATGGCGTTCCTGTCGGGCGTGACCGGCCAGTTCTACAAGCAGTTCGCGGTGACCATCGCGATCTCCACGGTGATTTCGGCGATCAATTCGCTGACCTTGTCGCCGGCGCTGGCGGCGATGTTGCTCAAGGCGCATGACGCACCGAAGGATGGTCCGTCGCGCTTGATCGACCGGTTGTTCGGCTGGTTGTTCCGTCCGTTCAATCGCTTCTTCAATACCAGCTCCAACAAGTACCAGGGCGCGGTGTCGCGTGCATTGGGCAAGCGCGGTGCGGTGTTCATGGTGTATGTGCTGCTGCTGGTGGCCACCGGTTTCATGTTCAAGGTGGTGCCGGGCGGCTTCATTCCGACCCAGGACAAGCTGTACCTGATTGCCGGTACCAAGTTGCCGGAAGGCGCCTCGCTGGAACGCACCAACGAGGTGATCCGTCAGATCAGCCAGATCGCGATGCAGACCGAAGGTGTGGATCACACGATTGCGTTCCCGGGTCTGAATCCGCTGCAGTTCACCAACACGCCCAACACCGGCACGGTCTTCATTACGCTCAAGCCGTTCAGCCAGCGCAGCCGCAGCGCCGTGCAGATCAATGCCGAGCTCAATGCACGCATCAGCCAGATCCAGCAGGGCTTCGCGTTCGCCTTCATGCCGCCGCCGATTCTGGGACTTGGGCAGGGCTCGGGCTACTCGCTGTACATCCAGGACCGTGCCGGTCTGGGCTATGGCCAGTTGCAGAGTGCGGTCAATGCGATGTCCGGTGCGATCTCGCAGACGCCGGGCATGCAGTTCCCGATCGGCACGTATCAGGCCAACGTGCCGCAGCTCGATGCCAAGGTGGATCGCGACAAGGCCAAGGCGCAGGGCGTGCCGCTGACCAATCTGTTCGACACCCTGCAGACCTATCTGGGTTCGGCCTACATCAACGACTTCAATCGCTTCGGTCGCACCTATCAGGTGATCGCCCAGGCCGATGGACAGTTCCGCGACAGCGTTGAAGACATCGCCAACCTGCGCACCCGCAACGATCGCGGGCAGATGGTGCCGATCGGCAGCATGGTCACGCTGGGTCAGACCTACGGCCCGGATCCGGTGATCCGCTACAACGGCTACCCGGCCGCCGATCTGATCGGCGAAGCGGACCCGCGCGTGCTGTCGTCCACCGAAGCGATGCAGACGCTGACCGGGATGGCGCCGAAGGTGTTGCCCAACGGCATGAACATCGAGTGGACCGACCTGAGCTATCAGCAGTCCACGCAGGGTAACTCGGCATTGATCGTGTTCCCGATGGCGGTGTTGCTGGCGTTCCTGGTGCTGGCCGCGTTGTACGAGAGCTGGACGCTGCCGCTGGCGGTGATCCTGATCGTGCCGATGACCTTGCTGTCTGCCTTGTTCGGCGTGTGGCTCACCGGCGGCGACAACAACGTGTTCGTGCAGGTGGGCCTGGTGGTGCTGATGGGCCTGGCGTGCAAGAACGCGATCCTGATCGTGGAGTTCGCCCGCGAACTCGAGATGCACGGCAAGGGCATCGTCGAAGCCGCGCTGGAAGCCTGCCGCCTGCGTCTGCGCCCGATCGTGATGACCTCCATCGCCTTCATCGCCGGCACCGTGCCGCTGGTGTTCGGCCATGGCGCCGGCGCCGAAGTGCGCTCGGTCACCGGTATCACCGTGTTCGCCGGCATGCTGGGTGTGACCTTGTTCGGCCTGTTCCTGACCCCGGTGTTTTACGTGGCCCTGCGCAAGTGGGTGACCCGTGGCGAACAACCCGCCGCGCCGGCTGCTGTCTCGCATGAACCCGTCAAGGCGTAAGCGCCGCGGTGCATTCCTTACATTCGAAGGATTTTGAAATGAGCAACAGCAAAATTGCACTGGTCACCGGTGCCACCCGCGGTATCGGTCTGGAAACCGTCCGGCAATTGGCCCAGGCCGGCGTGCACACGCTGCTGGCCGGCCGCAAGCGCGATGACGCGGTCGCTGCCGCACTCAAGCTGCAGGCCGAGGGCCTGCCGGTGGAAGCCATCCAGCTCGACGTCAACGACGACATCAGCATCGCCGCCGCAGTGGGTACGGTGGAACAGCGTCACGGTCACCTGGACATCCTGATCAACAACGCCGGCATCATGATCGAGGACATGCAGCGCACCCCGTCGCAGCAGAGCCTGGACGTGTGGAAGCGGACCTTCGACACCAACCTGTTCGCGGTCGTCAGCGTCACCAAGGCGTTCCTGCCGCTGCTGCGTCGTTCGCTGGCCGGGCGCATCGTCAATGTGTCCAGCATGCTCGGCTCGCTGACCCTGCATACCCAGCCCGGCTCGCCGATCTACGACTTCAAGATTCCCGCCTACGACGCCTCCAAGAGCGCGGTCAACAGCTGGACGGTGCATCTGGCCCACGAGTTGCGCGACACCGCCATCAAGGTCAACAGCGTGCATCCGGGCTACGTCAAAACCGATATGAACGCTGGTAACGGTGAGATCGAAGTGGAGCAGGGCGCGCACAGCAGCGTGCAGATGGCGCTGCTCGACGCACACGGCGCCACCGGCAGCTTTACGTACTTGGGAGACGTGTTGCCATGGTAAGGACATTCTTGAGCGTGGCACTGGCCGCGCTGGTGCTCAGCGGTTGTGCGGTCGGCCCGGATTACCGGCCCGACCCGCCCGCCGCAGTGACGCTGCAGGGCGCGCAGGACACGGCCTACAGCACCGCATCGCCGGTCGGTAACTGGTGGTCGCAGTTCGACGACCCTGTACTGGAACAGCTGGTGCGCGATGGGTTGTTCGCCAACCACGATCTGCGCATCGCCGTATCGCGCGTCAAGCAGGCACGTGCCGTGTTCGTCGAACGTCGTCTGGACCAGGCGCCGCATATCACCGCGCAAGGCACCTTCGACCGGCGCGAACAGCAGCAGGTGATCGCCGGCAATCAGCGTTTCCTCACCGAACAGACCACCCTGGGTCTGGATGCGGCCTGGGAGCTGGATCTGTTCGGTCGTCAGCGGCGTGCGTCGGAAGCGGCACGTGCCGATCTGGAAGCCGAGCAAGCCGGTTTGCTCGACGTGCAGGTCACGGTTGCAGCCGAAGTGGCCCGCAATTATTTCGAGTTGCGTGGCACGCAGAAGCAGCTGGATGTCTCCAAGCGCACGCTGACCAACCTGCACGACACCCAGCGGCTGACGCAGACGCGTTGGGACCTGGGCGCCGGCAGCGAGCTGGATGTGCAGAGCAGCCTGGCGCGGCTGAAGGCGATCGAGGCGGATATTCCGTTGCTGGAAACCGCCGAGGCGCAATACCGCCACCGTCTGGCCGTGTTGCTCGGCCAGGCGCCGGACGCGCTGGATGCCACCCTGGTACCGCGCACCACGCCCGCGTTCGCACGTGCGTTACCGTTGGGCGACACCGCCGGGCTGCTGCGTCAGCGACCGGACGTGCGCAGTGCCGAACGACGCCTGGCGGCAGCCACCGCGCAGGTGGGCGTTGCGACTGCTGACCTGTTCCCGCGCATCAGCGTGAGCGGCTTTGTCGGTTTTCTGTCCGGCGATGCGGCCAGGCTGACCGAGGGCAGTGGCAAGGCCTGGTCGATCACCCCGTCGATCAGCTGGGCAGCGTTCGACTTCGGCACCGTGCGTGCGCGCCTGCGTGCCAGCAAGGCGCAGGCCGAAGGCGCGTTGGCGCAATACCAGCAGGCCGTGTTGCTGGCGCTGGAAGACACCGAGAACGCACTGATCGGCTACGGCCGCCAGCAGGCGCGCCTGGCGATCGTGGTGGAGCAGGCCAATGCCGCACGGCGTGCCGAACAGTTGGCGCAGATCCGCTACCGCGAGGGCTCGGAAGACTTCCTCACGCTGCTGGATGCACAACGCACCCAACTGGCCGCAGACGATGCGTTGGCACAGGCCGAAGCGGCAGTGAATGTTGGTGTGGTCGGTGTCTACAAAGCGCTGGGCGGCTGGAAGCAGGGCGAAGCGCCTGCGGTACCGGTGGCTGTGGTCAATCGTTGAAGCGGGCATGCGGGGCGGCCAAGGTGTCGCCCCGCAACCGCTGGGTCAGTCGGCAACCCGCACGCTATCGCGGCCGCCGTTCTTGGCCAGATACAGCGCCGCATCGGCGCGTGAAAACCAGTCCTGCCAATGCGTCTCGCCATCGTGGCGGGCCGCACCCAGCGACACCGTGATACGTCCACCCGGGCCGCGCAGGCCATTGCGAATGACCTTGCGCAGGCGCTCGGTCGCCGCTTCCAGTTCCTGCAGCGAGCCGGCGCGCAGCAACACCACGAATTCTTCGCCGCCGAAGCGGAACACCTGATGCGGATCGCGTACCTCGTAGCGCAGGATGGTGGCCAGATCCGATAGCGCCGCATCGCCTGCAGCATGCCCGTACAGATCGTTGACCTCCTTGAAATGATCCAGGTCCAGGATGATCAGGCTGTTGAGCCGATCATGCGGTTGCCGCTGATCGATCTGATGGGTGAGCGCACGTTCGAGCATGCGTCGGTTGGGCAGGCCGGTCAGCGCATCCAGCGAGGCCAGCTCTTCCAGATGCACGCGGTCGTCCTGCATGCGCAGCGAAAACGCATAGCCCACCGTCAGCGTCACTAAGGTCACCACGATCGTCGACACGCCTTGACCGGGGCTGACGATCAAACCGGGTAGCAACAACAATGCCGCGAGCAACGGCAGGCTGAGCAGCACTGCACGTTGCGGCCCGCATAGAAAATAGTTGGTCGCCAGCACCGGAAACAGCCAGGGCAGTGCGCCATCGCCGCCGGTCCAGCACGCCACCAGACAGCCGCCGACATTGATCGATGCCAGCCACACCCCGCCCGCACGGGTGCGTTCGGCATCGCGCATCTTCCAGCCACGCCATATCGCAAGCACACCGAGCGATGCGGTGATCAGGCAGGCCAGCGCCTGACCGGTGATGGCCAGGTACACCGCATAGAGGCAAAGCAACAGCGCAGTGATTGGCCCGAGCATCTTCACGATGCCGAGGCGGAAATCCCGCCGCAGGTGGAGGATCACAGGGAAGGTTCTATAGGAGTCGGCATCATTATCGGCTGCGCACCGTGGAAATTGAGCGTGCAGTGCCGCTGCATCGGGTAGGAAGATGAAGCATTGCAGGGCAGGACTTCGCACCTTGTTGACGGCCTTGCCGCAACCGTATCCGCTTTGCCATTGGAGTCTGCCATGCCTACCCGCGAAGAACTCGAGACGCGCCTGGATGCGTTGCAGGATGCATTGCCGCAGCTGTCGGCCGATGAAGATGCGGATTTCGACTATCTCGATTTCCAGGCACGCGCCGAAGCCCTGCTGAGCAGCGTCGAGCCCGAAGAAGCCGCCTATGTGCGGACCCGCGTCGATGCAATGCTTGCCGGTGCCGGCCTGATTCCAACCGACAAAGACGGGCAGGGCTGCGTTTGAGTCTTGCTCTGCATGTTTGGCAATACGAGGGTACGGCAATCAGGTAGGCGCGACCCGACCGCGAGGCGGCATCTGCGGATCGCATTCCTGGCGACGGTGCGCCTTGTCGCAGCTGATCGACGATTACAATGCGGCAGTCGAAGCGCCCGCGCTCACCACCTGATTGCGCCCAGCCTGTTTGGCCCGGTAGAGCGCCTCGTCCGCACGCCGCAGCAGCTGCGTTGCATTGCCCGCATGCTCGGGGAAGCTGGCCGCACCAAACGATGCGGTGATCTTGGGTAGCGATACCCCGTCGGCCATGACCTGCAAGGCCTCGATGCCCACGCGCAACTTCTCGGCCATCCTGCTGGCGGTGGGTAGATCCACTTCCGGCAGGATGATGGTCAATTCTTCGCCACCATAGCGGCAGCAGATGTCTTCGCCGCGCATCTGCGTCAGCAGGAATTCGCCAATCGCCGCCAGCACGCGATCGCCACCACTGTGCCCATGCAGATCGTTGAACTGTTTGAAATGGTCCACGTCCAGCATCAATACCGACAACGGCAGCGCCCGACGCGTGCAGCGTGCCAGTTCGTGGTTGAGCGCCTCTTCCAGATAGCGGCGGTTGTACAGGCCGGTCAGCGGGTCGCGGATGGATTGCTGACGCAGCGTCTCGCGCAAACGCAGGTTGTGCAGCGCCAGCGACAGTTGTTCTGCGGCCGCTTCGGCCACGGTCAACGACGTCAGTTCGCGCGGATCCTCGCTGCGCAACGCCAGCATGCCCAATTGCGTGCCCTGCGCCGATAACGGAATGCAGACCGTGCTCGCATGCGCCGGAAGATTGGCGCCGGCATGTTGGCAGACCATGCCCTGACTGATGTCCTCCACCACATGCGTGCGATCGCGACGTAGCGCCCAACAGTCGTGCGGCGCAATGCTGGCACTGTTGTCGTCGGCCATCGCGCCCCAGGCGACCACCGGCTCGGCGCGATCGCGCGAGGCGCGCAGCAGGTAGACCGCGCCAGAGGCACCGGGGATCAACGGCGCAATCGTGCGCGCGGTGATTTCCAGCGCTTCTTCGGCATCGCGACAGTTCTGCAGCAGCCCCGAATAGCGCGACAGCGCCTCCAGCCCGGCGGAAGTGCGTTCGAGTGCGGCGAACGACTCCACCAGTCGCTCGCTGGTGCTGCTGGCCTCGTCCTCGGCACGCACGCGTCGTTCCAGTTCGCGCGACAGCAGGCGGTAGGCAAGCAACATCACCAACAGTCCGCTGATGATGCCGATCACTGTGACGCGCAGCACCCACTGCGCGCTGGTCTGGTTGGTCTCGGTACGCGTCACCAACTGGCGGCGTTCCAGCTCGGTCATGGTCTGCACCTGGCGACGCAGCGTGGAGGAGGTCTGAAACACCCCGCGCGCAATCGAAGCACGTGCGCCATCCAGGCCGCTTGCGCGGTAGCTGTGCAACAGGTCGTTGATCTGCACCAGGCGCGTGTCCATCAATCGCCGCAGCAGCACGACATTGCGCTCCTGCGCCGCGTTGTCCTGCACCAGCGCTTCCAGGCGCACGATGCGTTCGGGCAAGCGCCCGATCGCATCGGCATACACGCCCAGAAATGCCTCGTCATCGGTCAGCACATAGCCACGCACAGACGACTCCGCCGACAGCATGCCGGCCTGGATTTCATCGATGGCGGCGATCACTTCCTGCGTATGCGTCACCCAGCCTGCGTCGGAGAGCGAACGTTGCGTGGTGAAATAACCGCCCACACCGATCAGCACGAAGATCACCCCGCCGAGCAGTAGAGCCCCGGCAGCATGGCGTTTTGCTTTTTTGGTCAACACCGTGTTCCCCAACACTGATCGTCTGGTAGAGGTTGATGCAAAGCGCGTGCCTATGCTTCACCTCGTTTGACCGCTCGTTCAGAATTCCGGTAGTGACAGTGAGGCGCGTGCCGAGAACGGTGTGTCGATATCGCCTGGCACGTTGGCGCCGCCAACACGTCTTGGTCACTCGTTGAATGCTGCTGCCCATCGATTGTGCTGGTGCTCGGCCCCACAGCTCCCGCGCTGATGTCCCGGATTCTGTGTGGTGCGCATACAGCACACGTCTGCCTGCAGCCACGACGCTGGCACGAGGTTTGCTCCTACTGCATCAAGATGCTGGGGAGTGTCTCCAGAGGAGCGTGAGATGGAAGAGTCCAACAAGAGCGCCCTGGTCCTGCTGCAGCAAGAAGCCACCGAATTACTGCAGCTTTTCCACCGATTGCGCGGCGATGCCTTGCCCGCAGAGGCGAGCTCGCCACAGATCGCGGTCGCGCCGACCCTGGCCACCGAACAGGCGGGTCACGTCACAATCTGACGCAATGCGCAGCGCAGGGCGCGGCGCTTCATCGGATGGGCCGTCGATCCGACGACTTTGCAGCGCCCATGAAAAAGGCCGGGAACCCTCTGCATCGAGAGCCCCGGCCTTGGTCGGTCGTCTTAGGACCGTTGTTTGGTGGAGGTGGGCGGAGCCTGAAGACGCCCCTACGCAAGCCATTGACCCTAAAGCATTTCGGGCCTTCCAGCTGAGCCTGCTTTGATACCTCAAATGATACCTAAAGTCAGAGCTGAGTGAGTAGGGGGCGCTGCTGATCAGGTGCAGCGAGCGGTCGGCTGCACCGCTTGATCGGTAGCCCCCCTGAGATGGCTGCTCAGCAGTCCAGCTTGCTGTCGCGTCTTGGCTTGCCGCACTCCAAGACCGCCTAAGGGGCTAGGGATAGACCAAGTCCACGGCTGCTGACAGCGGCTCGCGCAAAGCGAGGCCGCAACCTTGACCACCAGTTGCCTCCGGCGATAGTGCTGCCCCCGCACTCGGTTTGAGAGGTTGATCGGTCCGCGCTGTCGTCGTTTTCGGAGCTCAATCGAAGCTCCAAGAGAGGCAAAGCAGCGCGCAGCCGGTTCGTTGTTGATGCGTATCCCTCAATATTTGTCGCGTTCGTTGCCCTCCGGTCGATGGTCCTTTCGGCAGCGGGTTCCCACTGATCTACAACCGCTGCTCGGCTTGCAGGCGATCAAGCGCACCTTGCATACGACCGTTTTGGAAGAGGCGCAACTGCGCGCTGCCACCTTGGCATCGCACTACGAGCGGCTGTTCGCGCGGTTGCGGGACGACGGGTTAGATCGACGCGGTCAGGCAGACGCTTCCGCATTGTTGGCATCCGCCTCTGCTGCAATACCCTTCCGCAACCTGACCTTGCATCGAACCAGGACGCCAGACGGGACTGTGCATGAGCGCTGGCAAATCGACAGCACCAAAGGCGTGAGGCTGTTTCGAGAACTCCACGAAGGCCTCGGCTCGGAAGGCGAACGACCCGTCGCGCTGCCGGCGTCGCCACTGGCCATCGCAGCGTATGCCACCAAGCTCGGCTCGACCCTTGAGCCAATGACGCTTGGGAAGGCGCGACATGCGTGGTTGGCGACCTTGAAGGGACGCACCTTGCCCAAGACCTATGTCATCAAGAAGTCGGCCATCCAAGCATTGGTGGACTACCTGGGTGAGAAGACGAAGATCCATACGATCACGCGGTCAGACCTAGCTCGCTGGTATCAGCAGATGCGGAAGGAAGGTGCGTCCACGCCAACGCTGACGAACAAGCAGAGCTACATGGGCGGGAAGGGAGGATTCTTCGATTGGGCCATGGTTTCGGGTCACTACCCACAAGGCGATAACCCGGCCAAGGGTCATGTGAGCTATTCGGCAAGGGAACGGCGGGCTCGACGGAAGCTTGGGTTTAAGGCTTTTGATCGTGAGCAAATCCAGGCAATCTTCTCGCCGGTCAACTTCCCCAGGCTTTCTCCAAATGCCCGCTGGGCAGCGCTCATTGGCCTTTACACGGGAGCCAGAGCCTCTGAGGTCGGGCAGTTGTTGGTGGCGGATGTGTTCAACGAGGAGAACATCCCTTGCATCCGGATTTCAGATGAGGGAGAGCACCAGAAGGTCAAAACCGAGGTAAGCCTGCGCACGGTGCCAATCCATCCCGAGCTGTTGGCGCTTGGATTTTGGGAATGGTTTGATAACCGAAAGGCTGCTGGCCACAAGCGCTTGTTCCCGCACGCCAAAGCAGATGCCATGAACGGGCAGGGGAACTGGATCACGAAGGCGTTTAGCCGCTACCTGGACGAGATCGGCAAGGACTGGCCTAAGGCCAAGCGTGGGTTCCATTCGTTGCGAAAGACTTTTATCCAGGAGCTTCAAGGCATGGGAGTGTCGTCAGAGCTGCGCGCACAAATCGTGGGCCACGAGCTGGATGATGAGCATCATGTGACTTATAGTCGGGCCTTTACTGTTGCAGAAAAATTGAATGGCACGGCGAAGCACTCGCCAGGACTGTCAGTCATTGAATACTCAATTAAACTTTCTTAAAAGGATTTTTACATGGGCGGTTCTAGTAAGACGCCTGCGCAGTTTTGCGAAGAAATCAAGGAAGGGTGGCGCGACCTGTTATTGGACCAAAAAAACAACCATCCAGGGCATGACCTAAAATACATTAGCGCGGCTGTGTTGATCGCTTTCTCCTGCGCTGCGGTAGGGCTTGTGGGTAAGATTTTCTTCCAGCAGCACTGGCTCTTCTTCTTCAATTTTATGCTGGGAGGATTGATTGTTGTTCAGGCATTGGTCGGGCTATGCAAAAGTCTCAAAAATCATGTCCTATGGGTGTCTCTTATGTTCGCGGCGTCCGTGTTCGTCTTCGTGCTTTCCATTATTCTCGCATAAATCATTTTATATACTTAAAATAAAAAATAATTGCCATGGTGGGTATGTAGAGGGCGGCGAGGGAGATTGCAGCAAAAGCAACGAAATTCTCCAATTTTTTAGTTGTATTTTTCATTAAATATTATCCTATTTTTTCAACTTATACGCTTACCATAGATAATTTAATTGTCAATACTTTTATTGCTCTATTGCCATCTCGCCAATTCGTTGTGGCTTAACATGGTGCATTTCCATTGGATTTCTATATTAATTGGGTGCAGGCTGCTAAATTTTATCAATAGTCTTAGTAAATCTGAGTTGGCTGATTAATTCATTGGCATGAGGCCGATGTGATTTACGGAATTTACATCTGCCGTCAAACGCAGCGAGTTCGATTGCCGGGCGATATCAAAGAGAAGTAGATAGTGTCCTGCCATGTCTTCAATAGTGGCTAAGCCATAGCGGCGAAGAATGTCCGGGACGTGACTCGCATGGATGGATATACGGAAGTCGCTATCAGCAGGTCCAAAGTTCGAGTAATAGCAGCTGCCGCGTGTCCAGAAGCGAAGAGGACGCACAACCCCCCAGAACCCATGCCATCGCTGTGTATGGCGCTCCACGTTTGCATCTTCGAAGCGCACGAAAGCGTCATGGACAGCCATCTCTGTGCGATCCTGGGCCGTGTAGTCCTGGTCGCTTCGACGATCCCTTGCTTTATCCATAGACACCCCCTGTCTTGACCTACATGCTTTCAAGGGTTGTGGCAGTAGTCAAGCTGTTCAAGTTGAGGAGGCCCGACCGGCCTCATGCCCTCCCGATATCCAAAAAAGACAGAAGTCGCTGCGGAGCAATACGATAGAATGGTAGAGCTTGTCGACAGATCGCCGTGCGGCTTTATTGCAATAGATTTCTCACGAATAATTTGCTAATCAACTGATTGGAACAGTCCTGAATGACAACCGCGTCTTTGAGTGCCCTCGCCGCTGCTAAAGAGAAATTGGCAGAAGAAATTCGGAAGTTGGAAGAGCAGGAAGCTCAGCTACGCCAGCAGCAATCATCTGAAGCCTATTCAGAGATTGTCAAGTTGCTCGACCAATACACCGAGCATTTCAGTGCAAAGCAGAAGTCGGAGATTGCGGCTCTGATCGGTGCTGATGTGGCTAAGCCGAATAAGGCTGCTTCTACGAGAAAGGAAGTAGCGCCCAAGTATTGGTTGCCCCACAACCAAGAGACATGGTCAGGGCGTGGTCGTCCGCCCAAAGCCTTCACCATTTGGGAGGGAAGCGCGTCTTACAAGGAATGGAAAGCCAAGCACCCGGATGAGAAGTTTCCGGCTTTCCCAGGCTGAGTATTGCGATTGCCGAGGCAATGAGCGCCCGGAGTCTCTTCGGGCACTCATTTCCTACGTCTGCGGATTATTGGCTATTAGTTCGGCCACCACGCGTTGCTGGAAGTGTGCAAAAAGCCATTCCATCACCGCTGTTTGCGCGCCGAATCCTCTGGGGACTTTATCTGTCGACCTATTTATGATGCCTTGCAACGAAGCAGCACCGACGACTCAGGCCATGGAGGCGCCCGCCGGAACGTAAACCGAGATCTGGATTCGGCTATGCGCACCATAGGGTTCGTGCCCCCAGCCCCCCCACCGCACCAGTAGGCGCAACCCTGCGATCCGCGCCATCAGATCAAGTTCCGATGGCCAGACGTAACGCCGACGCTCAGTGAAGATGCGCGTGCCGTCCTCGCCCAGAACTACCACGCGCTGATCGAGGCGCTGTTGCACTGGGTCGGGTTGCGAGCACACCAGCATCACCGCGGCGCCGGTGCCCTGCGTCTCCGGCACGTCGATCACTTGGCTCACCTTTCCGCCGCTGTCGAACACTTCGGCGCCGGGCACTGCAGTCTGGATCACGAGCTTGCCATCTGGCGCCAAGCAGCGCGCTGCATTGATGATGCAGCGCAACTGCTCGGCCTGGGTGAGCAGATAGCCGAAGGAGGCCACCGCGTAGATCAGGCCGAATGGCCCAGTTAACGGCATGTCAGCAAAATCTGCGCAAACCAGTTGCAGCTGCTCGCTACCGGGTTTTGCACGCAATGCGTCCAGCATCGCCGGTGCGTTGTCGATACCAGCCACCGGCACGCCTCGCTGCGATAACGGCAGTCCGATGCGCCCGCTGCCGATGCCCAACTCCAGTGATGTTCGTCCATCAGCCAGTTCGGCTAGGGTTTGCACGCATCGCTGCAGCGCCTGCGCCGGCCAACGATCATGAAAGCTGTCGTAGAACACGGACATCCGATCATACTGGTGAGTGACAGGCATACACATCGCGCTCGCTTGCAAATCAACTCGACGATAACACGCGGTGATGGCTGCACTGCGGCGTTGGCGACAGAGGCTAGGTGCGCACAGTTCTTCGTATATCGCGACTTCTTTGCGCTATGCGGCTTGACTCAGGTAGCGCATAACCCGAGCATGAAACTGTATTTTCGATAATTCATGCAGAAATGCTCCGTAACCAGTCCTCTCTCCTATTCAAGGAAAATCTTCATGAAGCATTTTTTCAAAGCGCTGTCGCGTTGGATTCAGGTCATCACTGGCCGCAAGCTCGGCTATATTTACACATATTGACCATCCGCACCTGTTGCGGGAAAGGAGGTCTCTTTCTCGCAACCGAACACGTTAATGCATTGCTGGTGTGCTTTTATCTCCAGAATTCGTAACGTGCCAATTTTAGTCGCTGGCAACCTGCGATGCGCGCATGACTTCAGGTAGCAAGAGCGCTATCCCCCCGGGTCCGACCGGACACTGGGCATTCGGCAACCGGGGTCATTTTTCCGAAGATCCTTTGGCGTTCCTGCAAGACTGCGTTCGTAAACATGGCGATGTAGTCAAGGTTGCTAAACGAACCTATCTGCTCGCCGCACCGGCCGCGATCAGTACAGTTCTTGGCGACGACGGTGCGCTTTACGGCAAGGTCGATTCGGACCCGGGCGTGCGGCGCCCTGCATTTCCTGCTTCTGTGATGAACAGCACTGGCGCAGTCTGGCAGCATAAGCGGCGGGCGCTACAACCAGCCTTTCGTGCGACTTTGGTGCGCGACGCCGCAACACACGCATTGGTGGCCACCCGATCTTTATTGCGCGAGCGGGGCGAATCCTGCGCGATACAGGACATGCGCGCACTAATGACTGGGCTATGCGCGCAATTGGGCGCCGGCTTCCTGCTCGGTGATCCGGCACACGCACCAGACCTGCTGCTTATGTTGCCTATGGTCGATGCCATCTTGCAGCAGACCCGCCGTCAATCCATGGCTCCCTTGTGGTGGCCATCTACAAACCGGCATCGCTTGCGCCGCGCACGTGCGGATCTTGACATGGCATTGGACCGGATCCTGGCGCGAAGCATGCAGCGGCCGCCGCATGTAGCATCGGTCTTGGCGCTGCTGCTAGCCGAAACCGCACAAGGCGATGGAGACTGGCGCCGCGACGAAGCGGCGGCGATACTGATGTCGGCACTGGAGCCGATGTCTGCAGCGTTGACCTGGACCTTGTTGCTACTGGCTCAGCACCCGCAGATTGCCCAGGAGGTGGCGCAAGAAGCCAACGCACTGGACGATGCCGATGCCGCTTCAGGCACCAGCTTGCTCGATTGGTTGCCGCAAACGCGGGCCTGTGTGAAGGAGTCCTTGCGTCTATATCCACCGGCCTGGATAACCGCAAGGATTGCGCAACGCGACGCCACATTGAATGGCTTCCATGTCCCCTGCGGCACCCAACTGCTCGTCAGTTCATGGGTCGTGCATCGCGACGGGCGATATTTTTCCGATCCTGAGATTTTCCTGTCCGCACGCTGGCTTGACGATACCGCCACTCACTCGTTGGCGCGTTATAGCTACTTTCCTTTTGGAGGTGGCTCGCGCAGTTGCATCGGCAGCATGTTGGCGCTGACCCAGATGACCGTAGTCATCGCCACCATATTACGCACGTGCACCCTGCATCTGGCTCCTGACGCGCGGCCCTCGCCCTTTCCCGCTCTTGTATTGCGGCCACTTGATGTGCGTATCGCGCTGCGGCCACGAACGATACGCTCAGCCGCCCCGGCGCAGGCGCATGCCGCCACATCGTTTTTCGCTCCGGTATCGCCCGATGATTAGTCAGCAAGTTCGCAAGAAAACCCGGGAATATCCCAACCGATTTTTCGATTCCAGCGTATGGAATGATCTGGCGCTACGCGAGGGCGATATCGTGATCGCTAGTTACGCCAAAGCAGGCACGACCTGGCTGCAGCAGATCGTGGCCCAGCTAATTTTTGGCGGCGAACCGGACATTGATGTCTCGGCAATCTCCCCTTGGGTAGACAGCGTCTATCCGGACAAGGCGACCAAGCTCGCGCTGCTGAAGGCTCAGAGCCACCGGCGCTTCATGAAGACACACCTACCGGCCGATGCGCTGGTCACTAGTCCGCTCGCCAGATACCTTTACATCGGCCGCGACGGCCGCGACATAGCGCTGAGCCTGTACGACCATCAATGCGCGGTGAGCCAGGATGCGCAGGCACGCCTGCACGCTAATGGGGGCAAATCCGGCAAGTTGCGTGTGGTGCCGCCGCCGAGCCTATCGCGCGATGCCTACGTGGCGCGCTGGCTGGAATACGACGGGGCTCCGTTCTGGCCATTATGGGAAAACGTGCGTTCGTGGTGGGAACGAGGCGAGGATGCGAACGTGCTGCTACTACACTACGCCGACATGCTCGATGACCTGCCCGGCCAAATCCTCCTCATCGCCGCTTTTCTCGGCATTCCGATCTCTTCAGACAGGTGGGCTGCGACTGTGGCGCACTGCCGCTTCGACTATATGCGTCAGCATGCGGCACGTTACGTGCCGCAGGGTGCCGGTTTGTGGCGCGAAGGCGGCAAGGCGTTTTTCAACCAGGGCCAAGTCGGCCGCTGGCGTAAGGTCTTGCCGGCTGAGTTAAATAACGCCTACTCCCGGCGAGCAGACGCGGAGCTAGGTGTGGACGTAGCGCAATGGCTAGCCCATGGCCAGGCACGAACGTCGTGAGTCTCCAGCTCATTGGAGCCGGCCTTGGTCGTACGGGCACTCTTTCGCTAAAGCTGGCGATCGAGCGGCTCGGTGTGGGCCGGTGCTATCACGCGATGGAATTGGCGGCGAACCTGCGTCAGGACTTGCCGCAATGGGAGGCGGCGATCGATGGGCACCCTGACTGGGACGGGCTTTTCGCTGGCTATGCGGCGACCACCGACTATCCCGGCTGCTGTTTTTGGATGGAACTGGCCGCGCGTTTCCCGCACGCCAAGGTGATCCTGACCGTCCGTGATCCTGACGCTTGGTTCGAGTCGGTAAGCGCCACTATTTTCTCAGGCAGCGACAGCGTACCGTCGCTATTTGGCGCCCATGGCCAGCGCCTGAGTCAGTTCCTGCGCCGCGATCTGTGCGCTCGCCTCGGCGAGCGCGCCTTCATGACTGACTACTTCCGGCGCTGGAACCAGGCTGTGATCGAGCATATACCGGCGCCGCGACTGCTAGTGCTCAACACCGATGCCGAATCGAGCTGGGAACGACTGTGCGCATTCCTGGAGCGGCCAGTGCCGGCGCTTTCCTATCCGCGCGTCCATATGCGGGGCGTCGGCGTGCCAGCGCGTCGACTGCCGACGGAGCCGGATCTGATCGAACACTGCATGCGCACCTATCTAGACCGGCTTGCCGAGGAAGCATTTGCGCCGCCAACGGGCAGATGAGCGGCGGCATGAATATGAATCCAGGCCGCAATAGAAGCAGTCCTGCACGGTGCGGGCGTGCATATTCGCTCGCTCGAGGTGATGTGCAACATCATCCGAATTTTCGGATGCGACCGCAGCGCAGTCGCTTCATTGACAAGATAAGTTGCTTCTCAGCAAATAATATTATCAAGCGGCACTGGCATATTCGCGATAAATATGTGAATCGCGCATCATCATGACCGTCGCCATTTCTTGTGAGCTTTCACGGTCATGACGCAGCTCATCGAAGCGAAGGCAATCACGTCGAAATATGCTGAGTTCGTCGAACGACGGATCGACGAAATTTTGGCTTGGCATGGGCTAACAGACGCGGAAGGCGAGGGCTGAGGTCAGGCGGTGGTTAGGCCGTGCTTACCGAGCCTGTGCTCGACACATAGCACGCAGCCATCCACTGCTTGGCGTAGTCATACGCAGCGCTTCGATCAGGGAAGGCAACACTGGGGACTGGGTAGCGGTAAAGCGTGATGCCGCCGGGCCTGGAAATTAGGAGCTCTGGTAGGAACTTCCCGTCAGACGGGGTGATATGGGCTGTGAGCAGGTAATCGCCCACGTGCCGAATAGCAGTAACGCCCAAGACTGATTCTCCTCGATGGCGCTATACGCCTCTGCTTGTCTGACACGACCGTCAAGAAACCGGCCGCCAGGACCCGCCTTGGTTACACGTCATCATGGCAGAAAAGGGTTCAAAACACTGTCGGGGACAGGCGGAGTAGACTGTAGGTATTTTCCTAGCCAGATCCGAGCCCAAGAAGTTGGACTCTTCAAAGCAGAGAATTCCAGATAGCCGGAGTGTCGCCTGGATCACGGGCTAGCACAGTCGTCTTGTAGACCAGGGCAACGACGAGGACCACGCGGAATTGGTATCGCTTATTCGTCAACAACATCAGGTCCAGATGGCTCAATGTTTGGAGCAGCATCAAAGCTCAGCTGAGTCGCTCAAAGTCACGCGCGCCGATGCGCGATCATTGGTTGGGCCCCGTGACTGGTCATCTGGTGAAGGGAGATGACGTCCAAGTTTTGGAGGCGGCAGGGAAGTGGCGACGCGTGCAGTCAGTCGATGAGGAAGGAAGGTTCTTCATTGGATGGATGCTCAATAAGCACCTACGTCACCTACCTGTTGAACCTTAATCTCTCAGTCCAAGATGTTGGAAAAAAAGGTAAGCGTTTTGGCTTGACAAAGGTCTACCGCGCTTTGCTGTCGGATTGGGGAAGGACAACGGAAACAGGCCGCTTGCCATCCGAGGCTCGGGATGCGCCAGGCCAAAAGGCGATAGCGCCAGCAGCACAGCTGCCTCTTTCGCATTGGACTTCGATTTTCCCGGAGTTACCAGGGTGAATTGCTGCCGCAGCTGTTGCTACCGCTAAGCTTCCGACCAAATACCAGTAGAGGTTCACCGATTGCTTCCTGGCGAGCAGCACAGACAGAGAGAAGAGAGCGGCAAAGAAGCCTGCTCCGAGAAGCGCTTTAAGCCAAGTTTCCAAGAAAAACGGCGCTCGCCCGAGACCAGAGAAAGCGTAGGCGGCAAGGACTGAAAACGTCAGCCAAGCCGCCGCAGCGATGGCGAAGGCCGCCCCTGCTTTTTTGTGTCCACGCCAAGCTAAATCCGCTTGCAGCACAAAAAATGCTAACAGCAGAATTGGGGCTACTGCGTAGCCAAGCAACCCAACCTGGTTTCGAGTCACCAGAAAAAGCGCCGAGCAAGCCAGCGTGCCAAGGAGCAGAACTGCTTCACGGGAGCGCAGGCTAAGCCTGCGCTCCCTGATACGGACTATGCTCATTATTTGACTTGGACCACATCGCCGACAAGGACGGTTCCGCTACCTACGCTCACTGTGCCTCCAGAAATGGTCGCTGCGCCGCTTGACGTAAGCCAGTCTATCCCGCGCTGGTAGTCAGGTCGAGATGCTGCGTCCGGGCTCTCGTAGGAACTGTAATCGACGTTGATAGGCTCGTTGCTAGAAGTCCCAATGAGATTGCCTGCGGAATCGTAGGCTTCAACGTAAACAATGGCTCGCTTGGCGGAATCGTAGGCGAAAATCGCCCTGCTTTTATCGTTGAACGTGGTGTCGATGCGAATGCTGTAATCCTCCGAGCTCCTCCACTTGTAGGCGTTGGACAGAACCTGTTGGATGAAGAAGATGAAATTTTCGCCGGTGTTAGGCACTTGCCAATCGTTTGCTTCAAGCCACTGTATGACCTGTTGACGCGTTGCGCCTTCCCGACGCACGTCAAATGCACTAGCGAATGCTGATTGGTCTGCTGCAGGTGCAGCCATCTTCCTGACTGAGCTGGGTGTGACAGTTCCATTAGCTAAGTCGATCTTCACGTTGAGCGTGCCGATGTTTCCGTAGCTCCGATAAACGGATGAGTAGATGGCGAACTGGTCGACATCTGCCTGTGCCACGGGTCGCTCTTGAATCCCGGGCGGGGCCACAGAGACGGGGCCGTTTACAGTATTGACCGTGTAGAGGTAGGGAACGCCAGTCGTGCGGTCACCGATGTAGGCTTGGCCGAGACCAGACGTCAGCTGATTTGCAAGAGCTCCTCGCTGGGCCTGCGTGCAGGAATCACAGAAGTGGATGTCATTTGCAGTGGCTTGTCCAATAAATCCTGCGAGCATTAGGCTGCCGAACATCGCAATCGTCTTAATCATCAAAAACTCCTTTTCGGTCCCCTGCTCTATCAGGGTCACCCCCGTAACTTCCTGTCGTCAAACCTTTAATCCAGTCGTGATTTGTAAAGGTAGAGCTCGGTCACACTTAACGGCTAATTTTTTTAAAACGTTCTGAATTTTTCCGATCTTGGCATGCCGAAACTTTTTTCCCTGAGGGCCCTATCTCAGAAATTTCTGACACCCCGGTGAGGGTTAGGCCTAGGGCGAGGAATGTTCAGTTGTAATGCCACTTTGACGAACGCGGGGTCGAACGTCGCTCACCCCACGCAACGCTCGCGCAGCGTCATACCAGCACCCACAAAAAATCCGATCAGTGGCTGCGCCGACGCGTCTCAGGCGGTGCTGCCACTTGAAGCTTGGACCGAGCCGAGTTGTGCATCCAGCTCAATCAACTAGACGCAGCGTTGCGGGCATCGAGTCCTGATCGCCGCCGCTTTGGGCGAGCTTTTGCAGTCATGGCCGCCGTCATCGAGAGCAGGGCAGACATGAGCGAGGACGCGCAGCTCGTTTGCCGTCGGGCCGATGGAATTTGTCCTGGCGCGGGCTGGAAAACACGGACGATCACGTCTGAGGTCATGGTTGTTGCCAGGGCTCATCCATCCCGATGGCTGCGTGCTTTTCGTGCCCAGCGATGCAGGCATCAGGCAAGCAAGCGCACGTCAGCGAGAGCGCCATCTTTGAGGCTATGAAGCCCAGCCATAGCTTGTTGATGTTCATCGGTCCCGTACATCCGAATGCCATTTCGCCAGAAAGCCTTGTGGGGCATGCATGGTGTTTTCTCCACCAGCGCTGGGCCTCTGAAAGGGACCTTAGCTTCGCTGTCCCGACCGCAAGGACAAGCCTCCTTCTCGTCGCTGGCGCTTTGTTGCGGCCCTTCGCTGTGCGCCGCTTGCGCGGTGCTCGCTCCCGGGTGCGGTAGGGCCAGACGCTCCGCCTGTCGGTTCCCACGAGGCGCACAACGCGCTGGTGGAGAAGAACCGATGAAGCGCACTCAAGACCTGAAGGCTCAATACCAACTCCAGATGGACGAAGAGGGCATCTTGCTCGCAGCAGCCACCATCCTGGAACAACGCCTTCAACGGCAAGGCCGCATCCACAGCCCTGAGCAAGCCGGCGATTACCTCATCGCCCGCTACGCACATCTGAGTCACGAAGTCTTCGGGGTCGTCTTCCTCGACACCAAGCACCATATCCTGGCAACCGAACATCTCTTCTTCGGCACCATTGACGGCTGCGAGGTGCACCCTCGGGTGGTCGCCAAGCGCGCCCTGGATTTGAACGCTGCTGCCGTCATCCTTTTCCACAATCACCCGAGCGGCAATCCGGAGCAAAGCAATGCAGATCAGCAAATCACCGATCGCTTGACGCAAGCGTTGGCACTTCTCGACATCCGGGTGCTGGATCACCTGATCATTGGCGGGCGCCAGCACACCAGCCTTGCAGCAAGGGGATGGGCATAGCCCCCTTGTGTAGGCTGACAGCGCTGTCTTATAGCTGGCATACCCAAATAAGGGCGCTACCTCGCCCCCATTCTTGCAGTGGCCCGGGTGCCTAGCGAGCAATGACATCGCTTCCTGACGCTGCATTCAGAGTGTTAAGCTGTACAGTTCTATGAACTGTCGCAGCTTACGCAAGATTAGGCTGTTGCAAAACTAAAAATATTTGAGGGCGGAATGGAATCTACTTCGCAGCGCTTACGCTTCAGTGTTAAATGCACTGGTATAAAATCGCTGCTCATTTTGATTATATTTTTTGCCTTCAAGGTGCAGGCACAAATAGTCTTTCCAGAGTCTGACTGCACCAGTAGAGCTGATGACTGTTCATTTTCGCGTGCAAGTGTTATTGCTGATGGTTGGCTGAAATTTTTCAGCGATCCTGCTGTTTATCCTCCTAGTATTCAACCCTATTTGTTGGATCTTCCAGCCCCTCCCGGTGATGAGTTTGCTTCGCTTTGTGTTCGGTGGAAAAATTATGGTGATGGCTGCTACTGGCTATCCTATTATAGAGCGAGGACTTTTCCGCCGCATCCTGGAGACAAATGCGGTCTTCCTGCTACAAAGTGCACTCGCGCTATGGCTGCCTCACTAGCTGCAAGGGCGGTGGATTATCATCAGCAAAGAACACCGCAGGTAGGGGCCTATTTCAAAGAATACATTGAAGGCAAGGAGGTCGTAGGCTATTGCTCTCAATGGTCAAATCCAGATGGATGCTTTTACCTTGCGTATTTTGCAAAAGATGAGGTTGATTACGAGCCCGCTTTAAGCCAGGGACCGCCTTCCTGTCAGTCGCCTAGCCTCAGTTGCGGCAATCCCATTAATGTCGGCACCGGGAATAAATACCAGGTAGAGACAGATTGGAACGATGCTGGCCTGCCTAAATTTGTGCGTTATTACAACAGTGATCGGGCAGGTTCGGCAAACAGCGACTTGGGCGCTTTTTGGACACATACGTATAGCCGCAGCGTGGTGTTGAAGACTGTCAATGGGGTTTCAAAAGTCGAGATTTACCGACCAACTGGCGGAGTTGAAGTATTTTCGCTGTCAGGTAGCCAGTGGGTGCCAAACGCTGGAATATCAAGCTCACTGACGGCAGTCGTTGACTCTTCAGGAGCAACGATTGGTTGGGAATACAACTCGGCTAAGAAGGTCGAGGTTGAGAAGTATGATGCATTTGGACGTTTGACCGAGATTTTGCAAAGAGGTGGGCAGCGCATAAGAATTAGCTATGCCTTACCAGGGGCCGAGCAGCTTGGGAAAAGAATTTCTCAAGTCAAGAATGACGAGGGAAGGTGGCTGTCGTTTCAGTATGACATCAGTGGGATGATCGCTGGCATCTCGGATTCTGCTGGGAACGGTGCTGCCTATGCTTACGACGGCTCTTCTTTCTTGGGTTCGGTCACGCGTTCGGCCGGTTCCCGGAGGTATGAATACAACGCCCGAGACTACACAGATGGCGCAGATCTTCCGGGCGCTCTGACTGGAATATTCGACGAGAATGGGGATAGATTTGCGACCTACTTCTACGATCAGAAAGGGAGAGCCGTTGCAACCCAGCACGCCGGTGGCGTAAACCGCTTTTCTGTTGCTTATGGTGACGGTGGCGGTAGTCACGTCCAGACAGCATCAGGCGCTTCCGAAACACGAGGTTTCACTTCTATCAATGGGCAGAAGAAAGTCACCACTCTTGCGGCGGATTGCACAAACTGCGTTCAGCAGCTAGAGATCTATTCCTACGACAGCGCAGGGAACTTGGACAAAGTCTCGCGCGCGGGTAGTTATCTATACGACTACGATTATGATTCTAATGGCACCTTGGTCAGGAAGTCCGAGGGCTCAGCTGATAGCGGGGCCGTGTTGCGATCCTCAAGTTACGAGGTTGATCCCAACTCTGGTCTGCCGCTTGCTTACACGCTGACCGAACAGGGCAGAGTGGTCCAGAGACAAGAGTGGACCTACAACGCCAGAGGCCAGACCCTGACCACGGCGCAAATCGATCCGGCTAGCGGTGCTGCTCGGATCACGACACAGCGCTACTGCGAGGATGCGGACGTCGCGGCAGGCGTATGTCCTTTGGCTGGCTTGCTGCTGGCCAGTATTGGTCCACGCAAAGATATCGCAGACAGCACAAATTACAGCTACTACCTCAGCGACGATCCTGGCTGTGGACTTGTGCCTGCTGTCTGCTCCTACCGCAAGGGCGATCTGTGGAAGATCACCGATAGCCTTGGGCGTGGCACCGAATATCTTGCTTATGACGGTGCTGGTCACGCGTTGTCGACCAAGGATGCCAACGGCGTCATCACCGATTACACCTACAGCCCGCGTGGATGGCTTACTGCCATCAAGATGCGCGGCACTTATGCGTCGAGCGAAGCCGACGATCGCGTCACTCGCATCGACTATTGGCCCACTGGGCTGGCAAAGCAAGTCACTCAGCCGGATGGTGGGTTCACTTCATTCACTTACGATGCGGCACATCGACTGACGGACATCACAGACAGCGCGGGCAATACAGTCCACTACACCCTGGACAACGTCGGAAAGCGGATCAAGGAAGACACGAAGGATGCGTCAGGTGCGCTCAAGCGGACGCTCTCGCGGATCTACAACGAGTTGAGTCAGCTGAAAACGCAAGCGACGGCGGCGGGTGATCCGACGGATTTGGGGTATGACGCAGGCGGTAACGCCAATGCGGTGATTGATGCGCTGGGTGTCGCTACTCAGAACAACTTTGATCCCCTCAACCGCTTGTCTCGCACATTGCAAGACATCGCTGGTATCAAGGCAGAAACCAAGTTTGAGCATGATGCCTTAGACAACCTGACTAAGGTTACTGACCCCAAGGGCTTGGACACCAAATACGAATACAACGGCTTCGGCGGTTTGGTGAAGCTCACCAGTCCAGACACTGGGGTGACTGCCTATACCTACGATAGCGCAGGCAACCGGGCTACTCGGACCGATGCGCGAGGCAACACCAGTGCATACAGTTACGATGCGCTTAATCGCATCACCAAAATCAGCTATCCAACCAGCAGCCTCAACGTCACTTACACCTACGACGCAATACAGCCCGTTTGCGCGAGCGGTGAGACGTTTGGCATTGGGCGCTTGTCCAAGATGCAAGATTGCGGTGCGATCACCCAATACTGCTACAACCGCTTCGGTGACTTGGTGCGGAAGGTGCAAACCAGTAATGGCAAATCCTTGGTGTTGCGTTACGACTACACCATCGGTGGGCAACTGCGACGCATGACCTACCCAGATGCCACGGTGGTTGACTATGTTCGCAATGCACGAGGTTTGACCATCGAGCTTGGTGTCACCCCACTTGGCGGAAGCCGCCAAGTGCTGCTAAGCAATGCGAGCTACTATCCTTTTGGGCCAGCGGCAAACTGGACCTACGGCAATGGCCGCATGCTTGAACGCCGCTACGATCTTGACTACCACCCGCAATCGATTCAGGACACTCGCCCTGGCGGACTAGAAGTAGGCTTCGGCTTCGATCCAGCGGGCAATCTCACCGCGCTGACACCGGCTGGGAACGCAACGCCAGAGATCGGCTTGGGCTATGACGCGCTGGGCCGTCTAACTGCCCTTAAAGATGGCGGCACTGGGACGCTGATCGACGGCTATACCTACGATGCCACCGGCAACCGACTGACCGCAAAGGTAGGCACGGCTACCCAGGCCTATATTTATCCGACGACGAGCCATCGCTTGAGTGCAGTGGCAGGCGTCGCACGCACTTACGATGCCGCAGGTAATGCTACTGCCATCGGCGGCACTGCCAGGCAATACACCTATGACACCTCGGGTCGCATGACCCAGGCCCGCCGCGCTGGCGCGGTGACGATGAACTATCGCTACAACGGTCGGGGCGAGCAGGTGCGCCGGTTCTTGGGAGCTAACAACACCTATACGCTATACGATGAATCAGGCCATTGGCTAGGCGATTACGATACCAACGGCGTTGCAAGGCAGCAGGCAATTTGGTTGGACGACTTGCCGGTTGGTCTTCTGACTGATACGACGAAGTTGCATTACATCGAGCCCGATCACTTGGGAAGCCCGCGTGTTGTGATCGACCCGGTGCGCGATGTGGCGGTTTGGAATTGGAGTCTGAAAGGCGAAGCATTCGGTAACACCGCGCCCAATCAAGACCCGGATGGCGATGGTGCAGCATTCGTCTTTGATATGCGCTTCCCAGGGCAACGCTACGATGCAGCCAGTGGGCTAAATCAGAACTACTTCCGTGACTATGACGCTGCCACTGGGCGTTATGCACAGAGCGACCCTATTGGTCTTGCTGGGGGAATGAACTCATATGCCTATGTTGGATCGTCACCAGTTCAGATGACGGACCCATCCGGGCAAATTGCAGTGCCCATGCCAATTCCGCTGCCCGGGCTTCCGCCTCCCCATCCACTCGTGTGGGCAGCGCTCGGCGGTGCAGCCATTGGTGCGGGCTTCAATGCTGGCTATGAGTATCTTTCGGGAGGAAGCAGCAGCCCAGGCACTGATCTTTATGACCTGACCCACCCACAGAATTCGGTGCCCTTTGATGGATCAGCAGAATCCGGTGATAGGTCCGCCTCGAAAGCGACTGCCGTTCCTTATCCAGATAGGGTTCGAGGGAGCTTTAGCTGTATTTGTCGTGCCAACCGGGACGGAAGGAGTTCCGATAATTGTTCAATTGATGACCAGGAATTTGCATTTGGATATGGGCGGGCACCCACGCTATCCGAGGCTAAGCGAATGGCTGAAAAGAATGCAAAAGACAATCTTGGAGCAAAGTCGACTCATCACATACAATGCCGATGCACAGGTCCGAAAGGTGACAGGATCATTCCTCATGGATAATAAAGAAAGGTTGCAGCGCCTTGTAGCGGCTAAGAAAAATATTGAGGTGGGCGACTATGGCGTTGCTTCCAATGATATCGCTCCTCTTGTAACCCAAGAGGATCCGGAGGCGCTGTTTCTATCATCTACATTCAGTGCTTCTGCTGAAGAGAGTGACAGTGATTTTGAGGCGAGAAGCTTTAAGCTTCTTCGTAGGGCTGCAGAATTGGGGTTTGCGCCGGCAATGTATGCGCTTGCTGTTTGCTACGCTACTGGTGATTTGGTCGATCAGTCTGAGAGCGAAGCGGCGCGCTGGTATGAGGCGGCTGCAAAAGTGGGGCATCAGTCAGCGAAACTGCATTATGGAATTGCTCTTTTTAACGGCGCTGGTGTAACTATCGATCGTCCTGCAGGTTTAGCTCTCATACGTGAGGTCGCAAATGTGGGAGACCCAACAGCAGCGGAAGTGCTCGCTGATCTTGAAAAACAGCGTGATTAGCTGGCCTAGGTAACTATGACGAATATCAGCAAGTCGGAAAGTTTCGAAGACGGATTTTTACGCGCAGCGCTTGAAGTCATCGCAAAGCGCGATGAGCGCAATGCCATCATCGATGCAAGAGACTTCGCCAGTCTACGCAAAATGCTTGATCAATCCCCGGGCACGACGCGCTTCACGCAAGCCATGGCGGAGTTCTACCTCGGCATCCCGAGACGCCAATTCGACCAGTTCAAGCGTGAGCACGGCAATCCGTTTCTGATCAGCAAAAGCACGCCAAGATCCATTACCAAGGTGGAGCTTTTGACGTGGTATGCCCAAGTCACCAAAGCCCGAGAGAAGATTCAAGAGCCGATTTCGGGCAACTTCGGTCGAACGGGGAAGGGCATCCCCTTCATTGTGATCCGCGCGTCGGCTGGCAAGATCAAGAGCGTGATCTCGCATGCAGGCATCACGGGACTCGACATGAGTGTGATCGAAGAAGCATTCCAACAAGGGGCAACGATTTTGGCACTGACCATCGATCAAGCCTTGGCGCTTCCTTGGCGGTCAAATGCCGAAGAAAAGCATTGGCGAAATGCCTACCGCTCTCATCTGATGACGGTCCATGCATCCAAGATGGCATGGCTGGATCGCCAAGAGTTAGACGAAGACACCAAGCCCGTTAGCGCGGTCGGCCGCCTAACGACCATTGACTGTCTGGCGCATCTAGTCGCCAGGGTTGCCGGCGACGGATGAATGGCTGTTCAGCGATCCTGGCGATTTCGTCCTGTAGCGATGCAGCTGCGATGCATAGATTGCGTTCCGAAGCTTGGTGGGTCGCCAAGCGCGGAGAGCAAAGATGAAATACACCATCGAGATCAATGCGACTGTCCAAGTCGCCCACTACATGACAGTTGAAGCAAGCTCGCCGCAGGAGGCGCTTGCTCAATGCGATGTCGACACGATTGCGAACAGTGACTTCGATTTCGAAGAATGGTTTAGCGCGCCCGAGATCCATCGCATCGAAGATGAAACCGGCACGCTCATTGCGTGTGACTACGAGGACCATGTTCCTGACATCGACGATCTGTAAGTCCCTTCTCGGCTTGTCCAATCGACTGATGCTGTCACGCTGCGATCTTGACGAAAGACGTTTCGGCCTTAAGTTGAATGGAAAGGAGACGAAATGGACCAATCAATTAGAAGAAATATTAGACAAGCAGTGAAGCAGGGAAGCGATACGTATGTGCAGTCGCTTTGTCAGGCTCAGGGTGACATTGATGCTGCGGCACGCTACGCCATTGATGTGGCGATCAAGAGCGGCAAAGAAAGCTTGGTTGATCAACTGGTGCCACTGTTGTCGAAGTCATTTGCGGTCTATCCGCTTGATGTCGCTGTCAAGGCGGGTTCGGTGCGGGCAGTTGAGCAGCTCATGGCGTTTTGCGACGCAGAGGATGACGAGGCATTGGTGCTGGCTGCCAGGCACGGGCACACGGAGTGCGTCAAACGCCTGCTCAAAGAGTGCAGCCCTCTGCAACACGACTCACTTGCGCTGTATGAGGCAGCGCGTCATGGTCATGCGGATGTGGTCTTTCAATTGGTCCTGTTCTCAGATGCCAAGGCGCAGGGCAGTCGAGCATTGATTGCCGCATGCAAAAAAGGGCATTTGGAGGTGATCAAGCATCTGTTGCCGTTTTCATCCAAAATTCAATGTGCGCTGCATGGCTTGGCAGCGGCGGCCGAGAACAACCATGCCGGTGTTGTTGACTTCTTGATCGAAGCTGGTCTTCCTGATCCCGAGGACACCTACGCATTAGGACTTAACGTCGCTGCTGCCAAAGGGCATGCAACGTTGGTGCGGACTCTGCTTTGGGCGATTGTGACAACCCACCGTGCACCTCGTGACTTTGGCGAAGAGGCGCTGCAATCTGCGGCACGAACTGGGCATGTAGGTATCGTCAAGTCCATCTTAGAGTTCGCGCACAAGACCGCCTATCCCGAATTGGCTTTGCACGTCGCACTCGAAAATGGCCATGATGAGGTGGCCGAAATCTTGGTTCGCCGAGTGAACTTAGATCATGTGCGGGACCTGATCACAGACGAAGCGATTGAAGCGAAGCTTGATGAGGCGATTGCCAGAGTTGATACAGCCAAGCAGCGCAGAGAGCTTCAATCCAACGAGCGCAAGAGGGTGGCGCAGAGCGATGCGGCAGAGCCGGTGGTGATGAACTCATCTCGTAGCGTGCGCTTGTAAGCGGATGTTGTCGAATCAGACTTCGTGGCCTGCCACTTGCCCCAAAGAGCGATAGCCGTCTGGTGCCTTGATTCGCTTTTGAGGATGGGGCGACCGTCAATAATCCAGAAATCCGGATATGACGAGGGTCTAGCATGACGATGCCCCCTCGCTACATCAGGTCCATCATGCTGGGAGCATGGCTCAACGCCGTGCCGGTCTTGGAGCTGCACGGGGTCGGCCTTCATCGCGCGGACATGACGTCCTGGCCACAGGCGGCCACACTGATGAGCCTGGTGCTGCGGACGTGCTTGGGCGCGTATAACTGGCGCTGGAGATTGTCCAGCTCAGTGAGCGCGTCTGGCCGCTATCTACGGTAGACCTCGGGCGGGTGTGAACGTAGCTGGTCGATGAGGCGGGTCCCCCGCCACTCAACGCCGCCGGCAAACGCTACCACCACCTCCCCGGCGTGCTTGTAGTGTCGTCGCTCCTCGCCCTGCACGCGTGATCGCTGATCTGGCCAGCGCAGTCGGCGTCGAGGACGTAGCCTTTCCGCAGCAGGAATGCCCTCTAAGTCGCCCTTGACGGAGAAGCTTTTCGTCAATTTCAGTTGCGCATTTGATGACTCGTCGCCCCTGGTCTTGACTCTTGATAGGAGGGGTGGAAACAGACGGTTAAGATGGTGATGCTAAATGTGCTCAGGCTAAGCAAAGAGTCCCAGCGGGCGGGGTGGCATCCGGCAAAGCGCTGGCGGGACTTTGTGAAGGGGGACCACTGAGCAGTTGGTGTCCAAGCCCAGCTTGTGGAACACTTGCGTATCAGTTCCCTTAGGCACCGCGCGATGTCGGCGCAGGACAACATAATTTCGTGGCGCAAAGCGGCGCAAGCTTTGACCCGCCCTGTGCTAACGCAGGCTGGACGAACAGGCGACGGTCGATTCATTCGCAAGATCCTGGCTGACGCCGGGCTGCCGGCTGACTCGGGTCAAACGGTCGCTGAGCTGCTAGACCAGGTCTTGGAAGGGCTTCGACGGAACTATCGTTGCGAATATTTCTACAAAGCGACCATCGCGGATCGCATCGTGTTTGGGAGGCATAGTCCCCGAACTGCAAGTCTGCATGTCGAACTTCCGGTGGGGCGTTCGATTGTCGATTTAGCTATTTTTAATGGGACATCAACGGCCTACGAGATCAAGACAGAGTTCGATAGCCATCGTCGATTGTCAACGCAGACTCCAGACTACTTGAAGGTGTTCGAGCGCGTCTATTTGGTGACGCACCCATCGATCAGTCCAAGCTATTTGCGCGTGCTAGATGAGCAAGTGGGCATTCTTACGCTTCAATCGAACGGGGCATTGCGGGAAATTAGGCCGCCCAGTAGCTCCGGCGCCGGTCTAGATAAAGTATCGCTATTTGGCATGCTTCGCAGTCAGGAGTATTGCCTGGCTTTGCAGCAGCGATTTGGTGCGCAGCCAGAAGTCCCGAATGGGCTTCGCTACGAGCACTATCGCTGTTTGTGGGAAATGTTGTCGATCGAGGAGGCGCATCGCGTGTTCGTTGCGGCCATGCGGGGACGCACTACCACGGAGTCGATGGCAAAGTTTGTGCGCGAATTGCCCCGCAGTTGCCGGGTTCTCGGCTATGCCACACCTCTGTCTACCGCTCAACAAAGGCGTGTCTTGAATGCACTTCATGATCTGAATTAGGATGGGTCGAGAACCGGCGCAGGGGGCGCTGCTTGGGGATAAGGATGTATGTTCCGTATATGTATGGCCGCCGATCTGAGCTATTGGCCATTCGCGCGTTGCTTGGCCATGCTGATCGAGATATGACGCAGTGGCTTCCTGTTGTGGAGCCGGTCATCGCCCAAGTCAACGACCTCGCAAGGTGCATCAGTCTCTGCCAAGAAGCTGGTCAAAGTATTGGTGTCATCGTCAATCCGTACAGGCATCAGCTTCGGGACGAGGATGCGCTGTCGGCTTGGCAGAACCAGATCTGGAACAAACTCAATGAGGCACCAGCAATAGTGCCGACCTTCCTAGCCGATGCGCGGGTCACACGATCTGGTCTTGAAGCATTCTTGACGCGCTTTCCTGATCGAGATTTAGCGGTGGTAGTCAGCGATGACCATTTGTCACTTGGCGATGCCCCGTGGCTCAGCAGGCAAGCCCACGTTCGTTGGTTCTTGGTATTCACCGATCATGTCGGTTCTCAAACGATAGCGGCGCTACCAGCACCACGCACCATCTGGATGAAAGATTGCTTTATCAGTCAGGTGCGGAATGCTGACTATCAAGGAGCAGACTTTTTTACCGATCGCCATACATTCTTACGAGGACGCGCTGCCGGGATTGGCGACTACCTCTGCTTGGGTAGGGCATTTCAAGATGGAGGTGGACCGCCTGGGGCAGTTACTATTCATGCCGCTTACAAGGACCTGGCAAGTCAGCATGTTCGTATTGAACACTTCGTGTCGGATGATCAGATCCAGCTTCAAGTTGACACGGCGGTGAAGTTCTTGCAGGCGGCTAGGAAGCTTGTGAATCAGGTGCGTCGGCGGCCGAATGAATTCGGTTCAAATCCTGCGTTGAGTGAGTTTGAACGACTAGTTCAAGAATCGCTTTTTCCTCAGCTCGCTGGTAGTAAGAAACTACAAATTATCCATCATATGTGTCTGATGATGGATGTCTTACAGGGGCGCTTATAGTGCAACTCCTGTTGATGAATAAGGTGAAAGTCTTGAGCGCAATAACGGCATGGGCATTCAGCTTCTGTAATTGATCTTGTATCGAATTGCTTTGCTGGTTTGCGGTAATATAAATTCTACGAGATAAGGTGTGTTTATTATTAAGTGGTTGCGTAAGTTGCGAGCGTTCATGGTATTACAAATTTTGTAACGGGTAAGGAGATCTAAAAGATGAGCGTATTTCTTGGTGACTTGAAGCAACTTAGCTGTGGCCAGCTAATGGAGAAATTGAGTGAGCTGGTGAGCGAATATAACAATCGCTCTACTCTCGCAGGTGGTGATTATCAGCTCGATCTAAAAAAAACTGAGATTTTAGACGAGATCGAGAGGAAGTGTGGCAAGAAATGTCGGGTGAATCTTGTTGCCGGGACAACGTCACTTTATGAAATTAAATGCGACTAGGTATTTATAGCTTTTGATGCGGTTGCATAAATTTAAATTTTGATTCCAATTATTATATTGCATGAAATTCGGAATTTCTTGCTTTTTGGGGGTGATATTAAATGAGAATTGGGATTTTAATAATAAGGGTGGCGTAGGAAAAACGACCTACACCTATCATGTGACGCACGTCTTGGCTGGATTGGGAAAGCGCGTTCTTCTGGTGGATGCAGATCCACAGTGCAATTTGTCTGCATACTGCCTCGCTGACGAAAGTATTGAGCAGTCATGGGCTCCAAAAGGAAATAGCCTTTTCAAGAATATTGAACGTGTCCATGAGAGTATCGGCGATATCTATGATCGCCGCCCCTCGCAAATAAGTGAAGGTTATAATAATATCTGGCTTGTTCCAGGCGATCCAATGCTAAGCGATTACGAAGATGTTCTTGCGGATACATGGAATAGGGCAAAAGGTGGGAGTCCGGCAGATATGCGTAAGCAAACAGCCATCCATCGCTATATCAACGCAGCAGAGCAAAAAATTGGATCGGATATAACATTTATCGATATGGGTCCGAATCTCGGTCCGCTTAATAGAACCATTCTAACTGCGTGCGATTATTTCATTGTGCCAGTCGCGCCTGATTTATTTTCTATTAGAGGGACTCAAAATTTAGGCAATAAGCTGGTTTCTTGGCGAGGAGAATGGGAGCAGGTAAAGGCTGCATCTAAGTCTCAGGATATTGAGCTTCCTGGTGGCTCCCCAGTTTTCCTGGGTTATGTTCGACAGCAGCATAACATGCGATCAAATGAGGCAGGGATGACGAGAGGCTGGGCTACCTTTGGAAATCGTCTTGAGGCTGCAATTCAGAAAAATATTGTCGATAAATTGCAGCCACTTGGCCAAGTTCAGCAGTGGGCAGATGACGGCTGGGATTTGGGCGGGATACCCAATTTGCATAGCCTTGTCCCATACTCGCAGGAGGCACGGAAGCCGATTTTTGATTGCACCGGGCGAGACGGTCTTCGTGGCGCCCATCAGTCAAAAGCACGGGATACACGTGAACTCTACTTGCCGATGGCTGAAACGCTTGTGGGACTAATGTAAGCGCAATAACTTTTCCTGAGAATGGGCCACCTCGGAGTAGGCTGAATTTGTTACGTCCAGACGTGCTCGGCTTAGATCCAATGTCTGGGCACGACGCGGTTCGGCAAGTGACATCTTTAGTAACAGGTGGGTCAATTCACGGCAACCTCAGTCAGAGTTCCTGAGCTATCTCATCAAAGGATCTTCTCCTCTCTGATTTTTGATCAAGTCATTTTTGGCGATACGTTGGTGGGATGAGAAAATAAAGAGAAAGTTACAGTTCTCTAAAGGCCCTGCAAAGCAGGGCTTTTTATTTGTTGAAGTAGCAGACGCTACTGCAGTGAGTTCCTAGGCTGTGGAGTGCATTAGCTGTCCAGTCCAACCATCAATGTTGATGAGTTACGGATATATTCTCGCTCCCTTCCTCAACCGCTCCTTGAACTGCCCGCGCACATAGCTCGGCAGCGTCACAGACGGCTGATAGTGGCCGAGCGCTTCTACTTGGATCTTCCGGGTGTTGCCGGCCGACTTGTGCACGTAGTTGTCCTGCAGAACGGGCGCCTTCTTGTTGAGCGCGTGACCTGTGATCAGCGCAATATGCTCAACCCGCACGCCCTTGGCGTCCAGCTCGGTTGCAAGCGTGTGACGGAACGCATGCGATCCGATTCCCTTGCCAAAGCCTAAGCCCTTCAAGTAGGCCGCAAACTGGTTGACGAAGCCTTGGCTGTAGCGCCCGTTTGGCTCACCGGTTTTGCGGCAGGTGCCAGCCGACAGGTTCGGGAAGAGGCGCGGGTGGCCGGACGCTTTGATGTCGGCAAGGAAGTCGAGGAAGCCCGCCTGGATGAGGCTTGCGTGGATCGGCACCTTACGGATGGCGCTCTTTCCTTTCAGGCTTTGCCGAGTGCGTTTGCCAGCGCTTTGCGCCAGGTCCTCGTCCACCGTCTTCTGGATCGAGAAGCACCACACGCCTTGGTCTTGCACGATGTCAGCCACTTTGAGCTGGGCGATCTCATTGATTCGAGCGCCTGTGAAAAGGGCAATGAGCGGGCACCACCAACGGTGCGGATACTTCTTCGCCCAGGGCAGGAAGGTCTCGGGGTTGAAGATCTTCTGAATTTCTTCTGGTGAGAGCAGCCGCTCGGGCTCGTCCTGGTCAGCCAGTAGTTCTTCTCTGGCGGGCTTGAACGCATCCATGGGCGAGTGCGGGATGGCACGGGCCTTGACCAGGGTATTGAAGAAGGACGCGAGGAAGCGCCGATGCAGTTCGAGTGTTGCGTTGGCCGGCTGTGGCCGTCCTTGACGTTGACCCTTGGCGATCAAGGCATCGACGCTCAACCCCTGATGCTTGGGGTTGGTCATGAAGTCTTCGGGCGCCCATCGCAGCAGATCCCACATTTGGTAGATATGCGTGTGCTCGATCCGAGCAACAGAGGTGTTGCCGCTCACCCGGTGCAAGATGGCAAGCGTGCGGCGATAAGCATCAATCGTAGTGGTGCGAAGATTCTGGCGCTCCTTGTCTTTGAGGAAGTCATCGACCTCTTCAGAGAGCAGTCGTGCCGGGGTGGAAAGGGGTAAAGGTTCCGGGTAGCGAGTTCCGGATCGGCGAAGTCGTCGCAGCTTTTCATGATGGTCGTAGGTCGCTTGGACCAGGTCCTGGAGGTGAAGCGCGCCAGCACGGTCTTGAACGACCATGTCAGTGAATTCGACTTTGCCGATGCGAATGCTTCGGATAAATAACTGACCTTTGGGGTGCTGCAAATATTGATGAAGTTGAGAGTGTTTAAAGTGCATCTACGATCCAATGTTGAGGAGGTAGACGTTTGATAAGGGGAGGGGATTTTCTGTCAATGATAAAATAGGACAGAAATTTCGTGCCGATGATTGCCTAAGGCGATCTCATTAATCGCCATTCAAACAGCTATATTTTCAGTTCGGCTTTCATAAAAGATTTTATCAACAAGCTATATGGGGCAATGATTGCAGTAGTATAAATGGGTTTGAAACCATCAATGCGCTTGTAGTGTTTAAAAGTCATAAGTCGTGAAAAAGCGAGAGATATCTCACACAAATAAAATGAACGCCAGATAAATTGCGTAGCTTTTCCTAATCTACATACTCTTAAGAGACAGTTAGGCAATCTGACTTGTGGCGTTTGGGCTTTTGCAAATTTTTGAAAGGAAGTCTGAGCATTTGAGACATAAGTGGTCTGAAATGGGCCCGGGGACTAGCAACAACGGAAGAGCAAGTGGCCCACCTTCCAAGATGACAATCACCTGATTTTCGCCGCGCGAGGGTTAGCGTCATTCCACAGTTCGAAATGGTCAATATTATGAAAATATTCATCAGTTCGCTTATCACCGGAATGGAAGCCGAGCGGGCGGAAGTTAAGCACGCTATCGAGCTTCTCGGTCATCAAGCCATCATGGCGGAGGACTTCGGAGCGCGGGCAAGCTCTCCTCAGCTCGCATGCCTCAACGGTGTGCGCGAGGCAGACCTTGTCATCCTCGTCCTTGGGCCTCGCTATGGCGCCAAGCAGGCAGGAGGCGTCTCGGCAACCCACGAAGAGGTGCATGAGGCCCGGAACCGCAAGCCACTTCTGATGTTCGTGCAGTCCGGCGTTGAGGCGGAACAGGATCAGGTGGCGCTGATTGAAGAAATCGGCAAATGGCAAGGTGGGCAGCTATGGGATGACTTTTCCTCCGCAAGTGATCTGGGTCAAAAGGTCACGCGCGGGATTCACCGGTTTGAGCTAACGCGAGCCGTGGCGCCCCTTGATCCAGCAGGACTGCGCGACCGTGCACTGACGCTCTTCCCTCGAATTGAGCGCGGCTATCACCAAAGCGGCACGGTCTTGCAGCTTGCCGTTGCGGCTGGACCCGACACAACGGTGCTTCGTCCTGCCGAGATTGAAGCCCAGCCCCTCCTTGATGCCATGCAACAGCACGCACTCTTTGGAACCCCAGCCGTTTTTGATCGGAGCCTGGGGATGAAGGCGGGCTTGAACGGTGAGGCGGTCGCGTTGGTCCAGGAAGCGCAGCGTAGTGACGGCGCGTCGATCCGACTTTGGCCCAACGGGGATCTGCTGATCAGCTTGCCTGTTCCGCCGCCAGAGCGCGGTATGGGGCTATCGGTCGTCGTAGAAGAAGATATCGCCGGGAAGCTGGAAGCTGCGATCAGTTACGCCGCCTGGCTCCTGGCTCATATTGATCCAACCGAACGGCTTAGCCATGTCGTTCCTGCGGTGCGATTGTTGGGAGAACATGCTGGTGCTTGGATGACCCGCGCCGAGCACGAGGCCGGTCCCAACAACATGCAGGTGCCTTACCGGCAAGGTGAGCACCAAGCCCCCGTGCTCCTTTCACCAGCCCATCGAGTCAGGCAATCGCTATCCATGGATGCGCAGCGCATGGTCGAAGACTTGGTTGTGCTCCTGCGTCGTCGTTGGAATAGCTGATCTCATCAGTTCAAAGTCGAGGTGCACGATGACTTTTCCCGCAGAGGCATTTGCAGAGCGGATCCCGCAGGATCTTTCACCTGGGAGCATTTTTCTGTTTCGGGAAGTGTGGGCTCTGCTCGTCGATAACCAAGCGGATCCTAGTGATCCCACCTCCTGTTTCGTGATGCTGCAAGGAGATCGTGTCGGGACGGTCTTCAAGGTGGTCCAAGGTATGCCGCCTTGCCTGACGCTGGCTGAGCCGTTTGCTTGGTTCCCGGCCGTGCCTCAGGGAGCCGTGCCGGGACACCAAACCTTGGAAACGGTCTCGCTGTCGGTGACACCCTCAGGTGTCGTGCTGGTCGGTGGCATTCCGGACCGATGGGGCGATGCCGACAAGTTTGCCTTTGGCATGAAGGGCCAGTTCATGGGCGCGGCACCTCGTGGAGCAGTGAGGCGATTTGCTAAATGGAGTGCTGAGCTTTGCCATCCATCTGGGCCTTTCGTGAGCTTGGGGCAGATTTTTGAGGTCGATCGAAGTTTGGCCTGATTCCATAACAGGCAAAGTAAAACCCTCGAAAATAGGCGTTTTACGCTATTGAGCTCTGCGAAATCTTGAGTCAGAACTGATGAACTCTGACTCAGGAAACACACATGGCCATCTATCACACCCGCATCAAAACTTACAGCCGATCGAAGGGGCACTCTGCAATCGCAGCTGCCGCCTATCGCGGCGGCTATCTGCTCATCGATCCCCGATCAGGTGCTCGCCACGACTACCGGGGTAGGGCAGGCATCATCCAATCGCGTTGCCTGGCGCCAACTGGCTCGCCGGCATGGGCCGATGACCCGCAAGCACTTTGGGCCGTTGCAGAAGCTGCAGAGCGGCGCTGCAACAGCACCGTCTGCCGCGACTTCGCCATCGCGCTGCCGCACGAACTCGATGGCCCCAAGCGCTGGGAGTTGGTGCTCGATATCGCACATCGCCTGATTACATACAGCCAAGCAAGTGGACGCTGGCACCAAATCAACTGGACGAAGCTATCAGTCAAACTGGACGGCGGCGTCATTTAGGCTGGACGGTTGTGAATTGGCAAAGGTGTGCGCAACCAGGCAAAGAGGATGCAACTCGCACAGCACTTCTGGTCAGCTGTAGCGCCTGCAGGGGGGACAGCAATGGCCTTTATCAGTGCGATGCCGATCACGTATGGCCCTTCGCGAAGAGCGCAAGAAGCGGCGCGACGCGAACGCTGGTAAGGCTAGCAAGATGGAGCAGTTCGGCGACCCCGAGAGCTTGAAGAGGGTCGGCAGGGATTGGTGTAAAAAAACGGCCAAAAGTGAGCTAACCCGCTGTCAGCAAAGGTTTTTATGCGAATCGCTGCCGACCCTTGATACGCCCAGAGTTCCGTAGACACTCAAGACCCTCGTTGCGCGTAGCGCCGTTCAAACTCTACAGGGGACAGATCGCCAGTTGAACCGTGGCGGCGGTTGGGGTTGTAGAACATCTCGATGTCGTCGAATACCTCGGCGCGAGCGGCGTCCTTGGTGGGATAGATCCGCCGCCTGATCCGCTCGCGTTTGAGCAGGCCGAAGAAGCTCTCCACGGGTGCGTTGTCGTGGCAGTTGCCACGCCGACTCTTGCTGCACACCAAGCCATGGGACGCCAGGAAACTGCGCCAGTCATCGCTGGTGTAGACAGACCCTTGGTCCGAGTGAACCAAGCAACCAGCGTTGGGTTTGCGCCGCCACACCGCAGACAACAAGGCCTGCACGACCAACTCGGTATCGGCCCGATCGCGCATCGCCCAGCCGACGACCTGCCTGGAAAACAGATCGATCACAACAGCCAAATACATCCAGCTTTCATGCGTGCGGATGAAGGTGAAATCGCTCGCCCAGGCCGTGCCCGGCTCCGTCACGTCGAACTGTCGGTCAAGCAGGTTGGCCGCCGCCTTGCACTGCATCCCTCCATGGAAGCGCGGTTTGCGACCATAGCCCACCTGGGCACGCAGTCCCTCGGTGCGCATCAGCCGATGCACCCGATGGCGACTACAACGCTCACCTAGATCGCGCAGATCCGTGGTGATCTTGCGATGCCCATAGACACTGCCGCTGGCCAGCCAGTGGTGCTTGATTAGTCCAAGCAAGCGATCATCTTCCTTGGCGCGCTCACTGTCGGGCGAGCGTCACCAGGCGTAATAACCCGCCCGGTTGACCCGCAACACCCGGCACATCACACACACCCTGAATTCCCCGCAGTGGGCTTGCATGAAGGCGTACTTTGCCTTTACCCCTTGGCAAAGTACGCGGCGGCCTTTTTTAGGATGTCGCGCTCCTCGGTCACTCGACGCAACTCTGCCTTCAGCCGCCGAACCTCGGCGCTCTGGTCCACCTCGGCGCGCTGCACCACGCCAGGCTTGCCGAACTTGCGCAGCCAGGCGTAGAGGCTGTGCGTGGTGACACCCAGCCGCTCGGCGACTTCTGCCACCTTGAACCCACGATCAGTCACTTGCCGGACCGCCTCGATCTTGAACTCATCCGTATACCGCTTGCTGCTCATAGACACCTCCGAATCGACCATTTTCCATGGCCTTGAGATGTCTAGGAAACCCTGGGCGTATCAATCTGGCTTTGATAAATCTTCAGGCGGGGATGAGTCTCGTTCTCCTCAATTCGTGTTACCTGAAAGCAGGTGCCAGGAGGGAAGAGAACTTCCTGCTCATTCGGGCGCTCTGAAAACATGGAGATGCGTTTTCCAGTTGTTGAATTGCTTTCCCACTCGACTGCCATTCCTTGCCAGGATGCATTCTTGGTTTCTGAGGTCGCGAAAAATCGGCGGTCCGTGGTGATGCTTCCTTCTTGGTATCGCTCCGACACCCAGTCCGGGAACTGATCTTCACCGGTGAAGACAGTCCCTTGATATGAATATTCTTCGGGAAGCGAGTGCAGTGCCGAAATGATACATTTTGCAAATGCAAGGCCATGAGCAGTGGGCGTCGCTTCTTTCTCCAGAACATCCTGTACTACATCATAATCGTCCGTCGTCCATGCGTGCAGCGCCACGAGATCTTCGGTTGCCATGTGTTCGAGTTCTGGGTGGTTCCTCTTCATCTGTGCCATTCTTTGCATCATCCCATTCCACTGCTGTTGCCTCTGTGTGCGGGATTTTTCGCCCCGAAGAGTTATAAGCGCAGTCTTGAATTGTTTCCGCTCTTCAGGTGTGGTTCGGAACTGCCGCCCATCGTGTTGGATCCGCTGCCAAAGTCGCTTTTTTTGTTTTACCAGATCGCTGGTGTTCAACTCCATCAGTGGACTTAATGGACGACGGCTCGAGCTCGCTCTGGGAGACCCTAGTGACGCCAAGCCATACAGGCTGGGTGACATGGACGCCTCGGGAGATGAAGGCGTAGAGGGCGCGGCCTGCTCTGTGGCGTGGGCTGCATAATGCTCAGGTGAGCCTGCCACGCTCGGCTTTGAAACGCATAGACCCATGTTGATCTCCTGCAGTGACTGTAGGAGTAAGTTTGGCGAGAAGCTCTCCGATTCGCGCTGGCTCACCGAAGTCATAGCTGGGACGACGAAGCATTGACACGCGGGATTCTCGAGCCTCTATAGAGGCTTGGCAGGGATTCGTGTACAAAAACAGCCAAAAGTGAGCTAACTCGCTGTCAGTAAAGGTTTCTTACACGAATCCCTACCGACCCTCCCGCTCAGGAATCCCGCCCGGCCCCATACGCGTGCAGGGCTGCTTATTCCGACTGAGGCGCCGGCTGCATGGGCAGCTCCGCCGGTGCGTCGACCCAGGGGTCGTCCCTACCCGCCGTCCCCTCCGATTCGCCTTCCCATTCGTCGCGCGCGTCGTACCACTCGTCGCCGATCTGCTCAAGCGTGCCGACCAGGGTGCGTTCGGCGGACGCCAGCTGTGAGGGGCTGAAGACCAGCGGTTCATGCGGCACACCCGCCATCTCGACCCCGGCTACGTCGTGCACATCCGCTGCAGCCGGCGAGCGGTGCCCGGCGACCAGTTCGAAACCCAAGGCCATCGCGCTCCGGCCGAGTCGGATCGCCTGCCGTTGGCCCCAGCCGAGCGCTCCGCTCGTAGCCATGAGTCCCTTGGACAGGACGTCGCCAGCCACCCGGCCGAAGAGCAGGTAGGCCGCCGTGTAGCCGACGGTCCCGGCTATGAAGCCCGATGGGTTGGCCTTGGGGTCGTCCATGTAGCTGCTCATCACAGCGGCTACGGAGAAGGGCAGGCCGATCGTCATACCGCCGACCGTGTCGCTCACGCTGTCGTTCATCCCCGCGTGCGTGACATGTGGGCTCAGCGCTTCACGGAGCAGGAACGTCGACGAGACGACCGCATCGGCGATGAAGTCAGGTAGGGCCAGCCCGTTGTTGCGCATCAGGGCGATGTTTGACCCGAGGACGGCGAAGGCTACGGTCGCCAGCGCAAGCTTTCCCTTCAGGTCGGGGTTGTTTGCGAACGATGCGTCCAGGGTCTGGCGCACCGCCTCCAGGGGGCCTGGTGGGTCATCGCTTGCGGCGACCGGGCTCTCGGCTCTCTGCCGCGTCCCGGTCGCTACGAGCCGCTCAAGGCCCGTCACGATTCTGGACAGGTCCTGCTTGAAGAAGGTGAGCTGCCGATCCATGTGCGGCGTGATCCGCCGGTCCTGCTGGAATTCGCCGACGGAGCGGTTGACGTTGCTCAGACCCGCGCGCAGATCGCCCACGACTCCCTCAATGGCGTCCCTGAAGCCGTCGGGAAGATCACGCCTGCGGTTGAAAGCGCCGTTGAAGCGCAGCCGCATCGAGTCCATCAGGTCCTGCCCCAGCCGCAGGCCGAACATCATCGCCCCTTGCGCCACCGCCGCGCCGGCGACGAAGCCGGCGTTGCGCTGCAGCGGCGCGGCCTTGGCGTAGAAGGTGGGTACGGCATAGATCAGCGAGATGAAGAAGACGAGGCTGTGCCGGTTGATGGCGTGCTTCATGAACAGCTTGGCGTCCGTTGTCGGGCGTCGCATAAGCGAGACCAGCTGTATCGCCGTGTAGGTGTAGGAAGCAATGTTGAACGCAGCGTAGGTGCCAGTCTTCTGGGTGAACAGTGTGGCGAGCGGCAAGGGGTAGAGCAGAAGCGTCAGCGCTCCCTGATATATCCGCTTCGCAGCACTCGCGTCGTGCTGCAAGGTGTGGATGTCGGTCTCGAAGCTGGTCATGACCGGCTCGAGATAGCGCCGTGCCTCGGCCAGGAACTCCGCCTCCTCTGGCGTCGACGCCTGCTTGTCCAGGTGCGACCGCAGTTCATCGACCTTCTCGCCCATGGCAGCCAGCAGCGTCTTCGGCTCTCGACATCCGGGCTCGGTGACCAGTTCGTTACGCAGCTTGCCCACGAACTCGCTGTCATCGAACTGCCGAAGCTCCTGGACGACCGACAGGTTGCCCAGGAAGGCGGCGATCCGCGACAAGCAATCGCGCATGAGCAACCCGCTCTCGACGTCCCTCGCTTCGCCGGGATTGGCCAGGCGTGGCTGGCTCGCCCCGGAACGGGCCGGTTGCGGAAGCAAATCCGGGACGCCTTCATCGTCCCCGGCTTGCACAATGGCCGGTATGACTTCGGGCCTCGAGGGCCGCTGGCTGGAGATCGACAGCAGGTCGGCGAGGCAAATCGTGGTTTCCGAAGCCGGTCTCGGGCACGCGCGTGCTTGCGTGCCGTCCGTGGGCCACAGAGTGCCGCTGCCGTGTCCCGCTTCGATATCGATGCTGCGGTCGGCGGGTGACGATCCGTCGCCCGCAACCGGGTCGTGCGGATGCCCGTTAGGGCCAAGGCTTGCGGTTTTGATTTGCATGATGGAGTCCTTGCGAGGAAGAAGGCGTCGAGCGCGCTCGCGTGCGAATCGGCGTCGCGTGTCGGCGGTGGTTCAGCCTGAAGCCGGCGTCTGCGCTCAGGCCTCGGCGGAGGCTGCCGACACGGCGGGACGCGCGCATTGGGCCAAACATTCCGGGATGGCGGAAGTGTCCGCCGCGGCGGGCGTCGAGCGCGGACGATCGCGACGCGCCCGCAGCTGATCCGCGATTGGAAGGCCGCATTGAACCGCTTTACGATCCAGTTCGAGGGGCGGATCCCTCCGCTGTAACCAAAATCCGGTTACACAAAAGAATCTGCTCACGCTCGGCTAGAGGCGACCACGTATCGACTGGAGCGGCCGGGGACTCACAAGTCAGCGCGCCATGCCAATCAGGGACCAAGCAATGACAGTCGCCCTGGTATTCTTGCCAGCCGCCAAAACCCTCATGGCCGGACCGTCCTGCCCCTTGCCGATTGGATGAGCCCTGCGGTTCGGGAGAAGCGGCGTGACGCGGAGGGAAGTAAAGCATCGCGCAGTCATTGAGGATGTAGATGCCCTCGTGCATGCTGGCCTAGCATGGCAGATGCAGCGATCACATATTTCCTTTCGCGTACTCTTGCTCATACCGACCAAAATGACCAGTAGCCAATGAATTTGCCACTGCATCGTCCTCCGACCGGGTACTAGGCTCGATATGCCCCTGGGCTGTAACCATGCAATGCCATGCGTTGGGTTTGTCGAGACCAACCCGACGTAGCGTTTCGCGCGCTTCCATATAATAAGCCTGAACGTTGCGAGTTGAGTTGTATTCAACCCTTTCAAAGCTTTCCGCGAATTCGCGGGGGGAAAGCTGGGCGATGGCTGCATTGCGCTCGCATTCTTCGAATGCGCGGTCTAGCGAAGCATTGCTCAATTCAAAGGCAAGAACGCCCATTGCAATGGTGGGGTCGCGCGCCATCATCTCTCCCAGCACCACTACCCGCTGTTGCCTATGGAAATACGCTGTGGACACTTCGGGATCAACGCGAATTCCTACCTTGCCTTCCTTCTGGACGGTCTCCATGGTCTGCCGGAACGTTGGGGAATCCGCGAATATCAGGAAAAGATCCTTGATAGCCTGCTCGAGTCGCGGGTCCTTCCCATCGTGTTGCAAGGTAGTGGTGGTGAGGTGCGCCCACTCTTGCGCCCGCTCTTGGAGTGCTTGATGGTGCGAAGAAGCTGTGCCAGTGGGATAAGGGTTCCAGGCGGGAGGAGCCCACATATCGGCAGGAGCGATCGGATACTCGCCGGTCGATACGCCCTGCCACTCATGGGCTGAGTCATGCAAGTTGCCCTGGCATTCTGACCAACCGCTAAAACCTTCATGGCCGAACCATCCTGCCCCTTGCCAATTGGGTGAGCCCTGCGGTTCAGGAGAAGCCGCGCGACGCGGCGGGGAAGGCAAAGCGTCGCGCAGTGCATTGGTCGAGGAGGAAGACGAGTCCCTGCGCGATGGCGACGGCGACTCAGATGGCGTGGCCTGCTCTGTAGTGTGGGTTGTATAACGCGCAGGTGACCCTGCCACGCTCGGCTTTGAATTGCATAGACCCATGTCGATCTCCTGCAGTGACTGTAGAAGCAAGTTTGCCGGGGGAGCGCACCGACTCGTTTCGCCTCACCGAAGTTCTGGCTGGGACGACGAAGGCATTGACGCGGAGGATGACCCATACCTTCACCAACAGGCTGAGCATAAGCCTCCTGGCGTTGCACTGCTGCGATGGTCTTTTCCTGTTCGCCAACGGAGTGCGGTGGCCGCAGCTGTTCCCGAGGGCCGGCAGCAATTCTTGAAATAATCCTTTTCTGACAGAAATTCAGCTTACTTTTTGCTTTTTTTATACGGATCCCTGCCGACCCTTGATCGGCTTGCATTACATCTCGATGTAATCGAGCGCTTCGGTGCGAAGTCTTGGAGCAGAGGGGTTCAACCCTGATTCCACGGGCACTTACGAGAAGTCCGGTTGAGGCCGTGAGGAGTGTTCATGTCAAAGCGAAGGAAGTTCAGGCGCCCAAAGCGGTAATTCGATCTCTCACCTCATCCGGCATCAGGCGCCTGCGCCTGCCGGCGAGAAGCGTCTTCAGTCCCCACTCCCATGAAATTTCTTGCTCTGCGACCCATCGCTTGGCGTTCTCGCTGGATTGTTCGACCGGCTGAGTCAGCCGAAAGCGTGGTCCGAGCCCAAAGAACAGATCGAAACCAAAATCAATCGTCAGCAATCGGCGCAGCTGCCGGGTATGCCCGCCCGGGAGATAGCCATCCCATCCAGCGTCCTCTAGCTGCAGTACGACGCGGGAGAAGCAGAAAGCCTGCCTCTGCATGATCCTTGGATGCAGATCAAACGCAAGCTCCTTGTCTTCTGCCAACGGAAAAATGAAGCAGATGAAGTAGGCGAACAGCTCCTCTGCGATCTCCCACAGCGGACCCTCAATCGTGGCCAGGAACAGGCTGGCGTGCAGCGAACGCCCGAGCTCAAAAGCCCGCCCTTGATTTCCTGCTTCATGCGCTTCTCGAAGCAATACGACGAGCGCGGCTAGGCTATCCAGGCCGGCTTGTCCCTCCAGGCGTCGAGTCACTTGGCGCGTTGCTTTACGCCGCACATAGCGTCCACGCTCCAACGCCTGCTGATCGAAGATCGCCATCTGGATCCCGGGTCGCAACTGCTTTAGCAGCGTGTCGGCATTTGCCCCAACAGGGCGAGAGATGTCCAGCGCGTCCCAAGCTGCTGCCATGAGGATTTCACTGGAGCCTGCCATGGCTGCTTCTGTGGTGCGGAGAGTCTCGGCGCCGGGGACGTGCTTACCCAGCGCGTACTTGGCCCACAAATTGTGATGGTGTTCGCCCTTGAGGTAGGTGCCGGGCTGCAAAACCTGACCCAGGCGATAGGCCGTCGGACAGCCCATACGCGCCCGCAGCCCCTCGAACCATAAGCCAACCTTCAGCACGTTCAAGGCCTTCTCAGCGGAACGATTTCCGTTCGATTCGGCAAAGCGAACTACCGCTTTTACCCGGCCAGGTTTGTAGTCCTTGATCTGCATCAACGGCTCATCCGACTCATCGCGGTGCAATTTAGAGTAACGCGGAGGCCCTCAGTTTCCTTCTGGGCGACTCTCGGTGCAATCGTTACGCTAGCGGCATGACAGAGCGTGACGAACACATCGGCGCGTTGGCCAAAGTCCTGGAGCAGGATCTGTTGCACCACTATGGTCCGGTGATCGGCCAAGATGATCTGCGCCAAGCACTGGGCTACACCTCGCTGGATGCGTTCCGGCAGGCTCTGTCCCGTGACTCGCTGCCGGTGCCGGTGTTCCCCATCCCTAATCGCCGCGGCAAATACGCGCTTGCCAAAGACATTGCGCACTGGCTGGCAGGCTTGCGCGACCAAGCCATCCGGGCATCGCACCCAAACGGAAACACGCCGTGACTGCGTATATGGAAGACAGGGGGCCAGCATGACCTGACGACTCCCAACCCCCAATCCACACGTGGGAAATGCAAAAGCCCCCAAGCGCGTCAACGCTTGGGGGCTTTGAGGGTGTAGCTAGAACCTGTTCGCTGCATTCTCGGCATCCGCCCTCCCTTCGTCAATCCCTGTTTGTCAGCCCTTACGCGCTGGCTCGGGGGACTGTTGCCGCTGTTCTGGCCCAGATGCTGGTGCCTGGAACGAAGGCGGTGCAAGGAGTGCCATGAATCCGTTGAAAGACCTGTGCCGGTGCCTGTTGCGCACGGACCTGACCGATCGGCAGGTTGGTCAAAAGTTGAATCGCTCGCCGACCACTGTCGGCCGCTATCGCAAACGCCTGCGAGCCCTCTCGCAATCGTGGGATGACATCGAGAGCATGGACGAGGTCGCGCTGGCGCGCCGATTGAATCCGGGCAAAAGTGGTCCGAAGAAGTTGCTCGTTGAACCGGATTGGTCGTATGTACACGCCGAGCTGCAGCGGCGCGGCATGACGATCACACTATTGCATGAGGAATATGCCCTCGGCTTGGAAGCCGGGGCGATGTCAGAGACCGAGTTCCGACGCCGCTACCGCCGCTATGCGCGTAAGCGAGGACTGGTCATGCGTCAGGTGCGTGCACCAGGACAACAGCTGTTTCTGGACTTCTCCGGGGTGCGCCCTTCGATCACTGATCAGATGACCGGCGCAACAACCCCGGTGGAGCTCTTCGTGGCGGTCATGGGTGCCAGCCGCAAGACCTTCGTCTATGCCGTCGCAAGCCAGAAATCGGTTGACTGGATCGCTTGCAATGCAAAGGCGCTGGAGTTCTTTGCAGGCGTGCCCACCTATTTGGTGCCGGATAACCTCAAGGCGGCGGTGACCTCCGTTTCCGGGCAAGACGGGCCACTGCTGAACATGACCTACGCCGAGTTCGCTGCGCACTACGACACCATGGTGCTGCCGGCACGTCCGCGCAAACCCAAGGACAAGGCGCCGGTAGAGATTGGGGTGCAACTGGCCCAGCGTTGGATCCTGGCGCGGCTGCGCAATCGGGTGTTCTTCTCGCTGGAAGAACTGAATCGCGCCATTGCCGAGCTGGTGGACCGCATGAACCTTCGTCCGATGCGTGGGTCCTGCGGAAAAAGCCGTCAGCAACTGTTCGAGGAACTGGACGGCCCCGCGCTGCGTCCGTGTCCGCAGATGCCCTACGAGTACGCAGAATGGAAGCTTAAGGTGCATGTGGGACAGGATTACCACGTCCCTTGGCAGGGCCACTTTTACTCGGTTCCTCACACATTGGTTGGCGCAAAGGTCAACTTGAAGGTCACCCGGGAGGCCTTGGCAGTCTTCCACCGCGACAAGCGGGTGGCCATGCATCCGCGCAGCGGCGAAGTGGGTGGATGTAGCACGTCGCCGGAGCACCAGCCCCCGTCTCATCGCGCTTACGCACAAGACACGCCGGATGTACTAATGACATGGGCGCGTCAGCAGGGAGGCGCCCTGCATAAATTTGTGCAACGACATAGCGCGACTCATCGCCGACCGGCACTGACCCTGCAAGCCTGTCGAGGGCTGCGACGCCTTGCGCGTGAACACGGGATCGAAAGGCTGCAGGCGGCCTGTGACCGGGCAGTGCGCATCCAAGCCAACAGTGTCAGCTCGGTGAAGTCGATCCTGGTGCGCCATCTGGATCGCAGCGCATCTTGCGATGACAGTGCAAGCAACGATGACGCTCCACAGGCGCACGAAAATGTGCGCGGTGCTAACTACTACTCATAATTCAGGGAGAACATCATGTCTTTGGAACATACGATTGATCAGCTACGAACGCTCAAATTGACCGGCATGGTAGCTGGCGTTGAACATCAGCTCGCCCAATCCAGCTACGGAGCACTCGGCTTCGATCAGCGCCTTGGCCATCTGGTTGACGCCGAGGTAAGTCAGCGCGACAGCAAGCGCTTTACGCGCCTGATTCGCAATGCCAAGCTCAAGATCTACGCCGAACCAGAGGCTATCGACTATCGCGTTGGGCGCGGGTTGGATCGCTCGGTGATCGCGGATTTGCTGACCTGTGGCTGGATTGAACACCGCCAAAACCTGTTGGTCACTGGGCAGACAGGTACTGGAAAGACCTGGCTGGCATGTGCCCTGGCCGTACAAGCCGCACGCCAAGGAATCACGGTAGGCTACCGGCGCGTGGGCCGCCTGTTGGAAGACATGGAGATTGGGCATGCGGACGGCTCACTGGCCAAGCTTCGCAATCAACTCGCCAGGACCGGCCTACTGATCTTGGATGACTTCGGCCTGACGCCGCTGAGCAGCCGGGGACGTGCAGATCTACTGGAATTACTGGATGACCGTGTCGGCTCTGGTGCCACGATTGTAGCTGGCCAGATGCCAGTGCAGGACTGGCATGCGTTTATCCGTGACCCTGCTTTAGCTGATGCCATCATGGATCGACTGATTCACAGCAGCCACAAACTAGCGCTCAAGGGTGAATCCATGCGAAAGACGAAAGCCGTCAAGTCCGAGAAGTGAGTCCTGGCGGCGCTGTCCAGCGCTTCTGGCACTCGCATCCAGTTCATTTGGCGGCGGTGTCCAGTTCCGTCGCCGATGAGTGTCCAGTTGGTTGGCTTTTCGTAGCCTGATCGAGCGCTTTGGCTTTGCGTTGCAGGCCAGCCACCATCGTCCGACCAAAGATGATCCTCGCTACTTCTATTGCCATCTGCTTGCCACGACGCGAAAGATGGAAGCGTCGGGACTGACGGCAAAGACGCGGGTGCTAGACGGGCGCATGAATGGCAAGGAGGAAGTCGAGTGGATCCGTGCCATGATCGCTGATCGGATCAATGCACACCTTGCCCAAGCTGGCATTGGCAAATCGGTTGAGCATCGGCCCTTGACGAAACGCTTAGAAGCGACGCGAGGCAACGGGATCTATGTCCAAGGCCAGGAAGGCTTTGAGCAGCTTCTGTCCCGCTACCGCCAAGAGGGGCGACTGTTGAGCGTGCCGGATGGCCACACGGCGGAAGAGGCCCAGCGAGAGCGTTATGGGCCGGACATGGACACTTCTGTTGATGAGGCTTCGGTGGCGCAGATGCCCATCATGCTGTCACTCACTGGCGGGCTCAGTTCAAGTAGGGACGACGAAGCTCAGTCACCAGCCCAGGGAGATCCACACGGCCCTCAAGATAGTCGTTGAGCGCATTGGCCATGTGCTGGTCAACGCCAAAGCCAGCCGCATGCTGTTGGGCGATCCAGCCTTCAACATGGGCTTGGCGGAGTTGATGTTCTTGGTGGTCCAGAGGTAAGGCTTGCTGACTGGCGGAAGGAGGCATGGCGAAGAATCCAAGTGGCTGATGCACTTGATTCGTAGCACAAAGCGGATCTTCGTCAAGCCACCCCTGGCCGTTCGCAAAACGAGCGGTCAGAGCTTCTCGCCCTCATTGATCGCCTGATTCAAGATCTCATACCACTGGTTCATCTCGCGCTCGCTGCCGAACTTGATCGTCCAGACTGGATGATCCACATCTCGAACGCTGACCGTGATCGTGCCTTCCCGCCTTGAGTTGTGCCAGTGCTTCTCCCAAGAGCGAACATCCATCAACGGGTAGATCTTCACTGTCCTGCCGACACGAATCTTCAACCGCTACCGCTCAATCGAGATCGCCAAAGCGCCTTGTCGCCCAAAATAGGAGCGATCAAATTCCCGACCAAAGACCTCCCGCTGGTTGCGCAATCGGTCAGCCCGATTGACGGCAACGGCGACCAGCACCGCTGTGCCCAGGGCAAGCAAGATGAGAAACGTGCTAACGGTCATGTGAACTCCTGAGAACAGAATGGGACCATCGTTGATTGCCAACGGTAGCTATTGGACGCGGCTGGTGATCTTCCAAGTGCCGCCCACCTTGGTGAAGGTGTAGACCCCATCCATTTGATGACCAAAGTCCCGCTCCATGGCTTCAACCTTGGCACTTACGTCACAGGTGTAACTGGGCACACCTTCCGCCTTCGTGCACTGGTTGCTCTCGAAGTCTTCGATGCGCGCCTCTTCGTTACTGTTCGCTTTGACGAACTGCAAAAAAGCGTGCTCCCGCTCAGTCTCAGCGGGGCCGCCGCCCGAGCAGCTGGCCAAACAGACCGACATCAGGCCAACCAGGGCCAAACAAAGCTTTGACATGTGTATCTCCAAGAGGAAGGAAGAGCGCTAGGGATCCATCAGGCCGATAGGTTTGGATGCCCTGATTGCCGGCATGCTCAATGACTGCAAGCCTCCGCACACCGGCAGGAACGACCGGTGTTGGTGCTTGGCGGGCGCCGTTGATTGGCGGACGGAATCATGTTGCTGATAAAGTAACAGACAAGGCAAGTCGGAGACCTCATGCTCATTCATCACATTGCATGCTTGTGGTCACATTTTGGATCTGGACGACGCTCGTCTCATCTTCGCCAACCGCCTCCGTCACGCGCGCCAGAAGGCCGAGCTGACCCAGGAAGCCTTGGGGGTTGCCGCTGGACTGGCACCTGAGGTGGCCAGGACGCGTATCAATCGTTACGAGAAGGGCGTCAACGAGTGCGACTTGCGCACCGCCAAGCGCCTGGCCGATGCCCTCGGCATGCCACTGGCTGCTTTCTTCGCCGAGACCGATGAGGTGGCAGACGCCATCCAAGCGCTCGCCAAGCTCTCCGTCGAGGAGCAGCGAAAAGTCGTGGCCGAATTGCAGCTCAAAGCCAAGCGCAGCGATCCACCCAGCTCATAGTGAGAAGGTCCTTGCTGGTGTCTTGGCATGCTTGCAGATCAGACAATTCCTACACGGATGCCAATGCCCATCCGATCTGAGCGGGCGATGTGATCCTGTAATCTTGCGAGCGGACGGTCGTTTTCAAACAAGCCAGGGATCACCGATGGAAGGCAGCGCGTCATGACCGGCAAGACCAAGCTCAGTGTCGCCATCGCGCTCTTGCTCATCGCCCTCACCGCAGGGGTCTACCTCTCCGGTCAGTTGATCTTGATGCTCTTGAAGGTGGCCGGTCCCCTCACCGTCGGCACCTACTGGTCTTACGTCAAAGCGCTCGAACTCCCGCAGTTCGCTCCCTATGCCACCAAGATCAAGCTGGCTGGCGCCATTGGCTTCGGCGTGCCGCTGCTGGCCTGGATCGCACTGCTGATCCCGCTGTTCAAGCCGAAGGCCGCCGCCTTGCACGGCGATGCGCGCTTTGCCTCGGGCAGTGATCTGGCCAAGAAAGACATGCTCAAACCGTCGCCAACCGGCATCGTGGTTGGGAAGCACGGTGGCAAGCTGGTGCGCTTGCCCGGTCAGCAGTTTGTGATCCTGGCCGCGCCCACGCGTTCGGGCAAGGGTGTGGGCATCGTCATTCCCAATCTGCTCGACTACCAAGGCTCAGTGGTAGTCCTGGACATCAAGCAAGAAAACTTCGATCTCACTTCCGGCTGGCGCAAGAGCCAAGGCCAAGAGGTCTTTTTGTTCAACCCGTTTGCCGAAGACGGGCGCACGCACCGCTGGAATCCGCTGAGCTATATCTCGCCCGATCCCGCCTTTCGCGTGTCGGATCTGATGAGTGTGGCGGCGATGCTCTACCCGGATGGCTCCGACGCCCAGAAGTTCTGGGTAAGCCAGGCGCGCAACGCCTTCATGGCATTTACGCTCTATCTGTTCGATAGCCTTGACGATCAGATCAAGCGTAAGCATCCAAAAGAAATGTGGATGTTCCCAACCCTTGGGATGCTCTATCGCGTGTCGTCTGGGGATGGGAGCGACTTGAAGGGCTACCTTAAAAAGCTCTCGCAGCGCGACTTCCTGGGCCGCGACGCCAAGATGGCGTTCGACAATTTGCTCTCGCAAGCCGAAGAGACGTTCGCCTCGATCATGGGCACGTTCAAGGAGCCGCTCAACCAGTTCATCAACCCAATCCTGGATGCGGCCACCAGCGGCAATGACTTCTTGCTCACCGATGTGCGCAAGAAGAAGATGAGCATCTATATCGGCATCCAGCCCAACAAGCTGGCCGAAAGCCGCTTGCTGATCAACCTGCTGTTTAGTCAGCTCATCAACCTCAACACCAAAGAGCTGCCGCAGAACAATCCGGCGCTCAAACACCAGTGTTTGCTGCTGATGGATGAGTTCACGTCCATCGGCCGGGTCGACATCATCGCAAGCGCGGTGAGCTACATGGCCGGCTACAACATCCGCTTGCTGCCGATCATCCAGAGCATGGCGCAGCTGGATGCGACCTATGGCAAGGATGTCTCACGCACCATCATCACCAACCATGCCTTGCAAATCGTCTATGCCCCGCGCGAGCAGCAAGACGCCAACGATTACTCGGACATGCTCGGCTACACCACGGTGCGCAAGAAGAACAAGTCGCACACGAGTGGCAAGCAAAGCAGTGTGTCCTACTCCGAAACCGAGCAACGCCGTGCCCTGATGCTGCCGCAGGAATTGAAGGCGATGGGCTTTGACAAGGAAGTCTTCCTCTACGAAGGCATCCCAAGCCCGGTGCTCTGCGAGAAGATCAAGTATTACGAAGACGCGTATTTCACCAAGCGTCTATTGCCGAAGACAGAGGTGCGAAAGTTGAAAGCTGCTTCTGCCTCCTAGGTGGGTAGGGGCTTGGCTCCAAACGCGTTTGCACTTAAATAGAGAGATGGAAGAAGACAATATGACTGTCCAGAGTGGTCCAAAGAAAGGTGAGTTCTACACACTGATGCCGGACATCCGCAGCAACTGGAAGACCTCGGGCGTCGTATTTGAGAACGAGAAAGAGCTTCTTACGCCGCCTCGTCGCATCTTGCGTCCAGTCGATGGCGGAATTCCGCCGCTTCGTCAAACGCCACGGCTTGGCTACGATCCCAAAAAAGGAAAGATGCCCCGCGATCTTGAAGGCATCTATAGCGGCTACTGGCTTGTCTCGGAGCGCTTAAAAAACGTCTTTGAGGCGGTCGATCCGCAGGGTTTTGAGTTTGCCGAATGTGAATTTCGACTGCCCGATGGGTCAGTTGGCCCAATACACTACCTTTGTGATGTTGTGCGTGTGCTCGATGCAGTGGACGAAGAAGCGTCAGAGTTGAAGGTTGAGATCAGCGATGATTTCGTCAATGGCAAGTTCTACGATCTTTCCGGTGGCGCCAAGCTGGCCTTTGATAAAGGCGTTATTGGGTCGGCGCATATTTTCCGGGTTCCCTACTCAGGAATACTTGTTGTGTGCGATAGCGTGCTTCGTGAGGCTGTCAGGCATGCCGGGATTGGAGCCAAGAGTCATTCGGACGGGCTTTGGTTTGCCGACGCTGCTGACCAGTAAGACTGCTCAAACCATGTAGAGGTGGCTTCATGGCAAGACCGCGCCCGTTGTTTCAGGATCATCATGTTATCGAGCAGCAAACACTCGATAACAGTCCGTTGCTAAGAAATCTTGCTGACGAAGGCCTGTTTGAGATGGATGCGCAGCGCAATCGCATCTTTATGCCAGCAAGTAAGAATCTTGCATCGGCACTCCACTTGCCACCGCACAGTGGAGGGCCGATTGGCACGTATCAGTCTGGCACACTAACTTGGCTCGATCGGTTTGAACGGAGCGCTGACGGTCAGAAGATGCTAGCGGGTGATCCCGATGCCGCGCAGAGGCTTGCCGCGAAAGTAGAACGCTTGCAAGACACCATGCGAACGGGGCTGATCAATAGTGATCTTTACACCAATGCGCCATTGGGCCTGAAAGCAGACGACATTCGGCCAAGGGTGCAGTCCTTTTTTGGCAACGTCGCCAGCTACGAACAAGTGCACCAAGCACAAATTGGCCGCTTTGGGCAAATGCTGCCGTCAGAGCTGGCCTGGTCATCGATCACGCAGTCCGAAACGCATGTGTCCACAACGCTGCAGTCGATGGTTCAATCGAGCGAAAACCTGTCCAAGGGCGGCAATCCAGCTCTCGAACGAACTGTGCTTTCGCAAGCCATTGCCGAAGCACACGCGAATGGCCGTTTGAATTTCTCTGAGCAGGGGATTTTGCAAGTCGAGCAGGCTTTAGGAGCGGATGCGGCGAGGCCGCTACGCATTCCAGTAGGCCAGCGCGGCTTCGCCACCCCCGAGCTTCTTGCAGGTAGCTTGTCCGCAGGCCAAGCGCTTCGTGTAACGGGCTTGCTGGCATCGGCGACCGATGCGATTGGGACCAGTCAGCGGGTGAGCACGTTGCTCGCGCAAGACAACCTGCTGGGTGCAAAGCACGAGTTGCGCAACTACGCCGCTAACAACGCAAGTGCTTGGGCCGGTGCTTGGGCAGGAGCGGAGATTGGCGCAGTGGGTGGCCCAGTTGGCGTTGCCGTTGGTGGCGCAGTGGGCGGCGTTGCTGGTTACGTCGTGTCTGACAAGATAATGGCGACCCTGGATGAGCGTGAGATCACGCATCAAGTGGACTCCCTGGGCAGGCAGTGGAGCTACAACGGGCGGCAATGGGTGCAGCCGATGGCCGCTGATCTTCGTGCCGATGGAATTGACCATCCGCAGCAGACAACGTTTTCGGCAGACTTCGATACCCGCCGTGAGTTGGACTACCGAGCCGCCAATACGTCTGTCGAACTGGCGATGAGCCGGATGCCGCCGCCGCGTAGCCCATACAACTTGGAAGCCAGCAGCACTGATCTTCCAAGCTTGTTGCCGGCGAACTGGACGCGTGACGCCGATACTGGTCAGTGGCAGCGCACCCGCGTTACCGACATTGATCCAAATGGCGGCAATACCACCCAGGTTGAAGTTGCACCGGCTGCGCGTGCTGCGAAACTGGACGCGCAAGCAGCTGAGGTCGTGGAAAGCAATATCGTTCAGGGGCCAGCGGGCCTTGCCGCTCGGTATCAGGTCGCTCACCGCCTGGATGGCTGGGACAAGATCACTGGCATTCAATCGCCGTCAGCCGTCACTACCGCGCTCAATCCGGATAGCTTGCAGGCATCCAACAGCAAGCAGTATCAATTTGCTGACGGTGTGTGGCGCCATAACGGCGAGGTGGCAACCGGCCCGATCGCTGCGGAACTGTCGGCCACCCGCGTTGCGATGCAGCCACATCTGGAACAGCACGAACAAACGATGGCAGCGCTCCCCGCGTGGCAGCGCCCGACCCAGGATCAGCTAGACCTATCGAGCCTAGCGACAACCTATGCAGGTTATGGCCTCAATCCGAATGCCGAGTCCCTTGCTGCCATCCAGTTGGCCATCAACACCACGCGTGCAAACTCAGGTCTGGATGCGTCGAACTCTTCTCTGACGCTCGATCCCGATGCACAGGGCGCGCGTCAGCTCGACGGCCCCATTGCCCATCTGCAACGCGGCAATGATGGTGTGATCCGCGTCGCGGCGGTCACCAGTAGCGAAGACCTCCAACACGCACGTGAGCAGGTGCAAGCTCATGCGCAAGCGCAGGAGACGCCTAAGCCTGAGCTTGGCGAACGCCAGATCGAACATCGTTCGCCTCAAGAACGCGATGCCTACGAGCAAGTCCTGCGGGAGGCCAATCGGCAAGGCGTTTCCACGCAAGAAGCGCAACAGGTTGCGAGCTTTGCGGCGACATCAGCTACCGCCCCGCATGTGGATGAAACCCAAGCGCCTCAGGCAGCCATTGACGTGCAGCGAGATCGAGACGTTGCACGCACACCCGACGCGCCTGCTGCTGCTGCGGAGATGGCAACGCCTGCTCCGGTCGTGATGCCTGCATCCGTCAACGCGCCGCTGCCAGAAGACGTGCGCCCGGTTGCCAAGCCTACCGAACCGAAGCCCGAGTCTGTCCCACAACGCGAATCCCAAGAAACCCGAACACCTGAGGTTGCCGCACCCTCGGCAGCCGGCGCAGTCCAGCCGAAGGCAGAGGCAGTAGACCCACCCACGGCAAGCGCATCTGCGCCGAGCGTCGGATCGGTTTCATCAGCTCTCACGTCTCGTGAGGAAACCCCAACCCAGGCAACTGTTCCAACGCCGTCGGCATCAGGTGAGGTGGAAGGGTTGCGCCTGGGCGACCGGGGACAAGAGGTCGAGTTCTTGCAGTATCGCTTGCAGCAAGTGGATGCCCGTGGTCCCAATGGTCAGGCCGTGCCGCAAGACGGGCACTACGGTCCAGAGACCGAACATGCCGTGAGGCAGTTCCAGCAGGACCAAGGTTTGCCGGCGACGGGCGTTGCCGGGCAAGATCTGGATGCGGCGTTGTCCCAAGCACAACATACGCGTCGGGAAGCATTGAAACCCACAGCGCCGGCTTCGGCAAATAACCCGGTGGAGCAGGGTAGCGAGCAGCAAGCGCAAGGAGTTGCACCACAGAACGATGCGCCATCGGCTGTTCCATCGCAGGCAACGCAGCAAGAGGCGGTGCGAGCGCCGTCGCCGGCAACCGCAACGCAGAGCGAAATGCCGGCACAGATCGTCTTGCCTGAGCGCACGTCCTCCTCCTATGCGTCATCGCTTGGTTTTGATGGGACTGGCGGGCGTTCAAACGCAGCTGTGAACGAGGAGGACCGGGTCGAGCAAGTCGGGCCATCCCAAGACAAAGCTCAGCAGGCCTTTCCCTCTAATCATCGGGATTACGCGTTGTTCTCCGCCATCCAGGCACAGCTTCCGAGAGGCACCTCCGATGAGAAAACGGCCGAAGTGCTGCATGCCGTCAAAGAGTCAGGGATCGAGCGCGCGGATGAACTCCGGAAAGTGACCATCCAAGATGATGTCGCCTTTGTCTTTGGCAAAACGCCCGGCTTTCACTCGGAAACCTCGCTCAATACGCCATCGCCTGGCATCAATGAGACCTTGCAGAAGACGGAGGCAATGGATCAGCAACGGGCGCAGGAGATGGTGCAATTCCAGCGCGAGCGCGAAGAAATCGACAAGAACCCAACAGGCCCCGTGATGACGCTTGCTGCCCACTCTCAGCAGCAGGCGATGTCTGGCGGTGATGGAGGCGGTGGTTGTGATGGGGGCGGTTGAGGCAAAAATTGCCTTCGTCGCAGAGGTTTCTGGTTCGCAAGCAGATGGTGCGGATTCAAACTTATGTCCTAAGAGATATATGAAAGCTGAGAAGCGAGTCATTGGGGGTGGCGAAAATCGACAACGGCGTGCTCATGAATTGGGCTCGTACATTTTTCATTAATATTTAAATATAACTTAATAGTTATATCGGCGGCGGGCTTGCGACATTAGCATTGCTTGGTGCGAGAACCTTATTTCAAACAGCAAGCAAGAGCGCACTTATGGTTTCTGCTTTGCAGAAACCGTGCTTCAACGCTGTGCGTTGGTGCGGTGGCTTTCGCCACCTCGTTGCTATGCTTCGCTAGGCAACGCGGCCTCCTCAAAACCCTGAGATTCAAGTCTCTTTGTTGTCGAGTTCGCTTAACTCTCGACAGGGGATGTTCTGCCGCTTCTTTGTGTGCTCCACAAACAGGAGTTACACAAATGGCGATTTATCACGCAACAATGAAGTCTTTCAGCCGAGCCAATGGCGACTCGTCGGTCGCAGCAGCGGCTTACCGAGCAGGGTTTGATCTGCTCGATACAAGCACGGGGCTTGGTCACAATTATTCCCACCGAGGCGGTGTCGATTTCCATCAAATGCTTGCGCCAAAGGGCGCGCCCTCGTGGTGCTTCGATGCGCAGTATTTTTGGAACGCGAACGAAGCGGCCGAGACTCGCAAGAACGCGCGCGTTTGCCGAGAAGTCGAAGTATCGCTTCCGCATCAACTCGATCCACATCAACGCAGAGTGCTTGCCTTGGCGCTGGGTCAATTGCTCGTCGAGCGCTTCCAAGTGGCCGTGTTGGTGGCGGTCCACACGCCAAGCAAGCTTGGAGATCAACGCAACCACCATGTGCACTTGCTGATGTCAGCGCGGCAGGTCGGACCGGGAGGATTGGGTGAGCGCGCCTGCGCTGAGTTTGATGCGCGACAAGGCGGCGGCACACGAGCGCTGCGGCAAATCCGCAAAGACATTGCGATGGTCATCAATGCGCACTTGAAAAATGCGGGCTACCCGGCTCGGGTGGATCATCGCAGTCTCCGAGCACAAGCACACGAAGCCGCGCGTAATGGAGAGTTTGAACGCGCCCGCGAACTCACGCGCCGGCCTGGCAAGCACTTGGGCAAAGCCAAAGTGGCGGTGATGCGCAAAACGAAGTTCACAGCAGAAGTGAAAGGGGCAGGTGGGCGAGAAGCAGCACTGGCGCTTTCAAAGCTTGTCGCTGAGCACATTAAAAAAAGCGGTGGTCTCGTGCACAAGGTGCCACCGTCTCATAGCCATGCGACCGCACTTCGGGATCGGGCCAACGCACAGGCTTCTGAATTGGAAGCTCGCACAGCGGTTGGGCAGACACGATTGTCAGGCGCAGAGCGGGTGCGGCAGATCAAAGAGCGCTTGGCGCGTGCGCCAGCGCCTCGCCCGGGTCTCTACACGCCTTACAGCGGTCAGACCCGACATCTGAGCCGTGTGACGCGTCTGGCTCGTTCCTCGGGCCGAAAAGACGCGGAGGTGCTCAATGCGGAGGCGCAGCTGATCGAAGACTGGCTCGAAGCGCAACGGGAGGTCGCGCAGCAGTCTTTGGAGGTGTTGCGGCAGATCCCAGGGATCCAGATTGAGCAGGAATTTCAGCAAGCGTATGGGACGCTGATCTGTCGGCGAGTCGACAGCTATGCCACCAAGCCGTTTCTGTTCGAAGACACAGAGATGCTTGCTCGCTCAATCAGCAATTATGCCCATACGCTGGTGCGACCCTACAAAGCGCGTGTGGCCGTGCTGGATGCGCAAGCCAAGCTCCATGAGCAAGAAAACGATCCAGATACGAAAGTGGTGGCCAGAGCACAGCGGCGCTTGGCGCGAACGAAGAGGCATGTCTCCCCGCGCATCCAAGCGATCCAGCAGGGGCGGATCAAGCGGGCTCGAAAAGCGATGGTGGAGGCGGCTGAGGCCTTGGAGAAGAACTTCTCTCCGCAGCCGATTGAGGTGCTGACGCCTGAGGCATCTGGAGAGGATGCACATCCACCGCAGGCCGAGGGTGAGGCAGGGCATTGGGAGTTGAAGTTTCGGCCACCGAAGCCAAGTCTATGACGGCTCAGATGTTTCTGACCGTTGACCGCGTAACCGACTGATGGCATGTGGAGACGGCGAGCCCGAGGCTAGGGTTGTTACAAAAGGTTCTCGCCAAATGATCGGAACAACGCCGCCCGCCATTGGCACCCGGCGCCGAGACTGAGGCTTCAACGCCAGCGACACAGGAGCCCCGCATGCGGGGCTCTTTCTTAATCAGGCCAAAGTGGCGATTGATCTGCAAATTACAGGAGTGCCTATTTTTCATTCGCTGTCCGGGGCAATGAGTGGGTAAGGCAGCCTTCCAACATTCGTGACCTGAACGCTATTAAGCGTACAAGCTCTTGTGAGCGATCAGATGAATGGGATTGTAGAGGCTAAAAGGCAGTTCAAGCTTGACTTCGTTCTTCGCAACCCTTCTTCGCAAGGTTCGTGAAGCGCTAATTGACATCAAGCGAACGCGGCCGCAGAATTTGCCCAGGAAAGGGGGCTGCACGTCGTGCAGTTGTAACGGAAATACTCTTAAGGTCGTCATGAGTAATAAAGCAGTTGGGCTAAGTGCCCTTGTTTTAGCTGTTGTTGTGGGTGGCATTGTTTGGATGCAGGAGGCTAAAAAAAATGAAGCGCCTCAGCATGGAGTAAGCTCGGAAAAAAATAAATCTTCGACTGAGAAAATGTCCGGTTCTTCCGGTTTGGCTGCATCTGCCCAGTCTTCTACTCAGTCGTCTGCATCGAGCATTAGACACCCGTTTCCTGAAATTCCTCGCACACGCGATGGAATGAGTTTAGAGAACGATCCAGGATTTGCCGAAAGCAAAGCCGAGCAAAAGTGGCTCGACCGACATGGCTATCCAAACGAGAAGCAGCTAGAAGCTTATATGCTCGCTCCAGAGGCGCTTCTCAAGCAAGCTGCCGAGGCAGGTGATATCGCGGCACAAGCAATGCTTGACGCGAGGCTGCTGCCAACCGATCCAAAAGCTCAACAACGTCTTGTAGATGCAGGAGCGGAAGGCAACCTTTTTGCACTGAATATGCTTGCGTCTTATCAGGGGGGGAGTGCCAATGGCGATCCTGTGGCGGCTTATGCGGTGTCGCGTGTGGCGGAAATGCGGGGCGATGCCCGAGCCGGAATAACCAGAGAAGTCATGATCGCAAAGCCCCTTACGACCGAGCAGAAAATGCTTGGCGAATCTGAGGCTTTGCGCCTGAATCAGGCAATAAATAAAATTTATATTTCTAAGCACGGCGTCGCGCCGATTTTGGATAAGCGTCCCATCGGGGGGCAATAGTTTTCTGTTGTTTTTATCAAGGAGTGAGTTGAAATGGGGATTGGAAAAAGGGTTGGTTTTGCTGTTTTGTCCTTGAGTGGCTTAGTGGGTATTGCGATTGCATGCTCTGAATTGCCGATGCCGCCACTGCCGCCCATCCAGGTTGGTTTGGCCGATCTGCCGAAATTTAGTGATTATTCAAATCCAGCCAACGCAGCATTCATGAAGAAGCTTGATACTTCTGCGTCACGAGTGCTGGGTGAAAGTAACTGGGTGGCCAACTCTTATAAAGGGTATGTGTCCTATACCGTCAAGATTTTGATGTATACCGGTCGTGCTATGGTCTACATCGAAAAGCCCTGCGGTAAAAAAGCTCAGGAAATGGCAGAGCAGATCCAGCAGCAGACATCGACCGGTGGTAGCTCGGGCGGCGGCGGTAGTGCCGGATCAGGTGGCGGCAGTAGTGGTGGTGTATTGATCGGTGGCGGCTGCTACGGTAGCTGTGGCGGCAAAATGCCGGTTGTTGACGTAGGTCCTCCGCAGAACGTCGGCTAATCTCTAAATCTGATGTTGTTGTTGTGCAGCGCTCTAAGCTCTCTACACCAAATGCCTCAGCGCTCCAGCGTTGGGGCATTTTTTCAACTTTCTTTGATCGAATTCTTCCACCCTGTTGTTCGCGCCTTATTCGTCCTCTTCTTTGCCGCCTGCTCGCGTCGTCGTTCCATATGGCGAACCTGCTTGAACGCGCGATCAAATTGCCCTGGCGTGTAAGCGGGCAGAGGAAGTGGGGGGCCAAACTGCTCAATGGCCGAAAAGCGAGCGGGAACAGAGGGCGCATCAACGTAATGCTTCAAGCCTGGCGGAAGCGTCAACTCGTGCCCGGTGATTTGTTGGGAAATCGGAAGCGAGATGCCGTGCTCATTGACCAACGAATTGGACAAGGTGTGTCGAAAGCAATGAAAGCTCTTGAGCCGTTGGGTCAACCCTTGCTTGATAGCATATGCACGGAACTGATCCCCGAGCGCGTCGCCATAGCCGTTTTCGGCGTTGTAGGGCAAATGCGGGAACAGTCGCTCAAAGCCTGCGCGCTTGATCTCATCCACATAGACCAAGAACCCAGCCTCGATCAGGGATGTGGGCACGGGCACAAAGCGGGAGGAGTGGGGGTTCTTCAAGCGCTGATCCGGCTTTGCTCCTCGGAAATGCACGCCCCAGAAATCGCCGACCTTGCCAATGTCTTCGACATAGAGCTGCGCGACTTCGTTGACCCGAGCACCGGTCGCAAATCCCAACAGCGTGGCAAACCATCGGTGGGGATACTTCTTCGCCCAGGACGTGAATGCATTCAGTTCGAGCAGCGCTTTAAGCTCGGCTTGGCTAAACGGATCACGACTCGGCTCATCGGTGAGCGACTTGGCACGATTGAGGATGGCTTTGTGAGGCGCCTTGCTAATCAGGTCTTCGTTCGCCAAGGCGTTGAAGAAGGACGCAATGCGATCGCGATGCTTTTCCTTGGTGCGCATGCTTAGCAGTTCGTGACCACCTTGCCGCGCCTTGCTCAGGATTTCGACAGGGGTGAGGCCGGCGAACACCGCCTTCTTGGTGGCGTTGCTGGGGTAGTGCTCAAGCGCATCCAGGAACTTTCGGACGTCATCGGTCTTGTAGTCCCCGACCGGCTTGTCGCCGACAAGCGCCACAAAAAGACCCAGGCTGTGCTCGGTATCCAGCACGTTTTTCGCGCTTCGCCCAACACGCCGCATCTCACTGATGTGGATGGTGGCGCGCTCTGACAGCAGCGGTCCGGCGCTCTTCACAGAAGCCAGTTGCTGAAGAGGGAGGTGTTTCAGTGCGTCCAGCAGCCGAGCATGATCCTCAGCGCCGTTGGCAGAAAGCTCCACGCCACCGACCTTGATGGTGTAGGGGCGGGCTTCGTTCCCTTGCAACGCGGCCAGCGCCTGGCTCAGCAAATCGTCCCGCATGCCCGCTCCCTGCCGCATCTGATCGAATGCTTCGGAGAGTGCCACAGCCGTTCGTGCCACGGCCAGACGGGCAGCATCACCCAGGGCCAAGCGAACGGGACGGACAAGGTAGCGTGAGCCGATGAGGGCTTGAAGGTCAGTCGGGACGAAAAAGCGCACATAGAGCCCAGCAGGGCGGCGCAGAAAATAAGGCTTCGGCACGGGGTTTGATACCTCGTTTGATACCTAACGCAGGCTCAAACTGAACATCAAACCCCGGGCCGAACCTTCGCGAAATCAAGCACTTACTGCTTTTTTCCGCGCTCAGATGGTGGAGGTGGGCGGAATCGAACCGCCGTCCGGAAGCACTCCATCCCCAGCACTACATGCTTAGCCCTCCGTTAGATCTCATTTCCAGGCAGCACGGTTGGCAAAGCGCACCTGGAAACCAGCCTGCTTTATCTAACCGGTAGCTGACAGGCAGCCACTACCGACGGTTCCGTGATAATGACCCTACATCTACGAGCACGGGCACAAGTAGGTTCGGGGGTTCGCCTTAGGCGGCTGTAGAACTAAAACTAAAGCCAGTTAAGCGGCGATAGCGTAGTCCGAACCGTAGTTGTCATCGTTGGCAACTAAAAGTTTGCTGCTGGATTAACGAGGAAAGCTGCCCCCTCGGCATGCGCCAAGCGACTTCGCGACCCCCGTCGAAACCAGTGCACCCCCGGGGAAAGCATCAAAACGCTGACCTGCCTAGTGTAGGGATCGGCGCGCCCTGTCACAAGTGGTGAGATACGCAGCGCTTACAGTGGCTTCAGTCCCGTACCGAACGGAACAATCTGTAAACGAAGGAGCGAAGCGATGGCGACCAGCAAGCCCCCACGTCCACGGCCGGCGCGTGCAGCGCCCCGCAAACCAGCGGCCACTGCCGATCAACCCGCGCGCAAACGGGCAGCGCGCAGCGCGCAGCCGCAGACCACGGCGAAGAGCCGCGTGCAGGACAAGGCGCGCACGGTGATCTACATCCATGGCATCGGCAACAAGCCGCCGGCCGAGGTGTTGCGCTGCCAATGGGACAAGGCCTTGTTCGGGCGGCCGATGGGCGAGCGCACGCGCCTGGCGTACTGGGTCAATCGCGAGCGGTATCCGGTCGCCGAGCCCGGCAGTTGCGATGCGCGCGATGTCGGCCCTGCGCTCAATCAGAGTGTGCAGCGCGCCTTGAGTACGCTTGGGTTGGTCCCGGGCGAGCAGGATCTGCATCTGCTGGCCGATGCATTGGCGCAGAGCGAGCAGGAACGCAGCGATCTGCATCGATTGCTGGACGAGCTGGACACGGCGTCCGCCACGCCTGCCGTTGGCGACGTGCAGGCAAAAGGCCCGATCGATGCGATCAACCGCGTGCTGCTGCGCTTGATCTCTGCCGCGCTGCTGCAGGACGTACACGATCTGTTCTTCGTGCCCGGGCGTGCGGCGTTGATGCGCGAAAGCCTCGCGCAGCGCCTGCGTTCGGGCGGCGGGCCGTTCGTGGTGGTCGCGCACAGCCAGGGCTCGATGATCGCCTTCGATGTGCTGCGCCAGCTGCAAGCCGCCGAGTGCGAGGTCAGCTTGTTCCTGACCCTGGGCTCGCCGCTGGGCTTGCCGCAAGTGCGCAGCATGTTCAAACGCTGGACCGGCACGCGCAAGCTGCCGTTTCCCGAGTGCGTGCGGCGCTGGATCAACGTGGCCGAGACACGCGACCCGATCGCGCTGGATCCGGATCTCACCGGCGACATCGCCAATGCCAAGGGACGTTTCGAAAACCTCTCGGACGCGCGCTTGAATCCGGATTGGCAGCACAACCCGCATTCGGGCTCGGGCTATCTGTCGATTCCGCAGGTGCGTGCGGCGGTGCGTGAGGCCGTCGGCGTGGGCTTCGATCAGCCGGTGTCCAATGCGGTGTTGATCAAGGATCTCAGCGAGCAGCTGGAAGCGCATGGGTCCGAGCATCGGCACGAAGTGCTGATCGAACTGGATCGTCGCCTGCTCGGCAACGACCCGGCTGCTACGCGTGCGCTGCTGCTGGCGCAGCTGCGCCAGACCGCTGCACGCAGCACTGGCTTGAGCGGCGACGCATTGGATGAGGCGATCGAACTGGAAGACGGCTTGCAGCGTTTCGTCTCGGCGCGGTTGACGCGGTTCGAGATCGAATCGCTGCAGGATCGCTACCGTGCACTCGGATTCCGGCGCGTGTGGCGCGATGCCGGCAAGCGCGCGCTGATCAACGTCTCCGGCAACGTCTTGCATGCCGATGCTGCGCGCACCGCGTATCGCGCGCGCGGTCAGCAGATCGGCTGGGCGGTGCTGGATACCGGCATCGCGGCCAGTCATCCGCATTTCTTCGTGAAGGGCGAGCGTGACAGTGTGGTGGCGCAATGGGATTGCACGCGGCGTGGCGCGCCTAAACGATTGACGCGCGCAGATGGCGATGCGTTCGCCAGACTCGATCGGCATGGGCACGGCACCCATATCGCCGGCATCATCGCCGGCCAATCTAGCGCGGTGATCGCGGACGTGGAGGGCAATCCCGGTAAACCACAGGAGTTCGCCGGCATGGCGCCGGACACGCAGTTGTATGGATTCAAGGTGTTGGACGATGCGGGAAATGGCCGCGATTCGTGGATGATCAAGGCGGTACAGCACGTGGCTGCGATCAACGAGCGCGCAGGCGAGTTGGTCATCCACGGGGTCAATCTGAGCCTGGGCGGCTACTTCGACCCGGAGAGTTACGGCTGTGGTTTTACGCCCTTGTGCAACGAGTTGCGCCGGCTATGGCGGCAAGGCGTACTGGTTGTCGTCGCCGCCGGCAACGAGGGTATGGCCTGGCTGATGCGTAACGATGGCGATGCGTATCCGGCCAACATGGATCTGTCGATCAGCGACCCGGGGAATCTGGAAGACGCCATCGTGGTCGGCTCGGTGCACAAGAGCAGCCCGCACAATTACGGCGTGTCGTATTTTTCCTCGCGCGGGCCGACCGCCGATGGTCGCGGCAAGCCCGATGTGGTCGCACCAGGCGAAAAGATCCTGTCGGCCTATTACGACTTCGACCCGAACGATGCGGCCAGCCTGATGGTGGAGATGAGCGGCACCAGCATGGCCGCACCGCACGTCTCCGGGGTGCTGGCCGGATTCCTTTCCGCCCGTCGCGAGTTCATCGGCTTCCCGGATCGGGTCAAACAGCTGATGCTGGACACCAGCACCGACCTGCAACGCGATCGCTATGTGCAGGGCAGGGGGGTGCCGAATCTGATGCGGATGCTTGGGAAGACGTGATTCGGGAGTGGGGATTGGGGATTCGCAAAAGCGCCGGCTTTACCCGCCGTGTTTTCTATCGCCAGTGCCGTGACCGAGCAACAGGCAGACGTCGGCCACGGGCGGCTTCGCCGTTACGAATCCCTAATGCCGAATCCCCAATCCCCGCCACTCACGCATCGCGGTTATGCCGCCGCATCACACGCTGCTTGTCGCGCTGCCAGTCGCGGTCCTTGGCGGCGTCGCGCTTGTCGTGGTTCTGCTTGCCCTTGGCCAGTGCGATTTCCAGCTTGACCTTGTTGTTGCTCCAGTACAGCGCAGTGGGCACCAGGGTGTAGCCGTCGCGTTCGACGCTGCTCAGCACCTTGTCGATTTCCCGACGATGCAGCAGCAGCTTGCGGTCGCGGCGTTCCACCGGCACGGTGTGACTGGAGGCCTGGATCAGCGGTGTGATCTGCGCGCCGATCAGGAAGATCTCGCCTGAACGCACGTAGGCGTAGCCGTCGATGATGTTGGCGCGGCCGGCGCGGATCGCCTTGACTTCCCAACCCTGCAGCGCCAGGCCGGCTTCGTAGCGCTCTTCCAGGTGGTACTCGTGGCGCGCACGCTTGTTCAACGCGATGGTTTTCGTGGCCGTCGCGCCGTTTGCTTTATCCTTGGCTGGTTTCTTGCTCATGCCGCCATTGTCGCCGATTCGGCGTCATCAAACGATCTTCTGTCTTTCACAAGTTAGCGAATGCCTACCATCCGTCGCAGCGCCCTGGTCGAACACAGCGCCACCCGCATGTTCGATCTGGTCAATGATGTTGCCGCCTATCCGCGCCGTTTCGGCTGGTGCGATGCTGCGCAGGTGCTTGAACAGGACCAGGCGCATATCGTGGCGCGCCTGGATCTGGGGCTGGGGTCGTTCCGCACCTGGTTCACCACCGAAAATCTGCTTGAGCGTCCGGAACGCATCGTCATGCATCTGCGCGACGGCCCGTTCAAGCGTCTGGAAGGGCTGTGGGAATTTCAGTCGCTCGGCGAAAACGCCTGCAAGGTCAGTTTGACGATGGAAGTGGAGACCAGCTCGCGGCTGCTGGGTCCGGCGCTGGCGCTGGGCTTTCAGGGGCTGGCCGATCGCATGGTCAACGATTTCGTGCGGGTCGCCGATCGTGGCGACGTGTAAGCCATGCAGGTCGAAGTGGTGCTGGCATGGCCGGATCGCTACAGCTCGATGCAACTGGATCTGGCTGACGGCGCCAAGGTAGCCGAGGCGATTGCCGCCTCTGGTCTGGCGGTGGATCAGCCGATCGCAGCACAGGCGATTCATGGGGTAATTGCGCGACCGGATCAGGCGCTGCGCGATGGCGACCGGGTCGAATTGCTCAGGCCGCTGCTGCTGGATCCGAAAGAGGCGCGTCGCCGCCGTGCCGGACCCAGCAAAAAAGCCGGTCCCAACGCCTAGTCGTTTGCCAGCGCTGCGACGCACGTGCATGGTGCGGCACAGCGAACTCTTCCGGTAACTTTCCTGCAAAGCCGAACGTAGCCGTTGGTTCGGACAAGCGCCTGTGGACACGACGCACCCGACAGAAAACGCGCTGTATCGGTGTCAGGGCTCGCGTTGCAGTCCTTGATCCAATACGTCCTCCTCCATCGCGGTCATCGCTTGGCCGGAACTACCGCCCGGAGCCGGTTTCCGACCAGCCAAAACTAAAAAACGCATCCGTTTAAAGGGATGCGTTCTCTGGTCCTGCCAACACTCGGACGATCGCAAAATCGCCGAGCAGCCGCATCAACGGCCGCGCTGCTTCTTCTTGTCGCGGGCCAGATTGCGGCCGAACTGCTTAGGCGCCGACTTGGCCAGCTGCTCGTCCTGGGACGGGAAATAATCGCCTTCCCAGCGCACGACCTGCTCGTTTTCGAAAAATACGGTGAAGTTCTTGATCTCTGTGCGCGCCAGACGGTCCACGCGTTGGGTAGACGTGTAGTCCCAGCGCTGCGAGTGGAATGGGTCCGGGATCGAGGGGGTGCCCAGCAACGCGCTGACCTGCTGCTTGCTCTGGCCGACCTGGAGTTGCTCCACGGCATTCTGTTTGATCAGATTGCCCTGGTAGATCGGCTGCTTGTAGATGATGCCGCAGCCAGCGGTGGAAAGAGCAACGGCGGCGACCAGCAGGAGATTGCGCATCGGGGATTAAGTGCTGAGGAAATCACGCCGATGATACACTCCCCCGGTCGCCGCGACCCGTTTGAAGGCAGCTGGCGCTAAATCGCCAATGAACGGAGAACGTATGGAAACCCACGACCTGCGCAAAGTCGGGCTCAAGGTGACCCATCCGCGTATGCGGATACTGGAATTGCTCGAACAAAAGAGCAATCACCATCACCTCAGCGCAGAAGACATCTACCGCCAGCTACTCGACCACGGCGACGAAATCGGTCTGGCCACGGTGTATCGGGTGCTGACCCAGTTCGAGGCTGCCGGCCTGGTGCTGAAGCACAATTTCGAAGGCGGCCAGGCCGTCTATGAGCTGGATCGCGGCGGCCATCACGACCATATGGTGGACGTGGATACCGGCCATGTGATCGAGTTCGAAAGCGAAGAGATCGAGGCCTTGCAGCGTCAGATCGCCGCCCAGCATGGCTACGAGCTGGAAGAGCACTCGCTGGTGCTGTACGTGCGCAAGAAGCGCGTGCGCTAAACGCGGCGTGCAGCACGGCGGCAACGACAAGGCGGCTTCGGCCGCCTTGTACGTTTGCAGACGCTAGCCGCCTCGACAACGCCGAGCGTGTCGCCCGGCAATCGAGCCGATTACGCGCTCTGCAGCAGCTTGCGTGCGGCCGCGCGAGCCTCTTTGCTCACTTCCACCCCGCCCAGCATGCGCGCCAGTTCTTCCTGGCGGGCCTGCGGGCCGAGCAGTTCGACCGCGCTCTGGGTCATGCCGTCCACCGGCGCCTTGCTGACCCGGTAATGCGCGTGCCCCTTGGCTGCGACCTGCGGCAAATGGGTGACGCACAGCACCTGGCGCTCTTCGCCCAGGGCGCGCAGCTTCTGCCCGACGATATCGGCCACCGCGCCGCCGATGCCGGAATCGACCTCGTCGAAGACCATGGTCGGCACGCTGTCCAGCCCGAGTGCGGCGACCTCGATGGCCAGCGAAATCCGCGACAGCTCGCCGCCGGAGGCGACCTTGCGCAATGCGCGCGGTGGCTGCCCGGCATTGGCGGCGACCAGGAATTCCACCCGCTCGGCGCCGTTGGGATCCGGGCGCAATGTGTCCTGCGGCTGCAGCTGGATCAGGAACTGCCCACCGCCCATGCCCAGCTCGCCGATCAGCGTGGTGGTTGCGGCCGACAAGGAGTCTGCCGCGCTGGTGCGGCTAGCGCTGAGGGCGGCGGCGGCGTTGCGCCAGACGTCGGTTGCGGCGGCGATGTGCTTGTCCAGCTGCTGCAGGCGTTCGTCTGCGCCGCGCAGGCTTTCCACTTCCTGGCTCATGCGATCGCGGTGCGCAGCCAGTTCGTCCGGGGTGACGCGATGCTTGCGCGCCAGATCGTGCAGGCGGCCGAGCCGGCGTTCCATCGCCTCGAACTGGGCCGGGTCGGCATCCAGGTCGTCGCGGACGCGGTCGAGCAGGGCCAGCGCTTCTTCGATCTGGATTGCGGCACTGTCCAGCAGTGCGTCCACTTCGCCCAGGCGCGGCTCGTGTTCGGCGACGCGGGCCAGGTCGTGGCGGCTGCCCTGCAGCAGGCCCAGCGCCGATGCGCCATCGTCGCCGTTGAGCTGCTGGAGGACGCTTTCACAGGCGTCGATCAGCGCGGTGGCATGCGCCTGACGACGATGATTGACGTCCAGCGCGGCAATTGCGGCCGGGTCCAGGTCTTCGCGTTCGAGTTCGCCCAACTGGTGTTCGAGGAAGCCGATACGGTCGGAGACATCGCCCTGCGCCGAGAGCGCATCGCGCTCGTCCAGCAGCGCCTGCCACTGTCGGCTGGCCTGGCGCACCTGTTCGCGCTGCGCGCTGTTGCGCGCGTAGGCGTCGAGCAGGGTGAGCTGGCTATGGCGGGCCATCAAGGCCTGGTGCTCGTGCTGGCCGTGGATTTCCACCAGCCGTGACGCCAGCTCGGACAATTGCGAAGAGGTGACCGGGCGGCCATTGATCCAGGCGCGCGAGCCGCCATCGGCGCGGATGATGCGGCGCAGTTGGCATTGCGCGTCGTCGTCCAGCTCGTTGTCGGCCAGCCAGGTCAGGCCGGGGTGCTCGCTTGGCAGCTGGAATTCGGCCGACAGCTCGGCGCGGTCGGCGCCGTGGCGGACCACCCCGCTGTCGGCGCGCAGGCCGGACAGAAAGCCCAGCGCGTCCACCATCAGCGACTTGCCGGCGCCGGTTTCGCCGGAGACCACGGTCATGCCCGGCCCGAATTCCAGTTCGGTGGCGCGGACGACGGCGAAATCCTTGATGGAGAGGTGTCTGAGCATGGGATCGAGTGTGGACGCTTTGGGCAAGCTTAGGGTGGGAGGGGCGGCGAGGGAATGAGACCCTTGCCAATCACGGGGCCAGAGATTATCTATGCCCAGTCTCACCGGATGATCCCATGCGCGCGTCACAGTCCCCAACGCTCGACCCCCGCGCACGCCAGCTGCTACGCACGCTGATTGCCCGTTATATCCGCGATGGCGAGCCGGTGGGCTCCAAGACGCTGGCCCAGCATGCGGGGCTGGATGTCAGCCCGGCCACCATCCGCAATATCCTGGCCGACCTGGAGGACGTGGGGCTGCTTAGCTCTCCGCACACCTCGGCCGGGCGCATTCCCACCGCGCACGGCTACCGCGTGTTCGTCGATAGCCTGGTGCAGATGCAGCCGCCGGGCGAGGAAGAAGTGCGCCGCCTGCGCGCCGAGCTTGCCAGCGGCAACGGCACCCAGTCGTTGCTGGGCAGCGCCTCGCAGATGCTGTCGGCGATGAGCCACTTCGTCGGCGTGGTCAGCGCGCCGCGGCGCGAGCAGTTCGCCTTCCGGCATATCGATTTCGTGCCGCTGGATGCGCGGCGGGTGCTGGCGATCCTGGTGTTTGCCGATAACGAGGTGCAGAACCGGGTGATCGAGCCGCGCCGCGCCTACGAGCCGGCCGAGCTGGAGCGGGTGGCCAATTACCTCAATGCGCAGTTTGCCGGGCGCGCGCTATCGGATATCCGCGTCTCGCTGCTGCGCGAGCTGCGCGTGGCCAAGGACGAGATGGAACAGCTGTTGGCGCACAGCGTGGACCTGGCCAGCGAGGCGCTGGTGCCGGCCGAGGCCGACGACATGGTGATGGCTGGTCAGACCCGTCTGATGGGTGTGCAGGACCTGTCGGACCTGGATCGCCTGCGCGAGCTGTTCGAGGCTTTCGCCAGCAAGCGCGAGATCCTGCAATTGCTCGAACGCACCATCCAGGCGCCGGGCGTGCGCATCTTCATCGGCGAAGAAACCGGCATGGTGTCGCTGGAAGACGTCTCGCTGGTCACTGCGCCGTACGCCGCCAACGGTCAGGTGCTGGGGGTACTGGGGGTGATCGGGCCCAAACGCATGGCCTACGACCGCCTGATTCCGCTGGTGCAGACCGCCGCCCAGGTGCTGGGCGCGGCCATGGAACCGCCCGCAACGCGATAACCGGAGTCGATCGGGGCGATCGTTTTGCTTGAAACGCGCGCAGGCGCCCACATACGGGGTGACGTTGGGGCGGGCGTTCCGCCGGCCCGGGAACTGTGCACATGAACCAAGACCACTCCGAATTCGACTCCGAAGACCTGTCCCAGAACCCACCCGAGACCGATCCGCTCAAGGCCGAGATCGAATCGCTGCGCAGCGAGATCGCGCTGGTCAAGGCTGACGCCCTGCGCGAGCGCGCCGATCTGGAAAATCAGCGCAAGCGCATCGCCCGCGATGTCGACAATGCACGCAAGTTCGCCAACGAGAAGCTGCTGGGCGAGCTGCTGCCGGTGTTCGACAGCCTGGATGCTGGGTTGACCGCGGCTGGCAGCCAGCCCAGCCCGCTGCGCGATGGTCTGGACATGACCTACAAGCAACTGCTCAAGGTGGCCGCCGACAACGGCCTGACCCTGCTCGATCCGGTCGGTCAGCCGTTCAACCCGGACCAGCACCAGGCGATCAGCCAGGGCGAGGCCGAGGGCATCGCACCGGGCCACGTGGTGCAGGTGTTCCAGAAAGGCTATCTGCTCAACGATCGCCTGCTGCGCCCGGCCCTGGTGGTCGTGGCCAAGCACGACTGAAGGCTGCTGCCGGCTGAACTGGCCGGCGCGGACGCGGAACGCAGATTCGTACAGGTGGCTTGAACACCTGCGCACCACCCCCACATCTCAGCCAGACCCGGCGTCGCCGGAAACAGCTACAGAATCATCAGGAGCGTATCCATGGGCAAGATCATTGGTATTGACCTCGGCACCACGAACTCGTGCGTGTCGATCATGGACGGCGGCAAGGCCCGCGTCATCGAAAATTCCGAGGGCGATCGCACCACGCCTTCGATCGTCGCCTACACCAAGGACGGCGAAGTGCTGGTCGGTGCCTCGGCCAAGCGCCAGGCGGTCACCAACCCGAAGAACACGTTCTACGCGGTGAAGCGCCTGATCGGCCGCAAGTTCACCGACGCCGAAGTGCAGAAGGACATCTCGCACGTGCCGTACGGCATTCTCGCCCACGACAATGGCGATGCCTGGGTGCAGACCAGCGATGCCAAGCGTATGGCGCCGCAGGAAATCTCTGCACGCGTGCTGGAAAAGATGAAGAAGACCGCTGAGGATTTCCTGGGCGAGAAGGTCACCGAGGCCGTGATCACAGTGCCGGCCTACTTCAACGACAGCCAGCGTCAGGCCACCAAGGACGCCGGCCGCATCGCAGGTCTGGACGTCAAACGCATCATCAACGAGCCGACCGCCGCAGCCCTGGCCTATGGCCTTGACAAGAACGGCGGCGACCGCAAGATTGCCGTGTACGACCTGGGCGGCGGCACCTTCGACGTGTCGATCATCGAAATCGCCGAAGTCGATGGCGAGAAGCAGTTCGAAGTGCTGGCCACCAATGGCGACACCTTCCTCGGCGGCGAAGACTTCGACAACCGCGTCATCGAATATCTGGTCGACGAATTCAACAAGGATCAGGGCATCGATCTGCGTAAGGATCCGTTGGCGCTGCAGCGCCTGAAGGACGCCGCAGAGCGCGCCAAGATCGAGCTGTCGACCAGCCAGCAGACCGAAGTGAACCTGCCGTACGTCACCGCCGATGCCTCGGGCCCGAAGCACCTCAACATCAAGTTGACCCGTGCCAAGCTCGAAGCGCTGGTGGAAGACCTGGTCAAGAAGTCGATCGAGCCGTGCCGCACCGCGTTGAACGATGCCGGCCTGCGCGCCAGCGACATCAACGAAGTGATCCTGGTCGGCGGTCAGACCCGCATGCCGAAGGTGCAGCAGGCGGTTGCCGATTTCTTCGGCAAGGAACCGCGCAAGGACGTCAACCCGGACGAAGCCGTGGCCGTGGGCGCCGCGATCCAGGGCGGCGTGCTGGCCGGCGACGTCAAGGACGTGCTGCTGCTGGACGTGACCCCGCTGTCGCTGGGTATCGAAACCATGGGCGGGGTGTTCACCAAGATCATCGAAAAGAACACCACCATCCCGACTAAGGCCTCGCAGACCTTCTCCACCGCCGAAGACAATCAGTCGGCCGTGACCGTGCACGTGCTGCAGGGTGAGCGCGAGCAGGCCCGCTTCAACAAGTCGCTGGCCAAGTTCGACCTGTCCGGCATCGAGCCGGCGCCGCGCGGCATGCCGCAGGTGGAGGTGTCCTTCGACATCGACGCCAACGGCATCCTGCACGTGTCGGCCAAGGACAAGAAGACCAACAAGGAACAGAAGGTCGAGATCAAGGCCGGTTCGGGTCTGTCGGACGAAGAGATCCAGCGCATGGTCGCCGACGCGGAAGCCAACCGCGAAGAAGACAAGAAGTTCCAGGAACTGGTGCAGACCCGCAATCAGGCCGATGGCCTGATCCACGCCACCCGCACCGCGATCACCGAGCATGGCAGCAAGGTCGGCGGCGATGTGATCGGCAAGGTCGAAGCGGCGCTGTCGGATCTGGAAAAGGCCATGAAGGGCGACGACAAGGCGCAGATCGAAGCGCGCAGCAAGACCCTGGAAGAAGCCGGCCAGTCGCTGTACGCGGCAGCCGCCGCGGCAGAGCAGGGCGGCAACGCCGATGCAGCCAGCGGCAACGCCCAGGCGTCCAAGGCGGCCGATGACGTGGTGGACGCCGAGTTCACCGAGGTCAAGGACGACAAGAAGTAAGCCGTGATTTGGGAGTCGGGAGTGGGGATTGGCAGCCGGTAAACGTGCCGATCCTCATCCCGATATCCTTTACGCGTCGCGTCGCCAAGGCGGACCAGCGCATGCTGTCCGCTTTTGCGTTTCAACGAATCTCAAATCACGAATCCCCAATACCGGCTTATGAGCAAACGCGATTACTACGAAGTGCTGGGCGTGGCCCGTGGCGCCAGCGACGAGGAGCTGAAGAAGGCGTACCGGCGCTGTGCGATGAAGCACCATCCGGACCGCAATCCGGGCGACGCTGCTGCCGAGGCGATGTTCAAGGAGTGCAAGGAAGCCTATGAAGTGTTGTCGGACGGCAACAAGCGCCGCGCCTACGATGCGCATGGCCACGCTGCGTTCGAGCACGGCATGGGCGGTGGTGGCGGTGGGCCGGGTGGCCCGGACATGGGAGATATCTTTGGCGATATCTTCGGCAATATTTTCGGCGGTGGCGCCGCCGGTCCGCGCGCTGCGCGACGTGGCGCCGACGTCGGTTACGTGCTGGAACTGGATCTGGAAGAAGCCGTCGCCGGCATCGAGCGACGCATCGAGATTCCGACCCTGGTCGAATGCGATCCCTGCCACGGCAGCGGGTCGGAAGACGGCAAGGTGGAGGTGTGCGGGACCTGTCACGGACGCGGCCAAGTCCGCATCCAGCGCGGCATCTTTGCGATGCAGCAGAGCTGCCCGCATTGCGATGGGCGCGGCACGCTGATCCAGAATCCGTGCAAGGTCTGCCACGGCGCCGGCCGTGTGGAAGAAGACAAGGTGCTGTCGATCAAGGTGCCGGCCGGTGTGGATACCGGCGACCGCATCCGTCTGGCAGGCGAGGGCGAAGCCGGCCCCGCCGGCACGCCGCCGGGCGATCTGTATGTGGAAGTGCGCGTGCGCGAGCATGCGATCTTCCAGCGCGATGGCGACGACCTGCATTGCGAGGTGCCGATTCGCATTTCGCAGGCCGCGCTCGGCGACACCGTGCGTGTGGCGACGTTGGGTGGGGAGGCGGAAATCCGCATTCCGGCCGAGACCCAGACCGGCAAGCTGTTCCGTCTGCGCGGCAAGGGCGTGCGTTCGGTGCGCAGCCGCACCGAAGGCGATCTGTACTGCCGCGTGGTGGTCGAAACGCCGGTCAATCTGACTGCCGATCAGCGCGAGTTGCTGCAGCAGTTCGAGTCCACCTTCACCGGTGAGGATGCACGCAAGCACTCGCCCAAGTCGGCCACGTTCATCGATGGCGTCAAGGGCTTCTGGGATCGGATGACGTCCTGAGGCCGGGAATCGGGAATCGGGATTGGGGAATCGCAAGGGCGGTGTGGCCGGGGTGGTGCGCCATCTTGGCGATTCGAGATTTGCGGGAGCCGACGAACGCTCCCGAATGTCCGGAAGGTTGCACGATTGAGCGAGGTTCCCCAGACGAATGCCGGCCCCGGGGGCCGGCATTTGCGTTCCTGCGGCAGGAGCCCCGCAGATCGGAGGCGATATCAGCTGCTGCCAGCGCACGGACCGGTCTGGCGAAGACCGGCCTGGCGGCGGTGCGCTTAACGGCGAGCGGGCGGCGGTTGCATCGATCGAATGCGGGCGCGCCGTGGCGCTGGCGTAAAATGCTGCGATGAACAATGCCCCCGACAGTCATCTGGTCCACGGCCGGCGTCAGCGCCCGGAGGGTCCTTCGCCGATCGATGTGATCTCGGTGCAATCGCAACTGGTCTATGGGCATGCCGGCAACAGCGCGGCGGTACCGCCATTGCGTGCGCTCGGGCTGCGGGTGGCGGAAGTGCCCACCACGCTGCTGAGCAATGCGCCGTTTTACGCCACCTTACGCGGGCGTATTCTGCCCGCCGATTGGCTGGCCGATCTGTTGCTGGGTGCAAGCGAACGTTTGCTGCCGCAACGCGCGCGCATTCTGGTATCGGGCTATTTCGGCAGTCTGGCCAATGGCGAAGTCTTTGCCGACTGGCTGGAGCAGACCTTGCCGCAGGCGCCGCAGCTGCGTTACTGCCTGGATCCGGTGATCGGCGACACGCACACCGGCCCGTATGTCGAACCCGGATTGGAACGCGTGTTCGCCGAGCGGCTGTTACCGCATGCCTGGCTGGTGACGCCGAATGCCTTCGAGCTTGGGCGATTGACCGGTTTGCCGAGTCTGGAACAGGACGATGCCATCGTTGCCGCGCGCGCATTGCTGGTGCGCGGTCCGCAGTGGGTGCTTGCGCACAGCGTGGCCGGCGCGACCGGCGAGCTGGTGACGCTGGCGGTCAGCAATGCGGCGGTGTATCGCTGGGCCACGCCGCATTTGCCGGTGGATGTAGCCGGTACCGGCGATGTGTTGATGGCATTGCTGATCGGTTTCCTGCTGCGCGATGTGCCGTTCGAGCAGGCGGTGGGGCATGCGCTCAGTGGCGTGCATAGCGCGCTGGAAGCCACACTGGCTGCAGGCTTTGAGGAGTTCGATGTGTTGGCCGCCGCCCCGGCCGCGCTGGCGGGTGCCCCGCGCTTTGCCATCGAGCGCTTGGCATGATCGCGCAGCCGGTGGTCGGCATTGTCGGCATCGCCGGCGCTTACGGTCGCTGGCTGACGCAGTTTCTGCGCGTGCGCATGCGGCTGGAGGTGATCGGCTTCGATCCGGCCGAGGCCGGCGGCATGGACGAGGCGACCCTGGCGCAGCGTGCCGATGTGCTGATTTTTTCTGCGCCCATTCGCCACACCGCCGCATTGATCGAGCGCTATGTCGAACTTGCCGGCCCGCGCGCGGCGTCGCAGTTGTGGATGGATGTCACCTCGATCAAGCAGGAACCGGTCGCTGCGATGCTCACCTCGCAGGCCGAGGTCGTCGGTTTGCATCCGATGACCGCACCGCCCAAGTCGCCGACCTTGAAGGGGCGGGTGATGGTGGTCTGTGAGGCGCGTCTGCAGCGGTGGTCGGCATGGGTGCAGACGCTCTACAGCGCGCTGCAGGCCGAGTGCGTGTACGCCACGCCCGAGCACCACGACCGCGTGATGGCCCTGGTGCAGGCGATGGTGCATGCCACCCATCTGGCGCAGGCCGGCACCTTGCGCGATTACGCGCCGCTGCTGGGCGAATTGCGCGCGTTGATGCCGTATCGCTCGGCCTCGTTCGAGCTGGATACCGCGGTGATCGCGCGCATTCTTTCGCTCAATCCGTCGATCTACGAAGACATCCAGTTCGGTAACCCATACGTGGGCGAGATGCTCGATCGGCTGCTGCTGCAACTACAGGCATTGCGCACCCTGATCGCACAAGGCGACGACGCGGCGCGTGCGCAGTTTCGCAGTCGATTTCTGCACGACAATGCACAGGCATTGCAACGCGAGTCGCTTGCGGCCGGCAACTACACCTACGAGCGCGTGGGTTACCTGTTGGCCGATCTCACCGAGCCGCTGACGCTGAGCGTGTATCTGCCGGAGGATCAACCCGGCTCGCTGCGCGCGCTGCTGCATGTGTTCGAGCAGCATGGGGTGAATCTGTCGTCGATCCATTCCTCGCGCACGCCGGTGGGCGAGCTGCATTTCCGGATTGGGTTCGAGCCGAACAGCGACCGCGTTGCGTTGACGCAAGGTGCCAGCGAGATCGACCGCAGCGGGATCGGGCGGGTGCTGGAGCGTTCCGATCGCGTTGGGTAACGGAAGGGTCGGCGTGCGGTTGGTCGATGTCGATGTTGGTGTCGGGCTGCCGGGACGAGAGCAGCAACCATGTGTGGTTTGACTGCAGTCGTAGGCGAGGAGTCGACGTCGCGAGTGATTGTCGCCTGGATGATTGTCGCTTGATTTCATCCACACAGGGTGTGGATGAAATCTGCACAAGCATGTGGATAACTGCGCGCAGCCATTGCGCTGCAACGGCTGCGGCATGTGTGGTCAAAAAATGACCAGCTCCATCTCAAGACGTCGAAAGCCGCAACTCGCCACCCTGGGTGACGAAGCGCTGGCCTTGCCGTTGCAGGTGGCGGCCATCGGGGAGTTCGTAACGTGGCGCAGTGTGCGCGGTCGTGCGGGCTTGCTGCGCGTCGGGGGATTCGAGCTCGTCGCGGAATTCGATGATGACGTAAGACTCGCCATCTGCACCGACTGCGGGAAATTGCCGAAAAGACATACGCACCTCCGAAAGATTCCAAGGTCGCAGTGCGAACCGCCAGGGACCGCACGACCGGCGCCGGGCCGGTGGAGGCGAGCATGCGCAGGCACGTGTTACCCGGGCGTCATTGCGCGATGCGGAAAAGTTCGAACGACGCCGGCTCAACGACTCAGCTGCAACGCATCCCGATCAGCCGTGGCCGCTGCCAGCTCAGCGCGGGCCGAGGCAATCCGCGCCTGTGCATCGATCAGGCGCACACGGGCATCGTTGGCGGTTTCTTCGCGCTGATTGACCAGGAAGAAGTCGCCCGACCCCAGCTCGAAGCGGCGCCGCTCGGCCGCGGCGAGACGGTCGGCTAGGCTGCGTTCTTCGTCGGCGATCTTGGCCAGGCGCTCGGCGGCGTTGAGCGAGATGACCACCGACTCGACTTCCACCGAGATCTGGTCGCGCAGGTAACGGCTGCGTTGATCCAGCGCTTCGATCTCGGCGCGCGCTTCGGCAACGCGGCCCTTGGCGGCACGGTTTTCCAGCGGCACGCTGAAACGGAAGCCGATGATGGCATCGGTGGGCGAGCGGTTCGGGCCGCCGACGCCGGGTTCTCCCAGATCCTTGCTGACTTCCAGGCTCACATCCAGGCGGGGTTTGAGATCGTTCTGCGCCAGCATCAGCCGCGCGGTAGCCTGGTCGATGCGGGTCAACACGGCGCGGTAATCAGGGCGCTCTACCGGTGCGGTGATCTTGCTGGCGCCGGCCAGGCCTTCCAGTGCCGAGGTATCGGCCGGCAGGCGCTCGCTGGAGACGACCAGCGGCATGCCGGTGTCGTCGCGCAGATACAGCGACAAGGCATTGGCCGCGTTGGCGAAGTCCTGCTCCGAACGCACCACCAGCGCACGTCGGCGTACCAGGTTCTGGTCGTTTTCGGTCAGCAGGATGGTCGGCCGCGCGCCCAGCGTCACCTGCCGCGAAATCGCGTTGCGGCGTTGCTCGGCCAGTTGCAGCAGGTCGTTATACGCGCGCAGTTTCAGGCCGGCCGCGACCCAGCTCTGGTAAGCATCCACCGCGCGTCGCTGCACGCCAATGGCCACCATTTCGGCTTCGTACTGGGCGACATCGATGTCGGCGCTGGCAACGCTGCGTTTGGTGCGACGCTCGTCGACCACGCGGTCGCGCAACAGCGCATACAGCGCGCCCACTTTTACTTCGCCGTCGCGGTCGGTATAGGACTTGTCTTCGTAGACCGGGAACGAACCACGCGAGGAGCGGTAACCACCGTAGTAATAACCGCCGTTGTTATCGAACGGCCGCTTGACCGTGCTTTCGATCGCGCTGCCGTCGTAATAGCCGGCCTCGCGCGAACGGCCGTCGATATCGAACACGGTATCGAACGCGCCATCGGCCGACATGCCCTTGCCTTCGGCCTGACGGACCTTGGCCAGCGATTCGACAATCTGCGGCGCGGAGCGAGCCGAGGACTGCAGCACTTCGTCCAGGGTCAGCGCAGTGGTTTGGGCCACCGCCGCGCCCGGCGCGAGCGCGATCAGCAAGAAGACAAGACGGCGGATCATTTTTTGCCGGTCTCGTCGTCTTCGGCCTTGGACGCTGCCGGTTTGGCTTTGCCCTCATCCTGCGTCGCCGCTGCCGGGCGCCGGCCGAATTCCAGCGGGAAGTTGTTGAGCTGGCGCCACAATTCGTAGCCGACCTTCACCGTTTCGCCCTGCACCCAGCCGCGCACCTTGCCGCCCTGGCGGGCGAACTCGCGTGCCGGCCACGCCGGCTTGCCCGGCTGCGGTTCGACCAGGATGCGGAACAGGCCATCGGGCGCGGCGTTGGGGTCGATCGCGCGTACGCGGCCGTCGAACATGCCATGCGCCACCGACGGCCAGCCGCTGAACTGGATCGCCGGCCAGCCTTCGAACTCCAGCCGCACCGGGCGGCCGGGGCGGATCAGCGGCACGTCGCGGCCGTCGATGTACAGCTCGACCGCGCGCTCCACCCGCTCCGGCGCGATCACCGCCAGCACCGTGCCGGGCGAGACCATCGCGCTGCCGCTGGCGGCGTTGAGCTGCTGCACGCGGCCGTCGCGCGGTGCGCGCACCAGCTGTGCGGACTGGCGGTTCAACTGGATGTCGATACGGGTCAGCTTGGCGCGCGATTCGGCCAGCTTGGCGTCGGCCTCGGCGACCTTGATCTGGGTCAGCTCGAAGTCGCGGCGGCCGGCCAGCCCTTCGGCAAGCAATTGCCTGCTACGTGCCACGTCGATGCTGGCAACCGCGCGCGATTGCTGGATCGCGGCGATCTCGGCCTGCACCTGCGCGCGTTCGCTGGCCAGGCGGGTGAGCAGGTCCGGATCCAGATCGCCGACGCGCGCGATCGGATCGCCGCGCGACACATGCTGGCCATCGTGCACATACCAGCGCTCGACCCGGCCGGGCACGAAGGCGGTGACCTGTTGCTGGCGGTCGCCCGGATCCAGCGCCACCACCTGGCCCTTGCCGCTGGCGGTCTGTACCCACGGCGCCAGCGCCAGGATCGCGCTGGCAATGGCAATGCCGATCAGCAGCATCCACGCCAGCGCCTTGGCGATGCTGGGTGGGCGCATCGCCGCCAGGGTGGGGAAGTGCGTGTTGCGATCAGGAGCGTGCTGCATCGTTCGCCTCCTGCGTCGCTGCGATCAATTCGGCGCGCGTGGCAAAGCGCTGCTGCCGCTCGGGCTGCAGGTGGAACCAGCCATCCAGGGTGATGTCTTCCGGCCGGCCGGTGCACAGCAGCACCGTGGTGCCGGCATCTTTCAGGCGACGCAATACATCGGTCAGCCGATCGGCGGGAATCAGATCGTACACCTGCGCCAGCATCAGCACGCGCGGGCGTACCAGCAGCGCATTGGCCAGCTTCAGCGCCATCACTTCGCCGATCCACAACGGGTAGCCCGATGCGGCCAGGCGCGTATCGAGACCTTGCGGGAGTGCGGCGATGCGGCTGCGTAACCCAACCGCATCGATCGCTTCCAGCATCGCCTCCGAAGTCACATCGGCAGACGCCAGCGCCAGATATTCGCGGATGGTGACCTCGACAATGGTCGGCCGGTCGAGCACCGTCACTTCCGAGCGCAGCAGATACATGTCGAAGGTGGCCATGTCTGCGCCGCCCACCATCACCAGCCCGCGATCGGGCACCACGTGGCGCTTGAGGATCATCGCCAGCAGTCGCTCCGCACCGCCATCGGCGATCGTCACCAGCTGCTCGCCAGCGGCCAGCGAAAAATCGAAACGTGCGCCGTCGATCACCACGCCCTCCAGGCGCACCGCGCTGTTGCCAGGCGTTTTGCCACGCGCAACGACGGCGCGTTCCTGCGGGATCGCAAACAGCAGCGACAGCTCTTCCGAGCTCGCCACCAGGTCGTAAAACGCGTCCAGATAACCACCGAGTTGCGAGATGCCGTAGAAGACCGCACTGAGGATCAGTTCGGCGGCGACCAGCTGGCCGATCGACAGCTCGCCGCGCAGGATCAGGTTGCCGCCCAGCGCCAGCAAGGCTGCGCTGGCCACCGCGTAGACCAGCAAAAACGCCACCGTCTGCGTGAAGCTGTAGCGGAAATGGCGCCGGTGCCGGTCGACATAAGCTGCAGTGACGGCTTCGGAGCGGTCCATCGCGAAATTGAGATGGCGGCTGGATTTATAGAAGCCGTTGGAGCCGCCGACACTTTCCAGCCAGCGTGCGGCCTCGTGCTTGGCATGGCTCAGATCGACCGCAGTGCGGATCGAACCGCGCGACCAGATCATCCAGATGCCGAAGATGACCAGCAGCAACAACGCGTTGAAACCGAGAAAAAACGGGTGATAGAAGCTGGTAAGTATCAGCCCGACCGCCGATTGCAGCACGATGGTGAAGGCGCCGATCGCCAGGCTCGGCACGGCTTTTTGCACCACCACCAGATCGAAGTAGCGATTGAACATGTCGCCGCGGTTCTGATCGGCGAAGAACGGATTTTGCGCATGTACCGCGCGCACCGTGATCTCCGAGACCACGCGCGCAAACAGGCGGCGCTCGAACAGCGCCATGACCCACACCCGCATCGCGCTCAGGCCGGCCACCAGCAGCAGCAGCCCCAGCAGCAGGCTCGACAGCGTCCACAGCGGCGCGGGCAGCGCGGTGTTGGCCACGCTGTTGATCAGCAACTGCACCGAGATCGGCGTGGCCAGCGACAGCAGGCTGATCGCCACGCCATACACCATGGCCAGACGCACATACGGCATGTCCGGCCCGACGATCTCCGCCAGCCAGGCTCCCGCTTCCCGCCATCCGATCTGCTTGCCCGCCATTCGATTTCCGTTGATGAGTTCAATGAAGCATTGACGAGTTGCAGGTAACGAACAAGGCCGCAGCGCTTATTCGACGCATAGGATTTTCCTATGCGGCCACCGCACGCAGGAGATCGGCGATCAACCCGAAGGCCGGCGCGCGCCCTGCGCCTTGCCGCCACAACAGCCCGATCTCCCTATAGTAGCGTCCGCCTTTGATCGGCCGAACGACGACGTCGTCGCCTTCGCGGATTTCCTGGCGCACATACAGGTCTGGCAATAGTGCAAGACCCATGCCCATCCCGGCCATCTGGCGGATCGCATCCAGGCTCGTGCCTTCGTAATCGCGCAGGACAGTGGCGCCGACGTCCATGGCGATCGCGGCAATCTGTTCGGCCAGCCGGTATTCCGGCATCAGGGTCAGCAGGTTGGCGCCGCGCAGATCGGCCGGTGTGATGAAGGTTTTGGCACGCAACGGGTGATCGGCGGCCATGGTCACGTGCAGCGGTTCGCGAAACAGCCGCTCGCTATGCAGGCCGCGCCCGGCGACCGGCAATTGCGCAAGGATCACGTCATGCAGACCGCTGGCCAGGCCTGCGGCCAGCACCGTCGGCAAGCCTTCGCGCACATGCACGCGCAGCGCCGGGTGCTCGCGGTGCAGGCGCGCGACCAGGCTCGGCATCAGGTACGCGCCGAGCGTGGGCGACACGCCGAGCCGGATGGTGCCGATCAGCGTGTCGGCCGAGGTGGCACGTACTTCTTCCAGGTCGGTGATGTCGAGCAGGATGCTGCGTGCGCGGTCGAGCAGATCGCGTCCCAGCGGCGTCAGGATCGCCGGCACGCCGCGTTCGAACAGCGCTGCACCGATGATGGTTTCGAAGGCGCGAATCTGCTGCGACAGCGAGGGTTGCGACACGCCCATCTGCTCGGCGGCGCGGGTGAAGCTTCCGGTGTCGGCGAGCGCGACGAAATAACTGAGCTGGCGAATGGTGGTTCTAGGGCGGGGCATGCGTCACTTCGTTACCGTCACAGCGTTACTTCGGGAATGCTCGGAGCGCACCACCGGCAAGGCGCCGGTGAGCGAAACGTGCCGCCATGTCACTCAGGCAACAGCGCATCCAGGGCGTCACTGATCGATGAACTGCAGCCGCGCCAGCTCTGCATACAGGCCGCCTTCGGCAATCAATTGCGCATGCGTGCCCTGTGCGACGATGCGGCCGGCATCCATCACCACGATGCGGTCGGCCTTGAGTACGGTGGCCAGGCGATGGGCGATGACCAGCGTGGTGCGGCCTTCCATCAGCCGGTCCAGCGCCTGCTGCACGGCACGCTCGCTTTGCGCGTCCAGCGCGCTGGTGGCCTCGTCCAGCAGCAGGATCGGCGCGTCCTTGAGCAATGCACGCGCGATCGCCACACGCTGCTGCTGGCCGCCGGACAGGCGTGCGCCGCGTTCCCCGAGTTCGCTGGCATAGCCCTGGGGCAGGGCGCGGATGAAGACATCAGCTTCGGCGGCAACGGCAGCGGCCTCCACTTGCGCATCGCTCGCTTCCAGGCGCCCATAGCGGATGTTGTCGGCGGCGCTGGCGGCAAACAGCGTGGGTTGCTGCGGCACCAAGGCAATGCGTTCGCGCAGCAGCACCGGGTCGGTGTCGCGCAGATCCACATCGTCGATGCGCAGCTTGCCGCTGACAGGGTCGTGGAAGCGCAGCAACATCGACAGCACCGTGCTCTTGCCGGCGCCGGAGGGCCCGACCAGCGCCACGGTTTCGCCCGGAAGGACATGCAGATCGAAGTGATCCAGGGCAGGCGCATCGGGGCGCTGCGGATAATGAAACACCACCTGATCGAAATGGATCGCACCGCGCAGCGGCTGCGGCAATGGCTGCGGCGTGGCCGGTGCGACGATGGCCGGTTGTTCGTCGAGCAATTCGCCAACGCGGCCCATGCCGCCGGCCGCGCGCTGCAACTCGTTCCAGACCTCGGCCAATGCGCCGACCGAACCACCGCCGATCAACGCGTACAACACGAATTGCCCCAGCGTGCCGGGCGTCATGCGCTCGCCGATCACATCGTGCGCACCCAGCCACAGCACCCCGACGATCGCCCCGAAGATCAGCATGATTGCCACCGCAGTCACAGTGGCCTGGGTGCGGATGCGCAGCCGCGCGGTTTCGATCGCCGCCAACAAGGCCTGGCTGAAACGGTGGCTTTCGTAGCCTTCACGCGCATGCGCCTGCACGGTGCGCACGGCGCCCAGCGTTTCGGCGGCCAGCGTGTTGGCGTCGGCCACACGGTCCTGGCTCGCGCGCGAGATCTTCTGCAGGCGGCGTGCGCCCAGCACGATCGGCAGCACCGCCAGCGGGATGCCGATCAGTGTGAACCCGGCCAGCCGCGGGCTGGTGACGAACAGCATCACCATGCTGCCGATCACTGTCACCGAGCTGCGCAAGGCCACCGACATGGTGGTGCCGATCACCCCACGCAGCAGCTCGCTGTCGGCCGACAGGCGCGAGACCAGCTCGCCGCTGCGGCTGCGATCATGAAAGCCGGCGTCCAGCCCGATCAGATGCGCATACAACCGGCCACGCAGATCGGCGACGACTTTTTCGCCCAGCAACGCGACGAAGTAAAAGCGCGCGGCCGTTGCCAGTGCCAGCACCACCGCCACCGCAAACAACAGCGCGAAGGCCTGATTGATCTGCGAACCGCCGGAGAAACCGTGGTCGATCATCTGCTTGACCGCTGCCGGCAGGCTCAGCGTGGCGGCCGAAGACACTGCCAGCGCGATCAACCAGGCGGCGAACAACCCGCGCTGGCGTTGTACGAACGGCCACAAGGTGCGCAGGCTGCCGAGCTTCCGCAATGGGTTGGGCCTGGCGGCGGCTGGCTGATTCATGCGGCTTCCGGTGTTGAGAGGTGGACACGGTTGCGAGTGGCGTCGCACAGGCGGGTTTTCAAGCGTGTGCGGAGCCTAGCTGTGTTTACAGGCCAAGTGTAAAGAACCAGTACACGGTTGCATCAGGATGTGTGATGCAGCGCGGGCAATGAGAAGAGTTCCCTGCCTCAAAGGCATCGGTTCTCTAAAAGCACTGCAACTTCGGTATTGGCCTTTAAAGGTAGCACCCGCCAAGTTATAACTAGATAACTAGAAAGAAATGGAAATACTGCAGATGAACACGTCCAGGCGAGAATTTTTTGGGGCCGCCAGTGGCGGCGCGGCGCTGATGCTGGCGTCGCTCGGACTTCCTGCACTTGCGCGCGAAGGCGCGCGGGGAGTACAGGCCCATGCTGCACAAGGCCCGCATCGTCCTGTACCTGCGCTCAAAGCCGGTGACAAGGTCGCCATCGTTGCACCGTCTTCCCCCTCAAGCGATGTGGAAAAGGCAGCCGAGTGGCTTCGGGTACACGGGTTTTCCGTGGAGATCATGCCTTCGGCAATGGAGAAGCTGGCGCCTCCGTTCGATTATCTGGCTGGAACCGACAGTGCGCGTGTAGATGATATCCACTATGCCTTTCTCTCCAACGAAATAAAGGCAGTCTGGTGTCTGCGTGGTGGTTTTGGTGCCACGCGCTTACTCGATAAGCTCGACTACGCGCTGATAGGCGCCAATCCCAAGCCATTCATTGGCTATAGCGATATCACCGCGTTGCACATCGCGCTACAGCAACATGCTGGTATGGTGACATTTCACGGTCCCATGCTGGTTTCCGACCTGGTACCAGAAAAGCTTCCACCAACTGCTTCGCTCATCCTTGATCTGCTGTCCGGACGCCTGTCATCGGGCGCCTGGATTCGTTCCCCTCCGATGTACCCGGCCGCCACGCTTGTCGATGGAACTGCACAGGGTCGGCTGGTGGGAGGTAACCTGTCGCTGCTTTGCAGTACCCTCGGTACGCCCTACGAGATGGACTCCACGGATGCCATCCTGTTTATCGAAGACACCGAGATCGCACTGCCTCGGCTGGATCGTCTTCTCACGCAATTACGGTTGGCTGGCAAGCTGCGCTCTATCAGAGGGCTGTTGTTAGGCAGGTTTGTGATCGCCGGCGAAACTCCGGCGGCCACGCCCTCCAGTATGGCCAACGCGTTATTCAATGAGTTTTTTTTGCCGCTTAAGATTCCGGTTATGGTCAATTGGTCAAGTGGCCACGTCGATCCCAATCTTGCATTGCCGCTGGGAGCCACGGTGTTGCTAGATACCGCGCAAGGTGCCATCCGTTTACTGAGCGAGGCAGTGGTCTAGCAGCAGCCAGGTGCACACAACCCGCACGGCGGCTGTGATGTCAGCCTGTTTCCACGGGACTTTGAGCGGCTGACAAAACGACTGCGCTCACCGCTAGGCGGGCGCGGCCGGTACTCGGAATCCGGCATGTACCACTCGTACACTCCGGTTCTGAGCGCGCCGCCCGCGCCGCCCTGACGACTGCTCGCTAAGGTGTGTCAGCCGCTATTAGTCGAGCCTGATTGCCTGTCGCATTGCGCAGGCGATCTTTCAAGCCGAGAAGTTGATCAGCCGATATGCAGATGTCCAGCAGGGCACCAGTTGTATCGAAACGCTCGTTGAGTTTCGTGGCGTGCACCACGCCAAGATCGTCGAACCGGCAGTGCAGTTCAAATACGCGCACCGTCACCAACGCACGACGTGAGGCCATACGCAAGCATTCCGCCGCCGTCCCGCCGTAGGCGCGCACCAATCCACCGGCGCCGAGCTCGATGCCGCCGTACCAACGCGTGACCACCACCACCACGCGATCAAAGCCCTGGCCATCGATGGCGGCCAGGATCGGCCGCCCGGCAGTGCCGCTGGGCTCGCCGTCGTCGCTGGAGCGGTACTCCTGCCCAAACCGGTACGCCCAGCAGTTGTGGGTGACATCTGCAACAGACACGCGCTGCACGATCCCCAGCGCCTGCGCGGGCGATTCCAATGCAGCAGCGTTGGCCAGAAAGCGACTGTGCTTGATGTCCAGGCGGTGGTGCGCGTCAGCGGCGAGGGTATCGAGCATCGTCGCCATTCTATGCGAGCCGGTCATGCCGGACGCTGAGGCCAGTGTGACTACGGTTGCAAGCTGGCAGCTTGCGCGCACAGGCGGTTGCACGACGCACCTCGTGCAGCACGATCACACCGGTCAATGACAGCAGTCGATTACACCAGTGTGGAGCGGCGCTTCTCGTCGATCCACTTGGATGCCTGCGCCGGCGTGTAGTGCTGCATCCACTCCAGCATCTGCGCCAGATCGTTGCCGTACCACAGATCGGTGCGCTGGTCCGGATGCAGGAAGCGCTCTTCCACCATGCGATCGATCATGCCGATCAACGGGGCATAAAAACCTTCGATATCCAGGAACGCGCAGGGCTTGTTGCCGATGCCCAGCTGGCGCCAGGTCAGCATCTCGAAGATCTCTTCCATGGTGCCGAAGCCGCCGGGCAGGGCGACAAAGGCATCGGACAGCTCGAACATGCGCATCTTGCGCTCATGCATGGAGCCGACGATTTCCAGCGTGGTCAGCCCGCGATGCGCCACTTCCCAATCGGCCAACTGCTGCGGAATCACCCCGGTGACTTCGCCGCCCGCCGCCAGCACCGCATTGGCTACCGTGCCCATCAAGCCGACGTTGCCGCCGCCATAGACCAGGCGCAAGCCCTGCTCGGCGATGCGCTGACCCAGCGCAGTGGCGCGCTCGGCGTAGGCGGGTTTGTTGCCGGCATTGGAACCGCAGTAGACGCAGATGCTTTTCATGGGATGAGAATCGGGAGTAGGGAATTGGGAATGGGTAAAAGCAGAAACAAAAGCCGGAACGCATGACGCCGGACCTAGGTCCGGCGTCAGCGTGAAGAGTGAGATGATGGGAACGCTCTTGCGATTCCCCACTCCCGATTCCCGGTCAGTTAGACTTATGAATCGCGCGCTTGCTCACTGCCATTGCGGCATCGTGGATCGCTTCGGACAGCGTCGGATGCGCGTGGCAGATGCGGGCCAGATCGTCGGCCGAGCCGTTGAATTCCATCGTCAGCACACCTTCGTGCACCAGCTCGGACACGCCCACACCCACCAGATGCATGCCCAGCACGCGGTCGGTTTCGGCATCGGCGATCACCTTGACGAAGCCGGCCGGCTCGCCCATGGCCACCGCACGGCCGATCGCCGCGAACGGGAAGCTGCCGGCCTTGTAGGCGACGCCTTCGGCCTTCAACTGTTGCTCGGTCTTGCCGACCCAGGCAATCTCCGGCTCAGTGTAGATGACCCACGGAATGGTGTCGAAGTTGACATGACCGGGCAGGCCGGCGATCAGTTCGGCCACCGCAATGCCTTCTTCGAAGCCCTTGTGCGCCAGCATCGGGCCGCGCACGCAGTCGCCGACCGCCCACACGCCATCCACACCGGTGTGGCAATGCGCGTCCACTTCGATCTGGCCACGCTCGTTGAGCTTGACGCCGGTACCGTCGGCCAGCAGATTCTTGGTCGCAGCCTTGCGGCCCACGGCCACTAGCAACTTGTCCACGGTGAGGGTCTGCTCGCCGGCGGCGTCGGTGTAGCTGACCACCACCTGCTTGGCATCGCCGCTGCCGGTGATCTCGGTCTTGCTGACCTTGGCGCCGAGCTTGATGTCCAGGCCCTGCTTCTTGAATTCCTTCAAGGCGGTCTTGGCGACTTCTGCATCGGCCAGCGCCAGGAAGTCCGGCAGCGCTTCGAGGATGGTGACCTCGGCGCCCAGACGCTTCCACACGCTTCCCAGTTCCAGGCCGATCACGCCGGCGCCGATCACGGCCATGCGCTTGGGCACGGCGGTGAAGTCCAGGCCGCCGACGTTGTCGACGATGGTGTCGCCTTCGAACTTGGCGAACGGCAGCTCGATCGACTCCGAGCCCGGCGCCAGGATCACATTGGTGCCCTTGAGCTCGATCTCGCCGCCTTCGTGCTGGGCGACCTTGACGATGTTGCCCGGCAGCAACTGGCCGAAGCCGTAGTACGGGGTGATCTTGTTCGCCTTGAACAGCATCGCGATGCCGCCGGTGAACTGTTTCACGATCTTGTCCTTGCGGCCGATCATGGTGGGCACGTCCATCTTGGCATCGTTGAAGCTGATGCCGTGGTCGCCGAACAGATGGCCCATGTTCCAGAACTGGCGCGAGGAATCCAGCAGCGCCTTGGAAGGAATGCAGCCCACGCGCAGGCAAGTCCCGCCCAGGGCGGGCTTGCCGTCCTTGCCGAGTGCCGCGTCGATGCAGGCGACCTTCATGCCCAGCTGGGCCGCGCGGATGGCGGCGTGATAACCGGCCGGACCGGCACCGATGACGACGACGTCGAATTGTTCGCTCATTTCATTTGCTCACGGGAATGGGGAATAGGGAATGGGGAATCGCAACAGCGCACGCGCCTGTCGCGCCCCATCCAGGTCCAGGCGGGAATGGAGTGGTCGATGGGCGCTTGTCCCATTCCCGACTCTCCATTCCCGATTCCCGGCTCTTACAGACCGAACAACATCCGGCCCGGGTTTTCCAGCTGGTTCTTGATGTCCACCAGGAACTGCACCGAATCCTTGCCGTCGATGATGCGGTGGTCGTAGGACAGCGCCAGATACATCATCGGCGCGATCACGACCTGGCCGTTCTCGGCGATCGGACGTTCCTTGATCGCGTGCATGCCCAGGATGGCACTCTGCGGCGGGTTGATGATCGGGGTGGACAGCAGCGAGCCGAAGGTGCCGCCGTTGGTGATGGTGAAGGTGCCGCCCTGCAGGTCGTCCAGGCCCAGCTTGCCGGCGCGCGCCTTGGCGGCGTAGTCGGCGATGCCCTGTTCGACTTCAGCGAACGACTGGCGCTCGACGTTACGCAGCACTGGCGTGACCAAGCCCTTCTCGGTCGATACCGCGATCGAGATGTCGCTGTAGCCGTGATAGATGATGTCGTCGCCGTCGATCGAGGCATTGACCAGCGGGAAGCGCTGCAGCGCGTTGGCGGCGGCCTTGACGAAGAAGCTCATGAAACCGAGCTTGATGCCGTGTGCCTTCTGGAATTCGTCCTGCAGTTCCTTGCGCGCGGACGACACCTTGGCGAGATTGACCTCGTTGAAGGTGGTCAGCATCGCGGTGGAGTTCTTGGACTCCATCAGACGCTTGGCGATGGTCTTGCGCACGCGGGTCATCGCCACGCGCTCTTCCGGACGGGCGCCGGACGCCTTGCCCACGCCGCCGGCCTTGGCGAAGTTGACGATGTCTTCCTTGGTCACCGCGCCACGACGGCCGGTGCCGTCGACCTGCGCCGGGTCCACGCCCTGGGTGATCGCGGCAAAACGCGCACCCGGCGGCAGGGCATCTGCAGAGGACTTGGAAGCAGGCGCAGGTGCGGCGGCAGCTGCCGGAGCGGCGGCCGGCGCAGCAGCGGCAGGTGCCGGTGCCTCAGCCTTCTTCTCGTCGGCCGGTGCGGCCGCAGCCACCGCGCCTTCTTCGATGATCGCCAGGATCTGGTTGCTGGTGACCGTGCTGCCGGCTTCGAACTTGATTTCCTTCAGCACGCCGTCGACGGGCGAAGGAACTTCCAACACGACCTTGTCGGTTTCCAGGTCGACCAGATTCTCGTCGCGCTTGACCGCTTCGCCGGCCTTCTTGTGCCAGCTGGCGATGGTGGCGTCGGAAACGGATTCGGGCAGTACCGGAACTTTGACTTCGGTGGCCATTCGGGGAGCGTCCTAGTGTGTGCGTTCTTTGGGGAAGAGGAGTTATTCAGCGACTTGGTCGTTGAACGGATTGAGGAGCGCATCGGCGACCAGCTTCTGCTGTTCGACGATGTGGTCGGCCATGTGGCCGGCGGCAGGCGAGGGCGAGCGGGCACGGCCGGCGTAATGCAGGCTCTGAGCGCCGGTCAGGCAGAAGTTCAGATGGTGGCGAATCTGGTACCACGCACCCTGGTTCTGCGGTTCTTCCTGACACCACACCACATCGGTGGCGTTGGCATAGGCCTTGAGCTCGGCGGCCAGCTGCGCACGCGGGAACGGATACAGCTGCTCCACGCGCAGGATGGCGACGTCGTCCTGGCCACGCTTGGTTTGGTCTTCGAGCAGGTCGTAATAGACCTTGCCCGAGCACAGCACCACGCGCTTGACCTTGCCGGCGTCGGCCTTGGCATCGGGAATCAGGTGCTGGAACTCGCCCTCGGCCAGTTCTTCCAGGCTCGACACCGCCAGCTTGTGGCGCAGCAGCGACTTGGGCGTCATGACCACCAGCGGCTTGCGGGTGGTCATGCGCATCTGGCGGCGGATCATGTGGAAACACTGCGCCGGGGTAGTCGGCACGCACACCAGCATGTTCTCCAGCGCGCACAGCTGCAGGAAGCGCTCCAGACGCGCGGAGCTGTGCTCCGGGCCCTGGCCTTCGTAGCCGTGCGGCAGGAACAGCGACAGGCCCGCGATGCGGCCCCACTTGGCTTCGCCGGCGGCGATGAACTGGTCGATCACCACCTGCGCGCCATTGGCGAAGTCGCCGAACTGCGCTTCCCACACGCACAGTGCGTTCGGGTCGGTGGTGGAGTAGCCGTATTCGAAACCCATCACCGCTTCTTCGCTGAGCAGCGAGTCGATCACGGTGGCGTCTTCGGGATTTTCCACCAACTGGCGCAGCGGCATGTAATAGCTGTCGCTCTTCTGGTCATGCAGGATCGCGTGACGGTGGAAGAACGTGCCGCGACCGGCGTCCTGGCCGACCAGGCGCAGCTTGTGGCCTTCGGCCAGCAGCGTTGCGTAGGCCAGATTTTCGGCAAAGCCCCAGTCGCCGGCCTGCTGACCGGCGGCCATCTTGACGCGATCGTCGTAGATCTTGGCCACACGTGCGTGCAGCTCGACGCCTTCCGGAATCGTGGTGATCAGCTTGGCCAGGCGGTCCAGCTGCTCGCGCTTGACGCGGGTGTCGACCGGATCGGCCGCGGTGCCGACCAGATACTTAGACCAGTCGATGGCGAATTCGTCCGGCTTGCGCGTGGCCAGTTCGGTGGTGTATTCGCCCGAATCGAGCTTGTTGCGGTAACCGTCAACCAGCGCCTTGGCCTCGTCGGCGCTCAGCACGCCGTCGCTTTCCAGCTTGGCGGCGTACAGCTCGCGGGTGGTCTTGTGCTTGCGGATGGTCTGGTACATCACCGGCTGGGTCGCTGCCGGTTCGTCGGCCTCGTTATGGCCCCAGCGGCGGTAGCAGACCAGGTCGATGACCACGTCCTTCTTGAACTGCTGGCGGAACTCATAGGCCAGCTTGGACACGAACATCACCGCGTCCGGGTCGTCGCCGTTCACGTGGAAGACCGGCGCGCCGATCATCTTGGCCACGTCGGTGCAGTACAGCGTGGAACGGGCGTCGTCGCGGGCGCTGGTGGTGAAGCCGATCTGGTTGTTGATGACGATGTGCACGGTGCCGCCAACGGCGAAACCGCGCGCCTGCGACATCTGGAACAGCTCCATCACCACGCCCTGGCCGGCGAATGCGGCATCGCCGTGGATCAGGATCGGCAGCACGGTCTTGCGCTCGGCATCGCCGAAGCGTTCCTGACGCGAACGCACACTGCCGACCACGACCGGGTCGACGATTTCCAGATGCGAGGGGTTGAACGCCAGCGCCAGATGCACCTGCTTGTCGGTGCCAACGGCGATGTCGGCCGAGAAGCCCATGTGGTACTTGACATCGCCGGTGTGCGCGCGGTCGTCGTGGGCGTGCTCGAACTTGCCTTCGAACTCGTCGAACAGCTTGCGCGGGTTCTTGCCCAGCGTATTGACCAGCACGTTGAGGCGGCCGCGATGGGCCATGCCGATCACGATGTCCTTGACCTGATCGTTGCCGGACTGGCGAATGATCTCGTCCATCATCGGGATCAGCGCATCGCCGCCTTCCAGCGAGAAGCGCTTCTGACCGACGTACTTGGTGTGCAGGTAGCGCTCCAGGCCTTCGGCGGCGGTGAGCCGCTCCAGCGCGCGCTTGCGGCTGGCCGCGTCGCCGGCGATCTTGCCGCCGGCATCTTCCAGGCGCTTGTAGATCCACTGGCGCTGGTCGAATTCCTGGATGTGCATGAACTCCGCGCCGATGGTGCTGGCGTAGGTCGCCTTCAGGCGGGCCAGCAGGTCCTTCAGCTTCATCCGCGGCTGGCCACCGACACCGCCGGTGCTGAATTCGCTGTCCATGTCCGCCTGCGACAGGCTGTGGAACGGCAGGTCCAGATCGGGCGGATTGACCGGCGGGGTGAGGCCGAGCGGGTCGAGCTGCGCGCCGAGGTGACCACGCGCCCGGTAGGCGGTGATCAGGCGGCCGACGTTGCGCTCGCGCTCGTCACTGGCACCCGCGCCGGTTCCGGCATTGGCTGCCTGCTTGGAGGCAGTGAGGATGTGGGCGATGGCGGCCGAGTGCGGCACATCCCCCGCATCGCGACCTTTGAAGTCGTCGAAATAGCTCTTCCACTTCGGATCGACACTGTCCGGGGCGACGAGGTACTGCTCGTACAGATCCTCGATATAGGCGGCGTTGCCGCCGGCGAGCTGCGATGACTGTGCGAACTGCTTTAGGAGATTATCCACGATGGTAAGTCGGGTCTGCTGTGAGGGATGATTGTGCGGAAGCGGCAGGGCAAGATGCCCTATCGGTCGGTATCAAATCTCGAAAAATTATACCCCCTTGCGCTAATGACAGGGCGTCTGCGAGCTGACCGGACGGGTAGGTCGACCGGCCTCGCACCTACGTGCGAAGGGCGCTGCGGCGTCAGATGCCGAGCGCGCGCGGTTCGCTCCAAAGCGCGCTGCGCTCCCATATCTGCGCGAATTCGCGCTCCAGCTGACGACTGCGCGCGGCGCCCGACAGCCAGGTTTCGCCGTCGTCGAAGCGGTGGCCTGTTGGACGAAAGTAGTAGGCGTCATCGCCCACGACATAGGCCGACGCGTAGCTGCCATCGACCGGATCGCTGACCGCACGGAAGCGAAACACGCTGGGCAGGCGCTGGGCCAGCCGCAACATCGCGCTGCCACTGGCGTTGGCGCTTGCGGTGTCCTGCACCAGGACATGCACGCGTTTGTCATGCCGGGCGGTGGCGAAGCGACGCAGCGCATCGAGTGCCGCAACGTTGTCGAACAGCGGCGGATCCAGTGCGCGCGTGTAGATCAGCACCTGACGGCGCGCCGCGCACAGCAGGCCGGTGGTGGCAGCCAGGGCTGCGCTCAGATTCTCGACTGCCATCGGGCCGTCGAGGCGGCGGTGCAGGGCAGTACCTGCTGCGCCCTCCGTATCGAAGGCGCGATCAGGACGACATTCGCAGGAGGCTTCGGGCAGAAAGCCGAGGCGTGCGAACACCGCCTCGGCAGGTGGGTTGACGCGTGCGCGCAGGCCGGGCCAGCCGCGTTGGCGGGCGGTGTCGACTGCGGCTGTAAGCAATTGGTCGGCAATACCACGGCGGCGCCAGTCGGGGAGCACGCCGAGCCGGTCGATGCGTCGGTCGGGTGTGAGCCGCACCGCAGCGATCAGCTGGCCGTCGTCGGTGCGCATGGCCAATTGCAGGCTGAGGGGATCCAGTGCGTCCCATTCGGCATCGCTGGTGGTGCCAGCGGTGCCGGTGGTGCACGCCAGGCGCAGCGCACGCAGGGCCGCGGCGTCGAGCGCCGGATCCAGCGAAACGGTCTGCGGCCTGGCGTGGTGGTTCATGCGCGCTTGGGCGACGCGTCGGTGTCGCCAGCGTCGTCGCCAGCGTCCGATGCCTCGTCGTCGTCGCTCTGAGCGGTGTCTTCGCCTTGCCCGGCGTCACCGGCTTCGGCCGGGCCGTCTGCGGCGTCTGCGACCTGCTCGACGTCGGCCTCCGCGTCGATCTCCTCGTCCGCATCCTGCGTGTCGGTCTCGGCATCGTCGTGGTCGGCCGACAGGCTCAGTGCGTGTGCCTGATCGTCTTCGATGTCCTCGAAGTCGTCGTCGTTCTCCTCGTGGGCGCGCTGATAATGGCCCTGCGCCAGCAGTTCCAGCACCACCTCGCGGCCGCGCACCGACAACTGCGCATACAGCGCGCCGTCGATTTCTTCGGCGGCCGCCAGGCGCGCGGCGTCCTTGGCCGACAACGCAAATTCCAGCCCGCTGCAGAACAGCGTGGCGCCACGCTTGGCACGCCGCCAGGCCAGTCGCGACCAGGGATGGCGATGCAGCAGTACGCCTTCTTCCAGCGCCTGCTCGACCGCCTCGCGCGGGATGGGTTCTGGCGCCGGTACCACGTCGCCGGAGGCGCGGTAAGTGGTCATGAAGCGGCCGAACCAGTCACCCAGGCGATCGGGGTCGTTCATGCGCAGCGCGTTGAGCGCTTCGACCACGCGGTTCATCGCGGTGACATCGATCTCGTAAGGATCGGCGGGCACTTTGAGGTCTTCGTCGTGATAGCGCACGGCCTCGTCGGCGTCGGCGATCAAGGTGTCCAGATAGTCGCCGATCAGCTCGGCCGAGGACGGCGCGCGGGTGCCGATGGAGAAGGTCAGGCAGGCGTCTTCGGCCACGCCGTGGTGCGGCACCAGCGGCGGCAGGTACAGCATGTCGCCCGGGCCCAGCACCCAGTCGTGGGTGGGCTTGAAGGTGCTGAGCAGCTTGAGCTCGACATCGTCGCGGAACGCCAGCGGCGCGGCCTTGCGGCCCTGCTGCGCACGCGCGTCGATCTGCCAGCGGCGGTGGCCCTGGCCCTGCAGCAGGAACACGTCGTAATGGTCGACATGCGCGCCGACGGAGCCGCCGGTGGCGGCGAAGCTGATCATGATGTCGTCGATACGCCAGCGCGGCAGGAAGCGGAACTGCTCCAGCAAGGCGCGTACGTCGGCGTCCCACTTGTCCACGTCCTGCACCAGCAAGGTCCAGTCGTGGTCGGGCAGGCCGGGGAAGTCGGTTTCCTGGAACGGGCCGGTGCGCACCTTCCAGTCGTCGGTGGCGCGGTCGTGACTGATCAGTCGCGCCAGCACGCCGTCTTCGCAGGCCAGGCCGGCCAGATCTTCGGGCTGCAGCGGCGACTGGAAGTCCGGGAACGCGTTACGGATCAACAGCGGGTGCTTGTGCCAGTAGTGGCGAAGGAAGCGCTCGACCGGCATGCCCAGCGGCTGGTCGCGGCTGGCATGGATCTCGAAAGGCAGCGGCGCGCCCTTCTTGGTGACGGTCTTTTTTGCGGGGGTCTTTTTCATGGTGTGACGGGTCCGACTGGGAAAAGCCGGCGCTGTACGGCCGGCGAAGTGGCCTATTGTCGCCCAGCCCGCTGCGCGATGCCTTGCCGGCGAGCGTCGCAGTAAGGGTTCAGTGCACGTCCCGACCACGCAGGCATGGCCGGGGATGCGCTGGTCGCGCCAGATGTTTGCGGGCGTCGACGGCTTAGGGTGGCTAACAAAGCGGAATGAGCCGTTGCCAGGTGGGTGTGGGCAGGGCTGGGCAACCGATGCGTACGCTTGGTGCTTGGTGAGTTCGAGCACCGGCGGCGTCTGGCACGGCGGTGAGCGTCGTCTTGTTAGCCTCTCTTAGCGGGTGGAGAGCTGGTTATCGCTACCGTAATCGTTGACGACCGCAGTGCCGGACTGCTGGGTGATGCGGTTGCCACGGCCGTGCAGCGTGGCTGCAGCGATCGCCTGCGCCTGCACCTGATTGTCGTCGCCAGGCACCCGCAGCGTGCCGATGCGTCCGGCCTTGAGTGTGGATTTGCGGCCGAATAGCTCGACGGTCTTGGCATCGCTGGCCAGAGTGACCTGGGCAGCCTCGCCAACGATGCGCACCGCTTCGGCGCGCTCGATCTGGACGATCGCATGCGCACCCAGCACCGCGATCGTGCCGCAATCGCCCTTGAAGGTCAGATTGGCGTTCTGTCCGGTCAGGTCGACGTTATGCCCGTCGCAGCTGACCGTGCCGCTGGTCGAGGTGACCATCAGCGTCGGCCGCTCGCCCGTGCTGGCGACCTGGGTGGCACCGTCCATGCTCGGGACCGATGGTACGGAAGGCACCGATGGAACCGATGGAACCGGTGCGATCGACGTGGTGGCCGGCGCTTGCGGCGCGGCAGCAGCGGACTCGGGAGCGGCTTGCTTTCCGCAGGCCACCAACGCGAGCAGGGACACATACAGCAGCGAGCGCAATGCCATGGCAATACTCCTGACAGCTGGATACGACGCAATGATGCGGGTCGCCGCAATGCGGCCAGATCGGGTGCGGCAGTCAGGTCAGATGGCGCGCGCCAGCTGTTCGGCAAGACCTGTGTAGGCGCCGGGTGTCAATGCGCGCAAACGCTGCTTGTCTTCTTCCGGCAACTGCAGGCTTTCCACAAACGCCTGCATCGAGGCGGCGGTGATGCCCTGGCCGCGGGTAAGTGCCTTGAGCTGCTCGTACGGGTTGGGCAGGCCGTGGCGACGCATCACGGTCTGCACGGCCTCGGCCAGCACTTCCCAGGCGGCGTCCAGATCGGCATCCAGGCGCTCGGGATTGACGGTCAGCTTGCCCAGGCCCTTGGCCAGCGAATCCAGCGCGACCTGGGTGTGGCCGAACGCGGTGCCGAGCGCGCGCAGCACGGTGGAGTCGGTGAGATCGCGCTGCCAGCGGCTGATCGGCAGCTTGGCGGAAAAATGCTCGAACAGCGCATTGGCAATGCCGAAATTGCCTTCGGCATTTTCGAAGTCGATCGGGTTAACCTTGTGCGGCATGGTCGAGGAGCCGACTTCGCCTTCCTTGAGTTTCTGCTTGAAGTAGCCCAGCGAGATGTAGCCCCAAATGTCGCGCGACAGATCGATCAGGATGGTGTTGACGCGACGGCTGGCATCGCCGATTTCGGCCACGTTGTCGTGCGGCTCGATCTGGGTGGTATAGGGGTTGAACACCAGGCCCAGGCTTTCGACGAAGCGCTGCGCGAATGCGGCCCAGTCCAGCTCCGGGTACGACACCAGGTGCGCGTTGTAGTTGCCCACCGCGCCATTGATCTTGCCGGTCAGTTCCACCGCGGCGATCTGCTTGCGCTGACGCTCCAGGCGCGCGACCACGTTGGCGATTTCCTTGCCCAGCGTGGTGGGCGAGGCGGTCTGGCCATGCGTGCGCGAGAGCATCGGCTGGCCGGCTTGGGCATGGGCGAGGTTGCGCAGCGTGGCGGTGATGCCGTCCAGCGTCGGCAGCAGCACCTCGCGGCGCGCCTGCTCCAGCATCAGGCCGTAGCTGAGGTTGTTGATGTCCTCGCTGGTGCAGGCGAAATGCACGAATTCCAGCGCCGGGCCCAGCTCGGCATCGTCCTTGAGCTGTTCCTTGATGAAGTACTCCACCGCCTTGACGTCGTGGTTGGTGGTGCGCTCGATCTGCTTGACGCGTGCGGCATCGCTCACGCTGAAGTCGTCGGCCAGACGGCGCAGGGTCTGCGTGGCAGCGGCCGAGAACGGCGCCAGCTCGGCGATGCCCGGCTCGGCGGCCAGTGCCAGCAGCCATTCGATCTCGACCTTGACCCGCGCCCTGATCAGGCCGTATTCGGAGAAGATCGGGCGCAGCGCATCCACTTTGGAAGCGTAGCGGCCGTCGAGCGGGGACAGGGCGAGCAGGGCGGAATCCGACATGGGCAGGGCACTGGGAGGCTGGCGGGGGTGGGTATTCTACGCCGCCCCGGTGCTCGCTTCGCCGATCGGGCGGACGGTGACCGCCTGGATCCGGTGACCGTCCATCCGCCGCACGGTCAGCGCGTGGCCGTCCAGCTGCAGGGTTTCGCCTTCTTCCGGCAGCCGCTGCAGCCTGTGCACGATCAGGCCGCCGACCGAATTGACGTGGTCCGGCGCGCTCAGATCCCGGCCGAGCAGGCGTTCCAGGCGGAAGATCGAGGTGCTGCCGGCCACCAGCAGCGAGCCGTCCTGGCTACGGATCGGCGCATCGCGCACCACGTGGCGATGCTCGTCCTCGATCTCGCCGACCACCACTTCCAGCAGGTCTTCCAGGGTGAAGAAGCCCAGGATGCGGCCCTGGTCCTCTACGCACAGCGCCAGATGGGTGGTGCCGGTGCGGAACTGCTCCAGTGCGCTGGGGATCGGGGTTTCCAGGGTCAGCAGCGTGGCCGGGCGCAGCAGCGGGCGCAGATCGTCCAGATCCTGGCCGCGCGCCATCGCCACCAGCAGGTCCTTGGTATGCAGGATGCCCAAGACCTGCTCGCCCTCGGCATCGAACCACGGGTAGCGGCTGTAGCGTGTCTCGCTGAACTCGGCCAGCACCGATTCCAGCGTCATGCCTTCGCGCAGGCTGCGCATGTGCTCGCGCGGGCGCATCAGGTCGCCGGCGACCAGGTCGGGCAGTTCCAGCGCATGACTCATCAAGGCCAGGCCGTGATCGGGCGTGGCCGCGTTGGGGTCCTGGCGGCCGACGATGAGCATCAGTTCCTCGCGCGAATAGCGATGCGACTGATGTTCCACCTCCCCCCAGCCGAGTACGCGCAGCAGCCGATTGGCGCTGGTATTGAGCACCCAGATCGCCGGATACATGGCCCAGTAAAAGACGTAGAGCGGCGCGGCGGTCCACAGCGACATCAGCTCCGGACGGCGAATGGCCATGGTCTTGGGCGCCAGTTCGCCCAGCACGATGTGCAAAAACGAAATCAGGCTGAAGGCAATGGCCAATGCGGCGAATTGCGCCGCTTCCGGCGACAGACCAAGCAGGTCGAACAGCGGCTGCAGCAGATGCGCAAACGCAGGTTCGCCAACCCAGCCCAAGCCGAGCGAGGCCAAGGTAATACCGAGCTGGCAGGCCGACAGATACGCATCCAGATGCGCATGCACCCCGAGCAGCAAACGCCCGCGCCAACCGTTGTTCTGCGCCAGGCCCACCGCTTGGGTGTGGCGCAGTTTGACCAGCGCGAATTCGGCGGCAACGAAGAAGCCATTCAACAGCACCAGCAACAATGCCACCAACAGCAGCAGCACATTACCGAGCATGGCGTACGCCTGCGGGCTGTGCATCGACGATAGGTCGAGGTGTTAGTTGCTGCGCTTGCGCAATGCTGCGGTATGCAAAAGAGAAAGGCGCAGGTGCTGCGCTTCTACAGTCAGGGTCGTCGCCCATGGCGGCGTGGTACCTCGTATTGATCAATGGGCAGTCTAGCCCACGGCTTGCGACGACATGGCCGCAACGCTGCGAGCGAGTATCGTAGGCAGCCTCGCCAGCCCGGGTACGCCCGCTGCCAGCCTTCCTTGACCACAAATCCAACGATGTGCGGAGAGTGCAGATGAGCGAACGTTTCAGGACCGAACACGACAGCATGGGGCAATTGCAGGTGCCCGCCGATGCATTGTGGGGCGCGCAGACCCAGCGTGCCGTGCAGAATTTTCCGGTATCGGGTCAACCGATGCCGCGTGGTTTCATCCGCGCGCTGGGCCTGATCAAGGCCGCCGCCGCCGGTGTCAATGCCGAGCTGGGATTGCTGCCCAAGTCGATTGCCAAGACGGTGCAGGACGCCGCCTTGCAGGTGGCCGAGGGCACGCATGACGCGCAATTTCCGATCGATGTCTATCAGACCGGCTCGGGCACCTCTTCCAACATGAATGCCAACGAGGTGATCGCCACGTTGGCCACGCGCGCCGGCAAGGACGCGGTGCATCCCAACGATCACGTCAATCTGGGGCAGAGTTCCAACGACGTGATCCCGACTGCCATCCGCGTGTCTGCATTGCTTGCGGTGCAGGAGCACTTGCAGCCCGCGCTCAAGCATCTGCGCAAGACCATCGACAAACGCGCAAAGGGTCTGAGCAAGGTGGTCAAGACCGGGCGCACGCATCTGATGGATGCGATGCCGCTGACCTTCGGCCAGGAGTTCGGCGCATGGTCGGCGCAGTTGAGTTCGGCGCAGGATCGCATCGACGACGCGCTCAAGCGTTTGCGGCGCCTGCCGCTCGGCGGTACTGCGATCGGCACCGGCATCAATGCCGATCCGCGTTTCGGCGGCAAGGTGGCCAAGGCCTTGTCGAGCCTGAGCAAATTCAAGTTCGAGAGTGCCGACAACAAGTTCGAGGGCCTGGCCGCGCAGGACGATGCGGTGGAACTGTCCGGTCAGCTCAATGCGCTGGCGGTGGCCTTGATCAAGATCGCCAATGATTTGCGCTGGATGAATGCCGGCCCATTGGCGGGGCTGGGCGAGATCGAATTGCCTGCGCTGCAGCCGGGTAGCTCGATCATGCCGGGCAAGGTCAACCCGGTGATTCCCGAAGCCACCGTGATGGCGTGCGCGCAGGTCATTGGCCACCACACCGCGATTACCGTGGCCGGGCAGACTGGCAACTTCCAGTTGAATGTGACCCTGCCGCTGATCGCCTACAACCTGCTGGATTCGATCACCCTGCTGGGCAATGTGTCGCGTCTGCTGGCCGATACCGCAATCGCCGGGCTGAAAGTGCGTCAGGAACGCGTGCGCGAGGCGCTGGATCGCAATCCGATCCTGGTCACTGCGCTCAATCCGATCATCGGCTACGAGAAGGCCGCCGCGATCGCCAAGCGTGCCTACAAGGAGCAGCGCCCGGTGCTGGACGTGGCCATGGAAGACAGCGGGCTCAGCGAAGCGGATCTGCGGCGTTTGCTGGATCCGGCCGCGCTGACGCTGGGCGGCATCCAGGCCGGCAGCAGTGGAAGCGGTGGCTGATCACTGCAGCGTGTGTGTGTAGGAGCGCACTTGTGCGCGATGGGGCGTTATCGATAAGGCCCCGTCGCGCACAAGTGCGCTCCTACGCAAGGTTCTTGCGAATCTGCGGTCTTCGCGCAGCTTCGCTACTCAGTGCCGCTCGGCCTGCACGTTGCCGAAGCTCTCGCGATACGGCTGCAGCGACGGGATTTCATTGAGTAATTCGCCGCTGATCTTCTGGATGTCCGGCGTGACCGTCAGCTTGATCGACTTGTATTCCGGGTCCGCGCCGGCCTCGTTGACCGCCTGCTGACGCAGCATCTGCAGATGCCCGAACAACAGCTGCAGCTTGGCGCGCGTCGGCTCTTTCTGCGGTAGCGCAATGTCGTCGATCTTGAGTGTGCCGTCCGGGGTGATTTCCGCATTGGCGGCCGGTGGGCGGCGGATCATTACCGATTGGGTGGTGATCGCAACGCGCGGCTTGCCGCGTTCGGCGCGACGGGACGACTGGTCGCCACATGCGGCCAGGGTGCACAGCAGCAGCGCCATGCAGAGCATCACGAACTTGTTCATGGGGTCGATGGGTTGAGTGGAGCGCACTAGTGTAATCCCGCCCCGGTCAGGCGATCCGGGCCTGGGCCGCATGGCATGGCTGACAAAATGTCGCAGGCCAGGTGGCGCTCAACTCGCGTGCAGGAATCGGCATGGGTATGCGCTCCATCCGATTCGGAAAGCCGCTGCGCCTGCCAACGACGACGCAGCGGTTGTCACGGCCGCACTTACTTGCGGCAGTCGTCGACGTCGTGTTGCGTGAGGGTGGAGTAGGGCGCAAACGCCGGCACCAGTTGCGCAGCGGCGTCCTGCGCGGCGCGCAGCTTGGCCAGCTGATCGCAGATCTGCATGGCCTTGTGCTTGAAGGTTTCCGCCTGGGCTTCGATCTTGTCGCCAATCTGCTCGGTATTGCCGCTGAGCACGGCCTTGAGCGCTTCGCCCGCCGCATGCGCGCCGAACGCTGCACCTTGGGTGCCGATGTCGATGCCTTTTTCGGCCACGCCCTGAATCTGCGTGTAGAAGCTGCGCATGGCCTGCTGCTGCGCATCGTTCAAGGCCACCGGCTTGCCATCGATGCTGAGCGCGCCATCCACTGCGATGGTGGCCGCAGGCAGACCATCGCGCTTGAGCGTCACACTCTTGCCATTGAAGGTCACGCCACTCCCGCTGGCCTGGCCCGACACAATGACCTTGGGTTCGGACTTGCCGCAACCGACCAATAACGCGCTCGCCAATACTGCGGTCATCAACAGTTTCATCAATAGTTTCCCCTCAAATCCTCAATGAGTGATCAGTTGTCGGTTGGCACGCGCGTGCTGCCGGTGACATCGCTGACGTCGATATCGCCGCTGCCCTTGCGCGCCACGCTGACGTTGCCGCGCACCTTGCGCACGCTCAGTGCGCCGGAGTTGACCGCGTCCACGCCCACATCGCCTTGCACATCGTCGATGTCGACATCGCCGGAGCCGATCGTGCCGAGCTTGACGTTGCCGGCAACGCCGCGCAGTTTGACGTCGCCCGAGCCGACCTTGCCGACCTCTGCTGCGCCACGCACGCGCGTGGCCTTGAGGTCGCCCGAGCCCACTGCCAAGACACGCAACGCGCCCATGTCTTCCAGCTCGATGTCGCCGGAGCCGACCTTGGCGGTGACGCGGCCCTTGGTGCGACGAATCGCCATGTCGCCAGAGCCGACGTCGGCACTGACCGCTGCCGCACCGGAGATCTCCGCATCGCCGGAACCCACGTCGAATTGCACCAGCAGCGTGTCGGGCACGCTGCCGCGCAGATCCAGGTACGCGTAACTGTCGCCGACGGAGATGCGCATGCTGCGGTCGTCGTCCAGCGTCACCACCAACTTGTCGCCGACGCGCTTCTGGGTGACGGTCAGGCCGTTGAGCAGATCGGCGCGTGCAGCGCAGGCGCGGCCGCTCAGATGCCCGCTACTGCCCGGCGAGGCGTCCAGATGCAGATCGTTGGAGGCGACCTCGAACAACACCGACCTCACTCCGCTCAGTTTCAGCTCCAGGTTGCGCGGCTCGGAGAATTTGCATTGCTCCTGGGCAAACGCAGCGCCGGGCAACGCGAACAAGATGGCCAGACTCAGATGCAGGTGCGAACGCATGGGGTGTCCTTTACTCAGGCTTCGGAGCGCCGACGGCGCAGATAGATGGAGGCGGCGATCAGCACCACGCCGATGGCAGCGCCGATCCAGATGTCGGGGTTGCCGTAGACCAGCCTGCTATCGGTGTGCTGCAGCACCCACTGCAGCAGATCGCTGGGGTTCTGCATCGCGCTGCTATCGAGGTTGCCGCTGACTGCAAGCGGCGACCAGGTGCCGGGCAGGGCGCTGAGCAGGCCGCGGTAGCCGACGATGTACCAGATCCAGCCGATCGGCAGCGATACGCCCGGCATTGCCGAAAGGATGCTCAGCATCACGCAGGCCAGCAGCGGAAACAGCACCGCCCACAGGAACGGCTTGCTGGTGGCCCAGGCCGAGCAGAACATCAGCCAGCCCACGGTCGGCAGCGACCACAGCAAGCTCATCGGCACGGTCTGCAGCATCAGCCATAACAACGAGAACGGATGCGAGTGGGTGGCCAATCCCCACGGATTGGGCACCCCGGCGATCAACGCGCCGCCGATGGCGATCAACCACAGCGCCAGGCCGACCAGTACGCCGATCGCGATGGCGATCAGCGGCGCCAGCAACAGCGCCCAGGCGGCCTTGGACAGCACCGTCTGCACATCCGACACCGGCAGCGATTTCCAGAACAGCACGCTGCGGTCGCGGCGGTCGTCGTACAGGCTGCCCAGTGCATAGAAGAACACCACGAATGCCAGTACCACCGAGGCGATGCCGATGCCGGCGAGCAGCAGGCCATCGCCGACCTGGCCGAGGGTGCGGGTGTACTCGGCCAGGTCCGACATCGTCATGCTGTCGCCGATCATGTTGCGGCGTGCACTGATCGCCCCGATCACCGCGCCCAGCAGTGCGAAGAACACCGCGATGCCGCCAGTGATGATCTGCGCCCAGACGAAGCCGCCACGGTGTTCCCAGTATTCGCGTTTCAGCAGCCAGCCGAACGTACGTGCGGGAGATGCTTGGTGGGTGAGTGCATTCATGCGTAGGTCCCCTTCATGACCGCAACGAACAGGTCGGCAAGGCCGGGATTGCGGGTTTCGCCAAAGCGGGCGAGCTGCTCTTTCGGCACGCCATCGAACAGCATCACGGTCTTGCCGAACGGCAGGCTGCGCTCGTCGATCGGTTTCATGGCTCTGGCAGCCTCGAGATGCTCGGCATTGACCAGCACTTCGGTGTAGCGCCCGGCCACGTTCTCCATGTCGGCGGTCAGCACGATGCGGCCGTCGCGGATGAACATCACATCGGTGAGGATGTGTTCGATCTCTTCCACCTGGTGGGTGGTGACGATGATGGTTTTTTGCTCATCGAAATAGTCTTCCAGCAGGCGCTGGTAGAACTGCTTGCGATACAGGATGTCCAGGCCCAGCGTGGGCTCGTCCAGCACCAGGATGCGCGCGTCGATGGCCATCACCAGCGCCAGATGCAGCTGCACGATCATGCCCTTGGACAACTCGCGCACCCGCGATTTGCGGTTGAGCTGCGTATTGGCCAAAAAGCGCTCGCACTTGGCGCGATCGAAGCGCGGATGCACGCCGGCAACGAAATCGATCGCCTCGCCAACCCGCAGCCAGCGCGGCAGCACCGCCACGTCGGCGATGAAGCAGACCTCGTTCATCAGGGCGTTGCGCTGGGTGCGCGGATCCATGCCGAGCACGCGCAACTCGCCGTCGAAATCGGTCAGCCCCAGCACTGCCTTGAGCGCGGTGGTCTTGCCGGCGCCGTTGGGGCCGATCAATCCCACGATGCGCCCGGCAGCGATGGTGAAGCTGGTGTTGTCCAGCGCGAGCCGATGCTTGTAGGCCTTGCGCAGGCCACGTGCGTCGACCACATGGTCGGAAGAGACGGCGGTCATGGTGTTTTTCCCTGTGGCAACAGATCGTCGATGGACAGTCCCAGGCGCTGGATGCGTTCCAGCACCGCGGGCCATTCTTCATTCAGGAAACGCTCGCGTTCGCTGCCGCGCAATTTCTGTGCGGCTTCCGGGGTCATGAACATGCCCAGGCCGCGGCGTTTCTCCACCAGGTTCTCGTCGGCCAGCTCTTGATAGGCGCGCGAGACGGTGATGGGGTTGAGTTGGTAATCGGCCGCCACTTGCCGCACCGAGGGCAGGGCGTCGCCAGGCTTGAGGATTCCATCGAGCATCATGGCAACCACCCGTTCCTTGAGTTGGCGATAGATGGGAGCGCCGTCGCTCCATTGGATGTCGTTCATGGTCAACTCCGTGGACGCAGGACCTGCGCGAAGGAGAAATAGGGCATCGACAGCGAAGCGCGCAGATGCCGGCTGGGCCGGGTGCGCGCCTCGGGGGGAGTTGTCGCGTTTTCCGTAACCGCCTCCGACACGCCATAATCGGCGCCGGACTCCGTGACCTGACTGGAAGCGGCTCCCAGGCAACCAATGACGAACAGGGCGCTGCCGAACAGCAGCAATGGAGCTGGTCGCGTGAAGCGTGTGCTGTTCATGCTTTCCCCTGCGTTGGATGACTGGTGTTGTATTCAACTATAACACCGACACGCAGGCAGTCAACTGCCTGTCATACCCAACTGATGGCACTCCGCATCTGCGAGGAGCCGGAACCTATTCAAGGGGATCGCGCATGTTGCTCAACCGGTTGCTGATCGTTGTTTTTGCTGGCTTTTTTTCCGCGTCGGCGCTGGCTGCCGGTGCGCCGGTGCTGGATCTGGACTACCGGCCGCTGGCCGGCAAGGCGCCGATCAACCTGAACCGTACCTACGGCGGCAAGGTCCTGATGGTGGTCAACACCGCCAGCAAGTGCGGCTATACGCCGCAATACGAAGGGCTGGAGGCGCTGAACCAGCGCTTCGGCAGTCGCGGCTTTTCGGTGCTGGGCTTCCCGTCCAACGATTTCCAGGGGCAGGAACCGGGATCTGAGAAGCAGATCCAGGAATTCTGCACGCTGACCTATGGCGTCAAGTTCCCGATGTTTGAGAAGGTGCATGTGCTGGGTGCGCAGGCCACGCCGTTGTATCAGCGCTTGACGCAGGCTACGGGCGTAGCGCCCGGTTGGAACTTCCATAAGTATTTGATCGGTCGCGATGGACGCGTGGTGGCGCAGTTCCCCAGCAAGATCAAACCGGACGATCCGAGCGTGCTGGCGGCCATCGAACGCGAGCTCAAGGCGCCGTCGCGCTGAGCGCGGTACGCGCAACGCCGCGCGCATGCGACAATGCGCATTCAGCGCCGGCGTCGGCGTGTCTTTTCACTTTCGGGAAGTGCATCGAATGAAGATGGGAAAGCGCGGCGCGGCGGCGTCGCTACTGATGGTGGCACTGTCGGCATCGATGCCGGCGATGTCGCAGCAACCGGCCGCAGCGGCCACCAAGGAGAAGCCAGTTGTGAATGCATCGTCTGAGAAGAGCACCCGCGACAACGTCAGCTACGCCATCGGTATGGATGTGGCGCGCTCGTTCGAGCCGATTGCCCAGGACATCGATGTAAGCGCACTGCAACGCGCCATCGAAAATGCATTCAAGGGCGGCAAGCCGCTGTTGTCCGACGAGCAGACCCAGGCCACCGACACCGCATTGCGCACCGCGCTGGCGGCGCGTAACGGCCAGCAGGTTCCGGGCATGGCGCCGGGTAGCGCGCCTGCAGCGCCGTCCAAGGAAAACGTCGGCCTGATGCTGGGCGATCGCGCCGTGGGCCCGTCGTTGGCCGGCATCAAGGACGAGATCGATCTGTCGATCCTGATCGAGGCCGTGCGCACCGTGTTCGCCAAGGGCACCACGCGTCTGACCCAGCAGGAAGCCGCAGCGACGATGCAGGCCTTTGCCTCTGCCAAGCAGGGCGCTGCCGGTGCCAAGAATCGCGAAGAAGGCAATGCGTTCCTGGCCAAGAACAAGACCGAAAAAGGCGTGATCACCACGGCCTCGGGCTTGCAGTACACGGTGTTGCGCCAGGGTAGCGGCGAGCGTCCGATGCCCACCAACACAGTGCGCGTGAACTACGAAGGCAAGCTGCTCAACGGGCAGGTGTTCGACAGTTCCTACCAGCGCGGCCAGCCGGCCGAGTTCGGTCTGAATCAAGTCATTGCAGGTTGGACCGAAGGCGTTGCGTTGATGCCGGTCGGTTCGAAATATCGTTTCTGGATTCCATCCAACTTGGCCTATGGCCCGAACGGCACGCAGGGGGGGCCGATCGGACCAGACGCAACGTTGACGTTCGATGTCGAACTGATGGGTATCCTTCCCTGATCCCCCACAGGAGTATCCCCCCCCATGCGAGTTGCGATCTTTGGTACCGGCTATGTTGGTCTAGTCACCGGTACCTGTCTGGCCGAAGTAGGTCATCACGTTATCTGCGTGGATATCGACCAGGCGAAAGTTGATGGTCTCAATCGAGGGGTGATCCCCATCTATGAACCCGGCCTGGAGCCGATGGTGAAAGCCAACCACGCCTCTGGCCGGTTGCGCTTCACCAGCGACGCTGCCGAGGCGATTGCGCACGGCGAAATCACCTTCATCGCCGTGGGCACGCCGCCGGATGAAGATGGCAGTGCCGACCTGCAGTACGTGCTGGCAGTTGCGCGTACCGTCGGTCGTCATATCGATGGCCCGTCGGTGGTCGTCAACAAGTCCACGGTGCCGGTCGGTACCGCCGACAAGGTGCGTGTGGCGATCCAGGAAGAACTGGCTGCGCGTGGCGTGGAGCATGAGTTCGACGTCGTCTCCAATCCGGAATTCCTGAAGGAAGGCGACGCGGTTGCCGACTGCATGCGTCCGGATCGCATCGTGATCGGTGCCACCAAGCCGGCAGCGATTGCGCGCATGCGTCGTCTGTATGCGCCGTTCAACCGCAACCGCGACCGCATCGTCGAAATGGACGTGCGTTCGGCCGAGCTGACCAAGTACGCGGCCAACGCGATGCTGGCGACCAAGATCAGTTTCATGAACGAGATCGCCAACATTGCCGAGCGTGTCGGTGCGGACGTCGAGCACGTGCGTAACGGTATCGGTTCGGATCCGCGCATCGGCTGGCACTTCATCTATCCCGGTGCCGGTTACGGTGGCTCGTGCTTCCCCAAGGATGTGCAGGCACTGGCCAAGACCGCCGAGCAGTACGGCATGCAGCCGACCCTGCTCAATGCGGTGGAAAGCGTCAACAACGCGCAGAAGGGTCATTTGTTCGAACTGGTGCAGCGTCACTACGGCGGCGACGCTGGCGGCAGCCTTGCCGGCAAGACCTTCGCGGTGTGGGGCCTGGCGTTCAAGCCCAATACCGACGACATGCGTGCGGCCTCCAGCCGTCGCCTGCTGGCGCAGTTGTGGGAAGCCGGCGCCACCGTGCGTGCCTACGATCCGGAAGCCACCCACGAAGCCAAGCGCATCTTCGGTGAACGCGACGACCTGACCTTCTGCGACGAAGCCTTCGCGGCCCTGGAAGGCGCCGACGCACTGGTCGTGGTCACCGAGTGGAAGCAGTTCCGTAGCCCGGATTTCGGCAAGATCAAACAGGCCCTGAAGGACGACGTGGTGTTCGACGGCCGCAACCTTTACGACCCGCAGGAGATCGAAGCTGCCGGCCTGGCTTACTACGCCATCGGACGAGGCCGTTCGTTGCATGCATGAGCAACTCTCGCCGCGCGACCAGGAACTGGACGCGCGGTTGGTTGAACTGGAAACGCGTCTGTCCTTTCAGGAGCACGCGCTCAATGAACTGAGTGAAGCACTTGCGGACGCCCGTTTGACGGGCGCCCGCAATGCCGAGCTGATCCGCCACCTGCTCGAGGATCTGGGCAAGGTGCGCTCCACGTTGTTTGCCGATGCAGCGGACGAACCGCCGCCTCCGCACTATTGATTGCAGATTGCCACCGCCATGAGCGATACCTTACGTGACCAGTTGCTTGGCCTGGGCTTCAAGTCCGCCCCCAAGCCCGAACGCAAACCCGACGCACGGCCTGCCGCGCGTCAGCATGGCAATGGTGGCAAGCCCGCGCCCGGCGGCAACAGGCCGGGTGGCCAGGGCAGGGGACCGCAGCGGCCGCATGCCGCTGCGACCGATGGCAAGCATGAGCGCACAAGCAACGGCAAGCCTGATCGTCGCAACGATGGCAAGCCTGCAGCTTCGCCACGTCCGCAGCATCCCAATGTAGAGCGTCGCGGCCCCAAACCGGCACGCACGCGCGAAGACATCGACCTCGCCAAGGCCTATGCGATCCGTGCGCAGCGCGAGAAGGACGAACGGATCGAAGCCGAGCGACTGAAGCAGGAGGAAGCACGCCTGCGTCGCGAAGCCAAGGCCAAGCTCGAAGCGCTGCTCAAGGACAAGGGCCTGAATCATGCCGACGCCGATATCGCCCGGCATTTTCCGTATGGCGGCAAGATCAAGCGCATCTACGTGACCGCCGATCAGCTCAAGGCGCTCAACGCCGGCGAGCTGGGTGTGTTGCAGCTCAACGGGCGTTATCTGCTGGTCACCGCCGAGTTGCTGGCCGAAGCCGAAGCGGTGTTTGCGCCGTCGGTCGCATTGAAGGTGGATCCGAATGCACCGGCAAGCGAGGACCAGTATGCGGACCCCCAGTATCAGGTGCCCGACGACCTGGTCTGGTAACGCTGCACGACATGGTTTTGTTGTTACATGGGCACCTGATGGGTGCCCATGTGTTTTGGCGCCTGCATTTGGCGTTGCGCAGCTGGATCGTTGCTTGCGCGCGCGTGCGAGTTGAGCGGTGCAGCAAACGCGCGGCTGGCGATACACAGGCTGGTCACGGCGCGCGCGGCACCATGCGCGGCGTTGTTGGTCGACGTATGCGGGCACGGTGTCCGTGGCGTCGCAGCTCACTTCCTGCCGATGGTGTCGCGTATGTCCATGTTTTCGAATTCCCTGCCATCGTGTGCCGATGCCTCAGTGCTCTCAGCCGTGCGCCATGTTGCGTGCATGCGTGCGCGTCGCAACGCTGTGTCGGTTGGATTATTGGGGCTTGCGCTCTGTGCGCTTAGTCAGCAGGCGGCCGCGCAAGCGGACGAGGCACCGGCATTCGATCGCCCCGGGATTCCCTTCGCTGCCGAAACGCTGCAGCCGGGTGCGTTTGCCTGGGAACAGGGCTTGCCGGATGCCAGCACCGACCGCGCCGATGGGCAGCGTACCACGCAGTACACCGCCGATACGTTGCTGCGTCTGGGGCTGTTGCAGAACGTGGAGCTGCAGCTGGGCAGCGACAGTTACAACTGGCAGCACGGCGGTGGCGCGCGCGTGCATGGCGGTGGCGATAGCCATATCGGCTTGAAGGTGGCACTGCCGTCGCGTTCGGACAGCTTTCATTGGGCCGCGCTCGCCAGCTACAGCGTGCCGACCGGCAGTCCTGATTTCAGCGATGGCTACGCACGCGAACTGGGCGTGACTGCGTCGTGGGATCTGGCGCAGGAGCGCGCGCTGGCGCTGTACGTCAACTATGCGCGCGACAACGACGGCCACACCTGGACCTTCTCGCCCAACTACACGTTCTTTTCCGGCGGGCGTTTCAGCAGCTATGTGGAAGCTGGCTTCGACACCGGCAGCGAGCATTCGCGCGCGGCCGGCGCCGGCGGCGCCTGGCAGCTGCCGCATGCGATGCAACTGGATGTGTCGGTGCTGCGCGGGCTGACCTCGCAGAGCCCGGACTGGCAGGGCGGGATCGGCTTGTCGATCGCGTTTCAGTGATGGAGTCTTGTGGGGCGACGGCCAAGCCGTGCCTTTCGAATCGACGCGGGAGCCGGGCGCAGAGCTTGCGGCTCAAGTAACACCGCGATCGTCAGTCCAGCCCGTGCGAGCTGAGTATGCTGCACTGCCGCATGCATTGACTGGCCGGAAAAGGCCTAATTGGATCGATCCAATCAACGTCAGACGCATGCGCATTTCTTCCACTGCAAGGCCGGCTACGTGACGCGTGCCAAGCCAATGCCGGCAGCCCCGGATGACGGCGATGCGCGCCGCATTCGACGCGGTGCAGTGACGCTGCGCGATATCGCCAATGCCATCGGCGTATCGCGCGCAACGGTGTCCTTGGTGTTGCGCGGCAGCCCGCTGGTGCATGCGACCACGCGCGCGCGTGTGGAGGCCGAGCTGGATCGGCAGAACTACGTCTACAACCGTGCAGCCGCCAATCTGCGCTGCCGCACCTCGTCCAGCATCGCGTTGGTCATCAACGACCTGTCCAATCCGTTCTTCGCCGAGTTCGCTGCAGGCGTGGATGAGGCCTTGGGTGCGGCCGGCTACGTGACCCTGCTCGGCAGCACCGGCGAATCCACGCAGCGCCAGCAGGCGGTGCTGACCTCGCTGATGGAGCACACGCCTGCCGGCATCATCCTGTCGCCGGCCGAAGGCAGCCAGGCCCAGGCACTGACCCAGGTGCTGGGGCGCCAGCACAACGTGGTGTTGTTCAACCGCGAAGTGGAGGGCGCGCAGTGGGATCTGCTGGCCCTGGATAACGAACAGGGGGCGTTTCTGGCCTGCGAGCATCTGATCGCGCAGGGCCATCGGCGCATCGTGTTTTTCGGTGGCCATGCCGAATCCAGTTCCTGCCGCCAGCGTCGCGCTGGCTACACCCGCGCGATGACGAATGCTGGCTTTACCGTGCACTACGTCGAATCCGCACCGAATCGTCAGGACGCTGCGCTGTGCGGCGCGCGCATGCTCGATAGCGCCGACCACGCTGCAACCGCTGCGGTTTGCTACAACGACAGCGTTGCGCTGGGCTTGATGGCCGCACTGGCGATGCACGGCATCGTGCCGGGCCGCGATTTCGCAGTGACCGGCTTCGACGATATCGCCGAAGCGGCCTTGTTTACACCGGCATTGACTACGTTGGCCGCAGATCCGCGTGCGCGCGGCAGGCAAGCCGCGCAGTTGGTGCTGCAGCGTATCGGCAGCCCGGAGCGCGTGTCGCAGCGCCTGACGGCTGCGGTCGCATTGAACATCCGCGCGAGCAGCGCCTGCTCGCCATCCGTGCCGACGCGTCATCCCCCAGGCAATTCTCCCGCTCATTCCCCCACCAAGGCCTCAGGCCGCTGACCAGGCAATTCCTATGGTTTCCCTTTCCACCCAATCCACTGTGCCAAGCGGCAACAAGGCGCCGGTCAACAACGGCGTTGCGTTGTCGGTCGTCACCACGATCTTTTTCATGTGGGGCTTTCTCACCTGCCTCAACGACATTCTGATTCCGCATCTCAAAGCGGTGTTCGAACTCAACTTCGCGCAGGCGATGCTGGTGCAGTTCACCTTCTTCGGTGCGTATTTCCTGATGTCGTTGCCGGCCGGTTGGCTGGTGGCCAGGCTTGGCTACAAGCAGGGCATCGTTGCCGGTCTGGCGGTTGCTGCGGTCGGTGCGTTGGGCTTCTGGCCTGCGGCGGAATTACGTGTCTATGGCGCATTTCTCGGCGCGCTGTTCGTGCTTGCCACCGGCATCACCATCCTGCAGGTGGCGGCAAACCCGTATGTCGCGTTGCTGGGTCCGGAGCGCAGTGCGTCCAGCCGGTTGACGCTGGCGCAGGCGCTCAATTCGTTGGGCACCGCGATCGCGCCGCTGTTCGGTGGCTGGCTGATTCTGTCCAACACCGTGATGAGCGGCGACCAGCTCAAGGTGCTGCCGGAAGCCGAGCAACTGGCCTATCGCGTGCAGGAAGCGCAGGCCGTGCAAGGGCCATACATCGGCCTTGGCATTGTGCTGTTTCTGCTGGCGATCTTCGTGTTTCTGTTTCGTCTGCCGGCCCTGACCGATGCGGGCGCGCAGAAGGACGAGAGCAAGCATTCGCTGCTGGATGCCTTGCGTCACCCACATGTGCGCTTCGGTGTGCTGGCGATCTTTTTTTACGTCGGCGCGGAAGTGGCGATCGGGAGCTTGATGGTCAACTACTTCTCGCTGCCGCAGATCGGTGGTTTCACCGAGCGTGAGGCGACCAACTACGTGTCGGCGTACTGGACGCTGGCGATGATCGGCCGCTTCATCGGTTCGGCCTTGCTGGCCAAGCTGTCGCCGCGTGTGTTGTTGTCGGTGTTCGCTGCAATCAATGCACTGCTGCTGGGCCTGACCATGGCCAGCGGCGGCATGCTGGCGGTGTACGCGCTGGTCGCGATCGGCCTGTTCAATTCGATCATGTTCCCGACCATCTTTACGCTGGGCATCGAGCGCCTTGGTCCGCTGACCGGCCGCGCATCGAGCCTGTTGATCATGGCCATTGTCGGTGGCGCCATCGTGCCGTATCTGCAGGGTTTGCTGGCCGATAGCATCGGTTTGCACGAGTCGTTCGTGCTGCCGCTGGTGTGTTACCTGTACATCGTGTTCTACGGTATCTGGGGCTCGCGGTTGCGCGGCGCACTGGCGGAGGCGCGCGCATGAGTGCTGCCAAGAATCGGGTGGTGTGTTTCGGCGAGGCCTTGATCGACATGCTGGCGTTGCCGCCGGCCGGACCCGACGAGGCGCGCACGTTTGCGCAATACGCAGGCGGTGCGCCGGCCAATGTTGCGGTGGCGGTGGCGCGGCTGGGCGGTGCAGCGCATTTCGTCGGCATGCTGGGGCGCGACATGTTTGGCGATTTTCTGCTGCAGAGTCTGCAGCAGGCCGGCGTTGCCACCGATGGCATCGTGCGGACCGATCAGGCCAAGACTGCGCTGGCCTTCGTTGCATTGGATGAAGCCGGCGAGCGCAGTTTCAGTTTCTATCGCCCGCCTGCGGCGGATCTGTTGTTCCGTCCCGAGCACTTTGCTGCCGACGGTTTCACGCAGGCCGCCGTGCTGCATGTGTGCTCCAACAGCATGACCGAGCCTGCGATCGCGCAGTGCACGCTCGATGGCATGCGCCGCGCGCGCGCCGATGGCGCCATCGTCAGCCTGGATCTCAATCTGCGCCCGATGCTGTGGCCGCAGGATGTGGACCCGGCAGCGTTGCTGTGGGAGGCGTTGGCGCTGGCCGATGTGGTCAAGCTCTCGCGCGAAGAACTCGATTACCTGGCCGGCACGCTCGATGGGGATGCCAGCACGGTCACCCAGAAGCTGTGGCAGGGCCAGGCCAGCTGGTTGCTGATCACCGATGGCGGCGGGCCGGTGCATTGGCAGACGCGCACCGATTCCGGCCAGGTGCCGGCGTTCCGTGTGCAGGTGCGCGACAGCACCGCAGCTGGCGATGCATTCGTCGGTGGGTTGTTGTTTCAGCTGGCTGCACGCGCGGCCACGCTGGAGCAGTTGTGTGGCGATGCCGCTGCGATCACCGAGGTGATCCGCTTCGCTGCGGCGGTCGGTGCGCTGGCGGTGACGCGCAAAGGCGCGTTCGCCGCGATGCCGAGCGTCGATGAAATCCATTCCCTGATCCAGGAACAATCATGAGCCGTTTGCCTGCGACCCCCGCACCCGATTTCCGCTCGGCCGATGTGCTGCGTCAGCATATCGCCGACACCATGGCCTTCTACCATCCGCGCGCGATCGATCCGGCGGGCGGGTTTTTCCAGTATTTCCGCGACGATGGTGCGATCTACGACGCCGGGCATCGGCATCTGGTCAGCAGTACGCGCTTTGTCTTCAACTATGCGATGGCCTACCGCGAATTCGGCGATGCGCAGTATCTGGAGGCGGTACGTCACGGCCTGGATTATCTGCGCAACGTACATCGCAATCCGGCCACCGGCGGCTACGCATGGACCTTGCGCGATGGCGTGGTCGAAGACGACATGAATCACTGCTACGGCGTGGCCTTCGTGCTGCTGGCGTATTCGTGCGGCCTGAAGGCCGGCATCGAAGAGGCGCGCGCATGGATGGACGAAACCTGGCAGCTGCTGGAAAAACATTTCTGGGAGCCGGAATTCGGGCTGTACCGCGACGAAGCCGACGCGCAGTTCAACTTCACCAGCTACCGCGGCCAGAACGCCAACATGCATATGTGCGAGGCGATGATCGCCGCGTACGAAGCCAGTGGTGAGCAGCGTTATCTGGTCCGCGCCTTGTCGCTGGCCGACACCATGACCCGGCGGCAGGCGGCCAAGGCCGACGGCCTGGTGTGGGAACACTACGATCTGCAGTGGAACATCGACTGGGACTACAACCGCGACAATCCCAAGCACCTGTTCCGCCCGTGGGGCTTCCAGCCGGGACATCAGACCGAGTGGGCCAAGCTGTTGATGCTGCTGGATCGTTACGCGCCGACCGATTGGTTGTTGCCGACGGCGCAACACCTGTTCGATGTGGCCGTAGAGCGCTCATGGGATGCCCAGCGTGGCGGGCTGTATTACGGCTTCGACCCCGATGGCAAGGTCTGCGACGACGACAAGTATTTCTGGGTGCAGGCCGAGTCGCTGGCGGCCGCGGCCTTGCTGGCGCAGCGTAGCGGCGAAGCGCGTTACTGGCAGTGGTACGACAAGCTCTGGGACTATTCCTGGAAGCATATGATCGACCATCGCTATGGCGCCTGGTATCGCATTTTGGACGCGGACAATCGCAAGTACAGCGACGAGAAGAGCCCGGCCGGCAAGACCGATTACCACACCATGGGTGCGTGCTACGAAGTCTTGAACGTGTTGCGGCCGGCTGCGTGATGCGACACGTTCGGTGAGGTGTGCCGACCGTTCAATCACTTCAAGACGCCGAGATATCGACTCGGAGTCTTCGTTTGGATGCAGTCAGACGTTGAGGTCAGAAGCTTAGTCGGTCGAGGGCGCGGTGCCCTCACCGCTTGCGGGACACGCCGCAAGTACATCCATGTAGGCTCGGTGGCGGCATCCATGCCGCCAGACGGTCCAGCAATCGGCGAGGGCACCGCACCAGAAAGATTGCTGGTCGCTTTGTTGAAAGCCATGCTCACCGACCATCTCGACTGGTCCTTGCCCGCCCACCATCGCGGGACCTTACGCGGCATGGATGCCGCGTAAGAGCCTACATGGACGTACTTGCGGCGTGTCCCGCGATGGTGGGCGGGCAAGGACCCCGCAGCCAAGCCACAGATCAGCCGCTCTGCCTTGCGGCGTGTCCTGCGATGGTGGGCGGGCAAGGGCCCTGCAGCCAGGCGGCAGATCAGCTGCCATCACTCCGGGTCGTAATCCAGATTCGATGCCAGCCAACGTTCGGCCAATGCCAGCGTGATGCCCTTGCGTTTGGCGTAATCGGCAACCTGTTCCTTGCCCACTCGCCCGACCACGAAATACTGGCTCTTGGGATGGCTGAAGTAATAGCCCGACACCGCTGCAGTAGGCAGCATCGCGAAACTTTCGGTCAGTGTCATCGTGGTGTTGCGCTCGGCCTCGAGCAGATCGAACAAGGTGCGTTTTTCGCTATGTTCCGGGCATGCAGGGTAGCCAGGTGCGGGACGGATGCCGCGATAGCGCTCGGCGATCAGTGCCTCGTTGTCCAAGCCCTCGTCTTCGATGTACCCCCAGAACTCGGTACGCACACGCTGATGCAAACGCTCGGCGAGCGCTTCGGCCAGACGGTCGGCCAAGGCCTTGAGCAGGATCGCGTTGTAGTCGTCGTGCGCCGCTTCGAAACGCGCCACATGCGGGTCGATACCAATGCCGGCAGTGACCGCGAACGCACCGATCCAGTCCTGCTTGCCGCTGCTCTTGGGTGCGATGAAATCGGCCAGACAGAAGTCGGGCCGGTCGGCGGGTTTGTCGACCTGCTGGCGCAAAAAGTGCAGCAGCTGCCGGGATTGGGAATCGGGGATGTGGGATTGGCCGGGCTGCTGCGAATCCCCAATCCCGATCGCCGAATCCCGGTGGTCCGTCAGGACCACTTCCACATCATCGCCCACACTATTGGCCGGCCACAGCCCGAACACGGCCTTCGCGGTCAGCCACTTCTCGGCGACGATCGTGCGCAGCATCTTGCGCGCATCGCGATACAACTCGTTGGCCTGCGGACCGACCACTTCATCGCTGAGAATTGCCGGGAACTTGCCGGCCAGTTCCCAGGCCTGGAAGAACGGGGTCCAGTCGATCAGCTCGATCAACTCCTGCAGCGGATAGTCGTCGAACACATGCACGCCCGGCTGACTCGGGGTAGGCGGCACATAGTTGTCCCAATCGCCATCGAAACGCTGCGCGCGTGCCTTTTCCAGCGAGACCAGGCGTTTTGCATCGCCGCGATTTCTGTGGCGGGTGCGGATCTCCGCGTAGTCGGCATCGTTGGCGGCCACAAAGGCCTGGCGCAGATCGCGCGAGATCAGCGACTGCGCAACGCCCACTGCACGCGAGGCGTCCTTCACCCACACGGTGGGCGCTTTGTAATGCGGGTCGATCTTCAGTGCAGTGTGTGCGCGCGAGGTAGTGGCGCCACCGATCAACAACGGAATCTCGAATCCCTGTCGCTGCATCTCGCGCGCAACATGCGACATCTCTTCCAGCGACGGCGTGATCAAGCCGGATAGCCCGATCAGATCTGCATTCTCCGCACGCGCCCGGTCCAGGATCACCTGCGCCGACACCATCACGCCCAGATCCACCACGTCGAAGTTGTTGCACGCCAACACCACCCTGACGATGTTCTTGCCGATGTCGTGCACATCGCCCTTGACCGTGGCCATGATGATCTTGCCGTTGGACTTGCCGACATCGCCGGTGCGCAGCTTTTCCGCTTCGATGAAGGGCAGCAGATACGCCACAGCTTTTTTCATCACACGCGCGGATTTGACCACCTGCGGCAGGAACATCTTGCCGGCGCCGAACAGGTCGCCGACCACGTTCATGCCGTCCATCAGCGGGCCTTCGATCACATCCAGCGGGCGTGTGGACTGTTGCCGTGCTTCTTCGGTATCGGTCTCCACGAACGCATCGATGCCATGCACCAGCGCATGCGCCAGGCGTGCGCGCACCGGCTTCTCGCGCCACGCCAGGTCTTCGACCTTGGCAGCGCCCTTGCTGCCCTTGTAGCGCTCTGCAATTTCCAGCAAGCGTTCGGTGCCGTCCTTGCGGCGGTTGAGGATCACGTCCTCCACGCGCTCGCGCAGTTCCGGGTCCAGCTCGTCGTAGATCGGCATGCCGCCGGCGTTGACGATGCCCATGTCCATGCCGGCCTTGATCGCATGGAACAGGAACACCGAGTGGATCGCCTGGCGCACCATCTCGTTGCCGCGGAACGAGAACGATACGTTGGAAACGCCGCCGGAAACATGGCAATGCGGCAGCGTGCGTTTGATCTGCCGGGTGGCTTCGATGAAGTCCACCGCGTAGTTGTCGTGCTCCTCGATACCGGTGGCGACGGCAAAGATATTCGGGTCGAAGATGATGTCTTCCGGCGGAAAACCGACCTGCTCGGTCAGCACCTTGTAGGCGCGCGTGCAGATCTCCACCTTGCGCGCGCAGGTGTCGGCCTGGCCCACTTCATCGAAGGCCATCACCACTGCGGCGGCGCCATAGCGCAGGACCTTGCGCGCCTGTTCGATGAATTGCGCTTCGCCTTCCTTGAGCGAGATCGAGTTGACCACGCTCTTGCCCTGCAGGCACTTCAAGCCGGCTTCGATCACGCTCCACTTGGACGAATCCACCATCACCGGAATGCGTGCGATGTCCGGCTCGGACATGATCAGGTTGAGAAAGCGCGTCATCGCCTTTTCGGAATCGATCAGGCCCTCGTCCATGTTGACGTCGAGGATCTGCGCACCGCTGGCGACCTGCTGGCGTGCCACCTCCACCGCTTCTTCGTAGCGTTCTTCCTTGATCAGCTTGCGGAACTGCGCGCTGCCGGTGACGTTGTTGCGCTCGCCCACGTTGACGAACAGCAGATCCGGGGTGATGACCAGCGGTTCGAGACCGGACAGGCGGGTATGGCGGGGAGTACTCATGCGATGCTCTGAGGAAGGGCGGCTGCGTTGCTAGCCCGGATCGGAAAAGGAAGTGGCGGGACGCAGTGGTCCGCACTCATCCGGCGCTGCACGCCTGCTTCCCCCGCATGCGGAAGAAGGGGCCCGAAGGACGGATAAGCGTCAGCGCTCTGCATCACGCTGCCAGTTCCTGCGCACCAGGCAATTGCCGCGGCGGCAGATCGGCCACCGCTTCGGCAATCGCGCGGATGTGATCCGGTGAGGTGCCGCAGCAACCGCCGACCAGATTGAGCAGGCCGGCTTGCGCAAATTCGCGCAGGGTTGCGGCCATTTCTTCCGGGCTTTCGTCGTACTCGCCGAAGGCATTCGGCAGACCGGCATTGGGATGCGCGCTGACGTAGGCATCGGCGATCTGCGACAGCGTTTCCACATGCGGGCGCAGATCCTTGGCGCCAAGCGCACAGTTCAAGCCCACCGACAGCGGCCGCCCGTGCGCGACCGAGGCATAGAACGCCTCTGCCGTTTGGCCGGACAATGTGCGACCTGAGGCGTCGGTGATGGTGCCGGAGATCATCACCGGCAGGCGCCCGCCGCGTGCTTCGAACACTTCTTCGATCGCATACAGCGCGGCCTTGGCGTTGAGCGTGTCGAAGATGGTTTCCACCATCAGCGTATCGGCACCGCCATCGATCAGGCCGTCGATGGCCTCGCGATAGGTCTCGCGTAGCGCATCGAAACTGGTGTTGCGGTAGCCGGGGTCATTCACGTCCGGGCTGATCGATGCGGTGCGGCTGGTGGGGCCGAGCACGCCGATCACGAAGCGCGGCTTGTGCGGGGTCAGCGCTTCGACCTCGTCGCAGCACGTGCGCGCGACCTGCGCGCCAGCCTTGTTCAATTCGTACACCAGGTGTTCCAGGTGATAGTCCGCCTGGCTCACCGAAGTTGCGTTGAAGGTATTGGTTTCCAGTAGATCGGCACCGGCATCCAGATAGGCGCGATGGATACTGGCGATGATCTCGGGGCTGGACAGCAGCAACAGGTCGTTGTTTCCTTTCAGGTCGTGGCCTTGCGGCGCGTGCGCGTGATCACAGCCCGGGCCATGCACGTGTACCTGCGTGCTGTCGTACCCGTCGGCAAAGCGCGTGCCGCGATAGTCCTGTTCCTGCAGGTCGTGGCGCTGGATCATGGTGCCCATCGCGCCGTCGATGATGAGGATGCGCTCGCGCAATGCAGCGCTGAGTTTTTCAGCGCGCTCGGGATGCAGCCAGGGCAGTGAGAACGAGAGTGGGGATTGGGGATTCGGGATTGGCATAGGCGTCATGATCCAGTTCTCCGCGAGTCAATGCTCTTGCTTTCATCCAATCCCGAATCCCGACTCACCACTCCCGGCTTCATCGCAATCAACGAAATCACTTCGAAATGCGGCGGGCGCTTCTCGCGCGTCACCGTCTCCAGGCTGGACACGTCCAGCCCGGCTTTCTCGGCGAACTTGCGCAATTCCTTGGACGCAAAGCCGAGATTGACGTGGCCATAGGCATGCACCGCCGCGCGATGTTCGTGCTTGGCCAGGCTGCACAACAGCAAGCGGCCACCGGGGCGCAGCACGCGCGCGGATTCGGCCACCGCCTGCGCCGGCTTGGCCGCGTAGGTGAGCGCATGCATCAGCACCACCAGGTCGAAGCTGGCATCGGGGAATGGCAATGCATGCATGTCGCCTTCGCGTACTTCCACATTGCGCAGCTTGCGCAGGCGCTCGCTGGCGGCGGCGACCACGCGCGCGCTGGTGTCGATGCAGATGTAGCGGGTGGCGTGCGGGGCTACCAGCTCGGCCAGCACGCCGTCGCCGGAGGCGATGTCGAGCACGTCGCCGGTTTCCAGCAAGGGCAGCGCGGTGCGCGCCAGCGCTTCCCAGGTGCGCCCGGGCGAGTAATGCCGCTCCATATCGCCGGCCACCGAATCGGCCCAGTTCTGGTCGGCGGCGCGGTTGGCCAGCACGGCGGCCACGCGCTCGGCGTCCTGGCGCAGCAGCGGGTCGTCGCTGCCCGTGCTCAGTGCCAGCCACAGGGCGCGCTGCGCCGGGTCCAGCGACACCTCGTCGAAACGGTAATAGGCCGACACGCCGGCGCGGCGGTCGCGCACCAGCCCGGCTTCCTTGAGCTTGGCCAGGTGCGTGGACACGCGCGGCTGGGCCAGACGGGTGATGGCCGACAGCTCGGCCACGGTGAGTTCTTCCTGCTCAAGCAAGGTCAGCAGGCGTACCCGGGTGGCGTCGGCAAACACCTTCAGGCGCGCCGACCAGTCTTCCAGATCCATGAATATCTCTATATCGCGATATGGAGATATTTTCGGCCCGGCAGGGTGTGGGGTCAACTACATACGCATGCGAATGGTTGTGGCTACAATGGGCGCTCAGCCTAGGCCTGGAGGGATGCGACGTGGATTTCAGCTTTACCGAAGAACAATTGATGATCCAGGATGTGGCGCGCCGCATCGCTCAGGAAAAGATCGCCCCCAGCGCCGAGCAGTTCGACCGCAGTGGCGAGTTCCCGCTGGACAACATTCGCCTGCTCGGCGAAAACGGCCTGATGGGCATCGAAGTGCCGGCCGAGTACGGTGGCGCCGGCATGGATCCGATCAGCTACGCACTGGCGATGATCGAAATTGCTGCTGCCGACGGCGCGCACTCCACCATCGTGTCGGTCAACAACTCGCTGTTCTGCACCGGTATTTTGAAGAATGGCAGCGAGGCGCAGAAGCAGCTGTACGTGCGCGCGATCGCCGAAGGCGCGCAGATCGGCGCATTCGCACTGACCGAGCCGCAGTCCGGTTCGGATGCCTCGGCGATGCGCTGCCGCGCGGTGAAGCAGGCCGATGGCAGCTTCGTGATCAACGGCAAGAAGAGCTGGATCACCTCCGGCCCGGTCGCTAAGTACATCGTGCTGTTTGCGGTGACCGAGCCGGACAAGGGCTCGCGCGGCATCACCGCCTTCATGGTCGACGCCGACCGGGCCGGTTTCCACCGCGGCAAGACCGAGCCCAAGCTCGGCATCCGGGCTTCGGCCACCTGCGAGATCGAGTTTGCCGATTACATCGCGCAGCCTGACGAGGTGCTGGGCGTGGAGGGCGAGGGCTTCAAGACCGCGATGAGCGTACTCGACGCCGGACGCATCGGCATCGCCTCGCAGGCAGTTGGTATTGCGCGTGCTGCGTACGAGGCCACGCTGGCTTACGTGAAAGAGCGCAAGGCGTTTGGCGCGGCCATCGGCACCTTCCAGATGACTCAGGCCAAGATCGCCGACATGAAGTGCAAGCTGGATGCAGCGCTGCTGCTGACGCTGCGCGCGGCCTGGTTGAAGGGGCAGGGCCAGAAGTTCGGCACCGAAGCGGCCGTGGCCAAACTCACCGCCTCGGAAGCGGCGATGTGGATCACCCATCAGGCGGTGCAGATCCATGGCGGCATGGGCTATTCCAAGGAAATGCCGCTGGAGCGTTACTTCCGCGATGCCAAGATCACCGAGATCTACGAAGGCACCTCGGAAATCCAAAGGCTAGTGATTGCGCGCGCCGAGACCGGCCTGCGCTGAAGCCGGCCGCACTCCAGCGCGGCTGCTGGATGCGGCAACGCCACCGACCCAAGGTGCGCAGCTGTCGATCCGGCAACGTGCTGGTGTAGGCGATTGCTTCGCACCGCCGGGTAGGAGCGCGCTTGCGCGCGATGAAGCATTATCGATAACGCTTCATCGCGCGCAAGCGCGCTCCTACGCAAGCGTGAGCGGCCTGGCATCGCAGGTCCGCCGTGTCAGTGGCCTGGCGACGGCGCACGGCAAGTACTTCACAGCGCTACAGAGCCGATAGCTGCGTCCGCGCTTGTCGGGTGCGGCGCGCGCGGATCACAATCGCTGCTTCTCCAGCCTCTGGTGCGCGCATGCTCCGGTCTTTGCACGCTGTGTTTCCCCGCCTTTCGCCGTCTGCCATTGCGCCCGTGCTGGTGTGCTGGGGACTGTTGCTGGTCTGCGGCGTGGCAAGTGCACAAACGCCGCCGCCCTCGATCGTGCCCACCGCCCGCTTGCAGGAAGCCTGGTGGGCGCAACGACACGCGCAGGTGTTGGAGCAGGTCAAGCAGCACGCCGACACGCCGCTGCTGTTGATCGGCGATTCGATCACCCAGAACTACGAAAAAGCGAAGGCGCCGGACGAAGAATTCCAGTCGACCTGGCAGACCTTCTACGGCAGCCGCGGCGCGCTCAATCTGGGCTTCAGCGGCGACGGCACCGAGAACGTGTTGTGGCGGCTGGCCAATGGCGAGGTCGACGGTCTGCAACCCAAGGTTGCCCTGGTGCTGATCGGCACCAACAACACCGGCCATCTCGGCCAGACCGCCGAGCAGACCCAGCTGGGCATCGATGCGGTGGTCGCGGCGATCGAACAGAAGCTGCCGCGCACGCACATCCTGTTGGTGGGCGTGCTGCCCAGCGATATTTCCAGCAAAAAATCGCGCCGCGATGCGCAGGTCAATCGAGGGCTGGCAGTGCGTTACGGCGATAACCCACGGGTGACCTATCTGGACGTGGGGTCGATCTTTCTGCGCGACGGCAAGCTGCGCACCGAGTTGTTTTACGACACGCGCTTCCGGCCGCCAGCCGGCGCCTTGCATCCGGACACCCAAGGCCAGCGCATGCTCGCCGAAGCGATCGAGCCGACCCTGGCCCGATTGCTGGGCGAGCCGCCGGTCAAGCCGGTTGCCGAGCTCGGCCGCGAGTTTGCGACCTCGCTGATTCCGGTCGACTGGCTGGAGCAAGACTCGTACGACTGGTACGCCCGCCACCATGCGGCGCTCGCCGCAGCACCCACATTGAAGCCGGACGTGGTGATGATCGGCGATTCGATCACGCATTTCTGGGCTGGCCCACCGCAGGCCACGCGCGTGAGTGGCGAGCAATCGTGGCAGTGGTTGTACGGCACGCGGCCGGTGCTGAATCTGGGCTTCGGCTGGGACCGCACCCAGAACGTGCTGTGGCGGATTCGCCAGGGCGAGCTCGACGGTCTGGATCCGCAATGGGTAGTGCTGCATCTCGGCACCAATAACCTCACCGGTACCGCGCAATCGCGCGCGAGCACGCCGGCCGAGGCCGCCCTGGGCGTGGAGGCGGTGGTGAACGAAGTGCGTGGCCGCTTGCCCAACAGCAAGCTGATCCTGATGGCGATCATGCCGCGCGGCCGCCATGCGGGCGATGCGCAACGCGCACCGATCGCCGAGACCAACCGCTTGCTGGCTGCGCGCTATGCCAAGGATCCGTCAGTGCGTCTGGTCGATATCGGCAAGCAGCTGCTGCAGCCCGACGGGACCTTGCCCGAGGCGCTGATGCCCGACGGCACGCACCCCAGTGAGGCCGGTTATGCGATCTGGGCGAAGGCCTTGCGCGAGGCGGGCATTACGGCCTTGCCGTAACGATAATGTCAGCAGCAGCTTCGAATGAGGCTGCTGTCGGTCCAGCCGTGTAGCAGCACTCAAGCATTTTTCAGACCTCAGAAACCAGAAGACCCCCGATCGCTCGGAGGTCTTTTTAAACTGGTGCCCAGAAGAGGACTCGAACCTCCACGAAGTTGCCCCCGCTAGCACCTGAAGCTAGTGCGTCTACCAATTCCGCCACCTGGGCAAGGTGAGCCGCGAATTTTGCAGGCTCCTGGTGGGCTTGTCAACGGGTGAACGCGGCGATCTACGCCTGGACGGGCCGGCTTTCAGCCCACATCACGGCCGCACGGGGTAATATGATGGCAATGACCAAGAAAAACATCCCAGATTCCGATCGGCCGAGTCGCCGCAATTCCGCCAACACCGGCGAGCCCACCACCGCCGAAAAACAGAAGTTGCCGGGGTGGATGCCTGACTTCCTGGTTCGCGCCGCCGCTGGCGCCTCGACCAAGTCCGCAAACAAGCGCGCTGCCGATAAAGCCGCGCAAGCCTCGCCGGAGCTGCAAGTAGCGCCGCCCCTGCCTGAGCCGTCGGCTCCGCGCGCACCGCATCCGCGCAAGAGCGGCCCGCCTGCGCCGCCGCCGGAACGCCTTCAGGCCGCCCAGCCTCCAGCTGTCGCTGCTTCTCCCGCTGTCGCCGCTGAGTTCAAAGATCCGCACGCCGATCGCGAAGCACTGCGCTATGCCGAGCCGATCGCCAGCCGCGAGGCCATCCTGCAGCTGCTCGAAGCCTGCGACGGCCCGCAGACCGCCGAAGAAATCGCCGAACAACTGCATCTGAGCGACCGCATCGACGCGTTGGGCAAGCGCCTGTCCGCGATGGTGCGCGAGGCGCAGCTGGTACAGAACCGCCGTGGCGGCTACGCGCCGGTGCAGCAGACCAGCCTGATCGCCGGCGTGGTGATCGCCAATCCGGAAGGCTTCGGCTTCCTCAAGCCGGACGAAGGCGGCGACGACCTGTTCCTGCCGCCGTACGAAATGCGCAAGGTCATGCACGGCGATCGTGCGCTGGCCAACGTCACCGGTATCGACCGCCGCGGCCGTCGCGAAGGCGCGATCGCCCGTGTGCTCGAACGCCGCATGTCGCGCATGCTCGGGCGCTTCTTCTACGAACATGGCGTGGCCTATGTCGACCCCGACGACAAGCGCGTGCAACGCAATGTGCAGATCGCACCGGACGGCATCGGCGAAGCGCGCGAAGGGCAGTTGGTGGTGTGCGAGCTGATCGCGCCACCGGATGCGCGTCGTCCGGCGATCGGCAAGATCATTGCGGTGCTCGGCGACAAGCTGACCCCGTCGCTGGTAGTGGAAATGGCCATCCACGGCCACGAGCTGCCGCACGAGTTCTCGCAGGAAGTGCTCGACGAAGCGGCCGCGGTGCCGCTGGTGGTCGAGCCGCAGATGATCGGCGGGCGTGTGGACCTGCGGCAGATGCCGCTGGTCACCATCGATGGCGAAGACGCCAAGGATTTCGACGACGCGGTGTATTGCGAACCCAACGCCGACGGCTTCCGTCTGGTGGTGGCGATCGCCGACGTCTCCAACTATGTGCGTCCGGGCACGCCGCTGGACGACGAAGCGCAGAAGCGCGCCACCTCGGTGTATTTCCCGGGGTTCGTGGTGCCGATGCTGCCGGAGACGCTGTCCAACGGCATCTGCTCGCTGATGCCCAAGGTCGACCGCATGTGCTTCGTCTGCGACATGCAGGTGGGCCGCGATGGCGAAGTCACCGGCTCGCGCTTCTACGAAGCGGTGATGAACTCGCACGCGCGTCTGACCTACAACCAGGTCTGGAAGGCGGTTGGCGAAGACGATGCCGACACCAAGGCCTTCATCGGCCCATTGCTGCCGCAGGTGCAGCGTCTGCATCAGCTGTACAACGTGCTGTCGAAGGCGCGCACGCATCGCGGCGCGATCGAGTTCGAGACCTCCGAAGTGCGCTTCGTGCTCGACAACACCGGTGAAGTCACCCAGGCCGGCATGCTGGTGCGTAACGATGCGCACAAGCTGATCGAAGAATGCATGATCGCCGCCAACGTCGAGGCCGCGCGCTATCTGCTGAGCATGCACGTGCCGGCGCCGTACCGCGTGCACGAGCGGCCGCCGGAGAGCAAGTTCGAAGACCTGCTGGAGTTCCTCAAGGAATTCCAGCTGAGCCTGCCGGCATGGAGCAAGGTACGCCCCGGCGATTACACCAAGCTGCTGAAGAAGGTGCGCGCGCGCCCGGATGCGGCGCTGCTGGAATCGGTGCTGCTGCGCAGCCAGAGCCTGGCGGTGTACTCGCCCGACAACAACGGTCACTTCGGTCTGGCGTTGGAAGCGTATGCGCACTTCACCTCGCCGATCCGGCGTTACCCGGATCTGCTGGTGCATCGCGCGATCAAGCATGCCTTGACCGGCGCCAGCCCGGAAAAATATATCTATACCCCACGCCAGATGTCGGCATTGTCGCTGCAGTGCTCCGAGCGCGGACGGCGTGCCGACGAAGCCGAGCGCGAGGTCGACGAGCGCTATCGCGCCGCGTGGATGGAAAAGCATGTCGGCGGCCAGTTCGATGGCGTGATCAGCGGTGTGACCGGCTTCGGCCTGTTCGTCGAGTTGAACGAATCCAAGGTCAATGGCCTGGTGCATGTCACCCAGTTGCCGCAGGACTATTACCAGTTCGACCCGATCCGCAAGACGCTCAGTGGCGAACGCCGCGGTCGCGCCTTCCGCCTGGGCGACCCGGTGCGGGTGCTGGTGCTCAAGGCGAGCATGGAAGAGCGCAAGATCGACTTCCGTCTGGCCGAAGATGGCGCAGCGCCCGAAGCGCCGTTGCCGCAGCGCGAGAAGCCGGCCAAGCGCAAGAAAAAGCAGTACTAAGCGCGACGACACCATCGCGAGTCGCTGCCTGGCGGCGGCTCGCGATGCGCGCGGATCGCAAGATATGACGCTACAGGTCCTTGCGAGTCACAAGCTCGCAACGATCTCCGGTCATCCGTGTTCAACAGCGCTGAGGCAACGATGGACGCAGCACTCGAGTACAGCGGTGGCTGCCAATGCGGCGCGGTGCGTTTCCGCGTGCGCGGCAGGTTGTCGGACGCTTCGATCTGCCATTGCCGCATGTGCCAGAAAGCCTTCGGTGCCTACTACGCGCCGTTGGTTTCCGTGCGCGGCACCGCGTTCAGCTGGACGCGTGGCGAGCCGAAACGCTTCGCTTCTTCCTCGCTGGTGTCGCGTGGATTCTGTGCCGAATGCGGCACGCCGCTGACCTATGAGGCGCCGGATGGCATCGCCATCGCCGCCGGTGCGTTCGATACGCCCGAACGGTTGCCACCGGTGATCCAGTACGGTGTGGAGCGCAAGCTGCCCTTCCTCGATGCGTTGGGCGATCTGCCGGCGCGCACCACCGAGGACGATGCGGCTGCATTGGCGTTTCTGGCCGACCTCGTGTCAAGGCAGCATCCGGATCACGATACCGGGCAGTGGCCGGTGTGAGTTCGCGCCAGCAGGCATGAGCGCACCTCGCACCGGTTCGCGACGGCCAGCGTGCGTAGGGGTCGGCAGCATCACCATGATGCGAGTGTGATCTTCGCTCATCGCGATTCGCCACATCGCGAGCATCTCGTTGGCACCACCATCCGCGCCCCGGCCGTGACGTGGCAGGCCGCAGGCCCTACCATTCCCCTTTATCTCTTCGTATGCCCGCGCAATGAGCAAGCAGAATCAGTGGATCGTCGGCGTCAACGCCGTTGCCTCGTCGGTCGAGAACGACGCCGACAACGTGCGCGAGGTGTTGATCGAGGCCGGTAGCAAGAACCCGCGCCTGACCGAGATCGAAGAGCAGGCGCGCCGCAAGGGTATCGAGGTGCGTCGCGTCAACACCCAGGCGCTCGATGGTGTGGGTGGGCAGGTCCGCCACCAGGGCGTGGTCGCGCGGTACGCAGCGGCGCGGCTGTGGGCAGAAAACGAGCTCGAGGCCTTGGTGACGGCAGCCGAAGGACGTGCGCTGTTGCTGATCCTGGATGGCGTGCAGGACCCGCACAATCTCGGCGCCTGCCTGCGCAGCGCTGCCGCCGCCAGCGTCACTGCGGTGGTGATTCCCAAGGACAAGTCGGCCACCGTCAATGCCACCGTACGCAAGACCTCGGCCGGTGCGGCCGACCGGATTCCGGTGGTCGCGGTGACCAATCTGGCGCGGTGCCTGCGCGATCTGCAGAAGCAGGGCGTGTGGCTGTACGGCCTGGCCGGCGAAGCCGAGGCGTCGTTGTACAGCGTGGACCTGCGCGGCAATGTCGGGCTGGTGCTCGGCGGCGAGGCCGATGGCCTGCGTCGGCTCACGCGCGAGCATTGCGATGGCCTGGTCAAGATTCCGATGCCGGGCGATATCGAAAGCCTCAACGTCTCGGTCGCCGCTGGGGTGACCTTGTTCGAAGCCGTGCGTCAGCGCCTGGGCGCGTAATCGCATTCGCTCCTAGAGACATACGCGCGGATTGATCGCCAGACCGAAGCCGTCCCGTTCAACACGCACGCGTCGCATGTACCCGTAACAATCGTGCAGTTGCGCGCACGATTGCGCAGATGTCGATTGCGAGGTGTTGCCGATCGCAGGCGCAACGCTTGTGCATCAGCACTTTCGACAACACGCGTATCGATTACCGACGCGCGCATGCGTTATTGCCTACCATATCGTCAGCAAACGGCGTGTTGTGTCCGATGAATCATGGGGTGGGCGCCTGTCGTACAGGCCAGATCAAGTGCGCCGTCAGGGCGCCGGCACGAGGAGATGGACAGTGGCAGCGCTGGCTCAGTGCCGGTGCCTGGTTGCTGTTGACGTTGTGCGCGTTCGCTGCGGCTGCCGCACCCGCTGCAACGGCGCAATTGCGCGACTACGCGATCGACAGCTGGAGTTCGCGTAACGGATTGCCGCACAACTCGCTGCGCGATATCGCCCAGACCCACGACGGCTATCTGTGGTTCGCCACCTGGGAAGGCCTGGTGCGCTACAACGGGCTGGAATTCAGCGTGATCGATCGCAGCACGCGCCCCGGCTTGCCCGATAACGGCGTCGGCGCGTTGTATGTCGATCGCGACGGCGCACTCTGGCTGAGCGATGCACGCGGCAATCTGGTACGTCACAGCGCCGATGGGCAATGGCGGCGCTGGGAGCGACGAGGGCAGTGGCCGCAAGCGCTGATCCATGCCATGACCATGGATGCGCAAGGTCGCATGTGGTTGTTGTTCGAAGGGCACGGGCTTGGTTGCCTGTGGCCGGATGGGCGCTTCGAGTATTTCCCGCCGCGCGATGGCGTGCCGCTGCAGAGCAGCTTTCCGCGCATGCTGTTTGACGACCAGGGACGGTTGCTGATCGGCACGCTCGACGGGTTGATCTACCGCGAACTGGATGGACACATGCATCGCGCGCCTGCGGCGTTCGGCCTGTCGCCCGGCCTGGCATGGCCGTACCGCGCCCCGGACGGCACGCTGTGGGTCGTCGCGGGCGAGCAGTTGTATCGCCTGCAGGGCGGGCGCGCCGAGCTGATGCATCGCGTGCCGGGGCAGGGACACTTCACCGCAATGTTGCAGGATCGCCATGGCGACCTGTGGCTGGGCAGCGAAAATCAGGGGCTGCTGCGCATCGGTAGCCACGGTGTGGAGCATCTGCCGGCCGGCCGCAGCCTGCCCAGCGGGCGTATCGTCAGCCTGCGCGAGGATGCCGAAGGCAGCATCTGGGTCGGTGCCAATGGTGGCCTGTTCCGGCTGCGCGAAACCTTGTTCAGCAGCTATAGCCAGCGCGACGGGCTGAGTGGCGACTACGCCCGCGCGGTGCTGGAAGACCGCGACGGCAGTCTGTGGATCGCCAGCACCGCAGGCCTGGATCGCATGCTGCCGGACGGGAGCATCGTGCCGGTGCCGGTCGCCACCCCGTCCGGTCGACGGCTCTCGGTGCTGAGTCTGGCGCTGGACCGGCACGGCGACCTGTGGGTGGGCACCTATGCCGATGGCGTCTTCGTCTTGCGCGACGGGCGCGTGTTGCGGCACTACGGCGAGGCCGAGGGCATTCCCAGCGGGCATATCCGCGCCATCGTGATCGACGACCACGCCGTCGACCAGGCAGTGGTGTGGCTGGCCACGCAGCGTGGCGTGGTGAAGTTGGTGGACGGCAAGCGAGCGGCGTTGACGATCGACGGCCTGCCCGATGGTGTGGTGACCGCGCTGGCGCGCATCGATGGTGCGCTGTGGATCGGGTCGGTCGATGGCGCTGCGGTGCTGCGTGACGGCAAGCTGCAGCAGTTGGGATTGGAGCGACTTGGCGGGGCCCGCAGCGTGTTCGGTTTTCAGAGCATAGGCAACGCTGTCTGGATCTCGACCGACCGCGGCCTGTATCGCGTGCGCCAGGGCGCGCTCGCACGCGTGGGCCTGGAGCAGGGCATGCCGGTGGATACGGTGTTCCAGCTGGTCAAGGACCGCCTCGGCAACGTGTGGATCAGCAGCAATCGCGGCGTCCTGCGCACCGAACTCGGCACGCTCGACGCGGTTGCCGATGGACGCGGCCAGCTCGCCATCGAGCGTTATGGCGAGATCGATGGCATGGGCAACGCGCAGGCCAATGGCAGTTCCAGCCCGAGCATGATCGCGCGCGCCGACGGCTCGGTGTGGGTGGTCACTGCAGGCGGCATCAGTACGGTCGATCCATCGCGGTTGCAGCGCTTTCGCGAGCGCCGCGCGCCGCCTGCATTGATCGAGAGCGTGCAGCAGGATGGCCGCCCGCTGGCCTGGCGGCAGCAGGCGAAGCTGCCCGGCGGGCATCGCTTGAACGTGTCCTACGTCGGCATGAGCTTTCTGTTGCCGGAGCGGATCGAGTACCGCACCCGGCTGGAAGGCCTGGACAGCGACTGGACCGAACGTGGCCGGCAGCGCAGCGTGGAATTCATCGGCTTGCCGCCCGGCCGCTATCGTTTGCATGTGGCGGCCCGGCATCCTGGCGGTGCGTGGAGTCCGCACGAGGCGATGTGGGCGTTCGAGGTCTTGCCGCTGTGGTGGCAACGCCACGACGTGCGTTTTGCGGCAGTGCTGGCTGCGCTGCTTGCGCTCGCCTTGTTGTACCGGCTGCTGCTGCATCGCTACAAGACCCACAACGTACGCCTGGCCGAACTGGTGCGCAAACGCACCGAAGATCTGCAATTGCAGGCGCAGCGCCTGCTGCAGGCCAACCAGGAAAAGAGCGAGCTGCTGACGCGGCTACGCATCAAGTCCGACGTGTTCGAGCGCCAGGCGCACGAAGACGCGCTGACCGGGCTCCCCAATCGTCGCCACTTCGACGAAGCGCTGGCGCGCGACATCAGTCGCGCACGCCGCAGTGGGCGCTCGCTGGTATTGGCGATTCTGGATATCGATCACTTCAAGCGCATCAACGACCATTACTCGCATGCCAGTGGCGATGCGGTGCTGCACGAAGTGGGTGTGCTGCTGATTGCCGCTGCACGTGCCTCGGATCTGCCGGCCCGGCTGGGCGGCGAAGAATTCGCCCTGCTGCTCGCCGACACTTCGCTAGAAGAGGCGCAGGCGCTATGCCTGCGTATCCGCGCGCTGTTCCATGCGCGTCAAGACTGGGGCGGCGTGGACGGCCTGCAAGTGACCTTTAGTGCCGGCATGGCCGAGCTGCGCGATGACGACAGCGGCTCATCGCTGATGCAACGCGCCGACCATGCCTTGTACGAAGCCAAGAGTGCAGGGCGCGACTGGATTTGCGTGGGCTAGGGCCGGGATTAGGGATTAGGGATTCGCAAAAGCGAGCTAACTAGCGCTCCCCTTCTCCTACGGGAGAAGGTGCCCCGCAGGGGCGGATGAGGGTACGGCCGCACGCAATGGCGCCGCCAAATGCAAATTTTTCAAGCAGAGGGCCACATGCTTTTGCGAATCCCCAATCCCCAATCCCCAATCCCCAATCCCAGCTCAACCAGGCCCCGGCCAGGCATTGGCAATCTTGCAAAACAACCGCGCAGTCTGCTCGGTGTCGTACACCGCGCTATGCGCATCTGCGGCGTTCCAGTCCAGGCCCGCGGCCTGTGCCGCGCGCGCCAGCACGGTCTGCCCGTACGCCACACCGGCCAGGGTCACGGTGTCGAACACGCTGAACGGATGGAACGGGTTGCGTTTGTGACCCACGCGCGCGACCGCCGCGTTGAGGAAGTTCAGATCGAAATGCGCGTTATGACCCACCAGGATCGCGCGCTGGCAGCCGTATTTCTTCACTGCCGCACGCACCGGTGCGAACACATGATCCAGCGCGTCTTTCTCCTGCTTGGCGAAGCGGAACGGGTGGTCGAGCACGATGCCGGTGATTTCCAGCGACTTCGGGTCGATCTCCAGGCCGGGCGCCGGCACCAGATGTGCGCTGGCGGTTTCGCCCGGGAAGAAACGACCCTCGGCATCCATTTCGATCGGCACGCAGGCGATTTCCAGCAGCGCGTGTTTGTTCCAGTCGAATCCACCGGTTTCCACATCCACCACCACGGGCAGATAGCCGCGAAAGCGCCGCGACATGGGCAAAAAGGAGGAGGCGGGCTGCAGGTCGACCGGTTCGTTCATCGGCATAGCCTAGCAGGTCGCGCGCCGTGCTCGATCGTGGTCAGGTACCGGCCGCACGTGCCCTGCGCGCGCAGCGCTCCGGCAAACAAAAGCCCGACCCGCGTTGCTGCGGATCGGGCCAGTTTGACGACGCATCTGACGGTTCGCCTTAGTGACCGGCGACCACGCTTGCGATTAGGCCGGTGGCCACGGCAATCAGCACGTAGGTGTTGTCCACCTGGCGCCATTCGTGCCCGCGCGGCGGCTTGTTCAGATGATGCTTGTGGTAATCGGCGACGCGATTGCCGCGATGGTCCGGCGCCAGGCGCTCGCCACGCCGGTAAGGCGGGCCGCGGCGGTCGTTGCGGTGATCGTCGTTATGGGTGCTGCGGCGATCGTCGCGCTTGTCGTCGTGCCTGTCATCACGATGGTCGTCTCGGCGGTCGTTGCCGCGATCATCGTGACGCTGCGCAGTGTGGTCGCGATCATGATCGCGGTCGTCGTGTTGCTGAGGCGCAGCGAACGCTGCAGCGGAGGTCAGCAGCGACAAAGCCATGAGAGATCCAATGATGCGTTTCATCTGCGTACTCCTGCGTCACAGGAAAAGCCTGTGTGATTTCACACTAGGCTTGATTAGCTGAATACGTAATGAAATAAGGAGTTTCGGCTAGTTCCAGCGTGTCGGTGGCTGTTGCCGGCACGCGTCTTGAATCAAATGACGCGGGTGGTGTCGTCGCGCTTCACTCGCGGCGGCAGCGGCTGCTCGCCATGCACCAGGAACCACACGTTCTCGGCGATGTTGGTCGCGTGGTCGCCGATGCGTTCCAGATTCTTGGCCATGAACAGCAGATGCGTGCAGGGAGTAATGTTGCGCGGGTCCTCCATCATGTAGGTCAGCAATTCGCGAAACAGCGCGGTGTACTGCGCATCCAGGCGTGCATCTTCATCGCGTACGCGAATCGCCGCATCGGCATCCTTATTGCGATAGGCCTGCACGGCTTCGCGCACGGCATGCGCGGCCATCTGGCCCAGCGCACGCAGGCCCACGGTCTGTGGCAGCGGCGGCGCGGAGTTGAGCGCGATCGAGCGCTTGGCGACGTTGGCCGCGTAATCGCCGATGCGTTCGATATCGGCAGGAATACGCAGGCCGGCCAGGATCTCGCGCAGATCGCGCGCCATCGGACCGCGCAACGCCAGGCGCATCACGTCGTGGCTGATCGCATGCTCCAGCGCATCGATCGCTTCGTCGTTGACCACGATGCGATGTGCGGCGTTGTCGTCGCGACGCTCCACCACATCCAGCGCGGCTTCCAGCTGCGCCACCGCCGTGTCGCCCATGCGCACGATCTCGGCGACAAGACGGTGCTGCTCCTCGTCGTAGCTTTTGACGATATGGTCGTTGAGGTGCTGGTTCATCGTGATCTCGATTCGTGGCAGTGGTGGATGTCCGCCGTCACCTTGGCGACATCGCACGTGATGTTGATGTCGTGCCGGGCGGTGCGACGGAGCTGCGTCAATGCGGCGTTGCGATGTCTGGCCTACATCAGCCGAAACGACCGGTGATGTAATCCTCGGTCTGCTGCTTGGACGGCTGGGAGAAAATCGTCTCGGTGCGGTCGTGTTCGATCAGGTCGCCCAGATACATGAAGGCGGTGTAGTCGGACACGCGCGCGGCCTGCTGCATGTTGTGGGTCACGATCACGATGGTGTATTCGCGCTTGAGTTCTTCCACCAGCTGCTCGATGCGGCTGGTGGAAATCGGATCCAGCGCCGAGGTCGGTTCGTCCAGCAGCAACACATCCGGCCGCAGCGCCACCGCACGTGCGATGCACAGGCGCTGCTGCTGTCCGCCGGACAGACCCAGCGCGCTTTGCCCCAGCTTGTCCTTGACCTCGTCCCACAGCGCCCCTTGACGCAGCGCCTGTTCGACACGGTTCTGCATGTCGGCCTTGGCCAGTTTTTCGTGGTGGCGAATGCCGTAGGCGACGTTTTCGAAGATCGTCATCGGAAACGGCACCGGCTTCTGAAACACCATGCCGACCTTGCTGCGCAGCCGGTTCATCGGGTACTTCGGCGACAGGATGTTTTCACCGTCCAGCAGCACTTCGCCGCGCGCTTCCATCTTCGGATACAGCGCATAGATGCGATTGAAGATGCGCAGCAAGGTCGACTTGCCGCAACCCGAAGGCCCGATCAGCGCGGTGACGCGCTTTTCCGGAATCTCGATGTTGATGCTCTTGAGCGCGTGGTACTTGTCGTAATAGAAATCCAGATTGCGTGCGGCCACCTTCACCGGCGCCTGCGCCGTCGGCGCCCCCTTGGCGGCCGGAACAGCGATGCGATGCATCGGCTTGGCGTTTTGGAGATCGTTCATGTCGGGTGTCCGGAAGGAAAGGTCAGTCATTGGAAATCTTGTTGCGCAATAGCAGCGCGCGTGCGCCCAGGCTCACCAACAACACGAACGCGGTCAGTACCAGTGCGCCGGACCAGGCCAGGGTCTGCCAGGTCTCGTAAGGGCTGCCGGCGAACTGATTCATGATCACCGGCACGCTTGCCATCGGCTGGAAGATGTTGCTGTTCCAGTATTGATTGCCGAAGGCGGTGAACAGTAGTGGCGCGGTCTCGCCGCTGATGCGTGCCAGCGCCAGCAGGATGCCGGTGAGAATGCCGGCCGAGGCGGCGCGATACAGCACCTGCACGGTGACCTTCCACTGCGGGATGCCGAGCGACAACGCCGCTTCGCGCATTTGCGCCGGCACCAGACGCAACATTTCGTCGGTGGTCCGCACCACCACCGGCAGCACGATGAAGGCCAGCGACAACGCACCGGCAAACGCCGAGAAGCGCCCGCCGGTCTGCATCACGTACAGCGTGTAGACGAACAGGCCCAGCACGATCGACGGCGCCGACAACAGGATGTCGTTGACGAAACGCACCACCAAACCGGTCTTGCGCGCGTTGCCGTATTCGGCCAGCCAGGTGCCGGCGGCAATGCCGAGCGGGGTGCCGATCGCCAGCGCCAGGCCGCACATCACCGCACTGCCGAAGAAGGCGTTGAGCAAACCGCCTTCCTGCATCGGCGGCGGTGTCATCTTGGTAAACAAATTGAGGTCGATGCCCGGCACGCCCTTGGACAGCAGGGTCCACAGGATCCAGGCCAGGAAGAACAGCCCGAACAATGCAGTGACGCACGACAGCAGCAGCGCCACCACATTGATCACGCGGCGGCGGTTGTACAGGGATTGCGAGACCGAGGACATCAGTTGCCCTCCCGACGCGACAGCTGCATCAGCATGAAGCGCGCAATCGCCAGCACGATGAAGGTCACGATGAACAAGACGAAGCCGAGCAGCAACAATGCCGAGCGATACGTTTCGGTGGCCTCGCCGAAGTCATTGGCGATCAAGGCAGCGATGGTGGTGCCAGGCTCCAGCAGCGACGGCGACAGCCGCACCGTGTTGCCGACCACAAACGCCACTGCCATGGTTTCGCCCAGCGCCCGGCCCAGGCCCAGGAACACGCCACCAATCACCGCAGAGCGGGTGTACGGCAGCACGATGTCCCAGCTGACTTCCCACTTGGTCGAGCCCAGCGCGTAGGCCGATTCCTTCAAGCGCGTCGGCACGGTCAGAAACACTTCGCGCATCACCGAGGAAATAAACGGAATCACCATGATCGCCAGCACGAAGCCTGCAGTCAGCAACCCGATCCCCAGCGGCGGGCCCTGAAACAACGGGCCGATCAACGGCAGCGTGCCGAGGTGATCGTTGAGCCAGGGCGTCACGTGCTCGGTCATCACCGGCACCAGCACGAACAGGCCCCACATGCCGTAGATGATCGACGGAATGCCGGCCAGCAATTCGATTGCCGTGCCCACCGGCCCGCGCAACCAGCGCGGCGCCACTTCGGTGAGAAAGAACGCGATACCGAAACTCACCGGCACCGCAATCACCATCGCGATCAACGCGGTAACCAGGGTGCCGTAGATCGGCGCCAGCGCACCGTATTTGTTTTCCACCGGATTCCAGTCGGCGGAATAGAAAAAGCTCAGGCCCTGCATCTGCAAGGCATGGCGTCCGCCCCACAGCATCGACAGCGCGGCGCTGCCGAGCGCCAACAGGACGAAAACGACCGTGGCGGCCAGCGCAAGCTTGAACAGGCGATCGGCACGCGCATCGCGCAGATCGCGGCCGCGTGGTGCGGTCATCGCTTCGGGAATGGCGGTGGCATTCATTCGATTGGACTCGTCACCCGCGCAATCGCGGGAGCGTGAGACAACAGGAACGGCGAGGCGCCCGCAGGCACCTCACCGCAGCGCAACCCGCCACGACAGCGGGTGCAGGGCATCACTTGAACTCGCTGGCCCAGTAGGCCTGGATCTGCTTCACCAGTTCCGGCGGCAGCGGCACGTAATGCAGTTCGCTGGCCTGGGTCTGGCCGTTTTCCAGCGCCCACTTGAAGAACTCCAGCGTCGCCTTGCTGCGCACCGCATCCTTGGGCTGCTTGTGCATCAGCATGAAGTTGGTGGCGGTGATCGGCCAGGCCTTCTCGCCCGGTGCATTGGTGATCACCAGATTGAAGTCCTTGGCATTGGCCCAGTCGGCGCTGGCGGCCGCGGCGGCGAAGCTTTCCGCATTCGGCTCCACCCACTGGCCGGCTGCATTCTGCAGCGAGGCGTAGGGCATCTTGTTCTGCAGGGCATAGGCCAGTTCGACGTAACCGATCGAACCCTTGATCTGCTGTACGTACGAGGCAACACCTTCATTGCCCTTGCCGCCGACGCCACCCGGCCATTGCATGGAGGTGCCTTCGCCGACCTTGCTCTTCCACTCCGGGCTGACCTTGGACAGGTAGTTGGAGAAGTTGAACGTGGTGCCCGAGCCATCCGAGCGATGCACCAGGTTGATCTTGGTCGCCGGCAGGGTCACGCCCGGGTTGGCCGCGACAATCGCCGCGTCGTTCCACATCGTGACCTTGCCCAGGAAGATGTCGCCCAGCAGCGCGCCGGTCAGACGCAGCTTGCCCGGAGCGATGCCTTCCAGATTGATCACCGGCACCACGCCGCCGATCGCCGACGGGAACTGACCCAGGCCGGCCTGGGCAAGCTCGGCGCTGTCCAGCGGCTTGTCGGTCGAACCGAAGTCCACCGTGCCGGCCTTGATCTGCGCAATACCGCCGCCGGAGCCGATCGACTGGTAATTGACCTTGTTGCCGGTGGCGGCGTTGTAATCGGCCGACCACTTGGACACCAGCGGGTAGATGAAGGAGGCACCGGCGCCGGAGATTTCAGCGATCTTGCTGTCCCCGGCGGTGGCGCCTGCGCTGGGAGCGTCCTTGCCGGTGTCGCCGGACTGCGCATCCTTGCCGGGCGAGCAGGCGGCCAGGGCGAGGGCGATGGTGAGAGACAGGGCGGTCAGGCTGGCCGACTGCAGTTTCATGGAAGCTCCGAGGCTGGATTGGCCGGGTGACCCGGCAGACCACGCTATGAAATGATGTTTTTGTTACACGTGCATGACAGTGCCTTTTGGCGAAGGCATCACAAAAAAGACGCGACCCCCGTGGGGCCGCGTCCCGGTGCCGACGCCGGGGAGAGAGAGACGGCGTCGTTCCTGTTGCTATGGCTCTCTCTTTACTTGGGCAGGTTCTTGGCCCAGTAGCCTTCGATCTGGGTCACCAGGCTGTCCGGCAGCGGCACGTAGTCCAGCTGCTTGGCCTGCGCATCGCCCTTGCTGTAGACCCAACGGAAGAAGTCCAGCGTATTCTTGAGGCCTTCCGGGCTCTTGGGCTTTTTCTGAACCAGGATGAAGTTGGTGGCGGTGATCGGCCAGGCGTTGTCGCCGGCGGCGTTGGTCATCACCAGATAGAAGTCCTTGCTATTGGCCCAGTCGGCGCTGTTGGCAGCGGCGGCGAAGGTCTCATCCGACGGCTGCACGAACTTGCCGGCGGCGTTCTTCATCGCGGTGTAGGCCATCTTGTTCTGCAGCGCATACGACAGCTCGACATAGCCGATGCCGCCCTTGATCTGCTTGACGTAGGCGGCCACGCCCTCGTTGCCCTTGCCGCCGATGCCGGTCGGCCACTGCACCGCCGTGCCTTCACCGACCTTGCTCTTCCAGTCCGGGTTGACCTTGGACAGGTAGTTGGTGAAGTTGAAGCTGGTGCCCGAACCATCCGAGCGATGCACCACGGTGATCTTGCCCTCGGGCAGCTTCACGCCCGGATTGAGCGCGGCGATGGCCGGATCGTTCCAGGTGCTGACCTTGCCAATGAAGATGTCGCCCAGGGTCTTGCCATCCAGCTTGAGCGCACCGGGTGCGATGCCCGCCACGTTGACCACCGGCACCACGCCGCCGATCACCGACGGGAACTGCGCCAGACCGGCCGCCGCCAGTTCTTCCGGCTTGAGCGGCGCATCGGACGAGCCGAAATCCACACTGGCCGCCTTGATCTGGGCAATGCCGCCGCCCGAACCGATCGATTGATAGTTGACCTGCTTCTTGGTGGCGGCGTTGTAGTCGGCCGACCACTTGGACATCACCGGGTAAATAAACGACGCACCGGCGCCGGTGACATCGGCGGCCTGGGCGCACAGCGCCAGCGAGGCGGCAAGCACGCCCACGGCCAGACGGGTCTTCAAAGAGTGGATCACGGAACAGCTCCTGTAGCGAAGGGATAAGGACGTCCCGCGTGCATGCCATTGCAGGGCAGGGGCATGACCGCGCGATGTCGGAGAGATGACATGACAATGACGGCGTTGCGCCAAGGCGCTTTGCCGGGTCTGGCGAAGGCGGTTACCGCCGCCGCGCGCTCAGCCGAGCGCGTGGCGGCGGTCGAACTGGCGGTCACTTACCAATAGAACTGCGCACGTGCCTCGATGATCGACGGGTTGTCGTCGACCAGGCCACGCGTGGCGCTGCTGTATCGGGTGCTCTCCACCTTCGCGTAGTCCAGCGCGAACTTGAAGTTGGAGCGCCAGTACCAGTTGGCACCGATCGTCCACACATCCATCTTGCCGCCCAGCACGCCGTCCACGAACGGGGTGCTGCCGTTGGAGACCAGGTGGCCGTCGTTGAGATCCAGCGTGTCGTAGCGCACCGCCAGCTGCCACAGGCCGGAGGCCGGCGCGTTCGGCAGCGGGGTGGTCGGTACGCCGGCCTTGTAGCCCCAGGTCTCGCCGGTGATGTTCCAGACGCCGCTGACGTACCAGCCATCGCTCTTGTAATCGTTGGCGTTGTTGCCGATGCGCTTGGCGTTTTCCTGGAAGAATTCGCTCTGCAGCTTGAACGGGCCGGTGATCCACATGGCCTCGGCACCGGCCACACCCACGCTGTCCACGTTGGTGATGGCGCCGCTGTCGATCAGGCGGATGGTGGTCAGGTCGGCGTCCGGACGCGCGCGCAGGCGCAGGGTGTCGTCGTCGGTGTCGTAACCCAGATAGCTGAGGCCGAAGTGCAGCACGTTGCCGCTTTCGTTGATCGGCGCCCAGGTGCCGCGCGCGCCGTAGCCGCTGCCATGGGCCTGATTGCGGGTCAGTTCGCGACCGAACGCACTGGCGGTGATGCTCCAGTTGTTGTCGCCCATGCCGTAGGCCACGCCCAGCCGGCGCGAGATGCCGTAGGTATTGGTCACCGCTGCCTTGGAGACGAAATCGTTGTTCTTGGTGCTGGAGAGTTCTTCCAGGCTGTTGGGCTGCTTGAACTGACCGATCTGCAGGTAGTTGTTGGCGTTGCCGGCGAACTTGTACTTGATGTTGTTGTCGAGGAAGCGCCCGGTGCTGCGGATGGTGGTGCCGCGGATGGTGACTTCCTTCAGCACGCTCGGGTCATACCCGGCCACCCACTCGAAATTGCCCGGACCCTTGCCCTTGAGCACCAGCTCGGCGCGACGGATGCTGAATTCGGAATTGTCGCCGTTGGCGCCGATCGGGCCGTTGAGGTCCTGCACATCGTTGTGGAACCAGTTGCCGTCGGCCTGGACCAGGCCTTCCAGCGAGACTTCGGAGCCGTCGATCACATCGATGGCGATTTCGGCATGCGCAGCGGGCGCGGCCAGCGCCAGCAACAAGGCCGAGCCGAGCAGGGTAGGAGAAAGTTTCATGGGTGCCTTGCGACCTGACGAGAAAGTGAGCGCAGGCTAGGGCGTGAAAGTTGCGTTAATGTGACAACTTTGCATCGCATCGCAATTTGATTTTTGTCAATGAAGACAAAGATTTACGCGTGTTTTAACTTTGTCAGTGTGTGTCATAAGTCTGAACGACGGCCGGTTTATGACAGTTGCGATAGCGCTTCTTTACATGCTCCTGGCGGGCTCAAGCTTATGGCGACCTGAATCGATGCCGTGAAATGCCGGCCAATCAAGCGCTTTGTGCGTCGCACCACTTGCGCAGGCGCGTTCTAAATTGTTAGTTTCGAGGCCATGTTTCCTCGATTCCTCCAATTGCTGTTGGTTTGCCTACTCGCGCTCACCGCGTGGTCGGCAGCCAATGCGCACGATCGCATCCACGATGCGCTTGTGGGCGACGGCTTGGCGGTGATGGTGGATGCTGGCGAAGAACGTGACGCAGCCGAAGATCTGCAGGACGACGGGGACGCACAGACCCAGGTCGATACCCATTCTGCAGACGACATCCCCTTGCTCTCCCAAGCATGGCCGGTGGTCGCACGCTATTTTCCCTCCTGGTACGCGCACTACGCGCCGGCATCTCAAAAACGCGACCTGATCCCGCAACTGCGTCCTCCTAACGCACTGCGCGCCTGATCCTTCGTTTGTCGCGTCAACCGGTGCTGCGCACCGGACTCATTTTGATTTGTTCGTCTTTGCACTTCGCGGTTTGCGCCGTGGATTGCCATCCGTTGCCTAGAGGTATCTCCCATGCAAAGCTTGCTAGATGGTTTTCGTCATTTCCGTAAGGAAGTGTATCCGCGCCAGAGTGCGCGCTTTCAGGAATTGGCCGGTGGCCAGAGTCCGCACACGTTGTTCATTACGTGCGCCGATTCGCGCGTCATGCCGGAGCTGATTTTCTCCGCCCAGCCCGGCGAATTGTTCGTCTATCGCAACATCGGCAACGTCGTGCCGCCTTACTCGCAACACGTCAGCGGCGTTGTCGCTGCGATCGAGTACGCCATCGCCGTGCTGGGTGTGCGCCATATCGTGATCTGCGGCCATACCGATTGCGGCGCCATGAAGGCGGTGCTCAAGCCGGAATCGCTGGAAGATGTGCCGTCCGTGGCCGCGTGGCTCAAGCACACCGACTCGGCGCGCCATGTCACCGCCCATCATGGCCACGATCCGCATAGTCAGGACGCGCTGGACTGCATGACCGAAGAGAACGTGGTCTCGCAGCTGGACCATCTGCGGACGCAGCCGGTGGTTGCCGCACGTCTGGCCGCTGGCACCTTGCGTATCCACGGCTGGATCTACGACATCGCCCATGGCGAGATCCGCGCCTTCGATGCCGAGAAGGGTGGCTTCCGTCCGTTGTTGGCGGAAAACACCCCCGAAGCCACCCCACGTCCGCGACTGCAGCAAGTCGTGCGCGCTGAACTGGCCTGACGGAGCACATCATGAACACATCAGGTATCGGCGGATATTTCCGTCAAGGACTGTTCGGGCGTGATTTATTGGCGTCTGTCGTTGTCTTCCTCGTCGCGCTCCCGTTGTGTATGGGCATTGCGATCGCATCCGGCATGCCGCCGGCCGCAGGTCTGATCACCGGCATCATCGGTGGTCTGGTCGTTGGCTTTGTGGCGGGTTCTCCGTTGCAGGTGAGTGGGCCTGCCGCCGGCCTGGCTGTGTTGGTGTTCGAGCTGGTCCGGGAGCACGGCATCGCCGCGCTCGGGCCGGTGATCCTGTTGGCCGGTGCGATTCAGTTGGTCGCCGGTCTGTGCCGTGCAGGCGTGTGGTTCCGCATGACATCGCCGGCCGTGGTGGCCGGCATGTTGTCCGGTATCGGCATCCTGATCGTGGCCTCGCAGGCGCATGTGTTGATGGATGCCGCACCCAAGGCGCGCGGTCTGGAAAACTTCGCTGCACTGCCGGCCGTGGTGTGGCAGGCGATCAGCGAAGGCACCGGCCGCACCGCGTTGTTCGTGGGTCTGGCCACCATCGGCATCATCCTGGCGTGGGACAAGCTGCGTCCGCAGCGTCTGCGGTTCTTGCCAGGCGCGTTGATCGCGGTGGTGGCGGTCACCGCGGCGGTGCAGTTGCAGGGTTTGAACGTTGCCAAGGTAGACGTGCCGACCAACCTGTTCTCTGCGATCAGCATCCCCAGCATCTCGGATATCTTCGGCGTGTTCAACGCGACCTTGCTGGTGTCTGCGGTGACGTTTGCTTTCATCGCCAGCGCAGAAACCTTGCTGTCGGCGGCAGCGGTGGATCGCATGCATCAGGGCGCACGCACCAACTACGACCGTGAACTGGCGGCGCAGGGCGTGGGCAATATGTTGTGCGGTTTCCTCGGCGCATTGCCGATGACCGGCGTGATCGTGCGCAGTGCGGCCAACGTGCAGGCCGGTGCGGCCACGCGCATGTCCACGGTGCTGCATGGCAGCTGGTTGCTGGTGTTCGCAATGCTGCTGCCGTGGCTGTTGCGGATGACGCCGGTGGCCTGTCTGGCCGGCATCCTGGTCTACACGGGTGTGAAGATGATCAAGATCGGTCAGGTCAAGGAGCTGGCGACCTATGGTCGTGGCACCGCGGCGATCTATCTGGCCACCACCTTCGCGATCGTGGCCACCGACCTGCTGACCGGTGTGTTGATCGGCTTCGGTCTGTCGCTGTTCCGTCTGGCCCTGCATTCTTCGCGCCTGAAGGTGGACGTGCGTGAGCACGAGCACAAGAAGGACGAGATGCATCTGACCCTGCAGGGTTCGGCAACGTTCCTGAAGGTGCCGGCGATGGCGCGTACGCTGGAAAGCGTGCCGCCCAATACCGCACTGCATCTGGACGTTGCCAAGCTGCACCATGTCGACCACGCCTGCATCGAGTTGCTGCGCGACTGGAGCCGGAATGCGGCCTCGCGCGGCTGCGAGTTGGTGGTGGACTGGAACGAGCTGGATCGACGCGTGGAAGGTCAGCCAACGGTGGAAAGCGTGCTGGTCGAACAGCGCGTGGAGCAAGCCAAGGCGGCGTAAACCTGCTGCAAACCGCCCGGCTTTCGCGCCGGGTGACCCCTGTCGTGACCGGATGATGCATGGCGCCGTAAGACGCATCATCCGGTCGCGATTTTTTTTGGCCGGGATTCGGGATTCGGGAGGCGGGATTAGAGATTCGTAAAAAGTCTGGGTTTGCGTTGCCGATACGATCCAATTGGTGCGACTCGCGCGGCTGGGCGCTGCGCAGTCGTCGATGGTCTTGCTAGATCGTCTTAGCCACGTTTGAGTAGGAGCGCGTCAGCTGCGCAAAGGTGCTGGCCGCTCGGCAGACGCCACGGTCTTGTCACGATAGCGGCACAGGTCGTGGATCACGCAGCCCGGGCAATCCGGTTTGCGTGCCTTGCAGACGTAGCGGCCATGCAGGATGAGCCAGTGATGCGCGTCGTGCAGAAACTCTGCAGGAATGACCTTCACCAGTCTGTCTTCGACCACGCGCACGTCCTTGCCCGGCGCAAGTCCGGTGCGGTTGGCCACGCGGAAGATATGCGTGTCCACCGCCATGGTGGGCTCGCCGAATGCGGTATTGAGCACCACGTTGGCGGTCTTGCGTCCGACACCGGGCAATGCTTCCAGCGCCGCGCGATCATGCGGGACTTCTCCAGCGTATTGCTCGAGCAAAATACGACAGGTGGCGATGACGTTCTTTGCCTTGGCGTTGAACAGGCCGATGGTGGCGATGTAGCGCTTCAGGCCTTCTTCGCCGAGATCGAGAATGTCGCGCGGCGTATTGGCGACCGGGTACAGCTTGCGGGTGGCCTTGTTGACGCCGACATCGGTGGCTTGCGCCGAAAGCAGCACGGCGATCAGCAACTCGAACGGGGTGGTGTATTCCAGCTCGGTGGTCGGGTGCGGGTTGAGTTCGCGCAGGCGTTCGAACATTTCCTGCACTTCGGGCTTGCGCATGATGCTGCCGCGACGTGCCGGCAGGGCGGGGCGGATCGCGTTCATGGCTGTGTTCCACCTGCGGCCTTGGCCTTGGCGCGCGCCAGGATGGCGGCGGCCAACGGCGGCAATGCGGCAGCGACGGGTTGACTGGGTGCCGGTGCGGGCGTGCGGCGAGCATCGCGTTCGGCAGCGCGGCGCTGCAGGCGCGCGCTGCGTGCGCGGTAGCGTTCGCGTGCGGCCCAGGCATCACGCAGGCGCTGTTGTGCGGCGAGCAATCCCGCGCGTAGCTGCGGGCATGCCGGGTCCAGCAGGTCGTCGCGTGGATCGGGCAGGTACTCCATCAGGCCGAGCGCCAGCGCGCCGTCGAGATCGTCCGCTTGCACGCAGTCGAATAGTTGCAGCGGCAGCGGACGTGATACCGGTATGGGGTCGAACGTCATGGCGAATCGATCAGCGATTGAGAAAATGTGCGGGGCGTTTTTCGAGAAAGGCGCGGGTGCCTTCGCGCATGTCGTCGCTGGCGAACAACAGCGCAAATTGTGCGGTTTCCAGCTGTAAGCCTTCTTCGATCGCGCATTCGCCGCCGAACACCACCGCATCCAGAATGCCGCGCAGTGCGAGCGGTGCAGCAGCGGCCAGGCGCTGCGCCAAGGCGAGTGTTTCTTCCTGCAGCGCCTCCGGCTCGACCACGCGGTTGAGCAGGCCCAGCTGCAATGCGCGCGCTGCATCGATCGGCTGGCCAAGCAGACACAGTTCGAGCGCAGCAGCACGACCGGTCAGGCGCAACAGCCGCTGGGTGCCGCCGAAACCGGGGATCAGGCCGAGATTGATTTCCGGCTGCCCCAGGCGCGCGGTGGCTGAGGCAATGCGTAGATGGCAGGCTATGGCCAGCTCCAGTCCGCCGCCCAGCGCAAAACCATTGATCATCGCGATCACCGGTTTGGGCATGCGCTCGATCCGGCGCATCAGCTGCTGGCCGAGCAGCGAGAATTCGCGCCCCTGCATTGCAGACAGATCGCGCATTTCGGCGATATCCGCGCCGGCCACGAAAGCTTTCGGGCCCGCGCCGGTGAGAACCACCACGCGCACGTCATCCGCGCTGGCGGCATCCTGGAACGCCTGATCCAGCGCCCGCATCGTGTCCTGGTTCAAGGCGTTCAGTTTGTCCGGTCGATTGACCGTGATCGTCCGTACACTGGCGTGGTCGGCGATCAGAATGACGTGATTGGACATGGAAATCCTTACGAACGTAAAAAATTAGTAAATACGGAACTTCCGAAAGCCTTGCTGGTCATAGCTTTCGTGATAAGTAGCGGTTCGGTATCGCGGCCGCTATCCTAGCGCGTCATCTCAGGCGGCAGACCCGTCCTGTGCCACCACCCTGGAGAATTGTTTGATGAAGTTGCGTTCTATCGCGGTCGCTGTGGCGGCCCTGGCCCTGACGGGCAATGCACTGGCCCAGGACACAACGTCCGAGAAAGGCAAGTTGAGCTACTACTTCGGCTATGACTACGGCAACAACCTTGCCGAGCTCACCGGTCGCGGCGAGCAGCTCGACATCAATGCGGTGGTGAAGGGTCTGCAAGACGCCTATGCCAAGAAGCAGCCGTCGATCACTGCCGATCAGCTGAAGCCGGCCGTCGAGGCGTTCCAGAAGCGTGAGCAGGGCCGTGCCCAGCAGGCCAAGGCCGAGTACGACAAGGCTGCTGCTGCCAACAAGACCAAGAGCGACCAGTTCCTGGCCAAGAACAAGGGCACCGCTGGCGTGCAGACGCTGCCGAGCGGCGTGCAGTACCGCGTGATCGAAGCCGGCAAGGGCGCCAAGCCGACCCAGGCCAGCACCGTGCAGCTGGAAGTGGCCGGTCCGTTCCCCTTCGGCGATCGCGAGAAGGCACGTCCGGCGCAGCAGATTCCGGCCATCAAGGTCAGCGAAGTCGAGATGCAGGCCATGCGCGATACGCTGCTGCAGATGCCGGCTGGCTCGAAGTGGGAAGTGACCTTGCCGCCGGAGAAGGCCTACGGTGCCGACCCGCGTACGCCGTTCCCGCCGAACGTGGCCGTGCAGTTCGAGATCAAGCTGGTCAGCGTCAAGTAATTGCGTTTGATGTTGCTGTGACAGCGCCGGCCACCAGGCCGGCGTTGTCGTTTGGGTCCACCGGACATGCGCGAGCGCAAAAGTCGGTTGGAGGTCTTGACGATGCGGGGCGGCAGGAGCGAGCGATGACCGACAAGGATTCGAACGACGGCAGTCTGCCCAGCCCATGTATCGGTGTATGTTCGTTGGACGCGCAGTCGCACTGTGTCGGCTGCCTGCGCAGCCTGGATGAAATTGCACGCTGGATGAGCATGAGCGACGCCGAACGCCGGACATATCTGCAGACGGTTCTGCCTGCGCGCGCATTGGCGGCGCGGCTGCCCGAATGCGCGCAGCTGCGGCGTGCGTTGTATCCGCTGGACACCGCTCCCGATGGGCCGGGTTGGAACCATGCCGAATTGATCGATCTGACCGAAGGCGGCGCCTCTGCCGAAGCGGCGGTGTTGTGCGGTCTGATTCCACGCGAACATGGCAGCATGGTGCTGCTGACGCGCCGCACCGACAGCCTGCGCCATCACGCCGGGCAGGTCAGTTTTCCCGGTGGGCGGATCGAGCCCTCCGATGCCGATGCGGCGGCTGCGGCGCTGCGCGAGAGTTGCGAAGAGATCGCGCTCGGCGCGGATCAAGTGCATGCATTGGGTTATCTGGATCCGTTTTTGACCGTGAGCGGGTTTCGCGTGACGCCGGTGGTTGCGGTGATCGACCCGGCATTCGTGGCGGTGCCGCAGCCGGACGAAGTGGCCGATGTGTTCGAAGTGCCGTTGGCGTACCTGATGGACCCGGACAATCTGCGCAGCGTGGAGCTGGAGTTCGGCGGCCGGCCACGCCGTGTGCTCGAGTACGATTGGCCGGGCCAGCGTATCTGGGGCGCCACCGCTGCCATTCTTCTCAATCTTCGTCGTCGCCTGGAGCAGGTTGCATGAGTGCCAATCCCGACTGGACCACGCTGGTCGATAGCGCCGCCTTGACGGCCGCGTTGCACCATCCACAGCTACGGCTGCTGGACGCCCGCGCCGCGCCGCCGACTGCGCCGGACCCGGATGCAGCGCGCAACGCGTATGCGCAGGGACATCTGCCAGGCGCGTACTACGCGGATCTCAACGATGATCTGGCCGATCTGTCGCGGCCTGGTCAGGGGCGCCATCCGCTGCCGCACAGCGCGGCCTTCGCCAAGCGGCTGGGCGAATGGGGCATCGATCCGGACAGTCAGGTCGTGGTCTACGACGCTGCCGACGGCAGCATGGCCGCCGCGCGTGCGTGGTGGATGCTGCGGTTGCTGGGGCATCGTCGCGTGGCGGTGCTGGATGGCGGATTGGCTGCGTGGCGCGCTGCCGGATTGCCGGAAAGTGCCGAGCCGCCTGCATTGCACAATGGCGCGGCGTATCCAGGCAGTTTCGACAGCGACGCGGTGGTCGAGGCCGAGCAACTCCTGGCGCGTCTGGAGCAGGCGCCGGGATGGTTGCTGGATGCGCGTGCCGGCGAGCGTTTTCGCGGCGAGGTGGAGCCGGTCGATCCGGTGGCCGGGCATGTGCCTGGTGCGGTGAGTCGCCCATTGGGTGTGAGCCTGCGCGATGGCCGTTTCAAGCCGGCAGACGAATTACGTGCGGAGCTGTCTGCGCTGCTGGGTGCAACTCCACCCGAGCACGCGGTGGTGATGTGCGGATCGGGCGTGACTGCCTGCCATTTGCTGCTGGCATTGGAAGTGGCCGGCCTGTCTGGCGCGCGTGTCTACGCCGGCTCGTGGAGCGGCTGGGTGCAGGACCCGGCACGTCCGGTCGCGACCACTGCCTGACCGATTGCAGGCACAATAGCGACAGGAACGGTGACCTGTGGGGACGCAGGTTCGCTGCGCGGAGCGCAGTTTCTCGCAGTGTTGGGTGACTCATGCGGTTGCAGTTACAGATCGGCGCACTCTGCGTCGCGGCGTGGTCGATGGCTGCGTGCTCGGCGGGGTCGACCACTGGCGTCAACGATGCGCGTCTTGCCGGTCGTGGACAAAGCGATGAGCAGGCGGTGTATCAGGTTGCGCTTGAACGTGCGCGTGCACAGCGTTTGACGCGGTTGCGGGCCCCTGACGGTTGGTTGAGCTACACCGGCTCCGGTCGCGTGCGCGCTGGCCAGTACCGGGTGGGCAGCGATCCGCAGAGTGACATCGTGCTGCCGGCCGGTCCCGCGCGGTTGGGGCAGCTGACCCTGGACACCGATGGCCGTGTGCACTTTGAAGCGGCCGCCGGTGCGCCGGTGACCTTGAACGGGCAGCGCATCGATCGCGTCAGCCTGGAACCGGAGCGTGCAGGGCAGCGCGGCGATCGCCTGGACGTGGAGGGCCGGCAGTTCTATCTGGTGCAGACCGGCAGTTTGTTCGGCTGGCGTTTTCGCGATCCGGCTGCGCCGGCGCTGACCCAAGTCGATGGGCTGGACTATTTCCCAACCGATCCGCGGTGGCGCCTCCAGGCGCGCTGGGAGGCCTATTCCACGCCACGCACGACCACCTTGTTGACCTCGATCGGCACCCCGCTCACGGTCGATATACCGGGCGAGGCGGTGTTTTCGCGCCATGGCCACGAGTACCGCCTGCAGGCGCTGGCGCAGGAGGGCGGGGAGGGCCTGTTTTTCCTGTTCGCCGATCGCACCAGCGGCAAGGAAAGTTATGGCGGTGCGCGTTATCTCTACACCGCCGCGCCGCGCGACGGCCGCATCGTGCTGGACTTCAATCTGGCCGAAAATCCACCCTGCGCGTTGACGCCGCACGTGGTCTGCCCGATCGCGCCACCGGAAAATCGGCTGGATGTCGCAGTGAATGCAGGCGAGAAAACCTACCGCGTGCCGGAGCGCTGAGCGCAGCGTCTAGCGCGGTGTGTGCGACCACGTCACGGCCGCTTCGATGCGCGGCCATGGAAACATGGGTCCGGGGTCGAGCTTGCGCTGGATCTTGCGCGACGGATCGTCGCTGGCCGCTTCCTGGGTGGTGTCCAGTGCCTGATGACCGGCGATGCGGCTGATCGATGGCAGCTGCTGTTGCAGCCATTGCAGCAGGGTGATCAGCGCGACGATCTGGGCGTTGGGATAGGGCTCGGTCATGACCTGATGACGCGAGTCCAGCCAATGCGGATAGCGGCCGCTATTGACCAGTTCGATGCCCAACGTATGCGGGTTGTGGCCGCGCACGTGATGCGCCACGCGTTCGAGCGCCACGTACTGCTGGATGCTGCCGTTGCGGTCGATGTAGTAATGGCCGCTGTTGCCGGTGCCGCTGTCGTAGAGCACGCGCTCGCCGTATTCGCGCGCCATCGCCATGTCGGGCAATTCGGTGCAGTGGATGACCACCATGTCGATCTGTGTGAGCGCGCGTCGCGCCAGCCGGGATTCGTAGGACAACGGCGCGTAGGTGATCGGCGGAGACGGCAGGACGGCATCGGACATGAAGCGGATGCTAGCATTCGACGATGGCTTTGAATCCCGACAGCCCTTTGGGCAAATTGATGGCAACGCTGCCGCAGACCGGTCAGGTGACCTGGATCGGCGTGCGCCCGGCGCGCGATGTGGCCATGCTGGAGGTGGATGCGGCGCAGGCCACCACCGGTATTGGTCTGGTGGGCGACCGCTACAAAGGCGGCAGCGGCAAGCGTGGGCTGACCTTGATCCAGGCCGAGCATCTGCCGGTGATCGCCGCCCTGGCCGGTCACCCGACAATCGCGCCCGCTACGTTGCGGCGCAATCTGGTGGTGTCCGGTATCCCGCTGATCGCCTTGAAAGGGCGGCGCTTTCGTATCGGCGAGGTCGAGCTGGAAGGCACCGATCCCTGCGACCCGTGCTCGCGCATGGAAGATGCGCTGGGCGCGGGCGGCTACAACGCGATGCGCGGGCATGGCGGGCTGTGCGCGCGCATCCTGCGTGGCGGCGTGCTGCGCATTGGCGATCCGGTGCAGGCGCTATGAGCCGCGGTCATTGCATCCTGTCGCACGGCTTCGAAAGTGGCCCCGACGCGCTGAAAGTCACCGCACTGGCCGACGTCGCCGAGCAGTTGGGCTGGACCCACGAGCGCCCGGACTACACCGATCTGGACGCGCGCCGCGAGGTGAGCACGCTCGGCGATGTGCAGGGCCGGCTGCAACGCCTGCTGGAGATCGCACGTGCAGCGGCCGACAAGGGGCCGCTGGTGTTGGTCGGTTCCAGCCTGGGCTCGTATATCGCCGCCCAGGCGTCGTTGCAAGTTCCGACGCGCGGGCTGTTTTTGATGGTACCGCCGACCAGGATGGGCCCGTTGCCGGCACTGGATGCGGCGGACGTGCCGATTTCGATCGTGCATGCCTGGCGCGATGAGTTGATTCCTGCCGCCGATGTGATCGCCTGGGCGCAGGCGCGCAGTGCGCGCTTGTTGCTGGTCGACGACGAACACCGGCTGGCGGCGCATGTGGACACCTCGGCGCGCGCATTCGCCGAACTATTGCAGAGCCTGTGATGCGTCCGTACCTGATTGCGTGCCGCGTGCGGAGTTGTCGATGGATGTGTTGATCCGCGAAGCGAGCGACGGCGATGCCGCAGCGATCGAACTGCTGACGATGGTCGCGTTCATGCGCTCCGACCACAGCCGCCATGACGAGCAACACGTGATTGCCGCGTTGCGCAACGACGGCGCGCTGGCGTTGTCGTTGGTGGCCGATCATGACGGCTATGTGGTTGGGCATCTGGCGGTATCGCCGGTGTCGTTGTCGGACGACTCGCCAGGCTGGTACGCACTGGGTCCGCTGGCGATCGGGCCGGGGCATCAGCGCCAGGGCCTGGGCACACGCCTGGTGCAATCTGCACTGGCGAACTTGCGCGAGCGCGGTGCGGCCGGTTGTCTGGCGCTGGGCGAACCGGCGTTTTTCAAGCATCTGGGGTTTGCGGTGGAGCCGGGCCTGGTATTGCCCGACGTCCCGGTGTCCGAGCTGCAGGCGCTGGCTTTCGGCGATCGGTTGCTGCCGCTGGCCGATGTGGCTTATCACCCGGCCTTCGGGCTGGGTTGAGTCGAGCCTCTATCGCCCCGTTACCGAGATCTGCGCCACTGCAGTTCGCTTGGCGGCATCTTCCATCGCCATCGAGACGCCAGGACGCCGGCAGTGATCGCAGCATTGCAAGAGCTGCAATGGCGCTCTCCTGTCGAGGTGGAAGATGCAACGCGATGATGAAGACCTGGGTCAGGACGCGCATGCGGGCCGACTGATCTCCCACGGTAGCGATCACCAGGACGATGCCGCAGTGTTGGCATCGATCAAATCGCGTCTGCGTCAGACCGGCGATCGATCCGATGCGATGGTTCAACGTTTGATCGGTCTGGTCGATGCGCTCTGGTCGATCGAGTTCGGTCGGTTTCTGCTCAGAAATCGTGGGCTGAATGCCTATTGGACCCATCAGATGGTGACGTATCGCCCTGATGCACAGCCGTACGATTCGATGTCGGCGATGGAACGCCATATCTTCGAGAAGGCGCCTGCGGTGCTGGCTACCCGCGAACGGTTCGGCATCTTCAGGCAGCAGCTGCAGCGGCTGCTGCGGCCAGGCATGACGCTGGCATCGGTGCCCTGTGGATGGATGGGGGAGCTGTTGATGCTGGACTACAGGGAGTGCCCGGACGTGCGCCTGATCGGCATCGATCTGGATCCGCAGGCCTTGGAAGGGGCGCTCCAACTCGCACGGCAGCATGGGCTGGAGGGGCAGCTTTCGCTGCGTCTTGACGACGCATGGACATCCGGCCCTGGCGATGAGGTGGATGTGCTGACGAGCAATGGTCTGAATATCTACGAGCCGGACGACGGGCGCGTGATCGCGCTGTATCGCGCCTTTTTCGAACGACTGACACCAGGTGGCGTGCTGGTCGCAAGTTTTCTGACTCCGCCGCCAAGCATCTGTGCCGAGTCGCCGTGGAAGTTGGAGAACATCGACGCGGAGGCGCTGACCCTGCAGAACCAGATATTCGCCGAGATCGTACAAGCGCGCTGGGCCTCGTTCCGGACCCATGCACACACCCGTCTGCAGCTGGAAAGCGCCGGGTTTACCGATATCCGGTTTATCGACGACGCCGCCAGCATATTTCCGACGGTGATCGCGCAGAAGCCATTGGGTCGATGAGTCGGCAACATCGCGTACTGCCCGGGGTTCCGTTTGCAGGGCGCGCTGACCTACACTCTGCTGCGTTGTCCACTGTCTGAGGATTGGTCCAATGCGCCATTGATGCCGCCGTCGTGATGACGGCCTGACCCGCTGCTGATCCAGTTGGATCGGTGCGTGTGCTGGCATGCAATGGAGACGCTGATGACCTGTCCGTCGCTGACGCTGCAAAGCGTTGCGTATGCGCTGCCCGATGGCAGCCCGCTATTTTTCGATTTGAGTATCCACATCGACCAGCGCGCCACCGGCCTGGTCGGGCGCAATGGTGTGGGCAAGAGCGTACTGGGGCGCCTGCTGGCCGGCGAGTTGCTGCCCAGCGCCGGGCGCTGCGTGCGCAACGGCAGTGTGCATTACCTGCCGCAGCGGGTGAGCGTTGCGCCGGGGCAGCGCATTGCCGAATTGGCCGGGATTGCGCCGCTGCTGGATGCGCTGGACAGGATCGCTGCCGGTAGCGTTGCGCCGGACGATTTCGAACTGGTCGGCGAGCGCTGGACGGCACACGAACACTTCGACGCAGAACTCGAACGGCAAGGTCTGGGCGGGCGCGATCCATATGCACTGGCAGCGCAACTCAGCGGCGGCGAAGCGATGCGCGTGGCGTTGGCCGGTGCGTTTCTGACCCAGCCGGACCTGTTGATTCTGGATGAGCCCAGCAATCATCTGGATGGCCCGCAACGCCAGCGGCTGATGGATCAGCTGCAGGCGTGGAGCGGTGGCCTGGTGGTGATCAGCCATGACCGCAGCTTGCTCGAGGCGATGCAGCGCATCCTGGAACTGTCGCCGCACGGGTTGCGCAGTTATGGCGGCAATTACGCGTTCTACGCCCGGCAACGCGCGCTGGAACGGCAGGCGGCCAGCGATCTGCTGGCCGAGCGCAAACACGCACGCATACGCGGCGAGCAGGCGCTGCGTGAGCAGCAGCAGCGTCAGCAACAACGCCAGGCACGCGGCGCGCGTGCTGCCGGGCAGGCCAATCAAGCGGCGATCCTGCTCGGCGGGCAGAAGCAACGCAGCGAAAACAGCGCCGGGCGGCTGCAGCAGCAACGTCAGGCCGAACAGGCACGGCTGAGCGAGGCGGTGGTGCAGGCCGCAGCGCAGGTGGAAGCGGATGCCGCGATCGCCGTGTTGGCGCCGGCATCGCCAGCCGGCGCGTCGCGACGGTTGGCCACGCTGGAGCAGGTGGAACTGGCCGACGAGCGGCTCGGCGGGCGTCGGGTGGATCTGTGGTTGCAGGGGCCGGCGCGCATCGGTCTGGTCGGCCCCAATGGCAGCGGCAAGTCGTCGTTATTGCAGCTGCTGGCCGCGCGCCTGCAGCCAAGCGCCGGACGCTGCCAGGTGCATGTGCCGGTGGCGTATCTGGATCAGGACCTGGGGCTGCTGGACCCGGCACGCTCGGCCGCTGCGCAACTGTACGCTGCCAACCCGGGCGCACCAGCGCACGCACAACGGCTGCGGCTGGCGTTGCTGGGGCTGGACCAGACGCGTGCCGACCTGCCCACCGGGCAGCTCAGCGGCGGCCAGCGGCTCAAGGCGGCGCTGGCCTGCGTGCTGTATCGGGCGCAGCCGGCGCAACTGCTGTTGCTGGACGAGCCGACCAACCACCTGGATCTGGCCTCGGTGGAAGCGGTCGAAACGCTGCTGCGCGGCTATAACGGTGCGCTGATCGTCGCCTCGCACGATGCCGCCTTCCTGCAGCGGCTGGGCCTGCAGCAGCGCCTGGAGACTGCGCAGCCGCAGTGGCAGCTGGCGCCGTGGTGAACCGCGCAGCGGGCAATCCGGCCGCTGGGCTGGTAAAGCCGGCGCCGATGGCCGACCATTTGCGCCCCGCCCGCAGCGGCCACGGCATTGCCCTCCACGGCGCCGGCCCAGCGTCCTGCTCTCACGCTCGCCACGACGGCCGGCGTCTCCATCGATACCTGCCTACGTGAAATTCTTCGCATCCTGTGCCAAGGGCCTGGAATACCTGCTTGCCGACGAGCTGCTGTCGCTCGGCGCCAGCAAGGCCACTGCCACCATCTCCGGCGTCAACGTCGAAGGCGACATGCGCGACGCGCAGCGCGCCGTCCTATGGTCGCGCCTGGCCAGCCGTGTGCTGTGGCCGTTGAACGAGTTCGATTGCCCGGACGAGGACGCGCTGTATGCCGGCGTTTCCGAGTTGCCATGGGACGAGCATCTGTCTGTCGGCCATACGCTGTCGGTGGATGCGCATGTCTCCGGCACTGCGATCACGCATGCCCGCTATGCGGCGCAGCGCATCAAGGACGCGGTGGTCGACACCATGCGCCGGCAGGGCCTGGAGCGCCCGTCGGTGGATCTGGAGAGCCCGGATCTGCGTCTGAACCTGTCGCTGCGCAAGGGCCGCGCCACCATTTCGGTGGATCTGGGTGGCGGCCCGCTGCATCGGCGCGGCTGGCGCATGGCGCAGAACGAAGCGCCGTTGAAGGAAAACCTGGCCGCGGCGGTGCTGCTACGCGCCGGTTGGCCGCGCGCCTACGCCGAGGGCGGCGGCCTGCTGGATCCGATGTGCGGCAGCGGCACCTTGTTGATCGAAGGCGCGCTGATGGCCGCCGATGTCGCACCCGGCCTGCAACGCTATGGCAGCGATATCCCCAGCCGCTGGCGCGGCTTCGACCGCGAGGGCTGGCAACAGCTGGTGAGTGAAGCGCGCGAGCGCGACAGCCGCGGCCGCGCCGCGCTCAGGCAGGTGATCCACGGTAGCGACATGGACCCGCATGCGATCCGCGCCGCGAAAGAGAATGCGCAAGTGGCCGGTGTGGCCGAGGCGATCTGGTTCGGCGTGCGCGAGGTGGGCGATCTGCAGACCCCGCCGCAGGCCACCGGCGTGGTGGTGTGCAATCCGCCTTACGACGAACGCCTGGCGGCCGATGCGGCGCTGTATCGCCGCCTGGGCGACACCTTGCAGCGCGCCGTGCCGCAATGGCGGGCCAGCCTGTTGTGCGGCAACGCCGAGCTGGCGTATGCCACCGGCCTGCGTGCGGGCAAGAAATACCAGCTGTTCAACGGCGCGATCGAGTGCGCGTTGATCGTCTGCGACCCGATCGCGGGGCCGCGGCGCACCCCGCTGGCCGCACCGACCGCGCTCAGCGAAGGCGCGCAGATGGTCGCAAACCGTTTGCGCAAGAATCTGCAGAAGTTCAAGAAATGGCGCGCGCGCGAAGGCATCGAATGCTTCCGCGTCTACGACGCCGATCTGCCGGAATATTCTGCTGCCATCGACGTGTATCAGCAGGCCGATGGCGATCGCCGCGTGTTTCTGCATGTACAGGAATACGCCGCGCCGGCAACGATTCCCGAAGCCGATGTGCGCCGCCGTCTGGGCGAACTGCTGGCCGCGGCACGCGAGGTGTTCGAGGTGCCAGGCGAGCGTGTTGCGCTCAAATCGCGCGAGCGTGGCAAGGGTGGCAGCAAGTACGGGCGTTTCGAGCAGCGCAACGAGTTTGTCAACGTGCGCGAGCACGGCGCGCTGCTGCGGGTGAATCTGTTCGATTATCTGGATACCGGGCTGTTTCTGGACCATCGCCCGTTGCGCGGCACCATGGCCACGCAATCCAAGGGGCGGCGCTTCCTCAATCTGTTCTGCTACACCGGCGTGGCCAGCGTGCAGGCGGCAGTGGCCGGTGCGAGCTCCACCACCAGCGTGGATCTGTCCGGTACCTATCTGCAGTGGTGCGCCGACAACCTGGCCCTGAACGGCCAGGCCGGCAGCAAGCACAAGCTGGTGCAGGCCGATGCGCTGGCCTGGCTGGAAGCCGAGCGCGCGCATTTCGACGTGATCTTCTGCGACCCGCCGACCTTCTCCAACTCTGCGCGTGCGGAAGACTTCGACATCCAGCGCGAGCACGTGCGGCTGTTGCGTGCGGCAGTGGCGCGCTTGGCGCCAGGCGGGGTGCTGTATTTCTCCAACAACTTCCGTCGCTTCAAGCTGGATGAGGAACTGGTGGCCGAATTCGCGCAGTGCGAGGAAATCAGCCCGCGCACCATCGACCCGGATTTCGAACGGCATGCGCGGATCCATCGGGCGTGGCGGTTGACGGCGTAGGGTCCGCCGGGTCCCGTTTGGCGGCCCGGTGTGCGCGTTGCGCTCTCGGTCGTGCCTGCGCTCGGCCGGCCGCTGTGCGCCAGCTTGTCAGTCGCGCTTGATCGCGCAGGCGCAAGCGCGGCCGTGCATGCGAGGGCAGAGCCTGGCCACAACAAGCCCGGCACAGCGCTGCGGTATGCTGATTCGCATGCTTTGGAGTCAACGATGACCGCACCACCCCGCATCGCCTTTCTCGCCAGTCACGCCGAGCCGGCGGTGACCGCGCGCGCGCGTCTTGTGCAGCGCTACGGCGATCATCCGCTGGACACCGCCGACATCGTTTGCGCCCTGGGCGGGGACGGTTTCATGCTGCAGACCCTGCATCGGCACGGCGCTGCCAGCAAGCCGGTGTTCGGCATGAAGCTGGGCTCGGTCGGGTTCTTGATGAACCAGTACCGCGACGACGAAGACGACCTGCTCGCGCGTCTGCAGCGTGCCGAGCCGGCGCATCTGCGCCCGCTGGAAATGCAGGTGCAGACCGAGTCTGGTGCCAGCACGGTGTCGCTGGCCTACAACGAGGTCTCGCTATTGCGACAAACCCGCCAGGCCGCGCATCTGAGCGTGGATCTCAATGGCCAGACCCGCATCGCCGAGCTGATCGGCGATGGCGTGATGGTCGCCACGCCGGCCGGCAGCACCGCGTACAACTATTCCGCGCATGGGCCGATCCTGCCGCTGGGATCGCACACGCTGGCGCTCACGCCGATCGCGCCGTATCGCCCGCGCCGCTGGCGCGGCGCCATCCTCAAGGCCGATACCGAAGTGTGCTTCCGCGTGCTGGACCCGTACAAGCGTCCGGTCAGCGTCACCGCCGATTCGCACGAGATCCGCGACGTGGTGGAAGTGACCATCCGCGAATCCACCCAGCGCCAGGTGACGCTGCTGTTCGATCCCGAACACAATCTGGAAGAGCGCATTTTCAGCGAGCAGTTTGCGGTGTGAGGGGTGGGGATTGGGGATTCGGGATTGGCAACGGCAGCAGCGCGGCACGTCGTCTTTGGAATCGCTCGCACGCGCTACGATGCTGTGCGGATGGGCGATCAACTCCCACCTCCGGTTCCTGCTCCAAACCAATCTCCAAATCCCAAATCCCAAATCCCAAATCCCAAATCCCAAATCCCAAATCCCGAATCCCGGCCCCACAATGACTGACAACTCACCCAGGCTCCTGACCGTCGCGGTCACCTCGCGCGCGCTGTTTGACCTCGAAGAAGGCCACGCGCTGTTTGAGGCCGATGGTGTGGAGGCGTATTCGGCGTTCCAGCGCGAGCATGAGGACGACATTCTGGAGCCGGGCGTGGCATTCCCGGTGGTGCGCAAGCTGCTGGCGCTCAACCACGATGTGCCCGAAGACGCGCCGCGGGTGGAAGTGATCCTGCTTTCACGCAATTCCGCCGATACCGGCTTGCGCATCTTCAATTCGATCCAGCACTACAACCTGGGCATCGTGCGGGCGACCTTCACCTCCGGGCAGCCGACCTGGCCGTACGTGAAGCCGTTCGGCACCGATCTGTTTCTGTCGGCCAATCCGGAATCGGTGCGGCGTGCACTCACCCATGGCATTGCGGCGGCGACCATCATGCCGCGCGCGCCGGGCGAACGCGCCGAGGCCGCAGCGGCAATCGTGGACAACGACGAGAGCCGCTTGCCGACGCAGCTGCGTATCGCCTTCGACGGCGATGCGGTGATCTTCGGTGACGAGAGCGAACGCATCTCGCGCGAGCAGGGCGTGGAGGCGTTTGGACGCCACGAGCGCGAACGCGCGCGCGAGCCGCTGTCGGTCGGGCCGTTCCGCAATTTTCTGTCTGCGCTGCACACGCTGCAGGCGGCATTTCCGCCCGGCGAGGCCTCGCCGATCCGCACCGCGCTGGTCACCGCGCGCTCGGCACCGGCGCACGAGCGGGTGATCCGCACCCTGCGCGAGTGGGGCGTGCGTCTGGACGAGGCCCTGTTCCTGGGTGGGCGCCACAAGGGGCCGTTCCTGGAGGCGTTTGGCGCGGATATCTTCTTCGACGATTCGCAGCACAACATCGACAGTGCGCGCCAGCATCAGCATGTGGCCGCCGGTCATGTGCCGCATGGCGTGGCCAACGATCCGCCGAGCAGGTGAGCGACGCACCGAAGCCGTCTGCACGCGCCGCGCTGCGCTCCAGCTGGCGTCAGTTGGAGCTGTATTTCGCCGACGACACCGTGCAGACCCGCATGTCGCGCTGGGCGCCGTCTCGGCTGATGCTGCCGTACACGCGCGGCATGCTGGCTGCGTTATGGCTGCAGCCGCGTCCCGAGCGCATCGGCATTGTCGGATTCGGCGGCGGCGCGCAGGCCAAGTTCTGCCATCGTTATCTGCGCAGCACGCGCATCGAGGCGGTGGACGCCGATGCGCAGGTGCTGGCGTTGCGCGATGCGTTTGCCGTGCCGCGCGACGATGCCCGGCTTGAGGTCACGCACGGCGATGGTGCGCAGTGGATCGGCACGCGTGCCGGGCGCTACGACCTGTTGCTGCTGGATGCCTACGATGCCGACGGCATTCCGCCCGCGCTGTGCACACCCGAGTTCTACGCCGATTGCCGCGCTGCGCTGACACCCAGCGGTGTGCTGGCGTTGAACCTGTTCCAGGTGCCGCTTGCCGGGCATCTGGCCAAGCTGCGCGATGTCTTCGATGGGCGGGTGCTGCTGTTGCCCGAACCGGATCTGCGCAATCAGGTGCTGTACGCCTGGAATGGCAAACGCACGCCGGGCACTGCGGAGCAAGCATTGGCGGCGTTGCCGTGGTCGGCGCGCCGGCAGCTGCGGCCGGCAATGCTGCGGCTGCAGGCGGCGTGGATGGAACGGGCCTGGCGGTATGCGTAAGCCGCTCTAGCTGGGTGGTCTTGCGATCGTCGTCAGCCAGCGATGTCGGAAACTTCAAGATCGCTCGCAACCGCATCGTTACGGCGTGAGTGGATTGCCTGCATCTGCCAGTGGCAACTGGATATCGGTCAGCCGCCAACGCAAGCCTTGTCGGGTCAGCACGAAGACCACCGGCGCCCCGGTCGCGGTGCGCGTGGTGGCGGTGAAGCGGCGGGTGGATTCGAAGCGCTGCTGCGCGCCTTGCAGCGGACGCGCCGGCGCTGGCGCCGCATAGGTATCCGGGCTGACGGTGTCGCCAGTGACGCGATTCCACACGCGGTGGCCTTGCAGCAATGCACCGATGCCCAGCGGGGTGACCAGCGTGTCCACGCCGGCGCCGCTGATGCCGCTGGCAAGCTGCAGGGCGAACCCGCCGAGCAGGCTCGATTGCATGCTGCTGCCGGCCTGACGGATCAGATAATCGTCCAGCTGCGCCTTGAGGTTGACCCGCAGGCTGGGGAAATCCACGTGGCGTTCCAGTTGCCCGGCATCGCGATTGGCGACCGCCTCGCTGATGCCGCGAATGGCCAGGTACGGGCCGGCCACCACGTAACTGACGAGTAGCAGCACAGCCAGCACAGGTAACAGCAACCAACGCTTTTTCATGGCACGCATTCCATTGCCGATGGTGGCGGGGAAGACATCGCTACATGCGAACACCTATGGAAAAAACGCCGCCGCACCCCGCTTGCCGGTGCAGTCGCGATCGCTGTCTGCGCCGCGCGCTGCATCAAAATTCCAGATCCAGTGCGGCGCACAGATAATCGACAAACGGCGCCAGCACCACCAGATCCGCTTCGATGGTCTGACGCAGGCGCGGGCCGGTCATGATGGTGTCGTCCAGGTGCCGCAGATAGGCCCAGTTGCGATGCTTGAGATCGTCGATGAACTCGAAATCGTTGGGAAAGCCGCGCGGTGCGCGCACCAGTTTCTCGCTGTCGTCCAGCGCGAACTTGCGGCGCAGTTTGGGTTCGTACGCGGCCGCTTTCCAGTTGGCCGGATTGTCGAAAATGAACTGGCGCAGTTTGCGCTGGGTATCCGGCTCCGGGTGCCACAACCCCGCACCGACAAAGCTCTCGCCCGGCTGCAGATGGAGGTAGAACGAGGGCGCCGGCACCTGGCGGCGGCGCTCATGAAACAGGCGCGCACCTTGCCAGTTCTTGTACGGCGATTTGTCGTTGGAAAACCGCGCATCGCGGTAGATGCGAAACAGCGAACCGCCCTGGGTCTTGGGATCGGCGCGATAGTGTTCGCTGACCTCGGCCAATGCCGGCTGCAGGTCGGTGATGAGCTGCAGAAACGGCTGGCGCACGTGCGCCTCGTACTGATGCCGATGGTCGTTGAACCAGGTCTTGTCGTTGTGGCGGGCCAGGGCGCGCAGGAACTTGAAGCTGGCGTCGGAAAAATAGGTGGTCATAGCGTGCGTTGGAGGTCCGAACCCCAGGCGGCGAGCTGGTCGAGTAGGGCTTGCTTGGTAGCATCGTCGGGGTGAGAAAGCCGTAAATCCGCAATCTGCGCATGGAACTGATCGAGCGTGACTTCGCCCAGGCCACGGTCTTCTAGCAGGCGCTGGCGGCGATACACGTTCCAGCGTTCCTGCTCGTCGAACGACAGCGTCTGCGGCCAGTTGCGCGCGCGGTAGCGGAACAGCAACTCGATCAGGCGCGGGTCGCGAAAGCGCGAGTCCAGCGCACCCAGTTCGGCCGGCGCGCTGGCACGCACCTGCGCCAGCAGGCGTTTGTCGCCCTCGGCCAGGAAGCCGTCGTAGAGCGAGGCATCGGCGTCGTTGACCGCTGGTGCCGCAGCGCGCTCGTTGCCGTACACCTGGCGCACTTTTTCGGCAAGCTCGGGGCCGAGTTCGCGCAGGCGCGCGGCTTTGGCCAACACCGCGTCGTGGTCGATGCCCAGGCGCTGGAAATCCGCTTCCCGCAAGTGTTGCCAGGCCACCAGCGCCGGCGACTTGTTCAGATGCACTTCTTTCAGCGGAATGCGCTGCTCGCCTTCGGGCAGGTCTGCGGCGCGGATATACAACCGGTCGGCGATCTCATCCGGGCTCAGGCGCAACAGCACCTCCGGGTCGCCGTCCAGGTCGAACACGATCACGCGGCTGTCGATGCGCGGATGGCGCGTCAGCGGCAGCACTGCGGCGGCGCACATGCGCGAGGCGGGATAGCGCTGCGAGATATGCAGCACCGGCTGCATGGCGATGACATCCAGCAAGGTTGCCGCAAAGCGCTTGTCGCGCAGACGCAGCGCGTACTCCCACAACTTCGGTTGATGTTGCTGGAATCTGCGCGCCATGCCGATGGTGGCGTAGACGTCCGAGAGCGCCTCGTGCGCATCGCCTTCGCGCACCGCGTTGGCATCGGCCAGGTGTTCGAGCTTGAACGAGGTGGCGCCGTCTTCGCGCTGCGGCCAGACGATGCCGTCCGGGCGCAGGGCATGCACCAGCCGCAACACATCGAGCAGATCCCAACGCGAATTGCCGCCGCGCCACTCGCGCTCGTAGGGATCGTAGAAATTGCGGAACAGACCGCAGCGCACGAACTCGTCGTCGAAGCGAATCGAGTTGTAGCCCAGCGTGCAGGTCTGCGGCCGGCTCATCTGTTCGGAAATGCGCGCGAATGCCTCGGCCTCGCTCACGCCTTCGCGCAGCGCGTGTTGCGGGGTAATGCCGGTGACCATGGTCGCATACGGGGAGGGCAGCAGATCGTCGGCCGGCTGCACGTAGAAACTGATTGGTTCTTCGATCACGCGCAGCTGCGCATCGGTGCGCACGGCGGCGAACTGCGCGATGCGCGTGCGGCGCGGATCCTGGCCGAAGGTTTCCAGGTCGTAGAAGAGAAAGCTGTCAGGCATGCCGTATCAAATCCAGATCCGCGGCGCGCTGCGGAGGGCGCCGCCAGTGCTGGCTAGTATCTCTCATCCGCACGCCGGCTCGCTGACACAGAGCATGTGGGTGAGATCACGCCGCAAAAATCAGTGCGCGCCTTCCAATGGCTCAAGACGCGCATGCACCACCGCTTCCAGCGCGACCCAGTCGATGCGCGACAGATCGGTGTGCCCGCGCGTGGCTTCGACCAGGATCTCGCGCTGGATCTCGCTGCGCGCCAGGGCGATCGAATAGCGCGTGCGCAGGAAGGTCACCATCGTGTAATGCGGTACGAAACGGGTGGGCCAGCGTGTCTGCAGTTCCTGTTCCAGCGCGCGTTGCAGCAGGAACGCGGCATCGCCGACGCGGTCGCGCATTTCCAGGTAGTTTTCCAGCGCCATCTGCTGGATCGCCGCTGCATCGTCGCGGCGCGCCGCTTCGAACGCGGCAAACGCGGCTTCAAGATCGTCGTGCGCGTCCAGCTGCTCTGCCAAGGCCACGCAGTCTTCGAAGGCGCAATTCATGCCCTGGCCGTGGAACGGCACCATCGCATGCGCGGCGTCCCCGATCAGCAATGCGCGGCCGTCCAGATGCCAGCGGTCCAGCGTCAAGGTGCCGAGCAGCCCGGGCGGATGTTCTTCCCAATGCTCCTTGAGCTGCGGAATCAGCGGCAAGGCATCCGGGAAGTCGCGCGCGAACAAGGCCAGCGCTTCGTCGCCGGTACGCGTGGTGGCAAAGCTCGGCTCGCCCGTGTTGGGCAGAAACAGCGTGACGGTGAAGGTGCCGCCATCGTTGGGCAGCGCGATGCACATGTAGCGCCCGCGTGGCCAGATGTGCAGCGCGTTGCGTTCGATGCGGAAACCGCCGCCTGGGGACGGCGGAATTTCCAGTTCCTTGTACGAGTGATCCAGAAATTCGATGCGCTCGCCCAGTGGCGATTTTCGCTGCATCGCCGCGCGCAGCGCCGAGCCGGCGCCATCGCTGCCGATCAGGCTCCGGAAATGGATTTCGTGCGGTTGGTCGTCGCGGTCGTCGATGAAGCGCGCGTAGCCGGCATCGAAATCTACCGTGTGCAGGCGCCGATAAAAATGCACACGTGCACCGGCCTGTTCGGCCAGATCCAGCAATGCGACGTTCAATGCAGCGCGGTGGATCGACCAGATCACTTCGCTGTCGTCGCGTCCGTAGCGTTGCAGCTGCGGCTCTGCGTGCAGCGGATGCACCATGCGCCCGCGCATCATCACCGCCTTGGCCATTACTGCGTCTTCGGCGCCGGCCTGGCGCAGCGCATGGCGGCCGCGTTCGGCCAGCGCCAGGTTGATCGAGCGACCCGACTCGTAGCCCTTGATGCGCGGATCGCCGCGGCGCTCGTAGACGGTGACCTGCCAGCCGCGACGCGACAGCAGGATAGCGAGGAGGCAACCGGCCAGGCCGGCGCCGATCAGTGTCAGGGAACGAGGAGAGACTGCGCTCAATGCGGTATCCGGCAGCGGCCGGACACGGGTGCCGGCGGAGAGGGAGAAAGTGAAGCGGTTGGCAACAGCGCAAGCCGGTCAGTCAGGTGCGGGCTTGGAGTGTACGTGCGCGTGTGCCGGTTCCGGCTCACGCGCGGATCTGTTCGATGGCACAGTCTGTGCCGTACGTGCTCAGGCGGCGGCCCAGGTTTCCACGTGCTCGACGAACCGGTGCAGATCGCAGAAGCGGTTGTACAGTGGCACCGGTGCGATGCGGATCACGTCCGGCTCGCGCCAGTCGCCAAGCACGCCGACCGACTGCAGAGACTCGAACAGCGAGCGCCCCTGCGCGCGCCCGCCGGCCACACGCAGCGACAGCTGGCAGCCACGCTGCGATGGTTCGGCTGGGGTGACGATCTGCAGCACCTGCGGCACGCGTGTGTGGATCAGCTGTTCCAGATGGCCGGTAAGCTGTTCGGATTTCGCACGCAACGCCGCCATGCCGGCCTGATCGAACAATTCCAGCGAGGCACGCAGCGGGGCCAGCGCCAGCACCGGCGGATTGCTCAACTGCCAGCCTTCGGCGCCGGGCGAGGGCACGAACGGCGGGTCCATGCGGAAGCGGGTTTGCTGCTCGTGTCCCCACCAACCGGCCATGCGCGGCAAGTCGCTGTTGGCATGGCGTTCGTGCACGAAACAACCGCCCACCGCGCCGGGGCCTGCGTTGAGATATTTGTAGTGGCACCACACTGCGAAATCCACGCCGTCGTCGTGCAGCGTCAGCGGGATATTGCCGACCGCATGCGCCAGATCGAAACCCACCGCAGCGCCTTGCGCGCGCGCCAAACGCGCGATCTCGCCCAGCTCGAAGGCCTGGCCGGTGCGGTACTGGATGCCGGGCCACAGCACCAATGCCAGACGCGGTCCATGCGATGCGATGGCTTCGGCAATCGCCGCCATCGACAAGGTACCGTTTGGCTCATCGGCTTCCACTTCGATCAGCTGCGTGGCCGGATCCAGCCCATGCAGGCGCAATTGCGATTCCACCGCATGGCGGTCGGACGGAAACGCGCCGGATTCGATCAGGATCGCGCCGCGCTCGGGTGTGGGACGGTAAAAGCTGGCCATCATCAGATGCAGATTGACGCTCAGCGTGTTCATCGCGACCACTTCGCCGGGCAGTGCGCCGACCACACGTGCCAGGCCATCACGCACCAATTGGTGATACGTCAGCCATTGCGTGGGGCCGGTGAAGTGGCCTTCCACCGCGAGTGCGCCCCACTGGTCGAGCACTTCGGCCACCATTGCGCGCGCGGCGCGTGGCTGCAGGCCCAGCGAATTGCCGACGAAATAGGTCTGATCCTGGCCGCCATGCTGGGGGAACACGAATGCATCGCGCAGGCTGCGCAGCGGGTCGGCGGCGTCCAGTGCATCGGCATGGGCGCGGGACAGCGGGTCGGTCATCGTCAAGGCTCGCAACGCGGGTCGGTGAGGTCAGTTTACCCGCCGGCAGTGGGTGCGCCGTCATGCACGGCCGGTGCCTCTGCAGGGGCGCCGGTTGACGCTGGTCGGGCCGGGCGCAACAGATGGGTCAAGGTGCCGATGCTGTCGGTGATGCGGTCGACGGTGTCGGCCAGTGCAGCGGTGGTGGGCGAGCCGTCGGGCAGCGCGGCCAGCGCATCGGACAAACGGCGCTCGGCGCTGCGCAAGGTGGCTGCTGCGGGGATGCCGCCGTGGATCAGGCAGTCGATCAGGTCCGTCAGCGCCTGATCGGCCTGTTCCGCAAATGCGGGCAATGCCGCCAGCGTGGGTAAGGGGTGGCCATCGCGCAGCACCGCTTCCAGCGACAAGGTGGCGCGGATCAGCCGGTTGCCGTTGGCCAGCAGGGATTCGGCGAGTTTGAGTTCGTGCAGATTGCGCCGGCTGCGTGGCTCGCTGCGCAGGCGCTCGATCGAGGCCTGCGCATTGGTGCGTGCCACACGTGCGGCGGCGCGGGTATCGCCTAAATCCTCCATCTGGCCAAGCAACAGATGGCGCAGATGATCGCGATACGCGCTGAGCAGTTGCGCCAGCGATGCGCGGATATGCCGGCGTTCGCGCGTGGGCCACAACGCATAGGCGATCAAGGCCCATGCGCTGCCGACCACCGTCGCCTGCAGACGCGCACCGATGGCCTCGCCCGGCGCCACGCCTTCGAACGACAGCAACAGCACCAGCATGCCGGTCAGAAATGCCACGCCGATACCGTAATTCACCTGTGTCAACAGGCGGAAACCCAGGCAGAACAGCGCCAGCAACGTCAGCCGGATGCTGGCGCCATCCATCGCAAAATGTGCGAGTAACGTGGCCACCAACAAGCCGCCGAAGCTGAAAGTGCCGCCGAAATCCGGCTTGAGCACGATGGCGGTGGTCATCGGAATCCAGAAGCCGTGCGGAATCTGCTGCCAACGCTGGAAGGCGATCGCCAGTGCCAGGCACACGCCGCAACGCAACGCATGCCGAAACGCCACCGAGGACAGATCCAGATTTGCGCGCAGGGTGGCCAAGGTCGCCGCTGGCCGCAAGGCTGCCGGCAAGCGCGCTTCGGCCAACTGCGCCTGGATCTCGCCACGGCTGCTGGCCCAGTGCGCATTGCGGATCAGAGCGCGCAACTGGCCGCCCAAGCCTTGCGCGCGCGCCACCGCCACACGCACCAGCCGGCGTTCGCGGGTATCTGCGTTGTCGTGCTGAAACTGTGCCAGTGCCGCGACCAGATCGTCGAAGCCGGTCATTGAGGAATCCGCCGCTAACGGGTCTTCGCCCACCGTCATTGCGTGTGCGAGTTGTTCCAGCACGATGGCGCTGCGTTCGAGCACGCGTTCGATGGCCGGGCGCGCCTGCGAGTCGGTCAGGCGGGTGTCGGCATCGGCCAGCGACAGCAGTTCCAACCGTACCCGATCGCAGAGCTCGGCAATGATGCGAAAGCTCTGCACGGCGATCGCGCGCGAGCGATGTTCGCCGTGCAGCATCACCATCGCATCGAGTACTTCCTGCGTTGCCGGTGGCGCGGCGCTGGCTTCCGGGCGCTGGCGTGCGATGCCTGCCAGCTGGCGCATCAGATCGGCCAGTGCGAAGCGTTCCGGGCGATAGCGTTGCAGCGGCCACGCGGCCAATGCCAGCACGACCTGGAGCAGGCCGCCAGCGAAGATCAGCGCGGCCACGCCCGCTGCCTGCTCGATCGGTAAGCGCATATCGGCGCTGACCACCAGCAGGATCATGCTGGTCAGGCCCACGCGCGCGGCCACCGGGCCGAGCGCAACCAGCAGCCCGCCGCCCAGGCCGAGCAACAAGCCGGCGACCACCAGGGCAGGGGTGTTGTGGCCGACCCAGATGCCCAGCAATGCGGCCGCACCGGCGGCCAGCGCGGCCATCAACATGCGTTGCAGGCGCGCGCGATACGGGCCGGGCTGGTCGGTGAACATGGTGTTAAGCGCCCCGGTGCACACCGCCAGACCCGCAGCGACATGACCCGTCGCCACGCCCACCGCCAGCGGCAGCACCACTGCGGCGGTGTTGCGGAGCGCAACGCGCAGCGGCACGTCGCGCGGTTTGAGATCGATCAGTGCGCGCAGCATGGCATCGGTGGCAGTGCGTTCGAGCCGCATGCACGTCGCGCGTCTGCGCGGATGACAGACAGGCGTGTTGTTGGCCGGCGTGCGGTCGCTGCGTCGCCTGCCATTGCAGCCTCGCCGCACGGTACGCGCACCGGCCACTGTCGTTCGAGCGCCGTCGAGCGCCTCCCGCTACGCGTGTTCTGCATCGTCACCCTCTGCGCCACTTATGCCTCAGTTGCGGCATAACGCTCGGGCGCCGGATGCACGTGTCCGCACTGGGGGCAGGTGCGCAGCGCAAGCGAGCGGTAGAAATGATCGAACACCGGCGGAAAATCGGTTTCGATGTTCTGCAGTGGAAACATCGCCTCGTAGAGTTTGTGATTGCATTGCGGGCAATACCACTGCAGGCCGTCCTGCTCGTTGGGCAAACGCTCGCGTTCGATGACCAGGCCGATCGAGCCGGCCGCACGTTGCGGCGAATGCGGCACCTTCGGCGGCAACAAGAAGATCTCGCCAGCGCGAATCGGAATGTCGCGCGCCACACCTTCGTCCTGCACCTTCAGCACCATCTCGCCTTCGAGCTGGAAGAACCACTCCGGGCCTTCGTCGTAGTGATAGTCGGTGCGCGCATTCGGCCCGCCGACGATCATGATGATGAAGCCATCCTGCTGGATGCACTTGTTGCCCACCGGCGGCTTGAGCAGGTGGCGGTGTTGCTCGATCCAGGCATGCAGGTTGATCGGCGGGACCAGCATGGACGTTCCTCGGTAAAGAAGACCTCCAGCATAGCCAACCGACGGCGCCGATGGGCGCCGCCGTGGTGGGTGAGGCGCGAGGTGCGGCTCAGCGTTCGGTGTGATCGGCCTGAATCTGCGCCAGCGCCGTGTCGTACCGCTCCTGCAGCAGCTCGGAGCGGTCGATCGACATGCCCAGATCGTGCACGCGGCCATCGCGCAGGCTGTAGACCCAGCCATGAACGCACAGTTCCTGGCCGCGGTCCCAGGCATCGCGCACGATGGTGGTGCGGCAGACATTGACCACCTGTTCCAGCACATTGAGCTCGCACAGCCGCGCGTGCTGCGCCGGCAAGTCGCCGGCATCGTGCAGACAGACGTCATGCTTGTCGGCCACATCGGTGACGTGGCGGATCCAGTTATCGACCAGGCCCATGCGCTTCTGGGTGAGGCTGGCGAAGACGCCGCCGCAACCGTAATGGCCCACCACCAGCACGTGCTTGACCTTGAGCACGTCCACCGCGAACTGGATCACCGACAGGCAATTCAGATCGGTGTGCACCACCACGTTGGCGATATTGCGGTGCACGAACACCTCGCCCGGCGCCATGTCGATGATCTGGTTGGCCGGCACGCGCGAATCCGAGCAGCCGATCCACAGATATTCCGGGGTCTGCTGGGTGGACAGCTTGGAGAAGAATTCCGGGTCTTCGCGACGGATGCGCTCGGACCAGGCCTGGTTGTTTGCGAGTAAATGGTTGAGCTCGTTCATGCGCGCAGTATTCCAGAGGAAAGAGGGCAGGGTGTGTTCGAGAGAGGAGCCATAAAGCGGTGGTGCAGAAATCGACTGTGTGCCGTGCCGGTCAGGCGGCGTCATCGCGTGCGCGCAAGGCATCGCGCATCAGCGTGGCCAGCTCGCGTGACTTGCTGGAGGCTTGTTGTTCCAGCGCATCGCTGACCGCAGCGACATTGCCGGCCGGATGGTTCTGACTGAGCTTGAAGGTGAGCTCGATGCGGCTGGGCACGAAGCGAAAGCCGACCAGGCCGCGCAGTTGCCGGCGGTGGCTATCGCGCTCCATCTCGAACAACCAATCGCTGCCCACACGTTGTTCGAAATGCGCGCTCATGCGGCCGATCAGATCGCCGACTTCCCGCTCATCGGTGATCTGGCTGCAACGTCCATGCAGATGCGCCACCGCGTAATTCCAGGTCGGCACGCGCGCGGCAGGCTCCTTGTCCAGATACCAGCTGGGCGACACGTAGGCGTGCGGTCCCTGCACCACGATCACCGCATCGCCGGGCTGGCGTGCCTGCGGGTTGGGGCGCGCCCAGTGGCCTTCGATGATCACGGCCTGCGCGTCGCGTTGGTACAGCACCGGCAGATGCGTGATCGCCGGCTGGCCGTCCTCGCCCTGGCTGATCAGGGTGACGAACGGGTCGCGCGCGATCAGCCAGTCCAGCAAGGCCAGATCGGTCTGCACAAACGCGCGTGGGGTGTACATGTCAGGCGCGGCCACCCAGCGTCACGACCATGCGTTCGCGCAGATCCGCATCGTCTTCGCCGCGCGGCGGCGAGACTTCGTTGAGCGAGAAACCGCGCATCAGCGCGTCTTCTTCGTCCAGCCCGTCGAGCGAGACGAATTCGGCATCGAACAGGGCCGCACGGGCGCTGTCTTCGCTGTCGTAGGGCAGCGTCTTGCCGTCGCTGTCCAGCACCTCGGCGGTGCCTGCCTCATTGACGCGCAGGCGTGCCCAGATCAGCGTGCGGCCGATTGTGGCCAGCCACCAGGAATCCTGTTCGCCCTGGGCAGTGTCTTCGTACGTAGTCATTGCATTACCTTGGAAAGCAGGCCGAGCAGGGCCGCCATGCCCAGGCCGAAAAAGATGGTGAGCAGCGACAGCCAGGCGGGAGTGGCCAGGCCGGACAGCGCGCTGTCGCGATGGCTGCGGTAGCGCCGCGTCAGCAACCAGCGCAACGCCGTGGGACTGATGAAGGCCGGGTCGCCGAAGCTGGCCAATGCCTCCGGATGACGATCGCGCAGGTGCACCAGCGTCAGCGGCCAGAAAATCAGCAACGCGGTGAGCCCGGCCACTGCGACACCGACAAAACACAGTGCGAAGAACAGCGTCATGCGGAGCGCTCCTGGGGCGCGGCGTCGAAGCGGCTGATGCGTGCAGTGATGTGGGCCACGCACGTCTGCGTCCCAGGTGGACGGTGCCTGATCGCCAGGGACGCAGCAGTGGTCACATCAGAACTCCGCACTGCCCGGCGCGCGCGGGTAGGGGATCGCGTCGCGGATGTTGCTCAGCCCGCACACGTACACCACCAGCCGCTCGAACCCCAGGCCGAAGCCGGCATGCGGCACCGAGCCGTAGCGACGGAAATCGCGGTACCAGCCGTAGTGCTCCTTATCCAGGCCGAACTGCGCCATGCGCGCATCCAGTACGTCCAGGCGCTCTTCGCGCTGGCTGCCGCCGATGATCTCGCCGATGCCCGGCGCCAGCACGTCCATCGCCGCGACGGTCTTGCCGTCGTCGTTCAGGCGCATGTAGAACGCCTTGATGTGCTCGGGGTAGTTGGTCACCACCACCGGGCGGCCGATGTGCTCTTCGGTCAGCCAGCGTTCGTGCTCGGTCTGCAGGTCCAGGCCCCATTCGACCGGGAAGTCGAACTTCTTGCCCGAGTTCTGCAGCAGCTTCACCGCCTCGGTGTAATCGATCTGCTCGAACGGGGCATTGATGAAGGCTTCCAGCTTGCTGATTGCGTTCTTGTCCACGCGCTCGGCCAGGAACGCCAGGTCGTCGCTGCGCTCGTCCAGCACCGCACGGAACAGGTACTTCAGGAACTGCTCGGCCAGGCGCGCATCCTCGGCCAGGTCGGCGAAGGCGATCTCCGGCTCGATCATCCAGAACTCGGCCAGATGGCGCGTGGTGTGGCTGTTTTCGGCGCGGAAGGTCGGGCCGAAGGTGTAGACCTTGCTCAGCGCCAGGCAGTAGGCCTCCACGTTGAGCTGGCCGGACACGGTCAGGAAGGTCTCCTTGCCGAAGAAGTCGCGGCTGAAATCCACCTCGCCCTTCTCGTTGCGCGGCAGGTTGGCCATGTCCAGGGTCGAGACGCGGAACATCTGCCCGGCACCTTCGGCGTCGGACGTGGTCACGATCGGGGTGCTGATCCAGTTGAAGCCATTCTGATGGAAGAAGCGGTGCACCGCCTGCGCCAGACAGTTGCGGATACGCGTGACCGCACCGAACAGATTGGTGCGCGGGCGCAGATGGGCCACTTCGCGCAGGAACTCCGGCGACATCGGCTTGGGCTGGATCGGGTAGGTCAGCGGGTCCTCGACCCAACCGACGATCTCCACGCCACTGGCCTGGATCTCGAACGACTGGCCCTTGCCCTGCGACTTCACCAGCACGCCCTTGGCGATCAGCGAGCAGCCGCTGGTCAGACGCTTGACCTCGTCGAAATTGGGCAGGGTGTCGTTGGCCACCACCTGGATCGGAGCGAAGCACGAGCCATCGGTCACGTTGATGAAGGCCAGTCCGGCAGATCCGCGCAGCGTGCGCACCCACCCCCGTACCGTGACTTCGCCGCCTTCGGGGAGTTTCCCCGCAAGCGCATGTTCAACGCTGACCACCGTCATGACTTGTCCTCGCCGTAGCGACTTTGAATGGTCTGCGAGTTTACTGGCTGCGGGCGCGCTGGCGCGAGCATCCGAACCGCTAGCGGTTCGAGGCGCTTGTCGCAGGCCTGCTGTGCCCCCATCTGAGTGAGGTGCCGCAGCTGAGGACGCCGCCGCGGTTGTTGCGGCCTCGCTATACTTGTCACCATCGTTTTCGGAGCACCTCCCATGGCCATCAGCCTCACCCCCGCCGCGCTGGAGCGCGTGCAGCGTTTCGTGCAGCAGACCCCGGGGACGCTGGGCCTGCGCTTCGGTGTGACCAAGACCGGTTGCTCCGGCTGGGGCCACATCACCGACCTGGCGCGTGACCAGCGCGCCGACGATGCGGTGTTCGAGCAGGACGGCGTGCGCATCTTCGTCGACCCCACCAGTCTGCCGCTGGTCGATGGCACCTGCATCGACTTCGGCAAGCACGGCCTCAGCGAGACGTTCACCTTCAGCAACCCCAATGCCACCGCCGAGTGCGGGTGTGGGGAGAGCTTCACTACCGAAGCCGAGCATCGCTGAGCGCGACCTGAGCCAAGCGGCGCCGGAGTGTTTCCTTCTCCCACCGGGAGAAGGTGCCCCAAAGGGGCGGATGAGGGTACGGGCGAAGCTTCGCGTGGCTGAACGACACGAGTGGCTTTGCCCCGTACCCCACCCCAACCCCTCTCCCGGCGGGAGAGGGCTTTAGCGTCACTGCGCAGACATCACATTCGTATGCTTGGCCGCCGGCACAGCCGGTTGCGGCTAAGCGCCTGAACTGCCATACTTTCCTGCTTCCTACCCGGTTCCGGGCGGGAACCCTTGCTCCACCGGCCGCCTTGCGCGGTTCACCGGGGAGCTGTCCGGCCCACGTGGCCACATCCGAAAGGTAAAACAACATGAGTCGTCATTACGAAGTTGTGTTCCTGGTCCATCCGGACCAGAGCGAGCAGGTCCCGGCCATGATCGAGCGCTACAAGTCGCTGATCGAGGGCGGTAACGGCACCATCCACCGTCTGGAAGACTGGGGTCGTCGTCAGCTGGCCTACCCGATCCAGAACCTGGTGAAGGCGCACTACGTGCTGCTCAACATCGAAGTCGACCAGGCCGTGCTGAGCGAGCTGGTGGAAAGCTTCCGCTTCAACGATGCGGTGCTGCGTCACCTGGTCGTCAAGCGCGATGGCCCGGACACCGAGCAGTCGCTGATCATGAAGAGCAAGGACGAGAAGGGCGACAAGCCCGAGCGTAGCGAGCGTCGTCGTCGCGATGACGATGAGGGCGATGCTGCACCTGCCGCCACCGATACCGACGGCGACAACGCCGAAGCCGCTTAAGGAGCGCTGTCATGTCCAAGTTCTTCCGTCGTCGCAAGTTCTGCAAGTTCACCGCCGAGGGCGTCAAGGAGATCGATTACAAGGATCTCAACACCCTGCGTCAGTACCTCACCGAGAACGGCAAGATCGTGCCGAGCCGCGTGACCGGTACCAAGTCCAAGTACCAGCGTCAGCTGGCAACGGCCGTCAAGCGCTCGCGTTTCCTGGCGCTGATTCCGTACACGGACAATCACGACGTTTAATCGCGGTCGTTGATGTGAGTCCCGCACATAGCCCGCACGGTTTTGTGTGAGTCCCTCACAAGAGCCCGCACATCCATGTGCGGGTTATTAAAATATAGAGGCCGGTCATTCGAGATGCGGTGTTGATCGTGCTCTTGCGATTCCCAAATCCCGATTCCCGAATCCCCGTCTTTTCGGACAGCAAACGTTGCGTAGGCCAAAGCGCCGGCGCTAACGAATAACGGAGCACCACCATGGATCTGATTCTTCTGCAGAAAGTGACCAACCTGGGCAACCTGGGCGACAAGGTCAGCGTCAAGCCGGGTTACGGCCGCAATTTCCTCGTGCCGCAGGGCAAGGCCGTGCCGGCCACCGCTGCCAACGTCGAAGCGTTCGAAACCAAGCGTGCCGATTACGAAGCCAAGGCCAACAGCATTCTGGCCGATGCACAGAGCCGCGCCACCAAGTTCGAAGGTGCCAGCGTCACCATCGGTGCGCATGCGTCCACCGAAGGCAAGCTGTACGGCTCGGTCGGCCCCCGCGACATCGCCGAGGCGTTCACCGCCGCCGGCCTGCCGCTGGAAAAGAGCGAAGTGATCCTGGGCGAAGGCGCATTCCGCAACGTCGGCGAGTACGACGTTGTGCTGCACCTGCACGCCGATGTGGAAACCTCGGTCAAGGTCATCGTCGAATCCGACGCCTGATCCACGCCGCACGCTGTACCCGAAGGGCGCCTTGTTAGGCGCCCTTCGTCTTTATGGCGCCGCCGCCAGCGCTGGCCGGCCCGTTATACTCATGCTCCATTGCCGGTTCCACGGCCTGCCGATCTTGTGGATCAAGGGTTTAGGGACTGGCTTCACAGGAAAAAGCGCCTGCCGGCTTCGCCCGCGCGGTGCCCGGAACCTCCAGTCCCATGCGCCTGTCCACGATCAAACTGTCCGGTTTCAAGTCGTTCGTCGACCCGACCACGTTGCATCTGCCCACCAACATGACCGGCATCGTCGGCCCCAATGGTTGCGGCAAGTCCAACATCATCGATGCGGTGCGCTGGGTGATGGGCGAAAGCTCGGCCAGCCGCCTGCGCGGCGACTCGCTGACCGACGTGATCTTCTCCGGTTCCTCGGCGCGCAAGCCGGTGTCGCAGGCGACGGTGGAGCTGATCTTCGACAACTCCGATCACACCATCACCGGCGAGTTCGCCTCGTTCAACGAGATCTCGGTCAAGCGCCTGGTCAGCCGCGACGGCAACAGCGCCTACTACCTCAACGGCACCAAGTGCCGGCGCCGCGACATCACCGACCTGTTCCTGGGCACAGGTCTTGGCCCGCGCAGCTACTCGATCATCGAGCAGGGCATGATCAGCCAGATCATCGAGGCGCGCCCGGAAGACCTGCGCGTGTACCTGGAAGAAGCCGCCGGCATTTCCAAGTACAAGGAGCGCCGCAAGGAAACCGAAACGCGCATCCGGCATACCCGCGAGAATCTCGATCGCCTGGGCGACCTGCGCGAAGAGATCACCAAGCAACTGGCGCATCTGCAGCGCCAGGCGCGCCAGGCCGAGCAGTACCAGGCCTTGCAGGAAGAGCGCCGGATCAAGGACGCCGAGTGGAAGGCGCTGGAATACCGTGGCCTGGATGGGCGGCTGCAGGGCCTGCGCGAGAAGTTGAACCAGGAAGAGACCCGGCTGCAGCAGCTGATCGCCGAACAGCGCGATGCCGAGGCGCGGATCGAAACCGGGCGCGCGCGTCGCGAGGAAGCCGCCGAAGCGGTGGCCAAGGCGCAGGCCGATGTGTATCAGGTCGGTGGTGCGTTGGCGCGCATCGAGCAGCAGATCCAGCATCAGCGCGAACTCTCGCATCGCCTGCACAAGGCGCGCGATGAGGCGCAGAGCCAGCTGCAGGAACTGACCCAGCACATCAGCGGCGACTCGGCCAGGTTGGCGGTGTTGCGCGAGGCGGTCGACGCGGCCGAACCGCAACTGGAACAACTGCGCGAAGATCACGAATTCCGCCAGGAGTCGCTACGCGAAGCCGAAGCGCGCCTGGCCGACTGGCAGCAGCGCTGGGAAACCCATAACCGCGACACCGGCGAAGCCTCGCGCGCCGGCGAAGTGGAGCGCACGCGTGTCGATTATCTCGATCGCCAGTCGCTGGAAGCCGACCGCCGCCGCGAAGCACTGGTCAACGAGCGCGCCGGACTGGATCTGGATGCGCTGGCAGAAGCGTTCGAGCAGATCGAGCTACGGCATGAAACGCAGAAGACCTCGCTGGACGGGCTGACCGAGCAGGTCGAAGCGCGCAAGCACGCGCTCGGCGGGCTGCAGGAACAGCAGCGGGCCAGCCAGGGCGAACTGGCCGAGGTGCGCAAGCAGGCGCAGGCCGCGCGTGGCCGGCTGTCGTCGCTGGAAACCCTGCAGCAGGCCGCGCTCGGTCAGGAGCAGGGCGCGGCGGTGGCATGGCTCAAATCGCGTGGGCTGGATTCGGCCGCGCGCGTCGGCGAACGCATCACGGTCGAAAGCGGCTGGGAAAATGCGGTCGAAGGTGCGTTGGGGCAATTGATCGAAGGCGTGCTGGTGGATGCGCCGGAGCAGCTGGTCGACGCGCTGGGCGAGTTGGGCGACGGCCGCATCGCGCTGGTGTCCAATGCCAGCGACAACGCCACCTTCGCACCGACCTCGCTGGCGGCCAAGGTGCAGGGGCCGATCGCGATCCGTCGCCTGCTCGCGCGCCTGCACGCGGCCGAAGATCTGGATGCGGCACGCACGCTGCAGCGCAGCCTGCCCGAGGGCGATTCGGTCATCACCCGCAGCGGCGAGCGGCTGGGCGAGGGCTGGGTGCGCGTGTCGCGTTCCGGCGCCGCCAAGCAGGGCGCGTTGTTGCGCGAGCGCGAGATTCAGGAGCTGCGCGCCCAGATCGAAACCTTGCAGGAGCGCGAAGCCGACCTTGAGCAGCGCCTGGGCGGCTTCCGCGAGCAGCTGCTGGCGGCCGAACAACAGCGCGAAGATGCGCAGCGTCAGTTGTACATGGCGCATCGCAGCGTCTCCGAGCTGGCCGGTCAGTTGCAGAGTCAGCAAGGCAAGGTCGATGCCGCACGCACGCGCATCGAACGCATCGAAAACGAGTTGTCGCAGCTGCTGGAAACGCTGGACACCAGTCGTGAGCAGGCACGCGAAGCGCGCGCCAAACTCGAAGACGCGGTGACCCTCATGGGCGATCTGCAGGGCACCCGTGCGGCTCTGGAAAACGAACGCCGTCAGCTCACCGATGCACGCGACCAGGCCCGCGATGCCGCACGTGGCGTGCGCGATGCGATGCACGCATTGGCACTCACGCTGGAATCGCAACGCACGCAAATCACCTCGCTCAGCCAGACGCTGGAGCGCATGGACAGCCAGCGCGGCCAGCTCGATACGCGTCTGGAAGACCTGGTCGCCCAGCTCAGCGAAGGCGATTCGCCGGTGGAAACGCTGGAGCACGAGCATCAGGCCGCCTTGAGCGAGCGTGTGCGCACCGAGCGCGTACTGAGCGAAGCACGCACCATGCTCGACAGCGTCGATGGCGAACTGCGCAGCTACGAACAGACCCGTCAGCAGCGCGACGAACAGGCCCTGGGCCAGCGCGAGCGCATCTCCCAGCGCAAGCTCGATCAGCAAGCCCTGGTGCTCAGCGCCGAACAGTTGGAGGCTGCGGTGGTGAAGGCCGGCTTCGTGCTCGAAGACGTGGTCAACGGCTTGCCCGAATCGGCCAATCTGGCCGAGTGGGAAGCGGCGGTCGGCCAGATCGATGGGCGCATGCGGCGGCTGGAACCGGTCAATCTGGCCGCGATCCAGGAATACGGCGAAGCGGCGCAACGCTCGGAATATCTCGATGCGCAGAACCTGGATCTCAACACCGCGCTGGAAACCCTGGAAGAGGCGATCCGCAAGATCGACCGCGAAACCCGCGGCCGCTTCAAGGACACCTTCGACCGCGTCAATTCCGGCGTGCAGGCACTGTATCCGCGGCTGTTCGGCGGCGGGCATGCCTATCTGGAACTTACTGGCGAAGATTTGCTCGACACCGGCGTGACCATCATGGCGCGCCCGCCGGGCAAGCGCGTGTCCAGCATCTCGCTGCTGTCCGGTGGCGAAAAGGCGATGACCGCGGTGGCGCTGGTGTTTGCGATCTTCCAGCTCAATCCCGCGCCGTTCTGCCTGCTCGACGAGGTCGACGCGCCGCTGGACGAAGCCAATGTCGGCCGCCTGGCCAACATGGTGCGGGAAATGAGCGAGAAAGTGCAGTTCCTGTTCGTCAGCCACAACAAGGCGACGATGGAGGCCGCGCGTCAGCTCTCCGGCGTGACCATGCGCGAGCCGGGCGTCAGCCGTCTGGTCAGCGTAGACCTGGAAGAAGCCGCACGTTTGGCGGGTGCGGCATGACGTGCCATGCTTGTTGGAATATCGACACCTGTCACTCTTATGCGGAGGCACGCTGAATGTCCGACATGGCCATGATCCGGATCGGGATCCTGATCGCTGGACTGCTGCTGGTCGCGGCCATCTTCCTGTTTGGTCGCCCGAAGAAATCGCCGCAAGGGCGCCGGGTCGACAAGGACGACGGGCAGCCGCGCGAACGCCGCGAGCCGGTGATTTCCGGCGCGCCGGGCGTGGAGGGCGACCGGTTCGAGCGCACTGAAGGCGCCGAGCAGAGCGAACTCAATCTGGACGATGCAGATGCGGCCGGCGGCAACGATGTCGGCAAGCGTCCCAATCAGGACTTCGACAAGATCGTCTCGCTGTTCGTCGCGGCCAAGGCCGGGCAGGTGCTGCGTGGCGAAGACGTGGTGGTGGCGGCCGAGAAGACCGGGTTGGTGTTCGGCCACATGAATGTCTTCCACCGGTTGGTTGAGGGGCACCCGGAGCGCGGGCCGATCTTCAGCATGGCCAGCATCCTCAAGCCCGGCAGTTTTGACATGGCCAACATCCGCGAGATGCAGACCCCGGCGATTGCGTTTTTCCTCACATTGCCGGCGCCGATGACTGCGCTGGATGCCTGGGAAAAAATGCTGCCGACCGTGCAGCGCATGGCCGAACTGCTCGATGGCGTGGTGCTGGACGACAGCCGCAATGCGCTGGGCCGCCAACGCGTTGCGCATATCCGCGACGAGCTGCGCGCCTACGATCGCCAGCATCAGGCGCCGCCGCTGACCAAGTCGCCGCGCTGGTGATTCCTCTCTTCCGCAGGAGAGGGAATCAAAGCCCCTCTCCTGCGGGAGAGGGGTTGGGGTGAGGGTGCGGCGCGAAGCCCTGGTGTGGTTCCAACTGCACGAGGCTTCGCTCGCACCCTCATCCGCCCCTTCGTGGCACCTTCTCCCGAGGGGAGAAGGGATGGCCAGTCAGTGCTTAGCGCTCAACGCTTCGCCTTGGCAAACGCTTCGCGAAACCGCAGCATCTCCGGCTCGGTGCCGACGCTTACGCGCACGCGCTTGGGCCAGATCGGCCAGCTGCGGCCGACGATGACGCCCTGTTTCTGCATCGAATCGGCGAACACGCCGGCGTCGCGCTTGACGTCGAGCAGGAAGCAGTTGGCCTGCGTGGGCATGCAGGTGTAGCCCTTTGTCTTGAGCCAGGCGATGGTGTCGTCGCGCACGCGCGCATTTTCCGCGCGCCGGGTCTGCACCAATTGCGGGTCGCGCAGGCTGGCGATGCCGGCGGCCATTGCCGGGACCGGCAACGGGTTGCTGCCCAGGCTGGCGAGCTTGGTCTGCAGCCCCGGCGGTGCCAGCGCGGCGCCCAGGCGCAGGCCGGCCATGCCGTAGAGCTTGGAGAAGCTGCGCAGCACGATCAGGTCCTGACGCTGGCGCACCAGATCGGCCACCGACGTCTCGTTGCTGTAATGGATATACGCCTCGTCGACCACCAGCACCGCGCTGGCCGGCTTGTTGGCCAGCAGCCACTCGATCTCTGCGCGCGGAGTGATGCTGCCGGTGGCGTTGCCGGGATTGCACAGGTAGATCAGGCCGGCGGTGGGGTCGGCCTTGGCCATCGCCTTGACGTCGTGCGCGCCATCGGCCCGCAGCGGCACCTTGCGTACCGGCACGCCGCGCGCGTTTGCGCTGTCGACGATCGGATCGAAGCTCGGATCGGCCACTACCAGCCCGGCACGGGCCGAGGTGAACAAGCTGCCGGCACGATTCAATGCATCCCTGGAACCGGGAAACAACGCCAGATGGTCGCCCGGCAGCTGCAATTCGCCGGTCATCAGATTGCGCAGGTCCTGCTCCATCTCGAACAGGTAGCGGCCCGAACGCGCCAGCGAGCGTGTTGCGGCATCCAGCGCGGCCGGCGCCGGCCCGAGCGGATGCTCGTTGAGGTTGAGATACACCGCACCGGCGGCCGGCGCCACGCTGGGCGTTGCCGCTGCGGCTGCGCGCTTGCGGGCTGCCTCTGCCGCAGGTGCCAGTCCCAATGCGGACACCGCCACGCCAACGCTGGCGAGGCTGAGAAACGAACGGCGCGAGACGGGCAACGACACGGGTGAACTCCAGACGGGTGGGCGGCAGAGGGCGCCACGCTATCGGGTTTGTGCTTGTCTGCCTATCGGGAAATACCCGTAGGGCTTGCTATCGACGGCGGCTGCGTGGTCGCGGCAGTGGCCGGGCCAGCTCTTGCGCATCGGCACGGCCCGTTAGAATAGACGGCCCCTCAAGCCAGCCCAGCGATCGTATGACTGTCAGCCCGGATCCCGCGCAGCGTATCGACGCCCTGCGTCATCGTCTCGAGGACGCCAACTACCGTTATCACGTGCTCGACGAGCCGCAGATGGCCGACGTCGACTACGACCGCCTGATGCGCGAACTGGAGGCGTTGGAGGCCGCGCACCCGCAGCTGGCCAGTGCCGATTCGCCAACCCAGCGCGTCGGCCATCTTGCTGCCTCGCGCTTTGCCGAAGTGCGGCATGCCTTGCCGATGTTGTCGCTGGGCAATGCCTTCAGCGATGAAGAAGTGGCCGAATTCGTGCGGCGCATCAGCGAGCGGCTCGAGGTCAAGCATCCGCTGTTTTCTGCCGAGCCCAAGCTCGATGGTCTGGCGATCAGCCTGCGCTACGAAAACGGCGAGTTCGTGCAGGGCGCCACGCGTGGCGACGGCGCCACCGGCGAGGATGTCAGCGCCAATCTGCGCACCGTCAAGGCGATTCCGCTACGTCTGCGCGGCGAAGGGTGGCCACAAATTCTGGAAGTGCGCGGCGAGGTGTATATGCCGCGCGCCGCATTCGAAAGCTACAACGCGCAGATGCGCCTGCATGGCGGCAAGGTATTGGCCAACCCGCGCAACGGCGCCGCCGGTTCGCTGCGGCAGCTGGATGCGCGCATCACCGCGCAACGCCCGCTGAGTTTCTATGCGTATGGCGTGGGCGAAGTGAGCGAAGGTGCGTTGCCGCAGACCCATTCGGCGATCCTGGCGCAGCTGCGCGAATGGGGTTTTCCGGTCAGCGCCCTGGTCGAGGTAGTGCAGGGCAGCGACGGGCTGTTGGCGTATTACCAACGCATTGGTGAGGCGCGCGATAGATTGCCATTCGATATCGATGGCGTGGTCTACAAGCTCGACGATCTGGCCGGGCAGCGCGAGATGGGGTTTGTCTCGCGCGCGCCGCGCTGGGCGATCGCGCACAAGTTCCCGGCGCAGGAGCAGTCCACCACGGTGGAGGCGATCGAGATCCAGATCGGCCGTACCGGTGCGGCCACGCCGGTGGCGCGGCTGAAACCGGTGCACGTGGCTGGGGTGATCGTCACCAACGCCACGCTGCACAACGCCGACCAGATCGCGCGTCTGGATGTGCGCGTGGGCGATACGGTGATCGTGCGGCGCGCCGGCGATGTGATTCCGGAAGTGGCCGGCGTGGTTGCCGATCAACGGCCGCCCGGCACCCAGCCATGGCAGATGCCCACGCAATGCCCGGTATGCGGCTCGGAGATCGTGCGCGAGGAGGGCGAGGCGGTGTGGCGTTGCTCCGGCGAGCTGACCTGCCCGGCGCAGCGCAAGGAAGCGTTCCGGCATTTCGTCTCGCGCCGCGCAATGGATGTCGATGGCCTGGGCGAAAAATTCATCGAGGTGCTGGTCGACAGCGGCGTGGTGCAGGGCGTGGCCGATCTGTATCTGCTCAGCGTCGATCAGCTGCTGCAGTTGCGTCTGATCAGCACCGCCGAAAGTCCGCACGCGTTTTTGCGCGAGGCGCGCGAGCATCTGGCCACCGGCGCATATGCGCAGCTGGAAAAGACGATGGTGAGCATCGGTGTGGATCCGGCCGGCGAGCGCGAGGTGCCGCAGACCTGGCAGGCCGATCTGTTGCGTGCAGGTCTGCCGGCGTTCGACTGGAACCGCAAGAAGATCGCCACCAAATGGGCGGAAAACCTGATCGAGGCGATTGAAAAATCGCGCGACACCACGCTCGAACGTTTCCTGTTTGCGTTGGGCATCGAGCATGTCGGCGAAAGTACGGCCAAGGCGTTGTCGGCATGGTTCGGTGAGCTGGAGTTGATCCGCCACCTGCCGTGGCCGCTGTTCAAGCGCGTGCCCGATATCGGTGGCGAGGTGGCGCGCTCGCTCGGGCACTTCCTGGATCAGCCCGGCAATCAGCAGGCCATCGACGATCTGCTGCAACGTGGCGTGCGTATCGGCGATGCACATCCGCCTTCGCCCAAGCTGCGCGACGCGCTGAGTTTTGCCAGCGTGCTGGAAGACATGGATATCCCCAAGGTGACGCCGGTGCGTGCGCAGCAACTGGCCGCCGCGGTGGCCTCGTTCGATGCGTTGCGCAGCGCCGGTGCCGATGCCTTGCTGCAGGCCGGCGTGCCTGCGGCGGTCGTCGCCTCGGTGCAGCAGTGGCTGGAGCGGCCGGAAAACGCGGCGTTGGCCAGCGCCGCGCAACAGGCGATGGAAACGGTGCTCTCGCGCCTGCCCGAAGCCGATGCGCTGCCGATCGGCCCGCTCGACGGCCAGACCGTGGTCATCACCGGCACCTTGGCCGCATTGACGCGCGATGCCGCCAAGCAGCGCCTGGAAGCGTTGGGCGCGAAAGTCGCCGGCAGCGTCTCCAAGAAAACCGCGTTTCTGGTGGCTGGCGAAGAAGCCGGTTCCAAGCTCGACAAGGCGCAGTCGCTGGGCGTGGAGATCTGGGACGAAGCGCGGCTGCTGGCGTTTCTCGGCGAGCACGGCCAGCGACCATGAGCGCGGCGCAGATCGATCTGGCCGCGCTGCAGTTGCGCGCGCGGCTCAATGCGCTGATCCGCGCGTTCTTCGCCGAGCGCGGCGTGCTGGAAGTGGAAACGCCGGTGCTCTCGGAAGCCGGCAACACCGAGCCGAATATCGACAGTTTCAGCACGCGCTTCAGCGGCCATGTGGATGCCGGCGCAGCGGTACGTTGGCTGCGCACCTCGCCGGAATATCCGCTCAAGCGTCTGCTTGCGGCCGGCGTGGGCGATTGCTACGAGCTGGGGCGGGTGTTCCGCAATGGCGAAGCCGGCGGCCGCCACAATCCCGAGTTCAGCATGCTCGAGTGGTACCGGGTGGGCTGGGACGATCGTGCCTTGGCGCAGGAGACCATCGCGTTGGTGCAGCAGGCGCTTGCGTTGGTCCAGCGCCAAGCGCGCGTGCAGGTGCTGAGCTATCGCGACCTCTTCGTGCAGACGTTGGGTATCGACCCGTTGCTCGATTCCATCGAAACGCTACGCGCGCCGTTGCACGACATCGCCATCGATCCGCACGGCCTGACCCGCGACGACTGGCTGGATCTGCTGATCACCCATTGCATCCAACCCAGCTTTGCCAGCGACACCTTGACCGTGGTGCACGACTGGCCGGCCAGCCAATGCGCATTGGCGCGCATCCGCAACGACAGTCCGCCGGTGGCCGAGCGCTTTGAGCTGTACCTGGGCGCTTACGAGGTGGCCAACGGGTATCACGAGCTCAACGATGCGCAGGAGCAACGTGCACGTTTCCTGCGCGACAACGCGGTGCGTGCCGCGCGCGGGGTGCAGCAATTGCCATTGGATGAACGCCTGCTCGCGGTGTTGTCGCAGCTACCCGATTGCGCCGGTGTGGCGGTCGGTGTCGACCGCTTGTTGATGGCCTTGCGTGGCACCGCGCAGATAGCGGATGTGCTGGCGTTCGAGTTTGCCCGCGCCTAGCGCCGGCGCAGCCTGCTCTGGCTGTGCCGCCGACTCCATGGCGTATCGCAGGCACGAAGTGCCATCCAGTTGTCATCGGCACCGTATTGCTTTCTTCACATCGATGATGCTCTCATCCTCACGTCCACGGGGGCGCGGCGCAGAGTGTGTTTGGGTGAGGAGTGTCGGCATGAAGTGGCTGGTCAGCTTATGCGGTTTGTGGTGCTTGCCGCTGCTGATGCTCGTCGACGCGCGTGCCTCGGATCGCGCCTCCGGCGTGGTGCGTTGCGAGTCCAAGGACATGGCGCGAACGCACTGTGCGATGGATACCGAACACGGCGTGCAACTGGTGCGCCAGTTGTCCGAAACCAGTTGTATCCGCGGCAGCGAGTGGGATGTGGAACGCGACGGCGTGTGGGTCGAGCAGGGCTGCCGTGCGGAGTTTGCCTCCGCACGCGTGCCAGCCTCCCCGCAGATGCGCCGCGTGGTGCGCTGCGATTCCAACGGCGGCAAAGTGGCCTGCCCGGTGATCCTGCGCGGTGCGCCAGTGCGCTTGTTGCGTCAACGCTCGATGTGGCCGTGCAAGGAGGGCCGCACCTGGGGCACCCGCCGTAACGAAATCTGGGTGTCACGCGGTTGCGATGGCGAGTTCGAAGTCGGTGCCGAAGATGGTTCCGGCTTTGTGGCCGTGCCGCGCATGATCACCTGCGAATCGAAGAAGAGCTCGCGCCGCACCTGTGGGGTGTCGGTGGAGCGCCAGGTGCGCGTGGGCCGGCAGATCTCCAAAAAAGAATGCGTGGAAGGCCAGACCTGGGGCTGGAGCCGCGATGGGGTGTGGGTGAACGACGGCTGCCGTGCCGAGTTCATCGTCGACTGAGCGGCTGACGAACCTGCTGCGTATTGGTCTATTGCAGAGCGGTGGATCTTGGCTTTCGCTGCACAGGGCGGCTGATCTGCGGTTTGGCTGCAGGGCCCTTGCCCGCCCACCCTCGCGGGACACGCCGCAAGTACGTCCGTGTAGGCTCTTACGCGGCATCCATGCCGCGTAAGGTCCCGCGACGGTGGGCGGGCAAGGACCAGTGGAGATGGTCGTTACGCATGGTTGCAAGCAAGGCATGGTGTGTTGTCTGGATAACACCGCGACGGATCAGCTTCACAGCGCAACGCGATCGATGGGCAGGTTTCAACAAAGCAATCGGCAAACTTCCTGGTGCGGTGCCCTCGCCGATTGCGGGACCGTGTGGCGGCATGGATGCCGCCACCGAGCCTCCACGGACGGATTCACGGCGTGTCCCGCGAGCGGCGAGGGCACCGCGCACTCGACCAACCAGGCTTTTGACTGCATCCAAACTACTCGCTAGGTTTTTTAGCCGCTCTAAATACCTTCGCCTAGCACGCGCTTGAGGCATTGTTGCGCTAACCCCAGGCTGAGCACGGCAGGTCCACTGACTGGGCTGCCCGCGCGCCTTACAATAGCGCCATGAACGACAGCGCCCACATCGATTACGCCCGCTACGACCACATCCGCCCACTGCTGTGGACCGGCGACGCCCTGGAATTGCTCGACCAACGCAGGCTGCCCTTCGTGGTGGAGCATGTGCGTTGCGAGAGCAGCGACGCGGTGGCCGAGGCGATCCATTCGCTGGCGGTGCGCGGCGCGCCGGCGATCGGGATTGCGGCCGGGTGGGGCGTGGTGTTGGCGGCGCGCGAGATCGAGGCCGATGACGGCAGCGCGGCATTGCAGAAGCTCGAACCGGCGCTGTTGCGGCTCAATGCCGCGCGTCCGACCGCGGTCAATCTGGCCTGGGCGCTGATGCGCATGCGTCGCGTGCTGGGCGCTGCCGGCGCCGACTGGCGCGCGGTGATCGCGCGCGAGGCGCAGGCCATCGCCGATGAAGATCTGGCCGCCAATCGGCACATGGGCGCACTCGGCGCTGCGCTGATCGCGCCGGGCAGCGGCGTGCTGACCCACTGCAATACCGGCTCGCTGGCCACCGCCGGTTTCGGCACGGCGCTGGGCGTGATCCGCGCCGGCATGGCGCAGCAGCGCATCGCCAAGGTGTTTGCCGGCGAGACCCGGCCGTGGTTGCAGGGCGCGCGCCTGACCGTGTGGGAGCTGCAGCAGGACGGCATCGACGCGACCTTGATCGCCGATTCGGCCGCCTCGCACCTGATGAAATCCGGCCTGGTGCAATGGGTGATCGTCGGCGCCGACCGCATCTGCGCCAATGGCGACACCGCCAACAAGATCGGCACCTATCAGCTGGCCATCGCTGCGCGCCACCACGGCGTCAAGTTCATGGTGGTGGCGCCGTCGTCCACGGTGGATATGGCCACCGCCAGCGGCGAGCAGATCGAGATCGAGCAGCGCGACCCGGGCGAATTGTTCGGGGTGGGCGGGGTCAGAACGGTGGCCGATGGCATCCATGCCTGGAACCCGGTGTTCGACGTCACCCCCGGCAGCTTGATCGATGCCATCGTCACCGAGCGCGGGGTGATTGCGCAGCCCGACCTGGCGCAGATGCAGGCCGCATTCGGCGCCTGAGCCGGGCGCGGCGCGATAACGCTGCCAACACCGCGCAAACGCCGCGCAAGTGCTTGTTTCTGGCTGGTAAACCGGCGGCATCGGGCTGCCCCTTCGTGGTACAATCCGGGGCTTGAATCGATCGGCGGGAGCGTGGGGCCGGCAGCCTGTTACAGGGTGCTCCCGACGCGGCTTTCCGGCTCGCCCGCCACCTCAAAATTACGGAACCCGAATGGCAGAAACCGCCAAGGAAATCATCCAGGTCAATCTGGAAGACGAGATGCGCAAGAGCTATCTCGATTACGCGATGAGCGTGATCGTGGGCCGCGCACTCCCCGATGCCCGTGATGGCCTCAAACCTGTGCATCGCCGCGTGCTGTATGCCATGCACGTGCTGGGCGCGCACAGCAACAAGGCGTACTTCAAGTCGGCGCGTATCGTCGGCGACGTCATCGGTAAGTACCACCCGCACGGCGACCAGTCGGTATACGACACATTGGTGCGCATGGCGCAGCCATTCTCGCTGCGCTACATGATGGTCGACGGCCAGGGTAACTTCGGTTCGGTCGATGGCGACTCCGCCGCGGCGATGCGTTACACCGAGTCGCGCATGTCGCGGCTGGCGCATGAGCTGATGGCCGACATCGACAAGGAAACCGTCGATTTCCAGCCCAATTACGACGAAAAGGAACTGGAACCGACGGTCATGCCGACCCGGTTCCCGAGCCTGCTGGTCAACGGCTCGGCCGGTATCGCGGTGGGCATGGCCACCAATATCCCGCCGCACAATCTGACCGAAGCGATCAACGCCTGCATCGCCTTGATCGACACGCCGGAGCTGGATGTCGAAGGCCTGATGGAGTACATCCCGGGCCCGGATTTCCCCACCGCCGGCATCATCAACGGCACCGCCGGCATCGCTGCCGGTTACCGCACCGGCCGTGGCCGCGTGCGTATGCGCGCCAAGGCCGACGTGGAAGTGGCCGACAACGGCCGTGAAGCGATCATCGTCACCGAGATCCCGTATCAGGTGAACAAGGCGCGGTTGATCGAAAAGATCGCCGAGCTGGTCAAGGAAAAGAAGCTCGAAGGCATCAGCGAGCTGCGCGACGAGTCCGACAAGGACGGCATGCGCATCTACATCGAGGTCAAGCGCGGCGAGTCGGCCGAGGTTGTGCTCAACAACCTGTATCAGCAGACCCAGATGGAGTCGGTGTTCGGCATCAACATGGTGGCGCTGATCGACGGCCGCCCGCAGTTGATGAACCTCAAGCAGATGCTGCAGGCGTTCATCCGCCACCGCCGCGAAGTGGTCACCCGCCGCACCATCTTTGAACTGCGCAAGGCGCGTGCGCGTGCGCACGTGCTGGAAGGCTTGACCGTCGCGTTGGCCAACATCGACGAGATGATCGAGCTGATCAAGACCTCGGCCAATCCACAGGAAGCGCGCGAGCGCATGCTGGCCAAGACCTGGGAACCGGGGTTGGTCGGCGCCTTGCTGGGCGCAGCCGGTGCCGAAGCCTCCAAGCCGGAAGATCTGCCGCCGGGCGTGGGCCTGATCAAGGGCTTTTACCAGCTGACCGAAGTGCAGGCCTCGCAGATCCTGGAAATGCGTCTGCATCGCCTGACCGGGTTGGAGCAGGAAAAGCTGACCGACGAGTACAAGCAGTTGCTCGAGGTCATCCAGGGCCTGATCCGCATCCTGGAAAATCCCGACGTGCTGCTGCAGGTGATCCGCGACGAGCTGATCAATATCCGCGAAGAGTACGGCGACGAACGCCGCACCGAAATCCGTCACAGCGAAGAAGATCTGGATATTCTCGATCTGATTTCGCCGGAAGACGTGGTGGTGACGCTGTCGCACGCCGGTTATGCCAAGCGCCAGCCGGTGAGCGCGTATCGTGCGCAGCGCCGTGGCGGCCGTGGTCGTTCTGCCGCAGCGACCAAGGAAGAGGACTTCATCGATCAGCTGTGGCTGGTCAACACGCACGACACGCTGCTCACGTTCACCAGTAGCGGCAAGGTGTTCTGGCTGCCGGTGTATCAGTTGCCGGAGGCCGGCTCCAATGCGCGCGGCCGTCCGATCATCAACTGGATTCCGCTGGAACCGGGCGAGCGCGTGCAGGCGGTGCTGCCGGTGCGCGAATACGCCGATAACCGCTATGTGTTCTTCGCCACCCGCAACGGCACGGTCAAGAAGACTCCGCTGAGCGAATTCGCGTTCCGCCTGGCGCGCGGCAAGATCGCCATCAACCTCGATGAGGGCGATGCGCTGGTCGGCGTGGCCTTGACCGATGGCGACCGCGACGTGCTGTTGTTCGCCTCCAACGGCAAGACCGTGCGCTTCGGCGAATCCACGGTGCGTTCGATGGGCCGTACCGCCACCGGCGTGCGCGGTATCCGTCTGACCAAGGGCGAAGAGGTGGTCAGCCTGATCGTGGCCGAGCGTGCTGCGGGCGTCGAAAGCGATGTCGAGGAAGAGAGCGTAGAGGACGTCGTGGAGAGCACGGACGTTGCCGATGCAGCGGTTATCGACGTTGCCGAGAGCGACGACATGGCCTATATCCTGACCGCCACCGAGAACGGCTATGGCAAGCGCACCCCGCTGGCCGAGTATCCGCGCAAGGGACGCGGCACGCAGGGCGTGATCGGCATCCAGACCACCGAGCGCAACGGCAAGTTGGTGCGTGCGGTGCTGCTGGGCGGCACCGACGAAGTGCTGCTGATTTCCGACGGCGGTACGCTGGTGCGCACCCGCGGTTCGGAGATCTCGCGCGTGGGTCGCAACACGCAGGGCGTCACGCTGATCCGCTTGTCCAAGGGCGAAAAGCTGCAGGCGGTGGAACGTCTGGATGCGTCGCTGGATGAAGTGGAAGACGTGGTGGACGATGCAGCCGTCGCACCGGCTGCAAGCACCAGCGAGTTGCCGCCGACCGAAGCGTGATCGCGCTTAGCGAGTAACGCAGTTGAAGAAAAACGCCGGCGCACAGCCGGCGTTTTTTATTGCACGCGGTGACATCTGCAACGCAGTGTTTTTCGACGTGGGCCGCAAAGAACGCGGCTCTTTCACCGTTGCGGGTCGAAGGTGGTTGACGGTGCGGCGGCGTTGCGTCGCCGCAGAATCGAAGAGGAACAACTGATGACGATCGTGCATCGTCCTTCCCGTCGCGGCCATTGGGCGCTGGCGACATTGGGAGGCGTGATTGGAGTGCTCGGCGCTGTGCTGCTTGCAGGCGGCGTGTGGTTGGCCGCGCTGGGCGGCTCCTGGTACTACGCGCCTGCGGGCGCGGCCATGCTGGTTGCCGGCGTGCTGCTGTTTCGCGGTCGCAATGCGGGCGCGTGGTGGTTTGCTGCAGTGGTCGTGGCGTCGTTGTTGTTGACATGGTGGGAGTCGGGCAGCGATTACTGGCGTTGGGTGCCGCGTGCGGGCCTGATCGTCGGCCTGGCATTCGTGCTGGCGCTGTTGCTGCCCAAGTTGGAGCGCCCGGTGTCGCGCGCGTTGTCGCGCAGCGTGGCCGGCGTACTGGCGGCGGTGTTTGTGGTGGCCTTCGCGCTGGCGTTCGTGCCGTTTGGGGTGACCGAGGCCGATGGCGCGTTGGCGCATGCGGCCGGCGTTGCCGCGAGCCTGGTTAATCGCACCGTTCCAGCGTCGCTTGCGTCCTCTGGCGCACAGCCGGCAAATGCGCCTGCCGATGACGACTGGGCCGCGTATGGACGCAGCCAGGCCGGGCTGCGTTATTCGCCGCTGCAGCAGATCAATCGCGATAACGTTGCGCAGTTGAAGCAGGCCTGGCTCTTCCACACCGGCGATCTGCCAAGCAAGCGCTGGGGCGCGGAAACCACGCCGTTGAAAGTGGGCGACAGCCTGTATGTGTGCACTGCGCGCAATCAGGTGATCGCGCTGGATGCATCCAGTGGTAGAGAGCGTTGGCGCTACGATCCCAAGGTCAAGGACGAGGCGATTCCGTATACGGCCGCCTGCCGTGGTGTGTCGTATTACCAGGTGCCGGCGGCAGCCAACGATGCAGCGGTGGCTGCAGATGCATCTCCGCTATGCCGCACGCGCATTATCGAAGGCACGCTGGATGGTCGCCTGATCGCGCTGGATGCACGCAGCGGCACCCCATGCGCGGACTTCGGCAACAACGGCCAGGTCGATATCACCCTGGGGATGGGCGAGACCCCGCCGGGCTATGTGTCGATCAATTCGCCACCGGCGATCGTGCGCGGGGTGGTGGTCACCGGGCATCAGGTGCTGGACGGGCAGAAGCGTTACGAGCCGTCCGGTGTGATCGAAGGTTTCGACGCGGTGACCGGCAAGCTGCGCTGGGCCTGGGACATGACCCATCCGGACTGGAACGGCGCACCGCCGCCGGGCCAGAGCTGGACGCGGGGCACGCCAAACATGTGGACCACGGCCGCAGCCGACGAACAGCTGGGCTATGTGTATCTGCCGATGGGCAATTCCACCGCCGATTACTGGAGCAGTTCGCGTACGCCGCAGGAGAATCGCTATGCGACCTCGCTGGTGGCGCTGGATGTCACCACCGGCAAGCCGGTGTGGAATTTCCAGACCACGCATATCGATGCCTGGGATTACGATCTGGGTTCGCAGCCGAGCCTGATCGATTTCCCCAAGGACGGGGTCAACGTGCCGGCGGTGTTGCTGCCGAGCAAGCAGGGCGAGTTGTACGTGCTGGATCGGCGTACCGGCAAGCCGCTGGTGGGCGTGGAAGAACGTGCAGTGCCCGGTGGCGGTGTGGAGCCGCAGATGCGCGCCAGGACGCAGCCGTTCTCGCTGTATCACACGCTACGCAAGCCGGATCTGACCGAGCGCGACATGTGGGGGATGACGCCGATCGATCAGCTGGTGTGCCGCATCCAGTTCCGCAAGGCCAGCTACAAGGGCATCTACACGCCGCCGGAAGCCGACCGCCATTCGATCGAATATCCCGGCTACAACGGCGGTTCGGATTGGGGCAGCGTGGCGGTGGATCCGCGGCGCGGGGTGATCGTGGCCAACTACAACGACATGCCCAACTACAACCTGTTGGTGCCGCGCGCCAAGGCCGACAAACTGGGCTGGGCACCGCGCGACGAAGTGCGTGGCGATGCGGGCGGTGCGGAAGGTGCGGGCGATCCGCAGGCCGGCACGCCATATGCGATCAACGTCAATGCCGGCTGGCGTTTGCCGTTCACCAAGTTGCTGTGCAAGGAGCCTCCTTATGGCGGCATCCGCGCGATCGATCTGGCCAGCGGCAAGACACTATGGGATCGCCCGTTCGGCAGTGCGCGCGGCAATGGGCCGTTCGGTATCCGCTCGGGGTTGCCGATCGAGATCGGCACGCCGAACAACGGCGGCTCGGTAGTGACGGCAAGCGGATTGATCTTCATTGCCGCAGCCACCGACGACCTGATCCGCGCCATCGATCTGTCTACCGGCAAGGAGCTGTGGCACGCCAAGTTGCCGGCCGGTGGTCAGGCCAACCCGATGGTGTATGCCTACGGCGGCCGCGAGTATCTGGTGATCATGGCCGGCGGCCACCACTTCATGGAAACGCCCGCGGGCGATGCGGTGGTGGCGTATGCGTTGCCGCAGAAAATGCCTTGATTTGAGCCGTTATCGGACCTGCTCGCCAGAGTTCGTTAGCCGTTTTCAAGGCTTGAAACAAAAAAGCGCACCGTAAGTGGTGCGCTTTTTTTATGAGTGTCGCAATGTAGGTTTCAGCCAACGATGCTCATCGATACGCTGTCAGACAGCCAAGCATCTACGTGTTGATCTAACAGAACACCGCGCCCACGCTCTTGCGAATCCCGAATCCCGAATCCCGAATCAAGCCACATTCGCCGCAACTGCTTCTTCCATCACCGCATCCTGCGCGTCCTGCGCCAGCGTGGCCTTGACGATGATCGAGCGGATGGCGTCGGTGGCATCGGACAGCGGCACATCGCTGCTCAGACGCTGAAAGGTATCGCGGCTGTTGTAGCCGGAACCGTCCTTGAGATAGTGGTCGTACATTGACAGCAGGTCCTGGCAGGCCGTGATCAAAGCGGCGACGTTACCGCGCACCAGCGCATGGCCGATCTGGTCGAAGCTGTGCAAGCAGTCCGCCAACCAGTGCAGGTCGTAGCGGGCGGTGTTCGGTTCGGGGGCATTGTGGCCGCGGCTGTAAGCGCTATAGCGACGCAGGCTGCGTGCAACGCGGGCCACATGCGCAAACAAGGTGCCGATTTCATTGGCGATGTCCAGTTGCTGCACCATCACCATCGGAATCACCTGGGCCGTGGTCGCCTGTTGCTCGGCCGCGTTCTGTTCCTGCTGCTCCAGCGACTGTTTGAGCACCGCGTAGCTGCGCTGCAGCGATTCCAGCTCCAGCGTGCTGGCGGCCGCGCGTGCCTTCAATTGCGACAGCGCAGCCTGGTAGCGGGCAAGACTGTCCTGGGTGCTGGCAAGCTGGCCGGACTCGGCACGCAGTTGCCGGCCACGCACGAACGCCAGCCCGGTGGCGATGAGCGCCCAGAGTGCGAAGGCAGGCACCAGGTAGATCAGGATGCCCATGGAGGCTCCTCGAAACGTTGCATACCTTGTCGGCCTGATCCCGGCAGTCTTGAGGGCAATTGTCGAGAATGTGACGGGTTACGGTGGTTTTGCCGTCAAAGCAGGCCGCCAGCGTGCAGGTCCGCGCACCCCTGACGAAAGACACGTTGCGAGCGGTATCCCTGCATGCTCGAATCAACGCACTCGCCAGCCCGGAGTTCCGCATGCGCAGATGGAGTTGCTGGCCGACCAAACTGCGGAACATGCGCGCAGTCGCACTGGTCTGGATATTGCTGTGCGCCACTGCGCAGGCCGCGCCACTCACACCGTCATCGACGTCATCGACGCACGTCCAGGTGGGCTACAGCGAAGCGACGGATCTGTTCAACCTGCTGGATAACCTGTCGGATTGGTTGCCGGGCTTTACGGTGCCCGTCTATCGCAGCTACATGGAAGCCCATGGGGGGCTGGATCAGGCGGACCTTGCCGCGCTTGCCGCCTATGCGGATTTCCGCCGCCGCACCTCGGGGCTGGCAAAAGACGACGATCTGAAGGTGGTCGACCGAGTCTTTGCGCCAGACGTCACCCGTGAGGCGGATCCGTTCTCACGGCATTTCCTGGGGAGCGCAGGCTTTGAGGCGTCAGCCAATGCCGCCATTGCAGAGCAGTCGGCAGATGACCAGAGACTGTTGCGTGCGTATTTTGCGCGGTTCGTTCCGCGTGCCAGCCGTTTGATCGCAGTTGCACCCCGTTTCGAGCAACAGAGGCGCGTGCTGAGAGAGGAGCTGTCCAACCCGGCCGTTTCCCGGTTGGCATCGCAGATGCGTGATTTCTTTGCGGTGCCGGAACCTCCGGTATTCGAGGCGCGATTCGTGTGGTGGCCGGACATGGATACCACCCAGGCCAAAGTGCGTGGACGCACGATGCTGCTCTATTCGCAGCACGATGCGCCCACCGGCACGGCATCGATGGACTGGACGCCGATCCTGTTGCACGAGTTGAGTCATTACTTGTCTGCGGGGCAACCATCCGCGCGTAAACGCATGCTCGCTGCCAACTTCTTGCGGCTGTGTCCGAGTGCGGCCGCCTTGCGTAACCCGCTCAACGCGCTGGAAGAGCCATTGGCGATTTACTGGGGGCAGTATCGATTCGAACATGCGGTGCGTGGACGTGCGTTGCCGATGGCGTCGCAGTGGTATATCCAGGCGGATGCAGATCGTGCAGCGAAGGCGATCGCAGCCGCCTATCCGGCAACTGGAGCAGCGCCGCTGCTCGATGACGGCGCATTGCTGGTGGCTGCTGCATCGTCCTGCAAGCAGACAGAGATGGAAACCAAAGCCGATTAGAGCGGCTAACAAATTAGTGTAGAACGGTTGATCTGCAGCTTGGCTGCGGGGCCCTTGCCCGCCCACCATCGCGGGACACGCTGCAAGTACGTCCTTGTAAGCTCTTACGCGGCATCCATGCCGCGTAAGGTCCCGCGACGGTGGGCGGGCAAGGACCAATCAAGATGGTCGGTGTGCATGTGCGAGCAGTGCACACAGCTTGCCGACAGCGTGCGGTATACGGCGCTGTCGGCGAGCGAACTCAGCCAAGAATCCCCGGCAAATCCAGCCCTTTTTCCTTCGCGCAATCGGTGGCGATGGCATAGCCGGCATCGGCGTGGCGCATCACGCCGGTGGCCGGGTCGTTCCACAGCACGCGTTCGATCCGCTTGTCGGCCGCTTCGCTGCCGTCGCAGACGATCACCATGCCGGCGTGTTGCGAGAAGCCCATGCCGACGCCGCCGCCGTGGTGCAGCGACACCCAGGTGGCGCCGCTGGCGGTGTTGAGCAGGGCGTTGAGCAGCGGCCAGTCGGAGACGGCATCGGAGCCATCGGCCATGGCCTCGGTTTCGCGATTCGGCGAGGCGACGCTGCCCGAATCGAGATGGTCGCGGCCGATCACCACCGGCGCCTTCAACTCGCCGCTGCGCACCATCGCGTTGAAGGCCAGACCCAGCCGGTGCCGGTCGCCCAGACCGACCCAGCAGATGCGCGCAGGCAGGCCCTGAAAGGCGATCTTTTCGGCAGCCATGTCGAGCCAGCGATGCAGATGCGCATCGTCGGGAATGAGTTCCTTGACCTTGGCATCGGTCTTGGCGATGTCATCCGGATCGCCACTGAGCGCGACCCAGCGGAACGGGCCGATGCCGCGACAGAATAGTGGCCGGATGTAGGCGGGCACGAAGCCGGGGAAGTCGAACGCGTTGTCGACGCCTTCTTCCAGTGCCATCTGGCGCAGGTTGTTGCCGTAATCCACGGTGGGCACGCCCAGCGCGTGGAAGGTGAGCATGGCGCGGATGTGGCTGGCCATCGACTCGCGCGCGGCGGCTTCCACTTCCTTGGGTGCGCTCACGCGCTTTGCGTCCCATTCTTCCACGCTCCAGCCCTGCGGCAGGTAGCCGTTGACTGGGTCGTGCGCGGAGGTCTGGTCGGTCAACAGGTCCGGCTTGATCCCGCGTAGTAGCAACTCGTCCAGTACGTCGGCGACATTGCCGAGCAGGCCGACCGACAGCGGCTTCTTCGCCGTGCACGATTCCTCGATCAGGCGCAGCGCTTCGTCCAGCGAGTCGGTCCAGGTGTCCAGATAACCGGTGCGCAGGCGCATGTCGATGCTGGAACGGCGGCATTCCACCGCCAGGCACGAGGCGCCGGCCATCACCGCGGCCAGCGGCTGCGCGCCACCCATGCCACCGAGGCCGCCGGTGAACAACCACTTGCCGGCCAGGTTGCCGGCGTAATGCTGGCGGCCCATCTCCACGAAGGTTTCGTAGGTGCCTTGTACGATGCCTTGCGCGCCGATGTAGATCCAACTGCCGGCGGTCATCTGGCCGTACATCGCCAGACCTTTTTTATCGAGTTCGTTGAAGTGGTCCCAGTTGGCCCAGCGCGGCACCAGGTTGGAGTTGGCGATCAGCACGCGTGGCGCATCGGCGTGCGTGCGGAACACGCCGACCGGCTTGCCCGATTGCACCAGCAAGGTCTGGTCGTCGTCCAGGCGGGTGAGTGCGGCGACGATCGCATCGAAGGATTCCCAATCGCGCGCTGCGCGGCCGATGCCGCCATACACCACCAGTTCCTGCGGGCGCTCGGCCACGTCCGGGTCCAGATTGTTCATCAGCATGCGCAGCGGCGCTTCGGTGAGCCAGCTCTTGGCGGTGAGCGTGGTGCCGGTGGCGGCGCGGATGACGCGGGTTGCATCGTGACGGGTCATGCCGGGTTCCTTGCAATCAACGGTGCGCCGCAGGCGGCGCGGTGTCGGAGGAGGGGTGTGTTGCGTTGGCGAAGTGCAGGCAGGTCAGCAGCACGTGCCGCAGCACGGCGCGTAATGCCACTGCGTGCGCTGGATGCCACGGCGTGGGCCAGGTGTCTGGCGTGATGTCGTCGGGCTCGCGCATGTAACCGCGGCAGGCCAGCTCCATCTGCAGCGTATGCACGCCGCGCTCGGGCTGCGCGTAATGGCGGGTGATCCAGCCGCCCTTGAAACGCCCATTGCGCACGGTGCTGGAGCCACTGCTGCGGCACAGCCGTTCCACCGCATCGGTCAGGTCTGGATCGCAACTGCGGTCGTCATTGCTGCCGATGTTGAACTGCGGCAACTCGCCGTCGAACAGATGCGGGATATGCGAGCGGATCGAATGCGCGTCATAGACCACGATCTTTGGGTGTTGCGCGCGCAGTCGCACAATCTCGGTGTCGAGCGCAGCGTGATAAGGATCGAACCAGCGCGTGCGGCGTAGCTCGATCTGCGCCTGATCAGGTGCGTCACCGTCTGCGTACAACGGCTGATTGTCGAAAGTGGTCAGCGGGCACAGACCGGTGGTGTTCTGGCCTGGATACAACGATGCGCCGCTCGGGTCGCGATTGACGTCGATCACCGAGCGCGAGATCGCGGTACGCACGGTGGTGGCACCGAGCGATTGCGCGAAGTCGTACAGCTGATGCACCCACCAATCGGCATCGCGGCGCGCCAGCCACGGCGACACGAATCGATCGGCCACCTCGTCGGGGAGCTCGGTACCGGTATGCGGGAAGCTGAGGATCAGTGGAGCGTCGCCGCGGTGAACTTCGAGCCAGGGCAGGGCGCTCATCGTTGCGCGCCTTGCATCAGTGCAACCGCCCAGACGTCTTGATGGCGCGATCGTGTCTTGTCGGTCTGCCGATTCATGCGTCCTGCTCCACGCCCGGCAATGCCATCGCCACCGCACGCGCCAGTGCGCCCGAGCGTACCAACGCGCTGGCAGCCAGCATGTCGGGATGGAAATAGCGGTCGTCCTGCAGCATGGGTACGTGCGCGCGCAGCAGTGCGCGTGCGGCTTCCAGTGCGGCGCTTGAGCGTAGTGGAGCATGGAAGTCGCAGCCCTGCACCGCAGCCAGCAACTCGATGCCGATCACGTGCGTGGCGTTTTCGGCCATCGCCAACAAGCGACGTGCGCCGTGCGCAGCCATCGACACATGATCTTCCTGGTTGGCCGAGGTCGGAATCGAATCGACACTGGCCGGATACGCGCGTTGCTTGTTCTCCGACACCAAGGCCGCAGCAGTGACCTGCGGAATCATGAAGCCCGAATTCAAGCCAGGGCGCGGGGTGAGAAATGCCGGCAGGCCGGACAACGCCGGGTCGACCAGCATCGCGGTACGGCGTTCGCTGATCGAGCCGATTTCGCACACCGCCATTGCCAGCATGTCGGCGGCAAATGCGACCGGCTCGGCGTGGAAGTTGCCGCCCGACAAGGCCTCGCCGGTATCGCTGAAGACCAACGGGTTGTCGGAGACGCCATTGGCCTCGATCTCCAGCGTGCGCGCGGCCTGACGCATAATGTCCAGCGCCGCGCCCATCACCTGCGGCTGGCAGCGCAGGCAGTACGGATCCTGCACGCGCACATCGCCGAGCCGATGCGATTCGCGGATGCTCGAATCGGCCATCAAGGCGCGCAGCGCTGCAGCGGTGGCAATCTGCCCAGGCTGCCCGCGCAGGGCATGGATGCGCGCGTCGAACGGCGTATCCGAGCCCTTGGCCGCTTCCACCGACAAGGCGCCTGTGACCAGCGCGGCCTGCAGCACGATTTCGATCTCGAACAAACCGGCCAATGCGCAGGCGGTGGAAAACTGGGTGCCGTTGAGCAGCGCCAGGCCTTCTTTCGCGCCCAGCACGCGCGGCTGCAACTGCGCCTGTGCGAGCGCTTCGGCGGCAGGTAAGCGTTGCTCGCCGACGAAGGCCTCGCCTACGCCGATCATCACTGCGGCCAGATGCGACAGCGGCGCCAGATCGCCGGAGGCGCCGACCGAGCCCTGGCACGGCACCACCGGCGTGATGCCCAGACGCAGCATCGCGTCCAGCAGCGCCAGCGTCTGCGGCTGCACGCCGGAGGCGCCTTGGGCCAGGCTGGTGAGCTTGAGCGCCATCATCAGCCGCACGACCGGGACGGGTGTGGGCTCGCCGACACCGGCCGCGTGAGACAGCACGATATTGCGTTGCAGGGTCTGCAGGTCCTCGCGCTCGATGCGCACGCTGGCCAGTTTGCCGAAGCCGGTGTTGACGCCGTAGACCGGCTCGCCGCGCGCAACGATGGCCTCCACCGTCTGCGCGCTGCGCAGTACGGCGGCCGCGCAGGCGTCGTCCAACATGACCTCGGCGCCGCGATACAACGCACGCCATTGCGCCAGGGTGACCTGGCCGGGCTGCAAGACAACAGAACTCATGACGACTCCGGATTCAGCAGGAATGCCCGCGCCAGACGCGGGCATGAAGTGGGTTGAAGCCCATGCGGTAGACCAGATCGGCCGGCGCGTCGATGTTCCAGATCGCAAGGTCGCAGTGCATGCCGGCGCGCAGCCGGCCAAGCCGCTCGCTGCGTCCGAGCGCACGTGCAGCCTCGCGGGTAAAACCGGCGATGCATTCGTCCACGGTCATGCGGAACAAGGTGGCGGCCATATTCATCGCCAGCAGCGGGCTGGTCAGCGGCGAGGTGCCTGGATTGCAATCGGTGGCCAGGGCCAGCGGCACGCCGGCGGCGCGCAATGCGGCGATCGGCGGCAGCTGGGTGTCGCGGGTGAAATAGAACGCGCCCGGCAACAGCACCGCCACCGTGCCGGCGCTGGCCATCGCGGCAACGCCGTCGCTGTCCAAGTATTCGATGTGATCGGCCGACAGCGCGCCATAGCGTGCGGCCAGTGCTGCGCCGTGCTGGTTGCTCAGTTGTTCGGCATGAATCTTGATGCTCAAGCGGTGCGCTTGCGCGGCGACGAACACCTGTTCGGCCTGCGCGTGCGAAAAAGCCAGGTGCTCGCAAAACACGTCCACCGCCTCGGCAAGACCTTGTGCGGCAATCGCTGGAATCATCTGCGTGCAGACGGCGTCGATATAGGTCTGTGCATCGCCGCCCGGTGGCACCGCATGCGCACCGAGGAAGGTCGGCACCACCTCGACCTTGCGCAGCGCGGCGAGCTGGCGCGCCACGCGCAGCTGCTTGGTTTCGTCCTCCAGCGTGAGCCCGTAGCCGGATTTGATTTCCAGCGTGGTCACGCCTTCGGCAAGCATGGCGTCCAGGCGCGGCAGGCTGGCGGCCAGCAGCGCTGCGTCGTCGGTCGCGCGGGTTGCGCGCACGGTGGCCACGATGCCGCCGCCGGCCGCGGCGATCTGCGCATAGCTGGCGCCGCGCAGTCGCTGTTCGAATTCGTTGGCGCGGTTGCCGGCGTAGACCAGATGGGTATGGCAATCGATCAGGCCGGGGCCGATCCAGCGGCGCTGGCAATCGTGCGCGGTGTCCGGCTCCAGCGCCGGGGCCTGCGCGGCCGGGCCGGCATAGGTGATGCGGCCGTCCTGGCAGGCAACCACGCCATCGTCCACGATGCCCAGGCCGCCATCGGCGGCGTCCAGTGTCATCAGTTGCGCGTTGTGCCAGAGGACGTCGCAATGCATGGCGCAGGCTCGTGGTGTCTGATATGTATATACAATAGAACCGGCAATCGAGGGTGTCCAGTGGCAGACCAACAGGTGCAGGCGATGTGGGCAGCCCGGGCGCTTTTGCCCGATGGCTGGGCGAGCAGTGTGCGGATCGTGCTGGCACAGGGACGCATCGCCTCGGTGCAGACCGATGCTGCGGTGGCCGCCACCGATACCCGTGTCGAGGTGCTGCTACCCGGGTTGGGCAATCTGCACAGCCACGCGTTCCAGCGCGGCATGGCCGGCCTGACCGAGGTGGGCGGGCGTAGCGGCGACAGTTTCTGGAGCTGGCGCGAGTTGATGTATCGCTTCGTCGACCGGCTCGATCCGGACAGCCTGCAGGCGATCGCCGAACAGGCCTATGTGGAAATGCTCGAAAGCGGCTTCACCCGCGTCGGCGAATTCCATTACCTGCACCACAGCCCCGGTGGCGCGGCATATGCGCAGGCCGGCGAAATGTCCGGGCGCATCGCCGCTGCCGCCGCCAACACCGGCATCGGGCTGACCTTGCTACCGGTGTTCTATGCGCATTCGGATTTCGGTGGCGTCGCGCCGAGTACAGCGCAGCGTCGCTTGATCCACGACATCGACGGTTTCGCACGCTTGCTGGACGACTGCACGCGCAGCCTCAAGGCCTTGCCCGATGCGGTGCTCGGGTTGGCGCCGCACAGCCTGCGCGCGGTCACGCCAGAACAACTGGCTGCGCTGGTGCCGCTCACCACTGGCCCGATCCACATCCATATCGCCGAGCAGCAGCGCGAGGTCGATGCGTGTCTGGCCTGGTCGGGCAGGCGCCCGGTGCAGTGGCTGCAGGCTAACGCGTCGGTGGATGCGCGCTGGTGTCTGGTGCACGCCACGCATGTGGATGCGAGCGAACTGCAGGCGATCGTCGACAGCGGCGCAGTGGTCGGGCTCTGCCCGATCACCGAGGCGAATCTGGGCGACGGGCTGTTCCCGATGCAGGCATTTGCCGCTGCGGGCGGGCGTTTCGGGGTGGGTTCGGATTCGAATGTCTTGATCGATGCGGCCGAAGAACTGCGCCTGCTCGAATACGGCCAGCGCCTGCACCTGCAGGCGCGCAATGTGCTGGCGCAAGGCGGCGTTTCCAGTGGGCGGTGGTTGTTCGATCAGGCCAGCGATGGCGCGGTGCAGGCCTTGGGTATTGCACGCGGTGGAATCCGTGTCGGCGCATCGGCCGATCTGCTCGAGCTGGATCTCACCCATCCGGCGCTGCTGGCGCGCAGCGACGATGCCTTGCTCGACAGTTGGCTGTTCGCCGCACGCGGCAGTGCCGTGCGTACGGTCTGGCGCGCCGGGCAACCGGTGGTGCGCGACGGGCAGCATGTGGATCGCGCGCGCATCGCCACGCGTTTTGCCGGCGTTTTGCGATCGCTGCTGAGCAACTGAGCGGATGCGCGCACAATGCGGGTCTGACCGGAGATCTGCTTTGACCGCCCACCCCATCGCCGCGCCCGGCACCCTGCATCAACGCATCCGTCAGGATCTGGAACAACGCATCCATAGCGGCGACTGGCCGCCCGGTCATCGCGTGCCGCCCGAACACGAGTTGATGACGCAGTACGGCTGCTCGCGCATGACGGTCAACAAGGTGCTCGGGCTGCTCGCCGACGCCGGCATGATCGAACGTCGCCGCCGCACCGGCTCGTTCGTGGCGCGGCCGCATCCGCATCTGGAACAGGTGGCGCTGTCGATCCCGGATATCGAAGTGGAGATGACCACGCGCGGCCATGCCTATCGGTTTTCGTTGCTGTCGCGGCGACTGCGCAACCTGCGTCAGCGCCTGCCGCAGGAACGCGCCCTGGGCAGCACCGGCAAGGTCCTGGCGCTGGAAAGCGTGCACCTTGCCGATGGCAGCCCGTTCGCGCTAGAGCAACGCGTGATCGATACCACCACGGTGCCGGAGGCATTATTGCAATCGTTCACCGACGTGGCACCAGGCAGTTGGCTGTTGCGCAACGTGCCATGGACGCGCGCCGAACACCGCATCAGCGCGGTCAATGCCGACGCCGCGCAGGCGCAACGCCTGCAGGTGGACGATGGCGCCGCATGTCTGGTGATCGATCGCCACACCTGGCGCGGCGATCAGCCGGTGACCTACGTGCGTCAGTGGTTTCTCGGCGGCTCGTACGATCTGGTGGCGCGATTTGCGCCGGGAATGCGCTGAGGTTCGCAGCGACTGGCCAACGCGCCAATCACCCACTCAAAGCGTCGTGCATTGACGCCAACGCACCGGCTCGTCCACGCCTGCGCGCGGGTTGAGTTGCACGCGCACGGTGCGCAGGTACGGGTAGCGTTCCAGTTCGCGGCAGATCAGCGGCCAGGCGGCGGCGTCTTCGACCGTGCGGTCCACCGCCAACGTTGCCTGGGTGATCCAGATCCCGCGGAGTAGACCGGGTGTCTGTGCGAGCGTTTTGGAAACCTCGCGTTGATAGCCCTGCATGGTCGCTGCATCCGGTTCTTTCCCGCTTGCGAATGCCGTGGCTGCCGGGGCCGATGCAGTTGTGGGCGCTGCCTGCGACGTATCAGTAGCAGTAGCCGGGGCAGCGGAAGGCGCAGCACGCACGGGTGCGGTAACCGGTGGGGTAGGTGTAATTGCAGTCTGCGTCAGCGCCGCTTCCGGCAGCGCCGGCTGCAGTGCCAGCACAGCGACCAGCGCCAAGGTTGCCAACGCCACACCGGCGATGGTGCTGTGGCGGATCGCGCGGCGCCTTGCCATGCCGACCACACCGGTTTCCATGTCGCCGGGCAGGTAGGGTTTGAGCAGTGGCCACAGGCGCGTGCCGTCCAGCACTTCGATGGATTGCTTGTCGGCGGCCGCGATGCCTTCGCGCTCCATGCGGCCCTCGGTCACCATCACGCCGCCGCCGGCACCGGCCAGCCGCGCCATCGCGCCCAACTCGTTGATCGCCGCCACGCCGATGCGATAACCGCGCCCGTGCTTGCAGGCAACCAGACGGGTGCCGTGGTCGGTCTGCATCATGAAATCGGCGGTGGGTAGGCCATCCTGCGGCAGCCGGGTCGGTTGCCAACCGCGTTGGTCCTGCAGCACGCGCAGCACCAGGGCGGAAAAATCACGCCAATGCATCGCTGCCAGGGCGCGCACGCCCTCGGTGGTTTCGTCGGCGCGACGTCGCACCAGCCAGACATAAGCGCACACCGCCAGCCACAGCAAGAGGGCGGCCAACAGCGCCAAAATCCAGAAAGGCATCAGTATCAAACGAAGTTATGTCGCGTATAACGAAATGGTGCGTCTAGAAGAATCCCTCGCGCCAGATTCGTCAATGGATCGCGCGCGGCGAACTCACGAGCCGTGATCCAGACAGCGAAAGACCCGCCAGTCCGAAGCCGTGAGGGGAGGGGAGCAAACGGACTTCGTGTTACAGGACTGGCGGGTCCTTCTCGATTGTGTGGAAAATCATGCTGCTTTGCAACATTCGCCGGGTGCCAGGCTTATTCGCCGTCGAACGCAGCGGTGTTTCCGGTCGAGGTGCTGCCTGGCGTAGTTGATCCAGTACCGGCCGTATCGCTAGTGGCAGCCTGCGCCGCTTGATTGGCGGTACGGTTGGCGCGCTTGGTGGCGGCGGTATTGGCGCGCACCTGGGCCTTCAACGATTCCACTTCTCGACGCAGGTTTTCCAGCTCGTCCTGTTCGGGGATGTTGAGGGTGCGCAGCACGCCCTTGACGCGTTCGTCGAAGGCCTTGCCCAGCCGGTCCCAGCCACGCACGGCGGTGTCGCGTGCCTGTTCGAACTGGGTCTCCACCTCTTCGCGGAGTTCGTCGACGCTTTCGCTGGCCTTCTGCTGACCCGTGCGCTCATAGGCCGCGCCCTCGCGAACCAGGGAATCGAACAATTTGCCGCCCTCGGTCTGGACGCGACCCAGCGCGCCGAGCCCGGCCAACCACACCGTCTGTGCCGATTCGCCAAGCCGGCGCGAAATCTGCTCTGCCTGCGCCTGGAACCCATGGGCCGCGTTGTTGCGGTTGCCGTTCTGATCGTATCCGGTCGTCATGCGATGCTCCTGTAGGTTGCTAAAGCGACGTTGCTTTCACCCTAGTGCCGACGCTGCATCGGGCAGGTGAAGCATTGCCTGCTGGCGTCTATCTAGGTCATGTGTGCGCGAGACGCGTTTTCAAGCATCCGCGCATCCAGCGCGATGCGGGTGACCTTGCGCTGAAGGGCCGGCACCTCCAGCGCGGCCTGCTCAAGTTCGCAGGCCCCAGGCCTGGCCCGCTTGGGGCAAGGACCGTCAGACCGGCCTGCTCAGGCGAGTTTTTCGTTCAGCAACCGACGGATTTCCGATTCCACCATCGGCTGCACCGCCGACAACAGAAAGCCAAGCTCGGCGGTGACATGCACCTGCTGCGGCAGCAAGGCGATCGCCCCGTCCACACCGGCACGCGCGATGCGCAAGGTGTCGCCTTCCCAGTGCGAAGCGATGCCGTAGCGATCGGTCAGTTTGCGCGCCGCCTCGTCGATCGCTGCGCGGGCCTGGGCCGGCGTCAAGGAATGGTCGTGGCGGATATCGATGCTGGACATGGCGTGGAGAGGTGAGACGAAAGGAGCGCGCATTGTGCGCATGCGCGGGCCAGGCTCCAAGTGCGGATGCTGGCGGCGGACAGGAACGACGCGCAAACACCGCGCCTGTTGGGCGGACGCCGGTCACGTTGTTGGCCGCTGCATGGGGCAGACCTGCTAGGCTACGGCGGGTGCGCGATCTGCAAGTTCATTTCACTCACCGGCAGCAGCCGGATCATTCTCTCAAACCCGGCGTCCACCGGATCGTACGTCATGCCTCCGGCAGCGTGCGGGTGGTGGACGATGCGCAGGGCGCGTTGCTGTTGGCGCAGTTCTGCCTGGACCAGCGCGGCCTGTGGTTGCAGGTGGCCAACGGAATCCGCGGCATCCATGTCAACGGACGCCCGGTACGCCGCATGGCACTGCTGCGCCCCGGCGATGCGATCTACGCCGACGGCGTGGAGATGCTGCTGCGCAGTGCGCCATCGAGCGCACCTGCCAACGACGTGTCAGAGGACGACGCCGGCCTGAGCGAGGTCTGTCTGTTGTTGCGCGGGTTGGGTGGCCGTCATCACGGGCGCAGCTTCACGCTGGATCGCTCACGGCTGGTCGGCAGTGACCCGGCGGCGGATATCGTCATCGACGACCCGGCCTTTGCGGCCCAGCATGCGCGGCTGGAACGCCACGGCGACCGCGTGCTGATCCGCGATCTGGGTTCGGAAGAAGGCAGCTGGATCAACGGCGTGCAAGTGCGCGATGGCTGGTTGCAGGCCGGCGACCAGGTCGTCTTCGATGCCCGCCACCGGTTTGTCGTCGAGGTGCCGCGCACCCATCACGGCACCACCTGGGACATCCCCGACACCGAGCCGTTGCCGCCGCCGCGCGCCACCACCGAACCGACGCGTGCGCCGGTCAAGGTCGCGCGCTGGCCGTGGCTGCTGCTCAGCGCGGTGTTGCTGGCGGCGGCGCTGAGCGCCTTGCTGTGGTTCGGCGCGCGCTGAGTTTTTTCCAGACCCGCCAGCCCAGCAATACCGCAAGAATCCCGGCATACAGCGCCGGTTCGCGGATATCGGATTTCACCAGCCACCAGAAATGCAGCACCGCCAGCAGCCCGATCGGATAGATCAGCATGTGCAGGCGGCCCCAGTTGCGCTTGAGCCGCCGCATCCAGCCCTGGGTGGAAGTGATCGCCAGCGGCACCAGCAGCAGCCAGGCCGTGAAGCCGACGGTGATATAGGGCCGTTTGATGATCTCTTCGAAGATCTGCGTCCAGAAGCCGCGCAGATCCAGGCTCAGGTAGGCCGCCAGATGCACGCTGGCGTAGAAGAATGCGTACAGCCCGAGCATGCGGCGGAAGCGGATCAGTACCGCCTGGCCGGTGAGCTGGCGCAGTGGCGTCACTGCCAAGGTGATCAACAGGAAACGCAGCGCCCACAGCCCGCTGCGGTGCTCGATCTCGGCGACCGGATCGGCGCCCAGCGCATCGCTGCCGGTTTGCCACACCTGCCAGAACTGCCAGCCGAGCAATGCGATCGGCGTCAGCGCGGCCGCATGCAGCAGCGTCTTGGCAGCGATCAGGGAGGTGGATGTCTTGGCCATGCGATCTCGAAGAGGGGAGCGTGCTGCGTGGGTGCCATGCATGCATCGTAGGAGCGCACCCGGGCGCGACCGGCATTGCCAGGAAAGCCCGTCGCGCCCAGGTGCGCTCCTACGACAGGCCGATCTCAAGCTGAACTTTGTTGCCCTAGAACCACTTCTTCAGATCCATCCCCGCGTACAACGAAGCGACCTGATCCGCATAGCCGTTGAATGGCTTGGTCGCGATGCGCTCGGCGAACAGCTTGCTGGCGGTTCCAGCGATACGCCGCTCGGTCTTCTGGCTCCAGCGCGGATGGTCCACCGCCGGATTGACGTTGGAAAAGAACCCGTATTCGGACGGCTGCAGGTCATGCCAGGCGGTCTCGGGCATCTTCTCGACGAAGCGGATCTCCACGATCGATTTGATGCTCTTGAAGCCGTACTTCCATGGCACCACCAGCCGCAACGGCGCGCCGTTCTGCTGCGGCAGCGGCTTGCCGTACAGGCCGGTGGCCAGCAAGGTCAGCGGATGCATCGCTTCGTCGATGCGCAGGCCTTCGCGATACGGCCAGTTGATCGAGCGGTAGCGCACGCCGGGCATCTGCTGCGGGTCGGCCAGCGTGGTGAACGCCACGTACTTGGCCTTGGAGGTCGGCGCAAAGCGCTTGAGCACCTCGCCCAGCGGCACGCCGGTCCACGGAATCACCATCGACCAGCCTTCCACGCAGCGCAGCCGGTAGACGCGTTCTTCGGCAGGGATGCCCTTGAGCAATTCGTCCAGTGACAGGCTGCCGGGCTTTTCGCACTCGCCGCTGACCTTCACCGACCACGGCGACAGCTTCAAGGTCTTGGCGGCCTTCGACGGGTCGGTCTTGTCGGTGCCGAATTCGTAGAAGTTGTTGTAGCTGGTGACGTCTTCCAGCCGGGTCAGTTCCTCGGCGGTACGGAAGCCGCTGCGCGCCTGCGCCGGGGTCACCACGGTCTTGGGCGGAGGTGGCGGGTCGGCCTCTGCGCACCCGGCCACGCCCAGCGCCGGGGTCAGCGCGAACAGCTGCAGCAGCCGGCGCCGGTCGCGGTAGACGGCCTCATCGGTGATCTCGCTGGACGGCGTCTTCAAGACATCGCGAAGGGACATGGCTCGCTCCTGACAGTGGCTGCAGATGAGAATATCGGACCACGGTGAAGGTGCTGCCCATGGACGCTGCAACACCATACGTCGGCGTCGCTGAGAAGGATGCAGCTGCAACTTTTCTGCAGCGCTGCCAAGGCCGATGCGCTGCGGCATACTAGAAGGCTAGCTCGACAAGGTGTGCCATGACACGCGCGTTCAATTTCAGTGCCGGCCCTGCGACATTGCCGGAATCGGTCCTGCGGCAGGCGCAGGCGGAGATGGTCGAGTGGAACGGCGTCGGCGCCTCGATCGTGGAAATCAGCCACCGCAGCGCCGATTTCATGGCCGTGGCGGCCGCGGCCGAAGCCGATCTGCGCACCCTGTTGTCGATTCCCGACGACTATGCGGTGCTGTTCACCGCCGGTGGCGCCACCACCATCCAGGCGTTGCTGCCGCTGAATTTCGCCGCGCCGGGGCAGGCCGCCGACTACATGATCAGCGGACATTGGGGTAAGACCGCGATCAAGCAGGCGGCGCCTTATGTGGATGCACGGATCGCTGCCGACGGCCAGGCGGAAGGCTTCACCGATATCCCGCCGGTGGCCAGCTGGACCTTGTCGCCGCACTCGGCCTATGTGCACATCACCGCCAACGAGACCATCCATGGCGTGGAGTTTCGCGACACGCCGGATGTGGGCACGTTGCCGTTGTTCGCCGACTTCAGTTCGTCGATCGCCTCCGAGCCGCTGGATATCTCGCGCTACGGGTTGATCTACGCCGGGGCGCAGAAAAACCTGGGGCCGGTCGGCATCTCGGTGCTGATCGTGCGGCGCGACCTGCTCGAACGTGCCGGCCAGCCGCGCGCGGATATCTTCAACTATGCGTCGCACGCGGCCCGCGATTCGATGCTCAACACCCCGCCGACCTGGAACTGGTATCTGCTCGGCCTCAACGTGAAGTGGATGCTGGAGCAGGGCGGGGTGGCCGAGTTCGCGCGCCGCAATGCCGAGAAAGCCGCGCTGGTGTACGGCGCGATCGATGGCTCCGGCGGCTTCTATCGCAACCTGATCAAGCCGGCCGTGCGTTCGCGCATGAACATCCCGTTCTTTCTGCCCGATGAGCAGCTGGACGCGTTGTTCGTCAGCGAATCCAGGGCGGCCGGCCTGTTGGCATTGAAGGGGCACAAGGCCGTCGGTGGCTTGCGTGCTTCGCTCTACAACGCGATGCCGGTGGCAGGCGCGCAGGCGCTGGTGAGCTTCATGCACGACTTCCAGCAGCGTCACGGCTAAGAGTGACTAACAAAACTACTGCGCGACTGCTCGCTACGTTGTGTTAGCCGCTCTCAGTCTTCTCTTCGACCGCGGCAGCTGCCGCGCAGGCGCATGCGCCGTTATTCAAGGAATGCCCAGCGATGGCTCCCAAGTCCAACAAGCCCACCACCGCTACCGGCGGCAAGACCAAGCCGGCGAGTAAATCGGTAGAGAAATCTGCGGAAAAAGCTGCAAGCAAGTCGGCACCCAAGCTTGCAAAGCCGGCGGTCGCCGCACCGGTGCTGGCCGACGTGCGCGCCAAGATCGACCAGATCGACCGCACCATCCAGGAGCTGATCGCCGAGCGCGCCAACTTCGCCCATCAGGTCGGCAAGGCCAAGGGCAAGCTCGCCGCGGCGGTGGATTACTACCGGCCCGAGCGCGAGGCGCAGGTGCTGCGCATGGTGGTGGACCGCAACGAAGGCCCGCTCAGCGATGAAGTGCTGGTGCACGTGTATCGCGAAATCATGTCGGCCTGCCTGGCCCAGCAGGAACCGTTGAAGATCGGTTACCTCGGCCCGGAAGGGACCTTCAGCCAGCAGGCAGTACTCAAGCATTTCGGTCGTTCGGCAGTGGGCTTGCCGATGGCGACCATCGAAGAAGTGTTCCAGGAAGTGGAAGCCGGCAACGCCGATTTCGGCGTGGTGCCGGTGGAAAATTCCGGGCAGGGCACCATCCAGGTCACGTTGGACATGTTCCTGACCTCCAACCTGAAGATCTGCGGCGAAGTCGAGCTGCGCGTGCATCAGTACCTGCTCTCGCGCAACGGCCGGCTGGAGGATATCGAGCGTATCTACGCGCATTCGCAATCGTTCGCGCAGACCGCCGGCTGGTTGCGTTCGCACCTGCCCAAGGTCGAGAAAATCGCCGTCTCCAGCAATGCCGAGGGCGCACGCCGCGCCCGCAATGCCGAAGATGCCGCGGCGATCGGCGGCGAGAGCGCCGCGCACGTGTATGGCTTGAAGAAAGTCATCATGAAGTCGATCGAAGACGACGACGACAACACCACGCGCTTTCTGGTGATCGGCCGGCAGATCTTTCCCTCGTCCGGGCACGACCGCACCTCGGTGCTGGTGTTCATCCACGACAAGCCGGGCGCATTGTTCGACGTACTCAGCCCGTTCGCGCGGCATGGCATCAGCATGAATCGCATCGAGTCGCGGCCCTCGCATCAGGCCAAATGGGAGTACGGCTTCTTCATCGACCTGGCCGGCCACGTGGAAGACCAGGCGATGAAGCAGGCGCTGGCCGAACTGGAAGCGCACTCGGCGCAGATCAAGGTGCTGGGCTCGTATCCGGTGGCGATTCCGTAAACGCTTTTCCTCCAAGCCGGTAACAGCTGACGCGCCGCCATCTGCAAGGTGACGGCGCTACCACACCATTCTTCAAAGTGCAGTGCCGTGCATGGCGCTGCCGCAGCAATCGGACCACACGCATGAGCAGCAATACGCAACATTGGATCGCGCAGCAGGGCAGCGCACTGCAGGGCAGCCTGGCCATTCCCGGCGACAAATCGGTCTCGCATCGCGCGGTGATGTTTGCCGCCTTGGCCGATGGCAGCTCGCAGATCGATGGCTTTCTCGAAGGCGAAGACACGCGCTCCACTGCGGCCATTTTCGCCAAGCTCGGCGTGCGCATCGAAACACCCTCGGCATCCCAACGCATCGTGCACGGCGTGGGCGTGGATGGCCTGCAGCCGCCGACTGAGGCGTTGGACTGCGGTAACGCCGGCACCGGCATGCGCCTGCTCGCCGGCCTGCTGGCCGCGCAGCGCTTCGACAGCGTGCTGGTGGGCGACGACTCCCTGTCCAAGCGCCCGATGCGGCGCGTGACCGGCCCGCTGGCGCAGATGGGTGCCAGCATCGACACCGAAGAAGACGGCACGCCGCCATTGCGCGTGCATGGCGGGCAAGCTTTGCATGGCATCGACTTCGTCTCGCCGGTCGCCAGCGCACAGGTCAAATCCGCCGTATTGTTGGCAGGGTTGTATGCAAAGGGCGACACCTCGGTGACCGAGCCGCACCCAACGCGCGATTACACCGAACGCATGTTGTCCGCATTCGGTGTGGAGATCGATTTCTCGCCAGGCAAGGCGCGCCTGCGCGGTGGTCAGCGTCTGCGTGCGACCGATATCGCGGTGCCGGCCGATTTCTCCTCGGCAGCGTTCTTCATCGTTGCCGCCAGCATCATTCCAGGCTCGGACGTGGTGCTGCGTGCGGTGGGCTTGAATCCGCGTCGCACCGGGCTGCTCGCTGCACTGCGGCTGATGGGCGCGAATATCGTCGAAGAAAATCACGCCGAACATGGTGGCGAGCCGGTTGCCGATCTGCGCGTACGCTACGCACCGCTGCAAGGAGCGCAGATTCCCGAAGCGTTGGTGCCGGACATGATCGACGAATTCCCGGCCTTGTTCGTGGCTGCGGCTGCGGCGAACGGGCAGACGGTTGTCACTGGCGCCGCCGAATTGCGGGTCAAGGAGTCCGATCGTCTGGCGGCCATGGCCACCGGTCTACGCATCCTGGGCGTGCGGGTCGACGAGACGCCGGATGGTGCGACCATTCACGGCGGCAGCATCGGCAGCGGCGTGATCGAAAGCCACGGCGATCACCGCATTGCGATGGCCTTCGCCATTGCCGGTCAGCTCTCGACCGGCACCGTGCAGGTGAACGATGTCGCCAATGTCGCGACCTCGTTTCCAGGTTTCGATAGCTTGGCGCAGGGCGCCGGGTTCGGGCTCAACGTTCGGACGTAAATTCGACCGGCACCTGCACGCTGCTGACGACCGCGTGGCCGTCGCGCGTTGCAGGTTCAAAGCGCCACTGCCCCAGGCTCTCCATTACCGCAGCATCCAGACGCGGGTCGTCGCTGCCGCTGCGATCGACGATGGTCACATCGCTCACCTGGCCCTGCACATCCAGTTGCAGACGCGCGGTGCGGCTGCCTTCGATGCCGGCTTGCGCAATGTCGGCTGGATAGCGCGGCATCGCGTTACCCGGCAGCGGCTTGGCTTCTTCGCTGCTGACCGGTGTACGCGCCGGCTGGTGCGCGATCATGGTCATCGCACGCGGGCCTTCGGAGGTCGGCAGGATCTGGCGGCTTGCCGCCGGCAACGGGCGCGTGTCCTGCGCAAACGATTCGTCGCCATGCCGCGTCCACCACCAGGTCGGTACCACCACCAGCACCGCCAGCAGGGTTGCCCACAACCACGGCGATGCGCCATCTGCATCGTCTTCGCGCACACGCTCGCGCATTTGCGCGGCCTGTTGCGGCAGCGATTGCGTCTGGTGTGAAGAAGGATTCGAGGTGAAGGACATGGCCGGCCTCCTGGCGCATCTGTGGGATGACACGGCCAGTCTGGTCGGCGCTGCCTGAGGGGGAGCTAAGGCAGGGCGCCAATGAAGGGCTAAAACTCGGCAGGCGTTCAGCTTTGTCGAACTGGCAAACTACCTGTGCGGCTGCCGGATTGGTGCGCCCGGCAGACCGGATTCCGATGCATGCGCTGATGCGTCAACGCTTTGCGCGTGGACATCTGATGACCATCTGCGACGGTTCTGTCTGCAGGTCTTACTGCGCAGGCTTGAACTCGAACGGGATATCCACACTGCCGGCAATCGGCTGGCCATTGCGCTGTGCCGGGTGGAAACGCCACTGACGCACCGCTTCCATCGCGGCGCGGTCCAGATCGCGCGAACCGCTACGCTGCACCAGTGTCACGCCGCCGGGCTTGCCCACTGCGTCCACGTCCACCCGCACCACCACATCGCCGGCATCGCCACGACGCAACGCGGCCGAGGGATAGCGCGGCGGCGGCATCTGGCCCTGCATCGGTACCGGGCGATCGCCGCCCGCAGCTGCCGCAGTAGTTGCCGGTGCTGTGGTGCCAGGGGCTCCGGGACCTGCGTCTTCGGGCAAGGGCGTCGGCGCGGGTGGGGCAGGCGGCGCAGTGTCCACCAGGGTCGGGGTTTCTTCGGGCGGCTTGGCCTGCGGCATGTCGCTGGCGCCGTCCTGGGCCGGCAGCGGCGCGGGTAGCGGCTGGATATCGTCGGTGGCTGGCGCACCTGCGCTCGGCTGGGCCGGCGAGGCCTTGTAGAAGTCGTCCTTGCGGCCGGTGGCCCACACCAACAGGAACAACAGCAGCCCGGCAACGAAGGCGATACCGGCAATTTTCAGGGTGTGGCGGGGCAGACGCAGAACGATCTGGCGATCGGACGCAGGGCGGGGCGCGGGCATAGGGCTCACCTGAAGGATCGGGTCAATTCTGGCATAGCGGCGGTGAATCGATCGCAGCAGGTGGCGGAACAGGCGATAATCTCGTGCTTCCTACTGACTCACACAGACTTCCGATGCTAGATCCGGCCCTGCTTCGCCAACATCCCGCCGACCTTGCCGAGCGCCTGCGCAGCACGCGCAGTTTCGCCCTGGACACCGCGGAACTGGAGTCGCTGGAAGGCGAGCGCAAGCGCATCCAGGTGCGCACGCAGGAGCTGCAGAGTCAGCGCAATTCCAAGTCCAAGGCGATCGGGCAGGCCAAGGCCAAGGGCGAGGATGTCACCGTGTTGATGGCCGAGGTGGCCGGTTTCGGCGATGAACTCAAGGCGTCGGAAGAAGCGCTGGATGCGATCCGCGCCAAACTCGAAACCATCGCGCTGGGCCTGCCCAATCTGCCGGCCGACGATGTGCCGCACGGCAAGGACGAGAGCGAGAACGTCGAGCAATCGCGTTGGGGCACGCCGCGCCAGTTCGATTTCGCGGTCAAGGATCATGTGGAACTCGGCGCGCCGCATGGCTGGCTGGATGGCGAAACCGCGGCCAAGTTGTCGGGCGCGCGTTTCACCGTGTTGCGCGGGCCGATTGCGCGCTTGCATCGCGCGCTGGCGCAATTCATGCTCGATCTGCATGTCGGCGAGCATGGCTACGAAGAGACCAATGTGCCCTTGCTGGTCAACGCCGATTCGATGCGTGGCACCGGGCAGTTGCCGAAGTTCGAGGACGATTTGTTCTCTGTGCTCGATACAGAATTGACTGATCTGGCTTCAGAGCGCTTGCACAATTTGATGTCAGTTGACCCGCCAGCGAATTTGGTTACGGGTAGTTATCAGAACGGGTTTAACCGCGTAATTGATGCTCTTCAGAAACGCTATCTGATCCCCACCTCGGAAGTGCCGCTGACCAATATCGTGCGCGACGAGATCGTCGATGCCGAGCGCTTGCCGTTGCGCATGACTGCGCATTCGATGTGCTTCCGTGCCGAAGCCGGCAGCGGCGGCCGCGATACGCGCGGCATGATCCGCCAGCACCAGTTCGAAAAAGTGGAGCTGGTCACCGCCTGTGCGCCGCAAGACAGCGATGCCGAGCATCAGCGCATGACGCGCTGCGCCGAGGTGGTGCTGGAAAAACTCGGGCTGCCGTATCGCAAGGTGCTGCTGTGCACCGGCGACATGGGGTTTGCTGCGATCAAGACCTACGATCTGGAAGTGTGGCTGCCTTCGCAGGACACCTATCGCGAGATTTCGTCGTGCTCCAATTGCGGCGATTTCCAGGCGCGGCGCATGCAGGCGCGCTGGCGCAATCCGGTCAGCGGCAAGCCGGAGCTGATGCACACGCTCAACGGCTCGGGTACCGCGGTGGGCCGCGCAATGATCGCGGTGATGGAGAACTACCAGAACGCCGATGGCTCGATCGATGTGCCCGAGGTACTGCGCCCGTACATGGGCGGGATCGAGCGGATCGGCTAAGCGCGGCTGACAAAAGCTGCCGAAAGCGGGCTGCGCTCATCGCCAGGCGGGCGCGGCCGCTGCTCGGAAGCAGCGAGCGCCACGCGTGCACGCCACTTTTGAGCGGGATGTCCGTACTCACCGACGAGGGCTCGCTACGTTTTGCCAGCTACTCCAAGTGCCGCTGCCGCTACGACCGTGCAGCCGACAGATGTACGCGAGCTGGCCGCTTCCAAAACATTGAAGAAAACGGGGCCGTCGCTGGCCCCGTTTGCGTTTTTACGTGACGGGCTCATGCGCTTCGTCTGGGCAGACCACCTTGCGGATCCTGCGGGCGCGACCCAGTTGGCGCCAACGCCGGTGCGCTGCGCGCTTTCGCGGCAAGACGAGAGGTCCTCGACGCCAAGCATTGCATATCCCGGAAACCCGCCAGACCGGGCACCCGATGCGACCGATGTCGTTGCCCTGTTGGGATAAAGGTGCTTAAATGTCACTTATCGTTCTATCCATGGATACCTGCGCCATGCACGACCTGAATGACCTGTACTACTTCGCGATGGTGGTGGACCACGGCGGCTTCGCTGCGGCCGAGCGTGCGCTCGGGATCCCCAAGTCGCGCTTGAGCCGCCGCATCAGCCAGCTCGAAACCGACCTGGGCGTGCGCCTGCTGCAGCGCTCCACGCGCCGCTTTGCGGTGACCGACGTCGGCACCAGCGTGCATCGCCATGCCCAGACCATGCTGGCCGAAGCCCAGGCCGCACGCGAGGTGGTGGATCGCCTCAGTGCCGAGCCGCGTGGCCTTGTGCGTGTGAGCGTTCCGGTCTCGCTGGCGCAGATTCAATTGCCCAAGTTGTTGCCGGAATTTCTGACCAAGTATCCCAAGGTGCGGCTGCAGCTCAACATCAGCAACCGCCGTGTCGACGTCATCAATGAGGGCTACGACATCGCGTTGCGCGTGCGCTCGCGGCTGGACGACGACGGCAGCCTGGTGATGCGCAGCTTCGGCCAGGTGCAGGAATTGCTGGTCGCCAGCCCCAAGTACCTGGACCGCGCCGGCCGCCCGAAAGACCCGAGCGAGCTGGCCAACCACACCACCATGAGCACCAGCGAAGACGAAGCGCATCAGCGCTGGGAACTGCACGGCCCCAACGGCGAGATGCGCCGCGTAGACCTGCAGCCGCGTCTGGCCGGTTTCGATTTCCCGCTGCTGCAGTCGATGGCGCGCGATGGTTTCGGCATCACCATGTTGCCGGAGACCGTGTGCGCCCAGGCGGTGCGCAGCGGCGAGCTGGAAGTGGTGCTGCCGCACTGGTCGTTGCCGCAAGGCATCTGCCACGCGGTGTTCGCCTCGCGCCGCGGCCTGCTGCCGGCGGTGCGCGTGTTCATCGATTTCCTGGCCGAGCACCTGCCGCGCGAGATCGAACGCTCGCGTCTGGATTGCGGCGGCAACTGCGCCGAACTGGCCGAAAAGCTCAAGCGTGCCGCCGGCACTGCACCGCGTCTGGCCGTGGCCGAAGCCGGCTGAGCTGCGCCTGGTCGGCGAGGCCGGCTGACACGCCATTCGGCAGTCGCTCGTTCTCGGGAGTCAGCTCGCTTCAACGTTCGGCAGGTTGCATGCTTGGTCGGGTGCTCGCGGCCGGCCGGTAAACATGCAGTGGCCTGCCGCGAGTGACGGCGCAGCAGGTTGCGCCAGCCAAAAGCAGTGCAGTGCAACCAAGCAAAGCGCGCCCGGGCATGCGAGAATGCGCGCCCGGGAGCGATTCCCGGGTTGGGTGACACCGCACAAGCGGTGGTCACCATCAGCGTCACCCGCAAAGCGCGTGGCGCCTGCGTGATACACCGATGCCATCGGCGATCAGGCAGAGCAGTATCAAAGCAGCATCGGAGAGATGGCCGAGCGGTTGAAGGCACCGGTCTTGAAAACCGGCGAAGGGTCAAACCTTCCGTGGGTTCGAATCCCACTCTCTCCGCCAAATCAAGGCGCGTTGTTGCTTGACCACAGCGGTTAAAATTTTCTCGAGATCCCGAAGATCCGAGAAGGACGCAAGTCGGTACATCTTCGACTTCTTGGCAAGACAGACGCAGGCCACTGCTGCCGAATGTGCTGTCACTTTCGCGCCGAATTTAGGCGGGTGGTTCGGCTACAGACGCGTCCGGCAGCAAGGTGGCTGAGTTCAGCCTTTATCCAAAGCGTTCAACGCGCTGTTGACGACTTCATAGAGCCACATCCGTTTTAGGATGCCCAAAATTTATCTGGTCAAGAGCGCAGTTCATCCATTAGCCGGTTGGCGTTCTTGAAGCAGGCGTGCGCATGGCCACCAATGTCCATCTGTTCGACTCAAGCATCGAAGAACCCATCTCCGACGCTTACCTCAAGCCGCTTGTGTGGTGTCGGGCAGCACGATCCCTCGGCTGGAAAGCAGGCAGACCGAATTGCGGAACACGTAGAGAATCAGGTCATCGTCGATCGAGCTGCTGTCGGGAATCACGACGACGCAATCGATTTGTTTGTGCTCGGGCGGAATCGTGTCCGCGAACTGCACGGAGAAGTCGTTGGATCCCATGGCGAAGGTGCCGGCCGGGTCCGGGTAGCGCGAGCGTGCGACGATGACGAAGTAGGGCGTGTATGTGGCGGAATTCATCGGGCGTGCGGGCGTGCCGACAGGCGTGTTCTTGATGGAGTACGTCGCGGCCGAGGCGCTGATGTTTGCGATATAGACTTTGCCCGACATTGCATCCTCCGATAGCGCATGGGTGTCACTCCGGTGGTCTGGCATCGCGACTGCCCGCAAGCCGGCGGCGGCCCGGCGTGTCGGCAGGGTCGCCGCCGGTCCACATTACGTCTGCTGCTGGAACGTGGCGGTCTGCATTCCGCTACCTGGCGCATGCACCAGCTCTACCACGATTCCGGGCGGATAATTCGGGTCCGAGATGCTGTAGGTGTTGCCGACCACCAGATCCTGGTTGGGATACGGCGCGATATGCGAGACGAGGTACTGGGTCGGGTTGCCGGCCTGGACCACGATGTTGGTGCCGTTTGCGATGACGCGGAAGCCGGGGATTTGCTTCACGGTGGTAGGCATGATGCGGTTCCTTCAATGATGCGAGGCGGAACGGGCGGCCTCGCTACGCCCTCGGCGTCGGAGCTGTCGTTGGCGTTCATGGGGAGGGCGTCCACCCGCCCGGCGGAACCTGGATCTCAAGCTCGGGCGCAAGCACGATCGGTACTTGTGTGCCTTCCACATTGGCGAACAACGTGACGTCCAGACGTAGCAGTGCGACGTCGGTGGATGGCTGCACGATCGCGAACCAGCGCGCGCAGTCGTTGGCCAATTGTCCGGCCAGCAGAGGCAGCGTCACGGCATCGTCCGAGACGGCTTGCGCGTCATCGCTGGTGAGTCGCACGTCGGTGGCCAGCAAAATCGGCACGTCGCTCCACAGGCCGGTACCACCTTGTGCTGGCGCGGCGATCTGATAGCTATACGTGGCAGCGATCTTGAGCAGGCGTTCCTTGGCCGCTGCGCTGGTGGCCTCGGCGAGCGGCGCCAGCGCGTTTTCGATTGCGTCGGCCAGTGCGTCGCCGGAGCCGAACGTGCAGCGCGGTACGGTGATGATCGGCACCACTGGCGAGGCGAACGAGACCTCCGGCGTCCGGTAGATCAGGGCGGGATTGGTCCTCACGCCGTTGGCGCCGGCGAGATTGGCGTTGCGGACGATCCACCAGGTCGAATAGCCGGTCTGGCGCGTGGCGATGTCCAGGTTCTCCCAGACGAAGTCGAGGGTGCCGGTGGCTGCTTCGGGCAACGCCGCGTAGGCGTAGGTCGCCATGAACCAGCACGCCGTGTCGTCGGGTGCAGCCGCGCCAGCGGGTGACACCTCGCCGTGCATCTGGCCATTAATGGCTGGCCAGACGATGCTTGAGGCATCGCATTGGCCGTTCGCATACGCACCCTGGGCGAACAGCTGCATGGTTTTCTGTTGGTCGAACGCATGCGAAAGATTCAGGACGTAGCACGTGCTCGACTGCGCTACCGGTGCATTGGCGAGCAGCGCCCGGGCGGCATTGCCGGGCGGGCCGCGCCATGCCGCCCACGCAGCGGTGACATGGCCGATCTGATCGAGCAGTGCGCCGATCACCTGCTGTGGTTTTGGCATGCCCACATGTGCGTCGAACGCACTCTGCTGCAGCGCCAGCACGGCGGGCCGCAACACCGGCCAGGCGGCCATGAACGCGGCCAACGCCTCGAACACGGCTTCGATGGTGCCGAGGTCGGAGAGCTGCCGGCCGCGCAGCGTGCCGCTCACTGGCTGGTTATAGGTCAACGTCAGCCACAGTTCGTCCTGCGCTTCCTGTTCGGCCAGCACGAGCCGGGTCGAGTAATCCCATTGCAACGCGGTGGTGGCCGAGGCTGCGAAACGGACCGGCCTTGTCTGTTCGGCGCGCTGCGTCTGCAGCACCGGCGAGGCTGGAAACGCGCGCACCGGCACCGGTGCGTCGATCGCACCAAGCGGCATGGACAGCGGATCGGTGGGAAGCTCGAGCACGAAGCGCAGCCACTGCGATGGCATATAGCCAAATGCCGCTTCCGTGTCGTCGATCAGATGCTCGACGAAACGTGCGCCGTAGGTCAGGTCCAGATGCAGGTTGGCATCGTTGCCCGCGTGCGCGGCCGTCACCAGGAAATTGAGCAGGCCAGGCGTGGATGCGGTCGCTGTGGCAATCGGCAGCTTTGCGCTGCTGATGCTGCAGGAGGAGGGTAGGGTTTCGGTCGGGCCACTTGCCGTAGCGCTGGCAGTGAGGCCACCGAAGAAACGCGGTGGCAGCGTGCCCGCTTCTGCGGTGTTGGCCACGAAGACGTCGGCCGGCACCTGTACGATCGAGGAGACTGCGTAGGCGGTGGAGAGTGCGGCCAGCACGCTTTGTTCGAATTGATCCTGCGCGGCGGCAAGATCGCCGCCGGAAAGCGCTGGGAACACCGGGCCGACACCGCGCGCGAGCGCGTTTGCCAGGGTGGCTTTATGCCCCATCAGCGTCTGGTAGGCGGCACCGTCGAGCGCGGCGAGCGCGGCGCAGTTTGCCGGCGCGAGCAGTTCGTCGAATGCGGATAAAAAGCTCTGCGCCCAGGCATCGACATCCACACCACTGAAGGTCTGCGTGGTATAGGTCGGCACGAGCGTGTCGGGATTGTAGACAGGTACCTGGGCGGGACCAGACATCAGCTTGGTGTTGAGCGGCAGCAGGGTGAAGTAGCTGGCCGCGCCCTGGCGGAACTGCACATCGATGCCGTGGGGTTTGCTCCAGCGCATGCCCCACAGCGAGGCCCCGCCGTCGCCGGTTGCCGGGCTGTCGGCGGCTGTGCGCACGGCGAGCCGGATGGTGCCCTCGGCGCCATCGAAACCCGCGAAGCTGGCCTCGAACTGGCTGGCGAACCAGGCCAGGCCGACATCTTCCACCGGCGCCGCGCCGCTGGCAGCAGCGCGCTGGCGTGCGCGGGCAGTGCCCTTCGACGGCGGGTCGAGATCGGCGGCCAGCGGCATCGCCACCGACACCGCGCGCGGCATGCCGGTGCGCGCTACCTCGTCGACCAACGCGGGCGGTCGGGCGAAGGTGAGCGTGACCGTGACCGCAAACAAGTCATCGCCGCGATTTGCCAGATCGGTCTTGTCGAAGGGGAGCTGCAGCAGCAGGCTTTTGGGCGTTGCCGTGCCGCCGCCGAGCGCGTTGCTCAACTGCTGCACGATGTCGTTTGCGAACGTAGTCAGCGCCTGCTTGATGGCGCTACCGTCGCCGAGTTCGCCGCCGTTGGAGGGCAACACCGATTGGGTGAGCGTCACGCAGGTATGCGGATCTGCCAATTGCGCGGCCACCGTGGCATAGCGACCGAGTGCTGCGCGAATCTGCTGCCGAGCGCGGTCGTCGTCGGTTGCGGTCGCACCAGCTGACAGGCCATGTACGCGCACGTGGGCCAGCGCCGGGTCGGTGCGGATCACCAGGCTTGGGTCGAACTGCATCGACAAGCCCAGCTGGCTAGGCTTGTCCAGCTGGCCGGGTTCGAAGCGATAGGCGCAGCGCACGCCGGGCCATTCCATTGGCGCGAGCAGCGCGTCGTTGTAAAGCACCGGGAAGTCGGTGGTGAAGGTGTCGGTCGCGCCGTCGAGCGCGTTGCCGAACACGTCGTTCACACGCAGCGTCAGATTCGGCTTGCCGCCGATCGCCGCGTAGGGCAACGGCGTGCTGCTGACCAGTCCATTCTGGGTGACGAAGCGATAGGCAGGCACCACTTGCCGATAGCTCTGCTGGGCCGCGTCGAAGCTGTCCGGGCGCGCAGCGTTGGCCGCGTCCTCCCCGGTGCTGTCGGACGACGGGCTCAGCGCCAGACTCCACAGCGAGGTGCCGAACGGGACCGCGCTGTCGGCCGCTGCGCCGTCGATGCGGAACTGCAGCAGGTGATAGAGGGCGGCGATCCAGTCGGCGTCGTACAGCGTGCCGGCTTCGCGCGCGAGCAGCGTGTTGGCAAGCGACCAGTCGGCTACAAAGCCAAGACAGCCGGGTGGATAAGACGGCTGGTAGTGCAGCAGCGGCGTGCCTGCGGCGTCGGCGACGCCGAGGTACAGCGTGCCGTCCACGCTGCCCTGTGGCGCGAGCGCGAACGCATTGTGCCAGGGCTGGAATGTGGTCGAGGCGGGGAAGCTCACCAGCAGCGTAAGGGTGGCGGTGTCGCCGTTGGCAATGCCGTCGGTGGGCGCCGGTTGCCCCTTGGGGGTGAAGATACGCACCGGTAACGGTTGGCCGCTGACGTCTGCGTAGCGCAGAAAATAACCGTCCGACTGGGTGACGCTGACTTCCCAGATCAGTTGCAGAAGCGCTTCGAGGCGCTGCTGGTTTTCCGGGGCGTCGGGGTGCTGCGGATCGGGGAAAAGTGTCGACACCGGGCCGAGTGGGTCGTCGCCCGCGCGCAGCAAGGTCTGGCGCATCGGCACATTCGCAAGCGCCGGTTCGCTGCTCGTCGACAGGTTGGTCTTTGCCAGCAATATCGGCTGCGCGGACAACGAAATCGCGTCGGACTGGTAGCCGGTGGTGGTGGCGTCGTAGAGCACCGAAAGGGTTGCGCCGGCCAGTGCTTGCGCGCTCAGTAAGGCATGGATGCGCGCGCGCGTGGCGTCGTCTGCACCGCCGATGCGGTAGATATCGGTGTAATACGGATTCGCAGGGCCGCCGTCGCCATCCACACTGCCGGCTGCGGCGCGATTCACTAGCCAGATCGGCACCTGGATCATCAGGGCCGGGTTGACCTGCTGCAGGCCGGCCGGGTCCGAGGTCTGCGGCCGGCCGGTCTGGACCGTCAAGGTGAGCGGCGCGCCGGCCGACTGCTGCAGCACCGCCGGCGGCAGCGGCACCACGAAGCGTGCTGGCGCGTCTGGTGCTGTCCAGGGCAGGCGATCGCGCGCGGCATACCAGACGGCCTCGCCATGCACCGGTGGGATCGGCGCCACGCTGACGGCCGCAGCTGCGGCAAGCGCCAGGCCGCGTCGGCTCCATCGCGGGCAGGGCACCGGTGGCACGGCCTCGACGGGCATCGTTGAGGTGACGCTGCTGCCGCCACCTGCGAATTTCACCGGAATTGCCGCCACCGCGCCGAGCGGGGCGGGTGCAAGCGAGAGGGTCGCCGAGACACTGGTGGGCGGCTCGCTTGCGTTGGTCGCAATTGCGAACTGCTGCCCGTTGAGCGCGTAGCCGGCGGCAATGTCGAGCGTGTATGGATCGACCTTCTCGATATCTGCTGGCGTCGTGGCCGGGTCGGGAAGGCGCATGCCGTTCATCAGGTAGCGCGAGGTCATGCCACCCAGGGTGCGCGTCAGCGCGGTGTCCGGCAGTGCGCCGGGTTGCCCCGTCTCGCGCTCTGCGTCGGCGAGGCTGCTCGCCATCTGGCGGCACAGCGTGAGGAAGTAGTCGTCGAACATGTAAGCGGTCAGCGACGGACCCTGCGGCGCGTCGCCGTCGGCTGCGCCGAAGCGTGCCGCGCCGCGCAGGTCGGGGTTGTCGGTCAGCACGCTGAGCGAGAGCTGCGCGAAATAGGCCTCGACGGCCTGACGGTAATCCGGATAGGTGCGCGCGTGGTCGGCGAACACCAGCGGCGTATCCTGTCCGGTCCAGCTCATCTGCAGCGCGTCGAACATCGGGAACATCGCCCAGTCGCCGTCCTCGCGATGCACGCTTAGATCGACCGGATTGAGCGTGAAGCGGACCTCGGTGGACAGGCAACCGGTCAGCGTCTTATCCCACTCGGCAGGTGGCAAAGCGCGGCCTTGTCCCAGGTTCGCGAGCACCTGGGCCCAACTGCCGGTACCGTTGGACCAGGTGCGCAAGAGCCATGATGCGAGCGCGCCGACCAGCGTCTCGAGCGCGCTCAAGGGCGCGGCGTCGCTGGCGCCGGGCGCACCGATGATCAGCGTCGCCACGCCGACTGCGCTGCCGACGTCAGCCGTATACACCACCGACGGCTGCAGCAGGAACGACAGCGCCACCTCGACCGGCTCGACCGGCGGACTTGCGTGCCATGCGGTCCGGGCCAGCGGTGCGGTGGCAGCACGCAGCCGCTGACGATGGGCGAGCAGACTGCGCTCATGCTGTTCGATGCCGCGATGCGCCCAGTCGTTCATGCCATGGAAGGCGGGATCGAGCGGTCCATCCAGGCTGGCCGGGGTGCCGCCGGTGATCTCGAACGAGGTGGAAATCGTGGTGTGGAAGCCCACCGAGATCGTGACGAACAGGATCTTCAGGCGTGCCTCGGCGTCCACGCGCGCGGTGACGTTGATGACCGTGCCGTAGCCGGTTTCGAATGCGATGCCGGCAACCACCGAGAGCCGCACAAGTACCGAGAGTTTGACCACGCTCAGATCGACCTCGCCCTGCAACTGCCCGACGATGCCGACGGTGGCGGCGAACCAGAAGTAATCGGGCGTCTTCGAGACCGAGCCGCCGCTGGCAGCGTCGCGCCATGCCAGGATGCCCTGGAAGGTGCCCTGCGCGGTCAGCGATAGCGACGCCGAGAATGGGCCCGCACTGATCGAACGCCCGACCCCGAACCACATCGCCAGACCGAAGGTCACAATCGGGTTGTAGCTGACCACGTCGGTGGCCGCCGCCGAGCCGATTGCCTTCAGCGCAGCGACGGCGCTGGCTGGATTGTCGCCGCTGCGCAGCTTGCCGAAGTAGAAGCCGCAGCCGCCGGTGAAGATGTAGACCTGCACGCCGATCGAATCGTCGCCGAGCGGCCAGCCGACGCTGACCTTGAAGTCGCCATTGGTGTAGATCCAGATCTTGAACGAGGGCAGCGTGAGCGCCACCGCGCCGAGGTTGATCTGACGGAACTGCGTGGGCATCGTCAGCGCGCCGTAATACACGCCAAGATGTGGGCCGAGTTTCTGGTACAGGATTTCGAACAGCAGGCCTTTGAACTGGTCGGCCGAGCAGGTGATTTCCAGTCCATAGAGCACTGGATCGTTGAAGACGGCACGGATGTCCCAGCCCCGCACCAGGATGTGTGCGGCCACGAACCAGTCGCGCGATGCGTCGTAATACGTGCCCAGGCTATCCAGCAGTTGCCGCGGGTCGTTGGTGGTGAACGTCGATTCGAGTTCGGTAAACATCGCCGCAATCGGATCGTCCTTGGTCATATCCGCGCGCGGGCCGAAGCGCTGGCCCAGGCCCAGATACTTCACCTGGAAATTGCTGCCGCCCTGCGCGGGAACCGGGAACGGATAGTTGACGACCGAGGTCTTCGCGTCATCGTCCAGCGGTGCGGCGATCGTTGTTCCCGGTTGGATCCCTGCCGCGAGCAAACGCGTCTGCATAAACGCGTCCTGCTCCGAAAACGCCACGCGTGCACTGACCGCCAGCCCATCCTTGGACGTGTCGTAACCGACGATCAGATCGTAGACGGTGAATTTCGGCTCGATGGTGACCGGGCCATAGCTGCCGCCGAGCCGGATGCCGTAGCCATCGTCGTCGTACAGTTGCACCACCAGTTGTACTGCCGTCACCTCACCGACCGATACGGTCAGATAGGGTGCGATCTTCACGTCGAAGATCTTGCTCCATGGCAGCGAGGCGCTCAGATGCGCAATCTGCCCGACCGCATCGATCCCCAGCATCTTGGCGATCTGTCCGATCACCGCGCCCAGGTTCAGCGGCGGCTGCCGCAGCGATGGCCCCACCACGAATTGGGCAGGGCCATCGCCGAACGCAAAGCCGAATTGCAGGCCATAGCCGGCCGCATCGGCATCGACGAGTGCGTGCGATGCCGACGGCAGCAGCAAGGTGGCTTGTACGCCTAGCGTGAACCTGCTCATGGGCGGCGCGTCAGCTGTTGGACTTGGGCGTTTCGTTACTGGCGCCGAACACCGCGCCTTCGATCGACAGCACGCCCGGAATCAGCGGGATGCCCTGGCCGTCAGGCCACACCGCCGACATCGCTAGTGTGTACAGGGTGGACTGCTCGGGGGAGGCCGTGCCCGGTACCTTGATGTGGAATTGGTCGACGGCCACGTCGAGCGTGGTGAGCTTGCTCATGATGCTGTCCAGCGGTGCCGGCAATTGGTCGGCGCTGGGCAGGTCGATGTTGAACTGCGTCTTGAACCATGCCGCAAAGTCGTCCAGCGTGCCGAGATCGACCGGCGCGGGCAGCGTGAACTCGATTCCGTTGGTCTTGGCGTTGGCGATGTCGTCGGTCGAGACCGGCACCATGGTGCCGTGCAGATTGAAGTTCAGGCCGAAGACCAGATGCGGGGTCGGCGGATCAGCGGCGACCACGGCGGCGGCCTTGCGCGACAGTTGCTTGCTCATGGGTGGTTCTCCTGGGTGCGGCACTGCGGTGGGTGATGGGCGCGGGAGGCAACGGGTGGGTGCCGCCGCTGAGGACCTGGGCATCGACGATCCCTTCGAGGATCGCCGCGACCGGGTAGGTGGTGCTGCCAGTGGCGAGGTAGAGCACGCCGGTGGCCGGATCCTTGCGCACGCTGATGACGATCGCCCACAGTGCCGCGAGCTGGGTGCCCGCGGTCATCGCGACCGGCAGGCTCCAGCCATAGACCTCGTTGAGCGCCTGCATCAAGCCACTGACGCTGCGTGCGGCGAGAATCGGATCGGTGTCGGTCATGGCGTCTGCGTCGCAGCCAGGCTCCAGCCCAGATTGCCGCCATCCGGATCATTGGCGTCGGCGAACAGGATGAAATCGGCGAGTACCTTCGGCGGCAGCGTGATACCGAACACGCTGAGTGCCACGTTGTTGAACATCAGCACGTAGGCCGGCCCATTCTTTGTCTTCACCAGCCCGAGGTTGGCCGCCGAGAAGGTCGTCTTGAGTAGGCCTTGCAGGTTGAAGCCGAAGGCGCCGGCGGTGACCTGCGGCAACTGCACGAACAGCGCGACGCCGTCGTCGTCGGGCGTGTAGGTGCTCGCGCCCCAGGCGACGATCAGCGAGGCGTCCAGCGATGCATGGGCATCGGCCAGCGCGCCGAGCGCGCCGAGCGGCAGCGCGAATTGCAGGGCAAACAGCGGCTTGGAGGTCACATACGCGACCTGCGTGGGCATCGGCGCAACGCCACCGCCGCCTGGCACGCTGGCAGCGACGCCGGTCAGCGCCGGCACCTGCACGGGCAACGCGCCCAGCGCCTTGATGTCCAGGCCCGCCTCGTCGTGCAGGATCGCCTGCAGCGTGAGCGGCAGCATGCGCACCAGTGCGCCGGGCCGCCGTCCGCTGCGATCGTCGGTTGCCCGAAGCCCCGAGAAATCCGCCGTGATCTGCGGCAGCCCGATGCGCTTGCCGTCGGCGTCGAGCTGACAGCTGATGCCAAACGCCAGGCTTGTCAGGGCCACACCGGTGGTGATCGTGCCGGGTGCGGCACCGGGCAGGCCGTACGAGAACAGGTCGAGCCCGGTCACGCCAGGAAACGGATCGGCCGCGAACGCGAGCGTGCCGCTCAGTGCAAAGCGCGAGGTGATGGTGGTGCCGGCATCGGCCTCGGCCTCGGCATCTGCGGGGACGGACGGGACGGAGGCAATCGGCACCAGGCTGGCACCGCTGACCTGGAAGGTATCGATCACCCGGATGCGTGAGCGGTCCGGGTTGAACGCAAAGCTGCCGTGCTGGCCGCCGTCGAACGTCACCGTGCCGACCTCGCCGTGCCGTTGATAACGGCCCGCCACCACCACCGTGTTGGGCGGCACGTCGGCGGTGGCATCCGCGCCGGTCAGCGTGACCGCACGGCCGAACAGCGTGTTGATGGTCATTCCCACCCGGCAATGGAACTGGGTGACGAGCGACTGGTTGATCGCCACCGACAGCTCCTCCACGACGAATGCGTAGTCCGGCGGCGTCTGGTCCGAGTGCGGCGCGGCAGGCTCGCGTTTGAATATCGCAGTCGCCGCGTGGTGATAGATCACCCCGAACAACGCGCTTTCGCTGATCTGCGGCTCCTGGTCGGCGCCGTCGCTGATGCGGTTGACCTGCACGCCGAAGTGATGGGCGCTCAACTGCCCGTCGATGCCGGCCAGCAGCATCTGCAGATCGTCCGGCATGCCGTTGCCATTGATCGGCGCATTGAAGGCAAGCATGCCGGTCCAGCCGGGATCGGCGGCCTTGGTGCGGAAATCGGCGAACGGGTCGTCGTCGTCGCTGCTCGCCTTTTCTGCAACGGCCAGCGCATCGATCAGCACAGACTGTGTGTCGGTTACACGCGTAGCGTCGCCGATGAAATAGCCCGTGTTGGCCCAACTCTCCGGCGCACGGATCAGCTCGGCCAGGCTCTGTGTCGTTGCGTACTTGAAGACAAGGACGGTGCGCCAGCGATCGGTTGCGTCGACGTCGGGCGCGATCTCGAAGTTGAAGCCTGCCACCGCGATCATGCGGGTGATGTCCGGAAACCGGCTCCAGTCGTTGAGCACCAGAAACAGTTGTTCGCGCATCAAGGTGCTGGCCAACTGCGCGTCCACTACGCCGGTTGCGGGATCGGCGTCGAACGACAGCGTCTGCTCCGCACTGCGTGCGAGCAATAGCGACTGCCAGGTGCCGGCCTGGACCTCGGGTGCCTGCGCGGCGGCAATGCCGGCCCGCGTTGACTGCGTTGCCGAGTTGAGCTGGACCAGCAGCCCTTGCGGTGTGGAAGTGCGGGTGCCGGGCAAGGGCGCGCCCTGTTCGCCAACGAACACCGGGCGATCAGGCGTGCTACCGCGGATCAGCGCGCCGCGCAGGCCTGCGATCACCTGTTTCTCGTAGCCAGCCAGCAGCTGAGCGTCCTGTACGGTCGCGTCGGCGAGCGCGAACACGCCGCCGTACTGCACCATCGGAAACGCCACCGGGATCTGTTCACTCTTCGTCGTCGATGCGAGCGTGGAGACGAGCGCAGACACCGCAGCCGGATAGCGCATGTCCGGGGAGACCGCGCCGCGCCCGAAATTGACCGACGCGCCAGGTTGCGCGTAGTAGCCGCGCCTGGCGGTGGCCGCGCCTGGACGAAACCGCACCCACGAGGTGGCAAATGGCCCGTCGAGCGATGGCTTGGTGTCGGCGCCGTTGGCCAGCGTCATGCGCCGGGCCATGGCGGTGCCAAACGCCGTCGAGCAGGCCGGCATCGATGGCACGAAATCGAGAATGTCGCCGTCTGCGACGCGCAGGTATTCGGTGCCGAGCGTACCGCAGGAAAGCTTCGCCGCACCGCCCGGTACCGTCAGGACGAACGGGCCAAGCGGGGCGAGATAGGCTGCCGGCGCTTGCGCAGCGCCGGGCCGTGCAGCCGGATAGAGCCCGGCCCGCGAACCGTTGGACGGCACGCTCGGTGCCAGTGTCACCAGATCGCCAGACACGGTCCGGCCGAACGACGAGGCCAGGTTGTCCAGCCGCTGCGGCTGGAACAGAAAACGGGTGCGTGTCCCGTCTAGCGGTGCGAGCGGATCCATCTCGCAGTCCAGCAGAAACGCCGGCCAGTCATTGGCGGGCAGCGGCGGTAGCACCGGATAGCGCAGTTGCGCAAACCCCTGCGGCGCCTGCGGGTCCGGATGGAAGTAGCGCAGCTCGCCGCCTTGCAGGCCGGGCGCCTGCGGATCGTCGGCGAACAGCCCGAACAGGTTGTATGGATCCCACTCTGCGGTGAAGCGCAGCAGGCCGGCCGCGGCCGGATCGAACGACAGCGCCACCGTGTAGGCGTCTGGCGAAAGCGGCGTGCCCTGGCCGGAGTCGCGTAGCAGGGCGATGCCATCGCCCACGAAGGTGGCCTGCCCGGTCTCTGCTGACAGCGTCCATTGCGTACCGCTCGGTAGCACCAGATCGACATGACCGAAGGGCAGCGAGCCGCTGCTGCCCGCGACCTGCCCGCTGGTGGGCGAGAAGTAGAACAGCGGCACGCTCGTGCAGGCCCAGGATTGCAGCGGCGCCGCCTGCCATAGCCAGGCCACCCCACGCAGCGTGGCGTAAGGCGGCGTGAGCCCGAGGGTTTGTGCGATGTCGGCCGGCTCCGCCGGCAGTGCCTGCGATTGCGGATGGAACAGGAAATAGCCGGGCTGTTGCCAGGCTTGCGACAAGCTCAACTGCTGCGGCGCCTGCTCGTCTGGTCGGACGCCGATCTGCGATGCGCCGGCACCGCCCGGCAGCAGCAAAAAGCCTGCCCGGACGGGCGCGACACCACTGGCCTGATCCACGGCGGCCGAATAGAGCGCGAAGCCGGCAGCGTCGAGCGCGATCCGAGTGAAGATCATGTCTGCCATGGAGTGCATCGGTGAGCTGATCTCCGGTGAGCTGCGATGTACCACGATCCGAGTGTGCCGACGCACGCAATGACGGCGATCCGGATGCAGCGTGGTCGTCGGCATCGATGGACGGCGGTCGTCTGCCGGCCATCGCGCCTGCATCAACCGCGGACGTTGAGTACGCCAGATGCCGCCTGTGCGTGGTCGATCAGACCGCGTCCTGCGATTCTTCCTTGGCCGCCATGCTCAGCGATGTGGTGACATCGAAGGTGTTGAGTACCACCCCGCGCGCCGTCAACAGGATCGCCTTGTTCTGCGTGATATACAGAATCAGGTCGTCGTCGAGGCTGCTGTCCTGTGAAATAGTGACCGTGGCGTGGCCAGTGCGGCTATCCCAGGGGAAGACCAAGGTGTTGTCGCCGTATGCGAACACCGCGCTCGTCGAGGGATACTTCGAACGCGGCACGGCCAGCGAACTCGGGGTATACAACGGCGGCGTAGGGCCGGCGGCCCAACCGGCGATGTTGCCGGCATTGTTGTTGGTTACCAGCAGAGACGTGATGGGTTCGTTGTAGCTGTTGAATACCGTGACTTTGCCTGCCATGAGATGCTCCTGACGTTGTGGGTGAAGAGACGGAGACGGTGATTCGCTCCGTTTGCCGATTGGCTTGCTGCGCTAACGACAGTTTGGAAAAGGAATCCGAATTGGTATCGATGCGACACGTGAGACATGGCGCCCAGCGATCCTCCTGACGAGGGTGGCGACGCGTTTGCGGTGGATCGTTCAAAGGTTCCCTCTGTCTGCACCTTGCCGGTTTGAAAAAACGCTACCCGACATAACGTCTCACCATGTGGTCCATCTTCGATTGTTCCTGATGGCGGTTTCGTCACCGGTCGCCGAACGAAATCATTCACGCGTCGGTTGTGATCGCGTGATGAGGCGGGGCTTGGCGTTGCCCGTCGAGGCTTTCCCGAGACCAGGTCCATCGAACCAACGGCTCAAATGCAGGTGGTTGGGTTTCTGCTTCCCTGCGGTGCATTGGACGGAAGCTTGAAGACGTGGCAGGTCCTGATCGGCGCGGTATCGATGCGAACCGTGACATGGGTGTCGCTCCCTGCTCCGGGAGGTATTTGCCCACCGCCATGCTCTCCTCTCGTGAAGGTGCAGCTATTGGCGGCGTATGCGGTTCTGAGCCGATCATTTGAAGCGTTCGCAACCCGGGTGGGCCAGCCGCTGATGGAGCCCTCGATGTGGGCGACAACGTTGCAACTGGCGGTTGCGTGACCACTTGACGCAAGCAGCGTCAGCAAGACGGCTGTTTTGATGCCTTGATTGTGGATAGGCATATCGATGTCCTGACGAGCCTTGGGAGCTGCATTAAATGCGTTGGCCAACCTTGTCGGATGCGCCAACGGGAACCCGACATAACGTCTCAGAGTCGACGAAATCTTCAGCCGACCATGTGCTCCGGCGCATTCGTGGCGCGACGTCCAGCGAGGGCAATCGATGGCGTGAGAGCGGCTAACAAAGCGACTGCGCTCACCGCCAGGCGAGCGCAGCGGTACTCGGTGCGGCATGCGCCACTCGTCCACCGTTGTTCTGAGTGCGCCGTCCATACCCGGCCGACGGCTGCTCGCGACGTTGGGGACGCCGCGCTTAAATGACCGCAGCCTTGACCTTGAACACGTCCACAGCGCGGATCAGCTGCACGGAGTGGTCTTCCAGCGCACGCGCGGCGGTGCTTGCCGCTTCTACCAGGCGGACGTTGTGTTGGGTGGTTTCGTCCATCTGGGCGATGGTCTGATTCACCTGTTCGATGCCGCCGGCCTGCTCTTGGGAGGCGGCGGAGATGTGGCCCATGATGTCGGTGACGTGCTGGACGCTGGTGACGACCTCGCTCATGGTGGTGCCGGCCTTTTGCACCAGTGTGGCGCCGTCGGCGACGCGTTGTACGGAGTCTTCGATCAGCCGTTTGATTTCCTTGGCAGCGTCCGATGAGCGGTGCGAGAGGGTGCGCACTTCCGAGGCGACCACGGCGAATCCGCGGCCTTGTTCGCCTGCGCGTGCGGCTTCGACGGCGGCGTTGAGGGCGAGGATGTTGGTCTGGAAGGCGATGCCGTCGATGACCGAGATGATGTCGGCGATGCGCTTGGACGCCGCTTCGATCCCGGACATCTTTTCGATGACCTGGCCGACCACGTCGCGTCCGTCCGAGGCGATCGCGGCGGCGCCCAGCGCGAGCTGGTTGGCGCGGCCTGCGTGCTCGGCGTTCTGTTTGACGGTGGAGGTCAGCTCTTCCATCGAGGCGGCGGTTTCTTCGAGACTGGCGGCCTGCTGTTCGCTGCGGCGCGCCAGTTCCTGATTGCCGCTGGCGATGTCTTCGGCGGCAAACCCGATGCTGTTGGAGGTAGTCTGGATATGCGTGACGATGTCGGTCAGGCGATGCACGGTGCTGTTGGCATCGTCGCGCATCGAGGCGAACACGCCGTGGAAGTTGCCGGTCATGCGCACGGTCAGGTCGCCGTCGGCGATGGCGCGCAGCAGGTCGGAGAACTTGGCCAGGTTGGTGTCGGAGGTGGCCATCATGGTGTTGAGGTTTTCGACCATCAGGCGGAAGTCGTGCTCGAACTTTTCCGGCTGGCCGCGGAGTGCGAAGTTGCCTGCACAGGCGGCCTGGGTGAGTTCCTGGATCTGTGCGTTGATGGCGCGCAGGTTCTGCTTCACCTGCTGCATGGTGGCGGTGATGGCGGCCTTTTCGCCGGGATACTGTTCGATTTCCTGCGCGAGATTGCCCACCGCGTAGCTGCCCATGACCTCGGTCATGCGCAGCTGAGTCTGCACGTGCGCATGCACCAGTGCGTTGGTGTCCTGCACCATATCGCCGTATTCGCCGGGGAAGCGCTTGGCGTCGGTGCGGTAGCTGATCTCGCCGGCTTCGTGGCGGGCGGCCATGGCGCGCTGTGCGGAGATCACCTCTTGCAGGCGGCGCTGCATCTGTTGCATGGCACGCAGCAGCTGGCCGGATTCGTCCTGGCTGGTGGGCATGTCCTGGCTGCGCAGATCGCCGTCGTTGATGCGCTCTGCCAGGCGCAGCGATTGGCGCAGGGGCAGCACCACGCTGCGGGTGAGCAGGAAGGCAATCGTGGCGCCCAGCAGCAGCGCGATGACGGTGGAGATCACCATCAGCATGGCGAAGCCGCGTGCAGTGGCGACGGCGTCTTTGGCGGCCTCGCGGTTCTTGGCTTCCTGCAGATCGATGAAGGCATTGATGCTGGCCAGCCAGGCGATGAAGTCGGGCCGCGCTTCATGTAACAGCAGCTGCTCTGCCTGCGGTTTGTCGCCTGCTTCGCGCAGTGCACGCACGTTGGCGATAAACGGCATGGTGCGCTGCTCGATCGCCTTGATCTGCTGGAGAATCTTTTTCTCTTTGGCATCCGAAGAGGCGGCGATCATGCTGTCGAGCGGCTGCGCGGAGCGTGCGTAGTCTGCGGCGAGCTTGTCGATCGATTGTTCTGCCGCGTGCCGGTCTGCCGCCTCGTCCATCAGCACCACATCGCGCAGCGCAATCGCACGGTCGTGGACGCTGCCGCGGAAGTTGATCGCATAGCGTTGTTTGACGCTGTTGACCTCGTTGATGGCGGTCAGCTGCTGGTCGATGCTGCGCACGCGGTGGATGCCGACGACGGTCAGGATCACCATCAGCACGATGATCGACAGAAAGCCAAGGGCCAGGCGTTGGCCAATACGCAAATTCAAGAAGACATGCATGGGGGTTCGATCGATGATCCGACAAAGCGGAGAGCAGGGGAGCCCCGGCAGCAGCCGGAAGGCGAAGGCAGGTGCACGCTCCTCGCAGCGACATGGCTGCCGCTGCTCCGATTGCGTCTCTACGTGTTCGTTAGCGACCCCAGCCATTGAAACTGAAACCGGCGCGTCGGCCGATTCAGGTGTGGTTGGTTTCGTGGCGATGCGACGTCATCCCGATCCGGACGGCACGTCGCAACGTCGCCGCGCTGCGCAGCGCTTGAGAGCCCGCCAGGCTCAATCGTAGCGCGCCAGATCCGGTGCCTTGATCGAGGGTGTCATCAGCTTCGCAGCGATGGTCTGGATGCTCGGTTGGCTGGCGAACTTCAGTGCGCCGTGCAGCAGCTGGATGCCGAGCCGGCTATGCGGGTTCATCAGACGCGGACCGATCTTGGGCACGCCCTGGCCCTGTTCGACCATCGGCCGCATGGCGGCTTCGTAGGCAGCGAATGCGCTCTGCAGATCATCGGTGCGTGCGATCTCGCTTGCCAACACATAGCCGCCGGTGACCGCCAGGGTGGCGCCGATACCGGCCAGCGGGGTTGCGCACCACGCCGCGTCACCGGTCAGGACGACGCGGCCTGTGTGCCAGCGCGGCATGCGCACCTGCCGCAAGGCGTCGAAATAGAAGTCGTCGGTGCTGTCCATGCCGTCCAGTACGCGCGCTGCCTGCCAGCCGGCGTCGGCGAACTGTTCACGCAAGTACGCTTTCTGCGTTGCCTGGTCCCAGTCCTGCTCGCCATCGGTGACCTTCTGCAGCGAAAGCATGGCGCGCGTGGTGCCGTGCCGGTCCGGCCGCAACGAGACGCTGCGGCCGCCGGTGGTGTGATACCAGCGCCACAGGCGATCGTCGTCTGCGCTGCGTGCGATGGTGAAGTAGGCGATGGTCAGATCCATCCAGCGTGGGTCGTTTTCGCCCAGAAAAAGCTGTTCGCGCGTGGAGGAGCCGACGCCTTCGGCGATGATGACTGCATCGAAGCGTTCGCTGGTTCCGCTATGGAAATTGACTGTCGCGCCGTTGCCGTCGTCCTGGATGCTGGCGATGCGGTCGCCGAAGCGATAGGTCACCTTGTCGCGTGCGGCTTCGTAGAGCAGGCGGGCGAGGTCGCCGCGCAGGATCTCCAGCTCGGCGGTCGGGCCGTCGCCGTCGATGTCGTCGGTCTTGAAAGTGGCGACCGCATGGCCGTGTTCGTCGACCCAGGCAGTGCCTTGCTCGCCGGTGCCATGGTCGAGTGCGGCCTGCTCCAGGCCCATGCGCTGCAGGACCTGGCGGCCGACGCCGCGCACGTCGATGTTCTGGCCACCGTCGCGGAAGTGCGCCGCCTGTTCCACCACCACGACGTCGATGCCCTGGTTGGCAAGCGTCCAGGCGGCAGTGTTGCCGGCGACGCTGGCGCCGGTGATGAGGATGCGACGCGCCATTACAATCACCCGCAAAGATAAATATCAGAGGTGATATTACAGGTCTGCGGCACGTTGCTCCAGGTTGACGATCAGGCGCTGCATGAACGCGACGGTTTTCTGGGCCTCCTCAGGTGAGAAGCCTTCCAGGGCATCGGCATTCAGATCGATCAGCACCCGAGCGCCCAGCTCGGCCATCTTGCGACCGCGCGCGGTGAGCGATACCAGCGCGGCGCGGCGGTCCTGCGCGGTGGGTGCGCGTTTGATGAGCTTTTGCGCTTCCAGCTTGTCGAGCAGGGCGACCATGGCGGGCTGCTTGACCGCCGAGGCGATCACCAGGTCGCGTTGCAGCATCGGCCCCTTCCAGGACAGCAGCAGAATCGGGCCGATCAGGGCCAGCGAGACGCCGTGCGGCCGCAATTCGGCGTCGACCAGCCGATTGAAGACCCGCGCTGCGTGATTGGCCAGGTAACCCGGCGCCACCGCCGCCTGGGGGTGAATGCGTTCGTCTTGATCCTGCATGCGCGCAACCGTGTGATGCCTTTCAGCCATCGGGCGATTTTATCGGTCATCAAGGCGCGGGGCATGGGTGCTGCTCCCGGCGACGCGTTCACGCCTGCATCGGTGCGATCTCTGCTGCCTGGCACGGCACGCCGTCGCCGGTTGGGTACGCTGCCGGTCAGGCAGTCGTTGCGCAGTCGAGGCAGTGCATCGCCTGGGTGCTATGTAGCGCGCGTCGCCTGCGCTAGCTATTCAGCAATGCCGGGTGGGTTCGGCTGGACGCAGCCGGGCGCAGGCCAGATGATAGCCGGATGCGCGTGCGCCTGGTCTTGCGATAGGCGATACGCAAGGTTGGCAGCTGGCTTCTCCATCAATGGTTTGAAAAAGATGCAGGTAGGTGTGATCGGTAATCCGGGCCAGGGCCGCGTTGCGCTGCACGCGTGGTCCGTGCAGTGCGACCGCCGCATGGCGCTAGTGCGGTCGCATTGCCTATGAGTTCGTCATTCCCGCACGGCGACAGCGCCATGGCGCAGGCGGTGCGCCGCCACGATTGGGCTTCCACGCCACTGGGGCCAAGTGCGCAGTGGCCATCGCCGTTGCGCAATGCGGTCAGCCTGATGCTGGGCTCGCCGGAAAGCATGTATGTGGTGTGGGGCGAGGCGCTGACGTTTTTCTACAACGATGCGTATGCGCCGATCTTGGGGCCGCGTCAGCCGCAGGCCTTGGGCGCACCGCTGCGCGCGTTGTGGGCCGATGCGTGGGAGGCCGTGCGTGGGCCGATCGAAGCCGCGTTCGAAGGGCGCGCATCGCGCTTCGAAGAAGTGCCGATCGGCATGAGCCGCTACGGCGCGCCCGAAGAGACTTGGTGGACGTTCTCGTTCTCGCCGATCTATCTGGACGATGGCCGTGTCGGCGGTGCGTTCTGCGTGACCAACGAAGTCACCGACCGCAAGCTGGCGCAAAACCGTCTTGCCGATGAGCACGAGCGCTTGATCCGGTTGTTCGAGCAGGCGCCGATGTTCATGGCGTTCCTGAGCGGGCCGCAGCACCGGGTGGAATTCGCCAACCCGTGTTACTCGCGTTTGATCGGCCACCGCGACGTGATCGGGAAGCCATTGGCCGAGGCCTTGCCCGACCTGGTCGAGCAGGGCCATCTGCGCCGCCTGGACGAGGTCTATCAGTCGGGGCGTGCCTACGCGGCCAATGCGCTTGCGTACAACGTGCAGGCCGCGCCAGGTGGCCCGGTGGAGCGGCGCCTGCTGGATCTGGTCTATCAGCCGATTGCAGGCGCCAACGGCACCGTCTCCGGCATTTTCGTGCAGGGTCTGGACATCACCGATCGCATCAGCCTGGAACGCGCGGTGCGCGAGGCGGAGGTGCGCAACCGGCAGATCCTGGACAGCGTGATGGATTACGCGATCATCGCCACCGATCTGCAGGGGCGGGTCACCTCATGGAACGAAGGCGCGCGGCGCATCCTGGGCTGGACCGAGACGGAAATGCTCGGCCAGTCGTTGGAGCGCACGTTCACGCCTGAAGATGTGGAGCACCGGCAGATCCTGATCGAAGCGGCTGCGGCGCTGGAAAGCGGCAGCGGCATGGACGAGCGCTGGCACATCCGCAAATCCGGCGAGCGCTTCTGGGCCAATGGTTCGTTGATGGTGCTGCGCGAAGAGACCGGCGCGGCGATCGGCTTCGTCAAGGTGCTGCGCGATCGCACTGCCGAACGGCTGGCCAGCGAGGCCTTGCGCAAGAGCGAACGCCGGCTCGATGCGCTGGTGCGTGCATCGTCGCAATCGATTTTTTCGGCCAGTGCCGATTGGTGCGAACTGCGTCAGCTGGTTGGCGATGGCGCGCTGAGCGATGCGTTGTCGGCCACGCCGAACTGGCAGCAGGACATGGTGCATCCGGACGATCGCGCGCGGCTGGCAGAGGCCATTGCGCATTCGATCGCCAACAAGACCGCACTGGATCTGGAATACCGCGTGCCGGGTTCCGATCAACGCGTGGGCTGGACCTTGATGCGCGCCATTCCGCTGCTCAACGAGCACGAGCAGATCGTCGAATGGTTTGGCACCGCAGCGGACATCACCGACAAGCGCATCGCCGAAGAGCAATTGCGTCAGTTGACCGAGACCCTGGAAGAGCGCGTGCGCGAGCGCAGCGCGGCCTTGTTGTTGGCCGAAGAGAAATTGCGCCAGAGCCAGAAGATGGAAGCGGTGGGCCAGCTCACCGGCGGCCTGGCGCACGACTTCAACAACCTGCTGACGGCCATCAGCGTTGGGCTGGAGCTGCTGCAGACGCGCATCGAACAAGGCAAGTACGACCGCCTGGAACGCTATGTGGAGATGGCGCAATCCAGCGCCGCGCGCGCCACGGCGCTGACGCAGCGGTTGCTGGCGTTCTCGCGCAGGCAGACCCTGGCACCGACCGCGCTGGAGGTGGAAGCGCTGGTGCGCGACATGCACGACATCATCGCGCGCACGCTGGGGCCTTCGATCAGTTTGCAACTGCGCCCGGCGGCAGAGTCGTGGAAAGTGCTGGTGGATGCGCCGCAGCTGGAAAACGCGTTGTTGAACCTGTGCATCAACGCACGCGATGCCATGCCCGATGGCGGCGAGCTCACCATTGCCATTGCCAATTGCGTGTTGAACGAGGCCGCGGCGCAGCAGCTCGATCTGCCGGTTGGCGATTATGTGTGCCTGAGCGTGCAGGACAGCGGCACCGGCATGAGCGCCGAGGTCATGTCCAAGGTGTTCGAGCCGTTCTTTACCACCAAACCGATCGGGCAGGGCACCGGCCTGGGCCTGTCGATGATCTATGGGTTCACCCGGCAATCCGGCGGGCATGTGCGCATCGATTCGGAAGAGGGCGTGGGCACCACCATGCTGCTGTATCTGCCGCGTTTCACCGGCCTGCTGCCGGCCGATGAGACGCAGCACCCGGTCGAACCCTCGCTGCAATCGCCCACGCACAGCACCACGGTGCTGCTGGTGGAAGACGAAACCGCGATCCGTGTCCTGGTGTCCGAAGTGCTGACCGAAGCGGGCTACCGCGTCATCGAAACAGCCGAAGGCAGTGCTGCCGTGGAGCGCTTGCGCTCGCAGGAAGCGATCGACTTGCTGGTGACGGATGTGGGCCTGACCGGCGGTTTGAACGGACGCCAGGTCGCCGATGCGGGGCGCCAGTATCGACCGTCGCTACCGGTGCTGTTCGTGACCGGCTATGCGGCCACCGCTGCGGTTGGAGCCGGTCAGCTGGACGATGGCATGGAAGTGCTCACCAAGCCGTTTCTTGCGATCGATCTGGAGCGGCGCGTGGCGCAACTGCTGGGGCGGACGCCGCAGTGATCGTGCACACGGAATGGATGGTGCAATTGCTCCGCTCGCTTACATCGTGGTCTGCACGATACCCAGCAGATCGCGCAACGAGAACGGTTTGGTCAGCAATCGCATGCCGGTATCCAGAAAGTCGGCACGCTTGGCAATGGCGCCTGCGTAGCCGGTCATGAACACGATGGGCAATGCCGGATAAAGACACCGGGCCTCGTCGGCCAGGTCGCGGCCGTTCATGCCCGGCAGGCAGATATCCGAGAGCAACAGGTCGAACGGGCGCGCCGTGTTGAGCTGTTCCAGCGCATGCTCGGCATCGGCGGTGGCGACGACCTGGTAACCCTCGTCTCCCAGGATATCTTCGGTCATGGCGCGGATCGCATCGTCGTCTTCGACCAACAGGATGCGTCTGGTGCTTGCTGCGTGATTCACCGCTATCCTCGAACAATCGCAACAACGCGATGTACTTCATGCGCAACGCTAGGCTGGCGGATGTGACGGGAGCGTCGGATTTGTCATAAAGGCATTGCCGAAAAACTCGGTTGAGCGCGCAATGGCAGCAGCGAACGCAAGCTGTGAGCAAGCAGGTCCGCACAAGCAAGCTGATCAATTCAGTCGTACGCATCGGGCTATCACGTGCGCGTGATAAATTGAAGGCTATGGGAAATTTGAAGCAGACGACCGCAAAACGCATTGCCACGGGTACCGAGGGGTTGGACACCATCCTTCGCGGCGGCCTGCCACCCAATCGGCTGTATCTGCTGGAGGGCCAACCGGGGTCGGGCAAGACCACGCTGGCGCTGCAGTTCCTGCTCGACGGCGCAGCCAAGGGCGAGAGCTGCCTGTATGTGACCTTGTCGGAGACCATCGACGAACTCAACGAGGTGGCGTCCTCGCACGACTGGTCGCTGGATACGCTGAGTATCTTCGAGCTGGCATCGGCCGAGGCGTTTCTGGGCGACGGGCGCCAGCAGTCGATCCTGCACCCCTGGGAAATGGAGCTGGATGGCACCATCAAGCTCATCCAGGCCGAGATCGATCGGGTCAAGCCAACCCGCGTGGTGTTCGATTCGCTGTCCGAGCTGCGTCTGCTGGCGCAGGATTCGCTGCGTTATCGCCGCCAGGTGCTGGCGCTCAAGCAGTTTTTCGCGCCGCGCAACATCACCGTGCTTCTGGTCGACGATCTCACCGGCGAAAACGGCCAGCGTGACGCGCATCTGCACAGCCTGTGCCATGGCGTGATCTCGCTGGAGCGCATGACGCTGGACTTCGGCGCAGCGCGTCGGCGCATGCAGGTGCAGAAGCTGCGCGGCGTGAATTTCATCGCCGGCTATCACGACCTGACCATCGTCACCGGGGGCATGCGGATTTATCCGCGCCTGATCGCCTCCGACCACCACGTGCCCTTCGTTGGCGAAGCGGTGTCCAGCGGGGTGGGACGCATCGATGCGCTGCTGCATGGCGGCCCGCTGCGTGGCACCAGCACGTTGCTGACCGGGCCGGCCGGGTCGGGCAAGACCAATATCGCGCTGCAGTACGTCATTGCCGCCTGCGAGCGTGGCGAGCACTGTTGCATCCTGGAGTTCGACGAGCGCACCGGCACCTTGCTGACGCGCGCCGAAAGCCTGGGCATGGATCTGCGCAGGCATCTGGACTCGGGTCTGCTGGAACTGCATCAGATGGACCCGGCCGAACTGACACCGGGCGAGTTCGCCTGGACGGTGCGTGCCAGTGTCGAAGAGCGTCATTGCCGGGTGCTGGTGATCGACAGCCTCAACGGCTATCTGACCTCGATGCCGCAGGAAAAGCAGCTGATGCTGCAGATGCACGAGTTGCTGTCGTATCTCAACCAGTGCGGCGTCACCACGTTCCTGATCAACCCGCAGCATGGTCTGGTGGGCACGATGTCGACCGGCAACCTCAATGTTTCTTATATGGCCGACACCGTCATCCTGTTCCGTTTTTTCGAAGCGCAAGGACGCATTCGCAAGGCCTTGTCGGTGATCAAGAATCGCAGCGGCGCGCACGAGGATTCGATCCGCGAGTTGCGCATCGGTGGCGGCGGGATCGAGTTGAGCGAGCCGCTGGAGAAATTCCACGGTGTGCTGACCGGCACGCCGCAGTTCGTTGGAGACGCTACGCCGTTGCTGGATCGTCCACTTGACTACCCGTGACCCGGACGGGTCTATCGTCCACATCATTGCGCCGTTCGGGCGCGACGCAGAGAGCATTGCCGGCATCGTCGGCCAGCGCGGGCTGACGCGTCGGGTCTATGGTTCGCTGGCTGCGCTGGCGGACGAACTGCTCGATGCGTCGGGCGTGGTCGTCTTGACCGAAGAGGTGATCGGCGGCGATCTGCAGCAGTTGTCGCACATCCTGCGAGGCCAGGCCGCGTGGTCGGACATTCCGTTCGTGCTGCTGCGCGCCCCGCGCGGTACCCACAACGGGCGTCAGGCCACGCTGCCGGCCGAGCTGACCAACGTCATCGAACTGGAACGGCCGCTGAGTTCGGCATCGTTGCTGAGCGCCATTTCCACTGCGTTGCGCTCGCGGCAGAAGCAGTTCGTCATCCGCGACCAGATGGCACAGCTGGCCGAAAGCAAGGCGGCGCTGGCGTCGAGCGAAGCCGAACTGCGTCGCGTCACCGATGCCCTGCCGGTGCTGATCGCCTTCATCGACAAGAACCTGATCTATCGCTTTGCCAATCGCTCCTACGAAGACTGGATCGGCATTCCGCCTGCCGATGTGATCGGGCGGCCGTTGGTGGATGTGGTCGGACCTGCGGTGGTGGAGGAGCGTCGCGCCTGGATCGAAGCCGCATTGGCCGGTCAGACGTTAACGGTGGAAGCAAGCTGGCCATACGCCGATGGGCGCCGCCGCGATGCGGAGATCCGCTATATGCCGCGCCTGGATGCAGATGGCGTGGTGGATGGCTTTCATGTGTTCGCCACCGACATCACCGCACGCACGCTGGCGTTGGAATCGATCCAGCAGCAGGCCAATCTGCTTGAGGTCAAGGTCGCCGAGCGCACCGCCGAATTGCAGCAGCAGATGCAGGCGCGCGAATCCAGCGAAGCGGCGTTGCGTCAGGCGCAGAAGATGGAGGCGGTGGGCCAGCTGACCGGCGGTATCGCGCACGACTTCAACAACATGCTCACCGGTATTTTGTCCGCGCTGGATCTGGCGCGCCTGCGCATCGATCAAGGCCGCACCGAAGGACTGGGCCGCTTTCTGGATGTGGCCTCGGCCTCGGCATTGCGGGCCGCCGCGCTGACGCAGCGGTTGTTGGCGTTTTCGCGCCGGCAATCGCTGGAAGCGCGCCATCTGCATCTGAACGATCTGGTGGTGTCGCTGCAGGAATTGCTGGCGCGCACGCTGGGCGAATCGGTGCGGCTGGAAACCGACCTGCACGCCGAGATGCCGCAGGCATATGTCGACGAAAACCAGTTGGAGAGCGCACTGCTCAATCTGGCGATCAACGCACGCGATGCCATGCCCGGTGGTGGTCAATTACGGATCGCCACGCGTCATCTGCTGGTCGATGCGCAGCCGCTCGAGCTTGGCCGTGGCGTGACGCTGGCGCCCGGCAATTATGCGGTGGTGTCGGTCACCGACAGCGGTACCGGCATGCCGATGGATGTGCTGGAACGCGTGTTCGAGCCGTTCTACACCACCAAGCCGATCGGGCAGGGCACCGGCCTAGGCATGTCGATGATCTACGGCTTCATGCAGCAGTCCAACGGGCAGGTGTGGGTGGAGTCGACGATGGGCGTGGGCACCACCGTCAGTCTCTATCTGCCGGCGGGCGTGCATCTGCAGCCAGCCCAGCCGCTGCCGCAGGCCGGTGCGGTGGTCACCGGGAGAGGCCAGCAGGTGCTGGTGGTGGAAGACGACGAACAGGTGCGCTTGCTGGTCACCGAGCTGCTCAAGGAATTGGGCTACGAGGCCGATGTGGTCGCCGATGCGGATGCCGCACTGCCGATTCTGGCCTCGCAACGGCGGATCGATCTGCTGGTGACCGATGTCGGCTTGCCCGGGCTCAACGGGCGCCAGCTGGCGGAAATCGCGCGTCAGTCACGCCGCGATCTGCCGGTGATCTTCATGACCGGCTATGCGGAAACCGCGCGCGATCGTGGCGAATTTCTGGGCGAAGGCATGAGCATGATCGCCAAGCCTTTTACGCTGGGCGAATTCAGCGGCAAGTTGCACGAAGTGCTGGGGCCTTCGGCCTGAGTGCGGAGCGCGTTTGACCCACGTGCACTCGGTTGTGCATTCCCCATTGCTTCAGAGCGGCTAGCAAAACCTCTTGCATGCTGTATCGATGGTAAGAGTTGCCGACATGGCAAATCGCAAGCGGACTCCCATCGCGCTGTGGAAGATCTCGAACTGCTGATTTCGTAAGTGAGGCGTTCGCCCTCAAGCGGACGGCCGCAGCCAGTGAGTTAGTCGAGGGCGCGGTGTCCTCACCGCTCGCGGGACACGCCGCAAGTACGTCCATGTAGGCTCGGTGGCGGCATCCATGCCGCCACACGGTCCCGCAAGCGGTGAGGACACCGCACCAGACAGTTTGCTGGTCGCTTTGAGAAGAGCTAAGCATACCGACCATCTCGACTGGTCCTTGCCCGCCCACTGTCGCGGGACCTTACGCGGCATGGGTGCCGCGTAAGAGCCTACGTGGACGTACTTGCGGCGTGTCCCGCGATGGTGGGCGGGCAAGGACCTGCAGCCAAGTCACAGATCATCCGCTCTGCAATCTACGCACTCATCGCGTCCAATCTTTCAAGACAACCAAGATCTCACGATCTCGAAATGCCTGGAGAACGGCACGAGCAATGGGCAGCCAGGTGTGGATGGCGCACTGAGTAGCGATATCTACGCGTGGTATACGCGCACTGAGCGCAGCAGCGCCCGCCTGATGGCCGCGAAATGGGTTTTGTCAGCCGTTACTAGCGAGCAGCGCGTTTGGCCTGCCGCGCACTCGCCAACGATTCGGCCACGGCGATTTTTTCCGCGACCGCTTTCTGCATCGCCGAGCCGGTGTCCAGCAAGTCATGCAAATGGCGCCAGTGTTCGGTGGCGGCGCTGTAGTTCTGCTGCTGGAAGTCGCTGATGCCGAGCAACCACAGGGCGCGTTGATGATCCGGCTCGCGTGCGATCACCTGTTGCAGGCGCGTGCGCGATGCGGCGTCGATGGCGAAATCGCTGCGCGTACCCATGTCTGCCGCGATCCAGCCGACGATGGCGGCGCTGTTGTCGGGGGCGAGCTTGAGTGCTTTCGCATAGGCATCGCGCGCCTCGGCCGAACGGTTTTCCTGCTCGTGCGCCCTGGCCTGTTGCATCCAGGCGTCCAGCGCCTGCAGTTGTGCTTCTTCAGCCGGACTGATGGCTGGTGTTTGTGCTTGCGTGCTGCCGGCAGCAGGCGCCTGAGGCGTTGTCTGGTCTGTCTGCTGCGCTGGCGCAGCGTACACGCGCGTTGCGATGGCGTCGGGCGTGCCGACCAGGCGATACAGGCCGGCGGTGGCGATCGGCAAGCCCAGCACCAGCACGATCGGCAATGCATAGCGTGCGCGATTGCGTGTTGGCCGGCGCAGCAGCGGTACCAGTAACAACAGCAGTGCGACCACCACCAGCGCTGCGCTTATGAAATAGAAACCGCTCATCACCACTCTTCCTCGGCTTGCGGCGCCACCGGTGTGCCGGCACGCGCACGTTTGCGCACGGTGTGGATCACCATGCCTGCACCGGCACCCAGCATCAACAGCGGGCCGAACCACAGCAGCCAGGTGCCGCGTTTGACCGGCGGGTCGTACAGCACGAAATCCGAGTAGCGCTCGACCATGTACTGCTTGATCTGCGCATCGCTGTGGCCGGCCTGGATCTGCGCGAACACCTGATGGCGCAGATCGCGTGCGAGCGCGGCGTTGGAGTCGGCCAGGTTCTCGTTCTGGCACACCAGGCAGCGCAGTTGTGCGGTCAGACGCTGGTAACGCGCTTCCTCGCTGCGGTTCTTGAATGGCAGCGGGTCCACTGCCTGCGCCGCCAGCGGTGGTGCAAGCAGCACGCCAAGCAGCAGCACCAGCAGCAAGCGCAGCTGCTTGCCTTGCATGCGCCAGTGCCAGCGCCACCAGGGGCGAGCCGGCATCACTGCGCGCCCTTGGGCAGCGCGGCGATGGCTGGCAGCAGTGTGTCGTTGATGACATCGGGCGTCAGCACGCCGATGTGCTTGTAGCGGATCATGCCTTGCGCATCGATCAGAAACGTTTCCGGCGCGCCGTAAACGCCGAAATCGATCGCGGTCTGACCGGCTTCATCGGCGATCACCAGCGCATACGGGTTGCCGTACTGCGCAAGCCAGGCGGTGGCATCGGCGGGCGCGTCCTTGTAGTTGTAGCCGATCAGCGGCACGCCGAGCCGGGTGGCCTGCGCCATCAATACCGGATGTTCGTGCACGCATTCGGCGCACCAGCTGCCGAACACGTTGAGCACATACGGCTTGCCCAGCAGCTGGTCGCGGCTGACCTGTTGTTCGGGTTGATCCAGCCTTGGCAGCGAGAACGCTGGCGCTTGTTTGCCGATCAACGGTGAGGGCACATCGCGCGGGTTGTGTTGCATCGTCCAGTAGATGCCGAAGCCGAACAGCGCCGCCAGCAACAGGAAACCCAGCAAGGGCAGCAGACGGTTCATGCGGGCGATTCCTGCGCAGTGACGATGGCATCGTGTGCCGGCGAGGTGGCCGCCTTGCCGGCGACGGCAGGCGCACGAAAACGGCGCGCGCAGGCGCTGACAAAACCGCCCAGCATCATCAGCAGGCCGCCGGCCCAGATCCAGCGGATGAAGGGTTTGTAGTACAGCCGCAGCGTCCAGTCATATTCGATATGTTGATCGTCCAGCGGCTCGCCTAGTGCGACGTACAGATCGCGGGTGATGCCGGGGTCGATCGCCGATTCGGTCTGAATGCGCTCGCTGCTGTACAGGCGTTTTTGCGGATGCAGCCGCGCGATCACCTCGCCATCGCGACTGACCTGCACGCTGCCTTGTTCGGCCTTCCAGTTCGGCCCATCGATCAGTTGCACCCCGTCGAAGCGGAACGCGTAGCCGGCGATCTGGGCGCTTTCGCCCGGCGCCAGCCGCACGTCGCGTTCGACCGACAGGCTTTCGGACACCAGCACGCCGGCAACGAATACCGCCACGCCCGCATGCGCGAGCAACATGCCGGCCATTTCGGCCGGAAAGCGCCGGCCGCGCGGCATTTCGCGCCAGCGCTTGTGCATGTACAGCGCGGTGCCGGCGGCCATCCACGCAGCAACGCCGATGCCGGCAATCGCCTTGATCTGGCCATCAGCGAAGAGGCTGCCGACCAACGCACACGCAATCGCGGCGACGCCGGCGCGCGTGCCGAGTGCCTTCAACGGCGCCGCCTCGGCCTTGCCCCAGCGCAGGTACGGGCCGAACGGCAGCAACAGCACCACCGGCAGCATCAGCAACGGAAACAGCAAGCCGAAGTAGGGCGGGCCGACCGAGACCTTGCCCAGGCCAAACGCGTCGGCGATCAGCGGGAACAAGGTGCCCAGCAACACCATCGCGGCGGCCACGGTAAGCAGCAGATTGCCGATCAGGATCGCCGTCTCGCGCGATGCGGCGGCAAACGGTTTGCCGCTGGCGATCTTCGGCGCGCGCAAGGCATACAGCAGCAGCGAGCCGCCGACCACAGCCACCAGGAAAATCAGGATGTACAGGCCGCGGCGCGGGTCGGCGGCGAACGCATGCACCGAGGTGAGCACGCCCGAGCGCACCAGGAAGGTGCCCAGCAACGACAGCGAGAACGCCAGGATCGACAGCAGAATCGTCCACGCACGCAGGCTGCCGCGTTTTTCGGTGACCGCCTGGGTGTGGATCAACGCCGTGCCGACCAGCCACGGCATGAAACTGGCGTTTTCCACCGGGTCCCAGAACCACCAGCCACCCCAGCCCAGTTCCGCGTACGCCCACCAGCTACCGGCGACGATGCCGGCGGTGAGGCAGGCCCAGGCCACGTTGGTCCACGGCCGCGCCCAGCGCACCCAGGCCTGTTCCAGTTCGCCGCCCAGCAAGGCCGCCACCGCAAACGCGAACGCCACCGAGAAACCGACATAGCCGGTGTACAGCACCGGCGGGTGGAAGGTCATGCCCGGGTCCTGCAGCACCGGATTGAGCTCGTTGCCATCCAGGGGAATCGGCGACAGCCGCCCGAACGGATTGGAGGTCAGCAGGATGAAGGCGAGAAAACCCACCGATACCAGCCCCAGCACCGCCAGCACGCGGGCGGCGAAATGCTGCGGCAGATGCCGGCTGAAGGCGGCCAGCAACACCGTCCATGTCGCAAGGATGGCGATCCACAGCAGCAACGAGCCTTCATGCGCGCCCCATACCGCGGCAAAGCGGTAGTACCAGGGCAGGGCAATATTGGCGTTGGCAGCGACATAGGCCACCGAAAAATCCAGCGACAGCAGCGACCAGGCAAGCAGGCCGAACGCCATCCACACGAACACTGCCTGGCCTACCGCTGCCGGCCGTGCAATGCCCATCAAGGCGGAGTTGCCACGCCAGGCACCGATCAGCGGCAAGACGCCCTGGGCAAGCGACAACAGCAGCGCCAGGATCAGTGCGATCTGGCCGAGTTCAGGCGTCATGGGCAAATCGCATCGTGCAACCAAGGAAGATCATGGACGTGGTGGAACGCGGTGCGCGCGGCATCAACGCGGCGCAGACAGTGGCAGCGCGGCGGCAGGAATCGGCTTGCCGACATGGCCTTCGGCCATCGCGTCCTTGAGTTCCTTGGGCATATAGGTTTCGTCGTGCTTGGCCAGCACTTCGTTGGCGACAAAGCGCCCGCTCTGCATGCGTCCGTTGGCGATCACCGATTGGTTGTCGCGAAACAGATCCGGAAGGATGCCGGTGTATTCGACCTGCGTTGCGGCGTGCTTGTCGATCACGGTGAAATTGACTTTCAGGCTATCGGTTGCACGCTGGATCGAGCCGGCCTTGACCATGCCGCCGAGGCGAAATTGCTGATAACTGGCCGCCTCGCCGGCGTGCACCTGGCTGGGCGTGAACAGATAGCTCATGTTCCGCTGCAGCGCGAGCACGATCAGCGTCACTGCCAGTGCGGCAGCGGCGATGACGCCGATCACCAGCCAAAGACGTTGCTTGCGTGTTGCATTCATGGCGCTTCCCGCTCCAGCGTGGGAACTGGCTGATCGCGTGCACGTCGCGGCGTTTGTCGTTGCAGCTGGCCACGCAATTCGCGTGGCAGGCGGCGTCGACGTAACCACGGCGCTGCCAGATCGGCCAGCAACACCAGCACGAACAACGTGTATGCGGTCCACACGTAGTGGCCGTAACCGCCCATCGCCAGAAAGGTGTTCATGCGGTGCGCTCCGTCAACACGATGCGGCGTGCCCAGTCCTTGCCGCTTTCCAGTGCGAGCAGGTCCACACGCACGCGGCCGAACAGACTGGCCAGGTAATAAAACTTGGTGGCTAGCAGCATCGTCAGCAGCGGCCACAGCATGTCGGCGCCCATCTTGGAGGGGCCGAGCAGGCGCACGGTGGAGCCTTGATGCAGCGTGTTCCACCACACCACCGAGTAATGCACGATCGGCAGATTCACCAGGCCGACCAGCGCAAGCAGGCCGGCCGCACGCATCGCCTGGCGGCGATCTTCCACTGCGTGATACAGGCCGAGCACACCCAGATACAAGAACAGCAGCAGCAACTCCGAGGTGAGCCGTGCATCCCAGGTCCACCAGGTGCCCCACATCGGCTTGCCCCACAGCGAGCCGGTGCACAAGGTGATGAAGGTAAAGGCCGCGCCGATCGGCGCCGAGGCCATGGTCACCACTTCGGCCAGCTTGATCCGCCACACCAGCGCAATGAACGCGAACACGCCCATTGCCGCGTAGATGAAAAGACTCATCCAGGCGCTGGGTACATGGATGAAGATGATGCGGTAGGCGTCGTGCTGCTGGTAATCCGGTGGCGCCAATACCAGCCCGCCGTAAGCGGCCACCGCGCCGAGCAGCAGCGCCAGCGCCAGCGCCCACGGACGCACGATGCCGGCGACGCGGTAGAACGTGGGCGGCGAGCTGAGTTGATGCAGCCACAAGGGAATCCACTTGGCCATGCCGGTGTCGTCAGTTGGAATGTTTGGCGTGCGAAGCCAGCGCGTCGACCGCAGCGCCGGCGTTGACCTGCAGCTGGCCGTCGGACATCTTGCTGGTGCGTTGCATCAGTTCGCGCAAGCCGGTCGCGTCCATCGACGGCGACATCGACAACAGCAACGCGGCCATGCCGCTGACATGCGCGGTGGCCATCGACGAGCCGGAGGTGAAGTCGTAGCGGCCGTTCGGCTGGGTGGTGAGGATGTCCTTGCCGGGCGCGCTCAGCACGCCGGGCATCGCGGCCGTGGCGCTGCTGCTGCGCACCACCAGCACGCCGGGCACATCGTTGGGAAAGCCATCCATGCGCCCGTTCGGCGGCATCGCGGCCACCACGATGCGGCCCTGTTGCACCAGGTGCAGCAGCATCTTGCTCAGCAGCGGGTCGGCCGGGCCGCCCAGGCTCAGATTGATCACGCGCGCGGAGCTGTTGTTGATCGCCGCCAGCGCCTTGGCCAGGGTGAAGGTGTTGCAGCGTGCGGTGGCACCGACGGTCGGTGCATACCAGCACGCCTTGTAGATGCTCAGCATGGCCTTGGGCGCCATGCCGACAATGCCTTGATGGTTGTTGCTGCCGGCAGCAATGATGCCGGCCACTTCGGTGCCGTGCGAATCGCTGCTGGTGGCGAGCGCGGTGTCGTCGACCAGGTCGTGCACGTCGCGGATGCGCGACTTCAGATCGGGGTGAGCGGTGTCCACGCCGGTGTCGACCACCGCCACCACCACGCCGCGGCCCTGGGTGACGGTCTGCGCGCTGGCCGCATCGGTGGCGATGAAGCCGCGTTGCATGTCCACGTACGGGTCGTTGTAGCCGGACAGCGCCGTGGTCTTTTCCGATGCATCGGCGGAGAACACCGAGAAATCCTGCACCGGCTGCACCAGCTCCACGCCCTCGTCGTCGGCCAGCGCGCTGACCAGCTCGTCGCGCGATACGCCAGCCGGCGGCTGCAGCACGGCGCAATACAGGCCCAGCGAAGTGATTGGCCAGCCGGAGACTTCGCGCAGCTTGTAGCGCTGCTTGATGGCTTCCATGCGCACGGCGGCCTTCTGGCCGGCGCCGTAATAGCTGGAGGCGTAGCCGATCAGGCTGGAGCCGGCGCGTGCCGGCGGCGCGGTGAGCGGGTTGGCCACCGCCAGCAGGATGTCGCGGCTGCTATCGGGCGTATGCGCATCGGCCTGCGGCGGCTTGGCGCTGGTGCCGACAGCTTGCGCAGCATGCTGTGGCGTGTTCTGGGCATGCACGCAGGTGCAGCTGCCCAGGCCGATGAAGCCGGCGATCAAGCCGATAACGTAGAAGCGGCTCATGGTGCCGACACGATCTCGGCCAGGCGGATACGCGGGTTCGCACGCAGCTGCTGCACGGTCTGCTGCGGCTGGGCCAGGGGCTGCGAAGCGACCGGCACCACGGTGTAGGCGCCCATTTCATTGGGGCCGCCGACCACCTGCAACTGCTGCGCATGCAGCAGGCTATCCCAATCGGCCACCGTCATCCTGGCGTCGGGCACCACGCGGATGGCACCTTGCGGTACCGGGAGGGCGGTGGCGCTGCTCAGCGTGCGGTAGTCGTGCGAGGGCGCAGGTGCAGCCAGTTTGACGCCCATGACGCCCAGGCCGATAGCCTGCACCAGGGCTGCGGCGGCCAGGGCGCGTACGGTCCAGTTGCCGGAGCGGCGTGCTGCCGGCACCGGTGCCGCCGGCGCGGTGTGCTGTTCCGGCGCATCCAGGCGGCCGAGCAGGCGCAGCAGGCCGGCGTTGGCGTCCAGCTTGACCGCCGACGGCAGCGCAAGCGCTTGCCGCAGGCGATTCTGCTGGGCGAATTCGGCGCTGCACGAGGCACATTTGGCCACGTGCGCGATCAGCCAGGTGTTCTCTTCCTCGGTGGCACTGTCCAGCAAGACGGCGGGCATCAGTTCCCAGGCGTGCGAGCATTCCTTGCCAGGCGCGATGAAAAACGTCTTCATTGCATGGTCTCCGTGTAGGGGGCGCCGCCGGCAAGGCCGGGCAGCACATTGCGTAATTTGACCCGCGCATGGAACAGCCGGGCTTTGATGGTGCCGACCGGGCACTGCATGATGTCGGCGACTTCTTCGAGCTTGTGGCCGACGCCGTAGACCAGTTCGATCACCATCCGCTGGTCCGGCGAGAGCCGTTGCATGCCCTTGTCGAGCCAGTCACGCAGCTCGCGGTCGTCGTTGTCGTCTGCGCTGGGGGCGTGGTCTTCCACCACGGCGGTGTCGTCGATGGCTTCGCCGTCATGCTGGCGCAGGCATTTGAGCCCGCAGCGATAGGCGATGCCCATGATCCAGGTCGACACCTGCGAATCGCCGCGGAAGTCGCCGGCTTTCTGCCAGGCGATCCAGAAGCAGTCGTTGATGGCTTCTTCGATGATGTCCGGGCGGCGGGTCAGCCGCGACAGGAACCGGCACAGCCGGCCGTGGTAGCTGGTGTACATGGTCGCCAGGGCGGCACGATCGCCCGCAGCCATGCGCCGCAGCAGCATGCGGTCGGTGGCATCACCCAGGGTGTCGGAATTATTCATCGAGGCAGGCACGGCAGAAGACGTAGGTCAGTGCCCGCACGGGGGCAAAAGGTTGCAGCTGGATCAGAACGTGGTGGAAATCGTGCCCAGCCAGGGCGTTTCGCCCGGGCCGCCCTGCAGGCGCGGGGTGTTGCTGCTGGTGACGATGCGGTCCAGTTTCAGCGTCCATCGTGCCCGGCTCCACTTCAGGCCCAATTGCCCGTACTGATAGCGGCCGGAGGCGGCGGCGCCGTAGGCCATCGCCGGGAAACGCGACGAACCGGCGCCGATCGACAGGGCCAAATCGTTGCGCAGCGGGATATTGGCAGTGACGTCGATGGCCAGATTCCACGGCGACTGGTCGGCGCGGGGGAAGTTGAACGCCGATAGCGAAAAGCTCAGTACGTCGCGGTAGGACCAGGCCAGGCTGGCTTCCTGGCGGTCGAAGGTGCGTGTGGCCTGATTGGTCGGGTAGCCGTAATACAGCAGGCTGGCCTGCATCTGCCAGCGGTCGTCCAGCATCCAGGCGCGTGCGGCCTGGGCGGTGACTGCCACCGGCTTGCTCAGCGAGGGCGATTGCAGCGCGACCGAGGTGGAAACCGACCAGCCGGGCGAGGGCAGCCAGTAGCCAGCCGCTTGCAGCGTGGCTTTGTTGGGCGCGATCGAGATGCCACGGTCGATCAGCTGCGAGGTCAGCGCCACCGCGCCGCCGACATTGGCGGCCATGGCGCCGGGGCTGATGACCAGGGCCAGCAGCAGACAGTGGCGCAACGGGGAGTTGCGCCTGCGCATGTGCGGGCACAGGCAACGCGGGTTGGCGCTGGCCGTTGTGCAGTGCCGCCGCCGCATGTTCAGGCGTGGCCTGTCCCACGGCTGCCCGCCGCAGGCGCAACGGCGTCGCGTTCGAGAGGGGGACGACCTGGCAGGCGAGACAGGGGGCAACGGATGAGCGTCTACGGTGAGCGGGGCGCAATAGTGCCTGATTGCGTCGGGCAGACCGCCGCGGGCACGACGGTTCCGTTCATATACGCGAAGGAATCGCGGCCGGCAACGCGACCGGCAACGCGACCGGCGCGACGCCCGAAGCGCAGCGCGCCCCGGTTGCCGGCCGGCAGGGGTGACTGCCGTCCGGTCAAGCAACGGTCAGTGCAGGGTGTTGAGGTAGGCGATCAGTGCGTCTAGCTCTTTCTGATCTTCCAGGCCTTCGTACTTCATCTTGGTGCCCGGCAAGGCCTTGGACGAGGATTGCGACAGATAGGTCTTGAGCTGTGCCGGCGTCCACTGCCACTTGCTGCCCTTGAGCGCATCGGAATAGTTGCTGTAGTCCGGCAGGCTGGCCGCCGGGCGCCCGGCCACGCCGAACATGGACGGGCCTTTCTTGTTCTTGCCCTGGGCGGCGCTGTGGCACTCGGCGCATTCGGTCACGAATACGCCCTTGCCGTCGGCCGCACGCGCGGATGGGGTAAACGCCGCGCTGGCCAACAGCAGGCCGGCCAGCGGAACGCACAACAAGGTTTTGTGGAGTGACTTCATGGGGGTCCTTACGCGTGCGGGGGAATCAGAACGAGACATTGACCGACAGCGAGAAAGTGTCGAGATCGCGCGGGTTGGTGATCGGATTGCCGCCACCGAACACGTTGGTGGTGCTGCCGTTGAACTTGTCGAAGCGGAACCAGGTAGCCGCGAAACGCACATTGGCGTTGGTGGTGTAGGTGCCTTCCTTGCCGAACGGGGTCCAGTACAGCAGGATCAGATTGGCGGTGGTGTCGGGGATGCCGTAGGGCTGATAACGCGCCACATCGAACGAGCCGCTGTTGATCAGATGCGCGGCGAGCACGCCATAGGTCTGCTTGAACGCGTAGTTCATGCTGATGTTCTGGTCGCGCACGCTGCCGCGGTCGCGCGGAGACATGCTCGGGTCGGTCGGCTGCAGCGGGCTGCCGTATTTGCGGCGCTCGTAGATGTTGACGTAGGCCAGCGACAGCACGTGCTCGCGGGTGCCGAGGAACTGATAGGTCAGGTCGTAACCCAGGTCGGTGAAGTCATCGGTGGGACCGCCGGTGCGCAGGCGTTGGCGACGGGTGGTCATCGCGGTCAGGCCGGCCGAGAAGAACTGCCGCTTCATGTCCTTCATATAGGCAAAGCGCGCATAGCCGGTGTCGCTGAGCTTGCCCGGGTCGTTGTTGGGGTTCCAGCCCAGGTGGTCCTGCGCATCGGCGGACAATGCGCTGTAGCTGCCGACTTCGCCGTACCAATTGCGGTCGAACAAGCCGTACACACTGGCGCCGATCACGCGGTTGGAGAGCGCCGACGAACTCAGCATGCTGGCCGAACCTGCATTGGAGACCGGGCTCAGGGTCGATGCATTGGGCAGCACCTGGATCGGATCGGACACGCCGGGGTTGTTGTTGACGCTGACGCCGACCATGGCGTCCTTGCCGGCTAGCTGGAACGGTTTGCTGACAAAGCGCAGATCCACATCGTCCAACTGGGTGTTGAAGGTGTCGTTGCCGCCGTTGTTGGAGCGGATCTTGGAGTAACCGCCGATGTGGTCGTTGACCCGGCCGGCCAGATACAGATCGGCTTGGTTGATGCGTGCGCTGCTGTCGCCGCGGGCGGGATTGCTCCGCGTCCAGGTGACCTGGCCGGAGACCGGAATCTTGGTGCCGTTGCCATCGGTATCGGTGAAGCCGCCGAGCTTGAAACGCATGCCATACGGCGTGAGCGAGGGGCCATAGGAGCCGACGTGGCAGTCCGCGCACGACGAACCGGTCTGGCGTGCGAACGAGGGAATCGCCTGCGCCTGGGTGCTGGCCAGCAGCAACAACGGGCCGGACACGCACAACAAGGACGTCAGGGAGGCGGTGCGCGTGGCGGCAACGCGACGCGGGGCGGGCTGGGGAGTAGGCATGGAAAGTCCTTGTTCGACGGTGCGGGGTTCGGCGCTGCGGAAGCGGGGGAGGGCTGGCAACTCGGGGGAATTCATCGGACTTTTTTCGGCAGCACGCGATGCAGTACGCCATCGCGCAGCACCAGGTGATGCCAGAGTGCGGCGCCGATATGCAGGATCACCAAAGCCAGCAAGACCCAGGCGGCATTCAAGTGCCAGGTGCTCAGGGTGTCGGCCAGGTCTTCGTCCGGCGCGACCAGATTCGGTAGCGTCACTCCGAACAGGTAGACCGGTTTGGCGTAGGCGTTGCTCAACGACCAGCCGATCAGCGGCAACGCGACCATCAGGCCGTACAACGCGACATGGGTGGCGCCCGCAGCCAGCCGCATGATCAGCGGCGACGGCGGGCCGGGCGGCAGCTTGCGCAGGCGGATGCGCAAGCCCACGCGCAGGACGAAGAGAAAGAGCACCATCAAACCGAAGTGGCGGTGGCCTTCCATCAGCCATTGACGCAATGCGCGTCCTTCCAGTTCGGCGCGCAGCAAAATCAGGGTGGCGGCCATGGCCAGGCACAGCACCGTGAGCCAGTGCAGTACGCGCATCGATTTGGGGAGTGGAATGATCTGCGCAACCGGCGGCGCCTGTTGCGGCAAGGTAGTGGCGCGGTCGGTGGCGGCGGTGTCGGGCGCCTGGGGGGATGAACGCATTTGGTCGGTGTGCTCCGGTGCTGGTCGTTGGTTCCGGCAGTGCGTCGTGCGCTGCCAGGCCTAGCTCCCCACGCCGGCCGATCTGCGGCCAGGTGAACGTGCACCGATATGTGCGGCGATGCCGGCAAAAGGTTGCATCGCCCTGTGGGCATTGCGCGGCATTCCGTGCATATCCACGTCTGCTGCGTCTGCAACTGCGCTTGCGCGCACATGGATTCGCAGTGCCGTGACGTGGTGCAACCTTTGGCGCATCCCGGTGCACTCAGGCATGTCGCACTACGTGCAGTCAGCGGTTACGCCCCCGAATCATGGCCATCGAACGCATCCAGTTGCACACCCACGGTGACGATCGCGGTCTGCTCATCTCGTTGGAGCAGCAGCGCAACGTCCCGTTCGAGATACGTCGTGTGTATTACCTGTTCGGCACCCGCGACGGCGTGCACCGCGGCCAGCATGCGCACCGCCGGCTCAATCAACTCGCCGTCGCCTTGCATGGCTCGGTGACGATTCTGCTGGACAGGGGCGATGGCAACGGCCAGGAAGAAGTGGTGCTGGACGACCCCTCGCAGGGCCTGCTGCTCGGGCGCATGGTGTGGCGCGATCTGTATCGCTTCAGCCCCGATTGCGTGTTGATGGTACTGGCCGACCAGTTCTACGACCCGGCCGATTACATTCTGGATTACGACGAATTCCTGAGCGAAGTGCGCGGCGAACATCGCCTGGACGCACGCAGGCTGGAAGCATGAGCGTGCACAAGCCATTGGTGATCATCGGAGACGGCGAGTTTGCGCAGATCGCCTGCGAGTATTTCCAGCACGACAGCGATTACACCGTGGTCGCCTTCAGTGTGGAGCGCGACTTCCTGCTGCGGCCCATGCTGGCCGAGCTGCCGGTGGTGGCATTCGAAGAACTCGAACAGCGCTATCCGCCCGAGCAGTACGAGGTTTTCGTGGCGATTCCGGCCACGCAGCTCAACCGCCTGCGCACACGCTTCTTCGAAGACATGGTGCGTCGCGGCTACCGCTGCGCCAGCTATGTCAGCTCGCGCGCGTTTGTCTGGCGCAATGCGCAGATCGGCGCCAACTGCTTCATCTTCGAAGGCAACGTCATCCAGCCGTTCACCCGCATCGGCGACAACTGCGTGCTGTGGAGCGGCAACCATATCGGCCACCGCACGGTTGTGCAGGACAATGTGTTCATCGCCTCGCATGCGGTGATTTCCGGCTATTGCGAGATCGGGCGCGGCAGCTTCATCGGCGTCAATGCCACGCTCAGCGACAAGGTGCGGATTGCCGCAGACAACATCATCGGTGCCGGCGCGCTGGTCACCAGGCATACCGAGGCCGAGCGCGTGTATGTGGGCTCGCCGGCGCGTGCGGTGGCCGGCAGGTCCAGCTTCGACGTGGAGCTCTGACGCATGTTTGCCTGGACCAAGCGGGGCCTGGTGTTCGATGTCGCGCGCGATGGTGTGGGCGGCTGGATGCAGCATGCCGCGCTGACGCCGACACCGTATCGGTTGTCTGCGCAGGTGCTACGCGTCTATGCAGGTTTTCGCGATGCGCAGGGTGTGAGCCGGATCGGCTATGTGGACGTGCGCGCCGATGCGCCGACCCAGATTGTCGGCGTCAGCAAACAGCCGGTGCTGGATATCGGCCGCGATGGCTGCTTCGACGATAACGGCATGATTCTGGGCGATGTCGTGGCCGGGCCGGATGGCCTGTATATGTTCTATGTCGGCTTCCAGCGTGTGGCCAAGGCCAAGTTCCTGGCTTTCACCGGGCTTGCGGTCTCCGGCGATGGTGGAGCGAGCTTTCAGCGCCGACAAGACACGCCACTGCTGGATCGTGCCCCTGGTCGCAGCACGATTGCTGCGGTGCATTCGGCCCGCTATGAAGATGGCCGTTGGCGATTGTGGTACGCGGTGGGCGACGATTGGGAAACCATCGGCGGCCAGCCGTATCCGCGGTATCACATCCGTTACGCAGAGACCGACGATCTGCGCCACATCCCCAGCGACGACGTGGTGTGCCTGCGTCCGCGCGACGACGAATACCGCATCGGCCGCCCGCGCGTCTATCGCCTGGGCGATCGCTATCTGATGTATTTCACCTGCGGCGACACGCACGGTGGTTACTTCCCGGGCATCGCCTTCAGTGGCGATGGTATGCAGTGGGAGCGCGACGACAGTCAGCTGGGGCTGCAGCTCTCCGAGCACGGGTGGGATGCGCAGACCTTGTGCTACCCGGCGTTGATCCAGCAGCACGATCGCATCCTGATGTTCTATAACGGCAACGCAATGGGGCAGGCCGGCTTCGGTCTGGCCGAGGCCGCGTTGCCGGTGGACCTGCAGGGGCGCCATGTTTTCGGTTAGGCCGTATGCCGTCAGCGATGCGCCTGCGTGGGACGCGTTGGTGGCGTCCTCGCGCAACGGCAACTTGTTGCATCGACGCGGCTACATGGACTATCACGCCGACCGCTTCGTGGATGCGTCGTTGCTGGTCGAACGTGGTGGCGAGGTGGTGGCGGTGTTTCCGGCAAGCGTGCACGGCGATTGCGTCAGCAGCCATGCCGGGTTGACCTATGCGGGCTTGTTGTCGTCGATGGCACTGCGTGCGGGCGCTACATTGCAGGTGTTCGAGCAGATTGCTGGGCACTATCGCGCGCGCGCTGTGCGCCAGATCGTGTACAAGCCGGTGCCGCATGTGTTTCATGCGTATCCGGCCGAGGAAGATCTGTATGCCTTGCATCGGTTGGGCGCGCAGCTGTTCCGGCGCGACCTGTCGACGGTGATCGCGCTGCGCGAGCCATTCGCGTTCAGTGCCGAGCGTCGGCGTTCGCTGGTCAAGGCGCGCAAGGCCGGGGTGCAGATCCAGACCGGCACCCAGCTGGAGGCGTTTCATGCCTTGCTGACCCAGGTGTTGCAACGGCACGGCGTGGCACCGACCCATCGGCTGGACGAATTGCAGCTGCTGCACAGCCGGTTTCCGCAGCAGATCGTGCTGCACGAAGCGCGCGCTGAGGGGCAGCTGGTGGCCGCCGCACTGGTGTTGGATTTCGGTCGCAGCGTGCACACCCAGTATCTGGCGGTGTCCGAACGCGGTCGCCAGCTGGATGCGCTGAGCCTGCTGCTGGCCGAGCTGATCACTGAGGTGTATGCGCAGCGCCATTACTTCAGCTTCGGTATCTCCACCGAGCAGGGCGGGCAGGTGCTCAACGATGGCTTGGTCGAACAAAAGGAACGCTTCGGCGCGCGTGCCGTGGTGCAGGATTTCTATCGGTGGACGTTGTAATGGATGTGCCGTTTCTGGATTTGCGTGCAGTCAATGCGCGCTACGCGGATGAATTGAAAGTTGCTGCCGCGCGGGTGATCGATGCCGGCTGGTATGTGCTCGGGCAGGAGCTGGCCGCGTTCGAAGAAGAATTCGCCAGCTACTGCGGCGCCGCGCATGCGGTGGGCGTGGGCAACGGGCTGGATGCGTTGTCGCTGATCCTGCGTGGCTATCGCGAGCTGGGGGTGTTGCGCGAGGGCGACGAGATTATCGTGCCTGCCAACACCTTCATCGCGAGCTTTCTGGCGATCAGCCAGAACCAGTTGGTGCTGGTGCCGGTGGAGCCGGATCCTGCGACCTTCAACATGGACCCGGCCGGTGTGGAGAAGGCCATCGGCCCACGCACGCGCGCCATCATGGCGGTGCACCTGTATGGGCAGCTGGCCGACATGGCCGCATTGCAAACGCTTGCCCATCGCTACGGGCTGCTGCTGATCGAAGATGCCGCGCAAGCGCATGGCGCGCGCGCGCACGGGCGGCGTGCCGGTGCCTTCGGCGATGCGGCGGCGTTCAGTTTTTTTCCGACCAAGAACCTGGGCGCACTCGGCGATGGTGGTGCGGTGGTGACCTCGGATCCACGCCTGGCCGAGCGCATTCGCGCGCTGCGCAATTACGGCTCGGAGGTGAAATATCACCACACCTGCCAGGGCGTGAATTCGCGCCTGGATGAAATGCAGGCGGCGTTCTTGCGGGTCAAACTGGGGTATCTGGAGGATGAGATCGCGCGTCGGCGCGCGGTGGCGCAGCGTTATCTGCAAGGCATCGATAACCCGTTGATCGCGTTGCCTACGGTGGTCGCCGAGGAACAGCATGTCTGGCATCTGTTCGTGGTGCGCAGCCCGCAGCGCGATGCCTTGCAGGCGCATTTGCTGCGCCTGGGTATCCACACCCAGATCCATTACCCGGTGCCGCCGCATCGGCAGCCTGCCTACACCACGCTGGGCGATGCCTGCCTGCCGGTGAGCGAGGGCCTGCATCGTGAGGTGCTGAGTCTGCCGATGGGCCCCGCTTTAGATGACGCGTCGGTGGAACGCGTGATTGCCGCATGCCAATCGTTCGGCAGCCCTGCATGAATCTGATGCGCAGCAGCGCGTACACCGGCGTTGCGACGCTGGCCAGGCTGCTGGCTGCGCTGGTGGTGGTGAAGTTGGTGGCGGTGTACGCCGGCCCGCAGGGTGTCGGCCGCTTGGGCCAGTTTCTCAATCTGATGTCGGTGCTGGCGGTGTTGGCGGGCGGCGGTATCAGCGCCGGCATCGTCAAGTACGTGGCCGAGTATCGCAACGACGCACCGGTACTGGCACGCTTGCTCAGCGCGGCGCTCTGGTACGCCTTCTGCGCGGCTTGCGTCATGGCGGTGTTGGCGGCGCTGTTCAGTGGTTTTATCGCCGAGCGCCTGTTCGGAGATGCAGCGTATCGGCCGCTGATCTGCGTGCTGGCGATCGCGCAGCTGGGCATTGCCTTGGTCAATTACATCCTGGCGGTGATCAACGGTTTCATGGATGTTCGCCGTCTGGCATTTGTGCAGGTGAGCGGCGCGGTGTCGAGCGTTGCGCTGGTGGCGTGGCTGTCCAGCCTGGCGCAGCTGCAGGGCGCATTGCTGGCACTGGTGCTGGGCCAGGTGCTGTGGCTGTTGGCCGGCGTGCCGGCACTGCGACGCAGCCCGTATTTCCAACGCGAGATGTTGCGCCTGCGTTTCGATGCGCCGATGACGCGCAAGCTGGCCGCGTTCTCGGTGATGACGCTGACCGCCACGCTGGTGCCGCAGTTGGTGGCCATTCTGGTGCGCGACCATCTGGCGTTGCAGTTCGGATGGCAGCAGGTGGGTTATTGGCAGGCCGTCAGCCGGGTGTCGGATGCATATCTGCTGTTCTTCACCACCGCCATCAACGTGTATTACCTGCCCAAGCTGGCCTCCCTGCACGATCGTGCGGCGCTCGGGCGCGAGCTGCGGGCCGCGTATCGTTATGTGATGCCGGCGGTGATCGCGATGGCGCTAGGTGTGTACATGCTCCGCGATTGGGTCACCTGGCTGCTGTTCGATGCGCGATTCGCTGCAGCAGCACCGCTTTATGGTCCGCAGTTGCTGGGCGATGTGATCAAGATTGCCGCGTTCGTGCTGTCGTACGTGATGCTGGCCAAGGCGATGACGCGGTTGTTCGTGATTTCCGAATGCGTGTTCGCCGCCAGCTATCTGGCGCTGGTGTATCTGTTCACGGCGCAGTTCGGGCTGATCGGGGCGATGTATGCCTTTGTCGCCAACTACGTGGTGTATCTGCTGTTCAATATCGTGGTGGTGCGTCGCTATCTGGTGCAGGCCGCATGAGCGATCAAACCCAACCGAGCGGGCGAGCGAGCTGGCCGCTGGTGTCGGTGCTGATTCCGGCCTATAACCACGCGCGTTTCGTGCAGCGTTGTCTGGATAGCGTGTTGGAAGACCCGTACCCGTGCAAGGAGATCGTCATCATCGACGACGGCTCTAGCGACGCCACCGGCGAAAAGATCGCGCAGTGGATTGCCACCCATGGCCATCGGCTGCCGGTGCAGTTCGTGCAACGCGACAATCGCGGTGTGGCGGCCACGCTCAACGAGCTGGCCCTGCGTGCGCGTGGCGACTACCTGCGTCTGGGCGCGAGCGACGATTATCTGTTGGCCGGCGGGTTGGATGCGCAGGTGCGTTACTTGCGTGCGCATCCGCAAAAACTGGCGGTGATCGGCGACGCCTGCGTGGTCGATCAGCATGGAAAGTTGCTGCACGGCAGCGCCATGCGCGACCTGCATCGGGTGGATACCGGCATGTACCGCTCAGAGCGGGGCATCCGCCGCGCGGTGATCCAGCAGTGGGCGGTCAGTGGTGCGGTGGCGTTGCTGCGCCGCAGTGCCTTCGATGCGCGCGCCGGGTGGGACGAATCGCTGCGGATCGAGGACTGGGATTTTTTCCTGCGCCTGGCCGCGCGCAACGCGCTTGGTTTCGTCGACGTGCCGGTCTGTGCGTACCGTTTGCATGGCAACAACCTCAGCAAGACCGCAAACGTACGTGCGCGGATTGCCAACTTGAGCGAGTCGCGTCAGGTGTCGTTGCGTTGTGCGGAGTTGTTCGATGAGCCCGAGCGCACCTTGCTGCGGGCGCAATCGCGTTACATCGCGGCCAAGGTGGCGTTTCTGCAGCGACGACCGCACAGGGTGATCGGCCATCTGCTCGCCTATGCCTGGTTGTCGTTGCAAGCCAGGTGGCGGCCCAGGCATGCGCGTAGCGCGGTGGAGCCGGCATGAACACGCTGTTGCGCCGGCCTGCGACGTATCTGGCACTGCCGATGCTGCTCAGCTGCGCGCTGACGCTGCTGACCTACAGGCTGCCCGGCGACTATCTGGACGGCATCGCGTTGCTGGCGGTCGCTGCCGCTGCAACGTTTGTGCTGGATGCGTTGCTTCGCACGCAGCTGCCTGCCGTGGAGCGCTTTCGCAACTATCGCTACGCCGGCACGCGCGATGCCTTCGTGGTGATGACGCTGGCGGCAGTGGTGACGGTGTTCTGCATCGTGGATGTGACGTTGTTTCCGATTCCGTTGTTCAGCGATCCGTCCTCGTACGCCACCTTGAGCCCCTTGCGCTCGCATGTGCGTCACATCTCCAACATGTGCTGGATCCTGCCGCCGATCGCGCTGCTGTGCATGCGCCACCGCGGGCTGCGTGCGGCGATGGTGATGCTGGGGTTCGTATTCCCGATCGTGGCGATCGACCGCAACCGCATCTTTGCCGGACTGTTTTCGTTCGTGCTGGTGATGCTGTTGCGTCGCGATCCTGCGCGCCGCCTGCCGTGGAAGACCATTGGCCTGCTCGTGCTGGCCGGGGGCGGAGTGTTTTCGATCCTGGGCGCACTGCGTTCCGGTTCGTTGGCCACGGTCGCCTTGCCGTTCAGTGCGTTGTATCGCGCGATGCCGCAGGGCGTGCAGTGGCTGCTGCTGTACATCAGCGCCGGGCCGTACAACTTCGGCGCGATCCTGGCCAAAGGCTACGTCAACGCCAGTTTTCTGGTCAATCAACTGGTGCCGTTCAGTGGTTCGATCGCCACCGCCGGCACCAGCATTCCGCTGGATGCGCCCAATATCAATGTGGGCACGGAATTCTTCCCGTTCCTGATGGCCTGGGGCGCGCCGGGCGCCGTAATTGCACTGATGGGGTTGTATGCGGGCCTGGTGTGGAGCGTGCGCCTGCTCAGCAGCTCGCTGTCGATCTTTCATGTGCTGATCTTCCTGCGCCTCGCCTATGCCTGCCTGATGTCGCCGTTCGCGCCGCAGGCATTCACCTGGACCAACTTCGGCTTCATCGCGCTGTGCCTGGTGTTGCATGCCTGCACCGTGTTGCTGCCCAGCCGCAATGCGGCACCTAGCGCTGCTGCGTAGTGCGCGGCAACTTCGTTTTTTCACCACGTTCCAGAGCCGGTGCACCATGAATCAACACGACGATATCTATCTGATCGACCTGTGGCGCATCCTGCGCCGCGAATGGCGCTGGGCGCTGGCCGCGCTGGTGGTGGTGCTTGGCCTGACGTTCGCCTTCACCCGGTTGTCCAAACCGCAGTGGGAGGCGACCGCCTGGATCCAGGTCGGCGAAATCGGCCCCACACCGGCCGGGCGCGACCCCAAGGTCGAGCCGTTCCAACGCGTGATCGATCGCATGAAGACGCGGCTGTTTCAGGATGCGGTGCTGCGCAAGGCTGGCCTGCCGCTCAACAGCCGCGCTGCGCAGTTGTATCGTGGCAGCCTCAAGCCCGATCCGGACCCGTACGCGAATCTGATCGGCGTGACCATTCGTGCCGAATCGTCCGCGCAGGCACGTCGCCTTGCGATGGCCACCGTGACCGAGCTGCAGACGCTGCACGGCCAGACCAATGCGGTGGCGCTTGAGCTCGCACGCACGCGTCTGCAAGGGTTGAATGAAGACCTGCGTGCGGCGCTCGTCAACCGGGCGCAACTGCAACAGCAGGTGCAGGCCGGGCAGGGCGGTGCTGCGGCCACGCCGGCGCAGGTGGTTGCCGGTGTATTGCTGACCGACAGCAACACCACCATCCGCGCGTTGAAAGCCGAGCGCGACGATCTCATCGCCCGCCTTACCACCCGCTACACGTATCAGACCTCGTTGGCGTGGCCACTGTATGTGCCCGATCGCCAGGCGTTTCCGAATGCGATCACCGCCTGGGCGGCCGGGTTGCTCGCTGGCGCCGGGCTAGGCGTGCTGGCAGCGGTGTTACGCAATGCATGGCGGCGTCGCAGGGTTGCCGTCGAGCATTCCGTCGCCTGATGTAAACGGCAAGGCGTAGCAGAGTGGGACATCGCTCACCAAGCTGCAACCAAAGCCGCTGCGCGTGGCACTCACGGGTCAATCAAGCGATGCCGCGCTGGCGGTGTCGCGCCTGGAGAGTGTCGTGAGAACAACTGGTCTGGTGTGGGAGGCTGCGCATGTCGGTGGTCAATGAGCATGCGGCGCGTGGCGGCACGGTGGCCCCGGAGCGCTTGCTTGAGACGCAACGCGCGTTCGATAGCGTGGCCCCCGACTACGACGGCCCGCGCGGCAACAATGCGCTGATCCAGCGCATGCGCACCACGCTGTGGGAGACGGTTGCGGCCGAGCTGCCGGTGGGGTCGCGGCTGGTGGATCTGGGCTGCGGCACCGGTCTGGATGCCGGCGAGTTCGCACGCCGCGGCTACAGCGTGCTGGCCACCGACTGGTCGCCGGCGATGGTCGAACGCACCCGCCATCGCGCTGCCACACAAGGTCTTGAAGCACGGTTGACCGCCGCCCACGTCGGCATCCAGCAGCTCGATCAGCTGGACGGCACCTTCGATGGCATGTACTCCAACTTCGGCCCGCTCAATTGCGCTCCCGACCTGCCGGCAGTGGCTGCCGAGTGCGCGCGTCTGCTGCGCGCCGATGGCTGCCTGGTGTTTTCGGTGATCGGGCGCATCTGCCCGTGGGAAATCGGCCACTACACCCTGCGCGGGCGCTTCAAGCGCGCAGCGGTGCGGGCTGCGCGCGGGGTCACTGCGGTGGGCATGAACGGTCACACCATCTGGACCTGGTACCACCTGCCGCGCGAGTTCTACCGCGCCTTCAACAAGCACTTCGTGCTGGACAGCTATCGCGCCTTGAGCCTGTTCCTGCCGCCGCCGTACCTGGTGGATTTTTGCGAACGACATCCGCGTCTGTCTGAGCGCCTGGGCCAGTGCGACGACCGTTTGGGCGGGCTGCCGCTGCTGCGCGACATGGGCGACCACTTCCTGATCGTGATGCGCAAGCGCTGAGTGGAGACGCCGATGTCCATGGCCGATGTCTGTCTGCAGGGCGCACACGCGATCACCCTGGCCGGTCCTTCGCGCGCCGCAGTGACGATGCGCGCGGGCCGCTTTGGCGGCACGCTCGGCACCGGCAGCCTGCGGCTGGATTTGCAGGGCCACGTGCTGGCGCCGGGCTTGATCAACGCGCACGATCATCTGCAGGTCAACTGTGTGCCGCCGCTGCCGCAAGGTGCACCGTTCGCCAACAGCTACGCATGGATCGAGGCGTTTCAGGCGCATTTTCAGCATCCCGATGTGGCGGCTGCGTTGCGCGTGCCCAAGGCGGTGCGCTTGCGCCACGGCGGTTTGAAGAATCTGCTGGCCGGCGTCACCTGCGTGGCGCAGCACGACCCTTGGCACGCCACCTTGGACGAGGCGAACTTTCCGGTCGGCCTGCTGCGCGAGTTCGGTTGGAGCTATGCGCTGGGCTGGACCGGCTATGGCCCGCCGGTGCAAGGCAGCTTTGCCGCCACATCGCCCGGACATCCGTGGATGATCCACCTGGCCGAAGGCACCGACGCAGTGGCGGGTGCCGAACTCGACGAGCTGGATCGGCTAGGCTGCCTGGCCTCCAATAGCGTGCTGATCCACGGCGTGGGCATGGGCGAATGCGATATCGACCGGGTGATCGCACGCGGCGCGGCGGTGGTGTGGTGTCCTTCGAGCAATCTCGCGCTGCTGGGCCGCACGCTCGATCCGTGGCGCTTGTGCATGGCCGGGCGGCTGGCATTGGGCAACGATTCGCGCATCAGCGGTGCGCGCGATCTTCTGGAAGAACTGCGCATCGCCGCCGACAGCGGGCTCGCACCGGATCTATTGCTCGGCATGGTCACCCATCAATCTGCGCGCATCCTGCGCATGCAAGCGCGCGGGTGCATCGCGCCAGGCGCAGCCGCAGATCTGCTGATCGTGCGCGATCGCGGTGGCGATCCTGCCACCAGCGTCATCGGCTGCCAACGGAGTGAACTGCGCGCAGTGATACGCGATGGCGCCCCGCGCATCGCCGACCCGGATTTCGCCGACTGGTTCGAGGCGGCCGGTATCCAGACCGTACCGGTGTTGCTGGACGGTCGCCCCAAACTGCTCGATGCCAGGCTGGCCGACCCGGCAGTGCTGGCACTCGAACCCGGCCTGGAGTGCGTGCCGCACGCCGCGCACGCGCCGTCCATTGCGATGGCAGCCAACGGTGCTGTGTCATGAGTGCTGTGCCGACACTTGAGCCGGCAGCGGCGTATGCGTTGTGGGCGCAGGCGTATCCGCCGCATGCCCATAACCCGGTGATGCTGGCCGAAGAACGTGCCATGCTCGCGCTGATGCCCGGCGCCCTGCAGGGCCAACATGTGCTGGATGCCGGCTGCGGCAGTGGTCGCTACATGCTGCATGCATTACAGCGTGGCGCGCTGCATGTCACCGGTGTGGATCTGTCGCCGCAGATGCTGCAACGCGCCGGCACCGAGCTCGCCCGCGACTGGCCAGCGGCACGCGTGAGTCTGCAACAAGGCAGTCTCGATAAATTGCCCTTGCCCGACGCAATTGCCGATCTCAGCGTCTGCGGTCTGGTGGTCGGGCATCTGCAGCAGCTGTGGCCTGCGCTGGAAGAACTGCATCGCGTCACCCGCGTGGGCGGGATCGTGCTGTGCAGCGATGTGCATCCGATCGGCCATGCACTGGGCTGGCGACGCGATTTCAAGGCCGACGGCCGGCAGTACGCAGTGCGGCATACGCAACATCTCTACAGTCATTGGCATACGGCATGCGCATCGCTGGGCCTGGCGATCGAAGCGGTGGCCGAACCGATGCTGGACCCGGCCGATATTCCACCCGGTGCACGTTTCGACCAGGCAGCGTTGCAGGTGCCGGTTGCCTTGGTGATGCGCCTGCGGCGTATCGCGTGAGCCGCTTGCGCCGCGCGCAAGAGCGCGTCATCGTCGTTGCAGAACGCGCATGCCAGTCGATGTCTGCGCCATGACCCTGCATGTGGCGCAACTCAATCTGCTGCCAACGCCCGACGGCCTGAGCGTCGAACAGGTCTTCGCGCAATGGCCATCGCTGGCCGACATCGCCGAGGCGGTGGCCAGCGCAGGAGTGCGCGTGACGGTGATCCAGGCCTCGGCACTGAACACTCGACTCACACGCCAGGGCGTTGACTACCGCTTCGTCGAGCTGGACGCGCGTGGCAGCAAGCAGCGTGCGCACATTCTTGCCGCGATGCTGCGCCAGATCGACGCAGACGTGATCCACGTGCACGGGCTGGAATTCGCCGGCGATGCGCGGCGGCTCGCGCGCCTGCTGCCGCAGAGTCCCATCCTGTTGCAGGACCATGCCAATCGCCCGCCACGCTGGTGGCGCCGGATTGCGTGGCGTGCGCGCTATGCGGCGGCTGCCGGCATCGCCTTCACGTCGCTGGAACTGGCGCAGCCGTTTCTGCGTGCGCGCCTGTTTCGATCAAAAACGCAGCTATTCGAGATTCCCGAATCGAGCAGCCGCTTCTTGCCGGGCGATCGCTTGCAGGCACGCGAGCACACGCGTCTGCATGGCGACCCGTGTGTGTTATGGGTCGGCCATCTGAGCGCAGCCAAGGATCCGCTGTGCGTGCTCGATGCCGTCGCGTTGGCGGCGCGCGTGTTGCCCGGGCTGCGGCTGTGGTGCGTGTTCGACCAGGCGCCGTTGATGGAGCAGGTACAGCAGCGCCTGCGCGACGATCCGCAGCTGGCGCGCTGTGTGCAGCTCCTGGGCCAGGTGCCGCATGCACGCGTGGAGACCCTGTTGCGCGCCTGCGATCTGTTCGTCTCGGCCAGCCATATGGAAAGTTGCGGTTATGCCGCAGTGGAAGCGTATGCCTGCGGCCGCTTGCCGCTATTGACCGATATCCCTGCTTTCCGCGCGCTCAGCGATGCCGGTGCGGTGGGCGAGTTGTATCCCGTGGGCAATGCCTCGGCCTTGGCGGAACTGCTATTGCGTGTCTCCAGGCAGCGACCCAATCGCACACGGATCCGTGCGCATTTCGATGCGCGGCTGTCCTTCGCCGCCGTGGGGCAGCGCTGGGCGAACGCCTACACCCAATTACTGGCCGCCGCGCCGGGACGCACAGCATGAAACTGGCCTTGGTGGTACCGGGCGGTGTGGACCGCAGCGGCGAAGTCCGTGTGATTCCGGTGTTCCTGACCCTGATCGAATGGCTGGCGCGTCATCATCAGGTGCATGTCTTCGTGCTGCATCAGGAGCCGATGCCGGGCACCTGGACATTGCGCGGCGCCACCGTGCACAACATCGGCGCGCAGCGCACCCGGTTGCGCGCAATCAATGCCATTGGTGAGGAGCATCGGCGCGCACCGTTCGATGTCATCCAGGCGATCTTTTCCGGCTACTGCAGCTTGATCGCCGTTGCGGCGGCAAAACTGCTGCGTCGCCCAAGCATGGTGCATATCGCCGGTGGCGAGCTGGTCGCACTGCACGCCATCGGCTACGGCGGCCGGCGTAAGTGGCGCGGGCGTCTGCGCGAAGCGGTGATCCTGCGCCTGGCCGACTGCGTCACCGCCGCCAGCGCGCCCATCGTCGATTCGCTGCAAGCACTCGGCATCCGCGCGCAGCGGGTGCCCTTGGGCGTGGATCTGCGCGCCTGGCCGCCGGCCGCACCACGCGCGCGCACTGGCGCAATCGCACGGTTGCTGCACGTGGCCAGCCTCAACCCGGTCAAGGACCAGAGCACGTTGTTGCAGGCGATGGCGGCGCTCAAGCGCGCCGATGTCGCCTTTACCCTCGACATGGTCGGCGTCGATACCCTGGATGGCGCCATGCATCGCATGGTGCAGCAGCTGGGTCTGAGCGAGCAGGTGCGTTTCTTGGGTTTCAAGACCCAGCGCGAGTTGCGCCCTATCATGCAATCGGCCGATCTGCTGGTGCTGTCGTCCTTGCACGAGGCGGGGCCGTTGGTGCTGCTGGAAGCTGCGGTGGCAGGTGTTCCCACAGTGGGGACGGCCGTCGGGCATCTGGTCGAGTGGGCACCGGTCTGCGCACTGGCAGTGCCGCCGGGCGATTGGGCCGGGCTGGCAGAAGCCGTCCGTCAGGTGGTGGCCGACGACGAACTGCGCTTGCGTCTGGCCTGGGCGGCGCAGTGCCGTGCGGTACGCGAAGACGCGGCATCGACCACGCGTCTGTTCGAAAAGCTCTACCGCCAACTATGCGAGAAGCGCCCGCTGCACTGAATACCTGGGCGCGGAGTAGGCAATAGACTGCGGGCTTGCACAAACCACTTTCAGATCAGCCAACAAAACGCAGAGCGCGGTCGCCTGGCGGTGAGCGCATGGGTTTTTGTTGGCTTTCTCTTGTTGGATGCAGTCAGAAGCTTTAGGTCAGAAGCTTTAGGTCCAAAGCTTAGTGGGTCGAGGGCGTTGTGGCCTCACCGCACCAGAATCGAGTCATAAGGCTAGTCGGTCGAGGGCGCGGTGCCCTCACCGCTCGCGGGACACGCCGCAAGTACATCCATGTAGGCTCGGTGGCGGCATCCATGCCGCCACACGGTCCCGCAATCGGCGAGGCACCGCACCAGAAAGATTGCTGGTCGCTTTGTTGAAAGCCATGCACATCGACCATCTCGACTGGTCCTTGCCCGCCCACCATCGCGGGACCTTACGCGGCATGGATGCCGCGTAAGAGCTTACAAGGACGTACTTGCAGCGTGTCCCGCGATGGTGGGCGGGCAAGGGCCCCGCAGCCAAGCCACAGATCAGCCGCTCTGCCTTGTGGCGTGTCCCGCGATGGTGGGCGGGCAAGGGCCCTGCAACCAGGCCACAGATCAACGGCTCCGCAGCCAAACCGCCAATCAGCCACCCTGCAGCAAACCTACGTAAAGTGGTTTTGTCAGTCGCTCCTAGCCTCACACCGGCTGCAAATACCCATCCAACGCCGCGCGCACCACGTACAACATGTCGGTGCGCGGCACTGGTCGAGCAAGCCGCGTCATCAGTCGGCGCGCCTGGCTCTGCCGTACCCATGGTTGCCCTTGAAGCCACAGCTGTGTCTGCAACATGTCCGCACGTTCCTTGCGGCTTTCGGCCGACGGCGCAACGCGATTGTGCAGATACTGCCGCGCTTCGCTCAGCGACCGCGACCATTCGATGCCGGGCAGTGCCGGCAACCACAGGTTGGAGCACGAGGCGGTGGTCAAGGTCTGGCGGACCGCACGCATGCGCAGCAATCGCGGGCAATCGGCCTGCAGGCGCGCCATCACCGCCGCAGGCACCACGCTGCGGTAGTAGCGTTGCAGCAGCAGCAGCGGCGGCAATGCCCACCACGGCGACACGCTCGTCTCTTCCCACAATTGGTCCCAATCGCGCTGCCCCATGCGGGTGGCAAGCAATGCAAGATCGTGCAGATGCATCAGCCGGATGCTGCGATGGCAGATGCCACCGGCCGCATGCAGCAGCAGATGGCACATCAATGCACCGATGGACGGATATGGGTTCAAGCCCGGCTGCGCGCGCTCCGGCAGGATGCGTGATGTGATGTCCACGCTGTGCACCGGCAAGCGTTCCTGGATGCGCGTATGCAGCTCGATATTGATCGGCGCATCGCGATGCTCGCCCAGTCCCGCGACCGCTTCGCCTTGGATCGGCTTGAAGACCTGATGCTTCCATTGTTCGAACGAGGCCACGTAACCGAGTTCGCACAACAGTGCTGCTGCAGCTGGCGCGTCCTCAGGCTCCACCAGTAAATCGATATCGGCCATCGGCCGATCGCCCGGCAGGTACACGCCAAGCCGATGCAGTGCAGTTCCCTTCAGACCGACCAATGCGATGCCTGCAGCACGCGCCGCAGCATCGATGAGCGTCAGCAATAGGGCGATGCGCCGATGCCGATCTTCGACATGGCGGCGTTGCTCGCTCAGAAACGTCGTCCATTCGGAGTTCTGCCATAGCGAGCGACGCTGCAGCAGCGGTGATACGCCATGCGCTGCCGCCGCCGCTGCTGCCAGCTGCCATTGCAGACGATCCCATTGTGGCGCCACTTCGCCCGGCTGCGCCAATTCCTGCGCCAGCCGTTCGGTGGCCGTGCGCAGGCCATGCTTGATGGTGCGAAGGGAAGGCTGCATGCGAAGTTGATCCGATAAGGCGAGGTGATGTTCGAAGAGATCAAGAGGCGCTGCGAGCTAGGCGACCAGCACGGTTGCCAGCTGCCGCGGTTGACCTGCGGCAATGCTGACCAGCGGTTCGGTGCGATGCTGTTGTTCCGAGGCGATCAATGCAGACCAGCGTGCTTCCAGGTGCTCGGATGCCTGCGTGAACGCCTCGGCGCTCATCGTTGCGCGCGCCTGTTGCAGATCCACTTGCGTATGCAGCAGATCGCGCACGCTGCGATAGAACTCCGAGTCGTAGGCGCCATGGAACATCATCGCCAGGTCGTCGCTGTCCTGCCAATGGGTCTTGCCGCCCAACTGGTTTTTCACTTCTTCGTAGAACTTGGTGCCGGGCAGCGGATAGGACACGCTGACGCCGATGATGTCCGGGTTGGCCTGCCTCACCAGGGCGCGCGTGGCCAGGATGTCGTCGAGTTCCTCGCCCAGATACCCGAGTTGAATGAAGAAACCCACGCGAATGCCGCGCGCACCCAGGCGTTGGCGTGCGGCGATCACCTCGCCAACCGTGGTTCCCTTGGTCATCTTGTCGAGGATGCGCTGGCTGCCGCTTTCTGCACCCAACCAGGCCTCTGCGCAGCCGGCGCGCGCCAGCGCCGCGGCCATGCGCTCGCTGGCCAGATCGGCGCGGGTCTGGATGGTGAAGGGGATCGCGCCATCGGCATCGGTCAAACGCTGCGCAAAGGTTTCCACCCAATCGATATGGAAGCCGAAGATGTCATCGGCCATCCAGATGTGATCGGGTTGAAAACTGCGTTTGAGGTGGATCATTTCGGCAGCCACATCTTCGGCATCGCGGCGCTTGTAGTGGTTGCCCCAGATCGGTTTGGCGCACCAGTTGCAGCGGAACGGGCAACCGCGCGAGGCGGCCATGTTCAAGCTGAAATATCCGTGCCGTTGCTGCCAGAAACGCTGGTAACGCGGCATGTCGACCAGGTCCCATGCCGGCAGGCCGCTCAGGCGTGCGTCCGGCGGTTGTGCGCCGCGATGCACGTTTGCCTCAGCAGAGGGGCTGGTGGCGATACGTGCAACGCCCGCGAGCCAGGCACCCGTGTCGATGGTGGGGTCTGCTTCGACGCGCGCCACCAGTTCCAGCAGCGGTGCGATGCCTTCGCCGATCAGTACCGCATGCGCGCCAGCGGCCAGAAACACATCCGGGTTGTCGGAGGCATCCGATCCGGCCACCAGCACGCGGCAACCGGCCGCACGCGCCTGCGCAATCATCTGGCAGGCAGCCTCGCGCATCCGGCTCAGGCACATCTTGGTGAGGAAGTTGAAGTTGTCTTCGTAGAACACCACCAGGTCCGGCTGCGCGGTGTGCAAGGCGCCGGTGTAGTCCTGCACATCCTCGGCCAGCATCGCGTCGAACAGGCTCAAGGTATGGCCGCGCTCGCGCAGCAACGCTGCGACCTGCAGTGTTGCCAGCGGTGGATACGGCTTGCCGCGCTCCCATTGCTTCGGGTCGTAACGCAGAAAATACGAATGACTGACCTGGATCTTTAGCATCTGCACAAGGCTCTCGTTCTGTCGCCAGGTACGCGCAGCAATGGCGTGCGCAGACACCGGCATTCGGCTCGGCAGTAGGTGCGCACGCAGGTGCGTTTGGTTGCGCCGCTGAGAAGCGCGCTATGCCATGCGTTATGCAGGTGTGTCGCAGGCCGCGATGCAACCTTTCAGCAACGGATCGGCACACACCGGCTGATTGATGCGATGGATGGAAGGCATGCCGCACTCGGCCGCGTTGGCGGAACTCCTGCCAGTGAGCGATACCGCACGCCTGGCGGCGCCCGGCAATGCGCTATCGCCTGCAGACCCGTTCGGTGAGCGCAGTGAGCGTCGATTCGTGGTGCGCCGGCAGATTCTCGGTGCGCTGTTTCATTTCCAGAGCGACAGCGAGGCGTTGCTGGCGTTGGTGGATGCCGCCTATGCAGGCTTGCCCGCGCATCGCCTGCCGGCTGCGCCGGAATTCCATATCACGCTGGATCTGGTGGCGCGTGGCCAGGCGCCATCGAGCGCAGAACCGCCACCGGTGCGCACGCACGCAAGCGGTGGCTTGCTGTGCGGCGTCATGGATGCCTGCAATTACCTGATGCTGTCGGTGCCCGAGCGCCGCGCCATGCTGGTGGTCTCCGAGGACATGCTCACCCACGCCTATCACGTGCGCTACGAGTTGATCGAATTTGCGGTGTTCCTGCTCGCCGCACGTGGCATGGCGTTGGTGCCGCTGCATGGTGCCTGCGTGGGCCGGCACGGACGCAGCGTGTTGCTGCTCGGCGCCAGCGGCGCGGGCAAGTCGACGCTGGCGCTGCACAGCTTGCTGCATGGGCTGGACTTCATCGCCGAGGACGGCGTGTTCATTGCGCCGGAGAGTCTGCTGACCACCGGCGTTGCCAACTTCCTGCATCTGCGTTCGGACGCGCTTGGCCTGGTCGATGCAGACACTCACGCGTGGATCAGCGCATCGCCGACCATCCGTCGTCGAAGTGGCGTGGAAAAGTTCGAGATCGATATCCGCCATGGCCGTGCACGGCTTGCGCGCACGCCCTTGCAGCTATGCGCAGTGGTGATGCTGTCCGGCACACCTGCCAGCACGTCGGCGCAGCGTCTGCTGCCAACGCCGGCCGAGCAGATTGCCGACTGTCTGGCGCGCGATCAACCTTACGCCGCCGGTCAACCAGGGTGGCAGCGCTTTGTCGAACAGGTGCAGCGTGTGGGCATGTTCACGCTGCGGCGCGGCGCGCATCCGCAGGCATCGGTGGATGCACTGCTGCAGTTGCTGCGATGAGGGCGCAGATGCCGGTGCGTTGTGGTGAGATCCAGACGCCTGCCAGCGTGCCGAAGCACCTCTTGCACGACGTGCATCGCTGAGATGCAGACCTCCATCCCCCGCGATCGCAGGCGTGCCAGCTTGCGCACGTTCGTCGGAACGCTGGTGCCTGCAGACCTGCCAACCATCGCGCTCTATGTCGCCTTGTCGCTGGCGGCTGCATTGGCCGGCAGCATCGTGGCGGTCTGCCTGGTGCCCCTGATGCAGCCTGGCCATGGCGTGCAGTTGGCTGGCTATCGGCTGGCGTTGCCTGATGGTCTGGTGATGCAGGCGGCGCTGTTTGCCGGCGTCAGCCTGGTATTTGCCGCACTGCGATGGCACAGCGCGCGGCTGGCCGCACGGCTGACCAGCCGCTACGCGATCGGGCTGCGCCGTCGCGTGCATGCCGCGTTGATCGATGCACCGTTGCCAGCCTTGACCGGCGCCAGTTCGGCAGAAATCGCCAACGTACTCACCTATAACATCGAAATCGCCACACAAGGTTTCGGCGCGGTGCTGCAGCTGTTGGTGGCCGGCATGACGGCGCTGGTGAGCATCTGCATTGCCGTCCTGATCGCACCCGCGCTGGTGCTGGCGATGCCGTTGCTGCTCGCCCTGGCCTGGTTGGGCTTGCGCATCTCCAGCAGCGACAGGCAGGCGCGCATCAGCCGCGACTACGTGGCCGACATGACGCGTTTGTTCTGGTTGAGCGAAGACTTCCCGCGTCGCCTGCGGCATGTGCGCTCGTTCCAACGCGAAGACGTCGAAAGCCGCCATTACGAGCGCATTTCCACGCGGCTGGGGCAGGGCTATGCACAACAGCAGGAGCTGGTGGCGGGCAGCCGCTTGGTGCTCGAACTCACTGCCGTGGCCGCGATCGCCGGCATTCTGGTGTTGGCCAATCTCTGGCAGGGCGCCGACCGCGCCGCGCTGATCACCGTCAGCCTGCTGCTCGGGCGCTTGCTGCCGTATCTGGTCACCACGCGGCAAAGCGTGCAGCAACTGCGCTCGGCCTGGCCGGCGCTGCAGTTGTGGCGGCGCTATGTGGAACTGGGTACCATGCGCACGCACGCATCGGCAGAAACGGCAGTGCCATTGCCGGCAGCGCTGCATATCGAACACATCGGCCTGGCACCGCCGCTGCCCAGGCTTGATCTGGGTCCGATGATTCTGTTGCCAGGCGAAATGACCTTGGTCGTCGGGCCGTCCGGTATCGGCAAGAGCAGTCTGATGGATGTGCTTTCCGGGCAGACCTCGCCCGCGCAGCTCACCGCGCATATGGCCGGGCGCCGGCTGGATTTCGCCGCGTATCGCGCGTTGGTTCGGCATAGCGCCTACATCGGCCAGGGCGTGCGGCCATGGCAGCGCAGCGTGCGCGATTGTCTGGAGTGGGCGCTGCCTGGCACAGCGGATGCACGCATGTGGGAGGTGTTGGGCGATGTCGGTTTGAGCGCGCGCCTGCAGCGCGACGGGCGAGGTCTGGAGACGCCGATCAACGGCCCGGAGGGACGCCTGTCCGGTGGCGAATCGCAGCGCTTGTTGTTGGCGCAAGTGCTGTTGCGCCAACCGACCTTGGCGGTGCTGGACGAAGCCACCAGCGCGCTGGATGCAGATGCCGAACAGCAGGTGTTGCGCATGCTGCGGCAGCGTCTGCCGCAGACCGTGTTGGTGGTGGTCTCGCACCGCACCAGCCTGGCCGCAGTGGCCGATCGCACGGTTGCGCTAGGCGTCGTGCTTGCTGCGCAGGCAGCTGTCAAAGTCGATGCAGTTGCGAGCTCGCGCGCGTAATCGCTGCGCAGTTCAATCGCGCCGGCACGGGATTAACCGGCAATTTCCTCCAGCGCACGATTGCGCGTACGCGGCCCGAACAGCGCAATCACGCTCGCCACGATCGACATGCTGATGACGATAAACGCCAGCACGCCATGGCTGCCGACCTGGGCAAGCAACCAACCGATCAGTACGCTGCTCACGGCGGTGGAAAGACGGCTGAAGGAATAACAGAACCCTACTGCACGCGCGCGCAATCCGGTGGGGAACAGCTCGGCCTGGTAGCCGTGATAAGCGAAGCTCATCCAGGCATTGCAGAACGCAATCATCGCCCCGCACGCCACCATGCCGGTCGCCTGATGCTGCTGCGAAAACAGCACGCCAAACAGCACTGCGCCCAGCGCCGATGCGGTGATCTGCCACTTGTTTTCCCAGCGCTGCGCAAACCGCAACAACAGCAGCGGCGCCAACGGGTAGGCCAGCGAGATCGCAAAGGAATAGCCCAGGCTCTTGGTCACGCCGGTGCCTTGCGCCGAGATCAGTGCCGGCAGCCAATTGCCGAAGCCGAAGAAGCCGATCGCCTGAAAGATATGGAACACCACCAGCATGCCGATGCGCCCGCGATAGGGCGCTCGCCATAACAGCGATGCCTGCGTGTCGCTGTGTGCCGACGGCACAGCCACCTGCTGCGGCATGGCCAATGGCGCGCCCAGATCGCGTTCGCAGCGCGCCTCCAGTTGGATCAGCACCGCGTCCGCCTCGGCATGGCGTCCTTGCGCCGCCAACCAACGTGCCGATTCCGGCAAGCGGCTGCGCAGCCACCAGATCGCCAGCGCAAACACGCCACTCAGCAACACCACCCAACGCCAGCCGCTCACCCCCAGCGGTGCATGCGGCACCAGCAGCCAGGCGGTCAGCGCCACTGCCGGCACGGCCAGAAACTGCACGAAGAACGCAAACGCAAATGCGGCGCTACGCATATGCCGCGGCACCAATTCGGACAGGTAGGTGTCGATGGTGACCAGCTCGATGCCTAACCCGATCCCCACCACAAAGCGCAGCACGATGACGCCGGTGGCAGTGCTTTGCAGGCCCATCGCCACAGTGGCAGCGGTGTACCAGACCAACGCGAACGTAAAAACCAGCCTGCGCCCAAAACGGTCGGCAAACGGACTCAGCAATGCGGCGCCGACAAACAGCCCCAGAAAGGTCGCAGCCGCAAACGCGGCCTGGTCTGACATGCCGAACACGCCATCGGCACCGTTGGCGAAAATGCCATCGCGGATCAACCCGGGGCTGATGTAGGCGGTCTGGAACAGATCGTACAACTCGAAAAATCCGCCCAGCGCGAGCAAGCCAACCAGCCGCCACAGCGTGGCACTGGCCGGCAGCCGATCGATCCGCGCGGCGATGTGCAAGGTGTCGGAAGCGGGGTCAGGCGGAGCGGTCAAAGCCATTGTCATGCAGCGCGGCCAGTTCGGCATCCATCATAGCCAGCCATCTGATCGGTCAGCAGCTGTGCTTCGCGACGCGCTCGACGCATTCGCGCACCAGCAGCCACAGGCATCTAAAAGCCCCTCTCCTGCGGGGCGAGAAGGCACGGCTTGCGCGCCACTGGCGCGCGTGTCTTGGAGCGCCCGCGCCGCAAGCGCGGGCCGGGGCGCGGAGCGGGGGCGAGGCCCTAGCAATAGTTGAGCACACCAAGCTTCGCCCGCACCCTCATCCGCCCCTGCGGGGCACCTTCTCCCGGGGGGGGGGGAAAGGGAGTAACGCCTCCATAAACCATCCCCGCTGTTCGACCACTGGAATGCTGTAATCCCCTCAGCGCCACCTGAGCGGGTAGCAATGCCGGCCGGCCAGCCCCATCTCTTGCACATCATTCATTCCCCGGAGTCATCCGATGACGCCCATTTCCGTGCTCGACCTGGCGCCGGTCTGCGAAGGCAGCGACACCACCCACGCCTTCGCCAACATGCTCGATCTGGCCCAGCACGCCGAGCGCTGGGGCTATCAGCGTTATTGGCTGGCCGAGCACCACAACATGCCGGGCATCGCCAGCGCCGCCACCGCAGTGCTGATCGGTCATGTGGCCGGTGGCACCAAGACCATCCGCGTCGGCGCCGGCGGCATCATGCTGCCCAACCATGCGCCGCTGCAGGTGGCCGAACAATTCGGCACGCTGGCGTCGTTGTATCCGCAGCGCATCGACCTGGGCCTGGGCCGTGCGCCCGGTACCGACCAGCCCACCGCGCGCGCCTTGCGCCGCTATTTCGACAGTGCCGATCATTTCCCGCAGGACGTCGCCGAGCTGCTGCGCTACTTCGCACCGGCGGTGCCGGGGCAACTGGTGCAGGCAGTGCCGGGCGCCGGGCTGGACGTGCCGGTATGGCTGCTGGGCTCCAGCCTGTTCAGTGCACGCCTGGCCGCAGCGATGGGCCTGTCGTTCGCGTTCGCCTCGCACTTCGCGCCCGATGCGATGGACGAAGCCGTGGCCATCTACCGCCGCGAGTTCCGCCCGTCCGCACAGTTGGCCAAGCCGCACGTGATGCTGGCCTTGAACGTGGTGGCCGCCGAGACCGAGGCGCAGGCGCGTCGCCTGTTCACCACCCAGCAGCAGAGTTTCGTCAACCTGCGGCGCGGCAAGCCGGGCAAGATTCCCGCGCCGATCGACGACATTGACAGCTTCTGGCAACCGCACGAACGTGCCGGTGTGGAGCGCGCATTGGCCTGCACGGTGCTGGGCGATGCCGAACAGGTCGCGCAGGGCGTGGCCGAGTTTATCGAGCGCCACACGCCGGATGAGCTGCTGTTCACCGCCAACATCTACGACCATGCCGCACGTTTGCGTTCGTTCGAAATCGCCGCCATGGCCTGCCGCGAGCTGGACGTGACTCCTGCGTGATTCACGTCGCTTTGCGCGGCGATCCGCTCAGATGCATGCACCTCCATTGGGAAAACCAGCATGCAATTTCAGGAACGCAGCGAGAGCATCAAGCAATTGGCGGAATTGATCCGCGGCGTGGACATCGCGATGTTCACGACCGTGTCGGCCGACGGCAAACTGGTGAGCCGGCCGTTGGGCACGCAGGAAGTCGAATTCGATGGTGACCTGTGGTTCGCCACCGCTGCCGATAGCCCGAAGGTGGCAGAGATTGCCGCCGACCCGCGCGTCAATGTGGCATACGCCTCGGCGTCGAAGAACAGCTATGTGTCGGTCGCCGGTACCGCGCGCGTAGTCAACGACCGCGCCAAGATCGATGAACTCTGGTCGCCGGCAATGAAGGTGTTTTTTCCGGGCGGCAAGGATGACCCCAATCTGCGTCTGATCCATGTGCGTGCCGAATCGGCCGAATACTGGGACGGCCCGAGCGGGCTGCTCGGCAAGGCGCTGTACTTCGTGATGACCGCAGTCACCGACGACACGGGCAGCCTGTCCGACAACCGTGTGGTCGATCTGAAGTAACGGCGACCGATCAGGTGTGCCGATCGTCTCGCGCATCAGCGCCAGGCGACCGGCCACCAATCGCGCACCAGATCCAGCAGCTGGTCGGAAGTCACCCCGAACACCGCCACCGACACCAGCGCCGCCGCCCAGCCCACCAGCAGCAAGGCGCCATCGCGCTCCAGCAGGGCAAGCGCGAACAACAGCAGGATCAGGCCGAAAATATAGTTGGTAAACGGGATCGGCAGCGTCAGCAAGATGCCGACCAGCACCAGCAGCAAGCCGGTGAACACCTGCGCCGGAACACGATCCAGCATGCCGTGCAGACGCGGCTTGAGCAGCCGGTCCAGGCGCTGCAGCGTTGGCGCAAGCCGCGCGACGAAACGCTGGCTGGTACTGCGGCGCGGCCCACGATCGCCTATGAAACGCGGCACCCACGGCTTGCGCAGGCAGCACATCATCTGCACGCCGATCAGCACTGTCAGCGGGCCGCTGATGCCACCGGCCACGCCGGGAATCGGAATGAAGGAGGGCAGGATCGCCAGAAACAGGAACACGCCGAACGCGCTCTGCTGCAGATCGGCCAGAATCTCGCGTACACGCAACACATGATTCGGGTCGCCCTCGCTGAAGGCCGCCAGCAGGCTGCGGATGCCTTCATTGCGATAGCGCATGTGTTCGCCGCCGGAATCATCGGATGGCGGCGCGCCGTTATCCGACGATGTCATCGCTGTCCTCATCGCCGATGCGGCTCAGCAACAGCTTGTCCACGCGCGCGCCGTCCAGATCGACGATCTCGATGCGCCAGCCGGCCCAATCGAAGAATTCGCCGGCCTGCGGAATGCGCCCGAAGTAATAGATGCACAGACCCGCGAGCGTGTGGTAATCGCCTTCGTCGGCTTCGGGCAGTTCGGCGCCCAGCACTTCACGCAGTTCTTCCACCGGCAGCGAGCCATCGATCAGTAACGAACCGTCGGCGCGCGTGATCACCAGCGCGTCTTCGTCGGTGTTTTCCACCGCCTGCAGACGGCCGACCACCGCGCCCATCAGATCGCTGATGGTCACCAGGCCGCGGATTTCGCCGTATTCGTCGACCACCAGTGCCATCGACTGCTGTTCTTCGCGGAAGATCTCCAGCAGCTTCATCGCATGCGTGGATTCGGAGACGAACAAGGTATCGCGCAGCGCCTGGAACAGGTTCTCGCCGTGCCCGCCCATGCGCGTGACCAGCGATTTGACTTCCAGCACGCCGGCGATGTCCTGGTCGCTGCCGCGGTAGACCGGGTAGCGCGAGAATTCGTGCTCGCGCATCACCTGCAGATTGCGTTCCGGCTCGGCGTTGGCATCCAGCCAGGCGATGCGGTTGCGCGGCGTCATCAGGCTGTCGGCGGTGCGGTCGCCCAGCCGCATCACGCGATTCATCATGTCGCGCTCGTGCGCGTCGATCACGCCGGCCTCGTGGCTTTCGGCCACCAGCATGCGGATCTCCTCTTCGGTCACCGATGCCGATTCGTCCTTGCCCATGCCCAGCATGCGCAGCACCAACCGGGTCGAGCGCGCCAGCACCCACACGCCGGGTGCGGCAATCTTGGCCAGCCACGCCATCGGCACAGCCACCACGCCGGCAATGTCTTCGGAATTGCGCAGCGCCAGCCGCTTGGGCACCAGTTCGCCGAAGATCAGCGTCAGGAAGGTGATCAAGGCCACCGCCAGCGTGCTGCCGATCACCGCCGAATACGGTTTGGGGTCGCCAACCAGCGAGAAGGTAGCCGATAGCGCAGGGAAGGCCAGCTGCAGCCGCTCGCCGATTGCCTGGCCGATGGCTTCGCCACCGAACAGGCCGGTCAGGATGCCGATCGAGGTAATGCCGATCTGCACCGTGGACAGAAAGTTTTCCGGGCTTTCGGCCAATGCCAGGGCCCGCGCGGCGCGCTTGTTGGAGCCGGCCATCTGCTTCAGGCGGCTCTTGCGCGAGGTCATCAGCGACATCTCCGACATGGCGAAGAAGCCGTTCAACAAAATCAGCGCGATAACGATCAGAAACTCAACCACGGGCGTCTTCCCCGGTCAGTGAAGGGGAGGGCGGGCGGGCATTAGGTTGGCCGGCGCGCACGAGGGCGGAGCGGCAACGGGAGGGTAGGGGGTCGTCTTCCATAGGGTGCACCCGAAGGCGCGCGAGCATGTTAGCAAACCGCAGGGTGGTTCGAGCCGGGAAATGCGCATGTGAAGGCCGCCCCCAGGCACCGAGATATCCAGACACGTCACGGAACGGTCATAATTCGCCCTCGGCGTCCGTCTCTCCCTCGACGGCAGGAAGTTCTTCACCCATGTTCTCGTTGCAGACCATCTTCGGTTCCGGCAAGCAGTTCTATGCGCTTCTGAACGAAGCGGCGCAGGCCGCCTACGACAGCACTAAGGCCTTGCACGCCATGATGCGCACGTCCGACCGCCAACCCGCGCTGGACGCCTTCAAGCTGGCCCGCCTGCGCGAGCGCGCCGCCTCCGACAAGATCGGCCAGGCGCTGGTGGACAGCTTCATGACCCCGATCGAGCGCGAGGACATCGAAGCGCTGGGTTCGGCGCTGTACAAGATTCCCAAGCAGGTCGAGAAATTCGCCGACCGGTATTCGCTGGCCACCAAGCATCTGGAGCACATCGACTTCGCGCCGCGCGCGGCGATGCTGGAACAGGCTGCGGCTGTCGTGGTGGAGATGGTGACCGACCTGCCGCAGATGAACATCGATCGCATGACCGCGCTCAACGACAAGCTGCGCATGCTGGAGAACGAAGCCGACCGGCTGATGCTCGAGCTGTATCGCGACATCTACTCCGGCCGCCTGGACACGCTGCAGATGTTCCTGCTCAAGGAATTCTTCGAGATTCTGGAAAAGGCCATCGACCGTTGCCGCGAGGCAGGGGTGGTGGTGTACCAGATCGTGCTGAAGAACAGCTGAGGTCGCCGCGTGCTTACCCTAGTTCTGGTGGTGATCCTGGCGGCGTTGGTATTCGAGTTCATCAACGGCTTCCACGACACTGCCAACTCCATCGCTACCGTGGTCGCCACCAAGGTGCTGTCGCCGGGTTGGGCGGTCATGCTGGCCGCCGGCATGAACCTCATCGGCGCGCTCACCGGCACCGCCGTGGCGCTGACGATTGCTTCCGGCCTGCTCAACACCAACGTGGTCGAGGTCACCCCGCAGGTGATTCTGTGCGCGCTGCTGGGCGGCATCATCTGGAACCTGATCACCTGGTGGAAGGGCCTGCCGTCGTCGTCCTCGCATGCCTTGATCGGCGGGCTGTGCGGCGCCGGCCTGGCCGCTGCGCACAACAATTGGGACGCGCTGATCTGGTCGGAAAACATCGGCAACTGGGCCAAGAACAAGGGCCTGTTGTGGAAGGTGTTCGTGCCGATGATCACCTCGCCGATCGCCGGCTTCCTGCTCGGCATCGTGGTGATGCTGCTGCTGTGGGCGATCATCGCCGGCATGGCCAGGCTGGGCGGGCCGATCGGCCGGCTGGCGCGTCCGCGCTGGGTCAACGCCTTCTTCGGCAAGGCGCAGATCGCCTCGGCCGCCTACATGGGTTACGCGCACGGCCACAACGACGCGCAGAAGACCATGGGCATCATCGCCATGACCCTGATCGGCGCGCAGTCGGCCGGTGCACTGGACGATCTGCCGAGCTGGCTGAGCTTCCTGCATCCGGGGACCGGCATTGGAGCCGGCGACGGCATCCCGATGTGGATCGTGCTGACCTGCGCGGTGGTGATGGCCGCCGGTACCGCCTCGGGCGGCTGGAAGATCATCAAGACGCTCGGCCACAAGATGGTCAAGCTGCACCCCATCCACGGCTTTGCCGCAGAAACCAGCTCGGCGACCGTGCTCACCGTGGCCGCGCATTTCGGCATGCCGGTGTCGACCACGCACAGCATTTCCACTGCGATCATGGGCGTGGGTTTTGCCAAGAATCCACGCTCGCTGCGGCTGGGCGTGATCGAGCGCATCGTCTGGGCCTGGATTTTGACCATCCCGGCCGCTGGCGGCGTGGCATATCTGATCCTGCGTTGTTTCGAATGGTTTGGCTGGACCTGAGTGCTGTCGTAGCCTGGTCACCTCGGTCGGCGACGATACGGCGCTGATTGCGGGTGGTCCTGTTGCAGGTCATCCCGCTCGACACTGATGTTCTAACGCGTTCTGCCTGAGGAAAACGCGCCGATGATGCTTGCGCTGGTGTGCGTGCTGTTCCTGCTGTCCTGGCTGATCGGCCGCCGGCGCTGGCGGCGCAGCGCCCGCGCGCTGGCGGCGGCCACGTTGGCGTTGCTGCTGCTGGTCGGCTGCGGTCCCTTGTCGAGCTGGATGCTGCACGGCTTGCAACAGACCGGCGTCAACGATTTCAACGACTGGCGCGCGCGTAACATGATCGTGTTGCTGGGTGCGGGCACGGTGCGGCCAGATGGCCCGGATGCCACCGCCGAAGCGAACATGTTTGCTTACGGCCGCATCGTCGAGTCGGCGCGGCTGTATCGGCAATGCCGCGCGCATGGCGGCGACTGCAAGATCGAGATCAGCGGCGGCGACGCGCGCGGGCTGGGCCTGTCCGAAGCGGTGGTGTATCGGAAGGTGTTGATCGGGATAGGCATCGATCAGGCCGATCTGATCATGGAACCCTCCAGCATGAATACCTGGCAGAACGCGCAGTTCAGCCAGCCGTTGCTGCGCAAGTACCGCGCCGACCGGGTCGTGCTGGTGTCCTCGGCCACGCACCTGCGCCGCGCCGAATTGTATTTCCGTCACTTCGGCATCGAGGCCACGCCGGTGCGCTCGGACTGGTTGACCGCCTCCTGGGCCTGGTTGCCGCAGAGCTACAACTTCACCGTGGCCGATGTCGCCTTGCACGAGTATCTGGGCATTGCGCGCTATCGGGTCTACGAGTGGTTGGGCTGGAATGTGAAGGCCACGCTGCCCGGGGAGTTGTGAGCAGGGAGTGGGGAGTGGGGATTCGAGATTCGGGATTCGTAAAAGCCGGCGTGGGTCCTTGTGTGCGCGGCTGATTTATTTCCAACGTTGCTTGGGGCCGTGGAGAGCTCGACGGGAGCAACGCACGCGCGGCGGCTGGGAAACGTAACGGCTCGGCGCGGTGGTTTTGCGACTGCTGCGCATTCGCTTGCTGCAACCGGCCTGCAGCATCGCCAGCTGCGTGTGCGGCCGGCGATGCTTGCGCTCAGCGTGTTTCGTACATCGCCTTGACGTCGTTGCGGAATGCTGTCTGGCTGTTGGCGCGGTTGTAGAACATGTGGCCGCCCGGATACTCGCGCACCTGCACACGTTTGGGGTCGTTGCCCATCGCCGGCATCTGATCCACCGTCAGCACCGAGCCCATGAACGGGCAGGAGAGATCGTTCCAGCCGTGCGCGATCAACACGCGCAGTTTCGGGTCGATCGCCACCGATTGGCGCAGTTGCGTCACCGCACCCTTGCGCAGTTCATCGTTCCAGTCCCACAGTTTGTTGACGTCGTAATTGAGCGCCTGATAACGCGCGTCGACCTTCCAGCCGACCACGCGGGTGACGAAGTCCACCATCGCTGTGGTGGTCGGGGCGATGATGCTGTCCAGCAACGGGTCGTTGGCGCGTTGCTCCGGATCGTTGGGGAACGGGTCGAATGCAGTCACGTTGGAGTCGTAACGGCTACCCAGTTCGCCCTTGTCGCGGAACACCTCGCGCAGATACGCCTGCGTTTCCAGGCGTCCGCCCGAACGCCGCACATAGGCAGGATCCAGCCCTGTCATGCGGGTGACCTGCTGCAGCATCGCCTCGCTGGCCTGCGGGTCGGTGCGTCCTTTCATCAGCGCCACCGCGTAGTCGCCGCGGGTGTAATCGATCACCTCGCGCATGGCGCTGTCGCTGAGCTTGCCCTGGCGCTCCAGATGCGCGGCGGCGATCGAGGGCAGCGTCATCATCCATGCCAGTGGCGACACATCGCTGTTGTCGTCCAGGGTCGGATTGAGATACGGCGACACCAGCACCACACCGTTCATCGCCGCCCCCAGCCGGGTCTGCAGGTAATGGGTGATGCGCGGGCCACGGAAACCGCCATAGCTTTCGCCGACAAGATATTTACGCGCCTGCAGGCGACGGTTCTTGAGCAGCCAGTCGTAGACCACGCGCGAGAGGTATTCCACGTCGGCCTGCGGGTTGTAGAACTGCTTCTTGGCCTCGTCGTCGCCGATCAGGGAGCGGCTGAAGCCGGTGCCGACCGGGTCGATGAACACCAGATCGGTGAAGTCCAGCCAGGTGCCGGGGTTGTCGCGCAATGCCGCCGGTGCCGAGGCGCTATCGCCTTCGGCGCCGAAACCCACCACCTTCGGCCCGATCGCGCCCATGTTCAGATATACCGATGACGCGCCGGGCCCGCCGTTCAATGCGAACGTGACTGGCCGGTCCTTGCCATCCACGGTGTAGGCGGTGAATACCACTTCGCCGGTGGTCTTGCCTTGCGCGTCGCGCACCGGCAGTGTGCCGACGGTGGCGGTGTAACTCAGCGTCCGGCCGGCCACGCGCGTGCTCTGACGCACGCTGGCATCGGCCGGCAACGACGCAGGCTTGGATGCCGCTGCGTCGGGTTTTGCATCGCTTTTGGCGTCGCTCTTGCTATCGTTTTTATCTGGCGCAGCGGCCAGCGCCGTCCCGCTGAGCAGGACATAGGCCAGCAGGCTGGCACGGAGAAAAGAGGGCATGGAGATCGAGGTTCGAACAGGGGAGCGACGATGCTAGGCCCCGGCAGCGCTCGGTGGATGTGCACAAAGGCATGTGTGTCGCGTTGACCGATGTGGCTTGCCTAGCCTGGAGCAGCATGTGCCGCGGCAGGCAGCCGTCTGACCTTGCGCAGTCCGCTGAAATAAGCATCGACCTAAAAGAAAACCGATAACACGCCCTTCTCCCATCCGGAGAAGGTGCCCCGCAGGGGCGGATGAGGGTACGGGCGAGGCTCTCGCAATGTTCAATTGCACGAGGCTTCGCCCGTACCCGCACCCCAACCCCCGCTTCGCGCCTCGGCCCGCGCTTGCGGCGCGGGCGCTCCAAGGCACGCGCGCCAGTGGCGCGCAAGCCGTGCCTTCTCGCCCCGCAGGGAGAGGAGCTTTCAAAGCTTCCGGGTTTTTAAACTTCCAGCGAAGCCAGATCGCCCTTGCTCTCAAGCCACTGCTTGCGATCGCCGGCGCGCTTCTTCGCCAGCAACATATCCATCAGCGAACGGGTCTGTTCGCCGTCGTCGATAGTCAGCTGCACCAGCCGGCGCGTGTCCGGGTGAATGGTCGATTCGCGCAGCTGCTGCGGATTCATCTCGCCCAGGCCCTTGAATCGGGTGACGCTGACCTGGCCCTTGAGCTTCTCGCGCGCGATCTTGTCCAGCAGCGTGGTCTTTTCTTCTTCGTCCAGCGCGTAGAACACCTGCTTGCCCACGTCCACGCGAAATAGCGGCGGCATTGCCACGAACACATGGCCGGCGGCCACCAATGCCGGGAAATGCCTGAGAAACAGCGCAGTCAACAAGGTCGCGATATGCAAACCATCGGAGTCGGCGTCGGCCAGGATGGTGACCTTGCCGTAGCGCAGCCCGCTGATGTCGTCCTTGCCCGGGTCGCAGCCGATCGCGATCGCCAGGTTATGCACTTCCTCGGAGGCCAGCACGCTGCCCGAGGCCACTTCCCAGGTGTTGAGGATCTTGCCGCGCAGCGGCAGGATCGCCTGAAAATCCTTGTCGCGCGCCTGCTTGGCCGAGCCGCCGGCCGAGTCGCCTTCCACCAGGAACAATTCGGTACGCGACAGGTCCTGGCTGATGCAATCGGCCAGCTTGCCGGGCAGGGCGGGGCCCTGGGTGACCTTCTTGCGGACGATCTGCTTTTCGGTCTTCAGCCGCGCACTGGCACGGTCGATGGCGATCTGCGCGATCTTCTCGCCGATCTCCACGTTCTGATTGAGATACAGGCTGAAGGCATCGTGCGCGGCGCCTTCGATGAAGCCGGCGGCCTGGCGCGAGGACAGGCGCTCCTTGGTCTGCCCGGAGAACTGCGGGTCGGTCATCTTCAGGCTGAGCACGAAGGTGACCCGGTCCCACACATCTTCCGGCGCCAGCTTGACCCCGCGCGGCAGCAGGTTGCGGAAGTCGCAGAACTCGCGCAGCGCATCGGTCAGGCCCGAACGCAGGCCGTTGACGTGGGTGCCGTGCTGCGCGGTCGGAATCAGGTTGACGTAGCTTTCCTGTACGAGCTCGCCTTCCGGCACCCAGGCCGCGGCCCAGTCGACGATCTCGGTGTCTTTCTTCAGGCTGCCTGCGAACAGGTCGGCCGGCAGCATCTCGTGCTCGGCCATTTCGCCTTTCAGATAATCGCGCAGGCCATTTTCGAAATACCAGCTGTCCTGCTCGCCGGTGGCTTCGTCATGCAGTTTGACGGTCAGGCCGGGGCACAGCACCGCCTTGGCGCGCAGCAGATGGCGTAGCGCGCGCACGTTGAACTTGGGCGTGTCGAAATACTTCGGGTCGGCCCAGAAACGCAGCCGGGTGCCGGTGTTCTTCTTGCCGACCGTGCCGACCACTTCCAGCTTGGAGGCGGCGATACCGTCGCGGAACTCCATGCGGTGCTCGCTGCCTTCGCGCTTGATGAACAGCTCGACCTTGGTCGACAGCGCATTGACCACGCTCACGCCCACGCCGTGCAGACCGCCGGAGAAGGTGTAGTTGCGATTGTTGAACTTGCCGCCGGCATGCAGGCGGGTCAGGATCAGCTCCACACCGGGAATCTTCTCTTCCGGGTGCATGTCCACCGGCATGCCGCGGCCGTCGTCGGACACCTCGCAGCTGCCGTCCTTGAACAAGGTCACTTCGACCTGCTTGGCGTGACCGGCCAGCGCCTCGTCGACCGAGTTGTCGATCACTTCCTGCGCCAGATGGTTCGGGCGCGCAGTGTCGGTGTACATGCCAGGGCGGCGTTTGACCGGGTCCAGGCCCGACAGCACTTCAATATCGGCGGCGTTATAACGGGTGTTCATGCATCTCTTGGCACGTGAAACGACGCGCAAGTGTGGGGGCAGAACCGTTTTTTTGCACGCGATAGGCGTTCAGTGCAGGGCGGGGTGCGGCTGGATACCCTTGCGTTGGATTCGGAACCAAACGTCCCCACCTGAGGATGTCACCGAAACCGGAGGACACCATGAAGTTCAAGCACATTCTGATGCTCACCCTGGGTGCGGCCGCAGTGGCGGCGCTTCCTGCCATGGCCCAGGCCGCTCCGCAGCAGACCGGTCAGGGCGCCGCCGCGCAGAAGGCCGACGACGCCAAGGCCAAGACCGAAGCCGAGCGCAAGGCCGAGCGCCGTGCCGCCGCTGCCGCGCAGAAGCCCAAGGCCGATGCCGCGCTGCCCGAGGAAGAGGAAGAAAAGAAGCCGGCGCGCTGATCGCGCTGCGCATCGGCAGGCTTCACATCGGTCATCTGCTTCACAGACGCCCCGGCCTAGGTCGGGGCGTCTGCATTTGCGGCCCACGCGGCGCGCGTTTGTCACTGCGTGATCGCAGCGGCGTCACGCAACCCTTGGGCATTCGTCCGTCACCCGCTAAACTATGGCTTTCCGGGAGGCTTCAAGCCCCATGACCCCCCTGATTTTTGTTACAGGCGGCGTAGTGTCCTCGTTGGGTAAGGGCATTGCGGCCGCTTCGCTTGCGTCCATTCTTGAAGCGCGTGGCCTGAAGGTCACGATGATGAAGCTGGACCCGTACATCAATGTGGACCCGGGCACGATGAGCCCGTTCCAGCACGGCGAGGTCTACGTCACCGACGACGGTGCCGAGACCGATCTGGATCTGGGCCACTACGAGCGTTATGTGCGCACGCGTCTTTCGCGCAAGAATTCCGTCACCACCGGTCGGATCTACGAGAACGTGATCCGCAAGGAGCGTCGCGGCGATTATCTGGGCGCCACCGTGCAGGTGATTCCGCATATCACCGACGAGATCCGTCGTTGCATCGACGAGGCCACCGCAGGTTTCGATGTCGCATTGATCGAGATCGGCGGCACCGTGGGCGACATCGAATCGCTGCCGTTCCTGGAAGCGATTCGCCAGGTGCGCACCGAGCGCGGCGCCGAAAAGGCCATGTTCATGCACCTTACCCTGGTGCCGTACATCGCTGCTGCCGGTGAGTTGAAGACCAAGCCGACCCAGCATTCGGTCAAGGAACTGCGCTCGATCGGCATCCAGCCGGACGTGCTGCTGTGCCGCTCCGAGCAGGCGGTGCCGGATTCGGAACGTCGCAAGATCGCGTTGTTCACCAACGTCTCCGAGCGTGCAGTGATCAGCTGCCCGGATATCGACGTGCTGTACGGCATGCCGCTGGAACTGCGCCGCCAGGGCCTGGACGAGTTGGTGATCGATCAGTTCAAGCTGCGCGACAAGGTCGCCGCGGCCGATCTGTCCGAATGGGCTGCGGTGGTGGATGCGGTCAAGCATCCGCTGGACGAAGTCACCATTGCGGTGGTCGGCAAGTACGTCGATCACCAGGACGCCTACAAGTCGGTGGCCGAAGCATTGCGGCACGGTGGCCTGCGCCAGCGCACCAAGGTCAACCTGAAGTGGCTGGAAGCGCAGGATCTGGAAGGCAGCGACATGGCCGCGTTGCAGGACATCGACGGCATTCTGGTGCCGGGCGGTTTTGGCGATCGCGGCTTCGAAGGCAAGGTGCAGACCTCCAAGTACGCGCGTGAGCACAAGGTGCCGTACTTCGGTATCTGCTACGGCATGCAGGCGGCGGTGGTGGACTATGCGCGCCATGTCGCCAATCTGGATGCGGCCAACAGTACCGAGAACGATCGCCAGTCGCCGCACCCGGTGATCGGCCTGATCACCGAATGGCGCACCGCCACCGGCGAAGTCGAAAAGCGCGACGAGAAGTCCGATCTGGGCGGCACCATGCGGCTGGGTCTGCAGGAGCAGCGCCTGAAGCCGGGCACGCTGGCGCGCGAGGTGTACGGCAAGGACGTGGTGGCAGAGCGGCATCGTCATCGCTACGAGTTCAACAACCGCTACCGCACCCAGCTGGAAGATGCCGGCCTGGTGATTTCCGGCAAGTCGATGGACGACACGCTGGTGGAAATGGTGGAGCTGCCGCGCGAGACGCACCCGTGGTTCCTGGCTTGCCAGGCGCACCCGGAATTCCTGTCCACACCACGCGACGGGCACCCGCTGTTCATCGGCTTCGTGCGCGCGGCGCGCGAGAAGAAGGCGGGCGGCAAGTTGCTGAAGGAAGCGCGTGCGTGAACCGTTCCTTCTCCCGTCGGGAGAAGGTGGCGCGAAGCGCCGGATGAGGGTACGGGCGAAGCCTCATGCACCCAATTCTTCAACTACATACGCGCCAACCGTACCCTCACCCCAACCCCTCTCCCGGTGGGAGAGGGGCTTCAATCAACAAGGTGACTTGATGAAACTGTGTGACTTCGACGTTGGTCTGGATCAGCCGTTGTTCCTGATCGCCGGCCCCTGCGTGATCGAGTCGATGCAACTGCAGCTCGACGTGGCCGGCAAGCTCAAGGAGATCACCGGCAAGCTGGGGATCAACTTCATCTTCAAGTCGAGCTTCGACAAGGCCAACCGCACCTCCGGCACCAGCTTCCGCGGCCCTGGCCTGGAAGAGGGCCTGAAGGTGCTGGCCGCGGTGAAGCAGCAGATCGGCGTGCCGGTGCTGACCGACGTGCACGAATACACCCCGATGAACGAGGTCGCCGCCGTCGTCGACGTGCTGCAGACCCCGGCGTTCCTGGTACGCCAGACCGACTTCATCAAGAACGTCTGCGCGGCCGGCAAGCCGGTCAACATCAAGAAGGGCCAGTTCCTGGCGCCGTGGGACATGAAGCCGGTGGTCGACAAGGCCAAGTCGACCGGCAACGAGCAGATCATGGTCTGCGAGCGGGGCGCGTCGTTCGGCTACAACAATCTGGTCAGCGACATGCGCTCGCTGAGCGTCATGCGCGACACCGGTTGCCCGGTCGTCTTCGATGCCACCCATTCGGTGCAGCTGCCGGGCGGGCAGGGCAGCAGCTCCGGCGGTCAGCGTGAATTCGTGCCGGTGCTGGCGCGCGCTGCGGTGGCGGTGGGTATCTCCGGGTTGTTCGCCGAAACCCATCCGGACCCGTCCAAGGCCTTGTCGGATGGTCCCAACGCCTGGCCGCTGGACCGCATGGAAGAGCTGCTCGAGACCCTGATGGAACTGGATGCAGTGACCAAGAAGCACGGGTTCGCGCGCTTCGCATGAGTTCCGATCCCTGGGCGCAGGCGGCGTCGCGCCGCCAGCGTCGGCAGTGGCGCCACTGGCCTTGGGGCTGGATCGCGCTGGTCGCATCGATCACCGCGTGGGCGTGCATGGCCGCGATGACGGTGCTGGTCGCTGCCAGCATGGGCATGCCGGGCGACGGCGACCATGCCATGCGGGCCACGCGGGTGCCAATGCTGGTCACGCTGCTGCTGGCCGTGGTAGCGATCACAAGTTGCCTGATCGCCGGCCCGCTGGCGTTGCGGCTGGCTCGCCAATCCGGCGCAGCGATCCTTGCGCTGGTGTTGCTGTCGGTCTTGCTGCTGCTGTCTGGTTTACCGCTGCTGGGCTTGATGGCCTAGCGGCATGTTCGCCGGCCTGTCGCGTGCGGCGGCTGAATGCGATTTGGCAATGGGCCGGTGTGCGGCGATAATCCCGCAGCTTGTTTCCGGTGTACTTCCCCCCTTACTGGTAACCGAACGTTCCTATGACCACTATCGCCAAGATCCTCGCCCGCGAAATCCTCGACTCCCGCGGCAATCCCACGCTGGAGGCCGAAGTCACGCTGGACGACGGCTCGTTCGGCCGCGCCGCCGTGCCCTCGGGCGCCTCGACCGGCACCAAGGAAGCGGTGGAACTGCGCGATGGCGACAAGACCCGCTACCTGGGCAAGGGCGTGCTGCACGCGGTGCAGAACGTCAACGGCACCATCGCCGAGACGCTGAAGGGCTTCGATGCGGCCGACCAGCAGGGCTTGGACCGTCGCCTGATCGATCTGGACGGCACCGAGAACAAGGGCCGCCTGGGCGCCAACGCGCTGTTGGGCGTTTCGCTGGCCGCCGCGCATGCCGTGGCCGCCTCGCGCAAGCAGCCGCTGTGGCAGTACCTGTCCACCATTACCGAATCCGATGTGGCGCTGCCGGTGCCGATGATGAACATCATCAACGGCGGCGCACACGCCGACAACAACGTCGACTTCCAGGAGTTCATGGTGCTGCCGGTCGGCTGCAGCTCGTTCTCCGAAGCGCTGCGTGCCGGCACCGAAATCTTCCACGCGCTCAAGTCGGTGCTCAAGGGCCACGGCCTGAGCACGGCAGTGGGCGACGAAGGCGGCTTTGCGCCGGACTTCCGCAGCAATGTCGAAGCGCTGGACACCATTCTCGAAGCGATCGGCAAGGCCGGCTACACCGCTGGCGAAGACGTATTGCTTGGCCTGGACGTGGCCTCCAGCGAGTTCTACGACAACGGCAAGTACAACCTTGTCGGCGAGAACAAGCGCCTGACCAGCGAGCAGTTCGTCGACTTCCTGGCCGACTGGGTTGCGCAGTACCCGATCATCAGCATCGAAGACGGCCTGGCCGAGGACGACTGGGCCGGCTGGAAGCTGCTCACCGAGCGTGTCGGCAAGAAGGTGCAGCTGGTCGGCGACGACCTGTTCGTCACCAACCCGAAGATCTTCAAGCAGGGCATCGACTCGGGCACCGCCAATGCGATCCTGATCAAGGTCAACCAGATCGGCACGCTGACCGAGACGCTGGAAGCCATCGCGATGGCGCATGCGGCCAACTACGCCTCGATCGTCTCGCACCGTTCGGGCGAAACCGAAGACACCACCATCGCCGACATCGCCGTGGCCACCACCGCCACGCAGATCAAGACCGGCTCGCTGTGCCGCAGCGATCGCGTCGCCAAGTACAACCAGTTGCTGCGCATCGAGCAGGCGCTGGGCTCCGGCGCGCGTTACGCCGGCCGCGACGCGTTCGTTTCGCTCAAGCGCTAAGCCGTGCGCAACTGGCGCTGGCTACTGCTGGTGCTGGCGGTGCTGCTGGCTTGGCTGCAGTACCGCTTCTGGTTCGGGCCTGGGAATTCCGGCGAAGTCATGATGCTGGAAGCCCAGGTCGCGCATCAGACACAGGACAACGAAGGTCTGCGCCAACGCAACCAGGCGTTGGCAGCAGAGGTGAAGGATTTGAAGGACGGCGAAGCGGCAATCGAGGAGCGCGCGCGCAGCGAGCTGGGCATGATCAAACCGGGCGAGACGTTCTATCGCGTGGTCGAGGATGCACCGCCGCTGCCGCCTGCAGTGGCCGCGCCGTCGGCCGAACCCGAGGCGCCCGCCGCAACCGCTCCGGCGGAACAGCCATGACCGGTGCGATCTGGGCTGGCTCCATTTGGGCGATCGTGCCGGCCGCCGGGCGCGGCACGCGCTTTGGCGGGCAGGTCCCCAAACAATATCTGCACGCTGCTGGTCAGCCCTTGATGGCTTATACGCTGGCGGCATTGGCAGCGCATCCGGTGGTGGCCGGAATTGTCGTGGCGATCGCGCCCGACGATGCCGACTGGCCGGGTTGGACGGCGGTGCAGTCCAAACCGGTGTTGACCTGCGTGGGCGGTGTGACCCGCGCCGCATCGGTGCTTGCCGGTTTGCTGGCCTTGCCCGAGAGCGTGCGCGCCGACGACTTTGTGCTGGTGCACGATGCCGCACGTCCCAATCTGGCACTGGCCGATCTGGAGCGCCTGCTGGAAATCGGCCGCGGCGACCCGGTCGGCGCGATCCTGGCCGCGCCGGTACGCGACACGCTCAAGCGTGCCGGCGACGATGGCGGCATCGATGCCACCGAACCGCGCGAGCGGCTGTGGCGCGCGCTGACCCCGCAGCTGTTCCGTCGCCATCAACTGATCCGTGGCCTGACCGAAGCGTCTGCCGCCGGTGTGGACGTGACCGACGAAGCGATGGCGATGGAGCGGCTGGGACTGCGCCCGTTGCTGGTGGAAGGCGCCGAGGACAACTTCAAGGTGACCACGCCGGTGGATCTGGCGCGCTTCGAGTTCGAACTCGCACGCCGCGGCGTGGCGGTGGATGCCGAATTGGTGGCCACGCGCAACGATGCGGTGTTGGCCGGTGACAATCACGACGTCAACACGCGTTAGAGCGGCTGTCGAACGATTGCGAGGCCGGTTTGCGGAACCGGCCGTGGAGGCCACTCTTCCACAACGTCCATGCCGACCTAAACGACAGCTTGCTCCCTGTTGTTGGGCACTCTCACTCACCACGGATTTTCCATGTCTTTCAATTTTCGAATCGGTCAGGGCTACGACGTGCATGCGTTCGGTGCGGGCGACCACGTGATGCTGGGCGGGGTGCGCGTGGCGCACAGCCATGGCGTGCTCGCGCACAGCGACGGCGACGTGGTATTGCATGCGCTGTGCGATGCGATGCTGGGTGCGTTGGCGCTGGGCGATATCGGCCAGCATTTCCCGCCGTCCGACGCGCGCTGGAAGGACGCCGACAGCGCGCAGTTCCTGCAGCACTGCGATCACTTGCTGCGCGAGCGTGGCTGGCGCGTGGGCAATGCCGACATCACCGTGATCTGCGAGCGCCCCAAGATCGGCCCGCATGCGCTGGCAATGCGCGAACGCATTGCCGGGCTGCTGGCGATCGAGCTCGATGCGGTCAGTGTCAAGGCCACCACCAGCGAACAACTCGGCTTTACCGGCCGCAGCGAAGGCATCGCTGCACAGGCGGCGGTGTTGCTCGGCAGGATCGCAGCCTGACGGCGAGCAACAAAGCCAATGTGCTCATCGTCATGCAGGCGGCCGGTGCTTTATACAGCATGTAGCACGCGTACCCTGCGGCTCCGAGCGTGCCGTCCACACGCACCTGACGCCTGCCGGCCAGGTTTTTAGCCGCTCTAACTCGCAGTCACGCACGCCGGGCTCGCCTCGGCGTTGCAATGCGACACCACCGCGCCGAGGCATTCGGCACACAGCGCACGACACGTCGGCGCGAAGGTAACCACAGCATGAGCGACACCTCTCTCCTGCCGCGCGCGCATCGCCCTGCGGTCCTTGCCGCAGCAATGCGCAGCACACCCGAAGATTTTCAGGTCGATGAGCTGCCGGCCTTCGAAGCTTCCGGCGAAGGCGAGCACCTGTTGCTCAGCGTGCGCAAACGTGGCCAGAACACGGCATATATCGCCAAGAAACTTGCATCGTGGGCGGGCATTGCGGAAATGGGCGTCAGCTACGCCGGCTTGAAGGATCGCCATGCGGTGACCACGCAGCGTTTCAGCGTGCATCTGCCCAAACGCATCGCACCGGACATCGCCACGCTCGACGACGACGAAATGCAGGTGGTCGACAGCACCTGGCACAACCGCAAGCTGCAACGCGGCGCGCTGCACGGCAATCGCTTCGTGTTGACGCTGCGCCAGGTACAGGGCGAACGCGCCGCGATCGAGCAACGCTTGCAGGCGATCGCCGCACGCGGCATTCCCAACTGGTTCGGCGAACAACGCTTTGGTCGCGATGGCGGCAACGTGGCATCGGCGTTGGCGATGTTCGGCTACATGCAGGATGCCGAGGGGGCTTTGGTGCCGGCACCGAAGCGGCGTCTGCGCAACGATCAACGTTCGATCCTGTTGTCGGCGGCGCGCTCGGCACTGTTCAATCGCGTGCTCACTGCACGCGTGGAGCAGGGCAGTTGGGACGCCGCGCTGGAGGGCGAGGCCTGGATGCTGGATGGCTCACGCAGCGTGTTCGGCCCCGAGCCGTGGAGCGATGTGCTGGCCGAGCGTCTGGCGCGTTTCGATATCCATCCCAGTGGCCCGTTGTGGGGCGTGGGCGAACTGCGTTCGACCGATCAGGCTGCCGCAGTGGAGCGGGGCGCGTTGTCCGATCCGCAATCCGAGGCGCTGCGGATCGGTCTGGAAGCCGCTGGTCTGAAGCAGGAGCGCCGCGCCTTGCGCCTGCGCCCGCAAGGCTTGGACTACCGCTGGCTGGATGCGGAAATCTTGCAGGTCGAGTTCGCATTGCCACCAGGCTGTTACGCCACAGCGGTGCTATGGGAGCTGGGCGAGGTGATCGATGCCGGTCGCTTCAACGCCAGCGTGCGTTCTGCCGACGAGCGTGCTGCTGGCGAGTGAGTTGGTTTGATTGATTGATCTTCAGTCTGCACACCGTGGCGCCGATGACGATCCGCAGGCGCTCATGCAAGCGTAGCAGCGGCCTTGGCCGCGAGGGGTTTTATCGATAAAGCCTAGCCTCGCGTAGGAACGGCCTTGGCCGCGACAGGCATCACCGATAACGCCTCGCCTCACACATCGCATCCCAGCGCTGCGCGGCAAGGCGGTCGTCGCGCCATCATCCTAGCGCCGCGCCAACAACACCAACAACGCCCCCGTCCCACCTTGCGTGGCCGGCGCCGAATGAAACGCCAGTACATCATTGCGCTGGCGCAACAGACGGTCCATCAGGTTCTTCAACACCGGCGCGCCGTTATCGGACTGCAGACCCTTGCCGTGAATGATGCGCACGCAGCCGTGTTCGTGCGCATGCGCCTCCAGCAGGAACTGCCGCAACAACGATTCGGCTTGCGCTGCGGTGGCGCCATGCAGATCCAGTTCGTCCTGGATCGAGAACTGGCCGCGCTTGAGCCGCTGAAACAATCGGGTGGGAAGATTCTCGCGCCGATAACTGGCGGTGTCGCCCGCCTCCAACGGCGCGCTGTCGCGCAGCAGACGTGCGAATTCGGTATGCGCTTCGGCATCGTCGCGCTCGGCCATGCGCGCGCGCGGCTTCGGGCGCGGTTTGGCGTTGGCCGGGGGGGCGACTTCACGAATCGGCTTGACCGCGCCAATCGCTGCGCGGAACAGCGCGCCGTCGTCTTCGTCTTCAGGATGCGACATGCTCACAGCGTAACGTGCCCAACCTCAGGTGCAAGCGAAGATCAAGCGCGAAGGCGAGGGACGCATCCGGTATCATGGCCCGGTTTTCCGAGGAGTCCCATGCGCGTACTGGTTAGCAACGACGACGGTGTCGACGCCCCCGGCATCCAGATTCTGGCCGAGGCGCTGCGGCGTGCCGGTCATGAAGTGATGGTGGTCGCCCCCGACCGCGACCGCTCCGGCGCCAGCAATTCGCTGACGCTGGATGTGCCGATCCGCACCCGCCGCATCGACGCGCAGACCTGCGCGGTGGCCGGCACGCCGACCGACTGCGTGCATCTGGCGCTGACCGGCATGCTCGATTACGACCCGGACATCGTGGTCTCCGGCATCAACAACTCGGCCAATCTCGGCGACGACGTGATCTATTCGGGCACCGTGTCTGCCGCGATGGAAGGCCGCTTTCTCGGCCTGCCCGCAGTGGCGGTCTCGCTGGTGACGCACAACCATGAAGCGCATCACTACGAAACCGCCGCGCGCGCAGCGGTGGAGATCGTGGCGCGGCTCAAATCCGATCCCTTGCCCGCCGACACCATTCTTAACGTCAACGTGCCGGATCTGGCCTGGTCGGATGTGCTCGGTTTCGAAGTCACCCGGCTCGGCAACCGCCATCGTTCCGAGCCCTGCGTGCCGCAACGCGATCCGCGTGGCCGCACCGTCTATTGGATCGGCCCGGCCGGACCGGAGCAGGACGCCGGTGCCGGCACCGATTTCCACGCCGTGCGCACCGGGCATATCTCGATCACCCCGATCCATGTCGACCTCACCCGCTATCAGGCGCTGGAAACCGTGGCCGGCTGGGTCGGTGGCCTGACTGCCGCACTGGACGCACCGGCATGACGCCGAGGCTGCGTCTGCTGCAACCGGAGTCGGTGGGGATCGGCATGACCTCGCAACGCGTGCGCGACCGGCTGGTCGAGCGCCTGCGCGAGGCCGGCATCCAGGACGAGGCCACGCTCAACGCGGTGCGTACCGTGCCGCGCCATCTGTTCATCGATGAAGCGCTGGCCTCGCGCGCCTACGAAGACACCGCCTTGCCGATCGGCCACGGCCAGACCATCTCGCAGCCCTGGGTGGTCGCGCGCATGACCGAGGCGGTGCTGCAGGTCGGCCCGACCAGGGTGCTGGAAGTGGGCACCGGCTCCGGCTATCAGGGCGCGATCCTGGCCGCGCTGGGCCTGGAGGTCTACACCGTCGAGCGCATCGGCGACCTGCTGCGGCAGGCGCGCAAGCGCTTCCGGCATCTGGGCATGAACGTGCGCAGCAAGCACGACGACGGCCGCATCGGTTGGCCCGAGCATGGCCCGTACGACGCCATCGTGGTGACGGCCGCCGCTCCGGCGCTGGTGGATGCGCTGGTCGATCAACTGGCGGTCGGCGGACGTCTGGTCGCCCCGGTCGGTGGCGCGTCTTCGCAATCCCTGATGCAACTCACACGTGGTGCCGACGGCGCGATCGAACAGCAGGTTCTGGCGCCGGTCACGTTCGTCCCGCTGTTGTCGGGCATGCTGGATTGAATCCATGAGAGTTTCTCGATGAAGATCTTCGGGCCGTTGTACGACGTGGCCATTCGTTGGTCGCGCAACCGGCGCGCACCTGCGTTGCTGACCGGTCTCAGTTTCGTGGAGGGCTTCATCTTCCCGGTGCCGCCGGAAGTGATGCTGGCGCCGATGTCGCTGGCCGAGCCCAAACGTGCGTTGTGGTTCGCCACCTTGAGCCTGATCGGCTCGGTGTGCGGCGCGTTGGTCGGCTATCTGCTCGGCCATTTCGCCTTTGCCGCGTTGCAGCCGGTGATCGAATGGCTGGGCTGGAGCGTGAAGATCCAGGCGCAGATCGAGATGCTGCGCGCACTGGTGGCCGAGTCGCCGTGGAAGGCCTTCTGGGCACTGGTGCTGGTGGGCTTCACCCCGATCCCGCTGAAGATCTTTACCTGGGCCTCGGGCGTGGTCGGTGTACCGATCCTGCCCTTCATCGCCAGCATGCTGGTGGGGCGCGGCAAGCGCGTGTATCTGGTGGCCGGCGCGATCCGGTTGGGTGGCGCACGCGCCGAAGCAGCGTTGCATCGCTGGATCGAGCCGCTGGGCTGGGTGGCCATGGCCGTCCTGGCCGCGGGAGCAGGGTGGTTGGTGTGGAAGACAATGAACGGATGAGCACGTTGCAGATGAATTCGGTACGTAAGACAGCAGTCATGCTCGTGGTCGCCATCGGGCTGACCGCCTGCAGCAGCGCGACGGTAGTGCGTTCGCCCGGCGCCGGCGGTGGTTCGTCGTCATCGCGTCCGTCCGCAGCTGCGCGTCCCTCGGTGCCGCGCCCAGGTGCGACCGTCACCGTCCAGCGCGGCGACACGCTGTACGCCATTTCGCGCAGGACCAACATCACTGCGCCGGATCTGGCGGCCTGGAACGGCCTGTCTTCACCGAACACCATCTATCCCGGCCAGACGCTCAAGCTGTATCCGGGCAATGCCAGCAGGCCGGGCAGCAGCAGCTCGACGGCCGGCACGGTGGTTCCGCCGCGGCCGACTGCACCGATCGCTGCACCTGTCAGTAGTGGATTTCAATGGCGCTGGCCCGCTGACGGCGTGGTGGTCGGCACCTTCGTCGCCGGCGAGACCACCAAGCAGGGCGTGGATATCGCCGGTGCCAGCGGGCAGGCGGTACGTGCCGCTGCCGATGGCGTGGTGGTGTACTCCGGCGCCGGTCTGGTCGGCTATGGCGAGCTGATCATCATCAAACACAACGACCAGTGGCTGTCTGCCTACGGGCACAACCGCAAGCGCCTGCTCAACGAAGGCCAGAGCGTGAAGGCCGGCCAGCAGATCGCCGAGATGGGCCGCAGCGGTGCCGCCCGCGACATGCTGCACTTCGAAATTCGCTACAACGGCAAGCCGGTGGATCCGCTGTTGTATCTGCCGAAAAAGTGAATCGGGATTCGGGATTGGGGATTCGCAACGGCGATCGGCTCTGGGCTGTCAGCGCTGCTTGCAAGGCGCTGACAGCGGTCGAGAAATCGTCCGAGGCTTCGCTGCCGCTGTTGGCGTAAGCGCGAAATCTGCTCCAGCCCGCATTTACGAATCCCCAATCCCGACTCTCTAATCCCGGCCTTCCAGAATCATCGCCAGCGCCACCCGGCGGCCTTCGCTGGCCAGCACGTTGTAGGTGCGCGCCGCGGCCGCATTGGTCATCGCTTCCAGGCCGATGCCGCGGGTCAGGCATGCTGCCAGCACGTCCGTTTTCGGAAACTGCTGCCGCTCGCCGGTGCCCAGCAGGATCACCGCCGGAGCCAGTGCCAGCACCGCGTCCATATGACCCGCCTGGAGCTGTTCCAGGCTAGGCACCGGCCAGCGTTCGACAAGTTCATCGGGCATCAGGATGAAGCTCTGCTGCAAGATACGCTCGTTCACCTTGGCATGGCGGCCATCGGCCGCGCGCAGCGCATAGGTGTAGTCGGGATGTTCCTGGCTTAAAGGCATAACGAACTCGTCAGGTCAGCCGCGCGGCAACACGATCTGGCGCTTTTCCTTGCTGGGGCGGTAAAGAATGGCGACATGGCCGATCCGCTGCACCAGCGCGCTGCCGGTCTTTTGAATAATGTCGGCAATCATGGCATCGCGGGCCTCGCGATCCTCCGATGCCACCTTCACCTTGATCAGTTCGTGGCGCTCGAGCACTTCCTCGAGTTCGGCCAGAAATGCCGGCGTGACCCCTTTGCCGCCGGTTTGCAGCAGTGCCTTGAGATCGTGGGCCTGGCCGCGCAGGAAACGGTTCTGGGCGGAGGTGAGAACAATGGACATGCAGGATCAAAGGGAAGCAAAGGGTGTTCAGGGTATCATGGCGACCCGTTCGGACCCCTTTGCCAATGCCCTCCCGCAGTAAAAGCAGCCAGCGCTGGCTCAAGGAACACTTCGCCGACCCTTACGTGAAGAAGGCTCAGGCCGAAGGCATGCGCTCGCGTGCCGCCTACAAGCTGGAGGAATTGCTCCAGCGCGACCGCCTGCTCAAGCCGGACATGGTGGTGGTCGATCTGGGCGCCGCGCCCGGCGGCTGGTGCCAGCAGGTGCGCAGGTCGCTCGGCGACACCGGCCGGGTACTGGCGCTGGATATCCTGGAGATGCCCCCGCTGGCCGGGGTGGAGTTCCTTCATGGCGACTTCAGGGAACAAGCCGTCCTATCGAAATTCGAAGCGATGTTGGGCGATGTGCCGGTGGACCTTGTTCTGTCCGATATGGCCCCCAATAAGAGTGGCATGGATGCGGTCGACCAACCGAGGATGATGCACCTGGCGGAACTGGCGATGGAATTTGCCGACAACCACCTCAAGACGGGTGGGGCATTTTTGATCAAGCTGTTCCAGGGTGTTGGATCCGACGACTACATTCGCGAGCTTCGCCGCCGCTATGAGAAGGTGACGATTCGCAAACCGGCGGCCTCGCGCAAGCGCTCCCCGGAAGTTTATGCGCTCGGTCAGGGCAAGCGTGCCCAGATCAAGTAAGCTGCCAATGACCACCGTGTTTCAAGAATTTGAAGAGTAGAGGGCACCGGAGCCAATGAGGATGAACGACTTGACCAAGAATCTGCTGCTGTGGGTGGTCGTCGCGGTTGTGCTGATGGTCGTCTTCCAGAGCTTCTCGCCGCGGATGGCAGGCGGCGTCGGCCCCGACTCGATCACCTACACCCAGTTCCTGAAGGAAGTGGACTCCGGTCGCGTCAAGTCGGTGGACTACACCGATGAGACCAACCTGGCCGTCAACGCGATCCGCTTCAAGCGCACCGACGGCAGCGAAGCCACCGTCTACGGTCCGCGCGACGACAAGCTGGTCGACGTGCTGTACAGCAAGAACATCGAAATGACCCGCCAGAAGCCCTCCACCGGGCCTGGTTTCTGGTCGTTGGTGCTCAACTTCCTGCCGGTCATCCTGATCATCGGCTTCTGGCTGTTCATCATGCGCCAGATGCAAGGCGGTGGCGGCGGTGCCAAGGGTGCGATGAGCTTTGGCAAATCGCGCGCCAAGCTGCAGGGCGAGGACCAGGTCAAGATCACGTTCGCCGACGTCGCCGGTTGCGACGAGGCCAAGGAAGAAGTCAGCGAGCTGGTCGACTTCCTGCGCGACCCGACCAAGTTCACCAAGCTGGGCGGCAAGATTCCGCGCGGCGTGCTGATGGTCGGCCCGCCGGGTACCGGCAAGACGCTGCTGGCCCGCGCCATCGCCGGCGAAGCCAAGGTGCCGTTCTTCAGCATCTCCGGGTCGGATTTCGTTGAAATGTTTGTCGGCGTCGGTGCGAGCCGTGTGCGCGACATGTTCGAGCAGGCCAAGAAGCACGCGCCGTGCATCATCTTCATCGACGAAATCGATGCGGTGGGCCGTCATCGCGGTGCCGGTCTCGGCGGCGGGCACGACGAGCGCGAGCAGACCTTGAACCAGCTGCTGGTCGAAATGGACGGCTTTGAAGGCGGCGAAGGCGTGATCGTGATCGCGGCCACCAACCGTCCCGACGTGCTGGATCCGGCGCTGCTGCGTCCGGGTCGTTTCGATCGCCAGGTCGTGGTCGGGTTGCCGGACGTCAAGGGTCGCGAGCAGATCCTGCGTGTGCATATGCGCAAGCTTCCGTTGGCCGACGACGTGGTGCCGATGGTCATCGCACGCGGTACGCCGGGTTTCTCGGGTGCCGATCTGGCCAACCTGTGCAACGAGGCGGCGTTGTTTGCGGCACGCGGTAGCGAGAAGGAAGTCCGCATGGACCACTTCGACCGTGCCCGCGACAAGATCCTGATGGGCGCCGAGCGTCGCTCGATGGCCATGAGCGAGGACGAGAAGACGCTGACCGCGTACCACGAAGCCGGCCATGCCATCGTTGGCCGTCTGGTGCCGGAGCACGACCCGGTCTACAAGGTCACCATCATTCCGCGTGGTCGCGCCCTCGGCGTGACGATGTATCTGCCGGAAGGCGACCGTTATTCGATGAACCGGGTAGCGATCGAATCCCAGCTGTGCTCGCTGTATGGCGGCCGTGTTGCCGAGGAGTTGATCTTCGGTGGCGACAAGGTCACCACCGGTGCCTCCAACGACATCGAGCGTGCGACCAAGATGGCGCGCAACATGGTCACCAAGTGGGGTTTGTCCGACGAGCTCGGCCCGGTGGCCTACGGCGAGGAAGAGGACGAGGTGTTCCTGGGCCGTTCGGTAACCCAGCACAAGAACGTCTCCGACGAAACCGCGCGCATGATCGACGAAGTGGTGCGCTCGATCCTGGACAAGGCCTACAGCAAGACCAAGGCGATCCTCACCGAGAACCTGGACAAGCTGCACGCGATGTCGCAGTTGTTGCTGCAGTACGAAACCATCGACGTGCCGCAGATCGACGCCATCATGGAAGGCCGCGAGCCGCCGCCGCCGGCCGGTTGGGCCAAGTCCGACAAGGACGGTGGCAACAACAACGACAAGGGCAGCCCGCGTCCATTGCCGCCGATCGCCGGGCCAGCCGAGCAGCTGTAACGCCACGCATCGGTCAGCTGCAGCAGCATCCATCAAGGCCGGGGAGCGATTCCCGGCCTTGATGCGTTTGGACGCTGACCAGCGCAGTTCCCGGCTCCGCTCATTGGCGGCGTCGGTTGATAATGCATTCGGCAGATCGCAAAACACGCGCGCCACGGCAGCGCGCATCGGTCGCCACCCCTCGCAACCCCTGCAGGAGAACCCCACGATGTTCGACACCGCCCTCAAGCTGGATTGCGCCGGTCGCATCCTGCGACTGGATGCGCCGCAGGTGATGGGCATCGTCAATGTCACGCCCGATTCGTTTTCCGACGGTGGCCAGCACGCCACCTGCGAGGCCGCCATTGCACATGGCCTGCGTCTGGTCGAGGAGGGCGCTGCGGTGCTGGATATCGGCGGCGAATCCACCCGTCCTGGCGCGACGCCGGTCGCGCTGGAAGAAGAACTGCAGCGCGTGATTCCGGTGATCGACGCATTGGCGCGCCAAACCAGCGTGCCGATCAGTGTGGATACCTTCAAGCCGGAGGTGATGCGCGCGGCCGTGGCCGCCGGCGCCGGCATGATCAACGACGTGCACGCGCTACGCTCGCCTGGTGCGCTGGACGCGGCAGCCGAATTGCGGGTACCGGTGGTGCTGATGCACGCACGCAGCGCACCGCATGCCATGCAGGACGCGCCGCACTATGACGACGTGGTGGCCGAGGTGCATCGCTTCCTGGCCGAGCGGATCTTCGCGGCCGAAATGGCCGGGATCGAGAAGCGCCGGTTGATCCTCGACCCGGGCTTCGGCTTCGACAAGACCACCACGCATAACCTCACCGTTCTGGCGCAGCTGCAGCGCCTGCAGGAATTCGGCCTGCCGGTGCTGGCAGGGCTGTCGCGCAAGCGCAGCATCGGCGAGTTGACCGGGCGCGAACGTGCGGCCGAGCGTGTGCATGGTTCGGTCGCCGCGCATCTGATTGCCGCGCAGCACGGCGCCCTGTTGCTGCGCGTGCACGATGTGGCCGCGACCGTGGATGCCTTGAAGGTATGGAGCGCGATGTCGGCAATTCCCGTGCCGCGTGTGAGTACGCCTGCGGTACCGACCGTGCATTGGCCGGACGAGGACTGATGCCGGCCGACCGACGCCCGCTCGCGATCGCGTTGATGGGCCCGACCGCCAGCGGCAAGACTGCGCTGGCACTGGAGGCGGCGCAGCGCTGGAACGGCGAGATCGTCAGCGTCGATTCGGCACTGGTGTACCGCGGGCTGGAGATCGGCGCGGCCAAGCCGGATGCCGCCATGCGTGCAGCCGTGCCGCATCATCTGCTCGATCTGCGCGATCCCTGGCAGATCTATTCGGCGGCGGAGTTCGCCAGCGATGCGCGGCAGGCGATCGATCAGATTGTGGCGCGCGGCAAGCTGCCGATTCTCGCCGGCGGCACCGGGCTGTATTTTCGCGCCTTGCTGGAAGGGCTGTCGCAGCTGCCCGAAGCCGATCCGCAGGTTCGCTTGACCATCGCAGCCGAAGCCGAACAACTCGGCTGGGCCGCGCTGCATGCACAACTGGCGCAGGTCGATCCGGTCGCGGCTGCACGTATCCACAGCACCGATCCGCAGCGTATCCAGCGGGCGTTGGAGGTCCACCGCATCAGCGGCAGGCCGATCAGTTATTGGCAGGCGCTGCCGCCAGGTCCGCGCCTGCCGGTGCGGGTGTTGAAGGTGGTGCTGGCGCCGCGCGAGCGCGCAGTGCTGCATGCGCGGATCGAACAGCGACTGGACGCCATGCTGGCGCAGGATTTTCTGGCAGAAGTGGAGCGTCTGCGCGCGGCGCCGCAACTGCGTGCGGTTGCTGCGCCGCTGGATCTGCCTGCGATCCGCGCGGTCGGTTATCGCCAGGCCTGGGAGTATCTGGATGGCGCCGGCAGCCTGGCGCAGTTCCGCGAAAAAGCGATCCATGCGACCCGTCAACTGGCCAAGCGGCAACTCACCTGGCTGCGTGGCGAGCTCGACGCGCGCTGGTTCGATCCGGAGCGTGACCGCGATCAATTGGAATCCGCACTTGTCGGCTTCCTCGCTCATCGTCCCGCTGTGCCGCAGGCTTCAGGCGTGTAACATCCCGTTTCCGGGGCCGGCTGGGGATGGCAGGTGTCGACCGGGACAATAAGAACAATAATGAAGAGGAGTTTTCGATGGCTAAGGGGCAATCTTTACAGGATCCATTCCTCAACGCGCTGCGGCGCGAGCGGGTGCCGGTCTCTGTATATCTGGTCAACGGTATCAAGCTGCAGGGCACGATCGAGTCGTTCGACCAGTTCGTGGTGCTACTGCGCAACACCGTGAGTCAGATGGTTTACAAGCACGCCATCTCCACGGTCGTGCCGGCGCGCAATGTGCGCGTGGGACCGGGCGGTGGTTATGTGCAACCCAATGAAGGCAATCAGGCGGAAGATGACGACGTCGAGCAGTAATGGAGTAGTGCGTGTTTGATCGCTCACGCAAGGGTGAACATGCGCTGTTGATTCAGACCCACTCCGGTGGGCCTGCCGAAGAGGATGTGCTGGAGGAGTTCGCCGACCTTGCGAAGTCGGCGGGCGCCACGATCGCGGCCACGCTTACCGCGCGCATCGACAAACCGAGCCCATCGACCCTGATCGGCAGCGGCAAGCTGGAAGAGGTCAAGGCCGCTGCCGAAGCCACCGGCGCGGATCTGGTGCTGGTCAACCATACCTTGTCGCCGGGTCAGGAGCGCAATCTGGAGCGCTATCTGGAGCGGCGCGTGATCGACCGCACCGGGCTGATCCTGGACATCTTCGCGCAACGTGCGCGCAGCCATGAAGGCAAGCTGCAGGTCGAGCTGGCGCAGTTGCGGCACATGGCCACCCGGCTGGTTCGTGGCTGGACCCACCTGGAGCGTCAGCGCGGCGGTGCGATCGGCTTGCGCGGCCCCGGCGAAACCCAGCTGGAAACCGACCGCCGCCTGCTGCAGAAGCGGGTGGAGCAGTTGCAGCAGCGGCTGGAAAAGGTCGAGGTGCAGCGCACCCAGATGCGTCGCGCGCGCATGCGCAGCGAACTGCCGCGCATTGCATTGGTCGGCTACACCAACGCAGGCAAATCGACGCTGTTCAACGCGTTGACCGGTGCCGAGGCCTATGTGGCCGATCAATTGTTCGCCACGCTCGATCCCACCGTGCGCCGCATCGCGTTGCCGGGCGGCAGTGCGATCCTGGCCGATACGGTCGGCTTCGTACGCGATCTGCCGCACCAACTGGTCGCCGCGTTCCGCTCGACCCTGTCCGAAGCACGCGACGCCGATCTGTTGTTGCACATCGTCGATGCAGCCGACCCGTTGCGCGAAGAACGCATCCGCCAGGTCGATGAGGTGTTGCATGCCGTCGGCGCGGGCGATCTGCCGCAGCTGCTGGTGTTCAACAAGATCGACAAGATCGAAGGCGCGCAAGTGCGTCACGACGCACAGGACGGCATCCCCGACCAGGCGCGGCGCGAACGCGTGTGGGTCTCTGCGCGCGATGGACGCGGGCTGGAAGAGTTGCAGCACGCACTCGGCCAGCGGCTGGATCTGCGTCATCTGACCGGACAGCTGCGGCTGCCGCCGTCGGCGGGGCGCTTGCGTTCCAGGCTGCATCAGCTGGAAGTGGTGCGTAACGAGCAATCCGACGAGGATGGCTGGTTGCTGGACGTCGATCTGCCGATGGTCGAAGCCGAGCGGCTCGCCGCCACCGAAGACGGCGCACCGCTGCGCGCGATGCTGCCGGATCGCCGCGAAGACTGGGAATCGTGATCGGCACTGCACAGTCGGGTTGGCTCGACTGTGCAGAACGCCCGAGTCGATCCGGCGCGGGCCGAGCAGTACGCCTGCCTTGCGCATATCGCCACTGAACCTCTGCCACGTCGTGGCTGCGTCGTTTCTGCAGCTGCCGCAGACAGATGCGACGAATTGGGCTAAAACGTTCGCTGCCTCTTTATTCCCGTGCCCATGTCCATGTCCGCCGATTTCGAACTGCAGCAGCTGGCCGAAACCCTTGGTCAGCAATTGCTTGCCGCGCGCGAGCGCCTGGTCACCGCCGAGAGCTGCACCGGCGGCTGGATCGCCAAGGCGGTGACCGATGTGGCGGGCTCTTCGCACTGGTTCGATTGCGGCATGGCTGCCTACAGCTACGAGGCCAAGCAGGCCTTGCTCGGCGTGCGGCCGCACACGCTGGAAGTGCATGGTGCAGTCAGCCGCGAAACGGTGATCGAAATGGTGTCCGGTGCCTTAGTCAATTCCGGCGCCAGCATCGCCGTGGCGGTGACCGGCATTGCCGGGCCAGGTGGCGGCAGCGAGGACAAGCCGGTCGGCACGGTGTGGATCGGCTGGAAGCGTCGTGGTGGTTATGCCACTGCGCAGCTGTTCCAGTTCAACGGCGATCGCGATGCAGTGCGTCGGCAAACCGTGGTTGCGGCGCTGCGCGGTTTGAGCGCATTGCTATAGGTGCGTAATCTGCGCGCCAGCGGCTCTGGCACATGCGCTGTCTGAGGTGTCGCGCGAAGGTGACTCGCAACGCCGCAATTCTCGCTCGACGATGCGTGGTCATTTTTTTGACGCATGGCTCCAATGCGTATCGAATGACAGCCGCATTCGTCACGCGCTCCGCGTGTTCGTTTACCTGCATTGCTCCTTGTCGGTAACCCGGTAAGGTGTGACGTCACGCGAACTGCGGCGCTCGCCGTACTGCATCGCCTGCGCGCTTTGTTGGGGGACAACATGGGCATGGATCAGCAACGTGGCACCACGCTTGCGCTCGCACTTCTTGCGGGCATGCAGGTATCGCCGCTGTGTGCACAGACAACGGCGCAGCCGGATCCGAAGGAGCCGGCAACGCTGGCAGCGCTCAAGGTCACCGCGCAAAAGCGCGAGGAATCGCTGCAGAACGTGCCGGTGGTGCTTTCGGTACTGCCCGAGCAGCTGTTGCAGGACAGCGGCGTGCACGACATCAAGGAACTGCAGATGCTGGTGCCCGGCTTGATCGTGACCAGCAGCCAAAGTGCAGCCCAGACCACCGTGCGCATTCGCGGCATCGGCACGGTTGGCGACAATGCCGGGCTCGAATCCTCGGTGGGTGTGGTCATCGATGGCGTGGCCCGCGCGCGCAACGGCGTGAGCTTTGCCGACCTGGGAGAGCTTGAGCGCATCGAAGTGTTGAAAGGCCCGCAAGGCACCGTGTTCGGCAAGAACACCTCGGCCGGCGTCATCAACGTGGTCACGCGCCGGCCCAGTTTTACCCGCAGCGCCGACGCCGAAATCACCGCAGGCAACTATGGCGCGCTCGGGATTGCCGCCGCCTTCAACGATGCGCTGGGCGACACCAGCGCATTACGCGTGTATGTCGCCAGACGGCGTCGCGATGGACTCGAGCAGGTGGTCACCGGCGCTGGCCCGCGCACCGCCACCGACGATGGCGACCAGAATCTGCGCACCGCGCGCGTGCAGCTTCTTTGGGAGCCCACTGACGATCTGGACATCAATCTTGCGGCCGACGACACCCGCCGTGAGGAGAACTGCTGCGTCACGGTGACCACCGAGCGCGGACCGACTGCGGCGTTGATCGATGCGCTGACGCCGGGCGGGCAGGGCACCACTGCGCGTGCCGAGCCGCAAAGCAGGCGTGCCTACAGCAATCGCAGCACCGCGCAGGAGATTCAGGACAAGGGTGTGTCGGCACAGGTGGATTGGACCACGCCGTGGTTGAGCGAGGCGGTGCTGACGTCGATCACCGCATTGCGCGACTGGAAATCCGTTAACGGCCTGGATTTCGATTACAGCGCTGCAGACATCCTCTATCGCGCTCCGCGCGAGGACGAGATGCTGACCGGTTTCAAGACCTTCAGTCAGGAATTGCGCCTGGCTGGATCGAGCGAGCGTCTCGATTGGATGGTCGGCGCGTTTTACGCAGACGAAACCCTGCATCGCAATGAGTCCTATCGCTTCGGCAGTGCGTACGAGCCGTATCTGTCCAGCGTGCTGCTTGCACGCGTCAATCCTTCGTTGGCCGCACGTGCGGATGCGACGCGCTTTCTCGCCGACGCCACCGGCTTGCCGGCCGGCACGCTGTTCCGCGGCCAGGGTAGCCAGGACCGCTTTCGGCAGGATGGCACCAGCGCCGCGCTGTTCACCAACAACACCTGGCACGCCACCGACGCGCTGGATGTCGTGGTGGGATTGCGCTACACCTACGAGAACAAAACGCTGCGATCGGCATTCCAGAATCCCGATGGGAGCCCGGCGTGCGCCAGTTATTTCGCGCCTAGCGGCCAGGTCGATCCGGCTGCATTACGGCGGATCGGTGCGGCGCTGGTGGCGCGCGGTGTGCCCGCATCTGCGGTGCCGACGATCGCACCGCAAGTGATCGGCTTCACCTGTCTGCCTTGGGCCAATGTTGCCCATGATGGGCGTCGGACCGAGCAGCAACGCACCGAGCGCGAGTGGTCCGGTACCGCGAAGCTGGCGTATCGCTGGAACGATGCGCTGATGACGTATGTGTCGGCGGCGCGTGGCTATAAGGCAGGCGGTTTCAATCTGGATCGCGTGCAGTCCTCCGATGGCTTGTCCAGCGGCGTGCAGGGCATCCTGCCGGTGGATGACACCGCGTTCCCGGGCGAGTTCGTCGACAGCTACGAGCTCGGCGCCAAGAGCACCTGGCTCGGTGGCAACCTGCTGTTGAATGCAGCGCTGTTCTATCAGGATTTCAGCGATTTTCAGCTCAACAACTTCCTGGGAACCAGCTTTGTGGTGCGTGCCATTCCCAGCGTGGTGTCGCGCGGCATCGATGCCGAAATCCTGTGGCAGGGCGCAGTGCCCGGCCTGATGTTGCAAGGCGGGCTCAGCTATACCGACACCCGCTATGGCGACGATCTCTTGCCGGATGCGGATCTGGCGCTGCTGCCGGGCAGCCGTTTGAGTTTTGCGCCGCGCTGGTCGGCCAATCTGTCGGTGACCTACGAACGCGCGCTTGGCAACCGGCTCACGGGCCGTTTCAACGTTGGCGCCAAGTACAGCTCCGAATACAACGCAGGCTCGGATCTGGATCCGCAAAAATCGCAACCGGGCTACACCTTGCTCAATGCGCGCTTCGGCATCGGCGCCAACGACAAGCGTTGGCTGCTGGAAGCATGGGCAGAAAATCTCGGCAATGAAACCTATCGGCAGATCGTCATCGACGCGCCACTCCAGGCTGGTTCGTGGAATGCGTTTCTGGGGGCGCCGCGCACGTATGGGGTGACGCTACGGCTGCGTTTTTGAGCCTGTTTCGCCTGACTTCCCGGCAGCGTTACACGGACGCGTTACAGCAAGCACGATCTAACGTGGGCTAAGCCTGATGTAGAGAGAGGCGCGACATCGTCATGCAGATCGGCTACAAACAAGCTCTCGTTGTTGAGCTGCGTGCCGATGCATCTGATTTTCGCCCCTGTGTTGTTTTCGTCCATGCCAGAGGCAGTTGGCAGACGGCTCGCGTCTCTGGATCGCCCGGGCGCCTATTTTCAACCGCCTGCACACACATCTGCCGGTCACTCGATGACCCCGCGCGTGCGTGATGATGCATGTGCCTGCATGGCACCGGGATCGTCTCGGAACACAGCTCCGATGCGGTCGATCTTCGACGACCCGCAACGCGCTGCACCTCCTGCACGCGTGCAGCGCCTGGCTGCCGCACACGCACGGGCGGTGCACTGATGTGGGAAGCGCTAGGCACCGTTCGTGACCTCGGACGTCTGCAGGAAATCGCAGCGGTCCTGATTCGTTACGGGTTCGGCGATGTGGTGCGCCGCATTGGCCTGGCCGATGTGCTCGAACGTGCCGGCAAGCTGTTGCATTGGCATAACGCCGAGGGCCGTTTGCGCATGTCCGCCGCAATGCGCGTGCGGCGCGCCCTGGAAGAACTCGGGCCGACCTTCGTCAAGCTCGGGCAGGTGCTGGCCACACGCGTGGACCTGTTGCCGCAGGAATGGATCGAGGAGTTGAGCGAGCTACAGAACGCAGTGCCCGCGCTGCCGTTCGAACAGATCCGCCCGCAACTGGTTGCAGCGCTGGGCGCCGAGCCTGAGAGCATCTTCGCGCGCCTTGACGAGCAACCGTTGGCTGCCGCATCGCTGGCGCAGACGCATCGGGCCTGGCTCGCCGATGGCACACCGGTGGTGTTGAAGATCCGCCGCCCCGGCATCGGCGACACCATCGATGCGGATCTGCGCTTGCTTGCGCGGCTGGCGGAGATCGTGGAAGCGCGTGCCCCCGACCTGAAGCGCTATCGCCCCGCCGAAGTCGTACAGCAATTCACCGCGTCCCTGCGGCGCGAACTCGACTTCGCCGCCGAGTGCCGCAATGCCGAACGCATCGCCGCCAATTTCGCCAACGACCCCAATGTCGTGGTGCCAAAGGTGTATTGGGAGTGGACCTGCGAATCGCTGAATGTGCAGGAGTTCATCGACGGTATTCCCGGGCGCGACCTGGCCGCAGTCGATGCGGCCGGCCTGGACCGCAAGGCGCTTGCACGCACCGGTGCCGGCATCGTGTTCAAGATGGTGCTGCAGGATGGCTGTTTCCATGCCGACCCGCACCCGGGAAACATTTTCTATCTGCGTGACGGGCGCATTGCGGTGATCGACTTCGGCATGGTCGGGCGCGTTTCAGAGCAGCGCCGGTTCCAGGTCGCGCAACTGCTGCACGGCATGGTGAGCTATGACGCCGAAGCAGTCATCGACGTGCTGCTGGAATGGGCCGGCACCAATCTGGATGTCGATGAGCCGCGCTTGCAGCAGGACATCGGCGCCTTCGTCGACGAGTATCGCGGCGTGCCGTTGAAGGAACTGCGCATCGGCGCAATGCTTGGCGATGTCACTTCCATTCTGCGCGATCACGGGCTCACGTTGCCGTCGGATCTGGCATTGATGATCAAGGCGTTTCTCACGCTCGAAGGCATGGGCCGCCAGCTCGACCCGGATTTCGATATGGCCAGCGAGGCACGCCCGTATCTTGAACGCGTGGTGCTGCAGCGTTACGCACCGAGCGCGATGTTGCGGCGCAGCCGGCGTACCGTGACCGGGGCGATCGATCTACTTGGCGATCTGCCGCGCGATCTCAAACGGCTGCTGCAGGCCGCGCGTCGCGGCAAGCTGCAACTGCATGTCGAAACGCGTGCGTTGCGCGAGTTTGGCGAGCAGGTCGATCGTGCCGCCAATCGGCTCACCATGGGTATTGTCACCGCCGCGTTGGTGATTGGCTCATCGATCGTCATGAACAGCGTCGGCGGCAGTGCCAGTCGCTGGCTGCTGGCGTTGGGTGTCGGCGGTTTCATCGGCGCGGCACTGTGCGGCATCTGGATCCTGTTCTCGATCTGGCGCAGCCGGCGTTAGCGCAGCCGTTTGGCTTCGATGTTGCTGCTTGCAACCCGTTGGTCGGATTTCAGATCAAAGCCGTAATCAACGGTTGCGCAGGCGCCGGTTAGTAGTAATACTACTAACCATGGAACTGACCGATACCCAGCAAGCAATCCTGGCCTTGATCGCCGAGCGCATCGACGCCGATGGCGTGCCGCCCTCGCAGACCGAGATCGCGCGTGCCTTCGGCTTCAAGGGTGTGCGCGCAGCGCAGTACCACCTGGAGGCGCTGGAGCAGGCGGGCGCGATCCGTCGTGTTCCGGGTCAGGCGCGTGGCATCCGCCTGGCCGGGCGGGGCGTGCAGGCGCGCACACCGCCGGCAAGCGAGCCTGTCCGCGACGACGTATTGCGTCTGCCAGTGCTGGGGCGCGTTGCGGCGGGCCTGCCGATCGGCGCGGATATCGGTTCGGACGACTTCGTGGTGCTGGACCGGGTGTTCTTCTCGCCCTCGCCGGACTACCTGCTCAAGGTGCAAGGCGATTCGATGCGCGACGAAGGCATCTTCAATGGCGACCTGATCGGTGTGCATCGCACCCGTGACGCACGCTCGGGGCAGATCGTGGTGGCCCGGATCGATGAAGAGATCACGGTCAAACTGCTGAAGATCGGCAAGGACCGGATCCGGCTGCTGCCGCGCAACCCGGACTACGCGCCGATCGAGGTGTTGCCGGATCAGGATTTCGCGATCGAGGGCTTGTATTGCGGGCTATTGAGGCCAAATCGCTGAGCAGTGCGCCGATGGGCGTGCTGGCTTTTTCCCGAGCCGGTACCGCAGGATTCCCCGCTGCCGCCGTAATGCCCGCATCCCTAATCTGAGTGTGTCGCCGCCAGTCTCAGCCTGTGCGATACACCGCCGTTACATTAGCCCTACACCGAAATCACTGACAAGGATCACCCAGATGGATGAGAACAAGAAGCGCGCCCTTTCCGCCGCACTGAGCCAGATCGAAAAGCAATTCGGCAAGGGCTCGGTGATGCGCATGGGCGACCGTGTGATCGAGGCCGTCGAAGTCATTCCGACCGGCTCGCTGATGCTGGACATCGCACTGGGGATCGGTGGCCTGCCCAAGGGCCGTGTGGTCGAAATCTACGGTCCGGAATCGTCGGGCAAGACCACCCTGACTCTGCAGGCGATTGCCGAATGCCAGAAGAAGGGCGGCACCGCAGCCTTCATCGATGCCGAGCACGCACTGGATCCGATCTACGCCGCCAAGCTGGGCGTCAACGTTGACGACCTGCTGCTTTCGCAGCCGGACACCGGTGAGCAGGCGCTGGAAATCGCCGACATGCTGGTGCGTTCGAGCTCGGTGGACATCGTGGTGGTCGACTCGGTCGCCGCGCTGACCCCGAAGGCGGAAATCGAAGGCGAGATGGGTGATCAGTTGCCGGGTCTGCAGGCCCGTCTGATGAGCCAGGCGCTGCGCAAGCTGACCGGCAACATCAAGCGCTCCAACACCCTGGTGGTCTTCATCAACCAGCTGCGCCACAAGATCGGCGTCATGATGCCGGGCCAGAGCCCGGAAGTGACCACCGGCGGCAATGCGCTGAAGTTCTACGCCTCGGTGCGTCTGGATATCCGTCGTATCGGCGCGATCAAGAAGGGCGATGAAATCATCGGCAACCAGACCAAGATCAAGGTCGTCAAGAACAAGCTGGCGCCTCCGTTCAAGCAGGTCGTGACCGAAATTCTCTACGGCGAAGGCATCAGCCGCGAGGGCGAATTGATCGACATGGGCGTGGAAGCCAAGCTGGTCGATAAGGCGGGCGCCTGGTACAGCTACGGCGAAGAGCGCATCGGGCAGGGCAAGGACAACGCCCGGACCTATCTGCGCGACAACCCGCAGGTTGCGATCAAGCTGGAAGCCGAGCTGCGCGAGAAGTTCCAGCCCGCCGAAGCGCCGCGTGAAGCAGGCGACGACGCCGAGAAGGAATGAGCGATAAGAGCAGCCAGAAGAACCTGGCGGATAACTGTTAGATAAGGTGGGGCGGTGCGCAGGAAGCGCAGGCTACGAGTGGTAGGTGCTCGTCTCTAACGCTGGCTGCACCTGCCTGACAGCAGCGCAACAGGTTTTGATGTTCGCTCCTTGTTTTTCTATCGCGGGGACGGTGGAGTCAGTGCCGCCGCGTTTCGCGGTAGATCTATCGAAGGCCAGGAGGGCAGGCGCCATGGACGGCGCATTGGTTGAGCAGCGATTTGGTGATTCAGGACACCTCACGATGGACGAGCAAGAGCCCGCGCCAAAGCGGGGACGCCGGTTCAAGGAGCAGACGCCGGTCCAACGCGCACTCGGATTGCTGGTGCGTCGCGAGCATTCGCGCAAGGAATTGAACCGCAAGCTGCTGGCACGCGGCATAGAGCCGGAAGCTGCCGAGGCTGCCGTAGAGCGTCTCGCTGGCGAAGGCTGGCAGGACGACACCCGGTTCGCGGCGTCGGTTGTTCGTAATCGTGCAGGCTCGGGCTACGGTCCACTGCATATTCGCGCCGAACTCGGAACCCATGGTCTGGATAGCGAGGCCATCAGTGCTGCCATGGCGACCTTTGAAGGCGATTGGACCGAAAACGCACGCGATCTGATCCGTCGCCGGTTCGGCGAACAAGGCCCGCTGGATCTGCCGCAGCGGCGCAAGGCCGCCGATCTGTTGGCCCGGCGTGGTTTTGATGGCAACAGCATTCGTAGCGCCACGCGCTTCGACCTTGAGGACTGAGGGCGTCAGGCCTGCTACCCTTTGTGGTTTAAGGTTGTTCCGCTCGTCTGCGCCCACATTCATTGGGTGACCGGGACCGCCGCCCGCCCAATGCCAGCACATGAACGCACCTGCCAAATACAGCACTTCCCAGATCCGTAGTGACTTCCTTGCCTTCTTCGAGGGCAAGGGCCACACCATCGTGCCGTCCGCACCGCTGGTGCCGGGCAACGACCCGACCTTGCTGTTCACCAACTCGGGCATGGTCCAATTCAAGGACGTCTTTCTCGGCGCTGAAAAGCGCAGCTATGTGCGTGCTGCCGACGTACAGCGCTGCCTGCGTGCCGGCGGCAAGCACAACGATCTGGATTCGGTTGGCTATACCGCGCGCCACCACACCTTCTTCGAAATGCTGGGCAACTGGTCGTTCGGCGATTATTTCAAGAAGGACGCCATCAGCTGGGCATGGGAACTGCTGACCCAGGTCTGGAAGCTGCCGGCCGACCGCCTGCTGGTCACGGTCTACCACACCGACGAAGAAGCCTTCGCGCTGTGGCGCGACATGATCGGCATCCCGGAAAGCCGCATCGTGCGCATCGGCGACAACAAGGGGGCGCCATATGCCTCCGACAATTTCTGGCAGATGGCCGATACCGGTCCATGCGGCCCGTGCACCGAGATCTTCTTCGACCATGGCGATCACATCGCCGGCGGTCCGCCAGGTTCGCCGGACGAGGATGGCGATCGCTTCATCGAGATCTGGAATCTGGTCTTCATGCAGTTCGATCGGCAGCCCGATGGCACCTTGATCCCGTTGCCGGCCCCGTGTGTGGATACCGGCATGGGTCTGGAGCGTCTCGCTGCGATCCTGCAGCATGTGCATACCAATTACGAAATCGACGTGTTCCAGGCGTTGATCGGCAAGGCCAGCGCGCTGACCGGCGTTGCCGATCTGGAAAACAAGTCGCTGCGGGTGATCGCCGATCACATCCGCGCCTGTTCGTTCCTGATCGTCGATGGCGTGCTGCCCTCCAACGAAGGTCGTGGCTATGTGTTGCGCCGGATCATCCGGCGTGCGCTGCGCCATGGCTGGATGCTGGGCGTGCGCCAGCCGTTCTTCAGCAAGATGGTGCCGACCCTGGTCGAGCTGATGGGTGAGGCCTATCCGGAGCTGGTGGTCGCTCAAGCGACGGTCGCGCGCGCCTTGCTTGCCGAGGAAGAGCGCTTTGCCGAAACGCTGGACGCCGGCATGAAGATCTTCGACGACGTCGCTTCGCGCTCGCAGGAGGTCATTCCCGGTGCCGATGCATTCCGTCTGTTCGACACCTACGGATTTCCGGTCGATCTGACCTCCGACATCGCACGCGAGCGCGGCTTGCGTGTGGACATGGAGGGCTTCGAGTTCGCCATGGAGCGTCAGCGCGAGACGGCGCGTGCCGCAGGCAAGTTCGGTGGTGGCGTGGCATTGCCTGCGGATCTGGTCGCTACGATGTCGCCGACGGTGTTTCTGGGCTACGAAGCCTACGACGCCGATGCGCTCAAGGTCGTTGCGCTGCTCAAGCAGGGCCGTCCGGTCGAACGCGCCGACGCCGGTGACGAGGTCATCGTGTTCACCGACCGCACACCGTTCTATGCCGAGTCCGGTGGTCAGGTCGGCGATAGCGGTCAGCTGAGCGGGACCGGTGTCTCCATCGACATTGCCGATACGCAGAAGTTTGCCGGGCAGTTCCATGGTCATGTGGGGCGCATCACCGAAGGCGCGCTTGCGCTGGGCGATGTGCTGTCCGGCGGGATCGACGTGCAGCGTCGCGGCAAGACCATCCTCAATCACTCGGCCACGCATCTGCTGCATGCGGCCTTGCGCGAAGTGTTGGGCACGCACGTCCAGCAGAAGGGATCGTTGGTTGCGTCGGACCGTCTGCGTTTCGACTTCTCGCACTTTCAGCCGATCACGGCCGACGAGCTCGCGGTGATCGAACGCAAGGTCAACGCCGAGGTCCGTACCAACCACAGTGTCGAAGTGCACAACATGGCCATGCAGGAAGCGCTGGATTTCGGCGCGATGGCGTTGTTTGGCGAGAAGTACGGCGAGAACGTGCGTGTGCTGAAGATGGGTGGGTATTCGACCGAACTCTGCGGCGGTACCCATGTCACCCGCACTGGCGATATCGGCCTGTTCAAGATTACCTCCGAGGGTGGCGTGTCTTCGGGCGTGCGCCGTATCGAAGCGGTAACCGGGCAGGGCGCGCTGGACTATGTGGCCGACGAAGAGCGTCGTCTGCTTGAGGCCGCTCATCTGCTCGGCGGCAATTCGACTGAAGTCGTCGACAAGGTGCGCGCACTTACCGAGCGCCAGAAGCGTCTGGAGCGTGAGCTGGAGTCGCTCAAGGCCAAGCTGGCCTCGGGTGCGACTGCAGATCTTGGCGCCAGCGCCGTCGATGTCGCCGGAGTCAAGGTTATCGCTGTGCGTCTGGAAGGCTTCGATGCCAAGGCGCTGCGCGATGCGATGGATCGGCTGAAGCAGCAATTGGGCGATTCGGTGATCGTGCTGGCGGGTGCATCTGCCGGCAAGGTCGCGCTTGTTGCCGGCGTGAACGGTAGCCCAACTGGCAAGGTGAAGGCAGGGGAACTCCTCGGCCATGTCGCCAGTCAGATCGGGGGCAAGGGCGGTGGCCGTCCGGATCTCGCCCAGGGTGGTGGCGAGGACGGGCCCGCCCTTGCGACCGCGCTCGACGGCGTGCACTCCTGGGTCAAGCAACACTTGGGCTGAACACTTGTCCTGCCATGCCTTGCTGGCTGGCAGGATCTGCCGCTACCATTTCCGGTCTATTCCCTTTACCTATAGACGCGTCTCATCAGGAGGCCGTCGATGCTGGTGGGAAACCCACCGGTTCCAGGAGATTTGAAAAATGTTGATCCTCACTCGCCGGGTAGGCGAAACCTTGATGATCGGCGACTCGGTCACTGTTACCGTGCTCGGCGTCAAGGGTAATCAGGTGCGCATTGGCATCACTGCACCGAAAGATGTCGCTGTGCACCGCGAAGAAATCTATCAGCGCATCCAGCGTGGCGATGAGCCGGTCGCTTCCGGCGCGCATCACGGCGACGATTCTTCGAATTGATTGTCGCAAAGGGTTTACGTTAACCCCCCTTACCCGGTATTCTTCGCGGCCTGCCACGGACAACGCGGCAGGACGTGAAACTGGAGCGATGCCCGAGCGGCTGAAGGGGCTCCCCTGCTAAGGGAGTATAGGGTCAAAAGCTCTATCGAGGGTTCGAATCCCTCTCGCTCCGCCAGTGTTCTAGACGCCCGCAGATCTTTGATTTGCGGGCGTTTTTATTTGCATCGCGGGATGGGTTGCAAGTCCTTTCGAGTGAGCTGCGCAGCATGCTTGCTGCCAGTCGGCTCGCCGCATCCTCCATCAGGCATTTGGTTGTCGCGAAAGCATCTGAATCGCCTCAAACGTGCTGCATGAAGCGGTTCAAGTAACTCCGGTATAGGTCGCTAAACACGTGACATATATCTCGGACTTCAACGTGATGCGCCTACCGCCACTGCTTGGACGCCTGTTCTCTTTCTGGGGCCGTGGGCTGCAGCACAAGGCCAATGCGGTGGACCGGGTGATGGCGGTGATCGAGTTCGATCTGGATGGCCGCATTCTGGATGCGAACGAGAACTTCCTGTCCTTGATGGGCTATCGGCTGGACGAGGTGGTCGGCCAGCATCACCGCATGTTCGTGACTGCCAGTGATCGCGACAGCGAAAGCTATCGTCAGTTCTGGGCGGCGCTGCGGCGCGGCGACTTCAACGCCGGGCGCTTTTGCCGGTTGGACAAACACGGGCGCGAGGTGTGGATCAACGCGTCGTACAACCCGCTGCTGGATCGATCCGGCAACGCCTATCGCGTGGTGAAGTACGCCACCGACATCACGGCGCAGGTGCGCCAGACCGCCGATTTCGAAGGGCGAATCGATGCGATCGACAGGGTCATGGCGGTCATCGAGTTTTCGCTGGATGGCACCGTGCTCGATGCCAACCAGAATTTTCTGCAGGTGATGGGTTACCGGCTCGATGAGATCCGCGGCCAGCATCACGGCATGTTCGTGGATGCGTCCACGCGCCAATCGGCGGCCTATCGCGCGTTCTGGGAAAAGCTCGGGCGCGGCGCATTCGATGCGGGGCGCTACAAGCGCGTTGGTAAGGATGGGCAGGACGTGTGGATCCAGGCGTCCTACAACCCGGTACTCGATGAGCATGGGCGCCCGTACAAGGTGGTCAAGTACGCCACCGAGGTGACCCGTCAGGTGATCGATTCGGCCGATGCGGATGGCCGCATCCAGGCCATCGACAAGGTGATGGGCGTGATCGAATTCGATCTGGAAGGGCACGTGCTGAGCGCCAACGATAATTTCCTGGCGATTTTGGGATATCCGGCCGCCGAAGCGGTCGGGCAGCACCATCGCGTGTTCGTGGATGCGGTGTATGGCGCCTCCGAGGAGTACCGCAATTTCTGGGCGAAGCTGGCGCGTGGGCAGTTCGACGCGGGCCGTTATCGCCGGCTGCGCAAGGACGGCAGCGCGGTGTGGATACAGGCCTCCTACAACCCGATCCTGGATGTCTCAGGGCGGCCGTACAAGGTGGTCAAGTACGCCACCGATGTGACCGATCAAGTGCGCTCGGCCGAGCGCATGCGCGAGTTGATGCAGCAGACCATGAGCATCGCGCAGAACGTGCAGCGCGAGGCGCACCATATTTCGGTCAGCAATGAGGAGCTGGTGAGCCGCGCATCTTCGCAGTCCACCGCAGTGGCGCAGACCTCGACCACCATCGATCAGCTGGCGGAGACCGTGCGCATCAATTCCGAGAGCGCGGGGTCGGCGCAGCGCATGGCCGAAGAGTCGGCCAATGTTGCGCGACGCGGTGCCGAGGTCATCGCCGAGGTGGTCAAGACCACCGCCAACATTCGTTCGGCGACCGATCGCATTGGCCAGATCATCGAGGTGATCGACGGCATCGCCTTCCAGACCAACATCCTGGCGCTCAACGCGGCGGTGGAAGCGGCGCGCGCCGGCGAGCAGGGGCGTGGATTTGCAGTGGTGGCGACCGAGGTGCGTAGTCTGGCGCAGCGCTGCAGCGTGTCGGCCAAGGAGATTCGTTCCCTGATCGACAACGCGACCGATCAGGTTGGCGATGGTTCGCGCCTGGCCGAACAGGCCGGTGTGGTGATGCAGGACATGGTCGGCTCGGTGCTGCGTGTGACCGCAACCGTGGAGCAGATCGCCGCCGCCAGCCAGGAGCAGGCGCAGGATATTTCGACCGCCAACACGGCGCTGCAATCCATTGGCGTGCAGGCGCGCGATCAGGCGCGGATGGTCGACGATCTGGCGCGTTCGGCGCATGTGCTCGAAGCCGATGCGGATGCGTTGTTCGCATTGGTCAACGGCGATGCCGATGGGTCTTCTGCAATAAAGGATGCGCACGCAGAGCCGTTCGCCAAATCGCAGGCCGCGTGACCCAGACCACGTGACTATGAGGGGTCTGGTGCATTCGCTGTGCGGCGTCGTTGAAGCGGTGACACGCACGCTCGTAGTTGCATCGCTGCCGCGCGTGCCAGCAGCTAGGTCTGCGCAAAACTAAAAGCGCTCGCCAGCAGATACATCCGCGCACCACAAAGACCGCCAGAACCTAATGCTGTTCACTGAAGTTGCTGATCGAGGGCTCCTGCATCTCGGCATAGTCTCCAATCGGCTCAGTTTTCAAGCCAAATAAAAAACGGCGCTCCCCGCGCGGGGAGTGCCGTTTTTTCAAGTGAACTGCATTGCGCCAGGAGCGCGCTTTGCCTGGTCCAGCCAGCTGCGATCATGCGGCGCGCCGATTTACTGCGGCACGCCGCACTGTCACGCGTTGCCGTTTACTGCGGCAGATCGAACACCAGCACTTCTGCGTCGCGTGCGTCGGCCAGCACGAGTTCCGGCTCGGCGGTGATCTGCAGCGCGTCGCCAGCCGACAGTGCCTGTCCGTTGACGCTCAGGCTGCCGCGCACCACCTGCGCGTAACCGATGCGTCCCGGTGCCAGCGGGTGTTGCAGACGCACATCGCCGTCGAGGATGGAGGCGTACAGGCGTGCGTCCTGATGCAGGCGCAGCGAGCCGGCTTCGCCGTCGGGCGAGGCGATCAGGCGCAGCTGATTGCGCTTGCTGTCGGCGTCGAAATGCTTTTCCTCGTAGCTGGGTTCGATGCCGTTGCGTTCGGGCATCACCCAGATCTGCAGGAAATGCACCGGCTCGCTGGCCGAGTGATTGAACTCGCTGTGGCTGACGCCGCTGCCGGCGCTCATGCGCTGCACGTCGCCGTAGTGCAGCACCGAGCCGGTACCCATGCTGTCCTTGTGCTCCAGCGCGCCGTCCAGCACGTAGGAAATGATCTCCATGTCGCGATGGGCATGGGTGCCGAAGCCTTCGCCCGGCTGCACCTTGTCTTCGTTGATCACCCGCAGCGGGCCGACGCCCATGTGGCGCGGGTCGTGGTAGCTGGCGAAGGAAAAGGTATGGCGCGAGGACAGCCAGCCATGCTCGGCGCGGCCACGGGTTTCGCTCTTGCGGACATTCAACATGCTGCTTCTCCTTGAAAGATCTCGAATGGCGCCGGGGAGTGAGTCGGTGTCCCGGCGGCCCGATGCGTAGTCTCCGCCTCTGTGCGGAAGACAAAAAGCGAGTAAATTTGGCCGCTATCATCGAAAAAATCGAACAATGAAAATTAGCCTGGAAGCGCTGCAAATCCTCGATGCAATCGACCGTCGGGGCTCGTTCGCGGCCGCAGCCAAGGTGTTGTTCAAGGTGCCGTCGACGATTTCCTACACGGTGTCCAAGCTCGAAGACGATCTGGGGGTGCAACTGTTCGAGCGGCTCGGTCCCAAGGCGACGCCGACCCAGGCCGGGCGCGAGTTGTTGCGCGAGGGGCGGCACCTGTTGCGTGCTGCGCAGGAGCTGGAGGTGCGGGTGCGGCGGGTGGCGTCGGGTTGGGAGTCGGACTTTGCGATCGGGCTGGATGCGATTCTGCCGGTGGCGTTGCTGCAGGCGCAGATCCTGGATTTCTACACGGTGGCCGATAGCACGCGCCTGCGCGTCGTGAGCGAATCGCTGTCCGGCAGCTGGGAGGCGCTGCTGGATCGGCGCGTGGATCTGATCGTCGCGGCGGGCGAGGGGCCAAGCGGCGGTGGCTACGTCGCCGAGCAGATCGGCACGCTGCGCTTTGTGTTCGCGGTGGCCTCCACGCATCCGCTGGCGGGCGCCGGGATGCTGGGTGCGACCGAGCTGGCCGAGCATCGTGCGATCGCTGTAGCGGATTCGGCGCGGCGGTTGCTGCCGCGCACCGTGGGCCTGTTGTCCGGGCGCGATGTGCTCACCGTACCGGACATGCAGGCCAAGCTGCAGTTGCAGCTGGCCGGCGCAGGCTACGGCTTTCTGCCTGAGGCGTATGCGCGCGGCGCGCTACAGGACGGCCGGCTGTGCGAGGTGCAGGTAGAAACCCGCAAGCCCGACGAGACGTTCTCCCTGGCATGGCGGCCGGGCGAGGAGGGTGAGGCATTGGGGTGGTGGCGGCGCGCCCTGCGCAGCGAGGGCCTGTTCGATGGCTGGTTGCAGTCGCTTGCCGAGACGTATCGTTCCGTCGCTGCCGGGCAGTCGCGCGCGTGAGGAAGGGCGGATAATGCGCGTTCGTCGTCGCGCAGGATCGTCGCATGCAGGGCTTGATCGAACAGTACGGATTGGCCCTGGTGTTCGCCAACGTGCTGGCGTTGTCGCTGGGACTGCCGGTGCCGGCATTGCCGACGCTGGTGTTGGTCGGTGCCGGCTATGCGCTGCGCGGCGGGAGCGATGCATGGCTGGCCGGGGTGGCGGCGTTGGGCGTTTCGGTGTTGGCGAGCCTGCTCGGCGATCTGGCCTGGTATCTGGCCGGCCGCCGCTTCGGTAATCGCACCTTGCAGTCGCTGTGCCGGCTGTCGCTGTCGCGCGATACCTGCATGAAAAAGACCGAGCGGTTCTTCTCGCGCTGGGGAGTGCGGATATTGGCGGTGGCCAAGTTCGTCCCGGGGTTGTCGATGGTCTCGGTGCCGATGGCCGGCGCAATGCGGGTGCGCCCGGCGGCATTTCTGCGCTACGACGCCTTCGGTGCAGCGTTGTGGGCGTTGGTCGGTCTGGGCCTGGGAGCGTTGTTCGCCCACCAGGTACAGAACGTACTTGCGTTTCTGGCCGAGCTTGGGTCGGGCGCGGTTGTCGTGGTGGCGGTGTTGTTGGCCTGCTACATCGGTTGGCGCTGGTGGCGACGGCATAGTCTGCTGCGTTCGCTGGTGCATGCGCGCATTGCAGTCGACGAGCTGGTGCCGTTGCTCGATGGCGAAGAGAGCCTGCGGCCTGCCGTGCTGGATATCCGCGCACCGGGATATCGCGATCTGCAGCCTTACACGATTCCCGGCGCGGTGTTTGCCGACGAGCGACAGCTCGCACAGATTCTGGCCACCGTGCCGCGCGATCGCAGTGTGGTGATCTATTGCGCGTGTCCGGACGAGGTGTCGGCGGCGTGGCTGGCGGGGCGAATGCGCGAGCGCGGTTATCGCGATGTGCGTCCGCTGCTGGGCGGGCTGGATGCATGGCGCGATGCCGGGCATCCGGTGACCTCGCTGCTGCCGGTGGCTGTGGTTGGTGGGCCAGATACCGTTGGGGCGATGGCCTGATTGCGGTTGCTTTCATCCGGACAAAAAAAAGACCAGCAAGCTGGTCGTTTTCTTCAAGATTGGTGCGCCCGGAGAGATTCGAACTCCCGACCGCCTGGTTCGTAGCCAGGTACTCTATCCAACTGAGCTACGGGCGCATTATCTTGTTTTGACTTGCACATCCGTCGCAGTGCGATCGGAGGTTTAACTAAAAAGACAGCGATGCACTGCTGTCTTTTTGTTGTTCTGATGATGGTGCGCCCGGAGAGATTCGAACTCCCGACCGCCTGGTTCGTAGCCAGGTACTCTATCCAACTGAGCTACGGGCGCGTCGTCAGGAGCGGAATTATGCGGATGCCCGGCGTACTCGTCAATCCTTTTGTGACACGCGATTGCCTGCGCCTTGCCGATGCGTCCGCGCCGGGGCGCTGCCAGCGCGACTGCAGGTGCTTTCATCCATGCGTAGTGATCGCTGCACGCGCCTAGCTGTGCGTGGTCCGATTTCGGCAGGTCAGATGTGCCGGTACACGCGCTCATACGCTGGGCGCGGCGCCGAAGTGGTCGAGCACCAGCACCTCACTGTGACCTGGGGTGTGGCCGAGGCGGATCGCGCGCGCAACGTAGTCGATCGCCGCTTCGCAGGCGTTGAGCAGGGACAGGCCCTGGCACAGCTGCGCAGCAATCGCGGCCGACAAGCTGCAGCCGGTGCCGTGCGCGTCGACCTGCAGGCGTGGATGCATGAACACGTCCTGGGTGACGCCGTCATCGAAGCGGTCGATCACGCGCGTGCCCTCGTGCAGGTGACCGCCCTTGAGCAACACCGCATTGGCGCCGAGGTCGAGCAGGGCGGCGGTGGCGTGCTCGGCGGCGTCGGCATCGACGATGCGGCGGCCGGTCAGCAGCTCGGCTTCGGGCGTGTTGGGGGTGATCAGGGTGGCCAGCGGCAGCAGGCGCGTACGCAGCGCGTCCAGTGCGGCGTCTTCCAGCAGGCGCGCGCCGCTGGTGGAGACCATCACCGGGTCAAGTACCACGAACGGTGGGCGATATTTTTCGAGCAGATCGGCCACGCAATGGATGACCTCGGCATTGGCGAGCATGCCGAGCTTGACCGCCTGAATCTCGAAATCGGCGAAACAGGCGTCGATCTGCGCCTGCAGAAATGCGATCGGCGGGATGTGCACGGCGGTAACCGAACGGGTGTTTTGCGCGGTCAACGCAGCGATGGCCGACAACCCATGTACGCGGTGTGCGGCGAAGGTCTTGAGATCGGCCTGAATGCCGGCACCGCCGCCGGAATCGGAGCCGGCGATGGTCAATGCGGACAGCGTGCTGGGCGTGGTCATGCGTGGATTCTGCACTGCTGTCGGTCGGATGTGCGGCTCATCGCGCGCGCCAGCGACGCCATTGCAGGTAGGCAACGTAGCCGGCCCCGGTCACTCCGGTGAGGCCGGCTGGCAGGTAGAGCGCGTCGTAGTGCCAGCGCTGGAACAGCCAGGTGCCGAGGATGCTGCCGCCGAGAAAGCCGCTGATGATCAACCCGCTCAGCGTGAGCCGGCGCAGTTGCAGCGGGCGCCCACGCAGCAGGTGCCCCAGGCCGATGCCCAGGTCGGTGAACATGCCGCTCAGATGCGTGGTCCGTACCGCTGCGCCGCTGAGGGTGGTGGCCATGGCGTTCTGCAGGCCGCAGGCGCCTGCGGCGACCAGCACGCCGCCGATGTGATGCAGCTTGAACAGCGGAATCGCGGCCAGCAACAGCAGCGCTTCGAGCAGCAGTGCCGCGCCGTAGCGCTGTCCAAGCCGCAGGACATCGTCCTGGATGATCAGGCCGCTGAGCATGGCGCCGGCGCAGAAGGCGATCAGAATGCCCCAGAGAAAGCCGATCTCCGGGGCGGTGTCTTGTATCAGGGCAACGCCGAGCAGGCTGGTGGTACCGGTGAGGTGGCTGACCACCTGATGTTCGGAGCCCAGGTAGCCGACCACGTTGACCATGCCGGCCACACCCGACAATGCCACCGCGCCAATCCAGACCCAGCGCGGTAGCAGGATTCCCATGTCGGGTCAGGGGGTGCCGTTGACGGCGATCTGCGAAAACGCGCCGGTTTGCGGGTCGTACAGCGCGCCCCAGAATGCGCTGCCGCCGTCGCATACCCGGATCGCCTCTTTGGCCGGTTTCACTGGCGGATCGTTCGGCAGCTTGAAGGCATTGATGTAGATCAGCTGCTGGCCCTGGATCACCACGCCTACATATTGGCGGTCGAAATCGCGCGGCTCGGGGATGGTCGGCGTCAATGCATCCTGCCTGGATTCGAGCTGTTCGATCTGTTGCTGGCTCGGCGTCCAATAGCCGGTGATCTGGCCCGGATGACGCGCCGGGCTGTCGCGCGAGCAGGTGTCCAGCACCTGCTCGGCAATGCCCTGGCGCGTGATGACCCACGACTGCCCGCTCTTGATGTTGGTGGGCACGCTGGCGGGCGGCGGCGTGGTTGCGCAGCCGGCCAGTGCAATCAGTGCGAACGCCGCCGCGCCGCGCAGCGGATGCATCACAGCACCTCCGAAGCGAAGTCGGCCAGGCGCGAGCGCTCGCCGCGCCGCAGCGTGATGTGCGCGCTATGCGGCCAGGCCTTGAAGCGATCCACCGCGTAGGTCAGGCCCGAGGTGGTCTCGGTGAGGTAGGGCGTGTCGATCTGTTCGACGTTGCCCAGACACACGATCTTGGTGCCGGGGCCGGCGCGGGTGATCAGCGTCTTCATCTGCTTGGGGGTGAGGTTCTGTGCCTCGTCCAGAATCAGATAGCGCGACAGGAAGGTGCGCCCGCGCATGAAGTTCATCGAGCGGATCTTGATGCGGCTGGCGAGCAGATCATTGGTTGCCGCACGCCCCCAGGCACCGCCTTCCTGATTGTGCGTGAGCACTTCCAGGTTGTCGGTCAGTGCGCCCATCCACGGGGTCATCTTTTCTTCTTCGGTGCCGGGCAAGAAGCCGATGTCCTCGCCCACGCTCACGGTGGCGCGGGTCATGATGATTTCGCGGTAACGCTGCTGATCCATCGTCTGCGCCAGGCCGGCAGCCAGCGCGAGCAGGGTCTTGCCGGTACCGGCGGTGCCGAGCAGGGTGACGAAATCGATCTCCGGATCCATCAACGCGTTGAGCGCGAAATTCTGCTCGCGGTTGCGCGCCACGATGCCCCACACCGCGTGCGGGCTGGTACGGAAATCGTCCACCAGGCACAACGTGGCCTTGCCGCCGCCGATCCTGGCCACGCGCAGTTCCACTTCGTCCTCGCCCGGCAGATACAGGTACTGGTTGTGATGCCAGTCTTCGTCGTCGGCCAGCACGATTTCGTAATGGGTGCGGCCACGCTCGTTCCAGCTGCGCAGGTCTTCGTTGTGCTTCTGCCAGAAGTCTTCCGGCAGCTCGACAGCGCCGGTGAACAGCAGGCTGAAATCGTCCAGCGCGCGATCGTTCTGATAGTCCTCTGCATTCAGGCCGCTGATGTAGGCCTTGATGCGCAGGTTGATGTCCTTGGACACCAGAATGACCGGCACGTCCGGGTTTTCTTCGCACAGCGCCAGCACCGATGCCAGGATCTTGTTGTCCGGAATCATCTCGCCGAAGGTGCGGCCCGGATCGATCGGGTGGATCTGGAAATACAGCCGGCCGATCGCGGCCTGGCCCTTGAGCTGGATACCCTGCGGGTGGCTGAGCAGGATGCCGGTCTTGATCTGCTCGGCGTTGGTGTTCTCCAGCAGTTCGTCCAGGAAGCGACTGACCTGGCGCGCATTGCGGCTGACTTCGGAAGTGCCCTTCTTGGCGTTGTCGAGTTCCTCGATCACCTGCATCGGCAGGAACACATCGTGTTCCTCGAATTTGAACAGCGCGGTGGGATCGTGCATCAGCACGTTGGTGTCCAGCACGTAGATGCGCTTGCCTCGGGTCATTGGGTCTTCCAAGTGATGGAGCAGGGGCGAGCCATCACGCCTGCGGGGCAGGGTGATGGAGGACACGGGAAACGAGGGGCATCACTGTTTGGCGTGCGCCTTCAACGCAGCCAGCACGGCGTCGGCATGGCCGGCGACCTTGACCTTGCGCCAGGCCTGCACCACATGCCCCTCGGGCGACAGCAGAAAGGTGCTGCGCTCGATGCCGAGCACCTGTTTGCCGTACATGTTTTTTTCCTTGATCACGTCGAAGGCGCGGCACAAGGCCTCGTCGCCGTCGCTGATCAGTGGAAAGGTGAATCCCTGCTTGGCGCAGAAATTGTCGTGCGACTTCACCGAGTCGCGCGAGACGCCCAGGATCACCGCGCCAGCCTGTGTGAACTGCGGCAGCAGCGCGTTGAAATCGAGGCCTTCGGTGGTGCAGCCGGGCGTGCTGTCTTTCGGATAGAAGTACAGCACCACCCATTTGCCGGCGTAGCCGCGCAGGGTGGTCTGGGTGCCGCCGGACAGCGCCAGCGGCAGGTCGAAGGTTGCAGCGGGTAATTCAAAGACAGCGTCGGTCATCGTTGCTCAGCCCAAAGTGGAGGGGCGTGCGGCTCGGTCATGCCGGGCCGACGTCCATCCCATCATAAGCAGCCACATGGAAACGTTTGGCAAGCGCGTCGAACTCCGCATTGCGCTGATTCAGCGACTCGAGGGTGTGCTGTTCCAGCTTGTCCACATGCAGGAAATACGATTCTTCGTCGTCGCCATCGTCTTCGTCGCGTTCGCCGAGGAAGATGTCGATGACGCGATAGCCGTCCTGGGTCAGTTGTTCGGAAAGCTTTTGCAGCGGTTGCTGCGCAGGGTCGGCAAAGAAATATTCCCAGCGCAACGGCCCGTCGAGATTCCAGTCGGTCTCGGAGCGGATGTGATCGAACATCTGTTTCAGCGCGGAGAGGGCGATGGCCATCGGGATGTCTGCCTTAAAACTTCATCGGGTCCATGATCGCGTCGAGATTGAGGTGATCACAGAATTCCAGAAAATCATCGCGCAATGCGGCGATGTGCATGTTGGCCGGCACCCCGATCGTCACCTGCGCAGAAAACATCTCCGCGCCGGTCTGCATGGCGCGATAGCGCGTGCTCTGCAGGTTCTCGATGGTGATGCCCTGGCGGTCGAAGAAATCGGCCAGCTGAAACAGGATGCCCGGCTTGTCGGCAGCGATGACTTCGACGATATAGGGCAGCAGGTTGGACTGGGTCTGCTTGGGGCCGGTGCGATACCAGACCAGCTTGAGGCCTTCTTCGCGTTCGAGCCGGGTCAGCATCGCCTCGAGCTTGGCGACCGAATCCCAGGAGCCGGTGGCCAGTGCGGTGACCGAGACATCGCGCCCCACCGTGGCCAGGCGGGCGTCCACGAGATTGCAGCCGCTGTCGGCGATGCGGCGGGTGACGGGCAACAGGGGGGACTCCGGATGCGTCGTGTAGGCGTTGATCAGGAGGTGATTTTCGGTCGGCGAGGGCCGGGGTGTGGTGTCGGTCAAAGGGGGTTCCGGCATTGCATCAGGCTGAATGGCCGCCCGGGCAGGCGCCCTGGCGATGACCAGCATACTTGCCCGTGGTTTCGCGCCGCAAGTAACATGCAGGCGGCCACAACCCGCGTGCGCGCGGGCCTTTTCCTGTCACGTAAGAGCAGCTGAATCTTGTCCCTTTCCGGCATCATCACCGCGCTGGCGACCCCTTTCGGTCCGGACGGCGCACTCGACCTGGATGCCTGGCGGCGGCTGCTGGAGCAGCAGCTGCATGGCGGCGTGCAGGGAATCGTGGTTGCCGGCTCCACCGGCGAAGCCGCTGCATTGAGCGACGAGGAGTACGACACGCTGTTGCGTGCCGCTGTCGCGCAAGTCGCCGGCCGGGTGCCGGTGCTGGCCGGGACCGGGCTGTCGGGCACCGCCAAGACCATTGCGCAGACACGTCGCGCCGCCGCCTTGGGCGCGCAGTACGCGCTGGTGGTGACGCCGCCTTATGTGCGGCCGACCCAGGCGGGCTTGCACGCGCACTTTCTGGCAGTTGCCGACAACGGCGGGCTGCCGGTGGTGCTGTACAACGTGCCTGGCCGCACCGGTTGCGATCTGTTGCCGGAGACGGTGGCAGCGCTGATGGAGCATCCGAATATCGTCGGTATCAAGGAAGCGCGTAGCGAACCCGAGCGCATTGCCGCGCTGCTTGCGTTGCGCAGCGATACCTTTGTGGTGCTCAGTGGCGACGATGGCAGTGCCGCGCATGCGATGCTGTCCGGCGCCGATGGGCTGATTTCGGTGGCGTCCAACGCGTTGCCGTCGGCGTACCGGCGGTTGTGCGATCTGGCCCGCGATGGTCAGCGCGACGCTGCACTCGCCTGGGACACGCGCCTGAGCGAGTACCACAGCTTCTGCGGTATCGAATCCAATCCCATCCCGGTCAAGGCGCTGTTGCAGCGGGCCGGGATCGGGGACGGCCTGCGTTTGCCGTTACTGCCCCTTTCTTCGGCGCACCAGCCTGCCGCCGACCGCCTTGCCGCCGACGCGATTGCGTTGGAAGCGCTTTCCAGCCGCGAAATGCTCGCGGCCTGACCCAGGAGATCTATCGATGCGTCATTCCGTTTCCCCCGTCCGCGTGCTCTCGCTCGCGTTGCTGGCGACCGCCACCGTCGCCGCCACGAGCGGTTGCAGCTGGTTCCACAAGGGCGCGCGCGGCGACTACGCGCTGGCGCCGGAGGCCCGTCCGCTGGAAGTGCCGCCGGACCTGAACCTGCCCGACACCTCGGGTGCGATGAAGGTGCCGACGCTGGCATCGACCGCGCAGCAGAACACCTCGGCGCCGCCGTCTGCCAGCGCCAACAGCGGCTTCACCGTGCCGGGCGAGCGCGATGAAGTGTTCGCCAAGGTCGGAGCGGCACTGGCCGACATTCCCGGCCTGACCATCGCCAGCAAGGCACAGATGCTCGGTTCCTACGACGTGAGCTACGAAGGGTCCAGCTTCCTGGTGCGCGTGGTGAAGGTCGACGCCGGTAGCTATGTGTCGGCAGTGGATCCGCGCGGCATGCCGGCCACTGCGGCAGCACCGGTGGCGGTGATCACCGCGTTGAAGGGCAAGCTGGGCGGCTGAGGCCGCTGCAGCCGCTGCAGCAAGCGCAGACAGCAGAACGGGCGCCTCGGGCGCCCGTTTTGCGTTTCTGATGCGGTGTCGTCGCTGCGCCGCTATGGCGTCGCTGCGGCTGGAGGCTGCCAGGCGCTATGTCAGCGTTGCAGCAGCGGCAGCTTGTTCGGCTTGCCATCCCATTCGGCGGCATCGGGTAGCGGCTCCTGGCGCACGGTCAGCACCGGCCAGGCCTTGGCCAGCTCGGCGTTGAGCGCGACGAAGCCCTCCTGGCCTGCTGGCACGTCGTCTTCCGGGTAGATCGCGTTGGCCGGGCATTCGGGTTCGCACAGGGTGCAGTCGATGCACTCGTCCGGGTCGATGACCAGAAAGTTCGGGCCGACATGGAAGCAATCCACCGGGCAGACCTCGACGCAGTCGGTGTATTTGCACTTGATGCAGTTTTCGGTGACAACAAAAGGCATGGTGGAATCCGGCGTTTAGCCTGCCAATTCTAAAGCAGTCGGGTGCTGGGTGTGGGGGTGATGGGGATTTTGGGTTTTTGCATTGGGATTGATTCCTTCTCCCATCGGGAGAAGGTGCCGCGCAGCGGCGGATGAGGGTACGGGCGAAGCCTCGGGTTACCCACCATTCTCCGTGGCTTCGCCCCGTACCTTCACCCCAACCCCTGCTCCGCGCCCCGGCCCGCGCTTGCGGCGCGGGCGCTCCTAGGCACATGCGCCAGTGGCGCGTAAGCCGTGCCTTCTCGCCCCGCAGGAGAGGGGTTTTGAGCCTTCTCCCGTCGGGAGAAGATGGCGCGCTAGCGCCGGATGAGGGGCGCCGCAGCAATACTTTTCGGCATGACGAACGTGTCGCCACGCGCCAGCCGAAGTAAATCAGCGACCGGCCGCTTGATCAGATCCACTCACGCTGCGTATCAAACCAACCCACGCTGCCTTGCCAGCGCGAACAACCCCGTAGCAGCCAGATCTTCCGGATGCAGCTGGGTTTTGACACCCAAATGCGCCAGCGCCAGTGCATAGCGCTGCGCCAGGCCGGGGCTGCCGACCAGGTGGACGGTGCCTTGATTGCCGTGGTGCTCGCGCAGTTCGTGGCCGATCAGCAGGCCCGAAAGGTAGGACGGCAGCGCGGTGGCGGTGAGGCGGTCGAACAGGCCCAGCGTGCGGGCACCGAACAGGTGATGACTGAGGCCGCCTGGGTCGGCGCTTCGATCGATACCTTGCAGGAATGCATCGGTGTCCAGTTCGGCGTGATCGTCCTGCATCAGCTTGCCCAGGATGCTGTGCTGGCGCAGCACCGCATACAGCTCGCCGGTCATGACGGTGGCAAAGCCGGTCAGTTGGCCGTTGGCGATCTGTGCCCATTTGCTGTGGGTGCCGGGCAGGCAGGCGACATGTTCGCCGTCGCCGAGTGCGGCGATCAGGCCGACCAGCTGGGTTTCTTCGCCGCGCATGACGTCGGGCACGCGATGCCGTGCGCTGGCGCTCAGATCCGGCGTGCTGCGCCGTTCGCCAGTGCTCGCATCAGGCACGCCGTGCTGTTCGCCCGTACTCACGCCGGGCACGAACCATAGCGTGCGTCCGGGCAGCAGGTCGTCGTAGCTACGCATCGCCTGGGCAAGCGCGGCGGTGTCGGCAGGGCAGGGTAGATAGGACTGTTCAACCCAGCCATTGCGGCTGCCGATCATGCCCGAGAGCAGAACCGGGCCGGCCCAGCCATCGATCAGCGCGCTCAACACCTCGGCGAAGCGGCCCTGGCAGGCCAGGATGCCGTCGCTGCCGCGGCGTTGCTCCAGCACCTTGCCGCCGGCATCGAGCAGATACCCGCGCAGGCTGCTGGTGCCCCAGTCGATGGCGATCATGCGCTGGCCACCCGGCTCTCGGGCAGGCCGTTGACCGGCACATCGCAGAGGTACAGGCCGCCGGCTTCCGGTGTGCGGGCAAGTTCTTCGGCGCTGTGGTCCAGGCGTGAGCTGATCACATGCAGACGATCCAGCGCGGCACCACCGAAGGCGCTGCAGGTAGGGTGCTTGACCGGCAGTTGCACGCTGCGCTCGACGCTGCCGTCGGGGCGATAGCGCACCACGCGCCAGGCGCGCCACTGCGCATTCCACAAGTGGCCTTCGCTGTCGATGATGGAGCCGTCCGGCTCGGCATCGTCGCGGTCCAGCGTGGCGAATACGCGCGTGTTGCTAGTTTGCGCGGTGTCGGCGTCGTAGTCGCAGCACAGGATCTGCGGGCGCACCGAGTCGCAGTAGTACAGCGTGCGGCCATCGGGACTGAAGCAGATCGAGTTGGGGATCGACACGCCCGGCAGCGGCAAGGCGCGCAGACCGTGGCGCAGCGAGAACTGATACATCGCCCCGCGCGCAGCCTTGTCGTCGTGTTCGTCCATGGTGCCGAACACGAAGTTGCCGTTGCGATCGGCGCGGCCATCGTTGCTGCGCGTCAGCGGGTTGTCGGCTTCGACATCGGCGAGCTTTTCCAGCGGCAGCGCGTCGCCTTCTCCGTCGGCGTTGTCCGGGTCGGCGATGCAGACCGATTTGGCCAGCGCGATCAGCACGCGGCCGTCGTCCATCAAGCCGATGCAGCCCGGCCGATCGGGCAGCGTCCAGTAGCGCGTGTGCGCACTTTGCGGATGATGCCGCCACAAGCGCTTCTCGCTGATGTCCACCCAGTACAGCGCCTCACGCTGCTCGCACCACAGCACGCCTTCGCCATGCGTGCAGCGGCTGTCGACCGCCAGCACGGCGGTGTGTTCGATCGTGCTCACCATTCGGCGATGCTGCCATCGCTGTGACGCCACACCGGGTTGCGCCAATCGGGCGGATTTTCGTTTGCGCGCTTGAGCATGTCTTCGTCGATCTCCACACCGAGCCCGGGCTTGGGCAGGGCGGCGATACTGCCATCCACACACTGAAAATCGTCTTTATTGATGACGTAATCGAGCAGGTCGGCGCCTTCGTTGTAATGGATGCCGATGCTCTGTTCCTGCAGCACCGCGTTGTGCGACACGAAGTCCACGTGCAGACACGCGGCCAGTGCGATCGGGCCGAGCGGGCAGTGCGGCGCGAAGCCGACGTCGTAGGCCTCGGCCATCGCGGCGATCTTGACGCACTCGGTGATGCCGCCGGCATGCGACAGATCCGGCTGCACCATGCCGATGCCGCCGGCGCACAGCACGTTCTTGAATTCGAAGCGCGAGAACATGCGCTCGCCGGCCGCCAGCGGAATCGAGGTACTCGCGGCCAGGCGCGGGTAGTACTCGGCCTGTTCGGCCAGTACCGGTTCTTCCACGAACAGCGGCTTGAACGGTTCCAGCTCGCGCAGCAGCGCCTTGGCCATGGGCGCACCGACGCGGCCATGGAAGTCGATGCCGAAGTCGATGGTGTTGCCGAAGGCTTCGCGGATCTCGGCGACCTTGACCACCGCTGCATCGACGGCGCGCGCGCTGTCGATCAGCTTCATCTCTTCGGTGCCGTTGAACTTGAAGGTGTCAAAGCCCAGCGCGCGGTAGTCGGTGATCTGCTGGATGATGGCGCCGGGACGGTCGCCGCCAACCCAGCGGTAGGTCTTCATGCGGTCGCGCACCAGCCCGCCCAACAGCTCGTATACCGGCACGCCGAGGGCCTTGCCCTTGATGTCCCACAAGGCCTGGTCGATACCGGCGATGGCGCTCATCAGGATGGCGCCGCCACGGTAGAAACCGGCGCGGTACATGGTCTGCCACAGGTCGTTGATGCGCGCCGGATCCTTGCCGACGACGTAGCCGGCCAGTTCGTGCACGGCGGCTTCCACCGAGCGTGCGCGGCCTTCGATGACCGGTTCGCCCCAGCCGGTGATGCCCTCGTCGGTCTCGACCTTGAGGAACAGCCAGCGCGGTGCGGCGTGGTAGGTGGTGAGGCGGGTGATCTTCATCCTTGCAGTTCCTGGTAGGCCTGCACGAAGGCGCGTGCATGCGTCTGGGTCGTTTCGAGCGATTGCGCGGGTTTGTACAGTTCGCCGCCGATGCCGGCGCCGGCTGCGCCCTGGGCAAGGAAGCCGGCCAGGGTCTGCGGGCTGACGCCGCCGACCACATAGACCGGAATGTGCTTGGGCAGCACCGAGCGCAGCGCGCGCACATGCGCCGCGCCATAGGTCGCAGCCGGGAACAGCTTCAAGATCGTTGCGCCGGCATCGATGGCATCGAACGCCTCGCTGGCGGTGGCGAAGCCGGCCACCACGGTGAGCCCGCGCGTTACCGCATGGCGGATCAGCGACGGGCGCGTATTCGGGGTGACGATAAAGCGCGCGCCGATCTCGGCCAGGGTGTCGACGTCTTCATTGCGCAGCACGGTGCCGGCGCCGATCCAGGCGCGCGCGCCATAGGTCTGCTGGGCGAGCGCGATGCTCTCGGCCCAGCGCGGCGAGTTGAGCGGGATTTCGATCGCGTCGAAGCCGGCGTCGATCAGCGCGCCGACATGGTCGAGCGTTTCTTCCGGCGTGATGCCACGCAGGATGGCGATCAGCGGCAGGGCGAACAGGCTGGCAGTGGTGTCTGAGGTCATCGGGTTACTCGCGATAGAGCGGAAAGCGGCCGTCGGCGACCGGAGGGTCGGCAACGTCGTCGGGGGAGCTTGCGCAACTGCGTGCTGCAACGCGGGGCTGCAGACGCGCGGTGGGAGATCGGAATGGGGAAGCGGGCAGGGTGTCGCGACGCGCTGGAGGACCGATTGCAACAATCGCGTGCGCGCTGCAACCGCCTGCTATCGGCTGGCAAGATGCCGTCATCGTCGTCCACCTCCGCATGTATGGCGTGCGTGCTGCCACCTCGTGAGAGATGGTTCACGTCTATTCTGACCGCGCCCGGGAGGTAGGGGCTCCTGCTGCGGCGTTCGATAGCCTCGCGCGGGGAGATATGTGCTGCAAATGAAATTTTCGGCATATTCTATTCCTCCTACGAATACACCCTCGCGGCGATCTCCATGGCAAATTCCGGTACTCCCTGGTTCAACGCAGCCCGGCTGAAGACGCGCCAGCTCCTGCTGTTGCTGCATTTGCACGAACAGCGCTCGGTGCTGCGCGCGGCCGAGGCCGCCAGCATGACCCAGCCGGCGGCCTCCAAGCTGCTGGCAGAAATGGAAGACATGCTGGGAGTGAAACTGTTCGAGCGGCATGCGCGCGGGGTCGAGCCCACCTGGTATGGCCATGTGCTGATCCGGCGCGCGCGCGCGGCGATGTCGGAGATCGGCCGTGCGCAGGAGGAGATCGCCGCGCTGCGCGCCGGACGCATGGGCCAGGCCTCGATCGGCACGGTGGTCAATCCGGGTACCAACCTGGTGCCGCAGGCGATCGCCGAGGTCAAGCGCGAGTTCCCGGACATCCTGGTACGCGTGGAGATGGACTACAGCCGACCATTGGTGGCCAAGTTGCTGGACGGCCAGCTGGACATCGTGATCGGCCGCATCCTGGGGCCGGAGGGCGTGGGCGAGCTGGAGTTCGAGCCGCTGGCCGACGAGCCGCATTCGGTGATCGCACGTGCCGGGCACCCGCTGGCCAGCCGCGCCGGTCTGCAGCATGCCGATCTGGTGCGCTATGGCTGGATCCTGCCGCCGGCCGACAGCGTGCTGCGCGCGCGGCTGGATTCGATGTTCATGGAGCACGGCGTGCAGACGCCGACCAATGCGATCGAAACCTCGTCGCTGCCGGTGACCTCCACGCTGCTGCGCGGCACCGACATGTTGACCGCCTTGCCGGTGGAATCGGTGGCGCCGCTGATCCAGGCCAAGCTGCTGACCGTGTTGTCGATCGAGCTGGGGGTACGGATGGAGTCTTTCGGCATCATCCGCCGGCGCGATTACATCCTGCCGCCGGGGGCAGAGCGCATTTTGCAGGCGTTACGCACCACCGCACGGCGTCTGTATCCCGGTCTGCGCGGGCCAGAATCCACTGGTTAAGCGGGCTCTTCCATTTGTATTCCGCCAGGGCATACCAGGCTGTGAATTTTTCATTGGCTGGCGCTAGACCACGCGCCTATATCTGTGAGCCAGATCGCACGCTGAAGCGCACGTGAAGTCGGGCAGGTGATCGGCGGCCAAGCCGCCATGCAGTGGGAGGTGGAGCCGGGCGGCAACGTCCGTGTCCTGCTCGATCACGCTGTCCGCTGACGGTGCCGCGACAACCAGTCTTCAGTCGTCTTGCGTCCTGGGAGGGATTCAGATGTACAAGTTTTCAAGCCATGCCTCGGCAGGGACGGGCGTGCACGCACGTCGTACCCCGCGTTTGCGTCATTCCGCCATGGCCGTCAGCATCGGGCTGTTGCTCGCCGCACCGGTGTACGCACAACAGGCGCAGCCGTCCCCGACCGTCCCCGCCGACAAGACCGCCGGCAGCGCGGTGGATCTGGATACGGTGGAAGTGCGCGGTGTGCGCGCCAGCCTGATCAAGTCGCAGGTGATCAAGCGCGATGCCAGCCAGATCGTGGATTCGGTCAGTGCCGAAGACATCGGCGCCTTGCCCGATCGCAGCGTCACCGAAACCCTGCAGCGCGTCAGCGGCGTGACCATCGATCACTTCGCCGCACGCAGCGATCCGGACCATTTCTCCGCCGAAGGCAGCGGCGTGATGATCCGCGGCCTGACCCAGGTGCGCGGCGAACTCAATGGGCGCGACATCTTCAGCGCCGCCAGCGGCCGCGGGCTGAGCTTCGAAGACGTGCCAGCCGAGTTGATGGCCGGTGTGGATGTCTACAAGAACCCGTCGGCGGAAATCATCGAAGGTGGGCTGGGCGGCACGGTCAATCTGCGCACGCGCATGCCGTTCGACAATCCCGGCCGGATCGTCGGCGGCAATGTCGATTACAACTACGGCGACATGAGCAAGCAGTACAAGCCGTCGGCCTCGTTCCTGTTCAGCGACCGCTGGGACACCGGCATCGGCGAAATGGGCTTCATGATCGACGTCGCGCATTCGGAGCTGGCCACGCGTTCGGACGGCATCCAAGTGGAGCCGTACGTGCGGCGCACCGATGAGGCGGTGCTGGCCGGCAGCGGGCGCAGCGAGGTGTTCGTGCCGGGCGGGGTGAACTGGCGTCAGCTGGATTTCGAGCGCAAGCGCGACGGGATCGCGGCGGCGTTCCAGTGGAAGCCCAGCGATGCCACCGAGATCTATGCGCAGTTTCTGCGCTCGCGTTATGAAATGAACTGGCAGGAGCGCGCGGCGTTCTTCAACGACAGCAACAACAGCATCACCCCGGCACCGGGCACGACCTTCGACTACGACGATCGCGGCGCCTTCCTGCGCGGCTCGCCGGTGTCCAGCTCGTGGCGCGGCGCGTTGACCGGCGACGGTGTGCGCTTCAACACCGACAACCGCTATTCCGAGCAGCGCACCACCACCACCGACCTGTCGGTGGGCTTCAGCCATTTCTTCAACGACAACCTGCAGATCAAGGGCGACATGCAGCTGGTGCAGTCGGAGAACGAGCAGCTGGATTTCACCGTGTTCAGCGCGACCTATCTGCCGGGACTGACCTACGATGTCTCCGGCAAGTACCCCAGCGTGCAGATCGCCAACCCGGCCTTTACCCAGGATCCGTCCAATTACTTCTGGGCGGCGGCGATGGACCACCTGGGCAAGAATCGCGGGCGGCAGCTGTCCACGCGGGTGGATCTGGAATACACCTTCGACGACAGCAGCTGGTTGCGCTTTGCGCGCTTCGGCATGCGCGCCACCGACCGCAACCAGATCAACAAGAACTCCGGCTACAACTGGGGCGTGATCTCCGACAACTGGGCCGCCATTCCGGGCACCAGCAATGGCCTGGCGAACATGTCGGATTTCATGACCGACCAGTCGTCGTTGTTCACCTTCTCCAACTTCTTCCGCGGCGGCGTCAACGTGCCGACCACGCTGGTGGTGCCCAACAGCAGCCTGGTCAACAACTACGGCTCGGCCTCGCAGATGATCCAGCAGATCGTGGCGTTGCGCGGCTATGGCTGGGCGCCGGACACCTACCAGCCGCAGGACACCAACCGCCAGTTCGAGCGCACCCAGGCGGCCTATGCGGCGCTGTACTTCGGCAACGACGAGGCCTGGGGCATTCCGGTGGATGGCAATGTCGGCGTCCGCGTGGTGCAGACCAAGACCCAGGCCGAAGGCTTCGGCCAGTTCCAGAACCTGGCCGGGCTCAATGTCTCGCCGGAATTGCAGGCGCGTTACACCGGGCAGTATTTCGAGAACAACTCGCAGGGCAGCTACACCAACGTATTGCCCAGCCTGAACCTGCGCCTGCGCTTCACCGATACCTTGCAGTGGCGCTTTGCCGCCTCCAAGGCGATGGCGCGCCCGGATTACACCCAGCTGCAACCGTATGTGTTGCTCAACGTGGAGACCAACGACGCCGGCCAGGCCACCGACTTCGTCGGCACCGCCGGCAACCCGAACCTCAAGCCGATGGTGGCCAACCAGTTCGATACCGCGCTGGAGTGGTACTTCGACACCAGTGACATGCTGTACGCCACGCTGTTCTACAAGAAGGTCAAGGATTACTTCTCCACCCAGACCCGCAGCGAGATCTACGACAACCGCCCCTGGCTGGTGACGCGTCCCTACAACATGGACGAGGGCACCATCCGTGGCGCCGAGCTGGGCTACACCCAGTTCTTCGACCAGCTGCCGGGCTGGCTGAGCGGCTTCGGCGTCAATGCCAACTTCACCTTCGTCGACAGCCAGGGCGGCGCCAACACCGCCACCGATCCGTACACCAACACCACGGTGACCGGCGTCGAGCTGCCGCTGGAAGGTTTGTCGCGGCGCAGTTACAACCTGGCCGGCATCTATGAGAAGGGGCCGTTGTCGCTGCGTCTGGCCTACAACTGGCGCTCGCGTTACCTGCTGACCACCAGCGACGCGGCCACCCGTCTGCCGACCTGGGCCGACGACTACGGCCAGCTCGACGGTTCGTTCTTCTATCGCTTCAACGACCATCTGCAGTTGGGCGTGCAGGCCAACAACCTGACCAACACGGTGACCAAGGTCTTGATGGGGCCGACCTCGTACGAAGGGGGCGAAGTGGATCCGCGCTTGTACACGCGCTCCTCGTTCGTCAACGACCGGCGCTATTCGCTGGTGCTGCGCATGAACTGGTAAGCGTGCTCGATCACGGTTCCGGCCTGCGCTGGTTCGCAGAGTTGAGCCCGTTTCGGTGAATCCGGCAGCCTGGCCCGCAACGCCAGACCTGCCGGGTTTCTCTATGTTGCTATAGGTTTCAGGAATAGCTCGCCAGGAATATTTCATTGGTGTGGCATGACAGCCGCGCCCTATGCTCCGGCCGCAGCCGCTAGGTAAGCCTTATCGGGATTACCACGCATCCAACCGTCGCGGGCTTTGCCGTGTGCGGATGCGGGCCAGCAACAACGACGGGCAGGGCGTTCGCGCACCGATCCGCTAAAAATTAGCAGTACATGCGTCCTGGGAGGGAGCACCATGTCAGTGCAACATCGCCACATTCCGGCAGGCCGGACTGTGGGTCAGCGTTCGATCCGTGATTTCCGCCGCTCCGTGATGGCCATCAGTGTGGCCACGCTGTTGAGCGCGCAGGCCTATGCGCAGGACGCGACCACCACTGCTGCTCCAGCGCAGGACCCGACCACCCAGCAGCTCGACACCGTGCAGGTCACCGGCACCCGCAGCAGCGTCACCAAGGCGCAGCTGGTCAAGCAGAACGCCGAGCAGATCGTCGATTCGATCGTTGCCGAAGACATCGGCAAGCTGCCCGACAACAACGTCGCCGAGGCGCTGCAGCGCATCTCCGGCATCCAGATCACCCGCAATTACGGCGAAGGCAGCTCGATCGCCATTCGCGGCCTGACTCAGGTGCGGACCGAGCTCAATGGCCGCGACATCTTCACCGCCAACGACGGCCGTGGCCTGAGCTTCGAAGACGTCTCTGCCGAGTTGCTCGGCGGCGTCAACGTCTACAAGAATCCCTCGGCCGACATGATCGAAGGTGGCCTGGGCGGCACCGTGGATCTGCGCACGCGTTTGCCGTTCGACTATGACGGCCGCAAGATCGCCGGCAGCGTCCAGTACAACCATTACGACTTGGCCGACGACGGCAAGCCGGCGTTCTCGGGCCTGTTCAGCGATCGCTGGCAGACCGGTATCGGCGAAATCGGCCTGCTGGTGAATTATTCGCAGCAGAAGAGCCCGTTCCGCCAGGACACCATCTCGATCGAGCCGTGGTACACGCAGACCGATCTGCCGGGCTACATCGGCCAGGAAGTGTCAGTGCCGCACGGCGCCGGCATCAACACCACCGTCGGTGAGCGCGAACGCAAGACCGGCGCATTTGCGATGCAGTGGCGCCCGAACGATTCGGTCGAGGTCTATACGCAGGTGCTGCGTTCGGAATACGACTTCAGCTGGCATGACTATTCGTTCTTCGCGCTGACCGGCACAAACAACATGCAGGGCTTGCCCGGCATCCAGGTCAACGGCCGCAACGAGTTCGTCAACGGCTCGTTCCAGAATGTGCCGACCGAATCCAACACCAGCCTGACCGAGCGTCACTCGGTGACCACCGATTACTCGCTGGGCGGCAAGTGGACGGTCAACGAGAAGCTGACCCTGAGCACCGACTTCCAGTATGTCGATGCCACCACCACCGGCACGCGCTACATCCTGTCCACCGGTCAGTCCACCAGCCCGCAGTTCAACGTCGATTTCCGTGGCGACCTGCCGCGCTTGTCGGTGACCGATTCCAGCGGTGCGGAAGGCTATCTGGCCGACGTCAACAATTACGACGGTTGGCGCTATCACCTGGACAACAAGGACGACAACAAGGGTACCGAGTTAGCCTGGCGCGCCGACATGGACCTGGCCTTTGACAGCGACTTCGTGCGCAGCTTCAAGGCCGGTGTGCGCTACACCGACCGCGATGCCGAGACCAAGGGCAACATCTATCGCTTCATGTGCATCAACAACTGCGCAGGCGCACCGTTCTCGCAGTTCCCGAGCGTGGGCGTGGTGACCAATCCGATCACCGATTTCTTCCGCGGTGAAGGCCATGCCTTCGGTCCGACCCTGACCGCATCCGATGCGGCGGTTGCCAACTACCAGCAGACGCTCGCCACCTTCGGTGCCAGCCCGCTGGAGTTTTCCCCGAACAACATCAATGCGCAGACCGAGAAGACCTACGCGGCCTACGGCGTATTGCGCTTCGGCGTGGACAGCGATTCGATCCCGTTCGACGGCAATATCGGCGTGCGCGTGGTGCGGACCGAGGTCGGTTCCACCGGTGTGCGTACCGGCACCGATGGCGAGGGTGGTGGCCTGATTCCGGTGGATGCACAGCAGACCTACACCGACGTGCTGCCGAGCTTGAATCTGCGCTGGATGCTCAGCGACACGCTGCAGTGGCGGTTTGCAGCCTCGCGCGGCATTTCGCGTCCCACCTTCGATCGCCTCAATCCGAACCTGAGCCTGAGCACCGGCAGCTCCAACGGTGCCTCGACCTTTACCGGCAGGGCGGGCAATCCCGATCTGGAGCCGGTCAAGGCCGACCAGTTCGACACCGCGCTGGAGTGGTACTTCGGCCAGGGCTCGATGATGTACGGCACCCTGTTCTACAAGAAGATCGAAGGCTTCATCGCCGACAGCGTGTTCAACGAGGTCTACGATGGCCGCGTGTGGCAGATCACCCGCCCGGTCAACGGCGATGCCGGCAAGATCCGCGGTGCGGAACTGGGCTACACGCAGTTCTTCGACTTCCTGCCGGGCTGGTTGAGCGGCTTTGGCCTGCAGACCAACTACACCTATGTCGACAGCGAGGCGCCCAGCCCCACTGCCACCGACACCAACGGCCAGGCACTCACCGTGCCGCTGGAAGGGTTGTCCAAGAACAGCTACAACGCGATCCTCAGCTACGAAACCTCGCGCTTCCAGGGCCGTGTGGCCTACAACTGGCGCAGCGACTGGCTGGTGACCACCGCAGGCAACGGCACCGGCAATCTGCCGGTCTACAACAAGGGCTTCGGCCAGCTGGATGCCTCGCTGCGTTTCAACATCAATGATGTCTGGTCGATCTCGCTCGATGGCGTGAATCTGCTCGATACCCGGCGCGAAAGCTATCTGGGTTCCGAGTCGCGCTACCGCGACTTCGTGATCAACGATCGTCGGTATGGCCTGACCTTGCGGGCCAGCCTGTAGAACGTGCCGTAGGAAGTGCGTCTCCGGTCCGGCGAGCTGTGCAGGCAGCTCGTTGGACCGGTGTTTTTCCAGTCGGTGGCCATCATCGACCGCAAAGGGAGCCGGAGGAATGATCGTCATGATCGATCCGCCTACTGAGCGCCGTCGTCTTCGTACGCAAGCGTGGCAGGCCGGTCTTTGGGCGTTGCTGCTGTTGGCGTCTGTCTTTCGGCTGCATGCCGCCGATTCCGGCGCGCAGGGGCCTTATCAATGGCGTAGCGTCGTCATTGGCGGTGGCGGTTTTGTCACCGGCGTGCTGTTTCATCCCGCAGAGCGCAATCTTGCGTATGCGCGCACCGATGTCGGTGGCGCCTACCGTTGGGATGCGCGCGCGCAGCAGTGGATCGCACTGACCGATTGGTTGGGTGCCGAGGACTGGAATCTGATGGGGATCGACGCATTTGCGGTCGATCCTGCCGACCCGAAGGCGCTGTATCTGGCCGCGGGCACCTATATGCACGAGCGCGCCGGCAATGCGGCGGTGCTGCGTTCGTTCGATCGCGGGCACAGCTTCGAGCGTGCCGATCTGCCGTTCAAACTGGGCGGTAACCAGCTGGGCCGTTCCAATGGCGAACGCTTGGCAGTGGACCCGCACGATGGTCGCGTGCTGTTGCTCGGTTCGCGCGATGCGGGTCTGTGGCGCAGCACCGATCGCGGTGCGCACTGGGCGCGTGTGGATGGGTTTCCTGCCGAGGCACTGGCGGGGTCCACTGCGCGTAACCATGTTGGACGCGAGCAGGCGGTGGGCATCGCCTTTGTCGTGTTCGATGCCGCCAGCGGCCGCGCTGGTGCGCCCACGCCGCGGATCTATGTCGGTGTGTCCACTGCGCAAACCAGTCTGTATGTCTCCGAAGACGCGGGTCGCAGCTGGTCGGCCGTGGCCGGGCAGCCAAAGGGTCTGCGTCCCAGTCATATGGCCGGTGGCAGCGATGGACAGTGGTATTTGAGTTACGGCGATCAGCCCGGCCCGGATCTGATGGCCGGTGGCGCGCTATGGAAATACACCTCGGCGCAGGCAGGTTCGCAGGAGCGCTGGAGCGAGATCAGCCCGATCGCGCAGCCGGCCACTGGCGATGGCTTCGGTTGGGGCGCGGTGGCGGTGGATCCGCAACAGCCGCAGGTGCTCTTGGCCAGCACGTTCCGCCGCTCACCGCGCGATGAATTGTTCCGCAGCGTCGATGGCGGTCGCAGCTGGACGCCATTGTTGGCCGCCTCGCAATTCGATCACAGCGCCGCGCCGTGGACCGCGCAGGCGACGCCGCACTGGATGGGTGCCTTGGCGATCGATCCGTTCGACAGCAATCACGCGCTGTTCGTTACCGGCTACGGCATCTGGGCCTCGCGCAATCTGCAGGATTTCGCCAAGCATCAGCGTCCGTTGCAGTGGTGGTTTCAGGACCGCGGGCTGGAAGAAACCGTGCCGCTGGATCTGCTCAGCCCGATGCAGGGCGCGCATTTGCTCAGCGCGCTGGGCGATATCGATGGCTTTCGGCATGACGATCTGGACCGTGCGCAAGTGCAGTACGCCGGCCCGCGCCTGACCAATGGCGAAAGCATCGATGCCGCCGGGCAGGCCGCGCAGTGGGTGGTGCGCAGCGGCACCGTGCGTAATCGCCGCAACAATGAAATCCGCGCGCTCTACTCGCGCGATGGCGGCGCGCGGTGGACGGCGTTTGCCAGCGAGCCGCCGGCCGGGCAGGGCGCCGGCAACATCGCCATTTCCGCCGACGCATCCCACGTTGTATGGGCGCCCGAGAAAGGCGGTGTGTGGCGCACAGCCGATTTCGGCAAGCAGTGGCAACGTGTGCAGGGTCTACCCGACACTGCGGTGGCGGTGGCCGATCGCGTCGATGCGCGGCGCTGGTATGCAGTGGATACCGACAGCGGGCGCCTGTTCGAGAGTCACGATGGTGCGGCCAACTTTCGCGACACCGGTGCGCAGGTCGGCAGCCCGGCGCGCGATGAGCGTGCGCGTCCGCAGCTGCGCCCGGATCCGTGGCGGGCGGGCGTGGTGTATCTGGCCAGCCCCACGCTGGGCGTGATGCGCTGGCAGGACGGGCGTTTGCAGACCTTGTCCAAACCGGAACAGGCGCGTTCGCTGGGCATCGACAAGGCGTTGCACGAGGGCGCACCGCCGGCGCTGTATCTGGCCGGCCGCGTGGATGGCGTGGACGGCGTGTTCCGCTCCGACGACGAGGGTGCGCACTGGCTGCGCATCAACGACGATGCGCACCGTTTCGGCAAGCCGTACAGCGTGACCGGCGATCCGCGCATCCCCGGGCGCGTGTACTTCGCGACCGGTGGGCGTGGCATTTTCTACGGCGATCCACGATGAGCGCTGCGTGCCTGCGCGCGTCATCGCGCTGTCTTACTGTATGCGGCGGCGCGTGCTGTCACTCTGTTGCGCGCCGCGTGGCTGCGCCGACTCTGGAGATCACTGCATGACCGCTTCTTTCATCCGTTGTGGCTGCCTGTTGGGCCTGGCCCTGATCAGCCCCGCCGCGTTGGCGCAACCGACCCTGCCATTGTTGTTTGCCGATGGCGCAGTGTTGCAGCGCGACCAGCCGATGCCGGTGTGGGGCTGGGCATCGCCGAATGCCGCCATCACGGTCGGCTTCGACGGTAAGCGCGCCACCGCCAAGGCCGATGCGAAAGGGCAGTGGAAGGTCAGTCTGCCCGCGCACAAAGCCGGTGGCCCGTACGTGCTGAGCGTGCAGGGCGATGGCGGGGAGTTGCAGGTTCGTGACGTGTTGGTCGGCGATGTATGGCTGGCCAGCGGACAATCGAACATGGAGTGGCCCTTGGCGCAGGCCAGCGATGGTCCGCAGGCAGTGGCTGCCGCCAACGACCCGCGATTGCGCCACTTCAAGGTGCCCAAATCGTGGTCGGTGCAGCCGGAAGCGCGCCTGACCGGCGGCGACTGGAAGGCCGCCACGCCGGACAATGCCGGCGAGTTCACCGCAGTCGGTTATTTCTTCGCCAAGGAGCTGCGTGCCAGCACCGGCGTGCCGATCGGCATCGTCAACAGCACCTGGGGCGGCAGCGCGATCGAGGCATGGATGGATGCGGCCTCGCTGGGGTTGAACGCCGAGCAGAATCAGGGCGCGATCGAAGCGATCAAGCAACGCGATGCCGCCGCACAGGCCGCCACCGGCAAGCGCATCGCGCGCTGGCCCAAGGTGGACGGCGACACGCCGCAGTGGCGCGAACCGACGTTTGACGACAGCGACTGGGACAGCATCCCGACCACCCAGCAATGGGAACTCAACGGCTATGACGGCATGGATGGCATCGCCTGGTACCGCACCACGGTCACCTTGAGCGCAGCAGAGGCCAAGGCCGGGATTGCGCTGGGCGTGGGCCAGATCGATGACTCGGATATCACCTATGTCAACGGCACCCAGGTTGGCCAGACCACCAAGCAGTGGAACCTACCGCGCGTCTACACCGTGCCGCCTTCTGCACTGCATGCAGGCGTCAACCACATCGCGGTGCGGGTGGAAGACCTAAGTGGCGGTGGCGGCATGCATGGCCCGGACGAGCAGCGCTTTGTGCAGACCAGCGCCGGTGCCAAGCGCGCCTTGAGCGGCTGGAAATTCCGCCCTGCCGCCGTGCGCGTGTCGCTGGCCGACAACAAGAATCAGCTGCCCACGCTGCTGTACAACCAGATGATCCATCCGCTGCAGCCGTTCCCGGTCAAGGGCGTGATCTGGTACCAGGGCGAAACCAATGCCAGCGACACCGGTGCGGTGAAATATCGCGAGCAGTTCGCGGCGATGATCCAGCAATGGCGCGCCGAACGCGGTGCGAAACAGCTGCCGTTTCTGTGGGTGCAGCTGGCCAATTTCAAAGCCGGTGGCGACAAGGGCGATATGAGCCCGTGGGCGCTGTTGCGCGAGTCGCAGTCCAGGACGCTTGCGCTGCCGGCAACCGGACAGGCGGTGATCATCGATATCGGCAACCCCACCGATATCCATCCCACCAACAAGCGCGATGTCGGCCATCGTCTGGCGCTTGCGGCGCGGCATGTGGCTTATGGCGAAACGCTGGTGTACAGCGCGCCGGTGTTCAAGCGCGCAAGCTTCGCCGATGGCCAGGCAGTGCTGAGTTTCGATCTGCAAGGCAGTGCGTTGCAGGTGCGTGGCGGTGGCGCGTTGCAAGGCTTCCGTGTCGCCGGTGCCGACAAGCAGTTCCATCCGGCCACCGCGCAACTCGATGGCGATCGCGTGATCGTGCGCAGCGATGCGGTGTCTGCGCCGGTCGCGGTGCGCTACGGCTGGAGCGAAAACCCGGACGACGCCAACCTGGTCAATCGCGAACACCTTCCTGTTTCCCCCTTCCGCACCGATACCTGGTGACACGGAGTCTTATGTCCATGCATTCCCCCGTTGCACGTGTGATCGCTCCTTCCACTGCACGCCGTTGCCTGCGTCCGCTGCTGCTGTCCGCGCTGACGCTGGCCTTGGCTGCGTGCCAATCCGGCGAGCAGGACAAGGCCAAACCTGCCGCGGTCGCACCGGCTGCCGGCACCGCAGCCACCGCGCCTGCCACCGCAGCGGCACCGGCTGCGCAGACACCGATGCCGCAGTTCGTCAGCAAGGACGGCAAGCATGCGTTGATGGTCGATGGCGCGCCGTTCCTGATCCTGGGCGCGCAGGTCAACAACTCCAGCAACTATCCCGCCGTGATGGACAAGGTGTGGCCGGCGATGCAGGTGCTGGGCCCCAACACCGTGCAGGTGCCGATCGCCTGGGAGCAGGTCGAGCCGGAAGAAGGCAAGTTCGATTTCTCCTTCGTCGATACGCTGCTCACGCAAGCGCGCGAGCACAAGGTGCGGCTGGTGCTGCTGTGGTTTGCGACCTGGAAGAACAACGGCCCGGCCTACGCGCCGCACTGGGTCAAGACCGACAACCAGCGCTTCCCGCGCGTGGTGACGCGCGAGGGCAAGGCGATCGGGTCGCTGTCGCCGCATGCGCAGGCCACTTTGGATGCAGACCGCAAGGCCTTCGTTGCCTTCATGCAGCATCTGAAGAAAGTCGATCCGCAACACACCGTGATCATGATCCAGCCCGAGAACGAGCCGGGCACCTACGGCAGCGTGCGCGATTTCTCGCCGATGGCGCAGAAGCTGTTCGACGGCCCGGTGCCGGAGGAACTGCTCAAGCGCTTGAACAAGCAGCCGGGCAGCTGGGTACAGGTGTTCGGTGCCGATGCCGACGAGATCTTCCATGCCTGGTCGATCGGTCGCTATATCGACCAGGTGGCCGAGGCCGGCAAGGCCGAGTATCCGTTGCCGATGTACGTCAACGCCGCACTGCGTGGCCCGTTCAATCCCGGCCAGCCTGGTCAGTACGCCAGCGGCGGCCCCACCGACAACGTGCTGGATGTGTGGAAGGCCGCCGGCCCGCATATCGATCTGCTGGCGCCGGATATCTACATGCCCGAGTACCGCATGTACACCACGGTGCTGGAGCGTTACGCGCGGCCGGATAACGCCTTGTTCGTCGCCGAAACCGGCAATCGCCCCGAGTACGCGCGCTATCTGTTCCCCACGCTGGGCCACGACGGCATCGGCTGGTCGGCGTTCGGCATGGACTACACGCGTTATTCCAACTACCCGCTGGGCGCCAAGCACGTCAACGAAGAAACCCTGGCGCCATTCGCGCTGGGTTTCGACCTGGTCAAGCGCGGCATGCGCCCGTTCGCCAAGGCCGCCTCCGAAGGCAAGCTGCATGGCACTGCCGAAGAACCCGGTCAGGCGGTGCAGGAGCTGCAGCTCAACGAGCGTTGGGGCGCCACCATCACCTACGGCGTGCCGCAGTTCTGGTTCAAGGGTGAGCCGCCGGGCAATCCGGAGCCGATCGGTGCAGCGCTGATCGCCGAGCTGGGTCCGGACGAATTCCTGGTCACCGGCTACCACGTGCGCGTGACCCTGCATCCGGCCAGCGAGGCGACTGCCAACATGCTCTACGACCGCGTCGAGGAAGGCGTCTTTGACGGCAGCGACTGGAAGTTCGAGCGCAACTGGAACGGCGACCAGACCGATTACGGCGTCAATTTTTCCAGCGCGCCGCAGCTGCTCAAGATCAAGCTGGCGACTTACAAGTAAGCCTGGCCACCAACGTGCTGCGCAGCCCGATCGTCGCGCAGCACGCTGTTCGCCAGGTTGAATTCAATGAACCCATGCGTTGCCGCCCCCGCGGCAGCGTTTCGTAATTCCAAGGGAGTGAACATGCAAACCATCAACCGTTCCGCCGGCCATGCGCCTGCCACCCGACGTACACCGCTTGCGCAGTGCCTGGCGTTGTCGCTGGCCTTGCTGGCCAATGCCGCGCACGCGCAGGAAGTGCGCAAGGCCGCCGATGGCGTCACCGTGGTGCCGAGCGCCAAGGGCGCCGCACCGGTGCGTCTGCAGGTGGTCGATGCCGGCATCATCCGCGTCAGTGCCGACCCGGACGGCGACTTCGCGCGCAGCCCCAGCCTGATGCGCGTGCCGGTGCAGGGCGATGGCAACTTCCAGCTGGCCGAGCAGGGCGACAGCGTGCAGCTGAAGACCGGCAAGATCACCGCCACCGTGTCCACCGTCGATGGCAATGTCAGCTTCGCCGATGCCAATGGCAAGCCGGTGCTGTCGGAGGTTGCCGGCGGGCGCAGCTTTGCGCCGCTGAAAGTGGAGGGCAAGCAGTACCTGAGCGTGCGTCAGCGTTTCCAGTCGCCCGACGACGAAGCCCTGTACGGCTTCGGCCAGCACCAGCAGGGCTGGATGAACCAGAAGGGCCGCAACATTGAGTTGCAGCAGAACAATATCGACATGGCGGTGCCGTACCTGGTGTCCAGCCGCAACTACGGTCTGCTGTGGGACAACAACTCGATCAGTCGCCTGGGCGACCCGCGTGGCCTGCAGCCGCTGCCCAAGACGCTGAAGTTGTATGACGCCAAGGGCAAGGCCGGTGCGCTGACCGCACGTTATGCGATCAACGGCAAGCAGATCGTCGAACGTCGCGAGAGCGAGGTGAACTACCAGTACCTCAGCGACCTGACCAAGTATCCGAAGAAGGCGATCACCAAGGACAAGGACAGCCGCATGCAGGTCACCTGGGAGGGCGAGATCGAAGCGCTCACCGGTGGCGAGCACACCTTCTCGCTGTATTCGAGCGAGTACGCCAAGCTGTATGTGGACGGCAAGCTGGTCGTCGATCGCTGGCGCCAGAACTGGAACCCGTGGAATCACGAGTTCAAGCTTGAGCTGGAGCCGGGCACGCGCCACACCGTCAAGGTCGAGTGGGACCTGATCGACCCCAGCTACATCGCGCTGCTGCATCGCGACCCGCTGCCGGCCGCCGAAGCGAAGGACCTATCGCTGTGGTCCGAAGCCGGCCAGATGATCGACTACTACTTCGTCTCGGCCGATTCCTACGACCAGGCGGTGGCCGGCTATCGCGAGCTCACCGGCAAGTCGGTGATGCTGCCCAAGTGGGCCTACGGCTTCTGGCAGAGCCGCGAGCGTTACAAGAGCCAGGACGAGTTGGTCGGCGCGGTGGCCGAGTACCGCAAGCGCAAGCTGTCGCTGGACAACATCGTGCTCGACTGGTCGTACTGGCCCGAGAATGCCTGGGGCTCGCACGATTTCGACCCGCAGCACTTCCCCGATCCGGACGGCATGGTCAAGGCCGTGCACGACATGCATGCGCAGATCATGATTTCGATCTGGCCCAAGTTCTATCCCACCACCGCCAACTACAAGGAACTGGACGCTGCCGGTTTCATGTACAAGCGCAACGTCGAAGTCGGTGAGCTGGACTGGATCGGCAAGGGCTACAAGAACTCGTTCTACGATCCGTATTCGGAAAAGGCGCAGGCCATCTACTGGCGCCAGGTCAACGAGAAGCTCAACAGCAAGGGCTTCGATGCCTGGTGGATGGACGCCGACGAACCGGACGTGCATTCCAACCTGGACATCGGCGAGCGCAAGGCACGCACCACGCCCAACGCGCTGGGCTCGTCTACCGAATACTTCAACTCCTACCCGCTGCCGCACACGCATGGCGTGTACGTGGGTGACCGAGCGGCCGACGACAAGCGCGTGTTCATCCTCTCGCGCAAGGGCTATGCCGGCACCCAGCGCAATGCGGTGGCGGTGTGGAGCGGCGACATCGTCTCGCGCTGGGACGACATGCGCGACCAGATATCCGGTGGCGTCAACATGGCGCTGTCGGGCCTGCCCAACTGGACCTTCGACATCGGCGGCTTTGCGGTGGAGAAGCGCTACGAGAACCAGGACCCGGCGCACCTGCCGGAATGGCGCGAACTCAACACGCGCTGGTTCCAGTTCGGCGCATTCGTGCCGATCTTCCGCTCGCACGGCCAGTTCCCGTACCGCGAGATCTGGAACATCGCCCCGGAAGGCACGCCGTTCTACGACAGCATGGCGTACTACAACCGCCTGCGTTACGCGCTGCTGCCGTACATCTACAGCCTGGCCGGCGATACCTATCAGCGCGATGGCGTGATCATGCGCGGCATGATGATGGACTTCCCGAACGACCCCAAGGTCCGCGACATCAACGACCAGTACCTGTTCGGGCCGGCGTTCCTGGTCGCACCGGTGACCCGCTTCGGCGCCACCTCGCGTCAGGTCTATCTGCCGGCCGGCAGCAGCTGGCTGGATTTTTCCACCGGCAAGCGCTACGAAGGCGGCCAGAGCATCGAAGCCGCTGCGCCGATCGAGCGCATGCCGTTGTTCGTGCGCGCCGGTTCCATCGTGCCGACCGGCCCGGTGCAGGAATACGTGGATCAAACGCCGGATGCGCCGCTCACCGTGGTGGTCTACACCGGTGCCGACGGCCAGTTCTCGCTGTATGAGGACGACGGCAAGGGCTACGGCTACGAGAAGGGCGAATTCAGCCGCATTCCGCTGAGCTGGAACCAGGCCAAGGGCGAGCTGAGCATCGGCAAGCGCGAAGGCAGCTGGACCGATATGCAGGCCAGGCGCACCGTCAATGTGCGCTTCGTCGACGGCCCGCGCGACGATGCCGGTGCGCTCGAGCCCAAGACCGACGCCAGCATCCAGTACGACGGCAAGCCGGTCAGCGTGTTGCAGCGCAAGATTGCGTCCGGCAAAGCGCGTCGCCGATGATCGCAGGTCGTTGTCAGTCAGTGAGTGCGCAGATGCCGGATCGCCGCAAGGCTCGGGCGTGCAGGTCCGGTCATGCATCACGGCGGTGCACGTGCTGACCCGCAGGGAAGTCTGCAAGGCAACCGGTGCCGCACTCGCGGTGCTGGGTGCTGCGCCGGCGGCTTCTGCTGTTGCTGCGCAGGCGAAGGCAGCCGGCAATCAAGCGCTGCCTGCCGTCGCTGCCGGCGCTGCCTTGCAGCTGTGGTATCGCGAACCAGCCAACGAATGGGTACAGGCCTTGCCGGTCGGCAATGGCCGGCTGGGCGCGATGGTGTGGGGCGGCATTGCCCACGAGCGCCTGCAACTGAACGAGGACACGCTGTACGCAGGCGGCCCGTACGACGCCACCAGCCCCGACGCGCTGGCGGCCTTGCCGCAGGTGCGCGCACTGATTTTTGCCGGGCGCTATGCCGAGGCCGAGACACTGGCCGACGCCAAGTTGCTCTCGCGTCCGCTCAAGCAGATGCCGTATCAACCGCTGGGCGATCTGCTGCTGGATTTCGACCGTGCCGACGGCATCAGTGAGTATCGCCGTCAGCTCGATCTGGATACCGGCGTGGCCACCACCACGTTCCGCTCCGGCGGTGCTGTGCACAAGCGCGAAGTGTTCGTGTCGGCGCAATCGCAGTGCATCGTGGTGCGCCTGTCCTGCGATCGCCCCCGTGCGATTTCCTTGCGCGTGGGCATCGACAGCCCGCAGACCGGCGAGGTCGCAGTGGAGCAGGGCGGCCTGTTGTTCAGCGGTCGCAACGGCAGCTTCGCCGGTATCGACGGCAAGCTGCGTTTTGCGTTGCGCGTGTTGCCGCAGATCAAGGGCGGCACGGTCAGCGATCTGCGCGACCGCTTGCGCATCGAAGGCGCCGATGAAGTGGTGCTGCTGCTCACTGCCGCCACCAGCTACCAACGCTTTGATGCCGTCGATGGCGACCCGCTCGCGCTGACTGCAGCAAGTTTGAAACAAGCAGGCAAGCTGGATTACGCGGCATTGCTGCGTGCGCATCTGGTCGATCATCAGCGGCTGTTCCGGCGCGTGGCGATCGACCTCGGCACCAGCGAAGCGGCGAAGCTGCCCACCGACAAACGCGTGCAGGCGTTTGCCAAGGGCAATGACCCGGCAATGGCGGCGCTGTATCACCAATTCGGTCGTTACCTGCTGATCTGCAGCTCGCGGCTCGGTTCGCAGCCGGCCAATCTGCAGGGCATCTGGAACGACCTGATGCAGCCGCCGTGGGAAAGCAAGTACACCATCAACATCAACACCGAGATGAACTACTGGCCCAGCGAGGCCAACGCGCTGCACGAATGCGTCGAACCGCTGGAATCGATGCTGTTCGATCTGGCCAAAACCGGTGCACACACCGCACGCGCGATGTACGACGCGCCCGGTTGGGTGGTGCACAACAACACCGATCTGTGGCGCCAGGCCGGGCCGATCGATGGCGCCAAGTGGAGCCTGTGGCCGATGGGCGGCGTGTGGCTGCTGCAGCAGCTGTGGGACCGCTGGGATTACGGCCGTGACCGTGCCTACCTGGGCAAGATCTATCCCTTGTTCAAGGGCGCGGCGGAGTTCTTCGTCGCCACGCTGGTCAAGGATCCGCAGACCGGCGCGATGGTGACCAACCCCTCGATGTCGCCGGAAAACCAGCATCCGTTCAACGCAGCACTGTGTGCAGGCCCCACGATGGATGCGCAGCTGCTGCGCGATCTGTTCGCCCAATGCATCGCGATGAGCAAACTGCTCAAGGTCGACGATGCCTTTGCGCAACAACTGAGCACGCTGCGCGAGCAACTGCCGCCCAACCGCATCGGCAAGGCGGGGCAGTTGCAGGAATGGCAGCAGGACTGGGACATGCAGGCCCCGGAGATCCATCATCGCCACATCTCGCATCTGTACGCCCTGCATCCCTCCAGCCAGATCAATCTGCGCGATACGCCCGAGCTTGCCGCTGCAGCCAAACGCACGCTGGAAACGCGTGGCGACAACACCACCGGTTGGGGCATCGGCTGGCGCTTGAATCTGTGGGCGCGCCTGTCCGATGCCGAGCATGCGTATCGCATCCTGCAATTGCTGATTTCGCCCGAGCGCACCTACCCGAATCTGTTCGACGCGCATCCGCCGTTTCAGATCGATGGCAACTTCGGCGGCACCGCCGGCATCACCGAGATGCTGTTACAAAGTTGGGGTGGCAGCGTGTTTTTGCTGCCCGCATTGCCCAGTGCCTGGCCGCGCGGCAGTGTGCGCGGCTTGCGCGTGCGCGGCGGTGCCAGCGTGGACCTGGAATGGGACGGCGGTCGCCTGCAGCAGGCACGCGTACACAGCGACCGTGGCGGGCGCTATCAACTGTCTTACGCAGGGCAGACCCTGGACCTGGAACTGGGCGCCGGTCGCACCCAGCAGGTCGGCCTCAACAACAACCGATTGGTGACGCAATGAGCTTGTACATAGGACTGGATGTGGGCACGCAGAGCGTCAAGCTGGTGGCCTACGATCCGCAGGAGCGCGAGGTGGTGGCCACCATCGCCGCGCCCATGGAGCTGATCAGCCGCGATGACGGCACCCGCGAGCAACAGGCGCAGTGGTGGATCGACGGCATCGTGCATTGCTTCGCACAGCTCGATGGAGAGCTGCGTGCGCAGGTACGCGGCATCTCGGTCTCCGGCCAGCAGCACGGCTTTGTGCCGGTGGCCGCCGATGGCAGCGTCACCGCACCGGTGAAGCTGTGGTGCGACACCAGCACCGCGCGGGAGTGCGACGAGATCATGGACCTGGTGGGCGGCGTGGCCGGCACTGTGGCCACTGCCGGCAACCCGATCATGGCCGGCTATACCGCCTCCAAATTGCCGTGGACGCGCAAGCATCGCCCCGAGGCGTACGCCGCGATGACCACGGTGATGCTGCCGCACGATTACGTGAATTTCTGGCTCACCGGCGAGCGCTTCACCGAAGTCGGCGATGCCTCCGGCACCGGCTGGCTGGATGTGCGCACCCGCCAGTGGTCCGAGCGCATGCTCGGCGCGATGGATGCACAGCGCGATCTGCGCGATGCATTGCCGCCGCTGGTGGAAACCGGCGCGGTGTATGCCTTGTCCGACGCAGCTGCAGAGGCGCTGAATCTGCCGGCCGGCGTGCGTGTCACCACCGGCGGCGGCGACAACATGATGGCCGCGATCGGCACCGGCAACGTGGTGCCGGGTCGCTTGACCATGAGCCTGGGCACTTCCGGCACCTTGTTCGCCTATGCCGATCACCCGGTGGTGGACGACGAGGCACGCTGGGCCGCGTTTTGCTCTTCCAGTGGCGGTTGGCTGCCGCTGATCTGCACGATGAACTGCACCGTCGCCACCGAGGCGGTGATGCAGATGTTTTCCATCACCCGCGAACAGACCGAGGCGCTGATTGCCAGCACCACACCGGGCGCCGATGGTCTGGTGTTGCTGCCGTTCTTCAATGGCGAGCGCACCCCGAATCTGCCGTCCGCACGCGGCTGCCTGTTCGGCATGGAGTTGTACAACACCACCCCGGCGCACTTCTATCGCGCCGCGATGGAAGGGGCGACCTACAGCCTGCGCAACGGCTTCGATGCATTCGTTGCCGCAGGCCTGCAGTTCGACACCATCCTGCTCACCGGCGGCGGCAGCAAGAGCGCGCAATGGCGGCAGATGGTGGCCGATATCTTCAATCTGCAGGTCGTGGTGCCAACCCAGCCCGAAGGCGCCGCCTTCGGCGCTGCATTGCAGGCCTTGTGGGCCTGCGATCGCGACGATGGCGGTGCAGACGCATTGTCGGATGTGGTGCTGGAGCATCTGCAGACCGACGAGGCGCTATCGGCGCGCCCGGATCCGCAGCGCGTGGCCCAGTATCAACAGCATTACCAGAACTTCCTCAAGCACCTGCAGGTCGTCAGCCCGCTCTACGCCGGCTGATCGACAACCCCCTTTACAACTCCCCCAGCAGCAAGGACATCTCACCCCATGAGCAACACCGTCTACATCGGCGCGAAAGAATATTTCCCCGGCATCGGCAAGATCGGCTTCGAAGGCCGCGACTCCGACAACCCGCTGGCGTTCAAGGTCTACGACGCCAACAAGCAGATCGGCGACAAGACCATGGCCGAGCACCTGCGCTTTGCCGTGGCCTACTGGCACAGCTTCTGCGGCAACGGCGCCGATCCGTTCGGTCCGGGCACGCGTGCGTATCCGTGGGATGTGGGCAACACCGCGCTCAATCGCGCCGAAGCCAAGGCCGATGCCGCGTTCGAGTTCTTCACCAAGCTCGGCGTGCCGTATTACTGCTTCCACGACGTGGACCTGTCGCCGGATGCCGACGACATCGGCGAGTACGAGAGCAACCTGAAGCACATGGTGGCCATTGCCAAGCAGCGTCAGGCCGACACCGGCGTCAAGCTGTTGTGGGGCACGGCCAACCTGTTCTCGCACCCGCGTTACATGAACGGCGCGTCGACCAATCCGGACTTCAATGTGGTGGCGCGTGCGGCAGTGCAGGTCAAGGCCGCAATCGATGCCACCGTCGAGTTGGGCGGCGAGAACTATGTGTTCTGGGGCGGCCGCGAAGGCTACGCCTGCCTGCACAACACGCAGATGAAGCGCGAGCAGGACAATATGGCGCGCTTTCTGACCCTGGCACGCGACTACGGCCGCGCGATCGGATTCACCGGCAATTTCCTGATCGAGCCCAAGCCGATGGAGCCGATGAAGCACCAGTACGACTTCGACAGCGCCACTGTGATCGGCTTCCTGCGCCAGCACGGCCTGGACCAGGATTTCAAGCTCAATATCGAAGCCAACCACGCCACGTTGTCGGGTCACAGTTTCGAGCACGACCTGCAGGTTGCCAGCGATGCGGGCCTGCTCGGCAGTATCGATGCCAACCGCGGCAATCCGCAGAACGGCTGGGACACCGATCAGTTCCCGACCGACCTGTACGACACCGTTGGCGCGATGCTGGTGGTGCTGCGGCAGGGCGGGCTGGCACCGGGCGGTCTGAATTTCGATGCCAAGGTGCGGCGTGAATCGTCCGATCCGCAGGATCTGTTCATGGCGCACATCGGCGGCATGGACGCGTTCGCACGCGGTCTGGAAGTGGCCAATGCGTTGCTGACGTCTTCGCCGTTGGAGCAGTGGCGCGCCGAGCGTTACGCCAGCTTCGACAGCGGCGCCGGTGCGGCATTTGCCGATGGCACCAGCACGCTGGTGGATGTGGCAAATCATGCGGCCGGCAATGAGCCAAAGCAACTCAGCGGCCGCCAGGAAGCCTACGAGAACCTGATCAACCAGTATCTGACGCGTTGATGTCCCGTGGCCGGCGGCGCCCTGCGCGTCGCCGGCCGATGTCGGCCACCCCCGTGGCCGCTCCCTTGCATGCTTCCAGGTGAACCCATGTCCAGTGTCTCCGTAAACGGCGCCCCCGATGCCGGTGAGAACACCCGTTTTATCGTCCTGATCAGTTGCGTAGCCACGATCGGCGGATTTTTGTTCGGTTTCGATAGCGGTGTGATCAACGGCACTGTCGATGGCCTGAAGCAGACCTTCAATTCCAGTGCCGCCGAGACCGGGTTCGAAGTCGCCTCGATGCTGCTGGGTTGCGCCATTGGCGCCTTCTTTGCCGGCCGTCTGGCCGACCGCTGGGGCCGCCGCGCAGTCCTGATCATTTCTGCGGCGCTGTTTCTGGTTTCGGCGATTGGCGCCGGTGCCTCGCACAGCTCCGCCTTTTTCATCTTCGCCCGCGTGATGGGCGGCTTTGCGGTGGGCGCGGCCAGCGTCATCTCGCCGGCCTACATCGCCGAGGTCGCCTCCGCGCGCTATCGCGGCCGGCTGGCCACGATGCAGCAGATCGCCATCATCAGCGGGCTGTTCTGCGCATTCCTGAGCAACTACCTGCTGGCCAACGCCGCCGGTGCTTCCACCGAGCCGCTATGGGCCGGGCAGGCCGCCTGGCGCTGGATGTTCTGGATGCAGGCGATTCCCTCGCTGCTGTTCCTGTTGCTGTTGTTGGTCATCCCGGAAAGCCCGCGCTATCTGGTGGTCAAGGGTCGTCGCGAGCAGGCGCTGGTGGTGTTGAAGCGCCTGTACGGCAATACCGCCGCGCAGACCAAGCTGGCCGAGATCTCGGCCTCGATGTCGGCCGACCAGCACAAGCCCAAGTTCTCCGACCTGATCAACAAGGCTACCGGCAAGATCCGCCCCATCGTCTGGATCGGCGTGGGCCTGGCGGTGTTCCAGCAACTGGTCGGCATCAACGTGGTGTTCTATTACGGCGCCGTGCTGTGGCAGGCGGTGGGCTTCTCCGAGCAGGACGCGCTGCTGATCAACGTGCTCTCCGGCGGCCTGAGCATCGGGGCCTGCCTGGTCACGGTGATGCTGGTCGACAAGATCGGCCGCAAACCGCTGCTGTGGATCGGCTCGGCCGGCATGGCGGTCTCGCTGGCCCTGGTGACCTATGCCTTTGCCACTGCCTCGCTGGATCCCAACGGCAAGCTCGCCATGTCCGACGCCATGGGCATGCTGGCGCTGGTGGCCGCCAACGTCTACGTGGTGTTCTTCAACGCCTCGTGGGGCCCGGTGATGTGGGTGATGCTGGGCGAGATGTTCCCCAACCAGATCCGCGGCTCGGGTCTGGCCATCGCCGGTGCGGCGCAGTGGACCTCCAACTTCGCCATCACCGTCAGCTTCCCGATCCTGCTCGGCAGCATCGGCCTGGCCGGTGCCTACGGCATCTACACGGTCGCCGCCTTCATCTCGGTGTTCTTCGTGCTCAAGTACGTCTACGAGACCAAGGGCAAGGAGCTGGAGCAGATGGAGGGCTGATCCTGTCTGTTATGCCAATATCGGCATGAAAAACGGAGAAGGCCGCGCATTGCGTGGCCTTCTTCGTTGACGGTCTTGCTTATGCCGAGCATAGAAGCGCAACTGCATAAACTGTTCTATCCAGGCGGTGGTGATCGCTTGAAGCAATCACGCGCTTGCGCTCACTGTTGCAAGCGATCAGCAGGATCCAACAGCTCATCGCTACGCGCTGATGTGTCTGCATCGCAGCAAGAAGCAATGCACCAGTAAAGTGCAAGGCATGTCTTCAAACGCCATTGGCCAATAGCGAAGAGCGCACCTACGTTGCAAATTGTGCGCCACCGCTATACTCCGCCAGGCAGTTCCCCCCAGACTAGGACGAATGATGGAACCAAGGAGCGGTGGTATGGATTTAGCCAGACAACTTGCCAAGGGCCTGCTGATCAGTACCTGCTACTGCTTGGCGTTTGTGATGCTTTGGTTTACATCCATAGATCAGTGGTATCTACCGGTAGGTTTGCGAGTCGTTGCCCTGCTTTTCAGGCCGTATCGTGAGTGGCCGTTCCTGCTTGCAGGGGATGCCGCCGCAATGTTGTGGCTGCGGATCCCTCTAGGGGAAATGCAGGGGTTCGATCCCATATGGTCGTATTTGAGTCCTTTTCTACATTCGCCTTTGATTGCCTGCGCTATTGGCCTCTTGCGATTCTATGCACCTGACATTGTCAAAAGTAATCAATGGCTTATTCCCGCTGCAGCAGCAATAGGCCTTTGGAATGCGCTGTGCAGCGTTCTATTAAACTGGTCGCTTGGCGGCCCGCCAGTAAATCCTTTTTTTGAGCTGCTACTGCGTTATTGGTCGGGTAGTTATCTTGGTATGTTGGTGTTGTTGCTTCCGATGATGCTTTGGTCAAACTGGAAGAATGGGCCTGTCCGACCTGACCTGAGCCGAGATCTTGGCCTGTCAGTAACTGGGATCTTAAGTTTATTCTTCATGCTGAGTGTGGTGGATGATCAGGTCTTTCGGAATGTTCTAATGCTAGGGATGATGGTGCCAATGGTTGTGTTGACCTTCCGGCACGGCTGGAGGGGTGCCGCCCTAGGCTCGTTGCTGGCAAGCCTGTCGCTTGAGTTTTCACTCCCGCGCATTTATCAGTTAGGTTTCTTCGATCGCTCTGTGTTCAATATGCAGTTGCTGCATGCATTAATTACTACTGTACTCTTTATATTCAATGCTCGGCTGCGTGAGAAAGCTCCTTCGGACGCTGCGACGGGCGCTAAAGTTGAATCGCTTGTCCTTGCCCGAGCAAGCTACCTAGGCGCTGAGCGTATGCTGCGTAATCGTGTGATTGAATATTCCGACATCAATGTTCAAATCAACCGGATGCGCAAAGATATCATCGCCGACTTGCGGGCAAAGGGGCAGAATGCGTTGGCAATGGAGATGACGAGGGTTGGTGTTATTGAATCTCAATTGTTGCAACAATACGTTGCTGCATTGTATCCTTTGGAGATAGAAACGCACGGGCTATTCCGGGCGTTGCAGTCATCTGCGTTAGAGCGATTCTGTAACTCTCAACTTCAAAGTGTATTGCGCGGAGATTGCAGAGCGTTATCTTTGGGGCTTCAACTTGCTGCTTACAGATGTGTGCTGAATAGTGTTGAGCTGTTGCCTGAGGCTAGTAAACATTTTATTCAAGCGCGAGCATGGATAGGAAAGCGGTCCAGAGGTGTTGTGATAAGAGTCATCGCAGATGCATCTCTCATTGAGTCCTCACGTCGAGAATCTCTTGATGCCGAAGCGGAACTCAAGACGAGATTGAAATCGCATGGCGGCATGTTTCGTCGCCGCCATGCGTTAGTCTTGACGTTTTTTGTGACGGAGCCGTGTTCCACTACGTCTACGGAGATACCATCCAGTGTTGGCCAGTGGCTTCTTGCCGGACGCGCACTGTGAAATTTTCTGTTTGATAAACCAGTCGAGCATTGAGGCTATGGGCTGTGCCAGGTGTTGACGACTCCGTCGACTTGGTGCGTGATGCAATTTTATTGACTGCTGGAAGTTCAACGCGGTCTGCATCTTTTCCCATCGGTAAAGTCCATAGCGCGTCGTCCACTCTCGCGACAACGGCGTAGACTACCCCCGTTACGTCATTGATCTGTAAGTACGTCACTCCGTCACGACTAAACTCATAGATGGCTAGCGATGGGTCTATAGCGAGATTCCTCGCTCTCGGGTTGCTGTCACCAAGCCCTGTAGTGGCATGCACTCCCACGCCGCCATTGGCGCAACACTGGGCCATTGTAGAGCCTGATAAAAGGATGCCTGCGATCAAGCTAACGATCTTGAGCAAAGTTGAGGCGCTCTTTTTCATGGTTTTGCCTTCCCCTGTCTTGGGGCGATGTGCCTGCGATCCAGGCATGCCTACGGTACGTCGGGAAAGCTGTTGAGTGGTGATTGATCGTTGCAAAATTTTCTGTGTCCCGATGGGACGTTTTTTGATGAGATCTTGGTTTGTCAATTCGCGGAAAGGTATTTCAATACTGTGGCGAGTCCGTGATTTTTTTGCCCTAAAGCGCCTCGCCTCGGCCATAAGGGTTGGGGCCCTGAATTCGGTGTGGCGTTAGCCCCGAGGTAGAACCCTGTCGTGCAAGCGTGGCCATGCGAAACTTGACGATATGCTCAAGTTCGTCGCTTTAGTTAGGGCTGACGCTGTCAGGTAATTGGCGCAGCCAATTATTTTGCCCGGAGAGGTCTAGCCGGAATGATTAGCATCTCACGCCTAACTCGCTGCGAGCACGCTCAAACCACCCAATCACCTGCTGGTGATGCGCCTGGCCCCAGCGACGCAGAAATTGCTGGGTGTGGTGGTCGTTGGAGTTGCGCAGGCTGGTCAGACGCTCGGCGATGAAGAGGGCGGTCAATGGCTGCCCGCAGTCGACTTCGATGCAATGGCGCCAGGCGGTGTAGCTGTCGGGAAGGGCGGCAGACATTGGGCGGGCTCCGGTAGGCAAGGAAATGAACCTGAAGGCGCAGGCAAGCAAGCATGGGCTTGCTTTTGCGCAGCGATTGTTACTTTATAACACTTCATCTCCCTCGCTAGGCCAAGCTCCCGTGTCGTGTTCACTGCCGTTGTGCGTGTGCTCCAAGTCGAGTCGGTCGCCAGATCGGAGATGGCGAGGCTGCTGTATCTTTCGTCCCGGGTGGGCGCCATGAAGCGGCGACAGCTGCTGCAGACCGCCGGCGCGGCGCTGGTGCTGTCGCCGGGCCTGGGCTATGCGCAAGGGGTTCCGGCACTGCGCAGCTGCGGCGTGCAGCAGCACGATGACGGCCTGCGGCTTCGACTCGAATTGAGCGGCCAGGTCGCGTACCGCAGTTTCGGTCTGTCCGATCCCGAACGCTTGGTCATCGACCTGTCCGGCGTCTCGGCCCAGCCACCGCGGATCGATCCGTTGCCTGGTGGCCTTGCCGTCGTCGCGATTCGCAGCGGTCCGCATATGGACGGATTGCGCGTGGTACTCGATCTGGCGCAGCCATTGGCAGCGACTGCGCGGTGGGAGGGCAATGCGCTGGTGCTGGATCTTGCTGCGGCTTCCGGCGCTGCGTCGTTGTCCGCCACCGATCGAAGCGATCCGGCTGTCGCAGCGCCGGTGCCCACACGTTCGCGCCTGCACCCCTACGTGGTCGCCATCGACGCCGGCCACGGCGGCAAGGATCCCGGCGCGGTCAGTGCCGATGCGCGTTATGAGAAGCATGTGGCCATGGCGGTCGCGGGGCGCCTGCACCAGCGTCTGGCGGCCGACCCGCGTTACCGGCCGACGATGATCCGCAGCGACGACCGCTTCGTGCCGCTGCACGAGCGGGTGCTGATCGCCCATCGCCGCAACGCCGATCTGTTCGTCTCCATCCACGCCGATGCTGCGCCCAACAGCGAGGCACGCGGTGCCTCGGTGTTCGCGCTGTCGCAGAACGGCGCCAGCTCCGCATTGGCGCGCTGGATCGCCGATAGCGAGAACGCCGCCGACGACATGGGCGATAGCGCGCGCCGTTTGCGGGTGCCCAGCAATCCGGTGTTGTCGCAGGTGCTGGCCGATCTGTCGCTGAGCGGCACCATCGCCAGCAGCCTGCAGTTCGGTAGCTTGATGCTCGGCCGGTTGCAGCAGGTGACACGGCTGCATCAGAACCAGGTGGGGCAGGCCGGCTTTGCGGTGTTGAAGTCGCCGGATATCCCCTCGCTGCTGGTGGAAACCGGCTTCATGAGCAATCGCGACGATTGCCGGCGGCTGTGTGGCGATGCGCATCAGGACGAACTTGCGCAGACCTTGCATGCCGGCATCGACGATTACTTTCAGGCGTTTCCCGGTCGCGCCTGAGGCGCGATCACTCCCCCCTCATTCAACGAGCTTTCGATGTCCGCCACGCTTCCCGATGTTGCCGTTACCGAACGTTCCACGTTGAGCGCGCCGCTGCGTTGGGTGGGCATGCAGGACATCGCCATGCCGGTGCGCCTGGACGAAGCCGAGCCAAGCGGTACTGTGGTCGCACGCGCCACTGTGCAGGTGGATCTGCCACAGCCCGAGCGCAAGGGCATCCATATGTCGCGGTTGTATCGATTGCTCGATCAGCACCTGGAGCAACCGTTGTCGCCAGCGATGCTGTCGCATTTGCTGCAGGCCATGATTGACAGCCACGCCGATTGCGGCAGCCGCGCAGCGCGCGTGTCGCTGGCCTTCGAGTTGATGCTGCGGATGCCGGCATTGCTGAGCGAAGGGTTGGCCGGTTGGCGCGCGTATCCGGTGCGGATCGACGCGCAATGCAGGGCAGGGCGCAGCCATGTGCGTCTGCAGATCGATGTGCTCTACGCCTCTACATGCCCATGTTCTGCGGCGTTATCGCGCCAGTTGCTGAGCGAGGCGTTCTTGCAGCAACACGCCGGGCGTGAGGCACTGCCGCCGGAAGACGTTGCGCACTGGCTGCAACATCACGGCTCGTACGCCACGCCGCATAGCCAGCGCAGCGTGGCGCAGGTGCGCGTGGACCTGATCGCCTGCACGCAGCGGTTCGATATCCGCGAGTTGGTCGGTCTGTGCGAACAAGCGCTGGCCACGCCGGTGCAGGCCGCAGTGCGGCGCATCGACGAGCAGGCGTTTGCGCGCTTGAACGGCGCCAACCTGATGTATGTCGAAGACGCTGCGCGGCGTCTGCGCAAGATACTGGCCGAGCGCTATGCCAACTTCCATGTGGCGGTTCGCCATTTCGAAAGTCTGCATGCCCACGACGCGGTTGCCGAGACCGACAGCGATGCCGAGGGCTTTCATCCATTTGCCGATTGAGGGATTGCCATGCCGTGCAAGAATTCGCTGCGTTGTGCGCCACGTCCACGCAAACGCGGTGTCGATCTGGCTGCGATGCGCAGTGCGCCGCCCACCGCGCAAGCGTGCGTCGTTGCCGGGCCGTCTGTGGTCATTCGCGCCAACGCGATCGGTGCGAATACGAGAGTGCATCGCTGCTGATCGGCAGCAATATCGCTGGCGTTTTGCTGCAGGTTTCGCAGCAAGTCAGCCGGCACCCACAAGCGAGCGCGACAGATTGCACATGGGTTGCTGCAACTGAGTCGCCATCTGAAGCGGTGGCTCAGGCGCAGCTTGGCGTCGATCTGCAACGGCCCCGGCGATGCACCGCAGACCAACTGCGTTGTAACGACTGCGCCACAACGCAAAAGCCCCGCAATGCGGGGCCCTGGCGTTTTTCTGCAGTGAGACGGGAGTGGTGCTCCCTAGGGGGCTCGAACCCCTGTTTTAGCCTTGAGAGGGCCACGTCCTAACCATTAGACGAAGGGAGCGTTTTGTCGCGTCCTGTGCAGCGGGCTAGTATAGTGTGGCAACAGCCGTTGGGCAATCCTGCAACACAAAACGGAAACGCCATCATCGAACCCTCAGTTACATCTCCGTTCACGCTGCGCGTCATTCCACGCGACCAGCACACCATCTCGCGCAAGGACATCAGCCCAAACGCGCTGCGCGTGCTGTACCGCTTGCGCGAATCGGGCTTTGGCGCCTACCTGGTCGGCGGCGCGGTCCGCGACCTGTTGGTTGGCGGTCATCCCAAGGATTTCGACGTGGCCACCAGCGCCACGCCGGAAGAAGTCAAGGCGCTGTTCCGCAACTGTCGTCTGATCGGCCGCCGCTTCCGCCTGGCGCATGTCGTGTTCGGCCGCGAGATCATCGAAGTGGCCACGTTCCGCGCCAATGTCGACGACGGCAGCGGCGATCGCGAACTGGATAACGGCCGGCTGGTGCGCGACAACGTCTACGGCAGCATCGAAGACGACGCGATCCGCCGCGACTTCACCTGCAATGCCCTGTACTACGCGATCGAGGATTTCTCGGTGCGCGACTACTGCGGCGGCTTCGAAGATGTGCAGGCACGGCTGATGAAGTTGATCGGCGACCCGGAGCTGCGTTACCAGGAAGACCCGGTGCGCATGCTGCGCGCGGTGCGTCTGGCAGCCAAGTTGAACTTCGACATCGAAGCCGGCACCGCAGAACCAATCCCGCGCCTGGCCGGGCTGTTGTCCGAAGCCGCGCCGGCGCGGTTGTTCGAAGAAATTCTCAAGCTGTTCCTGTCCGGGCACGGCGTGGCCAGTTTCGAAGGCCTGGAGCGTTACGGCCTGCTCGGCGCGCTGTTTCCCGAAAGTGCCGCAGCCCTGAAATCCAACCGCAGCGGCGCGTTGCGCGCGATGGTGCTGGAAGGCCTGCGCAACACCGATGCGCGCGTGGCCAACGACGAGCCGGTGTCGCCCGCATTCCTGTTCGCCCTGCTGCTGTGGCCGGCGTTCTGCCGCACCTTGATGGGCCTGCAGGCGCAGGGCGTGCAGCCGGAAGACGCGCAGCGTCGTGCGGCCGACCGGGTTACCTTGCATCAGCTCGAGCGGGTGGCATTGCCGCGCCGTTTCTCGCTGCCGATGCAGGAAATTTGGCTGCTGCAAACGCGCTTTTCCTCGCGTCAGCGCAAGCGCGTGTTCCGCACCTTGTCGCATCCGCGTTTTCGCGCCGCGTTCGATTTTCTGGTGCTGCGCCAGTTTGCTTCGCCCGATCACGCCGCCGATGTGGAGTTCTGGCGCGAGGCGCAGAAGTCCTCCGGCCAGGAGCTGGTCGATGCGATCGAAACCGCGCAGGCCGATCAAGAGGGCGAAGAGGGCGCGCCGCGCAAGCGCCGTCGTCGCCGTCGTCGCACCGGCGCCCCTGCAGGCGAGTAGGGCATGCACACCGCCTTTGTCGGCCTGGGTGCCAACCTGGGCCAGGCCGAGGCCAGCGTGCGCGCTGCCATCGCCGCGCTCGGCGCGTTGCCGCAGTCCACGTTGATTGCGGCCTCGCGCCTGTATCGCACGCCGGCCTGGGGCCGCGAGGACCAGCCCGATTTCATCAACGCCGCAGCGCAGTTGCGTACCGCGCTGGCGCCGCTGCAGTTGTTGGACGCGCTGCTCGGCATCGAGCAGGCCTTCGGCCGGCAGCGCCAGGCCGGCGAGCGCTGGGGCCCGCGCACGCTGGATCTGGATCTGCTGCTGTATGCCGATCAGGTGATCGACCTGCCGCGTCTGCAGGTGCCGCATCCGCATCTGCAGGTGCGCGCCTTCGCGCTGTTGCCGCTGTCCGAGCTGGCTCCGGAGGCGATCATTCCTGGGCATGGAACAGTGCGGCACGCCCTGCAATCGATCCAGGTCAGCGGGCTGGAGCCGATTGGGTAGATAATGGCCGGCTTATCACCCCACGTAATGACTTCATGAGCAGCCATACCGACAGCAAGCCCTGGACCGTGCCCGCCTTGGCGCAGGCCAAGCGCGACGGTCGAAAACTGGTCATGTTGACCGCGTACGACGCCGGCTTTGCACGCACTTTCGATGCCAATGGCGTGGACCTGATCCTGGTCGGCGATTCGCTGGGCATGGTGGTGCAGGGGCATACCTCCACGCTGCCGGTGACCACCGCCGATATGGTCTATCACACCGCCTCGGTGGCACGTGCGCTGGAGCGTGCGTTGCTGGTGGCCGATCTGTCGTTCCAGGCCGATGCCACGCCCGAGCGTGCGCTGGACGCGGCCACGCAGCTGCTGCAGGCCGGCGCGGAGATGGTCAAGCTCGAAGGCGCCGGGCACAAGCTCGAGGTCATCCGCTATCTGGTCGAGCGCGAGATCCCGGTCTGCTCGCACCTGGGGCTCACCCCGCAATCGGTGCTGCGCTTCGGTGGCTACAAGGTGCAGGGACGTGGCGAAGCCGGTGAACAGTTGCGTCGCGATGCACAGGCGGTGGTCGATGCCGGTGCCAGCCTGGTCGTATTGGAATGCGTGCCGACCCCGATCGCCGCGCAGATCAGCGCCGAACTCAGCGTGCCCACCATCGGCATCGGTGCCGGCCCCGGCTGCGATGGCCAGGTGTTGGTGATGCACGACATGCTGGGTCTGGACAGCGGCCATCGCCGTCCCAAGTTCGTCAAGGATTTCCTCGCCGAAGGCGGCTCGGTGGCGGGTGCGGTACGCGCGTATGCGCAAGCCGTGCGCGACGGCAGCTTTCCCGATGCAGAGCACGCGTACGCCGCATGATTCAGACCATTACCGATCTTTCCACCCTGCGCGCACTGGTCACCGGCTGGAAGCGTGAGGGCCTGCGCGTGGCGCTGGTGCCGACCATGGGCAACCTGCACGCCGGCCACTATTCGCTGGTGATGCTGGCGCGCCAGTACGCCGACCGTGTGGTGTCGAGCGTGTTCGTCAACCCGACCCAGTTCGGCCCGAACGAAGACTTCGCGCGCTACCCGCGCACGCCCGAGGCCGACCTGCGCGGGCTGGAAGACGCCGGCTGCGACGCGCTGTGGCTGCCGGACGTGGACACCATGTATCCGCTCGGCACCGCACTGGCCACGCCGATCCATGCGCCTGGCGTCAGCGACGTGCTCGAAGGCGTGTGCCGGCCGGGGCACTTCGATGGCGTGTGCACCGTGGTGGCGCGCCTGTTCAATCAGGTGCAGCCGGACGTGGCCGCCTTCGGCAAGAAGGACTATCAGCAGCTGGCGGTGATCCGACAGATGGTGGCCGACCTGGCGTTTCCGATCGAGATCCTGGGCGGCAGCATCGTGCGCGAGGCCGATGGCCTGGCGATGAGCTCGCGCAACCAGTATCTGACGGCCGATGAGCGCCCCCAGTCGACGCACATCCGCAAGGTGTTGCTGCAGATGCGCGAGAGCTACGCCGCCGGCACGCCGCGTGCGCAGGTCGAAGACACCGCCACCCAGGCGCTGGAACAGGCCGGTTTCCGCGTCGATTACGCGGTGGTGCGTCTGCCCGACCTCAGCGAGCCGGGCGACAGCAACACTGGCGCGCGCGTGGCCTTGATCGCTGCACGCCTGGGCAATACCCGGCTGATCGACAATCTGGAATTCTGAGGGCCGCCGCTGCGTCCGGGCTGAAGCCCTCACCACCGACCGCGCTGCAGGCCGGTCGGCGCGGGCGCTTTCCGCTAAAATGCCTGCTTTCCTTTAGCCGTTGCCCGTCATGCACCTGTCCCTGCTGAAAGCCAAAATCCACCGCGCCACCGTCACCCATTCCGAGCTCAATTACGAGGGCTCGATCGCCATCGACGGCCTGCTGCTGGAAGCCACCGGCATCCGCGAGTTCGAACAGGTGCACATCTGGGACGTCACCAACGGTGCGCGTTTCAGCACCTATGCCATCCGTGCCGAGGAAGGCAGCGGCATCATGTCGCTCAACGGCGGCGCTGCGCGTCACGTGCAGGTGGGCGATCTGATCATCGTGGCCGCCTTCGCCAGCATGAGCGAAGACGAAGCCAAGACCTTCAAGCCCAATCTGGTATATGTGAACGCGCACAACGCGATCTCCCACACCAACCACAGCATCCCCACGCAGGCCGCATGACACACACCAACGGATTCGACGCGCTTCACGCCCACGCCCAGCGCCTGCGCGGCGCTGCCATCCCCGCATTGCTTGACGCCGAGCCGCAACGGCCGACGCAGTACGCCAGGCAGGTCGGTCCGTTGTATTTCAACTTCGCGCGGCAGAAGTACGACCGCGCCGCGCTCGATGCCTTGTTCGCGATTGCGCGCGAGCGTGATCTGGCCGGTGCGTTCCAGCGCCTGTTCCGCGGCGAGCAGGTCAATGTCACCGAACAGCGCGCTGCCTTGCATACCGCGTTGCGTGGCGATCTGACCGATGCGCCGGTGGCCTCCGACGCGTATGCAACCGCTGCCGAAGTGCGCCAACGCATGGGCGCATTGATCCAGCAGCTGGAAGCCACCGACGTCACCGATATCGTCAGTGTCGGCATCGGTGGCTCGGACCTGGGGCCGCGGCTGGTGGCCGATGCCTTGCGTGTGCCGTCGGGTGCGCGGTTTCGCGTGCATTTCGTCTCCAATGTCGATGGCGCGGCGATGCAGCGCACGCTGGCGACGCTGGACCCGGCGCACACCGCCGGCATCCTGATTTCCAAGACCTTCGGCACCCAGGAAACCCTGCTCAACGGCAGCATCCTGCACGCCTGGCTGGGCGGCAGCGAGCGGCTGTACGCGGTGAGTGCCAATCCCGAGCGCGCCGCCAAGGCGTTCGACATCGCGCAAAGCCGCGTGTTGCCGATGTGGGACTGGGTCGGTGGGCGTTATTCGCTATGGTCGGCGGTGGGTTTCCCGATCGCATTGGCGATCGGCTTCGAACGTTTCGAGCAGTTGCTCGAAGGCGCAGCGCAGTTCGATGCGCATGCGCTCAACACGCCGCTGGAAGAAAACGTCGCGGTGCTGCACGGGCTCACTGCCGTGTGGAATCGCAACCTGCTCGGCAGCGCGACGCATGCGGTGATGACCTACGACCAGCGTCTGGCCTTGCTGCCAGCGTATTTGCAGCAGCTGGTGATGGAGAGCCTGGGCAAGCGGGTCAAGCTCGACGGTTCTGCGGTGGATAGCGACACCGTGGCGGTGTGGTGGGGCGGTGCGGGCACCGATGTGCAGCACAGCTTCTTCCAGGCGTTGCACCAGGGCACCAGCGTGGTGCCGGCCGATTTCATCGGTACCGTGCATAACGACGATCCATACGCAGAAAACCATGTCGCGTTGATGGCCAATGTGCTTGCGCAGACCGAGGCGCTGGCTAACGGCCAGGACAGCAGCGACCCGCACCGCAGCTATCCGGGCGGCCGCCCGAGCACGGTGATCCTGCTTGATGCGCTCACCCCGCAAGCGTTAGGCGCGCTGATCTCGATGTACGAGCACAGCGTGTACGTGCAATCGGTGATGTGGGGCATCAACGCGTTCGACCAGTTCGGTGTGGAGCTGGGCAAGCAGTTGGCCAGCCAGTTGCTACCGGCGTTGAAGGGCGAGTCGGCCGATGTGGCAGACCCGGTGACGCGCGAGCTGCTGGCCAAGCTGCGCGGCTGAGTAGCTGCGCATTGGTAGCGTGCTGGACAACGAGGCCTTCGGGCCTCGTTGTCGTTTGGGCGAAGCGGTACCGTGCGCGGGTGCATGCGCCCCGCAGCCTGCAGGTCCGCTCTCTGCGCCGGACATAGGCTGGTCTGGCTAAAATGGCCAAATTACCAAAAATGGTAAATTTGGGAGTAGGCTGATACCCGTACTCCTCACAGGACCGTCCGATGCCACACCCGCAGGATCTGCCCGGCCTGAAAAAATCTCCTGCCGCCGACATCAAGGTGAAGGGCTGGCCCAGCCTGATGCGCAAGGTGCGCACCCATGGCGCAGTGGTCATCACCAATCACAATCACCCCGAGGCGGTGGTGGTGGATGCGGAGGAATACCGGCGCCTGGTGAGTCAGGCAAGCGCGGCCGCCGATGCCTCGACGCGGGCGCAGTCGCTGCAGGCATTGCAGCTGAAGTTCGATGCGCATCTTGCGGCGGTGACCGAAGGCGCGGGTCTGGCTGCGGCGATCAGCAAGCCCGCACGCCGGGGCAGGAAGGTCACCCTGGGTCCGTCGCTCTAAATCGTGGGAAATATCCTGGTGCTGGCCGGCGTCAACGGCGCCGGCAAGAGTTCGCTGCTGGGTACCTTGCTGCAGGAAGACGGCGCAACCTGGTTCAACCCGGACGCGTTCACCCGAGACCTGGTGGAGCAGGGCTGGTCACCCGAAGACGCCAACGCGCAAGCCTGGCAGGAAAGCGTGCGACGGCTGCGCCAGGCCATGGATGCTGGCCACGACTATGCATTTGAAACCACCCTGGGCGCGACGACCATCCCGCGCCTACTGCGCGAGGCCTGCGAGACGCATACGGTGGCGATCTGGTTCTGCGGCCTGTCGACGGTCGAGTTGCATATCGAACGTGTGGCCGCGCGCGTTGCCGCTGGCGGGCATGCCATTGCCGAGCAAAAGATCCGTAAACGCTTCGATGCCTCGCGCGCCAACCTGATCGCGTTGTTGCCGCATCTGGCGGTGTTGCACGTCTACGACAACAGCGCGCCCGCCGATGCGGCGGGGCAGGCCGAGCCGCTGCTGGTGCTGGAACTGGACCGAGCCGGCTTGCACTATCCGACGACATTAGAAGCGTTGGCGCAGGTGCCCGACTGGGCAAAGCCCATCGTGATGGCGGCATTGGAGATGCGCGGCGCGTCTTGAGCACAGCATCCGGGCGGACATGCGCGAGTCGCCTGCCTGATTGAAGATAGCAGTGGCTAGTAAAACTGCTTCACACCGGTCTACTGCAGGCCGGCTGATCTGCGGCCTGGCTGCAGGGACCCTTGCCCGCCCACCATTGCGGGACACGTCGCAAGTACGGACTGGTTGAACAATGTAGATAGATCACTTGTAGAGCAGATGATCTTCAGCTTGGCTGCAGGGCCCTTGCCCGCCCACCATCACGGGACACGCCGCAAGTACGTCCGTGTAGGCTCTTACGCGGCATCCATGCCGCGTAAGGTCCCGCGATGGTGGGCGGGCAAGGGCCAGTCGAGTTGGTCGGTGCGCGTAGCTTTCAACAAAGCAACCAGTACCCTGTCTGGTGCGATGTCCTCACCGATTGCGGGACCGTGTGGCGGCATGGATGCCGCCACCGAGCCCCCATGGACGGGTTCACGGCGTGTTCCGCGAGCGGTGAGGGCATCGCACGCTCGACCGACTCACGCGCCCTCACACGAGCGCCCGTCGCGCAGTTGATACAACGGACGAAAGACCATGCCGCTCGCAGCGCTTTGCCGCACTGCGAGCGACGAGGCCATCCGCTTAGGCCTTGCCCAACTTAACCGCCACCGGGTCGCCGGTGAGATAGCCCACCGCCGCGCCGAAGCGGTTCTTGTAGTTGGCGCGGACCAGCGGATCCAGCGTGGCCTTGACGGTGTCGTGCAGCGGGCTTTCCCAGTCGCCGGGGTGCTGGAAGTTGCTCATCACGTAGGTCCAGCCGTGGATCTCGTCGACTGCGTGCAGGCCGGTCGATTCGGCACCGGCGGGCACCGATAGCACACGCGTCAGCGTGCCGCTGTCCACGTTGTAGGCCCACAGGAAATTGTTGACGTGCAGGCTGCTGTCTTCGCCAATGAACAAGGTGCGCAGGGTTTCGGAGAACTTGAGGTTGTCCGGGTTGGCCAGGCGTTCCGGATCGGCCAGGTTGCCCAGCGCATCGGCCTTTACCAGATCGTGGCCGGTGAGTGCGGCCGGAGCGACCATGTCGATCGGCACCCACTCGCTGTGAATCGGCGCGCCGCTGCTGTCGTGGCGGCCGCCGCGCAGGTTGAGCGCATACACCGCACCGGAGTCCGGACCTTGTACTTTCACATCGCCCGAGCCGTCGCGCATGCTGGTGACGATGTAGGACATCGCCATGTAGGCGATCTTGTCGCGGGCGTTGACGGTGGTACCTTCGAGTTTGGTGAAACCCAGGCTGCCACCGGCCAGCGCCGCATAGCGATGGGTTTCCAGATAGGTGGCCGCCTTCTCCATGCCGGGTTTGATGCGGATCCAGTTGAAGGTGCCGTTGAACGGGATCCTGGTGAAGGAGGCATCGCCCGGGTCGCTCAGATGCACGTCGAGGATGTCGGCGGCGGTGAGGCGATCGGCCAGGGCCTGGATTTCGGCGCTGGTGGCGTGGCCGAGCTTGATCCAGCTCAGCGTGGCGGCGCCCGGGCCGACACCCGAGGTCTGGTGCCACTTGCCCACGTACAGGGTGCCGGCCGACAGATCCGCCTTGCGATCGGCGATAAACATGAACAACCCACCATTGGTGGCGTCGTCGCCCATCAGCACGGTGCGTTGGTCAGGCATCACCTGCACCAGCTCGTGCGAGATGCGGCCCAGGCAATAGTGCTTGCGCACGCTCCCGGTGCCGTCCGGGTGCACGGTGATTTCCGGCAGGTGGCCGTAGTGATACGGATTGGCTTTTTCCGGGTCGCCGTATAGATGCGTGCTGTAGCTGCGGAACTGGGTGTTGCCGGCCAGCGCGGTGGCGTCGGGCTCGTACTCTTCGCTGGATAGATGGGTATTCCACGGCGACAGGCTGGCGCCGCAGGTGGTCCACAACCCGTGCACCGGCGCGGTGTCGACGTTGTGGTACTTCACCAGCGACAGCTTGCCGGTAGCCGGGTCCTGATCCAGCGTCAGCACCGCGATCGGCGCTGGCAAATGGCGGTTGGTGTCGTTGCCGGCCTGGTCGCGGGTGGTGTATTCGAACTGCACCACCGCGAACACGTGATTGCCTTTGACTCCTGCCACCTTGGCATTGGGCAGGGTCAGCAGCGAGGAACCGTCCGGGCAATCGGAAAAGAACGGGCGTTCGGCACCGGGTTTGGAGCGGTCGATGATCGGCCGGTGCTGGATGTCGTAATAGCCGCCGGCCAGCACGGTGCCGCCCTTGCCGTCGGGCACCTGGTCGCCGGTGACGAAGAACGGGTGATAGGCCAAGTCGTAGCGTTGGGTGCTGCCGTCGCTACGGGCGATGGTCAGTGCCGAGCCGACCGTGGTGGTGGCCATCGCGGCCGGGTTGGCCAGGCTGGGTGCGGGCATGCCATGGAAGGTGGCCGACACCAGCCGGGTCGGGGTTTCCGACGGCCGTAACGGGCGTGCAGCCAAGGCGGCGGTGCCGAGTTGCTGTAGGGCGGCGGCGCTTGCGCTGCCAAGCGGCAGCATCGGGACGGACGCCAGCAGTTGCATGAGGCGGCGGCGGGCGGGATCGGGGGAGGCAGACATCGAAACTCCAGGCAAAGACAACGATCAACGATGGCCTGCGGCGCATCGGCAAGCCGGTCACGCTAGGCCGGCCGTATGACAGTTGTTTGACGACGGGCTCACCCGTTGGCTGGGGTTTGGATGTGCGCATCGCAGCGGACCCGACCGCGCTGTATCGACACGGTCCGGCTGCGCATCCCTGACAGCACCGGGTGGTGCGATGCAGCAAAGTGCGCGTTTGTCGAATGCCAAGCAGCGCGCCGGATTCGGTGGTTTTCCGTGGTTTGACAGGTGCTGCCGGTATTCCAAGGCTATAGCCGCGGCCAATAAGTTGCCGGCCATTTGGCATACGGGCTGGCGCGGTTGACAGGGTAGGGGAATCACGCAAGCGTACGCCGCCTAATGGCCTGCGGCGTCACGCATCGCCGTGGGGAGAACCACCTGGAGACCTGGATCTTGGACAAGCTGCTTCGTCGTACCGCCGCGCCTGTCGCGCGTCGTGCCCTCTCTCTGGCTACCGCCGCCGTGGTGCTGATGCTGGCCGCCTGCCAAGGCAAGGACACCGCTGCCGAGGCGAGCAAGACCGCGCCGGCCGCCGCACCCGCCGAGGCGTCCACCGCGATCCATCCCGATCAGTGGCCGTCGCCGAAGTGGCCGTTCGCCCAGGACCAGGCCCTGGAGCAGCGCATCACCGACGTGATGGCCAAGATGAGCGTCGAAGAGAAGGTCGCGCAGACCATCCAGGGCGACATCGCCAGCCTGACCCCGGACGATGTGCGCAAGTACCGCATCGGCTCGGTGCTGGCCGGCGGCAACTCCGATCCCGGCGGCAAGTACAACGCCAGCCCGGCCGAGTGGCTGAAGCTGGCCGACGCGTTCTATGAAGCGTCGATGGACACTTCCAAGGGCGGCAACGCGATCCCGATCATCTTCGGCATCGATGCGGTGCACGGCCAGAGCAACATCGTCGGCGCCACGCTGTTCCCGCACAACATCGGTCTGGGCGCCACGCGCAACCCGGAGCTGATCAAGCAGATCGGCGAAGTCACCGCCGCCGAAACCCGCGTCACCGGCATGGAGTGGACCTTCGCGCCGACCGTGGCAGTGCCGCAGGACGACCGCTGGGGCCGCAGCTACGAAGGCTATTCCGAGTCGCCGGAGGTGGTGGCCAGCTTTGCCGGCAAGATGGTCGAAGGCGTGCAGGGCGTGCCGGGCACCCCGCAGTTCCTCGACGGCAGCCACGTGATTTCCTCGGTGAAGCATTTCGTCGGCGACGGCGGCACCACCGACGGCAAGGACCAAGGCGATACCAAGGTGCCCGAAGCCACCATGCGCGACATCCACGCGGCCGGTTATCCTCCGGCGATCGCGGCCGGTGCGCAGACGGTGATGGCCTCGTTCAACAGCTTCAACGGCGAAAAGATGCACGGCAACAAGGTCATGCTGACCGACGTGCTCAAGGGGCGGATGAACTTCGGCGGTTTCGTGGTCGGCGACTGGAATGGCCACGGCCAGGTCAAGGGCTGTACCAACGAAAACTGCCCGGCCTCGTTCATTGCCGGCGTCGACATGGCGATGGCCTCCGACAGCTGGAAGGGCATCTACGAAACCGAACTGGCGGCAGTGAAGTCGGGTCAGATCTCGGCGCAGCGCCTGGACGATGCGGTGCGCCGCATCCTGCGCGTCAAGCTGCGTCTGGGCCTGTTCGAAGCCGGCAAGCCGTCCAAGCGCCCGCTCGGCGGCAAGTACGAATTGCTGGGCGCGCCGGAACATCGTGCGATCGCCCGACAGGCAGTACGCGAGTCGCTGGTGCTGTTGAAGAACCAGGCCGGCATCCTGCCGCTGGACCCGAAGAAGCGCGTGCTGGTGGTCGGCGATGGCGCCAACGACATGGGCAAGCAGTCCGGCGGTTGGACGCTGAACTGGCAGGGCACCGGCACCAAGCGCAGCGACTACCCCAATGGCAACACCATCTGGGAAGGCCTGGACAAGCAGATCAAAGCGGCCGGCGGCACCGCCGAGCTGGCAGTCGATGGTGCGTACAAGACCAAGCCGGACGTGGCGGTGGTGGTGTTCGGCGAGAATCCGTACGCCGAGTTCCAGGGCGACATCGCCACCCTGCTGTACAAGCCGGGCGACGAGAGCGAACTGGCACTGATCAAGAAGCTCAAGGCCGAGGGCATCCCGGTGGTGGCGGTGTTCCTGAGCGGGCGTCCGTTGTGGATGAACCAGTACATCAACGCGGCCGATGCCTTCGTTGCCGCCTGGTTGCCGGGTTCGGAAGGCGAGGGCATTGCCGACGTACTGCTGCGCAAGGCCGATGGCACCGTACAGAACGACTTCAAGGGCAAGCTGAGCTTCTCCTGGCCCAAGACGGCGGTGCAGTTCGCCAACAACGTCGGCCAGAAGGATTACGACCCGCAGTTCAAGTTCGGCTTCGGCCTGACCTACGCCGACAAGGGCGATCTGGCTGCGTTGCCTGAAGACTCCGGTGTGTCTGGCGAGCAGTCGGTGGGCGGGGTGTATTTCGTGCGCGGCAAGCCGGCGCTCGGCATCGCGATGCAGCTGTCCAATGCCGGCCAGGCCAACATGCCGGCGACCACGCTGCCGGTGGGCCTGTCCGATGGCAGCCTGAAGATGACCGCAGTCGACCACAAGGCGCAGGAAGACGCGCGGCGTCTGGTCTGGTCCGGCGCCAAGGCCTCCAGCGTGCTGCTGGTGTCCGGCAAGCCGGTCGATGTCTCGCGTGAGAGCAACGGCGATGTGCAGTTGCAGCTGACCGTGCGCCGCGACAGCGCGGTGACCGCGCCGGTGTGGCTGGGCGTGGGCTGTGGCGACAACTGCGGCGGCCGTGTCGATGCGCAGAAGACCCTGGCCGCGTTGCCGCAAGGCCAGTGGAAGGTGGTCGGCGTGCCGTTGAAGTGCTTTGCAGTGGCCGGTGCGGATGTGACCAAGCTGACCCAGGTCGCCAGCATCGAAAGCGCTGCGGCGCTGGACCTGTCGGTGTCGAAGATCGCGCTGGGCGCACTCAACGAAGCCGAAGTCACGCTCGATTGCCCGGTCAAATAAGCAGCACACCCGCAGGCACGCTTGCGGGTTTGCCCAGGTAATCAAGACACAGCCGTCGCCGGCCCCGGCGACGGTTTACAGCGGCCACCCTCAGCGGTGGTGTCATCAGCCGCCGCGGGACGCGCGCGTCGATCGGCCGGGAAGGCCTGCAGCTGCGGTTCGCCGCGCTGCCGTCCCGCACACAGTGCGGGCGGCGGCAGTCTGCAGGCTTGTCCGGTCCACGACGCACACCCCAGAGCCAGACAGGAGAGTGCAGTGGGTTTGGCGACGTTGGATATCGTGATTGTGCTGGTCTATCTGACCGGCATCTTCGTACTCGCGCAGTGGGTCTCGCGCGAGAAGGCAGGCCACACCAAGAGCGCGGAGGATTACTTCCTGGCGAGCAAGTCGTTGCCGTGGTGGGCGATCGGCGCCTCGCTGATCGCCGCGAACATTTCGGCCGAACAGATCATCGGCATGGCCGGTTCCGGCTATGCGATCGGTCTGGCGATCGCCTCCTACGAATGGATGGCGGCGCTGACGCTGCTGATCGTCGGCAAGTTCTTCCTGCCAATCTTCCTGCGCAACGGCATCTACACCATGCCGCAGTTCCTGGAACAGCGGTACGGCAAGTGGATCCGCACGCTGATGGCGGTGTTCTGGCTGCTGCTGTACGTGTTCGTCAATCTCACCTCGATCCTGTGGCTGGGGTCGATCGCGGTCAGCCAGGTCACCGGCATGGACCAGACCCTGGCGCTGGCGTTGATCGGCGTGTTCGCGCTGGTCTATCAGTTGTACGGCGGGCTGAAGGCGGTGGCGCTGACCGATATCGTGCAGGTCACGCTGCTGGTGCTGGGCGGGCTGCTGGTGGCGGGCCTGACCCTGGCGCGCATCGGCGATGGCGCCGGCGTGCTGGCCGGCTTCAAGCACCTGTGGAGTGCGCACCCGGAGCACTTCCACATGATCCTGAGCAAGGACAACCCGTTCTACAAGGACCTGCCCGGCCTGAGCGTGCTGCTCGGCGGCCTGTGGGTGATGAACATCAGTTACTGGGGTTTCAACCAGTACATCATCCAGCGCGCGCTGGCGGCCAAGAACATCGGCGAGGCGCAGAAGGGCATGGTGTTCGCCGCGTTTCTGAAGCTGCTGATGCCGTTGGTGATCGTGGTGCCGGGCATTGCCGCGGTGGTGCTGGCACCGGATCTGGCCAAGCCCGACCAGGCCTATCCGACCATGATGCAGCTGTTGCCGACCGGCATCCTGGGCCTGGTGTTCGCCGCGCTGGTGGCGGCGATCGTGGCCTCGCTGGCCTCCAAGATCAATTCGGTGGCGACGATCTTCACCCTGGATTTCTACGCCAAGTTCCGCCCGCAGACCGAGCAGAAGCAACTGGTGCGCGTGGGCCGCATCGTGGCCATCGTGGCGGTGGTGATCGGCATCCTCACCGCGCGGCCGTTGCTGGGCAACTTCGATCAGGGCTTCCAGTTCATCCAGGAATTCACCGGCTTCTTCACCCCGGGCGTAGTGGTGATCTTCATGCTCGGCCTGTTCTGGAAGCGCGCCAACGAAGCCGGCGCATTGACCGCGGCGATCGGCTCGGTGGTGCTGTCGTTCGCGCTCAAGTTCGCCTGGCCGGAACTGCCGTTCATGGACCGCATCGGTGTGGTGTTCGTGGCGGCGCTGGTGCTGGCGGTGCTGGTGTCGCTGATGACCGCGCCCACCCAGGCGCGCGATCTGATCCGTACCGACGATGTGGCCTACGGCACCACGCTGGGCTTCAAGATCGGTGCGATCGGGGTGGTGGCGATTCTGATCGCGCTGTACGCGGTGTTCTGGTAATCGCCAACGCAACCGGCTGACATCGGTTGTTGCACGCGGCGCGGCACGCAGGTGTCGCGCCGCAGTGCGTTTGGACGTTGCGGTTTACACGCCACGCAGCGTCTTACACCCGCGCCGCGGCCAGGCTCGCAGCGAGCAGGTTGACCGGTGCTTCGAACTGCTCGTGCCACGGCGTCTGCAGCCAGGTTTCCAACGCCGCGGCCGGCATTGGCTTGGCGATCCAGTAACCCTGGCCTTCGTCGCAGCCCCAGGCGCGCAATTGCGCATACGCCTCGGCCGACTCGATGCCTTCGGCCACCACGCGCTGGCCCAGGCTGTGGCCGAGCTGGATCATCGCCGGCACCAGGGTGCGGTCGGTGCGGCTGTCCGGCAGCGAGCGGACGAAGGATTGATCGATCTTCAACGAGCTGGCCGGCAGCTGCTTGAGATAGCTGAAATTGCTGTAGCCGGTGCCGAAGTCGTCGATGGCAATATGCACGCCCAGCGCCGCGATGGCCGCCAATTGCTCGGCCAGATGCTCCGGGTGGCGGATCATCGCGCTTTCGGTGAATTCGATTTCCAGCCGGCGCGGGTCCAGCTTGTGGCGCTCCAATCCGCGCTTGAGCAGGCCGGCAAAACCAGGCCGGTCCAGATCGGCGGCCGACACGTTCAAGGCCAGGTTGAAGTCCAGACCCTGTTGTTGCCAGCGCGCGGCCTGGGCGATGCCGTTGTCGATGACCCAGGCGGTGATGCGATTGATCAGCGCAGTCTTCTCGGCCATCGGCACGAAGTCGGACGGCATCACCGGGCCGATCATCGGGTGCTGCCAGCGCAGCAGTGCTTCCACCGCCACGCAGCGGTGATCGTGCAGATCCACGCGCGGTTGGTAGTGCAGACGCAACTGACTGGCGCTGTCCAGCGCGGCGGGCAGGGCGGCTAGCAGGCGGAAGGTATTGCGCTGGGCCACATCGTGCTTGCGCTCGTACATGCTCCACGGCAAGGCGCGCTCGCGTGAGACATCCACCGCGGTGGTGAGCGAGCGGATGGTATCGGCGGCGCCATAGCTGGTCTGCAGCGCAACCGCGCCGATCGAGGCCACTGCCGTATGCGGAATACCCTGATGTTCCAGCGGCTCGGCGAAGGCCTTGGAGACCTTGATGCACAGCGTGGACAAGCGTTGCGTTTCGGCCTGCGCCAGAAAGCCGAAGGTGGTCGGGTCCAGGCGATACAACGCGGTGCTGGCCGGCAGATAGGCAGCCAGACGACGTTGCGCCAGGGCCACATAGCCATCGGCGTAATCCCAGCCCAGCGCCTTGACCATGTCGCGGAAGTAATCGCTGCCGCAGATGTCCACCGCCACCGCGGTGGTCGCCGGTGCGCCTTCGCGTTGCGAGAGCCAGGCATCCAGGTCCTCGCCAAAGCGCGATCGATTGGGCAGACCGGTCGGGCCATCGCGATAGGTGGTACTGCGCAGGTTTTCCACCCGCAGCACAGCCAGGTCGCGCAGGCCTTCCAACTGGGCGATGGTCGCTGCGTCCAGACCTGGGCGCGGGCTGGTGCCGATCACGCACAAGGTGCCGATGCTGTGGCCGTCGAGCAGTTTCAGCGGTGCGCCTGCGTAGAAGCGGATGAACGGCGGGCCCAGCACCAGCGGGTTGTCGCAGAAGCGCGGATCCAGCTGCGCGTCGGGTACCACCATCACCTCGTCCGAGCGGATCGCATGGGCGCAGAACGCCTGGTCGCGCGGGGTTTCCTGCGCCTCCAGGCCAATACGCGCCTTGAACCACTGGCGGTGCTCGTCCACCAGCGAGACCAGCGCGATTTCCGCACCCAGACTGCGTGCGGCCATCGCGGCGATGGTCTCGAACATCGGGTCCGGTGGCGAGTCCAGCAGGCACAAGCCACGCAGGACGGCCAGCCGGGTCGACTCATCGGCCATCGGCGAAAGCAGGGATTCGGCAGAGCTGAGCATGGATTGCATGTGCTCGTATCGGCCTGAAGCGTGATCCCTTGATCAGAGGCGACTGGCTTTGTTCAGTTGATTGCGGTCAGTGCTGCCGGCAGGCAGCGTGCCATGTGCTGTCGCTGGCCGGATCGATGCAAGCGCGCGGTATTTACCGCGACTCGCAGCGTCGGTGATTGGTCTGACTCAGGCGACATTCCTGATCTGCAAAACCTGTCGCACAAGCGGCGACGGAATGCCTCCAGAGCGCTAAACATTGCCGGCTCACGGCCGATCACTGGCTGTACGCAGATTTGTAGAGCCAGCGACAAGCCCGATTTATTTCAGCGCGTCGTTGCTTCTGTGATCTGGGTTGCCTTCACCGCTGTCGGGAGTTGACACAGTGTTCATGCGCGCTGTGGATCCGCCGTCGCGGTTACGACGTCCCTGCCTGGAAACCGATCGTGAAATCATTGCAGTCTTTCGCTCAACGCATGCTCCTGATCACCGCCGGTCTGGCGCTCTCGTCCGCTGCGCATGCGGGATTGTCGGTCTCGGGCACGCAGTTGCGTGAGTCCAACGGCAACGCGCTGGTGCTGCGCGGGGTCAATCTGCCGCATGCCTGGTACGCAAGCCGTACCGATGCAGCCTTGGTGGCCATCGCTGCGACCGGCGCCAACAGCGTGCGGGTGGTGCTCAGCTCCGGCTACCGCTGGAACCGCACACCGGAAGCGGAGGTGGCGCGCATCATCGCGCGTTGCAAGAGCCTTGGCCTGATCGCGGTGCTGGAAGTGCACGACACCACCGGTTATGGCGAAGACGGCGCTGCGGCCGGTCTGACCCATGCCACCGCTTACTGGACCAGCATCCGCAAGGCGCTGATCGGTAACGAAGACCACGTGATCATCAATATCGGCAACGAGCCGTTCGGCAATCGCTTGAGCGCGAGCGAATGGGTCAACGGCCATGCCACCGCGATCGCTGCGTTACGCAAGAGCGGTCTGACCCACGCGCTGATGGTGGATGCGCCGAACTGGGGGCAGGACTGGCAGTTCTACATGCGCGACAACGCCGCTGCACTGCTGGCGCGCGACAGCAAGCGCAATGTGCTCTTCAGCGTGCACATGTACGAGGTGTTCGGCAGCGATGCGACGGTCAACAATTATCTGCGTGCCTTCCGCGATAAAAAGCTGACGCTGGTGATCGGCGAGTTCGGTGGAGACCATCGCGGCGCGCACGTGGACGAGGCGGCGATCATGCGGCGTGCACGCGAGTACAGCGTCGGCTACATGGGCTGGTCGTGGTCGGGCAACGACAGCAGCACCAAATCGCTGGACATTGCAGTTGGCTGGAATGCCGCACGCCTCAGCACCTGGGGAACCAGATTGCTCCTGGGCGCCGATGGTATTGCGGCGACCTCGCGCAGGGCTAGCGTATTCGGCCCGCGTTGAGAGGTCAGACCCCGTCGGCGGTCTTTTGAATCGGCATTGCGTCTTCGGTTAGGTGTAGAGCGGCTGGTCTGGGCCCTGGCTGCAGGGCCCTTGCCCGCCCACCGTCGCGGGACACGCCGCAAGTACGTCCGCGTAGGCTCTTACGCGGCATCCATGCCGCGTAAGGTCCCGCGACGGTGGGCGGGCAAGGACCAGTGGAGATGGTCGGTGTGCATGGTGCAAGCAATGCATGAGGTGCGTTGTTTGGCTATCGCCGCGTCCGATTAGCTTCCCAAAGCCAGCCGAGCAACAGGCAGGCTTTCATCCAACTACCGACCAACTTTCTGGTGCGGCGTCCTTGCCGATTGCGGGACCGTGTGGCGGCATGGATGCCGCCACCGAGCCTACACGGACGTACTTGCGGCGTGTCCCGCGAGCGGTGAGGGCGCCGCGCCCTCGACTGACTAGGCTTGAGCGCATTTAAACGCCGCCACGACTCGAAATCTTGGTTGTCTTGCTAAGTGATTGGAAGGTGCAGGCAGGTCGTGCTGCGCGGCGAGGGCACCGCACCCTCGACCAGCGCGTCCTCACGACAAGCTAGCGAGGTCTCAACGCCCGGGCTCGCGTAACGGGCCCGGGCTTGGACGCTTGGTCAATTTGCGCTGCAGCGAGCGCCTGTGCATGCCGAGCAGGCGTGCGGCAGCGGAGACGTTGCCGCCGGTTTCGTGCAGTGCCTGCTGGATGTGCTCCCACTGCAGACGGCTGAGCGGTGTCATCATTTCCTGCGCGGTTTCTTCTTCGTCCGGCTCGGGCAGCTCGTCGTCTTCCTCGCCCAGCGCGCGCATGATGGTGGGGATATTGGCCGGCTTGGGCAGATAGTCGTCGGCGCCGAGTTTGATCGCCTCCACCGCGGTGGCGATGCTCGCGTAACCGGTGACCAGCAGGATGCGCATGTCGGTACGAATCTCGCGTAGCGGCTGGATCAGGTTCAGACCCGAATCGTTGCCGAGCTTGAGATCGATCAGCGCAAAATCCGGCAACGCACTGCGCGCGATCGACAGCGCACTGGCCGCGTCGGTGGCGGTCAGCGTTTCCACACCGCGGCGGGCGAGGCTGCGTTGCAGGGTGCGCAGGTACAAGGTGTCGTCGTCTACCAGCAGGCCGGTACGCAGGGGAGTGCTTGTCATGCGAGTGCCTCGTGTTCGGAGAGCGGCAGACGGAAACCGACGCGGGCGCCGCTGCCTTCTGCCGGCAGCATCCACAATTCGCCCTGCAGCCGCTCGACGGTGGCGTGCGACAACGCCAGCCCCACACCCATGCCGTCGTGCTTGCCGCTGTTGAACAAGGTGCCCGGCAACATTGCCTGCGAGGTGTCGAAGCCCGGCCCGTAGTCGCGTACTTCGCCGCTGAGATGGTCCTGCTCCACGCGCAGGGTCAGGTCGATTTGTGGTCGGCCGGCACGTTCGCCGGCGTCAGCGGCATTATTGAGCAGCACCATCAGCAGATGGCTGACGCCGGGCTGCAGCAGCAGGCGCATCGGTGCGTCGTCGTTGCGGCGCAGCTCGATGGTCGGGCGCACCAGCCGCCACTGTTCCAGCACGTCCTTGACCGCCACTTCGCGGCTCAGGTGGCCGTTGTCGGCCGGCGCTGCCAGCGCCAGTACGCGTTCATGGCATTGCACCAGCAGCTCGCGCAAGGTGTCCAGATCTTCGCGCAGCTCGTTCTGGTCGCACTGGTCGGCGATGTCGTCGACCAGCAGGGTCATCGTCGCCAGCGGGGTGTTCAACTCATGCGCGACCGAGGCCGCATGCGTGGCCAGCGCCACGATGCCCTCGTTGCGCGCAAAGCGCTCGCGCAGCGTGGAGATCTCGCGCTCGCGTTCGCGCATGGACAAGGCCAGCCGCGTGGCGAACGCCAGCACCACCACCGTGGAGAGCAGGAAGTTGGCTGCCATGCCCCACATGTGCAGGCTCAGCGGGTCGAAGCTGCCGTAAGGCAGCGGCAGGCCGAAGGCGGCGCTGATCACGTAACCGGCCACACAGGAGGCCGCCACCGCCATCGCCCAGCCCAGCGGCAGGGCCAGTGCGGCCAGCGCGATCAGCACCAGGAACAGCGAGCCGAACGGATTGGCGATGCCGCCGCTCCAGCCCACCATCCAGGTCAGCACGGTCACATCGACCAGGATGTGGCCGAACTCGGTGGCCTGGCTGACCGCGCCGCGGTGGGCCACACGCAGCTGCGCATACAGGTTGAACACTGCCAGCGCGGCCACACCGGCCCACAGCGGTTGCTGCGGCAGGTGCAGGCCCATCACCCCGGTGGCGACCAGGATGGTGGCGGCCTGGCCGGCGGTGGCCAGCCAACGCAGGCTGCACAGGGTTCGCAGGAAGGAAGCGTCGGAGCTGTTCATCACGGCAATGCTATGCGCTCGGGGAGGTGGCGGTATGCGACAAACCGTCGCATCGGTGTGGAAGACGGTCCGCGCGGCGCTTCAGCTGTGAGCGAACCGATGACAGGCTAAAATACTGCGATGTACGACGCCGTGACCCGCCCAACCCCTCCCGCCGACGCCACCGCCTGGCCGCGTCGTATCACCCGCAGCGTCAAGATCGGTAGTGTGACCGTGGGCGGCGGCCACCCGGTGGTCGTCCAGTCGATGACCAATACCGACACCGCCGACATCGCCGGCAGCGTCAAGCAGGTATCCGAGCTCTGGCGCGCCGGCTCGGAAATGGTGCGCCTGACCGTTAACAACGCCGAATCGGCCGCGGCCATTCCGCGCATCGTCGACAAGCTGCGGATGATGGGGATCGAGGTCCCGTTGATCGGCGACTTCCATTACAACGGTCACCAGTTGCTCGCCGCCGAGCCGGCCTGTGCCGAGGCGCTGGCCAAGTACCGCATCAACCCCGGCAATGTCGGTTTCGGCAAGAAGAAGGATCTGCAGTTCGCGCAGCTGATCGAATTCGCCATCAAGTACGACAAGCCGGTGCGCATCGGTGCCAACTGGGGCTCGCTGGACCAGTCGCTGGCCGCGCAGCTGATGGACGAGAATTCGCAGCGCGATACACCCTGGGATGCCGGCCGCGTGCTGCGCGAGGCCTTGATCCGCTCGGCGGTGGATTCGGCCGAACGCGCGGTGGAATTGGGACTGGCACGCGAGCGCATCATCCTGTCGGCCAAGGTGTCCGGCGTGCAGGAGTTGATCGCGGTCTATCGCGACATGGCCGCGCGCTGCGACTTCGCGTTGCATCTGGGCCTGACCGAAGCCGGCATCGGCAGCAAGGGCATCGTGGCCTCGGCTGCTGCGCTGAGCGTGCTGCTGCAGGAAGGCATCGGCGATACCATCCGTATCTCGCTGACGCCGGAGCCGGGCCAGTCGCGCACCCAGGAAGTGATCGTCGCGCAGGAACTGCTGCAGACCACCGGCCAGCGCGCCTTCACCCCGATGGTCACTGCGTGCCCGGGCTGCGGTCGCACCACCTCCGAGTTCTTCCAGGAACTGGCCGGCGTGGTGCAGAACCATGTGCGCGCCAAGATGCCGGAGTGGAAGATCAGCAATCCCGGCGCGGAAAACATGACCCTGGCGGTGATGGGCTGCGTGGTCAACGGGCCGGGCGAATCGCGCCACGCCAATATCGGCATCTCGTTGCCGGGCACCGGCGAGGCGCCGTCGGCACCGGTATTCATCGATGGCGAAAAAAGCGTCACCCTGCGTGGCGAGAACATCGCCTACGAGTTCATCGATCTGATCGACCAGTATGTCGAACGCACCTATGTCCGCCGCGCCGGCTGAATCGCCGGCCGGTTTCAGACATTGGCTGCGCAACAATGCGTGGCGCATGGCGTTGTTGTTCGCCGGCGTGTTGTTGCCGCTGGGGCTGTTTGTTGACCTGGCCGATGAAGTCCACGAGCTGGAAAATTTCTACTTCGACGAGCCCTTGCTGTGGAGCATGCGCAGCATCGCCACGCCGGGGCTGGATGCGTTTTTCGGCCTGATTTCCAGAGTCGGCTACCAGTACGGCGTGATTCCGATCGATATTGCGATCGTGCTGGTCCTGCTGGCGTTGCGGCGCTGGCGCGAAAGCACCTTCGCCGCGCTGGGGTTCGGTGGCTCGGCGTTGTTGAACATGGGCGCCAAACAGTTCTTTCAGCGCAATCGCCCGAGCCTGTGGGAATCGATCGCCCCGGAAAGCACTTTCAGTTTCCCCAGCGGCCATGCGATGGGCTCGATGACGCTCTGCGCGGTGGTCATCGCGCTGGCCTGGAACACGCGCTGGCGCTGGCCGGTGACCATGACCGCCAGTCTGTTCGCAGTGCTGGTGGGCGTGTCGCGGATTTACCTGGGCGTGCATTACCCCTCCGACATCCTGGGTGGCTGGTCAGCCGCACTGGTGTGGGTGGTCGGGTTGTATCTGGTGATGTTTCGCGGCGCACGGCGGCCGCATTGGCGTCGCCATCGCGCTGGCGCTTTCGTATCGCCGGAGTAGGTTTCGCGTTTCTGCCCGGGCTGGCGTAACCGCACGACTATCGTCATCGATCTGCAAGGTGCTGGCCGCCGAGACGGCGCGTTGCCTGCTAGAGACGCGCAGCGCAGTTGTCCTGCCGCCACGCTTGCCCGCGCCGATGCAACAGCCCACGCTCTTTGGAGGATCTCCGCGTGCAAGACGTCTTACCGAACGACTCCCACCCGAAGCAATGTCGCGTGTTGCGTGCCAGCGAAAGCGCACTGGCAGCGCAAGGCGTCCATTACGCGATGGGGATCTCCGCGCAAAGTACCGGCGCGACAGGACTCAGCCTGCATGTTGTGACCATCGCGCCGGGCGCACGCGCCAAGCCGCATCTGCATGCCTCGCATGAAACCGCCATCTACGCGCTGACCGGAGTTTCCAAGGTCTGGCATGGCGCAGCCCTGGAGCATCATGACGTGGTGCAGCCGGGCGATTTTCTGTATATCCCGGCTGGCATGCCGCATCAGCCTTATAACGACGGCGTGGAAGCGGCCGTGGTGCTGGTGGCCCGAACCGACCCGAATACGCATGAAAGCGTCGTGCTGCTGCCCGAGCTCGATGGGCTGCATGGCTGAACGTGCGGACTGACAGCGTGTCTGCAGACGGGGGCGCGTCTGGAATGTGCCGATCGCAGCGGCCAACACTGCCTTGCACTCAGGCACGACTTGTACGCTCCCGGCGCCACAACTGCAGCCCGATCACGCTGCCAATCACTGCCAGCAGAATCATGTAGTACGCCGGTCCCATCGGGTGCTGCTTGAGTAACATCACCACCACCAACGGTGTCAGGCCACCAAAGACGGCATAGCCCAGGTTGTAGGCGAACGACACGCCAGACAGGCGCACCACCGGCGGAAATGCTTCGACCATGATGCGCGGGATCGCCCCCAGGACGCCGAGCGCAGCGCCCAGCAGGGCATACAGCGGAAACAATAGCTGCGGGTCGCCCGCCAGCCGATAGAACAGCCATGCGCTCATCCCCAGAAACACACTGCCGGCAAGCAGCACGCGTCCGTTGCCCCAGCGGTCGGACAACGCACCGGCCACGATCGAGCCGATGGACTGCAGCAGAACCGCGAGCAGATTGGCCTGCAATGCAACCGCTGCCGGGTAGCGATACACGCTCTGCAGCAGCGTGGGCGTCATCAGCGATACCACCAGCACCCCGGCCGCGACCATCCAGGTCAGCCACAACGACAGCGCCACACTGCGTGGATGATCGCGCAGCACCACCTTGAGTGGCGTTTCGCGCGCGATCGCACGCATGGCCATCAGTTCGGCGAACACCGGGGTTTCGTGCAGCCAGCGCCGCAGATAGACCGAAAGCAGCCCGAAGACGCCGCCTGCCAGGAACGGCAGGCGCCAGGCATAGTCGGCGATCTCCTGCGGGGTGAAGGCGCGGTTGATCGCCCCGGCGCTCAGCGAACCGAGCAGGACGCCGGCAGCCAGGCCGGCGGTCAATGTTCCGCAAGCGAGTCCTCTGCGCTGCGCCGGCACGTGTTCTGCGACGAACACCCATGCACTGGGAACTTCGCCGCCGATGGCCGCGCCCTGCAGCAACCGCATCGTCAGCAGCAGGAGCGGGGCGGCCAGGCCGATCTGCGCGTAGGTCGGCAGTACGCCGATGGCCAGCGTGGGTAATGCCATCAGCCCGATGCTCAGCGCGAACATGCGCTTGCGACCAAGCAGATCGCCGAAGTGCGCCATCACGATCCCGCCCAGCGGGCGGATCAGGTAGCCGGCCGCAAAGATGCCGAAGGTCTGCAACTGGCGCATCCAGTCCGGGATGCCTGGCGGAAAGAACAGCTCTCCCAGCACCGTCGCGAAAAAAATGAAGATGATGAAGTCGTAGAGTTCCAGCGCGCCGCCCAGCGCAGACAGGGCCAGCGTCTTGTAATCGCCGCGTGTGAGCTGGGTTGCTGGTGCAGTGCCTGTTGCTGGATGGGTCTTCAAGGCATGACATCCTGTGGCAGGTGATCGCGCGCATGCGCGTGCTGGAGCCGCGGAGTGTGAGTCACCAATGCTATCGCTGCAGCAATGCGCAGCTTGCACGTTTGCACGCAATGGCAAGGCGGGGGTACTTCGGGAAAGGCGCGCTGGCTGCGCCTTTGGTGCCGATCAGTCGTGCACACTTGCGTGCGCTGCCGCTTCGGCATGCAGGGCGGTGGTGTCGAACAACGGCAGCTGTGCATCGCTGCTGTCCACCAGCAGCGAAATCTCGGTGCAGCCCAGGATGATCGCTTGCGCACCGTGCCGGCCGAGGTCGGCCATGACCTGACGGAAATAGCCGCGCGATTCCGGCCGGATGACGCCCTGGCAGAGTTCCTCGTAGATCACCCGATGCAGCTGCGCGCGTGCGTCGGCCGGCGGTACCAGCACCTGCAGGCCGCGCGCAGCCAGGCGCTCGCGATAGAACGGCTGTTCCATGGTGAAACGCGTGCCGAGCAGTCCGACCCGGGTGACACCCGCCGCAATCAGCGCATCGGCGGTGGCATCGGCGATATGCAGCAACGGCAGCGGCGTGGCGGAGGTGATCGCATCGGCAACGCAGTGCATGGTGTTGGTGCACAGCACCAGGAAATCGGCGCCGCCCGCATGCAGCGAGCGCGCCGCTGCCGCCATCGCCCGGCCGGCACCGTCCCAGTCGCCGGCGTGTTGCAGGCGCTCGATCTCATGGAAGTTGACGCTGTGCAGCAAGATCCTGGCCGAGTGCAGGCCGCCGCAGGCATGGCGTACCCGCTGGTTGATGATGCGGTAATAGGGCAGGGTGGATTCCCAGCTCATGCCGCCAATCAGGCCGATGGTTTTGCTTGGAACCGGCATGCCGACCTCACCTAGTAACAGTCAACGAACGTGGGTGCGCATTGTCCCTGCATGTCTGGGCGCGCAGACAACGCAGTGTACGTCGGCAGCGTCGCGACGCCATCGCGCGCACCTGCGCTTATTCGCCCGGCTTCGCGCCCTCTACCGGCGCGTGCGTGGCAGCCCGCCGCGCCAGCACGCTTTCGCGATGGGCGATGTACACGTTGGCGCCGATGATGATGGCCGCACCGATCAGGGTATGGCGTTCGATCGCCTCGCCGAACAACCACCAGCCCAGCAGCGCCACCAGCGGCAGCTGCATGAAGCTGATCGGCTGCAGCGCCGAGACTTCGCCCAGCTTGAGCGCACGCGTCCAGAACAACTGACCGGCGGTGCCGAAGATGCCGGTCGCCACCAACCACAGCCAGTCGATGCCCTGCGGCCAGGTCCATTGAAACATTGCCGGAATCAATGACATCGGCACCCAGAACACATAGGTGTAGAACACCACAGTGTCGGAGTCGTCGTTGCGCGAGAGCTGTTTGATCTGGATCGCGACAATGGCGCTGATGACTGCAGCCAACAGCGCAACCAACAGGCCGGGCGTAAAAGTGGACGAACCCGGTCGCAGGATCACCAACACACCGATGAATCCTGCCGCCACTGCCAGCCAGCGGCGCATGCGCACTTGTTCGTGCAGCCATACCACCGCCAAGACGGTGACGAACAACGGCGTGGAATACGACAACGAAATCGCTTGCGACAGCGGCAGATGGCCGATCGCCCAGAACCCGCACAGCATCGAGGCCAGACCGATCGAGGTGCGCGCCAGATACTGCGGCAATTGCTGCGTACGCGGCAGCGGTTTGCCCGGCCGCACGATCAGCGGCAACAACGCCAATAACCCGAACGCGTTACGAAAAAACGCAATCTCGGTGGTGGAGATATTGCTTGAAGCCAGCCGGATGGCGATGGCCATCAGGCCGAAGGCGAAGGTACTGGTGAGCATCCACAGCGCAGCACGTCGTGATACCTGCTGCGCTGTCACCAATGCGCTCCGATGACGCGCGGTTCCGGTTCCAGGATCACCGAGTAACGCTCGCGTACCGACTCGGCGATGCGCCTTGCAAATTCCAGCAATTTCGCGCCGCTGGCCGTGCCGTAGTTGACCAGCACCAGTGCGTGGTCCGGCGACACACCTGCATCGCCCTCGCGCCGGCCCTTCCAGCCGCATTGCTCGATCAACCAGGCCGCCGACAATTTGCCCTGGCCAGGCTGTTCGCCGGGATAGACCGGCATATCGGCAAACGTGGCCTGCAGTGCCGCGATCTGCTTGCTGGGCAGCAAGGGATTTTTGAAGAAGCTACCCGCATTGCCCAGCACATCCGGGTCCGGCAATTTGCGCCGACGGATGTTGATCACTGCCTGTGCCACATCGGCCGCGCCAGCCAGTTCGGCGCCCATGCTGGCGAGTTCTTCGCGGATGCCGGCATAGTCCAGCCGCAACTCATGCAGCAGTGGCAGATTGAATTCCACTGCGACAATCAGATAGCGCTCCGGCAGTTGCTTGAACACGCTATCTCGATAGCCGAAGGCGCACTCGGCCGCAGACATTCGCACAAACTGTTGGGCGTGCCGATCGAAGGCTTCCACCACGTGGATGAAGTCGCCCACCTGCGCGCCGTAGGCGCCGATGTTCTGAATCGGACAAGCGCCTACCGTGCCGGGAATCAATGCCAGATTTTCCAGTCCCGACAGACCTTGCTGCAGCGAATACAGCACCAGCGCATGCCAGTTCACGCCGGCACCGGCGCGCACGATGGCGTGGTCGGCGTGGTGCGCGATGATGCTCAGATCGCGGTTCTCGAAGCACAGCACGCAGCCTGGCGGGTCGCCAGCCAGCAACACGTTGCTGCCGCTGCCCAGGACCAATAGCGGTTGCCCGGCGATCTCGGGAGCGGCCAGTGCTTCGGGTAGCGCGTCGGGCGCATGGATGCTGAGCAACCAGCGCGCCGTGGCCTCCACATGAAAGGTGTTGAGCGCACGCAGCGGCGCGTGCTCGCGCAACTGCCAGCCCGGCTGCACGGCCTCGCTCATAACGGCGACACCGCACCGCCGCTCGGCGCTTCGCGGCGGCGACGGATCGCATCCACGCATTCGCCGATCAACTGCGGCCCGCGATACACCAGACCGCTATAGCACTGCACCAGGGTTGCACCGGCGGCCATCTTCGCCAGTGCATCCGCGCCGGAGCTGATGCCGCCCACGCCGATCAACGGAATCGATTCGGGCAGGCGTGCGCGCAAGCGCCGTAGCACCAAGGTGGATTGCCCCAGCAGCGGTGCGCCGGACAGTCCGCCGGCCTCGCCAGCCAACGGATGGTTGGCGATCAAGGTGCGCGTCACCGTGGTATTGGTGGCGATCACGCCATCCACTGCCAGGTCGGCCAGTACGCGCGCCGCAGCATCGATGTCGCGGTCGTTGAGATCCGGCGCCACCTTCACCAGCATCGGCACGCGTTTGCCATGTTGCGCAGCGAGGGCTTCCTGGGTTTCGCGCAACTCGGAAATCAAACGGCGCAGCGCCTGTTCTTCCTGCAACTCGCGCAAGCCGGCTGTATTTGGTGAGGAAATATTGACGGTGATGTAGTCGGCCAGCGGGTACACGCGCTCCATGCAATAGCGGTAGTCGCTGGTGGCCTCCTCGTTGGGCGTGTCCTTGTTCTTGCCGATGTTGATGCCGAGCAAGCCGCCGCGACGCCGCGCGCGCTGCACATTGGCCACCAGCGCATCCACGCCCAGATTGTTGAAGCCCATGCGGTTGATCACCGCCTGATACTCCGGCAGCCGGAACATGCGCGGCTTGGGATTGCCTTCCTGCGCACGCGGCGTCACCGTGCCGATTTCGACGAAGCCGAAACCCAGCGCCAGCAGCGCATCGATATGTTCGCCGTTCTTGTCCAGCCCGGCACCGAGCCCGACCGGATTGGGAAACATCAAACCAAATGCAGGCGTCGGTAGCGGCACCGGGCGCTTGGCCAGCAGCGGTGTGGCGCCGGTGCGGTAGGCAGCGTCGATGGAGCGCAGGGCCAATGCGTGGGCACGCTCGGCGTCGAGGGAAAACAGGAAAGGGCGGGCAAGCGAATACATGCGGGTCAGTTCAATCTCCCGGCGAAAACGCGGGTCTGGTATTGGAAGTCGATGTGTCCGTCATGCGCATGCGCATCGAACAGCGTGCGTAGCGCGGCGAGCATCGGTGCATGGCGCGGGTCGTGCGCGAGCGGCGCATACGAAGACGACAATAGCCGGCCGCGCAAGGCGTCGAAATCCAGCTGCTGCGCATTGGGAAAGCGCGCCATCGCGCGGAAGCCTTCGCCGAACCAGGCCTGCATCGTGGCATCGTCCTGGTAACGCTCGGCCACGGCCGAATAGTCGGTGCCGTAGTCCAGCAGGATTTGCTCATAGCCGCGCAAGAAGTCGGTGGTGTCCAGCTCGCGGGTATTCCAGTAGATCATCGCCAGCCCGTCGGGCTGCAGGATGCGCGCCCATTCGGCGCGAATGGCCTGCGTGTCGAACCAGTGGAAGGCCTGCGCGGCAGACACCAGGCCAACGCTGGCATCGGCCAGCCCGGTGGCCTCGGCGGTGCCATCGGTCGCCTGAAACTTGGGGAACCCCGCCAGCCACTGCTGCGCGGCTTCACGCATGGCCGGGTTGGGTTCCACTGCCGTGACCGGATAACCGGCCTCCAGAAACAGGCGGCTGGAGATGCCGGTGCCGGCGCCAATATCGGCCACTGCGGTTGCCGGGGTCACACCCAATTCTTCGTGCAACCAGCGCAGCAACTGCGGCGGATAACCGGGCCGGTAGCGCACGTAGGCCGCGACACGGTCGTTGAAGCGCTGGGCAGAGGAGGGCGCGGCCATGCTCAACTGTTTGCGGCCGCAAGCCAGGCCATACCGCCGAAAAACAGGATGAAGATCGCGACTCCCGCCACCCAGAGCGCTACCGCCAGCCAGCCAAGAATCAGCCCGCCGATGGCCAGCCCGTCGCCGGCCAGGCCTTGCGGGTTGCGGCGGATTTCCGCGCGCGCCAGGTGGCCGGTGATGATGGCGCAGAGGCTGCCCAGGAACGGGATCAGCGTCCAGCCAAGAATGCCTGCGACCAGGCTGACGATGGCCATGGCACTGGTCTGTCGAACGACGACGTTCATCAGCAACTCCTGTAGAAGGGCCGACAGCCGACGGCTGACGTACCGCGATTATCCCAGAGCGGCCGCCCGAAAGGCGTGCCGTTTGCGGCCAAACGGCGATCGCGTGGGCGCGTTTGGCGCATTTGAGCGCTCGGATCGGCTGAGCGTGCGGCGTTGGGCGCCGCTACTCACGGCAAAAAGGGGGGCCGGACGCTCCTCAGATTGCTGGTCCGGTGGCCCTGGTGCAGGCGGTCATCGGCTGCCGGTCGCGGGACATCGGCGACCAACGCCGTCAGTGTCAGGCTGTCCTGCCAGCAAGCCGCCGACCGTAGTGCAGCGGCGCAGATACGACAGCGCGCCGGGCATTCCCCGGCGCGCCGTGCGGCCTTCAATCAAGATCGAACTTGATGCCCTGGGCAAGCGGCAGCGAGTCGGAATAGTTGATCGTATTGGTCTGGCGACGCATATAGACCTTCCACGCATCCGAGCCGGATTCGCGACCGCCGCCGGTTTCCTTCTCGCCACCGAACGCGCCGCCGATCTCTGCGCCGGAGGTGCCGATGTTGACGTTGGCGATGCCGCAGTCGCTGCCGGCCGCCGACAGGAATTTCTCGGCCGCCTTCAGATTCTGGGTGAAGATCGACGACGACAGGCCCTGCGGCACGCCGTTCTGCAGGTCGATCGCCTGGTCCAGCGTGCTGTACTTCATCACGTACAGGATCGGTGCGAAGGTCTCGTGCTGCACCACCGCGTCGCTGTTCTGCAGCCCGGTGACGATGGCCGGCAGCACGAAGTTGCCCGGGCGATCGATCGCGGTGCCGCCCACTTCGACCGTGCCACCGGCGGCCTTGGCCTTGGCGATCGAGGCCAGGAACTGTTCCACCGCGCCCTGGCTGTTGAGCGGGCCCATCAGGTTGGCCGGGTCGGTGGGGTCGCCGATCTTGCTGTCGAGCTGCTTGTACGCCTTGACCAACGTGGCCAGCACGTTGTCGTGGATGGATTCGTGCACGATCAGGCGGCGCGTGGTGGTGCAGCGCTGCCCGGCGGTACCCACCGCACCGAACACGATGCCCGGGATGGCCAGTTTCAGATCCGCGGTTTCGTCGAGGATGATGGCGTTGTTGCCGCCCAATTCCAGCAGGCAACGGCCCAGACGGTGCGCGACCTTCTCGGCGACCACACGGCCGATCTGGGTCGACCCGGTGAAGCTGATCAGCGGCACGCGGCCGTCTTCGACCAGCTTCTCCGACAGCGTGGTGCCGGCATCGTTGACCAGGAAGAAGATGTCCGGGAAGCCGGCGTCCTGCAATGCCGCATTGCAGATCTTCATCGTCGCGATCGCGGTGAGCGGGGTCTTGTTGGACGGCTTCCAGATGCAGATATCGCCGCAGATCGCCGCCAGGAACGCATTCCACGCCCACACCGCCACCGGGAAGTTGAACGCGCTGATGATGCCGACCAGGCCCAGCGGCTGGTACTGCTCGTACATGCGGTGGCCCGGCCGCTCCGAATGCATGGTATAGCCATAGAGCATGCGGCTCTGGCCCACCGCAAAGTCGGCGATGTCGATCATCTCCTGCACTTCGCCATCGCCCTCGGGCTTGCTCTTGCCCATTTCCAGCGCCACCAGCGAACCCAGCGCATCCTTGTGCGCACGCAGCGCCTCGCCACACAGGCGAACGGCTTCGCCACGACGCGGCGCAGGCGTGGTTCGCCAGACCTTGAAGGCGGCCTGTGCGCGCTGGACGATCAGCTCGTAGTCCTCCGGCGTGGTCGCCTGCACATCGGCGATGACTTCATTGGTGGTCGGATTGAGCGGCTGCAGCACCCCGGCGCCGGTGGCCTGCGACCAGGTCGCCTCGCCAAGATAGGTACCGGAATTGGACGCGGCGAGGTCGAGCGCCTTGAGCAGGTCAGCGGACATGGGATCTCCAAAGGTCGGGACGGTCGCGCGGCAGCCAGGGGGCCCCGCGACACGGGTAGCCGCCGATTTTAGCAGGCTCCGCCGACCACCCACCGGCTTGGCAATCGCAACGATCGTGCGACAATGCCGCCCTTGGCCCCGTAGCTCAGCTGGATAGAGCGTCCCCCTCCTAAGGGGAAGGTCGCCCGTTCGAATCGGGCCGGGGTCACCAGTTGCTAGAACAAATTACCTTCCCCAAGCTGCTAGCGGTCAAGTATTGACGGCGCAGTTAAGGGGAAAAGCCGAGTTTGGCTCAAGGCAGGGCGGCGTGTTGAACTGCTGCATGTTCTGATGACGGTTGACCACGCTGCTGGCTCTAGTGGCCTCCGAGTCAAACATCTCCCTACCCAAGTCGACGCCCAATCAAATTTGATAGTTGGCGGGCCTCGTCTGCATCGGGGTGGTTCAGGTAGTGCACGAGTGCGATGCTTGTACCAATGGCTACCCCGACTGCGAAGAGGCCAGCGGAGGAGCGCCCATCAAGGACCCGTAACAGCATGGCATTGACTCATCATCCATCCCTTCAAAAATTGGCTGCGGAATGCCAAGAGTGGCTCGAAAATTTCCAACGTGAAGAGCGTGCGGAGCGGTACGAGTCTGCAGTTCGACGATACCTTGATGCGCCAGGAGAGCTGGATCCAAAAGCAGGTCTGCAGCTCGAACGCATTGCGCTCTTCTTCGATGTCGCGAGTTGCGATGCGTTCCTGCGCTCGGATACCGAAAAACTTCCTGCCCTGATCAGCAAGGCGGTCCACCTCCGGTCCTTGGTCTTTCGTTGGGATGGCATGTATAGCGACATGCGGCAAGACCTTGGAAATTGGCCGACGCAGTTTTCAGACGGTATGAAGGCCGTCGGTCCCACGATGCTTTCATGGTGGGACCAAGCGTCAACCTGCGCTCAACTCTTCATCGAGATGGCCGAGAAAGATCAAGCCATCAACACAATGCCCGAGATGCGCAGGATCAAGAACGGCACATCTGATGCCTTCTTGGTTGCTCTCTTCTCAACAGAATTTAACACCCCAACGAGCTTCGTTCCCCTCACCCCACTTATTCCTGAGTATCGAGCGGTGCTTGAACATTGGAAGACCGATGACGAAGTGAAGTTTCAGGCGGTCATGCAGATGGCGGCCGACTTCCACATCTCGCGAAGCAAAGAAAACACGGACAAGCAGCGGTTCGAATTTGATGCCACCATTGATCGCGTCTTCCCGGCTGAACTCCTCGCCATTCAAGCGCTGCGCCGCAGGCACAATCTGCCGGATTTTGAAGTCGATCACTCGTTGATCGATGAACCCTGGAAAGTATTGCGCAACATCGACACCATTGAAGCGCACCCGTTGGCTCAGGCTGTTGAAGAGCGACTGATCAGGGACTACCCGCTGTTTCGCTGATCGTCCACTCATGAATGAAGGACTCTGACATGAACGATGCAACCCGCCAAACGCGAAGCGCTGACATTGCAGCGCTCGCCCAAGCAACTGATGCCAGCGGCAACGTTGATCTCACTGCTTACCAAGCCTGTCGCCTGATCTATTCCCATCAGTCCATGGACGGCCTGGATGCGAGAGATGTGGTCAACGACATCATGCGTTCGCCTGTATATGCATCAGAGCAGGGGCGCGAACAAGTTGGACCTTTGGTCGACGCCATCAGTGCACGTCTGGCGCCAGCTGAGGCAAGGCGCTTTGGTGCCGCGTTGGATGCAGCGAACGTCAATGAGTCGTGGGTCGAGCGGAACTACGAAAGCTACATCGAAGAGCCCGTGACCGCTGGTTACAGCGCAGCTTCGACGAAGGCGAGTCAGGCGTTGGGCTGGACTGACACGCAAGTCAGCGACAACTTGGCAGCTGCTAGGAGCTGGGCCAGCGAAGCGCGCGACAATCCCCAGAACAGCTATTTGGATCGTGCGGTAGCCCGGCTTGCAGGGAGTGCGGCAGGAGAGGCCCAGGACAGCTACGGGGCGATGAAGGGCGCAACCACCCATGGCTTGGGGATGATTGGTGATACTGTCGACCTAGCCAAGTTCGCTCACCAATTCAGCACCGACCGCGACTTCCGGAATTTGGTGATCGGTGCGGCGTCGATCTATGCCAACGACGCGATTGAAGATCCGGGCAAGGTGCCGCGTGATATCAAGCATGCAGCCGTTGGTGCTTGGAACGAGTGGGAAGCGGGTTTAGAGAAGGCGACTAAGCAAGGCAAAGAGCAAGAGTATCTGGGGGAAGCAAAGGGCGCAGCGGCGATTGAGATCATCGCTACGTTTGTTCCTGCCACCAAGCTTGCAAAGCTCGCCAACGTTGCCAAGGCGGTTGATGTCGCAGAAGACCTTGCCCCGGCAGCAGAAAAGATTGCGGAGCGTGTTGAAGCCCAGAGCGCAAAGGAGTTGGGCGGCGAGATCGCCACCGATGGCCAGCGCGTTCACGTCCAGGGTAGTGCGGCGGCAGGAGGCGCAGAAGCCTCTGCTGCAGAGCGGATGATAGGGCGCGTTGAAATGCAGTCCGGAAAAGAGCTCGCTCCCGAGATTATTGAGCTTGTTCACAATGCTCAGCGAGTTCAATCCAAGGGTGGGGCGGCGGCTGACGGCACAGATCTGATGTTCCATGGCCTGGCCGGCATGAAGCGCAGCCAGGGAGAATTGGGCGAGCTTGTCGATGGTCTTCGAAAAACTGGCAACCTCGACGGTCTTTTAAGAAGTGGCGCGCTGTCTCCTAAGGAGCTTGGCTACCTAGCTCGGAAAGACATCACCGCCTTTGATGGCGATGTGCCCTTTGACAAGGCGATTGAAGCTCACATCGGCAAACGAGAACTTTCCGCCCTTAAAGATCATGAAGTAGGCGATATCGGTGAGGCGTTCGTCTCTCATGACCTAGCGCGGAAAGGCTATACGGACCTCGTAGCCATCCAGAACAACTCCGGTCACGGCGTCGATGTTGTTGGTATCAACCCTGAGACCATGAAGTGGGAAAGCTTTGAGGTCAAAGCGTCTGTCCAGGGTATTGCGCGGAAGCAAGGTGGCGATCCCGAGGAATTTCTGATCGATCGGATTAACAAGGCCGCCAACCGACAAGGTCTGTGGGCGCCCAAGAACGTGTGGGAGCAAGAAGCGCAGCTCACGGCTGAGCGGATATTGGATGAAACCCGCAATCGGACGACTGGCAAGCTCGACATCGAAGCCAAGTGGGCGAGGGTCAATATCGAGCGCGATCCAGCCACGGGCGCGATCAAGGGCGAGCCTGAAATCGAGAAGTGGAAGACGCCCATTGAACGGCAGCAAGATCGGCAGATCGAGCGCAGTCTTCGTCAAGAGAGCAATAGTCAAAAAACGCCAGTGGATGACGGCCACCCAGACTTTGCGCTCTATCAGCAAATCAAAGGCAAGGTCACTGAGCTGGATCATCAAAACGGACGAACCTTCGATGCCACGAGTGAGCGCATGACGGCGAGTTTGCTTACGTTGGCAAAGGACAACGGGCTGACACGAGTGGACCACGTTCTTCTGAGCAACGCGACAGACAAACTGACTGCAGCTCAGAACGTCTTTGTCGTCCAGGGATTACCAAGTGACCCAGCCAAGCTGCGTGCTGACATGCCTACTGTCCAAGCAGCAAATACACCTGTGGAGCAATCGTTTAATCAACTTGAACAGATCAATCAACGCCTTGCTCAGCAGCAGATCGAGCAGCAAACCCTTGACCAGGCGCAGTCACAAAGCTCGCCCCATCCGCGCATGGTTTAAGGTCATGATCCTTGCTACTTCTATGTGCAACGGCTCATGGCGAGCCGCTAAATGGAAGCCTTCGGCTTGACAAAAAAAGACCCGCTTCTTAGCCGGGTGGAGTACGGGCAAGTAAGAGATCAAGTGAGTCTGGACGCAAGCCCTCCACGTGGCTGATGCGCGTGATTCGTAGCATCAATAAAACTTCATCATGCCGCGACCTACCGCTTGCGAGAGAAGCGTTAGAATTTGCACGTCTGTCGGGGGTGAGGAAGAAATGATCTCTGGAGATCCGCAGCGTGTGACAGCTTGGTCTAAAAGTGAATGGAAAAAAAGGAGGGGCGGAAGGATTCATAAGGTCAAAGAGCCTGCATGGCACGAAGGACTAAAGCGCTTTATTGAGCTTGTGAAGTGCATGGTTCTTGGAGCCACTCTCATAGCCGCTGGTGCAACCATTTGGGACTCGGGACTGCCCAAGCCCTATCGTTCTTTTGGAATATTTTCTGGTTTCATGGGTGGGGTGGCAGTTATGGCTGCCGCTGCAAATGTTTTTTTGAGGCCTATTTTCAAAGTCCGCACTCGGAAAAAGACGAAAAAGGCAAAAGCTATCTTCGTTCTTGCAGTTACGGTGTTTTCGATCGCTATGACATTTTACGCAACGATCGATGTCATCAAAGATAATCGGTTGAAGCAGAAGCACCACGGAACTTGTACATGCATCTGCCAAAAGCCGGTCACTGACTCTGTCAGGAAATAGCCAAGTTCCCATCATGGGTTAATAGATTCTTTTTGAGCAACCGCGCATCGTTGACCTCACGAGGCGACAGACTCTTGCGTATGGGCTTCTCGCCTAGCTCAGTGCACATGGCCGGAAGAGCCAGCAGCAAAAAATCAATGCAGAAATTCGCGTGCATGTTCTAAAAAGTGAGGATGCAAGAAGCACCTGACGCGATCATTTCGCAAAACAAGCGCATCGCACAATGCGAAAGCATCCGCCGCGCGTCGTGGGGGTTTTTACCCATGCCGAACCACCCGCACCCCCACTGGCCTTGCAAACTTATCCATCGCCACCGATGAGATGCGGCTATGACGCAGCAGGCTACCAAGCTGCTCGGGAACGCCCAGACGTTGATCGACTTCCGGTTCCAGCACAGTGCGGCGGCGTTTGCGCCGGTCGGCTTTGGCAAAGCGCAGGCGGTTGTACTCGGCCCAGCCGACGGTGGTGATGGCGCTCATCAGTGCGATCACCGGCAGGGCGCCCAGCGCGAATGGATCCAGAGCGTTGTGCTTGAGATACAGCTCCATGTAGGCGCTGCGCAGGCCGAAGAACCAGGCGACCAGCGTCGCCAGTGGTGCCCACAGATAGAAGTAGACCATCCAGGCGCCCGCGGTGGCGGCGCCGTAGGCGAGGCGGCGCGAGCGGCCGAGGCGTTGCGGCAGGTTGATGATGGGCGGTGTCATTGGATTCCTCGGTCGGGGCTTTTCCAGCGGGCGCGTTTGCTGCGGCGCGCGAGCAGGGCACGTGGGAAGGCGATGACGGCAGTGAGCATGCCGATCATCCAGAAGGCGACCGGATACCAGATCACCCAGAAAAACTGGCGCGCCAGGCCTTTTTCGTAGCGGCGTTCGATCACCAGGCTGGTGGCGAATTGCATCAGGCAGACCACTGCCAATACCAGGCCATGCCAGCGCGGCAGGATGGTGTCGATGTACAACGCAGGTGGCATGGCGATGAACTTGCCGAGCAGCCACAGCACGATGATGAAGAGCATCGTGTAGGCCCAGGCCAGGCTGAGCGCGTATTCCAGCAGCACGCCCCACATGCGTCGGCTGCGCCAGGACAACACGCGGCGGCCATGGCTCAGCAACACTTCCACGCCGCCGCGTGCCCAGCGCAGGCGCTGCATCCACAGGCCGCGGAAGGTCTCCGGCATCAGGATCCAGCACAGCGCGTTGGGTTCGTAGCGGATGTCCCAGTCGTCCAGCTGCAGACGCCAGGAGATGTCGATGTCTTCGGTGACCATGTTGTCGGACCAGAAGCCGACGTGATGCAGCGCCGAACGGCGAAACGCGCAGATCACGCCCGACACGGTGAACAGCCGTCCGTAGACCCGCTGCGCACGCTTGATCAGCCCCACGATGGCGGAAAATTCGCCCACCTGCATGCGGCCCATCAGCGTGGTGCGATTGCGCACACGGGGATTGCCAGTGACGCCGCCAACGCGCGGGCCGGAGATCAGGTGGCCGACCATCCAGCGCGTAGCGTTGGGGTCCAGGATGGCGTCGGCATCCACGCACACAAGATAGTCCGAGCGCGATGCCAGCGTGCCGACACGCAGCGCGTTGGCCTTGCCGTGGTTCTGCTCCAGATGCACCACGCGCAGGCGCGGATGCTGGTGGGTGAGGTCCTCGAGCGCTTGGGCCGTGTTGTCGCTGCTGCCATCGTTGATGGCGATGATCTCGAAATCCGGATAGTTCTGTGCGCTCATCGCAGCGATGGTTTCGCCCACATGCTTGGCCTCGTTGTAGCAAGGCACCAGCAACGACACGAACGGCTCGCTGGACAACGGTGGCGGTGATGAAGGACCCGGCGTGCCGCGTTCGCGCCGCAGGTAGTAGTAAGTGCCGCCGATCATCCAGAAGAACGCCATGATGATCGGATAGAAAAACGCGAAGTTGAACAGGGCGCCCAACAGCAGGCTGGTCGTCATCGGTTACCGCTCGATATAAGGGAATTGCCGAGCCGACATGGCCTCGCGCGCTTCGGGAAGAGACGGGTGGCCGCCGATGAAGTCGTCGGGGTAATACGCCAGATGGCGCACGCCCGCAGCCAGGAGCAACTTGGTGTGTTCGAGCAGCACACCGTCGGGCAGCGGCTTGCCGGTGCGCCAATCCACGGTCTGCAGTTCGAAAATGGTCTTGTCGAAGCCGCGTGGCTGTTGGCCGACACGCTGCGCCAGCCGCTGCAGCCATTGCTGCGGCTCGTTGGCCTGCTCCATGTAGGGCATGGCCATCAGCGCGGTGTAGTCGTACGCCGATGCAAAGGCGTCCAGGCGCTGCGCAAACCAGGCTTCGCTCTGCGGCTCCAGCACGGGCTGGGCGAACAGGTTGCGCACGGTCACCAGCTTGGGGCGCCAGCGTTCGGCGGCCGCTTTGAGTTCCTGGGTGAAGCCGATCAGCTGCTGCGTGCGTTTGACCGGATCGCCATTGCCGTAAGCAGGTACTTCGTCGTCGCGCAGATAGGCATCGTCATGGAACAGCAGGCCTTCGAAATAGGTGTTTGCGGCAAGGTCTTCGTAGATATCCGCGACCAGCTGATTCGTGCGCGGATTGCCCGGATCCAGGCGCGGCACATCCTTCGGATCCTTGCCGCGAATCTGCAGTGCAGCCTGCTGCTGGGCATCGGGCAGATGGAAGCCCAGCACCGGCAGCCAGGCGAACACGCGCACGCCGGCACGGGTGCGCAGCTGCCAGGCGACACGCCCGAACAGATCCGCGCGCATCGGCAAGTGGCGGTTGGGGAAGTACAGCGCATCGGCGGCACCGTCGCCATCCGGGTCGGCGAAGGCCTGCAGGAACACATGGCTGGGGCCGATGTCCTTGACGCGCTGGACCAGGATGTCGAGGTTGCGTTCCAGCTGCGCCGGATCCGGGTCGTAGACGTAATCCAGATCGATCTGGATCGCACGCAAGCCATCGCGCGACAGATCGCGTCGCAGCTCGCCGGCCAGATCGCGCACATCCGGATTGTTGAACAGCAACAGGCGGCCAAGGCTGGCCAGCGATTGCCCATCCACGCGATCGCGGCCTTGCTGGCCGATATCGGCTTCGTGCGAGCGGCCTTCCAGGTCGAAGCTGAGCGTCATGCCCAGCTGCGCGGCAATCTGGTTGCTGGCGCGGTTGTAGGCGGCATACGGCCATACCATCGCGCGCGGTGGTTTGCCCAGATGCGCCACGATCGCGTCGCGGCTATGGCGCAGATCTGTCTGGATGCGCTGGCGATAGTCCGCTTCGCTTTCGTAACCCTTGCCTGCATCCCAGTGACGCGTGACCGCTGCCGGCGTCTGATTGCCGAACGGATTGCCGGCGATGCCTTTATGCAAGTCATCGCTATGCGAGCCGATTTCGATCAGGCCGCTGTCCTGCATCTGGCGCAGTTGCGCCCAGGTGACGAAATCATCGTGGGTGAAATCGCGATGGCCGTAGGGCACCACCTGGCCAACCGGCAATTCGACCCAACTGGTGACGGGTGCGACCAGCGCGGGATAGCCGTAGGCCTGCAATAACGGGAAGACACGCGTGTAGACGCTACGCAAGCCGTCATCGAAGGTCAGCAGCACCGGCCTCGAGGGCAGGGCGCGCCTGCCGGCACGTGCGTCCAGCACTTGCTGCACGCTCACCGGGTGGTAGGCGTGCGAGCGCAGCCAGTCCAGATGCGCGGCGAAGTTGCTGGTGGACACCGCATAACGATCGGGATCGCCCTTGGCTGCGACATCGTCGCGAATATCGTGGTAGCTGAGCACCAGCAGGCCCGCCTGCGCCGACGACGCAAACGTCATCAGCAACAAGGCGACCAGCAACAGCGGCAGGCGGATCAAGGCGTACCTCCCCATCGGAAATCCAGGTCAAATCCAAGTTGTTGTTCGCGCTGGCCGTCGTAGACCGGACGCGACCAGCTCACGCCATAACTCAGCGCACTGCCATCGCCCAGCGACCACAGGTGTCGATAGGCCGCGCTGGGCACCCACTGGCTGCCGAAGCCGGATTGATAATTCGGCCCGGCAGTGACTTCCAGCCGCTGCCGAAAGGCGTAGTCGTAGCGGCGCCAGCCGATCTGATCGATGCGCACGCCGGCGGCCACCGCAGAGCTGCGGCGTGGATTGAAGTAATTGACGGCGCGCTCGTCTTCGGCGCGTCCGGCCGAGGCGGCGAACAGGCCGTCGAGCAGCACATGTGGGTTGGCCCACAGGCGTTGGCTTCCCGAAAGATCCAGCTGGTCGCGTCGATTGCCGTCGCTATAGCGCAACTGGCGTGCCTGCAATTCCCAGCGGCTTTCGTCGTTGGGTGTCCAGCGCACGGCGGCGCCGATGCTGTCGCCGGTGATGCCGAAGCGGCGTGCCTGCAATGAAGCTTCTGGATCACGCGTGCGCCAGGCGACGCTGCCATACCAGGCATCGGAAAAACGCCAGCCGGCATCCAGCGCCCAGGCGGTGCCGTCGCGATCGAAATCGTCGAGCGCACGTCCGCCGTAAGCGCTGAGATCCAGCCGGTCGTAGCGATAGTGCGTTCCCAGCCAGAAGCTGCGATAGCGCACACGCGTGTTCTGGAAGTCGGCCCAATCGTCGCGTGCACGCAAACCCACACGCCAGCCTTCGCCGAGAAACGGCGATTCGGCTTCCAGCAACGTACTACCGAAGTCGTTGCCCAGAGGCGAGGTGCTGTTGGTCAGGGTGTCGTTGTCGCTGCGTCCGCGCGCATGGCTGAGGTGCACTTGCCAACCGCGTTGACGTTCCAGTGAAGCGCCGAGCCGCTGCAGGCCGACATCGTCCGGGTATTCGCTGCGAAGCGGCGCAAACGTGGCATCGGCCAGATCCAGACGGTCCAGATCGCGCTGCGCTTCCACCACGCCACTGCGGGCCTGTTTCTGATGCGGATCCAGCGTCAGCGCGACCGCATTACGTTGCAACGATTTGGTGTGTTGCCCGCGACGAAACTCGATCGAGGCCAGTGCGGCCTGTAGTTCTGCATTGTCGGGACCGATGGCCACGCGTTCGCGCAGCAGGGCGTCTGCACCGCGATTGTCGTTCGCGGCAGAGCGTGCGGTGGCCAGTGCGATGTCTGCACTGAAGCGATCCCAGTTCTCGTATCCGCTGGTCGCACCATCGCGACGCGGCCACGGCGCTTGCGTGGCGGCAAGTTTTTCGAACAGTGGCATCGCCAGATCGAAGCGTTCCTGCTCCAGCAATGCGTAGCCGAGCAGGAGCTGGCTGTTGAAGTCGTTCGGCGTGTGCTGCAAGGCTTGCCGAAGCACGGCTTCGGCCTCGGCCGGGCGACGCAGGCCCATCAGCGAATCGCCGACCGTTGGCAGCACATACGCCGGGACGTCGATGCCTTCGGCTTTCAATGCCTGATAGTTGGCCACCACATCGCGATGGCGCTGACGTTGGTTGAGTGCAACCAAGGTGTCGATACGCAGCCGCGTGGCTTCCCATGTCACCTTCGATGGTGATTCGCGCTCGATGCGGGCGGCGTTGACCAAGGCCTGATCGGTCTCCGCATAGCGGTGCGCGGCATCGATCGGTTCGGCACTGGCCCAACCGATCATGCGCGCGACGCGATCGTTTTCGATGCGCTCGCGTTCTTGCTGCGAGAACCAGTCCGGATGGCGCCACACGGCCTCCGCCGCAAGCTGTGCGCTGCCGAGGTCGGTCAGGGTGATCGCACGCATGGTGTAGGCACCGCGGTCGCGTGGGTCTTGGCGGAGTACACGCTCGTAGATGGCGAGCGCATCTGCATAGCGCTGCTGGCCGCGTAACTGCTCAGCCTGCTGCATGGGGGTGGGGGCAATGGAGGCGCCAGTCACTTCTGTCGGCCGCACTTCACCGCTGTGTGCCTGAGGCACACATGCGGCAATCAAAGCGAGGCTGAGCAGGGGAGTGAGTGCGCCTTTGCGGTCAGGACAGCCGCGACGCACGTGGTTGCGTAGGCAGGAGGGAAAGGGTGTTCATTAGCATTCCAGGCGTATGACGACTGGCGATACTGCGTATGCCCATGTAAAGCCTATGTCGTCACGGAGCTAACGAGATCTTCATCGGTTGTGTTCGCTCAAAAAAGCGATTCTCATCACGTTTTTGCCTGTGAGTTCGGACTTTGACCAACGTTCTGACAGCAGTTACCGAAGGAAACACGATCACAGCGAGCTGCAAGCGAGGGCTGGCTGAAGTATTCCTAAAGTCAGCAGATTAAAACTGATTGATATGCATAAATAGTCATCTCTGAATTTACTGTTTAGCAACATGTTGCCGGATGTTCGAGTGGTTGCACGGGGGACGGATGGATCGGTTCAACGAATCCGTTCTTTGAACATCTCCACTTTTTAGTGATGCATGTCACATAATTGAAAAGGTCGGGTTTTTCTTACAGGGTTGCCCCTACACCGCGCGTTGACCCGTTCTTAACGTTCCAGCAAAGTTGCGCCGCATTCGTTGTGCTGAAGGGTAGCGCCGCCGTGTTGGCGGCCAGGCACAGCGGTGTAAGCGACGACGCGCTGAGGCGCGATCCGCCGCACAGGGGGCAGGACAGATGTGGATGCGATCGGCGCCAACGGCGCTGGCGGCTTGCCTATGGGCTGTCGCCGGGCTGGCGGCTGCACAACAGTCGGCACCGACAACGCTGGATCGGCAGGAGCAATTGCGCCAGGCCGAGGAGATCCAGAGGCGTCAGGACCAGGAGCGTCAAGCCCCCTTCGCCGGCCCGCGTGAGGAGGCCGAGCGCGTGGACGCACGCAGCACAGTGCTGCCGAAGGAAGAACTCTGTTTCCCGATCGCCCGCGTACGCCTGTCCGGTGCGGGCGACGACGGTGCGCGCTTTGCGTGGTTGTGGAAATCGCTGCGCCGTTATGAAGGCCGCTGCATCGGTCGTGCCGGCATCGACATCATCCGCCGTCGCGCGTTGGATCAATTGGTCGCGCGCGGCCTGGTCACTACCCGCATCGGCGTGCCCGAACAGGATCTGTCGCGCGGCGAACTGCGTTTCGAACTGATGCCAGGCCGCTTGCGCGCGGTGCGTGTGGTTTCCGACACCGGTGGCGAGCATTGGAAAAGTGCATTGCCAATACGCACTGGCGATCTGCTGGATCTGCGCGCGATTGAGCAGGCGGTAGAGCAATTCAAGCGACTGCCATCGCAAGACGCCAAGATCGATATCGCACCGGGCGAGGCGCCGGGCGAATCGGATCTGGTCATCACCTTGCAGCATGGTCGGCGCTGGCGCGGCGTGGCCAATGCCGACGATTCGGGCGTGGAAGCCACCGGCCGCGTGCAAGGCGGGCTGGATATCTCGCTGGACAACCCGCTTGGCCTCAACGACTTGCTCAGCATCGGCTACAGCCATGACCTGGCCACGCGCGACGAAGAGCGCGGCACGCGTGGCAACAGTCTCAGTTACAACCTGCCGTGGGGTTGGTGGACGTTTGCGTTGTCGGCCTCGTCGTACCGCTATCACCAGCGCGTTGACGGGTTCTTGCAGACCTTCCAGTCCAGCGGCGAATCCAGCAATGCACAGCTGGATATCCAGCGTGTACTGCATCGCGATGGCACCAGCAAGACCTCTGCCGGTGTCACGGTTGGCAGGCGGCGGGCGCGTAGTTATCTGGATGGGGTGGAGATCGGCATCCAGCGTCGCGATACCAGCAGCGCGGAGTTCTACCTCACCCATCGTCGCTATCTGGGTGCGATGCAGCTGGACGTGCGCATCGCGCATCGGCGTGGCACACCGTGGTTCAACAGCCAATGGACAGGTTACGACCCGCAGATCGGGTTCCCGACATTTCGTTATGGCGTGACCACGTTGGACGTAAGCACCGCAGTGCCGTTCAAGCTGGGCCCTGTGCCGATGGCGTGGGAAAGCAGCCTGCGCGCACAGACCGCCGGCGAGCTGCTGCTCGGTTCGGAGTTCGTCACCATCGGTGGTCGCTATAGCGTGCGCGGCTTCGACGGCGAAGCGACGCTAGGCGCGGAAAAAGGCGTGTATTGGCGCAATACCTTGAGTTTTCCGATCCAGCAAATTGGCTTGACGCCGTACCTGGGTCTGGATGCTGGCCGCATCGATGGCACCAGTGCCAGCGGGCTGCGCGGTCGCAGCCTGGTGGGCGGCGCGGTGGGTCTGCGCGGCGGTTGGTTCGGCGCCAGCATCGATGCATTTGCCGGCTGGGCGATCCATCGCCCCGATGGCTTTGGAAGTGCGCAGCCGGCGTATGGCGCGCGTGTGATCTACCAGTTCTGACATGGATCGCGCCGCCAGCCGGCAGCGCGCTGTTGATTGATGACGCCCACGAGCGGCGAGAGAGAAACGATGGACACCGAAGCGATGAGCATACGTGGTTACCTGGCCGAACAAAGCAAGCGCGCGCTTGCGTTGCTGCTGTGCTGCACGGTCACCTGGACATCGTTTCCGGCGTGGGCACAGGTTGCGCCAACGCCGAACCCCGGTGGGCAGACACCCGGTCAGCAGGTCGCCGCCAATGGCGTACCGGTGGTGGACATCGTCGCGCCCAATGCGCGCGGCGTCTCGCATAACCGCTACAGCAATTTCAACGTCGGCCCGAACGGGTTGATCCTCAACAACAGCGCGCAGATTTCCAAGACCGAGCTGGGTGGTTATGTCGCCGGCAACGACAATCTGCAGCGCAGCGGTGCTGCCTCGCTGATCCTCAACGAAGTGACTTCTGCAAGTAGCCGTCTGCAGGGTTACACCGAAATCGCCGGCGCCAAGGCGCAATTGGTGATTGCCAACCCCAATGGCATTTCCTGCGATGGCTGCGGATTTCTCAATACCTCGCGCGTGACCTTGACCACTGGTACGCCCAATCTGGGCAGCGATGGTGCATTGAATGGCTTCAACATTACCGGAGGTGCGTTGAGTATCGGCAGCAACGGGTTGGATGCGTTCAATGTGGATCGCCTGGATCTGCTCTCGCGCCAGCTCAGCGTGGAAGGCTCCATCTGGACAAGGGAGCTGGTCGCCGCTGCGGGTGCAGGGCGGGTCAATTACGACGGCATGCTGCTGGACGTGGTGCCGGGCAGCGATGGCGCGGCACCGTCGATCGGTATCGACGTGGCGCAGCTGGGCGGCATGTACGCCGACCGCATCCGCCTGATCGCTACCGAAGCCGGCGTCGGCGTGGTGAGCCGTGGCACCTTGGCAGCGCAAAGCGGCGATCTGCAGATCGACAGTGCTGGCCAGGTGAGTCTGAGCGGCACCACTGTGGCGCGCGATGGAATGAGTGTGCGTGCGGCAAGTGATCTGGATCAGCGCGGCGTACTCGGTTCGCAGCAGGGTGATGTGCGTCTGCGTGCTGCGCGCATGACGTTGGCCGGCGATCTGGTTGCCGCCGGTGGATTGGATGCGCAAGCCAGCGGCGTGGTGAGCCATATTGGCCGCAGCAGTGCCGGGTCGATCCGTCTGTTCGGTTCGGAATTGAATGCCGATGGCAGCCTGCATACCGCCGGCGCCTTGGATTTGGCCGCTGATGGTGTGCTGCGCAGCGGCGGGGTGGCGTATGCAGGCGCGGGTGCCAACGTGCGCGCGTCGCGGATTGCCTTGACGGGCATGCTGCAGACTGGCGCTGCAATTGCATTGAATGCAAACGCGATCGATGCACTCGGCACCGTGGATGCTGCGACGACACTGCGCGTGAGCGGTGGCGGCGACGTGCGCCTGGGTGGACTGGCGCAGGCCGGGCAGGGCGCCGATGTGCAGGCTGGCGGCCGGCTGGAATTGCAGGGTCAGTTGATTGCGGCGGATGCAGTGGCGCTGAACGCGGCGAGGATCGACATCACGCAGCGCGGTGCGGTGTCTACGGGTGGCGATCTGGACTTGCGCAGTGCAGGTGCATTGAACAATGCCGGTAGCAGCTACGCCGGCCGTGATCTCCGTCTCCAGGCAGCGACTGTGACCACGGCGGGCAGTCTATCTGCTGCGCGCGATGCGCAGGCGGCGGTTGCGGGTGGTCTGGTCAATAGCGGCAAGTTCGTTGCGGGCAATGCGCTGAGCATTGATGCGGCGCAGTTGGAAAGTCGCGGCGATATCGGCAGTCAACGTGGCGATGCCACGCTGCGTAGTCGCGGTGGTCTGACCCTGAGCGGCAACACTGTGGCAGGCGGTGCATTGGCATTGGACGCCGCAGCAGGTGCGCAGGTCTCCGGCACAGTCAACGCGGGCAGCTTCAATCTTCGTAGTGGCAGCGAGACCGCAATCTCCGGCACCCTGCAGACCACTGCTGGTGGGTTGGTGATCGCCACCGGCGGCGATCTTTCCAGCGAAGCGCTTGTGCGTTCGGCAAGCACGATCGATCTGCAGGCAAACGGCGCACTGCGTCAACGCGGGCAACTGCGTAGCGATGGTGCGTTGCAGTTGCGTGGCGCGGCGATCGAACACAACGGTGTGATCGATGCAGGCGGCGATCTGCGTATCGCAAGCGCTGCCGATCTAGTGTTGGACGACACCGTGCAGAGTGCCGGCACGGCCACATTGCAGGCGGGCGCAGTACTGGATAACCGCGCGAAGGTCATCGCCGCCGGTGCGCTGGCTGTGGATGCAGCAACGCTGCGCAATGCACAGGGTGCGGCGTTTTCGTCGGATGCCGATGCACGCGTGCGTACGACTGGCGCGATAGACAATGCCGGCAGCCTGTATGCGGCGAACGATCTGCAGCTCGTCGCAGGCACGTTCACGCAAAGCGGTAGCGCCAGTTCGGGCAACACGCTTTCGGCAACTGTGAGCGGGTCATTCGACAACGCAGGCAATGTGGTCGCCAAGAATGCGCTGGAGATCGATGCCGGCAGCTTGCGCAGCACCGGTCAACTCGGCAGCGAAGCGGCGAGTGTTCGTCTGGGCAGCCAGGGCGATATCGCGCTACAAGGCGTTGTCGCCGCTGCGACCACGCTGCAGGCCAACGCCGCTGGCGATCTGCAGCAGGCAGGGTCGTTGAGGGCTCAATCACTGGCATTGAGTGCCGGGCGTGATCTCACCGCCGCTGGCACACTGCAATCGACGTCCACATTGGATCTGCAGGCACAACGCGCACTCAGGTTCGCAGCCCAGGGCCAGGCCGGCGGTGACGCTTCGATGCGCGCTGCCGCACTGACAACCAGCCAGGATGCGGTGTTGCAGAGCGCGGGGGTGATCGCGCTGGACGGTGCGGCCATCGACAGCCGCGGCAAGCTGGATGCGGGTAGCGATCTGCAGATCCGTAGTCAGGGCGATCTGGCGCTGGCGGGCGTGGCTCAAGGCGGCCGCGACGTCGCCTTGAATGCCACCGGCGCGCTCAGTAACGCAGCGCAGGTGTTTGCAGGCCGCGATCTGTCGTTGCAGGCAGGTAGCCTCGACAACACCACGAGTGGTGTGTTGGCGGGCGAGGGCAACATCGCCCTGACCACTACGGCACTGCTGAACAACGCTGGCCGCGTGCAGGCCGGTGGCGATCTGCAGATCAGCGCAGCAAATATGGACCAGGGCGGCAGCGCTTCTGCAGGCAAGGCGCTGCACGCCACCATCGCAGGCACGCTGGCCAATCGCGGCAATCTGATCGCCAAGGATGCGTTGCAGGTCGATGCGGCCACGCTGCGTAGCAGTGGGCAGTTGGGTAGCGAGCGGGCCGATGTCACGTTGAACAGCCTGGACGCGCTGCAACTCGATGGTGTGGTTGCAGCGGCCACTGCATTGCGTGCGACTGCCGGCGGCGACTTGCAGCAGGCCGGTTCGCTCAAGGCACAATCGATCGCATTGCAGTCGGGGCGCGACCTCTCTGCAAATGGCACTCTGCAATCGGCATCCACGTTGGATCTGCAGGCGCAGCGCACGCTCGCTTTGAACGGGCAAGCATCGAGCACCGGTGACGCGAGTGTCACCGGCGCGAACATTGTGACTGGTGCAGCAGCAGTGCTGCAGAGCGGTGCCACCATCACCCTGGATGGCGGCTCCATCGAGAGCCGCGGTTCGCTCGATGCGGCGACCGATTTGAACGTGCACAGCGCCGGTGATCTTGCACTGGCTGGCGTGGTCCAGGCCGGGCGCGATGTTGCGCTGACTGCTGCGGGTGCATTGAACAATGGCGCTCAAGTCGTCGCGGCGCGCGATCTGCGTGTGGAAGCGGCTACTGTCAACAACGCCACGGCTGCGACTTTGGGCGCGCTACGCGACCTGCGTGTCGATGTGGCTGGCGTGTTGGAAAACAATGGCAGCCTGCATGGCGAACGTGGCCTTGCACTGAACACCGGAGCCCTGCTGCAGCGCGGCCGTGTTTATAGCGGCGACGCGGTGTCGATCACTTCGACGGGCGCATTCGAGAACGCGGGCCAGTTGGTGTCCGGCAAGGACCTGACCATCGCTGCCGACAGCATCGTCAGCAGTGGGCAACTGGGCTCGGTCAACGGCGCACTGACGCTGACCAGCCAGAACAATATCGATCTGCAAGGCGTTGTGGCTGCGAAGACCACACTGCAAGCAACGGCGGGTACCGACCTGCTGCAGGCCGGCTCGCTCAACGCGCAGGCCGTCACGTTGCAGGCTGGCCGCGATCTCACTGCCGGTGGCACGCTGCAGTCCGCGTCTACGCTGGATCTGCAGGCGCAGCGCACCTTGACGTTGAACGGTCAGGCACAAGCCGGTGCCGACGCCAGCTTGCGTGGTAACACCATCGCCACCAGTCGCGATGCCGTGCTGAAAAGCGTCGGCGCAATCACCCTGGATGGTGCGGCAATCGACAGCCGCGGCACGCTCGATGCCGGTACGGATCTGGGTGTGCGTAGCACGGGTGGTCTTGCGCTCGCAGGCGTGGCGCAAGCCAATCGTGATGTTGTGCTGAGCGCAGCCGCGACCTTGAGCAACGCGAGCCAGGTCGTTGCAGGCCGTGATCTGTCGGTGCAAGCCGGCAACGTCAATAACCTGGCCGCTGGTGTGTTGGCGGCCGATGGTAGCGTCACGCTGAGTACCGGCGCGCTGCAGAACGCCGGCAGCCTGCAGAGTGGCGGCGTTCTGCGCATCACCGCCGCCAGCATGGATCAGAGCGGTGCTGCCATCGCAGGCAAAGCATTGACTGCAACCGTGACTGGAACACTGGACAACCGTGGCAACCTCATCGCCAAGGATGCGCTGCTGGTGGAGGCAGGCACCTTACGCAGTAGCGGCCAGCTCGGGAGCGAAGCCGCCAGTGTCACTCTGACCAGCCAAGGCGATATGACGCTGCAAGGCGTTGTCGCCGCAGCGACCACACTGCAGGCAACGGCGGTTGGCGATCTGCAGCAGGCCGGCTCGCTCAAAGCGCAATCGATCGCGCTGCAGGCAGGTCGCGATCTCACCGCCGCAGGCACGCTGCAGTCGGCAACCCAGCTCGATCTGCAGGCACAACGCACACTGACCTTCAACGGGCAAGCCGTGTCTGCAGGCAATGCCACGTTGCGCGGCGCGGGTATTGCAACCGGGCAGGCTGCAGTGCTGCAGAGCGGTGGCGCGATCAGCCTGGATGGCGCGTCGATCGACAGCCGTGGCGCACTCGATGCAGCCACTGATCTGAATCTGCGCAGCACCGGCGACCTGGCGGTTGCCGGTGTGGCGCAAGCCGATCGCAACGTGGTGCTGAGCGCAACCGGCGCCTTGACCAACGCAGCGCAAGTCGTCGCTGGTCAGACCTTGAACGTTACGGCAGCCAGCGCAAGCAATGCCGCTAACGGCGTCTTGCTCGCGCAAGGCGATGCCACCTTCGCCATCGGCGGCTTGCTCGACAATGCCGGTGCCGTCCGTGCCGGCAACCAACTCACATTGGGTGTCGGTTCGTTGCGTCAGACCGGGCAGGCCTACGGCCTGCAACGCTTGGGTGTGATCGCCAGTGGAGCGGTGGACAATCGCGGTGACCTGATCGGCGGCAACGGCTTGCGCGTGGAAGCGGCGCAACTCAGCAGCAGCGGCCAGTTGGGCAGCGAGCGTGGCGATGTCGCATTGATCAGCCGCAGCAACCTGCAGCTCGGCGGCAGCCTGGCATCGGCTGGCAGCTTCTTGGCGCAGGCCGATGGGGCGTTGGCACAGAGCGGCACCCTGAGCGCGGGCAGCACGCTGGAATTGCGCTCGAAGGGCGACTTGAGCGTGGCCGGCCAGGTCGGCGCTCAGCAGGTCACCTTGACCAGCGATGCAGTGTTGCGTCAACAGGGCACCGTCAGCGGTACGACGGTGGGTCTGCAGGGTGCGCGTATCGAGAATGCGGGGCAGACCACCGCCTCGGGCAACTTGAGCCTGCGCGCGGGTGAGATCAGCATCGCCGGCACGGTGGGTGCCGGTATCAACGCAGACGGCAATCTCGGCAGCGGACTCACGCTGAGCCTGATCGCCGATCGCCAGCTCAGCGCCTCCGGCAAATTGCTGGCCGGCGGCAACCTCACCGCACAGGGCAGTCAGCTGCAACTTGCGGGTGCCAGCACACGTGCCACCGGCAATGTTGCACTGACCACCGGCGGCAACCTCGATCATCGCGGTGGCGACTTGCTCGCTGGTGGAACGCTCACCGTGCAGGCAGGCGGCAACATCGACAACAGGCGTCTCAACAACGTCGCAGGTCAAATGCAGGCCAACCAGCTGAGTATCGACGGCGGCAGCTTGAGTAATGTCGGCGGCCGACTGGTACAAAGCGGCAACGGGTTGACCCGCGTCAGTATCGGCGGCGCCATCGACAACACCGGTGGCACCCTGGCCAGCAATGCGCAGGATCTGAGCATTACTGCGGCCAGCCTGGAGAATGCGCAGGGACGGATCGAACACGCCGGCACCGGCGCCCTGTCGGTCACCAGCCGTGGTGCGTTGGGCAACAGCAGTGGGCGCATCCTCACCCAGGGTCAACTGACCCTGGACGCCAGCGGCGCGTTGAACAACCAGGGCGGCGCGATTGCCGCAGCGGGCGATGCAGTGTTGACTGCTGCCGGCCTCAATAACGTCGGTGGTTCGGTGTCCGCACGTGGATTGAGCGTGCAAAGCACTGGCGCAGTCGACAACCGTAACGGCTTGCTGCAGGCCAGTGGTGGCGCGCTAACCTTGCGCGCCGACAGTCTCAGCAATGCAGGCGGTACCGTGCAGGCAGTTGCCAATGCGGGCGCGGGCGGCAGCTTGCGCGTGGATCTCAACCGCGGCCTGGACAATGGCAACGGCACCATTGGTGCCAGCACCGATGCAGTGATCACGGCAGAAAATCTCAGCAGCGCAGGCGGCAGCCTGCAAGCCGCACGCGACCTCAGCGTCACCGCACGCGGCCAGCTGGACAATCACCAAGGCGGCAAGCTCAGTGCGGGGCGCGATCTCAACGTTGCCGTCACCGGTGCGCTGCTCAATAGCGGCGGCCAGCTCGATGCCGGCAACACGCTGACCGCATCGGGCGGCCTCATCGACAATACCCAGGGCAGCATCGTCAACAACGGTGGCGGACTGACGCGCATCACCACGGGCGGGGCCCTGACCAACACCAGCGGCAATCTCGGTGGGCGCGGCAGCGTGGTCATCGATGCCGCCCGCATTGCCAACAACGGCGGCCAGCTGGTTGCTGGTGGCGATCTCATCGCCAATACCAACGGCTTGAACAACCAGGGCGGCAATGTCTATGCCGGCGCGAGCTTTCTATTGCAACGCGCAGGCGCCACGCTGGACAACCAGAACGGCAGGATCAAGGCCGAGCAGGCGGTGCGCCTGAACCTGCAGAATCTGAGCAATGCCGGTGGTCAGATCGGTGCCGGCAGCGCGACCGGCGGTGCTGGCGATGTGGTGATCGATACCGTCGGCTTCGACGGTGGCGGCAGCATCCTGGCGCAGAACCTGCTCGATCTGACCTTGCGCAGCGACTATACGCATCGCGCCGGCGCAGACCTCACCAGTAACGGCAATTTCAACCTGCGCGTGGGCGGGAGTCTGGTCAATGAGTCCACGCTCAAGGCTGCGCGCGCCCTGGATATCAGCGCTGGCAGCATCACCAACCGCGCCGGCGCGAGCATCCTGTCCAACGACACTCGCCTCAACGGCAGCAGCATCGACAATGCCGGCAGTATTTCCGGCAATGGCGCACTGTCGCTGGTGGCCAACAGCATCAACAACACCGGCAGCATCGTCGGCGGCAACGTCTCGGTGAACACCGGCACTCTGGTGAACGGTGCAGATTTCGGTGGTGCTACGGGCAATGCTGCCTATGGCTCTGCCTTGCTCGGCTCCACCGGCAACATGAACCTGATCGTGCGCGATCAGCTGCTTAACCGCGACGCGCGCATCTTCAGCCTGGGCAATATCGCCGTCGGTGGCGCGCAGGATGGCGGCGGTACGTTGGTAGCGCGTACGGGTGTGGTGAATAACCTGTCGGGCAGTATTGAGGCGGATGGGAATATTTTGATCGCGGCTGGGCAGTTGAATAATCGACGGCGCGTAGTCGATGCTAAAACTGGACCGCTAACAGATGCAGAGCGGGCTGCGGCCAATGCGGCAATGCCTGAGGATGTCATTAGACGAGATCCGAGACCCGGCACTTCGGGCGCTGGCGGTGTCCGTTATGCGGGTCATGATCCTGGCGTTTATCGCACTTATAACGTGCGCGAGCGTGAGCAGTTAATTTCGGCCAGTGCAGAAGGACGTATTGCAGCAGGCGGAAATATCGGTCTGTCGGGCTATGTGATCAATAACGCGTCGACGGTAGCCGCGGCAGGTGCGCTGCTGGTGAATCAACGCGGCGTCGGAGGTTTGTCAGACGGAATGCTTGCGAGCAGCGATGACGTGCTGAATCAAGCGTTGGCGCTAAAGCAGGTAGCTGATTACACAGATACCGAATACACAGCTAGGGCAGTCTATAACGACTGTATGCAGCGGCCCGGCCAGAGCGTCGTCTGCTATTGGGAAACCGATGAGCGCGTCGTGGGCTCTGGCACCTTGGATAGCAGCTACCTTGCGCTAGGTGCGAGCATGACCGGCGGCCAAGGCGTCAGCATCAACGGTGCCAACATCAGCAACGGCGCCGTCGGCAGCGATGGTCGCAGCATCAGCGGCGCCTCACTCACTGGCGTTGGTGCACAAGGTGGGTTGAACGGGCGCACCACGCAAAGCGCCGGTGGAGTTGGCGGTCAAGCAGTGATCGGCCGTGCAAACGGCGGCGCGTCCGGCATCAGTGTGGCCACCGGTACTGCCGGTAGCGCAGGCACCCAAGTCGGCGCCAATACGCAGGACGCAACGCTTGCCACCTCGGGCGGCATCGTGAAGATGTCGGTGGCACCGGTGATGTCCAACGACAGCGGGCTTGTGCACAGCACTGTCGATCAGGCAAACGTGCAGACCACCGCTGCTGGCACCGGCGTTGTTGCAGGTGCGAACGAAAGCCGCACCCGCGTTGACCTGGCCAGCATTCCTGTGACCAATATTGTTGGCGGCGCGCAAACCTCGCTGACGCAGATCGATCTGCCCATTGGCGGGCTATATCGCCTCTCCAGCGGCACCGGCACCGATCGCACCGCAATGAGCCGCGCCGCCAACGGGCTGGGCGGCATCAACGCCTGGCGCAGCAACGGCCCCGGCCGTCGTTACCTGATCGAGACCGATCCGCGCTTCGTCAATTACGACAACTTCATCAGCAGCGACTTCCTGCTGGACAAGCTGGGCGTGGACCCGGAGTGGACCCAGACCCGCCTGGGCGATGGCTTCTACGAGCAGCGCCTGGTGCTGGACCAGATCACCCAGCTCACCGGGCGCCGCTATCTCGGCAATTACGCCGATGGCGTGGCGCAGTACCGCGCCTTGCTGGAATCTGGCGTGGCGGCGGCAGGTCAGCTGCAGCTGAGCATGGGCGTAGGCCTCACCGCCGCGCAGGCCGCCGCGTTGACGCAAGACATCGTGTGGATGGTGGAGCAGGACTACCAGGGCCAGAAGGTGCTGGTGCCGGTGGTCTATCTGGCCTCCAACTCGCTGCAGTTGCGCGGCAACGGTGCCTTGATCGCCGGCGGCAACGTCGAGCTCAACGCCACCAACGCCATGAGCAACCAGGGCGTCATCGCGGGTGCCGATGTCAGCATCACCGCCGGCAACCTGCTCAACCAGGGCCGCATCAGCGGCACCGGCAGCGTGGCCCTTGAAGCCCGCAACGACCTGCTCAACCAGGGCCAGATCCAGGGCCGCGATGTGGCGTTGGTTGCCGGCAACAACCTGGTCAGCGAAGCATCCAAGGCCGTCAACGGTGTCGGCATCCTGTCCGGCATCAGCGCCAGTAACACCCTGCAACTGTTCGCCGGCAACGACATGACGCTGACCGGCACCCGCGTGCAGGCCGATGGCAGCGCGGCGTTGATCGCAGGCAACAACCTCAGCCTTACCCCAAGCGCGTTGCGCAACGACAACGGCCTGCTGCGCGGCGGCGATGCGGTGTCGATTACCACCGGGAAGGATCTGGTGATGTCTGCAGGCAACGACCTGCAACTGCATGGCGTGACCATCAAGGCCGGCGGCGGTGCCGCACTGCAGGCAGGCAACAACCTCTCGTTGACCCCGACCACTGGTCTCGACGGCAAGGTCGCTGCCCGTACCAACATCAGCACCGGCGACAGCCTGCAACTCACCGCAGGCAACGACCTGACCATCCGTCAGGCCGAGGTCAAGGCAGGCGGCGATCTCATCGCGGCAGCAGGCAACAACCTCAACGTCGAATCCGTCCTCAACGAGAGCGAGACCAACAGCTACAAGACCCGCAACGGCAAGACCCGCGTCACCACCACCACAACCACGCAAACCATCGACCAGCAGGCGCTCACTGCCGGCGGCAACCTGATCCTCAGCGCCGGCAACGACGTCAACCTGGTCGCCGCCAAGCTGGACGCCGGCAAGGGTCTTGGCATCAGCGCCGGCAACGACATCAATGCCAGCACGCTGACCACGGTGGACACAAGCAACACGCTCGAGACGCGCAAGCGCTTCAAGCAGACCACCAGTACCAGCGACGAAACCGTCCACGGCACCGAGTTCAGTGCCGGTGGCAACCTCGCCATGCAGGCGGGCAACGACATCACCCTGACCGCCGCATCGGCCGCCACCAAGGACGGCGGCATTACTCTGGCCGCCGGCAACGACGTCAACCTGCTTGCCGCCAGCGAGCAGCACGATGCCGTGCAGGACATGACCAAGAAAAAGAAGGGCACGTTCTCCAGCAAGACGACGACCACGCATGACGAGTGGCACGACAACGTGGCGGTCACCACCACGCTCAGTGGCGACACGGTGCAGATCGCGGCGGGTAACGATCTGCTGTCGCAAGGCGCACAGGTCGCCAGCACCGGCGATGTGGTGTTGGCCGCAGGCAACAACATCACACTGGACACGGTGCAGAACACGCACAGCGAGGAACACGAAAAGACCGTCAAGAAGTCTGGTCTCTACGGCGGCGGCGGATTCAGCGTCGCATTGGGCGTCACCAAGAAGACCGACGGCCTGGACGTCACCGAGGTGACCAACAACGGCAGCCTGGTCGGCAGTACCGATGGGTCGGTGACGATGACCGCCGGCAACAAGGTCGCCATCACAGGCAGCGATGTGTTGAGCGCGACAAGTACCACCATCGTCGGCAAGGAAGTCACGATTGCCGCAGCGGAAAATACCGTAGATACGGTGCAAACGTTCAAGCAGCAGAGTGCGGGCATTACTTTGGGTATCAGTGGTGGCGTCGTCGATACCGCATTGGCGGCCTATGGTGCCGCCAAGCGGATTTCCGATGTGGACGACGATAGGTTGAAAGCGCTCTATGCGGCGCGTGCTGCTTACGCAACGGGTGCGACGGTCGATCAAGCCAAAACGACACCAGACAATCTCTTGGCTGGCTATCAAGGTCAAGCGGTCGGTGGCAATGTGGCAAAACCTGGCAAAGAGCCAGCGAGTGGACTTGAAGGGGCAGGTGCCGCAACTGGCATGAGCTTTCGTCTCGGCATTGGTGCGAGCAGTTCGTCAAGCAAGACCAGCACACATGAAGAAAGCACCGGGGGCAGCCGTATCCTCAGCAACGGCAATGTCACCATTGCAGCCACCGACGGCGATCTCAATGTCATCGGCAGCAAGATTGCCGGTAACAACGTGGCATTGGCCGCAGCAAACAATCTCAACCTGCTCAGCAATCAGGAGACCAACACCACTAAGTCCGAGAACAAGAACGCTGGCGGTGAGATTGGTGTCAGCGTCGGTGCAACGACTGGCTACTATCTGACAGTGTCGGCAGGCAAGGGCAGCGCCAAGGGCAATAGCGATCTACGCACAGAAAGCGTGGTCACTGCCAACGACACGTTGACCTTGGTGAGCGGCAACGACACTACGATCCAGGGTGCACAAGCTGTTGGCAACAAGGTCCTGGCGAATGTCGGCGGCGATCTGCTGATCAAGAGCGAGCAGGACACCAATGAGTACAAGAGCAAACAACAGCAGGCCAGTCTGACCCTGGCGACCGGCTCGGGCAGTGGCGGCAGCTACAGCCAGCAGAAGGTCAACAGCAGCTACACCAGCGTGACTGAGCAGAGCGGCATCCAGGCTGGCAATGGTGGCTTCGACATCACTGTGGGCGGTAACACAAAGTTGGTCGGCGGCGCGATAGCCAGTGCAGCCGATTCCAGCCTCAATCGGCTGTCAACCGGCAGCCTGACCGTCGAGGACCTCCAGAACAAAGCGGAGTACAAGACCAGCGGTGTGACAGTTGCCGGCGGCACAGGTAGCAGCATGGCCAGTGTCGGCATCGGTGCCGGACTGAGCATGTTGGGCAATGCCAGCGACAGCTCAAGCAGCACGACCAAGAGCGATATCGCGGCCGGCACGATCCAAATCCGCAATGGCGACGAGTCTGCGTTGGCAGGGTTGGATCGCAGTGCCACCGAGTTGCAGCAGTCTGGGCTGAAGGAGATTTTCGATCAGAAGAAGATCGAAGATCAGAAGGAGTTGATGGGGCTCGCGGGGGAGATTGGGTTTCGGATAGCGGGTGATGTTGCCTCGGCTATGTATCAGAAAGCCCAGCTTGATTTGGCCAGCGCACCGGATGAAGCGTCGAAAGCTCAGGCACTGGCACGTCTGGACGCATGGAGCGATGGGGGTACGAACAAGATTTTGCTGCATGGCCTGACAGGTGCGGCGATTGCGGCACTCGGCGGCGAAGACGTTCTGCAAACAGCAGCTGGTGCAGCGGGTGCTGAAGCAGCCAAGGTTGCGATGTCGGATTATTTGGTCAAGAACGGCGTTACCGACCCAGCCACTTACAACGCACTCATGGAGCTAGGAAGTGCGGCGCTTGGTGGTATTGCGGGGGGACAGGTTGGCGCAACAACCGCGCTGGCGGGAGATCAGTTCAATCGGCAGTTGCATCCTGATGAAGTGACATGGATTCGCCAGAACGCTGAAGCGTTTGCATTACAGGAAGGCATCAGTGTCAGTGAAGCGAAGCAGCGTCTGACGGTGGAAGCTGCGGCGCAAGTGGATTCAGTGATCGCAAAGAAGGTCGGTATCGAAAATATCGACACAGAAGCGCTAGCTTTTCTGAATTCCAATAAAAATGAATACAAGTGGGGTCAGGCCTTTAAAGCAACTGATGACGAGTATGCCAATTTCCACCAGTATGGAAATCTTCTTACGAAGAATCCGGATCAATTCCGCGAGGTATATAACGCTCTTGGCGCATCTGGAATAGCGAAGGACTCCTTGCAGCAGGTATATCAGAGCGAGCTGTTGGCTTGGTCTACTGCGACGCGTGGGTCGGACGGTGTGGCCATGCTCGAGACGTTTACCGGTGATGTAGGGATGGCGGCAGGCATCATCCGTAATATTGCACAAGGCGACACCCAGGCTGCCGGCACGAGCATCGCTCTTGCGGCGATGCCGACAATTGTAGGAAAAACAGTTGGTCCCCTGTTGCGCCCTCTGGCGAAGGCGGCTGACGAAACGCTCTGGCTAAATGGTCAGGTCATTAGTAGTACTTGGATGAATGCCAAGAATGAGCTGACTTGGATCAATCCACTGACTGGTGCGAAGGAAGCAGTTCCTGCAACGGCTAAAATTCATGTGGATCACGTCCTGCCACAAAATGCTATTCGGCAAATTGAAGGTTTTGATTCTTTGCCAAAAAGCGTTCAGAATGAGATTCTGAAAGACCCTGCGAATCTGCAGCCAATGATCAAATCAGCGAACTGTTCAAAGGGGTGTAAGGTAGAGGCCGAGGGTGCGGGGTGGATGACGTGGAATGGAAAGCCGGTTAGTGAAAGGTACAAGATGTACTTGGAAGAGGCGCAGCAAGATTTTCGGATGAAAGTTTCAAAGATTATTGATGATAATAATGCGTTAAAAGGAAAGTAAATGAAGAATTTGTCGGGTCGAAGCGATCGGTCATGGGAGTTGATGGGTGTCTTCAAAGATGAGTTTATTTTGGAATTCAATGGGGGTATTTATTCTGATGTGGATGGTATTTGTGATAAATATAATTTTTTGCATGAGCGAGACGGTGCTGGATATAGGAATGTCGACTATTCTGGGTTGCTTTTAAATGGTAAGAATTGGACTCTAGAACCTTTGCGGCTGCTCCAGCCGAACTCCTATCAAGCTTTTCAAGAAGCTGCGGAGCCATTGTTGCTCGGTGTTATGTTAATCGAGGATTTGAGGAACCCAGGAGGTCCTCCGATGGTTCGGCCAATTTTATTTCTAGAGGTGCATGGTAGGATGGTGGAAGTCTTCGCAACGTTCCCAAGCTCGACTTACGAGGACGGTAACGACTGCTTCGGTTCTTTGCTCAGCTTGCCGGATGGCTTGGCGAAGTCCTGGTTGTGGCGAACCGACGGATGGCGTATTCCAGGAAGTGTAGGTGAAGGTCCTATGACCAATCGTCAGTTGATTGGGCATCCTTCATCAAGGTGGCGGGATGCGGATACTTATTTGGATAGCCTGGGTAAAGGGTGGAAAAAGAAGTATTTACCGAAAATAAAAGAATTATTCCCTGATGCAGTGACGAATATAAATGGCGTAAAAAGAATTAAGTTTAGATGCTTTTTGGATACGAGGCCGGTAGGCGTCGGTGGTCCAGAGGGAGATCAATTCTTCGTTTGCTCGACCCGTCAGGATCAGGTGGTCTACCATGTCCATGAAGGGGATGTTGAAAATTTACGCGTGTTGCGTAATCCGGAGGATGCGATAGATCGTTATTGCGCTCATGTATTGCGCCGCAAACCGGGTCAATTTGACTTCAGCGATTGGAGTGAGCCATTTCGTCCTTAATAGTGGGACGGTGGTGGATTTGATATTGGTTAGATATGGCACTCATAGTGCTGGACCCAGCAAGTAAAGTTCCTCCGGAATTTGCTCTTTGAAAATTTAGTAATAGCCAGCTCAAAATTATGCTCGGTGGGTGTGGTTATGATCGGCACGGCTCTAGCCATCAATCTGATCGCTGAGGCCGGAGTCTGTAAATTGCAGCCTCCGTTTGCGGCGCGTGCATTGACCACTTGGCACCGATCGCACCGCAATGGGTCGCGCAGCAACCGGCCTTGGTGGCATCAACGCCTGGCGTAGCAACGGCCCGGGCCGCCGTTACCTGATCGAGACCGATCCGCGCTTCGTCAACTACGACAACTTCATCAGCAGCGACTTCCTGCTGGACAAGCTGGGCGTGGACCCGGAGTGGACCCAGACCCGCCTGGGCGATGGCTTCTATGAGCAGCGTTTGGTGCTGGATCAGATCACCCAGCTCACCGGCCGCCGCTATCTGGGCAACTACGCCGATGGCGTGGCGCAGTACCGCGCCCTGCTGGAATCCGGCGTCGCGGCCGCAGGTCAGCTGCAGCTGAGCATGGGCGTGGGTTTGACCGCCGCGCAGGCCGCAGCGTTGACGCAAGACATCGTGTGGATGGTGGAGCAGGACTACCAGGGGCAGAAGGTGCTGGTGCCGGTCGTCTATCTGGCCTCCAACTCGCTGCAGTTGCGCGGCAACGGTGCCTTGATCGCCGGCGGCAGCGTCGAGCTCAACGCCACCAACGCCATGAGCAACCAGGGCGTCATCGCAGGCGCCGACGTCAGCATCACCGCCGGCAACCTGCTCAACCAGGGCCGCATCAGCGGCACCGGCAGCGTGGCCCTGGAAGCCCGCAACGACCTGCTCAACCAGGGCCAGATCCAGGGACGCGATGTGGCGTTGGTGGCCGGTAACAACCTGGTCAGCGAAGCGACCAAGGCCATCAACGGCGTTGGCGTCCTGTCCGGCATCAGCGCCAGCAACACCCTGCAACTGTTCGCCGGCAACGACATGACGCTGACCGGCACCCGGGTGCAGGCCGATGGCAGCGCGGCGCTGATCGCCGGCAACAACCTCAGTCTCACGCCCAGCGCCTTGCGCAACGACAACGGCTTGCTGCGCGGTGGCGATGCGGTGTCGGTGACCACAGGCAAGGACCTAGTGGTCTCGGCAGGCAACGACCTGCAACTGCACGGCGTCACCATCAAGGCCGGCGGCAGCGCAGCGCTGCAGGCGGGCAACAACCTCTCGCTGACCCCGACCACTGGTCTCGACGGCAAGGTCGGCACGCGCACCAACATCAGCACCGGCGACAGCCTGCAATTGACCGCCGGCAACGACCTGACCATCCGCCAGGCCGACGTCAAGGCCGGCGGCGATCTGATTGCCGCAGCAGGCAACAACCTCAACGTCGAATCCGTCCTCAACGAGACCGAGACCAACAGCTATAACAGCCGCAACGGCAAGACCCGCGTCACTACCACCACGACCACCCAGAGCATCGACCAGCAGGCGCTCACTGCCGGCGGCAACCTGATCCTCAGCGCCGGCAACGACGTCAACCTGGTCGCGGCCAAGCTGGACGCCGGCAAGGGTCTTGGCATCAGCGCCGGCAACGACATCAATGCCAGCACGCTGACCACGGTGGACACAAGCAACACGCTCGAGACGCGCAAGCGCTTCAAGCAGACCACCAGTACCAGCGACGAAACCGTCCACGGCACCGAGTTCAGTGCCGGTGGCAACCTCGCCATGCAGGCGGGCAACGACATCACCCTGACCGCCGCATCGGCCGCCACCAAGGACGGCGGCATCACTCTGGCTGCCGGCAACGACGTCAACCTGCTCGCCGCCAGCGAGCAGCACGATGCCGTGCAGGACATGACCAAGAAGAAGAAGGGCACGTTCTCCAGCAAGACCACGACCACGCATGATGAGTGGCAGGACACGCTGGCAGTTGGGACGTCACTGAGTGGCGATTCGGTTCAGATCGTTGCAGGTAACGACTTGCTGTCGAAGGGCACCCAAATCGTCGGCACTGGCGACGTCACGCTTGCAGCAGGCAACAACCTGACCTTGGAAACCGCTCAGAACACGCATAGCGAAGAGCATGACAAAGTCACCACCAAGTCCGGTCTGTTCGGAAGTGGCGGTATTGGGGTGACGCTCGGTAAGCAAAAGGTCACCACTGGCGCCGACATCGACCAGATCACGCATACCGGAACGACGGTCGGCAGCCTTGAGGGTGACGTCACCCTGGTGGCCGGCAACAAGTTGGCGATCACCGGCAGCGATGTCATGGCGCTTCAAGGCGACCTGACCGCGACCGGCAAGGACATCGCGATCACCGAGGTCTACAACGACACTGATACGGAACAGCGCAGCAAGTTTAGCCAAGGCGGTTTGTCGCTGACCTTGAGCTCGGCTGCGATCAGCCTGGCGCAGGCGGCAAACGACAGCTACAAGGCCAGCAAGGAGGTCAAGGGCGACAGTCGCATGGAAGCACTTGCGCTCGGATCGGCGGCCTACAGTGCATATGGCGCAGGTCAGGCCCTCGCACAGGCAGGCGGTTCGCTAGGCGGCAGCGCAAAAGATGCGGCTCAGGGGGCCAATCTGAGCATTGCAATCAGCATCGGCGGCAGCAAGAGCGAGAGCAAGAGCACGCAGACGGCCAGTGTCGCGCAAGGCTCCAAGCTACAGGCAGGCGGTGACGTCAACCTGATTGCGACCGGTGGCGGCGACCAGAGCAACTTGTTGATTCGTGGGAGTGACATCAAGGCGGGCAATGATCTGCTGCTGGCAGCCGATCACGATGTACTCATCGAAGCAGCCAAGAACACGGCCGAGCAAAAAAGTACCAGTAAGAGCAGCAGCGCGTCGCTGGGTGTCGGCATCACTTACGGCCCGGATGGTGCCGCATTTGGCGTGATGATCAGTGCAGCTGGATCGCGCGGCAAGGCCAATGGCGAGGACGTGACCTACAGCAATAGTCATCTGGCTGCGGGCAACACGGCCACGGTCATCAGTGGCAATGACACCACGCTCAAGGGCGCGCAGCTGTCGGCGGACAAGGTGATCGCCGATGTCGGTGGCAATCTGAGCATCGAGAGCCTGCAGGACACCAGCACGTACGACAGCAAGGACAAGAGTGTTGGCGCGAGTGTGACCTTTGGCGCAGGGTTTAGTGCCAGCGCGAGCTACAGCAGCAACAAGGTCAGTGGCGACTTCGCCAGCGTGACCGAACAGAGCGGTATCCAGGCCGGCGACGGCGGTTTCAACATCCGTGTCGGCGGCAATACCGATCTGAAAGGCGCGGTGATCGCCAGCACCCAGGCGGCGGTGGATGCCGGCGTCAACCGCCTGCAGACCGGCACGCTGACCTATAGCGATATTGAAAACACCAGCAGTTACGACGCCAAAGGGTTCAGTCTGTCGGGCGGATATAGCAAGGGAACAGGCGACAAGAAGCAGCAAGGAGAAACCGGTCAGGTCCAGCCGACAGTCAACAACGGCGCAAACTGGTCGTGGCAGAACTTCCAGACTGGAAGCACCGGTACAGCGGCTGGCATTGGGAGCAAGAGTGGCGATGCGACATCGACCACCACCAGCGGGATCAGTGGTGGCAGCTTGCTCATCACCGACGAGGCTGGGCAACTCGCCAAGTCTGGTAAGACCGCTGCAGATGCATTGGCGGGTCTTAAGCGCGATGTGATCAGCGGCGATGACGCAGGTGGCTTGACCAAGCAATGGGATGGTCAGGCACTGCGTGACCAAGTTGCCGCGCAAGCGCAGATCACCGCCACCGCAGGGCAGCAGGCAACGAAGTTTGTTGGCGATTACGCACAGGGAAAAGTTGACAAGGCAGCCGAGCTCTATGCCGAAGCCGAAGCAACCGGTGACGACAGCAAGCGGGTCGAAGCTGATCAGTTGATGAAGGATTGGGGCAATGGCGGCACGTTGCGTGTGCTGTCACATGCGGTTGTGGGTGGTCTGACAGGTGGCACAGAAGGAGCGCTAGGCGCAGCCGCAGGCACCGTGGCGGCACCGTACCTGGCAGAAGCGTTGGGGAAAGCCGGAATCAATAAAGCGGTGGCTGCCACGTTGACAGGGTTGTCAGCGAGCGCGCTAGGCGCTGCGGCCGGTGGTGCTGCAGGCGGTGCCGCAGCCTTGAATGAGGTGTCCAACAATTACCTCGGCCACCAAGAGCGGATGGAATATGCTACGGCGCTGATCGCTTGTTCCAAGTCTGGCACCCAGTGTGAGCGCGCCGAGCAACTGAAGGCGCTGTCGGAAGAACGCAATCTCGCGTTGCGCGGTGCGTGTAGCGATCCAGCCAGCGGCGGATGCGCGGAGCAAAAACAGCTGGCCGCTGCAGCCATGCAAGATCAGCTCGATCACGCTGGGGAATACACCGCTTGGCTTGCGGGTCATGTGCCTGAGTTGGCTGGCCTGTTTAATTCCGACAAGGACGGAACGCTGACCAAGGACTTCGTCACCCATGTGACGACTGCGGATCTTGGCCACAAACTGGCGTGTGCGATGGCGGGTGATTGCAGCAACCAAGCGCTGGTTTCGGCAACATGGAACGGTAGCATCCCGCTATCAGTTGCAACCGCTGATTCTGCGCTGCGCGCGGCGCTGGGTATGGGAGCAGGTACGGTCGGTGCTAACGGCCGGGTCTGGGAAATGGTTGCCGGTGTGGTAGAGCTGGCCAAAGGTATGAGTCCTGCAGGCCAGGTCGGGAAAACGGTTGATCAACTAGCCTACCTGTGGGGGAATGGTTACGCAGCTACTGCCGAGAAGAACTTTGACGACGCAAAGGGCGCGTTAAATGCAATAAAAACTGGTATCAGCGGCTATGCAGAGGATCTTGCGTTTGCTGCCTACACGAACACGCACGGCTCTTGGGATATCTATGACATAGCCAAGGCGGGTGCAATTGGTGGCAAGGTCAGCGTTGACGTGTTCTCGCTTGTTGCGCCAGAACTCTATGCAGGAAAGGGCGGTATCGCTGCAAAGGCAGCCACAAGCGTGGGCGACGCGTTTAAGGCTGATGATGTAATTGAGTACATAAATGGCTTACGGCCTAATCAAGGTGTGAAAGGGCCAGACTTAGTAGAGGGTGCCCAGTCGCTTGTTGGTGCTAATCGTGCTGTCATCGATCCGCGTAAACTGACAGAGTATGCGCTGGATCCTAGTCATCCTGTTGGCGGAAATAAAGCGCGCGTTTTCGAATCCGTGCTAGGTTTTACCAAAAATAATTCAGACATGCTCATGAGTCAGATTAAGGGTGGTATTATGAATAACACCCCGGTCCCAGGAAAAGTTGACCAATATGGAGTGCGGTTCACCGTTGATATTCCAGTTGTGGGCCCAAAGGGTAGCGGCATAGTTCGGAGTGGGTGGATATATAGGCCCGGCTCAGATACGCCGGAATTAACGACAATATTTGTGAAATAAAATTATGTTTAAAGTAAATGATGTTGTGCAAATAGTCGTTGATATTCCTCAATGCGGTATCGTAAGCGGTTCAGTTGGTGCGATAGTTCACGTGTTTTCGGTGCCGAATGAGGCTTATGAAGTTGAATTTATTGATGCGGACGGTAAAGCTGTTGCATTGCTTACACTTGTGGCTTCCGAAATCGAGAAGGTCAAATAAATATAATTAAAAATTTTCGAATAGAGGTTATATGGATTTGTCGCGGGAGTGAATAAACTAAGGTTTTTTTAAGTGAAGATTGATGAAATGGCCTGCCTTTTCTTCAGATATGCTGAGGCGCAAGGGATGCCTTACAAGTGTCTTCCTCTGGGGACTGATGTTGAGGAATTCGGTGCTCCATACATAGAGATTAATGAGTCTGGAGTTTTAGCCATTGTTGCAAAGGATCGTGGTAATGAATGTCTAAGGAAGGAAACAAATTCTCCTGAAGTTCTAGCGAGGTGGATTTATGAAATCTATAACAAATAAATTATTTAACAATAAAGTTACTGGGGGCGAATTAGTTGGAAGGGGGATTATTTTTAAAATCTTTCACTGATAGTCGGCGCTAGGTTCAAGAGTACGGGCCGCTCGGCAACCGGCCTAGGCGGCATCAATGCCTGGCGCAGCAATGGCCCGGGCCGCCGTTACCTGATCGAGACCGATCCGCGCTTCGTCAACTACGACAACTTCATCAGCAGCGACTTCCTGCTGGACAAGCTGGGCGTGGACCCGGAGTGGACCCAGACCCGCCTGGGCGACGGCTTCTACGAGCAGCGCCTGGTGCTGGACCAGATCATCCAGCTCACCGGCCGCCGCTATCTGGGCAATTACGCCGATGGTGTGGCGCAGTACCGCGCCTTGCTGGAATCCGGCGCGGCTGCCGCAGGTCAGCTGCAGCTGAGCATGGGCGTGGGCTTGACCGCCGCCCAGGCCGCCGCGTTGACGCAAGACATCGTGTGGATGGTGGAACAGGACTATCAGGGTCAGAAGGTGCTGGTACCGGTCGTGTATCTGGCCTCCAACTCGCTGCAGTTGCGTGGCAATGGCGCCTTGATCGCCGGCGGCAACGTCGAGCTCAACGCCACTAATTCCATGAGCAACCAGGGCGTCATCGCAGGCGCCGACGTCAGCATCACCGCGGCAATCTGCTCAACCAGGGCCGCATCAGCGGCACTGGCGCTGTATCGCTGGAAGCCCGTAACGACCTGCTCAACCAGGGCCGGATCCAGGGTCGCGACGTTGCACTGGTGGCCGGCAACAATCTGGTCAGCGAAGCATCCAAGGCCATCAACGGTGTCGGCATTCTGTCCGGCATCAGCGCCAGTAACACCCTGCAACTATTCGCCGGCAACGACATGACGCTGACCGGCACCCGCGTGCAGGCCGATGGCAGCGCGGCGTTGATCGCAGGCAACAACCTCAGTCTCACGCCCAGCGCCTTGCGCAACGACAATGGCTTGCTGCGCGGTGGCGATGCTGTCTCCGTCACCACAGGCAAGGACCTGGTGATATTGGCAGGCAACGACCTGAAACCGTGTCAGCCTCCCGTAAAGTTGATCCATCCATGATCATAGGTGTGCGTTCTGTTTGCATTGCCTGGACAGGCTATGTGGCAACGTGCCCGACATCCGGATGCCTGAATAGCATGCTCTCACTCGCTAGTTCTGTATGGAGATGTCGATGACCAAGAAATCGCAGTGGCTTGGACTGCTGGGTTCGCTGATGCTCTGCTATCTGGTGGCGGCCCTGGGAGCGATGGCGTCGATCAAAGCGGCAAGCTTCTACGCCGAGCTGCAGCGTCCTGCGTGGGCGCCACCAGGGTGGTTGTTCGGGCCCGCGTGGACTGTGTTGTACGGAATGATGGCGGTGTCGGTGTGGTTGGTATGGCGGCGCGGTGGGTGGAACAGTACGCGTGGGGCGCTGAGTCTGTTCGTGCTGCAGTTGGGGTTGAACGGGTTGTGGAGCTGGTTGTTCTTTGCCTGGCACTTGGGCGCCTGGGCGTTTGTCGATATCGCGGCGCTGTGGTTGGCGTTGGTGCTGACGATCGTGGCGTTCGCCAAGTGGCAACGGGTTGCTGCGTGGTTGTTGGTTCCGTATCTGCTGTGGGTGAGTTTTGCGGCGGCGTTGAACTATTCGGTGTGGCAGCTCAATCCGCAGGTGCTTGGCTAAGGGCTGTATGGATCAAAAGTGGCCGATGCACTTCTGCGTTCGGCGCGAGATGGGCGCGCGGCCGCTAGGCGGAATCGGCCGAATCCGACCTCGTCTGGCACCAGGTCTCCGCTACACCATGCTGCGCAAGCACCGCTTGGGCCAGCGCATTAAAAGTTTCCATGGCAATCAATCGCTTGTGGTTGCATCTCTTAAATCTTTGTCCTGCAAGGTTTTCTGTAAAGGACGCTCGGCTTGCTGGTAAGCAAACACACGCAGTGCTTGACAGCGTTCGGTCTGGTGATGTCTTTTGCATACATGCCTAACGCTTCCGCCATCGCATCGCTCCTTTGCCAGCCGCATCTGCGGCAGGGTGCGGGCGTGGCCGGCATTAGCACCACCATTACCACCGCCACCATTCGCCCGGTGCGGTCCGTCGTCTTCGCGTAATTTCCGAAAACAACGGCCCCGCACCCGGATCAGGATGCGGGGGTCTCCCTCTCTCACCTGAAGCGGACGGGGCCTCCCTAACGAGGTCTGTCGATGTCATCGCTTGCTGTTTCGCTCGAACCCGCTGCAGTTCCCGCGTCCTCTGCGCGCACCGTTGTGCACAAATTCGGTGGCACGTCGGTGGCCGATGCCGAGCGCTACCGGCATGTGGCGCAGCTGTTGCTTGCACGCGAGGAGACGGTGCAGGTCACCGTGGTGTCGGCGATGAAGGGCGTGACCGACGCGTTGATCGAATTGGCCGAACTTGCAGCGCAAGACCGCCCCGAGTGGCGCGAGCGCTGGCATGAAACGCGGGCGCGCCATCGCGGTGCCGCAGTGGCGTTGCTGGGTGAACATTCCGGGCCAACGGTAGAGTGGCTGGACGAGCGCTTCGAGCATCTATCGCAAATCCTCGGCGCGCTGGCGGTGATCGGCGAGCTGCCACGCGAGGTGCTCGACCGCGTGCAAGGCCTGGGCGAGGTGTATTCGGCACAATTGCTCGGCGATCATTTCCGCGCGCTTGGTGAGGATTGCGCGGTGCTGGATGCGCGCGATGTGCTGGTGGTCAATCGCGGTGAACTGGGCGTGGACGTGGACTGGGACACCAGCGCGCAGCGGCTGGCAACCTGGCGCCAGGCGCATCCGCAGAAGCGCGTGGTGGTCACCGGCTTTGTGGCACGCGATCGCGCCGACCGCATCACCACGTTGGGGCGCAACGGCAGCGATTATTCCGGTGCGATCTTCGCGGCCTTGTTCGATGCCGATGAGCTACATATCTGGACCGACGTGGATGGCGTGCTCTCGGCCGATCCGCGCGTGGTGCCCGAGGCGGTGCAGCTGGAAACGCTGAGCTATGACGAAGCCTGCGAGCTGGCCTATTTCGGCGCGAAGGTGGTGCATCCGCAGACCATGTCGCCGGCGATCGAGCGCGGGCTGCCGATCATCATCCGCAATACCTTTCAGCCCGAACATCCGGGCACGCGCATCACCGCCAGCAGCAAGGTCAGCGGTCCGATCAAGGGGCTGACCTTGAGCCCGGATCTGGCGGTGCTGAATCTGGAAGGTACCGGCCTGATCGGCGTGCCGGGCACGGCCGAGCGGGTGTTCGCGGCACTGCGCACGGCGCAGGTGTCGGTGGTGATGATCTCGCAGGGCTCGTCGGAGCATTCGATCTGTTGCGTGGTCAAGCAGCATGAGTCAGAGCGTGCGCGCAATGCCTTGTTGCAGGCCTTTGCGCACGAACTCACGGTTGGCCAGGTGCAGCGCGTGCAGCTGACCACCGGCATCAGCGTGCTCGCGGCAGTGGGCGATGGCATGGCCGGGCAGCCCGGTGTGGCGGCGCGGTTGTTCGAGTCGTTGGGGCGTGCACAGGTCAATATCCTGGCGATCGCGCAGGGCTCGTCGGAGCGCAATATCTCGGTGGCGATCGATGCGGCACATGCGACCAAGGCCTTGCGTGCGGCGCATGCGGGCTTCTGGTTGTCGCCGCAGACCTTTTCGGTGGGCGTGATCGGGCCGGGCAATGTGGGCGCGGCGTTGCTGGATCAACTGCGCATTGCGCAGCCGCAATTGCTGGGCAAGGCCAACATCGATCTGCGCCTGCGCGCAGTGGTTTCGCGCGGCCGCATGTTGCTCGACGAGCGCGGCCTGGTCGGCAACTGGCGCGATGCGTTTGCCTCCGCAGCCACTGCCACCGATCTGGAACAGTTCACCACGCATCTGCTGTCTGCGCATCTGCCGCATACGGTGATCATCGATTGCAGCGGCAGCGCGGAAGTGGCCGATCGCTATGCGGACTGGTTGGCCGCCGGCATTCACGTAGTGACGCCGAACAAGCAGGCCGGCTCCGGCCCGTTGCAGCGCTATCGGGCCATCCGTGCGGCGACCGATGCCAGCGGTGCGCGTTTCCGTTACGAAGCCACCGTGGGCGCCGGCCTGCCGGTGATCACCACGCTGCGCGATCTGGTCGATACGGGCGATGCGGTGACCTCGATCGAAGGCATCTTTTCGGGCACGCTGGCTTGGTTGTTCAACAAATACGATGGCAGCGTGCCGTTCGCCGAGCTGGTCACGCAGGCGCGCGGCATGGGCTATACCGAGCCGGATCCGCGCGACGATCTGTCCGGCGTGGATGTGGCGCGCAAGCTGGTGATCCTGGCGCGCGAAGCCGGGCGCGAGATCAGCCTGGAGGACGTGCAGGTCGAGAGCCTGGTGCCCGAAGCATTGCGCCAGGCCAGCGTGGACGATTTCATGGCGCGCCTGCATGAAGTGGATGCCACGTTCGCACGGCGTCTGGCCGATGCGCGTGCACGCGGGAATGTGTTGCGTTACGTCGCGCAGCTGCCGCCAGATCGTGTGCCCAGCGTGGGTCTGGTCGAGCTGCCGGCCGATCACGCGTTCGCCAATCTGCGTTTGACCGACAACGTGGTGCAATTCACCACGCGCCGTTATTGCGAGAACCCGCTGGTGGTGCAGGGGCCTGGCGCGGGGCCGGAAGTCACTGCGGCAGGTGTGTTTGCCGATCTGCTGCGGGTTGCGGCAGGCGAGGGGGCGCGGTTGTGAATCAGGCGGTTGCAGACCAGTCCGCGGAGATGCAACAGGTGGCGATTGCTGCGCGAAAGCTTGGCCAGGGACGCGCCTTCGCACCGGCCTCGGTGGCGAATGTGGCGGTGGGATTCGATCTGCTCGGCTATCCCATCGACGGCGTCGGCGACACCGTCACGGTGCGCCGCATCGATGCGCCACTGGTGCGCATCGCCGCCATCCGCGGCACTACCGTGGCCTTGCCGCTGGATGCCGAACGCAACACTGCGGGTGCGGCCTTGATGTCGCTGCGCGCGGCGTTATCGCTGCCGTTCGGCTTTGAAATCGAAATCGACAAAGGCATCGCGCTGAGTTCGGGCATGGGCGGTTCGGCAGCGTCATGCGTGGCGGCGTTGGTTGCCGCCAACGCGCTGCTGGATGCGCCGCTGAGTAACGAGCAGCTGTATCAGTACGCACTCGATGGCGAGGCGGTGGCCAGCGGGAGTCGCCATGGCGACAACCTGGGGCCGCTGTTCTTAGGCGGCCTGGTGTTGTGCACGCTGGAACGGTTGGTGCCGATCAGTGTGCCGGCCGCGTGGCATAGCCTGCTGGTGCATCCGGATGCGGTGTTGGAAACCCGTCGCGCGCGCGAAGCCCTGGCCGGCGACTATCAATTGCGCGAGTTCGTCGCGCAGAGCACCAACCTGGCGTTGGTGTTGGCTGGCTGCCATGCCGGCGATGCGGGCCTGGTCCGCGCAGGCTTGCGCGATGTGTTGATCGAGCCACGCCGCGCGCCGTTGATCGCCGGGTTCGCGGCTGCCAAGCAAGCTGCGCTGGATCATGACGCACTGGGTGCCAGCATTTCCGGCGCCGGCCCCAGTGTGTTCGCCTGGTTCGAATCGCGCGCGGCCGCCGACGCTGCGGCCGCATCGGTGAAGGCTGCATTCGCAGGCGTCGGCCTGGACAGCCAGCACTGGGTGTCTCCGATTGCCAGCCCGGCCGCGCGGTTGCTCGCATGAGGCGGCGCGCGCCTGCGGTACTCGACCAATCACGCTTGCAGTGCACGCATGCCGTGCAACCTGCGACGCAGCATTCAACCGACCACGACCTCGCTGATCTGCATCACCGGCGCAAGATCGGTGTAGTTGGAGATGTCGCCCAGGATTTCCTCGGCATGCGGCCCGAAACTGGCGCCGAAGGCCTCCACCGATTCGCAAAAAATGTGGCACATGCCGATGTAGGGCGGGGTGCTGCCCGGCTCACCGCCACTGATGCCTTTATCCACCGTGTAACTGAGGCAAGCCGCGCCCATCCGCGCGCTCACCAGCGGCATGTGGGTGTCGCGGTAGTAAGCGTGGTCGAAGCGGGCGCCGTCGCGGTACGGGTACATCACGCTGACCTTGATCATCTGCCTGCTCCACGGAAAGGTGCCCGCAGCATAGCGCCGCGGCGCCGGCGGTGGATGACCATCTGGCCCGGTGCGGCCAGGGCACCGACATCGGCCCAAGCGCCAATCCCGGTCTCCGCATTCCCGGGCAATGCCGCATTGCCCACCTCGTTCTCGCTTTGTCTGGAGTCACCATGAACTTCATCTCCACCCGCGGCGGCGCGCCTGCCGCAAGCCTGAGTCAGGCGATCGCCGCCGGCCTGGCGCCCGATGGCGGCCTGTACGTGCCGCAGATCCTGCCGCCGGCACGCACGCTCGCTGCCGGCGCCGATCTGGCCGAAACCGCCGCTACGTTGCTGCAGCCTTTCTTCGAAGGCGATGCGCTGGCAACAGAGCTGCCGGCCATCTGCGCCGAAGCGTTCGACTTCCCCGCGCCGTTGGTGGCGCTGGCTACGCCTGGCGATTACGCGCTGGAGCTGTTCCATGGGCCGACCGCCGCATTCAAGGATTTCGGCGCACGCTTTCTTGCCGCCTGCCTGACCCGCCTGCGCCGCGCCGAAGACCGCCCGCTCACCATTCTGGTCGCGACTTCCGGCGATACCGGCGCTGCGGTGGCTGCGGCCTTCCATCGCCAGCCCGGCTTGCGGGTGGTGGTGCTGTATCCGGACGGGCGGGTGTCGCCGCGCCAGGCGCATCAGCTGGGCTGCTTCGGCGACAACATCCAGGCCTTGCGCGTGGCCGGCTCGTTCGACGATTGCCAGGCAATGGTCAAGCAGGCCCTGAACGATGCCGGCCTGCAGGCGCAGCTGCCGCTGAGCTCGGCCAACAGCATCAGCCTGGGGCGCTTGCTGCCGCAGATGAGCTACTACGCGCATGCCGCTCTGCAACACCATGCCGGCGCGGGCGCCGCGCTGAATCTGGTGGTGCCCACCGGCAATCTGGGCAACGGGCTGGCGGCGATCCTGGCGCGTGCGCTCGGTGTGCCGCTGGGTCGCATCGCGCTGGCGTCCAATGCCAATCACGTGTTGCCGGATTATTTTGCCGGCGACGATTACGCGCCGCAGCCCAGCGTGGCGACGCTGGCCAATGCGATGGACGTGGGTGCGCCGAGCAACTTCGAACGCCTGCGTTGGCTCTACCAAGGCGACGATGCCGCATTGCGCGAGGCATTCCGTGCGTTGTCGGTGGACGATGCGGCGATCCGCCACACCGTGCAGCAGCGCTTTGCGCGCTACGGCGAAGTGCACTGCCCGCACACCGCCACCGCCGTGCACGTGCTCGAACAACTGCGCGCAGAAGGGGCCGAGGGCGGAACCGGCGACTGGGCGGTGGCGGCCACTGCGCATCCGGCCAAGTTCGAGGGCGTGGTGGAACCGCTGATCGGCCGCGCTGTCGAGGTTCCACCGGCACTGGCCGCGCTGTTGCAGCGTCCCGCACACGCCGAAGCGCTTGCGCCGGACTACGCCGCCTTCCGGCAGCGCCTGCTTGCGGATGCGGCCTGACCCAACGCATTCAGGCGCCAGGGGTTGGAAAGTTCCGCACATGGGGCTATCTCTATCCGGTGCGGCCCCGGCGTGGCGCCGCGTCCGCCGTGGGTTGTTGCATGTCTTATCGAGTGATTGCCGCTGCCATCGCCTTATGCGGTTGGGCAGCGGCTGGAACGGCCAGTGCGGCCGATGCCATTTCCGCCGCCCCATTGGCATCGTTGGGGACACCCAGCATGGGGTTGGTGGATGCCCTGGCACGCCAGGCGCCGTCGCTGGACCGCCAGGTGCTTACCTTGGCTGCCGAGGCGCTGCAATGCGCGCGGCAGCGCCAGCAGGTGGGTGCCGAGCGCGTGCTCAGCGTCATCGACTACAGCCGGCCATCGACCGAGCGCCGGCTGTGGGTGTTCGATCTGCAGCGGCAGCGGCTACTGTTCCAGGAATGGGTGGCGCACGGGCGCAACACCGGCAACAACCTGGCGGCGAAGTTTTCCAACGACGATGGCAGTTTCCAGTCCAGCCTGGGCGCGTTCACCGCGCAGGAGTCGTATACCGGCCACAACGGCTATTCGTTACGGCTCAAGGGCCTGGAGCCCGGGTTCAACGACCATGCGCGCGACCGCGCGATCGTGATCCACGGCGCGCCCTACGTCAGCGAGGCGGTGATCCGCTCCCAGGGCCGGCTCGGGCGCAGCCTGGGCTGCCCGGCCGTGCGACCGGCGGTGGCCAAGCAATTGATCGATACCTTGCGTGAAGGCGCCTTCGTGTTCGCCTACTACCCGGACCGTGCCTGGCTACGCCAATCGCGGTTGCTGAGTGGCGGATGTGGCGCATCGGTGGCGAGTGCGAACGTGGGCGGGCGCTGATTTCTTAGGGTCTGCGTCGCGGGGCTGTCACCAGCGCGATCGGCCCGCAACGCTGGCAATGCTTTCGAACTGGCGAATCGGTCACTCGGCGATGCGGTTACCGGGGCGACCTGCAACGCGTCGGCAGCGGCCTTCAGTGATCCGGTGCGGGCAGGCGTGCAGAGGTTATGTGCTTGGTGCTGCCGGCCGCGCTTGTTGGGTGCGCGCGCGTTAGCTAGACGAACCGGTCTGACCAGAACCGCCACACCTCAAGCCGTATCGCCGGCCAGGCTGCGCAGTGCCGCGTAATCCAGGATCTGCACCAGATGCAGTTGCGGCAGCGCGATCAGCTGCTGTTGCCTGAGCTTGGTGAACGTGCGGCTCACCGTTTCCACGGTCAGCCCGAGATGGTCGGCGATATCGCTGCGGCTCATCGGCAGCGCCACGGTGTCGCCGCTGGCGCCGGGCTGGGTGGAGCGCGCCGCCAGCCGCAGCAGGAAATGCGCCAGCCGTTCGCCCGGTTGCAGGCGTGCCAGCAGCAGGCCGGTGTCCTGCGCGGCGGCCAGTTCCATGCTGGCGCGCTGCAGCAGCTTGCGTTCCAGCTGCGGGTAGCGGTCGCGCAACTGGCGCATCTGTGCGATCGGCGTGCGGCAGACCCTGCTGTCGATGATGGCTTCGATGTCGTGGCGGTGCTGTGGCGTTTCGGTCAGCCCGACGTAGTCGCCGGGCAACACGAATCCGGTGATCTGGCGGCGCCCGTCGGCCAGCGTGCGCACCAGCCGCAACGCGCCGGAGGTGACGGTGTAGACGTGATGGCGGCTCTCGCCTGCGCGCACCAGGGTGCTGCCGGGCGCACAGGTCTGGGCGTGGGTGGCCTGATCCAGTGCTTCCATTTCCTGTGGCGACAGCGCCGCGCAGATGGCCCGGCCGCGCACCGCGCACTGCGCGCATTCGGAATGGCGCGCGTCGCTGCCCGATACGGCGCTTGGCACCGCACAGTTCGTGCTGGGATCTGAAAGCTGCCGGTACATGGGCCACGCATTGCCAAGAGGCGCTGCAATGATACGCCATGCGGTCAGCGCGGCCGCCAGCCGGTAGAATTGCGCGTTCGCCACATTGCCCTGCAGGAGTTTCGCTCGTGATCAAGCCCCGTACGCCGCCCGGCATCATGGAATTGCTGCCGCGCGAGCAGATCGCGTTCCAGCGCATGCTGGACGTCATCCGCCGCAATTACGAGCGGTTCGGGTTCCTGCCGGTCGAAACCCCGGTGTTCGAGCTCTCCGACGTGCTGTTGACCAAATCCGGCGGCGAAACCGAGCGCCAGGTGTACTTCGTGCAGTCCACCGGCGCGCTGGCCAATGCGGCTGCCGCCGCCGACGAGGGCGCCGAGAGTGGCGGTCTGCCGGAGCTGGCGTTGCGTTTCGACCTGACCGTGCCGCTGGCCCGCTACGTGGCCGAGCACGAGCACGAGTTGAGCTTCCCGTTCCGCCGCTACCAGATGCAGCGCGTGTATCGCGGCGAGCGTGCCCAGCGGGGACGGTTCCGCGAGTTCTACCAGTGCGACATCGACGTGATCGGCAAGGATGTGTTGAGCATCCGCTACGACGCCGAAGTGCTGGCGGTGATCCACGCGGTGTTCGCCGAGCTGGGCATCGGCGCGTTCAAGGTGCAGTTGAACAATCGCAAGCTGCTGCGCGGTTTTTTCGAAAGCCTGGGCGTGGCCGAGGGCGAGCTGCAGCTGGCGGTGCTGCGCGAGGTCGACAAGATCGACAAGCGCGGTGCCGATTACGTGCGCGATACGCTGGTGGGCGAGGGCTTCGGCATTGCTGCAGAACAGGTCGACAAGATCCTGGCCTTCGTGGCGGTGCGCTCGAACGGGCATGCCGATGCGCTGGCGCAGTTGCAGGCGCTTGAGGCTTCGGTCGGCGCGAATGCGACCCTGGGCGAGGGCATTGCCGAATTGCGCGAGGTGCTGGAACTGGTCAAGGCGCTGGGCGTGCCCGAGAGCGCGTACTGCCTGAACTTCTCGATCGCGCGCGGGCTGGATTACTACACCGGCACCGTCTACGAGACCACGCTGACCGACCATCCGCAGATCGGCTCGATCTGCTCGGGCGGCCGCTACGAGAGCCTGGCCAGCCACTACACCAAGTCCAAGCTGCCGGGCGTGGGCATCTCCATCGGCCTGACCCGGCTGTTCTGGCAGCTGCGCGAAGCCGGTCTGATCCAGGGCATCGCCGAAAGCAGCGTGCACGCGATGGTGGCGCTGATGGACGAGTCGCGCCTGGGCGATGCGCTGGATATCGCGCGCCGGCTACGCATCGGTGGCATCAATACCGAAGTGCAGATGGAGCCGAAGAAGATCGGCAAGCAATTCCAGTACGCCGCGCGTGCGGGCATCCGCTTTGTGGTGCTGGCCGGCGACGACGAACTGGCGCGCGGGGTGGTGGCGGTCAAGGACCTGGTGCGCGAGCAGCAGTTCGAAGTCGCCCGCGACGAGCTGGCCAGCACCTTGCTGGTGGAGCTGGAGCAGGCCAGGGCGATGCTGGTGGCCGGAGGCATCAAGGCCGATTGAGGCGCTGGCCGGCCAGATAGGGAATGCAGCCAGGTTGGTACAGCGTACGCGACGGCGCCCCCGGTACCGATGCGGAAACAAACCCACTGACGGCTCGCTGTCGGTGGGTTTTTCGTTTCCGGTCCGCAGCAGGGTCCGCTACTTCGCTGAACGCTTCGGACTGCGGCGCTTGTCCTACGGATCCTCCTTGCGTTAATGTACTAACACGCTATTACATTAACGCAATGAAACAACGACCTGCCCCCCGCGAAAGTGCCGATGCCGCCGCTTCCCTCAAGATGCTGGCCGATGCGCTGGCGTGCCTGAAGGAACCCGGCGCGGTCGAGGCTTTCCTGCGCGATCTGTGCACGCCTGCCGAGCTGGAAGCGATGTCCGACCGCTGGCGCGTGGTGCCGCTGTTGATCAAGGGCGTGCCGTACCGCGAGATCCACGAGCTGACCCAGGTCAGCGTGACCACCATCGGGCGCGTTGCACGCACCCTGGAACACGGTGCCGGCGGCTATGCCACGGCCCTGCGCGAGCAATCGGCGCGCCCTGACGAATCCCACTGAGAGAACAAGATGAGTGCTTCCACGGCAGCGCCGGCACGTGACCGGTTGCGTATCGCCATCCAGAAGAGCGGCCGTCTGGCCGAACCGGCGCGCAGCCTGCTGGCGGCCTGTGGGCTGAGCTGGCGGCAGAGCCGCGACAAGCTGTTCTGCTACGGCGAATCGCTGCCGGTGGACCTGCTGCTGGTGCGCGACGACGACATCCCCGGCCTGATCGCCGATGGCGTCTGCGACCTGGGCATCGTCGGCCAGAACGAACTCGAGGAGCAGGCATCCGAGCGCCGCCGCAATGGCCTGCCGGCGGCGTACCACGCGGTGCGCGGGGTCGGTTTCGGCCAGTGCCGGCTGATGCTGGCGGTGCCGGAAGAGTGGGACTGGCAGGGCGTGGCGCAACTGGCCGGCAAGCGGATCGCCACCAGCTACCCGGCGATCCTGGCCGACTGGCTGGAGCGCCAGGGCATCGACGCGGCGGTGGTGGAATTGTCCGGCTCGGTGGAAATCGCCCCGCGTCTGGGCACTGCCGATCTGATCTGCGATCTGGTTTCCAGCGGCGCCACCCTGGCCGCCAACCAGCTCAAGCCGGTCGAACTGGTCATGGAAAGCGAAGCAGTGCTGGCCGGCGCAGTGCGCGAACCGGCCGATGCACGTGCCGCCTTGTTGGCGATGCTGCTGCGGCGCATGGACGGCGTGCTCAAGCTGCGCGACAGCAAGCTGCTGATGTTCCGAGCCGAACAGGACAACGTGGATGCGTTGCGCCGCCTGCTGCCCGACGCCGACCCACTGGTGCAGTTGCCAGACGATGGAAACGGCGTACTGCGGTTGCAGACCATGTGTCATGGCGCGGTGACCTGGCAACGCTTGGAAGAACTCGAACGCGCCGGTGCGCAAGGTTTGATGGTGTTGACGGTGGAGCGCTCGCTGGCATGAACATTCTCGATTGGTCCCAACTCGATGCCGCTGCACGCAGCCAGGCATTGACCCGCCCGGTGCAGACCGTGGCCACGCAGACACGCGAGGCGGTCGCTGCGTTGATTGCCGATGTGCGCGCCCGCGGCGATGTCGCATTGCGCGACATCACTCTGCGCTTCGATGGCGTGTCGCTGGAGAGCTTCGCGGTAAGCGAGGCCGAATTCGCGGCCGCCGAAGCGGCGGTGGCCCCGGAGCTGCGTCAGGCCATGCAGGACGCGGTGGCGCGGATCGACACCTTTCACCGCGCCGGCATGAGCGCAGGCTATGCGGTGGAAACCGCGCCGGGCGTGGTGTGCGAAAAGATCGTGCGGCCGATCGGCCGGGTCGGCCTGTATGTGCCGGCCGGAAGCGCGCCGTTGCCGTCGACTGCATTGATGCTCGGTGTGCCGGCTCGCCTGGCCGGTTGCCGCGAGGTGGTGCTGTGCACGCCGCCGCGCAAAGACGGCAGTGTGGATCCGGCGGTGCTGGTCGCCGCGCAGCTGACCGGCGTGCGTCGCGTGTTCAAGCTCGGCGGTGCGCAGGCAATTGCGGCGATGGCGTATGGCAGCGAATCGGTACCGAGTTGCGACAAGTTGTTCGGGCCAGGCAATAGCTATGTCACCGAAGCCAAGCAGCAGGTGGCGCAGTCCGGCGCTGCGGCGATCGACATGCCAGCTGGCCCGTCCGAAGTGCTGGTGATCGCCGATGCCGGTGCGCAGCCGGCCTTTGTCGCCGCCGATCTGCTCTCGCAGGCCGAACATGGCCCGGACTCGCAGGTGTTGCTGCTATCCGACAGCGATGCGTTGATTGCAGCTGTAGAGGTGCAGTTGGACGTTCAGCTGGCGCAGCTGTCGCGTGCAGAGATCGCGCGGCAGGCATTGGCGCAATCGCGCCTGATCAAGGTGACCACGCTGGACGAGGCGTTTACGATCAGCAATCGCTATGCGCCCGAACACCTGATTCTTGCACTGCGCGAACCGCGTGCCTGGCTGAGCCAGGTCGAAGCGGCCGGTTCAGTGTTTCTGGGCGATTACACGCCCGAAGCGCTGGGCGACTACTGCAGCGGCACCAACCACGTGTTGCCGACCAGTGGCGCGGCGCGCGCCTACAGCGGCGTGAGCGTGGCCAGCTTTCAGAACATGGTCAGCGTGCAGGCCGCCAGCAAGGCCGGCATCGATGGCATCGGCGAATGCGTATTGATTCTGGCGCGCGCCGAAGGCCTGGATGCGCACGCCAATGCGGTGGCGTTGCGGATGGGAGTGGCAGCATGAGTACCTCATCGATTCTGGATCTTGTGCGCGAGGATCTGCGTGCGTTTGCCGGCTACTCGTCGGCACGTACCAGCGCGTTGCAGGGCGATGTTTGGCTCAACGCCAACGAGTCGGCGTGGGGAAATCCGGCCGACCCGGGCGCCAGCACGCGGCGCTATCCGGATCCGCAACCCAAGGGTTTGCGCAGCGCGCTGGCGGCGCTGTACGGCTGCGCGCCCGAGCAGCTGTTGATCGGCCGTGGCAGCGACGAGGCGATCGATCTGCTGGTGCGCGGACTGTGCGTGCCCGAGCGCGATGCGGTGGTGGTGACGCCGCCGGTGTTCGGCATGTACGCGGTATGCGCACGCTTGCAGAACGCGCCGTTGGTCGAAGTGCCGCTGGTGGATGGACCGCAAGGTTTCCACGCGGATATCCCGGCGATTGTCGAAGCAGCGCTGAGCTCGCAGGCCAAGTTGGTCTTTCTTTGCTCGCCGTCCAACCCGGCCGGCTCGGCGATTCCGCTGGACGACATCGAAACCGCTTTGCAGGCCCTGCAGGGCAAGGCGCTGGTGGTGGTCGACGAAGCCTATGGCGAATTCTCCGACGTGCCGTCGGCAGTGGGCTTGCTTGCGCGCTACGCCAATCTGGCGGTGTTGCGCACGCTGTCCAAGGCGCATGCGCTGGCGGCGGCACGCATTGGCAGCCTGATCGCCGATGCCGAATTGATCGCCTTGCTGCGGCGCTGCCAGGCGCCGTATCCGGTGCCGACCCCGTGCGCGGCGATGGCCGAGCAGGCCTTGTCGGCGCCGGCGCTGGAGGTCACGCGCCGGCGCATCGCCGAGGTGCGCAACGAGCGCACACGCGTGCACACCGCGCTTGAGCAGCTGGCCGGCGTGCGTCAGGTGTATCCCTCGCAGGGCAACTTTCTGCTGGTGCGTTTCGACGATGCCGAAGCCGCATTCCAGGCGCTGCTGGAGGCTGGCGTGGTGGTGCGCGACCAACGCGCGGTTGCGCAGCTGTCCGACGCGCTGCGCATCACCCTGGGCACGCCCGAACAGAACGCGCGCGTGCTGAGCGCGCTGCAACGCAAGCAGGAGGCCGCCGCATGACCCCGATTCTTTTCGTCGACCGCGATGGCACGCTGATCACCGAGCCGGCCGATTACCAGATCGACGCCTACGAAAAACTGCGCTTGGTCGACAACGTGATTCCGGCGATGCTCAAGCTGCGCGATGCCGGCTACCAGTTCGTCATCGTCAGCAATCAGGACGGCCTGGGCAGCGAGAGCTATCCGCGTGCGTCCTTCGACGGCCCCAACAACCTGATGCTGCAGATCTTCGCCAGCCAGGGCATCGTGTTCCGCGAAGTGTTGATCGACTGCAGCTGGCCCGCCGACAACGCGCCCACGCGCAAGCCCGGCGTCGGCCTGATGGTGCCGTATCTGCAGGATCGCAATATCGACTGGGCACGCTCGGCGATGGTGGGCGACCGCATCACCGACATCCAGTTCGCGCAGAACCTCAATATCCGTGGCTTCCAGCTGCGTACCGACGAGTTCGGAGGCGAGTGGGACTGGCCCGGTATTGCGCACGAGCTCGCGGATGCACCAAGGCGCGCGGTCGTCCAGCGCAACACCAAGGAAACCAGGATCCGCGTCGAGCTGGATCTGGATCGCGTGGCCGAACCGCACACCGCCACCGGCCTGCCGTTCTTCGATCACATGCTGGAACAGATCGGCAAACACGGCGGCTTTGCGCTGGACATCCGCGCCGAAGGCGATCTGCACATCGACGAGCACCACACCATCGAGGACACCGGTCTTGCGCTGGGCCAGGCCTTGCGCGAAGCGCTGGGCGACAAGCGCGGCATTGGCCGTTACGGCTTCGATCCTGAAGACAGCCCATGGCGTGTTGCCGGCGGCACCGCGCAACATGGCTTCACGCTGCCGATGGACGAAACCATCGCCAGTGCTGCGCTGGATTTCAGCGGCCGGCCGTACTTCGTGTTCGAAGGCGAGTTCAAGCGCGAGCGCGTGGGCGACATGCCCACCGAACTGGTGCCGCATTTTTTCCGCTCGATCTGCGATGCGTCTGGTTTGAATCTGCACCTGAGCGTGCGCGGCGAGAACGATCACCACAAGGTCGAAGCCTGCTTCAAGGCCCTGGCGCGTGCGCTGCGTCAGGCGATCCGTCGCCAAGGTACCGCGCTGCCATCGACCAAGGGTGCGCTATGACCGACCTTGCGCTGATCGATGCCGGCGGCGCCAATCTGGGCTCGGTGCGCTATGCGTTGGAGCGGCTGGGTGTGGAAGCGCGCGTGGTACGTGATGCCGAAGGGCTGCAGGGCGCGCAGCGCGTCATCCTGCCCGGCGTCGGCGCCGCACCCGAGGCGATGTCGCGCCTGCGCGCGCAGGGCTTGATCGAACCGTTGCGACAACTGCAGGTGCCGCTGATCGGCATCTGCTTGGGGATGCAATTGCTGTTCGAACATTCCGAAGAAGGCGATGTCGATTGCCTCGGGCTGTTGCCGGGCATCGTGCGCCACATGACGCCTGCGCTCGGCATTCGCGTGCCGCATATGGGCTGGAATCAGCTGGTGCCGATGCGCGAATCCGCGTTGCTGGCCGGTCTGCCGGAGCGTGCAAGCGCCTACTTCGTACATGGTTACGCCGCACCGGTGACGGCCGACACAGTAGCCGCCTGCGATCACGGTGGCTTGTTTACCGCAGTGGTGCAGCAAGGCCTGCGTTGCGGCGCGCAGTTCCACCCCGAGCGTTCGGCCGAGACCGGTGCACGCATCCTGCGCAATTTTCTTGAGATGAGCTTCCCATGAGTTTCACCGTTTACCCGGCGCTGGATATCCGCAATGGCCGCGTGGTGCGTTTGCTGCAAGGCGATTACGCGCGCGAAACCCAGTACGGCGACGATGTACTGCCGCGCGCGCAGGCGTTTGCCGATACTGGCGCGCAGTGGATGCATCTGGTCGATCTGGATGCGGCGAAGGCGGGCGGCTACACCTTGGCCGCGACACTCGGCGAGATCGTGCGTCAGACTGGCCTGCAGGTGCAGACCGGCGGCGGCGTGCGCTCACGCCAGGACGTGGCGCGCATCCTCGATGCCGGCGCCGCGCGCGTGGTGATCGGTTCGTTGGCGGTGCGCGAGGCCGACACCGTCATCGGCTGGCTGCAGGAATTCGGTGCCGACCGGCTGACCATCGCGCTGGACACGCGCCAGGACGCCCACGGCGTCTGGCAATTGCCAGTGCATGGCTGGACCGAAGCGGCCGAGGCCACGCTGGATCAGCTGGCCGTGCGTTACGCGCAGGCCGGCCTGCAGCATCTGTTGTGTACCGACATTGCCCGCGACGGCATGCTGTCCGGCCCGAACATGGACTTGTACGCACACCTGCGCACGCTGGCGCCGCAACTGCAGGTGCAGGTTTCCGGCGGCGCGCGCAATCTGGCCGATGTGGCTGCCGCCAAGGCCGCAGGCTGCGCCGGCATCGTGCTCGGCAAGGCCTTGCTGGAAGGGCATCTGGCCTTGAAGGAGGCACTGGCATGCTGAGCCGCCGCATCATTCCCTGCCTGGACGTGCGCGACGGGCGCGTGGTCAAGGGCGTCAAGTTCCGCGACCACATCGACATGGGCGACATCGTCGAGCTGGCATTGCGTTATCGCGCGCAAGGTGCCGACGAACTGGTGTTCTACGACATCGGCGCCAGCCCGGAAGGACGCTCGGTCGATTACACCTGGGTCGAGCGGGTGGCGCGGCTGATCGATATCCCGTTCTGCGTGGCCGGTGGTATTCGCGATGTGGACACCGCGCGCGCGGTACTGCATGCCGGTGCCGACAAGATTTCGATCAACTCGCCGGCACTCGGCAGGCCGCAGCTGATCTCCGAGCTGGCCGATGCCTTCGGCGTGCAATGCGTGGTGGTCGGTGTCGACTCGATCCGCGAGGACGATGGGCAGTGGCGCGTGCGCCGCTACACCGGCGATCCGAGCAAGACCCAGGCCCTGCCGATGCGCACGCTGGAGTGGGTCGCCGAAGCGCAGCGTCTGGGCGCCGGCGAGATCGTGCTCAACTGCATGGACAACGATGGGGTGCGGCGCGGCTACGACATCGCGCAGTTGCGTCAGGTGCGTGCGCTGTGCCACGTGCCGTTGATCGCCTCGGGCGGTGCCGGTGAGATGCAGCACTTCGCCGACGTGTTCGACCAGGCCGATGTCGATGGCGCATTGGCCGCCAGCGTGTTTCATAGCGGCGCGATTCCGATCCCGGAACTCAAGCAATTCCTGCGCGCGCAACAGATCGAGGTACGTGATGGGCAGTAACGACAACGAGACGGCAGCGGGCGACGCGCTCGCCGCGCTGGACTGGAGCAAGGGCGGCGGCTTGCTGCCGGTGGTCGTGCAGGACGCCGACAACCTGCGCGTGCTGATGCTGGGCTACATGAATGCCGAAGCGCTTGCGGTCACCCAGCAACGTGGCGAAGTCACCTTCTTCAGCCGCAGCAAGCAGCGTTTGTGGACCAAGGGCGAGAGCTCGGGCAATGTGTTGCGCGTGGTGTCGATCCAGACCGATTGCGATGCCGACACGCTGCTGGTGCAGGCCCGCCCGCATGGGCCAACCTGCCATCTTGGTCGCACCAGTTGCTTCCCGAGCGCGCCAGGCCAGTTCCTCGGCAGTCTGGATGCCTTGATCGCCACGCGCGAAAAAGAGCGCCCGCACGGCAGCTACACCACCAAACTGTTCGAGCAGGGCATCCGCCGTATCGCGCAAAAGGTGGGCGAGGAGGGCGTGGAAACCGCACTGGCCGGCGTGGTGCAGGGCGATGCCGAGTTGCTGGGCGAATCGGCCGATCTGCTGTATCACCTGATCGTGCTGTTGCGCGCGCGCGGCCTGGGCCTGGGCGATGCGGTGGCGTTGCTGGAGTCGCGGCACAAATAACGTGGCGTCGTAGGAGCGCCCTTGGGCGCGATGAGGCGTTATCGATAACGCCCCATCGCGCCCAAGCGCGCTCCTACGGGGATGTGTCGTATGTCTTTCGGCCTTCAAACCCGCGCCGTGCGCCTCGCCACCACAGGTACAATTTCCGCTGATCTTTTCGCGGGAAAACGCATGCAGCTTCGTATCGCTCTGTTGGCCCTGGGATTGCTCGCGGGAAGCGCATACGCGCGCGATGCGGTTGTCGACGGCATCGTCTACGAAGCGCGCGACGGGCGGGCCGGACGCAGCGCGGATGACCCGGGCATCGCCGGTGTGACAGTTTCCAACGGCGAGCAGCTGGTGCGTACCGATGCGCAAGGCCGTTACCGCTTGCCGGTGCGCGACGGGCAGACGGTGTTCGTGATCAAGCCGGGCGACCGCAGCTTTGTACCAACCGCCGACGGACTACCGGGTTTCTGGCGTCACTACGCGCCCAAGGGGTCGGCCAGGCGCAAGTACCCAGGCATCGCCGCCACCGGGCGCAATACGCGCAACTGGGATTTCGCACTGACCCCGCGCGCAAGTGCTGCCGCCGACGGCTTTCAGATGCTGGTGTTCGCCGACAGCCAGACCGCCAGCCTCGTTGACGTGGGTTACTACCAGCGCGACATCGTGGCGCCGATCGTCGGCAAGACCTCGGCCCGGCTCGGCACCACGCTGGGCGATATCGTCAGCGACGATCTGAGCCTGTATCCGGCCTTGAACAAGGTCACCACGCAGTTGGGCGTGCCATGGTTCCATGTGCCGGGCAATCACGATCTCAACGTCGATGCTGGCGACGATGCGCATTCGCTGGATAGCTGGCGTGCGGTCTACGGCCCGGACACCTATGCGGTGGAAGAGGCCAACGCCAGCTTCGTGTTTCTGGACGATGTGATCTATACGCCCGGCGCTAGGCCGGCGTATGTCGGCGGACTGCGCGAGGATCAATTCGTGTTTCTGCAAGCCTATCTGGCGCAGTTGCCGCGCGAGCGCCTGCTGGTGCTGGGCATGCATATTCCATTGTTCGATGCAGCCCCAGGACAGGAAACCTTCCGGCATGCCGATCGCAGTCGCTTGTTTGCGCTGTTGAAGGAGTTTCCGCATGTACTGGTGCTCAGCGGGCACAGCCATACCCAGCGGCAGGTCGATCACGGCGCCGACGAAGGGTGGCAGGGCGCCCGCCCGTTGCACGAATACAACGTGGGCGCGGCCTGCGGTGCGTTCTGGTCGGGCGCCAAGGACGGCGACGGCATTCCCACCGCCACGATGAGCGACGGCACGCCGAACGGTTATGCGGTGCTGCAGGTGGCGCCCAGCGGCGACTACGCACTGGCGTATCACGCCGCGCGCTTGGCCGATGACGCGCAACTGCTGTTGCATGCGCCCAAGGTGCTGCGCCAGGGCGCATATGCGGCGTGGGGCATCTACGCCAATGTGTTCATGGGGCAGGACGATACCGTTGTTCAGATGCGTATCGACAATGGCGCATGGCAGCCGATGAAGCGGGTGGAGCGTGCCGACCCGCGCTTGCTGGCCGAGAACGTGCGCGACGATGCGGCCGAGCAATTGCGCGGCTACGACCGCTCGCCGGAGGCCACACCGTCCACGCATCTATGGCGTGGCGCGTTGCCGACCACGCTGGAGGTTGGCGAGCACACCGTTGAAGTGCGCGCTGCGTTGCCGACTGGTGAGTACAGCACAGACATTGTGTATCGCTTGCAGCGTGCGGATCCTTGATGGAAAGGCGTGCGTCGTGCGTGGGTTCTTGGTGTGGAGCCCATCGCGCATAAATGCGCTCCTACGGCATTTATTGGTCGAAACGTTTGCGTTGGATGCGACGCATCAACCCTGTCGCCAGACACACAAACGCCTCCACAAGGGAGGCGTTCTGTGATCCGGGCTGGCAGGCGATGGCGCGCTGGCGGGGATCGAGGCTGGCTGGCGTGAGCTGGCTGGCTGCGCGAGTGTAGCGAGGCCGCGCGCGCGCTGACGAAATGAGAATTAGTCTCAGCGCGTTGCAGCTGTCAGGGTGTCGACGGCGCAGGTGCAGGCGACGGTTTGCGCGCAGTGGTGGAGGTCGTCGGCAGCTTGGTTTGCCTCGGGCTGTCCGCTGACTCAGCCTCGGAGTCGGCCTTCGGATCGCTTTCCTGCTCGGCGTCCGGCGCAACCTCCAGCGGCGGATACGGATAGGCAACCGCCGGCCCTGCGTGCAGCCCTGCACGCCAGCGTGCCAGCACCGGCGCGATGCGTCTGCCGAGCGACTGCTGCGGCAACGAGGGCAATTCGCCGTCCTGTTTCTCGCGCGCAGTGATGGCGGCCTTGGCCATATCGAACGCAGCCAACGGGTCGTCGCGCTGGTTCATCGCATCGATCAGCCAGGCCTGGCCGAAGTAGGTCGCGTTGGAGGTATTGCCACAACCGAACGATGGACGATCGGCGCGCGCGGCGGTGAGGATCAGCGTGTCCGGCGAGCGCAGCGCCGGAATGAAGCCGCCCGAGTAGCAGGCCGACAGCACGATGATGCGATTGCCGATGCCGGCATCGTCCAGCGCCTTGCGCAAGTCCTGCGGGCTGATGAAATCTTCTTCGTTCTCGTCCACCTGCACGTACAGCGCGTGGTCTTCGGTACCATGGGTGGTGACGAACAGCAGCAGCGCGTCTTCCTTGCGATCCATGCGCTTGCCGACTGCGGCAAGCGTGTCGTAGAGGTTGTCGTAGGTTGCCAGCGGTGCGTATGGCTGCTCGCCCAGATTGTCCGGGTTGTTGACCAGCGTGACCACACGTCCTCGCGCATCGAAGCGCTGTTCGAACAGCTGCTTGAGGTACAGCGTCTCGTTGCGGAACACGTCGTCGCTGGCATCGCCGGCGAAGCCGACCACATACAGATCGGTGATGCCGGGGCGCTGCGGCTGCAGCGCTTTCAATGCCTGCGCGAGTGCGGCCTGGTCGACTGCATCGACCTCGTCCTGGGTTGCCGCAGCCTGGCTCGTCGCAGACTGGCTCGGCAACGCGGCACCGGCATCGGGATGGCAGCCGGCCATCAAGGTCACGATGACGATCAACAGCGACAGGCGCCGCAGCAAGGCATTCGGTCCGATGGTGAAATGCAGCGACATGAAAAACGCCGAGGTCTGAGAGAAACGGGTGGAGCGCCTGGGCGCAGTGATCGCAACGCAGACCGCGACGTTGCACGACGTCCACCGATCCATTTCATGCATCTGTTGAAGAACAGGTCTTGCGGAACACGTTTTGTAGAGCGCGCCTTGAAGAGTGGCTGGCAAACTACTGCGCAGCCGCCAGGCGGGCGCGAGCGGTGCTCGGAATCGGCATGTACCACTTGTACACTCCGGTTCCTCCACGCCCTCCGCGCCCACCTGACAGTTTTGTTAGCCGCTCTGAGTGCATGCGTCGCCGATACTTCATCGGCATCATCCGCCGGCATAACCGGCTAACAAAATCAAGCCGGCGGACGTCCCGGACGACGCGCTCAAGGCCCGTACCACATGCGCGCGCTACATGCCGCACCGAACACCGACTGCACTCACATGCCAATGCGCCCAGCCGGTTTGTCGAGCGCGCTTACAGCACCAGCTGGGTAAAACTCTCCACACGCTGATGGCTACCGACATCCTCGGCCGAGCGCGGGGTGGGGTAGTCCTCCAGACGGTCCAGCAACGCGGTGCGCATGCCGGCGCGTTTGGCGGCATCGAGCTCTTCGATCACGTCCGACAGAAACAGGATCTCGCCAGGCGGCACCCCGATGCGTTCGGCAATACGCCGATAGCTGGCGGTCTCGCGCTTGGGGCCTACTTCGGTATCGAACCAGTCGCTGACCAGCCCGCTCAGGTCGCCCGCATCGCTATGCGCGAAGAACAGCTTCTGCGCTGGTACCGAGCCGGACGAATACACATACAGCGGAATGCCGGCCGCATGCCAGGCCTGCAGCTGGATCGCCGCATCGGCATAGATATGCGCAGTGAAGTCGGCGGTCTTGTAGCCATCGCCCCAGATCAGCCCCTGCAAGGCCTTGAGCGCGGTGTGCTTGCGGTCCTCGTCGATCCAGGTCTGCAGCGTGCTGATCAGGACCTCGTCAGGCACGTCCTCGCCGATTTCGTCGGCCACCTGGTTGAGCCAGTGGCGCACCTGTGGGTGGCTGCCGTGCTCTTGCACATAGGCCGGCATGGCGCGGCGCGCATACGGAAACAACACGTCCTTGACGAACGAGATGCTGCTGGTAGTGCCTTCGATATCGGTGAGGATCGCTTGCGGTCGTGTCATCGTCAGCTGGCCTTGTGAGGTTTCTCGGGGGCGTAGCGGGGGAATTGTTGGGCGATTTCGGTACCGGTGAAGTGGCCGACCCAGCCATCGGGCTCGGTGAAGAAGCGGATTGCCACGAAGTGCGGCTCCGGCCCCATGTCGAACCAGTGCAGGGTGCTGTCGGGCACGGCGATCAGGTCGTCCTTCACGCATTCGATCTCGTAGACCTTGTCGTCCACGTGCAGTGTGAACTGGCCTGAGCCGGCCACGAAGAAGCGCACTTCGTCTTCCTTGTGGAAGTGCTCGTCCAGAAATTTGGCGCGCATTTCTTCGCGCTTGGGATTGTCCGGCGCGATGCTGACCACATCCACGGTCTTCAAGCCGCGCTCGGCGCTCAGCCGCTCGATATCCTCGCGATAGGCGGCCATGACCTGTTCGGGTGTGGCGCCCGGCTCGATCGGCTGATTGGCCTGCCAGCGCTCGAAGGTCACGCCGATCTTGCTCAGTTCGGCGGCGATCTGCTCGCCGTCGCGGCTATCGAACTGCGCCAGGTTGGGGTCGGAATCGTTGTAGATGCGAAGTCGGCTCATGGCGATCTGGCTCACAAGGGAAGGGGAGGTGGCGAGGACTCAGCGCGTGCCGCGCAGTTTCAGCAGCTCGAGTTCGCAATGCAGCAGGAACTCGAATGCCTCCAGGTGACGGCGCGCCTCGGCCATGTTGCGGCCCCAGGCATATAGGCCGTGTCCTTCGATGAGATACCCCCACAGGTTCTGTTTGTCCAGCAAGGCTTCGACCTGCGCGGCCAGCACCTGCATGTCCTGGGTATTGGCGAACACTGGCACGTCCACCGCAGTTTCATGGGTGGTGTTCCCTTCGAAGGCTTTCAACAGCTCGTAGCCCTCCAGCCGGATCACGCCGTTGCCGGCGTACAGCCGCGAGGCGATGGTCTGCACCGGCGAATGCGTGTGCAGCACGCAGCCGATCTCCGGAAACCGGCGGTACAGCTGGGTGTGCAGCAGGGTTTCGGCAGACGGGCGCAACGGACGGCCGACGGCCAGGCCATCGAAATCCACCACCATGATGTCTTCTTCGACCAGGCGGCCCTTGTCGCGGCCGGAGACGGTGATCGCGGCGTGCTGTTCGTCCAGGCGATGGGAAAAATTGCTGCTGGTGGCGGGCGTCCAGCCGGCCTGGGCCAGCTCGCGGATGTTGCCGATCAACAACTGCGCCAGCTCGTGCAGACGCGCGGCGCTATAGGGCAGGGGGGCAGTGGTCGCATTCATGGACCTATTCTACTGCGCCACTCGATTACGGCCAGGTGCAGCGCAGCAGGGTTTGTTGCTGCTACGCCCGGGTCGCGATTGGCTGACAGAATATAAGGAGCGCGCGTCAGGCAGTGAACGCAATGGTTGTTGTCAGCCGCCTCTTGTCGGATGCAGTCAGAGGCCCAGTTGAAACGCTTGGTCGGTCGAGGGCGCGATGCCCTCACCGCTTGCGGGACACGCCGTGAATCCGTCCCTGGAGGCTCGGTGGCGGCATCCATGCCGCCACACGGTCCCGCAACCGGCGAGGGCACCGCACCAGACAGTTGGTCGGCGGCTTTCTTGAAAGCATGTTGCTCGGCCTGCGGTGGCAGGCGGGACGTTTTCAGGGTGCGCGTTAAAAAGCCTGTCTGTTGCTCGGCTTGCGATGGGAAGGTGGTGAGAAGTTGGTCGACGCACAACGACCCGACCAGCACACGTCATGTCTTGCTCTTAATTTAGGCACACCGACCATCTCGACGGGCCCTTGCCCGCCCACCATCGCGGGACCTTACGCGGCATGGATGCCGCGTAAGAGCCTCCATGGACGGATTCACGGCGTGTCCCGCGATGGTGGGCGGGCAAGGGCCCTGCAGCCAAGCCGCAGATCAGATCAGGGCCCTGCAGCCAAGCCGCAGATCAGATCAGGGCCCTGCAGCCAAGCCGCAGATCAGATCAGGACCCTGCAGCCAAGCTGCAGATCAGATCAGGGCCCTGCAGCCAAGCCGCAGATCAGATCAGGGCCCTGCAGCCAAGCCGCAGATCAGATCAGGGCCCTGCAGCCAAGCCGCAGATCAGATCAGGGCCCTGCAGCCAAGCCGCAGATCAGATCAGGACCCTGCAGCCAAGCCGCAGATCAGATCAGGACCCTGCAGCCAAGCTGCAGATCAGATCAGGGCCCTGCGACCAAGTCACAGATCAGCCGCCTCAGCAGCGGAAGACCTGTCACCCGCTCTGCCATAAACCGGCGGGCGGTCGTTTTGTCAGTGGCTGCTGGCTCGCGCGGGTGATCAGCGGCCGTCGCGCAAACGGCTGTGGCGATAGCCGTAGCCGAAATAGACCACCAGCCCGACCAGCGTCCATACCCCCATCAGCATCCAGTTGTGCAGCGTCATCGCCGACAGCAGGGCCAGGCAGCTCAATACGCCGGCGCTGCAGATCAGCCAGGCTACCGGCATGCGGAACGGGCGCGGCAGTTCCGGGTGGGTGCGGCGCAGGATCAACACGCCCGCGCACACCGCCGCGAACGCGATCAGCGTGCCCATCGAGGTCAACTCGCCCAGCACATCCAGCGGGAACACCGCTGCGAGCAAGGCAATGCCGACACCGGTGATCACGGTATTGACGTGCGGGGTGCGGTACTTGGGATGGATGCGGGTGAAGATCGACGGCAGCAAGCCATCGCGCGCAATGATCATGAAGATGCGCGGCTGCCCGATGATCATCACCAGCACCACCGACGACAGCCCGATCAACGCACCCACTTCCACGATCACCCGCAACCAGGCCAGCTGCGGATGCGCCGCCACCGCGGTCACCACCGGCTCGTCGGTACCCAGCAAGGTGTACGGCACCAGCCCGGTCATCACCGCGGCCATCGCGATGTAGAGCACGGTGCAGATGACCAGCGACAGGATCATGCCGATCGGCAGATCGCGTTGCGGGCGGTGCGATTCCTGCGCCGCCACCGACACCGCCTCGAAGCCGATGTAGGCGAAGAACACCATCGCCGCGCCACGCAGCACGCCTTCCATGCCGTATTTGCCCGGGCCTTCATTGGCCGGGATGAACGGGTGCCAGTTGGCGGTGTCCACGTACTTCCAGCCCACCCCGATCACCAACAGGATCAGCCCGGTCTTGAGGATCACCATGGCCATGTTCATCGCCGACGACTTGCGGATGCCCACGTAGCACAACCAGGTCAGCAGCAGCACGATGCCGGCGGCAGGCAGGTTGGCGATCGCACCGGTGCGCTGCAGCTTGCCGTCCAGTGGCGCGCTGACCAGCGCGGCCGGCAGATGGATGTCGAAATGTTCCAGCAGGCTGAGGAAATACCCGGTCCAGCTGACCGCTACCGCCGAGGCCGAGACGCCGTATTCCAGCACCAGCATCCAGCCGATGAACCAGGCCGCCAGCTCGCCGAAGGTGGCGTAGGTATAGGTGTAGGCGCTGCCGGACACCGGCACCATCGCGGCGAATTCGGCGTAGGCCATCGCGCAGAACGCGCAGCACACCGCTGCCAGCACGAACGACAGCATGATCGCCGGGCCGGCATGGTCGGCCGCTGCCTGCCCGGTGATGACGAAGATGCCGCCGCCGATCACCGCGCCAATGCCCAGGGCGGTCAGCCCCCACGGCCCGAGCGCGCGTTGCAGGCCGAGCCCGTCGGCCGCCTCATGGCTGGCGTGCGGGTGTTTGGTAGCCCAGAGTTGCTTGAACATGCAGCGGTTCCTGTTGAATCCCTGCACATGGCGGTGCGGGCGTGTGCGAGGGGTTCGCGTTACCAAATCCCCGCATGTGGAGATGCGGGCGAGGGACTCGCAGTTACACCTTACGGGCCAGACGGCTATGGCGAATGCCGTAACCGAAATAGATAAACAGACCGATTACGGTCCAGCCCACGAACACTTTCCAGTGCTCCTGGAAGGCCTGGAAGAACAGGAACAGGCAGGCCAGCGCACCCAGCGGGCAGATCACCATCGCCAGCGGCACCCGGAACGGGCGCTCCAGCCCGGGCTTGGTGAAGCGCAATACCATCACGCCGGCGCACACGGTGGCGAAGGCGAGCAGGGTGCCCATCGACACCAGTTCGCCCAACACGCTGAGCGGGACCAACCCGGCCAGTAGCGCCGCGACCACTCCGACGAAGATCGTGCCGACATAGGGCGTGTGGAACTTCGGATGCACCTTGCCGAACAGTCTGGGCATCAACCCGTCCTTGGCCATGGTGTAGAAGATGCGCGGCTGCGCCATCAGCATCACCAGCACCACCGAGGACAGCCCGGCGATCGCACCGATTTCCACCGCGGTCTTGAGCCAGGTCAGTTGCGGATGCGCTTCCAGTGCGGTGGCCACCGGCTTGGCGGTGCCGAGCTGGGTATAGGGCAGCAATCCGGTCAATACCGCGCAGACGATGATGTAGATGACGGTGCAGACCGCCAGCGACACCAGGATGCCGATCGGCATGTTCTTCTGCGGATCCTTGGTCTCGCCGGCGGAGGTAGAGACCGCGTCGAAGCCGATATAGGAGAAGAACACGATGGACGCCGCACGGAATACCCCGTCCCAGCCGAACTTGCCCGGCCCGGTGTTTTCCGGGATGAAGGGGTGCCAGTTGGCCGGGTCGATATACGAAATGCCGAAGCCGACGAACAGGCAGATCACCACCACCTTGATCGCCACCACGATGGCATTGGCGAACGCCGACTGGGTGACGCCGACGTAGCAGAGCATGCTTACCGCAGCCACGATCAGCACGGCCGGCAGGTTGATGAGGTTGCCGGAACTGACGAAGTTGTGGCCGTCCCAGGCCAATGGCGCACCGGCAAGTTCTGCCGGGAACGGCAATCCGAGCGTGCCGGTCAAAAAGCTGATCAGGTAGGCGGACCAGCCGACGGCGACGCTGGAGCCGGCGAACAGGTATTCCAGCACCAGGCACCAGCCGATGAACCAGGCGATTCCCTCGCCGAGCGTGGCGTATGAGTACGAATAGGCGCTGCCGGACACCGGCATCATCGCCGCGAACTCTGCGTAGCACAGGCCGGCGAACGCGCAGGCGATGCCGGCAAACACGAACGACAGCATCACCGCCGGTCCTGCGTGGTTGGCAGCGGCCTGGCCGGTCAGCACGAAGATGCCGGCGCCGATCACCGCGCCGATGCCGAGCATGATCAGGTGCTTGGCGGTGAGGGTGCGTTGCAGGGTGGCTTCGCCTTGCAGGCTGCCTTCGACCGGTTCGCCCGCATCGACACGTCCGGCGGGTTCGATCGGTTTGACCCTCAACAAAGACTTCAGCATTCGGTACATCCCTAAGTGGCAAAGCTAAGGCGCAGGCGCCCGGACGAAGGTGGTGCGCCGCATCCCGGTGGGACAGGCAAGCGGCCTACCTTGCCAAAGCTACACGCTCACGACAAGCACGTACGCAGCATGAACGACGATAATGGTCGCCTGGCCCGCAACGGGCGACCGAGAACGACAGATGGTGGATGCGACGCTGCAACAGCAATTGGCTGCCTACCGCGCACGCTGGCCGGACCAAGCCGAGCTGGCCGGGCAATTCGCGCAACTGCTGGACGATGCCAGTAATCCATTCGTGCGCGAGCGTGTCGAAGGTCATTTCACCGGTTCTGCGTGGGTGGTCAGCGCCGATGGCACGCGCACGTTGCTGACCCATCACCGCAAGCTGCAGCGTTGGCTGCAGCTGGGCGGACACGCCGACGGCGACCGCGATCTGGCGCAGGTCGCTTTGCGCGAGGCGCAGGAGGAGTCTGGCTTGAGCGGGCTGCGCCTGGCCGAGACGGCAATCTTCGACCTGGACCGGCACTGGATTCCAGCCAGGGGCGAGGTAGCCGGGCACTGGCATTACGACGCGCGCTATGTGGTGGTGGCTGGGGCTGACGAGGCGTTCGAAGTCAGCGAAGAGTCGCTGGCGTTGGCCTGGCGGCCGATCGTCGAGCTGCTTGCCGAGCCCGAGCTGGATCCATCGATGCGGCGCATGGCGGAGAAATGGGTTGCGCGCGCGAGTTAAGCAGCTTGCTAAAGCCTCTCCGCCGGGGCGATGAAACGCTGCCTGCGCGCCTTGGAGCGCTCGTGCCGAAAACTTGGGCCGGGGGCAGAGCGGGGGTTGGGGCGAATGTGCGGACCCAGGCGCGGCCTAGCACTGCCTGTTTCGCTTACTGGCTTCGGTGGGCGGCAGCAGCACGGCCGGGGATCGGCTCCTCGGCTCGGTCAGACATCCTGTCTGACTCGCCGCCGCGGCACATCCCCGTGCCGCTCTCCGCCAATCCCCGGCCACGCTGCTGCCTCGGCAAGTGGTTGCCATGACCTTGGAACGCCTTGAGGAGTTATGAGGAGCTAGAGGAATTGATAGTGCGTTGCTGAAAGCCCCTCTCCCGTCGGGAGAGGGGTTGGGGTGAGGGTACGGTGAGGCAGCGGCTGTCAGTTTGCGATTCACCCTTGCTGGCGCGTAGCGACGCGTTCGCCACGGCCGACTTCTGAAGCCGCTCGCGGCGCCCCTCATCCGGCCGTTCGGGCCACCTTCTCCCGCTGGGAGAAGAAATCGAATCAATACAAAATCCGCGTCCGCAACGTCCCTTCGATCAACGCCAATCCTTCCTTCAGCGCGGTGGCCTGCGCCTCGCTGGCGCTGACATCGATCACCACGTAGCCCACCTTGGCGTCGGTGCGCAGGAACTGGCCGTCGATGTTGACGTTATGGCGCGAGAACAGTTCGTTGATCTTGGACAGCACGCCCGGCACGTTGCGATGGATATGCAGCAAGCGCAGGCTGTCGGGATGTTCGGGCAGGGTGACCTCGGGGAAATTCACCGCCGACAAGGTGCTGCCATTGTCGCTGTAGCGCACCAGTTTGGCGGCCACTTCGACACCGATGTTGTCCTGCGCTTCCAGCGTGCTGCCGCCCACGTGCGGGGTCAGGATCACGTTGTCGTGCGCAATCAACGGGGACTCGAACGCATCGCCATTGCCCTTGGGCTCGATCGGGAACACGTCCACTGCCGCGCCGCCGATCTGGCCGGAGGTCAGCGCCGCATCCAGCGCGTCGATGTCGATGACGGTGCCGCGCGAGGCGTTGATCAGATGCGCGCCATGCTTCATGCGGGCAATTTCTGCGGCGCCGATCATGTCCTTGGTGGACGGCGTCTCCGGCACGTGCAAGGTCACCACGTCCGAGCGCGCCAGCAGGTCGTTCAGATCGATCGCCGCGCGCGCGTTGCCCAGCGACAGTTTGGTTTCGATGTCGTGGAAGATCACCTGCATGCCCAAGGATTCGGCCAGCACGCCGACCTGCGTGCCGATGTGTCCGTAACCGACGATGCCCAGCACCTTGCCACGCGTTTCGTGGCTGCCAGCGGCCGACTTGGACCAGCCGCCGCGATGGCATTCGGCGTTTTTCTGCGGAATGCCGCGCAACAGCAAGATTGCCTCGGCGATGACCAGTTCGGCCACGCTGCGGGTATTGGAGTAGGGCGCGTTGAAGACCGGAATGCCGGCCAGCTCGGCCGCGTCCAGATCGACCTGATTGGTGCCGATGCAGAAGCAGCCAATGGCGATCAAGCGCTTGGCATGCGCCAGCACCTCGGCACTCAATTGCGTGCGCGAGCGGATGCCGACGATGTGCGCCTCGGCGATGCGCGTCTTAAGCTCGTCTTCCGGCAACGACTTGGCGTGCAGTTCGATCTGCGAATAACCGGCGGCGCGCAGCACATCCACGGCGGTCTGGCTGATGCCTTCCAGCAACAGGACGCGGATGTCCTGCTTGGGAAACGAGGTTCTCTTCGGCGACATGAGGGGGCGTATTGCAGCAATCGGGTCGGCAACTATGCCAGATGGGGTGCCGGATTTGGCGGCCGCAACGCAGTGTTTGCGCACGCAAAGCCCTTGCAGCGCAACGGTTTCAGCTGAATCCAACGCGGCGTCGGGGCCACGCAACGCAGCTGGACGAGGCTGGCGCACACTGGCAGGCTGTGCGGTTCCTATCGCAGCGCCGCGTGCCATGACCGATCCCCGCATCCTTTCGTTGCAACAGGCCGTGCCCGCGTTGCGTTTGAAGACCGAGCCGGCCGACCTGGAGCATTACGGCCGCGACTGGACGCGGCGCTGGACGCCCAACCCGCTCGCGATCGCTTTGCCCGGCTCGGTGAACGACGTGCAAGCGGTGGTGCGCTGGGCAAATGCGCAAGGTGTGGCAGTGGTGCCGTCGGGCGGGCGCACCGGGCTGTCCGGCGGCGCGGTGGCGGCCAACGGCGAGCTGGTACTGAGCCTGGAGCGCTTGAACAAGCCGCTGGAGTTCAACGCGGTGGACCGCACGCTCACCGTGCAGGCCGGCATGCCGCTGGAAGCGGTGCACAATGCCGCGCGCGAACATGGCTTGATCTATCCGGTGGATTTCGCTGCGCGCGGTTCGTGTTCGATCGGCGGCAATATCGCCACCAATGCCGGCGGCATCCGGGTGATCCGCTACGGCAATACGCGCGAATGGGTGGCCGGCTTGAAAGTGGTCACCGGCGCCGGCGAAGTGCTCGAGCTCAATAACGCGTTGGTGAAAAATTCCAGCGGCTACGACTTCCGCCATCTGATGATCGGTTCCGAAGGCACGCTCGGCATCGTGGTCGAAGCGACGCTGCGGCTGACCGACCCGCCGCCGCCGAGCAACGTGATGCTGCTGGCGCTGCCGTCCTTCGAGGTATTGATGCAGGTGTTTGCCGCGTTCCGCGCGCAGCTGCGTCTGGAAGCGTTCGAATTCTTCACCGACCGCGCGCTGGAACACGTGCTGGCGCATGGCGCACAGGCGCCATTTGCGGAAGTCCACCCTTATTACGTGGTCACTGAATTCGCTGCCGGCGACGAGGTGCAGGAAGCCGCCGCGATGGCGGCGTTCGAGACCTGCATGGAGCAGGGCTGGGTCAGCGACGGCGTGATCAGCCAGAGCGATGCGCAGGCTGCGCAGCTGTGGCGCTTGCGCGAAGGCATTACCGAAGCATTAGCGCGCTACACGCCCTATAAAAACGACGTCTCGGTGCGCATCTCGGCAATGCCGGCGTTTATGGCCGAAACGCAGGCGTTGTTGCATGACGCCTATCCGCATTTCGATGTGGTGTGGTTCGGCCATATCGGCGACGGTAATCTGCACATCAATGTGCTCAAGCCCGATGCCATGACGCAGGCCGATTTCGTTGCTGCCTGCGACCACGTCACCAAGCTGCTGGCGCAGGCCTTGCAGCGTTTCGGCGGCAGCATTTCTGCCGAACACGGGATTGGGTTGGTCAAGAAGGCGTACCTGTGGAGCACGCGCTCTGCGGCGGAAATCGCCTTGATGCGCGGCATCAAACATGTGCTCGATCCTCATCTTTTGCTGAATCCCGGCAAGCTGTTCGAGATGGACGAGCTGCCCGGCACCACGCGCGCCGGTTAGTCTCTCACCACCTTCACATGGAATCGATACGCCGATGATGCGCTCTCTCGTGTTTTGCGCTTTGACGCTGCTGCCGCTGGCAGCTTTCGCAACCAGCCTGGCCGGTACCTCGGCGGGTGCCTCGTCGGCCGGTTCGTCCGACAGCAGCAGTTCGGGCGACGACAAAGTGGTTGCCGATGCGCGCGAAGACGCGGCCGGCTTCGTCGCCAGCGATGGCGCCATCCGTGGCGCGCGTCTGGAAGCGGCGCTGCTGCAGCTGCGTAGCCGCAACGATGCGGCGCGGCTGTCCAGCGACCTGCAACTGGCTCAGTCCATCCTGGCCCAGTGAGTTTGCGCCGCTGGTGCGGGTGGCTGTGGTTGGCCACCGTGATCGCACCTGCGGCGCAGGCCGAGTTGCATGTTGAAGTGGCTGCGTCGGGCCTTGGTCCGGCGCAGATAGATGCCACGCATGCATTGATTGAACAAGTTGCTCAACGTCTGCCGCAAGGATGGACGGAGCGCATCACGAAGCCGATCCAGCTGCAATGGCGCACGGATCTACCGGCCCACGTGCATGGTCGTGCGATCGGCCAGCGCGTTCTGCTCGATCGCGCGTTGCTGCAGGCGTGGAGCGCGCAATCGGCGACGGCGCAGGCGGATATCGATGCACCGGCCACGCGCGCGGCAATGGCCGCCGTGGTGCACGAACTGGCGCATGTGCTCGATCGTGGCCCGCAAGGCGGGTTGTCGCGCGACCCGCGTCTGCGCGATCTGGCTGGCTGGCAGGTGCGTCCATGGCGGCTCGGACGCGGCGAAAATCAATTTAGCGATCGCAGCCCCGACGACTACGAACGGCGTAGCCCCGCCGAGTTTGTTGCGGTGAATCTCGAACATTACGTGCTGGATGTCGACTATCACTGTCGGCGCCCGGCGCTGTCTGCCTGGTTCGGTGAGCAGCTTGGCGCGCCACGCGCGGTGGTGGCATGCGACACGACGCTGCCGTACCTGCAGGCCGATGGCGATGCCGGTGCGATGTCGCTGCTGAAACTGGATCCGTCGCGCGTGTATGCAGTGGATTATCTGCTTGCTGAAGGCAACGAGCAGCCGATGAGCCGCTGGGGCCACAGCATGTTGCGTCTGGTGATCTGCGCGCCTGGCCGTCTACCTGGCCCGGATTGCCGCATGGATCTGCAGTATCACCGCGTGCTGTCGTTTCGCGCGTTTGTTGGCGATGTGCAGATTTCCAGCTGGCGCGGGCTGACCGGTTCCTATCCATCGCGGCTGTTCGTGCTGCCGTTGAATCAGGTCGTCGACGAGTACACCAAGGTCGAACTGCGCGCCTTGTCGTCGGTCCCGTTGAAGTTGACACCCGACGACATCGCCGCGCTGCTCGCCCGTGTGGCGCAGGTGCATTGGAGCTACGACGGGCGCTACTACTTCATCGGCAACAACTGTGCGGTGGAGACCTTCAAGCTGCTGCACGACGGCGTGCCACGCCTGGCCGCAGCCAGGTTATCGTCGATCACACCGCGCGGTGTGCGGCATCGCCTGCAACGCGCCGGCGTCGCCAACATGCAGGTGCTGGACAATCGTGCGCAGGCGATTCGCCAAGGCTATTACTTCGAATCGGCAGCCGCGCATTACCAGACCATGTTTGAGGTGATCCGCCGCGGCATGCCGGTGCCGCAGACGAGCGTGGAGCAATGGCTGGATGCGCGACCGGATGCGCGTGCGCAATGGGTCGACCAAGGCGGTTTGCGCGAAACGGCAGCTGCGTTGCTGCTCGAACAAGCTGCATTGCGGCGACAGGAATTGCTGGCGCGCGATGCGCTCAAGCGCCTGCTGCAACCGGGTGCTGCCGGGCGTGACGTTGTGCGAGGCCAGCTACAGGCGTTGTTCGCGCGGCAGGCGCAACTCAGCCACCCGGCTACGCTGCTGGGAACGTCCGGTTACGGAGTGCCCCAGGCAGACGAGCAACAACAACTGACCGCACGCGTGGCGCAAGAGAGTGGCGTGTTGATCGACGGTTGGAAGCAGCTACAAGCGCTGGGTCGGCAGCAATTACCGGCCGACGTGCGTATTGGCTTGGAGCAAGGCGAGGCGAATGTTGAGCGCTTGCGCGCGCGACTGCGCGTGCTTGCGCGCGGCGACGCGGCCGCCGACAAGGTGCAGTCGGATATGGGCATGCCGCCGGAAGCGCAATAGCGCCCCGGACTCCCGGGTTAGCTGAGCAGTACAAGCCCCTCTCCCATCGGGAGAAGGGTTGGGGTGAGGGTACGGGGCGAAGCTCTCGTGTGGGTCCAGCTGCACGAGGCTCCCGTACCCTCATCCGCCCCTGCGGGGCACCTTCTCCCGATGGGAGAAGGGCTACACCGGCATACCTTAGCCAGTTGGTTTCAAATCCGCTTGTACCGAATACTTGCGCAGCCATTCGATGACATGCGCATCGCTGCGGTACTGCTTTAATAGCCGGGCCAGCCGCGCCGGTGCCGGCGTGCAGAACTGCGCAATCGCCACTTCGATCTCATGCCGACGGTCGGCATCGTACGGCTCCTCGCCCGCGAAGTGCTCGCAGGTGTCGTAGTCCTCCACCAGCGTGCGCACATCCTCCGGCATGCCGCACAGGCCCGGGGGATGTTGCAGCCACTCGTCGTCCACCTTGGCGTCGGTGCAGGCCACCGGCGCGGGCTTGGATGCGGATGTCGGCGCCGGGGCGGGTTGCTCCGTGCAGGCAGCCAACAGCCCCAGCGTCAGCACAACGACCAGCTTGCGCATCAGTCGGCGCGACCCGCGAATTCGCCGGTGGTGGTATTGACCAGCACGCGCTCACCGTTGGTGATGTACTCGGGCACCATGATTTCCAGGCCGGTGTCGAGCTTGGCCGGCTTGGGGCGCTTGGTTGCGGTGCCGCCCTTGAGCTCGGGTGGGGTCTCGATCACTTCCAGCGTCACCGTTTGCGGCAACTGCACGGCTACCGGCTGGTCGTCGATCACCTGCACGTAGATGCCGGTCAGCCCGTCGGTGATGTAGCCGGCATCGGTGCCGATCACATCCGCGTCCAGCGTGTACGGGGTGAAGTCCTCGTCGTCCATGAACACGAAGGCCTCGCCGTCCTTGTACGAAAACGTGGACAGACGACGCAGCAGCTCCACTTCCGGCAGGTTGTCGTCGGCATCGAAGCTGGCGTCGGTTTTCACTCCGCCCGGCACGCTGTACATGATGAAGCGGAAGCGTACATTGCCGCCGCGGCCCTGCGGCGAGCTGCGTTCGATGTCGCGGATCTGGTAAATGCCGCCGTTGTATTCGACGACGTTGCCTTTCTTGATGTCGTTGGCTTTCATGGGAATCGGGAGTTGGGAATGGGGAATCGAAAAAGCCGGGGCCGGGGCACTGAGAGTAGGGCGTCGTTACGATTCCCCATTCCCGATTCCCCATTCCCGGCTACTTGGGGGCCAGCCGCACACCGCCGTCCAGGCGAATCACTTCGCCATTGAGATACCGGTTGCGCAGGATGAAGGCGACGGTGTCGGCGTATTCGTCGGGTTGGCCCAGGCGCGAGGGGAACGGGATCGACGCAGCCAGCGATTGCTGCACGGCCTCGGGCATGCCATCCACCATCGGGGTCCAGAACACACCCGGCGCGATCGTCATCACGCGGATGCCGAAGCGCGCCAGTTCGCGTGCCATCGGCAAGGTCATGCCGACCACGCCACCCTTGCTGGCGGCATAGGCCGCCTGGCCGATCTGGCCTTCATAGGCGGCCACCGACGCGGTATTGATGATCACCCCGCGCTCGCCATCGTCGCCGGCGGCGTTGTGCTGCATCACATCGGCCGCCGCCTTGGCGACATTGAAGCTGCCGACCAGGTTGACCAGCACGGTGGTGCGGAAGGTCGCCAGCGGCATCGGCGCTTCCTTGCCCAACACGCGGCCCGAGCCCAGGACGCCGGCGCAGTTCACCGCAAGGTTGAGCCCGCCCAGCGCCTGCGCGGCCTGCGCCACGTTGGCGGCAACCTGCGCCTCGTCGGTGACGTCGGTGGCGAAGTAATGCGCGTTGCCGGCGCCAAGCAGCGCCAGCGCTGCCTCGGCCTTGTCGGCATTGACGTCGAACAAGGCGACCTTGCCGCCGTCGGCCACGATGCGCTGCGCCACGGCCAGGCCCAGGCCGGACACGCCGCCGGTGACAATGGCAAGAACAGAAGATGGCTGCATGCGGTGGTTCCCCGGGAAACGTTGGATGCCGATGGAGGCTGGCGGCGATCGGTGGACGAAGCGGTCGGCAATTCTAGCCGAAGCGTCCAGGCGATCGCCTTGGCGGCAGGGGGCGTGAGCAGGCCGTGGGCGAGCTGTTGCGTTAACGCCTCAGCCAGCCGCCGCCAACGCCTTGCCGACCTTGCTGCCGGTCTCGCGGCCGAGCAGTTGCGCCAGCCAGCAGCCCGTGCGGGCTAGGGCAGCCAGATCGATGCCGGTTTGCATGCCTAATCCGTGCAGCAGATAGACCACATCTTCGCTGGCCACATTGCCGCTGGCGCCCTTGGCATACGGGCAGCCGCCGGCGCCGGACACCGCCGCATCGACCACGCGCACGCCTTGCTCCAGGCAGGCGGCGATGTTGGCCAGCGCCTGGCCGTAGGTGTCGTGAAAATGCACGGCCAATGCCTGCATCGGCACGACTTGCGCCACTGCGGCCAACATCTGGCGCGCCTTGACCGGCGTGCCGACGCCGATGGTGTCGCCCAGCGAAATCTCGTAGCAGCCCAGCGCGTACAGCCGCTGCGCGACATCCACCACGTCAGCCACCGGCACGGCGCCCTGATACGGGCACCCCAGCACGGTGGAGACGTAACCGCGCACGCGCACACCGTCGAGCGCGGCCTGTTCCAGGACCGGGCGAAAGCGCTCGATCGATTCGTCGATGCCGGCGTTGGTATTGGTGCGATTGAAGGCTTCGGACGCCGCAGTGAATACCGCCACTTCCTGCGCACCGGCTGCGCGTGCCCGCACATAGCCCTGCAGGTTCGGCACCAGCACCGGATAGGCGATGCCCGGTGCCTGCGTGATGCCGGCAAACACCTCGGCCGCGTCGGCCAGTTGCGGCACCCAGCGCGGGCTGACGAAACTGGTTGCCTCGATGGTGCGCAGGCCGGTGGCCGACAGCTGATCGATCAAGGCGATCTTGTCGGCTGTCGCGATCGGTTGCGCTTCGTTCTGCAAGCCATCGCGCGGGCCGACTTCGACAATGCGCACGAACGCGCTCATGCCATGTCCTCAGGCACCCAGGCTGGCGCGCGCTTGTCGAGAAAGGCGCTCAAGCCTTCCTGGCCCTCGGGCGAGACGCGCAGGCGCGCGATCCACGCGGCATTGGCTGCATCGATGGCATCGCGGTCGGCAGGCGGCAACACCGAACGCACCAGGGATTTGGCGCTGGCCGCCGCCAGTGGTGCGGCCGCCAGCAGCAAGCGGACCTGGCGCTCCACTGCGATATCCAGTTGGTCGGCGGCGACCAGTTGATGCAACAGGCCCAGCAACTGCGCCGTGCCGGCGTCGAAGATTTCGGCAGTAGCGAACCAGCGCCGCGCCTGGCGCGCGCCGATCGCTGCAATCACATACGGTGAAATGACCGCTGGAAGCAGGCCTAGCTTGCTCTCGGTCAGACCGAAGCGCGCCTCGGTGCAGCCGATGGCGATATCGCAGCACGCCACCAGGCCCACGCCGCCGCCGAAGGCCGCGCCATTGACGCGTGCGATGGTCGACTTGGGTAATTCGTCGAGCGTGCGCATCAGCCGGGCCAGTGCCAATGCATCGGCAGCGTTGTCGGCCTCGCTGGCGCTGGCCATGCCGCGCATCCAGTTCAGGTCGGCGCCCGCTGAGAACGCGACGCCAGCGCCGGTGATCACGACTACCCGGATCTGGGCCGCCTGGCCGGCCTGCTGCAACGCTTCGGTGAGAGCGCCGATCAAGGTCGCGTCGAAGGCGTTATGCACCGCCGGGCGGTTCAGACGCAGCGTGCGGACCGCTCCCTGGTCCTCCACGATCAAGCCGGTGTCCTGCATTGCATCGACGTCCATGAATGGGATGCGAACCATGATAGCGGCACAGCTGGCCCCAGCCATGACGCGGTGCGTCGATGCTAGAATTGAGAACCATTCCTAACAATCAGGCCGTCTTTGTGACGCTGTCCGACATGCCCTTGCATCGCGCCGCCATCGTGGATTCCGTGGAGGATCGCCTCCCCAACGACACGATTGCCCGGCGCCTGCGCGAACTGGGCTTTGTCGCCGGCGAGGAAGTGACGGTATTGGCGACCGGGCCGGTTGGACGTGAACCGTTGCTGGTGCAGGTCGGTTACACGCGGTTCGCCCTGCGGCGCAGTGAGGCCGCGCGCGTGCAGGTGCGCGTCGAAGGAGCACAGGCATGAATGCGGCAAGTGTCCCGCTGCGCCTGGCTTTGGTCGGCAACCCCAACAGTGGCAAGACCGCGCTGTTCAATCAGCTGACCGGCAGCCGGCAGAAGGTCGCCAATTACACCGGCGTCACCGTCGAGCGTAAAGAAGGGCATTTCCGCGCGCCGTCCGGACGCGACTTCGCGGTACTGGATCTGCCCGGCGCCTACAGCCTGCAGCCGGCCAGCCTGGACGAGGCGATCACCCGCGACCTGTGCCGCGGTTTCTATCCGGGCGAGCCGGCGCCAGACGTGTTGGTCTGCGTGATGGACGCCACCAACCTGCGCCTGCATCTGCGCTTTGCGCTGGAGCTGCGTGAGTTGGGCCGGCCGATGATCGTGGCCCTGAACATGGTTGACGCCGCGCAGCGGCGCGGCATCGTCATCGACCTGCCGGCGCTGGAACAGGCGCTCGGGGTGCCGGTAGTGGAAACGGTGGCGGTGCGCCGCGGCGGTGCCAAGGCGCTGGTCGAGCGCATCGACGCGCAGGCCGCGAGCCTGGCGGCACCGAGCGCCACGCCGCCTGCCGATGGTAACTACCATGCGCAGGTGCGACAGATCCTGAGTGCGGCGGTGACCATGCCGACGCGGACCTCGCGCGTGGACGATGCGCTGGACCGCTGGCTGCTGCACCCGCTCTGGGGCCTGGTCACGCTGGCGGTGGTGATGTTCCTGATCTTCCAGGCGGTGTATGCCTGGGCCAACCCAGTGATGGACCTGATCGATGCCGGCACCGCAATGCTGGGCGAGTGGGTGGGCACCACGCTGCCGGAGGGCCCGCTCAACAGCCTGCTCAAGGACGGCATCGTCACCGGCCTGGGCGGGGTGATCAAATTCCTGCCGCAGATCCTGATCCTGTTCGCCTTCATCCTGGCCCTGGAAGAATCGGGTTATCTGCCGCGCGCGGCCTTCCTGCTCGATCGCATGATGTCGGCGGCTGGTTTGTCCGGGCGCTCGTTCATCCCGCTGCTGTCGAGCTTTGCCTGCGCGGTGCCCGGCATCATGTCCACCCGCAGCATCCAGGACCCGCGCGACCGGCTCGCCACCATCATGGTCGCGCCATTGATGACGTGTTCGGCGCGATTGCCGGTGTATGCGTTGCTGATCGGCGCCTTCATCCCGCAGAAGACTGTTTGGGGCATCTTCAATCAGCAAGGCCTGATCCTGTTTGCGCTGTATGCCGCGGCCATCGTCAGCGCGCTGCTGGTGTCGTGGACGATGAAGAAGTGGCGCCGCGACAAGAGCGAGCATCCGCTGATGCTGGAGCTGCCGTCCTATCGCCTGCCGCATTTGCCCGACCTGGCGCTGGGGCTGTGGGAGCGTGCGCTGATCTTCCTCAAGCGCGTCGGCGGCATCATTCTGGCCCTGACCATCCTGCTGTGGTTTCTGCTGTCGTTCCCGGCCGCGCCGGCCGACGCCACCTTGCCGGCGATCGATTACAGCTTCGCCGGGCGCATCGGCCATGCGATGGCGATCTTTTTCGCGCCGCTGGGCTTCAACTGGCAGATCTGCATCGCGCTGATCCCCGGCCTGGCAGCGCGCGAGGTGGCGGTGGCCTCGCTGGCGACGGTGTATGCGCTGTCGGCTGCCGACGACGATGCCGCCGCGCAGGCCTTGTCGCCGCTGATCAGCGATGGCTGGTCGCTGGCCACCGCGCTGTCGCTGCTGGTCTGGTACATCTACGCGCCGATGTGCATCTCCACGCTGGCGACCATCAAGCGCGAAACCAATTCTTGGAAGCAGATGACCATCAGTACGGTGTACCTGTTCGCGCTGGCCTATCTGGCCTCGCTGGTGACCTACCAAGTGGCCGTGCTGCTCGGAGCCGGTTGAGGTGGATCTCTCGCTCACCCTGCAATACGTTGTCATCGCATGCGCAGTGCTGCTGAGCGTGTGGGTGGTGCTGAAGAAGCAGTTCCCCGGCGTCCTGCGACGCATGCGTGGCGCGCTGGCGATCGGTCTGCTGCGCGATGGGCGACCTGCATGGATGCAATCGCTGGGCCGTCGCGTGGCACCACCGGCGACGCAGAGCGCCGCGGCCTGCGGTGGTTGCGACAGCTGCGGGCCCACGCCGCCGCGTAGTCACTGACGCGCCTGGTCCTCTACACTTGCGTGGCCGCAGGATGCGGCGGTACAGGGGACAGATCATGCGTTTGTTGGTGTTGTTGGCAATCTTGGCCGCCGTTGCGGGCATCTATAACTACGGCGGCAATGCGCTCGACGAAACCCAGGTGCGCGATTTCTACGCTGCGCACGATAAAGCGATGCTGAGCCAGGACGGCGAGGCGCTCTGCGCGATGACTGCGCCGGAATTCGAAATGGTGGTGTTGTACCGCATGGACTCGCACCAGAAGCGGCAGACCGCCACACGCGAGAAATACTGCAAATCCAATGGCGAATGGGCGCAGGTGCTGGGTCAGATGCGCCATGTGGCACCGCCGGAAGAGTTGATCGACTACAAGCATTCGATCACCAAGATCGAGATTGCTCCCGATGAAGCCTCGGCCATGGTCGAGACGCGCGCCACGCTCGGTTTGCCGGGCTTGCGCATGACCTTCCGCTCGCGCGACAAGGTGATCCGCAAACGCTGGAAGACCTTGATCGAACACAGCGAAGGCACTGCCTGGGTTGGCCCGGCGTACGAATAAGCGCCGCTGGCACTATCGCTACCCATCGTCCGGCCTGCGCCATCGATGCGCGCGTGACGATTGCCTTGGTGGATGGCGAGAACGCGTGTACATCGGCGTCGCCGCAGGACGATTTCGGTAGCGTCACCGCAACGCGAGAAGGCGCATCGCGACGCGTGGCGATGGTGGATGCACCGGTAACACCGGCATTGGCCGAGTGCCGTCGTCAACGCTGCAGTGCACAGCGCCTCGGTCACGCGCCTTCGCTATGCTTGACCGATGACGACCTCCTTCCAGATCTCCCGACGTGCGCAGGCGCTGACCAGTTCGGCGATTCGCGAAATCCTCAAGGTGACCGAGCGGCCGGAGGTCATTTCCTTCGCCGGTGGCTTGCCGTCGCCGGCCACCTTTCCGGTGGAGCGCATGCGCGCGGCCAGCGATCAGGTGCTGCGCGATGCGCCACAGGCGGCATTGCAATACGGCCCCACCGAAGGCCATGCGCCGCTGCGCGAATGGGTTGCCGCACGCCTGAGTCGCGACGGCGCCAGCATCCGGCCCAGCCAGGTGCTGATCACTACCGGCTCGCAGCAGGGCCTGGATTTGCTCGGCAAAGTTTTTATCGACGAAGGCAGCAAGGTGCTGGTGGAAACTCCGAGTTACCTGGGTGCGTTGCAGGCGTTCTCGTTGTTCCAGCCGGCGTTCGTCGGCATGCCGTCGGACGAGGACGGCGTGGTGGTGGATGCGCTGGATCCGGCGATGCTGGCCGATGCGCGTTTTCTGTATTGCCTGCCGAATTTCCAGAATCCCACCGGCCGCCGCTTGCCGCTGGCGCGGCGTCAGGTCTTGGTCGCACGCGCAGCCGAAGCGGGCGTGCCGATCGTCGAAGACGATCCGTACGGCGAGCTGTACTACAGCGGCCAGCCGTTGCCGAGCCTGCTTTCGCTCAACCCGGAGGGCGTGATCTATATGGGCTCGTTCTCCAAGGTGCTCGCGCCCGGGCTGCGACTGGGCTATGTGGTCGCACCGGAGGCGGTGCTGGGCAAGCTGATCCAGGCCAAGCAGGCGGCCGATCTGCATACGCCGTCATTCACCCAGCGCCTGGTCTACCAGACACTGCAGGACGATTTTCTGGAGACGCACATCCCGCAAATTCGCGCACTGTACGCACGTCAATGCAGTTTGATGCTTGAGGCTTTGGATTGGCATTTTCCGAGCCAAGTGCAGTGGAATCGCCCAGAAGGCGGCATGTTCCTGTGGGTGACCCTGCCTCCCGGACTGGATGGCACCGCACTGCTGGCGCGTGCGATCGCGCGCAATGTCGCGTTCGTGCCTGGCGCCCCGTTTTACGCCACGTTGCCGCAGACCAATACCTTGCGGCTGTCGTTCGTCACTGTGCCTGGCGAGAAGATCGATGCCGGCATCCGGATCCTGGGCGAGGTGCTGCGCGAAGCGCTGGCCCAGTTGCCAGGGCAGGGCGCATAACCTCGGCCAGCACGCCACTGCAAGGCGCACCGATCGCGACAACGCCGGCACTGCTCGGCGCTTTGGCGTTTTCCGAATCCCCAATCCCGACTCCCCAATCCCGGCTATCTTGTACAACCCACATCGCCTAGCTAGCCTGCCGCCATGACAACGTCTCCTGTGAAAGTTCTGATCCACGGCGCCTCCGGGCGGATGGGCAAGGCACTGCTGCGCTTGGCCGCCGAAGACGAGGGCTTGCACGTCGTCGGCGCGGTGGTGGGACGTTCGCCGTCGCAACGCGTGGTGGACGGCGTGCCGTACTTTGCCGCCAGCGAACTCGGCGGCGCGCCGGCCTTCGATGTGGCAATCGACTTCAGCCTGCCGCAAGGCTTCGCACCGATCCTGGCCTTGTGTGCGCAACGCGGTAAAGCGCTGGTGTCCGGCACCACCGGGCTGGATGAAGCGCAGCGTGCCGCGTTGCTCGACGCTGCGGGCAGGATCCCATTGGTGTGGGCGTCCAACTTCAGTCTGGGTGTCGCGGTGCTCACCGAGCTGGTGGAGCGTGCCGCCGGCAGCCTGCCGGGTTGGGATTGCGACATCGTCGAGGCGCATCACGTGCACAAGCAGGACGCGCCATCCGGCACCGCACTGACACTGGGCGAAGCGGCCACCGGTAGTGGCGCGCAGCCGCGCTTTGCCAGCCTGCGCGCCGGCGATATCGTCGGCGAGCACACGGTGCAATTCACCGGGCTGGGCGAGCGGGTGGAACTGATTCACCGCGCCAGCAACCGCGACATCTTCGCGCGTGGTGCGCTGCATGCGGCCAAACGGCTGATCGGCAAGCCGGCCGGCAGCTATCGGGTGCGCGACCTGGTGCTGTAACCCGGCGCGCAACCGCGCATGAATGGCGAGCTGCTCTAGCAGCGCATTCACCTTGCTGTTGCGATGGCACTGCGGCATCGCGTGCTCTTCAGGCTGGCATGCCGGGGCACTTGCCTTTACAATTCTCGCTTGCCCGAACCAGCGTCGGACCGGTCCTCAGCACCGCGTCCGCGCTTTGCTGCAACCGGAATTTGGCCGGAAGCGCATCGGAGTCCCAGGCAGCCAGAGCGAGACCCCACGTGACCCAACCCGCAATCCTTGTCCTCGAAGACGGCACCGTGTTCGAGGGCGAATCCGTAGGCGCCAACGGGCTTTCCGTCGGCGAAGTGGTGTTCAACACCGCCATGACCGGCTATCAGGAAGTCCTGACCGATCCGTCCTATGCCCGCCAGATGGTCACGCTGACCTATCCGCATATCGGCAATACCGGTTTCACCGATCAGGACGACGAGGCCACAAAGATCTGGGCTGCCGGTCTGATCGTGCGCGATGTGCCGCGTCGTCCCAGCAGCTGGCGTAGCGAAGTGGCTTTGCCGGAATGGCTGCAGGCCCGCGGTGTGGTGGCCATTTCCGGCATCGACACCCGCAAGCTGACCCGTCTGCTGCGGCAGAAGGGCGCCCAGAACGGAGCGCTGATGGCCGGCGAGATCGACGTCGAAAAGGCGCTGGAAGCGGCGCGCAATTTCCCCGGTCTGAAGGGCATGGACCTGGCCAAGGTGGTTTCCACCGAGACCAGCTACAACTGGCAGGAAGGCTCGCTGGATCTGAACTCCGACACCTTCGTGCGGGCCGAGCTGAAGCACAAGGTCGTAGCCTATGACTACGGCGTCAAGCTCAACATCCTGCGCATGCTGGCCGATCGTGGTTGCGACGTCACCGTGGTGCCGGCACGCACGCCGGTGGCCGAGGTGCTGGCGATGAATCCGGACGGCGTATTCCTGTCCAACGGCCCGGGCGATCCGGAGCCGTGCGATTACGCCATCAGCGCGATCCAGGAATTGATTGCCCAAAAAGTGCCGACCTTCGGCATCTGTCTGGGCCATCAGCTGCTGGCGCTGGCCGCCGGCGCCAGCACGGTCAAGATGGCCACCGGCCACCACGGCGCCAATCACCCGGTGCAGGATCTGGATGGCGGGCGAGTGATGATCACCTCGCAGAACCATGGCTTTGCGGTCGACGAAAGCACGTTGCCGGCCAATGTGCGGGTGACCCATCGTTCGCTGTTCGATGGCACCAACCAGGGCATCGCACTGACCGACGCCCCGGCGTTCTCGTTCCAGGGCCACCCGGAAGCTTCACCCGGCCCGCGCGATGTGGGGCCGTTGTTCGATCGGTTCGTGGAGTTGATGGCCGAGGATGCCGAGCACGCATGAGCGCTCGATTGATGGGTGTGCTGATTCTGCTGGTGGGCGCAGTCGTGGCCTATTGGGGCATCTGGATGCCGCTGGAGCAGGCGCGGGACGGTGCCGAGTCGATCACGCTGCACGGCGGCATGAAGCTGGCCTTGCTGGTGCCGATGTGTGTCGTTTTCGGCATCGGCTATGTGCTTGGAGGAGGATCCTTTCACCATCGCATGCAGAACACCGACCCGGACAAGGCGCGTCGCTGGGGCAAGACCTCCGGGACCGGCTGGCTGTTGCTCCTGGTCAGCTTCGCCGCCGCGTTCGCGCTGCATCAGTGGATGCAGAACACCCTGCGCGCCCTGGGCTATGGATACGCCGGATGAACCCGGCTTTCGGCTCCGTGGAGTCGATGCAACATCATGCCGCGTCGCGATGCGATCGCCGCGGCCACTCTTCCGCACTTGCGGCTCGCCGCAAGTCCTTAATCGAGTAAAGAAATGCCAAAGCGCACCGACCTAAAAACCATCCTGATCATCGGCGCCGGCCCGATCGTCATCGGCCAGGCCTGCGAGTTCGACTACTCCGGCGCGCAGGCGTGCAAGGCGTTGCGCGACGAGGGCTATCGCGTGGTGCTGGTCAACAGCAATCCGGCCACGATCATGACCGACCCGGACATGGCCGATGCGGTCTACATCGAGCCGATCAACTGGCAGACGGTCGAGAAGATCATCGCCAAGGAACAGCCCGACGCCCTGCTGCCCACCATGGGCGGGCAGACCGCGCTGAACTGCGCGCTGGACCTGGCCGACCACGGCGTGCTGGAGAAGTACAACGTCGAGCTGATCGGCGCCAAGCGCGAAGCCATCCGCATGGCCGAAGACCGCGAGCTGTTCCGCGTGGCGATGGGCGAGATCGGCCTGGATTGTCCCCGGGCCGAAGTGGCGCACACGCTGGAAGAAGCGCTGGATATCCAGACCCGCGTCGGCTACCCGACCATCATCCGCCCCAGCTTCACGCTGGGCGGCAGCGGTGGCGGCATCGCCTACAACCGCGAAGAGCTGATCGAGATCGTCGGCCGTGGCCTGGAACTGTCGCCGACCACCGAAGTGCTGGTGGAAGAGTCGGTGCTGGGCTGGAAGGAGTTCGAGATGGAAGTGGTCCGCGACACCGCGGACAACTGCATCATCGTCTGCGCGATCGAAAACCTCGACCCGATGGGCGTGCACACTGGCGACTCGATCACCGTGGCGCCGGCGCAGACGCTCACCGACAAGGAATATCAGCGTCTGCGCGATGCCTCGATCGCGGTGCTGCGCAAGATCGGTGTGGATACCGGCGGCTCCAACGTGCAGTTCGGCATCAGCCCGACCAACGGCCGTGTGGTGGTGATCGAGATGAATCCGCGCGTGTCGCGTTCCTCGGCGCTGGCGTCCAAGGCCACCGGCTTCCCGATCGCCAAGGTCGCCGCCAAGCTGGCGGTGGGCTATACGCTGGACGAATTGAAGAACGAGATCACCGGCGGCCTGACCCCGGCTTCGTTCGAGCCGTCGATCGACTACGTGGTCACCAAGATTCCGCGCTTTGCCTTCGAGAAATTCCCGCAGGCCGATGCGCGCCTGACCACCCAGATGAAGTCGGTGGGCGAGGTGATGGCGATGGGCCGCACCTTCCAGGAATCGCTGCAGAAAGCGCTGCGTGGCCTGGAAACCGGCAAGATCGGGCTGGACCCGACCGGCCTGGATCTGAGCAGCGAAGACGATATCGCCGCGCTCAAGCGCGAGCTCAAGGCGCCGGGCCCGGAGCGTTTGTTCTATGTGGCCGATGCGTTCCGCGCCGGTATGAGCGTGGCCGATATCTATGCGTTGTCGTTTATCGATCCGTGGTTCCTGGACCAGATCGAAGAACTGATCAGCCATGAGCAGCAGCTCGCCGACGACGGTATGGCCTCGCTGGACGCCGCGCGCCTGCGCACGCTCAAGCGTGCCGGTTTCTCCGATGCGCGCCTGGCCGAGCTGACCGGCACCAACGAGGAATCGGTGCGCACGCTGCGTCGCGCGCTGAAGGTTCGCCCGGTCTACAAGCGCGTGGATTCGTGCGCGGCCGAATTCGCCACCAGCACCGCGTACCTGTATTCGACCTACGAGGACGAGTGCGAAGCGCTGCCGACCGATCGCGACAAGATCATGATCCTGGGCGGTGGCCCCAACCGCATCGGCCAGGGCATCGAGTTCGACTACTGCTGCGTGCACGCAGCGCTGGCGCTGCGCGATGACGGCTTTGAAACCATCATGGTCAACTGCAACCCGGAGACCGTGTCCACCGACTACGACACCTCCGACCGTCTGTACTTCGAGCCGCTGACGCTGGAAGACGTGCTGGAAATCGTCGAGCTGGAAAAACCCAAGGGCGTGATCGTGCAATACGGCGGCCAGACCCCGCTGAAGCTGGCGCGCGCGCTGGAAGCCAACGGCGTGCCGGTGATCGGCACCTCGCCCGATTCGATCGATCTGGCCGAAGACCGCGAGCGTTTCCAGCAGCTGGTCGACAAGCTGGGCCTGAAGCAGCCGCCGAACCGCATCGCGCGCAATGCCGAAGAAGCCTTGGTGCTGGCGCGCGAGATCGGCTACCCGCTGGTGGTGCGCCCGAGCTATGTGCTGGGCGGTCGCGCGATGGAGATTGTTTACGGCGAATCCGACCTGGCGCGCTATGTGCGTGACGCGGTCAAGGTCTCCAACGATTCGCCGGTGCTGCTGGACCGCTTCCTGGATAACGCGGTGGAAGTGGACGTGGACATCATTGCCGACAAGGACGGCAACGTGCTGATCGGCGGGCTGATGGAACACATCGAAGAGGCCGGCGTGCATTCGGGCGACTCGTCCTGCTCGCTGCCGCCGTACTCGCTCTCGCCCAAGACCCAGGCCGAGCTACGCCGTCAGGTCGTCATGCTGGCCGAAGGCTTGAACGTGGTCGGGCTGATGAACACGCAGTTCGCGGTGCAGGTCGATGAGGCCGGCGACGATGTGGTGTTCCTGCTGGAAGTGAACCCGCGCGCCTCGCGCACCGTGCCGTTCGTGTCCAAGGCCACCGGCATGCCGCTGGCCAAGATCGCCGCACGCTGCATGGCCGGCAAGACGCTGGCCGAGCAGGGCGCCACCAAGGAAATCGTGCCGGATTACTACTCGGTGAAGGAAGCGATCTTCCCGTTCGCCAAGTTCCAGGGCGTGGACCCGATCCTCGGGCCGGAGATGCGCTCCACCGGTGAGGTGATGGGGGTGGGCCGCAGCTTCAGCGCCGCGTTCGCGCGCGCGCAGGAAGCCGGCGGCATCAAGGCGCCGCCGGTGGGCAAGGCGTTCGTGTCGGTACGCGACCCGGACAAGCAGCGCGTGTTGCCGGTGGCGCAGGCGCTGGTGGAGCGTGGCTATACGTTGGTCGCCACACGTGGCACCGGCGCCTGGCTGCAGCAGAACGGGTTGAGCTGCGAAATCGTCAACAAGGTCGCCGAAGGGCGCCCGCATATCGTCGATTCGATCAAGAACGGCGAGATCGTGTACATCGTCAACACCACCGAAGGGCGCGCCGCCATCTCCGATTCGTTCTCGATCCGGCGTGAAGCGTTGCAGCATCGCGTGACCTATTCGACCACTGTCGCCGGCGCCAAGGCGCTGGTGCATTCGCTGGAATTCCGCGGCACCGGCCCTGTGTGGTCGCTGCAGGAACTGCACAAGGAGCTGCAAGCATGAGAGCACCCATGACCGCGAAGGGCGCCCAGCGTCTGCGCGAAGAACTCGATCAGCTGAAGTCGGTCAAGCGCCCGGCGGTGATCAGTGCGATCGCCGAAGCGCGTGCGCACGGCGATCTGAAGGAAAATGCCGAATACCACGCCGCGCGCGAGCAGCAGAGCTTTATCGAAGGCCGCATCAAGCAGCTGGAAGGCGAGCTCTCGCATGCGGAGATCATCGACATCACCAAGCTGTCGGCCGGCAACAAGATCGTGTTCGGCGCCACGGTGACGCTGGCCGACACCGAGACCGACGAAGAGAAGCGCTACCAGATCGTTGGCGATCTGGAAGCGGACATCAAGCTGGGCATGATCGCGATTTCCTCGCCGCTGGCGCGTGCGTTGATCGGCAAGCTGGAAGGCGACTCGGTCACCATCGATGCGCCGGCCGGCCAGCGCGAGTACGAAGTCGTCAGCGTTGCGTATCTCGATTGATTGCCTGCACTGATCGACTCGGCTTGATCGACGCCACCGACCAATGACGACCGCCACGCTGCTGCTGCCGGAAACACGCCGTCTGCCCGGTGCGTTGGGCGACACGGCGGTGGCGCGTGCGCTTGCGCGCGCCGACCAGCACACTGCGGAAGCAGGCGAAGTGGCGCAGTTGCAACGCCACTTCACGCTGACGCCTGCGCAGTGGCCGGTGGCAGCGCTGACCCGTCAGCTCGATGCCGGCGATGCCGCCGGCGCGACCTGGGTGCGTGCCGATCCGGCCTATGTGGTGCCGGACATGCAGGGCGCGCGGTTGATGGGGTATGGCGAAGCGCTCGGTCCCACTGCAGAAGACCTGGCGGTGTTGTTGCCCGTCCTCAAGCCGATGTTCGGCGATGCCGGCTTCCTGCTGGATGCGCCGACGCCCTCGCGCTGGTATCTGCGCTTGTCGCCGGACGCCACGCTGCCGGAATTCGCGCCGCCGGATCTGGCGATCGGCGACGACTTGTTCGAGCATCTTCCCGCCGGCGATGTCGGCCGGCGCTGGCGCGCGTTGTTGACCGAGGCGCAGGTGCTGCTGCATCAACATCCCTGGAACGAGGGCCGCGTGGCCAGCGGCAAACCGGCGATCAATTCGCTGTGGTTCTGGGGCGGCGGCGTGCTGCCGCATGCGGTGAGTTCTCCGCATCGGCAAGTGCGCAGCCGCGAGTCGCTGCTGCGTGCGCTGGCGCTGGCGGCCGGCGCCGATGCGCAGGGCGAACAACGCGTGGATGCCTTGGTGGATCTGCGTCATCTGCGGTCGCTGCAGCAATTCAGCGACGACGCGGTGGCCCCGTTGTTGGCGGCGATGGCGCGTGGCGAGCTGGATCGGCTGGTGCTGGATTTCCAGGACGGGCAAACCATTTCGCTGACGCACGCGCAACGCTGGCGTTTCTGGCGCAAGCCGCGCTTACAGCTGGCGCAATGACGTCCACTCCGCAGATCGTCCGGCGCCCACCCGGGCAGGCCGGCAGTTGGCCCGATGCCATGTTGCCGCTGTTGCGCCGTATCTATGCCGCGCGTGGCGTCACCGATACGCACGGCGCGCATCCGCGGTTGGGGCAATTGCTGTCGCCGGAGTTGCTGCACAACAGCGGCGCTGCCGCCGAGCTGCTGGCCGATGCGATCGCACACCAGCGCCGCATTCTGGTGGTGGGCGATTTCGATTGCGATGGCGCCACCGCCTGCGCGGTTGGCGTGCGTGGCTTGCGCATGCTCGGCGCGCTGGATGTGCATCACGCAGTGCCCAATCGCATGGTGCACGGCTATGGCCTGTCGCCTGCGCTGGTGGACGAACTGGCCGCGTTGCAGCCGGATCTGCTGGTCACCGTCGATCATGGCATCGCCTGTCATGCCGGTGTGGCCGCCGCGAAGGCGCGCGGCTGGACCGTGCTGGTCACCGATCATCACTTGCCCGGCGAGGTGTTGCCGCCGGCCGATGCGATCGTGGATCCGAATCTGGCCAACGACACCTTCCCGAGCAAGTCGTTGGCCGGCGTCGGGGTGATCTTCTATGTGCTGCTTGCGCTGCGCAGTGTGCTGCGCGCGCGCGGCGCATTTGCCGAGCGCGCCGAACCGGATCTGTCGGTGTTGCTGGATCTGGTTGCCGTCGGCACGGTCGCCGATCTGGTGCCGCTGGATACCAACAACCGCGCGCTGGTGTCGGCCGGGTTGCGCCGCCTGCGCGAGGGCAGGGGCTGTATCGGACTGCGCGCCCTGATCGATGCCAGCGGTCGCGATGTGGCACGCCTGAGCGCCAGCGACATCGGATTCGCGCTCGCCCCGCGTCTGAATGCCGCGGGCCGGCTCGAAGACATGGCCTTGGGCATCGAGCTATTGCTCAGCGAAGACTGGAGCCGCGCACGCGAGATCGCCGGCACCCTGGAGGAGATCAACGCCGAGCGCCGCGCGGTGCAGCAGTTGATGACCGACGACGCCGAGCAAGCCGTCACCAAGGTGGTGCTGGATGCCGATGGCGAATTGCCGATCGCGGCGTGCCTGTTCGATGCCGAGTGGCATCCCGGCGTCATTGGATTGGTCGCTTCCAAACTCAAGGACCGCCTGCATCGCCCGGTGATCGCGCTGGCGCCGGCCGAGCCGGGCAGCAGCCTGTTGCGCGGCTCGGCGCGATCAATTCCCGGCCTGCATATCCGCGATGTGCTGGCGGCGGTGGATGCGCGCCACCCGGGCCTGATCCAGAAGTTCGGCGGGCATGCGATGGCCGCCGGGTTGAGCATGGATCACGCCGCGCTGGCCACGTTTGAACAGGCATTCCGGTCGCAAGTGCAATCGATGGTGGATGCCTCGCTGCTGCACGCCGAACTGCACAGCGATGGCGAACTGGCCGCGCACGAACTCGATCACCTGCATGCCGAAGCGTTGCGCGTGGCCGGGCCGTGGGGGCAGGGCTTTCCCGAGCCGCTGTTCGATGGTCAGTTCGAAGTGCTGCAGTGCCGCGTGCTCAAGGAGCGCCATCTCAAGTTGACGCTGCGTTGCCCCGGCCGCGCCGAACCGCTCAATGCGATCCACTTCAACGGCTGGCGCGGTAGTGAGCCGGGTCGGATGGTGCGGCTGGCCTACCGCCTGGTCAGCGACGATTATCGCGGCGGCACGGCGGTGCAGTTGATCGTCGAGCATTGCGAGCCGGCGGCAACAGTCACTGGCTGATCTGGGGGCTCGGCGTGCTCGCTATGTCTTGCTGGCCAACCCTGGCGTCAAGGGTCCCGCAATTGGCAAAGACCCTGCGCCAGGGGGGTGGTCGGTGGTCGGGTCAAACCTGCTATCGACAGGTCTGCCTTTGTAGGCTGCACCTGGCGTCATCTGGATCGTTCCAAGCCGTGTTAATCGAGGGCGCGGTGTCCTCATCGCTCGCGGGTACGCCGTGAATCCGTCCATGGAGGGGGCTGAGGGTAGGGTTCTCCAAGCGCGCGGCTGTCAGTCGCTGGCTTAGATAGGGGGGCGGCAGCGCGGCCGGGGATCGGCTCCTCGGCTCGGTCAGACATCCTGTCTGACTCGCCGCCGCGGCACATCCTGAGTGCCGCTCTCCGCCACTCCCCGGCCACGCTGCCGCCTCGGCTTGTCGTTTCCATGACCTGGTCAAGACACGACAATTCGTCATCTTGTTTTGCAGTGACCTACGCGATTCGCGATGACAAGTCTGTCGGTGCTTTCTTGAAGGCCTGTGTTGTTCGGCGTGTGCCGGGAAGCTGACCGGACGCGCCGTGATCCGAGAAGCACGCGTCATGCTCTGCTAGCAACCACGCACACCGACCATCTTCGATGGTCCTTGCCCGCCCACCGTCGCGGGACCTTACGCGGCATGGATGCCGCGTAAGAGCCTACAGGGACGTACTTGCGGCGTGTCCTGCGATGGTGGGCGGGCAAGGACCCTGCAGCCAAGTCGCGGATCAGCCGCTCTGCAAGGGACGGCGTACTCACAGGTGGCATGTGCGCGGTGGTGTGTGCCGCAAGTGGCGCACGCCTGACAGCCGCGAAATCGTGTCGCTCGCCGCGTCAAAGCGGCTTGCAAGACAGTGCAAGCGCACACGCGCACTGTCCTCGCTTCGATCAAGGTGACTTCTTGACCTCGGTCACCAACGTCGGCAACTCCCACGCGCCGCCCGCGGCCGCCAGCCGGCACAGGCCGGAGGTGGATTTGGAGGTCGGCACAAACCGGCGGCCGTCCCAGGTCCAGCTGGCCTGGCTGTAGCAATCGCCCAGACCGCGTCCCTTGTGCGAAGCGAGGATGGTCGAACCATCCAGATCGCTGGCCTGGGTGGTGATCAAGGTGGGCGCGAACGGCGCGCGCGCATTGATGACCCAATAGCCAGTGCCGACGTTGTAGGCGCCCATCCAGCAGTCGGTCGACACCAGCAATTTGTCGCTGCTGAGCCGGGTGATCGTCAGCGGTTCCGATGCAGTGCTTGCGTCCAGTCCCTTGCATTCGTCGTTGGCCGGCAAGCTGGCACGCAGCGCCTGATAGAGCGCCGGCAGTTTGCCCAGGCGCGCATCGGCCGCTTGCGGCGCGGCGAGTTTGGCTTCACGTATCTGCGGTACCGGCACGGCCGGCAGCACGGAGGTTTCGTCGCGATCGCCCTTGCGCACCAGCGCACCACGCGTGCCCAACCGGCCCTGGAATTCGTCCATCTTCAGCAGCACCGCCGCCGCGCCGCGATCGGACAGCTGCCAGCGGCGACCATCGTTGCCGACCGCCACGATCGTGCTGCTGCGGGTCAGCGCGGCCAGCAGTGCGGTGACCTGCGCGCTGGTCAGCAGCGCGGTGCCGCTGTCGCGATTGAGCGCCAGCTTGCCCAGATCGCGCTGGTCGATACGCAATGTGAGCGAGGTCGGCATCTTGACCTCGTCGTACTGGCCCAGCATCAACTCGGCCGTCACCGCTTGCCCGGCCCCGGCCTTGCGAGTCAGCAGCACCGACACCGGCGTGCTGTCGCCTTCGTCCCGCTGGTAACCGGCAGCGCGGCAGGTGCGGGTGTTGTCGCAGGCGATGGTCCAGTCTTCATGGTCGAAGGCGATGCCGACCGGGGCCTGGGCAAGGGCGGCGACGGGCGTCAGCAACAAGGCGGCGGCAAGCAGGGTGGGGCGCATGGTGTTCTTCGAAAGAGCGTGTCCGGCGCGCATCTTGCGTTGCTGCCGACAGGCCGTCCAGTGAATCGCAGGCTAAACAGCGCCACACATGCGCAATGCGTTCATGACGGCATCGGCATGACGTCGACCTTGCTCGCCGAACGCTGCGTGCGCCCACGCAATCCGAACAAGGGGCGTAGCCAGCGCACGCGGCCGATCGCATATTCATGCAGTGCCAGACAGCCGATCACGGTGGCGGCAATCACCAGCGCCGGCTCCAGCCAGGCATTCAAGTGCAATGGCATCAGCCAGTAGAGCACCACGATGATCAGGCTCTGATGCAGGATGTACCAGGGAAACACGGCGTCGGTGCAGTACGGCAGCCAGCGGAACGGTCGGTTCAAGCGGTGCCTGGCCCAGCCAAGAATCGTCAGCAGCGCCAGCCAGGTGTAGGCGGCACGTGCGCTGTGTTCGATGGTCTCCCACGGCAGCGCAGCCAGCATCGCGCCAAGTTGCGCGGGCTGCATATGGATGCCGAGATAACGGATTGCCAGTTCGGTGCCGATCGCCAACACCGCAGCGCCCAGGGTGATCCACCGCAGCCGCACTGCCCAAGCCCAGAAGCGCTCGCGACGTGCCAGCAGGTACCCCAGCACAAACAGCGGGAACGATTCGGCATGCACGAACCAGTCGCCGACCAGCGCATGGGTCGGCGGGTGGCGCGGCATCACCCACAGCACGCAGAACGCTTCCCACAGGATCGGCAACAGCAGCAGAGCAGGCACCGCAACCGCTGTCGGCATCTGAGGCAGCGCCGGTAGCCGCAGTAACCGCGACAGCGACACCAACCCCATCAACGCCACGGTGTAGGGCAGCAGGTAGGCCAGATACCACAGATGGTTCCAGGTGATGCCGTGCTCCCAGCCATCGAAACTACCGGCCGGCCACGGCCGCACCTGCCAATAGCGCAACAGGAAGTTGCCCAAGCCCGGGCCGACCTTGCCGTTGCTTACGCCCTGGCAATACGCCTGCACCGCAACCACCACGAACATGCCGAACAGCAACGGCGGCAGCAACCGCCCGCAGCGTTGCAAGGCAAAGCGCCACGGCCTGGCCTGCGGCCGCGCCAGCCCGATCGCGATGCCGGAGATCATGAACAGCAACGGCATCCGCCAGCGATTGAGTACGATCATCGGCCACTGCAACCATTGCGCCGTATGCACGCTCTTGAGGTGGAAATCCCAGCCGGCCACATAGGCCATGCCCACGTGGTAGAGGATTAGTAGTGCGAAGGCGAAGACGCGCAAGGCGTCGATATCGTGGCGGCGCTCGGTCATGGTCGTGTCGGTTGAAGGCGTGCCTGCATCCTCGGCAGATCCGGCCCCATGCAGCTGCGCCAAGGGTGGCAGTGCCGTCCCTGAGTGACCAGTTGCGGTCCTGCAGGGACGAACCGGGGACGGCAGGCGGGCGGTTTGCCTAGAATGCGCGGATGAATTCACCAGCATCCGGGGCCATGCGCTCGGCAACACCGCGACTGCATGGCTGGCGGCGCGTCGCGATGGTCAGCCGTTGCTGCTATGGCAGGTGCTGACCTGGGAGCTGAGTAGTGCGACCGCCTCGTTACTGCTCCTGCCGCTGTTGCTCTGGCTATGCCGGCGCTGGCCGCTGCATGCCGATGTCTGGCGGCGGCGCCTTCCGCTTTATATGGCGGCCGGGCTGGTCTGGTGGTTGCTGCACGTCAGCGGCATGGTGCTGTTGCGCAAGCTGGTCTATCTCGCGGTGGGGGCGCACTACGACTTCGGTGGCTGGCGCTTGCAGTGGGTGTACGAACTCTCCAAGGATCTGCGCACCTTCGCCTTGCTGGTGGCGCTGCAACACACGCTGGCCTGGTATGGGCGGCGTCGGCAGGGCGAGGCGCATCTGCTGGCCGCGCCGGACGAAGGCGCGCCGGTGGAGTCGCTGGATCGCCCGCAACGCTTTCTGGTGCGCAAGCTGGGACGCGACTTCCTGGTCGCCACTGCCGAAATCGAATGGGTCCAGGCGTCGGGCAACTACGTCAATCTGCACGTGCGCAGCCACGACTACCCGCTGCGCAGCACCATGGCCGCGATCGAGGCCAAGCTCGACCCGGCCGTGTTCGTGCGCATCCACCGCAGCTACCTGGTGAAGCTGACACGCGTGCAGGCGATCGAACCGCTGGAATCCGGCGATGCCCGCGTGCACCTGACCGATGCGACGGTACTGCCATGCAGCCGCCGCTATCTGGCTGCGTTGCGGACAGTGGCCGGGCAGGCGCCCGTCGCGCAACGTGCCGAGGCTGCACCGGCTGGCTGAGTGGAGCGGTGGCGATCATATGCAATGCCGCCTGTGTCCGGCCTGGGTCAGTCAGCGCCCCGGCACCTGACCTGTGCGCTGCCCAACTGCCGACTGCACCGACCGGCGCTTCCCGATGCTTGCTGTGCCCGCAGAACGCTGCGACCCGGCATGGCCACCGCCGCGTTCCGCCGCCGCCGCCCGCTTGCTAAACTACCGGGCTTGTTTGCCGGAAGTCCGTCATGATCGAAACCAATCCGATCCGCCAGCGCATCACCGATCTCAACGATCGCGTGCTCTCGCTCAGGGGGTATCTTTGACTACGACGTCAAGAAAGAGCGTTTAGAGGAAGTCACCCGGGAGCTTGAAAACCCCGATGTGTGGAACGATTCCGAGCGCGCACAGGCGTTGGGCCGCGAGCGCTCCATGCTGGAAAAGACCGTCATCGGCATCGCCGACGTGCTGGCCGGCCTGGCCGATGCCGCCGACCTGCTGGAGCTTGCCGAAAGCGAGCAGGACGAAGACACCGCCGTGGCGGTGCTTGCCGACCTGGACAAGTATCAGGTGCACGTCGAGAAGCTGGAATTCCAGCGCATGTTCTCCGGCCAGATGGACGGCGCCAACGCGTTTGTCGACATCCAGGCTGGCGCCGGTGGTACCGAGGCGCAGGACTGGGCCGAAATCCTGTTGCGCATGTATCTGCGCTGGGCCGAGTCGCGTGGCTGGAAGACCGAGTTGATGGAAGTGTCCGGCGGCGAAGTCGCGGGCATCAAATCGGCCACCATCCGCATCGAAGGCGAGTTCGTCTATGGCTGGTTGAAGACCGAAATCGGTGTGCACCGGCTGGTGCGCAAGTCGCCGTTCGATTCGGACAATCGCCGGCATACCAGTTTCACCTCGGTATTCGTGTCGCCGGAAGTGGACGACAACATCGAGATCGACATCAATCCGGCCGATCTGCGCACCGACGTGTATCGCTCCTCCGGCGCCGGCGGTCAGCACGTCAACAAGACCGAATCGGCGGTGCGTATCACGCATATTCCGACCAACACCGTGGTGGCCTGTCAGACCGGCCGCAGCCAGCACCAGAACCGCGACAACGCGATGAAGATGCTGGCCGCCAAGTTGTACGAGCTGGAGGTGCAGAAGCGCAACGTCGAACGCGACGCGCTGGAAGCCACCAAGTCCGACATCGGCTGGGGCAGCCAGATCCGCAACTACGTGCTCGACCAGAGCCGCATCAAGGATCTGCGCACCGGCATCGAGCGCAGCGATACGCAGAAGGTGCTCGACGGCGATCTGGACGAATTCGTCGAGGCCAGCCTCAAGGCCGGTCTGGCGGCAGGCTCCAAACGCCTGGATGCCTGACCTCGCACAGCCTGCGGCCGCAATGCATCCTGATCGTGCAGCGGCTGCAGATTGCGCAACAGTCGATGCTGCTGCACCGCGCAGTCGTCACAGTCCCACCGTAAAACAAGGCAGGAACCGGCAAGTCCGGTTCCTCACTCCCCACCGGGCACGCGCCCGACCCATAGCAGATCGATTCCCGCCATGACCGAGCAGACCCCCGCGCCGCAGACTCCCGCCGACGAGAACAGCCTCATCGCCGAGCGTCGCGCGAAACTGGGCGCGTTGCGCGGCCAGGGCATCGCCTATCCCAACGATTTCGTGCGCGAACAGTTCGCCGGCGATCTGCAGGCCGAATTCGCCGATGCCGACACCTGGACCCCCGAGGTGCTGGAAGCGAGCGGCCGCACGGTCAAGATGGCCGGCCGCCTGATGGCCAAGCGGGTGATGGGCAAGGCGAGTTTTGCGCAGATCCAGGACGAATCCGGGCGCGTGCAGCTGTTTCTGCAGGGCAATGTGTTGGGCGATGCCTACACCGCGTTCAAGGGCTGGGATGTCGGCGACATCGTGGCGGTGGAGGGCGGACTGACCCGCACCAAGACCGGCGAGCTGTCGGTCAAGGCCACTGCGCTGCGCCTGCTGACCAAGTCGCTGCGCCCGCTGCCGGACAAGTGGCACGGCCTGTCGGACGTGGAGCAGCGCTATCGCCAGCGCTATGTCGATCTGATCGTCACCCCTGAAGCGCGCGAGGTCTTCATCAAGCGCTCCAAGATCATCCGCGCCATGCGCGCCTGGCTGGACGCGCGCCGCTTCCTGGAAGTGGAAACGCCGATGATGCATTACATCCCCGGTGGCGCCACCGCCAAGCCGTTCACCACCCACCACAATGCACTGGATCTGGATCTGTACCTGCGCGTGGCGCCGGAGCTGTATCTCAAGCGGCTGGTGGTCGGTGGGCTGGAGCGCGTCTACGAGATCAACCGCAACTTCCGCAACGAGGGCGTGTCGACCCGGCACAACCCCGAGTTCACCATGCTCGAACTCTACGAGGCCTATGCCACGTATCACGAGATCATGGACCTGACCGAGCAGGTGATCCGCGACATCGCGCAGTCGGTACTGGGCACCACGCAGGTGAACTGGGACGGCGCCGCCATCGATCTGGCGCCGGCTTTCCGGCGCTGGCGCATGGATGAGGCCGTTCGGCACCACAATCCGGACATCAGCGCAGCCGATTGCACCGATCGCGATGCGCTGCTGGGCCATTGCGAGCGCCTGAAGATCAAGGTCAAGCCGTCCTACGGCTGGGGCAAGCTGCTGCTGGAAATCTTCGAAGCCACCGTGGAGCACACCTTGGTGCAGCCGACCTTCATTACCGATCATCCGGTCGAAGTGTCGCCGCTGGCGCGTTCCAGCGACACCGAGCCCGGTTACACCGATCGCTTCGAGCTTTTCATCAACGGCAAGGAACTGGCCAACGGTTTCTCCGAACTCAACGACCCCGAAGACCAGGCCGCGCGCTTCCAGGCGCAGGTGCAGGCCAAGGAGGGTGGCGACGACGAAGCGATGCATTACGACGCCGATTACATCCGTGCGTTGGAGTACGGCATGGCGCCGACCGGGGGTCTGGGCATCGGCATCGACCGCCTGGTGATGCTGCTGACCGGCAGCACCTCGATCCGCGATGTGCTGCTGTTCCCGTATATGCGTCCGGAAGCCTGATGCTCTGTGCCGTCGGGTCGCCGACGGCACAGATACTGCATATGCTTGAGCGGAGCCCCGAATGGCGTATCGTCGGGGGAGTCGGCAGTACCGTCGGCGTTATCGCTTTCCCGTTCTCGAGACAGAGGAGCAACGGCTATGCAGGATGTTTTAGGGAATCCGGTCGGTGTATCGTCGACGGATACATGGGGAAGCTGGTCGGAAAAGGCGGATCTGGGATTGAACATCGTGATTGTCGATGACCAGATGTCTGCGCGGACGATGCTGCGTCACGTCATCGAAGACATCGCACCGGAGTTGAAGGTCTATGACTTCGGTGACCCGCTCGACGCGCTCGCCTGGTGCGAAGCCGGACGCGTGGATCTGCTGCTGCTCGACTATCGCATGCCGGGCATGGACGGCCTGGAGTTCGCACGCCGGCTACGGCGGCTGCCGAGCCATCGCGATATTCCGATCATCCTGATCACCATCGTCGGTGACGAACCGATTCGTCAGGCCGCACTGGAAGCCGGCGTGATCGACTTCCTGGTCAAGCCGATCCGCCCGCGCGAATTGCGCGCGCGCTGCGCCAACTTGCTGCAGCTGCGTCAGCAGAGCGAAAGCGTCAAGCAACGCGCGTTGTCGCTGGAACAGCGCCTGCTGGCCAGCATGAACGAGGTCGAAGAGCGCGAACGCGAAACCTTGTCGCGGCTGGCGCGCGCCATCGAGTACCGCGACTCGGGGACCAGCGCGTTCCTGGAGCGCATGTCGCATGTGGCCGGCCTGATCGCCGAGCAACTTGGCCTGTCGGAAGAGGAGGTGCGCATCATCGAGATGGCCGCACCGCTGCACGACATGGGCAAGATCGCCATTCCCGATGCGGTGCTGCTCAAGCCGGGCAAGCTCACCGACGACGAGATGAGCATCATGAAACGGCATCCGCGCATCGGCTACGAGCTGCTCAGCGGCAGCCAGAACCGGTTCATCCAGGTCGGCGCCCTGATCGCACTGCGTCACCACGAACGCTACGACGGCACCGGCTACCCGGACGGACTGGTGGGCGAGGCGATTCCGCTGGAAGCGCGCATCGTGGCGGTGGCCGACGTCTTCGACGCGCTGCTGTCGCCGCGCCCGTACAAGGAGGCCTGGACCATGGACGCCGCGCTTGCATATCTGTACGCACAACGCGGCCGCCTGTTCGACCCGCGCTGCGTGGATGCGCTGCTACGCGGCCGCGCGCAGCTGGATCAGATCTGCGGCGAGTTCTCGACCGCATCGGCACGACCCGGGGTGTGAAGTGAAGGCGGTGCTTGGCCAGCTGCGCGCTCGACTCGCCCGGCGTGCCGACAGCGAGCATGGTCAGGCGCTGGTGCGCATCGTATTGATTCTGCTGATCCTGGTCTATGCGCTGACCTTCGCTCAGCAGTGGCAGGTCTCCAGGTACCAGCTGCAGCAGCTGTTTTGCCTGATCGCAATCGGTCAGGGGATGGCGCTGGTGCTCTTCGGCTGGATTGTTGCAGACCCACAGCGCTCGCATCTGCGTCGCACGCTAGGGATGCTGTCCGATTACGGCTTGATCGGGCTGGCGATGACCTGGATGGGGGCGCCAATGGCATTCTTGTATGTCGTGTTGCTTTGGATAACGATCGGCAATGGGCTGCGGTTCGGTAGCGAGGCTCTGCACAACGCAGTGGCCATGGCCACGCTCAGCTTCGGCACAACGCTGGCCAACAGTAGCTATTGGCAGGGTCGGCTTGGCTTGGCGATCGCGCTGCTGGGTGCGTTGATCGTGATTCCTATGTCATTGTTGCGTACGCTGCGCGAGCACGATCAGGCGATCATTGAGCCACCGCCCGCTGCAGGTATCGACGCTGCGACGCAGCACGGAAGGATCCCAACCCCATCGACGCCACCGCGCGTCTGAGGCGTCTATGAAGTTTCCACTGCCATGGTTGAAGCAACGTCTGTCAGGACGGGCGGACACGGAGCACGCGCAAAATCTGGTCCGTATCATCATTACCACCCTGTTTATTTCTTACCTGGGCTGGCGCTACCAACATACGCATGGCGACACGCTGGTTGCCACTTGGTTGATCCTGGTGGGCGAGCTGGTGGTGTCGCTTGGCCTGATGGTGTCGCTTGGCCTGATGGTGGCGATCCTGCTGCGACCGCAGGTGTCCCACACGCGGCGCCTGATCGGCATGCTGCTGGATTACACCTGCACCGGCGCCATCATGGCGATCCAGGGCGAGCCTGCCTCACCGTTGTACGCAGTGTGCATGTGGGTGACCATCGGCAACGGTCTGCGCTACGGCAGCAACTATCTGCGCGCCGCTACGGCAATGGGCAGCCTGTGTTTCCTCAGTGCCATCCTGATTTCACCCTACTGGAAAGCCAATCCATACCTGAGCTGGGGCTTGTTGCTGGGCCTGATCGCCGTGCCGCTGTACTTCGATTCGCTGTTGCGTGCGATGACACGGGCGGTGCGCGAGGCGCGTCATGCCAATCAGGCAAAGAGCCGTTTTCTGGCCAATATGAGTCACGAATTCCGCACGCCGCTCAATGGGCTGTCGGGCATGACCGAAGTGCTGGCAACCACGCGCCTGGATGCTGAGCAGAAGGAGTGCGTCAACACCATCCAGGCGTCGGCACGCAGCCTGCTGTCGCTGGTCGAAGAAGTGTTGGACATTTCAGCGATCGAGGCCGGCAAGATTCGCATCGACCAGCGCGATTTTTCGCTGCGTGAGCTACTCGGCGCGATTGGACTGATCCTGCAGCCGCAGGCCAGGGCGCGAGGCTTGCACTACAGCACCCAGGTTGCTGCCGACGTTCCCGATTTGCTTAAGGGTGACACTGGCCATCTGCGGCAGGTACTGCTCAACATCGTGGGCAACGCCGTCAAATTCACCGAGCAAGGCCGTGTGCTGCTGCGGATCACGCGAGTGTCCGTCGGCAGCGCGCTGCGACTGCGGTTCGATGTGGAAGACACCGGCATCGGGGTACCGCTGGATATGCGGTCGCGGCTGTTCGACGCGTTCGAGCAGGCAGACGTTGGCCTGTCGCGGCGTTATGAGGGGACCGGGCTTGGCACCACCATTGCCAAGGGGTTGGTGGAGGCAATGGGCGGCAGCATCGGGTTCAAGGAGAATCAGCCCAGCGGTAGCGTGTTCTGGTTCGAACTGCCGATGGCGATCGGCGCACCTGTGCAGGCGGCACCCGCACAGGCGTCCGGCGGCGCACTCGTGGGAACGCAAGACGAACTGGAAGCCTCCAACGTCATCGCGTTCTCCAATCCGTTTCTGCGTCATCGCGCGCGCGTGCGCAACATGCGCATGCTGGTGGCCGACGACCACGAAGCAAACCGCATGGTGTTGCAGCGGTTGCTGGAAAAGGCCGGGCACAAGGTGAGGTGCGTCAACGGCGCCGAGCAGGTGCTGGATGCAATGGCTGAAGAAGATTTCGATGCGGTCATCGTCGATCTGCACATGCCGGGCATGAGTGGTCTGGACATGCTCAAGCAACTACGCGTGATGCAGGCCAGCGGAATGCGCTATACCCCGGTGGTCGTGCTCAGCGCCGATGTCACTCCCGAAGCAATTCGTAGCTGCGAACAGGCTGGCGCGCGTGCCTTTTTAGCCAAGCCGGTGGTGGCGTCCAAGCTCCTGGATACGTTGGCGGATCTGGCCGTCAGTACGCGGGCCTTGGCCACGCCGACCGCGAGCGTACAGATTCCGGCCACCTTCGAAGGTGTGCTCGATTCCAGTGTGCTCGATGAGTTGGCCTCGCTCGGAATGGGCGACGAGTTCGAACGTCAGTTCATACGGCAATGTCTGGAAGATGCGCAGAACTGCGTAGAGGCAATCGAGCGCGACGGTACGCGCTCGGACTGGGAGCAGTTGCGTGAAAGTGCACACGCGCTGCGGGGGGTGGCGAGCAACCTGGGACTGGCCCAGGTTGCCAGCAATGGCGGTGAGCTGATGCGCATGGCCGACTGGCAACTGCAGGCGGAGTGGCGGCAACGGCTGTCTGGATTGCGCGAGCAACTGAAGGCCGGTAGGGACGCACTCGACTCACGCATGCAGCATGTCGAGGACGGCGAGCGCTCCCCCCTTGGCAGCGAATAAGACCCCTGGCGCATCAGCCCGCGTCGATCCCTGAGCGGCGCGACTGCGCACGCACCAGGCGGTCCATGGTGCGCAGCGATTTCTCGCCGAGCTGCATCGCGGTGTCCACCCAGATCTCGGTGATGCGCATCATCTCCTGTAACGGCACGGCGGTGGTCATTTCGCGTACCTGCTGCATCGCCGCCCAGGCGTGTGGGGTGCGCTTGCTCTCGCGGATCACCTGTTCCACAGCTGCCACGCCCTGGCCACGCGGCACGACGCGATCAATCAGCCCCATGCCGAGCAGTTCCTCGGCCGAATACAGATTGCCGTCGAGCATGATCTTTTGAGCCAGCTGTGCACTGACGCGCTGGCACATGAAAGAGTAGGCGCCCATGCCCGGGAACAGATCGAACAGCACCTCCGGCAAACCCATCATCACGCCTTCCTCGGCAATGATGGTGTGGCAGCTCAGCGCTGCTTCGAACCCGCCGCCGAGTGCATTGCCCTGCACCAATGCGATGCTGTGCGCACGCGCGCCGAGGCCGACGTGGAACGCATGCACTCCACGCACGCAGCGCTGCGCATAGTCGAGCAGGCGTGCACGGTCGCCTTCGCGGATCAGCTGGCAGAACAGCGCCAGATCGCCTCCCAGATTGAATACGTCGCTGTCCGATGCCAGCACCACGTGCGGTGACAGCACGCCAGCCGTCTTCAGCCGCTGACCGAGGTTGGTCTGATATCCGGTGATGTCGTCGACCAGCCGCGACGAGAAGCAGGCAGGTCCCGGATTGGTGGCCAGGTCGGCATGCATGTGGATCCAGTACACGTCACGCTGCGGTTCTTCGATGATGCGTAGGGTCGAGCCGATGTTGGTGCGAATGAAAGGTTGAACTGCAGACATGGTGGTTCTCCGTGAAGACCGTCCGGCCGGCCGCCTTACGGACGGAGAGTGAGATGAAAAAAGCGTGCGCCGACGTCCGATTCTATGCGTGCAAAAGCAAACGCCCGCAAGGCCTGGAGGCAATGCGGGCGTGGAATGGCAGCCGGGGGTGGCCGTCGATCTGCGGTGGCGCTGGTGATTATCCCTTGGGCGCATCCCGCAATTCGCGACGCAGGATCTTGCCGACGTTGGTTTTCGGCAATTCCTTGCGGAATTCGATCACGCGCGGCTGCTTGTAGCCGGTCAGGTTGGCGCGGCAATGCGCCTTCACGGCGTCGGCAGTCAGGGCAGGGTCCTTCTTGACGATGACAGCCTTGACGATCTCGCCGGACTTCTCGTCCGGCACGCCCACGGCGGCCACTTCCAGTACGCCTGGCATTTCGGCGATCACGTCTTCGATCTCGTTCGGATACACGTTGAAACCGGAGACCAGAATCATGTCTTTCTTGCGATCGACGATGTAGACGAAGCCTTGTTCGTCCATGCGGGCGATGTCGCCGGTATGTAGCCAGCCCTCGGCGTCCATGACCTTGGCGGTTTCTTCGGGTTTCTTCCAATAGCCCTTCATCACCTGCGGGCCCTTGATGCACAGCTCGCCGATCTCGCCCTGCGGCAGCACGGCGCCGGCGTCGTCCTTGATGCAGGCATCGGTGGACGGAATCGGCAGGCCGATCGAGCCGTTGTAGTCCTTCAGATCCATCGGGTTGATGCAGGCGGCCGGCGAGGTCTCGGTCAGGCCGTAGGCCTCGACCAGGGTCAGGCCGGTGACCTTCTTCCAGCGTTCGGCGACCGAGCGTTGCACCGCCATGCCGCCGCCGAGGGTCATCTTGAGCGAGGAGAAATCGACCTGATCGAACCCTGGCGTATTGAGCAAGCCGTTGAACAGCGTGTTGACCCCAGTGAAGGCGGTGAAGCGGGTCTTCTTCAATTCCTTGACGAAGCCGGGCATGTCGCGCGGGTTGCTGATCAGGTGATTGCAGCCGCCGATCTTCATGAAGACCAGCCCGTTCGCCGTCAGCGCGAAGATGTGATACAGCGGCAGCGCGGTGATCACCACCTCGGCGCCTTCTTCCAGTCTACCGGTGCCGGCCAGCCACTGGTGGGCCTGCTGCATGTTGGCGACCAGATTGCGGTGGGTGAGCATCGCGCCCTTGGCCACGCCGGTGGTGCCGCCGGTGTATTGCAGGAAGGCGATGTCGTCGGACTCGATCTGCAGCGTCGGAACCTTGTGTTTGCGGCCCAGCGCGAGTGCTTCACGGAAACGGATCGCGCCCTTGAGGCGATACTCCGGCACCAGCTTCTTGACGTACTTGACGACGAAGTTGACCACCGCCGCTTTCGGGAAGCCGAGCATGTCACCCAGGCCGGTGGTGATCACCTGCTTGACCGGGGTATCGGCGATGACCTGCTGCACGGTGGTGCCGAAATTGTCGATGACCACCAGTACGCTGGCGCCGGAGTCGATCAGTTGATGCTTCAGCTCGCGCGGGGTGTACAGCGGATTGACATTGACCACGGTCAGACCGGCACGCAGGATGCCGAACGTGGCGACCGGGTACTGCAGGCAGTTGGGCATCATCAAGGCGACGCGGTCGCCTTTTTTCAACTGCAATTCGCCAAGCAGATAGGCGGCAAATTGCTCGACCAGCTGATCGGCTTCGCGGTAGGTGATGGTCTTGCCGAAGCTGTGATACGCGGGGCGATCGGCGAAGCGCGCGACCGAAGTGGCGAATACTTCCGCAACGGTGCGGAACTGCTCAAGATCGATCTCGGCGGCGACGCCGGCCGGATAACTCTGTAACCAAGGACGTGCCTGATTCATCTGCCCCCCTCCAGGGTGTTCGGTGCGTGACGCGGTGTGTTCCACGGCACGACTGCAAGTGGCAGCATACCGTCATGCATGTAAAAGGCGAAGTGTGATGCAGGGCAGCATTCAAGTGCGCTTGCGATGGTGGGGTGCCGCGCTGTGCCTTGTAGCGCTATTGGGTTGCGCACGGGCTGCGCCGGAGCAACGTTTGCGCGCGACGCTTGAACAACTGCATCAGGCGATCGAGGCGCGTGATATCGGCGATGCGATGGCGCCGGTGGCCGACGATTTTGTTGGTGAACACGGTTTGGATGCGGCAGGTTTGCGGCGGTTGATGCAACTGCAGATGCTGGGCAATCAAAAGATCGGCGTGACCATGGGCCCAGTGACCGTGGAGCTGCATGGCGACACGGCAACGGCGCGCTTCACCGCATTGCTGACCGGTGGTAGCGGGGCGTGGCTGCCCGAGCAGGCGCAGACCTATCAGGTGACCACCGGCTGGCGATTGCAGGACGGCGACTGGCAGCTGTATCACGCGCAATGGGAGCCGACGGGGCGCTGATACGGCGCTTCTCATGCGTGTATCGCCAGGCGAGCGCGGCCAAGTGCCTGTTGGAAGCGCATCTGCCCGTCGCGCTGCGTTCGCGCGCATGGTCTCTGTGCATCTGACGATTGCTCACTTGCCCGGCGTTACAAAGTTCTGTCCGCCCAAAACGACACTCCCGCCAAGCGGCGGGAGTGTCGTTACGCCTATATCGCAGCGCTGTGCGATCAGGCCGCCTTTCGTGCAGCCAATTGGCGCAGCACGTACTGCAACAAACCACCGTGCTTGAAGTACTCCACTTCCTTGGGCGTGAGCAGCAGCACCTTGACCTGGAACTGCTTGACGCTGCCGTCGGACTTCCTGGCGTCGACGGTGGCGCGACGGCTGGCGCCATCTTGCAGGCCGGTGATGTTCAAGACCTCGGAGCCATCCAGACCCAGCGTCTGCGCGTTTTCGTTTTCAAGGAACTGCAGCGGCAGCACGCCCATGCCGACCAGGTTGGAGCGGTGGATGCGCTCGAAGCTCTCGGCGATCACCGCCTTGACGCCGAGCAGGTTGGTGCCCTTGGCCGCCCAGTCGCGCGACGAGCCGGTGCCGTATTCCTTGCCGGCCAGTACCACCAGCGGCACGCCGTCGGCCTTGTACTTCACTGCCGCATCGTAGATCGCCAGCTTTTCCGGCTGGCCACCGTCGGCGGGGTAATACAGCGTGTTGCCGCCTTCTTCGCCGCCGAACATCAGGTTCTTGATGCGGATGTTGGCGAAGGTGCCGCGCACCATCACGTCGTCGTTGCCGCGACGGCTGCCGTAGCTGTTGAAGTCGGCCGGCTGCACGCCGCGCTCCTGCAGGAAGCGACCCGCCGGCGAATCCTTCTTGATGTTGCCGGCCGGCGAGATGTGGTCGGTGGTGATCGAGTCGCCGAACAGGCCCATGATGCGCGCGCCGTGCACGTCCTCGACATGGCCGACCTGCATGGTCATGCCGTCGAAGTAGGGCGGGTTCTTGATGTAGGTCGAGGCCGCATCCCATTCGTATAGCGCGCCATCCGGGGAGGCGATGGTGTTCCAGCGGCTGTCGCCCTTGAACACGTCGGCGTAGTTCTGCTTGAACATCTCCGGGCCGACGGTGGCGGCGATGGTGTCGCCGATTTCCTTGTTGCTCGGCCAGATGTCGCGCAGATACACCGGTTGCCCGTCGCTACCGGTGCCCAGCGGGTCGGTGGTGAGGTTGATGTCGGTAGTACCGGCGATCGCATACGCCACCACCAGCGGCGGCGAGGCGAGGTAATTCATCTTCACTTCGGGATGCACGCGGCCTTCGAAGTTGCGGTTGCCCGACAACACCGATGACACCACCAGGTCGTCCTTGGCGATCGCCGCCGAGACGTCGTCCGGCAGCGGGCCGGAGTTGCCGATGCAGGTGGTGCAGCCATAGCCAACCACGTAAAAACCCAGCGTTTCCAGATCGGCCAGCACGCCGGCCTTGCTCAGATAATCGGTGACCACGCGCGAGCCCGGCCCGAGCGAGGTCTTCACCCACGGCTGCGCCTTCAGCCCCTTGGCCGCCGCGTTACGCGCCAGCAGGCCGGCACCGAGCATCACCGCCGGGTTGGAGGTGTTGGTGCACGAGGTGATCGCCGCGATGACGACCGAGCCATCGCGTAGCTGCCAACCGGCGCCGCTGTCGTTTGAGGCTTCGGCTTGCGAGGCCTTGGCGCCCACTGCCGTGCCGCCGCCGCCTTCGTTCTTCAGGCGGTCTTCCTGCTTGATATCGGTCAGGCGCTTGCTGCGCGCATCGACGAACGGCTTGAGGCTCTCGCGGAAGTTGGTCTGCATGTCTTCCAGCAGCACCCGATCCTGCGGCCGCTTGGGGCCGGCCAACGACGGCTTGACCTCGCCCATATCCAGCTCCAGCGTGGCGCTGTACTGCGCCTGCGGGGTGTTCACGTCGTGCCACAAACCCTGCGCCTTTGCGTAGGCCTCGACCAGCGCAATCTGTTCCTCGCTGCGGCCGGACAGGCGCAGGTAGGTCAGCGATTCTTCATCGACCGGGAAGATGCCGCAGGTGGCGCCGTATTCCGGTGCCATGTTGCCGATGGTGGCGCGATCGGCCAGCGGCAGATGCTGCAGGCCTTCGCCATAGAACTCGACGAACTTGCCGACCACCCCGGCCTTGCGCAGCATCTGGGTGACGGTGAGCACCAGGTCGGTGGCGGTGGCGCCTTCAGGCAGCTTGCCGCTGAGCTTGAAGCCGACCACCTGCGGAATCAGCATGGAGGACGGCTGCCCGAGCATTGCCGCCTCGGCCTCGATCCCGCCCACGCCCCAGCCCAGCACGCCGATGCCGTTGATCATGGTGGTGTGGCTGTCGGTGCCGAACACGGTGTCCGGATAGGCGATCTGTGTCCCGTCCTTGTCCGCGCTCATCACCACGCGCGCCAGGTTTTCCAGGTTCACCTGGTGGACGATGCCGGTGTTGGGCGGCACCACCTTGAAGTTTTCGAACGCCTTCTGGCCCCAACGCAGGAAGCCGTAACGTTCCTGATTGCGCTGGAATTCGATCTTGCCGTTGAGGTCGAGCGCATCGGCCGAGCCGAACACATCCACCTGCACCGAGTGGTCGATGACCAGTTCGGAGGGAATTTGCGGATTGATCTGGTCGGCGTTGCCGCCGAGCTTGACCACGGCATCGCGCATCGCGGCCAGGTCGACCACGCACGGCACGCCGGTAAAGTCCTGCAGCACCACGCGGGCCGGCATGAAGGCGATCTCGATATCGGGCTCGGCCTTGGGGTCCCATTTGGCGACCGCCTCGATGTGGTCCTTGCCGACGGTGACGCCGCCGTCTTCGTGCCGGAGCAGGTTCTCCAGCAGGATCTTCATGGAATAGGGCAGGTGGCCGATATCGAAGCGCTCGCCCAGCTTTGGCAGGCTGTAGTACTCGTAGCGCTTGCCGTGGACCTCAAGCGAGGTGCGGGTGGAAAAGGAATCGCTCATGCATCACTCCTATGGCAGCAGGCTGTAGGTTTCTTCTGAACAGTGTGACTAATTCAGTGTGTACGTTCGGTTGCAGGACTGGGTATGTGGTCTTGAGTACGACAAGTCAAGTATGTAAAATCGCTGCATACTTTATGCCGGGGCCACCTTCATGGAAGCCACAGTTGCCGAACGCGGGCAGATCACGCTGCCCAAAGCCGTACGCGATGCCCTGGGCCTGACCAAGGGCACCACGCTCAAGATCGAGCTCGACGGCGGCCGTATCATCCTGCGCAAGGACGTCAGCGAGGCGCTGCGCAAGGTGCGCGGCAAGTTCAAGCTGGTCGACGGCCTGACCAACACCGACGAAGCCATGCGCGCCATCCGTGGCCGCGCGCCCGGGGATCCGTTCGACCCATGATCGCCCTGGATTCTTCGGTGTTGCTGGACATCCTGATCGGCGATGCGGTCTACGGCGAGGTGTCGGAGATCTGCATCGGCGATGCGCTGGCGCGCGACGAGGTGGTGGTCTGCGATGCGGTGGTGGCCGAGGTGCTGGCCATGCTCGATACCCAGGTCGACCTGATGGAAACCCTGGCCTCGATCGGGGTGCGCTACGAAGCCACCCAGGAAGCGGCGGCGGTACGCGCCGGCCACATGAACAAGCGCTTCCGCGCGCGCGGCGGCAAGCGCGAGCGGGTGGTGGCCGATTTCCTGATCGGCGCCCACGCGATGCTCCAGTGCGATGGGCTGATCACCCGCGACGAGGGTTTTTTTCGCGACTACTTCAAGGGTTTGAAGATCGTTGTTCCCAAACCCGCAAGCTGATCTGCACGCATCCACGTTTCGCATTTACACATTCACGTTTTACACATTCACACGTTGTCTTTTCGGAGAATCCGCATGTTGGAAGCCTATCGCCACCACGTTGCAGAGCGCGCCGCGCTCGGTATCCCGCCGCTGCCGCTGACCGCGCAGCAGACCGCCGAGGTCATCGAGCTGCTCAAGGCCCCGCCTGCGGGTGAAGCGGAGTTCCTGGTCGAGCTGCTCAGCCAGCGCGTGCCGGCCGGTGTCGACGACGCCGCCAAGGTCAAGGCCTCGTACCTGGCCGCGCTGGCGTTCGGCACCGAGACCACCTCGCTGATCAACCCCACGCGTGCGACCGAGCTGCTCGGCACCATGCTGGGCGGTTACAACATCCAGCCGCTGATCGACCTGCTCGACAACGCCGAGCTGGGCGCCACCGCCGCCGAGGCGCTCAAGCACACCTTGCTGGTGTTCGATGCCTTCCACGACGTGCAGGAAAAGGCCGAGGCCGGTAATGCGCACGCCAAGGCCGTGCTGCAGAGCTGGGCTGAGGGCGAGTGGTTCACCAGCAAGCCGGAAGTGCCGCAGAGCCTGACCGTCACCGTGTTCAAGGTGCCGGGCGAGACCAACACCGACGACCTGTCGCCGGCCCCGGATGCGACCACGCGCCCGGACATCCCGCTGCATGCGTTGGCAATGCTCAAGAACGCCCGCGACGGCGCGGCGTTTGTGCCGGAAGAAGACGGCAAGCGCGGCCCGATCCAGGCCATTGCCGATCTCAAGGACAAGGGCCATCTGGTCGCCTATGTGGGCGACGTGGTCGGTACCGGTTCCTCGCGCAAGTCGGCCACCAACTCGGTGCTGTGGTGGACCGGCGAGGACATTCCGTTCATTCCGAACAAGCGCTTCGGCGGCGTGTGCCTGGGCGCGAAGATCGCGCCGATCTTCTATAACACGATGGAAGATGCGGGCGCATTGCCGATCGAGCTGGACGTGTCGCAGATGGAGCACGGCGATGTGGTCGAGCTGCGTCCGTACGACGGCAAGGCGCTGAAGAACGGGCAGGTGATCGCCGAGTTCGCGATGAAGTCGGACGTGCTGTTCGACGAAGTGCGCGCCGGTGGCCGCATTCCACTGATCGTGGGCCGTGGTCTCACCGCCAAGGCGCGCGAATTCCTGGGCCTGCCGGCGTCTGACCTGTTCCGTCTGCCGATGGTGCCGCCGGATACCGGCAAGGGCTTCTCGCTGGCGCAGAAGATGGTCGGCCGTGCCTGCGGTCTGCCGGAAGGCCAAGGCATGCGCCCGGGCACCTATTGCGAGCCGAAGATGACCTCGGTGGGCTCGCAGGACACCACCGGCCCGATGACACGCGACGAGCTCAAGGACCTGGCCTGCCTGGGTTTCTCGGCCGATCTGGTGATGCAGTCGTTCTGCCACACCGCCGCTTACCCGAAGCCGGTCGACGTCAAGACCCACCACACCTTGCCGGAGTTCATCTCCACCCGTGGCGGCGTGTCGCTGCGTCCGGGCGATGGCGTGATCCACAGCTGGCTCAATCGCATGCTGCTGCCCGACACCGTTGGTACCGGTGGCGACTCGCACACCCGCTTCCCGATCGGTATCTCGTTCCCGGCCGGCTCCGGCCTGGTGGCGTTCGCCGCTGCCACCGGCGTGATGCCGCTGGACATGCCCGAGAGCGTGCTGGTGCGCTTCAAGGGTGAAATGCAGCCGGGCGTGACCCTGCGTGACCTGGTCAACGCGATCCCGCTGTATGCGATCAAAGACGGTTTGCTGACCGTGGCCAAGCAGGGCAAGAAGAACATCTTCTCCGGCCGCATCCTGGAAATCGAAGGCTTGCCGAACCTGAAGGTGGAGCAGGCGTTCGAGCTGTCCGACGCCTCGGCCGAGCGTTCGGCCGCAGGTTGCACCGTGCACCTGGACAAGGCGCCGATCATCGAATACCTGACCAGCAACATCACTCTGCTGCGCTGGATGATTGCCGAAGGCTATGCCGATGCGCGCACGCTGGGCCGCCGCATCAAGAAGATGGAAGAGTGGCTGGCCGATCCGCAGCTGCTGCAGCCCGATGCCGACGCCGAATACGCGGCGGTGATCGAGATCGACCTGGCCGACATTCACGAGCCGATCGTGGCGTGCCCGAACGACCCGGACGACGTCAAGACACTGTCCGAGGTTGCCGGTGCGGCGATCGACGAGGTGTTCATCGGTTCGTGCATGACCAACATCGGTCACTTCCGTGCCGCTGCCAAGTTGCTGGAAGGCAAGCGCGATATCCCGACCCGTTTGTGGGTTGCGCCGCCGACCAAGATGGACGCCTCCGAGCTGACCAAGGAAGGCCATTACGGCACCTTCGGCGCGGCCGGCGCACGCATGGAAATGCCGGGCTGCTCGCTGTGCATGGGCAACCAGGCGCAGGCACGCGAGGGCGCCACGGTGTTCTCCACCTCCACGCGTAACTTCCCGAATCGTCTTGGTCGCAACACCAACGTATATCTGGGTTCGGCAGAGTTGGCCGCGATCTGCTCGCGTCTGGGTCGCATCCCGACCAAGGACGAGTACATGGCCGATGTGGGCGTGATCAAGACCAGTGGCGACCAGATTTATCGCTACATGAACTTCGATCAGATCCAGGAATATCAGGATGTCGCAGATACCGTCGCTGCCTGATTCAGAGAGTTGATCAGGTGTTCGAAAACGCCCGGCAATGCCGGGCGTTTTTCGTTATTCGGGCGGTCACTTCGCTTTGCCTGCATGATGCCGGAAGTTAAAGCCAATAGCAGTTAACTCGCCTGTCGCGTTGCAATAAAAATCTGAAGTGCAGGGGACTAGAGTGGCGCCGCTCCCATGGCTCTCATGATTTCCAATGCCTATTTGCACGATCGCTGGTCAAACGCTGCACTACGCACAATACGGTCAAGGGTTTCCGGTGTTGCTTGGCCACAGTTACCTCTGGGATGCGGCCATGTGGGAGCCGCAGATCCAGGCGCTTTCGCAGCACTATCGGGTCATCGTTCCCGAGTTGTGGGGACACGGACAATCGGCAGCATTGCCGGCAGGCACGCAGACGGTGGGAGATCTTGCCGAGCAGATGCTGCTGTTGCTGGATGAATTGGAACTGCCGCACTGCGCGGTGGTCGGTTTGTCGGTCGGTGGCATGTGGGGCGCAGAGCTCGCGTTGCTTGCGCCGGAGCGCGTGCGCAGCCTGGTGTTGATGGATACCTTCCTGGGTGCAGAGCCGCAGGCCACGCAAACACGTTATTTCGGTCTGCTCGATGCGATCGAAGCGGCAGGGCAGGTGACGCCTGCGTTGATCGAGGCGATCGTGCCGATCTTTTTCCGTCCCGGGATCGATCTGAATTCCGCGCTGCCGGCTGCGTTTGCACAACGATTGGCGGCGATGTCGGCCGAGCAGCTGCGCGCATCGGTGGTGCCGATGGGCAGGTTGATCTTCGGGCGTGCCGATCGGTTGGAGGCGATGTCGGCGCTGAACCCCGCAAACACGTTCTTGCTGGGCGGCGAATACGATATTCCGCGCCCGCCTGAAGAGCTATGGCTGATGGCCGAAGTGATCGGCTGCGATTACGAGTTGGTGCCCGATGCCGGGCATATCGCGTCGCTGGAGAATCCGGCGTTCGTTACTGCGCAGTTGTTGGGTTGGTTGAAGCGGACAGTGGGGCAAGGTGTTGGCATGGTTGCTGAGAGCTACGCTTGAGGCAGCGCTCAGAAGGATGGTCCTAAGCGACGTAGGTCGGGCGCGCGGTGTCCTCACCGCTTGCGGGACACGCCGTGAATCCATCCCTGGAGGCTCGGTGGCGGCATCCATGCCGCCACACGCTCCCGCAAGCGGTGAGGACACCGCACCAGGGAGTTGGTCGGTGGTTGGATGAAAGCCTGCCTGTAGTCGCGTTGCGTTTTGCGTTGCGAAGCTGATCGGCCGCGGCGTTACCGAACACCGCATGTCTTGCATCGCTTGCACCACGCACACCGATCATCTCGACTGGTCCTTGCCCGCCCACCGTCGCGGGACCTTACGCGGCATGGATGCCGCGTAAGAGCCTACATGGATGTACTTGCGGCGTGTCCCGCGACGGTGGGCGGGCAAGGGCCCTGCAGCCAAAGCAACGGCCCTGCAGCCAAGGGACTTGCAGCCAATCCGCAGATCAACCGCTCTGCAGCCTACGCATGCATAGCATCCAAGCTTCCGAAGATAATCGAGATCTCACCGCCTTGCAGTGGCTGACCAAACGTCGCGAGCAAGGGGCACGTGAGCGTGGACGGCGCACTCAAAAGTGGTATGTACGCGTGGTACATGCCGCATCGAGCAACAGCGGCGCTCGTCTGATGGCCACGAAGTACAGGGTCGGCCGCTCTAAGGCTGCGCGCCCAACCAGGCTTCCAATGCTGCAGCCGGCAGCGGCCGTGAGAACAGATAGCCCTGCAGCACTTCGCAGCCCAGGTCGGCGAGGAACAAGCGCTGCGCTTCGTTTTCCACGCCTTCTGCAACCACATGCTTGCGCAGATGCTCGCCGATGCGCAGCACCGAGGTGGTGAGCGCGCGAGCGTCTTCGCTGTGTTCGATATCGCGCACGAAGCTCATGTCCAGCTTGAGTTCGTCGATCGGCAGACGATGTAGATGGCTCAGGCTTGAATAGCCGGTGCCGAAGTCGTCCAGCGATAACGAGATGCCGGCTTCGCGGATGGCGTGCAGGTTTTCCAGCACGCCGGGTTGCCCCGAGAGCATCACGCTTTCGGTCATTTCCAATGTGAGATCGGAGGGCAGCACGCCCATGTCGGCGATGAGTCTGAGCAGGTCGCTGAGCATGCGCGGACTTTCGAAACTGCTGGCCGACAGATTCACCGATACACGGGCCACCGGTACGCCGCGTTGGCGCCAGTCGGCGACCTGCTGGCAGGCGCGGCGCAGTACCCAATCGTTGAGCTGCGGCATCATGCCTTGTTCTTCGGCCACGGGCAGAAACCGTGCCGGCGACACCGCGCCGAGTTGCGGGTGGTTCCAGCGCAGCAGCGCTTCCACGCCATACAGCGCGTGCGGTGCGGCGCTGTGCAGCTGCGGTTGATAGTGCAGTTGCAACTGATCGCGCCCGATGGCCTGGCGCAGCTCCGCTTCCAGCGCAACGCGCTCCTGCGCCATGCGATTCATGTCGGCGCTGAAGAAGCGGAACCGTCCGCCGCCTTCCTGCTTGGCGCGATTCATCGCCAGATCGGCATGCCGCAACAGGATGTTGATGTCGCGACCGTCCTCGGGAAACATCGCCACGCCCACGCTGGCAGATGGATGCACGGTCATGTGGCCGACCGGCAACGGCACGGCGATGGTGCAGAGCAGCCGCTCCGCGGCGGCACTGGCCTGTTCGGCACTGCATTGCGGCAGGGCGAGCGCGAATTCGTCGCCGGCCAGGCGCGCCAGCATGGCGGTGGCGGTGAGTTGTTCGCCGATGCGTAATGCGATGTCGCGCAACAGGCCATCGCCTGCGGCGTGGCCCTGGCTGTCATTGATCAGCTTGAAGCGGTCGATGTTGATGAACATCAACGCGGCCGGTTCGCTGGCGTATTCGGCCTGCGTCAACGCCTGCTCGGCGCGTGCGCTGAACATGATGCGGTTGGGCAGGCCGGTCAGCGCATCGTAGAACGCGAGCTGATGCACGCGTTGGCGGATCTGTTCGCGTTCCAGCGCCAGCGTGCACAACTGTTGGCACAGATCGGTGAGCCGCACATGCCAGGCATCGGCACGTTGTGCCTTGCGGTAATACAGCGCGAAGGTGCCGAGCACGCGCGAGCTGTTGGAGCGGATCGGCGTGCTCCAGCAGGCGCGCAGGCCCATCGGCAGCAGCAGGTCGCGGTACGGTGCGAACAGCGGGTCGGTGGCGATGTCTTCCACCATGACCGCGCGCCCACGCCAGGCGGCGGTACCGCAGGCGCCTGCGCCCGGCGCGATCTTCAACCCGTTCACTGCATCGGCGTATTCGGGCGGCAGGCTGGGGGCGGCCAGCGAATGCAGGCAGCCCTGGTTGTCCGCGCTCATCACCGTGGCCAGCACGTCCGGTGCGATGCGTTCGACCTCGGTGCAGATCAAGGTCATCACCTCGATCAGCGGGCGCTCCTGCACCAGCGCCTCGAGCACGCGGTGCTGCAGCACCTCGTGCATCTTGGTGTCGGTGATGTCGGTCAGCACCGCCACGTAATGCGATGGCAGATGCCTGGCGTCGTAGATCGGATTGAAGTTGAGCGAGATCCACAGCGGCGTGCCGTCCTTGCGATAGACCAGTAGGTCGGCCTGGGTCTGCTGCAAGGCGTCGGCACGATCGCGGATGCGCGCCACCTCGCCCTGGTCGCTTTGCGCGCGGGTAAGCACGTCCGAGGGACGCTTGCCGACCAGTTCGGCCTCGGTGTAGCCGAACATGCGCTGGAAGCCGTCGTTGGCATAGAGCAGGTGCGATTGCAGATCGCAGATCAGGATCGCACTGCTGCTGCCATCCAGCGCTTCGGCCAACAGGCGCGAGCGCGTGGCATCGGGGCGTTCGTCGGGTTTGCCCATGCCGGCAGTGACCGGGCCGGCCTTGATCGACGGTGTGTCGAGTGCACCAAGTTCTGTCGCGCTATCTACCGTTGAATCCGCAGCAGCGACCGGCGTGGTTCCCGGTGCGCCGGGAACTTCCGCCTGGTCGGTCGGAGACGGGGGCAGGGCGCTCATGCCGGATCAGCGTGCCTGCGCCGACAGCGCGATCAAACGCTCGGCAACGCGGTCCAGCGGCACTACTTCCTGCGCGGCGCCCAGCTTGTAGGCGGCACCGGGCATGCCCCACACCACGCTGCTGGCTTCGTCCTGCACCAGCGTGGGCGCGCCGGCCTGCAGCATTTCCAGCAGGCCGCGTGCGCCGTCGTCACCCATGCCGGTGAGGATCGCACCGACCGCATTCGGGCCGGCGTTGGCGGCGACCGAACGGAACAGCACGTCCACCGCCGGCTTGTGGCGATTGACCGGCGGGCCGTCGTCGATGCGGCAGCGCCAGCGGGCACCGTCGCGGATGATGCGCAGATGCTGGCCGCCGGGCGGCAGATAGGCGTGGCCGGGCAGGATCGCTTCGCCATCGCTGGCTTCGCGCACCGACATGGCCGAATGACGGTTGAGGCGCTCGGCAAAGGCGGTGCTGAAGCTGGCCGGCAAGTGCTGGGTCATGACCACCGCCGGTGCATCGGCGGGCATGTGTTCGAGCACCACGCGCAAGGCTTCAGTGCCGCCGGCCGAGGCGCCGATCGCGATCAGGCGGTCGGTGGTGCGGAAGCGCAGCGCGCTGCCGGCCACCGGCGCGGCCTGCATGTCCAGGGTGACCTTGGGCGCGCTGGGGCGATTGAGCGCGCTGACCTTGGCCTTGGAGGCCATCTTGACCTTGCTGACGATTTCTTCGGCATAGCCTTCCAGCCCGCGTGCGACATCGATCTTGGGCTTGGAGATGAAATCCACCGCGCCCAGCGACAAGGCCTGCAAGGTGGTGTCGGCGCCACGCTCGGTCAGCGATGAAATCATCACCACCGGGGTGGGGCGCAGGCGCATCAGGTTTTCCAGGAACACCAGGCCGTCCATGCGCGGCATTTCCACATCCAGCGTGATCACGTCCGGATTGAGGCGTTTGATCTTTTCGCGCGCCAGGATCGGGTCGGCGGCCGAGCCGATCACTTCGATGCCGGCATCGCGCGACAGGATCTCGGTCAGCATCTGACGCACCACCGCCGAGTCGTCGACGATCAATACGCGAACAGGGGTTTCCAGCGTCATTCGAACAACTCCACTCCACCGGTGACCGGTGCTTTGGACAGACGGGCGCGCACGGCAGATTCGGTAGCGGCGACTTCGGCTTCGTGTGCGTGCGGCAACCGCTGCACGACAACGCGTCCGGTCGTCGGGAAGAACCAGACCTTGCGCGGATGGATGCCGCACAGATCCTCGGCAATGATGGGGATGTGCTCGGCCAGCAGATACTGGCGCACGAACTCGGCGTTGCGGGTGCCCACCGGGTTGCTGGTGAAGCCCTTGAGCACGTTGGCGCCACCGAAGACCTTGGCTTCGATCCGCTTGCGATGCGCGCCGCGCTTGAGCATGTCGTTGATCAGCAACTCCATCGCATAACTGCCGTAGCGCGCGGGTGCGCCATCGCCAACCTGGCCTTCCGGCAGCAGGAAATGGTTCATGCCGCCGATCTTCAACACCGGGTCGCGAAGACAGGCCGCAACGCACGATCCCAAGGTGGTCGTCAACGCGGTGTCGTCGTCCACCACCAGGTATTGGGTGGGCAGCAGCTTGGCGGTGATGGTCTGGAACCGCGAGTCGCGGTAGCGCATGACATCGTCGACCTGCACAGCGGTACTCATGTAGCGGCTCCCGCGCGCGGAGCGCGCCGATACAGCGTGCGCCCGCACGGCTGGATCAGGTCGGCCGCGTGCAGGTAGTTCTCCGAGTGCCCGGTGTAGAGCAGGCCGTCGTCGCCCATGTGGCTGACCAGACGCGACAGGATGCCGCGCTGGGTGGGCTTGTCGAAATAGATCATCACGTTACGGCAGAACAGCGCCGCATACGGGCCGCCGACGTCGTAGCGCGGCGACAGCAGATTCAACTGCTTGTATTCGATGAGCTGGCGCAGCGCCGGAATGACCCGGCACTTGCCTTCGTTGGGGCCGCTGCCGCGCTGGAAATACTTGCGCTTGATCGATGCATCCAGCGAGGCGACGCGGTCAATGGCGTAGACGCCGCGCGAGGCGGTTTCCAGCACCTGGGTATCGACGTCGGTGGCGATGATGCTCACCGGTGGCGTCAGCGAGCCGAAGGCTTCGCAGGCGGTGATGGCGATGGAGTAGGGTTCCTCACCGGTGGAGGCCGCACACGACCAGATCTTCAGCGGTGCCTGTGAGGCACGCTTTTGCAGTTCTTCGCGCAGCTTGTCGAAGTGATGCGGCTCGCGGAAGAACGAGGTCAGGTTGGTGGTCAGCGCGTTGGTGAACGCCTGCCATTCTTCCTCGTCGTTGCCTGCTTCGAGCTGGTCGATGTAGTCGCGGAAAGAGCGCAGACCGAGCACGCGCAGACGACGCGACAGCCGGCCATACACCATGTCGCGCTTGGCCGGAGCCAGGGCGATGCCGACACGCTGATAGATCAGATCGCAAACGCGTTTGAAATCGCGGTCGCCAAAATCAAATTCGCGTGTGTCTGAAGCGGAAGTCGAGGTGGTCGTCATATCCGTACGCGTCGTTAGCTAGTACTGGATATCGGCCATGTGGTCATGCAACTGAAGCACCAATCTGCGCCGTCGCGGGCGGTTGGGGCCGGTTGCCGAGGATCTGTCGAGCATGGCGCTGCGGCATGGCGCCGGCAGCAGGGGATGACGGCGCAGCTGCGCGTTGCAACAGAGGGCAGAAATACACCGTAGAAACACACCGCCCCCGGCTTGGCCGGGGCGGTGTGGGTGACGGCGGTGAATCAGAACTCCTGCCAGTTACCGTCGGCCAGTGCGGCCTGCGGCTTGGCCTGGCGCGAAGGCGCGGCCGTTGCACGTGCAGCCGGTTTGGCAGCGGTCTTGGCTGCGAGCGGACGTGAGGCAACCGCCACCGGGCGCGCGCGTGCGACCGGCGCGGCGGGCTCGTCCAGCTTGAACACCGAGACTGCTTCGGCCAGGTGACCGGCCTGCTCTTCCATCGAGCGTGCGGCGGCAGTGGCTTCTTCCACCAGCGCGGCGTTCTGCTGGGTGGTTTCGTCCATCTGGGTGATGGTCTGGTTGACCTGTTCGATCCCGGTCGACTGTTCCTGCGAAGCGGCAGAGATCTCGCCCATGATGTCGGTCACGCGCTGCACGCTGGCCACGATGTCGGCCATGGTCGCACCGGCCTTGCGCACCAGTGCCGAGCCTTCGGCGACCTTGTGCACGGAGTCGTCGATCAGTCCCTTGATCTCCTTGGCCGCACCGGCCGAACGCTGCGCCAGGGTGCGCACTTCCGAGGCCACCACCGCAAAGCCGCGGCCCTGTTCGCCGGCACGTGCCGCTTCCACCGCCGCGTTCAATGCGAGGATATTGGTCTGGAAGGCGATGCCGTCGATGACGGAGATGATGTCGGCGATCTTCTTGGACGAGGCTTCGATGCCGGACATGGTGGCGACCACCTGCGAGACCACATCGCCGCCTTGCGAGGCCACACCGGTGGCGCCGATGGCAAGCTGGTTGGCCTGACGGGCGCTTTCGGCGTTCTGCTTCACGGTGGAGGTGAGCTCCTCCATCGAGGCGGCGGTTTCTTCCAGATTCGCTGCCTGCTGCTCGGTACGATGCGACAGATCCTGATTGCCCGAGGCGATCTCGCCGGCCGCCGAGTTGATGGCGGTGGAGGAGACCTTGATGCGCCCGACGATGTCGGCCAGCTGCTCGGCGGTGGCATTGGCATCGTCACGCATCTGCGCGAACACGCCGCTGAATTCGCCGTGCATGCGCACGGTCAGATCGCCACGCGACAGCGCCGACAGCAGCGAGGAAATCTGCTCCAGGCTGGCGGCGTTGGCATCCAGCAAGCCGTTGAGCTGCTGCGCCAGCTGCAGGAAGAAACCCTGCTTGCCGTCGGTTTCCACCCGGCCGCTCATGTCGCCGCTGGCAGCGGTACGCACGATGCGGGCGACTTCTTCTTCGACCTGGACTTCGATGGTGCGGTCGCGCCATTCGCAGACATCGCCGGTGCTTTCGTCCTGCTCGTTCTTGATGACGGTGACGGTCTGCATCATCACGAACTCGCCGTAGCGTTCTTCGAAGCTGGTGATGCCGTCGCGTTCCAGTGCGGCGATGGCCTTGCGCACGGTCGTCTCGGGCAGGCCGAGATAACTGATGTGCTGACCGATGATCTTGCTGGCTTCAAAATCCGACGATGCCAGACGGATGCTGCCTTCGTAATGCGCGACGAGCTTCATGAACGCTTCGTTGGCGTAGATGATGATGCGATCGGTATCGGTGATGAAGGTGGCGGTGGAGGACTTGTCCAGCGCGGTGCGAATGCGCAGGTTTTCGTCGGCAATCTTCTGGTCGCGTTCGATGCGTTCCTTCAGATCGCGCTGCATGCGCTGCATGGAGCGCATCAGTTCGCCCACTTCGTCCTGGCCCTGCACGTTGATCTGGCCATCGAGTTTGCCGCCGGCGATTTCGGTGGCAGTCGAGACGGCGCCGCGCATGCTCTTGACGATGGAACGGGCGAACAGAAACGCCAGGCCCAGGCCGCCGGCGATGCCGAGCAGCAACACCACCATGCTCAAGGTGACCGAGGTGGCGTGGACCTTCTCGGCCTTGCTCTTGGCGGCCTGTGCCAGGCGGTTGTCTTCGACGATCAACGCGGCCAGCGAATCCTTGGCCTTGTTGTGCAGGGTGCGGGTTTCGCCGACGAAGGTGTCGACGGCATCGTCGGGCAGATTCAGTTCGAGCATTTCGTTGACGCTGGCGTAGGAGGCCGAGGCCTTCTTCCAGTCTGCCACGAAGCTCGCAAACAGCTTCTTCTGCTCCGGGCTTTCGATCAGGCGGGGATAGCCCTTGATCGTCGCTTCGATTTCGCCATCGAGCCGCTTGGCGCGGAGCTTGGCTTCCTGCTTCACCGCGTCGCTTGCGCGCACCAGACTTTGATAAGAAGCATTACGGTATTCGCCGAGCATGCCGCGCAGGTCGCCTGCTTCGCGCACGCTGGACATGGTGTTGCCGGCCAGGTCACTGGTGACGTTGTTGAGCGAGGCCAGACCCGAATAAGCGATGATCCCCTGCACCAGCAAGATCAGCAGCACGATGCCGAATGCCAGCATCAGCTTGGGCATCAATTTCAGATTGTTGATCCATTGCATTGACACGATTCCCCGTAGAAGTCAGTCCGCATAAGCGCATACAGCAGATCGCCACGCGCGAGGGCGTGGCGATGTGCGAGGCGATTACTTGATGGTGGCGAGCTTCAGGCTGGCCGGCGAGCTGACTTCGATTTCGGCACGCGAGCTGTCGCGCTGGATCTTGCCGAGGACACAGACGTCCTTGCCTTCCAGGGATTCGGGAGCAAAGCTGAACTTGCCGCGGTTGGCGCCGTCGATACGGGCCGAGAAGGTGTGACGCGGGAACATGCCGCCCATGTACAGGAAGGTGGGTTCGCCTTCCGAGCTCTGCGCGTACTTGGCCTTTTCGACCTTGCCGCACACCATGCCGTCCTTGCCGACGAAGCGGGTGGCCATTTCCGGCGGAATCATTTCCTGCGACTGAGCCGAAAGCGTGGGAGCAACGATGACGAGAGCAGCGACGGGGAGGAGCGAGAGCAGGAACTTCATTGGGATTCTCCAGAATCAAAAGTCGAACGGTGACCCGTTTAAGTGCGCGGGCTTCTATTCAGCTATCGGCTAGCTGCCGTTCAACTTGAATCTAAAAAACGTGATTTCTATCTCACTTCACTCTAGGCGCACGTCTCGTGTCGGGAAGCTCCCGACACCAGATGGTCGTAACAGCGACTGCCGACACCACTGCAGCCCCCAGGCGGGTTTGCTGCGTGCAGAAAGTCGTCGTGTAGCGCGCCACACGACGGCTTTCGTGCTCTGACTAAGCATGCATAACGAGCGCTTGTTACGTGCCTTGATCGCTATACGTCAGGCGGCTTCTTCGGCCAATTGCTGCTGACCGAGTTCGGCGCTGTCCAGCAAGGTTTCGATATCCAGCAGGATCAGCATGCGATCGTCCTGGGTACCGATGCCCGAGATGAAACGGGTGTCGACGGCGGCGCCGAATTCCGGCGTCGGGCGGATCTGGTCGTCGTTGAGCGGGATCACGTCGGAGACGCTGTCCACCACGATGCCGACCACGCGGTCTTCGACGTTGAGCACGATCATGACGGTGAAGGCGTCGTAGCGCGCTTCTTTCAGCCGCAGCTTCAGGCGCAGGTCGATCACCGGCACGATGGTGCCGCGCAGGTTGATCACACCCTTGATGTAATCGGGAGCGTCGGGCAGGCGGGTGACCGAATCGTAGCCGCGGATTTCCTGCACTTTCAGGATGTCCACGCCGTAGTGTTCTTCGCCCAAGGCGAAGCTGAGGAATTCACCACCGGTGCCGGTGGCAGTGCTTTTGTCGTTCATGGAAACTCCGGGCGTTGCGGCTGAGTGTCAGATTGCTGAAAAAATGCGGCAGAAGCGTGCGAAAAAGAGTGTGGAAGAGGTTGCCCTAGCAACATCGGCGCAGCGCACGGCAACTTTAGCGGTGCGCTGTGCACGGTACGGGCGGGTTCAGAACACGCCGCTCTTGCGCGCGTTGCGCTGGCGGTCGACGCGAAAAATATAGCGTTGAATGGTTTCGTCGGCGCCACGCGGCAGATCGCTGAACTGCATGCCGACACGGAAGCCTTCGCTGCCGTTGGGCAGGGACTGCTTGTATTGGCTGCAGACGGTGAGCGGTAGCGTGATCGGCGCGGTGTCGGGCAACTGCAGCGTGCAATTGCGGTAGGTGCGTTGCGGTTCGAGCAGCGGCATGCCGTCCGTGATCGCTACCGCCAGGCCGCCGCTGCTGATGTCGATCACGCGCAGCTGCAAGTTGAGATTGCCGCCCTGTGCGTCGTCCTGACGAATGGTGCAGATGGGCGAATCGGTGATCGGCGTTTCCAGCCGGTACGATTCGCGGCGCTGCATGTGATACATGGCGTCGGGCAATGCAGCGCTGAAGGCGACGTGGATGTCGCGCTCCAGCCGGTCGGGCGTTTCCAGACGGAAACGGATATTGACCCGTTCCAGTTGCGCGTAGCACAGCAGATACTTGGCATCTTCGATGGCGCGGTTGGAAGCCTCGTTATGGCTGCCGTCCAGAATCACGCAGTCGTCGTCTTCGTCCACTTCGAGCACGGCGGTGGGCACGGCCATGTCGCGGCCGGCCACGTGCATGGTCACCACGGCGCGTTGGTCGAGCAGCTGGCGCAGCAAACCACGGATCTGCCGTTTGTTGCGCAGCAGATAGCGCTCGTCGCCTTCGGCAAGGTGATCGGCGTCGTGGTTCAGCTCTGAGGTATCGCCTTGAGACATGAGCACCAGCACAGTGAATGCGGGAATGCGCCCGGACGGTTGTCCCGGCGTCGCCTTGATATCGGCGGCAAAACCAAATCTTTAAGAGCGGCTCATAAAACGACTTGGGCTTGGCTGCAGGGCCCTTGCCGGCCCACCGCCGCGGGACACGCTGCAAGTACGTCCCTGTAAGCTCTTCTGCGGCATCCATGCCGCATAAGGTCCCGCGACGGTGGGCCGGCAAGGACCAGTCGAGATGGTCGGTGTGCATGGCTTTGAATAAAACTGCCAGCAAACTGTCCTGTGCGATGAGGGGACCGCGCCCTCAACGCTGGGGGTTTGCTGCAGGGCCCTTGCCCGCCCACCATCGCGGGACACGCTGCAAGTACGTCCTTGTAAGCTCTTACGCGGCATCCATGCCGCGTAAGGTCCCGCGACGGTGAGCGGGCAAGGACCAGTCCAGATGGTCGGTGCGCACGATTAAGAACAGTGCGTGATGCGCGTTGTTCGATGACGTAGCGCCGGCTCAACGTCCGATGCACATCGCGCGGCAAACAGCTTTTCACGCGACCACCGACCAACGTTCTGGTGCGGTGTCCTCGCCGATTGCGGGACCGTGTGGCGGCATGGATGCCGCCACCGAGCCTCCAGGGACGGATTTACGGCGTGTCCCGCGAGCGGTGAGGGCGCCGCGCCCTCGACTGACTAGGCTTTGGTGCATTTAAACGCCGCCACAACTCGAAATTTTGCTTGTCTCCCTAAGTGGTTGGACAGTGCAGACGGATCATGCTGAGCGGCGAGGGCACCGCGCCCTCGACGCACCGAGCGTTTGCCTTACATCAGTGGTAGGCGTGGCGTGCGTTGGCCAGCAGGGTGCTCAGTTGGTCCTGCTGTTCCAGGCGGAACACCGCCACCGCGTCCACCAGCTGTGCGGCCTGGTCTTCCATCGAGCGCGCTGCGGCGGTGGCTTCTTCCACCAGTGCGGCGTTCTGCTGGGTGGTTTCGTCCATCTGGGTGACAGTCTGGTTGACCTGGGTGATGCCGGCGGCCTGCTCGCGCGAGGCGCTGGTGATCTCGCCCATGATGTCGGTGACGCGCTGCACCGAGCTCACCACCTGCTGCATGGTGTTGCCGGCTTCGGAGGCGAGTGCGGCACCGCTACCGATGCGTGCAACCGAGTCTTCGATCAGGTGCTTGATCTCCTTGGCGGCGCCGGCCGAGCGCTGGGCGAGGCTGCGCACCTCGGAGGCGACCACGGCGAAGCCGCGGCCCTGTTCGCCGGCACGTGCGGCTTCCACTGCGGCGTTCAAGGCCAGGATGTTGGTCTGGAAGGCGATGCCGTCGATGACGCTGATGATCTCGGCGATCTTCTTGGACGAGGTGTCGATGTCGGCCATGGTGGTGACCACGCGGCCGACCACATCGCCGCCCTTGGCCGCCACGCCGGCTGCGTCCAGCACCAGGCGATTGGCCTGGTCGGCGTTGTCGGCGTTCTGCTTGACGGTGGCGGTGAGTTCTTCCATCGAGGCGGCGGTTTCTTCCAGCGCGGCGGCTTGTTGCTCGGTGCGACGCGACAGGTCGCTGTTGCCGGTGGCGATTTCGCTGGCGGCCGAGTTGATCGCCAGCGAGGAGTCCTTGATCCGGCGCACGATGCCGGCCAACTGGTCGGCGGTGGCATTGGCGTCGTCGCGGATGCTGGCGAACACGCCTTGCAGGTCGCCGTCCATGCGCGCGGTGAGATCGCCTTGCGACAACGACGAGAGCAGGGCAGACACGCGCGACAGGCCGTCGGCGTTGTTGTCCAGCAGCACGTTGAGTTGTTGTGCGAGCAGCAGCAGGAAGCCCTGCTTGCCCTCGGTGCCGACGCGCTCGCTCAGGTCGCCAGCGGCGGCGGCCTGCACGATACGCGCGACTTCTTCTTCGACCTGCACTTCCTGGGTGCGGTCGGTCCACTCGACCACAAAGCCCAAGCGTTCGCCGGCCGGGCCCAGTACCGGGTTGACCACCAGCCGCATGGTGCGGCCGCCAATGCGGATCTGCGCGGTGTGGGTGCCGGTGAGTTGATCGAGCATGCGTGCCTGGTGTTCGGGCTTGCGATGGAATTGGTCGATGCTGGCATTGATCAACGCATCGGCATCGAAGTGGGGCAGGTCGCGGCGCAGTTCGTCCTGCACGCTCTTGAGCATGCGTTGCAGCGGGCGGTTGACGTAGATGATGCGGCGATCGGCGTCGGCGATCATCACGTTGGTGCTGACGTCGTCCAGTGCGGTACGCACGCGCAGCGCTTCGCTGGCAATCAGGTGGTCGCGTTCCAGACGCGCACGCAGGTCGTCGCGCATGGTGCGGGCGCTGAGCAGCAGGCGGCCGAGTTCGTCGTGCCGGTCGATCTCGATCGGGTTGTCCAGGCGGCCGGCCGCGACATCGCCCAGCACGCGCTCCACCGCCAGCAACGGGCGGGTGACCATCTTGCGTGCCGCCACAAAGACCACCGCGATGCACAGCGCCAGCACCACCAGCGAGAACAGCAGCATGCTGCCCATCAGCTCGTCCAGCGGGCCGTCGATGGCGCTGCGCGGCTGGGTGCCGATCACCGCCCACTGCCACGGCGCATAGCGCTGGGCGGTGACTTCGAACGCCTGGCTGTTGCCCTTGGCGTCGCGCAACTGCAGGTTGGCGCTGGGCTGCTTGCCGTCCAGCACCGATTGCAACAGCGCCTGCTGCCCGGCCGGTACCAGTGCCGCCAGGGTGGCCTGGGTGCCCGGCGGGGCAGCGATGACCTGGCCCTGATGCTCGCCCGGGGCCATGTCGACGATGACGAAGTAACCGTCCTGGCCGAGCTTGGTGGTGCCGACCTGGGCCTTGAGCGCAGCCAGGCCCTGGGTGTAGTTGCGACCGACGAACAGCGCGCCGATCACCTCGCCGGCGGCATCGCGCAGCGGCTGGTAGTGGGTCATGTACTGCTCGCCGAACAGCTGCGCCTGGCCGGTGAAAGGCTTGCCTTGCGACAACGCGGCGTAGGCCTTGCCCTTGCGGTCGAGCAGGGTGCCGATCACGCGTTCGTTCTGCTTGTTGCGCAACGAGGTGGTGATGCGCACGAAGTCCTCGCCGGTGCGCGCGAAGATCGTCGCGACACCGCCGGTGGCCTGCGCAAAGCGGTCCACCGCGTTGACATTGAGGTTGAGCGCCTGCTTGCCGGCGCGCAGGGACGGGGTGGCCTGCTCGCCGATGGTGACGGTGCTGGCGGTATCGAGCGTACGCGCGCCGCTGGGGAGCATGTCGTCGAACACGCTACCCAGGCGCTGGGTGCTTTCGGTCAGGGTGACGTCGTACATCGCCACCGACTGCTGCATCAGCCGGGTGCTGGAGCGCAGTTCGGCCTTGACCTGGGATTCGATATCGCCAGCGGACTGGCGGTAGATGGTCAGGGCCAGCAGGCCCAGCGAAATGGCGATGACCAGGGTCAACAGCGCGGAGAGCCGGGTGCCAACGGAAAGCCGGTTGAAGGAATGCATGAGGAATCGACCTTGCCCGGGGGAGGGCGTTACGGATGCGTGAAGTCGATAGCGGCCGTCTATGCTCAAAATTGATGTTTTGTGTTGAATTGGGCACAAATTGTCGCGTTCGCTTGGCTCCAGAGCAGGGGGGGCGAGAGTGTTACTTGTTAAGGATGGGTGAGTTTTTACGATCAGGCAGCGTCTACATCCAGCATGCTCATGCGCTGATTTGAAGAAACCTCTCGGCACAAAAAAAGGGCCGCCTCCCTCGCAAGGAAGCGACCCTCAAGATTCGTTGACCACGAATCAAACTACTCTCGAATGCTGTTCTTGGCTGCGGCCTCTGTTGCGGGGTGCGGCGTGTGTCTTAGAACTCCTGCCAGTCGTTCGGCCCGGCCGCCGCGGTCGCCGTGCCGTTGGCGCTGCGACGTGGCGGGGCGATGCTGGTGGCACCGACGGCCGGGCGCGCAGCGAAGCGTGCATTGACCGGCGCAGCCACCATCGACGATGGCTGACGTGCCACCGGGCCTTGCTCGACGATCTTGAACACGGCCACCGCTTTGGTGAGCTGCTGGGCCTGTTCTTCCATCGCGCGGGCGGCGGCGGTGGCTTCTTCCACCAGCGCGGCGTTCTGCTGGGTGGCTTCGTCCATGTGGGTAACGGTCTGGTTGACCTGCTCGATACCGGCCGACTGCTCCTGCGAGGCGGCGGAAATCTCCCCCATGATGTTGGTGACGCGCTGCACGCTGGCGACGATCTCGGCCATGGTCTTGCCGGCCTGGTCCACCAGTTGCGAGCCGTCGGCCACGCGTTGCACCGAGTCGTCGATCAGGCTCTTGATCTCCTTGGCCGCGGCGGACGAACGCTGTGCCAGCGTGCGTACCTCGGAGGCGACCACCGCAAAGCCACGGCCCTGGTCGCCGGCACGCGCCGCTTCCACCGCTGCATTCAAGGCCAGGATATTGGTCTGGAACGAGATGCCGTCGATGACGCTGATGATGTCGGCGATGCGCTTGGACGAGGCCTCGATGCCGCTCATGGTGTCGACCACCTTGCTGACCACTTCGCCGCCCTGCGAAGCCACGCTTGCGGCGCCGATGGCGAGCTGATTGGCCTGGCGTGCGCTTTCGGCGTTCTGCTTGACGGTGGAGGTGAGCTCTTCCATCGAGGCGGCGGTTTCTTCCAGGTTGGCAGCCTGCTGTTCGGTGCGCTGCGACAGATCCTGATTACCCGTTGCGATCTCGCTGGCGGCGGCATTGATCGAGGTCGCCGAGTGCTGGATGTGCCCGACGATACCGGCCAGCTGGGTGGCGGTGGCGTTGGCGTCGTCGCGCATCTGTGCGAACACGCCCCTGAAATCGCCGTCCATGCGCGCGGTCAGGTCGCCCGCGGCGATGGCGCGCAAGATGCCCGACAGCGACTGCAGGCTGCCATCGGCGGTGGCCATCAACTGATTGAGGCTCTCGACCATCACGCGGAAATCGAACTGGAACTGCGCCGCATCGCCGCGTGCGCTGAAATCGCCGTTGGCGGCGGACTGCGCCAGCTGCTTGATCTGCTGATTCATCGACGCCAGGTTGGTTTTCACCTGCGCCATGGTGTCGGTCAGCATGGCTTTTTCGCCGGGCAGCGCGTCCATGTCCTGGCTGAGGTCGCCGATCGCATAGCGGCCCATGATCTGCGCCAGGCGCTGCGTGAGCTGGATGTGGCTGTCGACCAGCGCGTTGGTGTCGCCGGCCATGCGGCCGTAGTCGCCCGGGAATGCGCCGGCCTCCATGCGGAAGCTGATCTGGCCGCTGTCGTGGCGCTTGGCCATGTCCAGCTGCGCGGTGATCAGGTTGCGCACCTGCGATTGCATCTTGTCCATCGCCTGCAGCAGGCGGCCGGTTTCGTCGCTGGCCTCGCTGTGCACTGCGTTGTCGAGCTTGCCCTCGGCAATCGCCTCGGCAGCGCGGGTGGCGCGGTTCAACGGGCCGGTGAGGCTGCGGGTGATCATCCAGGCCAGCAGGGCGCTCAGCAGCACCACGGCAACGCCGCCGCCGATCAGCATGCTGCGGCCACGCGCCATCGAGGCACTGGCCTGGTCATAGGCCAACTGGCTGCTCTTGCGTTGCGCGTTCGAGTAGGTGCGGATCGCATCCTGCCAGCGCTGGGTGGCCGGCGCTGCGCGTTCGAGCAGGATCGGCATGGCCTGGTCGACCTTGCCGGCCATCCCCAGCTCGCGGACCTGCTGGTTGTGCGACAGCGCCTGCTCGCGGGTCAGATCCAGCGCGTTGCGCAGCTGCTGGTCGTGCGCATCGGCAGGAAACGCGTAGAGCTTTTCGCGCAGTTCCTTGTAGCGGATGCGCTGGGCATCGATCACTTCGGCGAACTGCCGGTTTTGCTCGTCGGTGGTGGGCAGCACGATGTTGCGCAGATTCAACGAGATGGTGGCATTGGCGTCCAGCATGTCGGTGGCGTACTGGATCATCGCCATGTTGCGGTTGACGATGGTGTCCAGGCGCTCGCGCGCCTGGCTGAGCGTATACAGGCCGGCGGCCACTAGCGCGCACGAGAGAAGGATCAAAACGCCAAAGGCCAGCGAGAGGCGCTTGCCGACGTTGAAGCGGTGCAGGAAGGAATTCATTGAGGGACCTGAGCGGATGTGCCGTTGGGGTGGCAGGACGTACAACGCAGCGCTGGAGCATTGCGTCAGGCGTCATGCCTTGTGTGATGCATGGGTCAGATAACGGCGTTGGACGCGCTGCATTGAGGCAAGCAGAACTGGCTGGTAAAGCCCGGTCTCAGCCACGTGATCGCCATGTGTAGAACGGGTAGGGGATTGGTGGGGAGGTGTCAGGAATATCCTGAAAAAGCACCCCTGAATGGCGATTTTGACCCCAGCTTGGCGCGGGGTGACGTGCACGATGTGAAGTGCGATTTCACGCTTGCCGCAGTGCCTGCGGGGTGCGTGCAGGCAGGGATGTCGCGCACAACGCAAAACGGCACCGCAAGAGCGGTGCCGTGGTGAACATCTTGCAGATGCAGATGCAGATTCGCGTGAGCGCGTACTTGAGAAGTTGCGCAAGGCGCAACCGTCTCAAGCGCGATGTGGAAGCGCTTAGGCGCACTTGAAACCGCATTGCCGACAGCGGTGCGGGCGTGGCTCAGAACTCCTGCCAATCGCTAGGATCGGCCGCTGCTGCCGAGGCGCCAGTCACGCTGCGACGCGGCGGAGCAATGCTGCCGGCACGTGCGGCCGGACGCGCAGCGAAGCGGGCATTGGCCGGTGCCTCGGCAATGGCAGAGAGCTGACGCGCCACCGCAGTGTGCTCGGCGACCTTGAACACGGCGACCGCTTCAGTGAGCTGCTGGGCCTGTTCTTCCATTGCCCGTGCCGCGGCAGTGGCTTCTTCCACCAGTGCGGCGTTCTGCTGGGTGGTTTCGTCCATCTGGGTCACGGTCTGGTTGACCTGTTCGATGCCCGCGTATTGCTCCTGCGAGGCCGACGAAATCTCGCTCATGATGTTGGTGACGCGCTGCACGCTTGCGACGATCTCGGCCATGGTGGTGCCGGCCTGGTCGACCAGGGTGGCGCCCTGGGTGACCTTGCTGACCGAGTCGTCGATCAGGTGCTTGATCTCCTTGGCCGCACCGGCCGAACGCTGCGCCAGGGTGCGCACTTCGGAGGCCACCACCGCAAACCCGCGGCCCTGTTCGCCGGCACGCGCCGCTTCCACTGCGGCATTCAAGGCCAGGATGTTGGTCTGGAAGGCGATGCCGTCGATGACGCTGATGATCTCGGCAATCTTCTTCGACGAGCCCTGGATGTCGGCCATGGTGGTGACCACCCTGGCCACCACATCGCCGCCTTGCGAGGCCACGGCAGCGGCGCCGATGGCGAGCTGATTGGCCTGACTTGCGTGTTCGGCGTTCTGCTTGACGGTGGAAGTGAGTTCTTCCATCGAGGCGGCGGTTTCTTCCAGGTTGGCGGCCTGTTGCTCGGTACGCTGCGACAGATCCTGGTTACCGGAGGCGATTTCGCCCGAGGCCGACCCAATCGCATTGGCGGCCAGCTGGATGCGGCCCACGATGCCGGCCAGTTGTTCGGCGGTGGCGTTGGCGTCGTCGCGCATCTGCGCAAACACACCCTGGTACTGGCCGCTCATGCGTGCGGTGAGATCGCCGGCGGCGATCGATTGCAGCAGACCGGAGAGCGATTGCAGGTTGCCGTCGGCGGTGGCCATCAGGTTATTGAGGCTCTCCACCATGACGCGGAAATCGTACTGGAACTGCTCGGCATTGCCGCGGGCGGTGAAGTCGCCGTTTGCCGCCGACACGGCCAGGTGCTTGATCTCGGTATTCATCGCACCGAGATTGACCTTGACCTGCGCCATGGTGTCGCTGAGCACGGCCTTTTCGCCGGGCAGCTTTTCCATGTCCTCGGACAGGTCGCCGATCGCATAGCGGCCCATGATGTGCGCCAGGCGCATCTTCACCGCGAGGTGCGAGCCGACCAGGGCATTGGTGTCCTTGGCCATGCGGCCGAAGTCGCCCGGGAAGGCATCGGCATCCATGCGGAAGCTGATCTTTCCCTCGTCGTGGCGCTTGGCCATGTCCAGCTGTGCGGTGATCAGATTGCGAACCTGGCCCTGCATGCGATCCATGGCCTGCAACAGGCGGCCGGTCTCGTCGTTGGACTGCGTGCGCACGTCGTTGTCGAGATTGCCGTTGGCGATCGCTTCAGCGGCGCGGGTGGCCTGGGTCAGCGGGCGTACCAGGCTGCGGGTGATCAGGAAGCCGAGCAGGGCGCTGAACAGCACCACCGCCAGGCCGCCGCCGATTAGCATGGCCCGGCCGCGGACCATTTCCGCTGTCGTGGCCACATAGGCTTCCCGGGTGCGCTGACGCTGCAGGTCCGAATACTCCGTCAACGCGTTCTGCCATTCCTGCGTGCCCGGTGCGGCCTTTGCCAGCAGCAGCTTGAGTGCTTCATCAGGCTTGCCGGTCAGGCCCAGCTGCGCGACGTCTTCGTTGGTCTTGCGGGCCTGGTCGCTGGCAAGGTCGATGCGGTCACGGATCCGGGTCGCTTGGGGCGAAGCGGAAAACTCGTACAGCTTGCGGCGCGTGTCTTCGTAGCTCTTCAGCTCGTCCTTGATGATGGCGTAGAAGCGCAGATTGTCTTCTTGCGAGGTCGGCAACACGATGTTGCGCAGCTGCACGGCGATGACCGAGGTGGCGTTGGTCATGTCCTGTGCGTACTGCATGATCGTGATGTTGCGGTTGACCACCGTGTCCATGCGGTCGCGCGCCTGCGCCAGCGTGTAGAGGCCTGCGGCGACCAGCCCGCATGACAACAGGATCAGCGTGCCGAAAGCGAAAGTCAGGCGCTTGCCGACGTTATACCGTTGAAGAAGAGCGATCATTGTGGGGTCTCGAGGCAGTGGCAAGAAGGACAAGACGCGTCGGCGCGGACGCGTAGGGCACTAGGTGAGGTAACGCGAGGCTGGGCATGGAGCGAGCCGATCATCGGTGCATGTGATACGTCGTCACGACGCGACCGAGTGCAGGGCAGGTATGCATGCTTGGGATCTGTAACGGCCGGCTTGCTTGCCGCTTGATTCGCCAGGCCCATCGCGTATGGGTGGCCGTCATTGAAGTGAAGTGGATGTGCACAACCTGCCCGGAACGCCCGGTGGGGCGCGCTACCCAGACACGCGCCGATGGCGGCGGATTCACCTCGTGATCACGCTTTCAAAAAGCACTGCGAAGGTGCCGCATCGAGGACGGTGGGGTAAAAACCACCGAGTGCGCTTGGATGCACGCTAGCTGTTTCGGCATACCGGCGTGCGGCATCAGACCGATGGATGCAATACCGCGTGCAAGGGGGCTCATGCCGTCACGCGGCGCGACCAAGCCGGGCGGGTGTGGAGGCTGCCTGTAACTGAAACACCGAGACAGCATCGCGCAACTGCTGCGCCTGTTCTTCCATCGAACGCGCGGCGGCGCTGGCTTCTTCCACCAGCGCGGCATTCTGCTGGGTGGCCTGGTCCATCTGTGCGATGGTCTGGCCCACCTGCTCGATGCCTTGCGACTGCTGCTGCGAGGCTTCGCTGATCTCGTGCATGATCTCGGTGACGCTGCGCACCGAGTTGACGATGTCCTGCATGGTGCGGCCGGCCTGACCGACCAGCTGGTTGCCGTGTTCGACCCGGCTCACCGAATCGTCGATCAGCTGCTTGATCTCTTTTGCGGCGCCGGCCGAACGTTGTGCCAGCGTGCGCACCTCGGAGGCGACCACCGCGAAACCGCGCCCCTGTTCGCCGGCACGCGCGGCTTCCACCGCCGCATTCAAGGCCAGGATGTTGGTCTGGAAGGCGATACCGTCGATGACGCCGATGATGTCGGCGATCTTCTTGGAGGCGGCCTGGATGCCGGCCATGGTGCCTACCACTTGCCCGACCACCTCGCCACCTTGCGAGGCCACGGTTGCTGCGCCGACCACCAGCTGATTGGCGCGGCGTGCATGCTCGGCGTTGTTGCGCACGGTGGAGGTGAGTTCTTCCATCGAGGCGGCGGTCTCTTCCAGATTGGCCGCTTGTTGCTCGGTGCGCTGCGACAGATCCTGGTTGCCGGAGGCGATTTCGCTGGCGGCATCGTTGATCGCATCGGTGGAGTGCTGGATGCGCCCGACGATGTCGGCCAACTGCAGCACGGTGGCATTGGCATCGTCGCGCATGCGCGCGAACACGCCGTGGAAGTCGCCATGCATGCGGGCGGTGAGATCGCCGGCGGCGATCGCCTGCAGCACGCTGGAGAGCGAGGTCAGATTGGCGTCGGCGGTGGCCATCAGTTGATTGAGGCTGTCCACCATTGCGCGGAAGTCGTATTGAAAACGCTGCGCATCGCCACGCACGCTGAAATCGCCGTTGGCGGCGGCCTGCGCGAGCAATTTGATCTCGCTGTTCATCGCCGCCAGATTGCCCTTGACGGTGTCCATGGTGTCGCTGAGCACGGCCTTTTCGCCGGGCAGGCGATCCATGTCCTGGCTCAGATCGCCGATGGCGTAGCGCGACATGATCTGCGCCAACTGCATCATCACCGCGATGTGCGAGCCGACCAACGTGTTGGTCTCGCGCACCATGGTGGCGTAGGCACCGGGGAAGGTTTCGGACTGCATGCGATAGCCGATCTGGCCGGTGTCGTGGCGCTGCGCCATCTCGCTTTGTGCGGCCAGCACGGCCTGCAGCTGTTCCTGCATCTGACGCATGTTGTCGAGCAACTGCCCGGTTTCGTCGCGGCTGGGCGCGGCGATGCGCTCGTCCAACCGGCCTTGCGCGATGTTGGCGGCCACCGCGGCGGCGCGGCGCACATTGCGGGTGAGCCTGGACAAGGTGTACCAGCCCAGCGCTGCAATCAGCACGGCCAGCACCGACAGGCCGGCGATCGCTTGCCACATCGCAGTGCGGGCTTCGACCAGGTGACGCTCGGACTGGCGCTGCAAGGCCTGCAACGACACGCCGCTCAAGTCCTGCATGGCCTGGCCGAGATCATCGAGCGCGGCATTCCAGCGCGTATCGGCCTGTGCGTCGCTGCCTTCCAGCGCGCTGCGCAGTGCAGCCAATGCCGCGTTTGCACGCGCTGCTTCGGTTTTGGCGGCAGTCGCCAGGGCGGAGTCGGGTTGCTCCAGCAAGCCCATCGCCTTGTCCAGCTCATGGCGAAAGCGCAGGTGGTTGCGTGCGAGCTGGCCCAGTTGTTCGCGCAGCATGGCGCGGCTGTCCGCTGCCTGCGAGGGGTCGTTGGCCGCGTCCAGCCGGGTCAGCGACTCGGTGGCATCGGGGCTGTAGATCAGCGTGGAGACCACCAGGTGGTAGCTCTCGATATACGGGGTGTAGACCAGTTGGCTGTCGTCGCGTAGCGCATCCAGCGCGGCAAATGCCTGCTCGCTCACTGCGGCATAACCCTCCGCTGCAACGCCGGCGATATGGCGTTTTTGCAAGGCGAGCAATTCTTTCTGGCTGCGTTCGAAACCGGGCATGCGCGCGGTGGTGGCGAGCAGCTGCTGCAGATCGCGATTGGCGCGTTGCGCGGCGTTACTGGCGGCGCTGCCGCTGTCCACATGTGCGGCGTGCAGGTCGGTGATCAGACCCAGCATCTGCCCGAGCGGGGCATAGCTGCGCAGTTCGTTGCTGCTGATGGCCACACTTTCATTGAGCTTGCCGCGATAGAGCAGCACCGGGATGACCATGCCTGCCAAGGCAAGCACACCGATCGCGCCGAGCTTTCTTGCGATTGCCAGATCGTCCCAGCGCCTGCTCCAGCGGCGCGGGGAGGGGGGGGCAGTCTGAGGCGACAGCGCGGGCGAAGTGGTCATTGATGCTTCTCGTAGGCGTACGCAACCTATCGGCCAATAGCTGCTATGCCTTGAGCCGGCCGGCACGATGGCCGGCCGGCTCCATTCAGTCAAAACTCCTGCCAGCTGCTGTCGTTGCTGGGTGCGGTGACCACAGCACGCGGCCTGGACGCGGGGCTGCGACCGGCTGCGGCGACCTTGGCCTTGACGGCCGTGGTCACTGCCGGGCGCAGCACCGCAGCGCGTACCGGTGCCTGGGCATAGGCGAGATCGGTCTTGAACACCGCCACCGCGTCGGTGAGCTGGGTGGCCTGGTCTTCCAGCGCACGTGCGGCGGCAGTGGCTTCTTCCACCAGCGCGGCGTTCTGCTGGGTGGTTTCGTCCATCTGGGTGATGGTCTGGTTGACCTGTTCGATCCCGGCCGACTGTTCCTGCGAGGCGGCGGAAATCTCGCCCATGATGTCGGTCACGCGCTGCACGCTGGCGACCACTTCGCCCATGGTCTTGCCGGCGGTGTGCACCAGTGCCGAGCCTTCGGCGACACGTTCGACCGAATCGTCGATCAGGCCCTTGATCTCCTTGGCCGCAGCAGACGAACGCTGCGCCAGCGTGCGGACTTCCGAGGCGACCACCGCAAACCCGCGGCCCTGTTCACCGGCACGCGCCGCTTCCACCGCCGCGTTCAACGCCAGGATATTGGTCTGGAAGGCGATGCCGTCGATGACGGAGATGATGTCGGCGATCTTCTTGGACGAGGCTTCGATGCCGCTCATGGTCTGCACCACCTTGCCGACCACGTCGCCGCCTTGCGAGGCCACGCTGGCCGCGCCGATGGCGAGCTGGTTGGCCTGGCGCGCGCCTTCGGCATTCTGCTTGACGGTGGAGGTGAGCTCTTCCATCGAGGCGGCGGTTTCTTCCAGGTTGGCCGCCTGCTGCTCGGTACGCTGCGACAGATCCTGGTTGCCGGCGGCGATTTCGCTGGCGGCGCCCTTGATCGAAATCGCCGAGGCCTTGATGCCGCTGACGATCTCGGCCAGCTGCGTGGCCGTGGCATTGGCATCGTCACGCATCTGCGCGAACACGCCGCGGAAATCGCCGCTCATGCGTGCGGTGAGATCGCCGGCAGCGATCGACTGCAACAGGCCGGACAACGCCTGCAGGTTGCCGTCGGCGGTGGACATCAGGTTATTGAGGCTTTCCACCATCACACGGAAGTCGTACTGGAAGCGCTCGGCATCGCCGCGGGCGCTGAAGTCGCCATTGGCGGCCGACTGGGCCAGGTGCTTGATCTCGGTATTCATCGCACCGAGGTTGAGCTTGACCTGCGCCATGGTGTCGCTGAGCACGGCCTTCTCGCCGGGCAGCTTTTCCATGTCCTCGGACAGATCACCGATCGCGTAGCGGCCCATGATCTGCGCCAGACGCATCTTCACCGCGATGTGCGAGCCCACCAGATTGTTGGTGTCGTGCGCCATGCGGCCGTACTCGCCCGGGAAGGCTGCCGCATCGATGCGGAAGCTGATCTGACCGTCGTCGTGGCGCCTGGCCATGTCGGTCTGCGCGCTGAGCAGGTTGCGCAGCTGCAGCTGCATCTTGCTCATGGCCTTGAGCAGGCGGCCGGCTTCGTCGTTGGCCTGCGTATTGACGTCGTTTTCCAGGTTGCCGCCGGCAATCGCTTCTGCGGCGCGGGTGGCGCGGCTCAACGGCTGGGTGAGGCTGCGGGTGATCAGCAGGCCCAGCGTACCGCTCAGCAGCACCACCAGCAGCGAACCGCCGATCAGCAGCTTGCGTGAGTCGTCCATGGATTGCAGTGCTTCAGCGGACGCCTCGCCGGCCAGCTTGTCCTGCAGATCGATGTTTTCGCCAATCTTGTCCTGCCATTGCTGCATTGCCGGTGCGGCCTTGGTCAGCAGCAGGGGCAGTGCCTCGTCGCTGTGATTGGTCATGACCAGATCGATGACCTTGTCGTTAAATCCCTTGGCGATCTCACGGCGGCGATCGATTTCCGCCCGGATGGCCTTGCCTTCTTCGGAGGGCGGAATTGCATACAAGGTTTCGCGTGCCTTGAGGTAATCGGCGCGCGCACCCTTGATGATCTCGATGAATCGGAGATTGTCTTCGTTGGAGGTCGGCAGCACGACATTGCGAATCTGCATCGAAATGATGTAATTGGCATTCATCATGTCGTTGGACAGCCGGATCTTCTCCATGTTCTGGTGCACCAGATGGTCCACGAGTGCGCGTGCAGAAGTCAGCCCACGATAACCGATGAAGGCGATGATGCCCGACAACACGATCAGCACAGCAAAAGCCGCCGCCAATCGAGGGCCGACGTTGTAGCGTTGGAGAAGTGCGGTCATGACAGATCCTGGATGGCGTTATGCGATGAAAGGGAGCGACCGAGCAGCGCCGACCACTTGCTGTATGCCGCGTCGCTATGCGCAGTAACGGCTCGCCATGCCAATTACTTAATACCTCAATAGCGTAAATATATAAGTCAAGTCATGCTTGTGAAAATGGCGTCGCCAACTAAATCGTTTTGCGGTCCGGATTAAAGGTTTCCAATTGTCGATCGCGCCGAACTCGACCGCTGACTAATAAATACATAAGTAAAATATTATTATCTATATGCGTTTATTCTTGCCTCATCGCTGAGGCTGCTTTCGAAACATTGCGGCAATAAAAAACCGCGCTCCCGAAAGAGCGCGGCTTGGACTGCAGCGACTTGTATGTCGGCAATCTGCGCGTTTAGAACTCCGCCCAATCCGACTCGTTGGACGGCGCCGCTGCAGCGGCAGTGCGTGCGGTCGACCGTGCGGTAGCCGGCTTGGAGGCAGCCAGCTTGGACACCGATGACCTGGCAGCGGGCGTCTTGGCAGCAGGCGCAGTGCTGGCGGCAGGGTGCTTGGCGGTGATGTGGCGCACCACCGGGGTGGCGCGTGTCACTGCTTCCAACTCGGCCGACAGCCGGAACAGCGCGACCGCTTCGGTGAGTTGCTGCGCCTGCTCTTCCATCGAGCGTGCGGCGGCGGTGGCTTCTTCCACCAGCGCGGCATTCTGCTGGGTGGCCTCGTCCATGTGGGTGACGGTCTGGTTGACCTGCTCGATGCCGGCCGACTGCTCCTGCGAGGCGGCGGAGATCTCGCTCATGATGTCGGTGACGCGCTGCACCGAAGAGACGATCTCGCTCATCGTGCTGCCGGCCTGATTGACCAGCGCCGAGCCTTCGGCCACCTTGCTCACCGAGTCGTCGATCAGGCTCTTGATCTCCTTCGCTGCGCCGGCCGAACGCTGTGCCAGCGTGCGCACTTCCGAGGCGACCACCGCAAATCCACGGCCCTGCTCACCGGCGCGCGCCGCTTCCACCGCCGCGTTCAACGCGAGGATATTGGTCTGGAAGGCGATGCCGTCGATGACGCTGATGATCTCGGCGATCTTCCTGGACGAGGTTTCGATGCCGGACATGGTGGTGACCACCTGGCCGACCACGTTGCCGCCGTGCGAGGCCACACCGGCTGCGCCGATCGCCAATTGATTCGCCTGGCGCGCGTGTTCGGCGTTCTGCTTGACGGTGGAAGTGAGCTCTTCCATCGAGGCGGCGGTTTCTTCCAGATTGGCGGCCTGTTGTTCGGTGCGCTGCGACAGGTCCTGGTTACCGGCGGCGATTTCGCCTGCGGCGGTGTTGATGGCCAAGGTGGAGTGCTTGATGCGGCCGACGATGTCGGTCAGGCGCTGGGTGGTGGCATTGGCATCGTCGCGCAGACGCGCGAACACGCCGTGGAACTCGCCATCCATACGCGCGGTGAGATCACCCTCGGCAACGGCGCCGAGCAACTGCGAGAGCTTGCCCAGATTGCGGTCGCTGACTTCCATCATCGAGTTCAGATCCGACACCATCACCGCGAAGTCGTACTTGAAGCGTGCTGCGTCGCCACGTGCGCTGAAATCGCCGGCGGCGGCGGCCTGTGCCAGCTGCTTGATCTCGGTGTTGATCGACAACAGGCTGGCCTTGGCCGCATCCATCGCTTCATGCAGGATCGCGCGGCTGGCCGGCAGACGGCGTGCGTCCTGGGTCAGGTCGCCTTGCGCGTACTGATTGAGGATGCGGACCGAATCGGTGATGGCATCCAGATGCTCGAAGATCATCGTGTTGATGCCGCCGGCCAGGTTGCCGTACGCGCCGGGGAAGTCTTCCGGCATGCGGTGGGTGATGTCTTCGGCCGCATGCAGGTGCGACATGCGCGCGGTCTCGTCGGTGAAGCGGCGCAGCATTTGCGTCATGCCACCGGTGGCCTCCAGCATTTGACCGATTTCGTCGTTGCTGGTCTTGCCGACCTGCACGCTCAGATCGCCACGCGAGACCGCCTTGATGGCGCCCAGTGCCTTGGACAGCGGGGTGGTGATGCTGCGTGCGATCAACCAGCCGAAGGTGACCGACAACGCCGCCATCAGCAGCGTGCCGAGCAGCAGCACCGCGCTGGTGAGTTTGAACGAGGCTGCGCTGGCGGTCACCATATCGCTCAGTGCCTTGGACTGCTGCGCATAGAGCTTGTCGACCGAGGCGAACAGTTCCTTGCGGATCTCGCCGGACTGCTTGCGCGAAAATTCCATCGCCGCGGCGCGGTCTGGGTCTGTGTAAAGCGTGCGCAGTTGCTGGTTGGCCGCGAAGTAGCGCTTGCTGGCATCGGTCAGCTTGGCGTACTCGGCCTTCAACGGCGAGGCGGCGCCGATCTTGGTATCCAGGGCCTTTTGCGTTTCGACATATTTGGCCTGGATCTCGTCCATGCGCTTGAAGAACATCGCATAGCGTTCCGGATCGTCAAGATTGACGAACTGGCCCACTTCATAGACGCGGAATTCGCCAGCGAAACCACGCAACTCGGACAGGCGGCTCAGGACCGGCACCACGTCCTGATTGATCAGGTCGGTTTCCTGCTGCATCTGCTTCATGCGTGAAAAGCCGAGTCCACCCAGCAGGGCAGTCAGCACGGCGCTCAGGCAGAAGGCAAACATCAGTTTGCGGCGGATCGGCCAGTCGTTGAACTTGTTCATCATTTACCTCGGGTTTACGCAGAGACGTTGTCCAGCACGCTAGCGGCCCGGCCGGAAGATTCTTTATTCATGAAGAAGAATCGGTCATGCGGCAGGCGCTGTTTCCATGGTCCAGGCTGCTGCAATACGCAGTTTCGATAGGGCAGGGCATGCGTGACGGTCGCGCGCGCAGCGCTGCGCACGCGACCGGTGCAGGGTTCAGAAGTCCTGCCACTAGCTGTCGTTGCCGGCAGTTGCCGCAGGCGTACTGCTCGATCGACGTGGCGACGCCGGTGCACGCGTCGCGGTAGCGGTTGCGCGCTTGGCTGCGGCGCTGGCCGATTTTTTCGTAGGCGCGGCAACGGCGATGCCGGGCGTCGTCTCCAGCGTGAAGCGCGCCACTGTCAGCGCCAGTTGCCCGGCCTGCTCTTCCATCGTGCGTGCGGCGGCGGTGGCTTCTTCCACCAGCGCGGCGTTCTGCTGGGTGGCCTCGTCCATCTGGGTGATGGTGCGGTTGACCTGTTCGATGCCGGACGACTGTTCCTGCGAAGCCGCTGCAATCTCGCCCATGATGTCGGTCACGCGCTGCACGCTGGCCACGATATCGGACATGGTGGTGCCGGCCTGGTGCACCAGCAGCGAGCCTTCGGTCACCTTGCCGACCGAGTCGTCGATGAGGTGCTTGATCTCTTTTGCCGCGCCGGCCGAACGCTGCGCGAGCGTGCGCACTTCGCTGGCGACGACGGCGAATCCGCGGCCCTGTTCGCAGGCACGCGCCGCTTCCACTGCGGCATTCAAGGCCAGGATGTTGGTCTGGAAGGCGATGCCGTCGATGACGCTGATGATCTCGGCGATCTTCTTGGATGACACCGCAATTGCGGACATGGTGGTCACCACCTTCGCCACCACCGCACCACCTTGCGAGGCGACACCGGCTGCGCCGATGGCCAGCTGATTGGCCTGGCGCGCGCTTTCGGCATTCTGCTTGACGGTGGAGGTGAGCTCTTCCATCGAGGCGGCAGTTTCTTCCAGGTTGGCCGCTTGCTGTTCGGTGCGCTGCGACAGGTCGTTGTTGCCGGCGGCAATTTCGCTGGATGCGGTATGGATGCTGCCGGCGGCCTGCTGGATGTGTCCGATCACCTGCGCCAGTTGCTCGGCGGTGCTGTTGGCATCGTCGCGCATGCTGGCGAATACGCCCTGAAAATCGCCGTGCATGCGTGCACTCAAATCGCCCTCGGCCAGCGCGCTGAGCAGGCGCGAGACCTCGGCGATGCTGCCTGCATTGGCATCGAGCAAGGCGTTGAGCTGTTGCGCCAACTGCAGGAAGAAGCCCTGCTTGCCGGCACTGTCGATGCGCTTGGACAGGTCGCCTGCGGCCGCGCTGCGTACCACGTCGGCCACGGCGATTTCGACCTGCGCTTCGGCGCTGCGGTCGCGCCATTCGCAGACAAACCCCAGGTGTGCGCCGGCCGCGTCGCGGATCGCCGAGACATCCTGCACGATGCAGGCGGCGCGATACTGCACTTCGCGCTGTGCCGAGCCCTGGCGATCCAGGCGTTGATAGATTTCCGCGTCCTGCGCGTTGCCCACTTCCAGCTGCGACACCGGTTGGCCGATCAATGGTGCAGCGCGGTCGTAGGCGGGTGCGCAGGCGTGGATATCGTCGGCGTAGGTGTGCAGCAAGGTCTTCAGCGCGTTGTTGGTGTAGATGATGGTCAGATCCGGATCGGCGATGTACATGCCGGTGGAAGCGTTGTCGAGCGCGGTGCGGATGCGCAGGTTTTCGGCGGCGATGCTGCGCTCGCGCTCCAATCGTTCGCGCAGATCGCGCTGCATGCGTGCCAATGCCGCCATCAGACTGCGTGCGTGTTTGGCGGCGACCGGAATCGGCTGATCCAGGCGGCCCTCGGCGATGTGTTGTGCGGCGGCCATGGCCAGCTGCGGTTCGCCGCCGAGCAGGCCGAACACCGAGCGCAGAATCCAGCCAGCCGCCAGCGCCAGACACACGAACGCGAGCACCACCGCGCCGCCTTGTTGCCACATCACCCGCTGGCTGTAGTGCTCGGCCTGGCTGCGGTTGGCCGCGTTCAAGGCCAGGATGCGCTCGCTGATCGCGCCCATGCGGGTTTCGAGCTGGCCGAATTTGTCGTTGAAATCGGCGTAGGCCGCGTCGCTGTCGGCATGGGTTTCGGCCAGTGTCATCACCTGATCGGCCGCGGAGATGTAGGCCTGCAAGGTCGGTGTCACCGCTTCCAGCTCGCTGCGCAATGCCGGGTTGAGCGGTAACGTGCGGTTGGCCTCCAGCGACTGGCGAAATTCTGCGGCGTGTTCGCCCAGCGAGGTGCGTGCGGCGGCAATGGCGGCATCGTCCTGCCTGGATGCGGCAAGCAGGGCGGCAGTGACATCGCCGCGCAAGGCGTCATGCATCATGTCCGCCTGCATGTGGTTGCGCAGTGCATCGGAAGAGATCACCTGCGCGGCGATCACCGCAAGCAAGCCGCGTTGGCCGTTGTAGCCGACGCCGCCCAGGGCGAGCAGCGCCAGCGCAGCCACCAGTACCAGAATGCCCAACATGTGCATGATTTTCATTGTGCGGCCTGTTTCAGAAGCGGAAAGACAGACCCACGCCGAGTGCGTGATCCGGTGAGCGGTCGTTGAGCCCGTGGCTGTACACCGCGTCCAATTGCACATCGTTGCTCAGCAGCCAGGCCGAGCCGACATCGAGCAGTGCCACGGTGCCGCCGTTCTCGCTGCTGGCGATTTCACGCCGGGCATCATGCCGGCCGAGATGCTGTCGCTGAGATCCCACTCGGCCACCAGCCGGAACGATGGCCGCGCGCCATGCCCGCGCAGGGCACGTGCGCCGCTGGGCAGATCCACATGCAGCAGCCAGGCCAGCGAGGTCTTGCCGCTGTCGGAACTGGCCAGATGGTGTTTGATGCCGAGCGCGACATCGGACATGCCGCTGAGCGTGGCTTCGCCGGGTGCGTCGATGCGCTGCCAGCCATCGGTTTCCAGCCGCAATTCCCAGGTCTGGCCCAGGCCGTAGCGGAACAAGGTGGGCGTGGCGTAGCCATCGATCGCGTCATCGCGTTCCCACGCGACGCTGGTTTCCACCTGCAGCCGGCGGTCGCCGACGGTCAGGCTGGACTCGACGAAATCGGGGCGGTCGGTGGCGATCGGATCTTCGGCGCGGGCATGGCCGACGACGCCGAACAGGATGAGGCAGCTGGCAAGAATACGTGGCTTCATGGCGACCCCTGAAACGCGCGAACATCCGGAACGCATACGTCTGCTTGTACTGTCTGACAACAGCGCGCATGCGGTGCTAGACCGGCTGTTGCGGTGGGGCGCAGGCAGTCGATGTCTTCCTCGCTAGCGGCAACGGCGGATGAATCTTGATGCGTGGCCGATGGACGGAGCTGTAGTCGGGGAGGGCGTCTGCCACGTGCCGGCTGTGCAGCGTGCGCGCTGCCTGGATCAATCAATGCTGCGGCATGCATCCGGTTGACGAGTGCAACCGGATGCCGCTACGCACACGCGTGTGCGCATGCACCGAACGCCTGTCTCAGAATTCGTGCCACTGACTGTCGTTGCCCGCGTTGCTGGACGTCTTGCCTGCCGCGTGAGGCTGCGGCGCTGGCATGTGCTTGCGGGCTGCTGGCGCACGCTTGGGCGATGGCGTGGCGCTGACGGCCGGTTTGACGTTCGATTTGGCGCTCGACGTGCCGATCGATTTGGTGGTGGATGCAGCAGGCTTGGGCCTGGCTGCCTGCGTGAGCTTGAACACTGCCACCGCGTCGGTCAGCTGGCCGGCCTGTTCTTCCATTGCACGCGCGGCAGCGGTGGCTTCTTCCACCAGCGCGGCGTTCTGCTGGGTGGCTTCGTCCATCTGGGTGACGGTGAGGTTGACCTGCTCGATCCCGCTGGATTGCTCCTGCGAAGCGGCCGAAATCTCGCCCATGATGTCGGTGACGCGCTGCACGCTGGCCACGATTTCACTCATGGTGGTGCCGGCCTGATGCACCAGCGACGCGCCCTGCGCAACCTTGCTCACCGAGTCGTCGATCAGGTGTTTGATTTCTTTTGCAGCGCCGGCCGAACGCTGTGCGAGCGTGCGTACCTCGGAGGCCACCACCGCAAATCCACGGCCCTGTTCGCCGGCACGCGCCGCTTCCACTGCCGCGTTCAAGGCCAGGATATTGGTCTGGAACGCGATGCCGTCGATGACGCTGATGATCTCGGCGATCTTCTTGGACGAGGTCTGGATGCCGGACATGGTGGTGACCACCTGCGCCACCACCGCGCCGCCATGCGAGGCGACATCGGCGGCGCCGATCGCCAGCTGGTTGGCCTGACGCGCGCTTTCCGCATTCTGCTTGACGGTGGAGGTGAGTTCCTCCATTGAGGCGGCGGTTTCTTCCAGATTGGCCGCCTGTTGTTCGGTGCGTTGAGACAGATCGTTGTTGCCGGCGGCAATTTCACTGGCGGCCGCACTGATCTGTGTGGCAGAGGTCTGGATGCCGGAAACGATCTCGGTCAACTGCGCCACGGTGGCATTGGCATCGTCGCGCATGCGCGCAAACACGCCCTGGAAGTCGCCATCCATGCGCACGCTGAGGTCGCCTTCAGCCAGCGCGCTGAGCAGGCTGGAAATACGCTCCAGTCCCTGCGCGGTGGTGTCCAGCAAGCCGTTGAGCTGACGGCCGAATTCCAGATAGAAGCCGTGCTTGTCGTCCAGTGCCAGGCGCTGCCCGAAGTCACCCATCAAGGCGGACTGCACCACTGCAGCGACTTCTCGTTGCGTGCTGACCTCGGCGCTGACATTGAGCCACAGCAACATGCTGCCGCTGCGATGGCCGTCGGCGGCATACAGTGGAGTCATGGTCAGGTCCAGCGTCACCGGACCGAAGGTGTAGCGTTCCAGGGAGGTGGACTGCAACTGCTGCAGGCGCTGCAAGCGCGCCCTGCCGTCGGCATCGGTGCCGAACACATACTCCAGCGGGTTGCCCACCACTGCATCGGCGCTGAATCCCTGCTGGCCCTTGGCATGAAATGCCGCTTCGCCGCATTTCAACGAGGCATGCAGTGCCTCGGTGATGAACACCGCATTGTGCTGCTCGTCGGCCAGCAGCACTTCCATCTCCGAATGCTCCAGCGCGGTGCGGATGCGCAGGTTTTCGTTGGCGATCTGCGCATCGCGCTCGATGCGCTGGCGCAGGTCGGTCTGCATGCGCTGCATGGCGCCCATCAGGCGGCCGACTTCGTCCTGGCGCTGCGCGGCAATCTGGTTGTCCAGCTTGCCGGAGGCAATCGCATTGGCCACCTTGGCAGCGGCATCCAGCGGACCCACCACCTGACGGCGCAACAGTGCAAACAGCGCAATGCTGAGCACCAGCGCCGAGCCCAGGCCAACTGCCAGAATGGTCCACAACAGACGATGTGCCTGCTGCATGATCGCCGCATACGGCACCACCACACCCAGCGCAAAACGCTCCTGCGCCTGACCGATCTGCAACGGCACATAGGCGCTGACCGTGCCGGCTGCATCCGGCGTGAAATCCAGATAGTCCTTGCCGGCCCTGGTCGCCTCCAGCATCGCGCGATAGTCGGCGCCGTCGGCCGGCTTGCCGATCCGCGCAGCGTCACGCGAGGCCAGAATCACCCCGGCAGGCGAGATCAGCTCGACATAGCCGTCGTCCATCGGTCGTAGCGCACCCAGGCGTTTCTGCAACGCGGCCAGGGCGAAATCCACCGAGACCACGCCCACATACCTGCCCTGATCCATGATGGGCGTGGACAAGGTGGTCATCAACACCGGCTTGCCGCCGATCTGGTAATCGTAGGGGCCGGCCACGATCTGCCGGCCCAGCTCGCGCGGTTTGAGGTTCCAGTCGCCGTCGCCGGGTTTTTCGTAACCGACCAAGGGTTCGCGGATCAGCGACTGGCCGTTGTAGGCCCAGTAGGTCATGAAACGACCGGTGTTGTCGTGGCCCTGGGCATCGACATAGTCGCCGTCCTTGCCATCGAAGGCCTGCGGCTCCCACAACGTCCCCATGCCCACCCATTCGGGATGGTTCTGCAGCTGGTCGTGCACGATCGCCGCCGCCGCATCGCGGCTCACCCCACCATGGGCACGCTGCGCCAGCAAGGCGCTGGCGACCGACTGGCCGGTGGTGAACGCCTGCCCCAGCTCGTTGCCGATCTGCTCGGCCTGATAGCGCGCCGCGTTCTGCATCGTGGTCTGTGCCGAGGCGATCAGCGCGCGACTGCTTTGCCAGTAGCTGATCGCTGCAGTCAGACCGAAACACAGCAATGCAGCCACTGCGGTGCCCAGCATCAGGCGGTACGCCAGACTGCCGCCGGAGCGAGATTGCGTGGAAGAAACGGTCATGGGAGTCGCTGCGAAAGAAGGGGTTGACTGCTGAAGGCGACGGTGTGGATGTTGCTCAGCCGGTGGCGAGCAGGGCTCCTGCGTGTGCGCCAACGCGGCTATGGCTGCGCTGTGCAGGAACCGCTGCGCTCACCCGGAAGCTGGACACCGCTTCGTCGAGCTGCTGCGCCTGCTGCTGCATGGCGTTGGCGGCGGCGGTGGCTTCTTCCACCAGCGCGGCGTTCTGCTGGGTGCTCTCGTCCATCTGGGTGACGGTGAGATTGACCTGCTCGATACCGGCCGATTGCTCCTGGGAGGCGGCGGAGATCTCGCTCATGATGTCGGTGACGCGCTGCACCGAGGACACGATCTCGGCCATGGTCTTGCCAGCCTGATCCACCAGCGCCGACCCCTGCGCCACCTTGCCGACCGAATCGTCGATCAGGTGCTTGATCTCTTTCGCCGCGCCGGCCGAGCGCTGTGCCAGCGTGCGCACCTCGGAGGCCACCACGGCAAACCCGCGGCCCTGTTCGCCGGCACGCGCGGCTTCCACCGCGGCGTTCAAGGCCAGGATATTGGTCTGGAACGCGATGCCGTCGATGACGCTGATGATCTCGGCGATCTTCTTGGACGAGGTCTGGATACCGGACATGGTGTCCACCACCTGGCTGACCACGTGCCCGCCTTGCGATGCCACCGATGCCGCACCGATCGCCAGTTGATTGGCCTGACGTGCGCTCTCGGCGTTCTGCTTGACGGTGGAGGTGAGTTCCTCCATCGAGGCGGCGGTTTCTTCCAGGTTGGCTGCCTGCTGCTCGGTACGCTGCGACAGGTCGTTGTTGCCGGCGGCGATCTCGCTGGCCGATCCGGTGATGGAACTGGCGGCTTGCTGGATGCGTCCGACGATGCCGGCCAGCTGCGTGGCGGTGGTGTTGGCATCGTCGCGCATGCGTGCAAACACGCCGTGGAACTGGCCGTCCATGCGCGCGGTGAGGTCGCCCTCGGCCAGCGCGGCCAGCAACTCGGACAGCTTGCCCAGATTGCGATCGCTGACCTCCATCATCGCGTTGAGGTCGTTGATCATCCGTGCCGAATCGTGCTTGAAGCGTGTGGCATCGCCGCGCTGGCTGAAGTCGCCATTGGCCGCGGCCTGGGCCAGGCGCTTGATCTCGGTGTTGATCGCCAGCAGGCTGGCCTTGGCCGCATCCATCGCTTCGTGCAGCAAGGCACGCGTGCCGGGCAGGCGTGCGGCGTCGCGCGACAGGTCGCCCTGCGCGTATTCGTTGAGTACCCCGATCGCATCGATGATGGCGTCCAGGTGTTCGAAGATCATGGTGTTGATGCCGCCCGCCAGCTCGCCGTAGACACCGGGGAAATCGGTCGGCATGCGGTGGCTGACGTCTTCGCCAGCGTGCATGTGCATCATCACCTTGGTCTGCGCGGAGAAGCGCTCCAGCGTGTGCACCATCTCGTCGGTGGCCTTGAGCATCTGGCCGATTTCATCGCTGCCGTGCTGGGCGGTGCGCACGCTCAGATCGCCACGCGCCACACCCTTGATGGCGGCGAGCGCACGCGACACCGGCTCCAGAATCGAGTTGCCGATCAGCCAGCCCACCAGCAGATTGATCAGTACCAGCACGCCGCCGGCCACGGCGACAATGCCGGTGAAGGCCAGCGCCTGCGCCTGGGTGTCGTCCAGATACACGCCGGTGCCGATCACCCAGCCCCACGGCTTGTACAGCGCCGCGTAGGAGGTCTTCTGCACCGGGTCTTTTTCGCCCGGCTTGGCCCAGGCGTAATCGACGTAGCCGCCGCCAGCCTGCGCGGCAGTGACGAATGCCGGAAAGATGCGCTTGCCGTCCGGGCTCAGCACATCGTTGAGCGGTTTGCCGTTGAGATCCGGGCGGGTGGGGTGCATCAGCATCACCGGCGCCTGGTCGGTGACGTAGATGTAATCCACACCGCCGCGTGCGCGCATGGTGGACAAGGTATGCAGCGCGGCCTTCTTGGCGGTCGCCACATCCATTTCGCCTTTTTCGGCGCGCTCGGCATACCCATTGACCACCGCAATCGCCATTTCGATCTGGCTCTTGAGCCCATCGCGGCGCGTATCGGTGAGATCCACGTATTGCATGCGCGCGGCGATCACCGCCAGCGCGATGATGCCCAGCGCCACCAACGCAGTCTGGAACAGGAACTTGCGCTTGAGCGGCACGTTGGCCAGCGTGTTTGCGATCGTGGTCTTAAACGTCATGGCAGGTATCCAGTGAAAGGATGTGTGACCGGGATATGTCGGATAGCGACCCGATTGCAGAAAGGTTGAGCGTTGCCCGACGGCTGGTGTGGGGGTGGCTTGCAGTGCTTTTTTGAAGCCATTTTTGAAGCCGTTGCTGGTCCCGCGCCGGCACACGACTCGGTAAGCCTGCGGCGGGTTACGCGCACCGTCAGGCCGCACAGCGCACGCCGCACGCCGACCTGGACGTCAGGTCGCGTGGATCGGCGCAGCGTGGGGGGCTGGCTGGAATGTGCTTGCGGTGCCACCACGACCGAGGAGTGGCGGGGTAGGCGTTTTGCGGATGCGCAGTAGTTTTGTTAGCCGCTCTTAGTTGCGCTGCGTGCTGCTGACGCTTGCCACGGACTGCTGCAGGTTCTGCAGTTCGCTCCACAACTGGTGGCGGGTATCGCCGTCGTGGCCGAGCGACAAGGCTTGTGCGGTTTGCAGATCGCCATCGTGCAGGGCGCGATTGGCCTGACGGTGTTGCGCCAGATACTGGCCCAACTGCTGCTGCACCAGCGCAAACTGCCGTGCCTGTTCGCCTTGCGGTGCAGTGGCCTGGAAGTAACCGGCATGCCGCGCGATACGTTGACGCAGATGGCCCAGACGCTCGTCGTAGGCATCGACGCGTGCGAGGTCATGCGAGGCGGCAAGCTGCGCACGCTGGTCGTCGCGCAATTGCACCAGATCGATGGCAAGCGACTGCAGCGCGCTCACCGGGACGTTGTCCAGAAGCACCGAGACCGGCGCCGCCGGTGCGGCGAAGGAGGGGGGCAACGACACACCGGCAGCCAGCAGCGCGACAACGAGCATGGAGCCCAGCATGTGGCGGGCAGAGCGTGTGGAATTGGTGGTGTGCATGCGGAGTTCCTTCGACGTAGCGCGGGCAAGACTGCCCTCATTGCTCTGTGTATCGGCCGCAGAAGCTTGCGCTTGATCACCTTTCGACCAACGGCAATGTTGGGTGGAATCTCAGGGGCCTTGCGATGTGGCAGGGGGGGCGAGGTGGGGTATGTCTGCCGGTTTTTGCCTGATAGCAAAACGCCCCGACAGGATCGGGGCGTTTTGAGCGTCAGTGGCAACGTGCGCGAAGCGTCTAGTAGCTGTGCCAGCATTGCGTGTGATTGGTGATTGGTGATTGGTGATTGGCTGCGGCGCCGTACCCTCACCCCAATCCCTCTCCCGGCGGGAGAGGGGCTATGAACCCTTCTCCCTGCGGGAGAAGGTGGCGCGAAGCGCCGGATGAGGGTACGGGCGAAGCCTCGTTCACTAAAAAGCGCGTCGCTGGAACTGGCAGAGCAGTTGGTGGACAACTTAATTGGCACAGGGCTTCGCTCCGTACCCTCACCCCAACCCCTGCTCCGCGCCCCGGCCCGCGCTTGCGGCGCGGGCGCTCCAAGGCACGCGCGCCGATGGCGCGCAAGCTGTGCCTTGTCGCCCCGGCGGGAGAGGGTCTTTAAATCTGGCGCCTTCAGCCCTCGCTCCCTTAAACCGCTGCCAGACGCCGCAGGGCCGGGATGTTCGTTGCCGACGGCAGCGCAGCGTTCGGCTGGATCTTGAAGATCGCCACCGCATCGGACAGCTCACCGGCCTGTTGTTCCATCGCACGCGCGGCGGCACTGGCTTCTTCCACCAGCGCGGCATTCTGCTGGGTGGCTTCGTCCATCTGCGTCACGGTGAGGTTGACCTGTTCGATACCGGCGGATTGCTCCTGCGAGGCGGCGGAGATCTCGCCCATGATGTCGGTCACGCGCTGCACGCTGGCGACCACTTCGGTCATGGTGGTGCCGGCCTGATTCACCAATAGCGAGCCTTCGGCGACCTTGCCGACCGAATCGTCGATCAGGTGCTTGATCTCCTTGGCCGCGTCAGCCGAGCGTTGGGCCAGCGTTCGCACTTCCGAGGCAACCACGGCAAAACCGCGGCCTTGATCCCCCGCCCGCGCCGCTTCCACCGCGGCGTTCAAGGCCAGGATGTTGGTCTGGAAGGCGATGCCGTCGATGACGCTGATGATCTCGGCGATCTTCTTCGACGATGCCTCGATGTCGGCCATCGTGGCGACCACCTTGTTCACCACCTCGCCCCCTTGCGAGGCGACGCTGGCCGCGCCGATCGCCAATTGGTTGGCCTGGCGGGCGCCTTCGGCGTTCTGCCTGACGGTTGAGGTGAGTTCTTCCATCGAGGCAGCGGTTTCTTCCAGGTTGGCCGCTTGTTGTTCGGTGCGCTGCGACAGGTCGTTGTTGCCGGCGGCGATTTCGCTGGCGGCGGTGTTGATCGAAACGGTGGCGTGCTGGATGCGCCCGACGATGCCGGACAGCTGCTCGGTGGTGGCATTGGCATCGTCACGCATCTGCGCGAACACGCCATGGAACTGGCCGTGCATGCGCTCGGTCAGATCACCCGCAGCAATCGCCTGCAGCACCTTGGACAGCGCGCCCAGATTGCCATCGGCGGTGGCCATCAGCTGATTGAGGCTCTCCACCATCGCGAGGAAGTCGTACTGGAAGCGCTGCGTATCGCCGCGCACGCTGAAGTCGCCATTGGCAGCGGCCTGCGCCAGCAGCTTGATTTCGCTGTTCATCGCCGAGAGATTGCGCTTGACCGCATCCATGGTGTCGCTGAGTACGGCTTTTTCGCCGGGCAGGCGGTCCATGTCCTGGCTCAGATCGCCGACCGCATAGCGCGACATGATGCGGGCCAGCTTCATCTTCACTGCAACATGCGATTCGACTAGTGCATTGGTGTCGCGCACCATGCTGCCGTATTCGCCGGGAAACACTGCCTCGTCCATGCGGAAGCTGATCTGCCCGCTGTCATGCCGGCGCGCCATCTCCTGCTGCGCGGCGGCAACGGCCTTGAGCTGGTCCTGCATGCCGCGCATGCTGGTCAACAACTGGCCGGGCTCGTCGCCGGGCTGCGGGCCGATCGGGTTGTCCAGCTTGCCGTGCGCGATCGCTTCGGCCACTTGCGTGGCTTGCGTCAATGGACGCACCAGGCTGCGCGAAATCAGCCACGCCAGTGCGGCAGCGAGGAACGCCGACAGCAGGCCGAAAGCGATCAAGGCCCGGTTGGCCAGCGCGACGCTGCCCAGGATGGCCGCTGCACCTGCAGCGTTCTGTTGGTTCTGCAGTTCCACTGCGGCGGCAATCGCGTTGGAGCGACGTTCCAGCAGCGGCTGCGCTTCACCGTTCAACAGGTGTTTGGCGCCTTCCAGATCGCCGTCGCGGGCCATTCCCAGCAGGCGATTATTGGTGGCTCGGGCGGCGGTGAGGCTGTCTTCGATGACCTGACGCGCGCGCATGCCTTCGGTGGTGGTCGGCAAACGCTTGAGCGCGGCCCACAGCTCCGCGTAGTGGGCGCGATTGGTCTTGAGCTCTGTGTCGATCGCGGGCTGTTGTTGCGGCGTCGCCAGCAGGAAGTCGCGGATATAGCGCTCGCCGAGCATGTTGCTTTCGCGCATCTGGTTGAGCAGCTGCGCTTTGCGGTTATTGATTTCGATGATGATCGAGACCTGGTTCTTGACCGTCTTGAACTCGTATAAGGCCAGGCTGGTGGAGCCGGCCAATAGAACGATCAACAAGGTGAAAGCCAACGCCAGGCGTCGCCCGACGTTGAGCGAATGCAGAAATTTCATGGTGTTCTCTGGGAGGGAGGGAGGAAAAGAGGTACAGCGGTAGCGTCCGCTCGCCGAGCTTCTTGAGCTGGCCGGCGTTCGCTGGCGCGCTTGCGTTCATGGTCATCGCGACGTCCGCGCGGGCGGCTGAGTGCGCAACGTCAGTACTGAGCAAGCGGAGCAGGGCGCGGCAGAATCGCCGAGCGCGGCGCGCAGAAACGTGCGGCATGAGCAAAGGGGCGCTGCCAAACAGGTCAACGCACGGCGCGGTGCGCAGCAATAAAGAAAAAGCCCCGGCAGCGCTGCCGGGGCTTCTCGTCGAGGTGGCCGCCAGAACCGCGGCCGTGCGAGGTGCTGAAAAATCAGAACTCGTGCCAGCTCGAATCGCCGTCGGCCGCTGCTGCGACCGATGCACGTGCGGCCATTGCCGGCTTGCGCCGGGGCTTGGCTGCAGCGGCAGTGGTGGTGCTCGCGGTTGCCGGTCGCTTGGCGACAGCGGCCTTGTCGTTTGCCACACGCTGCGGCGCTGGGCGGCTTGGCGTCGACGGCAGCGCCGCAGCCTGCTGCACCTTGAAGATCGACACCGCATCGGAGAGATGCCCGGCCTGTTCTTCCATCGCACGCGCGGCGGCGGTGGCTTCTTCCACCAGCGCGGCGTTCTGATGGGTGGCTTCGTCCATCTGCGTCACAGTGAGATTGACCTGCTCGATGCCGGCCGATTGCTCCTGCGAGGCGGCGGAGATCTCGCCCATGATGTCGGTGACGCGCTGCACCGACGACACGATCTCGGCCATGGTCTTGCCGGCCTGATCCACCAGTGCCGCCCCCTGCGCCACCTTGCCGACCGAGTCGTCGATCAGGTGCTTGATCTCTTTCGCAGCGCCGGCCGAACGCTGCGCCAGCGTGCGCACCTCCGATGCCACCACCGCAAACCCACGCCCCTGTTCGCCGGCACGCGCCGCTTCCACTGCGGCATTCAAGGCCAGAATATTGGTCTGGAAGGCGATGCCGTCGATGACGCTGATGATCTCGGCGATCTTCTTGGACGACACCTCGATGCCCGACATGGTGGTGACCACCTGCGCCACCACATTGCCGCCTTGCGCGGCGACGTTCGCCGCGCCGATCGCCAGTTGATTGGCCTGGCGTGCGTGCTCGGCGTTCTGCTTCACGGTGGAGGTGAGCTCTTCCATCGAGGCGGCGGTTTCTTCCAGATTGGCCGCTTGTTGCTCGGTGCGCTGCGACAGATCCTGATTGCCGGCCGCGATGTCGCTGGCAGCCGAATTGATCGAGCTGGTGGCGTGCTGGATGCGCGCGACGATGCTGGACAGTTGTTCGGTAGTGGCGTTGGCATCGTCGCGCATGCGCGCGAACACGCCATTGAACTGGCCGTGCATGCGCTCGGTCAGATCGCCGGCGGCGATGGCCTGCAGCAATTTCGACAACGAACTCAGATTGGCATCGGCGGTGGCCATCAGCTGATTGAGGCTGTCCACCATTGCGTGGAAGTCGTACTGAAACCGCTGCGCATCGCCACGCACGCTGAAGTCGCCATTGGCGGCGGCCTGTGCGAGCACCTTGATCTCGCTGTTCATCGCCGACAGGTTGGCCTTGACGGTGTCCATGGTGTCGCTGAGCACGGCCTTTTCGCCGGGCAGGCGATCCATGTCCTGGCTCAGATCGCCGATCGCATAGCGCGACATGATCTGCGCGAGCTTCATCTTGACCGCGATATGCGCGCCGACCAGGCTGTTGGTGTCGTGCACCATGGTGCCGTAGTCGCCCGGGAACGCGGTCTGATCCATGCGGAAGCTGATCTCGCCGGCATCGTGGCGTTGCGCCATTTCCGACTGTGCGGCGAGCACGGCCTGCAACTGACGCTGCATGCCCTGCATGCTCTGCAGCAACTGCCCGGCCTCGTCGCGGCTGTCGATATGGATGGCGTTATCCAGCTTGCCTTGCGCGATGGCACCGGCCACTCGCGTGGCGCGACCCAGCGGGCCGGCGATGCTGCGCGCAATGAACCAGCCGGCGAACGCGGCCAGCAACACCGCCAGCGTCATCGCCGCAATCATGATGCGCACCGAGCGCTGGTACGCCGCTTCGGCGCTGGCGATCTCGGTATTCATATGCGCGGTGTTGAACTTGGTCAGTTCCACCAGCTTGGCGAACAGGTCGCGCCGCGCCGGGCGCGATTGTTCGTCGGACACCGCATTGGCCGTGACCAGATCGCCGGCACGCACGGCTGCGCCGAGCGCGGCGTTGGCCTTGTAGTAGTCGGCGAGCTTTTGCTTGACCCCGTCGTACAGCTCGGCTTCTTTGCCGGGCATGGTGGTCTTGGCGTATGCGGCTTGTGCCAGATCCACTTCGCCGCGCGCCTTGTCCATGCGCTCGAAGTAGTTCTGTACCGCCTTCGGGTCGTCGGCATGCGCAAGTTGCGCAAGCTCGTAGGTGCGGAATTCGCCCAGCAGGGCGCGCATTTCGCTGAGCTGCTGCACCGCCGGTGCCCAGGTATGGCCGATCTCGCGCAACAGATGCGCATTGGCTTGCATGCGTGCCAGGGCGAACACGCCCAGGCTCAAGGTGATCAGTGCGGTAAACGAAAAGGCGACAGCCAGCTTGCGTGCGACGGCGAGATTGCGGAACCAGTTCATCGGAGTCATCTCTTGCTTACAGAGATCAATGGGCACCGTTGGCGTCTGGCAATGCATCAGGCGCGCTAGGACGGTCGCTGAGTCAGACGTGGCCGAGGGCCAAGACACACCGCGGGTCGTGCCATGCCGCGCGGGTTCGTAGATGCCGGCGGGCCCCAGACCGCCGGAAAACATCACACCATGATGTTGCTGTTGTTGCTGTTGTTGCCGTTGTTACGCGGCGTCCATGCCGCATCGCTGCATACCCTTGGACAGCTTGTGTCAGGCGGCTTGCGGTACGCGCAGTGAGCGCACCAGGCCACCGATGTCCACGATCAGCGAGACCCGGCCATCGCCCAGGATGGTGGCGCCGGAGACGCCCGGGATACGGCGATAGTTGTTTTCGATGTTCTTGACCACGACCTGCTGCTGGCCAAGCAATTCGTCCACTTCCAGCGCGATCTTCTGGCCGTCGCCTTCGACCACCACCACCAGCGATTCCTTGGAGGACTGTTGCCCGCCGAAACCGTAGTAATTGGTGAGCGACAGGATCGGCAGATATTCGCCACGCACCCGCAGCACCCGGCCGTCGCCGGCCATCGAGCGGACATCTTCCGGCGCCGGCTGCAGCGCTTCGAGCACGTAGGACAGCGGCAGGATCAGGGTTTCGCCGGCGACCGATACGGTCATGCCGTCCAGGATGGCCAGGGTCAGCGGCAGACGGATCAGCACGCGGGTACCGCTGCCGGCGCTGCTTTCCAGCTGCACTTCGCCACCCAGGCCCTGGATGTTGCGGCGGACCACGTCCATGCCCACGCCACGACCGGAGAGATCGGTCACTGCGTCAGCGGTGGAGAAGCCCGGTGCGAAGATCAGATCCCACACCTGCGCATCGGTCGGGTTGTCCGGCACGGCAATGCCGCGTTCGGCCGCTTTTTCCAGGATCTTGGCGCGATTGAGGCCACGGCCGTCGTCGCTGACTTCGATCACGATGTGACCGCCCTGGTGCGATGCAGCCAGGGTGATGGTGCCGGTCTCGTCCTTGCCGGAGGCGCGGCGCGCATCGGGCATTTCCAGACCATGGTCGATCGAGTTGCGCACCAGGTGCACCAACGGATCGGCAATTTTTTCGATCAAGCCCTTGTCCAGTTCCGTGCTTTCGCCAATCGTGCGCAGACGCACCTGCTTGCCGAGGCGGCTGGAGAGGTCGCGCACCAGACGCGGGAAGCGGCGGAACACCGCATCGACGGGCAGCATGCGCACGCCGATGACCGCTTCCTGCAGATCGCGGGTGTTGCGCTCGAGCAGATCCAGACCGGCAAACAACTGTTCGGCATGCGCCGGGTCCAGGCCGGTGGAGACCTGCTTGAGCATGGCCTGCGTAATGACCAGTTCGCCGACCAGGTTGATCAGGGCATCGACCTTGTCGACGCTGACGCGGATGGAGCTTTCGGCTTCGGCCGCGGCGGCCTTGGCAGGCGTGGCAACGGCGGCGGCAGGTTCTGCAGCGGCCGTTGGTGCAACCGCGACGGCGGCAGTGTCAGCCGCGTCGACCGCCAGGCTCGGCGGTGGGCCGGGCACGGCCATCGGGCGGATATCCAGCTCGCAATCGTCCACCACCCAGGCAAAGGTATCTTCGATCTTGCTGCGCGGAATCTTGCCGATCAGGCCCAGATCCCAGGCCAGATAGGCTTCCAGCGGGTCGATGTTTTCAAAGCCCGGCATGCGCTCCAGACGTGCGGCAATCTGCAGCGGGCCCAGGTGCTCGAGCTCGCGGATGATGCGCAGCGGGTCGTTGCCGCTCATGAACAGCGACGGCGCCGGGGTAAAGCCGATGTGCCAGGCTTCGGGTTCTTCTTCCTTCGGCTTGGCAACGACTGCAGCTACCGGGGCTTCGCCAGCCAGCACCGCGTTCAAGCGGGTGTGCACGGCCTTGACCGCAGCCGGGTCGGCCGGGGTGCCGTGTTCGGCTTCGCGCAGCAGGGCGCGCAGCACGTCGACCGAGCCGAGCATGGCATCGACCGCGTTGGGTGCGAGCTGGCGCTTGTTGGAGCGCAGTTCGTCCAGCAGCGTCTCAAGCACGTGGGTCAGGCCGGCGACGGCCTCGAAACCGAAAGTGGCAGCGCCACCCTTGATCGAGTGCGCGGCGCGGAACACCGAGTTGATGATTTCCGGGTCGCGGTTGCCCTCTTCAAGGGACAGCAGCCCGGCCTCCATCGCGTCGAGCCCTTCACGGCTTTCCTCGAAAAAGGTGGCGTGGAAACGTTGCAGGTCCATGCTCATGGGTGCGAAATCCGATGGTGAGGCGAGAGAGAATTAACCCAGAACTTTCTGGACGGTGGCGATCAGCTGTTCTGGATTGAACGGCTTGACCAGCCAGCCGGTGGCACCGGCAGCTTTGCCTTCGGATTTCTTGTCGGCCGCCGATTCGGTGGTGAGCATCAGCATCGGGGTGAACTTGTAGTCCGGCAGTTGGCGCAGTTCGCGAATCAGCGAAATGCCGTCCATGTTGGGCATGTTCACGTCGGTCACCACCGCATTGAAGCGCTGGCCCTTCGCGCGGCCCAGCGCAACGGCGCCGTCTTCGGCTTCTTCGACGGCAAAGCCGGCAGAGGTGAGGGCGAAAGAGACCATCTGGCGCATTGACGCCGAATCGTCCACCACCAAGATACGTGCGCTCATGCGGCGTTCTCCACAGATTTCAGGTTGTCATTGGATGCGGAAAGTCCGAGCGCGTCGGTGACGCCGAGCAGACGGACCGCATCTCTAAAAGTGTCGTTGCAGCCATCGAACTCGGTGTTCAACCCGGCCTGGCGGCGGGCCTGGACGAAGGCGCAGAGCAACTGCACGCTGGCGGTGTGGATACGGCGGACTTCACCGGCGTCAAGCACCAGGTCGCCATCCTCCGCGAGGACTGCGGCTAGCTTTTGCTTGAGGTCGGTGCTGGTCTCGATGCCGAGATCCTCACCCAATGTCACTGTGCTCATCGTTGCTCCGAACGGACGGTTCTATGCGTACTAACGGCGGGGGGCGGGAAAGCTTTAACGTTGAATCGCTGCGCGTGCATGCGCGCGTCAGCTATGCGGCGCATCAATGCAGCAGATGGCTGGCGTCGAGCAGGATCATCGGCTGATGACCCAGGCGCGCGACGCCGCGGAACAGGTTGTTGGAAATGCGGCACAGGCGGGCGTTGTCCGGTGGCTCGATCTGCTGATCGGTGAGGCTGGTGACGTCTTCCACCGCCGACACGCGCAGACCCATGGTTTCGCCGTTTTCTTCCAGCACCACCACGCGGGTGTGCAGGTCCATGTCCACCGCCGATGCACCGAGATGGATACCCAGATCCATCACCGGTACTACCTGGCCACGCAGATTCATGATGCCGAGCATCGCGCTGGGGGTGCCGCGCAATGGCAGCAGCGGCACCGGCAAGACCACTTCCTGCACCTTGAGCAATTCGAGTGCATACGTCTGTTCGCCGCAGCGCAGGCGCAGCCAACGCGTACTGCGTTCGGCCGCGCGTCGTTCGGCATGGATACGCTCGGCCTGGCCGGGCGCGAGCAGCGCTTCGAGGCCTTGCGGATAGATCGATGGCGGTGGCGCGCGGTGCGGTGCGATCGGCGCTTGCGCCGCGCGCGCAGGTGCCGGCGCGGCTGGTGCGGCAAGACCGAAGGCCGGGTCCGCGTCCATCTCCGACAACAGATCGGCAGCCAGCAAGTCGGCACTGGAGGCGGCGGTGCCGAAGGCCGGGTCTGCGTCCATTTCGGCCATCAGATCGGCCGTGCTCATGAACGGGCTGGGCGCGGCGGTGGCGAAGGCGGGATCGGCATCCATTTCGGCCAGGAAATCGGCGGCGATGTCTGCAGCGCTCGGCGCGGCAACGACGGGCGGGCCGAAGGCGGGATCGGCATCCATTTCGGCCAGGAAATCGGCGGCGATGTCTGCAGCGCTCGGTGCGGCAACGACGGGCGGGCCGAAGGCCGGATCGGCATCCATTTCGGCCAGGAAATCGGCGGCGATGTCTGCAGCGCTCGGCGCGGCAACGACGGGCGGGCCGAAGGCCGGGTCGGCATCCATTTCGGCCAGGAAATCGGCGGCAATCGCTTCGGCACTGAGGACGGGGGTGATTGCTTCCGGCACAGCGACGGCCTGCACGGGTGGCTCTGCCAGCGCGACATCTGCATCGGTGTCGGCAAGCGCCGGTGCCGCGGCGATGTCGGCAGTCGCCACCGCAGCGGTGACAGCAGCGGCAGTCGCGGCAGCGGGGATCTCCACGCCGGCATCGTGCAGCAGGCCTTCCAGATAATCGTCGAGCTCACCGTTGGCGGTGTGGTTGCTCATGCGGCTTGCTCCATGGGCAGCGCGTCATCGGCCAGCACCCATTCCAGCGCGCGGCGATAGGCAGACAGGCCACGGCCCTGATAGTCGCCGCCGGTGGCGGGAACGGTCAGTGCCGCAGCGTTACAGATACGGGTATCCACCGGCACCGCGTCTTCCCAGACGACTGCGCCGTAAGTGGCCTGCATTTCCTTGAGCGTCTCGGTGCCGGCGCGGGTGCGGCGGTCGAACAGGGTCGGCAGGATCGACACCGGCAACGGACGGCGACGCGAGCGCTGCACCATGTCGGCGGTGCGCACCATGCTGGCCAGGCCATGCAGGGCGAGCGGCTCGGCCTGGGTCGGCACCACCACGCGGTCGCAGGCCGCCAATGCATTGATCATCAGCAGGCCGAGCGTGGGCGGGCAGTCCAGCAGGATGTAGTCGTGCTGGCCGGCGTGGCGGGTCATCGCGTTCTGCAGCGCCAGGCCCAGGCCGGGCTGATTGGCGCTACGGCGTTCCAGCGTGGCCAGCGCGGCTTGCGCGCACACATACGACAGGCCGGGAATGCTGCTTTCGTGCGCCAGGCTGGCCAGATCGCTCGGCGGGGTGCCGAACAGGTCCAGCACCCCGCGCGGCGGCGGGTCCACCGCCACGCCGAACGCGCGGGTCAGCGAGGAGTGCGGATCGAGATCGACCAACAGCACCCGGTGGCCGAGCGCGGCCAGGCCGCGACCCAGTGCCAGCGTCGTGGTGGTCTTGCCCACGCCGCCCTTTTGGTTGGCGATTGCCCAGATACGCATCTCACTGCACTCCTTGAATTACGGCGGGGACGGAACTTGTGCCGCTTTCGGTGGTGACGGCCGTTTGGCCGCCGTCAGACTTGGGAAGCTTCGGCGCCCCGGCGGCGGTCGCATGCATCTGCGATGGCGGATCGGGTGCGAGTGAGCCAGCCGAATCAGCGAGGATGATCAACACCACGCGCCGGTTCGCATTCCGTCCCGCCTCAGTGCTGTTATCGGCACGTGCGCGGAATTCTCCATAGCCCACCATCGCCAATCGCTGCGGGGCGACGCCGTCGTCGGCAAACAGGTGCACCACGCTGGCGGCGCGCGCGGCCGACAGCTCCCAGTTGGAGGGGAACTGTGCGGTGGCGATCGGCTGGTTATCGGTATAGCCCTCCACGCGCACGCCGTTGGGCGCATCGCGCAGCACCGAGGCGAGGGTGGACAGCGTGTCGCGGGCGGTGCCGGCCAAGGCGGCCGAGCCGGTGCCGAACAGGATGTCGCTGTTGATCTCCACTTCGATCCACAGATCGTTGCGGCGGATGGTGATGAGTTTCTTGTCGATCAGCGGCGCCAGCGTCTTGCTCAGCTGCGCGGCCACCGCATCCATCTGCCGCTGCGCACGCGCCAGTTGCGCCTGGTTGCGCAGCGACACCGGCATGCGCATCTGCGCGGCCATCGATGGCAGCAGGGTGGGGTCGGTGGGGCCGTTGGAGGCGGCCATCTGTGCGCCGGCCTTGATCACCGACGGGCGGTCGTAATCGGCCCCCAGGGTCTGGGTCTTGCCGATCTGCACCGGGCTGGCGGCAGTGGACGAGCCACCGAACGCGGTGGTCAGCGCCTGTGCCATGACCTTGTACTTGCCCTCGTTGAGCGAGGAGATGGCGTACATCACCACGAAGAACGCCAGCAGCAGCGTCATCAGATCGGCATACGGAATCGCCCACGCTTCGTGGTTGCCATGGTCTTCGTGATGTTTGCGACGGCGGGCCATGGGGGGGCTAATGCAAGTAGCCTGCCAATTTCGATTCGATGTTGCGCGGGTTCTCGCCCTGGGCGATCGCGATCAAGCCTTCGATCGCCATTTCGCGCTCGTTGGTGCTGCAATGGATGACGCTCTTGAGCTTGGCGGCCACCGGCAGGAACAGCAGGTTGGCCGAGGCGATGCCGTAGATGGTGGCGGTGAACGCCGCGGCGATGCCATGGCCGAGCATGGCCGGGTCGGCCAGGTTCTTCATCACCGCCATCAGCCCCAGCACCGCACCGATGATGCCCAGCGTGGGCGCATAGATGCCCATGCCTTCGAACACCTTGGCCGCGGCAAGATCCTGACGCTCCTGGTTGTCCATTTCGATCTCGAGCATATGCCGCATGGATTCGGGCTCCACGCCATCGACCAGCATCTGCAGGCCCTTGCGCAGGAACGCGTCGTCCTGGCGCGGGAGCTGGTCTTCCAGGCCCAGCAGGCCCTGGCGACGGGCGATGTTGCTCCATTCGACAATGCGCGCCAGCAGCTGCGGGCGGTCGCTGGCCGGCGGCTGGATCACCCAGCGCAGGATCTTGAAGGCGCGCCGGAAAACCGCCGGAGAGGTGTGCAGCAGGATCGCCGCCACGGTGCCGACGATGACGATCACGAAGGCAGCCGGCGACCACAGCGACGAAATGCCGGCGCCTTTCAACACGCTGCCGCCCACGATCGCCACGATCGCAAGCACCAGTCCGATAATGCTCAGTCTGTCCATGCAAGCGGTATCGGCGCGAGCGCGGCGGACTTGATAGACGTGCTCGGTCGATGCGCCAGAAAGTTGTCGTTCTGGGCCATGCGCCCTTTTATCGCTGCGGGCTCAAGGCATCCGTAGCGCTCGTTTAAAGCCCCTCTCCCCCCGGGAGAGGGGTTGGGGTGAGGGTACGGCGAAGCACTACGCCTGTCGGTACTAGCTTCGGTAAGGGGCGGCAGCGCGGCCGGGGATCGGCTCCTCGGCTCGGTCAGACATCCTGTCTGACTCGCCGCGCGGCACATCCATGTGCCGCTCTCCGCCGATCCCCGGCCACGCTGCCGCCTCGGTACTTCGTTGCTGTGACTCAGTCGAGATGAGTGCATCGATAACGCCAGTCGCCTGAAGCCCCTCTCCCCCCGGGAGAGGGGTTGGGGTGAGGGTACGGCGAAGCACTACGCCTGTCGGTACTAGCTTCGGTAAGGGGCGGCAGCGCGGCCGGGGATCGGCTCCTCGGCTCGGTCAGACATCCTGTCTGACTCGCCGCGCGGCACATCCGTGTGCCGCTCTCCGCCGATCCCCGGCCACGCTGCCGCCTCGGTACTTCGTTGCTGTGACTCAGGCGAGATGAGCGCATCGATAACGCCAGTCGCCTGAAGCCCCTCTCCCCCCGGGAGAGGGGTTGGGGTGAGGGTACGGTTGGCCAGTGTTATTGCGGCACACGTACCCTCATCCGGCGCTACGCGCCACCTTTTCCCGATGGGAGAAGGGAACAAGTCGCCGCGCTAGCACTGCAGGTCACCTACGACCTGAAGACCTTGCCCAATCGCAGCGAGATGGAACGCGCCGTGTGGCGGCGTAGGTGTAAGTGGCGTGCGCTCAGAAAGCGTATTGGAACCCCAGCCCCAACGTGCGGCCGCGCGCCGGCAAGCCGGTGATGACGCCTGGAGCCGCGTAGTTGCCGTATAGGTCGTAGCGGTCGTCGCCGAGATTGTCGGCCCAGGCATACAGCTCGGCGTTGCCGTTTTCCAGGCCGATGCGCAGGTCGATTTTCTGGTAACCGGCCAGGTCGAAGTTGTTTTGCGGATTGGCCGGGCGATTGCCGACGCCGCGGTAGCCCAGACGTGCATTCAGCGCGGGCGCTGCCAGGCCCCAGAACTGGGCCAGTTCGCGGTGGTAGGCAAGACTGAGATTGCCGCTCAGGTGCGGAACATCGGAGACACGGTTGCCGGCGGCGACATCGCCACCGGAGACGCCAATGGCGGTGCTGGTGATGTTGGCATCGATGTAGCTGAGGCCGGCGCCGAGCGTCCAGCCGCTCGGCAGGTGCCAGTTGCCCTGCAGTTCGGCGCCCTTGCTGCGGGTGTCCGCATTGACCGTGCTGACCGCCAGCGTAGCGACGTCATAGCCAAGCAGATGGTCGTCGTGGACCTGGTTCAAGTACACCGCGCCGTCCAGCGAGAAACGTTGGTCTGCGGAGGCATGCTTGAAGCCGATCTCGCTGCTGTTCACGGTGGCGGCGCGATAGGGCCGGCTGTCGATCGGCTGGGTCGCGTAGTCGTTGAACCCCTGCGATTTGTACCCGCGTGCGTACACCGCGTAGAGGTTGGTGGTCTCGGTCCAGGCGTAGGACAGCGCGGTGCGGCCGGTCAGGTAATCGTCGCCAACCCGGCGGCTGTCGCCGACAGCGCTGCCGCCGACGCCATACAGCCCGCGGTAGGTCTTGCGATCGCGCGAGTAGCGCAACCCGCCGGTGAGCTTGAACGCCTCACCCAACGGCAGCGTGGCCTCGCCGTACAGCGCGTAGCTGTCGGTGCCGAAGTCGCGCTGCTGCTGGTTGCCGGTGCTTGCAAACAGCGAGTCGAAACTGCGTTGCGAATGCAGCAGGTTCACCCCGGTTACCCAGAACACCTGCGCCTGCGGCAACGAGGACCAACGCAGGTCCTGGCTGTTGACGCGTTCTTCGGAGAAGTCGGTGGCCAGATACTCGAACGCCGAGCCGAACAGGGCCTGGGTGAGACGGCGGTCGTACCCCTTGCCGCCGGTGAAGTCGGCACGGGTCTGCGCGGTGATCGAGGTGATGCGGCTGTTGTCCAGGTCATGGTCGATCTGCAGCGAGTAGCGCCGCATCTGCTTGCGGTTGCCATCGAACACGCCGGGCGTCAGGTCCAGGCTGGGCTGCTCGCCGAACGGACGCAGCACCTCCTGGGCCACCTCATGGCGGGTGTTCTGGCCTTCGAGGATCAGCAGCACCTTGGTGCTGTCGGCGAGCTCCCATAGCAGGCTGCCGCGCAGCGCAGTTTCGCTGGGTTCGACCAGTGGGCGGCCGTCCTGTGCGTTGTCCACCCAGGCGTCGTAGCCGCTGTGACGCACCGCGATGCGCCCGGACAGATGCTCGGACAGCGCGCCGCCAAGCGCGGCCTCCTGCAACTGCTGGCCCTGCTCGCCGGCTTCCACGCGCACATAGCCTTCGCGGTCGCGGGTTGGCCGGCGACTGGTCACATTGATGGCGCCGGCTTCGCTGTTGCGGCCGAACAAGGTGCCTTGCGGCCCCTTGAGCACTTCGACCTGCTCGACATCGAAGGTCGCCAGCGCGGCGTGGCGCATCGAGATCGCCACGCCATCGACATTCAACACAACCGAGCCGTCGTCCATGCTGACCTGATTGAGCGAGCCGACGCCGCGGATGCGGACATTGCCGTCGTTGCTGCCACCGTACGAACTGACGTCCACACCGGGCGTGTTGCGCAGCACCTCCTTGATGTTGAGCAGGCGCCCGGCCTCGATATCGCTGCGACGCGTCACGCTGAGGCCGAACGGCACATCCTTGGCGCTTTCGTCGGCCAGCCGCGCACTGACGCTGACGGTGGGCAGGTCGGTGGCCTGTTTGGCATCGTCGTTGGCGGAGTCGGCGAGCGCGGCGACCGGCAGCAGGGCCAGGACGATGGCCACGGCGAGCGCGTCGGCGCGGTGACGCGATCTGCCGCGAGCGGCAAGTAATACGGTGGACGGCATGGAGAATCCTTGGATGGGCAAAGGCGAACAGGAGAGGCGGCTGGCGCTGCTGCAGCGCCACGGTTGGCGGGCATCGCGCGATCAGGGCGGTGGCGCGCTGGCCGTCTCGGGATGCAGCAGCAGCTGTTGCGGGTTGCGCTGATAGGACGGCCAGGCGTCGAGCAGCAGTCCGTCGCTGTCGGGTGGATAACGCGTGTAACTGGAAGGCGCGGCCTGCAAGCGCACGACCCCGTCGCGACGCGTCAGCAGGCGGTAATGCGGGACGCTGTCGGTTGCAGGTTTCCAGCCGCCGCCGTGCCAGCGCCAGCGGCTGGCGTCGATGCGGGTGCCGGCGCGATCGCGCTGCAGTGACAGCTGCGAGGCCAGCGGTGCGCCCAGTTGTTCTGCGGCGGCCTGCGGCCCGGCGTGTGCGGCCAGTGCGTCGGCCAACGGCACCCGTGCGGCGAGCTGGCGGGTCACGTTGTCGAAATCCTGCGGACGCTGGCGCGCGGTCCAGTCCAACGCCGCCAATGCGGCGTAGTGCTGCGCCCAGCCGGAACTGCGCGCCAGGGTCAAGGCGCCGACCGGGACATCGCTGTCGGCCAGCACGCGTGCGGTGGTGTCCGAGCTGCGGATGAGTGCCTGCTGCAAGGCGGCCAGCCCATCGACATCGCCAACACACAGCAGGCCGAGCGCACCGGCTACGCCGTCGCCCAGCCAGGCGGCGCTGCGGCCCTGGCGCAGATCGGCCGCGTTGGCCAGCGCTTGCCGTGCCAGTGCCGAGGCGATGCGCGCGCGCCGCAGCGAGCGGCCAACGCCTAGATCGGCCACGTCCCAGCTGGGCGCTTCCGGCAACACCAGGGTGGTGCCGAGCAGACGTGGTTCGCCCAGGCCGCGCGGCCACTGCGCGATCTCCTGCACCACGCCGACGTGTCCCAGTCGCCGCTGCACGCAGGCCTGCATGGCCTGCACGTCGGTGCCGATACCGGGTGCGCTGTCGGCGCGCCAGCGGTCGTGGACGATCCGCAATGGACCCACCAGGGTCTGGTGCGGATCAGCCGCCCACGCCACTGCGAACGTCAACGGCCCCTGCGTCCGGCCATGGGTGACGGCAGTGGAGACGGCGCCGCCGCGTTGCAACGACCAGCGCCATGTGCCGCGCGGGGCGATCGCGTCGCTGGCGACCGATGCGGCATCGGGCGGCAGGACGGCAAGCGCACCCAGGCCGTAGCGACGCCGATCGCCGGCGTTTCTGAGCACCCGATCCGGATCCAGCCCCAGGCGCGGCGCAGCGTCCTGGGCACGTAACCAGAACCCAGCGTGACCCAGCCATGCCGGCTGGCCTTCGGCCGACCATCCGTTGGGCGCGAGCGACCACTGCAGTCGTAGCGTACAGCCGGGGGCACGGGTGGCGCAGGCGCCGAGCGGCACGACCAGATGCGCGTAGGCCACCTCGGCGCTCACGCGGCGGCCGTCGACCGTGGCGGCTTGCAGGACGAACCCGTTCGGCAGTTCGGCATGCAGGCTGCCGGTGGCCGCACGCACGCCGTGCAGCGTCCACGCTCCCTGCAGGCGCTCGGCGGCTGGATCGAGCTGCAGGCGCAGGTCGCCGCCGGCGACCGTGTAAGCACTGGCGTCGGCCAGCCAGCGCCGTTCCCAGGCGGCGTCCTCGCGCTGGATGAGCGCCAACGGCCGATAGCCGCCATGGCCGATCAGCTGTGCATTCAGCAGCGTACCCAGCGCCAGCAGACCGACCAGCGCAACGCTGGCGAGCACGCCCACCGGTCCGCGCAAGCGGTTGCCGATGTGCCTGGCGCCCTGGCGCAACCGGCTGTCGACACCGCGTGGCAGCACCAGCACAGCAGCGGCCACCAACGACGCGCACAGCGCCAGCTTGTAGCCGTCCAGGGCGAGCAGGTACGCGCGCCAGGGTGCCCAGCCGCTCAGCCCCGACAGCTGCAGATGGACCGGAATGCCGACCTGGTACAGCGGGTAGTCCGCCATCCCCAGCTCATGGTTCACCACCAGGATGAAGGTCAGCAGCATCGACAGGCTGTAGGCGACACCGGCCCGGCGGCACAGCGCATGTACCAAAAAGCTCACTAGGCCCAGCTCGAGCAGCGGCGGCGCCATCACCAGCAGCTGATAGAGCAGGGCATCGCTCAGGTCCAGGGCCGCAGGCAAGGCCAGCGCGGTGACCAGCACGGCGGCGGCACCCGGCAGCAGCGACAGCAGCACGGTCATGGCGATCACCGCCAGGGCGCGCGCGAACGGACGCAGCCAGACCGGCGCAGGGAGCGCATCGAACATGCTGTCGAAACCATCGACCTGGTCGCGTCGCCAGACCCAGCCGGTCAAGGCGGCGATCAGGAACGCGATCACCAGATAGGTGGCGTCCTTGAGCAGCGGCAGCAGCAGGTCCGGTCGTGGCAGCAGCGGGCCGTCGGCATGCCAGATGCCGTGGACGAATGCGCTGAGTACGCACATCGCGGCCAGGACGGTCATGCCGGCCCACCAGCCACGGCTGCGTGCGAGTTGACGTAGCTGCCAATAGGTTTCCAGCCACAGCGCGCTCCCCCAGTGCGAGGCAGCAACCGGCGCCAGTGACCGCTGCACGGCCGGCGTCTGGGTGGCCGCCGCGGCGGGTACCGCAGCCGCAGCAAGCGGTGCCGCCGCCTCCAGCACCATCGATTCGCGTCGGACGCCATGCAGCGCCCAGGCCAGCAGCGCCAGCGGCAGTGCACCCCACACTGCGCGATTGAGCACGAACCCCGGCGTCATCGGCAGCAACGCGGTGGATTTCTGCAGAGGCGTCCAGGCCTCGATGCGGGTATGCGCAAAGGTGAACAGCGACGGATCCAGCACTGCCGCCAACAGCGGATTGATGTCGCCGCCTTTGAGCACCACCACCGCGAACATCCACAGCAACATCAACAGCGCCGACAGACCGAAGGCGCCGGCCACGCTGCGGGTGCGCAGGGTGATCAGGTAGTACAGCGCGCCGATGCCGGTGCCGGCCGGCAGCAACAGCCAGCCCCAGGCGAACAGCAATGCGCGCCATGGCGGGGCCGCGATCGAGCCGGCTGGCACCAGGCCCAGCCAGCCCAGTACCGGGGCGGCGATGAAACCCACGATCAGCGCACTGGCCAGCAGCGCGCCGACCAGCGCGGCGCCAATGAAGCGTCCCCACAGCAACGCCGGCAGGCAGACCGGCAGCGACAACACCACTTCATGCAGATCGGCCTGGCGGTCGCGCAGCAGCGGTTGCGCAAACACCCAGGCCCAGGCGAAGAACAGGAAGAACATGCAGCCGGTGGACATCAGGTAGATCAGGCTGGGGGCGTTGCGCGGAATGTCGGTGCCGCCCATCTGCTGCACGTAATCGGCATTGGTCAGGCACATCAGCAGATAGCCGGTCAGGCCGACAAAGACCAGCCCGACGATGCCGCTGCGCAACCCGGCGCGCAGCTCCGCGCGCGCTTCCTGCAGCAGCAGCTGCGCTGCGCTCATGCCGCCTCCGCGGCGTTGGCGTGCGCCTGCGCCAACGCGGCGTAATACACGTCTTCCAGGCGCGGCAGGTGCGGCACGAAGCGTGGGTCCGGCGCTTGCTGCGCCAGTACGATCACGTGCGAGCCCTCGGGGCTGGCGGTGGCGTGCAGATGGGGCGGCAATGGCTGACTGCGCGGCACCACGCAGTGCCACAGGCGACCGCAATAGGGCGCGATCAGCTCGGCCGGGGTGCCTTCGGCGACGATGCGCCCGGCCGCCAGGATCGCCAGGCGCCGGCAGAGGTTTTCCACGTCCTCGACGATGTGGGTGGACAGCAGCACGATTGCGTCGGCCGCCACCTCGGCCAGTACATGATGGAAGCGATTGCGCTCGGCCGGATCCAGCCCGGCGGTGGGTTCGTCGACGATCAGCAGACGTGGCGCGCCCACCAGTGCCAGCGCGATGCCGAAGCGGCGCAGCATTCCGCCGGAATAGCTGGCGACTTCGCGGTCGGCGGCCTGGGCCAGATTGACCTTCTCCAGCAGGCCGTGCACTTCGTCGCGGCGCTCGCCTCGGTCGGTGCGTCCCTTGAGCCAGGCGAACCTATCCAGCAGCGTGCGCGCGGACATGCCGGGATAGGCGCCAATGTGCTGCGGCAGATAGCCCAGGCGGCGGCGCAGGTGGTCCGGGTCGGCGAGCACGTCCACACCATCGAGCTGAATCCGGCCGCCGTCGGGCGTCTGCAAGGTGGCCAGGGTTCGCATCAGGCTGCTTTTGCCGGCGCCGTTGGGCCCGAGCAGCCCATACATGCCCGATTGCACATGCAGGTCCACTCCGGCGAGCGCGTGGACGCCGTTGCGGTAGGTCTTGCTCAAGCCTTCGATCAGTAAGCCGGAGGTGGCGGTCATACGCGTCCAGTGCCTTGAAGAATGGGGGCTGTGAATGTGGAAGAGGCGCAGCACCGGCGACTTGCTGCGGCAGTGCCTGCGGGCGATGCGTAGGCGATGTCGGTCCGGATTTGGTGCTGCGCCAGTCAGGTGGTCGTGTGTGGCGTTGCATGCCGTCGCCGGTGGCAGCGGGATGCGCATACGTCGCTGCAGCCAGTGCCCGCAAAGGCCCGGTGCCGTCAGTACAAGTGGGCGATCACCCGCGCAGCGCTGGAGTGCCGAAGTCGCGTGCCGGTCCGCGCGGGCCGGCAGCGCAACGCCGGCACCTCCACTCACGCGAACGAGGTGTCGGTACGCAGCACAGGGGCTTGATGGTCATTGATGAAGTCGATGTCGGGCCGCAATCGCCAGGTGAAGATAATGTTATGTTTTAACATAACAATTGATGTCCGTCACGGTTAAGTGTGGTCGGCAGGGGCTTGCCTCGCGTAGGAATTCCGCGCGTGCAACCGCCGCTTCAGGTCTGCAGCGCGCGCAACGCGTGCCGGACCGTGCGAACGCGTTGCCGACGGCATCCGCACCATCGGCCAGGGCGTGACTGCACGCCTATGTCAGCCGCAGCAGCGCGGCAGGAACCGGGCTGTCGGCCAGCCGCTCTGCCGTGAAGCCGGCTGCGGCGGCTTCGTCCAAGACGGTGTCCAGGCCGAACGCCCGCCATTCGCGCTCGATCGCAAAGCTACGCAGCTGCGTATCGCCGTCGCTTTGACCAAAGCGCGTCCGCCAGCGGATCAGCTCCGGGTCCGCTTCGGCGGGTTGCCCACTGAGCCAGATCTGGTAACGGTGCCGTCCCACCTGGACGTCGGCCACCTGCGACTCGGGGATGGATTGCGGCCGGTCCAGCGGCATCACGTCCACCAGCACCACGCCTGCCGGTGCCAGCGCTGCTGCCAGTCGTGGCCAGAGCGCGCGCCGCGTGGGCGGGTCGAAGAAGCCGATGCATCCGCAGGCCAGCGCCACATCGATGCTGGCAGGCAACGGGGCCTGGGCGATGTCGGTGGGGTGCACGGTGACCCGGCTGCGCAGTTGGGCGTCGGCCAGGATGCGCGCCATCAGCCCTACGCGCATCGAGGCGGAGGGTTCTATGGCGTGGATGTCGGCCAGTGGCAAGGCGTCGGCGATGAGCTTGAGCGCCATGCCGGTGCCGGTACCGATGTCGAGCACGAGGCGTGCGTCGGGGCAAGCGGCGCGCAGGGCACCGGACACCGACGCGTGGCGCGCTTTCCAATGTTGTTCGGACAGGATGTCGTACCACTCGGCGGACTGGGTGTAGGCGTCCTGGGATGCGGCGAGGTTGTCTGTCATGGGGGATCCTGGTGAGCGGTGATGTGCGGCGATCGGCGCGGGGGAAGGCAGGCGTGTGTGCGAAGTCGTGCTGGCGCGGTGCGGGGGATGTCAGGCGGCGTCGTCGGGGCGGGGACGTCGACGTAGATGGCAAGCCACCGAGGCCAGTTTTTCGCAGGTTTCGGTCCATTCCCGTTCCGGGGTGGAGGAGGGCACCAGGCCGGCGCCGGCCTGCAGCCAGCAGCGCTCGCCGTGTCGGTAAACCGCGCGCAGGACCAGTGCGGCGTCCATCGCGCCGTCGCTATCGACCAGCAGGACGCAGCCGCTGTAGAGCCCGCGCGGCGCCGGTTCGTGGCGTCGGATGCTGTCCAGCGCCTCGCGTTTGGGGATGCCGGATGCGGTCACCGCCGGGAACAGCGTTTCGAAGGCACTCCAGGCATCGCGGCCCGATGCCAGCTGGCCGCTGACCCGCGAGGCCAGGTGTTGCACACTGCCTCGGCAAGAGACCTCCATGAACTCGCTCACGCCCAGCGAATCGGGGCTGCAGATGAGCGCCATTTCCTGCAAGGCGAGCTTCACCGAGACGGCGTGTTCGGCGATTTCCTTGGGGTCGGCGAGCAGCTCGCGGCGTAGCCGTTCGTTCTCTGCCGAGTCGCCGCACAGTGCGCGGGTGCCGGCCAGCGGTTGGGTGGAGACCCGGCCCAGGGCATCGATTTCCACCACCGTCTCGGGGCTGAATCCATACGCCTGGACGTCGCCGTCGCGCAGCAGGAAGGAGCGTGCCGGCGTGTTGCAGCGGCGGCCTGCCCGATAGCTGGCCACCATATCGAGGTCGGCCGGTGCGTCGACGGTGCGCGACAGAATGACCTTCTGGTAGGCCTGCGCATGCATCTCGGCAAGGGCAGCGGCGACGTGCTGCTTGTAGCGGTGCTCGTCGCCCGCGTGCGTGTCCACGGGGATCTGGACAGCTTGGCCAGCCGGCGGCTCGCTGGCGGCATCCTGGGCGAGCACGTGCGCCTGCAGTTGATCCAGATCGGCCGAACTCAGCGCACGCAGCAGCGCCTGGCCGGGGCGCAAGCGGATTTCGGCGCGGGGAATGGACAATGTCAGCAATGGCCGGCTGCCCTGGCTGCCGCCAAGGCCATATATCAGGTGGGCCAATTCGAAATCGGCGCGGCCATAGGCGCGCCAGCCTTCGAACGGAATCCCGGCGAGCGCCTGGGCGACGCCCGCGCATGGCGAGGACGCCGGGCCGAGCGCAGCGTCGCTGCGGCGCACGGTTCCATCCGGCTCGATCACCACCTGCAACAGCGCATCCAGGCCGATGCTGCATTCGTCGCCGCGTTCGTACAGCGTGTAGTGCTGCGACTCCACCGTGGCGGCCAGCCGCGTGGCCAGCTCCAGTGGCGCAGTGGTCACTGCGATGCGGCGTTCGGCGTAGCGCGCGGCGGGCGGCGGCGCTGCTTCGGACGCGCTGGCGCGGCGCTGCTGGGCGATTGCGATCAGCCGCTGCTTGTCGATCTTGCCCACCGGGGTCAGTGGCCAGGCGGCGATCGTCTCGGATTGGTCGGGCAGTTTGAAGGCGCTCAGGCCTTGCGCGCGCAGCGCCTGGCGCAGGCTGGCGGTGTCGATGCCGTTGTCGCTGGGCTGCACGAAGGCGCAGATTCGCTCGCCCAGCACTGCGTCGGGTACCCCCACGACCACCGCTGCCCCCACACCGGCCAGCTGGCCGAGTGCGAACTCGACCTCGGCGGTGGAGATCTTCTCGCCGCCGCGCTGGATCTGCTCCTTGAGGCGGCCTTCCACGATCAGGTTGCCGGCCGGGTCCTGGCGCACCAGATCGCCGGTGCGGTAATAGCCATCGCGGGTGAAGCTGCCGGCATGCTGTTCGGTGGCGCGGTAATAGCTGCCGATGGTGTAGGGGCCGCGGGTGAGCAGTTGCCCCACCTCGCCCGGCGGCACCTGTTGCTCGTGCTCGTCGACGACACGGATCTGGTCCTGCGGCGACAGCGGGCGTCCCTGGGTGTGCAGGATGGTGTCGACCGGATCGTCGAGCCGGGTGTAGCACAGCAGCCCTTCGGCCATGCCGAACACCTGTTGCAGCGGACCCAGTGCGTCGTGGACGCGCCGTGCCAGTGCCGGATCCAGCCGCGAGCCGCCGATCTGGACCAGGCGCAGGCTGGACAGGTCGCTGTCCTCCCAGTCGCGGGCCTGCACCCACAGCTGCGCCAGCGGCGGTACCAGCGCCACATGGGTGACGCGTTCGCGTTCGATCAGCGGCATCGCCTCGTCGCAGCTGGCACTGCGCGACAGCACCACGGTGCCGCCACGCGCCAGCGTGCCGAGGATGCCGGGGCAGGCCAGGGTGAAGTTATGCGCGATCGGCAGCACCGCCAGGTACACGGTGGTCTCGTCCAGCCCGCAGAGTTCGGCCGAGGCGCTGAAGTTGTAGGCGTAATCGCGATGGGTGCGCGCAATCAGCTTGGGCACGCCGGTGGTCCCGCCCGACAGCAACAGCAACGCGGTGTCGCCAGGCGCAGGCACCGGCCATGGCCGTGGTTCGCCATCCAGGCTGGCGAGCGCGTAGGTGCCGGGAGCCTGTGGGCCGGGCTCGCCATCGATGACCACCGCGCGCAGGCAGGGGTGCGCCTGCGTCATCTGCGCGGCCAGCGGCCGGTAGTCGAAACCGCCGAGCTGGTCCGGCACGAAATAGGCTGCCGGCTCGGCCAGGCGGCACAGCGCGTCGATGTCGTGCGCGCGCTGGGTGGGCATCGCCAACACTGGAATCACGCCCAGGCGCAGCAGGGCGAAGCAGACCGTGACAAATCCCATGCCGTTGGGCAGTTGCAGCATCGCGCGGTCGCCGCTGCGCAGTCCCACCGCATGCAGGCCGGCAGCCAGCCGGTCCACGCGGCGGTCCAGGTCGGCGAACGACATCCGGCTGTCTTCGTCCACCAACGCGGTGCGGGACGCATGCAGATGTGCCCAACGGCGCAGGCATTCGCCTAGCGCGGGATGCGGTTCGGACTGGCCGCAGGCCAAAGCGGCGTCTGCAAGCGGATTGCTGCTGAGTGCGTTCATCGAGTCACCTGGCGTGGATCACGCCTGTGGAGTGGAAGGCAAAGCGGCGCGCCAGATGGCGCAGGAAGGCGCGTGGCCGCCGGGTGGCGTAGAAGTGGTCGCCGGCGATGCAGACCGGGCCCTCGGCGTTGCGTAGCCACTGCGCCCACGCCGCAACCTCGCCGCGATCGGCTTCGGCGTCGTTGCTGCCGTGAATCAGCAGGGCGGGCGTGCGCAGGCGCTGCCGGTCCGATGACGCGGGGCGGTGGTAATTTTCGGTAGCGCGGAAGTCGGCGCGCAGCATGGGCAGGAACAGCGCCATCAGCGCAGGCTCGGCCAGCAGCTCGGCGCTGCAGCCGCCGATGTCGACCAACTGCGTCAGGAAGGCGCGGTCGTCCAATGGGCTGAGCCGCCGTCGCCCCCGCAGGTGGGGCGCGTGGCAGCCGGACAGCGCCAGGCCGGCCGGCGATGCGCCCTGGCGTTCCAGCAGCGCACAGGCCTCGAACGCGACCTGCGCCCCCATGCTGTGGCCGGCGAGCACTGCGCGCTGCGGGGCGATGTGCGCTTGCGCAAGCGCTGCGACCAGGTCGGCGGCGAGCGCACCGATGTCCGTGCTGCACGACTCGTGCAGGCGATGGTCGCGGCCGGGATAGATCGCCAGGGACACCTGCAGCTCGCCGGCGTCGATGCCGTGCCAGCTGCGGAAGGCCGCGCCGCTGCCGCCGGCGAACGGGCACAGCACCACGTGCAGCGCCGGGTCCGGCGCCGTCACCAGTGTGCGCAGCCTGCCGTCCGGGGTCATCGCGCCGCGATCGGTTCAGCGTGGCCCGGCGTGGCCGGTTCGCTCAGGTCGAGCAGGTCGAGCAGACGTGGCGCGGGCAGGCTGCGCCCGTGGGCGGGGCCGGCGCAGCGCAGCACCTGTTGCCACAGGCTGGCCAGGGCGAGTTGGTAATCCGGACCGAACGCCGATGGCAGCGCCGCGCCATCCAGATGCTGACGAAGCAGCTGCAGCACCCGGCCCACGCCGGTGGGACCGTCGATCTCGAGGCTGTGCCGCCAATCCGGCGGCGCCGGGTGCAGCACCTGGGTGGCGGGGCGCGCGAACGGATCCTGGCTCTGGTCGTGCGCGCGCTGGTACAGGCTGCGGTCGCTGTCGTGGTGGTGTGGGTCGTACAGCGCCGCTGTCCACAGCACCGGCCCGTGACTGGCTTCCAGCGACAGATAACCGGACGGCCAGCCCAGCGTGAGCTGGTGCATGACCAGGCTGTGCAGGTCCGGATCCTGCGGGTCCAGATAGGTCTGCAGGCGCAGCGAGGCCTGGCACTGCCCCAGGTTCAACCGCAGCAGGGCGAAGGCCCGATCCTGGTCGGCGGTGGCTTCGACAGCGACGTCTGCGGCGCTGCCAGGGACCTGGCAGGCCTGCAGCAACAGGTCCAGCGACGAATACAGCAGTTGCCGGCTGGTGGTCAGCTGGGCGAAATGCGCCGCCTCACCGTCCAGCAACTGGCGGACGCGGCGCGCCCGATCGATCCAGCACACGCCGGCCGGGGTATGCGCGTAGTAGCTGTTGATCCAGTAGGCCCGGCCGTGCGCATGCGCCAGTGCCTGCAGGCGTGCGGCGTCGTCCGGATGCATGGGGTGCTCCTGGATCACGTGCATCCCGCGGCGCAGGAAGGCCTCGGCCAGCGCCGTCCCGGTGCCGCCCACCACGGTGGAGCGCACCACCACGCAGGCGATGTCGATGTCGTCCGGAAGCTGTTCGATGGCGGTGTACAGCGGAATCCCGAAGGCATGCGCCAACTGCTGCGCGCGTGCACTGCCGGTCGCCAGCAGGCCCGCCAGCTCCAGACCGGGCTGGTCCTGCAGAAAGGCGTTGAGGTACATCTCGCCGAACTTGGCGCCGGCGATCAGCACCCGCCGGGGGGTGGGGGAGGAGGCGGTCATGCGGTCTGCTCGGCGATGCGATGGGGGCGTTGTTGCCACTGGCGGATCAGACCAGCGGCGCGTCGGGCACTGCCGTCGTCCATCAGCAGTTGCCAGTGGTCGGCCTCGAGCGTGTGCCGCTCGGCGTGCGGCGCCCACAGCGACCAGTCGTGCTCGGCGGGTGTCCAGTGCGCCGGGCGGCGGGTCGCGCTCAGCCACAGGCACGGCACCGGCAGCAGGTCCGGCGCGGGATGCCGGGCCAGCAGCTCCAGCAACCGCGCGATGCGCTCGATCCAGGCGCGCGCCTGTGCGGGATCGCAGGGGACGGCAGGCACCCCGGCTGCTTCGGCGTTGCGTGCGAAGCAGGCGAGCTGTGCGTCGGAGTCGAGCTGTTCCAGGTCGTCGGGCAGCGGCACCTGGACCCTGCCGTTGGCGATCAGGCGCAGCAGCGTCGCGCGGTTGGAGAAGGCGAAGTCGGCGCGGCAGACCGGATCGATCAGCACCAGCTCCACCTTCGCGCCGGCCTGATGGAGCTGGCGTGCGGTCTCGGCGGCGACGAACGCGCCGTAGGACCAGCCGATCAAGGTCGACGGCCCCTGCGGCTGCATGCGGCCGATCGCAGCGGCATGGCGTGCGGCCAGCGCGTTCAGGCTGCCGGCGGTCACCACCTCCGGAGCCTGCAGCCCGAACACGTCGGTATCCAGGGCATTGGCCAGCAGTCGATAGGCACCGAGTTCGCCATCGGAGGCATGCAAGACGAAGGCGCGCCCGGCTTGGCTACCGCGCGCCAGTGCGATGGGGGCAGGGGGGGGATCGGCCTCGCGCGGGGAATCGAGCAGGCTGCAAAATGCGGCCAGCACTGGATGGGCGAACAAGCCCTGCAGCGTGGCGCCGCGCAGGCCTTGCCGGTGCAACCGGGCAATCATCCGCGTGGCGATCAGGCTGTCGCCGCCGCACTGGAAGAAATCGCTGTCGCGCTGGATCGGCCTGGCCAGCAGTTCCTGCCAGATTCCGGCGAGCTGCCGCTCCAGTGCGGCACGATCGGCTGCGTCGTCGTCCCGCGTGCTGGCGCGCTGCGGGCTGTCGGCAGCGGTGGAAGGCGCTGCCGGCGCTGGTGCCGGCGTGGTGTCGGTGCTGCCCAGGCGTTCGCACTGGCGCAGTTGCAGGGCAGGAAGTCGCGTGCCGAAACGGGCTCGCAGGTCGTCTGCGATCGCCTCCAGGTCGAGCCGGCCGATGCGCTCGGCGCGGGCGACGATCAGGTGCTGGCGCAGCGGCGAGGGCGCCTGCTCCGGCCATGCCAATTCGATGCCGAAGCCGGCCTGCTCCAGGGCGCTGCGCCACATCGGCAGGTCGAGCATCGGCTTGTCGTCCAGAATGCGCGCGTCCTGATAGCCGACCAGGCCTTCGATGAAGCCGACACTGGCCATCTGCAAGGCGCTGTCGCGTTCGGTGGCCTCGGTCAGCATCAGCCGGCCGCCGGGCCTGAGCAGCATGCCGAGTCGGCGCAGCGTGCGCACCACATGGCTGGCGTCGTGCATCACCTGCCCGGCGAAGATCAGGTCGTAGCCCTGTGCCGGGTGCTGGTCGAAGTCGACCGGGCAGTTGATGTCGAGCAGGGCGTAGTCGACATGGGAGGTACTGGCGAACAAGGTGCGCGCATCGTCCAGAAACAGGGTGGAGACGTCGGTGAACCGGTACTGCGCCAGCCGCCCCTGCAGCGCCGGCAGCAGTTGCCGGGTGGTCGAGCCGATGCCCGCGCCGACTTCCAGCACGCGCAGGTCCGAGCGCCCTTCGCTCAGCGCGCGCGCCACCTGCGCGGCGTGCCCGTTGAGACAGCGCGAGGCGGGGTTGTCGATATAGAGCGCATGGGTGGTGGCAGCGCTGTCGGCGAACAGCAGTTCCAGCGGCGAGCGGGTGCCGGTGAGCAGGGCGGCATGTTGGTCGATGCAGCTGTCCAGATAGCCGGCGATGCTGCGGCACCACGGCGCATCCGGTGGCGCTTGCGCCGGGCCAGGATCGACGGCGAGCGCACGTTCGCAGACGAAAGCGTCGCCGTCCTGGCGCAGCCAGCCGCGTGCGCACAGCAGGTGCAGCCATTGTCGTAGCAGGCGGCGGTACTGGGGCAGCGCGCGCAGCCTGGCGTGGACCTCGTCCAGACGATGCCGCTGACCTTGCCGCTCGAACAACCCATGGCCCAGCAGCGTTGTGACGATGCCGCGCACCGCGCGCGTTTCCAGCCAGCTCCAGGCGCCGTCGAGCTCTTGTTGCTGCGCGGTATCGAGCGGCGCGAGCGGGCCTGGATCGCAGGGCGCCTGTTCGGAGGGCAGGCAGTCGCGGTCGGCGGCGACCAGTTGCACCTCGAGCGCGTCGCCTTCCAGGGCGGGCACCGCCTCGGCCTGCGCGATGTCGCTGCGTTCGCGCAGGGCGTCCTCGAGATCGCGTAGGTCGATGCCGGCGTCGTGCACCAGTGCAGGCCAGGGCGCGCGCGCGAATGCGGCCATGCCGCCGCCGTCCAGCAGCTGCATCAATCCGGCCTGCTGCATCACTTCCGGCTGCGCTGCCACCGCGGCCAGCACGGCGCGGTAGTCCTCGAACATGGCCTGGGCCGCTCCGTGTTCGAGCACCTCGTCCATGCAGTACCAACTGCACACCAGTTCACTATCGATCTCCATCACCTGGTGGTCGAGCCAGACCTGCGGGGTCTGCGTGAACACGTGTACCGGATCGCCGAGCAGTCCGGTCAGGGCCTGGTCGATGGCCAGCCCATCCAATGACACGCCGAGCATGCTGGTGAACACCACCGGCATCAGCGGCTGACGCTGGCGCCCGCGGCCCTTGCCGAGTTCGCGCAGCAGTTCCACCCCATTGACCTGGCTGTGCGCGAGGCGTTGCCACAGCCGCTGCTGCGTCCGTTCGATCGACGCGCGCAGCGAGATCGGACCGCTGAGGTCGAAGTCCACCAGCAGCACCGAGGTGAAGTCGCCGATCAGCGCGCGGATCTGCGGGTGGATCGGCCGGCGGTCGAAGAAGGTGAGGTTGAGCGTGAAGTCCGGCTGCCGCGACCAGCGCTCCAGGGTATGGGCGAACAGCGTCAACAGCGCCGCCGACGGCGTGACGCCCCAGCGCTGCCATTCCTGTTTGAGGGCCGCCCAGGCGGACGCGTCCAGCCGGGTCTGATAGGTGGTGAAGCGCGGCTGGGTCGTCGCACACGCGGCCGCCAGCGGCAGGCGCGGGGCGGGCGGGAGGTCGGCGAGCAGCGCTTGCCAGTAGCGCCAGGACGCCTGCCAGCTGTCCTCCTGGCGGCGGGCCTGTTCGGCCAGCACGTAGTCGCGGAAGGTGATGGGCAGCGGCGGTAGATCCTCGCTGCGGTATGCGCGGGCCAGGTCGTCCAGCATGACCTTGAAGCTCTGCACGTCGAACATCAGCAGATCCAGGTTCATGTGCAGCCGGTAATGGCGACCATCCAGTTCGCTGGCGACCAATTCGAACAGGGGCCAACGATCGGTGGGCGGCACGCGGTAGGACAACGCCTGTCGGGTGTCTGCGAGCGCCTGCTGCCGCTGTTGTGCAGAGAGCGCACGCAGATCGTGGCGTTCGATTCGGTAGACCGGCACCTGGGCGAGGATGCGCTGCTGGCCGTCGGCATCCACCACCATGCGCAACATGTCGTGGCGCTGCACCAACGTGTTCCAGGCGCGCTCCAGGCGCACAAGGTCGAACGCGTCGTGGCGCAGGTCCCATTCGAACAGCACATGGCAGGCCACGCCGCCGTAGTCGATCAGATCGGTGCGGCCGAGCCAGTAAGCGTGCTGGATCGCGGTCAGCGGGAACGGCTGGTGGCGGCCGGGCGCGTCGTGCTCCAGCGCGGCTGGCACCTGCCCGGTGGGGGTGACGGAGGCGGGGTCGCCGGCCAACGCGGCGATCAGCGTGGTCAGCCCGGTCACGCTGAGGTCGCGATACGCGCGTTCGGCGTCCAGGCGCACGCCGAGCTGGCGCTGGATGTCGCTGCTCAGTTCCAGGAACAACAGCGAATCGAGCCCCAACTGCAGCAGGTCGCGTCCGGGCGAGAGCCGGCTGGGATCGTCCAGCCGCAGTTGCGCGGCGATGCGCTCGCTCAGCCAGGCACTCACCGCCGCGGTGTCGTGGAGGTCGGTCGGTGCCGGCGACGACGTGGCCTGGTCGGGTGTGGCGTGGCCGGCGCGTGCGGTTCTGGCGTTGCTGGCAGCCGATGGGTCGGCGCCGACGACGGGCGCCAGCAGGGCGCGACGCTGGGGGTCCAGTCGCTCGGTCAGCACGCGCATGGCCAACCGGTAGGGCGCTGCGCGCATCACCGCCTGGTCCAGATGCCACAGGCCTTCGGCGCTGGCCAGCAGTCCCATGCCGCTGGTGGCGAGCTGGTTCTGCAGGGCGGGATCGACGGCGCGGCCGGTGTCGCCCCAGGCGCCCCAGCCGATGGACATGACCTTGGGCAAGGTGTGCGGATCTTGCGCCAGGGCCAGGCCGTCCAGATAGGCGCTGGCCAGCGCATGCGCGCCCTGGCCGGCGGCGCCCAGCGCCGCGGCGGCCGACGAATACAGCAACAGATAGCGTCCGTGATGTGCCTGCAGCCAGGCCTGTAGCCTGCGTGCGGCCTGCGCTTTCACCGCCAGCACCGCTGCCATCCGGGTGCGGTCCAGTGACGCCAACGGCGCATCGTGCAGCAGCCCCGCCGAGTGGATGACCCCGGCGATGCCGCCGTCTGCCTGCAGTGTCTCCAGTGCCTGGGTGAGCTGCTCCGGATCACCGACGTTACATGGCAGCCAGTGCAGCCGGCAACCGTCCCGTTCGCTCAGCATGTGCTGGAAGTCCGCCCAGTCCGCAGGGGCGCGCGGCGCCAACAGCGCGATCCGGCGTGCACCATGCCGGGCAAGCCATTGCACGCTGAGGCGGCCCAGGCCGCCGAAGGCACCGGTCACCACATGCCAGCCCGCATCCGCCAAGCCGGCAGGAGGCAACGCGGGCGCGCAGTGAGGCTGGGCAACCAACTGCGGCAGCAACACGCGGCTGCCACGCACCGCGATCCAGCGCTGGCCTGCCGCCGCGGCTGCGAGTGCCGGCAGCAGGTCCTCCCAGCCGGTCTGGGCATCCAGATCCACCACCGCGAGCGCGCGTGCGGGGTGTTCGGCGGCGGCCACCCGCAACAGTCCCCAGGCCGCATGGTGCACCGGGTCGACACGCGCATCGGCGCCGATCTTCCAGGCACAGCGGGTGACCACCACCAGCGGCTGGTCGCCCGAGAGCGCAGCCAGCAACGGGGTGACGATCGACAGTGGATCCTGGTCGCCGCTGTCCAGTAGCAGCAGTGCCTGCGGCGCCTGTGGCGCAAGCCGGACGCCTGCCGCGTGCAGCGCCGCCACGGTCTCTGCGGTGGCATCGCACAGGGCAAATTGCTGCGGCGTGGCAGCGCAGGCGGCAGCGATCGACCATTGCCACGCGTAGTGCGTGGCCGGGGCCGGCAGCGGCGCGGGTAGGCCCGGCGCGGCAGCGCAGGCGGCCAGGGTGAAGCGCCATCCGTCCTGGGCGTCGCCGGCCTCGATGTCGACCTGCGGCGCAGCGAATGGGGCAGCCCGCCAGCGCAGCCGCACCAGCGCCAGCTGCCTGGGGACTGCCGGCGTGTCGGCCGGAACCAGCGTCTGGCCGCTGCCGTGGCGACGCGCCAATTCGGCGCATGCGGCATGGACGCGCTCCTGCCAGCGCGTGTCCTGACCGGCACAGTCCGACCAATCGGCCAGATAGCAGCCGTCGTCGGTGAGCGCGTGACCGAGGATGCTGTCGCCAGCGCCGGCCTGCCAGGGCAGTACCAGGTCGGTCGCCTGTCCCGGTGCGGTCGCCAGCAGGATGTGCTCGCTGATTGTCGCGGTCGGGGTGCCGTCCTCGGGCAGCCAGTCGACGCGTTCGAAACCGGCGGCCAGGCAATGCTGCTTCCAGCGCGCAGTGCTGAGGAACAATTCGCCGCCACGGGCTGCGGCGTCATGCAGCGGTGCGACCAGCGGGCCGAACACGAAATCGAACAAGCGCATCGGCCGGGTGATCTCGCGCAGCAGCAGCCGGCCGCCCGGCTTCAGCAGCGGATAGAGGTTGGCGAGGGTGCGCCCGACATGCTGGGTGGCATGGATCACGTTGGCGGCCACGATCAGGTCGTAACCGGCAGCGTCGAAGCCTTGCGCCTGCGCGTCCTGCTGCAGATCCAGTTCGCGGTACGCCACAAAGCCGTACTGGGCGAACTTGCGCTCGGCGCGGCGGGTGAACAGCGCCGAGATGTCGGTGAAGTCGTAGTGCAGGGCGGGCTGGTCGGCCAGCTCGGGCAGCAACCAGGCGGTGGTGCCGCCGGTGCCGCCACCGACCTCGAGGATGCGGTAGGGCTGGTGCTGGCGGCGCTGCGCCTGGCGTTCCTGCATCAGACCCGCCAGCGTGCCGGCGGCGATCTGGTTGAAGTAGCGCCCGAAGCTGAAGTCCTGGTAGAGCACTTCGACACCGGCGGATGCGCCTTCGGGAAAGATGACCGCGACCGGCTCCACCTGACCGCTCATCATCGCGTACAGCTGCTCGCCGGCGCGGGCGACGGTATCGGCGATGACATCCAGACCTTCGCAGCAGGCGCGCAGCGTCTCGATCAGCGCCGCGCGCGGCTCCTGCGGAAGCGCGCCGGCGGCGCTGTAGCGGTGGTTGTCGCGGCGGTAGTAGCCATCCTCGACACAGGCATCGAGCAGGCGGGTGAGCAACTGGCGGTGGCGCGGCAGCAGGCGCCCGCCGCGCAGCACCTCCAGCACGCTCGCGCCTTGCTCGATGCGCGCGCCGACGCAGCGCCGCACCAGCGCGTCGACGTCGATGGCGTGCAGCTTGGTCACGCAGGCATACAGCGCATGCAGGCGTGGCAGATCGAGTTGGGTGGCGGCCTGCAAGGCGATGCGCCGGCCCGCCTCCAGTGCGCCTGACCCGACCCAGGACGCCTGCGCCGCAGCCCCGGGAACCGGTTCGGCTTCGCGCCAATAGCGTTCGGTGTCGAACGGGTACAGCGGCGCGTGGATCTTGCGACCCGATGAAGCCAGCAGGCTGTGCCAGGGGAGCTCCACTCCGGCCGCATACAGCTGCAGCAAGGCCTGCTGCAACTGGGCCGGCGCGGGTTGATGGCGCCGGGCGCTGGCGATCCACGTCGCTGCGTCCGCCAGCTCACGGGTGCCGATGCCGGTCAGCGGGGCGTCCGGGCCCAGTTCCAGGAAAACATCCGCACCCTGCGCGAGCGCGGTGCGCAGGGCCTGGATGAAACGCACCGGCTCGCGCAGATGGCGGCGCCAGTAGTCGGGTGCGTCGAGTCCCTGCGCGTCGATGACCTCGCCGGTCAGCGTGGAGATCAGCGGCAGGCGGCCGGGCGTGGCGTGCAGGCTGGCCGTCGCGCGCTGGAAATCGTCGAGGATGGGGTCGAGCTGCCGGGAATGCGCCGCGCCGGCAACCGACAGCCGGTTGCAGCGGATTTCGCGTGCGTCCAGCGCCGCAGCGAACGCGTCGATGGCCTCGCGCTCGCCGGAGAACACCAGATGGCGATCGCCGTTGCAGGCGGCCAGTTCCAGGCCGAGCGGCGCGGCCAGCGGCAGCAGGGTGGCGTGGTCGGCAAACGCCGACAGCATGCCGCCGCCGCTGCAGCGCTGCATCAGCGCGCCGCGCAAGCAGACCAGACGCATCACCGCATCGGCCGGGTAGTGTCCGGCGACCACTGCGGCGGCGAATTCGCCCACCGAATGGCCCAGCACCAGGTCCGGCTGCAGCCCCAGCGATTGCCAATGCGCGGCCATCGCCAGTTCGAAGGCGACGATCGCCGGCTGTGCGTAGTCGGTGCGTTCCAGCAGCGCGCCGTGCTGCCCCAGCAAGGCCTCGCGCAGCGAGGGCGTGAGCGGTTGGTCACTGCCCTCGCAGGCGGCCAGGCAGTGGTCAAGGCGGTCCGCGAAGGCGGGCGAGTGCCGATACAGGGCCTGGCCCATGCCGGGCCAGTGCGACCCCTGGCCGGTGAACAGCCAGGCCTGCTTGCCAGGCTCGCCATCGCCCTGCTGCAGCAGCACGTCGTCCTCGCCGGCGGCGCAGGCGGCCAGTGCGGCAGCGGTTTCCTCCGACAGCGGCGTGGCCAACCGGAAGCCGAGCTGCAACTGGCGGCCGTGCAAGGCGGTGTGGGCCAGATCGGCCGGCTGCGCGCTGTCCAGCGCTTGCGCATAGGCACCGGCCAGGCGCCGCAACGCGGCTTCGCTGGCGGCGCTGAGCAGCAATGTGCCGGTTTGGGCAGCGTTCGCGTCCGGGCCGGCGGCGGTCGCGGCGGCGCGCAGTGGCTCGGGCAGGCAGGCAACGATCAGGTGGCAGTTGGTGCCGCCGATGCCGAACGAGGAGACTCCGGCGCAGCGGATCGGCGCGTGCCACGGTTCGGCCTGGGTGGGGACGTGGAAGGGGCTGTCTTCCAGTCGCAGCGCCGGATTGGGGCTGCGGAAATGCAGGCACGGCGGAATGATCGCGCGCTCCACCGCCAGGACTGCCTTGAGCAGGCTGGCGATGCCGGCGGCGGTGTCCAGATGGCCCAGGTTGCTCTTGACCGACCCCAGTGCGCAGGCCGGGCCGTCGTCGCGCCGGTGGAACACCGAGCGCAGCGCCTCCACTTCGATCGGATCGCCCAGCGGGGTGGCGGTGCCGTGCGCCTCGATCAGGCCGATCTGCCGGCTCTCCACGCCTGCCAGCGTCATTGCCTCGCGAATCACCTCGCCCTGGCCGGCGACCGAGGGCGCGGTGTAACCGACCTTGCGCCCGCCGTCGTTGTTGACGGCACTGCCGAGTACGACCGCGACGATCGGGTCGCCGTCGCGCAGCGCGTCGGCCAGGCGGCGCAACACCACCGCGCCGGCCCCGTTGCCGCCGAAGGTGCCCTGGGCCTGGGCGTCGAACGGCCGGCACAGGCCATCGGGGGAGAAGATCATGCCCGGCTGGTACAGATAGCCCGATTGCTGGGGAAACGACACCGCGACCCCGCCGGCCACCGCCATGTCGCATTCGCCGGCGCGCAGGCTCTCGCAGGCCATGTGCACCGCTACCAGGGAGCTGGAACAGGCGGTCTGCACCGAGATCGCCGGGCCGTGCAGGTTCAACTTGTAGGCCGCGCGGGTGGCCACGTAGTCCTTGTCGTTGCCCATCAACGATTGCAGGCCCTTGACCTGCGCCACCTCGGCAATGCGCAGCGGTTCCTTGCCCGGATAGGTGCTGACCCGGGCGGAACCGAACACGCCGGTCTTGTGGGGCACCTGGCGGGGGGCATAGCCGGCGTGCTCCAGGGCATGCCAGGCGATCTGCAGGAACAGCCGCTGCTGCGGGTCGATCGATTCGGCTTCCTGGCGTGAATAGCCGAACAGGCCGGCATCGAAGGCGTCGGCATCGGCGACCACGCTGCCGACCCCGACGAAGTTGGGCGCATCGATGGTGGAAGCCGGCAGGCCGGCATCGAGCAGTTGCTGCCGCGAGAAGTGGCGGCTGCAGGCCTGCCCGTTCACGAGGTTGTGCCAGAGCGCCTCGTTGTCGGGAGCGTCGGCGAAGCGGCCGGCGTGGCCGATCACCGCGACCGGATCGCAGCCGGGATAGTGCTGGGTCACCAGGGCGCGAAAATCGGGTTGCGCGTTGCCGGGCGAGGCGTCATCCATTGCGGGGGCTCAGGCAGGTGTCGAGAGGGGCTGCCGGCTGCGCGCGAGCGCTCCGGCAGACGCGGCGACGCAACCGGCTGGCAGGCCACAGGCACAGCACGGCGACTGCGGCGAGCAGGGTCAGGGCGCTCTGGTAACCGGCGTGGTGCGCAAGGCGCAGGGTTGCCATGGACGCGGCCAGGGCGACGGCCATGTCCAGCGACTGGAACAGCGCGTAATCGGAGGCCGGCTGGTGCGGCCGCACCAGGCCCATCAGCACGTTGTAGAGCATCACAAAGCCAATCGCGGCAGCGGTGTTGACCAGTCCGAACACCACCAGCCAGGCGCTCAGCCCGAAACGCGAGTAGCCCAGCGCGATCGCGCAGGCCAGCGCGGCATGCAGCAGCATCACCGGCAGCAGACCGCGCGCTGCACCGACGCGCCGCGCCAACCAGCCACCGAGCACCACGCCCAGGCCGCTGGCGAGGGTGCTGAACACGGTGATCGCCTGACCCAGCGCGACCAGGCTCAGTCCCTGGTCCACCAGCAGCACGGTCTGCAGCGCCATCAGGCCGCGCATGGCCAGGTAGTAGATGGCGGTCAGCGCCAGCGCCGGCCACAGCATGCGCAGGCCGGCGGGATCGAACCGGGGCTGCGCGGGAAGCGTGCTGTGCGCAATGGGTTGACGCACCAGCAGCACCGGAATCAGCAGCAGCAACGACATCCCCGCCATGCACAGGAAGCCGGCAGTCCAGCCGGCCTGCTGCGCCACTGCCAGGAAGCCGAACACGCCCAGCGGAATGCCCAGGTAGCTGCCACCGACCTGGGCGGCGTTGGCGAGCGGGCGGCTGCCTGCGTCGGTGGTGCAGATGACGATGCCGTTGGCATAGATGCCATGGCTGGCCGACAGCAAGGTCAGCAGCATCAGCGCGCAGACCACCACGGCGGTGGAGCGGGTTGGGTCGGTCAGGGTGGGCGCGATCAGCGCGATGCCGGCCAGCGACGCAGCCATGCCGAGCTGCAACAGCACCAGACTGCCGAGGAAGCGGTTGCCGCGCAGCGACCGCGCATTCCGCTCGCACCAGGGCGCCCACAGGAATTTGCCGACCCAGGGCAGCATCGCCAGCGACAGCCAACTGAGCTGTGCAAGGTCCAGTCCCGCGTGGCGGTAATAGCCGACCACGCCCTGCATCACCAGGGCGGTGAGCATGCCCTGGTGCAGGTAGTAGCACCAATGCGGGAGGTAGCGGGCGATCATGCCTCGCCCCGCCGACGCTGTGCACGCGCCTTGCGCTGCTCCAGCAGCGTTTGCCGCCCGGGTTCCGGCAAGGGGGCGGTGGCGGGGGCAGCGCCGGCCAATCCAGCCAGATGCAGCGCCAGCGCGTGCGGCGTGGCATGTGCGAACAGGTCGGTCACCGCGAGGCCGGCGTGCCCGGCCTGGCGCAGCTGCAGATGTAACTGCACCAGCTGTAACGAGGAGGCACCTGCCTCGAAGAAGCTTTGCCGAGCGGCGATCGGCAGCTCGGTGACGCGTTGGAACTGTGCGCGCAACGTGTCCACCAGCACCGCATCGGCCGCTGGCGGCTGGGCGGCGGCAGCGGCGGTGGTCATTTGGGCGAGCGGCGCCGTTGCGACACGTGCGGTGGCGTGCCCCAGCGCCGGCGGCACCAGCGAGTCGAGTGTCAGATCCCAGGCGCCGGGATCGCCGGCGAGGCGGCGCAGCAGGGCTGCGTACTGGTCGAACATGGCCGACAGCTGCGCCGGGTCGAACAGCGCTTCCACCGCGTCCCAGTTGAAGCGCAGCTCACCTTCTGACTCGTAGACCTGGTGGTCCAGCCAGACCTGTGGCGTCTGCGAGATGCCCCGGCGCGGTTTCAGCGCTGCGGCCTGCGCCAGGAACCGGTCGCCGGCAAACCCGATTGCGCTGGTAAAGACCACCGGCATGGCCGCCGCCGACTGGCCGCGGCGCTGCGCCAGCTCGCGCATGACGCGGATGGCCGAGACATCGCGATGCACCAGGTCCTGCCGTAGGCGCTGCTGCAGCTGCTGGGCGCTGGTGCGCCAGTCCATGGCGGGCTGCCAGGCCACCAGCAGCAGCGAGGTGAAGTCGCCCAGCACCGCGTCGATCTGCGGATGCAGCGGACGCCGGTCGAACAGGGTGAGGTTCACGCACAATTCGCTGTCCGCGCTCCAGGCCGACAGCACCGCCGCGTAGGCGGACAACAACAACGCCGACGGCGTCAGCCCTGCCTGCTTGGCGCAGGCCTTGAGCGCGGCCCATTCGCCCACGCTGAGGCGGTCGGACAGGCGCACGAAGTGCGGCACGCCGATATCGACCGGATCGCGACGCAGCGGCAGTTGCGGCGCGGCCGGCAGGCGATCCAGTCGCCGCTGCCAGTACGCCAGCGAGGCGTCGCTGGGTGGCTGGCCGGCGATATGCGCCAAATAGTCGCGAAAGCCGATGTCCAGGTGCGGCAACGCACGCTCGGGGTCGGCGTAGAGCTGCTCCAGCTCGGCCAGCAGGATCTGCATGCTCAGTCCGTCCAGCAGCAGGTTGTCGAGGCAGACGAACACGCGGCCGTTGCCGCTGTCGTCCTCGGCTGCCTGCACGTCGAAGACCGGCCAGCGTGTCGGATCGAGCACCTGACAGGACAGCCGCGCGTACAGCGCGCTGGCCTCGGCGTGGTCGAAATGCGCGACGCGATGACGCTGCAGGGTGAACGCCGGAACTTCGGCCAGCACCTGCTGCCGGCCCTCGCGTACCACCGCGCGCAGCATGTCGTGGCGGGCGATCAGGCGGTTCCAGGCGGCCTCGAAGCGGGGCACGTCCAGGTCGGCGACCTCGAATTCGACAAAGAAATGCGCGCCGACGCCGCCGAGCGGGAAGCCGGGCTGGCGTCCCACCAGATAGGCCTGCTGCACCTCGGTGAGCGCAAACGGCGTGTGCCGCGCTGTCGGGTCGGCTCGCAGCTGCTCGGCACCACGATCGCCTCGCGTTTGCACGGTGGCCGCAAAGGTGGCCAGCGTGGGGTAGTCGAATAGATCGCCCAGGCGGGCAGCGAAGCCGGCCTGATCCAGTGCGCCGATCAGCCGGGTTGCCAGCAGGCTGTCGCCGCCGAGCTGGAAGAAGTGGCTCTGCCGGTGCAGCGCCGGCGCCTGCAGCAGCGCGCGCCACGCGGCGGCGATGGCGATCTCGACATCGCCACACGGCGGTTCTGGTGCGGCCTCGGCCGGTTGGGCGGGTTGGCAGAGCGCGCCCAGGGCCTGGTGGTCGACCTTGCCGTTGGCGGTGAGCGGCAGCGCGTCCAGGAAGACCAGTCGCTGCGGCACCATGTAGGCAGGCAACTGTGCGGCCAGCGCCGCCGACAGTTTGCGCGGATCGGGCTGGCGCAGCTGCGCAGGCGCACGCAGCACGAAACGTTGCTGATCGCCTGCCGCATCGACCAGTGCATCGTGCAGGCCGCGCTGCCGGAAGGCGGCCTGCCAACCGGCAGCGTCGCGCAGACGGCTGCCGAGCGCTTCCCCATCCTGCGCCAGCAGGTCGGCGCTGACCAGGGCCAGACAGGAGGCACTGCGCAATTCGAGCACGTGGATCAACGCCGCCGGCGCGGCCAGCATGGCGAGCGCGTCCAGTGCGTCATCGCCAAGCCGGTGCAAGGCGTTGCACGACAGCACCAGGTCGGCGCAGTGGGCCAATTCCATCTGCGCGGCGCGATCCCAGCGCCTCACGCAGGCATGCGGGTAGGCGGCAAGCCGGTCGGTTGCGCGCAGCACCATGTCCTGCGAGGCCTCCAGCGCGGTGTAGCTGAGCTGGTCCACGCCCAGGCGGCGCAGCAGCACTTCGGCGGCCAGACCGGTGCGTGCGCCGATCTCGACAGCGCGCACCGGGCGGCCCAGCGTCTGCGACAGCGCCTTGAGCGCAGCGGCCAGCGCATCGATTGCGGCAGGCGTGCCCCGGCTTTGCAACAGCAGCCGCTCGGGCGCCCACACTGCATGCTCAAGCAGGGTGAACGCCGGCCGTTGGTCGCGCAGAATCAGCGCCACGGCCTCATGGTGGGCGAGCAGGGCCTCGGCGGTTGCGCCGAGCGGGTCGCCGCTGGCAGGTTGCCAGGGCGCCTGATGGTAGAGCCGCCCGCGAACATAGCCCTGGCCCTGCGCAGCGTGGTCGAGGCGCTGCTGGCTTACCAGCAGGTCCAGCCAGCGTTGCAGCAGGCCGCGCCAGCGCGGCGCAATGCCCTGTTGGTGGACGATCGCATCGACATCGGTCGCTGCAGTGAAGTCCAGACCCTGCCGGCGTAGATGCGCGAGTACAAAGTCGGCGACCAGGCGTTCGACCTCCGGCTCACGCGTCGGCTCGGCGGCAATCGGCGCAAACAGACCGGCATAGTCGGCCGGCAGCGCAGGGTCGGCGTGGCGCAGGCTGTGCAATGCATCGCCCCGGGCCACGACGAAGGCGGCCAGCGATTTCTCGCGCTCGCCCACCGCCATCGCCACGGCCTGACGCACCCCGTCGATGCGCTGCAGGGCGGTCTCGATTTCGCCCAGCTCGATGCGGTGGCCGCCGATCTTGACCTGGGTGTCGCGGCGGCCAAGGAATTCCAGGGTGCCGTCGGGCCAGTAGCAGCCCAGGTCGCCGGTGCGGTACCAGCGGCCATCGGCGGCGGCGACGAACTGCCGGGCAGTGCGCTCGGGATCGTTGAAATAGCCCAAGGCGACGCCTTTGCCGCCGATCCACAGCTCGCCCGGCACCCAGTCGGGGCAGTCGCGGCCGTGATCGTCGACCACCCGGTAGCGCTGGTTGGCCAGCGGGGTTCCGTAGGGAATCGAGCGCCATTGCGGCGGCACGTGCTGCACGTCGCAGACGTTCGACCAGATCGCCGCTTCGGTCGCGCCGCCCATCGCGACGAACTGCCCGTCGGGGCGGAACGCCCGGTAGCGCTGCGGCAGGTCCAGCCCGATCCAGTCGCCGGAAAGCAGCGTCAGGCGCAGCCGGGCCGGCGCGTGCAGCTGCAGGCCCTCGCTATAGGTCAGCAGCATGTCGAACAACGCCGGCACGCTGTTCCAGACCGTGATGCGGTGGCTGTCGATGATCTGGCACCACGCGGCGGGATCCCGGCGTTGCGCTTCGTCGACGAGCACCAGGGCGCCTCCGGCCGCCAATAGACCGAAGATGTCGAATACGGAGAGATCGAAGTGCAGCGCCGACAGCGCCAGCACACGGTCGCCGGCCGCGAGCCGGTAGCGCTGGTTGATGTCGGCGCAGGTATTGAGCGCCGCGCGGTGCGAGATGGTCACGCCCTTCGGCGTGCCGGTCGAGCCGGAGGTGTAGATGACGTAGGCGGGGTGTTCCGGGTCCACGTCGATGGCGGCGGACATGGGCGCGTGGTCGATGGCTTCCTGCCAGCACAGCACCGGTGGATCGGTGGGGTCGGTGTCCTGTACGGCGCCGGGCTGTGCGTCGTCGCGGCAGGTCAGCACCACGGTCACGCCGGCGTCGCGCTGGATCTTGCGGCGACGTTGCGCCGGTTGGTCGAGCGCGACCGGCACGTAGACCGCACCGGCAGACAACACCCCCAGCACCGCGACCACCTGTCCGATGCCCTTGGACATGACGATGGCCACCGTGTCGCCGGGGCGCACGCCGTGATCGGCGAGCGCCCCGGCGCAACGCCGCGCCTGCTCGGCCAGATCGGCATAGCGCAACGAGCGGGTGCCGTGGATGAGCGCGAGCGCCTGCGGGTTGCGCTCGGCGGCGGCGAAGAAGCCCTGATGCAGCAGCCCGCGCGGGACCGGCCGCGCGGTGGCGTTGATCCGCGCGCGCACCTGGCGCTGGGTGGCCGGCATTGGGTCCGGCAACGGCAGGTGCCACGCGTCTGCGTCGTCCACCAGGCGGCGGACCAGCGCCATGTAGGCCTCGAACAAGGTGTCGACCAGACCCTGCGGGAACAGCGTCGCGTTGCTGTCCCATTGCAGGCACAGCGCCGAGTCGTGTTCGAACGCCAGATGGTCGATCCAGACCTGCGGCGTCTGCGAGATCCCCCAACCGGGTTCGCCCAGCAGCGGGCCGGTGCCATCGCCGTACAACGGGCGGCCGAGGTTGCTGGTGAACACCACCGGCGCACCGTGCGGATGGGTCTGCTGCTTGCGCAACGCGCGCAGCAGTTCCACGCCCGACCAGTGGCGATGTTCGTAAGCGTCTGCGAAGGCGTCCTGATTGCGTTGCGCGAGCGTATCGAACGCGGCGCCTTCGCCGCACAGGTCGAGCAGCAGCACATTGGTGAAGTCGGCGAGCATGCGCTCGACCGACGGATGCAGCGGCTGGCGGTCGAACAGGGTGAGGTTGAGCAGCAGGCGCGGCTGATTGCTCCAGCGCGCCAGCACGGCGCCGAAGCAGGTCGCCAGCGCCATGGTCGGGGTCACGCCGCTGGCGCCTGCATGGGTCTTGAAGCGTTCCCAGTCGGCGCTCTCCAGTGCGGCGCGGTGCCGGCGGATGCGGACCGATTCGATCCGCTCCGGTTCGCAGGCCAGCGGCAGCGCCGGTGCGCGTGGCAGGGTGTCCAGCCGGTCCAGCCAATGCCGCTGCGCACGCTCGCGGGCGGGTCCGGTCTGGTGCTGCAGTTGGGCCAGATAGCTGCGGAAGTCGTAGCCGGGATCGGGCGCCGCAAGCGTGTCGCCGCGCAGCAATGCAGCCAGTTCTTCGAACACCAGCGTGAAACTGGCCGCGTCGAGCACCAGCAGATCGATGTTGACGTGCAGCCGATGGCGGCCATCAGGCAGCAGCGAAAGCTGGAAATCGATGGTTTCGCCGCGTTCGACGGCCAGCACGCGATGCCCGAGCCGTTCGCGCAGATCCAGCAGGGCGGCGTCGCGCGCGGCGGTGTCCATCGCACGCAGGTCGTGGATGGCCAGACCGGGCCACCGGGATTGCGCGTCGTATTGCTGCAGCCCATCGCTGCGAAAATGCACGCGCAGCATAGGATGGCGCTGGATCAGCGCCTGCACCGCTGCTTCCAGCGCCCGGCTGGACAGGCCGGCGCCATCGAATTCCTGGTAGAGGTGACAACCGACCCCGCCGAGCGTTTGTTGTGGGGAGCGGCCGACCAGATAGGCATGCTGCACCGGCGTCAGCGCGAAGGCCTCGCCGTCGCGCATCTGCGGCCACCCCGATGGCGCGGCGGCCGGCACGTGCGCGGCGGCGGTCCTGTGCCGCAGCAGGCGGCTCCACCCGGCTGCCGTGGGCGCGGCATACAGCTCGCGCAGCGTGACCTTGTAGCCGCGTTGGCGCAGCCGGTTCAGCCACGCCATCAGATGCATGGAGTCCATGCCGAGCTGGATCAGACTGGCATGCGCATCCAGGTGTGCGGTCGGGATGCCCAGGTCGGCTGCGAGCTCGGCGTGCAGTGTCGGGTCGGTTTGCGCAGGATCCGTCTGCAGCGCGGCGGTGCTTGCGGGAGCGTGGCGCTGGATTTGCGGTTCGGTGTCAGAGGCCACGGTCGAGCTCATAGGGATCGTTCCAAGCCGACATGACGCGTGTCGGCAGCTGGCGGAAGCAGCGCCGAGTGCGGCGCAACCGCAGGGGCCGACAGGCCGTCATCGTTCCGGTGCCGGCTCGGCCGCAGCCACGCCGGTGACCTGCGCGGCCGCCAGCCAGGCACGCGCCTGGGCCAGTGCCTCGGCATGCGTGGCGACGATCCGGTAGGGATACGCGGCCTGACCGGAGGCGTTCCACGCGTCGGCCTGACGCGCGTACTCGCCACGCGCCGCCGGGTCTTCCACCACGCGCACCGCGCCCAGGCAGTCGCGTTGTTGCAGGGCGAAGCTGTCCTTGCTCCAGCGGCTATAGAGCGTCATGAAGTGCGCCGACTGGCGCGGCAGTTGCGCGCCTTGCAGCAACAGCACGTGCGGCTCGGCACGCGCGTAGACAGCCTGCAGTTGCGCCATCAGCGCACTGGCCTGCGCATCGGGCACATGCTCCGGCATGTGCAGCGCGACCAGAGGCCAGTCCCGGGTGTCGACAAACGGAGTCATGCAATGCCTCTGGAAGGAAAGCCGGCGGCGATCGGTAGCACAGGGGCCGGCACACCGCCATCTGCGCGCACCGACCCGTCACGCCGCGCTTGACGCAGGGCGGCGTGCTGCCTGATTGAGCAGTAAATGATAAGTATTCGTAATTGTGCTGCCGCCCGGATCAGACTTTTCTCGGCCCGTATCCGGTCAGTCCCCAGGCGCGTGGGAAGGCCGGTTGCGCGATCGTCGATGCGGCGACCGCGCCGGCGTGGTCTCAGCGCTGGCGCTTGAACGCCGAAGGATTGACGCCGAACTGCTTGCGGAAGGCGGCCGTGAAGTGGCTCGCGTTCGTGTAGCCCAGGTCGGCGGCGACCACGGTCACCGGGGCATGGCCGTTGCACAGACGCGCGCGCGCCATGTGCATCCGTTCGTGCTGGAACAGCCCATAGATGCTGTGGTCGAACAACTGCCGGAAGCCGCGCTTGAGCGTCACCGCGCTGAGGCCGGTTTCCCGCGCCAGTTCGGTGATGGTGGGCGCCTTGCTCAGATCCGCCAGCAGCAGGTCGCGTGCACGCAGCAGTTTTTTCTGGCTGGCCGGGCACAGCGCGTGCTGCTGCGAGGGTGCCTGTTCGCAGCGGGCTTCCACAGACAGGCCCACCAACACCAGCGCCTGGCCCAGCAACCACAGCGGGGACGCGGCCTTGCGCAGATCCGGCCGTGCCGTCGCCGCCCGCAAGGCCTCGCTCAGGGCGTGCGCCGTGGCATGCATTTCGGCGCCGCAGCGCTGCATGTCGCAGCAGTGCGTAGCGTCCAGATCCCGGCGCAGCGATCCGCCCAGGTCAGGCATCCAGTCGGCAAGCAGATCCGGGCGCACCGAGACGGTCACCTGCTCGAAGCTGCCTGCGTAGGACGACTTGCTGCTACAGCCGGGGGTGTAGTTGATGCAGCTCATGCGTTCTTCCAGCACATGCTCGATCTCGCTGCCGCGTTCACGCATCGCGAAGCTGCAGCGGCCATGCAGGGCGCAGGAGAAATGCACCCGGTCCCAGTCGTCGCGCACGCTCATGGTCACCGGCTGGGGGAAGTGCGCCCGCCACAGCAGCACATCGACACCGGGTTGCGGTGTCACATGAATCAGTCCGCAGGATGCGTCGGGTTGCAGATCCGGCACCGCCGTGCCGGCAAGTAACGAGGACACAGTGACCTCGGAAGCGATCTGCGGCGTGGGGGTGGAGTTCATGCGACCTGCTTCATTAGGTGATGCGGATCCGGGGGGAGTGTGAACCGATTCGGGTAGTGTAAAAAATAAGAATCATTATCGTTAACTGCTAGGACGATGTGACGACTGTCGCTTCGGCTTGGTTCAGCAACGGGGCAGGTAGGCATTGCACGTCGTTGAGCGTTTTTGGGTGTCTGCGTGCTGCTGCAGCCGGCCGGCGTCTGCCGCCAGCTACCTGCTGACCGCCACGCAGCCGCTTTTTTCCCATTCCGATCAGGAGCCCAGTCCGTGCAGCACCCGTTCGTCGCGCAGACGCCGCAAGGCCGTTTCCAAACGCTCAATTCCCTGACCCTGGCGTTGCTGGCTGCGCTTGCCGCCGCGCCGAACGTGTCGGCAGCGCAAGGGAGCTCGCCGAGCCGTTCCGCCGAGGACGCCGTGTCGGACCCGGGCGCCAGGGTGGAAGGGCAGGTGACGGAACTGGATGGACTGACAGTGACCGCGCGCCTTGCGGCAGAGCACGCCAAGGATATTCCTTTCGGAATCGGCGTGATCGCGGGCAGCGAGCTGGAGACCCGCCGGCAGCTCACGCTGGAAGAGGCGCTGCGCGCCACGCCGGGTGTGAACGTCTGGAGCGATGGCTCGCCGCACAGCGCGAACGTACTGATCCGCGGTACCGGCTCGATCAATCCGGTCAGCACCGACGATGGCGCGGTGGCGCTGTCGATCGATGGCGTGCCGCTGTCCATGCGTTCGATGTCGCTCGGCACGCTGGATATCGAGCGCGTGGAGATCCTCAAGGGCCCGCAAGGAACCTTGTTTGGCAGCAATAGCCGGGCCGGTGCGATCAATGTCATCACCAACAAGCCTACCCGCGAGCTGCAGGCTTACGTCCGCGGCGAGATCGGTGAGCAGGGCCAGCATCTGGAAGAAGCGGTGATCAGCGGCCCGTTGTCGGAATCGCTCAGCGGTCGTTTCGCGATCCGCAATAGCGGCGCTGATCACTGGGTCGACAACGCGCGCACCGGCGAGCCGCTGTCCGAGCCGCGCAGCCTGATGTTCCGTGGCAGCGTGTTTTGGGACAACGGCGCCGGCACCAACCTGCTGTTCACTGCCGACCGCGAAGACGCCAGGCGCAACCTGGGCTTGGCAGTACTGCGGCCCTACGACGACCCACCGGTGATGGATGTCACGCCGGGCCTGTACGACGACAACGACAAGACGGTGGAGCGCTATGCGGTCACCCTCAACCACGATCTGCCGGTGGGGCGGCTGACCTCGGTCACCGGCTACACCCGGTTCGATACCGACTTCGTGGGCGGTTACGACGCACGTGCGATGCAGGCCATGTTCGGCATACCGGCCGAAAACATGCAGCGCAGCAGGATGGACGGCAACACGCTCAGCCAGGACCTGCGCTGGACCTCCCTGCCGGGCGCGGCGGTGTTCTGGGTGACCGGCGTGAACCTGTCGCGCGCGCAGCGCAGCTTCGACCAGCTGTACATCAGCAGCAACCAGGCCATGGAACGGGACTACCAGACCGATAGCCACGCGTTGTACGGCGAAGTCACCTGGCCACTCACCAACGTGCTCAAGTTGACCGGCGGCCTGCGCCATACCTGGGACCACAAGTCCTACGATGCCCTCTACGCCGGAACCGTCTCCGACTACCGCCGGCTACGCGACGACTATTCCACCGGGCGGGTGGCGCTGTCCTATGTGCTGACGGCGACCACCAACCTGTATGCCGCAGTGTCGCGCGGGTACGAATCGGGGGGCATCGGCGACTTTCCGACCCAGGTGGCCGACAGCGTGCCGTTCAAGCCGGCCGCGTCCAATGCGCTCGAGGTGGGTTTCAAGACGGAGTCTGCCGACGGCCGTTATGCGTTGAATGGCGCGCTGTTTGCCACCCGGGTCAAGGACGACCACTTGATGGGCTTCGATCCGGCAACGCTGGCCACCTCGACGGTGAATGCCGATACCCGCAGTCGGGGCGCCGAGGTGCAGGGAACCTGGCAATTGGGCGAGGGATTCTCGCTGTCGGGCGGGCTGAGCTTCATCGATGCCGAGATCACCAGCAACGTGTCGGGTGTGTCCGGCGGCGATATCCGCACAGGCAACCGTTCGCCCGACGTGCCCAGGTGGGGCGGCACCCTGGGTGCGGCGTACATGCGGCCGCTGGCGGTGCGCTGGCTCTCCGCGCCGGTGCTGAATGCCCGGCTCGACTATCAGTACGTCGGTACGCGGGCGGCCGACACCCAGAACCACTTCGATCTGAACAAGTATCAGAAGGTGGACGTGCGGATCGGGGTAGCCTCCGGCGGCACCGAGATCTATGTGTTCGGCAGCAACCTGCTCGACGAGCAGTACGACCTGTACGGGTTCGCGCCCGCCGCGCCCACCTATGTCGGCGCTCCCGCGCGTGGCCGCACGCTGGGTGTCGGTGTCAGGCATGACTTCTAGGGCGGCCAACAGGCAAGCGAACACCGACGGGCCAGCGTCTGCGCCCGCGCCATCCACGCGCGCACCGGCGGAACGTGGCCAACCGCATGCCTGGCAGATCATGCAGCCGGTGCGTGGGCAGATCCGGCTGGCGATGGGTCTTGCCGCCACCGCTGCGCTGCTCAACCTGGGTTCGCTGCTGGCGCTGGCGCTGGCGGCACGTCAGCTTGCCGAGGTGTCGGGTCGCTGGCCGGTGGCGGCGCTGCTCGCTGCGGCGGCATGCCTGGTGGGCGGCTATGTGATGCGCCTGTCCGGGTTCAATCAGTCCCATGCGGCCGCCTTTCGCCTGGAGGCCTTGTTGCGCCAGCAACTGGCGCAACACCTGACGCGCGTGCCGCTGGGCGAGATCCAGCGCTGGGGCGCGGCGGCGCTGTCCAAAGTGCTGCAGGACGACGTCAAGGCGCTGCATGTATTCGTTGCCGATAGCACCCCGCTGTATGCGCGGGCCTTTGTGATGCCTGTCTGCACCGGTCTGGCGTTGCTGTGGCTGGACTGGCGACTGGCGTTGACCACGGCGGCGCCGCTGGCGCTGGGGTTCGGCGTGCTGGCGCTGGCGATGCGGGGCGGGGCCGAGATGGGCCGGCGCTACAACCAGGCCCGCGAACAGGTGAGCGCGGCGGTGATCGAGTTCGTGCAGGCGATGCCGGTGGTGCGCAGCTTCGACACCGGCCAGGCGACTTTTGGCCGTTATCGGCAGGCACTGGACGGGTATCTGGACGTGCTCACGCGCTGGTACCGTCAGGCCGGGTTGTCGGCGCGCGTGTCCTTCGCCGTCTTGAACCCGCTGCCAACGCTGCTGGTGCTGCTGTGGCTGGGCGGATGGCTGCTGCTGCGCGGGCAGCTCGCGTTCGGAATCTGGGTAGGCGCATTGCTGCTGAGCGCTGGCATGGCCGAAGCGATGATGCCGATGATGCTGCTGCGGCAGATGGTCGAGAAGGCGCAGCTGAGTGCGGCGCGCATCCAGGAGGTGCTGGCATTGCCGGTCCAGCCGGTGCCGGCGGCGTGCGTCAGCGTGCCGGCGGATGCCGGAGTGGTGTTCGACAATGTCAGCTTCGGCTATGCGCAGCAGGCAGGAGCGGCGAATGGAGCGGCCGAGCCGCCGCAGGAGCGCGCGCTGAGCGGCGTGAGCTTCCGCGTCGAACCCGGCACCGTCACCGCGCTGGTCGGTCCTTCGGGGGCGGGCAAGACCACCGTTGCCCGGCTGATTCCGCGCTTCTGGGACGTGCTGGAGGGACAGGTCAGCATCGGTGGCGTGGATGTGCGCGCACTACCCACCGAGATGCTGATGGCCCAGGTCGGGTTCGTGTTCCAGGACACCTTCCTGTTTGCCGACACGGTGGCCGACAACATCCGTCTCGGCGTGCCGGATGCGGACATGCACGCGGTGATCGACGCCGCTACCGCCGCCCAGGCGCACGCCTTCATCCAGGCGCTGCCCAAAGGCTACGACACACCGGTGGGGGAGCGTGGCGCCGCGCTCTCCGGCGGGCAACGGCAGCGCATCGCCGTTGCCCGCGCGATCCTGCAGAACCGGCCGATCCTGGTGCTCGACGAGCCGACTGCGTTTGCGGACCCGGAAAACGAACTGGCCTTGCTGACTGCGCTGTCCGCGCTGATGCGCGGCAAGACGGTGATCATCGTGGCGCACCGTCTTGCCACGGTGCGCGATGTGGACCAGATCCTGGTCTTCGAGCGTGGGCGGCTGGTCGAATCCGGGCAGCATGCTGCGCTGGCTGCCGGCGGGGGCGTGTATGCGCGGCTCTGGGCGCATCACGCGCAGGCCCGGCGTTGGGCCTTGCGCGGGGCCGATGCTGCTGGGCGGCCGGCCGATCGCGCGGCGCAGGTGGTGCCATGAGTGCGGTGCCGAGGCCGTTGTCGCAGTTGTCCACGCTGCTGGTTTCCACGCGGACGGCCTGGCGCCGGCTGCTGGGGGTGATGGGATCGCACGCGCCGGCCTTGCGGCGCTGCCTGGCCGGGCTTGCCGCCGCTGCGGTCCTGCAGGGACTGGCGCTGGCCTGCGTGTTCCCGCTGTTGGCGGCGGTGTTTCCTGCACCGGACCCGGGCAGGGCGCTAGGCTGGCTGGCCGCCATGACGGTGCTGGCCGGCATCGCCACGGTGCTGCGCTGGCGTGCGCAGGGGTTCGAGTACGGCGGTCGATTGGCCCAGGTCACTCACGCATTGCGCCTGCGGCTCGGCGAGCAACTGCGCCGCATGCCGCTGGAGCGCTTGCGCGAGAACCGCGCCGGGGAGATGAACGCGCTGCTGCTGGGCAATGTGGACGAGCAGCTGAATTACATCGTGGCCATTGCCAACCTGATCCTGAGCGCCACCGTCGCGCCGTTGGCGCTGGCGCTGGCAGTACTGGCGTTCGACCTGCGCCTGGGGGCATTGCTGCTGGCGGTCTTCCCGCTGCTCTGGGGACTGCATCGCTGGCGTCGTCCAGCCTTCGCCCGCGACATGCGCGGCCTGAACGACGCGCATTGGCGCTGTAATGCCGATCTGGTCGAGTACACGCAGGGGCTGACCGCGCTGCGCGCGGCTTGCCAGGAAGGCGGTCGCGTGGGGATGCTGCACGCCGGTTTCGAGCGCCTGCGCCAGATCCAGACTGCGGCCCATCGTCAAGGCGTTCGCCCGTCGGTGGTCACCGCCAGCCTGGTCGAGTTGGGCCTGCTGGGGGTGGTCGTCGCGGCAACCGGATGGGTCGTGTCGGGAAGGCTGCAGCCTGCGGCGGTGGCCGCGGTCATGCTGATCGTGGTGCGCTTGTCCGAACCGATGGCGACCCTGGTCAGTTACACCGTGGTGCTGGAGATGATGCAGGCCGCGCTGGAACGGATCGAGGCGCTGCTGGCCATTCCCGCGCTGCCGGTGCAGATGCCGCAGGCGTTGCCCGATCGGTTCGATGTGTGCTTCGAACAGGTCTGTTTCCACTATGCCGACGCCCCCGGCAGCGTCGCGCTGATGAACTTCAGCGCGACGTTGCCGGCGCAGGCGATGACGGCGCTGGTAGGCCCCTCCGGCTCCGGCAAGACCACCGTGGCTCGCTTGCTGCTACGTCATGCCGACCCGCAAGCGGGGAGCATCACGATCGGCGGTATCGACATCCGTCGCATGTCGCCGGAGGTGTTGAACGCTCTGGTGTCGGTGGTGTTCCAGGACGTCCATCTGTTCGACGACACGGTGCTGGCCAACATCCGCATGGGACGCCCGGATGCCGATGACGCACAGGTGCGCGCTGCCGCTGCGGCTGCGCAGTGCCTGGACTTCATCGAACGCCTGCCGCAGGGCTGGAACACGCGGCTGGGCGAGATCGGCGACCGGCTGTCCGGTGGCGAGCGCCAGCGCATCTCGATCGCCCGCGCCTTGCTCAAGGACGCGCCCATCGTGGTCCTGGATGAGCCCACCGCCGCGCTGGATACGGAAAGCGAGCTGGCGGTGCAACGGGCCATCGATACCCTGGTGCGCGACAAGACGGTGATCGTGATCGCGCACCGTCTGTCCACGATCGCCGGCGCCGACCGCATCCTGGTGGTGGAGGATGGCCGGCTGGTGGAGCAGGGCCGGCATGCGGAACTGCTGACCTGCAATGGCCGTTATGGCGCGCTGTGGAATGCGCAGCAGGTGGCGACGGCGTGGCGGGTGAGCTGAGCGATTGCTTGCAACACGTCCAACACGCAGCCGTTGCGCTAGATCACGCCGGTTGACTGCGCATGTATGGAAACGACAACGGCCGCTATGCGCGGCCGTTGTGATCACATCGAGCAACCCGGATCGTCACCACGATTCCCGATTCCCGATTCCCGATTCCCGATTCCCCATTCCCCATTCCCCATTCCCCATTCCCCATTCCCCATTCCCCATTCCCCATTCCCCATAATCAATGATCGCTGGAGCGCAATCCATCCACATCCAGGATCAGCGCCATGCGGCCGTCGCCGATCAGGGTGGCGCCGGCGTAGCCGGGCAGGCCGCGCAGGGCACGGGGCAGGGGCTTGATCACCCTTCCTCGCGGCCGCGGACCTGGTCCACCACCAGGCCGAAACGGGTTTCGCCGGCCTGCAGCAGCACTACGGTCAGCAGCGGCGGCTGTTCGGCAGGTACGCCCAGCCAGCGACGCAGGTCGATCAGCGGCAGGGTGTGCGAGCGGCGGTCCAGCACGGCGCGGCCGTAGAATTGGTGGAGAAGCCCGGCATGAAGATCAGATGCAGGCACTCGTCGGTGCTCAGACGGGCAGCGGCTTCGGCGTCGATCAGGCCCTTGTTGCGGGCGATTTCGCGCAGGCGCTCGGGGTCGATGCCGGCGCCGTCGTCCTGAATTTCGATGCTGACGTAGTCGCCTTCGATCGCCACGATCGCCAGCACCAGTTCGATGATGCTCAATCTGTCTATGCAAGCGGTATCGGCGCGAGCGCGGCGGACTTGATAGAGCCAGATGGTTGAGAGCGCCAGAAAGTTGTCGTTTTGCGGCATGGGCCGCTTCCACTCGGGCATCGATGCAGGGTTTCCAGGTCATCGGCGCATGCGCTTCCGACCAGGGCGTGTCATCAAGCCCGCAGCAGGCCGCGCCGCCTGTGCGCCTGCACGCAGGCATCGAGCGCGCGCATGTTCGGTGTGGCGATCGCGATGGGGACGGCCGCCAAGCGGCGTGTGGTGGGCGATGCCCTTACGTCAATCCAGTCTCTTGCTGAGCCCGGTTTTAAATGAGGTATGTGCTGGCGCTTCGGTTAACCGCTTGCGTCCGGTTGCGGGCGAGGGTGTGTTGCTTGCAGCGATCACGCTGCTGCAGCCGGCGACGCAGCAGGCCCTACCGTGCCGTGTGCAAGCGTGGCCGGCCGGCCGCCCATCGTGGACGGCTTGCAATGCAGCAGGTCTGTTGCGCGGCAGAATGCGCTGCCGCATGGGCTGTGCTACTTAGCTTTCCACGCCATTAGAACGATCTAATTGCATCTGCATGGGGAAGCGGACGCAAGAGGAGGGGGCAGGCTGCCGCAACGACGCCGGATATTTTTTGTGTCACTTCGCGCAGCGTTCCTGGCCGATCGTTGGATCGACAGACATCCGCCGAAGCCAATCACCTTTGGGAGAGCATGATCGAAATGAACTGCATGCCATTCACACGCCACCGCAGCACGCTGTCCGCCGGGATCGCCATCGCCTTGTTCGCGAGCGCCGCCTCCACCGCCGCCGCCCAGCAGGCCGACGGCACGCTGGCGCCCACGGGCCAGGCCGAGGTGCAGGCTACGGACCTGGACGCGGTGACGGTGACCGGCTACCGCTACGCGATCGAAAAAAGCCTGGAGCAGAAGCGCAACGCCAACGCCGTGGTCGATGTGATCACCGCCGAGGACGTGGGCAAGTTCCCCGACAAGAACGTGGCCGATGCGCTGCAGCGCGTGCCCGGCGTGGTCATCAGCCGCGACGGCGGCGAGGGCAAGAACGTCAGTGTGCGCGGCCTGTCCTCGGAGCTGGTGCTGACCGAATTGAACGGCAACTACATCGCCACTGCCGAGTCCAACGGCGACCCGACGCGCTCGTTCAACTACACGCTGCTGCCGTCGAACCTGCTGGGCAGCGCGGAGCTGTACAAGACCCCGGAAGCGCGCATCGACGAAGGCGGCATCGGCGGCACGGTGATCCTGCAGACGCGGCGCCCGCTGGAACTGGAGCCAAACTCCGGCTTCGTCTCCGCCGAGGGCACCTGGTCCGATACCAGCAGGAAGACCGACGGCCAGTTCTCCGGCTCGTACGCGTGGCACGACAAGGACAACCGCTTCGGTGTCTTCGTGGGCTACACGCAGCAGAAGCGCACCGCACGGACGCTCGATGCCAGTACCGAGAGCTGGCAATGGTACGGGCGCGACGAAGTCGGCCCGGCGGTCGACGTGAACGGAAATCCCTCGGACTTCAATGCCAACTGGTGGGGCGGGACCGGTTTCTGGAACCAGGACGGCGATTACTCCACCGGTTTCATGATGCCGACCGCGGTCAGCCTGGGCGCCAAACGCGAGGAGCGCGAGCGCAAGGGCGGGCAACTGACCTTGCAGTTCAAGCCGACCGACGACCTGACGCTGACCGCGAACTACTTCCGCTTCGACCTGTCGCAGGACTCGCAGACCAATACCATCAAGATTCCCGAGTGGAACATCGCCCGTTACAACGGCGACGGCAACTGGCGCGGCGGCCGTCTGCTCGACCGGCTGCAGTTCGATCCCAGCGGCACGATCGTCACCGGCGCCGCCTACAGCCTGCGTCCGGGCAAGACCTACTATTGCAGCGAGGCGCAGGCCGCCGCGGCCGGCCTGCCGCCGGGCGGCTGGGGCTCGGACGACTGCACGGTGCCGACGCCGCAGATCACCGGCAGCTACAACATCGAAAAATCGCAGTCGCAGACGGTGGACCTGGGCGGCGAATGGCGTGGCGAGCAGGTGGACGTGGCGTTCAAGGCCGGCCGCACCTGGGCCAAGGGCGGGCCGGAGCTGCAGTTTTCCCTGCCGATCAAGCCGCGCCTGCAGAACGCCGACGGTAGCTGGACCAACGCCAACTTCGCCAGCGCCTGGGACCTGACCGGCACGCCGTCCATGACGTTCTCGCCGGAGCTGATGCAGAACCTGCGCGACGGCATCCTGCAGGTCGACCTGGGCTCGACCGGCTCGTCCTGGACCCGCAACACCAATCAGCAGCAGTACGCGCAGATCGACACCACCTGGCATTTCGATGGCGAGGTCTTCGACTCGCTGCAGTTCGGCCTCAAGCGTCGCGACGGCGGCATCCACCGCAGTACCGGCAACAACTACTGGGTGTGCCCGGGCACCGATCCGGGCGACTACGACAACCGCTACTGGAACGGGCGCTGCAATGCCATCGCCACCCAGTTCTCGCCGGGCCTGCTGTTCCCGCAGGACAACCTGGCCGGTGGCGTCAACGCCAGCGCGTTCCCGGCGATCAACTTCCCGGGCTACATCGGCTACTTGAACCAGACCTACGGCGCGATGCAGACCCGCAGCGAAGACAACTTTGTCTACAACGTCGACGAAGAGATCTATTCCAGCTATCTGCAGCTCAACTTCCACACCGAGCGGCTGCGTGGCAACGTCGGCGTGCGGGTAGCGCGTACCGGCCAGCGTGCCGAGTCCACCGACAAGGTGACCGCCTACAACGACTACTTCTTCGACGGCGCCGACGGCAATCCGCTGGCCTGCCAGCAGGGCGCCGCCACGCCCGGCGGCGCGCCGGCTGACACCTATTGCGGCACCGAAGGCTACTGGCGCTTGGCCGACAGCGTGCAACGCACCGAGTCGTTCGTGGTCAGCGGGCTGGACCGCAACTACACCGACGTGCTGCCGAGTTTCAACCTGGCCTACGACCTGACCGAAAACCTGTTGCTACGCGCGGCAGCCGCGAAAGTGATTGCACGTCCCAGCTACAACGACATCGCCGCGCCCGGCAGCCTGGAGTTTTACAGTCCCGAGTACGTGGCCGACCGGCGCCTGACCGGCGGTGCCAGCGAGCAGGGCTGGTACGGCTCGGGCAGCAACAAGAACCTGGAGCCGTACAAGGCCAACCAGTTCGACCTGGGGCTGGAATGGTATTTCCAGCCGGGCTCGGTGGCAGGTGTGGGGCTGTTCCGCAAGAACGTGGAGAACTTCGCGGTCGACGTGATCAGCGACGTCAACATGATGGTCGACGGGCAACCGGTCACCGTGCAGAACTACAGCACCCAGGCCGGCGGCCAGGACGCGGTCTCGCAGGGTGTGGAGCTGTACGCGCAGCACACGCTGTCGTCCGGCCTTGGTGTGCAGTTCAACTACACCTACAACGATGCCAGCAAGGCGGCGGTGCGACTGGAAGACGGTACCGAGGCCGGCGAGACCGCCATGCCGGGCAGCGCCAGGAACCAGACCAACCTCACCGTGTTCTACGAGACCGACAGCCTGCTGCTGCGCGCCTCATACAACCGTCGCGGCGAACTGGTGCAGGGCCTGGTCAACGGGTTGAACGTCTTTGAGGAGCCGTACTACCAGATCGATCTGAACGCGGCATACAACATCACCCCGGCGCTCAGCCTCACCGCCTCGATGCTGAACCTGACCAAGCAGGAGTCCCGCTCGCACCTGGGCGAGGACACCCGCGCGCGCTTCTATACCGGCGGATACGCAGGCCGGCTGGCGTACCTGGGGCTGACCTACAAGTTCTAGGTCCCAGCGTGTCGCGCCCATGCCTGCCGCGTGGCGGACGGTATGGGCGCGATGGTAAAGAAGTGAACCTGGAACCGTTATTCAACCTGGAACCGTTATTCACAAGCTCAAGAACATCTGGGCGCTGCGAATCCGCCGCTAACCGAAGTTTGACAAGCTAAGCAGCTGCGTTCGAGCCTGGAGGCGTTGAAGGCATGACCGGTGACGATGTCGCTAGATAGTCCCGCAACTGAAAAGCCAAGGACGAACCGGCCTCTACGAGCCTGTCCAGCACCTCCAGAGTAGCCTGCCTGAGGGATACGTCTCGTAGGAGCGCCTGACGGTGCTCGTGCACCGCTACTTGGCAGACCGTCTCAGTGTGCCAGAGGATGCTTCCTTCGTTGAATAAGTCAGAAGGAGCCTTCGATATCGCGTCCCTCAATTGTCCTAAGGCGGAGGGCACTGCTGTTGACCTTCCGACACCTGCCATTAGCGCAAGAAGATGTTCGAGCGCGTGCCAGCTGTCACCTGCTGCGACAAGGCAGTTGGCGACGAAGCGAGGGCGGTTTCGCAGCAGCGGCAAGTCATGGAAGGTCTTGGTCCATGGAATGGACTGAAACAGCAGCACGGCGAGCGGCTTCTCGTTCTTGCTGTACACGTGTCGCGAGCGAGTGTGCAACGACTCGTCTAGAAGGACTTTCGCTGCCGCCCGATCCCATACCCGCCAGAAGGCATCCGCGTTGGCGTACTCTTGCTTCATGCACCCACGAAGGGTTGACTCCAGCACCCTTTCAGTGAGCTCTGGGCCGTGCTCGATGCAGTAATCAAGGGTTTCGAAGATCGGCGTCTTGTCGGTGGTCTGAACTAGCAGTTCAGACGCCAATAGGTCGCCCACCTCCCAGCGCGCTTCGAAATCGACATAGTCTGGGTCGTACCGATCAATTCGCGCCTTGCCTTCCTGATCGGCCATGAGGCGGGCAAGCGTTGTAAGCGCCTGGACTCTCCAAGTTTCTGGCGTCTCACTGCGGGCGGCATCGAGTGCAATCGTCCACTCTTTGACAGCGCCGAGGCTTCTGGGACTAGGTCTAGACGCCAAATTCCCGCCTGTAAGGGCTACGACTAACCCCTTGCTGGTTACGTTCCGCGCTTCTTCGACGAAGTCGGGCTTGCGTCTTCGCGCTGCGCCGATTGTGGTGTCGAGCGCTTCGGCGTACTGCGCCAGCGCCGTAGTCAGGATATCGGCGAGAAGAGGCTGCTTTGGTCGCAGAACCTCGGAGATGGCAAGGGCTCCTGCCCGGCGAACCTTCCAGACGGGCTCTGTAATGATGTTGGCGAGGGACTCGGGCAGTTTTGGGTGGCTTGGGGCTACGCTTGCCAGCAAGACGAGCGTCTTGGCTCTCAACTCGCCCGTCGCAGGGCTGCGAAGGACCCAAGCGTCGTTGTCCAGGCGCTTCGAGGTAACTTCGAGGAGATAGTCTTTGGCCCATTGAAGCGCTCCCGAGGTGTCGGTCGGCCAGCGCTGAATTAGCGCGCAAGGAAGGTTGTCATCCATCCCCCACAGCAAGGCCTCTTCCTGCCCATCAATCTCTTCAAGAAGGCGCTGGAACTCTTCATACACCTCAGACGAGGAGGAGAAGCGGTCTACGGCCCCCTGGGACGAGGGGAGCGTTGGCTGCGTCACCGTTCCCGCCCAAAGCCGGACAGCCGCCAACCGGTTCATGAGTTGACTTCTTGACTCCGCTTGGTCGCTCACTTGCTTCAGGTCGGGTTCGAGGTTAGCGATTTCCAGAGGTACGAACTTCCCATCGCCAACTAGCTCGCCGAACTTCATGCCTCGAGCATCCATGCGTTTGAGCCCCATGCGCCAACCGTCAGGCACGTCTTGGGCATATTTGAGATCTTCGATGTGCTTATCGAGTATCGCAAAGATGCCATCCCGGAGGTCGGGGCGGATAATCTGCAACTGAAGTAGGAGCATCTCCAAGTGCTGCTTCCTGTGCGGTAGCCGGTTGCTGGCGATGCGCTCCTTTTGCCTCTCCTCGCCCAGGCCGTCGTGGCCACCATGGATGGCTAAAGCAGTCGACTCTCCCACGTAACGCGCGATGTCGTCGACGAAGAGCTGCGGGCAGCTGAAGAGCGGCAGAAGCTTTTCAGTGACAAGGCTCGGATGCGCCATCAGTACGCCTGCCACCAATCCTGTAGTGAAGCTCGACTCGCCGCTCTCCAAGATGAACTTGAGTGCCTCCGAGATGATCTCCGGCTGCACCTTCGCCTCGACCAACAGCCTTTCCTCCAGCGCCATAAGGGCGCAGTTCAACACATAGCAGGAAACGGAGTGGCCGCGATAGGCCGCCCAAAGTCGCCAGTTGTGGATGTGGGCCCGTCCGTTGGGACTTTGCTCCGGCGGAAGAACGGTGACTTCCTCAGGATGCGATTTGGCAAATGACAGGGCTGCGTGATTGCAGAGCTGCACGACAAAGCGAATGCTCTTGGCAAAGGAGTAGAGCAAAAGGCACCGGAAAGGTCCTTGTAGCACGGAGGGAGGGAAGAATGCATGGCTTGCCCTCTGACTGAGGCCCATTGCTGCCTCCCAGCCGACCATATCGAAGTGACGTTCGGCTCGAAGCCCATGTTCGGTGTAGAGCACCCAGAATGCAGTGCGAACTAAATCCGCGTTGAAGTAAATCGGCTCCCCACAGTGCTTGATGTTTGTAAGAAATTCCAAGCGCTCTTCGGCGTAGACGTCGCGATCTTCTCGGTCCTCGGAGATCCGTTTAACAAGTGCATCGATGAACACCTTGAACTTGGCGGGGTCAGCTCCAGAGCAACGACACAAGAGCTCGTAGAACCGCCGCCCGAGAGACTTCTGTCTGTACCATGTGTCGTTGTCTCGCCAACAATAGCGCTCGGCCATAGTAAAGACGTCGGTCACACGTGGGCTGGGCTTATGCCAAGCGTCATCGTGCGCGACCGCATCCTCGGCGAGTTGGACAACCCATGAGTGGGCTTCCGGCGGCAGAGATGGGAATGCCGTTGCGACCAGCCCAATCATTACGTCCCAAGCCTTGCCTACCGGTGCAGCCATCCCGATCCGGGAAAGAAGTTCTTTGTTCGCGGAGTCGGCCGCCAAGTGCGAGTAGTCGATGGAGGTCGGACCCTTGCAAGCAACCCTCAGTAGGTGACACAGGCGCTGAAGCAGAGCCGCGCTGCTGAAAGTGCCATTGCTTCCAAGCTTTGCGACCAGCTCCTCAACTCGCTCAGAGCGCAGAAGCCCGATGGCTATCTCATCGCGCCAAAGCTGCGCAATCGTCGATTCAGGCCGGAGAGCTGCCTCCAAGAGCGCGTAGGCATCATCATCGCCTTCAGCCGATCTCTGAGCCGTCCATGAGCGCAGAGCTCGTCGCATGCCCGCATGTGAGCCGAGCTTCGTGAATAACGCTAACCAGTCCCGCTCCGCGGAGCGCACCTCACGTTCTACTCGAAAGAACAGCGACCAATCCTCCAAGACGTCATGTGCCGGGGCTACTCGGTCGGCCTCGTCCTTCGCGAGCACAGCGTCTTGCAGGAGCGACGTCACAGCTTCAACGTCCGGGGGGGGCTCGACGAACTGCGCAAATCGCTCGGTGCGCAGGTAGCAGACTTGGTCGAAGGTCGCTAAACGGCTTGTGCGCATGGCGGCCGAAAGGCCTCTGCTGGGCGCAATTCGCTCTGTCCAAAGCGCCCGCCTAAGGTCGTTGCCCGAAGCACTTGGTAGTGCAGTTCCTGCGGCGGCGTACTTGAAAGCAAGCTGCAGGTAGTAGGGCGTGCGCAGAACCTCTTTTACACCTGAGTCTTTGGCGACAATCTCTTCAAGCGGGCTTGCGACTACCGCGGTGGCAATCTCCGCGTCCGTGAGCAGAGGAACGTCTATGACTTGGCTGGAAAAGCTATAGAGGAAGTTTGTGTACAGTCCGTTGAGAGCATAGGAGCGCGTCGTGATGCAGAGCCTCGAAGACTTGTTCTTGCGAACAAGTGCGAGCAGCTCTTCGAGCGCGCCTGGGTTCTGTGACTCCAGAGCCTTCTCCAGCGAGTCGATGATGACAGTGGGTGCCCCTGTGTGCAGCAGTGTATCGATGCCCAGCACCGGGTCTTGAAGCCCGTTCAGGGACTGGACTGCTGCCAAAGTCGGCGCATCCAGCTCATCAGCCCTGAAGAAGAACAATGGACCGGACTCACGACGCAAAGAAGCGAGCTCAGAGACGACCGCCGACTTTCCTGCGCCCGGCCCGCCAGTAATGATGACGAGTTGGCGGTCATCGAGTGCTGACAACACACGGCCTAAGCACTCGCCTCTAGGGATGTGTGCGCCATTGGGCAGGTTTGTCGAGATGAGGGAGAGTTGAAGTAAGGCTCGCTGAGTCAAACGCTCAGCAATATTGCTCAGTGCGCGCGAGGAAGTCAGGCGGCTCATTGCCGCTTGCAATCCTTCTTTGGCCGTCTGAGACCACGTTCTTCGAGTGACAGTCCCTACTGAAATGCCTTGCTCTTGCACATATGAGACAAGGCCATCCCATACCAGCTCTCCTGAGTCACTTGGTTGCCCTGAGGTCAAGAGTGCTTGGACGAGGCTGAGCTCCTGTGAGGATTCGGTGCCCAAGTCATGAATGTCAACACGAAGACGCTGGAGCAGCTGGAAGACAAGCTCCTCAGTGTACTTGTCGGTCAACGTTTCCTTCGAAACCGTCTTGAACGCTTCCCAGGTTTCCTTGTGCTTTTTGTCGAAGAGCTTGGAGTTCACCTTCTGCAAGTAGTCAGCGAGATCTACTGATGCACGGGAAAGTTCGCAAAGACGCTTTGCTGCCTGGTTAGCGGCCGTCGCCGGGGCGATGGTCGCAAGAACCAGCACGTCACAGCCGCGGTCAAAAGGGCTTTTCTCGATACCGAGGAAGTCGCGCCAGGCACCCTGCAGCCCGTCGATAAAATCTGTGTTACCAGCAGTGGCATTGAGGCCTCGCTTGCACTGGACGAGTTGTAGCCAACTTTCCTTGGGATCACGGAGCCGACAGTAGACATCGTCAGTGTGAGCGCCTTTATAGCGAGCTTCAAAGCGCAGTTCTTCAACCCAGGCACCGTGCAAGCAAAAGGCTGTAGGCAAGCCCGTAAGCATGTTAGCTAGGTACAGGGCGCCCACGCGGGCCTGAAAAACGCCGCCACCGCCGCCAGTGGCGACAGTGCTCATCACTTGCGTGCCGTGCAGCGGGTCGCGCGGGGTGACTTCCTTCTTCTTACTCATTGCAAAGTCTCTCTCCGCTGCGCGGCGCATGCTGGAGACGATCATAAAGGGTAGCGGCACGGTTCGTGGAACCTGCAGCAGAGCTATGCAAACTGCGCAGCGAGGAGCATTGCGACACCGGTCCAGCCTGGCTGGAAAACAACGGTTCTGTCCGTGATGGGGTCAGGTGCACTTATCAGGCGACGGCACCCTGCTTACGTGGCCCTTATGGAACTGCGCCAGCGGCGCACACAGCCGCGCGAGACCCGCCAGCGTGTATTGACACGCCAGACCGCGTACTTGCAATCTAGGCCCAAGGAGCGTCGAAACTCCTCTAGTAGCGGTACCCACCTCCGTCAAACCGGTGGGTTTTTTGTGCCTGCATCCCGCAGGTACAAGCCGACGCAATGCCTGTGTCGGGAGGGCGGCTAATACAACACCCGCAAGGGGAATACGCCCGCCGGCTACTAGCGGTTTCGAACCTCCCGACATCCCGTCGCCGTTGGCGGCGGTTCTTGGGTTGTTCCAGGAGGGCGTTGCCATGTCTACCGCACCATCCATGCCGGCTTCGGTGCCGGGTTATCTGTTGCCAGCTTCCGCCCACAGCTTGCTGAGCGAGGTAGGCGAAGTGCTGCGCCGGCTGGCCGCACGCGCGGCCGTTGAGCAGGCCAGCGACGATCTTGCGCAGCAGTTGCTCAACCAGCCCGGCGTGTTGTCGCAGGCCTTGCGTAGCCTTTCTGCACGCATCGACGTGGCGTTGCAGCAGTGCGTCGTTGCACCCAGCGCTACCCGCCGCCAATCGGAGGCGCCATGACACGCCACCGCCCACCCACCACATCTGCCAGCACGCGGCCCACCCGCACGCGTACGCGCTCCGCGACACCCAAGCGGGTGCAGTGGGTGATAGTGGAGCCCGACCGCACCAAGCTGCCACCGATGCTGCCGCCCGACCCGGATGCCTCCCCGCAAGGTCCCGGCACGCTACGCGCACCCCGCCGCGCCCGCCGCCCGCGCCAATGCACCGTCAGCTACACCCATTACCCCGGCGCCCACGACCACGCCGGCGACCAGCACGTGCCCCACGTCCGCCTCAGTGGCCTATGGCTGGAACAACTGGGCTTTGCCATCGGCACCAAGCTGCGCATCACCGCCAGCGAAGGGCAGCTACTGATAGAGGTGTTGACGCCGGTGGAGGTGCCGGCCAAGGCACGCAGCGTGCGGCGATGATGCTACGGCTGACAGACGCCTTGCGATTGACCTGAAATAACGGTTCCAGGGTCACTTCAAAAGAACGGGGTCAGATTCACTTAAGGAAGTCAACCTGACCCTGAGGTTTGGACCCGTTATTCGACAAATAGCTGCATTGTTGAATGGCCGGGATTGGTGGAATGCGGAAAGGCTGGTTTCGAAGCAGCTAAAGCGATTCCCGCCGCTTAGCCGTATCACCAAACCGGCGAGAGATTTCTGTCTTGCGAGGTGGCGACACCATACAACGTCGCGTATGCGGACAGGAAGCATCCGTCAGAATAGGGTGATACCCTCTGCATGGCTCAAACGCTGATGTTGGAGTGAGGAGTAAAAATGGTCGCCTCGATTAAACGCCGCACTGTTTTGGCTGCGGCATTATCCATGGCCCTGCCGATGCGTAGCTTTGCCAAACCCGGAATTGAAGCTGATAGCGTGTCCTCGGCCCTTCGCCGTCGCGTAGCCGAGGAAAAGCAGGGCACCGGGGCCGTATTGGGGGTGGTACGCGCAGGCGAATTGAAGACCTTCCACTACGGAACGGTTGGCCTAGGTAAACTCCAACAGCCGAATGATCGGTCAGTATTTCAGATCGCCTCGCTAACCAAGATATTTACGGCACTATTACTTGCTGATTGCGTTCAGCGGGGTGAAGTGAATCTCGTCGATCCACTATCAATGTATATTGCAGTTCCTCCCGCCACCTTCGACGGGAATGAGATCACGCTTCTCGATTTAGCCACTCATACGAGTGGGCTACCACTTCGGCCATCCAGTCGCACCGGCCTCAGTCAAGATAACCCCTACGCCGGCTACACCGAGAGCGATCTTTGTGCTGATTTAGGTCGTGTCCATCTCACGCGCTTACCGGGGTCGAGTTTTGAATACTCGAATTTTGACTACGCGTTATTGGGTTACGCGTTGTCACAGCGCCTTGGCAAAACGTATGCTGACCTCTTGCGAGCTCGCATTCTTGAACCGCTTCGTATGGACGAGACTACGCTTACTCTATCAACGGCGATGCATCGCCGGGAAATTTGGGGTTACGATGCGGACTTCCACTCGGCTCAACCCTGGGAATTTGGTGCGCTTGCGCCGGCAGGCGGCCTTTTTTCGACGGTAAAGGACCTGTCGAAATTCATGGCACTTTGGACAAACAAAGAAAGCGGTCCCCTCTCGCGGGCGGCTTCAATGATGCTGACCGTAGATAGGCCCGGCGATAATACCGATACCAGAATGGGTATCGGCTGGCGGAAGGTCCACCCGGATGGCCAGAGCATAGCTTGGAGCAATGGAAATGGCGGCGGCGTTCGTAGCTTCATGGGCTTCAACGCCGACACGCGCGTCGCCGCAATCGCGTTTATCAACAAAACATCGGGTTTTGGATTTGACGATATCGCGCTTGGGATGCTTGCGCCAGCTGGCTCGCATGTTCCCCCGTTTTTCTAAAACCCGGGCTGGTTTAAGGTGCTTAGATATTAGCTGGATGGGAAATAACGGTTCCAGGTTCACTTCCACGGCAGCCTGACCGTCGCCAAACCATCTCCCGCATGCCTGCGCGCGTAGCGACATAGATCGAAAGCGATGCTGGTAGTGAAACAACAACGGCCGCAGTACGCGGCCGTTGTCGTTAGATCAGGCATCCAGGATCGTCTTGACGATTCTCGATTCTCGATTCTCGATTCTCGATTCCCGAAGCTCAATGATCGCTGGAGCGCAATCCATCCACATCCAGGATCAGCGCCATGCGGCCGTCGCCGATCAGGGTGGCGCCGGCATAGCCGGGCAGGCCGCGCAGGGCGCGGGGCAGGGGCTTGATCACCACTTCCTCGCGGCCGCGGACCTGGTCCACCACCAGGCCGAAGCGGGTTTCGCCGGCCTGCAGCAGCACCACGGTCAGTAGCGGCGGTTGTTCGGCGGGCACGCCCAGCCAGCGGCGCAGGTCGATCAGGGGCAGGGTATGCGAGCGGCGGTCGAGCACGGCGCGGCCGTCGAACCAGCCCAGCGAGGTCTGCGGGGCGTGCAGCACCTCGACCACGCGTGCCAGCGGCAAGGCATACACCGCTTCGCCGGCCTGCACCAATAGCGTAGGCAGGATCGCCAGGGTCAGCGGCACGCGGATCATGAAGCGGCTGCCGCGGCCCAGTTCGGACTGGATCTGGATCTGCCCGCTGAGTTCGCGGATGCGCGATTGCACCACGTCCATACCGACGCCACGGCCGGAGATGTCGGTGACCTCGGCCTTGGTCGAGAAGCCCGGCATGAAGATCAGATGCAGACACTCGTCGGTGCTCAGACGGGCAGCGGCTTCGGCGTCGATCAGGCCCTTGTTGCGCGCGATTTCGCGCAGCCGCTCGGGGTCGATGCCGGCGCCGTCGTCCTGGATCTCGATGCTGACGTAGTCGCCTTCCTGCTGCGCAGACAGCCGCACATGACCGCTGCGCGGTTTGCCGGTGGCTTCGCGCAGGGCAGGGGACTCGATGCCGTGGTCGATCGCGTTGCGCACCAGATGCACCAGCGGATCGGCCAGGGCTTCGACCAGATTACGGTCCAGTTCCGTCTCGGCGCCGATCAGTTCCAGCTCCACTTCCTTGGACAAGGTGCGCGCGACGTCGCGGGCCACCTTGGGGAAGCGCGAGAACACCTTGCTGACCGGCTGCATGCGGGTGCGCATGACTGCGGTCTGCAGGCGCGCGGTGGCGATATCCAGCACGCTGACCGCGCGATCGAGTTCTTCGTCGCGCAGGCGGGTGCGCAGGGTCTTCAAGCGATTGCGCGAGAGCACCAGTTCGCCGATCAGGTTGACGATGGCGTCCAGGCGCTTGGTATCAACGCGCACGGTCTGTTCGGCTTCGGCACCTTTTGCGGCTGCTTTGGGCGCGGCTTTGGCGCCGGGCGCCGGTGCGTGGCCGTCGTCGTGCGCGGCGTTAGCCACCGCAGCCAATGCGGCCTTGGGTGCGGCCTTGACCGCCGGCGGGCCGCTCTTGGCATCGAACTGCGCGATCAGCGAGGCCGGTGCGTGCGGCACGGTTTCGCCCGAGCCCATCGCATCGAGCATCGCCTGCAGATAATCCAGCGACTGCTGCGCGGCATCGAAGTGATGCGCCTGCAGCACCGCCTGGCCGGAGCGCGCCATGCCGAGGGTTTCTTCAGCGGCGTGGCACAGCTCGACCATGGGCTTGATCGCCAGAAAGCCGGCGCCGCCCTTGAGCGTGTGGAAACCGCGAAACACCGCGTTGAGCTGGTCGGCTTCGTCCGGTGCCTGTTCCAGCGCGACCAGCTGTTCGCCGAGGCGATCCAGGATTTCCTGGGCCTCGACGATGAAATCGGCAGCAATATCGTCTGGAACAGCACTCATGGTTACAACCCCAATCCGGACAGCAGGTCGTCGGCGTCGTCCTGCGACACCGCGTGACGGTCCAGGCCCTTGACTGCAGGACCGGCAAGACCGCCGTCGTCTTTCTTCGGCTCGGTGCTCTTGGGCGGCAGGCCGAGTGCGCCGAAGCCTTCGTGCACGCGCCGCACGATGCCGGCCACGCGACGGATGATCTGCCCGCTCAGGTCCTGGTAGCTCTGCGCCAGCGACAGTTCGGTCAGGTTGTGGCGCATCTTGTCCATCAGCGCGCCCTGGTCCTGATTCAGACCGCCGTCGCGCAGCTGGTTGGCCAGCTCACGGCATTCTTCGACCAGGTCCAGCGTGCGATGGCTGGCCTTTTCGGTCATTTCCACCACGTGGTCCAGGCGCGAACACGCATCGTCCAGCTCGCCGGCTTCTTCGGGCACGGTGGGCAGTTCGCCCAGCGCCTGACCGAGTTCGCGTGCGAGCCGGCTCAGGCCCTGCATCATCGGACGGGTGCGCAAGGCGGCGAGGTGGTCGACCTCGCGCTTCCAGGCGGCTTCGTCGCCGCTTTCCAGTGCATCGAGCGCGCCTTGCAGGCGGTCGATCAAGGCAGCGCGTTCGGCATTGGTTTCCACGGTGGCGTTCATCAGGCGGTCGCCGCCAGACGTTCGAACACCTTGCCCAGCTTTTCTTCCAGCGTCTGCGCGGTGAACGGCTTGATGATGTAGCCGTTCACGCCGCACTGGGCCGCTTCGATGATCTGCTCGCGCTTGGCTTCGGCGGTCACCATCATCACCGGCAGGTGCTTGAGCTTGGCGTCGGCGCGGATGTTGCGCAGCAGGTCGATACCGGTCATGCCGGGCATGTTCCAGTCGGTGACCACGAAATCGAACGGGCCGGCCCGCAACGCAGCCAATGCGCTGTTGCCGTCTTCGGCCTCTGCGGTATTGGTGAAGCCAAGATCGCCCAACAGATTCTTGACGATACGTCGCATCGTCGAGAAGTCGTCCACGATCAAAATCCGCATGTTCTTGTTCACATCAAGCTCCTAACACGAAAAAATACGCGAAAAAATTAGTCGTCAATTTCGACACCGGCATCGGCCAGTTCGAAGACCTTGAGGCGGCCGCGCAGACGCACCACGGCCTGGCCGTGGATCTGGCAGACGCGCGATTCGCTGACGCCGAGCACGGCGCCGATTTCCTTCAGGTTCAATTCCTGTTCGTAGTACAGCGACAGCACCAGCTGCTCGCGCTCGGGCAACTGGCCGATGGCCTTGCCCAGCTCGCGGCCGAACTCGCCACGCTCCATCATCTGCTGTGGGTTGGGCCCACCCTTGGCGGTGGTGTCCAGCTCGCCGTGATCTTCGATCCGCGACTCCAGGCTCAGCACCTGGCCGCGCGCGGCGTCTTCCATCAGACGCAGGTAATCGGGCAGCGGCATTTCCATCGCGGCGGCCACTTCGGTGGCGGCGGCGGCGCGGCCGGTGTTCTGTTCGATCTTGCGTACTGCAGCAGCAGCGTCGCGGGCACGGCGGTGTACCGAGCGCGGCACCCAGTCGCCACGGCGGATCTCGTCGATCATCGAGCCGCGGATACGGATCGAGGCATAGGTTTCGAACGAGGCGCCCTGGTCGGAGTCGTAACTGCGCGAGGCTTCGATCAGGCCGATCATGCCGGCCTGGATCAGGTCGTCCACTTCCACGCTCGCCGGCAGGCGCGCGGCCAGATGGTGGGCGATGCGGCGCACCAGGTCGGCGTGCTGGGTGACGATGTCGTTGGCGTTGTTGCGTTGCACTGCACGGTACTGCGCTGTGGCCGTCGTTGCGGTAGCGGTAGCGGTACTCATGCGGCGACTCCCCGTTGGATGATGCGTTCGACAAAGAACTCGACGTTGCCGCGCGGCACCGTGGGTGCCTGCCAGCGCGAGGTACGCCGCGCGATTTCTGCGATGGCCAGCGCCGACGGACTGGCGGGGTAGGCCTTGATGACGGGTTGCTGACGCTGTACCGACAAGCGCAACCAGTCGTCCTGCGGCACATGGCCGAGGTAGTTCAGCGACACGTCGCCGAGGAATTTCTCGCAGACCCGCGACAGCTTGTCGTACAGCAGGCGGCCTTCGTTGGGGTCGCGCACCATGTTGGCGATGATCTGCAGACGGTCCACGCCGCGTTCGCGCGAGAGCACCTTGATCAGCGCGTAGGCGTCGGTGATCGAGGCCGGCTCGTCGCAGACCACCACCACGGTGTCCTGGGCGGCCTGGCAAAAGGTCAGCACGCTGTCGGTGATGCCGGCGGCGGTGTCGATGACCATCACGTCCAGGTCGCGTTCCAGTTCGGAGAACACGTTGACCAGGCCGATGTGCTGGGCCGGGGCCAGTTCGGCCATGTGGCGGCGACCGGAGGCGGCAGGAACCACCAGCACGCCACCCGGGCCTTCGATGATCACTTCGTCCAGCGTGCAGCGGCCGGCGATCAGGTCAGCCAGGGTGTACTTGGGCGACAGGCCCAAGACCACATCCAGGTTGGCCAGGCCAAGGTCGGCGTCGAGCAGCAGGGTGCGCTTGCCCATCTCGGCGAGGGCCACGGCCAGGTTGGCGGAAATGTTGGTTTTCCCCACGCCGCCCTTGCCACCGGTCACGGCAATGGTGCGCACCGGGCCCAAGGGCTCGGGACGGGTCGCCGTCAGGGGGAAGGCGTTGGTCAGCTTGGCGTATTCACGCGACTGCATGGTTGTGCTCCGGAGTACAGGGCTTATCGGCAGCGCGCCGCAAATCTTCAAGGCGAAGAACGAGACTGGCGGCATTGGCGCGGTGCAGGTCGTCAGGGACCCGCTGTCCGTCAGTCACCCAGGTGATGGGCATTTGGTGGTCGACCACCACCGACAAGGCGCTGCCGAAGCGGCCGGTCTCGTCGAGTTTGGTCAGCACCACGCCTTGGGGTTTGGCGTGGGCGAAGCGGCGTACGACCTCGTCGAGGTCGGAAAAATGGGCGTTGGCCGGCAGCACCAGCAGCGAGGTGACCTGGTGCGCGGCGCGCAGCCAGTTCAGCTGCGCGGCCAGGGCGCGGTCGCGCTGGCCCATGCCGGCGGTGTCGATCAGCACCAGCTTGTAGTCGCGCAGGCGCTCGAGCAGTTCCAGCAGGCTCTCGGCGCTGTCGGCCTCGTGCACCGCGATGCCGAGCTGACGGCCGTAGCTGTGCAGCTGCTCGCGGCCACCGACGCGCTGGGTGTCGGTGGTGACCAGGGCCACGTCGCGCGGGGCGTGCTGGGCGGCGAAGCGCTGGGCGAGCTTGGCGATGGTGGTGGTCTTGCCGGCACCGGTCGGGCCGACCAGGGCGATCACGCCGCCGCGTTCCAGCGGGTCGATCGGAGCCACCGGCAGACGCTTGGACAGCAGGCCCAGCATCAGCCCGCGGCCGCGGTGCAATTCGGTATCGGCCGGGATCTGCAGGGCCACATCGCGGATCAGACCGGCGTCGAAGCCGTAGTCGTCCATCAGCTCCAGGGCCTGCGCACGCACCGGGGAGCCACGCAGGCGCTCGTCGGTGAGGCGGTTCATTTCGCGCTCGATCATCTGGCGCATCAGCGCCAGCTCACCGCGCAGCTGCTTGAGTTCTTCGTCGTTCTGCGGCACCGGGGCGGCGGCGACCGGCACCGCGGCCAGGGCGACCGGGGCGGCGACCAGCGGCGGCAATGCGGCCGGCGGCAGGATCTGCGGCAGCGCGTCGTCCATGTCGAAGCCGTCGTCGTCCTGCTCGTCGTCGTCCTGCCCGTAAGCGGCGTGGGTGGCGAGCGCGGCGGCCATGATCGGCGTGCGTGCCTGCACCGGGGCAGCGTGCACCTGAGCCTGTACCGGTGCGGTGGTCAGGAAGTCGGCGAACAGCTGTTCCGGCACTGCCGACAGCGCATGTTCCTGGCGCGGTGCGGCGGTAACCGCAACGGCGTGGGCCAATGCTTGAGCGGCGGCAGACGGGGCGGCGGCAGTCCGCACCGGTGCGGCGGCCGGCGCCGAGCGCGGCACGTTGACCGGCTGGCGCAGCGCCATCGCGGCGATCATGTCGTCTGCGGCGCTGGCAACACGCTGACGCTGGCTGCTGCCGGTGTCGCCGGCCGGCTTCAGCGGGGCGTGGAACGGCGCGGCCGGCCTGGCCGGGGCCTGCTGGACCGACGCATGCTGGGCAGGTGCTTGTTCGATCTGTGCCGCCGCAGCGGCCGGAGTCTCGGAGCGCGCGGTTTCCAGAGCGCGCTGCACGAGTTCTTCGTCGTAGTTGCTGGCAGCGACGATCTCGATGCCTTCGGCGGTACGGCGGTTGGACAGGATCACTGCGTCCGGGCCGTGTTCTTCACGCACCATGCGGAATGCGGTGCGCATGTCCGGGGCAACGAAGCGTTTGATCTTCATGGCAAGTGCCTCCAGGAACGGGACCCGCCGGACGCCGGACGGGTGCGCGATGAATGTGGGTGTGTTGCCAGCGTCATGAGTTGCCTGTCCCGTTCGGTTGTTCCAAGTGCTGCTGCTCGCCCTGCAGCGATCAAGCTGACTGCGGTCTCGCCAGAGCTAATGCACGCGGCGTGCCAAAACGCGGTGCCAGGGTTCCGGCGCGGGGATCTGCAGGGTCAGGACAGGATGGAGCTGTGCGATCGGCCCGGCTGCAAGATTCCAAGTCACTGGTTTGATTGACTTTTCTCTAGGGGCGCAATGCGTTGGCATCCACTGTGCGGGTGGATGCGCTGGCGGGTGGGAGGTCGAGCCTGGAGCGCCTGGAAAGCCTCAAAACGGCTGGCGTCGTGCAATCGATTGGAGGTTTGGACGAGTGGCGGCTTTCCGACGCGGTGGTCGGTCGCCTGTCTGCAGCGAGAGGGCCGGGCGCGGGTGGGTTCGTAGGAGCGCCCTTGGGCGCGAGGGGCCGTCCCGGTAAAGCCCTCGCGCCCAGGTGCGCTCCTACAGGTGTCGGCGACCTTGCCTGGTCCGCAGCATGTCGTCGGATTGTCCGGCGTGTTGTAGGAGCGCCCTTGGGCGCGACGGGCCGTCCCGGTAGAGCCCGTCGCGCCCAAGGGCGCTCCTACGAGGTGCGTCAGCCTCAGCTGATCGTGCCGACCAGCTTCAGGCGCTTGTCTTCCGGTACTTCGCTGTACGCCAGTACCGACAGGGTCGGCACGCTGTGGCGGACCAGGCGGGCCAGCGCGGCGCGGACCTGGCCGGGTACCAGTACCACCGCCGGTTCGTTGCGGGCTTCCTGCTTGCCGACGCAATCGGCCAGGCTCTGGTGCAAGCGCTCGGCCAGGCCGGGTTCCAGCGCCACGCCGTTGCCGTGGGTGGATTCCTGCAGCACGCGCTCCAGCTGCGGAGCCAGCGTGTAGACCGGCAGCTCGGCCGACATGCCGGCTATCTCCTGCACGATGAAACGGCCCAGCGAGGTGCGTACCGCGGCGGTGAGGGTGGTGGGGTCCTGGCTGTGCGGGGCGTGTTCGACCAGCGCTTCGACGATCTTGCGCAGCTGGCGTACCGGGATGCGTTCGATCAGCAGGTTCTGCAGCACCCGCACCACCACCGACAGCGGCAGCGCCTTCGGGGTGAGGTCCTCGACCATCTTCGGCGCGGTCTTGGCCAGGGTCGCCAGAAGCTGCTGTACTTCCTCGTGGCCGAGCAGTTCCGGGGCGTGTTCGCGGATCAGGTGCGACAGATGGGTAGCGACCACGGTGGCCGGGTCGACGACCGTGTAGCCCATCGATTCGGCGTAGGCGCGTTGATGCGGCTGGATCCAGGTGGCGTCCAGGCCGAACGCCGGGTCCTTGCCGGGAATGCCGTCGAGCTGGCCGAGTGCGCCGCCCGGGTCCAGTGCCAGTTCGCGATCGGGATAGATTTCCGCAGTGGCCACCGGTACGCCGTGTACCAACAAGCGGTAGGCGTTGGCCGACAGCTCCAGGTTGTCGCGGATATGCACCGGCGGCACCAGAAAGCCGATGTCCTGGGTGAGCTTGCGGCGCACGCCCTTGATGCGCGCCATCAATTCGCCGCCCTGGTTCTTGTCCACCAGCGGGATCAGCCGGTAGCCCACTTCCAGGCCCAGCGGGTCGATCGGGCGCAGCTCGTCCCAGCTCAGTTCCGAACTGGCCTGGGCGGCGGTGGCCGCCGCAGCGGCCTTCGGGTCGGTGGCCGGATCGCCGGTGGGCGGGATGACCAGGCTGCGCTTGTACATTTTCCAGGCGATCACGCCCAGGATCAGGCCGAGCGTCAAAAACGCGACGTTCGGCATGCCCGGCACCAGGCCGACCAGGCCCAGGATGGCCGCAGCCACCGCAAGGGCGCGGTGCTGGCCGAACACCTGGCTGATCATGGCCCCGCGCATGTCCTGCGCACGCGAGGCGCGGGTGACCAGCAAGGCCACCGAGGACGACACCAGCAAGGCCGGTAGCTGCGCCACCAAACCGTCACCGATGGACAGCAGGGTGTAGGTGGAGGCGGCATCCACAAAGCTCATGCCGTGCTGGAACATGCCCACCGCCATGCCGCCGATGAGGTTGATGAACAAAATCATGATGGCGGCGATGGCGTCGCCGCGGATGAACTTGTTGGCACCGTCCATCGCGCCGTAGAAGTCGGCTTCCTCGCGCACTTCTTCGCGGCGGGCCTTGGCTTCCTCGCGCGTCAGCAAACCGGCGTTGAGGTCGGCGTCGATGGCCATCTGCTTGCCGGGCATGGCGTCCAGGATGAAGCGCGCGGTCACTTCCGACACGCGCCCGGCACCCTTGGTGATGACCACGAAGTTGATGATGGTCAGGATCGCGAACACCACGATGCCCACCGCGTAATTGCCGCCGATGACGAACTGGCCGAACGCCTCAATGACCTTGCCGGCCGCAGCGTGGCCGTCCTGGCCGTTGATCAGGATCACGCGGCTGGAAGCGACGTTCAGCGCCAGGCGCAGCATCGTGGTCATCAACAGCACGATCGGGAAAATGGTGAATTCCAGCGGGCGCTGCACGTAGATCACCGCCAGCAGCACCATCAGCGAGATGGCGATGTTGAAGGTGAACAAGGCATCCAGCACCGGTGCGGCCAGCGGCACCATCAGCATGGCCAGCATGGCCATCAGCGCCAGCGGGGCGCCCAGGCCGTTGCGCAGCAACTCCATGACGCGGCGGGCGTTCATCGGGGCGGGTTGGGCGCTCATGCGCTGGCTCCCTTGCCGAACTCATCCACTTCGAGGGAAGGCAATTCCGGCATCGGGCCGCCGTTCCAGCCACGCAACTGGTAGACGTAGGACAGCACCTGGGCCACGACCGAATAGAGTCTCACGGGAATTTCCTTGCCGATTTGCGCTTCTCTATACAAGGCGCGTGCCAAAGGCGGGGCGGTGACGATCGCCACCCGGTGCTGTTCGCAGGCTTCTCGGATGCGGAAGGCCATTTCGTCCACGCCCTTGGCCACCACGATCGGGGCGCGCATCTTGCCGCCCTCGTACTTGAGCGCCACCGCGTAGTGGGTCGGATTCATCAGCACCACGTCGGCCTTGGGCACCGCTTCCATCATCTGGCGCTGCGACATCTGCATCTGCATCTGGCGGATGCGGCCCTTGACCTCCGGGCTGCCCTCGCTTTCCTTCATCTCGCGCTTGATCTCTTCGCGGGTCATCTTGAGCTTCCGCAGCCAGTTCCACTTCTGGTACGGCGCATCGATGGCGGCCAGCAGCACCAAGGCCCCGGCGGTGTAGAACAGCAGGCTCTTGGTGAAGTCCAGGCCGTTGCCCACGGCCTGTTCCAGCGGCTGGTTCACCAGCGAGCGCAGGCCGTGCAGGCCCTTGGAGATGCACAGGCTGGCGGCCAGCCCGACGAACAGCAGCCTCAGCACCGACTTGACCAGCTCGGCCAGGCTGTTGCTGCCCCACATGCGCTTGATCCCGTTGGCCGGGTTGAGCTTGGTGAGGTCGGGCATGATCGCCTTGCCGGAAAAATGCAGCCCGCTCATCAGCAGCGGGCCGGCCAGGCCGGCGGCCAGGCAGATGCCGATCAGCGGCACCATTACCCAGAGCAGTTGCAGCAGCAGATCGCCGAAGTGGCCGAACAGCGCCATCGGGTTTTCACGCATTTTCGGGTCCGGGCTGAGCGCGGTCTTCATCCAGACGCTGGCGCCGTCGCCGATGCCGCGGGCCAGGGCCATCAGCGCGAACACGCCGGCACCGAACACCGCAGCGGTGGACAACTCGCGCGACTGCGGGATGTTGCCCTGCTCGCGGGCTTCGCGCAGGCGTTTTTCGGTGGGAAGCTCTGTACGTTCGCCGCCGTCTTCGGACTCGGACATGGAGGTGCCGGTGACTTGTCAGCCCTGGCTCATGCAAGCAGCGTTCCAGTTGGTGGGGCTGGGATTGGGGAGTCGGGAATCGGAATTGGGGATTCGGATTAGGGAATCGGGACGCAGCGGCCGCGCGTGGAGCCGCTGGCGGGGTCCTGTAGTTGGGTGGTTAGCGGGGAGGCCGCAGGTCGGGAATCGGGCGCGAGGGCTGACCAACTGCAGGCTGGTGCTCGGCTCGGTTGGCGGGTCGTTGAGCGTGGATGCCGGTCTACGGTCGTTTTTTGATGCTTTTTGCTCAGCTGGCCTGGCGGCGCACGCCATCGCGCTGGGCGACCACCGTGGCGATAAAGCGCTCTGCGTCCATCGGCCGGCCCAGCAGATAGCCCTGCAGCTGGTCGCAGCCCAGCCGTTCCAGGGTGTTGCGCTGGGCGGTGGTCTCCACGCCCTCGGCCACTACCTGCAGGCGCATGGTGTGGGCCAGCGCCACGACGGCCGCGACGATGGCGATGTCTTCGGGGCAGGTGTCCATCGCCTGCACGAAGCTGCGATCGATCTTGAGTTCGTGTGCGGGCAGCTTGCGCAGGTAGAGCAGGTTGGAATAGCCGGTGCCGAAATCGTCGATGGCGATGCGCACGCCCAGCGCGTTGAGCTGGGCGAGCGTGCGCAGGCAGGCATCGGCATCGCGCATGGTCATGGTTTCGGTGATTTCCAGGGTGAGCTGGCCGGGCGAAATCATATGCTCGGCCAGGGTGGTGGCTACTTCGTCCAGCAGGCTGGGCGAGGCCAACTGCGTGGCCGAGAGGTTCACCGCCACCCGCCAGTCGCCATGCCCGGCCTCGCGCCAGGCGCGTATCTGCCGGCAGGCCTGCTGCAGCACCCAGCTGCCGAGCGGGCCGATCATGCCGCTGCGTTCGGCCAGCGGGATGAAGCTGTCCGGCGGCACCAGGCCGCGTTCGGGATGCTGCCAGCGGATCAGCGCCTCGGCGCCGATCGGGCGGCCATCCTCGGCGCAGTATTTGGGTTGGTAATGCAGCACGAACTGGCCCAGCTCCAGCGCGCGCGGCAGGTCCTGCAGCAGCTGCAGGCGCTCGCGGGTGGTGCCGGTCATCGAACGCTCGAAGAAGCTGTAGCGGTTGCGCCCGGCCTGTTTGGCGTGGCGCATCGCCGCATCGGCATGGGTCATCAGTTGATGCTCGCTGCCGGCGTCGTCCGGTCCGGCATCTTCGGGATATAGCGCAATGCCGACGCTGCTGCTCAGGCGCAGCTCCTGGTCGCCGACCAGGAACGGCACCGCCAGCGCCTGCAGCAGATGCGCGGCGATCGCGGCGGCGTCCTCGGGGTCGGCGATGTCGGACACCAGCGCGAACTCGTCGGCGCCCAGCCGCGCCAGGCTGCCGTTGGCGCGGCGGTGCGCGCTCATACGCCCGGCCACCGCCACCAGCAGCTGGTCGCCGAACTGATGCCCGTAGCCGTCGTTGACCGCCTTGAAGCCATCCAGATTGATCAGCATCACCGCAAAGCGCTGCCCGTCGCGCTGGGCGCGGTCGATGCTCTGCAGCACGTGTTCGTGCAGCAGCACGCGGTTGGGCAGGCGGGTGAGCGGGTCGTGCAGCGCGGCCAGCACCAGCTCGGCATTGGCCTGCGCCAGCGATTGCGCCAGCACATCGGTGCGCTGCTGGAAGCGCCGCGACAGCACCGAGATCACCAGCGCCAACACCAGCAAGGCCAGCGTCACCACCACCACTACCGCGGTCAGCCATGACAACGGCAACTGTGCGCCGGTTGTGGCGACGCAGAGACTCGCTGGCGCGAGATGCGCGGCAGCCTTGCCGTCGGCTGGGATGCAGTACGCACGCATGCACGGCGGTTGCGGCATATCGCGCACATCGGCCCGGCAGCCGTTCGCGGCACTGGGGTGGTGGGAGTGACTGCTCATGCCACCGACGACGCAGGCTCCTCCGGTTCGATGCGATTGCGTCCGTACCGCTTGGCCCGGTACAGCGCCTCGTCGGCGCGCGCCAGCAGCGTGGCCGCCGTGTCGCCGATCCGGAACCAGGCCACACCGACCGAACAGGTTACCGGCAGCGGGCGGGCGGCGCCCACTTCGTACGGGGCCACGCTGAGTTTTTCGTGGATGGCGCGCAGCCGGTGCTGGCTGTGTTGCGACATGCCCGGCAGCAACAGCAGCAACTCTTCGCCGCCGTAACGGCCCACGCGGTCCGAATCGCGCAGGCAGGCGGTCAGCCGCGCGCCGACCTTGGCCAGCACCGCATCGCCGACCAGATGCCCATGTTCGTCGTTGACCAGCTTGAAGTGGTCCAGGTCGATCAGCACCACCGCCAACGGATGCGCACCGTGGGCGCAGGCCTGCAGTTCTTCGGCCATCGCCTCGAGCACGCCGGAGCGATTGAGCAGGCCGGTCAGCGCGTCGTGGCTGGCCTTCAGTGCCAGCGCAGCGCGGGCGCTTTCCAGCTCGCGTTTTTCGCGCTCCAGCTGATAGGTGCGCTCGGCGACCAGCTCGGCGAGCATGCGCTCGCGCGCGACCAGATGACGGTGCCGCCAGCGCCACAAACCGGCCAGCAGGGCGCTGCCGATCAGCAGATACAGCGCGATTGCCGGCGGGCTGCGCCACCACAGCGGTGCCACCGCGAACGGCAGGTCGGCGATCGGCGAGGTGGTGCGTCGGTAGCGGTCCAGCAGCTGCACCTGCAGGCGGAAATGCCCGGACGGCAGCGGCGGTTGGTCGATCGACAGCGTGTCGCTCTGGATCCATTCGTTGTGCAGACCGAGCAGGCGATAGCGCACCGTGAGCCGGCTGGGATCGTCGTAGACCTCCATGCTGGACAGCTCGATATGCAATGGTCTGTCGCTCCAGCCGAGCAACTGACCGCGCTGCACCGGCACCCCACCGCGGCTGACGCTGTCGATACGCACGCTGGGCTGGCGCTGGTCGAACAGGCGCGCCGGGTCGCGCAGATGGCTCACCCCGCGCGCGGTGCCGATCCACACCGAGCCATCGGGATCTTCGGCAAACGCCGCTTCGGACACGTCGTCCCACAACAGCCCCTGCGACTGCGACAGATGCGCCCAATGCTCGCCGTCGTAGACCTCCACGCCGCGTGCGTGACCCACCCAGACCCGGCCGACACTGTCGCCGCGCAACAGGTACACGCTGACGTCGGCGAGCGCTTCATCGCTGACCGCCTGCAGATCCACTTCTTCGTCCAGCAACAGGCCGTGCCATAGCCCGGCGCGATAGAACGCCAGCCACACTTCGCCGCTGTCGCTGATATGGAATTTGCTGATCCACGGGTCGGAGGCGCCGCCATTGACCTTTACCTTCACCTTCGACCAGCGCGCGCCCTGCAGCCGGAACAGGCCATTGGCGCTGGAGACCCACAACGTGCCGTCGGCAGTCTGCTGGATATCGGTGTAGGCGATGGCCGGCATCTGGCTGACCATCTGCAGCGTGCCGCCGTCCAGCGGCCGTTCGAGCGCAAACAGGCCACCGGCAGTGAGCACCCACAGCCGGCCCTGGCGGTCGATGATCAGACGCCGCCCGGTACGCGGAAGTTTGGCGACCTCGGCGCTGCGCCCATCCGGCCAGTTGCGGCGCACGAAGCCGGCCGAGTTCAGCGTCCACAGGCTGCCGTCGGCGCTGCGCGCCATACCCACCACCTGAATGCCGGAGGCGAGCAGCGCGGGCACGAAGCGTGCGTTGGGGTTGGCCTGGCGGCCCACGCCATGTTCGTTGCCGACCAGCAGCGCGCCCTGCGCATCGCGGGCGATCGACCAGGTCGGCGCCACTGGCATGCCTTGCGAGGCGTCCCAGTTCTCGATCCACTCGTAGCCGGCCCAGCGCACCAGGCCTTCGCCGTCCACGGTCATCCAGATGTCGCCGTCGCGGTCCACCACGATGGCATCGCTGCTGCCCGGCGGCAGCCCGTTCTCGGTGCCGAAACTGCGCCACTGGCCGTTTTCCCAGCGCACCAGTCCGTCGTTGCGGCGCACCAGCACCCGTCCCTCGCGGTCGAGCACCAGCGGCGCCTGCTGCCCGACGGTGCTGCCATCCAGCAACGGCAGCGGCCGCACGCTGAAGGTGGCCGCGCCCGGTGCGCGGTAGAGCAGGGTGCCGGTGCCACGTACCCACAATGCGCCGTCGTGGTCGCGCAGCACGCTGTACCAGCGATCTTCCGGCACGCCTTGCTCGGGCCCGTACACCTGCACCTTGCGCTGCGCATCGATGGCGCATAGCCGCTTGGCACAGCCGGCCCACAAGGTGTCGCCATCCACCGACAGGCTCAACACCTTGGATAACTCGGGCACGCGCACGCGGGTGGCGGTATCCAGCAGCGGCTCGCTATGCCAGCGGCCGTTGCCGCGTGCACTCAGCCGCTCCAGCGTGCCGCCGTTTGCCAGCACCGTGCCCCACGGCGGACTGGCCAGCAGCATGCCTTCCTGCAGATGCTCGGCCTCGTACGGCGCCAGTCTGCGGAAGCCGTGTTCGTTGCCGACGAACAGCGTCTGGAAGCCGGCCACCCACAATGTACCGTCGGCGGTTTCGGTCATCGAGCTGATCGATTCGTTGCGCAGGCCATCCAGCACCACCTGCTGAAAACTGCGTCCATTGAAGCGATACAGGCCGCTTTCGGTGCACACCCACAGCAACGTGGCGCGGGTCTGCAGCAGGCAGGTACCGGCCAGCCCGAGCAGGCCCTGGTCATGGGCGTAGCGGCGAATGCTCGCGCTCTGCGCGCCGGCCAGATCGGCCAACGACAGCAACGCCAGCAGCAGCACCGCGGCAAACGGCGCGCGCCGGCTCGACGACCTCCACTGGCGGTACTCACACCCCACGAGCGTTGCACTCTCCCACGCGTCGGCAGGTGTGGTCCGCGCCTTGCGCGGGTGTCTCACGCTTGCCATGGGCGGCCCCCATAGTAGGCCGCAGTAAACCGACTAACGGCTGTTCACGCGTGTTTCTTTAATACGCGCAGCAACACGATGGCGTGATTGCCACCCGGCAGTCGATTGCATGCGAGCTCGACAGGCGCTGGTATCGGTTTGCCGGCAGCGTAGTCGAATCGGGTTGTGCGTTCACTGGAACGCCGCTTTCGATGTATTTCAAGGCGCTTCGGCGCTAACGCTCAACTGTCGGCGGCGTGCTCAGGCGCGGTGTGGTCGTAGTCGATGCGATTGCGTCCACTGCGTTTGGCGCGATACAGCGCTGCGTCGGCGCGCGCCAGCAACTGTTCTAGGGTTTCGCCCGGCTGAAACCAGGCCACGCCGATCGAGCAGGTCACCGCCAGCACGCTGCCGTCGATCGGGTAATCGCCACAGATGCCGCGATGCAAGGCCTGCAAGCGATGCGTGGAGTCGGGATTCAGACCGGGCAGCAGCGCCAGCAATTCCTCGCCACCGTAGCGTCCGATCCGGTCGTCGCCGCGCACCAACGTATCCAGGCGCCGGCCGACCTCGGCCAGCACCGCATCGCCGGCCAGATGGCCGTGTTGGTCGTTGACCAGCTTGAAGTGATCCAGATCGATCAGCACCACCGCCAACGGCTGCGCCTGGACCGTGGCACGCGCCAGCATGCCGCGCAGCGCGTGCAAGATGCCGGCGCGATTGAGCAGGCCGGTCAGCTCGTCGTGGGTGGCCTTGAGCGCCAGTTCGGCGCGCGCGACTTCCAGCTCGCGCTTGTCCTGCTCCAGCTCGGCGGTGCGTTCGGCCACCAGTTGCTCCAGCTCGCGTTTGCGCCGCAGCAGTTTGCGCGTGCGCCAGCGCAGCAGCACGATCACGGCCGCGATGCCCAGCAGCACGTAGCCGATCAATGCGGGAATGCCACGCCACCACGGCGGATGCAGCACAAAACGAAAGCGCGTGATCGGGCTGCCACTGCGTTGATAGGCATCCAGCACCTGCACTTCCAGCGTGTAGGTACCGGGCGGCAGCAGCGGATAGGTCAGGTGGCTGAGCGAGGTGGTGGTCCAGCGCGCCTGATGGCCTTCCATCCGGTAGCGGAAGCTGATCCGGTCGGCGCCGCCTTCCACGCCGGGCGTGGCCAGATCGATATCCAGCGGAATGTCGGACCACTCCAGCGCCGCCCCGGCGCGTACCGTCTCGGTGCCGCGCCGCACGTGCGCGATCTCCACCTGCAGCGGTTGTGCGGCAAACAACCGCTGCGGGTCGAGCAAGTGGCTCAGTCCGCGGCTGCTGCCGATCCACAGGCTGCCGTCGTCGTCTTCCAGAAACGCGTTGGACGACAGGTCGTCCCACAGCAGACCCTCGCTGCGCGTAATGCGCGACCAGCGGCCTTGCTGATACAGATCCAGCCCATGGCTGCTGCCGACCCACAGCCGGCCCTTGCGGTCGTGGCGCAGGATGAAGGGCATCACCTTGGAGATCAGCGGGTCGTCGACCGTCTGCACCGACATACCGCCGTCGGCCTGCAGGCGACCGTGCCAGAGCCCGGCCTCGCGTAGCGACAGCCAGATTTCCCCGTCCGGTGCGAAATCGATCTGAAACATGTCCTGGCTGGGCAGCGAGCCGCGCACCGGCACGCGCACCCACTGCGCGCCCTCGCGGCGATACAGCCCGTCGCTGGTCGCCGCCCACAGCCGCCCCTGGCGGTCGACATCGATGTCGCCGACAAACTTGCCTTGCAGTGCCGGCTCGAAGTTCAGCGCATAGGGCGGGGTGGTCTGACCGCGTGCCAGCCCGCGCGGGGTCGAGATCCAGACCGAACCGGCGTTGTCGAACAACAGCTTGTAGCCCGGCCTGGGCATGTCCATCACCACGCGGGTCAGCCCGGTGTGCGGATCGCGCCGGGCAATGGCGCCGGAAAAGTACGACACCCAGGCCGCGCCATCCGGTGCCACCGCAAGGCTGAGCGTTTGCGACAACGGCTTGCCGTTTTCCAGCAACCACGGCTGGGCGCGCTGGGCATGCCGGGGCAGCAGGGCGGCGCCGCCATCTGCACCAACCGCCAGCATGCCGTTGGGCAGGCGCTGCATCGCCCAGGTCGGCGCCGATGGCATGCCTTGCGGCTCGGTCAGATGCTCGATGCTGCCGTAGCCGAGCAGGCGTTGCACCCCAAGCCCACGCGTGCCGATCCACAAGGTGCCGTTGCTCTGCAACAGCAGTGGGCCGACCATGGCATCCAGCTGCAGGCCCTGGTCGGGGCCGATGTCGTGCCAATGGGTGCCGTCCCAGCGCACCAGGCCATGATCGGAGCGGGTCAGCATGCGCCCGCGCGCATCCTCCACCATGGTGGTGGCACCGGACATGGTGCTGAAGCTGCTGTGCGCGCTGGCCGGATGGGTTTGGAAGCGGCGTGCGCCCGGCTCGCGCGACACGATGGCGCCGCCGCCACGCAGCCACAGCCGACCGCCGCGTTCGCGAAAGATCACCCGCCAGCGGCGCGCTGGCACGCCATCGGCTTCGGAGAGGGATTCGACCACCTTGCCGGCTGCATCTAACCGGCAGACGCCAGCGCCGCACGACGCCCACAGAAACTGCCCATCGGCCAGCAGGGTGCTGCCCGGTGGCTGCAGGATTCCATCGGGCGTACGCAGCGGCAGCGGTTGCACCTGCCATTGCTTGCCCGCGCCCGGCGTCACCGCCAGCAGCGCCCCTGCGCTGATCACCGCGACCCCATCGCGGTAGGCGGCGATCACATTGCCGGCATCGGCGCGAATGCGCTTGCCCTCGCGCAGCACCTGGACGAACTGCTCGCCGTCGCGCACGAACACGCCATTGGCGGTGGCCACCCACAGGCGCCCGGCGCTATCCAGCGTCAGGCCGCGGGTGAAGCGCGCGTCCAGGCCCTGATCCTGGCCGACGGCAATGAAGCGCTCGCGCTCGAACCGGTGCAACGCCAGTTCGGTGGCTACCCACACCACACCGCGGCGATCCTCGACCAGCCCGGTGATGGTCATGCCCTGCAGGCCATCGGCCTGGGCGTAATCGCGGATGCTGTAACTCTGCGCCTGCACGCTCGCGATACTGGCCAGGCCTGTCACAAGCAGGCAGAGCCATGCCCATGGCGCAATGCTGCGCACGGCAGGACGGGCGAACAGCGCAGACACGTTGGGCATCGGTTCCCGCAGGCGTGGCAATGAGAATGTGATGACTGGCGATTGGCGCCGTCAGAGATCCTGTGGCGTTGACGGCTTGCCGGCCAAAAACTTGAGGCAGTTCACACTTACGTCGTCAATGCTCTGGCGGCGTCGAACGCAGTGTCGAACATGCGTTGCACGGGCGGCGCGAATTCGCTGGCGAAGCTGGACAGCAGAAACAGGCCCAGCAGCACCGTCAGTGGCAGGCCCAACTGCATCGGATTCAGTGCCGGCGCCGCCTTGGCCAATGCGCCGAACGCCAGGTTGACCGCCAGCATCGCCACCATCATCGGCAACGCCAAGGTGAGCCCGCCGCGCAGGATCTGCAGGAACAGCGTCGGCGCCACTTCGGCAAAGGCGGCCGCATCCGGCACTGCGGTGCCGATCGGCAGGGCCTTGTAGCTGTCCACCAACAGCGAGATCACCGCTAGGTGTCCGTTGGCCGCGAAGAACAGCAGCCCGAACCCGATGTAGAACCACTGTGCGATCACGCCGGAGGTCACCCCGCGCAGCGGATCGGACATCTGCGCAAACGACAGACCAGTGGATTGCGACACCAGCTCGCCGGCCAACGCGCCGGCCTCGAAGATCAGCTTGAGCATGAAGCCCATGCTCGCGCCCACCGCCAGCTCGCGTGCCACGCTGAGCACCGCCTGCGCGGTAAAGCCATCCCACTCCGGTACCGGCGGCAGCAGTGGCGCCAGCACCATCGACAAGGTGCCGGCCAGCATCACCCGCACCCGCCCGGGCACCGCACGCGTGCCGATCAACGGCATCGCGGTCAGCAACGCGCCCGTGCGCAGCATCGTCCACATGATCGCCCCGACCATCGCAAACGCGCGCTGGCCGTCGATCACCATCTGGGTGGCGGCATCCATCCGGTCTGGCCTGCTAACCGATCAGATGCGGAATGCGCTGGAACAGCGCAATGGTGAACTCCACCAGATGCCCCAGCAGCATGCTGCCGGTGGCAAACAAGGTCGCTGTCAATGCGACAGCTTTGGCGACGAAGGCGATGGTCGGTTCGTTCAACTGGGTGGCCGCCTGCACCACACCAATCACCACGCCGACCACCAGCACCGCCAGCAACATCGGCCCGGCAATCCACAGGACGGTGACCAGGCCACCACGCAATTCAGTCAGGGCGATTTCAGGGCTCATGGAGTGGGCTGATGCAAGTGGGGGGCCAGAAGGCCGGGATCGGGGGATTGGGGATTGGGAAATGCATGAACGAAAAGCCAGGTCACGCGGCTACGACGCGTTGAAGCTCGCTGCCAGCGTGCCCACCACCAGCACCCACCCATCCACCAGGATGAACAGCAAAATCTTGAACGGCGCCGAGATCAACATCGGCGACAGCATCATCATGCCCATCGACATCAGCACGCTGGCGACCACCAGGTCGATGATCACGAACGGAATGAAGATCAGAAAGCCGATCTCGAACGCGGTCTTCAGCTCGCTGGTCACGAACGAGGCCACCAGCACCGGGAACGGCACTGCATCCGGGCCGGCATACTTGCCGTCGCCGGCCATGCCGGCAAAGGTCATCAGATCGGTCTCGCGGATCTGCGCCAGCATGAAGGCGCGCAGCGGCTGGGTGGTGAGCGTCCAGGCGGTGGAGAAATCGATCTGGTTGTTGAGGTACGGCGACAGGCCGGCGCCCCACATCTTCTGCCACACCGGCATCATCACCAGCGCGGTCAGGAACATCGACAGGCCCAGCAGCACCTGATTGGACGGGGTCTGGCCGGTACCCAGCGCCTGGCGCAGCAGGCCCAGCACGATGGTGATGCGGGTGAAGGCGGTCAGCACCAGCAGCATCGACGGCAGCAGGGTGATCGCCGTCATCAGCAGCAAGGTCTGCAGCGGCAGGCTCACCGGCTGGTCGCCGATGCGGCCGACGCTCACGTTCGGCAACGAAGGCAACTGATTGGCGCCGGCTGGAGCGGGCGCCGCAGCGGGAGCGGCTGCCTGGGCCATCGCCGGCAAGGCGGCCGGTGCGGCGGCGGCCAGCAGCGGGCAGCTCATCACCAGCAGGATCAGGATCAGGCGCAGGCTGCGCCCCCAGCGATTCCAACGACTGAACATGTCACGGGTCCTTGCGCAGCTTCTGTGCCAGCAGCTGGGCGAAATTGGGGAGTTGCTTGAAGTTGGGCAGGGTGGGGGCCGGGGTGGGCGGCAGCGGTTCGGGCAGGGTGTGCAAGGTGCTGATGCCGCCGGCGGTGACGCCCAACAGCAATTGCTGGCCGTTCACCTCCACCACCACCACGCGTTCCTTGGCACCGACTGCCAGGCTGGTCACCACGCGCAGGCCCTCGGTATTGCGGAAACCGCTGCCGGGCAGGCGCTTGAGCAACCAGCCCAGGCCGACGATCAGCGCGAGCACCAGCAGCAATGCAAAGACCGCGCCAAACAGGCTGGGCGAGGACGGCGCCTGCGCGCCGACCTGGCTGGCCTTGGCCGCGACCGGCGCGGCAGTGGCCAGCAAGCCGATCACCGCAGCCTCCGGATCCGTTCGCTGGGGCTGACCACGTCGGTCAGGCGGATGCCGAAGCGGTCGTTGATGACGACCACTTCGCCGTGCGCGATCAAGGTGCCGTTGACGTACACGTCCAGCGGTTCGCCGGCGCCGCGCTCCAGTTCCACCACCGAGCCCTGGTTGAGCTGCAGCAGGTTGCGGATCGGGATGCGCGCGCGGCCCACTTCCAGCGACAGCGTCACCGGCACGTCCAGGATGACGTCCAGGTTGAGGTCGGTGGCATTGAGGTCGCGCTCGGGCTGCAGGCTGTCGAAGGTGGCGGGCGCGGCGTCGAGGATTTCGGAGTTGATCATTTGCTGGGGTCCTGGGATGGAACGGCACGCGGGGCTTGCACGCCGGGCGGGCGTACGGCGGTGATCTTGACGGCGTTGTTGCCATTGGAAACGCCGAATTCGCCGGTGAACAACGGGATTTCTTCCACGCACAGCGGCACCTGTGCAGGCAGGTCGATCGGCAGGATGTCGCCGATTTTCAACCCGGTGAGCTGGCGCAGACTCATGCGCTTGCTGGCCAGCACGCTGGACAGGGTCACCTCGGCGGTATCCAGCTGCTCGCGCAGCATCACGTTCCAGGAGTCGTCGCGGTCGTTGCGGTCGCTCTGGATGCCGGCATCGAGCAATTCGCGGATCGGCTCCAGCATCGAATACGGCAGGGTGATGTGGATCTCGCCGCCGCCGCCTTCCAGCTCCACATGGAAGCGGCACACCACCACGTACTCGCGCGGGGTGACGATGTTGGCGAAGTGCGGGTTGATCTCCGAGTTGATGTACTCGAAGTCCACTTCCATCACCGGCGCCCAGGCTTCCTTCAGATCGGCGAAGGTCTGCTTGAGCATCAGCTGCACCACGCGCATCTCGGTGGCGGTGAATTCGCGCCCTTCGATCCGGGTGTGGTAACGGCCGTCGCCACCGAAGAAGTTGTCCACCACGGTGAACACCAGCGTGGGTTCGAACACGATCAGACCGGTACCGCGCAGCGGTTTGAAGCGGATCAGGTTGAGGTTGGTCGGCACGTACAGCGAGTGCATGTACTCGTTGAACTTGACCAGGTCGATGCCGCGCACCGACAGGTCGGCCGAGCGCCGGATCAGGTTGAACAGGCCGATGCGCCACAGCCGCGCGAAGCGCTCGTTGACCATCTCCAGGGTCGGCATGCGCCCACGGATGATGCGGTCCTGGCTGGACAGGTCGTACTGGCGCGCCTCGCCGGGCAACGGCTCCGGCTCGGTGTTGACCACGCCCGAATCCACGCCGTGCAGCAGGGCATCGATTTCATCCTGGGAAAGCAGATCGCTGACGCTCATGGGGCAGGCCTTACTGGGTAACGAAACTGGTGAACAGCAGTTCTTCGACGCACTTCTTGCCGGTCTCGCTGGTCATGACCTTCTGTGCTTCGGCCAGGGCGGCTTTCTGCAGCTTCTGCTTGCCGACCAGGTCGGCCACGTCGGTGGCCTTGGTCTGCGACAGCAGCATCAGCAGATGCGCGCGGATGGCCGGGGCGTTTTCGGTGATGAGCTTGAGTTCTTCCGGGTCGCGAGTGACCAGCTGCACTTCGACCTGCAGGTACTGCGGGCCATCGCCGGGGTCGGCCAGGTTGACCACGATCGCCGGGTCCATCGGGAAGTACTGGGCCGGCTTGGGCACTTCGGCGACCTTGGGCGCGGCGTGCTTGCCGCCTTTCTCATCGCCCTTGTGGCCGAAGAAGAACCACGCGCCGCCGCCAGCGGCCGCAAGTACCACCACACCGATGGCGATCAGCAGGATGGACTTCTTGCCACCCTTCTTCTTTTCGCCTTTCTCGTCTTTGTCTTCGGTCTTCTTGGGTTTTTCGGCGGCTGCCACAGTCTGCTCCAGGGGAATGCTCACCCTGTGGATGCAATTGGCATGCCAAAACCGCGACGGTTTCCTGGCGCAATCTGCGCGCCAACGTAAACAGCCCCGCAAGCCTTGCGCTGCGAGGGGAGGCGGGCCGCGCGCGCATCATGCCGCCGCGCGGTTTTCGGTCGCGCCGGGGTAATCCGGCGCAGTACTTCAGGCGTAGGCGTCCAGCAATCCACGCTGGCGTAACACCACCGACGGAATTCCGACGGGCGGGCTCTCGTCCAGGGTGAGGCCGTTGCCATCGCGCCCACTGCCGTTGCGGTTGCCGGCCTGGCCCTGCTGTTGCTGGCCCACATCGGCCTGGCCCAGCTGGAAGCCGTTCTGGCCGAGCATTTCGCGCAGCCGCGGCAGGCTTTGTTCCAGCGCCTGGCGCACCTCGGCGTTGGCCGAGGTGAAGCTGGCGCTGACCTTGTCGCCATCCAGATGCAGGCGCACCTCGACCGGGCCCATCTCGTTCGGAGTCACCTTGATGTGGGCGTGGCCGATCTTCTGGTCGGCCAGCCAGCTCATACGCGCACCGATGGCATCGTCGAAGGTGTCGCTGCCCATTTCCGGGGTCGGGGTGGGCGAGGCGCTGAACACCGGCGCCGGATCCTGCAGGCGGCCGAGCGTGGCGGCCGTGGTGGTCGGCAATACGAACGCCGGTGTGTCCGGGGCTGCCGGGCCTGCGGAATCGTCGGCGCTCGGGTCCAGTGCCTTGGTGGCCATGCTCATCAGCGCGGCGGTCTGGGCGTCGCCGCTCAAGGCGGTGACGGAAGTGGGCTTGGCGCCTGCGGCGGCAGCCGGTGCCAGTGCGCCCAACGAAGGCAGGGCGGTGCCGGCGGTTGCCGTGGCGGTAGGTGCGGCGGCATCGGTGGGCAGGGCGGTTGCACTTGCCGTGCCGCCTGCTGCTCCGGCCATGCTGGCGGTCAGGGCCGCTGCCGCGGCAGCCAGCACCTCGCCACCGGGCAGGGCTTGCGCCAGCAGGCCCATGCCGAAGCCGCCCAGACCTGGCGGTGGCCAAGTGGAATCGGTCGCGGTGGCTGTCTCGGCAGGTGCGTCTTCGCTGGCGGTCGCGGGTTTTGCGTTCTTGCCGGTCTTGGCGGTGCCTGCGGCAGAGCTACTCTCGGCTGTAGTTGATTCTTTGGTGGAGCCCGACTTGGCGGGCTTTGCGGCCTTGCCGTCGCCGTCCTGCGCACGCGGCCGTGCAGTGGCATCGCCGGCTGCATCGTCGCCGTTATCGTTGTCGTCGCGCTGCTTGTCGGACTGGCTGGGCTTGGGCGCGGCCTGCTTGGCCGGCACGCGCTCGGGCGCCTGCGGCGGGGCCTGGTTCGGCGTGTTGGCCGGATTGAGCATGCGCGCGAACTGGTCCTGGCCGGCGTCCGGCTCGGACGACGGGTCGCTGTAGCTGGATTTCTTGCCGGTGCCGGCAAGCGCGCCAAGACCGGCGGCAAAAGCGGACAGGGGGTTCATGCGGATTCTCCATGGGTGTCTTCGCTGCGGGCCAGGCGCGAACGACGCGCGCCGAGGTCGTCCATCTCACGCTGGTCGCGGCGTTCGATCACCTTGTTCTCCTGTGCGCGGTAGCTGGCAGCCAGTTGCTCCAGTACCTGTTTTTCGCGGCTGGCCAGCAGCAGGCGGGTGCGTTCGGCCTCCACCTTGTTGCGGTTGCTTTCCACGGTCTGCGCCTGCTGCAGCACGGCGCTGTCGAGCCGGTCCAGAAAGGCGCGGCGGTTGGTCAACGCCGCGGCGCTGGTGCCGGCCATATGGCTGTTGGCGTATTCCTCGGCGTAGCGGCGCAGTTCTTCCAGGCGCGACTGGTGCGTGTCCAGGGCGCGCTGGCGCTCGGCCAGATCGCGCGCGACCTTGTCTTCCTGTTCCTGGGCGCGGCGCAGCAGGGGGTCGATCCGTTTGGATTGCATCATGGATTAGTTCTCGGGTTCGACCAGCCGCTGCAACGCGGACAGGCTGTCGGGCAGGTCGGCGGCCCGGTGGACGTCCTGGCCGAGGAATTCGACGATCTCAGGCCAACGCGCCAAGGCTTCGTCGGTGGCAGGATCGCTGCCGCGCTGGTAGGCGCCGATGGCGATCAGGTCGCGGTTGGCGGTGTAGGCCGACAACAGGCGCTTGAGCTTGCGGATGCGCAGGCGCCAGGTGTCGTCGGCGATGTCCTGCACCACGCGGCTGACCGAGGATTCCACGTCGATGGCCGGGTACAGGCCACTGTCGGCAACCCGACGCGAGAGCAGGATGTGGCCGTCGAGAATGGCGCGCGCGGCGTCGGCGATCGGGTCCTGCGGGTCGTCGCCTTCGGTCAACACGGTGTAGAAGGCGGTGATCGAGCCGCGGCCCTTGGCGCCGTTGCCGGCACGTTCCACCAGCGCCGGCAATTTGGCGAACACCGACGGCGGGTAGCCGCGGGTGGTCGGCGGCTCGCCGACCGACAGGCCGATCTCGCGCTGCGCCTGGGCAAAACGGGTCAGCGAGTCCATCAGCAGTAGCACGTTCAAGCCCTGGTCGCGGAACCATTCGGCGATGGCAGTAGCGCGGTAGGCGCCGTGCAAACGCGCCAACGGCGGGCGGTCGGCCGGGGCGGCCACCACCACGGCGCGGCGCAGGCCTTCTTCGCCCAGGGTGGTTTCGACGAAATCGCGCACTTCGCGACCACGTTCGCCGATCAGCCCGACCACGATCACGTCGGCCGAGGTGAAGCGGGTCATCATGCCGAGCAGCGTCGATTTACCGACGCCGGAGCCGGCGAACAGACCGACGCGCTGGCCGCGGCCGATCGGCAGCAGCGCATTGATCGCGCGCACGCCGACATCCAGCGAGGTGGTGATGGGCTCGCGCGCCAGCGGGTTGATCGACACGCCGGCCATGCTGACGCTGCCTTCGCCGCGGATCGGGCCCTTGCCGTCGAGCGGGGTGCCGTCGCTGTCGATGACGCGGCCGAGCAGGCCTTCGCCCACTTCCACGCCGCCGCGGCGCCGCGAGGGCACCACGCGGGCGTTGGGCAGCAGGCCATGCAGCTCGGCGCTGGGCATCAGATAGGTGCGTTCGCCGGCAAAGCCGACCACTTCGGCATCGACCCAGCCGCCGTCGACTTCGACCTTGCAGGTGGCGCCCATCGGCGCTTCGCAGCCGGTGGCTTCCAGGGTCAGGCCGACCGCGCGGCGCAGGATGCCTTCGCGGATCAGGGTGCGGCCGGCCGTGGGCTCCAGCCCGAGCCCGCTCAGGCGGGTGGCCAGGCGCAGGTTGCGCGCGTCCAGCCAGTCGGCCGGGGCCGGGGTGGCTCCCAACACGTCGCTCACAGGCCCGCTCCGGATTTGCGCATGACACTCTCCAGCGCGGCGCGCAGGCGCGCATCCAGGGTTCCATCCACGCGCACGCTTTCGGCGTGTACGCGCAGGTCGCCGCGGCTCAGGCTCAGGTCCGGGGCCACGCGGGTGGTGCTGCTGGGCGCCAGATGCGGCAGCAGCGCGGTGATGTCGTCCGGGTGCAGGCGCACCTCGACTTCGCGACCGGCACTGCCGACCGCGTCGATGGCTTCGTGCACCAGATCGGCCAGCAGCTGCGGTTCGACCTGGTAGGCACGCCCGACCAGGGAACCGGCGATGCGCACGGCCAGCTCGCCGAGCGCGCCGACCACTTCGTTCTCCAGCCGCGCCAGCGGGCGAGTGAAGTTGTCCAGGATGCCGTCGATCTGCGCAGTCAACCGGCGCACCTCGGACTGGCCCTGGGCGAAGCCTTCGGCATGCCCGCGTTCCAGACCTTCCTGACGGGCGGCATCTTCGATCGCCTGGATCTCCTCCAGGGTCGGCGGACGCAGCACCGGCTCGTAGACGGCCGGTTCGTCGAAGTCGGTTTCCGGCGGCGCCGGGGCCATGTGCAGGTCGGGGGCCAGCCAGCGGGTGACGATGTCGTTCATACCATCGCCTCCGCACCGGCGCCGCCCAGGCTGATGGCGCCTTCGTCAGCCAGGCGGCGGACAATGGTGAGGATTTCCTTCTGCGCCGCTTCCACGTCGGCCAGGCGTACCGGGCCACGCGCTTCCATGTCTTCGAGCAGGATCTCGGCGGCGCGCTGGGACATGTTGCGGGTGATCTTCTCGCGCACCTTGGTGTCTGCGCCGCGCAGGGCCAGACCCAGGCGCTCGCCGGAGACTTCGCGCAGCAGCGTCTGCAGGCCGCGGTCGTCCAGGTCCACCAGGTTGTCGAACACGAACATCAGGTCCTGGATCTTGCCGGCCAGGTCGGCGTCGATCTTGCCGATCTCGCCCAGCACGCCCTGGTCGGCGCCGGTGTCGAGGAAGTTGAGGATATTGGCGGCCACCTTGATGCCGCCCACGTTGGACGACTTGAGATTCTGGTTGCCGGAAAATTGGCGCTCCATGATGTCGTTGAGCTCGCTCAGCGCATTCGGCGGAATGCCGTCCAGCGTTGCGATGCGCAGCAGCACGTCGGCGCGGGTGCGCTCGGGCAGCAGCTTCAGCGCTTCAGCGGCCTGGTCGCTGTCCAGATGTGCCATGACGATGGCGATGATCTGCGGGTGCTCGTTGCGCACCAGGTCGGCGACCGCGCGCGGGTCCATCCACTTCAGGGTGTCCAGGCCGGTGGTGTTGCGGCCGAGCAGGATGCGGTCGATCAGGCCACCGGCCTTGTCGGCGCCCAGCGCCTGGATCAGCACGTTGCGGATGTAGTCGTCGGCGCCCACACCCAGCGAGGTCTTGCCGGCTAGTTCGCCGTTGAAGTCGTCCATCACCCGCTCGACCTGGTCGCGCGAGATGCCGGTCATGGTGGCCATGGCGATGCCGATCTTCTGCACCTCCTTGGGGTCCATATGCTTGAGCACTTCGGCGGCGTCGCTTTCCCCAAGCGACAGCAACAGCACGGCGGCGCGCTGTACTCCGGTCATCGGCGGTGTTTCAGGCTTCACTGGCGACCCATCCCTTTACGACTTGTGCGACACGTTTTGAATCGGCTTTGACGGCTTCGCGTGCGACCCGCATGCGTTCTTCGTAGGCGTCCGGCAGGGCGATCGGGACTTTCTTGTCCTGACCGAGCTGGGCGGTGTCTTCTTCCAGGCGCGGCATCAGGTCGTCATCGTCGACCATCCGCACATCCGCGCTCTGCGGAGTGCCATCCTTGCCGCCCTTGCCTTGCTTGTCCTTGACCACGGTCACGCCGGTGAGCTGACGCAGGGTGGGGCGCACCACACCGAACAGCAGCGCCAGCACCACCACCGCACCGACCAGCAGGCGCAGACCGTTCTGCACGCGCGGGTCTTCCCACCACTTCGGGCCCTCTTCGCCGGCCACCGCTTCACGCACGAACGGGGCATTCATCACCGACACCGTGTCGCCACGTGCCGCGTCGAAACCCACGGCCTGCTTGACCAGGCCCTCGATGCGGGTGAGCTCGGCGGCGGTCAGCGGCTGCTCGACGATCTTGCCCTTGGCACCGGGGCGCGGGACGTTGTCCAGCAGCACCGCCACCGACACCCGCTTGATGCGGCCGGCCGGCTGGCGGGTGTGTTGCAAGGTGCGGTCCAATTCGTAATTGCGGGTGGCACTCTTGGAACTTTCGGTCGGCGCGGCAGGCGCGGCGGCCTGGCCATTGGCAGCGGCCGGGGTGCCCGGTGCGCCGGCAGTGGCGTTGGCGGCCGGCGTCGGCGGCTGGCCGGGGCTGTTGCTGGTGGCGCCCGGGGGACCTTGCGGGCCGGTGGCGCTGGTGCTGGTGTCGTTGATCTGCTCGCTGCGCAGCTTGGCCGGCTCGCCGTTGTAGAGCTCGCGGGCTTCTTCGACCACCGAGAAATCCATGTCCACGCTGACTTCCGGGTTGACCCGGCCGGCGCCGGTCATCGGCTCGAGCAGCTCGCGGATGCGCTGGTTATAGGAGCTTTCCTGGCGGCGCACCTGTTCGAACTGGGCGGCGTGCTGGGCGGCGTCGCTGTTGGGGTCGGCGATGGAGAGCATGCGGCCGCTCTGGTCGACCACGGTGACGCGCTCGGGGGTCATGTCCGGGATGCTGGAGGCGACCAGGTTGACGATGGCGTCGACCTGGTTGCGTTCCAGGCCCTGGCCGCCGCGCAGCTCCAGCACCACCGAGGCGCTGGCCACGTCGCGCTGGCGGGTGAAGGCGCTGGGCTTGGGAATGGCCAGATGCACGCGGGCCTCGCGCACCGGGCGCAGGGTGCCGATGGTGCGCGACAATTCGGTTTCCAGGGCGTGCTGGTAGCGGGCGTTTTCCACGAACTGGCTGACGCCGAAGCCGGGGTCTTTTTCCATCAGCTCGAAGCCGCCACCGGTCTCTTTACCGGTCAGGCCGGAGCCGGCCAGTTTCAGGCGGGCGTCGTACAGACGGTCCTGCGGCACCGAGATGGCGCCGGTGTTCTGGTCGATCTTGTACGGGATCTGCGCGGTGCGCAGCAGGTCGGCCGCTTCGGCATTGCCCTTGTCGTCCAGGCCGGTGTACAGCGACTGGTAACCGGGTTTCTGCGACCAGTAGAACACCGCCAGACCGGCCCCCACCGCCACGGCGATCATCGCCATCATGGTCAGCTTGCGGGTGATCTGCAGGCTGCGGACACGGTCGAACCATTGCCCGGCCTTCTCGGCGTTCTGGTTGATGTTTTCTTTGGAAATCGCGAGTGCCATGTGTCGTCAACCCTTACAGCGGCATGTTCATGACGTCCTGATAAGCCTGGACGAGACGGTTGCGGACTTCCACGGTGGCGCGGAAAGCCACCTGGGACTGCTGGGAGGCGACCATGACCCGTGCCAGATCGGCACTGGGGTCGCCCATTTCGAATGCTTTGGCCAATGCGCCGGACTTCTGCTGGGCCTCGTTGACGCCGCCGATGGCGCCGCGCAAGGTCTCGCTGAAGCTCGGCGCCTGGGTGGCCGGTGTTCCCTGCGTGCCGGCCAGCCCCTGAATCTGGTTGCCGCGCGCCGCATCGCCCACCGCGCCCATCGGGCCTTGGCCCATCTGCGTCTGGTAGCTGCGGATCTGCGAGAGGATGGAGGTAACGGAGTCGCTCATGGGTGCGGTCAGCCAGGGAGGCATCCACACCGATGCAAGCAGCGTGCCGAAACCGCGCCGGGATTCCGGCGCCGGGGCGGGGAGGACTGCCGTAGCTGGGCTGAGTGTGATCTGCGGGTGCAACTTTCTCTGCGCTAGCGAGGCGGGCACCTAGTGTTGAGTCGGGTGCTTCTTTAGCCGGGCCTTGTCGACAGGGCGCGCGTTTGTTCAGCCGGTTTGTCTAGGCAAGGCGCGGGCCTGTCTGGCGAAGAGCGACTGATCTGCGGCTTGGCTGCAGGGTCCTTGCCCGCTCACCATCGCGGGACACGCTGCAAGTACGTCCTTGTAAGCTCTTACGCGGCATCCATGCCGCGTAAGGTCCCGCGACGGTGAGCGGGCAAGGACCAGCCGAGATGGTCGGTGTGCAGGGTGTAAGCAATGCATGACGTGCTTCTGATGCGCTGGATCTCTGTAGTTGCGGCCCGTACTCGCAAGCCAATGCAACTCGCGAGATGGCCCGCCTTTTACTTGGCTACCGACCAACTTCCTGGTGCGGTGTCCTCGCCCTCGACCGATCAGGCTTTTGGTCCATTCGTCTGACTGCAGCTAAATGACGCCGTGACTCGACATCACTGTAGCTGTGAGCTGGTTGAATCGGGCCGACGTGGCTTGATTTCCAAGATGTCTCAGCAGTGCTGCGTGCATCGGCCCCTGGGCAACTAATCAGGCAACCACGCCTCACGCCAGCGATCGAGATTGCTGCCGGTCAACATCCAGTCGCGGCGTACCACCTCGCGCAACGCAGTGCCCTTGGCGCGCGCCGCAGCCGGGTCGGCCAGGTGCTCCCGGATCGCACCGATCCAGTCGCGGTAGCGGTTTTTCACCAGCGTCACCGGCAGGTTGCCTTGGTAGCAGCGCACGTCGCTGGCGATCACCGGGTAGCCGCAGGCACCGTATTCGAGCAGGCGCAGGTTGCTCTTGCACTCGTTGAACAGGTTCTGCTCCACCGGCGCCAGCGCCAGATCCAAGTCCAGCGCGGCCAGCGCGGCGGGATAGTGATCGATCGGCACGCCGGGCTGGAACTGATGGATGTGCTGGCGCAGCGCGAACGGGTACATGCCCATGAACACCCATTCGACCTCATCGGCGAGCTCCTTCACCACGTCGGCAATCAGCTCCAGGTCGCCGGTATGGCTTGCACCGCCGGCCCAGCCGATACGCGGCTTGCCGCCCTGGCGTTCCTCACGTTCGCTCCGTGCCGGCAGCTGCTCCCACCAATGCGGCGGCAGACGGTTTTCAGCCACGCGGATGTCGCTGTGCAACCCGGCGAAGGCCTCGGCCAGCGCCGGAGTGGACACCACGAAGCGGTCCACCATGCCCAGCCCGCGCCGCACGGTCTTGAGGATGTCCTTGGGCATGTGCTCGCGGTGGGCATTCTTCAGCGGCAGATTGGGCAGGTAGTCGTCGAGCTCGTAGACCTTGAACGCGCGCGACAGCGCCTTCATGCGCCGCATCGCTTCCAGTCGCGGCTCGCCGACCTGACGTTGCAGGATCACCACGTCGGGATCCTGGCGCGCCAGCTCGCTAATCTCCAGATAGCCGTTGAACAGCACGCCTTCGACCATGCCGGCTTCGCGCAAGGCGCGCAGTGGCTGGATCACCCGATAGTGGCCGCAGCCTTCGATATCGGCCGGCAGTGCGATCACGCTCGGCAGCGGCCGCCACGACTGCAAAGGCCGCCAACTGGCACGCGGGTCGGCCAGCTGGAAGCCGGCGCCGGGATCCAGCGAGAAGCCTGGGTTGTAGGCCGGGTCGTTGGCCATCATCGGCAGCCAACGCGCGTACATCGCCTCTTCGTCGAGAGCGCTGGCCGGCGCCGCTTCGGGTGGGTCGATCAACAACTGCGCGCGCGCGGCGTAGACATTGAGATAGCCGGCCTGCTGCAGGCGCAGGCACAGATCGACATCGCTCCATTGCGCCAATGCCGGCTCCTGCGCAAAGCCGCCGGCGTCCAGGAACAGCTGGCGCGGCAGCATCAGGCATTCGCCACTGAGCGCGCTGTAGTTCTGATCCAGCTGCAGGCGCTGCAGATAGCCCGATTCGTCGAACGCGGCCCCTTCGAATGCGCGTGCTGCCGGTGCACCCAGGCCCAGCAGCAAGCCGGCGTGATGCACGGTGCCGTCACCGCGCAGCAGCTTGCCGGCCACCGCGCCAACCTCGGGACGCAGGGCGTGGTTTAGCAACTGCGCCAGCCAATCGGCCTTGATCGCTGCGGCGCCGGCCGCCAACCACAGCAAGACCTCCCCACGTGCCTGCTCGGCCGCCGCATTGCAGGCCGCCTCGGGCGAGGGGTCGCCTTCGAAGCGCAGCACGCGGATTTGCTGCAGGCCGAGGTTGTCGATGCCCGCCAGCCAGTCGCGCAGCCCCGGCTCGGCGCTGTCGCCGCGATCCAGCAACAGCAGCTCGTAATGCGGGTAGCCGGTGTTGGCGAGCACGCTTTCCAGGCAGCGCTGCACCTGCGCCAGACGTCCATCCACCAGCACCAGGATGCTGACCACCGGCTGCTGTGCATGCCGGTAATCCACCGCGTGCCGGCCGGGGCCGTTGCTGCTCACCACCGCGTCCACGTACCCGCGCGCGGCAAGATGGCGGCTGATGGCGCGCTGCTCGTCTTCGTCGCCATGCCGCGTGGTGGCCGATGCCACCAGCAAGGGTTCGGCGATGTGCTGGATGCAGGCCAGGCCATAACGCTCGACCAGCCCAAGCTGGTAATCCAGTTCGAAGGCATCGCTCGTTTCTGTTGCAAAGCCGCCATCGGCCAGTAGCGTTTGGTGCCGGAACAGCCAGTGCCGCGACATCGTCGACGGCGCACTCAGCAACATGTCCAGATACAGCGCCGGCCGCATCGCCAGCCCCAGCTGACCGCCGTCCAGCGCGACCACTTCATCGGCGTAGATGGCCTGACACGTGTCCGGCAGCGCGAGCATCTCCAGCGCCAGCATCAGCAGGCCGCTGGCGGTGAACAGGCTGCCGGCCTGGACCAGCAGCACCCAGTCGATGGACTGTTGCGTGGCGATGGTCCGATTGAGGGTAGGCACCAACCCGTCCTGACCGATCAGCACACCGCGCTCGCCGTGCTCGGCGGCTTGCTGCGGCGAGCTGCTGATCACCCAGGTTTGCTGGTTCCGATAACACGCCACCGCCGCCAGGCTGGCCTGGGTTGCGGCCACCGCTGCCGCATTGCCGTCGCTGTCGACCACCATCACTGCAATCCGCGGGCCGCCCGCATGCGCCTGCAGGCGCGCATCGATCAAGGCGCGTTGGACCTCGCTCGGATGCCGCACGCCCAGCCAAGTGGCCGGCGACACCCGCTCGGCCATGCCGGCGCTCTGCATCAACGCGTTGACCAGGTCTACCGACTTGAATACCCGCGCCTTGTGCGGGCTGAGCGGGGCGACACGCACCTGGCGATTGTCGCCGGTCTCGCGCCGCCAGCCCAACTGGCGGATGCCCTGGCGCAGATCTTTGTGGCCCTGGTCGCCGACCCCGACCTGATCGCGGCCGGCCTGACTGAACTGCGCGCTGGACACGCGAAACTGCGTGAGCGGGCCGGACAGCAAGGCCAGGTTGCCGTGACGCAGCAGCTTGACGTAGATCGCCAGGTCACCAACCCAGTGGATGGCCTTGCCGTTCAACATCATTAGCTCATTGCCCAGCGCCACCAGGTCTGCGCGCCGTGCAAGCACGCAACTCGGCTCGCCGATGAAGTTGATGGCGTGGTCGGCCAGGAACGACACCAGCTCCGGCCCGTCGATCAGCACGTCCTCGCCAAACGGGAAACTGGTGGACAGGATGTCGGGCAATGTGGCGCCGTCGTCGTCGATCCGCAGCCGGCGCGAGGACGCCAGCGCGGTGCCGGGGTTGCGCTCCATTGCGCCGACCAGCTGCGCGACGCAGTCCGGCTCCAGCACGTCGTCGTCGTGCAGGAACTTGACGTAGTCGCCTTGCGCCAGGCCGATGCCCTTGATGGTGCTGCCCAGCTCGCCGAGCCGGGATGCATTGCGACAGTAGCGGATCGGAAACGGCGCGCCAGCCAGCCTGGGGGCCAACAGCGCTTCGATGGCGCCATCGCCATTGTCGTCGCAGATAACCAGCTCCAGCGCCGGGTAGGTCTGCGCCAGCACGCTGTCCAGCGCCTGCGCGACATAGCGCGGCTTGTAGGTGGGCATGACGATGCTAACCAGGGCAGGAGAGCTCACGGGCGGTTGTCCGAGTTGATCGTTCAAGATTTATCCGATGCTAGACGCGGTGCCGGCGCGAACCTGTCCGATCATGCCGGCAGGCGGCGAGTATCGAAATGGCCGAGAACCGATGCAATATGCATGCCGTTCGACGCATGATGCGTTGTCATCGGGAGCAGTGGCTGCGATGGAACCGTGTAGGCAGCCTTCCCGTCCTTGCTCCTGAAATAACCAGTGCGCTTCGTTACGGGCAGTTTGGCGTACAAAAGCCAGCGGTGACTGGTCAGCGGCGTGGCACCGGAATTCGGCAGCACTCATCACGTCCATCGCATGTGTTGCAGATGGAGTGCAACGAATAACGCCAAATCGACGCGCCGTGCGTGCCTCGCTCGCGCGCACGGGCGTCGTCGATGGAAATACCCTCGACCGGTGGGCGGTGATGCTAGACAAGGTTGCAAGGTTGCCGAGTGCTGCGATGCAGTTTTCTTACATGTCAACGATGGACACGTCGAGGGCACAGTGCATTCGAGGTCCGGGCCGATGGGCAGTCAAAGGCCGGTGGGCAGTCTATCCAAAACGTCATAAGTGATGTTGATACTGCCGTTTCCGCTCGTTACCAGCCAAATGCCATAGCCAGGGGGTAGGTAAACCTGATATGGGAAATGGTCCGAGGGAGGAGCAACGCCGAGGAATATTACCCTTTTGGTTCCGTCCCCATATCCGGATGGCGCCGATGTATCTGCGTAAACGGCAAGGCCTATTGCGGATGAGGCGCCACTCAGACTGCATGTGCGAATCACGAGGCCATACTGGTTAGTGGCGGGAGAGACAATTTGCGTGACTACGTTCGCTGCAACGCCAACATTTGCGAATTGAGTTCCTACCGGAACGATCGTTGTCTTGCCCGAGATTTCCATGATGGTTGCCTCGCTTCAGAGATGAGTCGATGGAATGATATCCATCGAGATTTACGGGGCGTTTCGAAGGACGCCGCGCATGCCGAACCATGACACTACTCAGGAGAGGATAAGCTAGCAAGTTGAATTTTTCGCCGCGTCAACAGTCCGGCTCATGACGTTAAATGACTGGTCGTTAGCATGCTTGCACAAGTCGACGTCGGCATAGACCGCCTGGCAGGTTTCCGGCTGCGTTCATGGCTGCGGCAGATCTTGCGACTATGCTGAGTCCTTGCGATAAACCACTTCGATCCAATCAGTGCGCAAGCTCTTGGGGTTCTTCGACAGTTTGGCGATGTCCCACAACGAAAAGCCGGCCGCTTGCATCAGGTTGACAACGTCAACGAAGCTGGTGGTCTTGCCATAGAAGTCGTATAGCCCGATCTCGATAACCGCGCAGTCGGTGTGCTGCAGTATCGCAGTTGCGCCCTCCAGCACCTGACGCTCAAACCCCTGCACATCGATCTTGAGAATATGTACGTGGGCGATCCCTAGCATGGCGCAGGCGTTGTCGAGGGTGGTCTTGCTGACCGCAATTTCCTCGTTCGTCGCCTGCTGCGCATAGCCAAGCGAGTCGGTAGAATCCGCATTGATCGGCAGCAATCCGCCCAGGTGCGAGATGCTCTGCCGGTAGTAGTGACCGACTTCTTCCTTCTCGCCCAGTGCAACGCACATGGTGGTTGTGCCGAACTGCGCAGCCACTTTTTCCAGTTCGGCAAAATTCTGCGGGTCCGGTTCGAACGAATACAGCTGGCAAACCGGATAGATCGACTTGAAGTGCTGGATCGACTCGCCGCGATGCGCGCCCACGTCCAGCACTACCGGAGCGTCGGTCTTCAGTAACTGATCGAAGAAGCGGCGTGGCGAATACGCCTGGGCATGCGCTTCGTTTCTGAGATCGGAAGTTCCGCAGATGGGCGAATGCATGCCGGGCTGCGTGTGGGACGTCTTATCCTGTGTCATGACGCGTTCTGCTCACCGAGCTGCATCATGCGTAGTGCTGCTTCCACCCGCACTACATCAGCCGGCGTATCCACCGCGATCGATTGGTTGCTCATCTGCACCATACGCACTTCAAAGCCAAGTTCCAGAAAACGCAGGATCTCGATGTCCTCGATTTCTTCCAACGTGGTCTTGCAAGATACCGATGCAAATGCCTGCAAAGCCTGCTTGGGAAACGCATACGCACACACCTGACGCCAGGCACGCCGGAACTCGCCTTGCTTGGTGATCGGGATCGCCGCACGCGACATGTACAGCAGACGCCCATCCGGGCGAACGACCACCTTGGGCACGCTCGGATTATGGAATTCGTCGATGTTGGCGACCTGGCAGTAACCGTTGATCACATCACTCGGCGCCCCTGCCGCAGCGTCGATCAGCAAGCGTACGTCCTGCGGATTGAATAGCGGATCGTCACCCTGCACATTGATATAGGTGTCCACGTCGAGCTGTTGTGCGACTTCGGCTACACGATCGGTGCCGGTCAGGCAGCCGCTGGAGGTCATCAAGGTGCGGATGCCGGCCTGCTCGCAGGTACGTTGAATCACATCGCAGTCGGTGGCGACCAGAATGTGCTCGGCCGGCGCCGCCTTGGCGCACTGTTGATAGGTGCGCACGATCATGGGCACGCCGCCCAACTCGATCAGCGGTTTTCCGGGCAGGCGTGAGGAATCACGTCGCGCGGGGATGATGATGGCGTAAGTCATAGAAGTCTCCTGGCAACCGATGGCATTGAGTGGCGAGGGCGACTCAGCCGACTCTGCCTTGCCAAAAATCGGTGGAGTTGAGATCCAGCCTGCTGACTGCCTCGGCAGCCTCCAGCACAGCATCGCTGTCGGTGAACAGCCGGTTCCACAAGTCCATCGAGAAACCGTAGCTGTTGTCGCGCGCCACATTGAACAACGGGACGAACTTCAACGACGACCAGTTCAGATGCGGCTCCAGCGCCAGCAGACTTGACTTTGCAAAACGGTAGCCATCGACCAGAGTTTCGGCCGGGAATCCAAGCCGGCGTGCATAGTCCTTCCACAACGACGATTCGAAGGCGTATTGGCTGAGTTCTTGAAAATGCCGATTTGGCGCAAGTTCGTTCGTTGGAGAAAATTCGTCGTCCGCATAATTTGCCGGTCGCGGATCCTCTGGCATCGACCACAATGCCAGCATGTCCTGTGTCCTACCAAGCATGGCTTTCTCGGTGAAAAGGAACGGGATGTTTCGACACCCTCCCGATAAAGAAATTGCGATCTTTCCTTGATTGCGTTTGCCTCTAAAATGGACATTGATGGCGTCGTGGGTTGAGCCGGTCAGCACATTGTCGCTACGGCAACGCACCGCAAACTCGATACCTTGCTCAGCCAGATGCTCCACGCCCAGGCGTGCTGAGCGCAGCACCGCATTGCGGTAATTCAGACCCAGGTTGTCCGGTTGAGGCACCAGAATCAGCTTATCCAGCCAGGGCCTGCAGCGGTCCAGCAGCGCGCTTGGTTGGTGGTCCCAGGTCACCATGCACTGATACGCCCAGGGGAAATGCAGGCGATTCCAGGCCAGCACCAAGGGCGTAAAGTCGAACGCGAGCCCCTGCACGAAGATGCCGGTATCCGCCTTAGTCAGTTGGCGCGACAGTTGCAGCTCGGGCAACAAGCGTGAGAAATCCTGCAGCTCTTGCAGTAGTGCAATGCTGCCCTGGTCGTAATCGACGGCACGTACCGTGCGGAAATGGCCGTGTGCCTTTGCAATCTGGTTCATCACCTCTGCCGCGTGATTGGAGAAGATGACGATCAGCACATCATCGACCGATTCGTCCTCCAGCGCCGAAGGTGATCTGACCGGCAGGCCATGGACAGTTTTGCCCTGATTCTCCGACCGTGGGCAGATGGTGTACTGCAAGTTCAACTGCTGAGCGATGGCTGGATAGAAATCGCGGAAAAACTGTCCAGCACCCCAGCCGATCAACTTGGTGGTGCGCGGATTCAGTCCTGGATATTTGATGGTGGCTCGCTCGATCGAGCCGACTGCTAACGCCATGACAGGGCTTCCTTGTGTTCTTTGCTAGTCTTACTGTGTCATTGAATTCGGAGAGTTGTTGTTCTTCGTCGAGCAGCTTCGCGCCGATTGCGATGGCGATCATCCCGCGCCATGTCGCGATCGAGTCGGCGACATGGCGCTGGGCGCCTGACAGGTGCCGCGTGGGCGGTCATCTTCGGAAAAAGCGGGTTGCGCGCATCGCGACGATTTTTTTCTAAGCACCCCGCGTTCGGGGGCAGTCGTCGCTCTATCTCTCCAATTCGCGAATTTCCTCCGGCTTACTCCGCCCAAGGTGGCGGTGCGGCACCTGCGACGGGCGATGCATACAAAACGAGGTCGTAGTAGTGGCCGGGAGAGTGCTGGCGTAGACGGAAGTGATAGCCATCCACCAGTTTGTCCAGTTGCCCCACTATATCCAGTAGATCCTGGGCGTAGTGGTACACGCAAATAGCCATACGGGGGCGCTGGGTACGGATGAGGTGAGATGCGCCTTCAAGTGCCCTGGCTTCAAACCCTTCGATGTCCAACTTCAGTAGCGTCAGCTTTTCCAATTCGTCGTCCAGGCGTGTAGTAGCCACGGAGATACCGCCATCCGGCGAAACATGGCTGGAAACCGTGCCGGTCTCCTCGAAGCGCAGCGTCGTCTGTTCGTTGGAGATGGCTTTTTTTATGGCCTTGAAGTTATGCGGGGGAAGGGGGAGGGCTCTGGCGATGCCCTCCAGTTTCTGAAAGTTGATGCTATCCGGTTCAAAGGCGGTGATGCTTTCGTAGCGATAGCGGGATGCTTCTAGAAACCTGTGGACGATGGGGCCCTGGAAGGCTCCGCCATCGCAGAAATGTTCACGCTGCCCCAGCTGGAAGGTACTGCTATCGGCGAATTCTGAAAAGTACTCGTTGATCGGCGTAGCCCAGCAGTCAAGCAGGAGGCTGGAATCGTAGGTCAGGCGGAACAACAGGTTGCTGTAGAGCGTAAAAACGCTGAAATCGTCGTCAAGTCGATCCGCGAAACGCAGAAATTCCTCCAGGCGTAGAAGCGTCCGCTGACGGTATACCTGGGCAGGCTCATATACGGCGAGCAGCCCACAGTGAGCAACGGCCATGCAGGCATCTACCCTTTCAATGCCTGCTTGTTCGCAGAGCTTGCGTGCCAGGCCGGATTCTCCCGGGCTGTAGGAAAAATCGATGGCCAATGCCTGGGAGTGCTGGGCCGCTTGTTCGATGAACTGGCGCGAACTCCAGCGCGGCACCCCATGAACGGTGTCGCTGTCGCTTGGCTGGTCATCAATGGCGGCGATGACATGGCTGGAGTGCTGGACGATCTTTGGACCATAAATGTTGCCAATGCCCGAGCGCGGATGGAGCAGAAAGAGGGGGCGCTGCTCAAAGCGTGGGATCAGCGGATCCAGGGAAGGCGCAACGCTCAGTTGCTCAATACCCGCACTGGTGCAGAGGTCGGTTGCAAACGCCCGTCCACGCGGGCTGCAAGAGAAATCGATAGCGATCGCATCGGCATACTGCCCCGCCTTGGCAAGAAACTCCTGACTGCTCCATCGCGGCGCGCGGTGAATACGGTCCAGGTGGATGCTTTGGTCATCGATTGCGGCAACGACATGGCGCAGGTGGGCAACGACCCTGGGACCATGCACCATGCCTGCATAGGACTCGGGAGCGACGAGGAATACAGGACGGTTGGCAATCGCGGGCAGGCGCGCAATGACATCCTCGAGTGCAGGGCGCTCCTGCTCCGCAATACGGAGAATCCGTTGGCGAAGCTGCTCATTTCTTGCGTTCATGAACGTCATCTCTCGTAGGTATGAATGGGGGCGTCGTAGCGGACGTCGAAATAGGTCTTGGCAGGCACGTCCTCGCGGTAGGCACGCGGCCAACCGAGTTCGCAGCTTCGTCCCACCTTGACGCCCCCACTCACGATGGCTCCGGTGCGCAGGATGCTGTTGCCGCCGATCTCGACGCCCGCGCCGATTTGCACACCATTCTCTATCCAGCATGAAGATTTGACGCGGCATGCCGGTCCGAGATGCGCGCCGGCATGGATGACGGTGTTGTAGTCGATCCTGCACCCGTGGCCTACGACAGCATTGGCACCCACGAATGCGTTGAGCCCGATGACCGTGTCAGCGCCGATGGCTGCGCTGACATGGATGAAGGGCTCCAGCTTGAAGCCACGTTCCATCGCCGCCTGCATCAGTTCTAGGCGCTTGAAGTTGCCGAAGCGTTCGTCGAACGCCACGAACATGGCCCCGTCGCTCGGAGTCAGTCCATCCAGCACGCCAAGATCGAATTCGTGTTCCGCGTCTTGTGGCACATCGATCCTGATGACCGTCTCGTCCTGACGCGCCTGCTTCCAGGCGTGAAAGGCCAGGTCGAGATATGCGCTGCTACCGATGATCCACCTAGATTTCATGTTCGGTCTCCATCAGCAGCGTGTACCAGCGTTCGACCAGGCGATTCATGGATTCATAGGCTCCCTGGGTGGGTAGCGGCGCGTCGGTGTGCAATGCCGCCTGCACCCGTTCCATGATCTCCACGTCTTCACCCACCACCACCTTGCTGCCGTGCATCTGTGCCAGTAGCACTTGGCTGGAAGAAACGTAAGGCTGTTTCCTGCGTGCGCTAAACCAATAGATTTCCAGGTCGGTCCGGTCCGGTGCGACGGGAATGTGGTGTTCCAGCGTGAAGGAATAACCGCCGTTGGGACTGGCGATATGCAAGTTCGGGAAGGCCAGCCAGTTGAAGTAGGCGTCCTGCTTGCCCCAGCGTTCCACTTTCTCGTGCCAGCCGAAGTGCTGAAGCTTGGGGATGGGCGCTTCAGCACCACCGAAGCTGAAGCGACGCATTTCGCACCGCAAGGCTGCGGGCGATGTGTCCTGCAAGGCTCCCATGGACTCATTGGCTTGTTCCTCGTTTACCTGCGGAACGAAGCTAACGCTTTTGGCCAGTGTCCTGGGGTGGACGAAGCGCGGGTGATTGGCATCCCGAAGATTTTCGTAAGCGAGTTTCCAGTTGTATCGGCCATGCCATGTGGTCACCATGACCTCGGTGTCATAGGCATTGGAACTGCTTTCCAGCAAGGCGATGAAGTCTGCCGAAAACTGCTCCTCGATCGGCATCGGGTCGGGATCGAGGTTGACGAATAGCAGGTTGCCCACCTCGCGCAGCGCGAACTCGCGCAGCTTCAGGCCGTGCCGTTCCTCATCGCCGAAGCCATAAAGTGCATCGCATTCGGGGATGTTCTCGACCCGGCCGTCGGCGTCGTACTTCCATGCATGGTAGGGACAGACCAGCGGGCGCTTTCCCACCGCAGCGGTCTGCAGCAGCGCACTGCGGTGCAGGCAGACGTTCTCGAACGCACGCAGGCGGCCCTGGAAGTTCTGGATCAGCACCGGAATGCCGGCGAGCCTGCGGGTGATGAAGCAGTTATTGTCGGGCAGCAGCGTCTTCAGGCCGGCAAACAGCCAGGCCTTGCGGAAGATCTTGCGTTGTTCGCGGGCGAAGATGTCCGTGGACAGGTAGTAGCTGGGGTGCATTCGCGATCGCATCGGCGGGGCTTCCTCACGCATCCTTGTAATAGATGACCCGGGCCGGGTTGCCGAACACGCTGGCGCCCGCCGGCACGTCCTTGACCACGACCGCACCGGCGCCGACCACTGCACCATCGCCGATGCGGATGCCGGGCAGGATGGTGGCGTGCGGGTGAATCGTCACTTCGTTGCCAACCACCGCGCCGCCGCCGATGAAAACGAAACTGCCGATCTGCACGTAATCGCCGATACTGACCTCGTGCGCGATGATGGACGTGGAGAGTACGGTAACGAACTCGCCGAGCCGGCTACCCGACCCAATGGAAACGCGCGAATCGAACACGCCTCCGCGCCCGATGTAGCCGGCAGCGGCCTCGCGCGACGGCGGCGGATGAAACACGATGAAGTCGGCCCCCTTGTCGATCAGCGCACGGGAATAGCGCCGCCGCGCTACAGGGTCTCCGATCGCGCAGATGAAGATATCGCCTTCGACGGGGTGATAGGTGGAGGGGTCTCCTACGATCGGCCAACGCGATGTGCCATGCAGATGCGTGCGGTTATCCAGAAATCCCTTGATGTCCCACTCCACCCCATAGGCTGGATCTTCGTGATACGCCAGCGATGCGATATCCCGCCCAAAGCCACCGGCGTTGACGATCAGCAGGTGGTAGGGCGGGGCAGGTGTATCGGCGGTCATGCGAATTCCACGCCTCCATCCATGCTGAAGGCCTGTCCGGTCACCTTGCTGCTGGCATCGGAAAGGAAATACAGACAGGCCAGCGCCACGTCGTCGGGCTGTCCGATGCCCAGCGGATAGCGCTTGCGGCTTTCTTCGAACCAGGCCTTGTCCTCGTTAATCAACGAGGTCTCGACCAGGCCGGGGCAGAGCGCGTTCGCGCGGATCTTGCGGCGCGCCAGCTCCAGCGCCAACGGCCGTAGCGTGCCGACCAGTGCAGCCTTGGAGCCGGCGTAGGGGCCCACACCCACCGTGCCGGTGAGTGCGGCGATGGATGAAAGGAAGATCACCGAACCTCCAGGCTTCAGCGATTGCCGCGCCAACAGGTGGCGGGTCAGCATCACCGGCGCCAGATAGTTGATGTCCATGACCTCGCGCAGGAATTTTTCGCTGACCAGCTTCATCGGCGACAGCCCGCGAATGCCGGCGCTGTGCACCACACCGTCGACGGGCCCGCAATCGGCAGCGAGCTGTTGCACGATAGCCGCATCGCTCAGGTCGCCAGCAAACATGCGATGGCCGTCGCCGTGCAGCGATGCCAGCGTGGTTTGCAGACGCTCCGCATCGCGCCCGGTGACGATCAGGCGTGCCCCTGCGGCGGCGCATGCGCGTGCGACCGCTTCGCCGATGCCTTTGGATGCGCCGGTCACCAGTACGGCCTTGCCGTGCAGGCCATACATGTCGCGCAGCAGCGCGGAAACGGGATCTTCTGCTGCCATGGTGGTGTCGATGCTCATAGGCGGATGGGCAGGGAAATCCCGCCATCGATGGTCAAAGTGCTGCGGGTAATCCAGCGGCTGGCCGCCGACAGCAGATACACCGCGCCTTTGGCGATGTCATCCGGGTCGATGCGCCCCAGCGGCGTCAGCCCGATCTTGTCGTCCAGGTCTGCTGCGGTGCCCAATTTCTTCAGCATGGGCGTGTCCACGTAGCCTGGCGCGATGCAGTTGGCGCGGATGCCGTGTTTGGCCTGTTCGAGCGCCAGCGTGCGGACCGCAGCTTCCAGCGCTGCCTTGGATGCTGCGTAGCCGGCGGCGGCCTGAGGCGCCGCGCGTGCGGACAATGCCGAGATATAGACCAGCGATGCGCCTTCACTCAGGCGGCGCTTGACCAGCAACTGCTGCGTCAGCGCGATCGGTGCCAGATAGTTCACCGACAGCATCTGTTGCAGATGCTTTTCTGCGGCCATGCGGAATGGCACCAACGCCGCGATGCCTGCGCAGGAAACCAGCCCGTGATACCGCTCTGCAGCTTTGAGCAGACGTATACGGGTGTCTTCTTCGGTCAGATCGCCGGCCACTACCGCATGCCCGCTGCCCTGCAACGCGACGGCAACCGCATCCAGTCGCGCGATATCGCGCCCGGTGAGCACCACGCTCGCACCCAGACGCGCGCACAACGTAGCGACCGCAGCGCCAATGCCCGACGACGCGCCGGTCACCAGAACGGTCTTGTTTTGCAGCCCGAACGCATCGGTGGTTGCTGCAGGTGTGGCCGTCATGACTCGATCAAATCAGGAAACACCGCGCCCTCGAGATCCACCAGGCAGGTGCCCCACGACAGCCCGATGCCGAAGCCGCATAGCAGCACGCGCTTGCGGCCGGATTCCAGTTCCTTGTTGATACGCGCGGTCATGGTCACCGGCAGCGAAGCGCCGCTGGTGTTTCCGAAGTCGCGCAGCGTGGAGGGAACTTTTTCCACCGGTAGACCGAGCTTCTTGCGGATGGTTTCGTTGATCATGCGGTTGGCCTGGTGGAACACGAAGTAGTCGATGTCCTCTTTGGCCACGCCGGTGTAATCGAGCAGTTTCTGCACTGCTGGCGGGATGCGCTGGGTGGAGAAGCTCAGCACTGCCACGCCGTCCAGGATCAGGTCCACACCACGTTTCCAGGCACCATCCGCCTCGTCGCGATACGGCACCAAGTGCTGGATGCCGACCGGTTCGCGGTGACCGCCCACCGGCAGGATGATCGCCTTGTAGCCACTGCCATCGCTGTTGAGGTCAAAATGCATCGGCGGCGCATCGGTGCTGAATTCCAGCGCGGTGGCGGTGCCGGAATCGGAGAAGATCGGGTCTTCCAGATTGGCGCTGCGGTCACCGACCAGCAGCAGGCCCTTCTTGACGCCGCCTGCGGCGATCATCGAGCCGAGCAGGTTGATGCCGAACGGGTAGGCCGAACAGCCCAGATTGACGTCGAAGGCGACCGTGGCGTGCGACAGCCCCAGCCGGTCCTGCAGGATGATCGCGGTGGCCGGAATCGGATAATCCGGCGATTGGGTCACCACGATCAGTGCATCGATCTCCTCGCGCTTCCACTGCAGTCTTTCCAGCAGCACTTCGGTCGCATCGAAGGCCAGGTCGGAAAAACACTGCCATTCCGATGCCATGCGGCGCGTCTCGATGCCAATGTTGCGCACCAGGCGTTCGCGCTCGGAGCGGATCTGCGGCCGGCAATCGGTGAGATTGGACACCACCCGCTTCGGCACGCATGTCGCCATGCCGGCAAAGCGAACGTTGTGCAGCGTGGAGGTCGGCATGGTGCTTACGCCTCGGTCAGTTTGTAGAGATCGCCGACAGTGATGGCCGTGGTCAGGTCTTCGCCGGTGATGGTCTTGCCGTATTCCATATCGAACATCACGATCACACCCAGCGCGGCCAGCGAATCCCATTCCGGGAGTTCGAGCAGCACGGTGTCGGTGGTGACCTCGACCGGCTCCTGAAAGTCGGTGGCGGAGAGGAAGTTCTCGATAAACGTTGCCTGGGTCATGCGATCTCGCCTGGTTGCCTGTTGAAGATGCGGTGGGCTGAAAAATAACGTGGAGCGGGGTGCCGTCATGTTGCCTGTTGGCCGGCGATCAGGTCGGCAATGGTATCGACCTGTTCGCTGGTCAGGCCAGGAAAGATCGGCAGGCACAACACCTGCGCCGCCACCGAACGGGCCACCGGCAGCCATGCCGGTGCGGATGAGGGCAGGGCGCGATACATCGGGAAATCGCTGATCAACGGATAGAAATAACGTCGTACAAGAATGCCGTGCTCGCGCATCAATTGGTATAGCGCATCGCGTGCCAGCGGGTAGTCGTCCTGCACCAGAATCGGAAAATATGCGTAGTTGGCAGTGGCGTGATCGGGGCGCGCAACACAGCGGATGCCGCGAATGTCGCTCAGTCGCTGCCGATACTGCGCATCGATGGCGCGGCGCTGCGCGATGGCGTGATCGATGTGCTTGAGTTGCAGCAGGCCGAACGCCGCGCTGATCTCATTCATCTTGCCGTTGATGCCCGGCGCCACCACCGTGGTTTCGTCGACGAAGCCGAAATTCTTCAAGTGCCCGATGCGTTGGTAGGTCTTTTCATCGGGGCAGACGATGGCGCCGCCCTCGAAGGTGTTGAACACCTTGGTGGCATGAAAGCTCAACACGCTCAGGTCGCCATGGCGCAGGATCGAGCCGCCGGCATCGCGCACGCCAAAGGCATGCGCCGCGTCGTAGATCACCTTGAGGTTGTAGATATCGGCGATGCGCGTGATGGCAGCGGTGTCGCAGGTCGTGCCGTAACAATGCACCGGCATGATGGCGGTGGTCTGCGGCGTGATGGCCGCTTCGATCTTGGACGGATCCATGTTGAGCGTCACCGGGTCGATGTCTACAAACACCGGGGTGATGCTCTTCCACAACAGCGAATGCGCGGTGGCCACGAACGAGTAGGGCGTGGTGATCACTTCACCGGTGATACGCAGTGCCTGCAATGCGGTGATCAGCGCAGTGGTGCCGTTGGTCAGCAACGCCAGATGCGAAACGCCGAGGTAGTCGCACAGTGCGCGCTCGAGTGCCCGATGCATCTCGCCACCGTTGCTGAGGATGCGGCTGGTCCAGATCTGCTCCAGATAGGGCAGAAATTCTTCCAGCGGCGGCAGCAGCGGACTGGTGACGGGTATGGTCATCAAACACTCGGCAAGTGGAGTCGGCACGTCGATGTCGATTCCGTTCGCAGCCGATGACTGCGAACGGAGTGATCCTGCTGAAGCAAGCGCTGTGCCAGCAAACGTGGCCGGCGCGCTGGTCCTAGTTCGCCAGCTCGGTTTGCTCGCGATCGATGCCGTACTTGCGCAGCTTTTCCACCAGCGTGGTGCGGCGCAGGCCGAGCAGTTGGGCCGCATGCGCCACCACGCCCTGGGTGCGTTCCAACGCTTCGTTGATCAGCGCCAGCTCGATGTTTGCCATGTGACCACGCAGGTCGATGCCATCGTCGGGCAGGCTGGACGCGGTGGCCGGTTCGGTGGTGGCCGATTTGGGCTGCAGCGTCACCACATTGCTGGGCAAGGTGCTGACCTCTGCGGGTGCAGCAACCAACGCCGGCTCTGGCGGAAGTTCGAGCGCGGTGGCTGCGGCAAAATCGCCGCGATAGCGTGCCGGCAGATCCTGCACGCGCACCAGACCGCCCGGGTGCAACACCGCAAGGCGCTCCACTAGATTGGTCAGCTCGCGTACGTTGCCCGGCCAGTCGTAGCTGCGCAGCGCCTGCAAGGCTTCGTCGGCAAAGCGCACTTCGCCGCGCCCGGTGCGCGCCAGTTGCCCGGCGATGGTCTGCACCAGAATGGCCAGGTCGTCGACGCGTTCGCGCAGCGCCGGCATTTCGATCGGAAACACGTTGAGGCGATAGAACAGGTCCTCGCGGAACTGGCCATCGCTGATGCGCGTTTCCAGATTGCGGTGGGTGGCGGCGATCACCCGCACGTTGCAGCGGATGGTCTGGCCACCGCCCACGCGCTCGAAGCTGCGCTCCTGCAGCACGCGCAGCAGCTTCACCTGCATCGGCAGGCTCATGTCGCCGATTTCATCGAGCAGCAGCGTGCCGCCCTCGGCCATTTCGAAGCGGCCCTTGCGGGTGCTCAGGGCGCCGGTAAAGGCGCCTTTTTCGTGGCCGAACAGTTCGCTTTCCAACAGGTCCGGCGGAATCGCGCCGCAGTTGATCGCCACAAACGGCCCATCGCGCCGTGGCGAGTGCTGGTGGATGGCGCGAGCGACGACCTCTTTGCCGGTGCCCGATTCGCCCAGCACCAGCACGGTGGTGTCGAACGCCGCCACCTGGTCGATCAAGCGGCGCAGACGGGTCACCGCCTCGCTGTTGCCGGTCGGGCCGGTGTCCTGTTGCACGCCGGCCTGATGCTCGGCATCCAGCCGCTTGAGGCTGGCACGGCGCAACAAGGCTTCCAGCTGCGCGTGGCGCAGCGGCGTGTCCAGCGTCCAGACGTTGGCTTCGTGCAGCCCGTGCGTCTGCGCAAACGCGCTAGGGCTGCCTTCCATCAACAATACCGGTGGCGGCAGCTTGGCATCGGCCAGCCAGTCGAAGAACTTGTCGGCCTGTGCGGCATCCTGCGCCGAGCCGACCATCACCGCCATCCACTCGTCATGGCGATGGCGGCCAGGATTGATGTCGGCGCCGTCGGTGACCCAGCGTGGATTGAAGTCCATGAACTCGAGCAGCGACACTGTGCGCTCGGCGCGCACGGCATCGCTGTCGATCAACAGAATGCGGGACTCACTCATTCCTGGCTCCTTCCGTCAGGCCCTCCAGGATTGGCATGACTTCCTGGATATAGGACAGCTTGCTAACAAAATTGTCAGCACCCGCGCGAAGAGCATGTTCACGATGCTCTGCATCGTCGAAGTGGCTCGCGATGACAATATACGGCGGATCGTCCTGCGTCTTGATCAGACGGGTCGCCTGCAACCCGCCCATCTCAGGCATGGCCAGGTCCATCAACACGACATTGGGGCGCAGCGACTCAGAGCGCTCGATCGCTTCCAGCCCATTGGCGGCACTGCCCACGATATTGAGCCACTCCACTTTGCGAAAATGACGCATCGCAGCGTTGATGAAGCCCTCGTGGTCGTCGACCAGCAGCACGGTGAGTTTGCTCATAGTAATCCTTATCCTGCCCGGGCAAGCAGCGGTTTGTTGATGCGGCGGCGCTCGCGTGCCGGGGCGATGTCGAGTTGTTCGCGGTACTTGGCCACAGTGCGACGGGCAATGTTAACGCCCTGACGCGACAACAGCCCGGCGATGGCTTCGTCGGCCAGCGGCCGGCCGGCCGGTTCGCTTTCGATCAGTCTGCGCACCATCGCCTTGACTGCCTGGCCGGAGACGCTGGCGCCTTCCAGACGCACGGCAAAGAAATGCTTGAGCTCGAAGGTTCCGCGCGGGGTCTGGATGTATTTACCGGTGGTAATGCGCGAAATCGTCGATTCGTGCATGCCGATCTCATCGGCGATTTCCTTCAGCGTCAGCGGTGCCATGGCTTCTTCGCCACGCACCAGAAACGCAGCCTGACGCTCGACGATGGCACGTGTGGCACGCAGCAGGGTCTCGTAGCGCATCGACAGACCGCGGGTCAGCCAGCGCGCCTCTTGCAGCATGTCGCGCAGCGGTTGTGCAGCGTCGCCGGCCTCGGCCAGTGCGCGCTCGTGCACGGGATTGATACTCACGCGATGCGTGGTGGCCGGGTTCAATGCCACGCGCCAGCTGCCATCGGCATGCCAGGCGAGCACATCGGGAATCACGCTGACGTTGCTTTCCTGCAGCAGGTCGTCGCCCGGGCGCGGTTGCAGCGAGAGAATCAGGCGCACCGCTTCGCGGGCGTCGTCGAGCTCGGCGTCGTGCGCGCGTGCCAGCAATGCGTAGTCGTGGCTGGCCAGCAATTCCAGATCGCCGGACAAGATGCGCGCAGCCAGATGGCGTGCAGGCACGCGGCCGGGCAGGGCGCTCAGCTGGGCCTGCAGACACTCGCGCAGATCGCAGGCGGCTAGGCCGGCCGGGTCGCCGTGCAGCAGGCGCTGACGGATCGCTTCGACTTCCTGCACGGTCATACCCAAGCGAGTGGCGCCGAGCTGCTGCAGGGTCGCCAACGCTTCGCTCAGATAGCCGGCGTCGTCGGTCTGCTCCAACCAGAACGCGGCGGCCGCCAATGCGGCCTCATCCAGGTCCAGCGCCAGTTCGCGCAGGATGCGCACATGCGGGTCGGTGGATTCGCCAGCGGCAACGCGCTGCATGCGGTCGTCGTCGCCATCGTTCCAGCTGCTGCTCTGCACGTCCCACATCGTGCTCTCGGGCAGCTCGTCGAAGGCGGCGATATCGGAGGCGCCATCATCGCTGGTCGCGACGTCGTCGTTGCTGTCGGCCAGTTCTTCCAGCTCCAGCAGCGGATTGGTTTCCAGCGCGCGACGGATTTCCAGTTCCAGCTGCATGCCGTCCAATTGCAACAGACGGATCGACTGCAACAACTGCGGGGTCAGGTGCAGTTGCTGGCCAAGCTGGGCGGAAATGGTCGTCTTCATCGAAGCGCTTCCGTAAGGGCGCCGCATGTAGCGGCGATGGAACGCATCTTGCAGGACAACGCGACGGGTTTCTAATCAGGGAGTGGTGTGAGGTGACTCATGATATTCCTGACAGTGTGTCAGGAACTTCCTGACACTACAGGCGGACTCAAGCATGCCCGCCGGAATCCCGTCACTGTTTTGGCCTCCAACGGCCGCCAGACGCTCGCAGTCGAGCGTAACGCCTCAGACCAGCTCGTTGTGATGTTTGGCGGCCAGCAGCACCAGATCGTTGGCGCGCCGGCAACCGAGCGACTCCATCATGCGCGCACGATGCGTCTCCACCGTCTTGACGCTGATGCCCAGGTCGGCGGCGATTTCCTTGTTGCTCTGGCCGCGGCCGATCTCGCGCAGGATCTCGCGTTGCCGCGGGGACAGCGCGGCAATGCCGACCGGCTTTTCGCGGCCCAGCATCGGCGCGATCATCTTGGAAGAAATCTGCGGGCTCAAAAACACCTGGCCGGCGGCTGCAGCACGCAGCGCCAGTTCCAGTTCGAGCGGCGCGGCATCTTTGACCACGAAACCGACCGCGCCGCGATCCAGCGCGTCGCGCACATGCACCGGGTCGTCGTGCATCGACATCATCACCACATGGGTACGCGGCGCGGCGCGCAACACATCGGTCATGGCATCCAGGCCGCTACGGCCGGGCAGGGACAGGTCCATCAACACCAGATCGGGTCGGTGCAGGGATGTCATATCCAGGGCTTGTTGCGCATTGCTGGCCTCGCCAACGACATCGATGCCGGCGAAGGTTTGCAGCAGCCTGGACAGGCCGGCACGTACAAGGGTGTGATCGTCGACGATGATGACTCGCACGGCGCAGAAGAGACCTTTTTTCAGTAAAGGGCACCTTAGCCGACCCGGCGCCTGGCGCCAACAGGCGGCGTCAGCGCTGGCGGCGGGCGTCGGCGATCTGACGGCGATGCAGACGGAACAGATGGCGTTCCAGTGCGTCCTGCAGGCCGGGCGAGAGCGGCGCAAACCGCAGCCACAGCCAGTGATCGTGGCCATCGTGGGCAGTTGCCAGCACCTCTGCGGGCAGCTGTACCAGTTCAGGAAGCCAGTCGGACGGCTGCAGGCAAACGCTGCCAACCGTGCCTGGCGGCTGGCTGCTTGCGCAACTCAGGCGGATCCCTCGGACCGACCAGCGCACCGTGCCCTGGATCAGGCCGGTGTCGGCTTGCCGCACCAGGCGGCCGATCAAGGCCAGCATCAGGTCGAGTTTGGCATCCATGCGCTGCACCAGCAGCGGCAGGTCGCCGCGGTCTTCGCTGGTTTCTTCGCTGCGCAGGTCTTCCACCTGGCCCAGGCTGCGCAGCAGGGTTTCTGCGGCGCTGTGCGAGCCGGCATCGCTCCCGGCGCGGAAGCCGGCCGGCAGACGCAATTCGCAGCTGAGCGTGTCGGCGAACAGCGCGGCATCGGCCGATGGCGCGAGTGGGCCGAGCGTACTCATCAGATCCGTCCGACCCGAGCGTAGGCGCGGCTGGCCGTCGACGAGGTGCGCTGTGCGCGGATCAGATCCAGCAGCTTGCGGCGACGCTCGAGCATCATCCGCATCAAGTCCTGCTGCATGGTGTGCAAGGTCTGCAGCGCGTCGCGGTCCTGGCTCAGGTCCACATGCTGCGCGTATTCGCGCAGGTGCAGATCGTGGCTGTCCAACAGGAACGGCATCACCTCGAACTCCTCCTGCGCCATGGCGAGGCGGATATCGGCGATTTCGGCTTGAAGGCTTTGCGCGCTATGCATGGCTGGACTCACGAGACGGCAGAAAGGCCGCGTTGTTCGAGGGGAATGGAGTTCCACGCCGAGTCGATTTCGCTGAGCAGTTCCAGCGCTTCGGTCAACGCAGTTTCGTCGTTATGCAGATTGGCTGCGGTCAGGCGCTGCATGACGTAGTCGTACAGTGCCGACAGGTTACCTGCGATCTCGCCGCCGGCTTCGTGATCGAGCGAGCCGTTCAAATGACCGACGATGGCGCACGCTTCGCCGATGGCCTTGCCCTTGCGGGCCTGGTCGCCCTGCGCCAGGCAGGCCTGGGCCAAACGAATGCGCTGGCAGGCGCCGGCAAACAGCAACGACACCAGCTTGTGCGGGTCGGCTTCGGTCACGCTGGTGGACACGCCGACCTTGCGGTATTGCTCGGCATATTGGCGATTGGAACCGTACATGGATGACTCCCTCAATTGGCTGGCCTTCGCGGGTCCTGGAGCGGGGTGCTCCTGCGACAACGCTCCTGCCAACAGGCAAGGCCGACATCACGATAGGTACTACTTGTATCGGCAACACCGGCGTACGACTTGAGGACTGCGATCACGGAAATCAGCTTGTCAACAGGCTGCTGAGCGAGCTGGTGCTGCTCTGCAGTTTGCTGATCATGGTTTCCATTGCGGTGAACTGCGCGGTATAGCGATCGCTGAGCTTGACCATGCGTGCGTCGAGGTCGTCCAGGTCGGACTCATAGCCCTTGATGGTCTTGTTCAAGCTGTCCGAACGCAGGGTCAGGGTGCCGGTGGTGACGTTGACGTTGCTGTCCAGCAACTTGGTCATGGCCGAGCCGTACTTGCTGTCCTTGCCGAACACCTCGGCAGCGGCGCCGCCGTCGGCGGCAACGGCGGTGTCGAACTTGCCGCCGTCAAAGCTCATCACCCCATCCTTGTCGATGGTCAGGCCCAGTGCCCTGAGCTCGGTGAGATTGCCGCTGACCTGGCCGCGCAGCTGCTGCTGCAGGCCGCGCACCAGCGGGTCGCCGGTCAACGCCGCAGCCGTCTTGGTGGTGGCGTCGTAGGCGCTGCTCTTGGCCAGCAGCGTGTTGGCGGTGTTATAGGCCGCGGCATAGGCAGTGAGGTTGGCCTTGAGGCCGCTGGTGTCTGCTGCAACGCCCAGCGTGACCTTGGTGCCTTCGGCGGCCTTGGTAAGGTTGAGCACCACGCCCGGCACGATGTCGGTGATGGTGTTGGAGCTGGAGGTGCGCTCGAAGCCATCCACACGCACCAGCGCATCGGCCGCGGCCACGGACTGGTTCAAGCCGCCGCTGACGCCGGGGCCATAGGTGAGGCTGCTCAGGCTCGGGTCGCTGGCACTGACGGTCAATGCGCCCTTGGTGCCGGAGTCGACCGCGTTGAACACCAGGTGCTGGCCATCGTTGGCGGTGACCACGCTGGCGGTGACGCCCTTGCCACCGGCGGCCTTGTTGATGGCGGCGGCGATGTCGGTGAGCTTGTCGGTGCCGCTGATGTCCACCGTGATGCTTTTGTCGCCATAGCCGATGGTCAGCGTGCCGCTGCCCACCGTGGCATCGGCAGTGAAAGCACCGGAAGCCAATTTCTGAGAGGCGGCCAGCGAGACCACTTCCACCGAGTAGTTGCCGGGGGCAGCCGAACTGGTGGTGGTGGCGGTGAAGCCGGCATCGGTCGGCACGGTCGCCTTGTAGGCGTTGGTGTCGGCACTGCTGACGACCTTGTCCAGCGCAGATTTGAGCGTGGTCATGCTGCTCTTGATCTGGCTGATCGCCGACAACTGGGTCGTCGCGGCGGTCCCGGCCTTGTTGATACGGGCCTGCTCCGGGTCTTTCTGCCGGGAGACCAGGGTGGACACCACAGTTGGGATGTCCAGACCGGAGCCGGAAGTACTGATCACCGATGCCATGTTGCATTCCTCGTCTGGGCGTCCACAAAAGATGGACGCATGGGATTACGAGACGGGTATCGGCCGCATCCGGGGGGACTTTAGCGGCGGCGACGCGTTTCGCTCACGGGATGAGGTGATGCAATTTTCATGCCCGAGCCGCGTCAAGAAACCCGCGCCACCCCGGCGTGCCGCGCCATCGGGTCAAATCTGCGGCCACAAAAAAGCCCCTCCGGGGAGGGGCTTTGGACGTGCTGCAAAGCGCTGCTGATTTACTGCAAAAGTTACTGCAGCAGGCTCAGCACGTTCTGCGGAACCGACTTGGCCTGGGCCAGCATCGCGGTACCGGCCTGCTGCAGGATCTGCGTGCGGGTCAGCTCGGCGGTTTCCTTGGCGTAGTCGGTGTCGCGGATACGGCTACGCGAGGCCGACAGGTTTTCCGAGGTTGCGCTCAGGTTGGCGATGGTGGAGGTGAAGCGGTTCTGCACCGCACCCATGTCGGCGCGCGAGGAGTTGACCGCAGTCAGCGCCTTGTCGACGATTTCCAGGGCCTTCTGCGAACCGGAGAACGTGGAGATATCCAGGCTGCTCAGGGTCGAAGCGGTGGAGCCGGAAGCGGCCGAGGCGGTGTTGATGCCGGCGCCGACGGTGATGCCGGTGGCGCTGGAGGTACCGGCCGACAGCGAGGTGAAGTCCTGGCCAGCCTTCAGCGATTCGATCTGCACCGTACCGTCGGACTTGATCGAGGCGTACATGCCGGTCTGGTCGAGCTTGTCGTTGATCGCCGCAGCAACCTTCTTGTTGACATCGGCAGCGGTGTCGCCTGCGCCAACCTTGACGTCGGCGATGGTGACGCTCTTGGCCGAGCCGCTGGCGTCCTTGAACGACAGGCTGATGCCGCTGACCGAACCAGACGCGGTGGCGGTGCCGGTCACGCCAGCGCCGGAGACGGCGGCAGCGAAGTTGGCCTTGCCCAGCGAATCGACATTGGCGTCGACGATGCTGTTGATGCCGATGGTCTGGCCGGCGTCGGCGCCGACCTGGAACAGCGCGCCGGAGAAGTCGCCGTTCAACAGCTTGGTGCCGTTGAAGTTGGTCTGGTTGGCGACGCGGTCGATTTCAGCGGTGAGCTGCTTGACTTCGGAGTTCAGCGCGTCACGGTCGGTGGCCGAGTTGGTGGCGTTGGACGACTGCACCGACAGCTCGCGGATACGCTGCAGGTTGCTGCCGATTTCGACCATCGCGCCTTCGGCGGTCTGGGCCAGCGAGATACCGTCGTTGGCGTTGCGCGAGGCAACGTCCAGGCCGCGGATCTGCGTGGTGAAACGCTCGGAGATCGCCAGACCTGCGGCGTCGTCCTTGGCGCTGTTGATGCGCAGACCCGAGGACAGACGCTGGATGCTCGTCGACATGCTCGCGCTGCTGGTGTTGAGGTTACGCTGAGCGTTCAGCGACATTACGTTGGTGTTGATTACCTGTGCCATTTTGATTTCTCCTAAGCGATTTTTCCGGCAAGGGGGACTTGCCCGGAGCCTCCGCAGGGGGGCCATCAAGTTGGCCGTTGCCGCTGCTGAGATGAATAACGGCGTTGCGTCGGGAACCTTTAGCGAAATCCAGTATTTTTTTACTGTTTTTCTGCTGCAGGACGAAATACGGAAACGTTGTGTATCAAGGGGTTTGGTTTATTCGGCAGCACCCCGTGAATCTTTAGTGTTGGTATAACTTTCTACAAATAAACTCCGTCCGCCTGCACAATGCTCACGCGCAGGAGCGAAGAAAAACCCTGGTTTTCTGCTGCAAAATCAGCGGAGCAGGTTGAACAACGACGACGACTGCATCTGCTGAAAAATCGTTTGAGCGGCCTGCAACGAGGCCTTCTCGAGTTCGTACTGCCCGATCGCCGAGGCGTAGTCCAGATCGCGGATCGACGACAGGGTGGTCTTGAGCGTGACTTCGTTGGATTCAAGCAAGGAGTTGGCGTTGTCGATGGCCGACAACTGCGCGCCACCGGAGGCGCGCGCATCGATCATCTTCGACGAAGCCTGCGCGATGTCGCGCATGGAGGTCTGCAGCGTGTTGATCATCGCTGCCTTCTGCGGCTGGGTCAGCGTATCGGAGTTGAGCGCGCCGACCAGATCGTCGATGGTGGAAAACACGTCCTTGGTGGTGGAGGCGCCGATCTGGAAGCTGTCGCCGACCGCCGGTGCGCCGCTGATGCGCATGCGCACGCCGGCCGCGGTGATGTCGTCGCCATCCTTGTAGGTGCCGGTGCTGACCACTGCATTGGTGCTGTCGCGCACCTCGTAGGTGTCGGCGGCGGTGAACTGCACGCTGTAGCTGCCGCCGTTCCAGCTGCCGGTACTGGCATCGCGGCTGAAATCCAGCAGCAGCCCGGTGCCGGTATTGGCGTTGGAAGGGTGCGCGTCCACGGTGCCGTCGCCGGTGCGGATACGCATGAAGATTTCGCTGCCGGGCAGGGTGTCGCTGACGAAGGTGTCCGGCGCCACTTCGACCTGCTTCTGGGTCTGATCGCCGTTGTAGACGACCCCGCCATTGCTCTTGATGAAAGGTGCGCTGCCATCGGCGGTGCCGCCGAACAGGTAGCGCCCGGTACCGTCGGTGCTGTTGGCCAGGCTGACCATGCTGTCGCGCAATGCGGTCAGCTCCGAGGCGATCGCCTTGCGGTCGTCGGGGCTGAGCGAAGAGTTGTTGGCCTGCACCGCCAATTCGGTGACGCGCGCCATTTTGTCGCCGGCTTGCGAGAGCGCGTTTTCCTGCAGGCCCAGGCGGTTCTGCACGTTGTTGGCGTTCTCGCCGAAACGCGTGATCGCGGCCAGCGCACGGTCCAGGCCCACTGCGGTGCCTGCGGCGACCGGATCGTCCTTGGCGGTGACCAGGCGCTGGCCGCTGGACAGCTGCGACTCGAGCTGGTTCAGCCGCGTCTGCTTGGCGCCCATCGAGGCGATCGACTGGCTGTACATCATGCTGGTGGAGATACGGTCGGTCATCAGCGTACGGCGCCCAGGATGGCTTGGAAGATGGTGTCGGCGGTGGAGATCATCTGTGCGGCGGCCTGATAGGCCTGCTGCAGCTTGAGCATGTTGGCGGCTTCCTCGTCGAGGTTGACGCCGGAAATCGAATCGCGGCTGGCCTGCGCCTGGTCGTTGATGACCTTCTGCGCGTCGGCGGCGTAATCGGCCGCACGCGCCGCCGAGCCTACCGAGGTGGTCAGGCCCGACAGCGCGCCGTTGAGCGTGACGGTGCCGCCGCTGAGCGCTTTGGCATCGTCGATCTTGGCCAGCAACTTGGCATTGCCGTTGTCGCTGGAGCCGGCGCCCATCGGGCCCACGCCGAACGTATCGCCGGCCTTGGGCGCGCCATCCAGCGTGAAGCTCCAGCCGTTGGCGCTGATGGTCTGGCCAGCGGTGTAGGCGAACGGGCCGGTACCGTCGATGGTGTATTGATTGGCGTCGATGAACTCCACCGACGACGGGGTCAGCAGCGCCGGGTTCTGCGCATTGGTGACCTTGACGTCGCTGATCTTGCCCGAGCCCAGGTTGGCGACGGTGGCGGTGGCCTTGACCGGGGTAGCGGCGGCAATGCGCGAGGGGTCGGTGATGGCCACCGATAGGGTACCGGCCAGTCCGGCGGTGGGTTGCAGCAGGAATTTGTCGCCGCTGGCCGGCGTACCGCCCACCACCATGCTTACGCCATTGAGCACCAGCGGATTGGCAGGGGTGCCGGTGCCGGTCATCGGCACCGCCGCGCCGGTGCTGGCGCTGGTGGCCTTCCACGCAGTGCCGTCGAAGCTGAGCGTGACGTCCTGCCCGTCCACCGCCGACATGTTGCTGAAGCTGGCGCTCAGCGCCGCGGTGCCGGTGTTGCCCGGATTGGCCGCGGTGGTGGGCGAACCGATGTTGAAGAAGTTGCCGCCCATCGCGCCGTACAGGTCCATGCCCTGCGCGTGACCGGCGTTGAAGGTGCTGGCCATGCCCACCGCAAGGCGACCCAGTTCGGCCTGGGCCGGCTCCAGCACGCTGCTGCGAAATTCCAGCAGGCCGCCGATCTGCCCGCCGAGCGAGTTGGCGCTGAGGCTGACATTCTGGCCCTGGGTCTGCATCGCCACCTGCAGCTTGGTCGGCTGGTAGGGGTCGGCGACGGTGGTGAGCTTGGACGAGGTGGTCCCCACCACCAGCGCCTGGCCACCGGCGGTGAAGACATTCATGAAACCGCCGTCCTGCATCACCGCAGTGCCGCCGGTGTAGCCCACCAGCTTGCTCACCAACGCATCGCGCTGGTCGAGCATGTCCGGCGACGCGTTGGCCGCGCTGTTGCCGATGGTGCCGTTGATCTTGGCGATCTGCTGCGTCAAACGGTTGACCTCGTCCACCGAGGACGTCAATCCGCTGTTGACCTCGTTGCTCAGGCTGTCCATCTGCCCGTTGAGCTGCTTGAAACGCGTCGCCAGCGAATTGCCGCTGTCGAGCATGCTCTGGCGCTCGGCGGTGGAGGAGGCATTGGACGACACCGCACTGGTGGAGTCGAAGAAGTTCGACCACAGCCCGGCCACATTGGTGGCGGTGTTGGAATACAGCGCGTCCACGCGGTTGGACAGCGACGACAGCTGCTGCAGCCGCGAGAGTTCGCCGCCGCTGTCGAGCAGGCGCGAGATGGCCAGCTGGTCGGCGATCCGGCCCACGTCGGTGATCTTGGCGCCATTGCCCACGAACGCGTAGCCCATGTCGGTGGGCGTGCGCGTTGCAAATTCCACACGTTGGCGGCTGTAGCCTTCGGTATTGATGTTGGCGACGTTATGGCTAACGGTCGACAACGCCCGTTGGAAGGCGATCAGCGCACTGGTCCCGGTGGACATGATGGACATGGGCGTTTACCTCAACGACGGATGGTGCCAAGCCCGGCGGGCTCGGCGGTGCTGGCGTAGCGGTTGGACAGGTCGGCCGCCGCGTTGCCGATGGCGGCCACCGCGCGGTCGATGGTCGGACCGTTGGCGATCGCCGCGATCTTGGCCGCATAGCCCGGATCGGTGGCGTACCCAGCCTGTTGCAAGCCGCGTGCAAAACCCTTGATATCGGTGCCGGCCTGCAGTGCGGGCTGGTAACGACTGTTGTTCTTCAGTAGCCGCACGTAGTCGGCAAAGCTCTCTTCGGCCGAGCCGTAGGCACGGAAATCGGCGGTTTCGGTGGTTTTGACGCCATTGACATATTCGTGGGTGCCGGTGGTGACCTTGTCGCCGCTCCAGCCGGTGGCCTTGATGCCGAACAGGTTGTTGGAATCGCCGCCATTGCCGATACCGCGACGGCCCCAGCCGGTTTCCAGCGCGGCCTGTGCGACCAGCGCACGCGGATCCACGCCAAGTTCGCGCGCGGCTTTCTGCGCATGCGTCCAGATCTTGGCGACGAAGCCTTCCGGGGTGCGCTCGCCCAGGCTGGCGGCGGCGCTGCTGGCCGCGCTCGCATTGACCGCGGCACTGGCATCGGCGGCATCGCTGACAGCCACATCGCTCCAGCGATCGTTGGCTGACGGCCAGCTCAGTGCGGCCGCATCGTCGCCGCCGGACTCGCCACCGCCGGTACGCCCGGCGATCAGATCCAGCACCTGGCTCATGCCGATACCGGTCAGGCCGCCTGCGCCGATGCCTGCAGCGGTGCCGACAGCTGCGCCCAGGCTTGCACCGACGCTGCCGGCCGCGCCATCGCGTGCCGGCAGCGGCAACGAGGCATCGCGCTTTCCGGCCACCAGGGCGTAGGCCTTGGCCGCATCGGCGGTGCTCAGCGAGGTGTTCAACGCCGGGCCGCCGGTGTCGCCACTCAACTGCTTGGAGATCATCGCCGACAGACCCAATCCCTTGCCTTCGGTCAGCGCCTTGGCCATCTGCTGGTCGTACATTTCGCGGAACATCTGGTTTTCACCCGGAAACATCGGGTCGCCGGAGCTCGCATCGCGCATGCTCTTGACCAGCATCTGCGCGAACTGTCCTTCGAGCTGACGTGAGACCTTGTCGATCTTTGCCGGATCGGCCTTGGTGCTCGGGTTGAGATCAATGGGCGAGGCTGCGATACGCATGTCAGATGACCTCTAGCTCCGCCGTCAGCGCGCCAGCCTGCTTCAGAGCTTCGAGAATGGCGACCAGGTCGCCGGGAGCCGCGCCCACTTCGTTGACTGCGCGCACGATCTGATCGAGCGTGGTGCCGCCTTCGAACTTGAACATGCGGCTGCCTTCGGAGGTGGCCGTGATGGTCGATTGCGGTGTGACTGCGGTGCGGCCGCCACTGAAGGCGCCCGGCTGGCTGACGTTGGTGTTCTCGCTGATGGTCACGGTGAGCGAGCCATGCGCGATGGCGGCCGGCATCACCCGCACCAGCTGGCCGATCACCACCGTGCCGGTGCGTGCGTTGACCACCACCTTGGCCGGCGCGTCGCCCGGAGAGAGTTCGACGTTTTCCAGCCGCGCCAGCAGGCCGATACGGGCGCCCGGATCGGTGGGCGAGCGCACCGATACGGTGACGCCATCGACCGCACGCGCGGTGCCGGCGCCGAAGCTGTTGTCGATCGCCGCGACCATGCGCGAGACGGTGGTGAAGTCGTTCTGATGCAGGTTGAGGGTGATCTCGCCGGTGCCGGCAAACACGTCGGGCAATGCGCGTTCGACCGTGGCGCCGTTGGGAATGCGACCGACGCTGGGAATGTTGACCGACACCCGCGAGCCATCCTTGCCCTGCGCGCCGAAGCCACCGACCACCAGGTTGCCCTGGGCCATCGCGTAGACCTGGCCATCGGCGCCTTTCAGCGGGGCCATCAGCAGCGAGCCGCCGCGCAGCGACACCGCGTTGGCGATCGAGGAGACGGTGATGTCGATCGGCTGGCCGGGCTTGGCGAACGGCGGCAGTTCGGCGTGGATGGCCACGGCCGCGACGTTCTTCAGCTGCGGATTGACGTTCGCCGGAACATTGACGCCCAGCTCGCCGAGCAGGTTCTTCAAGCTCTGCACGGTGAAGGGCGCCTGGCTGGTGCGGTCGCCGCTGCCGTCCAGGCCAACCACCAGGCCGTAGCCGACCAGCGCGTTGCCGCGCACGCCGCCGACCTGGGCGAGATCCTTGATGCGCTCGGCCGAGGCGGGCGCGGCGATCGCGCAGACCGCCACAGCGGCAGCGAGCAGACGGAAGGGCAGGGAAGACAGATTCATGGTCGCAGGCTCAGTAGGGCGACAGACGGGAATTGAAGAAGCGGCTCAGCCAGCCCATCGCGTTGGACTGCGCGATCGCGCCGCGGCCGCCGTAGGCGATGCGTGCGTCGGCCACCTTGCTGGAGGGCACGGTGTTGTCCGGGGCGATGTCGGCGGCGCGCACGATGCCCTGCACCTGCACCAGCTCGTCGCCCTGGGTCAGGCGCAGGTTCTTCTGCCCCTGGATCACCAGATTGCCGTTGGGCAGGCGCTGCATCACGGTGACGGTCACGCTGCCCTGCATGCGGTTGCTCTGCGCGGTATTGCCCTTGCCGGCAAACGTGCGGTCGCCGTTGGTGGAGTTGCGCAGCACGTCGTTGCCGCCGACGGTGAGCGGCACGCCGAGCAACGTGGGCGTGCTCATGTCCACGGTGTCGGCCTTGCTGACGCTGGTGTTGGCGGTGGACGAGGCGGTGGTGCTTTCCACCAGGTTCACGGTCAGCAGGTCGCCGACATCGCGCGCACGGCGGTCGCCGTACAGATTCAGGCCCGGGCCGGCGGCATAGATGGCACCGGCGGTGGGCTGCGCCACCGGCGCGACCACCGGCACGATCGGCGCCAGTTCGGCGAACGGCCGCACGTCGCCGGCTGCCACGCAGCCACCCAGCAGCGCGCTGCAGGCGAGGGCAAGACCCAGAGAGGAGAGAGAGGGCAGGCGTGACATGGCGTGAGTTCCTGAGAGGGCAGCGACCGGCGAGCCGATCAGACGTTGTTGTTCAAGTAACCGAGCATCGAGTCGGTGGTGGAGATCGCCTTGGCATTCATTTCGTAGGCGCGCTGCGTCTCGATCATGCTCACCAGCTCTTCCACCGTATTGACGTTGCTGCCTTCCAGTGCGCCCTGTACGGTGGTGCCCAGGCCATTGAGGCCGGGGGTGCCGTTCTGCGCGGGGCCGGAGGCGGTGGTTTCGACGAACAGGTTCTCGCCCTTGGATTGCAGGCCCGAGGGATTGATGAAGTCGGTCAGCGTCAGCGCGCCGATTTCCTGCGCGGCGGCCTGGCCGGCCAGGGTCACGCTGATGGTGCCGTCGTTGCCGATGGTCAGCGACTGCGCGCCTTCGGGCACCTGGATGCCGGGCTGCAGCGGGTAGCCGCTGTTGGTGACCACTTCGCCCTGCGCATTGATCTGGAAGGTGCCGTCGCGGGTGTAGGCAGAGGTGCCGTCAGGCATCTGCACTTCGAAGAAGCCGCGGCCGTTGACCATCACGTCGAGCGCGCGGCCGGTCTGCTGCTGGCTGCCCTGGTCGAAGCCCTTGAAGGTGGAGACCACGCGTACGCCGGTGCCCAGCTGCAGGCCGGTCGGCAGTTGCGTCTGCGCCGACGTCGAGCCGCCCGGCGCACGCACCTGTTGATACAACAGGTCTTCGAACGCCGCACGATCGCGCTTGAAGCCGGTGGTATTGGTATTGGCCAGGTTGTTGGAAATGACCGACATGCGCGTCTGCTGCGCATCCAGTCCGGTTTTGGCGACCCACAAAGCCTGATTCATGACCCGATTCCTCGTTAGACCCGGGGATGTGTTCCGGGCACGGCTGGGTATATGCACGTGCTGTGCCAAATCCGCGCCGGATTTTTGCCGGCTGTGCGCTGGATCACGCGGAGTGGGCGCGGCGGCCTTCGCGGGGCAGGGCTGGCGGCGGGTAGGCCGCGGCTAGGCGGCGCGCGTTGACCTCAAAGGCTAGTCAGTCGAGGGCGCGGTGCCCTCACCGCTCGCGGGACACGCCGCAAGTACATCCATGTAGGCTCGGTGGCGGCATCCATGCCGCCACACGGTCCCGCAAGCGGTGAGGACACCGCACCAGAAAGATTGCTGGTCGCTTTGTTGAAAGCCATGCACATCGACCATCTCGACTGGTCCTTGTCCGCCGACCGTCGCGGGACCTTACGCGGCATGGATGCCGCGTAAGAGCCTACATGGACGTACTTGCGGCGTGTCCCGCGATGGTGGGCGGGCAAGGGCCCTGCAGCCAAGCCACAGATCAGCCGCTCTGCCTTGCGGCGTGTCCCGCGATGGTGGACGGGCAAAAGGGCCCTGCAGCCAAGGTGGGTGCGCAGGGGGCCCGCAGCCAAGCTGCAGATCAGCCGCAGCGAGGGCCCAGATCATTCGCTCTGCAGTAGACCTGCATGTGCGAGGCCATAGTGGCCAAACGACATGCCGATTGCGCAAGCCTGCCACGCCGCCTTGCGCCAGCTCTCGAATTGGATGGCAAAACCCAGCGGGCCGACTAGTAATTGCGCAGTCGCCTGGGCGATCCCGTTTAGCCGTTCAGCCGCATCATCGAATTGGCCGATTGTGCGTTGTCGTCGCCGTTCTTGATGATCTTGACCTGCATTTCGAACTGACGTTGCAGCTGGATCATTTCCACCAGCGCGCCGGCGGCGTCCACGTTGCTGCCTTCCAGCATGCCGCTGTTGATGGTCTTGCCGGTGGCAATCTGGAACGCCTGCGCCGGGTCGGTGCTGGTGTTGCGCATCAGCCCGTCCGGGCGCCGCGTCAAACGGTCGGCGGGGGCATCGACGACCTTCATCTTGCCGACGATGGCCATGGTCTGCGGGCCTTCGCCTTGCGGAATGATCGAGATGCTGCCGTCGCTGCCGATTTCCATCGCCTGGTGCGGCGGAATCGTCATCGGGGCACCGCCCTCATCCAGCACCGCATGCCCATTGGCGGTGACCAGCTGGCCATTGGCGGTAAGCGCCAACTCGCCGTTGCGGGTGTAGGCCTCGCTGCCGTCGGGCGACTGTACCGACAGCCAGCGGTCCTGCTGCAGCGACACGTCCAGCGGGTTGCCGGTGACCTGTTGGTGGCCCTGGCTGCGATCGAAGCCTTGATCCACGTGCAGCGCATCGATCCGCGACGGATAGCCCTTGCCCTGGATCTTGAACGCCTCGGTGTTGGCCAACGCGGCCTTGAACCCCACCGTATCGACGTTGGCGAGATTGTGCGACACGGTGCCCTGCGCCTGCAGGGAGGCGCGGGCGCCGGTCATCGCAACGTAGAGAGCTTTGTCCATGGGGCACCGGGAATCGGGAATCGGGAATCGGGAATGGAGAATCGGGAATCGCAAAAGCGGGATTGCGGGGACTGGGGAGTAGGGGGCAAGGCCGGCATCGATTACGCGCGACGCCGGCTCTTACGATTCCCTAATCCCGATTCCCCATTCCCAGTCGTTAACGGATATTGATGATCGTCTGGGTGACCTGATCCTGGGTCGAGATCATCTGCGAGTTGGCCTGGAAGTTGCGCTGGGCCACGATCATGTTCACCAGCTGCTCGGTCAGGTCCACCGTGGAGGCTTCCAGCGAGCCGGATTCGATCTGGCCCAGATCCGAGGTGTCCGGGGCGCCGACGCGGGCGGCGCCGGAGGTGTAGCTTTCGGCCCACATGTTGTTGCCCTGCGACTGCAGGCCCTGCGGGTTGACGAAGCTGGCCAGGGAGACCTGGCCCAACGGCTTGTCGGCACCGTTGGAATAACGCGCGAACACCACGCCGCTGGTGTCGATACTGATTTCGTTGAGCTTGCCGCTGGCGTAGCCGTCCTGGCGGGTGTCGCGCAACGCGAAGGCTTCGCCGTACTGGGTCGAACCGCTGACATTGAGCTGCATGTTCAGCACGCCGGCACCGGTGCTGGGGGTGAACGGGTCCATCGCGATGATGCCGTTGGCCGGGGTGGTCAGCGCGCCGGTATCGGAGAACTGCAGCGTGGTCGGCGCACCGACCGCGGCGCCGTCCACGTAGTTGTGCACCTGCCATTCGTTCGGGTTGGCCGTCTTGACGAAGTAGGAGGTCTGCACATGGCTGACGCCCAATGAGTCGTAGACGTTGATGCCGCCGGTGGAGTGGCTGTAGGTCTTGTCGTCGGCCGGGTTGAACGGGGTGACCGTCGGTGCGGTGGCGTTGCCGGGAAGGGTGAAGGCCAGGTTGACCGTGGAGGTCGACTTGGGCGGGCTGTCGGTGGTCAGCAACTGCAGGTCAGACAGACGGCCCACATCGAACCCGTTGCCGCTGGGGTTGGGCGCGAAGACCTGCAAACGCGCACCCTGCGGGTTGACCACATAGCCGTTGGCATCGGTCTGGAAGTTGCCGGCGCGGGTGTACATCTTGGCGCCGTTGGAGGACACGGTGAAGAAGCCTTCGCCGGAGACCGCCAGGTCCAGGCTGCGCCCGGTCGGGTCGATATTGCCCTGCGAGAACTGCTGCGCCACATTGCTCACGCGCACGCCCGAACCCACCGCATTGCGCGACAGACCATAGCTGGTGCTCTGGAACATGTCGGCAAACTCGGCGCGCGATTCCTTGAAACCGGTCGTGTTGACGTTGGCGATGTTGTTGGAAGTCACGTTCAGATCGGCATTGGCTGCGTTGATGCCGGACAACGAGGTATTGAAAGCCATGGATGAGGTCCTTTGAGTGTCGGTTGCCGGCTCAGCTGACGCGGAGCACGTTGGCGAGCGGGGAAGTGCCTAGCCCGGTCAGGTTGAGATACAGGCCGTCCGAGCCGATCGTGACGCTGTCCACCGGTGCGTCCACGTAGGTGGGCAACTTGCTTTTGGCACCGGCGGTGTCGGTCTGGGTGGCGGTGACGCCGTACTTGCCGGCGGCCATGCGGTTGCCGTTGGCATCGGTGCCGTCCCAGGCGAACGACACCTCGCCAGCGGCGCTGGCCGGCACGCTGAGCTGTTTGACGAACGCGCCGTTGGCATCGGTGATTTCGAAATTGACGGTGCCGGCCGAAGTGGCGGCGACCACGCCCTTGGCCGAGTTGGTGGCGTCGATGGACACCTGCGCCGACGGCACCAGCACGTTGTGGCCAACCAGCGCCGCGCCCTTGAGCACCTGATCGCTGCTTTGCGATGCAGAAAAATTGCTGACCTTGGTATTGAGATCGCCAATGCCCTGCACGGTGGAGAACTGCGCTAACTGGCCCAGAAACGCGCTGTTTTCCATCGGTTTGAGCGGGTCCTGGTGCTGCAGCTGCTCGGTCATCAACTTGAGGAAGTCGGCCTGGCCGAGCGCTTCTTCCTTCTTGGCGACGGTGCTGCTGGTGCTCAGGCCGAGCGTTTTATAGAGGTCACTGCCGATCGTGCTCATCTGGAAAGGTCCGTTAGTAAAGGTCAGCTAGGAAGGGTCAGCGACCCATCGTGAGAGTCGCGAGCGCCAGTTCCTTGGCGGTATTGAGCATTTCCACGCCGGCCTGGTAGTTGCGCGAGGCCGAGATCATGTTGACCATCTGCGCCACCGGGTCCACATCGGGCGAGAACACGTAGCCGTCGGCATCGGCCAGCGGATGGCCGGGCTCGTAGCGCCGGATCGGCGGTGCGTTGGTGGTGGTGATCTCCTTGACGTTCACCGAGGTCAGGCTGGGATCCTGGCGGTTCTGCTGGGCCTGGAAGATCGGCTCGATCGGCTTGTAGGTCGCCTCGGCCGAGCCTGCGACAGAGTCCGCATTGGCCAGGTTGGAGGCGATCGTGCTCAGGCGGACCGACTGCGCATGCAGTGCAGAGCCGGCCACATCGAAGATGGGAAGATTGCTCATGACTTATTGGCCCGTGATCGCGGTGAGCATCGAGCGCACCTTGGATTCGAGGAAGCTCAGCGAGGCGCGGTATTCCAGCGCGGCGCGGCCGTAGGCAGCGCGTTCGGCGTCGGCATCGACGGTGTTGCCGTCCAGGCTGGGCTGGTCGGATTCGCGGGTGATCTGGAACGGGTTGAGCCCGCCGCTGCTGCCGATCTCATAGTGCTTGGCGTCGGTGGTCTGCAGCAGACTGCCGTCGCGCACGCCTTCGGCGGATTTCAGCGCGGCCTCGAAGTCCATGTCCTTGGCCTTGTAGCCAGGGGTGTCCACATTGCTCAGATTGCTGGCAATGAGCTTCATGCGCTGCTCGCGCAGCGGCAGAGCATCGCCGTGGATGCCGAGGAAGGACGAAATGGAGTTGGACACGGTGCTCTCCCGCGAAGTGTTACCAGGGAGAAAGCAAAGTTTGTGCCAATCGAGGTAGTGCGGGCCGCAGAACGCGGAGAATGATCGGTGCTGCCGACGAACGGCACCTTGGCCGTCCGCGAAACGCGATGCACCTGTGTCCGTCACGACGTTGATTCAATCAAGCGCGCCAAGCCGAAGGTTCGGCACCACCTGAGGCGGTCTGGCGTCGGCAGGTGTCACTTCAAAAGCGCGTCGACGCACCGACCAATTTATATGACGCGGAGTCCTTTGCAGCCCGGCGCGACGCCTTGTTGCTGCGATCGGCTCGGATCCAGCAGCCGATTGGCCTGATCAGGCCGCTTCGGCGACCACTTTCAGGCGTGCCAGCACATAATCGGCCAATTCGTGGGCGCTGTACTTGGCCACGAAGGCATTGGCGCCGACCTGCTCGACCATGGCGTTGTTGAACACGCCCGATAGGGATGTGTGCAAGAGCACGTACAGGCCTTGCAGCCCAGGCGTGCGCCGGATTTCCGTCGTCAAGGTGTAGCCATCCATCGCCGGCATTTCGATGTCGGAGATCACCATCGCGTAGCGATCGGCCGGGTTTTCGCCCGACGCTGCCACCTGCAAGAGATGGTCCAGCGCCTGGCGGCCGTCCGACAGCAAGGTCGCCGCGACGCCGAGCTGGTCGAGCACGCTGCGGATCTGCTGACGCGCCACCCGCGAGTCGTCCACCACCAGTACCTGGAACTGGCGGTCGTAGGCGACCAGCTGCAGCGACGGATCCAGCTGCACGTCCTTGCTGACCTTGGCGATGTCGGCGAGCACGCTTTCCACGTCGATCACCTGGATCAACTCACCCTGGAAACGCGTCACCGCCGTCAAATAAGTGGCTTCGGCGCCAAGTTCCGGCGGCGGATGGATGTCTTCCACCGCAATATTGACGATGCGCTCCACGCCGCTGACCAGAAAGCCCTGCACCGAGCGGTTGAATTCGGCCACCACCAGATAGCCGGGGCCGTTTTCGGAAAGCGTGTCGCGCTCCGGGTGGCCGATGGCCAGGCCTAGGTCCAGCACCGGCACCGAGCGCCCGCGCACGTCGGCCACGCCGGCGAACTCGGTTGGCAGGCCGGGCACCTGGAACAGCTCCGGGCGGCGCAGCACTTCTTGCACCTTGAAGACGTTGACGCCAAAAAGCTGGCGCCCGCCCAGCCGGAACAGCAGCAGGGCCAGTCGATTGTGGCCAGCCAGACGGGTGCGCTGGTCGATGCGGTTGAGCAGATCGTGGGTCATGGGGCAGATATCGACAGCGCCATCGGAAAACTTGAGCGGTTTTAAGGTTGGCGTGGGGCGCTGTCGGGAATCGGGAGTCGGGAATAGGGAATCGCAAAAGCGGAGGGCTTTCCGCAGCAAGCCCGAGGCGAGGGGCCGTGCTCTGACGTACTTACGGTGTTCACTAAGCAAATCGCACATCAGCAACGAAGACCGACCAAGGCTCAGCCCCCGACCGATTCCCCATTCCCGATTCCCGATTCAAAACAGGCACACCTCTTGCACTGTCTGTTCCGTCTTCCTCCGGATCTGGTCCCATGCGCCTGCTACTGCTTGTCATTCTGTTGGCTGCCGCTCCGGCCTGGGCTCAGAGCTACCAGTCTGTGGATTCCATCCGTGCTGCCGCCCTGGCTACCGTCGGCCCCGATGCCGAGGCGGAGGCCACGCTCGATCCGGGCCTGCGCATGCCGGCCTGCCCGATCGCGCTGCAGGCGCAGCCCACCGGAACCAACACGGTCGAAGTGGCCTGCCCGCAGCCGGCCGGCTGGCGTCTGTTCGTGCCGCTGAAGGTGCGCCGCAATCAGGACGTGCTGGTGTTGCGCCGGGGCATCAGCGCTGGAGAAACCATCTCTCTGGCCGATATCAGCATCGAGAAACGTGATGCCGCGCGCATTGTCGGTGCGGTCCTGGCCGATCCGGTGGCTGCGGTGGGCAAGACCGCCCGGCGCATTCTGCCGGCCGGGTCGCTGCTGTCGTCGAACGATCTGGTCACGCAGCGGCTGGTGCGGCGCGGCGATACGGTGCCGCTGGTGTCGCGCAACGGCGGTCTGGAAGTGCGCATGAGCGGTCGCGCCTTGTCGGACGCCGGCGAAAACGAGCGCGTCTCGGTAGAGAACTCGTCCTCGCGCCGGGTGGTGCAGGGGATCGTCGAAGCGAGCGGGACCGTTGTGGTGTCCAGATAGAAATTCGCTATAAAGTTTTTTTTTGGCATGCCGTTATCCCCTACGACCTGTAGAGGAGTTCCTGACATGACCCAGAAAATCGAAGGCAATCTACCGACCGCCGCCACCCTTCGTACCGCCGCCACAAGCAGCAAGATCGCTTCGGCCGGTGAAGACCGCGCGTCCCCGATTGCAGCACTTCCGCCCACCGACAGCGTCAAGCTGACCGGCGAGGCCACCAACCTGCAGAACTTGCAGCGCACGCTTTCGCAGTCCTCGGCGATCGACACCGGTCGCGTCCAGGCAGTGAAGGAGTCGTTGCAGAACGGCAGCTATTCCATCAACCCGGATGCCATCGCCAGCCGCATGATGGATCTGAATCAGCAACTGGCCGGTTAATTCCCAGCCGAAAGGATGAACGTGAACGAGTTCCTGCAACGTCTCAGCGACGCGCTGGCCGGCGAACGCCAGGCATTACTCGAGAACGACATCGATGGGTTGATGCGGCATACGCAAGACAAGCTCTCGGCACTGCGCGCGCTCGAAGCGCGAATGCCAGAAGGCGAAGAAGTGCGTCTGCGCGAACTGGCCGAAGCCAATCGCGCCAACGGCGCGCTGCTGGCACGCCGGCGTCGCGAAGTGAACTGGGCGCTGCGTCACCTGGGCCGCACCGAGAGTGCACCGTCCTATGACGCCAAGGGCCAATCGAGCGTGCTGCGCGGCGGACGTTCGCTGGCAGTGGCTTAAACCCAAGTCACGTTGCATAGAGAGCATGCGCGTGCTGTCCGGCGCACACCCGTGACGCAATCGATCTGCTCGGGCGATCTGCTCGACTTGTCAGAGCGTGGCCTTGCGCAATACGGCACGTGAGCGGTTGGGCGTATATTGACGCGTCTTCTACGCCGCCTCTTCCCGTGACTGCCAAGTTTTTTCTCAATCAGACCCTATTGCCATCTTCGGACATGCTGCGCGCCTTCGGCGATCAGATGCTCGAGGGCGTATTGCTGTTCCGCGCAGACGGGCAGCTGATTCTGGCCAACGCCATCGCGCGCCAAAGCCTGTGCAAGGAAGACCCCGACGACGATCGCAATCTCGGCGAGCGGATCTCGCAGGTCTTGCCGTCCGATGCGCTCAATCAGGCGCGTAGCAAGGGCACCTGGACCGGCAGCCTGCCGGTCGGCGACCGCGTGGTCATCGCGCATCTGTACTACAACGAAGAGCAGGGCGTCGGGCACTTTCTAGCGTTGTTCCACAACATCGAAGGCCAGCAGGATTACGAGCGCGAGCTGCAACAGCGCCACGCAGAATTGCGCCAGGCCTACCTGCGCTTGAACGGTGCGCAGGACAAACTGCTGCAATCGGAAAAGATGGCCTCCATCGGCCAGCTCGCCGCGGGCGTGGCGCACGAAATCAATAATCCGATCGGTTACGTGCACTCCAACCTGGGCAGCCTGCAGGAATATCTGCGCAGCCTGTTCACGCTGATCGAAGCCTACGAGCGCGCGCTGCAGGCGCCGGATCCGAAGGCGCTGATTCCCGAAATCGACGAGATCCGCAACCGCGCCGACATCGACTTCATCAGTCGCGATCTGCCGCAGTTGATGGCCGAATCGCGCGAAGGCATCGAACGGGTGACCCGCATCGTGCGCGACCTCAAGGACTTTTCGTATTCGGACCGTTCCGAGTCGTGGAAGATGGTGGACCTGCACGCCGGCCTCGAATCGACGATCAACATCATCTGGAACGAGCTCAAGTACAAGGTGACGCTTGAGCGCAATTACGCCGAGCTGCCCTTGGTGGAGTGCCTGCCGTCCGAGCTCAATCAGGTCTACATGAACATGCTGCTCAACGCCGGCCAGGCGATTGTCGAGCGCGGCACGATCACCGTCACCACCGGCCGCGACGAGGCCGAAAACGTCTGGATCCAGTTCCAGGACACCGGCGCCGGCATCGCCCCGGACCTGATGCAACGCATCTTCGACCCGTTCTTCACCACCAAACCGGTCGGCAGCGGCACTGGTCTGGGCCTGTCGATTTCCTACGGCATCATCAACAAGCACCACGGCCGTATCGACGTCGAAAGCACACCGGGGCAGGGCGCGAGTTTTCGCATCGTGTTGCCGGTGCGGCAGCCGCGGTAGCGCTTCGCGCTGGGATTGGGGAATCGGGAGTAGGGAATCGGTAGAGCGGCGTGCGCTGGCGCTTTGGTTTTGAGGCACGACTTTGCACGCGGAGAATCAGGCGGTAGAGATCTGCTCTACCGATTCTCCATTCCCGATTCCCTATTCCCGGCCGTTACGCAGCTCATCGTGCGTGCGGAAGGCCTGACGAATGTGCTCGCGCAGTTCGTCGTCGTTCCAGGGTTTGGTCAGGAAGCGGTAGATCGCACCGCGGTTGATCGCCTCGGTCACGGTGGCCAGATCCGTGTAGCCGGAGAGCACCAGACGCACGGTGTCGGGGTAGAGCATCTTGACCCGGCCCAGGAACTCGGTGCCGCTCATGTCGCTCATGCGTTGGTCAGAAAGGATCACCTGCACGTCGTTGGTGGCGAGCAGGTCGAAGGCATCGCGGACATTGCCGGCGGCCAGGATCCGGTAGCCGTCGCGGCGGAACAACCGCACCAGCGAGCGCAGCACGTTTTCTTCGTCGTCCAGCAACAACAGCGTGCGGTCGGGGCGGCTTTCGGCAAACGATTCCGGGCGCAGATAGCGGCGACGTAACGCCATGCCGGCCGACTCGGCCGACATCGGTTCGCCGAACAGATAACCCTGGAAGATGTCGCAATCGTTGCGACGCAGAAAGCCCAGCTGCGCCTGCGATTCCACCCCGTTGGCGATCACCGTCATGCCGAGCTGGTGGCCCATCGCGATGATCGCGCGCGCAATCGCCGCCTCGCGGCTGCCGGCCGGTGCGCTCTTGATGAAGCTGCGATCGATCTTGAGTCGATCCACCGGATACCGCACCAGCGCGCTCAGGCTGGAATCGCCGGTGCCGAAGTTATCCAGACTCAGGCTGATGCCTTCGTTGCGCAGGTTGGCCATCGTCTCGTGGACGAAGTTGACGTTGTTGGTCAACGCGCTTTCGTTGATCTCCAACGTGACGAATTGCGCCGGCACGCCGGCGGTCTGCAACATGCCCATGACCTCGTTGAAGAAGCCCGGGCGCAGCAACTGCAGCGTGGACACATTCACCGCAATGCTGAAGTCGTCGAACCCCTGGTCGCGCCACAGACGCGCCTGGCGCACCGCGTTCTGCAGCACCCATTCGCCGATCTGCACGATCACGCCCAGGCGCTCGGCGGTGCGCATGAAACGCTCCGGCACCAGCATGCCCAGCGTCGGCGACTGCCAACGCAGCAAAGCCTCCATGCCCACGATGCGGCCATCGCGCGCGCTCACCAGCGGCTGATAGCGCAGACGCAGCTCGCCATGCGGAATCGCATCCACGATCTGCCGCGCGATGATGCTTTCGCTATGCGCACTGGTGGTCGAGTTGCGCGTGTACAGCCGCACCGTGTTGCCGCCTTCGCGCGCAGCCTGGTAGCTGGCTTCCTCGGCGTAATCGAGCAGGATCGACAGCGAGCTCGAGTGTTCCGGGCACAGGCTGATGCCGACCTTGCCGGTCATGAACAAGGTGTACGGCAATACCGATAACGGCAATTCCAGCTGCTGGCGGATCTCTTCGGCGAAATCTTCCGGCAATGGGGTGTCTTCGCGACGCACCGCCACCACCACCATTTCATCGCTGCCGTGACGCCACAACTTGCCGCGCGCGCCAAGGAAATCCTGCAGCCGGCGCGCGACCAGCGTCAGCGCCTGATCGCCGACCTCGGCACTCATGTTCTCGTTGATCGAGGCAAAGTGATCGATATCGATATGGAACACCATCAACGGCGGGCCGCCGGATGCGGCAGCGTCCACCAGATGCAGCAGTTCGGGATTGCCTGCACCCAGGCGTGTGGGTTTGACGATTTCCAATCCAGGCGGAATAACCGGGCTCCACATGACTCAACGTCCACCATCGTCGTGGACGGACTCGCCGACCGGGTGATAGGGCAGGCGCAACGTCACGCGCGTGCCTGCTCCGGGGGCTGATTCTATCGCGAGCGCGCCGCCGACGGTTTGCGCACGCTCACGCATCACGATCAGCCCGAGACCGCGCGGGCCTTCGGGTTCGAAGCCATCGCCGTCATCGCTCACTTCCAGGCGAAAGCTCTGGCTGTCGATCGTCTGCAGGCTCATGCGCACTTCGCCCGCGCAGGCATGCCGCAACGCATTGGTCAGGCTTTCCTGCGCGATGCGAAAACACGCCTGTTCGATTTCGTTGCCGGGGCGTACGTCCAGGGCCTGGATATCCAGTTCCAGATGCACCTGCGAGGCGCGGAACAACATCGACGCCTGCCAGCGCAGCGCCGCTTCCAGACCCAGTGCATCGAGTTGTGGCGGGCGCAACAGCATCGACAGATTGCGCAGCTTGGTCACCGTGCTGTCGGCCAGCGACACCACCTCGAGCAGATCCTCGCGACGCGCGGCCGGGTCCAGCTCGTCCAGCGCCGCATGCGCAGACAGTTTCATCGCAGTGATCGCCTGGCCGATATCGTCGTGCAGATCGCGCGAGATCGCGCGGCGCTCGTCTTCCTGCAACGAGAACAAGCGCTTGGCCATCGCCTGCAGTTCGGCATTGCTTTCGGCCAGGGCGTCGCGCATACGCTCGGGCTCGCTCAAATCGCGCACCACCAGCAACTTGCAGGCGCGCCCGCCGTAGCGGATATCGCCAGCCGACAGGCCGGCATAAAAGGTGCTGCCATCGCGACGGCGCATCGCCCGTGCGCTGGACACCGGCTCATTGCGGTCGCTGCCTGCGCGCAGATACTCGCGCACGATCGGCAGATCGTGCTCGCCGACCAGCGTCTGCAACGGTTCACCCAGAATGGTCTCGCCCTGGAAGCCGAACTGCGCCGAGCCTGCCGCATTGGCATACATCACGTGCTCGTCGGCCAGGATCAGCACACCATCGGGCAGCACACGCACCAGCTCGCGGAACTGCTCCTCGCGCTCGCGCAGCAGGCGCCGCGATTGTTCGCGCTCGCTCACATCCTGCAGCGTGCCGTGGATATGGCGTGCGCCGCTCGTCGTGGTGACGCTCTCGGCACGCAGGTGCACGGTGCGCGGCTGCGAGTCGCCGCCAGTGAGCGGTAGCAGCACATCGATCTGCACCTGCCCACCGGTGCACATGTCTTCGATCATCCGTTCGATGCGTGCCTGGGTGGCGGTATCCGAGGCGGTCAGCAATTCTTCCAGTCGATGTTCGCGGCGATGCATCGGCACGCTGCGGCCCAGCAACCGATACACCGCCGGCGAATAACGGCCCAGACCGGTTGCGCGATCCAGCTGCCACGAGCCCAGCCGCGCGATGCCTTGCGCTTCTTCCAGCCGCTCAAGCGCTTCGTCGCGCAGATGCTGCGCCTGGCGCTCCTCGCTGCGGTCCACGGTGACCACCAGGCGGGCAGGGCCGCTGGCCAGATGCAGCTGATTGCTGCGGATCTCGACATGGCGCGGGCCGCTGCGGGTCAGCAGATCCTCGTGCAGGGTGCAGGTGTCGTCGCCCTTGGCACGGATCTGGGTGATGATTTCTTCCAGGCGCGCGCCATCGGCGTTGGGCCAGATCGCCTGCAGCGTCTGCTGCAGAAACTCGTCGCGCTCCCAGCCAAAGAATTCCAGCGCGGCCGGGTTGGCATCCAGGATGCGCAGCGTGGCCAGGTCGTAGATTAGGGCCGGGCTGGGCAGGGCCAGGAACTTGGCCTGCAGCAGTGCCTCGGACTGCGCCAGCTGGGCGTGCTCTTCCACGATCAGCGCCACAAAGCGGCGCAGCACCAGATGGATCACGATGCTCGACACCACCAGAAAGCTCGCATCCGACCAGCGCTCCGGCATGGCGGCGCCGGCCAGGTGCAGCAGCCGGTTGCCCAGCAGCAGCCACACCACACCGGTCAGCAGATACAGCCCTGTCAGCGTCCACAGACCCTGTTGCAGGCGTTCGGCGAGGCGAAGTCGGGAGACGGGGGCGGACGAAAATGCGGGCGCGGCAACGGGATCAGGCATGGGTCCGCGAACGACCTTTGGAGCGGCGATGCAGCCATCTTAGCCGTAACTCGGCCCGGTTCGGTCGTGCCGCAAACAGGCACCTCAACTAATCGGCAAAACGGCCGTTATCCATTGCGACTCCGAGGCAGGGGTCGATTCTTCGGAGTGTTCCAGAGTGGACTCAGGCGTCATTGCAAGCATGCTGCAGCACCCGTTGACCTCAGCGGTGGTGTTGTTGGATGCGCATGGTCAGCCTCTGGCGGCCAACCGCGTTGCGCAGTCGCTTGGATTGCCGGCAACCCTTGGTGCCTATGCCGAAGTTCTGGAAAGCAGCCGGGCCCAGGTGGCCGATAACGGCGGCATGGCGGCCTGCGTGCTGCCGGGCACCGGCGGCGGGCGTCTGGAAGGTTGGTTGCGCGCAGTCTGCGACGAACACGGCCAGGTGATGGCCTTCACCCTGAGCATTCCCGAGCCGGTGGGCGCCGATGGCACCAGCCGTTGGGAAATGGGTCTGGACAGCGCCGATCACGGTTTGTGGGACTGGGATATTCCTGCCGACGTGGTGTACCGCTCGGAGCGCTGGACCCGCATGCTCGGTTACTCCGAGCAGCCGCTGCCGAACAATCTCACTGCCTTGTCCGGGTTGATTCACCCCGACGACCACGCGCTGGTCAGCGCCGCCGTACAGGCGCACCTGGATGGGCGCACCGATACCTATGTGGCCGAATTCCGCTTGCGTCAGAGCGACGGCCAGTGGCGCTGGATCCTCGATCGCGGCCGCGTGGTCTCGCGGACCGCCGACGGCCGCCCACTGCGCATGGTCGGCACGCATACCGACGTGCATCACCACAAATTGCTCGAGCAGCAGCTGCGCGAGCAGCAGGCCCAGCTCGAAGATGCCCAGCGTATCGCCAGCATGGGTAGCTGGAGCTTGGACACGCTCAAAGCCGCGTTGTGGGTCTCGCCCGATTTCCTGCAGCAGCTGGGCATGACCCAGGTACGGCTGCAGAGCATTCGCGACATCCTGCGTGTGCTCGGCCGGCCCTCGATTGCGCAGCTGCGCAGCGCCTGGCGCAAGATCAAGCACGAAGGCATGCCGATGCATTTCGAGCTGGAAATCAATGGCCTTGCCGGCATCAATCCGCATCATCTGCGGGTGTGGGCACAGCCGGTCTTCGATGGCGACGGCACCATGGTGCGCCTGCTCGGCCAGTTGCAGAACGTCACCGAGCAACGCCAGACCGACGCGTTGATCCGCTGGCGCACCGAGCTGCTCAATCGTGTCTCCGCGCTGGGCAAGATCGGCGGCTGCGAGATCGAGGTCGATACCCGGCGCATGCAGTGGACCGAAGAGTGCTATCGCATCCATGGCCTGCGCAAGGAAAACATCACCCTGGAGCAGGCGCTGTCGCTGTACACCCAGGATTCGCGCGACGCCTTCGAAGCGGCGCTGTTGCGTATTTCCGATGGCGGCCTGCCCGAGCAGCTGGAGCTGTGTTTCTACCGCAACTCCGGCCAGCGTGTGTGGGTGCAGGTACTGATCGAACTGGACCGCCGCGAAGGCCTGCCGCCGCGTTTTGTCGCCTTGTTCCGCGATGTCACCCGCGAACGCGAAGCCAACGAGCGCATCGAGCTGCTGGCGCACTACGACCGTCTGACCGGCTTGCCGAACCGCTTTCTGCTGCGCGAGCAGGCAGAGAACGCGATTCGCGAAGCGCACGAGCGCGGTCAGGTGCTGGCGATGCTGCTGATCGATCTGGATGGCTTCAAGAGCATCAACGATTCGTTCGGCCATGCCACCGGCGACAACCTGCTCAAGCTGGCGTCTTCGCGCCTGCATCAGCATTTGCGCAACAGCGATCTGTTCGGGCGCTTCAGCGACGACGAGTTCATCGTGCTGCTGCGCGATCTGGGCGAGCCGGAAGATGCCGGCCACGTGGCGCGCAAGTTGATCAGCGCGCTGGGCGAGCCGCTGCGCAAGGACCACGTCACCCTCAAGCTCGGTGCCAGCATCGGGATTGCGCTGCAGGGCGATGGCCTGTCGGATTTCGATAGCCTGCTGCGCGCCGCCGATGCGGCGATGTATGCGGCCAAGGAATCCGGCCGCAACACCTTCCATTACTACAGCCAGGACGTGCTGCTGCGTGCGCAGCGCCGCCTGGAGCTGGAGCACGCGCTGCAGGGCGCGCTCGAGCGCGAAGAATTCACGCTGGTCTACCAGCCGCTGGTCAACACGGTCGGCGATACCTCGCCGGCGATCGAAGCGCTGATGCGCTGGAATCGTCCTGGCCATGGCCCCTGCAGCCCGGTCGAGTTCATTCCGATCGCCGAGGAATGCGGCGAAATCGTGCGCCTGGGCGAATGGGTGATCGGCGAAGCCTGCCGCCAGGCGGTGGTCTGGGACCGCGCCGGGCTCAATTTCAGCCGCATTGCGGTCAATGTCTCTGCGGTGCAGCTGCGCGAGCGCGGCTTTGCCGAGCGTGTGCTGGAAATCTGCCGCGACAACGGCTGGTCGCCGTCGCGGCTTGAGCTGGAACTGACCGAGTCCGCATTGATCCGCGATTCGGATTCGCTGCGCCGCTGCTTCGAGCTGTTCGAGCAGAACGGCGTGCTGCTGGCGGTGGACGATTTCGGTACCGGCTTTTCGAACCTGCACTATCTCAACCGTTTCCCGGTGCAGCGCCTGAAGATCGACCGCAGCTTCGTGCAAGGCATGCTCGACGACGCCAACACCGCCGAAGTCACCCAGGCCATCGTGCATCTGGGCCATGCGCTGGGTATGCAGGTGGTGGCCGAAGGTGTGGAAACGGTGCAGGAAGACGCGCTGCTGCGCCTGCAGGGTTGCGACGAGATCCAGGGTTACTTCTACTCACGCCCATTGTCGCCGCGCGACATGGCGCAGTGGCTGCGCGAAGCCGAAGCCGGCATGCGGCTCGGTGCGCGTCTGGTCATCGCCAACTGACCCAGTGCGTGGCATCGCCTGCATTTAGAGCGGCTAACAAAACTACCGTGGAGTAGCCGGGCGGATGCAGTCGGTGCTTGGCATGTACTAATCGTGCTTGGCATATACCACTCATGCACTCCGGTTCGTCCGCGGTTTCCACGCCCATCCTGACGACTGCTCGCTACGTTGTGTCAGCTGCTGCTAGTCAATCGAGGGCGCGATGCTCTCACGCGATGCTCTCACCAGCGCCACGCAGCAAATCCCAGCCGCGCAATCTAACCACTCTTCACGACAAGCGAGCTATCGCGTCGTAGCGTCGTTTAGCTAAAGTCAAAAGTTGAGTCAGTCGAGGGCGCGGCGCCCTCACCGCTTGCGGGACACGCCGCAAGTACGTCCATGTAGGCTCGGTGGCGGCATCCATGCCGCCACACGGTCCCGCAAGCGGTGAGGACACCGCACCAGGACGTTGATCGGTGGCCCAGGTAAAAGCATTCCAGATGCTCGACTTGCGTTGGGAAGAGGGCAGAACGCACTGTTATACGAACAACGCGCTAATGCACTGCTCGCAACCATGCACACCGACCATCTCCACTGGTCCTTGCCCGCCCACCGTCGCAGGACCTTACGCGGCATGGATGCCGCGTAAGAGCCTACACGGACGTACTTGCGGCGTGTCCTGCGATGGTGGGTGGGCAAGGGCCCTGCAGCCAAACCAAAGACCAGCCGCTCTACGACCGATCTATCCGCAGTCTCCAAAGACGTGAAGACAACGGAGATGTCGAGTCATAGGAAGCAGCGCTTAGATGCAAACAAACGCTTGGTCAATCGAGGGCCCTGCATCCAAGCCGCAGATCAGCCGCTCTGCAACAACACAGTGCGAGCGTCTAATACCCCCAAGAAAACCGAGATCTCACGGCCTTTTATCGCGAGCAAGCACCCAGCTCGCAAGCGCACTCGCGCGCAAGAGGTGTCGTGCCACATCGTTCCCATGACATCGCATCGATCGAAGCGTCAAGTTGCGTTGTGTCGCAGAAGTCGCAGAGCAGGCGGGCAGGGGAGACGTCACCCTGATGCTGCAATCGAAAGGTGCTGCGTGGTTCAGAGCCAGGCTTGTCGGCACCGCCTAACCAATCATCGATAACTCAGGCAGTCACGACAACCAGCGGGGCGCCTGCCGAGGCACGCCCCGCCGTTTCGACATCAGCGTCCGGACACGCTGACCGCAGCACCGTCCAGGCCCAGATCCCAGGCCACGGTGGCGAACAGCAATTCTTCTTCGCTGCTGCTACGGCGCGGATGGATCAATGCCTGCACCTCCGCACGTGCCGCACATTCCAGCTGTTCCAACGCAGCCGGCATGCGCACGCGTCGCGGCGTGGGCCGGGCAGCATCGCTCTGCGCGATGCGCTCGGCCTGTGCGGCCGCCACGACCGCTGATTCCAGCACGGCGGTGGGTACATCGAGGGTCGGGGTGAGAAGCGTCATGAGCGGAACACCAGGTCGTTGCGGAACGACAAATCCCCGGAAGGCCGGGGAATGTCGGGGTCAGATGGTGCGTGGCATCGGTCTTAGAACAACTCGACCGTGCCGGCACCCATGCCTTGCTGTGCCACCGGCTTGTGCGGCGGGCGTTCCCACTCCACACGCATGTCGCGCAGGCGGTTGGACACCTTGGCCAGCGCGGCGACCAGATCGCTGTCGTACACGCCGCCATTGCGATGCAGCAGTTCCTGCAGCGCCACCGCTTCACGGTTGATCGCGGTGAGGCGATCGAGGTGCGTGTGGATCCCGCTCAGCGTCTGCGTGGCGATGTCCTCGAACTGCAGGGCACGCACCGCTTCGGCCACGCTACCGTCGATGGAGCGTGCGCACTCGGAAATTTCGCGCATGCCATCGCCCAACGAGGCGTTGATCTGAGCGACATTCTCCAGCATCGCCGCCGATTCATGGCGGGCTTCGCGGGAGCGGTCCATGTGGCGCGAGGCCAGCTGCGAGACCGTTTCACGCACCTTGGAGATCGATTCCTTGGAGCTGTGCGCCAGCTTGCGGATCTGTTCGTTGAAGGTGGTGGAACGCTCTGACAGGTTGCGCACCTCGTCGGCGACCACCGCGAAGCCGCGACCGGCTTCACCGGCACGTGCTGCTTCGATGGCGGCGTTCAAGGCCAGCAGGTTGGTCTGGTCGGCGATCGACTTGACGTCTTCCAGCAGCGCGAAGATGCCATCCAGGTGCTGCGCCATCTCATCGATGTGATGCACCGTGTTGGTACTCTGGCCGCTCACCTGTTCCAGCGCTTCCACCAATTGCTCCATGCGGGAACTGGCGTGCTGGGCGAAGCGGGCGACATCGACGCCGGCGCTGCCATCGTCACCGGCACGGTCGACGATGCGGGCCAGTGCCTGGCTTTGCTGGCGCGACTTGCGGTTCATCGCTTCGAAGCTGCCACCCAGACCTGACACGGCCTGGCGGATCAGTTCGCGGGCACGCTCGACTTCCGAGCGCGAACCGTCGACTTCGTTGCTGACGAACGTACGCAGTTCGTTGAGCAGTTGGTCCTGCTCGCGCAGGATGCGGGTCTGGTCAGGATTGCGCCGGAACTGGGAATACGTCACCCAGGCAGCGAAAACCAACCAACTAAGGGTCATGGTCGCCAGGATCGCCCAGCGCACCGAAGCGGGCCAGTCGAATCCGACAGCGAAGGGAAACAGCAAGGTCAGAGCCAAAGGGGCGGCTAGACGGATCAGTGGACGTGAATACATGGGCGTTCTCGGCAGAGTCACGGTTGCTGTATCGGCCGTACCCCCTTTGTCTTTAGCGACGATCGCCACATCGTCTCGCCCATTCAACCGCTGTTGACGCGCGCCAGCGGCCGCTAGCGCATGCGTCAAAGCATGTTTGTCGCGGAACTCAACGCAGCGCGCGGTCCACCGCTTCGAGCATTGCGCGCTTGGCAAACAAGAAATCCCACAGGCTGCCACCCATCTGGCGCCACAACACCGCCGAGCGGACCGCTGCCAGCAGCAAGGCGCGGATTTCCGCCACCACGCCGGCCTGGCCCAGGTAATGCGGGTTGCCTTGCACCATGACCTTGGGGCGCAGATGGCTGATGGTTTGCGCATACAACCCGCCCAGCGTACTCAGCACGTCGGGGTGGCCGCTGTCGCCCAGGGTCTGTGCCTGGCGCGCCGCAGCCTCGATCCCGTTGGACACGGTGGTGACGGTGGCGGTGTCGCGCACGAAGCGGCGCTCCAGCTGCAGCACCGCCAGCGCCAGCCGCGGCAGTACCTCGTCCTGGCCCTGATTGCGGAAATAGTTGTGCAGCAGCCGCAGGCCTGGCGCCAGGTCGGTTGGCGAGCCGTACACGGCCTCCGGCGAGGAGGCATCCACCCGGAACACGCTGTCCATGGCGGTGCGCACCGTCGCCGCTTCCGAATGCCCGGTTTCGGCAATCCGCCGTACCTGCTGCAAGGCCTGCGCGACGCCGGCCAGCGCCAGCACACGGTGATCCATGGAAGAACTCATCAAGCCACTACCTCAGGTAAAAAAGAAGATCCCGCCAATTGGCGTTCCATCGGTGCATCGGTGGCCGCAATCACTGCGCCCCCCAAGCATTCTTCGCCGTCGTACAGCACCAGCGATTGCCCCGGCGTCACCGCACGCTGCGGCCGCTCGAAACGCACCTGCACGCTGCCATCGTCCTGCACCTCCACCGTGCACGGTTCATCGGGCTGCCGGTAACGCGTCTGTGCGGTGCAACTGAAGCTGCGCGCCGGCGGTGCCCCGGTGACCCAATGGGCCTGCTCGGACTGTAGCCAGTGCGATTGCAGCAGCGGGCTGTCGCGGTCCTGATCGACGTACAACACGTTGCTCGCCACATCCTTGCCCACCACGTACCAGGGCGCTGCAGCACGCCCACGCACGCCGCCGATGTTCAGGCCTTCGCGCTGACCCAGGGTGAAGTAGAACACCCCCGGATGTTCGGCGATGCGCTGCCCCTGCGGGTCGCGGATCTCGCCGGTGCGCGCGGGCAGATAACGGCCCAGGAACTCGCGAAAGTCGCGCTCGCCGATGAAGCAGATGCCGGTGGAATCCTTCTTGGCATGCGTCGGCAGACTGGCGTCCTGGGCGATCCGGCGCAGCGTACTTTTTTCCAGATCGCCGATCGGAAACAACGTCGCCGCCAGCTGGGTCTGCCCCAGTTGATGCAGAAAATAGCTCTGATCCTTGCCGCGGTCGGCACCACGCAACAGGCGCCACCGCCCGCCGCTATGCGCAACCCGCGCGTAGTGACCGGTGGCGATGCGTTCGGCGCCCAGCGCCTGGGCCGCATCCAGGAAATGCTTGAACTTCACTTCGCGGTTGCACAGCACGTCCGGATTGGGCGTACGTCCGGCTGCGTATTCGGCCAGAAAATGCTCGAACACGCCGCCCCAGTACTCGCTGGAAAAATCGCGGAAGTGGAACGGAATACCGAGCACCCCGCACACCGCCACCGCATCGCGGCGATCATCCTCGGCGCGGCAATCGCCGCTGCCGTCATCGGCCCAGTTCTGCATGAACAGCCCGGCGATCAACTCGCCTTGCTGGGCAAGCCGCCAGGCTGCCACCGACGAATCCACGCCACCTGACACGCCAACGATGATGCGCGGCGTGCTCATGCGACGTGCTGCACCAACGACAGCGGATAGCGCTGGCCGGCCAGGTAATCTTTCACGACCTCCCACACCAGCGGGCTGCGCAGCCGGGCGGCCGAGCTGCGCAGTTCTTCCGGCGTCATCCATAGGGCGCGTACCACACCGGTATCCAGGCTGCGCTCGGGGTGATGGGTCAGCGCATCGGCGACGAAGGCAAAGCGCAGAAAACACTGGCCGCTTGGCGCCACCCACTGGTAGGTGCCGATGAACTGGGTCAGCTGCACATCCCAGCCGGTCTCTTCCAGGGTTTCGCGCACCGCAGCATCCAGCAGACTTTCGTTCGGCTCCAGATGCCCGGCCGGCTGATTCAGCAGCAGGCGTCCGCCGATGGTTTCCTCCACCTGCAAAAAGCGCCCGTCGCGCACCACCACAGTGGCGACGGTGACATCCGGGTGCCAGCGTTCTAGGGGGGTGTTCATCGATATTGGTTCCGGTCGATGGAAAACCGGCACGCGGCATCCGCGCTCGCCACGACCACAGCCCGGCCTACAGCTCGGCTCGAACGATCCTGCGTACCAAGCGGCGGCACGGATCGTTGCGTAGTGGAGACGCACGACGGTGCCAGCGGCAGCGCGGTCACGGAATCGGTCATCAAGGGCAGCCAGGGAATCGGAGACAAATTGTGCGGGCCGCAGCGCAAATCGTCCAATGCGCACAACGATGAACCGTATAATGGCCACATGCCTCGTAATACTACGCACGAACACGATCACGGCCTGATGGTCGAAGCCAGCAAGCCTGAAGTGGCGCCACCGCCGCGTTATCAGGTGCTTCTGCTGAACGATGACTACACCCCGATGGACTTCGTGGTGACCGTTCTGGAGCAGTTCTTCAACCTGAGCCTGGAGCAGGCGACCCAGGTCATGCTGCATGTCCATACGCGCGGGCGCGGTGTCTGCGGGGTCTACAGCCGCGAGGTCGCCGAGTCCAAAGTCGCGCAGGTCAACGAGTTTTCGCGGATGAACCAGCACCCGCTGCTGTGCACGATGGAGCAGACCTGAGTTCGGTCAGGGATCATCCCAGCAGCGCAACACTGTGGCTGCAATCACATGCTAACGCCGTCTGAACATACCTATCCGATAGGGTTGTGGTAAATCCCAACAAAAGCCGCATATTGTTGGCAACAGCCGTTCGGAGTTACCAATGTTCAGCAAAGACCTAGAGCAAACCATCGGCCAGTGCTACAAGCGAGCACGCGAGGCGCGTCATGAGTTCATGACTGTCGAGCACCTGCTGCTCTCGCTGCTGGACAACCCGTCCGCCCAGGCAGTGCTCAAGGCCTGCGGTGCGGACCAGGTGCGTTTGCACAACGACCTGGAGCAGGCGATCGAGGCCTCGGTCTCGCGTCTGGCAGAAGACGATGGCCGCGATACGCAGCCGACCCTTGGCTTCCAGCGGGTGTTGCAGCGCGCTGTTTATCACGTGCAGTCCTCGGGTAAGAAGGAGGTCACCGGCGCCAACGTGCTGGTCGCGATCTTCGGCGAAAAGGACTCGCACGCGGTGTATTTCCTGAATCAGCAGGACATCACCCGCCTGGACATCGTCAATTACCTCTCGCACGGCATTGCCAAGCTCGGAGAAGACGGCGAGCAGCCGTCCGCGTCCGACGGCGAGCCCAAGAGCGAAGGTGGGGAAGGCGAGGCCAAGGGCGATGCGCTGGCCGAGTTCGCCACCAACCTCAACGAGCAGGCCCGCAACGGCAAGATCGACCCGCTGGTCGGCCGTGCCGACGAAATCGAGCGCACCATCCAGGTGCTGTGCCGCCGGCGCAAGAACAACCCGCTGTACGTGGGCGAGGCCGGCGTGGGCAAGACCGCGATCGCCGAAGGCCTGGCCAAGCGCATCGTCGACAACGACGTGCCAGAGGTACTCGCCGAGGCGGTGATCTTCTCGCTCGACCTGGGCGCGCTGGTGGCCGGCACCAAATACCGCGGCGACTTCGAAAAGCGTCTGAAGGGCGTGCTCGCGGCGCTGAAGAAGGTGCCCAATGCGGTGCTGTTCATCGACGAAATCCACACCATCATCGGTGCGGGCTCTGCGTCGGGCGGCACCATGGATGCGTCCAATCTGATCAAGCCGGCGCTGTCATCGGGCGAGCTGCGTTGCATCGGTTCGACCACGTTCCAGGAATACCGCGGCATCTTCGAAAAAGACCGTGCGCTGGCGCGTCGCTTCCAGAAGATCGACATCGTCGAGCCGACCGTGGGTGAGACCTTCGAAATCCTGCAGGGCCTCAAGCCCAAGTATGAAGCGCACCACGGCGTGACCTACGCCGACGACGCGCTTCAGGCCGCCGTAGATCTGTCGGTCAAGCACATCGGCGACCGCTTGCTGCCCGACAAGGCGATCGACGTGATCGATGAGGCCGGTGCGCGTCAGCGCCTGCTGCCGGAAGGCAAGCGCAAGGAGTTGATCGATATCGAGGAGATCGAGACCATCGTCGCCAAGATGGCGCGGATTCCGGCCAAGCAGGTCAGCGCGACCGACAAGGACGTGCTGCAGCATCTGGAGCGCAACCTGAAGATGGTGATCTTCGGGCAGAATCCGGCGATCGAGACGCTGGCCGGCTCGATCAAGCTCGCGCGTTCGGGCCTGGCCAATCCGGAAAAGCCGATCGGCAACTTCCTGTTTGCCGGCCCCACCGGCGTGGGCAAGACCGAAGTGACCAAGCAGCTTGCGCTGCAGCTGGGCATCGAGCTGGTGCGCTTCGATATGTCCGAGTACATGGAAGCGCATTCGATCAGCCGTCTGATCGGCGCGCCTCCGGGCTATGTCGGTTTCGACCAGGGCGGCCTGCTGACCGAGAAGGTCGTCAAGACACCGCATTGCGTGCTGCTGCTGGACGAGGTGGAGAAGGCGCATCCGGACATCTTCAACATCCTGTTGCAGGTCATGGATCGCGGCATCCTCACCGACACCAACGGCCGCGAGGCGAACTTCAAGAACGTGATCCTGGTGATGACGACCAATGCCGGTGCCACGCAGGCATCGCGGCGCTCGATCGGCTTTACCAAGCAGGATCATTCCACCGATGCGATGGAGTCGATCCGTCGTGGCTTTACGCCTGAGTTCCGCAACCGCCTGGACGCGATCGTGCAGTTCCAGCCGCTGGGCTTCGACCACATCCTGCGGGTGGTGGACAAGTTCATCATCGAACTGGAAATGCTGTTGCAGGAAAAGCACGTCTCGCTGTCGGCAACCCCGACCGCGCGCGACTGGCTGGCCCAGCATGGTTTCGATCCGCTGATGGGTGCACGCCCGATGTCGCGCGTGATCCAGGAGAAGATCAAGCGCCCGCTGGCCGACGAGTTGTTGTTCGGCAAGTTGATCGCCGGTGGCCGGGTCAACATCGACGTCAAGGATGGCGAGCTGGTGGTGGAAGCGCATCCGGAACCGGAGCGTCTGCTGCCGGCGACAGTCGACTGATCGCTTTGCGGTCTTGAAACGAAAAGCCGCTCATTCGAGCGGCTTTTTTATGCCTGCGGCATTCCACAGAAATGCGTGCTCGCACACAAATCGCAGGCACGACAAAAAGCGGCCAGTGGCCGCCTCGCGTCTCAGCACCAGAACCGCTTACTTCATGCGGTAGGTAATACGACCCTTGGTCAGGTCGTAGGGAGTCATCTCAACTTTGACCCGGTCGCCGGTCAGGATGCGGATGTAGTTCTTGCGCATACGGCCGGAGATATGGGCGATGATTTCATGCCCGTTTTCCAGCTTGACCCGGAACGTGGTGTTGGGGAGCGTCTCGCTGACGCTGCCTTCGAATTCAATGGAATCGTCTTTCGACATGTAATCCTGTGCAATCACGGTTGGCCCGGAGGGCCGTAAGGGACAGCATTTTACGCTCCATCGCCCAGGGGTGCAAATTTATGTTAAGCGGACGTCAGCGAGCGCGCTGGCAGGCCGCTCGCCGTAGCGCTCAGACCAGTTGCCTGGCAGCGCAGGTTGGGTGACCTGTCGCCGCACCTGCTGCAGGAACTGCGCGCGTGGCAGGCGTTGCGCGCCCAGCCGCATCAGGTGCGGATTTTCCACCTGCGCATCGATCAGCGGCCATCCGCAGCCATGCAGATACTCAGCGAGCGCTGCCAGCGCTACCTTCGAGCCGCCGCTTTCGGCGCTGAACATGCTTTCGCCGAAAAACATCTGGCCGATCGCCACGCCGTAGATGCCGCCAATCAAGCGCGCACCATCGAACACTTCCAGCGAGTGCGCGTGGCCCAGGCGGTGCAGTGCGATGTAGGCCTGCTGCATTGGCGTGGTGATCCAGGTGCCGTTCTGCCCTGCGCGCGGTACCGATGCGCAAGCGTCGATCACCTGCGCAAAGGCAGTGTCGGCACGCACGGTCCAGGTGCTGTTGCGCAGCTCGCGCCGAAAGCGCGAGGACAGATGCACGGCATCGGTACGGAAGACCGTGCGCGGATCCGGGCTCCACCACAGGATCGGCTGGTCGTCGGAGAACCACGGGAATACACCGTGCGCATATGCGTTGAGCAACCGCTGCGGCGACAGATCGCCGCCGAGTGCGAGCAAGCCGTCCGGTTCGCGCAAGGCGTGTTCGACCGGCGGAAACGGCGCGGCAGGATCGGCGTCAAGCAGGTAGGGAAGGGGGCGCGACATGCGGGGAGTTTAGAGCCTGCCATGCAGTTCGCACTGGGGGCGGCTGTCAATCGGCTGCACTCACCTGACGACATCGTCGTGTGTCGTCAGCGACTCTCAGCCGAAGAGCGCAGCGCGCTTTCGCAGCCATCAGGCACGTATGACGACTGCGTCCGTCGCGACGCGTCAGGCATGCGGGTCAACTGCGTGGCATTAATCACGGAATGGGCTGTGCTCGAACAGCTCACGCGCATGTTGGGCGACAGCCTCGCGCTCATCCGCGCACCATTGCGCCAGCGGTTCGCGAAAGGCAGGGTCGGCGATCCAGTGGCGGCTGCGCACCAGCGTCGGCAAAAAGCCCCGCGCGATCTTGTGTTGGCCCTGAGCGCCCGGTTCGAACCGGCTCAGGCCTTGGTGTAGGCAATATTCGATGCCCTGGTAGTAGCAGGTTTCGAAGTGCAGCCCCGGCAGCGCTTCGCCGCCCCAGTAGCGGCCGTACAAGGTGTCTTGGCCGCGCAGGCACAGCGCGCCGGCAATTGGGTGTCCGTCCAGTTCGGCCAGAAACATCACCAGTTGACGTGGCAGGTGCTGGGCCAGGTGTCGCAGGAATTCCGGCGTCAAAGCCGGCGAGTTGCCGTATTCGTTGAAGGTCTTGAGGTAGAAGCCGTACATCGCGTCCAGATCGGCAGCGCTGGCCTCGTCGCCGTGCACCACGCGCAACTGCACGCCGGCGCGCTGCACCTTGGCGCGCTCCTGGCGGATGTTCTTGCGCCGCTTGTGATCCATCGCTGCCAGGAAACTTTCGAAATCGCTCCAGCCGCTGGCGTTGTGCCAGTGGTATTGCAGGTCGTTGCGCTCCAGCCAGTCGGCATCGAATGCGGCGTCTTCGTCGACCGGGTAGAAATTCACGTGGGCCGACGACAGCCCGCTGCGCTCCACCAGTTCGCGCATCGCCGCGAGCAGCTGCGGCCGCCATTGCGCCGCGCCAAGCAGGCGCGGGCCGGTCACCGGCGAGTAGGGCACGCCGCACAGCCACTTGGGGAAGTACTCCTGCCCGTAGCGCGCATATGCATGTGCCCAGGCGTGATCGAACACGAATTCGCCGTGCGAGTTGTTCTTCAAATATCCCGGCGCAGCGGCGACCAGCGTGTCGCCCTCCCACAACGTCAGGTGCAACGGGTTCCAGCCCCAGTCCGGGCGCAGGCAGCCTTCACGTTCGAGACCTTGCAGGAAGGCGTAGGACACGAAGGGATGGGTGCCGTTGTGCAGCGCATCCCAGGCGCCGGCCGGAAGCTCGTCCAGCCGGCGGCACCAGCGGGCAGTAACGCTCATGCGCACGGCCCGTGGGAAGCGAGGTTGCCCGCAGGGCGCAGCCGGCTGTCAGCCACCTCAGGCGCTCTTGTCGAGATAACGCTCGGCATCCAGCGCTGCCATGCAGCCGAAGCCAGCCGAGGTGATCGCCTGGCGGTAGTGCTGGTCGGCCACGTCGCCGGCAGCGAACACGCCGCTGACCGAGGTCTCGGTGGCCGCGCCGTTCAGGCCGGAGCGGATTTCCAGGTAGCCGTTGTTCATCGCCAGCTGGCCGTCGAACAGCTGGGTGTTGGGATGGTGACCGATGGCGACGAAAAAGCCGTGCGCGACGATCTCGCGAGTGCTGCCGTCGAGGGTGGACTTGACCCGCACCCCGGTGACGCCGGCATCGTTGCCAAGCACTTCGTCGATGGCGTGGTGCCAGACGGTTTCGATCTTGCCGGCGGCAACCTTGGCGAACAGCTTGTCCTGCATGATCTTTTCGGCGCGCAGCGTGTCGCGGCGGTGCACCAGATAGACCTTGCGGGCGATGTTGGACAGGTACAGCGCTTCTTCGACTGCGGTATTGCCGCCGCCGACCACCACCACGTCCTGGTCCTTGTAGAAGAACCCGTCGCAGGTGGCGCAGGCGGACACACCGCGCCCCTTGAAGGCTTCTTCGCTGGGGATGCCCAGGTACTTGGCGGTGGCGCCGGTGGCGATCACCAGCGCATCGCAGGTGTACTCGGCGCCGTCGCCGGTCAGCCGGAACGGGCGCTGCGACAGGTCGGCGGTGTGGATGTGATCGAAGATCACCTCGGTCTCGAAGCGCTCGGCATGCGCCTGCATGCGGCTCATCAGGTCCGGGCCCATCAGGCCATGGGGGTCGCCCGGCCAGTTGTCGACCTCGGTGGTGGTCATCAGCTGGCCGCCCTGCTGCAGGCCGGTGATCACCACCGGCTTGAGGTTGGCGCGCGCGGCATAGACCGCGGCGGTCCAGCCGGCCGGGCCGGAGCCCAGGATCAGCAGGCGGGAATGCTTGGCGGGACTGGCAGATGAGGCGCTCATGTATACTCGCGATCTAGGAAAAGGCAGGGCTGGCGCATGAATTCGCGCCCCTGTGGCGGCATAGAGTGGCGGTCCCCACCCGGTGAATCAAGGCGGCGCGATGGAACTGCATGAACCGCAGATGGCATGGTCCACCCAGTACGCGTAGTCGACGCCGCCTTGTGCGGCGTTTTTCGTTGACCGCCGAGCGACACGGCAGGCAGTGGATGTCCAACAGCTGAAACTGTGGCGTCAGTCGTTTATTATCAATCACTAACAGCATTTTTCTAAGGTCTGGCTACAGGTGGCAAAGCAGGTTCCCGAACGCAGCAAGCCCGCAGAGGGCAAACCGTCCTCGCGCAAGACGGCGGTGGCGGACAATCCGCGTCGGCAAAAGCTCTGGCGCGATCTGGCATTGATCGCGGTGGCGCCGTTGCTGCTGTATCTGCTGGCCAGCCTGTTCACCTATTCGGCGGCCGATCCAGGCTGGTCGCAGACCGGCAGCGTGGTCGCGCCGGTGCATAACATGGGCGGCCGGGTGGGTGCATGGACGGCCGACGTGCTGCTGCAGCTGTTCGGTTATGTGGCGTTCCTGCTGCCGGTGGTGCTGGGCGCGGTGGCCTGGATCGCCTTGTTCGGCATGGACAAGGAAGGGCAGGCCGAGGCCGATCTGGGGCCCGCACTGCGCCTGGTCGGCATGGTCGGTTTCCTGATTTCTTCGACCGGCTTCCTGCACCTGCGCCTGTTCACCGGCGATGTGGCCGGGGCCGGCGGCATCCTGGGGCGGTTGGTCAGCAATTCGCTGAGCGCCGGGTTCGGTGCGCTGGGCGCGAACCTGTTCGTGATGGTGTTGTTGCTGGTGTCGATCACGCTGGCCACGGGGTTGTCGTGGTTTGCGCTGATGGAACGTATCGGTAAGGCGGTGCTGGCGCTGGGGCCGCTGATGCAGCGCAAGACCCATCAGGCCACCGAGTGGCAGCAGACCCGCGTGATGCGCGAAGAGCGCGAGGAAGTGCGCAAGGTCGATGCGGTCAAGCAGGCCAAGCGCGAGCCGGTCAAGATCGAACCGCCGCCGGCACCGGTGGTGGAAAAGAGCGAGCGTGCCAAGCGCGATACCCAGATCCCGATGTTCCAGGGAGTGAGTACCGACGGCTCCGACCTGCCGCCGCTTGCGCTGCTGGACGATCCCAAGCCGCAGGCCAAGGGGTATTCGGAAGAGACGCTGGAAACGCTGTCGCGGCAGATCGAATTCAAGCTCAAGGACTTCCGCATCGAGGCGCAGGTGGTCGGGGCCTATCCGGGTCCGGTGATCACGCGCTTCGAAATCGAGCCGGCGCCGGGCATCAAGGTCAGCCAGATCAGTTCGCTGGACAAGGACATCGCACGCGGGCTGTCGGTCAAGTCGGTGCGCGTGGTGGACGTGATTCCGGGCAAGTCGGTGGTGGGTCTGGAGATCCCCAACGTCACCCGCGAGATGATCTTCCTGTCCGAACTGTTGCGCTCCAAGGAGTACGACAAGTCGCCGAGCCCGCTGACCTTGGCGTTGGGCAAGGACATCGCCGGGCGCCCGACGGTGGCCGATCTGGCGCGCATGCCGCATTTGCTGGTGGCAGGTACCACCGGTTCGGGCAAGTCGGTGGCGGTCAATGCAATGGTGCTGAGCCTGCTGTTCAAGGCCTCGCACAAGGAGCTGCGGATGCTGATGATCGACCCGAAGATGCTCGAACTGAGCGTCTATCAGGGCATCCCGCATTTGCTGGCGCCGGTGGTCACCGACATGAAGGAGGCCGCCAACGGCCTGCGTTGGTGCGTGGCCGAGATGGAACGCCGCTACAAGCTGATGAGCGCGGTGGGCGTGCGCAACCTGGCCGGCTTCAACAAGAAGATCAAGGACGCCATCGACGCCGGCCAGCCGATGATGGACCCGCTGTTCAAGCCGAATCCGGAACTGGGCGAGGCGCCGCGCCCGCTGGAATCGCTGCCGTTCATCGTCATCTTCATCGACGAATTCGCCGACATGATGATGATCGTCGGCAAGAAGGTCGAAGAGCTGATCGCGCGCCTGGCGCAAAAAGCGCGTGCGGCTGGCATCCATCTCATTCTGGCCACGCAGCGGCCGTCGGTGGACGTGATCACCGGCCTGATCAAGGCCAATATCCCGACCCGCGTGGCGTTCCAGGTCAGCTCCAAGATCGACTCGCGCACCATCCTGGATCAGTCCGGCGCCGAGGCGTTGCTGGGCAACGGCGACATGCTGTATCTGCCGCCGGGCACGGCGCTGCCGGACCGCGTGCATGGCGCCTTCGTCAGTGACGAAGAAGTGCATCGTGTGGTCGAGCATCTCAAGGCGAGCGGGCCGGTGTCGTATGTAGAAGGCGTACTGGACGAGGTGCAGACGATGGGCGATGGCACCGTGGTGGGTGCGACCGGCCTGCCGGAGAGCAGCGGCGGCGGCGGCGATGAGTCCGACCCCTTGTACGACGAAGCCCTGCGTATCGTCACCGAGACCAGGCGTGCCTCGATCTCCGGCGTGCAGCGGCGCTTGAAGATCGGCTACAACCGCGCCGCGCGTTTGATCGAAGCGATGGAAGCGGCCGGCGTGGTCAGCCAGCCCGAGCACAATGGCGACCGTACCGTGCTGGCACCGCCGCCGCCCAAGTAATCGGCGGCCGGCAACGCGGCGCGTGTCGGCTTACGCGTGACGCCGCGTTCCGGGCTTAGGGGCGGCTAACATGCCGTGGCGAGAGGCCGCCTGGCGGTGAGCGCAGTTGTGTTGTTGGCCGCATCTTGGTTGATACAGTCAGAAGCCAAGGTCAAAACGCCGAGTCGGTCGAGGGCGCGGTTCCCTCACCGCTCGCGGGACACCCCGCAAGTACGTCCATGTAGGCTCAGTAGCGGCATCCATGCCGCCACATGGTCCTGCAATCGGCGAGGACACCGCACCAGACAGGTTGCTGCTTGGTTTTGTCGGCCGCTCTTATCCGGATTGCGTGCGCATGCCCGCAGACACATGGATGCGGCGATGTTGGATGCCGGTGCCTGACGCTGCCGCGCACACCGGCTACCCTGTTGCACAAGGGCCGCTTCGGCCCGCCGTGATCGAGACCCATGCTGCGTCGTCCTGTGTTGCTGCTTCTGCTGCTGATCTCATTGCCGCTGCTGGCTCAGGCCCAGCAGCAGGCCGCGCCTGCCGCCGCTGCGGCACGCACACAGGCCGACACCAACTACAGTTTCGTGCGCTATCGCGCCGACTACGAAGTACGTGCCGACGCCAGCAGCGTGGAAACCGACGAGTACGAGATCCTGCTGAAGACCAAATCGGCAGTGGAGCAGTTCAGCCAGGTGCGGCTGAGCTACAGCGAGAAGATGGAGACCCTGGAGGTGCTGCAGGCCTACACCGTCACCGCCGAGGGGCTGCGCCAGGACGTGGCGGCCGACAAGATCTACACCCAGGAAAGCTATTCCAGTGCGGCGGCGGCGATGTATGCCGACCGCAAGGTCAAGGTGGTGGTGTTCCCGAATCTGGCGCCGGGCGCGCGCATCGTCTATCGCGTGCGGCGGGCGCAGAACACGCCGTACTTCCCCGGGTATTTCAGCCTTTGGGAGACCTTCAGTGTGTTCGCGCAATACGACGATGCGGTGGTCACGCTGGTGGCGCCGAAGGCGTTGCCGATGCATTTGTCGGTGCGCGGGCTGCAGGGAGGGACCAAGCCGGTGGTGCGCGGCGACCAGGCGCGCTGGGAGTGGCGCTATCAGCGCACCACGCCGATGAAGAACCAGAACTGGAGCGCGGCGACCTGGGAATTCAGCCCCACCTTGATGGCCAGCACCTTCGACAGCTGGTCGCAGATGGGCCTGGCCTACCACGTCAAGGGCGGCCGCGCCGCCGCGGTGACGCCGGCGATCCAGTCGCTGGCCGACGAGGTGACGCGTGGCATCGACGACCCGCGTGCGCAGGCAGCGGCGTTGTATGCCTGGGTCGCGCGCAATATCCGTTATGTGGCGGTGTACCTGGGCAACGGCGGGCTTGAGCCCAATAGCGCCGACAGCATCCTGGCCAACCACTATGGCGACTGCAAGGATCACACCGTGATTCTGGAGGCCTTGCTGGCGGCCAAGGGTATTGCCAGCACGCCGGTATTGATCGGCGCAGAAGGCGGTCCGACGTTGCCGCCGATTCCGGTGCTTGGTCGTTTCAACCATGCGATCACCTATATCCCGGCGTTCGATCTCTACGTGGATTCGACCAACCCCTACGCGCGCTTCGGCCAGCTGCCGGCCGGCGATCTCGGCGCGCCGGTGGTGCATACGCTGGACGGCAAGGTCACGCACACCCCGCCCAACGACCGCAAGGTCAATCGCTACGTCGCGCGCACCGAGTACCGCTTCACCCCGCAAGGCGGCCTGCAAGGCATGACCACGCTGGATAGCGGGCAGACCGGCGAGGTGGGCTTGCGCGCGATGTTCGTGCAACTCAACGCGCAGAACCGCAATCGCATCGAAGAATCGATCATTGCCCAGTCCGGCTTCGACGGCACCGGCGATCTGCTGATTCAGGGCGACCCGCTGGATCTGGATGCCCCGTTCAATTACCGCTACACGTTCCAGGCCAACGATGCGGTGGATTTTTCGGTGGTCGGCGGCATGACCTTGCCCGATATGCCCGGTGCCGAATCGACACGCGGGATCTATACGACCACCTCGGCCGAAGACAATCTGACTCCGTTCTACTGCAACGACAGCGTGCGCGAAGAAACCTATGTGGTGAGCTTCCCGGCGACGGTGCCGATCATCGCGATCCCGCGCAGCAGCACCTTTCGCAATGCCGCCGGCGAGTATGCGGTCGAGTGGACGCGTCAAGGGCAGACGGTAACTGCGGTGCATCGGCTGCAGCGTGCCGCAGTGCGTGGGCCGCAGGCGCTGTGTCAGCCTCAGGATTACCGCGCATTCCGCGAGCTCTACCAGCAGGTGCGGCGCGGGTTTCGCGGGCAGATCGTGTATGGCGATCTGTCCAAGGTGCAGACGGCACAGTGAGAGGGGTCGATTCGTCGCTGCTGCGATCTGAACGTGTCGTGCGATAGCGCTCGCCCATTCATCTATGAAGTATCAAAATCCACGCATTCCCTATTGGAAGACCGCGATGCATCGCCAGCTCCGTTATGCCGTTCTCGCCACCGCCCTGTTCGCCGGCACTGCGTTTGCCGGTGCACGCCAGGAGCTGGATACGTTCACGCGCGGCCTCAAAGGGCTGGACGGGCAGTTCAGCCAGCAGGTCTCCGATGCCAATGGCCGGGTCAAGGAAAGCTCAAGTGGGCGGGTGGCATTGTCGGCGCCGCGCCAGTTCCGTTGGGAGTACGCCAAGCCCTACAAGCAGCTGATCGTTGCCGACGGCAAGAAGGTGTGGGTGTTCGACCCGGACCTGGAGCAGGTCACCGTGCGCGCGCAGGGCAGCGAAGAACAGAACAGCCCGTTGGTCGCCTTGATCGATCCGGCACGCCTGGACAAGCAATACGACGTCAGCGAAGAGGCTGCGCCGCGTGACGGGCTGCAGTGGTTGTCGCTGACGCCCAAGGTGGATACCGAAGCCAGCTTCCAGATGGCCTCGCTGGGATTCGGCAAGGAGGGTCTGGCCAAGATGGAGGTGGTGGACGCAGTCGGCCAGCGCACCGCGATTAGTTTCAGCGGCTGGAAGCGCAATCCGGCCTTCGCTGCGGACACCTTTCGCTACGCCCCGGCCAAAGGCGTAGACGTGGTCGGCGACGCGCAGTAAGCCCTCGTTCGACGCATCCGCACTGACAACGGCCTTCTTCGCAGAAGGCCGTTTGCTTACGCGATACAATGACGCGTGGCACGAACCAAGCTCCCCATCGCTCCCGAAGCCGATCTGCTCAGCGTAGACGGCGAGCATCTGCGCCCGCTGGCCGAGCGCATGCGTCCGCGCACCCTCGACGAGATGGTCGGGCAGAAACGCCTGCTGGCACCCGACAGCGCATTGCGACGCGCGGTGGAATCCGGTCGCGTGCATTCAATGATCCTGTGGGGGCCGCCCGGTTGCGGCAAAACCACCCTGGCGCTGCTGCTGGCGCATTACTCGGATGCCGAATTCAAGGCGATCTCGGCGGTCTTGTCGGGATTGCCGGAAGTGCGCCAGGTATTGGCCGAGGCCGCGCAGCGCTTTGCCAGCGGCCGCCGCACGGTGTTGTTCGTCGATGAGGTGCATCGCTTCAACAAGGCGCAACAGGACGCGTTTTTGCCGCATATCGAGCGCGGCACGATTCTGTTCGTCGGTGCGACCACCGAAAATCCATCCTTCGAATTGAACTCCGCATTACTGTCGCGTTGCCGCGTACATGTGCTGGAAGGGGTCTCGCCGCAGGACATCGTCGAGGCCTTGCAGCGGGCCTTGCATGATCCGGAGCGCGGGCTGGGACAGGAGACCATCCAGGTCAGCGATGCTTCGCTGCTGGAAATCGCCAGCGCCGCCGATGGCGATGTACGCCGCGCACTGACGCTGCTGGAGATCGCCGCAGAACTGGCAGGCGGCGAGGGTGGCCAGATCACTCCGCAGACGCTGCTGCAGGTACTGGCCGACCGCACGCGTCGCTTCGACAAGAACGGCGAGCAGTTCTACGACCAGATCTCGGCGCTGCACAAATCGGTGCGTAGTTCCAATCCCGATGCGGCGCTGTACTGGCTCACGCGCATGCTCGATGGCGGCTGCGACCCGGCGTATCTGGCGCGGCGGCTGACCCGCATGGCGATCGAAGATATCGGCCTGGCCGATCCGCGTGCGCAGAGCATGGCGCTGGAAGCCTGGGACATCTACGAACGCCTGGGCAGCCCGGAGGGCGAGCTGGCGTTCGCGCAACTGGTGCTGTATCTGGCCAGCACCGCCAAGTCCAATGCCGGCTACGCGGCCTTCAATCAGGCCAAGGCCGAAGTACGCGCCACCGGCACCCAAGAGGTGCCGCTGCATCTGCGCAATGCGCCGACCAAGCTGATGAAGACGCTCGGTTACGGGCAGGACTATCAATACGACCACGATGCCGAAGGCGGCATTGCGCTGGATCAGACCGGGTTCCCCGATGCGATGGGCGAACGGGTCTTTTACAACCCGGTGCCGCGCGGGCTGGAGATCAAGCTCAAGGAAAAGCTCGATCGTTTGCGCGCGGCGCGCGAGCAGGCCAGGGCTGAGAAGGCCCGCAAGCCGGCGGGATAAGCAGTGACAACGCTGGATAGCATCGCGCCCTGGAGCTGCACGCCGTCTGGACTAAAGGGATGTGTTTGCCAACCCTGCCGGCACGGCGTTCTGTGCCCGGCGCGTGTTTCTCGACTGGAGGCCAGCGAGAAAACGAATGCGCGGCCACTGAGCGGACGCGGCCGATGCCCGGTACGGCGTCACCACTCGTACAATCCGGCTTGAGCGCGCCGTCGATGACCTGATGCGAGCTCGCCACGTTTTGTTCGCAGCTTTCGGGAATGACAATGCACGACACGCACTTGCAGACGCAGCCAATCCATTGCGGAACGCGCGCATGAACGCACCGGTGTGGTGGCAGCAATTGCTGCTGGCGATGACCGGCGGCGCGCTCGGATCGGGCCTGCGCTTTGCCATTGGCGCGTCCTTGCTGCAGCGCTTCGGTACGGGATTTCCATGGGGCACCCTGACCGTGAACCTGGTCGGTTCGTTCGTCGCCGGTGTGTTGCTGGTGTGGCTGGATGCGCGCGGGCCCTCGAGCTGGCCACTGCGGGCCTTGTTGATCGTGGGCGTGATCGGCGGGCTGACCACGTTCTCGTCGCTGATGATGGAATGCCTGATGTTTGCGCGCACCGATCGCTCCGCGATGATCGGCGTGTATCTGGCAATCACGCTGGTGGCCGGCTTGGCCTTGGTGTTTTTGGGTGCACGCACCGGTCAATGGCTGGTGGCGCGCTGAAAGTAAAAGAGGGCGTGCTTTTGCACACCCTCTCGTTCACTGCATGTCGATGCAGTGCGAGATCGTGACAACGCCCCGATCTCGTGCCAGACAGTGACTTACAGCGCTTCGATGATGCCTGCTGCGCCCATGCCGGTGCCGATGCACATGGTGACCATGCCGTACTTCTGCTGACGACGGCGCAGGCCGTGCACCAGGGTGGCGGCACGGATCGCACCGGTGGCGCCCAGCGGGTGGCCTAGGGCGATGGCGCCGCCGAGCGGGTTGACCTTGGACGGATCCAGTTCGCTGTCGCGGATCACCGCCAACGCCTGGGCGGCGAAGGCTTCGTTGAGCTCGATCCAGTCGATCTGGTCCTTGGTCAGGCCGGCCTGCTTGAGTGCCTTGGGAATCGCCGCGATCGGGCCGATTCCCATCACTTCCGGACGCACGCCGGCCACCGAGAAGCTGACAAAGCGCGCCAGCGGGGTGAGGCCGTAATCCTTGATCGCCTGCTCGGAGGCCAGCAGCACCGCACCGGCGCCGTCGCTCATCTGCGAGGAGTTGCCGGCGGTGACGCTGCCGCCGAACTGGCCGTTACGGAACACCGGGCGCAGCTTGGCAAGGCCTTCGAGCGAGCTGTCCGGGCGCGGGCCTTCGTCGGTATCGACCAGCCGCTTGCGCAGCGCGATGACATTGCCTTGCAGGTCAGGCTGGTGCGAGAGAATTTCGTACGGGGTGATCTCATCGCGGAACTCGCCGGCGGCGATCGCAGCGATGGCTTTTTGATGCGAAGCGAGCGCAAACGCATCCTGATCCTCGCGCGAGACCTTCCATTCCTCGGCGACCTTCTCGGCGGTGATGCCCATGCCGTAGGCGATGGCGACATGGTCGTCGGCGAACACGTTCGGCGACATGGCGACCTTGTTGCCCATCATCGGCACCATCGACATCGACTCGGTACCGCCGGCCAGCATCAGGTCGGCATTGCCCAGGCGGATCTGGTCGGCCGCCATCGCCACGGCCTGGATGCCGGACGAACAGAAACGGTTGATGGTCTGGCCGGCCACGGTGTTGGGCAGGCCGGCCAGCAGCACGCCGATGCGCGCCACGTTCATGCCTTGCTCGCCCTCGGGCATGGCGCAGCCGATGATGGCGTCGTCGATCTGCGACAGATCGATGCCCGGCGCCTGCGCCACCACCGCGCGCAACACGTGCGCGAGCATGTCGTCAGGACGGGTATTGCGGAACACGCCCTTGGGCGCCTTGCCGACCGGGGTACGGGTGGCGGCGACGATGTAGGCTTCTTGAATCTGCTTGCTCATGGCTATCTCCGATAGCCGGGAATCGAGAATGGGGAATCGGGAATCGCAAGTGCGGATTCGCCTGAGTTCACCATCTTCATCACCCGGCAGAATAATGGGGAGAAGCGGGGAGTCGGTTGGGCTTTTACCCATTCCCGATTCCCCACTCCCGATTCTCAGTTCCGCAACGGCTTACCCGTCTTGAGCATGTGCCCAATCCGCGCCTGGGTCTTTTCCTGCTGGGCCAGTTCGACGAAGTGCTTGCGCTCCAGTTTGAGCAACCACTCTTCGTCGACCAGCGCGCCGCGATCGACCTGGCCGCCGCACATCACCGTGGCGATGCGGGTGGCGATTTCATAGTCGTATTCGCTGATGAAGCGGCCTTCCAGCATGTTGACCAGCAGCATCTTGAAGGTGGCGATGCCGACGTCGCCGGCCACCTGGATGCGGCGTGCCGGCAGCGGCGCGCGGTAGCCGCCTTCGGCCAGTGCGCGCGCTTCGGCCTTGGCGATGTGCAGCGCTTCGAAGCTGTTGAACACGATCTTGTCGGTGCCACGCAGCAGGCCCAGTTCCTGGGCATTGACCGCCGAGTTGGAGACCTTTGCCATCGCGATGGTTTCGAAGGTCTTCTTCAGCTCGGCGAACACATCGCCACCCGGGCCGGCGGCAATCGATGCGCGCACGGCGATTTCCTTCAGACCACCACCGGCCGGCAACAGGCCGACGCCGGCCTCGACCAGACCGATATAGCTTTCCAGCGAGGCCACCGTCTTGGCGCTGTGCATCTGGAACTCGCAACCGCCGCCCAACGCCAGCCCGCGCACGGCCGAAATCACCGGCACCTGCGCGTACTTGATGCGCTGGCTGGTGGCCTGGAAATTGGCGACCAGCGCTTCGAACGCATCGACCTTGCCGGCCTGCAGCAGACCCAGTGCGCCGGCCAGATCGGCACCAGCGGAGAAGGGCTCCTTCTGCTGCCAGATCACCAGCCCGGCGAAGTCTTTCTCCGCGCGGCCAACCACTTCCTGCAATCCGTTGAGGACGTGGTCGGAGACGGTATTCATCTTGGTCTTGAAACTGACCACCGCGATGTCGTCGCCGTCATGCCACATGCGCACGCCATCGTTTTCGAACACCGTCTCGCCCGGCGAGAACTGCTCGCCCAGCAGCGGATCGGGGAAGCGCTGACGCTTGTACACCGGCAGCGCCGAACGCGGCAGCTTGGCATCGTGCGCCGGGCTGTAGGAGCCTTCGGCCGCATGCACGCCATCGCGGCCGTCGAACACCCAGTTCGGCAGCGGCGCGCTGCTCATGCTCTTGCCGTTGGAGATGTCTTCGGCGATCCACTGCGCCACCTGCTTCCAGCCGGCAGCCTGCCAGGTCTCGAACGGGCCCAGCGACCAGCCGTAGCCCCAGCGGATCGCCAGATCCACATCGCGCGCGGTCTCGGCGATATCGGCCAGGTGATAGGCGCTGTAGTGGAACAGGTCGCGGAAGCTGGCCCACAGGAACTGCGCCTGCGGGTGCTGGCTCTCGCGCAGCTTGGCGAACTTCTCCGCCGGATTCTTGATCTTGAGGATCTCGATCACTTCCGGTGCGGCAGTGCGATCAGCGGCGCGGTAATCCTGCTTCTGCAGGTCCAGCACCACGATGTCCTTGCCGACCTTGCGGAAGATGCCGGCGCCGACCTTCTGGCCGAGCGCGCCCTTGGCGATCAGCGCGTCCAGCCACTTCGGCGACTTGAAATACTGGTGCCACGGGTCGTCCGGCAGGGTGTCGCCCATGGTCTTGATCACGTGCGCCATGGTGTCCAGGCCGACCACGTCGGAGGTACGGTAGGTCGCCGACTTCGGGCGCCCGACCAGCGGGCCGGTCAGGCCGTCCACTTCATCGAAACCCAGGCCGAATTCCTGCGTGTGATGGATGGTGGCCAGGATCGAGAACACGCCGATGCGGTTGCCGATGAAGTTCGGGGTGTCCTTGGCATACACCACGCCCTTGCCAAGCGTGGTGACCAGGAAGCTTTCCAGCCCTTCCAGCACCGCCTTGTCGGTGCCCTTGGCCGGAATCAGCTCGGCCAGGTGCATGTAGCGCGGCGGGTTGAAGAAGTGCACGCCGCAGAAGCGGTGGCGCAATTGCTCGGGCAGCACGTCGGAGAGCTTGTTGATGCCCAGGCCGGAGGTGTTGGAGGCCAGCACGGCGTGATCGGCAACGAACGGGGCGATCTTCTTGTACAGGTCCTGCTTCCAGTCCATGCGCTCGGCGATCGCCTCGATGATCAGATCGCAATCGCGCAGCTGTTCGAGACCGCTCTCGTAGTTGGCTGGCGTGATCGCCTCGGCCAGGGATTTGCTGGCCAGCGGGGCAGGGCTGAGCTTGCCGAGGTTGGCGATGGCCTTGAGCACGATGCCGTCGGCCGGACCCTCCTTGGCAGGCAGGTCGAACAGCACGGTGTCGACACCGGCGTTGGTGAGGTGCGCGGCGATCTGCGCGCCCATGACGCCGGCACCGAGCACGGCGGCACGACGGACTAGCAACGGATTGGACATAGCAATTAGCCTCTTGGCGGAACGTTTACGGTGTGGAATGAGCGCGGAAACCGGGTTCCGCAAAACGAATCAGTTCGTGCGCGGCACGCGCGCGGTGGTCGGCCTCGCTGACGCCGGTCGGGCGCTTGATGAGGCCGAAATCGGCCATCGCATAGGTGAGCGCACCGGCCAGAAAATCCAGCCGCCAGTACAGCTCTTCCTTGCTCAGGCCCGGCACGCAGGCGGCGATGGCCTTGCCGAATTCGCGCAGCACATGCCCGTAGTGGTCGGACAGGAACTTGCGCAGGTTGTCGTTCTTTTCGGCGTAGGCACGTGCGATCACGCGCACGAACGCGCCGCCGCTCTGGCGGTCCTGCGCCATCGCCAGGGCAGGCTCGACGAAGGCCGCCAGCACCGCGGTGAGTTCGCCCGGATGCGCCCGCTTGGCGGCTTCCAACTGCTGCAGCCGCGCGGTGGTCATCTCGTCCATGCGGCGCCGGAATACCTCGTTGACCAGGTTCTCCTTGGAGCCGAAGTGGTAGTTGACCGCGGCGATATTGACGTCGGCCTGGGTGGTCAGCTGGCGCAGCGAGGTGCCGGCGAAGCCATGCTGTGCGAACAGCTCCTCGGCCGCGCCGAGAATGCGGTCCTTGGTGGAGAAGTGAGCGGGCTTGGGCATGCGCAGGGGTAGAACTCAATCAAACGATTGTTTGAGTCTACGGGCTGGAGATCGCGCCGGTCATGCGGCAATGCAGCACGATTCAGGAGGCGGTGTGCAAAGGTCTTCACTAAGCGATAGAATTGACCATCGCAAAGAAGCCTAAGCCCGCGTTTTGACGCGGGTTTTTTTCATGATAACCTCGGGTCTTAAAGTGGCCCGCCCAACGGAGATCTTCCCATGGCGCTGGAGCGCACCCTGTCCATCATCAAGCCCGATGCCGTCGCCAAGAACGTCATCGGCGAAATTTACAGCCGTTTCGAAAAGGCCGGCCTGAAGATCGTGGCCGCCAAGTACAAGCAGCTGTCGCGTCGCGAAGCCGAAGGCTTCTATGCCGTGCACCGCGAGCGTCCGTTCTTCAATGCGCTGGTCGAGTTCATGATCTCCGGCCCGGTGGTGATCCAGGCGCTGGAAGGCGAGAACGCCGTTGCCGCACACCGTGACCTGCTGGGCGCAACCAATCCCAAGGACGCTGCGCCGGGCACCATCCGCGCCGACTTCGCCGATTCGATCGATGCCAACGCCGCCCACGGCTCGGACTCGGTCGAGAACGCTGCCAACGAAGTCGCGTATTTCTTCGCCGCTACTGAAGTGGTCTCGCGCTGAGGCCGAGAGAGTCGAATCGTGAATGAGGTCGTGATCCCCTCCGTGCTGCAGGACGTCTCTGTCCGTACCCCGGAACTGCGCAAGCAGAACCTGCTCGACCTCGACCGCGAGGGACTGGAGCGCTTCTTCGCCGACACGCTCGGCGAAGCGCGTTACCGTGCCCATCAGGTGATGAAGTGGATTCACCATCGCTACGTCACCGATTTCGACCAGATGACGGACCTCGGCAAGGCGCTGCGTGCGAAGTTGCACCAGCATGCCGAGGTCCTCGTCCCGACCGTCGTGTTCGACAAGCCTTCCACCGACGGCACCCACAAGTGGCTGCTGGCCATGGGCACCGACGGCAAGAATGCGATCGAGACGGTGTATATCCCCGACAAGGGCCGCGGCACGCTGTGCGTGTCCTCCCAGGTCGGCTGCGGCTTGAACTGCACCTTCTGTTCGACCGCCACCCAGGGCTTCAACCGCAACCTCACGACCGCCGAGATCGTTGGGCAGGTGTGGGTGGCGGCGCGCCATCTGGGCAACGTGCCGCACCAGCAGCGTCGTCTCACCAATGTGGTGATGATGGGCATGGGCGAGCCGCTGATGAATTTCGACAACGTCGTGCGTGCGATGAGTGTGATGCGCGACGATCTGGGCTATGGCCTGGCCAGCAAGCGGGTGACGCTGTCGACCTCGGGCCTGGTGCCGATGATCGACCGGCTGTCGACCGAGAGCGATGTCTCGCTGGCGGTCTCGCTGCATGCGGCCAACGACGCGCTGCGCGAAAGCCTGGTGCCATTGAACAAGAAGTACCCGATCGCCGAGCTGATGGAGTCGTGCGCGCGCTATCTGCGCGGCAACAAGAAGCGCGATTCGGTCACCTTTGAATACACCTTGATGAAGGGCATCAACGACCAGCCGGAGCATGCGCGTCAGCTGGCCCGCTTGATGCGCCAGTTCGACAATGCGGTGCAGTCCAAGGATGCCGGCAAGGTCAACCTGATTCCGTTCAACCCGTTCCCGGGTACGCGCTACGAGCGCTCTGGCGAGACGGAGATCCGCGCTTTCCAGAAGATCCTGCTCGATGCGCAAGTGCTGACGATGGTTCGCCGCACGCGTGGCGACGATATCGACGCCGCATGCGGACAGCTCAAGGGGCAGGTGATGGACCGCACCCGTCGCCAGGCAGATTTCCTGCGCACACTGGAAGGCCAGGCCGATCGCGATGCGGCAGCGTGATCTCGCGTTAATGGCGGCCGTGGCGATCGCGCTTGGCGCGGTCGGCTGCGGTGGTCGTAATGCCAAGGCCGGGTCGGTCGAGACCGTGGAAGAAGTCGCACCGGTGTATGCGTTCCGCGACAACACGGCGACCAAGAGCCGCCTGGCAGTGCAGGAAAAACTCGGTCTGGCCAGCAACCGGCTGCAAACCGGTGATTATGCCGCTGCCGAAGAGCAGGTCCGCGCGGCGTTGAAAAAAGATTCGCAGTCGGTGGATGCCATCGGCATGTTGGCGCTGATCCAAGGCGCCAGAGGCGATGTTGCCGGCTCCGGTGCTTCGTATCGTCGCGCGGCAGAACTCGCCCCGCAGCGTGGCGATGTGTTGAACAACTACGGTGCGTGGTTGTGTGCGAATGGTTCGCCGGCCGAATCGCTGATCTGGTTCGACCGTGCATTGACCGACCGCACCTACGCATCTCCTGCTTCGGCGCTGGGGAATGCAGGCGGTTGCGCACTCAAGGCCGGCCAGCCGGAGCGCGCTGTCAGCGATCTGCGCAAAGCACTCGAACTGGATCCGGCTAATCCGTATGCGCTCGAGTCGATGGCGCGTTCCGAAGCGGGACGTCGCAATTATTTCGAAGCCCGCGCATTTGTCGAAAGACGTCTTGCGGCTGCACCAGTCACTGCTTCCGTGTTACAACTCGCCATTCAGATTGAGCAAGGGCTCGGCGACAAGGTAGCCGCCGGCCGTTACCACCAGCGGTTGGTCAAGGAATTCCCTGACGCAGCGACCGCCAACCCCGGGGCCAATGCATTGTGATCAATGATTCCCATCCGAACCCTTTCGAGCAGGAAAAGGGCTGCGGACAGCATTTGCGCGAAGCGCGCGAAGCAGCAGGTCTGAGCGTGGAAGATGTCGCCGGCACGCTGCGCATGCCGGCACACGTGGTGCGTTCGTTGGAGCAGGAAGAGTGGCAGCGTCTGGGCGCGCCGGTCTTCGTGCGCGGTCAGCTGCGCAGTTATGCGCGTCTGCTGCATGTGGACCTGGAGCCGCTGTTGCTGCAGGCGACCATTGCGCCGGTCGAACCGGTCACCTTGGTCAGCCATACGCATACCCCGCGTGCGCGCCGCATTCTGGAGAGCACCGCGCGCAAGGCGATGTATGTCGTCATCACCGGTGTGTTTGCCGTACCGGTCTGGTACGCGACCCGCTCGCATCTGGATGGCAAGGCGCCGAGTACGGTGTCGCTGGACAGCATGCCGGAAGCGGCAAACACCGGCACACCCGCCGCGGGTGCAATGCAGCCGGCCAATGCGCCACGCGAGCAACCTGCGCCGTACATCGCGTCGATGACGCCAGTGCCGCGGGCCACGCCCGACGTGGAGACGCCTGCAGCTGCGGCCGCCAGTGGCGGCAGTTTGTCGTTGAGTTTCAGCGGCGACAGCTGGGTGCAGATCCTGTCGCCTGATGGCAGCGCGGTCGAGAAAGCGCTGGTGCGTGCCGGCGAACGGCGCAGCTATTCGCCGGGGCAGGTGGGTCGCATCGTGCTGGGCAATGCGTCGGCGGTAGAGGTTCAGCAAGGCGGCAGTATCGTCGATCTGAAACCGTTCCAGCGCGCTAACGTGGCCCGTTTTGCGGTATCCTCCGACGGCTCCGTGGTACCTGCTTCCGAGTGAAGCGGACTGCGGTTTTTCATTTTTCCCTATTGATGTTCCGCGCCTCCGGGATGACGGAGCGAGAGTACGCATGGCGATCGACGATCTGCTGGACGAACACGAACAAGGCGAACGCGTTCGTTCCTGGTTGAGAAAAAATGGCGCGGGTCTGGTGGGCGGCGTCGTGGTTGGCCTGGCCCTGATCCTGGGCTGGCAGTGGTGGCAGAAGCACACCAACACCCAATCGGTGGAAGCCAACACCCGTTACGAGGCGGTGGTGAAGTCGATCCAGGGCAAGGACCTGGACAAGGCCGCCAAAGAGATCGTGGCCCTCGACGACGGCAAGGGCGGTGTTTACGCCGAGCTGGCTGCGCTGCGTCTGGCCAAGGCCCAGGTGGATGCCGGCAAGCACGCCGAAGCGATCAAGACATTGCGCGACGTGCCCGCCGAAGGCGAGCTCAAGCAGATCGTGCAACAGCGCCTTGCGCGCGTGCTGACCGAAAGCGGCAAGCCGGACGAAGCGATCAAGCTGCTGGCCGATGCGCAGGACCATACCAGTCTGGAGATCCGCGCCGATGCGCTGGTCGTGCAGGGCAAGCCGGATGAAGCGCGTGCGCTCTACGCCAAGGCCCTGACCACGGTGGATGTGGCCTCGCCGCAGCGCCGTTTGCTGGAAACCAAGCTGATGGATGTGGGCGGCAAAGTGCCCGATCCGGCGGAGCCGATTTGATGAAGCAGGTTGATATGTACAAGCGCATTGCATTGATCGCCCTGATGGGCGTGTCGCTGGCGGGTTGCAGCACGGTCAAGGGCTGGTTTGCCGGGAAGGATGCTGCTGCCAAGAAGGCGCAGGAACCTGCCGAACTGGTCAAGTTCGAGCCCTCGGTCAAGGTGGACAAGCTGTGGTCCACCGGCGTGGGCAAGGGCGAGGGCCATATCGGCGTGCGTCAGCGCCCGGCCGTGGCCGATGGCAAGGTGTACGCCTCGGCGATCACCGGTGGCGTGGAGGCACTGGACCTGCAGACCGGCAAGCGCGTGTGGGAATACAAGCCCAAGAAAGAAGAGCGCAACGATCGCAAGTTCAAGCAGCGTCTGTCCGGTGGCCCCGGCGTTGGCGAAGGCCTGGTGGTGATCGGTACGCTGTCTGGCGACGTGATTGCGTTGAACCAGGCCGATGGCACCGAAAAGTGGCGCGCCAAGGTACCGAACGAGGTCATCGCTGCACCGGCCATCGCGCAGAGTCTGGTGCTGGTGCGCAGCAACGACGGTCGCGTCAGCGCCTTCGATGCGACGACCGGTGAGCGCCGCTGGTTCCATGCCGAGGAAGGCCCGACCTTGTCGGTGCGCGGCAATGCGCCGATCGTGACCGGCCCGGGTGTGGTGTTCGTCGGCAACGACAGCGGCACCTTGAGTGCGCTGGCGCTGCAGGACGGCCGCCCGTTGTGGGAACAGGCCATCGGCGTGCCGGAAGGCCGAACCGAGCTGGAGCGCATGTCCGACGTGGATGGCGCACCGGTACTCGACGGCACCACGCTGTACGCAACCAGCTTCAAGAACGAAACCCTCGCACTGGAAGGCCCGAGCGGCCGTCCGCTGTGGACGCGCGATCACGGCGGCGCCGGTGGCGTTGGCGTGTCGTCCAGCGTGGTGGTGGTGTCTGATAACGCCGGTTCGGTGTGGGGCCTGGACAAGAGCAGTGGAGCGGCGATGTGGTCGCAGGCTGCGCTTGCACGGCGCTCCCTGACCGGTGTTGCCATCCAGGGCGATTACGCCGTGGTTGGCGATTACAAGGGTTATCTGCACTGGCTGAAACTCAGCGATGGTGCACTGGCCGCGCGCGCTCGCGCTGGACGCGACACGCTGCTGGCGCAGCCGATCGTCGTGGATGGCATTTTGTTGGTACAAAACACCGATGGCGATATCACCGCCTTCCGGTTGGCACAATAAGGACTTTGCGATGCTGCCCCTGGTCGCCCTGGTTGGACGGCCCAATGTCGGCAAGTCCACCATTTTCAATGCGCTGACGCGCACCCGTGACGCGCTGGTCCACGACCAGCCCGGCGTCACCCGCGACCGTAACTACGGGGTCTGCCGTCTCGACGAAGAGCGCCCCTTCATCGTCGTCGATACCGGCGGCATCGCCGGCGACGAGGAAGGTCTTGCCGGCGCCACCGCGCGTCAGGCACGTGCCGCTGCCGGCGAAGCCGATCTGGTGCTGTTCGTGGTCGATGGCCGCGAAGGCGCGTCCTCGCTCGACGACGAGATCCTGGCCTGGCTGCGCAAGCTGGCACGCCCGACCGTGCTGGTCATCAACAAGATCGACGGCACCGACGAAGAAACCGTGCGCTCGGAGTTCGCGCGCTACGGGTTCTCCGATGTGGTGGCGCTGTCTGCCGCGCATCGGCAGGGCATCGACGAGTTGCTCGAAGAAGTCGGTGCGCGCTTGCCTGCCGAAGGTGCCGGCGAGCTGCTGGATACCGACCCGGCGCGTGTGCGCATCGCCTTCGTCGGCCGCCCGAATGTGGGCAAGTCGACGCTGGTCAATCGCCTGCTCGGCGAAGAACGCATGATCGCCTCGGAAGTACCGGGCACCACGCGCGATTCGATCGCGGTGGACATGGACCGCGACGGGCGTCAATACCGCTTGATCGATACGGCTGGCCTGCGTCGTCGCGGCAAGGTCGAAGAGGCGGTGGAGAAGTTCAGCGCGTTCAAGACGTTGCAGGCGATCGAACAATGCCAGGTCGCGGTGCTGATGCTCGATGCCGGCGAAGGCGTCACCGATCAGGACGCGACCATTCTTGGCGCGATCTTGGACGCTGGCCGCGCGTTGGTAGTGGCAATCAACAAGTGGGACGGGCAGAGCGACTATCAGCGTGCGCAGGCCGAAGACCTGCTATCGCGCAAGTTGGGCTTTGTCAGCTGGGCCGAGGCGGTGCGGATCTCCGCGTTGCACGGTTCAGGCATGCGCGAGCTGTTTCAGGCGATCCACCGCGCGCATGCCTCGGCGACGCATGAATTCAGCACCAGCGAAGTCAACCAGGCGCTGGAAATCGCCTACGAGACCAATCCGCCGCCGAGCATCCGTGGTCACGTTTCCAAACTGCGTTACGTGCATCCGGGTGGCGCAAATCCGCCCACCTTCATCGTGCATGGCACGCGTCTGAAAGTGTTGCCGGAGTCGTACAAGCGCTATCTGGAAAACTTCTTCCGCAAGCGTTTCAAGCTGGTCGGCACGCCGGTGCGTTTCATCTTCCGCGAAGGCGCCAATCCGTACGAGGGCAAGAAGAACACGCTCACCGAGCGGCAGGTGGCGCGCAAGCGGCGTTTGATGAAGCACGTCAAGGGCAAGTAGGCAGGGCTGCCGCGCCGGGCGTGGCGTGTCATCTTCGACGAGCTGGCATGCGTGGCGTGCTAGCTCCAGCTTGGGTTGAGTAACGCGCCTGGAAGCTGCCGTGTTCGCGCGGTTCGTGCTGGTCGGAGTGCCGGCCACGCCCTCTGACGGGCAGGCGATCGTTCGGGTCGCCGCTCTGAGCCAGCGTGGCGCACTGGTATCCTGCGCGCCATGACCGACTATCCCTCCCGCATTCCGTATGCGCAGGCGCTGCAGATTCTGCAGGCCGTTGCGGTGCAAAACCGCCCGCCCGATGAAAACATCGCCACCTCGCGTGCCGATGGGCGGATTTCCGCTGCCGATCTGATTGCACCGCTGGCACTACCGCCATTTGCCAACAGCGCGATGGACGGCTTCGCGTTGCGACATGCCGATGTCGCTGGCGGCGATGCGTCGTTGCAACTGGTCGGCGAACAATTCGCTGGCGAGCGTTGGACCGGCACGCTCAGCGCAGGCCAATGTCTGCGCATCACCACAGGCGCGCCGCTGCCCGATGGCGCCGACACCGTGATCCCGAAGGAAGATGCAGACGAGCGCGAAGGTGTGGTGCGTTTCCGCACGATGCCTGCGTTGGGCGCGGCGGTGCGTCTGGCCGGCAGCGACGTGCGCCCGGGCGATCTGGTAATCCAGAGCGGGCAGGTGTTGACGCCTGCCCGCATCGGGTTGGCAGCTGCGCTCGGTCTGTCGCGGCTCGCGGTGGCGCCGCGACCGACCATCGCGGTGCTGGCCACCGGCGATGAGTTGGTGGAGCCTGGCATGCCGCTGGGGCCGGGGCAGATCTACAACAGCAATCGCGACATGTTGATGGCGCAGCTACGGGCCCTGGGTTACGCGCCGACGGCATGGCCGACCTTGCCGGATGATCCGCAGCGGATCCGCACCATGCTGGAAGATGCAGCCGCTGCATTCGATGTGGTGATCACCTGCGGCGGTGTCTCGGCCGGGGAAAAAGACTATCTGCCGCAGCTGATCGGCGAACTGGGCCGCATCCACTTCTGGCGCGTGCGCATGCGCCCGGGCATGCCGGCGGTGCTGGGGCAGATCGGCCGCTGTCTGGTGCTGGGTTTGCCGGGCAATCCGGTGTCGGTGCTGGCGACGCTGATCGCCTACGGTGTGCCGCTGCTGGATGGCTTGCAGGGGCGTAGCGAGCCGCGTCCGGTGTGGCATGCAGCGCTGGCAGGCCCGTGGGAAAAACGCCACGAACGCCTGGAGTTTTTGCGCGGCCGCCTGGAGTGCGGCGAGGACGGGCGGTTGACCGCGCTGCCGCATCGCGGCGATGCGTCGCATCTGTTGCGTGGTGCGGCCGACAGCAATGCACTGATCGTGTTGCCGGAGCCGGCACGACGCTTCGAGGCGGGCGAGATCGTGCGGGTGATTCCTTACGCGCTTTGATCGCTCACTGGATCAGTGGCGAACAACACGTGGCGATCGCTCTCACGCGCGTGTGCGGCAAGCGTGTAGGCGGCAGGTCGAAGCGCTGCGGCCGGGCGGTGTGCCATGACCCCGCTCAGGCCTGGCTGACGCTGCGCAGTCGATTTAAGTGCCGCTTTCAGCCGACTGCGCTGCCGCAGAACGCGGCGTAGTCGGCATAGCCGGGGAACGCGGTGCCAGGCGCGCAGACCGGGCAATGCGGATCGGGTGGCAGACGGATTTCGCGAAAGCGCATGGCCAAGGCATCGAAGCTGAGCAGGCGCCCGGTCAGGCTGTCGCCGATGCCCAGCAGCAGCTTGATCGCTTCGCTGGCTTGCAGCAATCCGATGACGCCAGGCAGTACGCCGAGAACGCCGGCGTCGGCGCAGCTGGGGGCAAACTCCGGCGGTGGCGGTTCGGGGAACAGGCAGCGATAGCAGGGCGCATGCCCGCGGTTGCGGCCGGCATCGAACACGCTCAATTGCCCTTCGAACTGCTGCACTGCGCCATAGACCAACGGTTTGCCGAGTTTGACGCAGGCATCGTTGAGCAGATAACGCGCAGGAAAATTGTCCGCACCGTCGATCACCACATCCACGTCCTGCAGCAATGCTTCGACATTGCTGGCGGTGACGCGTGTCTGCAGCGCGTCGACCTGCACGCGTGGGTTGAGTGCGGCGATGCGCTGCGTGGCCGAGGCGACTTTCGCGATACCCACGCTGTCTTCGGTGTGCAGAATCTGGCGCTGCAGATTGCTGCGATCCACCACATCGTCGTCGGCGATGCGCAGATGGCCGACACCGGCAGCGGCAAGATAAAACGCAGCCGGCGAGCCAAGCCCGCCCGCGCCGACCAGCAATGCGCGCGCGCGCGCCAGCCGCTGCTGGCCTTCCAGACCGACCTGCGGCAGGCGTAAATGGCGCGAATAGCGCTCCAGAAAATCCTGTTCGTCCGCCGGCAGCGTGGGGCGCACCAGCGGCAGGCCGTCGTTCGTCCACGCGGCGGTGCCGCCGAGTACCGAAGACACCGCCGTATAGCCGTGCGCACGCAGCACCTCGGCCGTCTGCGCCGAGCGCTTGCCGCTTTGGCAGATCAATACGATCTCGCGCGTGTGTTCGGGCAGATGCCGTGCGGGTGCGGTTTCCAGATCGCTCTGCACGATGGCCAGTGCGCCTTCGGCCTGGCCGCTGGCGCGTTCGTGCAGTTGCCGGATATCGATCAACAAGGCGCCCTGCATGGCACGAGCGCGGGCGTGGGCGGGAGTGATGTCGTGGCTGCTCATGCCGTTATTGTCGCGCAAACCCCGATACGGCGATGTGCTGGCTGGCGGCGTTGGCATCAGGCTCACCGAGGTCGCGGTAGCGTGACGCAAAAGGAGACAGTCATGACACCCGAGATCGATGCGCAACTGAAACACCTCGCCGACGAATTGCCTAATATCCGACGCCAGCACCCGGATGATTTCTGGGATGTCTTCCATGCACGTGCGGAGACGATCACAGCGAAGGCCGATTCGACGGAACAAGCCGCACAGATCGTCAAGCGGATCGACGAGATGCTGGCGGCCCATCAGCTCGGGCCTGCGGATCCTGGAGCTTGACCAAGCGTTTCGCGATGCAAGGCCGACAAAACCGGTTCGGCAGCGCCTGCTGCTTCGGCATTGACTGCTGAGCTAAATGTGCGGCATGGCCGTCACATGGGCGGGGTAAGCGAAGGCTTCACCTCGCTTGAGCATCGGCTTCATGCGGCTGCAGCCATTGTCGTTACCCTACGCAGAGGGCCGCTCGCATTCCCATGTCAGCCACCACACGCAAGATCGCCACCTTCAACGTCAATGGCATCCATAGCCGGCTGCCGCATCTGCTGGAATGGCTGCAGCGCGAGCAACCGGACATCGTCGGGTTGCAGGAGCTGAAAGCCACGCAGGAGGCGTTTCCGGAACAGGCGATCCGTGACGCCGGCTATGGGGTGATCTGGCAGGGCGAGAAGTCGTGGAACGGTGTGGCCCTGCTTGCACGGGGCGCAGACCCGGTGGAGATTCGTCGCGGCCTGCCGTGGGACCCAGGCGATAGGCAAAGCCGCTATCTGGAAGCTGCGATTCATGGCGTGGTGGTGGCCTGTCTGTATCTGCCCAACGGCAATCCGCAGCCGGGGCCGAAGTTCGATTACAAGCTCGCCTGGTTTCAGCGCTTGATCCGCCACGCCAAGACCTTGGTCGAGTTGCCGCATCCGGTGGCCTTGATCGGCGATTTCAACGTGGTGCCGACCGATGCGGATATCTACGACCCCAAGGGCTGGCGCAAGGATGCGTTGCTGCAGCCCGAAAGTCGCCAGGCATATGCAGCGCTGTTGCAGCAAGGCTGGACCGACAGCTTGCTGGCCGTGCATGGCGATACACCCATCTACACGTTCTGGGATTATTTTCGCCAGCACTTTGCGCGTGACCGCGGCTTGCGCATCGATCATCTATTGCTCAATCGCATGTTGGCGCCCGGCTTGCAGGATGCCGGCGTGGACAAGTGGGTGCGCGGCCTGGAGAAGGCAAGCGACCATGCGCCGACCTGGATCATGGTGCGTGTGCCGGATGCAGGTGCAGAGACGGTGGCTGCGCCCAAGCCACGCAAGCGTGCGGCTGTGAAAAAAAAGACGCCTGCGCGCAAGACGGACAACAAGGCCGCATCGAAGGCAGCCGCGAAAACGACCGCAGCAAAAAAACCGCCGCCCCGCACTACCAAGCCGCGCAAGGCAGCCAAGCGCGTCAGCTGATGCCACGCAGCTGGCGATGCTTGATCCGTTGCAGCACATAGCCGGTGATGGCGGTCAGCAGGATCAGTGCATTGCTGACGATAAATACCGCATTGCCGACCAGATAGCTGTAAACGATAAACAACACCGAGGCGCTGATCTGACCGACAAACAACCAGCGTGAGACACCCTGTGCCGCAGGCGACTGCCATTGCTTGTAAATCTGGCGTATCAAGGTGGCGATCAGAATGGCGCTGGCGAGCCAGCCAACAAGGTCGACGAATTGCATGGTGTGCAAAGATGAAAAAACTACCTGCAAGTGTGCGGCGCTGCGTGTTGACAATGCGTTCGAGCAGCGTCGAGCGCTGGGGTGATCGCGTGATCGGTCACTGATGCATTCGCCGTCGCAATGCCGTCTCGGCATGCCTGTACCAGCCGCGCTGGAGGCCGGTATCCTAGCCAGGTCATCCATCGGTCGGCAGTCGCCTTGCTCATGATCAGCTACGCCGAAGCCCTTGCACTGATCCATCAGCAGGTCGCCACGCTTGCCAGCGAGTGGGTGGACAGTGCGGATGCGCAAGGCCGCGTGCTTGCGCAGGCATTGTCGAGCCCGGCCGAGCTGCCGGCTTTCGACAACAGTGCGATGGATGGATTTGCGCTGGTCACCGATGGCCGTGGTGCGATGACCGCGAGTGAGCACGCGGTCGGTGGCACCGTTGCCGCAGGCGAAGATGCGGGTGGCATTACGGCAGGCACCGCCTGGGAAATCATGACCGGTGCCGGCTTGCCGGCGGGTGCGGATGCCGTGGTGCCGATCGAACAGGTGGAGCTGCTGGCGCATGACGGCGCACGCCCCAGCCGCATCCGGCTGCGCGCCGATGTGCGCGCGGGCCAGCACATTCGTCGACGCGGTGAAGACGTGGCCTTGCACGATCGCGTGATTGAGGCTGGCACGGTGCTGCGCGGTGCACATCTGATGCTGTTGGCCGGGCTGGGCTGCACGGGCGTGCAGGTGGTGCGGCGCCCGCGTGTGGCCTTGATCGCGACCGGCCGCGAATTGGTCGGCGATCCTGCGCAGCCGCTGCAGCCCGGCCAGATCCGCGATGGCACCAGCAGCTATCTGCTCAGTCAGTTGCAGGCTGCGGGTGCGGAGCTGGTATGGCGCGGTCAGGTGGGTGATGACGCTGCCGCCTTCGATGCGGCGCTCGCGCAAGCCCGACATGCGGGAGCCGACGTGATTTTGAGCACCGGTGCGGTGTCGCGTGGTCGCTACGATTTTGTGCCGGATGCGTTGGCGCGACATGGGGCGGCGTTGCTATTTCATAAGGTGGCGGTGCGGCCAGGCAAGCCGGTGTTGTTGGCGCGCTTTGCGGACGGCGCGCTGTATTTCGGTTTGCCGGGCAACCCGATGGCCAGTGCTGCAGGGCTACGTTTTTTTGTCGAGCCGGCCTTGCGTGGTTTGCTGGGCATGCCTCTGGAGCGCGGATTGCGTGTTGCGCTGCACACACCGATGCATGCACGACCGATCTGGCGGCAGCACCTGCGCGCACTTTTGAGCTGCAGCGATGCCGGTGTGCTCTGCGTGCAGATCTTGCCGCAGCAAGAATCCTTTCGCGTAGCGCCGTTGTTGCAGGCCAATGCGTGGGCGGTGCTGGAGCCGCAGGACGACGGCGCCGCGCCCAGTACGACGGCGCAGGTGTTCGGGCTGGGCCATCTGCAGCCGGCTGCACCGGCGATTGCGCCATGAGCGTGTGCCGGCACGCAACGCGGCGCAGTGCCTGCGAGCAGGCGGCATGACCGCCACACATCCGTGGATCGGTGTGGTGCTGGCCGGCGGCCGTTCCTCGCGCATGGGCCAGGACAAGGCGCTGCTGCCGTGGCGCGGGCGTCCGTTGGTTGCGCATATGCAGGCGTTGCTGCGCGATGCAGGCGCGCTGGATGTGTTGATCAGCGGCGATCGTCCTGGTTATGCAGGGATTGCCGATGCTCAGCCGGACCTGGGGCCGCTGGGCGGCCTGGCCAGCGTGATCGATCATGTGGCCGATGCAACCACACTTGTGGTGGTACCGGTCGACATGCCGCTGCTGTCCAGGCCATTGCTGGAGCGACTGCTGGCGCCACCACCGCAACGCTGCGCCGCTTTCGAAGACGAAATGTTGCCGATGCGTCTGTGCGTGGATGGCGTCGTGCGTGAGGCGCTTTCGGTGTTGATGGCCGGCGCTGCATCGTCACGCTCGCTGCGCGCCTTGCAGCGTTCACTGCAGTGCCATCGCGTGGCTGTCACCGCCAGCGAACGCGGCGCGTTCGTCAATTGCAATACGCCCGAGCAGTGGAGTCAGCTCAGTCATGAAAATCCAGATTGAAGGTCAGCAGCTGCGCTTTCGCATCGACGAAGCCGAATTGGCCGAGTTGCTTGCCGGGCGCACGGTCGATAACGAAAGCCGCTTGCCGAGCGGGCAGGGCGCGCGATTGGTGCGCCACAGCGTGAGCCTGACCGGCGGTCACGCGGCCTGCAACTGCGCCACCGATCATTGGCAGTTGTCGGTGCCGCGCGATGCGCTGGAGGAGCATGTACGGCAGTTGCCCAGCCGCGATGGATTGAGCTTCAGCTTCGATGCCGGGGCTGGCCATGCCGAACACACGGTGCTGCGCGTGACCTTCGATGTCGATGTGCGCGACAGTGCGCGCAAGCGGTTTCCGAAAGCGTGATCCAGCTGCAGCCGCAGGTGCGTGCCGCTTATGCGTTGGCGTGAATGCTGATGGCAATGCCGGGCACACGATCACACGCCAGGGCACGTGTATGCAGCGCTGCTTCAATCGCAGCAGCATCGGCATCGCTGTAGCCGGCGCCGCTGCGCAACGCGACCACGTGCAGGCCTTCTGTCGCCAGTTCCAGCAACAGATGCCGTTGTGCATCGGCATCGCGCGGCAAGGCGCGGCGTGAGGCATCGCGACGCGCCAGTTCCAGCACCGCATCGGGGATGTCGTCGCCGACCAGCAGCACGTCGGCCAGGTTCATCGCGCGTAGCGCTTTCAAGGTGAGCAGGCCGGGATCGCCCGGGCCGGTGCCGACCAGTTGTACGCTGCCACGCGCCGGCACCGCGCCGGCATCGTCCAGTGCCGCGGTGAACGCGGTTTCGGCGGCGTCGTCGTCGCCGGCTTGCAGCAGCAACGGCACTTCGCCGTCGATGACGCGGTCGAACCAGCGCCTGCGACGATTCATATCGGGGAACTGGCTGCGGATACGCTCGCGGTGACGCGCAAATAGTCCAGCGAAGCGGCCGACCGAGGCATCCAGCTCGCGCTCCAGCCGTTCGCGCAGACGCCGTGCCAGCATCGGGGCAGCGCCCGCGGAGGAGATGGCGATGACCAGCGGGTCGCGGTCCACGATCGCCGGCACCTGGTAGGTCGACAGCTCCGCATCGTCCACCACATTGACCAGGCGCTGACGCGCGCCGGCGGCAGTGGCGACACGTTGATTCAAGTGCGCGTCGTCGGTGGCGGCGACCACCAGCCACACATCGTCGATCCAGGCTGGATCGAACTCGCCGCCCAATTGCTCGAAGCGACCGGCTTGCATCAATACATCGAGTTCGGGCGAGAGCGCATGCGCATACAGACGGATCTGCGCGCCGGCCTTGAGCAGGGCGAGCACCTTGCGCGTGGCGACCTCGCCACCGCCGATCACCAACACGGGGCGCGCTTGCAGGTTTGCGAACAACGGGAACAACGGCATCAGACGGACTCCGAAAAGATGACTCGCACCGGCAGCATGTTGCATGGCACCATCCAGCCACGTCCACGCCTCGCCGCCGCCAATGCGTGTTTTGCTGGTCAACGATACCGAAAAGCCGATTGGCGAACTGCGCCAGGCATTGACGCGCGCCGGTTATACGGTGCTCGACGATGTGGCCTCGGTCGGTGCGTTGCTGCATGCGGTGCAGAGCCAGCAGCCGGATGTGGTGGTGATCGATGTGGACTCGCCTTCGCGCGATACCTTGGAGCAACTGTCGATGCTGCACGCGCATGCGCCGCGCCCGGTGGTGATGTTTTCCGGCGACGGTGACGATGCGTTGATCCACGCAGCCGTCGGCGCAGGCGTCACCGCGTATGTGGTCGATGGCCTGGCACCGACGCGGCTGGCGCCGATCGTGCAGGTGGCGCTTGCCCGATTCGCGCAGGAAAGCAGCATGCGCAAACGTCTGGACGATGTGCAGCAGGCGCTGCAGGACCGCAAGCAGATCGATCGCGCCAAGGGCCTGCTGATGGAAAAACGTGGCCTGAGCGAGGCTGACGCCTACGCGGCGCTGCGCCAGCAAGCGATGAAGCAGGGCGTCAAACTGGCCGAAGTGGCGCGACGTATCGTGGCCGTGGCCGAGTTGTTGGGATGAACACATGAGCCAAGCCGACCTCCCCGTATTGCGCGTGGCCTACATGCCGCTGATCGATTGCGCACCGCTGATCGCGGCGCAACGGCTGGGCCTGGACCGCGCGCATGGCTTGCAATTGGAGCTGCAGCGGCAGGCGTCATGGGCCGGCGTGCGCGACCGTCTGCTGGCCGGTGAGGTCGACGCGGCGCATGCGCTGGCCAGCCTGGTGTATGCGATCGATCTCGGCATTGCCGGGCCGCAATGTCCGATGGCGTTGTTGATGACGCTCAATCACAACGGCCAGGCGATCACGCTGGCACCTGCGCTCGCGCAGGCCTTGGCCGATGGTCACGCGTTGCCGCAGGTGCTGGCAGGTTTGGGGCGCCGCGCTGTGTTTGCGCAGACCTTTCCCACCGGTACGCATGCGTTGTGGCTGTATTACTGGCTGGCCGCGTGCGGGGTGGACCCGATGCGCGATGTGGATGTGCTCAGCATTCCGCCGCCGCAGATGCCCGCGGCCTTGGCTAGCGGCTTGGTCGACGGTTACTGCTCCGGCGAGCCGTGGGCAGCGGTTGCCGAGGCGCAGGGCAGCGGTTTGCGGGTGATCCGCAGTGGCGAGCTGTGGGCGGGGCATCCGGAAAAAGTGCTGGCCTGCCGGCGCGAGTTCGCCGCGCTGAAACCGGAGTTGACCGAGCGCCTGACCGCCTGCGTACTGGAGGCCTGTCGCTGGCTGGATGCGGCGCCGGGCAATCGCGCGCAGTGTGCGCAGTGGTTGGCCGAGCCGCAGCATATCGGTGTGTCGGCTGCGCATCTGGCGGCGTGTCTGGACGCCGATATCGAGATTCATGCGAACGACGCGACGGCGCTGGCCTTTCATCGCAATGGTGCGGTGAACATGCCGTGGCTGTCGGACGGCGAATGGTTCCTGACCCAGTTTCAGCGTTGGGGCTGGCATGACATCCTCGACGACGACATCGCGCGGCTGCGCGATATCCATCGATTGGACAACTATCGGCGCGCGGCAGCCCGCGTGGGCGTGGTTGTGCCGGACGGCGATCACCGCAGCAATCGGTTGTTCGATGCGCTCTAGGGCGTATGATTACATGACCGCGTTAGCGCTGCGCTGGAGCGCTTTACCGGCAAGGCAACCGGCATGGACCAGCATGCATTCCGAACTCCTACGCCTGCCCGCAGTCACTTGGCGTCTGGGTCTGTTGCAGAGCGTTTGAACTGCGGCCTGGTTGCAGGGCCCTTGCACGCCCACCATCGCGGGACACGCCGCAAGTACATCCGTGTAGGCTCTTACGCGGCATCCATGCCGCGTAAGGTCCCGCGACGGTGGCCGGGCAAGGACCAGTCGAGATGGTCGGTGTGTATGTTTGCAAGCATTGCATTGCATGGATTGCTCGGCGGATGGATCGTCAGCCAGCTATTTCACCTGATCTACGATCCGCGCAAGCATGCCAACACAACCAGCCACGACGAGCTCTTCACCGAGTTGCCGACCAACAGCCTGGTGCGGTGTCCTTGCCGATTGCGGGACCGTGTGGCGGCATGGATGCCGCCACCGAGCCTACATGGACGTACTTGCGGCGTGTCCCGCGAGCGGCGAGGGCGCCGCGCGCTCGACTAGCTAGGCTTTTGACCTAGACATTCGATCGGTGTGCACGCGTGCTAGATGAGGCTTCCGAGCACCAGCCGTGCAGTAGTTTTGTTCGGCGCTATCAGGCGTGCCAAGCGGCAGAGCAAGTGGTACACGACGCCCGCTGTTGGTGCAAGGCTGCACGAAAGACGGGAATGGTGAGCTGCACTGGCGTGTCGGTAGGTCGTCGTGAAATCGGACGTGTTGCATCCAACACACTATTTTTCAATGACTTGTAGCGTCGTGATGCTTGGGTGAGCAAGTTGGCACGTTGATTGCGTAGCGATTACGTGCAGGTGCAACGGCGTGCCTGCAACAACACGAACACGATGCAGCGGATCAACGACGATCCGCATGCATCCAGGACAACGGCGTCCTTCCGGTTTTACCGGAGGGGCGCCGTTTTTTTTGGCCATCGCATTCGAAGAGGTCTCTATGCAGCGCTCGTTCTGGCGATCCGGGCACACGCCCACCTTGTTCGCATCCTTTCTGTATTTCGACCTGAGCTTCATGGTGTGGTATCTGCTTGGTCCGCTGCAGGTGCCGATCGCGCAAGCGCTGGGACTGGATACGCAGCAGCGCGCCTTGATGGTGGCGGTGCCGATCCTGTGCGGCGCGGTGTTGCGACTGGTGCTGGGCATGCTGGCCGACCGTATCGGTGCCAAGCGCGCCGGCGTTGTCGCTCAACTTGCGGTGATTGCCTCGTTGTTCGGCGCATGGCAGTTGGGCGTGCACAGCATGGGGCAGGTGTTGTTGCTGGGCGTGCTGCTCGGCATTGCCGGCGCCTCGTTCGCGGTCGCACTGCCGTTGGCTTCGCGTTGGTATCCGCCCGAGCATCAGGGCACCGCGATGGGGATTGCCGGTGCGGGCAATTCCGGCACGGTGCTGGCTGCATTGTTCGCACCGATGCTGGCGTTGGCGTTCGGTTATCAGAACGTGTTCGGACTGGCGTGCATTCCGTTGCTGCTGACGTTGATCGTGTTCGTCTTGATCGCGAAAGAAGCGCCGGCGCCGGTCGCACGCAAGCGCTGGGCCGACTATGGCCGCGTACTGGTGGGCAATCGTGATGCGTGGCGCTTCATGTTTTTTTACTCGGTGACCTTTGGCGGATTTTCCGGGTTTGCCAGTGCATTGCCCGGCTATTTTCACGATCAGTTCGACTTCGATGCGCGCACTGCAGGGTGGGCGACGGCCGCCTGCGTGTTGGCGGGTTCGGTGATGCGTCCATTGGGCGGGGTGATTGCCGACCGCGTTGGCGGCACGCGTGCCTTGCTCACGGTGTATCTGTTGGTTGCCGCGTTGGTGGGCATCGCAGGTTTCGGTGCCGGCGGCGCGATGGTGACGCTGGCGTTGTTTGTGTTGACCTTGTTATGCCTGGGCGCCGGCAACGGTGCGGTGTTTCAACTGGTACCGCAGCGGTTTGCACAGGACATCGGGGTGATGACCGGCTTGATCGGAATGGCCGGCGGCATCGGTGGATTTGCGCTTGCTGCAGGCTTGGGCGTGCTCAAGCAGCACACCGGCAGCTATGCGATCGGCATGTGGTTGTTCGCGGCCTTCGCACTCGGTGGCTGGGCGTTGCTGGCCGGGGTCAAGACGCAATGGCGTAGCGAATGGTCCAGCGCCGGCGCGGCGCGGGTCTGACATGTCGACAGGAATCCAGGCAATGAAGCAACCCAGACTCGTCGTCATCGGCAATGGCATGACCGGCATCCGCACCGTGGAGGAACTGCTCAAGCTGGTGCCGGGCATGTACCAGATCACCGTGTTCGGCGCCGAGCCGCATCCCAACTACAACCGCATCCTGCTCTCGCCGGTGTTGGCCGGCGAGCAGGAGTTCGACGATATCGTGCTCAATCCGCTGCAGTGGTATAGGGACAACGGGATTCATCTGCACTTGAACAAGGAGGTCACGCGCATTGATCGCGTGCGCCGTCGGGTGATCGCCGCCGATGGCACCGATGCCGAGTACGACCGCTTGTTGATCGCCACCGGCTCGGTGCCGTTCGTGTTGCCGATTCCCGGTAACGACTTGAAGGGTGTGATCGTATACCGCGATATCCAGGACACCCGCACGATGATCGAGACCGCGCGCAGCAAGCAGCACGCGGTGGTGATCGGCGGCGGTTTGCTCGGTCTGGAAGCGGCCAATGGCTTGAAGCTGCGCGGGATGGACGTGACGGTGGTGCATCTGGCCGGGTGGTTGCTGGAGCGCCAGCTCGATCCGGTGGCGGGCAATCTGTTGCAGCAGGCACTGCGCGCGCGCGGTCTGGAGTTCAAGCTCAGCACAGCGACCAGTGCGTTGCTGGGCAACGCGCAGGGCGACGTGATCGGGGTGAGGTTTGCCGATGGCAGCCAGATCCCGGCCGATCTGGTGGTGATGGCAGCGGGCATCCGCCCGAATACGCGCCTTGCCGAAGAAGCCGGTATCCATTGCTCACGCGGCATCGTGGTCAACGACAGCCTGCAGAGCTTCGATCCGCGTGTGTATGCAGTGGGCGAGTGCGCAAATCATCGTGGCATTGCGTACGGCCTGGTGGCACCGTTGTTCGAGCAGGCCAAGGTGTGCGCGAATCATCTGGCGCAGTTCGGCATCGGCATCTATCGCGGTTCGGTGGCCTCGACCAAGCTCAAGGTCACCGGCATCGATCTGTTTTCGGCAGGCGATTTCATGGGCGGCGATGGCTGCGAGGAGATCGTGCTGTCCGATCCGGCCGGCGGGGTCTACAAGAAACTGGTGATCCGCGACGACGTGCTGGTGGGTGCCTGCCTGTATGGCGATACCAGCGATGGTGGCTGGTACTTCAAGTTGCTCAAGGACGGCACGCCGATCCAGGCGCAGCGCGATCACTTGATCTTCGGCGAAAGCGCGTTGGGCGATGCCGGTACCGGCGGGCAGGACCGTGCCAGTGCGATGGCCGACAGCGACGAGGTCTGCGGCTGCAATGGCGTGTGCAAGGGCACGATCGTGAAAGCGATCAGCGAGCAAGGCCTGTTCACCGTCGATGACGTCAAGAAGAACACCAAGGCGGCGAGTTCGTGCGGATCGTGCACGGGGCTGGTCGAGCAGATCCTGATGAACTGCCTGGGCTCCAACTTCCAGGAAACGCCGAAAACCAAGGCGGTTTGCGCATGTACGGACCTGAGCCATGGCGAAGTGCGGCGCGCTATTCGCGAACACAAGTTGCTGACCCATGCGCAGGCCTACGCCTTCATGGAATGGCGCACGCCCAACGGTTGCGCCACCTGCCGGCCGGCGATCAACTACTACATGCTCTCGACCTGGCCGCATGAGGCCATCGACGACCCGCAATCGCGTTTCATCAACGAGCGGGCGCACGCCAACATCCAGAAAGACGGCACATTCTCGGTGATTCCGCAGATGAAGGGCGGGGTGACCAATGCCGGCGAGCTGCGCCGCATTGCCGATGTCGCCGACAAATATGCGGTGCCGATGGTCAAGGTGACCGGTGGCCAGCGCATCGATCTGCTCGGGGTCAAGAAAGAGGATCTGGTGGATGTGTGGCGCGATCTGGGCATGCAGTCCGGGCATGCGTACGGCAAGTCGATCCGTACGGTGAAGACCTGCGTGGGCAGCGAGTTCTGCCGCTTCGGCACGCAGAACAGCACGCAGATGGGCATCGATCTGGAAACCATGCTGGCCAATATGTGGAGCCCGCACAAGGTGAAGCTGGCGGTGTCCGGTTGCCCGCGTAATTGCGCCGAATCCGGCATCAAGGACGTGGGCATCATTGCGGTGGATTCGGGGTGGGAGCTGCATATCGGCGGCAATGGCGGCATCAAGACCGAGGTCGCGCGCTTCCTGGTCAAGGTGACCACCGCCGATGAAGTACGCGAGTACACCGGTGCGTTCTTGCAGCTGTATCGGGAGCAGGCCTATTACCTGGATCGCACCGTGCACTACATCGCACGGGTGGGGCTGGACTACATCCGCGCACAAGTGGTCGATGACGCGGCCAATCGCCGTGCCTTGTACGAGCGCTTGCTGTATTCGCTGGAAGGCCTGGTCGACCCATGGAAGGCGCGTATCGCCGGGGAACGGCGACAGGAATACCAACCGCTGCGCATTGCCGCGCCGGCCGCAACGGTGGAGGAATGAGCATGCACGACAACGCCTGGATCCGCGTCTGTGCGCTGCAGGAATTGCCTGCGTTGGGCGCACGTGTACTCGATATCGACGGCATCCCGACGATCGCCTTGTTCCGCACCGCCAGCGATCAGGTGTTCGCGTTGCGCGACCGTTGCCCGCACAAAGGCGGCCCGTTGTCGCAAGGCATCGTGGCTGGCGACACCGTGACCTGCCCGTTGCATGGCTGGGCGATTGCGTTACAAAGCGGGCAGGCCTGCGCGCCGGATGTGGGCTGCGCGCCGCGTTATCCGGTCAAGGTGGAAGCCGACGCGGTGTGGATCGTGCTGCAGCCGGTGTCGCAACCCGATGCCATCGCCGAGCCGGCTGCATGAGCGAAGGCCTGCAGCAGGTATCAGCCAGCGCGACCGTGCAGCCGCACGCGTCCTCGCCGATGCATCGCATCACGCGCTCGACGTGTTGCTACTGCGGCGTGGGCTGCGGTGTGCTGATCCACAGCGAGCACGACGACACTGGCGAGCGCATCGTCGGGATCGAAGGCGACCCGACGCATCCGGCCAATCATGGGCGTTTGTGCAGCAAGGGCCTGGCGTTGCCACAGACCGTCGCCAGTACGCAGGGGCGCGTGCTTGAGCCCGAGTTGCGTCGTCATCGGCAGGCACCGCGTGCGGCGGTGAGCTGGGATCAGGCGCTCGATCACGTGACCAACAAGCTGGCGGCGATCGTCGAAGAGCACGGCCCGGATGCGGTGGCGTTCTATCTCTCCGGGCAGTTGTTGACCGAGGATTACTACGTGTTCAACAAGCTCGCCAAGGGCTTGCTCGGCACCAACAATATCGACACCAATTCGCGCCTGTGCATGTCCAGCGCGGTCACCGGCTACAAGCTCGCCCTGGGCGCCGACGGCCCGCCGACCTGCTATGAGGATCTGGAACTGGCGCAAACGGTGCTGTTTGCCGGCAGCAACATGGCGTATGCACATCCGGTGCTGTTTCGCCGCCTGGAAGATGCACGCGCATGCAATCCCGGGATTCGCTGGATCGTGATCGATCCGCGTCGCACCGACACCGCGGCCATGGCCGACCTGCACCTGGCGATCGAGCCCGGAACCGACGTCGCCCTGTTCAACGGCATGCTGCATCACCTGATCTGGGAGGGTCTGGTGGATGCGCGTTTCGTTGCGGCGCATACCGAGGATTTCGACGCCCTCAAGCACATGCTGCGCGAGTACACACCGCGCATGAGCGCCGAGATCTGCGGGATCTCGCATGAGGATCTGGTGCAGGCGGCCGAGTGGTTCGGACGCAGCCCGGCGGCGTTGTCGCTGTATTGCATGGGCCTGAATCAATCCGCGCATGGCACCGACAAGAATCTGGCCCTGATCAATCTGCATCTGGCGACCGGGCAGATCGGCAAGCCGGGTGCAGGGCCGTTTTCGCTGACCGGCCAACCCAATGCGATGGGCGGGCGCGAGGTTGGGGGGATGGCGACGATGCTGGCGGCGCATCGCGAGATCGGCAATGCCGACGACCGTGCGGAGCTGGAACGCTTGTGGAATTTGCCCGCCGGCCGTGTGAGCGCCATTGCCGGCACGCCGGCCGTGCAGTTGTTCGAGCGCCTGCGTGCAGGCACGCTGAAGGCGGTGTGGATCGTGTGCACCAACCCCGTGCATTCGATGCCGGAGGCGGAGGGCATCCGTGCCGCACTGGAGCAGGCCGAACTGGTGATCGTGCAGGATGCGTTTTCCGGCACCGACACCGTGCCGTATGCCGATGTGCTGTTGCCGGCAGCCAGTTGGGGGGAGAAGGACGGGACGGTGACCAACTCCGAGCGCCGCATCACCCGCATGCGCAAGGCGGTGGACGCGCCGGGCCAGGCGCGTGCGGATTGGTGGATCGCGCGCGAAGTGGCACGCCGCCTGGAGGCACGCCTGGCGCCCGCCGAGGGCGAGGGATTATTCGCGTTCGATACCACCGCGCAGATCTTCGACGAGCATCGTGCGCTGACGGTTGGCCGCGATCTGGATATCGGTGGGCTGGATTACGCGATGCTGGATTGCGGCCCGCAGCAGTGGCCGTTTCCGGCCGGTGCCGCACACGGGCAGGCACGGCGCTATACCGATGGCGTGTTCGCCACCGGCAACGGAAGCGCGCGCTTCCATGCCACGCCGTACCGCAAGGTGGCCGAGCCGACCTCGGCACGCTTTCCGATGCGGCTGCTGACCGGCCGCCTGCGCGACCAGTGGCATGGCATGTCGCGCAGTGGGCGTGTGCCTGCGGCGTTTGCGCATAGCCCGGAACCGGCTTTGCGCATGCACCCGGACGATGCGACGCGACGCGGTCTGGTGGCCGGCGAACTGGTGCAGATTGCGAGCAAGCGCGGCGCGTTGGTGCTGCCGCTGGAACTCTCCGACGAACTGCGCTCGGGTACCGTGTTCGCCGCGATGCACTGGAGCGGGCAGAGCCTGTTCAGCGGCGGCATTAATGAAGTGAGCAGCCCGGCGGTGGATGCGCGCTCGCAGCAGCCCGAGCTCAAGCACGCAGCGGTGCGCGTGGAGAAAGCCGTATTCGGCTGGCATCTGCTGGCCGCACGGCGCGGTGATGCGTTGGCCTTGCAACAGGCGCTGCAGCCGCTGTTGCGCGAGTGCGGCTATGCATCGCTGCGGCTGCATGCCGAGCCGCTGGCGGAGGCAGGCGGGCACTGGGCGGTGTTGCATGCGGCCTGCGAACGCGCACCGGATGCGCAATGGCTCGATCGCCTGATCGCTGCCTTGCAGCTGCCGGCCGGCGCGGACGTCCTGGAATACCGCGATCTGCGCCGCGGCCTGATGCGCCGCGTCGGCTGGCGCACGCAGGACGGCCACAGCCATATCGATGGCCTGTTGCTCACCGCTGCGCAGCCCAGCGAAGCCGATCACTTCGTGCTTGCCACCGCATTGGCAGGCAACGCGTGGCGTGGTCCGCGACTGGCAGTGTTTGCGCAGACGCAACGCGCGCCCAGCGACCCGATCGTGTGCACCTGCATGCAGGTGTCGAGGTCTGCGATTCATGCCGCCATCGACGACGGCGCCGATCTGGATCAGCTCAAACAACGCCTGGGCTGCGGCAGCGTCTGCGGCTCCTGCGTTCCGCAACTCACCCGGCTGTGCCGGCAACCACGGCTCGCCTGAGCGCACGTCCCTACTTCCACACACCGCGAGATCTTTCTTATGTCCGTCAGTCATTCCTGCACGCGCGATGTGGTGTTGTTGTCTGCCGGCCCCGGCGATCTGGAACTGCTCACGATCAAGGCAGTCAAGGCGCTCGCCGCCGCGCAAGTGGTATTGCTGGACGATCTGGCCAACCCGGACATCGTCGAACTCGCACCGCAGGCGCGGGTGATCCGGGTCGGCAAGCGCGGTGGTTGCAGATCGACGCCGCAAGACTTCATCTGCCGGCTGATGCGGCGCTACGCCTTGCAGGGTTTGCGCGTGGTGCGCGTCAAAGGTGGCGATGCACTACTGTTCGGACGAGCAGGGGAGGAAATCAGCTTCCTGCGCCGCGCCGGGGTGGGTGTGCAGATCATCAACGGCGTCAGTGCCGCATTCGCCGCCGCCGCTGCGCTGGAAGTATCGTTGACCCATCGCAGCCATTGCCACGGCATCACCTTCGTCACCGCGCATACGCACGATCACGGCGAGCCGAATTGGGGCGCGCTTGCTGCCAGCGGCACGACGCTGGGGATCTACATGGGGCTGCGGCGCGCCGATGCACTGGCCAGTGCGTTGCTGGCGCATCTGCCTGCCAGCACGCCGGCGGCCATCGTGCAGGCCGCTACGCGGCCCGAGCAGCAACGTCGGCTCACCACATTGGGCGAGCTTGGAAGCACTGCGGCGGCACTGCTACCGGGTTTGCCGACCTTGCTGCTGGTGGGCACTGCGTTATCCGAGGCGGCAGCGCGGTGCGATGATCGTTTCGGCGTGATGTTGGAGCAGGCGGTGGGTTGAGCGCGATTTCAAAACGGGGGTCTGCAAGGTTGTGCGCGCGGCTTTATCGCGGAAAAGATGCTCACTGCACAACGCGGCGCTCCAACGTGCGACGCGCATGCCGCAAGGCGATGCGCTCGTAACACAGGTGATAGACCACGCCGAGCAGCAGTGCGGCGCTCACGCTGAGCAGCAGGTTCACCGGCCAGGTGGCCAGCGGCCCGAGTCGGCGTGTGGTGCGCGCCACCAGCGACATCAGCGGCATATGCACCAGGTAGATGGCGTACGACGCATTGCCGAGCAGCAGCGGGGTCGGGCCGATGCGCAGCCAGCCGCGCCATTCGGCCCGCACCAGGCCGACCAATGCGCCGGCGATCGCCAGGCCGAGCAGCGGCGAATGCACGCGTTGCATGCCATCGAGCATGAAGCACAGCAGCGCGACCACCGCGACCGCGATGCTGGCCCACAACGGCCAGCGTGCGGCGCTCAACACCGCGCGTGCGGCCAGCATGCCGAAGACGAATTCCAGGGTGATGGGATGCAGCAGCAGCGCACGCCAGGACACATCGATCGGCTGCTCGAACGCTGCGCCAAACGCCGTATAAAGCAGCGTCACTGTCGCCCACGCCAGTGCGCACCGCAACGGATGCCCGCTGCGAAAGAACAACCATGCCAACGCGTAGAACATGAGCTCGTAACTCAGCGTCCACGCCACGCCCAGGGCGGAGGCTCCATCGACCGGCAGCAGGGTCAGCGTGGCAAACCACGACCAACCCATGTCGCCATCATCCAGGCTGGGCCGCAGCGCGTAGGCCAGCGCCAACGCAACACCCACCGGCCAGTACGGCAGATAGATGCGGCTTATGCGGCTGCTGGCGTAGTCGCGGCTCCAGCCTGGCGTGCCCGCGCTGGCGTGGTTGACGTAGTAGATGATGAAGCCCGACAGCACGAAGAAAAAATCCACGCCCAGATAGCCATGCGCCAACGCTGCGCCCAGCCATGCGGGTAACCGCTGCACCAGGTGCGTGGTGGGCAGGACGCTGTGGCTGAGTACCACCATCATCGCGGCCAGCGCACGCCCGGCCTGCAGGACGCGGATGGTGGGACGGGCAGGCAGCGCTGCCATCGGCTGCGACATCGGCACGCGGACGCAGGCCGATGTCTCTGCGCTCAGGCGGCCATTTCCGCAGCGTCGGCAAAGACGCTGGCCTGTTCCGCACGTAGCCGGTCGATCAGGCGGTTGGCCGGCAACTGCACGTCGTCGTAAGTCAGCACCTGGTCCTTGGCCACCGCATGCCGCAGCACGCAGCCTTCGGCCACGCCCATCGGCAACAGCCGTGCGTTTGCGGTGACATCGGCGCGCTCGCATTGGCCGTAGCTCATGTAGCCGCCGAGCCCGTCGATGGTTTCGCCGGTGGCCAGGTCGCGTTTGGCGGTGGCGATCACTTCCACCAGCGGCGCACCGAGCGGCTGCAGCACTGCATCGCCGAGCAGCACCACGCGCGCTACCGACAACGGCACTTCGAAATGGCACAGGTGATACGGCGTGTAGAAGCTGTACAGCGGGCCTTCGCCGAGCTTGTAGAGATTGAGGTAATGCTGCTGTTTGGCATCGTCGTGACTGGCCAGCACGAACACGCCGGGCGAAGGCAGGGCGCCCACCACGTAATCCACCGCGCCGCCCACTGCACGTAACGCCTCGATGTCGTAGCGCTCGGTCAATGCGTCCACATGCGCGCGATGCTCATGGCCGGTCATGCCGCGCTGCAGGATCGACATACCGGTGCCGTTGGCCACGATCGCCTGTTCGAAGCTGATCTTGGTGCCATCGGCAAAACTGGTGACCATATGCGGGTCCTGGCCCCACTTCGCGGCGAAGCCGGCTTGTGTCGCCGGTGTGCGATACGGGTCCTGCAAGCCTTTGATATTGCCGCACAGCAGCGGCGTCAAACCGATCGAGCGCACGAACCGATACAGGTTCATCTGCACCCCGGGCTGGTCGCCATCGCAGGCGCTGAAGATCATCCCGGCCGCATCGGCCTTGCGCTTGAGCAGCGGGCCGACGGTGCCGTCGAGCTCGGCGTTCATCGTGACCATGTGACGACCATGGGCGATGGCGCCCAGGCTGATGTGCGCGCCGTACTCGATGGCGCCGGTGGCATCGATCAGGCAATCCAGTGCGTCGCATTCGTAGACCAATGCAGGGTCATCGGTCACGGCAGGAATGCCGGCAGCCATCTGGCGCTTCAATTCGGTGGCGCCATCCACCACACGTGCATGCTGGCCGGCCTGGCGGTACGCCTCCAGCGCCTTGTCCACGCTGCGGTTGCAGATCACCGACACCCGCATGCCCGGCACCGAGTGCGCGATCTGGTTGACGATGCCGCGTGCCATGAAGCCCGCACCGTACAGGCCAACCCGCAATGGGCGACCTGCGTCGGCGCGTGCCTGCAAGAGACGATCGATATTCATGCGCGCTCCTTCTGGGTAAGCCCGGCAAGCTGCGCAATGCCGTGCTGGTGTTCGTTGAAGTCTGGCCAGGCGGCATCCTTGTCGGATATCAGCTGCGGCTCGAGCGGCCACTGCAGGCCCAGACGTGGATCGTTCCAGCGCAAGCCGCGCTCGGCCTGCGGAGTGTACATCGCACTGGCGAAGTAGAAGGCTTCGGTCTGCGGCTGCAAGGTGATGAAGCCATGCGCAAAGCCGCGCGGCACGTACAGCGCCAGACGATTGTCTGCAGTCAATTCGGTGCCGTACCACTGCAGGTAGGTGCGCGAATCCGGGCGCAGATCCACGATCGCATCCCATAGCCCACCGCGAATGCAGCGCACGATCTTGACCTCGGCGGCAGGCGGCAATTGGTAGTGCATGCCGCGCAAGGTGCCGGCCTGCGCATTGAACGAATTGTTGACCTGCACGAACTGATCGACCAGGCCGGCCTGCGCCATTTCCTGGGTGCAAAACACCCTTGCAAACCAACCGCGCGCATCGCCGCGTTGCTGCGGCTCGATCACAAACGCGCCTGCCAGCGGGGTAGGGTGAAAGATCATGCAGCCACCCTCAGGTCCGCTGCGAGGGTGCCGGCATCGACCAACTGCTGCAGGATGCGCAGCCGGATGAAGTCCGAGCTCTGGCGGAAGTCGCCATCGGTGAAGCCGGCGCGCTGCAGATCGTCGCGGAGTTCGGTGATGGTGGAGCGCAGGGTTTCCTGCGGTTGATGCTCGGGAGCCAGACGTTCGAACAGGGAAAAATCCACACGATACGAGCGGCTGTCGGCCGGCGCGTTGCTGGAGATCGACACCGTTGCGCTGGGAATCGCCACACCGACCGCATGCGCCAGATCGCGTACCTGCACATTCCAGCGTGCCGAGCCGGCATTGACGAACAGGAACTGCCCACCGGCCAGCGGTGTGCGGCTCAATGCCCAGTCGATGGCGCGCGCCATATCGCGCACATGGATCAACGGTCGCCACGGCGAGCCATCCGACAGTACCTCCACGGTGCCGTTGGCGACGGCGCTGGCGACGAAGTCGTTGAGCACCAGATCCAGCCGCAAGCGTGGCGAGGCGCCGCAGGCAGTGGCAAAACGCAGGCAGGTGATCACCATGTCGGTGTCCAGCTGCGCAAGCGCACGTTCGGTATCGATCTTGGAATGCGCATACGCGGTCAGCGGGGCGATGGCGCTGGTTTCCGAGCGCGGCGTGCCATCGGCGGCTGCCCCATACACGCTGCAGCTGGAGGCGAACACGAAGTGGCGCACGCCGGCCTGTGCGGCGGCATGCGCCACGGCAACGCTCGCCTTGCAGTTGATCGCGTCGGTGACCAGCTCGAAGCGCTTGCCCATCGCATCGTTGGAGATCGCCGCCAGGTGCACCACCGCGTCGAAACCCTGCAGTTGCTGCGCGGTGAGGTCGCGCACATCGCCGAACCATTGCTGGTCCAGCACGACTTCCGGCAGGCGCCGCGGGTCGGACAGGCAATGCGCGAACCAGCCGCGATCCAGCCCCACCAACCAGGCCTGCGGATAGCGTTGTCGCAAATGCGCGGCCACTACCGGCCCGATATAGCCCATGTTGCCGGTGATCAGAATGCGCATGCTGTTACTCCCACACGCGCCAGGGCGCGCGATTGGACGACCAGAGGGTTTCGAGATGATTGCGGTCGCGCAGCGTGTCCATCGGCTGCCAGAACCCGTCGTGGCGATAGACGCTCAACTCGTCGCGGTCGACCAGCGTTTCCAGCGGGCTGTTCTCCCACACGGTGGCATCGTCTTCGATCACATCGATCACGCGTGGGTCCAGCACGAAAAACCCGCCGTTGATCAATCCGTCGCCATCCAGCGGTTTTTCGCGGAAGCCGGTGACGTGTTCGCCCTCCACCCGCAACGCGCCGAAGCGGCCGGGCGGTTGCACCGCAGTGACCGTGGCAAGCCGGCCTTCGCGTTGATGCAGCGCGATGGCTGCGCCGATATCCACATCGGCCACGCCATCGCCGTAGGTCATGCAAAACGCCGATTCGCCGCGCAGATGCTCGCGCACGCGGCGCAGCCGGCCGCCGGTCATGGTCTGCGCACCGGTGTCCACCAGCGTCACCCGCCAGGGTTCGGCGCGGGTGTTGTGCAAGGTGGTCGTATTGCTGCCGAGGTCGCAGGTCACATCCGATTCGCGCATGTGATAGTTCATGAAAAAATCCTTGATCACTTCGCCGCGGTACCCCAGACACACGACGAAATCCTGGATGCCGTGGTGCGCGTAAATTTTCATGATGTGCCACAGGATCGGCTTGCCGCCGATTTCCACCATGGGCTTGGGGCGGATGGCGGTTTCTTCGGAAATGCGCGTTCCCAGTCCGCCAGCCAGAATGACTGCTTTCATTGATACGTCCTTTGGGGGCTGGAGCATTGCGTGATGCCGGAGCACTGCGATGCAACGTTATGCAGTCATGCTCAGCACGGGTGCCGGGGAGCAGGCAGCGTGTTCGGCCATGGCCGCCAGGTTGTCGAGCATGGAAAAACGCTCGGTCATCAACGCCGGGCGAGGCAGCTGCAGCGTCTGCAGAATCTGCGCCCACCGGTGCGCCCAGTCGTGCCGGCGTAGCGATTGCACGGTATTGTGCAGGCGTGCGCGATCCAGCCGCTCGCTCTGCTGTTCCAGATCGTGCAGAAACTGGCCGATGTCGCGGACGTCTGATGGCAGGTCGATGACCGCATCGTCCCAATCGAAGAACTGCCGGAATTCCGGGCAGCCTTGCGCAGAACCCAGCACGATCGCGCCGCCTGCGGCACCTTCGAAATAGCGCGTAGCCAAGGCCTGTTTTTTCACACCCTTGAAGAAGCCTGCCGTGTCGACAGTGAAGTCGTGGGCCATGAAGAACTTGGCGCGCTTGATCATGGCGGTCGATTGCAGGCGGTGCGCAGCCCAGTCCTGCACCGCACCGCCGCGTAGCACGTCGTGCAGATAGAAAAATCCCGGGTTGGCCTGCGCATGCGCCAGCAATTGCGCATGGACCTGCGGCACGCGCCGGCCAATGCTGACCACATCGATGCAACGCTGTGGCGCACGCGGCAGCGGGGTTGCCAACAAGGTGTCGCACGCGCTAGCCAGAAACGACACCGGTGTGCTGGTGTAGCCACGCAGCGCATCCACGCAGCTGGCATTGAGCACGAAGACATGATCGAACTGATCGAGCAGTTTCAATTCGGTCTTTTGCGATTCCAGCAGCTCAGGCCAGGTTTCCAGCAGGTACACCACACGCGTGCGGCAGCGCTTGCGCCAGCCGTCCATGCGTCCGAGCGCGCTCAGCTCTCTGGGGAACTGGCACACATAGAAAAACAGGTCGTAGTCGTGCTCGACTTTGCGTGGCTGTGCATTGGAGAGGGCAGGCCGCCCGCTCAACCGATGCAGCGCGGAGGCGCCGCGATGCTTCAGTTCGTTGAGCAGATACGACACACCCGGATTGACCCCGCGCCCACTGGTGTACTCCGCCGCGGGCGGACACAGCAGGTCTGCATGTTCCAGGCTGCCGATGACATTGAGCAAGGCATAGGCCTGCCCGTTGAAGGCCTCTGGCCAGGCCTGGTAATTGGAGGCCAGCAGGACCGAGCGCGTTGCGTCCATCGATACTCCTTCGGTTATCGCACCTGCCAACCGGCCGCGACTGCTTTTACTCGGGTGGGTAAAACAACGCACGCCCCAACCAAGGCCAGGAAAACGTTCGTCGCCTCGCATCACTGTGCGGTTCAACATAACCTGACCTAAATATAAGAGCAGATAGTGAGAAAAAAGTGATACCGGTCGCGACAATCCTGTGCGCTATGGTGTATGTCCGCTGAGTTTCCGATGGTTCGAGGCCGAATATGCACGACGTTGAATGTGTGGTGGTGGGCGCAGGCGTGGTGGGGCTGGCGATTGCGCGCCACCTCGCGCTGCAGGGGCATGCGGTGTTGGTACTGGAATCGCAGGCCGCGATCGGCACCGGCAGCAGTGCGCGCAATAGTGAGGTGATCCACGCAGGTCTCTACTACCCGGCCGAGTCGTTGAAGGCGCAGTTGTGCGTCAGCGGCAATACCGTGTTGTATGCCTATTGCGAGCAACGTCACGTGCCGTATCGGCGTTGCGGCAAATTGATCATTGCGTGCGATCACGGGCAACGCGAACAACTCGACCGGCTGCATCACAACGCGGTGGCCAGTGGTGCGCACGGTGTTGTGCCGCTCAGTCAGGTGCAGGTGCGAGCGCGCGCGCCGCAGCTGCGTTGCGTTGGCGCTCTGGAGTCCACCGCCACCGGCATCATCGACAGCCATGCATTGATGCTGGCATTGCAGGGCGATGCCGAAGCGCACGGCGCCACCGTGGCGCTGCGCACGACGGTGGAACACGTCGAGCCAAGTGCAGCGGGATTCCGTCTTGCGATTGCAGGTGACGGCCATGCGCCGGTATCGCTCACCTGCAACTGGCTGGTGAATGCGGCCGGCCATGGCGCGCCACCCCTGGCTGCCCGCACCGATGGTTTGCCCGCGCGTGCACAGGTGCGGGCCTACTTCGCCAAGGGCAGCTACCTCACGTTGGCCGGCCGCTCACCGTTTGGTCAATTGATCTATCCGCTGCCCGAACCTGGCGGCCTGGGCGTGCATCTCACCCTGGACCTGCACGGGCGTGCACGCTTCGGCCCTGATGTGGAGTGGGTAAGTGCGCCCGATTACCACTGCGAGCCAACGCGGGCAGACAGCTTCGTTGCGGCGATACGGCGTTACTGGCCTGGCTTGCCGGAGGGCGCATTGCAGCCCGGCTATTGCGGCGTACGGCCGAAGATCAGCGGGCCCGGCGAGGCGGCCGCTGATTTCCGCATCGATGGGCCAGGCCTGCACGGCATCGGCGGGCTGGTGAATCTGTTCGGCATCGAATCGCCGGGGTTGACCTGCTGCCTGAGCATCGCCGCGCACGTTGCCGCGTTGCTGGAAGATCGCCCATTGCAGGCGAGCATTGGTAGCGCTACCCATGCATCGCCGCAAGCGGCAGGTACCTCCTGCTGACAGGAGTGCAAGATTTGCACAGCGAGCGCAGCCGTTTTTTCCGACACCCCATGGACGTGCACCGTGTGGCCTGCGTTTGCGGGTTGGCACGATTGTTGCGTTGGCCCCATTACCCAATGGCGTACCAACGAAGCATCGAGAGGAGGCACAGTGGAAGACGGACAGAACGTTACTCGTAGCCGGCGCGGCTTTGCCGCATTGGATCCTGAAAAGCGCCGCGTGTTGGCCAGCAGCGGTGGAAAAGCTGCCCACGCCAGCGGCAATGTACATGAATTCACCAGCGACGAAGCACGTGAGGCGGGTCGCAAGGGCGGCCAGGCAGTCAGCCGCGACCGCGATCATATGTCGCGTATCGGCAGCAAGGGTGGCCGTTCCAAGCAGGCCAAGCCGCAGGAAGAAGCAGTCTAAATCCGCCGTTCGGGGCGCCGATGGCGTGCCGGTGCGGGTTGCAGCACGACAGGCTCTGCGTCAGCTGGATGCAGGGCCTGTTGCGTTTTTGGGCAGGCACTTCGCGATGTCGTTCGAGGTCTGCAAGCACAAACGATTGCAGCACCCCATCGCTTGAGGTCGCCTGATGGCGATTGGATTGGAAAGGCGCGGTCTTCAATCTGTTGGTGCGCAACGCATCGGCAAGGGTGAGGAAAATTTTGCACACCTTGTGCGGCGCTGCCATCGATTGCAGGGAAATTCTTCACCCTCCATGTCGCGCCGCTGACAGTGTCTGCAGGTTTTGCATAGCTGCCAGACGGTTGACTCGACTCTTGCCGGCCAATTCGCTGAGTCGTGATGTCAATTGCATGTGGACGTCCCACTGCGCGCTCACCTGGTGCAGCCGTGTCTTTCATGCGGCGCGCGCCACGCTGAAGTCCTCGCACACAACAGGAGATGTCGCATGGCCGAACCCCAGGAAAATTTGATGGACTGGTTGCGCGATGCGCATGCCATGGAGCAGCAGGCCGAGCAGATGCTCAAGGCCCAGGCGGCGCGCATCGAGCATTATCCCCAGCTCAAGGCACGTCTCGAGCAGCACCTGGAAGAGACGCTGGGCCAGCAGCGCCTGGTCGATTCCTGTATCGAGCGCCTTGGCGGTTCGCCGTCGGTGATCAAGGACACCATGGGCAAGATGGCCGCGTTCGGCCAGGCCATGGGCGGCATGACCACCTCCGACGAAATCGTCAAGGGCGCGATGGCCGGCTATGTGTTCGAGAATCTGGAGATCGCCACCTACACCGCGTTGCTGGGTGCAGCCAGGACGGTGGGCGATGTGCAAACCCAGCGCGTGTGCGAGCAGATACTGGAGCAGGAACATGCAATGGCCGACTGGTTGCTGGACTATCTGCCGCAGCTGACCGAAGAATTTCTGGTGCGGGATGCAACCCCGGGCGTCATTGCGAAGAAGTGAGCCGCAACGCGGGCCGCCGCGCCGTGTACTGGTGAACACAGAAGGCCCTGCGATGCAGGGCCTTTCTGATTCCGAGACAGGCTTGGATGCGGCAGCGTGCGCGATCTGGCACTGCCATGGACCGGCTTGTTCGCAACGCTTACCCTTGTCGGTCTTCGGCAAACGGTTGCAGTGATGACAGAGCACACGGCTTATCCGATCGGCAGTGCAGGGCGCCCCTGGGGTGAGGCAGAGCGCAGTGCATGGCGTGCACGCCAGCTGCGCCAGCGCAGCTATGCTGACGATGTCGTGCAGCCCATCGAGTGCATGGATGCGCGCTTTGAACGCGTGCACTACGCAACGATCAGCGCGGCAACCGAACACTATCGGTTGATGGCATTGCGAACTGCCGACTGGGACCCTGCGCTGCCGTGTGCACTGGTCACCGGCGGTGTGCATGGTTACGAAACCAGTGGCGTGCAGGGCGCACTGCAGTTCTTGCAGCAACGCGCCGGCCACTACGCGGGCCGGATCAATCTGCTGGTGGCACCCTGCATCAATCCATGGGGGTATGAGCGCATCCAGCGCTGGAATGCCGATGCGATCGATCCGAATCGTTCCTTTCGCCAGGACAGTCCTGCAGCAGAATCGGCCGCGTTGATGCAGCTGGTCGCCGCACTGCCCGGGCAGATGCACGTGCATATCGATCTGCACGAAACCACCGACAGCGACGAAACCGAATTCCGCCCGGCGTTGGCCGCGCGCGACGGTATTGCGTACGTGTCGGGCACTATTCCGGATGGTTTCTATCTGGTCGGCGACAGCGAAGATCCGCAACCGGAATTTCAGCAGGCCGTGATTGCGGCGGTGGCGCAGATCACCCACATCGCGCCTGCCGATGCGCAGGGCCAGATCATCGGCGCACCTGTGGTTGGCCATGGTGTCATCAACTATCCGGTGCGGCGTCTGGGCTTGTGCGCCGGCGTGACGCAGGCGCGCTATCGCACCACCACCGAGGTGTATCCGGACAGCCCGCGGGCAACGCCCGCGCAATGCAATGCGGCGCAGGTGACGGCGATCTGTGCGGCACTGGATCACGCGCTGGCACATGCGTGAAGACGCGCAGCCGGGGAAAAGCAGGTCACAACAAATTCGGAGATCAGCATGCCGCATGACACGGCCTGGCACGGTGGTATCTGGCTTAACCGGCCGAAGACGGTGGAGATCGATGGTGACACCTTGGAGATGGTGACCGACCAGGCCACAGACTTCTGGCGGCAGACCCATTACGGATTTACCCGCGATAGCGGGCATTTTCTGGGCGTCACGGCTGCAGCGGGTTTCACCGCGCAGCTGCGCGTGCGCGCTCAATACGCATCGCTCTACGACCAGGCCGGCATCATGGTGCGCCTGGACGAGCAGCGCTGGGTCAAGGCGGGCATCGAACTCAGCGACGGCCGCGCGATGCTCAGCAGCGTGCTGACCAATCCGGTGTCGGACTGGGCGACCGGTCCCTACGAAGCCGACCCAAAGGATTTCTGGATTCGCGCCACCGTAGCCGAGGGTGTGTTGCGCCTGCAGGTCTCTGCCGATGGACGCAGCTGGCCACTGATCAGGCTATGCCCGTTCCCGGTGGCCGATACCTATCGGGTCGGGCCGATGTGCTGCACGCCGGAGCGCGCGGGGTTGAAGGTGCGTTTCTCCGACTGGACGCTGGGTCCACCATTGGGCAAGGCGCTGCACGATCTGAGTTGAACCCTGCGCTCACGGCAGTCGCTGCGCGGCCAGCGCCTGCGCAACGTAAGCGGCCACCAGGTGCGCTTCCATCGGGCGGGCGAGCAGATAGCCCTGCGCTTCGTCGCATCCCCAGCTGCGCAACAGCGCAATTTCGTCGGCATGTTCGATGCCTTCGGCCACGGTGCGATAGCCCAGCGCATTGGCCAGCCGCACCACCGCCTCGGCGCGCATCTGCATGCCGGCCTTGGTGGCGATGCCGGTGACCAGCGAGCGATCGAGCTTGAGCACGTTGACCGGCAACTCGGTGAGGTAACCGAAGTTGCTGTAGCCGGTGCCGAAATCGTCGATGGCCACGCTGACGCCGGCATCGCGCAGTGCGCGTAGCCGAGGGACTGCTTCCACATTGCTGCGCAACCAGCGGCCTTCGGTGATTTCCAATTCGATCCGCGAGGTGGGGATCGCCAGTTCCCTGCAGCGATTGATGACATCCGCAGCCAGATTGAGGTTGCCGAAATCGCGTGAAGACAGATTGATCGAGATCGAGAAATCCAGCCCCTGCGCCCGCCACTTGGCCAGCTGCACCAGCGCAGTTTCGATCACCCAGTTGGTGACGGTGCACATCAGGGCGGTCTTTTCGAACAGGGGAATGAATTCGTCCGGGCCGATCGGACCCAGACTGGTGTGGTGCCAGCGCAGCAGCGCTTCGAAACCGATCACCGACAGGTCGGCAAGGTCGATGCGCGGCTGAAACACCAGCCGGAAATCACCGGCGTCCAATGCACGTTCTGCGTCCAATGCCAGGCGGTAAGAGCGCTGAATCGCATCGTCGTGCAGGGCGCTGTACCAGCACACGATGGCGTGGTTGTTGATCGCATCGCCCAACGCCACTAGCCCCTTGCGCATGACATCGTTGGTGTCGGGTTGCTGCGGCGCAAAGCGCACAACGCCGGCGTGAAAGGTCAACGACATCGGCACGCCGGCTGCATCCATCGGCTGATGCAGCATGTCCCGCAGATCAAGCAACAGGTCTTCCATCTCGTCGGGCGCAGAGTTCAACAGAAAGAACGCAAACCGCATCGGTGCCACGTGATACACGGTGGCCTTGCCACGCAGTGCGCGGGTCAGCACGTAGCTGGCGTGCCGTATCAGCTCTTCCAACGGTTGCATGCCCAACGCCTGACGCGCTTCGTTGGCGGCCTGGGTGTCGTAGACTTCGATGAACGAGGCGATGGTCGGCACGCAGTGGCTGCCGAAGGCGAGGGCATCCAGATCCGATTGCAGCTGACGCGCATTGAGCAGGCCGCTATGCGGTTCGCGACGGCCGGCGCCGAACTGCAATTCAAGTTGCGCGGCGGCCACGTTGGCGAACATCAGCAGTTGCTGATGCTCCTGGCTGGCCAGATGGCGCTCACGCGTATCGATCACGCACAGCGTGCCGGAGACACCGGTTTGCGGCGTGCCGACCGGCACACAGGCGATGAAGCGCGCCGGCAATCCGGGAAACGCTGCATCGCCCAATTGAATTGGTGCCAGCGCGGAGTGACCGATCAACTCGGAAACGCCGTTGGCGGCGGCATTGACCTGGCAACACGACGCGATGGCCTGTTCGACATGGCCGATGCTGATGCCGCGCGCCGCCAGTACACGTAAGCGGCCGCCTTCGGTAATGGTCAGCGCAGCAGCAGGCGCTACCAATGCATGGCAGACCAGGCGTGCGATCTGATCGAGCGGCTCCATCCCGCCCAGATCGATCGGCACCCCCGACCAGTCGGCATGCCGTTCCTGCGTTTTGTTGTCCAGAGCAAGCGTCATGTCATCAGAGTCCGTGTTGAAGATCACACACTGCATGGCTACTAGAAACAAACCGGAGTCATCGGCAGGTGACGAACATCTGGGATCTGCTCCACATCCCCTGCCCGATGTAATGCACGAAAAAACGGTATCACATCAGCAGACTCTGCAAGCGTTGTTTCAATAATTTTCGCTCAGTGCAGATACTCGGTCGGCTGGGATCCAATGGAAATTTTCATTGGTATTAATCCAGAAAAACGATTGCAATAATTCTCCAAACGATTGCAATGATTCTCCAAACGATTGCAATACAAGTCCCTGGACTGCTGGCTGCATATACGAATTTTTTGCATCGCAGCATACTTGAATAATATGCCATGCCTGTTGTTCGGTTCGCTAGCAAGGCTGGGCGCGCGCATCTTTCCTTTCTCATCCAACAGGCTCATCTAATCAGATTCCGCGTAGATCGTGGATATATTCCCATTTTCATGGTGAAGCGGGTGGTGCATGGAGCGTGCGCCATTGCGGATGAGGCTCGTCGTTACCTCTAGCGAGCCCGAGCAAACCAGTCGACAGATTTTGTTTGTGTAACGGATGAGTTTATGGTTAGTGATATTCCGCACAGTTTCATACATGTCGCTTCGCCTATTAATCGCAGCATGTTCTTTATCGAGATTGGTATTAAACGCCGTCACGCTTGAACTGCCCAGGTCTGAAGCAGTACATCCTGTTTTAAACCGACTCAACCATTGGTCAACTCTCGTCTTTGAAGGCGCGTGCATGGGCACACGCCGGTCTCTGTACGGCAATCAGGGGAAAATGAAATGAATCGTGCATTTGCGCTGGTCTGGAACGCGGCGATTGGCAATTGGGTCGTGACGCATGAGTTGGTGCGTCGGCGGCGCAAGTCCGGGGCAACCCGTCGTTGTTTGTCGAGCCTGGTTGTGTTGGCGGTGGGGGCCGCTGCTCCCGCTCTGGCCTGGGGAGCATGTACACCGGCGCTACCTGCGGCGGGCGCAACCGTCACCTGCACCGGATTGCCGATCACCAGCAACAGTTTCGCCAGCGGCGCAAACAACTTGACCGTCAATGTCGCAGCCGGCACGCAAATGACTGCCGGGTTGCTCGGTGGCACAGCCATCGCGCTCAGTGGTACCAACGCCACGCTCAACAACAGCGGCACCGTCGATCCGTCGGTGCTGGGTCTGTTGTCGGTGTTGAGCACCGGTGTCACCATGGGCAATGCCAGTTCCACGTTGGTCACTGCCAATAACCTAAGCACCGGCACGATCTACGGCACCGGCGGCCTGCTCGGTGCCAACCTGCTCAATCTCGACGGCATGGCGCTGGGCATTACCTCGGCCAGCAATGGCGTTGTGCAGATCAACAACGCAGGCCTGATCGATAGCCGTGCATTGTTGAATCTATCGGTACTGAGTTCCGATACGCCGGTGATTGCGGTCAGCGGCGGCGGTACCGTCAATGCGGTCAATACCGGCACCATCAACGGACGTGTGGGCTTCCAGAGTTCGGCCACCGGCAATACCTTCGTCAACTCGGGCACCATCAACGGCAGCGTGTCGATGGGGGCGGGCAGCACCAACAGCTTCACTGCGGTGACCGGCGGCAGCGTCAACAGCAGCGGTGGACTGGCGCTCGAACTGCTGGGGCCCGGCGGCTTGCTGAGCTTCGCGCAGACCGGCGTGGTGGATGGTGGTGCAGGCGGCACCAATACATTGATCCTGCAGAATTCAGTAACCGGCACCGGCACTGGCAGTACCGGTGTTGGATCGCTCAGCACGGCGCAGTACATCAATTTCGGCAGCCTGCGCGTCAACAGCGGTACCTGGTCGGTCGGTGGCGGCAGCAACTTCGGCAGCAGCGCGCTCAATGGCGGCGTGTTGCAGTTCGCAAACCCTGCCCAGCTCGGCACCAGCATCGCTGCCAATGGCGGTGCACTGGAAGCCACTGCCGCAGGGTTGACGTTGAATCCCACCGGCGGCATCGCGCTGGGTGCAGGTGGGTTGACCTTGCAAGGCGCCAACGGCTTGACCGTCACCAGCCCAATCACCGGCACCGGTGCGCTGACCAAGACCGGCACCGGTGCCCTGGGTTTGAGCGGTGCCAATACCTTCAGCGGCGGCGTGAACCTGCTCGGTGGCGCGCTGACCGTCGGCAACAACGGCGCGCTGGGAAGTGGCACCGTCAACGCAACCGGCGGCAGCGTGCTTTCAAGTGCTGCAGTCGATTTGCCGAATGCGTTCGTACTCGGCAATAACGTCAGCATCGGTGGTGCCAACAACGTGCGGCTCGGCGGTGTTGTCAGTGGAACGGGCGCGCTGACCAAGGTCGGCACCGGCACGCTGACCCTTGGCGGCACCAATACCTACGCCGGTGGTACCTCGCTGGGTGCTGGCACCGTGCTGCTGGAAACCTCCGGTGCGCTCGGCACCGGCACGGTGACCGCAGCGGGCGGGCTACTGGATACCACCGCTGCGCTGACACTGAACAATGCATTTGCGCTGACCAACACCCTGGGCCTGGGTGCCAGCAGCAACGCGCTGACCTTGAGCGGCACGCTTGCCGGTGCCGGTGGCATCAACAAGACCGGCACCGGCACGCTCGCGCTCAACGGCACCAACACGTATACCGGCGGAACCACGCTGGCATCGGGCGCATTGCAGCTCGGCACGGCGTCCGCACTGGGAACGGGCGCATTGAATGTCACCGGACCGGCCAACCTGAGCACCGGCGCTGCGTTGACGGTGGCCAACGGCATCAACCTCGCAGGTCCGTTGAACTGGACCGGCGCGCAGGCGCTGACCCTCAGCGGTGCCATCACTGGCGGTGGCAGTTTGATCAAGAGCGGTGCGGGCGACCTCACGCTGACCAACAGTAATGCCTATACCGGCGGTACCACGCTGAGCACCGGGCGGCTGGTGGTTGCCTCCAACGCGGCGCTGGGCACCGGCACGCTGACCGCCAGTGGCGGCGTGCTCGATGCGGCCACAGCGGCGACGCTCGGCAATGCCATTACGTTGACCGACACCATGGGCGTTGGCAGCAACGGCACCGCCTTGAACTTGACCGGCACGATTGGCGGCAGCGGTACGTTGAACAAACTCGGCACCGGCACACTCACGCTCGGTGGGCTCAATACCTATGCCGGCGGCACGCTCCTCAATGCCGGCGTCCTGCAGGTGACCAATGACGGATCACTCGGCAGCGGTGCATTGACCGTCACCGGTAATGCCAGTCTGCAGGGCACGGTACCTACCACGGTGGCCAACGATATTGCGCTGACCACCGGCGCGCTCAGCCTTGATGGCACCCAGGCACTGACCCTGAGCGGCGATATCAGCGGTGCGGGCAGCCTGATCAAGTCCGGTAGCGGTGACCTTAGCCTGAGCGGAAGCAATGTGTACAACGGTGGTACCACGTTGAGTACAGGGCGTTTGTTCGTGGGCAGTAACTCTGCGCTGGGTCTTGGGACACTCAGTGCCGCTGCCGGCACCACGCTGGATTCGACAGCGGTGACCACGCTCGCCAATGCCATCGCATTGGCTGGCGCAGTCGACATCGGAGGCAGTAACGCACTGACGCTCACCGGCGCAATCACGGGCGCCGGCAGTCTCGACAAGCTTGGTCCCGCCAGCCTGACCTTGTCGGGCAACAACACCTATGCCGGTGGTACGCGGCTGTCCGCAGGCAGCTTGGTGCTCGACAGCGATACCGCACTGGGCACAGGCACCTTGACCATCGGCGGCGGCCTGCTCGACAGCACCGCGGCACGCATCGTCGATAACAACGTGGCACTGGAAGCGGATCTGCAACTCGGCGGCAGCCAGGATCTTGCGCTCAACGGCGTTGTCAGCGGCGTGGGTGGGTTGATCAAGGACGGCGGCGCCACACTCACCCTGGGGGGACCAAACACCTTTGCCGGCGGCGTGGATCTCAATGCAGGCGCGTTGCTGATCGGCAACGCCACTGCACTGGGCAGCGGCGTGCTGACGGCGGCCGATGGCACGCAACTGCAAGCCACCACGGCAACCACGATCGGCAACGATGTCGCCTTGAACGGCGCGCTCTCGCTTACCGGCAACAACGATCTTGGCGTGACCGGCATCGTCAGTGGCGCAGGTAGCCTGATCAAGCAGGGTACTGGTGCGCTTACGCTCTCCGGCAACAACCTCTACACCGGTGGGACCGTGCTGGACGCCGGTACGTTGGTGGTCGGCAGCAACACTGCACTGGGCACCGGCGCACTCACTGCTGCCGATGGGACGCAACTCACTGCCAGCACTGCAGTGACGTTGCAGAACGCGCTCAACGTTGCCGGTCAACTCGGCATCGATGGCCAGGACCTCACGCTCGATGGCGTGATCGATGGCGCCGGCAGCTTGATCAAGAATGGTCCCCAGACGCTCACCCTCACTGGCAACAATACCTGGGTGGGCGGCCTGCAATTGCAGGGCGGCGCGTTGCTGGTCGGCAGCGATACCGCACTGGGATTAGGCACGCTGACTGCGGCAGCTGGCACCACGCTGGATGCCACCACCGCAGTGACACTGGGCAATGCGCTCGCATTGAACGGCGCGTTGACGCTGCCCGGCACGCAGGACACCACGCTCAATGGCGTGATCAGCGGCATCGGCAGTCTGGATAAACAAGGCGCGGCCACGCTGACCTTGAACAACGCCAACAGCTTCAGCGGCGGCGTTGCGCTGGATGCAGGGCGTGTGGTGCTGGGTAACGACACTGCGTTGGGTGTGGGTGGTCTGCTGGTCGGCGGCGCTGCGGAACTGGATACCAATGCAGCGCTGACGCTGGGCAACACGGTGCAGTTGAACGATCAGCTCACCCTGATCGGCAGCAACGATCTGACCTTGAACGGTGCCATCAGCGGTACCGGTAGCCTGATCAAGAATGGCGCCACCACGTTGTCGCTCAATGCAGGCAACACGTACGCAGGCGGCACCACATTGGCGGCGGGCACCATTGCGGTCGGTGCGAACGATGCGCTTGGTACCGGCAGCCTGTCGGTCATCGGCAACGCGGCGTTGAGCAATGCGATCGCGGTGGCATTGGGCAACGACATCGCACTTGGCGCAGCGCTCACCGTGGACAACGGCGCAGACATGCTGGTCAGTGGCAACATCAGCGGTGCAGGCGATTTGATCAAGACCGGCGCCGGGACCCTGACCTTGAATGGCAGCAACAGCTACACCGGTCCGTTGGCGATTCAGGCCGGCACGCTGGTGGCCAGCACCGGCGCGGCGCTGGGCAATGCCAGCAACGTCGATGTGGCGGCGGGCGCGGTGTTGAATCTGACCAACGGCGGCTTGATCACCGCGCTCAGCGGTGCCGGCAATGTCGACACCGATGCGGGCGGTACGCTGCAACTGGGCGGTGGCGATTTTGCCGGCAGCCTGGGCGGTGGCGGCAATCTGGACAAGGTCGGCACGGGCACGGTGCGCTTGCTCGGCGCCAGTGCAATTGGCGGTGCCACGCAAGTCAGTAGCGGCACCTTGGATGTGATCGGCAGTCTCGGCACCAGCGCGTTGAACGTGGCGCTCGGCGGCACGCTGACGGGCACCGGCACCAACGGCAGTGTGGCCAGTGGCGTCACCATCGGCGATGGCGGCCGGCTTGCGTTGACCAGTGGCTCCTCGCTGAGCGTGGGTGGCTTGTCGCTGGCACCGGGGGCGTTTGTCGATGTTGCGCTGGCAGCGCCGAGCAATACGCGTCTGCTCGCCGTCAACGGCGATCTCACCCTGGACGGCACGCTCAACATCACCGACATCGGTGGCTTCGGCACCGGCGTGTATCGCTTGATCGACTACACCGGCCTGCTCACCAATAACGGGTTGGCATTCGGCGTGATTCCCGGCAGCGTGGATCTGAGCCAGCTCGCCCTGCAGACCGCCATCGGCCAGCAGCTCAATCTGGTGGTCACCGCGCCGGGCAGCATCGTGCAGTTCTGGGATGGCGTGCAGACCACCGCCAATGGCACCGTCGATGGCGGCGCCGGCACCTGGGGTGCGGCCACCAACTGGACCAGCCAGGACGGCACCGCCAACAGCACCTGGCAGGGCGATTTTGCGGTGTTTGCCGGTACCGCAGGTGCGGTGGGCGTGCAGGGCACGCAGAGCATCGGTGGCCTGCAGTTCGTCACCGACGGGTATCAGTTGACCGACGCCGGCGCCGGTGCGCTGGACGTGGTCGCACCGTTGACCGCAGTGCGTGTGGACCCGGGTGCAACGGCCACGATCGACGTCGCGATTTCCGGCGTTGGTGGCGTGGAGAAACTCGACACCGGCACGCTGGTGCTCGACGCGGCCAATAGCTACACCGGCGGTACGGCACTCAGCGGCGGCACCCTGGTGCTTGGCGACGCGCAGGCACTCGGCACCGGCACGTTGACTGCGGCAGCCGGCACCAACCTCGATAGCAATCAAGCATTGGCAGTGGGCAATGCGGTAGTTCTCGGCGGTGCGCTCAATCTGGTTGGCAGTAACGATCTGACCTTGTCCGGTGCGATCAGCGGTGCGGGAAGTCTGATCAAGAACGGTGCGTCCACGCTGACGCTGGATGGCGCCAACAGCTATGTTGGCGGCAGCGTGTTGAACGCGGGCACGTTGGCGGTTGGCAGCAACAGCGCGTTGGGTGTCGGCAGCCTGTCTGTGCTGGGCAATTCCACCTTGAGCAACGCGATTGCGCTGGCCTTGGGCAATGCGGTCAATCTGGGTGCCGATCTGACCATTGCCAGTGCAGACGATCTGGCACTGACCGGCGCCATCAGCGGTGCCGGTGCGTTGACCAAGAATGGGTTGGGCACACTGACCTTGTCCGGCCCCAACAGCTTCACCGGCCCGGTGGCGGTGCAGGCCGGCGTGCTGGCGACCGCTGCACCTGGTGCGCTGGGGAATGCCAGCGCAGTGGATGTCGCGGCAGGCGCCGGGCTCTCGTTGGGCAGCAACACGGCGTTGGGTGCGGTGACCGGGCAGGGCAATGTCGCGATCCTTGGCGGCAATACGCTGCAGCTGGGCGTCAACAACGTCAGCAGCACCTTTGCAGGCAGCCTGAGCGATGCCGGCAATCTGGAGAAGGTGGGCGCAGGGACGGTGCAGCTCACCGGCACCAGCACGCTCGGCGGCGCCACCCTGATCACCGCAGGCACGCTGGATGTGGATGGCATTCTGGCCAGCACCGGCGGTGTGACCGTTGCAACGGGCGGCACGCTGAGCGGTAGCGGCGAGGTCGCCGCACCGGTCACCGTCAACGATGGCGGGCGCCTGGTGGTGACCAGCGGTACGGTGTTGACCACGGGCACGTTGAACCTGGCGCCCAACGCAAGCATCGATGCCTTCCTCGGTACACCGAGCACCACGGGTGTGTTGGCGGTCAATGGCGATCTCACCCTGGACGGCACGCTCAACATCACCGACATCGGTGGTTTCGGAAATGGCGTGTATCGCCTGATCGATTACACCGGCGCACTGACCAATAACGGTCTGGGCTTCGGCACCATTCCGGGCACCATCGATCTCACCCAGTTGGCGCTGCAAACCGGGTTGTCGCAACAGGTCAACGTGGTGGTCTCCGCACCCGGCACCAACGTGCAGTTCTGGGACGGTGCGCAGACGCTGGCCAACGGCAGCATCGATGGCGGCGCAGGCGTGTGGGCAGCCGGTCCGACCAACTGGACCACGGCCGATGGCTTGCTCAACAGCGACTGGCAAAACAGCTTCGCCGTCTTCGCCGGCCCGGCAGGTAACGTAGGCGTGCAGGGCACACAAGGCATCACCGGGATCCAGTTCGCCAGCGACGGCTATGTGCTGAGCGATGCCGGCGCCGGTGCACTGAGCGCCAATGCGGCCACCACCATCGTGCGCGTCGATCCGGGCGCCACCGGCACCATCGATGTGACCATCGGCGGCACCGGCACGCTGCAGAAACTCGATACCGGTACATTGATCCTGGGCGCCGCCAACACCTACACCGGCGGCACCGCACTCGGTGGCGGCACGCTGGTGTTGGGCGATGCACAGGCATTGGGTACCGGTACGCTGACTGCGGCAGCGGGCACCACGCTGGATACCGATCAGGCACTGACGGTCGCCAATGCGCTGGATCTGAGCGGTGCACTCACGCTGGCGGGCAGCAACGATCTCACCCTGACCGGTGAGATTGGCGGTGCCGGTGGCTTGATCAAGAACGGTGCGACCACGCTGACGCTCAGCGGCAACAACAGCTATGCCGGCGGCACCGTGCTCAGCGATGGCACCCTGGCGGTCGGCAGCAACACCGCGCTGGGTAGCGGCGGTTTGTCGGTGGTCGGCGATGCGGTGCTGAGCAATGCAGTTGCCGCAACACTGGGCAATGCGGTCACGCTGGGCGCTGCGCTCACTGTCGATAATCCGGCGGATCTGACCCTGGCCGGCGACATCAACGGCAGCGGTGCATTGATCAAGACCAACACCGGCACGCTGACGCTCGATGGCAGCAACAGCTACACCGGTGGCACCACGCTCAACGCCGGCACGCTGGTAGGCGATAGCGCAAGTTTGCAAGGCGCGATCGTCGACAACGCGACCCTGGCATTCAATCAGGTGGGCGATGGTGTGTTCACCGGCTCGATCACCGGCACTGGCACCGTGATCAAGGATGGTGCCGGCGCTCTGTTGCTCAACGGTGCGAATGGTTACACAGGTGGCACCACGATCGTTGCAGGGACGTTGATCGGCGACACCACCAGCCTGCAGGGCGACATCGCCAACAACGCGGCCCTGGTCTTCAATCAGGCCACCGGCGGCGTGTATGCAGGCACGGTCAGCGGGACGGGTTCGCTGCAAAAGGCTGGCACTGGCGTGTTGCAGTTGATCGGTCCCAACAGCTACACCGGCGGCACGGTGGTCAGTGCCGGTACGTTGATCGGCAACACCACCAGCCTGCAGGGCAACGTGGTGGACAACGGCACGCTGGTGTTCGATCAGGCCACCGATGACGTGTTTGCCGGCGCCGTCAGCGGCACCGGGAGCGTGATCAAGCAGGGTACGGGCGCGCTGACGCTTGTCGCTCCCAATTCCTATAGCGGTGGTACTACGATTGCCAGCGGCAGCCTGATCGGCAACACCACCAGCCTGCAAGGCAACATCCTCGACAACGCGGTGCTGGTGTTCGATCAGGCTGGCGCCGGTACATTTGCCGGCAACATCACAGGTAGCGGTGCGTTGATTAAGACCGGGGCCGGTGCACTCACGCTGGATGGCGTTAACGCCTATCTCGGTGGCACCACCATCGCTGCCGGTACGCTGGTCGGCGATACCGACAGCCTGCAGGGCAACATCGCCAATAACAGCGCGCTGGTGTTCCAGCAGACCACCAATGGCACCTACGCAGGGACCTTGTCGGGCACTGGCAGCCTGCTCAAGGATGGTGTGGGTACCTTGCTGGTCACCGCAAACAGCAGTGGCTTCACCGGGCCGACCACGATCGCCGCAGGCACCCTGAGCGTAGGCAACCCGGCCAATCCGGGCGCTGCGTTGGGCGGACCGGTCACGGTGGGACCGGGCGGCACGCTCACCGGTAGCGGCAGCGTGGGCAGCCTGATCTCGGGCGGCACCGTTGCGATCGGCGGCACCACCGGCACGATCAGTGTCGGCGGCAATGCCACGCTCGGCAATGGCTCCACCTTGCTGGTTACGCCTGGAGCAGGTGGCGCGGTTACACCCATCAGCGTGGGCGGTGCGGCCACGTTGTCCCCGGGCAGCACTCTGCAGTTGGTGCGTGCGACGGATCTGCCGTTGTTTACCGAGATTCCGGTCATCAACGCCGCTGGCGGGCTCACCGGACAGTTCACCAACGTTGTTTCTGATTACGCTTTTGTAGAGCCGAACGTTAGCGCCAGCGCTACTGCGTTGTCGGTGTCGCTTGGTCGCAATACCGTCGCGATGGTCGACGCTGTCAACACACCCAACCAGCAAGCTACTGCGTCTGCGGTAGATGGGTTGCCGACCACCAATCCTGTTTATCAGGCAGTCGTACGCCTGCCCGACGATCCGGAAGCAATCCGCACCGCGTTTGCCTCGCTGTCTGGCGAAAGCCATGCCAGCACGGCCACCGCGTTGCTGGATAGCCGCTTCCTGCTGAGCGGCGTCGGCAACCATCTGCGTGGCGATAGCCAGGACGCGCGCGTGGGAGACACCACGGTATGGATCACCGGTCGCAGCCTGCCCAATCGTATCGATGGCAATGCCAATGCGGCCTCGGTACGGCGCGAGGACAACGGCATCATGGCCGGCGCAGAACGGCGCATCGGCGAGCGCAGTGTGCTCGGTATCGCGGTCGGTAATCAGGACATCGAAACCCGCTCGCGCGAGTCCTTCGATCGCTCCGATATCGATGGCACCCATGCCGGCATCTACGGCCAGGCCGAATGGTCCGCGTTCGCGCTGCAAGCCTCGGTGGACTATGCCGATTACAGCGTGGACAGCACGCGTCGGGTGATGCTGCCCGGCGTGCTCGAAGAGCGGCTGAGCAGCAATTACGATGCGAAGGCCATCACCGTGTCGCTGGAAGCGGCCTGGAATCTGCGCACCGGCAACGCGGTGTACAGCCCCTTCATCGCGGCCGACTACACGCATCTGAAGACCGATGGTTTCAACGAGCGCGGCGGCATTGCCGGGCTGTCGGTGGACAGCGCCAAGGACGAGTACACCACCAGCACGGTGGGTGTGCGTGGGCGTTGGCAGCTGGGCCAGGCGGCCGGGTTGTATGCGTCGGTGGGTTGGCGGCACGCGTTCGGCGACCGCGCTGTGGAACGTTCTGCCGGTTTCATCGGCACCGGCTCGCAGTTCTCGGTGCAGAGCGTCACCCTGGCGAAGAATGCGGTGGTGGGCGAATTGGGTGTCAGCCTGATCACCTCGCCTGCCAGTCGCCTGTCGTTGTCGTTGCAAGGGCTCAACGGCGATGGCCAGACCGCTTACGGCGGCCAGGTCACCTGGGGCTGGAACTTCTGATTCACTGCAGACCAAAAAGCCCCGGCACTGCCGGGGCTTTTTTTGGGCCGATACAAAGGCACGCACATACAGCGTCATGCTTGCACTTGCACTTGCACTTGCAGTTGCAGCGCACCCGCAATCGCTGGTCGGCTGCGTCGGCAACCGCAGCGTGGGCGTCGTGCATGCCGACTCCGCGTACCGGCCATGCAGCCTTGCGGCCACACTGCCGGTCTGCAGCCGGCGCTTAGAACTGCCAGCGCAGGCCGACATTGGCGTTGACGCTGTTGGCATCCGAACGACCACGCTCGGCACCCACGTTGCCGTAGATCGAGAACGCATCGTTCACCTGGTAACGCACACCGACCGAGGCACGCAGCGATTGCTTGGACACCGGCTCGCCGGCGACGTTGAAGCGCGCTTCCGGCAAATCGGTGAACCATGCGGTGAAGTCGGCGTTCGGGTTGCCGAACAGCGAGCGGTAGGCAACCAGACCATCGAAGCCCCACTTGCCGCGCGTCAGATGGCCACGCACGCCCACTTCGCCGTAGCCCGCGCGTAGCGTGTCGCTGTCGGCACTCAAGCCCAGGCCGGTGGCCGATGCTTCGCTGAAGGCATCCTGCTTCTGGCTGACCACACCGACGGCGACGAACGGCGACAAACCCGCGTGCGGCAGCAGGCCGAGTTCGGCGCGCAGCGACCAGTTGGTGTCGTGGCGACGATCCTGCAGACGCTCGCCGATGCTGCCCGCTTGCACGCTGCGTTCGGTTTCCACATTGCTCATGCCATACGAACCGATGCCCGAGAGGTAGGCCTGGCCGATCGGCTGATACAGATACGCCGTCATCGCATAACGGTCCGAGCGCAGACGGCTGGCCGAGGCATCGATGTTTGCACGGTCCTGACCCGAGCTCACCGCCGCACCCACGACCGTGCCGGTGCTGCCCACCGGAAGATCCACACCGAAGGTGGTGGACTGCTGGGTGTAATCGGCCGAGTCGAAACCGTTGCCGCCCAGATTGCCGTCCAGATAGCTGCCCTGCATCCAGGTGGTCAGCGTGGTGGTGTCGGCCAGGTAGGGCAGGCGATCGGCAGCCACGCGCGCATCGTTGAGTGCGGACTGGAAGCCCAGCGTGCGCTCGATGCCGTGTACCTGGCCAGCCAGGGTCGGCAGCGACGCGGCAACCTGCGCATCGGTGGCCGCCAGCAGCGAGCCGGTGGCGCTGATCAAACCACCCAGATTGTCGGTATCGCCCGAAGCCACACGCGTATCCAGCACCTTGACCAGCGTATCGGCCTGCGCGGCACCGTTGACCACCGATTGCGGCGCACCGGCCGCTTGCGCGCTGGCAGCGGAGGCATTACGCGTCAGCGTGGCGGTGACGGTGGTGGGGTCGTAGGCGAGTGAGGCGGTCCAGAAGAAATTGTTGGCGTACTGCACGCGATCGAAGGTGCCCTGCAGGTTGCCCGCCTGGACGATCTTTTCGCTGCTGCCGACGGTGTAGCCAGCCGCTTCCGGCAGCAACAACAGATTGCCCTTCAGGCTGGCCTGGCCGGTGACGGTCAGGCCCTTGCCCAATTCGAGTGCGGTGGTGCCGGTGTTGTTGACCAGGCTGTAGTTACCGTTGATCACACCGCCGTGCGATTCGAAGGTGGCCGAGTTGAGCACGATCACATCCGAGCGCAGGCTGCCGGACAGTGCGAGCACGCCGTCGCTGACGCTGGTGCCGCCGGTGTAGGTGTTGTTGCCGGTGAGCGTGAGCTTGCCGGCGCCGTTCTTGGTCAGGTTGCCCGCGCCGGAAATGTCGTTGCTGAAGGTGCTGTCGTAACCGGAGGTCACGTTGGCCGACCAGTTGTTGATGAACTGTGCCGGTCCCTTGATCGCCTTGGCCGCATTGACCAGGCCAAAACCGTACAGCGCATCCACGCCGGGGTCGCCCAGATCGGTAGCGGTGGTCAACAAGGTCTGCTGCAGGTTGGAGGCGCTCATCCACGGATACACGCCCAGCACCTGCGCCGCCACGCCGGTGACGGCAGCGGTGGAGAACGAGGTGCCGGCGATCTGGCCCTGCAACTCGGTGCCTGCCAAGGCCGGGGCGAAGTAGCTGCCCGGCGCCACCAGGCACCACTGCGCAGCGGCGCCGCAATGGTTGGAATAGCTGGTCAGGCCGGCGGCATTACCGGCGCTGTCGATATTGATTGCGCCCACTGCCAGCCAGTTGTTGCGCAGGCTGGCTTCCTGCACCGGGGTGGCCGCCGGGTAGGACGCTTCGGACGCACCTTCGTTGCCGGTCGATGCCACGATCAGCGCATCGGCCTGCACCAGCGGAGCCAGTGCGAACTTCCAGGCCAGCGCGGCGTTCGCGCTGCTGGCAGCATCTGCATACGAGGCACCGATCGAAAGGTTGGCAATCCGCACGCCGGCAGCCGCCAGATCCACCGCGGCGCGGCGAGCCTGCTGGGTGCCGCAGGAATTTTCGGCGCAGATGCGCGCATAGAACAGGTCTGCATCCGGCGCGACACCCCCGGCAAAGCCGTCCTGCGCCGACCCCAGCACCAGCGCCGAGATAACCGTGCCGTGGCCACGCAAGGCATTGGACGAAGATTCGGGCGTGCCGGGGCTGGCGGTGTAATCGTTGAAGCTGTCGACCTTGCCGCTGATCGGCGCGTAGCTGGGCACCAGGTTGTCGTCCAGCACGGCCAACTTCACGCCCTGGCCGCGGGCACCGGCCTGCTGTGCCAGATCCGCATTGGTCGGCACCAGCAGGTTGCTGCCCAGGCCCTGGTAACGGGCCGGTGCCGGAGCGGTCTTGGGCAGCGGGTCGGCCGTGGGGGGTGGCGGGGGCGCAGTTGGCATCGGCGTCGGCGCCGGTGTCGTCGGAGTTGCAGGTGCAGGCGTGGACGGCGTCGGGGTCACAACCGTGGTCTGCGGCGGGTCACTGCGGACGTTGCCGCCACCGCCACCGCCGCCACAGGCGGTCAGGACGAGGCAGGATGCGATGGTCGTTGCGAGTAGCGAGCGATTCATAGTTTGTTTAATCCGGTCATTTGGCGCGCCGCTACTGCTGAATATCTGAATTTGGCGCAAAGGTTTCCCACGTCGGCGGTCGCGCAGACGGAGGCATTTAATTTCACGGGTTATTCACTTTATTCTTCGCTGATCCGTCCCTTCGGATAAACGACGCTTAGAACGCGGGGAATGCAGTGATGCATCCAATCGTGTGCTTGCGAGATTGTTTAACGGCGCTATCCAGAAACTCTAAAACCTGAATGGTCAGTTGCAATTCAGAGAAAAAGCGAGCCGATAGACATCGGCGACTTAATCCATAGCGAGAAAGGATTAGAACGCCGCAAGCAAGCTCTAGTACAGAGGAAAGTCGGAGCGAACGCGACCGTAAAACATCACATTTCTCAGGGGGCGGCAATCCTAAATGCGATTGCTATCGCAGTGAATCAGGGATATACCTCAAGCTGTCGGTGAAGTCCTCACACGCTGTAGCGGATTCGACCGTAAGTTAGCGAATCTAACGGGCTCTGCCGTATGAGCGGCGAATGGTTTTTCCCGCGATATACAAGCAGCAGGATTTTTATCGCCGGTCAATGTTTAAATTAGTATATTCACATGAATTTATACTAAGCAGCCACAACCAATGGAATCGATTGTGCAAAATTCAATGGTTTTGGCATACCAATCGGCCTAGATATCTGTATGGGCAGCTAGCGTGATTGGAGTGGTTGCTCGATAGAAGCCGAGTCTCTTCAGGCACGAAAAACGCCGTTGCTGCTAGCGAACAGGCGCTTTTTTAGTCCAGCGATCAATCGGGCAATAAAAGATTGAAGCCCAGCGTGAACCACGGCGTGTTGTCTGCGCCATGCTGATACCCGGCCAGTAGATCAATGCTTGCACGCTCGCCGAGCAGGCGCCGCAGTCCAGCCTGCTGGGCAAAACCGCCACGGTCGTCGCCAAACGCCTCGGCCAGCACCGTCCAGGCCGGGCCGAGCGTGTACTCCACGCCCACGCTTGCCGTCAGCGCCATCGCCGCGCCTCGGGGTGTGTTTGCGCCCACGTTCAGATGCAGCAAGCTGCGTCGGTCCGCATCCAACGCGATGCTCACCGGCACATTGAGGATCAGCCCATCCAGCCGCTGCCGGCGCATATCCCAGTTCGCCCCCAGCGAGGCACCCATGCCCCAGCGCTGCTGGTCCAGATCGCGAAACAGCCGCTTCACGCCCAGAGCGGCGATACCGGCCCGGGGTTGGTCGCTGAATGTCGACAGCCCAAGGCTGACTTCGTTGCCGGCCCAGGTGCAGGCAGGCACGGCGGTCAATTCGCGCCCCGGGTGCGAGCCACGTAGCCAGGTTTCCACCTGGCAGCGTCCTTCAGGGGTCAGAGCGGCATCGTCGGTGCGGCCTGCGCACGGGACGCAAGCACGGACGCAGCTGCCAGCAGCAGGGCGGGGAACAGCTTCAGGGACATCGGCACTCTCCAGGGTCGGAGCGCCAAAGACCGCGCCTTGGGTCTAGCTGGATTGTGTGGGTAATGCAGGCAATGCGTGGGCGCAAGCGCACGCATTGAGCCCCGCCCTGTGCGGACGGAGCCGACCTTGGGTCAGGATCCGTCGGCGCAGGTGCCGCGACGCAATCGACTATGACTGTCCAAGGAGCAGGCCTCTGGGGTGGGGGACGAAAAACGTGGCGCATGATGCGCTAGAGCCCGCAATGAAATCAATCCGGGCATGTGCACTCCGCACACGCGTGACATAACGCTCAACGGGCTGTTTTCGCGATGAACGCACGCAGATCCTCGGCCAGATGGCGGCGCTGCTTTGGATCCTCGGCGATGCCATGTCCCGCCGGGTAAGCGGCCGATGTCCAGCGCGATCGATCGATCTCGGCATGATCGAGCAGATAGAGTCCCCGGTAGAGCGGCGTGGCCGTGTCGTAATAGCCGCCTGCGGTAAACAGCTGCAGTTTGGGATTGGCGTGCATGGCATCGACGAGCCACTCAGTGGCATCGAGGGAGTCGTCGTGGACTTCCTCGGAGGCGGATGGTGTGCGGAAGTACCAGTTGCCGTTGTTGATGCTCAGATTCAACGGGCGATAAGGTGCTGCCACCCGATATCCCAACGTTGCCAGATACCGCTCCATCAGCGCTGCAGGACGTTTGCCGAGCGTCATCGATGGGTCGTTGTACGGGTCGGCAAGCCCTTCGAATTCCGCGCCGCCCACCACACGGGTATCCAGACTGCCGACCTGGCCGTTTGCATGGGGCAGGACCAGATGCTCACCGAATTGCTTGCGGTCGATGCGTAACCTGGACGCTTCCAGCACATCGGCCGGCACGCCGGTCTGCGCGCTCATTTCGGTGGCAACCGCCTGCAGGCGTTGCTTCGACACGCCATAGCCTTCGAGCAACGCCGGTGCATAGCGATCGCGCGCAAACTGCAGCGCATCTTCATAGGCCTGCTCGGCCGACGAAGCAGCAGCGCGTCGGGCACCGTGCACATAGGCCGTGGTCGCCAGGCTGGGCAACAAGGTCAGCGCGGCGAGATCATCGTCCTGGTGATTGCTCAGGAACAACGACAGCAGCATGACGCCCGACACGTTGAGCCTTGGCTTGGCTGCATCTTCGTGCAATACCGCCAGACTGCGCATGGTTCCGTAACTTTCTCCCAGCAAAAGCTGCGGCGCGTTCTTGCGGTGATGGGCAACCAGCCAGGCGTCGATCACCGCGACGATCGAGCGTGCATCGCCGGGTGTGTTCCAGACGCTGGACGCATCCGTACCAGCAAACGGAAAGCTGGCGCCGGTGCCCAGTGGATCGATGAACACCAGGTCCGTGGCGTCCAGGATGCTGTCGGGGTTGTCGCCAATCGCGCCAGTCGCTGCATCGTAGAGACGCGGGCCGATGCCTTCCATCTGCAGCGACCACGATGCCGCGCCCGGGCCGCCGTTGTAGACGAAGGTCACCGGTCGCTCGGTCCCGGGCCTGGACCGGGCCACATACGCCTGAGTCACGATCGCACCGATGCTGCGTCCGTCCGGGTCGCGCACCGGCCACTCGCTGACGGTGGCGCTGTACCGCAGTCGCTGGCCGCGCAACCGGAGCACGTGCGAGGTGGTCACTGGTAGCGCCAGCGGCCGGGTGCGTGTCGCAGTGGGCGCGAACGCATTGCGTGCGGCATCTGTAGCCGGTACATCTGGAAGTGCTGCCGCACGCGCGTCTGCAACGGCCAACGTCACGAGCATGAAGACGATTTTTGCAAAAGGACGCATCGGCATTTGTCTTTGGAAGGGAATGGACTTTACGCAAACCGCATGCCAGTTCGGTCGCACTGCTAGCGTGTCGTTACGCGCCGCTGGACGAGGGTTTCTAACCATGCACGGCGGGGGCGCGCACCACCTGAGTGGTGAGCTCAGCCTGCCTGGGCGACGGCTTGCGTTGCAAGCCATCAGCGACGGCTGATGTCCGCGCGGACGTCCGCCACGCCGGAGCGGACGTCCGCAGACACTGCAGTTTCTGAAAACTGCTTGCCAGCCTTTCCAGCGATGCTGACTTGATGGGCGACTTGATTACGGATTGAAATCGATCATCGCCAGGGTGCCTTCGGCGATCGTCGACTCCAGATGCAGCCGCCAGCCGAAGCGCTCGCAGATGCGCCGCGTCAGGAACAGCCCCAGACCCGAACCGCCGCCTTGCTTGACCGAGTGTTTCAGCGAGGCTGTGTAGTGCTCGGCCGCCTTGGCGGTGTCGAAGCCTTCGCCGGTATCGCGAATGTAGAGTTTGTTGTTGATCAGCGAGACGCGGATGTCGCCCGCATAGGTATGGTCGGCCGCATTACGCAGCAGGTTGCCCACGGCAATACGCACCATCGATTCGGACGCGTGCAAGATCAGCGGCTCCAGCGCATCGATGTGGTACTGCACCGGCTTTGCCGAGACCAGATACAGATGGTCCTGGACCAGATCGGGAAGCAGTCCGTGCAGGACGGTGATCTCCTCGCGCTCGGCAGGGGTTGGTTCGCGCGAGAGATACAGCAGCGCTTCCATGATCTGCTTGAGGTTGCCCACGGCCTCATCGATGCGATGCAACGGCCGCTGCGCGCGCTCCGGCAGCTGCTGCTTGTGCAGCACATCGGCCGCGCCGGAGATAACCGCCAGCGGCGTGCGGAATTCGTGGCTGGCCTGGTCCAGCAGACTGCGCTCGCGTTCGATCGCGCGCGCTACACGTTCCAGGTGCGCGTTCACCTCACGCGCAATCGTATTGAGCTCGCTCTTGCGGTAGTCGGTGGGCAGCCGTTGCGCGGGTTGCAGCGGGTCCAGCTGCCGCATGCGCCGTGCCAGGTCGGTGACCGGCCGGGTCATACTGATGAAGAGCCACCAGATCACCAACGCGATCATCGCCAGATTCAACAGCATGAACAGCACGCTCACTTGAACGCTTTCGTTCTGCTTGTCTTCGAGCTCGGTCATATCGATGCTCATGACCAATCGCCCTTGCGGCAACGTGGTGATCAACACCGAGTAACTGCGATCGGGCCGTGTCTGGCCCGGGGGTTCAGCGAACGGCCCCCAATGCGGTTGCAGGATGTTGATGAACTTCCTGGTCAGGAACGGGGCTCCCTTGGCGGCTTCAAGATCGCCTTCGCCGTAGTAGCCAGGCGCCAGCGCAGCGAAGAAGGCCGGCATTCCTGCGGGGAGTTCCGCAGGAACTGACACCAGCCAGCCCTGCACCGGGCCATCGGTGGGGAGCGCGCTTTGCAACTCGGCCGCAGGCAGGTGCGCAATGCTTTGCGTGCTCGAGGTGAGCAGCTGTTTCCAGATCGGAGCTTCGATCAACTCCTGGCTCAAGAAACCTTGAACCGCCAACCCCAGGGCAAGCATCGCGCCGGACACGATCAGGCTGCTGCTGATCAACCACTGCAGACTTCCCAAGCGTGCGCCCAATCTCATCGCGTCCCACCACCCAGGCGATACCCGACACCGGTGACGGTGTGCAGCAGCTTGTGTTCGCCGCCCTGGTCCAGGGCACGCCGCAACACATGCATGTGGGAACGCAGCAGATCGCCTTCGGGCAATGCGTCGCCCCATATCAGGCTTTCCAGTCGATCGCGGCGCACGATTCTCGGGGATTCGCGCATCAGCAATTCCAGCACGTTGCGCAAGGTGCTGGAGAGCACCACGCTGCGCGCGCCGCGCGAGACCTTCAGGCTGTCCAGGTCGAAGCGCAAATCGCCGACCTGCAGCAAGTGCCCCGCTGTTGCTGCATTCGCGCTGGCTCTGCCCACCATCACGCGCAGGCGCATTTCCAGCTCCGGCAGCGCGACCGGTTTGACCAGATAATCGTCGGCGCCGTTTTCGAACCCGAGCAGCTTGCCCTCCAGCTGATCCTTGGCAGTGAGCATGATGATCGGCGTGCGGCAGCCATGGTCTTCGCGCAACTTGCGCAGCACGCTCATGCCATCCATGCGCGGCAACATCCAATCCAGAATGATGGCGTCGTAGCGATTGCTGATGGCCAGATTCAGGCCGGAGTTGCCGTCGGGCGCGGCATCGGGTTGATGCCCGCATGCCTCCAGATAATCGAAGATATTAGCCGCCAGTGCGCGGTTGTCTTCGATAATGAGCACCTGCAATACCTGGGCATGCTGGATGGGGCTGGAGGTCATTGAATCGGCGCTTTTCATGGTTGGAAACATCATACGCAGCATCGCGTCCATGCAGTCGACCAGCTCGCGTAACAGGCGGCCGATCGACAACAGCAGGGCAGGGGGATGATCAAACATGCAGCAGCCAACGCCCGACGCCGATCACGCCGGCCAGGCTTGCCAGTGCAATGCCGACCAATAGCAGATTGATTGCCCACTTGATCGCGTTGTAAGTCGGCCGATGACGCGCACGCAGCTGTTTTCCACGTGCCATCAGCGGGCTGATCCAGGTGAACAACGCACTCGCCGGGCCGCGCTTGTCGCGGGTGTCGTTGGGGGTCATTGCGGCGCGCGCGAGCTGTGAGTACAGCAGGTTAAACAGCCGTCCCGGCCAGCGCATCGGCCTGGCAACGTCGCACATCAAAATCAGGCGTGGCGCGTCGGTGTCGTTGCGGACGAAATGCAGATAGGTTTCGTCGAAGATGAAAGCCTCGCCATCGCGCCACGCACGCGTCTGGCCATCGACGTCGATGAAGCATTGCGCGGCATTGGGCGTGGCCAGGCCCAGGTGGTAGCGCAACGAGCAGCCCAATGGGTCGGCATGCGGTGTGAGCCCGGAGTGCGGCGGCAGGATCGCAAACATCGCCGCCTTGACCTGCGGATACTGCGCCAGGATCTGCAGCGTCTTCGGGCAGCTGGAACGTGCCGAAGCATGCGTATAGCCATACCAACGTAGGTAGTAGCGGCTCCAGCCATATTTGTAGAACGTGCGAAATCCCACATCGAACGAGGCGACCGAGCCTTCCCGGCGCGCCTCCTCGAAACTGCCGCCTGCCTGGATGACCAATGCTTCATCGCGCATCACTTCCCAATGCTGCGCAAGCGTTGCCAGCGCTGGATAGGCATCCAACGCAACGAACGGACCACGTGCCGCGCGTTTGGTAAACGCGTAGAGAATCACGTTGGGCAAGGCGAACACCGGCCAGCTCTTGCGCAGATATTGCTTCAGGCTGGCATAGCGCGCTCGACCGCGATACCGGTAGACGTAGGTCATCGCTGCGATCCAGCTCGCCACCAGGCACAGCAAGGTCCAGGCGATCATGCTGCGCTCGCGCGCAGGCATCGCTTACATTGCCGCTGCATGGCGGCGGCATGGCCCGGTGTCATCAAAAGCCCCTGGAAAAACCGATCAACACCGTGCCGACGCCGTCGGTATCGGGTTCGAGCAGCGGGCTGTCGCTGAGCTTGCTGGGCAACACGCTGTATTGCAGGCGCGTCATGAACTGCCAGCGCTTGCCGATCGGTCGCACGTAAGTGACACCCACGGTCGGCACGGTGGCCGAATCCGGCTTGTAATCCACCACACCGCGCGCGACTTCTTCGTCCAGCGTGCCGTAGTAGTAATTGGCCATGTCCTTGGAGAGATGGCTGACGCTGATGCTGGGCGTCAACCGGCCGCGTCCCACAGTGATGGGATAGCCGTAACGTGCGGTCAATTCGTAGCCTTCGCTGGTGCCGGTCACGTCGGCTTTGGCCGTGAACTCGAATTCGCCTGCCGCGCCTTCCCATGTGCCGACCAGACCCAGGTCCAGACTGTCGTCGCGATCTTCCAGCAACGCGCGATCGATGCCGTTGCGCGCCAATTCCTCGCTACCCAGATCGTCTGCCGCCACACCGTCCATGCGTAGCGCGGCAATCGCATCCAGGCTAAAGGTCTCGCCTTTGATGATGTGGTATCCGCCGGTGATACCGCGCAAGAACACCCGCTCGCCCTCGAACAGGATCAATGGCACCGGGTTGATCCGCGTTCCCTCACCGGCGAACGGGCTATCCGAGGCAATCGCGCCCAGGCCCAGGCCCCAGCGATAAGGCGATTGTTCGGCCAGCGACGGGTCCGCTTGCGGTGTGGTCTGCGCTGAAGCGAGGGAGGGCAGTGCCAACAGCGTGGCGAGAACGAAACGGGAATGCGTCATGGGGAGGCTTCAGTGGGAGAGGGCAGCGCCGCCGTTGTGCCGACCCGCGGTCGAGCAGGGAGCGATGGCGCGGCAGCAGCGTGCGTCATGCATGTCGGCCAAATGTCGGCAGTGCAGCAGCGGCGCTTGCGACGTTCCACCGACCTCGGCGTGGCAACGTGCAGCGCAATCGCACTGCGTCCTATGCCGTCTTGCTTGCCACCACGATGCTTCGCCTATGGAGTCGCCATGACCGCTTTCTGTAGTTGCCTGTCGTCTTCATCGCCGATACCGCCATATGCGAGATAAGGCGACGATCCTGACGTTGGCGCTGAAGATTGTTCCTGTTGCCGAAGCGGCCGCCTGGTTTCATCACGACCCGATTCGCGAGCTGGGAGGTGAGACGGCAGCCGAACTCGCCACGCGGGGTCATTCCGCCCAGGTCGTCAGCTTTCTGCAGTCGGTTCTGCGCGGCGAACGCGACTGAAAAGGATGGGGAGCGCGGGTCTTACGCACCGGCCGGGCCAAGCCGGCAGCGCCGGCTGAATATGTGCTACTTGCACTCTTTTTTCGATCGGCCTAAGCTGCCGCCAAATTAAGTGCATATTGCACATATATGGATGGCCATGAACGACGACAAAGACCTCGATGTGCTGATCTGCGGCGCCGGCGCAGCCGGGCTGATCCTGGCGCTGGAACTGGCGCGCCGGGGCATCCAGTTCCGTTTGATCGACAAGATCAGCGAGCCGTTCGGTGGCTCGCGCGGCAAGGGCATCCAACCGAGAACGCTGGAGATCTTTGAAGACCTGGGCATTGCAAACCGCCTGGCAGCCGTGGGCGGCCCGTATCCGCCTGAGCGTAGCTATGCTCAGGACGGCAGCTACACGGACGCCGCACCCGATCGTGCGGAGCCAACCATGACCGAGCCGTTTGCGCAGCCATTGATGGCTCCGCAATTCCTGACCGAGCACGTGTTACGCGAGCGTCTCACCGAGTTCGGGCATGCCCCGCACTATGCGTGCGAACTCGTCGGCCTGGAGCAGGACGCCACCGGCGTGAGCGTGCAGCTGCGCGATGGCGGCGGCGCGCAAATGATCCGCAGCCGCTACCTGGTGGCAACCGATGGCGGCCGCAGCTTTGTGCGGCAGGCACTCGCGATCGATTTCCCCGGAAAGACGCTGGGCGTGCGCGCAATCGTGGCCGACGTGGTCATCCGTGGTCTGGATCGGGCGTATTGGCACCGCTTCAACCAGGCGTCGATGCAAACCCAGATTTCGTTCTGCCCGCTGACCGGGACCGATTGGTTCCAGATCCAGGCACCGGTGCCGCTGGAAGGCGACATCGATCTGTCAGTCGGCGGCCTCAACGCGATGATCGCCGCGCGCATCGGCGACACCGCCATCCGCGTCGAGCAGGTGTTCTGTGGGCATCGGCATATGCGATGAACGCACGCCTGGCCGACCGCTATCGCGTCGGACGCATTCTGCTGGCGGGCGATGCCGCACATATCCATCCACCGACCGGCGGGCAGGGGCTCAACACCAGCGTGCAGGATGCCTACAACCTGGGCTGGAAACTGGCCGCGGTAGTGCGCGGTGCGTCCGAGAGCCCGCTCGACAGCTACGAGCAGGAACGCCGCCCAATCGCTGCCGCAATGCTGGGCCTGTCGGTCAAGCTGCTCGACGCAGCCAAACAGGGCGACTTGCACCGCGGTCGGCAGACGCAGCAGTTGGACCTGCACTACGACGCCTCTGCATTGGTGTGGCCGACCACCTCTACGACCGCGATCGCCTCCGGTTCGCGCGCACCGGATGCACCCTTGCTTGGCGCGGCAGGGCAGGCAACGCGCCTGTTCGAGCTGTTCAAGGGACCGCACTGGACGTTGTTGGCTTACCAGATCGCTGCACACACGCTGCCGCGTTATCCGGGTGTTCGCAGCTATGCGATCGGTAGCGACGGCGATCTGCAGGATCCGGGCCAGCAGATCGAACGTGCCTATGGGGTTCAGCCGACATACGTGTAAAAATGAATCGCAGAATCCAATTTCTTTTGTGAAAACATGAAGTTGCCAGATAAAACGGCGCTTCCATCGCTCATCCACTACCTCGTCCCTTTCGAGGTTCGGCACGCTGCAACTGTCTTGCGGCGACTGTGCGAGGCCAGTGGTCGCAGGGTGGGTAATAGACGGATGCCGCCTGCTTCACAGCAGAGCACGCAAGGACTATTCGGCAGTACACGCTGCCGGGATTGAGGGCCGGCAGGAATCTGCGAAAAAATTCTTTACTAACAGCAAGTTATCCCACTTTTGGCTGTTTTTTGCACGAATCCCTGCCAACCAGTGGTATCCATGGCGACGTCGAATCAGCCTTACGGGTTGATGTGCTGCAGACGTTCCCTGTGAACTGGGTGTAGCACGCTAGCAATGGCATTGCGAGCAGGGTGCCAGCGCCGACCGCTCAGGTGCGGCTTGGCCGTCCCAACGCCCCGCCACAGATAGCTGTTAGCTCTCGCAGCCCATCCGGTGCACTGCGCGTAGTGCGCGAAACCCTTCCCGCAGCAGCGAAGCCCAGATGACCCGGTGCGTAGCTGCAGCGCCAAATCAGAAACTCCCGCATCCCGCTTACCGGCGCATATCGACAATCAGAGCGTCATCCCGCATCGCCCAGAGACGCTATGAACGACTACGGCTCTTATCGCTACCTGCCTGCCGATGGTTGGTACGCCACCTATTCACAAGCTGCCGAGGCCGATGAGCCACGCGTCTTCCAGCGCGTGGCCCTATGGCGGGTGGCCCCGCATGGAACGATCGTTGGGCTGATCTCTTCGCCCGACCATAGCCAGGACGAGAGCGAATCGCAGCTTCTGAGCGCACCGCGCGGTCTAGGCGTCCACTACATCCACATTGATGATCTGACCGCAGAGGAACGCGAGCAGATCCGCCGCAGACGTTTCAGTTGATCGCCTTTGCGAGGTCTAATCCCTGAGGACTCATTTGGAATCTGACGAGATGCGAACTGCGTCAATGTCTTTGCTAAGTCTTCCGCACGCGAAGACGGTCGTCGCCGACGTCGGTGCGCCTATGTCCGTTACCGCTTCCCCCTGTCAGGTGCGCGACAGCGCGGGGGCGTTCGCCGGCCTCAATGCTGCGCCGGTCAAACGCATACGCAAGACGCTGCAGTCGATCGTGGCAAAGGCAGAGCGATCATGTCACGTGCCTCTGCTGCAGATAGATGCCCAAACCTCCGATCTCGCCAGTGCGATTGCACAGGTGGATGGTGTATCGGCACAGTCGTCCAGGCAGGATGAGCAATGGGAGATGCACTGCCGTGTTGTCCTCGAATGCATGCGCGCATGCGCGGGCGAATCCTACACGGCCGATCTGGCGACGGTGGCCGACATCGGCGGGCTCCATCTTGATGCGCCGATGTCCACGCCGCGGTTGAAATTGTGGGAGGGTGCGACGGACGACGCGATCATGGTGGTGCTGGGCTTCTCCGGCACTCGCTTGGATGCGACCAACGATCTGCTGTGCGACATGAGAAGCCAGATCGCCCAGCCGCACGTCAACATATTGGACGAACGCCTTCCCACGTTGGGCAAGGTGGGCGCAGGCTGGCAGGAATGGTGGCACTCCGAAGCTCAGCTGCCGCGCGCCGAAGGAGCCATCATGAAGGACGTGCTGATACGCTACTCGAACTTGGCGCGGGACAGCGGCAAGGCATTATTGATGTCATTGACGGGACATAGCTTGGGCGCGTCAGGGGCCATGGTCGCCGGCTTCGATATCGCGCACTTTCTGCGTGCGGCCGGGGCCAGTGGCAAGGTCAGCGTGTATGCCTTCAACCCGCCACGGCTGGGGCAAGCGGGCATCGTGAGGCGCTACAGGGACAGCCTGACATCGGAGCGCAGCGCATTGCAATTCACGCTGCGCCAGTTCACTCGCACGCTGGATCCGATCCAGTCCATGCCCTTTTTCATGCATCACCCGCACTGGAATCAAGACAGGGCAGCCACTGGCGAGCGTGCCGGCAGCGCCGGCGGCGATCGCTTCGCGCAATTCGTCACCATTACAGACCAGCCGGCGAGCAGGATCAATCTGGCGGAAAACCACGAATTGACGGTGTGGGGCCCTTATTTCCTGTCCAAGATCGAGCCGGCCAAGTTGCAGCGCATCTTCTCTCCCGTGGAGGTGTCAGAAGGGACATCCGGAGACTCGCGTCTTTCCCGCAGGCAACTGTTCGTCTCCTTTAAAAATTCTCTAACAGGGTTGTAAGCCGGAAGACGGTCGGCAGGGATTCGTGTAAAAAGCTACCCAAAAGTTCGTGTTTCTGATCTCGATGCGGACCCGAATTATAGCTTTGAGATAGATAGTTCCACCACGGTCAAGGTAGCAGGATTCAACGGTCTGACTCCTAACCATCAAGGAACACGTCACCTTTACAGCGCTGGAACAAGCCAAGTAAACATGCCAGTGGTCACCGATAATATGACTGCCTGCATTGCGGTCGCATGCGCTGCGGAAAGAATCGATCATTACACAGGCGAACGCATGCCCGGCGCGCAGGTTCGAGTATTTCATCTCCTGCCTCTTAATCACCAAGAACTCATGCCGGAAAATGTTATAGCATCCATTCGTGATTACATACATGATGTCAAGGCCAAGGGCCTGACTATGCGCGTCGCAATGTATGGCGGAGATCGAGTCGGTGATTTCTCAGTGAGCACTGCAGAGACGCTGGGATGTCTTTTTGAAAATGAAGGAATACCCGTAGAATTCAATGAGACATGCGCCAACCGAAATTCAGAAGCGCTGCTCGGGGCCGTCATTCTAAATGACAATTCAACTCAGTTCATAAAGCATCTGGTTGCTGCCTGACATGAAGTAACTGCGTTAAACTATCCTTCTTTCGTTGGTGCAACGAAGTCATAACTGTGACGGCTAACCATTGACACGGGGGATTGCCGGGCCGTCATCAAACGGCTGATCATCTGCCTGCCGGCATTGCACCGGCTGCGATGGCGTTTTCGGGTTCGCCAACGGGGCGCGGTGGCCGCAGTTGCGACAGTAACTGTTCCAGCGTGCTCAGGCGCACCGTAGCCCGCAAGGTGTCCGCCTCGGCGTGTTCCCGGCGCTAGCGCTCTTCGACCAGCTCGGTCCGCGCCGCAGCCAGTTCGGCGCGCACACCTTCCAGCGCCTGGACATCTTGGGTCCAGCGCACCTGCAGGGCTTGGTGCTCGACGGCCGTCAGTCGCAGCGCGTCGCGCTCGCGTTGCTGGGCGTCGGCCTGCTGGCGTGCCTGCGCCAGTTCCCGCTCCAGGCGGGTCTGGCGTTCCAGCCACTGGCCGTTCTCCCGGTTGAGCTGCATCAGGTCGTGGTTCTTGACGGTCAGCGCCTCGTTGGTCTGCCGTAGGGCAACCTGCAGTTCCTGTACCTGATGCTCGTGCCGGCGTTGTTCCTGCTCACGCTGGTCCTTGACCGAGGTGCGGTAGTGCTCCAGGGCTTCCCTGGCGTGTTCGTGCTTGTGCTCCAGCGACTGGGCATGACGTTCGTGCTCCACCAATCGCGCCGTGAGGCCCGCGATCCGCTCCTGCAGTTGGGCCAGTTCGGTAGTGCGGCTGGCCACCTCGCTCCTGGCGGCGTCGCTCGCCTCGCGTTCGGCCTGCAGTGCTATCTCTGTGCGCTGCAGCTGCGTGCTGAGTGAGTCAGCCTCGTGTCGCGCCTGCTCCAGCGCTTGGGTACGCTCCTGGAGCTGCGCCTGGAAGCGCGCCTGGGCTTGCGCCACGACCGTGTCAGCCTCGGCGTGCAACCGCTCGGCGAGGCGGGCGATGAGGTCTTGAAGCGCGTCGCTCACGGCCATCTTCGCGCCAACGCCTTGCCCTTCCTCCTCTTCTAACTCTCTCAGATAACGGTGGATGGTGGTCTTGGACCCCGTATTGCCGAGCGCTACCCGGACCGCGTCGACGGACGGATGCGTGCCCGTGGCGCGCAGGCGATCGCGGGCGCGTTGCACATCGCTTTTGTACAGCCCGGACCGATGTTCGGCAGGGAATCATTACGTGCGGGGCCGAAACCTCTCTAAACTATTGAATCTAAAGGCCGATTTTTCCATTTCGGTGTCGGACTCCCCTGACGACTGGTGACACGACTGTTGGGTTAACCCGAGTAGGACTTACCAGTGGCCAGGCTTATCGATTGACCTGCCGGGCTTCCGGACTCGTTCGGGAAGCTGAGCGCCCGCGAGTTCGGCATTCAAAATATACTGACGTGTCCAGTCAGCTCGGCTCGAAAGCGAGGTGCTTACTCTTCTGTCCGCCACACCATCGACAGGCGGTTTGCGAGGCGTGACCACGCCCAAGACGATCATTGGGAAGTCCTCGCGGATAGCCGCAAGGACCGGCTCGATATCGCTATCGTTGGAGCAGACAACCAGGTGCTGATAGCGCGCAGACGCAGCATCGCGATACATGGCAAGCGCCAGATTCACATCGGTCTGCTTCTCTTCTAGCTTCCAGACCCGGACCCGGCGCGCTCGATCATAAGGTTGGCCGCTGACAAACTCGGGCAGAAGAGTTCCCCCTTTGTCCCAGCTATGCTTGCCCAGCGTCGTGGTGAATCGTTGTGGGTGGGTGTGTGCTAACGCACGCAGGTAAGTTGCTTGCGTTTCCGATGCCTGCTTGTGGGTCGCAAACCTGCCCAGCGCCGGCGCTGTGAAATACCGGACGTGCAGCAGACGGGTTGTTGGATCTTGGTCGTGCAGGAGGCGATCAAACAGAGCAACAACATCGAGCCACTTAAATGCGGTCCCACGGATGCGCCCGTAGTACAAGTTGTAGCCATCGATGTAGACGGCAGTCGCTTTGTCAGTTGTCACGAGGAGATTCCTGCAGACATGAAAAAACCGCCTTGCGGCGGTTTTTTCGTCCCAAGCCGTTACCCAACTGAATGAGGCGACAAGGGAGGAGTGGTGAGGCTAGCCTAACGGATGCGCCCGGGCGATGCAATAGCAATTGCATACCGCCCTGACAAGCAAATGCTCTACCGCCCGGCTACGCAAAAGCCCTATCGCCTGGCAGGCGCGCCACTGCGTGGAATCCGATTTCTTTTGTGAAAAAACATGAGATTGTCAGATCCACGGCCCGTCCCTTTCCGCCTGACGCCTCGTCGGCAGCGGCCTGATCAGGTTTAAGCTGCGCCAGTAGCTGCTCCAGTGTTTACCCATGACGGCGTCGCAGATCATGCGAAATAGCTTCGCCGAGCTGCTGCCCACACTCCTAGACCTGTTTGAATACGAAGGCGGTTACGGCTGGGGATACGGCGGCACCGGCCCGCAGAACCTCGTCTATGCGATCACCGGGAGGATCTTCCTGCTGGACGGACTGGACGACAAAGAATTCAGGCAGCGCGCCCGGTTATCCTGGATAAGATCATTAGTCGGCTGGTCCTCAACACCGGCACCAAACGCGATCTGTCGGTGGACGCCATTAAGCAGCTGTTCGCCTGACCCAAGGCGGCATGTTTGGGCCCGCTTGCCCACCGCGTCTTGACTAGGTGGACGTCACCACCTCATCAAACTGCAGCCGTTGGCCGCCCCCGTGGACAAGCTGCAACCGACAGGCTCACCCATGCCGCACCACATCCCCGACGCCTGGGGATGGGTTGCGAGACGGCCGGCCCAGGTTTTGACTGTTTTTTACACCAATCCCTGCCAACCCTCAATTAGACCATCCTTTTAAGACTCTATTGCCTTACGGATCTTCCTTGCTCTAGACAACTCGATGGAACTGCTATAAGACCGCTCCTCGCGGTTCACTCGAAAACTTTCCATGCGATCTTCAAGTGACTCGCCTTCGCCTAGGCTACTAGATGATATTCCTGGCCGTACACTCTCCAATTCACCTAAAGTGCTGTTTGCATGAGCATGTTTATAAAAACTTGCGGGGAGCAACTCCATCCCATTAAGAATACACAGGTTCTCATATTCCAGGAATATGAGATTTTGAGGTGGAGGGTATTTATTATCAATTGTCCCGGTGTTCTTTAAGTCATTATGCCAATCAGTAAAGGTATCCCTATTATAGTAAGCTCGGAGCGCATAGTTAAGTGAGAAAATAATGCAGTCTACTGTCGATTTTTGAGCTCCGGCCTCAATTACCGCAAAGCTCACTTTGTCTCCCAAGTACGCCTTCAAATTTTTCTGGAGCTCCTTATAACCATTCAAATTTCCTCGAGCTGTCGCCATGGCGGGCTCTAGCGCAATGACGGTAGTATGACCGTCGTCATGGTTTCTGACATCCAAAGCAATGTGATGGAGGTCATCACTTTCACCTATTCGCATTACTCCCCTGAAGCAAATTCCTGGGGTTCTCCAGGAGCTCACCGAGTCAACGAAATCTTTCCGCCCGTCAAATGATCTTAGGTTGAGATATTCATATTTACGATTATACGGAGATATAATTTTTTCTAAATTATTAATGTCAAGGAGTGTTATCTGTTCGGTTGGCTGCTCATTGCAGAGTAATCTGCCAACTACTGCTTTGGCATAAAACTCAAGTGATTCGTTCATGCGCCCACTGTGTTGTTCAATCGAATCCTGCAACTGCTTTGCTTTCCTTCGCGGCTTTGATGGCAAGCAATCAAAAGCGCTCCCAGGATTTAGATTATCCGACGCATAATCTCGGGTTGAAGACCCCGAGGCGGGCATTTGATTGTGGTTTGATGAGTTGCTATGTTGTGATCTTGATGATCTACTGATGGAGCTAAAGAATTTTTTCATTTTTATGGAATATACTTAATATAATTTGACCCGCGTCCGATCCCAGCTTGACACCCACGCCCAAGCTGTCCGAGGGTTGGCAGGAAGCGATTGCCTTTAGCAACCGGCTGCAAAGCACTGAGCCGACGCTGCGCTCGGCTTTGAACTGCATAGACCCATGTCGATCTCCTACAGTGACTGTAGAAGCAAGTTTGCCGGGGGAGCGCTCCGACTCGTTTCGCCTCACCGAAGTCCTGGTTGGGAGGCCGAAGCATTGACACGGGGGGATTCCGGAGCCTTCGACAAGCGGCCGATCATCTGCCTGCCGGCATTGCACCGGCTGCGATGGCGTTTTCGGGTTCGCCAACGGGGCGCGGCAACCGCAGTTGTTCCAGTAACTGTTCCAGCGTGCCCAGACGTACTGTGGTGCGCAAGGTGTCCGCCTCGGCGTGTTCCCGGCGCTGGCGCTCTTCGACCAGCTCGGTCCGCGCCGCAGCCAGTTCGGCGCGCACACCTTCCAGCGCCTGGACATCTTGGGTCCAGCGCACCTGCAGGGCTTGGTGCTCGGCGGCCGTCAGGCGCAGCGCGTCGCGCTCGCGTTGCTGGGCGTCGGCCTGCTGGCGTGCCTGCGCCAGGTCCCGCTCCAGGCGGGTCTGGCGCTCCAGCCACTGGCCATTGTCGCGGTTGAGCTGCATCAGATCGTGGTTCTTGGCGGTCAAGGCCTCGTTGGCCTGCCGCAGGGCAACCTGCAACTCCTGCACTTGGTGCGCGTGCCGAAGCTGTTCCTGCTCACGCTGGTCCTTGACCGAGGTGCGGTAGTGCTCCAGGGCTTCCCTGGCGTGTTCGTGCTTGTGCTCCAGCGAGTGGACATGACGTTCGTGCTCCGCCAGTCGTGCCGTGAGGCCTGCGATCCGCTCCTGCAGTTGGGCCAGTTCGGTGGTGCGGCTGGCCACCTCGCCCCTGGCGGCGTCGCCCGCCTCGCGCTCGGCCTGCAGTGCTGTCTCGCAGCGCTGCAGCTGCGTCGTGAGTGAGTCAGCCTCTTGCCGGGCCTGCTCCAGCGCTTGGATGCGCTCCTGGAGCTGCGCCTGGAAGCGCGCCTGGGCCTGCGCCACGACCGTATCGGCCTCGGCGTGCAACCGCTCGGCGAGGCGGGCGACGAGGTCTTGGAGTGCGTCGCTCACGGCCATCTTCGCGCCAACGCCTTGCCCTTCCTCCTCTTCTAACTCTCTCAGATAACGGTGGATGGTGGTCTTGGACCCCGTGTTGCCCAGCGCCACCCGGACCGCGTCCACGGACGGATGCGTGCCCGTGGCGCGCAGGCGATCGCGGGCACGCTGCACATCGCTTTTGTACAACCCGGACCTTGCCATCCGTCACTCCACGTATTTCGTAACGTATTACATACCATGTATTTACGTACTACTCAACGTGTTAGACGGACCAGCTGCGGGCCGTGATCTCACGCGGAATAATGTTGAATTATCCCGCCTTATCTGGAATCTTCGGCTACAGTCGCCCTGCGGCCGTACGAAACGGTGTTTCGGAGTGAGGCGGTGAGCTCGGTCAAGCAGTATCTGGAAGCGGCAACCCGTGCCAACACCGAGCGCGCGTATGCAGGGGCAACCCGTCACTTCGAGGTCGATTGGGGTGGTCATCTGCCGGCGACCGCGGAGCAGGTGGCGCGCTACTTGGCCGCCTACGCCGGGCGACTCGCGCTCAACACACTCAGGCACCGGCTCGCAGCACTGGCGCAGTGGCACCAGGTGCACGGCTTTGTCGATCCGACCCGGGCACCGGTGGTGCGCCAAGTGCTCAAGGGTATCCAGGCCCTGCACCCGAGCGTCGAAAAACGCGCCACGCCCCTGCAACTGACCCAGCTGGGCCAGGTCACGACATGGCTGGAAGACGCTGCGGCTTTGGCCCACTCTCGGGGCGATCGCACCGCAGAACTGCGGCATCTGCGCGATCGCGCCTTGCTGCTGCTCGGCTTCTGGCGCGGCTTCCGCGGCGATGAACTCACCCGCCTCCAGGTGAACCACCTGCGCCTGGTGCCGGGCGAAGGCATGACCTGCTTCCTGCCGCACAGCAAGAGCGATCGCCAGCACGCCGGCGCCACCTACAAGGTCCCGGCGCTGTCGCGCTGGTGCCCGGTCGCTGCCACCATGGCCTGGGTCGCGGCAGCCGCCCTCCACGAGGGGCCACTGTTTCGCGCGGTCAACCAGTGGGGCGGGATTGCCGCCGCGTCGCTCCACCCCAACAGCCTGGTGCGTCTGCTACGGCGGATCTTCCGCGAGGCGGGGCTGAGCTCTCCCAACGACTACAGCGGCCACTCGCTGTGCCGCGGCTTCGCTGGCTGGGCCAACGCCAACGGCTGGGACGTCAAGGCGCTGATGGAGTACGTCGGCTGGCGAGACGTGCAGTCGGCGATGCGCTACATCGACGGGGCCGATCCGTTCGCCCGCCAGCGCATCGAAGCCAGTCTGCCGGAAGCGCCCGCGCTGCCAAGGCCTGCAACGACCTGAGGGGCTGGATGGCGTCGATCGAACGGACCGCATACCCGCAATTCAAGCGCAACCCGGTCGTGCGCGAACTGGTTGCGGCCTACACGCCAACCGACGCTGAGGTGGCCTTCGTTGCCGAGTACACCCGGCAGCCTGCGCACCGCCTGACGCTGACGATCCTGCTCAAGACCTTCCAACGGCTGGGGTACTTCCCCATGCTGGACGAAGTCCCGCCGGCGGTGGTGCGCCACATCCGCAGCGCGCTGAAACTGCGCGTGCAGGTCAAGCCAGCGAATCTTGCCAACGCCTCGCGCTATCGCTACTACCGCCGGATCCGACAATTCCTGCAGGTCCGGGCCTACAGCGACGGCGGGCTGAAGATTGCGGCACGCGCGGTATACGAAGCCGCTGCGGTGATGGATAACCCGGCGGACCTGATCAATGTAGCCATCGAACAGCTCGTGCGTGATCGCGTCGAGCTGCCGGCGTTCTCCACACTGGATCGCCTGACCAGGCGCATCCGCACGCTGGTCAACGGACGCTATTTCGCCCAGATCGAGGCTCGACTGACCATCGACGAAAAACAGCGCCTGGAAGGCCTCCTGCAGGTCGAACAGGGGCGTCAGAAGAGCCCGCTGCACGCGATCAAGCGCCTGCCCAAGCGCTCTTCGCTGCAGCATTTCCAGGAGTTGATCGACCATATCGCCGAACTGGACGAATTGGTCGGCAGCGAGTTGCACCTGGCAGGCATCCCGGAGGTCAAGCGCAAGCACTTCGCTGCCGAGGCGCGGGCATTGGATGCTTCCGAGCTGCGCAAGTTTCGGCCCGCCAAGCGCTACGCCGTACTGGTGTGCTTGATCCACCGGGCCCGGGTCCAGACGCGCGACGATCTCGCGGAGATGTTCATCAAACGCATGGGGAACATCCACAACCGGGGCCGAGAGGAACTGGAGCGGCTGAGGGCGCGCTATCGCGAGAAGACCGAAGCGATCGTGGCGACGATGTCGGATGTGGTCCGCGTCCTCGACCATCATCGCGGCGACACCGAGGCGGGGCGTGAAATCCGCCGCCTGGTCAACGCCCATGGTGGCGTGCAGACGTTGCAGGCCGACTGCAACGCCATTGCGGCGCATAGTGGCGACAATCACTTGCCGCTGCTGTGGCCGTTCTATAAAAGTCACCGCTCCACCATCGTGCGGATGGTGCGTAGGCTGGACTTGTCCTCGACCACGGAGGACCGCTCGCTGATCGACGCGATCGAGCTGATCCTGACGCAGGAACGAACCCGCAGCGATTGGTTGGACGAAGCGGTCGATCTGGCGTTCACCACCCAGCTTTGGCGCAAGACCATCGTCCATCGCACCGAACGAGGCGAGGAGCGCATCCACCGGCGTCTGTTCGAGGTTTGTGTGTTCTCATCGCTGGCCAACGAACTGAAATCGGGCGACGTGGCTGTGCGCGGATCGGAAACCTACGCCGACTACCGCGAGCAGTTGCTTCCGTGGGACCACTGCGAACCTATGTTGAAGGATTACTGCAAGCAGGTGGGGCTGCCGGCTACGGCCGTGGGCTTCGTCAATGCCTTGCAATCGCGCCTGACGCAGGTCGCCGAGCTGACCGATCAGGGCTATCTTGAGAATGGCCAAGTGGTCATCGGCGAGGATGGCATTCCGGTACTCAAGCGCAGCAAGGCCAAGGAGATGAGCTGCGGGGCCCGTGCCCTGGAAACCGCCGTCCTAGACCGCATGCGCGAACGCAGCGTCATCGAGATCCTGTGCGATGTGGCCCACTGGACGCGCTGGCCCCGGCACTTCGGTCCTCTGTCCGGCTCGGACGCCAAGATCGAGCAGCCGACCGAGCGCTACGTCCTCACCGCCTTCACCTATGGTTGCAACCTCGGACCGGCCCAGGCTGCCCGACACCTGCGTGGCGCCGTCTCGGCGCACATGCTGTCGTTCGTCAACCGTCGGCACGTGGATGCCAACAAACTGGCGGCGGCCTGTCGGGACATCATCAACAGCTACGCCGGCCTGCAGCTCCCCAAATGCTGGGGCGATGGCAAGAGCGCGGCCGCCGATGGCACCAAATACGACCTCTACGACCAGAATCTGCTCGCCTCGTACCACATCCGCTATGGCGGCTACGGCGGCATCGCCTACCACCACGTGTCCGATACGTACGTCGCGCTGTTCAGCCACTTCATTCCATGCGGTGTGTGGGAGGCGGTCTACATCATCGATGGCCTGCTGAAGAACACCTCCGACATCCAGCCTGACACCGTCCACGCCGACACGCAGGGGCAGTCGCTGCCGGTGTTCGGCCTTTCACATCTGCTGGGCATCCAGCTGATGCCGCGCATCCGCAACTGGCGCGAATACAAGTTCTTCCGCCCCGATGAGGACATTCGTTACGAACACATCGACGCGCTGTTCCGGGACACTGTCGACTGGGATCTGATCGAGACCCACTGGAAAGACCTGATGCAAGTCGTGCTCTAGATCAAGACCGGCAAGATCGCGGCCTCGACGCTGATGCGTAAGCTAGGCAACTACAGCCGCAAGAACCGGCTGTACCAGGCCTTCAAGGCGCTCGGCTCGGCCGTGCGCACCTTGTTCCTGCTGCAGTACATCTCCAACCGCGAGTTGCGCGAACAGATCACAGCCTCGACCAATAAGGTGGAGGCCTACAATGGCTTCGCAAAGTATTTCTTCTTCGGCGGGGAAGGGGTGATTGCCGACAATGACCCTGTCGAGCAGGAGAAAGCCGTCAAGTACAACGACCTGGTTTCCAATGCCGTCATCTTCTACAACGTGGTCGAACAGACCCGGATCATGAAGTCTCTGATGCGGCAGGGGTGGAAGATCACGCGCGAGGACGTGGCTTTCCTCAGCCCGTACGTGACCAGCCATGTGAAGCGCTTCGGGGATTACCTGATTGATGTTGAGGAGGTGCCGGAACCGTATGAGACTGAACTGGCATTGGTCGTTTAGTTTTGTTGCGCCAAAATATCCGCTAACTCACTGATGTAATGGATGAAATCCGATCTTGTGAGCTATTTTTACACGTATGTCGGCTGAACCCCCCTATGGGCTAGCAGCAGGCGATCTGGTGCTGGTGCGACCGGATGGCTACGTTGCCCTTACCGGCAGTATCGAGGCAACGCAGCGCATCACCGACTACCTGCACACGGCAGGTGTTGTTGCGGCAGAGCATGCCGAATTCGAGTTGATATGATCATTCGAATCGACAAGTGTGAAGCTCCCGCGCACTGTCCTTCAGGTCGCAGAGATGACTGGGCGTCTTATGGAACGCCGCGTTTGAGATCGTCCGCAAACTTGCGCATCAGCCGCACCAGTGCATCGAGATCGCGCTCTTCCCATTCGGAAAAGATGGCGAACCCGATTTTCTTGCGCGCTTCATCCACCTTGTTGGTCATCGTCTTTCCCTTCCTGGTGATCACCGCCTCGCGCACACGACGGTCGGCAGCGCTCTCGCGCCGGCTGACCAGGCCTTGTTCTTCCAGCTTTGCAATTTGCCGGCTGACGGTGGTGTAGTCGCGACCCACGCGATCGGCAAGTTCGACCACGCCGATCGGTCCGAACCGTTCCACCAATACCAGCAACGGGAATTGCGCGCGCTCCAGGGAGATCCCGGCTTCCAGAATCATCGCTGCATCGCGCTGCGGCTGGTTCATGACGCCAACGATCTCAAGCAGCGCGCCATGCAGCTCACGCAGTCGTGCACCTTCAGGCGTGTCTTCGGTTTTCTTCATCAGGGCCGGGCTTTGCGTCCAATGGGTGCATTTTACCCCCACCGATGATTGGCAGCAGCCTGTCATGAATGACGATCGTGCAGACCACAGGACCTGGGCGTGCATGTCCGATCTGTCGTTGCTCGATCACGTGTCGCTGTTGAACCGATGGCTGTTTTGCTACGCGTTCTTGCTGGGCGCAGGGCTCATCGCCATGACGGCGGCTTCCAGACGGATCAGGTAATCGCTGAATCCGCCGGTGGCGCGGGCGTCGCGGCGGGCGCTGGTGTTGACGACCGGGGTGACCAGGCGCGCGATGTGCATGCCGGCGTTTTCCAGTGCGCAGACCAGGGCGACGTCTTCGCTGGAGGTGCGCGTGGAAAAACCGCCGGCGGCCAGATAGGCGGCTGCGCTCATGCCCAGGTTGGCACCGTGCACATGCGGATGGCCGTCACGGCGGATTTCCGTGTCCATGAAGGCTTTGCGCGTCTCCGGCCGAAAGTCGCGCCAATCGCCAACCTCCACGACGCCGCAGAACACATCGGCCGCACAGCCAAGCTGGGCCGACAACCAGTCCGGTGGCACGCGGGTGTCGGCATCGGTGAAGGCAAGCCAGCGCGCACCGCGGGAGATTGCCGCAGAAGCCGCTGCCGCACGCGCAATGCCGACGCCGCCGCTGGTCTTGAGCGTCATGGCGCCATGCGAACGGGCAATGCTGCCGGTGAGGTCGGTGCAGCGGTCGAGCGCGACATGGATTTCCACGCGCTCGCCATACAACTGCGGATGCCGGGCCGCCACCAAGATGGATTGTAGACACTGCCCAATCAGCGCTGCTTCGTTATGCGCCGGAATGGTCACCGCAATCATCGCAGGCGCTCCTGTTGCGCAATCGACGGTCCGGCCATCCACGCCTGCAAAACGAAATCAGGGTCTTGATACGTGCACAGCGTTTCCAGCGCCAATGCATCGTGCAAGCCTTCATGCACCTGCTTTGCACTGCGCAGCGCGCCCTGGAAGTCGTGACGCCAGTGACAGGCCACAAGGCAACCGCGCTCGCTGAGCGATCGAGCAAACAGTGCAGCGGTTTTTTCGAATGCGGCATCTTCCAGGTAATAACCGACCTCGCTGAACACGATCAGATCGAAGTTGCCATCCGGCCAATCCGCAGGATGCGTCGCCTGTTGCAGGGTCACATGGCGCATCGGTTCGACGCGCGCACTTGCCAAGTCCACCGCCTGCTGAGAGAGATCGGTGGCCAGCAACGCGTCGCAGCGTTGCCCGAGTGCGGCAGTGAGTTCTCCATTGGAACATCCAAATTCCCAGCCTTTTGCAAAGCGCCGATAGGGCAGGGTGCCGAGCAGGATCTCGCGTTTGCGCTGCTCGTACCAACGCGAGCGATAGCCGAACGGGTCGTCGTCGGCATACAGCTGCTCAAAGTGCGCGACGCTCAAGGCCGTCATCGGATGAACACCTCAAAAGAGCGATCGAACCGTTCCAACACGTGCAATGGCAGGATCGGCGCCGCAACAGCCGGCGTGCACTGACCGATCTGCGTTGCGAAACACTGGATGGCCTGCCGCTTTGCTTGCATCACCGTAGGAGACAACTCGAATCGGATCGCATGCTCGTCGGTAAAGACGCCATCGTCGGGTTGCGACCAATGCCAGGCCCAGACCGGGTATTGCAGCAAGCGCGCACCATGGGTGTCGCAGGCAGCCCTGGTGGCGCGCGATGCGGCTTCGTGATCGGGATGGCCGTCGCGCTGCCAGGTCACCAGCACCGTATCGTTTGCATCGAGCAAGCCGCCCACGGCCCCTGCAATGCGCGCCTCGCACGCAGCCAGTGCGCCGTCACCCAATGCAAGATGGATCAACGCCCCTGGCAACAGACCCAGATGTCGAACGGCTGCGTCCAGCTCCAGCCGACGCGCAGGGCCAAGCACATGCGGCGCCCAGCCCGGTTCGTCGGGATACGCCAGCTCGCCATCGGTGAGCGCAATGATCAGCACAGATACACCAGCTGCGCGTGCAGCTGCGATGAGCCCACCGCAGCCAAGCACTTCATCGTCTGGGTGGGGTGCGACCACGACCAGCCGAGGGCTGCCTTGCAGCAATTGCGATAGCGAGCTGCGCGGCATACCGCTCAGACACGCTGCATCGCGCCACACCGACTCGGGTGTGCCTGCACCTTCGATTGGCTGGCCGGTCAAATCTTCCATGAGAGATCCTGTTGATGGCAGAGCTCACCCAAGGCTTGCAGATCGCGCTCACCGTGGTGTTGTCGGATGAAGACCGACAAGTCGGCGCAGCGCTGTGCATGCACGCGGTCGCCGCAAAGCGGACCCGGGCCCAGGGCACGGCCGACCCGATCGAGCGTGTCGCGCGCCACCGCCTCGACAACACTGCGTACCTGCAGCACGCTGCGCGTGTGCGGATCCCGCGGTTGTGCGTCGATCCCTTGCGCAAGCTGATGCAACAACGCGCCAGCAGCGGCCAAGCCTGCGTCGATGGCACCCAGGTGCGCGGCGGCGTGCGGATCGCGGCGTACCCGAGACGCTGTGCGCAGCACATCGGCAACAGCGATGGTTGCGCCAAACCAGCATGCGGCAATGCCGGCGCCACCATGCCAGAACCCTGGCCGTGTCAGATATGCATCGCTCGCTCCAACCTGCTGCGCGGGAACCCTGGTGAAGGTGACATTGGCGGTCTCGATGTCGCGCATGCCGATCGCCTGCCAGCCACTTGCATCGATCTGCACACCGGGTTGATTCAAGGCCACCGCAAACAGACAGCTGGCACCGGCATGCTGCGTGGTCACCAATGCGTGCGTGACCTGGGCCGCGCCAGAGCACCACGCCTTGGTTCCTTCGAGCGTACTGCCGGTAAATCGCATGTCTGAACCCGGTGGCTCCGCCGCCCACACAGCCCAGCGCTGCCCAGGTTCGATGACATCGACAGCCAGATCGGCGCAGATGGCCTGCGCGTCGTAATGCGCTTCCAGAAACTTGGCGACACACAGGTCTTCTGCAGCGATATCGGCGAGCAGCTGCCAGCGTTCGGCAGTTCGGCCGCGCCCTGGTAAAGGGAGCACAGGGTGATCGCGCAACCAACGTTGCAGCATTGATTGGTTGAGTCCGTTCTTTGCGGCGATATCGTCAGGCGAAGAAAAAACTGAATCGTTGGATGTAATGCGTGCGCTCATCGCAAGGAAGCTAAGCAGCAAGTGGTGCAAAGCGTGTGAGGCGCTCAACCGATGACATCGCTGTGAAGCGGGCCGTGCAATTGGGGCCGCGCTGCAGCCGCCCTGTTTCTAGTGACCGTTCTAGTGACCTACGAACGCCTCGATCTGCTGCACCAGACCACGGCGCGTGTAGGGTTTGCTCAGGAAGATAGTGCGCTCGGGCAACCCGTTGGGCGAGCGGCCCAGACCGGAGGTGAGGATGGCTGGCACATTGTTGCCATTGGAGCGCAGGTAGGAGATGAGACCATAGCCGTCCAGCAGGCCCGGCATCTGAAGGTCGGTAAAGAGCAGGTCGATGCCCGGATGGTTGTCGATATGTTCGAGCGCTTCCTGGGCGTCTACAGCAGTCACAACCGCATATCCAATATCCGACAGCAACAGCGCAGCGACCTCAAGGGTGTCAACATCGTCGTCGACCACGAGGATCAGTTTTTCGTTCTTGAATTCCATAAAGCAGGTGTTCTGAGGATGCGCGCACCACACTACGTTTCCTACGCGAAAGGCATGTGATCAATTTGAGCACGATGAACACGACGCAAGATTTCCCCGATCATCGCTGCCGGCAAGTGGTCGAACTCTCGCTGGATTCCATCAAGGAAATTTCGTTGGATGGGCGCGTCAGATTCGTCAATGCGCATGGTCTGGCACGCGTGGCGGCAGAGCATGCCAGGTCCCTCGTGGGCGAGCTTTGGTCTGCAAAACGGCGCCTGGCAAGTCTCCGTTGGCCTGGTAAGTCTTCATTGATCGGTGCGGCGCCCCGAATAGCCCAGGCATGTCAGCTGTCTTCAAGAATGCCCGATGCCGAGAGCTTGCATCTGCCCATCCATTGCCTGGCGTAATGCCTCGCAGCAAGTTGGGTATCGAATCTGACATCCGGCGGTTTATAACCGCGCAGGGTGATGCCATCTTCGAAAGAGACAAGAATTTCCGGAGCGTACAAGGCACCTGCCGGCGCCGTGTGCGCCGTCAATCGGAAGTGACCGATGTTCCGGATCATGGTGAGCTCCATACACACCTCAGTGCCTGCATTGAGCGGCTTGAACCAGTAAGGCTTGCCCAGCAAGAAGTTGTCGATTCCAGATTGGGCGATAACTTTGCAACTTGCAAGCAATCAACGAGATTCATTGCTGCTGTTTGCAATGAAGCTTTAAACACGGCAGATCGCATATTGCACAGGTCGCTCTTGGATAAAAGGATTCATAAAGCAGCGGAACGATTTCATTGCCGGGCTTGTTACGCGATACAGCCAGCGGTGGCGGTTAGAAATTGATCAACTAAATGGCGTTCCGAAAGCAATCCAACCGACACGCAAAGCGTGAGCTGCCATCGACTCACAATACCGCGACGGTCCACAGACGATCATGGCGCGCATGAACAGCAGTAGCCAGATTTCGGTGCGCGCATTTTCCGCTGCACCCAAGAACACCGCGAGCGATGCTAGCAGTCTCATCGAAGTGCATCTGTCCAGCAACCCGGATCCGCGCTGGCGTGCCTGCTTCAACTTTGTCCTGCAAGGCCGGGAGACCGCGTACCTGCAGGACAGGCCGGTGTTCGACCACGCGAGCTTCAAGGCGACCCTGTTGCCCGGATACGCAGATTCCTTCCGGCAGGAACTGCCGGAGCTCATCGCAGCGGCAAGCGCGCTTGCGCGTGCCCAGACCAACAAGGATGCCAGCCGCTAGCATCTACATTGCGCTCCTCATCACACGCCAGCTGGCAGCATCAAGCCACGTCCAGACCTCGCCCCCAATGAGTCCGCCATGAATTCAACTGCGCTTCCCGCCCGGTCCTGGGCAATCCATCCATTCCATGCCGCCGTGCTCGGTGGCGTGTGGCCACTTTTTCTCGGCGCGCTACTGAGCGACTACGCTTACTGGAGCACTTACCAGGTCCAGTGGAGCAACTTTGCCTCCTGGCTGCTGGTCGCGGCGATGGTGCTGACCAGCATTGCGCTGGTGTGCGCGATCGTCGGATTCGCGCGTGGAAGCCGCAACGTCATCTACATCATCGCGCTCGGCGCGGCGTGGATCGTGGGCTTTTTCGATGCCTTGCATCATGCGCGTGACGCCTGGGCAGTGATGCCGGCGGCACTGGTGTTTTCAGCGATCGCAACCGTGTTTGCGTTGGTCGCAACCTGGGCGGGATTGTCCGGCCTGCGCGTAGGAGGTGCACGATGAAGCGTCAAACCGTCACGATCATTGCAGTGTCCGTGCTCGCTGCAGCACTGGCCGCCTGCAACAAGGCGCCCGAGCTCAATCAGCGTGGTGCCAATCCGGAGCTGCCCGAACCGGACCGCGGCCTGATGCCCGACATGACCATCGCCAAGCCCACCGCGTGGGACGACCGGCGTCCGACCGTGCCAGCCGGCTACCGCATCGCTGCGATCGCCACCGACTTGGGCATTCCGCGCCAGACACTGGTGTTGCCCAATGGCGACATTCTGGTGGCCGAAGGTCGCGGCGGCGGTGCGCCCAATCTCAAGCCCAAGGACGTGATTGCCGGCGCGATCAAGGCCAAGGGCAATACATCGGTTAAGAGCGGCAACCGGCTGACTTTGTTGCGCGATGCCAATGGCGACGGCACCTATGAACTGAAGACGGTATTCGCTGAAAACCTCAACGCGCCTTACGGGCTCGCGCTGATCGGCGACGCGCTCTATGTCGCCAACCAGGATGCCCTGGTGCGTTTCGATTATCGCGAAGGGCAGACCAAGGCGAGCGGCGCGCCGGCCAAGGTCACCGACTTGCCCTCGGCCATCAACCATCACTGGACCAAGGCGCTGACCGCCAGTGCCGACGGGCGTTATCTCTACGTGGCGATCGGCTCCAACAGCAACATCACCGAGCGCGGCATGGCGGCGGAGATCGATCGTGCGCAGGTCTGGCAGGTGGATCCGGCAACCGGTGCGCACAAGCCCTATGCGACCGGCATCCGCAACCCCACTGCACTGGCGATCCAGCCGGGCAGTGGCACGTTGTGGGCCGTGGTGAACGAGCGCGATGAAATCGGCCCTAACCTGGTTCCCGATTATCTGACCTCGGTGCGCGAAGGCGGCTTCTACGGCTGGCCTTACAGCTATTGGGGCAAGCATGTGGACACACGGGTGATGCCGCAGGATCCGCAAAAGGTCGCTTCGGCCATCGTTCCCGATTACGCATTGGGCTCGCATGTGGCCGCACTCGGCGTTGCATTTTCATCTGCGGCGATGGGCACGCAGTTTGCCGACGGTGTGTTCGTTGGCGAACACGGCAGTTGGAACCGCGACCCGCCGGTCGGCTACAAGGTGGTGTTCGTCCCCTTCCGCGATGGCCGCCCGGCAGGCGATGCGATCGACTTCGTCTCCGGCTTCCACGGCGACGATGGCCTGACCCGCGGCCGTCCGGTCGGTGTCACCGTCGACCCACGTGGTGCGCTGATCGTTGCTGACGACCTGGCCAATACCATCTGGCGGGTCACGCCAGATGCCGCGCCCAACGCCGTGCCGAATCCCGCACCTGAGGCGGCCCCCGCTTCGGCGCCCGCTTCACCGAACTAAGCGGCGCAGCGACTCACTGCCAATGCCCGGTTCCGCAAGGAGCCGGGCATTGGCGTGTCTGGAACCACAAAAACAGCTGCCGTGTTGCGATCCTCACCCATGTAGCTGAAGACGCTGCACGCGTGCAAGCAGCCGGCTCGCCAGACCAGTCTCTTGCCCCTCAAGCGACGGCCCCACCGCGACCCGCAATGCCGGAGCGCGCAGCCGGCCTGGTGGCAGGCAGATCAACACGCACGGCGTCTTCGCCAATGCGGCATGCAGCGAGGAGCGCCAGACACCGCGACGCACCACCGCATCGTGTTCGACCACCAGTACATCGGCGCGGGCGCGTTTGAGCAAGCTGGCGATTTCGCGCCGTGGGTTGCCCACTGCCACGTGGATGCGCACACGCAGGTCGTCGTCCTGCAGTTGCGCGGCAAGCTCGCTCAGCCAGTGGCTGGCTGCCGATTCGGTCAAGGGTTGGTCGTTGAACAGGCTGTCCATCAGCAAGCCTTCGCTGATGTCTGGCATCACATGCAGCAGATGCAGGTCGGCGCCGCGACGACGGGCCAGCGCCGCCGCATCGCGCAAGGAATCCAGGCTGGTTTCGCGGCCGGTGATCCAGCAGGCGACATGCCCACCCACGGCGCCATCGCGCGGCAGCGCCTCGGCGTAGGGCAGGGTCAGCATGGGCGTGGCCACACGCTGCAGCACCCGCGCACGCAGGGAGACATGCAATGGCCGCGGCAGGCCGGTGCGTTCGGAGGGCGGCATGATCAGCAGCGCATCGTTGCGGCTGCGGCAGAACGAGACGATGCCGGACGCGGCCGGGCCGCTGCTCAGCGCACGTTCGCAGCTGGGGTAATTGGATGCTTCGGCGAAGAACGAGTCCAGCGATTGTTGCGCCTGCGCACGCTTGCCCTTGGCATGCACATGCAGGATGGTCAGGCGTGCGCGCAGGCGGTCGACCAATTGCGCCACCGTCGGGATGGCAGCGTGGCAGGTCTCGGAAAAGTTGGTGGCAAAGATCAGATGGGTAGGCGTGGTCTGCATGGCTGTGTCCCTGGTCAGTAGATGAAACCGTCGATGGCGCGCACCTCGCGCAGCGGCACGCGCTGGCCAAGCATTTCGCGCAAGGTCAATTCGATCCCGCGCGACAACGCAGTCATCGGGGTGTCGTGCACGGTGTTTTCGAACGGGTCCTCGATCGCGCTGCTGGCGCTGTCGATCGCAATCAACGTGAAGCTGATCAGCACCGAGGCGATCGGCATCGCCAGGCCCATGCCGGCGATCAGGCCAAGCGGCACCAGCCAGCAATACAGGTTCACCAAGGCGCGCGGCAGCGACGAAAACTGGCGTGGCAGCGGCGTGTTCTTGATGCGCTCGCAGGCGCCCTGGATGTTGGCAAGCGTGGTCAGGTTGGCATCCAGCGACGACCAGCGCAGGCTGTCGAGCATGCCCATGGCACGGGCCTGCTGCAGCTGCTGCCCCAGGCGCAAGGTCAGGGCATTTGGGATGTTGGCATAGACGCGAAGTGCGTCGGCGCGCTCTGCGCCGAGCAGCCCGGCCAGTTCCGGAAACGGATTCTGCTTGCGCAGATGGCAGCGCAGCGCATGGACGAATGCCACCTGATGCACCACGATGTCGTCGCGCAGCGTCGCCTGATGTGGATCGGCCGGATCCACATCCAGTGCGGTCAGCGCCTGCCGGGCGATCGCACGCGAGGTGTTCACCAGCGACCCCCACAGCTGACGCGCCTCCCACCAACGGCCATACGCGGCATTGGCGCGGAACGCCAGAAAGATCGTCAGCGCCGATCCAAGTTGCGCAAGCGGCAGAGCCTCGATCGACAACCAATGCCAATCGAACAATGTGTAGAGCCCGGCCACCGCGCAATCGAAGGCCAGCAGCACCAGCAAGCGCTTGTAGGTCTTTGGCCAGATACGGCGCAGCGGAAACGTATCGCGAAGAATCATGGGAGGCGGTATCGACGTGGGTGCCGCCATTACACCCAGCCTCCACGGATGTGTCTGCCATCCTTGCGCCAGCGTTGGACGGGCACTGCGCTGTCCAACGATGCCGTCCAGCTATCTTTCGATAGGGTGCAATAAGCGGGCGCCGCCGCAATGCTGTGACATGCGCAACGCTGGTCGATGATTGGGAACGTGGTGAAGCGATGGACAGACTGAGGTTGCCGTTCAAATGGCGCGGGCAAGTGGTCAGGCTCAATCGAGCTCCCACGCTGTGGGCGTCGCTGGCCATGCTGGCGCTGCTGGTGCTGGCCGAGTGGTACTCGCACCTGGGCGTGTCGCTTGGGCTGCTGTACATCCTGCCGGTGGTGCTCGCCGCAACCGTGCTGTCGCGGCGAAACATCGTCATTGCCGCGGTCGCCTGTGCGGCGCTACGCGGTCTGTTCGTCACCGAAGAATCGCTGGTCGAGCAGGCCTTGCGCTTCTTCATGGCGACCATTGCCTACGCCGGCTGCGGCTTGCTGGTGGCCGAGATCAGCCGCACCCGCCGGGTGATCCTCTCGCACTACGTGCAATTGCGTGCCGAACAACGCCTGCGTCGGCGGCTGGAGCGGCAACTGCGCCTGCTTGCCGAGAGCAGCCCCGCCGCGCTGCTCACCGTGGCTGGCGATGGCCGTATCGTGGCGGCAAACCGCGCCGCCCACGAAATTCTCGACATGGCCGAGGAGGGCGGGCTGCAGGGGCGCGCCGTGCGCGACTTCCTGCCCTTGCTCGACGATGCGCTCAGCATGAGCGCCAACCTCGACGGCATGCGCACCTCGGCCAGCACCTGGGGCCGGCGCGACGATGGCAGCACCTTTCCCGCAACCACCTGGTTCTCGGTCTACGAAGACAGCGAGGAGCGCCATCTGGCCGCGATCCTGGTCGACACCAGCGAAGAAGTGCGCGCGCGCGAATCGGCGCACTTCGATGACCTGCTCAAGAACAATCGCTTGCTCGCCGGCGCGGTCTCGCATGAGATCCGCAACCTGTGCTCGGCCGCTGGCGTGGTGACCTCCAATCTTGCACGCCACCCGGCCATCCGCGCCGATCCTGACCTGGCCGCATTGCAAAGCCTAGTCGCCGCATTGATGGAACTGGCCTCGTTCAACCTGCGCCGGCAGACACCGCATGCGGCGCACGAGACCCGCCTGCAGACCCTGTGCAGCGAGTTGGACGTGATCATCCGCTCGGACTGGGACGATATCGATGGCCAGCTGGTCATCCAGATCCCGGCGGACTTCCCGGCGGTGCACGGCGACCGTCATGCGCTGTTGCAGGTGCTGCTCAACCTGGCACGCAACGCGCTGCGTGCGGTGCAGCCGTTGCCGCAGCCGCGGCGCCAGCTGATCGTCAGTGCCCGCATGGAGCAGGGCAGTGCCGTCTTGAGCGTGCGTGACACCGGCCCGGGCATCGCCGAGCCCGGGCGCTTGTTCCAGCCGTTTCGCAGCGATAGCGATGGGTCCGGATTGGGGCTCTACATCTCGCGCGCCTTGATGAGCAATCAGGAGGGTGCGCTGCGCTACGCACCGGGCGGCGAGGGCGCCTGCTTCGAGCTGCACATGCCGCTTGCGCATGCACCACTGGCGGAGACGCTGGATGGATGAGTCGCGGCGTAACCCGGTGCGTCTGTATCTGCTCGATGACCACACGCTGTTTCGCGAAGGCCTGCTGCGCCTGCTCGGCGCCGATGCGCGCTTCGATGTGGTCGGGCAATCCGGCAACCTGGCACAGGCGATCGTGCAGATCGCATCGCTGGCGCCGGACGTGGTCATCCTCGATTACGACATGGGCGAATACAACGCGCTGGACTACATGCGGCGGCAGGCCGACCAGGCCAAGCGCCCGGCAACCCTGGTGGTCACCGCCGGGCTCCCCGAGCGCGATGCGCTGGCATTGATACGCCTGGGCGTGTCGGGCATCTGCCGCAAGGATGTCTCCACCGACGAGCTGATCGACAGCATCCATGCGGTTGCGATGGGCCGTGTGTTGATCGACCAGCGCTACCTGCAATCGCTGGTCGCCCAGGACACACAGGAAAGCCGCCCCAGCTTTACCGAACGCGAGCGCGAAGTGCTGCGTGGTCTGTTGCGCGGCCAATCCAACAAGTTGATCGCCCGCCAACTCGGCAGCTCGGAGAGCGCCATCAAGGCCACGTTCCAGCAGTTGTTCAACAAACTGGACGTGCGCTCGCGCAGTCAACTGGTGATGGTGATCCTGCAGGACTATCGCGATCTGGTTTGAGCCTCGCCACCCCAATGGAAAATGCTCCGTTTGCTAGCATGCAAACACCTGAAACTGCGAAGGCCACAGCATGGCGCCAACCACATTTCCCGAGCCCGACCTGTTCTTGCCAGGGCAGGGCGAGCCATCGCTGCGATGGGGCGTATTGGGTCCGGGGCTGATCGCTGCGGCATTCGTCAGCGCACTACGCAAGCACACCAGGCAGCAGCCGTTCGCGGTCGCCTCACGCAATCGTGCGCGTGCTGACACCTTCGCAAAAACCTGGGCAATGGAGCGTGCGTACGACAGCTACCAGGCGCTGGTCGACGACCCCGAGATCGACATCGTCTACGTCGCCACGCCTCACAGCGAGCATCTGGAGCACGGCTTATTGGCGTTGCGCGCCGGCAAACATGTGTTGATCGAAAAACCCAAGACCACCTGCGCCGACGATGCACGCGTGCTGGTGCAGGAAGCACGCGCACGCGGCCTTTTCCTGATGGAAGCGATGTGGAGCCGGTACCTGCCTCACACCTCGGTGCTGCGTAAGCTGCTGGCTCATGGCGCGATCGGCGAGGTCCGGCATGTCTTTGCGGACCTCAGTCAAATCGGCCCCAACGATCCGATGCATCGGCAACGCCGACCGGAACTCGGCGGCGGGGCGCTGCTGGATCTGGGTGTGTATACCGTGCAGTTCTCGTCCATGATCCTGGCCGCCCCCACCGCCATCGCGGCAACCGGTGCGCTGACCGACACCGGCGTGGATGCGTTTTCGACCGTGGTGCTGTCGCATGCGGCAATCGCGCAATCCACCCTGATCAGCTCCATCGTCGCCCGCAGCAGCTCGCTCGCCTATGTCACAGGCACCGAAGGACGCATCGACCTCGCTGGCGATTTCCATAACCCCACAACACTGCACCTGGTCGGCAACGATTACGACGGCAAACCCGCGCTGTGGGCAGACCCGACCGGCGTCAACGGCTACGACGGGCTGTCCTGGCAAGCCACCGCCGCCGCACGCTACATCGGCGAAGAGCGCAAGGAATCGCCACTGCATCCACTCGACGAAGTGGTCCAGATTATGACCACCCTGGAGGTGGCACGCGCGCAGTTGGGCGTTGGCACCACAGCTTAGGACCTCAAACAGCCGCTCTTAATCCGCATCCCGGCGCACGCGCGTTCGGTACGCAGCCACGTTGTCGCCGTCGATGTGCTTGGCTTGCGTGCCGGTGATCGTATCGATCTTGCGGTCCGAGCCGGTCACCGGCTTGGCATCGACCGTCGTTTCCCGCTCGAAGGCATGCGACTGATCGGTATTGCGATAGTACTGATACAGCACCCAATACAGCGCAGATGCACCGACCGGGCCGGCCAGCAGTAACCACAGTCCGTTGTTGTCGCTCATGCGGTCACCGCCACGATCCAGAGGGCAATTGCTTCGATGACGGTGCCGGCGGTCAGCGCAGCAAGCAAAAGCTTCCACTGCTGCACCGGCACGCTGCCCATGGTTTCGCCGGTACGGCCGTTCACCGCGATGTAGTGCAGCATGCCGCCGCCGCGTCCGGGCTGGTGGTACGAGTACAGCCACACCGGCAGATACATCGACACCCAGCGCGTGCCATGGACATCCAGCCGCTCCACCTCCCAACGCACGCCGCGGTCGTAGCGGCGCACCGAGCTTTCCACTTGTACGCGGGCGATCGACAGCAGCTGGTCTTCCAGACGCGGCCTTAGCTGTTCGACATCGCGGTCGCGCTTTTCCGAGGTGAACCCCGCCAGATACGACGCGTTCCACTTCACTGCATTCTTGGTATCGAACGGCAGGATCGTGTTGATGATGTTGTTGGTGTTGACCCGGCTATCCAGGTTGCCGCGCTCGGCAGACGATTCCAGCGGCAGATCGTCCACCGTGAATTCCACCTGCCTCTGCACCTGGTACACGTCGGCGTCGTAATAGGTGCGCTTGTTCTTTTCGGTGCCTTGCGTGTACTGCCGCGTCTTGATCTCGCCCGTGCCGCTCACGCTGGCGCTCGCGCTGCCGTCCACGATCATGTAAGGCAGGTAGACGCCCACCACGTTCTCGGGCGTGAATTGCTGCTTGAAGGCCTTGAGCGCAAACAGGCGCCGCTTGTCCACGAACTGGCGGATACGCGCCACGGCAGCGTCTTTGTTGATATGGAAGGGCAGCACTGCGTCGGGCACCGCGCCGTTGGCCACCTGCTCGTTGACGCCGAACACATGCCGGCACCAGTGGCACCGCGCCGTCATCGTGCTCTGCGTATTGATGGTCACCTCGGCGCCGCAGCCGGTGCACTTGAAGCTCATCAGGCTGGCGGCATCTGCAGCAATATCCTGCGCGCCCGAAGCGATGACCGTGCCGCGTAATTCGCTGATGCCCTCGCCGAATCCGAAGACTTCTTCCACCCGCGCGCCGTGCCATTCGTGACGACAGAACTGGCAGACCAGCAGATCGGTGCCGAGCTTTGGCCGGATATCGCTGGCGCCGCATTTGGGGCAGCGATTGAGGCCGTCCTTGAGCTCGGCGGCGGCCGTGTCGATGGCCATCGGGTCGGGCGCCTGCAGCTCGTTGCGGATCGGAGCAGGCAGGGTGGCCGGGTCGAGCCTGAAACTACCCGGCAACGGCGGTACGTCCTGCGGCGACCCGGGGCCGATGACAGGCGCTGCGGGCAGCGGCGGCAATGGCGGAGGTGTCGCCGGCAACGGCGGCGGGATGCGAGAGTCGGACATGATGGCGGCGCCCCTCGCCTACAGGCCCAACGCCTTGGCTTTTGCCGCGTTGTAATCGTCCTGCGTGATCAGCCCGAGGTCCAGCATTTCCTTGGCCTTCTTCAATTTGGCGACGGCATCGTCGGCAGCGGGCGCGGCGGGCGCGACCGGCTGTTGCAGACCGCCGACGCCACCCACCATGCCGGTGGCCATGCCCACGCCCACCAAACCTGCAGCGCCGCCATGCTCGCCGGCAGACTGGATGCCTTGCGCCACGCTCGCCTGCAAATTGGAGTTGCCGCGTGCGCCTGCCAGTGCATCGGCGCGCTGTACGGTCTTGAGCAGTTCGCGCGTGTTCGCGTCGTATTCGATCGACACAATGGCCGTCTTGACGATGGCCAGACCGCGCTCGGAGTTCCACTGATAGGCCTGCTCGACCGCATCGGACAGACTCTTGGCAAAGCCCAGCGAATCCTGCTGCAGCCGCGCGATGCGATTGCCTTTGCCCGGATCGTTGGTGTACAGGCTGAAGGCCGGCGCCAGCGCACTCACCACCTCGTTGAACAGCTGGCTGGCAGCAGCGTTGTCCAGGTCAGTGAAATCGAACACCTGGCCCGGCTGCAGGTAGCGCGCCGGCACGACGTTCTTCACGAACAAAATGGGGTCGACAATCTTCAACGTATACGAGCCACGCGTGATCGCGCCGACCTGCGTCCCAAGAAACCCATCGTCCCAATAGATCTCCGACTGCGTGCCGAATCGGTTGTCGGGCAGCTCCTTCAGCGACACGAAGAACGCGGCCTGCTGCGCAGCCGGCTGGCCACCGAACTTGAAGCGCTCCCAGCTCTGCCGGATCAGCGGCGTGACCAGGCCATCGCCAGCGAAGATCGACTGCGCATTGACATCGTCGGAGCGCCATTCGTAACCACCCGGCTCGGCGACAAACCCGGTGATCGCACCGTCCTGCAACAACAGCAGCCCGTAACCCTCGGGCACGACGATCTTCGAGCCGTTGCTGATGATGTTCGAAGACGCGTTGGTGTTGGCACCGCGTCCGGCGTTGCTTCCACTCGGCACCGCAGCGAACAGCGCAGCGGTGGAAGGCAGGCCAGCCGGCACGGTGTAGAAGTCCTTCCACTGGTCGGCAAACACACCGCCGACTGCACCTGCTACCGCCTGCAAAAGACCCATGACAACTCCCTGTAAGTGGTGACGAGATATTGATGATGGGTGTTGCGCCCACCGCGTTCGCCGCACTATATCAGCAGCGCACTGGCGTTATGGCGTCGCCCATCCAGGCATGGCGTGGTGGTGCTGCAACAACGTGCCGCGGTACGAGCTAGCGCACGATGCAACAGACACAAAAAGCCCTGCATGCGCGGGGCCGTGTAGTGGTGTTATCGCCGCCAATCGCACAATGGCGTAGCAGCCGCTGTCAGCCTTATGGCAGATCGCACTTGAGTTTCGCGTCCACGTAATAAGGCTTGGGAACCTCCGGATTCTTGCTGGTCTTTTCGAACACCACCTCGAACGAATCCAGATCCGGCGTGCCCTGACGTCCCGTGCAGGCTTCCTGCAACTTCTTCTTGACTGCCGCGATGCCAGCATCGCGATTGGCGCCGTCGGCGCTGTTGGTCAGATTGGCGACCTCGGCAAATGCCGGCGAACTCATGCCCAACAAGCCAGCAACAACCATAAGAGCGTGCAGCTTTTTCATACAATCTCCTTTGCGATGTCTTCAGATCTTCCGGGGGGCATGGGCGCCAGCGGCGATCGAGGCTTGGCGAAACAGGGCGCCGCTAGCTGTCCAGCCCGGCGCAGCATAGGCCGTTAGAGTTAAGGCATCGTGCATACGGGCGTATGCGCCGTGGCGAATCGCCTCAACGTGTTGACCATCTGCAGATTCGATCTCCTCTCAAACGCAAACGGTCCGGACAAGCCGGGCCGTTTGCGATGCGCAAGATCAGAACTCCTGCCAGTCGCTTGCATCGTGCGAGGCGCCTGCGGCCACCGCGCGCTTGGGTGCAGCCGCCGGGCGTACCGGGCTTTTGGCAGCGGCAGCAGTTCGGCCAGCAATCACACTGAGCTTTGCAGCAACCGGTGTTGCCGAACGCAGGGTGCGCGTGCTGTCGTCGCTGATCTTGAACACGGACACTGCCTGCGTCAGCTGCACAGCCTGTTCTTCCATCGAGCGTGCCGCGGCGGTGGCTTCTTCCACCAGGGCTGCGTTTTGCTGGGTGGTTTCGTCCATCTGCGTCACGGTGGTGTTGACCTGTTCGATACCGGCCGACTGTTCCTGCGATGCCGCAGAAATCTCGCCCATGATGTCGGTCACGCGTTGCACGCTGGCAACGATCTCCGCCATCGTGGAGCCCGCCGTATGCACCAGCGTCGAGCCTTCGGCAACCCGCTCGACCGAATCGTCGATCAGGCTCTTGATTTCCTTCGCCGCAGCAGTGGAGCGCTGGGCGAGGGTGCGCACTTCCGAGGCCACCACCGCAAAGCCGCGGCCTTGTTCGCCGGCACGCGCGGCTTCCACCGCAGCATTCAACGCGAGAATATTGGTCTGGAACGAGATACCGTCGATGACCGAGATGATGTCGGCAATCTTCTTGGACGAGGCCTCGATACCAGACATGGTGCCCACGACCTTGCTCACGATCTCGCCGCCCTGCGACGCGACACTCGCCGCACCGATCGCCAACTGATTGGCCTGACGGGCGTGCTCGGCATTCTGGCGCACCGTGGAGGTGAGCTCTTCCATCGAAGCGGCAGTTTCTTCCAGATTGGCCGCTTGTTGCTCGGTACGCTGCGACAGATCCTGATTGCCGGCGGCGATTTCGCTGGCGGCCGAGTTGATGGAGACGGCAGAGTGCTGGATGCGGCCGACAATCTCTGCAAGTTGTGCAGCAGTGGCATTGGCGTCGTCGCGCATCTGCGCGAACACGCCCTTGAACTCGCCGCTCATGCGCGCGGTCAGGTCGCCTGCGGCGATGGATTGCAGCAGCGACGACAGCGATTGCAGGTTGCCATCGGCCGTGGCCATGAGCTGGTTGAGACTATCGACCATCACATGGAAATCGTATTGGAAACGATCGGCATCGCCGCGTGCGCTGAAGTCGCCATTGGCCGCAGAGTGCGCCAGCTGTTTGATCTCGTGGTTCATTGCAGACAGGTTGGCCTTCACCTCGTCCATGGTCTGCGTCAGCACCGCCTTCTCGCCGGGCAGGCGGTCCATGCTTTCGCTGAGGTCTCCGATGGCGTAGCGGCCCATGATGCGCGCCAGGGTTGTCTGCACGGCCAGATGCGAGGCCACCAGCGTATTGGTGTCCTTGGCCATGCGGCCGTAGTCGCCGGGAAACGCCGTGGCGTCGATACGGAAGCTGATCTGGCCATCATTGTGACGCTTGGCCATGTCGCTCTGTGCAGTGAGCAAGGACTGCAGCTGCGTCTGCATGCCACGCATGGCACGCAGCAGGCGGCCGGTTTCATCCTTGGCGTCGCTTTCCACGTTGTTGTCCAGCTGCCCGTTGGCAATCGCCTCTGCAGCCTTCGTGGCACGTGCGAGCGGCTGGGTCAGGCTGCGGGTGATGAGCCAGGCAAGCAGGCTGCTGATCACCACCACGACAACGCCACCGGAGATGATCAATAGCTTGCCGCGATTCATCGACGCCACTGCGTCGGCATAGGCCTGCTGGCTCTGACCTTCCTGACGCGTCACCAGCTCGCGGATTTTGTCCTGCCATGCAATCGTCGCCGGGCGCGCCTGTTCGCTGAGCAACGCCTGCGCTGGCGCATTGTCGTTTTGAGCAGCGAGCGCCATGACCTGGTCGTTGATTTTTCCCGAGATGGCGCGTCGCGCATCCATCTCTGCACGAATCTTGCGGCCTTCCTCGGAGCTGGGCAATGTGTCCAGCTTGGCCCGCAACTCGTTGTAACGCTGACGTTGCGCCTTGATCGTGGCAACCGCTTCGTTGTTGAGTTCATCGCTGGTAGCCATGGCATAGGTGCCCAGCGCGATCAGGATCGATGAATTGGCATCCAGCATGCCGTTGCCGATCTGGATCTTGGCCATGCGATCGAGCACGATGAAATCGAACTGCTGTCGTGCGTTGGCCATGGTGATCAAGCCGGTCGCCACCAGCAGGCTCGACAATAGAATCAATATTCCAAAGGCCACGCCGAGACGGCGACCGACGTTATAGCGTTGCAAATAGGCAGTCATGCGAATCGTCCTGATGTCCAGTAAGTGGCACCGGCTAGCAGGCCGCGTGATGTTCGCGTGAGTGCCTCGGCAACGTGATAGCGACGCGGCAATCGGAAACTTGAACCGCGCGCTCCAGGCTGCATTTAGCTTGCATTTTCGTTCACGCACGTCAGGAAAAAACCGACTGGCAGCGCAGTGATCATGTGCGTGAGACTGCTGATGCCGGTGGTCAGTTCGCCTCCAGCAGAGGCTTGTACGCAACAAGCGGGGATTCCCACGCCTGTTGCGTCGCACGCGATCAAGCCCGCGCCGTCGCCTCGCGCACGAAGTCTTCATAGGTGCGCAGCGGGCGCCCCAGCATGGCCTGCAATTTTTCCAGCGTGCCGCCGGCTGCCTGCATGCCGAATGTCTGGATACCGGCCATCATCAGGCGCATGTCGTAGGCCAGCCAGGATGGGCCGTAGGCCGCCATCTGCGCTTCGAACGCGGCCACGTCGTCGCCCGCGTAGGCGATCTCGCGCCCAAGCGCCGCACTCCAGACCTTCGCAACGGAGCTGCCCGTGACGGCATGCGGGCCAACCAGTTCGAGCATGACGCGCTTAAACGCGGCAGGCGCACGGTCGCGTCGCAGCAGCTCGACGACCGCGATATCTGCGATATCGCGCGCATCGATCATGGCCACACCTGCAGAGCCGATCGGCATCGGGTAGACACCGTAGTCCTGAATCGTCTGCTGGATCATCGCTTCGTTCTGCATGAAGTACGCAGGACGCAGAATCGTTGCGGGAATATCCAGGCTTTCGATCATGCGCTCCACCGTGTGCTTGCCGGTGAAGTGCGGCACGTTGGTGAACTTGTCGGCATGGATGACCGACAGGTACACGATGCGCTCGATGCCTGCCTCCTTGGCCAGATTCAATGCGATCAACGCCTGCGTCACTTCGTCGGGAGTGACCGCGTTCAACAGGAACAGCGTGCGCGCCGACGATAACGCGGCACGCATCGATGCAACGTCGGTGAGGTCTGCGACAACTTCAGTCACACCCGCAGGGAAAATGCGCTTGCCCGGTTGCCGAACCAATGCCTTGACCTCCGCGCCTGCATCGGCAAGGCCCTGGGTGATGAGAGAACCGATGGTGCCGGTGGCACCGGTGACGAGAATGCTCATGTGAATCTCCTGTTATGGATGGAAGAGTCGTCAGTGCGACATCGCTGCCGCAGCTGACGTTGCGGTCCCCAGACGATAGGCCGTTGCATCACCAATACGAAGACGCCAAGATGTAGATGCCTGGTTTCAAAAATGGAACACCATGGACCTCAATGCATTGATCGATTTCGCGCTGGTTGCAGCGAATCAGGGCCTGGGAAAGGCGAGCCGTGCGAGTGGCCGATCGAAGGCGACCTTGTCGCGTCGCATCGCCGATCTGGAGGAGCAGCTGGGGGTACGACTGGTCGAGCGCAGCGCCCGTGGCCTCAGGCTCACCGAAGCCGGGCAGCTGCTGATGGACCGCACCGAAGTGCCGTTGAGCGAGGTGGCCGAGGCCATGGCTGCCGCACGCGAGGGGCTTTCGATTCCGCGCGGGCGCTTGCGGGTGGCAGCGCCGGTGCTGTTCTCGCAACTGGCGATGGGCCACATCGGCGCGGAGTTCTGCGCGGCCTATCCGGAGATCACGCTCGAGGTGGTGGCAGAGGACCGCACGGTCGATCTGGTGGAAGAGCAGTTCGATGTGGCTATCCGGATCAACCCGAGCCCGGACAGCAGCCTGGTCGGGCGCTGCTTTGCCAAGGATCGACTGGTGGTCGTGGCTGCGCCCGGCATCGCCATGCCCAGCAGCGGCGCGGTCACACCCGTTGCCGCTGTGGTGATGTCGAGCTTCCAGCCCACCACATGGGCGCTCGATGACGGGCGCCTGGTCCTGGAACCCGTTCCAAGGATGCGGTTTTCCTCATTCCTGATGGTCCGCGACGCGGCGATTGCCGGCGGTGGCGTGGCGCTGCTTCCGCAGTCGATCGCATGGAATCAACTCGCGCGCGGCGAATTGGTGCAGTGGGGCACGATCGCGGGCGCGGAGCCGGCGCTGTGGGTGTTGCACACCTCCAGACGTCTGGCCGCACCCAAGGTGCGCGCCTTCGTGGACTTCATGTGCGACAGATATCCGGATGTGTCGCTGGTGCTGAAGGGGTAGGGCGCTGCGTCACGCTTGTGCGGGCCAGGCTGCGTAGCGGCCAGCTTGCATCCAACATCGCCCGGAAAGATCCGCAACCGAGTTCCAGACGGAGCTGCCAAGGCGCTCGATCAATAAACCTGCTCAACTCACGGATGGTAGGCGACGCTGCGCGTCCTAAGACACGCTGGCCTGTGGGACGCACCACGCTGTCATAAGTTCGGTAAAGCCGCCTCGCGCTCTCGAAATGTTTATCGGGGTGCGGCAAATCCTCCACTGCGCAGCCGAGACTACGACATGGGCGAGTACAACGCGCTGGCCTTGATCCGGCTCGGCGTGTCCGGATCACAAGATGTCGGACTCATCTGCACGATGCGTGGACGACGCGCCGGTCATCATGCGCGCCTGGTGAATAAGGGTGTTACATGGCCAAGCCGACGCTGTTCTTCCTGCACGCCCTCGGGTCCAGCAGTAACGAGTGGTCTGGTGTGATCCAGCGATTGGAGGCGCGTTTCGATTGTGTGGCGCTCGATATTCCAGGCTTCGGAGAGGCGCCGCCGCTGCAGCATGTCGACACCACCGCACTGGTTGCCTGGTTTGTCGAAGAGGTGATTCGGCGGCAACCGACGTGCTGGTTTGCGATTGGACACAGCATGGGCGGAAAGATCGCCACCCTGGCAGCGGCGCAGGCGCGCGATGGCATGGCCGGGCTTGCCGGCCTGGCCGGCGTGATCCTGGTCGCGGCGTCGCCGCCGGCGCCAGAGCCGATGGATGAGTCGCGGCGACGCACGATGCTGGCCTGGTTCGAGAAGGGCCGTCCCACGCGAGAAGAAGCGGAGCAGTTCATCGACGATAACTGTGCCATGGCACTGCCAGCGCCAATCAGGAACGCTGCTGTCGACGATGTGCTGCGCACCATTGCGAAAGCATGGATCGCTTGGCTCGCGCACGCCAGTCGTGAGGACTGCAGCGCGCAGGCCGGCTACATGGACGTGCCTGCGTTGATCATCGCCGGCAGAGAAGATGGCGACCTCGGCGAAGCCGCGCAGACAGCGCTGAACGCGCCGCATTATCACGATGCGCGTGTCGACGTCGTGGCCGATGCCGCGCACTTGATTCCCTATGAACAACCGCAACACCTAGCGCAGCTGATCGCAGCGCATGTGGATCGCAGCGTGGACAAGTGCCTGCCCGATGACTTCATCCGCTTGCTCAATGCAGACAGGGCCGCCCCGCGCATGCGCAAGCTGTTGCTCAGCCGGCATGCCGGCCCGCCCGCGACTGCGCAAGGTGTGCTGAGCCAACATCAACTGGAACTACTCACCGCAGTCGTCGCACGTGTATTGGATGGTGCCAGCGATGCGCGCGAGATTGCCCGACGGATGGATATCCAGCTTGCCGAAGGCGCGGGCGATGGTTGGCGCCATGCAGCGTTGCCACCCGATCGGCATGCGGTACCGCTGGGGCTCGACACGCTCGACGCGCTGAGCAATGGCTTCGCTGGATTGCCTGCCGAGATCCAGGACCACTGGCTGCGCGAGGTGGCGCGCGCGACGGCTGGCGATTCCTCGGCGCACGGGCTGGATGCAGCGCAGCTGGCGCACTGGTTCGAGGACCTCCGCGCCGAAGCCGCGCGGACCTGGGTCAGCCTTCCCACCACGATGGCGGCAATGGGATACGACGGCTTCGCGGTTGGCGGTGCCGGTATCGACAGCACGGGCTATCAACAGACCGCAGCCGATCGGCAGGAAGCCTGGCAGCTTCCTGCCAAGGGCCTTCGATGAGCCCGGGCATCGACGAAGCTCCAGTCGATGTGGTGGTGGTAGGGAGCGGGGCAGGCGGCGGCCCATTGGCTGCACGGCTCGCGCAGCGAGGTCTCTCGGTGGTGGTGCTGGAGGCGGGTGCGGCCTTCAGCCCTGCGTCCCATCTACCCGATGAGCTGACGACCGGCATCTACTGGATGGAAGAGCGCCTGAGCGGCGGGCAGACGCCCACCGCATTTGGCCCCAATAATTCCGGTTCGGGCCTGGGCGGTTCGACCCTGCATTGGGGCGCCTTTTGCCCGCGTCCGGACAAGCGCGATCTGAACCTGTCGACGCACACCGGGCAGCGCGGCATGGACTGGCCGATCGCACATGAAGAATTGCTGTCCTATCTCCGCCGCGTCGAGGAGTTCATCGGTGTGTCCGGGCCGGCGCACTATCCCTGGGATCCCGAGCGCAAATACGCTTATCCGCCGGCGCAGCGCAACGCATCGGCCAACGCGATGGAGCGCGGTTGCCGCACGTTGGGCATCACCGCCACCGATGCGCCGGCCGCATTGGTGACCAGGGCGCATCAGCAGCCGCACCACGGCCTGCGCGCTGCCTGCAACAACTGCGGGGCCTGCCATCAAGGTTGCAGCAACGGCGCCAAGGTGAGCGTCGATACCACCTGGCTGCCGCTGGCGCGCGCGCACGGCGCGCAATTGCGACCCGATTGCCGGGTCATCGATATCGAGCGCGACACCCGTGGCATGGTCAGCGCGGTGGTCTATCAGCAGGACGGACGCGAACGGCGCCAGCGTTGCACAAGCGTGTTCCTGTGCGCAGGCGGCGTGGAAACACCGCGCTTGCTGCTCAACCTGGGGCTGGCCAACTCCAGCGGTCAGGTCGGGCGCAATTTCATGGCGCATGTGGCTACCCAGGTGTGGGGGGAGTTCGATGCGGACATGCGCATGAACCGCGGCTACCCCTCGTCGCTGATCACCGAGGACATGCTGCGCCCGGCCAATGCCGATTTCATCGGCGGCTATCTGGTGCAGAGTCTGGGCGTGCAGCCAGTCACCCTGGCCAACACCTTGGCACGTGGTGCAGGCTTGTGGGGGAGGGAGCTCGTATCGACCATGGCGCGCTACAACCGCCTGGCAGGCATCGGCATCAATGGCGAATGCCTGCCGCAGGACGGCAACCGGCTGAGCCTGTCCGAAGAGCGCGATGCCTTCGGCCAGCGCAAGGCGCGTATCGACTTCAGCTACGGGCCCAACGAACGCGCGATCGATGCGCACGCGCGCGCAGCGCTGCACGCGATCTGGGAGGCGGCAGGTGCCCAACACATCTTCGCTGCCGCTCGCTCAGCGCACACGCTGGGCACCTGCCGAATGGGCACGGATCCGGAGCAGGCCGTGGTGGACCCGGACGGCCGCGCATTCGATATCGCCAACCTCTACATCTGCGACAACTCGATTTTTCCAAGTGCACTGGCCGCCAACCCTGCGCTGACGCAGATGGCACTTGGCTTGCGCACGGCGGAGCGATTTCTGGCCCGCTAGTGGCGCGCGTCCCACCACCTCTCTCTACCACCAGGAGTTCAGCATGGATCTCGGAATCAACAATCGGATCGCCCTCATCAGTGGCGGCGACTCGGGAATGGGCAAGGAGACTGCGCGGCAGCTGCTCGAAGCCGGCGTGCGCGTGGCGATCACCGATCTGCCCGACGGCACGCTCGACCAGGCCGTAGCCGAGCTGTCGGGCCTGGGGCAGATCATTGCCATCGAGGGCGACGTCACCCGCGAGCAGGACGTCACCGCCATCTGGACACAGGTGCGCGAACAACTGGGCGACCCCGACATCTACATCAACGCAGCGGGCGTGACCGGCGCAACCGGCGACTTCCTGGAGGTCAGCGACGCCGGCTGGCTCGAAACGCTGGACATCAACCTGATGGGCGCGGTGCGCATGTGCCGCCAGGCCATTCCCGCGATGCGCCGTAATCAATGGGGCCGAATCGTGCTGTTCGCATCGGAAGACGCCGTGCAGCCCTACGTGGACGAACTCGCCTATTGCGCATCGAAGGCAGGAATTCTGAGCCTGGCCAAGGGCTTGTCCAAGGCCTACGGCCCGGACAACGTGCTGGTCAATACGGTGTCGCCCGCCTTCATCGCAACCCCGATGACCGACAAGATGATGCACAAACGCGCAAGCGAAAACGGAACCACGTTCGAGCAGGCGATCGAATCGTTCCTGGACGAAGAACGTCCCGGCATGGTGCTCAAGCGACGCGGCCGCGCGGAAGAAGTGGCCTCGGCCGTTGCCTTCCTGTGCTCCGAGCGCGCCAGCTTCATCAACGGTGCCGGGATCCGGGTGGATTCGGGGTCGGTCTTTACCATCGCCGGTTGAGGCGTTTGCTGGTTGCGTGGATGCAGACAGAACTCGCAAATGCACCAGCGCAAGCGCTTGCTTAATTGCAGATTGCATTCTGCGATCAAGCAACCTGCGAGCAGCTCCTTAGCGGGTCTAGTAACGCCTAGATATAAATCTTGGCCGAAAAAAATTTTAGTTGGCGTTTTTTGAGTTTATCAATTGCGTAGCCAGACGTCGGAATTGTAAGCGTGTACGGGGCGAAAGCGCGGCTAGGGCTGCACGATGATTAGTAGTCGTTATCGGCGGTAAGGGAAGCCGCTTTTCGCCGAGGACAGGCGTGACGCCCACTGCGCTGATATCTTGCCATGGCAATATGAGTTCAATAACTGCCAATTTCGTGAGCTAGGCTGTTATTGGAGCCTTCAGATTCAACGAACTTTGCGGTCTGAATCTAGCGACGTCGCGGGTGGGAGGCAGTCCGAACAAACGCGCATATTCGCGGCTGAACTGGGATGCACTCTCGTAACCCACTTCAAATGCGATGGAGGCAGCGTCGCGGGGTGCGAACAGCAGCAGCCATCGCGCGCGCAGGAGACGCAGCCGCTTCTGATACTGGATAGGGGTCATCGCCGTCACTGCCCGGAAGTGGCGATAGAACGCCGCGACGCTCATGTCAGCCATCGCCGCCAGGGTCTCGACGCGGAGAGGCTCGGCGAAGTTTCCGCGGATCCAATGAATCACGCGCCGGATCTGAGTCAGGTGGCCATCGGAGCGAGCGATTTCACGTAGCAGTCCTCCCATAGACCCCTGCAGCACCCGGAACAGGATCTCCTGCTCGATCAGGGGTGCCAGCATCTCGATCTCGCCAGGCTTGTCGATCAGTCGCATCATGCGTAGCCATGCGTCGATCAACTCAGACGGTGCTTGTGTGGCAGAAAAGCGCTGCCCCGCTGGCTGTCCCGCGGGCCATTTAGTGCCAGCCAGGACGTTGGCAATTAGGCTGGAGTCGAGTGTCAGGCTGGTGGCCAAGTAAGGCTGGCCGGCATCACCCGGCCGTATCTCCCCGGTTGCGGGTACGTCTACCGGCACGATGAAATAGGTCGCTGTAGCGTACTCAAGGATCTGCTCACCCACCGACAGAGTCTTGGAGCCCTGAAGCACTAGGTGCAGCATTGGTTGGTAGACCTGACTGGAGCAGGCCTCGGCCTGCACCATCGCGACGCGCGGAATGCCCGTGTCGGTCCATTTGTCACCCGCACGCATGACGATGGCGCGCAGTTCCTGCATCTGATTGTTCATGTCCCCGATCATGGACCCAGCGACCAAGCAAAAACAGCTGATTGGAAAGATTGGGCAAGGATCGGAGAAGAAGGGGCACGTGTTGGGCCGTCCCTTGGCTCAATACTGACGTTCCAGCAAACAGCACACGGGACAGGGATTCAAGCCCTGGCGCCATGCGCTGACTGGGTCACCTTCCATAATGCAGAGCAAATAACACATGAAACTCAACGGAAAAATTGCCGTGGTCACTGGTGCATCCAAAGGCATCGGTGCGGGTATCGCAAAGGGCCTCGCTGCTGCCGGCGCAAGTGTTGTTGTCAACTATGCTTCCAGCAAGGCGGATGCTGACGCGGTGGTTGCGCAGATCCTTGCTCACGGCGGAACGGCACTGGCCGTCCAGGCCGACATGAGCAAATCGGCGGATGTAGCGCGGCTGTTCGATACGGTGCGGCAGGAATTCGGCGGTCTGGACATCCTGGTCAACAATGCCGGCGTTGCGGTCTTCGAGATGATCGAAGATCTGACCGAAGCTGCGTTCCACAAGCAGTTTGACCTCAATGTGCTGGGCTACCTTCTGGCGGTGCGCGAAGCCGCCAAGCTGTTCAAGGAGAAGGGCAGCATCATCAACATCAGTTCGATCCTGAGCACCGATCCGTACCTGGCATCGAGTGTATACGCGGCGACCAAGGGTGCGGTCGACACCTTAACGTTCGCCCTGGCCCGCGAGCTGGGCGGCTGTGGCATCCGCGTCAATTCCATACTGCCAGGCCACACCAACACACCGGGGACGAACGGCAACTTCGCCGGCGACTTCGGCGAAAAGCTGATCGCAGGCACGCCGCTTGGCCGTTTTGGCGAGCCGGAAGACATTGCGCCACTGGCAGTCTTTCTGGCGTCGGATGATTCGCAGTGGGTCACCGGCGAATCCATCAGGGCTGCCGGCGGTGTACGCGGCGTGGGTTACTGAGTCCATTGGGACTACACCAAGAGGCCGATGGCACGAAGATCCGCCCGTGTTTCGACCTGGGCGCCAAAGTGATGGTGCAGAGCAGGCAGAGTTCGTCGCAGTCCGGCCAGGGCTTGTGCCAAGCTCAAGGCACAATTCTCAGTGCGCGGCTTTCCCTCGCCAGCTGGCGACCATCCGCGCCGCATCCTGGGAAGGGGGTAGGCCAAACGCACGTGTGTACTCCCGGGTGAACTGCGTTGGACTTTCATATCCCACTTCCAGCGCCGCCGTTGTAACGCTTTTCCCCTGCGTTGCCAGAATCTGGCGGGCCTGCAGCAGGCGTAGCTGTTTCTGGTACTGAAGCGGGCTCAGCGCGGTAGCGGATTTGAAATGGCGGTGGAAGCTGGATTCGCTCATCGCCACCTGTTCGGCCAGCGAGGCGATGCGCAGTGGTTTGGAATAGTCGCGGCGGATGCGCTGGATCGCGCTGCTGATGCGCGCCAGCGCCGAATCCGGCGTAGCCAGCTGGCGCAACATGTACCCCTGCGGCCCCTGAAGTACGCGATACAGAATCTCGCGCTCGTAGGCGGGAGCCAGCGCAGGGATCTCGTTGGGGCGCTCCATCAGGCGCAGCATGCGCACCCAGGCGTCCATCAGGTCGGGAGTGACGGCGGCCACGTTGAAGGCCTCCGTCTGCGAGGAGGGCTCGCCGCATCCGTTGGCGGGATCGGTGGTGTCGCACAGCAGCGCGGAGACGACGTTCGCGTCCAGCGTGAGGCTCACTGCGAGGTAGGGCTCGCCGGTGCTGGCCGGGTGCACCGCACCCACTGCGGGCAAGTCCACCGACATGATGAAGTAGGTCGCCGGGTCGTAGTGGAGGGTCTTTCCGCCCACCGTCATTGATTTGCTGCCCTGCAGGATCAGGTTGATCATCGGCTCGTACACCGCAGCCAAGGCATGATCGGGAATCTGCCCCTGCACCATGGCGACGCGCGGAATGCCGGTTTCCGTGCGGCGGTTTTCGGCATTTGCTGCAAGCCGGCGCAGTTCATCCAGTGCCTTGTCCATGGCTCATTCGACACCCGCTAGCTAGGGCTGACAAGGCCGAAAGCAGGAATAGGCAGGAATCGGCGAGGATCCGGGCGGCGCTCCTGGGCAGGCGGCCCTAGCCTGTGTATCACCCCTTACGGCACAGGAGCACTTGCATGAAACACGTACTGATCACGGGTGGCAGCCGCGGCATTGGCGCCAGCGCCGCTCTGCACTGCACTGCGCGCAGCGCGGTATGGGCGTCATCCTCGCCTACAACACCCAGCCGGAAGCGGCCCAGCGCGTAGTGGAGCGTATCCAGGCAGAAGGCGGCACCGCCGTGGCGCTGCAGCTGGATGTGAGCAACAGTGGCGCCTTCGCGGCGTTTGCCGCCCAAGTGGCGCAAGCGCTGCAGGCCACGTGGGGCGTGTCCACGCTCGACGGGCTGGTGAACAATGCCGGCTTTGGGCTGTTCAATCCGATCGAGACGGTCACCGAGGCGCAGTTCGACAGCCTGTTCAACGTGCACCTGAAAGGACCGTTCTTCCTGACCCAGGCGCTGCTGCCGCTGCTGGCCAACGGCGCGAGCATCGTCAACGTCACCAGCGCCACCACGCGCGTGGCCACGCCGGGCGTGGCACCGTACGCCGCCTTCAAGGGCGGGCTGGAAGTGCTCACGCGCTACATGGCCAAGGAGTTCGGCGAGCGCCGCATCCGGGCCAATGCGGTGGCGCCCGGTGCGATCCGCACCGAACTGGGCGGCGGACTCAACGATGAATTCGAAGCCCTGCTGCTTCGCAGACAGCATTGGGCCGGGTAGGCGAGCCGGACGACGTCGGCCGCGTCATTGCCGGGCTGCTCGGCGATGAGCAGGCCTGGGTGAACGCGCAGACCATCGAAGTGGCCGGCGGCTACAACATCTGATTCGCAACGGAGCAAGACATGCTCGACCACATCTTTCTCACCGTAACGGACACCACGCACTCGATCGCGTTCTACACGGCTGCGCTGGCCCCATTGGGCATCGTCGACCGGCTCGACTACGACGGCAGGCAGGGGCCTCCCGACCACCCGGACCTGAAAGGTTTCGGCGCGCAGGGGCGCGTGTTCTATAAAAGCTGGCAGCACGGCCATGAATGACCCCGCCAGGCCGCACCCGCTGCAGGCGACCCTGGACGCCTTCATCCAAGCCGCCAACGACTTCGATATCGAAGCGGCGCTGGCGCTGTTCGCACCATCGGCCGTGATTGACGACCCTTCCACCGGCCACACCTTCACCCATCATGCCGGCGTGCGCGACTATCTGGAGCGCTACTTCGTGGGCTATCGCACGGTGACCCGCTTGCTGTCGGTGGCAGACCTGGGCAAACGCCGCATATGCGTCCGCGTCGACTTCGCTGGCGACTTCGGCCATGAGATCGGATTGCTTGACGTGGTGGCCGACGTCCGGGGCCGCATTTCCCGCATCGATGCCGAGCTCGAGTGAGCCGGCGAGGAACACGCAATGAAAAAGTTCATGATCTACGGTGCGCTCGGCTACACCGGGCGCATGGCCGCCGCACGCGCGAAGGAGACCGGGCTGGCCCTGGTAGTGGGCGGGCGCGATGGAACACCGCTGCAGGCGCTGGCTGCGGCCCTGGGTGTGGAGTACCGCGTGTTCGCTCTGGATGCTGCGGCCGATGTGGAGCGCGCACTGCAAGACATCGCGGTCCTGCTGAACTGCGCAGGGCCGTTCGCACACACCGCACGCCCGCTGATGGAAGCGTGCCTACTGACAGGCACGCACTACCTCGATATTGCCGCCGAGCTGGACAGCTACCAGCTGGCCGAACAGCGCGACCGGGAAGCCGTTGATGCCGGCGTGATGCTGATGCCGGGCAGCGGCGGCAGCGTGGCGATGCTGGGCAGCCTGGCCGCACGTGCCGTGGAGCGGGTCGCGGCCCCGGTTTCGCTCCGCATTGCCCTGCATGTCTCCGGTACGATGTCTCGCGGTTCGGCCATCAGTGCCAGCCAGCACCTCACGGCGCAGTGCCTGAGGCGCGAGGGCGATGTGCTCATCGCACGCGATCCGGGCGAATTGCGCGACTTCGATTTCGGCAACGGCCTGGCCAGCTGCTTCCCCGTGATCCTGCCTGATCTGATCACCATCGCACGCCAGACCGGGATCGGTGACATCGACACCTACGTGCACGTTTCCGGTAGCGCATTCCCCGAAGGCGGCATCGACGCGTTGCCGGACGGACCCACCGCGCAGGAGCGCGCCGACAACCGCTACCAGGCGGCGGTGGAAGTGGCGTGTGCCGACGGCACCATCACCCGCGCCGTGCTGGATACCGTGAACGGCTACACCTTCACCTCGTTGGCCGCGGTCGAGGCCGCGCGCCGTGTGCTGTCAGGCGAAGCGCGCCCTGGATTCCAGACCCCTGTAGGCGTGTTCGGCAGCGGGTTTGCCGAGACCATCGCCGACACCTGCATCACCGCGCCGGCGTTGTGAACGAGTGCGTTGCCATAGCATCTCGAAGTGCTTACCGGCAATGACGTATTCGTGGTGATAGCTGGCACCCAGGATCCCAGAAGGGACGGTTCGGTACGGGCAGAACAGGAACAAAGCAAGGGCTTCACTAGGCAGCCCGGTAGAGTTCAGCTCAGATCCGTGAGGCGTAAAGAAGAACTTCACACGCTCACCGGGGTGACGCTTGCTGGGCGTCGCGCCCGGACCCGATCGTACCTCCAGGGGCCAGTCGCGACGCCCCAGCTGGCCGGGTGTTATCCAGGGCATTCCGCATGCCTGGTGACGAGGCAACGAGATGAGGGAGTGGATCGTGCGGCTTGGCAGGCACCTGGGGCTTTTCATCACCGAGGTACTGACGGACAGCCATCGAGACCAACGCGTTGAGGGAGATCCCAAGGCCTTTGGCTTTGGCTGAGGCCTCGCTCTTGAGCGGCTCGACCAGGCGGACGTTGGGAGCAGTCTTGCGGGCACCAGTGAAGACCTCGACCTTCATGCGTGCCTCCGTTCTGACTTTTGTCCCGTGTTACTACTCGGGCCAACCGGCGGTCGGCCGGCTGCAGCTGCGAAGGTCGTGCGATGATCGAGGACAACGGAGCTCTTATTGACCGGTCCAGCCGGTGAAAAGGTCCCGGATGTGTCGACACCCTGTAGACACCTGGTAGGCACAGGTGCTTTAACGATCCAGTTCGGAGCCTGGCAATGACCGTCAATGACGGCATCAGCCTGGCGGTGCGGAACTGTTCTGCCTGATGCTCGAGCTGCAGTGCAGATAGCCGGCCGCGCCCCCTAAAGGGACACGGCCCATTTCGCATAATGTATATTATGTCAGGACGCTAATTCGCGTGTTGGCTTCGCTTGCTGCTGCGATCACACCGCGGCGGCGACGATGGCCCGCCAGATGGAGATTGGCAGATGCGTGATCGAAAACTGACCGGCCCCTGGGCCGGTTTTTCGTTCGTACGGGGCGAGCTGGTAACGCCTGAGGGAAAGACGTTCACAGCCACCCAGCTCACCTGGCTGGCACTGACATCCAGCCTGGCGCGGGAATGGTCCGCAATGATGGATGAAGCGAAGCTAAGGGGGTGTAACCCTCAGTACAGGCACGTGTACGTGCCCAGGCCGCCGCAACGGTCAACAGCGGCCAACGTGATCTACCTGCGGGACGTAATCCAGCGCAGGCATGAAGAGCGGTCCTCAGTGGTGGCTGACGCGGGGTCCGCCGATAGAGCGCGAGTGGTCCGGCAAACGCGTGGGCCACGAGCTCCACGGCGCGGGTGAGGCGTTATCCGTAGGGGCTATGCCCCTACACCCCTTTGTTTCGTGATGCGTCACGTTTGAGGAAGCGACGATTATGGATAAGAGCCAACACAACGGCGGCGATCACGCAGCCGAAGACGATCAGCGCGATGAGGTCTGCAGCGTCTTTGCTAATCATGAGTAGACCTTTTCGTGATGCGTCATGAAATTATTTATCTGACGAGTCAGATATCGTAGGGGTAGCGGTCCTGAATGTCGCGGGCATAGATGCCAGCGAGCTGGGCATTGCCGCTGGTGATGGCCTGACGCAGACGGTCGAGCAACTGCATATCGGTCAACACTTCACCGCGCTTGTAGTTGTTGACCACTGACTTGCGCCGCTGCCGATATGCCCTGCTGTGGTCGGCGGCGGTCTGCGCTGCAACGCCGTTGGCAGGTGGGCGGCCACGACGCTTGGGCAGTTGCATTTCGATGGTGCCGGGGTCTTTTTCATCACGCATCAGATTAAGCCTTCTTCTTCGCTTCGCGGCGGGCGGCAGCAGACCAGCGGAACAGGGCGAAGGCGACGAGCACTGCGATCTGTATAGCGACGAGAATCTCTTTGGTGTCCATGCCCTGCCCCTTGAGTTGATGGATTTATATTAATCTGACGCGTCATAAAAGTCTAATGGCAATTGGTTATATGACGCGTCAGGAAATTACATTTCTAGGGTGGTAGGCCCGGTGTAGGTGCCGCCCTTGGCCTGGGGCGACTCGGGGAATGTGCCCTGGGTGCGTGTGGCCTTGCCGAACACTGCGCTGGGGTTGGCATGGGTGGTGGCGCGTAGATCGGTCTGGGCGGGCTGCTGCTGCTGTTGCTGGGCAACCTGCCCCCTGCGGCCATACGGGTTGTACGGCGCCCCGTGGCGGGCGACAGTGCGACACTGCGGCTGATCGAGCTCATAGCGCGTGCCCTGCTCGGTGAAGCAGCTGCAGGACGCCTCCTGCAGGTGTCCAGAGGCATCTCGTCCAGCGAGGGAGGACATGCAGTAGAGCTCGGGGTCGGCGGTGACTTCGCGCTGATCGTAGGCAGGTGCGGTCCAGGGCATTGAGCCGAATCGGGGTTCGTGCAACCTCGCATACTCATTGCGCGTTCCGAGGTTGCGTTGCGATCCGACCAATCCACCGCCAGGGCGCGCCGTCGCTGCCGCTCCGTCACTCCCTGGCGTTGCCTTGGCCGCTTCCTTGAGGCGATCCCCGTCAAGCTGATTGTGTATGCGATTTGCCACGAAGACGACACCGCCAATGATCAGGACGAGCAGCACGCCGGCAGCGTAGTAGTACCAGGGGACGCCGCGCTTAGTGGTGTCCAGCTCGGTGGACTGATACATGCCCATGGGGCGCTTCGGAAGCCGCACGCGCTTGAGCATGAGCGGGTGCGCTTTCTCGGGGCGCGACTCGTAGCGGTCGAAGATGCGCAGGTGCACGAAATTCATGCCAAACCGGCGACGCACGTGGGTATGCGTCTCGATCAGGTCATGCACAAAGCTGTCCATCTGCTTTGCAGGCGACTGACACACGAAGATGAAATCCAACCCGCGATGACGATGCTTGGCGAGCTGCTCGACCCAATGCGGCGTCTTTGTGCCTGGGCCACGCTTGGGCAGCATGTCGTGCTCATAGCACTCATCGATGAGGCACACGGCGCCGTCAGGCAAGAACGAAGGCCAGTCCTTGAACTGATCCGGCGTGATGGGCATGAGGCCGCATTTCTGATAGTCAAGCTGCCGGATATTGCCGGCATAGACCACCCTGCCCTCATCCTTGAATTTGAGCGCCAAGTCGAGAGCGTGGAGCGACTTGCCGTGCCCAGGCTGTCCGGTGAATTGGTAGATCATGCGCCCTGCTCCTTGCCGATCATGCCTTCAAGTGCGGCCACGGAGGTAACGAATGTGCGCATGCCAACGCGAGCGACGATGGCGCTGATGATCAGTGTCATGAAGACATCAATTCCTGAGGCAGAGAGGATGGTGAGCACGTTGTCAGGCATGCCGGTGAACTTGTCAGCGATCCACTGTTTCACCGCTGGCATGGAGTAGGTGAAATTGACCCAGGTCAACCCGATGCCAGCCATGATGCGGCCGACAATGCCGGCTGCACCGAGCTTGAGGGCGGTGATCAGCAGGCCGGTGAATTTGCTAAGAATGGCGTCCATTAGAAGATAGATTTCCCGCCGAGGATGGTGAACGCAATAAACGATCCGAGCGCGATAAAGACCACGCGCACAGCAGCGAAGAAGCGACAGATCCAGTCCCACTGATCGAGATCGACGGAGCCGTATTTACCAAGGCTGACAGAGCCGAATTTGGGGCAAGCGCCACCACCACCGAGAAAACCACCGCTGTCAAGCATGCCGACGCCGAGCGCCACGGTGCGATGCGGTTTCTCAGGGTCTTCGCCGGCACCGGCAGTGCCATCGCCAGTGACTTTGGTCCACGCAGGTTGACCAGACTCGCCAGATGCACCGTCCTTGCCTGCCTGCTTTTCGGCAGCGCATGCAGTACGCCATTGCATCAATAACTGGGAGTACTCCATGGCCTTGCAGTCCTTGCCAACACAGACGGGTGCGGAGGAACAGGATCCGCCCTGGATGTTGACATTACGCCGGGTATTGCAATCGATACGCCACTGGATACGCGCTTGGCCGCACATGATGAGACTGCCACTGCAAGACGGCGGGAACTCACAGGAATCACCACCGGAAAATGTCTCTTTTGCGGTGCCGTCCTCTTCTTCGTCATCTGGCTTGCCATCGCCATTTGAGTCGCGCTTACAGGTGCCGTCTTTGCCCTTGGCTTCACCCTGCGCGCACTGACCATCACCGGGCAGGCAAGCGCCCTCAGGAGACTTGACTTCGCCTGCAGGGCACTCATTTTTATCGTTTTCGCAGGTGCCGAACTGAGTAAGGGTCATACCCTTCGGACAGGCCTGTTCCTCGCACTCACCCTTAGCATTGTGCTGCTTGCCTTCGGGACACTCTTCGGTATCGGGTTCACACATCTTGGTGTGGTTGTTGTAGTGCCAACCGTTGGTCAACGCCATGTTCTTGCACTGATCCGGAGTGTTGTCGTCCATGTCGCAAGCTGCATTAAGGCCATACGTGCCGTTCCACGTGTTGTCGGCGTTTGGTGTCCAGACCTGCATACAGCCGGAACTGCACTGAACTGACCCACTCTTGGGAGCACCAGCAGCGCCAGGAAATGGACCGTTGTAATCAGGTTTGGAACCGCACTCATCGACGTTTTTGGGAAAGCTGCGATACCACACGCCACCCGCTCCGCAGCCCCAGCCATTGAAGCTTGCTTGAACACGAATTTCATTCGACGTAGCGTCAGGCCACCGCGCAATTGAACACATGGAATGCTCTTGACCGCCAGTAATGGTGGCGGCCCACTCGTTGTAGGCAGCTGTAGCAGCTGCCTTAGCGGATGCTTCGCTTGGACACGTATCGAACGAAACATCCTTCGAAGGTGAGCATGCAGCGCGTGCATTGCTGACGCCTAGCGCAGAAAACACAAGCGCCACGATGACGTAGGCGACACGTCGAGCAATGGCAGATGCAAACACACGTGCAAGCCAGCGCATCACACGCCCTCGTAGGCGAGCCACACAGCGCCGAGAACGCCAACGATGATGATGTATCCGAGCATGCTATTTCCCCCAAAAAAAAGGGGCAGGATCACCCTGCCCCGTTCAAAACGGACAGGCGCGATTACTTGGCGCGCTTGATCAGGCTGTAGACCACGAAGCCGATGGCGATCAGAACCAGGGTGCCGAGCAGGCCGACGATGATGGTCTGTGCGCCGGTCAACTCGGCCTGAGCGGTGCCGCCGATTTCGCTGGCGACCTGGGCGAACGCAGCAGGCGATGCCAGGGCAGCGACGGAGGCGACCGCAGCGACGGCCTTGGTGCGGGTCTTGGTGGCGAAGGAAACGACGTTGGTGCGGGCATTACGCAGTGCGATGTTCATGGTGACTCTCTCAGGTGAGTGGTTAATACGAGTGAGTGGTTAATACGAGTTGTTGCGGCTTTCCAGCTGTGTTGTCCGAATGATCAGCCGCGCGACCAAGCCGACAGTCCACGTCCCCACGATGGCGAACGCAATTTGCAGGCCATCCGTTGCGCTGAGATACGGAAACAGCGTGGGCGGATGGCTATAGAACGGGGCCGAGCACTGACCAGTAGATGCATCGAAGTCATCGACCTTGCACGTGAGTACTAGGGTCTGTGTGTGCACTACCGGGTCGGTATCGGCCATCTGTTATGCAGTCGCGCGTGCAGGTGTGGAAGCGCGCGGCTTGAGCTTCGCGAACTTGCCCAAGGCGATGTTGCCCTTGTTAACCTGCAGCATGCCGGCGACATCAAGCTCATACTCGCCAGGTGCAAAGGCCTTCTGGCCGTCTTCGAGGCGTGCCTCGTAGGGGTACACGAAGCCGTCGACCTCAAGGCGGCATTTCTGCTTGCGCGTGGTGTAGCTACGCTCCTTGCCCTTCTCATCTTCGAAAGTGCCGCCACGCTCATCGACTTCGCTATTCAACACGGTGACCTTGATTCCGCTCATGGTGTAACCCTTTTTAGGTTTGATTGATCCCGACGATCCGGGTGATTCTTCTGACCACATTTGCTGTTACCCACGTCGGTGGCCATAACGACGTGCAGCGAATTTTTCAGTCAGCGCAATCAGGGAACAGCTCATCCAACTGGTTGGAGATCCGTATCTCTAGATCGAGCTGTTGCAGGTTCTTGAAGCGACCAGGCACACCGTCATGCGTGAGATAGCGATCGAGGACCGACACGGCGTATTCGTGGCTACGGGTGTTGAGCGCATTCCAGAGCACACGCAGAGCGCTACCGGCCTGGGTGTCGATGAAATCGATCATGGCCTTGACGGACGGATTGACCATGCGCTCTTTCAATTCCAGCCTGGTCAACTCACCAATGACCAGGTCAGCGAGGACGGTGTAGGCGCTGGCGAAGTACTTGCCCGGATCGACCAACGCGCCTAGCGGCAGATCGATGCGCTTGGCGTACAGACGCAGCTCGCAACGTGTCCACTCGCTCTCAGGGTCGCCCAGCTGCTTGCCCTTCTCGTAGATGCACAGCTCTTTGTGGCCCTTCTGGCCGATGTAGAACGAACAACCCTTATTGGTGCCTTCGTCGCTGATCGACTTAGCATGCGGAGGCCGGCCGTTCATGGTGAAGGCACCATCGTGGTAGGCGTCGCGGAACTGCTGAACATCGAACCACTTGCCGGTATGGTCATCGATGGCGATATCGACGCGTGTCAGGTGTGCGCCCAGATCCTGTGCGATGCGCTCGGCATACGGCCAGCTGGGGACCTGGCTGCATCCCTGCCCTGTCAGGCTGATACAGACCTCGCCCGTGTCTGCGACACCAATGCGGCCGCAAACGCTGGAAGTCTCGTCGATCAGCATGGCGCTGCGCTGGTAGTTGAAGTTCCAGAGCCGCTCCTGCAGGGGACCCGCGACGATGCTGCCCGACGTGCCGAAGACGTAGGCGACCATCTGCTGCGCGTTCATGCGCTTGAAGAAATTGACCGCCTTATCGGTGTCAAAGACCAAAGTGCAGAAGTCGATGATCGGCTTCGATAGCCCTTCGAGGGTCTGAGACTTTTGGCCCGTGTTACTGCTCGGGCCAACCGGGTGAGCCGGACGATTGCACAGCTGCGCCGGTGAAAAGGGTACGCAGAGAGCGACCAGCAGCGTCACAGGCCTTCACTCACGAAGTAGGCAAGCACCCCGACAGGAGTCACGAACAGAAAAAGGGCACAGATCCAGGACCAGGGAGCAGCAAGGAAGTAGAAGCCCATGATGAAAAGGGATACGAATGCAGCAAATGCCCATGCAGCAAGCACCATTAAGGCGAGATCCTTCATGCGCACCACTCCGCTTCACACATCGTGGCGTCGCTCAGACGTTCCGCACGCAGCTCGGCGACAACGGTGTAGGGATCGAGATAGTCAGCAGCAGCAATGCGGTCTTCTTCGCGCTGGCGAAGAATGCGGGCGTCCCGCTTGGCGTTGGCAACCAGGCTGGCGGCGCGGTAGTCGGAGTCAACGCGGTTGAATCGAGCCTGGCGGCGATAGGCGATCGACGCGAACACGGCGCGCAGGTATGCGCACGCGATCAGGCAAAGCAAGATGGCTAGAATTAAATGATGCGTCACGAAATGTCCCCTGTTGCTGTCGCTTCGAGGCCAGTCGCTAGAGCGGCCGCTACCCTACCCTGACCCTCGGCCCCCGGGGGGTACCGGGGGGGAGGGGTTGTAACCAATCCGGTTACAACGGTAGGCATGTAAACTCAGCTGATACACAACTGTCAATCAGAACGTTACATGACCACGCTAAATAAATTGCTTGACAAAGCGAGAAAGGCATGTCCACGCGATAGCGACTATTCGCTTTCGCAGGAACTTGGCCTAAGCCGCATGGCAGTTTCGCGCTGGCGTAACGGCGCGAGAATCTCGCAGACGGAACTGGCAAAGATCATCGACCTGGCGCAAGCAGATCCGGCGCTAGCTGTGCAGGTGCTGGCAGAGCAAGAAAGCTCGCCTGAGGAACACCGCATGTGGAGTGCAGTCTGGGACAGACTGTCCCCGGTCACTACGGTGATCGGGGCGATGGTCCTGGCCATCGGCATGATGCCGGCGACGGGTCGGACGAAAAGCTTTGATATTCAACAGCTTGCGCAGATTGACCGCGCATATTCTGTATATTATGTCAGGAAATGCCCAGCTGACCTTCTACCTCACAGCCCCGTTGTCCTCCTGCAACTCCCGCTTGAAAGGCACATCCGGCGGCGGTCTGGCTGTTGCCGGCTGTTCGTTGAGATTCGGGTCGCTCAGGCCGCAGCCGCCGCCGAACTGCAACAGCGACACCACGCAGCTGATCTTGGTGGTCGTTCCCGGGATCGGGATCTCGATCTTCTTCAGGCCGCGGCGCACCCATTCCTGCAGCAGCGATTGGTTCGGCATCCAGTACTTGTCGAGCGAGGTCGGCGTGTAGCCGTATGGCGGACGTTTCAGCCAGGTGCCGCCCTGGGCGATCTGGTCGCGGCTCCAGGTATCGGTGTCGCTGCCTGGCGGCCCGCGTCTGCCCGCGCTGTTGCCTGTATCACCGGTTTCGGCGGCAACGCGGACGCTGCCATCGGCGTAGAACATGCCGTCGCGTTGGCCATTGGCGCCGGTCGTTTTCCCCTCACGGTTGCGGTCGGATTTGCTCCAGTCGTCGGCCTTGGTTGCCACATCCCAGCCGCCGCTGCGGTCTGCCGGCTGCGGACCGGCGCTGCTATTGGTTGCAGGTTTGCTGGATGAAGATGCCGCTGCTGCGCTGGTGGATTGTTCGGATCGCGATTGGGTCGCTTGCGATGGTGTGGATGGCGCAGTGGAAGGCGTCGGCTGCGCCGCAGCGTTAGCGGCCGATGTTGTCGGCGACGGTATGGTCGGGGTCGATTGGGCAGGCGCCGTAACTGCCGGCTGAAGCTGCGGCGCCGGATCCGGCACGCTCGGCAACTCCGCCGTTCGAACCGCTATTTCCGGCATGCGAACCGTCGGCGTGAGCTCGCGACTGCGCACGACTGGCGCAACGACCTGAGGTCGATCCGGCACGACGATTTCGCGCTCTCGAACCGCTGGCGCAGTGGCAGGTCGCACCGCAACGTTGGTGGCAGGACGTTGCAACTCACGCAATTGCGGCTGTTCGGTCACCGTCTGAATCTCACGCTGACGCACCTGTATCTGAGGCGCTGCAGCCTCGATCGGGCGCGGAGCCACCGCGATCGTAGGCGGTGGCGGCACGACGAAGTCGTTGGTGGCTACTGGCGTTTCGGTGACTTGCAGAGGCGATTCAATCGTCACCGGCGACACCTGCACCCTCACCTGCGGCACATCCGGCGTCGTTGGCTTGCTGACGGCAGCCACGGGTTCGGGCGCGACCTGCTGCGCCTCGGCAACGCTTGAACTGTCAACGGAACCGGCGGTGGCCTGCGTTGGCTGTGGCGGCGGCGTTGCCGACGCAGTGGGATTACCACTCGCCGCAGGCGCATTCGCCTGCGGCGCTGTAGACGCTTCACCCGGGGCCGCCTGCGCACCCGGCTCCCCTTCACCACCGCCCTGCTCCGCCGCGCCTTCGCCGATAAAGCTCATGCGCACGCGCGATTCGTCGCCTTGTTCGGTTTCATCCGGCGCCCAGCGCACGCTGACCACCCAGATCAGCAAGGCGATGAAACCGAGGTGGATCAGAAAACTGCCGAGCAACGCCCGCCAGTGCAGCGGGCGTTCGTCTTTCCGGCGCGGTTCCCAGTGTTGCCACCACAGGCTGCGAAACGCCTGGAATGGCGACAGCAGCGCCGCAGTCCGCATGCTGTGCGGTAACGCTGGCCGCGCCAGCAGTACATCGGTCACCTGGCCGCGATCGAACGGCGCAACCACGCTGTCGCGGTTGCGCATCCAGGTTGCCCAGCCGTAAGGCAGGCCGGTGCGCCGATCCAGAATGAGCTTGCTCGGCATGCGCGCGCGCAGTGCCTGCAGCAGATCGGCGGCCGTTGTCACCGGTGGTGCGGAATCAGGCCGCGCTGTCGCGCGGGATATACGGCGCGTCGCCGGTGGCGTGGTCGGTCGCGTCGCGCACCGCAATCACGCCGGGCACGCGTCCCATCAAGGTCTTCTCGATGCCCTGCTTCAAGGTCACATCGGCCATGCCGCAACCGTGGCAACCGCCGCCGAAGCGCAGCAGCACCACACCATCAGCCGAGACCTCCTGCACTGCCACGCGGCCGCCGTGCGAGGCCAGTTGCGGGTTGATCTCGTTCTCCACCACCCAGCGCACACGCTCCACCATCGATGCCGAATCAGCCGGCGCTTCGCCCTTGATCTTGGGCGCCTTGATGGTGAGCTGCTGGTTGCCGGTGGACTGGGTGACGTAGTCGATCTCGGCGCCATCCACCCATGGCACGCTGGCGGCGACGATATATAAGGTGAAGCCGTCGCAGTCGATCGCCCATTCGTCGCCGCTGAGATCGGCCGGTTCGGCGAACTCGAGGCGGGCGTCGGCGCGCGGGGTACCCGCATCCACCGCGCTCAGGCGCACGCCCATGCCGGGCACGCCCTCACGTTCGATGAGCTTGCGGAAATAGGTCTGGGCTTTGTCGGATATCTGGATCATGCGGGTTATTCTACCGCTCAATGCGCCCGCGCTCATGGAACACCGTGATCCCGCGGGGCGCGCTGTCCGCCACCCCTGCGAGACCGTTATGACCGATCTGATTCCCCTGGAGCAGGCCCATTGCCTCCCGCGCAAAGGCAGCGACCACAAGCTCAGCGAAGCCCGCCTGGCCGAGCTGTTCCCGCAGGTCCCGGGCTGGGAGCTGGCCGAAGCGGGCACGGCGATCACCCGCACGTTCCGCTTTGCCGACTATTACCGCACCCTCGCCTTCGTGAACGCGCTGGCCTGGATTGCCCACCGCGAGGACCATCACCCCGATCTGGGCGTGCATTACGACCGCGTGGTGGTGCGCTATTCCACCCACGACGTCGGCGGGCTGAGCGAGAACGACTTCATCTGCGCGGCCAAGGCTGCGCAGCTCTACGATCAGGGAGCCACTGCATGACCCGTTACCGCACCGCCCTCGCCTGCCTACTCGTTGCCGTCGGCATCAGCGGGTGTGGCAAGTCGTCCCAGCAGGCGTCCGCGCCAGCGGTTGCACCGACCGAGCTGGCCGCCTTGAAGACGCCGCCGCCGGAATACTCGCCGCAACTCGCCTGCGCCGGTGTCGGCGGAACCTCCGTGCTCAGAGTCGTGATCGGTACCGAAGGCACCCCCACCGACGTGTCGCTGGCGCAAAGCAGCGGTCAACCGGTGCTGGACGAGGCCGCGCAAACGCGCGTGCGCGAATGGAAGTTCAAGCCTGCCACCCGCAACGGGCAGCCGGTGCCGCAGACGATCCAGGTGCCGGTCGCGTTCAAGCCGCCGGTGCCGCGTCCGGACGAATGCTTCGCCATCGAAGAGCGTGCACGTCGCGGCGGCTGAGCGTTGATGGAATCTCGCAGGTAGCGCGTCGCCAGACAGGCGACGATGGGGAAACGGACAGGCGAATGGCGCATGTCCGTTTCCAGCAGCAAACGCATTCATTTGTTTGCCACGTCATCGTTCTGCCCATCGCACCAGGCACCACACGTTCGTCATCCAGGCATGACCATCCTGCAATCGAGGGTGGCCGTGCGCCTATCGCGCAGCAATCGCCACGCTCCCCGCAGAAGTGCGTTCCATTCCACGAGGTCGTCGCGTCACATGCTCGAAGTGTCATCACAGAACGTCTGGACTGCGTTTGCGGTCACCCTGGCCGCCGGGCTTGCCACCGGGCTCGGCAGCCTCATGGTGGTGTTCTCCAAGAAGCCCAACCCGCGCCTGCTGGCATTCGGGCTGGCCTTCGCTGGCGGCGCGATGGTGTACGTGTCGCTATCGGAAATCCTCAACAAGTCGATCGCCTCGTTCTCCAACGCTTACAACGACAAGCTTGGGTTCACCTTCGGCACCTTGGCGTTTTTGGCTGGCATGCTGCTGATCATGGTGATCGACCGCCTGGTGCCCAACCCGCACCAGAGCCTGTCCAGCGACGATCCACTGTTTCGCGACGACAACCGCGCCTACATCCGTCGGGTCGGCTTGATGACTGCCATTGCGATCACCGCGCACAATTTCCCCGAAGGTCTGGCAACGTTTTTTGCGACGCTGGAAAGCCCGGCAGTCGGCATGCCGCTGGCGTTCGCCATCGCCATCCACAACATTCCCGAAGGCATCGCGATCGCAGTGCCGGTGTATTTCGCCACGCGCAACAAGTGCTATGCCTTCGGCGCCAGCCTGCTGAGCGGATTGGCCGAGCCGATCGGTGCCGGCATCGGCTATCTGGCCTTGTCCAATGTGCTGTCCGAGGCGGTGTTCGGCACCGTCTTCGGCTTGATTTCTGGCGTAATGGTGTTTCTGGCGCTGGATGAATTATTGCCCGCTGCCAAGCGCTACGCGAAAGGCCATGAGACCGTCTACGGCCTGGTGGCCGGCATGGGCACCTTGGCGATCAGCCTGGTGCTGTTCCGCTTTGCGACGCCGTGAGGGGGAGCGCGCTCGCCACTCCCCTGAGCCCATTCGCTCACGGGTGCGCGACTAGTCCAACGAGTTCGCAGATCTCCGAACGCCGCACCTTCGATGCGCTCGTCGTTGTCGCGCGCACATCGAAGCACTGACTGCGGCAACATGGCGAACATCACCCGCGCGCCAGCCAGAGCGGTGGGCTGACGTGGCCTGCGGTGACTGCGTTCAGCGACCCAGACGGTCCAGCGCGTCGGCCAGCTCCGGTGCCAGCGGTGCATTCAGTACATACGGCGCCTTGCCGGCATCCAGTGCGAACTCCAGCGACGCCGCGTGCAGAAACAGCCGCTTGAGGCCGAGCTGGTCGCGCAGGCGCTTGTTGACCTCCGCCTCGCCGTACTTGTCGTCGCCGGCCACCGGATGCCCCAGATGCTGGGCATGCACGCGAATCTGGTGGGTGCGGCCGGTTTCGATGCGGACTTCGCAATACGAATGCCCGCCGCGTCGTTCCAGCAGCTTGAAGTGGCTCAATGAGGGCTTGCCGATCGCGTTCACCTGCACATGCCGCTCGCCACCCTGGCGCAGGCCGATATGCAACGGCGCATCCACCGTCATCACCCCGTCCGGCATCCGCCCGACCAACAGGGTCAGGTAGCGCTTGGTGATACCGCGGCCCTGGACGCGGTCGTCCTCGCGCATCAGCGCCTGCATCTCGGTCAGCGCCGAACGCTTCTTGGCCACGATCAGCAAGCCGGAGGTGTCGCGATCGAGCCGGTGCACCAGCTCCAGGGTCTGGTTTGGGCGCAACGCGCGCAAGGTTTCGATGGCGCCGAAGCTGATCCCGCTGCCGCCATGGCTGGCCACGCCCGACGGCTTGTTGAGCGCCAGCAGGCGCGCATCCTCGAAAACGATCGCCGCCTCCAGCCGGGCCATGAACGAAGACGGCGGCGCTGCCTTGTCGCCCTCCTCGCTGACGCGCACCGGCGGGATGCGCACTTCTTCCCCACCCTCGAGCTTGCGCTCGGCCTTGGCGCGGCCGCCGTTCACCCGCACCTGACCGCTGCGCACTAGCTTGTAGATCAGGCTGCGCGGCGCACCCTTTAGCTGGCCGAGCAGGAAATTGTCCAGCCGTTGCCCGGCGCGGTCTTCCGGGACTTTGAGAATGCGCACGCCTACACGGTCGGCTGGCGGCTGGGGGGACTGGGGGTCGGTCATCTGGCTCTTTATTCTGTTACACTCGGCGAGCGAGATAAGGGTTTGATTTCGTTGGAAGTTGATTGGCCAGAAGCCTGACTTCCGATGATTCCGGCACAGTGCGCGACCACCGCCCCCGGGGCGGCCATGTTAGCGGCTCACCGGCCTGCCCGGCCATCGCCGTCGGTTTTTGACCGTCGCGCTGAACATGTCCCGTGCGCTGCCCCGGTTTGTCCGGACGCGGCTGCCGGCCCTGAAACACCTATAAAACTTAAAGACAAGCGCTCCCGCGGCCTGCCGTGGTGTTGCAGCGCTGGAAACCCTGGTCAGGCCTGTCCGCGCGTTGCGCGAAGGGCCGACAAGCTGTTCCAGAGGCGAAACGTCACGGCGTTCCGCGCGGTAGAGCGCGTGAGGAACGCAACAATGAAGCGAATGCTGATCAACGCAACGCAGGCCGAAGAGCTGCGCGTGGCGATTGTGGACGGCCAGACCCTGTACGACATCGACATCGAACAGCCGTCCAAGGAACAAAAGAAGTCCAACATCTACAAGGGCCGTATCACCCGGCTCGAGCCCTCGCTGGAAGCGGCGTTCGTGGACTATGGCGCCGAGCGCCATGGCTTCCTGCCGTTGAAGGAAATCTCCCGCGATTACTTCCAGGCTGGCGTCGACCACAACAAGTCGACCATTCGCGAGCTGTTGCGCGAAGGCCAGGAAATCGTGGTGCAGGTCGACAAGGAAGAGCGCGGCAACAAGGGCGCTGCCCTGACCACGTTCATCTCGCTGGCCGGCCGCTACATGGTGCTGATGCCCAATTCGCCGAGCGCCGGTGGCGTCTCGCGCCGGATCGAAGGCGAAGACCGTGCCGCGCTGAAGGAAGCGCTGGACAAGCTCGATATCCCCGACGACATGGGCGTGATCATCCGCACCGCCGGTGTCGGCCGTGACGCCGAAGAGCTGCAGTGGGATCTGGATTACCTGCTGCAGACCTGGAAGGCGATTGCCGAGGCGGCGCTGAGCAAGCCGGCCGCGTTCCTGATCTACCAGGAATCGCGCCTGATCATCCGCGCCCTGCGCGACTACCTGCGCGCCGACATCGGCGAAATCCTGGTCGATACGCCGGAGCTGTACGCCGACGCCCAGGAATTCATGCAGCAGGTGATGCCGCAGAGCCTGCGCAAGCTCAAGCACTACACCGACGACATTCCGCTGTTCAACCGCTTCCAGATCGAATCGCAGATCGAAGGCGCCTACGAGCGCAACGTGCGGTTGCCCTCGGGCGGCTCGATCGTGGTCGACCAGACCGAAGCGCTGACGGCGGTCGACGTGAACTCCTCGCGCGCCACCAAGGGCAGCGACATCGAAGAGACCGCGTTCCAGACCAATCTGGAAGCGGCCGAAGAAGTGGCCCGCCAGTTGCGCCTGCGCGACCTTGGCGGCCTGGTGGTGATCGACTTCATCGACATGGCTTCGACCAAGCACCAGCGCGAAGTCGAAAACAAGCTGCAGAACGCGCTCAAGTACGACCGTGCGCGCGTGCAGCTGGGCCGTATCTCGCGCTTCGGCCTGATGGAAATGAGCCGCCAGCGCCTGCGTCCGAGCCTGGGCGAATCCAGCCAGATCGTGTGCCCGCGTTGCGACGGTCATGGCCGCATGCGCAGCGTCGAGTCGTTGTCGCTGTCGATCATCCGCGTGGCCGAAGAGCACGCGATGAAGGAGAACACCGGACAGGTGCTGGTGCAGGCCCCGGTGGAGATCGCCAACTACCTGCTCAATGAAAAGCGCAGCGCGCTGCGCGAGATCGAAAATCGCCACGCCTCACCGATCATCATCGTTGCCGACGAGCAGCTGCACACCCCGCATTACGAAGTCACGCGCCTGCGCGAGAACGAGCTGGGCGAAGACAGCGGCAAGCCCAGCTATCAGCGCGGCACCCCGCGCAAGTTGCCGGTGCATGCGCTGACCAAGGCGCAGTTGAACATTCCGGCAGCGCCTGCAGTGACCTCGATCAAGCCGAGCCAGCCGGCTCCGGTGCGTGAGGAGGCCCCTGCCCAGGTCGCTGCAGCACCTGCTCCGGCTCCGGTCGTCGCACTGCCACTTCCTGCGCCGGTCACCGGCGTGGTCGGTTGGCTGAAGCGGATCTTCGGTGGCGTCGAGCCAGTGGCTCCGGTCCCCGAGTCGACCCAGCGTCCGCGCCAGAACGATCCAGCCCGTGGCAACCGCAATGATCGTGGCGATCGTGGTGGTCAGCGCCGCGATGGCCGTGGTGAAGCGCGTAACGGCGGCAATCAGCAGCGTGGCAATGGCGGTAACGGCGGCAATGGCAACGGTGCCAACAAGGAGCGTCGCCAGCCTGCCAATGGCCAGAGCGCACAGAACCCGCAGAATGGTGGTCAGGCGCAGCAGCAGGTGCAGGTCGCCAAGCCGCCGCGCAACGAACCGCAGGCACCCAAGCAACCGCAGCAGGGCCAGCAGCAGCAAAAGCAGAAGCCGCAGAATCAGGCTCCGCGTCCCCCGCGTGCATCTGCACAGCAGGACAGCGCACCGTCCGAGAGGCAGCAGCGCCCCGCCCGTCAGGACGAAGGCACCGCTTCCGCACAGACGCTGACCGCAACTGCCGCAACCGCGACGAGTGCCGGCGTGGTTTCGGCAATCGCCGAAACCACCGCGCCGGCGACGACGCACGTTCCCGCCAATGAAGCCAGCCCGGCACACCCGGTCGATGTGATCGTGACCGAAGCGCATGCCGACCGTGGCACTGACGCCAGTGCAGACGGGCAGGCACCGGATGCAGCAGGCGATGATTCGACCAATGGCGAAGGCGGCAGCCGTCGTCGTCGTGGCCGTCGTGGCGGCCGTCGTCGTCGTCGTGGCGCTGGCGCAAATGGTGAAGGTGGTATCGGCGCCGATGGCCTGGAAACCGACGATCTGGACGGCGATGCCGAAGGCGATCTCGATGGCGACAACGAGAACGAAGGCGACGAAGCCGGCACACAGACGCATGCCTCCGCTGCACCGCGCGCCGGCCAGCCGGAGTTCGACTTCGACGATGAAGCCGCGCCTGCAGCAGCTGTACGCGCCAAGCCGGAGTCCAGCACTCCAGCAGCAGTGAAGCCGCGTCCAGTGCCGAAGGAGCGTTCGGAAAGCCAGGTAGCGGCCGACACCACGTCGACCACTGCGCCGGTTTCCAATGCCACGCCGTCCTTCGAACGGCAGGCTACGGCGGCTCCGTTTGCAGCTCCGACGCCCGTGCAGACGTCGGTTGCTACTCCGGCTCCAGTTGTGGCTCCGGCTTCGGTCGCCGCCTCGACGCCGGCTGCCACCTCGGCCCCGGTTGCAACTCCTGCCGCGGTCGTGACGCCTGCTCCTGCAGCTGCGCCTGTCGAGCGTGCCGCTACGACGACGTCGGCGACTGCGCCGGAGTCGGTTAAGCAGCAGAGGCAGGTGTCGTCGGCATCGACTGATGTTGCAGCACCCGCTGCGGTCAGCCCGGAACCCGCTGCACCAGTCGTGGCCCCGGCACCAGTGCAAGCGGAGTCGGTGAAAGCCGAGACAGCTCCGGCTGCTGCTCCAGTGCACACGCAAGCGGCACCTGCGCCTTCGAGCGTCCCGGCTGCCCAGGCAGAGGTGGTCACCGTCAAGCCATCGCAAGCAGAGCCGTCCAGCGCTGCAAGCCCGGCTGTGGATGTCGCAGTGACTTCCACCACGACGGTGCCGCAGAGCACTCCGGCTGCCGACGCTGCTCCAGTGACTCAGGCACGCAAGCCGTACGCACCGGTGCAGACAACGCTGCTCGACGCATTGGCTCCGGCCGACGCCACAGCATCGGCATCGGCATCGGCATCGGCGCCTGCTGAAACGCCGGCACCGTACAAGGCGCCTGAGCAGCCTGCAGCAGTCGCCCCCGTAGCTCCTGCGAACGTGCAGAAGCAGGCCGACGATGAGCACAAGCCGTCGGTTGTCGTCCCGGAAGCTGTAAAGCCGGTGGCTCCGTCGACTGCGACTGAAGCTCAAGAGCAGGAAGACGACACCAACAAGCCACGTAGCGATCACTGATCGCTGCATCGCCTGTTTCGACCTTGCCTGACCAATCAGGCAAGGTCGGCGTCAAACCAAGCGGCCTTCGGGCCGCTTGGTTTTTGCGTGCAAGTTGCGAATAAGACGGCTGCGAGGATGCACAAGCGCGTTAGCTGCTCAGTGAGTCAATGGGTTCTGAGATCTCGCTTGTCAGGAGCTGCTGCTCATTACATTGTGCTGAAACGATCAGCACCTTGTGTGCATCAACGTTGCATGCATCACGCCTATTACATTCGAGACACCGCACTCGCCGCGCAGATCCGACTCGATCACCATCTCACCATGCAGCAATCTGGCGGGCTGCATCAGCGAGACCAATCACCAGCGCATGACCTACATTGTTTGCGCAGGATCGGTCAGACCGTATTGGTTGGCCAGACGCGCGAGCGCGATGCTGTCCTGGATGCCAACCTTTTCGAACAGGCGCGCCTTGTGGGTATTGATGGTCTTGGCACTGAGGTTCAGGCGCTTGGCGATGTCTTCCTGGCGCAGGCCCTGCGTCAGCAACAAAGCGACCTCCAGCTCGCGTGGCGACAACGTATCGAACGGCGAGCCGCCACCTTCTAGATTGGAGAGCGCAAGGTTCTGCGCGATGGTGTTGCCGAGATAGCGCCGCCCCAGTGCGACTTCACGCACTGCACGCAGCAGTTCCTGCGCATCGCCGCCCTTGCCGACGTAGCCGGATGCACCGGCTTCGAGCAGACGCTTGGGCAGAGGGCCATCTTCCAGTACCGACACGATGACCACGCGGGTGCCGTAATCGCCCTTGACGATGCGCTCGGTGATTTCCAGACCGCTGACGCCGGGCAGATGCAGATCGCACAACACGATCTCGGGCTTGAGCTGGCGGATTTGCGGCAACGCCGACTCCCCGCTCTCGGCCTCTCCCACCACATCGATGTCCACTTCCTTGGACAGGATCATCTTCATGCCTGTACGCACGAGTGCATGATCGTCGATCAGAAAAACTCTGATGGTCATCCTTGTTGTCCTCGCTATGCGGCTGGCTGGTGCAGCCTATCTCCGTGAATAATTCAGGGCAAGCACGATGCGACGTATTACTTTCAAGTCAGAGACCAAAGCCTCTCGCCGCGGTAAGGCATGACGCTCATGCGGGGCAAAGTTGGCTCGTGTTTGTATGATCCGAACACGCGCAGTGCGCGAATATCGGGAAATTCACTCGCGCCCGGTCAGATTTCCCCGGCCTCGGTGCTGCGCTCGGCATCCACCAGTGGGCGCAGTTCGGGATCCAGCGCGACACGCTCGTCGAAGACGAAGCAGCGGCCGTCATAGCCTTCGCCGCCGACCTCTTCGAAGTAGCCCAGGATCCCGCCTTGGAGCTGCAACACGTTGTCCATGCCATCGGCCTGCATCCACAGCGCGGCTTTTTCGCAGCGGATGCCGCCGGTGCAGAAGCTCACCACTGTGGCATCCGCCAGCGCAGCGCGATGTGCTTCCAACGCGCCCGGCAACTCGGTGAACTTGTCGATCGGCAACGTCAACGCACCCTGGAACGTGCCATATGCCACTTCCTGCGCATTACGCGTGTCCAGCAGCACCAGCGGGCGACCGCGATCGTCGTGCCCTTGTCGCATCCATTCGCGCAGCACGCTTGGCGTCACTGCAGGCGCACGTCCTTGCAGCGGCGAGGCATCGTCGCGACGGAAACTGATGATCTCCGGCTTGTACTTGACCTTGAGCCGCGCGAACGGCTGCTGCGCGCTCAGGCTGTACTTGATGCGCATCTGCGCAAAGCGCGAATCGCTCTGCAACCACGCATAGAACGCGCCGACCTGCTCGGCCTCGCCCGCCAGAAACAGATTGATGCCCTCCTCGGCCACCAGCACCGAGCCCTTCAGCGCCTGCTGCTCGGCGTGGCGAAGCACGCTGTCGGCAAGCTGCTGCGGGTCCTGGACGGCGACGAACTGGTAGGCGGCGGTATTGGTGATCATCGGGTCATTTTAAGCCCGATGGCGCCGCAATGGGATCAGCCGCGCAACAGCAGAAACGGCAGCAGCACCAGCGAGGCGACCACCAGCATGCCGATCAGCGTGGCGATCACGAACAGCGGACGCTTGCGCAGCAGCGCAGCGAAGGTTTCGGCGGTGCCCGATGCCAGTGCCTCCTGACGCTGCGCGCGTGCGACTGCCCCGCGTTGGGCCTGATAGGCATCCATCGCCGCCTTGGCGCGCGGGTAGTCGGCATCGTCGCTGAGCCAGATGCCACCGGCGGAAATGCCCCAATTGCTCGGCCGCGTCTCGTAGATCTGCACCAGTTTCTCGCGCATCAGCGCCCGCACCTCGTCGGCTTCGTCATCGGGAACATTGCGCAGATTGAGCAGTAGCTTGGCCATGGGCGCGATGATAGCCGGAGCCAGATGCGATAATGGCGACCTTCCTTCATGGACCATCCCATGCGCCTTCTGTTGACGCTCTGTGCCGCCTTGTTGCTCGCAAGTTGTGCGCCGGCCCTGCCGCCGTCCGGTGGCACGATTGCTACCTTCGAGCGGATCGATCGCACCGTCGGCACCGGCGCAGTGGCAACGCCCGGCGCGATGGTCACCGTGCACTACACCGGCTGGTTGTACGACGAAAAGGCCGCCGACAAGCACGGCAAAAAGTTCGACAGCTCGCTCGATCGCGCAGAACCATTCCAGTTTGTATTGGGCGGCCATCAAGTCATCCGCGGCTGGGACGATGGCGTTGACGGCATGCGCGTGGGTGGCAAGCGCACCTTGATGATTCCGCCCGATTACGGTTATGGCGATAACGGTGCGGGTGGGGTGATTCCGCCTGGCGCCTCGCTGGTGTTCGATGTGGAATTGCTTGGCGTGCAGCCACGCTGAGTGCCTGAGCAATGACGGATGTGAACAAACGGCGGCTGGCAGTGATCGGCGGCGGGCCGGCCGGCTTGATGGCCGCAGAAGTGGCGTGTGCGGCTGGCCTTACGGTGGACCTTTACGAGGCCAAGGGCTCGGTCGGGCGCAAGTTTCTGATTGCCGGCAAGGGCGGTTTGAATCTCACCCATTCGGATCCGATGCCGCTGTTTGCGCAGCGTTATCGCGAGCGTGCGGAACCGGTGGCGGCCTGGTTGCGGGACTTCGATGCGGAGGCGTTGCGCGATTGGGCGCGCGGGTTGGGTGTGGACACCTATGTCGGCAGCTCCGGGCGTGTGTTTCCGATGGATCGCAAGGCGGCTCCGTTGTTGCGTGGCTGGGTGCGCAGACTCAAGGAACAAGGCGTCGCGTTTCATGTGCAGCATCGCTGGCTTGGGTCGAGCGATGACGGTACGTTGCGCTTCGACACACCGACCGGTGACATCGAGCGTGTTGCAGACGCGGTGGTGTTGGCGCTCGGTGGCGGCAGTTGGCCGCAGCTTGGCTCGGATGGCCTGTGGCAAGCGCCACTGCAGCAACGCGGCATCGCGGTTGCGCCCCTGGTGCCGGCCAACTGCGGTTTCGACATCGACTGGAGCGCGCATTTTGTGCAGCGGCATGCCGGTGCGCCGCTCAAGCCGGTGGTGGCGCACTGGCATGATCGTCATGGCGTGCAACACGAACTGCAGGGCGAGTGCGTTGCCACCGCCACCGGAATCGAGGGCAGCCTGATTTATGCGTTGGCTGCAGACTTGCGAGAGCAGATCGATGCGCATGGCGTGGCCGAACTTGGCCTGGATCTGGTGCCGGGACGTTCCCTTGAACGCGTGAGCGCCGAACTGGACAAGCCGCGCAAGGGACGGAGTTTCAGCGAGCATTTACGCCGACAGGTCGGCATCGATGGCGTCAAGGCGGCGCTGCTGTACGAACACCTGGGCAAACAGGCCGGCGACGATCCTGTGCAGGTGGCACGCACGCTCAAGCAGTTACCGTTGCGCTTGCTCAGGCCGCGCCCGCTTGCCGAGGCGATCAGTTCGGCAGGCGGCGTGCGGCTGGAAGCGCTGGACGATGGGCTGATGGCGCTTGCACAACCTGGCGTGTTTTGCGCCGGAGAAATGCTCGATTGGGAAGCGCCGACCGGCGGCTATCTGCTGACCGCCTGCTTCGCCAGCGGATTACGTGCGGCACATGGCGCGGTGCACTGGCTGCAGCAGCAAGACCGGCGCGTTACAGACGATCGTTGACCGCTTCGCGCGGCCAGACCGATTTGACGTCGTAAATCACCGCGCCGGGTTTGCCCAGCGCGGCGATGCGCTGGGCGTCGTAGTCGCGGTACTGCGCATGCGCCACCGCCAGCACGACCGCGTCGTAGGCACCTTCGTCCACAATCTCGCACAGCTGCACGCCGGCATGCTGCAGGGCTTCTGCCGGGTCGGCCCAGGGGTCACAGGTATCGACCTGCACGCCCGCGGCTTGCAGCAGCTGCACCAGTTCCAGTGCACGGCTGTTGCGTAGATCCGGGCAGTTCTCTTTGAAGGTTGCGCCCAGCACCAGCACCCTCGCCTGCGCGAGCACCACGCCGCGCGTGGCGAGCATGCCGCAGACGCGCTCGGCAACGTGCCGGCCGACACGGTTATTGACCTGGCGCGCGGTGTGGATCAGATCCGGGTGATAGCCCACGCTCTCGGACTTGTGCATCAGGTAATACGGATCCACGCCGATGCAGTGGCCGCCGACCAGGCCGGGCCGGAATGGCAGGAAATTCCACTTGGTCCCGGCCGCTTCCAGCACATCCAGCGTGTCGATGCCGAGCTTGTCGAAGATCAATGCCAGCTCGTTGACCAGTGCGATGTTGACGTCGCGCTGGATGTTTTCCACCACCTTGGCGGCCTCGGCCACGCGTATCGACGGCGCGCGCCAGGTCCCTGCGGTGATGATGCTGGTGTACAGCGCGTCGACCGCATCGGCAGCTGCTGCGGTGGAGCCGGAGGTGATCTTGTGGATATCGCGCAGACGCCGCTGGCGGTCGCCCGGATTGACGCGTTCGGGGCTGTAGCCGCAGAAAAAATCCTCGTTAAAACGTAGCCCCGATGCGGCTTCGAGCAAGGGCACGCAGACTTCTTCGGTGGTGCCCGGATACACGGTGGATTCGTAGATCACCAGGTCGCCGGGCTTGAGCACGGCGGCGATCAAGGTGGTGGCGCTGCGCAGCGGCTCCAGGTCGGGTTGCTCGAAGCTGTCGATCGGCGTCGGCACCGTGACGATGAAGATGCTGCACGCGGCCAGGTCGGCCGCGTTCGCGGTGCAGCGCAACCGGGTCGCGGCAGCCAGTTCGGTGTCGTCCAGTTCCAGCGTGGCGTCGTGGCCATCGCGCAACTGCGCTACCCGCTGCGCATCGATGTCGAAGCCCAGCGTGTCGCGCTGCTCGCCAAAGGCAACCGCCAGTGGCAGGCCGACATAGCCCAGCCCGATGACGGCGATACGCGCTTGAAGCGGTGCGAGAAGCGTGGTGCGGGACATGCGGTTCCTTCGATCGTGCGCGGGCGGTTTTTCGCGCGGCTATACAGCGGCAGGATAGCGCAGGCCGCACAGGCGCCGGCAGTGCAGCAAGACATACGCACAGAGATTCACAATCGGCGCGCAATCAGGCACGCTATCGCAATGCCCGGGTGGCGAAACTGGTAGACGCAAGGGACTTAAAATCCCTCAGCTGCAAGGCTATGCGGGTTCGATTCCCGCCCCGGGCACACTCTTCATCCATCTCCATCTGTCGCGCGCTCGCAGCCTTGCTTGGCACGAATACGTTGGCAGATGTCGCTCGGACGGTTAAGCCGGACGAAGTTGAAGGCGTCGATGATGTCCAGCACGCGAGGCGCCCAGCCCGATGACGGCATGCAGTTCGTGCTGTTGAGCAGAAACACGCCTCCGGCGAGCGATCCAGGCATCGATTCGATCGAGGCATTGCAAGCGCGTTGGCAGTACGCCCTGCCCTGCCTGGGCGGCGGCAGTTTGATCGTGCAGATCATGGCATTCGAACTTGCGCAGTTTTCGCTGGAAGCATTTGGTCTCTGCAACATCGCCTGCCCTGACACGATTGCGCGTAGCGTTCGCAAACGCCAGGCCGAGTATTTCTTCGGTCGACTGGCTGCGCAACAAGCCTTGCAGCATCAGGTACTGGTCGCCGCCGGCACATACCCCGACATCGCCACCGGCAGCTCGCGTGAACCGCTGTGGCCAGCGCAGGTGATCGGCAGCATCTCGCACACCAATCGCCTGGCCGCGGCGGCGGTTGCCCCACTTGGCAGATGGCGCGGTATCGGCATCGATCTGGAGCACGTGGTCGGTGCTGACGCACGCGATGCGTTTTTGAGCATTGTCGTGGATAGCTCGGAGCTGGCGTTGCTGCAGTCGATCTGCGCGTCCACCAACGTGCCGCTGGACGTGTTGCTGACCATCGTCTTCTCTGCCAAGGAGAGTCTGTTCAAGGCGAGTTTTTCAGCAGTAGGCCGCTACTTCGATTTTTCCTGTGCGCACCTGGTGGCACTGGATCCCATTGCGGGAGTCGTCCGTTTTCAGCTCAGCGAGCAGCTCTGCCCGGATCTACCAAGCGGGCGTCTGTGCGATATCAGTTTCGGTTTTGTCGATTCGCAAACGGTGATCACCTATCGAATCTGGTGAGTCTGGCCGAAGAACGTCGGGCCACAGGCGCGGGAACGAAGTGCCTGCACAAATCCGACCCAACAAAAAAGGGCCGTAAGGCCCTTTTGAGTGATCAACTGAATCGTCGGATTCAATCGTTCTGATTTGGAGCGGGAAACGAGACTCGAACTCGCGACCTCAACCTTGGCAAGGTTGCGCTCTACCAACTGAGCTATTCCCGCGTGGAGCAAAATTGTACAGCTTGTCACATCATTACGCTAGTCCTTTCACATCACCAGCTCGCTGTTTCCTGCGGTGCCACCCGCTTGCGAACCTGCACTTAGATGCAACTAGAACAGCGTGCGATGTGGAGGCCTGGGCCGGAATTGAACCGGCGTACGCGGATTTGCAGTCCGCTGCATAACCACTCTACCACCAGGCCGAACATCGCATTCCACAACACCTGCTTTGCAACAACAAGGCCCCGCAAACGGGGCCTGTGCGTCTCAAGACAGCAACTGCACGCTAGTTGCATGCGTCCAACCCATTGTGTTGCAACAGGTTTTTCGCCATCCCTGCCCTGGAACGGACGCCATTGTAGCCTTGTTTGGCGTAGACGCCAAGAGCAGTGATCGAGCGCGCCACAGTGCGCTGGCGCCTGCAACCGTCGGACGCGATGTCCAGGCAACGCCCACCTCCGCGAGATCGAGCCTGCCTACTGGATCAGGCGCGCAGGGCTGATCGATGTCTCACACATCTGCTCCTCATCTACAGCCTAGCAGCCCCATGACGGCGCATCTGCAAGGGATCCAATGTCCGGCCTGTCGTTTGGCCGGTCGAGGCGCGCCGCGTCAACAGCGCCTGCTCTATCCGAGACGACCTGCAAGTTTATGCGATGCAATTCACACACCTACATCGATCGGATCCACATGGGGTAAGACGCTTGCCATACAACAAAGCGAATGACGCAACATGGATCACATCGGCTTGGAAAGCATCGGAAGAAGCGATTCGTTAAATTAACTTCATAACCAAAGTAAATAGTGCATTGATAATATTTAGATTATCCAGCTAAACAATAAATCCGCGCGAATGTAATAAATCCTTCTCGAATCGCGCCTATGGTGAGCCGCACACAAGGAGACTCATCCGTCACCCAAGGACGTCCGAACCTCCTCAGTTTTGCGATGGATATCTCGTGTCCAACCTCAGTAGCGCTGTGCTTTGCGGTTTTCAACGTGACTTCTGACTCCGAAGCAGTAGTGATCGGCGCCGCCACGGCTTCATCGCGGCCTGCCATCGAGCAAGGCAACCTGATGCTCCCCCACTCTGACACTTCGCAGGCGCAGTACTCGCCTGAGGAGACTGCAAGTGCGTTTGTCTGGTCACGCTGGCAGGCCCTGCCAAGGTCGGCAGAGGCCGAGCGACTGGAACGTCTGCTCGCCGCAATGGCGATCTATCTGGCGCGGACCTGCGAGCAAGTGCCCTTGCAGATCAGGCTGCGCTATTCAGACCGCACACGCCAGCTGACATTGCATCCACGCGTGCACGACACCTGCAGTGCGATCTGCAAACAGGTGCACGCCGCATTGGAGGAACGTGCACTCCGTACTGCAGGCCAGGAGGATGCGCAATCGAAAAAGGCGCAACGTGGTGACGTTACACATGCATGGCCGACGTTGATCGAGATCGGTGTAACGAACGACAGTGCGGTGATTGTTGGTGCAACCGCGACACCGCAGCTGCAATTGCAGATCTGCCAGTTACGCAAGCGATTTCGTTGCGGATTGCATAGCTCGCATTCGACACGGCGGCAGGCCTTGCGTGTCGGTGCACGTCTGAGATGTCTGCTGACGGCTCTTGAACGCGGCGAGGCACAGTATAGCCCTGCAGGGTTATTGCCGCTCCTGCCAGCGAGCGAACGCCGTCGCTTGTTACAGACATTCAATTGCAGTCAAACGCGGTTTCCGCAACGTGGCATGGCAATGTTGTTTGCCGAGCAGGCCGCGCGCGCGCCGCAGGCGACCGCGCTTGTGTGCGGCGAGACACGTCTGAGTTATGCCGAGCTGGATCTTCAGGCCAATCGTCTTGCGCATCATCTGTGTGCGCTTGGCGTTGGCCCGGACTGTCTGGTTGCGGTCAGTGCGGCACGCGGCCCTGCGTTGGTGATCGGCTTGCTGGCGATCCTCAAGGCCGGAGGTGCGTATCTGCCGCTGGATGCCGATGCGCCTTCACAGCGTTTGAGTGCGTTGCTGGACGATGCGCGTCCATGTGCTGTGCTCGCCGCTGCAGATGCGCTGCGTCGTTTGCCGCTGCCCGATACGTTGCCGGTATGTCGGCTGGATCAGGTCAATCCCGCGTGGAGCGATTTCCCTGGCACCGCACCCGATGTGCCAGCGCTGCAGCCGCATCACCTGGCCTACGTGCTGTACACCTCTGGCTCCACCGGCGTGCCCAAGGGCGTGATGGTCGAGCAACGCAACGTCGTGCGCCTGGTGTGTGCGCCCGACTATGTCGATTGCGATGCTTCGCAGCGTTTCCTGCTTGCCGCGCCGCTGGCCTTCGATGCGTCCACGTTCGAGCTATGGGGGGCGTTGCTCAATGGCGCGCAGTTGGTGCTTGCCCCGCCCGGCGCGCTGGATCTGGATGCGATCTGTGCGCAGGTGCAGCAGCATCGGGTGACCACGTTATGGCTGACCGCAGGCCTGTTCGAGCTGCTTGATCCTGCGCACCTGAGCCAGCTGCACAGCCTGCGCCAGTTACTGGCTGGCGGGGATGTGCTGTCGCGTGCCGCTGTCGAGCGTGTCAACCAAGCCTTGCCGCACTGCCAGTTGATCAACGCGTACGGTCCGACCGAGGCGACCACCTTCAGTAGCTGTCATCGCTTCGACAAGGCAGCGGTGGCTTCGGTACCGATTGGGCGCCCGATCGCCGGTACGCGGATCTATCTATTGGATGACCAGCGCGAGCTTGTGCCGATCGGTGTGCCTGGCGAGATCTACATCGGTGGCCCCGGCGTGGCCCGTGGTTATCTCAATCAGTCGTCATTGACCGCCGAGCGTTTTGGAGAAGATCCGCTTTTGCCAGGTGGCCGGCTGTATCGAAGCGGCGATCTGGCGCGGTGGCGCGAAGATGGCAGCCTGGACTTTCTGGGCCGTGTCGATCAACAGCTGAAGGTGCGTGGTTTCCGTATCGAGCCTGGCGAGATCGAGGCGGCGTTACGCAGGTGCGCCGGAGTGGCCGACGCGGTGGTCGTTGCGCCCCAGGAAGGTGCGGCGGATAAACAATTGGTGGCGTATGTCATCGCTACACCGCAGCCAAGCGACAGCAAGGGCAGTGATATCGACGCACTGACTCCCGCCACCTTGCGCGCTGCGCTGGCCCAAAAACTGCCCGAGCACATGCTGCCGTCGGCATTTGTGCGGCTACAGCGGTTACCGCTGACTGTCAGCGGCAAACTGGATCGACGCGCCTTACCGGCGCCGGATCGTGCTGCAGTCGCGGCAGCCGGCTATGCGCCGCCGCAAGGCGCAAACGAGTGTCTGCTGGCCGCAGTGTGGGCCGAGCTACTCGGGTTGCCGCACGTTGGCCGGCACGATCATTTTTTTGCACTCGGCGGGCATTCGTTGCTGGCCATGCGCGTCTGTGGCCGGCTGCAGACCGCACTGATGCGGCAGGTGCCGATGGCGCTGCTGTTTGCGCATCCGGTGTTATGTGAACTGGCGATCGCGTTACCGGACAGTGCCGGCGATGCGCTAGGCGCAATCCCGCACCTGCCGCGCAACCAGCCGTTGCCACTGTCGTTCGCACAGCAGCGGCTATGGTTCTTGGATCAACTGGAAGGCCCTAGCGCCACTTACATCATGCCGATGGGCCTGCGTCTGCGCGGTGCGCTGGATCGTGGCGCGCTGCGAGCGCCACTGCATGCGCTTGTTGCGCGGCACGAAGCCTTGCGCAGTTGCTTCAGGCAACGCCGCTTGCCGCAAGAAAACGGCGATATCGCAAACGCTCCGCTATCCGCCTGTCTGCTGCCCACGTCGTGTCTGGCCGAGCAGGTCCAAGCAGAGAGAGTGCATGGCGAACAGGTGCATGTCGAACTACTGCCGCCCGAACAAGCCTTGGTGCTGCACGAGCAACTGCTTACAGATCACGCACTCAACAATCACTTCGATCCAGACGCCGAACTACGATGCTGGATCGCGTATGAGGCCAGCACGCCGTTCCAGCTCGATCGCGATGCACCGATCCGTTTCCGTCTGCTGCAATTGTCGGCCGATGAACATGCGCTGCTGATCACCCAGCATCACAGTGCCTCGGACGGCTGGTCGGTGGGTGTGTTGTTGCATGAGCTGTCTGCGCTGTATGCAAGTTGCCTGCGCGGCCAGCCAGACCCGCTGCCGCCGCTGCCGATCCAGTATCCCGACTACGCCGCCTGGCAGCGTCAGTGGCTGGAAGGGCCGCGCCGGCAGCAGCAACTCGATTATTGGCAACGTCAGCTTGCAGGCGCCCCCAGCTTGCTCGATCTGCCGCTGGATCGCCCGCGCCCGCCGCAGCAGGATTTCAGCGGTGCCGAGGTCGCCATCCACTTCGATGCCGATCTCAGCCACACGCTGGAGACCTTGGCGCGCCGCCATGGCTGCACCGTGCTCATGATTGTGCTGGCGGCATGGGGCGCACTGTTGTCACGATTGTGCCGCCAGGACTGCGTGCTGGTCGGCATCCCGGTCGCCGGGCGCACGCGCGCCGAGCTGGAGCCGTTGATCGGTTTCTTCGTCAACACGCTGGCGATCCGTTTCGATGCCCCCGCAAGCGTGAGTACTGCCGCGCTGTTGGCGCAGGTGCGCCAGCAAGTGCTCGATGCGCAGGCACATCAGGATGTGCCGTTCGAGCAGGTTGTGCAGGCCGTACAACCAGTGCGCAGCAGTTCGCATACACCGTTAGTGCAGACGTTGTTGGCCTGGGAGCAGGACGCAGTGGCTGGCGTGGTTCCACACGTCTCTGGTGCAGATGCTGACCACCCCAAAATCGCGGACGATCCATGGGCCGCACTGGATCCGCAACGGCTGCAGATTCCCGCCAATGCCGCCCGCTTCGATCTCACCCTGCAGTTGCGCAGTGGTGATGAGCCAGTGGGACAGCGACGCAGCGGCAATCCCGCCGAATCCTGTGTGCAAGGCACGCTGAGCTATGCCACTGCCGTGTTCGATGCCGCGACTGCCAATCGCATCGTCGGCTATCTGCAGAGCTTGCTGCGCGCCATGGCTGCCGACAGCACCGTGCCACTGGACACCGTGGCGTTACTGGACGCGCACGAACGCCAGCAGTTGTTGGTCGACTTTCAGCCGGCTGCTGTCGTTTATCCCTGCACGCTGTTGCATGAGCTGATCGAGCAGCAAGTCCAGCGCACCCCGTACGCCATCGCGGTGGCCCAGGATCAACTGCAGTTGGACTATGCCGCGCTGGATGCGCAGGCCAATCAGCTGGCCCACCATCTGCGCCAACTCGGGGTTGGCCCTGATGTACGCGTGGCGATTTGCGCGCAGCGCAGCCCGATGTTGGTGGTCGGGCTGCTCGCGATTTTGAAAGCCGGCGGCGCCTACGTGCCGCTGGATCCGGACTATCCGGCCCAGCGTCTGGCCGACATGCTCGCAGACAGCCAACCGCTCGCCCTGCTTGTCGATGCGTCCGCGGGCGAACACCTGCCGCTACTGGCTAGCGACGCGCTGCACCGCCTCTCGCTGCTTGATACCGAGGTAGCGGACAGCGTGCTGCTCTGCAAAGGACTGCCGACAACATTGGCGGTTTATCAGCTGGATCAGCCCAGTAGGCCCTGGGACCACCAGCCCACCACCGCCCCGCACGTGCCAGCGCTAGAACACGACCACCTGGCCTACGTGATCTACACCTCCGGCTCCACCGGCACGCCCAAGGGCGCCATGAATACCCATCGCGGCGTGGTCAATCGGTTGCTGTGGATGCAGGACACCTATGCGCTCACCCCAGACGATGTGGTGCTGCAAAAAACGCCGATCAGCTTCGATGTTTCGGTGTGGGAACTGTTTTGGCCGCTGTTGAGTGGCGCGCGTTTGCAGCTGGCGCGTCCTGGTGGGCACAAGGATCCGGCTTACCTCGGCGCAACCATCGCCGAAGCTGCCGTGACAACGCTGCACTTCGTGCCTTCGATGCTCGACGCCTTTCTGGCAACCGACGCACCGCACCACTGCAGCGGACTCACCCGCGTGATGTGCAGTGGCGAAGCTTTGCCCGGGCAACTGGTACAGCGCTTCCGCACCCAGCTACCCGGCGTGCAACTGCACAATCTTTATGGCCCGACCGAAGCCGCCATCGACGTCAGCTTCTGGGACTGCACTGCCAGCAACGATATCCCCGACAACACGCCGATCGGCACCCCAGTCGCCAACACACAACTCTATGTGCTCGATACGCATCTGCAGCCAGTACCAATCGGCGTGGCAGGAGAGCTGCATATCGGCGGTGTGCAAGTCGCTCGTGGCTATCTCGATCGCCCTGAGCTCACTGCCCAGCGTTTCATTCCCGATCCTTTCCGCTTCGCCCCGAACGCGCAGCTCTACAAGACGGGTGATCTGGCACGTTGGCGCAGCGATGGCGTCCTCGAATACCTCGGCCGCAACGACGATCAGGTCAAGATCCGTGGCCTGCGCATTGAACCTGGTGAGATCGCTGCAAGGCTCGCTACGCACTCCGATGTGCGCGATGCAATCGTGCTTGCACGCAAAGATCAATCCGGACAGCTATGCCTGGTCGCTTACTACCTGGCCGCTAAGCTGCTGCCGATCGAAACACTGCGAAGCCATCTCGCCGCGCAACTCCCCGACTACATGGTGCCAGCCGCTTACGTGCACCTGGACGCGCTGCCGCTGACGCCCAACGGCAAGCTCGATCGCCGCGCCCTGCCCGCGCCAACCGAAGAGGCCTTGACGAAGCAAGACTTCGTGCCCCCACAAGGACCTATCGAATGCACCATCGCAGCGCATTGGTGTGAGTTGCTCGGCGTACATCAGGTCGGTCGCGACGATCAGTTCTTCACCCTCGGCGGGCACTCGTTGCTGGCGATCCATCTGATCGAACGCTTACGCACCGATGGGTTGCACGCCGAAGTGCGCAACCTTTTTGCCAGCCCCACCCTGGCGGGTTTTGCCGCAAGCCTGCACAACACGACAACTGCCAACACCACGCTAGTCATCCCACCCAACCGCATCACACCCGAGCTAACCCAACTCACCCCGCAACACCTGCCGCTGGCCGACCTCACCCAGCAAGACATCGACCGCCTGCTAGCACAGGTTCCCGGCGGCCTCGCCAACGTCCAGGACATCTACGCACTCTCGCCGTTGCAGGACGGCCTGCTGTTCCATCACCTGCTTGCCACCGATGGCGATCCCTACCTGTTACGCCTGCGGCTGCGCTTTAACGATCGCGCCGGGTTGGACGCCTATCTGACCGCACTGCAAACCGTCATCGACCGCCACGACATCCTGCGCAGCGCGGTGCTGTGGGAAGGCCTGAGCGAACCGGTACAAGTGGTCTATTGCCGCGCAACGCTCGCGATCGACGCACTGGATTGCTGCAGCTTCGATCCACAACAGCCGTTAGAAGATCAACTGGCCACGCGCCCACAACTGCGCCAGTTGGATCTGCGCCGCGCACCGCTGCTGCACGCCAGCGTAGTTGCCGATCCTGATGATCAACGTTGGCATCTTCTGATGTTGCAACACCATCTGATCGGCGATCACACCACGCTGGAAACCATCCAGTCCGAGATCCAGGCGCTGCAAGCCGGACGCAGCGCTGAACTCCCGCCGCCGCAACCGTTCCGCAACCTTGTCGCACAAGCGCGCCTGGGATTGCCGCAAGCCGCGCACGAAGCGTTTTTCCGCGAGCGCCTGGGCGATCTGGATACGCCGTGCGCGCCATTCGGCCTGTTGCAGGCGGCCGATACCGCGCCCGGCGAACACACGATGGTGCTGGATGCTGCATTGGTGGCACGACTGCGCCAGGCGGCGCAACGATTGGGCGTCAGTCTTGCAAGCGTGTGCCATCTGGCCTGGGCATTGGTCGTGGCCCGCACCAGCGGCTGCACCGACGCGGTGTTCGGCAGCGTGCTGTTCGGCCGCATGGGGCAGACCGCAGCTGGAGCACTCGGACCGTTTATCAATACCCTGCCGCTACGCATCGCGCTGGCCGAGCCGATCGGCGCCGAAGCGGCCGTGCGCCGCACGCATGCCGATCTGGCCGCGTTACTGCGTCACGAACACGCCTCGCTGGCACTGGCGCAGCGTTGCAGCGCGGTGCCGGCACCGGCGCCGCTGTTCACCGCCTTGTTCAACTACCGGCACAATCGCGACGGCGGCGATGCTGCTCTGCGCGGTGGCGAGGAGCGCACGCACTATCCGATTCATCTGGCCGTGGAAGACGATGGGCATGGCCTGGCGCTGACTGCGCAAGTCTGTGCGGCGCTGACCCCACAGCGGTTGTGCAGCTATCTGGCCACCGCTCTGAGCGGCCTGGTGGATGCATTGGAGCATGCGCCGCAGACGCCGGTGCAGCGAGTGCCGGTGTTGCCCAATGCAGAACAAACGCAGGTACTGGAAAGTTTCAATGCCAGCGTCAACGCGTTTGCCCCCGGCATCTGCCTGCACCAGCTGTTCGAAGCGCAGGTGATGCGCACGCCCGATGCCATCGCGGTGGAACTGGATGCGCGCTCGTTGAGTTACGCCGAACTGGAGGCCCAGGCCAACCAGTTGGCCCATTACCTGCGCAGTCTTGGCGTGGGCCCGGAATGTCGCGTGGCGCTGTGTCTGCAGCGCAGTCCGGAGCTGGTGATCGGCCTGCTCGGCATCCTCAAGGCCGGTGCTGCCTATGTGCCGCTGGATCCGGAGTATCCGAACGAGCGACTGGCCTACATGCTGGCCGACAGCCAACCGCTGGCGGTGCTCTGCGACGGCTATGGCCTGGCAAGAATCCCGCAACTTCCCGAAGTCACTTACTGCCGTCTGGATGCACCAGACCTGCCGTGGAACGCGCAGCCCGCTAGCGCACCGCAGCTGCCCGAATTGCATCCCGGCTGCCTAGCCTACGTGATCTACACCTCCGGCTCCACCGGCCAGCCGAAGGGAGTGATGAACGCACATCGCGGCGTGGTCAACCGGCTGCAGTGGCATCAAACCATGTTCCCGCTGGGGCCGAATGATCGGGCGCTGCAGAAGACGCCGTTCGGTTTCGATATCTCGCTGTGGGAGATCTTCTCGCCGCTGCAGGCCGGCGCACGCCTGGTGCTTGCGCGCCCGCAGGGGCATCAGGATCCGCAGTATCTGGCCACGTTGATCCAACAACGCGGCATCACCCAGGCGCATTTCGTGCCGTCGATGCTGCAGTTGTTTCTGGACCAGGCAGAACCGCCACGTTGCCCCAGCCTTCGTTGGCTGCTGTGCAGTGGCGAGGCGCTGAGCGATGCATTGCAGCGGCGCTGTCTGCAGGCGCTGCCGCATGTTGAATTGCACAACCTCTATGGCCCCACCGAGGCGGCGATCGAAGTCAGTCATTGGCAGTGCGATCCGCAGCTGCACCCCGGGCTGGTGCCGATCGGCCGGCCGATCGCCAATACCCGCTTGTACGTGCTCGATATCCACGGCCAGCCGGTGCCGGTCGGCGTGCCCGGCGAGCTGCATATCGGTGGTGTGCAGGTGGCGCGCGGGTATTGGAATCTGCCTGAGCTCAGTGCCGAGCGCTTCGTCGCCGACGACCATTTCGACGTGCACCACGCGCGCCGCTACAAGACCGGCGACCTGGCGCGCTGGCTGCCCGATGGCAACCTGCAGTACCTGGGACGCAACGATCATCAGGTCAAGATCCGCGGCTTGCGTGTTGAGCTGAGCGAGATCGAATCGCGCCTGCTCGCGGCCCCCGGGGTGCGCGAAGCGGTGGTGCTGGCACGCGAAGACAGCCCGGGCCTGACACGGCTGGTGGCCTATCTCACCGCGCTGCCCGATGCCGATGCCGCGGCTTTACGGCCCGCCACGCTGCGTGCCGCACTCGATCGCGCATTGCCCGAACACATGCTGCCGTCTGCCTGGGTGGTGCTGCCCAAACTGCCGCTGACCGCCAACGGCAAGCTGGATCGCAAGGCCTTGCCGGCGCCGGACGGCCAGGCGTTTGCGCTGCGTGCCTACAGCGCGCCGACCGGCCCGACCGAATGCCTGGTGGCCGCGCACTGGTGCCGGCTGCTGGGGCTGCCGCAGGTGGGCCGCGACGACGACTTCTTCGCGCTGGGCGGGCAATCGCTGTTGGCAGTGCGCTTGCTGGCGCAGTTGAGCGAACAGGCGCAGGTGCGGTTGCCGCTGTCGGCGGTGTTCGAGTTCCCGACCCTGGCCGCCTTCAGCCGCAGGCTCGCGCTGGCACAGCTGCAACGCCTGGCGCCCGATGCCCTGGCGCAACTGAGTGCACTGACGGAGATGGATCATGTCGCACGATAAGTCCACCGCGCTGGACGCCCTGGACACCGACGCACTGGAACGCTTGCTCGCGCTGGCGCAGCAACAGCACCTCGCCCCCGCACCGGTACTGGACACCCTGGTGCCAACCGACCACAGCGGCCTGCTGCCGGCCTCGTTCGCGCAGCAGCGGCTGTGGTTTCTGGAGCAATTGCATGGCTCCGGCACGAGTTACCTGATGTGCGCCGGGCTACGTCTGCAGGGCACGCTGGACCGCACCGCACTGATCGAAGCACTGCAGGCATTGCTGGCACGCCATGGACCACTACGCAGCCGCTTTGTGCCCGATGGCGAGCAGGTACGGATGCAATGGTTGCCGGCCGAGCAGGCACTGCAGCTCGGCGAACACGATCTGTCCACGCTTGATGCTGCGCTGGCCGACGCAGCGCTGCAGCACTGGCTGGACCACGAAGCCAGTACGCCGTTCCAACTCGAGCAAGGCCCACTGATCCGTTTCCGCCTGCTAAAGCTGGCAGACGATGCGCATGTGCTGCTCAGCACGACACATCACAGCGCTTCGGATGCCTGGTCCGAAGCGGTGCTGCAGCGCGAACTGGCTGCGCTTTACGACGCCTTCCACGCACGCCGGCCGAACCCGCTACCGGCGCTTGCGATCGACTACGCCGACTACGCCGCCTGGCAAGGCCAGTGGCTTGGCGCGGGCGAAGGCAAACGCCAGGTCGACTGCTGGCGCGCGCAGCTGGCCGATGCACCGACCCTGATCGACCTGCCAGTAGATCGCCCGCGCCCGCCGCTGGTCAACAGCGATGGCGGCGAACTCAGGTTTGCGTTCGACGCTGAGTTCAGCGATGCGTTGGACGCGCTGTCGCGGCGGCATGGCTGCACGCGCTTCACGACCTTGCTGGCCGGCTGGGGCGCGCTGCTGGCGCGGCTGTGCCGGCAATCCAGCGTATTGATCGGCAGTCCGTTCGCCGGTCGTACGCGTGCGGCACTGGAGCCGCTGGTGGGCTTTTTCGTCAACACCTTGCCGGTGCGCGTGGATGTGGACCTCACCACCGACACCGCCACGCTACTGGCCCAGGTTCGCCGCAATGTGCTGGCCGCGCAGGACCATCAGGAGCTGCCGTTCGAGCAACTGGTCGAACACCTGCAGCCGGTGCGCGACGCCGGCTATACCCCGCTGGTGCAGGTGATGTTTGCCTGGGAAGAATCGCCGGCGGCGCCGGAAAGCGGCGCATGGGCTGCACTACAGCCGCAACCGCTGACGCTGGCCGAACGCAGCGCAAAATTCGATCTGACCCTGACCCTGGCGGCGACCCCGCGAGGGCTGTGCGGACGGCTCAGCTATGCCACCGCCTTGTTCGATGCATCGACGATCGCGCGGCTGGTGGGCTATTTCGAAACGCTGCTGCGCGGCATGCTCAATGACGAAAGGCGCGCACTGGCAACGATCGAACTGCTGTCGCCCGCCGAGCGCCGACAGTTGCTGCACGATCGTAATCAGACCCACATGGCGGTACCGGCCGGCAGTGTGGTGCAGTGGTTCGCGGCACAAGCTGCAGCCACACCGGATGCACTTGCGTTGGTGCAAGGCGAGCAGCAGCTGAGCTACGCGCAGCTGCAAGCGCAGGCAACACGGCTCGCACAGCATCTACGCAGGCTCGGCGCGATGCCGGATGCGCGTGTCGCGGTGTGTTTGCGGCGCAGCCCGCAGCAGGTCGTTGGCCTGCTGGCCAGCCTGCTGGCCGGAGCCGCGTATGTGCCGCTGGACCCGGAAGATCCAGGCGAGCGCCTGGCATTCCTGCTCGCCGATTGCCGGCCCAGCGTGCTGCTGGCAGACACCGCCACGCTGTCGCATTTGATGCCGCCCATCGATCTGCCGATCTGCCGGATGGATGACGCCGCGCCTGCCTGGGCAGAGGCCTCGATGCTGGACGAAGCGCTCGCGCTTGCGCAGCCGCAGCATCTGGCCTACGTGATCTACACCTCCGGCTCCACCGGCACACCGAAGGGGGTGATGGTGGAACATCGCGCGCTTGCGAATCTGGTGCACTGGCATCAGCAGAGCTTCGGCCTGACTGCAGGACAGCACACCGCCGCCACTGCGGCGATCGGCTTCGACGCCAATGCCTGGGAACTGTGGCCGGCCTTGTGCAGCGGCGCCACCTTGCATTTGCCGCCAGCGACCACCGCGCGCGACCCGCAGGCCTTGCTCGACTGGTGGCGGCAGCAGCCATTGCACAGCGGTTTTCTGGTCACGCCCATCGCCGAGCTGGCGCTGGAACAAGGCGCGCTGCCGCCGTCATTGCAGCAACTGTTGATCGGCGGCGACCAGCTGCGGCGGCTACCGCGGTTGCCGGCCGGCCTGCGCCTGAGCAACAACTACGGGCCCACCGAAACAACGGTCGTGGCCACCTCCGGCCTGCTGGCCGATGGCGATCACCCCGCCGACATCGGCCGGCCGATCGCCAATACCCGCGTGTACCTGCTCGACGCCTTCAAGCAGCTGGTGCCGCACGGCTGCGTCGGCGAGCTGTATATCGGCGGTCACGGTGTTGCGCGTGGTTATCTGCATCAGCCGGCGCTGAGCGCAGAACGCTTTGTCGACGATCCGTTCCAGTCGGGCGAACGTTGTTACCGCAGCGGCGATCTGGCGCGCTGGCGGGCCGATGGCCGTCTGGAATTTCGCGGGCGCGCCGACGACCAGGTCAAGATCCGCGGCTTCCGCATCGAGCCCGGCGAGATCGCCGCGCGGCTCGCCGCCTGCCCTGGCGTGGCCGAAGCCGCAGTGATCGCCACCGGCAGCGGCGCGACAGAAAAACGCCTGGTCGCCTACATCACCGCGCAGCCCGATACTGACGCCGACGCGCTCGCACCGGCGGAGCTGCGCGCCGCACTGGCCGCGCAATTGCCCGACTACATGCTGCCGGCCGCGTACGTGCTACTGGACGCGCTGCCACTGACGGCCAACGGCAAGCTCGATCGCCGCGCCCTGCCCGCCCCCACCGACGATGCCCTGGCCGCGCATGCGTTCGTCCCGCCACAGGGACCGACCGAATGCGCCATCGCCGCGCACTGGTGCGCATTGCTCGGTGTGCAGCAGGTAGGCCGCGACGATCAGTTCTTTGCGCTCGGCGGGCACTCGTTGCTGGCGATCCGCCTGGTCGAACGGCTGCGTGCCGATGGGCTGCATGCGCAGGTGCGCCACCTGTTTACCGCACCCACCCTGGCCGGTTTCGCCGCCAGCCTGCACGGCGACCACAGCGCCGCGCTGGTGGTGCCATCCAACCGCATCACCCCTGAGCTGACCCGGCTCACGCCGCAGCAGTTGCCACTTGCCGAACTCACCCAGCAAGACATCGATCGCGTGCTGGAACACGTGCCCGGCGGCTTGCCCAACCTGCAGGATCTGTACGCGCTGTCGCCGCTGCAGGACGGCCTGCTGTTTCATCACCTGCTCGCGCCCGATGGCGATCCGTATCTGCTACGCCTGCGCCTGCGCTTTGCCGATCGCGCCGGGCTGGACGCCTATCTGGCCGCACTGCAGCGCGTGATCGATCGCCACGACATCCTGCGCAGCGCAGTGCTGTGGGAAGGCCTGAGCGAACCGGTGCAGGCGGTCTATCGCCATGCGTCGTTGCCGGTCGAGACGTTGGATTGCTCCAGCTTCGATTCACCGCAATCGTTCGAAGAGCAACTCGCCGCGCACCCGCAGCTGCGCCAGCTGGACCTGCGCCGTGCACCACTGCTGCATGCCAGCGTGGCTGCCGACCCGGATGGCCAACGCTGGCATCTGCTGCTGTTGCAACACCATCTGATCGGCGACCACACCACGCTGGAAACCATCCAGTCCGAAATCCAGTCGCTGCTGACTGGGCGCGGCGATGAACTCCCGCCGCCGCGACCGTTCCGCAATCTGGTCGCACAAGCGCGCTTAGGACTGCCGCAAGCTGCGCACGAAGCGTTTTTCCGCGAACGGCTGGGTGATCTGGACAGCTCGTGCACGCCGTTCGGTCTGCTCGATGCCACCGGTGCGGTGAGCAGCTGCGAACACGCGTTGCCGCCAGCCCTGAGCGCACGCCTGCGTCAACTTGCCAGCCAGCACGGTGTCAGTGTGGCCAGCCTGTGCCATCTCGCCTGGGGGTTGGTGGTGGCACGCAGCAGCGGTTGCGCCGAGCCGGTGTTCGGCACCGTGTTGTTCGGCCGCATGGACCAGGCCGATGCCAGCACCCTGGGTCTGTTCATCAACACCTTGCCGTTGCGTCTGCGGCTGCAGCAACACACTGGCGTGGCGGCGGCGCTGCAGCACACCCATGCCGAACTGAGCGCACTGCTGCGCCACGAACACGCCTCGCTCGCGCTGGCACAGCGCTGCAGTGCGGTGCCGGCTCCTGCGCCGCTGTTCACCGCGTTGCTCAACTATCGCCACAACGCCGGCTCCAACGCGGTGGCCGCGCCTCCGCAAGACGGCGCCTTGCTGAGCGCCGAGGAACGCACGCATTACCCGCTGGCGCTGTCGGTGGGAGACGATGGCCGCATGCTGGAGCTGAGCGCGCAAAGCGTCGCGCCGCTGGCGCCGGAGCGGCTGTGCGCCTTCATGGAGTCGGCATTGCAAGCGCTGGTCGCTGCGCTGGAGCGATCGCCGGACACAGCGCTGACCCAGCTCGCTGTGCTGCCGCCAGACGAACGCCGGCAGGTGCTGCACAGCTTCAACCAGACCGACGCGCCCTGCCCCGACGAAACCGCGCTGGCCGCACTGTTCGAGCGTCAGGCGCAGCGCAGCCCTGCCGCCATCGCGGTGGTCGATGGCGCACGCCAGATCGATTACGCCACGCTGGATGCGCGCGCCACTGCGCTGGCCCGGCAGTTGCGCGCTGCCGGCGTCGGCCCAGGTGAGCTGGTGGCCATGTGGCTACCGCGCAGTGCGGAACTGGTGCTGGCGCAGTTGGCCATTCTGAAAGCCGGTGCCGTCTATGTGCCGCTGGATCCGGACGCGCCGTCGACACGCAGCGCCAGCATTCTCGACGACTGCGCAGCACGACATCTGCTGCATGCGGCCGGACGCGCGCCGCAAGCACTGGCGGCGACGCTGCACTTGCATGCGGTCGATCTTGATACCGATACCGCTGCGGTCACCAGCGTCTCGCCACGTCCGGCAAGCGCCGCAGCACTGGCCTATGTGATGTATACCTCCGGCTCCAGCGGCCGGCCCAAAGGTGTGCAGATCACCCAACGTGCGGTGATCAACCTGGCCAGCAATCCGGCCTGCGGCGATTTTACCGAGCAGGACCGCGTTGCCTGGGTCGGCAATCCCGCCTTCGACATCAGCACGCTGGAAGTGTGGGCACCGCTGCTGCATGGCGCGCGCCTGGTGGTGGTCGATCACGCGCAGACCCTGCAGGCCGACGCACTGGCACAGCTGCTGCGTCGCGAAGCGGTCAGCGTGCTGCATCTCACCGCAGGCCTGTTTCAGCAGCATGCACGTGCGTTGGGCAATGTCATCGGGCAGCTACGCCTGTTGATGGTCGGCGGCGATGCAGTGGATTCGAGCGCCATCGATCACGTGCTGCGCCAGCACCCGCCCAGGCAGTTGCTGCATTGCTATGGCCCCACCGAGGCCACCACCTTCGCCACCACCTGCGTGCTGCGCCAACCGCTGGACGGGCAACGGCCACCGCTGGGACGGCCGATCGGCAATGCCCGCATCTACCTGCTCGATGGCGAACTGCAGCCGGTGCCGATCGGTGTGCCGGGCGAGCTGTGCATCGGTGGCATCGGCGTGGCGCACGGTTACCTCAACAGGCCGCAGCTCACTGCCGAGCGCTTCCTCGCCGACCCGTTCCATCCGGGCGGGCGGATCTACCGTAGCGGCGATCTGGCGCGTTGGCTGGCCGACGGCAGCCTGGAATTTCTCGGCCGTGGCGACCAGCAGGTCAAGATCCGCGGTTTCCGCGTCGAGCCGGGCGAGGTCGAAGCGGCGTTGCGCCAGTGCCGCGGTGTGGCAGAAGCGGCCGTGATCGCACGCGAAGATGGCCCGGCCGGCAACGGCAAGGTGCTGGTGGCTTATGTCAGCGCAACGACGAACGCGAAAGCCAGCGAGCTTGTTCCTGCAACGCTGCGCGCGGCGTTGGCGATGCGGCTGCCCGACTATCTGGTACCCGCCGCGTTCGTGCGTCTGCACAGCCTGCCGTTGACGCGCAACGGCAAGCTGGATCGCAACGCGTTGCCGGCACCGGACAACAATGCGTTCGCCACCCACGCCTATCGCGCGCCCGAAGGCGCCACCGAAGTCAGCCTTGCAGGCCTGTGGGCCGAGCTGCTGGGGCTGCCACGCATTGGCCGCCACGACGACTTCTTCGCACTGGGCGGACACTCGTTGCTGGCGATGCGCTTGAGTGCGCGGGTGCAGGCAAGCTTCGGTCGCCACATGCCGGTAGCGTTGCTGTTCGCGCATCCGGTGCTGCAGGCGCTGGCGCGCGCTCTGGATGCCGGCACCGTGCAGGCGCTGGCACCGATCCAAAGGCACGCACGCAACCAGCGGCTTCCCTTGTCCTTTGCCCAGCAGCGGCTGTGGTTTCTGGATCAGTTACAGGGGCCTGCTGCCACGTATCTGATGCCGATGGGGCTGCGCTTGCGAGGACCGTTGGATCGCTCCGCGCTGATCGCCGCGTTAACGGCGCTGCTGGGCAGACATGAAGCGCTGCGCAGCTGCTTCGTGACCAGCGATGGCGACGCGCACGTCGTGCTACTGGAGCCGGAACACGCGTTGGTGCTGACCGAGCACGCGTTGCACGACCCCGGCGCCGACGCCTCCGAAGCGGCCGTGCAGCAGTGGCTGGAACAGGAAGCCCAGACTCCGTTTCAGCTGGATCGGGAGGCGCCGATCCGCTTCCGTCTGCTGCAATTGAGCGCAACCGAGCATGTACTGCTGATCACCCAGCACCATAGTTGCTCGGACGGCTGGTCGGTGGGCGTGCTGCTGCAGGAACTGTCCACGCTGTATGCCAGCTGCCGCCACGGCCAGCCCGATCCATTGCCGCCGCTGCCGATCCAGTATCCGGACTACGCCGCCTGGCAGCGCGAGTGGTTGCAGGGGCCACGCCGCCAGCAGCAACTCGCCTATTGGCAGGGCCAGCTCGCCGACGCACCGACGCTGCTCGATCTGCCGCTGGATCGTCCGCGCCTGTCGCAGCAGGACGGCATCGGTGCAGAGGTCCGCTTCGAACTGGATGCCGAGCTGACGCGCGACCTTGAAGCGTTGTCGCGCCGCAATGGCTGCACCTTGTTCATGACCTTGCTCGCGGCCTGGGGCGCGTTGTTGTCGCGGCTGTGTCGCCAGGACTGCGTGCTGGTCGGCATCCCGGTGGCCGGGCGCACACGGGTGGAGCTGGAACCGCTGATCGGGTTCTTCGTCAACACGCTGGCGATCCGCTTCGACGCACCTGGCAGCCTCGACGCGACCGCATTGCTGGAACAGGTCCGCCAGGCCGTGCTCGACGCGCAGGCGCATCAGGACCTGCCGTTCGAGCAAGTGGTCGAGGCGCTGCGGCCGCTGCGCAGCAGCGCATATCCACCGCTGGTGCAGACGATTTTTTCTTGGGAAGACACGCCGGCAATGACGCCGTGGGACGGACTCACGGTCGAGCCGATGCCGGTGGCCAATACCACCGCCAAGTTCGAGCTTGGGCTGACCGTGGGGCCAGCAGGCGACGGCTTGGTCGGCCAGCTCAACTACGCCACCGCGTTGTTCGATATGCGGAGTGCGCAACGTTTCGCCACCCATTTTCAAGACGTAGTGCGTGCGATGACCGCGCAGCCGGCTGCCATCGTAGGCCAGGCGCAACTGCTGAAGAGCAATGAGCGCGATCGCTTGCTGCAAGCGTTCAACTGCAGCAACACGCAATTTCCGCAAGGTGGCATGGCAACGTTGTTTGCCGAGCAGGCCGCACGCGCGCCGCAGGCGACTGCGCTGGTGTGCGGCGAGACACAGTTGAGTTACGGCGAGTTGGATCTGCAGGCCAATCGTCTGGCACATCATCTGCGTGCACTGGGCGTTGGCCCCGATTGTCTGGTTGCGATCAGCGCCGTGCGCAGCCCCGGGTTGGTGATCGGCTTGCTCGCCATTCTCAAAGCAGGCGGAGCCTATTTGCCGTTGGATGCTGAGGCACCGCCGCAGCGACTGCGCGCGTTGCTGGACGATGCTCGCCCGGTTGCTGTGCTTGCAGATGCTCAGTCACTGCATCGCTTGCCGCTGCCCGATGCGTTGGCGGTGTGTCAGCTGGATCAGATCGATCCTGCCTGGGCCAGCTTGCCCACCACTGCACCTGCTGTGCCTGAGCTACAGCCGCATCACCTGGCCTACGTGCTCTATACCTCCGGCTCTACCGGCACGCCCAAGGGCGTGATGGTCGAGCAGCGCAATGTGGTGCGATTGGTGTGCGCACCTGACTACGCCGACTGCGATGCGTCGCAATGCTTCCTCCTCGCGGCACCGCTGGCTTTCGATGCTTCAACGTTCGAGCTGTGGGGTGCCTTGCTTAATGGTGCGCGATTGGTGCTCGCACCGCCCGGCGCGCTGAACCTCGATGTGATCTGTGCGCAGGTCCAACAGCATCAGGTCAGCATATTGTGGCTGACCGCTGGCCTGTTCGAACTGCTTGGTCCTGCGCAACTGGCGCAATTGCGTAGTCTGCGGCAGCTGTTGGCCGGCGGCGATGTGCTGTCGCACGCGGCTGTCGAGCGTGTAAACCGAGCCTTGCCACACTGCCAGCTGATCAACGCGTACGGGCCGACCGAGGCAACCACCTTCAGCACCTGTCATCGCTTTGCCAAGGCACCGGTAACTGCAGTGCCGATCGGGCGCCCGATCGCCAGCACGCGGATTTATCTATTGGACGATCAACGCCAATTGGTGCCGATCGGTGTGCCTGGCGAGCTCTACATCGGCGGGCCCGGCGTGGCTCGCGGTTATCTCAATCAGCCGGCCCTCACGGAAGAACGCTTCAGCGAAGATCCGTTCGTGCCCGGGGGGCGGTTGTATCGAAGCGGCGATCTGGCGCGTTGGCGCGAGGACGGCAGCCTGGACTTCCTGGGCCGCTGCGATCAGCAGCTGAAAGTACGCGGCTTCCGCATCGAACCCGGCGAGATTGAAATGGCACTGCGCGGCTGCGCTGGAGTGGCCGACGCGGTGGTGATCGCACGTCAGCAAGGCGCGGCCGACAAGCAGTTGGTGGCGTATGTCGTTGCATCGACGAAGCCAGAGGCGAGCAGTGACAACGGCATCGACGACGCGTTGGATCCGGCAACGCTGCGTGATGCGCTAGCCAAGCACTTGCCCGAGCACATGCTGCCATCGGCGTTCGTGCGCTTGCAGTGCCTGCCACTCACCGCCAGCGGAAAAGTCGACCGTCGCGCGTTGCCTGCGCCGGATCGCGCTGCAGTCGCTGCGGGCGGCTATGCAACGCCGCAAGGCGTCAATGAATGTCTGCTGGCCGCGTTATGGAGTGAGCTACTCGGGCTGCCGCATGTTGGCCGGCATGATCACTTCTTCGAACTCGGCGGCCACTCGTTACTGGCCATGCGCGTGTGCGCCCGCCTGCAGACCGCGCTTGCACGGCACGTACCGGTAGCGCTGTTGTTTTCCCACCCGGTGCTATGCGACCTCGCGCTCGCGCTGCAAGACGCTGAAGAGGATGTCTTTACACCGATCCCACGCCTGCCGCGCGATCAGCCATTGCCGCTGTCCTTCGCCCAGCAGCGGCTGTGGTTTCTGGATCAGTTGGAAGGCCCCAGCGCGACGTACATCATGCCAATGGGTTTGCGTCTGCACGGCGCGTTGGATCGCGGTGCCCTGCGTGCGGCGCTGCACGCGCTGGTCGCACGGCATGAGGCGTTGCGCAGTTGTTTTCGGCAGAGCCGCGTGCCGCACCAAAGCAGCGATATCGCCGATGCCACGCTACCGAGCAGTCTGGTTACGGCGCCGTGTTTGGCCGAGCAAGCGCATGTCGAAAAGGTGCGTGGCGAACAGGTACATGTCGCCTTACTACCGCCCGAACAAGCCTTGGTACTGCACGAGCACCTGCTTACTGATCGCACGCTCACAGATCACTCTGACGCAGACGCCGCGCTGCAGCAGTGGATCGCGCATGAGGCCAACACGCCGTTCCAGCTCGATCGCGATGCCCCGATCCGTTTTCGTCTGCTGCAATTGTCGGCCAATGAACATGCGCTACTGATCACTCAGCATCACAGCGCCTCGGATGGTTGCTCGGTCGGTGTGCTGCTGCACGAACTGGCAGTCCTGTACGTCAGTTGTCTAGGTGGCCTGCCAAACCCTTTACCACCGCTGCCGATCCAGTATCCCGACTACGCCGCCTGGCAGCGCCAGTGGCTGGAAGGAGCGCGCCGTCAGCAGCAAGTCGATTACTGGCAACGCCAGCTCGCCGACGCACCCACCCTGCTTGATCTGCCGCTGGATCGTCCGCGTCCGCCCCGGCAGGATTTCAGCGGCGCTGAAGTTCCTGTTGCCTTCGACGCCGAGCTTAGCCAAGCACTGGAAATGCTGGCGCGCCGCCATGGCTGCACGGTGTTCATGACCGTGCTGGCGGCATGGGGCGCGCTGTTGTCGCGATTGTGCCGGCAGGATTGCGTGTTGGTCGGCATCCCGGTCGCCGGGCGTACGCGCGCCGAGCTGGAGCCGCTGATCGGTTTCTTCGTCAACACGCTGGCGATCCGTTTCGATGCCCCCGCAAGCTTGAGCACTACCGCACTGTTGGCGCATGTAAAACAGCACGTACTCGCTGCGCAGGCGCATCAGGATCTGCCATTCGAGCAGGTAGTCCAGGCCCTACAGCCCGTGCGCAGCAGTGCGCATACGCCGCTGGTGCAGACGCTGATGGCATGGGAGCAAGACGCGATTGCTGGCGTGTGGCCCACTGCTGTCGAGGAGCAGACCAATCATCCGCGAACCATGGAAGAACCTGGTGAGTCGTCAGAGATGACAAACGCCCCTTGGTTCGCGCTGAATCCGCAATCGCTGCAGATCCCGGCCAATGCTGCGCGTTTCGATCTCACCTTGCAATTGCACAGTGGCGGCACTTCAGTCGGGCGGCTCGCTGATGGCAGCCAGGGCGTCAGCATCCACGGCACGCTGAGTTATGCCACCGCAGTCTTCGACGCCGCCACTGCCATCCGCATCGTCGGCTATCTGCACGCTCTTCTGCGCGCCATGGTCGCCGACGGTGACGCGCCACTGGACACCGTCGCATTGCTCGATCCACGCGAGCGCCAACAACTGCTGGTCGAGTTCCAGCCCGCGCCGGTGGTCTACCCCGCCACGCTCTTGCACGAGGTGATCGCACAGCAGGTGCAGCGCACTCCACATGCCATCGCCGTCGCGCAAGACAAGCAGCAACTTGACTACGCTGCGCTCGAAGCACAGGCCAATCAGCTTGCTCATCACCTGCGCCAACTGGGCGTCGGCCCCGATGTCTGCGTGGCGATCTGCGCCCAACGCAGCACGGCATTGGTGGTCGGCTTGCTCGCCATCCTGAAGGCCGGTGGCGCCTACGTCCCGCTGGATCCGGACTATCCCGCTCAGCGCCTGGCCGACATGCTCGCCGACAGCCAACCGCTTGCCCTGCTCGTCGATGCCCATGCGCGCGATCACGTGTCGTTGTTTGCTACCGATGCACTGGGTTGCGTGTCGCTGCTAAACCCCAATGCAGCAGAGCGCCTGCCACCGCTCGATACCAATGCACTGGACAGCATGCAGCGTCTGGCAGGACTGTCCATCTGCGTTCTGGACCACGCCAGCCCACCGTGGGCAACGTTGCCCACCACCGCACCGCACGTCCCCGAATTACAACCGCAGCACCTGGCCTACGTGATCTACACCTCCGGCTCCACCGGCACGCCAAAAGGCGCGATGAATACCCATCGCGGCGTGGTCAATCGGTTGCTGTGGATGCAGGACACCTATGCGCTCTCCCCAGACGATGTGGTGCTGCAAAAAACGCCGATCAGCTTCGATGTTTCGGTGTGGGAACTGTTTTGGCCGCTGTTGAGTGGCGCGCGTTTGCAGCTGGCGCGTCCTGGTGGGCACAAGGATCCCGCTTACCTCGGCGCAACCATCGCCGAGGCTGCCGTGACAACGCTGCACTTCGTGCCTTCGATGCTCGACGCCTTTCTGGCAACCGACGCACCGCACCACTGCAGCGGACTCACCCGCGTGATGTGCAGTGGCGAAGCTTTGCCCGGGCAACTGGTACAGCGCTTCCGCACCCAGCTACCCGGCGTGCAACTGCACAATCTTTATGGCCCGACCGAAGCCGCCATCGACGTCAGCTTCTGGGACTGCACTGCCAGCAACGATATCCCCGACAACACGCCGATCGGCACCCCAGTCGCCAACACACAACTCTATGTGCTCGATACGCATCTGCAGCCAGTACCAATCGGCGTGGCAGGAGAGCTGCATATCGGCGGTGTGCAAGTCGCTCGTGGCTATCTCGATCGCCCTGAGCTCACTGCCCAGCGTTTCATTCCCGATCCTTTCCGCTTCGCCCCAGACGCGCAGCTCTACAAGACGGGTGATCTGGCACGTTGGCGCAGCGATGGCGTCCTCGAATACCTCGGCCGCAACGACGATCAGGTCAAGATCCGTGGCCTGCGCATTGAACCTGGTGAGATCGCTGCAAGGCTCGCTACGCACTCCGATGTGCGCGATGCAATCGTGCTTGCACGCAAAGATCAATCCGGACAGCTGTGCCTGGTCGCTTACTACCTGGCCGCTAAGCTGCTGCCGATCGAAACACTGCGAAGCCATCTCGCCGCGCAACTCCCCGACTACATGGTGCCAGCCGCTTACGTGCACCTGGACGCGCTGCCGCTGACGCCCAACGGCAAGCTCGATCGCCGCGCCCTGCCCGCGCCAACCGAAGAGGCCTTGGCAACACGCGACTTCGTGCCCCCACAAGGACCTATCGAATGGACCATCGCAGCACACTGGTGTGAGTTGCTCGGCGTACATCAGGTCGGTCGCAACGATCAGTTCTTCGCTCTCGGCGGGCACTCGTTGCTGGCGATCCACCTGATCGAACGCTTACGCACCGATGGGTTGCACGCCGAAGTGCGCAACCTCTTTGCCAGCCCCACCCTGGCGGGTTTTGCCGCAAGCCTGCACAACACGACAACTACCAACACCACCCTAGTCATCCCACCCAACCGCATCACCCCCGAGCTAACCCAACTCACCCCGCAACACCTGCCGCTAGCCGACCTCACCCAGCAAGACATCGACCGCCTGCTGGCACAGGTTCCCGACGGCCTCGCCAACGTCCAGGACATCTACGCACTCTCGCCATTCCAGCATGGCTTGCTGTTCCACCATCTGCTCGCCAGCACAGGCGATCCCTACATCCTCAGCGCGCAATGGGCCTTCGCCGATCGCGCAGCAGCGCAGCGTTATCTGGCTGCACTGCAGGCCGTGATCGACCGCCACGACATCCTGCGCAGCGCGGTCTTGTGGGAGGGCCTGAGCGAGCCGGTGCAAGTGGTTCTGCGGCATGCGCCACTGCAGGTGAACGTGTTGGCCCCTGCCGCCCTGGAACCCAACGATCAGACAAGCGCACAGCTGGACGACCTCATCACCCCGCTGCGCCATCGCCTGGACCTGCGTCAGGCACCGCTGATGCACGCCACCTTGGTACACGACGCCCACGCGCAACGCTGGTTACTTGCGCTGCGCTGGCACCACATGATCGGCGACCACGCCACGCTGGATCTGCTGATGGACGAGATCCAGCAGCATCTGGACGAACGCGCGGCGCAGCTGCCGCCGCCCTCGCCGTTTCGCGCGTTGGTAGCGCATACCCGCCAACCCGAAGCGGCCGTGCAGCAGCAACACTTCTTCCGTCGCCTGCTCGGCGATGTGGACACCGCCACCGCACCGTTCGGCCTGGTCGGCCTGCATCCGGATGGCGCGCCGGTTCAAGAACATCACCTGCCGCTGGATCCGGCGCTGAGCGAGCGCCTGCGCACCCAGGCCAAGGCCGCCGGGGCGAGCCTGGCCAGCCTGTGCCATCTGGCCTGGGGCCTGGTGGTGGCGCGCGCCGCCGGCGCCGACGATGCCGTGTTCGGCACCGTCTTGCTGGGGCGCATGGGCCAGGCCGACGCGCAGTTGATGGGCCCATGCATCAACGTGCTGCCAGTGCGCGTGCGCAGCAACAGCGACGGTGCACGCAAAGCACTGCAGCAACTGCACGCACAGCTGGCCGAACTGCTGCTGCACGAACATGCCTCTCTCAGCATGGTGCAACGCTGCAGCGGTGTGCCTGCGCCCGCACCGTTGTTCAACAGCTTGATCAACTACCGCCACCAGTCACCGGCACGTGCACAGCACACGCTCGGTGGCGCGCGACTGCTGCATGCGCGCGAACGCAGTCCGTTGCCGTTGGTGATCTCGGTGGAAGATTTCGGTACTGCATTGGGCCTCACCGCACAGGCCTTGCCCGAGATTGGCGCAGCCCGCGTGTGCCGCTTCATGCAGAGCGCGTTACTGCAGCTGGTACAGACACTGGAACAGGCTCCCGACACCCCATTGCATGACATCGACTTATTGCCTGCAGAAGAAGCCGCGCGGCTTCGCAACCGCGGCAGCACCGCACGGCCAATCGACGAACATGCTCTGCACCGGTGGTTCGAAATCCAGGCGCAACGCATTCCCGAGGCCCTTGCAGTGGAATGCGGCGAGCAGCGGCTGAGCTATGCCGAACTCGATCTGCAGGCCAACCGCCTCGCGCACTATCTGCAAACCGCGGCTGTGGCGCCGGAGCGATTGGTTGCGGTCATCGCCACACCTGGCCCGCAGGCGATGACGGCGATTCTGGCCACACTCAAGGCCGGCGGCGCCTATCTGGCGCTCGACCCACGCCTGCCCACGGCGCGACTGATGCAACTGCTCGCCGACAGTGCACCGCTGCTGGTGCTGGCTGAGCGCGCGGGCGTGCAGCAACTGGGCGCGGCGCATGACCTGAAGGTCTGTGCTCTGGACGATCCCGCGCCAGCCTGGAAGAACCTGGCAACCACAGCGCCAGCGCTACCTGACCTGAGTCCGCACCATCTGGCCTACATCGTCTATACCTCCGGCTCCAGCGGTGCGCCGAAAGCAGTGCTGGTCGAACATCACAGCACCGCCAACTTGGTTGCCGCGCAGCTGGCAGCCTTCGGCGCAGGGCCCGGCGACCGCGTGGCGCAGTTGGCGCCTCACGGCGTGGATGCGCACGTGTTCGAGTGGTTGCTGGCACTTGCCAGCGGCGCCAGCCTGCATGTACCACCGGCCACGCAAGCGCGCAGCGGCGAGTCGCTGCATCAATGGCTCGCGCAATCGCAGATCACCCACGCAGTGCTGCCGCCGGCCGTGCTGCAGTCGCTGCCACACGCACCGCTGCCACGCCTGCAGACCCTGATCGCGGCCGGCGACGTCCTGCCCGCCGCACTGGCACAGCAGTGGGCACCGGGCCGCCGCCTGTTCAACGCCTATGGCCCCAGCGAAGCCACCGTGTGGAGCACGCTGCACGTGTGCGGCGAAGACGAACACACGCAGCCAGCGATCGGCCTGCCCATCGCCAATACCCGCATCTATCTACTCGATGCCGCTGGTCGTCTGGTGCCGGATGGCGCACCCGGCGAGATCTGCATCGCCGGCCGCACTGTCGCACGCGGCTATCTCGGGCACGCGGCATTGAGCGCGGCTGCGTTCGTGGCCGATCCGTTCAATGTCGGCGAACGCATGTACCGCAGCGGCGACCTGGCACGTTGGCGCTGCGATGGAACGCTGGAATTCCTCGGCCGGCGCGACCGGCAACTCAAGCTCCGCGGCTACCGGGTCGAACCCGGCGAAATCGAGGCCGCATTGCGCGAAGCCTGCACCGAGCTGGCCGAGGTCTTGGTCACGCTGCACAACACCGATCAAGCCGAGCCAGTGCTGCTGGCGTATCTGGTCGCACGCCCCGAGGCAGATCGGCAGTCGCTGTCTCCGCCAGCACTGCGCACCAGGCTGGCGGCCCGCCTGCCCGCCCACATGGTGCCAGCGGCTTATGTGCAGTTGGATGCATTGCCGCTGCGCACCAACGGCAAGCATGACCTGCGCGCCTTACCGGCACCACGCGCAAGCGACCGCGCCATCGCCCCCTTCAGCGCTCCACGCGGCGCCATCGAGACCCGGATCGCCACGCTCTGGACCGAGCTGCTGGCGCTGCCGCAGGTTGGCCGCGACGACGCGTTCTTCGCCATCGGCGGCGATTCAATGCGCGCCATTGCATTCCTTCAGCAAGCATCACGACTGGGGCTGGCGCTCACCCTGCGCCAGCTCTACCAGGCCTCCACGCCGGCCGGACTGGCCGCGCTGTTGCAGACCGACACCGACGCAAACGCGACCCACGTCGGCAGCCGAGTCGACCTTCCCCCTGCCCCATCGCAAGACGTCCGGAGTTCCCCATGACCGCCTCGCCACTGCAACACACCGATCCGACCCCGCGCTACCACAGCATCGACCACATCGCGCTCGCCGTGCGGGACCTGGAAGCAGCGGTCGACTTCTTTCAGCACCGCCTGGGCTTCGAGCTGATGGGACGCCGGCAGATCGCCGGCAAGCACACCGGCATGGTCTCGGCAGAGATGCGCCAGGGCGAGATCACCTTCGTGCTGTGCCAGGGCACCGAGCCGGAATCGCAGGTGTCGCGGCTGATCGAGCATCATGGCGTTGGCGTGGCCCACATCGCGCTGCGCGTGGACGATGTACACGCCACCACCGGTCAGCTGCGCGAGCGCGGGCTCGGTTTCGACACCAGCGTGATCGAAGGAAGTGGCTTGAAGCAGGCCTTTTCCAGCCGCGACAGCGTGACCGGCCTGTGCTTCGAACTGATCGAACGTCATGGCGAAAGCGGATTCCAGGACGCCTCGGTCAACGAACTGTTCGCCCAACTCGAACGCAGCGGTGCGTATTGAGCGCCGCGCCTGCGATGCAGCTGCCACCGCCGCCTAGCACCGCAACCGCTGGCGATCGCCTGGAGGTGATGAACTTCCTCAACGAGGTCTCCGCGCGCTATCCGCAGGCGATCTCGTTCGCCTCCGGCCGCCCCAGCGATAGCGGCTTCGACCTGCAGGCCTGGCTGCACACGCTGCCGCGCTTTGCCAGCTATTTTGCGCAGCGCCACGGCCTAGCACCGCACCGTGCACTGGAGCTCATTGCCCAGTACGGGCGCACCCAGGGCATTCTCGACGAACTGATCGCCGCACAGCTGCGGCATGACGAACAGGTCCTAGCCACGCCCGAGCGCATCATCGTCACCGCCGGTTGCCAGGAGGCCTTGTTGTTGTGCGTGACCGAACTGTGCCAAACCAAGGACGATGTGATTCTGGCGCGCAATCCCAGCTACATCGGCATCACCGGCGTGGCCGACACGCACGGTATCGAGATCGTCGCCTTCAATCAGCACGCATGCAGCGACGCACACGCCGATGCCAGCGCGTTGCAGCACACGCTGCTGCAACTGCAGGCGGCCGGCAAGCGCGCACGCGTGCTCTATCTGGTGCCGGATTTCGACAACCCCACCGGCACGCTGCTATCGCGTGAGGCACGCGAGGCCATCGTGCAGGTGTGTGCCGAACACGGCATCGTGATCCTGGAAGACAACCCGTACGGCATGTTCGGATTCGAAGCCGAGCGGGTCGCGCCGATGGCGGCACTGGATCGGCACGGCTGCGTGATCTATCTGGGCACTTATTCCAAGACCTTGTGCCCGGCGTTGCGAGTGGGCTTTGCAGTGCTGCCTGCACAGTTGTTCGGCGATGCCGACGCCGCGACTGCATTGAAAGAGCGGTTGTTGCGGCGCAAGAGTTTCTGCAGCTTGAACACCAGCCAGATCGGCCAGGCCATCGTTGGCGGCGTGCTGCTCGAACATGGCGGCAGCCTGCAACGCCTGATTTCTGCGCCGCGTGCGCTGTATCGGCACAACCGCGATCGCATGCTCGAGTGCCTGCAGCACGAACTCGGCCAGTGCGCACCACAGGTGCGCTGGAATACGCCGGCCGGTGGTTTCTTTCTGGTGGTAACGTTGCCGTTCGCCTTCACTGCCGAGGACGCGGAAATCTGCGCGCGGCAGTACGGCGTGCTGGTGATGCCGCTGTCGTTCTTCGCCATCGATGGTGGTTGCAGCATGCAAGTGCGGTTGGCCTACAGCAATGTCGCAAGCCAGGACATCGCACACGGCATCGCGCAGTTCGCCGCATTCGTTCGCACGCGTCTGGAAGCGGGAGCGGTGACTACAGCAGCAATCGGCGAACGCTGCATATGACGCAGCAGCAACTCAGGGCTAAGAGCGGCTAACGACGCGTAGCGAGCAGCCGCAGGCGGGCGCGGCCGATGCTCGGAATGGGCATGTACCACGCGTACACTCGCTTCCTCCGCGCCATCCACGCCCCCACCTGAGTGTTGCTCGCTACGCTGGTTAGCCACTCCGAGGAAGCAGCACGCTGGCGTCGATATCCGCAATCTGCGGCCTGCCGCACAGCCCCATGCTCAGCTCCAGCTCGCGTTGGATCAGCCACAGCACCTCGGTCACACCGGCCTGGCCCGATGCGGCCAGCCCATACAGCCAGGCACGCCCGATGTAAGCGCCGCGCGCGCCAAGCGCCAGCGCCTTCAGCACGTCCTGGCCGCAGCGGATACCGCTATCCAGATGGATTTCCACATCGCCACCGACCGCAGCGACGATTGCCGGCAGCATGCGGATGCTGGACGCCGCCCCATCGAGTTGGCGCCCGCCGTGATTGCTCACCACCAGCGCGTCCGCGCCTGCAGCGACTGCCTGCCGCGCATCGTCCACATCCAGGATGCCCTTGACGATCAGCGGGCCATGCCAGCGCGCCCGCACCCAGGCCACATCGTCCCAGGTCAACGCGGCCTCGAACTGACTGGCGGTCCATGCTGCCAGCGACGCCAGATCACGCTGGCCACCCACCTGCCCGGCAAGATTGCCGAAGCCGTGCTGACGGCTGCCGAGCATGCGCAGACACCAACGCGGATGCGTCGCGAAATCGCGCAGCGTCGCCAGGCTCAAACGCGGCGGCACGCTCAACCCATTGCGCAGATCGGCATGCCGCTGCCCCATGAACGGCACATCCAGCGTCAGCATCAACGCGCCGCAGCCGGCCGCTTGTGCGCGCGCGATCAACGCGGCAGAGAATCCGCGGTCGCGCATCAGATAGAGCTGAAACCAGCATGGCGTCTGCACGCTGGCGCAGACCTGTTCCAGCGAACAGATGCTCATCGTCGACAGCACAAACGGCACCCCGAATGCCTCGGCCGCGCGTGCGGCCAGCACCTCGCCATCCGGATACAACAGGCCGGCCAAGCCGGCCGGCGCCAATGCCAATGGCATCGCTACCGGCACGCCCAGCAGCGTGCTGGCGGTACTGCGCCGGGCCACATCGATGGCAACGCGCTGGCGCAGCCGCAACGCATCCAGATCGCAGCGATTGGCCTGCCGCGTGGTCTGGCTCCAGCTGCCGGCGGCAACGTAATCGTAGAACATGCGCGGCAAACGGCGCTGCGCCACGGCCTGGACATCGTCGACACATGCAATCGCACTCATCCGCACAGGCTAGCGGCGGCCCGTGACAGTTCGGCAGGTGTCGCGTGTCGCGTTCCGGTCATCGCAGCATCATGAGTCTACGCGAGCATCTGCACTTCACAGTGCCAACGAGCCCGCATCGATGCAGCACGACATCCAGATCGAACGTGCACGCGAGTCGCATGCCGACGGCGTGTGTGCGCTTTACAACGCCCCCGAGGTGGCGCGACAGTTGCTGGAGCTGCCGTATCGCGGGGTCGAGCAATGGCGCCGGCAATTGCTGCACGAAGACGAGCGGCAATTGGCCCTGGTTGCGTTGCACGGCGCGGAAGTCGTCGGTGTCGGCAGCCTCGGCAGCCAGGCACGGGTACGTCGCGCGCATGTCGGCGGCATCGCGCTGGCGGTCCGGCCGGACTGGCATGGCCGTGGTGTCGGTACGCGCCTGCTGAGCGCATTGCTCGACGTCGCCGACCGCTGGATGCAACTGCACCGGCTCGAACTCACCGTCTATGCGGATAACACCGCAGCAGTGGCGCTGTACCAGCGTCATGGCTTCGAGGTGGAAGGCGAACTGCGCGACTACGCCATGCGCGATGGCGGTTTCGTCAGCGCTTACAGCATGGCGCGGCTACGTCAGTCAGGCATCGCGCTCAATGCGCCAGACAGCATTGCCATGGATGCGTGAGACCAGGTCATCCAAGCCCGCCTTATGCGACTGGCGCAAATCGCCGGGCAGACAGCTCGACAGCATCTATAGCGGCGCGTAACCCAAGCGTTCCAGCATTGGATTCGCCCGCCGCCCCAGGCTACGCAGCAGTTCCGGCGGCCACGCATGCCAACTCGGTACACGCGCGCCAGCATCGATCGCAAGCCCGCGCTGCGCGGTCAGGTTGTCGCCCATAAACGGCCGGATGCGTTGTTGCGCCATGCGCGGCAGCACCTGCTCAGACCATGGCTCGCCAAGAAATTCGAACACGCGCGCCCCGACCACTTCTGGCGTACGCGAAAGTTCGTCATAACCCAGTTGCAAGCAGCGATCGCCCGCACGTTCGGCAAAATCCAGCGCCGCTTCGTTGGTGGCGACCCACTCGTCGAGATACTGCATCAGATACAAGCCGGAACGCGGATTGCCCGGCAAACCATCGCGACGTACGAAGCGCTGAAAGCAAGACAGCGCCACATCCAACCCATGACGATGCAGAAACAGAAACTTGCCGCGAAAATCGAACATCGCATCGATCACATCGAGCCGGCTGGACGAAAACAATTCCTTGGCGATCCAGCGCTGCCGCCCGAAGCGCTGCGCGTACTCGTAATGCAACTCATCGATCATGCGCCCCAAGCGCGGATATAACCCGCTCTGCGGCATGCCCAGATGCGGCAGCACCATGCTGCCGAGGCGCAGCAAGCTGTCGCACTTGGCCAGCTCCCCGCACAACATGTTTTCCGGCAGGCTGCAGATCGTCTCGCTGGCATTGACCAGATACGCCAGCAACGTGGTGCCGGAGCGGCGATTGCCGATGATGAAATGCGCGCGATCGCCGAACGGATTATCCGCAAGGCGACTGCTCTTGTGCAGATCTGCCATCAGATCGTAGGCCAACGCAGGCGACGTCCCTTCCTGCACCAACGCAGCCCGTGTCTGCACCAGGCTGCGCTCCAGCAATGCGTCCACCCCATCCAACTGCGGCGCCAGCGCAGGCGCTGCTGCTCGCACGCGCTGCAGTTCGTCCGGCAGACTGGACAAGGTCGAAAGCAACTCGCTCAGGTCGGCTTCGTTCATGGGTCGGTGGTCCCCACAGGCAGGTACCGCGATGGGCAAATGCACCATTGCATGCCCTGCCAAACAAGCATCGGCACGCACCAGCACAAACCGACGCCAGTCGCGCTCGGTTACCGAAATGCTAGGCAACGCGTGCGACCTGTGTGTGACAACAAGGCCGCTGAAAATTGCTGCAGTGGTGGATCAGTCCTGAAACGGATTCTGGATAGAAAGACGGTCATCGATGACAAGGCCGTGGTGCATGTCTTCGGTGTACAGCGTCTGGCAACCCTCAATGGCAGCTGCAGCGACGATGCAGGCATCGTAGAAAGACAACTGGTACCGCTCGGCCAACTGGCGTGCCCGATCGTGCACGTTGACCGTCAGCGGTACGATTTTGCAGAACTCACGCACCAGCGCAAGAAACTGCCCGACTTCATCCCATCCCATCTTGAACTTGCGCACGCACACATGAGTGACCTCATTGAGTACCTGCACACTGATAACGGGACGCAGCTGAAGCAGGCTCTCTGCCGCATCTGCTTTCGCAGCATCTTGCGACAGCAAGTAGAGCACTACGTTGCTGTCGAGAAAGAACTTGGCTTTACCCGCGGCCATTGGCCTGTTCCCGGTCGAACTTGAAGTCTGCCGGCAGCTTCCCGCGGAACGCACGTAATCGCTCCAACAACGCTTCAGAGCCGGGCTTCTTGCGCACCGCGAACAGACGAGGTTCGTCCACAACGATCTCGATGTCGTCGCCTTCCCGCAGTTCCAATGCCTCGACCACGCTCGCGGGAAGGCGCACTGCCAGGCTATTGCCCCATTTGGCGACTTGCATGTCGACACCCCAAAAGATATACATATTTATGTATATCATACACTGGATATGCTGCCACGCAATCCCGGATCGATGCCGCGCGTTAAAGCGTGCGGCATGCATCAATAAAGCGCAAAACGCTGCCAGCCTCAAACGAGTGCGTTAGTCGCGACCATTGCCGCGCCCTCGCACTGTCTCAAAAACCTCTTTGCAGCAAGCGCGGCAAAGACGACAGCAACATTGCCACACCAGAAACCGTGAGCAACCCCAGCACGATCTGCCGGAACCTTGCCTCACTCAGGCCAACATACAGTCGAGCGCCAAGCAGGGTCGGTACGAGCATCGCAGGCGCCACGATGGCGAACAGTGGCAGCATGTCACGCGTGACCATGCCGGTACCCAGGTAAGTGGCCATGGTGACCAGCAGCATCGACAGATTGAAGTTCTGGATCACGCCGCGCTGCCGGTCCTTCTCGTAGCCGCGCAGCGTGCACCATAGCGTAGGCAGAGCGCCGGTGAAGCCGCCTAGGCCGCCCATGACGCCACCGGCCAGCCCCACCACACCATCAGCTACGCGGCCGCCTTTACCAATGCGAGGTAGACGCCTGGCCATCAGCATCGTGGGACACCACAGCATCAGCAGCGTGCCCAGGATTGTCTTGAACATGTCCATATCGATCCGCGGCAGCAAGACCACGCCCAGCGGGATACCCACAAGTCCACCCAGCACGAATGGCAACAGTGCGCGCCAGTCAAAACCGCGCCGCACCGATGCCACGGCCAGCAATTGTCCGGTCAATGCGCCAAACACGGCGAGCGTTGCGGCAACGCGCGGCTCCAACGCCCAGGCCCAAAACGACATCGCGACCAAGCTGAAGGCAAAACCCGACAAACCTTGCACGAAGCCTGCCACCACCGCACCGATCGCCACCACCCAGAACATTTCGTGCATGCATCACCTGGTGTTGTTCGCTGCGCGCTGCGCGCAACGATCATCTTGTCTCGCGACTCCACCTACTCCACCGTTTAAATCACAGATAGCGCAGCGCGGAACGTTCTTCCAAGTGTGCAGCAAGCCAGCGTGTCAACGCAGAGAGATCAAGGTATCGACGTCGACGTCGACAATCGCACGACACCAGCAGTCGGATTTTCAGTCCCGATCGGTGTAATGAAACGCGTCGCTTGAAAGAGAATTTATCTGGCTTAGCGCGATGCGCCACAGGCAAAACCCACTGTGTGATCGAACCGCGATGGACTTCAGCAGAAGTCCAAACATCAAAACCTGGAGCGGGAAACGAGACTCGAACTCGCGACCTCAACCTTGGCAAGGTTGCGCTCTACCAACTGAGCTATTCCCGCTTGGGAGGCGAGATTCTACAGCGAACAGCAGGGCTGTCAACCATTGCCTTCGACTTTTTTTGGCTTGCTGGTGATTGCGGCTTTTTCGTCAGCGCGCAGGCTTGGCCATGCGGCCTGCAGGTACTGAAAACCGGACCACAATGTCAGCAGCGCGGCGATCGCCAGCGTCCAGTAACCGGCGCGGAAGATCAGGTTGCCGAACCAGATTTCGTGCGTGGGCATCTGCCCCGGCGTGACCGAATACAGCAGGCACAACAACGCAACCATCTGCGCGGTAGTCTTGATCTTGCCAATCGCCGCCACGCGCACCTTGGCGCGCTGGCCGATCTCGGCCATCCACTCGCGCAGCGCAGAGACGGCGATTTCGCGGCCCACGATCACCGCCGCCCAGAACGCCATCCACGGTGTCGGGTGGCCTTGCACGATCAGGAACAGCGCCACGGCGACCATCAGCTTGTCGGCCACCGGGTCCAGAAACGCGCCGAAGGCGGAATACTGGTGATACCGCCGTGCGACCCAGCCATCCAGCCAGTCGGTGATGGCCGCCAGCCCGAACACGCCGGCAGACGCAAAATTGGTCCACGTGTACGGCAGGTAGAACACCACGACCAACACCGGGATCATCAAGATCCTCAGCAGTGTCAGCCACGTGGGGATGGTCAACTTCATTACGGACTCGACTCGCCTGCCGCATCGGGGAGCGCCAGCCCATGCAGGTTAGCGTAGATTCGCGCGGCGAGTGCGGCATTGACCCCTTCCACGCGCGCAATCTCGGCCTCGCCGGCGGCCTTGAGCCCGACCAGACCGCCAAAATGCTTGAGCAGACTGGCCCGACGGCGCGGGCCGATTCCGGGGATATCCTCCAGCTTGCTGGTCATGCGCGCCTTCTGGCGGCGGCCGCGGTGACCGGTGATCGCAAAGCGATGCGCTTCGTCGCGCACCTGCTGGATGAACTGCAGCGCCGGCGATGCCGCGCCCGGGCGCAGTTCGCGGCCGTCGGCCATGACCAGTGCTTCATGCCCTGCCCTGCGCTCCTCGCCCTTGGCCACGCCGACCAGCAGCACGTTCTCGATGCCCAGATCGGCCAGCGCGCCCTTTGCCTGCGCCAGCTGACCGGCGCCGCCGTCGATCAGCAACACATCCGGCAGCACACCGTTTTCTTCCACTGCGCGCCGAAAGCGCCGCTCGATGGCCTGGCGCATCGCGGCGTAGTCGTCGCCCGGCGTGATCCCGGAAATGTTGAAGCGCCGGTATTGACCGCGCACCGGGCCGCTGGCATCGAACACCACGCACGAGGCCACCGTCGCCTCGCCCATGGTGTGACTGATATCGAAACACTCCACCCGCTTGACCTGCTCGGCAAGCCCCAGCATTTCGCGCAGTGCTTCGCTGCGTGCGTGCTGCGCGCTCTGGCTGGTGAGTTCGGTGACCAGGGTCAGCTGTGCGTTGCGCGTGGCCAGCAGCAGATAGCCGGCACGCTCGCCGCGCACGTTCCACTTCAGCGTCACCTTGTACTCGGCCGCGCTGCTGAGCGCGGCTTCGATCAACTCGGCATCGGGGATTTCGCGATCGAGCAGGATCTCGCGCGGCGGCGAATGTTCGGCGTAGTACTGCGACACGAACGCACCCAGGATTTCGTCGGCGCTGTCTTCGCCATTGGTCTTGGGAAAGAACGAACGCGTGCCCAGGTTGCGGCCGTCGCGAAAACTCAACAGCAGCACACAGGCCTGGCTGGCTTGCGTGGCGCAGGCCAGCACATCCAGGTCGGCCGCGCGGCCGTCCACGTACTGGCGGTTCTGCATGCTGCGCAGCGAGGACAGCAGATCGCGCAGACGCGCGGCGCGCTCGAACTCCAGCGCTTCGCTGGCCTGCTGCATCGACTGCATGATCTCTTCGCCAAGCTGGTCGCTCTTGCCTTCCAGGAACATCGTGGCGCGGCGTACCGACTCTGCGTAGTCGGGCGCGGCGACCAGGTCCACGCACGGCGCGCTGCAGCGGCCGATCTGATATTGCAGACACGGCCGCGAGCGATTGCGAAAGACGCTGTCTTCGCAGCTGCGCAGCTTGAACAGCTTGTGCATCAGGCTCAAGGTTTCGCGCACGCCAGTCACGCCGGTGTACGGGCCGAAATAGCGCCCCTGCACCGCGCGCGGGCCACGGTGCAGCGCGATGCGCGGCCAGTCTTCGCGCGTCAGCAATACATACGGGTAACTCTTGTCGTCGCGTAGCGAGACGTTGTAGCGCGGCGACAGCGACTTGATCAGCTGGTTTTCCAGCAGCAGCGCCTCGGCTTCGCTGCGGGTCACGGTGACGTCCATGCGCGCCACCTGCGACAGCATCGAAGTCAGCCGCGCATTCTTCGGCGTGCCGTTGAAATAGCTGCCCACGCGCTTGCGCAGCGCGCCGGCCTTGCCCACGTACAGCAGCGTGTCGTCGCCCGCATACATGCGGTAGACGCCGGGCGCGGTGCTCAGTTGGGCAGCAAACGCCTTTCCATCGAAATCAGCTTGGGGCCTTGCGCTCATTCTGCTATCGAAACATCGCTCAGTTCGCCGCTTGCAAGGTCGTAACGCAAGACGGCATGGGCATCGGTCTCGGCAATCCAGACCGCACCTGCGGCAACCGCCAGCCCGGCCGGGCCATGCAGGCGGCGCGGCAGCTCGACCGTGGTCAATTCGCCACCGCCCAGACGCAGGCAACGCAGGCGACCGTTGCCGGTGTCGGCGATCCACAGCAGCGGCGAATCGGCGGCCAGGGCAATCGCTTGCGGAAACTGCAGGCGCGCGGTGCCGCGTGGGCCGTCCTGGTCGCCGAACAGCCATGTGCCCTGCCCGCCGACCAGGGTCTGCACCAGATCGCCGCGCAATTGCATGGTGCGGATCGACGAACCCAACCCGTCGCAGACGTAGGCCACCTGCTGCACCGCGGCCAATCCGGCCGGTTGCGCGAACGCGGCCAGATGGCCGCTGCCATCGCGGATTTCCAGCGAGCCGGTGCCTGCGCGCGCGGTCAACGCGGCGCTGCCCAGGTGATAGCTCCAGATGCGGTTGTCGCCAGCCATGGCGATCAATACCTGGTTGTCGACGATGGCCAGACCTTGCGGATAATTCAGCGCAGATGCGCTGGAGGACGCCAGCGGGCCTTCGACCGGCTCGCCGGAGCGACCGGTGCCGCACAAGGTGTCGACCTGCCCGCTGCGCAGGTTGATGCGGCGCAGGGCGTGATTGCCGGTGTCGGCGACATAGAGCTGGTCGCGCTCCAGCGCCAGGCCTTGCGGACGTCGAAACGCAGCCTCGCCGACGCCACCGTCGATCAGATCGGCATTGCCATGACCGAACTGGCGCAGCACGCGCCCGCCATGCGTGCATTCGAGCACACGGTGATGGCCGGTGTCGGCGATATACAGGCGGTCTTCGGTGGCGGCCAGGCCGGTCGGAAATTGCAGTTCCAGGCGCGGTTCGGCTTCGCGTTCGGCCACGCCATGCAGGTCGATGTCCGACGGCGGTTGCTGGCCTTCGCACAGCGCCACCAATGCCTTGTCCAGATCGCCGGTCACGCCGACCAGGCGCTGGCGCTCGCGGCCGTAAGCATCGAGCAGCACCAGCGTGGGCCAGGATTCGATACCGAAGCGGCGCCAGGTTTCCCAGTCCTTGTCGAGCAGGATCGGCGCACTCACACCATGCCCGCGCAGTTGCTTGAGCGAGCGTTGCGGCAAGCGCTCGCTATCGAAACGCGGCACCTGCACCACGATCACCTGCAGCCGCCCGGGGCTGCGCGCCTGCCAATGGGCCAGCTCGGCCAGGCGCTCGGCGCACCACACGGAGCTGGCATTGACGAACGCCAGCACCAGCGCGCGTCCACGATGCTCCTGCAAGGTGGATGGCCTGGCGTTGAGCCAGGTAGGGAATTCCGGCAGTTCCTGGGTGAGCTGGGCAGTCATCCGCTAATTATGCCCAAGCCCGATTAGCTGCGGGTGAGCCTGGCCACGGTCTGGCTTGCAGCGGTGTCGACCAGCTGCCAGGCACGCTCGAAATCGTCCATGCCGCCAGTGTAGGGGTCGGGGATCTCGTCGCGCTCTGCAACGCCCGCCCACGGCAGCCAGAGTGCGACCTTGTCGCGCAGCGGCGCCGGGGCAAGCCGCTGCAGATCGCGCAGATTGCTGTTGTCGGCACACAGCACCCAATCGAAGTGTTCGAAGTCCGCTGCACGCACCTGACGGGCGCGCAATCCGGAAATATCCACGCCATGACCGCGTGCGCAGCGAATGGCGCGCGGGTCGGGTGGCTCGCCGGCATGCCAGTCGCCGGTGCCGGCCGAATCGACCTCGATCCGCCGCGACAACCGCGCCTGGTCCAGCCGCGCACGCAAGGCGCCCTCGCCCATCGGCGAGCGGCAGATGTTGCCCAGACACACGATCAAGACATTCATACCGACGCCACCCGCGTCTGCGCACGCGCCAGATCGTCCGGCGTATCGATGCCGGGCGGAAACTGTTCCGGCGTCAACGCCACCGCGATGCGGTAGCCGGCTTCCATCACGCGCAATTGTTCCAGCGACTCGATACGCTCCAGCATGCCGGGCGGCATTGCCGCAAAACGCTGCAGAAATCCGGCGCTGTACGCGTAGATACCGATATGGCGCAGCCACTGACCGGCATCGGGCAAGGTCTCGCGCTGATTGGCGAAGCTGTCGCGATGCCAGGGAATCGGCGCGCGGCTGAAGTAAAGCGCATCACCGCGCGCCGTGTGCACCAGCTTGACCACATTCGGATCGAACAGCTCGTGCGCGCCATCCACCTGCGCGGCAAGCGTGGCCATTTCAGCGCCGGAGTGCAGCAGCAGCTCGGCCACCGCACGGATACCGGCAGCAGGCGCAAACGGTTCGTCACCCTGCAGATTGACCACACAGGTCTCGGCATCCCAGCCGGCGATCCGTGCGCATTCGGCAAGCCGGTCGGTCCCGGACATATGCTCGCTGCCGGTCATCGCCACATGCACGCCGGCCAGGCCTTCGATCGCCTCGGCAATCCGCGCATCGTCGGTGGCCACCCAGACCTCGCGCGCACCTGCGAGCAGCGCCCGCTCGGCCACGTGCTGGATCATCGGGCGATCGCCGATCAATTGCAGTGGCTTGCCTGGCAAGCGCGTGGAGGCATAGCGCGCGGGGATGGCGACGACGAAATCTGCAGGCGTTGTGGTGGTCATGCGTGCGCGCTCTGGGATGCAGGAAAAATTGGAGAAACGAGATAACCGAATCGCATGATGCATCTATGCGATTGAGCGAAATAACGGTATTCAGTAGGAGCAGCGATGCGCTACCTCGCTAGGACGCCGCTGCACACACTGCTCGCACATGCACACCGACCATCTCGACTGGTCCTTGCCCGCCCACCGTCGCGGGACCTTACGCGGCATGGATGCCGCGTAAGAGCCTACATGGATGTACTTGCGGCGAGTCCCGCGACGGTGGGCGGGCAAGGACCCCGCAGCCAAGCAGCAGATCACCATTGCCGGAAAAACCACACTCACACACCCTGCCGACTCGCCAACTTGTCCAGACGATCCAGCAGACTCACCCAGAACGCGGCCGGCAGCTCCGCCTTGAGCGGCACGCTGTACAGCCACTCGTCGGCAAACGGCCTGCACTTCACTGCGTCCTTTTCGGTCATCAGCACCGGCAAGCGGCTGCCGAAACTGAAATCCGCAGCGCGATACACGTGATGATCGGGGAAGGCATGCGGCACCACGCCAATGCCGCGCGCGCGCAGCATCGCAAAGAAGCGTTCCGGATGCGCGATCCCGGCCACCGCGTGCACGCGTTGCCCGGCGAGCATGCTCAATGGCTGCACACGCTTGCCATCCATCGGTTGCACGCTGTCGATGCTCAGGCGCATCTGCCACTCGCCAAAACCGGCGTCTTCAGGTGTCTGCGGTGTCGCCGCAGCGCTGCCCTGCCCCAGATTGACCACACGGAAATCGCAATCGCGCGCACGCGCTGCAGGTTCGCGCAGCGGCCCGGCAGGCAGCAGGCGCCCGTTGCCGTAGCGGCGCTGACCATCGACCACTTCGATTTCCACATCGCGCGCAAGCCGGTAGTGCTGCAGCCCATCGTCGCAAACGACGATGTCGCAGCCTGCCTCGACGAGTGCGCGTGCCGCGGCCAGACGATCGCCATCCACGCGCACCCGCGCACCGGTTTTCCAGGAGATCAATACCGGCTCGTCACCGCCGAGCGCTACAGGCGTGTCCGCTTCGACCCAACGCGCCGTGCCCGATTCGTCACGGCCATAGCCACGACTGGCAACACCCGGCGTCCAGCCGGCTTCCTGCAATTTGGTCACCAAGGCGATCGTCAGCGGCGTCTTGCCGGTGCCGCCGGCAGTGACATTGCCCACCACGATCACCGGCACCGGCACGCCGTGGCGCTTGCGCCAGCCGCGGCGATAAAGCGCGCGTCGCAGCGCGATGGCAGCCCCATAGACCGGCGCGAGCATGCGCGCCGATAGCGGAATCGGCGCATTGTCGTACCAATAGCCCGGCGTGCGGGCGCCGCGCTTGCTCATGCCTGCCGTTCGCGGAACTGCATGCCGTGCAGGTGCGAATACAGCCCGCCCTGCGCCAGCAATTCACTGTGCGTACCGCGCTCGACGATGCGGCCTTGATCCATCACCAGTACCTGATCGGCATGTTCGATCGTGGACAGGCGGTGCGCGATCACCAGCGTGGTGCGGTCCGGCATCAGCTTGTGCAAGGCGTCCTGCACCAGCCGTTCGGATTCGTTGTCCAGCGCGGCGGTGGCTTCGTCCAGAATCAGGATCGGCGCGTCCTTGAGCATCGCGCGCGCGATCGCCAGACGCTGGCGCTGCCCGCCGGACAGACGCCCGCCCTTGGTGCCCACGTGCGATTGCAAACCGTCCGGCAACTGCGCGACGAACTCCATCGCATTGGCACCCAGAATCGCGCGCTCCAACTGGCTCGCATCTGCGCTGCGCATTTCGCCATAGGCCACGTTGTCGGCGATGCTGCCGTCGAACAACATCACCTGTTGGCCGACCAGCGCGATCTGCCGGCGCAGATCGGCCAGCGAGTACGCCTGCACTGGATGACCGTCGAGCAGGATCTGCCCGGCCTCGGCCTCGTAGAAGCGCGGAATCAGCTTGATCAGGCTGGATTTACCGCTGCCCGAGCGCCCGACAATCGCCGTCACCGTGCCCGGCTGCGCAACGAAACTCACCCCCGCCAACGCCGGATTCACCTGACCCGGATAGCGCGCAGTGACATCGCGGAATTCGATCAAGCCCTTCGCGCGCTTGAGCGGGATCGCGCCTTGGTCCGGCTCGTCGGGGCTGTCGAGCACCGAGAACAGGCGCTCGGCCGACGCCAGGCCGCGCTGCACCATGTTCTGCACATTGGTGAGCTGCTTGAGGCCAGGAATAATCGTCAGCATCGAGGTCATCAGCACCACGAAGTCGCCTGCGGTCAGCCGCCCCGCCAGTGCCTGCGCACCGGCCACGAACAACAGCGCCGACAGACCGATCGCGCCGATCATCTGCACGGTGGCCGTGGAAATGCCACGCGTGGATTCGACCTTCATCGCCAGCCGCAGATTGCGGTCGGCCAGCGCGCCGTAGCGCTCCATTTCGGTCTGTTGCGCGCCGTAGATCTTGACCTCCTGATGGCTGGACAAGGTCTGGTCGGCCGCCTGCAACAGATGCGCGCCGCTCTCCTGGATGCTGTGGCTGATGCGGCGATAGCGTCGCGCCACCTTGTCCATCACCCAGGCCAGCACCGGTGCCAGCACCAGGATGGTCAGCGTGACCTGCCAGCTATGCCACAGCATCAGCGCCAACGCACCAATCACCTGCAACGACTGCTGGATCATCACCTTGACCGCATCCACCGCCGCCTGCGCCACTTGATCCGAGTCCGAACCCAGGCGTATCAGCATCGACGGCACCGGCTCGGAATCGAACCGCGATCCCGGCAGGCGCAGATACTTGGACATCACCTTGACACGCAGATCGCGCGCGATGCTGCGCGCGGACTTGCCCATCGCCATATCGGTGATGTAACCGGCAATGCCGCGCACCACGAACAACAGGATGATCTGCACCGGCAGCCAGCGACTGACTTCGGCGTTCTTGTAGATGAAGGTTTCGTCGGTGATCGGCTTCATCAACGCCAGAAAGCCGGTGGTGCCCGCCGCTTCGACCAGCGCGGCAATCAGCGCAGCGATCAGCAACAGACGGTACGGCTTGGCGAAGGCCAGCAGGCGACGATACGTGCGCCAGGACGATGCTGGCGCCGGGCGGTCGTTGGAAGGAGTCACTGGCGGGTTCCGTTATTGCGTGTGTTGCCGGCAGCGCCGGTCGCAGCAGAAGTGCCGGCTTGGGGCGCAGTGGCGATCGCGATACGGCGAAAGCCCAGTTGCCCCAACGCATCCTGCGCAGTCACCACCGCTTGATACGGCGTACGCGCATCGGCGCGCATCAGCACCGTCTGCTCACGGTCATCGCCGGCGATCTGCGCGATGGTCTGCTTGAGCGAATCCACATCCGAGCGCAGCACTTCCTGGTCGTTGATGAAGTAACGCCCGTCGGCATTGACCAACACGCTCAACGCACGTGGCGGCGCACTGGTGTGTTGGTCGCTGGCAGTCGGCAGCTGCAATTGCAGCGTTGAGCGTGCGTCGAAAGTCGTGGTCACCACGAAGAAGATGATGAGGACAAGAATGACGTCAATCAATGGCACCAGGTCGATATGCGGCTCGTCCTGGCTTCGGTCACTGCCGATGCGCATCCGTCAGCCCTTTGCCATGACGGGCTTGGTACCCGCCGCAACCGGCGCCGCAGCGACCGGCATCGCACGGCCATCCATCGTATCCAGCAACAACGTGGCTTCCTGCTCCATCTCGATGATGTAGCCGGCGATGCGGCCCTTGAAGAAGCGATGCGCCATCAATGCGGGCACCGCAATGATCATGCCGGTGGCCGTGCACACCAACGCCTTGCCGATGCCGCCAGCCAGTTGGTTCACATCGCCAACGCCGTGATCGAGGATGCCCATGAACATCTGGATCATGCCGACCACAGTCCCCAGCAGACCCAGCAACGGCCCGGCCGAGGCAATCGTGCCCAAGGCATTCAGATAGCGCTCCATGCGGTGCACCACATGTCGGCCGGTGTCTTCGATACGTTCGCGGATCAACTCGCGCGGGCGGCCACGCACGTCCAGCGCGGCGGCGAGCAAGGCGCCCAGCGGCGAATTGCGACGCAGCGACTCGATATGGCCGGGATCCAGCTTGCCACGCGCGGCCCAGTTGCGGACCTCTTCGCCCAGACCTGGCGGAGTCACCTCGTTGCGGCGCAGGCTCCACAGACGCTCCAGCACGATCGCCAGGGCGATCACGCCCAGCAACAGCAACGGCACCATCGGCCAACCGCCCGCCTTGACCAGCTCCAACACGATTCGATTCCTCCGGCAACGCGGCCGCCTATTCGCTGGCCGATAGGATAGCAGCCGACCGCCGCCGTTCTGCAGCATCCCACAGCCGCGCCTGCCAGCGCCGTCGCTCGCGGACCTGCAGGCCGTCGGCGCCCAGCCAGACCCGGATCGCGCCGGCCTGTGCGGTGTCGAGCAGCTCGGCGCCACTGCCCTGCCAGCGTTGCACCACCTCCGCACGCGGGTGGCCGAAGCGGTTGCCGTGCCCGGAGGACACCAGTGCCAGCCGCGCGCCGGTCGCGGCAATGAACCCGGCATGCGAGCCGTCGGCGCTGCCATGGTGCGGAACGATCACCAGATCGGCGCGTAGCTCGGACAGATGCCCATGCATCAATCGACGTTCGACGATCTCGCCGATGTCGCCCGGCATCAGCGCGCTTGCATACCGCGTCTCCACCCGCAGCACGCAGCTGGACTGATTGCGCAGATACGGAAAACCGGCACTCGGATGCAGGAAGCGAAAGCGCACGCCGTCCCATTCCCACTGTTGGCCGGCATGGCAGCGCGTGCTGACGTCCAGCGGTGCATCCGGCGGGGCAGCCGTCATGGCAACAGGCAATCCCGCACGCACTGCTGCATAGCCGCCGGCATGATCGGCATCGGCATGACTGAGCACGATGGCATCCAGGCGGCGCAGGCCGAGCGCACGCAATGCCGGCAGCACCACCCGCTCGCCGGCGTCGAAGCCATCGCGCACTGCAGGGCCGGTATCGAACAACAGCGCATGCCGTTGCGTGCGCACCAGCACCGCCAGGCCCTGCCCCACGTCCAGCACCTGCACATCCGCCTCGCCGGCTGCAGGCAGTTCGCGGTCCGGCCAGAGCAGTGGCAACCACAACAGCAAGGCCAGTGACTTGCCGGGCGTACCGCGCGGCAGTAACAGCCAGAACGCACCGAGCAAGGCCAACACCAGCGCTATCGCATCGGATTCGGGCACCCACCACAACGCCACCGAGGTCTGCCCAAGCCAGACGAAACCCGGCCAGGTCAGCTCGAAACACCAGCCGGCCAATCGCCATGCCCACACGCCCGCGCCTGGACGGAGCGCTTCGAGCGCAGTGCCCAGCAAGGCGAGCGGCACCACCACAAAGGTCCACCATGGGATCGCAACAAGATTCGCGAATGGCCCGACCAACGACGCCTGCCCAAACAGGCTGACCGTCAGCGGCAGCAGGCCGACGGTGGCGACGGTCTGCGCCGACAAAAAGCCGCGCAGGATGGCGCGATCTCCGGACGGCAGGCACCACACCAACCAGGCAACCCCCGCGAAGCTGAGCCAGAAGCCGGCGACCAGGACGCTCAGCGGGTCCCACAGCACGACAGCCAGCAAGGCGAGCGCAAGGATCTGCGCGGTCGTGGCACGGCGGCGCACAACCCGCGCCAGCGCAACCACAGCAATCATCAACACCGTGCGCACGGTGGGCAGCGCCAATCCTGCCAGCACTGCGTACGCAGCGGCGGCGAGTAATGCCGCGATGGCCGCGGCGTGGAGGCGTGGAAGGCGCGTTCCCAGGGCGGGCCACACTCGCCAGAGTCCGGCAACCAGCATCGCGAAGAACGCGGCGACCAATCCGACATGGAATCCGGAGATTGCGATCAGATGGCTGAGCCCGGTCGCACGCAGCGTCGCCCAGGCCGCATCGTCCAGCCCGCGTGTGTCGCCTAGCGCGAGTGCGCGCAGATAAGGCGCTGAAGGCCCGGGCACGTGCTCGGCAATCCGCTGCGACATGCGGTCGCGCCAGGCATCCACGCCACGCGGTGCCGCGATTTGCCTTGCGGCAGCAGGGACGCGCACGTAACCGGTCGCGGCAATGCGCTGCGCCAGTGCCTGACGTTCGGCATCGAACCCACCGGGATTGCGCAGGCCACGCGGCGCCCGCAGCTTGAGGCGCAATTGCCAACCTGCACCCGCGCGCAGTGCTGCGCGTGGACCGATGTGGTCGGCACCGAAGTCGTCGTACCAGGCCAACTGCAACAGCTTGCCGCGCAGCGATGCGGGTTGTGTGTGGTCGTCATCCACCCGCAGCTGAAAGCGCGTGCGTCGCTGCTCGGCCACCGGCAGTCCAACGATCTGGCCGCGCACAGCCAGCTCGCGCGCTTCGTGTTGTGGGAGCAGCTGCGCCTGCAAGGTGCTGGTGACTTGCCAGCCCATCAGACCGAAGCCGCACAGTGCCGTTGCCGTCGCCAGCAACAACGAGCTCCGTTGCGGCCGCAGCCACAGGGTCAAACCGATACCCAGCCCACCTGCACACGCAAAAGTCGCGTAGACCGCACGCGGCAACACCGCAGGCCACCAGGCGCACACCACCACGCCCAGCAGCAACGCCGCTGCAGCGGCGACCGCCGATCCTGCGCTCGGCGCCGACGGCACTGGTGTCGATACATCCATGTTGCAGGCCGCTATCCCGTCTGTGGTCCATCCACCGATTCAAGCTAATTGATCGCACAGCTGGACCACAGCGGCGATCGGCGCATTGACGGGTAGGAAGACGGCTGTGCACGTGACACACGCATCATTCCGCCATGCATTCGCCTCGATTTCATGGCCGCAGCGCTATGTTCAGCGCTGTCTTCGAGGAGCTCCCCCATGCGTAAAGGCATTGCATTGATTGTCGGCGTGACCGGCATTTCCGGTTACAACCTCGCCAACGTGCTGGTCGCCGACGGTTGGACCGTCTACGGCCTGGCGCGGCGCCCGCTTGCCCAGGACGGCGTGATTCCGGTGGCAGCCGATCTGCTGGATGCCGAGAGTACCGCCAACGCGCTGCGCGGCCTGCCGATCACCCACGTGTTCTTCTGCACCTGGACCCGCCGCGACACCGAGCGCGAAAACGTCGAAGCCAACGGCGCGATGATGCGGCATCTGTGCGAGGCGTTGAGCGATGCGCCGCTGCAGCACATGGCGCTGGTCACCGGTACCAAGCACTATCTGGGTGCGTTCGAGAACTACGGCAGCGGCAAGGCCGAAACCCCGTTTCGCGAAAGCGAGCCGCGCCAGCCTGGCGAGAATTTCTACTACACGCTGGAAGATCTGTTGTTCGCGAACGCCGAGCAACACGGCTTCGGCTGGAGTGTGCATCGCTCGCACACCATGATCGGCATGGCTAATGGCAGCAATGCGATGAACATGGGCGTGACGCTGGCGGTGTACGCGTCGCTGTGCAAGCACACCGGTCAGCCGTTCGTGTTCCCCGGCTCGCAGGCGCAGTGGAACAGCCTCACCGACCTCACCGACGCAGGCCTGCTTGGCAGGCAGCTGGCCTGGGCCGGCCTGAGCCCGGCAGCACGCAATCAGGCCTTCAATACCGTCAACGGCGATGTGTTCCGCTGGCGCTGGATGTGGGGCCAGATTGCCGACTTCTTCGGGCTCGAAGCGCTCCCCTGCCCCGAAACGCCGGTGCCGCTGGAAGCACGCTTGAGCGAGACGGCGCCCGCCGTGTGGGCAGAGATCGCCAAGCAGCATGATCTGGTGGAGGCCGACGTCAACCGACTGGCATCGTGGTGGCATACCGATGCCGACCTGGGCCGCGAGATCGAGTGCGTCAACGAGATGACCAAGAGCCGCGAGCTGGGCTTTCTGGACTTCTACGACAGCCGCGCCTCGTTCCTGGAGCTGTTCACGCGATTGCGTGCGCAGCGCATCATTCCCTGATGCGCAAGGTCGCCGTCACATTCGTGGCGGCGACCGCGTGTTGGCAAAGCACCAGTTTGATTCGATAGCGCTTGCGGGCACCACAGCGTGAGCAAGCGTGTTGCCGCACCATCCGGCCGATGCATCGGCAACCGAAATCAGGAATTTCAAACTGAAATCCGGATTTCAACAAGACTCAGCCGCCAGAAATTCCGACGGCTGGGCGTTGCTTACACCGCAGACGGCGCCAACTCGCGCAGCTTGCCCTGATGCAGCTCCAGCACGCGATCCAGACGACGCGCCAGGCTGCGATCATGCGTCACCAGGACCAGACTGGTGCGCTGGGCACGATTGAGTTCCAGCATCAGCTCGAACACGGTCTCCGCAGTGTTGTCGTCCAGGTTGCCGGTGGGCTCATCGCCCAGCACGCAGCCCGGCTTGTTCACCAGCGCACGTGCCACGGCAGCACGCTGACGCTCGCCGCCGGACAACTCGCTGGGCTTGTGCTCGATGCGATGCCCCAGCCCGACCGATTCCAGCAACTGCAATGCCTGCGCCCTGGCCACCGACACCTCTTTGCCTGACAGCAACACCGGCATCATCACGTTTTCCAACGCAGTGAATTCCGGCAGCAGATGATGGAACTGGTACACGAAGCCCAACGCCTGATTGCGCAGCTTGCCGCGCTCGCCATCGGACAGTGCAGACATGCGCCGACCGGCCACATACACCTCGCCCGAGGTCGGAATATCCAACCCACCAAGCAGATGCAGCAGCGTGCTCTTGCCCGCACCGGAGGCTCCGACAATGGCGACGGTTTCGCCGGTCGCCACGGTGAGATCCAATCCGTCGAATACCGGCGTACGCATCTTGCCTTCGGCGTAGGTCTTGGCCAGACCCTCGGCCCGAATCACTGCCTCTGCTTGGTTTGGCTTTTGCACGACCGATTCCCGAATCCCGAATCCCGAATCCCTGATCTCATTCATAACGCAGCGCCTCCGCCGGCTGCGTACGCGAGGCGCGCCATGCCGGATACAAGGTCGCCAGGAAGCTCATCACCAACGCCACTACAGTGATCACCACAACGTCCTGGGTCTGCATATCGGTCGGCAGGCCGGTGATGTAATACACGTCCTCCGGCAACAACTTGACGCTGAAGATCGTCTCGATCACACCGAGGATGCGCTCGAGATTGAGCGTCAGCACGATGCCGCCGATCACCCCCATGATCGTGCCCATGAAGCCGATCAGCGAGCCCTGCACCATGAACACCTGCATCACGCCCGCAGGCGACAGGCCCAGCGTGCGCAGGATCGCGATATCGGCCTGTTTGTCGGTCACCAGCATCACCTGCGAAGACACCAGGTTGAACGCGCCCATCGCCACGATCAGCGACAGCAGGATGCCCATCACGGTCTTTTCCATCTTCAACGAGTGGTAGAGATTGGCGTTTTCCTGGGTCCAGTCGCTAACCCGGTACGGACCATGCAACTTGATCGCAAGATCACGCGCCACCGTCCAGGCCTGATCCATGTCGTGCAGCCGCAGCCGCACGCCGGTGACCCCATCCATGCGTAGCACGCGCGCCAGGTCCTGCATGTTGACCACCGCCAGACCGCGGTCGATCTCGTTGTAGCCGGCCTCGAAAATCCCGCTGACGGTGAAGCGCTTGAGCCGCGGCATCGCCCCCAGCGGCGTGGCCTGGGTATCGCTGAGCAACACCACGATGCTGTCGCCGACATCCACGCCCAGCCAGATCGCCAGCTCCTTGCCGATGACGATGTTGTAGGAGCCCGGGGTCAGACTATCCACCGAGCCCTGCTGCATCTTCTTGGCCAGCACCGAGACCTTGCCTTCTTCGGCAGGAATGATGCCGCGCACGATCGCCGGCTGCTTGCGCGGGCCCTGCAGCAACGATTCGGTCTCGATGTAAGGCGCGGCACCGGCGATACGCGGGTCAGCAGTGGCGACCTCGACCGCATGCTGCCAGTCGCGCATCGGCGCGCCGTCCGCACTGACCGTTGCATGCGCGGCCATCTGCAACAGGCGATCGCGGATTTCCTTCTGGAAACCGCTCATCACGGCCAGCGTGGTGATCAGCACCGTCACCCCCAGGGCGATGCCCAGGATCGATGCCATCGAGATAAACGAGATGAAGCCATTGCGCCGTTTGGCACGCAGATAGCGCAAGCCGATGGCAACCGGGATAGGTTTGAACATGCGGTTCAACCAGGAAAGGGACGCCATGGTGCCACTTGCGGCGGCCCGGACGAAATGGCGTGCGCCTGAGCGGCCAGACGCAGTTCACGTCGTTGCGCTGCCGGCAACGTATCGGGCCAGAAATGCAGGCGCTCGCGGCGTGCATCCAGACGCGTCCACGACACCACCGCAATCGGCCCACGCCATGCGACCTGCAGGCTTTGCACCTGCGCGCCGTCAACGCTGGCGGGCGTTTCGCTCCAGGGCACAACCACTTGCCGCACTGGCGAACGCAACAGCACGCGCAACGATCGCCCACCGGCCAACAGCGCGTAGGCAGACAACACCGCCGCCAGCCACGCGGGCACCCCGCTACGCCAGACCGCCCACAGCGCCAGCGCGTTCAACACGCTCAATGCGCAAACCAGCCCGCGCGAAGGCCGCCATTCAAGCTGGCAAGGCGCGGATATCGGCAATGAGTGCGGCGTTGTCGGCATCGGGGCAGGCCTCGTATCCCATGAACCAGCGCCACAACTTATCGTCTTCGCAATCCAGCAGCTGTAGGAAAACCGCGCGCTCGGACTCGGACGCCTGCGCCCAGCGTTGATCCAGGTAGCGCCCGAACAACTGATCGAGCTCGCGCATACCGCGCCGGCAGCGCCAGCGCAGTTTTTTCAGCAGGGTTTCTTCGTCCATCTCACTCTCCTCGCCTGACGCGGCGCCGAAAACGACAGCGGCACCAGACCAAGGGCCGGTGCCGCTGTGAACCACCTCCCCGCCAAGGCGGGGCCTCATTGCCTTGCGATCAGGCGCGGCGCGCCATCATCAACTTCTTGATTTCGGCAATCGCCAGCGCCGGGTTCAGTCCCTTCGGACAGGTCCGCGCGCAGTTCATGATGGTGTGGCAGCGATACAGCTTGAACGGATCTTCCAGATCGTCCAGACGCGCGCCGGTGTCTTCATCGCGCGAATCGATGATCCAGCGGTACGCCTGCAGCAGGATCGCCGGGCCCAGATAACGCTCGCCATTCCACCAGTAGCTTGGGCAGCTGGTCGAGCAGCAGGCGCACAGGATGCATTCGTACAACCCATCGAGCTTGCGGCGATCTTCCGGCGACTGCAGGCGCTCGCGATCCGGCGGCGGCGGCGTCTGGGTACGGATCCACGGCTTGATCGACGCGTACTGCGCGTAGAAATGCGTCAGATCCGGCACCAGATCCTTGATCACGCTCATGTGCGGCAGCGGATAGATCGGCACTTCGGCCTTGCCGCAGGCATCGATCGCCTTGGTACAGGCCAGCGTGTTGGTGCCGTCGATGTTCATCGCGCATGAACCGCAGATGCCTTCGCGGCAAGAGCGACGAAACGCCAGTGTCGGGTCGATCTCGTTCTTGATCTTGATCAGCGCGTCCAACACCATCGGGCCGCACTTGTCGAGATCGATCTCGTAGCTGTCGGTCCGCGGGTTGGCGTCGCCATCCGGATCCCAGCGGTAGACCTTGAAGGTGCGCGTGTTCTTGGCGCCCTGCGCAGGGTAATGCTTGCCCTTGCCGATCTTTGAATTCTTGGGGAGGGTGAACTCTGCCATAGCTGCTCTCGTTGGCTCAGGCGATGCGCGGTGCGAACGACAGCCGCACCGTGCGCATGAAGGTAAAGACGATGGATCCCGCCACCGAAGCGGCGGTGCAGCGACCGGCGTATTGCCGGCCCTGCCCCTGCGTGATGAAACGCCCCGACCGCTGCAAGCGATTGCCGCTGCGCCAGGACAACCCGGCGACTGGCCTCAATGCAGCGAGAGAGCGTTGCATGCGCATCGATCAGTAGACGCGCGGCTTCGGCGGGACGACATCCACGTCCTGACTCAGCGTGTACATGTGCACCGGGCGATATTCGAACTCGCACTTGCCCTTGTCGTCGACAGTGACCAGCGTGTGCTTCTGCCAGTTGACGTCGTCGCGGTCCGGGAAGTCTTCGTGCGAATGCGCGCCACGGCTTTCCTTGCGCTGCTCGGCCGAATTGATCGTCGCCACCGCATTGAGCAGCAGGTTGTTCAACTCGTAGGTCTCGATCAGATCCGAGTTCCAGACCAGCGAGCGGTCGGAGACCTTGACGTCTTCGAAGGTGGCGAAGATCTCGGCCATCTTGTCCACGCCTTCCTTCAGCGTCTTGCTGGTGCGGAACACCGCAGCATCGGACTGCATGGTGCGCTGCATGTTGTCGCGGATCACCGAGGTCGGCGTGGAGCCGTTGGCGTAGCGCAACTTGTCCAGCAGGCCGAGCGCCTTGTCGCAGGCATCCGACGGCAACGTCTTGTGCGGCTGGTTGGGCTTGACCGTCTCGGCGCAGCGGTTTGCCACCGCACGGCCGAACACCACCAGATCCAGCAGCGAGTTGGAACCCAACCGGTTGGCACCGTGCACCGACACGCAGGCGGCTTCGCCGATCGCGTACAGGCCAGGCACCACCGCATCCGGGTCGTCGCCCTGCTTGCGCACGACTTCGCCGTAAAAATTGGTCGGAATGCCGCCCATGTTGTAGTGCACGGTCGGCAACACCGGAATCGGCTGCTTGGTCACGTCCACACCGGCAAAGATGTGAGCGCTTTCGGCGATGCCGGGCAGCTTTTCGTTGATGACTTCCGGGCCGAGGTGGGTCAGGTCGAGCAGGATGTGATCCTTGTGCTCGCCCACGCCACGGCCTTCGCGGATCTCCACGGTCATCGAGCGCGAAACCACATCGCGCGATGCCAGATCCTTGTAATGCGGTGCGTAGCGCTCCATGAAGCGCTCGCCGTTGCTGTTGCGCAGGATGCCGCCTTCGCCACGCACACCCTCGGTGATCAGGCAGCCCGCACCGTAGATGCCGGTGGGATGGAACTGCACGAACTCCATGTCCTGCACCGGCAGGCCGGCACGCATCACCAGGCCGCCGCCGTCACCGGTACAGGTGTGGGCGGAGGTAGCGCTGAAGTAGGCACGGCCATAGCCGCCGGTGGCAAGCACCACGCCGTGGGCACGGAACAGATGCAAGGTGCCGTCCGCCATGTCCAGCGCAAGCACGCCGCGGCAGACGCCTTCTTCGTCGAAGATCAGATCGAGCGCAAAGTACTCGATCATGAAACGCGCGTTATGCGCCAGCGACTGCTGATACAGCGTGTGCAACATGGCGTGACCGGTACGGTCGGCCGCCGCGCAGGTGCGCTGTGCAGACGGGCCTTCGCCGTACTTGGTGGTCATGCCACCGAACGGGCGCTGATAGATCTTGCCCTCTTCGGTACGAGAGAACGGCACGCCGTAATGTTCGAGTTCGATGATGGCCGGGATCGCCTCGCGACACATGTACTCGATCGCGTCCTGGTCGCCCAGCCAATCGGAGCCCTTGATGGTGTCGTAGAAGTGGTAGCGCCAGTCGTCTTCGCCCATGTTGCCGAGCGCGGCTGAAATACCGCCCTGCGCTGCGACGGTATGCGACCGGGTCGGGAAGACCTTGGTCAGGCAGACCGTCTGCAGGCCCTTCTGGGCCAGGCCGAACGTGGCGCGTAGGCCGGCGCCGCCGGCGCCCACCACGACCATGTCGTACTTGTGTTCCGTAATCTTATAAGCGGACATCTAATCTGGATTCCTGTTCTGGGTGCCCGATGACTCAGGCACCGCCCAGCGCGATGCGCGCCACTGCGAAAATGCTGACGATCGCACCGAGCGCGGCGACGAACTTGACCGTGGTCTGCAACGCCAGCGCCAGCAACGAGTTGTGGATGTAGTCCTCGAGCACGACCTGCAGACCGATCTGCGCATGCCAGAACATCGCCACCAGGAAGCCGACCAGCAAGATCGCGTTCCAGGGTTTGGACACAGCCGCAACGGCGGTCGGGTAGTCCGAACCGAGCAGGCTCAGCACGAAGACCAGGAACCAGATCGACAACACCACCAGCGCGGTGGCGGTCAGTCGCTGCAGAACGAAATGCTCGGTGCCGGTCTTGGCCGCGCCCAGACCACGCACATTTTTCAGCGGGGTGCGGTAACGGTTCATGCGCCAGCTCCAATCAATACATAGGCCCAGATCGCAGCGGTGATCAGCAGGCTGACCAGCACCGAGGCCCAGCCGCTACGCACGAAGGCGGGAATGCTGTAGCCATACCCGAAGTCCTGCACGATATGGCGGATGCCGTTGGACAGATGGTAGGCAAATGCCCATGTCCAGCCGAACAGGAAAAGCTGGCCATACCAGGCGCCAAGCTGCTGCGTGAGGCAGGTCCAGTGGTCCTGGCCGAGCATCAACACCAGCAAAGCGGCGGCAATCACCAACGCGCCTCCTGACAGAATGATGCCGGTCGCTCGATGCAGGATCGAGGTGACCATTTGTATCTGCCAGCGGTACACCTGGAGATGCGGGGAAAGAGGACGTTCTCGGATCGCCATTCGCTGGGCTCATTATCTCGGCTGGGCGGCACTAGGCCGCTGTGGCTAAAAGCTGATCAGAAATCGATGCAGCGTCCATTTTTTTCCCAGTCGCCGTAGCGCGTTGGCTCAGGGCCGTCGCGCCCACCAATCTCCTTGGGCAGTGGCTGCTTCTCGGGAATGTGCTCCTGAGAAGAAGGCTGCGTTTCGGAATCCTGCGCTGGGGTGGGAGTTGGATGGCCTATCATAGTGGTCTCACAACAGTGCGATTTTAGTCCTCCCCTTCCGTGGCTGACAACCTGAATCTTATTCCGCAGGGTTTTGGCTCCCTGCACGACATGCAATACGTCCGCTTGATCGGGACGGATGCAGTGGCGTTCGCGCATGCGCAATTTGCCAACGACGTACAGGCGCTGGCGGTTGGGCAGTGGCAGTGGAATGCGTGGTTGACTGCGAAGGGGCGCGTGATTGCCATCTTCGCACTGTTGCGTGAGGACGACACGCACGTATTGATGCTGTTGCCCGACGGCAACGCGGCCGAGATCGCCTTGCAACTGGGCCGTTTCGTGTTCCGGCGCAAGCTCAAGATCGTTGTTGCAGCGCTATCTGCCTACGGCGGATTCGACGCAGCGCAACGCGCGCAGGGCGCACAGGCCGATATCGGAACGCAGCGTATCGAATTGGATATGGGATCGACTGCCCTGCCCCGCACCTTGCTGTTGCACACCGACCAGGCATTGGCAGCGCCTATCGAATTGCCAGGCGTGGATGCGCAGTGGCGCCGCGCCGATCTGCAACTGGGATTGGTCCGCCTGCCCGATGCACAACGCGAGCAGTGGACACCGCAACAGTTGGCACTGGATCGCCTGCAGGCCTTTAGCGTGAAAAAAGGCTGCTACCCCGGCCAGGAAATCGTCGCGCGCACGCACTTCCTGGGCAAGGCCAAACGCGCCTTGCAGCTCTTGGAAGTCGATGGCGCCATCGAAGCGGGCGATGCGGTCACGCTGGATGGCACGGCCATCGGCACGCTGGTGAGTGTTGCCGGCACTCTTGCGCTGGCGGTGCTGCCGCTGGAGCTGGCATTGGACGCCACCACCGCACTGCAAGCGGGCGCGCACAGCGCACGCCCACTTGCCATGGCACCCGGATTGGAGCGTTAAGCCGGATCCAGCCGCTCGCCGGTGGCCGAGTCGAAGAAGTGCAGCGCCTCGCTACGCAACGCCAGGCGCAGTGGCTGACCGACCGCCGGCAAGGCCTGCGGCGCGACGCGGATGACCAGTGGCTGACCGCCACGATCCAGGTTGAGGAAGATCTCGTTGCCGACCGGCTCGATGACTTCCACCTTCGCCTCGAAGCCCAGCAGCGCATCGCTCGACGGCTGCAGATGCTCCGGGCGCACGCCGACGATCACCTCGCGACCGAACCAGCTGCGATCCACCCGCGCCGCACCCAGCGGCACACGCCAGCCGTCGGCCATGACCAGATGCAGGCCGTCCTGCTCATCCAGCCGTCCCTGCAGCATGTTCATTGCCGGGCTGCCGAGAAAGCCGGCCACGAACAGATTGGCCGGGCGGTCGTACAGCGCCATCGGGCTGTCGATCTGCTGGATCACGCCATCCTTGAGCACCACGATGCGCTGGCCGAGCGTCATCGCCTCGACCTGGTCGTGGGTGACGTAGATCATGGTGGTGCCGAGCTTGCGGTGCAGCTGTGCAATCTCGGTACGCACGCTGTGGCGCAGCTTGGCATCCAGATTGGAGAGCGGCTCGTCGAGCAGGAACACCGACGATTCGCGCACCATCGCCCGGCCCAGCGCCACACGCTGCCGCTGGCCGCCGGACATCGCCTTGGGCAGCTTGTCGAGCATCGGGGTCAGGCCCAGCAGTTCGGCGGCGTTGTTGACGCGTTCGGCGATGACCTGCTTGGGATGGCCGCGCAGCTTGAGTCCGAAGGACAGATTCTCGGCCACGGTCATGTGCGGATACAGCGCATAGCTCTGGAACACCATGGCGATGTCGCGGTCTTTCGGTGCCACATCGTTGACCACGCGCTCGCCGATCTTCAGCGTGCCGGCGCTGATGTCCTCGAGCCCGGCGATCATGCGCAGCAGGGTCGACTTGCCGCAGCCGGATGGCCCCACCAGCACCATCAGCTCGCCATCGGCGACCTCGAAGCTCGCACCCTGCACCGCGACCTGGCCGTTCTCGTAGACCTTGCGGACACCTTCCAACTGCACTTTCGCCATCTTCGGCCTCAACGTAAGTTGTGCGCCCTGCCCTCGGCCCTCCCGACGGCGGTGACGCCACACGCGCCTGCAAGGAAATCTCCTGCAAGCGAATGCATTGGTTTATTCTGACATGTAATCGTTTTCACATGGCAACATCGATCTCGGGAGGGACCATGACGCCAGTTACCCACGCCGCTGTTTCAAGCGGTGCAGCCTACCGTGCGAGGCCAGGCACTTCGCCACGCATGTGCAGGTCTACCGCCGCAGCGCTAACCGCTGACGGCCACTTGCTGCAACAATCGGAGATTGGGCGTGCGCGTCCATCCTCCGCTGCGCGCACGTCAGTGTCGCTCAGGAACAGACGTACCGACCGCCGGCTGTCCGGCGCCTTTCCGACAAGCTGCTGATAACGATGTCTCCAGAATCTGAAATTCGGTCCATGCACAACACCCTGATCCTGTTCGGCGCCACCGGCGATCTTGCCCAGCGCTACCTGTTTCCTTCCCTGTTGCGGTTGTTCGTCGACGGCCTGCTGCCGGAGGATTTCCGTATCCGTGCGCTGGCCTTGTCGCCGCACGACACCGAGGCCTTCCGCGAGGTGCTGCGGCCGCGTCTGACCCAGGCCTTGCCGATCGCCACGCCCGAACAGATCGAAACGCTGCTGCAGCGGGTCGACTACCGCTCGGTGGATCTGCGCGATGCCGAATCGGTGGCCAATGCAGTGCGCGAGCTGTCCAACCGCCAGTGCGTGAGCTACCTGGCGATTCCGCCGGGCCTGTACATCAGCACCTGTCAGGGTCTGGCCCTGGGTGGTGCGCTGGCAGCCCCGCATCGATTGATGCTGGAAAAGCCGATCGGCCACGATTCGGATAGCGCGCTTGAGATTTTGCAGTCGATCGGCGCGCTGATCGACGAAGACCGCGTGTTCCGCCTCGACCATTACCTGGGCAAGGCGGCGGTACAGAACCTGATCGCGCTGCGCTTCGGCAATACGCTGCTGGAGGCGGTGTGGAACCGCACCTACATCGAGTCGGTGCAGATCCTGGTGGCCGAAAGCGAAGGTGTGGACGGGCGCGATGCCTATTACGCACGCTCCGGTGCGCTGCGCGACATGGTGCAGAGCCATATCCTGCAACTGCTGTGTCTGGTGGCGATGGAGCCGCCGGCCTCGCTGGAGGCCGACCGCATCCGCGACGAGAAGGTCAAGGTACTGCGCGCCCTGCGCCCGATGACCGCCGAACACGCCGCCCATGACAGCGTACGCGGCCGCTACACCGCCGGCAGCATCAACGGCCAGCCGGCGCAGGCCTATCACCCGCCGGAAGGCAGCGATGTGGAGACCTTCGTCGCGGTGACCGCGCATATCGACAACTGGCGTTGGGCCGGCGTGCCGTTCCACCTGTGCACCGGCAAGCGCCTGGCTGAGCGCTCCACCCGCATCGTGGTCACGCTCAAGCCGGTGACGCATTGGCTGTTCGAGCGCCCGGACCGGCAGAACGCGGTGCCCAACCGTCTGACCTTCCAGCTGCAGCCGCAGGAAAACATCGAGCTCGGCCTGATGAGCAGCCTGGCCGGCCCGGAATGGGGCGCGATCGAACTGCAGCCGCTGGAACTGGAACTGTCGGTCCCCACCGGCCTGCACCGCCGCATCGCCTACGAGCGCCTGTTCGTGGATGCCTTCAACGGCAACCCGGCGCTGTTCGTGCGCGACGACGAGGTCAAGGCCGCGTGGTCGTGGATCGACAGCGTCAGCGATGCCTGGAAAGACGCGCAGTTGCCGCTGCAGACCTACCCGGCCGGCAGTTGGGGACCCGATAGCGCGGCGCCCTTCCTGCCCCCGGCCACCGACGCACAGGGACACACCGCATGACCGCTCCTTCCAAGCCGGTGCTGGTTGCCGATATCGGCGGAACCAATGCGCGCTTCGCGCTGGCCGACGTCGACGCCTCGGTACCGCTGCTGGATGACACCTCGCGCGAATTTGCGGTGGTCGATTTCGGTTCGCTCGGCGAAGCCGCACGGTACTACCTCGACCAGATCGGCGTGCAGGCCACCCAGGGCGTGTTCGCCGTGGCTGGCCGCGTGGATGGCGACGAGGCGCGCATCACCAACCACCCGTGGGTGATCTCGCGCTCGCGCACTGCGGCCATGCTGGGCTTCAGCACTCTGCACCTGATCAACGATTTTGCCGCGCAGGCCATGGCGATCAGCCTGCTGCGTCCGCAGGACGTGGTGCAGGTGGGCGGCGCCAGCTGGCGGCCGGCGGCGATCGATCAACCGCGCAATTACGGGGTGATCGGCCCCGGCACCGGCCTGGGTGTGGGCGGCCTGATCGTGCGCAACGGGCGCTGTTTTCCGCTGGAAACCGAAGGCGGCCATGTCAGCTTTCCGCCGGGTACGCCGGAGGAGATCCGCATCCTGGAGATCCTTTCCGAGCAGTTCGGACGGGTCTCCAACGAGCGGCTGATCTGCGGGCCAGGCCTGGTCAACATCCATCGTGCGCTCAGCGAGATTGCCGGGGTCGACCCGGGCCCGCTGCAGCCCAAGGACATCACCGCGCGTGCGGCGGCGGGCGACCCGCGCTCGTCGCGCACCATCGACCTGTTCTGCGCCATCTTCGGTGCGATCGCCGGCGACATGGTGTTGATGCAGGGCGCCTGGGACGGCGTGTTCCTCACTGGCGGGCTGGTGCCCAAGGTGCTGGATTCGCTGCAGCATTCCGGCTTCCGCCAGCGCTTCGAACACAAGGGACGCTTCTCCGCGATCATGTCGCGGGTGCCGTCGCTGGCAGTCATGCATCCGCATGCCGGCCTGCTCGGCGCCGCCGCGTATGCGGTGGATGCGCAGCGTCAGCATCCAGGAGAGCAGCGATGAGCCTGCAGGACAATCCGCGCATCACCTTGGTGCGCTACGAAGACCCGGCCGAATGGACCGAGACGGTGGCCAGCGAGATGGCCGACCTGCTGGAACAGGAGATTTCGCGGCGCGGTCAGGCGCGCATGCTGCTGTCCGGCGGCACCACGCCGGCGCCGGTGTACGAATCCCTCGCCCACCGTGCGCTGGACTGGTCGCGGGTGGAAGTGGGCCTGGTCGATGAGCGCTGGCTGTCGCCGCAGGATCAGGACAGCAATGCCTGGCTGGTGAATCACAGCTTCCTGAGCCATGCGCCGGCAGCGACCTTCATCCCGCTGGTGCGCCCGGGCAAGCAGTTGCCCGAGTGCGTGCACACTGCGAACCTGCAGGCCACGCATGCCGAACCCGCCTGCCTGGCGGTGCTGGGCATGGGCGGCGACGGGCATACCGCCTCGCTGTTTCCCGGCGCCACCGATCTGCCCAAGGCGCTGGCCAGCCCGCAGCCGTACGCTTCACTGGATGCCACCGGCTGCCCAGGCTCCAATCAGTGGCCGCTGCGCATCACGCTGACGCCGGCCGGGCTCGCTGCCATCCCGACCCGCCTGCTGTTGCTGCGCGGCAAGCAGAAGCTCGACGTGCTGCAGGCTGCATTGGCGGGTGACGATGTCAGCGAATATCCGATCCGGGTGGCGTTGCAGCAGCCGGGTCCGCGTTTGCGGGTTCACTGGTGTGCTTAGGTGCGAGTCCCTCGCAACTACCCGCACATCCTTGTGCGGGGATTCAAACGTGCGAATCCCTCGCAGAGCCGATTTTGTGCGAATCCCTCGCAAAAGCCCGCACATCCTTGTGCGGGTATCAAAAAAAGAGCGTGATTACTTTCTTCCCCCCGTTTCTCATAGCCGGTAGCCAATGAGCCTGCATCCGAACATCCAAGCTGTCACCGACCGTATCCGCAAGCGCAGCGCGCCCTCGCGCGCGGCGTATCTGGCCGGTCTCGATGCCGCCCTGCGTGAGGGTCCGTTCCGTAGCCGTTTGAGCTGCGGCAATCTTGCGCATGGGTTTGCCGCGTCCGAGCCGACCGACAAATCGCGCCTGCGCGGTGCCGCCACGCCCAACCTCGGCATCATCACCGCCTACAACGACATGTTGTCGGCGCATCAGCCGTTCGAGCATTACCCGCAGCTGATCCGCGAGACCGCGCGTGCGCTCGGCGCCACCGCGCAGGTCGCTGGCGGTGTGCCGGCGATGTGCGACGGCGTGACCCAGGGCCGTGCCGGCATGGAGCTGTCGCTGTTCTCGCGCGACAACATCGCCCAGGCCGCGGCCATCGGCCTCAGCCACGACATGTTCGACAGCGTGGTCTATCTGGGCGTGTGCGACAAGATCGTGCCGGGCCTGCTGATCGGCGCGCTGGCGTTCGGGCATCTGCCGGCGCTGTTCATGCCAGCCGGCCCGATGACGCCGGGCATTCCGAACAAGCAGAAGGCCGAAGTGCGCGAGCGCTATGCCGCTGGCGAAGCCACCCGCGCCGAGTTGCTGGAGGCCGAGTCCTCGTCTTATCACTCGCCCGGCACCTGCACCTTTTACGGCACCGCCAACTCCAACCAGGTGTTGCTCGAAGCGATGGGCGTGCAGTTGCCCGGCGCCTCGTTCGTCAACCCGGAACTGCCGCTGCGCGATGCGCTGACGCGTGAGGGGACCGCGCGTGCGCTGGCGATTTCCGGATTGGGTCAGGACTTCCGCCCGTTCGGCCGCCTGATCGACGAGCGCGCCATCGTCAACGCCGTGGTCGCGCTGATGGCCACCGGCGGTTCGACCAACCACACCATCCACTGGATTGCGGTGGCGCGCGCGGCCGGCATCGTGCTGACCTGGGACGACATGGATCTGATCTCGCAGACCGTGCCGCTGCTGACCCGCGTCTACCCGAACGGCGAAGCCGACGTGAACCGCTTCCAGGCCGCTGGCGGCACGGCATTCGTGTTCCGCGAGCTGATGGACGCCGGCATGATGCACGACGACATCCCCACCGTGGTCGAAGGCGGCATGCGTGCCTACGCCAACGAGCCGCGACTCCAGGACGGCAAGGTCGTGTACGTGCCCGGCACCGCGACCACCGCCGACGACAGCGTGGCGCGTCCGGTCAGCGCCGCATTCGAATCGCAAGGCGGCCTGCGTCTGTTGCGCGGCAATCTCGGCCGCTCGCTGATCAAGCTGTCGGCGGTCAAGCCGCAACACCGCACCATTGAGGCGCCGGCAGTGGTGATCGATACCCCGCAGGTGCTCAACAAACTGCATGCCGCCGGCGTGCTGCCGCACGATTTTGTGGTGGTGCTGCGTTATCAGGGCCCGCGTGCCAACGGCATGCCGGAACTGCATTCGATGGCGCCGCTGCTGGGCCTGCTGCAGAACCAGGGCCGGCGTGTGGCGCTGGTCACCGACGGCCGTTTGTCCGGTGCCTCCGGCAAATTCCCGGCCGCGATCCACATGACCCCGGAAGCCGCACGCGGCGGTCCGATCGGGCGCGTGCGCGAAGGCGACATCGTGCGCCTGGATGGCGAAGCCGGCACGCTAGAAGTGCTGGTCTCGGCCGAAGAATGGGCATCGCGCGAAGTCGCACCGAACACCACGGTGGCCGGCAATGACCTGGGCCGCAACCTGTTCGGCATCAACCGCCAGGTCGTTGGCCCGGCCGACCAGGGCGCGATCTCTATTTCCTGCGGCCCGACCCATCAGGACGGCGCGCTGTGGAGCTACGACGCCGAGTACGAACTCGGTGCCGATGCCGCCGCTGCGGCGGCACCGCACGAGTCCAAGGACGCCTGATCCCCTTCCCTCTCAGCGACCGCCTGGCGGTCGCCGTCTAACGGAGTTGCAATGACGATTGCCCAGACCCAAAACACTGCCGAACAGCTGCTGCGCGATGCCGGCATCCTGCCGGTGGTCACCGTGGACACGCTGGACCAGGCGCGCCGCGTCGCCGATGCGCTGCTCGAAGGCGGCCTGCCTGCGATCGAGCTGACCCTGCGCACTCCGATCGCGATCGAAGCGCTGGCCATGCTGAAGCGCGAACTGCCCAACATCGTGATCGGCGCCGGCACCGTGCTGAGCGAGCTGCAACTGCGTCAGTCGGTGGATGCGGGTGCGGACTTCCTGGTCACCCCCGGCACCCCGGCGCCGCTGGCGCGCCTGCTCGCCGATGCGCCGATTCCCGCAGTGCCTGGCGCGGCCACCCCGACCGAGCTGCTGACCCTGATGGGCCTGGGTTTCCGCGTCTGCAAGCTGTTCCCGGCCACCGCCGTGGGTGGCCTGCAGATGCTCAAGGGCCTGGCCGGTCCGCTGTCCGAGCTCAAGCTCTGCCCCACCGGCGGCATTAGTGAGGCCAACGCGGCCGAGTTCCTGTCGCAGCCGAACGTGGTCTGCATCGGCGGCTCGTGGATGGTGCCCAAGGATTGGCTGGCCCAGGGCCAATGGGACAAGGTCAAGGAAAGCTCGGCCAAGGCGGCGGCGATCGTGCGGCAGGTGCAGGCGCGCTGATTTCTTGGCGCCGCATCCAGCGAGTTGAAAAGCCGGGCTGCGGTGGAAAGCTGATTTGGTGACAAAAAGCTGGTTGGCTGAGGAAAGCCTGGTTGGCTAGCGCTTTCAGGTGATTGAGGAAATCGCAGTTTGTTTACGCTTTAGATTTGGCTGAGGAAAGCCTGATTCGCTGGCGCCTTTATCTTGTGCGTGGAGCGGCCCGCGGGCGCCGGGGCAGGACACGCCGTGAACCCATCCATGAAGTGACCCCCAAAAGCTGGACAGTTGGGCGATCAGGCGACCAGCTTGCTCTGCTCCCGGTATTTTACCGGACTCAGGCCCTTCAATTTGAGCTTGATCCGGTCTTCGTTGTAGTACCTGATGTACTCCACCAGCCCGGCTTCCAGACTTTCGACGCTGTCAAAGCTGTTTAGATAAAAGAATTCGGACTTCAGCGTCCCGAAGAAGCTCTCCATGGCCGCATTGTCCAAGCAGTTGCCGCGTCGGGACATGCTTTGTTTCAGAGAGTGCTTTTCGAGTTGATGCCGGTAGTTCTCGTGCTGGTAGTGCCATCCCTGGTCAGAGTGGATCATCGGCCGAGCGTCGGGCGAAAGTTTTTTGATTGCCTGATCCAGCATCTGGCCCACCAGGTCGAATACCGGTCGGCGTTTCATCTGATAGGCCACGATTTCGCCGTTGTACAGATCCATGATCGGTGAAAGATAGAGCTTCATGCCCTGCACCTTGAACTCGGTGACATCGGTCACCCACTTCTGGTTGGGCATCTGAGCTTCAAACTGGCGGCTCAGTTCGTTGGCTACGATGACATTGGCTGCGCCCTTGAATGCGCGATAGCGCTTGATGCGCACCCGCGATCGCAGCCCCAGTCCGGCCATCAGGCGCTGCACCCGCTTGTGGTTGATCCTCTCACCCTGATTGGCCAGTTCCAGTGCGATGCGGCGGTAGCCATAGCGCCCTTGGTTTTCATCGTAAATCGCGCGGATGCGCTCACACAGGTCGATCTCACCTTCATCGGGACGGGCCAGGGCACGAATCTGGTAATAGAACGTGCTGCGCGATAGCTCGGCCGCCTTGAGCAAAAGCGGCAGTGCGTAGGTCTGCCTCAATCCGTGGACGGCTTGCGCTTTGCGCGCTGCGCCGCCTGCTCTTCCTGGATCAAGGCATCGAGTTTTTTTAAGTAGGCCGTCTCCGCACGCAGGTAGGCCACTTCCTTAAGCAGCTCATCGCGGCTCATGTCCTCGGCGGGCTTGGACGAGCGTTTTTTTTTCATCGGCTTCTGGGGCGGCGATAACGCTTGGGCGGCGCCGTCAGCATACAGCCGTTGCCAATGCGCTACCGCACCGGCGCTGCCTATCTGGAAGTAGGTCGTGGCCTCGCGCGCAGACATCCCCTCTTGGCGCATCTTTTCAAGAACTTCCAGCTTGAACGCAAGATCATAGGAGCGGGCCTTGCGGTGAAACCCGCGCCAACCGTGCAACTGATAGGTCGCTGCCCAACGCCTGACCGTGGAGAACTCCAGACCATGACGGCGAGCCACCGCCTTGACCGAGATGGAGGTCTTGCAGGCCTCCTTGGCGACCTGAAGTTTGAAGCGAGCGTCATATCTGTGCATGAAATCCTCGGAGTTGGACGGAGTGTCCAACTTCCGGGGGTCACTTCACCATGGGGGCTCTTACACGCGCCATGTCGTGTAAGGTCCTGCCCCGGCGCCCGCGGAGCACTCTTCGAATGTTCCTGTGTAGGCGGAACGTAGAGCAGCGATTACTGTCGGGCACGCTCCCCCGCCAAGCTTTGAAAAATTTCCTTACCTGATCAAGATCATGATGGCGACTCACCGAGGCGGCAGCGTGGCTGGGGATTGGCGGAGAGCGGCACAGGGATGTGCCGCGGCGGCGAGTCAGACAGGATGTCTGACCGAGCCGAGGAGCCAGTCCCCGGCCGCGCTGCCGCCCCCTCACCGAAGCCAGTAACCAACAGCCGCGCACTTGGAAGTACCCGGAGAATCGTACCCTCACCCCAACCCCTCTCCCGAGGGGAGAGGGGCTTCAGGCAGCTCATGACGTTCCAGACTCTAGCGCTACGTAGCGGTGGCGTTTTCGGTGTACCACGACACACCAACAGATCCCTGATCTGCTGCTGTCATCGAGAATCGCGCAGGTCATGGAAAACAGGAAGGAGAATTCGCTTGCCTTGACTAAGGCGTTGCAGTGACTCGCCGAGGCGGCAGCGTGGCCGGGGATTGGCGGAGAGCGGCACAGGGATGTACCGCGGCGGCGAGTAAGACAGGATGTCTGACCGAGCCGAGGAGCCAGTCCCCGGCCGCGCTGGCGCCGCTTACCGAAGTCCGCGGCTCGCAGGCAAGGGCCTGATCGTACTCTAGAAAACCGTACCCTCACCCCAACCCCTCTCCCGACGGGAGAGGGGCTTTATGTACCTCGCGTTGTTTCAAGACCCCGGCACACTGGTCGATGACTACGCCATGAAAGACCTCAGCACGATTGACTGCTCATGACTCCAAAGCCGTGCTCGCCTGCGGCGTCTTCGGCACACCGCGCGCACGTCGTACCAGCGCTGCTGCGCCGTTGCTCATGTCATCGAGAATCGCGTAGATCGTCGGCAGGAACAGCAGACTCACCACTGTCGAAAACGCCAGCCCGCCCGCGATCGCGCGGGCCATCGGGAAGTACGGTGGGCCGTCGCTGAACATGGTGGTGCTGGTCAGCGAGATCGGCACCATCGCCAGGATGGCGGTGCCCATGGTCATCATGATCGGCCGCAAGCGCTCGCGTGAGCCTTCGATCAGCGCCTGCGTGCGACCCATGCCGCGGCGGCGCAGATTGTTGATGTGCTCGATCATCACGATGCCGTTGTTCACCACCACTCCCATCAGCACCAGAATGCCGATGAAGGACATGATGCCGAACGAAGTGCCGGTGATCCAGAACAACCAGAACACCCCGAAGATCGAAAACAGCACGCCGCTCATGATCGCCGCCGGAAACAGCAGCGACTCGAACACTGCCGCCATCACCACGTAAATCATCACCAGCGCGATCACCAGATTGAACACCATCTGGCCCATCGCTTCGCCGTCGTTCTGATAATCGCCGCCGTCGAAGGTATAGCTGTAACCGGCCGGGAAGCTCATCGCCTTGAGCGGTTTTTCCATCGCCGCGCGCGCCTCGGGCACGGTCACCTTTTCGGCCAGATTGGCCTTGATGGTCAACGTGGTCTGCCGATTGGTGCGGCCGATCTGCGTCGCCGCCGGGCGAATCTGCACATCCACCAGACTGAGCAACGGCACGCTGCGTCCATCTTTGGTACGCACCGTGAAGCTGGCCAGATCCTCAGGCTTGCTCTGTTCGGCGCCGGCAAAGCGCACCCACACCGGCACCTCGTTGTCGCCGCGGCGGAACTCGCGTAGCGGCGTACCACGCAATGCCAGCCCGACGAAACTCGCCACCTGCTCGGCACTGAAACCGAAGGCCGCTGCACGCTCGCGATCGACGCGGATCGCCAACTCGCTGGTGCGGTCGCCGGTGTCCACGTGCACATCGCGCAATTCCTTGCGCTGTGCCAGCAATGGAATCACGTCTTCAGCCAGCGCCTGCAATGCCTGGGTCGAATCGCCGACCAACTGCACCTGCACACCTTGATTGCCGCTGCCGCCATCGCCCTGATTGCCGATGCTGTAATCGGCGCGCGCCGAACGCGGCAGGGCCTTGCGGATCTGCTCAAGCAATGCGGGCAGGTCTTTGACCTTGCTCGCGTCAAAGGTCACCGTGGTGCTGCTGCCTTCCACCTCGCTGAACCACGAATACACCTGGGTGATGTGGTACTTGTCGCGATTGGCTTCCAGGAAATTTTCGACCCGCCCGATTTCCTCGCCGAGCTGCTCATGCGTGTACGAGCCTTTCCATTGGTACTGGATGAAGGCCTCGTTGCCGCCATCGCCGCCGAACATGTCGACCTTGGTCAACTTCATCGGCACCAGGCTGATCACGCTCACCAACACAATGCCGGCCACGCTCCAGCCGCGATGGGCCAGCGTCCATGCCAGCACCTTGGCGTAACGGCGCTGCAGCCGCGCGATCACCCCATGTTCGGAGGTCACCATCGGCGGTGTCTTCATACGCGCCGACAACATCGGAATCAGGCTGATCGCCACCAGCCACGAGGCCAGCAACGACACCGAAATGGTGATCGCGATCTGCGCCATGAAGATGCTGATGTTGTTGGTCTCGCCGAACAGATTGGGCACGAACACGATGCAGTGACACAAGGTGCCGGCGCTGAGTGCGATCGCCACGCTGCGCGTGCCAAGCAAGGCCGCCAGCTGCGGTTGGCCGGGCATGCGCTCGCGTTCCTGGTAGATGCTTTCCACCACCACCACCGCATTGTCCACCAACATGCCGACCGCCAGCAGCAAGCCCATCATGGTCAGGATGTTGAGCGTGACGCCGACGAAGTACATGAAGCCCAGCGTGATCGCAAAGCAGATCGGAATCGCCAGCGTCACCATCAGCGTCGAGGGCCAATGACGCAGAAAGAAGAACAGCACCGTGATCGACAACAACAAGCCCACCGCACCGGCTTCGGCCAGTTCGGCCAGCGAGGAGGTCACCGCCTTGCCCTGGTTGTCGATCACCTTGACCTGCACATCGCGCATCGCAGGCTCGGCACGGATATCTTCGACTTCCTTCAACGCGGCCTTGGACACATCCACCAGGTTGGCGCTGCGCTCCTTGTAGACATCCAACCCAATCGCCGGGCGCCCGTCCAACCGACGTCCGTAATTCATTCGCGTGGGCTTGAGCCGCACCTGCGCAATATCGCCCAGACGCAAGCCCTTGGCATTGAGTACCAGCTCGCGCAACTCCTGCAGATCGCGCAGTTCGCCGATCGGCTGCACGCGGATGCGCTGGCCGTTGTCATCGATCTGGCCAGCAGATACCGAGAAATTGAGCTTGCTCAGGCGCTCGCTCAAATCGTTGAGGCTGAGGTCGTGCGCGGTCAGCCGATCCGGCGCGATGGCGATCTCGACCTCGTTTGGCGGTGCGCCGGAGATCTCCACCTTGGCCACGCCGGGAATCCGTTCGATACGCCGCTTGAACTCGCGGTCGAGCATGTCGTAGGCGCCGGTCAAGTCGGTCTGGCTGGCCAGACGCACCTTGAGCACCGGTTCGTCGCTGCTGGACCATTTGAAGATATGGAAGCGCTGCAGATCCTCCGGAAAATCATCGCGAATGGCATCCAGCCGCTCGCGCGCATCCGATGCGGCGATGGCGATGTCGCGGTCCCAGTCGGAGAACTCGATGAAGATATTCGCGCCATCGGCGGTGGCAGTGGAGCGCATGCGCTTGATGCCGGTCATTGTCGCCAGCGCTTCCTCGGCCGGCCGCACCAGGTTGCGTTCCACCTCGTCCGGCGTAGAGCCGGTGTACGGCAGTTGCACGAACAGGAACGGTGCGGAAATGTCCGGCAGTGCTTCCAGCGGCAGCCGGAAGGCGGCGATCAACCCCACCACCACCAGCGACACGAAGCACATGATGGTGGTGACCGGACGACGGATGCTGAAGGCGGCAACGCTCATAGCGCCTCCAGTCCGTCGCTGTTATCGCGCGCCGGCGCCTGCTGCCGCGCCATGCGCCGGCCGCGCTCCAGGTAGTACGCGTCCGCGCGGCGATCCAGCAAGTCGTACACCACCGGAATCACCAGCAGGGTCAGCAACGTGGACACCAGCAGGCCGCCGATCACGGTGATCGCCATCGGCGCGCGCACCTCTGCGCCCTCGCCCATGGCCACCGCCAGCGGCAGGAAGCCGAACAGCGTGCACAGCGTGGTCATCACGATCGGCCGCAACCGCGAGCGCGCGCCTTCGATCAAGGCCTCGCGCTTGGGCACGCCTTCTTCGCGCAACTGATTGACCTTGTCGATCAGGATGATGGCGTTCTTGGTCACCAGACCCACCAGCAGGATCAGGCCGATGAACACCACCACCGAGACCGGCTTGTCGGTCATCAACAGCGCCAGCACCGCACCCACCATCGCCAGCGGAATGGTGAACAGGATGACGAACGGATGCAGCAGCGATTCGAACTGCGAGGCCATCACCAGATAGACCAGAAAGATCGCCAGACCGAACGCGAACAACAGCGACTTCACCGATTGCGCCAGTTCCTCGCCCTGCCCGCCGATATGCATGCCCACGCCGGCGGCCAGCGGATCGTTGCGCACCATCGACTCGACCTCGCGCACCGCGCCGCCCAGATCCATGTCATGCAGGCTGGCCGACACGATCGCCACCCGGGTCTGATCGGCGCGATGGATCTCGCTCGGCCCGGTCGTCGCCAAGACCTCGGCCACCGCTGCCAGACGCACCGGTCGGCTGCTGCCCGGGTTGACGATCAGCTGCCGGATCGCCTCCACACTGGCGCGGTCGCTGTGCTGCGCACGCACCAGCACATCGATCTTGCGATCGCGAAAGCTGTAGCGCGTAGCCACATCGCCGCGCACCTTCTTGACGATGACATCGGCGATCTGGCGCGTGGTCAGCCCCAACGCACCGGCGCGCTCCTGATCGAACCGGATCTGGATTTCCGGAAAGCCCTCTTCCACCGTCGATTTGACGTCGGCGTAATGACCATTGGCACGCAGCATCGCCGCCAACTTCTGCCCGGCGCGTTCCAGCTCGCCCAGATCCTGCCCGCGCAGCTCCACTTCCAGCGGCGTGGAGAAGCTGAACAATGCCGGCCGTGCGAAATCCACCTGCGCCCCTGGGTGCCCGACCATGCTGCTGCGCAGCCGCTCGGTGGCCGCCGCCTCCACTGCAGGGCTGCCGCCACCGGCCATCACCACGGTGAGCTTGCCGATGTTCTCGCCGCTCTCGGTGGGGTTGGCGTCCAGCCGCGTGCCGCTGCCGCTGACGCCATACAACGAGGCGATGCCCGGATCCTTGTCATGCGCCAGCTGCAACTCGCGCACCAATGCATCGGTCTGCGCCAGCGGCGTGCCGGAAGGCAGCTTCACCGTCATTTCGAAGCGGTCCTGCGCCAGCTGCGGGATCAGGTCAGCACCCAGCATCGGCACCAGAAACACCGTGCCGATAAACGCAGCCGCCGCCAATCCCAGCACCAGGCCGGGCCGCCGCAAGGCGGCCGGCAACATCGCCAGATAGCCACGCTCGGCGCGCCCATACGGCGCCATCGCCAGGTCGCTGGCCTTGCGCATCACCGGCGAGACCACCCGCGCAACGCCACGCCACAGCTTGACTACCGCCCACGCCGCACCGAAGAACGCGTAACGCACGCTCGCGCCGGCACCATGCCGGCCTGCGGCCACTGGCTTGAGCCAGCGCTGCTCGGGTTGCCACTGCGGATGGCTCGGCTCGTCCGGGAACGCCATCGGCGGCGCGCCCTTGAGCGAACTCAGCATCGGAATCAAGGTCATCGATACCACCAGCGAAATCGCAATCGCAATCGCCACCGTCATCGCCTGATCGCGGAACAGCTGCCCGGCAATCCCTTCGACGAACACCAGCGGCAGAAACACCGCAATCGTGGTCAGCGTGGAGGCCATCACGGCCATGCTCACTTCGCGGGTGCCGGCAATGGCCGCATCCAGCACGCTCAAACCGCGCTCGCGCGCCTTGGCGATGCTTTCCAGTACCACGATCGAATCGTCCACCACCAGGCCTGTGGCCAGTGCCAGCCCACCCAGCGACATCACGTTGAGGCTCAAGCCAAGCTGGCCCATGAAGAAGAACGTGGTGATGATCGACACCGGCAACGACAGGCTGATCACGAAGGTGCTCCAGCCATCGCGCAGGAACAGGAAGATGATCAGGATCGCCAGCACGCCGCCGATCACCGCATCCTTCTTGACGTCGCTGATCGCGTGTTCGATGAAGTGCGACTGGTCCTCGATGGTGGTGATCTCCACATCGCCGGGCACGGTCGCCTTCAACTGCTCCAACCGCTTACGCAACGCAGCCGCCGTGGACACGGTGTTGGCATCGCCTTCCTTGTAGATCGCCAGTTCCACCGTTTCCTTGCCGCCCAGGCGGATGATCGCCTCGCGTTCCTTGTAGCCCTGGCGAACCTGCGCCACATCTTTCAATCGCACCGGCATGCCGCCGGCAATACTGCTGCTGGCCGACGACGAGGTGCTCTGCACTTCGGCCGCTGCCGCCAATGCCGCCTGCGAGCCGGTGGATGCGGCAATCGCATACATCTGCTGCATCGCTGCTTCCGCCGCGCTGCCGCTGCTGCTTTGCGTGGTCACCAGCATGTTGCGAATCTCGTCCAGATCCACGAACTGGTTGACCGTGCGCACCAGATACCGCTGCGAGCCTTCTTCCAGGCGGCCGCCGGAGATGTTGACGTTCTCTTCCTTGAGCCGGGTGATCACGTTGTCGATCGGCAGATTGAGCTGGGCGAGTTTCTGCTGGTCGATATCGACCTGGATCTCGTCTTCCAGCCCGCCGCCGACCTTGACCGCGGCCACGCCAGCCACCGGTTCGAGCTTCTTCTTCAGATCCTCGTCGGCGTAACGACGCAAGCCGGTGAGCTGGCGAATCGCGTCGCTGTCGGAGGCCGGCGCCTGCTTGGGCGACAGCGCAAGCCGCATGATCGGCTCGGTCGAGGGATTGAAGCGCAACAGCACCGGCGGCTTGGTTTCCAGCGGCAGCGACAGGGCTTCCATCTTGTCGCGCACTTCCAGGCCGGCCTGGTCCATGTTGGTGCCCCAGGCGAATTCCAGCACCACATCGCTTTGCCCGGTGCGCGAGATCGACTTGAGCTTGCGCAGGTTCTTGACCACGCCGACCGCTTCTTCCACCGGCTCGGTCACCAGCGTCTCGATTTCCGCCGGCGCCGCACCGGTGTATTCGGTGCGCACGGTCAGCGTGGGATAGCTCAGATCCGGCAGCAGATTGACCTTGAGGCTGCGCAGCGCGATCAGCCCGAACAGCAGCATGGTCACGGTGATCATCGCGATGGTCACCCGCCGCCGCGTGGCGAAGGCCACCAGGCCGCCCCCCCCTCCGGGCAAGGGCGCATGCGGGTCGTGCACGGGTCCGTGCGCGTTGCCGTGATCGCTCATGAGCGCGTCTCATCGCTGCCGGTCTTGTCGCCGGCTGCCGGTGCCGCCGCAGCCACCGGCTTGCGCTCGGGCTGGCCGATGATCTGCACCGCCGTGCCATCGCGCAGCGCCACCTTGCCGGCGGTGACCACCTGGTCGCCCTCTTTCAGGCCTTGCCGCACTTCCAGCCACGGGCCTTCGGCATAGCCGAGTTTCACCGGCACCCGGCTGGCCTTGCCGTTACGCACCACGAATACCGCCGGCTCGCCATCGTCCAGCAGCGCCAGGCGCGGAATCACCAAGGCATCCTTGCGCTGGTCGTAATCGATGCGGATGCGCCCGAACATGCCCGGCTGCAGCGCTTCGGCGCCCTGGCCGAACGCACACACCACACGGAACGTGCCACTGCCCGAATCCACCACCGGCGCGATGCGATCGACCTTGCCGATGAATTGCTGGCCCGGCAATGCGTCGGCGAGCAAGGTCACCGGCTGGCCGGATTTGAGCGTGGCCAGTTCGCGCTCGGGCACGTTGAGCGTGGCTTCCAGCTGCGAGTCGTCGACGATGCGGAAGATCGGCGTATTGATCTGCACGAAGTTGCCGGTCTTGATCGAACGCGAGGCGATCACCCCGGAAATCGGCGCCTGTACCGTGGTGTAGGACAACTCCAGCGATGCGAGCCGGTACTGCGCGCGGCTGTTTTCGACATCGAATTTGAGCTGGTCGACATCGGCGGCACTGACCAATTGCTGGCCGACCAGTTGCGTGGCACGGCGATAGCTGTTTTCCAGCTTGCGCAATTGCGCCTCGCTTTGCGCCACCGCCAGATGCGCGCGGTCCGGGTCCAGCCGTACCAATGCCTGGCCAGCCGACACTTTTTGCCCCTCTTCCACCATCACAGCCAACGCCACGCCGGAAGTCTTGGCCACCACCTGTGCTTCGGCACGCGGCTCCAGCGCAGCGGTGCCGGTATAGCTGGCCGCCACCGCACGGCGCGCGGCCTTGGCGATTTCCACCGGCACCGCGTCGACAGCTTTCTTTTCCTCGGCGGCCTTGGCCTCGCCGTCTCCGGTCTTGCAACCGCCCAGCAGCAGGCTAGTGGTGATCAACAACGCGGCGGCGCAGGTTCCGCTGCGGCCGGGCAAGAAAGAGAGTGGCGACATCGTCGTGTCCTAGTGGATGCGTGAACAGGTGTTGTAGGCAAGTAAACCACCCAGACGATCATGTCGCCAATGCGCCAAAGGTCATGGTCTGTTCAAGTTCGCCTATTCACCCCCGGTTTGCGTCGCGCCAAATCGCAGGCATACTCGGACCGGTTCCGTCACGCCCCCACGTGCGGACGCTCAATCAGTCTTCCGGATACGAAACCATGCGCCCGCAGCCGCTCGCCGCTTGTCTCGCTCTGGTCGTCTTCCTGCCGTTTGGGGGCGCATCAGCGACACCGTCAATCCCGCCTGCAGTTCCGTCCACGCCTGCGCCCGCCGCAGCAGTAGCAGCACCTGCAGCGCCCACCGGTAATCCGTCGAATGGTCGGATGCTGGCTTACACCTGCCAGGGCTGCCATGGCGTGACCGGCTACAAGAACGCCTACCCCAGTTATCGCGTGCCCAAGATCGGCGGCCAGTCCAGCCAGTACCTCACGCAGGCGCTGACCGAATACCGCCAGGGCAAACGCAAACATCCGACCATGCAGGCACAGGCGCAGAGCTTTTCCGAGCAGGATATCGCCGATATCTCCGCCTATCTGTCCACTCTCAAATAAGCGCCCACATGACGAACGCCCTGTACGCTCCGCGTCTAGCCATCGCCCTGGTCGCTGCCCTGATGCTGGCGGCCTGCTCCCAATCCCAGGTGGAATCCACCGATCATTCTGCCGGCGATGCCGGCCACGCCAGCGGCGAACACGGCTCCGGCTCGTCGGCCGGCCTGCCGACCGGCCGCGCCGCCGCCGGCGACAAGTTGGCTCATGCAAAGGGCAAAGCCACCGGCCAGAGCTGCGTGGATTGCCACGGTGCCGATGGCAATGCGCCGATCGACCCCAGCTATCCCAAACTCGGCGGGCAGTACGGCGACTATCTTGCGCATGCCTTGCAGGCCTACCGCAGCGGTGACCGCCAACACGTGTTGATGACCGCGCAGGCCACCGCGTTGAGCGACCAGGACATCGCCGATCTGGCGGCGTATTTCGGTGCACGGCAGACGCAGTTGCGCGATCTGCACGGCGTCAATTGAGTCTTAGCGTGCGTGCCATATCGGGCGCACGCTCCGTCTCATTCCGAATGAAAAACCACTTGCGCGAACCTTAACAGGCCGCTATCATTTCGTTCTCAGTTTCGTGGGGCCATAGCTCAGCTGGGAGAGCGCCTGCATGGCATGCAGGAGGTCGGCGGTTCGATCCCGCCTGGCTCCACCACTCCTGGCATTAGGCCGTCAGGATGACAACTCAGGTTTTGATACGCGTCCCCATCGTCTAGAGGCCTAGGACACCACCCTTTCACGGTGGACACCGGGGTTCGAATCCCCGTGGGGACGCCAATCATCTGAAAGCCTCGGCACTGCCGGGGCTTTTTTTTGCCTGCTTTTTGTTGCGACCACTGCGAGCGAGCAGATGCATTAGGCGATGCACCCAGCGGCAGATGCATCCAGAAAAATTTTTCTACGAATTACTTCCCAAGCGCTCTCTATGTCGCTATGATTGCCGGCTCGCAACACTGCGGGGCCATAGCTCAGCTGGGAGAGCGCCTGCATGGCATGCAGGAGGTCGGCGGTTCGATCCCGCCTGGCTCCACCAAATTCTAGACATAGGCCGTCTGGAATCTACAACCAGGTTTTGATACGCGTCCCCATCGTCTAGAGGCCTAGGACACCACCCTTTCACGGTGGACACCGGGGTTCGAATCCCCGTGGGGACGCCAATCATCCAGAAGCCCCGGCACTGCCGGGGCTTTTTTTGCCTGACGTTTACGTGTGCGCCCCACTCTGCTTCGAACGCGTTGCAAGAACATTCCCGCAGTGCATGCAGCGAGCCAATCACTGATCGAATCTTCTACGCGCGCAAATCGCTGCAGGAGCCACGCAGGCTAATTCGCGCGCACTACTTACCGCGCGCTACTTACTGAGCAACGAACGTCTACGCAAAGAACTGCGTCAGGTCTGCCCGTCATCCAATGCCTTGCGACCTTCGTGAGTGAGATCGATATCGCCGTCTTCGGCCTGTGTCGCGTAGCCGGCGCGCACCGCCCAATTGGCTTCTTCGTCGGCGACCGGCGTGGTGTCGTGGATGTCGCGAAGAATGCGCAGTTGCTGCGTAGAGTCAAAATCCATGGAGGCCACCTGCTTGAAAGAGCCTTCCACGGTACGGACCGGGCGTGATGGTTGCGTGCCTGCATGTCATTCCACGCGCATCGAGATCATCCCGCGTGCATGCGCTCGCGCTGCGCAATGCCATGCCATGCCGATCATGTGCCCGCGCGTGCGAACAGAACGCACTGCGCCACAACACAGACATACCCCACATCGCACGGTTCGACCGGGGGGGCGAAAAAAGCCCCCCGCACGCGACAACCTCAGCGTGCGTCATGAAGCAAATCAGCAGACCCATCACGCCTTTCATCACAAGCAAACCACCAAAGCAAAAAAGCCCCTCCAGATTTCGCCGGAAGGGCTTTCGCTTGTACTGCAGTAACCTGGTGCCGAAGGTGGGACTCGAACCCACACGCTTTTAAGGGCGGCGGATTTTGAATCCGCTGCGTCTACCGATTCCGCCACTTCGGCGTGGCCGCGCAGTATAGCGAGTCGCGAGCGAAACGAACAGTGTCAGGACGTGGCTGACGAATTCAGCTGCAAGCGGGGTCTGCAACCCGTGGGCGAACCGCTGCCGATATACTGGCCGACTTACGTGAAGGAGTGGGCAATGTCGGTGTTGCGTGGAATTCGGGTACTCGTGGTCGAAAACGATGACATGAATGCCATGCTGCTCGAGTTGCAGCTCGTCCAGGCTGGCGCCGCCGTGCTGGGCCCTGTTGGAGAAGTCGCCGAAGCGTTGCAGCTGATCAATGCCGACGCGCCCGATATTGCAGTGCTGGATTACCGTCTCGGCAATGGTCAGACCAGCGAGCCGATCGCCCGGCTGTTGTCGGAGCTCGGAATTCCGTTCGTGCTGGCCACCGGTGTTGCCAGCGGCAGCATCCCGAGCGGCTTTGAACGCGGCGTGATCCTGACCAAGCCCTATTTGTCCGAAGAACTGGTCGGCGCCCTGTCCAGGGCGCGGCAGCTGAGCGACGCAAACAGCTAAAGCAACGAACAGCACCACCACACAGCGCAAAGCGAGCGCGGCCGCCGTTGGAAATCCGCAGGTTTCCACCTATGTCGCAGTTTGTGCGTGCCCGCATCTAATGGTGGACACCTGCTGCGCTTGTCAGCTGGTCCAAAGCAGTCGCTACCACCCTGGTTGCCACTAGAATCGTGGATTGAAGGTTTACAGGCGGGCCGCCGGATGGATAGCGCCGTATTGCCGTTTGCCGGCCTGCTGCCGGAGACGAGCGAAACTGCCGTGTTGTTGCATGCCTCCACGTGCGCTGCCGACACGTTGTTGCGCAACAGTGCGGCATTGCGCACCACCTTGTCGGTGTGTCTGCACGCGCAGGTTCCTATGCTGCTGGTCTGGGGCGAGGCGTCGCACTGCATCTACAACGATGCCTGCATTGCGTTACTGGGTGAGCGGCATCCGGCGGCATTCGGACAACCGCTTGCAACACTGACGCTTGCAACACCGACCAAAGCGCGTGCCTCCAACGGCGTGCGTGTCGAAGCGACGCCTGCACTGAATCTGGCGGCGTGGTCGTGCAGCCCGGTGTTGGATGCCGGCGAACGCGTAGGCTCGTTGTATGTTGCCGGCACACCAGCCGCCAACATCCGCGCTGCCGGCAGCGACCCCGAGCCGCTTGCCGCGTCCACGGCACTCGATCAATCGCCCGCCTTCATGGCGGTGCTGCGCGGACCCGACTACATCATCGAAAGCGTCAATCAACGCTTCCACGAACTGGTTGGCGAGCGTCTGCTGATTGGTCGCCCGTTGGTCGAAGCGATGCCGGAAATCGTCGACCAGGGCTACCTGGGTCTGCTCGATGAAGTGCGTCGCAGTGGCCAGCCCTTCATTGGCGAATCGATGACCGCCTACCTGCAGCGCACGCCCGGCAGTGCGCTGGATGAAACCTTCGTGGATTTTCTCTATCAGCCGATGCGCGATAGCGAAGGCTGTATCGATGCGATTCTGGTACACGGATTCGACGTCACCCAACAACGCCGCGGCGAGAGTCGCGACAGTTTCCTGTTGATGCTCGAGGACGCGCTGCAGCACGTGTCCGATCCGCGCCAGATCATCGACACCAGCGTGCGTTTGCTCGGCGAACATCTGCAGGCCAATCGCTGTGCGTTCGGTCTGGCGGGCGCGGACGGCAAGACCATGCACGTGATCAGCGACCACGTGCAGGACATGCCGAGCCTGCAAGGCGATTTCCCATTGGAAGTGGCGCAAGGACTGCGCGATGCCTTGCTGGAAAATCGCCCGTGGTTCACCACCGATGCCACCGCGCCCGGTGCGCCTGACTATGTGGCGGAGCAATATCGCCGCTCCGGCCTGCGTGCATCGCTGGCCATTCCGTTGCACAAACACGGCCGCCTGGTCGCGGCGATCGGCGTGCATCAGCGTGCACCGCGACGCTGGTTGTCGACCGAGATCGAACTGGTCCGCCTGGTCGCGGCACGCTGCTGGGAATCCATGCAACGGGCCAAGACGCAGCAGCAACTGGCTGCCAGCGAAGCACGTCTGCGGCGCCTGGCAGACACGCTGCCGCAGATCATTTTCATTGCCGCAGCGGATGGGCATCCGCACTACTTCAACCAACGTTGGTACGAGTACACCGGGCTGAATCCCGCAGACAGCCAAGCGGCTGCATGGCAGCAAGCGCATACCGCCGATGGCCTGCAACTGTCCGCGCAGGCGTGGACGCAGGCATTGCGTGGCGAGCGCGCTTACGAGGTCGAATGCGAACTGCGGCGGCACGACGGCCAGACGCGCTGGCATCTAGCGCGTGCGCTGCCGGTGCGCGGTGACGATGGCGGCATCAGCGAATGGATCGGTACCTATACCGATATCCACGACAGGCGCGCGTTCGAGCAGCAATTGCGCGAAAGTGAGACGCGCTTCCGCGCCTTGTGCGAGACCGTGCCGGCAATGATCTGGATGTCCGACGCGCAAGGCGACTGCGTGTACTGGAATCCGCGCTGGTACGACTTCACCGGGCAGGCCGAAGACCAGGCCATGGATCAGGGCTGGTGGGATGTGATGCATCCTGACGATGCCGCACGCGTGCGCGACGCCTTCGAACAATCGCTGCAGCAGCGCGGTGAATTTCTGGCCGAATACCGCGTGCGTCGCCATGACGGGCAATACCGTTGGTGCATCGATAACGCCTCGCCGCACTTCGCCAGCGATGGACGTTTTCTGGGCCACATCGGCTCGCTCACCGACATCTCCGAACGCAAGCACATCGAAGATGCCACTGCCTCGGACCGCGCCATCCTGAGTCTGATCACCACCGGCGCACCGCTGCAGGTGGTGCTGGACGCCATCGCCTTGAGCGTGGAGGCGCGTGGCGAAATCCCCTTGTATTGCGCGGTGATGGTGCTGGATGAAGTACGAAAAACACTGAGCTTCGGCTCGGCGCCACATTTTCCAATCGAGTACCGCGGGCCGTTCGAAGCATCGCCGATCGGGCTGAGCGGTCCGCCCTGCGCGCGCTCGGCCTATCTTGGCCGGCAAGTGATCTGCGAGGACATCCAGGCAGACCCCGGCTTCAGCGACCATCACGCCGTCTCGTCGGCATTGGGCATCGTGGCTTGTTGCGTGACGCCGATCCTGGACAGCAATGGCCAGGTGCTGGGCACGCTCAACATCTATTACGACCGTACTCACCTGCCCTCGCTGCGCGAACAGGCGATGGCGCGCTCTGCATCGCATCTGGCCGGCATCGTCATCGAACGCACGCGCGTGGATGCCAAGCTCAAGCTGTCGCTGCAGGCCGAAACCACCGCGCGCGGCCAGGCCGAACATGCCAGCCGGGTCAAGGACGAGTTTCTGGCCACGCTCAGCCACGAATTGCGCACGCCGCTCAACGCCATCCTGGGCTGGTCGCGGCTGATGCAGTCGGACATCTTCGAGCCAGCCAATCTGGGCAAGGGCATGGTCATCATCGAGCGCAGCGCGCGCGCGCAAACGCAGATCATCGACGACCTGCTGGACATGAGCGCGATCCTGTCCGGCAAGCTTCGCCTGCAGCCGGAGCATTTCGACATCGCCGGGCTGGCGCGCAGCACGGTGGAATTGATGCAGCCGGCCGCATTCGCACGCGAGATCAGCCTGGAGCTGGATGCGCCCACGCAGGGCGAATTGTGGTTCTTCGGCGATGCCGGGCGCCTGCAGCAGGTGCTGACCAACCTGCTCAGCAACGCGCTCAAGTTTACCGCCCCCGGCGGCACGGTGCGGGTGGCGTTGGACGTCGAAGACGAGCGACTGCGGCTATGCGTGCAGGACAGCGGCATGGGCATTGCGGCCGACTTTCTGCCGCACGTGTTCGACCGTTTTCGGCAGGCCGATGCAGGCACCACACGTCGTGTCGGTGGGTTGGGCTTGGGCTTGTCGATCTCGCGCCAGCTGGTGGATCTGCATGGCGGCAGTCTGGGCGCATCCAGCGAAGGCGAAGGCAAGGGATCGACGTTCACCATCGTGCTGCCGTTTCAGCACGGCGTCAGCGATCTACGTCCGGCCTCGACAGAAACCAAGCAGGTCGGCCCGCTGCCAGCCGATTGCCATGGACGGCTGGAGGGCGTGCGCTTGCTGCTGGTCGACGACGACCAGGATTCACGCGAGGCGGTGATGCAGTTCCTGATGCACGCGGGCGCGCAGGTGCATGCGGCCGGCTCGGTGGACGCCGCCGAACAGTGCCTGGCACAAGTGCAATTCGACGTACTGGTCAGCGACATCGCGATGCCGGTACGCGATGGCTACGATCTCATTCGCACCGTGCGCTCCGGCTGCGCCGACCTACCGCAGCATATTCCGGCGATCGCACTGACCGCCTATGTGCGCGAAGAAGACCGCGACCGCGCCGTCATCGCCGGGTTCGATGCACATATGGGCAAGCCGGTGGAGCCGCCCGGTCTGGTCGATCTGATCGAACGTTTGATGTTGCCGAAGCGCGCGCTACTGGACGAGGTTTGATATCGCTGGGAGCGGCTGACTAAAACGACCTTTGTTTACCATCGGACGCGCACTTTAGATCGACATTGACGATGCTCAACCGCTTCGTGCGCTGCTCGGCCAGTGCGTTGCGGAGATAGGTCAACGCCTAGTAGATCAAAAGCCTAGTGAGTCGAGAGCGCGGTGCCCTCGCCGCTTGCGGGACACGCCGTGAATCCGTCCTTGGAGGCTCAGTGGCGGCATCCATGCCGCCACATGGTCCCGCAAGCGGCGAGGACACCGCACCAGAAAGTTAGTCGGTAGCTGGTTTAAAAATCGCGCCATCTCACGGGTTACATTGGCTTGCTTGTGCAGTTCACAGCACTAGATGAAAGCTAGCGAGTTGAAACGTCATGCACTATGTACTTGCTCGCAACCGTGAACACCGACCATCCTGACTGGTCCTTGCCCGCTCACCGTTGCGGGACCTTATGCGGCATGGATGCCGCAGAAGAGCCTACATGGACGTACTTGCGGCGTGTCCCGCAATGGTGAGCGGGCAAGGGCCCTGCATCCAAGCTGCAGATCAGCGGCTCTACAACTGATCTATCCGCACAGTTGATCTAACCGCAAGGTACAACGCCCCCAAACCAGCAGCCTGGCAACATCACTCAAGTGCGCTTTGCTCGTGCAAACGCAGCTGCCAGCGCGTTGTCGGCCGGCGGTGCAGTGATGCGCGGCTTGTTGTTGCCCTGCCCAGGGCCTCGCCCACCACCGCCATCGCGCCGGCCCTGCCCTGGGCCGCCATTGCCGCGTTGATCGCGTGATTGGGCTGCTGCATCGGCCGGCGGCGGCGTGTCGGACAGGCGGCAGGTCAGCGCGATGCGCTTGCGCGCCACGTCCACTTCCAACACCTTGACCTTGACGATGTCGCCGGCCTTGACCACATCGCGCGGATCCTTGACGAAGGTGTCCGACAACGCCGAGATATGTACCAGACCATCCTGGTGCACGCCGATATCGACGAAGGCGCCGAATGCAGCGACATTGCTGACCACGCCTTCCAGCACCATGCCGGGCTTGAGATGCTTGATGTCCTCGATGCCTTCGGCAAACTGCGCGGCCTTGAACTCGGGGCGCGGATCGCGGCCGGGTTTTTCCAGCTCCTTGAGGATGTCGCGCACGGTCGGTACACCGAATTGTTCGTCTGTGAACAACTCAGGCTTGAGTCCACGCAAAAAGCTGCCATCGCCCAGCAACGCCTTGATCGGCTTGCCGGTGCTGCCGACGATGCGCTCCACCACCGGATAGGCTTCCGGATGCACCGCCGACACGTCCAGCGGCTCGTCGCCATCGGCGATGCGCAGGAAACCGGCGCACTGCTCGAAGGTCTTGTCGCCCAGGCGCGGCACTTTGAGCAAGTCCTTGCGGCGCTTGAACGGACCATTGTCGTCGCGATGGCGCACGATGTTTTCCGCCACCGTGCTCGACAGCCCCGACACCCGCGACAGCAACGCCGCCGAGGCGGTGTTGACGTACACGCCGACCGCGTTGACGCAGTCTTCCACACGCGCTTCCAACGCCTTGGCCAGACGATATTGATCCACGTCGTGCTGGTACTGGCCCACGCCGATCGCCTTGGGTTCGATCTTGACCAACTCGGCCAACGGATCCTGCAGACGCCGCGCGATCGACACCGCGCCGCGCAGCGATACATCCAGATTCGGAAATTCCTTGGCCGCAAATTCTGACGCCGAATACACCGACGCACCGGCTTCGCTGACCACCACCTTCTGCAGTCTGGCCGCGCCGCACAGCGCGATCGCTTCACCGGCCAGCTTGTCGGTCTCGCGGCTGGCGGTGCCGTTGCCGATCGCGATCAGTTCCACGTTGTGCTGCAGGCACAGCTGCTTGATCGTCTGCAGCGACTGATCCCACTGCCGCTTGGGCTCATGCGGATAGATCGTCTCGGTGGCCACCAGCTTGCCGGTGGCATCGACCACGGCGATCTTGCAGCCGGTGCGGATGCCCGGGTCGAGCCCCAGCACCACGCGCGGGCCGGCCGGCGCGGCCAGCATCAGGTCCTTGAGGTTGTCGCCGAACACCGCGATCGCCTCGGCCTCGGCCTTTTCGCGCGCCTGGTTGAACAGGTCCAGCAGCAGATGCATGTGCAGCTTGGCGCGCCAGGTCAGCCGGCAGGCGTCCAGCAGCCAGCGGTCGGCCGGGCGGGCCTGATTAGACACGCCCGCGCTGAGTGCCACCCGGCCTTCGGCGTAATGGTGACCGGCTTCGGCGTCGTTGCCCGGGTCCAGATCCAGATACAGAAATTCCTCGCGACGCGCGCGGAACAACGCCAGCAAGCGGTGCGAGGGAATCTTTGCCAATGATTCGACATGGTCGAAGTAATCGCGGTATTTGGCACCGGCCTCTTCCTTGCCCTCGGCCACGCGCGCGCGGATCACGCCGTTGTCGTTCAACCAGCTGCGCAGCTCGCCGACCAAGGCGGCATCTTCGCCCCAGCGCTCCATCAGGATGGCGCGCGCACCTTCCAGCGCCGCCTTGATGTCGGCAACGCCCTTCTCTGCATCGATGAACGGCGCGGCGGCCACTTCCGGCGCCTGGCTCGGATCGGCCAGCAACCCATCGGCCAGCGGCTCCAGACCGGCTTCGCGCGCGATCTGCGCGCGGGTACGGCGCTTGGGCTTGTACGGCAGGTACAGATCTTCCAGCCGCGATTTGGTGTCGGCCGCGCCGATCTCGTCACGCAATTCGTCGCTGAGCTTGCCCTGCTCGCCGATGCTGGACAGGATCGCTGCGCGGCGCTCTTCCAGCTCGCGCAGATAGGTCAGGCGCGTTTCCAGATTACGTAGTTGGGTGTCGTCCAGACCGCCGGTGACTTCCTTGCGGTAGCGGGCGATGAACGGAACGCTGGCGCCTTCGTCGAGAAGGGCGATGGCGGCGCGCGCCTGAGCGGGTTGGGCACCGATCTCATCGGCGATGGTGCGAGCGATCTGCTGGGCAAGCTGACTATCGATCATGACGGCGCGGTAAGAACCGCTTCACTGAAAAAAGCATTTTCGCAGTGCTGGCCCGCCGCGGGAACCCGTTGACAGGGCACCCGTAAACCTATGCCGACGCGCTCAGCTGACGCGGCGCGCGTAATGGGTGGCTGCGCGCTCGACCAGAATGCTTTCGTGCAGCGATTCGAGCGCCATCACACGGATCTTGCCGACGTCTTTCAGCGGCACCATGCGCTCGACATAGACCTCCGGGCCGGCATCGGTCATCGCACGAGACTTACTGAACCCATAAGGCACAACGCCTTTGTCGCCATCTTTGCTGCCACCGACGTACAAAACGATCGACATACCTACACCCTCGTTAACAACTGTGACTACGTTAGTGGCGCGAGCATAACGACCGTGCCGTGAGGAGCTTTCCACGCACGTTAACGCCGGCTGTTTGCGGTTTGGTGACGGCCGCAGGTCTGCTCGATCTGCACGATCGCTTCACCCCGCTTGGCCGTCAAATTGCAGACCGCCGGCTCTCTGACGACACCGCATGGACCTCAAAAGTGGCTACCCGTTCTGGTCGATCCGCAACGGATTGATGCGCGCCTATCCGCGCCTGGAACAAGACGCCCACTGCGAGGTCGCCATCGTCGGTGGCGGCGTCACCGCAGCCCTGATCGCGCACGAACTGCTCAAGCACGGGCACGACGTGGCGGTGGTCGAACAACGCGAGATCGGCTGGGGCAGCACCTCGGCCAGCACCGCCTTGCTGCAATACGAAATCGACACGCCGATGATCGAGTTGGCCAGGCAACACGGCATGCCGGCAGCCGCGCTCGCTTACGGCGCGTGTGCGCAAGCCATCCTCGACCTGCAGGGCCTGTGCAATACGCTGGGCGGCTGCGACTTCACCCGCCAGGACAGCCTGTATTACGCGAGCCGGGCACGCGATGTGAAGGAGTTACGCAGCGAGCTGGAGGCACGCCAGGCGCATGCCTTGCCGGTGGAGTGGATCGAGCGCGCGCCGCTATGGCACAACTACGGCGTACGCTCGGAGGGCGCGCTCCTCAGCCGCCTGGCCGCCAGCGTCGACCCGTACCGGCTGTGCTATCGCCTGTTCGCCGAGTGCGAGCAGTACGGTGCGCGCATCTACGACCGCAGCGCCATCGCCACGATCGACACGTACGCCCAGCATGTCGCATTGCGCACCCAGGACGGTGTCAGCCTGCGCGCGCGCCACGTGATCATGGCTGCCGGTTATGGCAATCAGCAGTGGCTAACGCAACGCGTGGCGCGCAATCGCAGCAGCTACGCATTCGTGACCGACCCCTTGCACGACAGAGAGATGGGTGCGCTCAAGCACACCATGATGTGGGAAACCGCGCGTCCGTATCTGTACTTGCGCAGCACGCCGGATGGGCGCGTGGTGGCAGGTGGCGAAGACGACAACGTCGATCTCCCCGCACGTCGCGATGCGCGCGTCATGCGCAAGCTGAAGACCCTGCTGAAGAAGATCCAGCAGACGATGCCGGATGTGAGCTTGCGCCCGGTGTTTGCCTGGGGCGGCACCTTCGCCGAAACCGCGGACGGGTTGCCGTTCTTCGGCGCCCACGCGCAATACGGGCCGCGCGTATCCTTCGCCATGGCTTACGGCGGCAACGGCATCACCTACAGCGCCATCGGTGCCGGGTTACTGCGCGCGCAACTGGAAGGCAAGCATCATCCGTTGTCAGAGCTGTTCGGTTTCTCGCGACTGGAGTGAAACCACCACGGCCACCAACCGTGGCCATGCATCGCATAGGTGTCGGCAGCCCGCTCCAGCGGGTTGCGCACGTGGATGCCGCCGCACAGGAAGTACACCGGCAAGAACAGCGGCCCGAGCAACATGTATTGGTAGACATGCGCGCGTTCGTGATCGCCCAGCCGCACCGGCGGATGCCGGCAGCGGCCGGCGGCATGCGCATAGGTGCTGCATTGCAGGTCGAGCGAGGCACCTTTCAACAGGATCACGTTGCCCAAGGTCATCGCCCCGCCCGGCCCCCACGGCCAGGCGTGGAAGACCAGTGCAAGCTCATGGCTGGACCAGTGCGGGCGTGCGCCGAAACAGCTGCCCACCGCACCGATCGCCACACCAAGCAAAGTGTTGGGCAGCGTCCACAACGCGCCCAACACCTGCACTGCGGGCCACCCGCGCGGGGCGGACGTCAATCGGCCTGATTGGGGATCAGCAGCCACAGGATCAGATAGACCAGGATGCCCGGGAATGCGGCAGAAGCGATCGACACGATCACGAACAACACGCGCAGCAACGTAGAACTCCAGCCGAGCCGGCGCGCGATGCCGCCGACAACGCCGGCGATCATGCGATCGTTGAGAGAACGGGACAGCGTGGTGCTGGTGGACATGGCAAGGCTCCTGCAAACGTTGCGTGTAGTCTAAAAAGACCGGCGACAGCGTGTGGTGATGGCGACGGCGGCGTGCTTGATGGCAGACGTCTGGATCACGCCGTCGCGCCGCATCAGGCGTTGCCGCCACGCTCCTGCAGCCAGCGATGGATCGCCACCGGCACTTCGCGCTGCGCACGTCCGGAGACGTAGATACCGATATGCCCGCCGCGAAAACTCAGCTCGCTGTAATCGTCGCTGCCGACCAGGCCACGCAGCGCGCGCGAGGCATCGGGTGGCACCAGGTGATCGTGTTCGGCGTAGATGTTCAGCACCGGCATGTCGACGGCCTGCAGATCGACCGCCTGCCCGCCGATGCTCACCTGCCCCGTCACCAGCCCATTGCGCTGATAGAACAGCTTGACGAACTCGCGGAAGGCTTCGCCGGCCAGGTCGGGCGAATCGAAGATCCACTTTTCCATGCGCAGGAAATCTTCCAGCGCCTGCTTGTCGTCGAGGATGTCGAGCAAGCCGACATACTTCTGCAGATTCAGCCGGAACGGCTTGAGCATCAGGTAACTGGCGTTCATCAGATCCGCCGGCACGTTGCCCATCGTGTCGACGAACAGGTCCACATCGACCATGCGCGCCCAGTTGGAGAGCATGTTGTCGGGGGTGTGGAAATCCACCGGCGTGACCATGGTGATCAGGTTGCGCACCTTGGGACGTTGCAAGGCGGCGTAGCACAGCGAGAACGTGCCGCCCTGGCAGATGCCGAGCACATCGACCGCTTCCAAACCTGATTGCGCACGCAAATGGTCTACCGCGCCGTCGATGTAGCGCAGCAGATAATCCTCGAGCGTGAGGTAACGCTCGGAACGGTCCGGGTAGCCCCAGTCCAGCACGTAGACGTCCTGGCCATGACTCAACAGGCCCTTGACCAGCGAGCGGTCGGCTTGCAGGTCTACCATGTATGGGCGATTGACCAGTGCGTAGACGATCAACAGCGGCGTCTTGGCCACCGGCGCCTGTTCGCCGACAAAGCGATACAGCACCACCTTGCCGTCGCGCCAGATTTCTTCGCGCTCGGTGACGCCGTAATCCACGTCTTCCACGCCGGGCAGCAGCTTGAGCCCCTCGCGCAGTTTGCGCTGCATCGACAGGGTTTCCTGCATCAGGTCTTCGGCGCTGAATCCCAACGGGCCTTTCATGCCTGCGCTCCACGTGGCCTGCGTGCGGGCGGCTTGCCGGCGGGCTTGCCAGTGGCTGGCCTGGAGACCGGTTTCGAAGCAGTCGCTTGCTTGGCCGGAGACTTTTTAGCTGCAGTCTTTTTGACGGCGCTCGCTGCAGCCGCTGATTCGGACACTGCGCTCGCCTTGGACGACGACGCACGCTTGGCCGTGGCCGATGCTACCGGATCTGCTGCCGGCGCTGCAGCAGGTTTGCTCGCTGGGCTCGCTGCAGTGCGCAGCATCCGTCGCACCGCGCGCTCCAGCTCGGCGATACGGCGATGGGCGGCATCCATCTCCGACCGGGTCGGCATGCCGAAGCGTTCGCTCAGTTGCTCCACTTCTTCCTGCAGCGCGGCCCGCAGGCGCATATGCGCGTTGGCAAAGCCGCCGTACACCTCTCGGAACCGGTCGGACAACGCAATGTCGGCGTACGACTCTTCGGCCGCTTCGATCCACAGATCGAACAAGGCGCGCGCACTGGTCAGCTGGCTGCCACTGCTTTCATGCTCGCCCAGCTTGGAGGTGAACCGCCCGAACGCCTGCTCGATGGCCGACTTGAGTTGTTCGCCATAGGCCTGCGATTGCGCCTGATAGTCCTGCTGCGCGCGTGCCAGCGTCTGCAGGCGTGCTTGATGATTGCGGTTCAAGCCGAATGCCGGCATCTGCAGCCAGGGCGCGTTTTCCTGCTGCCACTTTTCCAGGCTTTGCGCTGCCTGCTGCAGCCACGGATCGAAGCCGCCCGGGCTTCCGCCGCGCAACGAGCCCAGCGTCCACTGCATCAGTTGCTCGCCCTGCCCTTGCACGGCCTGTCGCCAGGCATCGGAGACTTCGTTGGCCGAGGTATCACGCCCTGCAAACTGCGCGGCCACCTGTTGCATGGTGCCGAACCAGTCGCCGGCCTGATTGCGGAAGCGGTCGATCGCCTCCTGCGCCTGCGGTGCGGCCTGGGTGGGCAACAACTGCGACCACCAGTCCATCGCCTTGCGCCAGTCCTGCGGTGCGTCCGTGCCCGGCCCAATGCCTGGAACCGCGCCCGGCGGCGCAGCGGAGCCGGACTGGCCGTGGCGCATGGCATCTGCCCAGGCGTTCCAGTACTGGCGCGCCTTGTCTTCGTTGCCATTGTCCGAACCGCTGCTTGCCATCATTGCTTCCTGTGCCTGTTCACCGGGCCATCCTACCGCGTGTGTCCCGGCGTGCCGGTCAGGGTTTGGGAATACGCAGCGTCTTGCTGATCATCAGCGAGCCGGAGACCGCAAACAACAGCACCAACGGATGCAGCTGCCACGGCCCGAGCTGCCACTGGCCCCACCACAGGCTCTGACCGATATGCCCACTGCTGGCAGCGATGGCGAGCAGGATCACCAGCAGCAGGCTGCTGGGAATCGGCGTGCCTTCGAAATAAGGCACCTTGTCGGCCTCGCCTGCGATTTCTTCGGCGGTCACGTTGTAACGCGCCAACCGGCTCACGCCGCAGCAGACGAAATAGCTCAGCACCAGCCAGTCCCAGCCGCCGCGCATGCCGCAGGCATAGCCCAGCGCCGCCGGCGCCACGCCGAAGGAGATCACATCGGCCAGCGAATCCAGCTCGCGCCCCAGCGTCGAGGATGCCTTGCGCCAACGCGCCACGTGCCCGTCCAGCGCATCGAACACGAACGCCAGCGGAATCAGCGCCATGCCCAGCAGCAGGTCGCCGCGATGGCCTTCCTGCAGGAAGCGCATCGAGGCAAACACCGCACCGGTGCCGCAGAAGGCGTTGGCCAGGGTGAACCAGTCCGCGAGTTGGAAATCGCGCAGCATCGAGAAATGGCGTTTCATGCGCAGCCTGAGGTGATCGAGGCGCAAAGGGTAACGCGCGCGCGCCACGCAGGCGACCGTTTCGCGGGACTCGGCTAGTCTGACGGCCAGCGTTGCCGCCCTGGCCGCGCACGATTCCCGAGAAGGACACCCGATGCGCAGCATCCTGATCACCGGCGCAGGCAGCGGCATTGGCGCCGGCATCGCCACCGAGCTGGCTGCCGCTGGCCACCATCTGATCGTCAGCGATATGGACCTGGCGGCCGCCGAGCGCACTGCGCGCACTCTGCGCGACGCCGGCGGTTCGGCCGAAGCGCTGGCGCTGGACGTGACTGATGAAGATGGCGTTGTGCGTGCGCTGGCCAGCGCATCGCGCACACCGCAGGTGCTGATCAACAACGCCGGCCTGCAGCACGTGTCCGCGCTGGAAGACTTCCCGATGCAGCGCTGGGCGTTGCTGGTGGAGGTGATGTTGACCGGCGCCGCACGGCTCAGCCGTGCAGTGTTGCCCGGTATGCGTGAAGCTGGCTACGGGCGCATCGTCAACATCGGCAGCATCCACGCGTTGGTGGCCAGCCCGTACAAAAGTGCCTATGTCGCGGCCAAGCATGGCCTGGTCGGGCTGGCCAAGGTCATCGCGCTGGAGACGGCCGATTGCGACATCACCGTCAACACGTTGTGCCCGAGCTATGTGCGCACGCCGTTGGTGGAGCGCCAGATTGCCGACCAGGCACGCACGCGCGGCATCGCCGAGGATGCGGTGATCCGCGATGTGATGCTCAAGCCGATGCCCAAGGGCGCCTTCATCGCGTACGACGAACTGGCCGGCACGGTCGCGTTCCTGATGTCGCATGCCGCGCGCAACATCACCGGCCAGTCGATCGCCATCGATGGCGGCTGGACGGCGCAGTAATCGCAGCTGGCGAAAGTTTCACCAGTCGACTTGACAGCCTTGCGCCGCAAGGCACGTGCACAGTTGTCCACAGACTTGCGCAGGTTTCATCCACAGCGGATGTGGAGAAGTGCTCGGTGCGACAGCTGGGTTCAACGCAGCCTTGATATGGGGTGAAAGCTCCCGCTTGCGCTCGCTAATGGCATTACGCGCTCAGATGCGCGAGTACGTCCACGATTGCATGCGCCCGTCGCGATACGGCATCACGCCATGGAACGGACGCGGGTCGCCGTCGAACACCAGCGGCAGGAAATTGCGGTCGCCTTCCCACATCGGCAGCTGCTCCATGCGATCGAGCGCCACCCACTCCAGCGTGCCTTCAGGGTTCGAGGCCTGCGGCTCGCCTTCGAAGCCATGGATCAGGAAGACAAAGCCCAGCCAGTCTTCGCCGTGCTTGCCGAAGCCGGGCCAACTGATGGTGCCGCGCAATTGCATCTGGCCGCATTCCACGCCCGCTTCTTCGCGGATCTCGCGGCGCATGCCGGCCAGCACGTCTTCGTGCGGTTCCACCTTGCCGCCGAGCCCGTTGTACTTGCCCAGGTGCTGATCGCCGGGGCGGGCATTGCGGTGGATCATCAGGACCTGGCTGCCGTCCGGCGACAACAGGTAGCCAAGTGTGGCGACGATAGGGGTATAGGGCATGGCATGCGATCTGACGCGAAGCACATCAGTATGACCGATGCGCCATCAACAGCGGACGCGTCGTCCACAACGAACTGGCACGGCAGCGACGCGCCCGCTCAACCGATCTGCGAACCGGCGCGCGGCGGTGCAACGTAATCGTGATCCCGGCGCAGCGTGGCGACGCCGTGGCCGCGCTCGGCCAGATAGTCCAGCCACTTGCCCAGGAACGTATTCATGCGCATGCGATGGCTGATCAGCTCGGCCGGCGGCGGGAACATGCCCATCACATCCTGCCAGCGGCGGCCGACATAGCAATGCGTGGTCTCGGCCTGGCGGGCGTCGCGGTACAGCCGCACATAAGCAGAGGGATCGGGTTCGCCGGTCACCGGGTCGCACAGGTCGTAGGTCAGCCGTAGCTCCACCGTGTAGCGGTGGCACTCGATCACGTCCAGACGCAGGTTCAGCCCATCGCCAATCGAAGACACATAGGAGCCGGGAGCGAGGTCGGCCGGCGCGAACAGCCGGGTCAGGTGCTGGAAGTTTTCTGCGTACAAGCCCATCAGCCAGCCAAATCGGCTCAACTTGGGGATGCGTTCGAGTTTGCTCAGTGCTTGCGCCATAAACCGATCCTACACGCTGCGCTGCCGCACGGGCAGCATTGACCACTGCCCATCGGCAGGCCTACTTTATCCGAGCACTGTCCCGCCCGCTTGATTTCGCTTGGCTTGGCAGCAAGCCGTCAGCCGCGTCGCGGCAGCACCCGGATTGTGTGTGAACGCGCCGCCTGCCTGCCCAATCCCGAATCCCGCCCCACCAATCCCGGCCTCAAAACATCTCGCGCTGCAGCCCCAGCGTGGACAATACCTTGCTGGAGATTTCCTCGATCGAGGTATTGGTGGTGCTCAAGGTGGGAATCCGCTCCATCTGGAACATGCGCTCTGCGGTGGCGACTTCACGCCGGCAGGTCTCCGCCGCGCTGTAGCGCGAATTGGCGCGGCGCTCCTGACGGATCTGCTGCAGCCGCTCCGGGTCGATGGTCAGACCGAACAGCTTGCTGCGGTAGTTGCGCAAGCGCGGCGGCAAACGTTCGTTTTCCAGATCTTCTTCGGTCAACGGATAGTTGGCGGCGCGGATGCCGTAATGCAATGCCAGATAGATGCAGGTGGGCGTCTTGCCCGCGCGCGACACTGCGACCAGGATCACATCGGCTTCGTCGTAATTGAGCGCGATGCCGTCGTCGTGGCTCAACGCAAAGTTCATCGCATTGATGCGGCGGTGATAGGTCTCGAAGTCCACCATGCCGTGCGCGCGGCCCACCAGCGAGTGCCGTGGCGCATTGAGCTCGCGCTCCAGCGGCTCGATGAAGGGCGCGAACACATCCAGCATCAACGCGCCGCTTTCGGCCAGGATCATGCTCAATTGTGGGTCGACGCACGAATTGACCACCACCGGGCGCACCTGGTACCGCTCGCCTGCCGCACGAATGCGTAGCGCGGCATCGCGCGCTTTTTCTGCATCGTCAATGAACGACATGCGGTCGGTGACGAAGTTGAATCCACTGAACTGGGTGAGCAGGCTATGCCCAATCGTTTCAGCGGTGATACCGGTTCCATCGGAGACGTAGAACACCGGTCGAATTGTTGACATCAAGGCCACCTCTTTGAACTGGTGTTCAAAACTTACGGGTTCATGCTTGTGCAGATTCCGCTGTGCACTGCATCATAGCGGCTTCTTCCTACGGTCGCGGCCATCCAGCCCGCTCGGGCGATGGCCTTACGGAGCATCGCGCTTGAACGAGAATATCCTGTGGTTGCATGAGCTACGCCTGGTCGATCTGGCCCGCGTAGGCGGTAAAAATTCCTCGCTTGGCGAGATGATTGGCAACCTGGCCGGGCTTGGCGTTTCGGTTCCCGGTGGATATGCGACCACTGCGGAAGCTTTCAAGGACTTCATCGCCCACAACGATCTGTCCAAGCGCATCTTCGACAAGCTGGCCACGCTGGACGTGGAAGATGTCACTGCGCTCACCATCGCCGGCAAGGAGATCCGCGGCTGGGTGATCGATGCGCCGCTGCAGCCAGAACTGGACCGCGACATCCGCACCGCCTACGAACAGCTGTGCGCCGAAAACGGCGGCGGCGAAGTGGCGGTGGCAGTGCGTTCGTCGGCAACGGCCGAAGATCTACCGGACGCCTCGTTCGCCGGTCAGCAGGAAACCTTCCTCAACGTGACCGGCGCCGACGATGTGGTGCACAAGGTCAAGGAAGTGTTCGCCAGCCTCTATAACGACCGCGCGATTGCCTATCGCGTGCATCACGGCTTCAAGCACGAAGACGTGTTTCTCTCGGCCGGCGTGCAGTTGATGGTGCGCTCGGGCGTGGGTGCGGCCGGCGTGCTGTTCACGCTGGACACCGAATCGGGCTTTCGCGATGTGGTGTTCGTCACCTCCAGCTTCGGCCTGGGCGAGATGGTCGTGCAAGGCGCGGTCAACCCGGACGAGTTCTATGTCTACAAGCCCACGCTCAATGCAGGCAAGCCGGCGATCCTGCGTCGCTCGCTCGGCAGCAAGGCGATCCGCATGGTGTATTCGGATGTGCCCGGTGAGCGTGTGCGCACCGAGGACACGCCGGTGGAACTGCGCAACACCTTCTCGATCAGCGATGAAGATGTGCAGGAGCTCTCCAAGCAGGCGCTGGTGATCGAAAAGCATTACGGCCGCCCGATGGATATCGAGTGGGCCAAGGACGGCGTGAGCGGCAAGCTGTTCATCGTGCAGGCGCGCCCTGAGACGGTGAAGTCGCGCAGTCACGCCACCCAGATCGAGCGTTTTTCGCTGGATGCCAAGGACGCCAAGATCCTGGTCGAAGGCCGTGCGGTCGGTGCCAAGATCGGCAGCGGCGTGGCACGCGTGGTGCGCTCGCTGGACGACATGAATCGCGTGCAGGCCGGCGACGTCTTGATTGCCGACATGACCGATCCCGATTGGGAGCCGGTGATGAAGCGCGCCTCGGCGATCGTCACCAACCGCGGCGGCCGCACCTGCCATGCGGCGATCATCGCGCGCGAGCTCGGCGTGCCGGCCGTGGTCGGCTCGGGCAATGCCACCGACATGATCAGCGATGGCCAGGAAGTCACGGTCAGCTGCGCCGAAGGCGATACCGGCTTCATCTACGACGGCCTGCTGCCGTTCGAGCGCACCACCACCGATCTGGGCAACATGCCGCCTGCCCCGCTCAAGATCATGATGAACGTGGCCAACCCGGAACGTGCGTTCGACTTCGGTCAGCTGCCCAACGCCGGCATCGGTCTGGCGCGTCTTGAAATGATCATCGCCGCGCATATCGGCATCCATCCCAATGCGCTGCTGGAATACGACAAGCAGGACGCCGACGTCCGCAAGAAGATCGACGCCAAGACCGCCGGTTACGGCGATCCGGTGAGCTTCTACATCAACCGCCTGGCCGAGGGCATCGCCACACTGACCGCCTCGGTGGCGCCGAACACGGTGATCGTGCGGTTGTCGGACTTCAAGTCCAACGAGTACGCCAACCTGATCGGCGGTTCGCGTTACGAGCCGCATGAAGAAAACCCGATGATCGGCTTCCGCGGCGCCAGCCGTTATGTCGACCCATCCTTCACCAAGGCGTTCGCGCTGGAGTGCAAGGCGGTGCTGAAGGTGCGCAACGAGATGGGCCTGGACAACCTCTGGGTGATGATCCCGTTCGTGCGCACGCTGGAAGAAGGCCGCAAGGTGATCGAGGTGCTGGAGCAGAACGGCCTGAAGAAGGGCGAGAACGGCCTGAAGATCATCATGATGTGCGAGCTGCCGTCCAACGCGCTGCTGGCCGATGAGTTCCTGGAGATCTTCGACGGCTTCTCGATCGGCTCCAACGATCTGACCCAGCTGACCCTGGGCCTGGACCGTGACTCGTCGATCGTGGCGCATCTGTTCGACGAGCGGAATCCGGCGGTCAAGAAGCTGCTGTCGATGGCGATCAAGTCCGCGCGCGCCAAGGGCAAGTACGTCGGTATCTGCGGCCAGGGGCCGTCGGATCACCCGGAACTGGCCGAGTGGCTGATGCAGGAAGGCATCGAGTCGGTGTCGCTGAATCCTGACACCGTGGTCGACACCTGGTTGCGTCTGGCCAAGTTGAAGAGCGAGAGCTGATGGGAATGTTGGGTGCGGTACTGGCGACTGCGGGAGCAGTCGCCGCAAAACCGGCGGCAACCGCAGGAGCCGCTGCTGCAAGACCGGCAGCGGCCTCGGAGCGGGCATTCGATTGGGCCACCATCCCGTGGGCGCAGTACGCGCTCAACTGGGGGTTGGCGCTGCTGATCGTGGTGGTCGGCATGTGGCTGGCCAAGCAGCTCAGCCAGTGGCTGCATCGCGCGCTGACCCGCGCGCGCATCGAGATCACGCTGACCAACTTCCTGCGCAACGTGCTGTATGCGTTGTTGCTGGTGCTGGTGTTCGTGAGCGCGTTGAGCAAGATCGGCGTGCCGCCGACCTCGCTGATTGCGGTGCTGGGTGCGGCTGGTCTGGCGGTCGGCTTGGCGTTGAAGGATTCGCTGTCCAACATCGCCGCGGGCGTGATGCTGATCGTGCTGCGACCGATGCGCGATGGCGACCACGTCGTGATCGCCGGCCAGGAAGGCATCGTGGACGAGATCCGGATCTTCCAGACCCGGCTGCGCTCGTTCGACGAACGCATGATCACCCTGCCCAACAGCACGATCACCACCTCGCCGATCGTCAACTACAGCACCCTGCCCAACCGTCGCCTGGAAGTGACCGTGGGCGTGGGCTACGGCGACGATCTGAAAAAAGCCCAACAGTTGTTGCTGCAGATCGCCAAGGAGAATCCGAACCTGCTGGATTCGCCCGCACCGTTCGTGCAGGTGACCAACCTGGGCGAGAGCACGGTGGATCTGATGTTGTTTGCGTATGCGACCAACGGCAACTTCGGTGCGGCCAAGAGCGCCACGCTGGAGCAGATCCGCAATCAACTGCTGGAAAACGGGCTCAATATCCCGTACCCGCAGCGCGACCTGCATGTGTATCACCACGATGCCGACGGCAAGCCGATCTCGGATCTGTTGCTGAAAGGTATCGCCGACGATGGCGATTTGAGCAAGGGGCCGTCGTTGGCGCGTTGAGTGCGTTTTCGCGTGTAAAGCAATCTGTCATGCAAAAGGCCGCATCCAGTGATGCGGCCTTTTTGTTGTGTGGCGTCTCTGGCGCCTGCTGCATCGAACGGATGAGTCTGAAGATACGCAATTTCCAACTTGCAACGTTCGCTGCACACCAGTCGCAGCACGCCGTCGGCGTGCCGCGAACCAGTGCCGCCCTTATCCCTGCGCGCCACCCTGGTTGGCACCACCCAACACGCCCATGAACTGGCGATAGTGGCGTAGCTCATCAATCGAATCGCGCACGTCGCTCAGCGCGGTATGCGCCGAACTCTTGGCAAACCCATTGGCCACCGTCGGCGCCCAGCGCCGTGCCAGCTCCTTGATGGTGGACACATCGAGGTTGCGGTAGTGGAAGTAGCGCTCCAGGCGCGACATCTGCCGGTGCAGGAAGCGGCGATCCTGGCAGATCGAGTTGCCGCACATCGGCGAGGCGCCGGCGCGGATCCACTCGCCCAGAAATGCCACGGTCTGCGCTTCGGCTTGCGCATGGCTGACCTGGCTGTCGAGCACGCGTTGCCACAGGCCCGAACGACGGTGCTGATTACGGTTCCATTCGTCCATCGCTTCGAGTGTTTCCAGCGGATGGGCGATGGCCAGTTCCGGCCCCTCGGCAAGCACGTTCAACTGCGCATCGGTGACGATGGTGGCGATCTCGATGATGGAATCGCGATCGGTATCCAGCCCGGTCATTTCCAGATCGATCCAGATCAGTCGGTCGTTGCCCGCAAGGTTGTCTGCCATGTCGCCGTCCTGTGGAGGGCCGTCGCCGGCCAGATGCTGAAGGGCGCGCATCATACCGCGGCCGCGCCGCTCAGGGCGCGAGGGGCGGCTTGCCACGCTTGGCCCTGAAGTAATTGGTCAGCCGCAGACTTGCTTCTGCAGCAAGCACCCCGCCGCTGACCTGCACGCGATGATTGTGACGCGGGTCGGCCAACAGGTCGAACACGCTGCCGCAGGCGCCGGTCTTGGGGTCGCTGGCGGCGAACACCACCCGCGCGATACGCGCATGGATCATCGCCATCGCGCACATCGCGCAGGGCTCCAGGGTGACGTACACCGTGCAGCCGATCAGACGGTGATTGGCCAACCGGCGGCCGGCCTCACGCATGGCCATGATCTCGGCATGCGCAGTAGGGTCGTGGCTGGCGATATTGAAGTTCCAGCCTTCGCCCAGCACGTTGCCATCGGCATCGATCAGCAACGCGCCCACCGGGATCTCGTCATAGTCGCGCTCGGCACGCGCGGCCAACTGCAGGGCGCGCTCCATCCATTGCCGGTCGATCAGCGCCTGCGCCGCGTCAAGGGGCGTCTCCACCGATGTGCTCACGCGGCGCTGCCGCCCTGGCGATCCAGGAACGCGGCGAACGCGGCCACGGTGGCTTCGCTGACATGATGCTCGATGCCTTCGGCGTCGCGGCGCGCGGTGGCCTCGTCGATGCCCAAGGCCAGCAGGAAGCGTTCGACGATCTGGTGGCGCTGCCGGCTGGACGCGGCCAGCGCCTCGCCGGCCGGGGTCAGGAACACGCCGCGGTACGGGCGCTGCACCACCCAGCCATCGCGCACCAGCCGCTTGAGCATCTTGGCCACGGTCGGCTGGGCCACGCCCAGGCGCGCGGCGATATCGACCTGGCGCGCTTCGCCACCGTCGACCAGCAGATCGGAAATCAGTTCCACATAGTCCTCGACCAACTCTGCGCGGCGCGCTTCGCGCACCTGACGGAAGCTTTCCATATGCACCTGCGCATCGATCAGCACCGGCGCGGCGGCTTCCTGCTTTTCGCTCTTGCCCACCCTCTTCCTCATCATCGCGTCCGGCGCCAGTGCCGGTGTGCGTAGTGTGAAGCACGCCGCCGATCATTACGATTTAGATTGCCAATGCTCAATAGCATAGCAGTTGCTATATCATCGGTCCGATCCTTCGCCGACGCCGTCTCGCATGTCCGCCGATACTCTCTCGCCCACTCATCCGCCCTCCCCCGCAGCGCATTCCGCCAATGGTGGTCTTGGCGATCACCACGCCAGCGTCGCCGTGCCCAAGGGCGGTCATTGGTGGTTCCGCTTGCTGGCGTTTCTGGGGCCGGGCTACATGGTGTCGGTGGGCTACATGGACCCGGGCAACTGGGCCACCGATCTGGCCGGCGGCTCGCAGTTCGGCTACCTGCTGCTGTCGGTGATCCTGCTGTCCAACGTGATGGCGATCGTGTTGCAGAGTTTGTCGGCACGGCTGGGCATCGCGACAGGGCTGGATCTGGCCCAGGCCTGCCGGGCACGTTACCCGCGCGGGGTGAACCTGGCGCTGTGGGGATTGTGCGAGCTGGCGATCATCGCCTGCGACCTGGCCGAAGTGATCGGCACCGCCATCGCGTTGAAGCTGTTGTTCGGCATCCCGCTGACCATGGGCGCGATCATCACCGCGGTCGATGTGGTGTTGGTGTTGCTGCTGATGAACCGCGGTTTTCGCGCGCTGGAAGCGTTCGTGATGGCGTTGCTGCTGATCATCTTCGTGTGCTTCGGCATCCAGATCGCGCTGGCTGCACCGCCGATCGCGGCCGTATTGGGCGGCTTCATTCCGCGTGCGCAAGTGATCACCGACCCAAAGGCCTTGTATCTGGCGATCGGCATCATCGGTGCGACGGTGATGCCGCATAACCTGTATCTGCATTCGTCGATCGTGCAGACGCGTGCGTATCCGCGCACCGATGTGGGGCGCAAGTCGGCGTTGCGCTGGGCGGTGACCGACAGCACCGTGGCCTTGATGTTCGCGTTGTTCATCAATGCCTCGATCCTGATTCTGGCAGCGGCGGTGTTTCATGCACAGGGCCGCACCGATGTGCAGGAGATCGAACAGGCACATGCGCTGCTGGCGCCGATGCTGGGCGTGGGCCTGGCTTCGACCCTGTTTGCGATTGCGTTGCTCGCTTCAGGCGTGAACTCCACGGTGACTGCAACGCTGGCCGGTCAGATCGTGATGGAAGGATTCTTGCAACTGCGGCTACCACCGTGGCTGCGCCGCCTGCTGACCCGCGGCATCGCGATCGTGCCGGTGGTGATCGTGACCTGGCTATACGGCGAAGCCGGCACTGCGCGGCTGCTGGTGCTCAGCCAGGTGGTGTTATCCATGCAGCTGCCGTTTGCGGTGATTCCGCTGGTGCGCTTCGTGTCGGATCGTCAATTGATGGGCACGCTGGTGGCGCCGGCGTGGCTGGTGCGCATCGCCTGGGTGATCGCGGCGGTGATCGTCTGTTTGAACATCAAGTTGTTGTGGGATACCGCGCTGCAGTGACCGGCGATATCGGTTGGGGCTGAGTGAGCATCATCGACTCTCCCCATCCATTCGAAGCGCGTGCGCGATTGTCTGCACGATGCACGCTCTTGCCGCACGATTGAGTCTGCTTGACCAACGTGTCTCGCAGCCGCCACTTGCTTTGATCGACCAGATCACAGTCAGCCAGCACCACGGCGACAATGCGCACGCGTGTGCAATCTGCTTGCTGCTCGCGCGGGTCTACTGAGTGGATGCACCGGTGTGTCCACGGCCTGCGCTGCATTCGCGCCGCGCTTCGCAGAGACGGCCATGACGCTTCACGCTGTCACGCGACGCCCGGGATGCATGCCCTCGCCCACAGGAGTGTTTATGCATCCGTTCGAGCCCACTCCGGCCGACGCCGGAGGCCGCAGCTTTCTCATCTCAAGCACGTCCGCCGTGGCAGCGTTGTCCCTGCCCGCTCTCGCCAGTGCCGCCGCAGCCGTGCGCGCACCTCCCTCCACACTGCCCTACCCGACCAACAACGGAGTCAACCCGATGTCCAATTTCGTCACCCGCCCCGACGGCGCCAACATTTTCTACAAGGATTGGGGCAAGGGCCAACCGGTCGTGTTCTCGCACGGCTGGCCGCTCAGCGCCGATGCCTGGGATGCGCAGATGCTGTTCATGGGCCAACACGGCTTTCGTGTGATTGCGCACGATCGTCGCAGCCACGGTCGTTCGACCCAGACCTGGGACGGCAACGACATGGACACCTACGCCGACGATCTGGCTGCGGTGATCAAAAAGCTGGATCTGAAAGACGCGATCCTGGTCGGGCATTCCACCGGCGGTGGCGAAGTGGCGCATTACGTGGGCCGCCATGGCAGCAAGCGTGTGGCCAAGGTGGTGCTGGTCGGCGCGGTGCCGCCGCAGATGGTCAAGAGCCCGACCAATCCGGGCGGCCTGCCGCTGAGCGTGTTCGACGGCATTCGCGAAGGCGTGGCCAAGGACCGTTCGCAGTTTTATCAGGATCTGACCACGCCGTTCTTCGGCGCCAACCGTGACGGCAACAAGGTCACCCAGGGCATGCGCGATGCATTCTGGCTGCAGGGCATGCTGGGCGGCCACAAGGGCCAGTACGACTGCATCAAGGAATTCTCCGAGGTCGACTACACCGCCGACCTGAAGAAGATCGATGTGCCGGCGCTGGTGGTGCATGGGGACGACGACCAGATCGTGCCGATCGATGCGTCCGGCAAGTTGTCGGCCAAGATCATCAAGAATGCCGAACTGAAGATCTATGCCGGTGCGCCGCATGGTCTGCCGGTCACCCATGCCGACCAGTTCAACCAGGATCTGCTGGAATTTGCCAAGGCCTGATCGGCGCACGCTGCAACAGACATGGGCCGGCTCGAACGAGTCGGCCTTTTGTTTGTGTCGCTCCATCACCTGCGTGGGCTGCTTTACGTCAGTCGGCGGCGATCGGCCGATATCCGCGGCGACGTTAGCCATCAACGCCCGACTGCGTTCTCCCCCACCTTGTCCTCGACTTTGCAACGAGGTCGACCATTCTTGAACGCAGGGCCACGCAACGCGCCTGCCGCCCTGTCAAATCGACCGGCTTGCGCTATGGTATGCACCGCCGAGCGGCAAGGGGGCCGCTTCAGCATCGTGTGCGACAGCCGATAACGGCTAGGTCCGACCGCCGCCGGGGGGCTGCGGCGGCACTCGATCCAATCACTAAACGCGTTCAGGGGAATTGCGATGCTTCGTCACTCTTTGCGGGTGCGCCTGCTGTTGCCGGTGCTGGCCTTGGTGCTGGTCGTGGTGGTGGCACTGACGGTCATCTTGGCCATTACCGAAGCGAACCGGGTCAAGTTCGAGACCGGCGACGCGATCGAGCGCCAGTCGATGTCCTTGCAGACCCTGTTCTCGGTCACCCGCGCCATGATGCTCGATCGCGTCAATTCCTCCATGCGCCAGCTGCGCAAGGAAGCCAACGCACACGGCGCCGCAAGCGTCGGCGCGGAGGTCCGCGTTGCCGATCGCACTGCCAACGACCTGCTGCTGGGCCAGAAGTCGCAGGCCAATGAGTTCGGCATGCTCGACGATGTGACCGCCATCCACGAAGGCACCGCCACGCTGTTCTCGCGGACCGGCGAAGACTTCGTGCGCATCTCCACCAACGTCAAGAAGGACGACGGCAGCCGCGCCATCGGTACCGTGCTCGATCCCAACGGCCAGGCCGCCGCCAAGCTGCGCAACGGCGAAAGTTTCTACGGCGTGGTCGACATCCTCGGCAACCCGTACGTCACCGGCTACGAGCCGATCTTCGCCGGCAACGACAAGCGCGTGATCGGTGCCTGGTACGTCGGCTACAAGGCCGACACCCAGGCGCTGGAAAACGTGGTCAGCAGCCGCCGCGTGCTCGATTCCGGCTTCATCGCCATCTTCGACAGCAAGAACAAGCTGCGCTTCCAGTCCACCACCGGTGCCACCACCGACACCGCCACCATCGAGCGGATCGTCAAGGAAACGCCCAACGACTGGGTCGTCACCAAGCAGGAAGTGCCCGATTGGGGCTTCACCCTGGTCTCGGCCTACCCCAAGAGCGACGTCAATGGCGTGATCGTGCGTCAGTCGTTGTGGATCGCCGGCATCGGCCTGCTGGTGTGCGCGTTGCTGCTGGGCCTGCAATGGGCATTGATCTGGAACCGCGTGCTGCGCCCGATCCAGCACCTGACCACCGTGGCCGAAGAGCTGAGCCTGGGCAAGTGGAACCACACCATCGACGAGGTCAACCTCAAGGATGAAATCGGCACCCTGGCGCGCGCCATCTCCCGCCTGTCCAACAGTGTCCGGTTGGCCATGGAGCGCCTCAGCAAACGCTGAGCCGCGCGCACCCACTCCGTACCAGATGATGCAAGGAAGACGCCATGTCCACTGAATTCCGTCCGCTGATCGAGATCCTGCGCGAGCTCAAGGCGCTGGCATTGAAGAAGGCGTCCGGCTTTCTGTTCATCGTCACCGAGGAAAACCACTCCTGCATCGTCCGCCTCAATGCCGGGCAGATCGAAGAAGTGGTGTTCCGCATGCTGCGCAACGACGAGGCGGTGCAACGCCTCACCATGGTCAACGCGGCAAAGGCCCGTTTTCAGACCGACCCCGGCGCCGGCATGGGCAAGCCCTCGCTGCTGAGCGACGACTCGCGCCAGTGGTTGATGGGGGGTTTCGAGCAGGATCTGGGCGGGGCGCCGGCACCGCCGCGGGCAGCCGTTGCAGCGGCTCCGGCACCGGCCGCAGCAACGCCGGTCGCCGCACCGAGCACAGCACCGGCATCCGCAGGCGCTGGCTCCGCACCCGACGAGCGCGTCCGCGATGCATTGGAAAAAATCGCGTTGAACTACCTCGGCCCGATCGCCGGCATGCTCTGCGACGAAGCCTGGGAGGCATCGAGCGACATCGAGCAAGTGCTCAATCAGCTTGGGGCCAACCTCTCCACCCCGCAGGAAACGCAGAAGTTCATGGCCGACGCGCGCGTGGCGCTGGCCAGGCTGCGCTGACGGGTACCTTTAGTAGATCCAGAATCAAGCCGCGCATTGCGCGGTTTTTTTCTATGACACCGCGGTCCACTCCCGTACGACCTGGCAGCACGCTGGACGCGTGTTTGGATTAGCGCCTGCCTTGGATAACAACGTCTGCGACATGCATGACAACTAGCCTGCAATTGGCTCATGCAGTGACACATCGCAACGAGCAGAACGTCCCATCCCCAAAGCGCAGGAACACAACGACAACGGCGCCTTTCGGCGCCGTTGTCGTTCAACTCACTCCCACTCGATCGTCGCAGGCGGCTTGCCGGAGATGTCGTAGACCACGCGCGAGACGCCGCGCAGCTCGTTGATGATGCGGTTGGACACCGTGCCGAGGAAGTCGTACGGCAGGTGCGCCCAGTGCGCGGTCATGAAGTCGATGGTTTCCACCGCGCGCAGCGCGATCACCCATTCGTAGGCGCGTGCATCGCCGACCACACCCACCGATTTCACCGGCAGGAACACCGCGAACGCCTGGCTGGTCTTGTCGTACAGATCGGCCTTGCGAAGTTCGTCGATGAAGATCGCATCGGCCTTGGCCAGCAGCTCGGCGTACTCGCGCTTCACTTCGCCCAGGATGCGCACGCCCAGGCCTGGGCCCGGGAACGGATGGCGATACACCATCGTGCGCGGCAGGCCGAGTTCGACGCCGAGGCGGCGCACTTCGTCCTTGAACAATTCGCGCAACGGCTCGACCAGGCCCAGCTTCATGTGCTCGGGCAGGCCACCGACGTTGTGGTGACTCTTGATCACGTGCGCCTTGCCGGTCTTGCTGCCGGCAGACTCGATCACGTCCGGATAGATCGTGCCCTGCGCCAACCACTTGGCATTGGCCAGCTTGTTGGATTCTTCGTCGAAGATATCCACGAACAGGTTGCCGATGATCTTGCGCTTGGCTTCCGGATCGCTGACGCCTTCGAGCTTGGCGAAATAGCGGTCGGCCGCGTTGACGCGGATCACCTTGACGCCCATGTGCTCGGCGAACATCGCCATCACCTGGTCGCCTTCCTGCCAGCGCAGCAGGCCGGTATCGACGAACACGCAGGTCAGCTTGTCGCCGATCGCCTTGTGCAGCAATGCGGCGACCACCGATGAATCCACACCGCCGGACAAACCCAGAATCACTTCGTCGTCGCCGACCTGCGCACGCACGCGCGCGATCTGGTCGTCGATGATGTTGGCCGCCGTCCACAGCGTCTGGCAGCCGCAGACATCGACCACGAAGCGCCGCAGCAAGGTCTGGCCCTGCAACGTATGGGTCACTTCCGGGTGGAACTGCACGCCGTACCAGCGCTTGTCCTCATTGGACATCGCCGCCACCGGGATGCGGTCGGTTACCGCCGTGACGGTGAAGCCCGGCGGCACCTGCGACACATGGTCGCCGTGGCTCATCCATACGTTCAAACGCGACGAACCTGCATGATCGGTCAAGCCTGCGAACAAGGCATCGGCCGCCACCACATCGACCTCGGCATGACCGAATTCGCGCTGGTCGGCCGCCTCGGTGGCACCGCCCAGCTGCGCCGCCAGCGTCTGCATGCCGTAGCAGATACCGAACACCGGCAAGCCGCTGTCGAACACTTCCTGCGGCGCGACCGGCGCACCCGGCAACGTGGTCGACTCGGGACCACCGGAGAGAATGATGCCCTTGGCGCCGAATCCGGCAATCTCGGACGGATCATGATCCCAGGCCCAGATCTCGCAGTACACACCGATTTCGCGAATGCGCCGCGCGATCAGCTGGGTGTACTGCGCGCCGAAATCGAGGATGAGGATCTTGTCGGTATGGATGTTGGTCATCGAGGGCCGGGATTGGGGAGTTGGGATTGGAGATTCGCAAAAACGCTAGCCACAACCGCTGCCGGATGAGGACGCGGTAGGCTCTTGCGAATCCCGAATGCCGAATCCCCACTCCCGCGCGCTGGCTTACCCAGCGCGATAGTTCGGCGGCTCTTTCGTGATCTGCACGTCATGGACATGGCTTTCGCGTTGACCGGCGCCGGTGATCTTGACGAACTTGGGCTTGGTGCGCATCTCTTCGACAGTGGCGCAGCCGACATAGCCCATGGTCGCGCGCAGGCCGCCGATCAGTTGATGGATGATGCCGCCGACCGGGCCGCGATACGGCACGCGGCCTTCGATGCCTTCCGGGACCAGCTTGTCGGCGTCGCTGGCGTCCTGGAAATAGCGGTCCTTGGACCCCTTCTCCATCGCGCCCAGGCTGCCCATGCCGCGGTAGCTCTTATAACTGCGGCCCTGGAACAACTCGACCTCGCCCGGCGCCTCTTCGGTACCGGCCAGCAGGCCGCCGACCATCACCGTGGACGCACCGGCGACCAGCGCCTTGCCGATGTCGCCGGAATAGCGGATGCCGCCATCGGCGATCAGCGGAATACGGTCCTGCAGCGCCTCGGCGACCATGTCCACCGCGGTGATCTGCGGCACGCCGACACCGGCGACCACGCGCGTGGTGCAGATCGAGCCCGGACCCACGCCGACCTTGACCGCATCGGCGCCGGCATCCATCAACGCCAGCGCGGCATCGCCGGTGACGATGTTGCCGCCGATCACCTGCAGCTGCGGATAGGTCTTCTTGACCCAGGCCACGCGATCGATCACGCCCTGCGAATGGCCATGCGCGGTATCCACGATCACCACGTCCACGCCCGCTGCGGCAAGCAGTTCGATGCGCTGCTCGGTATCGCCGCCCACGCCCACCGCCGCGCCTACCAGCAAGCGCTTGGCAGCGTCTTTGGCAGCATTAGGGTTGTCGGTCTTCTTCTGGATGTCCTTGACCGTGATCAGGCCGCGCAACTCGAAGCTGTCGTTGACCACCAGGATCTTTTCAATGCGGTTGCGATGCAGCAGCTCCAGCACTTGCTCATCGCTGGCACCTTCGCGCACGGTGATCAGGCGATCCTTCTTGGTCATGATGTGGCGGACCGGATCGTCGAGCTTCTTCTCGAAGCGCATGTCGCGGCTGGTGACGATGCCGACCAGTTCGCTGCCATCCACCACCGGCACGCCGGAGATGTTGCGCGCGCGGGTCAGCGCAATCACTTCACCGATCGTGGTATCCGGGCTGACCGTGAACGGCTCGGTGATCACGCCGGATTCGAACTTCTTGACCCGCGCCACTTCGCCGGCCTGCTGCGCAGGCGTCAGGTTCTTGTGGATGATGCCGATGCCGCCCAGCTGGGCCATGGCCACCGCCAGGCGGTGTTCGGTCACTGTGTCCATCGCGGCCGAGAGGATCGGCAGTTTCAGGCGCAGATCGCGGGTCAGCCGGGTTTCCAGGCTGACATCCTTGGGCAGGACGATCGAATGAGCGGGGACGAGCGAAACGTCGTCGTAGGTGAGAGCTTCAGCCTGGATGCGGAGCATCGGCGGACCCGAGTTTGGGGAAGCGCGGCATTTTACCCTGAAAGCCTTCACGAAGACACAACGCAGCCGCAATGCTGCGTTACACGGGCGCCTCAGCCAGCCGCGTCGGCCGCTTCCAGCGTGTTCTGCATCAACGTGGCGACCGTCATCGGCCCTACTCCACCCGGCACCGGCGTGATCCAGGCCGCACGCTGCACGGCGGCGTCGAAACCGACATCGCCAACCAGACGCCCGTCTTCCAGGCGATTGATGCCCACATCGATCACCACCGCGCCCGGCTTGACCCATTCGCCCGGAATCAAACCCGGGCGGCCTACCGCCACCACCAGGATGTCGGCGTTGCGCACGCTGGCTTCCAGCACCTCGGGCGGGGTGAACTTGTGGCAGCTGGTGACCGTGCAACCGGCGATCAGCAGTTCCAGACCCATCGGCCGGCCGACATGATTACTTACACCGACAATGGTCGCATTGCGCCCGCGCACCGGCTGATCGGTATGCCCGAGCAAGGTCACGATGCCGCGCGGCGTGCACGGGCGCAGGCCGAATTCGCGCAGCGCCAGGTGCCCGACATTCTGCGGGTGGAATCCATCCACGTCCTTGCGCGGGTCGATGCGCTGGATCAGGCGATTGGCATCGGGGATGCCCGGCAGCGGCAGCTGGATCAGGATGCCGTGGATCTTGGGATCGGCGTTGAGCTGGTCGATCAACCTCGCCAACTCGGCCTCGCTGGTGCCATGCGGCAAGTCGTAGTCGAACGCCTCGATGCCGACCTTCTCCGCCGCGCGGCGCTTGTTGCGCACATACACCGAGGAGGCCGGATCGCCGCCGACCAGCACTACGGCCAGCCCGGGACGCGCCTTGCCCGCCGATACACGCGCGTCGACCCGCAGCTTCAATCCGTCGAGCAGGTCCTCGGCAATGCGGCGGCCATCGAGAAGGCGGGCCGGAGCAGAGGCAGCTGGCGCGGAAACGGTCATGGGGCGTCAGGTGTAGAGTCGAAGGCCGTCTATTGTCCCCGATTCCGTCATGACCGACACCACCCCAACGCCCGATTCCATCACCACCTCTATCGAAGCGGCCGCATTTCGCCGTCTGTTGCAACATCTCAACCAGGACCGGCTCGATGTGCAGAACATCGATCTGATGATCCTGGCCGGCTTCTGCCGCAATTGCCTGGGCGACTGGTACCGCGAAGCCGCCGAAGCCCACGGCCAACCGATGAGCAAGGACCAGGCACGCGAAGCGGTGTATGGCATGCCGTTCGCCGACTGGAAACAGCAGCACCAGAAAGACGCAACGCCCGAGCAGTTGGAAGCCTTCGCTGCCGCGCAACGCAAGCACGGCTGAGTCGATCGGCCAGCGGCTGGCACAGTGGCGCCGGCCGTTTCAGTGCGCAACGTCTTTTCTCGACCAGCCAACGCAACCACAGCGCTGAATCTGCTTCGGCACTCACTAATGCACACGCCGCTCAGTCGCGGGCCGCTTCTTCCACCCGATTGTCCTGCGGCACCGCATCGGGATTGAGCGTGCGGCTCTCCCTCCTCGGCGGAGTGAACGGCGTAGGCTTGGGCACGGTCGGCGTGATATTGCCGTACATCAGCCCTGACACAGCACCGACACGCGTGTTGCCGGCCGCAATCTCCAAGTCGAAACGCTCGGCATCGCGACGCCGGATCTCGCGCGCGATCGTGACGGCCTCGTCCTCGTCCACGCCCAGCTCGACCAGGGCCGCTTGACCGAACGCCACCGCCGACTCGAAGGTCTCGCGGATCTGGTAATCCACGCCGGCAGCGACCAACTGCAACGAATGCTCACGATCGTACGAGCGCACCAACAATCGGGCGTGCGGGAACTCGCGCGTCGCCAGTTCCACGATGCGATTGGCCGCCTCGCGGCTGTCGACACACACTGCAATCGCGCGTGCGCTGTGCGCACCTGAGGCATGCAGCACATCCAGCCGGGTGCCGTCGCCGTAGTAGATCTTGAAACCAAACTCCTCCGCGCTCTGGATCATCTCGATGTCGTTATCGATGATGGTCACGTCCACATCGCGCGCCAGCAGCGACTGGCTGGCAACCTGACCGAAGCGCCCAAACCCGATGATCAGCACGCTGCCGGTCTGGCCATCGGCTGCTTCCACGCCATCCAGCGATACCTTGGCCGCCGGCGTCAGCCGGCGCTGCAGCAGCACGAACAACGGTGTCAGCGCCATCGACACCACCACGATCGCGGTCAGGCTGGCGTTGACCTGTGCATCGATGACCCCGGAAGCCGATGCAGCAGCGAACAGCACGAACGCGAACTCGCCCCCCTGCGCCATCAGCACGCCACGGTCCAGCGCCTGGCGATGGTCGCTGCGCATCAGCCGTGCCACCGCATAGATGCACACGCCCTTGCCCACCATCAAGGCCAGCACGCCAGCCACGATCAGCCGCCAATCGGCCGCAACCACGTGCAGGTCCAGGCTCATGCCAACGCCCAGGAAAAACAAGCCCAGCAGAATTCCGCGAAACGGCTCGATGTCCGCTTCGATCTGATGGCGGAATGTGGATTCGGACAACAGCACGCCGGCCAGGAACGCCCCCATCGCCATCGACAACCCACCCACCTGCATCAGCAGCGCCGCGCCCAGCACCACCAACAAGGCAGCCGCCGTCATCACCTCGCGTGCCTTGGACGCAGCCAGGATCCGGAACAAGGGATTGAGCAGCCAGCGCCCTGCCACCAATAACCCGACGATGCAGGCCAGACCGATGCCGATGTCCTGCCAGCGCTGCGACGCCGCCTGCGGATCGCCGTTGGACCCCATCCAGGCCACGATCGCCAGCAGCGGCACGATCAACAGATCTTCGAACAACAGGATCGCCACGATCTTTTGACCCGGCGGCAAGGCGACATCGCCGCGCTCGGCCAGCAATTGCATCACCACCGCCGTGGAGGTCAGCACGAAGCCGGACGCGGCGACAAAGGCCACCGGCGGCGCAAAGCCGAGCAACATGCCGATGCCGGTCAGTACCAGCGTGCAGACCGCAATCTGCGCGGTCCCAAGACCGAAGATCTCCTTGCGCAGACTCCACAAGTGGGACGGCCGCATTTCCAGCCCGATCACGAACAGGAACATCACCACGCCCAACTCGGCCACATGCAGGATCGCCTGCGGCTCATCGAACAGCCCCAGGCCGAACGGACCAATCGCCAATCCCGCGGCCAGGTACCCCAACACCGAGCCCAGGCCCAGACGACGGAACAAGGGGATCGCAACGACGGCAGCGCCGAGCAGGACGACGACATTGATCAGTTCACTGGATTCGGCTGCTTGGCTCATGCCAAGGATTCTAGCGGCACAGGCTTGGCGCTGCCCTGCACCTGGGTGCGCATCGGTCGATCAGCCAGCGCTTCCACATCGATCTCGATCAGCGCGTCGATCCTGATCTGCGACGCCCCAAATGACGAACGACGCCAGATGGCGTCGTTCGTGGATGCAGGCAATGGCCGAGCAATCAGCCGCGCGCGTCGGCCTCGGCCAGCGCAGCACGCAGGATTTCCTTGGCCGGCCCACCATGCTTCTCGTGCTCGAGCGCAAAATGCACCGTGGCCTCGATCAGGCCGATGTGCGCGCCGCAATCGAAACGACGGCCTTCGAAGCGATACGCATCGACAGTTTCCTGCTGCAGCAGCCCGGCAATCGCATCGGTCAGCTGGATCTCGCCGCCTGCGCCAGCGCCGGTGTCTTCGAGCAGCTCGAAGATCTTCGGGCTGAGCACGTAACGACCGACCACCGCCAGATTGCTCGGTGCCACTTCCGGCTTGGGCTTTTCGACGATGGCGTTGATACGCCCCTTGCGACCATCGAATGCATCGGTGGCCACGATGCCGTAACTGGCAGTCTTGTCGTGCGGCACGTCCTCGACGGCAATGACGCTGCCGCCGGACGCTTCGGCCACATCGGCCATCTGGGTGAGCGCACCAGCACCGCGGTTCCAGATGAGATCGTCAGGCAACAACACCGCGAACGGCTCGTCGCCGACCACGGCCTTGGCGCACAGCACCGCATGCCCCAGACCCAGTGCCTCGGCCTGCGTTACGAAAATGGCACGCACGCCTTCCGGCAATGCATGACGCACCAGCTCCAGTTGTTCGAGCTTGCCGGCACGCTCGAGCTTCTGCTCAAGCTCGTAGGCCTTGTCGAAGTAGTCGGCGATCGAGTGCTTGTAGCGATTGGTCACGAAGATCAGCGTATCGCAACCGGCCTGGATGGCCTCGTCGACGGCGTACTGGATCAACGGTTTGTCGATGATTGGCAGCATTTCTTTCGGCACTGTCTTGGTTGCCGGAAGAAAGCGGGTCCCAAGACCTGCGACGGGGAATACGGCCTTGCGAATACGCTTGCTCATTAAAGTCTTCTGACCTCACGTGCGGGGAATGGAACGACCGTATCAGATCGCGTGTCGACTTTCCGTCGAGCAGCCGCAAAATCCGGCATCAGACTGCCCAACACAGTCTCCATTGCCTTGATGTCATAGCGGTTAACCGCCTCACGCAAGCGCGTCACCAGCTGCAACACCTGCTCGTGCGAGAACTCGCGCACGCCGGCTTCCAGGATCTTGGGATGCGCGGTGGGACGATAGTCTTCGTCCGAATAGAACAGCGTTTCATGCAGTTTCTCGCCCGGACGCAAGCCGGTATAGAGAATAGCCACATCCTTGCCCGGCTGCTTGCCGGCAAGCCGAATCATCTGCTCGGCCAGCAAGCGGATCGGCACCGGCTCGCCCATGTCCAAGGTGTAGATCGCACCATGCGAAGCGGAGGCAGCGGCCTGCACCACCAACTGGCAGGCTTCGGGGATGGTCATGAAGTACCGCGTCACATCCGGGTGCGTCACCGTGACCGGCCCGCCCTGACGGATCTGCTCACGGAACAACGGCACCACGCTGCCGGCCGAATCCAGCACGTTGCCGAAGCGCACGGTGATGAAGCGCGTCGGCGCATCGCGGGCGTCAAGACTCTGGCAGATCATCTCTGCATAGCGCTTGCTCGCGCCCAGCACATTGACCGGCTCGACGGCCTTGTCGGTAGAGATGAAGACGAACGTCTCGATACGCGCACGCTGACAGGCGCGCGCCACGTTCTCGGTGGCCAGCACGTTGTTGCGCACCGCTTCGCGCAACTGCTCTTCCAGCAACGGCACCTGCTTGTAGGCAGCGGCATGGAACACCGCATCCGGGGTCGCGGTGTTCAGTGCATATGCAACCACGGCCGGGTCGCCGCAATCGCCGAGCACACGCACCACTTCGATATCGGGAAACAACCGGCGCAGATCCGAATCGATGGTCAGCAATGCCAGCTCGTCGATTTCCAGCAGCACAATGCGCCGTGCACCATGCCGCGCGCACTGGCGGCAGACTTCCGAGCCGATCGAACCGCCGGCGCCGGTGACCATCACCGTCTTGTTGGTGAGCCAATCGCGGATCAAGCGCCAATCGGGCGTGACCGGCTTGCGATTGAGCAGGTCCTCGATCGCGACCTCCTTCAATTCGCCAGGCAAGGAACGCCCTTCCAGCACATTGATCAGCTTGGGCACCATGCGGAACGGCAGACCAGTGCTTTCGCAGATCGCCACCACACGCTGCATCCCCGAGGCATCCAGCGACGGGATCGCGATCACCAGCAACTTGGCCGCCGTCTCCTTGGCGATCGATGCGGCCTGATCCAGATTGCCCAGGACGTTGAGGCCCTGGATCTTGGCGCCATGCAGATTGCTGGCGTCGTCCAGATACCCGACCGGTACGAACGTGCCGCTACGACGAAGATCGCGCACCAGCCCTTCGGCGGCGCGACCGGCGCCAAGAATCAACACGCGCTGCGCGGCATCGCCGGAATGCGCGATCTGATAATCCTTCCAGGCGCGATACAGCAGCCGCGGCGTCCCCAGCAATGCCGACAGCGCGAATGGATAGACCACCAGCACCGACAGCGGCACCCCGTCCAGGCGGTCGTAAGACAGCGCCAGCACGATCGCGACCAGACCAAGGAAACTGGACTTGAAGATATTCCACAGGTCCGGCACCGAGGCGAATCGCCACAGCCCGCGATACAACCCCATTTTCCAGAACACCAGCCCCTGCGCGACCAGCACCACCGCAGTGCGCCAATCCCACAGCGGAAGATCGGGCGCGTCGCGCAGCATGGAGTAGCGGCCGGCATGCAGCAGTTGCCAGCACACCCACACCATCAACAGGTCATGCAGCACGACTGCCGCTTTCGGCAACACCTTGGTCAAACGGTCACGCCAGGAAATCATAAAAGTCCATTACTCAGGAATTGCGCAGTCCATCGCGCAGAAAGTGCCAGATCGCGGTAGCACCCGCAGCCCAGGTCAGGGCACCGACTACCTGCACCCAAACCGCATCATGACGAATTAACACATACAAGCAGAACGCAGCGATGCTGAAAGCGAAATAAACACCTGTTACCGGAACGTGCGTCTCACGCTGGCGTGCAAGTCGTTGATAGACGTGCTGAGCGTGCGGCTCCCACCAACGTTGTCCGGCGAGCATGCGAGACAGCAACGTGAAGCCGGCGTCTACGAGAAATGCGGTCAATGGCAGCCAACCGATCCACCAGCTCACCTGCCCGCTCGCCACGGTGAGTGCGAGCAACGCAGCCAGCACATATCCCAGCGCGCCACTGCCGCCATCGCCCAGAAAAATGCGCGCGCGCGGAAAATTGAATGGCAAGAACCCCAGGCAGGACGCCGCAACAGCAAGACCCGCCCACGCCCATGCGCCGGGTAGGACAAACGCAAATGCCAACGCCGCCAAGGCCGCCTGGCTGGAAGCCAGACCGTTGATGCCGTCCATGAAATTCCAGACGTTGATCAACACGACAGACGCCACTGCGCTGAGCACGCCATCCCAGACATCGCCAGTGGAGTGACTGACCAAGACTCCCAGCGACGCCGATGCCGTCAGATGGATCGCAAAACGCAGCCTGGCCGACAGCGGACGATGGTCGTCCCACCAACCCACACCCGCCACCAGTACCAGCCCGACGGCGAACCAGCCAATGACCAGGCGAGCAGCCTGCCAGAACACCGTGGCAGCGATGCAACCCAGCAGGATTGCCGCCACGATCGCCATGCCACCGCCACGCGGGGTGGCGACGACATGGCTGCGGCGCTCGCCCGGCTGGTCGAGCAGGCGGCGATGCAAGGCATAACGGCGCAACAGCCAGGTTCCCAGCGCTGCGACCACCAGGTGCGACAGGCACCACAGCCAGACCTGCGGCATTAGACGACCGCGTAGTTCAACAGCGGTTTGACCGTGCCCCATTCCTTGCAGCTCGGGCATTGCCAGTGATGCGTCTTGGCGCCGAAGCCGCACCGCGTGCAGCGGTAGCTTGGATTACGTACCAGCAGCTGGTCGGTGATGTGCTTGAGATCCTGCAGCGTGCCAACCGGGTCGCTGCCTTCGGCCAGGGTGAGATCGATCAACGCCGACTCGCCGCGTACCGAGGGCCGGTCCTTGAGCTGTCGCCCCAGGTACGCCAACGCAGGTGCAACCCCGTCCTGCGCTTCCATCAACTGGGTCAGCGCCAATACCGGTGCGATACCACGATAGTGCTCGGTCATCTCCGACAGGAAGTTGCGCGCGCCAGCGATGTCGCCGACACGGCGATAGGCCGCCATCAATGCAGGAATGATTTCCGGAAGGTATTCCGGGTCATGCCGCGCCGCGCGTTCGAACGCGCGTACCGCCGCTTCGTCATGACCGCGCTCGGCTTCAATGCGGCCTTCCAGAATGCCCGCGCGCACGGAAGTACCGTCGGCCTGGTAGGCACGGGCGACGGCCTGCAGCGCCTCGTCGGTCTTGCTCGAACCGCGATAGCGATCGGCCAGCTCGCACTCGAACTGGGAAATCAGCTTGCCCATGGGCTCGCCGGTGACTTCTTCGTAGCGGGTGGCGTTGTCGATCGCTTTTTCCCAATCGCGCTCGGCCTGATAGATGCCGATCAGGTGCCGCAATGCCTGTGGCGCGCGTTGATCCAGCTGCGCCAACTCGGTGAAGACTGTTTCGGCACGATCCAGCAGGCCGGACTTCATGTAGTCCTCGCCCAGCGCCAGCAAGGCCTGCACACGCTGCTGATCGGTCAGGTCGGCGCGCTGCACCAGCCCCTGATGCAAACGAATCGCACGATCGACTTCACCACGACGACGGAAAAGGTGCCCCAGCGCGACCTGCGTTTCGAAGGTTTCCTTGTCCAGTTCGGCGATGTGCAGAAACAGCTCGATCGCCTTGTCCGGCTGCTCGTTGAGCAGATAGTTCAGACCGCGAAAATAGGTACTGGAGAGACGACTGACCTGCGTATCGCCGTGGCGCTGACCGCCACGACGGCCGACGATCCACCCGCCCAGTGCTGCCAGCGGCACAAACAGGAAGAACCAGATCCACTCGGTCAGAAATTCCATACGTACTTACAGTCCATCGATGGGGCGCGCCTGGACTGCGGCAGGCGCAACGGGCCCGGCGTCGACGCGACTGACCGCAACAGCCTTGTTGGCCTGGCGCAATCTGGAATAGAGGGGAATGACCACACTGACCAGCACCATACCGGCACCGATCAACACACCGACCAGCAGCGCGACGATGATCGCGACCCCGGAGGTCGTGTGCACACTTGAGAACAGGAAATCGAGAGTGACATCCTGAGAATTGACCGCACCGATGATCAGACCGGCCAGCAGGAAGGCCAACATCACCAGCAAGCGAAACACCTTCATGGACAGACTCCGTCGGGAAGGGGCCTAGCTTAACCGAGCCGACATAAACACAGCGGTAGAACGATCTTCAATCTGCCGTATCGGCCAGATCGACAGGCACCACGGAGCTGACACGCTCACGTAGTTCCTTGCCCGGCTTGAAGTGCGGAACATGCTTGCCCGGCAGCGCAACCGATTCGCCGGTCTTGGGATTACGCCCCAGACGTGGCGGACGGTAATGCAGCGAAAAACTGCCGAATCCGCGGATTTCGATCCGATCACCATCGGAGAGCGCTTGCCCCATCATTTCCAGCAGCGATTTGACTGCCAGATCCACGTCGTCCGACTTCAGATGCGCTTGGCGTTGCGCCAGGATTTCAATCAATTCGGACTTGGTCATGGGAAGACTTGCTTTTTTCGACTGACACATCGGAATCGGCCCGGGGCAAGCCCGGGCCGATCCATCACGCTCTTGCGAGCGCTACGCGCTTACTCGGACTTGTTGCTGTTCAACTGTGCACGCAGCAGCGCGCCCAGCTGAGTCATGCCGCCCGACGCTGCGGAAGAGGACTGGTACTCCTCCATCGTTTCGCGCATTTCGGCATCGTCCTTGGCCTTGATCGACAGTTGCAGGGTGCGGCCCTTACGGTCCATGCCCACGAACTTGGCTTCGATCTTGTCGCCGACCTTCAGGTGCTGGGTCGCGTCGTCGACGCGCTCGTTGGCGATATCGCGTGCAGCGACGTAGCCTTCGATGCCATCGGCCAGGTCGATGGTGGCGCCCTTGGCGTCCACTTCACGCACCACGCCTTCGACCTTCGAACCCTTCGGGTTGGACGCCATGTACTGGCCGAACGGATCCTGCTCCAGCTGCTTGACGCCCAGGCTGATGCGCTCACGTTCCGGGTCCACTGCCAGCACAACGGCTTCCAGCGTGTCGCCCTTCTTGTAGTTGCGCACGACATCTTCGCCGGTGGTGTTCCAGCTGATGTCGGACAGGTGAACCAGACCGTCGATGCCGCCGTCCAGACCGATGAAGATGCCGAAGTCGGTGATCGACTTGATCTGACCGGACACCTTGTCGTTCTTCTTGTGGGTAGCAGCGAAGGTTTCCCACGGATTGGCGGCAACCTGCTTCATGCCCAGCGAGATGCGGCGACGCTCCTCGTCGACATCCAGCACCATCACTTCGACTTCGTCACCAACCTGCACAACCTTGGACGGGTTGACGTTCTTGTTGGTCCAATCCATCTCGGAAACGTGCACCAGGCCTTCGACGCCCGGCTCGATCTCGACGAATGCGCCGTAATCGGTGACGTTGGAGACCTTGCCGAACACGCGGCTATTGGCCGGGTAACGACGTGCGATGTTGTCCCACGGATCTTCGCCCAGCTGCTTCAGGCCGAGGCTGACGCGGTTACGCTCGCGATCGAACTTCAGCACGCGCACATCGAGCTCGTCGCCGACGTTGACGACTTCGGACGGATGGCGCACGCGCTTCCAGGCCATGTCGGTGATGTGCAGCAGGCCGTCGATACCGCCCAGGTCCACGAATGCGCCGTAATCGGTCAGATTCTTGACGACACCCTTCAGGATCGCGCCTTCCTGCAACTTGTCCATCAGCTGCTCGCGCTCTTCCGAGTGCTCGCTCTCGACCACGGCACGACGCGAGACCACCACGTTGTTGCGCTTGCGGTCCAGCTTGATCAGCTTGAACTCGAGTTCCTTGCCTTCCAGGTAGGCCGGGTCGCGCACCGGGCGCACATCCACCAGCGAACCAGGCAGGAACGCGCGGACATCCTTGATGTCCACGGTGAAACCACCCTTGACCTTGCCGCTGATGCGGCCGGTGATGGTTTCGTTCTTTTCCAACGCCTCTTCCAGCTCGTCCCACACCATTGCGCGCTTGGCCTTCTCGCGCGACAGCACGGTCTCACCGAAGCCGTTCTCGATGGAATCGAGGGCAACCTTGACCTGGTCGCCTACGCCGACATCGATCTCGCCAGCGTCATTACGGAACTGCTCGATCGGCACGATGCCTTCGGACTTCAAGCCAGCGTTGATCACCACCACGTCGCCGCGCACTTCCACGACGGTACCGGTGACGATCGAGCCCGGCTTCAGCTTCGCCAGATTGGCTTGACTGGCTTCGAACAGTTCAGCAAAAGATTCTGTCATTTGAATTTTACTCAGTTGAACACACGGGCGTTGATCGTCGGATTGCGACAGATACGAGCCGCCCAGCCTGTTGGTCGACTCCGGACAGCGAGTCGGTTAAGTAGTCATAGAACCGCCACACGGGATGTGCGACAGAGCCTTGGAACGCCTTACGGTCGGCGGGACGTGCCCGCTTGCGGAACGCTTACGACGACGTGCGAGCGGCTAACAACCCGACCACACGCTGGACGACATCTTCGATTCCCATCCCGCTGGTATCGATCAGCACGGCGTCTTCGGCCGGCCGCAATGGCGCCACCACCCGCTGCGCATCACGCGCATCGCGAGCCATGATCTCGCGCAGCAGGTCGTCAAAGATAACCGAAACACCCTTTTCCATCAACTGTTTATGGCGGCGGCCCGCACGTTCCTCGGCACTGGCAGTCAGAAAGACCTTGAATGCGGCATCCGGGAAGATCACCGTGCCCATGTCGCGCCCATCGGCAACCAGGCCGGGCGTTCGCCTGAATGCGCGCTGGCGCTCTTTCAGGGCGCTGCGCACCTCGGGAATGGCCGCAATCGCAGAGGCCAGCGCACCGGTCGTTTCCAGGCGCAACTCGCTGGTGGCGTCCACGCCATTGACCAGCACCCGCAGCCCCGCCTCGCCTGCGTCATCGAATTCGACCTTGGTGTCGAAGGTGCAACGCACCAGCGCCGCCGGGTCGGACACGTCCAGATCGGCCCAGCTCGCTGCAACACCGACAGCGCGATACAGTGCGCCCGAATCGAGGTAGTGCCAGCCCAGCCGGGCGGCCACGATCCGGCTTACGGTGCCTTTGCCGGCACCGGAGGGTCCGTCGATGGTGAGGACGGGCGAAAGGTCGGTCATTCAGGTTTCCGGAAGGTGATAAGGCGCCAGTGTAGCGCCGCTCGCAGCGATTGCGATGCAACCACTTGAAAGCACGACGAAAAGCCGGTTAGAATTGCCGGCTTAATTCCGGGTGCACCCTCGATTGCGGGCACTCTTCCATCGAATCCAACCGTTTACGCCGAGGTGTGCCATGAAAGTCCTGTCCTCCCTGAAGTCTGCGAAGACCCGTCACCGCGACTGCAAGGTGGTCCGCCGCCGTGGCAAGGTGTTCGTGATCTGCAAGTCGAACCCGCGTTTCAAGGCGCGTCAGCGCTAAGCCTTTGCTGCGCGTGCAAGACCCGAGAAAGCCGCCTTCGGGCGGTTTTTTCTTGGCCGATGTTTCCTGGCCGATGGAGACTTCACGGGCATCGTCTAGACGAACCCCGTGACGCGCCTGGGTGCGGCGGTCGAGGACGCCCCGGCGCAGCGTGCCGGAACCTGCGCGTCGTCGTCGGGCCCAGCACTGGCACCAACGCCTGACCTGGTTTTTTGCTGTAATCACCATTCGAAGTCTTGTCCACTGGGGAGTAGATGACATGCGCAACCGTTTGTTTGTGATGCCGCCGATCATGCTGGCAATCGCGCTGATGGGGATCAGTGCCGTTGCCTCGGCCGACACCCTGTTGATCGATCGTGCAAAGCAAAAACCCGCCGCCGCCCTGCCCTTGCGTGGCGACAGCATGAGCCAGGTCGAAGGCCGTTACGGCGCGCCGCAGGAAAAGCTGGATCCGCGCGGCGGCCAGAAGCGCCAGTGGCCGACGATCCACCGCTGGGTGTATCCGGCCTTCACCGTGTACTTCGAAAAGAGCCGGGTGATCGACGTGGTGGCTAATCAGGCCGATGCCAACGAGATCGGTCCCAAACCTCTTTGATGCGAGTCCCTCGCAAGAGCCCGCACATCCATGTGCGGGGATTTGAATTAACAGCCTGGGCTCGCCTGGGCATTGATGGGTAATTTTCAGGTATGACCGATAGCGTTCGCTTTCCCGCCGAGTGGGAACCTCAGTCCGCCGTGTTGATTGCATGGCCGCATGCGGGCACCGATTGGGCCGAGCGTCTGGCCGAGGTGGAAGAGACCTATATCGCGCTGGTGACGGCGATTTCCCGCTTCGAGCCGGTGATCGTGTGCGTGGCCGATGACGATCTGCAGATCTATGCGGAGGCGCGGCTGCGTTCGGCGCGGGTGGACATGACGCGCGTGCGTTTCGTGATCGCTGCCTACAACGACACCTGGTTGCGCGATTCGGGCCCGATCACGTTGCGCCAGGATGGCGGTTTCCGGCTGATGGATTTCCGTTTCACCGGCTGGGGCGGCAAGTTCGAGGCCAGCCTGGACGATCAGTTGGTGACCTCGCTGGATGCCGCGCAGGTATTCGTGCCCTCGCAGGTGCAAACCGTGGACTTTGCGCTGGAAGGCGGTGCGATCGAGACCGATGGTGCCGGCACCTTGCTGACCACCTGGAAGTGCCTGCACGAGCGGCACCCGCAGCGCTCGCGCGAATCGTTGAGCAACGATCTTGCTGCGTGGTTGTCGCAGGACCGCGTGCTGTGGCTGGATCACGGCTATCTGGAAGGGGACGACACCGACGCGCATATCGATACGCTGGCGCGCTTTGCGGGCCCGGATGCGATCGTCTACCAGGGCTGCGATGTAGCCACCGATTCGCATTACACCGAACTGCAGGCGATGGGCGCCGAACTGGCTGCACTGCGCAAGGCCGACGGGCAGCCGTATCGCCTGTTCGTGTTGCCGTGGGCAGAACCAATCCTCGACCACGGCCGCCGTCTTGCGGCCTCGTATGCCAATTTCCTCATTGTCAACGGTGCGGTACTGATGCCCGCGTATGGCGACAAGGCCGATGCCGCTGCGCAGGCGGTGCTGGCCGAAGCATTCCCGCAGCATGAAATCGTGCCGGTGCCGTGTCGGGCGCTGATCTGGCAGAACGGCAGCCTGCACTGTTTGACCATGCAACTGCCCGCCGGTCTGTTGGCCGCCTGAGTCGTTTCTATTCCGGCCGGCAGGCCGGTGTTACGCCATGGCGCGCTACCTTAGTGTGCCACCTAGTTGGATGCTGCCATGACCCGTCATCTCCTTCCCGTCGCGCTGATCCAGGAGCGCAACCACGGCGACGCCGAGGCCAACCTGGCCATCATCGCATCGCGTGTGGCCGAAGCCGCTGCGCAGGGCGCCAAGCTGGTGCTGCTGCAGGAACTGCATAACGGCGCGTATTTCTGCCAGCACGAGTCGGTGGACGAATTCGATCTGGCCGAGCCGATTCCCGGCCCCAGCACCGAGCGCCTGGGTGCGCTGGCCAGGCAACATGGTGTGGTGCTGGTGGCCTCGTTGTTCGAGCGCCGCGCGGCCGGGCTGTATCACAACACCGCGGTGGTGTTCGAAAAGGACGGCCGCCTGCTCGGCAAGTACCGCAAGATGCATATCCCCGACGACCCGGGTTTTTACGAGAAGTTCTACTTCACGCCGGGCGATCTGGGTTTCGCTCCGATCGATACTTCGGTGGGTCGTCTCGGCGTGCTGGTGTGCTGGGATCAGTGGTACCCCGAGGCTGCGCGCCTGATGGCGCTGGCCGGTGCGGAGCTGCTGCTCTACCCCACCGCGATCGGCTGGGATCCGGACGATGAGCAACCCGAGCAGGAGCGTCAGCGCGATGCGTGGATCCTGAGCCATCGTGGCCATGCGGTGGCCAACGGGGTGCCGGTGCTGTCGTGCAACCGCGTGGGGCATGAGCCTTCGCCGCTGGGCGCCTCGGGCATCCAGTTCTGGGGCAACAGCCATGTGCTGGGGCCGCAGGGCGAATTCATCGCAGAGGCTGGACAGGATCCGACGGTGCTGGTGTGCGATGTCGATCTGCAGCGCAGCGAGCATGTGCGGCGCATCTGGCCGTTCCTGCGCGACCGCCGCATCGATGCGTATGGCGATCTGCTCAAGCGTTACATCGACTGACCGCATGCCTGTCGAGGTACGCGAGGTCCGCGAGGCGGACATCCCGGCGATCACCGCGATCTATGCGGAGCAGGTCGCCTGGGTCAACAGCTACGAATACAGCGCGCCGTCGAGCGACGAGATGCGCACGCGGGTGCGCGCCACCGTGGATGCGGGGTATCCGTATCTGGTCGCCGAATGCGATGCTGCGGTAGTCGGTTATGCCTACGCTGGCGCGTACCGCGCACGTGCTGGGTATCGCTGGACCGTGGAGAATTCGATCTACCTTGCCGGCGACATGCAAGGACGTGGCATCGGCAAGGCCTTGTTGGGCGAGCTGATCTCGCGCTGCGAACAGCGCGGCTATCGACAGATGATTGCAGTGATCGGCGATGCCGACAATCAGGCATCGCGACGGCTGCATGAACGTTTTGGTTTTCGCACGGTCGGAGTGTTCACCGGAATCGGCCGCAAGCATGGCCGCTGGCTGGACGGTTTGCAGATGCAACGCCCGCTCGGCCCCGGTGACACCGCCCCTCCTTCTGATGAATGACCCCATGACTGAGCAGACCACCCACGTTCTGGACGATGCGCTGTCCGGCCAGCCGCACCGCATCGTCGAGCGCGATGGCGTGCGCTACACCTTGCTCGGCACCGCGCATGTGTCGCTGGCCAGCGTGGCCGCGGTGCAGCGGGCAATCGGCAGCGGACGCTACGACGCGGTGGCGGTGGAGCTGGATGCGCAGCGCCTGCAGGCGCTCAGCGACCCGGACGCCCTCGCCCGCCTGGACCTGGTGCAGGTGATCCGCAAGGGCCGCGTGGCCTTGTTCGCAGCGAACCTGGCACTGGCGGCTTACCAGCGCCGCCTGGCCAAGCAGCTCGGCATCGAGCCGGGCGCGGAATTGAAGGAGGCGGTCAATCTGGCGCGCGCACAAGGCTTGCCGGTGCATCTGATCGATCGCGAGGTCGGCCTGACCTTCAAGCGCGCCTCCGGGCGGCTGGGATTCTTCGGCAAGATGAAGCTGGCCGGCGGTCTGCTAAGCGGCCTGTTCGCCGCCGATGAGGTGGGCGAAGAGGAAATCGAAAAGCTCAAGCAAGGCGACATGCTGGAGGCGAGCTTCGGCGATTTCGCCAGCGAAAGCCCGGAGCTGTACGAGACCGTGATTGCCGAGCGCGATCAGTACATGGCTGCGCGTCTGCGCGAGGAAGCCAACGCCGGTCAGCACGAGGTGCTGGCGGTGGTCGGCGCGGGACATCTGGCCGGTCTTGCGCGGCATCTGGAACAGGACACCGATGCACCCGGCCCGCTGCGCGAATCGCTGGAATACGTGCAGCAGCGCAAGCGCGTTCCGTGGATCACGCTGGGCGTGCTGGCGGTCATCATCGTTGGCATCGGGATCGGTTTCTGGCGCGGCGGCCTGAGCATGGGCGCCGATTTGTTGTTGCAATGGGCGATGTACACCGGCGGTATGGCGGCGCTGGGTTGTCTGCTGGCCGGCAGTCATCCGTTGAGCATTTTGACCGCTGCGGTGGTCGCGCCGTTCAAGCCGTTCCGACTAAGCGTACCGACCGGTGCGTTCGCCGCGTTGGTCGAGGTGCATATGCGCAAGCCGGCCTATGGCGATTTCCTGACGCTGCGCGACGATGCGCAGACCTTGCGCGGCTGGTACCGCAATCGCGTCTCGCGCGTGGTGCTGACGTTCTTGCTGACCAACTTCGGCAGCATGGCCGGTGTGTGGCTGGCGGGTGTGCAGATCTTCAATCGTCTGCATGGTTGATTGGGGTGGCGCGGCGTTGCGCCGCAATCCGTTGCCTTTCGTAGGAGCGCCCCTGGGCGCGATGGGGCATTCCCGGTAACGCTCCATCGCGCCCAAGGGCGCTCCTACGAGAGCTGGAGCACGCGCGCCAGGTTACGGGGCGGCAGGTGCGCCTGGTGCTAGCTGCAGGCGTACCCACACGCCGTAGTGGTCCGAGGCCCAGCGGCCTTCGGCATACGGCGCGTCGAACAGGATGCGCGCTTCGCGCGCCAGTAGCCGGTTCTGCTGGAAGAACACGTGGTCGATCCGCGCCGGCTTGTCGAAGACATGCAGGTTCAAGGTGCTGACGGTGGCGTCGCTGTTGCGATGCACGCTGCCGTAGCTGTCGCCGTAGCCCTTGCGTAGCGCTTCCAGATCGAGGGCATCGGCGGCGGTGTTGAAATCGCCGGCAATCACGACCGGTGCTTGGTCGCTGTTGGAGGCAATGAAGTCCAGCAGGTCGGCAACCTGGCGCGTGCGCATGGCGGTGCCGCGTGCATCGGCGCGCTCGTTGAGATGGGTGACATAGACGTTGACCGGCTGGCCGTCGACATCGACCTGCAGATGCGCGGCGACGCGGTAATCGTCCAAGGGCTGCAGCAGGCGCTGATGCATGGTCAGCACCTTGCGCCGACTCAACAAGGCATTGCCGTAGCGCTTGGGCGCGCCGACCGGATCGACCGAGGCGAAGGTGTACTCGTACCCGAGCTTGCGTGCCAGCCAGGCGGCCTGGTTTTCCACGCTGCCGCGGCGTTCGATCACTTCCTGCAGCGCGATCACATCCGGCGCCAGTTGCTTGAGCTGTTTGGCGATGTAGGCGCGACGTGCCGGCCAGTCTTCGCGGTCGTGATGCAGATTGAGCGTGACCAGGGTCATTTCGCGCTGCCCCGCGCTCGGCGGCTGCACTGTCTGGGAAACGCGTGCCGGGCGATCAGTTTTGTCGACCCGTGCGGGCTGCGCGGCCTGCACGGCGTGGGTGGCCGCGACCTGTACGGGTTGCGCGATCTGCACAGCGTGGGCGGGCTGCGTGGCTTGTACAGCAACAAAGCACGGCAGCAGCGCCAGCATCACGACCGGCCATCCGGCACATCGCCGCGCCAGCGCTGCCCCTGCCGGTCGAGCTGCGGCATTCATTGCGTGGCGCGCTCGGCCCGCCGCACCGCGCTGGGCACATCGATCTGCACGTTGGCCGGCAATTGGTGAATGCGCAGTTCGCCGTTCTGCCATTCGGCCGATTCGCCGTTGATGCTGGCCTTGCCCGGCGTGCCCTGGTACGGCCACGGCAACACCACCCCGCCCGGCGGCAGGATCAGGCCGGGCTGCAGCTGCAGCACCAGCTGCTTGTCGGTGCGCTGCAAGGTGTAATTGAGGCGCCCGTAGGGCGTGCGCAGTTCGGCGATGCCGATGCCCTTGCCCTCGAACCAGCGCGTCGGCGTGCCGGCAGCGATGACCAGGCTGGCGTCCGATTCGCGGCCGTAGGCGAACATGTCCAGCACCGAGCGCACGAAGTCCGAGGCGACCCAGGCATGCGGCAGATCGCCGACGAAGAACGGCGTGCGTGGCGTGCGCGAGACCACTTCGGCCCATTGATTCCACGGTTGCGGCGCGCGGTCCTTGAAGAAGAATGCGGTGGCGTCCCAGGCGCGGTCGCGCCAGCCCAGGCGCACCAACGCGGCCACGTTGCGCCATTCGTACGGCGTGTAGTCCTTCCACTCGCGCTTGCCGTCGCGGCGGTCGGAGAACTCCTTCCAATAGCGTTCGAAGGTATTGGTCAGCAGATCCTGCGGCAGGCGTTGCTGCTCGCCACCCGGTGCCAGCGCGATGGTGGTCGAGGTCGCATCGAAGTCGCCGAGCTCGGCCGAGCCAGGCAGGAAATCGAGAGTGTGCTGGCGCACCGTCGCACCCAGCGAGGCGATCAGGTCGCCACTGAATTCGTCGCGTGCAGTGCTGAAGCGGGCGACTTCGTCCGGCTTGTCGAGCGCGCCGGCCAGCATCACCGCATCCTTGTAGCCGCGCAGCGCCCAGAAGTTGTCCCAGTACGAATGCACCGGCTTGGCGGAGTAGCCTTCGTGGCTGATCGACACCGGCATCATTCCGTAGAAGGCCGGATTGCGCATGAAGTTCTCTTCGGTGCGCTCGCTGGCGCGCAGCGTTTCCATGTAGTCGTAGGCGCCGGTGACGTGCGGCCACATCTTTTCCAGGAACGCCTTGTCGCCGGTATAGCGGTAGTACTCGGCGATGTTGAAGATCAGCTCGCCATGGCTGTCGTTTTCGGGCACCGGGTCGCTGCCGCGGTCGTCCACGCAGCACGGCACCATACCGTCGGCGAACTGATACGGGGCGAACCAGTCGACGTACTCGCGCACCACGTCTTCGCGGCCGAGTCGCAACAGGCCTTCGGAAATCATCGCGCCGTCGCGGATCCAGCTGCGGGAATACGAGCGCGTGCCCGGCTGCAGACGCGGGCCGATGCGTGAGATCAACATGTGCGCCAGCGCAGTGCGCAAGGTGTCGACCACCGGCTTGCCCTCGGCCGGCACGCTGATACGCACGCGATCGAGCTTGCTGCGCCACTGCTGGGCCACCTGCTGTTGTGCCTTGTCGGCATCGAAGCCGGCAGGCAGTTGCGCGGTGCCGGTCTGCGGAATCACCAGCGCCACCTCGCGCCGTTGGCCAGGCTCCAGCTTCCAGCGATACAGCAGCACGCCCGAGGCCAGGCCGGTTTCGTCCTTGACCTGGGTGATCGCCGGCGGCGTGGCAGCGGTGAGATGGCTGACGTCCATGCCGCTGTCGAAGGCGCTGGCAAAGCCGGCATCCGGACGCTGCGCGGCGAATACGCGCGGCTTGCCGTTGACGCTGACCTGCGCGCCGTCCACGGCCAGTTGCTCGATCCGGCTGACGCCGCCCAGGGTATTGAGGAACTGCGCCGGCGGGTTGACCTGGAACGGACGCACCGCCAGGGCCAGGGTGAAGTCGCGCGCTTCCTTGCCGGTGTTGTGCAGCTGGTAGCGTGCGACCAGCTGCGCCTGATCCGGTGTGCCCTGCACGAAGGCAGTCACCCGCAGATTCATCAGGTCGTGGTGCCAGTCGACGCTGGGAATCGGCAGGTAATCGTCCTGCAGGCTCTGCTCGCTGCTGACGTCGGACCAATGCAGCAGCTTGCCGCCGGTGACCACGAACGGCTCGATGCTGAAACCGCCCTTGCCCACTTCCACCGCGCCGTCTTCGCCGATCAGGCCCTGCTCGGTGCCGCCATCCAACCCAAGGATGGTCCAGTACGGCTGTTCGCCGGAAAAGCCGCGCGGATAGCTGCCGCGCGGCATCCGTGCGGCAAGCGACTTGATGAAATCGTTCGGTGTGGCGGCGAAGGCCAGCGGCTGCAGCTGCACTTCCTTGATCCCGTAACGCCAGTTGGGGCCATCCTTGAGATCGAAACGCAGATAGCGCGCCTCGGTGTCCGGCAGTGCCAGCCAGTCGGTGCCGCCGGCACCGGCGGTGACGGTGCGCAGATCGCGCCAACCGCGCCCGTCGCTGGAGGCGCGTACCACGTATTGCGAGGCCTGCAGGCCGGGCACCCAATGCACCACCGCGCCGCCGAATTCGCGCACCTTGCCCAGGTCCAGCGTGACGGTCTGTTGCTTGACCGCGCCACTGAGCCAGAAAGTGTCAGGTTTGCCGTCGGCCAGGCGTTGTTCCAGTGCGGGCGCGGTGTCGGTGATGGCCTCGGCCTTCAACGGCGAGGTGTCTTCCGGCGGCAGCGGCGTGAGGGTGAGGCGATCGAAGCACACCGAGCCCTTGCCGCCGACCTTGTTGTAGATGGTGAATTCCACATCCGCACTGCTGCGCAGCTGCTTGTCCTGGCCCGGGCCCCAGGCCTTTTCGATATTGCGCTTGCGGTAGGCGAAGGTGGTCCAGTTCTTCGGAAAATTGAAGCCCGGCCGGTTGACCCACCACACGTTGTCGCCGCTGGCATCGATCAGCTTGACCTGCAAATCGTTGGACGGCGATTCGCCGCGCAGCGCGAAGCCGATGCGGTAGTTGTCCGGATAGTCGATCGGCAGGTTGCGACGGATGCCGACATAGCCGGACACGCCGTTGAAGTTGTAGTCCAGGCACAGCGCATGCCCGCCGGATGTGGTAGCCACCGGCCGCAGCGAACCGCTGACCTGGTTGGACACCACCAGGCGCCATGCGCCGATGTCGTTGAAGCCGTCGAGCACGCGCTCCTGCGCCTGCGCCGCGCCCGCAGACGTGACGACAGCGGCCATGGCAAACAGTCGCAGGAACACTCGCTTCACCCCTTCACACTCCCCAGCAGAAGACCTTGGATGTAGTAACGCTGCAGCGCGACGAACAATAGCAGCACCGGAATCACCGTCACCACTGCGCCGGCCATCATCAATTCCACATCCATGATGTGCTCGCGCGACAGTGCCGCCAGCGCCACCGGCAAGGTGTATTGCTCCTGGTCGGTCAGCACGATCAGCGGCCACATGAAGTCGTTCCACGAGCCCATGAAGGTGAAGATGGTCAAGGTGACCAGCACCGGCTTGAGCATCGGCAGCACGATCTGGAAGAAGATGCGCATCTCGCTGGCCCCATCGATGCGCGCGGCTTCGATCAACTCATCGGGAATGCTGCGCGCGTACTGGCGTACCAGGAAGATGCCGAACACCGTCGCCAATGCCGGCACCACCACACCGCCGATGTTGTTGACCAGATGCAGCTGCTTCATCAGCAGGAACAATGGCAGCATCGCCACCTGCGCGGGGATCACCAGCGCGGCCATCAGGATCTTGAAGATGCGCTCGCGGCCGACGAACTGCAGCTTGGCGAACGCATAGCCGGCCATGGTGTTGATCAGCAGCGAGCCGAGCGTGATCAGCCCGGACACCATCAGGCTGTTGGCGAAGTTGCGCGCCATGCCGGTGCGCGCGAACAGCTCGTGGTAATTGGCCAGGGTAAACGCCGAGGGCAGCATCGGCGGGGGGAAGCGGCTGGCCTCGCCGGTGGGCATGAACGACAACGACAGCATCCACAGCAGCGGCGCCAGGCTGACCAGGGCCAGCACCAGCAGGCCGCTGTTGATCAGCACGGCATTCCAGCGCGATTGGCCCACATCACGACTCATATCAAATCCCTCTTGCGGCCGAAGCGCAGCATCACGGTGGTCACCGCCAGGATGATCAGGAACAGCAGGAACGCCACCGCCGACGCGCGGCCGAGGTTCCACCACTTGAAGCCTTCCTCGAACATGAAATACAGCACGCTCACGGTGCTTTGCAGTGGGTCGCCGCGGGTCATCACGTAGGGCTCGGCGAACAGCTGGAAGTAGCCGGAGATGGTGATCACCCCGACCACCATCAGCACCGGGCCTAGCATCGGCAAGGTGATATGCAGGAACTGCTTCCAGCGCGAGGCGCCATCGATGCGCGCGGCCTCGTACAGGTCCTGCGGGATCGCCTGCAGGCCTGCCAGGAAGATCACCATGTTGTAGCCGAAGTTCTTCCACACCGCGAACAGCATGATGGTCGGCATCGCCCAGCGCGGATCGCCCAGCCAGTCGATCGGGGCGATGCCCAGGTGGCTCAGGCCGAAGTTCACCAGGCCGTACTTGATGTGGAACAGATAGCGCCAGATCACCGCCACCGCCACCAGCGTGGTCACCACCGGCGCGAACAAGGCGGTGCGGAACAGGGCCTTGAAGCGCGAGGCCTTGGCATTGAGCAGCAATGCCGCGCCCAGCGACACACCGATCGACATCGGCACGCCCAGCAGCACGAAGTACGTGGTGTTCCACAACGACTTCCAGAACAGCGGCGTCTGCAGCAGTTCGATGTAATTGCCCAGGCCGACGAAGCGCAGATGGCTGCTGTCGGCCAGCGCGTACAGGTCGAAGTCGGTGACGCTGAGCACCAGCGCGGCGAACACCGGCACGCCGAAGAACATGCCCAGCACCAGGATCGAGGGCGCGGCGAACACCCAGCCGGCGACGGAATTGCGCTTCATCATCGTGCCGCTCCCTCGCCCGCTGCCGGTGCTGGCGCTGCGGCAGGTGTCGCCGCAGGCGTTGCCGTTTCACCCGCCGGGCCGACATGCCCGCCCTCCTGTTCGAAGATCCAGCGGCGCTTGGCCAGAATCTCGTCCACGCGTTTATCCAGTTCCTGCACGGCGGCCTCGTGCGATTGGCCGCCACGTACCACCCGCTCGGTCACCAGGCGCATTTCCTGCACGATGCGCTCCCATTCCAGCACCTTGGGCGTGGCCTTGACCCGCTCCAGCTGGTCGCCGAAGGCATGCGCCAGTTCGTCGTTGGCCAGCGAGGGCAACTTCCAGGTGCTGCGACGCGGCGGCAGGTCGCCGATGATGGCGTGGAAGCGCGCCTGCACCTGCGGCTGCGAAAGGTATTCGATCAGCTTCCAGCTGGCATCCTTGTGCTGGGACGACTTGAAGATCACCAGGCTGGAACCGCCGGCGATGCCCGCGCCCAGGCCGTTGGGTCCCGGCAGCGGCGCGGTGCCCCACTTGCCTTCCATGCCCGGCGGCTGGCGCAGCTTGAACTCGCGCACGTTCCACGGGCCGGACAGGTAGAACGCGTAGTAACCGTTGAAGAATTCGTACCAGACGTTGGAGACCTGGGTCTCGGACACCTTCGGCGCCCAGCCCTTCTGGTACATGCCGTCGTAGAAGCCCAGCGCCTTGCGGAAGCCCTGCCCGCGGAAGTTGCCGTAGTTGTCGTGGTCGCGCAGCAGGCGGTCGTCCTGCTGCAGCGCGAACGACAGCTGCTGTTCGAATTCATTGAGCGGCATCAGGATGGCGTAGCGGTCCGGGCCAACCTTGCGCTTGATCGCCGCCATCACCTGTTCCATCTCGGCCCAGGTCTTGGGCATCTCGCTGTAGCCGGCCTCGCGCAGCAGGTCCTTGCGATAGAACAGCAGCCGGGTGTCCACATACCACGGCACCCCATACAAGGTGCCGTCGACCAGATTGGTGTCCCACACGCCCGGGAAGTAATCCTGCGGGTCGACGATCTTGGAGCGCGCCACGTACGGCTGCATCGGTTCCAGCGTGTCCAGCAAGGCGAACTCCGGCAGCCAGGTGTTGCCGAGCTGGCATACGTCCGGCAAGCCATCCGCCGCGAAGGCGGTGAGCAGTTTTTCGTGCGCCGCCGTCATCGGGATGTTCTGCACATCCACGCGGATGTCGGGGTTCTGCTTCTCGAACTCCGTCACCAGCTCGGCGACCACTTCGGCCTCCTTGCCCATGGCCCAGAAGCGCACGGTGGTCTTGGCCGGGTCGGCGCGGTCGCATCCCGCCGCACCTGCACACAGGGCGGCGGCCAGTATCAACAATTTCAAAAGGCGCACGGATTACTCGGGTTTGGGGCGTTGCGTGGAGTTTTGCCGCTGCGATGGGTCCTGCTGGGCCTGGGCGGCGGCGGCGCGCGACTCGGCCATGCCCAGCGAGCGGGCAGCGGCTGCCTGCTCGTCCTTCTTGGGCAACGGCTGCGGCTCGCCTTCGGGGGTGAGCCAACCGCCGGTGAAGCCGGCGCGTTCCAGACCGGCGCGGATGTAGGGGTTCTTCTTCATCACCGTCCAGACGAATTCGTTCTGGTAGTTGGCGATCATCGCCAGGATCGGGCCCTGGTCGATGGCGATGTAGTCGCTGGCCACCCAGCCGCGGTCCGGCACCATGCGCCCGGTTTTGAGCGGGATGTCGTAGTTGAAGCTGGGGTTGAACGAATCCAGGAAGCCGTAGCTGGAATACAGGAAGTCGCCGTAGCGCTTGTGCATTTCTTCCGCAGCCGGAATCACCACTTCGGGTGCGAACACGATCGAAGAGATCGCCGCCGACGGCACGATGGTGCCGTCGTCGAAGTTCTCGCGCAGGCCGGCGCCGCGCGAGGAGTAATGGCGGAACTGGCGCTGCTCGCCACGGTATTCCTGACTGGTGTTCTGCGGGCCGTCGCCGGCGGTCAGGCCCCAGACATTCTCGCCGTAGTCCTTCCACTTCATCGGGTTATCGATGGCGTAGTCGCGCTGGGCCAGGGTAGCGCGGCGGCTGTTGAGGAAGTAGTCGATGCCGCGCTCGCGCATGTACTGGTCCTGGATATCGCGGAAGTCGATCCAGACATGGCTGTATTGGTGACCGAACAGCGGGCCGAAGGATAGATATTCCTGGCCCTGGTAGACGCCCCAGTCGTTGTTGTAGGTGCGGGTCCAGCTGGTCCAGGCATCCGGATCCACGCCGTGGGTGGGCGAGCCGAGCGCGAGGATGTACAACATCATCGCTTCGTTGTAGCCCATCCAGTCGTGATCGATGAAACCGCTCTCGGGGAACCAGCCCATCGAGATCAACGGTGCACGCTGCTGCAGCCAGCGCCAGTCCACACGCTTGTACAGCGTGTCGGCGATCTGGCGGATTTCTTTTTCGCGCGGGTCCTCGCCGTTGTAATACGACTGGGTGAACAACACGCCCATCATCAGCAGCGCGGTGTCCACACTGGATAGCTCGACCCAGCTGTCGTAACGCTTGCCCTGCTGCATGTCCAGAAAGTGGTAGTAGAAGCCCTTGTACCCGGCCCTACCGGTCCGCTGCGGCCCCATTGGCGCGTCGCGGAAGAATTTCAGTGTGGTCAAGGTGCGGTCGATCGCCTGATTGCGGCTGATCCACCCATTCTCGATCCCGATCGGATACGCAGTCAGCGCAAACCCGACCGACGCGATACTGGCGAACGGGCGCGACGGAAACCGATCCGGTGCCAGTCCGTTGAGTTCGTTGGTGGTGTCCCAGAAAAACTGGAAGGTGCGACGCTCGATGTCCGAAAACAGTGGCGGCAACGGCGGTTTGACCGGCTTGGGTGGCAGCTGCGCTTCCACCAGAATGACTTTCACCGGTGCCTTCTTTTCGGCCACCTTAGGTTCCTCGGCCTGTTTGCATGACGCCAGCACCAGCGCGCCCAGCAATAGTGGAATCGTCAACCAATACGAAGTCCTGCCCCTGTTCATCCGCCCCCCACTCGTGTAATCGATTACATCTCGCACGCCAACCTACCCTATCCAGGCGCCGAGTTCGACCGCCCTGACACTGCCAGGGCGGTCGAGTACCTCACCAGTTCAGGCCAAAGGCCAGACGGAAGGTACGCATCGGCGACGCCAGCACACCGGTTGGTGTGCCGTAAGCCGTGTTCAAGTCTCCAAGTGTCCCGGTTTCGCCGTTGAAGTTGGCGTAGTTCACCCAATTGAACACGTTGAGGATATCCGCACGCACGTTGAATTTGACACCGCCACCGGTATCCCATTCTTTATTGGCTGCGATGCTGAACTCCTTGTAGCCCAGTGTGCCGTCCGGCTTGAACTGGACGATATAGCACTGGTCGTTACCGGCCACGCAGTTCTGGCCGTAGCGCGCGGTCTGGCTGGCCAGCGACAGCTTGCCGGACAGCTTGATCTCGTACGGCAGCTCGTAGATGCCGGTGACCACCAGACGGTTCTTGGCGATACCGCCGGCCTCACGCCAGCCGTAGTCTTCGACGCGTTCGCGATCCAGTGCGTAATGCTCGCCGAACTGGCGGTTCTCCTTGGCATCGGAAAAGGTGTAAGCCACGGTCAGGCCCCAGCCGGATTCCTCGTCATAGGGCTTTTCGACCTGCAAGGCGAGCTGGTTGTTGCGGGTCTCCACGCCATTGGTGCCCAGCACGATGGCGCTGTAGCCATTGGGACCATCGTTCGGCGAGCCGGAGGTGGTGCCCGGCTGGAAGAACGAGCCGTCCGGCAGACGGTTGCCACGCACGAACGCGAAGCCGTCATGACTTTCGATACGGCTCAAGGTCACATCGGTGTACCAGTCCTGGCCCCACAGCGGCACCATGTTACGCATGCCGATGCTGTATTGGTCCGAGTACGGGGTCTTGATGTTGTTGTCGATCAGGTAGACCTCGCGACCGCCACCGCCGGTGCTGTTGGCCGTCAACGTGTTCAAACCTTCCTGCGTGCTGTAGGCCGGATTCCATGCGGTGCATGGGTCGCCGAGACAACCTGAGGCGTTGGGAGCGCCGGGGTTATTGAAGTAGTAGCTATAGGAGTTAAAGGAGTTGTTGAGCTGCTCCAACGCCAGGTAATCGAAGATGTTGCGATCGTATGCACGGCCGGCACCGCCGTAGATCACATGCGCCTGATCGCCGAACAGATCGTAGGAGGCACCCAGGCGCGGCTGCCAGGCGTTCTTGAACGCCTTGCGGTTGTTGCCGGTACTGATGAAGTCGTTGATGTTGTAGTTGGCGTTTTGAAGGTTGGGCCAGTTCTGCAGTGCACCGGCGACGTCGGACGGGGTCACGAAGTCCAGAAACGCCGGGGATTCTTCGTAGTCGTAGCGCACGCCCAGGTTCAGGGTCCAGTGCTCGTTGACCTCCCAGTCGTCCTGCAGGTAGATGCCGTACTGCTTGTTCTTGGACACCACCGAGCCGCCACCTTCCACCAGCGGCGCACCGAAGCGCACCCGGTATGGCGTTTCGATGTCGCTGAGGATGTTGTAGTAGTACTGCGGGTTGGCCGGGTTGAACTGGGTGGAGTTCAGATCGATGCTCTTGAACTTCACGCCCATCTTGACGGTGTGCGCGCCGTGCCATTCCAGGCTGTTCAAGGTCAAATCGTCCTGGAAGGTCCAGCCCTTCTGACCCTTGCGCTGAAAGCTGCTGCCTGCGCCTGCGGACAGCACTTCGTCCTCGATGCCGCGTACTGGTGCATAACTCAACACATAACCGGTGCCGTTGTTGATCGGCGCCTGGTTCCAGAACGCGCTCTCGTAGCTGAGGTTGGCTTCGTTGAGGAAGTTGGCACCGCTGTACTGCCAGCGCAGGTTGGCGCGCTTTTCTTCCTGGCCGTTGATGCTGCCGTGCTCGAAGGTCGAGGTGCCGCCGACGTCGTTGAGCTCGTCTTCCTTGCGGTACTTGCCGCTCAGCTCGAACAGGTTGTTGTCGCCGATGGTCCAGTCGATCTTGGCGAAGTACAGGTCTTCCTTGAACGGGGTGCTGTAGGTGGCCACCAGCGGCTGCAGCTGCGCAGGCAACTGGTCGACGCGATCGGAATAGATCGAACCCGGGATCACCACGTTCGGGGTGGTGTATTCCTTGGCTTCATAGGCGACGAAGAAATGCGCCTTGTCCTTGAGGATCGGGCCGCTGAAGGTGGCGCCGTACTGGGTCTCTTCGAAGTCGTCGCGCACGCCGGCGCGCTTTTCCAACGGGCTCTCTTCGCGCCAGCCGTCGTTGCTGGTGTCCCAGAAGAAGCTGCCGTGGAAATCGTTGGTACCGGACTTGGACGAGGCCACGATGGCCGCGCCGCTGACCTGGTCGAACTCGGCCTTGTAGTTCGAAGTGATGACCTTGTACTCGCCGATCGCCGACTGCGGGAACGGGTTGCCGCGGCTGGAATCCTGGCCGCTGACGCCGCCGGTCAGCACATAATTCTTCTGGCTCACGCCGTCGATGTAGACGTTGGTGCCTTCGGCCGAGGTGGCACCCGAGCGGACCTTGGTGGTGCCGTTGGCCTCGCGGGTGAACTGCACGTTCGGCACGGTGTCGGCCAGTTCCAGGAAGTTGCGCGTGGCACGCGGCAGGTTCTGGATCTGCACGTTGGAGATATACGTGGCGTTCTCGGAGGTGCGGGTTTCCACCAGCACCGGCGGCGCCTTGACCTGCACCGCATCCAGCGTGGTGGCGTTACCACCGTCGGCCGTGGCGGGTTCGCCGCCGACGCCCAGATTCAGGGTGGCGGTCTGGCCGACCTGCACGGTGACGTTCTGCGAGGTGGTCTGGCCATTGGCGGTGACGTCCAGACGGTACGACCCCGGCGGCAGGCCGCCGAGCGAATAGCCGCCATTGCTGACCTGTACGGTGCGGGTCAGACCGGTGGCGAGGTTGGTCGCGGTGACCTGGGCCTGGGTGGCAGGTGCGGAGTCGACGGTGACCTGGCCGCGGATGGTCGCGGCAGCACTCTGCGCGAAGGCCGGTGCGGCGCCCAGCAGCAGGCAACTGGCCAGGGCGCAGCTGAGCAGCTTGCGCGCCGGACTGGCGGAATGGGGGTTGTGGTGGCGCATTGGTCCCTCCAGGGATCGGTACAGAGTGTTGTTGTGGCGTTGCGGTCTTGCAGGAACGACCGCTGCGGGGGCAGCGGGAGCGGACAGAACGTCCGCGAAGAGGTCAGTGGCCAGACAAAGGTCAGGACCGAATGGATCAGCAGCGAATGGAGTCAGAGGCCAGGCTCGCCGGCACCGCAGGAGGCGCGGATCACCAGCTCGGGCGTCAGCAACTGGCGGATGCCGTCGTCGTCGCCGGTCTGCTCGACCAGCCGCATCAGCCGGGTCATCGCCTGCCCGCCCAGGTGCGCGATGCTGACCCGCATCGTGGTCAGTGCCGGATGGACGAAACGGGCTAGCGGAATATCGTCGAAGCCAGCCAGGGCCACATCGCCAGGCACCGAGACATCGGCCTGCGCGAATGCGTACAGGCAGCCCAGCGCGGTCATGTCGTTGGCGGCGAACACCGCATCCGGCAACGTGCCGTCGGCCAGCATCGCCAACCCGGCGCGGTGACCTGAGGCCTCGTCGAAATCGCCCGGATATTCCAGACCCTGTGCTTGATCGCCATGCGCAGCGATCGCATCGCGGAACCCGCGCAGGCGTTCGCGCGCATCGAAATTGAGCACCGGCCCGCCGATGAAGGCGATGCGTCGATGGCCGGCGCGCAGCAGATGCTCGGTCATCGCCATGGCGCCGGCATGGTCGTCGATGCTCAGTACCGGGTAATCGGCACCGGGCAGATGCGCATTGATCAACACCGTCGGCAGCGCCTGCGGCAGGTTGTCGGTGAGAAAACCCGGCTGCTCGGCGTAGGGAGACAGCACCAGCAAGCCGTCCACGCGTCCGCGCATGGACTGCAACGCCCTGCCCTGCGCTTCCGGGTCGCCGTGATAGCTGGACACCAGCAGGTGCTGGCCGGCGGCGCGCGCCGCCCCATCGATGCCGCGGATCAGTTCGGAAAAGAATTCGCCGTACAGATCCGGCAGCACCACGCCCAGGGTCTGGGTGCGTCGGCTGCTGAGGCTACGCGCCGCCGCATGCGGGCTGTAGCGCAACCGCGCAGCCACTTCCTGCACCAGCTGGCGCACCGGCCCGGCGACGTTATCGTGCCCATTGAGCGCACGCGACACCGTTGCGACGGAGACCTGTGCTTCCCGAGCGACATCTTTGATGGTGACCGCACCATTGGCCATTCGTGTCGCCCTCCGCGACCGAGTTCCCAAAACTGGCGCGGACTGTAAGCGTTTTCATATGAGGGCGTAAACCCCCATCTTCACATCGATGAAAACGCTTACAGATCAACTAGCTGCAGGTGATGAATAGGTGAAAGATTGTGCTGCGTCGCAACAATCCCGCACTGTCGTGTCCACCAGCGAAGCACAACGTGGATCACGGTTGGGGCAGTTTGTTCCGCCATGTCGGGGGACAGTCGACCCCGTAGGAGCGCACCTGGGCGCGACGGGCCTTACCGATAACCCCTGTCGCGCCCAGGTGCGCTCCTACGACGGCCGACCTGGTTACCCCGCCTCACCAGGCGCAAACGCCTCGATCGACAAGGCGTGGATATCGGTCTGCATCATCTCGCCGACTGCGGCATACACGGCGCGGTGGCGCGCCAGCGGCGCCTTTCCAACGAACGCGGCACTGACCACGCGCACATTGAAATGCCCGCGCCCATCGCGCGCGCCGGCGTGCCCGGCGTGGCGATGGCTGTCGTCAACCACCTCCAGCTCGCTCGGCGCCAGCGCCGACTGCAATGCGGCGCGGATCCGCTCGACCCGGCTCATGGCAGCACCCGCCGGAACGGGCGGACCTCGGTGCGCACATACACGCCCGCCGCCACATATGGATCGGCATCGGCCCAGGCGCGCGCCTGTTCCAGCGATTCGAATTCGGCAATGACCACGCTGCCGCTGAATCCGGCCGGACCCGGATCCTCGGCATCGATGGCCGGGCATGGGCCCGCCACCAGCAAGCGGCCGGACGCCGCAAGCGCCTGAAAACGTGCCAGATGCGCCGGTCGCGCCTGCTGCCGCGCGGCCAGCGCATCGGCCTGGTCATACCCTTCGATTACGTACCACACACGCCACCTCGCCAAAGACTTGAAGATCACTGCCGGAGATTCTAGCCGTGTCAGCGCTGGACACCGCCCCCGCGCACGCATTACCCTTGGCACCACTGCACACGCAACCGGACGCAGCGGCCCGTCGGCCCAGGCCCCACGCCTCACTCGACGACCGATTCGCTGCCCACCACCGGCCCGTGTAGACGACCTCCTCGCTGTTCCGTCGCCGCATGCCACGTGGCGCCTGTTTTCATGTGGATTGGCGTATGTGGATTTGTGGGATCGTGCCGGCACAGGCACGACATTAGATTGCAATTACTCAAGGCAAAGCCCTGCAGGCGCGGCTCAGACCGCGGCCGGCGACCGCAACACCCGATGTCGACCTGATGAATTCCGAACTCGCGCACGACGCGAATCCGCCAGCCACAAGCGCGCCGCCACAGCAGCAGGAAATGCCGCTGGCGGTGGTGCATGGGCAACCGGTGCTGCAGATCCCGCAGGATCTGTATATTCCGCCGGACGCGCTGGAAGTCATCCTGGATGCCTTCGAAGGCCCGCTGGATCTGCTGCTGTATCTGATCCGCCGCCAGAATCTGGACATCCTGGATATCCCCGTCGCCGAGATCACCCGGCAGTACGTGGACTACATCAATGTGATGCAGGAGCTGCGCTTCGAACTGGCGGCCGAATATCTGGTGATGGCCGCGATTCTGGCCGAGATCAAATCGCGCATGCTGTTACCGCGCCCGCCCAGCCAGGAAGGCGAGGAAAACGACCCGCGTGCCGAGTTGGTACGCCGGTTGCAGGAATACGAACGCTTCAAACAGGCCGCCGAGGATCTGGACACCCTGCCCCGCATGGGCCGCGACAGTGCGCCGGTGCAGGCGCATCTGCCCGAGCGCGCAGCGGTCAAGCTGCCGCCGCCGGTGGAACTGAAAGAAATGCTGATGGCGCTGTACGACGTGCTCAAGCGCGCCGAACTGTTCACCGGCCATGCGATCAAGCGCGAGGCGCTGAGTGTGCGCCAGCGCATGGGCGATGTGCTGAGCCGTCTGGACGATGGCAAGTTCTACCGTTTCGAATCGCTGTTCACTGCCGAAGAAGGCAAGCTCGGCGTGCTGGTCACCTTTTTGGCGCTGCTCGAATTGGCCAAGGAGCAGTTGCTGGACATCGTGCAGGAAGCGCCGCTGGCGCCGATCTACGTGAAGTCGTTGGCGTTGGGCAATACCAATGCGCCGTTGCAATTCTCCAGCGAATTCGACGACAGCGATGCCGCCAACGAACCTATCTGAAGCCGATCACCGAATGGATCAAGCGCTGATCACCCGCATTATCGAAGCCGCCCTGTTGGCGAGCAGCCAGCCGCTGACGCTGGCGCAGCTGCAGGGGCTGTTTCCGGAAGAAGAACCGGCGCCGCCCGGCAGCGTCGAGCGCGCGCTGGAACTACTGCGCGAGGGCTGCGCAGAGCGCGGGGTGGAACTGGTCGAGGTGGCCTCCGGCTTCCGCTTCCAGGTCAAGGCCGATGTACATGGCTGGGTTGCCCGTCTGTGGACCGAACGCCGCACCAAGTACACCCGCGCCACGCTGGAAACCCTGGCGCTGATCGCCTACCGCCAGCCGATCACCCGCGGCGAGATCGAGCAGGTGCGCGGCGTGGCGGTCAGCAGCAACATCATCCAGGCCCTGGAAGAACGCGAGTGGATCCGCGTGGTGGGCCACCGCGACGTGCCCGGCAAGCCGGCCCTGTTCGGCACCACCAAGGGGTTTCTGGATTACTTCGGGCTCAAGCGATTGGACGAGCTGCCGCCATTGTCTGAGTTGAAGGACATCGCCGAGCTGGAACCGCAGCTGCAGCTGGACCGCGACGGGCAACTGGATGGCGCAGTGCCGGCATCGGCGGCGATGGATGCAGCGCTGGGTCAGACGGAGGCCGATGCGGCTGACCCGGACTCCGATGGCGACACCATCGATGCCGAACTGGATGAAGAAACACACGACGCCGGCGATGCAGATAACGCCACCGACGCCGAAGACCCGATCGACGCAACACCGCAACACTCCGAGCATGCCTCGGCGCAGGACCAGAACACGTTGGACCCAGACGACGCCCGTGAGGGCGCCCCCGACACCGCGCCGGGTACGCGCGCGGATGCAGTGAACGAAGACGAAGACAACGCCGTCGCGACGACGACCGTGGCTGTTGACGAAGCCGATTCCGACCCAGAGGCCGACCCGCAACGCGTCGGCCGGAGCCAGACACATGAGTGACACCCCCCGCAAGCTGTCGTTGAACAAACTCTCCCTCAAGCGCGACAGCGCGCCCGAAGCGCCCAAGCTAGAAGAGCGCCTGCACAAGGTGCTGGCCCAGGCCGGCCTGGGGTCGCGCCGCGCGCTGGAACAGCGCATTGCCGATGGCCTGATCAAGGTCAATGGCGCCGTCGCGCAGACCGGTATGTCGGTGCGCAGCGGCGACAAGATCGAGCTGGACGGCCGCAGTTTCGTCGCCAGCGCGCTGACCGAGCCCTCGCGCGTGCTGATCTACAACAAGCCCGAAGGCGAAGTGACCACGCGCGAAGATCCCGAAGGCCGCCCGACCGTGTTCGAGTCGCTGCCGGCATTGAAGGGCTCGCGCTGGATCGCCATCGGCCGCCTGGACATCAACACCACCGGCCTGCTGCTGCTGACCACCGACGGCGAGCTGGCCAACGCGATGATGCATCCCTCCTACGAGGTCGAACGCGAATACGTGGTGCGCGTGCGCGCCCCGGAAGGCGAAGACAAGGTCTCCGACGCCATCATCGAGCGCCTGTCGCGCGGCGTGCTGCTGGAAGACGGCGGCGCCAAGTTCGACGAGATCGAGCGCATCGGCGGCACCGACTCGCACGACTGGTTCCGCGTGGTGGTCAAGGAAGGCCGCAACCGCGAAGTGCGCCGTCTGTGGGAGTCGCAAGGCTGCCAGGTCAGTCGCCTCAAGCGCAGTCGCTACGGCAAGATCTCGCTGCCGCGCGAGTTGCTGCGTGGGCAGTCGGTGGAAGTGGCGCAGGAAAAGGTCGACGCCCTGCGCGCCGAACTCAAGCTGGAAGAAGGCGCACCGTCGGCACTGACGCTGCAGCCGGTGATCGGCCAGCGCCGTGCGGCCAAATCCACCGTGCACGTGTCTCGCGACGGCCGCAGCAATGCCTATGTCAATGGCCAGACCTCCGGTGCCGACGAAGGCCGCGAGCTGCGTCGCTTCGACAATCCGCGCGACGATCGTGGCGGCCGTGGTCGCGGCAAGCCCGGCGGTTTCAAGGGTGGTCTCACGGTCAGCGGCGAAGCCGCCGCGCGGCAGTCGCAGCAGCGCCCGTTCAAGCCGCGCGCACCCGGTAAGGGCGACCGCGCGTTGCCGGACGGCAACCCGGCCGCGTTCCGCAGCTGGTATGTGCCCGATGGCGTGAGTACCGGCCCAAGCGGCCACCGCAACGCCGGCCCCAGCGGTCCCGGCACCGGCCAGGCACGTCCGTACGCCAAGAAGGGTCCGGGCGGTGCGCGTCCGGGTGCAGGCGGTCAGGGTCAAGGCCGCGGCGGTGCTGGCGGCGGCGGTGGACAAGGTCAGTCGCAAGGTCAAGGCCAGGGTCAGCGCAAGCATCCCTATGGTCACCCGGGCAACGCACCGAGCTTCCCGTCCGACCACGCCAACCCGGGCTTCAGTCCGTATGGCGCGGCACGTCCGGCAGCTGGTCGCCCGACCGGCGCACGTGCAGGCGGCCCCGGCGGCAACCGTGGACCGGGCGGTAATCGCGGTCCCGGTGGCCCGGGCGGCGCTCCACGTGGCCCAGGTGGTCCGGGGGGTCGTCCCCCGGGCGGCGGCAACCGTCGGCCACCAGGTGGCGGCAATCGCGGTCGCTAAGCTACAAGACGCGCAATAAAAAAACGGCCCTGCGAAGGGCCGTTTTTAGTTATCGCTTGGATCATGTCTGCTTGAATCACGCGATACATCGAAGTAAGCGCGAAAATATAACTGTGGCTCGCACCAGCGAACCGGCACGCGAGGCAGCTTTAGCGCGGCCAACAAGATGATCTGCGGCTTGGCTGCAGGGCCCTTGCCCGCCCACCATCGCGGGACACGCCGCAAGTACGTCCGTGTAGGCTCTTACGCGGCATCCATGCCGCGTAAGGTCCCGCGACGGTGGGCGGGCAAGGACCGGTCGAGATGGTCGGTATGCGTAGTTACAAGCAGTGCGTGTTGCCCGGCCGTCCGATGCGCTTGTTAAGTGCCGTCCTCCGCGATCTGCTGCGTCTTACTTGCGACGCTCGATCACGAAGTTGCCTACATTGACGCCCAGATCCACGCCCTCGCCCGTTCCGGCCAGGGCCAGCGAAATGTCGCCCTTGGTGACGACCTGTGCGGTGCTGGATTTGACGATGCCGGCGTGCGCTTCGGCCGCCGCGTAGGTGCCGAGCAGATCATTGAGGCTGTAGGCGCCGCTGAAGGTGCCGCGGCCGCCGGTGATCTTGGACTTGCCAACCGTCAGGCCGCCGCCCTTGCTGGAGATCTTGACCGGAATCACTGCACCGTTGTCGCAGGTGATGGTGCCGGTGCCGCTGGCGGTCTTGTAGAACACCGACCAGCCTTCCAGATTGAACGACAATTTGCAGTCGATGTTTCCTGCAGCCTGTGCCTGCGGTGCGAGTGCGGCAGCGCCCAGCAGCGCGAAAAGAGAAAGCGACTTGATCATGCGGGCATTCCGGTTGATGAGCGTGGCGCCGAGCCTAGCAGCGCCGGCGTGGCAGTCGCGACAACTTCCAGGCATCGCACAGGCGACCGTTCAGCGAATGATTGCCGCTGCCGCCAGGCGCGCCTGGTGGTGCAGGAAGCACCTTGCGCATGGGATGATCGCGGCATGTTGCGTACCGCTCACCTCACCCTGTTGACCGCCCTGCTATTGCCGTCTGTAGCCATTGCCGGCGAGGCCATTCCGACCCAGCGCTACACCGTGGTGAAGACCTATCCGCACGACACCGGCGCGTTCACCGAGGGCCTGTTCTATCTGGACGGATACCTTTACGAAAGCACCGGGGAACTTGGCCGTTCCAGCGTACGCAAGGTCGAGCTGCACACCGGCCGCATATTGCAGCAGGCCACGACACCGCCGCCCTACTTCGGCGAAGGCATCGTGGCCTGGCGCGACACGCTGATTCAACTGACCTGGCGCAATCAGCAGGGCTTTGTCTACGACCTGGCCACGCTCACGCCGCGTACGCGTTTTGCGTATTCCGGCGAGGGCTGGGCGCTGACCAGCGATGCCAGCAGCCTGTACATGAGCGATGGCAGCTCCACCATCCGCCGCCTCGATCCGGAGACGCTGCAACAGGTTGGCAGTCTCAAGGTCACCGCCAGCGGCAGGCCACTGGACAACCTCAACGAGCTGGAATGGGTGAAGGGCCAGTTGTTGGCCAACGTCTGGTTGACCACGCGCATCGCACGCATCGACCCGGCCAGCGGCAAGGTGGTTGCCTGGATCGATTTGAAGGCACTGGTGCCGGATGACCAGACACTGACGGATCCGGGCAACGATGTGCTCAACGGCATCGCCTATGACGCCAAGCACGATCGCCTGTTCGTCACCGGCAAGCATTGGCCGAAGCTTTACGAACTTCGGCTGGCTGAGTAGCCGGGATTGGGGATTGGGGATTGGAGATTCGGGATTCGGAATTGGCGTAAGCGGCATTGGCGCAGGCAGCAGCATGCTCGCTGTTGCGAATCCCTAATCCCTAATCCCTAATCCCTAATCTCAAACGTATCGGCATCCAGCATCGCCGGGAAGCGCGCGCGATGCTCGGCCAGCGCCGACGCACTGATGGTGGTGGTGACCACTTGCGGCCGCTCGCGAATTTCCAGCTGCGGCTGGCCCAGGAAATCGATCACCGCGCTGTCGCCGGCGTAGTGCAGCTGATTGCCATCGACGCCGACGCGGTTGACCGCCGCCACAAAGCACAGGTTCTCGATCGCACGTGCGCGCAGCAGCGTCTTCCACGCGTAGGCGCGCGCAGACGGCCAGTTGGCCACGAACAATTGCAGATCGAAATCCAGCTGCCCCGGCCGCTCGACATCGTAGCGATTGCGGCAGAACACCGGAAAACGCAGGTCGTAGCAGACCTGTGGATTGATCCGCCAGCCCTTCCATTCCACTGTCAGGCGATCGCGCCCGGCGGCATAGCGCAGATGCTCGTTGCCGAAGCGGAACAGATGGCGTTTGTCGTAGCACTGCAGCGCGCCATCCGGGGTAGCCCATAGCAGGCGGTTGAACACGCCCTGCTCGGTGCGTACCTGCACGCTGCCGGTGATGGCGGCCCCCAGCGTTGCTGCCTGTGCACGGATCCACGCCACCGTGGGGCCGTCCATGCCTTCCGCCTTGAAGATGGCATCGTTGGAGAACCCGCTGGTAAAGGTCTCCGGCAGGATCACCAAATCGGTCTGCCCGGCCAACGGCTCCAGCAACGCGCCGTAGTAATCGCGGTTGCCGGCCGGGTCGTGCCAGCGGGTGTCGCCCTGGACAAGCGAGATGCGGAGGTCGTGCATGGTTGAGGCTCGGGAATGGAGAATCGGGATTCGGGAATCGGACGGCGAGTTTTCGTGCGGCTTCATGGCATCAGGCTTTCTGCGGATTCAGATCGAAAAGCGACCAACCGCCTTTTCGATTCCCGAATCCCCATTCCCGACTCCCAGCCCCTCAGAGCTTCTGCAAGCGCTCGATCGCCGCATCCAGCGTCGCATCGTTCTTGGCGAAGCATAGCCGTGCCAGACGCTGGCCAGCGGGCGCGGTTTCATAGAACGGCGAGAGCGGAATCGCCGCCACGCCCTTCTCCACCGTCAGCCACTTCACGAACTCGGTGTCGGGCAGGTCGCTGATGGCCGAATAATCCACCAGCTGGAAATAGCCGCCGGGGACGGGCAATGGTTTCAGACGTGTGGTCAGCAGCTGTTCGCGGAAACGGTCGCGCTTGGCTTGATAGAAGGCGCCAAGTTGCGCGTCGTGTTCGGGTTCGTCGCGGATCATCGCGGCGAACGCGTGCTGGGCCGGGCCGAAGCTGGTGAAGGTGTTGTATTGGTGCACCTTGCGGAACTCGGCGCTCAGTGCCGGCGGTGCGATGGCGTAGCCGATCTTCCAGCCGGTGCAGTGATAGGTCTTGCCGAAGCTGGAAATCACGAATGCGCGCTCGCGCAATTCCGGCCAACGCAACACCGACTCGTGACGACGGCCGTCGAACACGATGTGTTCGTAGACCTCGTCCGAGAGCAGGAAGATCTCGGTGCCGCGCAGCAGTTCGGTCAGCGTCTGCATGTCGGCGGCCGACAGCATCGCGCCGGACGGGTTGTGCGGCGAGTTGATCATCAGCAGGCGCGTCTTCGGCGTGATTGCGGCGCGCAGCGCCTGCCAATCGACCGCGAAGGTCTGCGGGTCCAGCGCCACGTGCACCGCGCGCGCGCCGGCCAGATCGATCGCCGGCTCGTAACAGTCATAGGCCGGGTCCAGCACGATGACCTCCTCGCCAGCGCGCACCACCGCGTGGATGGCGTTGAAGATCGCCTCGGTGGCACCGCTGGTGACGGTGATCTCGCTGTCGGCATCGACCTGCGCGCCGTAGCAGCGCTGCGCCTTGCCGGCAATGGCCTGACGCAAGGCCGCCACGCCGGTCATCGGCGGGTACTGGTTGTGGCCGGCCGCCATGGCCTTGGTCAGTTCATCGACCAGCCGCGACGGCACCGCGAAATCGGGAAAACCCTGGCCCAGATTCACCGCGCCGTGCTCGGCCGCCAGCTGCGACATGACGGTGAAGATGGTGGTGCCCACCTTGGGCAGCTTGGTCGTGAGGGGCATCGTGCCGGTCCGGACAAGAAACGGGGGGACCGCGAGTGTACGCAAAGCCGCCAGGCGGTTGCGCCCGGCCGGTGCAAAACAGCGTTCCCGGACACATCAGGCCGCCCAGTGCACCCCCGACACCGGGCCATCGTCGCTACAATGCGCGCCCAGTCTGGAGCGTGCCATGCCCCGGCCCTTCCCCATACCGTCCTGCGACGGGAGCCCGCTGCGCCGATGACCGAACCGCTGCACACTGCGCCACCGCTGCTGGCCGCGCGCGCCCTGGCCTTCAGCCGCAACGAGGAGCCGGTGTTCGGCCCGCTGGATTTCCATGTCGATGCCGGCGAAGCCTTGCTGGTACAGGGCGACAACGGCGCCGGCAAGACCACACTGCTGCGCGTGCTGGCTGGCTTGCTGCATGTGGAACGTGGGCAGATCCTGATCGACGGCAAGACCGCGCGGCGCGGCGACCGCAGCCGCTTCATGGCCTATCTCGGTCACCTGCCGGGCCTGAAGGCCGACCTCAGCACGCTGGAGAACCTGCACTTTCTGTGTGGTTTGCATGGCCGCCGCGCCAAGCAGATGCCCGGCAGTGCGCTGGCCATCGTCGGCCTGGCCGGTTACGAAGATGCGCTGGTGCGGCAATTGTCGGCCGGCCAGCGCAAGCGCTTGGCGCTGGCGCGGTTGTGGCTGTCGCCGGCCCCGCTGTGGCTGCTGGACGAGCCCTACGCCAACCTGGATCTGGACGGCATTACCCTGGTCAACCGGATGATCTCCGCGCACCTGCGCGGCGGTGGCGCGGCGCTGGTCACCACCCACGGCGCCTATGCGGCGCCGCCGGTGCGCACGCGCATGCTCACGCTGGAGGCGGCAGCATGAGCCTGCATTCGCCGCAACCCTCGCTGTGGCAGGCCGCGCGCGCCTTGTTCAGCCGCGATCTGCAATTGCTGTGGCGGCGCCGCAGCGACGCGCTGCAGCCGGCCCTGTTCGCCTTGTTGATCGTGGTGCTGTTCGCGCTGGGCCTGGGTGGGCGCCCGGATCTGCTGGCGCAGGCCGCGCCGGCGGTGCTGTGGCTGGCTGTGTTACTCGCGGGGCTGCTGTCGCTGGATGCGTTGTTCCGCAGCGATGTGGAAGACGGCTCGATGGAGCAATGGCTGCTGGCGCCGGTGCCGCTGGCTTGGCTGATCGCGGTACGCGTGCTGCTGCACTGGGCGACCAGCGCATTGCCGTTGATTGCGGCGACGCCGCTGCTGGGCGAATTGCTGCACCTGCCACATGACCAACTCCCTGTGTTGCTGGCATCGTTGGCGCTGGGAACACCGCTTTTAAGTCTGCTCGGCGCCGTGGTTGCGGCGCTGACGGTGACGATGAAACGCTCTGGTATTCTCGTGGCGTTGCTTGCGTTGCCGTTGTATGTGCCGGTGCTGGTGTTCGGTGCCGGCAGTGTTGCGGCAAGTGGACAAGGACAGGATGCGGTGGGTGCGTTGTTGTTGTTGGGCGCTGGCTTGGTGATCGGTGTGGTTCTGGCACCGCTGGCTGCGGCTGCCGCGATCCGTATTTCGCTGAGCTGAAGTGTGTGATCGATGCGGTGGTGATGATGCGCACAGCGCCGAGCGCCATTGCAGTTGCAAGCGCCATTGCAGTTGCAAGCGCGATTTCAGTTGCAAGCGCCACTGCTGTTTCGAGAGCTAATGCCATTCCAAGGGCTACTGCCATCGTATGAACGTCGTCGTCCACTGGTTCCACCAACTCGCCTCTCCCCCGATCTTCGACCGTTTCACTGCGCGCTGGGCGCCGTGGTGCTATGCGCTGGCTGCGGTCTTGCTGGGCGTGGGCATCTGGCAAGCCTTGTTCGCGGTGCCGGCCGATTACCAGCAGGGCGACAGCTTCCGCATTCTCTACATCCATGTGCCCAGCGCGTGGATGAGCCTGTTCGTGTTCGGCTTGATGGCCTTGTATGCGGCGATTGCGCTGATCTGGCGCATCAAGATCTGCGAAATCCTGGCGATGGCCTGCGCGCCGATCGGCGCTGCGTTCACCGTGATCACGCTGCTCACCGGCAGCATCTGGGGCAAGCCGATGTGGGGCGCCTGGTGGGATTGGGACCCGCGTCTGACCACCGAACTGATTCTGCTGTTTCTGTATCTGGGCGTGATCGGCCTGTATCACGCCATCGACGATCGACGTCAGGCGGCGCGCGCGGCAGCGTTGCTGGCGATCGTCGGCGTGGCGCTGCTGCCGGTGATCCGCTATTCGGTGGTGTGGTGGAACTCGCTGCATCAAGGCCAGAGCATTCGCCTGCTCGGCCCCTCGACCATCGATGCGAGCATGCTGCTGCCGCTGTGGCTGATGGTGATCGGCACCAAGTTCTGGTTCGCCGGTTCGCTGCTGACGCGTGCGCGCGCCGACAACCTGCGCCGCGAGGCCGGCAAGGCCTGGATCGTGCGCGATGCCCCGGAGGGCGCGGCATGAGCTACCTGCCCTACGTCATCGCCGCCTACGCAGTGTTCGTGCTGGTGCTGCTGTGGGACCTGATCGCCGGCCGCTGGCAGGTGCGCCGCGCATTGAAGATTGCGCAGGCGCGGCGCCTGCGCGAGCGCAAGCGCGCGGCGGTGCCCACCGATGCGGAGCTGATCCGGTGAACCCGCAACGCCGCCGCCGGATGTGGCTGGTGATCGCGCTGGTGCTGGCCGGCGGGCTGGCGACCACGCTGGTGGCGATGGCGCTGCAGCGCAACGTGGCCTATCTGTACACACCGTCGGAAGTACTGCGTGGCGACGCCGGCGACCACGCGCGTTTCCGGCTCGGCGGCATGGTGGAAAAAGGCTCGTTCAAACGCGCGTCCGGCTCGCTGGAAGCGCAGTTCAGCGTCACCGACGGCGATGCACAGCTGGCAGTGCGCTACGACCGCATCCTGCCGGACCTGTTTCGCGAGGGGCAGGCGGTGGTGGCCACCGGTCGCATGCAGCAAGGCGTCTTCGTGGCCGAAGATATCCTGGCCAAGCACGACGAGACCTATATGCCGAAGGAAGTCGCCGACAAGATGGGCAGTGCGCATCGCAAGCACGATGTGCCGGCGGCGGCGGACCAGGCTGGAGGGCTGCGTTGATGGAATCGGTGACGTTCGCTTTCCTGCAGGGCGATGGCCTGCGCGGTCGCTGTGTGGCTGACAACGTCGCCGTGCATGGGGTGGCTTTTGCAAACGCTGCATGGATGACGCCTCTGCATTGCGCTTGCATTCGTTGCCCCACTGCATGCTCACCAACGCGCCGACCCGATGCTGCCTGAGCTCGGCACCTTCCTGCTGATTCTGGCGTTGCTGGTGGCGTTGGTGCAGGCCGCGCTGCCGCTGGCCGGTGCGCAAAGTGGGCGCAGTAGCTGGATGGCGGTCGCGCGGCCGGCCGCGCTGGTGCAATTGGGCCTGATCGCCGCAGCATTCGCGCTGCTGACGCATGCATTCCTGGTGCAGGATTTTTCGGTGCGCTACGTCGCCGAGAATTCCAACAGTTTGTTGCCGGTGATGTATCGCTACTCGGCGGTGTGGGGCGCGCACGAAGGCTCGCTGCTGCTGTGGACGCTGGTGCTGGCGCTGTGGACCGGCGCGGTGGCGCTGTGGTCGCGGCAGCTGCCCGCGCATGTCATTGCCCGCGTGCTCGGGGTGATGGCGCTGGTGAGCATTGGGTTCCTGGCCTTTTTGCTGTTTACCTCCAATCCCTTCGCGCGGTTGTTTCCGGTACCGCTGGAAGGCGCCGACCTCAATCCGTTGCTGCAGGACCCCGGCCTGATCATCCATCCGCCGATGCTGTATTGCGGCTACGTCGGCTTTGCGGTGCCGTTCGCCTTCGCCATCGCCGCGCTGCTGGAAGGCCGGATGGATGCACGCTGGCTGCGCTGGACGCGGCCATGGACCAATGTGGCGTGGTCGATGCTCACCGTCGGCATCGCGCTGGGCAGCTGGTGGGCGTATTACGAACTGGGCTGGGGCGGCTGGTGGTTCTGGGACCCGGTGGAAAACGCCAGTTTCATGCCGTGGCTGGTGGGCACTGCGTTGCTGCATTCGCAGGCAGTGACCGAAAAGCGCGGCAACTTCGCCAGCTGGACGTTATTGCTGGCGATCGCTGCATTTTCATTGTCGCTATTGGGTACGTTTTTGGTGCGCTCGGGCGTGCTGACCAGCGTGCATTCGTTCGCGGCCGATCCCTCGCGAGGTCTGTTTATTCTGGTATTCCTGCTGGTAGTGGTCGGTGGTTCGCTGGTGCTGTACGCGATTCGCGCACCGCGCTTGTCGCTGGTCGACGACCCGCGCCGCGCGTTCGCCGGCAGCTCGCGCGAAACCTTGTTGCTGTTGAACAACCTGCTGCTCACCTGCGCCTGCGCGATGGTGTTGCTGGGCACGCTGTATCCACTGCTGGCCGATGCCTTGGGCTTGGGCAAGTTGTCGGTCGGCCCGCCCTACTTCGGCACGCTGTTTTTGGTATTGATGGCGCCGCTGGTGGCGCTGTTGCCGTTCGGCGCATTGACCCGCTGGCAGCGCGAACAGGCCTCGCGCCCGTTGGCGATGTTGGCGCCCTGGGCGGGCCTGGCGGCTGCCGCAGGCGTGCTGGCATGGTTCGTCGCCCCGCAGGGTCAGCTGAAAGCGGCGATCGGTGTAGCCGGCGCGGTGTGGGTGCTGCTCGGCACGGTGCGGTTCCTGTGGACGCGACGCGCGGCCAAGGGCCGGAAATTCACTGCGGAAATGCTTGGCATGGTGCTGGCGCATCTGGGCGTGGCGGTGTTCCTGGCCGGTGCATTGCTGGTGGAAGCGCTGAGCCTGCAACGCGAGGTCGCGTTGGCGCCCGGTGAGCAGATGCAGATCGGCCGCTATGCGCTGCACTTCGATCACGTCGAAGAATTGCGCGGACCCAATTACGTCTCCGATCGTGCCAACGTGCAGGTGTTCAAGGACGATGCGCCGGTGGGCCTGTTGCATGCGGAAAAACGCCGCTACGCCAGCGGCGGGCAGACCTTGACCGAGGCGGCGATCCGCCCCGGTCCGTTCGGCGATCTGTATGTCGCCCTTGGCGAACCGCTGGGCAATCAGGCCTGGGCGGTGCGCGTCCACCTCAAACCGTTCGTCCGCTGGATCTGGCTGGGGGCGCTGCTGATGGCGCTCGGCGGCCTGGTCACCGCGGCCGACCGGCGTTTTCGTCGTTCTCCGGAGATCCAAGATGGTTGAGTCACGTTCGCCCCGCCTACCCACTGCCGTACTCGTGGGTGCCATCGTGCTGCTGCTCGCGCTGGCAGCGCTGCTGGTCTATGCGGTGGTGCGCTCCGGTCAGGACGATCGCGATGCCCTGCCCTCTGCGCTGATCGGCAAACCGGCGCCGGAGTTCGCGCTGCCGCTGCTGCACGACCCCAGCATCGTGGTGCACGCACGCGAACTGCGTGGCGCCCCCTACATCATCAACGTGTGGGGCAGCTGGTGCCCGGCCTGCCGCGAAGAACACCCGGTGCTGAGCCGCTTCGCACTGACCAAGCGCGTGCGCGTGATCGGCTACAACTGGAAGGACGAGCGCACCGATGCACTGCGCTGGCTCGAACAACTGGGCAACCCGTATCTGCTGGTGGTGGCCGATAAAGACGGCCGTACCGCGATCGACTTCGGCATCGCGGCGGCACCGGAAACCTTTCTGGTCGACGGGCGCGGCGTGGTGCGCTGGAAATACAGCGGCATGCTCACCCAATCCATCATCGACACCCAGCTGATTCCGGCGCTGAGCAAGATCGAACGCTCGCCCAGCGCCGCACCGGATCTGCACACCAGCCGATGATGCGCGCCTGGCTGCTGACGCTGCTGTTGCTGCCCTGGCTGGCCCTGGCCCAGCCGGTCGGCGACCCGGCACCGCTGCGTTATGCCTCTACCGAAGAAGAAGCGCGCTTCCACGCATTGACCGCCGAATTCCGTTGCGTGCAATGCCAGAACCAGTCGCTGGCCGATTCGAATGCGCAGATCGCCCAGGACCTGCGTCGCGAAGTGCTGGCGCTGATGCACGAAGGGCGCAGCGATGCGCAGATCCGCCAGTTCCTGGTGGCGCGCTATGGCGAGTTCGTGTTGTATCGGCCGCGTGTCGAATCTCGAACGTGGTTGCTGTGGTTCGGCCCGCTGCTGGTGTTGTTGCTGGGTGCCGGCGCCGTGGTCTTCGTGGTGCGCCGACGCAGCGTGGCTGCGCCCGCCCTGCCCGCCGATGAGCAGGAGTGGTGATGGTGGTCGGCTTCGTCGTTGCAGTGGTGGTGCTGGCCTTGCTCGCGTTCGCCGTGGCGCTGCGGCCGCTGTGGCGCCAGACGCGCGGACTGGCTGCCAGCGTCGCGGTGTTATTGCTGGCGGCGAGCGCGGCCTTGTATTGGCTAATCGGTACGCCGAGTGCGATCGAACAGCCGGCCAATCGACCGGCCACACCACGCTCGTTGGACGAAGCCATCGTGCAACTGCGCGCTGCATTGGCGAGCAATCCCGATCAGGCCGAAGGCTGGGTGTTGCTGGGGCGCTCGCTGTCCAGCCAGCAGAAATTCGCGCAAGCGCGTGATGCATTTGCACGCGCGGTTGCGTTGCGCCCGGACGAGCCTGACGTGCTGGTGGCCGCCGCGCAATCGCGCATGCTCGCCGACGACAGCGGGCAGCCGGACCCGCAGGCCATGCGTCTGCTCGAACATGCTTTGGCGCTGCAGCCGGACCATCAACGCGCGCGCTGGTTTCTCGGTGTGGTGCAACGCCAGGCCGGTCAGCCGGCCAAGGCCAGCGAGACCTGGACGCCGTTGCTCGCTGTGGTCGATGCCAACACGCGCCCCGGCCTGCTAGAACAGATCAATGCCGCACGTGGCGAGGCCAAACTGGAACCGATCCAGGCACCTGCTGCGCCTGCCGCTGCAGCCAGCGGCAAACCCATCCAGGTGCGCGTGACGCTGGATGCCGAATTCGCCAAACGCGCCGGATTGCCCGGCGATACCAGCGTCTTCGTGATCGCGCGCGCGGCAGATACCCCGATGCCGGTGGCGGTGGAAAAACACGCGCTCAGCGACTTGCCTTTGACCATCACCCTGGACGATGGCGACAGCCCGATGCCGACGCGCACGCTGTCGTCGCTGGACAAGGTACAGGTGCTGGCGCGGCTGTCGCGCAGCGGCAACGCAATGCGCCAGGCCGACGATGTGGAAAGCGCGCCAGTGATGGTGGCACTGCCTGCCGATGCGCCAGTAGAGTTGGTGATCGGACGCTGATTGCTTGCCACATGTCGTTGCGACGCTTGGGCCAATGGACGAAGAGCGGCCACAAAACGTAGCGCGCAGTCGTAAGGCCTATCTGGACGGCGCCGAGGAATCGGAGTGTCACGCATCACATGCCGCACCGAGTAACGGCTGCGCCATCATTGTGTTAGCTGCTACCAACGTCATCTGGGTGGTCCCAAGCCGCGTTGGTCGAGGGCGCGATGCCCTCGCCGCTCGCGGGACACGCCGTAAACCCGTCCATGGGGCTCGGTGGCGGCATCCATCATGCCGCCACACGGTCCCGCAATCGGCAAGGACACCGCGCCAGGAAGTTGGTCGGTAGCCAAGTAAAAAGCGGGTCATCTCGCGGGTTGCATCGGCTTGCGAGTACGGGCCGCAACTACAGAGATCCAGCGCATCAGAAGCACGTCATGCATTGCTTGCACCATGCACACCGACCATATCGACTGGTCCTTGCCCGCCCACCGTCGCGGGACCTTACGCGGCATGGATGCCGCGTAAGAGCCTACACGGACGTACTTGCGGCGTGTCCCGCGACGGTGGGCGGGCAAGGGCCCTGCAGCCAAGCCGCAGATCCGCCGCTCTGAAGGCTGATATCAAGCAGCGCAAGGGCTCAAACCCACTCCCATCCTGCACCCGGCGCGTACCATGGCAGATAGAATTGCGACATGACTGAATTCATTCCCCCCGGCACGCGCTTCCACGCCCTGCCCTCGCCGTTTCCGATGAAGCGTGGCGGCGCCCTGCACCAGGCGCACGTCGCCTACGAAACCTGGGGCACGCTGGCAGCCGATCGCAGCAACGCGGTGTTGATCGTCACCGGTCTGTCGCCCAACGCGCATGCTGCGGCAAATCAAGCCAATCCAGAGCCCGGTTGGTGGGAAGCGATGCTCGGGCCAGGCAAGCCGATTGATACCGAGCGCTGGTTCGTGGTGTGCGTCAATTCCTTGGGCAGTTGCAAGGGCTCGACCGGCCCGGCCTCGATCGACCCCGCCACCGGCGCGCTGTATCGCCTGACATTTCCGGAGTTGTCGATCGAAGATGTGGCCGATGCAGCAGCCGATGTCGTGCGCGCGTTGGGCATCGAACAACTTGCCTGCCTGATCGGCAACTCGATGGGCGGCATGACCGCGTTGGCGTTGCTGCTGCGGCACCCCGGCATTGCGCGCAGCCACATCAACATCTCCGGCAGCGCGCAGGCGTTGCCGTTCTCGATCGCCATCCGCTCGCTGCAGCGCGAAGCCATCCGCCTGGATCCGCACTGGAACGGCGGCCATTACGACGACACCCGTTATCCCGAATCGGGCATGCGTATGGCGCGCAAACTCGGCGTGATCACCTACCGCTCCGCGCTGGAATGGGACGGCCGCTTCGGCCGTGTACGACTAGATTCCGAGCAGGCCGCCGACGACCCGTTCGGGCTGGAATTCCAGGTCGAAAGTTATCTGGAAGGTCACGCGCGCCGCTTCGTGCGCTTCTTCGATCCCAATTGCTATCTGTATCTGAGCCGCTCGATGGACTGGTTCGATCTGGCCGAGTATGTCGCCGACAAGCCGGCCATTGACGCGCGTGTCGATGGCACGCAGCTCGACAACCCACACCTCGCCGCCAAGCCCGATACCGGCGTCTCCACCGACGCCACGGTGCTGGCCGGTCTGGCGCAGATCCGCATCGCGCGTGCGCTGGCGATCGGTGCCAATACCGACATCCTGTTTCCCGTGCAGCAACAGGAACAGATCGCCGAAGGCTTGCGTGCCGGCGGTGCGGATGCTCAGTTTCTCGGGCTGGATTCGCCACAGGGCCACGATGCCTTCCTGGTCGATTTCGCGCGCTTCGGTCCGGCCGTGCGCAACTTTCTGGATGCTTGCTGATTTCCAGAACCGCGCAACGGCGGCGTGACCTGCCTCAGCGTGGTGGCCTGCCGCGCAAGACGCTAGCGGTGCTGTCACTGATCGGAATTGCAGTGTTGGTGGTTACAGATCGACTGCCAGCGCTGTTGGCACTGTGGTACGCGGCCGCCAGCGTAGTGGCGATGATCGCCTACCGACGCGACAAGAGCGCAGCCCAGCGCGGCCGGCGACGCACACCGGAAACGAGCTTGCACATCATCGCGCTGCTCGGCGGATGGCCGGGGGCATTGTTGGCGCAAGGGTTGTTCCGGCACAAGTCCAGCAAGGCGGCCTTCCAGCTGCGGTTCTGGATCATCGTTGTGGTGAACGTCGCAGTGTTGTTTTTTGCCTTGCGCCAGCCTGCGCTGATGGCTGCATTACACGCGCTGCTCAAATGAGCGACGCGCGTGCGATGCCCGTGCGCGCAAGAAATAGATACCAAGACCTGCAACACCTCACCCGCACGGCATGGCACGGGTCACCATCTATTCGCTGCTTGCGTATTGGAAGAAACGCCTCAGACCAACGACTCCAACACACCCGCACGCATGCGATATCGCCGATGCACCACACCGGCCGGCACGCTGTCGTGGGTGATCATCACCAGGCTGCGCTCGCCGAGCGCTGCAGAGAGATCCAGCAGCAACGCGTGTGCGGTGTCCACGTCCAGGCCGTCGGTGGGTTCGTCCAGCAGCAGGATCGGTGCGTCGCGCAGCAGCGCGCGCGCCAGCGCGAGCCGTCGCGCCTGTCCAGCAGAAAGCGTGGCGCCGTTTTCGCCAACCCAGGTGTCCAGCCCATTCTGCGCAGTGGCCCACTCGCGCAGCCGCACCTGATCCAGCACGCTCCACATCGCGGCATCGCTGGCGCTGGCATCGCCAATCAGCAGATTTTCGCGCACCGTGCCGGCAAAGACCGGGGCGTTCTGCGGCAGCCAGGCGATGCGTCGATGCCATTGCGTCTGCGCGAGGTGGCGCAGGTCGATATCGGCGTACGTCACCTGCCCCGCCTGCGGATCCCATAGCCGCAACAGCAGTGCGGACAAGGTGCTCTTGCCGCTGCCGCTGTCGCCGCTGATGGCGATACGCTCGCCAGGCGCCAGCGTCAGATCGAGCGCCTGCAGCACCGGACGTGCACTGCCCGGCCACGCAAAGCCGACCTGATGCAGCTGCAGCGTGCCGCTGCGCGGCGCAACCGTGGCGTGCGGCGGATCGACGACCGACGGCGCCTGATCGACGATGGACTGCAGGCGTTTGGCGGCGACGCGTGCGCTCAACAGCGCCTGCAACGCGAGCCCGGCGCCGGCCCAGACTTCCAGCAACGCCATGGTCAAAAACAGCAAGCCGGCCGCCATCTCCGCCGCAATCAATCCGCGCGCTGCCGCACTCAACCCAAGCCAGAGCATGCCGGCCAGGCCGATGCCGCCACAGACGGCGTGCAGCAGATTACCGCCGATCAAGCGACTGCGCTGAATGCGGTCGCCATCGACGACGGCCGCCGCCGCTGCATCGACCTGATGCAGCCAAGCGCCTTGCGCATCGACAGCGGCGAGATCGGCGGCACCTTCCAGCCCTTCGAAGGCCTGCGTCCGCAAGGCGGTGCGTTGCTGCGCGCGCAGCTGTTCGCGCTGTGCACCGCCGCGTGCCACCCGCCACGGCACCACGCCACCGATGATCACGCCAAGCACGGCCAGCAACACTGCAGCTGGCGGATAGATCAGCACTGCAGCAACCACCCCGGCAAGCCAGATCCCCAGCAATGCGGCCAACGGCGCCAGCGCACGCACGCTCAAGCCATCGACTTCACTGACGTCGGACATCAGCCGCGCCAGCAGATCGCCGGTACGCGTGGCCGACAACCGGCCTGGCGCAAGTGGCAACGCACGGCGGAAGAACCACACGCGCAGGTCCCGGGCGATACGCAGCGTGGCATCGTGGCCGATCAATTTTTCACCATAGCGCGAGACGATGCGCGCGAAGGTCAGCGCGCGAATGCCGGCCGAGGGCGAGAAGAAATTGAAACCGGTGCCCATGCCTGCAACACCCGCCAATGCAGCGGCGGTCAGAAAACTGCCGGACAGACCGAGCAAGCCAACGCCTGCCAGCATGGTGACCAGCACCAGCAGTGCGGACAGCAGCAGACGCCAGGCATGCCGGCCAAACACATCGCGCAGACGATCGGGCTGTGTGGTGCTCATGGCAGCTCCGCTGCGACAGTGGCGCCGCGCAGATCGATCACCGTATCGGCCCAGCGCATCACCGCAGCGCTATGCGTGGCCAGGATCACCGCGCGGCCGCGCGCGAACACACCCAGCGTGCGCAGCAGCTCCGCTTCGGTGTCCGGGTCGAGGAAGGCGGTGGGTTCGTCCAGCAGCAACAGGTCCGGCTCGCGCAGCAACAGCCGCGCCAGGGCTACGCGCCGTGCCTCGCCACCGGACAGCCCAAATCCGCGTTCGCCGATCGCCGTGTCCAGGCCGGCCGGCAACTGCGCGGCAAAGCGCAGTACTTGCGCAGCGTCGGCCACCGCGTGCAGCCGCGCGTCGCTGGCCTGTGGATCGGCCAGGCGCAGGTTGTCGGCGATGCTGCCGTGAAACAGATACGGCCGCTGCGTGGCGTAGCCGATGCGTGCACCCGGGCGCAGCATCACGCAGCCTGCATCGGGCGCAAGCCAGCCGGCCAGGCCTTCCAGCAGCGTACTCTTGCCGCTGCCGCTTGCACCGATCAACGCCACGCGTTGCCCAGGCTGCAAGATCAGCGAAAAATTCTCCACCACCACCTGTGGCGCGCCTGCTGGACGCAATGCCAGTCCACGCGCCTGCAACAGCGGTGCGTGTGCCTGCACCGGTTCCAGTGCACGCGGCGGCACTGGCGCCGCCTGCGTGACTGCAGCTAGCTCGACGCCCTCCAGCAAGCGCTCGGCTTCGGCCACCGCAGCCAGGGCATTGGCACGGTCGTGGTAATGCGCGGCCAGCCGCCGCAGCGGCGCAAAGAATTCCGGCGCCAGCAGCAGGCAGAACATGCCCGCGCCCAGCGTCGGCAATCCGTGCAGATCCAACATGCCCAGATAACTCAGGCCGAAGTACAGCGCCACGATCGCCACGCTCACCGAGGCGAAGAATTCCAGCACCGTGGACGACAGGAACGCGATCCGCAGCACCTTGAGCGAGCGCTCGCGCACGCCCTCGGCTGCGGCGGCAATGCCGCTCAACTCGGCCTCGCCGCGCCCGTACATGCGCAGCAGGCCCAGGCCTTTGAGGCGATCGGCAAAATGCCCGCCCATCCGTGCCAGCTCGCCGAGTTGCTCGCGCCCCGCCGCTTCGGCGCCCCAACCTACCAGCATCATGAAAAACGGAATCAGTGGCGCAGTCAGCAGCAACACCAGGCCCACCACCCAGTCGACCGAAAACACCGCGATCAAGATCAGCGGCGGCACCAGCATCATTTCGGTACGCGCGAGTTGGTAGCCGACGAAATAGCCTTCCAGCGCATCGGTGTGGGCCAGGCTCAATTCGCCCAGCTCGCCGCTGCGTTGGCGGCGCAACCACACCGGCCCGTGCTGCACCAGCCGGCGTGCGATGCGTGCCCGCAGTTCGCGTTTGGCCACATCGGCCACCTCGCCGGTCAGCGACTGCGCCCAGGCATTGAGCAAGGCGCGTCCGACCAGCACAGCCAACAACCCCACACCCACATCACGTAAGTGCAGCAGCGGCAGATGCTGCGCCAGCACGGCCTGCAACAACCAGGCGATCGCCGCCGCTTGTGCCAGCAGCAGCACGCCGGACACCGCCACCGCAACGCCAGCCAGCCGCTTCGCACGCGCGGCCGGTGCGGCGAGCGCATCCAGCCATTGGCCGCGTTGACGGCGCTGGGCTGGCGTTTCGCTGGCTCGCACGCTGGGCTGGCTCACATCGCTCTCTAGGAAGACATCGTGTTGCAAGCGATTGTAAGTCGCTACCTCCCGCTCCGGGCTGCGCATTGTGCCGCACCCGCTCGCCACGGCATTGATCTGGATCAACGCGCATGTCGCGGCAAGCGCAGATGATCGGCTGCATTCCTTCATCGACACCCAACCAGGCCACCCCGCCATGATCGACTCGACAGTTGTTGAATTGTCGCGGCTGCAGTTCGCAGTCACCGCGATGTACCACTTCATCTTTCCGCCGCTGACCATGGGCCTGTCGTTCCTGCTCGGCATCATGGAGAGCGTCTATGTGATGACCGGCAAGCAGATCTGGCGGCGCATGACCATGTTCTGGGGCGTGCTGTTCGGCATCAACTTCGCCATGGGTGTCGGCACCGGCATCGTGATGGAGTTCGAGTTCGGCATGAACTGGTCCTACTACAGCCATTACGTGGGCGACATCTTCGGTGCGCCGCTGGCGATCGAAGGCCTGATGGCGTTCTTCCTGGAAGCGACCTTCCTGGGCCTGTTCTTCCTCGGCTGGAACCGCTTGAGCAAGGTGCAGCATCTGGCCACCACCTGGCTGGTGGCGCTGGGCAGCAACTTCTCGGCGCTATGGATCCTGATCGCCAACGGCTGGATGCAGAACCCGGCCGGCGCGGTGTTCAATCCGGACACCATGCGCATGGAAGTGGTCGATTTCATGGCGGTGCTGTTCAACCCGGTGGCGCAGGCCAAGTTCGTGCATACCGTCAGCGCGGGCTACGTGCTCGGTGCGGTGTTGGTGATGTCGATCAGCGCGTTCTATCTGCTGCGCGGCACCCATGTGGAGATGGCGCGGCGCTCGTTCGCGGTAGCTGCCGCGTTCGGGCTGTTGTCGTCGCTGTCGGTGGTGGTGCTCGGCGATGAGAGCGGCTATGCCGCCAACGAACATCAGAAAATGAAATTGGCAGCGATCGAGGCGATGTGGGAAACCGAAGCCGCGCCTGCCGACTTCACCGCGTTCGGCATTCCCAATCAGCAGACCCATCGCAACGACTACGCGATCAAGATCCCGTACCTGATGGGCTTGATCGCCACCCGTTCGCTGGATGAGCCGATTCCCGGCATTCTGGAGCTGGTCGGGCGCGCCGAGCACCGCATCCGCGGCGGCCAGATCGCCTACGGTGCATTGGAGCGCGTGCGCGCCAACAAGGACGATGTCGAAGCGCGCAAGGTGTTCGATGCGCATTGGCAGGATCTGGGCCACGGCCTGCTGCTCAAGCGTTATCGCGACGATATCGGCAATGCCACGCCGGAGCAGATCGCCCAGGCCGCCATGGACACCGTACCGCGCGTGCTGCCGCTGTTCTGGACCTTCCGCATCATGGCCGCCATCGGCATCTACCTGATCGTGTTCTTCGCCGTCGCGTTTTGGTTCGCCTGCAAGCACAACTTCCAGGAAAAACGCTGGTTCCTGACCGTGGCGTTGTGGACCTTGCCGCTGCCGTGGATTGCGATCGAGTGCGGCTGGTTCGTGGCCGAATACGGTCGCCAGCCGTGGGCGGTGGAAGGCGTGCTGCCGACCTTCTATGCCGCCTCTGGCCTGGATCTGTACGAAATCGTGTTGACCCTGGTCGGCTTCACCGCGCTGTACACCACGCTGCTGGTCATCGCGATCAAGCTGTCGCTGAAGACCATCCGCAAGGGCCCGGATGCGCTGTTTCCGCCGACGTATCACGCCGCCTCGCCGAATACCCCCTCGCCTCACGCTTCCTCACCCACCGCCCCATTGAGCACCGGTGCGTTGGCCGGCGGCGCACCGTAAGCCAGGAGAAACACCATGGATTTCATCTTGCTCGACTACACCACATTGCGCGTGATCTGGTGGCTGCTGCTGGGCGTCCTGCTGTCCGGTTACGCGGTAATGGGCGGCTTCGATCTGGGGGTCAGCACGCTGCTGCCGCTGGTCGCCCGTAACGATGCCGAGCGCCGCCTGGTGATCAACACCATCGGCCCGGTCTGGGAAGGCAACCAGGTGTGGCTGATCCTGGGCGGCGGCGCGATCTTCGCTGCATTCCCGCCGCTGTACGCAGTGAGTTTTTCCGGATTCTATCTGGCGATGTTCCTGATCCTGTTCGCGCTGATCCTGCGTCCGGTCGGTTTCAAGTTCCGTGGCAAGCTGGCCGATCAGCGCTGGCGCAATAACTGGGACTGGGCGTTGTTTATCGGCGGCTGCATTCCTGCACTGATCATGGGCGTGGCGGTCGGTAACGTGCTGCTCGGGGTGCCGTTCCATTTCGACGACAGCATGCGCATCTTCTACACCGGCAATCTGTTCGGCTTGCTGACGCCATTCGCACTGCTCGCCGGGTTGCTCAGCGTGGCGATGCTGATGGCGCACGGGGCGGCGATGCTGGTGCTCAAGACCGATGGGCCGGTGGCCGATCGCGCCGCGCGCTTCGGCAGCATCGCCGCGCTGTGTGCGGTGGCACTGTTCGCAGGTGCCGGTGCATGGGTCGCGCTGGGTCTGCCTGGTTACGCGGTGACTTCGGTCCTGGCCACCGATGCGCCGACCAATCCGCTGGCCAAGACCGCCGCGCTCACCGCTGCCGGTGGCTGGCTGCACAACTACAGCAGCATGCCGGCCACCTTGATGGCACCACTGATCGGTCTGGTCGGGCTTGCGATGAATGCGCTGCTGCTGCGTGTGCGGCGTGGCGGCCTGGCGTTCATCGCTTCGGGTTGCGCTATCGTCGGCATCATTCTCACTGTCGGCTTTGCGCTGTTTCCGTTCCTGCTGCCCTCCTCCACTGCACCGCGCATGAGCTTGACGCTGTGGGATGCGTCCAGCAGCCGTCTGACGCTGTGGATCATGTTGCTGGCGACCGCGGTGTTCATGCCGATCGTGCTGGCCTACACAAGCTGGGTCTACCGCTTGCTCAAGGGCAAGGTCACGGCCGATGAGTTGTCGGCCAATCCCAACGCGTATTGAGAGCAGGTCACACACCTACTCCGCAGCGGCACCGCCTCAACCTCTCACACTCTTCAACGATTCTAAGGAGAACACCGATGTGGTATTTCGCATGGATCCTCGGCACCGGCCTGGCTGCGTTGGCTGCCGTGCTCAACGGCATGTGGTTCGAAGCACGCGAATCCGAGCGTGGTCAGCCGCGCCAGTAAAATAAATCTCACGGATGCTTGCCGATTCGGCATTCCGTATGTAACATACGCGGCTCCTTCGGGGTGTAGCTCAGTCTGGTAGAGCGCTACGTTCGGGACGTAGAGGTCGCAGGTTCGAATCCTGTCTCCCCGACCAGTTTCAAAACACAAAACCGGCCTCGTGCCGGTTTTGTGTTTTCAGGCGCTGGCGCAGCGATGCGCGCAGTGCGGATGGTCTGTCATGTCTGTTGTCATTGCCGGTGCTTCCTCGTCCGCCCAGTTGCGTGGCCGCGGGTTGGTGCTGGCTGCCATTTTGTTGTCTGCATTCAACTTGCGTACGGCGGTCACCTCGTTGACGCCGCTGCTGGAACGCATCGCAGATGAGTACGCATTCGGCGCGCCCACCATGGGTGCGATCGGCATGTTGCCGACCGCTGCGTTCGCACTCACCGGCGTCGCAACGCCCGCGTTGCTGCGCCGCTTCGGCTTACTGCGCACTGCGCTGTTGTCGATGGCATTGGCGAGCCTCGGGTTGGTGTTGCGACCGCTGCTGCCGGACACCGCCGGGCTGCTGGTCGGATCGCTGGTGGCGCTGGCCGGCATGGGCATGGGCAATGTGGTGTTGCCGCCGCTGGTGAAGCGCTATTTCGGCGATCGCGTGGGCGGCGTCAGCACGCTGTACATCACCGTGCTGCAGGTCGGCACCTTGTTGCCCGCGCTGCTGGCGGTGCCGGTGGCCGATGCACTGGGCTGGCGCAGCTCGATGGTGGTGTGGGTATTGCCGGCATTGCTGGCGTTTGCGGCCTGGGCGTTGGTGTACGCCAACCATCGCCGCCTGCGCGCCACCGGGCCGGCACCGATCACGCCGACAACCGAGGCAGAAGGCCGCGTCGCACGCACAGCGTTGGGCTGGAGCATGGCGCTGACCTTCGGCATGACCTCGCTGATCACCTATTCGATGTTCACCTGGTTGCCGACGCTGCTGCGCGAAGCCGGCGCCTCGCCCGCGTTCGGCGGCACCATGGTCGCGCTGTTCGCGGCACTGGGCATGGTCGGCGCGTTGACCATGCCGGCACTGGCGGTGCGCATGCGCAATCCCTTCCCGATCGTGCTGCTGTGCGCGGCCTGCCATCTGGTCGCGTTTGCCGGGCTGTGGTGGGCACCGCTGGCCGCACCGATTCTCTGGGTGACCTTGCTGGGTCTGGGCCCGAGCACGTTTCCGCTGGCGCTGGTGCTGGTCAATCAGCGCTGCCGCACCGCTGCCGGGTCGGCAGCGTTGTCCGGATTCTCGCAAGGCATGGGGTATGCGGTGAGCTGCCTGGGGCCGTTCCTGTTCGGCTGGTTGCACGCGCACCACGGCGGCTGGACGTCGCCGTTCGCGTTCCTGGTCATCTGCCTGCTGGTGCAACTGTCCGCCGCCTGGGTGGCCTGCCGCCCGCAGCTGCTGGAAGACGTGTGGGCGCCGCCTGCGCGCGGCGCCCGTGCAGTCAACGTACCGGCAGACTGATGTAGCTGGGCTGCTCCGGGCTCACGTACACCCGCTGCGTGGCTTTCCGGTAATCGCCTGGCTTGGCGAAAAAGATGTTGGGCACGTAGGTCTGCGGGTTGCGGTCGTACAGCGGAAACAGGCTGGACTGCACCTGCACCATCACCCGGTGCCCGGGCTGGAAGGTGTGATTGGCAGTCGGCAGGCCGAACTGGAACCCCAGCGGCTGGTTGGCTGCCAGCGGCTTGGGCGTGCTGAAACTCTCGCGGTAGCGGCCGCGGAAGATTGCCAGCGACACCGGCAGCTCGTAACCGCCCATCTTGGGGTTGGAGGCCATCTCATCCGGATACACGTCGATCAGCTTCACCACCCAATCGCTGTCGCTGCCGCTGGTGGAGGCCTGCAGATGCACTTCCGGTGCGCCGGCGATCTGCAAGGGCTCGGTCAACGGCTCGGTGACGAAGGTCAGCACATCCGGGCGGCCATCGACGAAGCGCTGATCCTGCACCAGCCAGGTGGTCCACATGCTGCGATCGGCAAAATCCACCGGGCGCGGCACGAACGGCACCGGCTTGGCCGGGTCGGAGACGTACTCCTCAAAGCCCGGCTGCCCCGCCGCCGGCTGCTGGAACGACAGCTTGCCGCCGGCCTGCAGATACAGCGGCTTGCTGGTCGAGGCACACCCCTTGGCGCAGCTGCGCGGCCAGGCCTGCAGACGGTCCCAATGGTTTTCGCCGGTGTTGTAGATGAACACCGGCGGCGTGCTCGCCTTGGGCGCGCCATCAACCAGGTATTGATCGAAGAACGGACGCAGCACATCGCGACGGAACTGGCGCGCGGTATCGCCGTCGAAATTCAGTGCGCCCAGTGAACTGGCCTCGCTATTGACCTGGCTGTGCCGCCACGGCCCCATCACCAGATAGTTGAGCGTATTGCGCTTGTCGCGCGGCTCCATCGCCGCGTAACTGTGGATGGCGCCCCACATGTCTTCCTGGTCCCACAGGCCCTGCAACCACATGGTCGGCACTTTCAACGGGGTACGCGCCATCACCTTGTCCAGCGCCTGCTCCTGCCAGAAGTTGTCGTAGGCGGCGTGTTCGGTGAGCTTGTGCCACCACGGCAGCTGCTCCAGGCCGGCGGCCTTGGCGAAGTCGCCGGCCGAGCCGGCCTGCAGGAAATTGCTGTAATCGTCGTGCCCCTGACGCGGGATGCCGGCGCCCTTGCCGCGCTTGCTGAGCTGGCCGGTGAAGTAATCGAAATTGACCTGGCGGAACGCACCGTAATTGAACCAGTCGTCGCCCATCCAGCCATCGATCATCGGGCTCTCCGGCGCGGCCACCTTCAATGCCGGATGCGGATTGGTCAGCGCCATCACCACGGTGAAACCTTCGTAGGACGAGCCGATCATGCCGACCTTGCCGTTGGATTCGGTGAGGTTTTTCACCAGCCAATCGATGGTGTCCCAGGCATCGGTGGCATGGTCGACCTCGCCGGGATTGAGCGCGCCACGCAGCGGCCGCGTCATCACGTACTCGCCTTCCGAGCCGTACTTGCCGCGCACATCCTGGAACACGCGGATATAGCCGCCTTCCACGAACACGTCATCGCCCGCAGACAACAGGTCCTTCATATGCGGCGAGGCCAGACGCTCGGTGCGGCCGCTGGCGTCGTACGGGGTGCGCGTGAGCACGATCGGCGCATTGCGCGCGCCCTTGGGCAGCACGATCACCGTATGCAGCTTGACCCCGTCGCGCATCGGGATCATCACCTCGCGTTTGACGTAGTCGTTGGCGGCGTCGCCTGCCACGAACGGCTTGCCGGTGATATCCGGCGTCATCGGAGAGGTTTGTGCCATCGTGCCACCGGTGGTGGCAGCAATGGCGGTGGCGAGCAGGCAGGCGGCAAAACGGCGCATCGACGACTCCGGAAGTGCGGGGGGCAGTCGTCGACTGTAGGCAGACGGCGGCCTGCCGGGGGAGTGTCAAAGGTCGTGGTTGCGGGGTTGACTGGTACAAATGGCGACAGGATTGCGCGCGATCGGGGCGCGCGGTGCGCAGTACCTGCTGCGGCCTTCGGCAGCAACTGACTTGCGTTTGGTTGCGCCGTTGCCGATCAGTGCCGCACCTGGCCTTCGCCACGCACCACAAAGCGCTCCACGGTCAGCGCTTCCAGGCCCATCGGGCCATAGGAATGCAGACGCGTGGTGGAGATGCCGATTTCGGCGCCCAGGCCAAGCTCGCCGCCGTCGGAGAAGCGCGAGGACGCGTTGACCATCACCACGGCCGAGCGCAGCGATTGCACGAATAGTTCGGCATTGGCAGTGCTCTGCGTGGCGATGACTTCGGTGTGGTCCGAGCCGTACTGGCGAATATGCGCAAGCGCGGTGTCCAGATCCGGCACCACGCGGATCGCCAGGATCAGATCGAGGAATTCGGCGGCATAGTCGTCATCGCTGGCAGGCGCGACATCGGGCAACAGCGCACGCGTTGCCGCATCGCCACGCAACTCCACATGGCGTTCGCGCAACGCTTGCGCTGCTGCCGGCAGAAAACGCTCGGCGATGTCTGCATGCACCAGCAAGGTCTCCAGCGCATTGCAGGCCGACGGTCGGCTGGCCTTGCCATCGACCAACAGACGCACGGCCAGGTCCACGTCGGCGGATGCATCCACGAACAGATGGCACACGCCCTTGTAATGCTTGATCACCGGCACCCGTGCGTGTTCGGCAACAAAACGGATCAGGCCCTCGCCACCGCGCGGAATCGCCAGATCGACGATATCGCTGAGCTGCAGCAACTCCAGCATGGTCTCGCGGCGCAGATCCTCGACCAGCGTCAACGCCGCTTCCGGCACGCCGGCGTCGCGCAAGGCGCGCTGCAGGGCGCGCGCAATCGCCGTGTTGGAGTGAATCGCCTCCGAGCCGCCGCGCAGGATCACCCCGTTGCCGGCCTTGATGCACAGCGCCGCCGCATCGGCAGTCACATTCGGGCGCGCCTCGTAGATCATCGCGATCACACCGAGCGGCACGCGCACCTTCTGCACGACGATGCCATTGGGGCGGACGTCTTCGCGCGTGATCTGCCCGACTGGATCGGGCAACTGCGCGACCTCGCGCAACGCGGCGGCAATCCCGTCCAGGCGCTTTGTGTCCAGCGCCAGACGATCGAGCATCGCAGCACCAACGCCCTTCTCGCGCGCCGCCTCCAGATCGCGCGCATTCGCCGCCAGGATCACCGCAGCATCGTGTTCCAGCGCAGTGGCCATCGCCTCCAGCAAGGCCTGCTTGGCAGACGACGACAGTTGCGACAGCACTTGCGCGGCATCGCGGCATTGCAGGGCGAGGGTTTGGATGGTCATTGGGGAGTCGGGAGTGGGGAATCGGGAATGGTAAAAGCGCGCGACATCACTCTACTGCGACGGAATCGGCTACGGGGAAAGTTCGGTAGAAACGCTCTTGCGATTCCCCATTCCCGATTCTCCATTCCCGGCTACAACAACACCAGATCATCGCGATGCACCACATTCTCGCCATAGCTGTAACCGAGCACGGTTTCGATCTCGCGCGAATGGCGCCCGCCGATACGGCGGATATCCACTGCTGAATACTGGCTGACGCCGCGCGCCAGGCAGCGCTCACCATCGGCATCGCGAAGGCGGATCTCCACCATGTCGCCGCGCCGGAAGTCGCCTTGTGCACTGGCCACACCGCCCGGTAGCAGCGATGCGCCCTTGCCGGTCAGCGCCGCAGCGGCGCCGCCATCGATCAGGATCGCGCCCGGCTCCACCGGTGCGTGGCGCAGCCAGTATTTGCGGGCGGCGATGCGCGTGCGTGCGGGGTGGATGCGCGTGCCACGCAGGCGATCCTGCGCAAGCCCGCGCACCACCTCGCTGCTGCGGCCGTTGAACAGATAGGTTTCGATGCCGGCAGCACCGGCCTTTGCGGCGGCTTCCAGCTTGGTGCGCATGCCGCCGGTACCCACACTGCTGCCGCTGCCGCCGGCCATCGCCAGTACCTCGGCGGTGAGTTCGGGCACGTCATCGAGAGGACGCGCCAACGGATTGCTGCGCGGGTCGGCGCTATACAAGCCATCGATATCGGTGGCGATGAACAAGGCATCGGCATCGACCAGCGCGGCCACGATCGCAGCGAGATTGTCGTTGTCGCCCAGCTTGAGCTCGTCCACCGAGACGGTGTCGTTCTCGTTGATCACCGGCAACGCACCCAGCCGCAACAACTCGCCCAGGGTGGCGCGCGCATTGAGATACCGACGGCGGTTACGCAGGTCATCGTGGGTGAGCAGTACCTGCGCCACCGGACGTTCGAAAAAGCGCTGCCACAGCGCGATCAATTGCGCCTGGCCAAGCGCGGCCAGGGCCTGACGCGCAGCGATCGGTGCACCGGCTTCGGCAGCTTTCGGCAGGATCGCGCGGCCAGCGGCCACCGCACCGGAAGAGACGATCACCAGCTCGCGCCCGGCAGCCAGATTGGCCGAGACGAATTGCGCCAGGCCCAACGCGAACCGCGGCGACAGGCCGCCACCATCGGCGGCCAACAGGCTGCTGCCCACCTTGAGCACCGCACGCCGCCATGGCGGCAGCGGCTGCTCGGTAAATAATGACGGCATGTCGGCAGGGGGTGTCATGGCAGTCAGACGCTCAGTGCGTGTTCCACTCATACACGGTCAGCGTCGAGGCATCGCGCAGCACCAAGGGATCGCGCGCAACGATCTGCTGCGCCTCCTCCAGACTGCCCAGATTGACCAACACATACGCACCGCCGGTGCGATCGCTGAAACCACCGGTCATTTCGAGCTGCCCGGCCGCACGCAATGCAGCGAGAAAATCCAGATGTGGCTGCACCACATCGGCGGGAAAATCCGGCTTGCGCATCGCCAGCACCAGATAGCGCGTTGTCATCAGCTGACGTCCTTCGCACGTGCTGTCGTGGGTGCACGATCATCGCGACCATGCGGTGCCGAGATCACCAGAAAGCGCGCCTCGACATCGGACAGATTGTGCATCTGATGGGTGGTGCCAGGCGGTACATCCAGGCCCTGCCCGACCCCGAGCACGTGCTGCGCGCCATCCAGTTGCAGCATCACTTCGCCGGCCAGCACATAGAAAAAATGGCGTGCGCGACTATGCCGATGACGCGACTCCGCAACGCCTGGCGGCATGCGTTCTTCGAGCACACTCAAGCTGGGGTCGCGCAACAGGTGCCAGCCTTCGCAGGCTTCGCCCCAGGGATAGTGTTCTGCGGTCTCGGTGCTGATCACGGCCATCAGCGCAGGGCCTCCCAACGGGCACGCAACATATCCAGCTGCAGATCCGCGGCGGCGCCTGGCGAGACGCGTGCGGCAAGGCTGCCTTCTGGCGTGCGCCCCTGCCCCGCAGTGTCGGACGATTCCGCTGCCGCCTTGTAGGCCTCGCGGAACGGCACACCGGCCACGGCCGCTTCCACCGCCACATCGGTGGCGTACATGCCCGAATCGATCGCCGCACGCAGCTTGTCCGGGCGCCATTCCAGATTGGCCAGCAACGCCGGCAGCAGTTCGAGCGCGGCCAGGCCGCGCCCGAAGCCATGCACGATCGCGCCCTTGCTGCTCTGCAGATCGCGGTGATAACCGGAAGGCAGCGACAACAACTGTTCGATTTCGGTCCGCGCCGCTGCCACGCTGGCATGGGTGGCGCGCATCAGTTCGATCACATCGGGGTTGCGCTTGTTCGGCATGATCGAGCTGCCGGTGGTGTATTGCGCCGGCAACGCGACAAAGGCGAATTCGCCGCTGGTGAACAACGACAGATCCCAGGCGATCCGGCGCAGATCCAGCGTTGCGCTACCGAGGGCTTCGAGCGCGGCCAGTTCGTACTTGCCGCGCGAGAGTTGCGCGTAGATCGGCGACACCTGCAGACGCGCAAAGCCGAGCTCGGCGGTGGTATGCGCACGGTCCAGCGGCAGGTTGACGCCGTAACCGGCCGCGGTGCCGAGCGGATTGCTGTCCACCAGACGCAAGGTGTCGGTGGCGCGCACCGCGTTATCGATAAAGGCTTCGGCCCAGCCTGCCCACCACATGCCGGCCGAGGACACCACCGCACGCTGGATGTGCGTATAGCCGGGCACCGGCAATTCGGCTTCGGCCTGCGCCCGATCCAGCGCCACCTTGGCGATGTCCGCGCTGAGCTCGGCCACGCGCTGCAGCTTGTCTTTCAACCACAGACGCGTGGCCACCAGGATCTGGTCGTTACGGCTGCGCCCGGTGTGGATCTTGCGGCCGGCATCGCCCAGGCGCTCGGTCAGGCGCGCCTCGATCGCCGAATGGCAATCTTCGTATTGCGCATCGAGCACGAACGCACCGCTGCGGAAATCGGCTGCCAGCAGATCCAGCTGCTCGCTCAGCCCGCCCAGTTCCTGCAGCGACAGGATCCCGATGTGCTGCAGCCCCTGGGCATGCGCCTTGCTAGCAGCGATGTCGTACAGGAAAAACTCGCGGTCCAGGATGACGTCGTCGCCGGCCAGGAAGCGCTGGATCTCGGCGTCCACTGCCACACCGGGTTTTTGCCACAACAGATTGGTCATCGGAAAGCGTCTCGAGTAAGTCGTCCAGTTGAATCCCCGCACATGGATATGCGGGCTTCTGCGAGGGACTCGCATCTTTGAATCCCCGCACATGGATGTGCGGGCTCTTGCGAGGGACTCGCATCAACGAATCGCAGTCAATTCGTCCCAGCCAAATGCCAGGTTGAGATTCTGCATCGCCTGCGTGGCCGCGCCCTTGAGCAGGTTGTCCAGCGTTGCCACCACCACCACGCGCTTGTTGCCCGGCGCCAGCGTCACGCCACCGATCTGCACGCCGTGTTTGCCGGCGATGCGGCTGACCCACGGCGCCTCGTCGACGATCTCGATCAGCGGCTCGTCGGCATAACGCTGCGTGTAGCGCGCCTGGATCTGCTCGCGCGTCAGCGCTTGCTGCAGCCACAGGTTGACGGTCATGGTGATGCCGCGGAAATGCGGCGCCACATGCGGCATGAACTCCACCGGCACGCCGAGCTGCGCAGAGACCTCGCGCTCGTGCATGTGGTTGGTCAGCGCATACGGCATCAGGTTATCGGACAGCAGCTCGGGGTTGTTCTTGTCCGAGGGCGTGGTACCTGCGCCGGAATAGCCGGAGACGCCAAAGCATTGTGGGGGCCCTGCCAGCTGATCGAGCAATGGTGCGATCGTCAGCTGCATCGCGGTGGCATAGCAGCCCGGGTTGCTGATGCGCTTCTGCCCGGTGTACTTTCCGCGCGTCAGCTCCGGCAGCCCGTAGTACCAGGCCGGATCGAAGCGGTAATCGGCCGACAGATCGATCAACAGCGTCTGCGGTCTGGCCGCATCGATCGCCGCCACGAACGGTTCGGCCTTGCCGTTGGGCAGCGCCAGGATCACCACATCGGCGGCCTTGGCGGCCACCGCATCGGCATCCAGGCTCTCGTAACGCAACTCACCTTGATACGCATCGTTGTGGTCGGCCACAGGTTGCCCGGCCAACTCGCGCGAGGACACTAACACCAGCTGCAGGTGCGGATGGGCCGTCACCAGCTTGATCAATTCCGAACCGGTATGCCCGCGGGCGCCGACAATGCCGATGGTCGTTGTTTGAACAGTCATGCGTTTGCTTCCAGGCGGAACTGCAGGTGGCGTTTCACCCCGGCCCATTCCGTATCGATGATGGAGAACACCACGGTATCGCGCGGTGTGCCGTCGGCATGGCGGGTGTGATTGCGCAGCACGCCGTCCTGCTTGGCCCCGAGCCGCGCGATCGCCGCGCGCGAGGTGTGATTGAACCAGCTGGTTTCGAAGACCACGCTCAAACAGCCCAGCGTTTCGAAGGCATGCTGCAACAGCAGCAGCTTGGTGTCGGTATTGACGCCGCTGCGCTGCACGCGCGGTGCGTACCAGGTGTAGCCGATCGACAGCCTGGGCACGGTCGCATCCAGCCCGTAATAGCGCGTGCAGCCGACGATCTCACCGGCCGCATCGCGCACCACGTAAGGCAGCACCAGCCCATCGGCCTGCGCAGCCAACGCCGCGCCCACGTAGTCGTCCACCTGCGCCGGCTGTGGCACGCCGGTGTACCACAGCCGCGACAACGCACCGTCGCCCAGCGCATCACGCAGCCCATCGGCATGCGCAGCTTGCAGCGGTTCCAATGTGACGTGTTGCCCGCTTAGCGTAGGTAGCTCGCGCCAGCGCGGTGGCAAGGGGATGGACGCCATCGTGCTCAGCCCAGCAGCGTCGGCTGACGCGTCGCGCAATGCGCCACGCAATGCTGGATCTGCTCGAAGTTTTCCAGCCCGTACCAGAACACCTTCCACTTTTCCTGCTTGATGCAGCCGTCAGACTCGGCGTAATAGAAAATATTGACCTGGTTGTTGTGACGCGAGCGCCAGAACAGCTGTGGGGTTTCTTCGCGCATCACATTCCATACCGCGCGGCCCAGGCCCTCGCCTTGCGCATCGTCGAGCACGGCGAACTTGTCCAGATAGATCAGCGCGCTTGCACCCAGCATGCCCTCGTCGGTGAGGATCACCGCGGCGCGGTAGTTCTCGCTCACATAGGCGCGCAGCAACCTGGTGTTGCTGAAGTACTCGGGCACCAGCGTGCGGCCGAAGCTGGATTCGATCAGCGAGGTGAGTCGCGGCAGATCCAGTTGGTCCCACGAGGTCGCGCGCAGCACGCGCTCGCCACGCCGCACCAGCGTACCCGAGCCCTTGTGCGTGAACAGCTCCTTGGCCAGATCTGCCGGCCGGGTGATCGACACCGACGATTCCAGCGGCAGACGATCGAGCAGATCCTTGATCTGCTCGATCTTGACCCGCATCCCGCCATTGATCCACGGCTGCTGCATCAGATGATCGAACTCGGTGGACAGGTTGATCGAATCGATCACCTTGCCGTCGGGATCCAGCAAGCCACCGGTGCCGGTGAGGAAGATGATCTTGTACGGCTGCAGTTCCTGCACCAGTTCGTTGGCGGCAAAATCCGCGTTGACGTTGAGGATCTGCCCGCTCGGCGTCTCGCCCAGGCTGGTGATCACCGGGATCGAGCCGGCCTGCAGGCTGGCTTCGATCGGCGCCAGGTTCACCGCCTTGACCTCACCGACCAGGCCGTAGGTGTCGCGATCCAGATACTGCGCTTCGAACACCCCACCGGTGATCGAGGTCGCACGCGCGCCATTCTGCTGCAGCGCTTCGACCAGCTTGAGGTTGGAGGCCTGGAACACCTTGCGCACGATCGCCAGGGCTTCCGGCGAAGTCACCCGCAGGCCGTTGACCGTGCGCTTCTCGATGCCGGCCGCAGACAACTCTGCATCCAGCTGCGGGCCGGCGCCATGCAGCACGATCGGGGTCAGCCCCACTTCCTGCAGGAACGACAGCGACGAGGTCAGCGCGTCCAGGTCGTCGCGCAGCACCGCCCCGCCCACCTTGACCACCGCAAAGCGTTTGGCATCCAGCTGCGAGAAACGCTTGAGGTACTGGCTGATTTCCTTGGCGCTGGCCATGCTCGAAAGCAGGCGCACGATGGTCTGGCGGGTCTGTTTGTGGGGCTGTGCGGAAAGGGACATTGCCGTGATCGAAGAGAGGAATGGCCGCGCCAGGCGCGGAATGCGGCTTTTAGTACGAGCCGTAAGTGAAAGCGGTCAGTGTGCGCCGTTGATGATGCGGTGGACCGACTCGGCATAACGCTGCAACTGCGCAAGCGTCACGAATTCGTCGGCGGTGTGTGCCTGTGCGATGTCGCCGGGGCCGTACACCAACGCGGTGTAACCGCCAGCGGAAAACAGCGAGGCCTCGGTCCAGAAATCCACCGCGTTGCCGATCGGCAGATCCAGCGCATCGGCCACATCGCGCGCGGCCAGGCGGCGTTCTTCTGCACGCGCGACATCCCCGGACGGCAGGCTCGGCCCGCGAAAGGTTTCTTCGAACTGCGCTGCAGCCGGCTCGGCAAATCCGGCGAAGGTGGCCAGCAATCCATCCACATCCATCGACGGCAGCGGACGAAAGCCGAACCGCACCTCGGCCGCCGGCGCGATCATGTTGGCCTTGATGCCGCCATCGACGCGACCGATGTTGAAGCGCAAACCGGTCAAGCCACCGAAGCGCGCATGCGCCAGCGACTCGACATGATCCAGCGCCCTGCCACCCCAGCGCATCGCCTGATGCAAGGCACTTGCCGACGGATCCTGCTTGCCCGACGCATGCCCGGCACGCCCGGCAAAGCGCATCAGCACCGAGCTGATCCCGCGATGCGCCAGCACGGCCTCGCTCATGGTCGGCTCGGCCACCAGCACCGCTTCATACGGCAATCCACGCGCCAGAAACGCGGCGATGCAGCGCGGGTCGTTGGCTTCCTCGTCGGAGGAAAACAGAAACGCCGCATCGCCCTGCCCGGCATTGGCCGCCGCGACCAGCGCCGCCGCCGCACCTTTGATATCGCAGACACCCAGCCCGATCACACGATCGTCGGTACGCCGCATCACGTGCGGATCGGCACTCCAGTGCGGCGAATCCGGCACCGTGTCCAGATGCACGTTGAAGAGGTAGTTGGGCTTTCCACGTACCGCATACAGGCTCACCGCGCCGGCACCGTGGTCGATCACCTCGACCTGGAAACCGGGCAGCTGCGCACGCAGGTAATCGAAGATACCGCCCTCGGCAGCGATCGCACGCGGCGGATTGCGGGTGTCGAAGGACACCAGCGTTTCCAGGTGTTTGAGGGTGGATGCGAGTAGATCGGTCATATCGGTTCGGTCAAGGGTCCGAAGCAGAGGCTGGATGAAAATGTGCAAAGCACCGAGGTGCGCAAACGACTCATGAATCTCATCCAAGCCAACCCTTCTCCCTTCGGGAGAAGGTGCCCCGAAGGGGCGGATGAGGGTACGGGCGAAGCATGGTAAAGCCAGAAATCCCAGCGGGCGGATGACGGTATGAGCGAAGCTCTCGCGCTGTTCATTGCACGAGGCTTCGCCCGTACCCTCACCCCAACCCCTCTCCCGCAGGGAGAGGGGCTTTAAATCCTCAGCGATTCACCTGGGCGTACAGCGTCGAGCTCATCCCGAACAGCTTGATGAAGCCCTCGGCTTCTTCCACGCCCCAGTCGGCCGACTGCGCATACGTCGCGCCCTTGGTGTTGAGCAGATGCGGCGAGCGCACGGCCACCGCATCGACGCGGCCGCCGCGGGTTTCCAGCGTGACTTCGCCGTTGACCTTGGACTGCGAGGACTGCAAGAACGCCTCGATGTCGGTCTTGAGCGGGTCGTGATAGAAGCCTTCGTACACCAGCTCCACCCACTTGCGCGCCACATCCGGCTTGAAGCGGTTCTGCTGTTTGGTCAGCACCGCATCTTCCAGCGCGCGGTGCGCGGTCAGCAGCGAGATCAGACCGGGCGCTTCGAAGACGATGCGGCCCTTCAAACCGATCACGGTGTCGCCGGTATACACGCCACGGCCCACGCCGTAGGGCGCAAACAGCTTGTTGAGCTGGGCCAGGATCTGCTCGCCCGGCAGCGCCTTACCGTTGAGTTCAACGGCCTCGCCTTCGACAAACGTCAGGGTGACGGTCAGCGCTTCGGCCGGCCACTCGCTGCGCGGCGCACACCAGCCACGCGCACCTTCGCCCGGCGCTTCCCAACGGTCGATCTCGCCGCCGGACATGGTCAGCCCGAGCAGGTTCTCGTTGATGGTGTAGGCCTGCTGCTTGGCGCGCACGCCGAAGCCGCGCTCTTCCAGATACTTCTGCTCGTAGGCGCGGGTCTGGGTGTGCTCTTTCTGGATCTCGCGGATCGGCGCCACGATCTGGTAATCGCCCAGTGCCTTGACTGCCAGGTCGAAACGCACCTGATCGTTACCCATGCCGGTGCAACCGTGCGCAATGATCCGCGTGCCCAGTTCCTCGGCGCGCTTGAGCGCGGCGTCGACGATCAGATAACGGTCGGACACCAGCAACGGATACTGGCCCTGATAGCCCTCGCCCGCCCACACGAACGGCTTGACGAAGCCTTTCCAGATCGCCGGACCACCATCGACGGTGACATGGCTGGCGGCACCGAGTTCGGCCGCGCGCTTTTCGATGAAATCACGTTCATCGGCATCCACCCCGCCGGTATCGGCGAACACGGTGTGCACCGCATAGCCCTGCGCCTGCAGATACGGAATGCAGAAGCTGGTGTCGAGGCCGCCGGAGAAGGCGAGGACGATATCTTTGCTGCTCATGACGAAGATCCTGGGGGGGAAGGTAGAAAAGGGAACCTACTCGACAACCACGACGCGCGGCTCGCAGCGCACCGGGAAGTTGACCGAACGGGCGATGAAACAGGCCGCATGCGCGGCATGGTGCAGCGCCTCCGCGGCCGCCGGATCACCGGCGGAAATCGTGACGACCGGATGCAGCACCACCTCGCCGAACTGGCCGCCGCCGGCGTCGGTCAGCATCGTGCCGCCGGCCTCGTCGACGTAGCCGCGCACCACCACGCCGGCCTCGGCGGCCAGATGCAGATACCACAGCATGTGGCAGGCCGAGAGCGATGCCACGAGCAGATCCTCGGGGTTGTGCCGCGAGGCGTCGCCGCGGAACGCCGGGTCGGCCGAACCGGCCAGCGTCGGCTTGCCGGCGATGGCGATCTTGTGCTCGCGGCCATAGCCGCGGTAGCTCCCAGTGCCCTCGCCGCGATCGCCGGTCCAGGTGACCTGCGCGGTGTAGTGATGGGTGTGGCCGCTCATGCCCGGCCTTGGCCGACCAGCGCCGCCATGATCGCCTTCTGCACATGCAGGCGGTTCTCGGCCTCGTCGATGGCGATGCAGTTGGGCGAATCCATCACCGCGTCGGTGGCCTTGACGTTGCGACGCAGCGGCAGGCAGTGCGAGAACACGCCGTTGTTGGTCAGCGCCATCTTGCGTTCGTCGACGATGAAGTGCTGGTACTGGTCGCGGATCGGTTTTTCCGGCTCCCAGTTACCGAAGAACGGCAGTGCGCCCCAGCTCTTGGCATACACCACGTCGGCACCGGCATAGGCGCTGTCGATGTCATGGCTCACCTGCAGCGAGCCACCGCTTTCGGCCACGTTCTGCGCCGCCCAGTCCATGTAACGCGGGTCCAGGATGTAGTCCGGCGTCGGGCACAACAGGGTCACGTCCATGCCCATGCGGGTGGCGATGGTCAGGGCCGAGTTGGCCACTGCGGTGTTCAACGGCTTGGGGTGATAGGTCCAGGTCAGCACGTACTTCTTGCCGCGCAGATCCTGGGTGCCGAAATGTTCCTGCAAGGCCAGCGCGTGCGCCAGCTCCTGGCACGGGTGGGTGATCGTCTCCATGTTGATCACCGGTACCGGCGAATACCTGGCGAAGCTGCTGAGCACCTGATCCTCGCGGTCCTTGGACCAGTCGACGAACTTCGGGAACGCGCGCACGCCGATCAGGTCGACATAACGGCCCAGCACGCGCGCCACTTCGGCGATGTGCTCTTCGGTGTCGCCGTCCATGACCGTGCCCAGATTGAACTCGATCGGCCAGGCATCCTTGCCCGGCTGCAGCACCACCGCATGCCCGCCCAGCTGGAACGCGCCCAGCTCGAAGCTGGTCCGCGTGCGCATGGACGGGTTGAAGAACACCAGCGCGATCGACTTGCCCTTCAGCTCGCTTCCCAGCTTGTTGCGTTTGAACAACGCGGCCTGGGTCAACAGCGCGTCCAGTTCGGCGCGGCTCCAGTCCTGGGTGTTCAAGAAGTGCTTCAGTGACATCGATCGATCCTTGTGCTGCGTGCTTCTGCTGCGTGGTCCGCCAGGAGCGACGGGGTGCGCGACATGCGCGTTTCTTGCGGTTGAAACTTTTGTGACGTCAAAACGAAAAAACCCAGCCTCAAAGCTGGGTTTTCAACAGCGGAACAGCCAAACGCTCCGGTTACCCAGCGAAAATGTGGGATTCCGGTCGGCGGGCACGCGACGTCATGCCGGAGGCCATCCGGGCGGCGCTGGTGTCGTGCTGAAAGGCGTTTGCATGCATAGGGCGCGAATCCTCGCATGCATGCGGGTACGGCGCAACCGCTGCGCAGCTCATCGCGGCGGCGCGACGATGGCGTCGGGGATGTAGGGGGTGACCGACACACGGATGCGCAGCCGGTTGCCCGGATCTTCCGGCAGCCGCGAACGGTACTTGGTGCCCTTGTAGACGTAATCCACATCGAAGGCGATCGGCCGCCGGAACTCGCGCGGCACTTCCACTACCCGGCAATTGCGTCGCGTGCTGGTCGGCGGCACCGCCACCGGTGCAGACGGCAGTTCGGGGCGACGCGAGAACATCTCCTTGACCGAATCGACCATCCGGTTGATCCGGCCCTCGTCGTCTACCGCAGGCGCGGCGGCGGCCGGCGCAATCTGCTCGGCTTCGCACTGTTCTTCGATGCGGGTGGCGCGCAAGGTCTGGTAGACCGGCTCCACGTTGAGAACCTGCGCATAGTCCAGCTTCACGTTCTCGATCACCACGACCCGGTTCTTGGGGTCAGGCTCTGCCGCATGCGCCGCCAGTGCCTGCCAGGCAAACACACACAGCAGCATGAAGAACAGGGAAGGTCGCATCAGTACCAGAGAAGGCGTCGCCAGGCAGTACGTAAGTGTATGGAGCTTGCGATCTCCGGGGCTGAACGCAACCCATCCGATTGCGAGTGCTGGCCGTGACATGCCATCGCCGGAGGGTTTGGTTCGCCTAGCCGCCGCGACCGGCTAGAATCGTGCAGTTACCCTTTTCCAGATGCCGATGAGCCTGCGCCTGCACAACAACCTGACGCGGCGGGTCGAGCCGTTCGCGCCGCTCGATCCCACCAGCCCCACCCTGTATGTGTGCGGCCCCACCGTCTACAACTACGCGCATATCGGCAACGCCCGCGGCCCGGTGGTGTTCGATGTGCTTGCCGCGCTGCTGCGGCGCCGCTATGGGGCGCTGCGCTACGCACGCAACATCACCGACGTGGACGACAAGATCAACGCCGCCGCCCAGGCGCAGGGCGTGCCGATCTCGACCATCACCGACCGCTTCGCTGCGATCTACCGCCAGGACATGGCCGCGCTCGGCGTGGTGCCGCCGGATATCGAACCGGCAGCCACCGCGCATATTCCGCAGATCGTGGCGATGATCGAACAACTGATCGCCAACGGACACGCCTACGCCGCCGAAGGCCATGTGCTGTTCGCGGTGGCCAGCTTCGAACACTACGGCAAGCTCTCGCGCCGCGATCCGGACGAGATGCTGGCCGGCGCGCGCGTGGACGTGGCGCCCTACAAGCGCGACCCGGGCGATTTCGTGCTGTGGAAGCCCTCCAGCGACGAGCTGCCCGGCTGGGACTCGCCCTGGGGCCGTGGCCGCCCGGGCTGGCATATCGAATGCTCGGCAATGGCCGCCGCGCACCTGGGCCCGACCATCGACATCCATGCCGGCGGCGTGGACCTGCAGTTCCCGCATCACGAGAACGAGATCGCGCAGAGCGAGTGCGCGCATGGCGGGGCGACCTTTGCGCGGTTCTGGCTGCACAACGGCATGCTCAATTTCAGCGGCGCCAAGATGAGCAAGTCGCTGGGCAACATCGAAACCGTGCACGACCTGATCGCCAGGCACCCGCCCGAAGCGCTGCGCTACGCCCTGCTGAGCGCGCATTACCGGCAGCCGCTGGATTGGTCGGATGGCTTGATCGAGCAGGCCAAGAACACGCTGGACCGGTTGTATGGCACGTTGCGCGATCTGGCAGCCGTCGAAACCGATGCGGGCGTCGGCCCCACGCAGCCGACCACGATTCCTGGCGATGTGGAATCTGCGCTGGACGATGACCTCAATACGCCGCTGGCGCTTGCAGCATTGGCGAAGCTTGCAAAGGAGGCCAGCCGGGCACTGCATGATTTCTCGCCAGCGGGCGGGCCGGACAGCGAGCGAAGCGGCGAGCATCTTGCGGCGCTGCGCCGAGCCAAATCCGATCTGCTTGGCGCAGGTCTGGCGCTAGGCTTGCTGCAGCAAGACCCGGCGGCCTGGTTCTCGAGGGGCACCGATGCAGGCGACGATGCGCGCATCACCACGCTGGTCGAAGAGCGCAATGCCGCAAAGAAAGCCAAGGATTTCGCCCGCGCCGACGCCATCCGCAAGCAACTGGCCGACGAAGGCATCGTGCTGGAAGACACCCCGCAGGGCGTACGCTGGAAGCGCGCATGACTCTCCCCTTCTCCCGTCGGGAGAAGGTGGCGCGTAGCGCCGGATGAGGGTACGGGCGAAGCCACATGCACCGTTTTTTGAGGTAAGAGCGAAGTCACCCGCATTGAATTCCAGCGAGGCTTCGCCCGTACCCTCACCCCAACCCCCGCGCCCCGGCTCGCGCTGGCGGCGCGGGCGCTCCAAGGCACGCGCGCCAGTGGCGCGCAGACCGCTCCTTCCCGCCGCGACAGGACAGGGGCACCATCGCGGTGCCGCCGGCAGCGCTATCACCGACCGATTCTGGATTTTTGATGACCACCACCCCGTTCCCGCTAGAACCCACCGCCGTCGAAGCGCAGGCCGCCATCGCCGAGGAATTTTCCTTCTTCAGCGACTGGTCCGAGCGCTACCAGTACCTGATCGACCTGGGCCGCAAGCTGCCCACCTTCCCGGAACAGTGGAAGACCGAAGAACACCGCCTGCATGGCTGCCAGTCGATGGTGTGGATCGTGCCGGAGGGCAACGCCGAGCGGCTGGACTTCCACGCCGTCAGCGATTCAGCGATCGTCTCCGGGCTGATCTATCTCGCCTTGCGCGTGTACTCGGGGCGTAGTGCGCAGGAAATCATCGCCACCGAGCCGGACTATATCGCCGGCATTGGCCTGGCCAAGCACCTGTCGCCGACCCGCAGCAACGGTGTGGCGGCGATGCTGGCCTTCATCCGCGACACCGCCCGCGCCCAGCAGTGAGCACGCCCACGCCTCCCTCGCCCGCCGCCTCGCTGCGCACGCTGTTCGCCTACCCCGGCTTCGGCCTGGTGCTGCTGTATCGTGTGGCGGCGATGCTGTCGTACCAGATCGTCGCGGTCACGGTCGGTTGGCATATCTACGAGATCACCCGCAATCCGCTCTCGCTCGGGCTGATCGGGCTGGCGGAGATCCTGCCGTTCTTCTGCATCGCGCCGTTTGCCGGCTATCTGGTCGATCACCTGCCGCGCCGCCGTCTGGGCATGGTCGCAGTGCTGGGTCTGGTCGCCACTGCGCTGCTGCTGTTGGCGATCACGCATGGCTGGCTGCCGGTACCAGGCGTGTGGCCGATCTATGCGGCCATCGCACTGACCGGTGCAGCACGCTCGTTCCTGTCGCCGGTCTACAACGCCTTGTTCGCGCGCGCGTTGCCACGCGAAGCCTTCGCGCGCGGCGCCAGCATCGGCAGCGTCACCTTCCAGGCCGGCATGGTCATCGGCCCGGCACTGGGCGGCATGCTGGTCGGCTGGGGCGGCAAGGGCCTGGCTTATGGCGTTGCGGCGAGTGTGGCGTTGGTGGCGATCCTGGCGCTGGCGCTATTGCGCGTCAGCGAGCCGGTCAACGAGGGCCCGCGCGCGCCGATCTTTCGCAGCATCGCCGAAGGTGCGCAATTCGTGCTGTCCAACCAGATCATGCTGGGCGCGATGGCGCTGGACATGTTTTCGGTGCTGCTGGGTGGCGCAGTGTCGATGCTGCCCGCCTTCATCCACGACATTCTGCACTACGGTCCGGAGGGCCTGGGCATCCTGCGTGGTGCACCGGCACTGGGCTCGATCGTGGTCGGCGTGTGGTTGGCGCGGCACCCGCTGCAGCGCAATGCCGGGCGCATCCTGATGCTGTCGGTGGCCGGTTTCGGGTTGTGCACGATCGCGTTCGGCCTGTCGCGGCATTTCTGGCTGTCGGCGGCGATTCTGCTGGTCTACGGCATGTGCGACGGCGTCTCGGTGGTGGTGCGTCAGACCATCCTGCAACTGGCCACGCCCGATGCGATGCGCGGCCGGGTGTCGTCGATCAACGGCATCTTCATCGGCTCGTCCAACGAGCTGGGCGCGTTTTACGACGGGGTGATGGCGCGCCTGGTCGGCCTGGTGCCGGCGGTGGTGATCGGCGGCTGCGTGACCCTGGGCGTGGTTGCGACTACCGCCTGGAAGGCGCCGAAGCTACGCAAGCTGGATCTGCGCGACCTGCAGTGATGTGCGCAATGGCGAGATGCCGGTAGCGAACGCAGCCGGCATCCCTGTTCCCTTGCCGCATCAAAAACCCCGCACATGGCGGGGTTTTTTCAGTCGACCAATGAAGCTTCGACGCTTGCTGAACGATCAATCTTAAGGATCAATCGCCCTGCTGCTTCTGCAGATGCTCCCAACGCTCTTGCGCGTCGATGGTGCGCTCGGCGGTCAGACGCGCTTCCAGGCGGTCCAGCCCGATCTCTTCGCCGGTGTCCACGCAATAGCCGTAGTCGCCGTCTTCCAGACGCTTGAGCGTGCTGTCGATCTTGGAGATCAGCTTGCGGGCACGGTCGCGGGCGCGCAGTTCCAGCGAGTTCTCGGTCTCGCGGGTGGCACGCTCGGCTTCGTCGCCGATATCGCGCACTTCTTCGCGCAGGTTCTCGATGGTCTGCTTGGATTCCTCGACCATCTCGTTGCGCCACCGCTGCAGACGCTGACGGAAGTACTCCTGCTGCAGCTTGCTCATGTACTCCTCGTCCGCGGCAGGCTTGTAGCCCTGCGGCAGGATCGGGCGACCGGTGGTCTCGTCGATCTTGTAGTCGACCACCTTGTACTTGGTCTTGGGCGTCGGGCTGGACGACTTGGCAGTCACGGCCACGGCCACCTTACCGACCGGACGGGTCGCGGCGGGCTTGGCGGGGGCTTCGGTTTTGGTTGGTGTTTTTGCTGAAGATTTCGAAACGGGCACGGGATTCTTAACTGACGGGGTCGCAGGCTTTGCCGGCTTCGCAGGGACGGCCTTGGGGGCCGGTGCGGGCGCGGGCTTTTCAGCCTTGACCGGGACTGACTTGGCCGGAGTCGGCTTGGCAGCCGGCTTCGGTACGGACTTGGGCGCCACCGGCGTGGCGGCCGGTTTGGCGGCAGCCGGAGCTGCCTTGTTTGCCGCCGGCTTGGCAGCACTCTTGGCGGCCGGTTTTACAGGTTTGACAACCGCGGGCTGGGGCACTGTGGCCTTGGAGGCCGGCGCCGGCTTGGCAGCGGCCTTAGTCACAGCTGCCTTCTTGGCAACAGGTTGCTTGGTGGCCGGCGTCGCCTGCTTGGCAGCCGGTTTTGCAGCGGCAGGCGCCGCCGCTTTCTTCGCAACGGGTTTGGCGGACTTCTTGGCGGCCTCTACGGCCTTGTTTGCAGTTTTTTTAGCAGCCACGAAACGCTCATCCTTGGTTCCCCCGGGGCCCGGGAAAGCGGGCCTTTATAGCTTACCCCAAGGACCCCCGGCAACCACCCATTAGTCCAAGTGGCATATCATTGGCAAGTGATCTCACGCCTGCTCATCGCGCTGCTGCGCTTCTACAAAATATTCATTAGCCCTCTGTTAGGGCCGCGCTGCCGGTTTGCGCCCAGTTGCTCGGAGTATGCAATGACCGCGATCGGCCGCTTCGGCCCGCTTCGCGGCTGCTGGCTGGCTGCACGCCGGCTGGGCCGTTGCCATCCTTTCCATCCGGGCGGGTTCGATCCCGTCCCCGACGCGTCCTCGCCCTCTTCCACCTCCTGCCGCTGCAAAGGACCCCACCCATGAGCCGAACCGTCATCGTCAATGCCCGCCTGGTCAATGAAGGCAAGGAGTTCGATGCCGACCTCCTGATCGAGGGTGGCCGCATCGCCAAGATCGCCGACAAGATCACTCCGGCTGCAGGCGATACGGTGGTGGACGCGGCCGGGCGCTGGGTGCTGCCGGGCATGATCGACGACCAGGTGCACTTCCGCGAGCCGGGGCTGACCCACAAGGGCGATATCGCCACCGAATCCGGCGCTGCCGTGGCTGGCGGCCTGACCAGCTTCATGGACATGCCCAACACCAATCCGCCGACCCTGGATGCAGCTGCGCTGCAGTCCAAGTACGACGCTGCGGCCGGGCGCGCCTGGGCTAATTACGGCTTCTACATGGGTGCCAGCAACGACAACCTGGCCGCGATCCAGACGCTGGATCCCAAGACCGCGCCGGGCATCAAGGTGTTCATGGGCGCCTCCACCGGCAACATGCTGGTCGACAACCCCGAAACGCTGGATGCGATCTTCCGCGACGCGCCCACGCCAATCATCACCCACTGCGAAGACACCCCGACCATCGATGCGACGCTGGCGCAGTTCAAGGAAAAGTACGGCGATGCGCTGACCCCGGAGATGCATCCGGACATCCGCTCGCGCGAGGCGTGCCTGAAGTCTTCGCAGCTGGCGGTGTCGTTGGCGCGCAAGCACAACACCCGCCTGCACGTGCTGCATATCTCCACCGCCGACGAGCTGGCGCTGTTCGAGGCCGGCCCGCTGGTCGACGCCGACGGCAAAGTGCGCAAGCGCATCACCGCCGAGACCTGCATCCACTTCTTGCGCTTCGACCGCAGCGATTACGCGCGGCTGGGCAACCTGATCAAGTGCAACCCCGCGATCAAGGACGCCGACGACCGCCTGGCGCTGATCCAGGCGCTGGCCGAAGACGTCATCGACGTGCTCGCCACCGACCACGCCCCGCATACCTGGGAAGAGAAGCAAAAGCCCTACGCACAGGCGCCGTCGGGCCTGCCGTTGGTGCAGTACGCGCTGGTCGCCGCGCTGGAGCTGGTGCATGAAGGCAAGCTGCCGATCACCCGCATCGTGCAGAAGTTCGCGCATGCGCCGGCGCAGCTGTTCGATGTGGAAGAGCGCGGTTTTCTGCGCGAAGGCTATTTCGCCGATCTGGTGATGATCGACAACACCCCGTTCACCGTGAAGCGCGAGCAGGTGCTGTCCAAGTGCGGCTGGTCGCCGTTCGAAGGCACCACCTTCCGCTCGCGCATCGCCGCGACCTGGGTCAACGGCCAGCAGGTGTGGGATGGCGAACAATTGGTCGGCAGTGCCGCCGGTCAGCGCCTGACCTTCGACCGCTGATGCGCGCAGCCCTGCTTGGCGCCTGGCTTGCGCTGGCGCCTCTCGCATTTGCTGTGGGTGATGCCGCTGCGCAATCTGCGAGCGCTGCGGAGGTGGTGTTTCCGCAAAGCGCCTCGCAAGGCGCGATGGTGATCGGCAAGGTGCCTGCGGGCAGCCAGGTGCAGTACGCCGGCCGTACGCTGCGGGTGAGCGGCTATGGCAGCGTGGTGTTCGGTATCGGCCGCGATGCCACCGGCCCATTACAGGTGCAGATCACCCGGCCCGATGGCGGCAAGGAGACCGCCAGCATCGCAGTGACGCCGCGCGATTGGCCGGTGGAACGCGTCAACGGCGTGCCGCCCAAGACCGTCAACCCGCCTGCGGCGATCGCCGAGCGGATCAAGCGCGAACAGGCGCAGGTCACCGCTGCACGCGATCGCGACGATGCGCGCACCGATTTCGCGCAGCCCTTCATCTGGCCGGTGCAGGGCCGCATCAGCGGGCGCTTCGGCAATGCGCGCGTCTACAACGGCCAGCCCGGCGCCGGTCATTCGGGCATGGATATCGCGGTACCCACCGGCACGCCGGTCAAGGCGCCGGCCGCCGGCGTGGTCACCTTCGCCGCGCCGGATCTGTATCTGACCGGCGGTACGGTGCTGCTGGACCATGGCTTCGGGGTGAGCTCCAACTTTCTGCACCTCTCACGCATCGACGTGAAGGTGGGCGATCGCGTGGAGCAGGGTCAGGTGATTGCCGCCGTGGGCGCCACCGGGCGCGCGACCGGGCCGCATCTGCATTGGGGGATGAATTGGTTCGATGTGCGCATCGATCCGTTGCTGGTGCTTGAGCGCAACAAATAGGGCTGTTGGGTAGCGAAATGAAACAGCGGGCACAGGCTGCGTTAGCGTGGCGGCCTGTTCTCTGCGGCCTACCCGCTGTGCCTGTGTTGGACGCGGGGCTTTGGGGTATAACCGGGACGACCGTCGATCTTCGATCCTCGCCACTTTACGTAACGAGCGATCGAGCCAGACGGTTGGTCCACCGCTGCGGCGTCGGACGTGCTTCATCTCCCCTCCCCCGACCGCAGGAGATGTGCGACATGCGCAACGAGCAACTCAAACCCACACTGGGCACCTGGCAACTGTGGGGGATCGCCGTGGGACTGGTGATTTCCGGCGAGTATTTCGGTTGGAGCTACGGCTGGGGCACCGCCGGCACCCTGGGATTTCTGGTGACCACCGTGCTGGTGGCGGTGATGTACACCTGCTTCATCTTCAGCTTCACCGAGTTGACCACGGCCATCCCGAACGCCGGTGGGCCGTTCGCCTACAGCCTGCGCGCGTTCGGCACCTATGGCGGCATGCTGGCGGGCCTGGCCACGCTGATCGAGTTCGTGTTCGCGCCGCCGGCCATTGCGATGGCGATCGGCGCCTATCTCAACGTGCAGTTTCCGACCCTGGACCCGCGCATCGCCGCGATCGGCGCGTATGCGATCTTCATGAGCTTGAACATCGTCGGGGTGGCGATCGCCGCCACCTTCGAACTGATCGTGACCTTGCTGGCGGTGATCGAACTGCTGGTGTTCATGGGTGTGGTGGCGCCGGGTTTCAGCGTTGCGCGCTTCGCCGCCAACGGTTGGGCCGGCAGCAACGATTTCGGCCCGGCGGCGATCTCCGGCATCTTCGCTGCGATTCCGTTTGCGATCTGGTTCTTTCTGGCGATCGAGGGCGCGGCGATGGCGGCCGAAGAAGCCAAGGATCCCAAGCGCACGATCCCGCGCGCCTACATCGCCGGCATCCTTACGCTGGTGGTGCTGGCGTTGGGAACGATGGTGTTTGCCGGCGGGGTCGGCGACTGGCGTCAGCTGTCCAACATCAACGACCCGTTGCCGCAGGCGATGAAGGCCGTGGTCGGCAATAGCTCGACCTGGCTGCACATGCTGGTGTGGATCGGCCTGTTCGGCCTGGTGGCCAGCTTCCACGGCATCATCCTGGGCTATTCGCGGCAATTCTTCGCATTGGCGCGTGCGGGCTTTTTGCCGCACGGGCTGGCCAAACTGTCGCGCTTTCGCACGCCGCATCGCGCGATTCTTGCCGGCGGCGCGATCGGCATCGCGGCGATCTGCAGCGATGGCGTGGTCAAGATCCAGGGCATGTCGCTGACCGCGGCGATGATCACCATGTCGGTGTTCGGCGCGATCGTGATGTATGTGATGAGCATGCTCAGCCTGTTCAAACTGCGCCGCGCCGAGCCATTGCTTGAGCGCAGTTTTCGCGCACCGGGTTATCCGGTGGTGCCGGCGATTGCGCTGCTGCTGGCGCTGGTGTGCCTGGTGGCGATGGTGTGGTTCAACCCGATCGTGGCGCTGATCTTTGTAGGACTGCTGCTGTTTGGTGCGGTGTGTTGCGTGCTGAGCTTGCGCGGCCAACACACGCCTGCGAGCACTGTCAGATGAGTGGGTTCGCCTTCACCGCAGGCGGCGAGCGCTTCCAGTTTGCCGATCTCAGAACGTTGCTGGCCAAGGCCACGCCGGCACGCTCGGGCGATCAACTGGCCGGGCTCGCCGCCGACTCCGGTCTGCAGCGCGTCGCTGCGCAGATGGCGCTGGCGGACCTGCCGCTGCGCCATTTTCTGGATGAGGCGGTGGTGCCGTACGAAGCGGATGAAGTCACACGCTTGATCGTCGACCAACACGATGCAACCGCATTCGCCTCGGTCGCGCATCTCACCGTGGGCGGATTTCGCGATTGGCTGTTGAGTGCGCAGGCCGACGAAGCCGCCCTGGCCGCACTGGCGCCCGGACTGACACCGGAGATGGTGGCGGCAGTGTCCAAGCTGATGCGGGTGCAGGACCTGATTCTGGTCGCGCAGAAAACGCGCGTGGTCACGCGCTTTCGCAACACGCTGGGTTTGCGCGGACGCTTGTCGACGCGCCTGCAACCCAACCACCCCACCGACGACGCCACCGGCATTGCCGCCAGCGTGCTCGACGGTTTGTTGTACGGCAACGGCGATGCGGTGATCGGCATCAACCCGGCCAGCGACAGCCTGGCCGCTACCACCGCATTGTTGCGCATGCTCGATGCGGTGATCACCGGCTACCAGATTCCCACGCAGTCCTGCGTGCTGGCGCACATTACCACCACCATCGAGGCGATCGGCCGCGGCGTGCCGGTGGACCTGGTGTTCCAGTCCATCGCCGGCACGGAAGCGGCCAATACCAGCTTCGGCATCAATCTTGCCTTGCTCCAGGAAGGCTACGAGGCGGGTCTGTCGTTGCGCCGTGGCAGCGTGGGCGACAACGTGATGTATTTCGAAACCGGCCAGGGCAGCGCGTTGTCGGCCAATGCGCATCATGGCGTGGATCAGCAGACCTGCGAGGTGCGCGCCTATGCAGTGGCGCGGCAGTTCAAACCGTTGCTGGTGAACACCGTGGTGGGCTTTATCGGCCCGGAATATCTCTACGACGGCAAGCAGATCATCCGCGCCGGGCTGGAGGATCATTTCTGCGGCAAGTTGCTCGGCGTGCCGATGGGCTGCGACATCTGCTACACCAACCATGCCGAAGCCGATCAGGACGACATGGACGTGCTGCTGACCCTGCTCGGCACCGCCGGCATCAATTTCATCATGGGCATCCCCGGCTCGGACGATGTGATGCTCAACTACCAGACCACCTCGTTCCACGACGCGCTGTATGCGCGCCAGGCACTGGGCCTGCGTGCTGCGCCCGAGTTCGAACAGTGGCTGGAACAGCAAGGCATTTTGCGCCTGCGCGATGGCCGCTTCGAACTCGGTAGCGAGGTGCCGGCACCGTTCCGGCGTGCGCTGGCGCAGTTGCACACCGGCAGCGCGCAATGAGCAGCCCGACCACGCCACCGCGCGACGCCTGGGCACAACTGCGCCGGCTGACGCCGGCGCGCATCGCGCTGGGGCGCGTCGGCACCAGCCTGCCGACCGCGGCACATCTGGATTTCCAGCTCGCGCATGCACAGGCACGCGATGCAGTGCATCTGGCATTCGATCCACAGCCGCTGCAAGCAGCGCTCAAACAGCGCGGGCGTGACAGCATTCTGTTGCACAGCGCGGCGGTGGATCGGCATGCCTATCTGCAACGTCCGGATCTGGGCCGGCGCCTGGACGAGGATGCGGCCGCGCATCTGCGTGGCCTGAGCGCCGTACATGGCGGCGGGCACGATGTGGCTGTCGTGGTCGCCGACGGACTCTCCGCATTGGCCGTGCATCGGCATGCAGCGCAGATGCTGGAACATATCGACGCACTGGCTGCGCATGAAGGTTGGTCGTTGGCGCCAGTGATGTTGATCGCGCAAGGCCGCGTCGCCATCGGCGACGAGGTTGGCGAACTGCTCAAGGCGCGTCTGGTGATCGTGTTGATCGGCGAACGGCCAGGCCTGAGCTCGCCCGACAGCCTGGGCCTGTATCTGACCTACACCCCGCGGGTGGGCCTGACCGACGCCGCGCGTAATTGCATCTCCAACATCCGCACCGAAGGGCTGAGTTACGCCGACGCCACGCACAAGCTGGCGTATCTGCTGCGCGAATCGTTCCGACGCAAGCTGTCCGGCGTGCAACTCAAGGACGAGGCCGAGCAGCCGGCGCTACCGTCGACGGGTCTGCCGGATGCCACGCCACTGACGTTTCTACTTCCCGATGATTTGCCGCAGGATGTCGAACGTAGTCGACGTTAGCCGATCTACTTGAGTGCGCCATCCTGCGGATCGCTGGCCGCGTAGGTGCTGGTCGGCAATTCATTGTCGTGTGGATGACGCAGGGCATTACGTACGTCTTCCGGCAGTTGCTCGACATCCAGCATCGCCTTGCCGGAATGCACATCGCGCACCACCGACGCAGGCAGCACGAAGTCGCCACCGTTTTCTATATCGATGACGAGCTCGGCGCCGCCCTTGCGAATCTCGCGGATTGCACCGACGCCGACTTCGCCATCGCGCAGAAACACCATCTGGCCAGTTTCGATCTGTTGCATCTCGCTTCTCCTGTAGCAGGCGCGCATCGTGCGAGCGCGTCGTGCCAATCACCGTTCTTGCATGCAATCCAAGCTGACAGCGCCAATCCAGCCTCACAACCGAATCGGCGCCTGCACGAGCGACAGCACCTGGATGCATGAGGTCGCATGCACCATCTCGAAGCATGCACCATCTCGAAGATCGCGCATGCGTGGATCAGGCCTCAGCGCAGCGGGACGTCCGCCACCTTGTCCTGGTAATCCTTTTTCGGGTCGACGCCGAACAACACCTTGATGCCGGCCAGCAGACTGGAACCGTTGAGCCAGATCTGCGCGTGATCGGCGTCCAGACGCAGCAGCGCCAACTTGGGATCGTCCTTGCCACCCTCATACCAGGCAGCGACATGCGGGTTCCACAGGCGCTCGACCACAGCCGGGTCGGTGTCTTCGCGCAGCGAGCCGCTGATGCTGGCAAACAGGTCGTGCCCCTTGCTGCTGAAGGCGCCGATGACACGGCGGCCCTGCCCCAGCATGGCAATCAGCGCGTTGTCCTTGGAGGTGAAGAACCAGATCGGACCACCGCTGTCGCCTTCGATCTGCGCGGTCATCGGGCGGGCATGCCCATCTTCCACGCCATCCAGGCCAAGCATCACGGTGCGATCGGATTTCAAGGCTTTCCAGAATTTTTCCTGCAGCTCTTTGGGATCTGCCATCTCACTATCTCACATGCGCGTGTCTGCGCGGGTGGCTCAGTCTGGAAGTCTCCCTGCCCACGGCATGTGACGATGCGCACTCCTGCCTGCACATGACGGCAACGCGACTGGGCTTGGGCACCTACACCATCGACACCGTCTTCCCACTTCAACAACGCCAACCCGACGCCCAAGTCAGCCGGCACGGTGAGTCCCCCTGGGCGGCAATGCAGCAGCAACCGCAGTAGGCACATCCAACGGCGCGACACTGACCATACGCGCAGCCGGTGTCCAGGCGCGTCACCTGCGCGTGCAAAACCATTATGTCGAAGGCACTTACGAGGACGAAAATCAGGCCGCTATGGCGCTGGCGGCACCTGGCGACCAGGCCAGTTTCGAAGATGCGCTGGTGACCGGCAATCAGGGCGCCTTGCTGATCGGCGCGACCAATGCCGCCGCGGTGATTCGCACCTACTTCAAGAACAGTACCATCAAGGGCGATGTCGACTTCCTCTTCGGGATGGGCGTGGGCGTGTTCGACAATGCCACCATTCATTCGGTCGGCGCATGCCCGGGCAGAAGATGTGGGTTGAACATCCTTCGCATGCGCACGATTGCATTCGCAACGAAACAAATAAAATTAACCGGTCAGGGTTAGGATAGAACCCATGCTGCTGAGTCAGCACGTTTGCACTCGAGAAAACCTGAGTAGCACTGATGATAGCGGAAGGGAAAATCCGCCATAAACACGGGCACAGCTACGCTTTGTCTTTATATATTATAAATTGAATTAATCCGCCTGGGGCGCTCAACTCCAGGCAAAACATTATAGGCTAAAAGCACCATGGTACATTTTCCAAAAACCACATCCCTGCGCGCGTCCTGCGCAATTCTCACCATCCTAGCGATCAGCGACGTGTCTGCAAGCACCAACTCAATCAACCTCCCCCCCGGCACCATCGTGCAGCACGTCGTCCCGACTGCTCAGCGAGATGCGAGTGCTTCCTACTGGACACTCGCACGGATGCAAGCTGCGGTTTCCGCATCCTTCGTGGATGACAACCCGGTCGACGGCGACCCGCCAGAGTTGCAGAATTCGGCATTGGTGCGCGATGAAACCCCGGCTGCCGGGTTGAAGGTAGTGAAAGGAGCGGTGCCGACCCCGAAGACGGATCCGTCCGTGCCGGTTCCAGGATTCCCCCCCGCAGCTCATCTGGGCGTGGTCTTCTTCCGGGCGAACGGCGTAGACCAGCGCTGCACTGGCAACGCGGTCGTCTCCGACTCCGGTAACGTCGTAGCCACTTCCGGGCGATGCGTCTCTGCCCTAACAGGTAAGTTCGTGTCGCACTTGGCGTTCGCGCCAGCCTACAACGGTACCGCCCCCTACGGTATTTGGCCTGCGACGACCATCACCGCCGATAATCGCTGGGTCGTAGGGCGAGCCGTTGACTACGATACTGCGTTCTTCCAAGTGCAGGCCCCCGTGGCAATGAAGCCGTCCGGCGCCACTTTGTCGAATACTGTCGGGGCGTCTGGCGTTCGCTTTATCGGTCAGGAGGACGACAACGAATATCAGGTAACTGGCTACAGCACCGACCCTGGTGCAAATCCGAACACGCCGGTCAGCGTGACCAGCACCGCAGAGCCGAACCCATGGATGAACAAGGACTATGCCATTGAGGGCCTGGAGTGGGATGCCCGCCTCGGTGTCAGCGGCTCACCTTGGGTTTCGCTCAACGAGGATACCGTGCAGGACGTCGAAGTTGGCATGACCTCATTCGCATATAAGCAGTTCACCCACGCCTCGTTCGGTCCTCAGTGGACGTCAGCAATCGGTAACCTGTATCAGACGGCAGCGGCCATCAACTAGGCATGCAAATGGCCGAGACGTATAATTTATTAATTTATTAATTTATTAATAAAATTTCACTATTACTGGAACGCCTGCACGCTGTTCGACTTGATCGAACAGCGTGCAGTTTGATGCCAAGATCGGCCACGCAGTGATGAGGACTAGCAATACGCATCAATGCTTCGCTTTTCCAGTAAAGGTCCGTATTTGAACATATCTACCATCTCGCTGTTTCTTGCTCTTTTTATCGCACAGGTCGGCATCACCAAGGCTGCGACCGGGGGCTTTTCTTCTGCGTCCATATCAAGCGAAACCGCGATTACAGTGACAACGCTCGCGGAGCTGACAGCGGCACTCAATGCTAAACATCACCATATTATCATCGGTGGAAATATCTACGGCGGCCCAAAATTAACCACCCTGAATTTTTCCAGCACCGATTGGAACAACACAACAATCGAGGGTGCTCCAGGCGGCCGTGCGGTCTTGCAGAATATCCAATTGAAATTCAGCGGCGAAAAGCTACCGGCCGGGGAAAATATCCAAAACGTGGTCATCAGAAACATCTCATTCGCCGGCAATATCGGCGACTTGCAATCCTTGCCTTACCAAGTCGAAGGAACTTCCAACAACATCGGCATCAACTACATGGGCGTATCCTTGCGACGTACATCTAATGCTTGGATAGACCACTGTAATTTCTACGACATGAGCGATGATCTTCTGTTAGTCAGCATGTCATCTGATTACATCACCCTGTCGTACAATCATTTTTACTTCAGCAACAGCTGGGTCAACATGAACCCGGATCCGGTATGGAGCTGGGTTGACAAGAGTTATCATGACCTCGCAAACGAGCGCTTGGCAATCCTTGTTGGTTACAACAAGAACGATTCATACATATATGGCGGCAACAAGCTGCACGTGACGTTGCACCACAACTGGTTTGGCCCCAATCTGGCCGGGCGTCCACTACTACGCGGCTGGGTCCATGCCTACAATAATTACTTTGACAATAGCACCTTACCGAATGGTACCCGCACCGCCGCAGATGGTCGCCGCTATGGAAAGCAGCAGTACAACGCTTTGCAGATAGGTAGCGGCAGCATCGTTTTTTCCGAATCAAACTATTTTTACAAAACCAATGTCAGCAACCATATTCGACTGGAATCAAGCGGTGACATATACAATTTTCATGAGAAGAAAAACGTGTATGACGCAACCACAGGCGATTCGGCGACCGGCTCAACCTTCAATAACGCGCCGGTGAAATACAGCTACGAGCCTGACGATGCGGCAAGAGTCCCCGGCATCGTGCGGTCCAACGCGGGGCCGCACTAAACGCGATTCCTCCAGGAATTAACTAGGTACCCGAGGGAGCCGCAGGAATTCTTGAAAAATTCCATGTTGACAACCTAGCCATCCCACTTTCGCTATTTTTCACGAATTCGTGCCGCCTCTCATCCGTAACCGTTTTGTCCCCGGCTCCGGTACGTCTGGCAATTTCGCCAAACCGTTTCCATGAGCACCGCAATACCGGCGCCAGCAGCGCCATTGACTCACTGCATCACTTGGCAATGAACCCCTGTTGGCACCTGCGTGATGTGCATATTCTCTCTTCGGCGATGCGGCGCTGGATTCGCCCATCCGGACACGCTACCCGGCGTAACGCAATACCCTTGCGTATAGATTGCCACCGACCAACATCACCAGCGCCGAGACGACATGCGGATCGGCAACGTCTTGATCGCTGCTGCGGTAACGCAACCGCAACACATGTCATCTGCAGACCTGGTTCATCCCCACCTCGCGCTTCACGCCACTGGAGTAGTCCACCGTGCAATCCCCGTCCGCTTTTCCGGCTATCGCGCCCTTGACGCTCGCCCTGCTCGGTCTATCCGCCTTCCAGGCCGGTGCGGCGCGTCCGCATGCACAGGACGTGGCCGATACCGCGCATGGCATCTCCACCAGTTGGGGCATGATCCAGCAGCCCACATTGCCGACGCAGGTCTGCGCAACGCTCAAGGCCGCGCTGGTGCCGGTTGCCGGCTCGCTGGATGCGCTCGACAGCGATCCAACACAGTCCAAGCGCGACACGGCGCGTTTGCAGGCGGCCATCGATGATTGCCCCGCCGGTAGCGCGGTGCGCCTGGTCACCGGCGATGCCGGCGAATCTGGCGTGTTGAGCGGCCCGTTGACGATCAAGAGCGGAGTCACGCTGTGGATCGACCGCGGAGTCACCTTGTTCGGCTCGCGCAATCCGCGCGACTACGACAATGGCCTGGGCACCTGCGGCACCGCCACCAGCGACAAGGCCAAATCCTGCAGCCCGCTGATTCATGTCGCCGATACCGCCCACAGTGCGATCGTCGGCGCCGGCAAGATCGATGGACGCGGCGGCAGCACGCTCACTGCCGGGCCCAATGCCGGCACCGCCAGCTGGTGGGATCTGGCCTATCTCAACGTCACCAAGGGACTGAGCCAGCACGTGCCGCGGCTGCTGCAGATCGACGACAGCACCGACTTTACGTTGTACGACATCACCCTGGAAAACTCGCCCAACTTCCACGTTACCACCGATAACGTGGTCGGCTTGACGGCATGGGGCATCAAGATTCTCGCACCCAGCCTGGTCTATTCGCGCCCGGACTATCGCTGCCCGGCCGGCAGCACGCCGGACGTCAATCCGCACGCGACCTGCTTCACTCCGGAAACGGCCAAGAACACCGATGGCTTCGATCCTGGCCAGTCGAAGAAGGTATTGCTTGCCTACTCGTACATCGGCACCGGCGACGATGGCGTTGCGATCAAGGCGCATGCCAGCAGCAAGCGCAGCATCGCCTCGGAAAACATGCTGTTCGCCTACAACCAGTTCTATTACACGCACGGTTTTTCGCTGGGCAGCGAAACCGATTCGGGCATGCGCCATATCGCCGTGCGCGGCCTGAGCATCGATGGCTTCAACAGCAACGACGTGAACTCCGATCCGTATTCGGCTAACGGCCTGCGCATCAAATCCGACGGCAGCCGTGGCGGCCAGGTCTACGACATCAGTTTCGAAAACGTCTGCATGCGCGGCGTTGCCAGGCCCCTGGTATTCGATGCCAACTACGCCAATGCAGCGGTGCGCAACAAGCTGCCCAATTTCAGCGGCATTACGTTAACCAACGTGCACTCGCTCGGTTCCAAGGCGTTTGGCGGCGGCGAGCTGAGCTTCTACGGCTATCGCGATGCGACCACCACCTTGCCGATCACCCTTTCGCTGGACAACGTGGTGCTGGAAGGTGGCCCGATCTCGTTCGCAAAGCCGCATTTCGGCGGGCCGGCCAGCAATCCGGGCGCAACGCACTTCACCTTCAAGGGCGGGCCAGTGAGCTTCTTCGATCAACTGTCGGAATCGGTGCCCAACGATGTGCAACTGCAAGGCAAGCCCGGGCCGGGCACACCACTGCAGTGCAATGACGCCTTCATTGCTTACCACTCGGTATTGCCTGATTCGCCGATCTGACTGTGCTTGAGGCCGCGCTGCGTGCACCGCTCTTAACCATGCACCAAAACTCGGCTGATCGAGGGCGCGGTGCCCTCACCGCTCGCGGGACACGCCGCAAGTACGTCCTTGTAGGCTCGGTGGCGGCATCCATGCCGCCACACGGTCCCGCAAGCGGTAAGGACACCGCGCCAGGACGTTGGTCGGTAGCTGCGTAAAACGCTGGCCGTCTCATGAGTTGCATTGGCCTGCTGATGCGGGTCGCAGAATTACATGTGAGCTAGCAAAGTAGAAGCACATCATGCATCGCTTGCACCATGCACACCGACCATCTCGACGGGTCCTTGCCCGCCCACCGTCGCGGGACCTTACGCGGCATGGATGCCGCGTAAGAGCCTACATGGACGTACTTGCGGCGTGTCCCACGATGGTGGGCGGGCAAGGACCCTGCAACCAACCCGCAGATCATCCGCCCTGCAATTTGCTCTATCCACACTCTCTCATCGCTTCAAGACGAACGAGATTTCGAGTCGTAGCGTAATTAACTGCGATAAGAAGCTTGGTCAGTCGAAGGCATCGCGCCAGTTAAGGTGGCCGTGGCTGATGGGAACCACAAAACCGGCCGCACCCAACTGGCGGTGAGCACAATAGTTTTGTTAGTCGCTCTTAGTCCGCACCGCTGGCCGCACGCCAGCTATGCCACAGCTGCTGCACCGGCGGCGGATACGCCGCTTTCCCAGCGAGTTCGCGCTGCAAGCGCAAACGGGCCAGCCGCGACCACACCCGATGCGGCCGCGCCAACCCAGGCTTGCGCGGCCAGGCCTGCAGCAATTGCGCGCGCCATGCAGCTGTCGTCATGCCGCCGGGCGTTGCGCTGTCGCCGGCCACACGCTGACGTGCGTCCAGCCATTGCACCGCCACCGCGGTGGCATCGCCAGACCGGTTGCGCGTAAACATCACCGCCTCGACTGCAACCACGGCCTCGGCAAAGCCGCGCAAGGTGTCCAGCGCTTGCTGCAACGCTTGCGGCGGCACGCGGGCATCCTGCATCGCCGGCAAGGTGTCGGCCAATTGAGCCCACGGCGCACGCACCGGTTCCAGCACGCGCCCCAGCGGATGACGCGAGCGCTGCTGCGACCAATCGCGCAGCTCCTGCTGCCACCACGCCAGCTTGGCATCGGCCGGCAACGGGTCGCCAGCGATATTCATGATGTCTTCCCATTCCTGCAGCAACGCAAACCAGGCAGTAGCCAGGGGGCGTTGCGGTTGCGGAACGAAAGGCTCGGCAACCGACCATTCCGGCCAGCGCGTGCGCCATTTGTCGAGAAAACTGTCGAGAGCGCTGGATTGGCTCATGGCGGGTCCAGAAAAAAACGAAAGAACATCAGCTGTGCGGCCACGTCGCGGCATCCCACAACAGGTGCGGCTGCTCGACCAACACATCGGCTTGCCAACTCAAGGGATCGTCATCGTGCAACCGATAGCCCCACAACACCGCTACCGATGGCATCGCTGCCGCGCGTGCGGCCAGGATGTCGCGCTCATCGTCGCCCACATAGACGCACTGCGCAGGCGCAATGCCGATGCGTTCGGCAGCTGTCAGCAACGGCAACGGATGCGGCTTGCGCTCGGCCAGCGTATCGCCGCCGATCAACACCGCGCAGCGCTGTTCCCAGCCCAGTTGCGGCAGGATCAGCCGCGCCAGATATTCGGGCTTGTTGGTGACGATCCCCCACACGCAACCGGCGCGCTCCAGCCGCAGCAGCAATTCTTCGACACCCTCGAACAGCTGCGATTGCGTACCGATCGAGGCTTCATAGCGACGCAGGAATTCCGGCACCAAGGCATCGCGTGCGTCCGCGTCGAGTTCGGCAAACGCAACTGACAGCATCGCGCGCGACCCTTTCGACACCACCGGGCGCAGCTGCGCCAACGCGATCGGCGCACGTCCCCGCTCGCTCAGCATCGCGTTGACGGTGGCCAGCATGTCCGGTGCGCTGTCCAGCAAGGTGCCATCCAGATCGAACAACACCGCACGCGGGAAATTCATAGACGCCCCGCCGCTGGACGGCTGCGTCCGGCCATCCGCAAGGTAGGAATGCGCAGACATCAAGCACGCACCTGCTGCTGCCAATCCCGACTCCCCACTCCCCAATCCCCGCTCGTCACGGCTTCACCGCATAGGCCAGATAATTGACCTCGGTCCGCGACGACAGCCGCGCACGATTGCGCCACGGCTCGTACAGCATGCCGCTGACGTCTTCCAGCTGCAGTTCGGCGCTGCGCAACCACGCCGCAAGTTCCGCCGGCTTGATGAAATCCTTGTAGTGATGCGTGCCCTTGGGCAGCAACCGCGCGATGTATTCGGCGCCGACCACCGCCAGCGCAAACGCGGCCGGAGTGCGATTGAGTGTGGACAGGAACAGCTTGCCGCCCGGCTTGAGCAGACTGGCGCAGGCGCGGATGATCGCGGTCGGGTCCGGCACGTGCTCGAGCATTTCCATGCAGGTCACCGCATCGAAGCTGCCTGGCTGCTCGGCGGCCAGGTCTTCCACCGACTGCACGCGGTAATCCACCTGCACGCCCGATTCCAGACTGTGCAGGCGCGCCACCTTGACCAGCTCCGGGGCCAGATCGATCGCGGTGACCTGCGCGCCCAGACGCGCCATCGACTCGCTGAGCAACCCGCCGCCGCAGCCGACATCGAGCACGCGCGCGCCGGCAGGATCCAGCCGCGCGGACACGTAATCCAGACGCACCGGGTTCAGCGCATGCAGCGGCTTCTGCGGACCGTCGGCATCCCACCAGCGCGTTGCCAGCGCGGCGAATTTATCCAGCTCGCTCTGATGAAAATTGCCGGAGGTGGTGTGAGTATTCGGATTCATGCGGAACTCCGTGATTCGATGACGCGCGCTCAGGCGCGGACGGTGCGTATGCGGTCGCGCCACTGCCGCGCATTGGCGACCAGGGCGGCGATATCCATGTCGACCAGCTCGCGCTGCACCAGTTTGGGCTTGCCGGCGATCCACACATCGGTGACCTGATGGCGGCCGGCCGAATAGATCAATTGCGACAGCACATGATGCAGCGGCTGGGTCTCCAATGCAGACAGATCCACGCAGACCAGATCGGCCTGCTTGCCGATTTCGATCGAGCCGATCTTGTCGCCGAAGCCCAACGCGCGCGCGCCGCCCAGCGTGGCCGCACGCAAGGTGGTGGCCGCATCCAGTGCGGTGGCATCGTTGGCGACTGCCTTAGCCAGAATCGCCGCGGTGCGGTTCTCGCTGAACATGTCCAGATCGTTGTTGCTGGCGCAGCCGTCGGTGCCGATGGCCAGGTTCACGCCTGCACGTTGCAGCGCGCAGGCCGGGCAAAACCCCGAGGCCAGCTTGAGATTGGATTCCGGGCAATGCACCACGCTCACGCCGCGCTCGGCGCATAGATGGATTTCCGCCTCGGTGAGCTGGGTCATGTGCACGGCGATCAGGCGGTCGTTGACCAGACCCAGGCGATCAAGTCGCGCCAGCGGACGCTGCCCGTATTGCTTGATCGAATCGGCCACTTCCTGCGCGGTCTCGTGCGTATGCAGATGCACCGGCAGGTCGAGCTGGTCGGCCAGCATGCGTACGCGCTCGAAGTTGGCATCGTTGACCGTGTATGGCGCATGCGGCGCAAACGCGGTGCTGATCAGCGGATCGTCGCGCCATTGATCGTGCAACTCGCCGGCACGTGCGAAGTATTCGTCGTCCGACGAGGCCCACGCGGTGGGGAAATCGATGATCACCGCGCCCACCAGCGCGCGGAAGCCGTGCTGCTTGTACACCGCCGCCTGCACATCGGCGAAGAAATAGTTTTCGTTGACGCAGGTGGTGCCGCCACGCAGCATTTCGGCGATCGCCAGCGTGGTGCCGTCGGCCACGAATTCCGGCCCGATCACCGCCGCTTCCACCGGCCAGATGTGCTGCTGCAGCCACACCATCAGCGGCAGGTCGTCGGCAATGCCGCGCAGCAGCGTCATCGGGTTATGCGTATGCGCATTCACCAGGCCCGGCATCAGCGCCGCCTCCGGGCGTGAGACGGTCTGCTTCGGCGCAAACCGTGCGCGTGCTTCGGCAATCGGCAGGATCGCCACGATGGCGCCGTTGCTGACCGCCACCGCGTGGTCTTCGAGCACCACCGCATGCGGTTCGATCGGCACCACGTAGCCGGCTTCGATCACCAGGTCGCACGCTTCGGGAGGGACATTGGTCATGAGCGGATCCATAAAGGGTTAGTTGTCGAACGGCCAGCTGGCATCGCCACCGGCCACAGGCACATAGCGCTGGCCGTTGTAGCGCAACACCTGACGCACGCGACGGGTGCGTTCGGTATCGGTGTCGCTGCCAGCGGTGCTCTCCACGGTAGACACGTTGGCTGTCAGCACGATGTCCGCATAGCCGGCATGTACCTGCGGCGCCATGCTCAGGCTCAGATTGGCGACTTCGGTGATCACATCGCTCTTCCCCACACTGCACGGCTCGCCTTTCACACGTTGCCACGCATAGAGATCGCGTTGCAGTACCGGGCGCAAGCTGCGCCCCTCGCGCACCAGCAAGGTCAATGCCTGATTGCTGTAAAAATCCGGGCAGCTGGGCCCGTGCGCGGCGCTATGTATCACCACGCCGATCGCGCGCACGCCCTTGGCCAGGTCGTAGCGCGCGGTATCCAGATGCAAACTGTCTGCATCGAGTTCGAAGGCGGCGTCCTCACCCATGTCCTGCGCGTAGAACGCCAGCACCTTGCCGCTGGCCGCATCGAGCATGGCCACGCGCAACTCAAGGTCGCGCTCGCCAGGCACGGTCTGGCCGTCGCCAGCAAATGCGATTGCCGCCAGCCGGATGGCCGCATCGTTCGGCCATGGCTTGCAGGTCTGGGCCACCGCACGCTCGACCGGTAGCGTGGCTGCAGCGCCGCCCACGACCCCGGAGGTTGCAATGGCCGCAACGGCGGCCACATCACCGGCACCACAAGCTGCGGTAGCCGCTTGCGCAAAGGCCGGGCACGCTGCGAGCGCAGCCCACAGCCCCACCAGGACACCGGCACTGCGTATCGCTCGACCAGGCCAGCGTCCCGGGCGCATTCGGCTTACTTGACGCGCGCCGAGTATTCGCCAGAACGCGTATCGACCTTGATGATTTCATCCTGGTTGACGAACAGCGGCACGCGCACCACCGCACCGGTTTCCAGCGTCGCCGGCTTGCCGCCGCCGCCCGAGGTATCGCCGCGTACGCCCGGGTCGGTCTCGGTGATCTTGAGCTCGACGAAGTTCGGTGGCTGCACCCAGATCGGCGCGCCGTTCCACAACGTCACGATGCAGTCTTCCTCGCCCTTGAGCCACTTCTCGGCGCCGCCCATGCCGGCCTTGTCGGTCTGCACCTGCTCGAAGGTTTCCGGGTCCATGAAGTGCCAGTACTCGCCGTCGCTGTACAGGTAACGCATGTCGGTATCGACGACGTCGGCCACTTCCACGTCGTCGGTCGCCTTCATGGTCATTTCGACCACGCGACCGGACTTGATGAAGCGGTACTTCATGCGGGTAAAGGCCTGGCCCTTGCCCGGCTTGACGTATTCGGTCTCGGTGATGACCGCCGGTTCGTTGTTGACCAGGATCTTCATGCCGTTCTTGACGTCGTTCATGCCAACAGTGGCCATGGTGCAGCTCCTCGATAAGACCACGACCTGCCACAGGCCGTGGCAGGTCGGATTAGAATGGGGCGCCCGCCGCAACCGGCGGGCATTGGTTTTGTGACCGCACATGATACCCGCAGCCCCCCTCGCCTTACAGCCATCTCAGCCCTCCACCCTGCAGTCGCCCCGCTGGCAGCAGCAGTGGCGCGATGCCGTGCGCGATCCACGCGAGCTACTGGCGCTGCTGGGCCTGGACGCCGCTGCTGCCGGCATCAGCGCAGAGGCAGCCGCCCAATTCCCGCTGCGGGTACCACGCGCGTTCGTTGCGCGCATGCACCGTGGCGACCTGCACGACCCATTGCTGCGCCAGGTGCTGCCGCTGGATGCCGAAATGCGGCTGGTACCGGGCTTCGGCCTGGATGCAGTCGGCGATGGCGCCGCTAAGACCGCAGACGGCGTGATCCAGAAATACCGCGGCCGCGCCCTGCTGATCGCCACCGGCAGCTGCGCGGTGCACTGCCGCTACTGCTTCCGCCGCCACTTCCCGTACGCCGAGGAAACCGCCGCGCGCGATGGATGGCGCGAGGCGGTGGCCGCCATCGCCGCCGACCCCGGCATCGACGAAGTGCTGCTGTCCGGCGGCGACCCGCTGTCGCTGGCCACCAGCAAACTGGCCGAACTCACCGACGCGCTGGCCGCCATCGGGCACATCAAACGCCTGCGCATCCATAGCCGGCTGCCGGTGGTGCTGCCCGAGCGCGTCGATGCGCCGCTGCTGTCCTGGCTGCGCAGCCTGCCCTGGCCGGTGGCCTTTGTGATACACGCCAACCACGCCAACGAATTCGACACCGCCGTGGATGCAGCCATGCGCGCCCTGCGCGAGGCCGGCGCGCAACTGCTCAATCAGGCCGTGCTGCTGCGCGGTGTCAACGACAGCGTGGATGCACTGGCCGCGTTGAGCGAGCGCAGCTTCGCCGCGGGCGTACTGCCTTACTACCTGCACCAGCTCGACCGGGTTGCAGGGGTCGCGCATTTCGAAGTGGACGATGCACATGCACGCGCCCTGCATACCGAACTGGCAACGCGTCTGTCGGGTTATCTGGTGCCGCGTCTGGTGCGCGAGATTCCTGGCGATACCGGAAAGCGGCCGCTGTAATCGTCACCGCCGCGCGCACACCCCCGTAGGAGCGCACCTGGGCGCGATGAAGCCTTCCCGGTAAAGCCCCATCGCGCCCAAGGGCGCTCCTACACACAGCGCCATGGCACGTTAAACCAACCTACGCACGCCACTCACCCCGCCGCGATCAGCTTGACCAGATCGGCCGGGCTCAGCGGCCTGCTGAACCAGTAGCCCTGGCCCAGGTCGCAGCCGCGATCGCGTAGCAGATTGAATTGCGCTTCCTGCTCGATCCCTTCGGCCACCACCGTGATGCCCAGCGAATGCGCCATGCCGATGATGGCGGTGGTCAGCGCCAGATCGTCCGGGTCGCGCTGCAGGTCGGCAATGAAACTCTTGTCGATCTTGACCCCGTCCACCGGCACCTGGCGCAGATGGCTCAAACCTGAGAACCCGGTACCGAAGTCGTCCAGCCACACCTTCACCCCGGTGCGGTGCAACTGATCCAACAGACTGGCAGCCATCATTTCGTCGCCGATCACTGCGGTTTCGGTCAGTTCCAGATGCAGGCGCGCGGCCGGCAATCCGGATTCGGCCAGGCACTCGGCCACAGTGTCGATCAGGTCGCCACTGCGTAGCTGACGCGGCGAGACGTTGACCGAAATGAACAAGCCATCGCCCACCACCGGCCACTGCGCCGCCTCCAGGCAGGCCGCGCGCAGCACCCTGGGCCCGATCACTTCGATCAGGCCGCTCTGCTCGGCGATATCGATAAAGGTGGACGGCGGAATCGTGCCGAGTGCCGGATGCTGCCAGCGCAGCAACACCTCCACACCGACCAGCACACGGTCGATGGTGCGGTAGATCGGTTGATAGACCAGGCGCAGCTCGTCGCGCTCCCACGCCCCGCGCAGCTCGTGCTCCATATGCACACGGCGCTCCACCGCATGATCGGCGGCGCGGCTGTAGAAACGGTGGCAATTCTTGCCGGCGACCTTGGCCTGGTACATCGCGATGTCGCCGTTCTTCAACAGCGCGGTGGCGTCGTTGGCATCGTCCGGGAACAACGTGATGCCGATCGAGGTGCCCAGGAACACCTCGCGGCCCTGCACATTCAACGGACGGCTCAACTCGTGCACCAGCCGGTCTGCGAGCTGGGCGGCCAACAGCGTGACATCGCCGCTCTGCAGCAGGATCACGAACTCGTCGCCGCCGAAGCGCGCCAGAATCGCATCGTCGCCACCCAATGCACCCACCGCACGGCTGATGCGGCTGGCGAACTGCAGCAGCGCCTCATCGCCGGCCTCGTGCCCGAGCGTGTCATTGACGCGCTTGAAGTCGTCGATATCGGCAAACAGCAGCGCCAGTTTGCTGTCGGTGCTGCGCGCGGTGTTGAGCAGATGGTCCAGGCCTTCGCGAAAGCCCAGCCGGTTGGTCAGCCCGGTCAACGCGTCGGTGTAGGCCATGTGGCGCACCTCGCGATCATGCCGGGCGATGCTTTCGCTCATGCGCCCGAACGCGGACATCAACTCGCCGATTTCGTCGTTGCGCGGATGCGGCGGCAGTTGCACTGCGTAATCGCCGCGCTCGATCTGCTTGGCCGCTGCAGCCAGCAAACGCACCGGCGCCACCAGCGTGCGCTGCACGTAGATCGCCAACAACACACCCAACGCGACCAGCGCGGCCAGCAGCACCAGTAACCAGCCCAGATCGCGCTTGCCGATCGCGTTGAGGTTTTGCACCAGGGTCAGATTCGCGCCGGACTCGATCTTGCGCACCCGCTCGCGCGACATGCCCACGCGCACGCCGCCGATGCGCTGGTCGCCGATCTTAATCGGCACCGTCACATCCAGCACCTCGGGCGAGGATTGCAGCAACATGGTGCGCGCGCCGGCCGCCTTGACCGCCAGCGGGTCGTTCATCGTCTGACCGTAGCGCTGCAGCGTCGGCGTGCCGTCGTGCACCAACCGGCCACGTCGGTCGAACACCAGCACGTAACTCACCACCTGCTGACGCGAGGCGTTGCGCACCAATGCACCCACCGCTCCCAGGTCGGAGTAGTAGAGCGGATTGGCAAGGCCGGCCGCCAGCTCGGTGGCCAGTGTTTCGCCACGCGAGCGCAGGCTGCGATCGAACAGCTCGTGTAGGATCTGTGCACTGAGCCCGCGCACCTCGCGCTGCATCGCGCTCTGGCGTTGCAGCAACGAGGCCAGAATCGCACCGACCAACAGCAGCGTCAGCGCCATCACCAGCAGAAAACGTGCCTGCAACCCAAAGCGCACCTGAGTCATTCCACTTGGTCCCTGACACGTTGCACCCCGGCGCTCAACGCATTCAGGCGTCGGCGGCTGTTGTCATCCAGCGGATGGAATGCGGTGGTGCCGAAAAAGCGCTTCAATGCCGGGCCGGCTTGCGGGTCGGACGCGGCCTGCAGCAAGACGACGCGCAACTGCCGCTCCACCGCCGGGTCCAACCCGGTACGCACCATCTCCACCGCACGCGGTACGGGCGCACTGCGGTGCACAATGCGGAAGTCGCGCCTGAAGGTCGCCGGCAAGTGGCGTTCGTCGTCCCAGTCGGCATTGCTGAAAGCGCCCGCATCGATCAGGCGCTTGTGCACGAATGCGGCCACGTTCAATTTCGTACCGACCATCAAATAACCGACCGACCCCGGCACCTGGGTATCGTCCGGCGACAGCAGCACATCGCAGGCGATGCCGTTGCGCAGCAACTCCAGCATCGGCAGCAGATAGCCACTGGTGGACGAGGCGTTCTGCAGCGCAAGAGTGTGCCCGCGCAGTTGCTTGAGCGACTGGATCGGGCTGTCGCGGCGTACGAAGAACACGGTGTGGAACTCGCGCATGCCGCCGCGCTCGGTCATCACCAACGGATGCGCACCGCCGCGCTGTTCCAGCAGCATTGCCGCACCGGTGGTTTCGCTGACCCAATCGACCCGGCCACGGCGCAGATAGCTGGACATCTGCCGCGCATCCGGCGCCATCAGGATTTCGCCACGGCGGATGCCGACCACGCGCATGCGCGGCACCACATAGTCCAGCAGGGGTTTAAGTTGCTCGTAATGGATGGCGGGATCGTCGCTGATCCGGCCAAGCACCAGGACCGAAGAAGGCGCTGCCGCAGCCGTCACGGCGAAGCCCGCCCCAGCGAGCAGCCAACAGGCAATCAGACACCATCGTAGACCGCGCAAAAAGGACACTCCCTAGAGCCGCCGACAGCCTAGCCGAATCTCTCAAGATGTGACAGACGTCAGTTTCCGGCCCGCTTTGCCAGCATGGCCATGCGCTGCGCATCGGACAGGATGCCGCGCAGCAAGCGCACCTCCTGCTCGCTCATTTCGGTGCGCAACAACAGCCGCCGCAGCTTGCGCATCGCCGACTCCGGCGCGCGGCCCTTGTGGAAATCGATGTCGTCCAGCGTCTCGCCCAACTGGGCAAACATGCCTTCCAGTTGCGCGTGACTGGCGGGGCCTTCGCGCAGTGCGCCGGTGGTGGCTGCCGGCGCCGGTTCCGCCTGGCCCGCTTCCAACTGTGCCAGCCGCACTTCATAGGCCAGCACCTGTACTGCGGCAGCCAGGTTGAGCGAACTGAAAGCCGGGTCGGACGGGATGTGCACGGCCGCGTGGCAGAGCTGCAACTCGTCGTTGGTCAGCCCGGTACGCTCGCGGCCGAACACGATCGCCACTTCGGCCGGCTCGCCGGCCTTGGCCAGGGCACGGCGTGCGCCGGCGTCCGGCAGCAACTCTTCCAACGCCACCCGGCGCGCGCGCGCGGTGCAGCCGATCACCAGCGTGCAATCGGCCACCGCCTCGCCCAGCGTGGCGAAGACCGGTGCATTGCCGAGCACGTCCTCGGCACCGGCAGAGCGCCGGTAGGCGTCCTCGTCGAGGGCGCGCTCAGGGGCGACCAGCACCAGACGCGAGATCCCCATCGTCTTCATCGCACGCGCGGCGGCGCCGATATTGCCTGGATGCTGGGTACCGACAAGAACAAAACGGATGCGCTGACTGACGGACATGAACGGAGATTGGGGAGCTGTTCGGCCGTAGATGGTAAACTGCGCGACCGGTTTCGTGCCGGACCGCTCTTTTACCTTCGCCAATTCTTCAATTCTGCCTTCACGGGAGCTTTAACCATGCAGAAACCCGCCGTCACCGTCATGGTCAAAGCCGCCCGCCTCGCCGGCAATGTGCTGTTGCGCGGTATCAACAAGCTCGACGCGCTCAATGTGGTGCAGAAGGGCCGCATGGATTACGCCAGCGAAGTCGATGCCGATGCCGAGAAGGTCATCATCAAGGAACTCAAGCGCGGCTACCCCGAGTACGCCGTGTTCGGCGAAGAAGGCGGCGTGCAGGGCGGCAAGAGCGGCCGCTACACCTGGGTCATCGACCCGTTGGATGGCACCAGCAACTATCTGCGCGGTTTTCCGCATTACTGCGTGTCGATCGCGCTGGTGGAAAACGGCGAGCCCACCGATGCGGTGATCTTCGACCCGCTGCGCAACGAGCTGTTCACCGCCAGCCGCGGTGCCGGCGCAGTACTCAACGACCGCCGCATCCGCATTGCCGAACGCAAGGACCTGGAGGGCGCGATGGTCCACACCGGCTTTCCGCCGCGCGAGCGTGCACGCATCAGTGCGCAGCTGAAGTGCGTCGATGCGTTGCTGGTGCAGGCCGAAGACGTGCGTCGCACCGGTTCTGCCGCGCTGGATCTGGCCTATGTGGCCTGCGGCCGCGCCGATGCGTATTTCGAAGCAGGCGTCAAGGCCTGGGACATCGCCGCCGGCGTGCTGCTGGTCCGCGAAGCCGGTGGCCGGGTCTGCGACTACAAGGGCGCCACCCCGCCGCGCATGGACAACATGGGCCCGGAAACGCAGCAGATCGTGGCCGGCAACATCAAGATCAGCGACGCGCTGCAGAAGGTCATCGTCAACACCGGCTACGCGCGCGAGTTCGACGCCAAGTTCTGATCGGCGCCCCGGGCAATCGTAGGAGCGCGCTTGCGCGCGATGGAGCTTTCCCAGGGAACGCCTCTTCGCGACCAAGGTCGCTCCTACACGACAGGCCGCAGCAAACCAAGAAGGCCGGGATCGCTCCCGGCCTTCTTGCGTCACAGCGTCAACTCAAGAATCAGGCGATCGCAGCGTGGTAGCGGCGCTCGACTTCTTCCCAGTTCACTGCGTTATAGAACGCGCCGATGTATTCCGGGCGACGGTTCTGATACTTGAGGTAGTACGCGTGTTCCCACACGTCCAGACCCAGGATCGGGGTGTTGCCTTCGAACAGCGGGCTGTCCTGGTTGGCGGTGCTTTCGACCACCAGCTTCTTATCCGGGGTCACGCTCAACCACGCCCAGCCCGAGCCGAAGCGGCTGACGGCGGCCTTGGTGAAGGCTTCCTTGAACTTCTCGAAACCACCGATGTCCTTGTCGATCGCCTTGGCGACCTCGCCCTTGGGCTCGCCGCCGCCATTGGGCGACAGCACGGTCCAGAACAGCGAATGGTTGGCGTGGCCACCACCGTTGTTGCGCACCGGGCCCTGCAGGTTTTCCGGCAGGCTCTTCAGCTTGGACACCAACTCTTCGACCGGCAGGTCCGCATACTCCGTCCCTTCCAGCGCCGCATTGACGTTGTTGATGTAGGTCTGGTGATGCTTGGTGTGATGGATCTCCATCGTCTGCGCATCGATGTTCGGTTCCAGCGCGTCGTAGGCGTAAGGCAATTGCGGAAGGGTGTAAGCCATGCGTGTCTCCTGGACTTGCCGCCCGGCGAAGACCGGGCGTTGAGGGATAAATAGTAGGGACGGCGGCGGCGCTTACCAAGAGTGCTGGCAGGGAAACTTCATCCCATCGCACACCGCGTCGTGTTCGCTGCACACCTTGCACCATGCCCCGGTTACTTGGGCGTGAATCGCGCAAGCGTACACATGCCGCGGCGTTCAAAGTCGACACAGTCGCGCAACGGCATACTTGATCTGCCGTCTCCACAATCGCTTCCGGATCGTCTTCATGCGCAAGCCCGCTTTGCTGATCGTCGCCATCGTGCTGCTCGTCACCGGCTTATGGGGCGTGCGCGTGATGCAGACGCCCAAGCCGCAGTTCGCGCCGCAGCTCAACGCGCCGATCGCCGCAACAGCGCCGCCCGAACAGTCGACTCGGCAGCAGGGTCTTCCGGGTTTTCTGCCGACCGAAGCGATGGCCACCATCGTATTGATCCAGCGCGGCGGGCCGTTCCCGCATGCGCAGGACGGCAGCGTATTCGGCAATCGCGAACAACGCCTGCCCGAGCGTGAGCGCGGCTATTACCACGAGTACACCGTGGAGACGCCCGGCAGCCCAGATCGCGGCGCACGCCGCATCGTCACCGGCGGTACGCCGCCGCAAGCGTGGTACTACAGCGACGATCATTACCAGAGCTTCAAATCGTTCAAAGGCCCCACGCCGGAGCAGGCGCCATGAGCGCAGGCGACTTCGCACTGGACCTGTCCGACCCGCAACAATCAGGCGTCTATCAGGCCGACACCGACGATCTGGACACCATGGCCGCGCTCGCCCGCGACGCCGGCCTGCGCATCCTGCGTGTGGATCTGGCCAGCTGCAGCGACAAGCACATGTTGCTGATGCGCCTGGCCACCCAACTGGATTTTCCGGCCAGCTTCGGTCGCAACTGGGACGCGCTCTCCGATGCCTTGCGCGACCTGGCCTGGCTGCCCGCATCACATGGCTATGCGCTGTTGATCAACGGCGCAGACGCACTCGCGCGCACTGCACCAAACGATCGCAACACCCTGCTGGATATTCTCGACGAAGCCGCAACCGCCTGGGCCGCGCGCGGGCTCACATTTGCAGCGTTTGTGGCGCCTGCAAGTGCTTGCGACTGAGAGCGGCTAACAAATCCCCTCTAACGCTGCAGCGATGGCGGCAACGTCTTGGCAACACGCGCCTTCGTTGACGAGCGAAATTCAGATGCGAATCAAAGCCTGGTTAGTCGAGTGCGCGGTGCCCTCACCGCTTGCAGGACACGCCGTGAATCCGTCCCTGGAGGCTCGGTGGCGGCATCCATGCCGCCACACGGTCCCGCAATCGGTGAGGACACCGCACCAGAAAGGGAGTCGGTTGCTTTGAGAAGAGCTACGCACACCGACCATCTCTACTGGTCCTTGCCCGCCTACCATCGCGGGACCTTACGCGGCATGGATGCCGCGTAAGAGCCTACACGGACGTACTTGCGGCGTGTCCCGCGATGGTAGGCGGGCAAGGGCCCTGCAACCAAGCCGCAGATCGGCCGCTCCACAAGTGGTCCATCAGCACCGTTCAATCACTCCAAGACAACCGAACGCATTGCACGATCAGCAGATAGCCACAGCGCTGTTGGTCATCAGTGCCTGCCGGCGAGTAACGCTCCTGCTACCCGACGCGCATCTCAACAGCGGCCAACTCGCAATGAAATTGCGATGCATGTTTGCCGCACCTACAAACCCACACAAGAACGGCACGCAGCTGCGCGCCGGTCCGGCAATCAACTATCCAGCTCGCTCCAGCGCGCGAACGCCGCATCCAGCTGCGCCTGTGCATCGCCCAGCGCGGCGGTATGCGCGGCCATCGCCGTGCTGTCGCGCTGATAGAAGGCCGGGTCGTTCATCGCATTGGTGAGCGCGGCGACCTGCTGCTCCAGGCTGTCGATCAAGGCCGGCAACTGTTCCAGCTCGCGTGCATCCTTGTAGCTGAGCTTGCGCTTGGGCGCAGCTTCCGTCGGTGCGGCAGCAGGCGCCGCCGGCGTAGTCGCAGCCGCCGTCGCCGATGCCTTGGCGACCGCCATTGCATTGGGCGCCGGGGTGCGACGCTGACGCAGCGAATCGCTGTAACCACCAACGTAATCGCCGACCAGGCCCTCGCCTTCCATCACCAGCGTGGAGGTCACCACGTTGTCGAGGAAATCGCGGTCATGGCTGACCAGCAACAAGGTGCCGGTGTATTCGCCGAGCAGCTCTTCCAGCAGCTCCAGCGTTTCCACGTCCAGATCGTTGGTCGGTTCGTCCATCACCAGCAGGTTGGACGGCTGCGCGAACAGCCGCGCCAGCAGCAGGCGATTGCGTTCGCCACCGGAGAGACGGGTGATCGGCGCGCGGGCGCGTTCCGGGGTGAACAGGAAGTCCTGCAAGTACGCATGCACATGCTTACGCTTGCCGTTGATCTCGATGAAATCGCGGCCTTCGGCCACATTTTCGATCGCACTCCAGTCTTCGCGCAACGTGGAGCGGTACTGATCGAAATACGCGATCTGCAGATTGGTGCCGATGCGGATCTCGCCCTGTTGCGCCTGCAGATCGCCCAGCAACAGCTTGAGCAAGGTGGTCTTGCCGCTGCCGTTGGGGCCGATCAGACCGATGCGGTCGCCACGCTGGATGATGGTCGAAAAATCCTTGACCATCGTGCGTGCGCCGAACGCGAAGCCGACCTCCTTGGTCTCGATCACCTTCTTGCCGGACGACTCGCCCTGCGAGACTTCCATGCGCACATTGCCGCTCAGATCGCGGCGTTGCACACGTTCGTTGCGCATCGATTCCAGGCGCCGCACACGGCCTTCGTCGCGGGTGCGCCGCGCCTTGATGCCCTGCCGGATCCAGATTTCTTCCTGCGCCAGCATCTTGTCGAAGCGCGCATTTTCCTGCGCCTGCGCATTGAGCCGCTCTTCGCGGCGACGCTCGTAATTGGCCCAGTCGCCGGGCCAGCTGGTGACCTGGCCGCGGTCGATTTCGACGATGCGTGTTGCCAACGCACGCAGGAAGCGCCGGTCATGGGTCACGAACAGCACGCTGCCGTTCCAGCCTTTCAGGAACGACTCCAGCCAATCGATCGCTTCGATATCCAGATGATTGGTGGGCTCGTCCAGCAGCAGCACGTCCGGCGAAGACACCAGCGAGCGCGCCAGCAACACACGGCGCTTCATGCCGCCGGACAGGCGCGCAAACTCCGCATCGCCATCCAGTTCCAGCTTGGTCAGCGTCTCGGTGACGCGCTGATCCAGCGCCCAACCGTCGGCCGCGTCGATCTTGGCCTGCACCTTGCCGAACGCATCGCCATCGAACACCTCGGCATGGCTGAGCTGATGGAATTCGGCCAGCCAATGACCCAGCTCGCCCAGGCCATCGGCCACCACATCGAACACGCTGCCGCCGGTGCCCTGCGGCACCTCCTGCTCCAGCCGCGCGATGCGCACGCCCTGTTGCACGCGCACTTCCCCATCATCGGGCTTGAGCTCGCCGGCGATCAATTTCATCAAGGTCGATTTGCCGGCGCCGTTGCGGCCGATCAGGGCGATACGCTCGCCCGGCTCGATCGTGAGGTCGGTTTTTTCCAGCAACAAGGGGCCGCCGACGCTGTAGTCGACGCTTTGCAGAGTGATTAAAGGCATGGCGCAATTGTACGGGAATCGGGAATGGTGAATCGGGAATGGAAAGGCCTCGCCGTTGCGATTCTCCATTCCCCACTCCCGATTCCCGCTAAAATGCGCCATGAACGAATTCTCCGCGCTGCCGCTGTCGCCGGCCCTGGCCCCCGGCATCGACGCCCTTGGCTACACCGTCCTTACTCCCATCCAGGCGCAAAGCCTGCCGCCGATCCTGCAGGGGCTCGACGTCATCGCCCAGGCGCCGACCGGTAGCGGCAAGACCGCCGCCTTCGGGCTGGGCCTGCTGCAAAAGCTAGATCCCGCGCTGACCCGCGCGCAGGCGCTGGTGCTATGCCCTACCCGCGAGCTGGCCGATCAGGTCGGCAAGCAGCTGCGCAAGCTGGCCACCGGCATTCCGAACATGAAACTGGTGGTGCTCACCGGTGGCATGCCGCTCGGCCCGCAACTGGCCTCGCTGGAAGCGCACGACCCGCAAGTGGTGGTCGGCACGCCCGGACGTATCCAGGAACTGGCCCGCAAGCGCGCCCTGCATCTGGGCGGCGTGCGCACGCTGGTGCTGGACGAGGCCGACCGCATGCTCGACATGGGCTTCGAAGAACCCATCCGCGAGATTGCCAGCCGCTGCGACAAACACCGTCAGAGCCTGCTGTTTTCGGCCACCTTCCCGGACATCATCCGTACGTTGGCGCGCGAGATCCTGAAGGACCCGATCGAAATCACTGTCGAAGGCGCCGACAACGCGCCGGAAATCGACCAGCAATTCTTCGAGGTCGACCCGACCTATCGGCAGAAGGCCGTCGCCGGCCTGCTGCTGCGCTTCAATCCAGAATCCAGCGTGGTGTTCTGCAATACCCGCAAGGAAGTGGACGAAGTGGCTGGTTCGCTGCAGGAGTTCGGCTTCTCTGCACTGGCCCTGCATGGCGACATGGAGCAGCGCGACCGCGATGAAGTGCTGGTGCGCTTCGTCAACCGCAGCTGCAACGTGCTGGTGGCCAGCGATGTGGCCGCCCGCGGACTGGACGTGGAAGACCTGGCGGCAGTAGTCAATTACGAGCTGCCCACCGACACCGAAACCTACCGCCACCGCATCGGCCGCACCGCACGCGCGGGAAAGCGCGGGCTGGCACTCAGCCTGGTGGCCTCACGCGAAACAGGGCGCGCACAGGCACTGGAAGCCGAACAAGGCCAGCCGCTGAAGTGGTCGCGTGCACCGTTGGCCACCGCCCGCCCGGCGCAGCTGCCGCAGGCGGCCATGACCACCTTGCGCATCGACGGCGGCAAGACCGACAAACTGCGTGCCGGCGACATCCTGGGCGCATTGACCGGTGAGGCCGGGCTCTCGGGCGCGGCGATCGGCAAGATCGCGATCTACCCCACCCGCTCCTACGTTGCCATCGCCCGCGCGCACGTCGCCAAGGCGCTGGCGCATCTGCATGCGGGCAAGATCAAGGGACGCCGGTTCCGGGTCAGCAAGCTGTAACCAGCGTGCGGCAGAAATCCTGCCGCCCAATCGGTCGAGCGGCGGCTACAGCGCCTGCCGCAGGATCCACAGGGAAGCGCGCACGCTGGCGCACATGGGCCGATCTGCACACGGCGGCACGACTATTTGCGCTTGTTTGCAGGCCGCCTGAGCGGCGAGACGCGCGGTCGGCAAGACGCCTGGATCAATAGCTCAACGTGGCCAGCAACGGCACGTCATTGGCCCACTTCTCACGGCCCTGCAGCGCCAGCAACTCGACCAGCACCGCCGCGCCGACCACTTCCAGTTCCAGCTGTGCGGCCAGACTCAAGGCCGCGCGCAACGTGCCGCCGGTGGCAAGCACGTCATCGACGATCAATACGCGCGCGCCGCGTGGCAGCGCGTCTTCGTGCATTTCGATGCGATCGCTGCCGTATTCCAGCGCATATTCCTGGACCAGCGTACGCCCGGGCAGTTTGCCGGGCTTGCGCACCGGCACGAACCCGGTGCGCAGTTCGCGCGCCAGCGCCGCACCCAGAATGAAACCGCGCGCTTCGATGCCCAGCACCGCATCCAGCGGCGTGGTGCGCCAGGGCTGCGCCATTTCATCCAGCGCCGAGGCGAAGTCCGGGCCATCGGACAGCAACGGGGTGATGTCCTTGAAGACGATGCCCGGCTTGGGAAAGTCGGCGATGTCGCGGATCCGTTCGGACCATTGGTTGGGCCCGGAAGAATTGGTGCCGGCGCAGCGGGTGCAGTCAGTCATGGTGGCGGTGGCGTCTAGGCCGGTGGGGACCCATCTATTCTAGGCTGCGCGGACTCACGACGCGGCGTTTACGACATACCTGCGTCTGAGCGCGTCAGGAACTGCAGGACAGCATCGAACAACCGGCGCGATCGCGCGCCCAGTCCGGCCGCCGCGCGGCGAACGCGTCGCGGCCCGGCTGGTCGTCGTACGGGCGACGCATCACCTCCAGCAACTCCTGCACGCCCGATGGATCGCCCTGCTCGGCCAGGTCGATCGCCTGCTGCGCCAGATAGTTGCGCAGCACATAGCGCGGATTGGCCAGGCGCATGCGTTCGCGCCGCGCATCCGGCGACAGCGCGTCCTGGCTCAGCCGAGCGGCGTAGCGTCGTAGCCATTCCTGCAACTGCGCGGCATGCGCAAGGTGTTTGTCCTTGTCGTAGAACGCTTCGCGCAGCAACTCCGGATCTGGATGTTCGGGCGCAAATGCGATCAGGCTGCGGAATGTCAGCGTCATGTCCATTTCGGCGCCGTGCATCAATTCGCGCAGCGCATCGATCAGGTGCAGATCCTCGTCGCGACAATCGGCCAGACCCAGCTTGGCGGCGGTGTCGCGGCGGTCGCAGGCCAGATAGGTATCGCGGAAGCGGTCCAGTCCCTGCTGCAACCGCGCCTGGTCGCCGAACAGCGGTGCCAGCGCCTGCGCCAGGCGGCCCAGGTTCCAGTACGCCACTTGCGGCTGGGTGCCGAAGCGATAACGGCGGCCCTGAGCGTCGGTGGTGTTCGGCGTCCAGTCCGGGTCGTAGTCGTCGATCCAGCCATACGGGCCGTAATCGATGGTCAATCCCAGGATCGACATGTTGTCGGTGTTCATTACCCCATGCACGAAACCGACCCGCATCCAGTGCGCCACCATCACCGCCGTGCGCTCGCAGACCTGTGCAAACCATGCCGCGTACAACTCCTCGCCGGCACCTCCCAGTTCCGGGAAATCGCGCGCAATGGTGAAATCGGCCCACTGCCGCAGCAGCGCGACATCGCCACGCGCACTGGGCAGTTCGAAGTTGCCGAAGCGAATGAACGACGGCGCCACCCGGCACACGATCGCGCCCTGCTCGCGTTGTGGTCTGCCGTCGTAGAACATGTCGCGTACCACCGCATCGCCGGTCGTGACCAGACTCAGCGCGCGCGTGGTCGGCACACCCAGATGGTGCATCGCTTCGCTGCACAGGAATTCGCGAATCGACGAGCGCAGCACGGCGCGCCCATCGGCACCACGCGAATACGGCGTCGGGCCGGCGCCCTTGAGCTGCAATTCGTAGCGGCCGCCATCGACCCCGATCGCCTCGCCCAGCGAGATCGCCCGGCCGTCGCCCAACTGACCGGCCCAATGCCCGAACTGGTGCCCGCCGTAATTGACCGCCCACGGCTGCATGCCCGGATACAACGCGTTGCCGCCGAACACCTCGGCAAAACGGGCACTGGCAATCTCGGCCCCGTCCAGCCCGAGTTGCTGCGCCATCTCGGCGGAATAGGCCAGCAGCCTTGGCGCCGCAACCGGTGTCGGCGACACCGACGACCAGGCAGCGACCACATCCCGGCAACGCGGCCCTTCTTCCGGATCACCAGGCAACTGCTGACGCAGACGGTTGTCGAACTGGATATCTGTCATGGCGACAAGCCTAGGCCAGAGCGGGTGAACTTCGCATGGGTGAACCGCGCATCCTATTCGCTACCGGCCTCGTATCCCCCTTCGAGACACGCTGAACTGTCAGCATCCAGCCGCACTCGCACATCACAACAGCCGCAGATTCATTCCTCTTCAGTTATTACAGCGACCCTACCCATGCGCTTGCACACTTCCCGTTGGCTTCGCCCTGCCCTTTTGCTACTCGGCGCGTTAAGCCTGAGTGCCTGCAGCAGCGTGTTCTTCGGCGGCATCAACGCTGCATCCAGCCGCACTGGCGTCATCGAACACCGTCACGAGGTCTTCGACCCGGAACACGGCCTGGCGCTGGACGTCTACCAACCGCGCGGCGCCGTCGATGCGCCGGTGGTCGTGTTTTTCTACGGCGGCACCTGGAAGCGTGGCGCCCGCGCCAACTATCGCTGGGTCGGCCGCTCGTTGGCCCGCCAGGGCATGGTGGTGATGGTGGCCGACTATCGAAAGTACCCGCAGGTCCGACTGGACGGCTTCATGACCGATGCCGCACAGGCCACCGCCTGGAGCCATCAGCACGCACGCGCCTACGGCGGAGACCCAGCCCGCCTGGCGGTGATGGGCCACTCCGCCGGTGCGCACATCGCCGGACTGCTCGCCACCGATCGCCGATGGCTGCAGGCACAGGGCATGCAGCCACGCCAACTCTGCGGTTTCGTCGGCCTCGCAGGCCCTTACGACTTCTCGCCGATGACCGACCCGGAACTGATCCAGATCTTCGGCACCTCACCTGCCGAACAGGAAGCCTCACAACCCATTCGTCATGTGGATGGGGACGAGCCGCCGATGTTGCTGCTGCACGGCGATGCCGACCACGTGGTGGAACCGCGTAACAGCACGGTTCTCGCTGCCGCCGAACAACAGGCGGGAGTCCAGGCGCACCGCATTTTTTATCCAGGAATGGGCCATATGCGTTTGGTGCTGTCACTCCGCAAGGACTCGCAAGTAATGCGCGACACGTTGCAGTTCCTGCGGCAGTGTCGCGCGCCCTGAGGTATGGATGTCGGCGCGCAGGTGGTTGCGCGCGGAATTGGGACGTCGGGATTGGGGAGTTTCAAACCCAGACGAATGGCGGCAAGCAAAGTGATCTCTGCTTGCCGCAGCAGTACGGCTCGCCAAGCCGCTGCCAGCATTACTCTGGGGACTTGCGCCCCATCAGCTCGAACGGGCCGCCCTTCTTCAGCGCGGCCTGATACGCCGGACGCGCTTCGATCCGCTCCAGAAACGCGCGCAAACGCGGATAATTTTCAAATCCGCCACCACGCGCCGCGGCGGCCTGCACCGGAAAGCTCATCTGGATGTCAGCCGCAGTAAAGCGCTCACCGGCGAACCAGTTGCTGGCCTGCAGGGATTGCTCCATCCAGTCCAGGTGCAGCTTGAGTTGCGGGCTGACGAAGCCCGACATCGCCTTGTCCGCAATCGCGCGTGCAATGGGTTTGACGAAGAACGGCATCGGCGCACTGCGAATGCGCGCGAAGATCAGCGTCATCAACAATGGCGGCATCGCCGAGCCTTCGGCGTAATGCATCCAGTAGCGGAACTGCATGCGCTCCGGCGAATCCTGCGGACGCGGCGATGGCGACAGGGCGCATTCGGTGTCGTAGCGTTCGGTCAGATACTCCATGATCGCGCCGGACTCGGCCACGGTCAGATCGCCATCCACAATCAGCGGCGATTTGCCCAGCGGATGGATCGCACGCAATGCGGCCGGTGCCAGCATGGTCTTCGGATCTCGCTCATGCCGCACGAGCTGGTACGGCAGCGCCAGTTCTTCCAGCAGCCACAGCACCCGCTGGGAACGGGAATTATTGAGATGGTGGACAGTGATCATGAGAAGGGCTGCGCGCGGAAAGCGCACATCCTACCCATCCACGCGTCGTCGTCGCGCTCACTCGCGCCTGCGGCCTCGGCGATGCTGACAATCTAAGCGCGTTACTCAAACGAAGCCCAATAAAAAACGCCGGTCGCTTGCGCGACCGGCGTTTTTGGCAACCTTACGGTTGCAGACGGATTAGACCGCCTGCACCTGGTCAGCCTGCATGCCCTTCTGGCCCTGCACGGCGACGAAGGTGACCTTCTGGCCTTCCTGCAGCGACTTGAAGCCGGTGCCCTGGATGGCACGGAAGTGCACGAACAGGTCCGGGCCGCTTTCCGGGGTGATGAAGCCGAAGCCCTTGGCATCGTTGAACCACTTCACGGTACCGTTTAGACGTTCTGACATTTTACTAACTCCTGAACTATTGATTGATAAATCGCAGCGTCCGAAAAGCCGGAGCTGAGACTGAGTTGCAGGCGTTGGTAAAGCGGAACGATGAAGCGAGATCTGTAACGATCCGGCTGCATCAGGCCACGATTCACGGTGACCCTTGCAAACACAGTGCGTGCACAATACTCGCGATTCCAATAAAAAGCGACACCCCGCGTCAAAATTTTTACTATCGGGCCAAATCCGACCGCATGTCAGGCCCCTTCCCTATCGATATCACATTATGAATACGCCATGTACGCCAACCCAGGCGCAGATCTGGGTCGATGCCGATGCCTGTCCTGCCGTGGTCCGCGACATCTTGTTCAGAGCTGCCTTGCGCACCGGCACCGCAGTGACCCTGGTCGCCAATCATTTCCTGCCCACGCCACGCCTGGCGCATGTGCGCGCCGTCCAGGTTCCGGGCGGACCGGACGCGGCCGATGATGCCATTGCCGAACGGGTTGCGGCCGGCGATCTTGTCGTCACGCAGGACATTCCGTTGGCTGCCCGTGTCCTGGAGCAAGGCGCGACCGCCATCAGCCCGCGCGGCGAGCCATTCACCGACAACTCCATCAAGGAGCGCCTGTCGGTACGCAGCTTTCTGGAAGAACTGTGCGGTGCCGGCGTCGCCACCGGTGGGCCGCCTGCGCTGCATGCACGCGACCGCCAGGCGTTTGCTGCGCAACTGGACCGCTGGCTGGCAGTGCAACCGCGCATCTAGCGGCAGCAGCACGCCGGCCTTGCAGCGGCGGCGTATCATGAGCGCCCTTTGCAACCGGCATCCTGATGGCTCTTACCGCCACCGTCCGCAGGGCGGAACTTCAGATCAGCGATATGGACCGTGGCTATTACGCCAACCATTCGCTGACCCTGGCCCAGCACCCCTCCGAAACCGACGAGCGCCTGATGGTGCGGCTACTGGCGTTCGCGCTGTTTGCCGACGACCGGCTGGAGTTCGGCCGCGGGCTGAGCAACGACGAAGAGCCCGACCTGTGGCGGCGCGATTACACCGGCGACCCGGATCTGTGGATCGACCTCGGCCAGCCGGACGAAAGCCGCGTGCGCAAGGCCTGCAATCGCTCGCGTGAGGCAGTGGTGATCGGCTACGGCGGCCAGGCCACCGAAACCTGGTGGAAGAAGCAGGCCAATGCGCTCGGCCGGCAACGCAACCTGCGCGTGCTGGAGCTCGATTCTCAGGCCACCGAGGCGCTTGGCGCCCTGATCCAGCGCGGCATGCGCTTCGATGTGATCATCCAGGACGGCGAGGTGCAGATGCTCGCAGATCAGGGCAACGTCACCCTGACCCCGATGGTGCGGCAAGCTCCGGCCGAATGAGCACGCGTTACGACGTGCTGGTCATCGGTGCCGGCGCGGCCGGACTGATGAGCGCCTTCACCGCCGGCCGACGTGGCCGCCAGGTGCTGGTGATCGACCATGCCAACAAGGTCGGCAAGAAGATCCTGATGTCCGGTGGCGGGCGCTGCAACTTCACCAATACCGGCACCACGCCAGGCAACTTTCTGTCGGCCAACCGGCATTTCTGCAAATCCGCGCTGGCCCGCTACAGCCCGGCGGATTTCGTGGAAATGGTCGAGCGCCACGGCATCGCCTATCACGAGAAAGAGCTGGGCCAGCTGTTCTGCGACATCTCGTCCAAGCAGATCGTGCGCATGTTGCTGGACGAGTGCGAAGCGGCCGGCGTGCAGGTGCGTACCGAGTGCGAAGTACGCTCGGTGCGGCGCGACAGCGATGGTTTCAGTATCGAAACCAGCCAGGGGCGCGTGCAGGCGCAATCGCTGATCGTGGCAACCGGCGGGCTGTCGATTCCGAGCATGGGCGCCAGCGGCTTCGGCTATACGCTGGCCAAACAGTTTGGCCACGAGCTGCTACCGACACGCGCCGGGCTGGTTCCGCTGACGCTGAGTGGCAAGCATCAGGAGCGGCTGCAGGAGTTGTCCGGGCTGGCTTTGCCGGTCGAGGCGCACTGCAACGGGGTCAGCTTCCGCAACTTCATGCTGCTCACCCACCGCGGCGTCAGTGGCCCGGCGATCCTGCAGATCTCCTCTTACTGGCAGCCCGGCGATGATCTGCGCCTGGATCTGCTGCCCGGCCAGGATGCTACAGCCTGGTTGCGCGAACAAAAAAACCAACGCGGCGCCACCGAGCTGCGCAATGTACTGGCCGATGTGCTGCCGCGACGCTTTGCGCAGCGCCTGTGCGAAGTGTGGCTGCCGGACAAGCCGGTGCGTCAGCTCGATCCGCCGCAACTGCAGGCCGCGGCCGACCTGCTCGGCGCATTTCCGCTGGTCGCCAGCGGAACCGAAGGCTACCGTACCGCTGAAGTAACGCTCGGCGGTGTCGATACCAACCAGGTCTCCAGTGCATCCATGGAGTCGCGTCTGGTAGCTGGCTTGTATTTCGTCGGCGAGGTGCTGGATGTGACGGGCTGGTTGGGCGGCTACAACTTCCAGTGGGCATGGGCATCCGGTCACGCCGCAGGAAGCGTCGCTTAAGCCTATGCTGGGTAATAGAACGTGGACCAAGTCTCACTCCGGATGCGGTCTTGTCCACACACATGGACGCCTCCGACCCCCTTCGTGTATTTAGAGCCGTCTTCAGGAAGCAGCGCATGCAGAAAGGTAAAGATCTCACCCTCCGCCTGATGATCGTTGACGACAGTGTCGAGAGCGCGGAGGCGATCGTGACCGCGTTGCGCAACGGCGGCATTGCAGTGCGTCCATCGCGGCCGCAGACCCTGGAAGACCTCGCCAGCATGTTGTCCGGCCAGATCGATCTGGCCCTGCATGGCCAGGCGCTGCAGATTCCGATGAGCGCGCTGCAGCAGCAGATCGCGAGCAGCGGCAAGGACATTCCGATCATTCTGCTGGTCGAACGGATCGAAGAAAACGCGTTGGTCGAGGCCGCCTCGCACGGTATTCGCGCGCTCGTGCTGCGGCATCGTCCGGAGCATCTGCTGGCACTGGTGCGTTCGGAATGGGCCGATCTGCAGGCCCGGCGCGGACTGCGCCGCATCGAAGCGCAGATGCGCGAAACCGAGCGGCGGTGCGATGCCCTGATCGCCTCTTCGCGCGACCCCATCGCCTACGTGCACGAGGGCATGCATATCCGTGCCAACGAGGCGTATCTGGAGATGTTCGGCTTCGAGTCGTTCGAGGATGTCGAGGGCGTGTCGTTGCTGGACATGATCGCCGCGCAGTATGTGGACGATTTCAAGCAGTTGCTCAAGTCGCTGTCCAAGGGCGAACCGCCACCGGCGCAGTACAAGGTCGACGCACGCCGGCTGGAAGGCGACACCTTCCCGGCGACGATGGAATTTGCCACCGCCACGTATGAAGGCGAGCCCTGCATCCAGGTGGTGTTCCGCCGCCGCGAGGAATTCGACCCGGAACTGGCACGCGAGGTCGAAGATCTGCGCCAACGCGATCAGGTCACCGGCCTGCTCAACCGGCCGACCTTCATGGTTGCGCTGGAACAGGCGGTGGCACGGGCCGGTCGCAGCGAAGGCCAATCCGGCTTCCTGCTGATCGAGCCGGACCATTACGCGCGGCTATTGCCCGAAATCGGCCTGGATTCGGCCGACGCGTTGATCGCCGCCCTGGCCGCGCACGTAGCCAGCGTGCTGGATGACAGCGTGGTGGCGGCGCGCTTCGGCGAGCACAGCTTTGCGTTGCTGATGGACGGCAACTACGCGCGCACCCACGCGTTGGCAGACATGGTGCGCGATGCATTCGCGCAGCACGTCTTCAGCATCGGCGCGCGCTCGGCCACGGTCACGGTGAGCATTGGCGGGGTACAGATCGGCGAAAAGATCGCCAGCATCGGCCAGGTACTCAATCGCGGCACCGAGGCGGTACGCACCACCGCCGAGCTCGGCGGCAATGCGGTCAGCATCTATGACCCGGCCGCCTCTGATCGCGCCGAAGAAGAACGCATCGAACGTTGGGTAGAACAGCTGCGCGAAGCACTGGTCGGCGATGGCTTCTCGCTGCACTACCAGCCTGTGCTCAACCTGCAGGGCGAACCGGTGGAGTTGTACCAGGCGTTTTTGCGGCTGGAACGCAATGGCGAAATCATGTCGCCGAACGCGTTTATCGCCATCGCCGAAGAGCACGACCTGATCACCGAAATCGACCGCTGGGTGGTGGCGCGCGCGATTCGCCAGCTCGGCGAGCGGCAACGTGCCGGACACAAGACACACCTGTTGGTGCGGATCGGACCGAACTCGTTCTCCGACCCACAGATGATCGACACCATCCGCGAGCAGTTGGCGGTGTACGGCGTGCCCGGCGAGCGGCTGTGGCTGCAGACGCCGGAATCGAAGGTGTTCACGCATCTGCGCAACGCGCAGCAGTTTCTGGCCTCGCTGTCTTCGATGGGCTGCAAGGTGGGGCTGGAACAATTCGGTTCTGGCCTGGATTCGTTCCAGTTGCTGGCGCACTTCCAGCCGGCATTTCTCAAGCTGGATCGGGGTATCACCGGCGATGTCGCATCGGCCCGCGAAAGTCAGGAAAAAATTCGCGAGATCACCTCGCGCGCGCAACCGGCCGGCATTCTCACCGTGGCCGAATTCGTGGCCGATGCGCAGTCGATGAGCAACTTCTTCAGTGCCGGTGTGGACTATGTGCAAGGCGACTTCGTCGCACCGACCGGGCCGTTGATGAACTACGAGTTCGGTTGAAGGCCTTGCCGAGGCAAGCGAAAGACCAACAATCAAAGCTAGGTGAGTCGAGGGCGCGGTGCCCTCACCGCTCGCGGGACACGCCGCAAGTACATCAATGTAGGCTCGGTGGCGGCATCCATGCCGCCACACGGTCCCGCAATCGGCGAGGCACCGCACCAGAAAGATTGCTGGTCGCTTTGTTGAAAGCCATGCACATCGACCATCTCGACTGGTCCTTGCCCGCCCACCGTCGCGGGACCTCACGCGGCATCGATGCCGCGTAAGAGCTTACAAGGACGTACTTGCAGCGTGTCCCGCGATGGTGGGCGGGCAAGGGCCCCGCTGCCAAGCCACAGATCAGCCGCTCTGCCTTGTGGCGTGTCCCTCGATGGTGGGCGGGCAAGGGCCCTGCAGCCAGGGTGCAAATCAGCGGCTCTATAACCGATCTATCCACGCTAACCAACCACTTCAAGACAATCGACAGCAGTGAAGTCTTATCGCGCAGTGCCATTCGCGGCACGCAGCGTGGCGATACGCTCGGTCAGCGGCGGGTGGCTCAGGAACAGACGACGCAAGCCGTCACCCACACCACCGGAGATCCCGAACGCCTGCACCTGCGAAGGCAAGGTGTTCTGGCCGTGATTGAGCGACAAACGCTCCAGCGCGGCGATCATCTTGCTGCGTCCTGCCAGCTGCGCACCACCGGCATCGGCGCGGAACTCGCGGCGGCGCGAGAACCACATCGCGATCATGGTCGCAAACAAGCCGAACACCATCTCCAGCGCGAACACGATGATGTAGTACGCAAAGCCGCGGCCGCCTTCGCGATTGTTGGAGATGGCGCCGTCGATGACCCCGCCGACCACCCGCGCCAACACGATCACGAAGGTATTGAGCACGCCTTGCAGCAGCGCCATGGTGACCATATCGCCGTTGGCGACGTGCGCGATTTCGTGGCCCAGCACCGCTTCGGCCTCGTCCTGGCTCATGTTCTGCAGCAGGCCGGTGGACACCGCCACCAACGCGTTGTTGCGGTTGGCGCCAGTGGCGAAGGCATTGATCTCCGGGCCGTCGTAGATCGCCACTTCCGGCATGCCGATGCCGGCCGCCTGCTACTGGCGACGCACGGTCTCCAGCAGCCAGCGCTCGGTCGGCGTGCGCGGTTCGGTGATGACATGGGCGCCGGTGCTGCGCTTGGCCATGAACTTGGACAGCAGCAAGGAAACGAGCGACCCACCAAAACCGAACACGGCCGCCATCACCAGCAAGCCGCTCATCTGCGCGGGATTGACGCCCAGCACCGACATCACGATGCCGGCCAGCATCAGCACCGCAAAATTGGTCAGCAGAAACAGGAAAATGCGGTTGAACATGGCGCGATGACTCCACACATGCGGGAATGAACTGCTGCGGATTTGCGGCCGCCAGCGCTTGAAATCAAGCAAGCATCTGACCGACGATTCAGCTGCCCATGTCATCACCCAGCTACCGCGGACGTTTTGCGCCCTCCCCCACCGGCCCCCTGCACTTCGGCTCCCTGCTGGCGGCCTTCGGCAGCTGGCTGCTCGCACGGCATGCCGGCGGTGAGTGGTGCGTGCGCATCGAAGACATCGACCCGCCGCGTGCCGAGCCGGGCGCCACCAAACGCCAGTTGCGCACGTTGGCGGCATTCGGGCTGAGCCCGGACATCCCTGTGATATATCAGTCCGATCGCGACGCGCAGTACGCCGCAGCCCTGACCACGCTGCTGGAGGCCGGGCTGGCCTTCGAATGCAGCTGCAGCCGCGCCGATCTTGCGGGCATGGACGGCATCCACCACGCCTGTGTGGCGCCGCTGGGTACCCGCCGCGCGGTGCGCCTGCGGGTGCCGCCGCAGGCGCCGGTCGGCTTCGACGACGCACTGCAGGGCCACGTGATGCAGGACGTGTATGCCGAGGTGGGCGATGTGGTGCTGCGCCGCGCCGATGGCTACTGGGCCTACCAGCTGGCGGTGGTGGTGGACGATGCCGCGCAAATCATCACCGATGTGGTGCGTGGCGCGGACCTGCTCGACTCCACCCCGCGCCAGCTGCTGCTGCAGCGCGCCCTGGGCCTGCCGCAGCCGCGCTATCTGCACCTGCCGCTGATCCTGGATGGCGACGGCCGCAAGCTGTCCAAGTCGCACGACGCCCCCGCACTGGACGATGCCGACCCGCTGCCGGCCCTGCACGCCGCCTGGGCCGCACTAGGACAGAACGCGGCAGCGCTGCCGCGGCATGCTGCAATCGACACGCTGCTGCAACATGCCGTGCAGCATTTTTCGCCCCAACTGCTGCCCCGCCACCACCTCCGAACGTGACCGAGCGCGCATCACAGCGCCTGCGTGACTAGAATTGCGACCCAGCACCGGCAACCGGGCGCGGCGCCAGCGTCCGCGTTCCACTCGCCTACCATCTGTTCATTGGAGTCGTCATGACATCTCGCGTCGCATTGATCACCGGCGGCACCGGCGGCATCGGCACCGCAATCTGCAAGCGCCTGGCCGACCAGGGGCACCGGGTCGCCAGCAATTTCCGCAATGCCGAAAAAGCCCGCGCATGGCAGCAGCGCATGCAGGCGCAGGGCTACGAGTTCGCCCTGTTTCGCGGCGATGTGGCCTCCTCCGAGCATGCGCGCGCCTTGGTCGAGGAAGTGGAAGCCTCACTCGGGCCGATCGAAATACTGGTCAACAACGCCGGCATCACCCGCGATACCACCTTCCACCGCATGACCGCCGAGCAGTGGCATGAGGTCATCAATACCAACCTCAATTCGGTGTTCAACGTCACCCGCCCGGTGATCGAGGGCATGCGCAAGCGCGGCTGGGGCCGGGTGATCCAGATCAGCTCCATCAACGGATTGAAGGGCCAGTACGGGCAGGCCAACTACGCCGCCGCCAAGGCCGGCATGCACGGCTTCACCATCTCGCTGGCGCGCGAAAACGCGGCATTCGGGGTGACCGTCAACACCGTCTCACCAGGCTACGTGGCCACCGACATGGTGATGGCGGTGCCGGAAGAGGTGCGCGCCAAGATCGTTGCCGACATCCCCACGGGGCGGCTGGGTCGCCCGGAAGAGATCGCCTATGCGGTGGCATTTCTGGTCGCGGAAGAGGCCGCCTGGATCACCGGATCCAACCTGGATATCAACGGCGGCCATCACATGGGCTGGTAGCGTTTGCTGCACCTTCGCGCTGCAGCATGAAATTTCCTTAGAAATCATGCTGCGCAGCATTTTTTAGGTGTCTACTTAAGAAAATAAGGCTTTTTGCTGTTGCAAGCGCTGTTGCGGTGCGCCATCCTGCGCGCACTATCGTTGTGAGTGAACGTTCCATGGCCGGACTTCGCATCATCAAGAAGTATCCCAATCGCCGTCTTTACGACACGGAAATTTCTAGCTACATCACCATAGAGGATGTGCGTCAGCTCATCATCGACGGCGAAGAATTCGAAGTACGCGACGCCAAGAGTGGCGAAGACCTCAGTCGCGCCGTATTGCTGCAGATCATTGCCGACCGCGAACAGGACGGCGAGCCGATGCTTTCCACCCAGTTGCTGAGTCAGATCATCCGTTTCTACGGCGACTCGCTGCAGGGCTTCATGGGCAATTACCTGGAGCGCAGCATGCAGGTGTTCCTGGATCAGCAGCAGCAGTTTCGCCAGCAGATGGGCAACCTGCTTGGGCAGACCCCGTGGGCGATGATGAATCAGCTGACCGAGCGCAACCTGGAGTTGTGGCAGGAATTCCAGCGCAATTTCGGCGCCGGCTTCGGGCGTCCAGGTGGCCCCGGCATGCCGCCGACACCACCGGGCTCCACGGGTGTGGGCAGCGGCCCGATGGGGACCGGCACGCATAAGGGAACCGGTACGCATCACGCTGCCGGTACCACAGGAACCACCGGCAAGGCCCGCAATCGCGGGTGAAAGACGACGGCTGCGCGGGAGCATGACATGCTCCCGCGCAGCCGGATCAGCGGCCGGCCTGCTCCGTGCAGGCCGAGCAGATCCGCTCCACGTGGTAGCCACGTGCACGCAGACGCTCGACCACGCCGTCGCTACCCAGCAGATGCAGCGTACCGACCACCACCAGCGTGGTTCCGCTGCCTTTACCTAGCCGTTGCTCCAGGAGCGGTACCCAACGCGCATTGCGCTCGACGTTGATGTCCTGGTACAGCGCCGGGTATTGCCGACGCATGTCTTCGGCCATTTGCGTGGACAGCGTATGCACATCGCCATTGCGCCAGGCCGTGTGCAGCTGACGCACCTGATCGGTGGCCTCCGCCTCGTCCAGCGACTCTTCCAGCAACTGATGCTGCTCGGTGGGCGACATGCCATCGAGCATGGCGATCTGTTGTTCGGCGCGCTCCAGGCCATCTGCCGGTTTGCCCTTGGCCTGCGCCTGCTCCATCAGGTAATGATCCAGACCGGCGTCCGGGTCCATGCCTTGCCGGCTCATCTCGGCCAGGCTGATCGTCAATGCGACAAACCAGGGCTCGAGTGGCTGCAGGGTATCGAGCGACATGCCGTATTTGCGCGCGTAGGCGCTCAAGGCCTGCCAGGTTTTTGCATCGAGCGCGTCCTGCAACCGGCGCCCGTCGGTGCGCCGTGCCGCCTGCAGCATGCGGCCGGCCAACTCCGGCGATTGCGCATCGGAGGGCGGTAGTTCGAACACCAGCCGGTCGGCCTTGGCGAAGGCCTGCATGACATCCGGCGACAGCGGGTAATCGCTGGGCTTGAGTACATGGAACGAGCCCAGTAGATACAGCGTGCCGCCCTTGCCATCGACCTTCCACAACAACGGCACCGGCGGGCCGGCCGCAGCCTCGCCGCCGGCACGCGCCCAGGTCGGTGCTACCGCCCCGCTCCACAGCGCCACGCAGATCAGTGCGCCGCTGCACCATGTTGCAAATCGGGTTCGCGCGCTTGTCTTTACCACGTCGGGTTTCTTCACGTCAGTGCGGCACCTTGTAAGCCTTCTCGCCCGCCGACACGGTCAGGTCGATACGATTTTCCGGTGGCGGCAACAGACAGGTCGCGAACGGCGTAAACGCGCACGGCGGGGTGTAGGCGCGATTGAAGTCGATCACCACATGCCCGGAGGCATCGGCGACATCCAGATCCAGAAAGCGCCCGGCCGGGTAGCTCCCATGCCCGCTGGTACGGTCGGCAAACACCACGAACATCGGCCGCCCCGGTTCGCCGATGGTTTCCAGCCCATAGGGCCTGCCGTCGCGCTCGAATTCGACTGCCCCCGCGTTCGGCTGCTCGCTGCTGATGCCCACGATATCCACCATCGGGATGGTCTTGCCGACATCGTTGGGCACGTAGCGTCCGCTGATACGCCAGGACGGATCGACTGGCCAGTATTCCAAACCGGCGAAGCCGGTGCGCGATGGTGCATCGGCATGCTTGACCCGCAGCGCATTGCGGTCGCCGCGACGGATCAGGCTCAACACGCCCTTGCCGTCATCGAAATGGATCAAGGTCGGCTGTGGGTCGTCATCGGAGTGGAAGCGGATCCTGCCGGTCAGCGGTTTGCCATCGGCTGTCAGCGCTGCGCCGCGCTCGGGCACGAACCAGACCGTGTTGCCCTCGGAGGACACCATGCCCATTTTGGGCGGCCCGACCGCCAGCTTGATGCCGCTGTCGGCGCTGCTGCCGATGTAATGCGCTTTCAGCGATAGCCAATGCAGGCCGACCAGACTTGTCCAGCCATCTGGCGCACGCAGCTCTGCCAGGCGGGCTTCGCGCCAGGCGGCATTGTCGGCCAGGAATGTCTTGTCCAGGGCGACGGGCGCAGCCGGCGGCGGTGCGTCTTGCACGCACCCGGCCAGCGTCATGAGCACCAGCATGCCGAGCAGCCAGTGCTTCCCCTTGTGCAACCCAGCCATCAACGCCCCCTGAGAAACCAACGATCGATTTCGCCCAGCGTAAACCGTGCCCAGGTCGGTCGGCCATGGTTGCATTGGCCGGAGCGCTCGGTGGCTTCCATATCGCGCAGCAGCGCGTTCATTTCGGGCACGGTGAGGCGCCGATTCGCACGCACTGCACTGTGACAGGCCATGGTCGACAGCAGCTCGTCACGCGCAGTGGCGATGCGGCGGCTCTGACCGTGTTCGCGCAGGTCGCCGAGCACATCGCGCAACAGCGCTTCCGGCTCGGCATTGGCCAGCAGCGCGGGAATGCTGCGTACATGCAGCGATTGCGGGCCGGCGCGAGTGATCTCGAAGCCCAGGCTGGCCAGCGTCTCGGCTTCGCGCTCGGCGGTGTCGGCTTCGCGTTCGCCCACTGCCAGCGTCATCGGCACCAGCAGCGGCTGCGCGTGCAAACCGATGCTGTCGTGCGCGTTCTTGAGCCGTTCGTAACCGATGCGTTCGTGCGCGGCGTGCATGTCCACCACGATCAAGCCCTCGGCGTTTTCGGCCAGGATGTAGATGCCATGCAATTGCGCGACGGCATAACCGAGCGGCGGTACACCGCTGTCTTGCGAGGTGGCAGGCAAGCCGGTGCCGGAGAAGGTCTGCATGGCCGCGGACTGCTGCTGTGCGCTGCCGGATGGCGGTGCGTACAGCGCGCTGTACGCGGCGCGCGCTTCATCCACACGCAGGCCCAAGGGTGTTTGCGATGGCGTCCAGTTGCCGTAGCCACTGCCGCCGCCACTGCCGGTTGCGCCACCGTAGTTCGGAGTGTTGGCCATTCCATTCGATGCAGCACCGGTGTCGCTGGCGCCTTCCGTACCGATGCTGTTGGGCATCGCGCCGGCACGCGTGTGCGCCAACGCGTCCTGCAAGGTGCGATACACGAAATCGTGGATCAGCCGCGCCTCGCGGAAGCGCACCTCATGCTTGGCCGGGTGCACGTTGACGTCCACGCGCGCCGGGTCCAGTTCCAGAAACAACACATACGCCGGCTGGCGGCCATGGAACAGCACATCGCCATAGGCCATCTTCACCGCATGCGCCACGCTGCGATCGCGCACCGAACGGCCGTTGACGTAAAGATATTGCTGGTCGGTACTGGCGCGCGAGTAATGCGGTTGCGCGACCCAACCATGCAGGCGCAGACCGGCGCCGCTGTGATCCACGCGCAAGGCCTGTCGTGCGAAATCTTCGCCCAAGGTTTCGCCAAGACGCGCATCCGAATACAGATCGCCCGGCTTGTAGCGGCGCGAGGGTTTGCCGTTATGCGCCACGCGCAATTCCACATCCGGCCGCGCCAGTGCCAGCGAGCGCAACCATTCTTCGATATGCCCGAGCTCGGTGCGCTCGGCACGCAGGAACTTGCGCCGCGCCGGCACGTTGTAGAACAGCTCGCGCACTTCCACCGTGGTGCCCGGCGCATGCGCACGCGGCGTCACTTCGCCCAGGCGGCCGCCTTCGATTTCCAACGCGGAGCCATGTTCGGCATCGTGGCGGCGCGAGACCAGGGTGAAGCGGCTGACCGAGGCGATCGACGGCAAGGCTTCACCGCGAAAACCGAGTGTGGCCACGGTTTCCAGATCGTCCAGCGAGGCGATCTTGCTGGTGGCATGCCGCGACACCGCCAACGGCAGTTCGTCCCGCGGGATGCCGCCGCCGTTGTCGCGGATACGGATCAAGCGCACGCCGCCTTCCTCCAGTTCGATATCCACGCGGGTGGCGCCGGCATCGAGCGCGTTTTCGACCAATTCCTTGACCACCGACGCGGGCCGCTCGACCACTTCGCCGGCGGCAATCTGGTTGATCAGGATGTCGGGCAGCTGACGAATCGCCATCAGCGCAGGCACTCGCGCTGGTCGCAGACTGGGAAGCGCATCGAGGGTGTAGCGGGCAAGACGGACGTCGGCACGGCAATCCGGCGGCGCGCAGGCGCCGTCATCAAGGAATCAGTGCGGAATGATAGCCGAGCGGGTCAACGGCTGCCGCCGGCCACGGTGCCGGCGCTTGCATCGGCTTCGGCCTGCGCACGCGCGGCGAACAGCGTGCCCGGTGGCGGCTGGCGGGTGAAGAAGGTATCGATGCCGTCCAGCACGGCCGAGGCGATCTTGCGCTGGTAGGCCGGATCGATCAGGCGACGCTCTTCATCCGGATTGGAGATGAAGGCGGTTTCCACCAGCATCGCCGGCATGTCCGAGGTCCGCAGTACCGCGAAGTTGGCGCGTTCCAGAAACGGCTTGTGGTTGTTGCCGATCCGCTTGAGCCCGCCGAGCACGTGGCCGGCAGCATCCTCGGACGCTTTCATATGGCCGCTCTGCGCCAAGTCCAGCAACACATTGGCGAGCGTGCTTTCGGTCTGCTGCAAGCGCACGCCACCGACCAGATCCGCAGCATTTTCCTTGTCGGCCAGCCAGCGCGCACGCTGCGAGGAGGCCCCCTTGGTCGACAGCACGTAGACCGATGAACCGGTTGCGCTGCGATTTTCTGCGGCATCGGCGTGGATCGAGATGAAGATGTCGGCCTTGGCGGCGCGCGCTTTTTGCGCGCGCATCGGCAGCGGAATGAACACGTCGGTGTCGCGCGTCATGTAGGCCTTCATGCCGGGCGTGGCGTTGATCTGGCGCGCCAGTTCGCGGCCGACCGCCAGGGTGACGTCTTTTTCGCGCTTGCCGGTGGGGCCCATCGCACCTGGGTCCTGGCCACCGTGGCCGGGATCGATTGCCACGATCAACGGGCGCATGCCCGGCGCCATCTTGATCCGCGAGGCTTCGCTGGGCAGGACCGGGCGCGGTGGAATGTCGTCATTGTCTGCGCCCGCAACGGCGCCGGAGGCCGGGTTCGGCATGCTTGCCGCGTTGTTGCCGGACGCCGCGCTCATCGGCGCGTTGCCACCGTTCAAGATCGCAGCCGGCGATGCAGCGTTGCCCGACATCGCCACACCTGCTGCTGCATTGGCGGTCGTGACAGTGACGCGATTGGGAGTGTTGTTGGTAGCGTTTGCCGGCATAGCCGTACCGGTCGTCACCGTGGTCGTAGCAACGCCGGGACGCGGCGTCGGCACCCCCGTGGCGACCGTGGTCGGGACGGGCGCCGTCGTAACGGTAGGCATCGCCGATGCAGGCACGTATGGCGCTGGTGCTGGCGGCGGTGGCGCGGATGAGGCGCGCTGCGCAGATGCAGCCAAGGCGGCGGTCGCACGCGCTGCTTCTGCCTGTGCATTGACGGGCGGCTGCGCAATCGCTGGGCGCGGCACCGGCATCGCTGCAGGCGCTGTCGTCGTGGCGGCGGCCGTGGCCGCAACCGGCGTCGGATCGCCCGGCCACTCGATCACCAAGGTCGAGGCACTGCCCAGCGTCTGCATCTGCGGCTTCAGCGGCGTGACCGGCGTTGCCAGCTCGAACACCACCCGGAACGTGCCGGGCACCGGCTGGCCAGTGCGAACCGAAGTCACCAGACCGGCAGCGGCAGGCAGCTTGAGACCACGCACGCCCGCAGAATCGGGAAAATCCACCACCAACCGATTGGGGTTGGCCAACGACAGCGTCTTGAAGCCGCCGCTGCCGGCAAGCTGAATCTCGGCGCGCGTGCCGGTTGCACCGGTGCTGACACCAACGCTCTTGATTTCGCCGGCCCACGCAGCAAAAACCGCCAGGCTCAGGCTGGCGGTCAGGGCAGAAACACAGAACTGGCGGATCCCCGGTGTCATGGGGCTGGATTCAATCACCCAATAGTGTCAATTGCAAGGTGATTTCCCTTAATAATCCACAACCTGGCGTTCATTGTTCTTGTGAGCCGACAGAAAGCGCCTGCAACTCGGGGTGCTGTGCCAGACGTGCCAGCCAGCCGCGCCCGGTTTCGCTTCGGCCCAACAGCTTGACGCTGCGACCCTCGCCTTCAACGGCCAGTTCCACATCCAGATCCACCGGCGGCAGTGCGCCTGCGCCACGTTCCGGCCATTCGACCAGCCACAGGCTCGCGCTGCCCTCGTCGAGCCCGAGAAAGTCCAATTCGCCGGCATGCCCGATGCGGTACAGATCCAGGTGCCAGGCCTCGTCGCCGGTACTGAGCCGATAGCGCTCGACCAAGGTGTAGGTGGGGCTGCGGATCGGCCCGGTAACGCCGAGTGCGCGCAACAGCGCGCGCGCCAGGGTGGATTTGCCGGCGCCGAGATCGCCATGTAGCTGCACCATCGCAGTCGTTGGTCGCACTGCGGCCAGGGCCTGGCCCAGGGTTTCGGTGGCCTGCGCATCGACCAGTTGTGCGGTGAGTTGGTTCATGCAATGGCCCCGGCGTTGGCCAGGCGCCGCAGTTCGGGTAACAAATCCGTTGGCAGCAGGCCGCGCTCGCCATCGCGCGCAGCCGCGTCGCCAGCGCAGGCATGCAACAAGGCGCCCAGGCTGGCGGCATCGAGCGGCGACCGGCCCTGCGCCAGCAAGGCGGCGATCACGCCGGTCAGCAGATCGCCCATGCCGCCCACCGCCATGCCCGGATTGCCGGCGTCGATGATGCGTGGCACTGCGTGCGGCGCGGCGACCACGCTGCCGGCGCCTTTCAGCACCACAACCGCGTCGAACCGCTTGGCCAAGGCGTCTGCGGCGGCCAGACGGTCGCGCTGGACGTGTGCGGTGGACAGGTCAAGCAAACGGCCAGCCTCGCCGGGATGTGGGGTCAACACGCGCGGCCCGCGGCTCGGCACTGCGTTGGCAGCCAGCAGATTCAGGCCGTCGGCATCGATGACGACCGCGGTATCCGAGGCAAGCACCGCATGCCATAACGCCTGCGCCCAGGCGTCCTGACCCAGGCCCGGCCCCAGTGCGACCACATTGGCCGCATTGGCCAGTGCGGCGATGTCGTCGTCGGCCTGCACCGCGCGCACCATTGCTTCCGGGCAGCGCGCGAGCAGCGGCGCAACGTGCTCGCCGCGGGTGGCGACCTGCACCAGCCCTGCCCCGCTGCGTAGGGCCGCTTCGGCGGTGAGCATGATCGCGCCGCCGCTGCCAAGGTTGCCGCCCACGCACAGCACCCGCCCGGATTCGCCCTTGTGCGTATTGCGTCGACGCGGCCGCAACTGCGCGGCCAAGGCGTCGATGTCCCAACTGTGCGCGGCAGGCGTCAGCCCGTCGAACGCGGCATCCGGCACCTCAAGCGAGGCAATCGCGCGCTCGCCGGCATGCTCCAGCGCATCGCCGGTGTACAGCCCGATGTGCGGCACGATGAACTGCAAGGTGGCATCCGCGCGCACTGCGGCATCGAAGGCCACGCCGTGATCGGCATCGATGCCGCTGGGCATATCCAGCGCGAACACCGGCACGCCGGCTGCGTTGATGGCCTCGATCAACCTCGCGGTCTCGGCATCCGGCGCGCGGTTGAGGCCGATGCCGAACAGCGCATCGACGATCACATCGGCCTGCGCCAGCGGAGACGGAAACAACGCGATCGCGCCACCAACGCCCAGGTAATCGGTGCAGGCCCGCTGTGCCAGCGCCGAGGCCGGGCCGTGTTCTGGAAGATGCACCACCCGCACATCACGCCCGGCCCGCTGCGCCAGGCGCGCCAGTACATAGCCATCGCCACCGTTGTTGCCGGTGCCGCACACCACCACGATGCGGCGCGCTTGCGGCCAGCGCTCCAGCAGGTAATGCCAGGCGGCCTGCCCGGCGCGTTGCATCAACAGATAGCCATCGCCACCGAGCAGCGCGGTGGCCTGCGCATCCAGCCTGCGCGCGGCGGCGGTGTCGTAAAGATCGAGCGGTGCGTACATGCCGGGAATTCTATACTTGTCGCCATGTCTGCCGTCCTCGCCCGCCCCGACCCCACCGACGCTGCCGCGCGCATCCGTGCGCTTGCGCGCGAGGCCGGCTTTCAACGTTGCGGCATCACCGGCATCGAGCTGGGCGAAGACGAGGTACATCTGCGCAGCTGGCTGGAAGAAGGCCTGTACGGGACCATGCATTGGATGGCCCAGCACGGCGACAAGCGTTCGCGCCCGCAGGAGCTGGTGCCCGGCACCCTGCGGGTGTTGTCGGTGGGCATGGACTACGGCCGCAAGGACGATACTGAAGCCTGGAACACCTTGCACGACGGGCGCCGCGCCTATGTGGCGCGGTATGCGCTGGGGCGCGATTACCACAAGCTGATGCGCAACCGGCTGCAGAAACTGGCCGAGCGCATCCAGGGCGAAGTCGGCGCGTTCGGCTATCGCGTATTCGTCGATTCCGCACCGGTGCTGGAGCGCGCATTGGCGCGCAACGCCGGGCTGGGCTGGATCGGCAAGCACACCTGCCTGATCGATCGCAATGGCGGCTCGTGGTTCTTCCTGGGCGAGATCTACCTCGATCTGCCGTTGCCCATCGACACCCCGGCCACCGCACATTGCGGCACCTGCACGCGCTGCATCGACATCTGCCCGACCCAGGCCATCATCGCCCCGTACCGGCTGGATGCGCGCCGCTGCATCGCCTATCTCACCATCGAACACGATGGCGCAATCCCTGAGCAGATGCGCAAGCCGATCGGCAACCGCATCTTCGGCTGCGACGACTGCCAGCTGGTCTGCCCCTGGAACAAGTTCGCCCAGCGCACCGACGAAGCCGATTTTCGCGCCCGCAACGACCTGGATGTAGCGACGTTGCCGCAGCTGTTCGCGTGGAACACGGACGAGTTCCTGCGCCGCACCGAGGGCAGCCCGATCCGCCGCAGCGGCCACGAACGCTGGCTGCGCAATATCGCAGTGGGGCTGGGCAATGCGCCCGGCACGCCGGAGGTGTTGGCGGCACTGGAAGCCCGTCGCAACGACGATTCGGAACTGGTACGCGAACACGTGGGTTGGGCGCTGGCGCAACACGGCCTGTGAGCGTCCGCATGATGCACTCACACATGCGCATCGCCGCTACGGGATAATGCCGCGATGGCCGACCGCAACGAACAGATCCTCACCCCCAGCCAGCTCAACACGCTGGCGCGCGATCTGCTGGAAGGCAGCTTCCCGCTGGTCTGGGTGGAAGCAGAGCTGAGCAGCGTCACGCGCCCATCTTCGGGCCATCTGTATTTCACGCTCAAGGACGCACGTGCGCAGATCCGTTGCGCGATGTTCAAGCCCAAGAGCACCTGGCTGAAGTTCCAGCCACGCGAAGGCCTGCGCGTGCTCGCGCGCGGACGTCTCACCCTGTACGAGGCGCGCGGCGACTACCAGCTGGTGCTCGACCACATGGAAGAAGCAGGCGAAGGCGCCCTGCGCCGCGCCTTCGACGAGCTGCGCGCACGCCTGGCCGCCGAAGGTTTGTTCGATGCCGAGCGCAAGCAGCCGTTGCCGGCGCATGTGCGGCGGTTGGCGGTGATTACCTCACCCAGCGGCGCAGCAGTGCGTGATGTGCTCAGCGTGCTGGCGCGACGTTTCCCGCTGCTGGAAGTGGACCTGCTGCCCTCGCTGGTGCAGGGCGACAGCGCCGCCGCGCAGATCACCTCGCTACTGCAGCGCGCAGACGCCTCCGGGCGCTACGACGTCATTCTGATTACCCGCGGCGGCGGCTCACTGGAAGATCTGTGGGCGTTCAACGACGAGCGCCTGGCCCGCGCAATTGCCGCCGCGCAGACACCGGTGGTGTCGGCGGTTGGCCACGAGACCGACTTCAGCCTGAGCGACTTCGTTGCCGATGTGCGTGCGCCTACGCCCTCGGTGGCCGCCGAGTTGCTGGTGCCCGATCAACGCGAGCTGGTCGCCCGCGTGCGGCGTGCACATGCGCGCATGGCCCAGCTGCAACAACACGTGCTGGGCACCGCGATGCAGCGCGCCGATCGGCTTGCATTGCTTCTGCGTGCGCACAGCCCGCAGGCGCGGTTGCAACTGCTGCACCGCCGCCAGGAAGATGCCGGCCGCCAGTTGCGTGCACGCATGACCCAGGTACTGGAGCGGCTGCAGGCACGTGTGCAACGTGGGCAGGCACGCCTGCATGCGCACAACCCGCAACGCGATCTGGCCAACTTGCAGCAGCGCCTGCAGGCCTTGCATCCGCAGGCAGCCATGCAGCGACGTTTGCAACACGATCAACTGCGGCTGCGTGGTCTTGCGCGCTCGCTGGAAGCGGTCAGCCCGCTGGCCACGGTGGCGCGCGGCTACGCCATCGTGACCCGCCCCACCGATGGCAGCGTGGTGCGCAGCGCTGGCGAAGTAAGCCCCGGCGAGCACCTGCGTGCGCAGCTGGCCGATGGCAGCATCGAGGTGCTGGTCGAATCCAGCGACGGCTTAAGAGTGGCTAACAAACCCGCTTGAGCGCTGTCTCGACATGTCGATCAGTCGAGGGCGCGGTGCCCTCACCGCTCGCGGGACACGCCGCAAGTACCTCCATGTAGGCTCGGTGGCGGCATCCATGCCGCCACACGGTCCCGCAATCGGTGAGGACACCGCACCAGACAGTTTGCTGGCTACTTTGTTGAAAGCCATGCACACCGACCATCGCGACTGGTCCTTGCCCGCCCACCGTCGCGGGACCTTACGCGGCATGGATGCCGCGTAAGAGCTTACAAGGACGTACTTGCAGCGTGTCCCGCGATGGTGGGCGGGCAAGGGCCCTGCAGCCAACTTACAGATCAGCCGCTCTGCAAGTGATGTATCGAGGTATTCGACCACTCCAGGACAAACGAGAATTCGCGTCGTAGCGTCGTCGAGATGCAATCAAATGCACGGTTCAAAAAGTTCAGCGCATCGAGGGCGCAATGCCATCACCGCTCGTGGGGCACGCCGTGAATCAGCCCATGAAGAATCCTTGGAGGCATCCCTGCCGCCAAGGGTCCCACAAGCGGCGAGGACATCGCACCTGGCAACTCGATCGTGTGCTGTTCTGTTGGTCGCGTCGCCCCTCAACCACGGTGGGGCGCGAACGTCTGCACCGCATGCTGCCAGCCTTGCAGCAACACGCCGGCCAGCACCGCAGGATCATGGTCGAAGTGATGACCACCCGGGCGCGCAACCACCTCGACACCGCGTGCGCGTAACTCAGGGCACAGCGTGTCCTTTTCCTGATTGCCGTAGATGCATTGCAGGCGATGCGCGTCCAGCGACTGGATCGCCGGTTCCACATCGCGCTCGGCATCGTTGTGCCACCCCAGCCAGCCGCCGACGCGCACCTTGAAATCGGCCTGGTGACCAAGGCCGAGCAAGCTGACGAATTGCACCGAGGCACGCTGCTGCGGCGACAGCTCAGGATAGGCGAACGGCAACACGTCGGCGCCGAACGAGTAGCCCACCAAGGCGACGTGTTGGATATGCCAGCGCTGCCGATAGGTTGCGATCACCCGATCCAGATCCGCCCCGACCTGCTGCGGCGTGCGGCTGCCCCAGAAGTAGCGCAGGCTGTTCCAGCCCACCACCGACACGCCCTGCTGCTGCAACTGCGCGGCGATGCCTTTGTCCAGCTCGCGCCAACCACCATCGCCGGACAGCATCACCACCAGGCGGTCGCTGCCGGGCGCATGCAGTTCCACCAACGGCAGATCGCCCACGCCTTGCGCCTGCGCTGCCTGGAAATGGCCAAGGGTTGCGGCGGCAATCTGCATCGGCTTGGCGTCGTCGACCAGATCATCAAGAAAGCCCTGATTCGCATCGGGCACATCGCGTGAGCAGGCCAGGCCGACATCGCTGGTGCCGCCATCGGCAACAACCGCGCCCCCGAGCACGTCCGGCGCCGCTGAGGCCATCGCCTGGCGTGCCAGCACCGCACCATCGCCCTGCCCCACCAGCACCGGCGGCAGGAACGCATCCACGTGCTCGGCGCGCAGCAACTTCTTGCCCAGCCGCTCGGCATCGTCGGCCAGCGAGCTGCAGGCGGCGCGGTGAGACCGCACACGTTCGCGGTAGCTGGCGGTATCGATCACCGCGACCAACGCGCCGTCGTTGCTCAACATCTCGGCAAGCCGCTGGCCGTCCTGGGGATGGCCGCTGTCGGGCAACAGCACCACCATCGCCTTGGGCGTGCCCTCGGGGCGCACCACTTCGACCGATCCGTAATGCCCGGCAGTATTTCCATCCTGGAGATGCCGCGCTACCGCGTAGCCGCTGCCACCGATCAGCAGCACTGCGATCACCCAACGAAACAAACGGATTCCCCAGTTCATCGCAGCCATCCTTCAGAAGTGCTGGCACTGCAGACCGCAGCGAACGCCAGTGGGTTCCGGAGCGGTTCGGAGGCTGTTCGCTGGGGTTAAGCCTGCACACCGGGGACAGGTGGACATCCGTGAACAACACCGGACCGGTGCTCATCGGGAAACTACATCCGGCGCGCGGCAATCGCACCCCGACCGGCGCCAAAAACGTCGATCTGCGCTGCTGCGATCACACCCTTGGCGGCGACAGGCATGCCGCCCGGACCGCCGCCCTAGATGCCGCGCGCCACGCGGAAACCGATGCGCGCGCTGGTGCTGTCGGAGTCCTGCGACTGCCGCCAGGCCGCGCGCGTCTGCTGCGGGGAATTGGCCCAGCTGCCGCCGCGGATCATGCGCTGCCGGCAACCGGGGTTGAACCACGCGGCACCGTCGGCCGGCGCGCGCCGGTAGCTGGCATGCCAGCAGTCGGCCACCCACTCGCTCAGATTGCCGCCCATGTCGTGCAGGCCCCAGGCATTGGCGCGAAAGCTGCCCACCGGCGCCGGCCCCCAGAAACCGTCGCCATAGCCGACGAAGCCGTTGTTCCAGTGCCGGCCACTGCGCGAGACATCGTTGCCGCCGGTGAAATTGCCCGCATCCAGCGGCGGCGAGCCGGCATTGCCCCACGGATAACGCCCGGTGGTGCCGGCGCGCACCGCGTATTCGAACTCGGCCTCGCTGGGCACGTGGTAATGGCGGCCGGTCTGTTCCGACAACCAGCTCGCATAGGCTTCGGCGTCGCGGATGCTGACGTGCATCACCGGGCTGTTGGGCGCGGCCTGCGCGCCGTTGTAGTCCGATTGCCAATCCACCCCGCTGCGGCGGATGAAGTTGCCGCTGCGCTCGTCGTACACCACCGAGTGACCACGTCGGGTGGCACGCGGGCGGGCGCCGGTCGCCTCAATGAATTGACGAAACTCGGCGACGGTCACTTCGGTGATCGACAGCGCAAAACCCCGAGCGAAGCGCACGTAATGCGCGGGGCGCTCGTTGTCGGACGCCCCTGGCTCGGCGTCGCCTGCGCCCATCTGGAACGCGCCATGCGGCACCACGATCATCTGCGGACCGCGCCCGCCGACCTTGAGCCCATCGGTGAACACCTGCCCGGGGCGAAAACTGCCGTAATGGGTGGCCAGTTCCAGCCGACGGCGCAGATCGCCGGCCACCGGGTCGCCCGGGTCGGCGATGCGCAACACTTCGGCCAATTTTTCGCCTGCCGGCTTTAGCCCCCGCGGCGAGTTCAGATCGTGCAGGCCGGCATCGTGCAAAGCGGCGATCTGTGCGTGGCGCATGCGCTCCACGCGTGCCCGTGCATCGGCAATGGTCGGCGCGCGCTCGCGCACCTGCCCGGCCATCTGCAACCAGTAACGCGCAGCGATGAAATCGCCTGCCTCGGCAGCCTGCTCGGCACGTGCCAGCAAGCCGCTTTCCACGGCCGCAAGTCCCTGCCGCGTGCGTGGGTTGTCGGGGTCCAGCCGGGCCGCATCGCGAAAATTCACCAGCGCGCCATTGCCGTCTTCGCCCAGCCGCTCACCGCGCAGATCTTCTTCGCCGGCACGGTTGAAGCCGAGCACGCGCTGCGCGGTCTCGACCGCACTCTGCAGCGCGCGCACCTTGGGATCCTGCGGCGCCAGCGCCAGGGCCACGATGGCCAGCTCACGCGCCTGTTCGAGCGCATCGTCCTGGCGCTCGGTCTGTTCGATCAAGTCCTCGCCGCGCTCGATCAACCGGCGCCGCGCCTGCTCCAGCCCGCGACGGCTGGCCGCATCCTTGCCGTCGGCACGTTGCTGGATCGCCAGATACAACGGGATCGCATCGTCGGCACTGCGAAACAGTCGATCTTCCTGCAAGGCCTTGTCGGCACGCTTGCGCGCCTGCGCCAAAGGTTCGTTGCCCAGGTCCACTGCCGGCGGTTGCCATTGCGCCACGGTCTCGGCGGATTCTTCGCCACTGATCGAGACATTCGGCTTGCTCGGCACCGCAGCCGCGGCTGCAGGTTGTGGCGCAGCGGCAGGCGCTGGCGTGGGTGCACGCGAACAGGCGCACAGGCTTAGCGCGACCAGTCCCCACGCTGCCATCCGGTTACCGCACTCACCCACCACCTGCTCCTTCCAGTGCTCTGCCGCACGACAGGCGATCGCGACGTTAGGCTATTCTGCGCGTTCTGCGCAAACCCTCGCTGTCGACGGAAATCACGTGCCCCATTGGATCACCCACCCCTCCGAGCTGACGCAACGCCTGCACGCAGCGCGTCCGTCCCGCATTGGCCTGGACACCGAATTCATTCGCGAACGCACCTACTGGCCGCAACTGGCGCTGGTGCAGATGGCCATCGGCGAGGAGATCCTGCTGATCGACCCGCTGATTCCGGGCATGAACGCGGCGCTCGGGGAGTGGTTGACCGCCACCGATATCGTCAAGGTGATGCACAGCGCCAGCGAAGATCTGGTCACCTTCAAATGCGCCTGCGGGGTGTTGCCGCGGCCGTTGTTCGATACCCAGATCGCCGCTGCGCTGGCCGGTGTCGGCGGTGGCATGGGCTATCAGAAGCTGGTGCAGGAAGTGACCGGCACCTTGCTGACCAAGGGCGAGACGCGCTCGGACTGGATGCGCCGCCCGCTCTCGCCCGCACAGCTGGAATACGCCGCCGACGATGTGCGCTATCTGTTTGCAATCCATGACGAACTCAGCCGCCGTCTGACCGAGCAGGACCGCCTGGGCTGGCTGGCCGAAGATGCCGAGCGCCTGCTCGCCACGGTGGAGCACGACGATGGCGAGCGTTGGCCGCATGTGAGCCTGCGCACTGCGCAATTCTTGGAACCTGCCGCGCAGCGTCGGTTGCTGCGGCTGCTGCGCTGGCGCGACCTGCAGGCGCGTCAGAGCGACCGCCCGCGCAGCTGGATCCTGGACAACGAACTGGCCAGCCAGCTGGCGCGTTTTCCGCCCGACGATTTGGATGCACTGCTGCGCCAGTTCGACAAGTTTCCCAAGGCGCCGCGCAAACTCGCCGCCGCAGTGTGGGACGCGCTCAACACACCGCTGCCGGACGAAGACCACGCGCCGCTGGCGCAGGCGGCCACCGACGGCAGCAAGGCCGTGCTCAAGCGCCTGCAGGACGCGGTGGCCCAGCGCAGCCGCGAACTGGGCCTGCCGGACGGCATCCTGGCCTCGCGTCGACATCTGGAGAGCCTGATCGAACAACACAGCTGGCCTGCCCCGCTCGGCCAATGGCGCCGCGAGGTGCTGGAGGCGCAAGTGCTGCCGCTGCTGGATGACGCCACCGCGCAGTGATCGCAATCATCGCGCTGCCCGCTGCTGTATCGTAACGGCCGGGTTTGCTGCACATCCAGACGCTGGGCAGCCCCCGTGACCCCACCGAAAAAACCGGCCACACAGGCCCCGTGACAGGCTTTTTCACGGCATGTGCGAGCCCCGAACACGCAGCGGCCGCCCCCGGGCCGCATGCCATAATGACGCGCGCCCTCCGGGCGGCGTCTCCACTACTTTTATTCCGAGGCCATACCTCTGTGAGCAATACCACTTCGAAACTGGATTCCATCGCACAAGCCAAAGCCAAGCTGCTGGAGGAACTGCAGAAGCTGGAAGAACAGGAAAAGACCGAGCGCGCCAGCGAGGCATCTTCTGCACATGCCACCATCGTCTCGCTGCTCGAACAGTTCGCCGGCCACTTCAACACCAAGCAGCGCAACGATATCGCCGGCTACCTGGGCACCAGCACCGCACGCAAGGAAGTGGTCAAGAGCGGCCGTAGCGAAGTCAAGCCGAAGTACGAACTGCCACACACCGGCGAAACCTGGTCCGGACGCGGCCGCACCCCCAAGGCCTTTGCTGCATGGGAAGGCTCGGTGTCGTACAAGGAATGGAAGGCCAAGAACCCGGACCTCAAGTTCCCGCTGATCGGCGAGTGATTGCAGCGCGTCATTGATCCGGATCGCATCCTTGACGGTGCGGTCCGACACCGCAAGCCAGCGCTTGGCGAACCGCGCGGCATATGGTTAGAATCCAAAGCACGTGGGGCGGTAGCTCAGCTGGGAGAGCGTCGCGTTCGCATCGCGAAGGTCGAGGGTTCGATCCCCTTCCGCTCCACCATTGTTTTTCAAAGAATCCTCGGGAACCACTGGTTGCCGGGGATTTTTTGTTTGTCGCGGGCTTGGCGGCATTCGGGTTACTCACTCGGCGTCGAGCTGGACTTTTGAGCGTGCGCAGCCGTGACAACGCAACCATGCCGCCAGGATCACACCGCGCGCGCTAACGTCCGTTTCTTCATTCACCCTGGACACGCACGCCATGAGCAACGAGCAGAAACAGCCCGACAACGTCACAGAGAATCAGCATGGCGCTGCCGAAAGCCAGCAGGACCGTCAGCACGATGAGGCGGCCAAGCAGCGCCCGGGCCAGAAGGACTTGCAGATAGACAAAGAAAACAACCGCCGTCCGCACGGCAACGCCGGTCAGGGCGAGTGATGCCACTGCGATGTCCGCACGCAGTCAGCCGGGACTAAGAGCGGCTAGCAAAACTATTGTGCGGCCGCCAGGCGCGCGCGGTCGGTGCTCGGAATCGGCATGTACCACTCGTACACTCCGGCTCCTGCGCGCCGTCCACGCCTACCTGACGACCGCTCGCTCCGTTTTGTTAGCCGCTCTAAAATGGCGCGATGCGTACGTGCAGTGGCTCCTGTGGCAAGATCTAGGCACGCGCTCGCCGCCAGGGTGGCTGGCGCGCTGGTTCCAACAGTCAGGCGATGGCTCGGTCGTACCAGCCATCGCCGCGCTCCCACCTTGTCTTTCATCGCCTGACGGCGCCCTGTTCCGGTGGTCCTTTGCATGCAGAATCCCGACGCGCCCGCGTTGAGCCTGATCCACGCGACACTGTTGCCCGGCGGCATCAATGCGACCTTCGGCGCGCGCATGCCGGCCAATGAAGACGATCGCCTGGCCGCGCTGCACGATTACCAGATCCTGGATACCGCGCCCGAGCCCAGCTACGACGAATTCACTGCGATCGCTGCGGCAGTGTGCCGGACGCCGATGGCGCTGATTTCGCTGATCGACACGCAACGCCAGTGGTTCAAATCCAGGATCGGCATGCAGCCGCGCGAAACGCCGCGCGATCTGTCGTTCTGCGCGCACGCCATTCTCGAACCCGATCAGGTGATGGAAGTCGGCGACACCCATCTGGACGCGCGTTTTGTCGACAATGCACTGGTCACCGGCGAACCGCAGATCCGCTTCTATGCAGGTGCCCCGCTGCTGACCTCCGACGGTATCGCGCTGGGGACGCTATGCGTGCTGGATCGCACGCCGCGGCGCCTGTCGGTGGCCGAACGCGACGCACTGAAGGCGCTGGCGCGGCAAGTCGTCACTACCATCGAGTTGCGCCACGCAGCCAAGCTGGTCGAGCTGGACGCGCTGCGCGACGAGCTCACCGGCTTGTGGAATCGCGCCGGTCTGGAGCGCGCAGTGCACGCGCTTGCAGACACGCCGAGTGCTTCGCCTGAGCCATCGCTCGGCTTTCTGCTGATCGATCTGGATGGTTTCAAACGGCAGAAATTGCAGGCCGGCGCGGCTGCGGCGGATGCAACACTGGTCAAGGCCGCAAGAATCATCGAAGCACAGCTGCCGCCTACCGCAAGTGTGGCCCGATTGAATTCGGATCAGCTGTGTGTGGCATTGCAGTCGACGTCGGCGCAGGTCGCTGTGGAAACCGCCGAACGGATCCGCGCGGCAATCGAAACGACCACCTGGCCGAATGCTCCGTTGACGGTCAGCATCGGGCTGGTGGATGCACCCGCCTGCGATTTGCACGACACCAACGCCTTACTGGCGCGCGCGCGGCATGCATTGCAGATCGCGGTACGCAGCGGGCGCAACCGCGTGCATCGCTTCGCTGGTTGGTACCTGCAGGATTGATTGGTAGCGCTCGCCAGATGCCTGGTTCAGGCGTCTGACAAGGCTGCAGCTCAGGCGGCCAGTGCATCGGCAGTGCCGGCAATCTCCTCGACATGCAGCACCTGCTCCATCTCCAGCAACACCACAAAGCGCTCGCCCACCTTGCCCATGCCGCGCAGCAGGTCGCGGCGGATATGCGTGCCGAATGAGGGCGCCGCTTCGATGTCCTGATCGGCCAGTTCGATCACCGCGTTGACCGCATCGACCAGCACCCCGATCACCTGCGGTCCCTGCGCCTGTTCGGTGGCCAGGATCACGATGCAGCTGCGTTTACCGATCGCGCTGTCGGCACGCCCCAGCCGCGACTGCAGATCCACCACCGGCACCACCGCACCGCGCAGATTGATCACCCCGCGCACGCAGGCCGGCATCGACGGCACCGGCGTGGGGGCGCGGTACTGGATGATTTCGCGAATGCCAAGAATGCTGATCGCAAAGGTTTCGCCATCCAGTTGAAAGGTCAGGTACTGGGCCGCCGCATCGGCGTCGCCAGGCATCACATCGGGGGTCTGTGCAGTCATCGATCGGTCTCTCAGAAGCGGGCGAACTGGCCTTCGTCCGGGCCCTCGGACATGGCGTAGGCAGGCGCTGCAGTGCTGCGCCAACCACGTGCAGCTGCGGCGCGTGCCGGACGTGCGGCGACCGCCTTGCCACGCTTGGGCGGCGTACTCGCAGGCCCCTGCCCGCCCAGGCGGAAGAACGCCATGCTCTGCTGCAGTTGTTCGGCCTGCGCGCTCATCTCTTCGGCAGTGGCGGCCAGTTCTTCGGACGCGCTGGCGTTCTGCTGGGTGGTCTGACTGAGCTGCACCACCGCCGAGTTGATCTGACTGACGCCGGAGGATTGCTCTTCGGAAGCGGCGGAAATCTCCTGCACCAAATCCGAGGTGCGCTTGATGCTGGGCACGATGGTGTCGAGCAGACGGCCGGCACGATCGGCCAGTTCGACGCTGGAACTGGCCACCTCGCCGATCTCCTGCGCGGCCACCTGGCTGCGTTCGGCCAGCTTGCGCACCTCGGCGGCGACCACCGCAAAGCCCTTGCCATGCTCGCCGGCGCGCGCCGCCTCGATCGCCGCATTGAGCGCGAGCAGATTGGTCTGGTACGCAATGTCGTCGATGATGCCGATCTTCTGCGCGATCTGCTTCATCGCCTGGGTGGTGGCGACCACCGCTTCGCCGCCTTCGATGGTTTCCTTGGCGGCCTGCGTGGCCATGCCGTCGGTGATGCGGGCATTTTCAGTGTTCTGGCTGATCGATGCGGTCATCTGTTCCAGCGAGGCGCTGGTCTCTTCCACACCGGCCGCCTGTTCGCTGGCGGCCTGCGACAGGCTCTGCGCGGTGGCGCTGACTTCTTCCGACGCGCTGGCCAGGGTCTCGGCACTGGTGTTGACCTCGCCGACCACCTGCGACAGCTTCTGCACCATCGTGCGCATCGCTTCGAGCAACTGCGCGGTCTCGTCACGGCCGTGCACATCGATGCGCATGGTCAGGTCGCCTTCTGACAGCCCGTTGGCCACCGCCACTGCACGGCGGATCGGGCCGGTGACGCTACGGCTGATCACCACGCCGAGAATCGCGCCGAGCAGCACGCCGCCACAGATGATGGCGATCAGCAACTGAGAGCTGCGCGCGTGGATGCTGCCGGCTTCGGCATTGGCCGAGGCGGCGCTGCGCTCGCGCAGGCCGCTCAGATCGGTCATCAAGGTATCGACCTCATCCGAGCTGGCACGCACCGCACGCGACAGCTCGGCCAGTTCCGGGTTGGCGTCGCGCAAGGCTTCGCGGTTGGCCGCATCGATGAAGCGGCCGCGCTCTTCCAGGTATTTCTGCCAGGCGCGATCGAACTGCGCCAGCTTGTTCCTGCCTTCCTCGGTCTGGAAACTGGAGCGCGCGCGCGTCATGTAATCGACCACCTTGGCGGTGTACTTGTCGATGTTCTGCACGTGCGACTGACGCTCTTCGGCGCTGCTGGCCAGCAGCAGATTGGCGCGTGCGCGGCCGGCGTAGATGAGGTTGATGTTGGCCTCTTTGACGTTTGACAAGCCCAGCAGCTCGCGCTCGTACAGCGAGGTCGACAGGTCGCTGATACGACCGGAGTTGGAATAGCCCACCCACCCGATGCATGCGCCGATCGCCGAGACGATCAGGAACGCCACGATCAGCCTGGTTCCGATTCTGAAGTTGCCTAACATTGGGGAGTTCTCATAAGGATGGTGCGTGTGCGACCTGCAGTGCAGGGTCGCCCGGTGGCGTGATGCGGGCCGCTCACTGCGATGCGGCTTGTCTAACCAATCGCTAATGGCTATCGGCGACGCCAAAACGCGCTTGAGATGAAAACCGCAACTGAATGCGCATTCACGTCATTGGATATGCGCTTTTGTGACCGGTCATGCGCTAGCAAGGCCCGGCATTCGGAAAATTCCTACCCTGGATTCGTTCTTTGTCCGGGACAGTCCGCAGGGACATCACGAACGCGCGGTTAGGCTTGGCGCATGTCGCCACAGCCACTTCCACGCAGCTTCTATGCGCACGATGCCCGCCATGTCGCGCCGCGATTGCTCAACAAGGTGCTGGTCAGCGCGGATGGGCGCCGCGGCCGCATCACCGAGGTCGAGGCGTACTGCGGCAGCGAAGATCCGGCCGCGCATTCGTTTCGCGGCATGACCCCACGCACGCAGGTGATGTTCGGCGCGCCCGGGCATCTGTATGTGTATTTCATCTACGGCATGCATTGGGCGATCAACGCGGTGTGCGGCGGTGCGCCCGGGCATGCGGTGCTGATCCGCGCGCTCGAGCCCCTGGCCGGAATCGCCTCCATGCAGGCCGCGCGCAGCGCCGCCCCGCTCAAGACCTTGACCACCGGGCCCGGTCGCCTGGCCCAGGCATTCGGCGTGAGCGCAACGGACAATGGGCTGGATCTGACCGACGCCAGCGCACGCCTGTGGATCGAGGACGACGGCTTGCAACCGCCGTCAGAGTCGCTGGCAACGCCGCGCATCGGCATCCGTAAGGCGATGGATGCGCGGTGGCGCTGGGTGGTGCCCGATAGCCGTTATCTGTCGCGTCCGCTGCCACGGGCGACCGGCGCGCGCGCGGTGCTGCCGGGTGACTGAGCCAGCCACTGCTCCATCGGCGTCTGCTCGGCGGCACCTGGGCCACGTTGCAGCAAGCGCAGTGCCTGTTCGGCTTGCTCAGCGGTGAGTTCCTGCAGCGGCTGGAAGCGATCTGCCGCCCACACCGCCACCGGCAGGCCATCGAGATAAGCGACGCGATTGCCCGGCACACGTGCGATGCGCTCGCCCGGCAGAAGACTGCCGAGCAGATTGCTGGGGTCGCTCGCACTCACGCACACCCACTGCCCTTGCAGCGGCTGCGCACGCACCCGGCGCAACGCGGCAATTGCGTCCGGCAACGCGAATTGTTCGCCGGACAGGCCCGCGATAAAGCGACCACCCCGGATCTCGCCGCGCGCTTCCAGCCGTTGATACATGCGCAGCAATTCGCGCCACGGCGGTAGCCATGCGGCCTCGCGTTCGAGCAACCGCCAACACACCACGCCATAACGACGCAGCAGCGTGCGCGCAACGTGTTCGAGGGTCTCCTGATGCCGCTCGCCGGCTTCGGCCAACGGCAATTCCGGCAGCGTCCGCACCGGCGCCCAACGACCGGCATCGCGAATGCCCAGCGCACTGGCACGGCGACGTTGGCGCGACAGCGCGCTCGGCCGCTTCGAGGCCGGTACCAGCAGCGCACGCAGCCCGGCGTAACTGTCGCAATGCGCGCGGCCACGCATCACCAGCTCGCTCAACGCGTCTTCCAGCTCGGTGCTCATCAAGCGGGCGGCATCGGCGATCTCATCGAAGAACAACGCGCCTTGCTGCTGCAACACCTCTGCCACGCGCTGCGCGCGCGAGCCCAGGGGTGTGTCATCGACGCCGCGTGCCAGGCTGCTCCAGCGCTGCGCTTCGCGACGCGGCAATAACACGATCGGCGTTGCGCGCAACGCGGCACCGCTGCGGCCACCGCCGGGGCGCAAGCGTGCCCACACGGTGCGCCCGGCCGTGCACAACTCGTCCAGCCACGCCGGTTGGTAGTCGCGTACGCGCGCAGGTAGCAGCTCACTCTCCCACAGCAGCGCGGGCGCTTCGAAGCCTTCCAGCTGCCCGACAACACCGGCCAATGCATCCGGCCCGGCCACACGACTGACGCTGTCGAGGTGCTGCCACTCGAACAGAAAGCGCGCGTAATCGCGTTGCGACACCGGTTCGATCTCGCGGCGCAATCGCCCCAGGGTGTAGCGATGGATGCGCGCCAACAGATGGCGTTCGCACCATTCCTCCGACTGCGCCTGCGCACTGAACTGCCCGGCCATGACATAGCCCTCGCGCTGCAATGCCGCCAGCGCGAGCACGATCTCGGCCTGCGGCAAATGCAGTGCGCCCGCCAATGCCGGCACCTGCGCCGGGCCGATCGCAGACAGGCGCCCGCGCAGCAGTTCGCGCACGGCCCAGTCGTGTTCCCACTCGGCGACACGGCAATCGGCCGGCACCTGCAACGGTGGTTGTGGCGACGCATCTGGATACAGCGGTGTGAACCAGTCGATGCGTTCGGCGCTGATCCATAGCGCGGGCGCACCGTTCAATTCGAGACAACTGGCACGACCATCGGCAGCCAGTGCAGCCAACCAGGCCTGCCATTGCACATCGGCGGCTTCGTCCACGGGCAATACGCCAAGCCCGACCAGCGCTTCGTGCATTTCTTCGGCATCGCGTGGCTGCGGCCAGCCCTGCTCGCGCACCGAGGCGATGGCATCGGGATCGAGCCGGCCCAGATCGTCGCTGGTCTGCGGCGTGTAGCGGCGGTTTTGCACCGCCTGGGTGCGGCGCTCTTCCAACGGCGCGTCGTCCAGAAACGCGTACGGACGCGCGTTCAAGGCTTCGGCCGCCAGCGGCGATGGCGCGGCCAGATCGCGCGCCACCACCGTGATCGCACCGGATTCCAGCCCACGCAGCACCTGCAACCAGCCTTCGATGTCCATCGCCTGATGCAGGCAATCCTGCAGCGTCTGCGTCACCAACGGATGGTCCGGCACCTGGCGCTCGCCGACCAGATTCTCCGCGCAGGCGACCTGATCGGGGAACACGCTCGCCAGCAGATCTTCGGACTTCATCCGTTGCAACTGCGGCGCCACCTTGTTGCCGCCAGTGAAGCGCGGCAACGCCATCGCATTGGTCGCATTCCAGCGCCAGCGCACGCCGAACAGCGGCGCATCCAGCACCGCTTGGATCAGCACATGCTCGGCCGATGACGAGTGCAGATAACGGGCCACCTCCTCCAATGCAAAACTATGACTGGTGGACAGCGACAGCACGATCGCATCTTCGGTTGCCGCCGCCTGCAATTCGAAATTGAAGGTGCGACAAAACCGCTTGCGCAACGCCAGCCCCCACGCGCGATTGATGCGGCTGCCATACGGCGAATGGATCACCAGCTGGGTGCCGCCGCTGGCATCGAAGAAGCGCTCCATCACCAGACACTGCTGAGTCGGCATGGTGCCCAGCGCCGCGCAGGCGTGCGCGAGATAGTCCACCAGTTGGCGCGCGGCTTCTGCGGCCAGACCCAACTCGCTGCAGAGCCAATCGCAGGCGGACTGATGTGGTGCGCTGCTGAGGGGTGCGCTGTTGAGAGGCGTGCTGTTGAGAGGCATGCTGTTGAGGAGCGTGGCATCGAGGGGCATACCGTCGAGGCGTGCGCTGTCGAGCCGCGTGGCGATCTCGCCACGCAACCGCGACACCGCCGCCGACAATTCATCGCTGCGGCCCGGCGCCTCGCCCAGCCAGAACGGAATGTTCGGCGGCGCGCCCTTGGCATCTTCCACCCGCACGCGGCCCGCATCCACACGCAGGATGCGGTAGCTGGCATTGCCGAGCTGAAACACATCGCCGGTCAGGCTTTCGACCGCGAAATCCTCGTTCACCGTGCCGATCTTTTCCGCCTGCGGCTCCAGTACCACGCTGCAGTCGCCGGTCTCGGGGATGGTGCCGCCGGAGGTCAACGCGGTCATGCGCGCACCACGGCGTGCATGCAGGCGGCGGTGCACCGCATCGCGATGCAGATACCCCGCACGCGGCCCGAGCCGGGTACTGAAGCCATCGCACAACATGCCGACCACGCGATCGAACGTCTCCCGGCTCAGCCGAGTGAATGGCCACGCGCGGCGCACCAGCGCGAACAGCGCATCTTCATCCCAGTCCTCGCAGGCGGCCTCGGCCACGAGTTGTTGTGCAAGCACATCGATCGGCGCGAGCGGAATCCGTAGCGCGTCCAGCTCGCCGCGGCGCACGCTGTCCAGCAGTGCGGCGCATTCGACCAACTCGTCGCGGGTCTGCGGAAACAGCCGCGCCTTCGGTGTGCCGCCGACCGCATGCCCGGCGCGTCCGGCACGTTGCAGGAACGTGGCGATCGAACGCGGCGAGCCGAGCTGGCAGACCAGATCGACATCGCCGATATCCAGCCCGAGTTCCAGCGATGCGGTGGCTACCAGCACGGTCAATTCGCCAGCCTTTAGGCGCTGCTCGGCCAGCAGGCGCGTCTCGCGCGACAGGCTGCCGTGATGTGCCGCCACGCGCTGTTTGCCGAGCAGATCGCCCAGATGGCGCGCGGCCCGCTCGGCCATGCGCCGGGTATTGACGAACACCAGCGTGGTGCGATGTTGCTGCGCAAGCGCGGCCACCTCGGCGTATACCTGCAGCCACTGGTCGTTGGACATCACCACGCTCAGCGGCGTCGGCGGCAAGGCCAGCGCGAGATCGCGCGTGCGGGTGTAGCCGATATCCACGATCTCGCACTGCGGTGGAAGTTGGCCGGCGTCGCCGACGCCGACCAGAAATTGCGCGACAGTTTCAATCGGCTTTTGCGTGGCCGACAGCCCGATGCGGGTGATCGGGCGCTCGGCCAATCGTTGCAGACGCTCCAGCGTCAGGCTCAGATGGCTACCGCGTTTGTCCGCCGCCACCGCATGGATTTCATCGACGATGACGGTGCGCACGTGCCGCAGCGCGTTGCGCCCGGAGGCCGAGCCCAGCAGTACATACAAGGACTCCGGCGTGGTCACCAGAATATGTGGCGGCACGCGCCGCAGTTTGGCCCGCTCACGCTGCGGTGTGTCGCCGGTGCGTACCGCCGTGCGCACTGCCACATCCGGCAAATCGGCTGCGCGCAGGGCCGTGCGGATACCTTGCAGCGGGGCGTCCAGATTGAGATGGATGTCGTTGGATAGCGCCTTCAGCGGCGACACGTAGACCACGCGTGTTTCGTCCGGCAATGCGCCGCCGTTGGCCAGACCATCGCGGATCAGCGCATCGATGGCGGCAAAGAACGCGGTCAGCGTCTTGCCCGACCCGGTCGGCGCAGCCACCAGCGTGTGCCGCCCGGCCTGGATCGCCGGCCACGCGGCAATCTGCGCCGGCGTGGGCGCAGCAAAGGTCTGCGCGAACCATGCGGCCACGACAGGATGGAACTGCTGCAGAACAGGATGCATAGGCGATGCCCCGAACCGTCGCGCCACGTTAGGGCGAGCGGTGTGCGGATTCAACTCGGCGGGAACTCAATGGATGGGGGTGTCTGGTGGCCGACGCAAGCTAGCCACAGCGATGGCAGTGAATGGTTTAGCGCGCTATAGCGAAAACGCTGCCTGCGTGATCGTCAGGTACTGCGGCTGACGCAGGATGTCTTGCCAGCGGCTAACGCAACGCTGCGGCCCGGCACGACGATTGTCGATCGGGCGCATGGCGTGGCACATTGGCGCCCATGCCCAGCCTAATTCTTCTCATGATTGCCGGTGCCGCGCTGTACGCGTTCTGGAACTCCTCGCGTGCCGCTGCCGAACGCGCCGACATCCTCGGCCGCAATGCCTGCCGCGCGGCCGACGTGCAGTGGCTGGACCAGAGCGTGCATTCCACCAACATCCGTATCTGCCGCAAGCCCAACGGCTGGCTGGGCTTCGAGCGGACATTTCGCTTTGAGTATTCCTACGACGGCGCAGATCGCCACAGCGGCAAGCTGGTGCTTCGTGGCGACCAGTTGATCGCCTTCACCGGGCCGCAGGTGGCAACCGTGCGGGCGCTGCATCCGGATCAGCAGCAACTGGAATGACAGAGTGTGCCGGCAAAGCGTGTCGCGCTCACGTCCTGAGGCCTGAGCCTGACAGCGATCACGTGACTGCAGGAACCGATCGCGCACCGGTAGCCGATCGGCCGGGTCCCGCCACGGAGCCCCACGCTGAGCTGAGCGTGGATGCATGCGGTTGGCGGTAACGGACGCGATGCGCTTGGCAGGCACTCCACATACATCGAACCAGCTTACCGCTCCAGCGCGGAATCCAAGGGCACCGGCTCGTAGCCATTGCCCCTGCCGCTCAGCCAGCGTATTTCAAGTTTGCCTTCCCGACGCAAATACGCCTGCGCGCGTTCGCATAGCGGACGAGCAAGATCGGCAGGTTGCAATGGCCGCGACTTGCCGGCTACCTCGACATTGAGAAAATGCACTTCAGCGGGCGTGTCGGTGTAGCTGCGCGCAACAAGGGACACCGCAGCATCAATGAAGCGATAGATGTCGTATTCGTAATAGTAGTCGTACATGCCGGACGCATCCTGCTCGCCGCAATCGACATGACGAACGCGCTCCACCTGCATCGGAACGCCTTCGTCGTGCATGTCGGCAACGCCTACTTGACCACACGCAAATGCGGGCGCTTGCCTGCACTCGGCGGCTCATCCGGCGCAGGCGCACTCGGTGGCGGCGGTGCGCCGGGATCCGGTGGCTCGGTGCTGGTACCCGGGATGTCGTCCGGCAAGGCCATTCCCTGCCCGGTCTCGCGTGCGTACACCGCCAGCACGGCGGCCATCGGCACCATCACCGGATAGCTGACGCCGCCGAAGCGCGCAGTGAAGCGCACGCTTTCGTTGTCGACCTGCAGCCCGACCACGGCGCGCTCGGCGATGTTCAATACGACGCGGCCGTCCTTGACGGCACTGGCAGGCACCTGCACGCCAGGCAATCCTGCGTCCACAAGAACGTGCGGCGTCATGCCGTTGTCGTTGATCCATTCGACCAAGGCCCGCAACAGGTACGGGCGATGGCTGGTCATGCGGGGGAAATCTTCGCTCATGGCGTCATTTTACCCGCACACGGCCCGCAGCGGCGGCGCGACGATCGGACCTCGGTCTGTTGGCATACAGCCCTCGCATCAGCCCGGCATGTCGCGCAGTTTGCGTTCCTGATCGGTCAGGCTGCGGATGAAGCCGGGATTGCGGAAGATCCGGTTGCCGTAGTCCTCGATCGCCTTGCCATCCTTGGGCAGCCCGATCTCCAATGCGTCCAGTCGCCAGATGATCGGCGCCATGGCGCAATCGGCCAGACTCATTTCCGGATTGAGGAAGAATTTGCTGGCCTTGAACAACGGCACCGATGCGGTGAGCAGTTCCTTCAGGCGCTTGCGGCCGGCTTCGGCCTGGGTCTTGTTGCCGAGCTGGATGGCCTGCACCTGCGGCACCCAGTCGTGCTCGATCCGCAGCATCGCCAGACGCAGGCGCGCGCGCGACAGCGGGTCGACCGGCATCAGCGGCGGATGCGGATAGCGCTCGTCCAGGTACTCGCTGACCACCGATGCGGCGTACAGCACCAGGTCGCGTTCGACCAGGGTGGGAACGGAATGGTAGGGATTGAGATCGATCAGATCTTCGGGAGGATTTTGTGGGTCGACCGGCACCAGGTCGTAGGTCACCCCTTTCGCCGCCAGGACCAAGCGGACCCGGTGGCACAACACGTCGTCGTTGGACGAAAACAAAGTCAAGGTATTTCGCATACGCACACTCGTCGCCATTCAAGGCTCTCCGACGACCGGAATCCGCCGGCCGCATCGGCGCAGCCGGCCCAACGCCGACCGTCACCACGGTCCTTCGAGTGTGCAATCACGTCACGCAAAAGCCAAGGGTGATAAGGCCTCAAAACACGAACAGGCCATGTTGTCTTGTTGAATGACGGGCTTGCCAGGCGATTACGCGTCATCGACAGGTGGGTTTGCGGCTGATCTGCTGGTTTGCTGCAGGACCCTTGCCCGCCCACCATCGCGGGACACGTCGCAAGTAAGCCCTTGTAGCATCATCGGCACGTTGGTTTGCGGCTGATTGCGGGTTTGCTGCAGGGCCCTTGCCGGCCCACCATCGCGGGACACGCCGCAAGTACGTCCGTGTAGGCTCTTACGCGGCATCCATGCCGCGTAAGGTCCCGCGACGGTGGGCCGGCAAGGACCAGTCGAGATGGTCGGTGTGTATGTTTTCAACAAAGCACCGACTCACTCTCTGGTGCGGTGTCCTCGCCAATTGCGGGACCGTGTGGCGGCATGGATGCCGCCACCGAGCCTCCACGGACGGATTCACGGCGTGTCCCGCGAGCGGTGAGGACATCACGCCCTCCGACCAACCGACCAACACGACCTGGACTATCGAGATAGTGCCAAGAGCGGCTAACAAAAATGACTGCGCGACACCCAAACAGGCGCAGCCCGTGTTCGGAATCGCATGTACCACTCGGACACTCCGGTTCCTCCACAGCGTCCAAATCCGCTAGGCGATTACCAGGTTGTGTTAACTGCTTTCGGGCGGCTGCGGCAGTGCGCGGCCGCCGCCGGATTTACAGCCTAATCAATGCACGTCCTTCCAATATTCCTTCTTGAGCAGATAGGCAATGAAGGTCAGCAGGGCCAGGAACAGGATCACCCACACGCCCATGCTCTGCCGCTTCAGCGCCGCCGGCTCGCCTGCGTATTCGAGAAAGTTGGAGATATCGCGCACGGTCTGATCGAACTCGACCGGCGTCTGGCGTCCAGCTTGACCGAGCTTGAGCGCCTGCACCGGCTTGTCGCCGGTGGCCTTGTCGGGCGGCCCGTACTGCGCTTGTTGCAGGCCTTGCAGTTCCCACAAGGGATTGGGCATGGACGCGTTCGGGAACAACTGGTTGTTCCAGCCCAACGGACGGGTCTGATCCAGATAGAACGACTTGAGGTAGGTATAGACCCAGTCAGTGCCGCGCACGCGGGCGATCAGGGTCAGGTCCGGCGGCGCCTTGCCGAACCATTTGGTCGCTGCATCGTGCGGCATGGTGCCTTCGATGTGCTCGCCGATCTTGGCGCCGGTGAAGTTGAGGTTGGTCATGACCTCTGCTTCGCTCAAACCCAGATCGCTGGCCATGCGCGAGTAGCGCAGGTATTTCAGCGAGTGGCAGCCGGAACAGTAGTTCATGAACAACTGCGCGCCACGCTGCAGCGAGGCACGATCGCTCAGATCGTTTCCGGCCTGCTGTACTGCGCCGCCTTCGGCCGCCATCGCGCTGCCGGCAACGACCAGAGCGCACAGCAACGCAACCAAGCGTGACTTCCATGACTTCACGATGTGCTTAGTCATGCGTGGTCACCCGCTCCGGTACCGGTTTGGTCTTGTCTATCCGCGTCCACACCGGCATGGTGATGAAGAAGGCGAAGTACAGGAAGGTCAGCACCCGCCCGACATAGGTCTCGTGTGCGTCGGTACCCGGCCCGGAGCCGATCACGCCCAGCCACACGAAGCACACCACCAGCACGCCCAATGCGAGCTTGGAGATCCAGCCGCGGTAGCGGATCGAACGCACCTTGGCGCGATCCAGCCATGGCACCAGAAACAGGATCGCGATCGCCGAGAACATCACCAGCACGCCGCCGAGCTTGTTGGGCACCACCCGCAACATCGCGTAGTACGGCGTGTAGTACCACACCGGTTTGATGTGCTCCGGGGTCACCAGCCGGTTGGCCTCGGTGAAGTTGTCGTGCTCGAGAAACAGGCCGCCGAAGGCCGGCGCGAAGAAGATGATGAACGCCGCGATCAGCAACAGGAAACCGACACCGACCAGATCCTTGACCGTGTAGTACGGATGGAACGGAATGCCGTCTGCGGGCTTGTGCGCATCCCAGCGATTGCCCTTGGGACCTTTCTTGATGTCGACGCCGTCGGGATTGTTGGAGCCCACTTCATGCAGCGCGCCCAGGTGCAACACGATCAGCAGCAACAGCACCAACGGCAAGGCGATCACGTGCAACGCGAAGAAGCGGTTGAGCGTGGCATCGCCGGGCAGATAGTCGCCCATGATCCATTCGGTCAAGCCATTGCCGATCACCGGAATGGCGCCGAACAAGGAGATGATCACCTTCGCGCCCCAGAACGACATCTGCCCCCACGGCAGCACGTAGCCCATGAAGGCTTCGGCCATCAGCACCAGATAGATCAGCATGCCGAGGATCCACACCAGCTCGCGCGGCTTCTGGTAGCTACCGTACATCAGCCCGCGGAACATGTGCAGATACACCACGATGAAGAACAGCGAGGCGCCGGTGCTGTGCATGTAGCGGATCAGCCAGCCCCACTCCACGTCGCGCATGATGTATTCGATCGAGGCGAACGCATCGGCAGCGCTGGTCTTGTAGTGCATCGTCAGGAAGATGCCGGTGACGATCTGGTTGACCAGCACCACCATCGCCAGCGAGCCGAAGTAGTACCAGATGTTGAAGTTCTTCGGCGCGTAGTACTCGCTGACATGCTTGCGATAGACCGGCATCAGGCCGGGCGCGCGCTCGTTGACCCACTCGAACACGCCGTTCGCGGTACGGACAAGAATATTGCTCATCAGGCAGCCCCCGTGCTGTTGGCCGACGTACCGGCGCCATCCGGATCGACGCCGATGACCAGCGTGTTGTCGTCCACGTAGTGGTGTGGGGGCACCAGCAGGTTGATCGGTGCCGGCACACCGTCGAAGACGCGGCCGGACATGTCGAAGCGCGATTTATGGCAGGGGCAGAAGTAGCCGCCCTTCCATTGCGGGTCGTAGGGCTCGGGCCGGATCTCGGCAACCATCTCCGGCGAACACCCCAGGTGCGTGCACAGGCCGACCAGGACCGAGATATCGGACTTGATCGAGCGGTACTCGGGGTTCTTCAGCACGTACTCCGGCTGCTGGTCCTTGTTCTCGGACTTGGGGTCCTTGAGCCGGTCGTCCAGCGAGGGCAGTGCGTCGAGCATCGCCTTGGAGCGCTTGACGATCCAGATCGGCTGACCGCGCCACTCCAGAACCAGCCGTTGCCCTTCCTGCAAGGCGCTGATGTCGGCGGTCACCGGTGCGCCGGCCAACTTGGCGCGTGCACTGGGATTCCACGACTTCACGAACGGAACTGCAACAAATCCTGCTCCGACCGCACCGACCACGGCGGTTGTCGCGGTCAAAAACCGACGACGCCCGAGATCAGCAGGTGCGTTAACCCCATCGTTGGCCATCCGGCTCTCCGATCTTGATTAGGTAGCGTGAGGCTGCCAACGGCTGGCGGGGGGTCCAGCCGCGATGAATCGACCGCAGTGTAGCGGAACGCTTAATGCACAGACAATGCAATGTACGCAGTCGGAGCTGCGCTGTGCAAACGCTGCATGCAGGTGCGTGTCGATAACGCACGCAGCTCAGTTGGCTGCCGTGCTCTGCCCGCGATAGCGACCGGCCAGCAGGCCGACGCGTTGCACATAGCGCTGGGTCTCGCTGTACGGCGGCACGCCGCCGTAGCGATCCACCGCGCCCTCGCCCGCGTTGTAGCCGGCAGCGGCAAGCGTGAGATCGCCGTTGAAGCGTTTCAACAACCAGGACAGGTACTGCACGCCGCCGCGAATATTTTGCGATGCATCATAGGCGTCGCTGACGCCGAAGCGGCGCGCGGTTCCGGGCATCAGCTGCATCAACCCTTGCGCGCCGGCACGGCTGAGCGCCAGCGGGTTGTAAGCCGACTCGGCATGGATGATGGCGCGCACGATCGCTTCTTCGACCCCGAACTCGCGTGCCGCCGCAGTGATTTCCTGCTGGTAGGCATTGGTGTTGAGCCGGATCGCACCGAAGTTGACGCCGGGCTTGGCGCCGCAGGCGTAGCAGGTCTCGATAAAGCTGTAGTGGATGGTGCGCAGGCCTTCGATGCTGGCGACCTGGCGCGGGCGTGCGCTGGTGTAGTGGCGCACGCCGTCCTTCATATAGGAATAGACCTGCCCGCTGACCACCCGACGCGGATTGACCGCCGTTGCGGCGGCAGGCGCGTGCACGATGGACGTCTCCGACACCGGCGGCGCGCGCGGCACCACCGCTGAAGCGACCTCGGCAGCGCGACGCGGCGCTTGGCTGACCGGCTGGCTGATGATCGTGGCCGGCGCGCCGCTGTCGATACTGGCGATGCTACGCGCAGGGGCGGCAATCGCGCCTGGCGTCGCACGCACCGGAGACGGCAGTGTGCGGCGGGTAGAGCGATCCGGGGTGTAGCTGCTGATGACACTGCAGGCGGCGCCGCTCTGGCGCTTGCTCACATAACTGGTGATGCCGTCGCCGCTGACGCACTTGTACAAGGTGCCGGCGCTGGCCGGCGCCGCCGACAACGTGACAAGTAGCAGCCCCAGCACTCTTGACATCCCCTTCATGTGGCGGAGTGTCCCAGCTTGCCCTGGGCTTGCCAAGTGTCGGCCGGCGTTACCGGGGCAGCCGGTCCAGTTGCGCTCGCAACGCGTTCAGGGCCTGGGTCAGGGGTTTACGCATATCGGCAGGAGAGATCGCCTCGAACGGCAGTTCGAGCAGCAGCAGATTGGCCGCCAGGGCCGGCATGCTCGGCGCGCCCAGACCGAGCCAGCAGTGATCCGGGCCGTCGGCTTCCAGCGCACCCAGCCAGGGCGGAATGCAGGCGGCGAGTGCGTCCAGCGTGCCTTGCAGGCGTACCCGCGCCCGGCATGGGAATGGCGACTCGCCGATCGCCTTGCGCAACAACTGCAGCGGCTCTTCCGGCAGCGCACGGGCGGCGAACTGCGCGCCGGTCGCGACGGCCTGATCGATACGGTCGGCACGCAGGGTGCGCCAGTCCTGGCGCTCGCAGTCCCAGACCAGCAAGTACCAGCGCCGCCCGTAATTCACCAGCAACGCCGGCTCGACGCAGCGGGTGATCGGCGCGCCAGAGTGGCGGCGATAATCCACCCGCAAGGTAATGCGGTCGCGGCAGGCGCTGGCCAATTGCGCCAACAGTGCCGCGTCCACCAACGCGCTGGCGTCCATGATCGGCAGACTGGCCATGGCCGCATGCGCGGCGCTGGCGCGCTGGCCGCTACGTCGCGGTAACAGCGGATCGAGCTTGGCCAACACCCGCGCCGCTGCCGCGTCCATGTCGCGGATTGTCGGGGCGGCCGCGCGCAAGGCGATCGCCACCGTCAGCGCTTCGTCTTCTTCGAACAACAACGGCAATGCGACCGCGCCCTGCCCCAGCCGGTAGCCACCACCGGCTCCGGGCGCGGCATGCACCGGGTAGCCGAGCTCGCGCAGGCCTTCGACATCGCGCCGCACGCTGCGCGGATGAATCTCCAGGCGCTCAGCCAGGGCCACGCCGGACCAGCTCCGGCCGCCTTGCAGCAGAGAAAGCAGACGCAACAGGCGGGCAGCGGTCGAGGCCATCGCGCCACCGTATTGCGGACAGAAACTGTCCGCAATAGCTACGTAGGCTTGCGTCATTGCCGTTTGCTGCATCAACGCTTGCGGCTTGGACGTTCCACCCATCGAACAAGGAATCCGCAATGCCCGACGACCGCCATGTCACCCTGTTCCACAATCCCCACTCGCGTTCGCGCGGCGTGCTGGTGCTGCTGGAAGAGCTCGGTGCCAGCTATAGCCTGCATATTGTCGATCTGGAAAAAGGCGAGCAGCTTGCGCCCGAGTACCTGGCGATCAATCCAATGGGCAAGATTCCGGCGATCCGGCATCGCGACAGCGTGGTCACCGAACAGGGCGCGATCTATCAGTACCTGGCCGAGTTGTATCCGGAAGCCGGCCTGTCGCCGGCACCGGGCGATGCCGATCGCGGCGCCTATCTTCGCTGGCTGGCCTTCTACGGTTCGGCGTTCGAGCCGGCCATCATCGACCGCGCGATGAAGCGCGACGCCCCGCCGCGCGCGATCTCGCCGTACGCCGACTGCGACACGGTGCTGCAGGTGGTCGATGCGCAGCTGGCGAAGGGCGACTATCTGTTGGGCGATCGTTGCAGCGCAGCCGATGTACTGTGGGGCGGCGCACTCGGCTGGATGGTCGACTTCGGCCTGGTCGACCCGCCTGCCACCACCCGCGCCTACATTGCACGCATGGCCGACCGGCCGGCATTCGGCCGCGCCGAGGCGATCAACGCCAGGCCCTGAGCATCCGGACGCAGCCGGCGCAAGCGGGTAAACTACGCGGCTATCTTCTACCCGCCTGGAATAAGCGCCATGCCCGGGACATCCGTTTCCGACCTGTCCGCGGCCACCGCCGTGGACGCCCCCGCCCTGTTGCCGCTGCCCGTGGCACGCCCGGCAGCGCCTGCCGTGGTGCGCGGCAAGCTGTACATCAAGACCCACGGGTGCCAGATGAACGAGTACGACTCGGCCAAGATGGCCGACGTACTCGCCGCCTCCGAGGGCCTGGAGCTGACCGACAACCCCGAGGACGCCGACGTGGTGCTGGTCAACACCTGCTCCATCCGCGAGAAGGCCCAGGAAAAGGTGTTCAGCCAGTTGGGCCGCTGGCGCCTGCTCAAGGAGAGCAGGCACAAGGCCGGCGGCACCCCGGTGATCATCGGCGTCGGCGGCTGCGTGGCCTCGCAGGAAGGCGAAGCGATCGTCAAGCGCGCGCCTTATGTGGACCTGGTGTTCGGCCCGCAGACGCTGCATCGCCTGCCCGAACTGATCCGCGCGCGGCGCGAATCGGGCAAGTCGCAGGTGGACATCAGCTTCCCGGAAATCGAAAAGTTCGATCGCCTTCCCGAGCCGCGTGCCGATGGCCCGTCGGCATTCGTGTCGATCATGGAAGGCTGCTCCAAGTACTGCTCGTTCTGCGTGGTGCCCTATACCCGCGGCGAAGAAGTGAGCCGGCCGTTCGAAGACGTGCTGGTGGAAGTGGCGCAACTGGCCGCGCAAGGCGTGCGCGAGATCAACCTGCTCGGCCAGAACGTCAACGCGTATCGCGGTGCATATGGCGCCGACGCGGGAGACGCCGCGCAGTACGCGGATCTGGGCTTGCTGATTCGTACCATCGCGCAGATCGACGGCATCGGCCGCATTCGTTTCACCACCTCGCATCCGCTGGAGTTTTCCGACTCTCTGGTGGATGCGTATCGCGACGTGCCGCAGCTGGCCAATTATCTGCACCTGCCGGTGCAGGCCGGCAGCGACCGGATTCTGTCGGCGATGAAGCGCGGCTACACCGCGCTGGAATTCAAATCCAAGATCCGCAAGTTGCGCGCGGTGCGCCCGGACATTTCGATCAGCTCGGATTTCATCGTCGGCTTCCCCGGCGAAACCGAAGCGGACTTCGAAAAGACCATGAAGCTGATCGAGGACGTGGGCTTCGATCAGAGCTTTTCCTTCATCTATTCGCGTCGTCCTGGCACGCCGGCCTCGGATCTGCAGGACGACACGCCCGACGCCGTCAAACAGGCGCGCCTGGCACGCTTGCAGGCGCAGATCAATGCGCATGCCACGAGTATTTCGCAATCCATGGTGGGCAGCGTGCAGCGGGTGTTGGTGGAAGGCCCCTCGCGGCGCGATCCCAACGAATTGACCGGCAAGAGCGAGAACATGCGCCCGGTGAATTTCCCCGGCAATGCGCGCCTGATCGGGCAATTCGTCGATGTGCTGATCACCGAGGCGATGAGCAATTCGCTGCGTGGTCGTATCCACCTGGATGAAAACGCACGCTGATGCAGCGCAGGCGCCGGATTGCTCGGCGCCATGTTGAAGTCATTGTTTGCAGCATGCGCTGCCGGCGATCCATGCAACCTGCGCCAGCCACGCTCATGCGGCTCACCTGAGCTGTCTCTTTGCAGTCGCAGACAACGACAAGCATCGACATGATCGGTCGCGTCGCTCGCTGCGCGCACTGGTGGCGAAAAATTCGCCACCCATCCACAACGCCTTGCTACACAAGGCCGCGTGACACTTACCCACAGGCTTTACCGAATTCGATCCACATCGGTTGTGGACAAGCGCGCGCGCACTGGCGATTTTTTCACCACCACCCTGCCAGGCCTTACGCCAGTAAGCGTCACCAATTCTATCCACAGGTTGTGGATGCGTGGCTCCACAGCGCTTGTGGAGAACTCGAACGCGCAGGCGGGCACGCGCATGGTCACGCCGCCGTGCCGCCGGGCGTGTTGGTGGGATCACACGCTGCGCGCTACCCTTTTCGTCCCGCCCTACCGACGCCGCATGCATGCGCTGTCCGAGCCGACCATGAACTCATCTGCACACCGCGACTTCACCCTGGAACCCGACGACACCGAGCGCCTGGCCAATCTGGCCGGCCCGTTCGACGCGCACTTGCGCCAGATCGAACTCAAGCTCGGCGTGGAGATCGCCAACCGCGGCAACATCTTCCGTGTCACCGGCCCGGAGCCGGCCATCACTGCCGCGCAGACGCTGTTGATCGCGCTGTACGACGAGGCCGCCTCCACCGTTTTCGACAACCACGCGATCCATTTGCGCCTGAACGATGCCAATGTCGAACACGTGGTCGAGCGTTCCTATGAAGCCCAGGACGTGGCGATCAAGGTCAAGCGCGGCACCGTACGTGGACGTGGCGCCAACCAGGCCAAGTACCTGCATGCAATCGCCACCCACGACATCAACTTCGGCATCGGCCCGGCCGGTACCGGCAAGACCTTCCTGGCGGTCGCCTGCGCTGTGGAAGCCTTGAACGAATCGCGCGTGCAGCGACTGATTCTGGTGCGCCCGGCAGTGGAAGCCGGCGAAAAGCTGGGCTTTCTGCCCGGCGATCTGAGCCAGAAGGTGGACCCGTACCTGCGCCCGCTGTACGACGCGCTGTATGAAATGCTGGGCGTGGAAAAAGTGGTCAAGCTGCTGGAGCGCAACGTCATCGAGATCGCGCCGCTGGCCTATATGCGCGGCCGCACGCTCAACGATGCCTACGTGATTCTCGACGAAGCGCAGAACACCACCATCGAGCAGATGAAGATGTTCCTGACCCGCCTGGGCTTCGGCTCCACCGCGGTGATCACCGGCGACCTGACCCAGATCGACCTGCCCAAGCACGTCAAATCCGGCCTGCGCGATGCGGTGGAAGTGTTGCGCGATGTGGACGGCGCCAGCTTCACCTTTTTCGAAGCACGCGATGTGGTGCGCCACCCGCTGGTGCAGCGCATTGTCACTGCTTATGAACGCCGCGATCAGCAGGACGCTGCCAAAGGCCAGACCCAGACGGAGTGATGCTGCACCGTGCCGGCCCTGTGCCGGCAGGCAGGCAGGTCGTTTGCGGTAGCCGCAGACCGCGACAATCCGGCGTCGTTTCAACCGTGAATGTCCGGGATTACAATCGTGGCTGCAGCCCTGGCCCGCTCGCTCGTGCGAGTGACGGCGTTGCCGGTGGGCCCGCAATGAAGTCGCCGATCACCTGCTCCCACTGAATCCCTCTTGCCCAGGAAACTCTCGCCATGACCCGTGGACCTGTCCGTCTCGACGTCGCTGTCAGTTACGCGCTGCCGCGCGCAGGGTTGCCCTCGGCGGTGAGTTTTCGCAAGTGGGTGGCTGCCGCGCTGAAGGGACGCATCCGCGAGGCCGATCTGGCGGTGCGCATTGTCGATGAGAAGGAAGGCTGCTCGCTCAACCATCATTACCGTGGCAAGGATTACGCCACCAATGTGCTGAGCTTCCCGGCCGAGTTGCCCGAGGGCCTGCCCAAGGGCGTCAAGATGCCGCTGCTGGGCGATCTTGTGATCTGCGCGCCGGTGGTGGCGCGCGAGGCGGCCGAACAAGGTAAATCGCTGGCCTCGCATTACGCGCATCTGACCGTGCATGGCACCTTGCATCTGCTCGGCTGGGACCACGAAGACGACAAGGAGGCCGATGCGATGGAACAACTCGAACGCGAGATCCTGGCCGATCTCGGCATCGACGACCCGTACGCGGGGGAACTTTGATGCGTGCCGGCTTCGCAGCTGTTTTGCTGTTGCTGACCTCCTCCACCGCCTGGGCCCAGTCCGCGCCGATGCGGCCCGATCTGCCGGCCCTGATCGAATGCCGCCAACGTATCGGCGACTTCAACGCGTTGGCGCCGGTACTGGCCGACCCGCTCAAGGCGGTGGCGCTGGGCTGGACGCCGCTCGAGCAGGCCAACCTGTTCATGACCGAATACACGCTCAACACGCCGATTACCGTGTTCGGTCACAGCACCACCCACATCGCGTTTTCCGGCGCCAGCATCATGGCGTTGCTGGACCTGCCCGACCCGCGCCCGCTGGCCAAACAGTTGAACCTGGAACTGGGCGTGGATAACGCCGACAAGATCATGTACGGCCGCGAGCTGGTCAGCGAAGACACCACCAATCCCAAGACCGGCGAGGCGATGATCGAATCGGTGGTGCTCAGCGTCTCCAACGTGAAATCGCACCCCGGCAAGACCGTGGTCGGCTGCGGTTACAGCCTGGATCTGCCCTGACAGCCGGCGCCCCTGCGCCCTGTCCACAGCGCCTTAGCGGCTTCCTGTTAGACTGCCCGCTATCGCCTGGTTTGCCGGGTGCCGTCCCCCGTCACGATGTCCGAAGACGACAGTAGCCAATCCCAAGAAACACCCGAAAAACGCCGTAGCTGGCTCGAGCGCCTGAGCGCTGCCTTCTCTGGCGAACCCCACACCCGCGACGAACTGGTCGCGCTGCTGCGGACCGCCGAGCAAGACGGTCTCATCGCCGCAGACACCTTACGCATGATGGAAGGCGCGATCTCCGTGTCCGAGCTCACCGTGGGTGACGTGATGATTTCGCGCTCGCAAATGGTCTCGCTCCCCGTCGAGGCGCGCTTTCTGGACCTGATGCAGCAGGTGGTCGAATCCGGCCATTCGCGCTTCCCGGTGCACGGCGAGAACAAGGACGAAGTGCTCGGCATCCTGCTGGCCAAGGACCTGTTGCGCGGCGTGGTCGCCGACAACGGCCCCGGCAACGTGCGCGAACTGCTGCGCCCGGCGGTGCTGATCCCCGAGTCGAAGAAGCTCAACGTGCTGCTCAAGGAATTCCGCCTGTCGCGCAACCACATGGCGATCGTGGTGGACGAGTACGGCGGCGTCGCCGGGCTGGTCACCATCGAAGACGTGCTGGAGCAGATCGTCGGCCAGATCGACGACGAGCACGACGATGCCGAAGACGAGAATTCGCTGATCGCGATCCAGGCCGACGGCCGCTATGTGGTCGATGCGCTGACGCCGATCGAGGACTTCAACGAGCGCTTTGGCGCCGACTTCCCCGATGACGAATACGACACCGTCGGTGGCCTGGTCACCGATGCGATCGGCCATCTGCCGGAAACCGGCGAAGAGCTGACCCTGGGGCGCTTTGCGTTCCGCGTGGCCAAGGCCGATGCGCGGCGCGTGCACGCCTTCCACGTCACCATATTGCCGCCCGACCCGCAGGACGACGCTTGAATCCGTCGCACTGCATTCCCGCTGCAGCGTTCAGGCGCTGCAGCGTTCGGCGCTGGGCTGCGTGCTGGGTCCTGATGTTGTTGACGTTGTTGATTGCCCCGGTGGCAGTCGCTCAGACGCCCCTGGAAACGAGCGGACCGGCACCGCGCGTTGGCGTGGTCACCATGCAGCCCGGCGAAGTGTTCTTTGAGCGCTTCGGTCACGATGCCATCGTGGTGGTCGATCCGGTCACCCAGCAGGCCACCTCGTACAACTTCGGCTTCTTCGACCCGAGCGAGCCGGACTTCGTGCCGCGTTTTACCCGCGGCGAGATGATGTATTACCTGGTGGCATTGCCGCTGGAGGAAGACCTGTCGCAGTACCGTAACGTCGGCCGCGGGGTCAGCATCCAGTGGCTGGATCTACCGCCCGAGCAGGCGCGCGCACTGGCCGACGGACTGGCCGTACGCAGCCAGCCTGAAAACGCGCGCTATCACTACGATTACTTCGTGGCCAACTGCGCCACGATGGTTCGCGACACGCTGGACCGTGCAATGGGCGGCGCGCTGAAATCGCAGCTGGCCGGTCGTTCGCGCGGCAACACCTTCCGCAGCGAAGCGGTGCGCCTGGCCTCCCCTGCCCCGTGGATGTGGCTGGGCTTCGACCTGGGCCTGGGGCCGTACGCAGATCGCCCGTTGTCGCGCTGGGAAGAAGCCTTCGTGCCGATGCGCCTGGCCGACAGCCTGACCCAGGTGCACAACAGCGCGGGGCGGCCGTTGGTGCAATCCACTCAGGTCCTGCTGCCGCATCGCATCGCACCGGAGCCGGACGAACAGCGACGGCACTGGTGGCCGTGGCTGCTGACGGGTCTGATCGTCGCTGCCGGCGTACTGGCACTCGGTCGCAGGCAGCGGCTGTTGGCCGCGCTTGCGCTGCCGTACTGGCTGCTGTGCGCGATCGGCGGCGGGCTGCTGGTGTATCTGTGGGGCTTCACCGCGCATCAATCGGCCTGGGCCAACCGCAACCTGCTGCTGGTCAACCCGCTGTGCGCGCTGCTGCTGATCGGCGGCATCGCAGTGCTGCGCGGGCGCCGGCCCGGACGCTGGTTCGACGTGCTGCGCTGGATGGTTGCCGCCGCCGCATTGGTGGCCCTGCTGATTCATTGGCTCTCGTTCCAGGCGCAGGACAACCTGCAATGGGTACTGCTGCTGTTGCCGATCCACGCTGCGCTCGCGATCGCCTTGCGGCGGCGTGACTTGTCCATCCGTACGCGCTGATCCAGGATGCGCCCATGAACCATCACGGCCGCCATCCGGACAACCCGTCCTGCGTCATCACCTGCGCCTATTACGACGGCGATGCCGAACGCCACGACATCAGCCTGGAGCAGATCAGCGACGTGCTGCAGCGCCCGGATGGCTTCGTCTGGGTCGGTCTGTACGAGCCGCAGGAATCGGTGCTGCACAAGTTGCAGGACGAGTTCGGCCTGCATGATCTGGCCATCGAAGATGCGCTCAAGGCGCACCAACGGCCCAAGGCCGAGAGCTACGGCAATTCGCTGTTCGTGGTGGTCAATACTGCCCAGCTGGTCAACGAGCGCATCCGCTATGGCGAAACGCACGCGTTTCTCGGCACACGCTTCCTGTTGACCGTTCGGCATGGTGCCTCGCTGTCGTATACGCCGGTGCGGCACCGGGTCGAACGCGAACCGGCGATGCTGCGCATGGGCGCCTCGTTCTGTCTTTACGGCGTGCTCGACTTCGTGGTCGACAACTATCTGCCGATCATGGATGAGTTCCGCGACACGCTGGAAGGCCTGGAAAAAGACATCTTCGCCGACAACTACAAGCGCGAGACCGTGGTGCGCCTGTACGAGCTCAAGCGCGAACTCAACAAGATGCGGCTGGTGGTGGCGCCGCTGCAGGACGTGCTCTCGCACCTGAAGCGCAACCCGGGCTCACTGATCCACGAAGAAGTCGGCATCTACCTGCGCGATGTGCTCGATCACGCCGTGCGCATCAACGACGCCATCGACACCCTGCGCGAAATGCTGGGCACTGCGCTGAGTGTGAACCTCTCGATGGTGACGCTCGCGCAGGGCGAGACCGTCAAACGCTTAGGCGCATGGGCCGCACTGTTGGCCGCCCCGACGCTGATCACCAGTTGGTACGGCATGAATTTCACTCACATGCCCGAGTTGGACAAACGCTACGCGTATCCATTGCTGGTGGCCGGTGTGGTTGGCTCGTGCCTGGTGCTGTATCGCCTGTTCAAGCGCGCGCGGTGGTTGTGAGGCCGCTTTGCGGCCAGGATTGGGGATTGGGGATTGGGGATTGGGGATTGGGGATTGGGGATTGGGGATTGGGGATTGGGGATTGGGGAGTTGGGATTCGGGATTCGGGATTGGTTAGAGCCGCATCGTTGACCGCTGGTTTTTAGCTGGTGTTTCATGCCTTGCGCCATAGCGTCTAGCGTCTAGCGTCTAGCGTCTAGCGTCTAAGTATTTGCTCTTTCGCTTCCAACTGTTGGCTGTTGGCTGTTGGCTGTTGGCTGTTGGCTGTTGGCTGTTGGCTGTTGGCTGTTGGCTGTTGGCTTCCCTTCGCCCTAGAGCGAGCCGGGCACCGCAGCCACGCGTGGCCGAAGAGGCGCCCTGTCTGAGCGTAGCGAGTTTGGGCGCCGTGCCGCGCGTGGCGAGGAGCGCAGGGCACCGGTGCGGCTCCATCGCACCGGATCGCGTCGGGCGACATGGTGTTGGTTACTTTTGCCGAAACAAAAGTAACCCGCGCCGCAAGGCGCGGAAGCTTTGGCTTTGGCCTTGGCTTTGTCTCAAGCCCCTGCTTCCGCGTTTGCTTGTTTGAGCAACCATCAACTACGGCGTGTAACCCGTACCCTCATCCGCCCTTCGGGCGCCTTCTCCCGACGGGAGAAGGGAAGTGCTTCGCTTGTACAAATCCTGATTATGCGATCCGGGATTGTGCGAATCCCCAATCCCGACTCACCAATCCCAGCAATCAAGCCACATAGATCGTCTTGATATTCATGAACTCATGAATGCCATGCTCGGCCAGCTCGCGCCCGAAACCCGAGCGCTTGATCCCACCGAATGGCAAACGCACATCGCTCTTGACCACCGAATTGACGAACGCCGCACCGCATTGCAACTGCTGCGCTACGCGCTCGCCGCGTTTGGCATCTGCCGTCCACACGCTGCCGCCCAGTCCGAAGGTGGTGTCGTTTGCCACACGCACCGCTTCTGCTTCGTCGGCCACGCGGATCACCGAGGCGACCGGGCCGAATAACTCTTCCTCGTAAGCCGGCATGCCCGGGGCAACACGGTCGAGAATGGTGGCGGGATAGCCGGCATGCGAGCCAGTCACCGGTTCACCACCGAGCAGCACCTTTGCGCCCTTCTCCACGCTGGCCTGCACCTGCTTGTGCAACTCGTCGCGCAGGTCGGCGCGTGCCATCGGCGCGAGCGTGGTGGTTTCCTGCTGCGGGTCGCCGAGCACGCGCTTGGACGCGGCAGCGACAAAGCGTTCGATGAACTGATCGGCGATCGCGTCCACCACAATGAAGCGCTTGGCGGCAATGCAGGTCTGCCCGCTGTTGTCGAAGCGCGACTGCACGGCAGACGTGACGGTGTGCTTCAGATCGGCGTCTTCCAGCACCACGAAAGCATCGCTGCCGCCGAGTTCCATCACGCACTTCTTCAACTGGTCGCCCGCGTTTGCGGCCAGCGACCGACCCGCACGCTCGCTGCCGGTGAGCGTCACTGCGGCGATGCGATCATCGCGCAACACGTCAGCCGCCTGGTCGTTGTCGATATGCAGCACGTCGAACACGCCCGGCGGAATACCTGCAGCATCGAGCACTTCTTTCATCGCATCGGCGCAACGCGGCACATTGCTGGCGTGCTTGAGCAACGCGACGTTGCCGGCCATCAGGCCCGGTGCGAGAAAGCGAAAGGCCTGCCATAACGGGAAATTCCATGGCATCACCGCAAAGACGCAGCCCAACGGCTCGTAACGTACGTAGCTGGATTGCGCTTCGGTCGGGATGTCGCGCGGTGCCAGATACTCGGCTGCGTGATCTGCGTAGTACGCGCAACCTTGCGCGCACTTGTCGACCTCGACCAGCGCTTCATGGCGCAATTTGCCCATCTCGGCAGTCATGATGCGCTGAAGTTCGTCGCGCCGTTTGCTCAGCTCTTCACCGACGCGGCGCAACACGGCGCCACGCTCGGCCAGCGGTAACGCCGCCCACGTTGGGAACGCCTTGGCGGCAGCGGCCAGACGCGCCTCGATGGCGGCGGCATCCAGGGTTTGCTGGGTGTGCTCGACCTGGCCATTGGCCGGGTTGACGGTGTCGTAGGACATGACGGTCTCCTGTAGCAAGGCGGCCATGCTAGTCGCCGGGAAGTTGCAGCCGCGTCACAACCATCTGAAATCGGTGCAACGCTGTGTTTGCCGGCACCGCGACGGAATGCCGCAGCACGATCACATGGCGCTTGCGACGACCCACATGACCGCCCGAAAGCGCATGCACGAAACAGACTGTCGCCAGCAGCCCAGCTTTCTTTGGGCAGCGTCATGACAGGCCAAAATGCTCTAGCATTCCACCTCTGATCAGCATCATCACTCACGGAAGAACCTCGATGCGCTTGTTCTTTTGCACTGCGTTGGCGATCGTCCTAAGCGCATCCTTGCCCGGTTGCGCGTTCATCCAGGACGTAATGCGCGGGCCACGCCCCAGCGCGAACGGATTCGTGACCGTGACTTGCACCAACAACCTGCCCAACCCTGCCCAGCCATGCGAGGAGGAGGCACTGCGGGCCTGCTCGGACACTGCCATCCGCCAGTTCGTCACCGCCAGTTCCTCGCCGAATATGGTCACGATCTATCCGAGCAAACAGAAACGCAAAGACGACAAACGCGACGGCAAAAGCAACCGCGATGATCGGCCCGCCGAACAGCCCAGAACCGAGCAGCAGGGTTACGAGATCAGCGCCGAGTATCAATGCTTTTTGACCAAACCACAGCCATGGGATAGCGGCTATACGCCTCCAGCCAAGTAAGCGCGGCCAACGAAGCAACAGCGCATCAGCAAGGCAGGCGCCCGTCACCCACATGTACCCTGCGTGCACCTCGGTAACGAGCGGTGCAGTCCACGTCGATTTAGCGCTGCCTGCCACCGCTCCACTACCGGCGCGCTCAGAGAGCCGATTGCAAAGCCAACTGTGCATCGCGTTGGCGACGTTTTTCGCTGCGTGCCAACAGCCACCACCCGATCACCGCGGCGACCGAGACCGCCAGCACCATCACCGTCGCGAGCGCATTGATCTTGGGGCTGATGCCCAGCCGCACCGAAGCGAATACCTTGATCGGCAGCGTGGTGGAATTGGGGCCGGCCAGAAAACTGGCGATCACCACATCGTCCAGCGATAGCGTGAAGGCGAGCAGCCAGCCCGAGGCCAATGCGGGCACGATGATCGGCAAGGTGATCAGGAAGAACACTTTCAGCGGCGTGGCCCCTAGATCCATCGCGGCTTCTTCCAGCGAACGGTCCAGCTCCTGCAGCCGCGAGGAAATCACCACCGTGACGAACGAGACGGTGAAGGTGACATGCGCCACCCAGATGGCGACCGCGCCGCGCGGTGCGATACCGAGTACCCCGCCCATCGACACCAGCAACAGCAGGATCGACAGGCCGATGATCACTTCCGGCATCACCAAGGGCGCGGTGATCAAGGCACCGAACAAAGTTTTGCCGGGAAAGCGCCGCATGCGCACCATCGCCATGGCCGCCATGGTGCCCAGCACTGTCGATGCACACGCCGTCCAGAATGCCACTTCCAGGCTGACCCAGGCCGCGTCCAGCAACTGCCGGTCGCGCAGCAATTCGCCATACCAGCGCGTGGAAAAACCGCCCCACACGGTGGCCAGGCGCGAGGCGTTGAACGAGTACACCATCAGCAACAGGATCGGCAGGTACAGAAAGCCGAAACCCAGCGCGAGCACGCTGCCGCCAAGCACGCGTCCGCTGCGAGAGGCGCGCATCATGTCAGCCGCCCTTCCAGCTCGCGCTGTTGATAACGGTGGAAGATCACGATCGGCACCAGCAGCAGCAACAACATCACCGTGGCCACCGCAGCGGCCACCGGCCAGTCGCGATTGTTGAAGAACTCGCCCCACAGCACGCGGCCGATCATCAAGGTGTTGGGCCCGCCCAGCATTTCCGGAATGACGAATTCGCCCACTGCCGGAATCATCACCAGCATGCAGCCGGCCACGATGCCGTTGCGCGAGAGCGGCAAGGTGATGCGCCCAAACGCCTGCCACGGCCGCGCGCCCAGATCGTAGGCCGCTTCCAGCAAGCGTTGATCGTGCTTGACCAGGTTGGCGTACAGCGGCAACACCATGAAGGGCAGATAGCAGTAGACGATGCCGATGTAGGCGGCCATCGGGGTGTACAGCAGGTGCAACGGCTGCCGGATCACGCCCAGTGCCAGCAGCGCCTGATTGAGCAATCCGTTGCCGTCGAGGATGCCGATCCAGGCGTATACGCGGATCAGGAACGAGGTCCACGATGGCAGCACCACCAGCATCATCGCCACGTTGCGCGTGGCCAATGGCAGACGTGCGATCACGTAGGCCATCGGGTAGCCGATCACCAGCGCAAGCGCAGTGGAGATCGCCGCGATCTTGATCGAACTCGCATACGCCGCCACGTATTGGCTGTCGCGCAGCAAGACCAGATAGTTGCCCAGATGCAGCTTGATGCTCACCGCGCCATCGGCAGCCACGGCGAACAATGGCGTGTACGGCGGCATTGCGATGGCGTGCTCGGCAAAGGAGATCTTCAGCACGATCAGGAACGGAATCGCAAAGAACAGCAGCAGCCACAGATACGGTGCGGCGATCACGCCCCAGCGTGCACCCGGCAGTACGCGACGCAGTAGCGGGCGCATCATGCGGTGAGCACCACGCCATCGTCCTCGCCCCAGCCCACCCACACCGCGTCGCCCCAGGTCAGTGCTTCGCTGGCCCAACGCTGGCGGTTGGCGAAATGGGCCATCAACTTGAAGCCGCTCGGCAGGCGCACGTGATACACCGAATGGCTGCCGAAATAGGCGATGTCTTCGATCACCCCGTGCGCCTTGTTGCAGGCCTGCGCCGGCTCGTCCTTGCCGATGGCGAGTTTTTCGGGACGCAGCGCAAACGCGACCGCCTGCCCTGCGAACCCGGTGATGCCATGCCCGATGCGGATGCAGGCATCGAACGCGGCCGTTTTCAAACCGACGTAATCCGGCTCGTGTTCGACGATGACCGCGTCGATCAGATTGACCGAGCCGATGAATTCGGCAGCGAAGCGGTTGGCCGGTTGTTCGTAGATCTCGTCGGGGGTGCCGACCTGCTGGATCCAGCCCTTGTCCATCAGCGCGATGCGGGTGGCCATGGTCATGGCCTCTTCCTGATCGTGGGTGACCATGACGCAGGTGACGCCGGAGGTCTCGATGATGTTGACCAGTTCCAGCTGCATCTGCGAGCGCAGTTTCTTGTCCAGCGCGCCCATCGGTTCGTCCAGCAACAGCAGCTTGGGGCGCTTGGCCAGGGAGCGCGCCAACGCCACGCGTTGCTGCTGCCCGCCGGATAATTGATGCGGCTTGCGCCTGGCCAAGCTGCCGAGCTGCACCAGCTCCAGCATCTCGCCGACACGCGCAGCGATGGCGGATCTGGACAAGGCTTCCTGCTTCAATCCGAATGCGATGTTCTGCTCCACGCTCATGTGCGGAAACAGCGCATACGACTGGAACATCATGTTGATCGGGCGCTCGTACGGCGGCAGCGCGTCGATGGGTTGGCCATCGAGCACGATGCGCCCCTTGGTCGGCCGTTCGAAGCCGGCCAGGCAGCGCAGCAACGTGGACTTGCCGCTGCCCGAGCCGCCCAGCAGCGCAAAGATCTCGCCCTTGCGGATCTGCAGGCTGACATCGTCGACCGCGACGAAGCCGTCGAACTCCTTGCGGACCTCGCTGATGCTCAGATAGGCGGTGTCGCTGGTAGAGAGTTGCTCGGGAACTGCCATGAAACCTCTCGATTGCGAAGGCGCGAGGACCGCACTGGCGACCACTCACCGCATCATGGCAAAACCCGACTGCGGCTGCAGCGCTTGCGCCCGCCGCATCAGGAATCGCTCAGCGCGCCTCCTGCGCCGGTTCGCTCCAGCCCAGGCCCAGGCTTTTCTGCAAGGCCACGTAGTTCACCAGCAACTGCACCTGCGCCTGCGCGGCGGCGTCCTGCGCGGATAGTTGCTGGCGTTGCACGTCGAGCAGGTCGATCGACGAGGTGGCGCCGGCATCGCGCCGCTGCTGCATCAGCCCGGCCGAGCGCGTGGCCGAGGCTTCGGCCTGCCGCGCCACCACCAGTTGCTTGCGCGCCGAGCCGAAGCGTGCCAACGCGGAATTGGCATCCTGCAACGCACCCAGCACGGCACCCTCGTACGCGGCCTCGCGGCCGGCATTGCCGGCACGCGCCTGCTCCACCTGCGCACGGGTCTTGCCGAAATCGAAGATCGACCAGCGCAACATCGGCACCGCCAACGTGGTCAACGCATCGGAGTTGAAATCTCCGGGCGAACCGGCCACCCAGCTCAGCCCGCCCAGCAAGGTCACCTGCGGGAAATAGCCGTTCAATGCCTCGCCGATCTGCGCGCTGGAGGCGGCCAGCTCGCGCTCGGCCTTGCGCACGTCGGGGCGGCGACGGATCAACGCACCGGCATCGTCCACACGCACCTGGGTGGGCAACATCGGCAACGGCTGCGCTGTGCTCAGTTGCGTGTCCAGCGCACCGGGCTCGCGCCCGACCATCAACGCCAGCTGGTCCAATGCCTCCTGCGATTGCATCTCCAGCGGCAGGCGTTGCGCCTGTTGCTGCTGCACCTGCGTGGCGATCTGCTCGACCTGCAGGTCCGAAGCAGCACCTTGCTCGCGGCGCTGCTGGGTCAGCCGCAACGTCTGCCCGATCTTGTCGAGGTTGGCGTCGGCAATGGCCAGACGCGCCTGCAGCCCGCGGTAGTTGAGATAGACCTGCCCGACTTCGGCAGCCAGCTGCACCTGCGCATCGGCCAGCTCGGCTTCGGAGGCCTGCGCCTGTGCCAGCGCACCTTCGGCGGCGCGGCGGCGGCGGCCGAACAGATCCAGCTCCCAGCTCGCATCGAAGCCGACGCTGTAGATCTGGGTCTTGTCCAGACTCGCCTCCTCGTTGCCCGCGGCCGGCGGCTGGCTGTTCTGGCCATTCTGCAACTCGCCGAGCGTATCGACGATGGTCTGCGGCGGCTCGGCGTACGCGTACAAGGCGCTGGCATTGAGCTTGGGCAGACGCTCGGCGCGGCGCTGGCGTGCCAGTGCGCGGTTAGCCAACAACCGCGCCTGGGCGGCCCGCAGATTGGGGCTGTCGGCCAGCGCCTGGGTGACCAGTTGGGTGAGCATCGGATCGTGCAGCTCCTCCCACCAGTGATTCAACGGCGCAGCGGCGACCACCTCGGCGCCACTGGCGCGATGCAATGCCGGCGCCTGCATGGCCGCATCGGCCACGACCGGCGCCTTGGTGTAGTTGGGGCCGAGCATGCAGCCGCCGAGCAGCACCGCGCTCAGCGCGGCTGCCAGCGGCATGCGGATCAGGCGCATGGAATCAGTGCATTGCAAGGTGCGCCCCCTTGGGTAACGGCTTGAGCAAAAAGGCCAGCGGAATCGTGCAGACCACGATCACGCCGAAGATCCAGAACAGATCGCTATAGGTCATCACCAGGGCCTGCTGCTGCACCAGGCGCGCCAGCTGCGCAACCGAGCGAATGGCCGCCTCGCCGCCGGCGCTGCCCTGCATCTGCGCGGTCAGGCCGGAAAGAAAATCCTGCGCGCGCGAGGAATTGGCGGTGATCGCACTGCCGATGGTTTCGGTGTGGAAGGTCATGCGGCGCTCCTGAAACGTGGAGATCAGCGCCAGGCCCACCGAGCCGCCCAGGTTGCGGCCGGCGTTGAACAAGCCCGATGCGTCGCCGGCCAGCTCGGGCGGCACCGACGAAATCGCGGCCTGATTCAACGACATCATCGCCAGCGCCAGGCCGCAGCCCTGCAACAACTGGCCGGCGACAAAATGCATGCCGACGGTGTCGGCGGTCAGCGACAGATTGGCGAAGCAGGCCGCGGCAAAACAGATCAGCCCGGCGATCACCAGGATGCGCACGTCCACCACCTCCAGCAGCTTGGGCATCATCGGCATCAGCAGCACGGTCGGCAGGCCCGACAGCAGCAGCACGTAGCCGGCCTGCTCGGTGTTGTAGCCGGAGATCACCGCCAGAAACTGCGGAATCATGTACATGACCCCGAACAGGATCATGCCCACCGCCATGATCATGACGAACACCGCGCCGAAACTGCGGTGCAGCAACAACGACAAGTGGATCACCGGCGGCCGGCGACGGAACTGGGTGATCACCAAGGCGATGAATCCGCTCAGGGAGATCAGGCTCAGCATGTTGATCTCGCTGGATTCGAACCAGCGCTCGCGCTGGCCTTCTTCCAGCACCACGGTGAGCCCGCCAAGGCCGGCGGTCAGGCCGTAAATGCCCAACCAGTCGGCATCGAGCAGGCCCGCCCAATCGCCTTTTTCATGCTTCAACCCGAGCAGCAACAAGGCCACCAGGCCGACGCAGATCGGCACGTTGATGAAGAACGCGTAGTGCCAGCTGACGTTTTCGGTCAACCAGCCGCCCAATAGCGGGCCGATCACCGGGCCCATGATCACGGTCATGCCGAACAGGGCGGTGCCCATGGTCTGCTGGCTCGGCGGCAGGCGCGTGGCGACGATGGTCAACGCGGTGGGAATCAACGCACCGCCGGCCAGGCCCTGCCCCACGCGGCCGATGATCATCATCGTCAACGAGGTCGATAGCCCGCATACCACCGAAAACGCAGTGAACATCACCGCGCAGATCAGCAGGAAGTTGCGCAGGCCCAGCGTGCGCACGAACCAGCCTGTCAGCGGGATCATGATGATCTCGGCGACCAGATATGCAGTGGAAATCCAGGTGCCTTCGGTGCCGCTGGCGCCGACCTCGCCCTGGATGGTGGGCAGCGCCGCGTTGACGATGGAGATGTCCAGTGTCGCCATGAACGAGCCGATGGTGCCGGCCAGTACCGCCAGCCAGGCGCCCGGTTCGGCCTTCTCGCGTTGGGCGCTGCCGCCGGCACGCGGGCCGGTGGCTGCGGCTGCGCTCATCGCGCGCGCTCCTGCGCCTGCACGCGATCGGATTCCTCCTCGGCCCGTTGCTTGGCGTCCTTGGCCGAGCGCGTATCCACGGTGACTTCGACCGACATACCGGGCACCAGCACCTTGCGCGCCTCGTCACCGGCCAGCACGCGAATGCGTACCGGAATGCGCTGGACGACCTTGGTGAAGTTGCCGGTGGCGTTCTCCGGCGGCAGCAATGCGAATTGCGAACCGGTGCCCGGCGAGAGGCTTTCGATCTTGCCGTGCAGCTTCACGCCCGACAGCGCATCGACCTCGATCTCGGCCGGCTGGCCCGGACGCATCAGGCCGACCTGGGTTTCCTTGAAATTGGCGACCAGATACAGCGATTGCTGCGGCACGATGGTCATGGTGCGGGTGCCGGCGCCGAGGAACTGGCCCACCTGCACGGTCTTGTCGCCGACCCGGCCACGAATGCGGCTGGTGAGGAGGGTGTCTTCCACCGCCACGCGGGCCTGGTCGGCATCGGCGGTGGCCTGCTTCACGCCGGCCTGCGCCTGTTCCAGCTGTGCGTTGCTGGCCAGGATCTGGCTCTGCGCGCCCTTGGCCTGAGCCTGCGCGGCATCGTACTGGGCGCGTGCGCGGGCCAGTTCGTGCTGCAGGCTTTCCTGATGTTCGTGGGTGTCTGCACCCGAGGCGGCCAACGGGGCAAAGCGCTTCACTTCGGCCTGGGCGAATTTCAGGCTTGCTGCTGCCGAAGTCACCTGGCTACGCGCCTGCACCAGCGACGACTCCTGTCCGGACACATTGGCGGTTGCCGCAGCGATATCGGCCTGGCGCGCGGCGATTGCCGCTTCGGCCTGCTGCAGGGTGGCCTGGTAGGTGCGGTCGTCGATCTGCAGCAGCGGCTGGCCGGCTTCCACGATCTGGTTGTCACCTACCATCACCTTGGTCACATAGCCGCTGACGCGCGGTGCAACCGCCACCGAATCGGCCTGCAGATAGGCGTTATTGGTGCTCTGCATGTAGCGGCCCTTGATCAGGTAGTAGGCCAGCCACAGCGCCAGCAACACCACCACCAGCAGGCCGACCACGATCAGCGTCCACTTCACCTTGGGGTTCTTCAACGGCGAGGGCTTGGGCGGCTCCTCGTTGTGTGCAGCGTTGCCTTGGGCATCCTGGGCCGAAGCCTGGCCGTCGTGGGACTGGTGATCTTGGTTGCTCAAAGGAGGCGTCCTGTGTCGTGGGCGAGGCGCGCGCAACGACGCGCCGCAGCAGCGGTCCGGCGAAGGCGGCGCAACCATACAATTATTTGAACCGCCCGGTACAGATTGCGTGACGAGCCTGGTCAGCTGCCGCTTGGACTGATTGGTTCCTTATCAGGACCTGGCTACGCAGCCGCGCCTTAATCCCGCCGCCGCCTCAACGACCGGTCTTGATCTCCGTCCACAGCCGCGTGTACAGCCGGTCCACTTCCGGCGGATTGATCGCGTAGGTGAACATCTTGGCGGTCACCTCCGGCGGCGGGTAGATGGTGGAGTCGTTGCGGATCGCCGCATCCACCAGCGGGGTGGCGGTGCGCACCGGATTGGCGTAGTGGATGAAGTTGCTGTTGGCTGCGGCCACCTCCGGCTTCAACAGATAATTGATGAAGGCGTAAGCGTTGTCGGGGTGCTTGGCGTCCTTGGGAATGGCCAGCATGTCGAACCACTGCGGCGCGCCTTCCTTCGGGATCGAATAGGCCACCTTGACGGTGTTGCCGGCCTCTACCGCGCGGTCGCGCGCCTGGATGATGTCGCCCGACCAGCCCACTGCAAGACAGGTGTTGCCGTTGGCCAGCGAGGTCACGTACTGGCTGGAGTGAAAGTTCTGCACGTAAGGGCGAATGGTCTTGATCAGCGCGGCGGCTTTTTCGATTTCCGCCGGCACCGTGCTGTGCGGATCCAGACCCAGATAATTGAGCGCGATCGGAATCATGTCCGAAGGCGTGTCGAGGATGGTGACGCCGCAGTCCTTCAACTTCGACAGATTTTCCGGCTTGAATACCAGATCCCAGCTATTGGCGACCTCGGTGCTGCCGAAGATGGCCTTGAGCTTGTCCACGTTGTAGCCGATGCCGGTGGTGCCGATCATGTACGGCACGCCAAAGGCATTGCCCGGATCCTGCGCGGCGATGCGGCGCATAATGTCCGGATCCAGATTGGCCAGGTTGGGAATCTTGCTCTTGTCCAGCGGCAGGAACACCCCGGCCTGGATCTGCCGGCCGAAGAAGCTCAGCGTGGGCACCACCACGTCGTAATCGCTGCCGCCGGCGAGCAGTTTGGCTTCCACCATCTCGTCGCTGTCGAACACGTCGTAGGTGACCTTGATACCGCTGCTCTTTTCGAACGCGGGAATGGTGTCTTCTGCGATGTAGTCCGAATAGTTGTAGACGTTGAGCACTTTGGCCCGTGCGTCGGCGTTACCCGGCGCAGTACCGCCACCGCAGGCGGCCAACAAGGTGGTGGACAGCGTCAGGGCGAGCAGTCGCAACGTCATGTGGATCTCCAAAGCAGTGCGGTCATGGCGGAGCCGGCGGTGTGGCCGGTGAGAGTTCCAGCCTACGCATCGGGTTTCTGTTTGCCCAGCTTATTTCCCTGGCCTGCAGCGGCTATCGAAAACGACCGCGCGCTGCACCTGGCGGGCGCGGCCATTGGACAGGGCAGCATGCCGCATTCGACCATTGCGGTTTCCGCGCGTTACTCGCACCCGGCTGACGTGCGCGCGCCATGCGGGCCACTCATCTGCCCAGCGCCTGCGCGGTGTCGTCCAGCGCCGCCCAGGCCTTGTCGAACAGCTCATCGACTTGCTCGCAGGTGATGATCAATGGTGGCGACAGCAGCATGGCGTCGTCAGTAGCGCGCAGGATCAGCCCGCGCCGCAGCGCGAACTCGCGGCACAGCGCCCCCACCCGCCCGCGCTCAGGAAAATACGTGCCGCGCTGGCGCTTGTCCGGCACCAGTTCCAGTGCGCCGACCAGCCCGGCGATGCGTGCCTCGCCCACCAGGCGATGCTCGCCCAGCTCGGCCCAGCGCTGCGCCAGATACGGTGCAATCCGGGTGCGCGCGGTCTCCACGATGCCCTCGTCCTGCAACAGGCGCAGATTCTCCAACGCCACCGCCGCACACACCGGATGCCCGGAATAGGTGCCGCCATGCGCCAGCTCGCCGCCTTGCGTCTTGAGCACACCGGCCGCGCGATCGTTGAACATCGCTGCCGCCAACGGGATATAGCCGGAAGTGATGCCCTTGGCGAGCGTCATCACATCGGGCTGGAAGCCGAAGTAATCCGCACCGAACCAGGCCCCGGTACGCCCGAAGCCGCAGATCACTTCGTCGGCGACCAGCAGCACGTCGTAGCGCCGGCAGATGCGCTCGATTTCCGGCCAGTAACTGCGCGGCGGGATGTAGACCCCGATCGCACCCATGATCGGCTCGCCGATGAAGGCTGCCACGTTCTCGGCTCCGAGCTGCAGAATCTTTTCTTCCAAGCGGCGCGCTGCCAGCAACCCGTATTCTTCGGGATCCATCTCACCGCCATCGCCAAAGTGATACGGCGCGGCGATGTGGTGGATATCGGGAATCGGCAAGCCGCCCTGCTTGTGCATGCCTTTCATGCCACCCAGGCTGGCACCGGCCATGGTGGTGCCGTGATAGCCATCGTGGCGGCCGATGAAGATGCGTTTTTCCGGCTGCCCCTGCACCGCCCAGAAGTGCCGCACCAGCCGCAGGATGGTGTCGTTGGCCTCCGAGCCGGAGTTGGCGAAGAACGCATGGTTCAAATCGCCCGGCGTGAGCTCGGCCAGCTTGGCGGCCAGATGGATGGTGGGCTCGGTGGTGCACTGAAAGAAGCTGTTGTAGTACGCCAACTGCTCCATCTGCCGCGCCGCTGCCTGCGCGAGCTCCTTGCGCCCGTAGCCCACATTCACGCACCACAAACCGCCGAACGCATCCAGCAACTTGTTGCCGTCCGCATCCCACACATACACGCCCTGCCCGCGCGTCAGGATGCGTGTGCCCTTGTCGGCCAATGCTGCGTTGTCGTTGAACGGGTGCAGGTGATGGGCGGCATCGAGTTGCTGCAAGGTCTTCAGTGCTTGCGGATCCATGGGCACTCCGGCTGCGGGGTACGTGCAGTCTACGGTCGATCAGCAGGGCACAAGGCGCTTTCAGTGGCGCATGCCGAACAGGGAGTGAAAACGCGCGGACGGGGCGGTGCGCAACGTCGAACGCGCGAGGCACCACGCATCCTTATACGCCGTACCCTCATCCGCCCTTCGGACACCTTCTCCCGATGGGAGAAGGGAATCGTGTGCGCCACACCAGGCGACTCGAACGCCTCAGACATTCAACAGCAAGAACTCGCGCTCCCACGAACTGATGACACGAAAGAACGTTTCGTATTCCTTTCGCTTCACCGAGATATAGGCGCGCACAAACCGCCGACCCAACATCTCCTGCAACGCCTCGCAACCTTCCAACCCATCCAGGGCCTCGCCCAGCGAGCGCGGCAGATCGTAGCCCTGCTCCTTGCCGTTGCTGCTGATCGGCGCAGTGGGTTCCAGCTTTTCGCGAATACCCAATAACCCGCAGGCCAGCGTCGCGGCCATCGCCAGATACGGATTGGCATCGGAACCGGCGAAGCGGCTTTCCACCCGCATGTTGTGCGGGATGTCGATCGGTACGCGCAACCCGCAGGTGCGATTGTCGAACCCCCACAGCACATTGCTCGGCGACACCTCGCCGAACATCAGCCGCCGGTAGGAATTGACGTTGGGCGCCAGCAACCCCATCGCCATCGGAATGTATTTCTGCAGGCCACCGAGATAATGCGCAAAGGTGTCGCTGAAACCGCCTTCGCGCTTGCCGCTGAACACATTCTTGCCAGTGCCGGTATGCAACAGGCTCTGGTGGATATGCATCGCACTGCCCGGCTCGGTTTCCATGGGTTTTGCCAGAAACGTGGCGTACACGCCATGCCGCAACGCGGCCTCGCGCATGGTGCGCTTGAACATGAAGACCTGATCGGCGCGCGACAGCGCATCGGCATGGGTGAAGTTGACCTCCAGCTGCGCCGCGCCGGATTCGTGGATCAAGGTATCCACGTCCAGTTCCATCGCATCGCAGTAGTCGTACATCAGATCCAGGATCGGGTCGAACTCGTTGACCGCATCGATCGAATACGACTGCCGCGCGGTTTCCGGGCGGCCGGAGCGCCCCGCCGGCGGCAGCAACGGGAAATCCGGGTCGGTGTTCTTCTGCACCAGAAAGAATTCCAGCTCCGGCGCCACCATTGGTTGCAGCTTCACCTCGGCATACGCGTCCAGCACGCGGCGCAGCACGTTGCGTGGCGCCAGTTCGTGCGGCTGCCCGTCCTTGGTGTAGCAATCGTGGATGACCTGCGCGGTGGGGTCGGCCGCCCACGGCACCATGCGCACGGTGGAGGCGTCCGGGCGCAGGTGCATGTCCGAATCCGATGGCGAGGTCAGCTCGTAATAATCGTCCGGAAAGTCGCCGGTGACGGTGGTGGCGAAGATACCTTCCGGCAGACGGGTGCCGTAGTCGTGCGAGAACTTGTCGGCAGGAATGATCTTTCCGCGTGCGTTGCCGGTGATGTCCGGCACCAGGCACTCCACCTCGGTGATGTTGCGCTCCTTGAGCCAGCGGCGCAGCGCGCTCTCCGGCTGCTTGGGCGTGGATTTGCGCGAACGTGTGCGGATGGACATGCAACCTCACTGACCGCGTTGAGCTGCGTATTGACGACAGGCCTCGCCGAAGGCCTGGAAGATGGCACGGTAGAACGGATGCTGTGTGACACGCCACTCCGGATGCCATTGCACCGCGAGCAAAAAGCCCGGCCCGGCGCCGCGAAAGGCTTCGATCAGGCCATCCGGTGCAGTGGCTTCGACCACCAGCCCGTCGGCGAGCTTCGCAATACCCTGCCCGTGCAGCGAATTCACCCGCACCTGCGCAGCCTCGCTCATGCCGGCCAACCAGCCGCCGGGTTGCAGCTGCACCAGATGCGCAGGGCCGTATTGCGTGTCCAGCGGTGCGCTGCGGTCTTCGCGATGATCGGCCAGGCCGGGCACCTCATGCACGCGTTGATGCAAGCGCCCGCCCAGCGCCACGTTGACCTCCTGCAGGCCGCGGCAGATCGCCAGCACCGGCAGGCCACGCGCAATCGCCTGCGGGATCAGGCCAAGGCTGGTGGCATCGCGTGCGGGATCATGCAGGTTGCCTTCCCAACTGGGCTCGTCGCTGTAGTGATGCGGTTCGACATTGCTCACCGCACCAGTCAGCAACAGGCCATCCAACCGGTCCAGCCACACGCCTGCCTCCAGCGTGGGCTGCAGGCTCGGCAGCAACACCGGCATCGCGCCCGCCGCCTCCACCACCGCGCGAATGTATTTTTCGCCAGCAGCCAGAAACGGATGCGGCCCTTGCTGGATGCGATCGGTCGGCAACCCGACCAGTGGAACGACAGCCATGCAGACATCCCGGTGTAGAGCGTTGAACGTCAGGTGCAATGCACTTGCGATGCATCCGAACTTACCGCGCCGCCGCACGCATTGCCAAGCGCAACGCGACTGCGGTTGCGACTGCTCACGCAGGCTTTGCTAGGCTGGGCAGCGACTTCGCAGGTGGTGCCCATGGCTTCCGAAAACTTCGCCGCGTCCTTGCCTGCGGCCGATGCCGCCACGCTGGCGCGCATCGATGGCTGCGAATTGGTCGACCTGCTGCTGCCCGACACCAACGGCGTGCTGCGTGGCAAACGTGTGACAGGCGAGGCGCTGGGCAAGATCTATCGCGATGGCGTGTGCCTGCCGATGTCGCTGATCGCCACCGACATCACCGGAAATACCGTGGAAGAAACCGGGCTGGGCTACGCCATCGGCGATGCCGACCGCATCTGCCGGCCGATCGAAGGCTCGCTGCGCCCGGTGCCGTGGGCACCGCAGCCGATGGCGCAGCTGCTGCTGGCGATGCACAACCCCGATGGCAGCGTGTTCGAGGTCGCACCACGCGCGGTATTGCAGCGTGTGTTGCGTGGCTTTGCCGCGCTCGGCCTGACCCCGGTGATCGCGGTGGAACTGGAGTTCTATCTGTTCGACGCAGTGGCCGATGCGCAGGGGCGTCCGCAGACCCCGCGCGACCCCGTCACCGGTGAGCGCAGCGACAGCACCCAGGTGTATTCGCTGCAGGACCTGGACGACCAGCGCGACTTCACCGATGCAGTCACCGCCGCCTGCCGGCAACAAGGCATCCCCGCCGATACGGCGGTGGCCGAATACGCGCCCGGGCAGTTCGAAATCAACCTGCAGCATCGCGCCGACGCGGTGGCCGCCTGCGACGACGCACTGCTGCTCAAACGCACCATCAAGGCGATTGCGCAGCAGCAGGGCAAGCTCGCCAGCTTCATGGCCAAGCCGTTCCCGGGCCAGGCCGGCAGCGGCTTGCATCTGCATGTGAGCCTGCTCGATGCCGATGGCCACAACGTGTTTGCCAGCAGCGCCGCTGCACCGGCAGACAGCCTGCGCCACGCCATCGCCGGGCTGCAGCGGCATGCGGCTGCGTCGCTGCTGGTGTTCGCGCCGCATGCCAACAGTTATCGGCGCTTCGTCAGCAATGCCTTCGTGCCACTGGATGCGAGCTGGGGCTTCAACAATCGCACCGTGGCGCTGCGCATTCCGCATAGCGATGCGCGCAATACCCGGATCGAACACCGCATCGCCGGCGCGGATGCCCACCCGTACCTGGTCGCTGCTGCCGTGCTCGCCGCCATGCTGGATGGCCTGCAGCACCCCGGCGAGCCCACCGCGCCAGTCACCGGCAATACCTATGCACAGTCGGTGTTCCAGCCGCGTACCTGGCAGGGCGCAGTCGATGCATTTGGCGCCAGCCCTTTCATCGGCGAGCAGTTCGGCAGCCAGTTCCAGCATGTGTTCGGCCAGCAGAAACAACGCGAATTGCTCGACTACCAGGCGCTGGTGCCGGATCTGGATTACGCCCGGTATCTGCGGACCGTGTGATGGGCGCCCCGGCCACATCATCGCCAGACACTGACACGCCGGGCAACGGCTATCCCGACAGTTGGTACGCGCGCAGCACGCCCGCCTTGCCGGAGCAGCCGCGCCTGCAAGGCGTTGAACGCGCCGATGTCTGCATTCTCGGCGCCGGCTACACCGGCCTCACTGCGGCCCTGGCCCTGGCCGAGGCCGGCTACCAGGTCATCGTGCTGGAAGCCAGGCGCATCGGCTGGGGCGCGTCCGGGCGCAACGGCGGCCAGGCCATCGTGGGCTACGGCTGCGAGCAGGAAACGCTGGAAGCATTGGTCGGAAATGCCGATGCGCGGCTGTTGTTCGACTTCTCACGCGACGGCATGCGCCTGCTGCGCGCGCGCATCGAGCGTCATGCCATCGCCTGCGACTGGCGCGACGGCCAGGCCCATGTGCCCCTGAAACCGCGCCAGGTGCAGGCCTTGCAGCACGGCATCGTGCGCATGGCCGAGCGCTACGACTACCCGCTGGAATGGTGGGACCGCACGCGTACGCGACAGGTGCTGGACAGCCCGCTGTATCTGGGCGCGATGTTCGACCCGGCCAGCGGTCATTTGCACCCACTGGCCTACGCGCTCGGCCTAGCCCGCGCGGCGCTGGCCGCCGGCGTGCGCATCTACGAAGACTCGGCGGTGACCCGGCAGGAACACGGCGACCGCGTGGTGATGCACACCGCCCAGGGCAGCGTCAGCGCCGACTTCGGCGTGATCGCCGGAAATGCCTTGCTACACGGCATTTCCACATCGCTGGAACGCCATATCATGCCGGTCGGCACCTATGTCGGCGCGACGCCACCGCTGGGCGAGGCTCGCGCACGCGCCCTGATCGCCAACGACATGGCCGTGGCCGATACCAACTGGGCGCTGGACTATTACCGGCTCAGCGCCGACCACCGGCTGCTGTTCGGCGGGCGCGCCAGTTATTCCTCGCGCCCGCCGCCCGGCTTGAACCGCTTGATGACACAGCGCATGCACACCGTATTCCCGCAGCTACGCGGCGTGCCGTTGGAAACGCTGTGGGGCGGCTATGTGGACATCTCGCGCAACCGCGCCCCGCACTGGGGCCGGCTGGCGGCCAACGTCTATTTTGCGCAGGGCTTCTCCGGCCATGGCGTGGCCGCCACCGGTCTTGCCGGTCATGTCATCGCCGAGGCCATCACAGGTCAAAGCCAGCGTCTGGACGTGTTCGAGCGTATCCCGCATCTGCCCTTCCCTGGCGGACAGCGGCTGCGCACCCCGCTACTTGTGGCGGCGATGAGCTGGTACCGGCTACGCGATGCGCTGTGGTGATCTGCGCCTGAGAGCGGCTGACAAAACTACTTCACGTTGTTCGATTGCAGAGCTGCTGAGCTGCGATTTGGCTGCAGGGCCCTTGCCCGCCCACCCTCGCGGGACACGCCGCAAGTACGTCCGTGTAGGCTCTTACGCGGCATCCATGCCGCGTAAGGTCCCGCGACGGTGGGCGGGCAAGGACCAGTCAAGATGGTCGGTGTGCATGGTGCAAGCAATGCCTTACGTGGGTTGTTTAGATAACGGCACGCCTGATTCATCTTCTCAATGTAAGCCGAGCGATGGACAAGCTTTAAGAAAGCAACCGACAAACTCTCTGGTGCGGTGTCCTCACCGATTGCGGGACCGTGTGGCGGCATGGATGCCGCCACCGAGCCTACATGGACGTACTTGCGGCGTGTCCCGCGAGCGGTGAGGGCACCGCGCCCTCGACCCACGCAGCGTTTGATCTGGACCTCTGACTGCATCCGCCAAGATGCGGCCGACAAAACTACTGCACTCATTTGTTAACCGCTCTTAGTCTTTGACACTTTGAGACGAAGCGCTTAAGTTTTGGCGAGCAGAGCCGTTAGCTGGTATGACGGTTCGATCCGCACGGCCAACCGATGTCCCCAGGCACCTTACATCGCAATAGTGAAATCGCAGTCTTGCCGCAACGCGTGTTGCTGGTGGAAAACTCGCGCACGTTCACCAGCATGCTGCGAGAAGCCATCGAGCAACGCGTGGAACTGCCCGTGACGGTTGTCTCGACCCTGGCCGAAGCGGCACGCGTACTCGACGAAGAAGATGGTTGGTTCCTGGTCCTGACCGGGCTGGTACTGGTGGATGGCGACCGCGACAAGGTCGTGGAATTTTTCCTTTCGCGCAAACTGCCCACCGTGGTGGTCAGCGGCGTCTACGACGAGGATCTGCGCCAGCGCGTGCTGCAGCAGCAGATCATCGATTACGTGCTCAAGAACGCGCCAGGTGCGATCGAATATCTGGCCTGGCTGGTGCAGCGCCTGGAGCGCAATCGCCGTATCGCCGCGCTTGTGGTGGACGACTCCTTGTCTGCGCGTACCTATGCCGGCGCATTGCTGTCGATGTACGGCTACCGCGTGGTGCTCGCTGCCGATGGTGCCTCTGGCCTGCAGGCGATCGAGCACGACCCCGGCATTCGCCTGACCATCGTCGATCAGGAAATGCCCGGCATGGAAGGCGTGGAATTCACCCGCCGGCTGCGGGCGATCCGTTCGCGCGACAAGGTCGCGGTGATCGGCATTTCCGGCAATAGCGATTCATCGCTGATCCCGCGTTTCCTGAAGAACGGTGCCAACGATTTCCTGCGCAAGCCGTTCTCGCGCGAAGAATTTTTCTGCCGCGTGTCGCAGAACGTGGACCAGCTGGAGTTGATCGGCACGCTGCAGGATCTGGCCACCCGCGACTTCCTCACCGGCCTGCCCAATCGGCGTTACTTCCTGGAACAGAGCCAGCGGGTGATTCCGCAATTGCTGTCGCAGGACCAGACGGTCACTGCGGCAATGCTGGACATCGATCACTTCAAACACATCAACGACACCTGGGGCCACGAAGCCGGCGACCAGGCGTTGCGCGCGGTGGCCGCCTCGGTCTCCGGGCATGCACGGCCGCAGGATCTGGTGGCCCGCTTCGGCGGCGAAGAATTCTGCCTGCTGGTGCCGGGGCTGGATGTGGCCAACGCCAGCGACTATTTCGAAACCCTGCGCGAACGCATCAGCGCCTTGCGTGTAAGCGTGGGCGACGAGACGCTGAGCATGACGGTCAGCATCGGTGTCTGCATCGCCAGCGAAGGCGATCAGTCGCTGCATCATCTGTTGAACGAGGCGGACAAGCACCTGTATCTGGCCAAGGCCGGCGGTCGCAATCAGGTACGTCTGGCAGTCTGATCGAGGCTGGCTGAGCCGCGCAGCAAGCGCCTGCCGGCATGCAATCAGGCATGATCGCTAGCGCTTCATCGCGCGCCAGCGCGCTCCTATACCGGCGGATGCGCTTGGCTGGAGCGCCGCCGCATCGCACGCGCGGCGATCAACGCCAACAGACTCAACACCGCAGCGCCCCCCAGATACTGCCCGACCGCCTGCACGCCATAACGTGCGGCCAGTTGCGTGGCCACATACGGCGCCGGCGCCGCACCCAGAATACTGGCCAGATTGAACGATAACGAGGCGCCGGTGTAACGCACCTCGGTGGGATACAACTCGGCCAGCAGCGTGCCGCAGGGGCCGTAGGTCAACCCCATGAAAAAGAAGCCCAATCCCAGGAAGATCAACACCTGCAACGGGTGATTGGCCTGAAACAACGGCGCGAATGCCAGCCCGAACGCAATGATCGCGATGCTGGCCAGCATCATCGCCAGCGGTGCGCCATGGCGATCACCAAACTTGGCCGAAAGCGGAATGCCGATGGCGAAAAAGACGATACCGGCCATCTGCAGCAACAGAAACTGCTCCTTGTCGTAGCCCAGCGTCTTGGTGCCGTAGCCCAGCGCGAACACCGTCATCAGATAGAACAGCACGAAGGTGGCGAACGCACCCAGCGTGCCGACGATCAAGGCCGGCCAGTGCCGGGTGATCACCGTGCCCAATGGCAGGCGTACGCGTGTTTTGTGGTCAAGGGTCTTCTGGAAATCCGGCGTCTCGGTGATGCTCAGGCGTACCCACAGCCCGGTCAGCACCAGCAGCGCGCTGGCCAGAAAGGGCACACGCCAGCCCCATTGCATGAACTGTGCATCGTCGAGCACTGCGCCCATGCCCAGGAAGGTGCCAGTGGACAATAGAAAGCCCAGCGGCGCGCCCAGCTGCGGAAACATGCCGTACCACACGCGTTTGCCCGGCGGCGCGTTTTCGGTGGCAAGCAACACCGCCCCACCCCATTCGCCGCCCAGACCCAGGCCCTGTCCGAAACGGCACAACGCCAGCAGCGCGGGCGCAAACACGCCGATCTGTGCGTAGCTGGGCAGCAAGCCGATCACCACCGTGGACAAGCCCATCGTCAGCAGCGCCGCCACCAGCGTGGCCTTGCGCCCGACCCGATCGCCGAAGTGACCGAACACGGCCGAGCCCACCGGCCGCGCGACGAATGCGACGGCGAATGTCGCCAACGACTGCAGCATCGCGGCGCTGCCATCGCCGGCAGGAAAGAACAAGGTGGGGAACACCAGCACTGCGGCAGTGGCGTAAATATAGAAATCGAAGAACTCGATGGTGGTGCCGATCAAACTGGCGAACAGCACGCGCGCAGGCGAATTGATGGGCGAAGCAAGCGGCGCGGCAGCAGTCATCGTTGATCGGCATCCAGACAAGACAAGACGGCCGATTCTGGCAGATTGCAGCAGCAGTTTGCGCGGACCAACCAGCCTGCAAAAAGTTACAGGCGTGACCGTCCGCTTTGCGGCAGCAGGGCTGTGAGATTCGGTTGAAGCGGTGAAGGAGTGCGGATAGATCGCTTGTAGAGCCGATGATCTTCGGCTTGGCTGCAGGGCCCCTCGCCCGCCCAGCATCGTGGGACACACGGAAAGTCAGGAGCGTTTGGACAATGCGGATAGATCGCTTGTAGAGCCGATGATCTTCGGCCTGGCGGCAGGGCCCTTGCCCGCCTACCGTCGCGGGACACGCCGCAAGTACGTCCGTGTAGGCTCTTACGCGGCATCCATGCCGCGTAAGGTCCCGCGACGGTAGGCGGGCAAGGACCAGTCGAGAATGTTGGTGTGCATAGTTTTCAATAAACAGGCGGCAAACTTTCTGGTGCGGTGTCCTCACCGATTGCGGGACCGTGTGGCGGCATGGATGCCGCCACCGAGCCTACATGGACGTACTTGCGGCGTGTCCCGCGAGCGGTGAGGGCATCGCGCGCTCGACTAACCAGGCTTTTGACGTAAGCATTTGACTGCATCGATGACGACGCACCGAATCGAAGATTGGTTGGCTTTGAGTAGTTGGACAATGCGGATAGATCGCTTGTAGAGCCGACGATCTTCGGCTTGGCTGCAGGGCCCTCGCCCGCCCACCGGCGCGGGACACGCCGCAAGTACGTCCGTGTAGGCTCTTACGCGGCATCCATGCCGCGTAAGGTCCCGCGACGGTAGGCGGGCAAGGACCAGTCGAGAATGTCGGTGTGCATAGTTTTCAATAAACAGGCGGCAAACTTTCTGGTGCGGTGTCCTCACCGATTGCGGGACCGTGTGGCGGCATGGATGCCGCCACCGAGCCTACAGGGACGTACTTGCGGCGTGTCCCGCGAGCGGTGAGGTCACCGCGCGCTCGACTAACCAGGCTTTTGACCTAAGCATTTGACTGCATCGATGACGACGCACCGAATCGAAGATCGGTTGGCTTTGAGTAGTTGGACAATGCGGATAGATCGCTTGTAGAGCCGACGATCTTTGGCTTGGCTGCAGGGACCTCGCCCGCCTACCGGCGCGGGACACGCCGCAAGTACGTCCGTGTAAGGCTCTTACGCGGCATCCATGCCGCGTAAGGTCCCGCGCCGGTAGGCGGGCAAGGACCAGTCGAGAAAGTCGGTGTGCATGGTTGCATGCAGCGCATGACGTGCGTTATTTGGATGACGCCGGGTCCGATCAGCTTTCTAACGCAAGCCGAGCAACAGACAGGCTTTCATCCGACCACCGACCAACATTCTGGTGCGGTGTCCTCTCCGCTTGCGGGACCGTGTGGCGGCATGGATGCCGCCACCGAGCCTACAGGGACGTACTTGCGGCGTGTCCCGCGAGCGGTGAGGGCACCGCGCGCTCGACTAACCAGGCTTTTGACCTAAGCATTCGACTGCATCGATGACGACGCACCTAATCGAAAGATTGGTTGGCTTTGAGTGTTGGACAATGCGGATAGATCGCTTGTAGAGCCGATGATCTTCGGCTTGGCTGCAGGGCCCTTGCCCGCCCACCATCGCGGGACACGCTGCGAGTACGTCCTTGTAAGCTCTTACGCGGCATCCATGCCGCGTAAGGTCCCGCGCCGGTAGGCGGGCAAGGACCAGTTGAGAATGTCGGTGTGCATGTTGAGAAAGTCGGTGTGCATGGTTGCATGCAAACAACCAGCAACTTTCTTAGTCAACGGGTGGCGCTTGCGCCGTTTCGCGCTGCGCATGCGCTGCCAACCCGGCAGGCGTCAGCAGCGCGAATTGCCGCTCGCCGCGGTCTTCCACCTGGATCCAACCCGGACCAGGTTGGCCATCAAGACTGGCGCTGCCCAGCCAGGCCAATGTACGCAGCAGCACGCTCATGCGCACACCCAATTGCTTGCACAACCGCGCCAGCGACACGCCATCGGGTGCGTCGGCCAGCGCGGTGAGCAGGTGTGCGGTGAGCTGTGGATCAGCGGACAAGCACGGCCCCGATATCGCGCGATGCGGCATCCGCAGTCTCGGCACGGTGCGGCAGCACGATCACCGGAATCGACTTGGAGGTGGGCGTGCGCGCTTCGTCGGCGAAGCTGGATAGCGGCACCAACGCGTTGGTTTCCGGGTAGTAGGCCGCCAGACAGCCGCGCGGGATGTTGTAGTCCACCAGCAGGAAGCGGCGCGCCTCGCGGTGTACGCCGTCTTCGCACAGGCTTTCCAGGTCCACCCAATCGCCAGCCTTCATGTTCAATGCCGCGATGTCGGCGCCGTTGATGAAGAGCACGCGGCGCTCGCCGAATACGCCGCGATAGCGATCGTCCAGGCCGTAGATGGTGGTGTTGTATTGATCGTGCGAGCGCGTGGTGGCGAGCGTAAACACCATCTGGTCGCTGTGGCTGCGACGTGCGCGGTGGATCGGGTTGTCGGTGGGCACTGCGTGCGGCTTGAACACTGCGCGCTGCTCGGGCGTCACCCACTGCCGATCGCGCGCGGTGTTGGACAGACGAAATCCGCCCGGCGTGCGCACGCGCTGATTGAAGTCGGCAAAGTCCGGGAATACCTGCGCGATCAGATCGCGCACCCGGTCGTAGTCGCCTACCAACCAACGCCAGCGGATTGCACTGCGCGCACCCAAGGTGGCCTCGGCCAGGCGCGCCACGATCGCCGGCTCGGACAACAGGTCCGGTGAGGCCGGCGGATTGATGCCGGCCGACAGGTGCACCATGCTCATCGAATCTTCCACCGTCACGCCTTGCGAGCCGGCGTCCTGGATGTCGATTTCGGTGCGCCCCAGGCACGGCAGGATCAGCGCATCGCGGCCATGCACCAGGTGGCTGCGATTGAGCTTGGTGGTGACATGCACGGTGAGTTCGCAATTGCGCAGCGCGCGATGCGTGGCATCGGTATCCGGCGTGGCGGCGGCGAAGTTGCCGCCCATCGCGAAGAACACCTTGCCGCGCCCATCCAGCATCGCCTCGATCGCACCGACGGTGTCGAAGCCGTCTTCGCGTGGCGGCGCAAAGCCGAACACCGATTGCAGCTTGTCCAGGAATGCGGCCGGCGGCTTTTCGTAGATCATCATCGTGCGGTCGCCCTGCACGTTGCTGTGCCCGCGCACCGGACACACGCCCGCGCCCGGCCGGCCCAGATGGCCGCGCAGCAACAGCAGGTTGGTGATCATGTGGATGGTGGCCACCGAGTGCTTGTGCTGGGTGATGCCCATGCCCCAGCAGGCGATCACGCGCTCGGCGTTGAGATAAATTTCGCCGGCCTTGCGCAGCGCCGCTTCGTCCAGGCCGGACTCTTCGACGATGGTGTCCCAGGCTTCCGCCTGCACATCGGCAGCGAAGGCGTCGAAGTTGGCGGTGTGCGCGTCGATGAATTCCAGATCCAGCAGCCGTGGCGCGCCATCGCGCTGGGCCTGCGCATCGCGCTCCAGCACGTGCTTGATGATGCCCTTCACCGCGGCCAGATCGCCGCCGATCTTGAGCTGGAAATAATCCGAGGCGATGCGCGTGGAGCCGTTGTGCAGCATCTCCAGCTTGTCCTGCGGGTCGGCGAACTTCTCCAGCCCGCGCTCGCGCAGCGGGTTGAACGCGGCGATCGCCGCGCCGCGCTTGGAGGCCTGACGCAACTCGCCGAGCATGCGCGGGTGATTGGTGCCCGGGTTCTGGCCGAAGATGAAGATCGCATCGGCCAGTTCGAAGTCGTGCAGCGACACCGTGCCCTTGCCTACGCCGATCTGCGAGCGCAGCGCGGTGCCGGAGGGCTCGTGGCACATGTTGGAGCAGTCCGGGAAGTTGTTGGTGCCAAACTCGCGCACGAACAACTGATACAGGAATGCCGCCTCGTTGCTGGTGCGCCCGGAGGTGTAGAAGATCGCCTCGTCCGGGGTCGCCAGGCCATTGAGATGCCCGGCGATCTGCGCGAATGCATCGTCCCAGCTCACCGGCACGTAGTGATCGCTGGCCGCGTCGTAACGCATCGGGTGGGTCAGGCGGCCCTGCCCTTCCAGCCAGTAATCGCTGTACTGCGACAGCAGACTGACGCTGTGCGAGGCAAACAACTCGTTGCCGGCGCGACGCGCGGTGGATTCGGCCGCCACGGCCTTGGCGCCGTTCTCGCAGAACTCGAAGGTGGAGGTGTGATCGCGGTCCGGCCAGGCGCAACCGGGGCAGTCGAAGCCGTCCGGCTGGTTGGCGTGCAGCAGCGTCTTGGCGCCCTGCACCGCGATGTCCTGTTCCATCAGGTGCTTGGCCACCGAGCGCAATGCGCCCCAGCCGCCGGCGGGATTGTCGTACTGCTGGATGGTCTTCTTGCTCATGCGGGCTCTCCCACGCCAACGCCCAGAACCAGGCGCTGCGGATGGCTGTAAACGACACAATCGTGATCGCGGGCAAACCCGATCAGGGTCAGTCCCGCACTGTCGGCCAGGCTGATCGCCAGCGCGGTCGGTGCCGAAATCGCTGCAAGCAGCGGAATCCGGGCCTGCGCGGCTTTCATGACCATTTCGTAACTGGCGCGGCTGGTCACCACCGCAAACCCTTGCGCTGCATCGACGCGCTCGCGCGCCAATGCACCAATCAACTTGTCCAGCGCGTTATGCCGGCCAACGTCTTCGCGCACGTAACGCACCACACCTTGCGCATCGGCCCAACCGGCGGCATGCACCGCGCCGGTTTGCGCGGCGATCGGCTGCTGCGCATGCAGGTCGTCCAGCGCACGCGCCAAGGCCTCAACATCGATCTGCAGCGACGAGTGCAGCACCGGCGGCACACGCAGCACCGCTTCGATCGATTCGTTGCCGCACACCCCGCAACCGCTGCGTCCATCCAGATTGCGCCGCCGCTGATCCAACGCGGCGGCGCGCTCGGGTGGAATCTCGATCTGCAACGAGGCGCCTTCCAGAAAGGTCTCCACCGCAATCACCCGCAAGTCTTGCGGGTGATCGACGATGCCCTCGCTCAACGAGAACCCGAGCGCGAAATCCTCCAGGTCCTCCGGCGTGGCCATCATCACCGCGAACGGCACGCCGTTGTAGTTGAAAGCGACCGGCATTTCGGCCGCCACCATGTCCTGCACCGTGGCGCTGCGGCCGCCGCGATGGCGACGAACCATGCGCACCACACTGCCGGGGCGCACGGAGCGGGAAGACGGAAGTGTCATCTCATCTCAATGAAACAGCACGAAGGCTTTCTGCAGCGTGACCCAGATACCGAACAGCATCGGGATACCGACCGCCAGCCAGGCAAACGCCACCAGTGCGGGATTACCGCCATGCCCGATGCGCGCCAGTTGCTCGGGCGGCAACACGCCATGCCCGCTGCGGTCCACTTTCTCGTGCGCCAGCTGCTTTTCGCGCGCCAGCTCGTCCGGCGTCATGAAGTGGCGCGCGGCCACCGGGCGCACCAACAGATTGCAGATCAGACCGAGCACCAACATGCCGGCGAGGATGTACATGGTGGTGTTGTAGACCTGTGACGGCGGGCTGCCGTGCGCCAGTTGGTACTCACGCATATAGCCGACGACCACCGGACCGAGGATGCCGGCGGTGGCCCAGGCGGTCAGCAGACGGCCGTGGATCGCGCCGACCATCTGGGTACCGAACAGGTCGGCCAGATACGCCGGAATGGTGGCGAAGCCGCCGCCGTACATCGACAGGATGATGCAGAAGATGCCCGCAAACAGCGCGATGCCACCGACGTCACCGGCCGACGGCGCGGCAGCGTACAGGCAGATGCCGAGCACGAAGAACAGCGTGTAGGTGTTCTTGCGGCCGAGCTTGTCGGACATGCTGGCCCAGAAGAACCGGCCACCGATATTGAACAGGCTCAACAGACCGGTGAACCCGGCGGCAATGGCGGCGATGCTGGCCAGCTGGGTCGGATCCAGGCTGCCGAAGCCGACGTCCACGCCGATCAACCGGCCGCCGAACACTTCCTGCAACATCGGCGAGGACATGCCGATCACGCCGATACCTGCCGAGACGTTCAGGCACAGCACGCCCCACAGCAACCAGAACTGCGGGATGCCCCAGACCTTGCTCACGTGCACGTGGTTGGCGGTGATCATGGCGTTGCTGCTGGCCACCGGTGCGGTCCAGCCGGCCGGCGTCCAGCCGCTCGGCGGCACCCGGTAGCCGAACGCACCGGCCATCATGAAGACGAAGTACAGCGCCGCCATCACCAGGAAGGTTTCCATCACGCCCACCGAAGTCGGCGTGGCGAAGTGGCGCATCAGCGCATCGGCCAGCGGGCTGCCGATCATCGCGCCGCCGCCGAAGCCCATGATCGCCATACCGGTCGCCATACCACGGCGGTCCGGGAACCACTTGATCAGGGTCGACACCGGCGAGATGTAACCCAGGCCAAGACCGATCCCGCCGATCACGCCCGAGCCCAGCCACAGCATCCAGATCTGATGGAAGTGGATGCCGGCGGCCGAAATCACCAGGCCGCCGCACCAGCACAGCGCCGAGACCACACCGGCCTTGCGCGGGCCGGCACGTTCCAGCCAACCGCCCCAGATCGCCGCCGAGCAGCCCAGCAGCACGAAGAACAGCGTGTACATCCACTGCAATTCGCTGATCTTCCAATCGCACGTGGTGGCGACCATGCGTGCGAACAGGCCCATGTCGGCCGGGCACGCGATCGCCTCGGTGATTCCCAGCGCCTTGGACAACGGCAGCCAGAACACGCTGAAGCCGTAGGCCATCCCGATACATAGATGGATCGCCAATGCTGCCGGCGGAACCAACCAACGATTGAACCCCGGACGCGCAATGATGCGCTCCTTGGACAGCAGACCGGCGTCTGCGCTGGCTGTCGCCACGGTGGACCCTTGTGTCATTCCGTTCCCCAAAAAATACGATGAGTGCGATGTAGAGCGACCGACAAACGACTGCGCGAAGAGTGTGTCAGCGGCTCCGAATACGATTGATGGCTGCGATCGATTGGCGTCTTGCGATAAGGGCAGCAGCGACTACCAGGCCCAACAGGCAGTCGTCTGGCGCATCATCGGCGATCACTGGATCTTTGCAATGCTTCGACCCAGCCCCATACCCTGCCCGCGTCCCGCCACAGCCCGCGCCACAAGGCATTCCCGGAGGTTAGCGGCCGACGCTGCGACTAATTGACTAGTCCGTGCAGGCCGCGCGACGCGTGTCGCGGAATCGGCGTCGCAATCGGGCATTCCCAGGGGTGACGGGCGGCGCGACGCCTGCCGTACAGTCATGCCACCCCCGCGATGGAGCCTGCAATGCACGACCACCCGCTGAGCGATCAGGCGCATGCGTTACAGGCACCGGCGCAGTTGGACGCGTTCTGGATGCCGTTCACTGCCAATCGCCAGTTCAAGGCGCGCCCGCGCCTGCTGGCATCGGCAGCCGGCATGTATTACCGCGATGTCGACGGCCGCCAGATCCTGGATGGCGCCGCCGGCCTGTGGTGCTGCAACGCCGGCCATGGCCGCGAGCGCATCGTGGCGGCGATCCGCGCGCAGGCCGGCACGCTGGATTTCGCGCCGACCTTCCAGATGGGCTCGCCGCTGCCGTTCGTGCTGGCGCAGCGGCTGGCCGCGATCGCCCCGCCCGGCCTGGGCCATGTGTTCTTCACCAACTCCGGCTCGGAGGCGGTGGATAGCGCGATGAAGATCGTGCTGGCCTATCACCGCCTGCGCGGCGAGGGCCAGCGCACCCGCTTCATCGGCCGCGAGAAGGCCTATCACGGGGTCGGCTTCGGCGGCATGTCGATCGGCGGGCTGCCCAACAACCGCAAATGGTTCGGCCCGCTGCTGGCCGGTACCGACCATCTGCGGCACACGCTCGATATCGAACGCAATGCCTACTCACGTGGCCTGCCTGCGCACGGTGTCGAGCTGGCCGACGATCTGGAACGGCTGGTCACCTTGCACGACGCCTCCACCATTGCAGCGGTGTTCGTCGAACCGGTGTCCGGCTCGGCCGGCGTGATCCTGCCGCCAGAAGGCTATCTGCAGCGGCTGCGCGCCATCTGCGACCGCCACGGCATCGTGCTGGTGTTCGACGAAGTGATCACCGGCTTCGGCCGGGTCGGCGAGGCCTTCGCCGCGCAGCGCTTCGGCGTCACCCCGGACCTGATCACCGCCGCCAAGGGCCTGACCAGCGGCACCGTGCCGATGGGCGCGGTGCTGGTGGCCGATACGATCCACGCTGCCTTCATGCATGGGCCGGAAGCGGCGATCGAACTCTTCCACGGCTACACCTATTCCGGTCACCCGCTGGCCTGCGCTGCGGCCCTCGCCACGTTGGACACCTACGCCGAAGAAGGCCTGTTTGCCCGCGCGATCACGCTGGGCCCGCAATGGGAACACGCGCTGCACAGCCTGCGCGGACTGCCGCACGTGATCGACATCCGCAACGTCGGCCTGATCGGCGCGATCGAGCTGGCACCGCGCGACGGTGCGACGGGCGCACGTGGCTACGAGGTGTTCGAGCGCTGCTTCCACGACGGCGGCCTGCTGGTGCGCGTCACCGGCGATGTCATCGCGTTGTCGCCACCGCTGATCGTCACGCCCGAGCAGATCGGGCAGATCGTCGAAACGCTGGGCAGGATCCTGCGCAGCATTGCTTGACGACAGCGGCTTGATGACAGCAGCGCAAGCGCCCGCGTGTAGCGCCCGGGCGCGTCGTGGTCAAGCGCGCAAAGCCGGAGCAGGCTCACTACAATGCCGGCCCCGCACTTCCCGCAGTTGCCGCATGAACATCGTTGTCAAAGAAGAACTCAAGGCCTATATCGACCCGCTGACGCCCGACGAGCACGAGGCGCTGGAACGCAGCCTGCTGGCCGAGGGCTGCCGCGATGCGTTGGTGTTGTGGGGCGATGTGCTGGTGGATGGCCACAACCGCTACGGCATCTGCCAGAAGCACGGCCTGCCGTTCCAGACCGTGCAGAACCCGCGCTTCCAGTCGATGCAGGACGTGCATCTGTGGATGATCGAGCAGCACCTGGGCCGGCGCAGCGTGTCGGACTTCCAGCGTGGCGTGCTGGCGCTGCGCAAGCGCGAGATCCTGGCTGCGCGCCAACGTACCCAGCGCGACGCCGACGCCGCTGCTGAAGCACCAGTGGTTGGCGATGACCAGCCCGAGACCGGCCTCGATGACAGCGCCGCACGCAGCACTGAAGACAGCGACAGCCCACCGTGGGAAGAGACCTCCACCCCGGTCAGCCGCGCCGAGCTGGCGCGCGAGGCGCGCCTGAGCAACAACCAGGTGGTGATGATCGAGCGCATTCATAAACAGGCTGCCCCGGAAGTGGTGCAGGCGGTGCGGGCCGGTGAGATTTCGATCAGCGCCGCCGCCGCCGTTGCGACCTTGTCCGAGGACGAGCAACGCGCCGCCGCGCAGGCCGGCAAGGCCGAGCTCAAGCAGGCCGCCAAACGGGTGCGCGATGCCAAGCGCAAACCCAAATCCGACGAAGCCGAAGGTGGCGAAGCCGAACGCCGCGATGTGAAAGCGCTGCAGCGCCGCGTCACCGAGCTGGAAAACGAAAACACCGCGCTGCAGGCCAAGGTGGCCGCGCTGCAGTCGCAGCTGGAGCGTCTGCGCGGCTGAGTGCACGACCGACCGCAGCGCGTCACCCGTAGGAGCGCACCTGGGCGCGATGGGCTTTCCCGGTAACGCCATCGCGCGCAAGCGTGCTCCTACCGAACCATCACGCCGCAATCGCGAACGGCAACCCGTGCGCGACCGCTCGGTGCAACCACCCGTAGGAGCGCCCTCGGGCGCGATGGAGCTTTCCCGGTAACGCCATCGCGCCCGAGGGCGCTCCTACGCCGACGCCAGCAGCGTTGTCAGGCATCGCCGTGGACATGCCATCCGCACGCGACTGGGTACACTCAGGCCATGGAACCAAGCGTCAGCACTCTCCGCCCCATCGATCCCCGTCGTGCCCAGCTGCAGCGCATGAAGCTGTTGGCGGTGGCCCTGTTGCTGGCCATGTTTGCCGGCTTTGTCGTCAGTCACCTGATGGGCGAGCAAGGCATCTGGGCCTGGGTGTCGGCCTTCTGCGAAGCCGCCACGGTGGGCGCGCTGGCCGACTGGTTTGCGGTGGTGGCGTTGTTCCGCCGCCCGATGGGCCTGCCGATTCCGCATACCGCCATCCTGCCGCGCGGCAAGGACCGCCTGGCCGACGGCCTGGCCGGTTTCGTGCGCGACCAGTTTCTCGCCCCCGATGCATTGATGGACAAGCTGCGCGTGTTCGACCCGGCCAGCCGGCTCGGCGAATGGCTGGCCAAACCCGAGCAAGCCCGCATGCTCGCGCAGATGGCGCGCGGCTGGATGCAGCAGGCGCTGGAGTTGCTGGACGAAGAAGCCGTGCGTGGCGCGATCCAACGCTTCGTCGTCGACCGCCTGCGCAAATGGAATGCCGCCGCAACCGCCGGCGATGTGATGGCGCTGCTCACCACCGACGGCCGTCATCAGAAGTTGCTGGATGAAGTTCTGCTGCGGCTGGGCGAATGGCTGGACCAGGAACAGGTCAAGACGCGTGCCTCGGCGCTGATCGTGCGCTACGCGCGCCGCGAGTGGCCCAAGCTGGTCGGCACGGTGAACTGGGTCAAGCCGATCGAAGAGATCGGCGACAGCCTGGCCGATCGCATGGCGCGTGCGGCGATCGAAGAACTGCAGGACATTCTCAAAACGCCAGAGCATCCAATCAGGCTCGACTATGAAGCGTGGTTGCAGCGCTACATCGCGCGGCTGCGCGACGAGCCGGACATGGCGGTGCGGGTGGAAGAGCTCAAGCAGCGCGCGATCGAACATCCGGCGCTGCAGGAATATGTGCAAGGCCTGTGGGGCGAGATTCGCGATGCGCTGCGCAACGACCTGGCGCGTGAACAATCGTCGATGGCCGCGCATATGGAGCGCTCGATGCAATCGCTCGGCCAGGCGTTGTCGTCGGACCCCTCACTGCGTGAAGCGCTCAATCAGCATATGTTGCAGGCTGCTGACAAACTCACCTCGCGCTTGCGTGTCTCGGTGACCGAACATATTGCATCGACGATGAAAAGTTGGGACGAACGTCACCTCGTCGAACAATTGGAATTGGGTGTCGGACGCGATCTGCAATACATTCGGTTCAATGGAACGCTGGTTGGTGGATTGATTGGCCTTGCTCTTCATGCGCTATCGATCTGGCTTGCGTTCTGATGCACTGGCAGTGACCTGATCACTCACTGACAGCTGCCCAATCACGGCCAGCCGCTGACGGCCACCTATTATTTGCCGGCCACCAATGGCACGTTACAGCACCAGGGGAGTGCTGCACGGGCTGGATCATCTTCAAGCGGTACCACGAGGCCGACCTCGCCGTCGGCCAGGACACTGGGCAAGCAACAGCAAGGCAAAGGAAACAAGATGCCGAATGGCCGCTGGGATCTGCGCAGGAAGTACGGGCGCCGTACCTCGATCGGTGCACTGCTGATTCTCACCGCAGGTTTGATCGCCGCCATCCTGACCGGGCTTGCGGTGCATCGGCATAACGAACTCGAGCGTGAGCAGCGTTTCAACGATGTGGTGCGCAACCTGTCGCGCAACATCAGCGAGCGCATGTATACCTTCGAACATGGCTTGCGCGGCGCGCGCGGCGCGGTGATCGGCGCAGGCAGCGGGCTCATCAGTCGCGATCGCTTCACCCAGTACAGCCGCTCGCGCGATTATTCGCGTGAGTTCCCCGGTGTGCTGGGTTACGGCTACATCCATCGCGTGGCGCCCGCCGACGAAGCGGCCTTTCTGCAGGCTGCGCGTGCCGACGGTGCGCCCGATATCCATCGTCGCCCGTTGGCGCCCTGGGATGGCGAACGTTTCATGGTGCTGTATTTCGAACCCGAGTCCTCGGGCAACCGGCCGCTCGGGTTGGACATCGCCTCCGAGCCGCGCCGGCGTGCCGCTGCGTTGCAGGCATCGCGCAGCGGTGAGCCAATCATGACTTCGCCGGTCTCGCTGTCGGGGTATCGCATTCCCAGCGAAAGCGGATTTCTGGTGTTGCTGGCGGTCTATCGCGAAGGCATGCCGCTGCAGACGCCACAACAACGCATGCTTGCGACCACCGGCTGGGTCTATGCGCCTTTCAGCGTCGAACAGATGGTGCAAAGCACCCTGGGCGAACGCGACGATGTTGCGCTGGATTTGTCCGACAGGAACGAGCCGACCCACACGTTCTATCGCAGCGGCACGCCGTCGACCGACAGTGCGCGTCGTCAGCCGATCGTCCAGTTGCTGCCGATCTATGGGCGCACCTGGATCATCACCGCCCACCCCACTGCCAGCTTTCTCGCCTCGCTCCATCAGACCTCGCCTTGGTTGATAGGCAGCCTGGTGATGGGTGGCTCGGTGCTGTTCGCCGCGCTGCTCTGGCTGTATTTCAGCAACGGATTGCGTCGCGAAGAAGTGCTGCGCAAACAGATGGAACTGGCCGCGCTGGTCAGCAACTCCAGCGAAGCGATCGTTGCCGAAACCCCGGACGGACGCATCACACACTGGAATCCGGCGGCCGAGACGATGTTCGGTTACAGCTCGGAAGAGGCGATCGGCCGCACCTTGGCCACGCTGTTGTTGCCGCAACCGTATGCGGTCCCGGAAGTCGAGCACCCCGACGAGCCGCATCCGGTGATGACCTCTGCAGCGCAGATCATGCGCCACCGCGATAGCCACGCAGTCTATGTACTGGCCAGCAAGGCGCCGATCCTCGAAGGCGACGACACCCTCACCGGGCATTCGCATTTCTTCCGCGACATCTCCGAGCGGGTGCGCTCGCACCAGCGCATCGTCGAACTCAATGCATCGCTCGAACACCAGGTGGCCGAGCGCACCAGCGAGCTGGTGAAATTCTCCGCGCTGCAGCGCGCGATTCTGGCGCACGCCGGTTACGCCATCATCGCCACCGACTCCAGCGGTTTTGTCACGCTGTTCAACCCAGCCGCAGAAAAACTGCTGGGTTACAAGGCCGAAGAGGTGATCGGCCGGCGCAAGGCCAGCCAGTTCATCGAGCCGGAAGAACTGCAGGAGCGCGCGCACATGCTGGCCGACCAGACCGGCACACCGGTGGCGCACACCTTGGAAGCGGTGGCTGCGCTGACCAGCCTCGGCCGCAGCGACACCAGCGAATGGACCTACGTCAGTCACGAAGGCCGTCACCTGCCGGTGTTGCTCACGCTGAGCACCTTGCGCGACGACAACGATCAGGTGATCGGCTACCTGGGCGTGGCGGTGGATCTCACCGAACAGAAACTGCACGAAAAACAGCTGCGTCTGGCGATGGACGCGGCCAAGAGCGCCAACCAGTCCAAGTCCGATTTCCTGGCCAACATGAGCCACGAAATCCGCACCCCGATGAATGCCATCCTGGGCATGCTGTATCTGCTTCAACGCAGCGAGCTGCCCATTGCGGCGCTGGACATGGTCGCCAAGATCGATCGGTCTGCACGCTCGCTGCTGGAGATCATCAACGACATCCTGGATTTTTCCAAGATCGAAGCCGGGCGCATCGATCTGGAACGCGCACCGTTCGACCTCAACCAGCTGTTCGACAATATCGCCGACCTGATGCGTTCTTCGCTCAGCGCCAAGCCGGTGGAAATGATTGTCGAACCGTTGCCGCGCGACAGCCGCTGGCTGCTCGGCGATGCACTGCGCATCAATCAGGTGCTGGTCAATCTGGTCGGCAATGCGATCAAGTTCACCGAACAGGGCGAGGTGGTGCTGTCGGTGCGGCGCTTCCCCAGTGGCGACCCGAACAAGCTCAAGCTGTTGTTCTCGGTACGCGACACCGGCATCGGCATTTCCAAGGAAAAGCAGAGCCTGATCTTTTCGCCGTTTCTGCAAGCCGACACCTCCACCAGCCGGCGTTACGGCGGCAGCGGCCTGGGCCTGACCATCAGCCGGCGCTTGATCGAATTGATGGGCGGCGAGCTGGAAGTGGAAAGCGTGCCCGGCCGCGGCAGCGAATTCTATTTTGTGGTGACGCTGGAAAAATCCGCACCGCCGCAGTCACAGCGCGAGTTGCCGACGTTGCCGTTGGAGTCGATGCCACGCGTCCTGATCGCCGACGACCACGATGCGGCGCTCAACAATCTGGTGCGTATCGCCACCGAACTCGGCTGGCGTGTGGATGCGGTGACCAACGGCCAGGCCGCGTTGCAGGCGATCGAACAGGCCAGCGAGCCCTACGACGTCTTCCTGCTCGACTGGTGCATGCCCGATATCGATGGTATGGCGATCGCGCGCCAGATACGCGCACGTGCAACACCCGGCCCGCATCCGGTCATCGTGATGGTCACCGCGTACGAGCGCCGCCTGCTGGAGCAACATCCCGAGCAACAGGGTCTGGATGCGGTGATGACCAAACCAGTGACCAGTGCAGCGCTGCATCGTCTGGTGGAACAACTGTTCGACGGGCGCGCCGCTGCGCGCCCCGCCACATCCGCTTTCGTCGCACGCCGGCTGGAAGGCGCGCATCTGTTGCTGGTGGACGACAGCGAGATCAACTGCGAAGTGGCACAGCGCATTCTCGAAGGCGAAGGCGCCATGGTCACCGTGGCGCACGATGGCGAGCAGGCGGTCAACACGCTCAAGCGCGCGCCGGATCTTTTTCATCTGGTGCTGATGGATGTGCAGATGCCGGTGGTGGACGGCTATGAAGCCACGCGGCGGCTGCGGCAGATCCCTGCCCTGGCCAGCCTGCCGGTGATTGCGCTCACGGCCGGTGCGTTTCGCCCGCAACAGGAAAAAGCGCTGGAAGCCGGCATGAACGGTTTCATCGCCAAGCCCTTCAACGTGGAAGAACTGATCGCTGCCATCCGCCATTTCCTGCAGCCTGCACTGCACCGCATTCCCGCGCTTGCCCCGCAGGCCGAGCTGCACACCGGCCCTGAGTGGCAACACGCCGATTCGGAGCTATTGGATGCGGCGCGCGCACGCAGCCTGTGGCGCGAACGCGAGCCGTATGCGCGTTATCTGCTCAAACTGCTACGCGACAATCCGGACCCGGCCGAAACCGCCGCCGAGCATCTGCGCAACAACGAACTGGCCGCCATCGGTGCGCTGGCGCACAAGCTGCGCGGCGCGGCAGGGTCGCTGGCATTACCAGCGCTGGCGGGTGCGGCCGGCGATCTGGAAAACCGCATCGATGAAGGCCACGACCTCACCTCGGCGTTGACTGCGCTCAAAGACACCATGCAGCGCACCGCCACCGCGATCCATGCCTTCCTGCAAGGCAGCGAAGGCGACGAAGTCATTGTCGACGATGGTCTCGCGCTGGACGACGACAGCGTGCAGATCCTGCAGGCGGCGTTTGCCAGCGACGATGCCGACAAGATCGACCACGCGTTGCTGATCTGCACGCCACAGTTGCCGGGTAACTTGCTGCAGGAACTGCAACGCGCCATCGAGGATTTCGACTTCCGTCGCGCCGAAGCCACGTTGCGCGACTGGCAGGCCACCCACTTCCGCTGACCTCCGCCCGCGCCGGTTCGCAAGGATCCATCCATGCCGTCCCGTCCACTGCTCTGCGTCGACGACGAATCCAGCAACCTGGCGACCCTGCGCCAGCTGCTGCGAGACGATTTCCCGTTGGTCTTCGCCAAATCCGGCGGCGAGGCGCTGGATGCGGTCAGCCGCCACGCGCCGGCGCTGATCCTGCTGGATGTCGAATTGCCCGACATGGATGGATATGCGGTGGCGCGCACGCTCAAGCAGCAACCTTCCAGCACCACCATCCCGATCCTGTTCGTGACCTCGCGCAGCAGCGAGCAGGACGAACGCGCGGGGCTGGAAGCGGGCGCGGCCGATTACGTCAGCAAGCCCTACTCGCCCGCGCTGCTGAAGGCGCGCATCGCCACCCAACTGAAGCTGGCAGAAAATGCGCGCCTGGCCCAGCAGTACCGCGATGCGATCCATCTGCTCGGCACCGCCGGCCAGGGACAGGACGCCGACACCGGTGCGCATATCTGGCGCATGGCTGTGTATGCGCGCGTGCTGGCCGAAACAGTCGGTTGGTCCACGCAACAGGCGCAGCTGCTGCAGGACGCCGCGCCGCTGCACGATGCGGGCAAGATCGCCGTGCCCGGCAGCATCCTGCACAAGCCCGATGCGCTGGACGAACACGAACGCTCGGTGGTGCTGCAGCATCCGCAGGTGGGGCACGATTTGCTGCGCCACGGCCGCGGCCCGGTGTTCCAACTGGCTGCAGAAATCGCGCTGCATCATCACGAATGCTGGGACGGCAGCGGCTACCCCAAGGGGCTGGCCGGCGACGCCATTCCCGAATCCGCGCGCATCGTGGCGGTGGCCGACGTCTTCGACGCACTGTGCGGGCGGCGCGCCTACAAGGCCCCATGGACGGTGGAAGACGCCGTGCGCAAGCTGGAAAGCATGGCCGGCAAACAACTGGAACCGCGCCTGGTGCAGCATTTCCGCGAGGCCTTGCCGCAGATCCTGCAGATCAAGGACGCCTGGGACAGCCCGGCTGCGCAGCGCTGATCTGACGTTGGCTGTCTTCCGCCGTACCCTCACCCCAACCCCTCTCCCGCAGGAGAGGGGCTTTAAAACCCTTCTCCTGCGGGAGAAGGTGGCGCGCAGCGCCGGATGAGGGTGCGGCCAGCCAGGGTCGACCAGCCAGACGCGCCGTTGACTGCTCGCGTACTGCGTGACCATCACCCGCCTTAGCCGTAACCGCCAACCTCTGCATCAACGCCGACACCGATCACCCAACACCCATACCGCCCTGTCTACATCAATAAACACGCACCGTTACCCACGTGCGCTTGAACCCCGTCCCACACCAGCGGACAATACCCATGTTGCGCCGCACAACACCGTGCGACGCGGGCCGATCCGGTTGCCGTCTGCGGTGCCAGCGATGCGACCCCGCAACCGAGAGTCCGATGTCCTCCAGCGTGTCCGAGGCCGGCGCCACGCCGCCGCCGCGTTATCCCGATTACCGCATCATCTCGCTGATCCTGGCCTGCGCCATTTTCATGGAGCAGATGGACGCCACCGTGCTGGCGACCGCGCTGCCGACGCTGGCGCACGACTTCGGCGTCGCCGCGCCGGCCATGAGCATCGCCATGACCAGCTATCTGCTGGCGCTGGCGGTGCTGATTCCGGCCAGCGGCGCCATCGCCGACCGCTTCGGCCTGCGTCGCGTGTTCGGCGCATCGATCTGGGTGTTCGTCGGCGGCTCGATCCTGTGTTCGCTGGCCGACAGCCTGCCCACCATGGTTGCCGCGCGCGTGCTGCAAGGCGCGGGCGGGGCGATGATGGCCCCGCTCGGCCGGCTGATCCTGTTGCGCACCGTCGAGCGCCGCCACCTGGTGTCGGCGATGGCCTGGACGCTGGTGCCGGCCTTCATCGGCCCGATGCTCGGCCCGCCGCTAGGCGGATTTTTCGTCTCGTATCTGGACTGGCGCTGGATCTTCTACATCAACGTGCCGATCGGCATCGCCGGTTTTTTGCTGGTGCGACGCTTCATTCCGGACATTCCCACCGAATCGGCGCCCGCACGCTTCGACCTGCGCGGTTTCGTGCTGTGCGGTACCGCGTTGGGCTGCCTGTTGTTCGGCCTGGAAATGGTCAGCCAGGAAAACGGCATCGGCAAAGCGAGCTGGCTGCTGGCGATCGGCGGCAGCGCGGCACTGGGGTATCTGTGGCATGCGCGCCACCACCCTGCCCCGCTGCTGGATCTGAGCTTGCTGCGGATCGACTCGTTCCGGTTGTCGGTGATCGGCGGTGCGCTGATGCGCATCACCCAGGGCGCGCATCCGTTCCTGCTGCCGCTGCTGTTCCAGATCAGTTTCGGCATGAGCGCCGCGCACAGCGGGCGCCTGATTCTGGCTACCGCGCTCGGCGCGTTGTTGATGCGCAGCATCACCCCGCAGTTGCTGCGCCGCTTCGGTTATCGCAACAGCCTGATCGGCAACGGCGTGCTCGCCAGCCTGGGCTATATGGTGTGCGCCTTTTTCCGGCCCGACTGGCCGCACGCCCTGATGTTCGGGCTGTTGCTGTGCTGCGGTGCCTTCATGTCGTTCCAGTTCGCCGCCTACAACACCATCGCCTACGAAAACGTCCCCGCCTCGCGCATGAGCCGCGCCAGCAGCCTGTACACCACCTTGCAGCAGCTGATGCTCTCGGTGGGCGTGTGCGCCGGCGCGATGATTCTGAAACTGGCGATGCTGGCTGGCGATCATATCCAGCCGCAGCAACGCGATTTCTCGCTGGCGTTCTGCGTGGTCAGCCTGATCTCGCTCAGCGCCACCTGGTGGCATCTGCGCTTCGACAAGCATGCCGGGCAGGAAATGAGCGGACACCGCGCCTAGCGCGCGTTATCGACGTGGATTCGCCTGACAACACCGCCGGGTGTTGTCAGGCATGCACTCAGCGTGCGTTCTTGTTTCGTCGCTGTGCGGCATCGGCACGTGTCACCAGCAGGAACGCCAGCGAAAAGCCGACTTCGATCGCGACCGCAGCGAAGATACCTGCGTTGACGTGCCCGGCGGCCCACTCCGCAACGCCCAGCATTGCCAGCAGCAGGCACGCGGTGACGAAGCCCGCGATCACCGCCCGGCGGCCTGGCGACGGCGGCGCATTTCTCACCAGGACCAGCATGACGCCGATGGCGGCATACAGCGGCGCGGCGCGGCGGCCGACCAGGCCCAGCGCATTGCTGTCGAATGCGACGCCCCAGTTGGCCAGCATGGTCGCAGGCACAAGCAACCAGGCGGCGCCCAGAGCGAAAAACAACAACGCCGATAACGTGGCCAGGGAGCGGAACGCACGTGACGCGGTGGGCGTGCTCATGCGTTCACGTCCACCACAGTGCGCCCTTGCACCTTGCCTTCCAAGAGCTGGACGGCAGTATGCGGCACCTCGGCCAGGCCGATGGTGTGGGTTGTCGTTGCGAGCTTGTCCAGATCCAGATCGCGCGCCAGACGCGACCACGCCTGCACGCGCGCGGCTTGCGGCGCGTTGACCGAATCGATGCCGGCCAGCGTGACATTGCGCAGGATGAAAGGCAGCACCGATGCCGGCAGTTGAACACCCTGCGCCATACCGAAGGCGGTGACGACGCCGCGATACTGGGTCTGCGCCAGCGCGTTTGCCAGCGTATGGCTGCCCACCGCATCCACCACACCGGCCCAGCGTTCCTTGCCGATCGGCGAACCGGGTTCGGACAAGCTGGCGCGGTCGATGATCTCGGCGGCGCCCAGGCTGCGCAGATACTCGGCTTGCTCCAGGCGGCCGGTGGAGGCGACCACGCGATAGCCCAGGCCCGAGAGCAAGGCAATGGCAACCGAACCGGCACCGCCATTTGCGCCGGTGACCAGGATGTCGCCGCGTTCGGGTGTCAGCCCGCCATGCTCCAGTGCCAGCACCGCCAGCACGGCGGTGTAGCCGGCAGTACCGATCGCCATCGCATCGCGCGTGGAAAATGCCTCCGGAATCTTGACCAACCAATCGCCAGGCACCCGCGCCTTCTGCGCGAAGCCACCATGGTGGGTCTGACTCAATCCCCAGCCATTGGCCAGCACACGATCTCCCACCGCAATGCCCGGAGACGTGGACGCTTCGACCACGCCGGCAAAGTCGATGCCCGGAATCAGCGGGAACTGGCGAATGATCGGGCCCCGCCCGGTCACCGCCAGTGCGTCCTTGTAGTTGACGGTCGAGTAGTCGATGGCAACCGTGACATCGCCCGGCATCAGGTCGTCTTCGTTGAACTGGACCACGGTGGTAGCAACCATCTCGCTGGTTTGATTCGCCAGCAAAGCGTTGAAGGTCATTGCCTTCTCCTGTTCGGATTGAGGCCGCGCGCCTTATCGCGTCACGGCGGTGTATCGGCAACGGCAGTCGCTGCGACTGCCGTTGCTGGTCTATGCAGCGTCTGACAAAACTTATCTGGCGTGCGTGGGTGTCTTGGCGTCAACAGACGTCTTCGCATCCAGGTGCAGATTCTTGCGAATCAGCGACTGGAACACGCCTGCCGGTGCAAACCGCCGCAACAACTGCAGTTGTCCGGCGATCTTGCCCGCGGTGTAACGCACCTTGGGGTGCTCGGCGCGGGCCGCCTTCACCACCACGTCGGCCACGACGGATGGCTCGTCGGCAATCGCCATTGCCTGCGCCACCACTTTTCCAACTTCCGCTCGAACCTGCCGATAGGTTTCCAGCGGCGCGTCGGGGGCCAGATTGTTCGCCTCGAACTGGGTCTTGGTGTAGGCAGGCTCGATGACCGTGACCCGGATCCCGTAACTGCGCAGCTCGTGGTCCACCGCCTCGGAATACCCTTCCACTGCGTGTTTGCTGGCGGCATACAGCGCCGCATACGGTGTGGGCACCAAACCGATGATCGAGCCGATGTTGATGATGCGGCCACTGCCCTGGCGGCGCATGTGCGGCACCACCGCACGCGTCATGCGCACGACGCCGAGAAAGTTGGTGTCGAGAATGGCCTTGGCCTGCTCGATCGAGCTTTCTTCCGCCGCTGCGGGAGACACGCCGAAACCTGCATTGTTGACCAGCAGGTCGATGCGCCCCTCCAGCCGCAACAGTTCCTGGATGGCCGCATCCACGGACTCATCGCTGGTCACATCCAGCGCCAGCAGCTTGAAGGCGCGCTGCCCGGATTGCGCGCCGCGACGGCTGGTGCCGTACACCGTATAGCCGGCGGCGGCCAATGCTTCGGCACTAGCTTCGCCAATGCCGGAGGATGCGCCGGTCACCAGCGCAACAGGGGATTTGTTTGTCATGGGAATTCCTAAAGTGCAGTGAGTGACAGGCGCAGTTGTTGACGATCAAAAAACCGCGCGGGATGCGGAAACACGTATGTCGGGATGCGCGTGTGTCGGTTAGTTGGATGGTTGCAACGACGACAGGATCTGGTCGCGAGACACCGTGATGATTTCGTCGGCCAGTGGCGAATCGTCCGGGCACGACCGCGACAGCACGATGGCGCCGATGGCGTGCGCCATCATGTCCAGGTTGCTGGCGCGCTCAGCCGCTGCGGCGGCAGTGCCAGGCGCAGCCCCGCTGCGGTCGAGCGCAGCCAGCAGGTTTTCGACCCCGGCAGCGAACACTTCGCGCACTTCCTCCGGCTGACGCGCGGCATCGGCGCCCAGCGCCGCCATCGTGCAACCGGTGGCAGGGCTGTCGCGGTGTCCGCGCGACAGATAGAACTTCACGAAATCCGTCTTGTCCGCGTGCTCGGTCTGCGCGGCAATGTTGGCCAGCCCGCAGGCCGCCGATTCGGCCATCAGGTCCGCCTTGGAACGGAACTGCTTATAGAAGCCGCCGTGCGTGAAGCCTGCGGCGGCCATCAGATCGGCAATGCCGATCCCTTCGTAGCCACGCTCGCGAAACAGCACCGAGGCCGTCTCGACGACGTGCGCCCGGTTCGCTTGTGCCTGTGCCTTGGTCACTTTCATCGTTGGGACACTCCGTGCTTGTGCGGGACTGGAAGAGCGACAGCGTACATTGATGTTATTCGTCATCAAAGTGTTGACATCTTAGATTTTGATCGTAATCTTTGTCAACCGCCGATTTCTGAGCACCGCCAATGACCCACTCTTCGCTGTTCGAGCCCTATGCCCTGGGCACCCTGACCCTGGCCAATCGCATCGTCATGGCCCCGCTGACCCGCAACCGGGCCGGCGCCGGCCTGGCCCCCACTGCCCTGACTGCGACCTATTACGCCCAGCGCGCCTCGGCCGGCCTGCTGATCACCGAGGCCACCCAGATATCCCCGCAGGCCCAGGGCTACCAGGACACTCCTGGCCTGTACACGCCCGAGCAGATCGCCGGCTGGCGCGCCGTCACCGACGCCGTGCATGCCAAGGGCGGGCGCATCTTCGTGCAGCTCTGGCATGTGGGCCGCGTATCGCATGTCGACCTGCAGCCGGGCGGCGCAGCGCCGGTGGCGCCGTCGGCCATCCGCGCGGCGACCAAGGTGTTCGTCAACAACGGCTTTGCCGATGTTTCCGAGCCACGCGCGCTGGAGCTGCACGAACTGCCGGGCATCGTCGACGACTTCCGCCAGGCGGCGGCCAATGCGATTGCGGCCGGCTTCGACGGCGTCGAAATCCACGGTGCCAACGGCTATCTGCTGGAGCAGTTCATCAAGGACGGCGCCAATCGGCGCACCGATGCCTATGGCGGTTCGATCGAAAATCGCGCGCGCCTGTTGCTGGACGTGGTGGCCGCCGTAAGCAAGGAAATCGGCGCCGATCGCACTGGCGTGCGCCTCTCGCCGGTATCGCCGGCAAGCGGCATTTCCGGCAGCGATCCGCAGCCGCAATACGACTACATCGCCGAGCAACTCGATGCGCTGGGCATCGTGTATCTGCATGTGGTGGAAGGTGCGACCGGCGGCCCGCGCGATGTTGCCCCGTTCGACTATGCCGCGCTGCGCAGCAGGTTCACCAGCACGTACCTGGCCAACAACGGCTACGACCTGGAGCTGGCCAATACGCAGCTTGGCGCAGGCAACGCCGACCTGTTCGCCTTTGGCCGCCCGTTCATCAGCAACCCCGATCTGGTCGAACGTCTGCAAACCGGCGCAGCGCTGGCACCGCTGAATCCGGCCACGCTCTATGGCGGTGGCGCCGAGGGCTACATCGATTATCCGACTCTCACCGGCTGAGGCTTTCGCGCCTTCGCACCTTTCGCACCTCTCTCATCAAGGAACGTTTCATGACCGCACTTCCCGCTGTTCTCATCACTGGCGCTTCCACCGGTATCGGCGCTGTCTATGCCGAGCGCTTCGCACAACGCGGCCACAATCTTGTGCTTGTCGCACGCGACAAGCCGCGCCTGGACACATTGGCAGCACGTCTGCGTGACACACATGGCGTCAGCGTCGACGTGCTGCAGGCCGACCTGACCCAGCCCGCCGATCTGACCGCAGTGGAAACCCGCCTGCGCGACGATGCGCAGATCGGCATCCTGATCAACAACGCCGGCATGGCGCAGTCCGGCGGTGTGTTGCAGCAAACCGCAGAGACGATCGAACGCCTGATCACGCTCAACATCACCGCGTTGACCCGGCTTGCCGCCGCTGTGGCGCCGCGCTTTGCGCAATCCGGTAGCGGTGCCATCGTCAATCTCGGCTCGGTGGTCGGTCTGGCGCCCGAATTCGGCATGACCGTCTACGGCGCCACCAAGGCGTTCGTGCTGTTCCTGTCGCAGGGCCTGCATCTGGAGCTGGGAGCCAAGGGTGTGTATGTGCAGGCCGTGCTGCCGGCCGGCACGCGCACCGAGATCTGGGAGCGTGCCGGTATCGACGTCAACACGCTCACCGACTTGATGGACGTGGGCGAACTGGTCGACGCCGCGCTGGTCGGCTTCGATCGCCGCGAACTGGTCACCATCCCGCCGCTGCATGTGGCCGAACGTTGGGATGCACTGGATGGCGCGCGCCAGGGTTTGCTGTCGGACATTCGCCAGGCGAACGCGGCCGAGCGCTATCAGCCAAGCGCCTGAGGTTTCAGCCTGTGCCATGCCTGCATTGGTCGCCATCGCGACCTATGCAGGCATCCAGGTGGGGATGTACGCATCTGCGTTTGGTGGCACCACTCCACAGATTCGATCGATTCACACGGCTCACACCGCGGTCAAGCTGCACCCACCGATTTGCTAGCGCAACAGGTGACGGCGGCCGGGACTCGCAGACGCCCGGCCACCCACACACAACGACAGCATTGGACTCGAACCACATGAAAGCACTGACCTTCAGACGCTATGGCAAATCGCCCGACATCGGCTTCAGCGAGCTGCCGCGTCCGACAGTGAAACCCAACGAGCTGCTGGTCGAGGTGCACGCCGCCGGCGTGAACCCGATCGACAACATGATTCCCACCGGGATCTTCAAGCCCGTGGTGAAGTTCGACTTGCCCGCCACGCTGGGCAGCGACGTGGCCGGGATCGTCGTCGCCGTCGGCAGCCGCGTCACTCGCTTCAAGAAAGGCGATGCCATTTTTGCCAGCTTGTTCGATCTTGGCCGCGGAACGCTCGCCGACTACGTCGCGGTCCCGGAAAGTGCCGCAGCGCTGAAGCCGGCCAATCTGGATTTTGTGCAGGCAGCCTCGGTGCCGATGGTCGCACTCACGTCCTGGCAGGCCTTGCAAGAACGCGCTGCGCTGCAGCCAGGCCAGAAGGTCTTCATTCCTGCCGGCTCCGGCGGCATCGGCACCTTTGCGATCCAGCTTGCGAAATACTTCGGCGCCAGCGTGGGCACCACCACCAGCACCGGCAACGTCGCACTGGTGAACAGCCTGGGCGCAGAGGAGGTGGTCGACTACAAGCAGCAGGAATTCGAGACCGTCTTGCGCGGATACGACATCGTGCTTGGCACCATCCGCGGCGATACGATCGAAAAATCCCTCGGCATTCTCAAGCCAGGCGGCAAGATCGTATCGCTGGTCGGACCGCTGGATGCAGCCTTCGCGCGCGCGCGCCGGTTGAATGTCGTGCTGCAATTCGTTTTCGCCATGATGAGCCGCAAGATCATCCGTCTAGCGCACAAGCACAACGTCGCCTACACCTTTTTGTTCGTGCGCCCCGATGGCACGCAACTGGCCAAGATCGGCGAGTTGCTCAAAGCCGAACGCATCCGCCCGGTCATCGACAAGGTGTTTGCGTTCGCGCAAGCGAAGGAAGCATTGGACTATCTCGCGCAGGGCCGCGCCAAGGGCAAGGTGGTCGTCAAGATCAGATAAAGCGGTGAAATAGTCGCAGCAATCAGTGCAGACCCGCATCATGCGAGATGAGTACAACTGTGTCTGCGTTGTACTGATTTCGGGAAGAGTGACCTGCGCGCTTTAGCATCTACGCTGTTCAACCACCAACGCTTCTCTTGGGGTGTACGTCGGGTCGAATCAATCGTTGAGGTTCTTCGTAGGTCAAGATCAAGTGCGGGCGTTATCACCAGACCGGTGAAGATCTTAGAAGCTACGGCCTGGCTGGCGATGCAAGCCTATTTTTTAAAGAGGCACTGGTCGGGTCTACCACCGAGGCACCTGCTAGCAGGTTCACCCCCACCGCAAACAGGCTGCCCAACAGCGATCCCATGAACAGCGAGGCAAAGAACAATCCACCGCGAGACCCGAAGCCGAGCGAGATGCCCGATGCGATGCATTTGAGCACCAGCACGATTGCCAACACCCGCAGCGTACTGCTGCCCGTCAGATCCAGGTGCAACGCGCCATGCCCGGACGACAACACCTGCGGCGAATACATTGCCAGCGGAATCAGCAGCAGGCCGCCCACCACCGGACGGCCCCAGACGGGCAGCGTGATGCGGCCGACGCCGCGCTCGATACCGCCAACCAAGCGCATCACCGCGATGCCGATCAACGCGCTCGCAAGACCGAGCGCGATGTAGATGGCGTAGTCGCGCGACTGCAGTTGATAAGCCACCGCCGCCGGCAGCGAGTAGGGCGACGCGCCCAAGGCATTGGCCATGAAGGCGCCGGCCAGCGCCGCGGCAGCCACCGGCGCGAGCGCGGATGGCGTATGGGCACCAATCACGATCTCGAACGCGTAGAACGCTCCCGCAAGCGGCGCGCCGAAGGCGGCGGAGATCGCACCGCCGCGCCGGCACCGACCAGGGTGCGCATATCCGCACGACGCACTCGCAGCACTCGGGCCAACTGCGAACCGGCGCCCGATCCCATCTCCGTATACGCCGCCTCAAGTCCGACCGACGCGCCGAAACCATTGGACAATAGGGTTTGCAGCGCAACGATCAGGTTGTCGCGCATCGACATGCGCCCGCCGTGCAATGCATTGGCTTCCACCGCATCCACCAGAGGCCGCTTGCGACGACGTGCCAGCAGTGCCGCCAGACCGACCAGCAAGCCGCCCAGAGGCAAGACCAACAACTGAGCGGGGGTAATCGAGGTTGCCGTGCTGAGCCGCTCGTTGGGCGCAAGCGCGTAAAGCCAGCTCTGCAAGGCGTGTGCGATACCGGCCTGCCCCACCTCCAGTGCCGCAGCCATCAGCCCGACAACCGCTGCCAGTGTGATGAACCAGAGATCGTTGGCACGAAATTGCCTGCGCAGCCAGTCTAGAGGCTTGAGTAGGGGCAAGCAGGTCTGGTGCGCGGCGGATACATCGGCAGAAGACAGTGGCGGCATAGGAGACCAGTGATCCGTAGGATCAGTGCGTCGACAGGCCAAGGAAATATCGAAAGTAGTGCCTAGTGTGCGCGCCTATTGCTGAGCTTGCGCCCTCTGCATTGCGTGCCGCAAATGGACTGCAACTTTCAAAAGTGACCGTCCACATGATCAGTATCCGCGCAGAAGATCGCATGCATGGCGGTCAGTAAGGCGGCAACCTTGGGGTCAGCCATTCGGTAGATGATGGATCTGGACTCGCGTCGGGTTACGACCAATTGCCGCTGACGCAGTTCTGCTAGCTGCTGGGACAAGGCCGGCTGCCGGATACCGGTCGTCGCCTCCAGGCCTCCCACCGTGGATTCCCCCTGTGACAACTGGCACAGCAGCAGCAGGCGTGACGGCGTGGCCATGAAGCGCAGCAGCTCAGCAACTTCCGGCACCCGCTCCTTCATGGCAGCGAGATCACTGACGGTAAGAATAGTTTCGGTCACGGGTCGTGAGGATGCGGCCTTGGGATGTAGAGCGTAGCCGGTAAGCCCTGCGGCAACTGAACAGAAAAGTAAGCAGCCCCGCAATAGTTGCATAGTTTCATTAACTATGAAATAGTTGGGATACTCTTAATCGGCCAACTGACCGTGACTATCCCCGCCGCAATAGATGCTTTATTGGAAACGGCTCGAACCATCGTGAGCAACGCGCATTCCGGTGCCACGTCGTCGCCGCACGTGAGGACGTTCTTCGATCCTGCGACCTTTACCGCCAGCCACGTGGTCCGCGACCCCTGCTCGTCGGCCTGCGCGATCATCGATAGTGTTCTCGACTTCGACATGGCCTCAGGCCGGACGGCAACCGGCTCTGTTACTGCGCTTGCGCAGTACGTGCGTGAGGAGGGCCTGGAGGTTCAGTGGCTGCTTGAAACCCATGCACACGCCGACCACCTGTCGGCCGCGCCGTGGCTGCAACAACACGTTGGCGGACAGCTTGCCATCGGCGAGCGCATTACTTCAGTGCAGGACACCTTTGGCAGCGTGTTCAACGCCGGTGCAGAATTCAAGCGAGATGGCAGCCAGTTCGACCACCTCTTTGCCGACGGCGCAGCATTCACTATCGGGAATCTGCAAGCGATTGCGCTGCATGTGCCTGGTCACACGCCGGCCTGCATGGCCTACGTCATCGGCGATGCGGTGTTTCCGGGCGACACCTTGTTCATGCCGGACTACGGCACTGCCCGCTGTGACTTTCCGGGTGGCTCAGCGCGCCAGCTCTATCGTTCCGTCCAGCGATTGCTGGGGCTGCCGGACGCCACCCGTGTCTTCCTTTGCCACGACTACAAAGCCACCGACCGGGACCATTTCGCGTGGGAGACCACGATCGGCGCCCAACGCACCGCGAACGTGCATGTGCATCAGGGCGTCTCCGAGGTCATGTTCGTCGAGATGCGGGAGAAGCGCGACGCCACGCTCCCCATGCCGCGCCTGCTCCTTCCGTCGGTACAGGTCAACATGCGCGCCGGTCATCTGCCCGAACCCGACGATAACGGCGTGCGTTACCTGAAGCTACCGGTGGACCTGCTATGACTCTGCCTTCCTTGGCCTGGTACTGGCCCCTTACCGGCGGCCTGATGATCGGCACAGCCGCTGGCGCGTATCTGCTGCTCGCAGGCCGCATCGCAGGCATCTCTGGTCTGCTAGCCAACGCACTCGGCCTGCAGGTTGGCGGTGCACGCTCGCTGTCCATCCTGTTTTTGGCCGGACTTCTGGCAAGTGCAGGCGTGGGACTAGCGATCAAGCCAATTGCGCTTCCGTCACTATTGGGCACCGGGACGCCGGTGCTGATCCTGGCTGGCCTGTTAGTGGGCTACGGGACGCGCCTGGGCGCTGGTTGCACCAGCGGGCACGGGGTGAGCGGGCTGGCGAGATTGTCGCCGCGCTCCATCGTCGCCACCACGGTCTTCATGCTGCTGGGCATGGCAACGGTAACGGTCGTCCGGATCGCCGCCGGAGCAGGCGCATGATCCGGCTAGCAGCCTTTCTCTGCGGATCCTTGTTCGGCCTGGGCTTGGTGCTCTCGGACATGGCCAATCCCGCGCGCGTGCTCGCCTTCCTCGATGTCACCGGCGCTTGGGATGCCTCACTGGCATTGGTGATGGCGGGCGCGCTGATTCCTTCAGCCATCGCCTATCGATGGGCCCGTGTGCGTACCGCGCCCCTGCTTGCGCCGTCATTTCACTTCCCGCAGCAACGGCAGATCGACCGGAAGCTGGTCATCGGCGCGGCCTTGTTTGGCATCGGCTGGGGATTGGCAGGCGTGTGCCCAGGCCCGGCCATCGCCCTGTTAGCGACCGCTCAACCGTTCGCAGTGGTCTTTGCTGCATCGATGGTGGCGGGACTGTTGCTGCACTGGCTCATCCACCGCTCCCGAACAACGGAGAAGCAGCCATGAAACTTCGACCGCTCTCGCCCGATGTGCTTGTAACTGATCAGATCCTTCCTGCCGACATCCCTGCCCTGGCCAAACAGGGTGTCGCAAGCATCGTCTGCAACAGGCCCGACGGTGAACAGCAGGACCAGCCCGATCACCTGGCCATGCAGGCAGCCTGCACGAGCGCGGGCATACGTTTCGCCTATCTGCCCGTTGTGGCCGGCGCCATCTCCGATCACCAGGTGCAACAGTTCGGCGAGCTGCTTAAGCAGTTGCCTGGTCCCGTCGCCGCTTATTGCAGGACGGGGACGCGCTCGACGTCGTTATGGGCCCTTGATCAGGTGCGTACTGGCGGCGTCATGGCCGAGCAAGTCCTCTCCGTCGCCGCCGACGCGGGTTACGACCTTTCCTCCCTCGCTCAGCGCCTTCGCTGAGACGCGCTGTCTAGCCCTGGGTAGCCATTCGTTATGCAAACACTTTCACTGCTGCAACTGGCGCTGGGTGGGCTTTCCGGAATTATGGTCGGCTTTGTGCTGGGGCTGGTCGGTGGAGGAGGCTCCATCCTCGCTGTCCCGCTGATGCTCTACCTAGTCGGCGTCGACAATCCGCATGTGGCCATCGGAACCAGCGCGCTGGCGGTGGCTGCCAATGCGCTGTCCAACCTGCTCGTACATGCCCGCCGTGGCAATGTCAGGTGGCCGTGCGCCTCGGCCTTCGCATTGGCAGGCATCGCCGGCGCCTACCTCGGCTCTACCCTGGGCAAGGCCTTCGACGGACAGCGGCTGCTGGTGCTGTTCGCGGTGCTGATGGTGGTGATCGGCTTGCTCATGTTGCGCAGGCGCAACGCGGGAGAGGATGCGACTGTGCGGCTCGGCAAGGACAATGCGCCCGCGCTGATGGGGCTGGGAGCGATCTCCGGCGGGTTTTCCGGCTTTTTCGGTATCGGTGGAGGGTTCCTCATCGTGCCTGGCCTGATGACCGCCACCGGCATGCCGATGCTGACTGCGATAGGCAGCTCCCTCGTGGCGGTCTCCGCTTTCGGCCTGACTACGGCGCTGAACTACGCGCATTCCGGGCTGGTGAATTGGCCACTTGCTGCGGCGTTGATCATTGCGGGCAGCGCGGGTGGCGTCGGTGGAGCGCGTGCAGCGACTGCACTTGCAGAACATCGGGGAGCGCTCAACGCTGCCTTTGCGCTACTCATCTTCATCACCGCGGGCTACATGCTCTGGCAAGTGCTCTGACGTCGCACCGGGCTAATCCAACAGGCATCTTGCGTCTGCAAAGACGGGGTAAGCGCAAGCATGGAAGATTCCGAAGGATGTCAGATGGAGCGATGGTTCACCCGTTTGGACAGCGCCTCGGCGCTTTCGACGCGTTCGGAGTAGCGGTCGGTCAGGTAGGCGGAACGGCCACGCACCAGCCAGGTGAACTTCGCCAACTCCTCGCAGACATCAACCAGCCGGTTGTAATACGCGGAGGGCTTCATCCGGCCGGTGTCGTCGAATTCCAGAAATGCCTTGGCAACCGACGACTGATTCGGGATCGTGACCATGCGCATCCAGCGGCCGAGAATGCGCATCTGATTGACCGAGTTGAAACTCTGCGAGCCGCCTGACACCTGCATCACGGCCAGTGTCTTCCCCTGTGTCGGTCGCGTGGCACCCAGCTCCAGCGGGATCCAGTCGATCTGCGCCTTCATGACCCCGGTCATGGCGCCATGGCGTTCCGGGCTGACCCATGCCATGCCTTCGGACCACTCGGCGAGCATGCGCAACTTAGCCACTTTTGGATGATCGGCTTCTGCTCCATCTGGAAGTGGCAATCCGCGTGGATCAAAGATGCGCACGTCGCAGCCGAACCACCGTAAAAGTCGAGCTGCTTCTTCCGCAAGAAAACGCGAATATGACCGCTCTCGGATCGAGCCGTACAAAATCGAGATGCGAGGCGGATGCATCGGATCTTCCGATGCAGCTAGAGCGCCCATATCGATTGGATGCAGCTGCGGCAGATCGATGTTGGGCAAGTCCGCCTCCAACCAATCAATCATGCGATGCCCCTTGCGCAGTCACCACTTCACCGTCTTCCTTGGTGAAGGAGGCGACCGGATTGGCCAGCAACGCGAAGACCTTTTCCGATGGCCTGCAGAGCGCTGCACCTTTGTCGGAGACCACAATCGGCCGGTTGATGAGGATCGGATACGCCAGCATCGCGTCCAGCAACTGCGCATCGGACAGCGTGAGATCGTCAAGCCCAGCATCGTGTAAGGGGTTCCTTTCTGACGTAGCAAATCGCGCGGACTTAGGCTCATCGCCTCAATCAACTGCATCAACGTTTCGCGCGATGGTGGCGTTCGCAGGTACTCAATGACATCAGGCGTTTCTCCTGATTGGCGAATTATTTCGAGCGTGTTTCGGGACGTGCCGCAGTCTGAGTTGTGATAAATGGTGATAGTCATGTTCAGTTCTCAGGTCGCGTCCGGAAAGGAATGGAATATGGCTATCAGCTGGCGCATTTTGCGCGCACCTTACAGCGCGCAACGTTGCAGCAGCGCAGCAAACGGGTGCCAAAGTTCTTTGGATCGCTCATGAGCAAGTCTCCGCGCTGCAGGTTGTCACCAGATCGGTGAGAGAGCCGCAGATTTGCAGATTCCCGGAACAGCAGTCTTCTGTCAGAAAGGCGAGAAGTTGGCGCATATCGTCATAGCTCGCTGCGTAAAGAACACGTCGCCCGTCCCGCCAGGAACGCAGTAGGCTTGCGCGCTCGAGTGTCGAGAGATGAAAGCTCATCCGGGTGGGAGGGATTGAGAGTGCGTCGGCGATCTCGCCTGAGGGCATCCCGTTTGGCCCCGCGCGGACCAACATGCGAAACGCAGTTAGACGATCGGCGTGTGCGAGAGCTGAAAGTGCCGCAATGGCAGAGTTGTCGTCCATTGATGCGACTATACAATCATCCTTGTAGAATGCAATTGTTAGTTAGGCAATTCGCCAGACGTGTATGCGTTGCGGCAACCAATGAGCTTGAACGTTGAGCACGCAGTTAGTAGTGCTGGCCTCCTATACTCAACTAGAAGCCACAAGCGCAACAAGCACCGCTTGATGTCGATGTACGTAAAGCAGCAGCAAGTGTGCTGCCTATTGGCACGCACTTTCTATAAACGGTGGTTTCGTGCAGTGTGGAATTTAGAAATCATCACTGACGCATAGTTAAAGCCCGCCCGATTCTCTGGGCAGGCTGCTTAGAAGGTTAAACGCCTTAACCGCTCAAACTGCGGTGGTGGCGAAGCCAAGCTCCGTTACCACCGTGCAGCTTACTTACATCCCGTGCGCAGCCAACTGCCCAAGTCGCTGCACTGCCACCGACACGGTCGGGTAGTCCAGCGTCTTCTGCTCGGCCACATCGGCCAGCATGGCCAGGGTGAAGCGCAGGCTGGAATCGTCGCGTGCCAGCCAGTTGGCCACCTTGTCCTCGGCCGTGCTGCCTGACATCGTCAACACTTGGCCGACCAAGGCGCGTTGATGCGCGGCCAGCTCGTCGCGCAGCACGCCACGTGCCACGGCGTGCCAGCGACCGTTGACCTCCAGCGCGTCGATCTGCTCGAACAACCACGGCAGGCGCAGCGCTTCGCCCAGGCGGAAATGCACCTTGGACACGTCCACCGGCTTGAGCTTGCGAGTACGCGCGGTTTCGATGATGTCGAAGGCCGGTTCCAGATAACGCAGCTCGGACAACTGCTGCGCCAGCTGCGGCGGCAGGCCCTTTTCCTGCCATTCCTGCACGCTGCCTTCGTACTGCGGGCGCTGCGTATCGGAGAGAACACCGGAGGCGACCCGGATGTCGTTGAACGGGCCGTGGTAACGCTCCACCGCCGCGGTGATGCCCGGCATCTGGCCAGGACGCAGCAGCAGCCAACGCACGAACGAGCGTTGCAGGCGCCAGATCACTTCCAGTGCATCGATCTGCACCGACTCGGGCACCTTGCCGTCCAGCGCGTCGATCTGCGTCCACAGCGCGCGTGCATCCAGCGTTTCGCGGCTGATGGTATAGGCCTTGGCGACCTCGGCGATGCTGCGGCCGGTGTCTTCCTGCATGCGCATCAGGAAGGTGGCGCCCATGCGGTTGATGGTGGTGTTGGTCACCGCGGTGGCGATGATCTCGCGCTTGAGGCGGTGACGCTCCATCGCATCGGCGTACTTCTTCTGCAGCGGCTGCGGGAAGTAGCGCTGCAACTCCTTGGACAGATACGGGTCTTCGGGGATATCCGATTCCAGCAACTGCTGGAACGCCACCAGCTTGGAGTACGACAACAGCACCGACAGCTCCGGACGCGACAAGCCCTGCCCGCGCGCCTTGCGTGCGGACAGTTCGGCATCGGAGGGCAGGAACTCGATCTGGCGATCGAGCAGCCCCTGCAGTTCCAGCGTGCGGATGAAGTGCTGCTTGGAACCCAGGCGCTTGACGCTCATGCGCTCCATCAGGCTGATCGCCTGGTTCTGGCGATAGTTGTCCCACAGCACCAGATCGGCCACTTCGTCGGTCATCGAGGCGAGCAGCGTGTTGCGCGCGTCGTAGGTGAGCTTTTTGGCCTGCACCATGTCGTTGAGCAGGATCTTGATGTTCACCTCGTGATCGGAGGTGTCCACGCCGGCCGAGTTGTCGATGAAGTCGGTATTGAGCAGCACGCCGGTTTGCGCGGCCTCGATACGACCGAGCTGGGTCAGGCCCAGATTGCCGCCCTCGCCCACCACCTTGCAGCGCAATTCGCCGCCATTGACGCGCAGGCCGTTGTTGGCGCGGTCGCCCACATCGGCGTGCGATTCACTGGAGGCTTTGACATAGGTGCCGATGCCGCCGTTCCAGAACAGGTCCACCGGCGCCTTGAGAATGGCGTTCATCAGCTCGTTGGGCGAGAGCTGCTTGATGTTGGATTCCAGGCCCAAGGCTTCGCGCACCGGCGCGCTGATGTCGATGGACTTGAGCGTGCGCGGATAGATGCCACCACCGGCGCTGATCAGCTTGGCCTCGTAGTCGGCCCAGCTGGAACGCGGCAGCTTGAACAGGCGCTCGCGCTCGGCGAACGAGGCAGCGGCATCCGGATTGGGATCCAGGAAGATATGCCGGTGATCGAACGCGGCCAGCAGACGGATATGCCGCGACAACAGCATGCCGTTGCCGAACACGTCGCCGGACATGTCGCCGATGCCGACCACGCTGAATTCCTGGCTCTGACAATCGCGCCCCATCGCACGGAAGTGGCGCTTGACCGACTCCCACGCGCCACGCGCGGTAATGCCCATGCCCTTGTGGTCGTAACCGACCGAGCCGCCAGAGGCGAACGCATCGCCCATCCAGAACCCGTGGTCCAGCGCCAGCCCGTTGGCGATGTCGGAGAACGTGGCGGTGCCCTTGTCGGCGGCGACCACCAGATACGGGTCGTCCTGGTCGTGACGCACCACCTGCGGCGGCGGCACGATCTTGCCGCCGACGATGTTGTCGGTGATGTCGAGCAGGCTCTGGATGAACAGCTTGTAGCAGGCGATGCCTTCGGCCTGCACTGCGTCACGGTCGCCGCCCACCGGCGAACGCTTGACGTAGAAACCGCCCTTGGCGCCGACCGGCACGATGACGGTGTTCTTGACCATCTGCGCCTTGACCAGGCCCAGCACCTCGGTGCGGAAGTCCTCGCGCCGGTCCGACCAGCGCAGGCCGCCACGCGCCACCGCGCCGAAGCGCAGGTGCACGCCTTCCACGCGCGGGCTGTAGACGAAGATTTCGCGGTAAGGACGCGGCTTGGGCAGATCCGGCACGATCGCCGAATCCAGCTTGAAGCTGATGCAGTGGCCGTGCTTACCGCTCTTGTCGGTCTGGTAATAGTTGGTGCGCAGCGTGGCATCGATCACGTCGATGAAGCTGCGCAGGATGCGGTCTTCGTCCAGGCTGGACACGCGGTCCATCAGCTTCAGCAGCGTGGAGCGGGTGGCCTCCTGCTGCGCGGCGCGGTCGCTGCCACGTGCCTGCAACACCGGCTCCAATGCCTTGAGCGTGGCCTCGTCGTCGGCTGCGAATACCGACAATTCCTCGCGCAGGCGTTCCTGGCCGGCAAAGATCTGCGCCTTGGTTTCCTTGCCGGTGGATGGGTCGAAGCGCGCTTCGAACAATTCCACCAACAAGCGCGCCAGCAGCGGGTAACGGGTGAACGTCGCCTCGACATAGGCCTGCGAGAACGGCACCGCGGTCTGCAGCAGATACTTGCAATAGCCGCGCAGCAGCGCGACCTGGCGCCAATGCAGGCCGGCGGCCAGAATCAGGCGATTGAAGCCGTCGTTCTCGGCATCGCCATTCCAGATGCGTTCGAAGGCTTCGCCAAAGCCGGCATCGGCGTGGGCCGCATTGATCTTGCCGGCGGTCGATTCGACCTCGAAATCCTGGATATACACCGGGGTTTCGCCGACCTGCAGCCGGTACGGCCGTTCGGAGATCACCCGCAGGCCCATGTTCTCCATCATCGGCATCGCATCGGACAACGGAATGTCGTCGAGCTGGCGATACAGCTTCAGGCGCAGGCCTTCGCCGGCATCCAGACGCATGCCGTCGTCGTGGCGGATTTCCTGCAGGCTCAGATGCAGGTCGTCCGGGCCGTCCAGCGTGGCCAGATGCTCGACGTCGGACACCGCCGATTCGATCGAGGAATCTTCGATGTAGCCAGCCGGCAACGCACGGCCGAAGTTGGCCGCCATGCGCAAGCCGTTGGCTTCGCCATGCCGCGCCACCAGCGCCTCGCGCAAGGCATCGCGCCAGTTGCGCAGCAGATGCGCCAGCCGCGATTCGAGTTCGGTGGTGTTGAATTCCAGCGCCTCGCCACTCTTGGGCCGCACGATCAGGTGCAGCTGCGCCAGCGGCGACTCGCCCAGCACCACGCTGGAGTCGATGTACTCGCCGTGCAGCGCATCTTTCAGCAAGGCTTCGATGCGCAGCCGCACATCGGTGTTGAAACGTTCGCGCGGGATGTACACCAGCGCGGAGATAAAGCGGCTGTACTTGTCACGGCGCAGGAACATGCGGCTGCGCACGCGCTCCTGCAGACCGAGAATGCCGATCGCGGTGCGGTACAACTCTTCTTCGTTGGACTGAAACAGCTCCTCGCGCGGCAACGTCTCCAGAATGTGCCGCAGCGCCTTGCCGCTGTGGCTGCTCGGGGTCAGCCCGGACTTGCTCATCACGTATTCGTGGCGCTGCCGCACCAGCGGAATTTCCCACGGACGGCGGTTGTAGGCGCTGGAGGTGAACAGGCCCAGGAAGCGCTGCTCGCCGACGATGCGGCCCTTGGCATCGAACTCCAGGACGCCGATGTAATCCATGTAGCCAACCCGATGCACACGCGAGCGCGCATTGGTCTTGGTCAGGATCAGCGCGTCCTTGAGCTTGGACGAGGTATTCAAACCGTGCGCTGCCAGCGTGGTCACCGGGCGCGCCGGCGAGGTGTCGTGGCCGCGCATCAGGCCAAGCCCAGTCTCTTCCACCGGCGCCAGCACGTCCTGGCCGTCCTGCTTTTCGACGCGGTATTCGCGATAGCCGAAAAAGGTGAAGTGGTCGGCCGAGGCCCAGCGCAGAAATTCCTGCGCCTCGTGCCGGCTGATGTCGTCCATCGGCAGGCGCCGGGTGGCCAGGTCGTCGGCCAGCATCACCATCTTTTCGCGCATCGCGGCCCAGTCGTGCACGATCGCGCGCACTTCGGCCAGCACCTTGCGTACCGCCGCTTCCACCTTGGGCATTTCTTCGGCGGGCTGGCGGTCGATCTCCAGCACCATCAACGACTCGCTCTTGCCCTCGCCCACCGCGGTCAGCTTGCCGGCCTTGTCGCGCGCGATGCGCAGCACCGGGTGGCCGAGCACGTGCACGCCGATGCCCAGGTCCGACAGCGTCATGCTCACCGAGTCCACCAGGAACGGCATGTCGTCGTTGACGATCTGCAACAGCGTATGCGGCGACTCGTAACCGTGGCTCTTCAAGGTCGGGTTGAACACCCGCACGTTGACCGTGCCGGCCTTGCGCGTGCGTGCAAATTCCAGCATGTCCGCCGCCAGCGCCGCCCACTGCTCGGGCGGATGGTTGGGGAACTCGTCCTCTTCCATGCGGCGATAGAAGCCGGCTGCGAACAGCTGCACTTCGGCCTGGCGGGCCGCCGGGTAGCGCTTGCGCAATGCGGCAAACACCGGCTCCAGAACGACCGCCTGCGGTGCGCCGGCAAGCACGGGGACGGCACGTTCGGCGACCGGCTTGGTCGGCGTCGTGGACGATTTCGAAGCGGCTTTCTTGGCTGTCATGAGAGAGCTGGGGTGCTCGGTGGAAAACCTGAATTGTACCGATGCGCGATGACGACGCCTTGCTGCATAGCGCAAATCCTCAGCCGTCAGTCGGCGCGCGCAGGTTGCAAAAGCAATACCACTGTGTAGTTTCCCCGCAGAGGTGCGATGCGCACTGGCGCAGGTGGCCACTGGACCGCCAGATCCGGCAAAGTCCGGTCAGGTGCTTGTCGCACAAGGGCTTGCGCAGACCAAACTGCGACCGTCAAGTCTGTTTAAAAACTAAACTGGACGGTATAGTCTACCGCCATGACCCCCCGTTCCCACCGTGCTGCCCGGCGCTCGGACTGCGATCGCCGCATCCATGCGGCTGTGCATACGCTGCTTGCCGAGCGCGGCATGCGGCTGAGCATGGATGCAGTGGCCGAGCGTGCCGGCTGTTCCAAGCAGACGCTCTACAGTTATTACGGTTGTAAAGAAAACCTGCTGCGCGATGTCCTTCAGGACCATGTGCATCTGGCCACGGTGCCGCTGGGTACCGCCTCGGGCGAGTTGCGTGAGGATCTGCTGGCCTTCGCGCTGGCCCATCTGGATCGCCTGAACCGTCCCGATGTGGTACAGACCTGCCGGTTGGTGGAAGCCGAGTCGCATCGGTTTCCCGATCAGTCGCAGCAGATCTTCCATGACGGGGTGGTCGGCATGCAGCAGCGCCTGGCGCATCGCTTCGAGCAGGCGATGGATGCCGGCCAGCTGCGCCATGACGATGCGCACTTCATGGCCGAACTGCTGTTGAGCATGATCGTCGGTCTGGATCTCGATCGGCAACGCTTTCAGGTCCCCCATCGCGCCGGCCTCCCCGCCAGGCAGCAATGGGCGCAATTCGCTGTCGACACCTTTCTGCGCGCGTTCGCCGCGGCCGCTGCAACGCCTTCGCTGTCCCCGCTTTCCTTTCTCGCTTCAAGACCCTAACGGAGTTCCTCCTGATGATTGCCCCGCTCCGCACACTCGGCCTGGCCTGTGCCATCACCGTGGCGCTCGCTGCCTGCAGCAAGCCCGAACAACAACAGGCGCCGCCGCCGCCGGAAGTGTCGGTGCTGGAAATGCAGCCGCAGACCCTGCCGCTGGAACGCGACCTGGTGGGCCGTCTGTCAGCGTACCGCTCGGCCGACGTGCGTGCGCGCGTGGACGGTGTGCTGCTCAAGCGCCTGTACACCGAAGGCACCGACGTCAAGGAAGGCCAGCCGCTGTTCGAGATCGACCCAATGCCGTTGAAGGCCACGTTGCTGCAGGCGCAGGGCCAGTTGGCCGCCGCCCAGGCGACCTACGCCAATGCCCAGGTCGCCGCCAAGCGCGCGCGCAGCTTGGCCCCGCAGCAGTACGTGTCGCGTGCCGACATCGACAACGCCGAAGCCACCGAGCGCTCCTCCGGCGCCAACGTGCAGCAGGCGCGTGGCTTGGTCGAGTCCGCGCGCATCCAGCTCAGCTTCGCCAGCGTCACCTCGCCGATCACCGGCCGCGCCGGGATCCAGCGCGTGACCGAAGGCGCGCTGGTCGGTGCCGGTGAAGCGACCCTGCTGACCACGGTCGACCAGATCGACCCGCTGTACGTGAACTTCGCGATGAGCAGCGAAGAACTGGCCGCAATGCGCCAGGCGCAGAGCAGCGGCAACGTGCAGCTCAGCGGCGATGGCAAATCCACCATCAATGTGGAGCTAGGCAACGGCACGCAGTATCCGCATCCGGGTACGTTGGATGTCTCGGCCGTCACGGTCGACCCGAGCACCGGTGCGGTGTCGCTACGCGCGACCCTGCCCAACCCGGAACAGGCGCTGCTGCCGGGCGCGTTCGTGACCTTCAAGGCCAGCCTTGGCCAGCGCAACAACGCCTACCTGATGCCGCAACAGGCGGTGCAGCGCGATGCCACCGGCGCCTACGCGCTGGTGCTCGGCAAGGACGGCAAGGTGGCGCGCAAGAACCTCACCGTCGATGGTCAGCAGAAGGGCCAGTGGATCGTCACCGGCGGCGTGTCCCCCGGCGACCAGGTCATCGTCGACGGTGTGCAGAAGGCGAAGGAAGGCCAGCCGGCCAAGGGCGTTGCGTGGAATCCGAACAAGCCGGCGCAAGGCGGCCAGCCGGGCGCTCCGGGCGCGGCTCCCGCCGCAGCTCAAGGCGGCGACGCGCAGGCCGCACCGGCTGCCGACAAGGCCGATGCCGCGGCACCGGCGGCGCAGCAGCAGCCCAAGCCGGATGCGGCGGCGCAGCCGGCCGACTCCCAGTCCAAGCAGCAGTGACGGAACCCGGACATGCCTAAGTTTTTCATTGAACACCCGATCTTTGCCTGGGTGGTGGCGATCCTGATCTCGCTTGCCGGCGTGATCTCGATCCTGAATCTGGGTATCGAGTCGTACCCCACGATCGCCCCGCCGCAGGTCACCGTTACCGCCAACTTCCCCGGCGCCAGCGCCGATACCGCCGAAAAAGCGGTGACCCAGGTCATCGAGCAGCAGCTCACCGGTATCGACCACCTGCTGTACTTTAATTCGTCTTCGGCGGCCAACGGCCGCGTGACCATCACGCTGACCTTCGAAACCGGCACCGACGCGGATATCGCGCAGGTGCAGGTGCAGAACAAGGTGTCGTTGGCCACGCCGCGCCTGCCCTCGGAAGTCACCCAGCAGGGTGTGGTGGTGGCCAAGGCCAACGCCGGCTTCCTGATGGTGGCCGCGTTGCGCTCGGACAACCCGTCGATCAACCGCGACGCGCTCAACGACATCGTCGGCTCGCGCGTGCTGGAGCAGATTTCGCGCGTGCCCGGCGTGGGCAGCACCAACCAGTTCGGCGCCGAGTACGCGATGAACATCTGGTTGAACCCGGAGAAGCTGCAGGGCTACAACCTGTCGGCGACCCAGGTGTTGACCGCAGTGCGTAACCAGAACGTGCAGTTCGCCGCCGGCTCGGTGGGCGCCGACCCGACCCCGGAAGGCATCAGCTTCACTGCCACGGTCTCGGCCGAGGGCCGCTTCAGCTCGCCGGACCAGTTCGAGAACATCATCCTGCGCACCGACAGTAACGGTGCCACGGTGCGGTTGAAGGATGTCGCGCGCGTCACCGTGGGCCCGAGCAACTACGGCTTCGATACCCAGTACAACGGCAAGCCCACCGGTGCGTTCGGTATCCAGTTGTTGCCGGGCGCCAATGCCTTGAATGTGTCCGAAGCGGTCGGTGCCAAGCTCGACGAACTGCAGCCGACCTTTCCGCAGGGCGTAACCTGGTTTGCGCCGTACGAGTCCACCACCTTCGTGCGTATCTCCATCGAGGAAGTGATCCACACGCTGGTGGAAGCCATCGTGCTGGTGTTCCTGGTGATGCTGCTGTTCCTGCAGAACTTCCGCGCCACCGTGATTCCCACGCTGGTGATTCCGGTCGCGCTGCTGGGTACGTTCTTCGGCATGTACATGATCGGATTCACCATCAACCAGCTGACGCTGTTTGCGATGGTGCTGGCGATCGGCATCGTGGTCGACGACGCGATCGTGGTGATCGAGAACGTCGAACGCATCATGAGCGAGGAGCACCTGGAGCCGAAGGCGGCCACCCAGAAGGCGATGACCCAGATCACCGGCGCGGTGGTGGCCATCACCGTGGTGCTGGCGGCGGTGTTCATCCCCTCCTCGCTGCAACCCGGCGCCTCGGGCGCGATCTACAAGCAGTTCGCGCTGACCATCGCCATGTCGATGGGGTTCTCCGCGTTCCTGGCGTTGAGCTTCACCCCGGCGCTGTGCGGCGCGTTCCTCAAGTCGACCCATTCGACCAAGAAGAACTGGATCTACCGCACCTTCGACAAGTACTACGACAAGCTGGCGCATCGCTATGTGGGCGTGGTCGGCAATACCCTCAAGCACTCGCCGCCGTGGATGATCGTGTTCGTGGTGCTGGTGGTGTTGTGCGGCTTCCTGTTCACGCGCATGCCGGGCAGCTTCCTGCCGGAAGAAGACCAGGGCTTTGCGGTAGCCATCGTGCAGTTGCCGCCTGGCGCCACCAAGATCCGGACCAACGAGACCTTTGCGCAGATGCGTGCGGTACTGGAGAAGCAGCCGGCCGTGGAAGGCATGCTGCAGATCGCCGGCTTCAGCTTCCTGGGCTCGGGCGAAAACGTGGGTATGGGCTTCATCCGGCTCAAGCCGTGGGAAGACCGCGATGTGACCGCAGAGGAGCTGATCAAGCAGCTCAACGGCATGTTCTACGGCATCAAGGGCGCACAGATCTTTGTGGTCAACCTGCCCACCGTGCAGGGCTTGGGACAGTTCGGCGGCTTCGACATGTGGCTGCAGGACCGCTCCGGCGCAGGCCAGCAAGCCCTGACCCAGGCGCGCAACATCGTGCTGGGCAAGGCGGCGGAAAAGCAGGACACCATGGTGGGTGTACGCCCGAACGGCCTGGAAGACGCGCCGCAGCTGCAGCTGTCGGTGGACCGTGTGCAGGCACAGTCGATGGGCCTGGAAGTCAGCGATATCTACAGCTCGATCCAGCTGATGCTGGCGCCTGTGTACATCAACGACTACTTCTCCGAAGGCCGCATCAAGCGCGTCAACATCCGTGCCGACGACCAGTTCCGTACCGGCCCCGAGTCGCTGCGCAGCTTCTTCAGCCCCAGTGCGACAGCCGTCGGTGCCGATGGGCAGCCGGGAATGATTCCGCTGAGCAATGTGGTCAAGGCCGATTGGACCTACGCCTCGCCGGCACTGAACCGCTACAACGGCTATTCGGCGGTGAACATCGTCGGCAATCCGGCTCCGGGCGGCAGCTCCGGCCAGGCGATGACGGCAATGGAAGAGATCGTCAACAACGACCTGCCGCCGGGCTTCGGCTTCGACTGGAGCGGCATGTCGTACCAGGAAATCATCGCCGGTAACGCAGCCACGCTGTTGCTGGCGTTGTCGGTGGTGGTGGTGTTCCTGTGCCTGGCCGCACTGTACGAAAGCTGGTCGATTCCGGTGGCGGTGCTGATGGTGGTGCCGATCGGCGTGCTGGGTGCGATCGTCTTCTCGATGCTGCGTGGCCTGCCGAACGATCTGTACTTCAAGATCGGCATGATCACGGTGATTGGTCTGGCGGCGAAAAACGCGATCCTGATCGTGGAGTTCGCGGTGGAGCAGCGGGCAGCGGGCAGCGGGCAAGACCCTGCGCGATGCGACGATGGAAGCGGCGCATCTGCGCTTCCGCCCGATTCTGATGACCTCGTTCGCCTTCATCCTGGGCGTGCTGCCGCTGGCCATCTCCACCGGTGCCGGCGCCAACTCGCGTCACTCCATCGGTACCGGCGTGATCGGCGGCATGGTGTTCGCCACCGTGCTCGGCGTGATCTTCATCCCGCTGTTCTTCGTGGTGGTGCGCCGCATGCTGGGCGACAAGCTGGACGAGCAGTCCAAGGAATACGTCGCGGCACAGGGCGACGCTGGATCGCATCGTCCGGATCGCTGAGTCATACGATTGATCGGAAATACAAAAGCCCCGGCAGCAATGTTGGGGCTTTTTTTGTGTGTGCTGCAGCAACGAAACGCGATGCCCCGTAGGAGCGCCCTTGGGCGCGATGGGGCTTTACCGGCTCAACGTGTCGAAGCGATTCGACAGTGCGGATAGATCAGTTGTAAAGCCGCTGATCTGCGGCGTCGTTGCAGGGCCCTTGCCCGCCCACCGTCGCGGGACACGCTGCAAGTACGTCCTTGTAAGCTCTTACGCGGCATCCATGCCGCGTAAGGTCCCGCGACGGTGGGCGGGCAAGGACCAATCGAGAACGTCGGTGTGCATGGTTGCAAGCAGTGCAATAAGCGCGTTTTTGGATGACGGCGCGTCCGATCAGCGTCGCAACGCGAACGAATAACAGCCAGACTTTCAACGAAGCGACCGACCAACATTCTGGTGCGGTGTCCTTGCCGCTTGCGGGACCGTGTGGCGGCATGGATGCCGCCACCGAGCCTACAGGGACGTACTTGCGGCGTGTCCCGCGAGCGGTGAGGGCACCGCACACGCGACGAGCCAGGATTTTTGACCGGCGCTGGGCGCTACTTCGGGACAGTTAGATACCCGGCCTGCGGGCGCCGGTGGAGCCGCGCACCACGCAGCGGCCGGTCATCACCAGGCGGCGAATCGGCAGCTGCGGCGATTTGAGCCGTTCGAGCAATAGCGACATCGCCGCGCGGCCCATGTCTTCGACCGGCTGCTCGACCACGGTGATGCCTGGCTCGACCAGATCGGTCCAGCGCTCGTTGTCGAAGCCGGCCAGGGCCAGATCATCGGGAATGCGCAGGCCGGCGGTGCGGGCGGCCTTCAGCGCGCCCATCAACAGCAGGCTGTTACTGGTGACGATCGCTTCGGGCCTGTCTGCGCTGGCCAGCCATTGGCCGACTTCGGCAATCGCCGCTTCGGCGGTGGGCGCCACTTCGCGGTAAGCCGGTGTCAGCCCCTGCGCGCCCATCGCGGCCAGATAGCCGTTGCGGCGCTCGGCCGCAGTGGTGCTGGTGCCGAACAGCCCGCCGATGCGTTCATAGCCCTGCGCCTGCAGATGCGCGACCAGTTCGCCCATCGCTGCGGCGTTATCCAGCACCACGCTGTCGTAGCGGCTGCCGGGGCCGGCGCGGTCCACCAGCACGGTCGGGTAATCCAGCGCGAGTTCGTGCATGCGCCCCACCGTGACCCGGGTCGGGGCGAAGATCAGCCCGGTAATGCGTTCTTCCTGCATCAGTTGCAGGTACAGCGCCTCGCGCTCGGGATCTTCGTCGGTATTGCACAGGGTCACGCGCATGCTGGCGCGATAAGCGACCTCTTCCACCGCGCGGATCAGCGCGGTGAAGTACGGGTTGCGGATATCGGCCACGATCACCCCCAGGATGCCGGACTGCTGGGAGCGCAATCGCCGCGCCATCAGGTTGGGCCGATAGCCGGTCTGGCGCACCGCCGCCTCGACCTTGGCACGCACCTCCTCGCTCACCGGGCCGGTGCCCAGCGCGCGCGAGACGGTGGATTTGGACACTCCGGCCACCCGGGCCACGTCGTTGATGCTGATGCTCACTGGGACATACTCACTGGGACCGTTCCCGCTCCATTTGGCGCACCTCGACCCAGGCGCTGCTTCAGATTCGATGCTAACCCGAAAGCACTACAGCGCTTTTGTGCAGTGCACATTGACCTGAGTGTGGGAACGTTCCCACACTACTGCCCAGCCCGTTCCTACTCCCCGGAGTCCGTCTTGTCCTCTCCGTCGCCTGCCGCTCCCGTCACTCCCGAACTCGTACGCCTGCGTGCGCATGCCCGCGACAAGGACGACGCCATCGCCCAGGCCGCCCAGCTATTGGTCGCCGCCGGCTGCGTGGCGCCGGGCTACGACGCCAGCATGCGGCGCCGCGAAGGCCTGGCGAATACCTTCCTCGGCCACGGCCTGGCGATCCCGCACGGCGTCGGCGAAGACCGCCATCTGGTGCGCCGCGACGGTATCGCGGTGCTGCAGTTGCCTGAAGGCGTGGAATGGAACCCCGGCCAGATCACCCGGCTGGTGGTCGGCATCGCTGCCCAATCCGACACCCACATCACCCTGCTGCGCCGCCTGACCCGGCTGATCCAGGACCCGGCGCAGCTGGAAGCGCTGTTCACCACCGACGACCCCGGCGTGATCGTGGCCGCGCTCACCGGCGACCGCGCGCCCGACACCAGCGCCGCGCCCGCCACCGATCTGGCCGAAAAATTTGACTGGACCATCGCCTACCCCAGCGGCCTGCATGCCCGCCCGGCCACCCGTTGGGCCGAAACCGCACGCGGCTTCTCTGCGCGTGCGCAAGTGCGTGCCGGCGATCAGGCGGCCGATGCCAAGAGCCTGGTCGGCCTGTTGCAGCTCGGTCTGCGTGCCGGCGACAGCATCACCGTCTCGGCCGAAGGCAACGATGCCGCCGCGCTGCTCAAGCGCCTGCGCGCAGTGATGGACAGCCTGACCGCGCAGGAAAAGGCCGACGCCGAACGCGCCGCGCAACGCCGCGCCGCCCCGGTCATCGGCTGGACACCCCCGCAGGCGCAGCCGGCCATCGTCGGCATCGGCGCCAGCCCGGGCGTGGCAATCGGCATCGTGCACCGCCTGCGTGCGGCGCAGACCGAGGTGGCCGATCAACCGGTCGGCCTGGGCGATGGCGGCGCATTGCTGCACGACGCGCTGACCCGCACCCGCCAGCAGCTGGCGGCGATCCAGGACGACACCCAACGACGGCTCGGCGCCTCGGACGCGGCGATCTTCAAGGCCCAGGCCGAGCTGCTCAACGACACCGACCTGATCACCCGCACCTGCCAGCTGATGGTCGAAGGCCACGGCGTGGCGTGGTCGTGGCATCAGGCGGTGGAACAGATCGCCTCGGGCCTGGCCGCACTCGGCAACCCGGTGCTGGCCGGCCGCGCGGCCGACCTGCGTGATGTCGGTCGCCGCGTACTGGCCCAGCTCGACCCGGCCGCCGCCGGCGCCGGCCTGACCGACCTGCCGGAGCAGCCCTGCATCCTGCTTGCCGGCGATCTGTCGCCGTCGGACACCGCCAACCTGGACACTGCACGCGTGCTCGGCCTGGCCACTGCGCAAGGCGGGCCGACCTCGCATACCGCGATCCTGTCGCGCACGCTCGGCCTGCCGGCGCTGGTCGCAGCCGGCGGCCAGTTGCTGGATATCGAAGACGGCGTCACCGCCATCATCGACGGCAGCAGCGGGCGGCTGTACATCAACCCGTCCGAACTGGATCTGGACGCCGCCCGTACGCATATCGCCGAGCAGCAGGCCATCCGCGAGCGCGAGGCCGCGCAGCGCGCCTTGCCGGCGGAAACCACCGACGGCCACCACATCGACATCGGCGCCAACGTCAACCTGCCCGACCAGGTCGCGATGGCGCTGGCCCAGGGCGCCGAAGGCGTCGGCCTGATGCGCACCGAGTTCCTGTTCCTGGAAAGCGGCCGCACGCCCAGCGAAGACGAGCAGCACGCCACCTACCTGGCAATGGCGCAGGCACTGGATGGCCGCCCGCTGATCGTGCGTGCACTGGACATCGGCGGCGACAAGCAGGTGGCGCATCTGGAGCTACCGCACGAGGAAAACCCGTTCCTGGGCGTCCGCGGCGCGCGCCTGCTGCTGCGTCGCCCCGACCTGCTCGAACCGCAGTTGCGTGCGCTGTACCGCGCCGCCAAGGACGGGGCGCGGCTGTCGATCATGTTCCCGATGATCACCTCGGTGCCGGAGCTGATCGCCTTGCGCGAGATCTGCGCACGCATCCGCGCCGAGCTGGACGCACCGGAAGTGCCGATCGGCATCATGATCGAAGTGCCCGCCGCCGCAGCGCAGGCAGACGTGCTGGCGCGGCATGCGGATTTCTTCTCGATCGGCACCAATGACCTGACCCAGTACGTGCTGGCGATCGACCGCCAGAACCCGGAGCTGGCCGCCGAAGCCGACAGCCTGCATCCGGCGGTGCTGCGCATGATTCGCAGCACGATCGAAGGTGCGCGCAAGCACGGGCGTTGGGTTGGCGTGTGCGGCGGTCTGGCCGGCGATCCGTTCGGCGCCAGCCTGCTGGCCGGCCTGGGCGTGCAGGAGTTGTCGATGACGCCCAACGACATCCCGGCGGTCAAGGCACGCCTGCGCGGCACCGCGCTGAGCGCCCTGCAGCAGCTGGCCGAGCAGGCGCTGGACTGCGAGACCGCAGAGCAGGTGCGCGCGCTCGAAGTCAAACGCGAGGGCCAGGCATGAACCTGCAGGCCATCACCGTCACGCTGAATCCGGCGATCGACCAGACCATCCAACTCGATCACTTGCAGCCGGGCGCTGTGCATCGCGCCAGCAGCGTGCGTAACGACGCCGGCGGCAAGGGCATCAATGTCGCCGCCTGCCTGGCCGACTGGGGCAGTCAGGTCGCCGCGCTCGGCGTGCTCGGGGTCGCCAATGCCGGCGTGTTCGAGGCGCTGTTCCGCGAACGCGGTATCACCGACCACTGCCAGCGCGTGGCCGGCGAGACCCGCACCAATCTCAAGCTGGTCGAAGCGCGCAGCAACGACACCACCGACATCAATCTGCCCGGCCTGCGCCTGGGCCAGCCGCACCTGCAGGGCGTAGCCGATCAGCTCGCCCCGCTGCTGCGCCCCGGCCTGCCGGTGGTGCTGTCGGGCAGCCTGCCGGCCGGCCTGCCGGACGACAGCTGGGCGCAGTTGCAGGCGCAGGCCAGCGCCGCTGGCGCACGCGTACTGCTGGACACCAGTGGTGCGCCACTGGTGGCCGCACTCGGCGCCGCACGCGACGCGCTGCCTTACGCAGTCAAACCGAACCGGCACGAACTCGAAGCCTGGACCGGCCGCCCGCTGAGCGATCGCGCCGCGCTCAGCGCCGCCGCGCACGAACTGATCGCACGCGGCATCCAGCTGGTGGTCATCTCGATGGGCACCGACGGCGCCTTGTTCGTGCAGCGCGACCAGCGCCTGATCGCGCGGCCGCCGCGGCTGGCGCAGGGCAGCAGCGTGGGCGCCGGTGACGCGATGGTGGCCGGCCTGGCCGCCGCGCTGCTGGATGCGGCCACCGATCTGGAGCAGTGCGCGCGGCTGGCCACGGCGTTTTCGATGTGCCGGCTGGAAAGCGGCGACGCGCGCAGGCTCAGCGCCGACGGCGTGCGCCGTGCTGCGGCCGACGTCGTGATCGAGACGTTGTCGTGAGCGCTGCCTTGCACTTGCCGGCGACCGCCACGCAGGTCTGCGCGTGCCATTCCGGCTGCCGTCATCCCGGCACGCGTCACCCGCACGCGTAACGCCCACATTCCCCCCGCCGGCCTCACCGGCGACCGCAATACAGCAGGAGTTTTGCCATGTCCTCTTCCATCGTGGTCATCGCCGCCGGCGAACGCAGTACCGAAGCCGTTCTGGCGGCCGAAGCGCTGCGCCGCGCGGCCAGCGCCGCCGGGCGCAGCGTGACGATCGAAATCCGCAGCGACCAGGGCGTGCTCGGCGCACTGCCGACCGAGCTGACCAACGGCGCCGCACACGTCCTGATCGTCGGCGATGCCGATGCCGACACCGCGCGCTTCGGCAACGCGCAACTGCTGCATCTGAGCCTGGGCGCGGTGCTGGACGACCCGGCCGCCGCCGTCAGCCAGCTCGCTGCCACCACCGCACCAGCCAGTACATCGGCAACGACCGACGCATCCGGCGCAGGCGGCAAGCGCATCGTTGCGATCACCTCCTGCCCCACCGGCATCGCGCACACCTTCATGGCCGCCGAAGGCCTGCAGCAGGCCGCGAAGAAGCTCGGCTACCAGATGCGGGTGGAAACGCAGGGTTCGGTGGGCGCGCAGGACGCATTGACCGACGAGGAAATCCGCGCTGCAGATGTCGTCATCATCGCCGCCGATCGCGAGGTCGATCTGGCCCGCTTCGGCGGCAAGAAACTCTTCAAGAGCGGCACCAAGCCGGCGATCAACGATGGCCCGGCGCTCATCCAGAAAGCCCTGGCCGAGGCCGGCGTGCATGGCGGCGTAGCTCCGGTTGCGGGCGCCAACGCCACATCGGACGCCAAGGGCAATGCCCGCACCGGCGCCTACAAGCACCTGATGACCGGCGTGTCGTTCATGCTGCCGTTCGTCACCGCCGGCGGCTTGTTGATCGCCCTGGCCTTCGCGCTCGGCGGCATCTATGCCGGCGACGATGCGCACCAGGGCACGCTGGCCTGGTCGCTGTTCCAGATCGGCGCCAAGGCCGGCTTCACCCTGATGGTGCCCGCGCTGGCAGGTTACATCGCCTACTCCATCGCCGACCGCCCCGGCATCGCGCCGGGCATGATCGGCGGCCTGGTTGCGGCCAACCTCAACGCCGGCTTCCTCGGCGGCATCATCGCCGGCTTCATCGCCGGCTACGGCGTGGCCGCGCTCAACCGCTACATCCGCCTGCCGCGCAATCTGGAAGGACTCAAGCCGGTGCTGATCCTGCCGGTGCTGGGCACGCTGCTGGTGGGCCTGGCGATGATGTACGTGTTCGGCCAACCGGTGGCCGACCTGCTGGCCTGGCTCACCGCCTGGTTGCGCGGCATGCAGGGCAGCAGCGCGCTGCTGCTGGGCCTGTTGCTCGGCGGCATGATGGCCTTCGACATGGGCGGGCCGGTCAACAAGGCCGCCTACGCTTTTTCGACTGGTCTGATCGCCAGCCAGGTCTATACCCCGATGGCCGCCGCCATGGTCGCCGGCATGACCCCGCCGCTGGGCATCGCGCTAGCCACCTGGGTATTCCGCAACCGCTTCACCGTCGAAGAGCGCGGCTCGGCCACCGCCGCCGGCGTGCTCGGGCTGGCCTTCGTCACCGAAGGCGCCATCCCCTACGCCGCGCGCGACCCGCTGCGCACCATCCCGGCGCTGGTGATCGGCTCGGCCGTGGCCGGCGCGATCTCGATGACCGCCGGTGCCGAGTTGAAGGCACCGCACGGCGGCATCTTCGTGCTGCTGATCCCCAACGCGGTGACCCACCTGCTCAATTACGTGCTGGCCCTGGTGGTCGGCGTGGTGGTCACCGCGGTGGCGCTGCGCCTGCTCAAGAAGCCGGTGGCCGACGTGGTCGCCTGACGTTAGGCCGCCCCGCCCCGACCGATTCCACACCGCGCATCCGGCGCATCTGATCACTGATCTGCGTCACCCCTGACTGGTTTCACCGCTGCGCTGCGCACCCTCGTGCGCGGCCAGCGGCTTGCCCACCCCTTAGCTGTCGCGTCCGCCTTCTCGGCCACGCCCTCTTTGTTCGGAGTCCTGCCATGACCGCCCTCGCCCCCCGCCATGCCCGTCCCCGCCTGCTGTGCCTGTCGCTGGCACTGGCGCTGACCCCGCTCGCCCACGCGCAGGATGCCGCCGATGCCTTCAAGCTCAAGCTGGGTTACACCGGCGAAGCGGCGTCGATGATCGATGGCGGGCGCAAGAACGGCGACGCCTACGCAGGCCAGCTGATGGTCGGCACCGACGTCGACATGGACCGCCTGTTCGGCTGGGGCGGCGCCACGGTCAAGCTGTATGTCACCAACCGCCACGGCACCAACCTGGCCAACAGCAGTATCGGCAACAGCACCTCGGTGCAGGAAATCTACGGCGGCCAGGGCACGCGCCTGGCCAACTTCACCCTGCTGCAGAAACTGTTCGACGACCGCCTGGAACTGGAAGCCGGCCGCAGCGTGGCCAACATCCACTTCCTCGGCTCGGACCTGTGCCAGTACTTCCAGGGCAACTCGGCCTGCGGCAATCCCACCTTCGTGTTCCGCACCAGCAACTTCACCTACTGGCCGGTCTCGAGCTGGGCCGCGCACGCCACCGCCTGGGTCACGCCCAAGGTCTACGTGCATGTGGGCGCCTACGAGGTGAACCCGGTGCAGGCCCAGGACGGCCAGCACGGCCTGAAGTGGAGCACCGACGACACCACCGGCGTGGTGGTGCCGTACGCCATCGGCTACAAGAACAAGGGCGGCGACGGCAGCATGGCCGCGATGTACGAACTCGGCGGCTGGCAGGACAACTCCGACTACACCGACCCGCTGCGCGACCGCAACGGCAACCCGGCCGTGCTCAGCGGCCTGGACTACGAAAACAAGCAGGGCCGCTCGGGCCTGTTCGCCCGCTTCGAGCAGCAGGTCACCAACCCCGACCCGTCCGGCACCCGCGGCCTGACCGTGTTCGGCGCCATCCTCAAGAGCACCGGCGGCCAGGCGATCGAAGACCACTTCGTGCAACTGGGCCTGGTGCAGAAAGGCACCTTCGCCAGCCGCCCGCAGGACAACATTGCGTTTGTGATCACCCAGCAGAAATACAGCGACGAAGCCATCGAAAACCTGCGCCTGGCGCGCGCCTCCGCTGGCGGCACCGGCACCCCGGCCGACAACCAGATCATGATGGAGCTGAGCTACGGCATCCAGGTCACCAAGCGCCTGCGCATCGCGCCGAACCTGCATTACGTGATCAACCCGGACCAGTTCAACGAACCCACCCGCACCAACGATCTGAAGAATGCGTTGATCGCGGGCATGCGGATCGATTGGAATCTGTGACCCGTCGAGAAGCTACGCGCGTTGCGCGCATCATTGGCGGGCACCACTGCCTGAAGTGAGTGGCGGGTGCGTTGCATCTGACTGGAGTGCAACGCATTGCGTCGACTCGGTTGGCCTGGGCAGTTGCCGGTAGCCGATGGAGTTCGATGAGCCGCGTAGTCGCGCGACCGCACGCGATGTGGCTTTTTCGGCCGCCCCTGTCGCGCGCAAGCCAGTCACTGTAATGACGACGTCGCATCATCGCGAATCTGATGTCGCACGCAGATTGATCGCTCTGTATTGCCTTTGGTTGCCGTAACGCGGCCCATTCTTCTCCAAGGTGGCACAGAGCCGGCCTTCGCCACAGGGAGCTAGGTCGGCACGCGACACGCGATCCAGGTAGTCGATGGAAGCTCGAAGCTGTGCGAGTTCGGTTCGCTTTTCGTTGATGATGCCAACCGAGTAGGCCACCGCCCCCAGCCCTAGCACGCCCGCCACGAGCATCGTGGCGGATGCGATTCCCATGCGGCGCGTGATCCGTGTCTCCAACGTCTGCTGCGCTTGCGCGTAACGCCGGGTGGCCTGTTGCAACGTCTCGTCCGCCGTGGCCATTTCTTTGTTGAATCGCTTGGCGGCTGGCTCCAGCGTCTGCGTCAACGCCTGATTGGTCAGCTGCGTCAGCCTCGGCAATGCATTCTCAAGCACCCGGTTGACCTTGGCATCGGCGCTGCTGGCCGCGCGTTGCAGCACCTGGAGTTGCTCAGCGACCACATCGCGCAACCGTTGTTCGCGCTGCTGCATGGATGCCATCAGCGTCGTCAGCACCGTGATGGTCTCTTGCAAAGACGCATTGGATGCGTTCAACGTCGCCATCATTTCCGCCATTGCGGCAGCGCCTTGCCTGTCCATGAGGTCTCCTAAACGTGGCTGGTCACGGAAGAGATTCTGACTAACCGCCGCCCCCTCCACCACCACCGCCTCCTCCACCGCCCCCACCGCCGTCTCCACCTCCGCCGCCGTCCCCTTGGGGACCGCTCTGCATCGGCCCCTTGGCGAACTCGGGTAAGGTCATCACCATCACTGGTCCGCGGCTGGTATTGACCTCTGCTGAGACATCCATCCCCAGCGCCTGGCGTGTGGCGACGTGCTCCTGAGCCTCCTGCTGGGCCTGCGCTTCCAGGAACTCGTTGCCTCTTTTGATGAGCGCCTGCGTCGCTGTGCTGTTGGCCACCCGATTCAAGGCCCGCTCGATCGCCAACTCGCTCTTGCTGTCGAGCGCATAGAGCACCTCGTCCACGTCCGGATCACCCGTGATGGATTTCCGCTCAGCTTTCGACGAATCGTTTGGTTCATCCACTACCCCTGGCCCGATGGAGCGCTGGGCTAGAGGTGATAAGGCATCGGCTTGTGCAGCCACTTCACTGGGCGAGCGGCGGCCTTGCTCGTGCTGCGGGAACCCATCGAGGCTTGCGCTGTCCACGCTTCGTGTGTCGTCGCGAACGAAGGGATAGGGTTCTCCGCGCTCGCGATGCTCCTTCCACTCCAGGTGGAAGCGCTCGTCTTCCCGATCGGCCCGCTCAATCTCTTGTTGCAGCTGGCGCAGCGAGCGCATGGTCTCTTCCAGGAATAGAGCGCCACCCGGGTCTGCGGCGCTGCGTTCCTGCACAGGGGTCGATTGGGCCTGCTGGTTTTCCGCGTCTGCTGGCTCCTTGGGAAAGCGATTCTCTGCACTACCTACTAACGATTGCCCGTGTGCCTGCGCGAGGTATGCAGGCGGCACAGTCGCCACATGCTCAGTGAGTGAACCATTTGAGGGACTGGGCTGCTCGGCCTTGGTGTCGTGCTCAGGAGTGGTAAGCGCCGTGGCCTGCGCTGCAATCAACGGATCTGCCGTGGCAGGCGTTGTTTGAGCCACGACACGAATCGGCGCTTCCTCCTGCTCACGCGCCGTGTCTTGCTGGCGGACCGACGCTTGCTCCATCTCAATCTGCTGCGTTTGCACGTGGCGAGACAGCGCTGGAGGCACCGCATCGGCCTGCGCGCTTTGCAAAGGTTGGTTGCCCGATTCCTGCCCCTCGGAGGGAGGCACCTGGATGCGCGCCGTGTCGCGGCTCTCCACCGCTGACATTTCCAGCGCGTGCTCTGCTTCTTGTGCTTGACGCGGCTGCGTGTCACCTGCCTCGGGCGTTTGCTTCAGTGCGTCATGTGCGTCAGGAGCAAGGCGTTCGTTCGTCGGTTGATTCTGCGTTTCCAGCCGTGAGCGTGCATCCTCCTGCTGCGACTGAGGGAGCGTTGTTTGCTGAGTCGGCGCGGCACCTTGAGCATTCGGCTGAGTGTCTGGTTGCTGCGAGGCGTGCTGGCTGGGGTCTTGCTGCTGCGCTTGCCGAGCCTGACCCTCCTGGACCTCAACCTGCCTGGCTTCTTGAGCCTGGCGGTCTTGTTGCTTCCGCTGCTGGTTGTCCTCGGCTTGGCGTTCCTGCGCCTGCCGTTGCTGGGCGTCCCTCTCCTCACGCTCCTGCAGCTCGCGTTGCTGGCTGGTCTGCACTTGGCGCTCCTGCACCTGGCGCTCTTCTAGCTCACGCTGCTGCTCGGTTTGGCGTTGACCTTCCAGCACCGCGTGCGCCTGGATCGCTTGTTCGCTTTGTGGCCTGTCTTCATGCTCAGGCTGTGCCTGCTGGAGGTGCTCGCGCACCTGCGCGGCGTGTTGCTCTTGCGCGAGGCGATCTTGCTGTTCGCGTTCTTGTCGCGCCTGCGCCGCGACGGAGGCTTGCATGCGTGCCTGGATATCCAGCACTTGCTGCGGATTGGACGACTCGGAGGTCGAGGAGTCCGCGTCTGCGGTTCCCTCAGTCATGCGCCCAGGGATCGGCGATCCTCGCCGATTGCCTTGCGTCTCACTCAGCGCCTGCCGAATCTCATCGCTGCTGGTCACAGCCACCACGCGTGCGATGCCATCGGGCCCTTGCTGCAGGTGTGCGATGGGGCTGTCATAGCCGTATTGCCCGGCCTCGTTGCGCTGCAACTGCTGCATGGTCGGCCCGGTGATGCCGTTGGCCTCCACGGTCCGCTGCACGGCCAGCTCTACGGCCTGCTGGGTCTGCGGGTTGACGTTCAAATCAACGCCTGCGGCCCGGTAACGGTGCAGCAGCTCGCTGTGCTGCATCCCGGCGGCCGTGGGTGCCGGACGCGCTTCAATCGCCGCCAGGGTCTCCTGAGCGCGCTCCAGCGAGGGCTGGCGCATCTGGTTGGTGAGCTCCAGCTCAGCCGCCAGGTTGCCGCTGGCGACGCCATCCTTGCCGGCCCACTGTCCTGACTCGGTGCGCTGGTAGGTCTGACCATCGTGGCCTTGCACCAGACCCGGCTTGGCATGAGCACTTTCCACGGCGGCAGGAACGCCCACCCCATAGTCTTGCCCGCGCTGGGCGGCATGGCTTTCGAGGTAGGCCTGCGCAATGGCCTCACGGCCGGTGCCTATGTTGGTCTCGATCCGGGCCAGAGCCTCCTGATTCAAGCGTTGTGTCTGCTCAGCACTTGCGATTTGTGGCTCGTAGACGCCGCGATCATCCGCACCCGTCAAGCCGGTCTTGACCTGGCGCTCTCAGGTCTCCGTGGCCGGATTGCGATGCCAATTTTGGTTGTCCAAACCCACTTGGTCGCTTGCTTGAGCCGGAAGGTTGAACGGGTCCTGGGGCGGCGGTGCTTTGCCAAGCGCTAGTTCCACCGCCTTAGCGTTAGCCATGGCCCCCAGTTCCTTGGATTTGGCGTAACTGGCACACACCGCTTCTTGCGTGGGGTGGCCACTGGATCGGTCGAACGCGGCCTGGCGCTGCCAATCCCGCCCGTTGAACTGCCACTCCACCCCGGCCTTGTCGGTATGGTTATAGATGGCGCGGTTGTCCAGCAAATCGGCGCCTTTGTCGAACGCCTTGCTCATCAACAGCGCGTCGCCCACAACCAAGGCCGCCGGCACAAAGCCGCTGCCGCCCAGCGCTGCGGCGGTGGATGCACCACCGGCCCAGCCGCCGACGTTGCGGGCTAATGCATGGGTGACTTCGGACTGCGCGGCTGTGGCATTGCCCTGTTCCAGCAACTCGGCCGATCGGCGGGCGGTCATCACTGCGTCTGCGCCGGTCGCCAACAAACCGCCCGATCGCACCAAGGTGCTGGCCGACGCATTGCCCAGTAGTAGCTCTATGGATACGCCACCGCGCTGACCTCTGGGGACGCGCAGGTTGTGTGCGGCTTCCTCGCCCAGAACCTGCTCGACCTTGAGGATGCCCTGCTCAGACAAGACCACGCGCCCATCGTGGTGAGCATTGGCGATGGCGAGCGACAATCCGCTGCGCTGAAGCTGGATGTCCCCGCCTCGAATGATGGCGGTGTTACTGGCCTGGATCTGGCTGAGCGTGGTGACAATGCGAGACTCAGAGTTCGTCACACCTGCCCAACCACGATCAACTCCCGTGAGCCCCTTAAGAGCATCAAGCTGTTGAGCATGGGCTTGGTGATAGCTCGGGCTGTTTTGCATAAAACCCTGAACTTTCACGCTTGCCTGAGCGGGAGTAAGGCCGAGTGGCGTGTTGGTGTTCAAGTCATTGTTGATCAGTCCAACCGCAAGCGTGTCGCGCAACTGCTCCACACGCTGGACGACTCGATTCAACGCCTCCGGGTCGCCTCGCAGAGCCGCTCGACCATCTCGAGTTGCCTGAATTTCTTCCAAGCGCTTAATTACGCCATACTGATAGGCACCAAGCGGGCCGCCGCTGTGCGGCGAAATGACCAGAGAGTGAGCGAACTTTGGATCGGACGGCAAGAAGATGCGGTTTTCTTGCGCATGAATATCAAACCGACCGATCTCTTGCAACTTCGAAAGCAACTTACTGCTTTTAAGCGTTTGTTGCTCAATCTCGTGATGATCTTGAAAAAGCGTCCGATATTTCGACATAAACCAAGCTACTCCCTGCTCGTATTCGGCGCATCAACGATTCACGACGTCATAGAACCATAGCCCGTCAGAATTCCCATTGGTGCCAATTTCGGCAGCCTCAACCGCCCCCTTGAATACCCGATCACAAAATACGCCATCGTTAAAAGGAAGCTTAAATACATGCGCGTTTCCGAGCACATCACTCTTGAAAGCCAAGCGACTACCGCCCGCAAGGCTGTAATACTTTCCAGCTTCGTAATCGTCGCTAATTTTGATATCGAGTTCCGAGGCTTCCTCATCCAAAGCATCTAATGTGCGAACAACATCGCAGAGGAAGACGGTCGGACCTTTGGAACCATCGGCCAAGCGATAGTCGGTATCAGCGAAGGCGAAGGCATCCGCATCCACAGATTCCATCACCCTGCGGAGCCGCTCGGAGACCAGCCAGTAGCCGCTGAAGCCTCCCTCAAGATCCTGAGGCAACGCTCCTTCCACGGGGTTGTAAATCAATAGTGGCGTCTCTTTCAACGGAGGAAATCCGCCTTCGTCTGGCTGCAAAATAAGCCGGGGCGGCGTCAAAAGAGCCTGCTCATTTTCGAAGACCACCCCGTGGCCCTTTCCTCCACGCCGGGCGTCCGGCAGCAGCTCGAAAAACTCGCCCTTTTTTGGCTGATTGGTCATGTTGGTTTCCATGCGTTGCATCCCGTCCACAGGCTCACACCCTTGGATTGCTGTGACCGAAGTCTAGCGCCATCATCGGCTGCATGGGCATTCAACTACTCCTGTCAGCCAATCTGGAGTTTGGCAGAAGGCCTGGGTTGATAAGTGCGACTTGTTCTTCAGCGTCTGCTGCTCGATCTCATGATGATCTTGAAACCGACGTCCCCCCCGTGCGTGCTGAAGCAGCTGACGAGGTAGAACGCCAAGGTGTTTTGCTCCACCACCGCCTAACGCCTGAATTAAGCCGACCCGCTGCGGGGCAGCGAGTACGTGCTAGCGTAGCGTAAAGCACGCTGGCGCTGCCACGATGTGGGGTCGGCTTGAACGAATTATTAGGCCCATGCCCACCAGTTGACCGCAAGCCAGTAGAGCGCTAAATTGACTTAAGGTACTCAACATACCTTCCGCTAGCAGTGCCCGCGACTGAAACGCGGTTTTTTTGCGCCCATAGTTTCTATGGCCGAGTAGCGTCCAGTCATACAAGACTCGGCTTGCCGGGGAAAGCTGGGGGCCGTCTAGCGGCGGTGTTGAAGTACTCGGTCGCCCTCTCAACAGGGGCGTAACTCAACAATCCGCTAGGAGCACCACTATGGCCGTAAAGAGAAAGACTGCGCAGCCGGAACTGCGTTTTTTAACCGTTGGCTATCAGGTCTACGAAAGCAAGCACAAAGATGTAGAGCGCCGAACCCGGCCGAGACAGGTACCGTTCTTGCGTTTGAGCGGAGATTGGTTGCAAGCGGCAGGATTTTCCGTAGGCCACAAAGCACAAGTGCAAGTGACTGAACGTGGCATCACAATCATTGCCGAAGAGTGATACTAACAATGCCGCAGACGGATCAGTTTCCGTCTGCGGCATTCTGTTTTTACGGGCCTAACGCCTGAATTAAGCCGACCCGCGAAGCGGGCTCGGCTTGAATGAATTGTTAGGCGCCAAGCCCAAGTTTTCCGCGGTAGGGCGCCAAGAGCAGATCGTGCACATTGTTTACGCGAGTCAGAAGACTAGTGATAGAACCACTGCGGATCGAAAGCTCTTCCGAAAGTGCTTGAAGTTCTTCAGAACTGCACGGCTGCCGCCTGAACATCACGAGTGACGCCTGATGGGCCACGTGGTTTCGGTGAGGAATCTCGGCCTGAAGGTCTTTGACAAGCTGTGAGTCTGAGCATGTCTTAGCGAAGACTTTCAGGAGCGTACCAAGCGCTGCGTTGTCGTAGTCGCTGCCTGTGAAACCGAAGTGCAGGTCGATACCTAAGCGATGCTTGGCAATGCTGAAGTAGTTCCGCAAGTAGGTCTTTAGCAGTGCCTCAATGAGCTGATAGCCGCCAAGCGTCAGGCTGGCGATCTCTTGATAGCTCTTTGCTGCGGATGCCCGATCTGTGTCCATGGCGCCTAACACCAGAATTAAGCCGAGCCGCGAAGAGGCTTCGGGTTGAATGAATTGTTAGGGCTCACTACCTGATCCCCATGGTCGCTTCATATTTGACGCAAAGAGCGAAGAGGCGATTGAAAACAGGTTGGTTGCCAAAAGCACGCGCAGCCACAGCATACGCAGTAGCGCTACGATAGAAGTAGTTTGCAATATCTTGACGATGTTCTGGCTCGCGTGGCGTACCTAGCATTCCGGAGGTGTGGAATCGCGGCGGATCACCACCGTACATGTCCATTATCTGAGGTGACGCGGCGTGAACATAGCCGGAGTATGCCTTGCTGAGCGTTCTTGACGCGCCAATGTGACCACTTGGATCAGGAGTTGCTATTGGGGACTGCGCAATGTAAGCGCGAATCTTTTTGCGCCTGACCATCGGACGATCTTGAGTATTAGGTAAGCCTGTCGCAGGATCAAACTCTTCTGCAAAGAAAGCTTGCAGGTACTCAGTATGGACCGGTTGCTCCCCGCCATAAATGAGCGGAATGGACAGGAAAATGACGTCTTCTCCGATCTCATCGATCAATCGTTGTAGCGCGGCTTGTTCTTGAAAGAATCCAGTCTCAAGAAGCGAGGCCGCCGCACGAAGGCCAGATGGCAGGCGAGCAAGCTTTTGGACGATCGCTTGCTGAGGAAGCTGCTCGATATGACGATAGACAAAACCACCCTTGAACGGGACGGCATGTGGCGGTGGTGTCAGCTCGGCCAGCGCGATCAAGGCCAGATCCATCTCGTCTAGGGTTTCTTGGTAGAGACGTGCTGGCATTTGTGTGTGAGCCCTAACGCCTTAGTTAAGCCGACCCGCGAAGCGGGGTCGGCTTGAATGAATTGTTAGGCCGCGTCAGAGAAATGCTAGCCATCCAAAGTCTCTTTGAGAACCTCAAGGTGGTCTGCCGCAACGGCGTACACCTCAGCGTCGAAGTCGCACGGAAACGGCGTGTGAACTACGAGCTCAACCTTGAACCACGGACCGTCACTTGAGGTTGCCACGTACTCGCCCACAACGGGGATGCGAGAAAAATCTCGCTCCTCGTTTAGCCAGTCTCGTTGCTTCGGGCTACGGGTGTGCAGAAATACTTTCATGGTTACGATGAACTCCTTGAGCGGTCTAAAGCCTGAATTAAGCCGACCTGCGAAGCGGGTTCGGCTTGAATGAATTGTTAGACACTCCGCAGGGTGCGCCGAAACCACTCATACATGACCTCCATAGCAAGCTTGGCATCCGACTCCAGTATCGTAGCTGGATGGACTTTTTTGGCCAAGAATCTGGTGCCGAATGCATCAGGGTGGTTAGCCGCTTTGCGGTGCGTGAACGGATTGCGCAGCTGCCGAAGCCTGTCGGTGCGGTCAAACAAGTCATTTGGCAACGAAAGGTGTTGGCGCCCGGCCTTAATCATTAGCTCAAATGTATGTCGCTCCTGCGCAGGAGCCAAGCTTTCTAGCTCTTCGCTAAGTGTGTGCTCTACGAAAGAAGTGGCAAGGAGCAATGCACCAACAAAGTGGCCGGAAACAAAACAGAGCCGCGCTTCTTCCAGCATGTGGAGGATCGTTAGATCACCCATGACCGCGCCCGGATGAAAGTAGTGCTGAGCCAGCCACTCGATCCGATCTACGCGATCGGCCCGCGACGAATCATCAGCACGCGCAAGAGCTTCAGTAAGGTTCTCACGAGTGGCTGGAATGGGCATAGTGGTGCCTAACTACTATTGGACCGCCCAAATTGGGTGTTGCACGGAATATCTTCGATCGCTGGCGCTTTGTAAATGGGGGAAAACCCGTAGCCGCGATCACGGGATTACACGATATCAAGCGGACTCTACTATTGCGAGGCTTCCAGCCTTATCCAGGAAGGAGGCAGGCGTATGAAATACTCCCCCAAAAACAATGGCATAACAGCACGTCCGCCGACGCGGTTGCTCGATCGAGTGCGCGACCGCTTGCGCCTTCGGCACTACAGCCTGCGCACCGAGCAGGCGTGTCTCAGTTGGACACGGCGCTTCATCCTGGCCAGCGGCTCTCTACGCAACGTACTGCGTATCGATCGGCATCACGTGTCCGACGAAATCCCTGGTGCTCACGATCTTGAGTAGTAACGTGACAGTGCACAACCGTACACTCACGACCTACACCGCCAAAAACAAAAAAAAACCGCGCAATGCGCGGTTTTTTCGTCAGACCTTTTGCCAACCGATCAAGGACGACGCGCCAGCGCCTCCACGTCCTTGGCCTTGGGCAGCAAATCCTGCTTGGTCACCGCAAACGGCCCGATGCTCAGCATCGGCACTGCGACGATGATCGAGGAGATCACCACGATCACCGCGCCGATCATGTGCGTTTCGGCCAGGCCTTCCATCGACTCGCCGCCGTAGATGTACAACGCCAGCGCCGACAGGAAGAACATCACCGCGGTGATCACCGTGCGCGACAGCGTCTGGTTGATCGAGCGGTTCAGCACTTCCAGCGGCTCCACGCGCAGCGCGCGGAAGTTTTCGCGCACGCGGTCGAACACCACGATGATGTCGTTGATCGCAAAACCCATCACCGACAACAGGCCGGCCAGCACGGTCAGGTCGAACTCGCGGCCGGTCAGCGACACGAAGGCCACCGTGACCAACAGGTCGAACAAGGCGGTCAGGCTAGCGACCACGGCGAACTTCCACTCGAAGCGGAAGGCGATGTAGATCAGAAAGCCCACCAGCATGAACACCGTTGCGTACACGCCGTTCAAGGCCAGGTCCTTGCCGACCTGCGGGCCGACGAATTCGCCCGGCTGCACGGTGGCGGGGTTCTGCTCGGTGCTGACCGCCTTGCGCACTTCTTCGGCCACGGTGGTTGCGGCATCGTCGCGGTTGTTGTGCTGCTCGCGTGCCTGCAGGCGAATCATCACCTCATTGCCGCCGCGCGCGTTCTGCACCTGGGCGTTCTCGAAGCCGGCCTTGGCCAGCTGCTCGCGCACCTGGTCCACGTCCACCGTCTTCTGGAACGAGGTCTGCACCAGCGTGCCGCCGGTGAATTCCAGTGCGTAGTTGAAGCCCTTGCCGACGATGATGCCGATCGAGGCGATCGCCAGCACCAGCATCAAGATCAGCACCGGCTTGCGCAGACGCATGAAATCGATCTTGGTGTCGTTGGGAATGAGATGGAGCGGGAACAATTTCATGGAAAAGATCTTCCGTTTAAGACGTCTGCATCGTCAGGATGCGCAACGCTTGCGAAGGGATTCATACCCCACCCTGTGCAGCTGGACTGCCAGGGTCGGGGCCGGACTCGCATCTCAGATAGCGACAGACTTCAGCTTCTTGCGGCTGCCATAGATCAGCACCGCCAGCGCGCGCGACACGGTGATCGCGGTGAACATCGAGGCAAAAATACCGATGATCATGGTCAGCGCGAAGCCCTTCAGCGGGCCGGTGCCGAATGCGTACAACGCCACGCCGACGATCAACCCGGTCAGGTTGGCGTCGAGGATGGTGCCGCCGGCCTTCTCGTAACCGGCAACGATCGCCGACTTGGGCGGCACGCCGAGACGTAATTCCTCGCGGATACGCTCGTTGATCAGCACGTTGGCGTCCACCGACAGACCCACCGACAACGCCAGACCGGCAAAACCCGGCAGCGTCATGGTGGCGCCGAACAGCGACATCACCGCGATCACGATCAACAGGTTGAACAACAACGCCGCCGAGGTGATCGCGCCGAACATGCGGTAGTAAATGGTGAAGAACACCAGGGTGAACACGAACGAGAACACCACCGCAGTGACGCCGCGCTCCACGTTCTCTGCACCCAGACTCGGGCCGATCACGTATTCCTCGACGAAATCCATCGGCGCGGCCAGCGAGCCGGACTTCAACAATTTGGCCAGGTTCTCGGCTTCGACCTTTTCCAGGCCGGTGGTCTGGAAATTCTTGCCGAACACGCCGGCGATGCGGGTCGGCGACAGCGCTTCTTCCTTGACCCGCACGCTGCGCACTTCCTTGCCGTCGACCATGGTCACGGTGGGAATGCGCTCGATGTAGACCACCGACATCAGCTTGCCGACATTGGCGCTGGTGTAGTCGAGCATGCGCTGGCCGGCGACGTTGTTGAGCGTCACCGCCACTGCCGGCATGCCGTTCTGGTCGTTGCTGACGCTGGCACTGACCATCTGATCACCAGTCACCAGCGCGCGCTTGTTGAGCAACACCGGCGCATTGCTGTCGCGCAGGCGGTAGACCTTGGCTTCCGGCGGAATAGTGCCGCTGCGCACGGCGTCTTCGGCATTGCCTTCGACTACCGCGCGGAATTCCAGCGAGGCCGTGGCGCCGATCAGGCGCTTGGCCTCGGCGGTGTCCTGCAGGCCGGGCAGTTCGACCACGATACGGTCTTCGCCCTGGCGCTGGATGGTCGGTTCGGACACGCCCAGCGCGTTGACACGATTACGCAAGGTGGTGAGGTTCTGCTCGATCGCACCGCTGGCGATCTGCTTGAGTTCGGCCTCCGGCACCTTCACTGCGATGTTCTGGCCGCTGACATCGTAGGTCAACGTCGGCTGCGCCTTGGCCAGCGCGGTGCGCGCGGCATCGGCGCTGGCGCCCTCGCTCAGGCTGACCTGGATGCTGTTGTCGCCACGACGCTCGACCGAGCGATAGGCGATGCGGCCATCGCGCAAGGTGGTGCGGATGTCTTCGGCAAAGCCGTCCAACCGCTTTTCCAGCGCGGCTTTCTGATCCACCTGCATGGCGAAATGCACGCCACCGACCAGATCCAGACCCAGCACCATCGGCCGGCCGCCCAGCTTGGCCAGCCAGTCCGGCACGGTCGAGGCCAGGTTCAGCGCCACCGTGTAGTTCTCGCCCAGTTGCTGGCGCAGCACATCGTTGGCGCGGGTCTGTGCCTGCAGGTTGGGCAGGCGCACCATCAGGCTCTCGCCTTCCTTGGTGACGGCCTTGGGCGTGATGCCGGCGCTCTTGAGGTCGGCGTCGATGCGGCTACGCAATGCGTCGTCGAGTTGGGCACCGCGGCTGGCGGTGATCTGCACGGACGGGTCTTTCTGGTAGATGTTGGGCAGCGCGTACAACGCGCTGACCGCCAACACCAGCAGGATCAGGAAATACTTCCAGCGAGGAAATTCGAGCATTGCGACAGTCCCGCGCGACACCATCCCGGCGACGCGCCTAGCAGTGAGAACGACTTCAAGCGGCCAACACAAGGTCGCGAGCGGTCGTCAGGTGGATGCGGGCGGTGCCGGGACGGGAGTGTTGCGACCCACCGGTTCCCAGCGCCGACTGCGCCCGCCTGACGGTGCGCGCAGTAGTTTTGGAGCCGCTCTTAGCTGGCGGACTTCAGCGTGCCCTTGGGCAGCACATGGCCCACGGCACTCTTCTGCACGCGGATGCGCACGTTGTCGGCTACTTCCACGGTGATGAAGTTGTCGCCGATGTCAGTGATCACGCCCGCCACGCCGCCGGAGGTGATGACTTCGTCACCGCGCGCCAGCTTGTCCAGCAGCGACTTGTGCTCCTTCTGGCGCTTCATCTGCGGGCGGATCATCAGGAAGTACATGACCGCGATCAGGATGATCGGCAACGCGAAGGTGGACAGGCTTCCCATCGGGCCGGCGGCCGGCGCGCCACCGGTGGCCTGCGCCTGGGCGACGGGGATCAGGAAATCGAGCAGATTCATTCAATGCATCCTAGTTTGGTGCCAGCGCGCCAACCGGCCCGCTCGCTATTCAGGTACCGCCGAAGCGGAACAGCCGGGAATTATGCCATGCGGGTTCCCAACCGTCCGCGCAAGGGCGCGGACGGCCGGTTTCAGCTGGTCTCCCCCGGCAACGGCGGCGTGATGGCGCCGCGTGCCGCATAGAAGGACCGCCGGAACTCCACAAAGGTTCCCGAGGCGATCGCCGCACGCAGGTCGGCCATCAATTTCTCGTAGTACCAGAGGTTGTGCAGGGTGCCCAGCATCGGCGCCAGCATCTCGTTGCAGCGGTCCAGATGGCGCAGGTAGGAGCGCGTGTAGCCGCTGCTGCAGGCGTGACACCCGCAGCCCGGCTCGATGGTGTCCAGATCGCGCTCGTACCTGGCGTTGCGGATGCGCACGGTACCGAACGAGGTGAAATAGTGGCCGTTGCGCGCGTTGCGGGTAGGCATCACGCAGTCGAACATGTCCACGCCACGCGCCACGCCTTCGACCAGGTCCTCGGGCCTGCCCACGCCCATCAGATAGCGCGGGCGCTCGGCCGGCAGGCGCGGATGGAGGTGTTCCAGCATCGCGTTGCGCTCATGCTCCGGCTCGCCCACCGCCAGCCCGCCGATGGCGTAACCGTCGAAACCGATGCCCTGCAGTCCGTCCAGCGAGCGGCTGCGCAGGTCCGGATGCACCCCGCCCTGCACGATACCGAACAGCGCCGCGTCATTGCCCAGCCCGTCGTGCGCGTCGCGCGAGCGCTGCGCCCAGCGCAGGCTCAGTTCCATCGAACGTCGCGCCACCTCTTCGGTAGCCGGATACGGGGTGCACTCGTCGAAGATCATCACGACGTCCGAATCGAGCACCTTCTGGATCTGCATGCTTTCTTCGGGGCCCAGGAATACGCGGGCGCCATCGGTGGGCGAGGAGAAGGTCACGCCTTGCTCGGTGATCTTGCGACGATGCGCCAGCGAAAACACCTGGAATCCGCCCGAATCGGTAAGGATCGGCCCGTCCCAGCGCGAGAAGCCGTGCAGGCCGCCGTGATCGCCGATCACATCCAGACCGGGGCGCAGATACAAATGGAAGGTGTTGCCCAGGATGATCTCCGCACCCAGCGCGCGGATCTGCTCGGGCAGGATGCCCTTGACCGAGCCATAGGTGCCCACCGGCATGAACGCCGGCGTTTCCACCGTGCCGCGCGGAAAGGTCAGGCGGCCGCGGCGGGCACGGCCGTCGGTGGCTTGGAGCTGGAACTGGAGTCGGGACATTGGGGGGCCGGGAATGGGGAATCGGGAGTGGGGAATCGGAAAAGCGGTTGGCGGATGTCGGAACGCATGGCGGGTACTGCCTTACGATTCCCCATTCCCGATTCCCCATTCCCTGCCCCACAGCAGCATCGCATCACCGTACGAAAAGAAGCGATAGCGCTGTTCGATGGCGTGTTGATAGGCCTCAAAGATGCGTTCGCGGCCAGCGAAGGCCGAGACCATCATCAGCAGCGTGCTTTCGGGCAGATGAAAGTTGGTGACCATCGCATCGACGCTGCGGATGCGGTAACCGGGCAGGATGAAGATCCGGGTTTCGCCGGCGAATGGCAGCAGTTCGCCATCGGGTGCGGCATCGGTTTTACGCCAGGCGCTTTCCAGCGAGCGCACCACCGTGGTTCCCACCGCAATGACGCGGCCGCCGCGTGCGCGCGTGCGCCGCACCTGCTCGACCAGTGCGGCACCGACGTTGAGCCACTCGGTGTGCATCACGTGCTGGTCCAGTGCATCCACGCGCACCGGTTGGAAGGTACCGGCGCCGACATGCAAGGTGACATGGCCGAACTCCACCCCGCGCTCGCGCAGCTGCGCCAGCAGCGCCTCGTCGAAATGCAGGCCGGCCGTGGGCGCGGCAACCGCGCCGACCTCGCGGGCGAACACGGTCTGGTAGCGCTCGCGGTCTTCCACACCCGGCTCGCGGCGGATGTACGGCGGTAGCGGCAGTTGCCCGGCTTCCGGCAGCCACTGCTCAAGAGTCGTCGGTATATCGAAGCGCAGCAGATAGAACTCGCCGTCGCGGCCCAGCACCTCGGCCTGCCCACCGGCATCCAGCGCGATCCAGCTGCCGGCCTTGGGCGACTTGCTGGCACCGATCTGCACGCGCGCCTCGCGATCGCCGAGCAGGCGCTCGATCAGGATTTCCACCCGCCCGCCGCTGGCCTTCTGCCCGAACAGGCGCGCCGGGATGACGCGGGTGTCGTTGAAGATCAACAGATCGCCGGGCTGCAACAGTTCGGGCAGATCGCGGACCTGGCGGTCGGCGAATGCCTGCGGCGACGGCGGAACGACCAGCAAGCGGCTGGCCGCGCGCTCGGCCAGCGGCGCCTGGGCGATCAGCTCGTCGGGTAGGTCGTAATGGAAATCGGACTTCTTCAAGGCGTGGCGGTACAGCGGTTTGGGGGCGCTAGTTTAGCGGGACATGCTGAGGCAGGTTTGGCAGCCTTTTCCTCCAGGGAAACAAGACCTGCGGAGATCGCGGAGGTAGCAGATCCTTCTCCCATCGGGAGAAGGTGGCGCGCAGCGCCGGATGAGGGTACGGGCGAAGCATAATGCGCTCAAATATTGCAGAGGCTTCGCCCCGTACCCTCACCCCAACCCCTCTCCCGGGGGAGAGGGGCTTGCTAGCTCGCGAATCGTGGCTCTCTTTACGATTCCCGATTCCCCACTCCCGATTCCCCGCCCCTCACCGCTCAAACTTCGTCGACAAAATGATCGACGTCGTCGTGCGCTCCACGCCGTCGATCGCGCCGATGGCGTCGGTGAGCACGTCCATTTCGTTGACGCCGCCGACCACGCCCAGGGCGATCAGGTCGTAGGCGCCGCTGACCGAGTGCAGCAGGCGCACCTGCGGGATGTCGCGCAGCGCCTTGACCACGGCCGGCATCTTCTTGGGCAGCACGGTGATCAGGATGTGCGCGCGGATGCGGCCCTGTTCGTAGGCGTCGTGGGTGCGCACGGTGTAGCCGCTGATCACGCCGTCGCGTTCGAGTTTTTCGATCCGGCTTTGCACGGTGGTGCGCGACAGCCCGAGCCGGCGCGCGATCTGCGCGGTGGAGGCGCGCGCGTCCTCGCGCAACAGCGACAGCAGGCGTTCGTCGGAGGGAGTGATTTTCACTTTTGCCCAAATGGTTCGTCGATTCGACGAAAATACCTGACTTCCTGCCCGGATTCACGCTGCCAAACGCCGATCTTCTGCCGATAATAGAAAGGGAACGCCACCTTGTAGGAGATGCGCCATGTCCGTCCTTGCCCCGCTCGCCCCGCTGCGTGCCCATGCCGGCCGCCGCCTGACCGATGGCCTGGACGATGCCAGCATCGTGCGCCTGGCCAGCACCCACGACGATCTCGCCCAGGCCATCGATGCCGCTGCCGCCGAATATGCGCTGGTGCGCGAGGAGGCCGCCGACCTGCTGGACCTGGACGAAGACGCACAGATCGGCGCGGTGCAGGACGGTTTCATCAATTTCTACGCCGACGATGCGGTGACCCCGTACGTGGCGCTGGCCGCGCGCGGCCCCTGGGTGGTTACGCTCAAGGGTGCGGTGCTGTACGACGCCGGCGGCTATGGCATGCTCGGCTTCGGCCACACCCCCGCGCCGGTAATCGAGGCGATGGCGCGCCCGCAGGTGATGGCCAACGTGATGACGCCCAGCCTGGCGCAGCGCCGGTTGGACCGCGCCCTGCGCGCGGAGATCGGGCATACGCGTGGCGGCTGTCCGTTTGCGCGCTTCATGTGTCTCAACTCCGGCTCCGAAGCGGTCGGCCTGGCCGCACGCATCGTCGACACCAACGCCAAGCTGCACACCGACCCGGGCGCCCGGCATGCCGGTGCCACCATCAAGCGCGTGGTGGTCAAGGGCAGCTTCCATGGCCGCACCGACCGCCCCGGCCTGTATTCCGATTCCAGCCGCAAGACCTACACCAAGTACCTGGCCAGCTACCGCGACGAGGATTCGGTGATCGCGATCGCGCCGTACGACGTGGCGGCGCTGCAGCGCGCCTTCGACGAGGCCGCGCGCAATCACTGGTTTATCGAGGCGGTGTTCCTGGAGCCGGTGATGGGCGAAGGCGACCCGGGCCGCGCATTGCCGGCCGCGTTCTATGCCGCTGCGCGCGACTTGACCCGCCTGCACGGCAGCCTGCTGCTGGTGGATTCGATCCAGGCCGGCCTGCGCGCGCACGGCGTGCTGTCGGTGGTGGATTATCCCGGCTTCGAGCAGCTCGACCCGCCGGATCTGGAAACCTATTCCAAGGCGCTCAATGCCGCGCAATACCCGCTGTCGGTGCTGGCCGTGACCGAACACGCCGCGCAGGTGTATCGCAAGGGCACCTACGGCAACACCATGACCACCAACCCGCGCGCCCTCGATGTGGCCTGCGCCACGCTCGCATTGTTCACTCCGCAGGTGCGCGCCAACATCCGCAGCCGCGGTGCGCAGGCGATCGCCAAGCTGGAAGCATTGCAGTCCGAGCTCGGAGGTTTGATCACCAAGGTGCAGGGCACCGGCTTGCTGTTTTCCTGCGAGCTGGCACCGCAGTTCAAGTGTTACGGCGCCGGTTCCACCGAGGAATGGTTGCGCCACCGCGGCGTCAACGTGATCCACGGCGGCGAGAATTCGCTGCGCTTCACCCCGCATTTCGCCATGGACGAAGACGAACTTGATCTATTGGTCGGCCTTATCGCGCGTGCGCTCAAGGAAGGCCCGCGCCAGGTGCAGGCCGAGGCCGCCTGAGGCTGCACATCTCTCAACGCCTGAAACGCGGAGTCCTGTGGGCTGCCGCGCCGACGGCGCGAGATGTGTGACATGGCAAGCACGATGCACGATGCGAAGCGCGCTTGCGCAAGCGCCCTTCACCAGCGTGAACCGCACAAAATGCCGCGATGGGACTGCAGCCGGAATCACTGCCGGTCGCCATGCAGATCCGTTCAACAGATCTGCATGGCGACCGGCAGCAATCAGATCGGCACCGCGCTCAATTTGCGACGCAGGTAATTGGTCACCGCCCGGCGCGTCGACTTGCCGCGCCACGATGCCCAGCACAGATGCGAGCCGACGGCGATCTTGCCGCCGCGGTGGCCGAGCCCGAACCAGGTACGGTCCGGATGGAATGCATCGCGCGGCGGGAACACGATGCCGGAGAACTGCTCGCCATACGCGTTGTAGAAGCGCGTCAGCCCGCGCGGGCCGGAGATCATCGGTATCTGCCGGTGATCTTCCAGCGTCTCCGGCGCATGCACACTGAAGATGTGCTCGATAAAGGCGCGCCACAGAGGATGCCCTGCCTGGGAACCGAAGACGGCATTGCCGATCTTGAACTGATCGTTGCCCAGCGCGCCATCCTCGATCGGCAGCACGCATTGCTGTACCAACAGGTCGGCGCCAAGCGGCTGCAGCAGCTTGTAATCGGTGTCGAAATAAAAGCCGCCGTGCGCGTGCATATAGGCGCAGCGGGCGATGTCGGCCTTCATCACGCCGAAGCGGATCGCCTCGTAGCGCTCGGCGAATTCCGGGAACGCGCGACGCATCAGTTCCGAATTGTCCGCATCATCCCAGACGTAGCAGATCCAGTCCGGCAGTAGCCGCTGCAGACGGGCCTGGATCCTGCGTTCTTCCCACTGCAATTGCTTGGTCGGCGCGGTCAGATGAAACACATGGGGAATCATGGTGGTTTCTCGGGGGCTGGGGGCACCGCCACCTCCATCCAGCGCCGACCTGACACCCGGCTACCCGGATGGAGATCCGGCTAACCACACCCTATGCCCATTTTTTGTGTGATGTAACTCACACTTTTCAATTGGCATACGAGGTAACCATTGGAAAAATCAATGCATCAGCGAAGTTTCCTCACATCTCCCTAACTCGGTAGGCCGATCCGCCCCAACTCTTTCGCATTCGTCACAGCGTATTTATTCCCAGCAGCGATCCGCCCGTCCCTTGAGCGTTGCACTGCGTGGGCAATCGCGCGGGGCGATGCGTCCTGCTTCGTGTTCGATCAACCGCTTGGCCCCGGTCGTATCGCGCTTGAGCTCGAAGGCATCGTAGAGACGTCCGGTGGCGGTGCGCGACTCGTAGAGCAACGTCTGGTTGTCGATGCGAAGCACCTGATACAGCTGGGTATCTTCGCCGACCGGGCGCATGGTCTTGCGAGCCATATCCGAGAGCCGGTACTGCTTGGGCCCGGCCACCGACACCACGAACACCGGCGTCGCCTGCCCGGCCTCATCGCCACGCCGGCCGTAGGTGTGGTCGTGGCCCTGCAGCACCAGATCGACCTTGTGGCGACGGATCACCGGCAGCACCTGCTCGACCAACTTTTCGTTCTCGCGATCGGCGCGCGGCGAGAAGAACGGCTGATGGATCAGCACGATCGACCACGGATGCGGATTATCGGCCAATACGGTCTCCAGCCACTGCGCCTGCGCCGGGCCGGTGCCCAGATCCAGCACGGAGGTACCGTCGAGCACGGCGATGCGCACGCCCTGGTAGTCGAACCAATAGCTGGTGCGCGCGGTGGCCGACGGCCCGTTGCGCGGCAGGGCGAAGGTCACCGGCCAGTGGTTGCCGAGCGTGCGCGTGGCCTGCGGGGTGTCCTCGCCCTCTTCGTGATACTCGTGATTGCCCGGCGCCGGCGCCACTGCGGTGCCTTCCAGCAACCAGCGCCCGGCTTCAAACCATTCGGCCCATTCGTTGTCGTCCTGGCCGTCATTGCCGCTGACCAGGTCGCCGGCGAACAGCGCCAGCCTGGCGTCCGGTGCCGAGCGCCAGGCCTGGCGGATCACCCGCGAGACCAGGCTGAGGTTCTTGTTCTGGGTGTCGCCGAAGTACAGCAGCGTCAGCGGCGTGTCGGGGCTGGCGGCGGTGCGGAAATGATTCCACGCGCCCCAGGTGCGGTTGCCCTGCACGCGGTAGGCGTACAGCGTGTCCGGCTTCAGCCCGTCGATATCGGCGCGGTGGTGGTGCGAGCTGCCGTTTTCGCTGCTCAGCGTGGCGGTGCTGGCGCGAATGCGGCGCGGCGTACCCACGTCGGGCGAGTCGCCGGCGACGACCAGTTCCAGCCACGGCTGGTTGACGCTGGCATCGGTACGCCAGGCCACCGCGAAACCGGTCGCCGCATCCTGCGCGGGCGTGACGACGATGCGGTCCGGAAAGCCGTCGGCGACATAGTGGGTGGAGCCCGCCGGCACCTGGGTGTTCGGTTCGGCGGCGCGCTCGGCGGCGAACGATTGAGTGCTCGCCATTGCCACCAGCAGCAGCGCTGCAGACAGCGCCGCGCGCGCAGCGCTCACAGCGCGCACTCTTTCAAACGCAGCGTGCGTGCGATATCGCGCCAATCGAAGGCGGCCACCGCCTGGTCGTCATGCAAGGCATAGAACACGCCACCGGGGAAGCGCGCATCGCCGCGTTGATCCAGCCACACGCCATCGGTATTGGCGGTCACCCGGCCGGCGAATGCGCCCACATGCGCCAGGCTCTGGCGATCGAACACCTGGAACACGCTGCGGTCCTTGAACTGATCGGTGGCGATCCAGTAACCGCTGCCATCGCTGCACGCCAGCAAGGTCATGCCCTCGGCCTGCGCCTTGAACAGGCCGGTGCCGACATTGCGCCCGCGATAACGCCCGTCCATGCCGTACTCGCGTAGCTGCGTGCCCACGGCCACGTCTTCTTCGGCAATCATCAAGCGCGCATTGGCTTCATCGCCGAACACCGATTCGGCAATCCGCACCGCACCCGCTTCGGTGGTATCGCCAAAGCTCTGGGTCAGGCGCGATTGCCAGCCCTGCCCTGCGTTGTTCAATTGATAACGCCGGAAGCGCTGACCGAGGTCGGCCACCGGCGGCGGCAGATCCTTGTTGGCCGGCGACATGTAGTTGTCGCTGACCACCACCTCGTAGCCGCCGTCGTGCTTGCGCACCCACAGGCCATAGGGTTCGCGCAGTTCGTCCTGGCCGAAGGCGATCAACGGCTTGAAGTCCGGCAGCGAGAACACCTGCACGCGGCGGTTGTCGCGCTCGACCACGAACACCAGATCGTCGACCACCGAAATCCCGTTCGGGCGATCCAGCTTGCCCAGCGCCTTGCCCTTGCCGCCGACCACGCGCAGGCGTTTGCCGTTGTCGCCATCGAACACCACCAGCGCATGCGTGGCCTTGGCGGTGGCGATCAACCAACGGCTGCCATCGGGCGCACTCCAGCTGGCGGGTGAGTCCAGATTGTCGGACGGCGTGGAAGTGGTGATGAAGGCTTCCGGCACCACTTCGTGCGCCACCTTGGCCTCGCTGAGCAAGGGGTCTTTCAGCAGCGCCTCGTCGGCTTCGCGGTCGACCGGTGCGCTGGCGCAAGCCGTCAGCGCCAGTGCGGTGGCAAGTAACGTGGTGTGGAGCCGCGTGTGCGTTGCGATCACAGTGCCACCTTCAGGCCGAGCGCATAGGTACGGCCGTATTCTTCATTCTGCAGCGTGCGCGAGGGCACGCCCTGGTACAGCTCCAGCGGTTCGTCCAGCAGGTTCTGCGCTTCCAGATACAGGCTGACGTGGCGGTTGAATTGGTAATTCATGCTGAAATCCAGCTGGGTATGCGGAGCGACGTAAATATCGTACGCGCGGCTGGCGCCGATGGTGTCCAGGTATTCGCTGCGATACACCGCTGCCACACGCGCACTGAAACCGTATTTTTCGTAACCCAGATGCCCGCTGTAGATCCGCTTGGACGAACGCGGCAAGGTGAAGTCCTCACCGGCGCGGTCGCTCAGGCCGGGATCGAAATCGCTGTCCAGCACGGTGGCGCTGGCACCGACCAACAGGCCATTCCAGCCTTCCGGCAGGAAGTCCAGGGTCTGCTGCCAGTTGAACTCGGCGCCGCGTACTTTTGCGGTGTCGCCATTGATCGAGCGCGTGACCTGCAAATCCGGGAATTCCGCATCGTTGGTGCTGATCGTCTGCACGATGTAATCGTCGATCGATTTGTTGAACACGCCCAACGAGATCAGACCGGTGTTGCCGATGTATTTCTCGAACGACAGATCCAGATTGGTGGAACGGTAAGGATTGAGATCGGGATTGCCGATGCTCACTTCCTCATCGCCGCGATTGATGCTCACGTGCGGCGAGACATCGCCGAACGACGGGCGCGACAAGGTCTTGTTGGCCGCAAACCGCAGCACCCAGTCGTTGCCGGTGTCGTAGCGCAGGTGCAGGCCCGGCAGCACGTTGGTGTAGCTGCTGGACGCCTCGCGTGGCGTCACCGTGGCCGAGCGGCCGTCTTCTGCCACGTCCACCTGATTGCCGGTGGCATTGAACTGGGTGTTCTCCACGCGCACGCCGGCAATCATGCGCAGCGCCCCGATGTCCCAGGTGCCCATTGCGTACGTCGCAAACACATCTTCGGTGGCGGTGTAGTCGTCCTGCAGCGAGACCTGCTGGTTGCCGCCCACATCCTGCGGACGTGCGCTGTACAGATTGCCGGAGGTGTTCCAGTAACGGCGCATGCCATCCGAGCCGATGCTTTCGCCCAAGGTGCCGCCACGGTGTTCCGGCGCGGCAGTGGTCCAGTCGCTCAAGTCGATCGCCGGGCCGCGACGCAGCTCGCGTTCGTCCACGTTGACATCGCGCTCGCGCCAACGACCGAGCACACCCATCTTCAGGCTGGCATGCTCGCCATCGAAGCGCACGTTGACCTGCGCGCTGCGCTCGCTGTCGTCCACCCGCTTGGGCGCAAGCACGAAGCGGTCGAACACGAAATCGTCGTTGCTCTGCCAGCCGTTGTCGGAAAAGCCCAAACGCGGAATGCCGCTGTTCTGATCGACCGTGGCCGACAGATCGTCGCCGTCATAGTTGAAGCGCGCTTCCATTTCATCGTTCACGCGCTCGGTGGTCTTGGTGTAGCCCACCTTGTAATCCACGGTGGCCGCGCTCAGGCGATTTTCGCCGCCCATGCTCAAGGCCATGGTGTCTTCTTTCTTGGTGCGATAGCGCACGCGCTTGGAGATCGAATCGGCCGGCAGATCGGCCACGTTGTAGGTGCCATCGCCATTGGCGCTGACCTGCCCATCGGCCAGGCCGAAGATGGTGCGCTGACGCGTTTCGGCATCGTCGAAACGGCTGTACAGCGTACGCAGGTAATAGCGGTTGTCTTCGTCCGGGCGCCAATCCAGATTGAGATTCGCGCCCATGCGGGTGCGCTCGATGAAGTACTTACGGCGCTGCACTTCGCCGGCAAACAAATCATCGGCCGCACCGCCATCGAAACTGTCGTAGGCCACTTCGGTGTTGTCGGATTCGAATTCGCGATCCTGGTAGTTCACACCCACCGCCACACCGAAGGTGCCATCGAAGATATCGCTGTAGTTGAACGCGCCCTTCGGGCTGGTCTTGCCCGACAGCGACTGGTGGCTGCCTTCGACCGAGCCGCGCAAGGTACGGCCATCGCGATCGAATGCGGAGGTGGACTCCACTTGAATTGCGCCGCCGATGGAATCGCCGGGCATGTCAGGCGTTGGCGACTTGACCACCTTGAGCCGCTCGGTGGAATCGGAGGGAATCACGTCCAGCGGCGCCGAGCGTGTGCCGTCTTCCGGCGTGCCCATGGTCATGCCGTCGATGGTGACGCTGTTGAGCGCCGAATCCAGACCGCGGATCACCACGAAGCGGCCCTCGCCCTGGTCGCGCGTCACGCTGACGCCAGGCAGGCGCTGCAAGGATTCTGCGACATTCTTGTCGGGGTAGCGGCCCATCGCATCGGACGCGACCGCATCCTGGATGGCATCGGAACTGCGTTTGAGATCGACCGCGCGCACCTGCGATTCCGTTTGCGGGCGCACTTCCAGCCGCTCCAGATCGATGGCCGCAGCGCTTGCTGCGCCGCCAGCAGCAGCACCCTCGGCCGCCAGCGCCAGCGGGCTCCACGTGGCCGCAGCCAACGTCAGCGTGATCGCCAGGCAGAGCGGAGTCTTGTTGAGCACGGGTGCTTCCCCAATTGGTTAAGAATGGGTGGGCACACTATGTCTACGACGTTTCACTGACATGACATCTGCAAGCGCGATCACGCGCAATGTGTGGCGACGCTGCCGCCGGCTGCGGCACACTGTGGGTCTCTCCCGCCTGTCGCTGCCCATGAAAATCGTCGAAGTTCGCCACCCCCTCGTTCAACACAAGATCGGTCTGCTGCGCGATGCCGCCTTGAGCACCAAGGGCTTCCGCGAACTGGTCACCGAGCTGGGTACGTTGCTGGCTTACGAGGCCACCGCCAATCTGGACACCGAATCGCACGTGCAACCCGGATGGGCCGGCCCGGTGACCGTGCAGCGGATTGCCGGCGCAAAAATCACCCTGGTCCCGATCCTGCGCGCAGGGTTGGGCATGTTGCCCGGCGTGCTGGCGCTGATCCCGGCCGCGCGCGTGAGCGTGGTCGGCCTGCAGCGCGACGAAGAAACCCTGCAGCCGGTGCCCTACTTCGAACGCCTCACCGGGCGCCTGGAAGAACGCGACGCCCTGATCCTGGACCCGATGCTGGCCACCGGCGGCACCCTGATCGCCACCATCGACATGCTCAAGCGCGCTGGCGCACGCCGCATCAAGGGCATCTTCCTGGTCGCCGCACCGGAAGGCCTGAAAGCACTGGAAGCCGTGCACCCGGACGTGGAGGTCTACACCGCCGCGATCGACGACCACCTCAACGACAAGGGCTACATCCTGCCCGGCCTGGGCGATGCAGGCGACCGGATTTTTGGTACGCGGGTGGAGTGAGCTAAAGCCCCTCTCCCCCCGGGAGAGGGGTTGGGGTGAGGGTACGGTCTGCCAGTGCTCTTGCTGCCGCCGCACCCTCATCCGGCGCTGCGCGCCACCTTCTCCCGATGGGAGAAGGACCGCTGCGACATCGCATTGAAGACGCCCCGCCTTACCGCGTAGACGCCTCAATCGCAGCACTCACATACACCAGCGGCGCATTCCAGTTGATCGCCACTTCATTGCTGGCATAACTGCAGGCGTTATCCAGATACGAAAACGCCGGCAGTTTTGAGGGGTACGCCACCTTGCAGTCCTTGGCATCCTGCTGCCCGGGTTGCGGGCCGCCGGCCAGCCAACCCGGGACCGGCGCATCGATACCATCGGCTTCGGAAGGGCGATGGTGGATATGCAGCGGGCTGCGCAACCCTACCCCGGTAACGAACGACAACCCGAGCGGATTGCGCCCCAGGATGTAATCCAGCTGAGACTGCGCGGCATCCAGAAAGGGCCGCTGCTGGGTCAGCCGGTAGCCCTGCATCAACATCATCGCGCGGTTGAGCACGACTGCATTGCTGCCCCACACGAAGTCGGTGTCCGTCATCGCCAAACGCCATGGTGAGGACTGCCATTCATCGGCAAGACGCTGCGCCAGACCGGTGATCTCACGCGCGATGCGTGCACGGTCGGCATGCGGGGTGAGCTGGTCGCGATGCTCGGCCAGCGACATCCACGCCAGTCCGCCGACATTGCTCCAGCCCGGCACGCTGGCCGGCACATTGCGCGCGATCATCGCATCGTAGAAGCCATCCTCGCGCGTGGTCACATACAACTCCGCCGCAGCCCAGGCGAATTCATCGCCCACCTGCGCGTCGTCGTAGCCGCCGGTGCGCACGTCGTCGGGCTGACGATAGATCACATCCGGATGCTGCTGCGCCCACGCCCAGGCACTGCGCGCGGCTTTCAACATACGCGCCGATGCGCCGGGATACTGCTTGTCGAACGGTGCATAGACGCGGCTGGCCGCCGCCATCACCGCAGCGAAATCCAGTGTGGCCGCAGTGGCCTTCATGACCACATAGCGTTGTTGCTTGGCCTGCTCGGGCATCACCAACCCATCGAACTGCTTGTCGGTGAGCTTGTGGTACACGCCGCCATCGGCCGGGTCCTGCATGGCCAGCATCCACTCCAGATTCCACCGGGTCTCCTGCAGGATGCCGGGCACGCCGGGTGCGTCGTCGGGGATGGTCAGGGCCTGTGCCTTGAACAGCGCCGGATACTGCTCGTAGGCCGCCAGCAAGGTGTAGGTGCTGATGCCGGAGTTGACGATGTACTTGTTGTAGTCACCGGCGTCGTACCAGCCCTTGGGCGCACTGATCACGCTGTCGGCCGGACGCGTGGCCGATGCCGCGGAAGGGTGGATCCGCACCTGCGTATCCGGGTGCCCGGCCGCACGCGCATAGCGCCCGGCAAACTGCGCCGGCAGCGCAGTGCTGGCGCGGTTGAAATAGAACGCTTTCAGCGATGCATCGAGCACTGGCTGATACGCGCCGGCTGCAATCGGGAATGGATCGGACGCCGGCAGCCCGTCGATGTTCAATCGATACGTGCCCGGCGTGCGTACGCTGGAAAAATCCACCACCCGTGCCTGCTGGCCGGCCGGCGACCATGGCGCGGCGGCTTGCAGCTTGCCCTCCAGCAAGCGGCGGCCCTGCGCATCTTCGACTGTGAAGCGGTCCGAGCCGGCTACCGCGTCTTGCGGCAACCCGACGACAGCAAGCTTGGACGAACCGGGTAGATAGCCGAGCTGATTGACGTGGATGCGGCCAACGGAAGGATCATCCGCGGCCTGGGCGGAACAGCCTGCAGAAGCAAGCACGAGAACGACGGTCGGGATGGCGTGGAAAGGCTTCATGCCCCAATGGTGGCGGCATTGCATAGCAGCGACAAGCACACCTTGCCGACATTGGCCGGGGCGTGCCATCGGTTGCCCAGCCACGCACCATCACCCTACCGCAGTGCAGGCCGCGATCTGCTCCGATTCTGCGACCGGCTGCCGATGCGCGCAGTGCGATATCAGCAATTCCACCGGGTTGGTCGGCCCTTTCGCGGAAACACTGCAAACCGCTCACCGCAGGCAGCGACTTCACGTTGAAAGCCCGGCAATTGCCGTCGTTTCCGCCAATTCTTTCCAGCAGCATCGACCTACCTTGGCGGTGCGGCGATGCCATGTATCACCGCACCGCATCGACCTACCGCGCACTCGCCATCCCGAGTAGCCAGGGCATGGCCTTCCTCATCATCCAAGGATCACAGATGACTACCCAGCCGATCACACGCCTCTCCCATTCCACCCGCACTGGCTCGAGGCCGTGCAGCATGCGGCGGCGTCCGCGCATGGGGAGATGCCTCGCCGCAATGCTGTCGATGGGTCTGCTGACCCTGAGTCAGACCGCGCTGGCGACCAAGCAATGGAACGCCAATGCCAACCAGACCCTCAACAGTTGGATCTCCGGCATGTACGCCAACATCACAGGACCGTTGCAGACGCTATTGCACCAGTGCGAAACCGCGCCGCAGGCCACGTGCGAGGTCACGATCCTGGCCAATGGCGGGGTCCACACCAGTGCGACCGATGGCAAGCAACACTTCACGCTCCGTTTCACCGGCAACCCGGCTCCGTATCTGGCGTGCCATGTCTATCCACAGTCACCCGGCAACACCAACGACAAACGTCTGCAAGGCGCCACCTGCTACGACGCACAGCACAACGGAACCTACTTCAAGCTCAACTGATCGCATGCGGCGATCGCGCCAGTGTTGGCGCATGCGCCGCTGCAAGCTGTTGCGGGCAGCGCAGGGTGGGCCGTGGCCCACCCAGCGCCACTCTGCAGGCACCGACGTGCGTATTGCGTCCTTCGCAATGCGAGTACAGGACATGGCCGCACTCAACGCGTCGGCGTCGCCAGCTGCACTTGCGCCTTGCCCACCGGATTACGCGGGTCGCTGCCGCCGCTGAGCACGTTGCTGCGCTTGTCCCACTCCACGGTCTGCAGATTGCCCCACACGTGGCTGGAACCGCGGCCGCCGGCGGCGGTGTCGCCGGGTAGCTTGAGCGCGTGGCCCATCGCTTGCAGCGCCTTGGCGGTCTGCGGCGAGAACGCGTTGCTCTCGGCCTCGATCACGTCCGGCAACCACTGGTGGTGATAACGCGGCAAGGCGCTGACCTGCTGCGCGTCCAGGCCGGCGTCGTAGCCCAGGATGCCGAGCAGCACCATGGTGATGATGCGGCTGCCGCCCGGAGTGCCGATCACCGCAACCTTGTCGGCCGATTCCATGAAGGTCGGCGTCATCGAGCTGAGCATGCGCTTGCCCGGCTTGGGCGCGTTGGCGGCATAGCCCATCACGCCGAAGGCGTTCGGCGTGCCCGGCTTGAGCGCGAAGTCGTCCATCTCGTCGTTGAGCAGCACGCCGGTGCCCTTGGGGATCAGGCCGGAGCCGTACAGCAGGTTGACGGTCTGGGTGGCGCCGACGCGGTTGCCTTCGCTGTCGATGATGGAGAAATGCGTGGTCTCGTCGTCTTCCAGCGGGGTGGGATTGCCCGACAGCAGATCGCTGGGCGTGGCCTTCTCCGGGTTGATCGTGGCACGCAGGCCCTGCGCGTAATCCTTGCTGGTCAGCACGCGCTGCGGCACGGCGACAAAGTCCGGGTCGCCCAGGAAAAAGGTGCGGTCGCGGTAGGCGCGGCGCATCGCTTCCACCACCAGATGGGTGCGGTGCGCGTCGTCTAGCTTGTCCAGATCCCAGCCTTCCAGAATCTGCAGCATCGCAGCGAGTGCAATCCCGCCGGAGGACGGCGGCGGCGCGGTGGTGATCTTCCAGCCGCGGTAATCGAACTGGATCGGCGTGCGCTCCTTCACCCGATATCCGGACAGCTCGGCGGCCTTCCACTGCCCACCGGCCTGCTTGACGCCAGCCAGCAGTTTCTTGGCGGTTTCGCCCTTGTAGAAGCCATCGAAGCCCTTGTCGCCAAGCAGCTTCAACGTATGTGCGAGCTCGGGCTGCTTGAAGATGTCGCCTTCGGCAATGGGCTTGCCGCCGCGCAGATACACCTCGCGCGTGCCGGGGTAACGCTCCATCACTTCGCGCCGCGAAGCATAGCCCTTGGCCATGCGCGCGTACACGGGGAAGCCCTCGGTGGCGATGCGGATCGACGGTGCCAGCGATTGCTTCAGTGGCAGCCGGCCGTGTTTGGAGGCCAGTTCCACCAGCGCGGCGGGCAGCCCGGGAATACCGGCCGACCACGGGCCGTTGACCGAACGGTCGCGATCCAGCTCGCCTTTCTTGTCGAGAAACTGCGCCTCGCTGGCCGACTCGGGCGCGGTCTCGCGCGCGTCCAGCATCACGTCCTTGCCGGTCTTGGCATCGTGCAGCAGGAAGAAGCCACCGCCGCCCAGGCCCGAGCTGATCGGCTCGACCACCGCCAGCGTGGACGACACCGCGATGGCCGCATCGAAGGCATTGCCGCCTTCGCGCAGGATCTGCAGGCCGGCATCGGTGGCCAAGGTGTGTCCGCTGGCAATCGCCGCGCCCGGCGGATGCGCCGCCACCGGCGAGGTCGCAGCCGCCGCAGGTCTGCTGCCATCGGCAGACCACGCCGGCGGTGCCAGCACGAAGGCCAGCAGCAACAGGCCGCGCGCAGAGAAATGTCGGGAAAAAATGCTCACGGGGCGGGAGGCTCCTGTTCGTACAGTTCGGGGTGATCGCGCTGCAGCTGCATGAGCTTGGCGAGCAATTGATCATGGGTTTCCGGGATGGCCGGATCCGGGTCGATGCATTCGACCGGGCACACCACCACGCATTGCGCCTCGTCGAAATGGCCCACGCACTCGGTGCAGCGTGCCGGGTCGATGACGTAGATGGTTTCGCCCATCGAGATGGCCTGATTCGGGCACGCCGGCTCGCAGACATCGCAGTTGACGCAGAGCTCGTTGATTTTCAGCGACATATCGGCAACACCATGCGATGCGAGGCAGCGCGATTCAACCGCAGGCGCTGGAACGCAACGTACTGCTGCAGGCGGGCGCACATGGCGCGGATCAACCAGGGGACAACGCCGTGGGCGCTGTCGGAGACCGGCCTGACAGGGCCGGCTCCGGTGGCATGCGAATTCAGCAGCATGCGGCTGGATCCGCATGCTGCGGCCGGATGCGCCCTCCCGCGCGTCCGGCCTGGTACGGCATTACTTGGCTTCAACGAAGGTGTATTCCACGCCCTTGGGCTGGACGATGGTCTGCACGCGCGCATTCTCGGCCGCATTGCCGATGAACAACACGCGCACGCCCTTCATCGAATCGGCCGGCACGTCCTTGAACGCGGCGTCGATCAGATCGGCCATCTTGGTCGAGGCCGACGACCCGAAGGCCAGCATGTTGCCCGGCTGCACGCCACGGGCGAGCGCGGTCTTGACGCTTTCCAGCTGACGCTCGTAGCTGCCGGCGAACTCGGCATCGGACTCCGGCGGCAAGTAATACAGGAACGGGCTGTTGGTGGTGGCACCCAGGTTCTGGCCAACCACTTCCTGCAGGTACTTCTTCCAGCCGGCGTTGTCGTCCTTGGCCGGTGCGGTCAGCACAGCCGGGGCGGCAGCAGCGGTTGGCGCCGGCTCTTCCTTCTTGCAGGCGGTGACGGCCAGAGCGGCGATCGAAGCGAGCACCAGCGCGCGCATTGTGTGTTTCATGAAACTCCTCCCTTTGAAAAGCATGTGGTGATGTGACTGCTAGAGAATCAGGCCTGCGCGCGGGACTCGCGTACCTGCCGCAAGGCCTCGACGACCGAAGCCGGAACGAAACCGGACACGTCCCCGCCCAGCCGCGCGATTTCGCGCACCAGCGAGGACGAGATGAAGCTGTATTGCTCGGCCGGGGTGAGAAACAGCGTCTCCACCTCCGGTATCAGATGGCGGTTCATGCTGGCCATCTGGAATTCGTATTCGAAGTCGGACACCGCGCGCAGACCGCGCAGCAGCACACCGGCACCCATGTCGCGCACGAAATGCGCCAGCAGCGTATCGAAGCCGCGCACTTCCACATTGGCATGTGCGGCCAAGGCTTCCTGGGCGAGCTCGACGCGGCGCTCCAGCGGCAGCGCCGGCCCCTTGGACGGACTGTAGGCAACACCGACCACCACCCGCTCAAACAACGGCGCGGCGCGATTCACCAGGTCGATATGACCGTTGGTGATCGGGTCGAAGGTACCGGGATAGACGGCGGTGCGGCTGTTGGCCACGCTCATACGGAAACTACCGGGGTCGGGTCGCTGTTCAGTGTAGCAGCGGCCCGGCGGTACAGCGCATAGCGTACCTGCTGGGTGGCGCCTTCGCGGTGCAGATGCCAGCCGGCCGGTACCTGCGGCGGCAGTTCGGCCGGGCCTTCCAGATACAGCCAGGCATCCGGTGTGAGGTGCGCGGGCAGGCGTTCCAGCACGCTCGGCCACAGGCCGGCGGCAAACGGCGGGTCGACGAACACGATGCTGGCCTGCGCGGCGGGTGCGCGCTCCAGCCAGCGCAGTGCATCTTCCTGCAGCACCTGTACCTGATCGGCCGCATCCAGCCTGGTCACATGCTCGCGCAGCCGCTGCACCAGGCCAGGGTCGCGCTCGATCAGGGTCGCATGTGCAGCGCCGCGCGACACCGCTTCCAGGCCCAGCGCGCCGGAACCGGCGAACAGGTCCAACACGCGCGCACCAGGCAGGCGCGGCATCAGCCAGTTGAATACCGTTTCGCGGACCCGGTCGCTGCTCGGGCGCAGGCCCGGCAGATCCGGCACCGCCAGCTTGGTGTTGCGCCAGCGCCCGCCGACGATGCGCACCTGCCCTTCCGCGCCACGCGGCGCCGGCCGTGCGGGACGGCTCATAGCAGCGTTCCTGATGAAGGACAACAAGCGCGGGAGAGTGGCAGGACGCGTGGCGGCATGGAGCAAGGCAAGGCAAACGGGGCCGCCATGATAGCGCTGCCCGGCGCTGGCGCCGCGGCTGTCGCAGTGCGCCGACATTGCCGGATCCACCGGCTTGCCTTGAAAAAATCCCCGTGCGACCTCATCCCCCAGGCCATCGGCCGCACTGCGGCCTGGACCACCACGGAGCACGACCCCAATGACCGTTGATACCGACAAGCAGACCCTTGGCTTCCAGACCGAGGTCAAGCAGCTGCTGCAGCTGATGATCCATTCGTTGTACTCGAACAAGGAAATCTTCCTGCGCGAGCTGGTGTCCAATGCCGCCGACGCCGCCGACAAGCTGCGTTTCGAGGCACTGGTGAAGCCGGAACTGCTGGAAGGCGGCGGCGAGTTGCGCATTCGCGTGGACTACGACAAGGACGCGCGCACCGTCACCATCGACGACAACGGCATCGGCATGAGCCGCGAGGATGCGGTCTCGCATTTGGGCACGATCGCCAAGTCCGGCACTGCCGACTTCCTCAAGCACCTGAGCGGCGACCAGAAGAAGGACGCCAACCTGATCGGCCAGTTCGGCGTGGGCTTCTACAGCGCCTTCATCGTCGCCGACCAGGTCGATGTGTATTCGCGTCGCGCCGGCCTGCCCGCCAACGAGGGCGTGCACTGGTCCTCACGTGGCGAAGGCGAGTTCGAAATCGCCAGCATCGACAAGCCCGAGCGCGGCACCCGCATCGTGCTGCACCTGAAGGAAGGCGAAGACAGCTTCGCCGACGGCTGGACGCTGCGCGGCATCCTCAAGAAGTACTCCGACCACATCGGTCTGCCGATCGAAATGCGCAAGGAGCATCACGGCGAAGAAGCCGACGCGCCGGCTGAGCCGCAATGGGAAGCGGTCAACCGCGCCAGCGCGCTGTGGACGCGCCCCAAGAGCGAGATCAGCGAGCAGGAATACCAGGAGTTCTATAAGCACGTTGCGCACGATGCGGGCAACCCGCTGGCGTGGAGCCACAACAAGGTCGAAGGCAAGCTGGATTACACCTCGCTGCTGTTCGTGCCCGGGCGTGCGCCGTTCGACCTGTACCACCGCGATTCGGCCAAGGGCCTGAAGTTGTACGTGCAGCGCGTGTTCGTGCTGGATCAGGCCGAGCAGTTCCTGCCGCTGTACCTGCGTTTCATCAAGGGCGTGGTGGATTCGTCCGACCTGTCGCTCAATGTGTCGCGCGAGATCCTGCAATCCGGCCCGGTGGTGGACTCGATGAAGTCCGCGCTGACCAAGCGTGCGCTGGACATGCTGGAAAAACTGGCCAAGGACAAGCCCGAAGAGTATGTGACGTTCTGGCGCAACTTCGGCCAGGCGCTGAAGGAAGGCCCTGCCGAAGATTATGCCAACCGCGAAAAGATCGCCGGCCTGCTGCGCTTCTCTTCCACGCACGACACCACTGGCGCGCAGAGCGTGGGCCTGGCCGATTACGTGAGCCGCCTGGCCGAGGGCCAGGACAAGCTGTATTACCTCACCGGCGAAAGCTACGCGCAGATCAAGGACAGCCCGCATCTGGAAGTGTTCCGCAAGAAGGGCATCGAAGTGCTGCTGCTCACCGACCGCATCGACGAGTGGCTGATGAGCTACCTCACCGAGTTCGACGGCAAGTCGTTCGTGGACGTGGCACGCGGCGATTTGGACCTGGGCAAGCTGGATTCGGAAGAAGACAAGAAGGCCCAGGAAGAAGTCGCCAAATCCAAGGAAGGCCTGGCCTCGCGCATCAAGGCAGCCCTGGGCGATGACGTGGCCGAAGTCCGCGTCTCGCACCGCCTGACCGATTCCCCGGCCATCCTCGCCATCGGCCAGGGCGACCTGGGCCTGCAGATGCGTCAACTGCTGGAAGCCAGCGGCCAGGCCGTGCCGGAAACCAAGCCGGTGTTCGAATTCAACCCCGCCCACCCGCTGATCGAAAAGCTGGATGCGGAACAGGATATGGACCGCTTCGGCGATTTGAGCCGGGTGCTATTCGACCAGGCTGCGTTGGCGGCGGGCGATAGTCTCAAGGACCCGGCCGGGTATGTGAAGCGGTTGAACAAGTTGCTGCTGGAGTTGTCTGCGTAAGGCCTACGACACACGTGTGATACACCAAGACCGGCGCATGCGCCGGTCTTTTTTTGCGCCTCTCTCATGGCGACTGTTGGAAGAGCCGCGACAGCGGTGTCCGACACCAATCGATCCGACAACGGCTCGCACTCCTCCGGAACGCGTCACGCGGAAGGGAGGATGGCGACAGTCCTGCCGAAGGTGGCAACAGACACAAGATCATCGGGGGGGCTTTGGTACCGAACCTTCGTTGTCGGAATCATGGCCAGGTGCGCCCGAAGCCTGCGCGCATGGTGCGCGGCCCGGCCAAAGCGCAGGCAACGTCATTGAAGCTGTGGCGGCCGGCGCTTACGCCGATTCCAGCACCCAACACCCGAATGCTGGCCCGGCCGAGTAGCCGGTTTCCGGTTCGATGCGGATCTGCAGGGTGGCGCGTCCGGCGACCGCTGCCGGCAAGGCGTAATCCACATCGATGAAATCCAGGCCGCGGTTGCCGTCCAGGCGTTCGTTGGCGATGAGTTCGCCGTCGGCGAGGATGCGGAAGCGGCGGCGGGTTTCGTCGCCCCAGTAGCGCAGGCGCAGGATGCGGGCCTGCGCGGTGTTGCGCAGGGTGAAGGCGATGAAGCCGCCGGTGCGGGCATCGCGGCCGGCGCGGCGGCGGTAGCTGAGCGCGTAGGAGCTTTCGCTCTGCAGGCCGTGGGCTTTCTCGGACGCGTCATCGCCCAGGGCGATGCGATCCAGTGCGCGTGTGTCGAGCGCGTGTTGTTTTGCTTCTGCTGCGGCCTGCTCAGTCTGGCGCTGCTGCCATGCGGCGGTATCACGGTGTTCCAGATAGAGCGCGCTGCGGCGATCGAATTGGGCGTAGAACGGGGAGAACCGCCAGTGCTGTACGCCATCGCTGTAGTCGAACGCGGTCTGGCCAGCCACCGGCTGCAGGCGCTGCAAGACCTCATCGCCGCCGATCAATGCCGGGGTCTTGCCCGACCAGGGTTTTGCCGCATCGCCCAGGTCGGCCGCCAGTACCAGCGGCCCGCGCAGCAGCGAGACCCAGGCCGGGTCGTCGGGTGTGGCTTCCAGCCGCAGTGGCATTTCGAACGACAAGCCGAGCGTGTCGCCAGCGCGCCAGACGCGGGCAATGCGCAGGTAGCCTTCACTGACGGGGGCATCGATAGGCTGACCATTAAGCTGAAGCATCGGCGATTGCGCCCAGCCGGGCACGCGTAGCGCGAGCGTGCGCTGCTCTGCCGGCGCAGCATCGACGCGGAGCGATGCGCTGCCCTGCTCCGGCATCGCGCTGTGCAGGGTCATGTCCAGCCCGGCGGCATCGCGCACGCTGGAGGGCACGTAGAGGTTGACGTAAACGCCCTGCCCGTCCTGCCAATAGATGGAATCGCCAAACTGGGCATGCGCCTCCATGCCGCTGCCGACGCAGCACCAGAAATCGTCGAACGGCGACGACCAGCCGCGCGCTTCGCCGGCCAGCATCGGTGTCATGTAGGTGAACATGCCGGTGCGCGGATGCTGCTGCGCCATCACGTGGTTGAGCAGCGTGCGCTCGTAGTAGTCGAAAAACTCGGCTTGCGGACCCCACTGGTACAGATGGCGGGTGAGCTTGAGCATGTTGTAGCTGGCGCAGTGCTCGCAGGTCTGCTCGGTGAGAAACTTCGAAGTGCTGTCGGGCTGCTGGAAATATTCGCGGTCGCCGTTGCCGCCGATCACGTAGGTGTGGTGATCGGTGACGGTGTGCCAGAAGAAGCGCGCCGCCGCGCCCGAGGCGGCATCGCCGGTCACTTCGTATTCGCGTGCCAGGCCAATCAGCTTGGGGATGTTGGTGTTGGAATGCTGGTGCACCAGTTCGTCGCGCTGGGCGATCAGCGGATCGAGCACGGCGTGATGATGCAGGCGCTGCGCCAGTGCCAACCATTGCGCATCGCCGGTGCGCACATGCAGCTCGACGAAGGATTCGTTGAGGCCACCGAATTCGCACGACAGCACCTTCTGCAGCTGCGCATCGTCGAGTGCGGAAAACACCGCTTGCAGATAGCCAGCCAGGCCCACCGCGACCTGCAGCGCCTGCGCGTTGTCGCAATGCGCATGCACGTCGAGCAGGCCGGCGAACAACTTGTGCCAAGTGTACAGCGGTGCCCAACTGCCGTTGAGATAGAACGGCGCCGGGTCGATCTTGCCTTTCTTCAGTTCATCGAAGACGGCGCGGCCGCTTTCGATCTTGCCCGCGGCGTTCTTGCGCGTGAATCCGGCCACGTAGCCATCGCCGGCATGCGCCTGGCAGCGGGCGAGTTCTGCAACCAGATAACTTGCACGCGTGCGGCATTGCGCATCGCCGGTCTGCGCATGCATCAAGGCCAATGCGCTGAGATAGTGCCCCAGCGTATGCCCGGCGATGGTGTCCGCTTCCCAGCCGCCATACGCTGGCGCCTTGGGGTCGAGGCCGGCGTACAGCACGAAATTGTGTAGCAGCCGGTCCGGCTCCAGCCGCATCAGATAGCGTCGATTGGCGTGCAGCGCATCCAGAAACAGCGACGGGGTCAGCCTGACCTGCGCCAACGGTACCGCGCGGATACTGCCCGGTTGTGCGGCGCTGGCCTGCGCTGGAAATCGCAGAAAACCCGCAGCAACCGCCAGACTGCTCCAGGCCAGAAAGCGCCGCCGCGACACGCTCAGCGCGTGGTCGGTGGCGTGCTCGGTAACGAAGACATCGGTCATAGGATCAGCTTAGCTACTGTCGGTGCGCGCAGACTGCGCGCGCCGTTACAACCCACACTGGCGAAGCCGCCAGAGAAGCGATTGCGTGGTACCGCCTGCGCGCGCCCGACCGGATCGGGTGGCGCGCACCGGTGCACTGAAACGGCAGCGACGCCACGGCGGCGATCAAAACTTCACTGTCGCACGCGCCCAATAAAACCGGCCAAGCAGATCGTAGGTCGCTACATCGGTGTTCGCATTGCCCACGTTGTTGGAGTAATACAACGGTGGTTGCTTGTCGGCGATATTGTCCACGCCCACTTCAAAGCGCGTATGCCAGGGCTCCACGTTATAACCGAGCTGCAGGTTGTTGTAGACGTAGGTGCCGATCTTGCGCACCACCGTCGGCTCGCTGGAATCGGCCGACAGGCTCTGGTCCGGATCCGAATTACCGATGGCGGTATTGCCCACATAACGGATGCGCCAGGTGGCGCTCCAATCGTCCAACGCCCAGTTCACTGTCCCCAACGCACGCCAGCGCGGGAAATTGCCGTAGGCCTGGGTGTAGCGGCCCACGTTGTGGATGGTGACCGAGCTGGGATCGGTGGTATCGGGCAGCACGTCGTAACGGGTGAGATAGGTGCCATTGAGCCCTGCAGTGAAATTGCCCCAAGGCGTGGATGGCAGGCGATAGGTCAGATTGAAATCGATGCCCTTGGCCCAGAGCTTGCCCAGGTTGACGGTGGGCTCGGCGATGTAATTGATGGTGCCGTTGCCGTTGCGATGGATCAGCGCGCAGAAGGAACTGGCCGAGTTGGCGAAGCATTGATTGAGTACGGTCTGCGCCGACACGGTGGTGATGGTGTCTTCCAGATCGATGCGCCACCAGTCCGCGCTCAGCGACAGGCCATCGATCCAATGCGGGTCGTAGACCAGCCCCACATCGTAGGACTTGCCGGTTTCCGGCTTGAGTTGATAACCGGCCACCACCGCGCCGGACACCTTGCCCGACACCTGACCATCGGATTGCTGATAGCTGCCGTTGGTCGGCACGTTCGCGCAGGCCACGCTGTTGCCGCCGGTGTAACCGTTGCACGGGTCGTTGACGGTGGCCGCATCGCCGGCCACGCCGGCATACAACTCGTTGATGTTGGGCGCGCGGAACACCTGCGAAACAGTGCCGCGCAGCAACAGATTTTCGATCGGGCGATATTCCAGCGACACCTTGCTATTGGTCTTGCTACCGACCGAACTGAAGTCGGAAAAACGCGTGCCCAGCGTGATGTTCAACGCGTTGATGCCGGGCAGGTCCTTGAGCAGCGGGAACAGGGCTTCGGCATAGGCTTCCTTGACGTCGAAACTGCCGCTCAAGGTGGATGCGCAGAACTCGATCACACCGCACAGGCCGTCTTCATCGCCAGTCCACAGCGCATCGGAGGCGGTGGTCGAGCGCTCCTTGCGATAGGAGATGCCGCTTGCCAAGCTGACGGTGCCGGCCGGCAAATCGAACAGCGAACCGTTGGCATTGGCCTCGAATTGCTTGACGGTGTAGACGCTGGTCACGATCGGATTGACCACCATGCCCTGCAGGGTGTTGAGGTTGCTGCTGTCGTTGAGGTTGAAGAAATTCAGCGGAGTACAGCCGGCAACCGCCGCGCCCGCACTGCCACACTTGAGCACACCATCGCCATCCAGGAACGAGGGGCCGATCGCCTGATTGAACGTTGCGTAGTCGAGAAAACCGTTGTTGATCGACTTCTGTTTGACCTTGCCATAATTGAAGTTGGCGTCCCACTGCCAGGAGCTGTCGCCGAAGCGGCCGCGCAACCCGGGGCTGATCTGGAAGTTGTAGGTGTTGTATTGATAGCTGCGATTGCCCAGCACGGTGGCGCGCGTGTTGAGGTCGTTGTAGGAGGTGCCGGTGCTGCGATCGGTGCCGAAGTTCACCCCGAACGGGTTGTAGTAACTCTGCGACGACACCAGGATGTTGTCGCCGTTGGAGAAGATCGGAATCGGCGCAATGATCGAGGCCGATTCGGTTTTACTGAACCAGGTGTTGACGTAGCCTTCTACATTGTCGGTAAAGCGATAAGTGCCTAACAAAAAGGCGTTGGTGCGCTTTTGCGGGGTCTGCAGCAGATTGAAGGGTTGGTAGTTGTAGGAGTCGGCACTGGCGTTGTAGCAGTAGAAATCGCCCGGACCGGCGCGGCCGGTGACGCCGCTGTTGAGGGTGACGCGTCCGCAGCCGTTGGCCTGCGCGAGTTGATTCGATTGTTCCGAGCCATCGTTGAAATTGGCCGTGCCGGTCGGCGTGGCGGACGAGCCCTGCTTCACCGGTTGCCCATCGGTCAATGCAAGCGCGTCCTTGGAATAGTCGCGCGCCGCTGCCGAGACCGGGTCGATATTGTGGTACGACAGGCCGCCGATCAGGCTGCCGCGTTCCCAGGTCTTGCCGGTGGTCAAGGCAAAGTTGCGTCGGTTGCCATCGCCCTCGCTGCTGGTGCCGAAGTCGCTGCTGAACTGCACGCCGTCGAACTGGCTGCGCAGGATGAAATTGACCACACCACCGATGGCATCGGAGCCATACACCGCAGAGGCGCCATTGCTGAGCACTTCGATGCGCTCGATCATGCTGGCCGGAATCGCATTGACGTCGTTGTAGGCGAGCCGGATACCGTTGACCAGCACCAGCGTGCGCTTATCGCCCAAGCCGCGCAGCGAAATCGCCGAGGCGCCGGTGCCGCCGCCGTTGTTGGTATACGGGTTGGTGGCGTTGCCGGCAATGGATGGCAGCTCCTGCAGCAGATCGCCAACAGTGGCCTTGCCGGTGGCGGCTATCTGTTCCTGGCTGACGGTGATCACCGGATTGGCGGTTTCGGTATCCACGCGGCGCAGGCGCGATCCGGTGACGACCACGCTATCGAGCGTTTGCGGCGCATCGCTCGTGCTGCCTGCCTGCTGCGCAGCCACTGGAGTCGCCGCAGTTGCGGAAAGTGCCAGTACCAGCGCGCTGGCAAGCATGCTCGGCACGGGCCGCACACTGGCCACGGTGGTGCGTGAGAAAGGCAACAGCAACATCGGCATGCGGAGCTCCTGATTCAAACGACAGACAAATGGCGGGCAACACACGCCCGTGCCGGCGTGCACCAGCGCGGGTGGAGACAAGTGGCAGCGGCGCGTCGCAGCGACCTCTTTGACGACGGCCATACCGTGGACACGCAGACAACCTGCGCTGCGCGCGACCAGCAGAGGCCACGCAACGACGCGCGTTGTCTAAAGAGGTCATTCCGCACTGGAGTCGCCCATGCGCTCCAGTTTCATCAGCTGGTCACAATGTGCCTGTGCGCACGCGCCACGTCTTGTCGCATTTGGCGACCACGCATGCGGAAAACAGCATGGTTCGCATCTGAACGATCATCGGTTGGCGTTGTGTTGGCAGTCCAGTCCGCAGCTGGGCGTGCCGTGACGCGGCAGTTTTCGAAGCAGCTGCGTTGACGTATCGCTTGTCACTACCTGTACTGATGTTTGGGCGCGCCGGCAAAAATCACAGCGAACAATGTGCGTTCTCCTGCGCGCATTGCTCGCTCCACCAGGGCACACAGTGCGCGATCAGGCAGCGTGCCGTGGCACGCAACCCTCATCCATCACGGTGCCTGCGTCGTCGGCGTTGCCGGGTTGCGATTCCATTCCGGCGTTGGCGATTGCTGCATCCAGCGCATGAAGAAATCCAGCAGACGGCGCTTGCCGTAATCGCCACCGGCACCGTGATCGCCGCCAGGCACCACCAGCAGATCGAAATCCTTGCCGGCCTTGATCAGGCGGTCGGCCACCTGGAAGGTGCTGGCCGGGTCGACATTCATGTCCATGTCGCCGGTGACCAGCAGCAGATGGCCTTGCAGCCGTGCTGCGTTTTCCACGTTCGACGACTCGGCGTACCATGGCCCCACCGGCCAGCCCATCCATTGTTCGTTCCACCAGATCTTGTCCATGCGGTTGTCGTGGCAGCCGGAGTTGGCCACGCCCGCCACATAGAATTCCGGATGAAACAGCAGCGCGCCCAGCGCGTTCTGGCCACCTGCCGAGGTGCCGTACACACCGACACCGCCGGCGATGTCGTACCACGGATATTGCGCGGCGGCGGCCTTATGCCAGGCGATACGATCCGGCAAGCCGGCATCCTTGAGATTGCGCCAGGCCACATCGTGGAAGGCGCGCGCGCGATTGTTGGTGCCCATGCCATCGATCGCAGCGACCGCAAAGCCCAGCCCCGTCAGCGCCGACACGCGCGTGGTGAAACTCTTCGGCACGAACGAGCCCTGCGGGCCGGCGTAAATGTATTCGATCACGCGGTAGCGCTGCTGCGGATTCAGTTGCTGCGGGCGCTGGATCACACCCCAGATCTCGGTCCTGCCATCGCGCCCGGTGGTATGGAACGGCAGCGGCGGCTGCCAGCCAGCGGCCTGTAGACGACTCAGATCGGTGCGCTCCACCGTGCGCGCCAGGCTGCCATCGACGCTGCGCCGCAACTCCAGCACCGGTCCAAGATCCACGCGCGAATAGAGGTCCAGCAACCACTTTCCATCCGGCGAGTAACTGACCTGATGGTCGGCGGCAGTTGGCGTCAACGCAGTGAGCCCGCTGCCGTCCAGGCCGATGCGATAGGCGTGGCGGTAATACGGGTCTTCGCCGGGCTGCATGCCGGAGGCGGTGAAATACAGCTGCCCTGCGGCCTCGTCGAGGTAATCTAGCTTGCGTACTACCCAATCGCCGCGGGTGACCTGGCGAATCACCTCGCCGCTGCGGCCGTCGTACAGATACACATGCTCCCAACCATCGCGCTCGGAGGCCCACAGAATCTGCCTGCCATCGGCCAGATCGCGCCGCGCGTGCTTGCCGCCGTTCTCGTGGTCGCCACTGAGTTCGGAGTATTCGATGAAGGTGGGCGAGGTCTCTTCGATCAAGGTGCGCGCGGTGGCCGTGCGTGCGTCCACTTCGATGACCCGATACAGCTGATGGCCGCGCGCGTTGTATTCGAAGGTGAAGCCGCGGCTGTCCTTCCACCAGACCATCTCGCTCAAGCTGAAGGCATTGGGCAGCAAGGTCATCGCCACCGGATGCGCCGCGCGCGTGGCGATGTCGAACAACACCGGCTGCATCACCGGCAACACATCGCCGGGCTTGGGATAGACCTGTTGGTGCAACTTGGGTTGCACCTGATCGGCCGGTGCCGATTCGATGTAATAGACCATGCGCGGCGGCGGCGCCTTGACCCGATACGCGGCCAGATGCTGCGAATCCGGCGACCACTGGATGCTGTCGAGCGCGTAGTAATCATCGGCACGACCATCACGACTGAGCACGCTGCGCTCGCCACCGCCCACCGGGGCGATGACCAGATTGGCTTGCTCCACCCAGGCGCGCCAGCGGCCATCCGGCGACACCTTGGCCTCGCGTTCGCCCTGCTTGAACGGCAGACGCATGTCCATCGTCTCGGCCGGCACATCGCGCTCGGGCACATGTTCGCAGCGGTAGCGCGCCAGATCGCACTGCCAGCCCAGCTTCGCCAGCTGAAAGCCCAGGCGCTGCTGTTGCAGCGTGGGGTCCTCCAGCTGCAGTTGCGTTGCATCGATATTCTGCGCACCGGCCTGCGTCAATGCCACCGCCAGTCGCGCATGATCGAAGGCCAGCGTATTGCGGCCACTGGCGGCATCCACCAGGTGGTACTCGATGGCCGGCGCCTGGTTGGTGCGTGCAACGCCGCGCCGATACAGAAAGTGCCCTGCATCGATCCATATCGGCGCTGTCGGTTGTTTATCGACCAGCGACGCGTAGTGATCGGACAGGTTGATCGCCTGCGCGTACTGCGTCGGTGTCGGCGTGGACGACAGCGAGGCAGCCGCCGCGCTTGCCGAGAGCGTCCAGAGTGCGACGCTCAGGCAGCATGCAGCGACGAAGTGCCACCAAGAGGTCTGATGCAGGAGTGGCTTCATACGTTTATCCGCGGAGATGGCGTGGTCATTGGCTGCGCGTCGTGCACGTCGAGATGAGAGGAAGTGCATTGGCAATGGAGTGCACGTCCGAAGCGGCCTGCACACAACGGCCTGCGAAGGCCTCCGTGGTCGATGGCGATCACGGTGACGCGACAGGGCTGGCACGGTCATCGCGCCGGTGGTGCGTCACACGTACCACGCCTGCACTCTCACCACGGCAGCGCTGCCAGACAACGCCACGCAATCTGCATGTGGGCCTTGCAGGTGTGCAGGCTTGCCGTCCACAAGCACGCGCTCCAGCCGCGTGCCTTGTGGTGCACGCAAGGTCAGCCAGGTGCGCCTGGGGGCCTGCTCCGGCAGTTGCACCTGTGCATCGATACGGCGCGCATCGACATCCGTACGCAGCGTCAGCGTGACCTTGCCCCAACGCGTCGGCGCTGCGGTGATGCCCACCGCTGCACCGCTGCCCAACCACGCACGCGGCAGCGCACGCGCAAGAAACAGCTGCTCGCCGGCGCTGTCGTCGCTGACCAGCATCCAGCGCAGCAGCAGCGGGATGGTCATCTGCGCGGGAATGCAGAACAACGGCATGCCGCCGGTGATGCCGCTGACTTCGCCCGCAGTCCAGCTGCCGCGCGTATGCACCTGGTAGCGGTGCGCATAGACGAACAACAGATACTCTTCGATACGATCCAGCCGCAGCAGCTGTTGCGCATAACCGTAGGAAATGAATCCAAGCAGATCGCGGCTACCCGGCTCCGGCGGCGCGATATTGGCCACCACGCCAATGCTGGTGCCACCATGGCCGCGCAGGCAATCGATCACCAGGTTGGCCAGATCCTCAGGCAGTACATCGGCCTGCAGCAATTCAGCGTAGGCGCGGTGCGGCCATTGCTGTTCGCTAGGCTTTTCCTGCAGCAACGATTGGCGAAACGTCAGGTTGGTGCCCGGCAACGGGCCGACATACGGCGGCGATAGATCGCGGCGCACATTGGCACGCAGGCTGGCTTCCAAGCGCGTGCGCAATTGTCTGGCACGGCGCTGCCATTGGTTGGCCAGACCGGCATCGCCACCGAGCGTGCTCCAGACCTGCGCGATGTCTTCCCAACCGCGAATCGTCAGCGCGCTGTTGGCGTAATAAGGTTTCCACCACAGTGACGGATCGGGAAACAGGCAGGCATCGGATTCGTTCCAGCCGTGCAGCAGGCCATGACCATGCGCGCTGCGCGGCAACGCCAGGGCCTGGTCGTGCAAATCGCACAGCACCTGTGCAGTGGCCGCGATCTTGGGCAACAGGCGCCGCAGCCGCGCCGCATCGCCGGTGTAACGCAGATAGCGCGCCAACAGCGACAACGTCAGCCCGAACTGCCCGACCTCCGGCCCGCGCATGTTCGGCAAGCCATCGCCCTGCACGAAGTCGTCGAAATAATTGTCCAGCACCGCCGCAGCCTGCGCGAAGCGGCCCCACTCCAGGTTGGCGTAGAACGAACTGGTGAAGGTGTCCTGGAAGCCGTCGTACTCGTTGCCGTAGTAGTCGCGCTCCACCGCACCGTACTTGGGGTAATCGCCACCGGGCCGCACCACCAGCTCACGCGCGAACGCGAACTGCGCCATATCGTTCCAGCTGGCATCGGGCAGCTCCGCCTGCACCGTACCGTCCAGGGCCTGCTGCCAGTACGCGGCGAAATCGATCAACGCCGCGTAGAACTGTTCGGCGGTGGCCTCTTTTCGCGCAGGTGCGAACGCGGGATAGCTATGCGTGTAGTGCACGCCAACGATCTCGCCGCCGCGCACATGCATCGTGCGATGCCAGGTCTGCACCACGAAGCGATCGCTGGCACGCACGTCGGCAAATACCAGCACGTCGTACCAGGCATCGGCCTCGCCCTGGCGGCGCATGACCTTGCGCACTGCAGGCATCCACCCGCCCAGCATGCCTTCCTCGCGGCGCTTGATCAGCGCCTCTTCGCCCAACTCGGCAAACGCCTGCTCCGGCCGCGAGGTGCGGCTGCGGCCATTGGGCAGGATCGGCATGGTGTCCAGGCTCTCGCGCGTGCCGACGAAGGTGGTCCACGGCCAGCGCCCGCCATTGTCCTTGGGGTCGAGTAGCGAAGCCGGCGGTGGCGCGACATCGCGCACCTGCGCCTCGTCCGGGTCGCCATCGCGCAGCAAGCGGTCGGCAAGCAGATCCGCTTCGGCCATCGCCACCTCGGCCAGCGACATGCCAAAGTACGGCTTGCCCTCGGCCGGATAGGCCGGCTCGGTGCGCTTGTCCAGGCGCAGCATGCCAGCCTCGGTCCACAGCGTCAGCTGGCCCTGCGGGTCGTCGAGATGCTCGTAGACGGTCCAGTCCTGCTGCAGATGCCGAAAGCGGCACAGCGTGCTGCCGACATGCGCGGCGGAGGGGAGTGCTTCCAGACGTGGGGCTGAAGGCGGAGATAATGCAGTAGCAGCTGCGCTGGCAGCTGGCGTCGCCATCGCGCCACCAGCGCCGACAACTGCAGTAGCCGCCATGCCGTGACGCAAAAAGGTTCTACGGTCCATCGTCGCGCCCTCGAGTGATCTCTCCCGCATCCTGCGCGACTTCGTGCCTTGCGTCTTGTAGCAGGTCTCTGGCACGTGTGCGGAACTCTGCATACAACCAACGCAGCGACCGGCTTGCGGTTTTGCTTTGCGATGCCCTGTCCGTTATCTGCGGCCTTGGCGCGACAGCGGCGGCTTCCGGATGCGATGCCAGCACCGGACCCGGCATGGCCGACGGCGCGCGGTTGACGGCGCTGCTCAAACCACGCGTCATGCCGGCTGCACAGGTTGCTGCAGCTGCATGCGACAACAGCGCAGCGGTTGCTCGTGACTCCCCTGCCATTTGGCCAAGTGACTTTTCGGCCACGCCGATATCTGCCGTGCCAACCACACTTGCTGCACACACGCAGGCCGCATCCTGGCAATCCAGCCGCGCATCCAAGACCAGACCGCCAACAAGGAACGTCATGCAGGCACACCTATCTCGCGTCCCGCACATTGCCCGCGCGGCAGCACGTGTTTCGAATGCCGGCGCTGAATCGGCCAAGACCTCAAAACGTTCAGCGCGTTACTGGCTGTGGTTTGCCTTGATCGCGCCCTGCATCGCACACGCGCAGGTCGATCTGTCGCAGCTGGATGCCGAGATGACTGCGCCACGCACCCAGGTGCTGGTCCTAGGCAGCGTGCACTTGTCGCAGTTGCCCAAGGGCAGCGACATCGGTGCGGCGCGCTTGCGACCGTTGATGGACCGGCTGGCCTCCTACAAGCCGACCATCATCACCGTAGAGAATCTTTCGGGAGAAACCTGCGATCTGATGCGACGCCATCCTGCAGTCTATTTGCCCGAAGACAGTGCGACCTATTGCCCCGACACCAGCGATGCGGCACGCGCCACCGGGCTGGATGTTCCCACCGCGCTCGGCCAGGTACGCGTAGCGCTCGGCACCTTGCCGAGCGCGCCCACATCGGCACAGCGTCGACACCTGGCTGCGCTGTTTCTGGCTTCCGGCGATCCGTCGTCTGCGCTGGTGCAATGGTTGCAGCTTGCGCAGGCCGAACAGCGCAGCGGCGATGGCCTGGATGCGGCGTTGGTGACGCGACTGCGCGCCATGGAAACTCGCCCGAACGAGAGCGACCAGATCGCGGCGCGACTGGCCGCAAGGCTCGGCTTGCAACGCGTCTACCCGGCCGACGATCACACCGGCGACAACGTGGACCTGGGCGACCCTGTCGCGTACGGCAAGGCCATCCAGGCGGCCTGGGACAAGGCCGCACCGCGTGCCAACGCCATGCGTGAGCACGAAGACCAACTGGCCAGCGAAGGCAAATTGCTGGAGCTCTATCGTGCGATCAACCTGCCGGCCAGCCAGCAGTTGGCCATCGCAGTGGATTTTCGCGCCGCACTGAGCGAGGGGTCGCCGCAGCACTTTGGCTACCGCTACATGTCCGGCTGGGAAATCCGCAACCTGCGCATGGTCTCGAACGTGCGCGCCAGTTTTGCCGAACAACCCGGCGCGCGCGTGCTGGCAGTGGTCGGTGCCATGCACAAGCCCTGGTTCGACAACTGGCTAGGACAACTGCAGGGCGTGGATATCGTCGATGCGGCGCAGGTATTAGGCACTGACGGGCAGTGACGTGAATTGAGTACAACGACTTCAGCATGACGCTCCAAGTCAGGAGCCTAGTCAGTCGAGGGCGCGGTGCCCTCACCGCTCGCGGGACACGCCGCAAGTACGTCCGTGTAGGCTCGGTGGCGGCATCCATGCCGCCACACGGTCCCGCAATCGGTGAGGACACCGCACCAGACAGTTTGTAGGTCGCTTCGTTGAAAGCCTGCCTGTTATTTGGTGTGCGTTGCAATGCTGATCGGATGCGCTGTCATCAAAAAATGCGTCCTGCACTGCTTGCAACCATGCATACCGACACTCTCGACTGGCCCTTACCCGCCCACCGTCGCGGGACCTTACGCGGCATGGATGCCGCGTAAGAGCCTACACGGACGTACTTGCGGCGTGTCCCGCGACGGTGGGCGGGCAAGGGCCCTGCAGCAAACCCACAGATCATCCGCTCTGCAACTGATCTACCCGCACTGTCCAATCACGTTAAAAATCGAAAGGAACATGCGTTGGTGGCCGAGCTGGAACCGGGCGACGTCGAGTCGTTCATCGGCACTGGCGGGCGAAGCAGCCAGCGATTTACCGACTCAACGACCTGCAGAGCGTGAACTTCGAGCCAGCTACCACTAGGTACGACATCAGACTGAGGGCCCTGCACTCGATGCATTAGATCGACAACGGCCGTCGTCCACTCCGAGCTCTCAGCTCAATACGTCCAACAAGCTGCCCAACATCTCGTCGGAGCGCCGCAGCGCAGTGGCGTTGGCCTGGAAATCGTTGCGTGCCGATAGCCCTTCGACCAGATCGGTGGCTGGCGCAGAAGGATCGGAGCTGGCATCGACCACGCTGGCCGCCACTCCACCATTGGCTTGCGTGCTGGCCGCAACGGCCTGACGCGGACTGCCGTCCACCGGCTGGCGCGCCACATTGCTGGCGGCCACCTGCTGACGCAGCGCGGCGACCTGCATTCCGGAACTGGCGATGGGACTGATGCTCATGGTGGCTCCGGTGCAGAAACTGAGAAATAACCGATGATGTTTGTTTACCGACCAATCGGCACAATCGCTGCTGGCGATTGCGCCGTGCTGCTGTCGCTCTTACGGCAACCAATGCGCGTGGCAAGCGTTCCTCACGTGAGGAGAACCGGCGGACAGAAACTGCAATCCACGTCTCCCACCCACCGATTCCGACCACACCCGCCACACGGCTACGCAGTCGCCTCACGCACGCTCAATACGTACCGACCCGCACACGCAACACCACAGGCACCTCGCCCGCCGCATCCACACGACCGAAGTTGAGCCCGTAGTCGGTCTGGTCGCCGTTGAGCTGCTTTTCCACCTGCCAGCGCCCGTCCACATACCGCCCCTGCTCCACCCGCAACAGTTGCCCATGACGGGTATCGGCCGCCTCGCGGAAAAATTCAATGCGCGCGGCCATGCCGGTGACCAGGAACTCCTCCGGCCCCAGCTGCGCCACCAGCAGCCGCCCGGCGTGGTCGTCGTTGCCCGGCAGGATCGCCGGCGCATCGCCCCACATCGGCGCGCCGAACGACACCTTGGCCTGCCAGTCGCCCAAGCGCAGCGTGCGTTGCGGCGCGCCGGGCTGTTCGGCCACCGCCTGCAGCCGGCCGTCGAAGGCGGCCTGGGCAATGATGCGTTGCAGTGGCGCCAGCAGCTTGAAGTTGGCCGCATGCGCGGCAATCGCGGCACGGTTGGCGGCGCTGTCCTGGTTGCCATCCATGCCGAACACCGAAAAACCGATTCCCCCCTGCCCCAGCACATGGAACAGATACGGCGCCGTCGCCGCCTCGAAGCCGGTTTCCGACACCCAGGCCGGATTGTCCGGCCGCGCGTACTGGCCGACGACCTTGGTGTATTCGTTGTAATCGTTGGTATAGATATCGGTGCCGATGAAGTCGATCGACGGCGTGGCCGCGCGCCACAGCGCGAACATGTTCACCGTCGCACCACCGGACGGATAATCCAGCCCTGGATAGCGTTTGCCCTTGTAGCGCAGCCAGGTGTTGACGTAGAGCGGCAGCGGATACACGCGCTTGCCGGCGGCGGCCACTTGTTCGATGTACGCCGCGGTGGCATGCGCATTGAAGGCTTCGGCCGCTTCTGCACCGAACAGCTGCTGCCAGCTGCCCTGCGGTTTGCCCAGCGCTTGCGCGATTGCGGCAGGCACGGGCTGCGCAAACGCCGCCTCACCGGCCGGGCCATGATCGCGCACAGTGCCGATCGCACCAGGCTCGTTTTCCACCTGCACCAGGATCACCGTGTGGCGCTCGCCATCGACCTTGCGCAGATGCTGCATCAACGCGGTGAACGCACGCGCATCGGCCTGCACGTTGGCAGCCGCATGCGGCGACAACACATCCACCGGCTCGCCGTTGGCATCGCGCATGCGCGGGTAGGTGGCCTCGTCGCGCTTGATCCATTCCGGCACGTAATGCATCTGGCCGTTCTTCCAGCTGCCGAACCACAGCAAGGCCACACGCAGACCACGCTTGCGCGCGCCGGCAATCAGGGCATCCACGTTGGTGGTATCGAAGCGCCCGGGCGCCGGCTCGAATTGCTCCCAATACACCGGTGCTTCCACCGTGTTGGCATGCAGCGCCACTACTTCGTCCAGCGCCTTGGGCAACACTGCCGGCCAGGCGCTGGAGTTGTGCAGCTGCGCGGCCAGTACGGTATATGGCGCGCCATCGACGAACACCGCATGGCGGCCGTTTTGGGTAACCAAGCGCGGCAGGTCTTCTGCATTGGCCAGCAGCGGCGCGCTACCGGCCAACACCGCGAGCGACCACAGCAGGCCTGCGATACGGCCGCGCGGTTGCGCCATTTTCAGGGCAAACAAACGCATCATCGCGCCTCCGACGGTAGTGAGTTCCAATGCGGTGTGGGTTCATGGCGCAGATGGCGCACGAAGAAGTCGTACTGGCGGCGCTGCACATAGTCGATCGGCCCGCTGGACCGGCCCACCGAATGCTCGCCACCGGGCACGTTGAGCAGGTCGAAGTCCTTGCCGCTGTTGATCAACGCATCGACCACCCGCGCCGTGGAGGCCGGATCCACGTTGCTGTCCTGCTCGCCGACGATCAGCAGCAGATCGCCTTGCAACTTGGCTGCGTTGACAACGCCCGAGGCCTGCGCATAGCTGGCATCCACCGGCCAACCCATCCACTGCTCGTTCCAGCTGATCTTGTCCATGCGGTTGTCGTAGCAACCGGCAAACGCCACGCCCACCTTGTAGAAATCCGGATGCCGCTCGAGCGCACCCAGCGTGCTCTGCCCACCGGCCGAAGCACCATAGATGCCGACCCGGCCGATATCGTAGGACGGATCTTTTGCGGCCAACGCGCGATGCCAGGCAATGCGATCGGGAAAGCCGGAATCGCCGAGGTTTTTCCACGCTACATCGTGAAAGGCCTTGGAGCGATTGGCGGTGCCCATGCCGTCGATCATCACCACGATGAAGCCCAGATCGGCCTGCGCCTGCATGCCGATCTGCTTGTCGCCACCGGAGTGATAGCCGAACGGCCAGAACGTCTTCGGCACGAACGCATCGTGCGGCCCGGCGTAGATGTTCTCGATCACCGGATATTTCTTGCTCGGATCGTAATCGCGCGGGCGCACCACCATGCCCCAGATGTCGGTGCGCCCATCGCGGCCCTTGGCCACGAAGGTCTCCGGTGCGCGCCAGCCGGCTGCCAGCAACTTCTCGATGTTGCCCTGTTCCACTTGCTGCAGCAGCCGGCCATCGATGGCGTGCAGCTCCATCACCGGCGGCAGATCCGGGCGCGAATAGACATCGACGTAATGCCGGCCGTCTTCTGCAATCGTCACATCGTGATCGGCGTCGGTGTGGGTCAGCCGGGTCAACTGGCGGCCGTCGAAATCAACGCTGTAGAGCTGCCGGTAGTACGGATCCTTGCCTGCATCCATTCCGCTGGCAGTGAACCAGACGCGCCGCTGCGCATCGTCCACACGCAGCACATCGCGCACGATCCAGTGCCCGCGCGTGAGCTGCCGCTTGGGCTTGCCGGTGCGGCCATCGATCAGATACAGGTGCCGCCAGCCGTCGCGTTCGGAGATCCACAGGAGCTCATCGCCGCGTGCATCCACATCGTGACGGAAACTACGGTCGGCATATACGAATGTAGATGTGTCCTCGCCGACCGCAACATGCGCGCGACCTGTCTGCGCGTCCACCGCAATCACCCGCATGCGTTGAAAGCCGCGTTGCACATAGTCGAAGCTCACGCTGCGGCCATCACTGCGCCACTGCAAAGGCGACAGCACATACGGATTGGCGAACAAGCTAGTCTCCACGTCCTCGCGCGTGCCGTCCACGGCAAACAACACCGGACGCTCCACATCCACCGCATCGCCGGGCTTGGGGTACAGCTGGGTACGCACGAGCGGCTGGCCGCCGCCTGCAGGTGCCGCCTCCACGCGGGTCACGCGGCGGGCCAGCCCGGGACGCACCCGATACACCGCCAGCCGCTGCGAATCCGGCGACCAGGCGATGCTCTCCGGATCGAAATAATCGTCTGCACGACCATCGGTGCTGAGCCGGGTCAGCTGCCCATCGGAAACGCGACGCAGGAGCAGATTCCAGCCATCGGCCAGCGCTTCCCAACGGCCATCGGGCGAACGACGTGGCGTGTTGTCGGCGGGCACTCCAGGGTCGCGCACCACACCGAAGCCGCGTGGACGTACCTGCGTGCCGGCATCATCGCGTGCGCAGCGGTAGCTCGTCAGCGTGCAACGCCAGATCTCTTCGCCAAGCTCGAAGCGCATCGCAACGGCATCACCCTCGCCGTCTTGTGCATACGCGAAGCGCTCGAACGGCAAGCGCAACGCGCCGTAGGTCTTGCCGGTTGCCGCCTGCAATGCCTGCGCTACGCGCAGTTGATCGAAGGCCGGCTTTTTTTGCAGCGTGGCGACGTCCATGCTGACAAAGGCGAATCCGCCAGGCACCGTCTTGCGGTAGTAAAACGCGCCGTTGTCCTTCCATTGCGCGGGCCACGCCACGTTCTCGGTCAACGTGCTCCATTGTTCGCGCAACCCCAGCGAGCGTTGGTAATCGGCCAGGCTTGGCGCCGCCTGCGCAGTAGTCGACAGCAACACGATGCACGCAGCCAACCCATTCAAGCAGCCACGCAACCAGTGCGACACGCGCGCGTCACGGCGCAGCTCACTCGCCATCGTCCTCCTCCAGCGCCAGCTCATCGCTGCGCAAGCCGCTACGCGCGCCCCAGTGGTAAATGAAGAACGCAATCACCGCCACGCTCAAGGTATCGAACGGATGCGCGATCCAGCCATGGCCACCGAACGTACCGGCCCACGACACCGCCATCACCAGCACGAAGAACACGATCAACCACAGCGATGCACGCACCTGCCGCAGCAAGCGCGCCTGCCCTTCCCGCGAGGGCAGGCGATACAGCACGTACAGCACGAACGCGAGCACCTGCAGACCGAGCAACCACGACAAGGTGGGCCAGGTGGACCAGTAGATGATCAAGGCGGCGACAATGAACGACAGCGGCCCCAGCACCGCAAAACCACGCACGCGGAACGGCCGCGGCAAATCCGGCGCGCTGCGGCGCAACGCGGCCACGGTGACCGGCGCCACCGCATAGCTCAGCACCAGTGCGGCCGACACCACGCCGATCAAGGTCTCCCACGACGGGAACGGCAACGTCCAGAAGATCGACAGGCCCAGGCTCAACCACAACGCCGGACGCGGAATGCCCGATTGCGGATCCACCCGCGTCAACACCGGCAAGAAACCGCCGCTGCGCGCCCAGCCGTACACCACGCGCGGGGTGGCATTCATGTAGATATTGCCGGTGCCGCTGGGCGACACCATCGCATCGCAGATCACCAGGGCGGCCAGCCACGCCATGCCCAGGGCCAGCGCGATGTCGTGATACGGCAGTGCAAACACCTTGTCGATACCCGCCCAGCCAGGCGCCAGTTGCGCGGCCGGAATGCTGCCCAGAAACGCCAGCTGCAGCAGCACGTAGATCACCGTGGACAGCGCTACCGACAGGATCAAGGCGATCGGAATATTGCGCTGCGGGTCGCGCACCTCGCTGGCCACCGACACGATCGGCGTCAAGCCCAGGTAGGCGAAGATGATGCCACCGGCCGAGATCGCCGCTTCCACCCCGGCCATGCCCGAGGGCGCAAACCCGTGCACGGTCAGGTTGCCCGGATTGAAGTGCTTCATCAGCAGCACGATCACCAGGATCGGCACCAGAAACTTGAACACGCTGACGATGTTGTTGGCCAGCGCAAAGGTCTTGACGCTGAAATAGTTGAGCAGGAAAAACAGCACCAGCAATGCGAGCTGTACCAACCAACCCCAGATGCTCGGGTGCGAGCCATTGGCCTGATTGAGCACCGGAAACCACGCCGCCGCATATTGGCGCGCGGCCTCCACTTCGATCGCGATCAAACTGGAAAACGCGATCAAGGTGATGAAGCCGGTCAACGAACCGAGCAAGGCGCCATGCGAATACTCCGGGTAGCGCACCACCCCGCCGGCACGCGGTAATGCCGCGCCTAGTTCGCAATACACCAGCCCCAGCAGCAGCACTGCGATGCCACCGAGTATCCACGACAGGATGCCGGCCGGCCCGGCGATGGAAGAGACATGGCTGGCCGAAAACAACCAGCCAGAGCCGAAGATCGAGCCCAGTCCGATAAAGGTCAGGTCGGTCAGACTGAGTCGCTTGTGGAACTTGCCTTGCGTGGTCGCACCGTGTGTGGTCATAGCTGGCCCCGGACAAATGAAAGCGCGTGCTGCGGAAGATGGCGTGGTCGTGCGTGCCGTATGGCGGTCAGTGGTTCTGCGATCGCACGTTGGTGGTCTTGTACGACGGCAGCCCCACAGGTCCGGCAAACGGATGCAGGCGCATCGGGCCGCACTCAGTCATCGGCTGCCGCCCCTGGCCCGGCATTGGCAGCGTCTGCCGTGTCGTCCGAATACGGCGAGACACCACCGTCGGCGATGAAGCGGTCGATGCGCGCTTCCAGCACCGGCAGCGGCACCGAGCCGGTCTGCAGCACCGCATCGTGGAAATGGCGCAGGTCGAATTTTTCGCCCAACGCGGCTTCGGCCTTGCGTCGCAGTTCCAGGATCTTCAACTCGCCCAGGTAGTACGACAACGCCTGCCCCGGCCAGGCGATGTAGCGATCCACCTCGGTGGTGACTTCGTGTTCGCTCAAGGCAGTGTTGTCGCGCAGATAGGCCTGCGCCTGCGCGCGTGTCCAGCCTTTGTGGTGGATGCCGGTGTCGATCACCAGGCGGCAGGCGCGCCACATCTGGTAGGTCAGGTAGCCGAAGCGATCGTAGGGCGTGTCGTACATGCCCATTTCCTGGCCCAGATACTCCGAATACAGCGCCCAGCCCTCGCCATAGGCAGAAATGAAACCGTAGCGGCGAAACTCCGGCAGCCCTTGCGCTTCTGCCGCCAGCGGCATCTGCAGTGCGTGCCCGGGCGATGACTCGTGCAACGTCAATGCGGTCAGGTTGTACAACGGCCGCGATGGCAGGTTGTAGGTGTTGACCAGATAGATGCCTGGGCCGCCGCGGCCGCCGGTATAGAACGGCGCCAATTCCGGCGGCACCGGTTCGATGGCGAAGCGTCGGCGCGGCAGCCGGCCGATGTAATCGCCCACCTTGGCATCCACGCGCTTGGCGATCCATGCCGCCTGTTTGAGCAATTCTTCCGGCGTCCTGGCATAGAACTGCGGGTCGCTGCGCAGAAAATGCAGGAACGCAGGAAACACCGCCTGCCCGGCCGGCGGTTTGAAGCCGCTGGCGACGATGGTCTCGTCCATCTGCGTGCGCAGCTTGGCCACTTCCTGCAGGCCGATCTGATGGATCTCATCGGGGCTCAGATCGAGCGTGGTGAACTCGCGGATCTGCGCGCGGTAGTAGGCCTGGCCATCAGGCAAGGCTTCGCCGGCCAGCGTTGCGCGTGCGCGCGGCTGATACTCGTTGCGGATGAAGTCGAGCAGCTTGGCGTAGGCCGGCAGCACCTGGACATTGATGGTCTGCACCGCTTGTTGCCGCAGTTGCGCCTGTACATCGGCCGGCAACGTCGTCGGCATCTGCTTGAACGGTGCGTAGAAAGGATTGGCCTCGCCCTTGGCCTGCACAACATCGGCGATGGACTGATCGCGTCCGGTCAGTGTCACCTTGGGCTGGCTGAAACCACGCGCCAGGCCGGCACGCATATTGTCGGTGTGTTCGGCGAAATAGCGCGGGATATCTGCCAGCATCTTCAGGTAGCGCTGGTAGTCCTCGCGCGTGCGCAACTTGGCCTCGGCGCTGAAGCCCAGATCGCTCCAGAATGCCGAGTCGCTGTTGAACGGCATTTCCCAGGCACGGAAATGCTGCTGATCCAGCAGCACCAGCAACTGTTGCCGATACACCTGGTAACTCACCTGATCTTCGGCCGTCAACTGCGCTGCCGGAATCGCATCCAGTTCCTTCAAGGCCTGTTGCCAGTACGCGGTGCGCAGGTTTTGCGTGGCCACATCGACCTTGGGCAGATGGTCGGACTGCTTGTCTTGCGTGGCCTGGTTGTCTTCATCCACCGCGCCGGACAGCTGCGCCTGGCGCCAGCGCCATTCGCGCGTGTACAGCGCTTTGAAGCGAGCGGCTGCCGCGTTCTGCGTGGCGGAGTTCTGCGTGGCGGCGACCGGCTCGGCGGCATCGGCGGTCGCGGCAACGCCACTCAAGCTCGTCGCAATCAACACACTCAATGCGCTCGCGCGTAAAACGCTGCTCGTCTTCATCCGCGTGCCTCCGGCGCAGCTTTGGCCTGTGCAATCCACTGCCGCACGCGTTGCTGCAACATCGCCAGCGGCATCGCGCCACCGCCCAGCACCGCATCATGGAAGGCGCGCACATCGAAACGAGCGCCGAGTTCTTTTTCCGCCTCCGCACGCAGCGCCAGAATCTGCAGCTGCCCCAGTTTGTAGCCGAGGGCCTGGCCCGGCCAGACGATATAGCGATCGGTTTCGGACTGGATGCTGGGCTCGTCGTCGGACGGATGCGCGTGGAAGAACTCCACCATCTGCTGACGATTCCAGCGCTTGTAATGCACGCCGGTGTCGAGCACCAGGCGATTGGCGCGCAACAGCTCGCCGGACAGCCGGCCGTAGTCGTTGTACGGGTCCTTGAAGAAACCGATCTCCTTGCCCAGGCGCTCGGCGTACAGCGCCCAGCCTTCGATATAGGCGTTGTAGCCGGCCTGCTGGCGGAACGGCGGCAATGGCAGCGTCTGCGCAAGCGAGATCTGCAGATGATGGCCCGGCACGCCCTCGTGATAGGCGGTGGTTTCGATATTGACCAGCGTGCGGCTGGCGAAGTCGCTGGTGTTGACCTTCACGATCGCCGGCTTGGTGCCTTCCGAATTGCTCTGCCAGTATTCGGCGCCGGGCGCGCTGCGCCGGAATGCGGGCATCGCCTGTACCTCCAGCGGCGTTTTCGGCAGGTGGCCGAACAGCTTGGGCAGCTCCGGCTGCATCGCGGCGATGTACTGGCGGTATTGCTGCAGGATCTGCTCGCTGGAAGTGGCGAAATGGCGTTTGTCGGTGTCCACCGCCTTGCGGAAGCTGGCCAGATCGGCGAAACCCTGCGCCTTGGCGATCACCGTCATCTCGCCTTCGATGCGCGCCACTTCCTTCAGGCCGATCTGATGGATCTCCTCCGGCGCCATATCGGTGGTGGTCTGGGTATGGATGGCATAGCGATAGCGGCGCTCGCCATCGGGCAGCGACCACAGGCCTTCCTGCGCGCGCCCTTGCGCGGCGTACTCGTCGCGCACGAACGCGGCCAGCTTGGCGTAGGCCGGGCGCACCTGCTGCGCGATCGCGGCCAGCAACTGCGTGCGCAGCGCAGCGCGCTGGTCGGCCGGCACGGCGGCGTCGAGTTTTTTCAGCGGCGATGCGAATGGGCTTTGCTCGCCGGTCAACGCGGCGATCTTGTCGATCTGCTCGGGCAGGCGCTCCAGCAGATAGCGCGGCTGGGTGAGACCCTCTTTGGCACCCTGGCGCGACACCGCGATCACCTGGTCGATCACCGTTGGAATCGTCTGCAGGCGCTTGATGTAGTCCTGATAATCCTTGGCGTTCTCGAACGGAAACGCATCGCCGTAACCGGCCAGCCCCAGCTGGATGCCGCCGATCGGCTCCAGCGGCATCGCATAGGTTTTCAGCTCGATGCCTTCCAGCGTGTCGCGCAACTGGCCGAGCATCATCTGCAGGCTGAGCTGGCGTTGCTCGTCCAGCGTCTTGCTGTCGATCGCTTCGAATTGCTTGAGCAGCTCGGCAGTGGCGCTGCGTTCTGCCTGCACGGCCTCAAGCGAGTAGTCGCTCCAACGATCGTTGTAACGTTTGTCGCCGATGATGCTGGCGAACTCCGGGTTGTGCTGCAGCTGGTACTGCCATTGTTTGTCCAGCAGCGCGTCGAAGGCCTTGGCGGCCTGCTCGCTGCTCGGCGCGGAAGTGGCCGCAGCCGCTGCCTCCGCTGCGGGCGGCGCCGGTTTGCAGGCAGTGAACAGTGCGGCGGCCAGCAGGCCGATGGCGACGGGACGCAGGTGGTTCATGCAGTTACTCCAAGATGCAATGGCGGCCGTAGGAGCGCGCTTGCGCGCGATGAGGCTTTATCGGTAACGCCAATCGCGCGCAAGCGCGCTCCTACGCGTGCGTGGGCCCATACAGGCTCACGCAAACGGTTGGTCGATCGCCGGCGACGGCGGCGTAAACCACTGCGCGCCGGCATCGGTGACATAAAAATGGTCTTCCAGGCGCACGCCGAACTCGCCGGGCACCACGATCATCGGCTCGTTGCTGGCGCACATGCCCGGCTGCAGCGGTAGCGCATTGCCGCGCACCAGATACGGCGCCTCATGAATCGCCAACCCGCAGCCGTGACCGGTGCGGTGCGGCAGGCCGGGCAGGCGATAGTCGGGGCCGAGCCCTGCCGCCTCCAGTACCTTGCGCGCCGCCTGGTCCACTGCTTCGCAGGCGATGCCTGGGCGTATCGCCGCAAACGCCGCCGCCTGCGCCGCCTGTTCCAGGTCCCAGATGCGCCGTTGCGCGTCGTTGGGCGTGCCGTAGATCCAGGTGCGGGTGATGTCGGAGTGATAGCCCTGCACGGTGCAGCCGGTGTCGATCAGCACCAGCTCGCCTTCCCGAAGATGCTGCACACCGGGAATCCCGTGCGGGAATGCGGTGGCATGGCCGAACTGCACGATGCAGAAGGTGGAGCCGTTGTCCGCGCCCAGCGCGCGATGCGCCTCGTCGATGAACCGCACCAATTGATCGGTCCCGATGCCTTCCTGTGCGATGCCGGCGGCCAGCCGCTGCACCAGCAGGGTCATGTCGCAGGCCTGCTGCATCAGCGCCAGCTCGGCCGGCGACTTGCACATGCGGCAGCCATCGATGATGGATCCCGCATCGCGGATCGCCGTGCCCAGGTGTGCGCGCAGGCCGGTGTGCACGGCAAACGCAATCCCTGGATCCAGTGCCAATGCATGCGCGTGGCGTTCGTCCATGGCCTGCACCGCCAGCGCGTACGGGTCCTCGTGTTCTTCCCACAGATACTTGGCGACTGGAATCTTCAGCACCGCATCCAGCGAGCCTTCTTCGAACGCGGGGCAGATCAAGACCGGGTCGCCATCCAGCGTGAGCAGCAGCGCGACCAGACGCTCGCTTGCGCCCCACGGCACGCCGGTGAAGTAGCGCAGCGAAGTGCCGGCGCCAACCAGCAATGCATCGGCGCCATGCGCGCGCATCAGGCGGCGTGCGCGTTCGATACGCTGGGCGTATTCGTCCGCGGCGATCGGCGCGGCGCGTTGCGTCCACGGCGTCAATTGCGCGCGTGCCTGTTCCAACGACACCCCGCCGATCTGGCTGCTCATGTGCCCGCTCCGAGATCTGCAGTACTCCACTGCCCATCCACCAGACGTGCGACACCGCCCGGATTGCGTTGGCGCAACTCGGCCGGCAACAACGCGTCGGGCACCGCGTCGTAGCTATGCAAGGCAGCGAAACGGCGAATCGAGCCGGGCATGCCCACCGCGGTGAACCCCGGATGCCCGGTGCTGGGGAACGGCCCGCCATGATTCTGCGCCGCGCTTACTGCAACGCCGGTCGGCATCTTGCTGTTGATCAACCGCCCCACCCGCGCACGCAGCACCGGTGCGATGACCTGCCATGCCGCATCGTCGCTGCCATCGATCGCGCGATACACGGTGCCGGTGAGATTGCCTTCGAACGCGGCGGCGACCTGTTGCATCTGCGCAACGTCGCGCGTACGCACCAGCAAGCTCACCGGGCCGAAGGCCTCGGTCTGCAGCGCCTGCGGGTTGGCGATGAATACCTGCGCATCCACGCTCAACAAGGTCGGCGCATAGCGATACCCGTCTTCGCCGGTATGTCCACCGGCCAGCAGCGCGGCACCGGCAGCGCGCAAGGCCGCCACACCGCGTTGCACACCTTCGACGCCGGAGCTTGAAAACAGCACCATCGGCATGGCGGCGTCGAAATGCGCCGTGGTCGCGGCAACGAACGCATCGCCTGCCTCGCCGTGCGGCACCACCACCACACCGGGATTGGTGCAGAACTGGCCGCTGCCCAGGGTGCACGAGGAGAAGAATTCCTGCGCCAACGCGGCACCGCGTTCGGCCAGTGCGCCCGGCAACAGGAACACCGGGTTGACGCTGGAGAGCTCCGCATAAAACGGCACGCCGGCCGCGTCGGCGGCCGCCTTCAGCGCCAGGCCGCCTGCGCGGCTACCGGTGAAGCCGATCGCCCCCAGCCGCGCATCGCCGGCCAGTCGCACACCTATCGCGTTGTCGAAGTGATACAGCAACTGCACCGCCGCAGCCGGCAGACCCGCCGCGACCAACGCTGCATGCGCAAGCTGCGCCATGCGCTGGCTGGTGGCCGGATGCAGCGGGTGCGCCTTGGCGATCACCGGATTGCGCGCGGCAATGGCCGAGGCGAAATCGCTGCCGGCAATCGCATTGAAGGCGAACGGGAAATTATTCGGGCCAAACACCAACACCGGCTTGCCCAGCGGCGCCAGGTGCGAACGCAGATCGACAGCGGTATCGATGATGGGTTGGGTCCAGCTAAAACTGCGCACCGCTTGTGCGGCTTGGCGCAATTGGCCGCTGGTGCGTGGCAGTTCGTTGCCGCGCAAGCGCGTGGGCGCCGGCAATGCGGTTTCAGCATGCGCAAGCGCAACCAGCGTGTCGGCATCGGCGTCCAGCGCGTCGGCATAGGCGTCCAGAAACGCGGCAATCCGTTCGACCGGCGCTGCCGCAAGCTCTGCTGCAACCGCTTGCGCCGCCGCAATCGCCGTCTCGATGTCGTCCGCACCGCTGACCGGGAATTGCGGCCCGATCGCCTCGCCCGTGGTCGGGTCGGCCGCACGGAAGCTGCCGGTCGCATCGCGGCTGGCTTGCCACTGGCCGGCCAGCAATACCTCGGCCTGCTGCAAGGGGATGGAGTGGATCGTGTCGTTCATTGCGGCACCTTCGGTTGCATGGAACAGTTGCATGAGGACGGACCCTGCGCACCGTGCGGCAGCGCCCGACCAGGAGCGATGAGGATGTCGCGTTAATGCGACATCCTCATCGACACACGTCTCGCTACACCGGCCGCCACGTCAGCGCGTGACTCCGTGCGCGGCGCTCAGCCAATCGCGTGCAGCAAGCCATCATCGTCAGGACAGTTTCGGTGCCGTGGCGATCGCGTGATCGATGACCTTGAGCGCCGCCTCACGCTCTGCACCGTCGACCACCAGGCGCGGGGCGCGCACACGCTCGCTGCCGATGCCCACTTTTTCCTGCACCAGTTTGATCAACTGCACGAACTTGGGCACGGTATCCAGGCGCAGCAGCGGCAGGAACCAGTCGTAGAGTTCCTTGGCCGCCGGATACCCGCCATCGCGCGCGAGTTCGAACAGGCGCACCGATTCCTTCGGGTACGCATTGACCAGACCGGCGATCCAGCCCTTGGCGCCCATGCTCAGGCCTTCGACGATGGCATCGTCCATGCCGACCAGCAGCGCCAGACGATCGCCCAGCAACTCCTGCAATGCGGCGAAGCGGCGCACATCGCCCGAGGATTCCTTCACTGCCTGCAGGTTCGGGAATTCGGCGGCCAGCTCGGCAATCTGCGCCGGGCCGAAGTCGGTCTTGTAGGCCACCGGGTTGTTGTACAGGATCACCGGCAGGTCGGTTGCGGCGATCACTGCGCGCACATGCGCGCCCATCTCGCGCCAGTCGGTGGAGTAGACGTACGGCGGCAGCACCATCAGCCCGCCGCAACCGAGTTCCTTGGCCGCTTTCGCCAGCGCCACCGCTTCACCGGTCGCCAGGCTGGCGATGCCCGGCACCACCGGCACGCGGCCGTTCAATGCAGTGATCAGCGTCTTGAGCACGGCCAGCTTGTCGTCCACGCTCAGGGTGGCCGCTTCGCCCAGCGAGCCCAGCGGCACGATCGCGGTGCAACCGGCGTCCACCAGCTGATTGGCGTGCTTGGCCAGGAAGTCGTGATCGATCTCACCGGAGGCGGTGAACGGGGTGGTGATGGCCGGCAACACGCCGTGCCAGAACGCAGCAATGCTCATGGATGATTCCCTTGCGAGTCGGAAGTGAACGGGTCGGCCAGCGCCGCGAGGCGGACCGGGAACAACGGCGGCCGGCGGCCGGCGTCGGTGGAAAGTTCGGGCGGGCAGCGCCCTAGTTCGGCCAGCGCAGTGCCACAGATACGGCCCTGGCAGGCGCCCATGCCGCAGCGCGAAGCGAGCTTGGCATCGCGTGCATCGTTGAAGTTGTCCAACGCGCCCAGCGGCACGTCTTCGCAGCGGCACACCAGCGTGTCGGGCTGCGCCAGCGTGCGGATACGTGGATTCAGTGCGAACTGCTGTTGCAATAACCGCGCGAACGCGCGCGCGGCACGCCGCCGCGGCTGCAGGCGCAGCGCGGCATCAGGTGCATCGGCGGCCATATGTCCGGCCATCGCGCCTTCGATCAGCGCGCAATCGCGCCCGCCGATGCCGCAGGCTTCGCCTGCAGCAAAGACCTGGGTGACGCTGGTGCGCAGCAACGCATCCACGCGGACTTGCTGATGCGCGCCGCAGGCTTCCAGCTGACACCCCAGCAGTTGCGCAAGTTCGGTATTGGGCACCAGGCCATAGCCAACGGCCAGTTGATCGCAAGCGATACGCGTACGGCCGGCAGGCCCTTCGATCTCCACTTCGCGCAGTTGCGTGTCGCCGTGCGCGGATACAACAAAGCTGCCGGCGCGATACGCCACCGCGCGCAACTGCAGGCGCAACGCCACCGCCTGCGCCGCCTTGCCCGGCCAGCGCCACAACTGCAGCGCAAACTGCCGCAACGCAGCCGCCGATGTCTGTTCGTGGATGCCAAGCACCTGTGCGCCATGCCGTTGCAAGGTGGACGCACTGGCCAGCAGCAACGGGCCGCTACCAGCGACGACCACGCGCTTGCCGACCAGCGACCAGCCCTGTTTGGCCAGCGCCTGCGCCGCGCCGGCGCCAGTGACGCCGGGTAAGGTCCAGCCCGGGAATGGCAGCAGCAATTCGCGCGCGCCGGTGGCCAGCACCAGCGCGGCGTAATGCAGTTGCAGCGTGCCGTCCGGGCCATCGGCCAACAGCCAACCCGGCTGCGCCAACAGAATCTGCGTGCGCGCCAGCAGCGTGATCACCGCATTGCCCTGCACCTGTTGCAACAGCGCGCGCGCATCGGCCGGCGCACCGTGTTGCACATCGCTGCGCCACACCTGCCCGCCCGCCCGCGGCTGCATATCCACCAGCCCCACGCGCACGCCATGACTGGCCGCCGCCTGCGCCGCCGCCAGACCGGCCGGGCCGGCTCCGATCACCAACACATCGAAATGCTGCATGCGCTCAGCCATCGGTGCGCACCTGCATGCCGTCGCGCGCATCCACCAGGCAGGCGCGTTGCTGGCCGATGCCATCGATACGCACCCGGCATTCGAAACACACGCCCATGCCGCACAACGGCGCGCGCGGCTGGCCACTGCACGATTGCCGAAACTGCAGCGTCGCCAGCGCCACCGCTGCGGCAACGCTGGCGCCAGCCGGCACTTCGACCGGTTGCGCATCTACATGCAAACGCACTGTCGCGTTCATGCGGCCGCACCGTGCACGGCACGTGCCGGTGCATAAGGCGCCGGGTCGATGACCGGCGTGCGCCCGAGCAAGCTGTCCACGATCACCCGTGCGCTCCCCAGCGCCGTGGTGACACCCAGCCCCTCGTGACCGGCGGCCACCCACACATCGCGCCGGCCGGGCACCGCCCCAAGATACGGCCGCCCGTCCGGTGTGGCCGGGCGCAACCCGGTCCACACCCGGATCGCCTGCAACTCGCGCAACACCGGCAGATAGGCGAACGCACGCTGCAACATCTGCTGCAGCACCGGCATCGACAGCGCGCGATCGTGCTCGCCGAACTGGCGCGAAGAGCCGATCAGGATTTGCCCGGTCGGTCGCGGCTGCACATTGAACGCCACGCTGGTGTCGTCGGCGCCATGCGCCGAATCCGCGTAGCCCAACTCCAGCAACTGATGCCGGATCAAGCCCGGATGCCGATCGGTGATGACCAGATGGCCCTTGCGTGGGCGCAACGCCAGCTCGGGCAGCAACTGCGGCAAGGCCACACCGCTGGCCACCAGCACCGGGCCGGCCAACAGCTGGCCATCGTCCAGACGCACCCCATGCGCCTGCAACTGCTCCACCTTGCGGCCAGCAAACAGCTGCGCGCCCGCCTTGCAGGCCAGACTCACCAGATGCCGCGCCACGCGCGGCGGGTACACCACGGCCTCATTGGGCACGCGCATGCCGCCGGCCAGGCCCGGCACCAGTTGCGGTTCCAGCGCGTACAACTGCGTCGCGTCGATGGCTTCGGCATGCAGATCGGCTGCCGCCAGCCGCGCGATCTTGGCCGGCACCGCCGCCAGCTCGCGTGCATCGCGCGCCACCCACAGCGTGCCGCAGCGGCTGAATTCGGCTTCGCTCAGTTGCGCAAACCGTTCCCACAGCCGTAACGAGTACGCCGACAACGCCAACTCGGCCGGGTCGTCATCCATCGCCACCAGGTGCCCCATCGCTGCAGCGGTGGAGCCGCCGCCGATCGGCCCCGGCTCGACGATCGCCACGCGCAGCCCTTCGCCAGCCGCCGCCTCGGCACAGGCCGCGCCGACAATGCCTGCGCCAATCACAACCAAGTCGTAGCTGCGTCGCGTGGACGCTGCCGACGGCGATGTGTGCGTGTCTGTTCGTGCAGCGGCGTATGCAGCCGCCGCATCACCAGTCTGCGCGGCCGCGGACACGCCGGCTGGCGCAGCAGGCGCTGCGCCGGCACTCCCCTGCGCGCGCGGCAGCTGATGCATCAGGCCACGATGCCCCAGGCGAACGGGTCGGCCGGGTCGATCGACAACTGCGAGCGCGCGGTGATGTAGGCCTGCCCACTGATGCGCGGCGCAATGCCACGCCCACTCAACCGATAACTGCCTTCGAACGTGCTGCCCAGGATGCCTTGCTGCATCCAATGTTCGCCCTCGCCCAGCTTGCCGTCGGCGGCCAGGCAGGCCAGTTTGGCGCTGGTGCCGGTGCCGCACGGCGAGCGGTCGTAGGCCAGGCCCGGGCACAGCACGAAATTACGTGCCAGGCCGCTGGCATCGGGCGCGGGGCCATTGACTTCGATATGGTCGATCTCGCCACCGGCCTCACCGGTGATGCCGGCCGCTTCCAAGGCCAGCCGGATCGCTTCGGTATAAGCGGTCAACTCGCGCTGATGCGTCAGATCCAGCACACACGGCGCCTGCTCGGTGATGAAGAACCAGTTGCCGCCCCAGGCCACATCGCCGCGCACCCTGCCATGCCCGGGCACGTCCACCTCCACGCCGGTCGCAAAGCGATAACTCTCGACATTTTCGACCGACACCGTGCCGTCTTCGGCCAGCTCCACGCCGACCGTGCCGACCGGGGTTTCGATGCGATGCTGGCCCGGCGCGATGCGCCCCAGCGCGGCCAGCGTGCGCACCACTCCGATGGTGCCGTGTCCGCACATGCCCAGGTAGCCGACGTTGTTGAAGAAGATCACCCCGGTGCAGGCGCTGGGGTCGCGTGGCGGCAGCAGCAAGGCGCCGACCATGGTGTCCGAGCCGCGTGGTTCGCAGGCGATCGCGCTGCGCCACTGATCGAAATCGCTGCGAAACCGCTCGCGACACTGCGCCAGATCGCCATCGCCCAGATCGGGGAAGCCGGAGAGGACCACGCGGGTAGGTTCGCCGGCCGTATGAGAGTCGATGACGTCGATGGTGTGCATGGCTCATGCTCCCACTGCGGGCTGGCAGGCGACTAGCGTCCAATGCGAGTTGCAAATGCGGAAATCTGCACAATCGACAACCCGGTTCACAGCCCCGCGTTTGCGCTAGGATCATTGCTGGGCCGCGCCTTTCGTGCAGCCGTCAATCGTGACCGCCACCATGACGCCGATGGACCTCAACCTTCCCGCGCTGGAAATGCAGACGCTGTTCGACGCACTGCCGGACGTGGTGTTCTTCATCAAGGATGGGCAGGGCCGCTACACCCACTGCAACCTTACGCTCGTGCGCCGGCTGGGACGCAAGCTGCGCAGCGAAATCATCGGCCGCTCGCCGCTGGAAGTGTTCCCGCTGCCGCTGGGCGGAAGCTACATGATGCAGGACCGCCGTGTACTGTGCGGCGAGCTCATCGACAATCAATTGGAGGTGCATCTGTACCCCAATCGCCTGCCCGGCTGGTGCCTGACCTTCAAGCGCCCGCTGTGCGAAGCAAACGAAGTGATCGGCATCGTGGGTATTTCGCGCGATCTGGGCCAGCCCGACAGCCGTCACTCCGCGTACGAACGCTTGAGCCAGGTGATGGAGCACATGCAGGCCAACTTCGGCGACAACCTGCGCGTGCAGAGCCTGGCCGACCTGGCAGGCTTGTCGGTGGCGCAGCTGGAGCGGCATTTCCGCCGCGTATTCCAGGTGACACCGCAGCAACTGCTGACTAAGCTGCGCATCGAATCGGCGATGCGGCTGCTGTACGGCGACGACAGCATCGCCAGCATCGGGCAACGTTGCGGCTTTGCCGACCAGAGCGCGTTCGCACGCCAATTCAAGGCCACGGTTGGCATGACGCCGCGCGATTACCGCGCGCTCAAAGGTCAGTTGTAAGCGAAAAATCGGCGCTGACATACGGCTGGCGCAAATGCCGAATTCGGCAGGATTTGGGTTGCCATTGCGATGTGATTTGCGTAGTCCTTGCGGCGATCATGCAGCACACCGGATGCTGCCCCGGATGAGGCGGCGCTGAAGGTCGCGTCAAGGCGAGCCAGGGTCCGGATGGTAGAATTTCGGGTTTCCCCAACTGCGTTGCCAATGGCCAGCTTCTTTCGCCGCAACAAGCCAACCACGCCCGACAGCGCGCGTACCTCGCGCTACAGCCTGGAAGAACTGGCAGCCGCATTTCCGACCGCACCTTCTGCCGCCCCCCCGGTTTCGCCGGTTGAGGCCATGCCGGCCACTACGCCGAGCGGCACGCCAGCAGCGGTGCCGGTTGCTGCACCGGTTGCCACGCCTGCTGCCGCACAGGCCGAGCCGGCGACTCCCACGCCCGCTGCCGCTCCGGCCGAGCAGCTTGCGCAAGATATCGCCGCGCGTACCGGGCAGGCCCAGAGCATCGCCGCAGTGCCCACCGCGCCTGCCCCGCCGGCAACGCCCGCGCTTTCGGCATTGCAGGCGCTGCCTGATCCCAAACCGTCCGTCACGACAGAAGCCCCCACTCCAGTGGTGGTGGCGCCGGTTGTTGCGCAGCCACACACCGCGCCATTGCTGCCTGCTGCTGCACCCGCGCAGCCTGCGGCGCCGTCGCAGACTGCGACTCCTGCGCTTGCACCTGCCGCACCATCGACGACTGCGGCACCTGCCGCCCCGCCAGCTGCAACACCAGCTGTCGTTGCACCGCCTGCCGCTGCACCGCCATCTGCGGCTCCGGCCGTTGCCGTAACCCCCACCGTCGCCACGCCCGTCGTCACCCCGCCGGTCGTCGTCAGCACCCTGCTGCCGACTAGCCAGGACAACGACAGCATCGTTGGCCAGCGCGATGCACTACCCGCAGCCCCGGCCGGCAAGCCGGGCTGGCGCGATCGTCTGCGCAACAGCACCTTCGCGCGCAGCTTCGGCGGTCTGTTCTCGCGCAACCCCAAGCTCGACGACGATCTGCTCGACGAGATCGAAACCGCACTGATCACCGCCGACGTCGGTATCGGCGCGACCACCGCATTGGTCGAAGGCCTGCGCAAGCGCATGAAGTCGCGCGAGTTCGTCGATGCACAGGCGATGTTCAAGGCGCTGCGCGCCGATCTCATCGCGCTGCTGCAACCGGTCTCCAAACCGCTGGTCATCGACCGCTCGGTCAAGCCGTTCGTGATTCTCACCGTGGGCGTCAACGGCGTTGGCAAGACCACCACCATCGGCAAGCTCGCCAAGCGCTTCAAGGACGAAGGCAATAGCCTGATGCTGGCCGCCGGCGACACCTTCCGCGCCGCCGCGGTGGCGCAGCTGCAGGCCTGGGGCGACCGCAACGGCGTGGCCGTGATCGCGCAGGGGCAAAACGCCGATGCCGCCTCGGTGGCGTTCGACGCGCTGCAGGCCGCCAAGGCGCGCGGCACCGAGGTCTTGATCGCCGACACCGCCGGCCGCCTGCACACCCAGACCGGGCTGATGAACGAGCTCGGCAAGATCCGCCGCGTGCTCGGCAAGATCGACGCCGCCGCACCGCACGAAGTGCTGATGGTCATCGACGGCACCACCGGCCAGAACGCCATTTCGCAGCTGCGCCAGTTCCATGCCGCCGTCAGCGTCACCGGCCTGGTGGTCACCAAGCTCGACGGCACCGCCAAGGGCGGCGTGGTGTTCGCGCTGGCGCGCGAGTTCAATATTCCGATCCGCTTTGCCGGCATCGGCGAGCGCCCGGAAGATCTGCGCGTGTTCGACCCGGTCGCCTTCGTCGATGCGTTGCTGCCGGAAGCGTTGGGCAGCTGATCGGCAGGCGCTTGCATGCGTCTGCAGCCGTTATGAAGTCATCGCCAGCAGAGCCCATGCCAGCCGACCACGCCACTCCCACCGCTGACGCTTTCGTCCACCGCCTGCTGCACTGGTTCGACGGCCACGGTCGTCACGATCTGCCCTGGCAGCATCCGCGCGCGCCCTACCGCGTGTGGCTGTCGGAAATCATGCTGCAGCAGACCCAGGTCGCGGTGGTCATTCCGTATTTCCAGAAGTTCGTCGCCAGCTTCCCGACCCTGGCCGACCTGGCTGCGGCCGACAACGACACCGTGATGGCGCACTGGGCCGGGCTGGGCTACTACGCACGTGCACGCAACCTGCATGCGGCCGCCAGGCAATGCGTCGCCTTGCACGATGGCGAGCTGCCACGCGATTTCGATGCACTGCTCGCGTTGCCCGGCATCGGCCGCAGCACGGCGGGCGCCATCCTCAGCCAGGCCTGGAACGACCGCTTTGCCATCATGGACGGCAACGTGAAACGCGTGATGACGCGCTTCCATGGCATTGCCGGCTATCCCGGCCTGCCGGTGATCGAAAAGCAGTTATGGCAACTGGCGACGACGCATGTCACGCATGTACCGGCCGGCCGCCTGGCCGACTACACGCAAGCGCAAATGGATTTCGGCGCCACGCTATGCACACGCGCAAAGCCGGCCTGCGTGCTGTGTCCGTTGCAGGACGATTGCGTGGCGCGCCGCGAGGGCCTGGTGGAAGCATTGCCCACGCCCAAGCCCGGCAAACAATTACCCGAGCGCGAAGCCACCGCGCTGCTGCTGGAAAACGCAGACAACCAGATCCTGCTGCAGCGCCGCCCGCCGACCGGTATCTGGGCTTCGCTATGGACGCTGCCACAGGCCGAGACCGATAGCGGCATGCGCGCATGGTTCGCCAACCATATCCAAGGTGATTACGAGCGTGCCGATGAGATGCCACTGATCGTGCACACCTTCAGCCATTACCGCCTGCATCTGCAGCCGTTGCGCATCCGCAAGGTCGCGCTGCGTACAACGGTGCGCGACAATGACAATCTGCGCTGGGTGGCCCGCGCCGATCTCGCAGCGCTGGGCCTGCCAGCGCCGATCCGCAAACTGCTCGACGCTCTGTAAGGCGCACTCACACTCCAAGCGCGCACGTTGAGCGCGTACCCAAGGGAATTTGCATGTCACGCACCGTGTTCTGCCAGTACCAGCAATGCGACACCGACGGCCTGGATTTTGTGCCGTATCCCGGCGAACTCGGCCAGCGTGTGTTCGCACACATCGGCAAGACCGCATGGCAGGCATGGTTGGCGCATCAGACCATGCTGATCAACGAAAACCGGCTCTCGCCACGTGACCCCAAGCACCGCGCGTTTCTAGAAGCCGAATTGCAGAAGTTCCTGTTCGAGCGCAATGCCGACAAGCCTGATGGCTATGTCGCACCGATGAGCGAAGAGTAAGCGCGGCGCTCGGGCGCCATTGCGCCCACCACCAGGCGGGCGCGCAGCCTGCCGACTGAAAGCGGCTAACAAAATGTAGCGAGCGGCCGTCAGGTGGGCGTGGACGGCGCGCAGGGGCCGGAGTGTAAGAGTGGTACATGAGGATTCCGAGCACCATCCGCGTACGCCTGGAGGCCGCGCAGTAGTTTTGTTAGCCGCTCTAAATGCAGCACGCATTTAGAACTGCTAAAAACGACTTCATGCCGGTCCGTTGCAGAGCGGATGATCTGGGTCTTCGCTGTAGGTCGGATGATCTGCGGCTTGGCTTCGGCTTGGCTGCAGGGCCCTTGCCCGCCCACCCTCGCGGGACACGCCGCAAGTACATCCATGTAGGCTCTTACGCGGCATCCATGCCGCGTAAGGTCCCGCGAGGGTGGGCGGGCAAGGGCCCGTCGAGATGGTCGGTGTGCGTGGTGCAAGCAATGCGTGAGGTAAGAGGTAAGTTGTTTGCAACCGACTCACTTTCTGGCGCGGTGCCCTCACCGATTGCGGGACCGTGTGGCGGCATGGATGCCGCCACCGAGCCTACATGGACGTACTTGCGGCGTGTCCCGCGAGCGGTGAGGGCACCGCGCCCTCGACCGACTCAGCTTGTGCCATGGGCGTCTGACTGCATCCAACAAGAGGCGACCAACAAAACCACTACGCTCACCGCCAGGCGACCGCTTGCTACTGTTTTGACCGCTCGCTCGGTTTTATTAGTCGCTCTTGGCTGCGACACTTTTCAACCAGGCATCCGCATTGCCTCGGCAAACACCGCTCAACAGACACCAACAGGCCCGTCCAGCAACAAGCGGATACGCTTGAGCAATTCCTTCTGCGTATACGGCTTGTTGACCACGCCGAACTCCGCGCCATCCACGTCGGTGCGCTGGATGCCGGCATCGGCGTAGCCGGTGGTGAGCAGAATCTTGATGTTGGGCAGCATGCGGCAGGCCTCGCGTGCGAGCACCACACCATTCATGCCGCCCGGCATGATCAGATCGGTGAACAACGCATTCACCTCCGGATGCAGCTCCAGCACTGCAATTGCTTCGCGTCCGCTGGATGCGCACAGGACACGGTAGCCGGCACCTTCCAGAAAGAGCTTGGCGACCAACGCCACGTCCTGCTTGTCTTCCACGATCAGGATGTTCTCGCTACCGTCCTGCTCGATCACGCGCTGTTTGACCGCCTGCACGTCGTCCGCATACTCGCTGGATGCCGGGAAATACAGCCGCACCGTGGTGCCCTCGCCCACTTCGCTATGGATGCGCACGGTGCCGCCAGACTGCTTGACGAAGCCGTACACCATCGACAACCCCAGCCCGGTGCCCTGGCCTTCTTCCTTGGTGGTGAAGAACGGCTCCATGACCCGGCTGGCGATGTCCGGCGGCATGCCCGAGCCGGTGTCGCGCACCGCGATGCTCACATAGCGGCCCGGTGCCAACTGGTGATACGCGGACAGATCGTGGCTGATGATCTCCACATTCTGCGTCTGTACCGTGACTTCCTTGCGCTCGGCATAGGCCATCGCATCGCGCGCGTTGATCAACACATTCAGCAGTGCCACCTCGGCCTGGGTAGTGTCGATCTGACAATTCCACAGCCCCTCTTGCAGCGACTGCCGCAGGCTGATGTCGTCGCCCAGCGTGCGCTCGGCCATGTTGTTCATGCCCGACACCAGACCGTTGAGATTCACCACGCCGCCGCGCAACTTCTGCTTGCGCGAAAATGCGAGCAATTGCTGGGTCAATGTGGCCGCCTTGGCCGCAGCAGCGGCCGCCTGCTCGGCACTGAATGCAATGCGTTTGGCATTACCACCGCCGTCCGCAGCCATCATCTGGATCACTTCCAGATGGCCGGACATCACCTGCAGCAGATTATTGAAATCGTGCGCGATACCGCCGGTCAATTGACCCAGCGCTTCCATCTTCTGCGCCTGACGCAAGGCATCCTCGGCATCGCGGCGACGGCTCACATCCAGCTGCGAACCGAAGAAATACACCAGCTCGCCCTTGTCATCGAACACCGGCGAGACGAACAGCGCATTCCAGAACGGAGAACCGTCCTTGCGGTAATTCAGCACTTCGGTGGCAAATGCGCGACGGTTGGCGATGGAATCGCGAACCTCGTTGACGTTGGCAGGATCGGTGTCCGGCCCCTGCAGAAAGCGGCAATTGTGGCCGATGACCTCTTCCGACGAGTACCCGGTCATTTCCAGGAATGCGCGGTTGGCGAACACGATGGGGTTATCCAACAGATGCGGGTCGGTCACCGTCATCGGCATCCGCGTGGTTTCCACTGCGGCAAAAAAGATATCCGAGCGTTGCTTCTCGACAGCAGGACCGCGAGATCCGCTGATGTGGGACGCACATGGCGCTCCGTGACCGGGATCGTTCAAGTGCATCTTCTGCGCAGGGCAATGTTCATGACCGGAGTCTAGTTGGAGGCGGTTAGTTGACTCCTCACATGCGCTGCGTACGTTTTGCCATTACGGCAGCGCTCGCCCGTGCAGGCTAATGTGGCGCAACCTTGGAAAACACATTGATCACCACTGCCCCAGCCGCGATCAACCCCATACCCAGCATCGCCGGTGCATCCAGCCGTTGCCCATGGAGTGCCCACGCCACCAGCGAAATCAGCACGATGCCCGCGCCCGACCACAGGGCGTAGGCGATGCCGACCGGGATGACACGCAATGTGAGCCCCAGAAAATAAAACGAAATGCCGTAGCCCAGCACCGTCAGCAGCGATGGCCACAAGCGCGTGAAGCCTTCGCTGGATTTGAGCGCCGAAGTCGCGGTGACTTCTGCGCAGATTGCCACCGCCAGGAACACCCAGTTCTTCATCGCTGCCACCTTGTCGTCCGCAATCCGGCGACCATAACCGCCAGCGTCGGCTTGCATGCGAGCGCGCAGCTGTGAGCCATTGCAAACATGGTCGCTTGCTGCAAGCCGGCCAAGCGTGGCGCCATACGCTGCCATGCCTTGACATCCGCAGACGTGCATCGGCAAGGTTTTGCCGTAGCATGCGCGGGCACCAAGCAGCTCCTGCGCCTCGTCCGGCCGTTCCGGCCCCGATGCGCGCATTCTTTTCCGCGCCAGTGCCTTCCTCTGGCGACCATGCGGTATCACCGTGCCGGGCTACCAGACCCAGATTCACGAGTTGACCTTCGGGCAACTGACCTACGTCATTCGCGCACTGGCCGACAAGCAGCAGTACGCCGATCCCGATGAAAGCGCAGCTGACGCGGGCATTTCGTCCGCGCAGTGGAGTCTGTTCGGCCAGGTCTGGCCGGCCGGGCAACTGCTGGCAGAAGCGATGGCCACGCGCCCGATCGAAGGCAGACGCATCCTCGAACTCGGTTGCGGCTTGGGGCTGGCGAGTCTGGTGCTGCGCAGGCGCGGCGCCGACGTCGTCGCCAGCGATCACCACCCGCTGGCCGAAGTGTTTCTGGCCTACAACGCTGCGCTCAATTCGCTGGAATCGGTGCCGTATCGGCGCCTGGACTGGGACACCGGCGCACCGAACATGGGCCAGTTCGACATGATCATCGCCAGCGACGTGCTTTACGAAACCCGCCACGCCACCATGCTGGCAAAACTCGTCCCCGCACTTGCCAAGCCCTCGTGCGAGATCGTCATCAGCGACCCGGGCCGCGGCAATGCCAATGCGCTATCGCGCATGCTCGCAGACATCGGGTTTTCGCTGATTGCCGGCGATCGCCAGGCCTCGGTGCAGGTGGCCAAGGCACCGCGTCTGTTGGTCTATCGGCGCAACATGGACAACTGGAGGCCGACAGGCGGCTGATCGCAGCGCCATGCCATCACGGCGTCGGCGTGTACGCCGACAGCGACACCGGCTTGCGCGGGTCGGCCTTGATCTCGGTGTGCTCGCTCATCCGCATCGCATCGGCGTCAGGCCTGTCATCGGTATTCATCTCCCAGCTTTCCGTCACACGCTTGTGGAAAAAGAACCCGCCGCGCGCACGGTCGTAGCGGAAGGTGATGTAGTCGGTCCAATGCTGCCCGCACGATACGCCATTCTGTACGGTGAAATACGCGCCCTTCGCCACCAAGCCTTCTTCGCCATCCAGAAACGGATCGCACTGGCCGCCTTCGTCGGCCTTGAAGATCACCCGCGTATTGCGCCCGGCTTCGACAAAGCCTCCATCCGCATTCGCCACCAAAACCAGCAAGGTGCGTACAGGCGCAGTGCGCCCACTGGAGCGCAGCGCATCCAATGTGCCTTCAGACGAGGCGCGCAGGGCCACCACATAATCCTGCCGGCCGTCTCCAGTCAGATCCGCATTGGCAACGCCGATCACCGTCTGCCCGGCAGGCAGCAACTTCGACGCATTGGCAGGCAGCGTGGACGCGCCACACGGCACGGCCGCAGCCAGTGCCATTGCCAACCACCAGTGGTGTTTCGTCATTGCCGTTCCTTCGTCCGATCAAGGCTACAAGAATACCCGGCCATGCAGGCTCCTCGAACGGTGATGCGTTGCGGAGTACCTCGCGCTGCAACACCACAGGCGACTGAGCACCACCTGCGCACAGCCAACAACTCACACACCGTTGTGGCGGCGCTAGGTCTCGCGAACTCGGTATTCCTTCGGATCCAGAAACTCCGCCAGGCAGGAGCCGACGCGCAGCGCCTGCTCACGCGCATCGCCGCGATACTCGCCCTGCCCGGCGCCCTCGATCGTGGCCACCGGCGATGCGCGGTCGCGGTGGTAGACGAATGCGGTCGAAAGCCACAACGTCGCGCCAGGCGCCTGGCTTTCCAACGTCTCCACGCGGAACTCACCGCAGTACCCATGAATCAACGTGCGTCGAAGTGTCTTGTGCGTCATGCGCGCAAGTATCGCCACGCGCAGTTGAAGACGACGTGGAAGCAAAGCGCTCATCACGAGACCGAGCAAGACGCCACGCGGATTGACTGCGACGGCAACTTGCAGCGTCATTCGAGCCGATTTGCAAAGACGGTTCGCGACACAGCCTCATCGTCAAAGCACTCCCCGACAGACACGACAAAACCACCCGCCGATCTGTATGCAGGTCTGGCTCAAAGGAAACACAGCAAGAGTCTAAAAACCCGGCGATTGCCGGAAAGCCTTGCGAATGAAGGCTGTGAAATGGTGGCCGAGGACGGAATCGAACCGCCGACACGGGGATTTTCAATCCCCTGCTCTACCAACTGAGCTACTCGGCCACTACCTGCAACGCGATGCCTGCGTTGCGAGGACGCGCATCATAGCGAGCAGGCGCAGTTTGGGCAAGCCTTGCGCGCAACTTTGTTGCGGGCCGGTGCCGGCAGCCGGGTTTCTTGCGCCGGTTCACGCCGCGCGGCGGGTGGCATGGCCTAGCCTGCGCGCGTCCCGAGGAGATTGTCATGCGCCTGCCCCGCCTGCTGCTGTCGTTCGCTTTGCTGCTGCCATTGACCGCTATTGCCCAACAGCCGATACGCGCGGTGCCGCAGCTGGACATCTCACGCTACGCCGGGCAGTGGCACGAGATCGCGCACCTGCCGGTGTCGTTCCAGAAGAAGTGCCGCAGCGACATCACCGCCAGCTACACCTTGCGCGACGATGGCTTGATCGGCGTGCGTAACGGCTGCCGCACTGCCGATGGCGCCCTGACCCAGGCCGAGGGTGTGGCGCGGCCGGTCGCCGGGCAACCCGGCCAGTTGCAGGTGCGCTTCGCTCCGGAATGGCTGAGCTGGCTGCCGCTGGTGTGGGCCGACTATTGGGTGATCGCGCTCGACCCGGACTACCAATGGGCAGTGGTCGGCGAGCCGGATCGCAAGTACCTGTGGATCCTGTCGCGCTCGCCGCAGATGCAGCGCGCGCAGTTCGAGCAACTCAAGCGCCAGGCCACGCAGATGGGCTACGACCTGTCGCCGTTGATCGTGGCTGCGCCATTGCCGTGAGTGCAGCGCCCTGACCGCACGCCCTCCGCACCGTGCACGCAGCAAGGCAGCAAGGCAGCAAGGCAGCAACCTTACTGCGTAGTATTCTTGGCGCCGCCTTATCCAGCCAAGGATCCGAGTACATGCGTCGTGCCTATCGCCTTGTGATTGTGTCGCTGACCTGCGCCCTGCTGCTGAGCGCCTGTGGCGGCGCGGTGCGCCGCGTGTCCGAGCCGGCAGCCCGCATCCAGCAGCTGACCGTGCGCCCGGATGGCGGCTGGTCGGTGGACCTGCGGCTGCAGAACTACAGCAGCATCCCGATGCAGTTCGAGCGCGTGGCGCTGGAGATCTCCGCCGGCGACCAGCTGGCCGGCAAGCTCGACCAGGCCGTGGGTATTTCGATCGGCCCGGAGACCGCCGACGTGGTGACTGTCACCCTGCAGCCGACCTCGCTGGGCCGCCTCACCGTCGCCGACGTGCTCGCCAGCGGCCGCTCGCTGCCGTACACGCTCAAGGGCACGGTATGGGCGACCCCGCAGGACAAGAAGCAGCGCGATTTCAGCGTCGAGTCGCGCAACACGCTCAGCCCGGCCCCCGGCCTCAACGGCGTGCTGCGCTGACGCGCACGCCTTCCCGCACTCGTTTGAAGGACTCCGCATGAGCAGCTACACCGCCCCGCTGACCGATTTCCGCTTCGCCCTGCACGACGTACTCGGTGCGCAAGCCCTGTTCGCCCGGCTCGGTTACACCGATGCCAGCGCCGACATCATCGACGCCGTGCTCGAAGAAGCCGGCCGCTTCACCTCGCAGGTGCTGGCGCCGCTCAACAGCATCGGCGACGAGATCGGCTGTGCGTTCGACAAGAGCACCCGTGCGGTGACTACCCCGCCCGGCTTTCGCGCGGCTTATGACCAGTTCGTGGAAGGCGGCTGGAACGGGCTCACCGCCGAGACGCAATTCGGTGGTCAAGGCATGCCGCATACGCTGGGCGTGCCGTTGAGCGAGATGATCAACGCCGCCAACCTGGCCTGGGGCAACTTCCCGTTGCTCTCGCACGGCGCGATGGAAGCGCTGCGTCAGCACGGCGAAACCTGGCAGCAGGACGTCTTTCTCAAGCCGCTGATCGACGGCCGCTGGACCGGCACCATGTGCCTGACCGAGCCGCATTGCGGCACCGACCTGGGCCTGCTCAAGACCCGCGCCGAACCCAACGCCGACGGCAGCTACGCCATCACCGGCACCAAGATCTTCATCACTGCCGGCGAGCACGACCTCACCGACAACATCGTGCATCTGGTGCTGGCCAAGCTGCCCGATGCACCGGCCGGCGCAAAAGGCATCTCGCTGTTCGTCACCCCCAAATTCAAGGTGGACCGCGACGGCACCGTGGGCGAGCGCAACGCGCTGCATTGCGGCTCGATCGAGCACAAGATGGGCATCAAGGGCTCGGTGACCTGCGTGATGAATTTCGAAGGCGCGCAAGGCTATCTGGTCGGCCAGCCGCACAAGGGCCTGCAGGCCATGTTTACCATGATGAATACCGCACGCCTGAGCGTGGGCCTGCAGGGCATCGGCCTGTCCGAGCGCGCCTATCAAAATGCGCTGCGTTACAGCCGCGAGCGTCTGCAATCGCGCGCGCTCAGCGGTGCCAGGTTCCCCGACAAGCCGGCCGACCCGATCATCGTGCACCCGGACGTGCGCCGCATGCTGCTCACCATCAAGTCGCTGACCGAAGGCAGCCGCCTGCTGGCGCTGCACGCGGCCAGCCTGGTCGACATCAGCCACCATGGCGCCACCGAACAGGAACGCGCCGATGCCGAGATGCTGGTGAGCTTCCTCACCCCGATCTCCAAGGCCTGCCAGACCGAATGGTCGATCGAGAACACCTACCACGCGCTGCAGTGCTTCGGTGGCCACGGCTACATCCGCGAATACGGCATGGAGCAACTGGCCCGCGATGCACGCATCACCACCATCTACGAAGGCACCACCGGCATCCAGGCACTGGACCTGATCGGCCGCAAGACCGCCGCCAGCCAGGCTGCGGGCTTGAAGCTGCTCCTGGCCGATGTGGAAACCTTCGCCAATGCGCAGCAAGGCAACGCGGCGCTGGCCGAGTTCATCAAACCGCTGCGCGACAAGGCCAGCGAGTGGGCGATGCTGACCCGCGACGTGCTCGATCGCGCCGCCCGCAACCCGGACGAACTCGGCGCTGCCAGCTACGACTATCTGTTCTATTCCGGCTACGTGGTGCTGGCCTACTGGTGGGCGCGCAGCGTGGCCGCTGCCGATGCCTCCGCGCACAGCGAGGATTTCAAACGCGCCAAGCGCGAGACCGCACGCTTCTACTTCGCGCGCGTGCTGCCACGCACGCTCACCCACGCCGCCACCATCCGCAGCGGCGCCGCCCCCTTGATGACGCTGGAAGCGGAGTTGTTCGGCCAAGCCTGAGCAAGCGCCATCATCTCGGCGGGCTGCCGCTGTCGTAGCAGCGGACCTGGCCGCGACGAGGCATTACCGATTGGCGAGACGTCGCGCCCGGGTGCGCTCCTACGGCTAAACAAGGCCTGCAACGCGTCCGAAGATGGGTGACGCAGCACGGCGGCATCGCGGCCGGGCGGGGACGTGCTGACCCTCCGATTGCAAGACGCGCGCCAAAGCGGTTCGCTGCAATACACAAACTGTCAACGATCGGGTATAAGCTGTTTTCCCGATGGAGACAGACACGCACGCAGGTGATGTGATCGTCCCCGGAGGCTCCCCAGCTCCGGTCGCGGGCAGCGCTGTCGCTGCGATCCAGCAACTGCCCACGCTGCGCTTGCTCTCGCTCGATGCGCATGGCCGGGTGCTGGACTGGATCAACTGGCAGGACGCCGCCTGCCTGTACGCACGCGACGCGGTGTCCTGGACGCTGGGCGAGCCCTGCATGGAGATCCACGGCGGCATTTCGCGGCTCACCGGCGAGCGCAGCACGCTGACGTTGCATCCCATCATCGCCGCACGCGGGCATGCCCGGTCGCGTGCATTGGACCCGACGCCGACCCTCAGCAACACCGCGCTGTTCGCACGCGACTCGCAGCTGTGCATGTATTGCGGCCAGCACTTCAGCCGCCCGCAACTGACCCGCGACCATGTCATGCCGGTGTCCAAGGGCGGCCGCGATACCTGGGAGAACGTGGTCACTGCGTGCTTCCAGTGCAACTCGCGCAAGGCCAACCGCACGCCACAGCAGGCACATATGCCGCTGCTGGCGGTGCCGTATCGGCCGAGCTGGATCGAACATCTGATCCTCTCCAACCGCAATATCCTCTCCGATCAGATGGCGTTCCTGCGCGCGCAGTTGCCCAAGCGCTCCAAGCTGTCGCTGTAGCGCGTGTCATCCATCCCCGCGCAGATCGCTCGGGCTTGCACGTGTTCGGGCTCAACAAGAGCGATTGAGTGGACCTGGGTCCACGCCTGAGCGATGACGCAGTAATGGGCACGCGCAAAGCCAGGCATCCATCGTGCCGGCTGACCAGCACACTGTCGTTCCAGCCACGAACTCCCAGCGCCTGGCGTTCGCGCGCCCAGCGTGCATCTGCGCGTTCAAGCGGGTGCGGCAGATTGCCGCATGCGCAGGCGTTCACTGCGCCCGCCAGCAGTGGCGGCGAGCGCAGCCATCACTTTCCGCTGACAGCTGAACCGGTTTGCTTGCCGGGCCTTCGCATGGGGAGGACAATATGGCTTCAGAACATTGACACGATGATGATCGATTCCACCCGCTATCCGCGCCTGTCGCGCATCCAGACCCCCGACGATCTGCGTCGCTTCGACGAGGCCGACCTCACGGCGATCGCCGAAGAACTGCGTTCCTACCTCATCGAGTCGGTGGGCAAGAGCGGCGGGCACTTCGCGGCCGGCCTGGGTGTGATCGAACTCACCGTCGCCCTGCACTACCTGTATCAGACCCCGGTCGATCAGCTGGTGTGGGACGTGGGCCATCAGACCTACCCGCACAAGATCCTCACCGGCCGTCGCGACCAGATCCACACGGTCAAGCAGAAGGACGGCGTGGCGCCGTTTCCCAAGCGCGAAGAAAGCATCTACGACACCTTCGGCGTCGGCCATTCGTCGACCTCGATCTCGGCCGCGCTCGGCATGGCGATCGCCGCGCAGCGCAACGGCGACGAGCGCAAGGTGGTGGCGGTGATCGGCGACGGTGCGATGACCGCCGGAATGGTCTACGAGGCGCTCAATCACGCCGGCGGCATGGATCCGGAGCCGAACCTGCTGGTGATCCTCAACGACAACCGCATGTCGATCTCCGAAGCGGTCGGCGGGCTGACCAAGATGCTGGGCCGTGCCAGCGGCAGCCGCACGCTCAACGCGATCCGCGAGGGCGGCAAGAAGATCCTCGGCGACAAGAAGAACAACCCCACCGCGCGCTTCGTGCGGCGCTGGGAAGAACACTGGAAAGGCATGTTCGTGCCGTCCACGTTGTTCGAAGAAATGGGCTTCCACTACACCGGCCCGATCGACGGCCACGACCTGCCCAGCCTGGTCGGCGCACTGAAGACCTTGCAGACGCTCAAGGGCCCGCAGTTGCTGCACGTCATCACTACCAAGGGCAAGGGCTACGAGCTGGCCGAAGGCGACCAGATCGGTTACCACGCGGTGGGTCCCTTCGACCCGAGCAAGGGGCTGATTGCCAAGGCCGGCGCCAAAAAGGCGACCTATACCGATGTCTTCAGCGACTGGGTCTGCGACATGGCCGCCGCCGAGCCGACGCTGCTGGTGATCACACCGGCAATGCGCGAAGGCTCGGGCCTGGTGCGTTTCAGCAAGGAGTATCCGCAGCGTTATTTCGACGTGGCGATTGCGGAGCAACATGCGGTCACCCTGGCCGCCGGCATGGCGACCCAGGGCGCAAAACCGGTGGTGGCGATCTATTCCACGTTCCTGCAGCGCGGTTACGACCAGCTGGTGCACGACGTGGCGGTGCAGCAGCTGGACGTGCTGTTCGCAATCGACCGCGGCGGCGTAGTCGGCCCGGATGGCGCCACCCATGCCGGCAATCTGGATCTGAGCTTCTTGCGCTGCGTGCCGCATATGGTGGTCATGGCGCCGGCAGACGAAGCCGAATGCCGCCAGATGCTGACCACCGGCGTGCGCTACGAAGGCCCGGCAGCTGTGCGCTACCCGCGTGGCACAGGCCCGGGCAGTGCGCTCGACACATCGCTCACCACCCTGCCGATCGGCAAGGCGCAGCTGCGCCATAGCGGCGCACGCATCGCGCTGCTGGGCTTCGGCGCGAGCGTGGATGCGGCAGAAGCGGTCGGGCGCGAACTCGGCCTGACCGTGGTCAACATGCGCTTCGTCAAGCCGCTCGACAAAGCCATGCTGCTGGAACTGGCCAAGAGCCACGAAGGCTTCGTCACCATCGAAGACAACGTCGTCGCCGGTGGTGCCGGCTCCGGTGTGGCAGAGCTGCTCAATGCCGAAGCCATCACCATGCCCATGCTGCACCTGGGCCTGCCCGACAGCTTCCAGCACCACGCCAGCCGCGAAGACCTGCTGGCCGACGCTGGCATCGACCAGGCCGGTATCCGTGCCGCCGTGCTCAAGCGCTGGCCGCAGCTGATGGCCAGCAAGGCGCTGTCGTTGAATGCTGCTGCGGGCTGAGGCTCGCGGTCAACGTCACGCCGCGCGTACTGCCCGCAACCACGCACCCCGACCTCTCGACTGGCCCTTGCCCGCCAACCGGCGCGGGACCCTACGCGGCATGGATGCCGCGTAAGAGCCTACAAAGCCTACAAGGACGTACTTGCGGCGTGTCCCGCGATGGTGGGCGGGCAAGGGCCCTGCAACCAAGCGGCAGATCAGCCGGCTGCGCACCCTTGGCAGTTTTGTGAGCCGCTCTTGGATGTTCAGTCCCGGCAGGCGATTGGAGATTCGCCTGCCCGTATCAACCGCGACCCACGCATCGTGTTGACGCGGCTGCGCTGACGCAATGCGCGACCGATCTCGCGTGGCGACGCATCAGACCTGCGGCACCACACCGGTCTGCGCAAACGCATTCACCAACCGCACGATGCGCGCCTGCGCGTCGATGGCGTGCAGCTCCGTTTGCAATCGACGCACGCCTGACGGCAGCTCGCTCGTGCCAAGCGCCTCTCGTAAAAGCGAAGGCAATTCGTCCAGCTCACGCAACCACCAGGCTGCTCCGGCGACCTGCAGGCGTGCGGCGTGGTCGAACTGATCGTAGTCCAGCGGATACACGATCGATGGCAAGCCGGCAGCGAGGCAGGCGTACAGAATGCCGGCGCCGCCGTGGTGCACCACCAGCGCGTAGCGATGCAGGTGGTGCGCATAGTCGACATACGGCAGACGTTGATAGTTGCCGTGCGCCTGCTGCTGTGGCGCCGCGGTATCGCCATCGCTGAAATGGAAGATCACTTCCGGGAACTGCGGTGCCAGCGCGCGCAGCACCGCATCCATGCGGTGTTTGACCCACTGCAGATGCGTGCCCAGCGTCACCAGCACATGCCGCTGCCCAGCGACGAACTCAGGCGACGCAACTGCCGATGGCGGCGTACACAACTGCGGCCCGACGAAGCGTACCGCCGCAGGCCAGCGCTGCGCCAACTCGAACGACGGCAGACCCAGCGCCAGGATGCACTGCGGCGAATACACCGCTTCGCTGCGATCGCTGCGATAGATCGCCGACAATCCGCAGGCCTGCATCTGGCGCCGATAACAGGCATGCAAGCTTCGTTTGAACCCACGCGTCAAACGCCGCGCGATCGCATGCCAGATCCGCTGCGTTACTGTGGTCGCCGGCAACAGACCGCCGAAATACGCCGGAGGCGCGTCGACTGTTTCGATCACGCACGGCGACGGCATGCTGGTCCACCACGCGATGTCCATCGCCTGCGCCGCCAGCCCCGCGCTGGGCAAGGTGAAATCGACGATCACCAGGTCCGGCCTGCGCTCGCGCCAGTGCGCATTCAGCACATCCCCCATCCGCGCCATCAACCCAAGCGCGTTGTGCAGTTGTCGACGCAAGCGCAACGGGTTGTGGCCCACCGCATGCGGTGGGTTGGCGATCTCCAGCAACAGCCGGTCGGCTTGCGCATCCAGCACGCTGACTGCGCTCAGCCCGCATGCACGGATGCGCGCCTGCGCCGCTGGCGTGCTGATGACCTGTACCTGGTGATGCGGCGCCAGCTGACGGGCGATCGCAAGGATCGGATGCAGGTGCCCGCTATATGGCGGCGCGATCAGATCGATGCGCATCTGCCCTCCCCTGCACGGCGTGTTCGAGCCGCGCGATGAACGCCTGGCAATCGGCGAGCACCGCCGCATTACGCAGGTAATCCATATGCCCGCACGCGGGCGCCAGATCGACCGCAGCGCCGAACAGCGCGCGCGAGATCCAATCGCGCTGTCCTTGCAGCACGCGCAGCTGCCCGAACGACGCGGGCGCGGTGCAGACAGGGCCGTAGGCGAACACCGCCAGACGCGCACGTAGCGCCTGCGGAAGCTGCAATGCAGTGAGTAATTGCAGGCCGCAGCTGCCGGCCAACAGCGCCGTCATCGGCGCCTGCTCCAGTAGCGCCACAACCCGCGTGCGATCGGCGTCCGCAACGCGTGCAGAGCGTGCCGCCAGATATTGGCGCGCATTGGACACACTGGCACGCCAGAGCGGCGTGCGCCGATGTGCCGCGCTATCTGGGCGATACGGATAATTGCAGTCGATCAGCCGCCGGCCCGGTCCTTGCAGCTGCTGCAAGAAGTGCTGTTGTTCGATGCTCAATGCGCAGCGCTGCGGATCGCTTTGCCCGGTGAGGAAGGCGATCTGCAGCGCGGCGCTGTCAATCGGCACGAAAACGGCCATCCGGCAGCACGCGGTAACGCCGGGTACGCCAGCGGATTGTGCGCACCACAGCAGCATGCAGCAGATGCAGCGGCTGCAGACATTCCGCGCACACCGACAGCAATGCCCGGTGACGGAGTGCACCGGTGACCCGCCATTGCACCAGGCACAGCAGCAAGGCACGCAACGGCACTGTGGTCAGCGCACACGCCATTGCCAGCCACGTTGGCTGTACGCAAACAGACAGCAGCAAGGCCAGCAGTAATAGCGGCGGCAGCCCTTGCGACACAATGATTGCGCTGCGTACGCTCACTGTCTGACGGCGCAGCAGGATCAGTGCGAACAACATCCACCGATGCATCTGACGCATGTAACTCGCAAGATCCGGCATCGCAGTGCACATGGCCACCGGCGCGGTGGATTGGCACAGTCGCCCCCCGCGCTCACGCACCAGTGTTGCAAACGCCAGATCGTCGGTCAGCTGCTCCAGCAACGCGGCAAACCCGCCCCAGGCGCGCAGTTGTTCGGTGCGTGCCGCATAGCACATGCCGTTGATGGTCAACGGCGCGGCGAACGGCAGCCAGCCCAGATAGGTGAGCGCCGCATTGTTGTTGACGAACTGCGACAGCAGGCGTCCAGCCATCGTAGTGCTGTCTTGGTAATACGGCAGCGCAGTGACCACATCGGCGTGGGTCAGATCCTGCAACAACTGTGCGAGCGCGCTGTTGCTCAGCTGCGCATCGTCGTCGAGGATCAGGCTGATCGGTGCACGCACATGCGGCAGCGCATAGTCGAGCTTCCATGCCTTCGGATTGATGCCAGGTGGCGCGGGGGGCACCAGCACACGCTCGATGCATCGCTGCGGATACAACGTCACCAATGCATCGGCCACCGTCTTTGCTGCGCAATCCTCCGCATCCAGCAGCCAGATGAAATGCGCCTCCGGCAATGCCTGCAGGTTGGCGGCAAGCACCTGCTGCAAATGCGCGTCGCCGCCCAGGATGGGCTGCAATATCGCGACCTCCGCCTGGGTTGCAGCGGCATCGCTCGATGGCCGCGCGCACGCACCGCGCACGACCCACAGCACCGCAGCCGTCTTGACCATCAGTACCGCCAGATAGGCCACTGCCAACGCCAGTGCGGCTACGCCCATTGCGCCGCCTGCCAACGCACGAACGCCTCGATACCTTCTTCCAGACCAACGCTGGGTTGCCCGAGATCGGCAAGCGTACGTCGTGGATCGAAGGTCTTGGAATAGGCGAACGCGCCAACGCCGAAGCGGGTGATCGGCGGTTCGCCGCGCAGTCGCAGCAGGCGGTAGGCCGCCTCCACCACGCTGGCCATGCGCAGCGCGGTTGCGATACGTACCTCGCGCTGCGGCAACGGCAGCTGCAGGCGCGTCAGCAAGTCCATTAGCAGCTGCTGCAGATCCACCGGCTGGGCGTTGGTGAGGTTGTAGGCCGGTTGCAAGTGCGGCGCGGTGGCCGCGCGATAGAGGTAATCGCATAGCGTATCGATATAGATCAGATCGCCGATCACCGGCTGGGTCTGGCCGACAAAACGTGGCAACGCGCCCTTGCGCGCAGCGGCGATCACGCGCGGGAACAGCACCGTATCTCCCGGCCCGAACACTGCGCGTGGGCGCAGCACGGATTTCTCGCCTGGATAGTGATCGAGCAAGGTTTCGCCCAGATATTTGGTCTGCGCGTAGGTATTGACGAACGCCGGCCCGATCGGGCTGTCCTCGGTGAGGTCGTATTGATGCGCCTCGCGATAGAACACCGAACTCGACGACACATACAGCAGACGCGGGCAGCCATTGCGCTTGCAGAAATCGATGACGTTGGCGGTGGCCTCTACGTTATGCAGCTGGAACTGTGCGCGCGTGCCCCACGGCGATGCCAGTGCCGCTGCATGAATCACCACATCCGGCTGCCACTGCAGCGAGAACGGCCGGCTCAGATCGATGCGGTGGTAGTTGGGTAGATCGCTGGCGCGGCGACCGATGCCATGAATCTCCACACCCGTCTGCCCCTGGAAACGCCGCAGGAACGAACCACCGACAAAACCGGACGCGCCGGTCACGAGAATGCGCAGGCTCATCGCCACTCCGGTTGATAACGGTCAAGGCTGGGCTGGCAGTGCGAAGGCAGGATCGCCAGCTCAGGATGCGCTTGCGACAGCCCGTGCAACTGATGCACGGTGCGTTGAAACGCTGCCCAATCGTGCATCAGTAGACGCGTGGGCCATGCTGGCCACTGCAGCGTTGCCCACGTCGCCGACGACCACACCGCGTCGGCACACAGCAACACCTCGCGGTCGTGCTGATCGCGTAACCACAGGCCCATCTGCCCAGGCACGTGTCCGGGTAACGGCACCGCCAGCACGCTACCGTCTTCGAACAGATCGTAGGCCTCACCCAACCCTTGCCAGGCACCGGTCAGCGCGCGCACTGGCGCTTGTTCGGCGAACTGCAGCCGTCGATCGAAATCGGCCGGTAGCAGCTGCGGCAACAAGGCGCGGCGCAGGCCGCCAATGCGCGAACATCTGCGCAGCTGGTGGTAGTCCGCGCGCAGGCAGATGAAGCGCGCCTTCGGCAGATCGCGCAGACCGCCGACATGGTCGGCATGGAAGTGCGAAATCAGGCACCAGGCAATCTCCTCCAGCTGCACGCCGCGACGCGCCAACTGTGCGCCCAGCGTTTCGTGCGCTGGCAAGCTCACCGGCGTGGCCCAGCGGTACAGGCGCTCGGGCCAGGGATCGGTGGCGCGAAAGAAATGCGCGGCATAGCCGGTGTCGTACAGCAGCGCCCCACGCTGCGGATGCCGAATCAGCACGCTCAATGCCGGGAACTCCACCGCATGCCAGTGCCCGTCCGCACGCACCATGCGCTCGCAATGGCGGCAATGGCCGATGCGCAGCAACTCCAGCGACACACGCGGCGGCATCAGTGCGAGTCCTGTTCGGGAAGTGAGCACACGCCCTAGTACCGCAGCACCATGCCGCCGATCGCCAGCCCGGCGCCGGTACCGAGCAGTGCGAACAGATCGCCGCGCTGCAGACGCTGCTCGATCCGCGCGTGATGCAGGGCGTGCGGCAACGATGCGGCGACCTGATTGCCGGTGGCATGCAGGATGCGAATCACCTGGTCGGCGCGCAGCCCCAAGGCCTGCACCACATGATCCAGACCGCCGCCGGAGGCCTGATGCGGCACGAAGCAGCGCAAGGCGTCTGTGGTGGTGCCCGCCTCGCGCAGTAGTTGCTCCCAGAAGGCAGGCAGGTAACGCGCAGCGAAGCGGTAGGCGCCGCGCCCATCCATGCTGAAGGTGCGCGCAGCATCGGGCGCACTGTCTTCGCCACGCGGATAGCGCGTGCCGCCGCCGCGAATGCGGCACAGATCGGCGCCACTGCCATAACTGGACAGGCGACTGGACAGCAGTGCCGAGCCTTCATCTGGCGCGCTGCGCCCCACGATCACTGCAGCGGCACCATCGCCGAACAGCCCGGCGGTCGCCGGCGCCGATACATCCAGGCCGCCTGATGCGACTTCACTGGAGACGATCAACACGCGCTGGTAGCGCCCGAGCGCCAGCGCATTGGCGGCCATGTCCAATGCCACCAGAAAACTCAGACAGGTCGCATTGACGTCGAACGCGGGAATGCCCGAATCGCCCAGGCCAAGCGCGCGCTGGATCAATACCGCCTGGCAGGGAATCGGCTGCTCCATGACGCTGCAGGCCGAGATCAGGCAATCGATGTCGCCGGCCTCGATGCCGGCGCTGGCCAGCGCCTGGATCGCGGCGGCGGCGCCCATCGACGATGCGGTCTCGCCCTCACCCACGTAATGGCGGCTGGCCACACCCGAGCGCGCGAACGTGGTGCCCGCCGGCAACTGCCAGCGCGCGTCCAATTGTTGCGAGGTCACCTCCGTCGCGGGGACATGGCGCCCGGTGCCCAGAATGCGCAGCGGCAATGCGTTCAACGCGGAGGTCTCATTGGACAAGGCGCGCAGCATAACGTGGCTGGCGTTGACCGACTCGATCGATCGCACGCTGCGCATCGCCTGCAGACGAAGAAGGCCATGGCACGGCCGATCAAGCCTTAGGAGCGGACATCGAACCTGCTGCGCTTACGGCGCCTCCACCGCATACCCCATCGCCTGCAGCCGTGCGAGATATCCATCCGGCGCCGTCAGCCGGCTGATCGGCAGCACCGCGAAGGTGCTGCGATTGCGCTGCAGCGCGGTGGTCGCAATGCTCAGCCAGTGCTCGCGCATGCGGCGTTCGAGATCGTCGATACCACGCGCCCTGGCCGCACCGGAGCTGGCCATCGCGCTCATGCAGGCGGCCTGCGGATCTTCGCGCGGCAGTTGGCGCAGCGCTTCGATATCGCCCACCGACCATGCGTTGGCGCGCTCGACCATCGTGGGCAGGTCGCGCTCCACTGTTACCAGAATGCTGCGAAAGCACGCGGTATCGTCCATGCCGCCGGCACGGAATTCCTTGATGGCCTGGCGCGGGTCCTTGATCGTGTAGTCCAGCGCCGTAGGTGTCGGTTTGATACCTGCGCGCTTGGCGGCACGCTCCACCACCGACCAGATCACCGGCGAACGGGCAAGGCCGGAGCGTTTGATCGCCGCCTGATACAACTCACCGGCGGCAAGCATCGGGCGCTTGCGCTCCACACCCCGATCGCCACCGATATAGCGTGCCTTGGCCAGGCTCCAACGGGCATACAGATCGGCCGGTAACACTTCGCGTAGTTCGCGGCCGTCTTCGTTCTTCATCGCCTTCATCGCGGACGGCAGCAAGGTCAGCTTGCCGAAAAATCCCATGTCCGCATCGATCTGCACGGTCGGCGCCATCAGGACCTGCTGGGACTGCCCGATGATCGTTTCCACCTCGGTCGACTGCCACTGCAACCGCTTCGGCAATGGCGACAAGGTGCCCAGGATCCACAACACATGATCGCCCTTGCTGACCTTCCACAAGCCAGGGCCGGGTTGCACGCCGCGTACCACCATCGCTTCCAGATCGACCACCGCCGGTGGCGATGGCGATGGCGCAGCCACTTTCGGCGTGGTGCTATCGCTGGCCGCCGCCAGCAGCGACACCAGCATCAATCCGACTCCCCACACCGCCCCCTTGCGTCGCATCACCTGTCGCCCCTGTGTGAGACGCGGACATTACGCCAAGCCCAAAGCCGCCGCGTTAGGGAAGCGTTCGGCATGGCAGGCGCAACCGTGGCTCAGCGCGGGATCAGGGCTGCCAACTGCGCGGCCAGCGGCGAGGCATCGTCGAGCAGCGCGAACCCTTCCCACACAAACCCGGGCGAGACCGTGCAACCCACCAGGGTGAAATCGCCAAGCGAGCGTGCTGCCTGCCAGCAGCCGGCCGGCACCACGTGCATCGGCTCACCGCGCTCGGCCGCATCCAGGGTCAGGCGTTGCAACTGCCCGCTGGCCTCATCGTAGATCAGCAGCTCCAGCGCATCGCCTTGCTGCCAATGCCAGCTTTCCTCGGCGTCCACGCGATGCCAGGCGCTGCATTCGCCGGCACTGAGCAGAAAGCGGATCGCGGTCAGCGCGGGACGCGTGTGCCCGCCATCGGTCACCTCACGCGCAGATGCATACACACGGCGAAAATGCCCGCCTTCCGGATGCGGGGCGAGGTCGAGCGAGCGAATCAGGTCGGCGGCGGTTGGATGCATGCGCACATGCTAGGGCAGCGCGCCGCCGTGCATCAGGGTAAATGCTTGCCAGCACGCAGACAGGTGCGGAAGAACACCAGCAGATCCCAGCTGTAGCGCTTGAGCAGACGGCGCGGCTCGTGGAGCAGCCGATACATCCATTCCATATGCAGACGCTGCACCCAGTCGGGCGCACGCTTGGCGGTGCCGGACAGGAAGTCCAGCAGCGCGCCAACACCAAACACCAGCGGCACCGTCAGCACCTGGCTGTGATCGAGGATCCAGCGCTCCTGCAAGGGGTTGCCGAAGGCCACCAGCAGCACATCGGCGCCGGAGCGGTTGATGCGCTCGGCCAGGCCCTCGCCCGCCGCGGCAAACTCGCCGTAGCCATCGCACATGCCCACCACCTGCTGCCCCAGCGTGCCGGTCAGCGTGGCGGCCGCGGTCTTGCCCACGCCCGGGCGCCCGCCGAGCAGGAAGAACTTGAGCGGATGCGCAGCGTGGCGACACAGATACGGAATCAGATCGGTGCCATTGAGATTGCCGGCAAAGCGGCGGCCGTGGATCAGCCGCGCGGCCAGATCCATCCCGATCCCGTCATTGACGATGCGCACGCTGGGCTCGCGCATCCGCATGCGCAACGCCTGGCATTGCACGATGAAATTGGTGTTGGCAAAGAACACCCGGCGCCGCTGCTGCGCCGCCAGCGCATGGAACAACTCCAGCGCAAAGGCTTCCTGCGTCGTGGACAACACCGGAAAACCGCCAAGCGGAATCACCACGCCTTGGGGTGGCGCGGCATTGGCGGAGGTCGTCGTTTCGGTTTCCACGCGCTGGCCCTGCATCATCGAATCACCAAAGGTCGTAAGGGAATGCGGCCAGCAATCCGGCCTGCAAACTCGCCAGGTCGAACTCGCCATTGCCGCCCAGATCCAGGCACTCTTCCACGCTATTGCCCGAATGCCACTGCGTGCGTCCGGTACCGTTGTAGTAGTCGTCGTACTTGAAGCGGTCTTCGCCGTTGCCCCAGTCCAGATATACCGCCGGGATCCCGTACGCCTCGGCCAGAATCAGCCCGTGCAGCGAGCTGCTAATCACCAGCTCGGCACCCAGCAAGGCGCTCATGAAGGTCGCAGGCTTGACGTTGGGAAACACCAGATGGTCGGCATACGCGCTGTATTTTTCGACCGGCTCGTTGAAGTGCGGAACGATGGCGAACGGACGCTTGTTTACCGCGCCAAGCGCATCGGCGGGAAAGAACATCGGCGTCAGCAGACCGGGGTCGCCATAGACCTCGGGCACCGCGATGCCGCGCTCCATCAAGAATTTGCGCGTCTTCGGCCCACGCACCGCACGCACGTCGAGCGTACTGAAGGTGTTGCGTTCGGCCGGAATCTTGCCGTTGATGCCACTGCCCCAGACGGTGTCGCCATCTTTGGCGAAGTGCAGCACCGAGCCGATCGCGATCAATTTCTTGCTGAGATCGCGCTTTTCAATCAGCGTTTTGTCCTGCAGGGACAGCACGCAGGAGACGATCACCTTGGACAGGTGATCCCCCATGTTGACGCCAGCGTTTTTCGGCTGCCACCAGAACAGTGCACGACGTTCGGCATGTTCTATCCACTTCTGCAGTAAAGCGTTGGCCATCGTGAGGGATCTCCTTTAAAAAACGAGTGAGCGCGCCGCATCAATGCGAAAGCGCAGCCTCCGCAGAGGTGCGCGCGGCTGCGCCGGTGTTGTGCGGGTACAACCGGGTCTCTGGATACGCACCGGGATTGAGCACGCGATCGGTGGTATCGGACCAATTCAGGCACTGGCGATAGCGCACGTGCGGCGCTTCCAATGCCAGCCCGATTGCAGCAATGATCGAATCAGCGTCGCCCGGAGTGTAGCCGAAACGCGACTGATAGGGCCCGACGACGACGTTCGGGCAGACTGCCGGCAGCCCAAAAAAATCGTACTGCAACAGCTTCATCGAGCTGTCGGCCAGATAGATCGGCACCTGCTCGGATGCATAAGGCGCAATACCGAAACGGGCGTGCTTGATGTAGCCGATGGTCTCGACGTGTTTCATTTCGCCATAGACCGTCACATTGTCGCCGTAACCAGGATGACGCCCCATGCCCGAGCCGATCACATGGAAGGTGACGTGCGGAAAGGCCTTGCTGGCGACGACGAAGAATTCCGGATCGAACAACATCGAGCCTACTGCCACCGCATGGATGCCCTCGCCATACGGCGATGGGTCGCCCAGCTGGTCCAGGTTGTGATCCACGCCATGGCCGACGTGATAGACGTTGTCGCGGCTTGCCACTTCCTCGGCCATCGCTGGCGATACCAGTGCGATCACATCGAGCGTTGGCGCAACACGGTCGAACTCGCGCTCGATGTAGGAAGCCACATTGATCGTGCTCAAGGCATCGGATGCACGATAGACCAGCTTGGCCGCAGGATTGATGCGCTTGGCGAGCTCGATGAAGGCAACTGCAATGCCACTCTCGAATACGATCACGTCCGCCTCGCGCATCCAGTCAAGCAACTGACGCGGTGGATGCGCGGCGTACCAGCGAAACATCGCATCCTCGACCGCACGTAGCCACGCGCGGCGTGTATTGAACGGGTGCACCGTGGTGCGCCAAAGATAGCAGTCGACCCCCTTGTGCGAGACGACGGTGTTCGCCGTTTCGTCCAGCGGCAGTCGCATGTCGCCCTTCATGCGCGAGAGCCTGCTGTAACGCAGCGAGAAGAATCGCGTCGTCCCGCGCAACGCCAGCTGATCGGTAATGAAATGGATATTGGCGCGGCGCGGCGTGCGGTAATCGTGTGCGGACAAGACCAGATAGCAAGGCCGGGCAATGCCGGTAGCGGCGGCGGGTGTGTCGCTCATGGGCCGTGTCCTATGGATGAGTGGGAGAAAGCATGCACGAACGCAGGCGGAGACAGTGACGATCTCATCGGCGTGCCTTGGCCTGGGTCAATAATTTACGGATGTTGACGATGGACAGCACATCGCGGCGGAACGCCGGCCAGATCGCCAGGGCCAGCAGGCAGACGGCTGCCATCGCGCCCGCCCCAGCGGCAAGTTGCTGCCACAACGGGCCACCAGCCACGACTGAGGCGTAGTAGGCGCAGCCACCAGCCACGCCATATGCCACCATCGGGCGCAAGGCGTTGGTGAACAGCGAGCGCACCGGCGCATCGGAAATCTTGCCAATCCAGACCAGCGACAACGGCCAGATCAACAGCAGCCCGAACGAATAGCCGATCGCCACGCCCATCGCGCCCCAGCGCGAGCCGGCAAAGATGCAGCCAATCAGCACGATGCGACCGACCAGCGAATAAATCAGCTGCTGGCGCATCAATCCCTTGGACAGGAAGACCCAATAGGTGGCGTAGGACGCGGTCTGGAAAATTCCGCCCAGGGTCAACACCTGAAACAACGGAACCGCATCGCGCCACTGCTCGCCAAGCACCAGCACGATCAACGGCATCGCCAGCGCACAGGAAAAGGCGAACAGTGCAAAGATCAAATGCACCATTACCGTTTGCCCACGCAGCAGGAAAGCGTTGAAGCGTTCGCGGTCGTCCTGCAGCTGCGACAGCACCGGCAACGCCACGCTGGTCGCCGGTGCGTTGATCTGGTTCAACGGCATCATCAGCAATTGGAAGGCGCGGTTGTACAGGCCCAGCGCATCGGGGCCGGTCCGCCAACCGATGATGACCTGGCCGACATTGCGGCTGGCATATCCCAGCAACTGCGCAGCCATCAGATTCCAGCCGAAGCTCATGAAATCGCGCATCGGCGCGGCACGCTGGTAGCCGCGTGGCAACCAGCGCGAGCAACTCGCGGCGATCAAGAAATTGACGCTGGCTTGCACCACCTGCTGCACCACCAGCGCCCAGTAACCCCAACCGAGCAACGCCGCAGCAACAGCTGCAACCAAGCCCAGCACCTGCGAACCGACATCACTCAACGCCACCTGCCCGAAGCGCAGGCCACGGCTCAGATGCGCGCGGTACTGCGTGGTCATGCCGTTGATCAGGAAGGTCACTGCCAGTGCCTGCGAGATCATCACCAGCGCCGGCTCTTTGTAGAAATTGGCGATCAGGTGGGCAGAGGCATACACCACCACCGATAGCGACAAGCCGATACCGCTGTTGATCCAGAACAGGTTGTCGCGTTGTTCGCGGCTGACATGCTTGGCTTGCACGGCAGCGGCGGACAGACCGAAATCGCGCAGGATCTCGGCTGCACCGACGATCGCGGTGACCATCGCCATCAGGCCGTAGTCGTAAGGCGTCAGCAACCGCGCCAGCAAAATGATGCCGCCGAACTGCACGACCATCTTGGCGGACTGGCCGATCATGGTCACCGCTGCGCCACCGGCGGCACGCGAACCGAGGCTGCGTGGTGGGGGCGGCGTTGGGGATGTCATCGTTGGGATCTCTGCGGTCACAGCGCGGCGTCTCCATCCTTGCCGAGCGCTTCCAGGTAGGTGCGGTAGTGCAACTGCCCGATCCGTGGCCAATCACGTTGCGAAAGATCCGGTGCCGGGCCGCGTGGCGCGGCGCGTACCTTGTCCAGCATGCCGGTCAGCAGCGCTGCATCGAAATCGCCTTCATAGAGAAACACCCAGCCCGGGCCGACTTCCTCGGCAATGGCCGCATTCGACTCGCTCCACGGTGCCAGCACCGGGCGCGCCAGCGATAACGCCAGCAGCAGCGTGCCTGAGTTGTGCATCTGCCGATACGGCAACACCACCAGCTCGGCCTGGCTGACTTCGCGCGCCAACACCGGTTCTTCGACATAGGCCAGCAGCGCGGTGACGCGCGGATCCTGCGCGCAGGCATCCTCCACCAGCGTGCGCATCTGCGGCGTGGCGGGGTTGCCGACGATGCGTAGATTCAAGCGCGCATCGTCCACCTCGCGCATCACATCCAGCAGCGTTTCCACACCCTTGTAAGGACGAATCAAACCGAAGTGCAGCAGCCGCCCCGGCACCGTACTGCCCTGCTGCATGGTCGCGAACCAATCGCGGTAGTGGCCATGCAGGATGGTGTCGGTGAATGGCGGTCGCGGCGGCGTGGTCGCATTGATGCGGATCCAGCGACGCGTCAAACGGTCGATCCACCGCAACAGGTTGCGCTCACGCCAACCGCGATCTTCGTGCGGCGCCAGGTTGTGCAAGGTACGCACCACCGGCGTGCCGGTCAGTTGCAGCTTGAGCAACAACAGCGCCGCACACACCTGTTTGGCCAACGTGCCGGCAGCACTCGGATGACGCAGCAGATACTCCGGCCAATGCAGATGCAGTACGTCGTAACGCGACAACAACGCATCGCGCATCGAGAAGAAGCGCGGTTGCACCGCATCCGGCAACGAAGCGTAGAGCTGAGTCAGATACGGATTGGTATTGGCATTGGGCTTCTCGGTGGAGAACAGCACGGTGACCTGCGGCTGCGTGGCTGCACGCGTCAGCGAGGGAGACGCAAGCGCACTCATCGCACCGCCTCCTGCGCGCGGCGCGTGCCCAGCGCGGTGTGGTATTCGTCGATATAGCGCCCCACCACATGCTTCCAGTCGTAGCGGCTCACATATGCCATGGATGCGGCACGACGCGTATCGAAGTCAGCATCCGACTGCAGCGCAAGCGCCTGCACCTGATCGGCCGCTATCTCGAGCCTGTCGCGATTGACGATCACGCCCTGACCGGACTCGCCGGCAAGACGCACGAACGGCGGGATATCGCTGAGGATCGGAATCAGGCCCGCACTCATCGCCTCGACCGCCGCAATGCCGAACCCTTCATGCCGCGACAGACACACGAAGAACTGCGCCTGGTGCATCAACGCCCGCAGCTCTTCCTGCGAAGGCGACATGCTCAGCTGCACCTTGTCCTGCAAGCCACGCTCGGCGATCGCCTTGCGCAGATCGGCCTCGTTCAAATCGTACTCGCGGCCGGCGATGATCAGCCGCCACTGCGGGTCGCGCCTGAGCGCGGCCTGCAGCAACTCCAGGGTTTCGATCAGCCCCTTGTTCACCGACCAGCGTCCGAAGTACAGCAGCGTGCGTCCCGGCGTCGTTGCACCCTGCCCCGCGTATTTCTCAACGTCCACCCCGTTTTCGATCACCCGCAGGCGCGCCGGCGAAACGACCTTGGCGAACAGTTCGCCATCGTTCTCGCTGGTGGCGATCACCCGCGCATACGCCAGCGCGGAGCTGCGGGTGAGCGTCTGAAACCACAGCTGCTTCATGCGCGATGCGTAGGCGGTATGGAAAAACCCGCCATGCGTGGACACCACCATCGGCTTGCCATGCAGCGGCTTGGTCAGCGCAAGGTAATCGTAGAAAAAGTCGATGCCATGCAGATGCACCAGATCCGCCGAGCGAATCGCATTGAGCACCGATGGCGCAAACGGGTAGCGCGACGAACCGCGATAGCCAATGCGCCGGATCGGCAGGCCCTGATGCGTTTCCTGCGCAGCAAGTTGCGCGCCTGGATCGGTGAACACCCGGTCCAACGTCACGATCTCCACCGTATCGGCACTATTGGCCTGATGTTGACGGGCCACATTGAGAACGACTTCCTCCATGCCTCCGATCGAAGGATGGAATTGGCGGACAACATGCACCACTTTCATTACGCCAATCTCCTGTGCCCACAACGCGCAACTGCGTGTTGCGACGGCTGATGATTCTGGAAGCTCGTCATTTACCTTTCAACCCCAACATCCACGGCGCAATGCGCACCAACGCTGCACGCATCGGCACACTGGCAACAATCGCCGCCGTGCACAAACTCATCGCCCATGCTGGCGTGCCGATCATGCTGGGTGCGATCACACCGGTGCGTGCCACCACGCTGGTGAGTACCAGAAACACCAACGTATGCGTGCACAGAATCAGCAAGGTGTTGGCGCCAATCCACTGCAGCCAACGCCATTGCCGAACGAAGTAGGCAACGCACAAGGTCATCGCCGTGCCCAGCAGGCTGACCAGCAAAAACACCGCAGCGGACTGCCCGAACTGCAGATTGTTCACATCCACTTGTCCGTTCCATGCCGCCAACCACCACCAGGCCGCTGCCAGCACCGGGAGTGCCAACGCCCATGCCATGGCGCCAAGCGACCGCAGCGCATCGGCGTAGCGCGATAGCCAGCCGCCAACGGCGATGAAGAACAGCGCGACCGGCAACACGTCCAACGCAAACGGAAGCCGGAGCTGCAGCGACGGGAACCAGCCGGCCCATGCCAAGGCAAGCGGCAGGCAGGTCGCAGCCAGCACCGTCGTACTCAAACGCGCGCGCAATGCAATGTAGGCGAGCGTGGTGACAAACAGCGCCGGCAAAAACCACAGCGCCGGAAGCACATACAGGCTTGCGCCGTTGGCCCAGAACAGACCCGCAAACGGGTCCCACCACGGCAAGCTGTGCGATGGATGCGCCGCGCGGCTGGTCACTCCCATCAACATCCAGCAAGCGTAGGCCACCAGGAAGAACGCAAGGTAGGGAATGAGCAGCGTGCGCGCCAACTTCTTGATCGTCGCCACCGTCATTGCACGGCGGCCGAAGCGCTCGCCCACCCAGCCGGACAGCACAAAAAACAACGGGACGTGAAAGCTGTAGGCGAACAGCTTGTAGGCCGCCGGCATGCCGCTGGCATGCCCCAACACCACCAGGACGATGGCCAGCGCTTTTGCTGCATCGATCTGCCAATCGCGGGTCAACGCCGGTGCTGGCGTGGCCCTGGCCCCCGGGCTGTCGTGCCTGGCTGCAGTGGAGTACGGCGCGGTCGTCATGGCGCGGTACCGGTCATGCCGCCACCGGGCGGGCACCCAATGTCCACGGCGCGAAACGCATCAGGAACCAGCGCAGCGGCACGCATGCGGCCAACGCGAAGATGGTGACGAACAACGCCCAGCCGAGCCCCGGACGCGAGGCACCGAATCCGCCAGCCAGTGCTGCAACACCGGAAAGCACGAAAAACACCAGCATGTGCGTGCACAGGATCAACAACGTATTGCGCCCGATCCACTGCACCCATGCCCAGCCTTGCACCAACCGCGCGGCGCAGATCACCATCAGCGACCCGAGCACCGCGCTCAACAGAAACAACGCGTGATTGCGGCCGAATTCCAGCATATTGACGTCGATCCGGCCGTTGACATCAGCCAGCCAGGCAACCGCAATCGCCAGCACTACCGTCGCAAGCACGCTCCCAACCAACGACTTCGGCAGGTGCGGCGAGAGGTGGATCAGCAAGGCGCCAAGTGCATAGAAGCACAGCGACACCGGTAGCACATCCAGCCCGAAAAAAATCCGCACACCCTGTGCCGGGAACCAGTGCATCCAGAACCAGGCCACGACCAGCGACGCCACCGCAATCACCACCGGCGACAGCCAGCGGCGCAGCAGCACGTAACCAACCACCGTCACCAGCATCACCGGCAGAAACCACAGCGGAGGCTGCACGTACAGGTCCGGGCCGATCCCGGTGAACATGGCCACGATCGGCTCCCACCACGGGTGACTGCCCCAGCGCGCCGCCTTTTCGCCGATATTGCGTGTCAGCAGCCAATACGCATAGCCAAGCAGATAGAACACCACATACGGCAACAACAGGCTGCGCGCCTGCTTGCTGAAGGTCTGCGACAGCCCGGTAGCGCGCGAGGCGTACCCGGAGGCCAGCCAGCCGGAGACCAGAAAAAATAGCGGCACATGGAAGCTGTAGGCGAACAAGGTCATGCCGTGCGGCACACCCTTGGCGTGGCAAAACACCACCAGCAAAATCGCGATCGCCTTGGCGGCATCGATACGCAAATCGCGACCGCGTTGTGGGGTGGCGACGTGTGCGCCGGCAGTCGGCAAGACCGGCTGCTGTGCCTGCGTCGCCGCCAGATTCATCGCGCCCCTCCCGCAGGCAATGGCAGCTGCCCGCCATCGTCGGCTGGATCCTGCTTGCTCACGTTAGCCGCCGTTGCAGCAGACCAGGTCGGCAGCATGTGCCACATGCAGCCACACACGAACCACCACAGCGCCGAGGTCTTGATCGAAAAGTAGCCGTTGGACACCAGCAGACTCAGCGCGAACGCAAAGATCGCCAGGTTCTTGAACAGCTGCCCTTCCTTGCTCGGCATCAGCAGCAGGAACGAATAGGACAACAGAAACGCCAGCACGCCGACGATCGACTGCGATGCGATGAAGTAGGCAATACCACTGTCGAAGTAGCGATACGCCTGCGCAAAATCCAGGCCCATCCAGGACTCGAACGACAGGTTGTTCATCGAATAAACGGTGAAGAATATCCGCCCCATCGTGTTGTCCTGATAGGCGGTGATCCCGGTGATCCACACCAACAACCACGCGGTCATGATCACCACCAGAAACACCAGGAACGCCAGTCGCTGATCCAGGCGCTTCAATAGCGGCGACAGCAACACCATCAGCACACAGGTGCCCGCCGCGAGCCGTCCATCGGAGGCAACGATCATGAAACCGATCAAGCCGACCGACAGAATCAGCATCGACGGCCGCATCCAACGCCAGAACACCAACACGATTGCGGTGAAAAAGCAGATGTAGTTACCCATCGTCACCGGCTCGATGAACATCGAGGAGGCGCGCGGCAGGTTGGAGCCCGGCAGGAAGTTACGTTCGCCCGGCCGCGTGGCGCTGACGAACAGATTGCTGTCTTCGTTCCAGAAGCCTTCCGCGCTCATGCCACGCGCATTGACGAAGAAGCTCTTCGGATTGACCAGATCGCCGTACGCGCTTGGCATCGCCAGCTCGAAGGCGGCAACCAGCGAGACGATGATCGTCATGCGCACGAACAGCTTGGGCACTGACCCGGTATAGGCCGAACCCAGCACGACAAACGCAAACACCACCAGGGCATCACGGAAAAATTTGGGATCGATCTGCCAGTTCACCAGAAAGCGCACGAACATCAAGCTGACGATCAGCCCCAACCCGCTGATGATCAACGCGATGCGCTTGCGGCTCATCGAGCCCAGGCCAAGCAGGAAGCACGCGGCGTAGATGATGAATTCGACCGCGTAGGTGATCACCGGACGCACCGTGAACACGTTCGCGTTGATCAGCGCCAGCACCAGGTTGTAACCCACGCCGACCAACAGCGTCAGTTCGATCAGCAGGTTATGCCAGCGAACGCGGGTCTCCTCGCTCATTTGGATCAGCATGCAGACGCCTGCTTGAAAGGGGCGGCTGCGATGCAGCCGCCCGCGGCGCTGGACGCGCCAGGTCGCACACTACCCACCATCATCAGTACGCGGTCTTCTGTCCGAACACCCGCACCGCAGTCAGCACGATGATGCGGATATCCAGCCACAGCGACCAACGACGTATGTAGTCCAGGTCGTACTGGATACGCTTCTTCATCGTACGCAGTTCGGGGGTTTCGCCACGGAAACCGTTCACCTGTGCCCAACCGGTGATCCCCGGCTTGACGTAGTGACGCTGCATGTAATGGTTGATCAGCTTTTCGTAATGCGTGTTGTGCTGCGCGGCGTGCGGACGCGGGCCCACGATCGACATGCTGCCGCCCAGCACGTTGAAGATCTGCGGCAACTCATCCAGGCTGCTGCGACGCAGGAACGAACCGAAGCGCGTGATGCGGGTGTCGTTCTTGGTCGCCTGCTGGATGGTGGTGCCGTGGTCGTCATGCACGCGCATCGAGCGGAACTTGAACATGTAGAACTCGCGACCGCCCAGGCCATGACGACGCTGACGGAAGAACACCGGACCCGGCGAACTCATCTTGACGCCCACCGCAATCGCGGCCATCAACGGCCACAGTCCCATCAGCGCGATCACGGCCAGGATCTTGTCCTGCAGCGCCTTGGCGACCACGAAGTAATTGTCGCGATCCACACCGCCCTGACGCAGATTGATCACCGGCACATTGCCGATCTGCTCGCCAGACTGATTCAACAGACCGAAGTCGAACAGATCCGGCACCAGCTTGACGTTGATCGGATAACGATCCAGACGCTGCAGCAACTGCTTGATGTGATCGCGCTCGCCCAGCGGCAACGAGATCCATACCTGCTCGACCTGGTTGTCCTTCAGATACTCGATCAACGCGTCCGGGTCGCCCAGGCACGGCAGCGACTGCCGCTGCTCGGTCACGGCGATGTCGTACGGCGTACGGAAGTAGCCGACCAGATTCATGCCGACCCAGGGATTGCGGCTGAGGTAGTGATTGATCTTCATCACCGGATGGCGCAAACCGACCACCACCACACGCTGCACGTCCACGCCTTGCGTGCGCAGATGGTTCAGAAAGCCGCGCAGTACCGTGCGTGCCGCCACCAACGAAGCCAGACCACCGACAAACCACAAGCCGATCCAGCCGCGCGACACCTGCTCGCCCACCTGCACGATCAGCGCGTGCACCGCGAACAACGCGAACACACCACCGAACGCACCACCCAGGACCAACAACTCGCTCAACAACCCGCGACCGCGCCAGCTGCGATACAGCGGGAACAGCGCAAAGCAGATCACCGAATACAACAAGGTGGTGGCGATCGCGACCCGATACGGCGCCGCCGGCACCCAGGAGCCGAACACGATGCGATACGCAATCAGTCCGGAAACCACGACCATGGTCAGGTCGAAGACGCGCAAAACCAGGTCGGCTGCAGCCGAATACTTGGACAACAATCGCGGCGAGGATGTGGTGTAGGTCGCGCTACTCAAGTCTGCCAAAAGCATGGGGATGTCCTCCAAACTCGATACGGCGCATGCGGGGGAACATACGAAACGCACGCGAGCTTTCAATCATCTCCGTCGTACGATCACCGCGGTAATACCTACCGACCCCAGATCGCACGACAGCCCTTTGTTTCAACAGAGACAAACTTTCAAACGAGGGATCCCGAAACTTACGGGATCCGCCTTTTTCCACGCTGAATCAGTTGTCACTTAAATTAACCACCGTTTTGCAACATCACGATGTCAGTTCAACCGCGTCTCCGGCCCATTGCCTCGCAGAAAGTAGCGCACCAGGGCCACAGCCACACCAAGGAATACGCCAAAGATGAAGCCTAAGGCGAGGTTCAATTTGAGTTTCGGTGAAGTCTTCGACGTAGGCACGTCTGCGGTATCGACGATGGTCACGTTGTTGGCGCCCACGTTGCTTGCAACACCGATCTCCTTGTAACGCTGCAGGAGCGCATCGTAGAGCTGACGGTTGGTATCGACGTCGCGCTTGAGCATGTTGTATTGGATGCTGCGACTCTGCAGATCCAGCTCGTTGCTGCGCAGACCGGCAATGCGTTCGTTGAGCAAACGCTCCTGCTGCACAGAGGCGTCGTAGGCCGCCTTCAACGATTGACGGATGTTGATGACCTCGCCGGTGATCTGACGGCGCGACTCTTCGATCTGCGCCTTCAGGCGCCGCATTTCCGGATAGTCCGGCTTGAAGGTCGATAGCTTCTGCTGGTACTCGGTGTTCAAGCGGATCTGCTCACCGCGCAGGCTCTGGATCAACGGATTGCCCAGCACCTGCGGCAACGACATGCTGTCGCCAGCGCTGACCTGACGCCATGCTGCTTCGGCCTTGATGCGCGTGTCCTGTGCAGAGGCGAGCATTGCGTTGAGATCGCCTAGGTTCTGCGCCGCAAGCGATGGCTTGTCATCGCCCATCGACACGATCTGCTCTTGGGTCGAATAAGAGACCAGCGTCTTTTCCGAGTCTTCAACCTTGCCGCGCAACTGCTCCAGACGTTCGGAGAGGAACTTGGTCGCGAACGAGGACGCGTTCATCCGGCGCTCTTGCGTGCTGACGATGAAGACCTTGGTATAGGTGTTGGCGATCTTGGCGGCCAGCACCGGATCCGGCGAGTCGTAGTTGACGTAGACCAGGCGCGAATTGAGGATCGGCTCGACCACCAATCCGGCCAGCAAGGTGTCGGTCAAGGTGCGCTCGACGATCGCCTGGCGCGAATCGACCGACTTGCCGGCTTCCGGATTCTTGGCCGCAGCCTTCTCCAGTGCCTCGTCGACCTGCGCCTTGAACGCCGTCTCCTGATCCAGCTTGGCTTCGCGGATCACTGCACGCGCCAACGAACGGCTCTGCAGCAACTGGTACTGGGTCTGGTAGAAATCGCGATCCTGCGGCGACTCCACCGGCATCAGATTGTCGACGTTCACCACGTTGAGCGAGTCACGCTCGATCTGCAGCGTGCTGGTAGCGCGGTACTTCTCCGGCATCAACAGCGTGATGCCGAAGGCCAGCAGCACTGCGAACAGCGTGACCCCGATGATCAACCAGCGCTGCGAGACCAGCGCACGCCAGTAGTCGAGCAAACCCACATCCGCCAGCTCGAGATGGCCGTGACGATGAGAAGAAGAGGAACGATTTTCGGAATTCATACTCATCGGTAAGCGCGCCACACCATTACCAAGGGGGTCAGTTCAAGCATGGTGCGCAGCCAGATGCGTGCGTCCGAGCGATACACCACAACGATGTCGCCGCCGTAGATCTCCGGGTCGGGATTGGTACCCTTCTCGATCTCGGTCAGGTCGAATCTAGCGATCATTTTTTGCCCATTGACGATGCGGAAGACAATGACATTGCCGCGGCTGGCCACCGTACTGACACCCTTTGCCTGCGCAATCGCTTGCTGCAAGGTCAGGTTGGAGCCGATCACCGGGTAGATCCCGGGCGCGTCCACCGCACCAGTCACCGTGACCCGGCGGCCGTTGGATTCCTCCACGAACACCGACACTTGCGGCTGCTGCAGATATCCGGCGGCGTAGCGTTCTGCGACCAGTTTTTCCAGTTCGCCAACGCCCAGGCCGGTGGCCTTGACATCGCCGATCAGTGGCAGCGAGATGTGACCGTTCTGATCGATGCGGACCTGCCGCTCCAGATCATCGACTTGAAACACCTTGACCAACAGCAAGTCGCCCGGCGCCAGTCGATACTCTGGCTGCACTGCGGACATCGCAAGCGGATCCGGGAGCGGCAGAGAGTCCGCCATCTTCGGACCGGTGCTGCAAGCGCCCAGTGTCATCGAGCAGATCAACGCCAGGCTGAGGCCTTGGCAGAATCGTTCGATCAGTCTTTTCATGCGTGTAGCTGGCTGCCTTGAGTGGTGGGACAGGAACCCGCGCAGCATTCAACCGGCCAACACGCCAGCACGAACGTACGACAGAGAAATTCATCCCGCATGACATCGGGATCACGACAGGTGTGACGTGTTGCACTGCACTATGGCATAGAAAGAAAACATCGCAAGACGCTGCACGCCATTTTTTTGACGGCGTTGGCCTATTGATTCAAGTTCGTCGTTGCGACGTTAACAAAACGTGATCCAGTTACTAATCACACGCTAATGATTTGGAGCATTTTCGGATACTTAGCACTGCTCTGTGATCCAGGTCCATAGCAGGCGGGACCGTGTAAAGCGGGCTCTTCGGCCCTTTTCCTGCTGCAGCGCACTATGCCGTTCTGCATATGCAGCACCTATCCACGAAGCCCCGAATCCACATGCTGCGCCGCAACAAAAAAGCCCATGTCCAGAAGACATGGGCTCAGTGTTTGGTCGGGGTAGCCGGATTTGAACCGACGACCACTAGTCCCCCAGACTAGTGCGCTACCAGGCTGCGCTATACCCCGAAGATGCTGCGCCCCGTCGCGAGGACGGCCTGCGATTATAGCGGCTTTGCGACACAATTTCCTAGCGGCGCAGCAGTTGCAACACTTCTTCCAGCTCCATGCGCACCTGCTTGATGATCTGGTTGCTCAACGCCGACTCGCTCTTGGCGCCATCGCCTTCCAGGCGCAGACGTGCGCCACCGATGGTGTAGCCCTGTTCGTACAGCAGGCCGCGGATCTGCCGCACCATCAACACGTCATGACGCTGGTAGTAGCGCCGGTTGCCGCGCCGCTTGACCGGCTCCAGGCTCGGAAATTCGGTTTCCCAATAGCGCAGCACATGCGGTTTGACATCGCACAACTCGCTGACCTCGCCGATGGTGAAGTAGCGCTTGGCCGGGATCGGCGGTAGCTCGCGATTACTGCCCGGATCCAGCATAAGCCTCCACCCGCTCCTTGAGCTTCTGGCCTGGACGGAAGGTCACCACCGTGCGGGCCGAAATCGGAATTTCCTCGCCAGTCTTGGGATTGCGACCGGGCCGTTGATTCTTGCGCCGCAGATCGAAGTTGCCGAAACCGGACAACTTCACCTGACGGCCCTGCTCCAGCGCATCGCGCAGCACATCGAAGAAGGCGTCGACAAATTCCTTTGCCTCGCGCTTGTTCAGACCGACCTCGTCGAACAGACGTTCGGCCATCTCCGCTTTCGTCAATGCCATGCCAATCCCCTGGTTACCGCCTCAACTCCGAATCCGGGCGCGGTGCTCGCGCTCGATCACGGCCACCACATCGGCAACGACTGCATCGACGTCCCGGTCGGTGAGAGTGCGCGAGTTATCCTGCAAAATCAAGCCCATAGCCAGACTCTTGAAACCTGGCTCGACCCCCTGCCCGACATAGCGGTCGAACAGCTGCACCTCGCGCAACAACGGGCCAACCGTGGTGCGCACACTGGCAGACAGCGCCGCCCAGCTCACCTCTTCCGGCACCAGGAAGGCCAGATCGCGACGCACCGAGGGGAACCGCGACAGCTCACCGGCCCGCGGCAGCGCACGCTGCACCAGCGGCGCCAGCTGCAGCTCGAACGCGATCACGTCCACGTCGATCTCCAGCTGCTTGGCAAGACGCGGATGCACCTGCCCGATCCAGCCGATGCGCACGCCGTCGCGATGGATATCGGCCGACCGTCCCGGATGCCCGAATGCCTGCGTGGACGGCTGGAAATCCAGCACCGCGCCACTCGCCGCGGCCAGCGCCACCAGATCGCCCTTCAGATCGTGGAAGTCCACCTTGCGTGCAGACTCGCCCCACTGCAGCGCCAAGGCATCGCCACAGACCGCTGCGGCGACGTGCTGAGCTTCCTGCGGTGCGGCACCGGTATCGGCAGACGCTGTGAATACCTTGCCCAGCTCGAACAGGCGCACCCGCCCGGCCTGGCGGGCGGCGTTGCGGCCCAGCGTCGCCACAAGGCCCGGCAACAAGCGCGGACGCATGATTGCAAGTTCCGCACTGAGCGGGTTCGCCAACGGCACCAGACCATCGGTCAGCTGCCAGCGCTCCAACAGGTTCGCATCGACAAAGGCGTAGTTGATGGTTTCCTGCAGCTCGCGCGCCACCAGCTGGCGACGCACGCTGAGTTCGTCCAGCTGGGTTTCGCTCGGCATCGCGATCCGGCTTGCGCCACCGGGCAGCGTGGTCGGCACACGGTCGTAGCCGTGGATACGCGCCAGCTCTTCGATCAGATCTTCTTCGATGGCGATATCGAAGCGACGGCTCGGCGCCATCACCTGCCAACCTTCGGCCACCGCGTCGAGCTGCATGCCGAGCGCGGTCAGAATGCGCACAACCTCGGCATCGTCGATCTGGATGCCCAGCACGCGCGCGATCCGCGCACGCCGCAGCAGGATGCGTGCAGGCTGCGGCAGATGCTGCGGCAATTGCGCATGTACGACCGGGCCGGGCACGCCACCGGCCAGTTCCAGCACCAACCGCGTCGCCACTTCGATCGCCTGTGGCGGCAATGCCGGATCCACACCACGCTCGAAGCGATGGCCTGCATCGGTATGCAACCCGAGCTTGCGGCCACGGCCCATGATCGCGGCCGGATCGAAGTACGCCGATTCCAGAAATACGTTGCGCGTGGCCTCGGTGACGCGCGTGTCCAGCCCACCCATCAGACCGGCCAATGCGACCGGGCGGTCGGCATCGGTGATGGTCAGGAAGCTGTCGTCCAGCGTGACCTGCCGTCCATCCAGCAATGCCAGCTGCTCGCCGCTGCGCGAACGCCGCACACCGATCGGCCCCTGCAGCGTGTCCAGGTCGAACGCATGCATCGGCTGACCGAGCTCCAGCATCACGTACTGGGTGATATCCACCAGCAGCGAGACCGGCCGCACGCCACAGCGACGCAGGCGCTCGGCCAACCACACCGGCGTTTTTGCCGCCGGGTCGATGCCTTCGATCACGCGACCGCAGTAACGCGGCGCCTCGCTGCCGGCATCCAGCTCCACTGACAAGGTACGCGTCGACACCGGCGCCACCGCGCCCGCATCGAAGGCCACCACCTCGCTGGCGCAGGCTGCGGCCACATCGAAGGCGATGCCGCGCACGCTGAAGCAATCGGCGCGATTGGGCGTGAGCTTGATCTCGATGCTGGCATCGGGCAGCCCCAGATACTCGGCCAAGGCCTGACCCACCGGCGCATCGTCCGGCAGCTCGAACAGGCCGGACGCGTCGCTGTCCAGACCCAGCTCCTTGGCCGAACACAACATGCCGTTGGACGCCACACCGCGCAGCTTGGCCGCGGTAATGGTCAGCGCACCGATCTGCGCACCGACCAGCGCCAACGGCGCCACCAGACCGGCACGCGCATTGGGCGCGCCACACACGATCTGCAGCAACTCGCCCTGCCCTGCGTCGACGCTGCAGACCTGCAGACGATCGGCCTCCGGATGACCCACCGCCTCGACGATGCGCGCCACCACAACTTGACCCAGGGCCTCGCCCAATGGCGTGACCTCTTCGACCTCTTCGACCTCCAGACCGATCGCCGTCAGCGTCGCGGCAAGTTCGTCGCAGCTGGCCTGGATGGGAACGTGGCTGCGCAGCCAATTTTCAGAGAATTTCATGAGGGGCCGGGAATCGGAAATGGAGAATGGGGAATCGCAAAAGCGGGGGCGTCGGGCCTGGGGAACGGAATCCAAAGAGCAAGTGGCTCCAGCGATTCCCCATTCCCAATTCCCGATTCCCCGCCGTCAGGCGAACTGCCTGAGGAAACGCACATCGTTCTCGAAGAACGCGCGCAGGTCGTTGACGCCATAGCGCAGCATCGCAAAGCGCTCCACGCCCAGGCCGAACGCGAAGCCGGTATAGCGCTCCGGATCGATGCCGACGCTGCGCAGCACGTTCGGGTGCACCATGCCGCAGCCCAGCACTTCCAGCCAGCGCGTGCTGCCGTCGGGCTGCTGCCAGGCGATGTCCACTTCCGCACCCGGCTCCACGAACGGGAAATAGCTGGGGCGGAAACGCATTTCGAAATCGCGCTCGAAGAACGCACGCACGAACTCGGACAAGGTGCCCTTGAGGTCGGCGAAGTTGGAATGCTCGTCCACCAGCAGGCCTTCGACCTGATGGAACATCGGCGAATGGGTCTGGTCCGAATCGGAGCGATACACCTTGCCGGCCGCGATCATGCGCAGCGGCGGCTTGTGCGCATCCATGTAACGCACCTGCACACCGGAGGTATGGGTGCGCAACAGGCGGCCATCGCCGAAATAGAACGTGTCGTGCATCGCGCGTGCCGGATGGTGCGGCGGGAAATTCAGGGCCTCGAAGTTATGCCAGTCGTCCTCGATCTCAGGCCCGTCGGACAGCTCATAGCCCAGGCGCGCAAAGATCTCGACGATGCGCTCAAGCGTGCGCGTGACCGGATGCAATCCACCGCGCTCGCTGCGACGACCCGGCAAGGTGACATCGATGCGCTCGCCTGCCAGACGTGCGTCCAGCGCAGCGTTTTCCAGCGTGTGCTTGCGCTCTGACAGCGCGGCGGTCAGCGCATCGCGCGACAGGTTGATCGCTTCGCCGGCGGCCTTGCGCTGATCGGCCGGCAGCGTGCCGAGCTGCTTGAGCTGGGCGGTGATGCTGCCGCTCTTGCCCAGCAATGCGACGCGCAGCGCCTCCAGTTGGTCAGGCGTCTGTGCGGCGGCGACATCGGCCAGCGCGCGCTCGGTCAGGGATTGAATCTCACTCATTGCACTCGCGCCTCAACTGCGTCAACCGAACGGTGTTTCCGGATGCACCGGAACGCATTGCCACTCAAATCTGGACTTGTCCGGCATCCAGTCAGCAATGCCGGCCATCTAAAAACGCAAAAGGGGAAGGACTCGCGCCCTTCCCCCTGCATATCTGCTTGCCCTCGCCGGAGGCCTGTACACGAATGTGCAAGCCCCTGCGAGAAACTACCCTTTCAAAAGTCCGCACATGGATGTGCGGGCTCTTGCAGAGGGACCTGCATTTACGCCGCCAGCGCGCCCTTTGCCTTCTCAGCCAGCGCGGCAAAGCCGGCGGCGTCGTGCACGGCGATATCAGCCAGCACCTTGCGGTCCAGGGTAATACCAGCCTTGAGCATGCCGTTCATGAAACGGCTGTAGCTCAGACCATTGATGCGCGCAGCCGCGTTGATGCGGGTGATCCAAAGCGCACGGAACACGCGCTTCTTCTGCTTACGGCCAATGTAGGCGTACTGCTGAGCCTTGATGACCGCCTGCTTGGCAACGCGGAAGACCTTACGACGGGCGTTGTAGTAGCCCTTCGCCAGGTTCAGAATTTTCTTGTGGCGGCGGCGCGCCTGCACACCACGCTTTACTCGTGCCATGGTTCAGTCCTCAGAGATAGGGAAGCATACGATCGAGACGGCCTGCATCCTCGGCGCGGACGTGGTTCGTCTGCCGCAAGTTGCGCTTCCGCTTGGTCGCTTTCTTCGTGAGGATATGGCTACGGTTTGCGTGGCCGCACTTGTACTTGCCGGAGGCGGTCTTGCGGAAACGCTTGGCCGCCGCCCGGTTGGTCTTAATCTTGGGCATTGCAATGTCCTTGATGGTGTTTTGTCACTGACCCGGGCGGCAGTCTTGCGACCACGCTTTCCATCCTTGCCCTTGCCTGCTTGTAAGTCCTTGATCGAACACGATCCGGACAGGTCCTGTACCGCTTGCGCGGCGCCACGGTAAAACCGGGCCGCGCAGTCTACCCGTTGCCGGGAATTCTTGCAAATCGCTGCTATCTGCACTGCGACCGACCCCGCCGGGGCCGGCCGCAACGCGGGATCAGATCTTCTTCTTGGGCGCGATCATCATGACCATCTGCCGCCCTTCCAGGCGCGGACGCGACTCGATGACGATGTCGTCGCCCAGGTCGGCCTCGATCCGCGACGCCATCTCGCGCCCCAGCTCCTGGTGGCTCATTTCACGGCCACGGAAGCGGATGTTGACCTTGACCTTGTCGCCCTCTTCCAGGAAGCGGCGCATGTTGCGCAGCTTGATCTGGTAGTCGCCCTCGTCCGTGACCGGACGGAACTTGAGTTCCTTGATCTCGACCTGCTTGGTCTTCTTCTTGGCCTCATTGGCCTTTTTCTGCTGCTCGAACTTGAACTTGCCGAAATCCATGATCTTGCAGACCGGCGGATCGGCCTGCGGCTGGATTTCGACCAGATCCAGGCCTTCTTCCTCGGCCTTGGCGAGCGCTTCGTCGCGCGACAACACGCCGACCATCTCTCCGTCGCTGCCGATCACGCGGACGCGCGGCACGCGGATTTCTTGGTTCTTGCGGTTCTGTTTGTTGTCAGGGGTACTGATATTGCAATCTCCCAGGGGAATCGAACCGGCGCATCCGGATCATCCAGACCGGCCGGGGTTGGCTCACGCTGCCTGCTCTGCCTGCAGACGTTCGACGAAGGCCGAGACCGTCATGGTCCCGAGGTCTTCTCCCGAACGTGTCCGCACAGCGACCGCGCCATTTTCCTTCTCGCGGTCACCGACCACGAGCAGATAGGGCACGCGTTGCAGCGTATGCTCGCGAATCTTATATCCGATCTTCTCGTTACGCAAATCGGCGTTTACACGGAAGCCTTGATTTGCAAGGGTTTTCCGAACTGAGTCCACATAGTCTGCCTGGGCATCGGTGATATTTGCGACAACGACCTGGACCGGGGCGAGCCAGGAGGGGAAGGCACCGGCGTGGTGTTCGATCAAAATGCCGATGAAACGCTCCATCGAACCGACGATCGCCCGGTGCAGCATGACCGGGTGCTTTTTCTGGCTGTGCTCATCCACATACTCGGCGCCAAGGCGGCCGGGCATCATGAAATCGACCTGCATGGTGCCCAGCTGCCAGGTGCGGCCAATGGCGTCCTTGAGGTGGTATTCGATCTTGGGACCGTAGAAGGCGCCCTCGCCCGGCAGCTCCTGCCACTCCACCCCGCACACGCCCAACGCGCTGCGCAGCGCGGCTTCGGCCTTGTCCCAGGTGACATCGTCGCCCAGGCGCTTTTCCGGACGCAGCGCGATCTTGATCTCGATGTCGTCGAAGCCGAACGCGGTGTAGACCGCCAGCGCCTGCTGGTGGAACGCGGTGACTTCGGCTTCGATCTGCGATTCCAGGCAGAACACGTGCCCGTCGTCCTGGGTGAAGCCGCGCACGCGCAGGATGCCGTGCAGCGCGCCGGACGGCTCGTTGCGGTGGCAGGCACCGAACTCGCCGTAGCGGATCGGCAGGTCGCGGTAGCTGTGCAGACCCTGGTTGAACACCTGCACGTGGCCGGGGCAGTTCATCGGTTTGACCGCGTAGGTGCGCTTCTCCGATTCGGTGAAGAACATCGCGTCCTGGTAGTTGTCCCAGTGGCCGGATTTCTGCCACAGCGACACATCCAGGATCTGCGGGCAGCGCACCTCGCCGTAGCCGCTGTCGCGGTAGACCTTTCGCATGTATTGCTCGACCACCTGCCACAGCGACCAGCCCTTGGGGTGCCAGAACACCAGGCCCGGCGCCTCTTCCTGCAGATGGAACAGGTCCTGCTGCTTGCCGATGCGGCGATGGTCGCGCTTGTCGGCTTCTTCCATGCGCAGGATGTAGGCGTCCAGCTGCTTCTTGTCGGCCCAGGCGGTGCCGTAGATGCGCTGCAGCTGCTCGTTCTTGGCATCGCCGCGCCAGTAGGCGCCGGAAATACGGGTCAGCTTGAAAGCCTTGAGGAAGCGCGTGTTGGGCACGTGCGGGCCGCGGCACATGTCCACGTATTCCTGGTGGTAGTACAGGCCCATCGCGGTGATGTCGGCGGACATGTCCTCGATCAGGCGCAGCTTGTACTCCTCGCCGCGCTGGGCGAACACCTCGATCACCTCGGCACGCGGGGTGACCTTCTTGATCACGTCGTAGTCCTGCGCGATCAGCTCCTGCATGCGCTGCTCGATCGCGGCCATGTCGTCCGGCGTGAACGGGCGCTCGCTGTAGATGTCGTAGTAGAAGCCTTCGGCGATGACCGGGCCGATCACCATCTTGACCTCCGGATACAGCTGCTTGACCGCATGCCCGACCAAGTGCGCGCAGGAGTGGCGGATGATCTCCACGCCTTCGGCGTCCTTGGCGGTGATGATGCGCAGGCTGGCATCATGGTCGATGACGTCGCTGGCATCGACCAGCTGGCCGTCGACCTGGCCGGCGATGGTGGCCTTGGCCAGGCCGGCGCCGATCGACTGGGCGACCTGCATCACCGAGACGGGGGATTCGAATTCGCGGCGGCTGCCGTCGGGGAGCGTGATGTTGATCATGGGCAAGAATGAGGTCTGTGCTGGCTGCAGCGCGACGGCTGCAAGGGAGATCTGCCCGTTGCGGGACAGGCTCGGATAGGGATGCAGCGTAGAGATAGTGCAGAAAAACCCCGTGCGGGCGCCGTGCGAACTGGCGCGGCCGGAATCAGCAGTGGGCAGTGGTAGTGCTCATGTCGCACGCTGGGCCGGCGCGGAGCGCGGGCCACCTTCTCGCAAGGGGTCTTGGAAGCGAATGGTAAACCAATCAGCGCGGCGTTGCGCGCGGCGGCACGGGGCTGGCAGGCGCATGGCATGAGGCCGGCCGCCTGTCCTGCCAATGCCCAGCATGACCATCAGACGCAGCAAGACGTGCCAAAACAGATGCATTAGCGTAATGGTGTAGCAGCGTCCCAACGCATCCGTGCATGCGTATTCATCGCATTCAGAAGCGTCACCATGAGCTCAGAGAGAAGCCTTAGAGGCTCAATCATGAGTCGCAATACTGCAGGGCGATCCTAGATGCAACCTCGAGAAGCCCTTTAACTTCAAGCGCTTTGACTAGAGAACCTGTAAATATTTGTCGGTACCTTGAATATAGTGGTTAGAGCGGCCAACAAAACGCAACGAGCGTTCGTCAGGTGGGTGCGGGCGGCGCGCTCAGAACCGGAGTGTACGAGTGGTAGATGTCCATTCCGAGCACCAACCGCGCCCGCATGGCGGCTGCGCAGTAGTTTTGTTAGCCGCTCTTAATAGGACGTAGTGCTGAGGGCGGCTTCTGTGGCAACAGTCATCGGGTAACGCCTCTACGTATAACGCCAGCCCGTGATGCACCCTCAACCATCACACTTAAAAACCGAAGTTATGCGTGATCCCCAAGGTCAGTGTCTTTGGCGCGTTTGCGTTTGCCCGACCCCTTACGGTTGGCATAAAAGTCTTCCAACCACTGCTCCGGTGTCAGCTGATCCACGCTTACGCCTAGCTGGCCCGCCTTACGCGACAGGATTTCATGCATGATTTCGATGTTATCGGTCGACGAAGAAATCACTGACAGCGCGTCGTCCAGGCCCCGCAAGTTGAGTTGGCACACCGCCGAAGCATGGCCTTGCTTGACCAGGAAGCAGCGCGAGCGCTCGTCCAGCGACACCACCACCTGGTACTCGGCGTCAGTGAGCTTTAACCCTTCCATATAGTCGTCACGGCTGGCGCTGGGATTGGGCAGCAGGATCATGGTCGCGGTCTGCTCAATCAGCGCCGCGGCAATGTCGCTGGCTAGAGCATCTTCCGGGCTTTGTGTAGCGAAAATACCCAAGCCATTCTGCTTACGGATGGTTTTTTGCTTGTTCTTGGCGAATTCCTTCAAACCGCCCTTGCCGTCCAGGATCTTCCAGAACTCATCCATCACGTAAATCAGCGGACGCCCGTCGATCAGCGCTTCCAGACGATGCAACAGGTAATTGATCACCGGCACACGCACTTCGGCGTTGTCGATCACGTCAGTATAGTCAAAGCCAATGATCGAGGCTCGTGTCAGATCAATGGTGTCCACCGGGTTGTCGAACACCCAACCCAGTGAGTTGCCGGCAGTCCAGCGACGCAGACGAGCGTACAGCCCGTCATCGCCCATGTTGGGCAGGCTTTTGCGGAAGTTGCTCATGCTGCGCAGTTGCATCGGCGTGTCCAACATACCCTCTACCGCGCGGTAAATATCCTCTTCTTCGCGCGAGCTGTATTCGGGTTTTCCGCCAAGTACCTTGATTAACTCGGCCAGAAACTGCGTATTAGCTTCATTGCGCTCGCATTGAAACGGATTGAAGCCTGTCGGCGCACCGTTTTCCAGCGCCAGATAATTACCACCGCAGGCGCGCACGAAAATCTCCGCTCCACGATCCTTGTCGAAGAAGAAGATGGTCGGAATTGGATCGAACTTCTGCACTTGGCTCAACAGAAAATTGATCAGTGCGGTTTTACCTGTACCAGACTTACCAATCACCATCGTGTTGGCAATTGCCTTCTCACCGAGAGAGTTCTCCGCAGGGTGGGTGGCGTGGAAATTGAAGTAATACGGCTGACCATTGGTGGTTTGCAACGTAGTCACACAATCGCCCCATGGATTGTTGTGCTGCTTGCCCTGGGCGAAGTTATGCAGCGGCGACAGGCCCAGAAAGTTGAGCGAACTCAGGTTGGCGATCCGCGTGCGGAAGCGCCAGTTGCCTGGTAGCTGCGCATAAAATGACGACGCTACTGCCAGGTCTTCTTTAGATGAAACGAACCCGGCGTTAGATAGCTCGGCACGGGTAGTCGCAATCTGCCGGGCCAGTTTCTCCTGGCTATCCGCGTACACCGCGATCGTGAAGTGGTACTCGCCAAGCACAAAATTGCCCGAGGCCACGTCGTCCATCGCAACATCTAAATCACGGATCTGACTGGACGACTTATCGCCCGACGAAATCATCATACCCTTTGTGCGCTCAAGCACTTTCAGTGCATCATGGCGACCGACTGGGCTAAAGGAGTGGGTCACAACATACTCAAAATCCAGATACTTCAGACCATTGAGGATGCCTGGATAGGTTCCATCAGCGTATTCTTTGACATTGAGAATTGCACCAAAATGATTGATACCATCGGGCGTACGGATGACAAAGTCGCCAGTTTTATTGGCGAACATGTGCTTACTGACCGGAAGATAAGCCTGCACGGGCGCTTGCAAAACCGGAACTGGCTCATCGATACGGTTGAGCAAGTAGCCAAGGAACTCCAGTGTCTCGGAAAACACTATGCCATTCTTGGCTTCATACATGCCTAGCCGATAAGGCGAATAATCCTTCAGCACAGCCTCCACATTGGTGGCCAATTCGATCATCTTCGCTATGGCCTGTTCCTCCTCCAACCGGATTCGCTCCGGATCGCCAGACTTTTCGACCAGGCGACGGCCAGTAACCACTGGCCGATAGATCATGCTGAAGTACAACTCGTTCTGCATGATCTTTTGTGAAGACAATGCAGCATAATATTCATCCGATAGCGCTTGGTTGAAGGACTGCTTGAAGCGACTGGCATTACCGATTCTCCGACGCCGACGCACATCGTGCACCCAGAACGCTACGTTGGCGAAGTCGGGAGCACGCAATGTCTGTAGCAGGCGATTGAAAGTGTTGTGGCGCTGCTCCAGCTCGAATTCGTCACGCCCTACGAAGGGAAGACCTGCAAGATGCCAAATCAATAGATAGTCGCCGCCAGTCGTCTTTAGGACAGACGGTGCCACGTGCGTCGAAATTGAGACGAATTCACTGATCGGACTATCTGGACTAAACATGGTCTTACCAATTTAAAGAAGGAAGCGTGATATCGCACAATCGAATAAGCACCAGCCCCATGCAACTTACGTGCATGGGGCTGGTCAATCGGACTCAGGTGATCACTGACGTTTTCCAGGAGGCACCTTGCGATATTCGTTAGGACTGAATACCCACATTCCAGAATAGCGCTGTAAATTACGAACACGCATTCGAAACAACCATCGCAACCCTAGCAATCTGAAAATCATCTCGTCCCGTTTGGCCATCTGCTGCATGATGAAGATGAACACGGGGATGGTCAGCAGGTACCATAAATTGAGGTACATGCCCATCATCAGGCCACCGCCAGCACCGATGAAGAATGGGATATAGGGAACCCCCAAAAACATCGCTGGGCGAGTGCACCCACGAAATAACACATCTTTATGCATAGTGATGAAGCGCCTGCAATAAGGCCATTGCCGATTCACCCGTGCACTGGCTATCACGCTTGCCAATTACCAAGTTAGCAATCTGGCCTGCAGCTCCAATCAACACACCGCCGATGAGAATCGGCGAGACCTCAGAAATGCGCTTGTGGGCAAATGCAATCTGATAGCCTGCAACGATCACCGCAATCGTCACAACAGCCACGGAACCCATGGTAAGCAACGTATTGATATTATCCAGGAAACCACAAACCTTTTCATCGGTCTTGGCCAGATCGCCGACTTGAGCACCTGCACCACCAGCTACCAGCAGGGCCGAAGTGAAAACCAAAGCCTTCAAGGCCTGAATACCGACCATCTTGGCGTCGGCGACCAACTGCTTCTTATTTACTGATTTCATGATCTATCTCCTTGGACAGGGGGGCTCTCAGCCATCCGATGGCAATTTTTCATCCTTGTTAAAACACAAAGGCACTATCCACCGGAACCTGTCGCGGTGGCGTGGGTTCCCTAGATGGGGTGGCTTGAGTAGCTGAAATCTCAGATGCAGGTCTTCCCGTAGCAGGCACAGCAACGCCGCGCCCCTGCCCCGTTGCACGTATGACGTAAAGATCGCTTTCGGCAGAAGGCGGGAAAGATGTCATCGGATGTTGAGTAGCAGGGACGGAAGGAACATTTTCAACTTGTGTTTGGCGCTGCACTTCATTTTGCGCAGGCCTCGCCATGTCCTGAATCCGGCGTGAGACAATAGCATCTGCTAGTCTAGCAGCAACTTGGTGAGCAGAATTCTCACTACGTATCTTGATCGGACGATTAGGAATAACTCCTATCGGCTCGGCACGGCCTGCGGCAGCCACAGACTGGCGGATAGACGCGTAAATCTTTTGCACGTAACCGTGCTTGAACCCAGTTTCGAAATTACCGGAGTAGTAGCAACTGAACGATTTCCCCCAGTTTGCACCTGAACGAGAATGACACTCAGCCAGAATTTTGGACGCAGCTATCAAGTTAGGACACTTAGCGAAAGCCATTTCGTAGCTGGTCAGTCCATACTTTGTCAAATTGTAGCGATTGACCTGGCCCAAGCCGAGGGAGAAATTGTAGCCCTTCTGCTCCAACATTCTCGCTGTAGCCACAGCTTCCTCAAGACCACGCGGTTCACGCACTAGCCTGCCACCGACTACGCCAATTGCATAGGGGTTTCGTGAAGACTCAACACGTACAACGTGCTGCATTACTTCACCAGGGACAGCTAGTCCAGTGCACCCCATAAGTTCCATGCCAGGCAGCATTGTGGTCTTCTCCAATTCGATTGACATCAATCGCTAGCGGCCGGTTAGCCGCCTCGCAGGGTTCTTGCGGGATCAAAATCAATCCCAGTGATAAAACGACGCCCGGCGTGCGCTTTGATATGCACAACGATATCAATCGTCATGCGTAATAGCCTCTTGATCACCTCGAACTCCAGGCCGGAACCCTCATTAGAAGCCTTCACCATCAGCGCGAGCTGGTCCCAGGTCTGCTCCACGCTGCCGGCATGGCAGCTGGTGATCGAACCAGGATGGCCAGACGCGCAATTGCGAATGAAGTAAAACGATTCATCGCCACGCAACTCAGCCAGGATAATGCGATCGGGCTTCATGCGGAGGCATGCTTCCATGCAGCTCTTGGCAGTCACATTACTTGCACTTTGTCCACCCTTTGAGTACAGCAGATGCACCGAATTAGGCTGACTGATGAATAGCTCGCGGGCATCTTCGATGGTGACCAGACGCTCCTCGTTTGGAATGTGGTTCACTAAAGCCTTCATGAAGGTAGTCTTGCCGCTACCGGTAGCACCAGCCACGACCACATTTTTCTTATAAAGCACCGACCTCTTGAAGAATTCGGAGTACTCCTTATTGCGGCGCAACTCAAGTAGTTCGCGGTCGTGGTCGCTGACGTCGGCCGCCTGCTCAAGCACTTGGTCGAAAAACCCATCGCTTGTGTACTGCTCGAGGGTCTTGGTGTGCTTGGACGGCAAACGAATCGTAATCGAGACTTTTCCCGCATCGCAGGCTGGAGGAATAACAAACTGCGCACGTTGACCAGTTGGAAATGTCAGCGACACCACCGGATCGGCATCGGTGATGCGCTGCCCGGTGTTGCTTTCATTAACAACCGCTGTACAAAACTGCCTGGCCCGATCAAAAGTTAACGATGGAACATCTATACGTTGCCAACCATTAATGGTCTCAAGGTAAATCTCGCCAGGACGATTGATGCATATCTCGGTCACTTCCGGGGAATTCAGATAGTCGAGAATACCTAGCACCGAGTACTGGTAATCAAGGAAATCGTTAGAAATCCGCGCAAGTGGAGAATCCTCAATCGTCGTGACAACTCGTTCGTTCACTTTGGCAGAACCGCTGTGAAATCAACATCTTTTGCTACATAGACGTTCAATACTGTGCCCTGATTGATCGTCACAGTTGAGGGGCGGCGGCCTGATTTCGCCACCGCCTGCTCTGCGATGTCCTGAACACTGCGAGCAGTATTACTTTCAAATGGCTGCTGAGTAATAATGCCGCTACTTACTCCGACCGTTGTCGTTTCCGGACCGTATTCTGCAGCAGCATATTTGAAAGCATCGCTAAGCATACTGATAAATAAAGCAGAAGCAATTTTATTGCCCCAGTGTGCATTGTACTGACCAGGATGACCCGCGCTACCGAGGTTGTCGATACCAGGACCTTCCAACTTCACGTCAATACCAGTTGGAGTCGTAATGCGGTCCCAAACCACCTGCATTCTCGGAGAGGTTGGCTCCTTTGCGGCATATTGGCCGAGCATCTTTGAGCCCTTTGGCAAGAGCAGATTATGGCCATTGATCGAATACACCGGCTCGGTCACGATGCAGGAGGTGAATCCGTCAAAATCACTGATGATTCGGGTCTCCAATATGCATCGGATATACGTCCCACGAACCAAGAGTCCGTCCGGATTGCTGATTGGCTTAGCCAAGGTAGCTTGAGCATCATCTTGGTCAGCTGGCATCTGCGCGCCTAGTGGACCACCGCCACCCTGTGAACCTTGCCCAGCAGCCTGCTCAGCAAGAATACGACGCTCCAATAAACTTGGACCGCGCTCTCGCTCAGGCGCCACGACACGATCTTCGCTATAGTCAGGTGGCGCAACGGGTAATGGCAGCGAATTCTGTTGCTGTACAAGTGGTACCGGATCAGGATCGACGGATGAAGTGAGATTTTGTGGCAACGCTGGCGCGACGACGGTCTCGGCGCGCGGTTTAACTGTCTCCGGCTTTTCTGAGCTACGTGAAACCAACCAGAAAATGGCAAGGATCAATAATGCTGCAATACCAGCCAAAAATATCAAGGCTTTCCGGTTAAGTCGCTTGATGTCGTTGGAATGCAGCACGGGCTCATTGGCGTCGAGATCCGGATTCTCCGTTGCTCTCTGACGCGCGAAATACGGATTACTGTCGCGCTCGTCATGTTCCGCGCGTGACTGCTCATCACGTCCGGGAATGCGCTCATCAGGATTATTTGGCGTGTTTGAATTCACTTTTGCTTATTCCTTCGCAGACCTACGACATTGCTGCCATGGCGAACCACCAGGAACGGATAGGTACCATGCACAACTAATGTATTCCCTTCGACCGTGGTATTGACCAGAAAGTCTTCACCATGCTCTTTTTCACGACCAAAGACCGCAGGAAAATTGCCTGTCGGGAAACGGGTCAGGTCCATATTAATATAGGTGAACTTTCCGTCATCATATACCCGACTTGGGACAAGCCAAGACTTTTTAGTACGCGTGGAATAATCATAATCGTAGTAATAACGGCGATCCTTCAAAATTTTGGCATTAAGCTGCGGCCCTTCCTTTACTGCAGCAGCATCCTCAGGACCATTGAAACTAGTATCCCTTGGATATGTAAACAAGACCTTGTATTGCACGCCAGCTTGTTTCGCCTGCTCAAGACGCTGCCAATCAGTCGCTACAACTTTAAGCTCAAGAATATAAGAATGCGTTGCCGTACGGATCATCATGTTCGTATCGACATCGACGTTCTTGGGCTTAAGATAGAACACGTTTTCGCGGCGAGTCAGTTCCCACCCCCCCGTGAAGCCAGTGCTGTAGTCCAGAATCTTTTCGTTAGGACTAAGCTCGACCTGGGTAGTGATTCCCAACCCTGTACGCACCTGATAGATACGATCTGGTGCGTATTCGTATTCCTGCACCACCTGCGCAGTTGCGGATGACATACACAGCGCGAGCGGTAGCAACGCAAGTAGCGCCATCCTGTATCGGCTAAAGAGATTCATCTACCACTCGCTCCATTGACATTATTCGGTGTCCCCTGAGATTGGATCGTAGGCTGGGCCTGATTTGGATACGCCGCGGGCGCGATCTGTTGCTGAGCCGGTACACCAGCAGGCATCGAGGCTGCCTGCTGCGCGGGCATCACAGCAGGTGCCATTGCACCCGGGGTGACCGGAGCTGCCGCTCCAGACATGCCGGGCTGCGCGGTCGGGACTGACTGCGCAGGTGCAGATGTCGCCGGAAGCGTTTGTGCGCCTGAAGCAGGAACTGCGGGCAAAGCCGAATAATCGTTATCCACGCGGTAATCAGTGACTCTGAAGCCCAAGGGATTTTCCACCCTCAGTTCATCGCTCATTTGAAGATTGTCTTGGTAAGCAAACTCCATTGTCGCGATCTTGTTATCCAACAAGGTGCTGACTGTGGAACTTTTATCATAGATATTACGCTGAAAACGCACTGTCGCACCCGAGAAAGGCTTACCCTTGCCACCGATGAGAGTAATACTCAGGATACTGATGCGGATTGCACGATTCCTTCCATAAACAAGGAAAGGTCTAGCCTGATTATTAGCTGCATGTAGCGCACGATACTCAGAAAGTACGCTCGTAGCGGCCATTGCGCCGACAGTATTCCAGTCGCGATCGCTGATCGTCGACGCGTCATAGGATTCGCGGGCAATGATAAAACGCGCAATATTGCTGCGAGCCAATGCCTCACTTGTGCTGATCGCGCGCCCCCCATAATTAGCTTCGAGCTTGGCAATGGTACTCGTGCCCGAATACGCATCTGCCATCACCAGATACGGCACTTTTTCTTTCAGAGGCAGCATGTAGTAGTAACCACCCGCCGTCATCACGGTGACCAGCATCGACAGCATGGCCACGATCCATGCACGCTTTTCGCTACGGCGTGCGAGATCAGCGATGCTGACCTCGTAGTTCACCGCTTTCTGGACAGCCGCACCCACTTGGGCGGAGCCATCCTTTTCATTGACCTTCTTACGCAACATGTCTAGATCCGTCACCGTAGGGCCTTGTCAGGCCTGAAACTATTGCCGCCATGCAGCGCGGGCACTTGGGAGGCAGAGCTTTCGCGGACTGGATGCTTAGAACGCATCGAGCCAGCAATCAGCCCTCAGAGCTTGGCTCCAGACGACACGGGGACGGGCTGCACCAACAACTTGTTAGCGGACACCGACACCGACACGCCTTGCGCCGCATACACCGCGCTCAGTTCGGTGGCAGCTTGCTGGACACTGGTCGTGCTTATCGTGGAAACCGGCCCGATCAAGGTGTAATCCGACGGCAGGTTGTAGGACAACTGCATATTGGAATCCGCAGCCCATCGCTCCAGCATCGTTTTCAGCGTGCCGTCCATCGGCGTCGCCTGATAAGTGTAGGAGGTGTAGAGCGGGATCTCGGTCGGGGCTTCGTCAAAATGATTGACGTGCTTCCAGCGCCCACCAAAATCAGCAGCAGGCTTGGTCGCGCAGGCGCCTACCAAGACAGAAGCTACCAGGACCAATGAAAGCTTGGACAAATACATCGGATTCACTCGAACCTCTCCAACTCATGAAATTTCGGGCGTAAGACGGGCAGCACAGCGCCTCCGCTCACCTGGTGGTGACGGAGGAAAGAGTTTTCGGGAGGCCAATCGATCGCGCGCACTCTTCCAGCCCGCTGCAGGCAAGCCGACCGAAGAGACCAATGCGCGACGTCGATAAAAATGAACACAATGAACAACCATCCATAGCCTTAACTCCTGTACGGCCCCATCCGGCGCCGCCCCCTTGACCAAGCTCTACAATCCCACAGACTCTTCCTAACTTTGCCCTTAACAAGCACATGAGTCAAGGATTACCCGGATTGCCCAGTACAGATTGAGTGACGGCAGTCACACCTTGATCGCGATCGTTTTCACTTCAGTCTTCGGCAGCAGGCGCGCAGTGAAATAGCGATCTTCGTAGTAACGGATCTTGTCACACTTCACCGGATGCGGAATGCCCTCATACAGGAAGACCTCCTTCTCGTTGCCCATCGCTTTGAGCTCCTGCGGCAACATCAGCGCACGCCGCTCTTCAGAGACGCTTCGGGTGGTTTCCCTGCCTCGGGTGACGTTGTTTTTCTTGATGGTTGTGTAACCCAGCATCTCCGAGTAGTCGTTTGCATCCTGCTGCTCGCGCGGCGCGTACAAGATCTGCAATGCGTGGTTGGTGATGATCGTTCGCGATAGATCCTTGCCGTATGTCGCATCCAACTGCGTCATGCTCTGGATGATCGGCAACAGCCTGAGGTTGTACCCGGCCATGTACGCGACTGCGGTTGCGATGATGTCCACTTTGCCGATCGAGGTGAATTCGTCCATCAACAACAAGCACTGGTATTTCAGCTCCGGATTGGACTTCGGAAGCTCCCGCGTGTTGAGGTTGATGATCTGGCTGAAAAGCAGGTTGATGATGAGTCTGCTCTCGGCCAGCTTGTTGGGCTGGATGCCGATATAGATGGTCATCTTCTTCCTGCGAAGATCGGTGAGCATGAAGTCGTCAGCGCTGGTTGCAGCATCCAGCACGGGGTTGATCCATGCATTGAGAGGCTCTTTCAAGGTCCCCATGATCGATGCAAAGGTCTCATCGGCTTGTGACAGCATGTTGGCAAACGCCGAGCGTGCATTGCTGCTGAGGAACCTGCGCTCTGAGAGCGACTTCAGATATTTCTTGAGGTCTGTGCCATCCCCGGACGACAGCCGATAAATGCCGCCGAGCGTGGGCGCACCTGCGCCACCCGGGAAGCCAAGCGACAGTTCCTCATCCTGGTTTTCGAACAGGTACAGCGCGAAAGCCATGAACGCGTTGCGCGCCTGGCTAACCCAGAACTTCTGGTCGTCCGACCCATCCGGATACAGCATCGCCGCGATGCTCATCAGATCCGAGACGCGGAATGCCGGATCGTTGGAGACGTAGGTCAACGGGTTCCAGCGATGCGTTCGGCGATCTTCGGCGAACGGATTGAACAGGAAGACCTCATGCCCCTGACTGGCGCGCCAGCCACTGGTCAGATCGAAGTTTTCCTGCTTGATGTCCAGTACAACGATCGATTCCTGATATTCGAGCAGATTGGGGATGACCACACCAACGCCCTTGCCGGAGCGCGTGGGCGCGGCAAGAATCACGAATTGCTGCCCGCTCAGTCGCACCAGCTTGCCGTTGAACTTACCGACGACGATGCCGTTGCCACTCGGCTTGAACAACCCGTGCCTGGAAAGATCTGCGGCTCCGGCAAAGCGCGCGTCACCGTGCAGCGCACGTGGCTTTGGCTTGAGCACAAGCACAACCGTAATGGCCCAGACGATCCCCGGCAGACCAAAACCGAGGACGCCCGACATCTTGATCTTGGTCGCGTAAGGCGCCACTTCCGGCAACCCCAACGCGCTGACGTAGCGGTAGTAGGTGTCCCAGGAATACAACCCGGTATCGAGTCGCAACAGCAGCAATGTCAGATACCCGGACAGGGTATATCCAACGAGCAACGTCACCGCAGTGGCGATTGCAATTACTTTGGCTTTGGACACGCGACCCTACTCCTTAGGCTTACATCTCGACGGCCGTCTAGCGGCGGACAACCGGCTTGTGATCGATCAGATCTGACTTGCGCCCGCCGTTCTCGCTCTCGACAAGCGAGTCGATCCAGACCTTGGCTTGATCCAGGGAAAGATCTGGCGTAATTCGCGTCCCCGCCTCTGTCACGACCGCATAAGCCACGACTGCATCAGGCGCGTACACCTCTTCGCGAGTGATTGCCACGACACGGTATCCCCCTCTGGTCAGCACGGTATGCTGATACTCGTCCATTGCCAGCCCTCCTTTCGTCAGCGCGGAAGCGATGCTAAAGCAAGACGTGTGATGGAGAAAGCGGTTTCAACCACGCTGGCAGATCCGCAGACCAGCCTATGCACACGAAGCGTGCCGATGGCTATATTGGGATAACAGCAAGATGATCGTGTTCAAACCACTCAAGTCGCCGTGCATCCGGACTTGGAGTGGTGGGCGGTACAGGGTTCGAACCTGTGACCCCTACCATGTCAAGGTAGTGCTCTACCGCTGAGCTAACCGCCCGTTTCCTGCGTCAGCATTGCGCTGTGCAGGGCGCGCATTCTAGCGCAGGGTTTCGCGGGCCACAAGCCCTCCCTGCACGTGAGCACCCTGCCCCGCCCTACGCCAGGCTCGCCGCCTTCAATTTCTGGATCTGGTCCCGAATCTGCGCTGCGGCCTCGAATTCCAGATCCTTGGCGTGCTGGTACATCTTCTGCTCCAGGCTCTTGAGCTTGCCGGCGATCTGGGCCGGCCCCATCGCGCGGTAGTCGACCGTGTCTTCGGCGATCTGACGTGACTTCGAACGACCCTTGCCGGCTTTCTTCTCGGCGGCATCCTCGCGCGCGCCTTCCATGATGTCGGAGATCGGGCGCTGCACGGATTTCGGCGTGATGCCATGTTCGAGGTTGTACTCGACCTGCTTCTCGCGACGACGGTCGGTTTCGTCGATCGCCGCCTGCATCGAACGCGTCATCTTGTCGGCATACAGGATGGCCTTGCCACGCAGGTTGCGCGCGGCGCGCCCGATCGTCTGGATCAACGAACCGGTCGAACGCAGGAAGCCCTCCTTGTCGGCATCCAGGATCGCCACCAGCGACACTTCCGGCATGTCCAGACCTTCGCGCAGCAGATTGATGCCGACCAGCACGTCGAATTTGCCAAGGCGCAGATCGCGAATGATCTCCACCCGCTCAACAGTATCGATGTCCGAATGCAGGTAGCGCACCCGAATGCCATGTTCGCCCAGGTATTCGGTGAGGTTCTCGGACATGCGCTTGGTCAGCGTGGTGACCAATACACGATCGCCGAGCTTGATGCGCTCATGGATCTCGGACATCAGGTCGTCGACCTGCGTTCCGACCGGGCGTATCTCGACCACCGGATCGATCAGGCCGGTCGGGCGCACCACCAGCTCGGTGATCTCGCCTGCAGACTCACGCAGTTCGTATGGACCCGGTGTGGCCGAGACGTAGATGCTGCGCGGCGAGCGCGCCTCCCACTCTTCGAAACGCAACGGCCGGTTATCCAACGCCGAAGGAAGACGGAAGCCGAATTCCACCAGCGTTTCCTTGCGCGAACGATCGCCCTTGTACATCGCGCCGATCTGCGGAATGGTCACATGCGACTCGTCGATCACCAGCAGCGCATCCGGCGGCAAGTAGTCGAACAACGTCGGTGGCGGTTCGCCAGGCGCTTTGCCGGTGAGATGCCGCGAGTAGTTTTCGATGCCGTTGCAGAAGCCCACCTCGGCCATCATTTCCAGGTCGAACTGGGTGCGCTGTGCCAAGCGCTGCGCTTCGACCAGCTTGTTCTGCGAATACAGCTGCTCCAGCCGCTCCTTGAGCTCGTCCTTGATCGTATCCACCGCACTGAGCGTACGCTCGCGCGTGGTCGCGTAATGCGTCTTGGGATACACGGTGTAGCGCTGCAATCTACGCAGCGTCTCGCCGGTGAGCGGATCGAACAAGGTCAGCTGTTCGATGTCGCCGTCGAACAACTCGATGCGCAATGCCTCAGTGTCCGACTCGGCGGGGAAGACATCGAGCACCTCGCCACGCACGCGGAACGCGCCGCGCGTCAGCTCGAATTCGTTGCGTGTGTACTGCAGATCGCTGAGATGACGGATCAACTTGCGCTGATCGATGTGCTCGCCCACCGACAGGATCAAACGCAGCGACAAATAGTCTTCCGGCGCGCCCAGACCGTAGATCGCCGAGACCGTAGCCACCACCAACGAATCGCGACGCGACAGCAAGGTCTTGGTGGCGGACAACCGCATCTGCTCGATGTGCTCGTTGATCGAACTGTCCTTCTCGATGAAGGTATCCGACGACGGCACATAGGCCTCGGGCTGGTAGTAGTCGTAGTAGCTGACGAAGTACTCCACCGCGTTGTTCGGAAAGAACGACTTGAACTCGCCGTACAACTGCGCCGCCAGCGTCTTGTTCGGCGCCATCACCAGGGTCGGCTTCTGCACCTGCTGGATCACGTTGGCGATGGTGTAGGTCTTGCCCGAGCCGGTCACGCCCAACAGGGTCTGCTTGGCCAGGCCGGCCTCGAAATTGGCTACCAGCTTGTCGATGGCCGCAGGCTGGTCGCCTGCCGGGGAGTACGGGGATACGAGCTGAAAACGGTCGGTCATGGAGCGGTGCCCTCACATCGACTACTGAGTATAGCGATGCAGGATGATGGTCGTGTTCGTGCTTTCCCTACCCTGGCCCGAGCAGCGGACTGATCGTCCAGCCTGCCCGCTTGCAGGACGCTAAATGTCCACGGACGGAGCATCGAACGGCATGGGGAGGAAACAGCGTCACTCAGGAATCAGCTTGATGGAAGTCTTGGCAACCACCGCATTGCTGGCTGTGCTTACCTCCATTGCATGGCCATCCTTTGCTGAGCTTCGCCAAACGCATCACGTGCGAGCGATCATGTTCGAACTTAGCGCCACTCTGGCAATGGCCCGCTCAGCGTCCGTCACGCGCGGAGGACCCGTCGCTGTTTGCCCAAAATCTTCGACGCTGGCCTGCCTTGGCGACAGCAACTGGACTGGCGGATGGCTGATCTACTCCGACTCAGATGGCAATCGACACCCTGACGTTAGGAGCGATGTCATCTCGACAAGTTCCCCAAAGATTTCTTCGGAACTCCAGATCTACACAACCGATGGCCGTGCACAAGTACGCTATGGGCCGCTTGGCAGATCACTTGGCAGCAACCTGACCTTTCATATCTGCAGTCGCGGCATCCTCAGGGGCCAAGTCATCGTCAGCACAGCTGGGCGCCCAAGGTCGCTGCTGCCGGCAGCGCAGCAAGCTTGCCCCGTCTGAAAAATTTATCAGACAAGGGGTTGCATAACGCCCCACCGCTCCCTATAATTTGCCTCCCCGCCCGAATAGCTCAGCCGGTTAGAGCACTTGACTGTTAATCAGGGGGTCGTTGGTTCGAGTCCAACTTCGGGCGCCAAAAATAAAAAAAGACCTCCTAGAGAGGTCTTTTTTTTGCTTGAATTTTGACGAAAATACGGTTCGGTTATCAGACATATGGTCAAAGAGTAAAAGTCATAGTAGCCAGCATCTGGAATACGATAAAGGGCGGCCTGGAATTCCTGGCCGCCCTTTTAGCTTTATCAATTTACGTGATTCTCAAAAGACATTACCAACATTGGGTGGCGCCACCCGAACCCGACGCAGCACGCACACCGAGCTGATTGACCGTTAACGTGCCGCATGTCGAGTCGTTCTGCCTCGAGGTTGGCGTAGCGCTCAACGAAAAGCTTGTGGCTGTGGGCGTGCCTGAGGAAAATGTATAGAAATTTGCAATGTCGGCACTACATGCCCCCATACTTCCACCAACATAAGTCGTATTGATCGTGTAATAACGCTCCATGGTTTGAGCACCCTCTTGAAGACATGCGGCGGCGGCTGAACGACGAGATTTGATAACTGATGATCGATAACTATTGATTGCTATAGCGGCGAGAATGCCAACGATCGCGACTGCAATCATTAATTCCAGCAAGCTGAAACCAGAATTCTTCTGAAAGTAGCCCCCAGATGAGTTGCGATTCATATTGCTCATGATTTAGTCCCTAATAATTTCGCGCCAGGATACACGCCCTGTATTGCGATTATCCGCAATATTGACGCCACCCAAGCTTCCCTTGGAACCACCAACGACAATTTTCCCCCGCAGAACATTCCCAAGTGTCGGCATGCCCACCCCTAAATTGACCGAACCCACTGGCAATCCACCTACAGTCTCGTCACTAAAACTACCATCACCGTCGAGATCAAAGAAAGACTCTGTACCGCTCGTGCCAGTAAAGGCATCCAGTGCATTGATGTAGCCTGTACCGTCCGCCTGGCATGCACTAGCTGTCGGGATAATGCTGCTAACCAAAAGCGTTCTATTGAACAACTGCGCTTCACTCACAATCCGCTCACCCTCCAAGGTACCAGCACCTCCAGTGACAGCCGCCGGCTTCAGTAAATCGATATACCAACCTCTAGAGCCAGCTGGCAAGATCGAATTGGGCTGAAATGCTCGTACTGGAAATCCATTTTGAGTGCCGGTCACCGTGATTGAGCGGGTAGTCAAAGCTGTTCGAGCAAGCGTTGTATTGCTGGCAGAAGTTGCTGTGTCAACGATCCCATACAAAGATTGTCCACTCTTGTCGGTGAGGTCACCGGTCGTCATGAAACGGCCGGTACCAAAGAAAAGCCATGTCTCGTAAGTGCTTGGATTCAATGCCACTGTCATGTCCGCAGTGATTGGCTGCAAAGTACTGCCAGTGCCAACAGGATAAGAAGCCGTGAAAATTGGGCTACCTGTGTTTGCAACACGCCAACTGCCGGAAGTTACACCGGAAATATCGAACTTCCAAACATTCCCTCTTACATCACCGGCATACACATAATCAACCGTCCCATTGGCGTCTGCATCCCATCCTGTTGCACCTGACAGGCCATTCGGTGCACTAGAAGATCCTACATTAGTATTAATCTGCTTAAGAAGCGCACCTGTTTCCAGATTGTAAACCAGCAGTACGGCCTGATCGTTAGTGCTATTGATACCATTCGCAACTACTAGCGCAGTAGTACCGTCATTGAGCCTGGCGACGAAAGGACGAGATTGAATAAATCCGATATTCGCAGCTTCCGCATCACCACTTGCACCGTAACGCTCCCACTTTACGTTACTTGCAGAAAAACTACTTGGCGTCGTCACATCCAGCGCGTAGACACCCTTCCCGCCTTTACCTAGACTTCCTACTAGGATAGTTCTATCAGGTGTCTGAGCTCTTGTCGAAAGAATGACTGGCCCATCGACGAAGTAGCGATGACTGTACGTAGGCGCACTTAAACTACCTAGATCGGCGAAATTAATTGAAGAAGGAATGTATGCAAATTGTTCAACACCATTGGTCGCATTAAAAGCATGCAACATCCCGTCATTGGCGCCCACATAAACTGTTCCAGTGTCGGACGAGTATGCAGGCGAAGAACTAACGATATCACCCAGGAGGGAGGTCCGATTGCGCAGAGTTCCGCCATTCACCAGTTCTTTACTGCGGTTCCCCGCGATGTACAAAGCATTATCATCACCTGCCACAGCTGGCGCGGATGCACGCGCAAGAGACGTAGTCTGCGTTGCTGTCGGGAATGTGGAACCCGCAACACCATTCCAAGTGAAGATCTTTCGATTACTGGTGGGAATACCTTGAGAAGCACTCCACGTAGGGGTACCAGAAACCGCAGAGTTCACAACCGGATAAGCATTCAGCTCGCCTGTCCAGACGCCCGAAAGATAGCTGGCAGTGAAAACAAGCGTCCCCCCGTCCAAACTGGTTGACGTTGCTGAAACATTGGAAAAAGAGCCTGTACGCTGAGTGATTGTCGAGAGAGCGGCGGTCAGCCCAAGCTTGAATGCGTTCGGATCCGCAGCAGTCAGAAAGGTTCCGCGCCCATTAACTGCCGCATGCCACAAGTCATCGATGCGCGCCAGGATATCATTGCCACCGGTATACGTTGGCTGTGGGTCAGGCCAGCCGATAGTACCAGCCACCAAACGAGCCAAGTCGGTTGCAGGATCAAGAACACCCCGCGCGCCAATTGCAATCCCGAAAGTGACCATATGCTGCCAAAATGCCGGATCGGCATTGCTGGTAGGCACAATATTATCCAGATCCGATCGTAAATCGCTCTTCCAGTACGACATTGCGACGTCGGCCAACGTATTCGAATAAGAATCCGAATACGGCGTACTTGCTGTGTATCCATAGGGAGCCGGCACGCCTCCAGGGCCGCTGTACGTAGTTCCGTTAGTTCCATCCTGGTTGCCCGGATTGACAGCAGTGGCGCCGTTCCAGTAACCGTCGGTGGTCATAATTGCGAAATTTTGGCGGCAAGCGTACTGATCTACGCCTGCTTCCGGGCCATAAGGTCCGGTTGAACTAGAACCTTGAAAGTACTGCCCAACTCCGTCTAGAGCATTCAACAAAGGAGTGCCATTGTAGCCGCTAGCATTATACAAACGGTTATACCAATTTGTTCGCGCAGCAATTGCTGCAGCCCCGCCTGACGCAGCCTTATCCATGAAAAGGCCCTGATTACCGTCATTGACTGGAATATCGAGATTATTCCGCGACCAAATGGTCCTGAAACCAACCCGCACATTGCCTCCAAGATCACTGAACGCTTGGCCAGCGCCAGCCTTGGCTGCCTTGATACGGGTGCGATGATAAGAGAACCATGTTGCATAATTAGTAGCTTCTGAAGACGAATTCTTGCCCGTTGGTGTTGCCGAGGAACAATTAACCCAATCGTTGCTATCAGTCGAACCAGAAGAGCAACGATTATTCTGAGTAATGGTTGCTGCTAACGAATAAGTTGCGGAGCCAGTGCCATTCCCCCGCAAAACTTGAACCACATAGGTACTATCTGACGCAGGAGTTACAGAACACGTAAAAGAGCTATTGGCCGGGACGGCCTGATTGCAATCATTGGAGGTGCTAACAGCATTACGAACTCTTAGTATTGCTTGGCGCGTCCCAGTAGCATTTAGTGTCGCAGAAAGCACCCCATTTGCAGGGACGGATATGGTATACGAATCAACTTCATTTGTAGTCACTGCATTATAAACAGGATATCCGGCGACGGAAGAAGATGTTGTAGTAACGGCACCAAATTCACTCCGCGTAACAGTATTTGCATCACTGATCTGATATCGGTAATAATTATTTGCATTTGCCAAATAATTTATCCCGCTATTATTCAGATCTTTCGGAACAAAAAATGTCTGCACCCCGCCACAAACCCTTTGATTAGCTCCAGTACCATCAGCGTTACCATTTCTATCAAAATTTGAGCAACTGGCACTATTAGCAAGATCTATGGTTGTCCCACCAGCCCTATTAAAATCGCCGTATGCCGCACTGTATGAGGTGCCGCCGGCCATCAGCGCACCTGTAGAAGTAATCCAGGGCTGATAGTTAATAGATGGATTATAATAAATTGTATTGCCGACGTAAGTGGAATCGGTAATGTCAAAAACAACCTGTCTATTATTTGTAAGACAGGCCGCACCATTTGAATCACGGCGACAAATCTGAGAGATCTGAGGGTTCGCAAGATCTTCAAACGCCATCGAGCCCGAGTCATCCAGAATAAACATGATATTCGGTGGTACACGGCTTGCCGTTGTCAACGGATCAGTGGGCAGCGTGATGCCGGCATTGGCAGGAAGCGACAGCAGGGTAGCAAGCATGGATAACACAGGCACCATGAGCGCCTTACGCAAGCCATCCAACCTCCGGCGGAATGGACTTTTAGAGATGGTCATGTCGGGCCCCTACTGCTTGATATAGTTTGTCTGCAGGAGTACCTGGGAACGCCCGGCCCCCTCACTGACAGCGGTAATGCGATACCTGGGTGACAAGCACAATGCCGGTATCGGTGAAATACGATCACATGCAGGCCATGTAGGAGCATCGCCCATGTATTCAATGATGTATTGAGGCGCAGTCGTTAAATCTACCGTCAAGGTTGCAGTACGCCAACCGGAACGGCTGGTGGCGAGCCAACGATCCGTATCGGTAGCCAATGGGGTAGCGCAGATCCCATCTACGCATCCACTACTTGGAACACTGATCGTTGTTGCGGCTTTGATACGTCCCTCTGCCTCTCGCATCGCACCTTCTGCCGCTTGAAAACTTCTACCGCGATCGACGAGATTCGACGCCATTCGCTCTTCAAGCAGCGTACTGCGCAGGACTGCCAAACCCAGCAAAGTCATGATTAACAAAAGCAAAAGCACGACAATGAGTGACACACCGGCCTGAGATCGATAATGGGGAGTGTTCATGCATTACGATTCCGAAGTGCGATCACATGACTAAGAGTGCGAGTAATGGTCTCACCGCCAGGGCCGGCGCGAGTTGGATCCAACATTTCCAAACGAATGCTAACAGCGGTAACAGATGACCAATCTGTTACCGCACTGGCATCTACATACGCTGCCTGCCCTTTTACAAGATATTGCAACTGCATGTTATTGACGCCTTCCAACACTTCGTCGTTACGCTGTGCCAAAGCACTGCCGGAATAAACCATTTGTGATTGATATAAAGACCTGGTTCCGCGCGCATTGGTGCCAATGAACCATCGGGAAGCATGCAGGTTGGCGATGACAGAGCCAGCTGCAACAAACGCGAACTGCGAGCCACCGCAAACCGGCATCGCCAAGCCGGTTGAACAATTTCCCGGAGAAACCCCACTGACCGCATGGACAATATTAGAACCGCTGACTGCGCTGACCTGAAAGATGGCCGACTGTCGCGCATTACAAGCCACTACGACGTCGCCTGTGGAGATGCCCGCAGCCGCAGCCGTGGTGTTAAGAGTGAGTGTGGCAGAGGCGGTATTGTCCGAAGCAATTGTTGCGACTTCATAGCCTGACCCCAGAATTTGTAATGCGTCGGTCCCTGCTATGCGGGTACCAGTTGCTGTGCCGTTTGCTGGAGAACCAGAAGCAAAAGCCCCTTCCACACCAGTTATCCCGGAATTCCACGTATCGATGTTCGTGTACCAATTCGCGGCTTTATTGTTTACCACATTGGCGACTGGCACTGTATTTACACAGGGATTCCCGGATGCTTCACGGACATCGCGTGCCATCAACTCGAAAGCTGTCCGCACATTTTCCTGAACGCGCCCCAATCCCTCTGTGGCACTGTAAGTACGACGATTGGAAAGGAAGATACCAATGGCTGCCCCTACTACCAGCAACCCTAATAAAAGAGCAATCATCAGCTCGATAAGCGTTACACCACGCATATTTGACCTAATGGCACGCATATACTTTCTCGACCTGTTCATAGGCGTGTCTTGATCGAAAATTGTTGAACAGAACTACCGTTTTTTGCGCGACTGTCATCCCACTTGACTACTGCTTCGCATGCCGTATCGCTGCAGCTAATAGTGCCGCAAGCAGTAGAATTGATTGAGCTTTTCAAGCCTTGCAACCAATTGCTGATATCGTTGGAGACTAGATTGGAACCGGTCGGAGCGGTGCAAGAGGTTTGGTTATAACCCCCAGACGTGGCGACCGCGAGGTTTGCGCGCATTGCATCAAAAATGGTGTAAGCCTGTATCACGGCTTGACTGCGTTCCAGCGAGCTCTGACTGTTCCGGAGAGCCGTAGCTTGCATTGCGGCAATACCCAGCATACCGACCCCTAGCACCAGTACCGAGATCAGGACCTCAACTAGACCAACGCCTGCCATCGAATCGCGCTTAATAAACTTCTTCATGCCCGCCTCACAGTGTAGTAGGTGCATTGACCGGAGATGCGCAGGTGATATCGCTTGCACCATTACGCACAGCAGCACGGCTTCCGCTAACGATCACGACAACGCGGACATTTTGAGGCGGAGTGCTTGTCGTGAGGCAAGAACTGACGGCTGCAGCGAGCAACGCACCTGTTGCATCACGCGCCAAACCATCAGCTCTAAATTCGACTGCGTTGCCGTTACTGACAATTGCAGGACTCGCCTGAATCAGTAGTGGCACCTTCGCTGTGCCGACTCGCAGCACCTCATTGGTGGCTTTGACCATGATGATCCATTGGTTCCAAGAGCCGCTGGTACAACTGGACGCATTGCTGCTCGGGCACACAAGCACCGTCTGATTACGTCGCACGGCCTCAGACCGCGCCATCTGCAATGAGGCCAACACTTCGTTTGCAGATGCGGTAAGCCGATTACTATTGATCAGCCCTGTAAAACTTGGGATAGCAATTGCCGCCACGATCGCAAGCACAGCCACGGTCACCATCAATTCGACCAGACTGAACCCTAGATGCTGACCCAACCGCACGTCATCCCGCAGGTTGCGTCGCAACGCCTGCATGGTGTTTCCTCATTTCATTCCCCAACGTAACGCTAGTGGTCGTCGTCAGCAGACGCAACGGATGGCCGATGAGCGGCGTGGATGGAGTAATGAATGGACAACGACCGTCGCTCGATGAACCGGTGCATCATGTTCGCACTCCTACGCCTTAGAGAGTCTCCAAGCGCATGCCTAGTCCGTCTTCCCAAATACAACCTCTGGACATCTTATGGCAGGCACCGGTCATCATCTGGACCCTGTTGGCTGGCGAGGGGGTCGCAGCAGTGCTGGCTCTTGCCCCCACTCTGGACGGAAATCGCTGGGTTTACTTTGGCCTTGCTTCTCTAGCGGTCCAATGGATAGCGCTATTGACACTGACATGTCTTTATCTACTACGTCATCGCTTGACGGGGCTGAAGCCACTGCACATCGCTACGTTGTCCCTGGGACTCATGTTGGCGTGTACTTGGGCGGTATGTGTCGCGACTTGGGTAGCACTGCATGAAGCCTGGAATGTTACCTCAGGCGAATGGATGCTGACTTTCCTTCGCACCACAGGAATTGCGCTGACAGTTGGAATCCTGAGCTTGCTCGCATTCCACAATCACTGGAGGGCAAGGCAATTGGCAATACAGGCCCAGCAGGCTCAATTGGATGCGTTGCGTGCACGAATTCGACCGCATTTTCTTTTCAACACTCTGAATACAGGGGCCGCCCTTATCCATGGGCATCCCGAAAAAGCCGAGCGATTGCTGCTGGACTTGGCAGACTTATTTCGTGCAGCGCTAGGCAGCTCGGATCAAATCAGTCTGCACGAAGAATTAGCATTGACGCGACGTTATCTGGAGATTGAGGAAATGCGCTTGGGACGACGACTCACCATCGACTGGCAAGTCCCCTCTTCGCTACCAAACATCCAGATTCCGCCCCTTTCCATTCAACCCTTGGCGGAAAATGCGGTTCGCCACGGTATTGAGCCGCGCATCGATGGCGGCTGCATATCAGTCAGATTTTTTATTGACCACAGTTGGGCGCGAGTCGAAATCGTTAATCCACTTCCACCCACTCAAGAAAATACAAATCGAGGCCATCAACTTGGCCTGCGCGCAGTGCAAGCCAGGTTAGAGAATCCAGAGGGCGGTTATGCACGCCTGACAACCCAGCGTACAGATGAAGCATTCATCAGCACGCTTGAGTTGCCTATCATTAATCAGCCTTAAGTTTTAGGCAAATTAGGTCACCACCCGATAACAAGGCCGGTAATCCCCCGAAATCTTCATCCTGCGCTGCTCGACAAATCCGCGCAGGAGCTCATCCAGGGCTTGCATGATGTCCGGGTCTCCGTGGATCTCGAAGGGGCCGAACTCTTCGATGCGGCGCATGCCGTCTTCCTTGACGTTGCCAGCGACGATACCGGAGAAGGCGCGGCGCAGGTCGGCGGCCAATGCGGGTGCGGGACGGCCGTGGTGAAGGTCCAGGGCGGCCATGGCCTCGTGGCTGGGCTCGAACGGCTGCTGGTACTCGAGCGGAATGTGCACCGACCAATTGAAGTAGTACGAGTCCTTCTGGTCCTTGCGGTGCGCACGCACCTCTTGGATGCCTTCGGCCATGCGACGTGCAACTGCAACCGGGTCGCCGACGATGATCTCGTAGCGGGAAGCGACAGATTCGCCCAGAGTGAGCCGGATGAAGCGGTCGATCTGCTCGAAATACGGCGCGGCGATAGTCGGGCCGGTCAGGATCAGCGGGAACGGCAGGTCCGCGTTCTCCTCGCGCAGCAGGATGCCGAGCAGGTAGAGGATTTCCTCAGCCGTGCCGACGCCGCCCGGGAACACCAGGATGCCGTGTCCGATGCGGACGAAGGCCTCCAGGCGCTTCTCGATGTCCGGCATGATCACCAGGTGGTTGACGATCGGATTCGGCGATTCGGCGGCAATGATGCCTGGCTCGGTCACGCCGATGTAGCGGGTGTGGTGCTTGCGCTGCTTGGCGTGGGCGATGGTGGCGCCCTTCATCGGCCCCTTCATCGCGCCCGGGCCACAGCCGGTACAGATGTCCAGGCCGCGCAAGCCGAGCTCATAGCCCACCTGCTTGGTATAGAGATATTCGTCGCGCGAGATGGAATGGCCACCCCAGCACACGACCAGATTGGGGTCGGACGGCTGCAGGATGCGTGCGTTGCGCAGCTGGCCAAACACCGCATTGGTGATGCCTTCGCTGGTATCGAGATCGGCGCGCTGCGCTTCGAGCTCGATCGCCATATAGGCCAGATCACGCACGACGGCGAACAGCAGCTCAGCCACACCCCGGATGATCTCGCCATCGACGAACGCCATCGCCGGCGCATTGCTCAGATCGATGCGGATGCCGCGATCCTGCTGGTTCACCTGGATATCGAAATCCGGATACAGATCACGCGCGGCACGCGGGTCGTCCGAGGCGCTGCCGCTAGTGAGCACAGCCAGCGCACAGCGGCGCAACAGCTCGTGCATGCCGCCACTGGAGGCATCGCGCAAGCGCGCCACTTCCGCCTTGGACAACACATCCAGACCGCCACGCGGATAGATCCGCGCATCCACCACCGGCAGCGCCCGTGCTGCCGTACTGCTGAGTTCCATAGCTTGCTCCTGTCGTATCTAAGGAACTTTAGCGTACTCACCCGCCCAAAAGAAAACGGCCGGGAAAACCCGGCCGTTTTTGCAACATTCGACACGCTAGACCAGATCAGAACTGGTAGCGGAAGCCCAGCTGCAGTGCCCAACGGGAGATGCCGCGATCGTCATACACGGTGGACTGATCAGGCGTATTGAAGCGATACACGTACTTGCCGCTGGCTGCATCGATACCACCATACTCCGCGACACCGCGCATGCCGGGGAAGCCATACTCTTCGACGCGGCCCCACTTCTTGTTGAGCAGGTTCCCGACGTTCATGACGTCGAGCCACACAGATGCCTTGTTGTCTTTGAAGAAGCCAGGAATCTCCTGCTCGATGTGCAGATCAAACTGGTTGATCCAGGAGTTGCGTGCGCCGTTACGCTCCGCGACCTGACCGCGGCGGGCAGCCAGATACTCGTTCCCTTCGATGTAGCTCCAGAATGCCTGCTCTTCTGCCGCGCTACCGAACAGCACATCGCCGCGACCGGCCGGAATGTACAGCAGGTCATTCAGGCGACCATCGCCATTGGCGTCGTTATCGAACGTGTAACTGTAAGGACGGCCATTGCGGCCTTGGTAGATCAGGCCCAATTTGGTCTCGTAATCGCCAAAGAACGCATGCTTCCAGTTCAACGTACCGAGGATGCTGTTCTTGACCTCGTAGGCTGCAGTCGATGCAACGTTTTCATTGGCCTGGAAGACCGCGTTGTTGCCAAGCTGCGAGCCCGAGGTCGAACTGGTCAGACCGCTGACTTCATCGGCATCGGTGTAAGTGTAGTAAAGGCCCCAAGACCAGTCGCCGCCGTTGAACGGCTTGTTCAGACCAACGGTGAAGCTCTCGCTGCCACCCTTGTCGGTTGGACGAGCAATCAGCGCATCGTTGTACCGGCGGTCACGATTACCACGTGCATCCACCGAAACACCACTCGGCTGCAGGCCATTCCTGTCCCAGCTGCTAGGACGGAGACCATTCGCATTCCAGTAGATGTTGCGGCCATCCTGTCCGATTGCACTCGCCGCACCCAAGTTCAGCTGCTGGTAGTAGATAGCCTCGTTGACCTGGGTAACTACAGCTTCGGCAGATGCAACGATGCCGTACCACGGCAGTTCGGTATCGAACGCGAGGTTTGCTTTCCACACCGAAGGCTGGCCCAACTTTCCATCAACGAAATCGACCGACTGCGTGCTACCCGCAACCGTCGTGCCCGTCGGCTGATTGTTGATATCCGGAGTGAAACGGATACCGTTATCACGCACTAGCGCCGGGCTAGAGAAGTTGTAGTCGGTGTACGCCAAACCGGTGTTGGAGTACGGGTTCGAAAGCCACACGGTTGCTGCGGCGCCCTGGAACAGGCCGACGCCGCCACGCAGCTGTGTCGGGCGATCACTATCAAACGTATAGTTGAAACCAAAACGCGGCTCGAACAGGCCATTCCCGTCAATGGTTTGATCGTTGCGGAAGCCAAACACGGACGATGCCGTCGCGTTATAGGCAGGGCTGTTTTTCACCATCGGCTCGTCGTAACGCAGACCGAAGGTCAGCGTCAAATTGTTATTGACCGCCCAGGTATCCTGCACAAATACGCCCACATTCCGCATGCCCCAGTCGGCAGCGATATCTTCGATGTTGCCGCTGTTGGAACGCGAGTAACGATAGTTCTGGGCAATATTGTTGCGGTAATCCGAAATCGAATTGAATGTGTAGGAACCGAAGACGCGCTGTCCAAACAGGTTGAACAGATCGTTGTCTTCGTAGTCGAAGCCGAACTTGACGGTGTGATCGTTCAGGAACAGCGTACCCGCGAAGAACGCATTCCAGGTTTCGGTACGCAGCTCGTTGGCCTGGGTGCTCTGCTCGGTACCCAGGTTGACGGTATTGTTACCGATGCGCACTGCAACAGCAGGCAACTGCGATGCAGCGGTACGCACGGCCGAGTAGTCGCGGTAAGACACCTTGGCTTCAGTCGAGAAGGTATCGGTCCAATCGCTGAACAACTGGGCCGTGTAGGTCTTGAGGCTGAAGTCGCGGACGTAGTGATACGAATTCAGCGAAAGCGCCTGATTGCCAAAACCATTGAGGTTGGCAGTGCTCTGCTCGCTCTCGCCGTAACGGAAGGATGCGCGATGCTTGTCGGAAATATTCCAGTCGAGCTTGAAGCCCTTCTCTTCGGAATCCGAATCCAGGGCCGGCAAAGCGAGAGTTCCCGGATCGAAACCATAGACATTGCGCGAGATATCGATGATCTCATCGACCTGCGCCTGCGAGATCGGAACGATATTGCTCGCACCCGAGCCAGTCGGACCGTAGCCGGAGGCTCCCGTGAACACACCCTTGCCCTTGTACTTTTCGTAGTTGGCAAAGAAGAACAGCTTGTCCTTGATGACCGGTCCGCCCAGGGTCAGGCCATAGGTGGTTTCGTTATCGAACAGCTGCGGGCGGATATCGTTCTGGTTCTTGCCCGACCAATCGTTCTCACGGTAGGTGCCGTACACCGATCCGTGGAATTCATTGGTACCGGACTTGGTGACCGCATTGATCACGCCGCCAGTGGCGCCGGTGATGGTGACGTCGTAGTTGGCCACGTCGACCGAGATTTCGTCGATGACATCCATCGAGAACGGCTGGCGGGGAGTCGGCAAGCCGTTGGATTCCAGGCCGAACGCGTCGTTGGTGCTGATACCGTCGACGCGGATCAGATTGAAGCGCGGATTCTGGCCGCCCACGGAAATTTCATTACGCGCCTTGTCGGTCTGCGCCACGCGCGGATCCAGACGTACGTAGTCCTGCAGGTTGCGGTTGATCGAGGGCAAGGATTCGATCTGCTCGCGGGTCACGTTGGTGCCGGTGCCCATCTTGTTGGCACTGAACAGCGCCGAGCCGTAATCGCCACCGATGGCCTGCACCGCACCCAGCGTGGTCACATCACCGCCCAGCGAAGCGTCGACGCTGTTGACCTGGTTGAGGTTCAGATACACGCCTTCTTCGGTCTTGGTACCTTCACCCGATTTGGTGATGGTGATGGTGTACGGCCCACCCACACGCAGGCCGCGCGCGTTGTAGCGTCCGCTGGCATCGGTGGTGGCGCGGCTGACGGTGCCTGACTCGATGTGGGTGATCGTCACTTCGGCATTTGGCACTGGTTGACCAGCGCTGCTGGTGACCACACCGGCGACGCCGGCGGAGGTGCTCTGGGCAAATACGGGGGCAGCGGCAAGTGCGGCAACAAGGCCAAGCGTCAGCTTGGACATGCGAAGACAACGGGGGTGAGTCATTTCGGTAGCCTCGATACAGGTTGGGCAGTGACAAAAAGGCGCAGTCAGCCCAACCGTTCCCGGGGGTGGGCTGCCGATGATCTGGGGTCCCTCGCCGCGCGGCTGGTTGCTGCCGCAACGGTTAACAACAGATTAACACGCTAAGGCCTGATTGTGACGGCGGCGTGACAAACTTCGCGCAGTGCAACATGAACTTCGCATGTGAAGGCGCAAACGCCACACCGTGCAAAGTCTCAGGGGGAGCGAGACGTGGGTCTCGAATGAAGCGCGCACGTGATTCGATGCTTGCGATGTCGGATGAGCACTGCTTTACGCATCGGATGCGATGTGAAGCCGCCTACCAGGTTGATGCGTAGTCGTGCCACGGCTCAGACCGCTCATCGCTAAGCCTGCAGCAGAGCCGGGCCGGGCCGAATGAGCAACATCCCAGATCAAGCTGTTCGCAACTCGCGGAGTGGGAGACAGTCAGTACACCGGATCAATCTTGCGCTTGAGCTGCAGTCAACCGCCGGCCGCACCAACTTCATCCACGCACGCCTAGTGCCCTGCCCCAACTCGCCCTAGATCGACACCGGCAACTTGAAGTAAGTGCCCAAGCCATCCAGAAACATCTGCACTGAAATGGCCACCAGCAACATCCCCATCAACCGCTCGATCGCGGTCAGTGCACGGTGACCAAGCAGTTTGTACAACAGCGGGGCCGAGGCCAGGATGGTGGATGCACCGATCCAGGCGATCATCAGCGCCAAGCTCCAATCCCATAGCCGGGTCGGTTCGTTGCTGCCCATCAGCATCACCGCAGCCATGCCCGACGGGCCGGCCACCAGCGGGATGGCCAGCGGCACGATGAAGGGCTCGCCATCGGGGATCTCGCCCATCAGGCCTTCCGGGCGCGGAAAGATCATGCGGATGCCGATCAGAAACAGCACGATGCCGCCGGCAATCGCCACCGATTCCTGCCGCAGATGCATCAGTTCCAGCGCGTATTTGCCGCCCCACAGAAATGCCATCAGCACGAACAAGGCGATCAGCAATTCGCGCGCGAGCACGAAACGCTGGCGCTTCGGCGGCAGCGGCTTGAGCACGCTGAGAAACACCGGGATATTGCCCAGCGGGTCGAGAATCAGGAACAGCAGCAAGGCTGCCGACAGGATGGTCATACGGAAGGACTCCAGATCGCACCACGGTGCGCAGCACCCGCCATAGATAGCAAGGTGACGCAGGCAGACGCATAGCGCACGGGGTCGACCGCCTCGCTATCTTCCTGATGGGTGAAAGCACGTGCGCGCAAGGCAGTGCGCATCGGCCCGGGCTGCAGGCCGCTGATACGCACCTGGCCGGCGGCAGTTTCGTGATGCAGGCTGGCAAGCAGGCCACGCTGCGCATGCTGGGCGGCGCCGTAGGCGCCCCAATAGGCCTGGCCAACGCGTGCAGGGTCATCGACGACGAAGACCACCGCCGCATCGCCTTGCTGCCGCAACAGCGGCAGGCAGGCCTGGGTCAACCAGGCGCGTGCGGTGAGGTTGATATGCAGGGTGCGTGCGAAGTCCGCAGGCGCCGCGAGCTCGGCTGGCGTCAAGCCGGCGAAGTCGGCGGCGCAGTGCAGCAGGCCGTGCAGACCACCGAGCTCAGCCTGCAACCGCTGCGCAAGCGCGGCATAGTCGTCCGGCGCGGCGCCAGCCAGATCCAGCGGATACAGCAACGGCTCCGGCCCCAGCTTGGCGACCGTATCGTAAATGCGCTCCAGCGGACGCAGCTTGCGACCGAGCAGCACGACGGTAGCGCCGGCAGACGCGCATGCCTGTGCAGCGGCAGCGCCCAGGCCACCGGCAGCACCGGTGATCAGCACTACGCGGCCCGCCAATGCAGCCGTATCTGGCTGGGCCTGCAACGCACTCACGGCTGGTAAGCCTCACTGACGATGCGCTTGAGCTCGCCGGCTTCGAACAGCTCCAGCGTGATGTCGCAGCCGCCGATCAGCTCGCCATGAATGAATAACTGCGGGAAGGTCGGCCAGTTGGAATAGCGCGGCAGATTCGCGCGTACTTCGGGTTCTTCCAGCACGTTGACGGTGCGCAATTGATCGGCGCCGGCAGCGACCAACGCCTGCACCGCACGGCTGGAAAACCCGCACATCGGGAACTGCGGGGTGCCTTTCATGAACAACACGATCGGGTGTTGTTCGACTTCGGCCTGGATCCGTTCCATCACCGGCATTGGACTCTCCTGACTGGGAGCGGCAGGCCCGACCGCCGGGTCGGATAGACTTCCGCAAAGGCGCGCATTGTAAGCCTTCAGCGCGACCTGTCGCCGCACTCCCTTCGCTGCCCTTGCCATCATGCCGATCGAACACGCTGCACTGCCCTACTCCCGCGCCGCTCTGGAGCCGCATCTCTCATCCGCAACATTGGAGGCGCACCACGGCGTCTGTCATCGCAGCGAGGTCGAACGGCTCAATGCGCGCATCGAAGGCAGCGAGTTCGCCGAGCTGACGCTGGAAGAGATCATCGCGCAGGCGCAAGGCACGCTGTTTCATCTGGCCGCGCAGGTCTGGAACCACAATTTCTATTGGCAATGCCTGCGCCCACGCGGCGGCGGCGAACCACTCGGCCGGCTGGCCGACAGCATCGCCACATCGTTCGGCGACTTCGCGCACTTCAGGCAGGAATTCAACCGTGTTGCGCTGGGTACGTTCGGCTCGGGCTGGGTGTGGCTGGTGCAGCGCCCGGACAGCACCTTGGCGGTCGTTGCCACGCCGAATGCGTCCACGCCGCTGACCGGGCCGGACACGCCACTGCTCGTCTGCGACCTGTGGGAACACGCGTACTACCTGGACTATCAGCAGGATCGCGCGCACCACCTGGACGCGTTCTGGAAGCTGCTCAACTGGGAGTTCGTGGCTAGCCGGTTGGGCTAGTCATGCAGTTGGGCTCAGCGGTAAGTAGTTGTCGTCGCGGTGAATAGATCGATCGACTGCTGCAGAGCCGCGCGTGGCGGCTATCGATCTGCGCGACAAGGCTTAAGGACGAGTCACGCGTTTTGCCTCCACATCACTGCGTCACCGCTCATACGCTTTGAAGATCACGCCTCGCTCAAGCGTGCAACCACCGGCCCAACCTGCGTCTCACGCTGCAAGGCACTACCCGCATCCACCAGTGCGCGCGCAAGCAGCGGCGGCGTATCGGCGCGTAGCGTCGCATGGCCGACTTTGCGGCCTGCACGCGATTGCTTGCCGTAGTCGTGCCAGTGCCCACCGGGCACTGCCAGAAACGCAGCAGCGTCCGGCATCGTACCCAGCCAGTTGAGCATGCAGGCATGCCCGCGCATCGCGGTGCTGCCCAGCGGCAAACCAAGCACGGCACGCACATGATTTTCGAACTGCGAGGTCTCTGCGCCTTCGATGGTCCAATGGCCGGAGTTGTGCACGCGCGGCGCCATCTCGTTGGCGAGCAGCGCGCCATCGCGCACGAATAATTCCAATGCGAACACGCCCACATAGTCCAGGCGCTCTGCAACCGCGCGCGCATGCGCTTCTGCGGCAGCCTGCAACCAGGTATCCACCGTTGCCGGCGCAAGACTGGCCGACAGCACGCCGTCCACATGCCAGTTTTCGGTCAGCGGCCAGGCGCGGAACTCGCCATCGCGGCCGCGTACCGCCACCACGCTGACCTCGCGCTGGAACGGCACGAAGGCTTCCACGATCAGCCCGACGTTCGCTGCCTGCGCGCCGAGCGTGTCCCATGCGGCATCGGCATCGGCCAGCGTCCTGATGCGGAACTGGCCCTTGCCGTCGTAGCCGAAGCGGCGCGTCTTCAGCACACAGGGCGTACCGATGCGCAGCAATGCCGCATCGAGTCCCGCACGATCGTCGATCGCGGCAAACTCGGGCACCGGAATGCCAAGCTCGCGGAACAAGGTTTTCTCGCTGAGCCGGTCCTGCGCCACCGCCAATGCGGCAGCACTGGGAAACACCGGCACCTGCGCGGCCAGCTGTTGTGCGCTGGCGGCCGGCACGTTTTCGAAATCGAAGGTGATCACGTCCACTTGCGCTGCGAATGCGGCAAGCGCAGCGGTCTCGTCGAATGCGCCGACCTGCAGCGGTGCCACCTGCCCTGCACAGGCATCTGCTGCCGGATCGAACACCGCAAAGCGCAGCCCCAACGGCGCGCCGGCCAACACCAACATGCGTGCCAGTTGGCCGCCACCCAGGATGCCGACCGTGGTCATTGGCGCGGGTCGTCGCTGGCCATCACATCGTCGGTCTGCTTGGCACGGAACTGCGCCAACGCCAGACCGATCTGCGCCTGCTCGGGCGCCAGCATCGCCGCTGCGAACAATGCGGCATTGGCTGCACCGGCATTGCCGATGGCAAACGTGGCGACCGGGATTCCCGCAGGCATCTGCACGATCGACAGCAACGAATCCATGCCGTTGAGCGCCTTGGACTGCACCGGCACACCCAGCACCGGCACCGCCGTCTTGGCCGCCAACATGCCCGGCAAGTGCGCCGCGCCACCGGCACCAGCGATGATCGCGCGCAGGCCGCGTTCGCCCGCCTGCTCGGCATAGGTGAACAACACATCGGGGGTGCGATGCGCCGAGACCACCTTGACTTCGTAAGGCACGCCCAACGCATCGAGCTTTTGAGCTGCGTGTTGCATGGTCTCCCAATCCGAACGGGAGCCCATCACGATGCCGACCAGCGGCGCGGAGTGGTTGGAGGTCATGGCCCTGCCCTGCGGTAAAGACGTATTCTAGCCAATCTCCACGCAAGACAAGACTTCGATGGATCGCAAACTGCTCGACCTGCTGTGCTCGCCCGACACCCGCCAACCGCTTTCGCTGCTCGACGGCAAGGGCCTGGAGGCACTCAACACCGCCATCGCCGGCGGAAACCTGCAGCGTGCCGACGGCACCGTGCAGGCACAGCCGCTGCGCGAGGCGCTGATCACCCGCGACCGCAAGCAGATCTTCCGCGTCGACGACGGCATTCCCGTGCTGCTGGCCGAGGAAGCCATCGGCACTGCGCAGATCGCCGACTTCCCCGAAAAGTGAGTTCTTCCGCGCACACGACCTCGCCGGAGGCGCCGCCAGCCGCGCTGGTGGATGCCGATGTGGCACGCGCGCTGGCCGAGGACATCGGCACTGGCGATGTGACCGCCGCACTGCTGCCGGATCAGGCCGACAGCGCTTACCTGCTGTGCAAGCAGGATGCGGTGATCGCCGGCCGCCCCTGGTTCGACGCCACGCATCGCGCGCTCGATTCGCAGGTACGCATCGACTGGCAGGTGCATGAAGGCCAGCAGGTTGCTGCCGGCACGGTGCTGGCCATCCTGCATGGCCGCAGCCGCAGCCTGGTCAGCGCCGAGCGCACCTCGCTCAATTTCATGCAGACGCTCTCTGCTACCGCGACCACCACTGCTGCGTATGTCGCTGCGGTAGCCGGCACCGGCACGCGCATCCTGGACACCCGCAAAACGCTACCGGGGCTGCGCGCCGCGCAGAAATACGCGGTGCGCTGCGGCGGTGGCGACAATCACCGCATCGGCTTGTTCGATACGGTGATGCTCAAGGAAAACCATATCCGCGCCGCCGGCTCGTTGAGCGCCGCCGTGCACGCGGCACGTGCGCAGCAACCGCAGTTGCCGCTGGTGGTCGAAGTGGAAACGCTGGAGCAACTCCGCGAAGCATTGCAGGTGAGCTGCACGCGCATCCTGATCGACGACTTCGACCCGGCAATGCGCCGCGAAGCGGTGCGCATTGTTGCCGCCTTGCCGCACGAACAGCGCATTCCGCTCGAAGTGTCCGGCAGCGTGGATCTGGCCGGCATTGCCGCGATTGCCAACGATGGCGTGGACTGCATTTCCATCGGCGGCCTCACCAAGCACGTGCAGGCGGTGGATCTGTCGCTCAAACTCGGCCCGCCGCCACACTAGATTTCACGTGTGCCCGCAGGCAGCTCTGTCAGCCTGATGCGCTTGTTCAGTACTGGATCTGCGATGACTGTAAAACCTTGGCCGTGGATCTGCGTGTTGCTGGCAGGATGGGGCGGCAGCGCGGCGGCTGCGGAAGTGTGCGACATGCCCCCACGGTTCGGCACCAGCCCTGCAGCGATCGCCATCGTGCGCAGCGCCTGCAACGAACACCGCTTGTGGCAACACCCCTTCATCGATACCAAAGGTCGCCTGGCCAGTCTTGGCGTGACCGAAGCCGAATCGGGCTATCTCGCCGACCATGGCGTGGTGGCATGGCAACGCGTCGCAGGCTACTGGCGCGACAGCGGCACGCTGGCATCGATGGGCGGTCGCCCCGGCGCATCCAATTGCGCAGCGCTGGATGGCACGCGCTATACCGCCAGCGAGTGCCGCGCGTTTGTGGTCGACAATCCCTGGTCGGCGGCTTTCATCTCCTGGGTGATGACGCAAGCCGGCTTGAGCGGCTTCCATCGCTCCGCGCGCCATCTGGATTACATCCGCAGCGCCTATAACGACGGCGCCAGCGGGCCGTACCAGTTCACCGATCCTGCAGTGGAAAAACCCGCGCCCGGCGACATGCTGTGCCTGCTGCGCGGGCGCAGCGTGTCGCTCGGCTATGCCGGACTCAAGGCCGCGCTGGGCGGTAGTGCGCCGATGCCGTGGCAATCGCATTGCGATGTCGTGGTGGCGGCCAACGTCGGAGGCGACCGCACGCTGTATCTGATCGGCGGTAATGTGTTCAACACGGTGATGATGCGCAAGATGCCGCTGGATCGCGCTGGCCGCGTGGTGTTGCCGACGCCGCAGTCGGACACTGCTCAGGACCAGAACGAAGACAGCCTGGGCATCGCCAGCGAATGCACGCCAGCGCACGAAGAACTGTGCGATTTCAATCGACGCGACTGGGCTGCCTTGTTGAAGCTGCGTCCTGATGCGGTAATGACCGCGCCGCCACCGAGTGAGCCATTGCCTGCGCCTTCCGTTTTGCCCGCAGATCAACCGATGCCGCCGGGTTTTCCGCGTGTTGTGCCGCCACGCCCGGAAACGCAGCCAGTACCGACGCAGCAACCTCAGTGAAAAGGATTAGAGCCCCTCTCCCGCCGGGAGAGGGGTTGGGGTGAGGGTACGTGGCGAAGCCCTCGCTTCGTTCCAACTGCACGAGGCTTCGCACGTACCCTCATCCGCCCCTGCGGGGCACCTTCTCCCGGAGGGAGAAGGAACGTGTTGCTATCGCAGACAACAAAAAAGCGGGCCGAGGCCCGCTTTTTCGTGACGCATCACACAGCAGCGATTACTCGGCCGAAGCCGGCAAGCCCTCGCCTTCTTCCACTGCCTTGATCGACAGACGGATGCGGCCCTGCTTGTCCACTTCCAGCACCTTGACGCGGACCAGATCGCCTTCCTTCAGCTTGTCGCCGACCTTCTCCACGCGCTCGCTGGAAATCTGCGAGACGTGCACCAGGCCGTCCTTGCCCGGCAGGATGGTGACGAACGCACCGAAGTCCATGATCTTGGCGACCTTGCCTTCGTAGATGCGGCCCGGCTCCACGTCCGAGGTGATCTGCTCGATGCGCGACTTCGCAGCTTGCGCGGCAATCGCATTGACCGAGGCGATGATGATCGTGCCATCGTCCTGGATGTCGATCTGCGTACCGGTTTCCTTGGTGATCGCCTGGATGGTCGAGCCACCCTTGCCGATCACTTCGCGGATCTTGTCCGGGTGGATCTTGATGGTCAGCAGACGCGGCGCGTAGTCGCTCAGTTCCAGACGCGGGGTGGTCAGCGCCTTGGACATCTCGCCCAGGATGTACAGACGGCCAGCCTTGGCCTGCTGCAATGCCTGCTTCATGATCTCTTCGGTGATGCCTTCGATCTTGATGTCCATCTGCAGCGCGGACACGCCTTCTGCGGTACCGGCCACCTTGAAGTCCATGTCGCCCAGGTGATCTTCGTCACCCAGGATGTCGGACAGCACCACGAAGCGGTCGTCTTCCTTCACCAGGCCCATGGCGATGCCCGCCACCGGTGCCTTGACCGGCACGCCGGCGTCCATCAGCGCCAGCGAGCTGCCGCACACCGAAGCCATCGACGAAGAGCCGTTGGACTCGGTGATTTCCGAGACGACGCGGATGGTGTACGGGAATTCTTCCAGGCTCGGCATCACCGCGAGCACGCCGCGCTTGGCCAGACGGCCGTGACCGATTTCGCGACGCTTCGGCGCACCGAAACGACCACACTCGCCCACCGAGTACGGAGGGAAGTTGTAATGGAACAGGAAGTTTTCCTTGTACTCGCCGCTGACCGCGTCGATCACCTGGCCGTCGCGGGCGGTGCCCAGCGTGGTGACCACGATCGCCTGGGTCTCGCCGCGGGTGAACAGCGCCGAGCCATGGGTACGCGGCAGGATGCCGGCCTGCACCGAGATCGGACGCACGGTATCCAGTGCACGGCCGTCGATACGCACCTTGGTCTCCAGGACCGAGTCGCGCATGGTGTGGTATTCCAGCTCGCCGAATTCCTTCGACAGCTCGGCGTTGCTCCAACCTTCCGAAGCAACACGGCCGGACAGCGACTCGAGCACGTCCTTCTTGATCGCGGAGATCGCGTCGCGACGCTGCAGCTTGTCGCGCACCTGGAAGGCACCGGACAGCTGCGCGCCGACCGCTTCCTTCAGTGCATTGATCAACGCGGTGTTCTTGGCAGGCGCAACCCAGGTGCTGGGCTTGGTGCCGGCTTCGACGGTCAGCTCGTTGATGACGTTGATGACCTTCTGCAGTTCGCGATGGCCGAAGGTGACCGCGCCCAGCATCACTTCTTCGGACAGCAGCGCCGCTTCCGACTCCACCATCAGCACCGCATTGGCGGTACCGGCAACCACCAGCTCCAGCTGCGAATCCTTCAGCTCGGAGATGGTCGGGTTGAGGATGTACTCACCGTTCTTGTAGCCCACCTTGGCGGCGCCGATCGGGCCGTTGAAGGGGGTACCGGCCAGCGACAGTGCGGCCGATGCGCCGATCAACGCGGCGATATCGCCGTCGATGTCCGGGTTCATCGACATCACCGTGGCGATGATCTGTACTTCGTTCTTGTAGTCCTCCGGGAACAGCGGACGGATCGGACGGTCAATCAGGCGCGAGATCAGCGTTTCCTTCTCGGTCGCACGTCCTTCGCGCTTGAAGAAGCCGCCCGGGATGCGGCCGCCGGCATAGAACTTCTCCTGGTAATCAACCGTCAGGGGGAAGAAGTCCTGCCCTTCGCGCGCGGTCTTTGCGGCGACGGCGGTGACCAGCAGTACGGTGTCGTCGAACTTGACGATGACGGCGCCGCTTGCCTGGCGAGCGACTTCGCCCGTCTCCAGGGTGACGGTGTGCTTGCCGTACTGGAAGGTTTTGGTGATTTTTGCCACGGAGGTTTTTTCCTTAGGTGTTGCTGTCTTCGTTGGACCGTCGTCGACCCATGCCGAGAACGGGCGGCCGGGAGGCTCCGGCCCATGAATTACATCGTGCAAATAACGGAATGCGAACGACCAAAACAAAACCGCGGCGCATCGCTGCACCGCGGTGGTAGGACTCGATTAGCGGCGCAGGCCGAGCTTTTCGATCAGCGACTTGTAACGCTCGCTATCCTTCTTCTTCAGGTAGTCGAGCAGGCTGCGGCGACGGTTGACCATCTGCAGCAGACCACGACGGCTGTGGTGATCTTTCTTGTGGGTCTTGAAGTGACCGCTCAGCAGCTCGATGCGGGCGGTCAGCAGAGCGACCTGCACTTCCGGGGAGCCGGTGTCCTGGGCGCTGCGCTTGTTGTCTTCAATGACTTTCTGGGTGTCGACGGACATGTGTTTTCTCGATAGATGCGTGGTCGACAGGAACGTGCATGACGCACCGCCGGACTCGCCGTTTGCTTGGGATGAGCGCGCTTGGCGCTGGAGGTGCCCCGAACGGGGCCGCGAAATTGTAACGTCGTGCGAGCCCGGGGACAAGTTGACTAAAACTTAACAAGCCTGGGCTTCGTTCAGTCCATTGAACAATCGCTGGGGCGACAACCGCCCGTCCAGGTCCACCAAGCCTAGGCCCAAGGGGATTCCGTCCGGTCCGAACACGGCCACCTGCCCATCCGGAAATGCGGCATCGCGCAAGCGCTGACCCATGCGGAAACGGGCCGTGTGTGCCTGGTCCAGAGTGATCCGCGCAAAATCGGCCAATCCGGCCCGGATCGGCAGCAACAATTCCTGTGCATCGGCACCGGCATCCAGCGCCGCAGACAGCGCTTCCAACGTGATCATCTGCGGGGTGCGGAACGGCTCGACCCAGAGCCGACGCAACGAGGCGATATGCGCGCCGCAGCCAAGCACCTCGCCCAGATCGCGCGCCAGGCTGCGGATGTAGGTGCCCGAGCCGCAGGTCACGCGCAGTTGCAGGCGTGGCGCGGCATATCCGATCAGTTCGATCGCATGCACATCGACTTCGCGCACCGGCGCCTCGATGATCTCGCCGCGGCGTGCCTTGGCATACAGCGGCTCGCCGCCCTGCTTGAGTGCCGAGTAGATCGGTGCCTGTTGGGCGATACGGCCGATGAATGGCGCCAGCGCCGCACGCAGAGCGTCTTCGCTCAACTCGGGCACCGCACGCTCGCGCAGCGGTTCGCCATCGGCATCGTCGGTATCGGTGGTGATACCCAGCACGACCTCGGCGTCGTAGGCCTTGGCCGAACCAAGCAACACGCCGGCGATCTTGGTGGCCTCGCCCAGACACAACGGCAACAAGCCGGTGGCCAGCGGATCCAGGCTGCCGGTGTGGCCGCCCTTTTCGGCACGCAGCAAACGGCGTGCGGACTGCAATGCGGTGTTGGAGCTGACTCCAGCCGGCTTGTCGAGCAACAAGATGCCGTGCAACGGGCGATAGACGATGCGGGGTTTCAAAAGATCAGTGCTCGAATCGGGCGCCATGCGCGTCCGTTGAAATCAGGGCCGCGTAGAAAGAGGCGGCCGGCCCAGCAGCGCTCAGCGCTGCTCGGCGTCTTCGTCGCTGGAGGCGGCCTCGGGGCCGATATCGTCCAGGTCACGCAGCAGGTTGTCGATGCGCTCGCCGCGATCGACCGAATCGTCGTAATGAAAGTGCAGCTCGGGCACGTGGCGCAGCTTCATCGCGCGCGCCAACTGCGTGCGCAGCTGACCGGCGATTTCCTTGAGCCCCTTGACCGCTTCGACCGAGCGCTCCTGCTGCAGCGCGGTGACGAACACCTTGGCATGCGCAAGATCGCGGGTGACTTCGACATCGGACACGCTGACCGACGGCAGGCCGTGATCGCGCACGGCCGCGTGCACGATCGTGCCGAGGTCGCGACGCACCTGTGCCGACACGCGGTCGGTGCGATGGAATGATTTGGTTGGCATGGTCGTGGACCTGGTTGATTCGGAGGGCCAGATGGCACCGAAGCCAAAAACGAACGTGGGCGGCCATGCCGCCCTCGCCTTGCAAAACGTGCTGTCCAAAAATCGGGCGTTACCGACTGCAGCTTGCCGACGCCGGGGCCCGCAGGCCCCGGCAGCCGCAGCCGTTACAGCGTACGCGCGACTTCGATACGCTCGAAGCACTCGATCTGATCGCCGGCCTTGACATCGTTGTAGGCCTTCACGCCGATACCGCACTCGGTACCGTTGCGCACTTCCTCGACGTTTTCCTTGAAGCGACGCAGCGATTCCAGCTCGCCCTCGAACACCACGACGCTGTCGCGGAGCACGCGGATCGGCTTGCTGCGCTTCACCACGCCTTCGATGATCATGCAGCCTGCAACCGCGCCGAACTTGGAGCTGCGGAACACGTCGCGGACCTGCGCGATACCGATGATCTCTTCGCGGATTTCCACGCCGAGCAGACCGGAGGCGACCTGCTTCACCTGATCGATCACGTCATAGATGATCGAGAAGTAACGCAGATCCACGCCATTGGATTCGACGATCTTGCGTGCCGATGCATCCGCACGAACGTTGAAGCCGATCATCGTCGCCTTGGAAGCGGCGGCCGAATTGGCATCGGACTCGGTGATGCCACCCACGCCGGAGTGGATCACGTTGATGCGGATGTCGTCGTTGGACAACGCCACCAGCGACTGCTTGAGCGCTTCCACAGAACCCTGTACATCGGCCTTGATCACCAGGTTCAATACCTGCTGACCCTCGCCCTTGCCCATCTGCGCCAGGATGTCTTCCATGCGGTTGGTTGCCGAAGCCACCAGACGCGACTCGCGACGCTTGGTTTCGCGCTGCTGCGCCACGTCCTTGGCCAGACGCTCGTCGTCAACGACCACGAAGTCGTCGCCGGCTTCCGGCACGCCGGACAGGCCGAGCACCTGTACCGGGATCGACGGACCCGCCGAGGTCGGCTGATGACCGGTCTCGTCGAACAACGCACGCACGCGGCCGTACTGGATACCGCAGACCAGGTAATCGCCCTTCTTCAGCGCGCCCTGCTGCACCAGCACCGTGGCGACCGGGCCGCGGCCCTTGTCCAGCGACGACTCGATGACGGTACCGCTGGCGCGGCCTTCCGACAGCGCCTTCAGTTCCAGCACTTCGGCCTGCAGCGAGATCGCGTCCAGCAGCGTGTCCACGCCGGTACCGAGCTTGGCCGACACTTCGATGAACTGGGTGTCGCCGCCGAAGTCTTCGGCCACCACGTTTTCGGCCAGCAATTCGTTCTTGACCCGCAACGGATCCGCGCCGGCCTTGTCGATCTTGTTCACCGCCACGATCAACGGAACGCCCGCAGCCCTGGCGTGCGCCACCGCTTCCTTGGTCTGCGGCATCACGCCGTCATCGGCAGCCACGACCAGCACCACGATATCGGTGATCTTGGCACCACGTGCACGCATCGAGGTAAACGCGGCATGGCCAGGCGTATCCAGGAAGCTGATGACGCCACGACCTGTTTCGACGTGATACGCACCAATGTGCTGGGTGATGCCACCGGCTTCGCCCGAGGCGATCTTGGTGCGACGGATGTAATCCAGCAGCGAGGTCTTGCCGTGATCGACGTGACCCATGATGGTCACCACCGGCGGACGCTGCACGGCATCGCCTTCGGCACCTTCGGCATGCGCCAGCAGCGCATCCTCGAAGTCGGCATTGTCGGCACGCACGGCCTTGTGGCCGAGTTCTTCGGTCACCAGCGACGCGGTGTCATGGTCGATGCTCTGGGTGATGGTCGCCATGACGCCCATCTTGAACAGCGCCTTGACCACATCGCCGCCCTTGAGCGCGAGCTTCTGCGCCAGATCGGCCACAGTGATCGTTTCGCCGATCGCCACTTCACGCACCACCGGTGCGGTCGGACGCTCGAACCCGTGCGGACCGCTATTGCCCTGGTTGCCACTACGGCCGTTGTCGTTGCCACGACGCGAAGAAGACGAACCCGGACGACCGGTCGGCTTGCTACGCACATTGGAACGACGCGCGCGATCGGCAGCGGACAGATGCAACTGCCCGGCAAAGCGCTTGGTCGCATCGTCGTCTTCGACGCCGGCCACCATGACGTGCGAACCGCGCGTCTTGTGCTTGGCCGCATTATTGCGATCGTCCGGACGTGCCGGCGTGGCCGGACGCGAGGCGGGCGATGCGCCAGCCGGACGGGCCGGACGCGGTGCAGAAGACGGCGACGACGGCGCACGCGCTGCAGGAGCGGAAGACGGCGTCGGCGCGGTGGCAACCGGCGCCGGCGCACTGGCAGCCGCAGCGGCTTCCTCGGCAGCCTTGCGCTCGGCTTCGATACGGTCCTTCGCGGCCTGCTCTTCATCGCGCTTGCGCTGAATCGCTTCGTCGCGCACACGGTCGCTTTCGGCCAGCGCCTGCTGCTCGTCGAGGTTGCGCTGACGCGATGCGGCGAGCTTGGCCAGGATGTCGGCGCGCTCTTCGTCCGGCGTCATCGGCGTGGCACGGCCGCTGCCTTCATTTTCGGACTTCACGTAGGTGCGCTTCTGCCGCACTTCCACGTTGACGGTGGTCTTGGTGCGGCCGGCGCTGACCGTGACTTCCTGCAGCTTGCGCCGATTGAGCGTGATCTTCTTGGCTGCTTCGGTTGCCGCTTCGGCAGGCGTCTCGGCCTTGCCATGCGTGCGACGCAGGAAGCCGAGCAGTTTCATCTTCTCGGTGCTGGTCACGACCTGGTCGGGGCCGCTGAACTTCATTCCGGCCTCGGCTAGTTGAACCAGCAGTTTATCGACCGGCGTATTGACCAGTTCGGCAAGCTTGCGGATGGTGGTTTGCTGCGACATTCGGATCCTATGATCTGGTTGGCGCCCCCTCGCCCAGAGCAAGGGAAGCGCTGATTCTAAGCCCTGATGGGGTCAGGGCGCGGTTCATTGCCGGCTCATTCGCCGCGCTCCAAACGGGCGATCTCCTCGGCGCGGGCCGCCAGGATCAGCGCTGCGGCGCGCTCCTGGGTCAAGCCCTCAATGCCGAAGTCGACGATCTCGTCCGCTGCCAGGTCGGACAAGTCCTCGCTGGTGCGCACGCCGTGCTCGGCCAGAGCAAAGGCCGTTTCCTCGTCCATCCCCTCCAGCGCCAGCAGGTCCTCGGTGGGCTGAGTTCCTTCCAGGCCTTCTTCCTCGGCCAGCGCGGCGTTGAGCAGCGCATCGCGGGCACGGGCACGCAACTCTTCGACGATGTCTTCGTCGAAGCCTTCCACCGCCAACAACTCGCCGACCGGCACGTAGGCGATTTCTTCGACCGTATTGAAACCTTCGGTCACCAGAATCGCTGCGATTTCTTCGTCCACTTCCAGGCGATCCATGAACAACTGGCGCGCGGAGGTCTGTTCGGCTTCGGACTTGGCGGCCACCTGGTCGGCGGTCATCACGTTGAGCTGCCAACCGGTCAGGCGGCTGGCCAGACGTACGTTCTGGCCGCCCTTGCCGATCGCCTGGGCCAGGCGATCTTCTGCCACGGCCAGGTCCATCGAATGCTTGTCTTCATCGACGATGATCGACTGCACTTCGGCCGGCGCCATCGCATTGATGACGAAGTTGGCCGGGTTCTCGTTCCACAACACGATATCAACGCGCTCGCCATTGAGTTCGTTGGACACTGCCTGCACGCGCGAACCGCGCATACCGATGCAAGCGCCGATCGGATCGGTGCGGGTGTCGTGCGCGATCACCGCGATCTTGGCGCGGTCGCCCGGATCGCGGGCACAGGCCTTGATCTCGACCAGACCCTGGCCCACTTCCGGCACCTCGAGCTTGAACAGCTCGATCATGAATTCCGGCGCGGCGCGGCTGATGAACAGCTGCGGGCCACGTGGTTCGGAACGCACTTCGGCCAGGTAGCCGCGCACGCGGTCGCCCGGACGCAGCACATCGCGCGGGATGCCCTTGTCCTTCGGAATGAAGGCTTCGGCATTGCCGCCCAGATCGACAAAGATATTGCCGCGCTCGGCACGCTTGACCACACCGGTGATCAACTCGCCGACACGGTCCTTCCATGCGTCCACAACCTGCTGACGCTCGGCTTCGCGCACACGCTGCACGATCACCTGCTTGGCAGCCTGCGCGGCGATACGGCCGAAATCCGGGTTTTCGATCTGTTCTTCGATGTAGTCGCCCACATCCACACCGTCGGCTTCGTCGATGGCATCCATCAGACGCACCTGGCGATCCGGGGATTCCATCACTACATCGTCGGCGACCACTTCCCAACGACGGTAGGTTTCGTAGTTACCGTCCTTGTGGTCGATGGTCACGCGCGCCAGCACGTCCTGGTCCGGATAGCGCTTCTTCGCTGCGGAAGCCAACGCGGCCTCGATCGCATCGAAGATCACTTCGCGCGGCACGCCCTTTTCGTTGGCCACCGCATCCACTACCAGCAAAAGTTCCTTGCTCATTTAGTCACTCCGCGCGCGGCTTGCCAGCCGCCGACTCGTTGGATGGTTTCTTCTTCTCGTGCCCGGGTTTTTTCGGGCCGGGCTTATTCGGTTTTTGCGGCGCCAGGCCCAAAGCGACCCAGTCCGGCAGGATGCGCGCCTTGTCGATGTTGTCGAAGCCGATCTGCACATCCTTGCCGTCGATGGCAAACACCACGGCGTCGGCCTCCGCCTCGATCCGCAGGATCTTGCCCTGAAAGCGGCGCCGACCATCCTGCGCCAGCTTCAGCACGATCTTTGCGGACTCGCCGACATGACGTGCGAACTGTTCAAGCGTAAACAAGGGGCGGTCCACACCCGGCGAAGACACTTCAAGCGTGTAGTTGCCGGTGATGGGATCTTCGACGTCGAGCTGGGCGGAGACTTCGCGGCTAACGCGCTCGCAGTCATCGACGTTGATCACACGCTCGGGCTGTTCGGCCAGCGGCACATCGATATACAGGCGCAACGTGGCGCCACCTGGAGCGGGAAGATATTCCACACCCAGCAGTTCCAAGCCCAAGGACTCAACCGTTGGACTCAGCAGATTCGCGATTTCGGTCGCTTTTTCGCTCACAGACTGCCCTGATCAAATGATTGCCAGTAGAACCCCGGCAACCGGCAGCAAACTTTCCGGTTCCGGAAAAAACAAGGGGCCCGATGGGCCCCTTGCGTGAAAAAAGCCCGACCTCTCAGGGTCGGCGCAAAGACGGGAACATGCGTCTTTGCGATCCAAGAACATGAACTGCTGCCCTAAGGCAAACTGCATTAAAGCAGCAATTCAAACTTGGTAGCGGGGGCAGGATTTGAACCTGCGACCTTCGGGTTATGAGCCCGACGAGCTGCCAGACTGCTCCACCCCGCAGCAGAAGCGGAATTATGAAGAACTTGAGCGGCAATTGCAAGCCCTAGTTTTTCATCGATTGAAAACCCTGGGGGTCTTCAACGTCGCGGCAAATCATAACCGCATTGCAACAAAAACGAAACAGCAATAACGACTTTATTTCAGTAACGCGTCAAGGGCACGCCTGACGCACGTGCCCACAACGGTATGCAGGCATGTAGGTGTTACGCAAGGCCCGCAAATGCGCGCTGGCACCACACCATGATCGGGCTCCAGGCCAGACCGAGTGCCAGCAGTGCGAGTGCGTTGACGCCGAGGACAGTACCAAGCACACGGTCGTTGTTGGCCGGCAATGGCTCACCCACTGGCTCATCGAAGTACATGACCTTGATGACGCGCAGATAGTAGTACGCACCGATCACCGCGCAGAGCACGCCCACCAACGCCAGCCACAACATATCTCCCTTCACCGCGGCGCCCAACACGGCCAGCTTGGTCCAGAAGCCGAGGAACGGCGGAATACCTGCAAGCGAAGCCATGATGCACAGCACCAGGCCGGCCATCCATGGATTGCGTGCGTTGAGACCCTTGAAGTCGTCGATGTTCTCGGCTTCAAACCCATTCCGCGACAACGCAATGATGGCGCCGAACGCAGCGGTCGACATGATGGTGTAGCTCACTGCGTAGAACATCGCCGCGGCATAGCCTTCTTCGCCGCCACCGGCCACGCCCATCAGCAGGAAGCCGATATGCGAGACGGTCGAATACGCGAGCATGCGCTTGAGATTGGTCTGCGCAATCGCCATCAGGTTGCCGATCACCAGCGACAGCGCCGACAGGCCGCCGATCAACAGATGCCACTGCGGCGACAACGGACCCATGCCGACTTCGAGCAGACGATAGGCCATACCAAAGGCAGCCAGCTTGGGCGCGGAACTGATGAACAACGCGATCGGTGCGGGCGCACCCTGATATACGTCGGGCAGCCACATGTGGAACGGGGCAGCGCCAAGTTTGAAGGCCACGCCGGCGATCATGAAGATGGTGCCGGTCAGCAGCAGGGTGCGCTCGTTGGAGCCTTCGATCGCGTCATGGATGCCCGCCAGGCTCAAGGTGCCGGTAGCGCCGTACACCAGCGACATGCCGTACAGCAACAGACCCGACGCCAGCGAACCAAGCACGAAATACTTCATCGCCGCTTCGGTGGCCAGGCCGTTATCGCGATTGGACGCGACCAGTGCGTACGAGCACAGGGCCAGCAGTTCCAGGCCCAGATACACCATCAGCAGGCTGCCTGCCGAGGCCAGCAGCATCATGCCGGCGGTGGCGAACAGCACCAGCACCGGGATTTCGCCCTGATAGAGATTGCGCTCGCGCAGGTAGGTCCAGCCATAAACCAGACTCAGGCCGCTGACCAGCACGATCACCGTCTTCATGACGTCGGCTGCGGTGTCTCGGACGAACATGCCGTGGAAGGCTTCGCCCTGCCCGCCCGTTCCGGTCGCCAGCAACGCGAACACCACGGCCAGCACGGCCACGGAGAACAGGTGGGTCCAGACCTTGTGCCGCTGGCTCATAAATAGATCGAGCATCAACAGAGCAAAGGCGCCGCCGATCAGCACCAGCTCCGGTGCGAGCGGAGCCAGGTCAGCGGTGGTCAACGGCGCGAGCGTTGGCGTGGTCATCATCAAATCCTGAAAATCGGTACGTACGGCAAGCAGTTACAGCTTGGTCGCGGCAATCTGGGTAGCCAGCTTGGCGATCGATGGTTCCATCAGATCGGTCAGCGGCTTCGGATACAGGCCCAGGGCCAGCACGCCAACGGCGAACACCCCCAGCACGAACGCCTCACGGCCATTGATGTCCTTCAGCTCGGCCACGTGTGCGTTGGCAACTTCACCGAAGAACACGCGCTTGTAGAGCCACAGCGTGTAGGCAGCGGTGATCACCAGCGTCGTGGCAGCGGCGAAGGCAACCAACGGATGCTTCTGGAAGCTGGCCAGGATCACCATGAACTCGCCCACGAAACCGCTGGTGCCCGGCAGACCGGCATTGGCCATGAAGAACAGCATGGCGAAGGTGGCAAACCACGGCATCACGTTGACCACACCGCCGTAATCGGCGATGCGGCGGGTATGCATGCGGTCGTACAGCACGCCGATGCAGGAGAACATCGCACCGGACACGAAGCCGTGCGAAATCATCTGCACCATCGCCCCCTGCAGGCCCAGGCGTGCGGCATCGGTGCTGCCGTAGTCGCGCACCAGGGTGAAGGCGATAAAGGTGCCGAGAGTGACGAAGCCCATGTGCGCGATGGACGAATACGCCACCAGCTTCTTCATGTCGTCCTGCACCAACGCCACCAGGCCGACGTAGATCACCGCGATCAGCGACAGCGTGATCACCAACCAGGCGAACTCATGGCTGGCGTCCGGCACGATCGGCAGGTTGAAGCGCAGGAAGCCGTAGCCACCGATCTTCAGCGCGATCGCGGCCAGGATCACCGAACCGGCGGTCGGTGCCTCAACGTGCGCGTCGGGCAGCCAGGTATGCACCGGAAACATCGGCACCTTGACCGCGAAGGCGATCAGGAACGCGAAGAAGATCCAGGTCTGCTCCTTGGCGGTCAGCTGCAGCGCGTACAGGTCGGCCAGCTGGAAGCTGCCGCCCTTGAGATACAGATACACCAGGCCCACCAGCATCAGTACCGAGCCGAGGAAGGTATACAGGAAGAACTTCATCGCCGCGTAGATACGCCGCGGGCCGCCCCAGACACCGATGATCAGGAACATCGGAATCAGCATGGCCTCGAAGAAGACGTAGAACAGCATCGCATCGGTGGCAGCGAAGATGCCCAGCGTGACACCTTCCAGGATCAGGAAAGCAGCAACGTACTGATTGACGCGCTTATCGATCGAGCGCCAGGCGCCGATCAGGGCCAGCACCGTCACCAGCGTAGTCAGCACGATCAATGCGACCGCGATGCCGTCCACGCCCAGGTTGTAACCGATGTTGTAAGCCGGGATCCAGGCGTGCAGTTCAACGAATTGCAGGGCGTCATTGGCCGTGTCGTAGCCCAGCAGCGGCAGACTCAGCACAAAGGTCGCCACCGCCACCGCCAGCGATGCCCAGCGGGCAGTCTCGGCGTTGCGCAACGCAAGGATCAGGGCGCCACCGATAATCGGCAGCCAGATCAAGATAGACAGTAAAGGCCAGTTCGACACGTTTTCTTATTCCGTACAGGTCAACGCCAGAAATGCATCAGTACCGCCAACAAGGCGATCAAACCGATGATCATTGCGAAGGCGTAGTGATAGAGGAAACCGGATTGCGTGCGACGCAGCAGATTTGCAGCCAGGTCGATCAGTCGGGCAGAACCATTGACGACGACACCGTCGACCACATGGGTATCGATGGCACGTGACGCCTTGCCAAGGACCACGCCGCCACCGGCGAAGCCATTGATCCAGAGCTTGTCGAAACCGTACTTGTTTTCCAGCAGCCATACGATCGGCGCGAACGCCTTGCGCGATTTGGTGGCCAGTTCCGGCTTCCACAGGTAGAACAGCGCGGCCAGCAACAGGCCAGCGACAGTCAGGAAGAACGGCGCCGCCATCATGCCGTGCAGTGCGAACGCCACCGGACCGTGGAACTCTTCGGCCAGTGCGCCAACGGTGTCGCGTGCCGGATCGTAGAAGTCGACGATACCGGTGAAGAACGAGACCGCCTGCCCCTTGATGGCATGCGCCGCGTGGTGACCTTGCCAATCGGTGCCGAACAACATTGGGCCGATGGTGAAGAAGCCGATCGCCACCGAAGGAATCGCCAGCAGGATCAACGGCAGCGTCACCACCCACTTCGACTCATGTGGCTCGTGGGCACCGTGGTGACCATGACCGTGGTCGTCGTGGCCATGCGTATCGTTTGCATGCCCGTCGTGCGCATGACTGTCGTGCGCATGAACCTGCGCCTCGGCATCTGTATGTGCGCTGTCATGGTGTCCATGGGCATCGTGCGCATGGGCGTCGCGGAAGCGCTCCTTGCCGTGGAAGGTCAGGAACAGCAGGCGGAAGCTGTAGAAGCTGGTGACCAGCACGCCGCCGAGCACCGCCCAGTAGCCATAGGTCGCGATCCAGCTATGCGACTCATGGGCATGATGCGCAGCTGCCTCGATGATGGTGTCCTTCGAGTAAAAGCCGGAGAAGAACGGCGTACCGACCAGTGCCAACGTACCGATCACGCTGGTCCAGTAGGTCACTTTCATGTATTTGCGCAGGCCGCCCATCTTGCGCATGTCCTGCTCGTGGTGCATGCCGATGATGACCGAGCCGGCCGCCAGGAACAGCAGCGCCTTGAAGAAGGCATGCGTCATCAGATGGAACACGGCCGCCGAGTAGGCAGACACACCCAGCGCCACGGTCATGTAGCCGAGCTGGGACAGCGTGGAATACGCAACCACGCGCTTGATGTCGTTCTGCACGATGCCGATCAGGCCGGTGAAGAAGGCCGTGGTCGCACCGATGAACAGGATGAAGTTGAGTGCGGTTTCCGACAACTCGAACAACGGCGACATGCGCGCGACCATGAAGATGCCGGCGGTCACCATCGTCGCGGCATGGATCAGTGCCGAAATCGGCGTCGGTCCTTCCATCGAGTCCGGCAGCCACACGTGCAACGGCACCTGCGCCGACTTGCCCATCGCACCGATGAACAGGCAGATGCAGATCAGCGTCATCACGCTCCATTCGTGGCCTGCGAACAGCTGCACCTTGGCACCGGCCATGGTGGTCGCGTTGGCAAATACGGTGGAATAGTCCAGCGAACCGAACCACAACAACACGCCGGCGATGCCGAGAATGAAGCCGAAGTCGCCGACGCGATTGACCAGGAACGCCTTCATGTTGGCAAACACCGCAGTCGGGCGCTTGAACCAGAAACCGATCAGCAGGTAGGACACCAGGCCCACCGCTTCCCAGCCGAAGAACAGCTGCAGGAAGTTGTTGCTCATCACCAGCGTCAGCATGGAGAAGGTGAACAATGAGATGTAGCTGAAGAAGCGCTGGTAACCCGGGTCTTCTTCCATGTAGCCGATGGTGTAGATGTGCACCAGCAGCGACACGAAGGTCACCACCACCATCATCATCGCGGTCAGGCGGTCGACCATGAAGCCGACATGCGCCGAGTAGTTACCGACGTCGAAGAAGGTGTACAGGTTCTGGTTGAACGGGCTGGCGCCCTGCTCCACCAGTTGGTACAGCGTCAGGCACGACAGTACGCAGCTGACCGCCACGCCCAGGATGGTGACGTATTGCGCGCCCTTGCGCCCTACCTGGCGACCGAACAGGCCGGCGATGATGCTGCCGACCAGCGGTGCAAGCACCACCGCGATCAACAGACTCTTGGAGAGAGTGATTTCCATCTACAGGTCAGCCCTTCAACGTATCGACTTCGGCCACATTGATCGTGCGGCGCGTGCGGAACAGAGTCACCAGGATCGCAAGGCCGATCGCAGCCTCCGCAGCGGCAACGGTCAGGATGAAGAACACGAACAACTGGCCTGCGGGATCGCCGAGCTCGCGCGAAAACGCAATGAAGTTGACGTTGACCGACAGCAGCATCAACTCGATCGACATCAGCAACACGATGACGTTCTTGCGGTTGAGGAAGATGCCGGCCAGCGAGATGCAGAACAGCACCGCGCCCAGTCCAAGCAGGTGGCCCAAGGTAATCAAGACTTCGCCTCCTGTCCGTCGGCCGCATCCAGTTTCGGCGCGACCTGCACCGGCTTTTCAACCGCCATTTTGACCATGCGCAGACGATCGCCCGCCTTGACGCGCGACTGCTCGCCAGCGTTCTGATGTTTGATGCCGGTGCGCTTGCGCAAGGTCAGCATCACCGCAGCCACCACTGCCACGGTCAGGATCACCGCAGCGAACTCGAACGGCAGCAGGAACTGGGTGTACAGGCTCTTGGCCAACCAGGTCAGGTTCGACACGTCGGCAGCCTGCGCGGCAGCATTGTCGGCCGGGAACGGCGTGGCGCTACGTGCCTTGACGCCGATCAGGGTGACCATCTGCGCAAACATGGCGACCGCCACGATCACGCCGACCGGCATGTACTTGACCCAACCCTCGCGCAGGCGGCTGGTGTCGATGTCCAGCATCATCACCACGAACAGGAACAGCACCATCACTGCACCGACGTAGACCAGCACCAGCGTCACGCCAAGGAACTCGGCGCCGACCAGCAACCAGATGCACGCCATCGAGAAGAAGGTGAGGATCAGGCACAACACGGCGTACACCGGATTGCGCACGCTGATCACCGCACCCGCAGAGACAACCGCGACGGCGGAGAACGCGTAGAAAGCAATTTTGACCCAGTCCATCATGACCTCAACGGAAGGCGGCATCGGCAGCGCGACGCTCGGCGATCTCGGTTTCGAACCGGTCTCCGATCGCCAGCAGCTGCGGCTTGTTAAGAATATTTTCGCCGCGCTTCTCGAAGTGATACTCGAGGAGGTGCGTCTCGACGATCGAATCCACCGGGCAGCTTTCTTCGCAGAAGCCGCAGAAGATGCACTTGAACAGATCGATGTCGTAGCGGGTAGTACGACGCGAACCGTCCTCGCGCTTGGCCGAGTCGATGGTGATCGCCAGCGCCGGGCACACCGCTTCGCACAGCTTGCAGGCGATGCAACGCTCTTCGCCGTTGGGATAACGGCGCAGCGCATGCACGCCACGGAAGCGCGGCGACTGCGGGAACTTCTCCATCGGATACAGCACGGTGTACTTGGGCTTGAACGTGTACTTCAAGGTCAGCCACAAGCCTCCGAGCAGTTCGAGCAGCAGCAAGCTTTTGAAGTAATGGGTGATCTTGTTCATCAATTACACGCCCTTCTGGATCACGCCGTAAAACACCATCAACGCCGTCACTGCGATCCACACGATCGTCAGCGGAATGAACACCTTCCAGCCAAGACGCATGATCTGGTCATAGCGGTAGCGCGGGAAGCTGGCACGGAACCAGATGTAGGCGCTGGCGAAGAAGAACACCTTCATCAACAGCCACGGCCAACCGCCCTTCCACAGCCAATCGATCCACGGCGAGATATCCGGATTGCCCCAGGCCTGCGGCCATGGGCTCAACCAACCGCCAAGGAAGAAGATCGAGATCAGGAAGCTGACCAGGATCATGTTGGCGTATTCGGCCAGGAAGAACAGCGCGAACGCACCGCCCGAGTACTCCACCATGTGGCCGGCAACGATTTCCGATTCGCCTTCCACCACGTCGAACGGCGCGCGATTGGTTTCGGCGACGCCGGACACCCAGTACACGATGAACAACGGGAACAGCGGGATCAGGAACCAATCGCCTACGCCCGAGCTGCCGCCCTGCGCAAACACGATCTGACTCAGGTTGACGCTGCCCGACGCGATCATCACGCCGACCAGCGCAAAGCCCATCGCGATTTCGTAGCTGACCACCTGCGCTGCCGAGCGCATCGCACCCAGAAACGCATATTTGGAGTTGGAGGCCCAACCGGCCAGGATGATGCCGTACACGCCCAGCGAGGTCATCGCCAGCAGATACAGCAAGCCGACGTTGGCGTTGGACAACACCAGCTGCGCATCGAACGGCACCACCGACCAAGCCGCGAAGGCCGGCGCCAGCGTCAGCAGCGGCGCAATGATGAACATCGCCTTGTGCGCACTGCTCGGCTGCACGATCTCCTTGAACAGAAGCTTGAACACGTCGGCAAAGGCCTGAAAGATGCCCATGCCCACATACATCGGCCCGTGGCGTACGTGCATCCAACCGATCAGCTTGCGCTCCCAGACCACAAAGAACGCCACCGCCACGATCACCGGCACCGCGATCAGCAGGATCTTCAGCACGGTCCACAACACCACGCCGCCATCGCCCAGCCCGACGAACCACTGGTGCAAAGGATTGACCAGATTCAACAGCAATTCGTTCATGCAGCCACCACCGTTACCCGACCGGCACCAAGCGGCGCGGTTGCGCCATGGCCGGATTCGATCCACACCGTGCCCGGCGCGACGCGCTTGTCCAGCACCACCGGCAGCGTTGCCTTACCGGCATCGGTGCCGACCTTGACCATCTGACCTGCGCCAATCTGCAACTGCGCTGCCTGCTCCGGATGCATGGCCACACACGGCGCGATGTTGAGCGGATGCGACTGCAGTGCAGCGGCGCGGCGTACCACTGCGTCGGTGCGATAGATCGCAGCGGTCGCGGCCACTTCCAGCCCCTCGGTCGCAGCCACCGGCTGTGCGGAGGTTGCAGGCGTCACGTTACGGTTCTGCATACCGGCACGCAGGCCGACCAGATCGATGAATTCGAAACCGGCCAGACCCAGCTCTCCGCCAAGTGCGCGCAACACGCGCCAACCTTCGCGCGCTTCCATCGGCAAGCGGCCGGCGGCGCGTGCAGTCTGTACGCGACCATCGAGATTGGTCAGCGAGGCATCGATTTCCGGCAATGCGCCGATCGGCAGAATCACATCGGCTACACCGCGCGTGGAAGCACAGGCGAACTGGCTGAAGGCGACCACTTTGGCACCCGCCAGCGCGCTGCGGGCAGCGGCGGCATCGGCGAAATCCAGACCTGGCTCAATGCCATACAGCACATACGCCTGACGCGGCTGCGTCAGCATGCCGGTGACATCGCGTGCGCTCGGCAATACACCTTGCGAGACCAGACCGACAGCATTGGCGCCCTGCGGGATGCGGCACAGCGAAGCGCCGGTTGCAGTAGCGAAGTCACGTGCAGCAGCACGCAATGCCGCAGCCTGCGGATGATTTTCAGCCAATGCGCCGACCACGATCACGGCGCGTGTGGCGCCCTTGACCGCATCACGCAATGCCGCATCGTCCAGCGCGCCAGCCAGCTGCGACGGCGCAACGACGGTGCGGCTTGCCTGGGTGAAGGCGAAATCGAAATCGACCGGATTGACCGAATGGATCCTGGTCCCATTCTGGATGCTGGCCTTGCGCAGGCGCGCATGCAGCAACGGCAACTCGTGACGTACGTTGGTGCCGAACAGCACCACCACATCGGCGTGCTCGATCTCGGCCAGCGGCGTGGCAAACGGTTCGGCCACTGCAGCGTCGGAGAAATCGCGGTTGAGCAGACGGTGATCCAGATTGCCGCTGCCCAGCCCTTCGGCCAGACGGGCCAGCAGCGCGCCTTCCTCGTTGGAGGTGGACGGATGCACCAACACGCCGAGCTGATCTCCAGCGTTGTCACGCAGGATTTGCGTGGCGGCAGCCAGGCCTTCGGCCCAGCTCACCTCGGTCCACTCGCCATTGACCTTCTTCAGCGGCTTGACCGCGCGGTCGTCGGCATACAGGCCCTGATGCGAATAACGATCACGGTCGGACAGCCAGCACTCGTTGACCGCCTCGTTCTCGCGCGGCACGGTACGCAGCACTTCGCCGCGACGCACGTGCAGGAACAGGTTCGAGCCCATCGCATCGTGATAGCCGAGCGATTCGCGCGCCATCAGCTCCCACGGGCGGGCACGGAACTGGAACACCTTGTTAGTCAGCGCGCCGACCGGGCAGACGTCGATGACGTTGCCGGAAATCTCGGTGGTCAGCGGCTTGCCGTCGTAGGTGCCGATCTGCAGGTTTTCACCGCGATACATGCCACCCAGCTCGTAGGTACCGGCGATGTCTGCAGTGAAGCGCACGCAACGGGTGCACTGGATGCAGCGGGTCATTTCGGTGGCGACCAGCGGACCGATGTCTTCGTCCGGCACCACGCGCTTGCGTTCGTTGAAGCGGCTGACCGAACGGCCGTAGCCGAGCGAGACGTCCTGCAGCTCGCACTCGCCGCCCTGATCGCAGATCGGGCAGTCCAGCGGGTGGTTAATCAGCAGGAATTCCATCACGCTGCGCTGGTACTTCAGCGCCTTTTCGCTACGCGTGGTGACCTTCATGCCGTCCATCACCGGCGTGGCGCAGGCAGGCGACGGCTTCGGGGATTTCTCGACGTCCACCAGGCACATGCGGCAGTTGGCCGCGATCGGCAGCTTCTCGTGGTAGCAGAAGCGCGGGATCGGGATGCCGGCCTTGTCGGCCGCCTGGATGATCATCGAACCCTTCGGCACCACCAGGGACTGCCCGTCGATTTCGACGGTGACATGGTCCGGTGGCACGTTCGGGTTCACTGGTTGGGCGCTCATGCGGCCACTCCGACGTGCGTGTCGACGATCGAACGACCGTTGACGATGTAGTACTCGAACTCGTCCCAGAACTGGCGCAGGAAGCCTTGAATCGGCCACGCCGCGGCTTCGCCGAACGCACAGATGGTGTGCCCTTCGATCTGGCCGGCAACGGTGCGCAGCTGGTGCAGGTCTTCCATCGTGGCCTTGCCGGCGACGATGCGCTCCAGCACGCGGTGCATCCAGCCGGTGCCTTCGCGGCACGGGGTGCACTGACCGCAGGATTCCTTGTGGAAGAACTGCGAGATGCGGCAGGCAAAACGCACGCAGCAGACGCTGTCGTCCAACACCACGATCGCGCCCGAACCCAGACCGGTCCCCAATGCACGCAAGGTGTCGTAATCCATCTGCAGGCCGGCGACCTGGTCGGCCTTCAGCACCGGCATCGACACGCCGCCAGGCACCACGCCCTTGAGGGTGCGGCCCGGACGCAGGCCACCGGCCATTTCCAGCAGTTCGTCGAAGGTGGTGCCGAGCGGCACTTCGAAATTGCCGCCCTTCTGCACACAACCGGACACCGAGAAGATCTTCGGGCCGCCGTTCTTGGTCTTGCTCAAGCCGAGGAACCACTCCGGGCCGTTGCGAATGATCGCCGGCACCGACGCATAGGTCTCGGTGTTGTTGATGGTGGTCGGCTTGCCGTACAGGCCGAAGTTCGCCGGGAACGGCGGCTTGTAACGCGGCTGGCCCTTCTTGCCTTCCAGCGATTCCATCAGCGCGGTTTCTTCGCCGCAGATGTAGGCGCCGGCACCCAACGCACCGTAGATATCGATATCCACGCCGCTACCGAGAATGTTCTTGCCCAGCCAGCCGTTGGCATACGCATCGGCCAGCGCCAGCTCGAAGTTTTCGAACGGCTCGTGATGGAACTCGCCACGCAGGTAGTTGTAGCCCACGGTCGAGCCGGTGGCGTAGCAGGCGATCGCCATGCCCTCCACCACCGAATGCGGGTTGTAACGCAGGATGTCGCGGTCCTTGCAGGTGCCCGGCTCGGATTCGTCCGAGTTGCACAGGATGTATTTCTGCATCGTGCCCTTGGGCATGAACGACCACTTCAAGCCGGTCGGGAAGCCCGCGCCACCGCGACCGCGCAGGTTGGACGCCTTGACCATCTCGATGACATCGGCCGGCGCGATCTTCTCTTCGAGGATCTTGCGCAGTGCGGCGTAGCCACCGGTTTTCAGATAGCTCTCGTAGGACCACGGGGTGTCGTAGTGCAGCGTCGTGTAGACGACCTGATGCGGCAACGGCGCCGGACCGACCGGGCCTGAGGGTGCGTGATGATGTGCCATGTCTTACTCCAGCCCGTCCAGCAGCGCGTCGACCTTCTCTTTCGTCAGGTGCTCGTGATAATGGCCGTTGATGACCATCATCGGCGCTGCAGAGCAGGCCGCCAGGCACTCTTCTTCGCGCTTGAGGTAGACCCGGCCATCGGCGGTCGACTGCCCCAGCTTGCACCCCAGTTTCTTCTCGGCGTGCGCCAGCAGATCCTCGGCGCCGTTGAGCCAGCAGCTGATGTTGGTGCAGAACGCCACGTTGTGGCGGCCGACCTTTTCGGTCTCGAACATCGAGTAGAAGCTGGCGACCTCGTAGGCCCACACCGGCGGCAGTTCCAGATACTTGGCCACGCCGACGATCAACTCATCGGTGAGCCAGCCCTGGTTCTGCTCTTGCGCAGCATGCAGGCCCTGCAGCACCGCCGAACGCTTGCGGTCGGGCGGGAACTTGCTCAGCCAATGATCGATGTGCGCGCGCGTCTTCTCGCTCAGCACTACCTGCGGATCGACGTCGCGCGCCGCTTCGAAATTACCCGTCGCCTTCATCGGTCAACCTCACCGAAAACCAAATCGTAAGTACCGATCATCGCCACGACGTCGGCCAGCAAATAGCCACGCACCACTGCGTCCATCGAGGACAGATGCGCAAAGCCCGGCGCGCGCAGATGCAGGCGGAACGGCTTGTTGGCGCCATCGGACATCAGGTAGCAGCCGAACTCGCCCTTGGGTGCTTCGACGGCGCAATAGGTCTCGCCGGCCGGCACGCAATAGCCTTCACTGAACAGCTTGAAGTGATGGATCAGCGCTTCCATGTCGTCCTTCATGCCTTCGCGGCTTGGCGGAGCGACCTTGAAATTGGTGACCATGACCGGGCCAGGATTGGCCTTCAGCCAGGTCACGCACTGCTTGATGATGCGGTTGGATTCACGCATCTCGGCAACACGGACCAGATAGCGGTCGTAGCAGTCGCCGTTGGTGCCGACCGGGATATCGAACTCCACCGCGTCGTACTTGGCATACGGCTGCTTCTTGCGCAGATCCCACTCGATACCGGAGCCACGCAGCATCGGGCCGGTCATGCCCCAGGCACGGGCCAGATCCGGGCTGATGATGCCGACATCGACGGTGCGCTGCTTCCAGATACGGTTATCGGTCAGCAGCGTTTCGTACTCGTCAACGCGCGACGGGAAGGTATTGGTGAAGTCCTCGAGGAAATCCAGCATCGAGCCTTCGCGCGCGGCATTGAGCTTCTTCAACGCCCCGCCCTTGTGCCAACGCGATTCCTTGTACTTGGGCATGCGATCGGGCAGATCGCGATACACGCCACCGGGGCGATAGTAGGCAGCGTGCATGCGCGCGCCACTGACCGCCTCGTAGACGTCCATCAACTCTTCGCGCTCGCGGAACGCATACAGCATCACCGCCATCGCACCCAGGTCGAGCGCGTTGGAGCCCAGCCACATCAGGTGGTTCTTGATGCGGGTGATCTCGTCGAACATCGTGCGGATGTACTGCGCACGCTCGGGCGCCTCGATGCCCATCAGGGACTCGATCGCGCGCACGTAAGCGTGCTCGTTGCACATCATCGACACGTAATCCAGGCGGTCCATGTACGGAACCGACTGGTTGAACGGCTTGGACTCGGCCAGCTTCTCGGTGCCACGGTGCAGCAGACCGATATGCGGATCGGCACGCACCACGGTTTCGCCGTCCATTTCCAGGATCAAGCGCAGCACGCCGTGCGCCGCAGGATGCTGCGGGCCGAAGTTCATCGTGTAATTGCGGATTTCCTGCTTGCTTTCGACAGGATTGCTAGCGAAGGCGGCAGTCGCCTGGTGGAACTCACTCACTTGGCAGTCTCCGACTTGCCCACTTCACCAGCGGCAGTCTCATAACGGGCATCGTCGCGAATCACGCGCGGCACACCGACGCGTGGCTCGACCGAGGTCACCGGCTCGTACACCACGCGCTTTTTCTCTTCGTCGTAACGCACTTCGACGTTGCCGATCAGCGGGAAATCCTTGCGGAACGGATGGCCGACGAATCCGTAGTCGGTCAGGATGCGACGCAGATCCGGGTGACCGTCGAACACAATGCCGAACAGATCGAAGGCTTCGCGCTCGAACCAGTTCACGCCCGGCCAGATATCGGTCAGCGAGACCACCACCGGCACCTGCTCGTCCGGCGCGTAGCAACGCACGCGCAGACGCTGGTTGTGCCGGTAGGAAATCAGCTGGGCGACGACCGCAAAACGCTGCTTGGGCATGTGCTGCGGGTGGGCGCCATCGGAGCTTTCCTGGCTGGGAAATTCACCCCAGGCGAAACGACCGACCGCCTTGCCTTCGACACCACGACTGAAACCCTGCGACGACACGTCCGCGGTATCCCACTCGTCGCTGCCATAGCCCAGGTGATCGACGCCGCACAGGTCGCTCAACTGCTCGAAACCGAGCTCGTCGCGCAAGGCCAGACAGGTGGCGTGCCAATCGGCAGCCGCGACTTCCAGCGTCACTTCGCCGCGCGGCAAGGCCACGGCAATCTGCGCACCGGCGAAACGTGCCGCAAGTCGGTCAGTGAAGGAGGATGCTTGCTCTGCCATGGGGGCTTGGCTGCTCTCGGTAGAAGAAGACGGATATCAGCGCGCGATCGTCTGGGTACGCCAGATCTTCTTCTGCAGCTGCAAGATGCCGTAGACCAGCGCCTCGGCGGTCGGCGGGCAGCCCGGGACATAGATGTCCACCGGCACGATGCGGTCGCAACCGCGCACCACCGAATACGAATAATGGTAATAGCCGCCGCCGTTGGCGCAGCTGCCCATCGAGATGACCCACTTGGGATCCGGCATCTGGTCGTAGACCTTACGCAGCGCCGGCGCCATCTTGTTGACCAGCGTGCCGGCCACGATCATTACGTCGGACTGGCGGGGCGACGGGCGAAACACCACGCCGTAACGGTCCAGGTCCAGGCGCGCCGCGCCGGCATGCATCATCTCGACTGCGCAGCAGGCCAGACCGAAGGTCATCGGCCACATCGAACCGGTACGCGCCCAATTCAACAGCGCATCGACGCTGGTGGTCACGTAGCCCTTTTCGAGCAGCGGATTCTCGCCTTCCGGGCGCAGGATGTCGTCCAACCGACCTTCCGGCATCGGATTGGTCATCAGACGATCGAGGGTCTGAATCACTCCCATTCCAACGCTCCCTTCTTCCAGACGTAGATAAAACCGAGGAACAACATGCCGACGAACAGCCCCATGGTGACCAGCGAACGTGCGCCGATCTCCATGAACACCTGCGTCCACGGCACGATGAAGATGATTTCCAGATCGAACACGATGAACTGGATCGCGATCAGGTAGTAGCGCACGTCGAACTTCATGCGCGCGTCTTCGAATGCCTCGAAGCCACACTCGTACGGCGAGAGCTTGCGTGCATCGGGGCTACGCGGACCGAGGAACCGGCCGATCAACATCAATGTGATGCCGATACCGGTGGCGACGATCAGAAACAGCAGACTCGGCAAATATTCGGCCAGCACAGCGATTCTCTCTTGCCTTTGCCCGCACGCGCCGCGTGCCGGCATGGGGTATAAGCAGGACCCGCGCGTGGCATCGCCACGGTGCGCAGGAACTGCAGCCAAACAATGGTGCCCAAGAGGGGACTCGAACCCCTACGACCTAAATCGCTACCACCTCAAGGTAGTGCGTCTACCAATTCCGCCACCTGGGCATACGTTGCGCCGCTGGGCATCCCAGTGCGCAGCGTATTGTAACCGGCTTCAGCGTTTTTGTGCTGGTTCTGAAGCGTTTTCTTCGCGTGCCGCAGGCGCTTGTTGCGCCGGTGCGGACTGCGCTGGCGCTGCGGCCGGAACAGCGGCAGGCGATGGCTGCGACGGAGCGGTCGGCACTGCGCCCGCGGCTGGTGCCTGCGGCAACGGCTGAGTCAGCTCGCCGGCGGCGGCCGGTGCCGGGGTGGCCGACTGCGACATCACGCCAAGATTCTGATCGGTGGGACGCGCGCCATGGGTGGCGTACCACGCCATGAACAGGCTGATGCTGAAAAACACCACCGCCAGCCACTTGGTCGACTTGGACAGGAAGTTGGACGCACCCTGCGAACCGAACACGGTGCCCGAGGCACCGGCACCGAAACCGGAGCCCGCTGCCGCACCCGCGCCACGCTGCATCAGGATCAGCGCAATCATCGCCAGCGCGACCAGCACGTAGACCACATTGAGGATCAACATCAGCATTTCGAAATCCGTCCCCGGACAAAACTTAATGGGTTAACAAGCGGCCGCCGCGCGTGCGATGGCCAGGAAATCTTCGGCGACCAGTGATGCGCCTCCGACCAGACCGCCGTCGACATCGGGCTGTGCGAACAGCTCGTTGGCGTTGTCGGGCTTGACACTGCCCCCGTACACGATGGGCAGCGAATCGGCAATTCTAGCATCCACCTTCGCGACTTCGCCACGCAGGAAGGCGTGCACAGCCTGGGCCTGCTCGGGGCTGGCAGTACGGCCGGTCCCAATGGCCCAGATCGGTTCATAGGCGAGCACGGCACGCGCAAAGCCTTCGCTGCCGACCAGGGCCAGCACCGGCTCGAGCTGAGCGCGCAGCACCGCCTCGGTCTGGCCCGCTTCGCGCTGCTCCAACGATTCGCCCACGCACAGCACCGGGATCAACCCGGCGTGCATGGCGGCGGCGAATTTACGCGCCACCAACTCGCTGCTTTCCTGATGGTACTGGCGACGTTCGGAGTGGCCGACCAGCCCGTACTCGGCGCCGACATCGACCAGCATCGTGGCCGAGACCTCGCCGGTGTAGGCGCCCTTTTCGTTACTGCTGACGTCCTGCGCACCGAAGCACAGGTGATGCTCCTCGAAATCCTCGATCAGATCGCCGAGGTAAGGCAGTGGCGGCAGGATGACGACATCGACACCCTCCAGGGGCATGTGCGCGGCAATCTGGGCCACCAGTTCGGTGGCGAAGGCGCGGCTGCCATGCAGCTTCCAATTTCCGGCAACGAGTTTTCGACGCATCAGGCGCAGGTTCCTGAGTGGAAGACAGGCGACAGAATAGCCCATGCCCTGTCGGCAGCCGGCACACTTCTGTCCATTGCCTGTCCCATCCCCTCTTCACCAGGAACCCGCCATGTCCGTTTCGCCTGTCTTCGCCTTGGTCACCGGCGCTTCCAGCGGCATCGGCCGCGAGATTGCGCGCGCTTACGCCAGGCGTGGCGTGCCGTTGATCCTGACTGCGCGCCGGGTGGACAGGCTGGAGGCACTGGCCGACGAGTTAAGGACGTCGGTGCGGGTCGAAGTGTTGCCTGCCGATCTGGCTAACCCTGCGGCGGTAGAGATGCTGGTTGCGCAGATCCAGCGCAATGGCTGGACGGTAGACACCTTGGTCAACAACGCCGGCTACGGCGTGCCGGGCCGCTATCTGCACAACGACTGGGCCACGCATGCGCGCTTTCTGCAGGTGATGGTGGGCGCGGTGTGCGAGCTGACCTGGCGGCTGTTGCCGATGATCCGCGCCAGTGGCCAGGGCCGCATTCTCAACGTGGCCTCGTTTGCGGCGCTGACGCCGAGCGCCGACGGGCAAACGCTGTATGCGGCAAGCAAGAGCTTCCTGCTGCGCTTCAGCGAATCGCTGGCGCTGGAAAACGCCGATTGTGCAGTGAGGGTCTGCGCGCTCTGCCCGGGCTTTGCGTGGTCGGAATTTCACGACATCACCGGCACACGCGAGCAGATGTCCACCCTGCCCCGCTGGGCGTGGCTGCAGGCCGATGCCGTGGCCGAATACGGCATCGAGGCACTGGAGCGCGGACAAGTGCTGGCAGTGCCGGGCTGGCGCTATCGCCTGGTCAATATCGGGTTACGATTGCTGCCGCATGCGCTTGCGTTGCGCCTGATGGCGCGCGGATCGCACCGGGTGCGCCCGCTGGATTGAGGCGGTTGGGCGGTGGATCAGCGTAGGTGCGTACGGCTCTGCACGACTGCATGACCATGCCCCCACGGGATGTCAGTGATTGACGATGTCGCCGTGCATTGCCGCCAGTCGTGCGAGCAAGCGATTCTGCGTGCGGCGCGGAATCTTGCGCTGATCCATCGCCCAGTTCAGATCCTCGACCAAGGCATTGAAATCGCCTTCGCGAATGGCCAGATGCGCATGCGCCTGCTTCATCGACTTGGCGGTATCCGGGCATGGCCCATCGCTGACGTGGCAGAACTTCTGCACCAGACGCTCGTTGAGCATGACGATGTTGACCCGCGCGAACTGATCGACGATGCGTTGATCGTCGGCAATGCGCGAGAGCATGGTTTCCACCAGCGCTTCGATCCCGGCTTGCCCGCCGAGTTCGTCGTAGAGCGTCTGGCGCGGTTGCGTGGTGGCGCAGGCGCTCACCAGGCCCAGCACGCAAAGCAGGCAGCAGCGCAGCCATCGGTTCATCAGAACGCCACCTGCAAGGAAAGATAGGGACCGCGTTGATCGGTAAGCGTGGCGATGTCGCCAAGCTCTGCCCAGGCCGCAGTGAACGACACCTGCTTGCTGGGAAACCAGGCGAGGAATGCGTCTGCCCAGGCCTGTTCGCGGGCGAAGCCCAGGTTATTCGGTTTGTCTCGATATTCCACGCCCACTGCCAGGGAGGGCGACAGCATCACCGCAGCGCTGGCCTCACCCACCAACCGGTAGCTGTTGCCACGATCGCCGCCGAAGCCGAGCAAGCCGGTCTGATTGGCGCGGGTGGCGCGCAGGGTACCGTTGAGCAACAGCTGATAACCGCCAACGCCTTGCAGAAACAGCCGGCTGGCGCTGACGTACACATCGGTGCCGTGGTCGTCGCGCGCACCGATCGCCAGGGGCAGCGTGCCATTGCGCAAACGCTTGTATTGCACGCCCAGACTGACTTGCGGCGCGCGCCCGTACACGAGGTCGCCATGCAGGCGCAGCTTTGCGCCGAACACGTCCTGACCCAGCGCATTCCACGGCAAGCCCAATCGGTCCTGCAATGTGCCCAGATCCAGGCGTTGCCGCGCGAGCGACAACTCCAGCCGGTTGCCGACGGTGAGCGCGGCGCCCTGCACATCCAATCGGTAATCGCCGCTGTCCACGTGGGTGGCGAACACCACGGTGGCAAGTTCATCGCGCGTGCCGTAGCCCGACAGCGTGGCCCACGGCACGATGCCGCCGCCACTGCTGCCTTCGATCATCGACACGCCGCCGGTGGCGAGCAGACGCCCTTCTGCAGCGATCGCCAGTGTCGGCATGAGCGCCAAACAACCCAACACTGCAGCAGACCACGCAGCACGCACCCACTTGCTCATCGTTGCGCTCCTGCTTGCGCGGCCGGCACCAGATCGAGTTGACCCAGATCGAGTTGACGCATGCACCAGGCCACAAACGGCACTTCTTCCAGCGGCGGCGCGTACAGATAGCCCTGCACCATGTCGCAGCCATAACTGCGCAGCAGCCCGAGCGCCGTGGCGTTTTCCACGCCTTCGGCGATTACGCTCAATCCAAGGTTATGCCCCAGATCGATCGTGCTGCGCACGATGAACGCATCGTCGGTGCCTTCGGCCAATTGCATGACGAAACTCTTGTCGATCTTCAATTCGTTGACCGGCATGCGCTTGAGCTGCGCCAGCGAGGAATAGCCGGTGCCGAAGTCGTCGATGGACAGGCGCACGCCGACGCTGCGCAGCTGATGCAGCATGTGCAGCGCGAATTCGACATCGCGCATCAACGCGCTTTCGGTCAATTCCAGCGTGACCCGCTCGGCGGCCACCGCGTGATGCTCCAGACGACCGCGCACATAATCCGGCAGGCCGGGGTCGGACAGATCGAGCGCAGAGAGATTGATCGCCATGCCCAGCTCCAGGCCCTGGCTGCGCCACTGCGCCTGGCACCGCAGCGCTTCGTCCAGCACATAGCGGGTCAGCGGGTGGATCACCCCGGAATGCTCGGCGAGCGGAATGAATTCGTCCGGGCCGATCGGCCCGAGTACCGGGTGATGCCAGCGCACCAACACCTCGACCTGTTCGACGCGATCGCTACGCAAACAGATTTTGGGCTGGAAGCGCAAGGTCAATTCGTTGCTGGCAATCGCCTGGCGCAGATCGCCAGTGAGCCTTAGACGACGCAGATGCTGCTCGTCCTGGCCCAGGCGGTACACGCTGCTGGCACCGATGGTGATGACATTGCCGCCCTGGCGACGTGCGATATCGGCGCGCCGCAGCAAGGTATCCGGATCGGCGCCGTGTTCGGGGATCAAGGCGATGCCGATACTGGCTTCCAGCTGGATGCGCGCCTGCGGCAACGCAAGTGGGCGACGCAGCTGCAGCAGCAATCGCTGCGCATCCTGCTGCACGCTGGTCATATCGGCCTGCGCCACCACCACCATGAATTCGTCGCTGCCCAACCGCCCGACCACATTGGGCTCCTGCACGACCTCGGCCAGGCGGCGCCCTGCTTCGACCAGCACCTGATCGGCGAAGTCGTGCCCCAGGCTGTCGTTGAGTTCCTTGAAGCGCTCAAGATCCAGGATCAGCACGGCGGCCGTGCCACCCGAGGCCACGGTCTGGTCGACCACCTGTTGCAGCCGCTCCAGCAGCCAGATGCGATTGGGCAGGCCGGTCAAGGCATCGTGGCGCGCCTGATGCAGGATGTGCTGCTCGCGGCTGGCGATCTGCTGCTGCATGCGCCCGAAGCTGTCGGCCAGCTCGGCCAGTTCGCGTCCGGGCGGCACCTGCACCGCGGTGTGGTAATCGCCGCGCTGGATGCGCCGTGCCGCCTGCACCAATTGCGCGACCGGCTTGCTGACGCTGCGCGCCAGGAAGATCGCCACGCCGAGCGCAGCAGCCGTCGCCAGGCCGGCGAGCGCCAGGATGCGCAATTTAAGGATGCGATACGGTGCGACTGCGCGATCCAACGAGGCCTGCAAGGCGACCCGCACATGACTGTCGCCCTGGATCGATTGCAGTTTGACCAGGTAACGCGCGTCGGCCAGCGTCAGCGGGATCGCTTCGCCCTGCCCCGCTTCGGCGGCGGGCAGCTGCTGCGGGAACTCGGCGCGCGCGGCCGGCTCCAACGTGGAGGCCAGTACGCGCACCGGCGGGCCATCGGTGAAGAAGGTCGCATCCAGCCCGGTGGTGGTACGGAAGTCCTGCGCAAGCCCATCGCCGGATTCGTTGCCGATCGCGATCCAGCCCACCCGGCTCGGCGCCAGTACCTGCACCACCGCCAGCCGCACGATGCGCTGATCCAATGCCACCACACCGACCGCGCGCCCGTCGCGCTGCGCTTGTTGCAGCAAGGTCTGCACGGCGCGCAATTGTTCGGCTTGCGGCAGATCAGCCAGCCCGGTCAGAAATTCGCCATCCGGCGACAACAGCACTGCGGTCTGCGCCGACATGCGTGCGGCGTGGTTGCGCAATGCCGATTGCATGGTCGGCACATCGCCACTGGCCACCGCCGCACGGAACCCGAAATCGTCGGCCAGCACCGAGGCCGACTGCATCAGCTGCTCGTCGCGGCGCACATTGATGCGCTCCCAGACGCGTTCGCCGATCTGCAGCTCTTCGCCGAGTTGCGCCTTGACGCTGCGCTCGGTGGCGACCTGCACTGCGATGAAGGTCAGCACTTGCGTGGCGAGCACGACCAGGACCACCAAGGCCGCGATACGGGTATGCAGACGCATCGCCTTCATGGATGCGGCTTCTTCGGGTCGGCATGACGGAATTTGTCCTGCAGCGCGCGCACGCGTTCATCCGGTGGTGCCGCCATCGGCGCGGCGCCGGTGGTCTGCAGGGTCACGCGGCGCTGCACTGCATCGCGCGCAAGCAGCAACGGCTCGGTGACCACGGCGCCCTTGATGCGCGGATGCCACACCCGCAGCGTGTAGGTGCCTGCCGGTGCATCCAGTTGCACGCGGCCGTCGCTGCCGGTCTTGCCGAAATACGGCGTCTCCAGCACCACGATATAGCCAAGCATCCAGTCGTGGATATTGCAGCCAATCGTCACCAGGCCTGCCTGATCGAAGCGGATCGGTGTGGCCTTGGTACCCTGAAACAGCGGCAATTCGAAACGCTTGGCAGGCGAAAAGGAATAGACCTGATGGCGGATCTGATCGTTATTCGGAAAGCGCACCAAGGTGCCGGTGCGCACCGCCAGGACGGCGGGCACGAACTGCGAATTGACCTGATCCATTTCCGCGGTCTTGGAAGCACTGGGTGGCGCCGGACGCGCCGGCTCCAGACTGACCACCGCATCGACCAACATGCCGTTGGCATCGGCCACGGTCACGCTGACAGGCGTTGCCACCACGGCGCTTGCGGCGCAGTACGCCAGCAACACCGAACCCACACCTATCCGTTTGAACCATTGCGTCCGCATGCGCCCCCCAAACCTAGTGCAATCGGCAGCGGGCGCCAGGCGAATCCGACGTCGCGCTAGCGATCAGACTGGGTTATCGGCTGAGGTGAACGCAAGCTTTAACCAGACGCGAGCGGAATTTTTTGAACAGAACTGTGGTGTCGGTCATTACCCGTGTTGCGAGCGCGGCTATTCGCTGCACGCGCTGATAGGGACCGCGTGCTGGATTACTTCAGCTTGATCTCGCGCAGACGCTCTTCCAGGAAGCCGTGTGCGGTGATCGGCTCGGGATAGCGACTCGGGTTTTCGGCAGTGATGCACGAAGGCAGCACGTCGATCAGGAAGTCCGGATTCGGGTGCAGGAAGAACGGCACCGAATAACGCGGCTTGCGCGCTGCTTCGCCCGGCGGATTGACCACGCGATGGATGGTGGACGGGTACACATGGTTGGTCAGGCGCTGCAGCATGTCGCCGATATTGACCACGATGGTGTCGGCATCCGCAGTGAATGGCACCCACTCGCCATCGTTGGAACGCACTTCCAGACCGGCCGCGCTGGCACCGACCAGCAAGGTGATGAAGTTGATGTCGCCATGCGCACCGGCACGCACGTTGGGAATGTCGTCGCTGGTGATCGGCGGGTAGTGGATCGGCCGCAGGATCGAATTACCGTTGTTGGTCTTGTCGACGAAATAGTCCTGCGGCAGGCCGATATGCAGCGCCAGCGCCGACAGCACGCGCGAGCCCAGCTGATCGAGCTGCTGGTACAGGCGGTAACCGCGTTCGCGGAAACCGGGCACCTCTTCGGGCCACAGGTTCGGCGTCATCACCTCGCGATACGGCGAGTCGTCCGGAATCTCGCGGCCGATATGCCAGAACTCCTTCAGATCGAAATGCCTGGAATCCTTGGCCGTTTCCACACCGAACGCGGTGTAGCCACGCGCGCCGCCACTGCCTTTGACGTGGTAGCGCTGCTTGACCTCTTCCGGCAGCGCGAAGAACGCCTTGAACACCTCGTAGGCGCCATCGATATCGGCCTGCGCAATGCCGTGATTGCGGATGCCGGCAAAGCCCCACTGCCGATAGGCCGCACCGAGCTCGGCGACAAAGGCGTCGCGGTCGCTGTCGAAACGGGTGATGTCCAGGGTCGGGATGCGGGCGCTCATACGGATATCTGCAGTCGAAGTCGAGGAGTCAAAAAGGAGGGCCTGCCGCTCAGGACAGCAGGCGATACAACAGGTAGAACGTCGCGGCCTTGGCAAAGACCACGCACACGCCAATGATCAGCGACTCACGCCGCGTCACGCACGGCACCAGAGAGTCGGTCCAGCGTGTCCTGCATCAGGCCGGCGTCGTCGGCTTCCACCGTCACGCGCACCACCGGCTCGGTGCCGGAAGGACGCAGAAACGCGCGGCCACGCCCCTGCACGGCGGCTTGCGCCTGCTGCAGCGCCTGCTGCACGCCAGCGGCTTCCACAATCGCCCTGGCAGCGCCGCCATCCAGACGCACGTTGATTGTCTTCTGCGGCACCTTGCTCAGGCTGCTCAAGGCCTGGCGCAGGCTCTGTCCATCGCGTCCCAGGGCCTCGAGGACCTGCAGCGCACTGACGATGCCATCGCCTGTGGTGGCGCGGTCCAGGCACAGCAGATGGCCGGAGGTTTCGCCACCCAGGGTGCCGCCACCTTCCACCAACGCCTGGTGCACGTAACGGTCGCCGACCTTGGCGCGCTGGAACGGGATGTTCAATCCAGCCAGCGCTTGTTCCAGGCCGTAGTTGGTCATCAGCGTGCCGACCACGGTGCCGGTGAGCCGGCCGCTGGCCTGCCATGAGCGGGCAAGCACATAGAGCAGATCGTCGCCATCGACCGGGTTGCCCTGGTCGTCTGCCATCAGCACGCGATCACCGTCGCCATCGAAGGCGATGCCGAGCTGCGCGCCACTCTCGCGCACCTTGGCGGCAAGATTATCGATATGCGTGGAGCCGACGCCGTCATTGATATTGAGCCCGTCCGGTGCGGCGCCGATGACCACCACGTCCGCACCCAGCTCGCGAAACAGCATCGGCGCGATGTGATACGTCGCCCCATGCGCGCAATCCAGCACCATCCGCAAGCCATGTAGGGTGAAGCCGCGCGCCACGCTGGCCTTGCAGAATTCGATGTAACGACCGATCGCATCGCGCGTGCGGATCGCCTTGCCCAGACGCTCCGATTCCACGGTGTGGAACGGCTCGTCGAGCGCGGCTTCGATCGCCGCTTCGGTAGCGTCGTCGAGCTTTTCGCCTTCGGCGGAAAAGAACTTGATGCCGTTGTCGTAATGCGGATTGTGCGAGGCGCTGATCACCACGCCGGCATCGGCGCGCAGGGTGTTGGTCAGGAACGCGATGGCCGGAGTCGGCATCGGGCCGATCAGCTGCACGTCGGCACCTGCGGCGACCAGGCCGGCTTCCAAGGCGGCTTCGAACATGTAGCCGGAAATCCGGGTGTCCTTGCCGATCAGCACCAGCGGGCGCTTGCTGCGGCCCTGAGTGAGCACGCGACCGAGCGCATTGCCCAGCCGCAGCACGAAATCGGCCGAGATCACCCCCTGCCCGACCCGACCGCGGATGCCGTCGGTTCCAAAATACTTGCGACTGCTCATGCGTTGCGGTGTTCCTGCCTACGGGTGGACGCACGCGCAGCGGCGCGTGCGACGGTGTCGCGCCAGCGCGCAACCACTGGCCTCATGCGGCCGCGTCCTGCGGATGCGGCTGACGCATCATCATCGCGGTCAGATCGGCGAGGCGGTCGCGCATGTCGCGGCGGTCGCAGATCTGGTCGATGGCACCGTGGTCGAGCAGGAACTCCGAACGCTGGAAGCCTTCCGGCAGGGTCTCGCGCACGGTCTGCTCGATCACGCGCGGGCCGGCGAAACCGATCAACGCATGCGGCTCGGCGATGTTGATGTCGCCCAGCATCGCGAACGAAGCCGACACGCCACCGGTGGTGGGATGGGTCAGCACCGAGATGTACGGCAGGCCCGCTTCGCGCAGGCGGCCGAGCGCAGCGGAGGTCTTGGCCATCTGCATCAGCGAGAACAGGCCTTCCTGCATGCGTGCGCCGCCACTGGCGGAGAAGCACACGAACGGGCAGCCGACTTCCAGCGCCACTTCGGCCGCGCGTGCGAAGCGCTCGCCGACCACCGAGCCCATCGAGCCGCCCATGAAGGCGAAGTCGAAGGCGGCGGCGACCAGCGGATTGCCCTTGAGCGTGCCGCGCATGGCGATCAGTGCATCGTACTCGCCGCTGCTCTTCTGGCTGGCCTTGATGCGCTCGCCGTAGCGCTTCTGGTCCTTGAACTTGAGCACGTCGACCGGGCCCAGTTGGGCGGCGATCTCGGTGGTCGCGGTGTCGGGATCGAACAGCGAGTTCAGGCGCGCGCGCGCGCGGATCGCCATGTGGTGGTCGCATTTCGGACACACCTCCAGGTTTTCCTCCAGCTCGGGGCCGTACAGCGCGCTGCCGCAATTGCTGCACTTTTCCCACAGGCCCTCGGGGACGCTGCGCTTCTTGGCCGGGGTGTTCTCGGTGCGGATGCCGGAGGGCATCAATTTGCTGAGCCAGCTCATGCGTGTATGACAATCCATGCAGGGCGGCCTTACGGGCCGCAGAGGGGCGTAAGTCTAACGCGCTGCGGGAAAAGCGAGGTAGCGCGGGGGATGAATGTGGAACTTGGTGGCAGTTCGGAGGGCTTGCTGCGAACTTGGTTCTAGGTGGTTGCGCGGGTGTTTGGAGTGAAGGTCGGTTGGTTGTGCTGCGCCTTCCTCTGGTTTACATGCACTTGTGTTTGCTTACGTGCACTTGTGGTTGGGAGACACGTGGCTTCGCCCGAACCCTCACCCCAACCCCCGCTCCGCGCCCCGGACCGCGCTTGCGGCGCGAGCGCTCCAAGGCACGCACGCCAGTGGCGCGCAAGCCGTGCCTTCTCGCCCCGCTGGAGAGGGGCTTGATCCCTTCTCCCGTCGGGAGAAGGTGCCCCGCAGGGGCGGATGAGGGTACGGGCGAAGCCACGTGCACGGAACGCGAGAGGGGCTTTGAGCTGGTTTCAGGGATGATCCAGTGCCTGGCGGAGCGGGGTCAGGAACGCTTCGGCGTATTCGCAGGCGGTGCGGACATCGGGGGCTTCGGCCAGGGCAGCGACCAGGGCGCTACCAACGACTACGCCGTCGGCATCCACGGCCATTGCGGCGGCGCTGGCCGCGTCCTTGATGCCAAAACCGGCCACCACCGGGGCGCCGGCACGCAGGCGCAGCTGGCGCAGGCGATCGCCCGCTGCGGTGGTGTCGAGCAGATTCGAAGCGCCAGTGACGCCGGCGAAGCTGACGTAATACAGATACCCCTGGGCGCTGCTGCACAGCATGTCCAGACGCTGCTCGCTGGTGGTCGGCGAGGCCAGCGCGATCAACGCCAGGCCGACCTCGGTGAAGATGGCGCGGGTCTCGGCGGCCTCTTCGGGCGGCAGATCCACCAATAGCAAGCCATCCACTCCGGCGGCGACGGCGGCCTCGGCAAAGCGCCGGGTGCCGTGGATCTCGATCGGGTTGAGGTAGCCCATCAGCACCACCGGGGTGGTGGGGTCTTCGCGGCGGAATTCGTGCACCGCTTCCAGCACATAGGCCAGGCCGGCACCACGGCCCAGCGCGCGCTCGGAGCTGCGCTGGATGGTGGGGCCGTCGGCCATCGGGTCGGAAAACGGCACGCCGAGTTCGATCACGTCGGCACCGGCACGCACCAGCGCATGCATCACCGGCACGATGGCCTCCAGCGACGGATCGCCGGCAGTGACGAAGGGAATCAGGGCCTTGCGGCCGGAATGGCGCAACGCGTCGAAACGCGCGGCGATGCGGTCGGGCAGACGACTCATGCGCACCCCTCCACCAACTGCACGGCGTCCCAGGTTCCCCAATACATCAATCTCACGCTGCCTTCTCCGGTTTCATAGCGAACCGCGAACCCGCTGTGCGGATCGCGCCAAGTCAAATAAAGATCGTTGCCGTCACCGTCGCCATCATGCTGCGGTTCGACGCGATAGCCTGCCGGCAGGCGCGCACGCGCAGCGGTTTCGCTATCGCCGATGGAAATGCCGAACGGACCAACCGTCGCAGCATCGGTGACGTCGAAGCGCACGACACGCCCGTCCTGCAGCATCATCGACACGCCGGCGGGAAGCAGCCCCGCCTCCACGTAGTCGCAGCTTTCGACCGGGCCGACGTTGAAACGCTTCCAGGCCGCTTGCGGCGCAAGCTCGGCAAAACGCTGGCCTACGCGTACCGGGCCACTGCGATCCAGCGCCGGCGCCGCCGCAGCGACGGCCAGCGCAGACGCAGACAGCAGCGCGACGCCGCCGACGAAGCTGCGCATGCGCCGTTCGATCACAGCACCAGACCCTCGCGCGCGGCGATGGTGTGCACATCCTTGTCGCCCCGGCCGGACAGGTTGCATAGGATCAACGCGTCCTTGGGCATCTCGCGGGCGAGCTTGATCGACTGCGCCACCGCATGGCTGGACTCGAGCGCGGCCAGGATGCCTTCGGTATGCGCCAGCAGGTGGAACGCGGCCATCGCTTCGTCGTCGGTGATGCCCTGATAGACCGCGCGGCCACTGTCGGACAGGAACGAATGCTCCGGACCGACGCCCGGGTAATCCAGGCCGGCGGAGATCGAATGGGTTTCGGTGATCTGGCCGTCGTCGTCGCAGATCACATAGGTGCGGTTGCCGTGCAGCACACCGGGGCGACCGGCTGCGATCGAGGCGGCATGGCGACCGGTGGCGATACCGTCGCCGGCCGCTTCGGCGCCGTAGATCTTGACGCCCGGGTCGTTGAGGAAGGCATGGAACAGGCCGATCGCATTGCTGCCGCCGCCGACGCAGGCGCTGAGCGCATCTGGCAGACGGCCGTAGTCTTCCAGCATCTGCGCGCGCGCCTCGCGGCCGACTATCGCGTTGAAGTCGCGCACCATGCGCGGATACGGATCCGGGCCGGCCACGGTGCCGATGATGTAGAAGGTGTCCTGCACATTGGTGACCCAGTCGCGCATCGCCTCGTTGAGCGCGTCCTTGAGCGTGGCCGAGCCGGAGGTCACCGGGATCACCGTCGCGCCGAGCAGCTTCATGCGGTAGACATTGATCTTCTGCCGTTCGATGTCGGTGGCGCCCATGTAGACCACGCACTCCAGGCCCAGCCGCGCGGCGACGGTGGCGCTGGCCACGCCATGCTGGCCGGCGCCGGTCTCGGCGATGATGCGGGTCTTGCCCATGCGGCTGGCCAGCAGGGCCTGGCCAATGGTGTTGTTGATCTTGTGCGCGCCGGTGTGATTCAGGTCTTCGCGCTTGAGCAGGATCTGCGCCCCGCCCACTTCGCGGCTCAGGCGCTCGGCGTGATAGATCGGACTGGGCCGGCCAACGTAGTGCTTGAGATCCTTGTCGTATTCGGCAATGAAGGTCGGATCCTGGCGCGCCTGGTCGTAGGCGGCAGACAGCTCCTGCAAGGGGCCGATCAAGGTCTCGGCGACGAACCGGCCACCGAATTTGCCGAAGTGGCCGGCAGCGTCCGGATAGGCGTAAAAGTCACTGATGGGCTGGGCCGACATGGAAATCCTCTGCAGCAATGCGGTCATACGAGAAGCACGCACTTTAGCGCAGCCAACCGGTGCGTTAAATCGATAAGATTGCCGCAACCTGTGATCTGGACTCACACAATGAGTTACCCGCTTCCGCCGCTGACGGCCTTGCGCGCCTTCGAATCTGCCGCGCGCCTGCAGAGCGTCAGCCGGGCTGCGCAGGAACTGCACGTTACCCATGGCGCCATCAGCCGGCATGTGCGCACCCTGGAGCAATTGCTCGGAACCGCCCTGTTCACCCGCCAGGGGCGTGGCCTTGTGTTGACGGCAGCGGGCACGCGTCTGCGCGATGCGACCGGTGAAGGCTTTGCCTTGATCGGCGAGACCTGGGCTGGGCTGTTGCGACGCCCCGGCAGCGAGACGCCGCTGGTGCTGGGCTGTTCGGGCAGTCTGCTGGCGCGCTGGGTCATTCCGCACCTGGGCCGGCTGCAGCAGGACCTGCCGGACGTGCGGCTGCATCTGTCGGCTAGCGAACAAGCGCCAGGCCCGGACCTGGATGGCCTGGATGCGGCGCTGCTGCTGGACACTCCGCCCTGGCCCGGCGAATGGCAGGTGCACGAGCTGGGCGTGGAATGGATCGGCCCGGTGCTGAGCCCGCAGCTTGCATCCACGACGCAGCTCGACGGAAACGACCCTACCGCCCTGCTCGATCACGCCTTGCTGCACACGCGCTCGCGCCTGCAGGCCTGGCCGGAATGGGCGCAGGCACATGGTGTGGCACCCGAGGCGCTGCGCTTCGGGACCGAATTCGAACATCTGGTCTATTTACTGGAAGCCGCTGCCGCCGGTCTGGGGGTGGCAATCGCACCGCAACCGTTGGTCACAGCAGATCTGGCCGCCGGACGCCTGCTGGCGCCCTGGGGATTCACGCCGACGCGCGGGCGCTGGGTGCTGTGCGCCGCAAAACGCAATCCGGATCCGCGGATCGAGCAGCTTGCAGGCTGGTTACGCGGTGCACTGACTGAAGATCAGGTGCAGACACCTGCAATAGATATCGCGCACGGCTAAGTGCAGCCATCAAGCAACCGCGTCGTTCAAGAAGCAAGCGGCTGAGCGATGGTTAGCCGGAAAGGCGAGCGACCAAGAACAATGTGTAGCGGCGACTAGCGCTCCAAAACAGCGGCACAAGCCCCGAGCTCCGCTTGCCTAATCCCTAATCCCTAGTCCCGAATCTCACGACATCTCGTGGCAATCGGCCCGGCGCACTTCTTCGACGAACTTGCGCATCATGTGGCCGTCCTTGATGCCGGGCGCCAGCTCCACGCCGCTGGACACGTCCACGCCCCATGGCAGCGTCGCCACGATGGCGTCGAACACGTTGTCGGCCGTGATGCCGCCGGCCAGCAGGAACGGGCGATGCAGGCCGGTCGGCAACCGCGACCAGTCGAAGGTCTTGCCGGTGCCGCCGCCTGCGCCGGGCGCATGGCTGTCGAACAGGAAGCCGGCTGTATTGGGATAGGCCAGCTGCAAGGTGCGCGCGTTGGCGTCTTCACCATTGACGCCGGTGCTGCCCATCGGCACGGCCTTGAGATAGGGAAGATTGAAACTACGGCAGAACGCGTCGTCTTCTTCGCCATGGAACTGCAGCAAGGTCGGGCGTACGGTGCGCACCACCTCGCGCACTTCTTCCTTGGAATTGTTGCGGAACAGCGCCACCACATCGACCATCGGCGCGGTGGCCTGCCGCATCGCGCGCGCCTCGGCCGGTGCCACGCGGCGCGGGCTGCCGTGCGCAAAAATGAAACCTACCGCGTCCACACCCAACTCGCCTGCCAGTCGAATATCGCCGGCGCGGGTCATGCCACAGAACTTGATACGGGTGCGGTACAGCGATCGATTCATTGGGTGACCTCAGCAGGCAGATGCCACTCTGCGGGATACAACGGCCCGACGAACACCAGGCCTTGTGGCGGCGCCGTCGGCCCGGCCACAGAGCGGTCGCGTCCGGCCAGCAACGTCGCGATCCAGTCGACCGGTTGTTCTCCGGTTCCGACCAGGATCAGCGAGCCAACAATATTCCGCACCATGTGATGAAGGAATGCATTGGCCTGGACCTGCATCTCCACCACTTCGCCAATCCGCTGCACGCTGATGGCCTGCAGGTTGCGGCGTGCATGCGGCGCCTGGCATTGCACGCTGCGAAATGCGTTGAAGTCGTTCTCGCCCAACAAGGCCTGCGCCGCTGTGTGCATGGCATCTGCATCCAGCGGGCGCCGCTCCCAGCTCAAGGTCTGCCGATACAGCGCGGGGCGTATCTGCCGATTGAGCAGACGATAACGATAACGGCGAGCACGTGCGGAAAACCGCGCATGGAAGTCGGCCGCCGCCGGCACGCACCAGCGCACCGCGATCGAGGGCGGCAGCCGCGCGGTGGTACCCAACGTCCAGCTGCGCGGGTCGCGGTGCGCGTCGCTGTCGAAATGCACCACCTGGCATTCGCCGTGGACGCCGGCATCGGTGCGGCCTGCGCAGATCACCTGTACCGGAGCATCGGCGACCGACGACAGGGCCGCCTGCAACCTGGCCTGCACCGTCGGCCCGCCGTGTTCGCCCAATTGCTGCCAGCCTTGAAACTCGCTGCCGTCGTACTCCACGCCCAGCGCGTAACGCATCGGAACCTGCCTGTTGTTGAATCGATTGAGTGTGCGGACCAAGCGCGGCCGGCAAAGCGTCGCGAGCGATCTTCAATGAGGGCACAAACCGCGCGCAAGCACCTCAGTGTGGGGAGTGGCGATACCGCACCGGGCACCGACCGCGCGCGCCTGACGCTGAGCGCAGTGGTTTGTCAGTCGCCCTGCGCGGCGGCGCGCTCGGACCACACCGCCAGCGTCGTGCCACCGGGCTCCCGGAAATGAAATCTGCTGCCGCCCGGGAAGCCGAACACCGGCTTGACGATCTCGCCACCTGCGGCACGTATACGCTCGATCACTGGCGCCAGGTCGTCGGCATACAGCACTACCAGCGGACCCGCTTCGGCCGCTGCCGGCGCAGTGGCACGGTAGAAACCACCGTCCAGGCGCCCGTCGTTGAAGGCCAGGTAATCCGGGCCATAGGCCTGAAATTGCCAGCCGAAAACCTGTTCGAAAAACGCGCGACTGGCGTCCGGATCGATCGAGGCGAACTCCACGTAATCGATGCGACGCTCGCGTGCGGCACGCTCGTCTGCGGCAAGGCTGTCCATGGCCGGGCTCATGTCAGCTGCTCCAGCAATTCGGCCGCTTCGGCACGAGTAGCCTCATCGCCGGTGGCGGCGACTTCCAGCAACAGTCCGCGTGCGGTGTCCTTGTCGCCCAGATCCATATAGGCCACTGCCAGCTCCAGCCGATCGCGGCCTGCGGACGCGAATTCCCTGTACGTCTGTGCGTCAGGCGCGGCGGGAGCAATGGGAGATTGCGCGAAATCCAGGCTGTCCTGGGTGGCAACCGCTGCAGACGGCGCGACTGGCGGAAGATCGCTGATTGCGTGCTCCGGCTCCGGCTCCAGTTCCGGCGCAGGCGCAGGCGCTGGCTCAACGTACTCCGGCACAGCCACCGGAACCGGCGGCGTTGCACGCAACGACCGCCAATCCTCGCTGGTGACCACGACCGGCGCAGGCGCTGGCTCAGACAGCAGCGGCTCGCGGCGCAACACTTCCGACAGCGGCTGCTGCGCATCGTAAGCGCGCTCGTCTTCGCGCAGATTGGCCTGCTCGAATTCGGTCTCGTGCACCACGTCATATTCGCTGGGCTGGGTGGCGAGCTCGGCATCCTGCGGCTCTTCCGTCTCGGCTGCAGCACCCACCGGCACGAAGTCGAACTGACGACGCGGCAACGGCGGCAGCGGCGAGGGTTTGCGGCGACGCGCAGCCAGCCATGCGACCACGGCCGCAACGATCAACACCAGCCCGCCAATCAACCACAGCGGGAAACCGCCGCCCTGCTCCGCCGCAGCCGGCGTCTCCGACAGGCGCTTCTGCGCGGCGGCCAGATCGGTGTTCTTCATTGCGATCAAGGCTTGCTGTTGCTGCTTGAGTTTTTCCAGATCGGCCACGCGCGTGCGTAGATCCTGCAATTCGGCATCGCGGGTGGCGATGTCTTCCCTGGCCTGTTGCAACTGTTGGTTGGCCGCCATCTCGCCCTCGCCTTCGGCACTGGTGCCGGACGTGGCGCCGGCGGTGTTGGTCTGACTCGCCACTGCCGGGGCGATCTCGAGCCGCGCGCCGGCCCCCGCAGTGGTGGGCGCAGCAGGTGCTGCGGCTGTAGGCGGTGTCGCGGCAGCCGCGCCGGCGTCGGCCGGCTGCGGAATCGCCGAACGCGCCTGCCGCCATTGGGCGGCCTGCTCGCGCACCATCACCGCCGCTTCGGCCGCACCGACCTGGGCCAGCGCCTCTTCCTGCGGCGTCCGCAGCACCGCGCCCTGCTTCAAGCGATTGATATTTCCGCCGATGAAGGCCTCGGGGTTGGTCCGCAACAGCGCCAGCATGGTCTGATCCAGCGAATGCCCGCTGGAGCGCGCCACTGCGGCGGCGATTTCCGACAAGGTCTGGCCGGAGCGCACCGCCGGCAATGCATCGCCGGCCTGCGCGGCAGCGGCGGGGCTTGCACCGCGGCGTGCAGTTGGTGCGGTAGCGGCAGTGTTTTGATCGGCGCCTGCGGCAGCCGGCGTCGACACCGGGGACTGGCGGAGGATTGTATTGTTGGCACCGGCGCGTGGCGCCTCGATGGCCGGCCCGGCGATCGCAGCAGCGGTGTTGGGCGCATCGACCAGCGCGGAATACTCGCGCACCAGACGCCCCTGGCCCCACTCCACTTCGATCAGGAAGTTGATCGCCGGCTGGTCGACCACCTGGCTGCTGGTCACGCGGATCACCGCACGCCCGCGCGCATCCTGCGCGAACTGGAACTGCAGGCTGCTGACCAGGCCCTGCGGGCGCTCCAGGCCAACCCGCGCGAAGGTTGTCGCCGATGCCAGCGCCACACGGGCGTTGTCGAGTTCGCCCGGTTCGTTGGAGATGACCGGAATCTCGGCCACCAGCGGTTGCCCAGGCCTGGACAGCACCCTGATATCGCCCAACCCTAACGCCATGGCGGTGCCACTGCAGACCATCAGCAGCAACGCACCTATCGCTTGTATCGGACGCATCGCGCCCCCGCCCCTATGTTTCATGGGCATCAATATAGCCGCTGAATGAGCGAAAAAGTCGGCCGCCTCGCGCGGGGGTGCACATGCCGTCGCGATGCGGCATCCATGCAGCAGGCCATCGGCAGCGTATTGGGTAGGAGCGCGCTTGCGCGCGACGAGGCATCGCTGGGAAAGCTCCGTCTCGCGCCAGCGCGCTCCTACTGACGAGCGTGCTCAGCCTTCCTGTGCGACCAGCTCGGCCAGCTGCACGGCGTTGAGCGCGGCGCCCTTGCGGATGTTGTCCGAGACGATCCACAGATTCAGACCGCGCGGATGCGACAGGTCTTCACGGATACGGCCGACGAACACCGCGTCCTTGCCGGAGGCGTGCGTGACCGGGGTCGGGTAGCCGCCCGGCTTGCGCTCGTCCACCACTTCGATGCCGGGCGATGCTTCCAGCAGCGCGCGCGCTTGCTCGGCAGTGATCTTGTCGCGGGTTTCGATCGCCACCGCTTCGGAGTGACCGTAGAACACCGGTACACGCACCGCAGTCGGATTCACCATGATCGTCTCGTCGCCCAGGATCTTGCGGGTCTCCCAGACCAGCTTCATCTCTTCCTTGGTGTAGCCGTTGTCCTGGAAATCGTCGATGTGCGGGATCAGATTGAAGGCGATCTGCACCGGGAAACGCTGCGGTTCGATCTGCTGGAAGCCCAGCAGTTCGCTGGTCTGCTTGCCCAGCTCTTCCATCGCCGAACGCCCGCCGCCGGAGACCGACTGATAGGTCGCCACATTGATGCGCTCGATGCCGTACTTGCGGTGGATCGGGCCGAGCGCGACCAGCATCTGCATGGTCGAGCAATTGGGGTTGGCGATGATGCCGCGCGGGCGCTGCTTGAGCGCTTCGGGATTGACTTCCGACACCACCAGCGGCACATCGTCGTCGTAACGGAACGCCGAGGAATTATCGATCACCACCGCGCCGGCAGCGGCGAACTTGGGGCCGTATTCCTTGGACACGCTGCCGCCTGCGGAGAACAGCGCGATATCCACGCCGGTGGGATCGAAATCGGCCAGATCCAGCACATCGACCTTGCCGCCGTTGAACTCCACCTGCCCGCCGGCCGAACGCGACGACGCCAGCGCATACAGGGTGGCGACCGGGAAGTTGCGCTCGGCCAGGATGCTCAGCATGGTCTCGCCGACAGCGCCGGTGGCGCCCACGACCGCGACGTTGAAACGACGGTTTTCGTTGCTCATGAGATTGTCTTTATCGAAAGAGGAAAGAGGGGAACGCGCTTGCGCAGTGGGTTCGGGGAACCTCCAAAGCTGGCCGCGGAGGTTCCCTATCGTTTGGTCGTGGTGGTTTTGATCGCGCCGGTTTTGATCGCTTCGCCAGCGCTCGCATCCATGTGCACGCCGCCCTGTTTGGCAGCGGCCACTGCATCGGCATTCAGTGCGCTGGGCGGACGGCCGGCATTAGGGCCTTGGCCGAGCGCAGCGATCAGGTTGTCCACCGCCAGCTGCACCATGGCGCGGCGCGTTGCCAGGCTGGCACTGCCGATATGCGGGGTCAGCACCACATTGTGCAGAGCGAGCAGCTCGGGGCGAACCACCGGCTCGCCCTCGTAGACGTCCAGCCCGGCGCCGGCCAGGCGTCCATTGGCGAGCGCATCGGCCAGCGCGATTTCATCGACCAGGCCGCCGCGCGCGATGTTCACCAGCGTGGCGGTGGCGCGCATCTTGCCCAGCGCTGCAGCATCGATGATGTGGTGCGACTGCTTGGTGTACGGCAGCACCAGGGCCAGGTGATCGGACTGCGCCAGCAAGGTGTCGAAATCCACGTACTGCGCGCCGAGCACTCGTTCGGTCTCGGCCGGCAACTGGCTACGGTTGTGATACAGCACGCGCATGCCGAAACCGTGCGCACCGCGGCGGGCGATGCCCTGCCCGATCCGGCCCATGCCCAGAATACCGAGCGTGCCGCCGTGGATATCGGCGCCGAGCATGGTCTTGAACGACCACTGCCCCCACTGCCCATCGCGCAACCAGCGCTCGGATTCGGTGATGCGGCGCGCGGTGGCCATCAGCAACGCGAAGCCGAGATCGGCGGTGGTTTCGGTCAGCACGTCCGGCGTGTTGCTGGCCAGGATGCCGGCCGCACTCAGCGCGTCGAGATCGAGATTGTTGTAGCCCACACCGACGTTGGCGATGGCGCGCAACTGCGGTGCGGAGGCGATTTCCGCCACGCCGATCCGCTCGTTGAGGGTGATCAAGGCACCGTCCAGCGATGCCAGTCGCGCGGCCAGGTCAGCCGGCGAATAGGCAGTGACGCGCTCGGTGGTGGTCAGCTCGAAATGTTCGCCCAACTGGGCGACGACATCGTCGAACAGCGGCTGGCTGACCCACACCTTGGCGCGCCGCGACTCAGACATCGAGCTGACCGGGAATACGTGGCGACACCTCACCCACATCGCCGCATTGGGCGCGATGACGCAAGGCCTGATCCATCAAGACCAAGGCCATCATCGCCTCGGCGATCGGCGTGGCGCGAATGCCCACACAGGGGTCATGGCGACCGGTGGTGATCACATCTACCACGGCGCCCTCGGCATCCACCGTCGCGCCGGGCAGGCGCAGACTCGAGGTCGGCTTGAGCACCATCGAGGCAGTGATCGCCTGGCCGGTGGAAATGCCGCCCAGGATGCCGCCGGCATGGTTGCTGAGAAAGCCTTCCGGGGTGATCAGATCGCGGTGTTCGGTACCCTTCTGCGCAGCGCTGGCAAAACCGTCACCGATCTCCACGCCCTTGACCGCATTGATGCTCATCAGCGCGGCAGCCAGTTCGGCATCGAGCTTGCCGTAGATCGGCTCGCCCCAGCCCGGCGGCACGCCTCCGGCCACCACGTCCACGCGCGCGCCGACCGAATCGCCGGACTTGCGCAGCGCATCCATATAGGTTTCCAGCTCCGGCACCTGCTCGGCATGCGGCCAGAAGAACGGATTGTCCTCGACCGCAGTCCAGTCGAACCCGGTCGGACGGATCTCGCCCAGTTGCGATAGGAACCCACGCACCAGCACGCCGTGGCGCTGCTTGAGCCACTTCTTGGCGATCACGCCGGCAGCCACACGCATGGTGGTCTCGCGCGCGGACGAACGCCCACCGCCACGCGGGTCGCGGATGCCGTACTTCTGCCAATAGCTGTAGTCCGCGTGCCCGGGGCGGAACTGCTGGGCGATGTTGCTGTAGTCCTTGCTGCGCTGATCGGTATTGCGGATCAGCAGGCCGATCGGCGTGCCGGTGGTGCGGCCTTCATAGACGCCGGACAGGATCTCGATGGCGTCGGCTTCGCGGCGTGCCGAGGTGTGCCGGCTCTTGCCGGATGCGCGCCGCTGCAGATCGTGGGTGAAGTCTTCCGGCGCGATTTCCAGGCCCGGAGGGCAGCCGTCGATCACGCAGCCGATCGCCGGCCCATGCGACTCGCCGAAGGTGGTGACCGTCAACAGGCGGCCGAAACTGTTACTGCCCATTGCGGCATCCTCTCAACATTGCAGCAGGTGGCATGGCGCGCAGCAGGCGCGGCAGATGACGTGCCGCCACCAGCATCGGCGCCACCGCGAACACGCCGCTGAACACCAGCAAAAACACATCCAGCCCGTGACGCCCGCTGAGCAGCCAATCGGCAAGCAGATACAGCGCAGCGCCGACGCCGACCAGCAGGCCCAGTGCCACGACCAACGTACGGCGCCGATGCGCGTGCAATGTCGCATCCGAACTGACCACCACGATCCAGGCCGAGACCAGGCCGAAAAACGCCATCAGGCCAAAACCGATCTCCGCCGCCGCGCTCATCCAGCGCTGCTGCCAGGGACCGCCGTACATCGGGTCGAACAGGCGGTACACCACGTCGAGCAGGCCGAGCGGAATGCCGACACCGAAGATGGACACCGGCACCAGCAACAGCAGATCGCTCAACTGCGGGCGCGGCGTGGACCACTCAGCGCGCACTGGCCAGCTCGGCGATGCGCGCGCCGTGCGCGATCAGCTCGCGGCATTCGACCGCGAAGATGCCCATCTGCCCGACCTTGAACTCGACCCAGGCCAGATCCACTTCCGGCAGCAGCTTGATCAGGTGCTGCTCGGACTCGCCCACTTCGCAGATCAGCAGACCGTCCTCGCTGAGGTGCTGCGGCGCATCGCGCAGGATCTTCAGCACCAGATCCAGGCCATCGTCGCCCGCGCGCAACCCCAGCTCCGGCTCGTAGGAATACTCCTGCGGCAGCGCGTCGGTTTCGTCGTTGGTGACATACGGCGGGTTGGTGACGATCAGGTCGTACTGGCGGCCGCCCAGCCCGGCGAACAGGTCGGACTTGAGCAGGGTGACGTTGTCGGCATGCAGGCGCGCCTTGTTTTCGGCGGCCAGTGCGAGCGCGTCGTCGCTGATGTCCACGCCGTCCACGTCCCACTGCGGGTTGTAGTGGCCCATGGCGATGGCGATGCAGCCCGAGCCGGTGCACAGGTCCAGCGCACGGGTGACTTCGCGGCCGCCCAGCCAGGGCTCGAAGCCGGCTTCGATCAGCTCGGCGATCGGCGAGCGCGGCACCAATGCGCGCGCATCGCTCTTGAAACTCAGGCCGGCAAACCAGGCCTCGCCGGTCAGATACGCCGCCGGCACGCGCTCGCTGATGCGGCGTTCGAACAAGCCCAGTACCTGTTCCTTTTCCGAGCGCAGCAGACGCGCCTGGCCATAGGCCGGGCCCAGATCGTGCGGCAGGTGCAGGCTGTGCAGGACCAACTGGGTGGCCTCGTCCAGCGCATTGTCGTAGCTATGGCCGAAGGTCAGACCGGCTGCATTGAAACGGCTGGTGCCGTAGCGGATCAGGTCGATGATGGTGTGCAGTTCGTCGGCCGCGGCGGCAGTCATGGCAACAACTAAAGAGGAATCGGCCCACGATTATAGAGGTCGGATCGGTATCATGAGCGTCCGTTGCACTGGAAACCGCCATGTTCAATCGCAATACCGGCATCGTGCTGCTGGTGGCGCTGGCCGCCGGCCTGGGGCTGTTGCTGGGCCAGAAGTTCCTCGGCGCCGCGCCCAGCTCGCCCTGGCCGCCCACCCGGACCATCACCTTTTATCCGCAACCACGCACCCTGCCGCAGTTCAGCCTGCGCCAGTCCGATGGTACCCAGCTGGTGCCCGGTGAGCTGAAGGGGCATTGGACGCTGGTATTCCTCGGCTTTACCTTTTGCCCGGACGTCTGCCCCACCACCTTGACCGATCTGGCGGTGGCACAGCAGCAGTGGGCAAGCATTCCGGATGGGCTGCGCCCGCGCGTGCTGTTCGTGTCGGTGGACCCGCAGCGCGACCCGCCGGCACGCCTGGGCGAATACGCGCATGCGTTCCACAAGGACACTTTGGCCGCCACTGCCGACGTGCCGGCGCTGGAGCGCTTCGCCACCGCACTTGGCTTCGTGTTTCAGAAGGTGCCGGGCAAGGGTTTTGCGGACAATCCCAATGACTACAGCATGGATCACTCGGCCGGCATCGCCGTGCTCGACCCGCAAGGCCGCCTGGCCGGCCTGATCCGCCCCCCGCTCGACCCCAAGGCGATTGCCGCCGACCTCCAACAGCTGACCAAGGTAACCGCTCCGTGAGTCTCGTCACTTCCCTGACCTACGTGCTGCCGCACCGGTTGCTGTCCTCAATGGCGCGTGCGCTGGCCTATTCCGAGACACCATCCACCAAGCAATGGTTGATCGACACGGTGACGCGCAAGTTCGGCGTGGACCTGAGCGAAGCACTGGAACCGGACCCGCGCGCCTATCCCACCTTCAATGCGTTCTTCACCCGCGCCCTGAAGCCGGGCGCACGCGTGCCCGATGCCGATCCTGCGGCGCTGCTGATGCCTGCCGACGGCCGCATCAGCCAGCTCGGCCCGATCGAGAACGGCCGCATCTTCCAGGCCAAGGGGCAGTCGTTTACCGCTGCCGAACTGCTCGGCGATGCCGAGGCCGCGCTGCCGTTCAACGACGGGCTGTTCGCCACGGTGTATTTGTCGCCGAAGGATTACCACCGCGTGCACATGCCGTGGACCGGCACATTGCGCGAAACCGTGCACGTGCCCGGCCGCTTGTTCAGCGTGGGCCCGGATGCGGTACGCAACGTGCCGCGCTTGTTCGCCCGCAACGAGCGTCTGGTGTGCCACTTCGACACCGACTTCGGCCCGATGGCCTCGGTGATGGTGGGCGCGCTCTTGGTGTCCGGCGTGGAGACGGTGTGGAGCGGCGTGGAGATTCCGCGCTATGGCGATCACATCACGCGCAAGGATTATCGCGGCAAGGGCATCGTGCTGGAGCGGTTTGCGGAGATGGCGCGCTTCAATTACGGGTCTACTGTGATCGTGCTGCTGCCGCCAGGTGTCGCCAAGCTCGATGGTGGACTTGCTGCGGAGACAGCGGTTCGTTTAGGACAATCGCTCGCACGTCGCCAGACAAGCTGATTACAGCGGCGCGTGACACCTCCGGCTTCACACCCAACGCGGCAATCGGCGAATGCGGCGAGCGACTCCGCCGCTGTAGGAGCGGGCCTGACGCGACGGGCATTCTCGATGACGTTCGTGCACCAGCGAGATTCACTCCGAATGCGGCGATCGGCAAATGTGGCTAGCGATGCCGTTGTAGGGGCGGGCCTGGCCGCGATGAGGCATTCTCGATGACGTTCGGGCGCAGGCGCGTTTCGCACTCCCAGCCTCCAATTTAGAGCGTGCCCGCCCACCCTAGAGCTACCGGGACGGCTTCATCGCGGGCAGGCCCGCTCCTACAGGAGCTGGGTCCAGCCCGCAGCTCGCCGACGCGATACCGCTTCCGCAAGTCAGCGATCGCAGCCCGCCAGCTTGATGCTCTGCCCCGGCTTGAGCGCATAGCCCGGCGCCTTCAGGCGATTGGCCTTGGCCAGCTCCTTGATCTCGCACTGGTACTTCTGCGCGACGCGGCCGAGCGTGTCGCCCTTGGCGACGGTGTAGCTGCGCGCCTGCTTGGCCTTGGGCTTGGCGACGACCGGCTGGCCGGTGGCCACGGTGGTCGGCACGCCGGCCATCGGGCTGACATCGCCTACTGCCACGCTGGGCACGTACTCGGGGGCGCCGCTGCTGCGCACGATCGCACTGTTGAGGTCGGCAGTGATCAGCGTGCGCGCCAGATCCGCACGCGGGCCATTGACGCAGTAGCGCGTGTACAGGCTGGCGATGCGGTTGGTGGCATTGATGACAGTGCCGGCCGGAATCCAGCCATCGGATTCATAGCGCGGATTGAGATTGCGCAATGCACGCATATAGCCGTCGCGCGTCCCCATGCTGCCCAGACAAATGGTGAGTTCGTAGATGGTCGTCGACTTGGCGAGCTTGAGCGTGGCCGGCTGCGCGTCGAGCTTGGCGAAATCCACGCCGTACTGGCGCGGATGCAGGAAGATCCAAGCTGCGGCGATCACCATCGGCACGTAGTCCTTGGTTTCGGCCGGGAACTGGTTGTACACGTCCTGCTCCCAGAACCCGCGACCGCCGCTCTGCGAGAACACGCGCGCTGCGCGGCCCTCGCCACCGTTGTAGGCGGCCAGCGCCAGTTCGATGTTGCGGTTGAGCCCGGCCATGCGCTCGTTGAGGTAGGCGGCGCTGGCTTCGGCGGCACTGCGTGCATCGAAGCGCGTGTCGAAGCCGGTGCCGTCCGGGCCCAGCCCGAAGCGACGCCCGGTGGCCGGCATGAACTGCATCAACCCGGCCGCACCGGCGCGCGAGCTAGCGTGCACCTTGCCGTTGGATTCCTTGGCCATGATGCCGAACAGCAGCGCTTCGGGCAGGCCGCGTTTCTGCCATTCCGGCCACATCACCCCGCGCAAATTGCTGTAGTTCTCGTAGCTGGTCAGCAACGCCGGGCGCATGTCGGTCAGCCAGCGGCGGATGCCGGCCTGCACCGCCGGGTTGTACTGCACCATCTTGTCGAAATCGTGGCGCTGGTCGTTGAGCAGGGTGGCCGCACGTGCGGCTTCTGGCACGCCGTTGTTCGCCGGGCCGAGATGATCCGGGTCGGCCTGCAGCAAGCTGTCGTCGTCTTCCGGGTCTTCGGCGGCCGGGGCCTCGGCGTCGGCGCGCGCCTTCAGCAGGCGCTTGTAGGTGGCCAGCTGATTGGCGACCAGGCAGCCGCGCTGCTTGATGCAGGCATCGATGACGTCTTCCATGTCCTCCAGCGCGGCATCGCCTTCGGCAGTGCCCTTGGGGTCGGAGTTGTTCACCAGCACCAACGCATCGCGATAACGCTTTTCGGCGGCGGCCATGCGGGCATCGAGCACGGCCGCCTTCTCCGTGTCGCGTTTGGAAATGGCGTGGGCAGCGGGGACGACAGACATCAGCGCCACCAGTGCCAGAACCGGCCATGGGCGCAAAGCAAAATGAGCGAGCGGCATCGTAGGCAGTACAGCGGAAAGGCAGGCAGGGTAGCCGCCGGGGCGACACCGGGGCAAGGCGGCACCGCCGGCAGGGTCAGTGGGCCGTTAGATTGATCGATGGATTAGGTGGTTGGAATGGCTGCTGGCTGGTTCCGTGAGTCGCGCCCGTTGCTCCTGCGAGTTGCCCGGCGGCATGGCTCTTTGACGTCTCGCGCCGGCGTGCGGACTCGCTGTGCCACCACGATGCCCCACCGGGATTGCCAGCGAGCATTGCCGGATAGAATCACGTTTTCCCACCGGATCTGCGCAATGGCCTCGTTCCTGCTCGGCAAAGGCGTCACCGACGACATCGCGGTGATCCTGGAAGGACGCTTCGGCAACCGCCACGGCCTGGTCGCCGGCGCCACCGGTACCGGCAAGACCGTCACCTTGATGACCCTGGCCGAAGGCTTCTCGCGGCTGGGCGTGCCGGTGTTCCTGGCCGACGTGAAAGGCGACGTGGCCGGTCTGGCGGTTGCCGGCGACGGCGCAGCCGGCGTGTTGCAGCGCGCCACGGAAGTGGGCATCACCGATTACGCGCCGGCCGCCAACCCGGTGGTGTTCTGGGATCTGTACGGCAAGCTCGGCCACCCGGTGCGCACCACCGTCAGCGAGATGGGCCCCACCCTGCTCGCGCGCATTCTGGAACTCAACGACACCCAGTCCGGTGTGCTGGACATCGTGTTCAAGCTGGCCGACGACCGTGGACTGCTGTTGCTGGATCTGGACGACCTACGCGCGCTGCTGGCGTTGGTGGTGGAAGAACGCAAGGAGCTGTCCACCAGTTACGGGCTGGTCTCCAGCCAATCGGTGGCCGCGATCCAGCGCTCCTTGCTGCGTCTGGCGCAGGACGGCGGCGAGCAATTCTTTGGCGAGCCCGCATTGGAACTTGCCGAGCTGATGCGCGTGGCGCCCGATGGCCGTGGTGTGATCGGCATCCTGGCGGCCAACCAATTGGTGCTCAAGCCGAAGCTGTATTCCACCTTTTTGCTGTGGCTGCTGTCGGAACTGTTCGAGCGTTTGCCCGAGGTGGGCGACCTGGAACAGCCCAAGCTGGTGTTCGTCTTCGACGAAGCGCATCTGCTGTTCGACGACGCGCCCGCCGCGCTGGTGCAGCGTATCGAACAGGTGGTGCGGCTGATCCGTTCCAAAGGTGTGGGCGTGTACTTTTGCTCGCAGTTTCCCGACGATATTCCGGACAACATCCTCGGCCAGCTCGGCAATCGCGTGCAGCACGCGCTGCGCGCCTACACCCCGCGCGACCAGAAGGCGGTCAAGACCGCGGCGCAGACCTTCGTCGCCAATCCCAAGCTCGACGTGGCAACCGCGATCTCCAGCCTGGGTACCGGCGAGGCGCTGGTGTCGCCGCTGCAAGGCAAGAGCGTGCCCGCGCCGGTGCAGCAGACCCTGATCGCCCCACCACGCTGCCGCATGGGCCCCATCAGCGAGACCGAACGCGCGCAGGTGCGTGCCGCCAGCCCGGTGGGCACCCGCTACGACGCCGCGATCAACCGCGAATCGGCCGCCGAACGACTGGCACGCCGCGTCGAACAGGTAGCCGAGCACAACGCCGCACCACCGGCGCGCACCCGCGGGGATGACGACGCGCAAGACAGCGGCTTCGGCCAGGCGGTCAAGGACGCCGTCTTCGGCACCAGCCGCCGCCAGGGCATGCTCGAAGCGATGGCCAAGCAGACCTCGCGCACGGTGGGCAACAAGATCGGCCAGCAGATCGTGCGCGGTATTTTCGGCAGTATTTTTGGTGGGAAGCGCTGAGTAGCCACGCACACAAAACGACAAGACAAAACCAATGAGCAAGGACGCAACAATACTGCTGTTCCGCTGTCTGACTGCAAGCACGATCATTGGGGCGGCAACGGCCACTGCCCGGCAACCAGCTCCAATTGAAGCGTGGCCGCTACAACAGCAGCACCTGCTTGCCGGCCGCTACACCGGCAAACTGCAGCCCTACACGCAAGACTGCCAAGCCGTCCGCGCCGATCTTTTTCTCCACAAGACAGGAAAACCAAGCGACAACGGCCGACGCTACACATTGAAGACGACCTGCATCGCTGGCGCCGCGCGACATACCGCCCCCAAAACCATGATCGGATCCTGGTGGATTGACCAGATAGGCGGAAGCTGCCTAATGCTCAGCTTCGAAGACCCCAATGATCCGATGATCGGACCCAATATCTACGGGTTTCGCATCGAACAGGACACCATCTCCGAGCGCCATGCGCATCGCACCGACTACGCCCTGGCACAGGATGGCCACAATTGCCACAGCGGCAATCCGCCAGAGGATCAAGACAAAGTGCTGCGACGTGTGCGCTGATCTTTGAGCATGGATTCATGATGCTGTGAGTTGCGCACCTTTGCACCCAGCACTACTCAAGAGCGGAACCTGCACTCGGCATTTTTTGCCACGCGAGCAACAAGAATCGCTTGCGTCGACGGCCGCAGAATTCAGGTCTGCGGCAGCGTCGTTTTTGTGCGCAAGCGCGTTGCATGCAGATAGCGACACGCGGCGGCACCACAACGACAAACGTTCACGCGGCGCACGAGATCGGCTACGCCAACACGCCATGCAACCTGGCGTACTGCAGCAACATGATGGTCTTGGCATCGGCGATCTCGCCTGAGCCGATCATCGCCAGCGCTGTATCCAGTGGCAGTTCCAGCACCTGGATCTCTTCGCCGTCTTCTTCGAGTCCGCCGCCGTCACTGACCTTGTCGCCATCGAAGTATTCGCCGACAAAGAAATACAGACGCTCGGTCACCGAACCCGGGCTCATGAACGCCTCGAACACCTTGCGCACGTTGTCGATGCGGTAGCCGGTTTCCTCTTCGGTTTCCTTGCGGATGCAGGTCAGCGCATCGTCCTGGTCAAGCAAGCCGGCGCAAGCTTCGATCAGCATGCCGTCGGCGTTGCCGTTGAGCAGTGTCGGCAGGCGGAACTGGCGGGTCAGCATCACCGTCTGTTTGGCGCGACTGTAGAGCAGGATCGTGGCGCCATTGCCGCGGTCGTAGGCCTCGCGCGACAGGGTCTGCCAGCGGCCGTCCTTGCGCTGAAAATCAAAGGTGACCTTGCGCAGCACATACCAATTGTCCGACAGCACATCGATGCTGCGAATACGAACCTGCGGGTTGCCGGTGGCGGATGGATTCAAGCGACACTCCTTGTGATGCGAGCGACGGTAGTGCCACGCACGTGGCGCGTCTGGTCGCTCGAAAGATCCGCAATGACTGCAGCGGGTCGACAGTCTACCGATCACCAGGATCCAGAGCATTACGTCATCTACTGAAGCACTGCACGTATCGCATATCGACATGTAAAGGCCTGCATTGCGATCAGTACGTACTAGGCCAATGACTTCCACGCTGCCGATCATTCAGACCGCGACCTGCACGGTCGGCTGAAGCACGGAAGCGCGTACGTCACTAGGATGAAAAAATGCACGATCGCGACGTGGGCGATGCTCGCGCGACCGGCAATGTGTCGCGATCACGCCTCCATACGCAACGCCGGCACCGCTTCGCAAAATCTCCAATTGCCATCACGTGCTCCTTGAGCAAGACGCTTTCTTCGATAGCGCACTGCCCACTGAACCGTCGATACCGACGTTCGTCCTTGGGCAGTTCGTGTCATTCCACATGCGGCTACGGGCCAAGCCCCCACCCGCTGCCGTGCATCACCGGGCTCAACAGGCAGGCGCCGTTAGATCCCAATTGCACGGCGACGCGCACCACCGCACAATCCCTTCACATCACACGCTTGGGGAGCGTCATGGAAGACCGTTTTCGCGCACGCAAGGTTGCAGTGCAGGCCGCACCGGCACCGTTCTGGACCCGCATTCCCGCCATCGCCACCTACCCGCTGCGCGGCTCGGCGCTGTACGCGCTGATTGCGCTGACCCTGTGCAGCGCGCTGCTGGTGTTGCCAGGCATCCTGAAACTGCTGATCGCCGGCGTGCTGGGCATGGCGACCTACACCTATGCCTTCGACATCCTGCGCCACAGCGCAGATGGGCAAGCCGACGCACCGCGACTCGGCTACAACACGTTCGATAGCGCGGTACTCAGGCTGATTCTGCTGGCGCTTGCGCTGGGCGTCGTCATCGGTGCGGCCGGCGTACTGGCCGGCAAGCCCGGCTTGACCATCGCGTATCTGGTGGTGCAGCTGTTGCTGCCCGGCATGATGATTGCGCTGGCCATCGACGGCAGCCTGCGCCGCGCACTCAACCCGGCAGTGTCGATCGACATGGCGCTGCGCATCGGCTGGCCGTACCTGGCCGCCTACGGCCTGCTGTATGTGATCCAGGGCAGCGGCACGGCAGCGGTGTTCATTGCGGTGAAATATCTGCCGCCGGTCGTGCGCGAAGCGACCGTTGTGATTGCCTCCATCTGGAGCCTGTTCGCCAGCTTTCATCTGATGGGCTATCTGGTGTACCAGTACCACGAAGAACTCGGCTATCTGCCCAGCAATGGCGCGGCAGTCGAGCGCGAAGACCCGGATCAACGCCTGCTAGACGAAGCAGAGCAGTACCTGCGCGACGGACATGCCGACGAAGCATTTCAAGCGTTACGCGGCGCGGTGCGATCACGCGCAGTGAGCCTTGCCGTGCATGAGCTGTATCAGCGTCTGCTGCGCCAACATCATCGCAACGACGAACTGCACGACCATACCCGCCACTACATCAATCGCTTGCTGCAGGAAAAACAGGAGCGCCGCGCACTCGCCTTGCAGCGCGAAGCATTGGACAGCAATCCCGCATTTACACCGCTGACGCCTGAGCAAGCCACGCTGCTGGCCGAGCGCGCCAAGATGGCCGGGCAATTCCAGCTGACGACCGACGGCCTGCTAGCTGCCATCGGCACATGGCCGCGCGACGTGATGCTACCGGCGTGGTCGCTCGACGCGGGCTTACTGCTGGCCGAACGTTTCGGCCGCGACGACCAGGCGCGTGCCGTGCTGCAGAACGCGCTGGATCAGTGCGACAACGATGCACTACGCGCGAAGCTGGAAGCGGCGCTGAAAGCGGTGGCGATTCAACCGGCTTGAGTGGCTGGCAAAATTTTTGAGGTAGCTAATCGGATCTTCCGTCATCGGACAGTCCCGCGGCGTGTACTGCTCGCGACCATGCACGCCGACCATCTTGATTGGTCCTTGTCCGCTCACCGTCGTGGGACCTTACATGGACGTACTTGCAGCGTGTCCTGCGATGGTGGGCGGGCAAGGGCCCTGCAGCAAGCCCGCATCACCGAGGGCGCGGTGCCCTCACCGCTCGCGGGACACGCCGTGAATCCATCCCTGGAGGCTCGGTGGCGGCATCCATGCCGCCACACGGTCCCGCAATCGGTGAGGACACCGCACCAGAGAGTCAGCCGATTGCTTTGTTGAAAAACATGCACACCGACCATCTCGACTGGTCCTTGCCCGCCCACCGTCGCGGGACCTTACGCGGCATGGATGCCGCGTAAGAGCCTACACGGACGTACTTGCGGCGTGTCCCGCGACGGTGGGCGGGCAAGGGCCCTGCAGCCAAGCTGCAGCCAAGCCGCTATGCAACCAACACATTCATCGCGTCCGATCCTAGTGCGCAGATCAGTGCAGAACAACGATCGGAGCGTACCGCTTGCTCAGAACCGGAAATTCAACCACCCCATCACGAAGGTCGAATCGCCGTAACCGGCCTTGGTCAGCGCAGGGCCGGCGATCAGGTGTTCGGCGCGGAAGGTCACCGACCAGTTCGGGTCGATGTTCCAGGTCGCGTTGATGCGCGGCATGGTGCCGATGCGGCGCTCGCCGGTGCTCTGCGTACGTGCATAGGCGCGCGCCTGGTTGTTGTAGATCGCATCGCTGGTGGTCTGGCGCCACAAGGTTTCCCACTCCAGGTTCACGGTGAGCTTGGGCGTGGGCGAGAAGATCAGCGTCGGTGCGGCAGTGACCAGGTTGACCGGGCCGAAGAACGTCGCCCAGCTGAAGTAGATCGTGTTGCCGTAGAGAAAATTGTTGTTGCGCAAGGTGCCGGTGCCGGAGGTGCCGCCACCACCGGAGGCGATTTCGCTATGAAACCCCACGCGCGGCTTCCAGCCGCTATCGCTCAACGTCCAGGCATTGGAGGTGCTCGCCATGTACGCGCGCAGGTCGCGTCCGCCGAAGCTGCCGCGCTGCACGGTCACGAACGAATCGGTGCGCAGCTTGCCCACATTGCCCCACAGACGCAGACCGTAGTAATTGCGGTTTTCTTCGGCGGTCTGCCGGCCCCACAGCTGATTGTCGTTGCGGAACTGGTAGAAGAACGGCTCCAGATACATCGGCTTGGCGGTCGGCAGGCGATACCCGCCAACCACGCCGCGGAAATGCCGCGAGCGGTCGATGCGATCGTCGCCCAACCCTTCGGTGCCATCCAGATTGAAGTTGAAATCGAACACGTCCACACGGGTCTTTTCGCCGATCGCCCAGGCGCGCACACCGTTGAAGGTCACAAAGATATCGGTGTTGTCGCGCAGCGCCATCAATGTGGTCGGGCCGTCGACGAACACCTGACGGCCCACACGCAGACCGGTGTCGGCGCCGCCGATGTCGCCCTTCACGTCAAAGAACACCTGCTGCAGGATCGCATTGTTTTCCTGGGTACCGGTCTTGGCGCCTTCGTTGCGCCCATCCAGACTGCCGTGCGCCAGTTCCGTATACAGACGGAAGTGCTCGCCGAGATGGAAGTCGGCGCCGAAGAATGCACGTAACAGATACTGTTGCTGCGAATGGCTGCCCGGAATCAGGCCGGGATTGGTGATGGTGTTGCTGCGTACGCGCAGCTCGTTGCTGAGCGACACGTAGACATCGCCGGATTCGCTGAGCGGGATGTACTTGAGCGGATCGAACGGGCTCTTGCGCTTGGACGGATCTTTCAGATACGACCAGTCTTCGACCCAGCGCACCTGCCACATGTTGCCGCCCTGTTTGGCACCCCAACCCTGCGCTTCGAGCGGGTAACCCTTGGATGCAGCGGGCGCAGCAGGGACAGCAGGTGCTGCGGCAGGCGCTTGCGATTTGGTGCTGTCCGGCTGGGTCTGCTCGGCATTGACCGGCGCTGTCTGCGCCTGTGCAACGCTCACGCCAGGCAGCGACAACCCGATCGCAAGGCAGAGGCGCCGGGTGGTACCAAAGGAAGTGTCAGCCATGGCCGGTCGTGCCAAACGCGCAAGTCGCATCGTGTCGCCCTATCTAAAAGTGAGTCGCCTGAGCACGGTGTATCGGCTCAGTGACCAAGGACTGTAGTGGAGCCATGCCGTAAAGGCAGTAACCCAATGGTTCTAAGTACATGAGCCGGAATTTGTCATTGGGGATTGGGGATTCGCAGCAGCGGGTGTGGGGATTGGTGTGCCACTTCTTCTTCAGTTCGCTTGAGTCGATACACCGAAATTCTCGGCCGGCATGCTTTTGCGAATCCCGAATCCCGAATCCCGAATGACATAACCCGGCTCCATGACTAACAGCACATTCGCTATACCTAACTTATTACTAGTATCGTCTTCGACCTAGCGGAGATGGCGATGAGCGAGCCGGATGCCTACCTACGAAAATTTCAGAAAGAGCTGAGCGCCGGCACCGTGTCGCTGGCATTGCTGGCAGTGCTGGCGCAGGCCGACGAGCCGCTGTATGGCTACCTGATCGCCAAGCGCCTGGAGCGATTGGACGGCGTGCTGAGCGGCAAGCAGAGTGCGCTGTATCCGGTGCTGCGCAATCTGGAAGCGGCAGGGCTGCTGCAGAGCCATGTCGAGCCCTCTGCGTCCGGTCCGCCGCGGCGCTACTACCGCATCACCCAAACCGGGCGCGATTGCCTGCGCGACTGGACCGCCGCCTGGCGCGCCACCCGCGATTCCGTTGATTCAGTGCTGGAGGGGACTCACCCATGACGACCATTGCGCAGACACGTCCGTTGCCGACCACCATTCCCGATTACCTGACCCAGTTGCGCCAGGCCCTGGCCGGCGCGGACCCGGCGATGATCCAGGACGCGCTCTACGACGCCGAGGAATACCTGCGCGCCGAACTGGCCGAGCACGCTGACAAGAGCGAGGCGGAAGTGATCGCGGCGGTGGCCGGTAGCTACGGCGCGCCGGATGAAGTGGCCGAGATCTATCGCGAGACCGAAGTGACGGTGACGCGCGCACTGCGTCCGCCGCTGCCGCCCAAACGCAGTTCCTGGGTGGGCAGGTTCTTCGGCGTCGCGGCCGACCCGCGCACGTACGGCGCATTGTTCTACATGCTGCTGTCCCTGGTCACCGGCGTGTTCTATTTCACCTGGGTGGTGACCGGCGCGAGTCTGTCGGCGGGCCTGTTGATCCTGATCGTCGGTGTGCCGCTGCTGGTGCTGTTTTTCGGGTCGGTGCGTGTGCTGTCGCTGGTGGAAGGCCGCGTGGTGGAGACGCTGCTCGGCGTGCGCATGCCGCGTCGCCCTGCGCATCCCGGGCTGCAGGGCAGTTGGCTGCAACGCATCGGTGCGATGTTCACCGATGCGCGCACCTGGAGCACGATGCTGTACTTCCTGCTGATGCTGCCGCTGGGCATCATTTACTTCAGCGTGTTCACCACATTGTTGTCGCTGTCGCTGGGGTTGGCCGCTTCACCGTTGGCGCTGTTGTTCGACAACACGGCGGTGCTGACCTGGGATGGCGTGGATGTCACCAGCCCCTTGCTGGCGCTGCCGTTGTTCGTCGTGGGCGTGCTGCTGCTGTTCGTCACGCTGCATCTGGCACGCGCCTTCGGCAAGCTGCATGGGATGTTCGCCAAGCATTTGCTGGTCAAAAGTGGCGAAAGTTGAGTGCATTGCGTGATTGGGAGTTGTGCGACACGTGGCTGCGATCGCTGAAGTACCGTGTGGTCTGCAGTGCAGAACCTGAAAAGACGCTACGACTTTGAATCTCGGTTGTCGTGGAAGTGATTTGGACAGTGCAGATAGATCAGTTGCAGAGCGGTGACCTGTGGGTTTGCTGGAGGGCCCTTGCCCGCCCACCATCGCGGGACACGCCGCAAGTACGTCCATGTAGGCTCTTACGCGGCATCCATGCCGCGTAAGGTCCCGCGACGGTGGGCGGGCAAGGGCCAGTCGAGATGGTCGGTGTGCATGGCTTTCAACAAAGCGACCAGCAATCTTTCTGGTGCGGTGCCCTCGCCGATTGCGGGACCGTGTGGCGGCATGGATGCCG